>OY970235.1:5038178-10076357 GCA_963714145.1 uncultured Actinomycetota bacterium | reverse complement strand
CGGCGCGGGCGGCAGCCGGAGCGGCCGGCGCGCGGGTCGAGTTCGTGCTCGCCGACCTGGCCGAGCCGGGTCGGTTCCCGGCGCTGCTCGGCGGGGCGGCCGACCTGGTCTGGGCGTCCGCCTCGGTACACCACGCGCCGGACCAGCAGGCGGCGGTCAGCGGGCTGGCCGCGCTGCTCGCGCCGGGCGGCCGGCTGGCACTGTCCGAAGGTGGCCTGCGCCCGCGGCACCTGCCCTGGGACGTCGGCGTCGGCACGCCCGGCCTGGAGATCCGCCTGGACGCCGCGCAGGATCGCTGGTTCGCCGGTATGCGCGCGGCCCTGCCCGGCACGGTACCGATGCCGTACGGCTGGGCCGAGGCGCTGCGCCGGGCCGGGCTGGCCGCCCCGACCACCCGCAGCACGCTGCTGGAACAGCCGACCCCGCTCACGCCGGACGCGGTCACCCAGGTCCTGGCAAGCCTGCGCTGGCGCGTCGACCGGCTGCGCAGCGCGGACCTGCTCGACCCCGCCGACACCGCCACCTGGGACCAACTCCTGGACCCCGACGCGCCGACCTTCCTCGGCCACCGCCCCGACCTGTACCACCTCGAAGCCCGCAGCGTGCACGTCGCCCACCGCCCCACCTGACGCCCCACCGCCCGCCCACCCAGCCCCCGCGACCGCTCCCATCCGCCAGCGACCACCCCGCTCCGCAGGTGACGAGTTTCTCCGCCAGCGACGAGCTCACTCCACAGGTGACGGCCTCGCTCCGCCAGTGACGACGCCGCTCCGCCAGTGACGAGTTCGCTCCGCAGCTGACGAGTTCGTGCGCCGGGTGACGCCCCTCCGCCACCACCCGCGCCGCCAACCCGTCACCCGGCGCCCTAACCACGTCACCCGCACCCCGACTCCGTCACCGGCGCCGGACAGGCACCCCCGGCGCGGCACCGCCGCCACCCGCGGCGCACCCCATCCCAACTCCGCGCCGCACCACCTCCACCGGACGCGCCACCCGACGCACCACCACCTGGCGCCGCACCACCTCCACCCGACGCACCACCACCCGACGCACCATCACCCGGCGCCGCACCACCTTCACCCGACGCGGCACCACCACCCGGCGGTGGCGCCTCGGCCAGGCGCCAGTGGCGTGGGGCGGCGGCCGGCCGCGCGGCACCCGGCGGCCCTGAGTCGCTCTCCCGGGTGCGAACGTGCCCGGAAGGGTGGCCGGGGTGGGCAGGCGGGGTGCCCGGACGGGGGCGGAACCGGGCAGGTTCGCGGCCGGCGGGCATCCGGAGCCGGTGCGAGCGCTCCGCGGTCCGGGCGGCAGGGTGCCGCCCAGACAAGGAGTCAGTCGGATGAGACCTGTCCGAATCCGCCATCTGCTGGTGGCCGCGACCGCGGGCGCCGCGCTGCTGGCCACCCCGGCCGGTGCGGCCGGCGCCACCCCAGCCGGCTCCGCCCCAGCCGCGCCAGCCGCGCAAAGCACCTTGACGATGGTCAACGGTGCCGGCCGGACGATCACGATCCCGCGCCCGGCGGTGGCCGCCGCCGGCGCAAGCTCGTACGCGGGCAGCGCCGGCAACTCCGGCACCGCGCCCGGGGCCAAGGCGGCCGGGGCCAAGGCCCCCGGCGCCGGCAGTCCGGTCAGCGGGCCGAAGCCGGACTCGGTGCTCGGCGCCGACGGCCGGGCGAAGGAGGGCGTGCCGACCACGTACCCGTGGCGGGCGATCGTCTACATGACCAGCGACCAGGGCCAGTGCACCGGGTTCATGCTGAGCCGGGACGTGGTGGTCACCGCCGGGCACTGCGTCTACGACCGGACCACCGGCGGCGGCTGGGCGGACAGCGTCCGGATCGTGCCGGCCAAGGACGGCGCCAGCGAGCCGTACGGTTCGTGCACCGCGAGTTGGCTGGACGTCTGGACCACGTATGCGTACATCAGCACCGGCACCGCGGACACCGACTATGGCCTGGTCAAGCTGACCTGCGACATCGGTAACACGGTCGGCTGGTTCGGCTGGTGGTACCAGACCGCGGAGAACCTGGTGGGCCAGACGTTCTTCGTGGAGGGCTACCCCGGCGACCACCCGGCCCAGATGTGGTGGGACGGCGACGTGGTCAACCAGCAGACCGCGAACCGGATGTTCTACTCGATCGACACCGAGCACGGGGAGAGCGGTTCGCCGGTCTACCACCTCAACTCGGTGACCCCGGGGCTGTGCGGCGGCTGGTGCGTGACCGGCATCCACACCAAGAGCCCGTTCGACAGCGCCTACAACAGCGGCACCCGGTTCAACCCGGACGTGATGGCGTTCATCAACTACTGGATCGGCCAGCCGTAACCCGGCCGGCCGTAACCCGGCCGGCCGTAACCCGGCCCGCGGCAACCCGGCCCGCGGCAACCCGGCCCGCGGCAACCCGGCCCGCGGTAACCCGACCGGCCAGCGCCCGGCCCCAGCCGTGACCCGGCAGGCCCAGCCGGCCCGGACAGGCCGGTAGCCAGAGCGCGGCCCCCGACCCGCCCGGGTCGGGGGCCGCGCCCATCAGGCCGCGCCCATCAGGCCGCGCCCGTCAGGCCGCCGTCAGGTGAGGGTCAGAACTGCAGGCTCCACTGGTCGATGAAGCCGGTGTCGATGGCGAAGACGTCCTGCACGCGCAGCCGCCAGGTGCCGTTCGCCGGGATCGCGGTGCCGTTCACGGTGAACGTGGCGATCACGTTGTCGGCGCTGTCGGTGGTGCTCGAGTTCTTCAGCCGGATCGTCGTGCCGTTCGACCCGACCAGGTCGATGACCAGGTCACCGCGGTAGGTGTGGGTGATCGTCACGCCGACCTGCAGGGCGGCCGGTGCGTTGCCGCTGACCCCGGTGACCGTGATCGGCGACTCCACCGCGGCCCCGGCGTCCGGGATGTTCACGTTGGCGGTGTTCTCGAAGAACGAGCCGGGCGGCGGGGGCGGCGGGCCGCCCGCGTTGGTGAACAGCAGCAGGTTGGGCGAGCCGGTGCCGGGGTTGCGCACCACGCCGGCGGTGGCGTTGGCGACCAGGGCGTTGCGCACCGCCAGCGGCGCGGCCGTCGGGTTGGCGGCCAGGTACAGCGCCGCCGCGCCGGCGGTGTGCGGGGTGGCCATCGAGGTGCCGCTGATCGTGTTGGTGGCCGTGTTGCTGCTGCCCCAGTCGGAGGTGATGTTCACGCCGGGGGCGAAGATGTCCAGGCAGGTGCCGAAGTTGGAGAACGAGGCGCGGTTGTCGTTGATGTCGGTGGCGCCGACCGTGATCGCCTCCGGGGTGCGGGCCGGCGAGGTGGTGCAGGCGTTCACGTTGCTGTTGCCGGCCGCGATCGCGTAGGTCACGCCGGCCACGATCGACCGCTGCACGGCCTGGTCCAGCGCGGCGGACGCACCGCCGCCCAGGCTCATGTTGGCGACCGCGGGCCGGATCCGGTTGGCGGTGACCCAGTCGACGCCGGCGATCACACCGGCGTTGGTCCCGCTGCCGGCGCAGTCGAGCACCCGCACCGCGACCAGCGAGACGCCCTTGGCCACGCCGAAGGTCGCGCCGCCGACGGTGCCGGAGACGTGCGTGCCGTGCCCGTTGCAGTCCTGGCCGTTCTGGCCGTCACCGATGGTGTCGGTGCCGACCGAGGCCCGACCGCCGAAGTCCACGTGGGTGGTGCGGATGCCGGTGTCGATGATGTAGGCGTGCACGTTGGTCGCTGTGGTGTCGTAGTTGTACGTGCTGTTCAGCGGCAGCGCCCGCTGGTCGATCCGGTCCAGGCCCCAGGTCGCGTTGGTCTGGGTGGTGATCAGCTTGACCACGGAGTCCTGCTCGACCCAGGCGACGGACGGGTCGGCGGCCAGCTTCGCGGCGGCGCCGGCCGTCATGCTGGCGGCGAACCCGTGCATCGCGCTGGCGTAGGTGTACTTGACCGAGCCGCCGTACCTGCCGGCGAGGCTGCCGGCAGCAGCACCGACGGCGGACCGGCTGGCGGCGCCGTCCTTCAGCCCGACGATGTAGCTGTTCGGGACCGCCGCGGCGCCGGCTGCGATCCGGACCTGGCCGGTGGCCGGGGCCGCGCTGGCCGGCGTCGAGACGGCTAACGCGCCGGCGACGGCGGCGGCGAGGCCGATAGCCGCGACCGCGGCCCCGCGCCGTCGGGTGGACCCTGGGATGCCTGTGGTCATCCTGCACCTCTGCGGGTGTCGGGCACGGCGGGTGGCCGTGCTGCCGTGGGCCCACTGGTGCGGGAGGCAGAGGGATCGCCTGGCTCCCGTCCGGCGGGCCTGACCGTGCCGGAGCACGGCGATCACCTCGACCGGATGTCGGGATGATCCCGAAGCGTGACGGACCCCGGCGATATTGGTCAATACGCCGTCAAGGGGAGGTCTATTAGCTTTTGATCTTCACGCTGAGCCAGTCTCGGTGACTCTGTCGGCTGGTTGTGTCAACAACGTGTCAGCCCGGCCGGTACGCAGGTGCAGCACGGTCCCGCCGTCCCGGCGGGTGGCCACCAGCCCGGCCGCCCGCAGCACGCCGACGTGCTGGGACACCGCCCCGGCCGTGACACCCAGCCGGGCGGCCAGCCCGGAGGTGGTGGCCGGTTCGGCGAGCAGCCCGAGCAGTGCCGCCCGGGTCGACCCCAGCAGTGCGGCCAGCGCGTCCGGTGCCGGCGGGCGGGTCTCCCAGAGCGCGCCGAGGCCGCGGGCCGGGTAGCGGACGATGCCCGGCCCGGTCACCCGGACCAGCGCCCAGGTCCGCGGCCAGCCGAACACGCTCGGCGAGAGCACCAGCCCGTGCCCGGTCAGCTTCACCGTGATCACCTCGGCCGGCCGCTGCTGCGGGTAGAGCAGCAGCTCGCCGCCGGTCCAGCTGACGTGCCGGTGCAGGTCGGCGAACACCGCCGCCACCCCGCCGTCGGTGAGCACGCCGGCCCGGTACGCGATATCGGCGTCCAGTAGCCGGGCGATCCGCGGCCAGTGCGGGGCGATCAGCAGGTCGTGCGCGGCGCGCAGCCCGGACACCACCCGGGCCAGCCCGCGGCGGGGGTCGGCGAGCAACTCGCGCAGCGGTGCCGGCGGCCGGTCGGTCAGCCAGGCCAGGTCGCGGCGCAGCTGGCCGACCGGGGTGGCCCGGATCCGGCGCAGCTCGGCGGCCAGGTCGGGCATCCGGGCGGCCGGCACCGGCAGCAGGAACGCCGGCTTGCCCGGGTACCGCAGCAGCGCCCGCAGCAGCGGCAGCTCCGGCACCTGCTCGAGCAGCGGGCCGGCCTGCGCCACCCAGGGCAGGTGGACGGCGTGCGCGCCCGGCCGGCGCAGCACGTCCAGCGCCAACACGGTCTCGAACACCGGCGAGACCGCGAACCGGACCCGGGCCAGCGCCGACCCGGCCAGCTGGATCCGGACCGCCATACCGTCAAATTTAGCCGTAGCTAAATCCTGGCCACCGGCAGCCGGCGCCGGCAGGGTTGCCGGCATGACTCCTGCACTCACCTGCGGTCTCGGCGACCTGAGCGTCGGTCGGCTCGGCTTCGGCGCGATGCGGCTCACCGACTGGGACGGGCCGACCGATCCGGCCGCCTCGATCGCGATCGCCCGCGCCTTCGTGGACCTCGGCGGCACCTTCATCGACACCGCCGACTCGTACGACCTGGGCGCGAACGAGGAACTACTGGCCGCGGCGCTGCACCCGTACCCGGCCGGGCTGGTGATCGGCACCAAGGTGGGCCGGACCCGGGCCAGCATCGACGAGTGGACCCCGCTCGGCCGCCCCGAGTACCTGCGCCAGCAGGCCGAGCTCTGCCGGCGCCGGCTCCGGGTCGACCGCCTCGACCTGCTGCAGCTGCACCGGATCGACCCGCTGGTCCCGTTCGCCGAGCAGCTCGGCGCGCTGCGCCAACTGCGCGAGGACGGCGTGGTGCGGCACATCGGCCTGTCCGAGGTCACCGTCGGCGAGCTGGAACGGGCCCGGGAGATCGTGCCGATCGTGAGCGTGCAGAACCTCTACAACCTGACCGACCGCCGGCACGAGGACGTCCTCGACCACTGCACCGCCGAAGGCATCGCGTTCATCCCCTGGCTGCCGATCGCGAACGGCACCCACGCCGCCCGCACCGGCCCGCTGGCCGAGGTCGCCGCGGAGCTCGACGCCACCCCCACCCAGGTCGCCCTGGCCTGGCTGCTGCACCGCTCCCCCGTGATCATCCCGATCCCCGGCACCAGCTCGCTGACCCACCTCGCCGAGAACACCGCCGCCGCCACCCTCACCCTGACCCCCGACCAGTACGCCCGCCTCGACGCAGCTCACGACCGCTCCTCGCCCGCAGCCGCCACCCGGTGACGGCATAAGTCCGCCCGGCGACAAGTTTGTGCGTCTAGTGATGAGTTTGTACGCCCGGTGACGGCATAGTGCGCCCGGTGATGATTTTGTGCGCCTGGTGATGGCGCTCAGCCATCACCCGTGCTGCGAAGTCATCACCGCCGAACGGACGCCATCACCGGCACAGCGGGAACGGGCGGGCCGCCACCCTCACCCCGACCACCGACCAGTACTCCCGCCTCGATGCAGGGTCACGACCGCTGCTCGCCCGCGGCAGCCGCTCGGTGACGGCACAATGCGCCCGGTGACGGCATGGTCCGCCCAGTGATGATCTGTGCGCCTGGTGATGACGCTCAGCCGTCACCCGTGCTGTCGTCACTGGCGGGGCGGTGCCGTGATCGGCTGGGGGGCCCGGTGACGGGTTGGTGCGGCCGGTGATGACTTGGCGGCGCGGGTGGTGGCTGAGCGCCATCACCCGCGGGACCATGTCGTCACCCGGCAGCCGAAACCGTCACTGGCAGGGCGGTGCCGTCACCGGCTGGGGGGCCCGGGTGACGGGTTGGTGCGGCCGGTGATGACCTGGCGGCGCGGGTGGTGGCTGAGCGCCATCACCCGCGCGAGCATGTCGTCACCCGACAGCCGAAACCGTCACCGGCAGGGCGATGCCATCACCGGCCGGGGCCCGGTGCCGTCACCGCCGAACGGACGCCATCATCGGCACGGCGGGAACGGGCGGCCTGGAACGGAACGGACCGAGCCGGGCCGGACGGGCAGGACCAGGCAGGCCGGACCGGGCGGGGTTCAGCGCGGGGCGGGGCCGGGGCGCGGGACGGCTGGGCGTTCCAGGAACGTGTGGTCCGGCTCGGCGAAGCCGAACTGGCGGTAGAGGCCGTGCGCGTCGGCGGTGTGCAGGGCCCAGCGGAAGCCGGCGCCGGGCCCGGCGTCGATCATCGTCTCGACCAGTCGCTTGCCCAGCCCACAGCCGCGGGCCGGGCCGGCGACGTACACGTCGGCCAGGTAGCCGAACGAGACGCCGTCCGAGATCGCCCGGGCGAAGCCGACCATCTCCCCGGTCCGCGCCCGGTACGCGCCGACCACCCGCCAGGCCGCGGCGAGCTGCCGCTCCACGTCGGCCCGCGATCGCCAGCGGCCCCAGTACGCCTCGGTGGACAAGAACGCCCAGAGCGCATCCGGGTCGATCCGGTCGGGCGCGTCGTCCAGCTCGAAGTCGGCGTGGCTGACCCGCACCCGCCTCAGCCCGCCTCGACCACCGCGATCGACAGGCCGTCCCAGCCCTTGGCCCCGACGGTCTGCAGCGCGGTCGCGGTCAGCCGCGGCTCGGCGGCGACCAGCTCCAGGTACTGCCGGACGCCGGCCACGTTCGGCTCGGTGTTGTCCAGGTCGGCCAGCGCGCCGCCGCGGACCACGTTGTCGGCCACGATCAGGCTGCCCGGCCGGGTCAGCTTCAGCGCCCAGGACAGGTACTCCGGGTACCCGGGCTTGTCCGCGTCGATGAAGACCAGGTCGAACGGGCCGGCGCCGGTGGCGTCCAGCTCGGCCATCGACTCGGCGGCCGGACCGAGCCGCACCTCGGCGACGTCCGCGAGGCCGGCCCGGGCGAGGTTGGACCGGGCCACCTCGGCGTGCAGCGGCACCGCCTCCAGGCTGATCAGCCGGCCACCGGGCGGCAGCGACCGGGCCAGCCAGATCGTGCTGAACCCGGCCAGCGTGCCGACCTCGAGGATGGCGCGGGCGTGCACCGCCCGGGCCAGCACCCGCAGCAGCCGGCCCTGCTCGGCCGACACCGAAATGTCCGGCATGCCGGCGGCCCGGCCGGCCTCCTGTGCCGCGGCCAGCGCCGGGTCGGCACCGCCGAACAGCTCGGTCAGGTACCCGTCCACCTCGGCCCAGCGCTGCTCACCCATGCCGAGGATTCTGCGCCCCGCCGCCCCACCCCGCCTGTCGGGCCCGGGTATGCCGGCCTCCCCCACCGGTGACGGGTTCGGTGGCAGGTGACGGTCCGGGTGACGGTGACGGTGACGGGTTCGGGTGGCGGGTGACAGGTTCGGGTGGCGGGTGACGCCCGTCCGCCGTCACCCGGGCCGCAAAGTCATCACCGGCGAACGCAAGACCCCACCGCCGGACGCGAGGCCCCACCGCCGAACCCAAGGCCCCACCGCCGAACGGAAGGCGTCACCGCCGAACGGAAGGCCCCACCGCCGAACGCACGGCCCACCGCCGAACGCGAGGCCACCGCCGAACGCAAGACCCCACCGCCGGACGGGAAGCGTCACCGCCGGACGGGAGGCGTCACCCGCGCAGGACGGCGGGACGGACAGCGCCGCCGACGGGACGGCGGCTCGGCACACGCCACCGCGGGACACGGTCCGGACGCGGCACCGCCGCCGGCCCCGGGGCGGGTCGACGGCGGTGCCGCGGCGGGTCAGGTCATCGTGCAGGTGACGGCCGGGACCGCGTTGGTCCCGTTCTGGCTGGCGATGAAGCCGAACGTGGTCGAAGCGGCCGGGCCGACCGCGCCGTTCCAGGACATGTTCTGTACCGCTACGGCGGCGCCGGTCTGGGTCGGCGTGCCGCCCCAGAGCTGGCTGATCAGCTGGCCGTTGGCGAAGGCGAACGCGGCCCGCCAGGCCGTGCTCGGGGCCGCCGCGGTGTTGGTGACCGTGACGTCGGCCTGGAACCCGCCCTGCCAGGAGTTGACCACCCGGTAGCTGGCCGTGCAGCGCCCACCGGCCGGCGGGGTGGTGGGCGGTGTGGTCGGCACCGGCTGCGACGGCGGGCTGCTCGTCGGCGGGGTCGGCGGGGTGGTCCCGGACAGCGCCGCGGTCAGCGCCGGGTACCACCGGTCGGCCATCTTCTGGATGCCGCTGTCGTTGGGGTGCACGCCGTCGCCGGTGTCGGCGGCGGAGTTGAAGCCGGTCCACTGGTCGACGACGGTGATCGGCGACTGGGCGGTGGTCTTGCCGGCGGCCCAGCCGGGGATCGCCGCGTTCAGCGCGACCGCCCGCTGCGGGCAGTCGGCGCAGCCGGACGGGGCGAGCGGGATGATCTGCGCGACGATGATCTTCATCGCCGGGTTGCTGGCCCGCATCTGGTCGACCAGCTTGCTGTACGCGGCCAGCACCTGGGTCGGCGTCAGCGCGCTCCAGACGTCGTTGGTGCCGAAGTGCATCAGGACGATGTCCGGATGGGTGGCGGCCAGCCAGCCGGGCAGCTGGTTCTGGTCGGCGACCGCGGTGACCAGCGCCCCGCCGTGGCCCTCGCCGTCCCCGTCGTAGGGCACCCCGCAGCCCTGCGGCGCCTGGGTGCCGACCATGTCGATGTTGGTGAAGCCGGTGGTCTGCAGGTGCTGCCAGAGCAGCGCCCGCCAGCAGCCGGGCGAGCCGGTGATCGAGTCGCCGAGCGGCATGATCCGGGTGGCCGCCGCGTTGGCCGGCCCGGCGGGCGCGATGACGAGGAGCGCCAAGGTCAGTAAGAGTGTGCTGAACAGTGCCTGGAACATCGGCCGCCTGAGCATGCGCGGCTCCTCTCGCGGTGTGCCGCCGCGGACGTGTGGGGGACAACCACCCTGCTGTGTCCGCCGCGTACGTCCCAGAGAGGTCTCGGCAAGATTGAACCAGCCTGTTCCGTCCGATTCAACCCGCCTAGTGCGCATCGGGTATCAGTTGGCAGAATCAGTCGGCCGGCCCCATCGACCGGCCGGGGACACTGGGGGTGGCCGGGCGGCACCGCGCCGACGGCATGGGACGGGAGGCGTTCGATGGCCCTGCGGTTCGGCCTGCTGGGCACCGGCCACTGGGCCGCCGAGGCGCACGGGGCCGCCCTCGCCGGCCACCCTGGCGTCGAGTTCGTCGGCGTCTGGGGGCGCGACCTGACGAAGGCCGCGAAACTTGCCGACCGGTTCGCGGTCCGCCCGTACGGGTCGGTGGACGCGCTGCTGGCCGAGGTCGACGCGGTCGCGGTCGCGCTGCCCCCCGACGTACAGGCCCCGCTGGCGCTGCACGCCGCGGCCGCCGGCAAACACCTGCTGCTGGACAAGCCGCTGGCGTTCACCGTCGCCGCGGCCGACCGGATCGCCGCCACGGTGGACGCCAACCGGCTGGTCGCCCGGGTCTTCTTCACCCGGCGGTACCAGCCGGAGGTCGCCGGCTTCCTGGCCAGGATGGCGGCCGGCAGCTGGGACGGGGCCCGGGTCAGCCTGTACGCCTCTATCTTCCAGCCGGGCAACCCGTACGGCGGCTCGCCCTGGCGGCGGCTGCACGGCGGGGTCTGGGACATCGGCCCGCACGCGCTCTCGGTGCTGCTGCCGGTGCTCGGCCCGGTCGCCGAGGTGCTGGCCATGCCGGCGGCGCACTCGACCACGAACGTGCTGCTGCGGCACGTCTCCGGCGCCGGGTCGATGCTCTCGCTAACCCTGGACGCGCCGCCGGCGGCCACCGGGGACGAGATCGTCTTCTCCGGCCCCGCCGGCTTCGCGACCGTCCCGGCCGGGCAGCTGAGCCCGGCCGAGGTGGCCACCCGGATCCTGGACGAGTTCGTCAGAGCGGTCGCCACCGGCACCGTGCACCACCCCTGCGACGCCCGCTTCGGCCGGGACGTGGTGGCGGTGCTCGTCGCGGCCGAGGCCGCCGGCCGCCTCGGCGCGGCCGTCCACCCCGCGCGCTCGCCGGGACGGCCGGCGGCCGTCCGGCCGGCCACCCCAACCGGCCCGACGACCCCAACCGGCCCGACCACCCCAACCGGCCCGACCACCCCAACCGGCCCGACCACCCCAACCGGCCCGGCCCACCCAGCCGGCCCAGTCACCCCAGCCAACCCGGCCGCCCCAGCCGGCCCAGCCGGCCCGGACGGCCCAGCCAGCCCGGACGGGTCGAACGGGCAGCCCGGCGCCGCGGCGGCGGCGGAGATCCGGCCGGACGGCCCGGGCGGATCGCGGTGAACGGGGCGCAGGCGCTGGTCGGCACCCTGGTCGATGCCGGGGTGGAGGTCTGCTTCGGCAACCCGGGCACGTCCGAGATGCAGGTGGTGGCCGCGCTGGACACCGTGCCGGGGCTGCGCGCGGTGCTCGCCCTGTTCGAGGGGGTGGCCACCGGCGCGGCCGACGGCTACGGCCGGATGGCCGGGCGGCCGGCCGCGGTGCTGCTGCACCTCGGCCCGGGGCTGGCGAACGGCCTGGCCAACCTGCACAACGCCCGGCGCGCGGCCACCCCGATCGTGGCGATCGTCGGCGACCACGCCGCCGAGCACAAGAACTACGACGCGCCGCTCGAGTCCGACATCGACGCGCTGGTCGGCTGGACCCACGGCTGGCTGCGGCACAGCACCGACCCGGCCACCGTCGGCCACGACGCGGCCGTCGCGGTCGCCGCGGCGCAGGCGGCGCCGGGCCGGCTCGCCACGCTGGTGCTGCCCGCGGACGTGGCCTGGTCCGAGGGCGCCGAACCGGGGGTGGCGGTGCTGCCGCTGCCCCGGCCGGCGGTCACGGCGTCGGCCGTGGCCGCCGCCCGGGAGGCGCTCACTACCGGCAAACCCAGCGTGCTGCTGCTCGGCGGCGCGGCCACCCGGGAGCCGGGGCTGGTCGCCGCGGCCCGGATCGCCGAGGCCACCGGCGCCCGGGTGCTGTGCGAGACGTTCCCGGCCCGGCTGGAGCGCGGCGCCGGGCTGCCGCCCCTGGACCGGCTGCCCTACCTGGCCGAGACCGCCGCGGACGAACTGGCCGGCGCCCAGCAGGTGGTGCTGGCCGGGGCCCGCGCCCCGGTCTCGTTCTTCGCCTACCCGGGCCGGCAGGGCGACCTGCTCCCGGTCGGCTGTGGCGTGCACCGGCTCGGCGCGGGCGACGCGGACGTGGTCGGCGCACTGCGCGCGCTGGCCGACGAGCTGGGCGCGGCCGCCGACCCGCCGCGGCAGCCGGCGCACCGGCCCGAGCTGCCCACCGGCCCGCTGACCAGCGCCTCGTTCGCGGCTGTGGTCGGCGCGCTGCTGCCGGAGCGGGCGATCGTGGTGGACGAGGCGAACACCGCCGGGCGCGGGCTCCCGGCGGCCACCGCCGGCGCGCCCCGGCACGACTGGCTCACGCTCACCGGCGGCGCGATCGGGCAGGGCCTGCCGGTCGCGGTCGGCGCCGCGGTGGCCTGCCCGGACCGTCCGGTGCTCTGCCTGGAGGCCGACGGCAGCGCCATGTACACGATCTCCGCGCTCTGGACGATGGCCCGGGAGCAGCTGGACATCACCACGATCGTGCTGAACAACAAGGCGTACGCGATCCTGCAGCTGGAGATGTGGCGGGTCGGCGTCGGTCGGCCGGGCCCCAAGGCCGCCAGCCAGCTCGACCTCGGCAACCCGGACCTCGACTTCGTCGCGCTGGCCGCCGGGATGGGCGTGCCGGGCAGCCGGGCGGCCACCGCCGAGGAGCTGGCCGAGGCGCTGCGCCGGGCGCTGGCCGAGCCCGGCCCGCACCTGATCGAGGCGATGGTCCCGCCGCTGGGCTGAGCCGGGGCGGCCGCGCCGGCGGCCGGGGGATTTCCCGCTGGAATGCGGCGGAATAGCGTCGCGGCGCCGCGGGCCGGCGGCCAGGGCGGTCCGGCGCCGCGGACCGGCCGGCCGGATGCCCCGGGCCGGGCCGCCCGAACCATCCGGGCAATTGCCGGTCGCGACCGGTACGGAATTCCCGTCGGACGCATTGTTCGGCCGTGCGGAAACGACCGGACGGAGTCAAACCCACACCAGTCGTAAAGTCCTTTCCTCGGCCGCTCTCCGGGCCGCCGGAGGCTCTCGTCAATTGCCCTCGATATCCCGGCGGACGGCTCATTCAGATGTTCTGGAACGGCGTCACGGACGGCCCCGGAAACAGCGTTCGGAATGATTGCGGCGCAGGCGCTGGTAAAGCAGCATGACTCCGGACAGTAGTCGTCTGATCGGACGTTCCAGCAGGTAGTTGCCCTCTTGGGCAGGATCAGGCTCGGTCTCGGGCACCGAGTGTGGGCGCGATTCGCACACCTGCCAGCCCACTACACTCGCTCCGGTTTCGCGGATTGTTACCAGTGGATCGACCCGGAGGACCGATGATCGGCTTAACCATGCGGTGCGTAATCGGACGCTCAGATGCTTGTCAACCACATAGCAGACTTCTACACTCAGAGACGCTCCAGTCGGTCTGGGTTGGCGACCTGCGGAAGTGGTCAGCCAAGTTCCCGGAACCGGCAGCTCGCCCGTTGAATTAACCAACGTAGCTGCCTGGAAAACACCGGGGAGCTCTACTCACCCGCCTCCCCGAACCACCCACCACGGCCACCCCCTGCGGTGGCCGTTCGTGTCCCGCTGCCAGGAGGTGCGTTCGCCATGCAACTCGCCGACGACAACGACCGGGGCCATCAGGCCACCCAGCGCCGCGGTGCCGGCGGCGACCGGATCACCCGGGCGCTGGTGGAACTGGCCGCCGGCGGCCTGGTGGTGGTCGCCGACGACCCGGGCCGGGAGAACGAGATCGACTTCATCGCCGCCGCCGGCGCGATCAGCCCGGCCACGGTGGCCCTGATGGTGCGGCACGGCTCCGGGCTGATCTGCGCGGCGATGCCGGGCGGCTGGGCCCGCCGGCTCCGGCTGCCGCCGCAGGTGGCCGAGAACGAGGACGCCAAGGGCACCGCGTACACCGTGCTCTGCGACGCGGTCTGGCCGGCCGACGGCCGTGGGCACACCGGCATCTCGGCCGCCGACCGGGCCTGCACGCTGCGCACCCTGGCCGACGAGAACACCCCGGCCAGCGGGCTGACCCGGCCCGGCCACATCGCCCCGCTGATCGCCCGCGCCGGCGGCGTGCTCGAGCGTGGCGGGCACACCGAGGCCGGCGTCGACCTGTGCCGGCTGGCCGGGCTGCCGCCGGTGGCGGCGATCGTGGAGATCACCCACGACGACGGCCGGATGGTCCGGCTGCACGAGTGGGAGGCGTTCCGGGCCCGGCACGACCTGCCCGACTACCCGGTGCTGACGATCGCCGAGCTGGCCGCGCACCGGCGACGGACCGAGCAACTGGTGGTGCACGTCGCCCAGTCCGAGCTGCCCACCGCACACGGGCGGTTCACCGTGCACGCGTACCGGCACGCGATCACCGGAGACGAGCATCTGGCGCTGGTGCTGGGCGAGCCCGGCGACGGCGCGCTGGTGCGGGTGCACTCGGAATGCCGCACCGGGGACGCGCTCGGCTCGCTGCGCTGCGACTGCCGGGCCCAGCTGGAGCTGGCGCTGGCCACCATCGCCGCCGACGGCCGCGGCGTGCTGGTCTACCTCGGTGGCCACGAGGGCCGCGGCATCGGGCTGGCCAACAAGATCGCCGCGTACGGCCTGCAGGACGAGGGCGCCGACACGTACGAGGCGAACCGGCTGCTCGGCCTGCCGCTGGACGCCCGCGACTACCACCCGGCGGCGCACATCCTGGCCCACCTCGGCGTGCACCGGGTCCGGCTGCTGACCAACAACACCGCCAAGCGGGACGACCTGGCCGACCACCAGATCACCGTGCTGGCCCGGGTGCCGCTGGAGACCCGGCCGACCGCGCACAACCAGGCCTACCTCACCGCCAAGGCGCACGCCGGGCACCTGCTCACGATCGCGCCGGCACCCGCCCGCACCGCCTGATCCCCCGCCATGGACGGAGGTACCAGCCATGATCGCCGCGATCGCCGGCCTCGCCGCAGCCACCGGCTACGGCACCGCGAATTTCCTCGGTGGCATCGCATCCCGCCGCCAGCACGCCACCATCACGCTGCTGATCTCGCAGACCACCGCGCTGCCGGTGGTGATCGCCGCGGCCCTGCTGATCCCGGGCACACCCGGGGCGCTGGGGCTGGGCATGGGCGCCGGCCTGCTCGGCTTCGCCGGGGCCGCCGCGGCCTACCTGGCGTACTCGTTGGGCCGGCCGGTGGGCATCTGCGCGGTGCTGCTCGGCACCACCTCGGCCGCCGTACCGACCGCGGCCGGCGTGCTGGCCGGCATCCGGCCGGGCCCGCTGTCCATCGCCGGGCTGGTCGCCGGTGGGCTGGCGCTGGCCGTGCTGGCCTGGCCGGACCAGACCAGCACCGACACCCAGGCCGCGATCCTGGCCGCCGCGGCCGGCCTGCTGTTCGGCGCCTACCACACGGTGATGTCCCACACGCCCAGCACGACCGGGCTCTGGCCGCTGGTGGCGTCCCAGTCCACGATCGTCGGGCTGGCCGTGCTGACCACGGTCACGCTGCGGCAGTGGCCCACCGACCGGCCCGCGGTGGCCATGTCGGTTGGCGACGGGTTGGCCTCCACGGTGGCCACGATGGCGGCGCTGGCCGCCGTCCGGACCGCGAACCTGCCGGCTGCCGGCACGCTGATCGCCCTCTCCCCGGCGGTCACCACGCTGCTGGCCCGGGTCGTCATGCATGAGCGGCTGCAGCCGAAGCGGGCCGCCGGGCTGGCCCTCGCGCTGACCGCCATCGCCTGCCTCACCCCGCGGTGAGGCCCCGATGAGCCACCCGATGGGCCAGATAAAGGACATTCCCCGCTGCCAGGTATCCCGGAAACCGGACACGTCGCCGGGTCGTCGACTAACCGGCCCGGCGGTTGACCGGTGCACCCGGAACCGGTACTGCGAAGTAACCCACGGCTTCTTTGGATTGTCCGAAGTGACATGCAACTTGACCGGCCGCCACCCATCCGAGTGAAGACGGTCCGAGGTCCTACGCACTGGAATCAAGTGACAACAGCTAGTTAATTGATGCTTGACTACAGTACAGATTCAGTTGACGACACAGAGCAATATGGGCGCCCGGAAAACTGCGCACCTTTGCGACTGTTGCCGCCCCGAGACCCGGCTTCCGCCCGGTATTCCGCCGTATTCGCGCCGCCAACCGCGCCCCGGCGGGCCCCCGCGGCCCGGCTGGAGATGGTCCGGCACCCCCGCCGACCCGGGGGTGCCGGACCGGCGGTCACCGGCCGGTGATGCGCAGCACGGTGATCGAGTTCGGCGGGAAGGTGAACCGGGTGCTGGCCGTGACGCCGGTCAGCTCCCGGGTGGACGGCGTCACCGCGGTCGGATCGGCCAGCGTGTTGCGGGCGGACGGGTCGCCGGTCAGCTCGGTCCGGGTGGCGGTGCCGTCGATCTGGGTCACCCCGGAGATCGAGATCCGGGCCGACTGCAACTGCTGGCCGGAGTTCACGATCTTGACGTAGAACGTGGTCCGGCCGCCCTGGGTCGTCTTGGTCACCGCCTGGGCCAGCCCGCCGGCGCCGCCGAGCCGGGTGCCGACCACCTGCCGGCCCAGGTTCGTGCTGAACGTCCGCTGCACCCAGTACGACGGCGAGCCGTACGCCGAGTCGGCGTCGATGCCGATCAGGTTGGTCGGCCAGTTCCCGGCGTTCTCGTTGACGATGATCGGCGCGTACGTGCTGCCGATCACGATGTCGCTGTTGCGCTCCAGCCCGGTCAGGAACGCCGCCTCGCCGACCGCGGCGCGCAGCGTGCCGGTCGGGCTGCCGTCCAGCGCCCCGTACTCGCCGACCAGCACCTGCGGGCCGCCGCGGTCGACGGTGTCGTACCGGTGCGAGTTGCCGGCGAACCAGGACGGCGGGTTGTAGTAGTGGTCGTCCACCAGGTCCGGGGTGCGGCCGGTGGGCGTGGTCGAGGCGGCGCCGCCCTGGTAGCCACCGGTGGTCGCGATGATCTTGAGCTGCGGGTAGGCCGCCTTGATCGCGTCGTACATCTCGGTGAAGCGCCACTCGTAGCTGCCGGACTGGTCGAACCAGTCCTCGTTGCCGACCTCGACGTAGTTCAGGGTGAACGGGGCCGGGTGGCCGTCCGCGGCGCGGCGGGCGCCCCACGGCGTGCCGGTGTCGCCGATCGCGTACTGGATCTCGTCCAGCGCGTCCTGCACGACCGGGCCGAACTGGTCCTGCGGGACGTGCGTGCCGTTCAGCGCGTAGCCGGCGTACAGCGCGAGGATCGGCTGCGCGCCGACGTCCTCGGCCATCCGCAGGTACTCCAGCAACCCCAGCCCGTCGGTGGACCAGTAGCCCCAGGCCGTGTTCTGGTGCCCGGCCCGGGTCTCGATCGGGCCGAGCGTGGCCTTCCAGTCGAACCTGGTGGCCAGCGTGCTGCCTTCCAGGTAGTTGCCGCCAGGCACCCGGAAGAAGCCCGGACGCATGTCGGCGATCATCGTCGCCAGGTCCGCGCGCAGCCCGTTCGGCCGGTTCCGGTACGTCGGCGGGAACAGCGAGACCGTGCTCAGCCAGACGTCGGACCCGCCGACCGCGCAGCGGGCCGCCGCGCAGGTCGGCTCCAGCGCCACCACGATCCGGTTGTCGGTCGTCGCCGCGATGCCGGCCGGCGTCCGCAGCGTGTACGGGTACCGCGCCCACGGCCCGGCCAGCGGCCCGAGCACGGTACTGGCGAGCACCGTGCCGTCCGGCTTCTCCAGGCTGACCCGGGCCCGCCCGGTGAAGCCGGCGCCGCTGGCCCACAGCGAGCCCTTGTACGTGGTGGCCGCGGCCACCGCCACGCCGTAGTAGCCGGAGTTGGCCACCGCGACCCGGCCGCCGGCCGGGATACCGTCCAGATGAACCTTGAGCGAGCGGTCGATGGCGGCGTTCAGCGGCTTCGCCGGGTCGATGGCGAAGCTTCCGGCGCCACCGCCGGCCGTGCTCAGCGCCCAGTACGGGACCGGCCCGCCGGCGCCGCCGCCCTGGAAGGGCTCCTTGAACGTCCGGTTGCGGACCAGTTCCGCGTACAGGCCGCCGTCCCCGGAGTGGCTGATGTCCTCCAGGAACGCGCCGTACGTGGTGCTCCGGGTGGTCGCCCGGATGTCGGTGGCGTCGACGGCCAGCGTGTTCGCGCCGGCCAGCGCGGCGACCCGGTCCGGCCCCAGGGCGAACCGCGTCACCTGCACCTCGTCCACCGCACCGGTGAAGTAGGTCGTGCCGGCGACCGCCGAACCGGCACCGGGCCGGCCAGCGGACCGGGTGCCGGCTGCCGAACCGGCACCGGGCCGGCCCGCCGTCCGGCGGCCGACCGCCGGACCGGTGATGGCCGAGCCAGCCCGGGCCGAACCGGTCTGGGCCGAGCCGGTGGTGGCCGAGCCAGCCCGGGCCGAACCGGCCTGGGCCGAGCCGGCCTGGGCCGAGCCAGCCTGGGCCGAACCGGCCTGGGCCGAGCCGGCCTGGGCCGAGCCAGCCTGGGCCGAACCGGTGGTGGCCAAGCCAGCCCGGGCCGAGCCGGTCTGGGCCGAGCCGGTGGCGGCCGAGCCAGCCCGGGCCGAACCGGCCCGGGCCGAACCGGTAGTCGAGCCGGTGGCGGTCCCGCCGGTCGTCTTCGAGTTGGCGGCGGCCGCGCTGGCGGCGGACCGGGCCGGGGCGGCTGAGCCGGTTGCCGGCGGGGTTGCCGGAGCGGCGGCCGAGCCGATGGTGAGCGGGGTGCTGGCGTCCGCCGAGGCGGTCTTGCAGTCGGCGACGGCGAGGGCGGTCGGGCCGGCCGGCGTGCCGCAGGCGCCGGCGACCGGCGCGATGGTGGCCAGCTCGCCGTCGACGTACAGCGTGAACCGCTGGGTCCGGCGGTCGAGCACGGCGGCGGCGTGGTGGAAGGCGCCATCCGCGTAGCCGGTGCCGGTGGTCGCCGCCTCGATCCGGCCCGGGCCGCCGCCGATCCGGACGGTGACCGCGCCGCCGTTGACCCCCAGCCGGTAGCCGGCGTCGGCCGGGCCGGCGGCGCCCTTGGCCAGCACCGGCTGCTCGCCGCCGCCGGCCGTCCTGAACCAGGCCGCCAGGGTGGCCGAGCTGGTGCCGAGGTTCAGCCCGGGCACGTCGGCGACCTGCGCGTCGGCGGTGCCGTCGAGCGCGAGGGCGGTGCCGGCGGCGCCCGGCGCCCACCCGGCGCCGCGCAGGGTGGCGGCCGCCTCGTTCGGCGACGCGTCCGCGGCGGTGGCCCCGGCGCCCTCGTCGAAGTGCCAGGACCCGGAACTGGCCAGGCTCGCCGCGCGGGCCGCGTCCAGCGGGAACGGGAACGTGCGGACGTCGTCCACCGCACCGGCGAAGAAATCGGTGACCGCGCCGGCGTACTTCCCCCGGCCCACCGCCAGGTGCCCGCCGGCCCGCCAGGGCGTACTGAACGCGACCGACTGCTGCCTGGTGCCGTTCACGTACAGGGTCAGCGTGCCGGCGACCCGGTCGTAGACGCCGACCAGGTGCACCCACTGGCCGACCTCGGCCACCGCCGCGGAGGCGGCGAACGTGCCGGCGCCCGGGGCATCGGTCACCAGCCGGGTGAACGCGAACCGCCCGTCGTCCCGGCGCTGCAGGAAGAACCCGCTGACCTGATCGCCGTCCACGCTCACCGCGGTCCGGAACCCGGCCGCCACGTCGGGACGGACCCAGGCCGCGACCGAGAAGCTCTGGCTGGTGTCCACGACCGGGTTCGGCACCTCGGCGGCGCCGGTGCTGCCGTCGAACAGGGCGGCGTGCTGCCCGACCACGCCGGAGGTCCAGGACGCGCCCGCGGTCAGCGTGGCCGGCTGGGCCGCGGTCGAGTCGTCGGTCGCGGTCGTGCCGGTGCCCTCGTCGAACCGCCAGGAACCCAGGCTCGCCAGCCGGGCCACCTCCGCCGCCGGCAACACCCCGGTGTAGGCGCGGACGTCGTCGATCGTGCCGTCCACGAAGTCGACCGGATTGCCGCCGAACCTCCCCCGACCGATCACCAGGCTGCCGGCCGCGGTCCACTTCGCCGGCGCCGGAGTGGTCGCCTCCAGCCGGCCGTTCACGTAGAGCGCGAGCGTGCCGGCGTCCGCGTCGTGCACGCCGGTGAGCTGATACCACTGCCCGGCGACCGGGTCGAAGGTGCTGGACGGGAACGCCGGGGCGCCCGCCGCCTGGTCAGCCGGCAACTTCACGAACGCGAACCGGCGGGTGTCGTCGCGCAGCCCGAAGAAGAACCCGGACACCTGGCTCCCGTCGACGCTGACCACGGTCTGGTAACCACCGATCCGGTCCAGCTTCACCCAGGCGTTGACGGAGAAGCTCTGCGCGGTGTCGAGCACCCCCGGGCCGGCGTCGGCGAACCCGGACGCCCCGTCGGTCACCAGCGCCGACTTGCCCTGGACCCCGGTGCCCCAGCTGGCCGCGCCGCGCAGGACGGCCGGATGGGC
This sequence comes from uncultured Actinomycetota bacterium, assembly GCA_963714145.1. Taxonomy (GTDB): domain Bacteria; phylum Actinomycetota; class Actinomycetes; order Mycobacteriales; family CADCTP01; genus JBBWZH01. The sequence continues at coordinate 10,055,891 of OY970235.1, read as the reverse complement.
GCCGGCACTGTCGGCCGCCGTGGTGCCGGCGCCCTCATCCATCGCCCAGTGACCGACCAGCGCCGGCGCGGCTGCCGCCGCTTCTGCCGCCGCAGGAGCGGCGGCCGCTGGCGGCTGGTCGATGGCCGCCAGTGCCGGCAGCAGCGCGACCGCGCTCAGCGCGGCGAGCAGGCGACGAGATCCGGATCGAGGCATGCCGCCTCCCCGAGACGAAAGGAGCGTACGGACCCTTCGTGCTGTTCCAGCCGCGTTACCGGCCGAGTGTGAGCGTTAACATAACGATTCGTCAACAACCACCCAAACAACCGCCAACTCCGGCCCCCTCGCGGCGCCCCCCGCCCCGCTTCACCCCCCGCTGCAGGCCGCACGCCGGACGGCCGCCGAGCACCGCCGCCGCAACCGCCACCGCCACCGCCACCGCCGAAGCAACCCGTCACCGCCAGGGCGACGGCCGCCGCTCCAGTGACGGCTTGAGCCGGCCAGTGACGCTTGAGCCAGCCGGTGACGGCTTGAGCCGGCCAGTGACGGAGTTGCGCCCCCGGTGACGGCTTCGGTCCGCTGGTGACGCTTTTCCTCGCCGGGTGACGGCCCTACGCCACCACCCGCACCCGCGAAGTCGTCAGCGCCGGAGGGATGTGCTCACCGGTACCCGCGAAGTCGTGACCGCCGGAGTCGCTCCAATGAGGAGTTGGGTTGTGTGGTGACGGCGTCCCTTCGCCGGTGGTGACTTCGCCTGGGCGGTGACGGCCGACAGCCATCACCCGCACCACCAAACTCCTCACCGCCGAACAGACACCATCACCCACCAGACGAACCCCCCACCCGCGCCACACCCGCCCCGGCCGCAGCGCGCCCGACCCGGCCGCACCACACCCGAACCCCCACCCGCAACACGCCCGACCCACCCGCAGCGCGCCCGACCCCGGCCCGCAGCGCGCCCGACCCCGGCCCTCCGCCGGAGCGACGGCCGCCGCTCCGGTGACGGGTTGAGCCCGCCGGTGACGGAGTCGCTCCCCCGGTGACGGCCTCGGTCCGCCGGTGACGCCTTCCCCCGCCGGGTGACGGCCCTACGCCACCACCCGCACCACCAAACTCGTCACCACCGAACAGACACCACCACCCACCAGACGAACCCCCCACCCGCGCCACACCCGAACCCGCCGGCCACACCACGCCATGCCCGACCCACTCGCACCACGCCCAGGACCCGGACGCGCCGCCCGAACCCCCTACCCGCACCCACGCACCCCGGTGATCACCTGGCCCGGGGCTCAGCCCTGTGCGACGCCGTCGCCGGTCCGGTCGCCCGGTGCCGGCCCTCCACCCACCGCGACCCACCGCCGGATGGCCGCGTGCTCCCGCACCGGACGGGTCGGTCGCGCTCGGGAAGGTGGCGGCGGCATCCGGCCGGGGTAGGTTGCGACGTCTGACGAAGCGGTGTGTGGAGGTGCGGGCGTGCAGGTGTTGGTGACCGGATCGCTGGGCAGGGTGGGGCGGGCGGCGGCGCGCCGGCTGACGGCGGCCGGCCACCAGGTCACCGGCGCCGACCTGGCGCAGCCTACGTACAACTGGCGGGCGCCCGGCACGCCCGGCTACGTGCGGGCCGATCTGACCGACGCGGGCGAGGCGTACGCGGTGCTCGGCAACGCTCCAGGGCGCCGGCCGTTCGACGCGGTCGTGCACGCCGCGGCGATCCCGGCGCCCGGGCAGCACCCGCCGCACACCGTCTTCAGCACGAACGTCAACGCGACCTTCAACGTGGTGGAGGCGTGCGTCCGGTGGGGGGTGCCGCGGCTGGTGAACCTGTCCAGCGAGGCGATCGCCGGAGTGATCTTCGCCGAGCGCCGCACCTGGCCGGCGTACCTGCCGGTGGACGAGGACCTGCCGCTGCGACCGCAGGACCCGTACGCGCTGAGCAAGCTGGTCGGCGAGGAGATCTGCACGGCCGCGGTCCGCCGGTCCGACCTGCGCTGCATCAGCCTGCGTCCGGTCTGGGTGCAGGACGCCGACACGTACCCGGTCAACCTCGGCCCGATGCTGGCCGACCGCTCGCTGCCCAGCCAGATCGGCTGGTGCTATGTGGACGTCGAGGACCTGGCCGATGCGATCGCGCTCTCGGTCGAGTCCGAAGTGGACGGACACGAGGTCTGCTATGTCGCCGCGGCCGACAACGTCGGCGACCGCGACCTCTACGCCGCCTGGCGGGCCGCCTTCCCGGACGCCCCGACCGAGCTGCGCCCGCTGCCGCACCCGGCGGCGAGCCCGATCAACACCACCAAGGCGGAACGCCTGCTCGGCTGGCGCGCCACCCGCACCTGGCGCGACCACCTCACCGAGACCGGCGAAGCCCGCCCAGGCTGAGCTCGTCCAGGGCCGAACCCACCCGGACTGAGCCCGCCGCGCGAACCCCGCCCGAGCTGAACCCGCCCGCGCCAAGCCCACCCGGGCTGGGTTCGGCCCAGGGCCGAACCCACCCGGACTGAGCCCTCCCAGGGCTGAGCCCACCCGGGCCGAGTTCACCCGAACTGAAACCGCCCGCGCGAACCCGTCCGAACTGACCCCGCCGCGCGAACCCCGTCCGAGCTGAACCCGCCCGCGCGAAGCCCACTCGAGCTGGGTTCGCCCAGGGCCGAACCCACCCGGACTGAGCCCTCCCAGGGCTGAGCCCACCCGGGCCGAGTTCGCCCGAGCTGAACCCGCCCGCGCGAACCCCGCCCGGGCTGAGCCCGCCAGGGCGGCGTCCGTGCGACCCACACCGGACGACGTCCGGCGGACGGCCGGAGCGGCGGACTGGCCGGAGCGGCGACCGCGACCATCGCCGGGGTCCCGGCCCACCAGGCGGCTACGCTGCCCGGGTGACGCCGCAGGAACTGGCCAACCTCGCGCACCTGCGCCGGGCGCGGGACCTGATGGACCGCGAGCACGCCCGCCCGCTGGACTTGCCGACGCTGGCGCGGGCGGCGCTGATGTCGCCGGGGCACTTCTCCCGGCAGTTCCGGGCGGCCTACGGCGAGACGCCGTACAGCTACCTGATGACCCGGCGGATCGAGCGGGCCAAGGCGCTGCTCCGGCGCGGCGACCTGACCGTGACCGAGGTCTGCCTGGCGGTGGGCTGTACGTCGCTGGGCTCGTTCAGCACTCGGTTCACCGAACTGGTCGGGGTCAGCCCGTCCGCGTACCGGGCTCGCGACCATCGCGCGTACACGGCCGTGCCCGCCTGCGCCGTCAAGGCCGGCACCAGACCGGTCAGGATCTGAGAAGCCATCCCTCCCTGCGGTCACTTAGCGTTGCCGGCATGGATCTCTCCCTCTCCCACATGTTCATCTACGTCCACGACCCGGACCAGGCACTGGCCTTCTACCAGGGCGTGCTCGGGCTGGAACTGCGCAACGACGTCAAGTCCGACGGGTTCCGCTGGGTGACGCTGGCCCCCGCGTCCCAGCCCGACGTGGAGATCGTGCTGGTGCAACCGCACTCCGGCCGGTCGCCCGAGGACGGCGACGCGCTGCTCGGCCTGGTGACCAAGGGCTCGCTGAACGGCGCCATCTTCCGCACCGACGACCTGGACGCCACGTTCGAGAAGGTCCGCGCCTCCGGTGCCGAGGTGTTGCAGGAGCCGATCCAGCAGCACTGGGGCGACCGCGACTGCGCCTTCCGCGACCCGTCCGGCAACATGGTCCGGATCTCGCAGGCCGCCGCGCACTGACCGGCCGGCCCGGAGCTACTCGCCGATCGGCTCGCGCGGGCCAGCCCGATCCGGGCCCGGCCCGCGCGACCGATCCGGCCCACGCGTCCGAGCCAGGCCCACGCGACCGAGCCAGGCCGCACGACCGAGCCAGCCGCACGACCGAGCCGGGCCGCCGGACCGGGCCACGGGGGTCGGATCACGGCCCCGCTCGCCCCCAGCGGCCGGCTGCTGCCGACGCCGGTGCGCCGACGTGCTGGCCGACCGGAACACCGTCACCATCTGCCGGGGCCGCGACCAACTCTGCTACCGAGCGGTAACATCCGCCCCGTCAGGACGTCCGAGGGGGTTGGCATGGAGTCGCTCGTCAGGTACGAACTGGCCGGCCCGGTCGCGACCATCACGATGGACGACGGCAAGGTGAACGCGCTGTCGCCGGCGATGCTGACCGAACTCGGCGGCGCGCTCGACCGGGCCGAGGCCGACCGGGCGGTGGTCGTGCTGACCGGTCGGGACGGGGTGTTCTCCGCCGGCTTCGACCTGACCGTGCTGGCCACTGGTGGCGCCGCGGTCGAGGCGATGGTCCGCGGCGGCTTCGACCTGGCCGCCCGGCTGCTGGCGTTCCCGCTGCCGGTGGTGGCCGCGTGCGGCGGGCATGCGGTGGCGATGGGCGTTTTCCTGCTGCTGTCCGCCGACTACCGGATCGGCGCCGACGGGCCGTACCGGATCACCACGAACGAGGTCGCGATCGGGCTGGCGCTGCCCCGGGTCGCGGTCGAGATCATGCGACAGCGGCTGACCCCGGCACACTTCAACCGCGCCGCGCTCCTGGCCGAGGTGTACCCACCCGCCGACGCCGTCACCGCCGGCTTCCTGGACCGGGTGGTGCCCCCCGCCGACCTCGCCGGCACCGCTCACGACACCGCGGCGGCGCTGGCCCGGCTCAACCTGGCCGCCCACGCCGCCACCAAGCTCCGGGTCCGCGAACCCGCCCTGGCCGTCCTCCGCGCCGGCCTCACCGCCGAAGAGCTGACCCTCGGCACCCGGGACGCCGTCGCGGACGCGACCGCGTAGCGGCTGTCCTTACCCGGCATCAGTGGCCGGGCACGGCGGCGCGGCGGCCGCGGATGCCGGCCAGCAACCGCGGTGCGCGCCCGGAGAGCACCCGGCAGACGTCCTCGACCGGCTGATCGGGACGACCGAACACCTGGTCAGCCGTGTAGTAGAGGATTTCCCATCCGGCCCGGCGCAGATCCATGTGCCGGGAGACGTCCTTGCGCTGCTGGCGTTCCTCGGCGTGCACGCCGCCCTGGTACTCCACCGCCAGCCGGGCCTCGGCGTAACTCAGGTCCGGCTCGGCGAGCCAGCCGCCGTGCTCGTCGCACACCGGCTCGTTGACGCCAGGCCGGGGTAGACCCGCGCGCACCAACGCGACCCGGAGGTGACTCTCCGGCCGGGACCGCGCCCGACCGTCCAGCAGGCCGGCCGCCATCCGGATCCGGGCGGCCCCGGGCCGGCGTGCCCGGCGCAGCGCCGCCGCGTGCAGCTCCTCGGGACCGGCCAGCCCGAAGCGCAATGCCGCGTCGCCGGCAGCGACGAGATCCGGTAGGGACAGCGTCGCCGCGAGGTCGTACCAGGTCCGCGATACCGACGTCACCGGAAGCCCGTGGCGGGTACCGAGGTCGCCGGCGGCGAGCGTCCAGCGGTGGGTGACCAGCTCCGGTCGCCGCGGCGCCGTGGTGTGCCGACCTCCGCGCGGCCCGGCCGGGACGGTCACGTGCTCCAGGGTCTGGCGCGGCAGCCACAGCCCGTGCAACCGCGCCGCGGTCGGACCGCTGAGTACGGTGCCCGCTGGGAGCGCCGCCAGAATCGCGGCGAGCCGGGGAACGTCGGCGGCCGCCAGCGCGGGCGGCAACCAGACACCACGAACAACCCGCACCAGACGGTCTGCATCAGCGATCCTCGGCATTGGACCAGCCTCCCGTACCGGTCCGCCGCCCCGCTGACGTCATCCACAGCCTGTGGATAACGCCGCCCTTCCCGGACGGCACCATCCCTCACGCGGTGCCGAGAGCGCGGGGACCGATGAGCACATCCCTCCGGCGGTGACGTCTTCGCGGGCACCAGTGATGGCGCAGAGCCGTCACCACCCACACAAGGTCACCACCAGCGAAGGGACGCCCTCACCACACGACCCAACTCATCACTGGAGCGACGCGGTGCTGGCGCCAGCGGCGGCGAGGACGTCGCGGGCACCGGTGAGCACATCCCTCCGGCGGTGACGTCTTCGCGGGCACCAGTGATGGCGCAGAGCCGTCACCACCCACACAAAGTCACCACCAGCGAAGGGACACCGTCACCGGACGACCCAACTCATCACTGGAGCAACCCCGGCGGTGACGCCTTCGCGGAGACCGGTGAGCACATCCCCCCGGCGGTGGGACCTCGCGGGCACCAGTGATGGCGCAGAGCCGCCACCACCCACACAAAGTCACCACCAGCGAAGGGACGCCGTCACCAGAGGACCCAACTCATCACTGGAGCGACCCGCCGCAGGCGCCTCCGGCGGTGACGCCTTCGCGGAGACCGGTGAGCACATCCCTCCGGCGGTGACGACCTCGCGGGCACCAGTGATGGCGCAGAGCCGCCACCACCCACACAAAGTCACCACCAGCGAAGGGACGCCGTCACCAGAGGACCCAACTCATCACTGGAGCGACCGCCGCTGGCGCCTCCGGCGGTGACGACAGTGGCAGCGGTGAGCACATCCCCCCAGCGGTGAGGACTTCGCGGGCACCAGTGATGGCGCAGAGCCGCCACCGCCCACACGAAGTCACCACCGGCGAAGGGACGCCCTCACCAGACGACTCAACTCGTCACCGGAGCGACCCGCCGCTGGCGCCGGCGGCCGTGGACGCCGGCACTGGACGGTGGCGCGGTGCGGGGATCAGGGGGTGAGGAGGCGGAGGGCGCGATGGGCCAGCGCGGTTACCTGGACGCCGCGGTCGGCCATGCGGGGGTCGGTGGTCTCGCCGCGCTGCCAGCGGGCGTACAGCTGCTGCAGGATGATCAGGGTCTTCCAGCAGCCGTAGGCCTCGTACCAGTGCACGTCGGTGAGGTCGAGGCCGCGGCGGGCGGCGTAGCGGGCGACGACCTCGCGGCGGGTGGGTAGGCCGAGGGTCTGCAGGCCGGGGATGACGCGGGTGCCGGCGTCGGGGCGGTCGGCCGGGTCGGGCCAGTAGTTGAGCAGGGTGCCGAGATCGACCAGCGGATCGCCGAGGGTGGCCATGTCCCAGTCGAAGACGGAGCTGACCCGGTCCGGGTCGGCCGGGTGGAACTGGCAGTTGTCGATCTTGAAGTCGTTGTGCACGATCGCGGCCGGGCCGGACGCGGGCTGGCCGGCGGCGAGCAGGTCGGCGACCCGGTCCACCGGCCCGGGGTCGCTGGCGGGCACGCCGGGAGCGCCCGGGGCGACTGCGGCCCAGCGCTTCCGCCAGCCGGCCAGCTGCCGGGTGAGGTAGCCGTCCGGGCGGCCGAGGTCGGCCAGCCCGCAGGCGTCCGGACGTACCTCGTGCAGGTCGGCGAGCGCGTCGACGACGGCGAGGCCGACCCGGCGGCCGGCGTCCGGTAGGTCGGCCATCGGCGCCGGCAGCCGGCCCCAGATCACCACGCCCGGCCGGTACTCGCTGACCAGGAAGTGCGCGCCGAGCACGGCCGGGTCGGCGCAGTAGGCCAGCGCCCGGGGGGCCCGGTCGTACGCCGGGTTCAGCCGGGACAGCACCCGGTACTCGCGGTGCATGTCGTGCGCGCCGACCGCGATCTGGCCGAACGGTGGGCGGCGCACCACCAGCCGGTCCGCGCCGACGGTCACCAGGTAGGTCAGGTTCGCCGACCCGTTCGGGAACTGCAGCACCGAGAACGGCCCGGCCAGCGCCGGCAGTTCGGCCCGCAGCCAGCCCTCCAGCGCGGCCCAGTCCAGCTCCTCGCCGGCCCGGACCGGGCCGACCTCCGACACCCCACCGCCGCCGCCGGCGCCCGGCCCCGGACCGGCCCCGGCGTCCGCCGTCCCGGCCGAACCGGTGGCTGGCCCGGCCGGCGCCGCGGGGCGGTGACCGGGCGGCTGGTCCGGGGGCGGCACGGTCGGGTGGTGAGACGGGTCGAGCGGCACGCGGACCTCCGTCCAAGCAGGGCTACCGACCTCATTCTGGCCCGGGGCCGAACGGCGCGCGCCGGTGCGGCCGCCGAGACGCCCGGGGCAGCCGACAGGACCCGATCCGTCCGTCGACGGCGCCCGATCGGCCCGACCGCCGGCACGCTGCCCGGGACCACGCAGCCGACGGCCGTCCCTGAAGCCCGTCGGGCCGCCGGCACGACCGCGGCCACGCCGCCACGACCACGCCGCCCACGGCCCCACCGGGCCCAGGGACGGCCAGATCCGGGACGCCGGCCCGCTGTCCACCGAGGCCCAGCACAAGGACCCCGGACGCCGCCGGCCAGACGACCCTGAAGTACGGCGAATGACCCTGAAGCGCGGCGGGGAGGCTGTCGGCGGCTGATCCGGCCGGGTGCCGATTTCCGCCGTACGGATCAGTACACCGGTACCCAGAAGGCGCCCTACGCTGTCGGCCGTGACGACGACGCAGGCGCCGTCCGCGGCGCTCGACCGGTACTTCCAGATCAGCGCCCGCGGGTCCACCGTGCAGCGCGAACTGCGCGGCGGGCTCGTGACGTTCGTGACGATGGCGTACATCGTCGTGCTGAACCCGCTGATCATCGGCACCGCGCCGGACGCGGACGGCCGGCTGCTCGGCATCGGGCCGGTGGCCGGGGTGACCGCGCTGGTCGCGGCGGTGCTGACGATCCTGATGGGGGTGGTCGGCCGGTTCCCGCTGGCGCTGGCCACCGGGCTCGGGCTGAACGCGTTCCTGGCGTTCAGCGTGGCCACCCAGATGTCCTGGCCGGACGCGATGGGCCTGGTCGTGCTGGAGGGCCTGGTGATCACCGTGCTGGTGCTCACCAGGTTCCGGACGGTCGTGTTCAACGCGGTCCCGGGCCAGCTGAAGCTGGCCATCGCCGCCGGGATCGGGCTGTTCCTGGCGTTCGTCGGGCTGGTCGACGCCGGCGTGGTGCGCCGCCCGGCCAGCGGGACGGTGCCGGTGCAGTTCGGCGTCGGCGGCTCGCTGCGCGGCTGGCCGATTCTGGTGTTCGCGGTCGGCCTGCTGGTGATGGCGGTGCTGGTGGCCCGCCGGGTCCGCGGCGCGATCCTGATCGGCATCGCGGTCGCCACCGTGCTCGCGGTGATCGTGGAGGCGATCGGCGACATCGGCCCGGCCGGCCCGCAGAACCCGACCGGCTGGCAGCTGAGCGTGCCGAAGCTGCCGGACCAGGTCGCCGGGTTGCCCGACCTCTCCCTGGTCGGCAACTTCTCGCTGTTCGGCGGGTTCAGCCGGATCGGCGTGCTGGCCGCCGCGCTGATCGTCTTCTCGCTGCTGCTGGCCGACTTCTTCGACACGATGGGCACGGTCGTCGGCGTCGCCGCCGAGGCCGACCTGCTGGACGAGACCGGCCGCGTGCCCGACCTGGAGCGGATCCTGCTGGTCGACTCGCTGGCCGCGGCCGGCGGCGGCGCGGCCAGCGCGTCGTCCGCGACCAGCTACATCGAGAGCGCGGCCGGGGTCGGCGACGGCGCCCGGACCGGGCTGGCCAGCGTCACCACCGGGCTGCTGTTCGTGGCGGCGCTGTTCTTCACCCCGCTGGTCTCGCTGGTGCCGGCCGAGGCCGCCACCCCGGCGCTGGTCATCGTCGGCTGCCTGCTGATGGCCCAGCTGCGGCATATCGACCTGGACGACTTCAGCATCGCGCTGCCGGCCTTCCTCACCATCGCGGTGATGCCGTTCACGTTCAGCATCGCCAACGGCATCGGCGCCGGGTTCATCAGCTACGTGGTGCTGCAGGCGGTCCGCGGCCGGGCCCGGGCGGTGCACCCGCTGCTCTGGCTGGTGTCGGTGCTGTTCGTCATCTACTTCGCGATCGAGCCGCTCAAGACGCTGTTCGGCGTCGACTGAGCGCCGGCCGGGTCGCCCTCGGCCGGTTCGCCGCCGTCCGGTTCACTGCCGTCCGGGTCGCTGCCGTCCGGGGCGCTGCCGTCCGGGTCGCCACCGTCCGGGGCGCTGCCGTCCGGGGCGCTGCCGTCCGGGGCGCTGCCGTCCGGGGCGAAGACGGCCGGCAGGCCGCCCAGGGTGGCCAGGGTGAGCAGCGCGACCGCGGCGAGGATGCCGGCGTTCGTCATCTCGACCACGTGCATCCCGTGCACGAACGCCTGGTTCGCGGCGCCGGCGACGGCCCGGGCCACCCCGGCGGGCAGGGTGGCGGCGCTGTCCAGGGCGGCGCCGAGCGAGTCGCGGACGCCGCCGGCGGCCGGCGCCGGCACCCCGTCCGGGACGTTCACGGTGTTCCGGTAGGCGCCGTTCAGCACGGTGCCGAGGATGGCCATGCCGAGCGCGCCGCCGAGCTCCATCGCGGTCTCCGAGATCGCGGCGGCCGCGCCGGCCCGCTCCTTGGGCACCGTGGCCAGCACCGTGTCGCCGGTGACGGCGAAGGTGAGCGTGGCGCCGAGGCCGCCGACGAGCATCGCGACCAGCATCGTCGCGTACCCGGTGGAGACGCCGATCCGCAGGTAGAGCAGCTGGGCCAGGGCGGCCAGGGCCAGCCCGAGCGCGACCACCCGGCCGCGGCCGAGCCGGCCCACCAGCGGGGTGGCCAGGGCCGCACCGACCATCGCGGCGCCCGCCCCGGGCAGCGCGGCCAGCCCGGACCGCATCGGCGACCAGTGCCGCACCAGTCTGGAAGTACTGCGCGAACAGCAGCGACATCCCGATCAGCGCGAACATCGCGGCCATGTTGGCGCCGATCGAGCCGGAGAACGCGCGCCGGCGGAACAGCCGGACGTCGATCAGCGGCTGCGCCACCCGGGTCTGCCGCCAGCCGAACGCGGCCAGCCCGAGCACGCCGACCCCGGCCGCGGCCAGCACCCGCGGGTCGGTCAGCCCGTCCCGGACCGACTCCTGGATCGCGTACACCACGCCGAGGATGCCGGCGATCGAGAGCAGCGCGGACGCCGCGTCCAGCGGGCGCGGGTCCGGGTTGCGGGACTCGGGCAGCACCAGGATGCCGGCGACCAGCACCACCGCCAGCACCGGCAGGTTGATCAGGAACACCGAACCCCACCAGAAGTTGTTCAGCAGCGCGCCGCCGACGATCGGGCCGAGCGCGATCCCGCCGGCGCTCATCCCGGTCCAGATGCCGATCGCGGTGGTCCGCTCCCTGGGGTCGGTGAACACGTTCCGGATGATCGACAGGGTGGACGGCATGATCGTGGCGCCGGCGATGCCGAGCAGGCCACGGCTGACGATCAGCATCTCGGCGCTGCTGGCGTACGCGGTCAGCGCGGACGCGACACCGAACGCGCCGGTACCGATCAGCAGCAGCCGCTTCCGGCCGATCCGGTCACCGACGTTGCCCATCGTGACCAGCAGCCCGGCCAGCGCCAGGCCGTACACGTCGGCGATCCAGAGCACCTGGCTGGCGGACGGGTCCAGGTCCCGGATCAGCCCCGGGATGGCCAGGTGCAGCACGGTGAGGTCGATCGCCAGCAGCAGCGCGGCCAGGCAGGCGATCGTCAGGGTGGCCCACTTGCGGGCGGCTCCGAGGTCCATGCCCCGCAGCCTGGGCGGGCCCGCTGACCGGCCACGCACCAAGCGCTGACCGTGGGGGGTCTGACGGCTCTTCGGCGGCGCCCAAGAACCATCAGACACCCGCTACGGCCAGCTGACCGAGGTCCAGGCGTCGGCCGCCCGGGCCGGCAGGCCGAGGTAGTCGAGCAGGTCGGTCGGGCGCATGGCCGTTCCCCGCCCGGCGGCCGTCCGGTACCGGGGCCCGCCGAGGGCGGCAAGGGTCGCGGCGACGACCGGGCCGGCGTCGGGGTCGGTGGCCAGCGGCGCGCCGCGCAGCATCTCGGCGGCACCGAGCAGCACGGCCGCCCGGTCCAGCTCGCCGGCGCGCAGCGCGAGGCCGGCCAGCCCGGCGGCGGCGCCGGCGGCGATCGGCAGGTGCCACTGGCCGACGCTGAACGCCAACGCCTCCCGGTACGCGGCCTCGGCGGCCGGTGGCGCGCCCTCGGCGTCGGCGGTACGGCCCAGGGCGACCAGGATCTGAGCGCGGACGCTGTTCACGCCGAACGAGCCGGGCGGGCAGCTGGCCAGCGCGGCCTCCTGCAGGCGGCGGCCGTCGGCGAGCGCACCGTCCCGGCGGGCCAGGTCGCCCAGGCCGCTCAGCGCGCGGGCCAGCGTGGCCGGCGCGCCGGCGCGACGGGCGCACTCGGCGGCCAGCTTGGTAGTCGGCGCGGGCGGCGGGCCGGTCGCCGGCCAGCGCGCCGGCGTCCGCCCGGCCGCTGAGCGCGTCGGCCAGGTCCTCGCCGGCACCGAGCTGGCTGACCAGCTCGATCGCCTCCGTGCACAGCGCCCGGGCGGTGGCCGGGTCGCCCCGCAGGTAGCCGAGCTGACCGAGCTGACCGACCGCCATCGCCATCCCCCACCGGTCCCCGACCGCGCGGAACGCGGCCAGCGCGGCCTCGAACGGCGGCTGCGCGCCGGCCAGGTCGCCGCCGAACAGCCGGCGGAACCCGGCGCTGACGTGCACCAGCGCGGCCGACCACGGGTCGTCGACGAGCTGGGCGACCTGCATTTCGGTCACATCGACATCCGGCGGCGGCGGGCCGGCGGTCACCGCCCACAGCACGTGCAGCGCCGGGTCGCGGGCCGGCCGGTCCAGCGCCCGCATCAGCTCGGCGGCCCGGCGCAGCGGCCCGGCCAGCTCCGCCAGCCGCTGGGTGCCGAGCCCGGTCGCGGCCAGCACGGTCAGCACGTACTCGTCGGACAGCTCGGCGAGCAGGCCGGCGGCCGGCTCGGGGCCGAGCCGGGCGAGCAGGTCCCGGGCCAGCGGGGCGCCCTCGCTGGTCTGCCCGCGCAGGTACCAGAACCAGCACTGCGCGGCGGTCAGCCGGAGCGCGAGCGCCGGATCGGCGGTGACCGCCCAGCGCAGCGCGGCGTGCAGGTTGCCCTGCTCGGCGGCCAGCCGGGCCAGCCAGTCCAGCTGCTCGGGGCGGCGCAGCCAGCGGCCGGCCTGCTGGGCGAGCGCCAGGAAGTAGCTGGCGTGGGCGCGGCGCAGCGCGTCGTCCTCGCCGGCCCCGGCCAGCCGCTCGGCCCCGTACGCGCGGACCGTGTCGAGCATCCGGTACCGGTCGCCGGTCGCCTCCAGCAGCGACTTGTCCACCAGGCTGGCGAGCAGGTCGACGGCGTCCGCCTCGGCCAGCCCGCAGACCCGGGCGACCGCGGCCGCGGTGGCGCCGCCGGCGAACACGGTCAGCCGCGCGGCCAGCGCCCGCTCGTCCTCGGCGAGCAGCTCCCAGCTCCACCCGACCACCGCGCGCAGCGTGCGGTGCCGGGGTGCGGCCGTCCGGTCGCCGCGGGACAGCAGCCGGAACCGGTCGTCCAGCCGGCCGGCCACCTCGGCCACCGGCAGCGACCGCAGCCGGGCCGCGGCGAGCTCGATGGCCAGCGGCAGCCCGTCCAGCGCGGCGCAGATCCGCAGCACCGCGGCCAGGTTGCCGGCGTGCACGGTGAAGTCGGGCCGTACCGCCGCGGCCCGGTCGGTGAACAGCCGGACCGCCGGGTAGTCGGCGGCGGCCCCGGCGGTGACCTCGCCGCTGGGCACGCCGAGCATGGCGACCGGGCAGAGCGCCTCGCCGGTGATGCCGAGCGGCTCGCGGCTGGTGGCCAGCACCCGCAGCCGCGGGCTGCCGCCGAGCAGCCGGCGCGCCAGGGCGGCCGCCTCGTCCAGCACGTGCTCGCAGTTGTCCAGGATGAGCAGCAGGCGGCGGCCGGCCAGCGCCGCGGTGATCCGCTCCAGCGCCGGCGGCCCGGGCCCACCGGCCGGGCTGAGCAGCCCCGCTTCGCGCAGGCCGAGTGCGGTCAGCACGGCCAGCGGCACCTCCGCGCCGGCGCCGACCGGGGCGAGGTCGACGAAACAGACCTCGCCGGGCTGCCGGCCGCCCGCCTCGATCGCCAGCCGGGTCTTGCCGGCGCCGCCGGGGCCGGTCAGCGTGACCAGCCGGCCGGCCGACAGCAGCGCGCCGATCCGGGCCAGCTCGGCCGACCGCCCGACGAAGCTGGTCAGCTGCGCCGGCAGCGGCGGCAGGATCCCGGCCGGTGGGGCGGCAGCCGGCTCGGCCGCCGAGCCGCGCAGCAGCTCCAGGTGTACGGCGGCCAGCTCGGCGGACGGGTCGGCGCCGAGCTCGTCGGCCAGCACCCGGCGGGCGTCGGAGAAGACCAGCAACGCCTCGGCGGTACGCCCGCTGCCGTGCAGGGCCCGCATCAGCAGCGCCCGGGCCCGCTCGCGCAGCGGCTGCTCGGCGGTGAGCTCCTGCAGCGCGGGTACGGCCGCGCGGCAGCCGCCGCCGGCCACCTCCGCCTCGGCCCGGTCCTCGATCGCGGCCGCCCGCAGCTCGGCGAGCCGGGTCGCGGCGGTGGGCGCGAACGGGGCGTCGGCGACGTCGGCCAGCGCCGGGCCGCGCCACAGCGCCAGCGCCCCGGCCAGCAGCCCGGCCGCGCCGGTGTGGTCACCGACCGCGAGCGCCTGCTGACCGGCCCCGGCCAGCCGCTGGAACCGGTGCGCGTCCACCTGGTCCGGGTCGACCGCGAGCCGGTAGCCCGCGGGGTGCAGCTCGACCAGCCGCCCGTCGCCGAGCCCGCGCCGCAGCCGGGAGACCTGCGACTGCAGCGCGTTCGCCGCGTTGTCCGGCGGGTGCTCGCCGTACAGGCCGTCGATCAGCCGGTCCGGGCCGACGACCTGGCCGGCGGACAGCGCGAGCAGCGCCAGCAGCGCGCGCGGCCCGGGGCCGCCGACGGCGACGGCGGCGCCGTCGTCCGCCCACGCCGCCACCGGACCGAGCACCCCGAACCGCACGCCGCGATTCTCTCCCGGCCGCCGATGCCACCGGTGCCGGGTTGGCACCGCGGGTGACGCGTCCGGGCCGCGGGTGACGCGCCGGGCCCGTCACCCGCGGCCCGAAGTCGTCACCGCCGGAGCCGATCCGGCACCGGCGCGGTGCCCGGAACCGCGGCGCCGCGGCCGGCGTCGGTAGGGCACATCGGTACTGTGACGGGGTTGTCCGGGCGGACGTCGGCCCGGCGGGCGTGGGCGAAGGGACGCGGATGGCTGCGATCGCGGTGACCGGCGCGAACGGGAAGACCGGCCGGGCAACGGTCGTCGAGCTGCTCGCCCACGACCACACGGTGATCGCGATCGACTCGGCCGGCCGGCCCGGCGGGGCCGGCGACCTGGCCGGGATCGGCGCCTCGCTGCTGCGGGCGGACCTCACCGACTACGGCCAGACGGTGCAGGCGCTGCGCGGCGCGGACGCGGTGGTCCACCTGGCGAACATCCCCGCGCCGGACCTGTTCACCCCGGCGCACACGTTCACCGCGAACACCGCGATGAACTCGAACGTCTTCCTGGCCGCGCAGGAGATCGGGCTGCGCCGGGTGGTGTGGGCGTCCAGCGAGACGACGATCGGGCTGCCGTTCGACACGCCACCGCGGTACGCGCCGATCGACGAGGCGCACTTCCCGTACCCGACCAGCACGTACGCACTGTCCAAGGTGGTCGGTGAGACGCTGGCCGAGCAGATCAGCGGCTGGTCCGGCATCCCGTTCGCCGGGCTGCGACTGTCCAATGTGCACAATCCCGACGAGTACGCCCGGTTCCCCGGCTACTGGGCGGACGCCACGCTGCGCCGCTGGAACCTCTGGGGGTACGTGGACGTGCGCGACGCCGCGGCCGCGTTCCGGCTCGCGCTGGACGCGCCGCTGGAAGGTTCGAACAACTTCATCATCGCCGCCGCGGACACGGTGATGACCCGCCCGTCGGCCGACCTGCTGGCCGAGGTCTACCCGGACGTGCCGGTCACCCGCGAGCTGACCGGCACCGAGACGCTGCTGGCCATCGACCGCGCCCGCGAGGTGCTCGGCTACGCGCCGAAGCACTCCTGGCGTGACCACGTCGGGTCAAGCGGAACGCCCGAAGGGGCACAACTCAGCTGACACCACGGCGGCGGGTTTACGATCGCGCCGCCCGGCTCGGTCCGGACGGTCGGGGAATCAAGGAGGCAAACGATGGGGCTGGTCGACAAGCTCCGCGGCGAACTGATCGACATCATCGAGTGGCTGGACGACAGCCGGGACACGATGGTGTGGCGTTTCCCACGGTATGAGAACGAGATCAAGATGGGCGCCAAGCTCGTCGTCCGGGAGTCGCAGACCGCGGTCTTCGTCAACGAGGGCACGGTCGCCGACGTGTACCTGCCTGGCACGTACACGCTGGAAACGCAGAACATGCCGATCCTGTCGACCCTCAAGGGCTGGAAGTACGGCTTCCACTCCCCGTTCAAGGCCGAGGTGTACTTCGTCACCACCCGGCAGTTCACCGGGCTGAAGTGGGGCACCCAGAACCCGATCATCCTGCGGGACGCGGAGTTCGGCATGGTCCGGATCCGGGCGTTCGGCGGGTACTCGGTCCGGGTCGCGGACGCCGGCATGTTCCTCAAGGACATCGTCGGCACCGACCCGCAGTTCCGCACCGAGGAGGTCGCGGACACGCTGCGGCAGATGATCGTCGGCCGGTTCTCCACCGCGCTGGCCGCCGCGCACATCCCGATGCTCGACCTGGCCTCCAACCAGGACGCGATCGGTAACAAGCTGGCCGCGATCATGAGCGTGGAGTTCCGCCCGATGGGGCTGGAGTTCCCGCAGTTCGTCATCGAGAACCTGTCGCTGCCGCCCGAGGTCGAGCAGGCGATGGACAAGCGCACCCAGATGGGCGTGCTGGGCAACCTGAACCAGTACACCCAGTTCCAGGCGGCGAACGCGATCGAGGCCGCGGCGAACAACCCGGGCGGCGCCGGCGAGGGGGTCGGGCTGGGCATGGGCATGGCGCTCGGCCAGCAGATGGCGCAGTCGCTGGGCCAGGCCAACGCGGCAGCGCAACAGCAGCCGCCGCAACAGCAGCCGCAGGGCCCGCCGGGGATGGCGCCACCTCCGCTGCCGACCGCGCCGCAGTGGTACCTGGGCGTCGGCGGCCAGCAGGTCGGCCCGTTCGACGTGGCCGGGCTGCAGGGCGAGGCGGCCGCCGGCCGGCTGACCGCGTCCACCCTGGTCTGGCGCGCCGGGCTGCCGCAGTGGACCGCGGCCGGCCAGGTCGGCGAGCTGGCCGGGGTGCTGCCGCAGCTGCCTCCGCCGCTCCCCCCGCAGGGCTGACCGCAATGACCGAGCAACAGGCCGCCGCGACGACCGGGCACTTCCCCTGCCCGTCCTGCGGGTCGCGGGTGGAGTTCGCCCCGGGCACCACCGTGCTGCGCTGCCCGTACTGCGGGTTCGAGCAGGCGGTGGCCGCCGCGGCCACCGCGATCGAGGAGCACTCCTACGAGGCGTGGGCGGCGGTGCCGCGCAAGCCCGTCGCGCAGCTGGGCCAGTACGTCTACAAGTGCCAGGGCTGTGGCGCGCAGACCGAGACGAGCGACCTGTCCAGCCGCTGCCAGTTCTGCGGGGCGCCGCTGATCGCCGACCCGGGCGCGCTGCAGCTGATCGCGCCGGAGGCGGTGCTGCCGTTCCAGGTGCCCCGCGAGCGGGTCCGCGAGGTGTTCAAGAAGTGGGTCACATCGCGCTGGTTCGCCCCGACCAGCCTGAAGAAGGTCGCCTCGACCGAACAGCTGACCGGCACCTACCTGCCGCACTGGACGTACGACAGCTCCACCGCCACCCGCTACACCGGGCAGCGCGGCGAGCACTACTACGTCACCGAGACGTACGTGGAGGACGGCCAGCAGAAGAGCCGGCAGGTGCAGAAGACCGCCTGGTACCCGGCCGCTGGCACGGTCGCCCGCGACTTCGACGACGTGCTGGTGCCGGCGACCACCACGGTGCCGGCGAACCGGCTGGCCAAGTTGGGCCCGTGGGTGCTCAGCCGGGCCGTCCCGTTCCAGCGCGACTACCTGTCCGGCTACCGCACCCTGCGCTACGACGTGGAGGCGGACAGCGGCCTGGAGTCGGCCAAGCAGCAGATGCAGAAGGTGATCCACGAGGACTGCGAGCGCGACATCGGCGGCGACGAGCAGCGGGTCAGCTCGATGAACACGCACTACGCGGCGCTGATGTTCAAGCTGATCCTGCTGCCGGTGTGGATCGCCGCGTACCTGCACGCCGGCAAGAGCTGGCAGGTGCAGGTCAACGCGAGCACCGGTGAAGTGATCGGCGACCGGCCGTTCAGCGCGATCAAGATCGCCGCCGCGGCGGTGGCCGCGATCATCGCGATCGTGCTGATCATCGTGCTCGTGCAGGTCGCCAAGAACTGACCCGCGCCGCCGGCGGGTCAGCCCAGGCTGACCCGCGCCGGCGGGTCAGCCGAGGAACGTCGAGTACAGCAGGAAGACGTTCAGCACGATGATGATCGCCGCGATGCAACTGGTGGCCGCGGTGGTGATCGGGCGGTTCACGAACGAGCCCATGATGTCCCGCCGGCGGGTCAGCAGCACCAGCGGCACCAGCGCGAACGGGATGCCGAAGGAGAGCACCACCTGCGAGAGCACCAGGCTGTCGGTGGCCGGCAGGCCGAGCCCGAGCACCACCAGCGCCGGCAGCATGGTCAGCCCGCGCCGTACGAACAGCGGGATCCGCCGGCGGATGAAGCCCTGCATCACCACCTGGCCGGCGTACGTGCCCACGCTGGACGAGGACAGCCCGGAGGCCAGCAGCGCGATCGCGAACGCCAGCGCCGCGCCGCCACCGACCAGCTGGCCGAGCCCGGCGTGCGCGGCGTCGATGCTGTCCACATCGGAGTGTCCGGTCCGGTTGAACAGCGAGGCCGCGATCGCCAGCATGGACAGGTTGATCAGGCCGGCCACGCCGAGCCCGATCAGCACGTCCAGCCGCTGGAAGCGGAGCAGCTCGTGCCGCTCGGCGTCGTCCCGGCAGTACACCCGCGACTTGGTCAGCGCCGAGTGCAGGTAGACCACGTGCGGCATCACGGTGGCACCGATGATGCCGGCGGCCAGCAGCACGCTGTCCTCGCCGCTGAAGCGCGGCACCAGGCCGGCCGCCAGCCCGCCCGGGTCGGCGCCGACCGCGATCAGGTCGTAGGCGAAGCCGAGCAGCACCACGCCGAGCAGGCCGCAGATGGCCAGCTCGAACCGGCGGTAGCCGCGCTGCTCGAGCGCCAGGATGCCGAACGCGACAGCCGCGGTGAGCAGCCCGGCCGGGAACAGCGGCACGTGGAAGAGCAGGTTCAGCCCGATCGCGGCGCCGACGAACTCGGCCAGGTCGGTGGCCATCGCGATCAGCTCGGCCTGCACCCACAGGCCGCGGGCGACCGGCCGGGGCAGGTACTCGCGGCAGAGCTCGGGCAGGTCCCGGCCGGTGGCCACGCCGGTCTTCGCGGACAGGTACTGCACCAGCATCGCCATCAGGTTCGCCGCGACGATCACCCAGACCAGCGCGTAGCCGAACTTGGCGCCGGCGGAGAAGTTGGTGGCGAAGTTGCCCGGGTCCACGTACGCGATCGCGGCCACGAACGCCGGGCCGAGCAGCGCCACCACCCCGCGGAGCCGGCCGCGGGAACGCAGCACGGCCAGCGCGCTGCGCTGGTCCGCCGCCAGCTGGTCGGCCGCCAGCCGGTCCGGCCCCGGACCGGCCGGCGACCCGGCCGGCCCGGGTACCGGCCGGCCGGCCGGCAACGCGACCGCCTGCGCGTTGCCGGCCGGTACCGCGACCGCCGGTTCCCCGCCAGGTGGGGCCATGCTCAGCCGACCGACGGGCCGAGACCGAGCGACTGCGGTGTGCTGGAGTCCGGCGACGGCTGGTGCAGTCCCTCGTCCAGCGGGCCGAACTCGGTCATCAGCGCCCGGCTGCCACCCCAGGGCGTCTGCTCCTCGGCGATCAGCGTGTTGGTGGTGAGCAGCAGGCCGGCCACCGAGGCCCCGTTCTGCAGCGCGGACCGGGCCACCCGCAGCGGGTCCACGATGCCCATCTCGATCATGTTCCCGTACCGGCCCTCGAGCGCGTCGAACCCCTCGTCGGTGCCCATCGAGGCCAGCTTCGCCACCACCTCCTGGCCCGGGTAACCGGCGTTCGCGGCGATCAGGTACGCCGGCTCGGTCAGCGCCCGGCGGACGATCTCGACGCCGATCGCGTGGTCGGCGGAGACCGTCATACCGTCCAGTGCGGACTCGGCGTGCAGCAGCGCCGCGCCGCCACCGGCCACGATGCCCTCGGCCATGGCCGCCCGGGTGGCCGACAGCGCGTCCTCGACGCGGTGCTGCAGTTCCTTCAGTTCGGCGTTGGTGGGCGCGCCGACCCGGATCACCGCGACCTGGCCGGACAGCGCCCCGATCCGCTCGGTGAGCACGTCCTCGTCCACCCCGAAGGTGGCCCGGCCCAGCTGGGCGCGCAGCTGGGTGACCCGGAACTGGACGTCGTCGGCCGACCCGCCGCCGCCGAGGATCGCGGTGCCCTCGCTGGTCACCCGGACCTGGGCGGCCCGGCCGAGGTGCGCCAGCGTCATCGTCTCCAGCGTGAAACCGGACTGCCGGCTGCACACCTCGCCGCCGGTGATCGCGGCGATGTCGCCGAGCTTGTGCAGCCGCCGGTCGCCGAACCCGGGTGCCCGCACCGCGACGCACTGGAACACCCGGTTCACGTGGTTGTGCACCAGCATGCTCAGTGCGCTGCCCTCGACGTTCTCGGCCACGATGACCAGCGGGCGGGGCTCCCGCATGATCTTGTCCAGGATCGGCATCAGCTGCTGCACCTTGGTGATCTTCTCGCTGCACAGCAGGATGTACGGGTCGTCCAGCACCGCTTCCAGGCTGGCCGGGTTGGTCACCAGGTACGGCGACAGGTAGCCGTTGTCGAACTCGAAGCCCTCGATGAACTCGACGCTCATCCCGTGTACCGGGGATTCCTCGACGGTGACGATGCCGCCGTCGCCGACCGTGTGCAGCGCCTTCGCGATCACCGCGCCGACCATGTCGTCATCATTCGCCGAGATCGCCGCGACCCGGGCGAAGTCCGCCTCGGTGACCACCGGATGCGCGACCTGGCGCAGCCGTTCGACCAGCCGGCCGACCGCGAGGTCGATGCCGCGCTTGACCAGCACCGGGTTGCCGCCGGCGCCGATCGCCTTCATGCCCTCCCGGACAATGGCCTGGGCCAGCACGGTCGCGGTGGTGGTGCCGTCGCCGACGATCTCGTTGGTCTTGATCGCCGCCTCCTTCACCAACTGCGCGCCCATGTTCTCGAACTGGTCGCTCAGGTGGATCTCCCGCGCGATCGTGACGCCGTCGTTGGTCACCACCGGCGAGCCGGTGATCTTCTCCAGGATCACGTTGCGGCCCTTGGGCCCGAGCGTCGACTTCACCGCCTCGGCGAGCTTGTCGACACCAGCCAGCAACAGGCCCCGAGCTTCTTCGTCGAAACGGAGTTCCTTGGCCATCGCTTCTCCTCGGGACTGTCCGATGTGGACTTATTAGTGCGGACTGCAGTGCAAAGTGGACGGTCGAGCCGGCGCCGCTGGCCGCGGCGCCGGCGGCCGGCTACGGGACGAGGATGGCCCGGCCGCGGACCCGGCCGGCGTCCAGATCGGCGAACGCCTCGACGGCGGCGTCCATCGGGTAGCTGCGGGTGTGCAGGGTGACCTTGCCCGCCTGGGCCAGCACCATCAGCTCGGCCAGCTCCGGGTAGGTGCCGACGATGTTGCCGACGATGTTGCGCTCGGTGGAGATGATGTCCAGGGTCGGGATCTGCACGGTGCCGCCGTAGCCGATCACGTAGTACGAGCCGGCCCGCCGGGTCATCGCGAAGCCGTCGGACTCGGCGCCTTGTTCGGCCACGAAGTCGAGCACCACGTCGGCGCCGGCACCGCCGGTCAGCTCGGCCACCGCGGCCACCTGGCCGCCGTCGGCCACCACCGTGTGGTCGGCGCCCAGCTGCTCGGCCAGCTTCAGCGCGTCCGGGTTGCGGTCCACCACGATGATCTTCGTGGCGGTCAGCGCGGCCAGGCACTGGATGCCGATGTGGCCCAGGCCGCCGGCGCCGATGACGACGCACGCGGTGCCCGGGTAGAGCAGCCCGATCGCCTTGCGCACCGCGTGGTACGCGGTGATGCCGGCGTCGGCGAGCGCGGCGACGTCCCGCGGCTGGGTGGCCGGGTCGAGCTTGACGCAGGCCCGGGCCGACGTCAGCAGGTACTCGGCCATCCCGCCGTCCCGGGACAACCCGGGGAACTCGCTGTTCTCGCAGTGCATGTCGTGCCCGGACCGGCAGGGCAGGCACAGCCCGCAGGTCGGCGTCGGGTGCAGGATCACCGTGTCGCCGACCGCCACGTTGGTCACCGCTGACCCGATCTCGTGCACCCAGCCGGCGTTCTCGTGCCCCAGCGTGTACGGCAGCTCGACGCCCATCGCGGCCGCCCACTGGCCTTCGATGATGTGCAGGTCGGTGCGGCAGACGCCGGCCCCGCCAACCCGGACGATCACGTCGAACGGGCCGGACACCGTCGGTTCCGGCACCTCCTCCACCACCGGTTCCGAGTGGTATGCGTGCAGCCGGACGGCCTTCATGCGTCCTCCTCGCCTTGGCCCCTGGTCTGATACCTGTGCTGCAGCATTCCCCGGCAGATGCCGGTGTTCGCCTCGATGTTGACCCGGGTGGTGCGGGCCTTGCGCAGGTGCAGCGGCACCGCGTCGACCGGCACCGGCCCGCCGGTGGCCGGATCGACCAGCAGCGGGGCGCCGTCCCCGGCCGGCAGGCCGAGTTCGGCGCGCCGCTCCCGCAGCCGGGTCAGGTCCGGCGACGGCGGCACCTCCCCGAGGGTCAGCGCCGCCAGCGCGGCCGGCTCGACGCCGGCGCCGACCAGCGGCCGGCAGACCAGGTCGGTGCCGGCCAGCACCGCCCGGCGGACGAAGTCGGCGCGCAGCCCGTCCAGCTCGCCGACCGCCTCGCCCTGGAACGAGCCGGCGAAGCCGGCCCGGGCGGCCACCCCGTCGTTGATCGGCCCGGCCGCGAAGTGGTCGGTCAGCACCACCTCGGCCCGCCGCACACCGTCCACTGCGGACACCGCGTCGTAGGCGTCGGCGACCATCAGGTAGGCGAAGTTGGGCGCGCAGAAGTAGGTCGGCAGCCGGAGCTCGACCCGGGCCGCGCCGGCCGGCGACAGCGTGGCGGAGGCGACGAAACCGAGCGCGGTGATCGGTTCGTCCAGCTCCGGATCCCGCACCGTCGCCAGCGCGGCGAGCACCGGGCCCGCATCGAGAAGGGTGGTCATGTCGTTACGGGACCAGGGCGGCGTCGTCCTGGGCGGCCGGGGTGCCCTCGCCCGGGTCCAGCCGGTACTCGGCCGGCACCTCGATGCCGTAGAGCTTGGCCGCGTTCAGACCGAGGATCTTCTTCTTGGTCGCCGTGGTCACCCGCGGGAAGTCGGAGAACTCGTCGCTCGGGTAGTCCCAGTCGACGAAGCCCTCGATCTGCCACTTGGGCTCCCAGATCCCGTAGTCGCTGCCGAAGGTCATCTTGTCCTCGCCGACCCAGAACAGCAGCTCGCCCATGACCTTGGCGAAGAACTTCGGCCGGGCGTGCATCAGGCCGCCGATGACGACGGACAGGCCGGCGTAGACGTTGGGCTCCTGCGTCGCCATGAAGCAGAAGTCCTCGATCCGGGGCAGCCCGACGTGCTCGACGATGAAGTTCAGCTCCGGGAAGTCGGTCGCGGCGTGGTCCACATCGGACACGTCGAAGGCGTCCTTGTCCAGCGGCCAGATCGTCGGTCCTTTGTGGACGTGGATGTTCCTGATGCCGAGCTCCCGGCAGGCGTCCAGGTAGCGGTACGCCTCGGCGTCCTTCAGCGTCCAGCCGCGGGAACCCTGGCGCCATTCCGCGGTGTAGAGCTTGACGCCGCGACTGCCGTACTTCTCGACGTTGTGCCGCAGTTCCTTGAGCCCGTCGTCGCCGTCCCGCGGGTCCCACCGGGTGTTCAGGATGAACTTGCCCGGGTACTTCTCGGCCAGCAGGCCGTTGCGCTCAGTGGTGTTGAAGCCCTCCGCGTACCACTCCTTGAGGTAGGTCGGCTGGAAGACCGCGACGTCGACGTAGCCGTCGGTGAAGACGTCGCGCATCAGGTCTTCCTCGGAGTACTTCATGAACTTCTCGATCGGCCAGTGCGTCTCGGCCGGGCCGAGCCCCTGGTATGCGTGGAAGCACTCGATCCAGCCTTTGGCGTACTGCTCCGCGCCGGGCACCCAGTTGTCCGGTGCGGCGTTCCAGTAGTGCATGTGGCTGTCGACGACGAAGTACTTCTCGCCATCCTTCTCGTACACGATGCCTCCTACTGGCTTCTACTCGGCCTGGCCGGTGCTGGCAAGCAGGTCGAACCCGATGTATTCGGCGGCGTCCTCGGGGTTGGCGAACATGATCGTCCGGTCGTCCTCGTGGATCATCCGGCCGTAGTGGGTGGACATGCTCTCCTCGAACTCGGCGGCGTCGAAGAAGCCGGGCTCCTCGCCGAGCGCCTCGGAGATCTCGTCGTAGACGAAGTCCATCCGGTTGACCGCGTCGACCCGGATCATCGACGGCAGCGGCATCACCCGGACGCCCGGCTTGTCCTTCATCACCTCGGCGACGACCACGCCGATCTGGTTGTTCATCAGCGTCACGCCGCACATGTTGGACGCCGTGTTGTCCGACTTGAACGGGCTCTCGGTGGTCTTGAACCTGGTCACTGGGCGATCTCCTTCGGGGTGTCCAGACCGAGTTCGTCGAGGATGCCGGTGAACCGGTTCTTCACCCGGTCCAGGCCGTCCTCGAAGCGCGGCGGCCGCGCGTCCGGCTGCGACCACAGCGGCTGCAGCGTGCGGGCCGCCACGATCGCCCGCGGCACCCAGGCGGCCAGCCAGCCGGCCATGATCTCCTTGTTGTGGTCGGCGAACTCGCGGTCGTTGGTGAGCAGCACGAACATCGCCTTGGTGTAGCGCAGGTCGCGCTCGGCGAAGTCGTACTCCTCGGCACCGACCACGGTCGGGGTGACGAAGTCGCCGTTACCCGGCGCGGCCTGCTGCACCAGCTGGCTCCGGAACAGCTCGCCGACCAGCGGCTCGAACACGACGTTCGCGGCGAAGATGGCCTCGCACCAGTCGTCGATCGCGGTCAGCTGCTCGGCCACCTGACGGACACCCTGCCAGGCCGGGTCGTTGTTCCACGCGTCCAGGTGCGCGGTGCCGTCGAAGCGGTCGATCTCCTCGCTCAGCGTCAGGTTGTACAGCGCGAGGTCCTGGGCGGCCCGGATCCGGTGCATGCTGTTCACCGAGATGGCGTTGTTGTGCATGTTCGTCGGGGCCCGCCGGTTGGCGTTGGCGAACAGGTAGAGGCCCAGGCCCTGGTCGACATGCATCCACGCGCCGACATTGCGGTCTACAAAGGACACCCAGTTGGTGTTCCACTGGTCGAACGCCTTGGACTGCCGGGCCGCCTCGATGTTCTGGGTGAGCTGCCGGACGACGTTGGAGTTGTACCGGTAGAGGGTGAGTTCCCACTCCTCGTTCGGGTCGCGGAACTCGTGCCAGCCGTGCGCCGGCCAGTCGTAGCCCTTGCCGCCGGAGCCGGGGAACCGCTTCGGCTCGGGCCGGTCCGAGCCCCAGGCCTTCAGCGCGGTCCAGTCCAGCGGGTAGCCGCCGCGGCCGTCGGAGAAGCCGTACAGCCAGCCCTGGCTGAGGTAGTGCCGCGGGTCGGGTTGGACCTCGACGGTCACGTCCTCGTAGTGGGTCTGCTTCCGCTTCTGCGGCGTGTAGTAGTTGTACCGGCGGGAGCCGGAGTCCGGGAATTCCTTGGCGCCGGCCTCGGCGTCGGTGAAGACAGGTTTCGGCACACTGCGTTCGGGCGCGGTTGTCATCAGGCCGTCCTCCGCACTACTTCTCGGTGTTGCCGGTCGTGGTGAACTTGTCGAAATAGATGCGCTTCTCGGCCACGCCGAGCCGGGTCAGCAGCGCCACCGCGGCCTCCACCATCGGCGGCGGCCCACAGACGTAGGCGTGCGCGCCGGACAGATCAGGCTCGTTGCGCTGCACCACATCGGTGATCAGGCCGACCTCGCCGTCCCACGGCTGCGCGCTGTCCGGTTCGGACAGTGCCGGGATGTACCGGAATCCGGGCAACCGCTCGGCCAGCGCGCGCAGCTCCGGCTCGAAGCAGAGGTCCCGGCTGCCGCGGGCGCCGTAGTAGAAGGTGGCCTTCCGGCGCAGACCGCGCTCGGCCATCGACCGCAGCAGCGCCAGAATCGGCGCCATCCCGGCGCCGCCACCGACGAACAGCAGGTCGGTCTCGAACCCCTCGCGCAGCGTGAACACACCGAACGGGCCGGTCAGGTCGAGCCGGTCACCGACGGCCAGCCGGCTGTCCAGGAAGTGCGAGAACAGCCCGTCCGGGTAGACCTTGATGACGAACTCCAGCCGCCCACCGTCCCGGCTGGACGTATTCGCCATCGAGAACGAGCGGGTCACCTCGGTGCCGGGAACCGCGATGTCGACGTACTGGCCGGGGAAGAACTTCAGTTCGGTCGGCTCGATCAGGCGCAGCACCAGGTGCCGCAGGTCATGGGTGACCCGGTTGATCTCGACCACCTCGGCCACCGCCTGCTGGATCGGCAGCCCGGACCGGATCATGTCCTCGTCGTAGTTGAGCAGCTCGATGGTGAGGTCTTCGTAGGCGTGCGCCCGGCAGAGCAGGGTGAAGCCTTCCTCCCGCTCGTAGTCCGGCAGCGCGAAGGTGGAGTAGCGGTCCAGCTCGATGTCGTCGCCGTCCAGCACGAACGACTTGCACGCCGCGCACTGGCCCTCCTTGCAGCCGTGCATGAGCATGATCCCCTGCTCGGCCGCGGCGCGCAGGATCGTCTGACCCTCGTCGACCTCGATTTCGATGCCGACCGGTTCGAACCGCACGACGTGCTTGTCAGCCATGGCTACCTCGCCCACCCGGTGCTACCGACCGCTGCTGTGACTGGGATTCGGGCGCGAGCGGAGCCGGGGACCGGATCCGCCCGCGCCCGCCCGTCCCTCAGTCCCTGGGCGCCGGCCGGCCGGCCGGGCCCTGCCGGTTGTAGTCGGCCTGGAAGGCGTCCCGCTCGGCCGCCGACATCTGGTTCAGCAGCACGTTCGGGCTCTGCAGCGGCGGGCACCGGCGCAGGTGGTCCAGCGTCCACATCTTGGACGGGTCGAGGTTCAGGTGCGGCTGGGCGACCATGGTCTTGCCGTCGTCGCGGACGAAGCCCATGTCGCTGACCACGTCGGCCCAGTTCCAGCCGTGGTAGAGCGTCTCCCACTCCCGGGCGCCGATCAGCTGGCCCATGTTCGGGGTGTTGCGGCCCTGGTAGGTCGGCCGGAACGCGACCGTGTCGGTCCACCGGCAGGCCTCATGGCAGTACGTCCGCC
This sequence comes from uncultured Actinomycetota bacterium, assembly GCA_963714145.1. Classification (GTDB taxonomy): domain Bacteria; phylum Actinomycetota; class Actinomycetes; order Mycobacteriales; family CADCTP01; genus JBBWZH01. Next base: position 10,028,628 of record OY970235.1, on the reverse strand, counting down.
ACTGACCGTCCACTTCGGCCATGACCATGTCCTCGCGGACCAGGCACGGCACCATGCAGGTCCAGCATCGGTGCGGGTAGACGTAGTCGACGTCCTCGAACACGATCGGGTTGTGGCCGTTCGGGGTGGCCAGCCGGTTGTAGGCCTCCCACCACTTGCCGTACCGGTCGTACCAGCCCGGGTACTTGAACTCGAACCACTCGAAGTCCTTGTCGGTCATCGGGTCGATGCGCCAGTAGTTCGCCAGCCAGCCGGTGGCGAAGAACTGCGCGACCTCATGCACGTAGCCCTTGTTCCAGATCTGGTTCCAGGCTTCCTCGATGAGGTCGTGCGGGATGACCAGCCCGTACTTCTCCAGCGGGACGAGGTAGCTGCGGTAGTAGTCGTCGTAGATCCAGCGCCGCCACATCTCGGCGTACGACTCGCGGTCCTTGCGCCGGTCCTTGGTGCCGTACTCGATGAACGTGCCGATGGCCGCGTCCACCACCCGGTGGTTGTTCCACCAGGCGTAGCGCAGGTCGCGCTCCAGTAGCTGGTGGTTGCCCTCGTCGGCGAGCGCCATCAGCAGCGTCGCGTAGCCGTTGCTGATGTGCCGCGACTCGTCCGACTGGACCGAGTGGAACACCGTCGGCAGCAGGTAGTCGCCGTTTGCCGCGGCTTCCGCCGGCATGGCCACGAACAGCGTGTTGGTGAACGCGGTCTCGGCCACGATCGTGAGGTAGATGCTGGCCGCCGTGATCGCGTCGCCGGTGATGAAGCCCTCGGCGAACTGCCGGCCGATGGTGCCGCAGTAGTCGCTCTGGAAGTTCCGCAGCGACGAGTTGAAGCCGGCCGGGTCGATGTAGTTGTTCATGTAGAGGCGCTTGAGGTTCTGCTGGATCGTCGAGTGCCGCACCTCGTCGATCATCTGGATGGCCTGGCCGTTGTGCAGCTCCGGGTTCGGCACGGTGCGGAACAGCAGCGGCATCGCCCGGGCCGCCGAGATCTCCGGCAGCGGGATGATGCTCAGGAACAGCTTCTGCCACTCCAGCCAGCGCTCCTGCACCTGCCGGAACATGTTCCCGCGGATCGCGCCGTCCGAGGCGCCGTAGACACGGTGGTCCTTCTCCTCCTGCATCGGGAAGTACGACCGCAGGACCTGCTTGAGCGGGTCCTTTTTCTGCGCCTTCTGGAAGGTGTAGTCGGTTCCGTACTGCGATACCGGCTCGTGATACGCCGGCTCCCAGGAGAGTTCCTGGATCTTCTGGTGCGCCCTGGCTACGCTCTGCCGACTCATCTGTGACTCCTCGCCTGTCAGATCGTCTCGGTTTGGGGTCCGGTGCCCCGCGACGCGGCGGGCGCGGCGGTGGCCGCGCGAGCCCGACCCGGCCCGAAACTCCTGGTGCGGCAGATCACACCCCGGTAACACAGCGTCGGCGGTCTCAACATGAGACAGCGGCCGGCCTACCCTCCACAGTGGACGGATCAGCCACCTTCGAACGCGGCGGCGCGCAGCTGCGCCAACTGCCGGGCGATGTCCTCGGCGAGCCGCCGGTCGCCCTCGGCCGCGGGCCGGATGCCGAGCGCCCGCAGCAGCGCCGCGGCCGGCGGCCCCGGATCACCGGCCTCCCCGAGCACCGGGTGCAGACCCTGCTCGGCCAGGTGGTGGAAGACCAGGTTCACCACGGTCCACGGGTTGTACGTCTCGTCCTGCTGGTCGGTCGGCCGTTCCATCCGGCACCTCCGTACCGGACAGCCCACGCCCGCCGGGGCGCGATGGGGGTCTCAATATGAGACAGGCGCGGGTAGCGTCACGCCTATCGTGTAACCAGGACGCAATCTCGACCGCAGCGGCGCCGCTGGTGCGAACCGCCTTGCCAACGCGGTACCGGCCCGGGGGGCGCCATGTCGCCTGCAACGCAGCAGCCGCCGGTGACCCCCGGCGGCGACCGGCTGGCCAAGACCCGCGAGCGGTTCCTCACCGCGGAGAGCGTCGAACCGGATCAGGTTCGCGACACCATCCTCGCGTCCTGGTGGCGCTCCCGGCGGTTGAACGTGGCGGCCGACCACATCGACCTCGCCTACGTCCGCGACCCGGACCTGGACACCCCGCTGACCCGCAGCGCGCTGCCGGTGCTGCAACACCTGCGCGAGCAACTGGACGGGCAGCCGATCAGCCTGGTCCTGACCGACCCGACGGGCGTGGTGCTGACCCGGCTGATGGCCGACCCGGACCTGGACCGGTACCTCGACAGCGTCAAGCTCGCGCCCGGTTTCTCCTACGCCGAGGAGTTCATCGGCACCAACGGCATCGGCACCGCGCTGGAAGGCGGCCGGCCGATGCACGTGTTCGGGCACGAGCACTACGCCGAACACCTGGAGAACCTGGCCTGCGCCGGGGTGCCGATCCACCATCCGATCAACGGCAAGACGGTCGGCGTGGTCGACCTCACCTGCTGGCGCAAGGACGCCGGGCCGCTGCTGATCACGCTGGCGAAGACCACCGCCGACCAGATCCGGCAGGCGCTGCTGGCCGACTCGGGCATGCGCGAGCTGGAACTGTTCCACGAGTACCTGCGGGTCTGCCGGCGCACCGCGGGCATCGTGTTCGCGTTCAACAACGACGTCGTGATGATGAACGACCATGCCCGCCAGGTGCTCGACCCGGGCGACCAGTCGGTGCTGCTCGCCCAGGCGGCGGCCACCCTGGCCAGCCGGCACCGCGGCGCCGTCACCGTCGAACTGACCACCGGGATGACCGCCCGGATGTACTGCCGCCCGGTGCACGGCGGCGGCCGGCTGGCCGGCGGGGTGGCGCACGTGAAGCTGACCGAGGCCGGCGGCCGCCCATCGGTCGACGCCGGCCCGGTGACCCGGATGATCCGGCCCGGACTGGTCGGAACCGGGCCGCTCTGGCTGCGCGGCTGCCACTCGGTCGAGGCCGGCTACGACTCCGGGGAGTGGCTGGCGCTGGCCGGCGAGCACGGCGTCGGCAAGCTCGCGGTGCTCCGCGCGGTGCACCAGGACCGCAACCCGGCCGGCCGGTTCCGGGTGCTGGACGCGACCGAGGCGACCGATCGCAGCTGGCTCGGCGGGGTCCGGCGCGAGCTGCGCGAGGGCAGCGGCGCGCTGGTGATCCGGCACGTCGACCGGCTGGCCGGCAACCGGCTGCGCGGGCTGGCCACCCAACTGGCCGCGGCCCGCGCCGCCGGCGGTACCGACGGGCTCTGGGTCGCGGTCACCCTCGGCCCCGGCAAGCCGTCCGCCGACCTGACCCGGCTGCTCCAGTCCTTCCCCAGCACGGTCGAGCTGCCCCCGCTGCGGCACCACATCGAGGACCTGCACGAGCTGGTCCCGTTCTTCCTCGGCAAGCTCAACCCGCACGGCCGGCTGACCTGCTCCCCCGAGGCCATGCAGCTGCTGGTCCGCACCAGCTGGCCGGGCAACGCCGAGCAGCTCTGGCAGGTGCTCCGCCAGGTCGTCCAGCACCGCCGCACCGGCACCATCCAGCCGGCCGACCTGCCACCGGAATGCCGCACGGTCAGCCGGCGGGTGCTGAGCCCGCTCGAAGCGATGGAACGCGACGCGATCGTCCGCAGCCTGCTGGACGCCGACGGCAACAAGGTCAAAGCGGCGCGGTCACTGGGCATGTCCCGGGCGACCATCTACCGCAAGATCCACGAATACGGCATCGTCGCGCCGACCAGCTGACCGCCGGGCGCCCCCGGTTGCCCGGCCGGGCGCCCCTGGGTGACTCAGATTGAGAACGGCGGCGGCACCCCGGAGCGGGACAGTGACCGGACCGCACGGTAGCGGTGAGCAGCCCGAATGCCTCCGGCAGAGGAGCAGCGATGACCACACTCGACGCCACGACCGACCACCCCGTCCAGCTGGATGTGCCGGCGCCCGCCGCCCCGGTCGGCCTGCTCGCCGGCGACCCCACCGCGCTGGGCCTGCCCAGCTTCATCGTCGGCTCGGTCGCCCTCGGCCTGGTGCTGGTCGGGGTGGTACCGGCCAGCGCGGTCGGCGCGTCCCTGCCGATCATCCTGGCGGCCACCTCGCTGGGCCTGTTCGCGGCGACGATCTGGAGCGCCGCGGTCGGCCAGAGCGCGGTCGCCAGCGTCTTCGGCATCTTCGCCGGCTTCTGGCTCAGCTACGCGGTGCTCGTGCTCGGTCTCACCCACAACTGGTTCGGCATCACGGCGGACGCGGCGAAATCGACCCAGGAGCTGTTCCTGACCAGCTGGCTGATCGTCATCGTGATGCTCACGCTGGCCACCCTCCGGCTGCCCGGCGCGTTCACCGTCCTGTTCGCGCTCATCGACCTGGCCCTGCTGCTGGTGCTGATCGGCACCGCCCAGGCCTCGACCGGCGTGCTCAAGACCGCCGGCTACGTCGTGCTGCTGTTCGCCGCGGTCGGCGTCTACCTGTTCTTCGGCTCGGCCGCGCAGGCCACCGGCGGCCGGGCACTCCCGCTGGGCCGGCCCGTCCTGACCGGCTGACCGGCCCTGACCCCACCCCCAGCCCCGGGCCCTCCGGCGGGGTGGGCGGTCAGCCGGTGGGGCGGTCGGCCGGCGGGGCGGTCGGCCGGCAGGGCGGTCGGCCGGCAGGGCGGTCAGCTGGCCGGGTGGGCGGTCACGACGGCACGCCGGCGGGCGAAGCGGACTTCGCCGCCGGCGCCGGCGTCCAGGCCGCCGGGGCCGGCTGCCGGGCCGCCGGGGCCGGCTCCCGGGCCGGCAGGGCCGGCTTCCAGGCCGGCGCCGGCTTCCGGGCCGATGGGGCCGGCTTCCGGGGCGGTGCCGCCGACCTGGCCGACGGCGGCGCGGATGAGCCAGGGGTCGTACTCCGGCGACATCATCACGATCAGCGTCAGCGCGGCCCGGGCCAGGTGCCGGGCCAGCAGGGTGGCGGCGGCGGCCGGGTCCCGGTTGGCGCAGGCGGCCAGGATCGCGTGGTGCTCGGCGGCGCCGACCGCGCGGGCGTGCGGCCCGCCGGTCACGTACACCCGCCGGTAGCGCTCGGTGTGCTCGGCCCACTGCTGGATCCAGGCCACCGTCCGGTCGCCGCCGTAGCGCAGGCAGGCCAGGTGGAACTGCTGGTGCAGCCGCTCCCAGCCGGGCAGGTCGGCCCGGTCGACCGCGTCCAGGTCGGCCAGCATCCGGCCCAGTTCGGCCAGGTCCGCGTCGGTGAACCGGGGCACGCTGACCGAGATCGCCAGCGCCTCGTTCACCACCCGCAGCGAGTAGAGCTGCTCTACCTCGGCCGGCGAGAACCGGCTCACCCGGGCCCGGCGGTTGATCTCGGCGTCGATCAGCCCTTCCCGCTGCAGCAGCCGGAACGCCTCGCGCACCGGGCCGCGGCTGACCCCGAGCTCCTTGGCGATGCTGGCCTGGGACAGGAACGAACCGGCCGCCACCTCGCCCATCAGGATCGCGTTGCGCAGTTGCCGGTGGATGGTGGGCGTGGCGTCGCGGGCACCGGGACGGACCGGCGGCGGTGTCGACGTCGGCATGACCCCTCCCAGGCTGCGGACCGGCTCAGTGCCGCCGCCCGCCGCCGACGCCCAGCACGCCCTCCCAGCCTACCGGCGGATCACCCTTGCGGCCGGCTCAGCCGGCAGCCAACCGGACGCCGACCGGACCGGGCGACGGGCGCCCGGCCGGAGCCAGCGGCGGCACAACTCAGGCTTCGATGCGGGCGAGCAGGCTGCGCAGGTCGTCAGCGTGCTCCTCCTCCTCGGCCAGCAGTTGCTCGACCAGGCGGCGGGTGGTCGGGTCGCCCTCGCCGAGCCAGCGGGCGATCTCGGTGTAGGTGGCGATCGCGATCCGCTCGGCGACCAGGTCTTCGCGCAGCATCTCGGCGAGGCCGGTGCTGGCGTCGTAGCTGGTGTGGCTGCGCTCGGCCAGCACCGCCGGGTTGAAGTCGGGCTCGCCACCGAGCTGGGCGATCCGCTCGGCGGCCAGGTCGGCGTGCCGCTGCTCGTCGTTGGCGTGCTCGAGGAACTCGGCCGCGACGGTCGGCCCGTGCACGCCCTGCGCGGTGTAGTAGTGCCGCTTGTAGCGCAGCACGCAGACCAGTTCGGTCGCCAGTACCTCGTTCAGGACGTCGATCACCCGCTTGGTGTCGACCCCGTACGAAGCGGTGACCGGCCCGGCCTCGATCTGCTCCCGGGCCTGCGTCCGGATGCGGTCGAGGTCGAGCACAAACTCGTTCATCTGGTATTCCTCCTGGCGGTGAGGCCCGTACCGGTCGACCAGCAATCCTGCCCGTGATCTGCCGGGAGCACACCCCCACCTACCCACTTGACTACCTACAGTAGCGAGAGCACTGCTGAAAGTGATAGATCACCGGCATGCCAAACCGCTCCCGACACCGGGCCCAGGCGATCGGCCTCGCCGTGGCCGCGCTGCTGCTCGCCCCCCGGCCGGCCAACGCCGCCCCGAACCCCGGCGGCCCGAACCCGGCCACCGCGAACCCCGGCGGCCCGAGCCCCGCCAGCCCGAACCCGGCCGGGCCGCAGCCGGTCGGCCCGGCCCGGGCCGCCGAGAATCCCCGCCTGCAGACCCTGCTGGACGAACTGGTCGACCGCGGCGGCACCGGGGTGCTGGCGGTCGTCACCAATGGCAGCCAGACCTGGTACCAGGCCAGCGGCCTGGCCCGGCGCAGCTCGCCGGACGCGCTGACCACCGCGGCCCGGTTCCGGGCCGGCAGCCTGACCAAGAGCTTCGTCGCCACCGTCGCGCTGCAACTGGTCGCCGAGGGCCGGCTGCGGCTGTCCGACACGGTCGGCAGGTGGCTGCCCGGGCTGCTGCCCAACGGCAGCGCGGTCACCCTGCGGATGCTGCTGAACCATTCCAGCGGGCTGTACGACTACGCCGAGGACCAGGTGCTCGCGCAGTGGATCTACACCCAGCCGACGATCGGCATCGCGCCCCGGCGCCTGATCGACATCGCCACCAGCTACCCGCCGCTGTTCGACCCGGGGCAGGGCTGGTACTACTCGAACACCGGCTACATCGTGGTCGGGCTGATTCTCGAGGCGGCCACCCGGCGCTCGGTGCACGCGCTGGTACAGGAGCGGATCCTGACCCGGCTGGGCTTGTCCGGCACCTCGTTCCCCGCGCACGACCGGGACATCGCCGGCTACCACGCGCACGGCTACCGGCCGCCGGACGGCGCCGGCACCGGCTGGCAGGACGTGACCCTGCTGGCCCCCTCGCTGCTCTGGACCGCCGGCGGGATCATCTCCACCGCCGAGGACCTGCGCCGGTTCTACGGCGCGCTGCTCGGCGGCGAACTGCTGCCGGCGGCCCAACTGGCGCAGTTGCTCACGACGATCCCGGTCAACCCGGTGTTCGGCTACGGCCTGGGCATCGAGGCGCTGCGCGGCGCCTGTGGGCCGGTCTGGGGCCACTCCGGCGGCGTGCCGGGCTACGTCACGCTGGCCTACAGCAGCCGGGACGGCCGGCGCGGGGTGGTGCTGATGCTGTCCACCGAGCCGGACGAGAACCTGATCGCGCTGCTGCGGCTGACCGTCGAGACCGCGGTCTGCCAGATGTTCGACCGGGTGCCGCCGGACCTGGCGGCGCGGGCCGGAGGATCCGCCGGGTGGGCGCCCGGCTGGGGGGTGCGACCGGTTCAATGACCGGGTCAGCGTCGCCCGACCCCCCGGAGCCGTCATGGATGACCCGTCCGCCCACCGCCAGCCGCACCCGGTCGTCGCCGCCGAGCGCGCCCGGCGCGCCGCGAGCATGCAACTGCGGATCGCCGACAAGATCACCGCGTTCGCCGGCTCGATGCCGTTCGTCTACGTGCACGCGGTCGGCTTCGCGGTGTGGATGCTGTTCATCGAGTCGGACCCGTGGCCGACCCTGACCCTGATCGTCTCGCTGGAAGCGATCTTCCTGTCCACCTTCGTGATGATCGGCCAGAACCGGCAGGCCGCGTTCCAGCAGGCCAAGGCCGATCACGACTTCTCCGAGCAGGAACTGGAGCTGAAGACCAACACCGACATCACCCGGGCCATCCACCGGCTCACCACCGAACTGCACAACCGGCTCCTCGCCGCCCCCACCGACTGAGCCGGCCGGTCGTCCACTCCGGACCCGGCCCTGCGGACGGGTGCCGGTGGCAGGGCGCGGCGCCGGCCGGTCCGGCCGGCGTGCGAGGATTGCCCGATGCTGCTGGTGACCGGTGCGGCCGGGTTTGTCGGGGCCGCGGTGGTGGCCGAACTGGTCCGCCAGGGCCTGCCGGTACGGGCGGCGGTGCGCGACCTGAACCGGGTCTCGATGCTGCCCGGGTCGGTCCAGGTGGTGCGCGCCGACCTGGACGACGAGGCGTCGCTGCGGGCGGCGGTGGCCGGCTGCACCGGGGTCTTCCACGTCGCCGGCGTGGTCCGACCGTCCGCTGTGGACACAGCGCGGGGCAATGTGGACGGTACCGCCCGGCTGCTGCGGGCGGCCGCCGACGCCGGGGTGGGCCGGTTCGTCTACACCAGCAGCACCGCCGCCATCATCGACGCGACCGGCCTGGTGAACGAGCGGGCCACCGACACCGCGCTGCCCGACCCGTACGCCACCTCGAAGGCGGCCGCCGAGCGGCTGGTGCTGGCCGCCGCCGACGACGGGATGCCGGCCGTCATCGTCAACCCGGTCTGCGTCTACGGCCCGAGCCCGGCCGGCCCGTTCAGCTACAACTCGCTGCTGACCGCGGCGGCCAACGGCACCGTGCGCGAGGTGGTCGACACCCCGGTCGGCTGGGTGCTGGCCGAGGACGTCGCCGCCGGCCAGCTGCTCGCCTACGAGCACGGCGTCAGCGGCACCAAGTACGCGCTGTGCGGCGAGGTCGCGCCGTACCCGCAGGTGCTCAACATGTACGCGGAACTGGTCGGCAGCCCGCACCGGGTGGTCGGGCTGCCGCCGGGCAGCACGCTCGGGCCGGACCCGCAGCCGTACGCCTACCGCTCCGAGGTGTACGGCCGGCTGCCGCCGATCCGGATGGACGACAGCCAGGCCCGGGCCCTCGGCTTCGCCCCCCGGGACCTGGCCGCCGGCCTCCGCCACACCGCCGCCTGGCTGCCCGCCCTCACCTGACGGCTCCGCCGTACCCCCGGTCCGCCGGGTACCCGCGGACGGTTGGGCTCAGATCCGACATCCGGCGGTCGACAGACAATGCGTCCGGCGTCGTCGGTGCCGGACGCCCGACCAACCCGGCCGCCGGACGGAGCGTCCTGCTGTGACCCGCGTGCTCGTCATCGACTCCGATCCGGAACACCGACGGCAGCTGACCGGGATCCTGGAATCCGCCGGGTTCACGGTGGCCGGCGCCGCCGCCCGGGAGCAGGTGGCGGCACACGCGCGGGACGCCGACGCGGTGATCCTGGACGTGTCCTCGATCGGCCGGCTGTACGGCCAGCAGGTGCACCGGTCGCTGCGCACCGACGCCCGCACCGCCTGGCTGCCGATCCTGCTGGTCGGTTGGCACGCCACCTTCCGGGACCTGGCGGCCGGGCCGGCCGGCGGGAGCTACTACCTGATCCGGCCGTTCACCGCGAGCGTGCTGCTGGCCCGGCTCAGCCACCTGATGGTGCACACCGAGGTCGCCACCGCCGCGCTGGCCGGGCTGGCCGCGGCCGTCCAAACCGGACAGTCCGGCACCGGCAGCCCGGACGCGCTCCCCCCGGCCGAACCGGCTGAACCGGCTGAACCGGCCGAACCGACGGGCCGGCCGCCCCGCTAGGGCTGGACCACCACTTTCAACCCGGTCCGGGACGCGGCGGCGGTGAACGCCGCGTCGATCCCGGTCAGCGGGTAGGTGTCGCTGACCACCGCGGCCAGGTCCACCGCGCCGCGCTGGGCGAGCCGGATCGCGCGCGGGTAGGTGTCGTTCATCCGCCGGGACAGCAAGATGGTCAGCCCCTTCCGGCGGGCCACCGAGGCGGGGAAGGTGGTGCTGTCGGCGTCCGGGATGCCGACCAGCATGACCTTGCCGCCGGGCCGGGCGGCCACCATCGCGGCGTGTACCGCGTCGTCGGTGCCGGCCACCTCGAACGCGACGTCCACCCCGGGCGTCGCCGCCGGACCGAGCGCGGCCCGGGCCAGCCCGACCGCGGGCTCGCCGACGGCGGCCGGCGGCGAGCCGGCCGGATCCCAGACCACGTCGGCGCCGGCTCGCTCGGCTGCGGCGCGCCGGTGCGCGAGCGGGTCGGTGCCGAGGACGGCGGCGGCGCCGGCCGCCCGGGCCAGCTGGATCAGCAGCAGCCCGATCGGGCCGCAGCCGAGCACCGCGACCGTCATCCCCGGCCGCAGCCTGGCCAGGCCCGCCGCGTGCAGCGCCACCCCGAGCGGCTCCAGCACCGCACCGTCCACATCGGACAGCTCGGGCGGCAGCGGGACCAGCAGCGCGGTCGGCCAGGGCAGGTACTCGCGCAGCCCGCCGTCGACGTCACCGTGGCCGGCGAACCGGACCGTCGGGCAGAGGTTCCGCCAACCGGTCCGGCAGGTGGCGCACCGCTCGCACGGCATCGCCGGGTCGACCGCGACCCGCTCGCCGTCCCGCGGGCCGCCGTCGATCACGCCGGCGAACTCGTGCCCGAGCACCAGCGGCCGGCCCAGCACCGCGTCGCCGATCCCGGCCTCGGCGTACCAGTGCAGGTCCGAGCCGCACAGCCCGACCGCGGTGACCCGGACCAGGCTCTGCCCCGGGCCGGGCACCGGCACCGGCTCCTGGTCCAACCGGATGTCCCGGACGCCGTGCAACCGCGCCAGCCGCACCCGCCACCCCTCTCGCCGCCACCGCCCCGGTGGGTCAGTCCATCACGGTCGGGCAATTCACGCAGCCGGCATCGGTGTCCGGGCGCCGGTACCGGGTGAAGTGCGAGACCATGGAGCAATGGGTGCAACGCGGGTGGCGGAGACCGGGGCCAACGGCCAGCAGGTGAAGTCGGCGGTCCGGACCGTGGAGCTGCTGGAGTTCTTCGCCGGCCATCCGGGCGCGCACAGCCTGGGTGAGCTGCACGAGAAGATGCGCTACCCGCGCAGCAGCCTGTACGTGCTGCTGCGCACCCTGGTGGAGCTGGGCTGGGTGGAGGTCGACCCGACCGGAACCCGTTACAGCATCGGGGTTCGCGCGCTGCTGGTCGGCACCAGCTACATCGACGGCGACGAGGTCGTGCTGGCCGCCCGGGACACGCTGGACTGGCTGGCCACCGAGACCACCGAGACCGTGCACCTGGCCCGGCTGGACGGCTTCGACGTGGTCTACCTGGCCACCCGGGAGTCGCAGCACTACCTGCGCCCGTTCACCCGGGTCGGCCGCCGGTTGCCGGCACACGCCACCTCGCTGGGCAAGGCGCTGCTGGCCACCCGCTCCGACGACGAGGTCAAGGCGATGCTGCCGGGCAAGCTGGAGCGGCTGACCGACCACACGATCACCGCCGCGCCGGCCCTGCTGGCCGATCTGCAACTGGCCCGGGAACGCGGCTACGCGGTCGACGGCGAGGAGAACACGCTGGGGCTGCGCTGCTTCGGTATCGCGCTCGGCCGCGCCTCGGCCCGGGACGCGATCAGCTGCTCGGTCCCGGTGGCCCGGCTCTCGCCGGCCCGGGAGCGGCTCATCACGAACGCGCTGCTCACCGCCCGGGACCGGCTGGAGGCCGCCACCCGCCGGCTGGCCCGGGCCTGACCGCCGGGCGGCACCCGAGCCGAGCGGCCCGTCACTGCGGTGGCGGGCCGCTCGCTTTGTCGGTGATCCGGACGTTGACAACCGGGACAACCGTTCCTAGGGTCTGCCGTACATATATGGGATGACTGTCTATGTATGTGAATACCCTGACCCTGTAGGACATCTGACGGTCGGGCAAGGAGGAACTGCCGTGCGTACTTGGCGTGCCCTCACACTGACGTGCGTGGCGGCCACGGCCCTGCTGGCCGGTGCTGCCAGCCCGGTGGCGGCGGCCCCGGCCGGAGCCGCATCCCTTACCGCGCTGGGCAAGCAGACGCTGCCGGCGAACGACGGGTGGGCGGCCTCGGCGCCGGGCACCACCGGCGGCTCGGCGGCCGCCGCCGACCACGTCTTCACCGTGTCGAACCGGTCCGAACTGGTGACCGCGCTGGGCGGCAACAACGCCAGCAACGACAAGAACAGTACTCCGAAGATCATCTACATCCGTGGCACGGTCGACGCGAATGTCGACGACGCCAACCACCCGCTGACCTGCGCCGATTACCAGACCGGCGGCTACACGCTGGCCGGCTACCTGGCCGCGTACGACCCGGCGGTCTGGGGCCGCAGCACCGAGCCGTCCGGCCCGCTGGAGGACGCCCGGGCGGCCTCGGCCGCGCTGCAGACCCTCCGGGTCCGGATCCGGGTCGGCTCGAACACCACGATCATCGGCCTGCCCGGTGCCCGGCTGCTCGGCGGCAGCCTGCTGATCAACAAGGCCGACAACGTCATCGTCCGCAACATCACCTTCGAGCACGCCTTCGACTGCTTCCCGCAGTGGGATCCGACCGACGGCGCGACCGGTGCCTGGAACTCGCTGTACGACAACATGTCGCTGACCGGCGCCACGCACGTCTGGGTGGACCACAACACGTTCACCGACGGCAGCCACCCGGACAGCCTGTCGCCGACCTACTTCGGCGCCGAGTTCCAGCAGCACGACGGCGAACTCGACATCACCAGCGCGTCCGACCTGGTCACCGCCGAGTGGAACCAGTTCACCAACCACGACAAGACCAACCTGTTCGGGTCGAGCAACACGGCCGCCGCGGACGTCGGCAAGCTGCGGATCACCGTGCACCACAACCTCTACGCCAACGTGCTGCAGCGCGGCCCGCGGGTCCGGTTCGGCCAGGTGCACGTCTACAACAACCTGTACCTGATCCCCGGCAACCGCGGCTACATCTACAGCCTGGGCGTCGGGGTCCAGTCGCAGCTCTTCGCCGAGCGCAACTTCTTCCTGCTCGGCTCGGGCGTCACCGCTGACAAGATCATCTTCAACTGGGGTGGCACCGACATCCACGCCGCCGACAACCTGGTGAACGGCCGGCCGACCGACCTGCTCGCCGCCTACAACGCGGCGAACCCGAGCACGCCGATCGGCTCGAACACGACCTGGACGCCCACCCTGCACACCCACCTCGACCCCGCCTGGTTGGTCCCGCTGACCGTCGCCGTCGGCGCCGGGGCGGGCCACCTCCGGTAGGCGGGCCGGTCCGCCATCGCCGGCGGGCCGGACCGTGCGGGTGACGACGTGTCTCGCCGCCGCCGAGGCACGTCGTCACCCGTCGCATCTGGACAGTCGGCCCGCCGGTGCACCGGCGGGCCGGACCGGTCGGCATCCGGGTGCGCCGCCGGGTCGGTGGTTCGGCGCCGCCGGTGTGGATCAGGGGTCAGTGCTGGACGGCCGGCTGGACCCCGGTCACGGTCCCGGCGATCGCGGCCAGGTCGGCCGCGCTGGCCAGGCCGGCGTGGTAGAAGCGCAGCTCGGTGGCACCGGCGGCGAGCGCCGCGGCGGCCTGGGCGGGCAACTGCTCCGGCCGGCCGCCGAGGCCGCGCACGGCCACCAGGCTGGCCACGATCCTGCTACCGGGCCGGGCGCCGGCCGCGGCGGCCCGGACCGTGGCCGTCGGATCGCCGGCGCCGTTGACCACCAGGCCGTCCACAGTGGCCAGAGCGGTGCCCGGGTCCAGCCCGGTGTACGCGCCGGTACGGTGCGGCAGCGGGTCGGCGTGCAGCAGCACCGGCAGGTCCGGCCCGGCGGCGGCCCGGACCGCGCCGAGCACCTCGACCCGCAGCTCGTCGCCGGCCCGCTGCCGGGCCGTCAGCACGGCCGCCGCGGTGTCCGCGCCGAGCAACTGCGCCACCACCGTCCACTCCGGACGGTCGGTGGCCGGCGCCGGCCCGTCCAGCGCGGCCCGCACCTGGGACCGCAGCCGGCCGGGGTCCAGCCCCACCCCGCCGAACCCGCGCTCGCAGGCCGGGCAGAAGCAGAGCGAGAGCAGGAAGTCGGCGGCGCCGCCGGCCGGCAGCCCGCCGGTCTTGTCGTGGCTGTGCAGGTGCCCGAAGCCGTACCAGCCGCAGGCCTCCAGCTCCAGCCCGCCGATGCCGGGGCGGGCGGCGGTGACCGCGGCCAGCTCGGCGGCGTACGCCCGGGCTTCCGGCCGGGCCGCGCACAGCGCCCACGGGTAGCTGTCGCCGTACGCGTTGATCACCACCGGCCCGGTGCCGAGACCGACCCGACCGTCCACATGCAACAGCACGGCCCAGGCGTTGACGGTCAGCCCGGCGGCCACCAGGTCGGCGACCGCGGCGCCGAACGGGTCGGTGCCGGGGCAGGCGGTCTGCACCGGCGGCCACAGCTCCGGCCGCGCCCAGCCGGGCCGGTCGGCAGGGAAGTAGGCGGCGGTCCGCTCGGCGGTGACGATCCGCCGGCCGGGGTGCCGCGGGGTCAGCGCCCGGGTGGCGTGGTAGACGGCGGCCAGGGTGACCTCGTCCACCCCGAGAGCGGCGACCCACTCCCCCGCGGACGGGTCACCGACCACGTCCCAGGGATAGAGGTTGGCCCCGGTCCGCGGGGCGCTCGGGCCGGCCATCGGTCAGCCGGCCAGCACGGCCCGGCCCTGCTCGACGAGGCGGGCCAGCTCCTTGACGTGCTCCGGGTCCGGCTCGGTCAGCGGCGGGCGCACCGGGCCGACGTCCAGCCCGGTCAGCCGGACGCCGGCCTTCACCAGCGAGATCGCGTAGTTCGCGCCGCGCTGCCGGAGCTCCACGAACGGCCGGTAGAAGCTGTCCAGCAGCCGCTGCACCAGCACCTCGTCGCCGCCGCCGAGCGCGCCGTGAAAGGCGAGTGCGATATCGGGGGCGAAGCAGTAGACGGCGCTGGAGTAGAGCGTGACGCCGACGCCGCGGAACGCCGGCGCGGACATCTCCGCGGTCGGCATCCCGTTGAAGTAGAGGAAGCCGGCGGTATCCGGGGTGGTGCGCACCGCGCTGATCGTCCGCTGCAGCAGGTCGAGGTCGCCGTAGCCGTCCTTGAGCCCGATGATGCGCGGGTGCTGGGCCAGCGTGGCGACCGTGTCCGGGGCGAAGATCGCGTTGTCCCGCTGGTAGAGGATCAGGTCCAGCCCGCTGGCGTCGGCGAGCGCCAGGTAGTGCCGGCGCAGCCCGTCCTGGTCGGCGGTGATGAGGTACGGCGGCATCACCAGCAGGCCGTCGGCGCCGGCGTCCTCGGCCAGCCGGGCGTAGTGCCGGGCGAGCCCGGTGCCGTAGCCGATCGCGGCGATCACCGGTACCTGGCCGGCCACCTCGTCGGCCGCGATCCGGATCGCGGTGGCGTACTCGGCCAGATCCAGGGTGGCGAACTCACCGGTGCCGCAACAGGCGAACACGGCCGCGCAGCCACCGTCCACACTGGACCGGAGGTGCTGGCGGTAGGTGTCGGCAGCCAACCCGCCGGCGGGATCGGCCGGGGTGACGGGAAAACAGAGCAACCCGCGGAGCCGGCCGACCAGCGGCGAGTGGCGATCGGTGCGGTCAGGCATAGAGGACTGGACCCTTTCCGGTCGGTGCGAGGTGCGCCCTGCCGGTCGGGGCAGGCAGCCGGAGGCGGTCGCGATCCGCCAGCCCCAGGCGACACCGCATCGGCGCGGCAGATCAGAACCGATGCATCACGCCGTCCGCCTAATCATCAACATGGACATCGTACATATGTGTGAACACCGGTACGTTAGCCCAGCCGTTCCGGGAGGGTCAAGAACTGCCGACTCCAACCGATCACGACCGGGTCGCACCCGGTGGCCGGGATAGAGGGATTGACAGCCCTTTGCGATCTCCCTAGGGTGTTTCACGGTTGTGAATCTTGTCTATATGTGTGTGAGCGGCTGGAGCAAAGGGGCGCGTCTTGGCTCTGACCGAGGCCCGACCCCAGCCGGCGGCCCGCACCGGCCCGCCGATCCGGCGCCGGCGCCGCGCGAAGACCCCTTACCTGCTGATCGCGCCTACCGTGCTGCTGCTGGGCGGGCTGCTCGCGTACCCGATGATCAGCGTCGGCTACTACGCGCTCCGGCACTACAACGTCACCCAACCGTGGAACAACGGATTCGCCGGGCTGGACAACTTCCGGACGATGCTGTTCCACGACGAGGTGTTCTGGCAGAGCCTGCGGTTCTCGCTGAGCTGGGTGCTGGCCGAGGTCAGCCTGCAGCTGCTGCTCGGGCTCGGGCTGGCGCTGATCGTGAACGAGACGTTCCTCGGCCGCAGCCTGGCCCGCTCGCTGGTGTTCTCGCCGTGGGCCGTCTCCGGCGTGCTCACCACCGGCATCTGGATCCTGCTCTACAACCCGGCCACCGGGGTGTTCCGGACGCTGTCCGAGCTCGGCATCGGCGACGCCGGCACGTCGGTGCTGGGCGACCCGAAGACGGTCTTCCCGGCGGTGGTGGTCGCCGAACTGTGGCGCGGCGTGCCGTTCTTCGCGATCCTGCTGCTGGCCGGGTTACAGACCATCCCGGGCGACCTGTACGAGGCCGCGCACGTGGACGGCGCCGGGCGCTGGCGCCGGTTCGCCCATGTCACGCTGCCGCACCTGCGGGACACGATCGTGCTGTCCACGCTGCTGCGCGCGGTCTGGGAGTTCAACAACGTCGACCTGATCTACACGCTGACCGGCGGCGGCCCGGCGCACCAGACCACCACCCTGCCGGTCTACATCGCCCGTACCGCGGTCGACTCGCACGACTTCGGCTACGGCTCGGCGCTGACCACCGCGGGGTTCGGGGTGCTGCTGTTCTTCTCGATCGTCTACCTGCGACTGTCCAAGTTCGGCAGCGGGCGAACATGACCGCGCCGCCCCGGCGACCCCCCTCGCTCCGCGGCGCCCCGGACGGCAGCTGCGATGCTCGCTCCGGGGACCGCCGCCTGACCGCGCTTCGCGGCGGTCCCACTCCGGGGGCCGCCGCATGACCGCGCTGGCCGCGCCGCCGGCCACCGCCGCGGCGCCGGCCCCGCCGGCCGGTGCCCGGCGACGCCGGCTGAGCACCCGGCCGCCGCGCACCGGGCTGTACGTCCCGCTCGGGCTCTACCTGCTGTTCACGCTGGTGCCGTTCTACTGGATGCTGATGTACGCGCTGCGGCCGGCCGGGCGCAGTGGCGTGCTGCCCTGGCCGCTCACCCTGGAGCACTTCCGCACCGTCTGGACCGGGCTCGGCTTCGGCATCTTCTTCCGCAACAGCGTGCTGGTCGGGCTGGTCACGCTCTGCTTCGTCACCGTGCTGGCGCTGATGGGCGGCTACGCGCTGGCCCGGTTCCGGTTCCGCGGCGACCGGCTGTTCCTGGTGCTGCTGCTGTGCACCCAGTTCATGCCCGGCGTGACGCTGCTGATCCCGCTGTTCATCCTGTTCCGGCAGACCCACCTGATCAACAACCTGGCCAGCCTGGTGATCGCCGAGTCGGCCTTCCAGCTACCGCTGGCGCTGGTGCTGATGAGCAGCTTCGTCCGCAACGTGCCGGTGGAGCTGGAGGAGGCGGCCATGGTGGACGGCTGTTCCCGGCTGCGCGCGTTCTTCGCGGTGGTGCTGCCGCAGCTGCGCCCGGGCATCGTCGCGGTCGGCTCGTTCGCGTTCATCGGCAGCTGGAACAACTTCCTCTTCGCGCTGATGTTCATCAGCGACCAGGACCGGTTCACGATCCCGGTCGGCCTCAGTTACACGCTCGGCGAATACAACGTCGACTTCGGTGCGCTGGCCGCCGGTGGCGTGGTCGCCGCCGTCCCGGTCGTCTGCGTGTTCGCCGTGATCCAACGGTTCCTCGTGCAAGGGCTGTCCGCCGGGGCCGTCAAGGGCTGATCCACCCCCTCCACCGCAGAAGGGCACGCACTATGAGACTTCTCCCCTTGCGCAGCCGGATTGCCCGCCGCCCGGTCCGGGCCGCGATCGCGATCACCGCCGCGCTGCTGACCGCGGCCGGACTGACCGGGTGCGGGTCGGACAGCGGCGCCGGCAAGACCGAGATCACGTTCTGGGACAACAACGGCGGGCCGGCCCGGACGCCGATCTACCAGCACCTGATCGCCCAGTTCGAGCAGGCCAACCCGGACATCCACGTGAAGTACGTGGGTATCCCGAGCGCGTCGGTGCAGCAGAAGTACGACACCGCGATCGCCGGCGGCCAGCCGCCCGACATCGGCGGCGTGACCACCTCATACCTGTCCAACCTGGTCGGCCAGGACGCGCTGGAAGCGCTGGACGGGCGGCTGGCGGGCAGCCCGCTGAAGGACAAGCTGGTCACCGGGCTGGTGAACACGGTGACCGCGACCGCCGCGGACAAGAAGCTGTACGAGCTGCCCTCGTCCGGCAACCTGGACGTGATCTGGTACCGCAAGGACCTGTTCGACACCGCGGGCCTGCAGGCGCCGAAGACCTGGGACGAGTTCTTCACCGCGGCCGGCAAGCTGACCGACCCGGCGAAGAAGCAGTACGGCTACACCCTGCGCGGCGGCGCCGGCTCGATCTTCCAACTGCTCGCCGAGATGTACGCCTACTCCGGCCAGACCGGGTTCTTCGACGCCAGCAAGTCCACTGTGGACACACCGAAGAACGCCGAGCTGGTGGACCGGATGTCCAAGCTGTTCAAGAAGGCCACCCCGGCCGCCGACGTGAACAACGGCTACCCGCAGATGGTGGCCGAGTTCACCAGCGGCTCGGTCGCGATGATGCATCACAACCTGGGCTCCTCGTCGGACGTGAAGAAGGCGTTCGGGGACAAGGTGGCCGCGGTGCCGCTGCCCTCGACGGATGGCAGCAAGTCGACCGTGGTCGCCAACCCGGTGGACGGGTTCGCCGTGTTCAAGGCCAGCAAGCACAAGGACGCGGCCTGGAAGTTCGCCGAGTTCCTGGTCTCCAAGGAGAGCAACAGCTACTGGAACGAGAAGGTCGGCCAGATTCCGGCCAACTCCGAGGTCGAGAGCGAGGCCTGGATCGGGCAGAACGCGGCGGTGAAGGACGCGCTGGCCCTGGTCCGCAACCCGGCGACCACGATCGTCGAGGCACCGGTGTACCTGCCGCAGTACTCCGCGATCACCAAGGCGGACAGCGAGCCGCTGTACCAGAAGGTGCTGCTCGGCCAGCTGTCGGCGGCCGACTTCGTCAAGCAACTGGGCGACAAGCTGACCGGCGCCCAGGCGGAGTGGGACAAGCGGCACAAGTGAGCTGACCGCCATGGCCACCATCGAGCAGGTCACCGTCACGGTCTTCCGGAGCACCGCGAGGACCGAAGTGGACAGTGCCGGGCACCGCCACCCCGGCCAGCTCCACGACGTCCGCGAGGCGCTGCTGACCATCACCGATTCCGACGGCGCGGCCGGCTACTGCCTGGCGCATCCGGAGCACCTGCGCGAGTGGGTGCTGGCCGGCCACGTCCGGCCGGTGCTGTTGGGCGCCGACCCGCTGCACCGGGAGCTGCTGTGGAACCGGCTGGCGCACCGCCAGCGCGGCGCGCACGGGCTGCTCACCGACCGCGCGCTCAGCTACGTCGAGCTGGCTCTGGCCGACCTCGCCGGCCGGGTGGCCGGGCTGCCGGTCTGGCTGATGCTCGGCGGTGCGCGACCGAGCATCCCGGCGTACGCGAGCACGATGTGCGGGGACGAGATCCCCGGCGGGTTGGCCACCCCGGCCGACTACGCGGCGTTCGGCAAGCAGCTGGTCGAACTGGGCTACCGGGCGATCAAACTGCACACCTGGATGCCACCGGCCCGCGGCGGTGCGAACGTGGACCTCGACATCGCCGCCTGCACCGCCGTCCGGGACGCGGTCGGGCCGGACATCGCGCTGATGCTGGACGCGTACCACTGGTACAGCCGCACCGACGCGCTCCGGCTCGGCCGGGCCCTGGACGAGCTGGACTACTACTGGTTCGAGGAGCCGATGGAAGAGGCCTCGGTGCAGTCGTACCGGTGGCTGGCCGACCAGCTCGCGGTGCCGGTGATCGGGCCGGAGACGTCCTGGGGCAAGCACCTGAGCCGGGCCGAGTGGGTGGCCGCCGGCGGCTGCGACATCCTGCGCGCCGGCGTCACCGATGTCGGCGGCATCGGGCCGACGCTCAAGGCGATGCACCTGGCCGAGGCGTTCGGGATGGACTGCGAAGTGCACGGCGGCGGCTCCGGCAACCTGGCCGTGCTCGGCGCCAGCAGCAACGGGCGCTGGTACGAGCGCGGCCTGCTGCACCCGCTGGTGGACTACGACGAGCTGCCCCCGCATCTGCTGTCCCAGGTGGACGCGATGGACGCGCAGGGCCGGGTGGCGATGCCCACCCGGCCCGGGCTCGGCGACGAGTTCGACTTCGCCCACATCGACGCGAACGTGCTGGCGCGGTGGTGAGCCGACGAGCGAGTGAGCATCGAGGTGCCGTCTGGGGCGCCGAGGCGCGGAGCGAGCGAGGAGGCGAACCGTGGGCGTGGTGACCGGGCCGGGGGGTTCCACAGTGGACGGAGCCGGGGCGGCGCCGGTGCTGGTCACCGGCGCCGCCGGCCGGGTCGGCACGATGCTGCGCCGCGGCCTGCCGGCGCTGGGCTGGCGGCTGCGGCTGCTCGACCTGGTACCGCTGCCGGACGAGCCGGACGCGGTGCTGGCCGACATCCTCGACCCGGCCGCGCTGGCCGCGGCGATGACCGGGGTGGCCGCGGTCGTGCACCTGGCCGGGCTGCCCCGGGAGGCCAGTTGGCCGGCGACGCTGTCGATCCACATCGACGGCACCTACCAGGTCTTCGAGGCGGCCCGGCGGGCCGGTGTGCGCCGGGTCGTGTTCGCCAGCAGCAACCACGCGGTCGGCTTCACGCCGCGGCAGCCGTGGGCCGGCGTCGACCTGCCGCCCCGCCCGGACACGCTCAACGGCCTGGCCAAGTGCTTCGGCGAGGCGCTCGGCCGGCTCTACGTGGACAAGTACGGGATGCAGGTGGTGAGCCTGCGGATCGGTTCCGCCTTCCCGAAGCCGACCACGCTGCGGCAGCTGTCCACCTGGCTCAGCCCGGCCGATCTGGTCCGGCTGGTGCACGCCAGCCTGACCGCGCCGGACCTGGGCTACGCGGTGGTCTACGGCATCTCCGCGAACACCCGCGGCTGGTGGGATCTGGGCCCGGGCCGGGCGCTCGGCTTCGACCCGGTCGACAACGCCGAGGACCATGCCGCCGAGGTGCTGGCCAGCGAACTGCCGGCCGGCGGCGAGCCGGACCCGGACGACCCGGAACACGCCTACCTGGGCGGGAAATCGGTCCGGGATCTGCCACCTGCCGGCTGACCCGACGAGGCTCCACACGACCCGGTGACCGCATTGACACGTCTATGTCCTGTTCATTAATCTGAATCTCATTCAGCAGGATGAATACCCTCGGGTTCAACACTCAACGTCAAGGGGATCGTGACCGCTGGGTCGGTCACGTCTGACCCACGCGTCCCCGGCTGGGAGAGTGGCCGGTGGGCGGAGGGGCACGGCAGGTCCAGTCCCTGCCGTGCCCTTCCGGGCTTCCCGGGCCGGCGCTCCGGCACCGTCCACATCAGACTCGGAGGCAGGCGGATGGAGCGGATCCTCGTCACCGGCGCGGCCGGCATGGTGGCCACCTCGCTGCGGCCCCGGCTGGCCCGGCCCGGGCGGCAACTGCGCCTGCTGGACATCCGCCAGCCGGAACGGCTCGACCTGCCGCTGGAAGCCGAGGAGCACATGCTCGCCTCGGTCACCGACCTGGACGCGATGACCACGGCGTGCACCGGCATGGACGCGGTGGTGCATCTCGGCGGGCAGAGCCGGGAGGCCGCCGCGGACGAGGTGCTGCGGGTCAACGCGTACGGGACGTACTGCGTGCTGGAAGCCGCCCGCCGGGCCGGCGTGACCCGGGTGGTGCTCGCCTCGTCCAGCCATGCGGTCGGCTTCCATTCCAGCGTGGAGACTCCCGGCACCGAACTGCCCGCCGACCTGCCGGCGCGGCCGGACACGCTCTACGGCTGGTCCAAGGTGGCGGTGGAGGCGGCCGGCCGGATGTACCACGACCGGTACGGGCTGGACGTTATCTGCCTGCGCATCGGGCTCTGGTTCCCCACCCCGCCGGGGTTGCGCGGGCTGGCGATGTGGCTTTCCCCGGACGACGGCGCCCGGCTGATCGAGGCGTGCCTGGCGGTCGACTCCCCCGGCTTCCGGCTGGTCTGGGGAATCAGCCGGAACACCCGGCGCTGGTGGTCGCTGGCCGAGGGCGAGGCGCTCGGCTTCGTCCCGAAGGACGACGCCGAGGAGTACGCCGAGCAGATCATCGCAGCCGAGGGCGAGCCGGACTGGACCGGCGACCCGGTGCTGTACCGGGTCGGTGGGCAGTGGTGCGACGTGCCGCTGGGTGAGGCGTACTGAGCCCGACGACCCGGTCCGGTCGATCAACTTGACATCCGTAATAGAAACGGTTTCCATGTTGTCTCCCGTACAGCAAGGAGCCGTTCGGTGCGAACACGCTCGTTCTCCCTCGCGATCGCCGGGCTGAGCACCGCCGGCCTGCTCGGCTGGGCGCTGGCCGGCTGCGGCCCGACGGCCAGCCCGAGCGCCGCCGGATCCGGCGACGGGCCGGCGCGGGTGCGGGTGGTGGCGACCACCACGCAGGTCGCCGACTTCGCCCGCAACATCGGCGGCGACCGGATCCAGCTGACCCAAGCTGCTCAAGCCGAACGTCGACCCGCACGACTACGAGGCCTCGCCGGCCGACGTGCAGGCGATCGCGCTGGCCGACGTGGTGGTCAAGAACGGCGTCGGGCTGGAGAAGTTCCTGGACGAGGCGATCTCGTCCGCCGGCTTCGAGGGCACCGTGGTCGACGCCAGCCAGGGCGTGCCGATCCGGACCGGCAACGGCACCGACGAGGAGAAGGCCGGCGACCCGCACATCTGGCAGAACCCGCGGAATGCCAAGATCATGGCCCACAACATCGCGGTCGGGCTGTCCACAAAGGATCCGGCCGACGCGGCGCTGTTCCAGCGCAACGACACCGCGTACGCCGCGAAGCTGGACGCGCTGGACCGCGACATCCAGACCCGGATCGACGCGCTGCCGGCCGGCCAGCGCAAGCTGGTGACCAACCACGACGCGTTCGGCTACTATATCGACCGCTACCGGCTGCAGTTCGTCGGCTCGATCATCCCCAGCTTCGACACGTCGGCCGAGCTGTCCGGTAAGGACATCACCGACCTGGTGGCCAAGATCAAGGCCACCGGGGTGAAGGCGATCTTCTCCGAGGCGTCGCTGCCGCCGAAGACCGCGCAGACGATCGGCCGGGAGGCCGGCGTCCGGGTGATCGGCGGCGAAGACGCACTCTACGGCGACACGCTGGGCCCGGCCGGATCGGCCGGCGACACGTACCTCAAGATGGAGGAGCACAACACCCAGACCATTGTGGACGGTCTCAGCTGACAGGGGCCCGCTGACGTGCTGCACCGGCTGCTGGTCGAGCCGTTCGCGCTGCCGTTCATGCAGCGTGCGCTGATCGAGGCGCTGCTGCTCGGCGCGCTCGGCGGCATGGTGAGCGTGTTCGTCCTGCTGCGCCGGCTGGCATTCGTCTCGGACGCGCTCACCCACACCGTGTTCCCCGGCGTGGTGCTGGGCTACCTGGTCGCGCAGACCCGCGGCATCGTCTGGGGCGCGCTGCTGTTCGCGGTGCTGTCCGCGGTGCTGCTGACCGTGCTGTCGGCGAACCGGCGGGTCACCGAGGACGCCACGCTGGCCATCCTGCTCACCGGCTTCTTCTCGGTCGGCGTGGTGCTGGTCTCCCGGCGCACCTCGTACACCGCCGACCTGACCGGGTTCCTGTTCGGCCGCATCCTGTTCGTCGACCGCCGGGAGATCGTCGAGACCGCGGTGGTCGCCGCGGTCGTGCTGGTCGCGCTGGCCCTGCTCGGCAAGGAGTTCCTGCTCCGGGCGTTCGACCCGGACGGTGCCGCCGCACTCGGCTACCGGATCCCGCTGCTGGACCTGGCGCTGAACGTGCTGGTGGCACTCGTCGTGGTGGCCGCGGTCAAGGCGGTCGGCACGGTGCTGGTGATCGCGCTGCTGGTCATCCCGGCGGCCGCGGCCCGGCTGCTGTCGGACCGGCTGACCGTGATCCTGCCGGCCGCGGTCGCCGGCGGCACGCTGGCCGGCTGGCTCGGGCTGGCCGCCTCGTACCAGGCCTCGGTCTACCACGGGCTGCGGCTGGCCTCGGGCGCCACCGTCGTGCTGGCACTGGTAGCCCTGTACGCACTGGCGTTCGCGGCCGCCGCAACCCGACGCGGTCTGGACCGACTCGGCTGGCTGAACCGGCCAGCATGAGCGTGGCCGCGCCGCTGTTCTCGGATGCCTTCTCCCGCCGGGCATTGCTGGAGGCGGTGCTGGTCGGCGCGCTGGCCGGGCTGGTCGGCGTGCACGTGGTGCTGCGCCGGCTGGCGTTCTTCACCCAGGCGATGACGCACGCCACCTTCCCCGGCGTGGTGCTGGCCGCGCTGCTGGGGGTGAACCTGCTGCTGGGCACCGGCATCTTCGGCGTGCTCGCGGTGCTGGCGGTGGCCTGGCTGTGGTCTCGGCCGGGCGCCGAGGAGACCAGCGTGATCGGGGTGGTGCTGGCCGCCGGGTTCGCGTTGGGGGTCACGCTGCTGTCGGCCCAGGCCGGTTTCACCCGGGACCTGTCCAGCTACCTGGTCGGTTCGGTGCTCACGGTCGACCGGGCCGACATCGTGGCCACCGCCGGGGTGCTGGTCGTGGTGGTGCTGGTGCTGGTCGCGGTCGGCAAGGAGCTGATCCTGGGCGCGTTCGACCGGGGCGCGTTGGTCGCGCTCGGCTACCCGGCCGGCCTGCTGGATGTCGTGCTGCTGCTGCTGATCGAGGCCACCGTGGTCGCCGCAGTGCCGGCGGTCGGCACGATCCTCTCGGTCGCGCTGATCGTCGCGCCGGCCGCCACCGCTCGCCTGTGGACAGACCGGCTGGGCCGGATGACCGCCATCGCCGTCGGCCTCGGCGTGTTCGCCGGCGCTGCCGGGCTGACCATCTCCCAGCTGCAGAACGTCGCCGCCGGTGCCGCCATCGTGCTGGTTGCCTGCGCCTGCTTCGCCCTCTCCTGGCTGCTCGCCCCGCGCTACGGCGCGCTCGGCCGCTGGCGGGCCAGCCGTGCCGGCCCGCTATCCACAGTGGACGCGGATTAGCCGCCGACCGGCCAGGGTGCCGGCGGCCGACCGGGAGCCGGCCACCGGCGCAGCCCTTGTCCTTGCGGCGTTTGATCTGGTCGCGACGCTCGGGGATGGTGTGCGGGATCCGCCGGGCGCGCAGCCGTTCGCGGGTGCAGGGATGTGAGTAGGCCTTGTCGACCAGCAGTCGGAACCGGCCGGTGCACTGCCGGGCGGCCGCGGCGAGCAGCCGGACCAGTTGCGCGTTGTCCCGCTCTGGCCAGGAGTCAGCAGCATCGTGACCGGGCAGGTGTGGGCGTCGGTCAGGGTGTGAATCTTGGTCGTCCACCCGCCCCGCGACCAGCCCCAGCGCATGATCATCAGGCTCGCCGGTCGGGTCCTTGCAGTTCGCTGCTGGCCCCCGTCAGAATCTGCTCGACCCGTGCGTGGGAGAGGCGGTCCCAGTTGCTCGGAGCGATTCGCAGAGCCCGGCCCGCCGGGACGCGCTGGCCGGGTGAGCGTCGAGTGGCGAGCTTGCCGTCGCCGTAGCGACGGAGCTCAACGTCCACGTTGCGTCGCGCGGCGGTCCCCGAGATCTCGACGAGGTCGAAGGCGACGGGCGCGCGAACCTCGAGCCGATCCTGGGTGACGAGCGCGGTGCGCACCCTGACGCTTCGCCAGGCGTCAGGGCCGTCGTGTCGCAGGTGGTGGATGTCGAACTGCCGGCGCGGTGCCCGGGTGCTCACGACGACAGACTGGGCATCATCGGCCGAGCCCTCCAGGCGAATGCTGTCCTTCGCGGCCGACCCGGTGGGTTCCGCGGTGAGCTCGGTGAGATGACCGGACGACAGGTGCACGAGGTGGTATCCATCGCCACGCACGGACACCTTGAGAGGTGGGCTCCCTGGCGGCCGTTCGATGAAGAAGAGCTCACCCGGGAGCCCGCCGCCGAGGCCGCCGGGCCACGGCCACGGCGCGACCCCGGTGAGCCGGCGTTCGGATGCGGTCTCGAGGTCTCCGCGGCTCCGATGCGTCCTGTCGCTCGAGTAGAGCCGGCGACCCTGGTCGTCCTCGATCTGGGTGACCGCGGCGCCGATGCCGCTGACGAACAGAGCGGTGAGCCCGGTGAGGATGAAGCCGGCGCTGATTGGCTGTCGGCCCTTGTGGATCTCGAGCGAGGTCGGGATCGCGAAGCACCACCCCTTCATCGACCCGTCGTAAAGGTTGCCCCCGATGTAGAGGCCGCCCGCACTCTGGTCGTAGCTCCATGACGTCGGGCCGTTGATCACGATCTTGTTGTGGTTGCCGTCATAGTGCTGGGGGAAGGCGTCGTAGGGCCGGACGGGATCCCAGACGTGGAGCACGCGCGAGCCGCCCATCATGTCGGCGCGGTACGGGACGACCGTGTGCGCCAGGTCGCCGAGTACACCGTTGGAGAGCGAGAGCATGCAGTAGTCGCCGCTCGCCAGGCCGCTGCGGATCCGGTTCCACGCCGCGACGCCGTCGTTGAGCTGTCCGGCCTTGACGACGTCGAGAAAGTTGCGGATGCCCGTCGCGCTGAACTGCCGGGCCTGCATGATGTTGACTGCCTGATGCAGGTCGGCGCGGTCCGGGCCGTTGCCCGTACCGGTGTAGAAGTTCGCCGGTGAGCCGTAGCCCAGGTAGCCGCCGTACTTGAACAGTGCAAGCGCGAGCATCGACATCCCGCCGCAGTTCCCTTTCGCGGCACAGCTCTTGAAGATCTGGAAGAACGCGACGTCCAGCGGCGACTCGACCGGGTCGTTCGTCGGGTTGATGGCGAGGTAGGTACGCCGGTACAGGTCCCAGTCGAGGTCCGCGGCTTCACCCCAGTTCTCGAAGAACCAT
Source organism: uncultured Actinomycetota bacterium (assembly GCA_963714145.1). Classification (GTDB taxonomy): domain Bacteria; phylum Actinomycetota; class Actinomycetes; order Mycobacteriales; family CADCTP01; genus JBBWZH01. The sequence continues at coordinate 10,001,631 of OY970235.1, read as the reverse complement.
CCGTCGCGCCGCGGGTTGAACTCGTGGAGGATGCCCATGGAGTCCGCCTTGTCGTGTCAGTACCAGTGCAGGACCGGGAGCGAGGGTGGGGACAACACGCCGATGTGGTCGATCGACTGGACGCAGTAGAGGTAGTCGACGCCTCTCCTGGCCATGAGGTCGGTGAAAGCGTTCGCGGCCAGGACACCGGACACCTGTCGGAACGTCTCGCCCGCAGTCGCGCGGTAGACGACGAAACCCTGCAGGGCGGCCGGATCGAACGTCGGACCCCAGGCTATGTCGAGCCCACAGTCGGGGGTCGTCGGCGGGGTGGGCGGGAGTACGGCGGGTGTCGGCGGCAGGTCGCTGGTGAACGTGAACGTGCTGCTCGACGGGATGTCGGCGATGGTGGAGCCGTCGCTCTCATTGCCGAGCCAGTCGAGCGCCGAGATGCGGTACCAGTAGACGTGGTGCGGCTGGGCGGTGTCGTCCAGGTAGGCACCCCGCGCCGCGAGCGGGTCGGGGACGGCGGGCACGTCGCCGCAGGAGGGGATGAGTCCCGTCCACGGTTTGGAGCTGACCGCGCCGTCCGTGAAGACGCAGGCGAGGAACCGGGGCGGGTCGAGCTCGGAGTCGGAACGGTAGACGTGGAAGGCGCGCAGATCCTGGACTGGTGAGCTCATCCACTCCACGAGCACACCGTTGTTCCGTGCGCGTAGACCGGTCATGACCGGCGCCGGCGGCGGTGTCCGCTCCCGAAGTCGCGTGCAAAGGTACTCGCCGGGTCGGGGACAGCCGTTGTTCCCGTCGTACAGGTTGCCGGCCAGGTCGTACGCGCGGACCCAGTAGCCGTAGCAGACCGGTGAGCCCTGGGGGACGCTGTAGTCGTCGAACCAGATGCTGCCGTCAGCGGCCCACATCGCGTTGGCGGCCCCGAGAGGGACGTCTCCCACGAGGGTCATGTCGCACTGGTAGCCGCTCTCGCCCGCTGTGGTGACGCGACCCTCGCTGTCCTTCTCGTGGATGATCCCGGGAACGTAGATGAAGCCGCGGTCGCACACCCCGCGGTAGATCTGGTACCCCGCCAGATCGGGCTCCGCGTTGGGCTTCCACTCAACGCGGAGGTGGTCGGCCGACCCACTCGCGGTGATGAGGTCGGTCGGGCCTGGCGGCCTGGTGTCGGGGACCGTTCCGGTGATCACTGCTGAGGGCGCGCTGAGGTTCCCGAACTGGTCGGTGACGCGGACCCGGTAGTAGTAGGGCTTCGTGCCGTATGGCGGGACGAGGGCCACGTCGAGGTCGATCCACGACAGGAGGGGCGTCGTCGGATCCTGCGGGTTCGCCGTGAGGGTGGCCACGAGGTGGCCGGGCAGCGCCGCCAGATTCTCAAGGGCCGCCCGCGTCTCGGCCCGGTAGAGGGAGTTGGTCTGCGACACGTCGGGAAGGTGGTGGTTCTCGACGTTGCGCGTCACCTTGCGCCAGGTGACGACGAGTCCGTCGGCCGATGTGGTGGGCGACACCTGCAGGTCGTCGGGCGCCATCGGCGGTACCGAACGGACCGGCGTTGCGGCGACCGCTGCCGACCACGCCCCGGCCCGGTCGAGTGTGTCGCGTGAGGCCACCTGGTACCAGTAGGTGATGGCGTTGTCGGGTCCGTGGACAGCGGCTCCCTCGACCACATGGCTGGTGGGCAGCCCGTCGGCGTCCCACGCGCCGACGTCGAGGAACCCGGGCTGCGGAGCCGGGAGCGGCTGACCGTCGAGCCCGGCGTCCACGTCGTAGGCGACCGGCTTCGGGTTGACGCGCTGGAAAGGGCCGCCGGGACTGGTGCTGCGCTGGACGATGAACGTGGCCGCATAGGGGTTGCGGTTCCAGAGCACCAGGGCGCGGCGGTCGCCGGCCTGGGTAGTGATGCCGGATGGTGGATCGGGCAGGACGAAATGCCCGGCCCAGATGGGCACGTCGACGGCAAGCACTCGTTCGATGTCGCCCGCCAGCACCCCACGGAGCTCGTAGAGGTAGCGCTCGTCGGTTATCACTCGCCGGTCGGTGTAGGCCAGCCCCGCCGCTTGGCCCATCGCCAGGTTGGCCTGGGCGGTGGCGCGGACGAGCTGCAGCTCCTCGGCCGTCAGACCACGCTCGAAGTGTGTCGCGGGGTTCGCCGGCTCGAGGGAATTCGGGGGGTCCGCCGTGAGGCCGAAGCCATGGGCGAGCGCGTGCCACTCGGGTGAGTCTGGCCGGACCAGCTCGCGCAGGCGGCGGCCCGTCCTCGGCGGCGTGATCGGCGTACTGCCGTTGATTGGCCTGGTCTCGCGAGGCGGCGTCCCCTCCACGCGGCGGTACAGGTTGTAGCCGACGACCTCGTCGACGGCCTCCCAGCGCAGGACGACGTAGGTGCTGCCATCTTTTGCCACCCCCGCGGAGGTAGCTTGGAGCAGTGCCGCTTCGGCTGCCATGCGTCCTCTCTCAGGCTATTGCCGCACCAGGTAGAGCCCGGAGCTGTTGATGCCGGCGGTCACGCTCACCGACGCGCAGAGTGCCCACATCACGCACCCCCGCAGCCCGAAGGTGCCTTCGAAGTACGTCGGGACCGGCCCTCGCAGGCTGAGGTTGGCCCACGCCGAGGCGCTGACCAGTCCGCCCAGGATCTCGCCGTGTACGTAGATGCCGCAGGCCCCGACGACGTACGGGAGCAGCGGGTTACCGGCGAAGGGGGCAAGCGGACCGCCCGGGGCGATCGGTGCACTGAACGCCCCGGCGCCGGCGTAGATGTCGACCCCGCCGCCGAAAAGGTAGTCGTTCACGCCGATCGAGGCCTGGCCGTATCCGAAGACGCCGGTCAGCTTCGCGGGAAGGATGCTCCTCGACATCCCGAAGTGAGTTCCCGTGGGGTCGAGGACCCAGGCGAGTGCCTTCGGCACGTTGCTTCCGATGAAGAAGCCGCCCTCGAGGCCCCCACTGACGATCATCGATATCACGCCGACCTTCAGCCGGCCCTGCAGGTACTGCATCGCCGAGCTGGAGTGCCAGGTCAGCTGGCCCTCGCCGGACAGGCCGGCCACGGCGGCGTCGCAGTCGACGCGTCCGTAGAGCTCGCCCTCGGCCGAACCCATGGCGAAGTCGAACAGCAGGTGTGCGGTCGCCGAGGCCTCGAGATCCACGAGCGCGACAGACAGGAGCATGTCGCCAGACGCGTAGAAGTCCAACATGGTCGGAGTGACCGAGATGTTGACCTCGGTCTCGAAACCCGCCTTCGGACCGAAGATCGACCCGGCGACCGCACTCTGCTCGAGCGTCCCGTACAGGGTGATACGGGCGAGGGTGGGCCCTTCGATGCGGGCGTTGCCGGCGATCTGGCCCAAGCCGCCGAGCCTCGCGTACAGCCCCAGGTCGAGGTCGTGGGTGTCGGTCGAGGTGAAGCGGATGTCGGTGGCGTTGCCGTGGATCTCGACCTGGATGGTGAGCGGGTCCGAGTGTAGGAACCCGAGCTCGCCGTCCCCCGTGCCGAGGAAGCCGTTCTGCCCTGCGACGTTGTAGTCCACGTCTGCCTCGAGGCAGGCGAAGACGGCCAGGTCATCGGAGTTGACGTCGTGCCACGTACGGGAGAGGGCGAGCCGGGTGACCGGTGCGTGCGGTGTGATCGGCGTCTTCGGGACGGTGACTGTCCGCGGGTGCGGAACGCTGGTGGTCAGGTCCGTGGCGTCGCGGATGTTGACGTCGTGCAGCCCGAAGAAGGGGAAGCAGATCGGCCCCGACACCCCCAGGTAGGGGTCGGCGACCTGCGGGTCGTAGTCCGAGAGTGTCAGCTCGTGCGGGTTGAACGTCAGGCCGTCGAACCGCTGGCCCCAGTTGTTGAAGTCGATGTAGAGCTCACCGAGGTTGCCGTCTGCGAGCAGCTCACCCCAGGTGAGCCCGAACGGCTTGGCGAAGTGAGCTGGTTCGGCGAGGCCGGCCGCCGTGAGGAGCACGCGTCCGGTGCGGACGCTCAGGACCCCGGACTGGCCGGGTACGCCGGTGGGCACCAGCTGCAGGTCCCAGTACCCGAGCGGCAGACCGGTGCTGGGTAGCGACAGGTCGCCGCCGACGAGGCAGGCAGTGGAGGTGAGCTTCATCTGGGCGAAGTCGAGCTGCGGAATGTTGCATGGCGTGGGTATCTCGCAACGTCCGGCGACGTTGGAGTCGAAGCTCGCACTGGTGACGAACTCGGCCAGCAGGTGCTTCTCGTTGTCGTTCACGAACAGCCTCGAGACGAACGGGACGTTGCCCTCGTAGCCGGTGCTCCGCGGATCACCCAGCTCCTCCGATCGGGACTGCAGACGGGTCGACAGGGCGCCGTCGACCCCGGTGATGCCGATGCGGATCCACCCCTGCAGTCGGGCGAGCCTGATGGGGTTGCCTCTCCCGCCCGGTCGGTCCGGGGAGAACACCAGCCCGGTCGAGGCCACGGGGAACGAGACGCCGGCGACCTGATGGTTCTCGAGCTCGGCAAGGCTGGCCTCCACGACGGAGTCGATGGTCGGGCCCGAGAACGTCCCGCCGGCGACGGGCGAGTACGACGCACACGGTCCCGCGGGGAGATAGAGGTAGCCGTCGCCGCAGGTGCAGGTCCACGCCACCACCTCGTCCCCGTGGCGGGTGAGTTCGCCCCAGCTGATCTCGCGGTCGCCGTGGTCGAGCGCGCCCGCGAGATCGAGGTCGGGCTGGATGGAGACGACGGCGATCGGCGTACGCACGCGGATCCCGGGGGTGCGCTCGCACACCGCATCGGACGGCAGGCCGGTCCACCCGTCCTTCATCTCCCCGCGGACGATCTTGCTGTACCAGATGTCCATGGCCCCGTCGTTGAACGTGAAGGACTGCCCGAACGGGTTGAGGGCGTTGAACGAGACGGGGCGCGCCAGGTTGATGCTGCCAAAGAACCCCGAGCTGACGACGATGGCGTGGTCGTAGGTGTAGTGGCCGCGCAGGTAGCCGGTGTTGCACGGGTCCGGCACGGTGGTCTCGCCGGTCGCGGTGCCCGCGCCGAGCCACAGACCCTGCCAGTCCGGCGGCCACGGTGCGGGGCTCGCGGCGGAGCTCAGGTCGAGCACGAAGCCGGTGCCCTCGATGAGCAGCCCCGTGTCGGCGAGCAACCAGGGGCCATAGTCCTGGGCGGGTGCTTCGACGTAGAACTCGCAGCGCGGCGACATCGAGATCACACCGAGGGCGATGGAGGCCGGCCGGCACGAGTTCACGTCTGTGAGCCCCCCGGGCAGCCGCGCGGACGCCACGGCCGTCGATCGCGTGTGCGATAGCTGGAGCGACGAGATGATCAGCGTGAACCCGTCGATGGTGATCTCGATGGGGCTCCGGAACGGTTCGGCGACCGGGTAGGTCACGTCGCCCTCGATGATGCGGGACAGCCCCAGCCGGCCGTTGGTGACGTCGATCGTGACGTCGCTGAACTCGACGACGAAGCCGGCGCTGCGAGGCCCGGCGCCCAACCAGTCCGGCACGCCTCGGCCGAGCGCGATGATGTCGCCCAGGTCCGCCCGGTCGACATCGATGCCGAGCGACACCGTGTCACCCACCTTCGCGCCGGGCTGGACGCGCTGCGCGTAGGTGAGGCTCACCTCGGTCTGTGGGTAGAGGACCTCGTCGACGACCTGGACGGCGTGCGTCAACCGCAGGAGGTCCGTGTGCTCGAGCACCGGGCCGAAGATCGGTGGCCGTGCGCTCGGCAGCTGCAACCACGCCGTTCCCGCCACCTCACGGAACACGCCGTCGCGTTCGTCGAACCTGCCGGCGGTGAGCTCGGCGAGCAATAGTTCGAACTCACCAACGAGACAACGAGATGGGATCTCGCGCCCGTCCAGGACGCTCACGGAACGAACGTCCGCCATCGACCTCACCTCCGACAATAGCGTCGGAAGGCATCGCCACCCCCCGGCGCGGTAGACCTATTCGCGAGCATATCCTCGCCGCACTCGACCCGTCCACGGCCCGGATACGCCACCGAAAGAGAAGGCTGGTGTGATGCCAATGCCAGGGAGCCGAAGCTGTTCGGCGGGTTTGGTGAGCCTGTGGTGATCTTTTGGTGGTGTATGGAGCGTGATTTCGGTTCTGGGGCGTGGTGGTGGTCGGGCTGAGTGCGCCGGATTCCACGCCCGGGGTCTTGCTGGGGGTCGTGGAGATGGTGAGGGTGTGAGTGCCACTGACGTGCAGTGTGGCATGGGTGAACGCTTGACCCGTGGTCTGCCTCGCATCTTCCGGACAGTTGATTTGTGGTTAGTTCATGCTGCCCGGTTGGTGTTCTGGTAGTCGTTGTCGGCTTGCGTGGGGTGCGGTAGTCGAGTACGGAGTGGAACCTGCGGGTATTGAAACGAAACTCGATGTACCGGGTGCGGTCTTCCGGGCGTGTTCGCGGGTCGGGTAGGCGGTGCGGGTTGACTCGTTCGACTTTTACGGCGGCGTTGAAGGACTCGGCTTGTGCGTTGTCCGGCACGCCGGTGCCGGAACGCCGTATGCCGAGTGTGGCGGTGGGGTCGGCGAACTCTTGGGACATGTACTGACCGGATTCAACCGGTGGACGCAACACCGGCTTGTGGAGTGAGAGTGGCTGTTCGTTGAGTGCTTCGGCCGGTGTCTTCCAGCCTTCTCGTACGTCCCCTCGGTGGACCACAGCCGATGCCGCTTCCACAACGACCTACACGACCCGAACCCGGCCGGGACGTCACGCCACGGCGCCCCGCCCCGGAACCCCCACGATCACCCACCCGAACCCAGATCTTTAGCAGACACCCCTAGCCAGCAACTGCCGGCGGGTCTACCCGGTGGCCGGCAGGGTGCTGGTCAGCCCGGGGGCATCCAGGCCGAGGTGCTCGGCCAGCGCCCGCTCACCGGCCGGGGTGACCCGGATCGCCCGGTGCCGGGTGGTCCGCTCGATCCAGCCGGCGGCCAGGAACCGCGCGCACAGCGCCGCCCCGGCCGCCCCGGCCAGGTGCGGCCGGCGCTCCGTCCAATCCAGACAGAGCCGGACCACCGGCCTGCGCCCGGCCGCGGGTTCGGGCAGCTCGATGCCGAGCCCGGCCAGCCAACCCAGCCCGGCCGGGGTCAGCGCCGCGCCGGCGGACTGGTCGAACAGGCCCCGCGAGGTCATCGCGGCCAGCAGGCCGACGCCGAGCCGGCCGGCCAGGTGGTCGTAGCAGGTGCGGGCGGCCACCAGCGCGGCCCGGCTGCTGGAGCCGCGCAGCGACGGCGGCGGCGGCCCCGGCGCGGGGTAGCTGGACAGGTCTTCCACCAGCTGCGCCACCCGCGGCCCGGCCAGCCGCAGGTACCGGTGCCGGCCCTGCCGTACCTCGGCCAGCAGGCCGCCGGCCACCAGCCGGTTCAGCTGCTCGCTGGCGGTCGCCGGGGTGACCCCGGCCAGCCGGGCCAACTCGCCCGCGGTCCAGGCCCGCCCGTCCAGCAGGGCCAGGCAGATGCTGGCCCGGGTCCGGTCCGCGAGCAGCGCGGCGACCTGGGCCAGCGCGGCGCCGTCCACAGTGGCCGGTTCGGTCATCGCCGGGCCGCCGGAACCGGCACTGCCGGCGGATCAACCGGCCCGGCCGGGCCGACCTGACCGGCTGGGCCGACTGGGCCGGGCGGACGGGCCGGGTCGGCTGGGTCGGCCGGGCCGACGTGACCGGCGGCAACGGCTGGGCCGGATGCTGGTGCGGCGGGCTGCCGGCGCCGGCTGCGGGCGAGAACCACGCCGGCCAGGCAGAGTGCGCCGCCGGCCAGGGCGAGCGGGGCCGGCGTCTCGGCCAGCACCAGCCAGCCGAGCAGGACGGCCAGCGGCGGCACCAGGTACGTGGTGGCGCCGAGCCGGCCGGCAGTGGTGTGCGAGAGCGCGTACGCCCAGGTGCTGAACGCCAGGGCCGTCGGCAGCGCGCCGAGGTAGACCACCCAGCCGATGGCGGACGGCCGGGCCGCGCCGATCTCGTGCACCAGCGCCGGCGCGTAGGGCAGCGTGCCGATCATGCCGATGGTGCAGGCCAGCCAGGTCACCTGCAGCGCCGGCAGGCCGGCCAGCAGCGGCTTCTGCGCCACCACGCCGATCGCGTAGCCGACCGCGGCGAGCAGGCAGAGCAGCACGCCGGTGCCGTCCGCGCCGGCCCGGGTCGAGGTGGCCAGCCCGATCACCAGCACCCCGGCGAACGCGACCGCGAAGCCGGCCAGCAGCCGGGACGGGAAACCCTCCTTCAGCAGCACACCGGCCAGCACCGCGAGCAGGATCGGGCCGACGTTGACCAGCATCGCGGCGGTGCCCGCGTCCACCCGGCGCTCGGCCGCGTTCAGCGCCACGTTGTAGACGCCGAACCAGGCCAGCCCGCAGACCACCAGCAGCGTCCACTCGCGACGGTCCGGCCAGCGGCGGCGGCGCGGCAGCGCCACCACACCGAGCACCAGGCTGCCGGTCAGCAGCCGGCCCAGCGCGAGCGGCCCGGCGGTGAAGTCTGCCCGGACGTGCCGGATCGCCACGAACGCGGACGCCCAGAACAGCACCGTCACCAGCGCCGCCAGCACCGGCAGCAGCCGGTCCGCCGGCCGGGGTACCTGTATCCGCACAGCGTCCACCCTAGGACCCGGACGGTTCGGCGCCGGCCGAAGCGTCCGCCACCGCCCGAAGGAGCAACCCGCGTCCCGAGTGCGCAGTCGCCCCGGGCGGGAGCGGTCCGTGCTCCCGCCCGGCCGGAACTGCTCGCGCGATGGGCTGACCGCGGCTCGCGCCGCGATCGGGGTCAGGCCGGGGCGGTGCTGGGCTCCTCCGCATCGGCCGGCTTCGTGGCCAGCGCGTGGCCGGCCGGCGGGCGGGTGATCAGCGGCAACACCAGGGCGGCGATCGCGATGACGGCGACGACCGTGAACGCGGTGGTGTAGACCTTGCCGTCGATCAGCGCGGCGACCAGCAGCGGGCCGAGCACGCCACCGGCGCTCCAGGCCACGATCATCAGGCCGTAGATGGCGCCGGCGTTGCGCAGCCCGAAGAAGTCGCCCGCGGTGGCCGGCATCGTGCCGAAGCCGCCGCCGTAGCAGAGGTAGATGACCGCGGCCAGCACCGCGAACAGGGCCATCGAGGAGGCGTGCGGCAGGATCAGGAAGCAGATCGCCTGCAGCCCCAGCATGGCCAGGAACGCCGGCATCCGGCCGATCCGGTCGGAGATCCAGCCGAAGAAGATCCGGCCGCCACCGTTGAACAGGGCCAGCGCGCCGACCAGCGTGCCGGCGGCGGCGGACGAGTACCCGCCGACGTCGATCGCGGCGTCCTTGGCGACCGAGATCAGCCCGATGCCGGCGGTCACGTTCAGCGCCAGGATCCCGGTCAGCAGGTACCACTGCGGGGTGCGCAGCGCCTCGCCCTGGGTGTAGTCGCGGCTGCTGTCGATGACCCGACCGGTGACCCGCGGCGTCCAGCCGGGGACGGCGTAGCCGGCCGGCGGGTTGCGGAAGAACCAGGCGCCGGCGACGGTCATTACCAGGTAGGCGATGCCCAGCGGCAGGAACGCCCGGGTCGGCACCCGGGTGCCCTCGACCAGCTGCTGCGCGACCGGCGAGGTGACGAACGCGCCGAGCCCGAAGCCGCCGACCGCGATCCCGGTGATCAGCCCGCGCTTGTCCGGGAACCACTTCTGCAGCATCGCGATCGGCACGATGTAGCCGAGGCCGAGGCCGAACCCGGCGATCACGCCGTAGCCGAGGATCAGCAGCCAGAGCTGGTCCTTGCCGCTGGCCGCGGCGGCCAGCAGGATGCCGATCGAGTAGACCACGCCGCCGGTGAGCGCGACCGTGCGCGGCCCGCGCCGATCCTGGATCCGGCCGCCGACATAGGTGCCGAGGAAGATCATGCCGATCGTCACCGAGAACGGCAGCGCCGCCTCGGTCTTGGTGAGCGCGAAAGCGTTCTGCTTCTTCAGCTCGCTGGCGAACACGCTCCACGCGTAGACCGCGCCGAGAGCGAGCTGGAAGATCACCGCCGCGGCGGCGATCCCCCATCTGCCTCGGATCGGCTGCCCGGTGTCGGAGCTTGACGGTGCGACCATCTCGCGCTCCTCCTCATGAGGTGACGGCCGCCGGCAGCACGATCCGCCCGCTGTCGGCGTACACGTTGCATCGCCGCCCCCGCAGGAACCCGACCAGGGTCAGGCCGAACTCCTCGGCCACCGCGACCGCGAGACTGGACGGCGCGGACACCGCGCCGATCACCGGAATCCCGGCCGCCAATGCCTTCTGCACGATCTCGTAGCTGGCCCGCCCGCTGACCAGCAGGACCAGGTCCGAGCCAGGGAGCCGGCCGGACAGCAGCGCCCAGCCGACCAGCTTGTCCACCGCGTTGTGCCGGCCGACGTCCTCCCGCGCGGCCAGCAACCGTCCGTCCACAGTGAACAGACCGGCGGCGTGCAGGCCGCCGGTGGAGTCGAAGACGTTCTGCGCCGCCCGCAGCGTCTCGGGTAGCTGGTAGAGCGTGTCCGGGGTGAGCTGCGGACCGCCTGGCGGTAGCGGCCCGCAGCCGCGCAGGGCCAGCGCCTCCAGGCTGGCCTTCCCGCACACCCCGCACGCACTGGAGGTGTAGAAGTGCCGCTCCAACCCGCGCAGGTCGGGCAGCGTGTCGGCGGCCAGTGTCACGGTCACCACGTTGTACCGCTGCTCGATATCCAGTTCCGGGTCCTCGCAGTACCCGATCCGGCGGATCGAGCCGGGCCCGACGATCCCCTCGCCGGAGAGGAATCCGGCGGCCAGTTCGAAGTCGTTGCCCGGGGTCCGCATGGTGATCGCGACGGTCTCGGTGCGGCCACCGGCCGCCCCGGCTCCGCCGGCCGACCCCGCCCGGCCGCGTGTCCCGGCCGGGCCGGCCGCCCCGGCCCGGCCGGCTCCGCCGGCGGCAAGCCGGATCTCCAGCGGTTCCTCCACGGCGAGGGTGTCCCGGCGCAGTACCTCGCGGTCGCCGTCGAGGCTGCGCACCCGACCGCGGGCGGTGCTGCCCGGCCGGTCCCGCATCGGGCTCACACCCGGGCCGGTGCGCTCGGCGTGGTCACCCGCTCGACCGTGACGACCGCGTTGTAGTCGGGGATCCCGGCCTGCGGCGAGCGCCGGGTCCGGTCGATCAGCACGTTGCCCTCCGGCCAGTGCACCTGCAGGTTCCCCGGGGTCACCGCGGCCAGCCGGACGGTGCCCTGGTACGAGCCGACCGGGCTGGTCAGCCGCACCCGGTCGCCGTCGGCGAGGTCGAGCCGGGCGGCGTCCAGCTTGTTCATCAGCACCGCGTCCCGCTCCGCGCCGGTGAGCGCGTCCCGGTGCTCGTACACCATGCTGTTGAACTGCTTGCCGCGCCGGGTCGCGACCATGAAGGTGCCGTCCGGGCGCTCGGTGTCCGGCGGCGTCAGCGCGGAGAAGTGGGCCTTGCCGTCCGGGGTGGGGAACTGCCAGCCGAAACACAGATGGCTGCCGCCGTACTGGAAGTTGTCACCCTGCTTGGCCAGATGCTGGATGCCCGCGTACGCCGGCACCGCGCGGGCGATGTCCGCGCGGATCTCCGGCGTGCCGGGATAGCGCACCGCCGCGGCCAGTTCCGGCCTGACCCGGGCGGCCAGCTCGCCGAACACCCACCACTCCGGCCGGGCCCCCGGGATCCGCGGGCCGGCCACCTCCGGGCTGAAGATGATCCGCCGCTCGGTGGTGGTCTCGGTGCAGCCGCCGACCAGCTCGTACCGGGTCTGCGCGGGCAGCAGCAGCACCGTGTCGGCCGGGTCCACCAGCATCTGCTTGGACACGCAGAGGTCCATGTGCACCCGCAGCGGGATGCGCTGCAGCGCCTGCTTGCAGTACTTCGGGTCGGGCAGCACGTCCAGGAAGTTGCCGCCGACCGAGACCAGCACGTCCAGGCTGTTGTCGTGCGCCGCGTCGATCATCTCCGGTGCGGTCATCCCGCGCTGCGCCGGGATCGGGAACCCCCACAGCTGCTCGAACCGGGCCACCGAAGCCGCGTCGATCGGCACCCCGCCGGGCAGCACGGTCGAGTACGCGCCCATCTCGGCGCCGCCCTGCACGCCGGAGTGGCCGCGGATCGGCATCAGCCCGCACTTGTCCCGGCCGACGAAACCCTTGGACAGGGCCAGGTTGATGATCGCCCGGACGTTGTCCTCACCGAACTCGTGCTGGGTGATGCCCATGCTCCAGACGAACACCGCGGTGCGGGCGCCCGCGATCAGTTCGGCCATCTCCCGCATGTCCGAAGTGGACGCTCCGGACAGCGCCTCCAGCCGCTCCCAGCTCTGCTCGGCCAGCGCGGCGGCCAGCTCATCGAACCCGGTGGTGTGCTCGGCGATGAACCGCTCGTCCACCCAGCCCTCGGCCAGCAGGTGCTTGAGCACGCCGTTCAGGAAACCGATGTCGCCGCCGGTGTTCACGGCGAAGAACCGGTCGGTCACCTTGGTGCCGAAGACCGCACTCTCCACATTGGACGGCACCCAGTACCGCTCCATGCCGGGCTCGCGGTAGCTGTTGATGACCGCGACCTTGGTGCCGGCCTTCTTCGCGTGGTAGAGGTACTTCATCGCGACCGGCTGGTTGTTCGCCACGTTGGAGCCGACGAACACGACCAGATCCGAGCCGATCCAGTCGGTGTACGAGCAGGTCGTCGCGGCCACCCCGAGCGCACCCTTGAGCCCGAACGTGCTCGGCGAGTGGCAGACCCGGGCGGCGTTGTCGATCGAGTTCGTGCCAATCGCGCGGACCGCCTTGCTGGCCGCGAAGTAGTTCTCGTTCGGCATCCCCCGGCTGGTCAGGTAGAAGCCGAGCCGGCCCGGCGCGGTGCCGGCCACCCGGCTCGCGGTGAGGTCCAGCGCCTCGTCCCAGGAGACCTCGTGGAACCCCGGATCACCGCGCCGGCGCACCATCGGGAACGGGATCCGGCCGAGCTCGCGCAGCTCCGATTCGCGCTTGCCGACCAGCGCGGCCGCGTCCACCAGCAGGGCCGGGTCCAGCGCCGGCATCGTGTTCAGCCGGAGCAGGCGCAGCCGGATGTTGCACAGGTGGACCTCGTCCATCGTCCAGTCGCGCAGGCCGGTGGTGCCCAGCGCGCAGCCGTCGCAGGTGCCCTCGCGCAGGATCCGCCAGGCGTAGCCGAGCTGATCGCGGTTGTCCCGGGCGGCCTTGTACAGCTCGAGGTAGTTGTTCGGCTTCTGCTCGCCGATCCCGAACGGGACGAGGCTGGCCCAGTTGGAGCGGTCGAACCGCTTCTCGCGGCTTCCGCGTCGCTTTCCCATCGTCCGATCCTCGTCCGGCCGGCGCAGCATCGCGAGCCGGCCCTGAGTGCCGGCAGCGGCGCCGTGAGGCCCCGGCCACCGAGCGCACGAACCTGATTGCTCCGGCAAGAATCCCACCCTGATCCACTTGGTCGGCAACGGCCGCGCGTGGAGCGGCCGGAAACCTGCGCCAAACGGCGCAGTCGTCGCACTGACGGCATCAATGACTACCTAGAGTGCTCGACCGACCGCCGTGCGAGCGCCGGCCGCGGCCTGGCAGGCTGGACCAACTCGCGACGGCTGACGAACTCGCGGGGCGGAGGAGCGGAGCGTGCACGACGTGGTGGACCGGGTCTCCGGTTACCGGCTCGATCCGTCCTCGGCGTTGGTGCTGGCCACCGCCGGGGTCGCGCTGCTCGCGGTCGTGGTGGACGGGGTATGGCGGTGGACCCGGAACCTCATCACGATCGTGCACGAGGCCGGGCACGCGGTGGTGGCGATGCTCACCGGCCGGCGGCTGACCGGCATCCGGCTGCACTCGGACACCTCCGGGCTCACCCTCTCGGTCGGCCGGCCGGAGGGGGCCGGGATGGTGCTGACCGCGGCCGTCGGCTACCTGGCCCCGTCCCTGCTCGGGCTGTGCGGGGTCGCGGTGCTCGCCGCCGGCCGGGTGACGGTCGCGCTCTGGGTCGCGGTCGGGCTGCTGCTGGCGATGCTCACGCTGATCCGCAACGGCTACGGCGCGCTGTCCATTCTGGTCACCGGCACCGCGATCGGGCTGGTCGCCTGGTACGCCTCGGCCGACACGCAGGCCGCGTTCGGGCACGCGGCCGTCTGGTTCCTGCTGATCGGCGGGGTACGGCCGGTGTTCGAACTGCGCCGGCAGCGCCGCCGCGGCCAGGCCCGGAACTCCGACGCCGACCAGCTCGGCACGCTCACCCGGGTGCCGGCACCGCTGTGGATCTTCATGTTCGCGCTGACCGCGCTCGCCGCCCTGGCCGGCGGCGGCTGGCTGCTGCTGCGCTGAAACCCGCTCGCCCCGGGGCGGCGGCCCGGCCTACCCTGCCGGCACGGTCCGCTGTGGACGGTGGGGGGCGGGATGGACGTCTTGCTGGAGACCGAGCGGCTGGTGCTGCGCCGGTTCACGATGGCCGACGTCGACAACGCGGTCGAGCTGGACAGCGACCCGGCGGTGATGCACTACATCACCGGCGGCCGGACGACCCCGCGGGCCGAGATCGAGACCGACTACCTGCCGGCCTGGCTGTCCTACTACGATCGGTACGCCGGCTACGGCTTCTGGGCCGCGATCGAGAAGGGCACCGGGGAGTTCCTCGGCTGGTTCCACCTCCGCCCGCCGGCCGGCAGCCCGCCGGCCGAACCGGAGCTCGGCTACCGGCTGCGCCGGGTCGCGTGGGGCAAGGGCTACGGCTCCGAGGGCTCCCGCGCGCTGATCCACAAGGCGTTCACCGAGCTCGGCGCGACCCGGGTGTACGCCGAGACGATGGCGGTCAACACCGCGTCCCGGCGGGTGATGGAGAAGGCCGGCCTGCGCTACGTCCGCACCTTCCACCAGGAATGGCCGTACCGGATCGAGGGCGACGAGCACGGCGACGTCGAATACGCCCTTACCCGGGCCGAGTGGGAACAGACCGCGAAGTAGGTTGAGGCATGCGGATCATCAAGTACACCCATGCCTGCGTCCGGATCGAGCACGCCGGGCAGGTACTCGTCATCGACCCGGGGGTCTGGTCCGAGCCGGAGGCGCTGGCCGGGGCGGACGCGATCCTGCTCACGCACGAGCACGCCGACCACGTCG
This sequence comes from uncultured Actinomycetota bacterium, assembly GCA_963714145.1. Classification (GTDB taxonomy): domain Bacteria; phylum Actinomycetota; class Actinomycetes; order Mycobacteriales; family CADCTP01; genus JBBWZH01. The sequence continues at coordinate 9,986,571 of OY970235.1, read as the reverse complement.
ACCCGGCGAAGCTGGCCGGGCTGGCCGCGCCGATCTACGCCCCGGCGGACGCGAAGATACCCGAGCTGACCGTCACCGGGCTGGTCGCCGGCGCGGAGTTCACCGCGGCCGGGCTGGACATCCGCGCGGTCGGCGGCCGGCACGCGTTCATCCACGATGGACTGCCGGACTGCGCCAACCTCGGCTACATCGTGGCCGGTGGCATCTACCACCCGGGCGACTCGGTGCACCTGCCGGACCGTCCGATCGAGACGCTGCTGGTGCCGGCGCACGCGGGCTGGCTGAAGCTGACCGAGGCGCTCGACCTCGCCGCCGCGGTGCGGGCGCGCCGCACCGTGCCGATCCATGACGGGCAGATCAACGAGCGCGGGCTGGGCTCGGTGAACTACTGGCTCGGCCTCAGCGCCGGCGCCGGCTACCGCTACCTGGCCCCCGGCGAGGCGCTCGACTGACCACTGTGGACGGTCAGGTCGGGGTGATCAGGCGGACGCCGGGCGGCCCGGGCTGGTCCATCGTGGTCAGCGCGGTGGCGGCCTCGGCCAGGGTGAGGGTTCCGCTGACCAGCTCGGCCGGGCGCAGCCCGCCGGCCGCCACCAGTTCGAGCAGCCGCGGGTAGGCGTGCGCCGGCAGGCCGTGGCTGCCGTGCAGTTCCAGCTCGTACGCGATGACCCGGTCCATCGGCACCGGCGGGCTGGTGCCGTCGGCCGGGAACAGGCCGACCTGCACGTGCCGGCCGCGCCGGCGCAGGCTGCGCACCCCGGCGTCCAGGAGGACCGCGCTGCCCAGCGCGTCGATCGAGACGTGCGCCCCGCCACCGGTGGCGTCCCGGACGGCGTCGGCCAACTGCGCCGGGGTCAGCCCCGCGGCCGGGACGCACGCCACCGCGCCGTGCCGGCGGGCCAGCGCCAGCGCCGGCTCGGCCACGTCCACCGCGACCACCCGGGCGCCGACCGCGGCGGCGATCAGCACCGCGGACAGACCCACCCCGCCGCAGCCGTACACCGCGACCCACTCCCCGGCGGTGGCCCGGCCGCGGGCCAGCACGGCCCGGAACGCGGTGCCGAACCGGCAGCCGAGCACCGCCGCGGCCGGGAAGCCGACCGCGGCCGGCAGCCGGACCAGGTTCACCGCGGCGTGCCGCACGGTCACGTACTCGGCGAACGAGCCCCACTGGGTGAAGCCCGGCTGCTCCTGCCGCGCGCACACCTGCTGGTCGCCGGCCAGGCACTGCGGGCAGCTGCCGCAGGCGTAGACGAACGGTGCGGTGACCCGGTCGCCGACCCGCCAGCCGGTGACGCCGGCGCCCAGCGCCGCCACCTCGCCGGCGAACTCGTGCCCGGGCACCTGCGGCAACGTGATCCCGGGGTCGTCGCCCCGCCAGCCGTACCAGTCACTGCGGCACAGCCCGGTCAGCACGACCCGGACCAGCACACCATCGGACGGCGGCACCGGGTCGGGCACTTCCCGCACCTCCGGCCGGCCGCCGAACGCCTCGTAGAGCACCGCCCGCACGGCCGCATCCTGGCACGAAAACCTGGTGCCGGCCGAGCCGCCAGCCGGCAGGATGCCACGCATGACCTGGACCGTCCCGGAGACTGCCCGCAGCCGGCCACCACTGGTCGAAGCCGAACGGCCGATGCTGGACAGTTGGCTCGACTACCACCGGCAGACGCTGCTGTTCAAGTGCGCCGGGTTGACCGCGGAGCAGCTCAAGCAGCGTAGCGCCGAACCGTCCAGCATGTCGCTGCTCGGCCTGGTGCGGCACATGACCGAGGTGGAACGCGGCTGGTTCCGGCGCCGGGTCGGCGGCGAGCAGGTCGGCTACGTCTACAGCCGCGACGGCACCGACGACACCGACTTCGACGAGGTGGACGGCGCGGACGCCGCGGCGGACCTCGCCGCGTACGAGGCCGAACTGGAGCTGGCCCGGGCGGCGGCGGCCGGGCACCCGCTGGACGAGACGTTCACCCACCAGCGCTCGAAGAAGGACATGAACGTGCGCTGGGTCTATGTGCACATGATCGAGGAGTACGCCCGCCACAACGGGCACGCCGACCTGCTGCGCGAGCGGATCGACGGCGTCACCGGCGACTGAGCGCGAACAGCACCGCGAACGCGATCAGGGCGGCGGCCCCGGCCAGCAGCGCGATGGCCCGCAGCCGGGTGGTCAGCAGCGCGTCCCAACTGGCCGGCGCGGCCGACGCCTGGCGCACCAGCGGGGTGAGCGCCCGGCCGGCGCCGAAGCCGAGCCCGGCCAGCACCGCGGCCCGCGGCGAACCGGCCAGCAGCACCCCGAGCGCCAGCACGTACGGCGCGGTGGCCGAGACATAGGTACGCACCCCGGTGCCCAGCTCGAAGCCGAACTGCAGCGCGCCGCGGATCGGGTTGCGCAGCACCTCCTGGCCGATCTGCCGGCTGTTCTGCGGCAGCGGGATCACGATCAACCCCGCCTCGCGCAGCAGCCCGAGCAGCGCGACCGCCAGCACGGCGACCTGCCGGCCGGCCAGCGGCAGCGGCGCCAGCAGGCCGCCGGCCACGGCCAGCACCAGCCCGCTGAGCAGGCCACCGAGCAGCAGCCCGACCGTGAACACCGCCAGCGGCGCCGACGGCAACCTCCGATCCCGCCGCCCGGGCGGGGACAGCGCCAGCGCGCTGTTACGGGTTCAAACCGAGCCGGACAGCGAGTAGCCGGCCAGCCCGCCGAGCACCGCCCAGGTCAGCACCGGCACCCGGGCCGCCGCCAGTACCGCGGCCGGGGCCAGCAGCAGCACCGGCAGGATCGGGTCCGTCGCCCACCGCCACACCGCCACGCCGGCCCGCCGGCGGCCCACCGCCCGCGCCGGCTCCCCCGCCGGCTCGGCCGGCTGGCCGGCCGGAATGGTCACACGCCGGCTCCGCCGGTGAGCGTGCGCCAGCTGCTGGCACCGATCACGCCGTCCACGGTGAGCGCGTTCTGCCGCTGGAAGTCGCGGATCGCGCCGTCGGTGAGCGCGCCGAAGACGCCGTCCACGGTCAGCTGGTAGCCCCACTTGTTCAGCTCGCGCTGGGCGGCGCGGACCGCCTCGTTGCTGTCCGACCTGCGCACGGTGACCACGAGCACCGGCCAGGTGGTGGTGTCCACGATGCCGGTCGGTGGCAGCGCGTTGCCGCTCTGGAAGTTCTTCACCGCCGTTTCGGTGAGCGGGCCGAACGCGCCGTCCGCGGTGAGGGTGGCGCCGCGGAAGTTCAGCAGGTGCTGCACCGCGTACACGTTCGGGCCGGAGTTGCCCCGCTGGACGGTGGGCCACGGCACCGCGCCCTGGCAGCCGCAGTCGGTGTTCCACCGGCAGATCGAGCGCACCCAGCCGGCGCTGGTCATCCGGTAGCCGTCGTGGCAGCGGCGCTCGACGAAGCAGGCGCAGGTGCCGCAGGCGTTCTGGTACCGCCAGATCCAGCCGTCGTACATGTTCGAGAAGCACTGGTTCGGCCGCAGCATCCAGGTGACGCCGTCGTCCTTGTGGAAGCCCAGGTTCGGCCCGGACGTGTTGCAGGAGTCGCCGAAGATCGTGCTCGGGCCGCAGCCGGGCGAGCAGTTGTGATCGGTCGCGTAGGACGGGCAGCTCGGGTAGATGTCGAAGCCGTCCGCGCGGGCCCGCCGGGCGGCCGGGAACACGCCGATCGCGGCCATCCCGATCGCGGTGCCGATCGCGGCTCCGGCCCGCAGCACGGTCCGCCGCTGCACCGGTGACCAGGTGATCGGCCGCAGCTCGGCCCGGGACGCCGCCGGCTCCCGGGGCGCCGCCGGCTCGGCCGCCGGCGCGTCAGCCGCCCGCAGCGGTGGGATCAGCGTGTTCATCATGCCTCCTGGACGACCCGGTCGAGCAGGGTCCGTAGCGCGGCCGGGGAACCGACGGGTTCGGAGCGGACCACCCGGCCGGACGGGTCGACCAGGACGGCGAACGGGGTCGCGATCGCGTCGTACCGCTCGAACAGCTCGGCCTGGCCGCCGTACACGCCGATCCCCAGGTCGGTCGCCGGCGCCGGCCCGGCGTACAGCGCCCGGACGGACAGGTCGCCGGCATCCTGGGCGGCCCCGGTGAGGTGGGCCGAGCCAGTGAGGTGGGCCGAGCCGGTGAGGTGGGCGGCCTCGGTGAGGACGGCCGAGCAGGTGTGGCAGTCGGCGCTGAGGAACAGCAGCAGCACCGGCCCGGACCGGTCGGTGCCGAGCAGATCGAGGCCGGGTGCGAGCGCCCCCGGGGCGAGCCCGACCGGCCCGGTGGACCCACCCGGCCCGGCCGGCCGCACCAGCCCGGATGACAGGGCGTGCACCTGCCGCACCAGCCCGGACACCACCAGGGCCAGCAGCAGGATCGCCACCCAGCTCAGGATCAGCGCGCTGGTCTGGAAGCTCATACCGGCACCTCCCGGTGGTCCGCCTGGCCGGCGCGGGCCGGCTGCGCCGGCATCCCCAACAGAGCCGGTCCGCCCACCACTCGGTCGGATCCGCCAGACCCGGCGGGGCCGGCCGGGCCGGCGGCCGGCCTGGCGGGGCCGGCCACCGTGGCCCGGCCGGCGGCTACCGCCGGCGTGGGGTCGTACATGGCCGCCGGCAGCTGCCAGAGCAGCAGGCTGAAGGTGGCCGCGGCCAGCAGCACCAGGGAGAACCGGCTGTCGACGGCCCGCGGCGACAGCACCGAGCCGGTCAGCGTCAGGCCGAGCACCGCCAGCCCGGCGAGCCCGCCGGCCCGGGCGAGCACCCAGCCGGACATCGGCAGCTCATGCCGGGAACAGCCGCACGGCCCGCCGGCCCCGGCCGCGAGCACCCGCCAGCCGTAGCCGGCGTACCCGGCCAGCAGCACGGCCGCGCCGGCCAGCGCGACGGCCAGCAGCACCGGGCGGTCGAACAGCCCGGCCACCCCGGCGGCGCCCAGCCCGAGCTCGACGACCGGCACCGCGACCGCGACCAGACCCGGCACCGGCAGCACCCCGTGCGTGACCAACGCCGACCGCAACGTCCCCGGCCTGGCCAGGTGCCCCGCGCCGGCGCAGACCAGCGTCAGCAGCACCGCGTAGCCGGCGACGCTCCCGAGCACCGCGGCCACGGTTCAGCCGACCAGCTGGATGCGCAGCCGGCCGACCTGCCCGGCCAGCCGGTCGCCGGCCAGGCCGGCGGCCGGTACCAGGGTGGTCCAGGTGTCCGGGGCGGCCAGCACGTAGTACGGCTTGCCGTCGGTGAGGTTGTCCGCGAACAGCTCGCCGGCCGGTGTGCGCAGGCCGCCCCAGGACGGCAGCGTCTTGACGTGCTCGCTGGTCAGCGGCGACATCTCCAGCAGGCCGAGCGCCGGCACCTGCTTGATCACGGTGGCCGGCCCGGTGAACTCGCTGCCGCCGGCCAGGGCCGGCCGGACGGCCAGCCCGTCCGGGTGCTCCTCGATCCGCAGCGTGCGCAGCAGGCCGAGCAGGTCGGTCGTGCCGGCCGCGTACAGCTGGGTGACCAGGCAGTGCCGCTCGCCCTGCCAGCAGGCCACGAGCAGATCCTCGGTGAGCTTGATCTGCGGGTCGTACGGGTGCAGCCGGCCGATCCGCAACGCGCCGCCCTGGTAGCTCAGCTCCTCGTCGAAGCCCGCGCCCGGCCCGGAGCCACCCAGCCCGGCCGCGACCTCGGCGCCGAGCGCCGCCAGCCCGGCGGTGAACTCGTGCAGCCGGCCGGCCGCGGACACCCCGAGCACCGAGGTGGCCGGCTGCCCGAGATCCAACTGGCCGGCGAGCTGGAACTGCCGGCCGTCCAAGGCTCGGTGGATCACTGCCATGGCCGCCCGCCTCCCTGTCGCCGCACCCAGGACGGTCAACATCCCACAGGCCGGCCACAACCAGGCTCATGCCGACCGATCCGGCATAACCCGACAGAGCCCGCCCCGGGCCCGGGGCCAGGCCGGAGCCCGGCCCGGGCCCGGGGGCCGGCGTCAGACCGCGGGGCGGCGCCAGCGGCGCCAGAGGGTCGGGCCGTGCAGGGCGCCGAAGGCGGCCGCCGGGATCAGCGCGATCAGCACCGCGATCAGGTAGACCCAGTGGTAGACGTGCCAGTCCCACATGGACGTGTTCTGGTGCACCTGGCTGGCGTTCATCCCGAAGAACCCGACGAAGAAGCCGAGCGGCGCGGCCACGCAGCTGAGCACGCCGAGCGCGAGCGCGCCATGCAGCCGGCGCGACTCCTCCTGCTCCCGCTCCAGCCGGCGGCGCGCCTCCAGTTCCTCGCGCAGCTGCTCCTCCTGCTGCCGCTCCCGGCTCTCGATCGCGGTCAGTTCGGACCGGATGCTGCCGCCCAGCCGGACGAACATCTCGCTGACCGTGTGTGCCCGGGTGCGGATCTGCATGACCTCGTACAGGTCGTGGTGGAAGCTGTCGATGCTCAGCGTGGACGTCTGCAGGCCGAGGTCGGCCGCGGTCTCCACGCTGAAGGCCAGGTCGAGCTCCAGGTTGCCCATGTGGTCGGCCAGCGTCTCCAGGTCTCTGCGCAACTGCACGCCGGTTTCCTTGGCCTGCTTGCTGGTCTGGAACTCCTGCACCTGGTGGTAGGCGTCCTGCCAGATCTGCTGGAACCGGGACGCGGTGCCGACCGCCTGCACGGTGGTCAGGAAGACGCTCTTCTCCACGTCGTCCTCGTGCCCGTAGAGGAAGCTGACCGTGCCGCTGACCGCGCCGAACGCGTCCTCCTCCCGGTTGAGCCCCTCGGGCCGGCGCAGCGCGACGAACTCCGGCCGGTACGGCGGCTCGATCCCGTACAGGATCGGCATGATCACGTCGTCGTCCGGCGGGCGGGTGTCGTTCAGCTCGCGGATCAGCACCAGGTGGTGCCGCTCCAGCGGCAGGCCGGTGCGCCGGCCCCGCAGGCCGGGCAGCGCCTTCTTCTCCGCCTTCGCGGACCTGGCCAGGCCGTCGATGTAGCTGGCCAGATCCTGCCCGCCGATGCTGACCTCGGCCTCGGTGCAGCAGGACAGGATGCCCTTGGTCAGCGAGGCGTCGAGGTTCAGGTCGGGGCTGTCGAAGTCGATCCGGAGCGCGGCCACGACCTGGTCGGCCGGGAACGGCAGCGCGAAGATGAAGATCTCGGCACCGGTGATCGCGGGGTTCGGCTGGTCGGAGCCGCCGCCAGGCCCGGGGCCGGCGAATCGCAGCTGGGCCGGGTCGAGCCGGCGGTGCACCAGCACCAGCGGCAACTGTGCCTCGACGAACGGATCCAGCCGGCCGGAGCGCCGCCAGAGATCGAAGTCGAACGCCGGCCGGCCGGTGGAGCTCGTCGACCGCCGCCAGTGCGTCCCGTAGACGCTGGCGATCTGCATCGCGTAGCCGGTTTCCATGGTGATCGTCCCCCGTGCGGGTCGGCCGTCCCCGACGCCCTGTCGCCAACCAACAAGGTCAACGGTAGCAGCGGAGATCGGGCAGCACGGACGTATCTGGCGGTCCGGTGACCCGACCTGGCCGGGTCGCCATCCGTCGGTCAAACCGGTCACCCGGCGCTGTCTATTCAGCCCAGGTCACAAGGCTTGTAACCGGTCCGGCCGGCGGCAGACGGTGTCCCGCACCGGCGGACCGCCCGCCCGGTGGTGGCTGGCCGCTGCCCGTCAGGAGGTGTGGGTGACCGACAGCCGGGGGCCGGCGGCGCTCGTCAAGTGCCTGGTCTGGGACCTGGACGGCACGCTGTGGCGCGGCACCCTGGCCGACGGGGACGCGGGCGAACTGGCCCCGGCCGTGCTGGATGTGATCCGGACGCTGGACCGCCGCGGCGTGCTGCAGTCGGTGGCCAGCCGCAACGACCCGGACCGGGCCCGGGCCCGGCTGCAGCGGCTCGGCGTGGCCGACTACCTGGTGCTGCCGCGGATCGGCTGGGCCCCGAAGGCGGAGTCGGTGCGGGCGATCGCGGCCGGGCTGGGCGTCGCCGAGCCGGCGCTGGCGGTGGTCGACGGGCAGCCGGGCGGGTGCGCCGAGGTCGCCGTGCACCTTCCGGCGGTCCGCTGCTATCCGGCCCGGCAGGTGCCGGCGCTGCCCAGCCTGCCGGAGTTCAGCCCGGCCGCGGTCACCCCGGACGGGCGCCGCCGCCGCGAGCGCTACCAGGCCGGGTTCCGGCGGGAGGCGGCCCGCTCCGGCTTCCCCGGCCCGGACGCCGAGTTCCTGCGCACGCTCGACCTGACCATGCTGATCGGCGCCGCCACCAGCGCTGACCTGCCCCGGGTGGCGGAGCTGACCCAGCGGGCCGGCCAGCTGACCGCGACCGGGGCACCCCGGGCGGTGGCCGACCTGCGCGCCGAGCTGGCCGACCCGCGGCACCTGCTGCTGCTGGTCACGATGGCCGACCGGTTCGGCCCGCACGGCACGGTCGGGATCGCACTGCTGCACCGGCACCGGCCGGCCTGGCACCTGACGCTGCTCGCCACGACCTGCCGGGCGGTGCCGTTCGGCACCGGCCCGGCGCTGCTGGGTTGGCTGCTGGACCGGGCCGCGGCGGCCGGCGTGCACCTGGTCGCCGACTTCCGGGCCACCGACCGGAACGGGATCATGGCCGCGGCGTACGGTTCGGCCGGCCTGGTCGAGCAGCCCTGCGGCTGCCAGGCGGGGCTGGCCGCGGCGGAGCCGGGGGTGCGCCGGCTGCACGTGACGCCGGCCCGGCGCGACCCGCCCGGCACGATCCGGATCCGCGGCGCCGACCCCGGCCGGTCCGGCCCGGACGGCGACCTGCACCGCGAGTGGATGCCGGCCCCGGCCCGCTGAGCCGCCGGCCCGGCCCGCCGGGCCAGGTCCGTCCACAGTGGACCGACCGCCCGGGACCCCGACCGTCTCCCACCGACCGCACCCGCCCGGTTGCCCGTCGACCACCGCCAGCCCCGGTCCGCCGGCCAGGTCCGTCCACAGTGGACTTACCCCGGGCCGGCGGGGAGCCGGCCCGGGGTGCCCGGTCAGCCGCCGTTGGACGGGCGGTAGGCCGGGGCGTGGTAGCTGCGGGTGGTCGCGACCGAGATGCCGGCCAGCCGGTCGACCGCGTCCAGGTAGCGGCGGCCGATAACGGCCCGCGCCTGCACCGCCGGGTGGGTGGCGCCGAAGTCCTCCGGGTGCGCTTGCCCGTGCGCGAAGAACGAGTACGTCAGCACCGGGGCGCCGGACGGGTCGAACATGATGCCGGCCTCGTTCCGGCCGTCGGCGAACCAGCCGGCCTTGGTGCCGATCCGCAGCCGCTCGTCCGAGGACATGGTCCGGCGGATGCCGTCGGTGAACGCGATCGGCGACCGGATCAGGCTGAGCAGGTGGTCGGTCGACGCGGCGGACAGCAGCGTGCCGCCGACCAGCGCGCGCAGCAGGTCGTGCGTCTCCTTCGGCGTGGTGGTACCGAGGAAGAACCGGTTCGGGTTGGCCACCGGCACCACCTGCGTGTGCGGGAAGCCCTTGGCCACCATGATCGCGTTCAGCTCGGCCGCCGGGACGACCAGCCCGCACAGCCGCACCGCGGTGTCGTCCGAGATGGTCAGCAGCGCGGCCAGCGCGTGCCCGACGGTGATCGAGGACGGGTAGGCCCGGTCCAGCCGGAAGATGCCGTCGCCGTCCGGGATGACGATGGCCGCGGTGACGTCGACGTGCTGGTCGAGCGCGATCAGCCCGCGGTCCACCTTGTCCAGCAGCGCGGTGGCCACCGCGAGCTTGTTCACGCTGTACGCCTGGACCACCGTGTCCGCGTCCTGCACCACGGCCGGCTGTGGGACGCCGGTCTCGTCGGTGAGGCTGACGTACGAGTTCCAGGTGCCGCCGGCCAGTGCGGTCTGCCACCGGTACACCTTGTCCAGCCAGGCCAGCGCCGGCTTCGGCACGCCCGGTGGGGTCGCGGCCGGTTCGGCGTTCGCGGCCGGTTCGGCACCGCCGCCGACCGCGCCGGCCGCCTTCGCCGCGCCGAGCACAGCGCCGCCGGCCACCACGGTGCCCAGGCCGAGCGCGGCCCGCCGGTTCAGTTGCCCTGCCACTTGGGTCTCCCATCGAATCGGGTACGGGTCCGGGCCGGTCCCACCACCGGCACGGAGGTGGAGTCTCTCCCGGGATGAGTAGCCGAACGCACCCAGGGTTGGCGGGCCGGGCCGACTACTACGGTCCGCACTGGCACCGCGACGGACGGCGTCGATTGTCCGATCCGGACAGGTACGGGATGAGATGCCTTGACATTGCCGGATCGGCGCGGAGGATTGAGAGCGCTCTCACTTGAGCTCAGGGCTTCCCACCGGGGCCGCCACCTCCCGGGCTTGGGGCGCGGCGACGTCTCTGCGGCTGCAGGTGCCCGTTCCGTTCCGCGCGGGGGCCGAATCCCGCGCGGTGGGAGGTCATTCACAATGAGACGTCGTACTGCCCTGGCCGTGTCAGGGGCGGCGGTACTGGCAGCGGGTGGGCTGATCTCGGTGCTGCCGAACGCCGCGTCCGCCGCGCCCGGCTGCCGGGTCGACTACACCATCCAGAACCAGTGGGACACCGGCTTCGGCGGCCGGGTCACGATCACCAACCTGGGCGACCCGCTGACCGGCTGGTCGCTCCGCTTCGCGTTCCCGGCCGGGCAGGTCATCTCGTCCGGCTGGGAAGCGACCTGGGCGCAGAGCGGCGCGAACGTAACCGCCACCAACCTGAGCTGGAACGGCTCGGTGGCCACCAACGCGTCGGTCAGCGCGGGCTTCAACGCGTCCTGGACCGGGGTCAACGCGATGCCGACCGCGTTCACAGTCAACGGCACCACCTGCACCGGCACCGTCCCGCCGACGAACCCGCCGACCACGCCGCCCACCACACCCCCGACGACCCCACCGACCAACCCGCCACCGAACGGCGCGGCCCCGGCGCTGCACGTCAGCGGCAACCACATCGTGAACGCGTCCGGGCAGACCGTCCGGCTGCTCGGCGTGAACCGGTCCGGCGGCGAGTTCGCCTGCATCCAGGGCAACGGCATGTGGAACGGCCCGATGGACCAGGCCTCGATCAACGCGATGCGCACCTGGAAGATCCGGGTGGTCCGGGTGCCGCTGAACGAGGAATGCTGGCTGGGCACCAGCAGCGTGCCGGCCGGCGGCGCCAGCGGCGCGGCGTACCAGACCAACGTCCGCAACTACGTGAACCTGCTGGTCGCCAGCGGCATCAACCCGATCCTGGAGATGCACTGGAACTTCGGCCAGTACACCGGCCCGTCCGCCGGCTGCAGCGACGTGAAGGCGACCTGCCAGAAGCCGATGCCGGACGCGCAGAACGCGCCGGCGTTCTGGACCAGCGTGGCGAACGCGTTCAAGGGCAACAACGCGGTCATCCTCGACCTGTTCAACGAGCCGTTCCCGGAGCGGGCGCAGGGCAGCAGCGCGACCGCCGGCTGGAACTGCTTCAAGAACGGCGGCACCTGCCCGGGCATCGGCTACCAGGTGGCCGGTTTCCAGAGCCTGGTGAACTCCGTCCGCGGCACCGGCGCCGGCAACATCATCATGGTCGGCGGGCTGGCGTTCTCGAACGACCTGACCCAGTGGCTGCAGTTCCGGCCGACCGACCCGATGAACAACCTGATGGCGTTCGCGCACATCTACAACTTCAACACCTGCTCGAACAGCGCCTGCTGGGACAGCCAACTGGCCCCGGTCGCCGCGCAGGTCCCGCTGACGCTCAGCGAGATCGGCGAGAACGACTGCGCGCACGGCTTCGTCGACGGCCTGATGAGCTGGGCCGACGCGCACGGCGTGGGCTACCTCGGCTGGACCTGGAACAACTGGGACTGCAGCACCGGGCCGTCCCTGGTCAGCGACTTCAACGGCACGGCGACCAACTTCGGCCAGGGCCTGAAAACCCGCCTGGCCAGCGTCAGCAACTGACCTGACGCGAGATGTCGGGGCCCGGCGCCGCCACGCCGGGCCACGACCTCAACCACGGACGCTCAACCACGGACGCCTCGGCCGGGGCGGGCCCGGCTCCGCCGCAGGGGGGCGGGCCCGGCTCCGCCGCAGGGCGGCCCGGCTCAGCCGCGGTCGCGGGCCGGCAGCGGTAGCAGCGCCCGCAGCAGCGCGGCCGACTGCTCGCAGTACCTGATCACCTCGGCCGCCTTGCCGTGCTCGACCAGCGCCACCGGCCAGATGGCGCCACCGGCGAACTCGTTGGTGCGCTGGTGGAACATGACCAGGTTGCCCAGCAGGGTCAGGTCCAGCCCGTCCACCGCGAGCAGTTGGCGCATCAGCGTGACCAGCTCGGCCAGGACGTCCCGGTAGCCGCTGACGAACGGCGGGCGGCGCGCCCGGTACGGGTCCGGCCACACGTCGTCGCGCAGCACGCCGGCCACCCGCTCGGCGCCGTCCAGCCCGGCCCGCAGCCGCCCCGCCGCGGGCAGCGCCCGAGCCGCAGGCAGCGACTGAGCCGCGGGCAGCGCCTGAGCCGCGGGCCGGGCCTGAGCCGCGGGCCGGGCGGCGGGCTCGTCCGGTGCCGGCCGCCCACCCGTCCCGGGCGCGGGGTCCGCGGCCGGCACGACCGGCCCGAGCTCGATCAGCCCCGGCGCGGCCGGCCCCAACTCGATCAGCCCCGCCCCGGCGGCTGCCGCCCCGACCGCCTCCGCGAGCCCGACCTGTTCCGCGGGCCCGACCGGCGCCGCGGGCCCGATCTGTTCCGCGGGCCCGACCGGCAGTGCGGGCCCGACCGGCTCGGCGGGCCCGACCGGCTCCGCGGGCCCGACCGGCTCCGCGGGCCCGACCGGCTCCGCGGGCCCGACCGGCGTTCCCGGCCCAGCCGGGTCCGACGACTGTGCCGCCGGCTCAGCCGGCATTCCGCCCGTCCCGGGCCCGGGCGCTGCCGCCGCGGCCGGCCCGGCCCCGGTGCCCGGCGTGATCGGGCCCTCGGCGGCTGTCGGCGAGGGCTGGGGCGGGGCTGCCGGCGGTGGCCCGACCGGCTGGGTCCGCCCGGACAACTTCCGCAGCACCGCCCAGTTCCGCATGCACGCTCCCGACGCCGCCCGCCGGCCCCCGGCCGGGCCGCCGCGCCGATGCTAGGTCGGCGCGGCCGGGATGCGGCCGCGGCTGCCCCAACGGGCAGCAAGTCACGCCGGATGGCCGGGCTCCAGGTCCTGCACGGCGCTGAACATCAGCGGCGGGCCGGTCAGGGCGGCGGCCACCTCGGTCGGCCGGAGCAGGAAGCCGTGGTGGTCGCCGAGATCGACCCGGTCCAGGATCTCGCCGACGAACCGGTGCGGGCAGTCGGCCAGCAGCGGCACCCCGTCCGGCCCGGGCTGCCAGTCGCACTGCGCGAGCTTGTCGGTCTCGTCCCCGGTCTGCTGGCCGAACAGCGCGGCCAGTTCGTGCTGGCCGGCGCCGAGCAGGTGCACCGCGAGCAGCCGGGCCGACCGGGCGATCCGGTACGTCCGGTTCGCCGTGGACAGGCAGGCCAGGAACCGGGGCGGGTCGATACCGCACTGGGTCGTGAACCCGACCAGGCAGCCGTCCCGCTCGCCCCCGCCGGCCGCGGTCACCACGTACATCGGGTAGTCCAGTGGCCGGAAGAAGCCGTCCACATCGGATGGTGCCGGCACCGTCGCCCCCTCGCTCGAAGACCGGCGTCCATGGTCGCCGCCCCGAGCACCGGCCCGGCACCCGGGGTAGGTTGGTCGTGCTGTCCACTGTGGAGCGAGGTGGCGATGACCGAGGACGCACCGGTCCGGGAGCTGCGGCTGGTCGTGACCGCCGATGACTACGCCGACGCGCTCCGGTTCTACCGGGATGTGCTGGGCCTGCCGGAGCGGGCCAGCTACGCGTCCCCGGACGGCCGGGTGACGATCCTGGAGGCCGGCCGGGCCACCCTGGAGATCGCCGACCCGGGGCACGCCGCGTACATCGACGAGGTCGAGGTCGGCCGCCGGGTCGCCGGCCACATCCGGGTCGCGTTCGGGGTGCCCGACTCGGCCGCGACCACCGCCGCCCTCGCCGAGGCCGGCGCCACCGTGCTGGCCGAACCCACCCGCACCCCGTGGAACTCGGTGAACGCGCGCCTCACCGCACCTGCCGGCCTGCAACTGACCCTCTTCACCGATCTGGACTGAACCGCTGGCCGATCCGGGCCGGATGGGGCGCAGGGGAAGGATCTGCTGCCCTTTTGGCCGGTGCCGGGTTGGCCCGGAACAGCGGACAGTTACAGGTGGCGTCCGGGCGTGGCGCGAGGGGGAAGTATGTCTGCTGGGTGGCGCCGCCGCTGGCTGCGCTTGGCGTGCGTCAGCGGCGTGGTCCTGCTGGCCGGCGGGGCGATCGAGCCGGTGGCCTACGCGGCCACCGCGTCGATCACGTCGGCCGGCCCGCTGAACCTGATCCAGACCAACGACCTGCTGAACTGCAACGTCAACCACGTCGGTGACACGCACTCGGAGTGGTTCCAGGCGCCGGTCAGCAACCAGGCGGACGACACCGCCTGCGGCACCCTGCTGGTGGTGGGCGACACGCTGTACGGCCCGGCCAACATCCCGGCCGGCCCGCCGCCGACCGGGCGCACACCCTGGACACCGGTCAGCCAGAGCGCGGTCAGCGGCACCGGCACCAACGCCGACCCGCTCCGGGTGGTCACCGTCGTCGCCGCCGGTACCACCGGGGTCCAGCTCACCCAGACCGACCGGTACGTGATCGGCGAGGAGTCGTACCGCACCGACATCGCGGTGAGCAACGGCGGCACCGGCAGCCCGAATGTCGTGCTGTACCGGGCCGGCGACTGCTTCCTGCAGAACAGCGACATCGGCCTCGGCGAGGTGGACCCGTCGACCGGCGCGGTCGCCTGCGTCGCGAACCCCAACCCGCCAGCCGAGCCGCCACCGAGCGACCCGCCCACTGACTCCGGCTCCGGGCCGAGCGTGGCCGCGGTCGGGCGGATCGAGCAGATGCTGCCGCTGACCGCCGGCAGCCACTTCTTCGAGGCCGGCTTCGGCACCGTCTGGAACCAGGTGAACAGCCGGGCGCCGTTCAACGACACCTGCGAGTGCGACACCCTGCAGGACAACGGCCTGGGCATCTCCTGGGATCTGACCCTGGCCGCCGGCACCAGCCAGACGTTCTCCTCGCTGGTCACGTTCTCGCCGGTCGGGCGCACCCCGCTGACCATCACGAAGACCGCGGACGCCGCGAACGCCCCGGCCGGCGGCACCGACGGCTACACGATCACCGTCGCCAACCCGAACATCACCGACGTCACCCTCGACACGCTCAGCGACACGCTGCCGGCCGGCTTCACCTACCTGCCCGGGACGACCACCGGGGCGACCACCGCGGACCCGGCGATCGACGGACCGACGCTGTTCTGGCCCGGCCTCACCGTGCCGGCCGGCGGCATCCTCACCCTCCACTTCGGAGTGACGGTCAGCACCGTGCCGGGCACCTACACCGACGACGCCGAGGGCACCGCGGAGGGCTTCACCGTCGCCGGCACCGGGCCGACCGCGCCGGTCGTGGTGAGCCCGGTGCAGCAGGCGAACCAGCCGCCGACGGCCGACCCGGTCACCGTCACCACCGCCGCGGGCGTCCCGGTCAACATCGAGCTGACCGGCTCCGACCCGGACGGCGACGAGATCACCTTCGCCATCGCCACCCAGCCGGCGCACGGCACGCTCAGCGGCGCGCCGCCGACGGTGACCTACACTCCGGCCGCCGGCTACGACGGCCCCGACTCGTTCACCTACACGGCGAGCGACGGCGAGCGGACCTCCGCCCCGGCGACGGTCGGCATCACGGTCACCCCGGAGCCGCCGAGGCTGAACCACCGGCCGGTCGCGCGGGCGTCTACGGTCAGCACGCCGGCGGGCATCCCGGTCGATGTGCCGCTCGCCGGCACCGACAGCGACGGCGACGCGCTCACCTTCGCCGTCCGCGGTGGCCCGGCGCACGGCCGGCTCAGCGGCACCATGCCCGACCTCACCTACACCCCGGCCGCCGGCTTCACCGGCGCCGACTCGTTCAGCTACACGGTCAACGACGCCAGGGCCGTCTCCAGCCCGGCCACCGTCGACATCACCGTCACGTCGGCGGCGACCGTCGCGGTCACCCCGCTCAGCGTCGAGGCCGGCGGCGTGGTGACCGTCGAGGTCGAACACTTCCCGGGCGACACCGACGTGCAGATCGAGGTACCGGGCAGCAACCCGATCACCGTGCACACCGACGGCGCCGGCGCGGCCAGCGTGCCGTTCGTCATTCTCGCCCGGGACGTGGCCGGCCTGCTCCAGGTCACCGCCACCGCCGGCCCGCAGCAGGCCAGCTGCGACCTGGTACTGCGCCCGGACGACTGGGGCCCACCCTTCGACCCGGAGGACTGACCCGCTGGGGTCGACCCCGGCGTCACCCCGGCGGTGTCAGACACCTGCCGCAGGCGTTCACGCCGGCGGTACGGACGCAGCTCTCGTGGACCGCGTCGTGGTCGGCCGGCCGGTAGCCGCGGATTGGCATCGCCGCGGGCTACCCGCCAGGCCGGCGAGATGATCCACTGGCGACCCGAGCCGAAGGAGGCGCGATGAGCAGCCAACCGCACCCGCCGGGCCTGCCGCCGGGCGCCGTGCAGGAGGTCAGCGCCGGGGTCTACGCCTACATCCAGCCGGACGGCAGCTGGTTCATCAACAACACCGGCTTCCTGGTCGGCCGGCGCGGCGTCATCAGCGTCGACGCCTGCGCCACCGAGCGGCGCACCCGGGCGTACCTGGCGGCGATCGGCGCGATCACCGACCAACCGGTCCGGACCCTGATCAACACGCATCACCACGGCGACCACACGTTCGGCAACTACCTGTTCGGCGGGGCCACCATCGTCGCCCAGGACGGCGTCCGCGACCTGCTGCTGGCCTGGGGCCAGCCGGTGTCGGCACCGATCTGGACCGAGGTCGACTGGGGCCCGGTCGAACTCGCCCCGCCGTTCCTCACCTTCCGGGACGGGGTGACCCTGTGGGTCGACGACCTGCGCTGCGAGCTGCGCTACGTCGGCGCGGCCGCGCACACCGGCAGCGACTCGTACCTGTGGATCCCGGACCGGCGGCTGTTGTTCGCCGGCGACCTGCTGTTCAACGGCAGCACGCCGTTCCTGCTGCAGGGCTCGGTCAGCGGCGCGCTGCGGGCGCTGGACCAGCTGCGCGAGTTGGACGCCGCCACGATCGTCCCCGGACACGGCGCCGTCTGCGGGCCGGAGGTGATCGACGCGGTCGCCGACTACCTGCGGTTCGTGCAGGACGTCGCCGACCGCGGCCGGGCCGCCGGGCTGGCCCCGCTGGACGCGGCCCGGCAGACCGACCTCGGCCGGTTCGCCGACCTGCTCGACCCGGAGCGCATCGTCGGCAACCTGCACCGCGCCTACGCCGAGGCGGACGGTGTGCCGCCGGGCGGCCCGATCGACTACCTCGCCGCACTCACCGGCATGATCGCCTACAACGGCGGCCAGCCGCTGCGCTGCCTCGCCTGAGCCCGGCGCGGGCGCACCCCGGCCCGCCGCAGCCCGCAGCCCGCAGCCCGCCGCGGCCGGCCGCCCGCGGGGCCGCCAGCGGAACCGACCGGGGTACCGGCGTGGGCCGACGTCAGCCGGCGGGCGCCGCGGCGGCGCGGGCCCGGGCCAGGATCTCGGTGATCACGTCGGTCTTGGCGTAGGCGTACTGCTGGATGTACGTCCACTCGCGGCTGGCCAACTCGCGCTTGGCGGCGGCGTAGTGGTGCCGGTCGGCCTGGTGGCCGCGCAGCCAGTCCCGGAACAGCAGGTGCCGTTCCACCTCGGCCGAGCCGGGCGAGAAGATGTGCAGGTTGATGTTGGTGTCCGGGCCCTTGCAGCAGCGGTGCTCGTACCACTGCGGCTCCCGGATCACCAGCCGGTAGCCGGCCGCGACCAGGGCCGGCAGGTAGGTTTCCTCGTCGGCGGAATCGGCCACCACCAGGTCCAGGTCGATGATCGGCTTCGCTGGCAGCCCGGGCACCGAGGTGGAGCCGACGTGCTCGATCAGCAGCGCCCGCTCCCCCAGCAACGACCGGATCCGCGCCTCCTCCCGGGCGAACAGCGCCGGCCAGCCGGGGTCGTAGTCGGCCACGACGATCGGGGCGGTCAGCTTCGGCGGAGCGCCGCCCACCCAGATCTCCGCCAGCTCCTCCTCGGTGTACGGGTCGTTCCGGTCGCCGCGTGCCATGCCTACCTCGCTTCGCCGATCGGGGGTCGGCGAGGAGTGTGCGCCGGTTCGGGGGGCTTGCCGCAAGCCGGCCACCAGCCCGTATCCTGAGTTCGGTGGGAGGCGCCGCCCACTGTCGACGACCAGCCCGCCCTGCTCGGCCACCGGCCGGCAGGGCGGTTCCAGCTCCGGCTATTATCGGTCTGCTTCCGATAATTTCCAGGCCTGCTGCGTGGCCCTGCCCTGCGGACGCCTCCGGTCGCGTCGTGGCACTTCCCCGCCAGCGTGAGGAGGGGCGCGTGCCCGAGTCCGCTCAGCCCGAAGTCGCCCAGCCCGACACCACCGGCCAGGTCGCGCGCCGGCAGTTCCTCGCCGGTGTCGGCGCCGCCGCGGTCGCCCTCCCGGTCGGCCTCGGCGGGGCTCGCCCGGCCGCCGGACCGGGGCCGGCGAGCGTCGGCGGCCCGCCGCCGGTGCCGGCGTCCCCGTTCCCGGCCGTCCCGTCCGCCGCCACCACCGCGGCCGAGGACCGGCGGCAGATGCTCTGGCAGCTCGGCCTCACCCAGCCCACGCTGCCGGCCAAGGCGGCCGACCCGAACGCCCCGCCGAACGCCTTCCCGCGCAACCCGGCGAACCCGGACGGCAACTGGACCGACCCGGTCGGGCACACCGTCGAGCGCGGCGCGTTCGGCCAGTGGATCACGTACGACAGCGACGCCGGCGCGGCCGGCGGGGCGCAGGCCCCGTTCGGCGACTACGGCCCGCTCTCGGCGCCCCGCTACACCGACATCGAGTTACTCACCACCCGCGACGGCACCCCGGTGCGGACGCCCGAGCAGTGGTGGCTGACCCGGCGCCCGGAGATCCTCCGGGACGTCCAGGACCACCTGTACGGCCGCATCCCGGACCGGGACCGGTGGCCGGCGGTCGCCTGGACCACCGGCCCGGCGACGACCGGCAGCGCGAACGGCTTCGGCTACACCGACCGGACGATCACCGGAGTCATCGACACCAGCGGCTACCCGCAGGTCCGGAACGCGCCGACCATCCAGGCCATCCTGCGCACGCCGCTGGACCGGGCCGGCGAGCCGGTCCCGGTGATCATCACGTTCGGCTCGGCGGCCAGCGCCTGGCCGTTCACCGCGCCGTTCGGCTACGCGGTCTGCGGCTTCAACCCGGCGCCGCTGCAGCCGGACAGCGGCGGCGCGAACATGTCCAGCTTCATCATCGGCCTGATCAACAAGGGCAACTGGCGCTCACCCCGGGACTGGGGCGCGCTGGCCGCCTGGAGCTGGGGGATCAGCCGGCTGATCGACTGGTTCGAGACCGAGCCGTCCGTGGACGCCACCCGGATCGGCGCGCAGGGCCATTCCCGGTTCGGCAAGGCCACCCTGGTCGCGGCCGCCTACGACGAGCGGATCGGCGCCGCCTACCCGAGCTGCGGCGGTGCGCTCGGCACGTCCTGGGCGCGCCGGTCCTGGGGCGAGAACCTGGAGTTCGTCTGCGGCTCGGACTCCGAGTACCACTGGGTGGCCGGCAACACGATGCGCTACGCGGGCGAACTGCACCCGGGCAGCTACTGGCCGCGCAAGGTGGAGCACCTGCCGGTGGACGTGCACTCGGTGCTGGCGCTGATCGCGCCGCGGGTGGTGCTGACCAACGGCGGCACCGACACCCCGCCCGGCTTCGGCGACGCCTGGCAGGACCCGCGCGGCATGTACCTGGCCGGCGCGGTCGCCAGCCAGGTCTGGACCACGCTCGGCTGGCCGGGGCAGGTCATCCCGGCCGGGACGGAATTCACCAGCGGGCCGACCGAGTCCGTGGGCGGCACGCCACCGATCGGTGCCACGTTCATCGACGGCACGGTCGGCTGGCGCCGGCACGCCGAGGGCCACACCCCGACGGCGGACTGGCCGACGTTCATGCGGCTGACCGCGCGGCACTTCGATGGCCACCGGCCGGTGGTCGCGCCGGCGCAGCACTTCGTCCTCGGGCACGGTCCGGCGAACGTGGTCGGCACCGTCCAGGCCAGCGACCCGGACGGGGGCACGCCGGCCAACTGGCAGATCACCGGTGGCACCGGCGCCGGCCGGTTCAGCATCAACCGGGACAGCGGCCGGATCACGATCCCGCACCCGCAGCAGCTCGACCTGGCGCACCGCAGCCGGTACACGCTGACCGTGGTCGCCGACGACCGGAAGCTGACCAGCCGGCCGGCGACCGTCACGATCGCGGTGCCGGACCTGGTCAACATCTGCCACCACGGCCGCACGGTCGCCGTGCCCAAGGCCGAGGCCGCGACCCACCTGCGGCACGGCGACCCGATCGGCCAGTTCAGCCGGTAGCCGCCGCGGCCGCCCGCCGGTTCCACCGCCAGGCGTCCACTCCGGACGTCCACTGTGGACGTCCGGAGTGGATCGCGGTCAGGACGGCCGCAGCAGCCGGCCGACCGCGGCGGTGACCTCGGCCCGGGGGACGGTCAGCTGGTCCCGGCTGCTGAGGTCACGGACGCTGACCTCGGCCCGGGCCCAGTCCTCCGGGCCGACGATCACGACGGCGCGGGCGCCGGCCCGGTCGGCCCGCTTGAGCTCCTTGCCCAGCCGGCGCGGCTCCAGCGGCACCGAGGTGCGGTGGCCGGCGGCCCGCAGGTCGCGGGCGATCTCCCGGGCGACCGGAAGCAGGCTCTCCTCCAGCGGCGCGACGATCACCTCGTACTCCGCGGCCGGCGCGGGCAGCAGCCCGTGCGTGCCGAGGAAGTCGAACAGGGTCACGTCGCCCATCGCGAAGCCGACCGCGGGGATGCGCTGGCTGGCGAAGATGCCGACCAGGTCGTCGTACCGGCCGCCACCGAACAGCGAACGGTTGTTCGCCGGATCGGTGTCGAAGACCTCGAACACGGTGCCGGTGTAGTACTCCAGCCCGCGCACGATCAACGGGTCGAACACCACCAGCTCGCGCGCGTCGGTGGCCAGGATCTGGGCCAGCGGCGAGCCGGCCCGGACCTCGGCCGGCAGCTCCGCGACGATCTGCTCGTCCGCCTTGAGCACCTCCTCGAGCCGCTCGAACTGCCGCTCGGTGACGCCGATCTCGACCGCGCTGGCGAGCAGTTCGGCCCGCGGGTACTTGGCCCAGCGGTCCAGGACGGAGGAGACGGCGCGCACCTGGTCGGCCGGGATGCCGACCAGGTCGGTGAGCATGCTGCCGAGCAGGGTGCGGTCGTTCGCGCGCAGCAGGTACATGTCCCGGGTGGCGCCGACCGCGCCCATCATGTCGTGGATCAGCTCGAACATCTCCAGCTCGCTGTTGGCGCTGTCCGAGCCGAAGATGTCGACGTTGATCTGCCAGTGCT
The DNA here is from genome assembly GCA_963714145.1 of uncultured Actinomycetota bacterium. GTDB lineage: Bacteria > Actinomycetota > Actinomycetes > Mycobacteriales > CADCTP01 > JBBWZH01. The sequence continues at coordinate 9,965,107 of OY970235.1, read as the reverse complement.
CGCGCACCCGGCCACGCTGCGGCCGCTCGTACCGGTGGCAGTTCACGTGGCAGTACCAGCGCACCGGGAACTGCAGCTCGCTGGCATGCCCGGCGATGATCCGGGCCACCGACGGGGTCATCTCCGGGCGCAGCGCCAGCCGGCGGTCGGCCCGGTCGGTGAGCGAGTAGAGCTGCTGCTCGGCGATCTCCCGGCCGGACTTGGCCTCGTAGATCTCCGCCGACTCCAGGATCGGCCCGTCGTACCGGACGTACCCGTACCGCTCCACCACCTCGTAGAGCCGATGGAAGACCTGCTGCCGCACCGACATCTCGTCCGGGAGGAAGTCCCGGGTTCCGCGGTACGGCGTGGTCGGTAGGTAACCGCTCACCGACAAGATCCTTCCAGCTGGCTCGGACAACCCGTCCAGGCTAGCGAACGCGGGCGGCCCCGTCCGGCGGGTTGCCGGCCGGCCGAACCGTCCAGTGTGGTCAGTCGGCCAGCAGGCCGCGCCGGTGCGCGTCGGCGATCAGGGCGTCGGCGACCGGGCCGAGGGACGGCCAGAAGTCGGCGATCATGGCCATCAACCGGCGTTCCTGGCCGACCGTGATGCGCCGCTCGGCCCAGGCCGCGCCGTCCGAGGCGCAGTGCATCAGCAGCGGCTGCAGCCGGTCCACCGCGCGGGCGAACCGGGCGTCGTCGGTCCGCGCGTCCTCGAACTCGGTCCACAGCGCGAGCAGGTCGACCTCGGCGGCGGGCAGCCGGCCGAACAGCCGGGCCGCCGCGGCGTGCTCCAGCGCCACGATGTCGACCCGCCGCTGCTCGTCGTAGATCGGCACATCGCCCACCTCGACCTCGACCAGGTCGTGGATGACCAGCATCGTCAGCACCCGGCCCAGGTCGATGCCGGCGGCGTGGTCGGCGGCGAGCACCAGCGCCATCAGCGCCAGGTGCCAGCTGTGCTCGGCGCTGCTCTCGGCCCGGCTGCCGTCGGTCAGCCGGTTCACCCGGGCGACCGAGGTCAACCGGTGCGCGGTGACCAGGAAGTCGAACTGCTGCCGGGTGGACGCCGGCAGCGGGAGGCCGTCCAGGTTGAGCGTCACGATGCTGATCCTTCCCGGTCGACACTGATCGGGCGGCCGAAGCGGACCGGCACGCCGGGCGAGTAGAGCACGCTGGCCGGCGCGCCCGCGGGGGCCGGCAGGCCGGTGGCGGCCACCAACCGGTCGTCCAGGTCGAGCAGTTCCGCCCGGTGCAGCGTCCACTGTGGATGGACGTTCGGCAGGTACCGGGTGCGGCCGTACGCCCGGACGTGCAGGCCCCAGCGGGCGGTGACGAAGTGTTCCAGTGGGCTCGGCGCGGCGATCGGGGCGCCGGCCCGGACCGCCATCCGGTTGGTCGGCCGGGTGCCCCGGCGGCGCCGGGCGGTGTACCGGAAGACCGGCCCGTCGACGTCCAGCCGCATCCGCGCCCACCGGTACGGCAGCCGCAGGCTGGCCTGCGCCACCAGCACCGGCAGCAGCCGGGACGCGTCCAGGGACAGGAACACCACGCCGCGCCGGCCGGCCCGGTCCACCGAGTACAGCCGGACGTTCGTCTCGCAGAACGTGCCCAGGTAGGGCAGGCCGGGCCCGGCCAGCAGCCCGAGCCGGACCATCCGGAACCCGATCAGCCCGATGTAGGTGACCCCGTCCAGCGTGTCCGGCCGGGTGCCGGCCGGCAGGAACGGCGCGACCACCGCGGGCGGCGCCGGCCAGTGCAGGAAGGCCAGATCGTGCCAGCGCTGCACCAGCAACGGCGGCCGCACCGGGCGGGTCGCGGTCACCGTCACCGGCTCGACGCTCACCCCGCCCATCCTGGCCCGGCGCGGCGGCCGGCTTGACACCGGGCCGCCGATCAGATTATCTAACCGCAAGGTTATCTAACTGATTGGTTCCTTATGCCGGATACCCTGAGCACGACGTTCGCCGCGCTGGCCGATCCGACCCGGCGGGCGATCCTGGCCCGGCTGGCCACCGGGCCGGCGACGGTGAAGGAACTGTCCGCGCCGTTCGCGATGAGCGGGCCGGCGGTCTCCAAGCACCTGCGGGTGCTGGAGCGAGCCGGGCTGATCAGCCGCGGCCGGGAGGCGCAGCGCCGCCCGTGCCGGCTGGACGCGGCACCGCTGCGGCAGGTCACCGAATGGGCCGACGGCTACCGGCAGTTCTGGGCGGCGAGCCACGACCGGCTGGACACCTATCTGCAGCAACTGCAGGCGACGGATGATCTCGACACCTGAGCTCGGCACCACCCTGGTCAGCACACCGTCCGATGTAGTCGACTGAAACCCCGCCCGCGGCGGCCGGTGGCGCTCTGCGCCGCCGGCCGCCGTCGTGTCCGGCGCCTGTCCGGCCGCAAGGTTGGTCCGCCGGCCGGCCCAGTGACGCTGCGTCCCGTGCTTGACGCGGGCATAGCCGGCAGGTTAAAACACGTCTTGAACTAAGGCATTGCCGATCGGCGGTCGGTCGCGCCCCGGTTCCGCTGCCGCGCGTTCGCCTCGTCCATCCCGCAAGGAGTGGCCGGGCGGTTCCCCGCTGCCCGCCATCCCCAGGTTGAAAGGCGGAGTCGCATGGCCTTGTCCTTCGCGTCCCCACGCGGCAGACCCCGGACGCGCCCGCTCGCCGCGGCCGGAGCCGCCGCCCTGCTGGGCGCGGCCGGCCTGCTGATCGTGCAACCGGCGCCGGCGGGCGCCGCCGGCGAGACGGTCAACATCTGGCTCACCACGCACCGACGACGCCGCCGGCCGGCACGTCACCCGCGGCCTGCAGCAGCAGGCGCCGATCGCGTTCAGCGCGGGTACCGGCGGCAGCGGCCAGAACATCAGCGTCGACGAGAACACCCGCTACCAGCAGTTCATCGGTGCCGGTGCCTCGTTCACCGACACCGCCGCCTGGCTGATGAACAGCAGCGGCGCGCTGTCGGCGGCCACCCGCAACGACACCATGACCAAGCTGTTCAGCCCGACCGCCGGCATCGGCCTGGCCTGGCTGCGCAACCCGATGGGCTCGTCCGACCTGGCCCGGTTCAACTACTCCTACGACGACATGCCGGCCGGGCAGACCGACCCGGGCCTGGCCCGGTTCTCCATTGCGCACGACCTGGCCGACGTGCTGCCGCTGACCAAGCAGGCCCGGTCGCTGAACCCGAACCTCAAGGTGATGGCGGTGCCGTGGAGCGCGCCGCCGTGGATGAAGGACAACGACAACGTCGTCGGCGGCTGGCTCGAGTCGCAGTACTACCCCGCGTACGCCCAGTACTTCGTCAAGTACATCCAGGCGTACCAGGCCCAGGGGGTGCCGATCGACTACGTCTCCCCGCAGAACGAGCCGACCTGCTGCGCCGGCTACGCGTCGATGAACTGGAACGGCAACGGGCTGGACTTCTTCCTGCGCAGCAACCTGCTGCCGGCGTTCCGGGCCGCCGGGATCAACACCAAGGTACTCGTGCTGGACTGGAACTGGAGCAACTACGACGACTTCGGCTCGGTTCCGCTGAACGACGCCGCGCTGCGCAACGACCCGCTGTTCGGCGGCATCGCCTGGCACGGCTACGGCGGTGACGTCGCGCTGCAGACGACGATCCACAACCAGTTCCCGGCGGTGAGCGCGTTCGACACCGAGCACTCCGGCGGCACCTGGATCGTCAACCAGCAGCAGGAGGACATGCGCAACATCGTCGACTACACCCGCAACTGGGGCCGCACGGTGACCAAGTGGAGCCTCGCGGTGGACCAGAACATGGGCCCGCACGACGGCGGCTGCGGCACCTGCACCGGCCTGATCACCGTCCACAATGGAGACGGCCGGAGCGGGCAGGTCGACTACACGATCGAGTACTACTCGATGGGCCACCTGACGAAGTTCGTCAAGCCCGGCGCGTTCCGGATCGCCTCCACCGCGAACACCAGCGTGCCGAACGTGGCCTGGATCAACCCGGACGGCTCCAAGGCACTGGTCGCCTACAACGACACCGGCAGCGCGCAGACGGTTCGGGTGAACTGGGGCGGCCAGTCGTTCGCGTACAACCTGCCGACCAAGACGACCGCGACCTTCACCTGGTCCGGCACCCAGGCCGGCGGCGGCGCGCGTACCGGGCAGATCACCGGGCTGGCCGGTAAGTGCGTGGACGTGGCCGGCGGCTCGACCGCGAACGGCGCCGCCGTGCAGCTGTTCGGCTGCAACGGCAGCGCGGCGCAGCAGTGGACGATGGGCACCGACGGGACCGTGCGGGCGCTGGGCAAGTGCCTGGACGTCACCGCGGCGTCCACCGCGGACGGTGCCAAGGTGCAGTTGTTCGACTGCAACGGCACCGGGGCCCAGTCCTGGAGCGCGACCGCCGGGCGCGACCTGGTGAACGTGGCCTCGAACAAGTGTCTGGACGTCACCGGCAACTCCTCCGCCGACGCCACCCGGCTGCAGATCTGGACCTGCACCGGCGCGGCCAACCAGAAGTGGACGGTCCCGAGCGCATGAGACTTCATCGAACCGCCCGCGTCCTCGCCGCGGCGACCCTGGCGGTCGCCGGCGGCCTCACCGCCGCGGTACTGACCGGCGCCACGCCGGCCGGCGCCGCCGACCCGGTCGGCCAGATCACCGGACTGGCCGGCAAGTGCGTCGACGTGGCGGCCGCGAGCACCGCGAACGGCACGGCCGTGCAGTTGTTCACCTGCAACGGGACCGCCGCGCAGAGCTGGACGATGGCGGCCGACGGCAGCGTCCGGGCGCTGGGCAAGTGCCTGGACGTCACCGCGGCCTCCACCGCGGACGGCGCCAAGGTGCAGTTGTACGACTGCAACGGCACCGGCGCTCAGCAGTGGCGCTACAGCACTGCCCGCGACCTGGTGAACCCGGCGGCGAACAAGTGTCTGGACGTCACCGGCAACTCCTCCGCCGACGCCACCCGGCTGCAGATCTGGACCTGCACCGGCGCCGCGAACCAGAAGTGGACGGCGCCCACGGGCGGCACCACCACCCCGCCCACCGGGGTGGCCGGCGAGCAGGTGGCGCCGTACCTGTACGAGGGCTGGGGCAACCCGCCGGACCCGCGCACCGTGCAGAACGCGACCGGCGTCCGCTGGTTCACGATGGCGTTCATCCTCTCCAACGGCACCTGCAACCCGCAGTGGGACGGCGGCCGGGCGCTCACCGGCGGGGTGGACCAGTCCACCATCAACTCGATCCGGGCCGGCGGTGGTGACGTGATGCCGTCCTTCGGCGGCGCGTCCGGCAACAAGCTGGAGCGCAGTTGCACCACGCCGGCGACGCTGGCCGGTGCGTACCAGCGGGTGATCAACGCGTACGCGCTGCGGGCGATCGACATCGACATCGAGACCGACGCCTACGCCGACGGGGCCATCCAGCAGCGCACCGTGGACGCGTTGAAGATCGTCCGGGCGAGCAACCCGGGCCTGCACATCTACGTGACGTTCCCGAGTGGACCGTCCGGGCCGGACAACACGATGATCGGCAGGGCGGCGGCCAGCGGGTTCGCCGCGGACGGCTGGAGCATCATGCCGTTCGACTTCGGCGGGGCCGGCCAGAACATGGGCACGCTGACCGTGCAGGCCACCGAGGGTCTGAAGAACCGGCTGGTGGCGGCGTTCGGCTATTCGGCCGACACGGCCTACCGGCACTCCGGTATCTCGTCCATGAACGGCATCACCGACGTGCAGGAGACCGTCACGCAGGCGAACTTCCAGACGATCCTGGCCTACGCGCAGCAGCACCACCTGGCCCGGCTGACGTTCTGGTCGGTGAACCGGGACCGGCCGTGCACCGGCGGCGTGGCCGACAGTTGCAGCGGCATCGGCCAGGCAGCCTGGGACTTCACCCGGATCTTCGCCCAGTACCGCGGCTGATCGGCACCAGGGCCGCCCCGGCAGCACTGCCGGGGCGGCCCGCTGTCCACATCGGACACCCTCGTGGCGGCTCTCGGGCAGCCGCCACGCCCACCCCGACCCACCGTCCACCCGGGAGGAACCCATGACGACGCCCGATCCCGGCACGCTGACGCGGCGACGCCGCCGCCGCACCACCCTGCCCGCGCTCGTCATGGCCGCGCTGGCCGGGCTGACCGGCGGCGCGCTGGTGGCGACGACCCCGGCCGCCGCCGCGGACACGCTGCTCTCGCAGGGAAAGCCGGTCACCGTCTCGTCCACCGAGTCGGCCGCGTTCCCCGGCTCGGCCGCGGTCGACGGGGACGCCGGGACCCGCTGGTCCAGCGCGTTCGCCGATCCACAGTGGATCCAGATCGACCTGGGCAGCAGCCAGCCGCTGACCAGCGTGGTGCTGCGCTGGGAGGCCGCGTTCGGCCGCGGGTACCAGATCCAGGTCTCGGCCAACGCGTCCACCTGGACCACGGTCTACTCGACGTCGACCGGGCCGGGCGGCGCCGAGACGCTGCCGGTCAGCGGCACCGGCCGGTACGTGCGGATGCTGGGCAGCGCGCGGGCCACCCAGTACGGCTACTCGCTCTGGGAGTTCCAGGTCTTCGGGCCCGGCACCGGCGGCGGTAGCGCGACGCTGCTGTCCTACGACAAGCCGGGTGTCGCGTCCTCGTCCCAGAACGACGGCGGCTGCGGCAACTGCACGCCGGCCAAGGCACTCGACCGCGACCCGGCCACCCGCTGGGCCACCGCCGCCGGCACCGGCTGGGTCGACCCCGGCTGGATCTACGTCGACCTCGGCGCCACCGCGACGATCTCGCAGGTCGTCCTGCAGTGGGACCCGGCCTACGCGACCGCGTACCAGATCCAGACCTCGGCCGACGCGGCGAACTGGACCACGATCTACTCGACCACCGCCGGGCACGGCTTCCGGGAGGCCATCAACGTGACCGGCACCGGCCGGTACGTGCGGATGTTCGGCACCGCCCGGGGCAGCCCGTACGGCTACTCGCTCTGGGAGTTCCAGGTGTACGGCACCGGCGGCGCCCCGACCGCACCGCCCGCGCTGCCGCCGAACGTCACGTTCCCGGCCACCCGGCTGGTCTTCGGCGACGAGTTCAACACCCCGGCCGGGTCCACTCCGGACAGTGCGAAGTGGACACCGGAGACCGGGCCCGGGGTGAACAACGAGCTGGAGTACTACACCAACAACCGCAACGCCGCCACCGACGGCGCCGGCAACCTGGTGATGGAGGTGCGCCGGGAGACCACCGCCGGTTCCAGCTGCCCCGGCGGGCCGTGCCAGTACACCTCGGCCCGGCTGAACACCGCGTCCCACTTCAGCTTCACGTACGGGCACGTGGAGGCGCGGATCAAGGTCTCCGGTACGGCCGGGTTGTGGCCGGCGTTCTGGCTGCTCGGGGCGAACTTCTCGACGGTGAGCTGGCCGGCCTGCGGCGAGATCGACATCATGGAGCACGTCGGCAGGGCGCCGAACGCGGTCTACTCCACGCTGCACGCGCCGGCCTACAACGGCGGCAACGGCTTCGGCGCACCGTTCACGATCGGCGGTGACTTCGCCAGCGCATTCCACACCTACGCGGTCGACTGGGACTCCACCCACATGACGTTCTACGTCGACGGCACCGCGTTCTTCACGGTGAACAAGGCCAGCCTGGAGACCACCCGCGGACCCTGGGTCTACGACCACCCGTTCTTCCTGCTCCTGAACAACGCGATCGGCGGCGACTTCCCCGGCCCGCCGGACGGCAGCACCGTGCTGCCGCAGCGGATGTCCATCGACTACGTGCGCGTGTTCCAGTGAACTAAAGGTCGGCAGGGGCTGGGCCGGCTACGCACCGGTTGGTCAGCCGGCCCACCCCGTCGATCTCGACGGTGACCTCGTCACCGTCGGCCAGCAGCACCGGCGGGTCGCGGAAGACGCCGACGCCGGACGGGGTTCCGGTGGCGATCACGTCGCCGGGCAGCAGCGGGAACGCGGCCGAGCAGTGCGCGATGATCGCGGCGACCGGATGCACCATCTGCTTGGTGTTGGCCGACTGCATGGTCACGCCGTTCACCAGGCAGCGGATCGGCAGCGCCTGCGGGTCGGCCACCTCGTCGGCGGTGACCAGGGCGGGGCCCAGCGGGCAGAACGTGGCCAGCGACTTCCCGCGCACCCACTGCCCGTCACCGAACTGCAGGTCGCGCGCCGAGACGTCGTTCAGGCAGGTGTAGCCCAGGACGTGGTCGAGGGCCCGGTCGGCCGGCACCTGCCAGGCCCGGCGGCCGATCACCACCGCCAGCTCGGCCTCCCAGTCGACCTGCGTCGCCAGCCCGGTCGACCAGCGGATCTGGTCCGCCGGGCCGATCACCGAGCCGGTGTGCTTCATGAAGATCAGCGGCTCGGCCGGCAGCTCGCCGTCGCCCTCGGCGGCGTGGTCGGCGTAGTTCTTGCCGATGCAGACGATGTTCCGCGGCCGCGGCACCGGGGCCAGCAGCCGGACCGAGCCGACCGGCACCCGCCGGGTCGCCGACCGCAGCGCGGCCAGGCCCGCGTCCACATCGGACAGCAGTTCCTCGGCGACGCGTGGCCCGGCGGCCGGGACGGCCACCTCGTCGCCGGCCAGCACGCCGAGCCGCTCGGCCCCGTCCAGCTGCACGGTCACGATCCGCATGGGTCTCCTCAGTCGTCCGGCCGCGCGGCGGCCCGGTCATCGGCGGCGCTGTCACCCGGCCGCGGGCCGGCCTGGTCGCCCGGCCGCGCAGCGGCTGGGTCGGCCGGCCGTGCGGCGGCGATGTCGTCCAGTATCCGGGCCGGGATCGGCTCGGTCAGCGCGGTGTGCGCGGCCCGCACCTCGTCCGGCGTGCGCGCTCCGATCAGGACGGAGGTCACCGCCGGATGCCGGGCGGCGAACGCGGTCGCGGCCCGGGCCAGCGGCAGGCCGTGCCGGCGGCTGGCGGCGGCGAACGCGGCCGCCCGCTCCAGCACCGACCGGGCCGCCGGCCGGTAGTCGTAGGTGGCCGAGCCGTCCGGATGGTCCTGGCCGAGCAGGCCGGAGTTGAGCACCCCGCCGAGCAGCACGCTCACCCCGCGCTGCTGGCAGAGCGGGAACAGGGTCGCGCCGGCGCTGCGGTCCAGCAGCGTCCACCGGCCGGCCACCAGCAGGACGTCCACATCGGACTCGCGGACGAACCGCTCGGGCCCGGCCACCTGGTTCATCCCGACCCCGATCGCACCGACCACGCCTTCGGCACGCAGTAGCGCCAGCGCCGGCAGCGCCCCGGTCAACGCCTGCTCGACGTGCTCGTCCGGGTCGTGAACCAGCGCTATGTCCAGCCGATCCAGCCCGAGCCGGTCCAAACTGGACTCGACACTGCGGCGCACGCCGTCGGCGCTGTAGTCGCGGACCCGGCGCAGCGGCGAGCGCACCGCGAACCCCTCGGCGTCCGGGCGGGCCCGCCCGTCCGGGTACGGTTCGAGCAGCCGGCCGACCTTGGTGCTGACGATCACGTCCGCCCGCGGCACGCCGGTCAGCAGCCGGCCGAGCCGGCGCTCAGCCAGGCCGAGCCCGTAGTGCGGCGCCACGTCGAACAGCCGCACGCCGAGATCCCAGGCGGTCCGGAACGTCTCGGCCGCCTGCTCGTCGGTGATCTCCCGGTAGAGGTTGCCGAACGGGGCGCAACCCAGGCCGAGCGGGCCGACCCGCGCCGGCAGCGTCATCCCTTGACCGCGCCGACGGTCTGGCCGCGCATCAGGTACTTCTGCGCGCCGATGAACACCACGATCACCGGCAGCATCGTAACGAACGTGGCCAGCGAGAGCTGCGGCATGTAGAGCTTCACGTCCAGCCCGGCGGCGGTGGTCGGGTCGAACAGCGGGCTGCTGCCGATCAGCTGCTGCAACCCGACCGAGACCGTCGCGTGGTCGGTCAGCGGCAGCAGCACCAGCGGCAGGAAGTAGTTCGTCCAGGCGGCCACGAACGCGAAGAACGCGGTCAGCGCGACGGCCTGATTGGACAGTGGCACCGCGACCCGGAAGAAGATGCCCAGCTCGCTCAGCCCGTCCACGCGGCCGGCCTCGACCAGCTCGTACGGCAGCGCGGTGGCGAAGTGGATGTAGGCCAGGTACACACCGAACGGGAAGAAGCCCATGATGACGATCACCGGCCACAGCTGGTCGATCGCGCCGACCGCGCTGACCTCCAGGAACAACGGGATCACCAGCACGGTGTTCGGCATCACCATCAGCACCAGGGTGAGGAACCGCAGCAGCCGGCGGCCGCGGAACCGCAGCCGGGCCATCGCGTACCCGGCCGGGATACCGGCGACCACCGCGAGCACCGCGCCGCCGATCGAGACCACCAGCGAGTTGACGATCCAGTGCAGGAACACGCCGTTGTTGAAGTCGAGCACGGTACGCCAGCTGTCCCGGGCATTGCCCAGCGAGACGCCGGTGACACCGAGCGGGCCGCGGCCGGCGACCCCGGTGTCGGTCTGCGCCCGGAAGCCGGTGAGCAGGAAGCCGAGGATCGGGTACGCGAACAGGAACGCGACCGCGGCCAGCGTGACCAGCCGGGCCAGCCGGCCGGGCGACCAGCCGGCCCGGGCGTTGGTCGCGGCCCGGGAACCCACCGGGACGTCGGTGCTGGTCACGCCGGTCACCTCTCCTCGGCGAACAGCCCGCTGCGGAACACCACGAGCAGCCCGAGGACCAGCGTGATGAGCAGCAGCAGGACGGACATCGCGGCGGCCGCCGGCAGGTCGAGGATCTGGTAGGCGTAGGTGTAGCTGAGCTGGTTCGGCGTGTACTGCGGCGAGATCAGCCCGTGCGTGGCCTGGCTGAGCACCTGCGGCTCCAGGAACAGCTGGAAGCCGTACGCGATGTTCAGCAGCGCCATGTAGCCCAGCCAGGGCCGGATGATCGGCAGCTTCACCCGCCAGGCCACCTGCCAGGCGTTCGCACCGTCCAAAGTGGCCGCTTCCAGCACGTCGTCGGAGATGCCGTTCAGGCCGCCGTTGACGACCACCAGCCAGGTGCCGGCGCCCTGGAAGAACAGCATCGCGGCCAGCACCACCGGCAGGTTGCCGGGGCTGGCCACCTCGTTGAGCGTCTCGTAGCCGAAGCCGCGCCAGAGGAAGTCCAGCGGGCTCTGGCCGGGGTTGAGCAGGTAGAGCCAGAGCATGAAGTTGGCGATGCCGGCCAGCGCCCCGGGCAGGTAGTAGATGAACCGCACGGTGGCGCCGAACCGGTTCGGCGTCGCGTGCACCAGCAGCGCCAGGCCGACCACGCCGATCATCATGATCGGCAGCCAGACCGCCATCACGGTGAGGATGTTCGTGAACGTATCCACGAACCGGAAGTCGTTGGTGACCCGCTGGAAGCTGGTCAGCCCGCCGAACCTGGTGCCGGTCTCGTCCTGCAGGCTCTTCACGATCGCGTAGCCGGCCGGGATCAGCCCGCCGACCAGCAGCAGCACGACGTACGGCGCGACCAGGATCGCGGCGCCGCGGGACTCGTGCCGCGACGCGTAGCCGCGGCGGCGCGGCCGGGCCGGCGCGGCCCGCCCGGCCGCCGCGGCTGGGGCCGGGCGCGGCTGTTCGACGTCCCGGTCTGTCGTCCCGTCCAGCCTCATGCTCGCTACCCCTGCCGCTGCCGCTGCCCGCCCCTGCCCCGGCCTGCCGCTACCGCTACGAGGTCGTGACGACCTGGTACCCGAACGTCTTCGCCTCGTTGTTCAGCCGCTTGCCGAAGGCGTCCCAGCCGGCGCTGAGATCCTTGCCCTGGGTCAGCAGCGGGGTGACGGTCTGGGTCCAGATGCCGCCGGTGTTGTAGAGCATGTAGGCGTGCTTCGGCCGGACGATGTCGACGGCGGCCTTGAACGCCTTGGCCGAGGTCTCGAAGTCGGCCAGGTAGCCGACGCTGGACTGCTTCTGCAGCCACTCGTCCTGGATCGGCCCGTACGCCGGCAGGCCGGTGGTCAGCTCCACCTGCCAGGCCGGGTCGCTGGCCACGAACTTGGCGAACACCAGCGTGTTCTCCAGTTGCTTGCCCTTGATGTGGCTGGAGACGCCCCACAGGCCGCCGCCCTCGTCACCGGTGTACCCCTGCGCGTCGTCGGACCACTTCAGCGGCGCGGTCGCGGTCATCTGCCTGGCCGGGATCTTCCAGGTGTCGCGGAACAGGTAGTTGCCCCACCAGACCGCGCCCGGGCTCATCGCCAGCTTCTGCCCGACCTTGGCCGCGGCCGGGTCGAAGATGCCGACCGGGGACAGCGCCTTGGCCGCGACCAGTTTGTCCACAAGCGACACCGCCCGGCCGCAGAGCGGATCGGTCAGGTCGATGTGCACCTTGGTTTCGGACAGCCGGTCGTTGGTCGGGCAGCCGCTGGCCCAGAGGTAGCGGTCCGGGGCGTAGGCGTCGCCGAGCATGCCGCTGAGGTAGCCCGGGTGCTCCTGGGCGATCTTCACCGCCAGCGTGCCGTATTCGTCCCAACTGGTCGGCGGGGTGTACTTCCACTTCTTGAACAGCTCGGCGTTGTACCAGAACACGTCCGGGGCGGCGTCGTTGCGCACGCACCGGATCTTGTTGTCGATCACGCAGGGCGCTATCGAGGCGCTCGAGTAGCCCGAGATCGTGTCCTTCATGTCGGTGCTCAGGTCGCGGGCGAAGTCGATCTTCGAGCTGGTCGCCCAGGCGATGTCGTCGTTGGACGGGAAGAAGATGGCGTCCGGCCAGCCCTTGCCGGCCTGGTTGAACAGGGAGAACTTCTGCTGCAGCGCGGTGCTGCCGACGTTGCCGTCGATCGTGTTCATGGTGAGCTGGATCTCCGGGTGGGCCTTCTTGAACGCCTCCACCGCCGGCACCCGGGGCGCGTCCACCCAGACCGTGATCGGGCCGCCGGAGTCGCTCGCATTATCCCGCTGCTCGCCGCTGCCGGTGCTGCCGCCGGCACCGGTGGACGAGCCGCACGCGGCGAGCGCGACGGCCAGCACAGCGGCACCGGACGCGGTCAGCCAGCGTCGGGCCGTCCGCTGCCGGATCGATGCTTTCATGTCGCGCTCCTGGAAGTATCTGGTCCGGTAAGGACGGTCAGCGGTAGACAGCTCGGGCCGACCGGCTCGAAAGCCTTGTAGGTCAGGACGAACTCCTGGTGCCCCATCGCCTCGCTGGCGGTCTGCTCGCCGGCCGCCACCCGGCGGATCAGGTCGAGGATCTCGGCACCGACCTGGTCCAAAGTGGACCGCCCCTCCAGCACCGCGCCGGCGTCGACGTCCATGTCCTCGGCCATCGCCCGGTAGGTCTGCGGGTTCGCACACACCTTCACCAGCGGCGAGATCGCCGAGCCGACCACCGAGCCGCGCCCGGTGGTGAACAGGATCAGCTGCGCACCGCAGACCATCAGCTCGGCCGCCTCGGCGTTGTCGTTGATGTTCGGGAAGCCCCAGCGGACCTCCCCGTCCGGCACCACGTCGAGCAGGTACAGGCCCGGGGCGGGGGCCCGGTCGCCCGGCTTGAGCAGCCCGCTGATCGGCGCGCTCCCGCTTTTGCTGTACGCGCCGAGCGACTTCTCCTCGATGGTGGTCAGCCCGCCCTCGGCGTTGCCCGGGGCGAAGCTGCCGTGCCCGAGCGTGGTGTAGTACGCCTCCGCCTTCTGCACCGCGCCGACCAGTTCGGCGCCCAGTTCCGGGGTGATCGCGCGGTCGCGCATCATGTACTCGCAGCCGATCAGCTCGCCGGTCTCCTCGAAGATCGCGGTGCCACCGGCCGCGACCAGCCGGTCGAACGCGACCCCCACCGCCGGGTTCGCGGTGATCCCGCTGGTGCTGTCCGAACCGCCGCAGATCGTGCCGACCACCAGGTCGGACAGCTCGACCGGCACCTGCTCGAGCGCGTCCAGCTGGGCCCGGGCCTGGGCCACCCAGGCCCGGCCGCGCTCGATCGTGCTGCGGGTGCCGTGCTCCTGCTGGATCACCAGGGTCGCGACCGGCCGGCCGGTGGCTCGCACCGCCGCCTCCAGCCCGGCCCGGTCGAAGCCTTCGCAGCCGAGCGAGACCAGCAGCGCACCGCCGACGTTCGGGTGCGTGGTCAGCCGGCGCAGCATCATCGCGGCGTAGTCGTTCGGGTAGCAGCCGCCGAAGCCGATCACCTGCACGTCGTCGTCGAACGCCGCCGCGATCCGGCCGGCCACGTGGTGCGCGCACTCGACCAGGTAGGCCACCACGATCACGTTGCGGATGCCCTTGCGGCCGTCGCTGCGCGGGTAGCCCCGCATCACGCCTCCCCCCGCCGGTGCGTCCGCAGGTACTGGCTCTCCAGGTTGTGCACGTGCACCACCTCACCTCGCCCGATCGGTACGGTGGCCCGGCCGATCGGCATGCCCAGCCGGTGCACGATGTCGCCGGCGGCCAGGTCGCGCGCGGCCACCTTGAACCCGGTCGGGATGTCGGCGGCAGCGGCGACCTCGGTGCCGGCACCCAGTTGCAGCTGCTCGCCGGCCGCGATCGGGCGGGCCGCGATCAGCACGTCGTCAGCCTCCCGGAGGCGGAGCAACTGCGGGTGGACCGGTGTCACAGCACCCCCCAGCGCTGCCAGACCTGGCGCAGCGAAGCACCGTCCAGCAGCGCGCGCAGCACGTCGCGTTCGGCGCCGGCCCGGCGCAGCGCCCGCTCCAGCACCGGGTCGATCACGTCCCGGGGCACCACCACCACGCCGTCCCGGTCGGCCAGCACCAGGTCGCCCGGGGTGATCACGACGCCGGCCAGCTCGACCGGGGCGCCGGTCTCGACCACCCGCATCCGGCCGGCGAAGTCGACCGGACGGGTGCCGGCGGCGAACAACGGGTAGCCCAGCGCGGCGACCTTGTCCACGTCGCGCACCGGGCCGTCGCAGATCGTGCCGACCGCGCCGCGGCCGATCGCGGCGGCGGAGAACAGCTCACCCCAGTAGCCGGTGCGGTCGTCCGGGCCGGTCGCGACCACGGCCAGGTCGCCCGGTTCCAGCCCGTCCACGAAGCTCATCATCGGGCCGTACGGATCGGCGCCGGGCGGGTCGATATCGACGGCGTTCGCGACGGTATCGACGGGCACGGTATCGACGGGCACGGTATCGACCGGGACAGCCTCGCCCGGGGCAACCTCGACCGGCGGGGTCCCGACCGACACGGTCCCGACGGACCCAGTGTCGACGGACCCGGTGTCGACGGACCCGGTCCCGACGGACCCGGTGTCGACGGGCGCGAAGCGGACCGTGCGGGCCCGGCCGAGTGCGTGGGCACCGGGCCAGACCGGGCCTAACCCGGGCCGTAACACCTGGTGGCGCCGACCGACCTCGTCCAGCGAGTCGGCCAGGATGGCCGAGGTGAGGGGGGCCAGCTCCGCGGCGGGCACGCCGACACCGGGTGGTTGACCTGCGGCTAGGACAAACGCTTGTTCATCCATACGGCCGGACTGTAGACCCAGATGTCGGCAGTGTGAAGGGGCAAGAGCAGCGACAGAAAATCGTTACCTCAAGGAGTCGGCGCTAGGCCGTCCGGGTGGAGCGCTGGCACCCCCTCGGGTTGCTTGACACCACATAGCGACACGGCTCTAATGAACAAACGATTTCGTGCTCGGGCGCGCGCCGCGCGGCCCGGACGACGCGCGCCGCGCGGTGCGGAGTGGAGCTGGCTTCGGATGACTGGTGCTGTCGGGGCGGAACCCCCAACCGCGACCCCGACCCCTGGCCCGCTGGACGGCATGCTCGTGCTGGACTTCAGCCAGTTCCTGGCCGGCCCGGTGGCCGCGATGCGGCTCGGCGACCTCGGCGCCCGGGTGATCAAGATCGAGCGGCCGGATGTCGGCGACCTCGGCCGGACGCTGGCCTTCGGTGGCATCGTCGCGGACGGCGACACGCTCTCGTTCCACATCATGAACCGGAACAAGGAGAGCCTGGCCGCCGACCTCAAGGACGCCCGCGGGCTGGCGCTGGTGCGCGCCCTGGTGGCCCGCGCGGATGTGCTGATCCAGAACTTCCGGCCCGGCGTGATGGAACGGATCGGGCTCGACTACCCCAGCCTGCGCGGCCTGAACCCGCGACTGGTCTACGGCAGCGTCACCGGCTTCGGCGACACCGGCCCCTGGCGCGACCGGCCCGGCCAGGATCTGCTGGCCCAGTCGATGTCCGGGCTGCCCTGGCTGAACGGCCAGCACGACCAGGGCCCGGTGCCGGTCGGGCTGAGCGTGGCCGACCTGCTCGCCTCCGTCCACCTGGCACACGGGGTGACCGCGCTGCTGCTCCGCCGGGAACGCACCGGCCTGGGCGGTCTGGTCGAGACCAGCCTGCTGGAAGGCATGCTCGACCTGCAGTTCGAACTGCTCAGCGCGCACCTGACCGATCCGCGGGTGACGGTGCGGCGCGGCGGCCCGCACGGCGCGAACGCGTTCCTGTCCGCGCCGTACGGCACCTACCCGACCAGCGACGGCTACCTGGCGCTGGCGATGAACCCGGTGCCACGGATCGGCGAGCTGATCGGGCTGGCCGCGCTGGCCCGGTTCACCGACCCGCAGACCTGGTGGTCACACCGGGTCGAGATCGAGGGCCTGCTCGCCACCCACCTGGCCACCGAGCCGACCCAGCACTGGCTCGACCGGCTCGACCCGGCCGGGGTCTGGTGCGCGCCGGTGCTGACCCTGCCGGAACTGGTCCGGCACGAGGGCTTCACCGCGCTGCGGATGGCGCAGCAGACCCAGCGGGCACCGCTGGCCGGCGGCGACCCGGTGCGGTTGACCACCACCCGCAGCCCGCTGCGCATCGACGGTCAGGTGCTCACCCGGCCGGCCGGCTCGCCCCGCCTCGGCGAACACACCACGGCGATCGAGGCCGAGTTCGGGGTGGCCGCCCCGCCGGCCCGGTCGGCATGACCGTCCTGCGCGGCATCACCTGGGATCACCCGCGCGGCCTGGCCAGCGTCCGGGGCGCCGCGGCGGCCTGGCGGCGGGAACACCCGGACAGCCGGGTGGAGTGGGACGTGCGCAGCCTGCAGGGGTTCGCCGACCAGCCGCTGGAGTCGCTGGTCGCCGGGTACGACCTGGTGGTGCTGGATCACCCGCACATCCCGGTGGCGCACGCCGAGGGCCTGCTGCTGCCGCTGGACGGCACCGGCCACGACGCCGAGCTGGCCGACCTCGCGGCCAACTCGGTCGGGCTGTCGCACCGCAGCTACCAGCACGGCGGCCACCAGTACGGGCTGGCCATCGACACCGCCGCGCAGGTGGCCGTGTACCGGCCCGACCTGCTGGCCGAGCCACCGTCCGGCTGGGGCGAGGTGCTCGAGCTGGCCCGGGCCGGTCGGGTGCTCTGGCCGGCGAAACCGGTGGACGCGATCTCCAGCTTCCTCACCCTGTGCGCGAACTCCGGCGCCCCGGTCACCGCCGGTGGCGGCTTCGCCGACCCGGACGCCGGCGCCGCCGCGCTGGACCTGATGTGCCGGCTGGCCACCCTCGTCCCGGCCGGGTGCCTGACCGAGAACCCGATCCAGACCGCCGAGCGGCTGTCCACCCGCGACGACTGGTGGTACGCCCCGCTGGCGTTCGGCTACACGAACTACAGCCGGGCCGGGTTCCGTCCACATCGTCTGGCCTATGTGGACATTCCGGCCGGTGCGGCCGGGGTGGCCGGTTCCTGCCTCGGTGGTGCCGGCATCGCCGTCCCGGCCCGCACCACTCAGGCCGGGGCGGCCGTCGAACACGCGTTCTGGCTGGCCAGCGAGACAGTGCAGCGCGGGCCGTACTACGCCTGCGGTGGGCAACCCGGGCACGCCGCCGCCTGGCGGGACGACGCGCTCAACCTGGACAGCCTCGACTTCTTCCGCAACACCCGCCGGACGCTGGACGGCGCCTGGCTGCGGCCCCGCTACCCCGGCTGGCTGGACGTGCAGGACCGCGTCGGCACGCTGGTGAACGCCGTGCTGGCCGGCGAACTGACGATCGAGGCCTGCCTGCGCGGCGCGGAAGCCGTGTACGCCGGCTCGCTGACCGGCCGAGCGGAGGCACCCCGGTGAAAGAGGCACATCGGTGAAGGTGGACGAACGGTTCTTCGAGGACATCGAGATCGGCCTGGTCCGCACCAGCACCGGCCGGACGATCACCGAGGCGGACGTGGTGCTGCACGCCGGCCAGACCGGCGACCTGTTCCCGCACCACATGGACGCGCACTGGTGCGCCAGCCAGCCGTTCGGCCGCCGGATCGCCCACGGCACGCTGGTCATGTCGGTCGCGGTCGGGATGACCGCCGGCGACATCAACCCGCGCTCGATCAGCTACGGCTACGACAGGGTGCGCTTCATCCGGCCGGTCCACATCGGCGACACGATCACCGTCCGGGCCGAGACAACCGGCAAGCGCGACCACCGCAGCAGGCCGGCCGAGTTCGGGTACCTGGAGGAACAGGTGACCGCGACCAACCAGGACGGCGATACGGTGATCGCGCTGGTGCACCTGTACCTGGTCGAGAAGCGCCCGCGCTGACCGCCGAGGAGGCTGCCATGGGCAAGGTCGTCGTCGTCACCGGCGCCGCATCCGGCATCGGCCGCAGCATCGCCCGCCGGCTGGCCGCCGACGGGCACGCGATCGCCGGCGTCGACATCGACCCGGCCGGCCTGGCCGCCACGGTCGAGGAGCTGACCGCCGCCGGCACGCCGGCCACCGCGATCGTCGCGGACGTCGTACCGGCCGACGCGTTCGACCGCGTCGTACCGGCCGTCGAGGCCGCGCTGGGCCCGATCGACGTGCTCTGCAACGTGGCCGGCGTCGGGGTGGCCGAGCCGCTGCTGACGACGTCCACTGTGGACTGGGACCGGATCTTCGCGGTGAACGTGCGGGCGGCGTTCCATTCCTGCAAGGCGGTGCTGCCCGGGATGCTGGCACGCGGCGGCGGCATCATCGTGAACATCGCCTCGGTAGCCGGGGTGGTGGCGATCCGCGACCGGGCCGCCTACACCGCGAGCAAGTTCGCGCTGGTCGGGCTGACCAAGTCGATCGCCGCCGACTATGCCGGCCAGGGGATCCGGGTGAACGCGATCTGCCCCGGTACGGTCGAGACCGAGTGGATCGGCAAGATCGTCGCGAACGCGCCCGACCCGGCGGCGACCCGGGCCGCGATGGCCGCCCGGCAACTCGACGGCCGGATGGGCAGCCCGGAGGAGGTGGCCGAGGGCGTGGCGTTCCTGGTACACGACCGGGGCCGGTTCATGAACGGCGCCGCGCTGGTGATGGACGGCGGCCTGAGCGCGGTCTGACCGCCGCGCTCAGCCAGCCGCCGCGCTCAGCCAGCCAGCCGCTGCGCGGCGCCGGTGCGGATCGAGGCGTACAGCGCGTCCACCACCCGCAGCGTGCCGACATTCTCCCGGCCGGACGAGCGCGGCGGCTGCCCCGTCGCGACCGCGTTCAGCAGCGAGGCCATCGGCCCGAGGAACGCGTCCGGGATCCACCGGGTGGTCACCGGGTAGGGCACCCAGCCATCGGTCGGCACCACCGCGCTGCTGACGTCCACTGTGTCCGGTCGGCCGTGCGGGTAGTCGTAGAGCAGGCCGAGGGTGCCCCGGATCGAGCCCTGGCTGCCGTCGATGCGGAACTCGGCGGCGTTGTCAGCACGGTCGTTCTCGTGGTTCGCGTGCACAATGGACAGTGCGCCGGATGGGTAGGTCGCGGTGCTGATCGTGCGGGTCTCGCCGGTCGGCGCCTGCCCCGGGGTGCGGCCGCCGGCGCAGAACACGGTCTCCGGCTCGCCGAGGAACCAGCGCACGACGTCGTGGTAGTGGATGGAGTGGTTGCTGATCTCCAGCCGCGGCGTGGCCAGCATCCACGGCCAGTCCCGCCACTCGGTCCAGATGTTGACGGTGATGGACATCGCGGTCAGCTCACCGAGCCAGCCGGCCTCGACCATGGCGTGCGCGGCGGCCATCCCCTCGTCGAACCGCAACTGCTGGTTCACCGCGAGCACCACGCCGTGCGCGTCGGCCAGCCCGGCCAGCTCCGCGCCGACCGCCGCGGACGGGGCGAACGGCTTCTGCCCGAGCATGTGCCGGCCGGCGGCCAGCACCCGGCGGGCGATCTCCGGCTGGGCCGCGGCCGGGACGGCCACGTCCACCACCGCGACCGAGTCGTCGGCGAGCAGATCGTCCACAGTGGAGTAGGTGCGGCCGATGCCGTGCCGCCCGGCCACCTCGGCCGCGCGCTTCGGGTCGATGTCGTGGATGCCGACGACCTCGATGCCGCCGGCGGTGTAGGCCGGCAGGTGCGCCAGGTCGACGATCGCGCCGGCGCCGACGATCGCCACCGGAAGCCGGTGCCCGGCCGGCACCTCGATCGCGCAGGCAGCCGCGATCGGCTCGAACAGCCCGATCATCGCGACAGCGCCGCGAGCCGGTCGGCCGGCAGCCGGTAGAACGCGGTCGCGGTACCGCCGAGCAACGCCGCCCGCTCGGCCGGGCCGAGGTCGGCGAACACCGCGGACAGCTCCGTCCATACCTTCTGGTAGTCGCCGAAGAGGACGGAGATCGGCCAGTCACCGCCGTACATCAGCCGATCCGGGCCGAAGAGGTCGAGCGCGTAGTCGACGAACGGGCGCAGCGTGCCGGCATCCCAGGCCAGCGGATCGCCGGCGGCCGGGTAGAGGCCCGACACCTTCGCGTACACCCGGGGGTTCTCGGCGGCCCGCGCGATCAGCGTGCGCCAGGGCTCCCAGCTGGCCAGGCCGATCGGCGGCTTGGCCAGGTGGTCGATGACCATCCGCAGCTCAGGGTGCCGCTCGGACAGCGTCGGTACGTGCTCCAGATGCCGGGGCAGCACGGCCACCAAGTCGAACGGGACGCCGGCCGCCGCCAGCAGGCCGAGCCCCTCGGCCACCTCGGGGCGCAGCAGCCAATCGGGGTCGGGCTGCTCGTGGATGAGGTTGCGGACGCCGACGAACTCGGGCCGGCGGCGCAGCACGGCCAACCGCGCCGCCGCCAGCGCCGGCTGATCGAGCGGCACCCAGGCCACCACGCCGGCGATCTCCGGGTGCGCCGCGGCCATCTCGAACATGCAGTCGCTGTCGTCGGCGTTGTCGGCCGACTGGACCAGCACGGTCGCGTCCACCCCGGTGGCCGCGAGGATGGGCGCCAGCTCATCGAAGCCGATCCGCCGGTTGATCGGGGCGAGCGCCGGGCCGAGCCAGTCGTACGCCGCGCGGGCCGGATCCCAGAAGTGCTGATGAGCGTCGACCACAAGCACCGTAGCCGCCAGGGGTTCGAGATGGCATCCTGAAAAACGTTTCTCCAAAGGTAAACAGGACGCTATGGAGTGTCAATCATGGCTACGGGCAACGAGCTGCGGTTCCTCGGCCGGGCGTTCGAGGGGTTCCAGGCGGCCATCGGTCAGCAGGCCGATGCCTGGCCGGACGGCACCCTCGACACCGAATGGCTCGATCTGCCGGAACTGGAGGACCGGTTGCTGCGCGGTGCCGCCTGCCTGGACGGTTCGACAGATATCGTGCTGGCCGTGACGGACTGGTTACCCCAGCTGGTCGACTCCGGCCGGCTGCTGCCGCTGGACGGCCTGCTGGCCGCCGCCCCGCCGGACGGCTGGCCGGACGGGTGGAGCCCGTCCATGCGCGGCCTGACCGTCGTGAGTGGACAGCGCTGGGGCATGGCCTACCACGACGGCCCGGAAGTGCTGCTCTACCGCACCGACCTGTTCGGCGACCCGGCCGAGCAGCGCGGGTTCGGCGCGGCGTACGGCTACCCGCTGGCCCCGCCGCGCACCTGGGCCGAGCTGCTCGACCAGGCCCGCTGGTTCACCCGGCCCGACCGCGGGCTGTGGGGCACCGTGCTCGGCGGCCACCCGGACGGGCACAACAACGTCTACGACTTCCTGATCCAGCTCTGGTCCCGCGGCGGCGAGCTGCTCGGCCCGGCCGACGAGCCGCTGTTCGGATCCCGGGCCGGGCTGGCCGCGCTGGACTACCTCGGCCTGCTCTGGAACGAGGCCGGCGTGATCGACCCGGCGGCCCGGTCGCTGGACAGCGTCGGCGCCGGCCTGGCGTTCGCCGCCGGGCAGGCCGCGGTAACCGTGAACTGGGCCGGCTACCTGGCGCTCAGCGCGCCGCCGGACTCCCCCACGCACGGCCGGGTCGGGGTGGCCCCGGTGCCGGCCGCCGGCCCCGGGCAGCCGTCGGTCTCGCTGAACGTGTTCTGGGCGCTGGCTGTCCCGGCCGGCTGCCGGCGCCCCGAGCTGGCCTGGAGCTTCCTGCGGCACGCCGGCTCGGCCGCGATGGACCGGATCACCTCGCTGGCCGGCGCCAACGGCACCCGGCTGTCGACCTGGCGCGACCCGCGGGTGCGGGCCAGCTCGCCGGCGTACGAGGTGATCGAGGAGGTGCACCGGCAGGTGCGGGCGATGCCGCAGACGACCGCACTGCCGGCCGTTGTCGAAGTGCTGAACCGCATGGTCGACGATGTCGTCAACCGGCGCGCCAGCCGGCCGGAGCTGCTCGACCGCGCCGTGGCCGAGGTCCGGGCGCTACGAAAGGACGGAGCCTCGCCGTGACCACCCTGAGCGACGTCGCCAAACGGGCCGGCGTCTCGGTGTCCGTGGTGTCCCGGGTGCTCAACGACGACCCCGCGCTGCGCATCCGCCCGGCCACCCGGGACCGGGTCCGCCGGATCGCGAAGCAGCTGGACTACACGCCCAACTTCGCCGGCCGGGCGCTGCGGATGTCCCAGTCCGGCGCGATCGGGCTGATCGTCCCGGACATGACCAACGCCATCTTCGACGAGCTGACCCGGGGCGCCGAGGCCGCCGCCGACGAGCTGAACGTGATCGTCCTACTTGGACGGTCGGAGCGGCTGCAGCCGGGCAGTGACGTGCTGCGCCGGCTGATCGGCGAGGGCCGGGTGGACGGCTTCATCATCCAGCGCCGGGACGAGGTCGGCGGGCAGGCGTTCGAGGAGATCCTGGAGCGGACCTCGCCGATCGTCCTGATCAACTCGCGCAGCTCGCGGCGCAGCTGCGCGGTGCTGGACGACATCGGCGGCGCCCGGACCGCCACCCGGCACCTGATCGACCTCGGCCACCGGGACATCGCGCTGATCGGCGGCGACCAGAACAGCTACACCGGCAAGCAGCGGGAGCGCGGTTTCATCCAGACGCTCGCCGAGGCCGGGATCCGCCGCCGCACCGCCTGGACGCTGCGCTGCGGCTACTTCCCCGAGGACGGCCGGCAGGGCATCCTGCAGCTGTTCGCGCCGGCCGCGACCCGGCGGCCCAGCGGCGTGGTGGTGGGCAACATCAACGCCGCGATCGGCGCGGTGCGGGCGGCCGGCGAGCTCGGCATCAAGGTGCCCGAGCAGCTGTCCGTGGTCGCGGTGCACGAGACCTGGGTGGCCAGCTACACCCAGCCGCCGATGACCACGGTGAAGATGCCGCTGTTCGAGCTGGGCCGGGAAAGCGTCCGGCTGCTGCACGAGCGGCTCAGTGGCGGCACCCCGTACGACAGCATGGTGGCCGAACCGGCCCCGGAACTGATCGTCCGCGGCTCCACCGCGGCGCCTGACGGCGGAGCCTAGGGGGGTGTCCCGGCATCCGGGGCGCGCCTGGTGGGCCGCGGCGGTGCTGTTCATCGCGACCGTGGCGCAGTTGCTGGTGGCGACGATCGCGCCGGATCTGCCGCAGTTCCAGGGCAAGGCGTTCGCCGGCCGGCTGCTGGCCTACCCGGTGCTGATGCTGCTGGTGCCGGCGCTGTGGTGGCTGGCCCACCGGCACTCCCCGGCGGCCGCCCCGTGGACCGCGTTCGCGCTGCTGATGGCGCCGTTCACGATCGACGTCAGCGGCAACACGCTGGACCTCTACGACACGGTCGGCTGGTGGGACGACGCCAACCACCTGGTCAACTGGTTCCTGCTCTGTCTCGGCGCCGGGCTGCTGCTGGCCGCCGGCTGGATCGGCCCGCGCTGGGCGCTGGGCCTGCTCGTCGCCGGCCTCGGCGCGCTGCTCGCGATCGGCTGGGAGCTGGCCGAGTGGTACACGTTCATCCGGCACGGCACCGAGCTGGCCACCGCCTACACCGACACGCTCGGCGACGAGGCCCTCGGCTGCGCCGGCGCCACCCTCGCCGCGCTGCTGCTCGCCGGCCGACCCGACCCGGCCGGCGCGTCCCGCTGAACCCGCGGCGGCACGCAACCGATCCGGGCGCCACCTAGTCTGAGCTGGCGACAGCGGCGGTGCCGCGGTCGGCCGTGGGAGGCGTCATGGAGATCTGGCTGGGTGCGCTCGGTGCGTTGCTGATCGCCGCGATCGTGATCGACGTCAAGGCCCGGCGGCGGCACCGCCGGCTCCGGGTCAGTCAGGACGACGTCCGCCGCGCCAAGTGGGACAACCAGGGCAGGTACGGCGGCAGCACGCCGGGCGGCATCCCGCCGGGCGGCGGCGGGCTCTGACCGTAGCGCGCCGGTTCCGCGGCCGACACCCACCTGATCGGCGGCGGCAACGCCCGGACCGGTGGCTGAGCCGGTCCTGGGCGTTGACGGCATGACATAGGCGGACGAAACTATCCGGTGGGAACGTTCCCAGGTTCCTCGTCGCGCATCGGGCACCGACGTCTTCTGCTACGTCAGGAGTGCCGCCATGCGTCTGATGACCCGCCCTACCGGTCGCCGCCGGACCGCCGGCCTGATCGCGCTCGCCGTCACGACCGTGCTGGCCAGCTACCTCACGGTGACCGCGGCCCCGGCCCGGGCGGCCGGGGCGCTGCTCTCGCAGGGCCGGGCCACGCTCGCCTCATCCACCGAGAACGCGGCCGGCGCGGCCGGCAACGCGGTGGACGGGAACGCCGGCACCCGCTGGTCGTCCGTGTTCAGCGACCCGCAGTGGCTGCGCGTCGACCTCGGCAGCAGCGCGACCATCGACCAGGTCACGCTGACCTGGGAAGCCGCGTACGCGTCGGCGTTCCAGCTCCAGGTCTCCCCCGACGGCAACGCCTGGACCAACATCTACAGCACCACCACCGGCACCGGCGGCACCCAGACCCTCGCCGTCTCCGGCACCGGCCGGTACGTCCGGATGAACGGCACCGCCCGGGGCACCGCGTTCGGCTACTCGCTCTGGGAGTTCCAGGTGTTCGGCACGATCGGGGCGGCCGCCTGCGGCGCCGGCAACGCGGCGCTCGGCCGGCCCGCGCTGGCCTCGTCCACCGAGAACGCGGCGAGCGCGGCGGCCAACGCGGTGGACGGGAACGCCGGCACCCGCTGGTCGTCCGCGTTCAGCGACCCGCAGTGGCTGCGCGTCGACCTCGGCGGCCCGGCGACCATCTGCGGCGTGACGCTCACCTGGGAGGCCGCGTACGCCTCGGCGTTCCAGATCCAGGTCTCCCCGGACGGGTCGGCCTGGACGAACATCTTCAGCACCACGGCCGGCACCGGCGGCACGCAGACGCTCACCGTCGCCGGCACCGGCCGGTACATCCGGATGAACGGCACCACCCGCGGCACCCCGTACGGCTACTCGCTCTGGGAGTTCGCCGTCCGCACCACCGGCGGGACCACCCCGCCGACCGACCCGCCCACGTCGGACGCGTTCTGGGGCGACACCAGCACCATCCCGGCGGCGCGGAACGTGGTCATGCTCAAGATCCTGAACCGCACCAACGGCCACTACCCGGACAGCCAGGTCTACTGGAGCTTCAACGGGCAGACCCACTCGATCGCCGAGCAGCAGTACTTCGACATGCCGGTGAACTCGGCCGGCCGGATGTACTTCTATCTCGGCTCGCCGACCAGCCAGTACTTCGACTTCATCGAGTTCACCGTCGGGCCGGGCGTCTTCAACGGCAACACCACCCGGGTGGACGCGTTCGGCCTGAAGATCGCGATGCGGCTGCACGCGCACGACGGCTTCGACACGTCCGTCGGCGAGGACCTGACCACGTTCACCGAGGACCGCGCGGTCACCTTCCAGAAGTTCATGAACGAGGTGCCGACCGAATTCAAGCACCTGGCCACCGTGCAGGCCCCGTTCCGGATCCCGGCCCCGGGCAGCGACGCGGCGTTCCGGGTCGGCGGGCAGTACGCGAACTACTTCACCGGCTACGCGGCCTCGGTCGGCGTCAACACGATCACCTCCGACGTCACCGGGTGCGCCGGCGTGCTGGCCAACAACCCCGGAATGTGCGCCGCGCTGAACCGGCACGTCGCGCAACTGCCGCAGTCGCAGTGGTCCACGCCGAGCCTCTACTACCAGGCCGCGCCGGCGAACTACTACGCGAAGTTCTGGCACGACCACGCCATCGGCCGCCTCGCCTACGGCTTCCCGTACGACGACTTCGCCGGCCAGTCCTCCTTCATCTCCCACGGCAACCCGCAGTACCTGCTGATCGCGGTCGGCTGGTAACCGCCCACCGCCGGCCGCCCACGCCGGGCGGCCGGCGGCGGTGACCCCGACCGTCACCCACGGGTGACGGATCCGCGGCGGCGGTGACGTACTCGCGGCGGCGGTGACGAGCTCGCGACGGCGGGTGACGTACTCGCGGCGGCGGTGACGGGTTGCGCTCCCGGGTGATGGCCCTACGGCACCACCGCGACCAGCAAACTCGTCACCGACGCAAGAACACCCGCACCGCCAGACCCAAACCGCCACCGCGGCGACGGCACCGGTGACGAGCTCGCGACGGCAGTGACCAGCTCGCGGCGCCGGTGACGTAGTCGCGGCGGCGGGTGACGTACTCGCGGCGGCGGTGACGGGTTGCGCTCCCGGGTGATGGCCCTACGACATCACCGCGACCAGCAAACTCGTCACCGACGCAAGAACACCCGCACCGCCAGACCCAAACCGCCACCGCGGCAGCGGCACCGGTGACGAGCTCGCGACGGCGGTGACGTACTCGCGGCGGCAGTGACGAGCTAGCGGCGCCGGTGACGGGTTGCGCTCCCGGGTGATGGCCCTACGACATCACCGCGACCAGCAAACTCGTCACCGGCGCAGGAACACCCGCACCGGCGGACCCAACCCCACACCGCGGCGGCGGCACCGGTGACGATCTCACGACGGCGGCAACGTACTCGCGGCGGCAGTGACGAGCTCGCGCGGCAGTGACGGGTTGCGCTCCCGGGTGATGGCCCTACGGCACCACCGCGACCAGCCAAATCATCACCGGCGCAGGAACACCCGCACCGGCGGACCCAAACCGTCACCGCGGCGGCCGAACCGGTGGCGATCTCGCGGCGGCGGCAACGTACTCGGGGCACCGGTGACGTACTCGCAGCGGCAGTGACGAGCTCGGGGCGGCGGTGACGGGTTGTGGTCCCGGTGATGGGCCTACGACATCACCGCGACCAGCCAAGTCATCACTGGCGGAGGAACACCCTCACCCGCGGAGCCAAACCGTCACCGTGGCGACAGCGCCGATGGCCGCAGCCTCGCAGGGGCCCACCCGGCCGGCTGATCTCGCTGCCCGGGGCTGAGGCCAGGTCCGCCCGTGGACGGTCCGCGGATACGTCCTGACCTGGCGTGTTCGGGTAGCGTCGGCGGGGCTTCGGTGGGGGTTGGCCGCTCCTGGCCTGGTTTGAGAGGTGGACGCCAGTTCCGACGCGTGGTGGGGCGGGGCCGGCCGGGCTGGCGATCGGGGTGCTCGGGCCGGTGGCGGCGCGCTGGCGGGGCGAGCCGGTGGAGCTCGGACCGCGCAAGCAGCGGTTCGTGCTGGCGGTGCTCGCGCTGGAGGTCAACCGGCTGGTGCCGCTGGACCGGCTGATCGACCTGACCTGGCCGGTGGACCCACCGCGGCAGGCGGCGCACGCCATCCGGGTCTGCGTCTCCGGGCTGCGCGCCGCGCTGACCGGGACCGACGCGGAGATCAACACCGAGGGCAGCGGGTACGCGCTGCGGGTCGAGCCGGCGGCGGTCGACGCGCACCGGTTCCGGGCGCTGGTCGAGCAGGCCCGGGCCGGTCGGGACGACCCGGGGCGGGTCATGCTGCTGGACGAGGCGCTCGGGCTCTGGCGCGGCCCGGCCCTGTCCGGTGCGGTGCCGGCCGAGTCGCGCGAGCAGCTCTGCCACCCGCTGGACGAGGCTCGGCTGCTCGCCGTCGAGGACCGGCTGGACGCCCGGCTCCGGCTCGGCCAGCACCGGCTGCTGCTGGACGAGCTGACCGGCCTGGTCCGGACCCACCCGGACCGGGAACGGTTGGTCGGCCAGCTCATGCTCGCGCTGTACCGGGAGGGCCGGGCCGCCGAGGCGCTCACCGCGTACCGGCAGCTGCGGCAACGGCTCGCGGACACCGACGGCCTCGACCCCGGCCCCGAACTCCGGCAGCTGGAAGTCGCGATCCTCCGCGCCGACCCCGCCCTCGCCGCCCCGGAACCGGCGGCCCGCCCGGAGCGCGCCGCCGCGGAACCGGAAGGGCCGCACCGGCCGGTACCGGCGCAGCTACCGGCGGCGGTGGCCGGGTTCGTCGGCCGGGACAGCTACCTGGCCCGGCTGGACGAACTGGCCGCCGACCGCCCTGCCCCGCCGGCAGCCGAACCCTCCGAGCCGACGGATCGCGCCAGGCCCTCAGGCCCAACCAGCCACGCGAACGGGGCAGAACCACCCGAGCCAACCAACCGACCCGAGCCGACGGACGGACCGGAGCCAACGGACGGACCCGAGCCGACGGACGGACCCGAGCCGACGGACGGACCGGAGCCGACGGACGGACCGGAGCCAACGGACGGACCGGAGCCGACGGACGGACCGGAGCCGACGGACGGACCGGAGCCGACGGACGGACCGGAGCTGGCGGACGGACCCGTGGCCCGGCCCGGGGCGGCGTCCGCGCCGCCGGCTGCGTCCGCGCCGCCGGCGGCGGTTGTGGTGACGGCGATCGGGGGCAGTGCCGGGATCGGGAAGACCGCGTTGGCGGTGTACTGGGCGCACCGGGTGCGGGACCGGTTCCCGGGCGGGCAGTTGTACGTGAACCTGAACGGGCATGCGGCGACGCCGCCGATGCGGCCGGTGGAGGCGCTGGCCCGGTTCCTGCGCGCGCTCGGCGTGCCGGCCGAGCGGGTGCCGGTCGAGCTGGACGAGGCGGCGGCGCTGTACCGGTCGGCGCTGGCCGGCAGCCGCACGCTGGTGCTGCTGGACAACGCGGCGACGGCGGAGCAGGTGCGGCCGCTGCTGCCCGGTGAGCCGGGCTGCCTGGTGCTGGTGACCAGCCGGGACCGGCTGTCCGGCCTGGCCGCCCGGGACGGCGCGCACCGGCTCACCCTCGACGTGCTGGCTCCGGCCGAGTCGGTCGCGCTGCTGGCGGCCGTGCTCGGCGCGGGCCGGGTTGGGCGGGAGCCGGACGCGGCGGCCGAGCTGGCCCGCGCCTGCGGGCACCTGCCGCTGGCGTTGCGGATCGTCGGCGCGCACCTCGACGACAACCCGGGACGCCCGCTGGCGGCGCAGGCCGCCGCGCTGGCCGGGGCCGATCGGCTGGCCGCGCTGGCGGTGGACGGCGACCCGGAGACCGCTGTCCGGGCCGCGTTCGACCTGTCGTACGCGACCCTGCCGGCGGACGCGCGCCGGCTGTTCCGGCTGCTCGGCCTGGTCCCGGGCCCGGACGTGACGCCGACCGCGGCGGCCGCGCTGGCCGGCAGCACCGTCCCGGCGGCGGCCGGGCTGCTGGACCGGTTGGCGGCCGCGCACCTGGTCGACCAGCCGGCCCCGGGCCGTTACGCGCTGCACGACCTGCTCCGCGCGTACGCCGCCGAGCGGGCCGGGGCCGAGGACGGGGTGGCCGACGGCGGCGCCGCCCGGTTCCGGCTGCTCGACTGGTACCTGCACACCGCCGGGGCCGCAGCCGACCAGCTGTACCCGGAGATGCTGCGGCTGGCGCTGCCGCCGGCGCCGGTCGGGCTGCCCGCGGCCGGCATCGACGGCCACGGCAGCGCGGTCGGCTGGCTGGACGGCGAGCTGCCGAACCTGATCGCGGCGATCATCGACGCGGCCGAGCACGGCCCCCGGCCGGCCGCCTGGCGGCTGGCGGACACGCTGCGCGGCTACTTCTGGCAGTCCCGGCACGCGGTGGGCTGGCTGCGGGCGGCACACGCCGGGCTGGCCGCGGCGACCACCGACAGCGACCAGCGGGCGCAGGCGGCGCTGCAGCTCAGCCTGGCCACCGCGTATCACAGCCTGGACCGGTTCACCGAAGCCGTCACCCACTACACCGCCGCGGCCGAGCTGGCCGGGCAGGCCGGCTGGCTGGACGGCCAGGCGGCGGTGCTGGGCAATCTCGGCAACGTGCACGCCGACCGGGGCGATCTGCGGCGGGCGGCCGACTGCCATCACCAGGCGCTCGCGCTGCACCGGCAGACGAAACGGCCGGCCGCCGAGGCGGTCAGCCTGAGCAACCTCGGCTGGTTGCACTGGCAGCTGGGCCGGCTCCGGCAGGCGGCCGGCTACACCGCGGAGGCGCTGGCCCGGCACCGGCAGGCCGGCTCGCCGTCCGGCGAGGCGCACGCGCTGGGCAACCTCGGCGTGGTCGAGCGCGACCTCGGGCTGCTCGACCGGGCGCAGACCCACCTGGACGCCGCGCTGACCCTGCACCGCGCTATCGGGAACCGCTATGGCGAGGCGGAGACGCTGCAGGAGTTGGCCGCGCTGCACCGCGATCGCGGCGAGCCGGTCCGCGCGCTGGCCACCGCCGAGGCGGCGATCGGACTGGCCCGGGAGATCGGCGACCGCCGGATCGAGACCGACGTGCTGAACGTCCTCGGCACGCTGCACCCGGACGACCCGGCCGGCTACCACCGGCAGGAACTGGCGCTGGCCCGGCAGACCGGCAGCCGGTGGAGCGAGACCACCGCGCTGCTCGGCCTGGCCGCAGCCCAGCTGACAGCGGCAGCCCAGCTGACAGCGGCAGCCGAGACGACGGCGGCCGCCGCCGGGCCCGGCCCGGCCACCGTCGCGCCCGATCCGAACGGCGACGGCCGCCCGGCCGATCCGGCCAGCCGCATCGGCCCAGCCGAGCCGGCCCGCCGCGGCAACGGCGCGGGACCCCACCTGACCGGCGCTGCCGAGACGGCGGCAGCCCAGGCGCTGGCGATCGCCCGGGAGTCCGGGTTCCGCGCCCTGGAGGGCCTGGCCCTGGCCGCGCTGGCCGGTGTCCACCTCGCCGGTGGCGACCCGGCCGCGGCGGCGACGGCCGCGGCCGAGGCGCACGCCGTGCAGCGGGAGACCGAGCATGCCCGCGGCCTGGCCGCGGCCCGGGCGGTGCTGCGCCGGCTGGACGGGATGGTGCCCGATCAGGCCGGGTTCAGCGTGTAGCTGAAGTGCCGCGGCGGCAGCCCGCTGATGTCCGTCCGGCTGATGTCCAGGGTGAGCTGGCCGCCGGTGCGGGTGAGCTTGATGGTGTCGCTGCGGCCCAGGCCGTTGTTGAAGGTCGACTCCAGCACCCCGGACGGCGACAGGCTGCCGGTCGAACTGGTGAAGCACAGCGTGCAGGTCTCCCGCTGCAGCCGGGCCGTGAGCGGACCGGTCTGCTGCACGGTCAGTCTGATGTAGAGGGTGCCGGGGTCGGTGTCGGTGTTGACCCAGGTGCCGGCGAACGCGGCCATCGTGATGTCGAAGCTCGCCTGCACCGCGGTGGTTGCGCTGACGGTGAGCTGGCAGGTGGCGCCGGTCGCGGCGGGGCAGCCGGTCCAGGCGGCGAACCTGGACGTCGGGTCGGCGACGGCGGTCACGGTGAGCGCGGTGCCGGGCGGGTAGCTGCCGGTGCAGGTGCCGGCGGAGCAGGTCAGCCCGGTGCCGGTGAACGACCCGGTGCCATGCCCGCCGGCGGTCAGCGTCAGCACGGCCAGCGACGCGAACGCGACGCTCACCGTCCGGTCCACGGCCACGGCGATGTCGCATGTGGACGCTGTGGCCGGGCAGCCGGCGTCGCCCCAGCCGGCGAGGTAGCCGCCGGCGGCGGGGTTCGCGGCGAGCCGGACGGTCGTGCCGGCCGGGACGGTCACCGCGCAGGTGGGCGTGCACCCGGCGGCCGGGCTGGTGGCGGTGACCGTGCCGGGGCCGGTGGTGTTGACGGTGAGCGTCACGGTGCCCGGCGGCGCCGGCACGAACACGGCCTGCACGCTCGTCGCGGCGGTCAGCCGCAGCCGGCAGAGGGTGCCGGTGATGCTCGTGCAGCCGGCGGCGTGGTCGAGCACGGCACCGGCGGCCGGTGTGAGCCGGAGCGTCACCGCGGTGCCGGCCGGGTAGTTCCAGTCGCAGTCGGCGGCGCACCGCGCGCCGGCCGGCGCGTTCAGCGGCGCCGGTTGCGCCGCGGTCACCGTCCCGGCCCCGGACACCCGTACCGCCAGCGGCACCGGCGCCCCGCCCGGGCCGCCGCCAGGATTCCCACCCGGCCGGCCCGGCCCGCTTGGCCCGCCCGATCCGCCGGGCCCGCCCGGCTCATTCGATCCGCCCGGGACGGACGGACCGGCGCCCGGCCGACCGGCGCCGGGCCGACCGGCGTCCGGCCGACCGGCGTCCGGCGGCGGCGGTCCGCTGGGCGGGCTGGCCGGCTGACCGGGCCGGGGCGATCTCGGGGTCGGGGCCGGCGGCTGGATCGCCGTCGCGCCGGCGCCGCCGGCGGTGAGGATCTTCGCGCCGCCGGCCGGGTCGTACTTGCGCAGCGAGCGGCCCAGCCGCCACCGCCCGCCGGTGAAGCGGATCACCCCGGCCCGGTCGCCGTCCAGGTCGTTGTAGAAGACCAGCCCGTCCTTGGCCAGCAGTTCCAGCCGGTTGCCGGGGCGGGCCATCGCCAGATCGGCCACCACCCGGCCGGCCGCGGTGTCGACCACCGCGGTGCGGCCGGTGGTCAGGTCCGGCACGAACACGAACCCGCCGGACTCGGCCAGCGCGCCGAACCGGTCGCCGGGCCGGCCCACGTCGACGGTCCGGGCGCAGTCGTCCCGGCCCACCGCCGCGCCGATCAGCGTGCCGCTGGCCGGTACCGCCAGCCAGACCCAGGGTCCGGTGGCCGAGCCGAGCAGCTGCGCCTGGTCGCCGGCCTGAGTGTCCACACAGGACCAGGACCGGACCGCGCCGTCGTCGTCGAGCCGACCCACCCGCGGCCGGGTCAGGTCGAGCAGCACCGGCCGGCCACCCACCAGCACCAGCCGGTCGGCCGGCCGGCCCACGTCCGGCCGCACCCGCTTCGCCCCGTCCAGCCAGGTCAGCCCGCCGCCGGCGCCGTCGATCAGCCAGAGCCGGCCGGCATCGTCCACTACGGACTGGTCCGGGCCGGGCCGGGCGGCCAGCGAGAGCCGCTGCCGCACCCGCAGCGTGACCGGGTCGGTAACCGAGACGGCCCGCCGCGCACCGTCCACTATGTACAGCCCCGGGCCGCCGGCCAGCACCGACAGCCGCCCACCCGGCAGACCGAACCGGACCGGTGCGGACGCCTCGTACGTTCCACCATCCACACGCGACACCGTGCCGCCGGACCCGTTCACGACGTAGGCCGAGGAGCCGGCCTGGACCACCGAGAGGTCGTCGCCGGGTACCGCGCCGGGGGCCCGAACCGACCCGACCACCTGCTCGGAGGCCCCGTCGATCAGCGTCACCAGGCCCTGCGCGGGCGACGCCAGCCAGGCCCCGCCGCCGGTCAGCCGGGGCCGCTCGGCCGGCAGCCCCTTCGCCCGGGAGACCAGCAGCACCGCCGGCAGCACCAGCCCCACAGCCAGCGCGGCGACCCGGAGTCGCCGGCCAATCCCGCCCGCCACCGCACGACCCCTCACCGCCGACAACCCGACCGGCGGAACGGTGCCGTACCCCGTTCACAGTTCGTTCAGAGCCGGCCGGGGCGGGTGGATCAGGCTGACCGCCGCCGGTGTCGGCGGCGGTCAGCCCGGGCTCATGGCCAGCAACTGCCCCGGGGCACCGTGACGCTCGTGGTCAACCCGTCCGAGTCGGTGAAGGTGACCGTCCAGCTGTCGACCACCTGGAGCAGGGTGGTCGGGCGGTCCGTGCTGAAGAAGGCCTGCCCACCGCCGGTGCCGCTGGACGGCAACGGGATCGTGGCGGTGCCGATCTGCGCCACCGCGGTCACGCCGGCCGGGTTGCCGTCGGTCACGCTGGCGTTGAGCACCGCCACGAAGATCGCGTTCTTGCGGGTCCGGAGGCAGCTGGCGGTCGGGTTCTGCGGTGCCAGGCTGGCGATCGCGTCGTAGCTGACGCCCTGCCCGTTGCCCAGCGCGAAGGTCAGCACACCGTTGTTGGTGCCGTCGTTGGGCGGCGCCGCGACCGCCCGGACGGTGACCGAGCCGATGCCGTTGGGCGCGATCTGGATGCTGGGCGCGCTCGCCGACAGCCAGCTGGCGGTGGTGATGTTGACGGTCTGGGTGCTGAAGCTGCCCGACAGCTGCACCTGG
Source organism: uncultured Actinomycetota bacterium (assembly GCA_963714145.1). Lineage (GTDB taxonomy): Bacteria > Actinomycetota > Actinomycetes > Mycobacteriales > CADCTP01 > JBBWZH01. The sequence continues at coordinate 9,930,820 of OY970235.1, read as the reverse complement.
ACGGTGACCGAGCCACCGCCGCGCAGGTTCAGCGGGGACGCGGTGACCGCGTCCAGCCTGGCGTTGTCGGTCACGGTCACCGGCACCGACTTCGTGTCGCTGGCCCCGTCGTAGCTGACCGTCAGCGTCACCGTGTACGTGCCGACCGCGGTGAACGTCTGGGTGAGGTCGTCGCCCGGGGAGGTCTGCGGTGGGGTGCTGGTGCCGGTCGGGCCGGTCACCTTCCAGGCCCAGACGCCCTTGCTGCCGGCGATCGACTCGACCGCGTGGAACGACACCGCCTGGCCGACCCCGGCCGGGCTCGGGCTGGCGGTCAGGCTGTCGATCTGCGGGGTGAGGCTGGACGTGGTGGTGAACCCACGGACGACCGGCGTCGCGGGCCCGGCCGAGTTCTGCACCTCCAGCTTGATCTGCAGGTCCGTCGGGCTGCCGGACGGCAGGATGAACGTCGCCGATTCGGGGGTGCTGGCCTGCTGCAGCGCCGCTCCGGTGGCCGGGTCGATGATCGACCAGGCCCAGGTCGCGTTGGTGTCGTTGTCCACCGTCGCGCTGAACGTGGCCGCCACCTCGCGCACGACCGTGTCCGGGTTCCAGGTCAGGCTGGTGATGACCGGTGGATCCGGCGGCGGTGGCGGGGGTGGCGTGGTGGTGCCGCCGCCCGGGTCGGGGTCGGCCGGGTCGGGGTCGGCCGGGTCCGGGTTGCTCGGGTCCGGGTTGCTCGGGTCGCGGTTGCCAGGGTTGGTCGGGTTCAGCTCGCCGTCGCCGGACTGCGCCGGGTCGGACGGGTTCGTCGGGCGCTGCGGGTCCGGCGAATTCGGGTTCTGCTGGTTGGGCTTGTCCGGCTTCGGCTGGTGCGGCTTGGGGTTCTTGTCGGCCGACTTGCCGCTCGGGATGAGGATCGCGTCGCCGTTGCGCGCCGGGTTGTACTTCTGCAGCGCCTTACCGGCGCGCCACTGCCCGCCGTCGAAGCGGATCACGCCGGCCCGGTCCCCGCCGAGGTCGTTGTAGAAGACCAACCCGTCCTTGGCCAGCAGCTCCAGTTGGGCGCCGGGCTTGACCACGTCCAGCTCCGCCACGACCCGCCGGCTGGTCAGGTCCACCACGGTGGTGCGGCCGAGCGAGCGGTTCGGCACGAACACGTAGCCGCCGCTCTCGACCAGCGGGCCGAGGCTGTTGCCGGGCTTGCCGATGTTCACGGTCAGCCCGCAGTCGTCGTTGCCATTGCCGGACGCGACCAGCGTGCCGGTGGCCGGGATCGCCGCCAGCACCCGGCCCAGGCGGGTCGAGCCGAGCAGCATCGGGGTACCGGTGCCGGCCGGCAACTGCAGGCAGGACCAGGCCGAGACGGTGCCGGTGTCGGACAGCTGACCCACCCGGGAGTGCGCCAGATCGACCAGCACCGGCCGGTCGCCCACCAGCACCAGCCGGGCCTGGGCGCCGCCCAGCTCCGGCTGGACGTGCTGGCCGGCCTGGTCGAACCAGGCCAGCCCGTCGTCGCCGACCACCCAGAGCCGGCCGGTACCGTCCACAACGGACTGCCCCGGGCCGGGCTGCGCGGTCAGCGCCAGCCGGTTGCGCACCTTCAGCGTGACCGGGTCGATCACGGACGCGACCCGGCGCTGGCCGTCCACCACGTAGCTGCTCAGCTTGCCCGGGTAGACCTGCAGCGTGGCGCCGCTGCCGCCGTCGCCGAACTGCACCGGCGCCGACACCTCGTAGGTGCCACCGTCCACACGCGACACCGTGCCGCGGCCGGCGTCCACCACGTACGCGGAGGCGCCCTGCTGCACCACCGACACGGCGTCCCCGGGCCGCACCCCCGGAGCCCGCACCGCACCGACCACCTGGTCGGACGGCCCGTCGATCAGGGTGACCAGGCCCTGGCTGGGCGAGGCCAGCCAGGCGCCGCCGCCGGACATGCTCACCCGCGAGGTGGGCAACCCGTCCGAGGTGGCCAGCACCAGGATGACCGGGACCGCGACCGCCGCCGCCATCCCACCCGATACCGCCTGCCGGACACCAACCCCGAACCGGAGCCGCCCGAACACGTCCACCACCCTCTTCTCCCCGTCGCGGGGAACGTGCGCGCTCTGGTCACCCTGGCGGGCCGGCCTGGTGGGCCGGCCCGTCCTACCGCGCCGCCCCGGGTGCCGGAGGACGGCTGGGCTGGCGGGCCGCCGCCCGCCGCACCCGAGCTATGCCCGCGGGGCGCTCTTGCGGGCGCGCTCGTACTGGTTCACCGCCGGGAGGAACAGCAGCACGATCGCGACCACGGCCAGCGCGATCGCGGCGCCGCCCATGGCCTTGCCCGCGGACGGGAAGATGTCGCGGACCGAGACGATGGTCAGGCCGGCGGTGATCAGCAGCATCAGTGCCAGCGTCACCCGCGGGCCGATGCTGGCCTTGCGGGCCAGGAAGGCGAACAGCAGCACCAGCAGGGCACCGATGATGCCGAGGATCGCCCGGGACTTCAGCGTGCTGTACGCGTCGTCCAGCTCGGCCTGGAACAGCTGGCTGGCCAGCTCCGCGGTGGACGCGCCGAGCGCGTCCGTCAGCGAGTCCTTGAGCAGGTCCTTACCGGTGGCGAGCGAGATCACCTGGCTGATGATCACCAGGAAGGCGGACAGGGCGGCCACCGCCACCGAAGCGGTCACCAGGCCGGGCTTCTTCGCGGGCTGTCCCAGCCCGCCGAGGTACTGCTGCCCACCAGTCTGGTACTGCTCCTGGTACGCGCTCATCCGACGTTCCTTTCTCAGGGAATGAACAACGCGGCCATTTCCGCGCTGGAGCGCGGAACTCCCGAGCATGCCGTCGCAGCAGTCATCATTGCCGTACTGACGGGGGCCGAACGAGTGTCCGCAGGGCTGGAACAATGGGGCACAGGTGTTGGCAATTGGTGGGTGGCCAGTGGGTACGCGGTGGATCGCCGCACGATCCGAACCGACGCTGCTCCCGTTGGCCGATTGACACCCCGCGCTCGCAGTACTACCGGGCCGACCAGCGGAGCAACCGCCTACATTCGCTACAGAAATGATACGAACGGGCCGGCCGCGCAGTTATGCCAAACCGTTATCCGGCCGACGAACCGCCGATCCGGCGGGCAATCGGCACCGCCCGGAAGTCAGCCCGAACAGGCGGACCAACCGCGGCGACGATGACGCCGGCCGGCCTTTATGAAATCCTCGCGACCGCCATCGTATAAGCGGTGAGCCCGGGCCCGGCCGGGCTTTGCCGGAAACTCCCCGGGCAACCCTCGGCCGCCGCACCGCGCCAGCCCGGGGTGCCCGGACTAGCCTCTCGGGGGTGACGACCGCGCTGCCGCCGCTGCCGGCAGAGGATCATGTCTGCGCCGGCTGCGGCACCGACTACGCCGCGCTCACCCTGGACGCCGCCCGGCAGCTCATCGCGGCGGTCCCGGCCCAGGCCCGCGCCGTGGCCGGCGGTGCCGCCGACCCGCGCCGGCGTCCCGCCCCGGCCACCTGGTCGGTGCTGGAGTACGCCTGCCACCTGCGTGACGTCTACGCCACCTCGACGATCCGGCTGTACCGGGTCCGGACCGAGGACCGGCCGGCGATCGAGCCGATGCTGAACGACCTGCGCGCCACCCGGTTCGGCTACAACGAACTCGACCTCGGCGCCGTCCTCACCGAACTCGACCACACCGCCGCCGGCTTCCTCGCCGAGGTCGCCCGGGTGCCGGCCACCGACTGGGCCCGCACCGCCACCCGCCTGCCCGGCGAGGAACGCACCGGCCGGTGGCTGGTCCGGCACGCCGCCCACGAGGGCACGCACCACCTGGCCGACCTTCGCGACATCGCCGGGCGGTAGCCGCCGCACCCGGCGGTTCGCCGCCCGATCGGCTGCCCTAACCGGCATCGTTGCTGGTGATGTGGCGGTCTGCGGGGTGGCGGGCGCCAGACTGGGCGGCGGGAGCCGCCGGGGGGCGGCGTGCGGTTGGGGGGCGTGGTGGAGGTTCGGGTCGGGACGTGGAACCTGGAGAACCTGTTCGAGCCGGGGGGTGAGTTCGGGCCCACGCCGGCGGTGTACGCGGCGAAGCTGGACGCGCTGGCGGCCACGATCACCGCGATGGCGCCGGACCTGCTCGGCCTGCAGGAGGTCGGCTCCCCCGCCGCGCTGGGCCAACTGGTCGCCCGGCTCGACGGTGACTGGCAGGTGGTGACGTCGAAGCAGTTCGAGGCCAGGCACCCGATCCGGGTCGGGTTCCTCTCCCGGCACCCGATCGAGATCATCGCCGACCGGCGGACGTTCCCGGCCGGGCTGGCGCCGGTGCAGGTCAGCGACCCCGGGCCGGAGGGCACGCTGACCGCGGCCGCCGGTGCCGGCCGCGGTGCGCTGGCGGTCCGGATCCAGCCGCCCGGCGGGCCCGCCATCCAGGTCATCTGCTGCCACCTGAAGTCCAAGCTGCTCAGCTTCAGCAACCCGGACGGCAGCCCCCGGTTCAGCCCGCACAACGAGGGCGAGCGCGCCCGGGTCGCGGCCTACGCGCTCTACCGGCGGGCCGCCGAGGCCACCCTGGTGCGCAGCCTGGCCGACCAGGCACTCACCGCCGGCGGCCAGGACGGCCGCACCAACCCGGTCGTCGTCCTCGGCGACCTCAACGACGAACCGTCCGCCGCCACCACCCAGATCCTGTTCGGCCCGCCCGGCTCGCAGCTCGACACCCCCGGCTTCGCCGCCCCGGACCAGGGCGACCGGCTCCGCCTCTGGGACCTCGCCAACCGCATCCCCGCCGACCAGCGGTACACCCGCCGGTTCGAGGGCCGCGGCGAACTGATCGACCACATCCTGGTCAGCCACGCCCTGCTCGACCCGCTGCCCACGGTCGAGGTCGTCCGCGCGGCCGGCCTGGCAGCCCTGCCCAGCATCGGCACCGACCCGGTCGCCCGCCGCGCGGCGCCCGCCTCCGACCACGCCGCCGTCCTCGCCCATCTCACCCTCTGAGCGCCGGACCCCCGGACGCTAGCCGGGCCGGCGCCCGATCAGGGCGACCATGCCGGCCGGGAGGTCCTCCGCGCCGAAGGACGGCCGCACCTCGACCGTCAGGCCCTGCCGGGTCAGCACGTCGACCAGCGGTGCCGGGTCGAGCAGGACGTTGTCGTGCCGTTCGTCGGCGCGGCGCCACCGGCCATCGGGATCGCGCAGGAACGTCGTCACCTGGCGGACGAGCTGGTCCGGCGCCGGAACCAGGGTCCGCGAGATGATCGCCCAGTCCGCGTTCACCCGGGCGCTCGGCGGGGCGTCGCGGCGCCGGTCGGCCAGGCTCAGGTCACACAGGTCGATGGCGAGGACCCCGCCCGGGCGCAGCGCCGCGGCCATCGCGACCAGGGCCCGCTCCACCGCGGCGGCATCGGCAAGGTAGTTGAGCATGTGCCCGACCGAGACGACCGCGGCCGCGGCCGGCACCGGGTCGTCCGGCAGCGCCAGCCGGCGGACCTCCGCGGCCGGCACCGCCCGCGCGGCCAGCTCGACCATCGGCGGCGAGGCGTCGGTGGCCAGCACCCGGTGCCCGGCGGCGACCAGGTGCGCGGTGAGCCGCCCGGCGCCGCAGCCGAGCTCCAGCACCAGCCCGCCGCGCACCGGCGCGAGCAGCTCGAGGATCCCGGCCGCGCACTGGTCGGCCAGCGCGCCGAACCCCCACGCATGCACCTGGGCGAGATCCCGGCGGAAATACGGCTGGGTGTCGGTCATGCCGGCCGGCCACTCCGCTGATCCGTCACAAGCCTGACGCTAGTCCACCGGCAGGCCCCGACACCCGCCGGGGACGCCGGGGGTGGACCGGGTAGCGCTGCCCCGCGCCGCGGTCGCCGGGCCGGCTGGCCCGACCGGGCTTCCCGGTCGGCCCGACCTGGTGCGCGATCGCACGCAGATCCATGCGTATCCCATTTCACATCTTGTGATGGGCGGCGCCGGCTCGGACAATCCGGGCTAACTACCCTCTCCCACAAGGAGATCAGCGTGAACGGACGACGCAGTCCTACCCGCGCGCGGCGGCTCGCGGCCGGCAGCACCGTGCTCGCACTCGCCGGGCTGGCCCTGGTCGCGGTGGCCCGGCCGGCGCTCGCGGACGGCCCGGGGGTCGGCGCCCCCTGGGTGATCAGCCTCGGCGACTCGGCCATCTCCGGCGAGGCCGGCCGGTGGGCCGGCAACACCAACAACAGCCCGTCGCAGATCGACGCGCTCGGCCCCACCGCCTACTTCGACAACGCCGGCAACTCGGCCGAACAGATCCCGGGCTGCCACCGGTCGAAGTCCGCCGAGGTCTACCTCGGCGGCGGCGTGAACGGGCTCAACCTGGCCTGCTCCGGCGCCCGTACCGCCACGTCCGCGTTCTCGTCCGGCTCCGATTTCAAGCCCGGGCTGGATTTCTACAACGACGGGGCCGGGCACCTCGGCCAGGCGCTGATGCTGCAGCAGTTCGCGGCCACCCACAACGTGAAAGCGGTCGCGGTGCTGATCGGCGCGAACAACTACCACTTCGCCGACATCGTCCAGTCCTGCGTCGTCGACTGGCTGACCTCGCCGAGCTGGTGGAAGAACTTCTGCCAGGACGACTCGAACGTGGCGTCCAATTTCACCGCGGCGAATGTCGCGGCCCAGACCGCGGCGATCCGCGGCGCGCTGCTGAACGTCCGGCAGGCGATGGCGAACGCCGGCTACGCCGACTCCGGCTACAGCATCGTGGCGCAGACCTACTGGAACCCACTGCCGCACGCGGCCCAGTTCCGGTACGGCGAGACCGGCTTCACCCGGCAGACGGTCGGCGGCTGCGGGGTCTGGAACTCCGACGCCAACTGGGCCAATGACACCGCCTTCACGCTGATCAACGGCTCGGTGCGGAACGCGGTCGCGCAGGCCGGGCTGCCCAACGTCCGGCTGCTGGACATCAGCCAGCTCACCAACGGCCACCGGCTCTGCGAGAACACCGTCGGCCTGCTGGAGGAGAAGGGCCTGACCTCCTGGCGGAACGCGGGCGCGTCCGACCGGTCCGAGTGGATCAACCAGATCCGCACCGCGACCACCCTGTTCGGTCCCTACCAGCTCCAGGAGGACGTGCACGCCAACTACTGGGGCCAGCTGGCCATGCGCAACTGCCTGCGCCAGGCCTACAACAACGGCGCCCCACGCGGCGGCAACTGCACTCCCGGCACCGGCCTCAACGGCGCCGGCGAACCCAACACGACGCTGAGCTGACCCGCCGGCCGGCGGTGCCCACCGGTCGCGGCGGGCACCGCCGGCCGACTCGTCCCGGCCCGGGGTCGGTCGGGCCGGAGCGGGTGGGCGGGCGGGGTGGCACCCGACCGGGGCAGAATGGGCGGTGATGACCATGCACCCCGGCGGCTTCCGCCGCCCCGCAGTTCGGTCGCTGGCGCTCACTGCGGCGGCCGGCGCGTGACTGAGGCGCTGGCCCAGCCGCAGGACGATCCGCCGGACGAGCAGCGGGACCGGCCGTTGGGGCTGTTCCGCCGGCTGCTGCGCGCCAGCCAGCCGCCGCGGTCCGAGGTGGACTGCGCGCACCTGACCGAAGCCGGCACCGACGCCGAGCCGACCACGGCCGGGTGCGCCGAGCACCGGCCCGACGACGGTCCGCCGGTGCACCTGCGGCTCTGCCTGACCTGCGGGCACGTCGGCTGCTGCGACTCGTCCCGGCCGCGGCACGCGACCGCGCACTACGAGCAGACCGGTCACCCGGTGATGCGCTCGTTCGAGCCGGGCGAGACCTGGCGCTGGTGCTACATCGACGAGCTGCTCGGCTAGCCGGCTCTCCCACCCGGCTTCCCGGTGCGGGCGCGACCCGACGATCCGCATGACGTTCGCGATGTGCTGGACCGCCTGGTCCGGGTCGGCCGGCGTCAAGCCGCCGGTCGATCAGCGCCGGCCAGGGACTTACCAGCGGGGCGGAGTGCACCCTATGTTGGTGACAATTCTCCCCCGGAGGTACTCCATGACCGTTATCCGTCGCCTGGTCGTCGCGTTCGCCGCCCTCGCCTTCGTCACCGTCAGCACGGCCGGCGTGGCGTCCGCCACCGTCACCCCCACCGGGAACTGCAAGCCCGACACCTGCCCGCCCTGGTAGCCCACCCGCCCCGCACCGCCCCGCACCGCACCCGCCGGCCGGGCTGTTTGTTGTGCACCAGCCGGCCGCCGCCTGGAGCCGATCATGAGCGACAGGTAGCGTCGAGATGAACGAGAGGTGTACGACGGGCGCGAGGACAGAGGGCGGAACGTGGCGGTTGAGATCGAGCGCAAGTACGAGGTCCCGGCGGCCTTCCAGCTTCCCGAGGTCACGCCGCCGGTCGGCATCTCGATCGGCACCGCCGTCCAGCACAAGCTGACCGCCACCTACTGGGATACCGGCGACCTGCGGCTGGCCCGCAACCGGGTCACGCTGCGCCGGCGCACCGGTGGGTCGGACGCCGGCTGGCACGTGAAGCGCCCATCCGGCGCCGACCGGGACGAACTGCGGCTGCCGCTGGGCCGCGCCGCGGCCACGGTGCCGGCCAGGGTCGCCGCGGAGGTGCACGCGCTGTCCCGCGGCGCCGAGCTGACGCCGGTGGTGCGGCTGACCACGGTCCGCACCGAGTGGCCGCTGACCGACGCGGCCGGGCGGGTGCTGGCGCTGGTCGCGGACGACCAGGTGTCCGCGCAGACCGTCGGCAACGGCAGCGTCGAGCTGCAGACCTGGCGCGAGGTCGAGGTCGAACTGGTCGACGGCGACCTGGCCGTACTGAAGAAGATGGACAAGGCGCTGCGCCGCGGCGGCGCCGCGCCGTCCTGCTCGCCGTCCAAGCTGGCCCGGGCACTGGGCTCACGGCTGCCCGAACGCGCCCCCGACCCGGCCGGCCCGGGTACCGCCGCCGCCCTGGTCGGCGGCTACCTGCGGGAGCAACGGGACGCGCTGATCGGCGCCGACCCGGCCGTCCGCCGCGACGTGCCGGACTCGGTGCACAAGATGCGGGTCGCCACCCGGCGGCTGCGCAGCACGCTGAAGACCTTCCGCCCGCTGCTGGACGGGACCGCCGCCGACGCGATCCGGGCCGAGCTGGGCTGGCTGGCCGACGAACTGGGCCGCGTCCGGGACGCCGAGGTGATGGCCGCGCGGCTGGCCGCGGCGGTGCACGCCGAGCCGCCGGAGCTGATCCTGGGCCCGGTCACCGCCCGGCTCACCGGCCAGCTGCGGGCCAGCGTCGCCGGGCACCGGGAGACCCTGCTGGCCACGCTCAGCGGCGAGCGGTACGCGCGCCTGCTGGACGATCTGGACGCGCTGCTGGCCGCGCCGCCGGCCGACCGCGGCACCCGCCCGGCCAGCGCCGAGGTGCCCCGCCGGGTCGGCAAGGCGGTCCGCCGGGTCGACCGGCTGATGGCCGCCGCGGACGCCGCGCCGCCCACCCGTACCGGCCCGCCGCTGCCCGGGGCGCTGGACCGGGACACCGCCCTGCACGAGGCCCGCAAGACCGCCAAGCGGGCCCGCTACGCGGCCGAAGCCGCTGTCCCGGTCGGCGGCCGGCGCGCGATCAAGCTGGCCGGCGCGATGGAGTCGGTGCAGGAGCTCCTCGGCGACCACCACGACTCGGTGGTCATCCGCGAGCTGCTGCACACCACCGCGCTCGCCGCCTACGCGGCCGGCGAGAACACCTTCAGCTACGGGCTGCTGCACGCCCGCCAGGCCGCCATCGCCGACCAACTGGACGCCGCCCTCCCCCGCACCTGGCGCAAGGCCACCCGCCGCCAACCCCGCAGCTGGCTGCGCTGACCCGGCCCGGGCGGTGGGCGCCGGCCGGCGTGGTTCAGGTGTTGATGGTGTCGGCGTTGTGGGCCAGCGAGTCGCCCGGGTCGACCCGCCATGCTTCCAGTGCCGGTTCGGCGAGGACCGCGTCGACCAGCGCGGCGGTGCCGCCGATCAGGGTCGAGTCGAAGTCGATTTCGCTGGCCACGCACCAGCTCTGGTCGGCGGGCCAGAACAGGTTGGGTGACTGCGTCCAGTGCGGATCCCACCGGTGTCCGATGCCCGCCGCGGCCGGCAACGGGCCGGCGAACAGCAGGTAGTCGCGAGACGGGTGGTGCAGCCGCGGGCCGGCCAGGATGACCTCGGCGGCGGGCACCGGCTCGTGCCCGGGCTCGAACCGGGCCGGGCGCGGCCAGGCCCCCGTCCAGACCTGCCCGTAGCCCTCCCACAAGGCGAACAGGCAGAGGTCCACCCCGCTGGTCTGCGCGGCCAGCACGGTGAGCAGGGCCGGCAGGGCCGGCGCGCAGAGGTTGCCTTCCTCCGGCGGCCCGCCGGGCCAGCGCATCGTCCGGGTGGTGAACCCGTGGTCGGTCACGTCGACGACGCCGGCGATCGAGTTCCACTGCATCAGCGGGTGCGCCGTCGCACCGTGCGCGGCGCACACCGCCGCCCACGTGGTCGGCTGCCCGTCCGGGCCGGGCACCGGATGCAGGATCCGCGCGTAGCTGGCGAAGCCGGCCGGACGACCGAGTCGACCCGGCCGCTGCCGAAGCCGCTCAGCCGGCCGGCGACCCAGCCGGCGACGGACACATCCTGCACCGGCCGTGACTCCTCGACGTCCACGCCCCCAGTGTGCCCCGCTACCGGGTAGCTCCCGCGGGGTATCCGTCACGCTGCGCACGGCGCTGTCGGCGGGCCGGCCGGTGCTGGGCGCGGCGGAGCGGCCGCACCCGGTCCGATGCGTCCACGACGGCCGAAGGCGCGCTCCCGGCTGGGGGCGCGCCTTCGGCCGGCTGAAGGGCGGGCCGCGTCCTAATCCGTGTAGTGGACGACGAAGGCCTGGGTGAAGGCCGACGTGCCGCCCGCGCTGGTGGCCCGCACGGTGATCGCGAAGCCGCCCTGGGAGAGGTGCTGGCTGCCACAGGCGAGGGTCGCCATGTCCAGCACGTAGGTCAACGATCCGGAGTTCGAGCTGGCGCTGTCGAACCGGGCCGGGTCGTGCCGGGTCTCCCCGTTGGCGCTGCAGTCGTCCTGGAAGTTGTTCTGCAGTTCGATGTGGGTGACCGCGCTCTCCGGGTCGGTGGCCGTCACGAAGATGTCGATCACCGTCGCGGCGCCGCTGCGGTTCACGCTGGCGCCCGTGGTCAGCGTCGCCGTCTGGCCGCCGCCGCTCACCTCCAGGGTCGGCGCCGTCGTGTCCGGCAGCAGCGAGAACGTCGCCGTGACCGCGGTGTTCGCGGCCATCGTCACCGAGCACGTCGTCCCGGACGGCGCGGGGCAGCCGGTCCAGCCGTCGAACGACGACCGGGCCCCGGTGGTCGCGCTGAGCACCACCACATCGCCGGCCCGGTAGCTACCGGTGCAGGTCCCGCCGCCACAGGCCAGGCCCGGGCCGGAGACGGACCCGGCGCCGTTGCCGCCGGTCCGGACCGTGAGGTCGAGGAACGGAGCGAAGGTCACCGTCACCGCGCGGTCCTCGGCCATCGTCACCCCGCAGGTCGAGGCGGAGGGCGAGCAACCGGCCGACCCCCAGTCGGACAGGTAGCTGCCGCCGCCCGGGCTCGCGGCCAGTTCCACGGCGGTGCCGGCCACGACCGTGAGCGTGCAGGCCGCCGGGCAGGTCACCGGCGCGCCGCCGGCCGGGCTCGCGGTGACCGAGCCGGCCCCGGTCACCGCGAGCGTCAGCGTCACCTGCACCGGCGGCTTGGGCACGAACGTGGCCGTGACGTTCGCGGCACCGTTGATCAACACGCTGCAGGCGACGCTGTCGGCGGTGACGTTCTGGGTGGTGCAGCCGGTCAGCGGACCCAGCAGGACGTCCGGGCTGGGCGCGGTCGGGATCTGCAGCACCGCGGTCGTCCCGACCGGGTACTCCCAGACGCAGGTGGCGTCGGCGACACACTGGGTGCCGGCGGTGGCCACGTTGGTCGGGGCGGGGCTCGCCGCGGTCACCGAGCCGGCGCCGACCACCTGCACGGTCAGCGCGGCCGTCGGCGGGGCGCCCGGCTCCTGCGGTGGCGGAGGTGGCGGCGACGTCGGTGACGGCCCGCCATCCGGTTGATCGGCCGGCGGCGGCGGGTTGTCGGGCCCACCGGGCGGGTTCGGTCCGGCCGGGTCACCGGCCGAGCCGTCGGGCGGCGGGGTCCCGCCCGGGTTGTCCGGCTGCTGCTGGGGCTGCTGCGGCGGCTGCCCCGGCTTCTGCGGTGCGTTCTGCTTCGGCTGCTTCGGGCGGTTGTTGCCGCCCGGCGTGAGGATCTTGGTGTTCGACGTCCCGGCCGCGAACTTCCGCAGCGACTGGCCCAGCCGCCACCGGCCGCCGTCGAACCGGATCACCCCGGCCCGGTCGCCGTCGAGGTCGTTGTAGAAGACCAGCCCGTCCTTCGCCACCAGCTCCAGGCGAGCGCCGGCCTTGACCACATCGAGGTTCGCGACCACCTGCCGGGACGACAGCTGCACCACGGCGGTCCGGCCGCTGGTGCGGTTCGGGACGAAGACGAACCCGCCCGACTCGACCAGCGGGCCGAAGCTGTCGCCGGGCCGGCCGACGTCCACCGTCTGCCCGCAGTCCTCGCCGCCGTCACCGGCGACGACCAGCGTGCCGGTGGCCGGGATCGCGGCCAGCACCCGGCCGAGCGTGGCCGAGCCGAGCAGTTCGGCCTGCCCGCCCTCCGGCAGCTCCAGGCAGGACCAGGACTTGACCCGGCCGTCGTTGTTCAGCTCCCCCACCCGCGACCGGTCGACCAGCACCGGCCGGCCGGCCACCAGCACCAGCCGCATGCCGGCACCGCCGACGTCCGGCCGCACGTGCTTGCCGGCGGAGTCGAACCAGGCCAGGCCGTTGGCGTCGACCACCCACAGCCGGCCGGCCTCGTCCACGACCGACTGCCCCGGACCGGGCTGGGCCGCGAGCGCCAACCGCTGCCGCACCCGCAGCGACTGCGGATCGACCACCGAAGCCGTCCGGCGCTGGCCGTCCACCACGAACGTGGCCGACTTGCCGGCGTAGACCTGCAGCGCCCCGCCGGAGCCGCCCTGGCCGAACTGCACCGGCGCCGACACCTCGTAGGTACCGCCGTCCACCCGGGCCACCGTGCCCGCCGCCGAGCTGACCAGGTACGCCGACGACCCGGCCTGGACGACCGACAGATCCGCCCCGGGCCGGTGACCCGGCGCCTGTACCGCGCCCACCACCTGCTCGGACGCCCCGTCGATCAGCGTGACCGCGCCCTGCGCCGGTGACGCCAGCCAGGCCCCGCCACCGGACAGCACCGTGCGCGTCGCCGGCAGGCCGTCGGCCCGGGACAGCACCAGCGCCAGCGGCAGCACCACGACCGCGGCGACCCCACCGGACAGGACCCGGCCGAGATCGGCCCGCCGCCACATCCGACCCAGCGACGCGCTCACCAGCACACCCTCCGGTTCTCTGCTCACCCGGCCGGCCCGTTGACCGGCGGCTACCGCAGCCCACTGCTGGCCCCGCCCGCTGGACCCTCGTTCGGCCCGCCCGGCTCACAGACAGTTAGCTGACCGTACGGAGCCTAGGCCGACCGGCTGAAAGCCGGCTGAAACGGCCCTGACGTCGGCGCCCGCGGTATCTCTCCGTAGCCGACGATGAACGGCACGGACCGGCCCGGCGGCCCGGGACGGCGGACCGCCCCGGGCACAACCGGACCGGCTCCGCGGCTACCAGGTGAGTGGAAGGGTGGCGATGAAGGTGTTGAGCAGGCCGGAGATGATGTTGTCGTCGTGCACGGACGGGTGGAAGTCGCAGCCGAGCCGGTCGAGGCTCGGGTCGTCGTAGTACCAGAAGGCCACCCGGTTGTCGCCCTGGCTGTTGCGGGCGGCGACGATCTGCCGCGCGGTGTCGGCGAACAGGGTCGTGTTCGACAGCAGGGTCGCGCTCACCACGATGACCGTGTTGCGGCCGTACCGGGTGCGCAGCTTGTCGATGAAGCCCTGGTACGCGGCCGTGTACGCGGCCACCAGGCTGGCGGTCGTCGGCCACTGCTCGTTCGCGTTGAGCGAGGTGGAGAAGTCGTTGATGCCCAGCCCGACCACCACGAGCTGCGGCGCCCAGCTCGCCGGCTTCGCCCAGACGTCACCGTCGACGTTCTGCAGGGCCCGGTCGTAGTAGGTGCGGAAGTTGAAGGTCGGGTTGCTGCCGGCGTAGTTGCGGACCATGCCGAGGCCGGACTGCGCGATGATCTGGTAGTCGGCGCTCAGGCTCTTGGCGGTGCGGGCGCCGAAGGTCAGGTCGGCGTCGCTGTTCCGGTCGACCCCGCCGATGCCGGCGCAGTCGCGCTGGCCGGAGACGTTGCCGTAGCCGGCGGTGAACGAGTCGCCGATGAACTCGATCTGCCGTGCCCGCGCGGCCGGCCTGGCCAGGATCGTGCCGCCCGGCGCGGCGATGAAGCCGCCGAACTGACCGGCCGCCCAGGGGATCTCGGTCCGTTTGACCAGCCGCACGCTGTGGTCGGCGTTGCTGAGGTTGCTGACCCAGTAGGTGGTCTGGCCCGGCGTCACCAGCTTGGCCACGGTGGCGCCGTCGATCTGGACGTCGTAGTCGTTGTTGAAGTCGTTGAGCGCGATGCCGACCCCGGTGCCGTGGAAGCGGCCCTCGAAGTAGGTCCCCGGCCAGGTGTACTGCAGGAAGGTCCCGTCGGTCCGGACCCGGCCGACGGTCTGCACCTTGCTCAGGGCGTCCGGCGGCGGTGGCGGCGGCGGTGTCGGTCCGCCGGTGCAGGCGGTGCCGTTCAGCGCGAACGAGAGCGGGATCGGGTTGCCCGGCCCGACCCTGGACGCGATGAACCCGACGGTGGCACTCCCGTTGGTGCCGAGGATGCCGTTCCACGGCGCGTTCTTCGCGGTGACGGCGGTGCCGCTCTGCGTGACGACACCACCCCAGCTCTGGCTGACCTGCTGGCCGCCGGGGAACGACCAGGTCAGGGTCCAACTGGTGACCGGGTCACCGAGGTTGGTCACGCTGACGTTGGCCTGGAACTGACCGGTCCACTCGGATTGCACGGAATAGGACACGGAGCAGCCGGCGGCGGCGGCATGCGCGGACGTCGGCACTGCTGCTGCGCCGGTGGCGAGGGCCAGCGCGGTCGTCACCGACAGCACCCTCCGGGACTGCGGCATGGGCATGGGAGCTCCCTCTGCGGTGCGGTTGAGGAGACCGGCCCGTCCCTTCCGCCGAAGGAACGGGCCGGACGGCAGGCTGGTGTGCGGTTACGGCTGGACGCTGAGCAGGTGTGCCTTGAAGCCCTGGCCATAGGTGGCGGTCGCGGCGCCGGCGAAGTCGTCGATGAGCACGTTGCCGCCGCCCGGGCAGATCCCCCAGGCGTTCCAGGTCCACGCCAGGTAGCCGACCCCGTGCGCGTCGGCCCAGGTCATGACCTGGTCGATGTAGTCGTGCGCGCAGGTGTTCTGGCCGATCTCGCCGGCCACCACCGGCACCTGCGCCGCGGTCGTGCCGATCGTGCTGTCCCAGCAGGTGGTGTTGGTGCAGGCGTTGAAGTTGTAGGAGTGCCAGGAGGCCACCAGGTTGCCGGCCGGGTCGGTCGGCTTGAAGGTCAGCCACTGGGTCAGGTCGTTGGTCCAGGTCAGCCCGGCTGTCATGATCACGTTGGTGGCGCCGGTCGCCCGGACCGCGTTCGACCAGGCTCTGCATGCCGGCGACCTGGTAGGTGATGCCGGTGCAGGTGCCGCCGTCGCGCACACAGGTCCACGCCTGGGTGGCGTTGCTGAAGTTGTTGGCCGCGTCCGGGAACGGCTCGTTGAACAGGTCGAAGACGACCGCGTTGTTGCCCTTGAACATGGTCGCGACCTGGGACCAGAACGTCGGCGCGAACTGCGCGTCCGGCATCGGCTTCTGGCAGGTCGCGTTCACGTCCGCGCAGGCGCTGACGTTGCCGGTGTAGGCGCCGTGGTTCCAGTGCAGGTCCAGGATCGGGTTGATGCCGTTCGCGACGAGCAGGTCCACGAACGCCTTGACCGCCTGCTGGTAGGTCGGGCCGCTGGGAGTGCCGAAGGTGCCCAGCCAGCAGTCCTCGTTCAGCGGGATCCGGACCGAGTGGATGTTCCAGGTCTTCATCGCGTCCACGGCGGCCTGGTTGACCGGGTTGTTGTCGAACACGCCCTTGCCCTGCACGCAGGCGAACTCACCGCTGGACATGTTGACGCCGAGCAGCCGGTACGTCCGGCCGGCCGCGGTGAGGATCTTGTTGCCGGACACGTGCAGCGCCGGCGCCGGGCCGGTGATCGGCGGCGGGTTGGTCGGCGGCGTCGTCGGTGGGCTGGTCGTCGTCGTTACCCGGCCGGTGCAGGCCACGCCGTTGACGCTGAACTGGGCGGGTACCGGGTTGCCGCTGGCCCGCAGGGTGCCGATGAAGCCGATCGACACCGACGCGTTGGTCGCGACCGCGGCGTTCCAGTTCATGGCGGCCGCGGTGATGTGCGCGCCGGACTGCGACCAGGTGGCGCTCCAGCCGTTGTTCAGGCCCTGGGTGCTGGTGGGGAAGTCGAACGCGAGCGTCCAGCCGTTCAGCGCGTCGCCGAGGTTGGTGAACGAGACGTTGGCCTGGAAGCCGTCCGTCCACTGGCTGACGACCGTGTACGTTGCCGAACAACCGTTGCTCGCCGCCCCGGCCGGAACAGTGACCACGGCGAGGCCTGCCGCGACCAGCAACCCGGCGGCGCCGGAGGCGAGCAGGGCATGACGACGTCTCATCGGATCTCCTTGATGGCATGCGGCGGGGGAGCCGTGCGGCGGTCGCCACATCGGCTGATGACCGGCCGGTGCCAGCGCGGCTGGCAGCGGTGGGCGCCGCGGGCGGTGGGCCGCGCGGATCGTGCGGGCGCCAACGGGCAGGGAGAGTTCGCCTGCCCTGGCGACGCGCCGATCGGGCCGACCGACCGGCCTGATGGCCGTTCCGCGTGTGCCGTCGGGGCGGACCACACCGGGTTGGCCCGACAGCGCAGCGTCGAGCGTAGCCGCGCCCCGGCGCGGCACCGGCGCTCTTACCGTTTTCTTGACATCCGTTAGGAAAGTCCTTCACATCGCCGGTCGGCGCCCGGACGACGGGCCGGCCCGCGCTGGCCGCACCGCGCCGGTCGGTGCCGGCCGGCTCAGGACGGCGTCTGCTCGCGGGCCACGAAGCCGACGCCGCGCACCGTGTGCACGAGCCGCGGCGCGCCCCCGTCCTCGAGCTTCCGCCGCAGGTAGCTGATGTAGACGTCGAGGCTCTTGGAGCTGCCGTCCAGGTTGCATCCCCAGACCCGCTCGAAGATCGCCGGCCGGGTGAGCACCTGCTCGGCATGCGCGAGCAGGAGTTCCAGCAGGTTGAACTCGGTCCGGGTGAGGTCGATCAGCCGGCCCGAGCGCCGCACCTGCCGGGACCGGCGGTCCAGCGTGAGGTCGGCCAGGCACAGCAGGTCCCCGTCCGGACCGCAGGCCCCGCCGCGGCCGGCGCGCCGCAGCAGGGCGCGGATGCGGGCCAGCACCTCCGGCAGGAAGAACGGCTTGACCAGGTAGCCGTCGGCGCCGGCGTCCAGCCCGGTGACGCGGTCGCGGACGTCGTCGCGGGCGGTGAGCATCAGGATCGGCACCGGGTTGCCGGTGGACCGGAGCCGGTGGCACGTCGCCAACCCGTCCAGCCGCGGCATGGTCAGGTCCAGCAGGACGAGCGCGGGAGCCCGGGACGCGATCCGTCTCAGCGCGTCGACGCCGTCGCCGGCCAGCTCCACCTCGTACCCCTCGTACCGGAGGGCACGGTGCAGCAGATCACGCACGGCCGGGTCGGCGTCGGCGACGAGCACCAGCGGCGCCGGCACCCGGGCGTCCGCATTCCCGCGGTATCCCGCACCGATGCGAGGACGGCTCGCCCGGCTCGTCACCTGGCTCACACAGCATTCTTAGTGCGATTAACTAAGTAGGTCAATGCACTACTGTTTGTCGCGTGAGGGCGACGGCGGACGGCCACCAGCTCGAGCGGCTCAACCGGCCCAAGACCCGTGGCGTCGTCCTCGATCTCATCCGCGCCGCCCGCACGATCAGCCGGGTCGAGCTCGCGGCCGGTTCCGGTCTCACCGCTCCCACCATCACCCAGGTGGTCCGCGGCCTCATCGACGACGGCCTGGTCGTGGAGGCCGGCCGCGGCGAGTCCACCGGGGGCAAGCCGCGCACCCTGCTCCAGCTGAACGCGGCGGCCCGGTACAGCGTCGGCGTGCAACTGGAGCGGTACACGTCGGTCATCGTGATCGTTGACCTGGCCGGGCGGCCGGTGGCCCGGGCCTCGTTCCCCGGTGCCGGTCAGGCCGCGCCGGACGAGACGCTCCGGCTGGTCGCCGAGCACGTCGACACGCTGCTGGCCACCGCGGGGGTGGCGCGGTCCAAGGTGCTCGGCGTCGGGTTGGTCAGCCACGGCCCGCAGGACCGGGTCGGCGGCACCCTGCTGGCCCCGCAGACCGCTCCGGGCTGGCACGGCTACCCGGTCGTACGGCGGCTGGCCGAGTTCGTCCGGCTGCCCGTCCTGCTCGACAACGACGCGACCGCCGCCGCGGTGGGCGAGTTCTGGATCGGCGGGGTCGACCCGGCCAGCACCTACGGCTGCATCTACCTGGGCGGCGGCTTCGGCGGCGGGGTGGTGGTCGCCGGCGAGGTCTACCGCGGCAGCTCGTCGAACACGATGGAGGTCGGCCACATCACGGTCGCGGCCGACGGCGCCGAGTGCCCGTGCGGCAACCGCGGCTGCCTGGAGATCGTCGCCGGCCCGTGGAAGGTGATCAGCGAGGCCTGGGCCAGCCCCGGGCTCGCCGCCCGGCTCGGGCTGGACCGCGACGGTGCCGACCTGATCGCCGACTTCGCCCTGATCGCCGGCGCGGCGATGACGGGCGACCCGACCGCGCGGGCCCTGATCGAGAAGTCCGCCCGGTACCTCGGCTACGCCGCGGTCACGCTGACGAACCTGTTCGACCTCGACCGGATCGTGCTCGCCGGGCCCAGCTTCACCCCCGCCGGCTCGATCTACCAGTCGGCCGTCCAGGCGGTGCTCGACCGGGCCACCTTCGCCCGGGCCGCGCACCGGGTGCAGGTGGCGCTGTCCGCGAGCGGATCGGACGCGGCGGCGGTGGGCGGGGCCGCCCTGGTGCTCCGCGGCGAGCTCACCCCCCGCCACCTCCGCCGGCCGGACGGCGGCTCGCTCGGCTACACCTACTCCGGCCACCTGCCGGCCGACCGGACGACCATCGGGAACCGCAGCGCCTGACGCCCGCCGGGCACCCATTGGCACTCTGAGTGATGTCAGCAAGATTGTTGACATTATTTTAGGCAAGACTGCGCGGGTGTCCGTACCTCAGCCTTTAGAGTCGTGCCAGGACCGTTGAGGAGGGACCGTGGCCGGAAGTCCACGCGAGGGCGCCGCCGGCGCCCAGGTCGCGGCGACAGCGCTGCGGGACGCCTTCACCCGGGGTGATCTGGCACCGGGCCAGCGCCTGATCGAGGGCGACCTCGCGGAGGCGTACGGCGTCACCCGCGCGAGCGTCCGCGCCGCCCTCATCGACCTGACCGCCGAAGGCCTGGTGGAGCGCATCCCCAACCGGGGCGCGCGGGTCCGGGTGGTGTCCGTGGACGAAGCCGTCGCGATCACCGAGTGCCGCATGGTGCTGGAAGGGCTGTGCGCGGCCCGGGCCGCCGAACGGGCCACCGACGACGACATCGACTCACTCGCCGAGCTCGGCGCGCAGATGCGCACCGCGGTGTCCGACGGCGAACCGGTGAAGTACTCGGAGTACAACCGGGAGCTGCACCGGCGGGTGCGGGAGATCGCCGCCCAACCGGTGGCCAACGCGGTGCTGGACCGCCTCAACGCGCAGCTGGTCCGGCACCAGTTCCGGCTGTCCCTGCGCCCCGGCCGGCCGCAGGTGTCGCTGGGCGAGCACCTGGCCATCATCGAGGGCATTGCCCGGCACGACCCGGCGGCGGCCGAGGTCGCCGCCCGCGCGCACCTGGCCAGCGTCATCGAGGCGCTCAGGCAGACCGACGGAGGGTGAGCCTCAGCCGCCCGTGGCGGCCGGCCCGGACCGGGCCGACCCGGACCGGGCGCCGTCGCCGGACCGTACGAGGTCATGCAGTAGCGCCTCGGCGGCGGTGGTCACCCGCGGCGCGACGCCCAGTTCCCTGAGCTGACCCGCCGCGGCCGCCATCTCGTCCGCCCGGCGCCGGGCATGCCTGGCGCTGCCCTCGACCAGCCGCTCGAGCGTGCGCTCGTCGAAGCTGACCAGTTCGGCGGCGATGTTCTGGCGCAGCCAGTCCTGACACCCGGCCGCCCGCGCCGCGGCCAGGGCCTCCACCACGGCGGCCGCGAGGCCCTTGTAGAAGACACTGCGCAGCAGCTTGCGCGCGGTCGCCGTGCCGACCGGGCCGTCGACCACCTCGACGACGACGGCAGCGGCGAGCATGCCGGCAAAGCGCGCGGCGGCCGGGCCGGCGGCCACCATCGGCGTCCGGAGCCCGTTGCCCGGTACCGGCGCCATCAGTGCCACGTCGACGACCTCGACGCCGTGGCCGGCCGCGACCTCGGCCAGCCGCCGCTTGAGCCCGGGCGAGGTCGTGTTCAGGTCCGCCCACACGGTGCCCTCGCGCAGCGCCGGAAGGGCGCTGTCCAGCGCCTCGGCCGCGTCGTGGGCGCTGTTCAGGCTCAGCACCAGATCCGCGTCCCGGACCGCGTCGGCGTCGTCGGCCCGGGGCGTCACACCTGGCGGCGCCGCCACCCGCGGATCGAACCCGCGGACGTCGAACCCGGCGGCGACGAGGTCGACCGCGATCAGGGAGCCGGCCTCGCCGAACCCGAGGACACCGACCCGGGACAGCGCCCGGCCGGCCGTCGTCATGTCGTGCTCATCCGGTCGCCCGTCCACTGCGCGGCCAGACCAGGCCGTCGGACAACTTCCGGGCGGTGCGGACGACGGCGCTGGTGCGCACCCGGGTGTCCGCGCCCGCACCCGCCAGCTCCAGTTGGACGTCGAAGATGCCGCTGGGATGCTCGACCCGGACCAGACCGCCGCCGCCCGGCTGATCGGCCACAACGCCGCCCGGCTGGTCCGCCACAACGCCGCCCGGCTGGTCCGCCACGGTTCCGCTGGTGCGGACCGCGACGGCGACGGATACCGCGCCCAGCACACCGATGGCGGTATGGACCCGGTGCGGGATGAAGGTGCGGGTGGCGACCGTGCCGCCGTGCCGCGGCGCCGACACGATGCTGATCTTCGGAACGGTGCCGGCCTCGACGTCGCCCAGGCCCATCGCCGGGCCCGCCTGCCGCCGGATCGCCTCGACCCGGGAGCGCAGCGCCCCGTTCCGCTCCAGCACGTCGGGTGCTTCCGTGCCGTCGATGCCCAGCTCGCCGGCCCGGACCAGGACGACCGGCATCCCGGCGTCGACGCAGGTGACCGCGACACCGTCGAACCGGTCCACCAGCCGGCCGGTGGGGAAGCAACTCCGGTCGCCGCCCGGGAAGGAGAGCTGGATCGGGGCCGCGGGGAACGGCGCGCCGGCCATCACCGTGTCGCCGTCGTACCGGACCCGGCCGCCCGGGGTCTGCACCCGGGCCTCGGCGAAACTCGGCGTCGGGTTCACGATCCGGATCCGGACCGCGGTGGTCCGGTCGGTCGGGGCGACCAACCCGCGCTCGATCGCGAACGGTCCCACGCCCGCCAGCAGATTCCCGCAGGTCTGCGCGGCGCTGACGGTGGCCTGGTCCGGGATCACCTGGAGGAAGAGGTAGTCGACGTCGGCGCCATCGGCCGCGGACGGCGTGACGACCGCGACCTTGCTGGTGAGCGGGTGGCCGCCGCCGATACCGTCCACCTGCCGCGGGTCGGGCGAGCCCATGATGCGCAGCAGCAGGTCGTCGCGCTCGGCCGGGTCGGCGGGTAGATCGGCGCCGAGGAAGTAGGCCCCCTTGGAGCTGCCGCCGCGCATCTGCATGCAGCGGATGCCGAGGCGCTGGTCGTCACTCATCTGGCTCCTCGGCGCGGCGCCCGCCGGCGTCGGGCAGGCGGTCCACGTAGCTGACCCCGAGCTCGGCCAGCAGCGGACGCAGGTTGTAGAGATCGACGCCGAGCGCCCCGTCCGCCAGGGCCGCGCGCTTGCCGGCTTCGTCAGCCAGGCGCGCCGCGGCCGCGCCGGCCACCGCGGCCGCGTCCGCCGACGGCAGCGCGAGCACGCCGTCGTCGTCCGCCACGATCACATCGCCGGGGCGGACGAGTTGACCGTCGACGACGATCGGAACGTTGACCGACCCCGGGCTCGCCTTCACCGTGCCCTGCGCGTGGACCGCGCGGGACCAGACCGGGAAGCCGATGTGCCGCAGGGTGGCGATGTCACGGACCCCGGCGTCGATCACCAGGCCGGGCACGCCGCGGCTGCGCAGCGACGTGGCCAGCAGGTCGCCGAACATCCCGTCGGTGGACCGCGAGGTCGTCGCCACGACGAGCACGTCACCGGGCCGGCACACCTCGACGGCGGCGTGGATCATCAGGTTGTCGCCCGGGTGGCAGGAGACCGTGATGGCCGAGCCGGCGATGCCCGCCCCGGTCTGCCGCGGCTGGATCGCCGGGCCGAGCAGCCCGACCCGGCCGGCCGCCTCGTGCGCGGTGGCGACACCCGCGGCCCGCAGCGCGGCGATGACCTCGGGCTCGGCCCGGTCGACCGACCGCACCACGTAGTACGCAGCCATCCCGGTCAGCTCAACTCGGTGGTGACCTGCGGGTACACACGCTGGTACGCCTCGGCTAGGGTGGTCGCGGGCAGCCCCAGATTCGGCCCGCTGTTGCGCTGGGCCTGCACGCCGCGCCGCTTCCCCAGGTCGGTGTAGTAGTCCACCAGGTGCCGCTGGGCACCGAGCGCGCGCATCGCGGCGAGCTTCGTCTCCCATACCGGGGTGATGTCGAGCAGCACGTCGGGGACGAAGCCGCAGACCTCACTCTGGTGCGGCTCGAAACTGAACACCGGCGGCGCGCCGATGACCGCGCCCGGCCCCGGCACCCCGGGGGCCTGCGCGAGCACCCGGGCCTGCAGGGCGATCTCGGCCGCCTTCGGATGGTCCATGTTGTACGGGTCGGCGCGCGCGTGGGTGAGCACGAGGCCGGGTTGCAGTTCGCGGTAGAGGTCGATGAGCGCCGTCGACAGCTCCGGCGTCTCCCGGAGCGGGTAGTCACCCGCGTCGAAGAACCGGACCTCGGCACCGAGCAGCCCGGCCGCCTTCTCGCCCTCCGCGCGCCGGATGTCCTTGACCTCCTCGAGGGTCCGGCCGGCCCGCCAGGCGCTGGCCGACTCCCCCCGTTCGCCGAAGGTGAGGCAGGCGATCACCGCGCGCTGGCCGCGCGAGGCCGCCAGCGCCAGCGCGCCGCCGGCCCGCCAGACGAAGTCGCCGGGGTGGGCGGTAACCACCAGCAGCGGTGATCCGGTCACGCAGCCTCCTTGGCGAGCCGTCGCGCCCCCGACGCTAAGCACTGTCGACAACATTGTCAACAATATCCGCTCTACCCGGTCGGGTCCTTGCTGCCGGCCGGAGCGGGTGATGAGGATGGGACGGTCCGACCGGCTACGGCGGAAGGAACGAGCCTGTGACACGCACGGTTGCCGGTAGCGGGCGGGCGGCGGAGCCGGTGTACGACCTGCTCTCCGAGCAGGTCGCGGCCGACCCGCACCCGCTGCTGCACCGGATGCGGGCGGCGGATCCGGTGCACTGGAGCGGCCAGCTGAACGCGTGGGTGCTCACCCGGTACGCCGATATCGTGCAGGCGCTGAAGGACCCGCGGCTGACGGCGGCGCGGATGGTCGGGCAGCTCGACCGGCTGCCGGACGAGCAGCGGCGCCAGGTGGAGCCGCTGCGCGCTTCGATCGCGCTGTGGATGGGCCACACCAACCCGGCCGACCATGCCCGGATGCAACGGGTGATCAAGCGGTACTTCACGCCGGGCACGGTGGAAGCCCTGCGGCCACAGGCGCAGGAGATCACCGACGAGTTGATCGACGGGTTCATCGGCCGCGGCGAATGCGAGATCGTGAGCGAGTTGGCCCGGCCGCTGCCGGCCCGGGTCATCGCCGGCATGCTCGGCATCCCCGCCGCCGACCGGGACCTGTTGCCGAGCTGGTCACGGGCCATCAGCGCGGTCTTCCAGCCGCTGGACCTGCCGAGCCTGCTACACAGCCAGCAGAGCATCCTGGAGATGTCGGAGTACCTGCGCCCGCTGGTCGCGGCCCGGCGCCGGCACCCGCAGGACGACCTGATCAGCATGCTGGTCGCCGCGCAGGACCAGGGCACGATCCACAGCGAGGACGAGATCCTGGCCAACTGCGTGCTGCTGCTGTTCGCCGGGCACGAGACGACCGTGGGGCTGATCAGCAAGGGCCTCCGCCTGCTGCTCGACCATCCGGACCAGCTGGAGTTGCTGCGGGCGGACCCGGGACTGCTGCCCGGCGCCATCGAGGAGATGCTGCGCTACGACGGGCCCGCCGCGGCGACCACCCGCCTCGCGGTCGCCCCGGTGGAGCTGGCCGGCCGGACGATCGACGCCGACCAGCTCGTGTTCGTCGCGCTGGCCGCGGGCAACCACGACCCCGCGCACTGCCCCGACCCGGACCGGTTCGACATCACCCGGGCGGCCCGGCATCTCGCCTTCGGCCAGGGCACGTTCTACTGCCTCGGCGCCGCGCTGGCCCGGATGGAAGCGCAGGTGTGCTTCAGCACGATGTTCCGGCGGATGAGCGACCTGCGGGCGCAGCCGGCGGGAGTGTGCTGGCAACGGCAGACGCTGTTCAGCCGCTCACTCACCGCACTGCCGGTCACCTTCTCCCCCGCCGCCTCCGCGCCCGACCGGGCCCGCACGCACTGAGACCGGTCCCGCCCGGCGGGCCCGCCGGGCGGCAGCGGACTGTCCACATTCACCTGATCCGTTGCTGCCTCTTTGGGCGGCCAAGCCCGACCAACGGGCAGTCAAGCTCCATCGCGTCGTGCGCCGTGCCACGCTCCGTCGTCCCTCATCAATGCGAGACTCGAAGGAGTTTCTGTGCGCACCACCGTTACTCTCCGTCGTGCCGTGCCGGCGGCATTCGCCGCGGCCGCCCTGCTGCTCGGCGGGGCCGCCTGTGGCGGCGACAAGGTCGACAAGACCGCGCTGACCAACAAGATCAAGAGCGATACGAGCTTCACTCCGCGCCTCACCGACACGCAGGCCAGCTGCGCCGCCGATGTGGTCATCAAGTACATCGACAGCAGCGGGGTCAACGACTACATCAAGAACGGCAAGGAGCTGCCGGAGCCGAAGAAGGACAAGGACAAGGCGACGTCCGAACTGCAGGCCTGCACCAAGAAGTAGCCGTAGCAGCGCCGGGTGCGGGCCCTACCGCGCCCGGCGCGGCCCTTCGGCGCAGCCGGCGGGCCGACGTGAGCTGACCCGATCGCCGCTCGGTTACGATCCGCACATGTTGATCGATGCGACCTAGCAGAACGATCCAGTCATGTCGAGCAATAGCCAGCTTCCCGACTACGACCTCGAAGACCTGCGCGTGGTCTCCTCCCCCCAGGAGCTCCGGGCGATGGCCGACCCGCTCCGCAGCACCCTCCTTGACCTGGTGCTCGAGCGGGCCGCGACGGTCGGCGAGCTGGCCGCCGCGGTCGACCGCCCGAAGAGCACGGTGGCCCACCACGTGGGCGTGCTGACGAGTGCCGGGATGCTCAAGGTCGTCCGCACCCGGCGGGTGCGCGCGATCGACGAGCGGTTCTACGGCCGGACCGCCCGCATCTTCTACGTGGGCGCCATCCAGCCGGAGCAGGTGTCCATGGTGCCCAACTGGCTGCCGGTGGCCGCGGCCGAGTCCATCCCGGCGCACGAGGCCGACGACCTGCGGGCCATCCTCCGGTACGCCCGGATCCCCCGGGAGCGGGCCGCCGAGTTCTGGAACCGCGTCTTCGAGGTCGTCCACGAGTTCGGGCAACTGCCGCGCTCGGGCGACACGGTCTACGGCTTCGTCGCCGGTCTCTACCCCACCGACCACCCCACCCTGCCCGAGCGGGACGACGACCCGGACCCGGACCCGGCCGCCGCGAACTGACCGCGACCGGGCCCCGGCCGCCCGGAACTGACCGCGAGCGGCACCGGCCGCCCGGAAGTCACCGCGAGCGGCACCGGCCGCCGGGAACCCCGCGGGCGGCACCGGTCAGCGGAGGAACAGCTCGACCACCGGGATCGCGACATCGGGGCGGCGGTTCGGCAGCTGCAGGGTCAGCGTTCCCGCCGGCTGCACATCGGCGACCATGGCCGGCGTCGGCGGCTCCAGGTCGGCCCGGACCCACCGCACCTCGGACGCGTCATGCAGGAACTGCGCGTAGACCACCCGGTCGGCCAGCATCGGCAGGTGCACCGCGTCGAACGGCCAGGCGAACAGGTGCAGGTAGAGCCGGTTGCCGCGCTGGGTGTAGCGGGCGTCCGGCGGCGGGACGAAGCTGCTCGGGCCGGCGCCGTAGATCGACCGGTCGTGCCGCCGCATCCACCGGCCGATCTCCGCGAGGATGCCGGCGGCCACCGGGTCGAACTCACCCCGGGCGGTCGGCCCGACATTGAGCAGCAGGTTGCCGTCCTTGGACACGGTGTCGACGAGCATCCGCAGCAGCAGGTCGGCGGACTTGTAGTCGTGGTTGTCACGGTCGTAGCCCCAGCTGCCGTTCAGCGTCTGGCAGGCCTCCCACGGCACCGGCCGGCCGTCCCGGCGCAGCGGCGCGGCCGGCTGGTACTGCTCCGGTGTCACGAAGTCGCCGGGGAGCCCGAGCCGGTCGTTGACCAGGATGCCCGGTTGCAGCTCGCGCGCCAGCGCCAGCAGCTCGGCGGCACCCCACTCGGCCGCGCCCTTGCCGCCCCACACCCGCTGGCCCTCGTGCACGTGGTCGGGGTAGGAGAAGTCGAACCACAGCTGGTCGATCTGGCCGTAGCGGGTCAGCAGCTCGCGGACCTGGCCGTGCAGGTACCGGCGGTACCCGGCGATGTCGCGGGAGTCGCCGGCGGCACGGGCCGCCGGGTCGTCCCGCAGCGGGTGCAGGCCGTCCAGCGGGAACTGCGGGTGGTGCCAGTCGAGCAGCGAGTGGTAGAGGCCGACGCCGAGGTCCCGCTCCCGCAGCGCCCCGACCAGCGGCCCGATGAGGTCCCGGCCCCACGGCGTGTTCGTGACCTGGAAGTCGGTCAGCGCCGTGTCCCACAGGCAGAAGCCGTCGTGGTGCTTGGTCGTCACCACCGCGTAGCGCATTCCGGCGGCCGCGGCCTGCGCGACCCAGTCGGCCGGGTCGAAGCGGTCCGGGCAGAAGTGGTCGAAGTACCGCTGGTACCGCTCGTCCGGCGTGCGCTCCCGGTGCCGCATCCACTCGTTCCGGGCACCCAGCGAGTAGAGTCCGAAGTGGACGAACAAGCCGAAGCGGCGCTGCCGGAAGAGGTCCAGCCCGGCTGGCTCAGCCACGGACGGCTCCCTTGGTTGCGTCGGCGATGAAGTTGCGGGCGAACAGCAGGAAGACCAGCACCAGCGGCAGCACCGCGATCATCGCCCCGGCCATCACCATGCTGTAGTCGGTGTTGTGGGTCGTGTTCAGCTGGGAGAGCGCGACCTGCAGGGTGAGCCGGTCCGGGTTCACCAGCACCACCAGTGGCCAGACATAGTCGTTCCACACGCTGACGTAGGTGTAGATGCCGAGGAAGGCCAGCCCGGGCCGGATCGCCGGCAACCCGACATGCCAGTACTGCCGGAGGAAACCGCAGCCGTCCAGCCGGGCGGCCTCGATCAGCTCGTCCGGCACCGCGCCGACGATGTACTGCCGCATCCAGAAGATGCCGAACGCGTTGGCCAGCGACGGCAGCACCAGCGGCTTGAGCGAGCCGACCCAGCCCAGCTTCACCATCAGCACGAACTGCGGGATCAGCGCCATCTGGGTGGGCAGCAGGTACATCCCGATCAGCAGGCCGAACAGCAGGTTCCGGCCGGGGAAGCGGTACTTGGCGAAGCCGAACGCGGCGAGCGAGTCGACCAGCAGTACCAGGAAGGTGGCGGTACAGGCGACCAGCAGTGAGTTGAGCATCGCCCGGAACAGGTCGATGTTCTGCAGCACCTTGTGCACGTTGACGAGTAGCTGCGACCCGAATGTCAGCTTCGGCGGGTACCGGTAGATGTCCTCGGTCGTGTTCGTCGCCATCACGATGGTCCAGTAGAACGGGAACATGCACAGCACGACGCCGAGGGCCAGCAGGGCGTGCAGGGCCAGCCCCCGCGACCGCAACCGCCTCCGCACAGCGTTCCACCTCCGTCCGATGTGGACTGTCGCTTGTCGCTTGTCGGGCCGGCGCGGCCGGCTACCGGTCGGTGCGCGCCACGATGCGCCAGTTGACCGCCACGATGAGCATGATCACCAGGAACAGCGCCCACGAGATCGCCGCGCCGTAACCGAAGTCGTTGTTGTCGAACGCCTGGTGGTAGAAGTACAGCATCACGGTCAGCCCGGCCTGGCCCGGTCCGCCGGAGTTCGGGTTGGTGGACGCGTTGCTGCCGAACATGACCTGCGGTTCGGTGAAGCTCTGCAGCCCGGTCACCGTCGACACCACGACGGTGAACAGGATGATCGGCCGCAGCAGCGGGATCGTGATGCGGAAGAAGCTCTGCACCGGCCCGGCACCGTCCACCCGGGCCGCTTCGTACAGCTCGGTCGGGATCGCCTGCAGCCCGGCCAGGTAGATGATGGCGTTGTAGCCGACCCACTGCCAGGTCATCAGCAGCGCGATGACCACCTTGATGGTCCACGGGTTGCTCATCCACGGCACCGCGGGCAGCCCGATCGCGTGCAGGGCCGCGTTCACCAGGCCGAACTGCGAGCTGAACACCGCGAAGAAGAAGATCGCGATCGCGACCAGTGAGGTGACGTTCGGCACGAAGTAGGCGATCCGGTAGAACGCGGTCAGCCGCCGGGTGGAGTTCAGCATCGCGGCGATCACCAGCGCGATGAACAGCATCGGGATGGTCGCCAGCACCCAGATGATCAGCGTGTTGGACAGCGCCAGCCAGAACGTGCGGTCGGAGATCAGGAAGCGGTACTGCTCCAGGCCGACGTAGCTGCATGTCGCCGATGCCGTCCCAGCGCTGGAACGACAGGTAGAGCGTGAACAGCACCGGGACCAGCGCGAAACCCAGGAACACCAGGAAGAACGGCGAGATCGCCAGGTACTGCGGCAGGAAGGACCAGACCCGCCGGGGACCGCGGGTCCGGTGGCTGGCCGCCGGCCGGCGAGCACTGCCGGGCCGACTGCGCGGCGCGGCGGTGCTCTGCGCGGCCATCAGACCGAGACCCCCTGCTTCTGGGCGATGCTCTTGGCCTGCGAGACCGCGTCCGACCAGGCCGCAGTCGGGGTCCTTGCCCTTCGCCTCGATGCTGGTCAGCTCGCTGTAGTAGGGCGCGGCCACCGCCGCGTCCGCCGGTGCCTCGTAGGCGACCGGGATCTGCTGCGCGGCCGGGCCGAAGATGTCGATGGTCGCCTGGCCGCCGAAGAACGGGTCCGGCGCGGTCAGCGCGGGCAGCTTGTAGCTGGCCGGCGAGGACGGGAACAGCGCCGCGTCGGTGAAGCCGCGGGCCTGGTTCTCCGGGCTGAGCAGCCAGCTGATGATCTCGAACGCCTCCTGCGGGTTGCCGCTGGTCTTCGGGATCGCCAGGAACGACCCGCCGATGTTCGCCGGCCCGCCCGGACCGGCGGCCACCCGCCACTTGCCCTTCGTCTTCGGGGCCGCCGAGGAGATGTCCAGCGCGTGCCAGGCGGCGCCGATCTCGGTGCCCAGGGTGCCGTTGCCGACCGCGGCGTTCCAGCTGTTGTCGTTGATCTTCGCGTTGATGCCCAGCTGCTGCGGCCGCAGCGCCAGATCCCAGGCCCGGCGGATGTGGTCCTGGTCGCCGATGAAGTGGTTCGACTGGTCGATGAACCGCGTGGTGCCCTGGCCGACCACCATGCTGAACACGGATCCGGAGTTGTTGAGCAGGAACGTCTTCGGCAGCGCCTGCTTCAGCCGGCCGCCCAGCGCGAAGTAGTCGTCCCATGTGGACACTGCGGAGCCCACCGCCGCGGGGTCGGTCGGCAGCCCGGCCTGGGCGAAGAGGTCTTCCCGGTAGAACATCGCGGTCGGCCCGATGTCGATCGGGAACCCGATCAGCTTCCCGTCGGTGGTGCTGCCCTGCTTCCACTTCCACGGCAGGTAGCTGGCCGCGAGCTTGTCCGCGCCGAGCGTGTTGAGGTCGATGAACCGGTCCGCCCGCGGCAGGAACCCGGCGATGTCCTCACCCTTGATACCGGTGATGTCCGGCACGAACTTGCCGCCGGTCATCGTGGTGAGCAGCTTCTGCTTGAAGTCGCCGCCGATCACCGAAGGTTTGAGGGTCACCGCGGTGAAGTGTTTGACGGTGTCCGCCACGACCTTGTCGCTCAGCCCGCCGCCCCAGTACCACAGGGTCAGGGTCGAGCTCTTGGCGGCGGACGTACCGGAGGAGCTCTTGCCGCACGCGGCCGCCGCGGCCGCACCGGTCACGGCGAGCGCGCTCGCCTGGATGAAACGCCTACGGGACAGCTCCACCTGGTCCTCCTCTGGTCCGCGGTTTCGCGCGGGCTACGGGTGCTCGGTCCGGCCGGGCCGCGGGCTGCCCGGGGCCGCGTCGCCGTGCTCGGCCGGGATGACCCGGTCGAGGAAGGCGTAGTCGCGCAGCAGTTCCGGCGCGGCGGCGCGGCGGGTGGCCCACCACCAGGCGGCGACGCCGGCCCAGCCCGGTGTGGCGGCGGCGCCGCCGGGTTGCCGCACCGACAGCGCCGCCGCGAGGTTGGCGAAGCGCAGCCGTTCGGCCAGCGGCCAGCCGCCGAGGGTGGCCACCACCAGGCTGGCCGCGAAGATGTCACCGGCCCCGGTGGGGTCCACCGCGTCCACCACCAGCCCGGGCACCGCCGCGTGCTCGCCGGTCGTCCCGTCCACCGCGAGCGCACCGGCCGCACCGCAGGTGACGACCGCGAGCGGCACCAGTTCGGCCAGCCTGGCCAGCGCCGCCCGCGGGGTGTCGGTGCGGGTGTAGGCCATCGCCTCGGCCGCGTTGGGGGTGAACGCGTGGCAGTAGGCGAGCCGGTCCAGCACCGCGCCGGCCCAGCGCCGCGCCGGATCCCAGCCGACATCGGCGAAGACCAGCGCGCCGGCCGCGTGCGCGCGGCGCACCCAGCCGGCCGGCTCGGGTCCGATGTGGACGATCGCGGCCCGGCCGGGCGGCTGGTCGCCGATCAGGTCGTCGCCGCTGACCGGCGGCGGCTGCCCGTGCGTGATCAGGGCTCGATCTCCACCGTAGGCAAGGGATACCGTGACCGGTGTGGGCCAGCCGGCGATGCGGCGGGACCGGGCCAGGTCCACACCCTCCACTTCGGACAGTACGTGCCAGCAGTACGAGCCGAAGGTGTCGGCGCCGAAGGCCGCGGCAAGCGACGCGCGCAGGCCGAAGCGGGCCAGGGTGACCGCGAAGTTGGCGATACCGCCCGGGGCCACGGAGAACTGCTTGGTCCACACCTCGGTGCCGGGCGCCGGCGGTGCGTCCAGCCCGGCGAACGCGAGGTCGGCGAACAGCAGCCCGGACAGCAGCACGTCGACGCCGGCCGGCTCGGTCGTGGTCCGCTCCCCCATCGCTGACATGCGCGGAATCTTGCACCTCCATGCTCGACTCTGACAAGAGTCAATCAGAGTCGAGCATGGAGATGACTGACTTTGGAATGTATGGTCTCTGGCATGCTGCCGGAGCGACGCCATGAGGTGATCTTGAGAACCCTCCGCTCGGCCGGGCCGGCCACCGTCACGGCCCTCTCCGCGCAACTGGATGTCAGCCAGGCCACGATCCGCCGCGACCTGGTGCAGATGGAGCAGGAGGGCCTGCTGAAGCGGGTCTACGGCGGTGCCGCACCGGTGTTCGGCGAGGACGATCCGTTCGCCGATGTCGCGGCCGTCCGGGTGGCGGAGAAGGACGCGGTCGCGGCCCGGTGTGCCGAACTGGTGCGGGACGGCGAGTCGCTGCTGATCGACGTCGGCACCACCGCGCACCGGGTGGCCCGGCACCTGCGCGGCCGCTCGCTGACCGTGATCACCACCAACCTGGCCGTCTACGAGGAACTGCAGGACGAGCGCAACATCCAGCTCATGCTGCTCGGCGGGCTGGTCCGCCGGGACTACCGCTCGCTGATCGGTTACCTCACCGAGGACAACCTCCGGCAGGTGCGGGCCGACCGGCTGATCCTGAGCACCAGCGGGGTGCGCCCGGACGGTCAGGTGATGGACACCACCGTCGTCCAGGTGCCGGTGAAACGGGCCATGATCGCGGCCAGCGACCAGGTCGTACTGGTTGCCGATATCGGGAAGTTTCCGGGCACCGGGATCGCCCGGGTGTGCGGGCCGGACGAGTTGGACCTGGTGGTCACCAACGCACCGGTGGACGGCAAGGCGGGGGCGGCACTGCGCGAGGTGGGCGTGGAGGTGATCGAGGTATGAAGCTGACCATCCTCGGCGGCGGCGGGTTCCGGGTCCCGCTGATCTACCGGGCGCTGCTGGCGGACGGCGCCGACAGCCGGATCAGCCAGGTGACGCTGCACGACCTCGACGCGTCCCGGCTGGACACGATCGGCGCGGTGCTCAAGGAACAGGCCGCCGGCGTGCCCGGCGCGCCGGCGGTCACCGCCAGCCTGGACCTCGACGAGGCGCTCACCGGCGCCGACTTCGTCTTCTCCGCGATCCGGGTCGGCGGGCTCCCCGGGCGGGTCGTGGACGAGCGGGTGGCGCTGGACGAGGGCGTGCTGGGGCAGGAGACGGTGGGCGCCGGCGGCGTCTCGTACGGCCTGCGGACCGTGCCGGTCGCCGTCCGGCTGGCCCGCCGGGTGGCCGCGCTCGCCCCGGACGCCTGGGTCATCAACTTCACCAACCCGGCCGGGATGGTGACCGAAGCGATGTCGGCACACCTCGGTGACCGGGTGATCGGCATCTGCGACTCGCCGGGCGGGCTCGGCCGGCGGGTGGCCGGCGCGCTCGGCGTGGACCCCGACCGGGCCTGGTTCGACTACGCCGGCCTGAACCACCTCGGCTGGCTGCGGGCGGTGCTGGTGGACGGCCGGGACGAGCTGCCGCGACTGCTGGCCGACGACGCGGCGGTCACCTCGTTCGAGGAAGGGCGCCTGTTCGGCGCCGACTGGCTGCGCGCGCTCGGCGCGGTGCCGAACGAGTACCTGCACTACTACTACTCGACGCGGGAGGCGGTCGGCGCCGCCCGCAGCGGCGGGCGGACCCGCGGCGCGTTCCTGCTCACCCAGCAGCGCCGGTTCTACGAGCCGGTCGAATCCTCGACCGGCTCGCCGCTGGTCGTCTGGGATGCCACCCGGCAGGAGCGCGAAACCACCTATATGGCAGACGATCGGGAGGCGGTGGGTGCCGCCGGCCGCACCCTGTCCGATCTGGACACCGGTGGCTACGAGCAGGTCGCGCTCGCGCTGATGCGGGCGATCGCGCTGGACGAGCGGACCACGCTGATCCTCAACGTGCGCAACCGGGGCACCCTGGACGTGCTCGACCGGGACGCCGTGGTCGAGGTGCCCTGCCACGTCGACGCGAACGGCGCGCGCCCGATCGCGGTCGGCGCGCTGCCCGACCACGCGGTCGGGCTGGTGTGCGCGGTCAAGGCGGTCGAGCGGGCCGTGATCGAGGCCGCCACCACCGGCGCCCGCAGCGCGGCACTGCGCGCGCTGGCCATCCACCCGCTGGTCGACTCGGTCACCGTGGCCCGCCGGCTGCTGGACGGCTACCAGCGCGGCATTCCCGAACTGGCCTACCTGCGGCCCTGAGCCGGCCCCGGCCGGGCTGAAACCGGCCTGGGTCAGCGTCCCCGGCCGCCCTGCCCGGCCGGACGCCGGCACCCGAGCACCGGAACCCGAGGGGGCACCATGCACGACGACCGCCGGCTGGTGGAGGGCCGCCTCGACCGGGCCGTCGAGCAGCTGATCCGGCCGGCCGTCTACGCCGCGACCGAACCGCTGGAGCTGGCCGTCTGGCCGGTGCCGGACGAGCCGGTGCCGGTCGCCGCGGCGCTCGGCGCGACCTACCAGCCGTTCCAGGTCGGCGAGCGCTGGGGCCGGCCCTGGTCGACGAGCTGGTTCCGGGGCACCGGCACGATCCCGGCCGCGTGGGCCGGCCGCCGGGTGGAGGCGGTATTCGACCTCGGCTTCGTCGGCGACTGGCCCGGCAACCAGGCCGAGGCGCTGGTCTACGACGCGACCGGCCAGCCGGTGAAGGGCATCGCGCCGCGCAACCAGTACGTCCCGGTGGCGAACCCGGCCCGCGGCGGCGAGCGGGTCTACCTGCTGCTGGAGGCCGCAGCCAACCCGGACATCCTGGCCGGCGGCTTCCGGCCCACCCCGCTCGGCGACAAGGCCACCGCGCCGCCGGACCCGCTGTACCGGATGGCCCGGGCCGAGCTGGCTGTGCTGGCCGAGCCGGTCTGGCACCTGCTGCTGGATCTCGAGGTGGCCGGTGAGCTGATGCGCGAGCTGTCCACATCGGACCCGCGGCGGCACGAGCTGCTGCGCGCGCTGGAATCGGCGCTGGACGCGTTGGATCACGCCGACATCGCCGGCTCGGCCGCGGCCGCCCGCGCCCGGCTGGCCGGCGCGCTGTCCCGGCCCGCGCATGCCAGCGCGCACACGCTGTCCGCGGTGGGGCACGCGCACATCGACAGCGCCTGGCTGTGGCCGCTGCGGGAGACCGTCCGCAAGACCGCCCGCACCTTCGCCAACGTCACCGCGCTCGCCGCGGACTACCCGGAGTTCGTGTTCGCCTGCTCGCAGGCGCAGCAGTACGCCTGGGTCGCCGACCGCTACCCGGAGATCTACCGGCGCATCCAGGACGCGGTCAAGGCCGGGCAGTGGATCCCGGTCGGCGGCATGTGGGTGGAGGCGGACGGCAACCTGCCCGGCGGTGAGGCGCTGGCCCGCCAGCTCGTGCATCGGCAAGCGGTTCTTCGCCGACGGAGTTCGGCGTGGACTGCGCCGGCGTGTGGCTGCCCGACTCGTTCGGCTACACCGCCGCCTTCCCGCAGCTGGCCCGGCTGGCCGGGATGGAGTGGTTCCTGACCCAGAAGCTGTCCTGGAACCAGACCAACGCGTTCCCGCACCACACGTTCTGGTGGGAGGGCATCGACGGCAGCCAGGTGTTCACCCACTTCCCGCCGGTGGACACCTACAACGCCGAGCTGGCCGGGGCCGAGCTGGCGCACGCGGTGCGCAACTACGCGGAGAAGGGCCGGGGCACGCCGGTCGCTGGTGCCGTTCGGCCACGGCGACGGCGGCGGCGGGCCGACCCGGGAGATGCTCGAGCGGGCCCGCCGGCTGCGCAGACCTGGAGGGCTCGGCCAAGGTCGAGCTCGAAGGTCCGGACGCGTTCTTCCGGGCCGCCGCGGCCGAGTACCCGGACGCGCCGGTCTGGGTCGGTGAGCTGTACCTGGAACTGCACCGCGGCACCTACACCAGCCAGGCCCGCACCAAGGCCGGCAACCGCCGCAGCGAGCACCTGCTCCGCGAGGCCGAGCTCTGGGCCACCACCGCGGCCGTCCACAGTGGATACGACTACCCCTACGAGCGGCTGGACCGGCTCTGGAAGGCCGTGCTGCTGAACCAGTTCCACGACATCCTGCCCGGCAGCTCGATCGCCTGGGTGCACCGCGAGGCGGAGGCGAGCTACGCCCTGCTGGCCGCCGAACTGACAGCCGTCATCGCCGCGGCAACCGCCGCGCTGGCCGCGGCGGCCGCGCCGGCCGCCGGCCCGGCGGCCAGTGCCGGCGCGGCCGGGCCGTGGCTGTTCAATGCCGGGCCGGTCGACCGGGCCGAGGTGCTCACCCTGCCGGCCGGGTTCGGGGCCGGCGCTTACGGGCAGCCGCTCGCGGACGGCGGCAGCGCGGTGTTCGCCGCCGTGCCGGCATCCGGGGTCGGCCGGCTGGGCCAGCCGGCCGGGCCGCTGCCGGCCCCGGTCACGGTGGCGGTGACCGGTGGCGGCCGGGTGCTGGACAACGGCCTGGTCCGGGTGGAGTTGGACGACTGACGGCCTGCTCACCTCGGTGCGCGACCTGGTCGCCGGCCGGGACGTGCTGCCGCCAGGTGGCGCCGGCAACCTGCTGCGGCTGCACACCGACCTGCCCAACGAGTGGGACGCCTGGGACATCGACCGGCACTACCGGCGGCAGTACACCGACCTCACCGAGCTGACCGGGCAGACCACCGTCGACAGTGGACCGCTGGTCGGCGCCGTCCGGATCGCGCGGTCCTTCGGAGCGTCCACAGTGGTGCAGACCGTGCGGGTGCGGGCCGGCAGCCGGCTGGTGGAGATCGAGACCGAGTTCGACTGGCACGAGACCGAGAAGCTGCTCAAGGCGCTGTTCCCGCTCGACGTGCACGCCGACCGGACCGCCGCCGAGATCCAGTTCGGGCACGTGTTCCGGCCCACGCACACCAACACCAGCTGGGAGGCGGCCCGGTTCGAGCTGTGCTGCCACCGCTGGGTGCACGTAGGCGAGCCCGGCTACGGCGTCGGGCTGATCAACGACGCCACTTACGGCTACGACGCGAGCCGCGGCACCCGGGCCGACGGCGGCACCACCACGACCGTGCGGCTCAGCCTGCTCCGGGCGCCGCGCTGCCCGGACCCGGAGGCGGACCAGGGTCGGCACCGGATGACCTACGCGCTGCTGCCCGGGGCGACCATCGCCGACGCGGTCGCCGCCGGCTACGCGCTGAACCTGCCGCTGCGGGTCGGGCCGGGTGCCGCCGGGCCGGTGCCGCCGCCGCTGGTGGCCGTCGCGGATCCGGCCGTCGTCATCGAGGCGGTCAAGCTGGCCGAGGACCGGTCCGGCGACGTCGTCATCCGGCTCTACGAGTCGCTCGGTGGGCGGGCCGACACCCGGCTGCGCGCCGGCTTTCCAGTGGCGGGCGCCGAGGTGGTCGACCTGCTGGAGCGCCCGCTGCCCGGCCCGCCGGGCAGCGCCGAACCGCGGCCGGCCCCGATCAGCCGGCCGGCCGAGCCACCGCCGGGGCCACCATCCGGGTCGCCGGCCGGGCCGGACGTCGCGGCGGCTACCGGGCAGCCGGCCGGCGCGCTTCCGGTCGGCGCGGACGGCGGGATCCCGATCCGGCTGCGCCCGTTCCAGATCCTGACGTTGCGGCTGCGCCGCGGATGACCCGCCCGCCGGCGCCGGGCCTGCCGCCGCGGCCCTGGGACGCCCCGGAGCTCACCAGCTGGCGCCGGCTGCCCATGCACGCGGTGCCCCGGGCCGGCACCGGGAGCACGCTGCCACTGGACGGGCGCTGGCGCTTCCAGTTGCTGCCCGGGCCGGACGCGCCGCTGACCGACGACTGGGGCGCGGCGGATGTGCCCGGCTGCTGGACCATGTCGGCGGCCGGCGACCGTCCACAGTACACAAACGTACGGATGCCCTGGCCGGACCGCCCGCCGCACCCGCCGGCCGCCAACCCGACCGGTGTCTACGAGCGGGACGTGGACGTGCCGGCCGACTGGGCCGGCCGCCGCGTCATCCTGCACGTCGGCGCGGCGGAGAGCGTGGTGCTGGTGCGGGTCGCCGGCGTGGACCTCGGCGTCGGCAAGGACTCGCACCTGGCCAGCGAGTTCGACGTGACCGCGGCGGTCCGGCCGGGCGAGCGCTGCAGTATCCGGCTGACCGTGGTCAAGTGGTCGGACGCGACGTTCCTGGAGGACCAGGACCAGTGGTGGCACGCCGGCATCACCCGGCCGGTGTTCCTCTACAGCACCGGCCGGCTGTACCTGTCCGACGTGCACGTCGTGGCCGGGCTGGCCCGCCGCGCGGACGGCCCGGGCTACCTCGCCGTGGACGGGACGGCCACCGGCGAGTTGCGGGTGGACGCCTACGTCTCGCATGTGGACGGTGACCTGCCGGCCGGTTGGCGGGTCTCCGCCGAGCTGGCCGGCGACCTCGACGTACCGGTCGATGCCGGGTTCGAGGCTGCCGCCGCCGCGGCCGAGCGGGTGTCCGGCTGGCACGGCCGGGTCCGGTTGGCCGCGGCGGTGCCGGGCGTGCGGCCGTGGTCGGCGGAGACCCCGCACTGCCACGACCTCGCCGTCCGGCTGCACGATCCGGCCGGCGGGGTGGTGGACCAGGCGCGGTACCGGATCGGGTTCCGCCAGGTCGAGGTCGCCGGGCCCGACCTGCTCGTCAACGGCGTCCGGGTCTACCTGCACGGCATCAACCGGCACGACTTCCACCCGCGCACCGGCCGGGTGGTCTCGGTCGCCGACATGCGCGCCGACCTGGTCACGATCAAGCGGTTCGGCTTCGACGCGGTGCGCACGTCGCACTACCCGAACGACCCGGCACTGCTCGACCTGGCCGACGAACTCGGTCTGTACATAGTGGACGAGGCGAACATCGAGAGCCACGCCTACGCGCACGAACTGGCCGACCACCCGGCCTACCTCGCGGCGTTCCTCGACCGGGTGTCCCGGCTGGCCCGCCGGGACAAGAACCATCCGAGCGTCATCATCTGGTCGCTGGGCAACGAGAGTGACTACGGCGCCAACCACGAAGCTGCCGCCGGCTGGCTGCGCGGCTACGACCCGACCCGGCCGGTCCAGTACGAGGCGGCCGACCGGGACGACTGGTATGCCGGCCGGACCACCAGCGACATCCTCTGCCCGATGTACGCCTCGATCGAGGACATCCTCGGCTACGCCCGCTCCGGGCGGCAGACCAAGCCGCTGATCCTCTGCGAGTACTCGCACGCGATGGGCAACAGCAACGGCACGCTGGCCGACTACTGGGACGCGATCGAGTCGACCCCGGGCCTGCAGGGCGGCTTCATCTGGGAGTTCTGGGACCACGGCCTGCTGCAGCGGGTCGACAGTGGACAGCCGGCCGGGCCGGCCGGGAGTTACTCGGCCGGCGCCACCGCGCCGGGCTACCGCTGGGCCTACGGCGGCGACTTCGGCGACCGTCCCAACGACGGCCCGTTCTGCATCGACGGGATGGTGTTTCCGGACCGCACGCCGAAGCCGGCCATGTACACCCACCGGGAGATCGCCGCACCGGTGCGGATGTGGCTCGACCCAGCCGGCCCGGCCGGTGCTGCCGACCCGGCCGGTGCTGCCGGACCCGGCCGGGTCCGGCTGCACAACCGGCAGCACTTCCGGGACCTCGGCTGGCTGGCCGGCGAGTGGGCGGTGCTGGTCGACGACGGCACCGGGACGGAACGCACCGCGCCGGCGCGGCTGCCGGAACTGCCGCCCGGCGGGCAGACCACCGTGCCGGTGCCGACCGACCTGCTGGCCGCCGTGCCGCCGGGCGCCCCGGTCTGGCTCACCCTGCGGCTGTCCACCGCGGCCGACGAGCGCTGGGCGCCGCGCGGCAGCACCGTGGGCAGCCCGCAGGTGCAACTCCGCCCGGACACCCGCGACCTGCCGGCCCGCGCCGCCGGCGGCGCGGCTGGCGCGACCGGTCCGCGGGCCGGTCGCGCCACCGCGATCGAGGTCGACGCCGCCGGGCTGCTCCGGCACCCGATGCTGGCCGAGCCGCCGGTGCTCAGCCTGTGGCGGGCGCCGACCGACAACGACCGGATCGGCGGCCTGGCGGCCCGGTGGCGGGCGCAGGGGCTGCCCGAGCCGGCCCGGACGCTGCTCGGCGTCGACCGGGACGGCGACCGGATCACCGTCCAGGCCGAGTACCGCACCGCCGCCGGCGCCGTGCCGCACCGCCAGGTGGTCCAGCCGCTGTCCCTTGTGGACGGACGGGTGGCCGTCCTGGTCGCCGAGGAGGTGCTGCTGCCGGACGGGCTGGTCGACGTGGCCCGGGTCGGCTCCGTGTTCACTGCGGTGGCCGGCCTCGACCGGGTCGAGTGGTTCGGTCCGGGGCCGTGGGAGACGTATCCCGACCGCTGCGCGGGCGCCCCG
Source organism: uncultured Actinomycetota bacterium (assembly GCA_963714145.1). GTDB lineage: Bacteria > Actinomycetota > Actinomycetes > Mycobacteriales > CADCTP01 > JBBWZH01. The sequence goes on along the minus strand of OY970235.1, from coordinate 9,890,807 downwards.
GTCGGCCGCTACCGCGCCGGCGTGGACGCGCTGTTCACGCCGTACGTGCGACCGCAGGAGAGCGGCGGCCGGCACGGCGTGCGCTGGTTCACGCTGACCGGCGACGGTGGCGCCGGGATCGCCGTCCACCTCGACCAGCCGCGCCAGGTCAGCGTCACCCGCTACCCCGCCGCGGACCTCGCCGCCGCCACCCACCACGACGAGCTCGCCCCGCGACCGGAATGCGTCGTGCACCTGGACGCCGCGCACCGCGGCCTCGGCACGGCGTCCTGCGGCCCGGACACGCTGCCGCGGTACCGCCTCGCCGCCGGCCGGTACCGGTGGTCCTGGATCCTCGCCGAGCGCTGACCGGCCGGCGCCGCCGACGAGCCCGCCGGCCGGCGGGGAGCGGCCGGGAACCGGATGGGGACAGATCGGGGAGCGGCGGCCGGCAGGGTCGAGCCGAGCAGACATCGACCCGAGGAGAGAACATGCGCAAGAGGTACGTTGCCGCGCTGGCCGGGCTCGCCCTGGCCGTAGGCACCGGCGTCGCCGCACCCGCGGTGGCCTCGGCCAGCACCGAGAGCCGGCAGCTCCGGCACTGCCAGCAGGAGTTCCACGCGGCCGTCCGCGAGGACAACGAGGCATACAACGCCAAGGACGCGGCCCGGTACGAGGCGATCCTCAACCCGCGGATGATCTTCTGGCAGGACGGCACCGCAACCTACGGCCGGGACGCGATCATGGTCAGCGCGCGGGCCGCCTTCGCCCGGCCGGGCTGGACGTGGACGTACACGATCCAGTCCGAGACGGTGTACGGCTGCAGCTCGGGCATCGCGGTGGCGGACGCGCACTACATCCGGCCGGCCGACAACGTCGACGCGCACTTCGCGTTCACCCAGACGCTGGTCCGCGAGCACGGCAGGTGGACGGTCGCGATCGACAACGTGCACCTGCTGCCCAACTGACCGACCTGAGGTCTGACCACCTCAGGCGGTGGCCAACCCGGGCTGGGCGGCGTCGACCGGCGACGCCGCCCGGCACAGGTCACACCAGCCGGTGCCCGGGTCGGCCAGGTGCTGGCGGACCAGGTCGGCCTGGGCGACCCCGAGCTCGGTGAAGATGTCCAGCGCCGCCTGCCAGTAGCTGGCGCGGCCGGTCGCGTGCGCGAGCCCGTCCAGGGCCAGCGCCTCCTGCATCCGGAACCGGCCGGCCCGGGCCAGCGCCAGGGCCCGCTGGAACGGCTCCACCGCTGGCCGGCCCAGCCGCAGCGACGTCTCGCCCAGGCCGAGCAGGATCGCCCGCACCGCCGCCGCGCTGCCGTCCCGGCGGGCCAGTTCCAGTGCCCGGCGGTGGTGCGCCAGGGCCGCGTCCGGCTGGCCGAGCCGGCCCTCGGTCAATGCCAGGTTGTTCCAGCCGAGCGCGGTGACCCGGGCGTTGTCGTGCTCGATCGCCAGCGCCCGGCGCAGGTACCCGGCCGCCTCGGCGTCCCGGTGCAGCAGGTGCGCCAGCATCCCCAGGCTGGTCAGCGCGGACGCCGCCAGCTGCCGGTCACCGGCGTTGCCGGCCAGCGCCTGCCGCAGGTGCGCCATCCCGTCGACCAGCTGGCCGGTCCACATCGCCAGCGCGGCGAGGCTGAACTGGAGCAGCGTCGTCCCGAGTGGACTGCGGCCGGTGCTGCGCAGCGCCCGTTCGTGCGTGTTGCGCCAGTCCGCGAAGTGCCCGCGGTGCTCGAAGAACGGGCGCAGCACGCAGGCCAGCTGCCAGTCCCCGGTGGCCACGGTCAGCGCCACCAGGGTGGTGTGCTCGGCAGCCAGCCAGGACAGCGCCGAGTCCACATCGGACAGCGGCGGCAGCCGCGCCGGCGGGTGCGCCAGGGTCGGCTGGAACCGCCGGGCCCCCGGGCTGATCAGGTCGGTGGCGGCGGCCGCCGCGGCCAGGTAGTAGTCGTGCAGCCGGTCCCGGCAGTCCGGCCCGGCGGCCGCCAGCTCGCCGGCGTACTCGCGCAGCAGGTCGTGGAAGGTGTAGCGGCCGGGCCCGGCCGGCCGGAGCAGGTGCGCGTCGACCAGCGCCTCCAGCAGCGACTCCGCACCGTCCACAGTGGTCCCGGCCAGCGCGGCCGCGGACCAGGCGTCGAAGTCCGCACCCGGATGCCGGCCGAGCAGCCGGAACATCCGCTGCTGGGCCGGGGTCAGGTGGGCGTAGGAGAGGGCGAACGCCGGCCCGACGCCCCGGTCCGCCACGGTCAGCTCGGCGAGCCGGTCGGTACGGGTGCGCAACCGCCGGGCCAGCGACGCGACCGTCCACATCGGACGATGGGCGAGCCGGGTGGCGGCGATCCGGATCGCCAGTGGCAGGTGTCCGCAGAGCCGGACCACGTCGGCCGCGGCGACCGGTTCGGCCGCCGCCCGCTCGGCGCCGGCGACCGCGGCGAACAGGGCCAGCCCGTCCGCGGCCGGCAGCACGTCGAGGGACAGCACGGCGGCGCCGTCCAGGACACCCAGCCGGCGCCGGCTGGTGATCAGCACCAGGCAGCCGGGCGACCCCGGCAGCAGCGGACGCACCTGCGCCGCCGCGGCGGCATTGTCCAGCACCACCAGCATCCGCCGCCCGGCCAGCTCGGCCCGCCACCGGGCGGACCGCTCGTCCAGCCCGTCCGGGATCGTCTCCGCCGGCACGCCGACCATCCGCAGCAGCCGGTCCAGCGCGACCGCCGGCTCGACCGGCGGCGCCCCCGGCGTGTGCGCGTGCAGGTCGCAGAACAGCTGCCCGTCCGGGTACCGCTCGGCAAGCCGGTATGCCGCGTGCACGGCCAGCGCGGTCTTGCCGATGCCGGCCATCCCGTCGATCGCGCTGATCACCACGGCCGGGCCGGCGGCGACCAGCCGGCGCAGGTCCGCGGCCCGGCCGGCGAAGTCGGGCAGGTCGTACGGCAGCGTGCACAGCGCCTTCGACCCGGCCGGATGCAGCGCCGGGTCGGCCCGCAGCATCCGTTCCTGCAGCCGGGCCAGTTCCGGGCCGGGGTCCAGCCCCAGTTCCTCGGCGAGCAGCGCGCGGGTGTCGGCGTAGGCGGACAGCGCCTCCGCCTGCCGGCCGGACTGGTAGAGCGCGGTCATCAGCTGCCGGCGCAGGGTCTCCCGCAGCGGGTGCGAGGCGATCACCGCCGGCAGTTCGGCCGCGACCGCGACCGCCTCGCCGGCGGCCAGCCGCAGGTCGGTCAGCGTCTCGACCGCGGCGAGCCGGCGCTCGTCCAGCCCCGCCGCGGCCGCCCGCAGCGCCCGACTGTCGATTCCGGACAGTGCCGGTCCGCGCCAGAGGTCCAGCGCGGCGGTCAGGTTGGGGACGGTCGGGGTGGCGACCAGCTCGGCGAACCGGGCCAGGTCGACGGTCGCCTGCTCCAGCCGGATCCGGTAGCCCGGCGGGTCGGTCACGATCAGCCCGGGCAGCTTCCGGCGCAGGCCGGCGATCAGCTTGTGCACCTGGTGGGTGGCGGTCGGCGGCGGTTCGCCGTCCCAGAGCGCATCCACCAGCGCGGCGAGCGCGACCACCCGGCCGTCCGCCAGCAGCAGCGCGGCCAGCGCCTTCGCCGGCTGCGGCCCACCCAGCACGACGCGCTGCCGGTGCTGCCACACCTGCAGCGGGCCCAGCAGGAGGAACTCCACGTTCCGGAAGCTACGTCCCGGACCGGGCCGCGGTGGCCGGTCCGCCGGAGCAGCACCCGAACCGCGATCGAATCGACAGGCAATCGTGATGTTCCCGACCCGGCCGCTTCGCCGCCCATCGGCGGACCCAGCCCGGCACCCGGACCGCCCGGGTCAGGACATGTCGGCGGCGATGTTGGACCTGATCAGCTGGGCCGCCTGCCCGATCTGGGTGGCCTGCTCGTCGGTCAGCTGGCCGCCCCGCAACTGCTCGACCTGGCCGGTGAACCCGCCGAGCGCGGCGACCGCGTCGGCATTCCGGCCGGCCCGGACCAGCGCGCGCACCGGGGTCAGCGCGGCCGTCAGGGTGTTCCTCGCGGCGCCGCCGATCGGGGTGTTCGCGAGGTAGTCGGCCAGGCTGACGAATTGGCCGTCCACCACCAGCGCGCGGAGTTCGGCCGGCAGCAGCCCACGCTGGTAGACGCGGAAGTCGTCGACCAGGCCGGTCAGGTAGGGGTCGGCCGCGTTCTGGGAGCGGCCGATCCAGTTGTTCGGCGTGTTGCCGAGCCGGGCCGGGTAGTTGCCCAGGTTGGCGTTCTGGCCGACCTGCACGGCATTCACGTACAGCGTGCCGACCAGCGCGGACTTGGTCACCGCCAGGTGGGTCCACACGCCGGTCGGCACCGGCGCGGTGCCGTCGATCCGCTGCTCCCCGCCGGCGCCGTTGGTGGTGATCGCGAACCGGACCACGCCGGAACTGCCGCGCGGGGCGAGGTACATGTTCACCGCGGTGCCGGTGCCGAAGTCGAAGAGGTGGCCGCCGGTCGCGGTCAGCCGCACCCAGCCGGCGATGGTGAAGTCGTACATGTTCCACAGGATTCCGGTCGGCAACCCGACGTGCTGGGTGCCGCCGGCCAGCCGGACCGCGGTGCCGGACAGGCCGGCCGCGCGGCTCGCGCCGTTCGCCAGGTTCCCCGCCCAGCCGTTGCCGGTCGAGTCGGTGGCCGTGCTGCCGCTGGACTCGTTGAATTCGTACCAGGCAACGGGTCGCCGCGCGTTGTCGCTCAGCGTCTGGACGACCGGCCGGATCGTGCCGTCGGCGTTGAAGGTCACCGGGTCGATGCAGACCGACCGGCGGAACTCGCCGCCGCCGGGCAGCATGCCGTTGTGGTAGACGATGTACCACTGCCCGTTGAACTCGAGAATCGCCGAATGGTTCGTCGTGGTGTTGGTGACGGTGTCGAGGATCCGGCCGCGGTAGGTCCAGGGGCCGAGCGGGTTGCTGGCGGTGGCGTAGTCGATGCTCGCCGGGTTGCCGCCGGTCCGTGGGTTGCCGCGGGCGTACGCGAGGTAGTAGGTGCCGTTGCGCTTGAACAGGTACGGGGCCTCCCAGTAGCCGGTGAGGCCCTGCGGCGTGACGACCTTGACCGTGGGCGAGACGACCGTCGCGGTACGGCCGTTGCCGGACGAGTCCAGCGCGGCCGTGCCGGCGGCTTCGTCGAAGCGGTACGCCGCGACGTTGCCCGCGCCCGGCTGCCCGCCGGACAGCGCCGCCACCTCGGCTCCGGTCAGCGCCCGGTTGTAGATGTGGACGTCGTCGACGGCGGCGGCCAGGAACGGGTCGGCGAACTGCGAGCGCCCGATCCAGTTGTTCGTGGTGTTCCCCAGGCCCGACAGGCGCAGGGTCATCGCGGTGTTCGTGGCGACCGGCGCGCCGTTGAGGTAGAGCGTCCCGGTGTTGCCGGCCAGCGTGACCGCCAGGTGGGACCACTGGTTGGCGGGTAGCTGCCCGCTCCGGTTGAGCTGCTGCTCGGCGCCGTTACCGGCTGTCGTTATCGCGAAGCGGGGGCCGGCACCGGCGTTGACGGTCAGGAACGCGTACCTGCGGGTGTCGGCGCCGAAGTCGAAGACCCGCGACCAGGTCGGGGTCGCCGCCGGGTTGACCCACACCGAGATGGTGAAGTCGGCCAGGCCGCCGACGATCCCGGCCGGCAGGGCGACGTGGTCGGCGCTGCCGTTGAGCCGTACCGCGGTGCCGAGGCGACCGGCGACCCGGGGGCCGGTCGCGCCGCCCACCGGGCCGCTGAGGTCGTCGAGCTCGATCATGTTCCGCTTGAGCTTGGCCGCCCGCGGCGAGGAGAACGAACCCCAGTAGAGGTACGCCTGCCCGTCGTCGTCGATGAGCACCGTCGGGTCGATGTCGAAGGAGCTGTGGTTGGCGGTGGTGTTGTCGATCAGCGGGCCGCCGATGGCGTCGGTGAACGGCCCCAGCGGGCTGTCCCCCACCGCGACGCCGATCGACATCGAGTTCGTCGCGGCCTTCTGCACCGGGATGTACCAGAAGAACTTGCCGTCCCGCTGCACCATCTGCGGGGCCCACGCGTTCCGGTTGGCCCAGCCGATATCGGCCAGCGTCATGCGGGTGCCGTGGTCGGTCCACTGCACGAGGTCCGCGGTGGAGTACAGGTGCCACTCGCGCATGGCGAAGTCGTTGGCCCCGAGCGCGGCCTCGTCCCGGTCGGTGTCGAGGTAGAGCCGACCGTTGTGGACGAAGGCGTCCGGGTCGGCGGTGTAGATGCTGGTGATGACCGGGTTGCCGGTGGAGGTGAAGCCGACGTCAGCGGCCGGCGCCACCTCGGCCGGCCCGACCCCGGCCGGCCCGACCCCGGCGGGCTCCGCCGCGGCCGCCCCCGGCGGGCCGGCCCAGCTGAAGATCAGCGAACCGGCCGTCACCGCACCGGTCGCCTTCAGGAAACCGCGACGGCTGAACTCCGCAAACTCGTGTCCTTGTGCAGGCACCCGCCCACGTCCTCGTGTCGGAGTCGTGCCGGTCGCCGCCGGCCCTCGGGGCACCCGCCAGGACGTGGCGGAGCCGACGCCGTCACCCCGCTCGTGTCCCGGCGATGAACGCTGTGTTAACGCTAACATCACAATTGTCAGCGTTGACCTGGAACGTCGTCAAGGCTTGTCATCCGGCCCGAGGTGTCGTCTTGCGCGAGCCGGCAACCAGAGCGGTCAGCCGCCACCGTCGGCCCGTCCGTCCGCCCGCCCCGGGGTCGGACGCCCGACCGGCCGGCCGTCCTGATCACCCGCGGCACCGGCGGCGCGACCCCGCGACCCCGACCGTCGACCGGCCCCACCCTCGATCGATGGCCGCGGTCGCTTGACCACGGATACCCTGGGGGCGTATGACTGGCCATACCTGCTGGGGGTATCTGGAGGCAGTTGATGTCGAAGTCAGCACAGGTGACTCGCCGGCAGTCCGGCGACCGCAGGGCGACCGTGGTGCTGGATGTGACCGGGATGCTGCGGGCCTCCCAGCAGCGGACGGTGGAGGCCCGGCTGGCCGGGCAGCCCGGCGTGGTGCAGGTCACGGCGAACGCCGTGGCGCAGACCGCCACGGTGGCCTACGACCCCGCGCTGACCTCGGTGGCGCGGCTGCGCGAGTTCGTGACCGACTGCGGCCTGCACTGCGCGGGCCAGTCGGTGCCGGCGCACGTGTGCGACCCGGCGGCCGAGCCGGCCGCCGACCACAGGCAGATCGAGGCGTCGGACCCGCGGCAGTCGGGCGGCCACCAGCCGACGGGCGGGCACGAACCGGCGGCCCGGCACGAGCCGGCGGCCGGGCAGGAGCCGGCGGGCGGGCACCAGCCGGAAGCCCGGCACCAGCCGGAAGCCCGGCACGAGCCGGCAGCCCGGCACGAGCCGGCGGACGGGCACCAGCCGGCGGGCAGGCACCAGCCGACGGCCCGGCACGAATCGGGCGGGCAGGAGCCGGCGGGCGGGCAGGAGCCGACTGGCGGGCACGGGCATGACATGGCCGGGATGGCCGCGGATATGCGCAACCGGTTCCTGGTCGCGGCGGTGGTCAGTGTTCCGGTGCTGCTGTGGTCGCCGATCGGCCGGGACGTGCTGGGGTTCGGCACGGCGGCGCCGTTCGGGCTGCGCGACGACGTGTGGCAGTTGCTGCTGAGCCTGCCGGTGGTCGGCTACTCCGCGGCGATCTTCTTCACCGGCGCGTGGCAGGCACTGCGGGCCCGCACGCTGGACATGATGGTGCTGGTCGCGGTCGCGATCGGGGCCGGCTGGCTGTACTCGCTGGGGGTGACGCTGACCGGCGGCGGCGAGGTGTTCTACGAGGCCGCCACCGTGCTGGCCGCGTTCGTGCTGCTGGGGCACTGGTTCGAGATGCGCGCCCGGGGCGGGGCCAACGACGCCATCCGCACCCTGCTGGACCTCGCCCCGCCCCGGGCGGTGGTGCTGCGCGACGGGCAGCCGGTGGAGGTGCCGACCGCCGAGGTCGCCGTCGGTGACCTGTTGCTGGTCCGGCCGGGCGCGAAGGTCCCGGTCGACGGGCAGGTGATCGAGGGCGAGTCCGATGTGGACGAGTCGATGGTCACCGGGGAGAGCCTGCCGGTACCCAAGCAGCCGGGCGCGGCGGTGATCGGCGCGACCATCAACCGCAACGGCACGTTGCGGGTGCGGGCGACGAAGGTCGGCGCGGACACCGCGCTGGCGCAGATCGTGGCGCTGGTGCAGCAGGCGCAGAACTCGAAGGCGCCCGGGCAGCGGCTGGCCGACCGGGCGGCGTTCTGGCTGGTGCTGGTCGCGCTGGCCGGCGGGTTGCTCACGTTCGCCGCCTGGATGGTGTTCTCCGACCGCGGTGTGCAGGCGGCATTGCTGTTCGCGATCACCGTCGTCGTCATCACCTGCCCGGACGCGCTCGGCCTGGCCACCCCGACCGCGATCATGGTCGGCGCCGGGCTGGGCGCCCGGCGGGGCGTGCTGTTCAAGAACGCCGCCGCGATCGAGGCGACCGCCCGGATCGACACGGTCGTGCTGGACAAGACCGGCACGCTGACCAAGGGCCAGCCGGAGGTCGTCGCCGTGGTGACCACCGACGGCCACCGGGAAGCCGACGTGATCGCGGTCGCCACCGCGGTCGAGCGGGAGTCCGAACACCCGCTGGCCGAGGCGGTCGTCGGGTACGCCGAGGCGCACGGCGCGGCGCGGCTGACCGCGACCGGGTTCGCCGCGGTGCCCGGGCACGGCGTGCTGGCCACTGTGGACGGTCGGCCGGTGGCGGTCGGCACCCGCCGGCTGTTCGACCGGGACGGCATCGACCTCGGCCCGCTGGCCGCCGGCTACGACGAACTGGCCGAAGGCGGACGCACCGTCGTCGCGGTCGCCGTCGCCGGTGCTGCCGTGGGGCTGCTGGCGATCGCCGACGCACCCCGACCCACCGCCGCGCCCGCGGTGGCCGAACTGCACGCGCTCGGGGTCCGGGTGGTGATGCTCACCGGCGACAACGCCGCGACCGCCCGGCGGATCGGCGCGGAGTTGGGCATCGACACGGTCATCGCCGAGGTGCTGCCCGGCGACAAGGCCGCCAAGGTCGCCGAACTGCAGGCCGCCGGGGCGCGGGTGGCGATGGTCGGCGACGGCGTCAATGACGCCCCGGCGCTGGCCGCCGCCGACGTCGGCATCGCCATCGGCGCCGGCACCGACGTGGCGATCGAGACCGCCGACGTGGTGCTGATGCGCTCCGACCCGCTCGATGTCGCCCTCGCGCTGCGGGTCGGGCGGGCGACCCTGGGCAAGATGCGGCAGAACCTGGGCTGGGCGATCGGCTACAACACGATCGCGCTGCCCATCGCCGCCGGCGTGTTCGCCTGGGCCGGGCTGACCCTGCGGCCGGAGATCGCGGCGCTGTCCATGTCCGGGTCGAGCTTCCTGGTCGCGGTCAACGCGCTGCTGCTCAAGCGCACCCGGCTGCCGCAGCCGGCGCCGGCGACCGCCCCGGTACCCGCGCCCAGCGCCGGCACGAAGGCCGCGGCATGACCCGGCCGGCGCCGGGCCCCGGCCCTTCGACCAGGCCCGGCCGGGCCGGACGGGCCGGACGGGCCGGACGGGCCGGGCAGTCCATACCCCCGCCGGGTACCGTGGTGGCGGCGGACGGCGAGCGGGAGGTTGTGATGCGCGGGTACACGCAGGACAAGCAGGCGCTGGGCAAGCGGCTGCGCCGGATCGAGGGACAGATCCGCGGGCTGCAGCGGATGGTCGAGGAGGACACGTACTGCATCGACGTGCTCACCCAGATCTCCGCGGCCACCCGGGCGCTGGAGGCCGTCGCGCTGACCCTGCTGGAGGGGCACCTGCGGCACTGCGTACAGGAGGCGATCACGGCCGGTGGGCCGGACGCCGACGACAAGATCACCGAAGCGGCCGCGGCGGTACGCCGCCTGGTCCGCTCATAACCGGCTTCCCCGCCGGCCTGTGACCATTGCACCCCATCCGTCCAGAAAGGACAGAACGATGACGGCCCGTACGTACACGGTCGAGGGCATGACCTGCGAGCACTGCGTCCACGCGGTGACCGGCGAGGTCAGCAAGGTTCCCGGCGTCACCGGCGTCACGGTCGACCTGGCCGCCCGGACGGTCACCGTCACCGGCGACGCCGTCGACGACACCGCGATCAACGCCGCGGTCGACGAGGCCGGCTACGCCGTCGTCGGCTGAGCCGCCCGCACTCCCGCACCGACACGGCGAAGGAACCAGCCATGACCAGCGACATCCGCCCGGCAGCCGGCGGCGCGGCCGGCGGCACAGCCACGACGGCGCGGGTCGACCTCGAGGTCGGCGGGATGACCTGCGCGTCCTGCGCGGCCCGGATCGAGAAGAAGCTGAACCGGATGGACGGGGTCACCGCGACCGTCAACTTCGCCACCGAGACCGCCACCGTCACCTACCAGCCGGTCGCGGCCACCCCGGCCGACCTGGTCGCCACCGTCGAGGCGACCGGCTACACCGCGCGGCTGCCGCCGCCGCCCGCCCCGGCCGGCGGTACCCAGGCCGGCGGCACCCCGGCCGGCGGCGCCCAGCCGGCCGCGGCCGGGGCCGCCCGGGGCGAGGCCGACAGCTTGCGGCAGCGGCTGCTGGTGTGCGCGGTGCTGACCGTGCCGGTGGTGGTCATGGCGATGGTGCCGGCCGCGCAGTTCCGGTTCTGGCAGTGGCTGTCCCTCACGCTGGCCGCGCCGGTGGTGGTGTGGGGCGGCTGGCCGTTCCACCGCGCCGCCGCGGTCAACGCCCGGCACCGCGCGGCGACGATGGACACGCTGATCTCGGTCGGCGTGCTGGCCGCGCTCGGCTGGTCGCTGTGGGCGCTGTTCGCCGGTGGCGCGGGCGAGCCGGGCATGACGATGCCGTTCCGGCTGGTCCCGTCCACGGACCGGGGGCCGGAGATCTACCTGGAGGTCGCCGCCGGGGTCACCACGCTGATCGTGGCGGGCCGGTACTTCGAGGCCCGCGCCAAGCGTCGGTCCGGCGCGGCGCTGCGGGCGCTGCTCGCCCTCGGCGCCAAGGACGTCGCCGTGCTCCGGGCCGGGGTGGAGACCCGGATCCCGGTCGACCAGCTCGCCGTCGGCGACCGGTTCGTCGTCCGCCCCGGGGAGAAGATCGGCACCGACGGTGTGGTCGAGGACGGCAGCTCCGCGGTCGACGCGAGCCTGCTCACCGGCGAGTCGGTGCCGGTCGAGGTCGGGCCGGGCGCCGAGGTCGCCGGGGCGACCGTGAACGCCGGCGGGCGGCTGGTCGTGCGCGCCACCCGGGTCGGCGCGGACACCGCGCTGGCCCAGATCGCCCGGCTGGTCACCGAGGCGCAGTCCGGCAAGGCGCCGGTGCAGCGGCTGGCCGACCGGGTCTCCGCCGTGTTCGTCCCGGTCGTCATCGGCCTGTCGCTGGCGACCCTGGGCGGCTGGCTGGCGACCGGGGCCGCCCCGGCGAAGGCGTTCGCCGCCGCGGTCGCGGTGCTGATCATCGCCTGCCCGTGCGCGCTGGGCCTGGCCACCCCGACCGCACTGCTGGTCGGCACCGGCCGCGGCGCCCAGCTCGGCATCCTGATCAGGGGACCGCAGATCCTGGAGTCCACCCGCCGGGTCGACACGATCGTGCTGGACAAGACGGGCACGATCACCACCGGCCAGATGGCCCTGGTCGACGTCATCCCCGCCGCCGGCCAGGCCCGGGCCGAGGTGCTGCGGGTCGCCGGCGCGCTCGAACACGCCTCCGAACACCCCATCGCCCGGGCCATCGCCGCCGCCGCGACCGAGGCCGGGCCGCTGCCGGCGGTCGAGTCGTTCGCCAGCACCGCCGGGCTCGGCGTCACCGGTGTGGTCGACGGTCGCACCGCCGTCGTCGGTCGCGCGGCCCTGCTCGCGGAGCTGTCGCTGACCGTCCCCGACGACCTCGACCAGGCCCGGCAGGCTGCCGAGCAGGCCGGCCGTACCCCGGTGTTCGCCGGCTGGGACGGCGCCGCCCGCGGCGTCCTGGTCGTCGCCGACACGGCCAAGCCGACCAGCGCCGAGGCGATCGCGGCGCTGCGCGGCCTCGGCCTGACCCCGGTGCTGCTGACCGGCGACAACGACCGCACCGCCCGGGCCGTCGCCGCCCAGGTCGGCATCGACGACGTCCGCGCCGAGGTCCTCCCGGCCGACAAGGTCGACGTGGTCCGGCGACTGCAGGCCGGCGGCCGGGTTGTCGCGATGGTCGGCGACGGCGTCAACGACGCCGCCGCACTGGCCCAGGCCGACCTCGGCCTGGCCATCGGCACCGGCACCGACGTCGCGATCGAGGCCTCCGACCTCACCCTCGTCACCGGCGACCTGCGCGCCGCCGCGGACGCCATCCGGCTGTCCCGCCGCACCCTGGCCACCATCAAGGGCAACCTGTTCTGGGCCTTCGCCTACAACGTCGCCGCCCTGCCGCTGGCCGCCGCCGGCCTGCTCAACCCGCTCATCGCCGGCGCCGCGATGGCGTTCAGCTCCGTCTTCGTCGTCACCAACAGCCTGCGGCTACGCCGGTTCAACGCCCAGCACGCCCGCTGACCGGCCGAGCTGAGCCGGGGTCGCGGCCGGGCGCTTCCCAGCCGCCGGTTCAGACCTGCCGCGGCGCGCTCGGTGTGGTCACCGCCGCGGCGGGGCCGGGCTGCCGCTCGAGGCCGCGGACCGGGCCCGGGCTGAAACGCAGGCCCCGCGCCGCCAGCCGGTCCTCCCACGCGTCGATGCCGTCGGCGACGGTGTCGGGCAGCGAATAGAACTCCGCCAGGATCAGCCGCGCGCTCTCGTCGTCGACGACCGCGATGTCCCACCACACCTCGCCGCCGGACCGGGTGACCTCTAAGGCGAAGAACCCGCAGCAGGCCTTCTCCCGCGCCGCCAGGTCCCGCACCCACGCCTCCAGCCCCGGCTCGGCGCGGAACCGGAACCGGACCCCCTGCCCGGTGCGCTCCCGGCCGACCAGCCCCGCGGCGAACAACCGCTGGTACTCCGCCATCCGCTCCGCCGGGGTGTCGGGGGCGCTGGTCATGTCGCAGACGATCGGCGTGCCCGCCGGGGGAATGTCCACGGTTCCGCTCCTTCGGCTCAGCCCGGGCGCTGGCCGCCCGGTCGCGACGACCCTAGACTCTGGACCCGAGTCCAGAGTCAAGTCGCGATGGGTGGAGCGGATGAGGATCGGGCAACTGGCCGAGGCAACCGGCGTCAGCATCGACACCATCCGCTTCTACGAACGCCGTGGCGTCCTGCCGCCACCGCAGCGCCGGCCGTCGGGCTACCGCACCTACACCGACGCCACCACACACCGCATCCGGATGGCCCGCACCCTCCAGGAGCTCGGCTTCACCCTCGACGAGGTCATCGACGCGCTACACGACCACGATTCCGGCACCGCCACCTGCGACAACCAACTCTGGCGCCTCGAAGCCGTCATCGACCGCATCGACAGCAGGATCACCGAACTCCGCCGCGCCCGCCGGACCACCGTCAGGACCATCGCCAACTGCCGTGCCGGCCGCTGCCAACTCACCCCGCCCGACCTCGACAGCTCACCCGGCTAGGCCCGACACCGGAGCAGGTCGCCTGGCCCGCGGGAGGCCCCGGCGTCACCGCGATGCGGGGCCGGCCGGCTGCCGCGCCGGTGGCTGGTCACCGCCGTCGAGGACGGCCCCCGGCGCGGCTTCGACCGCCGGTGCCGGTGGTGCCGCGGCAGCCGGCGCAGCGGACCGCTCCAGCCCGCGCCAGGCCGGGAACACGAACGGCGCCAGCGTGGTCAGCAGGTAGCCGGCGCCGAGCGCGGCCAGCGTCCAGCGCACGCCCAGCCCGGCCACCAGCAGGCCACCGAGCAGCGACCCGAGCGGGATGCCCACCCAGGCGCTGGCCCGGATCGCGCTGAGCACCCGCGCCTGCAACCGCGCCGGCACCCGCTCGTAGGACACCGCGCCGATGATCGGGTTGAGCGACCCGGAGGCGATGCCGCCGATCGCGGCCACGACCAGCACCGGCGGCACCGAACTGGCCAGGGCCAGGACGAAGAACCGCGGCGCGCCGCCGACCAGGAAGCCGATCGAGTAGAGCCAGCGCCGGGACAGCCGCGGCCCGAGCCAACTGGCGGTCAGCATGCCGGTCAGCGCGGCGGCGTCGCCGACGGCGAAGATCAGGCCGAGGGTGGCGGCGCTGCCGATCTCGTCCCGGACCCAGACCGGCAGCACCACCGAGGCCAGCGCGACGTCGATCAGGTTGGTCACCGCGACCATCGTGACGATCCCCATCAGCAGCCGGTCGGCCCACAGGAACCGCAGCCCCTGCGCCAACTGCCGCCGGTAGGCCGGCAGCGTCAGCGGTTCGGCCGATCCGTCCACTTCGGACGGAGTGGACCGGGGCACCGACGACGCCACCAGTACGGCCGCGAGGGCGAAGCTCGCGGCGTCGGCGAGCAGCACGTTCGCCGGGTCGGTCCAGCCGATCAGCACACCGGCCAGCGGGGCGCCGAGCAGCATGCCGGCCCGGCTGCCGGACGAGGCCAGCCCCGCGGCCCGCTCCAGCGGCACGCCGCAGCGGACCGCGGTCGCCGGGATCAGCGGGTTGGCGGCACAGTCGGCCACCCCGCGGGCACCACCGGCCAACCCCACCAGCACCGCCAGCGCGGCGAACCCGAGCAGACCGGCGGCGTACAGCCCGGGCACCACCGCGATCAGCGCGGCCGCGGCCAGGTCCCCGCCGATCGCCGACCGGCGGGCACCGAACCGGTCGACCAGCGGCCCGGCGGTGGCGTGCAGCAGCACGTACGGCGCCATCTGGGCGAAGCCGACGATGCCGGTGCGGCTGGCCGAGCCGGTCTCCACCAGCACCAGCCAGGGCAGCGCGACCGCGGTCATCGCGGTGCCGAACCAGGAGATCGTCGAGCCGGCGAGCAAGCCGTACAGCGGCCAGCGGCGCCTCACTGTGTCTCCTGGTTCGCTCCGGCCGGCCGCTAAGTCGACGCCTTCCCGCCGCGACGCGCTGGGCGCGTCACGCCGGTCCAGGCGCCGCCGCGGCCAACCTGCACTCACTGTGTCTCCTGGTTCGCTCCGGCCGGCCGCTAAGTCGACGCCTTCCCGCCGCGACGCGCTGGGCGCGTCACGCCGGTCCAGGCGCCGCCGCGGCCAACCTGCACTCACTGGTGCTCCTCGGGGAGGTCGTCCGGCAGCACCTGGAACTGGATCATCCCGCGGACCGTGCCCGGGGCCGGGTCGGGATCCTCCGGCTCACGCCGGTAACGGCCGACCAGGTTGTGCACCTCGTTGGCCAGCTCGCGCGCCTGCTCCGGGGTCAGCCGCAGCGGGGTGCTGCTGAACGACCACGGCGCGGTGGCCAGGTCCGCCGGCCCGCGGGCGCCGATCGAGTCGATATAGCGCAGCATCCGCTCGAATGCCTGGGTGGCGTCGGCCCGGATGAACTGCTCGGCCTGCTCGATCGTCTCCGGGTCACCGGGATCGGCCGGGTCGCGGAAGGTGAACGCCATCCAGCGGTGCACCGCCCGCCACCACCGGTCGCGGCCGTTGCCCCGCTCGGCGTCCTCGACGATGAAGCCCTGCTCGGCGAGCTGGCGCAGGTGGTAGCTGGTCACCCCGCTGGACTGGCCGATCCGCTCCCCCAGCCGGCTGGCGGTCGACGGGCCGTCCTCGCGCAGCATCCGCAACAGCCGCATCCGCAGCGGGTGCACCAGCCCGCGCAGCATCTTCGGGGTGAGCACGACATCGCGGTCCGGATCGAACCAGTCCGGGCTGACCATCACCGCACACTACGACCGCAGAGCAATTCTGCAAAGTGATTCTGCAGAATGTCTCTGCGATTCGCCCACCATCCGGCCGCGCCCGCCCGGACCGGGGATGGCCGGTCGGCCGACTGCGGGGCGCTGAGGGCGGCGCTACGTTGGCGCCGGAGCTCGACCGCGGCGCCGTTCGGGGGAACGGGTCCGGGTGGAGCGTCGGGAGGCGTCGATGCGGGTGCGTTCCGTGCTGCCGCCACTCGGGTCGGGGGTGCGCCGGTCGCGGGTGCGCCGGCGGAGCGGGCTGCGCCGGTCGACGGCGCTGGTGTCGGCGGTGTTGCTGGTCACGGTCGGGCCGGCCGGACCGGCATCGCCCGCGCCGCCGGCCGCGGCTACCGTGCCGGGCCCGGTCGCCTGGTCCGGGTGCGAGGACGGGTTCGAGTGCGCGAGCGTGCCGGTGCCGCTGGACCATGCGCACCCGGCCCAGGCGACGATCTCCATCGCGTTGATCCGCTACCCGGCGTCGGACCGGACGCGCCGGATCGGCTCGCTGTTCGTCAACCCCGGTGGCCCGGGTGCGTCCGGGGTGCAGTTGGTCCGCGGCGCCGGTGCGGCCTTCGACGAGATCGCCGGCGGCCGGTTCGACATCGTCGGGTTCGATCCGCGTGGGGTTGGTGCGAGCACCTCGGTGCGCTGCTTCGCCGGCGCGCAGGAGCAGGCCCTGTTCTACGCGAACGAGTCGGTGTTCCCGGTCGGCCGGGCCGCGCAGCGCCGCTACCAGGTCAAGCTGGGCGCGTTCACCGGCGCCTGCGGCACCCGCAACGCCGGCCTGCTGCCGTACCTGTCCACCGCGGCGGCCGCCCGCGACCTGGACCTGCTGCGCGCGGCGGTCGGCGACCGCCAGCTGACCTACTTCGGCCTGTCGTACGGCACCGCGCTCGGCGCGACCTACGCGAACCTGTTCCCCGGTCGGGTGCGGGCGCTCGTCCTGGACGGGGTGACCGACCCGGTGGCCTACACCGGCAGCCTGTTCGACTGGGTCGCCGGGTCGCTGCGGGACACCGAGCAGGTGCTGGCCGGCTTTGCGGCCGGCTGCGCGGCGGCCGGCCCGCTGCGGTGCGCGCTGGCCGGCCGGGGCGACGTGCGGCACCGGGTCGCCGCGCTGCTCGCCCGGCTGCGGTACGCCCCGGTGCCCGCGCCGGACCGGCCGGTTCCCGGCCTGCTCGACTACCCGACCACCCAGGCGATGATCTTCAGCGCGCTGTACAGCGCCGGGACCTGGCCGCAGCTCGCGGCCGGGCTGGCCGCGGCGGAGGAGGGCGACGGTTCCCTGCTGCTGAACAGCCTGGGCGGGCCGATTCCCGGCCAGCGACCGGTCGCCGACGGCGCCGGCTACGACAACGTCGCCGACGCCCAGGCCGGCATCCTGTGCACGGACAGCCCAGCGCCCCGGGACCCGAGCCGGTGGCCCGCGTTCGTCCGCCGGCTGGAACGGATCAGCCCGACCGGCGGCGCCACCTTCGGCTGGTCGACCGCGCTGGTGTGCGGAAGCTGGCCGGCCCAGGCGCTGGAGCGCTACGCCGGCCCGTGGAACGCCCGCACCGCGCACCCGGTGCTGCTCATCGGGGTCACCCACGACCCGGTCACCCCGCTGGCCAGCGCCCGGAAGCTGGCCCGCCTGATGGGGCGCAGCGCGGTGCTGCTCACCCACGACGGCTACGGCCACACCGAGTTCGGGCAGTTCAGCATCTGCACCCTGACCGCCGTGACGCGGTACCTGGTGCGCGGCGGGCTGCCGGCGCCGGGCACCGTCTGCACCGCCGACGAGCCACTGTTCCCGGCACCGGAGCCGGCCAGCACCGGCACCACCGCGCCAACCCGCCGGATCCCCTACCCGGTGCCGCGGCCGGCCTGGCCGCTGGGCGCGGCATCCCGCTGACGACCGGCGGCCGCTGACGGCCGGCGGCCGCTGACCCGCGGCTGCGGCACCCCGGCCCGACCGCCTCGACCGGCCTGGGCCGACCTCGCGATCTGGCTAAGATGGCGGCGGCTTGCCAGATAGCCACCGGTCCGCGGGAATGGGCTCAGCCCACCTGGCGTGTGCACCAGCAAGGCATCATCGCTCTCCTTTCGGCCTGACCGAGCGGACATCAGGCAGACGAGAGGAGACCATCGTGGCGATCCTGGCCATGCCCGCCCGTCCCCACCTCGACAGCTTCCGCCGGCAGGCCCGCGCCCTGCAGCGGGCCGTTCGGGCCGGCGACCCCGACGCGGTCGCGCGGCTGGCCCGCCACCCGCGCGGTGCGGTGCCCGAGGACGTCAGCCGGTTGCCGCTCGGCGCGGCGCAGCTGGTCGTCGCCCGCGAGTACGGGTTCGCCAGTTGGCCCCGGCTGGTGCGGTACCTGCAGACCGTGGCCGAGCACGGCTGGGACACCCAGCTCGGTGCGGCGCCCGCGGCCGACCCGGCCGACGAGTTCTGCCGCCTCGCCTGCCTGACGTACAGCCGCGAGGACGGTCCGGCGCGCTGGGCGCAGGCCCGCCAACTGCTCGCCGTGCATCCCGACCTGACCACCGGGAGCATCTGGGCGGCCGCGGCAGCTGCCCGCCCGGACGACGTCGGCCGGCTGCTCGGCGAGCAGCCGCGGCGGGTGGCCGAGCGGGGTGGCCCGTTGGGTTGGCGGCCGCTGTACTACCTCGTCTACTCGCGATTCGACCTGTCCGTGCCGGCCGAGCGGGTGCTCGCGGCCGCTCGGCAGCTGCTCGACGCCGGCGCCGACCCCAACGACGGCTACCTGTTCGACGCCCTGCCGTCGCCGTTCACGTTGCTCACCGGCGTGTTCGGCCACGGCGAGCTGGGCCAGCGGCGCCAGCCCCGGCACCCGCACTGGCAGGCGTTGGGCCGGCTGCTGCTCGCCGCGGGCGCCGACCCCAACGATGCCCAGACCCTGTACAACCGGATGTTCGAGCCGGACAACTCGCACCTCGAGCTGCTGTTCGAATACGGGCTCGGCAGCGGCGACGGCGGCCCGTGGAAGACCCGGATCGAGGAGCAGGTCACGCCCGCGCAGCTGCTGCGCATCCAGCTGCGCTGGGCGGTCGAGCACCACCAGCCCGCCCGGGTGCGGCTGCTGGTCGAGCACGGCGTCGACTTCCGCTCACCGTTCACCGGCGACGGGCCCGGGTGGCACCCCGGCGACGGCCGGACGCCGATCGAGCTGGCCGAGCTCACCGGCGACACCGAGATCGCCGGCTACCTCCTCGCCCGGGGCGCCGCGCCGCCCGACCCCGACCCGGCGCGCGAGCTGATCGCCGCCGCGTTCCGTGCCGACCGGCCCACCCTGGACCGGATCCGCGCCGCGCATCCCGACGCCGTGGCCGAGGTCCGCCGCAGCCGGCCCGGGCTCATCGTGTGGGCCGCGAGCCAGGCGACCATCGAGACGGTCACGTTGCTGGCCGAGCTCGGCTTCGACGTGAACGCCTACGGGCGTGGCGACGCCCCGGTCGAACAGGCCTGGGAGACCGCACTGCACCACGGCGCCATGGCCGGCGACGTCGAACTCACCCGCCGGCTGCTCGACCTGGGCGCCGACCCGGGCCTCCGCGACCAGCGCTTCGACGCGACCCCGCTGGACTGGGCCAGGCACTTCCACCAGCTGTCCACCGCCGCGGTGCTCGAACCCGTCACGCCACCCGCACCGAACCGCGACTGAATCCCCGGCGGCAGGCAATCCCCGGCCACCGCCGCGGCGACCCGGGCTGACCGCGCCGCCGGACCGGGCCGACCGACCGGGCACCTGCGGGTTTCGGCGTACGGCGAATCGGGGTCAGCCAGGCGGTCGCCCGGCCGTACCTTCCGGAAATCCGGCAGCAAGGAAGGGATCAGCATGAATCGACTATGGGTGGTCCTCGTCGCGTCGGTCCTCCTGGTACTGGCGGCGCAGCCGGTATCCGCTTCGATCGCGGACAAGCGCAACGACTACAACGGCGATGGCGTCAGTGATCTCATCGCGATCTCGGACGACTGCCTGTACCGCTGGAACGGCAACGGCCGTGGCGGATTCGGTCCGGCGACGGTGGTCGGATGTGGTTGGAGTCCGTACGAAGACGCGCTCGCCGCCGTCGGTGACATCACCGGAGACGGCCGCGCCGATCTCGTGGCCCTCGACGCCACCTGGGACGGCGACCAGGTGCGGAGTTGCCTGTGGCGCTGGAGCGGCGCCGGCGCCAGTGGATTCGGCGTCCGAACACTGCTCGGCTGCGGATGGGAGGACTTCTGGGTGAACGGCATCGTCGGCGCGGGTGACCTCAACAACGACGGCGCGGGCGACCTGCTCGGAGTCAGTTCGGCCGGCGTCCTGTACCGCTGGAACGGCACCGGTACCGGCACATTCGGCGCCGGCACGCAGGTCGGCGGTGGCTGGTACGGCTCCTACGAGAACACCGTTACCGGAGCCGGGGACCTGAACCGGGACGGCAACGCCGACATCGTGGCCATCAGCCGCAGCGACAACTGCCTCTACCGGTGGAGCGGCAACGGCCAGGGCGGATTCGGCACCGGAACCAGGCTCGGCTGCGGCTGGGTCGAGTACACGACCAACATCGCCGGCATGGGCGACCTCAACCGCGACGGACCCGGCGACCTCGTGGCCGTCTATGACCTGACCGGCGAGCTCGTCCGGTGGAGCGGAGACGGCGCCGGCAGCTACGGAACCGGTGTCCAGATCGGCGGCGGCTGGGCACAGGTGTCGTTCGGCCGGTAGCTGCGCCCCGTACGACCTCGGGCCGCACCTTCACCACCGGCGCCGACTCGCCGCCCCCGCCCTGCACGCTCGCCGACGCCTCCTCCCGGGAGGCCGGCCGCGGGTGCGCGGGGGTGTCGGTACCGTAGCGGGATGGCGCAGACGCTTCGGTTGACGGCGACGCTCGAGCCGCGCGGGCCCGCCGGCGCGTTCATCCTCACCGATGAGCAGGTCGCCGGGCTGGGCGCGGGTCGGAAGGTGTTCCCGGTCCAGGTCCGGGTCAACGGCGCGGGTCTGTCGCTGCGGCTGATGCGGATGGGCGGCGAGAACATGATCGGTCTGGCCGCGGCCGCGCGGCGGCAGGCCGGGGTAGAGCTCGGTGCTTCGTACGACATCGAGATCGCGCTCGACGAGGCGGAGCGGACCGTCGAGGTGCCCGCGGACCTGTCCGCCGCGCTGGCCGCGGATCCCGCCGTCGACAAGGCTTTCGCGGCACTGGCCATGTCGCACCGCAAGGAGTACGTCCGCTGGGTCAGCGAGGCGAAGCGGGACGAGACGCGGGCGAACCGGATCGCCAAGACCGTCGAGATGGTACGAGCCGGCCAGACCCGCTGACCCCTCGCGGTCGGCGCCGGTCCTGGGTCCTGCGGGTCGGGCCGGTGCGGTCGTCGCGCGTGCGGTCTACTTGGTCTGGAGGTTCAGCGGGCCGTGGTCGTGGGTGGCTACCTCGGCCGGTACATCGATGGCCGGCGGCACTGCTGCCGCGCTGTCGCCGACCAGCTTCGGGATGGTGACCCCGGTGATCAGGCCGGCGTCGTCGGCGTCGGCGACCGCGGACCGGGCGGCGACGTGGCCGAGGCCGGTGACGCCGGCGAGCACGCCGAACGCCAGCCCGGCCGTCGCGAGCGCGGCACCGACACGGCGCGGCAGGGTCAGCTCCATCGATTCCTCCTGTACTTGGACGGCTGTCGCTACATCACACCCGGCTGACCACCACGGTGGTGAGGTACGCCGCCAGGTCCGCCCCATGAGGCAGACCGCAGCCGCGGTCAGCGCACCTGGACGGTGAGACGGCCGCTGCCCTGGTCAGCGCTTTCGGGTGGGCGGGAACCGCTGGGGCGGTAGCGGGCGTACCTGCTGGTACAGGGGAGTTGGAGGACACCATGCGGTTTCGAACGCCGGTAGTCACGCTGCTGACCGGGGCGATGTTGGCCGCCGCTCTGCTCGCACTGAGCGCGCGGGCCAACCGGCAGGATGCGGCGGCGGTCGCCCGGGCAGCGGACAACCAGCTCGCCGACGCCACGGCAGCCGGGCAGCCGCCGGGAGCGGCGCCAGATCGGCCGACCCAGCCGCCCACGACCCAGCCGTCCACGTCCGAGCCGCCGGTGACGAGCCAGCCGCCGTCGAAGCCGGCGCCCCGGCCGGAAGCGGCCACGCTCAACCTGACCTGGGCCGGCGATGCCAGCGCCGGGGCCACGATCGCGATCGTCGCGAAGGGCACGGCCGCGATCGCGTACCTGTGCGACGGAGCCCGGACCGAGGCGTGGCTGAAGGGGACCGCCAGCGGCGGCCGGCTCGACCTCACCGGAGCCGGCGGCGCCCGCCTCACCGGCACCTTCACCGACCGTCGGGCCGAGGGCACGGTGACCGCCAGCGGCCGGCAGTTCCGTTTCGATGTGCCTGCGGCGCCGGTGGACTCCCGGCTCTACCGGGCTGCCGCCACCGTCCGCGGCGCCCGGATCGTCGCCGGCTGGATCGTGCGGGCGGACGGCCGGCAGGTGGGACTGGCCACAGTGGACGGCGTCCTGGTCCGGCCATCCGCGCTGGACGTCACCTCGGGCGCCGCCACGGTGGGAGGCATGCCGGTGACGGCCTCGCCGGCCCAGCCGGACGGGGGTCCCCGGTGACGTCGGGTCCGCCGAGCGACGGGACCCCCGGCGAATGGACGACACCGGGGTCGGGCGGCCCGGCTGGAGGCAGTCCGAGCCCGTTCCGCCCGGCGGGCCCGGCGCCGGGCCCCCGCCCCGCCGCGTCAGATCCGTACCGCCCGGCGGAAGCCGCCCCGCCTCCGTTCCGCCCGGCGGAACCCGCGGCAGATCCGTACCGCCCGGCGGAGCCCGCGGCAGATCCCTACCGCCCGGCGGAAGCCGCGCCGCCTGCGTACCGCCCGGCGGAGCCCGCGCCGGATCCGTACCGTGGCGCGGAGCCTGCAACGGATCCGTTCGGTGCCGTCGAGGCCGCGCCGGACTCGTTCGACACCGCCGGGACCGCGCGGCATTCGTTCCGCGCTGGGGACATCGCTGGACCGGGTGCGACGGCCGGTGGTGCGCAGCCCGCCGACGACCTCTGGGTGGCGGTGCCGCGGGTCCGGACCACCGCCGCGCTCGTCCTGCCAATGCTGGTCGGCGCGGCGGTGGCGGTGGCGCTGGGGGTCTATGGGCGGCTGCACGACCCGGCCGGGCAAGCTGTGCGCGCGCCCGGCTTCAGCAGCGCGCTGACGTTCAAGGTCTGGCTGACCACCGGCTCGGCCGCGCTGGCAGTGGTCCAGGTGCTCTCGGCGCTGGCGATGTACGGCCGGCTACCGGCCCTCGGCGCGCAACCGTGGCTCGGGGCCGTGCACCGCAACTCCGGCCGCCTGGCGTTCCTGCTGGCCGTGCCGGTCGCCGTGCACTGCCTCTACGCGCTGGGCTTCCAGACGTACGAGCCGCGGGTGCTGGTGCACTCGCTGGTCGGCTGCCTGTTCTTCGGCGCGTTCACGGTGAAGATGCTCGCGCTGTCCAGGGACCGGATGGCGGGCTGGGTGCTGCCACTGTTCGGCGGGCTGGTCTTCACCGCTCTGGTGGTGCTCTGGCTCACGTCCTCGCTCTGGTTCTTCACCACCGTCGGGGTACGCCGCTGACCTTGACGAACGTACTCGACACTAACTGTCTACAGTGGACTCCGTCGGCTCTGCCGGGGGCGGCTGGTCGGCGCCGGGTGACCGCGGCGCGGCCGGCGACGTACGATTTGTCCGCCATGGAGGAATCGCAGCGGGCGCGCCTGTTTGTCGACGGCGATGAAGACGCGTACGCGACGGTGTTCCGGGAGTTCCGCGGGCCCGTGTTCGGGATGGCGCTGCACGCCCTGGCCGACCCCGGGCTGGCCGAGGAGGCACTGCAGCTCGCGTTCCTGGCGGTGTGGCGCGGCCGGGCCCGGTTCGACCCGACCCGGCCGATGGCGGCGTGGGTGTTCAGCATCGCCCGGCGGGCCGCGATCGACGTCCACCGCCGCGAGCGGCGGCTGCCGGCCACCGTCGACGTCGAGCCGGAGCTGGCCGTCGACACCTTCTCGGTCGAGCAGTTGTGGGAGGTGTGGGAGGTGCGTCGCGCGGTCGAGGCGCTGCCGGCCGAGGAGGCCGACGTGGTCCGGCTGGCCCACTTCTACCAGCTCACGCACAGCGAGATCGCCGTTCGCCTGGGCGTGCCGCTCGGCACCGTCAAGTCACGGTCGTTCCGGGCGCACCGGCGGCTCGCTGCCGCGCTTGCGCACCTGTTCGGCGACGAGCCAGCGACACCAGCCGACCCGGCCGACCCTGGCGGCCCGGCCGACCCTGGCGGCCCTGGCGGCCCGGGCGGCCCTGGCGGCCCGGGCGGCCCGGGCGACCCGGGCGAGCCGGCCGAGCAGGGTGGCCCGGGCGAGCCGGCCGAGCAGGGTGGCCCGGCCGACCAGGGCGGCCCGGCCGACCAGGGCGGCCCGGCCGAGCAGGGTGGTCCGGCCGAGCAGGGCCGGGCCGATCCGGCCGCACCGCAGCGAGCCGCACCGGGCCAGCCCGCACCGGGTGGAGCCTTGACCGAGAAGGCCAGAGGACAGCGATGAGCGATGGCCTGGACAGTGCCCTCGACGTGGGCACGGCCGCCCCGATGTCGGCGTCGGCAACGCTGGCCGACGAGGGCGGGCAGGAGTTGACCGGCCGGCTCCGCAGCCTGCTGGCGCACCCGGCCATCTGGGCCGACACCCCCGGCGCCGCGGCTCCGCCCAGGCCCGCCGACCTCCTGGAGGAGCTCACAGCACCGCCCCGGCCGGCCGAGCCGGCCGGGACCGCGGTGACTCCCGCCGCGCCGGCAGCCGCCGGGACTGTCGAGTCCAGCCCGCCGGCCAGGTCCGGCGACCCGGTCGGGTTCGGGCCCGCCGCGCCGGCAACCGCCGAGTCAGCCGGGCTCGGCGACCCGGCGGAGACCGGCGAGCCGGTCGAGGCCGGCGGCCGCTCGGCGCAGCCGGTTGCACTGCCGGACCGGGCCCGCCGCCGGCGGCGGCCGCGGGCCTGGGCGGCGGCGATAGCCGGCCTGGCCGCCGCGGCCGCGCTGGCCCTTTTCGTGGTGGTGCCAGCCGTCGCACCGGATCGGGAGGTGGTCCGGGTCCAACTCGCCGGCACCGGGACGGAGGCGGGCGCGACCGCGTCGGCCACCGCGGTCCGCCTCGCCGCCGGCTGGCGCATCACGCTGCAGATCGACGGCCTGCCCGGCGCTCCCGCGGACACCTACTACGAGGGCTGGGTACGCCGCGGCGACACCTACGTCCCGCTCGGCACGTTCCACCTGCGCCAGCCCGGCAAGGTCGAGCTGTGGGCCGGCGTGGCGATGACCGACTACACCAGCATCGTGATCACCCGGCAGCGGGTCGGCGCCGGCCTCGACCCGGCCGAGACCGTGCTCGCCGGCGACATCCAGCGCTGACCGACCGCCACCGGACCGACGGTCAGTTCGAATCGGCCACCCACAACCCGCGGATCCGGGTCACAGCGCGGCACAGCCCGGCTCGTCCGGCAGCAGCGGCCGGAACCAGACCGTCCACAATCGACGGTCACTGCGCCACCCGCGGCCTCCTCGTCAGCTCCGGACACCACCTGGTTGGACGCCGCGTCCCGGGAGCGGTTCCGGCACCTGGGGCGGGTCGTGCCGGCCGGCCAGGCGCGGGGCCGAGCGCTGCGGGTGCCGTGGGCCGGGCCGGGCCGCCGTGGCAGGCTGACTGTGTGAGTGTGAGCTTCAGTTGCCGGACGGTGATCGCGGCGCCGCCGGAGACGGTGTTCGGCGCGGCGTTGAGCATCGACGCCCACCTCGCGTCGATGGCACGCTCGGGCGAGCGTGCGGTCGCCGGCGTGACGACCGGGCGGATCGGCCTGGGCGAATGCGTCACCTGGCGGGCCCGGCACTTCGGCGTCCCGTGGACGATGACCAGCAGGATCACCGAGTTCGACGAGCCGGTCCGGTTCGTCGACGAGCAGCAGGACGGGCCGTTCACCCGGTTCCGGCACGAGCACTCGTTCACCGCGGCCGGCGCCGGCACGCAGATGGTGGACCTGGTGTCGTTCCGGGCGCCGGGCGGGCCGGTCGGCTGGATCGCCGAACGGGTACTGCTCGGCTGGTACCTGCGACGGCTGATCCGACAGCGCAACGATTACCTCAAGAAGTCGATCGAGACCAGCTAGCCGCCACCGGCCCGCCACAACGCGGACACCGGCATGATCATCGACGCTGGCGGCTTTGCTCCGGGCTGGCAGGATGTCCGTCGTGACGCGTGTGTCTGAGTTCGGTGGCGATCCGGGCTGGCTGCTCGACGAGGTTGCCAGCGCCGGACGGGAGAATCTTGATGCCGCCCACGTGTCGCGCTACGACGTCAAGGAGGATGCAGGCGCCGCTGAAGAGGTGCTGTTCCTGCGCGGGCATGGGTTGACGGCGGCGTCCGTGGTCGTCGATATCGGGGCCGGCACCGGGCAGTTCACCCTCGCTGTCGCGCCGGTGTGCGCGCAGGTCGTCGCGGTGGATGTCTCGCCGGTGATGCTGCACGCACTGCGCGCCAAGGTGGGCCGGGCCCGGCTGGACAACGTCGAGGTCGTCCAGGCCGGCTTTCTGACCTACCAGCACCGCGGCGACCCGGCCGACGTCATCTACTCCCGGTACGCCCTCCATCACCTCCCGGACTTCTGGAAGGGCGTCGCCCTCGCCAGACTCCGCAGCACCCTCCGCCCGGCCGGGGTACTTCGCCTGTGGGACGTCGTCTACAGCTTCGACCCGGCCGACGCCGAGGATCGGATCGAGGCCTGGTGCGCCACCGGCAGCGCCCCGGACGCCGGCGGATGGAGCCGGGCCGAACTCGAAGAACACGTCCGCGACGAACACTCGACCTACAGCTGGCTGCTCGAGGCGACGATGCGACGGACCGGCTTCACGATCGAAGACGCCGAGTACTCCGCGGACGGCATCTTCGCCAAGTACCTCCTGCGCGCCTGACAACCCGGATCGAGTGACCCTCAGGCGTCTCGGACCCCGGCCCCTCGGGTGGGCTGTGGTCAGGTCGGGGGGTGGGCGGCGAGCCAGGTGGCCGCTCTGCGTGCTGAGGCGCGGGCCAACCAGGCGTCCTGGACCAGCTCGGCGAGCTCGTCGCGGGTGAGTTCGGCGATGCGGCTGGCCCGGAGCAGCACCGACAGGTGGCCGGCGAAGTGCGCCGTGGTGAAGTACGGCGAGGCCTGGTCCTGCACCAGGGCCTGCTTGTCGGCTTCGGAGGCAACCCAGAAGACGATCACGTCGCCGTAGCGCTGCCCGGTCTGCGGGTCGACCGCGTCCGGCCGGGGGGTGCGGAAGAAGATGAACGACTTCCCGCCGACCTGGTAGACCGGATTGCCCGTGCTGCCATGGACGACGGTGACGTGCGGCATGGCCAACGCCAGCTCGTGCACGTCCTCGACGCGGGGCCTCCGCACGGACACCGGCACAGGATAGGCCGCGACCCGACCGGAAGCTCGGGTACCGCCTGCCGCCGGCCGGTCAACTGTGCAGGGGCATGGTGAGCAACGGCAGGGTCCGGCCGGCGATGGAGCCGGATGGTGTCACGCCGACTGGTTGTGCACCCATGGCCAGGTAGAAGCCCTCGGCGTGCGGGTCCGCCTCGATTCGCAGCACGGTGAAGCCCGCCCCGCGGGCCACCTCCAGCGCATGCTGCCAGAGCCGGCGGCCAAGCCCGGTGCCGATCGCGACCGGGTCCAGCCACAGGTTGCCCAACTCGCCCTGCGGCGGCCGGCCGTCCAGGCTGTAGAAGCCCAGCACCCGCCCGGCCGACTCGGCCACCACGATCCGGCGGGCCAGCACATCAGCCGCGTCGAAGCTCAGCTCGGCCCGGCACGCATCCAGGAAGTCCTTGTCGTAGCCCCAGTACGCCTTCGACCGGAGCGCCAGCTCGCTGAGCACGCCGGCCTCATCCGGGCGAGCCGCCCGCAACACCGCACCCACCACACCAACCGCCGTCCGCCCGACCCGCAGTCCGGCGACTGTACCTGCGTCCGCTGGGCGGCGATCCACAGCGGCGGACTGCCGGTCCGGTACGCCGAGCCGCCCCGCCGGCACCGTCCTTCGCCCCCGCTTTCGGGTGGGGCGGGTCCGACTGCTAGACACGTCCTGCGGGGTAGGGCAGGCCTTCCCCGCGGGACAGGGAGGACTGGCATGGCTGATCTGGCGAGCAAGGTCGACAAGGCGTACGAGGGCAAGAGCCTGGCTGAGTTGGCCGACGCACCGGTCAGCGCGCTGCAGGGACTCAGCGCGGGCGACGCCGACCACCTGAAGGCCGCGTTCGGGATCGACACGGTCCGCGAACTGGCCACCAACAAGTACGTCCGGTGGGCCCAGGCGATCACCAACCTGGCCGACTGACCGCGACTCCAGCGGCACCGGCCGCATCTGGGCCGGTGCCGCGACCACAACCGGCGGAACCGAGACGTCCGCCGCGTCCCGCGACGGCCGGGCCACGGCGCGGCTTTCGTGGCGGCATGGTCGGCTTCGCGGTCGGCTCGTGCCGTTCGGCTCGCCGGGGTACCGGTTGTATCTGGTTGGTGGTTGAGCTGGTCTGTCTGGCGTGGAGCATGCGGAGATCGAACGGCGTTTCGGTCGGTGGGCGGCGCTCACCCCACCGGAGGTCGACCGGCTGCTGACCGGCTGCCCGGTCCAGTGGTACCTGGTCGGCGGCTGGGCGATCGAGCTGTTCACCGGCCAACCACGCCGCCACCGCGACATCGACGTGGTGATTCCCGCGCCGGACCTGCCACTGCTACGCGCCCACCTGGCCGCCCTCGACTGGCACCGCGCCGAAGAAGCCGGCCTGACCCCGTTGCCGGCGGGCACCGAACCGCCGGCCGGCGCCGACCAGTTCTGGCTCCGCCGACCCCCCGACGGCCCGTGGCTGATCGACCTACTGGCCACCTCCCGGATCCGCGACGGGCACTACGTGTCCGGCCGCGACGAGCGGATCCAGATGCCGGCACACCGCGCCCTGCGCCGGCACCCGGACGGCGTGCGCTACCTCGCACCGGAGATCGCCCTCCTGCACAAGGCCCGACGTCAACCCGTCGAAGCACCCGACGACGCCGACCTGGCCGCCGCCCTGCCCCGCCTGGACGCCGACGCCCGAGCCTGGCTGACCGCCGCACTCCAGCTGGCACACCCGACCCATCCATGGCTGACCGCACTACGCGCCTGGTGAGGTGCTGGTAGTCCACAGAGACGCCCACCGGCGTTCGGTGTTCAGCACAGGGATGGCGCGACCGGGTGGCCCGAAGGGGAAACGCCCGCGCGACCGGACGACGCGGTCAGTACCGTCGCGCGCCGCTCAGCCGCCCACCACCCGGTAGCGGAGGTGAACCACACCGCTCCGGAAGCGGTGCTCGGCCACGAGCTCGAGTTCGGCGCGGACGCCGTCCGGCAGGGCGCGCTTCCCGCCGCCGATCACGATCGGGCCGAGGAACAGGCTGCACTCGTCGACCAGACCCGCGGCCATCGCCTGCCCAGCGAGCTCGGCACCGCCGACGCTGATATCGCTGGCCGAGGACTCCTTGAGCTGTCTGATCGCCGCGGCGTCGAAATCGCGCTCGATCCGCGTCCGCGCGCTCGACACCGTCCGAAGCGTCCGGGAATACACGACCTTCTCCGCCGCCCGCCAGATCTCCGCGTAGTCCCGGGCCGCGGATTGATCGCCGCTGGTATCCACGGTCTCCCAGAACACCATCGTCTCGTACATCCGGCGCCCGTACAGGTAAGTGCCGACCGGCCGCTCGAGGTCGTTGACGAACCCGTGCACCTCATCGTCGGGCGCCGCCCAATCGAACTTGCCCTGCTCGTCCTCGACGTACCCGTCCAGCGACGCGATCGCCGAGTAGATCAGCTTCGCCATGCCAGCCTCCCACCGTCCGTGCCCGCCGCTGCTCGCCGGGCACACGCTACGACCGCGATCACCGCCCGCCGTCCCCGGCCTCCGGCAGCGCGGCCGGCCGGCGACATCACCCCCGGACCGGACCGGCCCAGCCGGCCCTTCCGGTCCGGGGCTGGTCGACTGCGGCCGGTGCGGCCCATAGTGTCGGCTGATGCCCGGTCGCCAGTACGAGATCGTCCTGCACGGTGCCACCGGATTCGTCGGGCGGCTGATCGCCCGGCACCTGGTGGCTGACGCCGGCGCGGGGGCCCGGATCGCGCTGTCCGGCCGGTCCGAGCCGCGGCTGCGGGCATTGCGGGCAGAGCTCGGCGTCGACTGGCCGGTGCTGGTGACCGACGGGCGGGATCCGGCCGCGGTGGCGGCGCTGGCCGCCTCGACCGGGGTGGTCGCGACCACGGTCGGGCCGTACGCCCGGCTGGGCCTGCCGCTGGTGCGGGCCTGTGCGGAGGCGGGCACGTCCTACTGCGACCTGACCGGTGAGACGTCGTTCGTCCGGGAGAGCGCCGCCGCCGCGCATGTGCCCGCCGCCGGCACCGGCGCCCGGATCGTGCACTCGGCCGGCTTCGACTCGGTGCCGGCCGACCTGGGCGTGCTGCTGCTGCACGAGCGGGTGCGGTCGGACGGCGCGGGGACGCTCGCCGACACCGTGCTGGTGCTGGTGTCGGTACGCGGCGGGATCAGCGGCGGCACGGTCGACTCGATGCGGGGCGAGCTCGCGGCGGCCGCGGCGGACCCGGCGCTGCGGGGGGCGCTGGCCGACCCGTACGCGCTCAGCCCGGACCGGGCGGCCGACCCGCCCGGGCACGACGAGCGGGACCTCGACCGGCCGATCCGGGACCCGCTGCTGGGTCGCTGGGTCGCGCCGAACCCGTTCGCCCCGCACGACAGCCGCATCGTCCGGCGCAGCAACGCCCTGCTCGGGCACGCGTACGGGCCGGGCTTCCGGTACCGCGAGGTTCTCTCGGTCGGGCAAGGGCCGGCCGCGCCGGTGCTCGCCGGGCTGGTGACGGCCGGGCTCGGGGCCTTCGTGGCCGGGATGCGGTACGGGCCGACGCGGGCGCTGCTGGACCGGGCGCTGCCCACGCCCGGGCGCGGCCCGTCCGAGAAGACCCGGCAGTCCGGCCACTTCCGGATCGAGGTGCACACCGTCACCAGCACCGGCGCGCGCTACCGGGCGACGGTGGCGGCGCAAGGCGACCCGGGGTACGCGGCCACGGCGGTCATCTTCGGCCAGAGCGCGCTGAGCCTGGCCCGCGACGCCCTGGACTCACCCGGTGGCGTGCTCACCCCCGCCGCCGCCCTCGGCGACCACCTGGCCGACCGCCTGCGCGGGCAGGGCTTCGAACTGTCGGTAGCCCGGCTGCACTGACAGCAGTGCCGCTGACCGGCGGTGCGGCTGACCGGCGGTACGGCGCCGGGGCGCCGCCGTGGGTCGTCCTCGCCCGAACGGCTCCTTGACGGCCCAGCTTGTTAACGTTCACATTGAGTGTCTGGCCGGACCCGAACGGCGCGGGTTCGCCCTGCCGGAGCAAGCTCTAGACCAGGAGCGGCAATGGACGGTCGATCTCGCCGGACCAGGCGGCTGCACCCGCGGATCTCGCCGCCCGCCTGGGTCGTCCTGGTCCTTGTCGCGGCCGGGTTCACCGCGGCGCCGCAGCCCGCCGGCGCGCTGAACAACGGTGCCGCGCCCACCCCGCCGATGGGCTGGAACAGCTACGACTCGTACAACTGGAACGTCACCGAGGCGCAGGTCAAGGCGAACACCGACTACATGCGGACGAACCTGCGCCAGTTCGGCTGGCAGTACATCGTCATCGACTGGGGCTGGTACCGCCCGGGCACCGGTACCGGCAGCCCGGCCCAGGACGCCAACCTGCAGCCCCGGCTGCGGATGGACGCCAACGGGCGGCTGCTGCCGGACACCACCCGGTTCCCGTCGGCCGGTGGCAGCAACGGGTTCAAGCCGCTGGCCGACTACGTCCACGCCGCCGGGCTGAAGTTCGGCGTGCACCTGATGCGCGGCATCCCGCGCCAGGCGGTCGCGGACAACGTGCCGATCCTGGGTACCAGCGCCACCGCCAACCAGATCAACAACAGCACCACGGCCTCCTGGCTCAACCTCATGTGGGGCCTGAACATGGGCAACCCCGCCGCGCAGGCCTACCTGGACTCGGTGTTCGCGCTCTACGCGAGCTGGGGGGTCGACTTCGTCAAGGTCGACGACATCGCCGCGCCGACGTACCGGCAGGCGGAGGTCGACGGGTACCGGCTGGCCATCCAGCGCAGCGGCCGGCCGATGGTGCTGAGCCTCTCTCCCGGCCCGACCCCGCTGGCCAGCGGCACGCACGTGGCGGCCAACGCGCACATGTGGCGGATCGTCAACGACCTGTGGGACAACTGGCCGGCGCTCAACGCCCTGTTCGATCCGCTGCGGGACTGGACGCCGTTCCGGGCGACCGGAGCCTGGCCCGACCCGGACATGATCCCGATCGGGCGGCTGGCCAAGCAGGGGCCGGTCGGCGCCCCGCGCTTCTCCGGCCTGACCGCGGACGAGCAGCGCACCCTGATGACGCTGTGGTCGATCACCCGGTCACCGCTGATGTGGGGCGGCAACCTGGCCGAGAACCGGCCGGCCGAGCTGGCCCTGATGACCAACGCCGCGGTGCTCGCCGTCGACCAGAACAGCAGCGGCAACCGGCAGTTGTCCGGCGGCACCCGGCAGGTCTGGATCGCTGACGTGCCCGGCACGAACCACAAGTACGTCGCGCTGTTCAACCGGGAGGGCGCCACGGCCAACGTCAGCGTGAACCTGGCCGACCTCGGCATCGGCTCCGCCGCCGGCACCGACCTGTGGTCGGGCGCCGGCCTCGGCACGGTCACCGGCACGCTGACCCGCTCGATCCCCGCGCACGGCGCCGCGCTCTTCCGGCTGGCCACCCAGACCACCGTGCCGATCACGCCGGCGTCCACGCTCACCGCCCGGCACAGCGGCAAACTGGCCGACGTGTTCAACGGCTCGACCGCCGATGGCGCCAACGTCGTGCAGTGGGCCGCCAACGGGCAGACCAACCAGCGCTGGCAGTTCCGCGACGCCGGCGGCGGCTACTTCACCGTGGTGAGCGTCAACAGCGGCAAGTGCCTGGACGTCGCCGGCGGCCCGACGGCCACCGGGACGGCGTACGGGTCGACCAGTGGACCTGCACCGGCGGCACCAACCAGCAGTGGCGGATCCAGGACCTCGGCACCGGCTTTGTCCAGCTCGTCGCCCGGCACAGCAACAAGTGCCTCGACGTGCTCAACGCCGCCACCACCGACGGCGCCCAACTCGTGCAGTGGACCTGCGGCACCGGCACCAACCAGCAGTGGCAGCGCAGCCCGGCCTGAGCCCGGGAACCACCCGGCGGCCGCCGCCTGCCGGGTTCGAGCGGCGCCCCGGCCGGGAGAGCGGGCCGGGGCGCCGCCCCGCTCAGGTCCCGTACACCTCGATCTCGGTCAGGTCCATGAAGTCACACCCGGAGAACGGCCCCGGGCAGGCACCGACCTGGAAGACCTGCGGCCGGACCATGGTGAACCGCACGAACCGCACCCCGGCGCCGGTGCCGGCCGCCGGCGTGACCAGGTTGAGCTGCCCCCGGTTCGCCGGGGTGAACGTGCCCGCCGCCGCCAGCGCCCAGGTGCTGCCGTCGGTGGACGTCTCGATCCGGTAGTCGCCGGTGGACGCGCTCCCGCCGTCGCCGCAGGTCGCCGACGGGTCGATCGCCAGTTGGCTGATCTGCACCGCCTTCGGCAGCCCGATGGTGATCGCCTTCGGGGTGGCCGCGCTGGCCTGGCCGTCATCGCCCAGGTCCGAGGTGCTGCCCCAGCCGGTCACCCGGTCCAGGTCGATCGCGCCGCCCGGCCCGCAGTCCGGCGACAGGTCGGGCCCGTCGAACGCGGTCACGGTGGCTCCGCCGGAGGAGGCCGCCCAGTCCCGGCGCAGCGCGAAGTCGTGCGTCGTGGTGCCCGGCCGGACCGTCACCGGACCGGTCACGGCCTCGTAGCCGGCGCCGCCGGCGAGCACCTTCGGGTAGGTCCCGGCCACCAGGCGCGGGATGGAGTAGCGGCCGTCGGCGCCGGTGCGGGCCGACGGGTTCGCCGCCTGCGCCGAGCCCTGGAACACCACGGTGACCGTGGCACCGGCCACCGGGGCACCGCTGGCCGAGTCGCGCACCGTGCCGGTCAGCGTGCCGGTCGCCGCGCCCGGCCGCGGCGGCAGCGAGAAGTCCTCGCCCGGGGCGGCGTCGTTGCCGTCGATCGCGCCGGCGAAGAAGCCCATCCCCCGGTGCGCGAACACCCGCCAGGCCGCGTTGCGGTGCACGCCGCGGAACACCGCCTGGTCGGCCTGCAGGATCGCGTTCCGCTCGTCCAGGAACGACGGGTTGGCCGGGGAGAGCTCCATCGCCCGGGTGACCAGCGACTCGGCCACGGACGAACCGACCGCCGCCC
The DNA here is from genome assembly GCA_963714145.1 of uncultured Actinomycetota bacterium. Lineage (GTDB taxonomy): Bacteria > Actinomycetota > Actinomycetes > Mycobacteriales > CADCTP01 > JBBWZH01. The sequence continues at coordinate 9,856,651 of OY970235.1, read as the reverse complement.
GCAGGTCCCACAGCGTCTGCGCCCAGATCTCGCCGTCGCCGTGCACCTCCGGCACGCCGGCCACCTTGCCGTAGTCGCCGTAGGTGTAGCCGCCGGGCCCGGTGCCGTCGCCGCCCGGGCAGGCGGCCGACGTCGACCCGACCGCGCAGTCCACCGGCTCGGTCCGGTCGAAGAACACGCCCTCGCCGTCGTACTGGAACATGACGATCTCGCCGTCGGCCCGGGTGTCGCGCTGCAGCCCGCGGCTGACCAGGTAGTCCATGCCGTACCAGTCGCCCCACGCCTCGCCCATCGCGCCGGCCTGCACGTCACCCAGCGTCGAGTCGCCGTTCGCGTCGACCACCAGCCGGTTCGACAGGCCGTGGGTGTACTCGTGGTAGACGGTGTCGGCCTCGTCGCCGACGTTGGTCGGCGACCACGGGTCGCCGTCCGGGTAGGTGGTGCCCGGCTCGTGCTGCAGGAACATCTGCATCCGCGGCGAGATGCCGTCCGGCGGCGTGTCCATGTTGGCGTTGTCGATGTGGCCGTCGTCCGGCAGGCCGTTGTCGGTGTTGGCGCCGTCGTCGGACTCGGCCCGTACCGGGTCGCCGCCCAGGCCCTGGCGGGTCGCGTTGGTCACCTGGAAGTTGCCGGCCGCCTCGGTGAAGCCGATCGGCGCGGCCAGCAGGTGGTCGTGCCAGTTGTTCACGAACGCGAACACCTGCGTCGCGTCCTGGTTGCGGTTGGTCTGCCAGGAGAACGGCGTGTCCGGGTCCCACGAGCACGGCCACGGGTTGTCGCAGAAGGACACCGCGGGCAGGTGGAACGGCACCAGCGGGTAGTCCCAGGAGTTGCCGTGCCGCGGCGGGATCTCCTCGGTGGCGTCCGGGGCGTTGGAGTCGTCCACGTCGGCGTACGTGTGGGTGTTGTTGCCGGACAGCACGGTCGCCGTCGGGGCCAGCCAGCCGCGCTGGGTGAAGTCGATCCGCACCTGCTGCCCGCCGCGGGCCGCACCCGGGTAGTACGGGTAGGCCGTGCCGGTCGCCGGCGGCCGGTGTTTCCCGGTGTCGCCGGTCGGGGCGGCGTCGTTGCCGAGGCTGCGCCGGTAGAGCACCCGGCCGTCGAGCGCGTCGATGACGTGCTGCGCGGGCCGGGCCGCCGACATCGTGATCGTCTGCCAGCCACGGCGCAGCCCGCCCGGGGTCATGAACAGCACCTCGGTCGCCAGGTCGGCCGGACCGGGCGCGGTCGAACGCTCCGCGAGGTCGGCACGCGCCCGGCTGATCGCCTCGGCCGCCGTGCCCACCGCCGCCCGGCTGCCGCGCGCCGGCGCGGCGGCACCGGCCAGCGGCGCGCCCTGGACGCTGATCAGCTCGCCGTTCCGCGTCACGTGCGCCTTCAGCCCGTTGCCGAAGACCTCGGTGCCGTCCACCGTCTGGACGAACGACAGGTGGTGGATACCGGCGATGTCGGTGTAGTCCTGCCGCAGGTGCAGCGTGGCCAGATCCGCCTGGCTCAGCCCGAACGCGGCGAGGTGGCTGCGGACGTAGGCCAGGGCGATGTCCACCGGCCGGCCACGCTGCGGCCCGGTCAGGAAGCCGTCCAGCCGGCCGACCTGCCGCGGTGTGCCGGTGACGCCGTCCATGTCGAGCACCGCCTCGCTGCCCAGCGAGCGGCGCAGGTCCACCGCCGCCGGTCGGGAACCCGCCGCGGCCGCCCGGTCCCGCAGCGCCTGCCGGGCCCGGGGAGTGTCACCGGTGCGCGCGTCGTAGGACTGCCGGTCGCCGCCCGCCGCGGCCTTGCCGACGGTGTCGCCGGCGGCGCCGCCGCGCCCGGCCGGGGCGGGTGCCGCCCACGCCACCGGTCCCGCGGCGACCACCAGCCCGAGCACCGCCCCGACCGTGATCGCGACCCTGGTCCAGCGCCGAGCCGGCCGGCTGTGACCGATCCGCATGGTGCTCCCCTGCCGTGTCCGGAGAAAGTGTGACCCGAAGCCTCCCCTGCGTGACCACCGACGGCAACCCGCCGGGCGCCTCGATGCGCGCCGTTGCGCTCCCGCCGTCCTCGACGCTCCCGCCCAGCCCGCCGACGGCCCCGACCTCCCAGAATCGCGACCAGACAGGCGAGTGGGCCACTATCGAGACGCTGGCCCAACCCAGACGAGGCCCCGGGCGACGGACTCGTTCCCCGGGTGACGGACTCGCTCCTCGGGTGACGGGCTCGGGGGGTGGGTGACGGACTCGTTCCTCGGATCACGGACTCGTTCCTCGGGTGACGGACTCGGGCCGCGGGTGACGGGTTCGGGGGTGCGGGTGACGACCCCGCTCCTCGGGTGACGGACTCGGACCGCGGGTGACGGGTTCGGGGGTACGGGTGATGGCGCAGGGACGTCACCCGCCGTCGAAAGGCATCACCCGGGAACCCCTTGCCATCACCCGCGCCTGAACGACATCACCCGCAGACCGGAACGACACCCGCCGACCGAAGCACCCGCGCAGCAGTGACGGACTCGGGCGACGGACTCGCTCCTCGGGTGACGGGTTCAGGCCGCGGGTGACGGGTTCGGGGTGCGGGTGGCGGGTTCGGGGGTGCGGGTGATGGCGCAGGGACGTCACCCGCCGCCGAAAGGCATCACCCGGGAACCCCTTGCCGCCACCCGCGCCTGAACGACATCACCCGCGGACCCGGAACGACACCCGCCGACCGAAGCACCCGCGCACCAGTGACGGACTCGGGCCGCGAGTGACGACCTCCCTCCGCGGGTGACGGGCTCGGGCCGCGAGTGACGGGCTCGGGCCTCGGGTGACGGGCTCGTTCCTCGGGTGGCGGGTTCGGGGGTGCGGGTGATGGCGCAGGGACGTCACCCGCCGTCGAAAGGCGTCACCCGGGAACCTCTGCCGTCACCCGCGCCCGAAGACCGCGGAGGTATGTCCTGCGGACGGGGTCATTTCGTCATTGCTCAAAGGATTCCGGGGCCGCGCGGCGCTCGGGCAGACTGCCGGACATGAACAGACGAACGATGATCGCCGCTGGCGCCGGGGCCGTCCTCGCCGCCGCGGCGGTGCTGACCGCCGCCACTCCGGCCAGCGCGACCTCCAGGTACGGCTGCGCCTACCCGCGGGTCTGCTTCTACCTCACCGAGAACGACTACTTCGGCGACAGCCCGACCGCCGCGTTCCAGGACGTCACCAGCGGCTGGCAGACCCTCGGCTCGCGCAGCCGCGGGTCGGCGTGGATCGTCAACACCCGCAACGACGACGTCGCCTACCTGCACTTCACCGACGGTGCCACCGCCTGCCTGCTACCGAACTTCGACCGCTACAACGGCAGCCACATAGTGGACAAGATCAGGATCAGCTCGAGCTCCACCTGCTGAAACCGCACACCCAGCCCGGGACGCGCGCGGCAGGCCCGCTCTGCAGCGGAGCCTGCCGCGCGCGGCATCCCGCCCGGCGACGTCGTACGCCGGTCCCGTCGGCTATGCCGAGGCGTCCAGCGATTGGAGGCCCAGCACGGTGACCCGGTGGATCACCGTGCCACCGTCCCGGTGCGTCGCGAGCAGGCCGGCGCCACGCAGCACCGCGATGTGTTCGCTCGCCGCTGATGGAGCTACGTGCCCTCCCACAGCGGATCGGCGTCCGCCGCGACACAGGTACGGGTGAGGTCGTCGGGCGTGCAGTGGATCCGCAGCACGGCGTCTCCTGGCTCCTGCACTCGATCGGTCGCTTGCCCTGCACCACTGTCGCTTGTCCTACACCACTCTTGACGCTGTGGACCGTCCCGGCCGGGAGTACCAGGGCCAGCGGATGTCACCTGGGCTCCCGGACCGGGTCGGCGGTTGGCGGTGCCGTCGGGTCAGTCGAGGCGGGATACCTGGTAGTGGCTGATCTTCGCGCCGTCCGGGGCGGGCTGGATGAGCACGCCGAGGTAGACGGTCAGGGTGGGCCGGTCGGTGAAGGTGAAGTCGACGCTGAGGTAGCCGAGGATCAGGTTGTCGGTGGGGCGGCGGGTTTCCAGGATGCGGTAGGTGGCGGCCATGCCGAGCGGCTGGGACGCGTAGTAGTCGGCGACGCCCCGCGGTCCGACGGTGTACGGGTGCAGGCCCTGGAAGATCGCGTCCTCGGTGAAGACGGCGGCGACGCGCTGGGGGTCGTGGGCGTCGACGCCGGCCTTCCACTCGTCGAGGACGCTGTGCAGGATCGTCTCGTTGTCGGTCGTGATGGTCATCGGGTCCTGTCCGGGGTGGTCAGTGGCCGGCGCTCTGGCCGCCGTCGACGTGCAGGATCTCCCCGGTGACGAACCGGGCCTGTTCGAGGTAGACGATCGCCTCGACCACGTCGTCGATCTCGCCGATCCGGCCGAGCGGGTGCATGCGGGCCAGGGCCTCGTGGCTGTCCGCTGGGTGCATCGGGGTGCGGATGATCCCGAGCGCCACGGCGTTGGCCCGGATGCCGCGGGCGGCGTATTCGATCGCCAGTGATCTGGTGACCGCGGTGAGCCCGCCCTTGGTCAGCGCGGCGAGCGCGGCGGGTACCTGGGAGTTGGCGTGCTCGACCAGGGACGTCGAGACGTTGACCAGGTGACCGCCGCCGTGGGCCAGCATCGCGGCGATGGCGCTGCGGGAGATGTCGAAGAAGCCGCGCAGGTTCACCCCGGTCACCGCGTCGTAGTCCTCGTCGGTGTAGTCGGTGAACGGCTTGGCGATGAACACTCCGGCGTCGTTGACCAGGGTGTCGATCCGGCCGAACCGGTTCAGGGCCTGTTCGACGACGGCCGCGCCGGTGCCCGGCCGGGAGATGTCCGCCGGCACCGCGAGCACTTCGGGGTCGGTGCTGTCGACGGAGCGGGAGGTCGCGACCACGGCGTAGCCGAGCTTGCGGTAGGCGGCGACCAGGCCCGCGCCGATGCCGCGGGACGCGCCGGTGATGATGGCGACTCGCTGCGTGGAGTCCATTGCCAGAGACCTGCTTTCGGGTCGGATAGCACGATCAGGGAGCAGTGACCGGGACCGGGGACCGGTGTTCGATCACTCCTCGATCGTGGCTACGCCGCGCGCCGTCGTGCCACGACCGGTTACCTCCGGCGTGGAAGGCGGAGCCTCCTACCGCACGGCTACCTGTGCGGGTCGTCGTCCGGTAGCCAGGTGCCGGGGTCGTGCAGGCCGAGCTCACCCACGTCGCGGGTGATGACCTCGGCGGCGGCGAGCACCGCCGGGCGGACTTCGTCGCGGCGCCACACCAGCGACCAGGTCCACAGCACCGCCGGGTCGATCACCGGACGCTGCCCGAGATCGGGCGGCAGGGTGGCGCCCTGGTCCTTGGGCGAGTTGAGCACCGGCCGGCCGGTGGCGCGGACGTGGTCGAAGAAGGCGGGGCCGGTGATCCCGCCGTCGCCGATGCGCTGGATCCGCGCGCCGGTGTCGCGGGCCAACTGCTCGGCGAACAGGTTCCAGGACGCCCAGGAGGTGGCGTCGTCATCGACCAACACGGTGACGCCCCGGGTCCGCACCGGCGTCCGGTCCGCGCCGACCGACACCGCGTAGAGCCGGTCCGCGCCGAGCAGCCGCGCCTGCAGCCCGTGCTCGTCGAGGTCACGGGTGCCGACCCAGCACACCGCCAGGTCCAGACTGCCCTCGGCGACCCGCGCGGCCTGGGCGTGCGAGGGCACCACCCAGGGGTCGACGTACAGCTGCGCAACCCCGGCAGCGCGCGTGGTCAGATCGGCCGGGAGCCAGTTGACATAGCCGATTCGCACCGGCTCGGCCCCGGACAGCTGGTCCGCGCGGCGCTGCAGGTCGTCGGCCCGGTCCAGCAGCGCGCGCACGTGCGGCAGCAGCGCGGCACCGGCCGGGGTCAGCGCGACCGAGCGGCGGTCGCGAATGAGCAGCGGCACACCCAGATCCCGTTCCAGCGCCTTGATCTGCTGGGACAGCGACGGGCCCGCGATCAGCAACCGGGTCGCCGCCCGGCCGAAGTGCAACTCCTCCGCGACCGCGACGAAATACCGCAGCTGACGCAGCTCCACGACCGCCGATGCTACGGGCGGTAAGAGGCCACGCCTATCAGCCGGGAGCACACCGGTCGTGGCGGACCCGCCGAGCCCGCGCCAACGATGGGTCCATCACCGGTAGACCGGCCCGACACAACGCAGGAGGCAGGCATGAGCACCACCGAGGTACCGGACGCGGGCCGCGACGCGGCCGTCGGGAAGGTCGACATGAAGCTCGAGATCCAGGTCGTCCCGGTGTCCGACGTCGACCGGGCCAAGGAGTTCTACCAGCGGCTGGGCTGGCGGCTCGACGACGACGCCGCCCCGCTGCCCGGCCTTCGCAACGTCCAAGTTCACGCCCCCCGGCTCCGGGGCCTCGGTCACGTTCGGCCTGGGCCTCACGACGGCCGCGCCCGGCTCGGCCGAAGGCGGGCTGACCGTCTCCGACATCGAGGCGGCGCGGGGCGAGCTCGCCGGCCGCGGCATCGAGGTCAGCGACATCTGGCACGGCCCGCCGTTCCCGGTCGAGGCGCGGCTACCCGGCCCGGACCCCGAGCGCACCAGCTACGGGTCGTTCTTCTCCTTCACCGACCCCGACCGCAACACGTGGCTGGTCCAGGAGGTCACCACCCGGCTCCCGGGCCGCTGACCGCCGCTGACCACGCGAGGCGCGCCGGGCGCTCGCACCTGTCGCGGTCGATCGGTGACGCTGGAACCGGGTTGGTGCCGGCGGCCGGGCGGCTACCAGCGGATGAGACTCTGTAGGCCGTCGACGACTGCTCCGGCCAGGCTGCCGAGCCTGGTGGTGTGGCGGCGACCGCCGTGGAGCGAGCCGGCCTTTCCGCCGCTCGCCTTCCACAGGTCGCGCCGGGTGACCGCACGCCGGCACTGGTCGATCCGCCGTTCGGCGTCGGCAGTGCTGATCGTGCCGGCCGCGTGCTCCGCCTCGATCGCCCGGATAGCGGTCCAGACCTCGGTCGAGGTCACATACTCCACGTCACCCATGGCACACCTCCGGCGCCAAACTGGCTGGCTGGCCGGCCGCCACGCCCACCGCCCCATGCATCAATGTCTCGACAACGCCGCAACACCGCCGTGCGGTTCCCCTCGTGCCGCCACTGGGTCGGGTGCGGCGGTGATCGGCTCGTCGTGCGCCGGGCCGGGCCGGGTCAGGACGGTGGCGGGTTGCCGGGCCGCAGGTAGGTGATCGTGTGGTGGGAGATCAGGGTGCCGGCGGAGTCCCACGTGGACGCGGTGCCGTAGTGCACGGTCCGGCCGCTGCGCACCAGGGATGACTCGCAGCTGAGCCCGGTCCGCGCGGCGGCGAGGAACGTGCTGCTCTGGTGCAGGGTGACTGCCGGGGAGTCGGCGCTGGTGGCGGCGAGGACGGCGATCCAGCAGGTGACGTCGGCCAGCGTCATCGCGCAGCCGCCCTGCAGTACACCACCGGGCCGGAACAACTCCGGGCGGGCCGGCAGGTCGACGCGCGCCAGACCGGGCTCGACCGCCCGCACCACGAAGCCCCACCAGGGCCCGAACGGGCTGCGGTCCAGCAACAGCTGCGCCGCCTCGACGTCGAACACCAGAGCAACATACGTCGTCCGACGCTCGATGGTCCGGCCGGACGAGGGTGCTCAGCATCGAACACCCGCTCGTGCCGCTGGTCGGTCAGCCGCTGCCGTACGGGCGGGTGATGATCTCCAGAAAGTGCGCGTCGGGGTCTTGCCAGTAGACGCCCTTGCCGCCGTCGTTGTTGTTGATCTGGCCCGGCCGGCGCCGGGCCGGGTCGGCCCAGAACTGCAGGCCACGGTCCTTGATCCGGTCGAGGATCGCGTCGAACTCGGCGTCGCCGACGAGGAACGCGTAGTGCTGCGGCTGGATGGGCTCCGGCTCCTCGGCGAAGTCGAGTGAGACGCCGTTGTCGAGCTCGACGACCAGGAACGGGCCGAACGGCGTGGGCTTGCCCAGCCCGAGGATCTCGGCCAGGAACTCCGCCGACCGCTGCCTGTCGCGCACGTGCACGATCGTGTGGTTCAGCTGTACCGGCATCGACAACCTCCGTCCGCCCGATCCACCGCTTCCAGTCTGCCACCCGGTGACGCCACCGACCCTGACCTGATCACGTCCCCGCGCTGGGCCCACGACGGCCTACTGGTGTGCGGTTCTGGCGCGCGGGCCGTCGGCGGCGGGGATGTCGATGCCGGTGCGGAAGGTGCGGAGTGCGTTGTTGAACTCGGTCGGGCGTTCCAGGTTCGGCCGTCCATACCGGACAGATCGGCAGAGTGTCTGAGCGTGCTCACCGGGTCGGGCTCTTCCGCGCGAGCGTCGAAGAGGGTTCAGACGGCGAGGGTGATGATCTTGTCGGGGACGAGCCGGACGATGAGCCGTTGCACATCGGCGGGCTCAGCCGGTGGGTCTTCGTTCAGGTACTTGTGCGAGACCTTCTGGGACAGGGCCTTGTCCGGGTCGTCGATCAGCTCGGCGGTGCCACGCAGTTCGACCGTGGTGTAGGGGTTGGTGGGGTCGAAGACGGTCATGCTCAGCCGTGGGTCGCGGGCCAGGTTGCGGCCTTTCTGCCGCTGGGCGGTGGTGGTGAACAGCACCGCGTCGCCGTCCCGCAGGATCCATATGACCGAGGTCTGCGGGGCGCCGTCGGGGCCGAGTGTCGCGACAGTGGCGAAGCTCCTGCCGTCCAGCAGGGCCCGGGTCTGTGCATTGAAGGCTGGTGGCATGGTCGTGGCCCTTCCGTTCGGTTGCCTGTCGGCAGCGCTCAACTCCGACGCTATTCGGCTCCCCGCGGTTAGCCGCGGCCGTCGGGCTGGAACAGTTTCCATTGCCCCTCGGAGACGACCTGGGCGGCGCCGTCGACCACGCTGATGGCGGTCTCATCGTCGATCGCGTACGTCGGCGCCGGAATCCGTGCCGCCCACTTCTCCGCGTTGGCCAAGGAAGCGTCGGGGTGGTCCGGGTGCTCCAGGTGCGGGATCACCGCGAAGTCGACGAGCCCCGCTCCCTGCCCGGTGACCAGGATTCTGTCGACGTCACCCTGGGGCGTGGCGAAGACGATGTCCTCCGACTTCAGCGGTCCATCGTTCACGCGGGGCGGTTCGTCGTAGGTCTCGACGAAGGTGGCGGTAGCAGCCATGCTCCCGGCGCTCACCCCCACGTAGACCGCCTCGGAGCGCAGCGTCGGCAGGAGATCGGTCAGACCGGAGCGCCGCATCCAGTTGGCGAGAAACAGGGGGTCGCCGCCCCATACCAGCAGTGCGTCGGCGTCCCGGACCGTTGGCACCCAGGCAGCCTCCTCGATGCTCGGCAGCGCCGTCAGCTCCAGGATCCCCAGCGATTTCCAACCCAATCCGCCCAACGGCGATGGCGCCTTGCCGCAGATCGCCCGCCACGCCATGCCGGGCCCGCCGGGGAATGGGTAGATGGCGGTAGGGATGAAGAGGGCGTTGGACTCGGCGATCGGTTTGCCCAGCAGGTCAACCAGCGCGTCGCGGATGCTGCTGTTCTTGATCCCGGACGAGGTGAGGAGAGCTCGCATTCCGACCTCCTGCAATCTCGTGATGCCTGAATTTCTTACTTCGGAGCACCCACCGCGCGCTGCGCCAAACCCGCCCGCAGCGACGGCGGCTGCCCGCCGACAAGTCAACGACAGGCGCCATGCTACCGCGCGGCAAAGCTGTCTCATTCATGCGATTTGCCGTTTCCGGCCTCGACAGTCCATTGTCGAATTGCCCGAAGGTGCCAATCCTGCCGTCGATCGGGGGAGGTGAAACGCCATCGATACGTTCGACGTCTGTTGACTCGTCCGATCAGTGGGACTGGATCACACAATGGAGGTCGACATGGATGACGCTTCTGCGGCTGCGCAGCGGCAGGCCTTGCCGCGCCCACGGGGCATCCCGGCCCGCCGGGCCAGGTTGGGTTTGCTGCCGGTGGCCGGAATGCTCGCCTGGCAACTCGTCACGCCGGCGTCGGCGCAGGCCAGCGGCGGCGCCGGGCGGCTGGACGCTACCTTCGGGGTCGGCGGCACGGTGGTCACCGACATCGCGGGCCAGTCGGACCAGGCCGACGCGGTCGCCGTACAGGCCGACGGCAAGATCGTCGCGGCCGGCGGCGCGGACGAGAGCAACGACTCCGCCCTCGATGATTTCGCCCTCACCCGGTACCAGGCTGGCGGCCGGTTGGACCCACGCTTCGGCACGCACGGCAAGGTGAAGCTGGACTTCACCGGCGCGGGCGGTGACGACCACGTCAAAGCGTTGGCGGTGCAGGGCGACGGCAAGCTGGTGGCGGCCGGGTTCGCCGCGGGCCAATGGGCGTTGGCGCGGTTCACCGCACGCGGCACGTTGGACCAGAGCTTCGGCGTCGCTGGCAAGGTGACCGGCACCACCGGGCAGATCTGGGCGGTGGCGGTGCAGCCGGACGGCAGGATCCTCGCGGCCGGCGTGGCCGGGTCCGCCTTCGCGGTGGCCCGCTTCAACCCCGACGGCAGCCCCGACCTCAGCTTCGGCGGCACCGGCATGGTGCTGACCGCGTTCCCCGGCCTGTTCGCTGAGGCTCATGCGGTGGCGGTGCAGGCCGACGGCAAGATCGTCGCGGCCGGAAGCGCGGCCGCGGCGGCCTTCGCGCTGGCCCGCTACAACCCGGACGGCACCCTGGACCCGGCCTTCGGCACCGGCGGCACCGTGACGACCGCGTTCAACAACGGCTTCTTCACCGAGGCGAACGGGCTCGTCCTGCAGCGGGACGGCACGATCGTCGCGGCCGGAGGGGTGCTGCACTTCAACTTCAGCTCTGCTTTCGCGCTCGCCCGGTACACCGCCGACGGCACTCTGGACCCGGGCTTCGGTACCGGCGGCACGGTCACCACCGACATCGCCGGCACCGGCACCGCGACCGCGCTCGTCGCGCAGCCGTACGGCATGCTCGTGGCCGCCGGCACGGCCGACCCCGGCACCGGGTCGGGCTACGACTTCACGCTGCTGCGGTACCGCCACGACGGGTCTCTGGACCCCCGCTTCGGCACCGCCGGCCGGGTCACCACCGACTTCGGCGGCGGCTCCGACGTGGCCAGGGCGCTGGCCGTGCAGGCCAACGGCAGGCTGCTGGTCGCCGGGTCGCCCAGCGACAACGGGTTCGGCTCGGACTTCGCGCTGGCCCGCTACCTGACGCGATAGCCCAACGATATGGCCGCGACGCCGGCCCCACCGGCGTCGCGGCCGGCTACGTCAGAACACGGAAACCGATACCGCCCTGAGGTGCCGCGGCGGTGAGGTCAGGCTCCTTGCAGGGCTGTTCCAGGGCTCCCGGTTAACGTCCCGGCAGAAGTCCGAATGCTCGACGAGGGAGCGGTATGCGTCTGCGGAAGACAGTCGGTGTGCTGTTCGCCGGCATCCTGGCCACGTGCTTCATGACCGCGGCGGCGCCGGCGGCCCATGCCGACCCCACCCCGCCGCCCGCCGACCAGTGGGCCGAACTGTTCCTGCCGTTCAACAACCCCGGCAACCACAAGTGCGCGGACATCCCCGGCGGCACCAGCAGCCACAGCGAGCACCTGCAGGTGTTCCACTGCCACGGCTACGCCAGCAACGGCGGCCCGCAGCGGTTCCGGCTCATCCCCGTCCCGGACGGGACCTACCGGATCCAGAACTTCGCCAACAACCTGTGCATGGTGCCGGACAGCATTCCGCCGCTGGTCCACCAGGACGTGTGCGATCCGGCGAACGTGGCATTCCGCTGGCAGATCATCCCGACACCCATCAATCCCGACGCGTTCCGGCTGCGCAATCCCTTCATCGGCGGCTGCCTGGGCGTGCTGAACGTCCCGGTCCAGGACCATGACCAGCTGCGGTTGCGGGGCTGCGACAACTCCACCGTCCTGACCACCGAGCTGCAACGACAGCTCTGGATGTTCGGATAGCCGCTCGTTCCCGGCAGGTAGCCCTGGCCCCGGCTCAGCGGCGAGTCCGCGGACGGCTCCCGCCAGGTCAGCCGGGTGGGCCGGCAGGGGACTCGCCGGTCGGGGTGGCGGGCTGGTCGAGGTCGGCGAGCTTGGCGCGGACGGCGTCGGCGTCGGCGTGAACGGGGCGGGCGGCGGCGGGGCCGCGGCCCGAGGTGAGCGGCCCGTTGCACCCTGAAAATACCTAGCAGTACTATGCCCAACGCTACTATGCATTGTGCTTCTAGGGTTTGGGCGGGGTGAGCCTGGTGAAGGTCGCCAAGGACCTGGTCGCCGCCTCGGCGACACCGATGGTGCTCGGCATCCTGGCCGAGGGTGAGAGCTACGGGTACGCCATCCTCCGGCGCATCAACGAGCTGTCCGGCGGCGAGCTGGACTGGACCGAGGGCCTGCTGTACCCGTTGCTGCACCGGCTTGAGCGCCTCGGCCACGTGGAGTCGAGCTGGCAGTCGGCCACCGGCGAGCGGCGGCGCAAGTACTACCGCATCACCGACGAGGGCCTGGCCGAGCTGGCCGAGCAGCGCCGGCAGTGGGACACGGTCGCGGACGCGCTCAAGGAGATCTGGCGCGCCCTCGGCGACCGCAGGCCGCTGCTGGCGGTCCCGCCGGAGTGCCGGGCGTGACGGTGCGGGAGGGTCAGGAGGAGTTGGAGCGCCAGTTCGCGCAGTGGCGGCACTACGTCCAGGGCCGCCGGGAACTGCAGCCGTCCGACGCCGACGAGCTGGAAGACCATCTCCGCGGTTCGGTCGACGAGCTCATCGCGGCCGGCCTGAGCGCGGACGAGGCGTTCCTGGTCGCGGTCAAACGGATGGGCAGCCTGGACGAGCTGTCCCGCGAGTTCGCCCGGGAGCATTCGGAACGGCTGTGGAAGCAACTGGTGCTGACCGGCGAGACCGGCAGTCCGGCGGCCGGCCCGCGGGCGCGGCAGGACCTGCGGGTGATGGTCGCCTGCGCGGCGGGCGCGGCGGTGTCGATCAAGGTGCCCGAGCTGTTCGGGCTGCGGTTGACCGAGGACGGCTCGTTCTACGGGCCGAACGTCGGCCTGTTCGCGCTGCCGTGGCTGGCGGCCTTCCTCGCCTGGCGCCGGCAGGCCCGGCGCCCGCTGATCGGGATGCTGGTGGCGCTGTTCGCCGTCGGCGCGGTGGCGGCCAACGTCTACCCGCTGGCCGAGACGTCGCAGTCGGTGGTCATCACCAGCATCCACCTCCCGATCGCCCTGTGGCTGGTGGTGGGGCTGGCCTACGTGGCCGACGACTGGCGCTCGTCCCGCCGGCGGATGGACTTCATCCGCTTCACCGGCGAGTGCTTCGTCTACTTCGTCCTCATCGCCCTCGGCGGCGGTGTGCTCACCGCGTTCATGTTCGGCACCTTCAAGGCCATCGGGATCGTCCCGGAGGCGTTCATCAGCGCAGTGGCTGCTGCCGTGCGGCGCCATGGCCGCGATCGTCGTGGCCGGCTGGCTCGTCGAGGCCAAGCAGGGGGTGGTCGAGAACATCGCCCCGGTACTCACGCGGCTGTTCACGCCGCTCTTCACCGCGGTCCTGCTGGCCTTCCTCGTTGCCATCGGCTGGACCAGCCGCCGGCATCGACGTCGAGCGCGAGGCGTTGATCCTGTTCGACCTGCTGCTGGTCGTGGTGCTGGGGTTGCTGCTCTACTCGATCTCGGCCCGCGATCCGCTGGCGCCGCCCGGCCTGTTCGACAAGCTGCAGCTCGCCCTCGTGGTCAGCGCGCTGGCCATCGACGTGCTGGTGCTGGTGGCGATCACCGGGCGCATCAACGAGTACGGCACCACCCCCAACAAGGCCGCGGCGCTCGGCGAGAACGTCATCCTGCTGGCCAACCTCGCCTGGTCGGCCTGGCTCCTGCTGAGGCTTCGTCCGCCGGCACACGCCGTTCGCCGCGCTCGAGCGTTGGCAGACCAGCTACCTGCCGGTGTACGCCGGATGGGCCTGGATCGTGGTCCTCGTCTTTCCGCCGCTGTTCAGCTACGCCTGACCGAGCGGATCCGGCGTCGCCGTCGTCCCGGGCCGGGACCAGCTGGACGTGGTGCGGCCCCGGCCGGCGGGTGGCCCGACCGACCTCCGACCCGGCAGCGCGGAAGAGGAGATTGAGGGCGGATCGCCACGGGCATGGAGGTCAACGTGAGCGAGATCGGTCGGCGTGAGTTCCTGTCCGGCGCCGCGGGCGCGGTCGCGGTCGCGGCGGCCGCACCGGGGGTGCTCACCGGCACCCCGGCGCGGGCCGCGCGTCCGGCGCAGGCCGGGCGGTCGCTGCGGCTGCGGGCCGGCACCGACATCGCCGCGCAGGTCTCGCCGGACGGCCGCACCGTCGCCCTGGACGCGCTGGGCGTGCTGTGGCTGCTGCCCGGGTCCGGTGGCGAGGCCCGGCGGCTGACCAGCGACCTGTTCGACATCGCGCAGCCGGAGTGGTCGCCGGACGGGTCGACGCTGACGTTCCAGTCCTACCGCGACGGGTGCTTCAACGTCTGGCTGGTGCGGGCCGACGGGTCCGGCCTGCGGCAGCTCACGCACGGCCCGTTCGACCACCGGGAGCCGCGGTTCTCCCCGGACGGCCGGCAGATCGCGTTCTCCACCGACGCGCCGGGCAGCTACGGTGTCGCCGCCCTCGACCTCGCCAGCGGGGCCACCCGCACGATCGCCAACGGCCCCGGCCAGGAGTACGAGCCGGCCTGGTCCCCGGACGGCCGCCGGGTCGCGTTCGTCGTGGACAACACCCGCATCGACGTCGTCGAAGTCGCCTCCGGTGCCCGGACAACCGCGGTGAGCGTGCCGGCCGACGAGGTGCTGCACGCGCCGGCCTGGACGCCGGACGGCGGACGGCTGATCTACTACCGGCTCGCCGCCGGCCGGACCAGCCTGCTGGTCGCCAGCCCGACGGCCGCCGCGGAGCCGCTGGTCGCCGGCGAGGAGGTCTTCCCGTTCCGGGTGTCCTGGCGGTCGCCGCGGGAGTTCGTCTACACCGCGAACGGCGCGGTCCGGTCCGGCCGGCTGGACGGCGGCGGGCGGCGCGACATCCCGTTCGCCCTGCCGGTGCGGGTCGGCACCGCCCGGTACCGGAAGCGGCAGCGCGACTTCGACTCGCCCCGGCCCCGCCCGGTGCTGGGAGTCGGCAGCCCGGTCCTGTCGCCGGACGGGCGGCAGGTCGCGTTCCGCGCGCTGAACGACATCTACACGATGCGGTTCGGCGCCCGGCCCGAGCCGCTGACCCGGGACCACTGGTGGAAGCAGGACCCGGCCTGGTCGCCGGACGGCCGCCTGCTGTCGTACTCCTCCGACCGCGGCGGCACCCTGGACATCTGGCTGCGCGACCTGGCGTCCGGGCAGGACCGCCAGCTCACCGCGCTGCCGGACCGCGCCGCGGTCTCCGGCTCGTGGTCGGCGGACGGCAGCCAGCTCGCCTTCCTCGACCAGACCGGCGCACTGTACACAGTGGACGTCGCGACCGGCGCGGTGCGGCCGGTGTTCGCCGCGACGTTCGAACCCGGCCGGCCGACCTGGTCCGCGGACGGCAACGTCATCGCGCTGGCCGCGATCCGGCCGTACTCGGCCCGGTTCCGGGAAGGGCTGAGCAAGATCCTGCTGGTGGACCGCCGCACCGGCGCGGCGACCTATGTCGACCCGCTGCCGGACCGGTCCATCCAGACCCGCGGCGACGACGGGCCGGTGTGGTCGCCGGACGGCAGCCGGATGGCGTTCGTCGTGGCCAGCGTGCTGTGGGTGGTCGACGTGCACCCGGACGGCACACCCGCCGGCCCGCCGCGCCAGCTCACCACCGAGGTGACCGACGCCCCGAGCTGGAGCGGCGACTCCCGCCAGCTGCTGTACCTGAACAACGGCCGGCTTCGACTGGTGCCGGCGACCGGTGGCGTCCCGCGGACCGTCCACATGGGACTCACCTGGTCCAACACCGCACCCCGCGGCCGTACGGTCGTGCGCGCCGGCCGGATCTGGGACGGCCGCGGCCGGCAGCTGCGCCGCGACGTCGACATCGTGGTGGAAGGCCACCGCATCGTCGCGGTCGAGCCGCACCGTGCCGACGACCGTGCCGACCATGGCGGCGCCCGGCTGGTCGACGCCCGGGACTCGGTCGTCACCCCGGGGCTGATCGACATGCACCACCACCGCGAGATGCAGGGGTACTCCTACGGCGACCGGCAGGGCCGCCTGTGGCTGGCGCTGGGCATCACCACCACCCGCTCGCCGGGCAGCCCGGCGTACCAGATGGTGGAGGCCCGCGAGTCCGTGCAGTCCGGAGCCAGGATCGCGCCGCGGTACTTCGGCACCGGCGAGGCAGTCGACGGCGCCCGGATCTTCTACAACTTCATGCGACCCACTTTCGACGAGCGGCAGCTCGCCCTCGAACTGGAGCGGGCCGCGGCGCTGGACTACGACCTGATGAAGTCGTACGTGCGGCTCTCCCCGCAGTGGCAGCGCACGGTGACCGCGTGGGCGCACGCCCGCCGGATCCCGGCCACCTCGCACTACCACTACCCGGCCTTCGCCTTCGGCGGCGACGGCATGGAGCACGTCGGCGCGACGAGCCGCTTCGGCTACTCCCGGACGGTCACCGCGCTGGGCACCGGCTACCAGGACGTCATCGACATCTTCACCGCCTCCGGCGCCGCCCGGACGCCCACCCTGTTCACCGCGGTGACGCTGCTGCGCGAGGACAAGTCGCTTGTGGACGACCGGCGGGTGCGTACGTTGTACCCGCCGTGGGAGTACGCCGCGCTGCGGGCGGCCGCGGTGGCGGCCGGCAGCACCGACCAGACGGTGGTCCGGGAGAACCTGGCCCGGCAGGTCGCCCAGCTCGCCGCGATGCTGCGGTCCGGCGGCCGGGTGATCCTCGGCACCGACTCCCCCATCGCGAACACCGCGGTCAGCACCCACCTGAACCTGCGGGCGATGGTGGCGTACGGGCTGACGCCGTACGAGGCGCTGCTGACCGCCACCCGCATCCCGGGCGAGTTCCTGAACGAGCCGGTCGGGGAGATCCAACCGGGCCGGTACGCCGACCTCGCGATCCTCGGCGGCGACCCGCTGACGGACATCCGGGCGGCCGCCGACGTCCGGCAGGTAATGGTCAACGGCGCCCTGCACAGCGTCGACGCCCTGCTCGCGCCGTACGCCGAGCCGGCGCGGCCGGCGGCCGCGACGCCCAGCCGGCTGCTGCCGCCGGTGCCGGAACACCCGGGCAACCGGCGGTACTGGTGGCACGACCCGCACTACGTGCAGAGCAGCCGGCACGCCTGCTGCACCGAGGCCTGAAACGGCCTGGATGGGCTGCTTGCCGCATTAGTTGCCGGTACGCGGGGCTTGACGGTTTTAGGGCGCCAGACCCACACTGTGAGCGCTCACAGAAGGGATCTCGCCCATGGAAACACCGATCCTGCGGCGGCGGACCGTCCTGCTGGGCGCGGCCGCCGGCGTGGGTGCCGTCGCGCTGGGCGAGGCCGCGCTGGCCCCGTCGGCGCAGGCCGCCACGTTCGTCAAGGGCGCGGACATCAGCTGGATGCCGCAGCTGGAGGCGCGCGGCTACTTCTGGAACAACAGCGCCGGGGTGCGGCAGGACCTGTTCACCATCCTCAAGGCGTACGGCATCACCGCGGTCAGCCTGCGCACCTGGGTCAACCCGTCCAGCAACCCGGCCAACGGGCACTGCAGCATCGAGGAGACCGCGCAGCTGGCGGCCCGGTGCAAGGCCGCCGGCCTGCAGGTGCTCATCGGGTTCCACTTCGGGGACACCTGGAACTCGGTCGGCGTGCAGAACCCGCCGGCGGCCTGGGCCGGGATGACCTACGCCCAGATGCTGCAGGCGATGTTCGACTACGTCTTCCACGCGTGCAATGTCATCCGGAGCGCCGGCGTGACGCCGGCCTGGCTGAAGATCGGCAATGAGACCAACTCCGGCATCTGCAAGCCGACCGGCAGCATCAGCAGGCCGGCGCAGATGGCCGGACTGCTGAACGCCGCGTACAGCATGTGCAAGCAGGTCTTCCCGAACACGCCGGTGCTGGTGCACGCGGCCCAGCCGCAGAACCTGGCCAGCGTCCAGAACTTTCTCAACGCGTACCGGGACAACGGCGGGCGGTGGGACATCACCGGGCTGTCCTCGTACGCGCAGGGTGGCAACGTGTCCGGCGTCCTGGCCAGCATGCAGACCATCCAGTCCAGCTACGGCAAGCCGATCATGCAGGTGGA
This sequence comes from uncultured Actinomycetota bacterium, assembly GCA_963714145.1. GTDB lineage: Bacteria > Actinomycetota > Actinomycetes > Mycobacteriales > CADCTP01 > JBBWZH01. Next base: position 9,838,494 of record OY970235.1, on the reverse strand, counting down.
GTACGGCGGGCCGGTGGGCAAGGCCACCCAGGTGCGCGACTCGCTGCGGACGTTCATCACCGGGATCAAGAGCTTCGGCGGCCTGGGCACCTTCTTCTGGGAACCCGAGGGCTACCCGTCCTTCAACAACTACAACAGCTCGGCCTGGGACGAGAACACTCATCGACCCACCGCGGGCATGGACGGGTTCCTCAACGTGTGACGCGCTTGTCGAGGCAACCCGCGGGCTTGGCGGGCGGTCGCCCGCGCAGTGGCCGGATCAGCCACCAGCACGACCTTCGCGACCGTGGACATCGCCGGCCTCGGACGCGATCGCGGCCCACTCGTCCTGCCAGCCGTGTTCTCCGTGCGACTCTGCCGAATGTGCGTGCGTTCGTGTGGCGAACACCGTGCGGATTCTCGCTCCACTCGGCGACGGGGCATACGTCTCGCCTGCCGCTGCCGTCCTGGGTGTCTGCGGGCGGGCTGTCGGGCTGGACGACCTCGGCGGGTCGGCTGGGCCGAGGAGATGGCGGGCGTGGTGGCGCGGGCGGGCGCCGGGTCGGGCGCCCGCCCGTGTCGGGGACGGCGGTGGGTCAGCGGGCTAGGCCAGAGCAACCCCCCATCGGGCCAGTGCCGGGATCAGCGGCTGGAAGAACGTGATCCCGCCGCCACCGCCGGAGACCGTGCCCAGGCCGACCGTCCCGGTGAAGTACGAACCCCCGCTGTCGCCGGGGCCGGCGGCGATGTTGGTCTGGTCCAGGCCGCAGACGGGGCCCTCGACATAGACCACGCAGGCGTTGACGGCCAGCACCGTGCCGCAGGTGACGCCGGTCGTGCTGCCGCTCTTGCACGCGGGCAGGCCGGGGAAGGCCGCGCCGGCGCTGGTGATGGGCTGGACGCCGCCGGTGTTGTAGAGGTACACCCCGCGGGTCAGGCTGATCTGGCCGCTCTGGATCCCGATCAGGCCGGTGTCGACGCCCGGGAACGCGGCAGCGGTGGAGTTGCCGATCGGGGTGCCGTCGAAGTTCAGCCAGAGCCCGCCGAGGATCGTGCAGTGGCCGGCGTCCAGGACGTGGAACACCGAGCCGGCCCGGACGGTGAAGCCGGCTGAGCAGCGGGAGCCGGTGGCTGCGTGGTAGATCGGCAACCCGCCGATCACCGTGCTGACGTCGGTGTGCACCGGCGCCACGTCGCGGACCACCCGGACCGCGTCGCCGTGCCGGCCGGCGGCGGCCAGCAGGCCGCGGGTGGCGGCCGCCGCGGCGCCCTTCGGGATGCCCAGCGTGACCCGGTCGGTGGCCGGGTCGATGGACCAGTAGCTGCCCACGACACGCGGCTGCCGGTGCAGGTCGGCGGAGACCGCCGTCAGCTGGGCCGTGCTGCGCCGGACCATCCGGGCGGTCGCGCCCGCACTGGTCACCGTGGCCACGGCGGACCTCGTCGTCACGTTCACCACCAGCCGGCCGGAGCCGTCGAGGTACGCACCGCCGGAGGCCGAGCCGAGCTGGCGGGTCAGCCGGTCGGCCACGCCGACCAGCCGGCTCTGCGCCCGGACCTGCGCGGTGGCGGCGGCCAGGCTCATGCCGGTGCGGCCGGCCAACCAGGTCGCGGTGGTGTCCACGGAGACCGGCCGGGCGGCATTCACCTGCCGGGCGGACACCCCGGCGGCGGTGGTGGCCGGCCCGCCGGCTGGTGCGGCCAGCGCGCTCGGCGTGGCAAGCGCAGTTGCGGTGACGGTAGCAACGGCGGCGGCCGCTATCGCAGTCCGGCGGCCGAGCGTGCGTCGGGTTCCTGACATCAGTCCTCCTTGCGATATGGATGGATGCGCAACACTTGGGCCGGTGCGATGTCCGCCATCGCACCAGCACGGGGACGGCGAGCACTCCGTGGTGGTGCCGGCCCCGTCGGCCGGGTGTGGCCTGCCTTTGCCGTTCCGGCTGGGACGCACACGGACACGACGCTCACCCCGGCCCTCTTCGCGATGCTGTCTGGGCCTGCCTGTGGTGCCCGCCGGCCTGAACCGCGGGCGCCGCGGGCGGTGGTGTGCTACCCGATGCCGATCACCGGGCCCGGCGCGGGGAACTCGACCGGTTCGAGGATCGCCAGCGCCGTGCGCGAGGCCCGCTGCGCCGCCGTGTGCCACGGCTGCCCTAAGCCCACGACCGCGCCGTAGTAGACCCCCGCCGCCGCCCGGCACGCGGCGAGTTGGATCTGCCCGACGGCCTGCGCGGTGCAGGCGGCCAGCATGCTGTTGTAGAAGGCGAGGTCGCACTCCTGCTGGGTCTTGCCGATCGTTGCGTAGCAGCGGTCGTGGAAGTTGCACGCGTCGGTGAAGTTGAAGCCCAGGGGCGCGTTCGGGACGAGCACCGCGAGCATCCCCGCCCCGCAACCGTTCGGCTCGACGAACTCCGCGGTGGCCAGCCCGTCGTTCGGGTCCTCCCGGTACGGCCCCGCGGCGCTCGCCGCCGCCGGCACCACGGCCAATGCCAACACCGCCAGCAGGCACACCACCACCGTGCGTGTCACAGTGCGTCCGTACACCCCAGACCCCCTCCGGTCGGCGACCACACCCACACTTCGCCGCCGACCGGCACCGGGATCACTCCACGGCTCCGAAATCACTCCACGGCCTCGGCAACATCGCCAGCGGCTTCTCAACCGATCGACCGCCGCGCTGCCCGGCCTCTAGGTCAGCGCCCCGCTGGCCACCCGTTCCGCATCACCACCCCACCCACCCCGGCTGCCCAAAGGGCGGATTGCCTACGGCACCGGCGGTTCCTCCTGGTCCCGGGCGCTCGATCCGCAACGCCCTCTATGCCGCCGAGCGCGCCTCCAGCGAGCATGCCGCGGTCTGGTGTTGAGAGGATGGTGGCGACTCGTCGGATCCGACTATCGGCCTGCGCCGTGAGCAACCCCAGTCGCAGCGATCGGGATCGCGGCCTCGGTGCACCACGACGACACCGTTGACGACTCGACTACCGCCCGCTCCACCACCAACGCCCCCCGGGGCCCCGGCCCGCCGAGGACGATCAGGTGCACGCCGCGGTGTGCGTGGCGGCGCGGCCAGCCATCCCGGCGGGGTCGGGGTTCCGGGGACCGGGTCAGTTCTCCGAGATGATGGTGCCGCCGGTGGCGGTCAGGTGACTGGGGCCGGCTTGGACGGCGAGGCCGGCGGCGGCGAGGCAGGCGGCCACGGCGGCGGTGATGAGGATCTTCGGCAGCGTGGGCATTTAGTTCTCCACGATGATCGTGCCTCCGGTGGCCAGCGAGTGGCTGGGGGTGGAGGCATGGACGGCGACGGTGGCGGCGATGATCCCGGCGGCCGCCGCGATAGCGATGAGGATCTTCCGCATCTGTTCCCCTCAGGTGAGCCGTTGGCGGGAGGTTCCCTGCGGGGCACGGCAAGGTCGACCATGCCGTGTTCCTGGCACGTGCCGTCAGGCTACTGATCCACCAACCACCGGGGAACCGGCCAGCAGAGCGATTCCGGACCCACTCTCCTGCTTTGCCACTGCGGGCACGATCCGGGCGCCGAGTCGTTCCCGCCGGCCTTGTCTCGGCTCCCAGCCGACTTGTGGTGGGCCGGGTGCCGGCACGGCTACGGACGACACCCACGGGCAACGGCTACTGCGTCCACGGTGGCACCAGGCTGGTGCCATCGGCCATCGTCGCGGTCAGCCCGGCCCGGGCGCAGGCCAGGATGCGGGCCGGACCGTCGAGGGCGCTGAGCGAGAACAGCGTCCCGGCCGGCACGGCAAGGGTGTCGCCAGTGGACAGCTCGATCGTGCCGCCCGCGGTCGTTACGACCAGCCGCCCGGCCAGCACGTGCACGAGCTCCTCGCGATCGACCTGGTGCGGCGCGCCGGCGGTGGCGGCGGGCAGGTCAGTGGTCCACATCGCCAGCTCGGTGCTGCCGGCGCTCGGCGACACGCACGGGGTGAAGCGGACGTCGTGCAGCTCGATGGGGGTGGCGGTGCCACTCTTGACGACAAGCATCGAGACCTCCGAAAGTAGTAAGACTGACTGACCAGATAGTAAGGTAGACTGACCATAGTGAGTGAGGCAAGCCGGCCCGGGCCAGACGTCGTGTCGCTGCTGGCGACCACGCTGGGCCAACTGACGGACGAACTGGAAACCGAACTGCGCGCGGCCGGGTTCACCGACGTCCGCCCGGCGCACGGGTACGCGTTCTCCCGGCTGTCCTTCGGCGGGGCAACCGCCGTCCACCTCGCCGAACACCTGGGGATCACGAAGCAATCGGCCGGACAGATGATCGACGAGCTGGAACGGGCCGGATACCTCCGGCGCGAGCCGCACCCGACCGACCGACGGGGCAAACTGCTGGTGCTCACCGATCGCGGCTGGGCCTGCGTACGCACCGCCGAGCGGGCACTGGCCGCGATCGAAGCCCGCCTCGCCGAACGGCTCGGCACGCAGGCCTACGCCAACCTGCGCGCGGGCCTGCAGGCCGCCTCCACCGATCCAACCAAGCCCTGGCGGGGGCTGCGGCCGCCATGGTGAGCACACCCCGACCGACAGCTTCCACCCAGTCAGTGAAGCCGGTAGCAGCACCGCCACGCCGGCCGTACTTGCCGCCACATCGCCGGCCTGGCCGGCCGCAGAGGGCCAGCCCCCACCCAGCCCGACAGTTGGCATGCCACCAACCGCTGCCCTTCCGAGTCAGCCGCGGCGGGCCCGCCCGACTCCAGCCGCGTTCCGCCCTGCCGCCCGATCGATACGGCGGTGCGCCCATCGACCACGTATCCTGACGTCGGCTGCGATCCCGGCGCTGCACAGACGGGCGATCGGGCGCCGGACACCGGGAGTTTCCGTCGCTCGCGCCCGTACCAACGCCTCCGGTTCCTGCTGCGGCGGACGTCGGCGATCACCCCCGGGGGCGTCGGACGTGACCACATCCGCGCACGGATGACTTCGGTGCGGTCGAAGCGGACACTGAGGTTGAGGTGGGGTCATGGTGGACGAACGGGCGCCGGACGGGCTGACCGCCGGCGACGGCGTCACCGGATGAGCGGAGCTGTTCCGGCGCGGACCGGCGCCGGCTCGCGGCTGGCGCTGATCGTCGCCAACGGTGTCTACGACGACGAGGGCCTGGCCGCTCTGGTGTCGCCTGCCACCGACGCGGTGGATCTGGCCCGGTCGCTGGCCGCTCCGGGCACCTGCGGTTTCACGGTCGACACGGTGCTGGACGCCTCCTCCAGCGAGGTCACCGGCGCGGTCGAAGACTTCCTTGCCGACCGGGATCGCGCCGACCTGCTCCTGCTGTATTTCTCCTGCCACGGGCTGAAGGACGAGCAGGGCCGGCTGTACTTCGCCGCCCGCAACACCCGGCGCAACCGGCTGCGCTCCACCGCGATCCCAGCCGGCCTCGTCAACGACCTGCTGCTGGCGTGCCGGTCCCGGCGCAAGGTGCTGATCCTCGACTGCTGCTACAGCGGCGCGTTCGCCAAGGGGATGCAGGTCAAGGCGGACCCGCAGATGCATACCGTCGATCACTTCGACGCCCGCGGCCTGGTGGTGCTCACCGCCTCGGACTCCGCCCAGTACGCCTTTGAAGGTGACACCGTCCGCGGTTCGGCGGCGCCCTCGGCCTTCACCGCCGCCCTGGTCGGCGGGTTGGACACCGGCGACGCCGATGTCGACCACGACGGCCTGATCTCCGTCGACGACGCGCACGAGTACATCCGAGGCAGACTCGCCGAGCAGCCACACCCGCAGAACCCGCGCAAGTGGGAGTTCGATGTGCAGGGCCGGATCGTCATCGCCCGGACGGCGCGACCCGAGCCCACCGCCGCGCCCACCGCCGCCCCGCCGGCCGTCCTCCCGCCCCGCCAATCGCCCACCACACCGCAGCAGCCGGTACCGCCGCCCCTCCGCCAGCCGGCCTGGTGGGCCGCGCTCGCCCTGCTGCTCATCAGCACCCTCACGACCTCTGGCCTGCTCAGCTGGTGGCCGATCGACCTGGCCTACCAGACGATCGCCAGCCAGTACCTGCCCCCGCCGTGGGGACTCGTCGCCGCCACCGCCAGCGCCGTGGCCGCCTGGGCATTCGCCTACGCCGTGGCCGACGCGGTCGCCCGCACCCGGCAGCCGACCTCGACGCGCTGGCCCGAGCTGCAGCTGCGCTGGCTGCGGATCCTCGCCGAACTCGCCGTCCCGAGCAGCCCGCGCCACTTCTTCCGCGCCGTCAGCACCGCGGTTCCGCTCAACGTCCTCATCGCCCTCACCGTCGCGACCACGGTCAGCGCCTTCTACTACAACCCCTCCGGCGCCGACGCCCGCAACCGGGTCTTCATCCTCGTCTTCGTCACGCTCACCGTCCTGCCACTGGGCTGGTACCTCCGCCGAACGACCAGCACGAGAACCGACACCCAGCCACCGGCCACCAACCGCTGAAGCCGACGCTCGACGCGCGCCGGGTAGCTCAGATTCCGCGCGAGCCGTCGAGCGCCTCGCGGATGATGTCCGCGTGGCCGGCATGGCGCGCAGTCTCTTCGAGCATGTGGAACAGCACGTACCGCAGGTTGCAGTCGATGACGTCGGTACGCGCACACGTACTGTCCAGATCCATGGCGGCCGCGACAGTGCGGGACTGCTCGATCTGCTCCCGGTACTTCTCGACCCAGTCGTCGACCGTGTCGTGCGCACCGACCATGAAGGTCGCCTCGTTCCGCCCTCTGACGGTGGGCCAATCCTCACCGGACTCGCGTCCGCACAAGATCACTTGAAACCAGCGACGCTCCCAGGTCGTGGCATGCTTCACGAGTCCCAGAAGCGACAACGAGCTCGCGGTCGGGGCCTGGCGCGCGGTTGAATCGTCCAGCCCCTGGATCTTCCTGATCAGGCCCTCCCGCTGGGCATCAAGGAAGTTTTCCAGGGCGGCACGCTCCGAGGTGAGGGCGAACTGCTCATTCTCGGCACTGGACATGAGCCGAGACTAATGGCGTCCCGTGATGTGCGCGGGCGGGCCCACCGTGCCTACAACGATGCTGGCGTCGTTCACGCCGATGTTGAGGATCTGGTCCGGCCCGAGGTCGAGGGGGTGACCCGGCGCGCCCCGGCCCGGACGCTCGTGACGGACGGTACGAAGGGTCGCTCGACGATGGCACGGCCTTGTCGACGGGGTCGTCGGCGGTAGCCGCGACTGGGGTCGGTCTCCGGCCGAAATTGCGTGGCTGGTGGTCGGGCGCTTGTGCGAGTGTCGGGCCGCGCGGCGGGACCGCCGGGCGGACTACCAGGAGGATCGAATGCGCGCACCTTCCACGCTCCGGACCCTGACCAGTCCTACCGTGGAGTCGCGCAGTGCCGTCGTTGAACCTCGGGGTCGTCGCGCATGTTGACGCCGGCAAGACCAGCCTGACCGAACGGCTGCTGTTCGAGGCCGGCGTCGTCGCCGAGCCGGGCAGCGTCGACGCGGGTACCACCCAGACCGACTCGATGGAGCTGGAGCGGCGCCGGGGCATCACCATCCGGGCCGGGGTGACGTCGTTCGCCCTCGGCGGGCTGACCGTCAACCTGCTCGACACGCCGGGCCATCCGGACTTCATCGCCGAGGTGGAGCGGTCGCTGGCCGTGCTGGACGCCGCGGTGCTGGTGCTGTCCACTGTGGAGGGTGTGCAGCCGCAGACGGTGGTGATCTGGCGGGCGCTGGGCCGCATCGGGGTACCCACGCTGCTCTTCCTGAACAAGATCGACCGGGCCGGTGCCGACGTCCACCGGACGCTGGCACAGGTGCGCGCGCGGCTCAGCCCGCGGGTCACGCTGCTGACCGATGCGACCGGCGTGGGCCGGCACGATGCGGCCGTACACACGGTCCCGCTCGACGCGCCGCAACTGGTCGAGGCGGTCGCCGACGTGGACGACCAGGTGCTGGATAGTTGGCTGGCGGGCCGGCCGGTACGTCCTCGGCAGGTCCGCCGGGCGCTGCGGGACGGGACGCGGCGGCGCGAGATCACCCCGGTGCTGTGCGGCTCCGCGATCACCGGCGCCGGCGTACCGGAGCTGCGCGGGGCGCTGCGCGACCTGCTGCCGCGGGCGGCCGACGACGGCGGGCCGTTCGCCGGCACGGTGTTCGCCGTGGAGCGGGACGACCGCGGCCGGCGGGCCTGGCTGCGGGTGTGGTCGGGCGAGCTGCGGGTGCGCGACCGGGTGCTGCTCGGCGGCGTACGGGCCGAGCGGGTCACCGAGATCGCGGTCAGCGAGCCGGGCCGGGTACTGGTGCGGCCGGCGGCCGGTCCCGGGCAGATCGCGGCGGTGCGCGGCACCTCGGCCCGGATCGGTGACAGCGCCGGCAGCCCGCCAGCCCGGCGCACCCACCGCTTCGCCCCGGCGATCGCGCACACGGTGGTGGAGCCGGTCGACCCGGCGCAGCGGGCTGCGCTGTTCGCCGGGCTGGCCGAGCTGGCCGACGAGGACCCGCTGATCGATCTGCGGATCGACGCGAACGACGGCGAGGCCGTGATCAGCCTGCGCGGCGAGGTGCAGAAGGAGGTGATCGGCGCCCTGCTCGCCGACCGGTTCGGGGTGCCGGCGCGGTTCTCCCCCAGCGCCACCACCTGCATCGAGCGGGTCGTCGGCTGCGGCGCGGCGGCGGAGGCGATCAAGCAGGGCGACAACCCGTACCTGGCCGGCATCGGGCTGCGGATCGAGGCCGCCGCGGTGGGGCACGGGGTGGAGTTCTCGCCCGGGATCGAGCGGGGCCGGCTGTTGCCGGCGTTCATCGCCGCGACCGAGGACGGCGTCCGGGCCGCACTGCGGCAGGGCCGGTACGGCTGGGAGGTGACGGACTGCGTGGTGACGATGACCTCGTCCGGCTACTGGCCGCGGCAGAGCAGGCCGCACCAGAAATTCGACAAGGCGATCTCCAGCGTGGCCGCGGACTTCCGGCACCTGGCCCCCGTCGTGGTCGCAGCCGCGCTGGCCCAGGCCGGCACCCAGGTGTGCCAGCCAGTGGACCGGTTCGAGCTGGACCTGCCCGAGGCCGGCCGCGGGCCGGTGTTGAACCTGCTCGGCCGGCTCGGCGCCGTACTGCTCGACGCCACCGCCGCCGGCGGCTACCTGCGGCTGGCCGGGCACCTGCCGTCGGCGCAGGTGCCCGGGCTGGCCGCGGTCCTGCCCGACCTCACCGGCGGCGAAGGCGTGCTGGTCAACCGCACCGACCACTACGAGCCGATCAGCACCGACCCGCCGGTACGCCGCCGGCGCGGCCCGCACCCGACCGACCGCCCGGCCTGGTTCCGCGCCTTCCCCCGGTGAGCGCGACGACCATCGCGACACATCCAACGATCGTCGGCAGGCTGGGCTGCCCCGCCGCGGTCCAACTGACGACGTCGTACGGCCCGCGTGGACGGCCGCTCCGCAGCCTGGTGCGGCTGTGCGCTCGCGCCGTGACCGCGCGACCGCGCAGGTCAGCCGCGATCACCCGGTGGCCGCGATCGGCGAACGCGGCCGCGTGCCCGTGGCCGATCCACTACCGGCCGTCGCTCCGACGCCGCCCCGGGTCGCGCGCCGATGCCGCAGCTGGGGTTTCGCGTCAGTGCGGCGAGTGGCCTGATGCGTACCGTGCTGTGGCGCCGAGGGTGAAGGCTCCGGTTGGCGAGCCGAGCCGGTCGAACAGTTCGTCGCGGAGGGCGGCTCGCCGGTCGTCACTCAGGCTGAGGCAGTAGGAGCCGGCCGGGCCGACACCGGCGAGGAAACCTGACCACAGTTCCTCGAAGTTCGCATAGGTCGACTCGACGTCCAGCGTGGTCTCGGCGACGTCGTCCAGCCCCGCCTGGGCCAGGAGTTCGGCGATCTCCCCCTCGCGTCCGAACCGGAGCGTCCGCGCCTCGTCCGGGGCCGCCGGGTCGATCAGCAGTGCCGCGTCCCAGAACAGGCGCAGCATCTGCATGCCCACGGCGAAGTCCCACACGCACGCCGCGACAACTCCCCCCGGGCGCAGCACCCGGCGGAACTCACCGACGCACCGGGCCGGATCGGTCACGAAGTGCAGCACGAGTTGGGCCAGCACACGGTCGAAGCTCCCGGCCGCGAACGGAACAGCCTCGGCCTGCCCCAGCCGCACCACCACACCGGGATGACGCGCCGCGCACTCGGCCACGAACGGCGGCGACGGGTCGCACGCCGAGACCGAACCGGCGCCCAACCGATCAACCAGTTCACCGGTCAGCGCACCTGGCCCACACCCGACATCGAGCGCCGACTGGCCGGCCGCGACCCCCGCCGCGTCAGCGAAAGCCACCGCCAGCGGACGCGAGTAGCGACCCATGAACCCGTCATAAGCCTGGCCGGTAACCAGAAACAAGCCCGACACCCCCACCCCGGTCACTCGAAAGGCCGCCGGCACGGCCGACCGAGTCGGCAGCGCATGATGATCCCCGCGCCGCCACCGGCCAACGCCCCCCAGGCGGACGGCCCACCGCACGGAGGCAGCCGACCAGACCGTACTGCCGGATCCAGGCCAGAGCCACACGAGCGCGCCGGCGCCGCGGGTCAGGCGGCGTGCCGAAGCCAGTTCGGCTGAGCGTGCCCGGCGGGCCGCCGGTCGATTGCCGGGCGCATTTTCGGGGTCACGGGGCCTGGTACAACCAGCCGCCAGACCAGGGCCGACGGACAGCAGTCATCTCCCACATCCTGAGGTCGAGGCACATCCTGAGGTCGAGGTCGGCTGACCGTAGGGCGCCGCCCCCGCGCAGTGCCAGCCTTTCGGGCTACGGCGAAACCGTCGCCACCGGCGGGCCCGGGCGCAGGTCCCGCCGGTTCGACCTGTGGCCGGCCGTTGCGCGGTGCGACGTGGGTCAGACGAGCCGGACGCGCTCGGCCTGCGGACCCTTCTGGCCCTGGGTGATGTCGAACTCCACCCGCTGGTTCTCGTCGAGACTGCGGAAGCCGCTCGCCTCGATCGCTGAGAAGTGCACGAACACGTCCGCGCCGCCGCCGTCCGGGGCGATGAAACCGAAGCCCTTGTCCCCGTTGAACCACTTCACACTGCCTTGCGTCATCCGTCTCTCCTTCATCGAAGCCGATCCGAAAAGCCACTCCGTGTGGCCTTCCGAGCTGCCAGGCGCGCTATCGGCAACCGGAGAAACCGAAAACAACAACGCCCACGGTCGGACTCCCGCGGGCGTCATGTCGAGACCTTCGAGGAATTCAACTGCTGCAACTCGGCCCGACTCTAACACGCCCAGCGATCACGACCGGCCCACGACAACCCACCCGGCCACGGCCGCGCCGGAGGTGTGCCGGCGCAGTTGCCGCTCAGGCCACCGTGGCGAGGTAGACGTCGTAGTTGCCCTGGAGTTCGGCGCGGTGGTCACCCTCGATAACAGTCACCATCTCGTTGCCCTGGTTGGCCTGCTGGTCGGCCCAGCTGAGCGCGTCGGAAGGCAGTTGATCCCAGTCGACCGGGCGGCCCGGCAGCAAACTCCCCAGCGGAGCGGCAACAAGCGTAACGGTCCGTCGACCCACAGGAATCTCCTCGTTGACTCAGCGTCCGGAACAGGCATTGGCTGATCATCCAACCCGGCGCGGCGCACCCAGCGGAAGCCAGCGCAGCCGTCACCGCGTCGCCGTTCGCAGAGAAGACGCCCACGCACCGACGCCGGACCCGGCGCTCGCCCAAGTGCGCCAGCACCGGCCCGGCCCGCGGGGTGCTGACCAGGCCGTGCGAAACCTGGGACGGCGCGGTGTTCGAACTGATAGCCGCCCAGCCGACCAGACACCCCGCGGTCACCCCCGCCGCATCGCCGGCCGATCGCCCTTGCCCGCCGCGGCGGGCTGCCCGGTCGTGAGGGCGTCCAGGAGTTTGGTGAGGGCGGAGGCGGCGGTGGCCGAGGTGTAGGGGCCGACCGCGACGAGGGAGGCGACCAGGGCGGAGGCTTCGCCGGGGGTGAGGGTGAGCGGCGGGAGCTCGCGGCGGGCGTCGATCCGGTAGCCGCCGTGGGGGCCGCGGCGGACGTGCACCGGGACGCCGGCGGCGACCATGCGGGCGATGTCGCGTTCGACGGTGCGGACGGTGGTGCCGGTGCGTTCGGCGAGGAGACGGCCGGGAACGTGGCGCGGGGCCCAGGCGCGGAGTTCCTCGATGAGGGCGTGCTGGCGTTCGATCAGCGGCACCGCCTGGTGGAGTTGGGCGTAGCCCTTGGTGTGGCCGGGGCCGATGAGGCGCTGGGGCACTGACCCACCTCCGATAACCGACATAGCTCTGTCGGTTATCAGATCCTACGTTGCGGGCATGGCGAACTTCTCGATCCATCCGGACCGGCCCGTCTTCGACACCGAGCTGTGGATCCGGCTGTCGGAGCTGCCGGCGGGCGCGGCCGTGACCGTGCGGGCCGAGCAGGCCGATGTGGCCGGGCGGCGTTGGCGGTCGGCGGCGAGCTTCGTGGCCGACGGCGCCGGCACGATTGACCTGCGGCGGGACGCCCCGGCAGCGGGCGGCTACGCCGGGACCGATCCGATGGGCTTGATCTGGTCGCTCGAGCCCGGCCCGGACGCCGGGACGCGCGGCGCGCCGCTGGATCCGGTGCGGGTGCGGTTCACGGCCGAGATCGACGGTGTCGAGGTGGCGGCAGCGCAGGTCGAGCGCGCCAAGGTGCCGGCCGGGCTGGTGCGCACCGACGTGTCCGCCGACGGTCTGGTCGGGGTGCTCTACCGGCCCGCCGGTGACCAGGTGCTGCCTGGCGTGCTGATGCTGGGCGGGTCGGAGGGTGGGCTGCACGAGCTGGATGCGGCGTTGTTGGCCGCGCACGGGTACGCGGTGCTGGCGCTGGCGTACGCCGGCCTGCCGGGGGTGCCGCCGACGCTGCGCGACATCCCGCTGGAGTACTTCGGCCGCGCGATCGATCACCTGCGCGGGTTGCCGGGGACCGATCCGGCGCGCATCGCGGTGGTCGGGACCTCCAAGGGCGGCGAGGCGGCGCTGCTGGCGGGCGCGATGTACCCCGCCGTCCGGGGCGTGGTCAGCTACGTCGGCAGCGGGCTGGTCACCCAGGGCATCAGCCAGAGCATCGTGGACGGCTCGTTCCTCGAGATCCTCGCTACCCCCGTACCGAACTGGACCTACCGTGGCGATCCCCTGCCGTACATCCCGAACGTGGTGACCCCCGAGCTCGCCGCACTGGTGGCGGCAGGCGGGCCGGTGCCGCTGCGGATGGCGTTCGAGCCGGGCCTGTCCCGGCCCGAAGTCGCCGCCGCGACGATCCCGGTCGAGCGGATCAACGGCCCGGTCCTGCTGATCTCCGGCGCCGACGACCAGGGCCCCGGCCCGGCCTATCACGAGCCCGCCGCCAAGCGCCTGGCCGGCCACCGCCACCGGGCCGAGCACATCGTCTACCCCGGCGCCGGGCACCTGATCGGCGGCGCTCCGTACGCGCCGACCACCATGACGACCACGCCGGGCCCGGGCGTCGACCTCGAATACGGCGGAACGCCGGCCGGGACCGCCCGGGCCCGGGCCGACGCCTGGCAGCGGACGCTCGCCCTGCTCGCCGACCTATCGGGTAGCGACTGAACCCAGGCCGACCGCGCCTCCCCAACCTGGGTAGGAACGGCCGAACCGTGCTTGCATCGGAGCATGCACCCGGGCCTCAGATGACGCGGCGATCCTGATGACCGGGCGCCGTGCGTGACCGGGACCGGTGTCGCGCTCGCCGCACTGGGATCCGCGCTGGCCGCGGCGGGGTCCAACGTGCTGCAGCACCGCGCGGCCCGGCGGGCGCCGCCCGGCGGGAGCGGGAGACTGCTCACCCACCTGCTGGCCAACCCGGTGTGGATCGCCGGGCTGCTGGCCGGGGCCGTCGGCCTGACCCTGCATGTGGTCGCGCTGTCGGCCGGACGGCTGGTCGTGGTTCAGCCGCTGCTGGTGTCCGGGATCCTGTTCGCGCTGCCGTTGAGCGTCGTGCTGGAGGGCCGGCGACCGCCGCTGCGAGACTGGCTGGTCGCGCTGGTGCTGGTCGCCGGGCTGGCGGTGTTCCTGCTGACGGCCAACCCGTCCGCCGGCGCCGAGCGGGCGCCCACCGGGCGGCTGGTGCTGTGCGGCGCGGTCACGCTGGTCCTCATCCTCGGTCTCGGTGCGGCCGGCCTGCGCGGTCCTCCGGTACGCCGGGCGGCTCTGCTCGGCACCGCGAGCGGGGTCGGGTTCGGCCTCGTCGCGGCGCTGCTCAAGCAGGCCAGCGCCGTCGACGCGCCGCTGGACCTGGCCCGGTCCTGGTCGGGGTACGCCGTGATCGGTGTCGGCGCGCTGTCCATCGCGGTGACGCAGCTTGGCTTACCGGGCCGGGCCGCTGGCCGCGTCCCTGCCTGCGCTGACGATCGGCGACCCGGTCGTCGCCATCGTGCTCGGCATCCTCGCCTTCGGTGAACGCCCCGACAGCCGACCGGGTCCGCTGGCCGCGACCGTGGTGGCCTTCGCGGTGATGGCGGTGGCGGCGACCGTGCTCGCCCGCTGGTCCGACACCGCTCCGGACGGGCCCCCGGAGCCGGCGGCCAGCGCCGCCGAACCAGCCGGGCGCTGACCCCGCCACCGGGCCGCCGCCGGCCGGCGGCGCGGTGCTCGCCCGTCCCTGCCCGTCGGCCCCGATCCTGACGCCGACGTTGATCAGGTCGGGGGTTACTGCCCGAGGCGGCCGTCGATGCACTCGCGCAGCAGGTCGACGTGGCCCAGGTGCCGGGCGTACTCCTCGATCATCCCGACCAGCATCTCGCGCAGCGAGATCGGCCCGCCGCCGCTGCCGTGCTGGTTGTGCGGATCCTCGGCGGTGACGTCCAGGCTGGGCGCGTCGGCCACGAAGCGGTCCGCGAAGTCCACCTCGGCCCGCCACGCCGCCCACGCCTGCCTGACCACCGCCGGATCGGCGACCGCGCCGTCGAAGTCACCGTCGCGGTCCTCGGCCGAGATGTACAGCCGCGGCACCTCCTGGCCGGCCATCAGCCGGCGGAACCCGCCACGCTCGGTCTCGGCCAGGTGCCGCACGATCCCCAGCAGCGACATCGTGGACGGCTCGACCGCCCGCCGGGCCAACTGCTCCGCGTCCAGGTCCGCGCACTTCAACTCCAGTGTGAGCCGCTGTCTGCGCAACGCCTGCACCAGCGTGCCGCGCTCGTCACCCAGCCGCGGCAGGTGCTCGCGCGGATCGTCGTCTGAGGGCATGCCGTCCGCGGTGAACATGTCCGCCCGCCGGGTCGTCGCCATCCGCGCATCATCGGCCGCCATGCCCGCACCCGACAACGGAATATCCACTGTGGACCCGCCACGCCGGACCCGGCGGGTCGGCCGCGGGTCGATCGTCGGGTCGTTGTTCACGAACTGCCCCGGGCCGGGATCGGCGCTCGCGGTGCTTGGCAACGACTTCGGTAGCGGCCGGTGTGATAGCGATCCCAGCGGTCGTCGTGTCTGTGGGTCAGTTGGACGCGCGGGTCGGGGGGCCGACCGTGAGTACGAGTTTTCCGGGCAGGTGGCCGTGCTCGCTGGCGTGGTGTGCCTGCGCGATCTCGGTGAGCGGGAAGGTGTGTATGGCCGGGAGGGTGAAGTGCCCGGACTCGATCAGGTCGCCGATCTCGGTGAGCGCGTGGACCGCGCGGCCAGTGTCCCCGGTGCTGAACCTGACCCCGTGCTCGCGGGCGCCGGCGAAGTCGGCGATCGTCACGACCTGCTCCCGGCCGCCGGAGAGCTCGATGAGCTCGGGCAGGACGCCGCTGCCGGCGACGTCGAGCGCGGCGTCGACACCATCAGGCGCGAGCGCGCGGACCCGCGCTGCGGAGCCATCGCCGTAGGCGACGGGCTCGGCGCCCAGGGAGCGGAGGTAGTCGTGGTTCGGCGGGCTGGCGGTGCCGATCACGCGCGCGCCGCGCGCCACGGCCAGCTGAACCGCGGCGCTGCCGACGCTCCCGGAGGCGCCGTTGACCAGCAGCGTGCCGCCGCCGGCGACGCCGAGCTGATCGAGTGCCCGGGTGGCCGTCTCGATGGCGGCGGGCAGCGCCGCGGCGGCGGGGAAGTCAAGCGACGGCGGGATCGGTGCGAAGTACGACAGCACCGCCAGCTCGGCCTGGGCCGCGCCCTGGGCGGACAAGCCGAACACGCGATCACCGACAGCCGCGTCCACAACGCCCTCGCCGAGTTCGTCGACCACGCCCGCCGCCTCGTAGCCCAGGGTCTGCGGGAGCTCCGGATCCATCAGGCCCTGGCGCTTCTTCCAGTCACTGGGGTTGAGACCGGCCGCGCGCACCGCAATCCGGACCTGGCCGGGACCCGGATGCGGATCAGGCACATCCACGATCTCCAGGACCTCCGGCCCCCCGAACCGGCTGAAGCGAGCTGCTTTCACCATCCACTCCGTTCCTCGACCCGCCGCTGTCACGGCTGCCACGCCCACGACAGTCTGCCAAGGGTGTGCTGCGACCGCCGTTCGCGGTCGGCGCCGTACCGCTCGCGCCAGGCACGCGGATACAGCACCGGCCGACCGCGGTTCATGCTGTCGCCGCGCCGATCCGGCGCAGCCCGACCTCCGCGATGCGCGCCGCCTCCGTCAACCGCGACCGCAACGCCCGGTGTGGCCGGCTGGTCAGGGTGCCAGCAGGCGGAGGACGTGTAGGGGGTCGGTGTCCAGGCCGACGCACAGCGCCAGGGCGAGTGCGGTGTCCGTCGCGGTGGCGGCCGGGGTCGGGGTGACGATGGCGTTGCCGGCGGTCCAGCAGGTGAGTGCCACCGGGCCGGTGGCCTCGTTGACGAGCTGGTTGGTCCTGATCAGCGTGTGCGCTGTCCAGTGGTAGCCGGCGTCGCCGAGGTGGATGTGCAGGGCCCGCTGTCTGCGGGTGAGGCGCAGTGGCCGCTGCGCGAAGGACGCGGTCATGCCGGCCACCGACATCCGGGTAGCCGGCCCGAAGCAGCGCAGCCGCGGCCCGCCGATCCGGGTCGGGGCGATGAGATCGACCAGCGGCAGCCCCGCGGCGGTGATCCTGAGCCGGACCGGGTCCGGATGGCCGCGGACCTCGATGTCGCCGTAGCGGGTGCCGGTGGCAGACAGCGCCAGCAGGCTCTGGTCCAGGCCTGGCCGGCGGCGTCCGTCCGGGCTCAGCACGATGCTCGGCTCGATCACCGGCAACGTGTACCCCTGGCCGGCGCCATCGGCAAGGCCGCGACCACAGCCGTGAGCACAGTCGGCACTGAGCTCGCCACGACCATGATCAGGCGCCCGGCGGTGCGGCAGCCGGTGGCCGATCGCGCTCCGGACGCCGTGCCGTGTCCTGGGCCGTGGCTCGGCCGTGTCCCACCAGGTCAGCGGCGCTTGCCCCGGGACAACGACTACCAGCGGGATCGTGCCGGCGGCCTCGTCGGCGGCCCGCTGGGTCAGCGGGCGGCGGCGCCCGGGCGGCGTGCGGCCAACTCATGGGCATACGCGATCCACGCGCGAGCGATGTCGGCGTGCGCCGCCGCGGCCTCGGCGGTTATCCGATGGCGGCGGGCTTCGGCGTCATAGGCCGTCTCGACGGCCCGCAACCGGTCCGACGCGCGGCCCATCGCCTCGTCCCACGTTGCCGGATAACGCGGATCAGTCATCTACTCACGCCCAATCACGTCCGCCGCACCAGCGGCCCGGCGTCGGTTGTCTGGACCGCCCGGCTGCCGGCTCTGTCATGACAGGGAGTCGGCGGCACAACCGCCAGATACCACGACGTGCGCCCGGCACCGTCCATTCAGGACACTCATCGACGTCGAGACCATCACCACCGACTACGTCGACTGGTACAACAACCACGGCTACACAGCCGGCCCGACAACCTCACCCCCGAGAAATACGAGCAGGCCTACTGCGCTCAACCCGCCGGCACACCACCCGGTGACGCCGCCAACAGGAAACGGCATGAAACCCATGGGCCTTCAGCCAGCATGTCGGTCGGGGCCGGCCGGTTGGGATGCCCGAGCCGGTCGTAGCTGGCGAAGGCGCGGTCTCCGTGCGGGTCGGTGTAGTGGTCAAGATGAGCGCGGGCGCAGCCGGCGAGGTCGATGACAGAGGGCATGGCCGGTTGCTCTGCCTGCCGGGCACGGCTTTGGCGGCCGTCGGTGAGATCGGGTTGCGTCCGCGCCGCCGGCGCGGCGGCCGACCTGCTCGGCAGGGCAGTTGGCCCGGAATTCGCGCGAGGGTTGGGCGGTGTCAGCCGGGAGGGTCGTGGCAGTGGTCCGGGGTGGGTGGGCCGTACCAGCGGGCGTGGGTTGCGGACAGGCCGTCGGCGGGTGGGTCGGCGGTCAGGTGGAAGAACTTCCATGCGTAGCCGTAGGGGTCTTCGAGTTCGACGGACCGCTCGCCCCAGGGGGCGTCGGCCGGGCTGGTGGTGATGGTGCGGCCGTCGGCCTGGCAGCGGCGGGCGGCGTCGTCGACGTCCTGGACCTGCAGGCCGATGACGACGCCGAGGCCGCGGGGTCCGGTCTTGGTCTGCCGTTCGCGTGCGGTGTCCGGGAACGGGATCCCGCTCAGCGCGTCGACGAGTAGCTGCAGCGGGCCGCGGCGCAGGATCGTCATGACCGCCGTGCCGTCCGGCGCGGGCACGGCGCCGACCGGCGTGAAACCGAAGCTCTGGTAGAGCTCCGCGGCCCGGGCCACGTCGTGGACTCGTACCGCCAGCCGTACCGGCGCCTCACCGTCCATGGCCGGACCGTAGCGACCACGCCACCGCTACGCACAGGCCGGACCTTCTCTCGGGGCCGTCGTGATCGGTGCCGCAGTGGCTCGCCGGCGGTCCGCACGTCACGCCGCCGGTCTCAACAAGCCACCACGCGCCCGCCCGCCTGACAGTCCCCGACCGACCGCGTCTGCCGTGATTGCGCGGCTCGTGCTGTCGCGCCGTCGTATAGCCGGGCGGGCCGGGTGTGGGGAGCCAGGAGAGGTCGGTTGATGATGACGGTCGGAGATGTGGCCGGTGGGTGGGCGGCATGACCGGGGTACCTCCGAGTGCCCGGGCCACGCCTACACCGGCGTTGACGCCGAGGTCGGGTGACGACCTGCAGCACGGCGGCGGGTGGGTGTCCCTGGCCAGAGGAGTTCCTGAAAGCACCGAAGCCGGTAGAACGGAGATCCACTACACCGGACCTTCATGACGGCGAGTCGCGACGGATCAGCCGCGCACCTGTTCCGTCAACAATCTGTCGTCAGTCCACGAGCGCGGTTCGCAGGGTCGCGACAACGGAGAAGGCCGCGCTGCCGTGGATGCCTTCCTGCCACAGATCGCGCCACTCGGAGTTCTCACCCACGATCCGGTCCAGAGCGCGCACCGCCAGTGGGATCACGTCGTCGGACAAATCGATGCTCGCGCCAGCGCGGAGGAAGTCCGGCGCATACGCGGAGTCCAGCGGCCGACCGCCTACCCGTTGTGATGCCACGACAGCGGCCGCGGCAACCGCCTCCTGGGCGACGTCGACGTCAAGGTAGTCCCCTTCATCGACCGCCGAAGCTAGCGCCGCACGGATCAGCCGTGCCCGGTCCGCCGGATCTGCGTCCTGAAGCTCACCGCACCAGTCTGCCGCTCCGTCGTTGTCGAACGGTCCCGTATCCCACGCCCCCATCAAACCCCCTGCCGCCCACAGACCGTAACCGACGCTACCGCACCTTGCCGGCAGCGATCGGCCGTCGGCTCGCCTGTGCTGAGCCAGACGATGCAGTCACTGCAGGCCCCGGGCGAGTTCAGATGCCCCGCAGCAGTGGGTCGGGCGGGCCCGCGCCTCGACATACCCACAGAGCGGCCAGAGTCGCGCGGCCGCTCGACGCAGAAGCTGCGGCACCTGCTGTGCTGTCGGCACGCGCCAGCGCCACCGTCAAGACCGGCAGCGGATCAGTTGAGGTCATCCGGGTCGTGCGACTGGCCCGCAACTCCGCGGTCGAACGCCCGGACCAAGGCGATCAACGAGCTCGGCGATCCTCGTCAGCGCCGACCCCGTGCTGCGCGAGTCCATGTCCGGCCTGGCTCCAGGCACTCTGATCCGTCTCTGCGCCGACTTGCCCGAGCCCGGCGATGGCCGCCACCGAGTCGATCAGGCCGTGATCTTCACCCTCCGGTTGTCCGCGGCTCGAATCCTGGCGCTGAAGGCGGGACATACCAGCTGCACAAGCGATTGTGCGCGTTGATCACCGGGCACACACCCGCGCTGTTGGAACAGGCCAGAATCGGCCCGGACAGTTCCGCCGCGTTACTGATCACCGCCGGCGACAACCCCGAACGCCTCCATCGGGAGGGCTCATACGCTGCCCTGTGTGGCGTCAGCCCAGTGGAGGACTCCTCCGGCAAGGCCCGGCGGCAACGGCTCAACCGCGCGGCGGTGACCGCTAAGCCAACGCCGCCCTCTACCGGATCATCTTGTCCCGGCTGCGGTGGACATCCTCGGTCAGGAGGGGGCCGCCGGCCTACGTATCGAGGCAGCGCTGCAGGAGCAGGCGAGACACCGTGATGGGTGACGAGGGCCAAGTCAACAGCTCTGCCGCTGGCCGCCCACCCCTGGTGTACTCGTACTCACACCCCGGGCCGCGTGGGCCGCGGGATTTCAGCGGAGGTTGGACTGGAGGTGACTTGCGTGAGTGGACAACGCCGATTCGTAATCCTGGCCGCACGGTTCGCGCTAGTCCTGATTCTCGTGGTGGCCCTAGTAATCACGGGCCTGTTGCGGCCGACCTTGCGTCCGTGGATCTCCGGTGTGTCAGGCGTGACTGCGGTAGTCGCTATCCTCTCCGTACTCGTCACGATGGCACCCGACTTATTGGTACGGCGCGATACTCGTCTTTCTCGGGCTGGCCGTCTCCGGGATCGGGAGTTCCGCCTCGCCGATCGGATCAAGGCGCGGGGCGACGCGCGAGCGTCGATGCTACAGTCAATCAGTACCCTGGGTCTCATCATTGGGCTGGTGTTTACTGTCGTGCAGATCACGGCTACACAGCGAAGCAGTCAACAACAGCTACGACTGACGCAGCAACAACTGGTACTTGCCGAGGGCCAGCAGGTTGATGATCGGTTCACTCGAGCCATCCAGAATATCGGCAGCTCAGACACCTCGGTCCGGCTCGGCGGAATCTACGCACTCGGGAATATAGCTGCGGATACTCACTACAGAGAGCGCGCCCTGGCGGTACTTGCAATCTTTGTAAGCCGCCATGCGGACCGAACAAGCCAGCGCGTGAGCGACGCGATTGCAACAAGCCAACGCCAGCCCGACGTCTATGCCGCGCTTGCGGCCGGGTGTGCGGTGGGTGGCGGCCCACCCTTCAGCGACCTGCTTAGCTTGGCCGACCGGTCTGCTACGAGAGCACGTCTCGATAACTGCCAACTGACCGGTGTCGATATGCGGGGAACCGACCTGTCACGCGCACAACTGTCACACTCCAATCTCGACAATGCTGACCTGGCCGGCGCCTCGCTGAACGGCGCAGAACTCAACAACGCAGGCCTGTTTCTCGCGCACCTGCCCCGCGCCAAGCTGGCCGGGGCTGACCTGAGGTGGGCCAACCTCTCGGATGCCGACTTGACCCGCGCCTACGTCTTCATTGCCGACCTGACCGGAGCCGACCTGACCGGAGCCAACCTGACCCGTGCCGACCTGACCGGCGCGAACCTGACCGGTGCCAACCTGACCCGTACCAAGCTTCCCGGCGTCGACCTGACCAACGCCGGCCTGCTCGGGGCCGATCTGACCCGCGCCACGCTTGTCGGCGCCGACCTAACCCGCGCCAACCTAGGCGGCGCCAACCTGTCTGGCGCGGACCTCACCGGAGCGGACCTGACCGGCGCATCCGTCGTCGACGCGACTGCCAACCCCGAGACCCGTTGGCCAGCAGGCTTCGAACCCCGTAGCCATGGCGTGGTCGTGCGCTGATCGAAATCCGAGTGGTATCGGGCGAGGAGGCCAGGAGGGAACGTCGCGACCAACACCGCGCCCGCGCCAACCACTACCAGCGACATAGCCACCACACGCCGGTAAGTTCGGCCTCGCCCTCGAACAGATCGCCGATGCCCTCAGCAAAGAGCAGCGCCCCGTCACCATAGACGAACGGCAGGACATACTGACCCTCGCCGAGACCATGCGCACGGACGATCGGGTGCCACAGGCGCCGACCCTGTGCCCACACCGCTGACATGCCCCGCCGGCTCGAGCATTCACCGCAGGCAGCACAGCGCGTCCGCGCCCTCCGCGGTAGAAACGAGCCGATCCGGCCGACCTACGAACGGGGCGGATGACTATTTGGGATCGCCCAAGAACGCGGACGTGACGACCAGGATCGCCCCCAGTAACGCGAGGACGCTTTGCATGTTGAACTTCCCGCCCTTAGTTCTTACCGTCCAGCGCCCTTTCGCTCCAGCGACGGCGATCTCGTAGATTCCCCAGCCGCCGACGATGACACTTGAGATCAGAGCGAGGCCGCCGAGACCAGTTGTGATGTAGAAAGGCATCAAATGTGTGCGCTTGTCGAGGATGAAGGTAACGACAACGGCCTGGGCTCCGAGAACTGCCAACGCGGCGGTCACCACGTAACTGCTGAGCGACACGACAAGGCCGGCGGCGGCGCGAGCGTCCTCCCCTGAACCCGCCGGTCGGCCGTCTTCGCTCATCGTCACCCCCGACTACTCCCAGAGCCTCAGGCGACTGGTGCGCAGACGTCGCCAGTTTCGGCTCAACGAGTCGATGATTCGGTGACCTGAGATCTCTTCGACGGCACCGGGTCCTGGTTCGCTCGAGGCTGCCTCTGTGACCAGCATTGCAATGTCGATTCTCACATCAGCTACCAGATCCTCGTCCGACACTCGACCCCGAGCTGAAGCGGAAGGAGCACCAGATCTTGAAAATTTACTGCCAGCAGGGCCTTCGCGTCCTCCCGCAGACGACGAACTGGCGCCACTTGCCGATCTGCCGCCTCGATAGCCTCTCGCACGAGGTCCACCATTCGCTCATCCCAGACTGGTAAGAGCGACTCAGGCGGCGATCCCGTCCGCGCAGCATAGAGCCTCGCGTAGACATCCCGGTATCGCTCGTCCATGTATCGCCCCCCGGTCAAGAGCGGATGAAGACACTGCGGCGATATCGTAGACCAATCGCTGATGGCGGTCAGCGGCGCAGGACAGGGGACACCTATCACGCTGGCCTAACCGGCAACCCGCTCACCGGCGCGTCGATCAGATCAGCCACAGCTTCCCCTTGTATGCCCTGTCGAGATCGGCCGCAAGATCATCCATGCAGATCCGCAACCTCGTCCCCGTACTGGGAGTATTCGGTGTTCCTGGCCGTGCCGTTCGCGGTCTCGGTGCTATGGATGGCCGCCCGGACGGTTCGGACCCCGACCCAGCCGTGGCGATCAACCAGCGGCACTTCCGCGGCTAGCAGCCGTACCTGGCTGAGTGCGATCCGGCCACCCAGGCCATGACAAGTCGTGGACAACTCGACGCTCGACCTGCCGGTGATCACCCATCACCACCGACCAACGACGACTACGGCACCACCGCGGACCCAGCCATGCTCGGCTGCGCGGTCACCGCGACGCCGGCAGCCACGTCCTGGGCGTGGAACTGGCCG
Source organism: uncultured Actinomycetota bacterium (assembly GCA_963714145.1). Taxonomy (GTDB): domain Bacteria; phylum Actinomycetota; class Actinomycetes; order Mycobacteriales; family CADCTP01; genus JBBWZH01. The sequence continues at coordinate 9,814,952 of OY970235.1, read as the reverse complement.
AAGCCGCCACCCGGCTGGCCGACCTACCCGCCGCACGACAGCGCACCATCGTCGTACTCGGACACGAGCAGACCGGCCTACCACCAGACGCGCTCGACCTGCTCGACGACGTCGTGGAGATCCCGATGATCGGCACCGGCCACAGCCTCAACGTCGCCGTCGCCGCCTCACTCGTCCTCTACAAACTCGCCGGCCTCACCTGAGCAGGCACGCGCTCGGCGGCTTGAGGGTGTTCGCCGCTTCCGGTGAACTCATGGATGTATCCCGGAACGCGACGATGCTCTACGAGACGTGGCATGTGAGTGCGTTGCTCCCCTGTCGTTCAGCGACCTGTTTGCGCCGATCACTGGCAGGGGGTTCGACCGTGGTGGGTTTGGGCCGTGGTCCAGCGTGCGTGACGGCCGTGGGCGTGGCTAAGTCGAACTGGTCGATGGCCGATGGGGTGGCTGGCGCACCGGCGCCGGGCAGGTCACGGTGAAGGGTGGGGCTGGTTGACGCGGGCAGGTGACCGGCAGCCTCACCGCAGGCGGCAGCGGCGGCGACGCTCGCGGCGGCGTGAGCCGCGACAAGTACGACGGCCCTCCGGTCAGCGCGCCACGCCGCGGGTGAGCTGGTGGAGCCGCGTCCGGGCGGCGGTGCACTCCCAGCGGGCGGCGGCGGTCGTCGCGTTCAGTTGCATGCTGCTGTGCACGGCAGCGGCGGCCGACCGGTACGACCGCGATCACCACCTGGGCGGCGGATCGCTGGTCGCCGACGCCCGGGTCATCGGTATCGACACGCAGTTCGTCGGTCGTGGCTCTCATGCCCGGGTCAGTGTCGAGCTCACCACCGCCACCGGCGACCAGGTGCGCGCCGAGATCGAGGACTACGTCTGGAACCCGTACCCGCGCGTCGGCGACAACGTCCGGGTCCGCTACAACCCGGCCGACCCCACCCGCTATATCCGCGACGACCGACTCGGCTCCGACCGCCTCAGCCTGACCCTCTTCACCGTCGGTGCGATCCTCTCCCTCGCCGCCGGCATCGCCGGACTACGCCGCAAACTCCCCACCTGGCTCTACACCCGCTGACCTGCAGCGGCTCGCGGATGGCTACCCCGACCCGGCGCCACCTCGACCAGGTCCCGATAGCCGGGCAGGCTCCTCTCTGTCACGCCACGTCGGTGAAGTACTGCGCTACGTCGTAGTTGCCGATCAGGCGAGCGAGCCCGACCGGGGTCTGGCCACTCTTGTTCTTCGCCAGCGGGTCGGCACCCCGCTCGCGCAGCAGTTGGATGAAGTCTCCGCGGCCCTTGGAGTTGAAGACGGCCACGAACAGCGGCGTGTTGCCGAAGCTGTTGACCGCGTTGACGTCGGCGGCGTGGTCGAGCAACGCCCGGGCGGCGTCGACCGCCCCCTCCTGTGCCGCCAGGTGCAACGGCCGGAAGCCCAGTCGATCCGGACTCTCGGGGTTGGCACCGGCGGCCAGGAGTTCCTCGACGCGCGACACGTCGTTCTCCATCGCCGCGTAGTGCAGCGGGACCCTGCCCTCCGGGTCAGTCATCAGTCATCGCGTGGCATCTCGTAGCGGTGGCCTCGGTTGGAGCCGCGGTCCTCGATCTGGTAATGGGCGGGATCGTTCTCGTACTCGATCACCTGGCGTCTCGTCCAACCTTCCTCGCGCGCCCGCTGCTGAGTGCGCCACCACTCGAAGCCTGGCCTGTGACCGTAGTCCCACGGCCCATTGCGGGGCACGACCCTACCAGTGTTCGGATCGATGAAATCTCCATCCGGTGTCTTCGGCGCAGCGTCCTGGATCGCCCGTTGGGTCGCCACCCGCAGCGGCACTCGCCGGGCGGCCGGATCGACTACGCGTACGGCAGCGGCTTGCTCCGCGGCCGCGCCGGCGCCCTCCGCGGCCGGGCCGGCGCCCTCCGCGGCGGCCTCCGCGGCCGGCGCCGTGGGGGCGCCGGCGCCGGGGCGGGCAGCGCCTTCGGTGACCGGGGGACGAGGGGCGGCCGCGGCCCGCCGGGCGGCGAACACCTTCCCGGCGCCCAACGTGATGACCACGACGCCCGCGGCGCCGATGTTCTGGGAGTTCTCGTCCTCGGTGAGCTCCCGGCCGGTGTCCCAGTCCTTCCCGGTGACCAGTTCGGTGGCCAGCACCGTGCCGGTGTACGCGCCGTAGACGACCGCGGCACCGGTCGCGGCGGCCGCCGCCGGCACGCTGACGAGGCCGATCAGCGCGATCGTGCCGACGACGGCGGCGCCCCCGAGCACGGCGTAGCCCGCTCCCTTGGCGACCCCGGACCAGGTCCACTCGCCGGTCGGGTCGGTGACGACGGTGGGACGGTTGTCGGCGTAGGTGTACGCCGACAGGTTGACCGGTGAGTAGACGCCGGCGTTGGGCGCTCCGTCCAGATAGGACGCGACGATCGGGTCGGCGGACTGCCAGATGCTGGTGACCGGGTCGTAGTAGCGGGCGCCGAAGTAGTAGAGGCCGGTCTCGGGGTCGAGCTCCTTGCCGGAGAACTGGTACGGGGTCGGCTCGGCCCGGGTCTCGTCCACCCAGGTCTCGCCGGACGGGAAGTACTGCTGGTGGTCGACCAGCCGACCCTTCTCGTCGGTGCCGTAGGCGGTCGAGCCGAGGTGGTCGGGGTGGAAGTAGAACTGGTTCTTCTCGGTGTCGTGATCGGACTCGACCATCTTCGAGACCAGCCGGCTGGGCCCGATGAAGATGTGCTTGAACGCCGCGCCGCCACGCTGGGAGAACGTCTGGCTCGGGTAGATGCTGACCTTGCTGGAGGAGCCGGCGTCCTTGACGACCCGCTCGCCCTGGGCGTCGTAGATGAAGCGGACGCCGTCGTGCCCGACGTGCTCGCAGGCGGCCGGGTTCTGCCCGATCGTGGGCGCGGTGGGGCTGCCCTCGTCGGTGCAGGCGAGCCGGTTCTCCTCGTCCCAGACCTGCTGCCGGCGACGCCCGCCCGGGCCGGTGTCGGTGCGGCTGATCAGGTTCCCGTTGGCGTCGTACCGCAGGGACAGCGGCCCGACCGCGCTCGGCGCGTGCGGCTGGGTGCCCGCGTAGGCGTACGCGTTGGCGTAGTTGCCGGCCGGCGGGACCAGGCCGCGCACGTCGGTGATGTCGTGCTGCTGGTTCTTGGTCGTGATGTTGTTGACCGAGTCGTACGCCATCGACACCTGGTACGCGTCGGTCTTGTCCCGGCTGGGCTTGAACTGGCCCTGCGAGCTGGTCAGCCGGTACAGGTCGTCGTAGCCGAACGTCTGGGTGCTCGGGCCGCCGATGTCGGGTGAGTCGGTGCGGTGGTCGGGGAAGGCGACGTCGTTGCTGGTCGCGGTGATGTTGCCGACGTCGTCGTACTGGTAGCTCTGGTTCTGGAACGTCTCGCCGTGCGGCAGCACGGACTCCAAGGTCGTCAGCCGGCGGTCCTCGGCGCCGTAGGTGTAGGTCGTCTTCGTGCCGTTGCCGGGTTCCAGCAGCAGCCGCTGCTCGAACTTGTCGTAGTCCAGGCGCTTCAGGTAAGGGTACGTGTGGCCGGCCTTGACCCCGGTCGCCTTGTCGACCAGCCCGCCGCTGTTGTAGCGATAGGACAGCACCTCGCCGTCCGGGTACGTCAGCTGCAGCATCCGGTTGAACGAGTCGTACCGGTACTGGGTGGTGTAGGCGGTGTCGCGGCTCAGGACACCCTTGACGGTCCGGGTCTCCTTGGTGATCTCACCGAGCTGGCCGTACTCCCGGGCCATCGAGCCGGCGGCGTCGTCCACCTTGACGACCCGGCCGGCGCCGTTGGCGGCGGCGCCCGGCGCCCCGTAGGTGTAGGTGACGTTGTTCGCCGGGAAGGTCGGGTAGCGGACCGCGGTCATCCGGGTGAAATCGTGGTCGTACTCGACGGACTGGCCAGCGGCCCCGAGGACGGCGGTGATCTTCCGGACCGGGTTGTTGGCGCGGTCGTAGACGGTCTCGGTCCGGCCGGTGTCGGGGGTGCTGAGGACCGTCCGGCGACCGAGGTTGTCGTATGCCGAGGTGGTCAGGTTGCCGCGGTCGTCGGTGACCTTGACGATCTGGCCGAGCGGGTCGTAGTCGTAGCTGGTCCAGATCGTCGGCTGGTTGCCGGCCGGGTTGGCCTCCCGGACCGCGGTGATCTGCTGCCGGATGTCCCGGAAGCTGCGCTTGACGTTTCCCTTGGCGTCGGTCACCGCGGTCTCGAGCTGGGTGACACCGGCGCGATCGGCGCCGAACCCGTAGGCGGCGGAGGACACCGAGCCGTCCGCCAGGACCGTCCTGAGTGGACGGTCCAGGATGTCGTAGCTGACCCGGGTGGGCGGGGCGGTGTCGACGGCCGGGTTGAGCCGCGTGTTGGCGGCGCCCTTCGGCTCGGTGATCGGGAACGTCTGCTCGACCGCGCGGCCGAGCGAGTCGAACACGCTCCGGCCGGAGACGGTCATCACGTCGGCCGCCGCCGCTCCCGGCGCCGTCGCCACCGTCGCGTCCTTCTTGGTCTGCACGATCCGGCCGAGCCCGTCGGCGAAGGCGATCGTGTCGATCGTGTCGGTGCGCAGCCGGCCGTCGGCCTCCCGGTCGGCGTGCCGGGTCACCGCGTACGGCACCGCGGCCTCGGGGTGGTACTCGAAGGCGATCGTCGGGCGGGAATCGCCGGCCTCGCGCGGGCCGACGACCGACGCCAGCCGGCCGACGGTGTCGTAGCTCTGCCGGAGCACCTGGTTGTTCTGGTCGGTGCTGGTCTCCAGCCGGCCGTACTTCAGGTTGTAGGTGGAGGTGGACTGCAGGCCGAAGATGTCCTTGATCAGGGTCGGGTACGTCGACACCGTCGGGTCGTACTGGTAGTCGACCCGGTAGCGCTGGTTCTTCGCGTTCGGTGGGTAGGTGACCGACTCGACGTTGCCGTTGTCGAAGTGGGTGAAGTCGGTGACCACGCCGGTGCCGTCTGCCAGCAGCGCCCGGTGCCGGACCACGTCCCCGGTCCGGCATTCCACAGTGGACTCGCGCTGCCGGAGCAGCACACCGCCGCCGCGGACCTGGATCAGCTGCGGGGTGCCGAGCAGGTAGAAGTCGCGGCAGAAGCCGCTCTCCACGCTGTACCGGATCTTCGTCTCGACGTCGTCGGCCGGGCCGGGCTCGCCCACGTCCAGCGACCGGGTCAGGTTGCCGACATCGTCGTACGACATGTCGGTGTGGGTGGACTTGGCCGGCGTCGGCTGACCCTCGTAGAACCGCTGGTCGGTGCGGACCAACTGGGGGAAGATCGTCGCGGAGGTGCTGGCCGGGTCCGCGGACGCGCTCGGCCTGTCCACGTCTCGCAGGTCGTAGGTGTTCTCGGTCTCGGTGAACGGCCGGCCCGCCCCGTCGGCGGTCACCTGCCGGGCGAGCAGGCCCTGGGTGTAGTGGCTGTCGGTGCGGTACTCGGCGGTGATGGTACGGAAGACGGCGTCGGCGGCGCTGCGGTCGCGCTGCTCGGTGACCACCGTCCGGTAGCCGCGGAACTCCCGCTCCAGCCGGTCGGACACGCCGCCTGCGTAGCGGTATGTGGACAGTTGCACGTCCTGCCCATCGCCGGGGCGGCCGTCGTCGACGGCGACCCGGGACAGCACGAACCGGGACTCGGGCTGGTCGTAGGTGTTGCCGTCGCGGGCGTAGTCCAGATCGATCCGGGACCCGAGCGGCCGGCGGACCGACTTGAGCAGGTTGGTGCGGCCGGTCCGGTTCGCCGCGACCACCAGCTCACTGTCCTTCGTGGACCGCAGCTGGTCGGCGAAGCCGTCGCCGTTGATGTCCCGCAGCGCCTGCTCGGACCGGCTGGCGCCGGTGGAGACGTCCGCGCCGGGGTTGACGATCACGCAGCCGGCGATCACCAGGAAGCAGAAGCTGAAGGTGAAGTAGGCGCCGCCGCCGAGGCTGGAGTTGACGTCGGCGGTCAGCCCGGACAGCCCGCCGAAGAACGGGACGGGCGCGGCGAAGCCGGTGCCGGTGTTGAGCGCCACCCGCAGCGGGCTGCCCTCGAACACCCGGTCGACCAGCCCGTCGCCGTTGACGTCGGCCAGGCTGGCCCGCGACGTGCTGCGGCCCGAGCTGAACGACGCGCCGCCGGCGAACCCGTAGAAGTCGGTGTTGAACCCGATGTTCAGGCCGTTGCGGGTGCTCCGGCCGTCGTTCAGCGGGCCGCCCGGCCACGGCTCGGGCGCGGCGAACCGGTAGCCGAGGTTCAGCGCGGCCCGGCCGTCGGCGTAGACCCGGTCGGGCAGGCCGTCGCCGTTGATGTCGAGCAGGTCGAACGTGCCGCTCGCGGAGCCCGTGCCGTGGCTGCCGCCCACGCCGAGTGGTGGCATGTCGTTGCCGGACTCGGACGTGTTGGCCGCCCCGTTCCCGGTCGGCGCGGCGTTGCCGCGGCCGGTGGCGATGGTGCGGGCGGCGCTGCCGGCGCTGACGTTGCCGGCGCTGGTGTGCGACTTGCGGGCGGCGCCGTCCGGAACGGACCCGCGGGTGCCGCCGAGCTGGCCGGTCGGGTCGGTGTACTGCACCCCGCCGGACCCGACCAGGTCGGGGAACCGGTCGCCGTTGAGGTCGAGGTAGTCCAGCTCGCTGGTGCTGTCGCCGGTGGCGATGCTGCCACCGATGGAGCCGATGTCACCGCCGACGGAGCCGGTCAGTGAGATCTGCGTCGACCGCGCCACCCGGGGCACGCCGGTCACGTTGTCGAAGTCGGCGGCGGTCGGCACGTTGACCGACTGCCCGCCCAGCCGGGAACTGCTCGCCCCGGCACCGGTGATCCAGGAGGAGTCGCCGGCCTCCCACCGGCGGTCCGCCGGAGCGGGCGCGAACTGCACGAACTTCGGCGGGGTGATCCGCGGGTCGGCCGCGAACGCGTCCTGGTCCCGTTGCGGGTCCACACTGGTCGGCAGCTGGTCCTTGTAGTGCTCGTCGACGACCAGGTCGCCCTGCGCGATCGCCGCGGTGGCCCGGTCCCGGTTGCCGTTGTAGCCGATTGCCGCCCAGCCGCGGTACGGCTGCGGGAACGCGCCCTCCGGCGCCGCGCTGTGCAGCGCGCTGGGCACCGGCGCGAGGGTCTCGGCGTCGAACCCGGCCTGCACCGACTGGCCGGCCAGGTGCGTGGCGAGGTCGGGGTCGAGCGTGCTGAAGTCGAAGAACAACTCGTCGCCGGCCTCGACCGGAGCGGTGAGCGGCAGGTCGGCCGGGACCTGGCCGTCGGTGATGGTGATCACCTGCTTGCCGAGGAGCGCGCCGCGCCGCTTGACCGTGAACACCACCCGGCCGTCGGTGGTGGTGTCGCCGGCCTCGACCGCGAGGCTCGGGACGACCATGAGCGTCCCGCTGGCCGGGGCGGTGAACGACTGCTGCGGCGCCGTCAGGGTGTCCACCGGGTACATGTCGACGACGTACGGCGGCTCCACCCGCAGGATCGCGTTGCCGTTCTCGTCGATCAGCCGCGGCACGCCCTCGGCCGCGGTGTATTCGGCGACCGGGGTCCAGTCCAGCCGGGCCAGGTCTATCGGCGAGTCCACCTGGATCCGCCACTGCAGCTGCTGGCCCCGCTCCACCGGGATGTCCGCGTCCACCGGGATCTGCCCGGTCTGGGCGGCCGGCAGCGTCTGGGTGAAGACGGTCGCGCCGTTGCGGGTGACGACCGCGGTCACGTCGTCGGTGGTGACCGCCGGCTTGGTCAGCGCGCCGGACAGGTGCAGCGTGCCGGTCACCGGCACGGCCACCGTCGAGGCCCGCCCGCCGAGGGTGAAGTCGGTCGAAGCGCGGTACCGGTACGGGCTCAGCCCGTTCACGTCGGTCGGGTCCGCAACGTCCACATAGGACACCTGCGGATCCCAGGCCACCTGGTCGAACGCCCCGTCGAACCGGGACTGCACCCGGAAGTAGAGCCGGTCGCCGCGGTGCACGGCGATGGCGCCCACCCCGTCCGGGGTGTGCGGCGTGTAGTCCGTCGGCCCGACCAGCAGCGCGAACAGCTCGCTGCCCTCGTGCTGGATCGCCACCCGGACCCCGTCGGCCTTGGTGTACGCGGCCCGCTCCGGGCTGGTGTCCTGGACCAGCCGCACCGGGCCGTCCACCCGGACCGTGCCGTCGAACGGCGCCACCCAGCGGCGCACCGAGTCGATCAGCGGATGCGAGTCGATCTGCCGCTCGCGGGCGGCGCCGAAGTCACCGAGGACGTCGCCGGCGTCGATCGGGGCGGAACCCACCGGCACCGGGGTGTCGGCGGACAGGCCGTACACCGGCGCGCCGTCCGGGCCGACCCGGCCGAACAACACCCCGCCGCCGTTGACCAGGTCGCTGATCCCGTCACCGTTGACGTCGGTGAAGTACCGGTCGGTGGTGCTGACGGTGTCCACATGGTCCAGTTGGATCGCGGCCGGGCCCGGGTAGGCCTCGACCCCGACGGTGAGCGTGCTGCTGCTCTCGGACAGGATGCCGGGCAGGTTGCGCAGCGGTGCGACGCTGTCGGCGAACCGGGGCTGGCCGGTCGGGGTGGACAGGTTCTTCCGGTAGACCACCCCGCCGCCGCCGCGGAACACCTTGTCCGGCAGGTTGTCACCGTCCACATCGACCAGTGCCAGCAGCCCGGTGTCCTCGCCCTCGCTGAAGCCGGCCTTGACCCCCACCGAGCCGGACTTCGACCGGCTGACGCCGAAGCCGACGTAGAGGTGCCCGCCGACGCTGGTGCTGGTGCTGCCGCCGAGCGCGCCGACCTCGCCCGCGCCGCCGCCGACGGTGGCCACCGCACCGTTGCGGAGGTTGTCGTCCGGCGAGTTCCAGGCCACCTCACCGAAGGCCTGGTAGGCGCCGGCGGCGTCCCGGATGTCGTCGAAGTAGTCGAACGTGTGGGTGTTGAACAGCCGGCCGTCCTCGCCGAACTGCGACACCGACCGCAGCAGCGTCTTGCCGAACGCCCCGGTCTGGTAGGCCAGCTCGTACTTGCGGACCAGGGCGCCGTTGAACTTGACCTCGATCCGGCGCAGCAGGTCGGCGGTCACCCGCTTGAACCCGCCGCGGGCGTCGATCGTGACGTCCGGCCGGCGCGGCTCGCCCAACTCCCGGTCCCGGATGAACGTGACCGTGTAGGGGCCGTCGGTGTCACCGGCGCCGGTGTAGGTGATCTGCTTCGGGTACAGCGCGCGGCCCAGCACCGAGCCACCGGTCGGCACGCCGAGGTCGGCCTGCCGGACGGTCTGGTAGCGCATGAAGTTGTTGTGCAGGTCGCGCACCTCGCGCAGGGCCCACTGGAAGATGTGGCCGGCGTCGTCGGCGAGGGTCGCCTCGGGTGTCCCGCCGTACAGGTAGCGGGTGCCCGACTTGTCGGTGACCTCCCAGCTGTAGTCCGCAGGCGTGGCGCCGTGCCGGACGACCTGCTGGAAGCCCCCCTCGATCCGGGTGTGGAAGACCTTGTCCGCCGACCTGGCCACGAGCGGGCCCCGGTGCGCCACCGGGCTGAGTTGCTGCCCGCCCATCAGGTACGTCTCGGTCTCCAGGCCGCTGTTGTAGCGCGGCACCCCCCACCGGGTGTCCACTGTGATCGCCGGCATGGGGACGTCCCAGCCCATGCCGAGCCAGCTGTTCCCGCCCGCCGAGCTGTAGGACACGCCGAGGTTGGGCTGCATGCCCGCCCGACCCGGCGGGATCTGGATCGGGTAACCGAGCCGGGCGTCGCCGGCGTTGGTCGCGCCCGGCGTCGCGATCTGGCTCACCGCCGCGCCCGGGTCGCCGGCCTGGATGCCCTTGATCTGGGTCGGGTCGAACGACCCGCCCTCCGGCAGGTCCGGCACCGTGACCGTGGCGTTGATCATGTCGGTGAAGTGGTCGGTGCGGGAGACGATCGTGTGCGCCTGCTCGTCCACCGCGACCCGCTCCAGCGGGCGCCAGCAGGAGGCCGCCTCGTCGTAGTAGAACGTGAAGACGTCCTGCAGGCTGGTCGCCGCGGCCGCGGCCGCGGCGTCGTACGGCAGGCTCACCTCGACCGGCTCGGTGAACTCGTACGGGTGCGGGGTGAACCGGTAGCCAGCCTGTGGGCCCTCGGTCACGTTGCTCATGCCGGGGTCCAGCTCGGGCAGCTCGGCCTCGGTCAACGGGGTGATGCCAACGGTGACGGGCTCCGCGGCCGCCCTAGGGCCGACCACCAGCTTGGCGCCGGCGTACGCCACCGTCGTCGGCTTGGCGGTGGCGGCGGCCGGAGCCAGCCGCGCCTGGTAGGCGGCGCCGGAGGCGTCCAGCCGCGGCCGGCCGCCGGCCAGCGCGACGCCGGCGCCGCTGTCGGCGGCCGAGCAGTTCGGGGTGAACGCGACCGCCTCGGCCGCCGGCGCCTGGGCCGGCCCGGCCGGCCCGCCGCTGCCGGTGACCGTGCCGGCCACCAGCACGGCCGCGACCACCACCGCGATCCGAGTCTTGATCATCGCGGTACGAGCGCCTGCGCGGAGCAGCATTCCCCCCACCTCCGGTCATCTCCCCCGCTCCGCGCAGAAGGTACGGGACGGGTATCAAACCGTCGACAAACACATGGCGGAAGTTTCCGGATTGTCGCCGGATCTGGTTTACCTGCGTCGGATATCCGGATCCGCGGCGGGCCTCACGGCGGGTCTCACGGCGGCCGGAGACGGCTGCCGCACGCGGCGCAGTCCGTCCAGCTCTGCTCGACGGCACCCTTGCAGTCGAGGGCCACGGCGAACTACTGGCCGACAACCTGGCCGAGGGCATCCCCTCCGCCCGTGCGGGGATCCGCGACGCGCCGATCGCGGCGGAGCGGCGGAGCGGCGGAGCGGCAGCGTTCGGTCAGCCGTCGGCGACGGTGGTGTCGCAGAAGCGTCCCAGAGGGTCTGGTGCAGGGGTGAGAAGATCATCAAGGCCGCGACCAGGCCGCCGATGCCGAGCGTGACGAGGAACAGGACGAGGTCGAGCACGGCGGCGCCCAGCCTCCGACCCGGGTCGGTCAGGCCGGCGGCGAGCATGTCGGGACGCCGACTCAGGTCGCCGGGGAGCCGCCGGCCGTCCGCGGACGGCAGTTCCGAGACAAGGGGCGGTGAGCGGCAGTCTCGGCGAGGCGGAGTTGGTGGCCGGCCGGGCGTTTTGCCCAGCCGGCCACCGGTTTTCGGCTGACCTGCCGATCTCGGCAGGGGTCAGGGCCCGCTGATCTGGTCGAGGTGCCAGATCGTGCTGAGGTCCGCGATGTCGCAGGAGTTCTGCTCGAGTTGCGTATCGGGGAGGGTGGACCCGTTGCGCATCTTCAGGCAGTACGCGCTGCGCTGGTTGAACACCATCCGCGATACCGCGTAGTGGTTTGGTGGCTCTCGCGGGTCGATGTTCCACAGCTGGCTCGGGTTACTCGAGTCGCAGTTGTCGACGATGATCGGCGCTCCCGCGTCGGTCCGGTTGCCCGCGACCGCCAGGCACAGGCCGCTGGCCCGGTCCATGATCAGCAGCGGGCCGTCCCGGTTGACGTCGTCAGGTCGCTGCGGCATGAAGAACCACGAGTTGACCGTCCACACGCCGGGTCCGGTCCGCATCTGCACCAGCGTGCCGGCGACCGGGGAGTTCTCCCGCAGCATCGGGGCGGTGTTGCTGGGGGCGTTGTAGATCGAGCGGACATCCCGGTTGCCGCCGGCGTCGTATGCCTGCTGGATCGCGGCCGCGTCCCACACCACCTTCTCGGTGCCGTCGCCGGTGGCCGAGATCGTGCTCAGCTCGACCTTGGGCTGGCCGTAGAAGGCGAACCTGCCGAGGCTGACCCAGTGGTTGCTGTCTCCGCTCGGCCGCAGCAGCACCGACCGCGGCCCGCCGGCCGTGTTGATCACGTAGGTCGCCGTGCCGAACGTCCCGCCGTGGTTGGGGATGTGCACCAGCACCTCCGCGTAGCCGTCCAGGCGGGGGAACGTCCACGTGCCGGTGATCTGGGTCTTCTGGCCCTCGGCGGTGTTCGGCCGGGTGTGGCTGAACCAGAAGTGGGAGCCGAGCCCGCCGCCCGCCTGGTGCAGATCGATCTTCCCGCTCTCGTTGCCGGCGGCGTCGTGGCCGAAGGTGAACGAGAGGCTGCCGGAGTTCTGCGGCAGCGCGTTGCAGCTGGGATCCCGGATCGGCCGGGTCGAGGTCGGCACGTCGTCGATGACCAGGGCCGACGTGTTCAGCGAGTTCGCGTTGCAGACCGGCGGGTAGCTGACGCCGTCGGCCGGCTCGGCGAGGCCGGGGTCGTACCGGATGAACTCCCGCCCGCACCACGAGTCGCAGTCGGCCCGCCAGGTCGTCGAGCTGTGCGCCCAGCACTTCAGGTCATACTGCCCGGCGGTGTTGCGGTGCGCGCACGGCCCCGCCGGCTCACCGACGACGTCCGGGTCGGTGGGGGTGAACGCCTGCCCCCAGTGGCAGTCGTTGGCGTCGGCGCAGAACTGGCTCACCGGCGGGAACGCCTGCTTCTTGTTGTTCAGCGCGCTGCCCGGGATGGTCTCGTCGCCGCTGCCACCGTTCCACGAGGCGGCCCGGAAGAACGGCACCTCGGTGCCGGGAGCCTCGAAGCCGCTCGGCGGGTTGGACGCGAAACCGAGCACCTTCTCCGGGTACGGCCAGCGCTGCGGGTGCGCGAAGTCGTGCGGGTCGCTGCCGAAGTTGTGCCGGTTCGGCTCGTACCGCGGGTTGGCCGGGTTGTTCAGCCAGCCCAGGCCGTGCGCGCCGTTGGAGTTGGCCTCGCCCGGCGGGTGGTAGCCGGAGTTGTACGCCCAGGTCGCGTAGAACCAGTTCTCCAGCCGGTTCGGGTTGCCGTTGTTCAGCACCAGGCCGGCCGCCGAGAGCTGGTTCCACTTGCCCACCAGCAGTTGCAGTGAAGCGGCCACGTTCGCGGCGTAGTCGGTGGCGATCGCGACCTGCTTCTCCCACGGCAGCGCGGTCTCGCCCGGCCGCTCGTGCCCGGCCGCCCGCATGCCGTCGGTGAGCTGGCCGACGCCGTACCCGCAGTCCGCCTCGTTCCAGCGGATCTCCCAGTCGTCGGCTGAGGTGTCGTTGTAGATCTCCAGGCCGTAGTAGTTGCCGATCAGCGGGTTGCCGTAGTCGCCGGGCAGCGCGTAGCGGCCGGCCTGCCACAGGTTCGATTCCTGGCCGAGGATGCCGAGCATGATCTGGGCCGGGACGTGGCTGCTGGGGAAGTTGCGCAGCGAGACCGGCGTGAACATTCCCTGCGGTGTGTAGGCGCCGATCGTGTTGCCGTGCCAGCCCGCCGGGCGGGTCACGCGCAGCACGCCCACCACTGCCTGGTCGACGGCCCACTCCACCTGCTTCGGCTTGGGCTGCATGACCTGGAACGACGTGTCGTTGCGGGGCACCGCGCAGACCCGGGCCGGATCGGTGGTCTCGCCCGCGAGCGGGGTCGCCGCCCGGGTCGCCGCGGGGACCGGTGCTGCGCCGGTGCTGGTACGGGCCGGGTCGACGGTGAAGTCGAGCCGCGCGCCGGTCCGGGTGCTGGTCGCGTCGATGTGCACCAGCTGCGCCACGGACGGGTCGGGCCGGTGGCCGGTGGCGACCGGTCGCGGCGCGGTACGCACGCCCGTGACCGCCGCCTCGCCACGGGTCGACACCTCGGCGGCCGCTGGCACGCCGAGCGTCGTCACGGTCGCCGGCAGCGCGCCGGTCGGCCGGGCCGTGCCGGTGATGATCACCCGGCCGGCGGCGACCGCCCGGAGGCCGACGGTGCCGCGCGGTGCGGTCGCGAGCACCGCGGCGGGCGCCGGCCGTGCGGCGGGGCCGACCGGCGACGTCACGATCGCGCGGTGGACCCGGCTGGTGCCGCCCTCGTCATCGAGGAAGACCACGCCGCCCCCGGCGTCCGGCCGCAGCTGGTACGGCACGCCGGTCGCGGTCGCGATCCGCGTGGTGCGCCCGTCCGTACCGACGCGGACCACCGCCGACCCGGCGGCGGCGACGATGCCCCGCTCGGTTGGCACCGCCGAGGTCAGCTGGCCGGGCACCTCGACCCGCCGGCTCATCGCGCCGGTGTCCGCGTGCACGGTCAGCAGGCCCGTCCGGTGCAGGTCCTCGTCGCCCTCCTGGGTCAGCGTGGCGACCTCGCCGGCCCCGCAGCCGGGGTTGAAGTACGCCAGGCTGGTGTGGATCGGCAGCTTGCGGACCGCGCCGGTAGCGAGGTCCACCACGGCGGTGCTGCCGCCCCGGCGGGTGAGCTGCGCCTTGTTCGTGAAGGTCCGCGGCGCGTAGACGACCACCGCGCGCTGGCCGGAGCTGGTGACGCAGGCGTTCCCTATCCACTGGTCCGTGTCGATGCCCGGCTCGGACAGGGTCGCGACCGTACGCCAGGTGTAGCCGGTCCGGGCGTCCGCGACGAGCACGCGGAACCCGCTCGCGTCGCCGGCGGTCGTCCACAGCCGGTCGCTCGACGTCCGCCAGCCCGGCCCGAGCGACGCCGCCCGGCTCTGCGGCCGGACCGTCGCGCTGCCAGTCCCATCCTCGGCCGGCCGTGCTGGGGCGGCCCGCGCCGCGCTCGTTCCGGCGACAGCCATGACGCTGCTCAGCACGGCGAGAACGACGGCGAGGGCAGGGACTCTCGATCTCCGGGACCATGACATTCCGGCGGCCCGGGTGAGCCACGTCCTGCGGCGCGGCCAGGTCCGGTTGATGAACGTGTTTTGCATAGGACGCCCCCTGGTTTCGACGAGGCGCTCCCCAGCCGGCATCCGGCCGGCGCCGGGGAACACGGAGGCAGCCAAACACCTGGCGGCGTCACATCGACTTCAGGTCGACTTCAGGCGGTCCAGCCGCAGATCGCGCGCCCGGCAGACCGGCGCAGCGGGCGGCGTTCGGTCGACGGCCTGCCCCGGCAACGCCTCGTCCGGTGGTGGCGCTCCGCGACGGTACCGGCACCGCGGTGGTGACCACCGACACGACCGGCGCCGGCCCCGACGGCCACTACAGCGGCCCGCTCACCGGGACCAGACCGCGGTCCGCACCCCGGTCGCCGTCACCACGGAGGCGGGTGGCGATGATCCGCCAACCACCCGGCCCGGGCTTCGTCTCGCTGCGGGCCACCGCGGCTGACCCGGCCTACATGCTGCGGCCCGGCCGTACCACCGCGCAGGGTCAGGGGTCGGGGAACGGCTGCAGGGCGACGCCGGCTGGAAGATCCGGTCCGCCGTACTCGTAGCTGGCGCCGTTGGCGCTGTGCAGGCGGAGGTCCGGACGGCCGGGACGGCGGACCCGTACCTCGAGATCGGCGATGGCGCAGTGGGTGGTGTAGTGCGAACTGCCGGCCGGGTCGCGGTAGATCCAGGCGACGGTGCGCTCCGGCGGGGCCGACACCACCGCCGTGACCTCGACGCCGGACCGGTGGGCGCCCGGTAACCGCAGGGCTGCCTGGAAGCGGTCCGCGGCGACCCGGGTGGCCAGCGTGCGACCCAGGCCGGCCAGCCGGATCCGCTCGCCGCCGACTCGCAGCACGCCGTTGCCGAGCCACGGCGTGGTGGTCGGCCCGAGCCGCAGCCGGCCGAGCACGACCTCCAGCCAACTGTCGCGCTCGCCGGTGAACACCGAGCCGCGCAGCCAGATCCAGCGCTGCGCGTGCTCGCTGCCCCAGTTGTGGCCGATGGTGCCCGGCCAGTCGGCCACCTCGAACACCGCACCGTCCACAGTGACCGTTCCGGTGAACCGGGCGGCCGGGTAGGGGCTGCGGGTCTTCGTCCGGGGCAGCCGCGCGCCGTACATCCAGGACCGCGGCAAATGGTCGAACGGCGGCTCGGCAGCGGTGAACGCCAACTCCCAGCGGGCCGCGCACTGCCCGGTGACCGCCGCGCCGGTCACCCGTCCCGGTGCGATCACAGCCGACCCGATGTGCAGGTACTCCCCCGGACCCGCGCCGAGCTCCGCCGCCGGCAGGGTCACCTTCGCCGCCCGCGGCGCCGGCCAGGCACGGTCGAAAGCGGTACACCACAGCGAGCCGACCGCGGTGCCACCGGGCGCCCGGTGCACCGTGTAGCGGATCCAGACCGCCCGCCCACCGTCCGGATCCGACAGCGTCAGGAACATGCTCTCGTAGTGGCCGGCAGCGGCCGGCACCTCCGGGAACCGCACCCGGGTGCGGTCCAGCTCGGTCACGCCCGTCCCCCCGCCGCGCGCATCCACCGGGCACACCGCTTCGGCCCGGCTTCGGGCAGCGTCCCCATCCTGGCTCCTCCCGGACACCTGTCTGTGCACATCAGCATCGACCGTGGCAGCAGGTGGCGGCGCGCCGGGGCCGGCGTCCAGCCGGATGACAGTGCGCCTGACGGAGAGTCCGACGGAGAGGTGGATGCGGATGCCCACGAGGCTGAGCCCAGATCCGCCCGGTTCCGGGCCGGTGGCGGTCGCCACCGGCCCGGGCGCGGCGCCCGAGCCGGTAGGTCAGAACAGGTCGAGGTGCCAGTGGAGGTGGCCGGGTCGTACGGCCGGCCGCCCATCAGCACCATGCCGCCCGGGGGACCTTCGCGACGCGATTGCCGGGTGGCCAGTCGCTGATCTGGCCGGACTACCGGCCGGCCACCGACCGGCTCAGCGGTACTCCACCACCCAAACAGTGTGAGCCCGCCACCCAATCGTCAACCGGCAGCGGTCAGCGTCCGGGCCGCAGTGCTGGCCAGAGCGTGAGAATGGCGCTGCTGGCCATCAGGATCAGTGCCAGCACTTCGAGTATCAACGCGAGGAAAAGGGCTCGGGTCCGGGTCCTGGTGACCTTTCGCAGTTCGATCAGTAGCCGCGCGAACGTGTCGTACTCCTCTCGGCTGCTGTCCGGGGGCGTGATGTGTTGGTCGTGTTGGGCGGTGATCCCGGCTAGGTCCGATGTGTCGATGATTGGCGAGCGGGCCGGCAGGTTGATGAGCAACCCGCCAGCGGACGCACCGACCAGCAGGCTGAGCGCGATCATCAACAACAGCATGGCGGTCGCCGGCAGCACGTTCGTGTCGCCGCGGTTGGCCAGCCCTACGAAGCCGAGTGTGATCGCGACCAGGGTGCCTGCGGTCGAGATGACGGCGATGCCCCGCTGTTCGAGGGAGGTCTTGGTGGCTCGCTCGTCGGCGAGTTGATCGAGCAGCAGCTTCTGGTAGGGCACCTGCGGCCCGTGGCTCTCGGTCATGCCCGACGGAGGCGAACGGCCGGGCCTGACCGGGATGGCGGGGCGAGGACGGTGATCGGCCAGTCGAAAGGCCGCCGCTGGTGACTTTCCTGCGAATCGGTCGGCTCCAAACCTATGTCGGCCGCCGCCGCTGTGACGGCTGCGTCGAGACGGAGATCGTCACAGATCTGGCTCATCTCGGCTTTCAGCCGGTTCAGGGCTTCCTGGCTGGCCTGTTCGCGATCCGCCGCGGCGCGAAAGGCAAGCGCGTCGAAATCGGCTACGGCCGCGACGTGGGGATGCGCGGTGGGATAGCCGCTCCTCAGTTTGGTGAGGACACGCCGCAGTCTTCTGGGTTCACCGAATCTGCCGGTCCGCATGAGCACCAGCAGTCGCTGTGCTTGGGCGTCTTCCTCGGCCGTGAGCGGGTCCCGCAGTGTCAGCCGCTCGCTCATCCAGGAACACAGTTCGTGGGCCTCGCCGGTCCGGCGCGCAGCGGCTTCGGCAAGTTTGTCGGCGGCTTCGGCGCGATGCTCGTCCCATTCGCGATAAACGGCCTCGGCCCGGTGCGTCGCGAGGTAGCGATAGTGTGCTGCAGCGAGCGCCGATTTTGCGGCCTCGATCTCGGTTTCCTTCTGGTTGATCCGTGTGGCGACCGGCTCGATCCGCATCTTGATGTACTTGAGTAGTCGATATCCGGTCAGCATACCGGTCAGCCGGATGACAAATGCCTTTTTCTCCCGTAGTGCGACGATCACGGCGCAGGGCAGCAGCGATTCGGTGATTCCGAAGAAGTTCTGGAATACTGTCGCCACCTGGGTCAACGAGTCCTGATGGTCTGCTTCGCTGCCGATCCGCGAGCCGGCACCGACGACGAATTCGTGGCGATCCAGACCGTACACAGATGGGTCCGGAAGCATTCGTACTGCCCGTGTTGACTCCGCTCGCAGCCGATCGTGGTTGCCCCAGAGGCCCACGTCTGGCACCGCATATCCTTGGCCGCCCTCGAAGGGGCCAGCGACCAGAATCGACTTTCCCGGCATCGGCGCGATGACTCCGAGATAACGGTCGGTAATGTCGTGGATGCTGCTCCAGTCCTCAACAAACCTGCGGTGCACCTCGGGGTCGTCGGCCGCCCGGCCGACATAGAAGACCAGGCCGGCGAAACCGCCGTCCTCGACTGTCCGAAACCGTAGCCGAAACAATCTCTGCGGGGATACGTTGGTGAGGAGCATCGTCGCCTCGTCAGGATCGGTCCAGTGTTCAGGACACTACCGCGAAGAAGTGGCCGTCAACGCCGACCGTTCCTCGTGCCTGTTGGCCGTCGTACTGCACCGCTCCGCGGAATGGACGTCGCGCAGGTCGACGCCAGCGTCGAGCATGGTGGTCACGAAGGTGCGTCGCAGCATGTGCGGGTGCTGGGACGGCATCCGCATCCGGCTGTGGGCAGGCAGGATGCGTAGGCGGCGGGTGGCGGCGTGGCGGTCATCCGGGCGCCGCTGCGGTTGCGCAGCAGCGGCCCGCCGGCCCGGTCGCCGGCGGCGCGCTCGACCGCGCGGGCCAACCGCGGGTGGGAGCGGTACGCGCATGCCTACGCGACAGGCCGGTGAACCGAGCAAGGTACGCCGCCACCGCCAACCGCAACGGATCGGACGGCCCGGAGACGTCGCCGACGGGTAAGAGCTGCGCGAAGTTCGTCATGACACCGACGATCCGCGTCACACACCGAGACCGGGACTGTCGAACCCTCATCGCCCGCACACGGCCTCGCGGCGGCATAGCGCGCGTCCGCGGGGTGGCCGGCCGGTACGAATGGCTGGGTGGCTGCTCACCGCCTGGACCGGCCGACCCGGGCGGCCACTGGATCCGGACTGTCCGGGATGGGGCGGGTTGACGGATCGGGGTGACGCGGCCTTACGTTCGGGCTCTGAGCACGTCCACCTCGGCGCCCGGCGCGAACGGGTCGAAGCCGTGTTCGATCAGCCAGCGGATCGCCCGCAGGCTGCGTAGCGACCACCACCCGCGGATCACCTCGAGGTCGACGTCGGCGCCGTAGCCGGCGACGACGTCGCCGAGGTGCTCCTCGTGCCCGAGCGTCAGGACCGCGAGGTCGAACAGAGCGTCGCCCTGGCCCGCCTCGGACCAGTCGAGCATGCCGGTGACCTTGTCGTCGTCGAGGAACACGTGCGCTGCCTGCAGATCGCCGTGCATGAACACCGGTGTCCACGGTCGCAGCGCCGCCTCGGCGATCCGGCGGTTGCGGGTCACCAGGTCGGCGGGAAGGATGCCGGCGGCGACGAGCCGCTCGCACTCGCCGTCGAGGTCGGCCGCCACGTCCTCGAGCTTCCGGCTGCGCCACGGCGGCAGCGGCGCGTCGTGCAGCATCCGGGCGGCGGCACCGGCCGCGGCCCACGCCGCCGGCGACGCGGTCGACCGCTCGCCGAGGCGCGCCAACTCCGTCCCCCGCAGGGCAGCCAGCGCGAGCACGGGCGGCTTGCGCCACAGGACCTCCGGGGTCGGGACCGGCGCCAGCGCCATCGCCTCAACCTCGACGTCGGCGTTCGCCGGGTCGGAGTCGACCTTCAGGAACACGTCACCGACGCGCAGGGTCGCGCGCTCGGAGTGGGCGACGACGACCTCGACCTGCACGCCGGCCATCATCACCGACGGCCGCCGAGGTAGCCACGGGATTGCCCGCCCACCCGCGCGCGCGACCAGCGGCATGAGAGGACGTTCGATCATGACTGCGTCGAGGATTGTTCTGCATCCGGTCACATAGGTGCCGAGGCTCGGGGGGTTCGACTACCTGGGCGGTCTGTTCGAGAGGAGAGGTGTCGACGGGGGCGAGGAACTGCCCGAGCGAGTGGAGGATTCGGCCTCGGCGGACCAGCCCCGCCGCTGGCGTTCCTAGGCACAGCTCATCGCCACGCTGATTGGACGATCTCATGTGCCACCACGCACAGCTCAGTGGCAGGCAGCACGTCATGCAATTATGGTGCCATGACGGGTCGCGAGGAGCACTGGGATGTCTTCGTCTCCTACACGAAGGATGACGTGGATTGGGCGAGATGGATTGCATGGGAACTGGAAGCTGGCGGGTTGCGGGTACTGATCCAGGACTGGGATTTTGTCGCCGGAACCAACTGGGTACACATGATGCAGACCGGTCTCGCGGGGTCAGCACGAATGCTTGCTGTGCTCTCCACGCACTACCTTAAATCGGCTTTCGGAACAGCCGAATGGGAAGCCGTGTGGGCCAGCGACCCGCTCGGTCAGGAGCGCAAGCTGCTCACGGTGCGTGTCGAGCACTGTAGGCGGCCGGGCCTGCTCAATCAGATCGTCGGCATCGATCTCTTCGATGTTCCGCAGGACGACGCACGTCAGCGACTGCTCGCAGCAGTGCGGTCGGCGATTTCCGGCAGCAGCCGGCCCTCGACGGCGCCGCCGTTCCCGGGGCAGCCGTAGCGGCGCCCGTCAGATCCACTCGCGTTCCCGCGCAAGCATCAGCGCCTCGGTCCGGCTGTGCGCGCCCAGACGACCGTAGAGGTCCCGCAGCAACCGGAACATCATCCGCTCCGAGTAACCTGCCTGTTCGGCGAGGCGTCCAACGCTGAGGCCGGTGGCGAGCGCCTGTAGCCATTCGATCTCGCGCTGGCTCGGACCGTTCGTTGCCGCACCACTCGTGCTCCGGCCGGCGAGAGCGCGGACGACGTCTGTGGGCAGGAGCGTCCTGCCAGCGATCACAGCCTCGAACACCGCCCGCAGATCAGTGCCAGTCACATTTCGCGGCATCACGCCGGCGGCGCCCGCTGAAACCGCCCGGAGGTAGCCAGCCACGGTGTCGTCACCAAGCACCGCGACGACCACGACGTCTTGGCCGGTGCGGCACAGGTCTGCCAGCAGTTCCCAGTCGGCCGCGCCGCTCACCGTCAGGAATACAACTCGCTGGTCGGGGCTGCTCGCCCAGGCACGCAGGTCGGTGGGAATGTCAGCCTCGACGGCGAGGTCGCCCAAGCAGGCCATGATGCCACGCCGGAACAGCGGAAGAGGATCGGAGACCGCAACCCGGACGGACATGAACAGCGCGGCCTCCTGCCCGCAAACGTACTCGTGTCGTGCGGATCCTTGCGGACCGTCCGCATCCAGGCCAGCACCGTACCGGCGTGTGCGCAGACATGACGCGGATGTGCAGGCTCCGGGCTGTCTGCGTGCGTCATGGACCGGCCCATATCGGCATCCCTACGGTCAGTCCGATAGGGCCTTCGGGCTGGCGGGCAGAACCTGAGGGTCGGGGGCCGATGAACGCAAGCTACTTCCCGGGCGGAGCCGACAGGCGCACGAACGACAATGGCGGGGGCGGCAAATGGGGCCTTTTGATCGTCGCACTGATCGTGCTGGCGATTCTGATTGTCGTGCTGACGTCCTAGGCGGAGTCGCGTCTGTCGCCGGCCGCGGCGACTCGGATCTCTTCCAGACGGTCCGGGTCTGCGCGAGGAGCGAACTGCTTGAGGAGCAGGTCCACTCGGTGGACCGCTCCGCGCGCTCGGGTGATCTGCCGGGCCTGTGCGTACGTTCTGAGCACCGCGGTCAGGCCGGGCGGTCCATCCAGCAGGCTCAAGCCGGCCATCACCAGACCGTGTGAATCGAGCAACTGGTAGTTGTCACGATTCGTCCGCTCCCGCTGCTGAGCCAATTTGCATCCAGCCCGGAAGGCAGTGCGAGCGTCGTCGTCACGACCTTGCCGATAGGCGACCAGACCGGTCAGGCCATATCCGAAGACCGTAGATCGGCTGCGTGACGCGATCGCCGCAGCACGCTCGGCGGCCGCCAGATTGCCTTGGCACAGACACACCTTAGCCAGCAGTTCCACGGCATCACGGACGAGTGGACGGTAGCCGTAGCGACCGCCGATCCTCGCCGCCTCCTCGGCCAGTTCGACCGCGTGCGGCAGTCGGCCGTCGTCCAACGCGAGCTCCGCCTGGCCACGCAGGCACCTGCCCTGTAGGCGGTAGTCCTCGATACGCCTGGCGGCCTCCTGCGCATCGTCCAGGCGCTTTCTCGCTTGCTCGGTCCGGCCCAACTGACCGTCAACCCAGGCTTCGTTCAGAAGTAGAATCGGCAGCATTGTGCGATCTGCCACTCCGCGACGCCCACGAAACAGGATTCGTATCAGTCGAGAATACCGAGCCGCTTTCGCAAACTCCCCGCCCAACGCCGCGTGCATGGCGACGTTCGAGAGTGCCCACATCGTCTCTCGAGTGTTCAGCCGCAGGAGCGCACCGCGCAACGCCGTCCATGCGTGCCGCCCCGCCGGCCCGAGATCTTCATCAAGCATGCAGGTAGCCGCGAGCTGCTGCCGGAGGACGACACGCCGATTGTCGCCCCAGCGCGCAAGTGTCAGCGCGCGATTCAGTTGCGCAGTCGCCGCTACGTACTCCTCCTGCTGAGTCAGCACACGCCCGAGCATCGACAGCACGTCGACCCGGAGGTCTCGGGTAATCTCGTCGGCCCGCAGGAACGCCTGCAGAAGCGGTGTCACAACCGCACTTGATCCCCAGCCGAGCAGAATGCGGTCCTCGATGATCGCCAACCGCTCGAAAGCCTTTTCCAGCGCACCGGCGCGCAGCAGAAGCCTGATCTCGTGCAACTGCCGCGTGAGATCGTCCAGACGCTTCGGCTGATCAGCCGGACGGCCCTCGAAGTAGGTCGCCGCCCGCAGCAGGGCGGCGTGGCGCCCCAGCGGCAACAGAGACTGGCCGCTGCCGCCTTCCCGCGCCAGCTTTCGAAGCAGATGATCGCCTTCGCTGGACGGAATAGAGAACGCCCCGTCCGACCGTGCCAGCCGGAGACGATGCAGTTGCTCCAGTATCGGCCGGCTGTCATCGAGCCGGTGTTCGCCGAGGAGATGATCGACGGCGTCGGCCTCGACCGGCACTCCGTAGACGGCGAGTGCGCACAGGACGCACTGCTGTTCCCGAGGCAGCCCGCTGAACACCCAGTCCAGAAGATGCTCGACCACGCCCTCAGCCGGGTCCGCCGACCCAAGGTAGTCCAGCAACCAGCTAACTGATCGGCCCCCGGCCAGAATGGTGTACGCGAACTCCAGGGCTCGTGGTACGCCCTTCAGTCGGCGATGCAGACGGTCGCGGTCGTGTTGCGAAACCGCATCCCAGTTGAACCGGTGGTCAACATCCATAGCTCGGAGCAGGTTGAACGCCTCAGGTTCGGGCAGGCCGTAGTTGAGGTCCCGCGAGTATGCATCCGCGTGCCGCGACAGCACTGCATGGGCCGTCCGCTGGCCGACCAGAAGGACGCGAACGGACCTGCGGCGGTCCCTGGCAAGGTAATCAACGATGCGTCGAAGGTCCACGTCGGCCAGATCACCGGCGCCGTCCAGCAGATACTCGACGGCATCGATCACGAGGATCACCTGCCGCGGCATCAGTGCATCCAGGACATTGACCAGCTTCTCGATCGTGAGCAGTGGGCCGCGCACAAGTTCGTTGATCCGCGCTACCTCGTGTGCCGGTAGGGCCTCGACCAGGCTCGCCACCACCCGGTCCGCGGTCACCGGGAAGAATCCCTGTGCCGAGGCGTAGACCAGACCGTACACAGCCGGTAAGGATTTCCGGCGTTGAATGCGGTCCCGCAACTGGTGGATCATCGCAGTCTTGCCGATGCCCTCCCGGCCTTCCACTGTCACCAGGCCCGTCGACGGCAACTCCAGGTGCCGTTCCAGATCCTCGACCTCGCTGATCCGATCCTGGAACCAGTTCGGTGGGACCGCAGGTGGCTCACCGACCAGGACCGGAGGTCCGGGAAAGCTCCGCCATGCGCTGATGGCCGGCCGTTCCGCGGCGAGGCCTGGCCACGACGGCGGCCGCAGCGGCTTGGCACGTCCGCTGAGCGCATCCGTAATCCGGCTTATCAACCTCTCGGCGGCCGTCTTCGCATTCAGACCAACGAGGTCGATGTAGCTAATCGACCCAAGGAGACCGTCTGGTCGGCAGGCCTTGACCCGCACCGGCACGATCCGGCCGCCGGCAGGATTACCGTGCCACTTGGTCGCCCACTCCGCTATCGCCTCGGACCGCCGCAGATAGCCCTCAGACAGCACAGGCACCACTCGGCTCGACCGGATCAGAGCATCGTGCCGGCTGGCGACGGCGTGCATTCCCGGAACGATGTCCCACGCCTCCACGAAGACTCGCGCTGCGTGACCTTCGACCAGCACCTGGTTCAGCTGCCAGGCGATCCATTCCGCCCACTTCTTGTCAGCATCGATGTAGCTGACGAAGAAGTCGTACTGGCTGCCATCGGCCGTTGGTCCACTGCCATCGCCGGATCCAGTTCCGCCCTCGCTCACCCGCCGCCCACCAACCCCGCTCATGAGAACGCCTCGGCAAGGATGGCACATGTCTGACATGGCGGCAGCAGGGCGACTGACGGGCCAGGGCTGCCTGCCCAGTGGCAGTGTCGGGTGATCGCCCGCCGGCCAAGACTGAACTGAGCGGCCGGAGTCGCGAGGAGGTCGGTGTAGGCGCCCTGCCCAACCAAGCGGCCGGCGTGCAGGGAAGTAGATGCGGTCGGACAGAGAGGACCTTGACGAGGGTGCGAGCCGAGGATCTGGAGAGGTCGTGACCCGATTGCACCAGGCAGGCGGTGGTAGTCGGTGTCCAGGGCCGTGGGGTGGAGCCGGTATCGGCCGCCGATGTGTGGCAGCAGGTCGACCGGTCGCCCCTTGTCGACGTCCCTGGTGTTGCCGGTGGCGTCGTCGCTGTTGAGGTGGGCGGCGCCGTGACGGGCGCGGCGGGCGCGGGGTTGTCGTCGACTCGCCTAGAGTTTGGGCATGGCGCGGCCCACAGCTGGCACGTCGGCCTTCGGGTCGCCGGGCCGACCCTTCTCCGTCTTCTTGTCGCGCTCGATGAAGGACGTCGAGCATGTCGACCAGGTGCGGCGACAACTGGAGGCACTCGGAATCAAGGCCTGGCTGGCCGAGCTTGACCCTCGACCAGGAACGTCAGTGCTGGAGAAAATCGAGTCAGTCCTGCCAACCTGCGACGCGGTGGTCTTCCTGATCACAACCAACAGCATCGACTCGGCCTACGTGCAGCAAGAAGTCGGACTCGCCCGGGCTCACCGGCTGCCTATGGTGCCCCTGGTCGATCTGCGGGTCGATAAGACAAAGCTCGGTCTCCTGAGCGAGCTCGAGTGGATCGGAATCGATCTCGACAACCCCAGCGAGGCGCTGGAGCGGGTGACCGAAAGCCTGCAGCCGATGTTGCTCCGGCAGGCGAGCGCGGTACAGCCGCCAGCTCAAGGTGCCGATCAGGGTCCGGCGTCTCTGCAGTTCGATCCGGCCCTTGCTCTGTTGGTCTTCGGTCTGGGCATCGCGATCGGGCTGCTGCTCAGCTCGTACACCATCAAGGTCGAGCTTGGCCCGCCCTCAGTCTGAGGATAGGCCGAAGGCCGAGCGCGAGGACCTGTCAAATCCCCTCTGACCGTGGAGACGGGGTTAAGCGGCTTGGTCTTCCAGGTCGGTGGTGTGGACGGTGTTGATCAGTTGTTCGTAGTCCACTGGGGACAGTCCGCCGCAGGCGGTGTGGCGGCGGCGGGTGTTGTAGAAGCCGGCGATCCAGGCGCCGATTTCGGCTCGGGCGGCGGCGCGGGTGCCGTAGCGGCGGCGGTGGACGAGTTCGACCTTGATGGTGGAGTTGACGGCTTCGGCGGCGGCGTTGTCCAGCGCGGAGCCGACCCGGCCCATGGACTGGACCACGCCCAGGCGCTGGCAGGCGACCTCGAACGTGGCAGCGCTGTATTCGGACCCCTGTCGCTATGGAAGACCACGCCGCGGGTGGTGCGGCCTTCGCCGGCGCGGGTGGTGACGGCCATCCGCAGTGCGGCCTCGGTCAGCGCGGCGTCGTGGTGGGCGGCCATGGCGTAGCCCAGCAGCCGGCGCGAGCAGAGGTCCAGCACGGTGGCCAGGTATAGCCAGCCCTCGCCGGTGTCGATGTAGGTCACGTCGCCGCACCAGAGCTGGTCGGGTCGGTTGGCGATGAACCGGCGGCCGACCAGGTCCGGTGCCGCCGGCCGGCGGCCTTGGCGGGTCAGTGACCGCCGCCGCGGTGGCTTGCGCCCGGCCCAGCCGTGCTCGGCCATGACCGCGGCGACGGTGTTGACCGAGACCCGCCAGCCGGCCTCGTGCAGGTCCAGCCACACCCGCGGTGACCCGTAGACGAACCCGGAGTCCTTAAAGGACACCCAGATCGCCTCGACCAGCCCGGTGGGGTTCCCCCCAACTGAGCGAACGACGGCGTGACAGGACGTTGGATCTTCGCTCTGGTTGGCAGGTGTTTGTCGTTGCCCCGGCCTTGTTGACGGTGCCCTATGTCGACTCGCCGTCGCTGTACGAGCGACGCCGAGCAGCGGCGGTAGGGGAACGGCGTGTGGCCAGGGCCACGGTTCTGGGTTGTGTCTGTTGCAGCGTGACTTCAGATCCCTTGCAGACGCCGTCGGCACGACGTGTACGGCAGTTGCATACCGGCAATCATCCCCGACAGCTCTGCCGCGCCGAGCGCAGCGCGCCACCATGCCGGCGCCGGGTGCCGGGGGTCGGCTGCGGCGGTGAGCGTGGAGGGCTGCTCGTCGTGGTCGGTTAGATCCCACCGCGCGCGGACCGCAGGTAGGAACGCCGGCCGGCCAGGTATGGCTCGATGTCTGTGATCCGGATCAGGGTGAGCTGTTCGGGACTGCTGCGCGGCCTTGGATGCACAGGTAATGATCGGCACGGTGGCCGACCAGGCGTGATCGTCGCGCGAGCAGGTGAGCTCCGCGGGCTGGGCGCCGAGGCTGATCTCGACGGTGCCGGGCGCGGCGTCGATGTGCTCGTGACCGGGCAGGCCGCGAGGCCTGGGGCTCATCGAGCAGTGGTGTCACCAGCCTGGCCTGACCCGCGCGGTGGGTGTGGGCGACGCGTGTCAGGCTTTGCGGTTGTGACGGGGAATGGTGCAGCGGGCCGGTTTGAGCAGGGGCGCCGGTGGGATGTGGCGCTGTCGTTTCCTGGTGCGCAGCGGGCCTATGTGGAGCGGGTGGCAGCTGCGTTGAAGGCGCGGGGGGTGCGGTGTTTCTTCGACGCTGATGAGCAGGTGGATCTGCCGACCTCGCGGTCCGAGCGCACGTTGGTCACCTGGACTGCAGCGGCGCAACGTTGACCGCATGACGTGCGCGCTGTTCGACTTCGTCCAGAACGTTCCCGGCGTGACCGGGCAGACGCTGTCCAACGCCTCGTTCACCTCGTTCACCTTCACCGGCGAGTTCATCACCGTCGCGATCTTCGCGCTGGTGACCACCCACGTGATCTTCGACATGACCGGCTTCTCGGTCGGCAACATCAATTCCATCGCCGCGCCGTTCCTGGCTCCGACCGCCCGGTCACTGGCCAGCCGGCCGAAGATCGACATGGCAAAGGCACCGGAGTGGTACCGCCGGCAGAACGCCGGCCACGCCAAGTAGTACCTCCGTGCGTGGCGTGGGCCGGCCGGACCCGACCCGCGTCATCCGACCGTCGAACGGTGCCGCGGTCGTGCGGTCCTACGGACGCTCAGTCACGCTGCCAGCCGGTGTTGGACCAGAGCTGGTCCTGCACGTTGGCCGGCAGGTGCGCGATGTTGAGCGCAAAAGCCTGCCGGGCGATCTCGATGAACTTCGTATCCCAGCTGCCGGTGCTGATCATCCGGTACTCGAACTGGGCGCCGCCCCGCTCCGGCCGGCTCGGCTCGGCGTAGCCCTTGCCGGCGATATCCAGCGGATCGGGCGCCGGCAGGACATTCCCCGGGCCGAGACCGGACTCCAGCGTGCCCCTGATCAGCCCGATCAACGCCTCGGTCGGCGAGCGCTCCTTGAGCACATTCGGGTCGGGGTAGCCGCGGTAGAGACCGGTGTGCTTCACCACCACGTCCGAGATCGTGGCGTCATGCTTCGTCAAACCGTCGACGATGATCCGGGTCGCTCCGCCCCGCACCGACTCGTCGGCGAGGCCACCCTTGCCGAACACGTCGCCGAGCTCCATCCGGGACAGCAGCGCTACCAGGTTCTTCTCGTGCTGGCCCCGGTCGACCTTGCTCCGGGCGCCGAGGTAGTACGACAGGCCCAGCCGGAACAAGCTGCGTACGGTGCCGTCCAGCACCGGTAGGAGCGGAGCGATCACGTCCCGCTGCAGGTTGTCCTCCCAGAGCCGCCACTCGGACGGCGCGGTGTACTCCTTCGGCGCCGGCACGGGCGCGGGTGGCACCGCCGGGAGCAGCGCGGGGTTGCGCACCACGGCCAGCCGCAGCTTGTCCCAGAACGGCCCGTCGACCCGTGCCTCCCACCGCAGCGCCACGGTGATGTAGTCGATCACCGGCTTGAGGTCGGCCATGATTGCGGTGATGTCGTTCTGCACGTCGCGGAGGTCGCGGTCGATGAACCCGCTCGCCAGCCCCAACCGGTGCAGGTCGTCCAGCTTCGAGGGGAACACGCCGACCGTGGCCTGGAAGCCGAGCGCGCCGAAGGTTCCGGCCGGCTTGATGGTCGGCGGCAGCCCGACGTACCAGACGCCGGGCTGGTGCTGGCCGGCGGCCTCGTTCAGCGTGATCTCGTTCTTGATGTCCTGCACGTGCTGGGCGAAGATGCCCGCGGCCCCGTTCTGCAGCTCGTCGAGCCCGGGAGCGACTGTCGTGTACTCGGCGATGCCGACGCCCTTCTCCGGGAACTGGTTCTGGTGCCCGTACGGGTTGTACTCGGTCAACTGGCGCTTGAGCTCGTGGCTGTAGTCGGTGTTGTCGACCTTCGTGGCGATCGTGCCCTTGGTGTAGACGACGCCGTCCTCGTACACGAACGAGCCCAGGCGCAGGCTCTGCTCCTGGTTGAGCCCGGAGAGATCCTTGTAGATCGGCACGTTGTGCTCCAGCTCCAGGCCGACCGAGCGCTGCACCACAGGGCCGCGGGCCGCCGCGCGGCGGCCGGGGGCGTTCCCCGCAGCGTCCCCGGAAGTGTCCACTGTGGATGGTCTGGCGGTGGCGAGCAGCTCTGGGCCGGCGCTGTTGCCGGCGACGCTGAGCAGCGCGGCGATTTCGGCCGCCGGCACGGCCCAGCTGCCCGCGCCCGTCGCGGCCTGCCGGGCCACGTCCAGCCGGGGTGGGCGGGCGGGCACCGGCGCCCGCCGCGGGCTCACGCCGGACCGGCCGGGCGCTCGGGTATGGGCTCGCATCGGCACCTTCCGCTCGCCGTCCGGCCGGCCGACCCGCACGACCGGGCACCTGCGAATGCACACGCTCACATACGGGCAGTGGCCACCGTAGACGGCCACCAATGGGCACGCTAGTGCCGCGTCAAGCAACCGTCGGACTCCTCCACGCCGCCGAAACCAACCACCTCGCCCGCCAACCCACCGGTGCCCTCCACGCCGAAACCACCCGCCTCGCCGCCCACCTCACCGAGCACCCCACCGCCACTCACGCCCGCGAACGCCTGACCCTGCTGCGCGCCGCCCTTGCCCAACAGTTGGACACCGCAGCCGCCCACTTCGCACACCACCCCGCCGGCTACCTCACCGCCCTCCTCGGCGACCGACCCACCAACCCCAACCACGCGTCCACATGGGACCAACAGGCCACCGCCGGCGAGCACCACCGCCACCACACCCTCGGCCTCCCCCACGGCACCGCCGCCGCCGAGCCGACCGCGCACCCAGGCCCTCGGCCCACCACCGGCCGACCCCGACGATCGACAACACCACCTGGCCCGGCTACAGAACACCCTCGACCTCGGCAGCGGTCTGTGACCGAGCGAGGCGAGGACCTCAAGCATCAGTGACTTCCGTCCGACGCTCCGCCAGCGGCATCACCAGGTGACACCTGCCGGTAGGCCACCACCTCCGGATGCCGGCGAGTCCACAAGTCAGCAGCGCCGTGGCTCGTCGACGTCACCTGGCCACCTCCTTCTGCGTCAGCCCAGCATGCCGGTCGCTGTGCGATGGGCCAAGAGCCCGTGCAGGTGCGTGAGCTCGCCCGCGCTACCACCCGACCCGAGTTGATGCCGGTCATCAACCGCGCCGCCGTGCTGGACGAGGGACACGACCGGGTCGAGCCAGCGGCGCTCGCGGTCGGCGCGCTGCTGGCTGGGCTCGCGCTCAGAGGGGCACGGCCGGCGGGCAGCGGTTCCGACCGGCACCAGAATCCAGATCACCGGCTCCATGCTTAACCGCATCGCCGGTCACCGCCCGTTGGCCCTCGACCGCGCTGCTACGCAGGGTCAGGCGCCTGCTGGACGGGCTCTGAATGTGGCTAGGGGCGTTCTGAGCACAAAGGCGTAGTCGGTCGTTCATGCAAGCAATCTCGCCAACTTCGAGAGATGCGACACCGATGACACGTAGGCTCCGGAATCGTTCGGAGCAACGCGAATGCTGCCTGGAGAATTCGCTTCGCGTCGGCCATCGGCGGCTGACGCGAGCAACGCTACGAGCCGGCGGATGTGGATGCCAGCCTGCGCGAGGAAGCTGTGGACAGCGACGTACCCTGTGGATGGCCGTTTGCGACTACGGGGTACGAGTGGTAATAAGGACCGGAGCTAGTGGAAGACGCCGATGCGGTCGGCCAGCGGTCGCAGTTCGGTGCGGATGACCGAGGTCTCCCGGCGGAGCAACTCCCGCACCATCGCGCGGACCTCGATGTTGTAGCGCATCTCCTCGGCCGATTCCTGCTCGGCCTTCAGCAGCATGTGGATCGCGGCGACGTCCTCGGTGCGGACGCCGTAGGCGCGGGCGAGGCAGAGGTAATGGGCGAACCGCCGCTCGACCACCGACACCGAGGAGATGTCGTACCGCTGCGTCTGCCGGATCGCCTCGCCTGGCCGGGACAGCTCCATCGCCAGCCAGACCCGGTGGATCCCGACGTTCGTCGGCCCGAACACCGTGCGGAAGTCGTTGCGCTCGCCGAGCAGGGTCGCCACCCGGTCGGCGATGTCCAGCTCGGTCACCACGCCGTGCTCGTCGCCGAGCCGGGCGAACTGCACCGCGCGGAGCAGGTGTAGCGCGCCGAAGACGCTCATCCGCTCCGGCGACGCCTCCGAGAGCGTCGGCTCGAGCTCGGCGGCGGCGTCGCGGGCGAGCGCGGCGACCACCTCGGTGTGGCCCTGCTCGCAGAGGATCATGCCCAGGTTCCAGGCCGCCG
Organism: uncultured Actinomycetota bacterium; assembly: GCA_963714145.1. Classification (GTDB taxonomy): domain Bacteria; phylum Actinomycetota; class Actinomycetes; order Mycobacteriales; family CADCTP01; genus JBBWZH01. The sequence continues at coordinate 9,783,635 of OY970235.1, read as the reverse complement.
CGGCCCGGCAGTCGAGGTCGTCGGCCTTGACCGCGGCCGACATCGCCCGGTCGGCGGCCAGCAGCGACACGTCCTGCGCGCCGACCCGCTTGGTGAACGCGCGGACCAGGAAATACAGCATCGAGGCCGAGCGCAACACGCTGGCCCGCTCGGCGCCGTCCACCAGCGGGATGGTGGCCCGCAGCTCGGTGATCACGCCCGGCAGCATCGCGCCGAGCAGTGCGAACGGCCGGCGCTGCTGCCAGAGGTTCCAGGCCGCGTCGATCTCCCGCTCCAGCCGGGCAACGTCGGGCGGGCCGGAGATCGCCGGCGCGTAGGCCGTCATCGCCACCCGGATCGACGGGACGGCCTCGTGCTCGGCCGGCTCGTCCGGCAGCTCGCCCACGGGCAGGCCGGTCAACTTGTACAGGTCGCGCACCCGCAGGATCCGGGCGATCTCAATCCAGTCGGAGAACGCGGCGACCTGACGCTCGCCGGACTCCCACTTGCGCCACGCGGAGACCGTGCACCCCTTCAACTGGGCGCATTGCTCCTGGGTCAGTCCAGCGCGCCGGCGGTAGAGCCGGATGCGCTCGCTGGGTGGCAACGTCGGGTCAATCGCTACCATGGCCTTCCCCGCACACATAGTTGGTCGCCGCGATGGGCCACGGCGTGGACGGGCGGTGCACAAGGTGGGTTTAGCACGGCCCAACGCCGCCCCGTCAGCATATTAGTCTTCCCGTCCGATTTCCGGTGTGCCGAAGGGTGCATGCGGTCAGGCGAGCGCCGGGGGCAGCACGGATGGCTGGCTGTCGCCGGGCGCGGCCATCGCGAGCAGCCGGCCGACCTGTTCCGGCGGCCCGGGACGACCGAGGAACGAGCCCTGCCCGGCATCGCAGCCGATGTCCACCAGCCGGGCGGCCTGGGTGGCGGTCTCCACGCCGTCGGCGGTCGCGGTGAGCCCGAGCCCGTGCGCCAGCGAGACGATCGCCGTGACGATCTGCAGGTCGGACGGGTCCGGCTCCAGCGGGCAGAGCCCCTGCACGAACGCCTCGGCGATCTTCAGCGTGTGCACCGGCAGGCTCCGCATCAGGGCCAGGTTGGCATGGCTGAGACTGAAGTCGGCCATCGCGAACCGGACGCCCCGGGCGGACAGCGCGCGGACGGCCGCCGACGGCTCCTCCACGTTGGCCCGCGCCGCGCTGCGGTTCAGCTCGAGTTGCAGCCGGCGCGGATCGAGGCCGGTGCTGTCGAGGATGCGGAGCACGTCCTCGACCAGCCGGGGATCCTCGGACTGGCTGGCGGACAGGCCGACGCTGACGAACAGGCTCATGCCCGGGTACGACTGCTGCCAGCGGGCGGCCTGCTCGCAGGCGGTCAGCAGCAGCCAGCGGCTGAAGGTAGCCGTCTGGCCGGTCTCCTCGGCGAGGCTGACGAAGCGGTCCGGGCCGAGCAGACCCTGCCGCGGATGCCGCCAGCGCGGTCGGGCGTCGACGCCGGCGAGCACGCCGTCGGTGAGCCGGACGACCGGCTGGTAGTCGACGAAGAACTCGCCGCCGGCCAGCGCCGACGGCATCATCGCGGACAGCGTGTACCGGGCCATCTCGTAGGCGTTGCGCAGCGGGTCGAACAGCGCCCACCGGCCCTTGCCGTCCGACTTGGCGCGGTAGAGCGTGGCGTCGGCGGCCCGCAGCATGTCGGCCGGGTCGGTGCCGGCGACCCGCCGCTCGACAATCCCGATGCTGGCGGAGACGGTCAGTTCGTGGTCGTCGATCCACATCGGCAGCAGGAGCGCGTCGAGCACCCGCTCGGCCACCTCGATCACCTGGTCGGGCCCGGTCGAGTCGGCGACGAGGATGACGAACTCGTCGCCGCCCATCCTGGCCACCAGGTGGCCCATGGTGGAGACCGACTTGTCCAGCCGGCCGGCCACCTCGACCAGCAGCCGGTCGCCGACCGCGTGCCCGAAGCAGTCGTTGACGACCTTGAAGCCGTCCAGGTCGACGAAGCAGATGCCGAGCCGGTCGCCGGGCCGGGCGTCGGCGAAGACCTGGTTGAGGTTCTCGTGCAGCAGCGCCCGGTTGGGCAGCTGGGTGAGCGGGTCGTGGGTGGCCAGATACCGCAGCCGGGTCTCCAGCAGGTGGCGGTCGGTCACGTCCTCGAACATCGTGACGACGCAGCCGGTGCCCGCGGGCTCCTCCGGGATGAGCGACATCGTCACGTGGGTCCACAGCACGGTGCCGTCGCCGCGGTAGAGCGGCTTGTCCGTCTGGAAGTGGTCGCGCTCGCCGCGGACCAGCGCGGCGTACGCCGCGGACACCTCGGCGGCGTCGTCCGGGTGGACGAAGTCGGCGATCGAGTGCTGCCGGAGCTCCTCCAGCGGATGCCGCAGCATGTCCAGCAGCGCCTGGTTGGCGTCCAGGATCGAGCCGGTCAGGTCGCTGATCCCGATGCCGACGGCCGACCCGGCGAACACCGTCCGGAACCGGGTCTCGGTCGCGTGCAGCAGCGACTCGGCCCGGTTGCGGGCGATGAGGGCGGCCCGGATCAACGCCTCCTGCGCGGTCAGGATGCGATCCCGCAGCGCGGCGGTGTGCCCCGCGGCCAGCTCGCCGAGCAGCTCGGCCAGCCGGGCCCGTGCCTCCGGTTCGGGCCGGTCGGTCGGGTCCGGGGTGCCGGCGCCGAGCAGGCCGACCGTCCGGGCCAGGCTCTCCGGCTCGGTGAACCCGGCATCGGCGAGCAGCCGACCGATCTCGTACCCCGGCGCCGGGCTGAACGGCTCGGCGGCCAGCGCCTCGGCCAACCGGTCGGTCAGCAGGTGGAGCAGGGCCCGGAGGTCCGCGCTCGACATCACCACGTGGCTGGTGCCGCGCAGGGCATCGAGCCAGGCGCGGGCCAACGTGATCCGGCGCGCCACGGCCAACCGACCGGCCGCCACCGGCGCTGTCTCCTCGGCGTCCACCGGCTGCCTCCCCTCCGCACTCACCGTTTGCGCCCGACGCCGGCGTACGCGCCGAACAGCGTCTCCGGCACCGCGACGTCCTCGGCCTCACTGGCTGGCCGCCACTGCGCGACCCAGGTCAGACCCGGCGGTACCAGCTCGAAGTCGCCGAACAGCGCGGCGACCTCGTCCCGCGGCCGCATCGTCACCGCGGCCACCCCCTGGCGGTACATGTTCGTGGCGTTGGTGAACTGCGCGGAGACCGGCCCGTCATCGGTGCCGTGCGAGATGATCAGGTAGCTGCCGGGGACGAGCGGGGCGGCGAACTCGCCGATGATGCCGGCGGGGTCGTCGCTGTCCGGGATGAAGTGCAGCACCGCCACCATCAGCAGCGCGACCGGCCGGTCGAAGTCGATCAGCCGGTGCACCGCGGGGTCTTCCTGGATCCGCTTCGGTTCGCGCAGGTCGGCATGGATGACGGTGGCCTGCTCGTCCTCTCCGAGGATCGCCTCGCTGTGCGCCACCGCGACCGGGTCGGAGTCCACGTAGACCACCCGGGCCCGCGGGTCAGCCTTCCTGGCGACCTCGTGCACGTTGCCGACGGTGGGAATGCCGGAGCCGAGGTCGACGAACTGGGTGATGCCGGCCTGGACGCAGTAGCGGACCGCGCTGGTGAGGAAGGTCCGGTTGGCCCGGGCGAACAGCGGCGCCGCCGGGAGGACCTTGCGGATCTCCGCGACCAGCGCGCGATCCGCGGCGAAGTTGTGGAAGCCGCCGAGGTAGCAGTCGTAGACCCGGGCAATGCTCGGCTGGTCGACATCGATCCCCCGGGGCACCCAGTCCGGTCGCTCCATGCACGGCCCTGTCTGACTCGTTGCCGACTGGCCGGGGCACCGCAGCACAGCGACGGTCCGGCCTCCGACCCCCGTCGACTTGCTAAGAATGTCTCACAGAAAGCTGAAAGGGCATTGAGCAGTGTATGGCGAACTATCTGTCCAGGTCTATGTCCGTGTGACCGGGTGACGCCTGCACCGCCGCTGCAGGCGTCACCCGACCGCGAGCTCCAGCTCGCGTGCCCGATGGCAGCGGACGCGGTGGCCAGGCGCGATCTCCTCCCAGACCGGCCGCTGCACCTTGCACTGCTCGACCGCGAACGGGCAGCGCGGGTGGAAGTAGCAGCCGCTCGGTGGCTGCGCCGGGTTGGCCGCCTCGCCGAGCGGCGGGGTGAACGCGGCCCGCTCCCGCGGGTCCGGCTTCGGTACCGCGGCGAGCAGGCTCGCCGTGTACGGGTGCCGCGGGCTGCCGATGATCTGTTCCCGGTCACCCAGCTCGACCAGCTGGCCGACGTACATCACCGCGATGCGGTCGGCGACGTGCTTGACCACGGTGAGGTCGTGCGAGACGAACAGGTAAGTCAGCCCCAGCCGGTCCTGCAGGTCCAGGAGCAGGTTGAGGATCTGCGCACGGACCGAGACGTCGAGCGCGGAGACCGGCTCGTCGGCCACGATGAGGCGGGGGTTGAGCGCCAGCGCCCGGGCGATGCCGATGCGCTGCCGCTGCCCGCCGCTGAACGCGTGCGGGAACCGCTGCATGTACTCCTTGCGGAGCCCGACCAGGCCGAGCAGCTCCTCGACCCGGTCGGCGCGCTCCTTGCGGTTGCTGACGCCGTTGACCAGCAACGGCTCGGCGACGATGTCGAGCACCGTCATCCGGGGGTTCAGCGACGAGTGCGGATCTTGGAAGACCATCTGGAGTTGGCGACGGAGCGGCCTGAGCTGCCGTCGTGGGAGCCGGGCGAGATCCACCACGGATCCATCGTCGGTGTGTAGCCGGACTTCTCCCGAGTCCGGGTCGAGCGCCCGGAGGATGCAGCGCGACGTGGTTGTTTTTCCGGAACCGCTTTCCCCGACCAGCGCAAGCGTCTCACGCTCCTTCAAGTCGAACGTCACGTCGTCCACGGCGCGGACTTCGCCGTGCGCCCGACCGAGCTGGCTGGCCCGGATCGGGAAGAACTTGCGGAGGTTGCGCACCTCCAGCAGCACCTCGCGCTCGGTGGGCGCGGGCCGGATGGTGCGTTCCGGCAGGTCGGCCTCCCCGGGCGGCGCCAGCTCCGGGTCCGGCCCGACGACGACCGGGGTGTCGAGCTCGGCCAGCTCGAGGTGGCAGCTCACCTCCTGCCGCCCGATCACCCGCAGCTCGGGGGTCTCCTGCTCGCACAGCCCCGGGACGACCCGCGGGCAGCGCGGATGGAATGGGCAGCCGGTCGGCCGGTTGAACGGGTGCGGCACCGTGCCGACGACCGCGGGCAGCTTGACCCGGGCCGCGCCGTGCACGCTCGGGATCGACCGCAGCAGCGCGCGTGTGTACGGATGCTTCGGCGCGTGGAAGATGTCGTCGACGGTGCCCCGTTCGACCACCCGGCCCAGGTACATCACGATGACCTCGTCGGCCAGCTGCGCGACGACGCCCAGGTCGTGCGTGATCAGCATGACCGCCATGCCGGTGCGCCGCTGCAGGTCGCGGAGCAGCTCGAGGATCTGCGCCTGGGTGGAGACGTCCAGCGCGGTGGTGGGCTCGTCGGCGATCAGCAGGTTCGGGTCGCCGGCGAGCGCCATCGCGATCATCGCCCGTTGCTGCAGCCCACCCGACAGCTGCCACGGGTAGGTGTCGAGGGTCTTCTCCGCCCGCGGGATCCGGACCATCTTCAGCAGCTCGAGGGCCCGGGCCCGGGCCTCGGTCTTGGGCAGCTGGGTGTGCAGCCGCACCGCCTCGACGATCTGGCTGCCCACCGTGTGCACGGGGCTGAACGAGGCCATCGGCTCCTGGAACACCAGCCCGATCTCGCCGCCGCGCACGGCGCGCAGCTCCTGCCCGTTGATCGGCAGCGTGGCCAGGTCGACCCACTGCCCGCGCCGCCGGAGCTTGATCTCGCCCTCGACGATGCGCCCGGGCGGCTGCACGATGCGCAGGATCGACCGGGCGGTGACGCTCTTCCCGCAGCCGGTTTCCCCGACGATGGCCAGCGTCTTGCCGGAATGGATGTCGAAGCTGACCCCGTCGACCGCCTTGGTGATGCCCTCGTCGGCGAAGAAATGCGTCTTCAGGCCACGCACCGACAGCAGCGCTTCATCCGCCGACAGGTCCGTCGGCGCCCGCTCTGCCAGGCCGGTCGAGACGCCGGCCGACACCGGTTGCTCAGAAACCGCATTGCGCGTAATCGGGTCAGCCGACATGGTAGGGATCCGCCGCATCTCGTAGACCGTCACCGAAGAAGTTGAAGGCGAGAATCGCGAGTACCACCGGCACGACCGGCAGCATCATCCACGGCGACAGCGCGATCGCCTGGATGTTCTGCGCCTGCTGCAACATGACGCCCCATGAGATCGCCGGTGGGCGCAGGCCCAGGCCGAGGAAGCTCAACGAGGTCTCAGCCACGATCATCAGGGGCAGCGCGAGCGTGGTGGTGGCAATGATGTGGCTGGCGAACAACGGCATCATGTGCACGAAGATGATGCGCCGGGGCCGGCTGCCGGCCAGTTCCGCCGCGGTGACGAAGTCCTCCCCGCGGATCTGCAGGAACCGGCCGCGGACCACCCGGCCCAATTCGGTCCAGCCGATGAACGACACGATCAGGGTGATCACGAAGTAGATCCGCATCGGCCCCCAGTCCCGGGGCATCGCCGCCGCGAGGCCCATCCAGAGCGGAATCGTCGGGATGGACCGCAGGATCTCGATCATCCGCTGGATGACCGTGTCGACGATGCCGCCGTAGTAACCCGATATCCCGCCGAGCAGGACGCCGAGGAAGAGGCTCAGCGCCACCCCGGCCAGGCCGATGAACAATGACGTCCGGGTCGCGATCATCAGTCGGGAGAAGATGTCCCGGCCGAGTTGGTCGGTGCCGAAGAGGAACAGCGACTCCTCGGCCCGGGTGCGACCGGTGCCGATGAAATGGATGTCGGTCGGGATCACCCCGAGGAACTTGTACGGGTAGCCGCGGGCGAACAGGCGGACCGGGATCCGCTGGCTGGTGTCGGTGACGTAATGCAGCTGGAACGTGGTGGGGTCCCGCTCGCCGCGGATCGGGTTCACGTGCGGGGAGGGCCGCCACCCGTCGAGGAGGTGGACCCGCTGCGGTGGGATGAACGACCGGCCCGCGTCGGCCGCCGACGGGTCGGCGTAGGCGAAGAAATCCGCGCCGAGCGCGACGAAGTAGAAGAGCACCACCACGACGGCGCCGGCCATCGCGAGCTTGTGCCGGCGGAACCGGGCCCAGATGAGCTGTCGCTGGGTCGCGACCGAGATCCACTCCTCCTCCGGAGTGGTCGTGCCGGAGCCCGCGGGCGACGCGGGTCTGGCCGGCGGCGCGTCAGGGCCGGCCAGACCCGCATCGGTAGCGGGGAGGACTGCGTCGGCGTCAGCCAGGTCGACGCCGCCCTCCGGCGGGTGGGCGGTGGGCAAGATCTGTTCGCGGACGTCATCTACCATGGCGAATCCTCGGATCGAGCCACATCAGCACGAGGTCGGAGACCAACGTTCCGATCACGGTCATCACGCCGAGGAGCAGCACGATCGCTCCGGCCAGGAACATGTCCTGGGCTTGCAGCGCGGACAGCAGCAGCGGCCCGACAGTCGGCAGGCTGAGCACGACCGAGACGATGATCGCCCCGGACACCACCTGCGGGAACAGGAAACCGATTGAGCTCGCGAAGGGGTTCAGCGCCACCCGGACCGGATACTTGCCGATCAATCGCCACTCCGGCAGGCCCTTCGCCCGACCGGTGACGACATACGGCTTGCCGAGCTCGTCGAGCAGGTTCGCCCGCATGATCCGGATCAGTTGGGCGGTGCCCGAGATGCCGAGGACTACGGCCGGGATTATCAGGTGTTTGAGCAGGTCCATGATCTTTGCGATGCTCCACGGCGCGTGTTCGAAAGGCGCGGAGTAGAGTCCGCCGACGCTGGCGCCGAAGACGACGAAGCCGAAGTACATCAGCACCAGCGCAAGCAGGAAGCTCGGCACCGCGAGGCCGAAGAACCCGAGCAGCGTGAGTATGTAGTCGCCGATCGTGTACTTCCGGACCGCGGAGTAGATGCCGATCGGCAGGGCGACCGCCCAGGTGAAGAGGATCGCGGCCAGCGCCACCACCATGCTCAGCGCCAGTCGGTCGCCGATGACTTCGCTCACCGGCCGGTTCCAGTCGAACGACATCCCGAAGTCGCCGTGCAGCACCCGGCCCAGCCAGCGGAAATACTGGACGAACAGTGGCTGGTCGAGGCCGTAGTGGGCGCGGATCCGGTCGGCCTCCAGGGCCGCCGACGCGTTGCCGGACTCGGTCAGCTTGGCCAGGTAGCTGGTCGCGAAGTCACCGGGAGGCAATTGGATGATCACGAAACTCAGTACCGATACGGCCCAGATGGTGAACAGGCCGAGGGCAAGCCGGCGGCCGATATAGCTCAGCACCTCGTCACCGCCTTCGTTTGCGGGCGCCTATTGGCTGGCTCGCCGGCCCGGTGTGGCGTGCCGCGCGGGCCCGGAATCCGCGCGGCACCACCACCCCCGATCGCCCGATCCGGCGCCGTGGTCTCATGCGTAGAAGAAGGTCATGGGCAGTGCGTTGCTCGGGGACTTCTGATGGTTGGTGTTCAAGATCCGCCCGGGCACGTTGCGCAGCTTGTTGTTGGCGACGTAGATGCCGTAGGAGGAGAGCCCGAAGCCGACCACGCCGATCGTCCATACCTGGTCGGCATGCAGCTTGTAGAGCTCCTTGCCGATCCGGGCCCGGTCGGCGTCGGTGCCCTGCAGGCCCTGCCGGTAGAGCGCCATGCCTTCCTTGAGCTTCAGCTGGTCGGGCGGCTCGACGCCCTGCTTTCCACCGGACCCGAACCACTTCGCGTACGGAATGCCGATCATGCCGGTGTAGTTGCCGGTGACTGTCGGCAGGAAGGTGTCCGGCAGCAGGAACGGGTCGTCGGTGCCGACCTGGTGGCCCGACAGCATCAGCTCGCCGGAGAGCGTCCGCTGCACCAGCAGGTCGCTGGCGATCTGCTGGACGTTCAGGTCGATCCCGATCTGCTCCCACTGCTTCTTGATCATCTCGCCGATGCCCGGGAAGTCGGAGAACGCCTTCAGGGCCTGGTAGTCGAGGCGGATCTTGCCCTTGCCGTCGGCCCGCAGCCGGAAACCCGAGCTGTCCTTCTTGGTCAGGCCGAGTTTGTCCAGCAGGGCGTTTGCCTGCGCCGGATCGTGCGTCGCCCACTTCTGCCGCCACTCCGGGCCCGGGGAGTAGACGCTGTCATCCGGCGGCACCGTCGCGGTCGGGGTCGAGGTGCCGAGGAAGAACGCCTGGTTGACCTGGTTGCGGTCGATTCCCAGCGACAGCGCCCGCCGGAAGTCGGTGGTGCGGATCAGGTCGCCGAGGTACTTGTCCTTGTCGTAGGCGAGGTTCAGCCGGACGCCGAAGTCCAGGTCCCGGCCGGGTGCGCGGTGCAGCGTGTAGTTGCTGCGCTTCTGGTTCTCCAACAGCACCGGCAGGCTGGTGGCGCCGAGATGGCGGTCCTGGAAGTCGAACTCCCCGGCGACGGTCCGGAGGTTGATGACCTCCAGGTTGTCGGCGTTGGCCATCGTGATGGTGTGGATGTACGGAAGCTGGTTCCCGGCGGTGTCCACCCAGATGCTGTACGGGTTGGCGGCCAGCTCCCACGGCGGGTTGTTGATCGGCCGGGTGACGACCCACGGGGTGAGCACCGGCAGGTTGGGGTTCTTGCTCCAGGTTGCCTGGTTGAGGAAGTACGACGACCACCCGTCGAACCCGGCGTCCTTGGCCAGCTTGTCGGCCTGCGCCTTCGAGGTGTACTTCGGGTGGAACTTGCTGAGGTAGTGCTTGGGCGCGTACCCGCCGCCGCCGAAGAAGCTGTTCCCGGAGATCCCGGCGATGTCGGTGAGGCCGGCCATCAGCCGGGGCAGCATGGAATTCGGCACCGCCGAGACGTACCGGACGGTGTAGGTGTCGACCTTCTCGACCCGGACGTCCTTGCCGCCGGCGAGCAGAGCGGCCGAACCTGCCTCCAGCTCCTCGTGCAGGCTGACGTCCTGCCGCCAGAAGATGATGTCGTCGGCGGTGAACGGGGCGCCGTCGGACCAGCGCATGCCGCGCCGCAGGTGCAGCGTCAGCACCTTGTCGCCATCGCTGAGCTCGAAGCCCCGGGCGATGTTCCCGACGACGTTCTCCCACTTGTAGTCCCAGTACAGCAAGCTGTCCGGACCCGCGCAGAACCGCGCTCCGTTTTGCCGGTCGCCGGTGCCGAGGAAACCGCGCCGCAACGTGCCGCCGTACTTCCCGATCTCATGCACCGGCTTGATGACCAACGGCTCCTGGCCGACCCGGGTGGCGACCGGCGGGAGTTTGCCCTCGGCGGTCAGCTTCGCGAACTCGGGCGACTCGTGGAAGACCTTGGGAATCTGCTTCGGGTCTGGGATGACCTGGCCGCCCTCCACCGGCGGCAGTCCCTTGAACTGGTCTTTGGGGCCGGGTACCTGGGTGTTGCCCCCGCCGTTCTCGCTCGGCGCGGCCGTGCAGGCTAGCAGGAGAACCGCACCACCGCCGGCAAATCCAGCATCCCGGAGAAATCTGCGTCGGGTGTACCTTTCCTCCATGCGGATCTCCCACTCCTGACGTCGACTCATGCCCTGATCGGCTTTCGCTGGCGTCGGTCGCGGCAACTTGGTACCGATTTCTTATGGGTACTGCGCGATAACCACTCAGCCACAGTTCGGGCCCCGCTAAAGCCACCGGATATGTAACCACCGGATGACACCCAGGACGCTCACGTGGCGTGGCACGTCACCATCGGTGGTGTGCAACCGGAAGTGCCCCACAGTGGGGCACCCCACGTCGTCCGAGAGCCTGTCCGTATTGCCCTCGTATCGAGTCGTCTGGGGTTGCTCCAGGGCTTCCGGGGACCTTAGCCGGGGTCGGCGGGTCCGCCCGGGACGGATTCCCGTGCTGTCGGAGGGTGACCCGTCCGGTACCCGGACAGTGACCACGTCCTGCTACCACACCCAGGGGGAGTCACCCGGTATGGGGCGTGCTCAACCGCGGCTCGCGCTGTCCGCTCCGCGCCTGCCGTGCACGCTGGAACAGGCATGCCGCAGCGAGGACCGTGCGGCACGGTCCCCGCTGCGGTGGCGGCTAGTCCGGCGCGCTGGCCCGATGGGTGGGCCGGGCCAGGCGCCTGGTCGGCAGGGTGGTTAGCCGGTGGTGCAGGTGGCGCCGTTGAGGGTGAACGGGGTGGGTACGGCGTTGCTGCCGCTGTAGTTGGCCTGGAAGCCGAAGGTGGCCGTGCCGCCGGGTGCGATCGTGCGGTTGAAGTCGGCGTTGGTGGCGGTGACCGTGCCGGCGGTCGGGGTGATCGCGGCGTTCCAGAAGCTGGTGATGGTTTGGTTGCCGGTGAAGGTCCAGCGCAGCGACCAGCCGTTGATGGCGGTGGCGCCGTCGTTGCGGATGGTCACGTCGGCGGTGACCCGACTTGGGCCATTTAGTGCGTGCCGTGGATGGCGTCGAGTGCGGCTTGAAGCTCGGTGGGGAGGGGGTCGGCGGCTGTGATGGTGTGGTCGCCAGCTTGGATGGTGATGGTGCGGTAGCGGCGGGTGGTGGTGACGAACTTGCGGGTCGACCAGCCGGTGGTGTTCTCGATCCAGCGGCTGAGGGCGAGGGCGGCGAACACGATGGTCAGGTGGGCCTCGATGGACTCGCGGGTGTGGTGGTAGATGGGTCGGGCGGCGAGGTCGGTCTTGCTCATCCGGAAGCTGTGCTCGACGTTGAGCAGGCGGCTGTAGGCGGCGATGACCTGCTGGGGGTCGGGGTTGGGCAGGTTGGTGACGTAGCCCTTGATCCCGGCCAGGGCGCGGTTCTTGGTCTCCAGTGCCCGGTCGACGGTCTTGGTGGCGCCGGTCAGGCGTACGTAGCGGTTCCGCTTGACCGGGGTCTTGCCGGCGACGGCGTTTTCAGCTTTGGTGACCTGCTGGTCGATCCCGCGCAGGGTGCGGCGGGCCCGGTCGGCGCGGTAGGAGTAGATGAAGGTGTGGTCGCGCCGCTTGTCGGCCGGGCCGGCGGGCCAGGGCTGGACGAACACCTGCCCGTCACCGATCTGCTCGCCGGGATGGGCCTTGCGCCACTGGCCGACGACATAGGGGATGTCGGGCAGGCGAGCGCCGAGGATGAACGACAGCCCGGCCGCCTCGATGCCACGCTTGTTCGCCTCCGACACCATGCCGGCATCCGCGACGACGGTCACCTGCGCCAGGTCGTGTTCGGCCAGAAACGCGGTCAGGACCGGGAGCATGGTGGTGGTCTCGGCCTTGTTGCCTTCGAACGCGTGCACCATCAGCGGGAACCCGGCGGCGTCGGTGAGCAGGCCGACGGTGACCTGTGGCTCCAGCCGCCGTTCCTTGCTGAACCCCGGCTCGCGGAACCCGTCGCCGGTGTCGGTCTCGAAGTAGAGCGTGGTCACGTCGTAGAGCAGCAGCGTCGCCGGGCCGAGCCGGACGTGATCGGCGCAGGCACGGGCCAGCCGTGCCCGCCACCGGCCACCAGCAGCATCGACAGGCGCCGCCTCGCTGGCCTCGGCGGTGTCGCCGTCGGCGCCGGCGTAGAGGCGTAGCCGGCGTTTGACCGTCCGGTAGGACGGCGGGTCCATGCCGGCTTCTTCCAGCACCCGCAGGGAGTCCAGCTTGGAAGTCGGCTCGATGATCCGCGCCAGCACCAGCGCCCGGAACACCTCATCGCGCCCGGTCGCCGCGGCGAACCCGAGCGCGTCGTAGCCGCAGGCCAGCGCGTCAAGCAGGTGCCCCATCCGCGAGGACGTGATCGGCAGCGCCGCCCCACCGTTGGCCGGGCCGCCCGGCATCCGCAGGTCCAGCTCGCCCTGCCCGGCGGCCAGCCGCTGGGCGGCAACCGCCTTGAGTAGCTCCAGGTCCGCGTCGGTGTGCGCCGAGCCGATGTGCTCGATGTCGCGCGACCCCCGACGCTGCGAATGCACGATCTGCACCGCCCGCGCCCCCGACGCCGTCCGCACCGTCCGGACATACGCCACAACCCGGCAGCCTAGAACCACCCACTTAGTGCGTGCCCGCCAGGGCGAACCCGCAGGTCACAGACGCGCCAGCCCCCGAATCACCGAACCTTGGCCCAAGTCGGGCCGCACATACCCCAGCAGCTGCCGGTAGCCCGCGGCCGTCGTGCGCCGTGCCGAGTTGAGGATTGTTGATCTCGGCCACAGGAAAGCCTACGGGTAGAAAGGCCGCTGGTTAGCGTGATTCGCCGGCCTATGTCCGCTCGGATGTTGGGACGGCAAGCCAGCGGAGCATGTACCGAGCACCCGTCCGATTACGAGACCTTGCCTCGTCGTCGTACCAGTTCCCGGTGCCAGCGGAACCAGGCGCATCGGCGGCCGCCGCCAGCTCCGCCATGACCGGGGCGAACCACGCGCGGAGAGCCGCGAGATCCTCCGTCCGCCATTCAGGCTGCGCCGCCACGATTGAATTGTCTTTGAACGACTGCTCAAGCTGGATGAGCTTGTCGTCCGACTTGTCGACGAAAGAGCGGCCAAGCATGTAGGCGGCGATCGCGGCTCCCGCCCAGTTTCGACCCATTATGAAATGTTTGGTCGCGTCCGCAGTGATCTCCGCAGCCCGCTCAGCCAACTGACGCCGCCGATACAGTTTTGCCAGTAGGAGTTCGTCGTCGGCCAGCGTGATCCAGCGTACTTCCTCGGTACGCGCCCGCCCTGCTGCCTGCTGCGCAGTGGCCATGATGACGTCGCTCCACCGATCGACGTCCAGTGACACCAATCTCTGCAGGTCGTCGCTGTCGTCCATCCCGCTGTGGATATTCCGGAATGGATAGACGCCCCATCCATCGAGGATGAGCCTGAGTTGCTGAGCTGCACTGACGACTGGATTTCGACGATAGGACTGATTGAGCTGTACCAACATTATTCGACGGGTGGTAAAGTCGCGAAGTTCGAGTACCATAGCGCTGTTTGCGTCGACGTCGAGGGCCACTTCGAGCGTCAGTGGACTTTGTCCAAGCGTCGGGAACGCGATCTTCCCTACATCGACGTCCTGGGAACCTACCTTGGATCGTTCGACTACCTCCAGTAAGAGGACTGCTGGCACTGAAAGTGCATCCGCGATGAATTCGACGTCAATCGATCTCTTGGCTGGAATTGTAGTCAGGCGATCGACGATCGTGAGAGTCTGCGCTTGTTCGCTCGTGGACATCCGTGCGACATACTCATAGCCTCGACCAAATAGACTAAGTCTGTTGACGCGCGCTTCGATAACGTCGAGCCGCAGACCGATCCCGCGGTGGCTCAGATCGAGCAACAGCATGTCACGTCGGTCGCCCGTCAGCACCTGAGAATACCGGGCCAATCCGAGGACGACGGCGCGATCTTGATAAGTATCGATCAGCTCCGTGTCACCAACGACTTCGCGTAGAGATTCTTCCACGGTGAAGATTCGAGTCCCTTGGCCGGTGAGCAGGACTCTCCGCAGATTGGGTAGCGGTGAGTCCTCAAGAGCATTGCGTGTCACGCGGACGATTTCGTTGTCAAGATCCTTCGTCAGCTTGCGGATATCGGTCCGCGTGAGTGTGACATCGAAGTCGTTCCGGGTGCCGAATCGTTCTTGTGAAAGCGAAACATCGACCATGTCCAGCCTGCCGAGTCGATGCTTTGCTAACATGGACTCCTGTCGTAACTGCAACTCCAGGCCGGTCGTTCGTTTCAAGTCCGGAACCTTCGCGCGAAGCCGTTCCCACAGTTCATCCGCGATCACCTTGTCGTAGTCGAGTCCGCCCAACTTATTGTTGCCGGCGACGGACTTAATCTGATAGAGCGAGTCCTCACTCTCCACTACCGCGACGTCAAACGTTCCGCCTCCGAGGTCGACCACCAGGTAGCTTTCCGCTTCGGTTGGGTTGCCGGCCATCAAGACGGCTGCAATGTTCGGTTCGCCGACCATTCGAATCACGTCAAGTCCGGCCAGGGAGTAAGCGTGGAGAAGGGAGTTGACTTGCCGTATTCCGAAGTCCGCGGGGTATGCTGCCATACAGCGACTGACTTGCCGACCGATGGCTTCCTCAACATTCCTCCGTAGACTACGGATAATCAAGGAAGCAATGCTCTCCGGGCTCAACATTCGTCCATGCACTTGTACGTGCATCCCAGAGCCGAGGAGTCTCTTGACACCTCGCACGACCTCGATACCAGGCCGGCCCTCGAGATGCTCCGCTGCAATGCCAACCCAATAGCTGCCGTCGGAGCCAAATGCTACGACGCTTGGCACGAGCGCCGTCTCATCGATCGTTGAGACGATTTCGACGTCGCCGTCCGGAAGAGGAACGGCAGATGCCGAGTACGTCGTACCGAAATCAATGGCGGCGATGACATCCTCGCGCGCGTCTCGACCGACGGGGCGAATTGACAGTACGCGGTTCTCCTGACCGAGAATAGCTGTACGCCGCCACTCATCGCGTATTGATTGGGCGACTAGTTCAAATTGCTGGAGCGCGAGAGGATCGACCGCGGTCTGGGGCCGCTGAGTCGGCCGGCCTAGAGCCCGACTCATCTCAGGTGTCCGCATTCTCAGATAGTCGTCCAGTTCCGCGATCGTGGTCGCTTTGCCCTCCGGACTGAGTGCCTCGCAGAGCGCAACGGTGAATAGGCCGCCGCGGATCGCTTCATCTTCATAGGAGAACGCCCCGCTTTCGCAGGACGATATGCATGCGAGACCGGTCTCCGTAATCGAGTGGATATCGAACGACCCCACAATAGGTCCCGCCGACTTCGCTGATGACACCTGGACACGGCAGGCGTCTATCACGAACAAGATCACGTGAGCTCGGCTCTCACGGCATATCCGCACCATATCGCGGTACTTCACCGAGGTTGTTTCGGCAGCATGCATGTTGGTCATGAGATTGGCGAGGTAGTCGTCATCGTCCAATTCGGATCGAAACCCGTGCCCGGAGAAGTAAACGACTAGGAGTTCCAGCTCAGCCTCCTCGTCGAGAAGGGCCAGCAGCGCTGCGAGCACGTTGTCTCGTGTCGGAGGTCTGCTGTCATCAACATCGTCGGCGAGTATACATATGTCCCCGTCACGAAAATCGCAGTAAGTCTTGAGCGTCGTCGCGAACCGCGTTGCATCAGTGTGTGCATATTGCAGGTCGGTGATTGCCGGATCAGCGTAATGCGAGCATCCTATGACAATTGCTTTGCGCACGTCGGCACGCCTCAGTCGCGTCGCGAGAACTGCAACGTGATGCCACCTTTTACCTCAGCCGACACCGCTCCGATGAGACGCAGCTCGCCCTTGGTTGTAATCTCTATCTGCACTTGGACGAACTCCAGTTGTAGACTTGAACTAGAAGAATCGGACGTCGAGAATAGAGCGGCCACTTGCTCGCGAAGGTGCTCGATTTCAACACGGAGTCGGGCACTGTCAAGTTTTACTGCTCGTGCGAGCCTTTCGCGCCCTCGTCCAAGAGCCTTGGCTCCGTCCGACTCGTCAACCGCGACGACAGTCAGGACGTCGCTCGTCCACTCATCAGTCATGGAACCCCGTTCGATGTTGCGTTCCGCGCCGGCAACTGCGCTGAGCTCACGGGCTTACCCTTCGCAGGATCATAGCTGACTCTCGCAATCTTGGAGTAGATTCGGCCGTGTCGCAATCTGCGCCGGCGCTGGCAGGACGGGAGCGGCAACGAGTGTCTCTGACGATCGGCCACACCGATGCGGCCAAGCCGCGACTTGGATGCGGCTGAGCGGCAAGTGGCCGATTGCGCCCATGATCAAACATCCCACATTGCCGCGGAGCGGCTCTGCTGGATCTGCCGCGGATCGGTACTACCGGATCTGCCGCTGTTGTGAAGCGCGGAGTGCCTTCAGCAGGGGTTGGGCTGGCGTCTCAGCCGCTGACATGGGCGGTGTTGTCGAGCCAGTGCCGGGCGAGGTCGTTGGCGCCGTCGATGCTGATGTTGGTGGCTTCGCGGTCGGTGAGCGGGAGTCGTCGGGTCAAGGTCAGCAGCAGCGATCGTGCTGGGCCGGTCACCGTCGCATCGGCTTGCTGGGTTCCGGGCTGCCACGTTGCCCCGTCAGGTCGCCGTTCGATGAACCAGGCGCCGGCGTCGTCCCTGGTGTCGGTGGCTAGCCACTGCAGGGTCTGCCCGGTGCCCCGGATGGCGTGGGCGGACTCGGACCGCTGCATCTTCCATGTGGGGGAGGTGAGCATCGCGAGGTGGTTGCTGATGAGCGCGGCTGCGGTCTCGGCGTCAATGTCGGCCGGTCGGTCCGCCGCGTTGGCTGCGTCAAAGCCGTGGACGACCGTCTCGTTGAGGACGCTGGACATCCAGAATCGCGTCCCGGGCCGCTCGTCGCCCGCGGGGTTGAACACCGGCGCGTCGAGCGCGTCATCGGAGCACGCGTTCGCGACCCGCTGCGCGGACTCCGACAGCCACGCCTGCCACCCGCCGTGGTCGGTGGGTAGTACGGCCCATCTCCGTCGGTAGCTGTGTGGGGTCGGTGATGCGCCGCTCGATGATCTCCGCGACCCAGTGCTGGGTCTGGCCCCTGTGCTCGACCAGGTCAGTGATGGTCCATCCCGGGGTGGTCGGCACGGCGGCGTCAGGTCCGGCCGCGGCGGCTGACTCCGCCAGGCGCCGGGTGTGTTCGACGATTGCTCGCCGGACATGGTCCGCGTTCAGCTCGGTCACTGAATTGTCCTTTCCGTCGGTTCGTTGTGTCATGTATGACTCAGCGTGTCGGTTCACTCGTGCCGCGTTTCGTTCGCTCGTGGGCTACGCGTCGGCAGTCTGTCCGGCCGCGAGTCAAGTCGCGACCCGTTGGCGCCGGGCCAGTCTGACGGATCAGGCGGAGAGCTAGACAGGCCGGCAGATGCCGTCGTCGACGGCGCGGCGGCCTACTGTGGCCGGCGTGGGTGAGTTACCGGTTTTGGACCCGGCGCAGCAGCGGGTGTTGGGGTGCCTGATGGAGAAGCAGGTCACGGTGCCCGCCGGGTACCCGTTGACGCTGACTGCGCTGCGGAGTGCGTGCAACCAGGTCACGAGCCGGGATCCGGTGATGGATCTGGACGAGCGCACTGTGGTGGGCGCGGCGGGGGCTCTGCGTGATCTGGGGTTGGTGCGGGTGGTCTGGTCTGAGTCGGGCCGGCGCACGGTGAAGTACGAGCAGACCCTCGACCAGGTGCTGGGCCTGGCTGCGGATGAGCGGGCTGTGTTGACCGTGCTGTTGCTGCGGGGAGCGCAGACATCGGGTGAGTTGCGCACCCACGGTGATCGGTTGCACCCGTTCGCCGATCGGGAACGGGTGCAGGGGTGTCTGCGGCGGCTGGCCGACCGGGTCGATCCGCTGGTGTGCCAGTTGGAGCGGCGTGCGGGCCAGCAGGACAACCGCTGGGTTCATCTGCTCGGACCCACCGCGGAGCCGGACACGGCCACGGCCGCGGCCGGGAAACCTGCGATGGACCTGGAGTTGCCGATTGCTGATGGCGTGCAGGCCAGGGACGCCCGGGTCCGCGCCACCTACGGCAGGCTGGCGGCGACCTACGCCGACCGGTTCGACACCGAGCTGGACGGGCTGCCGCTCGAACGGTGGCTGCTGGACCGGGTGGTGGCCGAGGTGGGCGGCCGGCCGGTGATCGACGCCGGGTGCGGGCCGGGTCACGTGACCGCCTACCTGGCCCGGGCTGGGGCGCGGGCTCGCGGCATCGACCTGAGCCCGGAAATGATCGACCAGGCGCGGGCCCGCTTCCCCGCGGTTGACTACCAGGTCGGGGACCTGACCGGGTTGATGCGGCCGGAGGATGCCGACGCACTCCTGCCGAGTCGACCGAGCGGCTGTACCTGCTGGCGCGCCGCCCAACGAGTTGACCGGCGAGCTGACCGACCGCGCCGCCGGCTAACAGCTGGCAACTCTTCTGCGAACCGTGCCGCTGCCCGCGTACGGACCAGCCGCGGCTGCCCGGGCTGCTATGGGCTTGTCGAACGAATCCACCGTCCCGCCGCTGTGGGTGCGTGCTCGGGCCAGCCTCCTTCGCCACCCACGAACTGCCGCCGGGCAGCCCGCATCCGCAGCCCGAGTCGTGGCACCAGATCGGAAAGGGGAAGTACCCAACCCCCCGCCGGACCATGATCAACCGAACTCATTTGCCGCAAGTCGGTTTGGCGCACGCGTGGCGTCGGGGTCAGGGGTTTCTTGGTTTGTCGGCGGGGGGTGGGACGTCGTGTTCGTTGAGGGCGTTCAGGTGGGCGCCTATCGGTCGTCGATGCCCGGCCGTAGCTGCGGTTTGCGGTTCCAGTCACCGGCGATCTCGATCACGTGTTGTGCGGCCGCATACGGGGTGAGGCGGTCGTCCATCGCATACCTGGCCCAGGCCAGCCCGTCCCAGTAGCCGCGCCAGGCTGTCTGGTCGTACGGGTTGTCGTAGCCGCAGACTGGGTCGCCGAGTGAGGCCGGACGTCCGGCATCCTGCGGGCCTCCACGCCGTCGCGCCGGCTCAAGCCGGGCCAGGTCACGCAGCTCCGGGCTGTCCAGGCCGTCCGCCAGCCACTGCGCGGCCAGCAGCGGAAGCCGCTGGTCGGGTATCCAGTCGGCCGCACCGCGACTCGCTGCCTGCGGCGTGATGCCGTCGACCTGCCCGCCTGCCACGCCCAGAGTCTGCCCGATAGCCGTGGCGCACTCCGGTCCGTCCGCTCATGCGTAGCGCGGGTGCGCAACCACGCCGCGGGCCTCGGGGGGGACGCCCGATCGAGGGTTCGCCCGGGGCGCGCGGGAGCCGCGACTGGACGGATGGTCCGATCTGTGGGCCGTGAATTTGTGCAGCAGTGCTGCGGTGTTATGGGAGGTAGACGCCCGGCAGGAGTTGTCGTGCGACACGAGACTGCATCGGGGATGGACCGTTGGATGAGTTCGTTGATCAGTGCGGCGAGCACGAACGGAGGCCGTGGGGGTAGCGCCGGATCGGCGTTGCGGGCGAGGGCGTCGAGTAAGCCGGTGGCTGAGGGATGTCGAGCTTGGTGGCAAGCTACGAGTGTGAGAACGACGAGTTGCTGGTAGCGCTGGGTGCGCCGACCGGCGGTGACATGGCTGAGGGCGCCGGCGAGCGCGGCCCTTGTGATGTCAACTAGCGCGTCGGCGGAGTGCTGACGGGCGTAGGTGGCGATGTGGAGCCAGGTGTCGGGCCAGTCGTTGTCGTGGTGTCGCCACCAGCCGGGCCGGACGAGGGCGGTGTGGGCGGGGCCGATTTCCCAGTTGTGTCCGGTGGCAAGTGCGACGATGTCGTCGGCGGTCAGGGGCAGGTCGACGACATACTGGTCGGCGAGAGTGTGCAGGATCGCTCGTTGGTCGAGGGCGACGTCTCGTCGGATCAGAGTGCTGACGAGGTCGAGCAGGCTGAAGGTCGGGATGCCACGGGCCCGTGCCGCTTGCCGCATGGCGGCGTCGTCACACCAGAGCGGGAGACGTTGATTCTGAGCAAGGACAATGGCGTCGACGGCGGCATCGCCTGGCCCGCCCGTTTGGCGGGCCTGCAGTGAGGCGGCAGCGCTCTCCAGCGCCGCAGCTTGGTCGCGCAGGAGCGCTTGTTGGGCGGGGGTGAGCGTGGTGCGTTCGATGGTGCCGTCCGCGCGGAGCGATGCGGTGTAGGTCGCAATGGCGAGACCGCGCATGTCATATCGAGTTTGGACGGCGTCGTCGACGGCGGCCACAGGGACGACGAGTTCTCGCAGGGTTGAACGGAGCCGGAGCCGGTCGGTATCTGTCAGCAAGTTGAGTAGATATAGCGACGATAGGTCCAGGACGCAGGTGCCGGCCTCGACTGCCGCCTCCGCGGCCTGCTCGCCCGCCGCTCGAAGGCCTTCGGCTAGGTCGGTAGCGAACAGCATGCCCGCCGGACGCTGGAGGAGAGCCGCACCGTAGGGGCGCCTGGTTGTTCGTGCTACGTCGGCGACGCTGCTCACGCCGCGCCGTACCTCATCGATAAGCTCTTGAAAAGCGACTGGGTCGACCTGGTCTTTCTCGAGCGCCTCGCGCAGGGCCGCGTCGTTGTCCTTGAGAAGCCGTAGCCCTGGGCCGGGTCCGTGTCCGACCTCCTCCGTCAGCAGTTGAACCCCGTCGATGATGCTCTTGGGGTATGGGTTGTTGCCTCGCTGAGGTGTAAGGAGTACCTCTCGGACGAGGTGGCCGATGATTGCGCTGCGGAGCTGGCCGTCGGGCTGGCGGTGCGCGATATCGGTCATGATGCGGGCGTCGTCGGGTGTGAGTGGCACGCCGAGGTGGAGTTGCATCCACAGCCGAATCTCCTGTTGGCTGGTCGGCTCGGGTTTGTGCCGGGCAAGGGCGTCTCGGGCCTGGGTCACCTTGCCGTCGTGCTGGAGGGTGGCGACGAGGTTCCAGGCCAGATCGGTGTCGTTTCCGATCACAAGCCCGGACTTGGCGAGGAAAGCTGCCGCAGCGAACTCTCGGTTCGCTGCTTTGTGTTGGACGTACCATCTGCAGAGGCTGAGGCGGACGTCAACGGGCAGGGAGTCGTCGGCCATGCTGTGCTCGATCAAAGTGGCGGCACGGTCCAGGTGCCCATGCCGGCGGAGTAGGTCTGCGAGAAGGACGCTGAGAGCCGGATCCGGCCAGCGCCTGATCTGCCGTTCGCACTCTTGGATCGCGCTCTCGCCGTCGACGTCCTGCTCAAGGATCTGGATGAGTTCGAATGCCGCCAGCGAATACCGGTCGGCCAGAACCTGCAGCATCGCTATCCCAAGGTCGAGTTCTCCTGACTTTGCCCGGTGGATGGCGCGGAGTGTCTCGCCTACTTCGTGCGGGAGGATTGATCGGTTCTGCAGATCGTCGGCCTGCGGGGGCCAGACGCCGAGTTTGACGAGTTGTGAGATGCAGCGGGCCGCCATCGCGTCGTCCGCGGCCTCATCAAGCACAGCCGTCCATCTTGCGATCTGCCCGGCCGGCGGCTCGTCTATTTCGGTACTCTCGAGTGCCAGTAATTCGTGGCGCTGCGGACCGTCGGCCAATGCCTGCATGAAGAAGTCATAGGCGGGACGGTTGTGCGAGGCGAGCGCGGCGAATGCGCCGCGGTGTGCGACGGCGTGAGACGTCGCTTCGACATCGCGAGCCGTGCCTCCTTCGGATGAAGGAAGTGCTGACCTCACGGCGTCGACCGCGCCGAGGGTGGCCGCTTGAATGTCGAGCAGTACCGCTAGCGCAGCGGCGCTGGGCCCATCCCAGCGGCGCCGTTCCTCAACGGCCGCCTGGGCGTGGCCCAATGCGCGTCGGAGTTCGTGGTTGCTGCCGCCCTCGGCCGATGCGCGTCGACGGATGGTCTCTGCGAGCGCAAGCCGCAAGCCAGTGGCCGAGTCGCCGGCGCGGTCTACGGCCCGTTGTCGGTAGTCGACGGCGGCGTTGAGATCGTCGCGGCGGGTTGCCATCTCGCCGAGGAAGTTGAGGACAGTCGGTTCGGCGTCAAGCTCGTCATCGCTGGCGTCGAGCATCGATTGCGGGATATTCAGGGGCCGGGCGTCGTTCTCGGGGACGGCGAGAGCAGCTAGACCGACATCGGCGAGCAGTGTCTGTCCCTCAGCGCGGGCGCGCCGCAGGTGCCGGGCCGCCTCGTTCCGATCGATGAACAGCAATGACAGGCCAGCGAACGCCCGCGCGCGCGCCGAACTGGGTCCGGGGCGGTCGGCGGCAAGTTCGAACACCGTCCCCGCCTCCCGGTGCTGGTCATGCTCGACCGCGTACCCACCGACGGCCATCCATAGGTCCTGCACAGCCTCGCTGGCGGTGAGCCAGGATGGTTGGCCGGCCGCAAGTGATGCGACCGTGAGGCCAGGTGATGCACGGCCGTCGACAAGACGTTCGGCGAGTCGTGCGGCAGCAAGACGGTCGATCTGCTCGGCACGGCGTAGTGGGCCGACCGTATCGGGCGGCAACTTAGTGTAGTACTTCGGAAGAGACTCCAAGGGCCCCTCCGGGCGGCCGGCTAGTTCAAGAAGCCTTTCCCGCGCCGTGATGTCGAATGGCTGACTCAACGGAATCGTGATTCGGAAGCCCCGCTTCGTCTCAACGACCGTCCGGGTGGAGATGATCTGCCAGTACGCGGTCACGCCAGGATCGACAATGACGATGACAACCGGCAGAGAATGCCCGAGCCAGTACGCCAGATGATCGCTGCGGTCGCGGAACACCCAGCCCTCATCGGACTTGATCTCGACGAACTGAGAGTCGCCACTCTTGATCTGCAGGCCGAGGAGTCGACCAGTCACGAGATCGTCGTCTGTTACGACTTCGACTTGAGCATCAATGCCATAGTCGTGCAGCGGCTGCTCCCGGAACAGCCACCCCAGGTCATTTGAGACAATTCCGTCGACATGCCGCACCCCGGCGCGTTCAATCGACGCCGTCGCGGCGCGACGCATTCCCAAGGCACGACCGACGCTCTCGCCGCCCTTTCCGGACTCTGGCGTCTCGATACCGGCCACGCCTGCATTCTCTCAGCCGCAGGCGACCCTACGCACGAAGGCCATCCTGCGACTTTCCCGGCTCACCAAGGCTGAACTGTTGCACAGGACGACCTATGCCCTTCCGTCTAGTTGTCTACCGCCCGGCGGGCAGCGATTCAACGCGGCCGGCCGCCGATCCGGCCCACAGCCTGAAACGTCGATCCGAACCCTTCAGCCTGCGACCACACCGCCGACGCCGATCGACCCTACCCGCCAAGCCGACGGATGCGGCCGGAGTACTCATCTGGGAGAGCGACGCCGCGCGACCGTCCGCTTCTGCCGTTGCGCGTTCGTACGTGGCCAACTGTCGACGGCGCTCGTGGTCAGCGGGCGCCGACGGCCGCGGCGTGGTGGCCGACCAGTGCCGGGGCGACGATACGCTCGGCCTAGCCTCGTCGGCCGGGCGGCTTGGTGATCGGCCGCGTGCGATCGGCGCCCGGGGTCGCCAGACCCGTTGTCCCCGGTACACCTCGCCGCCGGCGAGGACTCGACGACGGACGTCTCTCCCCGCTCGGTCGGCGAGGCCACATCACGCAGGCTCCGACCGAACATAGCCGATGAGCGGATATTGCTAGTGGCAAAGGCCATCTGTGAATCTGCTGTCGGGCCGACCTTCGATCCATTGGGCGTCAGCCCCTTACTTGGTCCTTACGGCTACGCCGCATCTAGTGCTCCTTGGCCTGGATCTGCGGTACGAGACGTAACAGCAGTTTTCCGGTCCTCAAGTCGTGAACGTGGACTGTACCGGCCCCTGAAGCCGACACCAAGGTCGCGGTATCTGGGGAGATGGCGAAGGTGGAGATGCCGCCTTCGTGCTTGCCGCAGATCCTAGGTGGGAAGTCTCCGTCCAGACTCAGCAGTAGGATCTCGTCGTCCAGGGTGGTAAAGATGATTTTCGGTGCTGATTCGTAGTCCACTACGACTACAGGCTGCCACGGTTCCTGCGGCACCGAGAGGTTCGATCCGATTAGGCCGTTGTCTGATTGGCGCCAGCGGACCAGTCGCCGCTGGCGGTCCTTGTCCTTCTCCAGGCTGACGAACAGCCCTTCGTTGAGTGCGCAGCACACCACGAGATCACCGGTCTTCACGGGGTGCAGCGTATGATCACCGCGGATGACGACGACTGAGTGATCGAAGAACCCGATCACTAGAGTGCCATCCGGACTCATGCTCGCCGAGCGAACAACAGACTCGCCGATTTTCCGACGGTCGACCTGCGTTCCGTCGGAGATATTCCAGTACAACACGCTATCGCTGGCTACCCCTGTCAGCAGGCCGGTACCCGGTTCGAAGGCAAGATACGATACCCACTGCTGGTGGTCCAGCTTGTGCACGGGTTGGCCTGACATAGGATCCCAGACACAGGTGACGCTGTCTGCGCCGGCGGTGACTATACGAGTGCCGTCCGGGCTAAAAGCCACCGCCTCGATGCTGTCCCGGTGCGCAGCCAATGAATGCAATAGGCCGCCGGTCCTCCTATCCCAAAGCAGCAGGTACCCGTCGTCGGTGCCACCCGCGATCACAGCATTATCAGAACTGATCGCTAGCGCGGTAACCTCCCGGGCCGCCCGGCTCGTCCACCAGGCCGTATGCGCCTTGCGGTTCAGCAGTTGCTGCGCAGGGATGCTATCCAGCACCTGCATAGCGGGCTCCTCGTAGCGACGGGAGGCGACGATCGTATTCAGCAGCCTTGTAGCCTGCAGCGATGCACCACTCGCGGAGGAAATGAGCAGGAGCACCGCCGGTAGGCCCCCAAGCCACCACACTGATGACCGGACCGCGAGCACCGCGAACAGGCCGAACAGGGGCCAAGCCATACCCGCGCGGAAATCGGACTCGGTGGTGAGCCGGTCATATTCCGTCGCAAATTGGTCGTCCCGGCCGCGCATCCGCTGGACCATCAACGGGAGCAGCTCGTTCAGATCGCCAATATCCCACGAGTCGTCGTCGCACGCCTCCTGGACCGCCTCATGCCGGACGGCCGAGTCCTTCCGCAGGATCTCGTCCAGACGGTTCTCGTCGATCTCCGCACCGGTCAGCCGACCGACGACCACGCCGTGCTGAACAAGAGCGGCCCGAAACTCGGCATCATCGCGTACACGATCCGCCACGCGGTCGATCGCGGTGGCCTCGAACGCCTTCGTGACCTGATCCTGTGACGACGTGCCCGGCAGGCGCTCCCTCAGCCACGCCGGCACAACGCTCCGCCATCCCAGCACTATTTTGGTCAACACCGAGGTCACCTGCAAAACGACAACGCCCACAAGGTACGCCACGACGCTCGCGGCGACGGCAATGCCGGCCGGTGTGACGATCCGTCCGATGCGGTACATATCCGCGAGCGGACCGCTCGCATGCGCGGCATCCGGCACACGATGCGCAAACCCCAGGTACGCAACCAGAATCCAGGAATATCCAACCGCGAGCGGCGTTCGGATCTCACGTAACCCAGGCATGATCGAAGTCAGCACCAAATGAGTGTGACAAAGATGCGGCATTCGCCACCAGCCGCCCACGCTCCATGCAGATGGGACAGGTATCGCCCGGAGGAGCCGACCCATCACAGGCGCCGACCGAGCGACCCATCTTGATCAACAACTCTCGCGCCACCGCAGCCGGTTGAGCACGCGGCCGCTTGGCCATGATCGAACACTCGCACATGCCGCTGGTGGGGAGCCTGCGCCGGGCCAGGCGATCGTTCAGCTGGGTGTGGTGGGCTGCAGGTGGTGCCGGGCGGCGTAGGCCCGGGCGGTGAGGTCGGCCAGTTCGGTGAACAGTGCGTCATTGACCTTGGTGAAGTTGAAGCAGGCCTTGCCATGCATGCGGGCGCGTAGTTGCTGGGAGATCGTGTCCAGCAGCGCCGGTGCGCCATAGACCGGCATCAGGTGGTAGGAGACGTACCTGGCCCGGGTCTGGACCGCGCCGAACATCAGCACGTAGCCGTCCGGACGGGACCACGGGGTGTTGACGTAGTAGTCACCCGGCTCGTCGCGCTCGACGACGAGTTGCTCACCGTACGGGCGCATGATCGCCCGCAGCCGGTCGTAGACGGCATCCAAGTGCGCAGCAGCCACCGCGCCAGGATGCCAGACCGGCGACCCCCGCTCTGCCGTGCAGGTCGCCTCGGCGGTGGGTCTCGGCCTGTGGTTGGGGCGGTCGACGGGCACGGCGTGCCGGCCGAACAGGTCGATCACCCGGTCGGGCTCATCGGGGCCAAACGCCGGCATGACGAGGCCTCCGAAATCACCCGGGAGACCGGGTAGTGGCCGGAGAGCGGGATTCTTCGGACGGCACCGACCAAGTCTGGGTCGTCTCATGATCGACAATCCGACTCTAGCCGCCGAGCGCTCGTTTGGACTCTATGGCCGGGCGTCAATGGCCGGTCGGGCGAGTCTCCGGCCAAGGCGGTTCGGGGTCTACCGCCCCAGGGGGGCGGGGCCGTCAGGGGTGGTTGGTGAGGCGTTCGGTGGCCAGGTCGATGGGTTGGCGGTAGCCGCGGGCACTGTTGATGTTGCGCCGCAGTGACCGGTTCAGCTCGACGAGGTCAGTGGCCGCGAGGCCGCCGTCGAGGGCGATGACGTACTCGCACCGGACGGTCATGTCGTTCATGCAGCCCAGGACGCTGCGGTCGGCGGTGGTCGCGACCTGAACGTCGGCCGGGTCGAGGGTGCCGAAGGTGTCTGGTGGGAGCGCCTCGTTGTGTAGTCTCCCGGGCGATCAGGGCGGTGACCAGCCGCCCGGTCGAGCGTAGGGCGGCCGCGGTGACGGCCGGTTCGAAGATGGTGAACAGGGTCGCCGTGTGGGTCAGCAGCAGGCATTGCCGGCGGTCGAGCCGTATCAGGTTGGCGTACCAGTCCTCGCTGTCGGGCGGCGGGGGCGGTTGCTGGGCGGCGGTCGGGCCGAGGACGGTGAGCAG
Source organism: uncultured Actinomycetota bacterium (assembly GCA_963714145.1). Classification (GTDB taxonomy): domain Bacteria; phylum Actinomycetota; class Actinomycetes; order Mycobacteriales; family CADCTP01; genus JBBWZH01. Next base: position 9,756,208 of record OY970235.1, on the reverse strand, counting down.
TTTCCGGGTGCACCGCACGATCACGACCTGACCCTAGTAGCCACCCCGGGTAAGGCCTTGGGTCGGCTGGGGTGGTCGGCGGTCGGTGCGGCTTCCGTCCGGCTACGGCCGGCCCGCACTACCGGCACAGGCGTTCCGGCAGCGGCAGGGGCCGGGGCCGGGTGTGCGGGGGCTGGTGCGGGTGATCGCGACGATGCGGGTGCTGGGACTGTCAGCGGCCGACCGGGGCGCTGTGGTCGCCGCTGTACGCCGACTCGTGGCCTACCTCCAAGGCCCGCCCGACCCGGCCCCGGCGAGCGACGGGGATGGGTTGGCCGGCTACTACAGCCGATCGGCGCACCCGAAGCAGCGGGCGTCGGCGGGGGTGGCGGGGTGGGCACGGGGGTCGGCGGCGGGGCTGGCGGGCTTGTCGGGGCTGGTATCGGGGGCGGAGTTGGAACGCTTGTTGACCGGCCGGCACGCGATCAGTGACCGGCCGCTGCTGCCGGCGTCCGGGTCGGCCGGTCGGGCCGGTCATGGCGGCCACGCCGGTCCGCTGCCGGAGGTGATGACCCTGGATCAGGCCGCGGAGGTGGTCGGCGTCAGCACCCGGTACCTGCGGCGCCTGGCCGCTGGCGTCCCCAACGCCGATGGTGCGGTCGCCGCCGATCGGCGCCCGCCGGGCCGGCCGGCCGTCGACCGGTTGGCGGCGTGGCGGGAGGCGGGGTCGGGGCGGTGGTTGGTGCGGCGGGGGGAGGTGCTGCGGTTCGCCGCGGCGCGGGTGCCGCCGACGGTGGTGATCGGGTTCGACCTGGTGTGTTCGGCGCCGAAGAGTGTGAGCGTGTTGTGGGCGTTCGCCGACGAGCCGCTGCGCGCGGATATCGCGGCCGCGTTGGATGCCGGGGTGGACGCGGCGCTCGCGTACCTGGAGCGGCATGCTGCGGTCGGGACGGTCGGTGGGCGGAACCGGCCGGGGTTGGGGTTGGCCGCGGCGTCGTACCGGCATGAGGTGTCGCGGGCGGATGAGGCGCACCTGCACGTGCACAACGTGATCGTCAACGCTGTCGCCGTCCCGCTCGTCGACGGCGACGGCCGGCCCGTCCTCGACGACAACGGTGTCGGTCGGATCGAGTGGCGGGCCCTGGACGGTGAAGTCCTGCTGTCGCAGGTGAAGACCGCCGGCTATGTCGGGGCCGCGGTGCTGCGCCGGGAGTTGGCCGCGCGCCGGGGGCTGGTGTGGGGGCCGGTCCGTAACGGGGTGGCTGACCTGGCCGGGTTCCCCCGGGAGTTGGTGGAGGCGTTCTCGACCCGGCGCGGGCAGGTGCTGGAGGAGTTCGCCCAACTGGTCGACGCCGGGTTCGCCCCGGACCCGGCCACGATGGCGGCCGCGCAACGCCGGTCCCGTGACCCGAAGCGGGTGCTGGCCGACGCCCAGGTCGACGCGATCCAGGCCGGCCGGCTCGCCACAGCCGGGTGGACCCGCGACCGGCTGCTGACCCTGGCCGCACCCACCACCCGGCAAGTCGAGCCGCCAGACGCGGCCGACGTCGCCGCACTATATGACCGGCTGGCCGGTCCGGGTGGGCTGACCGAACGCGCGACAACATTCGATAGGAGAGAGGTGGTGCAGGCGGTCGCCGCCTGGGCCGGTGACCGGCTCGACGCCGAGGCGATTGAGACGGTCGCGGCCCGGTTCCTGGCCGACCCCCGCGTCGTGCTGCTGTCCACCACCGGCCGCCGCAGCCGCAGCCAGCCCGAACCCACCTACACCACCACCGACCTCCTGAACGCCGAACAACGCCTGCTCGCCCTCTGCGCCACCGGCATCACCGGCGGCCCGCGCCTGGCCGTCGCCCCGCGTCTGATCGCCGTGGCGATCACCACGGCCGGGGCCGGCCTACCCGGCGGACTCACGGCCGAGCAGGCCAGCCTCGTTCACCAGGTGCTGGGCGCCGCCGGGCTGGTCAGGCCGGTGATCGGCCCGGCCGGCACCGGCAAGACCGAAGCCATGCGCGCCGTCGTGCACGCCGTCACCGCCGCCGGCCACCGCGTCGTCGGCACCGCCAACGGCGGGCGGCAAGCCGAAGAACTCCACCAGCGCCTGCACATCCCCACCAAAGTTGTCGCCGGCTGGCTCACCCAGCTACACCACACCAGGCCCGCCGACGTGTGGCCGCCGGGCACCGTGCTGATCGTCGACGAGGCCACCCAGGTGTCCACCCGCGACGCCGAACGCCTCCTGCACCACGCCGCCACAACCGGCACCGTGGCGATCCTGGTCGGCGACCCCGCCCAACTCGGGTCCGTCGGCGCCGGCGGCTGGTTCACCCACCTCACCACCACAACCCGCCCACCGGCCCTGACCGTCAACCAACGCCAACGCGGCCCTCACCTCGCGGCCGTCCGCGCCGCCCTGACCGACCTGCGCACCCCACCCACCACCGAACGCGCCCTGAACCGGCTCGCCGCCGACAACCGGATACGCGTCTGCGCCGACCGCGACGAACTCACCACCGCCGTCGTCACCGACTGGTACACCGACCGCACCCGCCACCCCACCGGCGGGCCACCCGGTGAGGCGCCGCGGATGCTGGCCGAACACCACCACGACACCGGCCCGCTCAACCGCGCCGCCCGCGTCCTGCTCCACGCCGACGGCACCCTGCACGGCCCGACCCTGCACGCCGCCGGACGCGACTTCCAAGCCGGCGACGAAGTCATCACCCTCACCCAGACCGGCCACACCCTCACCCCCGACAACTGCCCACCCGGCGACTACATCCGCACCGGCACCATCGGCACCATCACCACCGTCCACCCCGACCAGCACGCCCTCACCGTCGCCTTTCCCGGCAACCGCACCGTCCACATCGGACCGGACTACCTCACCCACCACTTCCCGGACGGACGCGACGGCGGCCTCGACCACGCCTACGCCCTCACCGCCCACAAAGCCGAAGGCGCCACCCTCCCCGCAACCCGCACCCTGGCCACCGACACCACCACCCGCGCCGGCCTCTACGTCATGCTCACCCGCGCCCGCCACCACCTCCACGCCTACCTCACCCACCACAACACTCCCCACCACGACGACGAGGACTGGCTCCCCCACCTCCCACCCCAGACCGGCCCGCTCGCCGGCCTCGCCGACCGGCTACGACACGACCACCCCGACCAACCCGCCACCACCCAACACCCCGGCGCCGTCGCCGCCCACCACCGCTACGCCGGCCACAGCCTCGCCCAACTCACCCGACGCAGACGCACCCTCCACAACCGACACCGCGACCGGGCCCTGCTCCGCCACGCCGAACACGCCGCCGAAGCAGCGATCGCCGCCACCGCCCCGACCAACCCACCACCCCGACTCCTCGCCCGCATCGGCCCACGCCCCACCCACGGCCCCGACCGCGCCACCTGGGACACCGCCATCACCGCCCTGGCCGTCTACCACGCCCGCTGGCAACCAACCTCCCCAGCCGACCACCCCGGACCACCACCCCCACCCGGACCCGACGACCACGCCACCAACCACTGGAACAACCACCGCCGCACCGCTGAACAGGTCGCAGCCACCTGGGCCAACCAGCTCACCCCCACCACCCGCCGCGCCTTCCACAGCAATGGACAAGCCGCCCCCCGGCAACGCGCGATCACCGGCATCCACGCCCTGCTCGACCACGGCCACACCCCAACCGCCATCACCACCAACCTCACCACCCGCGAACTCGACACCATCACCACCCCCGCCGCCGTCCTCGACCACCGCGTCACCCAACTCCTGCACGCCCACCGCATCGACCCCACCGGCTACGACACCCCACCACCACCCAGCCAACACGCCGCCTGGCAACGAACCACACGACTCCTCCACGCCGCCGAAACCAACCACCTCGCCCGTCAACCCACCCACACCCTCCACGCCGAAACCACCCGCCTCGCCGCCCACCTCACCCGGCACCCCACCGACACCCACGCCGGTGAACGCCTGACACTGCTGCACGCCGCCCTCGCCCGGCACATCGACACCGCCACCGCCCACTTCGCACACCACCCCGCCGGCTACCTCACCGCCCTGCTCGGCGACCGACCCACCGACCCCGACCAGGCGTCCACATGGGACCGGCACGCCACCGCCATCGAGCACTACCGCCACCACACCCTCGGCCTCCCACACGGCACCCCCGCCGCCGAGCCGACCGCGCCACCCCGCGCCCAGGCCCTCGGCCCACCACCGCCCGACCCCGACGGTCGGCAACACGACCTGGCCCGGCTGCAGAACACCCTCGACCTCGGCAGCGGTCTGTGACCGAGCGAGGCGCGGATCCCGGGCATCGGCGACTTCCGTCCGACGCGCCGCCAGCGGCATCACCAGGTGACACCTGCCGGTAGCCCACCACCTCCGGATGCCGGCGAGTCCACACAGGACGGAGCAACCCGGTGGAGCGGATGACGACTGCCGAACTACAGGCCCTTCCAGCGACCGTGAACGTCGCCACCGCCGCTCGCGCCCTCGGCTTCGGACGGACCCTCGCCTACGACCTGGCCCGCCGCGACGAGTTCCCCTGCCGCCTGCTACGGATCGGCTGCCGCTACCACGTCCTGACCTCCGATCTCCTCGCCGTACTGGGGATCCCACCCGACACCACCGCGGACAACGGCCCGACGCCGACCAGCACAGATCCGACCCCGGCAAGCTGACAAGCTCGCGCTGACGCCGGCACGGCTACCAGATAGGCGGCCGGCACTCCGGACGCCAGATCAGTCATCAGGCGTCAGGAGACAGCCATGGAAGGTTCGGTGTTTCGCCGGTGCGGATGTCGGGATCCGCAGACCCGGAAGGTCCTGGGCGGCACATGTCCGAAGCTCAAGCGCCGCGACCACGGCACCTGGTGGGCGCGGTTCGACGAACCGACCATCCCCGGCAGGAAGCGGCAGCAGCGCCGGATTGGCCCCTACCCGAGCAAGGACGAGGCACAGACCAAGCTCACCGAAGCGCTCAACAAGATCAACAAAGGTGAGTACCGCTCTGTCGACAGGACGCTCACCGTCGCCGTCGACCTGGGCCACTGGCTGGCCGGCCGGGTGAGCCTCAAACGCAGCACCCGCAAGTGCAACGAGGAACTCGCCGCGCTTTACCTCATCCCGGCACTGGGCCACCTGCGGCCGGGCGACCTACGCGAACACCACATCGAAGACCTGTACGCGGCCATGCGACGCCTCAACCGGTCCACCCGCGACGAGCCCACCGCGACACTGCGCCGACTGATCGCCGCCCGCACCGACACCCAACCGGCCCGCCGCCCGCTCGGTGCCGCCCGCATCCGACGCACCCACGCGGTCCTCCACGCCTACCTCAACGCCGCCGTCCGCCGCGGCACGATCAGCCGCAACCCGGCAAGCAACGTCGAACTCACCACTGCCCGCAGCACAAAACCGCTGGTCTGGACAACCGAACGGGTCGCCCGCTGGCGTCAAACCGGCCGCCGACCCTCCCGGTGCATGGTCTGGACCCCGGAACAAGCCGGCGCGTTCCTCGACTTCGCCAACAATGACCGGCTCTACCCCCTGTACCACCTCGTCGCACTGCGCGGCCTACGCCGCGGCGAGGCCCTCGGCCTGCCCTGGACCGACCTCGACCTCGACCCCGGAACGCTGACCATCCGCGAGACCCTCGTCGATCCCGACCCTGACGCCCTCGACGACGAGGGGCAGGACTACGACGACCCCAAGACAGCAGCCGGCGAACGCACCGTCACCCTCGACAGCACGACCGTCGCCGTTCTCCGCGCATGGCGGCTGCAGCAGACCGCAGAACGGGACGCGGCCGGTCCACTCTGGACCGACTCCGGCCGGGTCTTCACCAAGCCCACCGGCGAGGCACTCAATCCCGCCACCGTCTCCCAGCAGTTCGACCGGCTCATCCAGCGCACCAGCCGGCCCTCCACCGACTGCACCGCGACAACCCACGCCGGCACACGATGCGCCCGCCAAGCCACCGTCACCCTCCACGGCGAACCCCGCTGCGGACTGCGCCGCCACAGCGGACCCGACGGGCAGACCATCCCGCTGACCCGCAGCGGACTACCACCAATCAGATTCCACGACCTCCGGCACACCGCCGCGTCACTGACCTACCGCGTCACCCGTGACCTCAAGCTCGTCTCCGAACTCCTCGGCCACTCCAGCATCAAGATCACCGCCGACATCTACACCAACATCTTCGCCGACGTCGACCGCGCCGCAGCCGAGGCCGTCGCCCAACTCGTCCCGCGCACCATCACGCGACCCTCAACCCCGACCACCTGATACCAGCATCGAGCCGAGCAACAGCACCCGACAAAACCCACGAAACGCCACCCCGGCCACCCAACGGCTCCACCGACCAATTCCGACCGCAACCGTCCTGGCCATGCCCTCGCAGTAGCGGGTCGAACGCCGGATGCCGACACCCAGCCAACAGCTCTCCCGGACCTCAGCCGCGAAGCCGCCCCGGCGACCGCGCCACAGGACCGGAGCGGGAGGCCACCTCCGAACGTCGGGACATGAACTCCGTACGCTCGTGCCCACCTCGTGCCCACCACCGGACAAAACACCCAGTCCGCGGATCATGCAAAGAGGTAAACGTCGAGGTCAGCAAGGGTGGAGCTGAGGGGACTCGAACCCCTGACCCCCACACTGCCAGTGTGGTGCGCTACCAGCTGCGCCACAGCCCCTTGATGCGAAGTCTGATGCTACAGGGGGGCGGGGCTGGGTTACGAGGTGGGTCGTACGGTAACGCGGCGGGGTGGACGGAGGTGCGCGTGTTCGAGCCGGTGGCCGAGGGGATGTCGCGGGACGAGCGGGCGGTGCTGCAGGAGCGGCGGCTGCGCGGGCTGGTGGACCGGCTGCTGGCGGTGGACGGCATGCAGGGGCGCCGGCTGCGGGCCGCCGGGGTGACCGGCGGTCAGGATGTGACGCTGGCCGACCTGCCGCGGCTGCCGACCACGGCGAAGGCGGACCTGTGGGAGGCGTACCCGTTCGGGTTGCTGGCGGTGCCGCGCGAGCAGGTGGTGGTCGTGCATGGCAGCAGCGGGACGGGCGGGCGGCCGACGCTGGTCTCGTACACCCGGAACGACCTGGCGCTGTGGGCGGCGATGTGTGCGCGGGCGCTGGCGGCGGCGGGCGGCACCGAGCAGAGCATCGTGCACAACGCTTACGGGTACGGGCTTTTCACCGGCGGGCTCGGTATCCACCAGGGGGCGGTGACGCTGGGCGCGACGGTGGTGCCGCTGTCCGGCGGGTTCACCCAGCGGCAGATCACGATGCTGCGCGACCTGCAACCGGACATCCTGACCTGCACGCCGTCCTACGCGGTCTTCCTCGGCGAGGCGCTGCGCCGCGACGGCGTCGAGATCCCGTCGCTGCGGGCCGGCATCTTCGGGGCCGAGCCGTGGAGCGAGGGGCTGCGGGGCCGGATCGAGGAGCTGCTGCCGCTGAAGGCGCTGGACATCTACGGGCTGTCCGAGGTGATCGGTCCGGGCGTGGCCAGCGAGTGCATCGAGGCGCAGCACGGGCTGCACGTCAACGAGGACCACTTCCTGGTCGAGACGCTCGATCCGACGACCGGGCAGCCGACGGCCGACGGGGTGCCGGGCGAGCTGACCTTCACCACGCCGACCAAGGAGGCCCTGCCGTTGCTGCGGTACCGCACCGGCGACGTGGCCACTGTGGACACCGGTCCGTGCCACTGTGGACGGACGCTGGTGCGGATGAGCAAGGTCACCGGGCGGGTGGACGACATGGTCGTGATCCGCGGGGTGAACGTCTACCCGAGCGAGATCGAGGCGGTACTGCTCGGCCGGCCCGGGGTGGCACCCCACTACCTGGTCGTGGTCGACCGCCGGACGGCCGCCACCCGGCTGCTGGTGGTGTGCGAAGTGGACGGTCCGCCGGAGCCGGCCCGCGCGGCGCTGGGCGGGCAACTGCAGGACCGGTTGGGGGTACGGGCCGAGGTCGTGGTCGTGGCGCCGGGCACGGTCCCCCGGGTCGAGGTGGGCAAGGCCCGCCGCCGGGTGGACTGGTCGGCCGGCGAACCCCCGCCACTGCCCGGCCTCGCCTGACCGACCCAGCCTCGCCTGACCGACCCAGCCTCGCCTGACCGGCCCGACCGACCGCCCGGCCCGAGCACGCACCCGCCCGGCCCGAGCACGCGGCCGGCCGGCCGGATCGGGCCAGTCCAAGCCTGCGGAATCGGCCCGGGACCGGCAGGTCGCAGCCGGGTTAGCGTGGCGGCATGACCGTGTACCCCGGCGACCTCCTCCGCTCCGCTCCGGCAACCCACCGCCCGGTCGCCGGCGCTCCGCTCCCGGCGATGCTCACTTCGGAGGCGGCCGCATGACCCTGCCTGACCTGTGGGACGCCGATCCGGGGTACCTGAACACCGCCAGCTACGGGTTGCCGCCGCGGCCGGCCTGGGACGCGCTGCAGGCCGCACTGGCCGACTGGCGCGCCGGCCGGACCAGTTGGGAGCCCTGGGCGGACTCGGTCGGCCGGGCCCGGGCGGCATACGCGCGGCTGGTCGGCGCCGACCCGGCCAACGTGGCCGCGGCGGCCAACGTCTCGCAGTTGGTCGGGCTGGTCGCCGAGGCGCTGCCGGACGGCGCGACCGTGCTGGCCCCGGAGATCGAGTTCACCTCGAACCTGTTCCCCTGGCTGGTGCAGGCCGACCGCGGCGTCGACGTGCACACCGTGCCGCCGGACCAGCTGGCCGGCAGGATCGACGAGCGGACCACAGTGGTCGCGTTCAGCCTGGTGCAGTCGGCCACCGGCGAGGTGGCCGACCTCGCGGCGATCAGCGCGGCGGCCCGGGCGTACGGGGCGCTGGTGGTGGTGGACGCGACCCAGGCGGTCGGCTGGCTGCCGGTCGACGCGAGCCGGGCGGACGTGCTGATCGGCAGCGCGTACAAGTGGCTGATGTCGCCGCGCGGCACCGCGTTCATGGTGATCTCAGCCGAGCTCCAGCAGCGGATCAGGCCGGCCGGCTCGGGCTGGTACGCGGGCGAGGACGTGCACAGCTCCTACTACGGGCCGCCGCTGCGGCTGGCCGCCGACGCGCGCCGGTTCGACCAGTCCCCGGCCTGGCACTGCTGGGTCGGCACCGCGGCCGCGCTGGACGTGGTCGAGCGGCTCGGCGTGCCGGCGATCAACCGGCATGACGTCGGGCTGGCGAACCGGTTCCGCGCCGGCCTGGGGCTGTCCGAATCGGACAGTGCGATCGTGGCGGTGAACCGGCCCGGCGCCGACACCCGGCTGGCCGCGGCCGGCATCCGGGCGGCCACCCGGGCCGGCTCGCTGCGCGCCTCGTTCCACGTCTACAACACCACCGACGACGTCGACACCGCCCTGGCCGCGCTCGCCTAGCCACCGGCCCGAACCCCGGGCCAGGGCGCGCCTACGCCGCCGCCGAGATCGCCGCCTGCAGCGCGGCCGCGTTCGGGTTGGGCACCTGGGTGCGGTTCACCAGCACGGTCGGCGTCCCGTTGATGCCGTCCTTACTGGACTGATCGGTGATCTGGGCGACGAAGCTGTTGTACTTGTCTGTGCGTACACAGTCGGCGAAGGCACCGGTGGCGCCGGCCTGCTGGCCGTACGAGATCAGCGACTCGTTGGTGAGCCCGGCGCTGCCCTCCGCAGGCTGGTTGGCGAACAGCAGGCGGTGATACTCCGGGAAGACGCCGGCATCGGCGGCGCAGTAGGCGGCATTCGCGGCCCGGGACGAGTAGTTCGTGGACGACAGGCGGTTGAGGAACGAGATGACGTAGTAGTGCACCTTGACCGTGCCGGCGTCGACGTACCTCTTCAGCAGCGCCCCGGATTCGCCCTCGAACTGGGCGCAGATCGGGCACTGCATGTCCTCGTACAGGTCGATGCTGATCTTGGCGGTCGACTTGCCGATCAGCACACCGTCCTGAACGGACACTGCCTGCGGTTGCGGACCGGCCGGCTTGGCGACCCGGGCGGACTGGATGCCGACGCCGGCGCCGGCCACCGCGACCAGCAGCACGCCGCACATCGCGGAGACCAGCCAGACCCGGCGTTCGCCCTGCTGCCGGCGCTGCTCGGCCAGCGCGGCGAGCCGTTCCTGGGCGGCCTTGGTGCGGCGCGGCCCGACCCGGGTGCCGGCGTCGGCGCCGGGGACGCTGCGGCGCAGCTGGTCGTCGGCGGCCAGCCGGCTGCGCGGCCACCAGGCCAGGAACGCGGCGGCCAGCAGCAGCCCGGTGTCGCGCAGGATCTCGGCGGTGTACCGGGTGGACCCGCCGGCGCCCAGGTCACCGCCACCGCCGAAACAGCCGCAGTCGATCCGCAGCCCGCGGGCGGCCGCCGAGATGATGCCGGCCAGGAACACCACCAGCAGCGCGACCGACAGCAGCGCGGACAGCCGGGTGGCCAGGCCGACCAGCAGCAGCACGGCCAGCGCGATCTCCAGGTACGGCAGGCCGTAGCCGACGCCCTTGTCCAGCCACTCCGGCAGCACCCGGTAGGCCCGGACCGCGCGGACGCTGGCCGCCGGGTCACCGACCTTGCCGATACCGGCCCACAGGAACGTTCCGGCCAGCAGCAGCCGGGCGGCCGTGCCCAGCCAGCCGCGGATCAACGGCCAGCGGGCGGTTCCGGTCCTGGGCGGCGTGGTCGACGACACGCTGTACTCCTCTACCGTGCGCGGCCGGCCCGGCCCGCGGTGGCGGGTCGGCCTGGCCGGATGCCTTCGGATTCGCTCTCTCAGTCAGATAGACGACCCGGGCCCGGTCGTCGGTGCCCGGCAGCGGCAATTCGGCTGAGCCGGGTCCGGCACCGTCCACTTGCGACTCGGGCCGGTCGGGTGCCGGCACCGGTCACGGGCCGCCGGCCGGTGTCGGCGCGGTCAGCGCGATCACCGGTACCTCGATCAGCACCTGGCCGGTGCGCTGGAAGGTGAGCACCATGCTGACCTTGTCGCCGGCCTTCAGCGGGCCGGTCAGCTGGGAGAGCAGGATGTGCCCGCCGCCCTCGACCAGCCGAAGTGTCGCCCCGCCGGCCAACTGGTACGGCCCGGACGGCTGGTGCCCGGTTGGCACGGCCGTCGGCGTCACGCCGGGGGCCGGCACGTTGTAGAGCCCGGTCAGCTTGGCCGCGCCGCTGTAGGCGGAGACGAGCGTGTCCGGCTGGGTGCCCTTGTTCGTGATGGACATGTACGCGGTGGCCAGGTCGGGCACCGCCGGCTGCCGGATGTAGGCGCCGCGGACGGTGATGTCGCCGAACGTCGCGCCGCCGGCGCCACCGCTGGCCGCCGCGGTGGCCGGCACCGGCACCGCGGCACCACCGGCCGCGGCCTGGTCAGCCCGGTCGCTGGCGCCGTAGACCAGCCCGAGCAGGCCGACCAGCAGCACCGCGGCCGCGGCGAAGAACCCCGGATGGACGCGACCGCCCGGTTGCGCGGCGAGCCCGCCGCGCAACCGGGACCAGATCGACGTCTCCGGGCTCACTCAGCCCCGGCGCCCACGCTTCGCTGCGACTCCACGGGTGCAACGGTAGCCCCTCGACGGCGCGCGCCGAGACCGACCGCCAGGCCGGCCAGCCCGACCAGGACGCCGATCACCGCGACCACGTACGCCCCGACCACCGAGCCGCTGCTCGCCGAGTCGGACGAGGCCGCCGGCGCCGCGCTCACCGACGGGGCCGAACTGGTCGGTGCCGGGTCAGCGGAGCCCTCCGCCGCCGCGGCGGTCAACTGCAGCGTCGGTGCCGGGTGCTCGGGCTCATCGGTGCTGCCCGGCGCCTGCTCGTCGATCCACTGCACCTGCTTCTTGTCCGAGTAGGTCTGGATCGCCTTGAACACCATCGAGTCGACCTTCGGCAGCGGGCCGGCGCTGATCGAGAACTGGTCGAACTCGCCCGGCTTGATCGCGCTGCCGGACGTGGCCTTCCAGTCGATCACCGAGACCGCCTCGGTGATGTCGCCGTCGTCGGTCTTGATCGGGGTGGCCAGCTTCGTCTTCTGCACCGTGTAGGTCCAGCCCGGCTTCGGCTGCACCGACACCGAGCCGAGCGGCTGGTCAGCCGGCAACTGCACTTTCAGCTCGGTGGTATCGGTGTTCTCGGTCTCGTTCGGGACCCGGAACGTGATCAGGGCGTAGCCGCCCTGCTGCGCGCTGGGTGAGCTGACCGAGACGTGCGCGAGCGCCGGCCCGGCTGCCGCGGCAACGGCTAGCGCGGTGGCTCCGGTGACCGTAAGCAACCGGGAGACGAATCTGGACATGGCGGCAACTACTCCTCTCATGTGGACGTCCGAAGTGGACGTCGCAAGTGGACCTATCGGCAGCGGTCAGCCGATGGATACCTCGGTGAAACCCACGCCCGCCTCGAACTCGGACGTCTGAACCCGGACCGTCAGCGTCCAGCTGCCCGGTCGGGGCAGTGAGACGGCGGTCGAGCGGTACGTGCCGGTGGCGCCGGTCTTCTCCAGCTTCACCGGCAGCGGGCCGATGCCCTCGGCGTCCAGCCGCACCTCCAGCGAGACCTGTGGCGGATCGATCGCCTGCGCCTTCGCGTTGAACACGGTCAACTGGACGGTGTTGGTGCCGACCCTGGCCGGCGTCAGGCTCAGCGCGACGGTGCCGCCGCGGGGCAGTTGCAGGGTCGCCTGGTACGGCTTGACGTAGGTGGCCCGGGCCGGCGCCTGCGCGACCAGCACCGAGGTCAGCGCCAGCACCAGCGCGGCGACCCCGATCTCCAGGCCGACCGAGGCCCGCAGCCGGCGCAGCACCGTGCCGTCTCCGGGCCGCGGCGCCGCCCGCTCATCCACCGCCACCGCACCGTCCACAGTGTCCGGCTGAGCCGCGGCCGCCCCGGTCGACCCGGTCGACTCGACCGGCTCGTCCGCCCCCGATCCAGAGTCGGACGAGCCGGTCGAGGACAGTGCGTGCGCCACCGGCAGCACGTAGCGCCGACGGATCGCCAACCGGCCCAGGTTGCCCAACCCGACCAGCAGCAGGAAGCCGGCGATCTTGAAGCTGAGCAGCTTGCCGTACCCGGTGGCGAACAGGGCCGGGAACGTGCCGACCTCCCGCCAGGCCTGGTAGACGCCGGTCGCGGCGAGCACCGCGACCGAGCCGAACGCCAGCCGGGAGAACTTGGGCAGCGCGCTGGCCAACTCGTCCGCCCGGCTGGCCGGCAGCAGGCAGCAGACCAGCAGCACCAGGCCACCCACCCAGGTGGACATCGCGGCCAGGTGCGCGATGTCGCTGAGCACCGCGACGGTCGGCTGGATGCCCGCCACCGCGTGCCCGGACGCCGCGTAGGTGGCCAACACGACCAACCCGAGGATCGCGGCCAGGTCCTCGTCCCGGGCCCGTACCTGCTCGGACAGCGGGTTCTCGGTGCGCAGCAGCCGGATCAGCAGGACGGCCAGGCCGCTGAGCGCGATCAGCCGGATGCTCTGCATCCGCCCGTACGTGCTGCCCAGGGTGGACGACAGCAGGTCCGTCGAGAACAGCGAGGTGATCGTCTGCCCGGACGCGTACGAGCCCTGCAGCAGCAGGCTGGCGGCGGTACTGCCGGCGGCGATGGCCCAGCCGGTCCAGATGATCCGGCGGGCCCGCCGGTCGCCGCGGCCGCCCGGCCAGGCCAGCGTCAGGAAGATGATGCCGCCGAGCAGCACCAGCCCGACGAAGGAGGCCCATCGGGTCGCCGTGAACAGCGCGTTGACCACCGGGTCGGAGCCGCTGCTGTCGGACACCGCGCCGTTCGCGGTGACCAGCGGGCCGTTGCCGACGGTGAACGCGACCGCGCCATTGATCGGGTGGGCGTCGGCCGAGACCACCCGGTAGCTGACGATGTAGCCGCCGTCACCGAGCCCGGACTTCAGCTTGATCGTCGCCATGTCGCCCTTGTCGCCCGGGTGCGCGGCCTTGCCGTCCTCGACCTCCCGGCCGCGGTTGTCGACCACCTTCACGTAGCCGACATCGAGCGAGACCTTCTCCGAGAACGTCAGCGTCACCTGCGCCGGCGCGGCCTGCAGCCGGGTGCCGTCCGCCGGGTCGGTGGAGACCAGCGTCGCGTGCGCCAGCGCCGGCGCGGCGCCGATCACCCCGACCAGCAGCCAGCCGCCGACCAGCGCGACCAGCGCCTTCCCCCGCGGCAGCCGCCCCCGCTGACCCGCCTCCGGCCGGGTGCCGTCCGGCCGGGTCCGGTCCAGCCGGGTCGGCTCCCGGCGGGACCGGTGACCGGGAACGCGCATCACGCGACCACCTTCCGGCTTGCCGGTACCGCTGTGATCGGGACGCCGCGGTTCCCGCCCACCACCGGCCACGGACGCGCCTGCGCCGGTTCCTCCGGGTCGCCGTAGCGGTCGCTGTCGGGCCGGTCCCGCTCGCCCAGCGGCGACAGTTCCGGCCGGCGCACCTGCCGGCTGAGCAGCGCCACCAGCGCCAGCGCGCCGACGAACAGCAGGTGCCCGGCGAGCCGGCTGGCCGGGACGTAGCCGGCGACCACGTCCGGCAACGTGACGACCGTGAGCACCGCGACGAACGCGGCCAGGAGCGGCAGCAGCCCCGGCGCGTACCGGGGCCGGCGCGCCACCACCAGCAGCGCGACCGCCAGGGCCAGGTTCCAGGCGCCGCTCTCGTGCGCGACGTGCATCGGGGCCTGCATCGTGTCCATGCCCAGCGCCAGCGCCGGCCAGCCGATCGCAGCCTGCGCCAGGCCGACCAGGGCCAGCGCGACCCGCAGCCCGCCGGTCACCCGGCGGCCCAACCAGCGGCTCAGCCCGGCCCGCCGGCCGACCGGCACCGGGCCGCGCCCGGATTCGTCGACGCCGGCGGCGGCCAGGATCCGGGCGGACAGGTCGGGAACGTCCGGCGCCGGAGCGAGCCGGACCAGCCGGGTGGCCCGGGTCGCGGCCGCCGCCCAGGCAGTGCAGCCGGCACAGGTCGACAGGTGCCGGTCGAGGGCGCCATCCGGCAGGCCCAGCGGTTCCCCGTCGAGGCGTGCAGAGAGCGCTTCGCGATACTGAGCGCAGTCCATGCCGAACTAGTCGTCCGGTACGGTCCAACAGTTCCCGGGGCTGCCGATCCGACTCGTTCGAGTGATCTACCGGTTCAGCTGAACCGATCGGCCACCCGGTACGTAAATGCTGAGGCTTACTGCGGCCGCCAGCCGACCCGGTGAGGAGACACAGTGGGCGCTGAGGACGTGACCTGGGCGGCGCTGTCCGCCCGGGACGGCGACTCGGCCGCCGCGGCCCGGTTCGTCCGGGCGACCCAGGCGGACGTCTGGCGGCTCTGCGCCTACCTCGGCAGCCCGCGCGACGCGGACGACCTGAGCCAGGAGACCTACCTGCGGGCGTTCCGCGCCCTGCCCCAGTTCCAGGGTCGGGCCAGCGCCCGCACCTGGCTGCTCGCCATCGCCCGCCGCACCTGCGCGGACGGCATCCGGGAGCAGCGCCGGCGGCCGCCGATCGACCACGCCGCGCACGAGGCCGAGCCACCGGCCGCGCCGGATGTGAGCGACAGCGTCGCGTTGCGCGCCGTGCTGGCCGATCTGGAGCCGGACCGGCGGCACGCCTTCGTGCTGACCCAACTGGTCGGCCTCTCCTACGGCGAGGCCGCCGAGGTCTGCGGCTGCCCGATCGGGACGATCCGGTCCCGGGTGGCCCGGGCCCGGGACGACCTGGTCAGCGCGCTCGGCGCGGGTGCCGCCGACGCGGCCGGCCGGGCGGCGGGCGAGCCGTCTTGATCACGATCCAGCCACGGCTAGGGTGACGACACGTCCCGATTGGGCATGATCCAGCTGCACAATCGCCCCGTATCCGCGGAGGCCCGCATGCTCGACACGATCTTCGGCCTACCCACCCACACGCTGGTCGTGCACGCGGTCGTCGTCCTGCTGCCACTGGGTGCCCTCGGCTCCGCAGCGATCGCGGTGTACCCGCCCTGGCGGCAACGGTTCGGCCTGCTGGTCGCCGCGGTGACGGTGGCCGGGGTGGCCGCGGTGCCGGTGGCCACCCGCAGCGGCCAGCACCTGCTGGAGCGGAAGTCGGCCCTGTTCGGGCCGGGTGACGACACCGAGGCCGGCCTGATGGACAAGCACAGCCGGCTCGGCGAGGATCTGCTGCCCTGGGCCCTGCTGCTGCTGGCCGGCGTGCTGATCGTGGTCGCGGTGACGTACGCGTTCCGGCGGAATACCGCCGAGCGGCCGTCCTGGGTCCGTTGGGTCGGGCTGCTGGGTGTCGCCGCGGTACTGGTCGGCGCGGTGCTCAGCACCATCATGGTGGTCCGGATCGGGCACGCCGGCGCGAAGGCGGCCTGGTACACGACGACCCACCCGACCGCGCAGCGCTGACTACCCCGGTCGACGGTCGTCGACGAGCGCTCCGCGCCGCCGGAGCGGGGCTGAGCCCGGCCCGGTCAGGTCGGGCTGACGCAGTTGGCGCAGGTACCGAAGATTTCGACGGTGTGCTCGATGTTGGTGAAGCCCTGGGCGTCAGCGACCCGCTGGGTCCAGCGCTCCACCTCGCGGCCGTCGATCTCGACCGTCCGCCCGCAGGAGCGGCAGACCAGGTGATGGTGGTGGTCGCCGCGGCCGCAGAGCCGGTAGACGGTCTCGCCCTCGGGCAGGTGCAGCGCGTCTACCGTGCCGGCGTCGGCGAGCATCTGCAGGTGCCGGTAGACCGTCGTCAAGCCGACCGACTCGCCGCGCTGCCGCAGCTCCGCGTGCAGGTCCTGGGCGCTGCGGAACGACGCCGACCCGGCCAGCGCTGACTGCACGGCCGCGCCTTGCCGGGTGGCCCGCACCCCACCAGGTGGCCGGACTGCCATCACTTCCGATCCTCCTCGCTGTGCCGGATCGCCGCCTCGACGATCTCCGCGACATGCTCGTCCACCAAGCGGTAGACGACCTCGCGGCCGCGCCGCTCAGCCTCCACCAGCCGGGCCGCCCGCAACACCCGCAGGTGCTGGGAGACCAGCGGCTGGCTGACCCCGAGCTCGTCCACCAACTCGTGCACGCACCGTTCCCCGGAGCTCAGGACGAGGAGCAGCGCGAGCCGTACCGGGGCGGCCAGCGTCTTGAGCAGCTCACTGGCCAGATCCAACCGCCGACGCTGCAGAGTCTGCACGGTCAAGACATTAGAGACTGCGAATACGTTGATGCAAACCGGCCGGTTGGACCGGGGTTAGCGGCACCGCCGACGATCACCGAGCCCGGCCGGGCCGGCCGGCCCGGCCCGGCGAGCCCGGTGCACCGACCCGGTGACTCAGTGGGCGACGATCACGCTGTCGCCGCGGAGTTCGAGCGCGTGCCCGCCGTACGTGGCCCGCAGCAGTTCCGGGGTGAGCGTCTGCTCGGTCGGGCCGAAGCCGAACTGGTGCCCGTTGAGCAGACAGACCTCGTCGCAGGCCAGGTGCGCGAGGGCCAGGTCATGGGTGGAGACGACGACCGCCGCACCGCCCTCCCGCAGCCGGCGCAGCGCGTCCAGCAGTGCGTCCTGACTGACCGCGTCCACGCCGTTGAACGGCTCGTCCAGCAGCAGCAGCCGCGGTTGCTGGGCGATCGCCCGGGCCAGCAGCACCCGCTGCCGCTGGCCGCCGGACAGCGTGCCGAACCGGTCCGCCGCCCGCTCGGCCAGGCCCACACTGGCCAGCGCGGCGGCCGCGATCTCCCGGTCGGCCCGGCCCGGGGTCCGGATCCAGCCGACCTTGCGGTACCGGCCCATCAGCACCACCTGGGCCACCGAGACCGGGAACTCGGCGTCCAGGGTGTCGGCCTGCGGCACGTACGCGACGTCCCGGCGGGCCTGCACCGGTGACCGGCCCAGCACCTGGATCCGGCCGCGGACCACCGGCACCAGGCCCAGCACCGCCTTGATCAAGGTGGACTTGCCCGCCCCGTTCGGCCCGATCAGCGCGACGGCCTCGCCCGACCGCACGTCGCCGTGTACGTCGGTGAGCACCACCGCCCGCCCGTACGCGACAGACACGTGCTCGAAGCCCAGCGCCGGCTCGGCCACAGTGGACGGCTCCTCGCAGGTGGTCGCGGTGGTTCAGAAGTCGGGGTCGTTTAGAACATGAAAACCGTTCCTGTCTCTGCTGTCAAAGTGATCATTCAGATCTGCTCGCCGTACTTGCGCTGGTGCAGCTCCTTCGCGTGCTCGGCCCACTTGGCCGGCTTGATCCGGGCGCCGCCCCGGCCGCGCAGCACGGCCAGCTCGGCCCGCACCCGGTCCAGCGCCGCCTCGTCCAGGTGCAGCCCGGCCACCTCGCGGTAGGTGGTGATCCCGGCCGCGACCAGCGCCTGTGCCGTCACCGGCCCAACCCCGGAGATCCGGCGCAGGTCGTCCGGCCGTGCCGCGCTCGCACCGTCCAGTTCGGACGGCTCCGGCACCGCGCTGTCGGCCTCAGCTACCGATTCCTCCGGTCCGACGACTTCGCCGGCCGCATCCTCGGCCAGGCCCGGCGACCCGGCCACGGCGGCTGCCTCGGCCGGCCCCGGAGCCGCGGTCGCGGGCAACGCCACCGCAGCTGCCTCGGCCGTCGCTGGTGGCCCGGCGGGCGTCGACCCGGCCGTCCCACCGGCCGTGACCTCCTCGGTGCTGGCCGGCGATGCGGCCGGCTCGTCAGCCGGCGCCGCCTCGGCCGGGACCGCCTGCGCAACCTCGGCGAGGGCGGCCGGCTCGACCAGCGTGGCGAGGCCGTTGCGGCGGGCCGGCTCGACCTCGCCGACCGCCAGCGGCGCCGCGTTGGCAGCCCGCGCGGCCAGGTCGTCATCCCCGCTCGGGCCCGCGGCGACGGCGCCGGCCTCCGCCGCCTCAGCCAGCTCAACCGACTTGACCTGTTCGACCGGCTCAACCGGCTCGGCCGACTCGAGCGACTCGGCCGACTCGGCGTCCGCCGGCTCGGCCGACTCGGCGTCCGCCGGCTCGGCCGACTCGGCGTCCGCCGGCTCGGCCGACCCAGCCAGCTCAGCCGACTCGGCGTCCGTCGGCGGGCCGGCCTGGTCGACCGGCCCGGCATCCTCCGGAGGCGCGGCATCCTCCGGTGAGGCTGGTTCGTCGGCCGGCTCGGGATCCAGACCCGCCGGCTCGGGTGCCTTGGCCGCGACCGCCTGCGGCGGTTCGGCCGCGACCGCCTCCGGCGGTCCGGACCCGGCTACGACCGGTCCGGGCCGCACCGGTTCCTCGTCGGCCGGCACCGTCCGGGCCGGGGCCACCGCGACCTGTGCCGCCTCGACTGCTGCCGCCTCGGCCAGTGCGGCCTCCGTACCCCCGTCCCCGGCCACCCCCTCATCGGCCGGTGCAGCCTCGGCCAGCCCGGCCGGGCCAGCTCCCGTCTCGGCTGCGGCAGCCTCGGCCAGGGCAGCCTCGGCCGGGGCAGCCGCCGTCCGCTCCGGCCGGGCCGGCTTCTTCGCGGCAGCCGCCGGGCCGTGAGCCGCCGCTGTCCGGTCCGGCTGGGGCGGCTTTTCCGCGGCGGGTGCCGGGCCGTGGGCGGCGGCGGGCGGGTCGCCGGCCCGGTGCGCCGGCGCGGTGCGGGGAAGGATGCGGACCTCGCTGAGCTCCATGTCGTCCACGAGCAGGACGGGTGGGCTGGGATGGCGTGGGGCCAGGTGCCTGGGCCGCTGCCGGGCGCCGGCTCTACCCCACACCAGCCAGCCGGCACCGAACCCGAGGAGGGCGGCGACCAGCAGAAGCACGATCATCTGGCTGAGCAGGTAGAGCATCCAGTCAACCTCCGAGGACGGTGATCTCGACCCGCCGGTTCGCGGCCCGGCCGGCTTCGCTGCTGTTGTCGGCAACCGGGCGGGTATCGCCGTAGCCGTCCACCTTGAGCACGGCGGCCGCGACACCGCGGGCGGTGAGGTAGTCGGCGACCGCGGCGGCCCGGCGCTGGCTGAGCGCCTGCGCGGAGTCTCCGGGCGGCGGCAGGTCCGTGTAGCCGGACACCTCGAGCCGTACGGTCGGGTTGGCGACCAGCAGCGCGGCGATCTGATCCAGCACCGAGCGGCGATCGGCCGACAGGTCCGTGCTGCCCGGGTCGAACCGCAGCCCGGACGGGCCGAGCAGTTCGACGATCTGCTGGGCCACCTGAGACGCCGGCAGCTTCCCGGTGCCCGCGTCCGATCCGGGCGGCAGCCCGGTCGACGGCACCGGGCCGACGCTGCCGACCGGCCGCTGTCCGGACCGGTCGACCCGCACCCGGCGTACCCCGGTCTGATCGGCGACCAGCGCGACCACGAAGTCGGTGACGCCCGGGCCGGACAACACCGCGTCCCGGCCGTCGAAGCGGACCTGGACGCCGGAGATGCCGCGGTCGGCCAACTCCTGCTCGGCGCGCACGGTGAGGCCGTGCTCGATCCGCGGCGCCTCCCAGAGGGCAGCCGCGACGAGCACGACAAAGATAGCGAGGATGCCCCACAGGGCGATCCCGCGCCGCAACATGCCTCTCCCTCTCACCCGCCGCCACACCGACTCGGGCGGTCGGCCTCCTACGGAGTGCGCGGATGATCATGCGTTACGGGCCGGGAGAGGTCAACGCCCGTTTCGGTGAACGAGGCACGCCGGTTCAGCGACGGCGTGCCCCATCACCCATGCGATGTGTACAAGCTCGACAGAAGGGTCTGGTCTAGACCGGCGTGGCGCAGCCGGGATCAGGAGCGCGGTGCCGACCAGTGCATGGCGGCCACCTCGTGGTGCAGGTCGGCGAACCGGGCGCCCGGGAAGGCCGCGCCGTAGCGGCGGTGGAACTCGGCCCGGCGCAGCGGGATGTTCGTGGTGACGTGCTCCAACCAGCTCGGGTGCAGCCGGAGCCGGACCACCTCGGCGGCGATATCGGACCGCTGGCTGCGCGTCCGGTAGCTTTCCTCGGCGTCCCGGAACGCCTCGGAGATGTGCCAGTCGAGCGAGCGCCAGTCGCCGGGGTCGATGATGTCCACCACCACGACATCGCCGCCGGGCGCGACCAGCCCGGCCAGGTGCGGCAGCACGATGTCGTGCGCCCGCAGGTGGTGCACGGTGTTGACGCTGAAGACCAGATCGAACCGGCCGTCCACCTCGGGGGTGACGTCGAGCAGGTTGCGGTGGTCGAACCGCACTCCGGGCAGGTTGCCGTGGCCGGCCCGGGCCAGCTCGATCTCCCGCTCGGCGAGGTCCACCGCGAGCACGTGCTGGTAGCGCTCGGCCAGCAGGCCGGTGAACCGGCCGGAGCCACAACCGAGGTCGCAGGCCCGGCTGCCGGTGCGGTCGGACCGGTCCGGCACCGTCTCGGTCAGCCAGCCGCGGTAGATGCCGTCGGTGTCGCCGGCGAACGTGTGGAACAGCTCGGCCAACTCGTCGAAGTAGGCCTTCTGCTCGGGCAACTGGGTGGTCACAAGTCTCCTCAGGACGGTCGCATTCGGACGCCCACAATGGACAGTCCGGAGTGGACGGGCGGGTGCGGCGCGGTTAGCGGACGCCGATGCCCGGGTCGACGTACTCGTTGGTGGCGATGTCCGCCGGGGCGAGCGGCTGGCGGACCGGCCGGCGCTGGGCGGCGACGATCGGCACCACGATGTCGATCATGCGTTGCAGCCGGCCGGTGTCGAAGTCGCCCAGCGTGCGGTTGTTGCCGTTGCCGGACAGCCCGAGGTCACGCAACTGCCGGACGGCGAACTCGGCATTGCCCTGGCTGTAGGCGAAGCTGGAGTCGAACGCCCGGACGATGTCCACGATCCGGTGCAGCGTGCCGTCCGGGCGGGTGAGGAAGTCCACCTGCGCCTGCTGGACGAGCGGCACCAGCCGGCGCAGGCAACCGTCCAGCCGGGCCCGGTCACCGGTGCGGATGGCCAGCGTGTTCGCGTACTGCGGGTAGTTCGTCTCGCTGATCAGCTGGTACCGCACCGGCCGGCCCCAGGCGGCCACCTCGTGCTGGTACACGAAGGGCTCGTTCGTCGCATAGCCTTGCACTACGACCGAGCCGCGCTCGCTGGTGAACCGGGTCGGGGTGCCGTCGTAGGAGCCGTCGATCTGGCGGCGGCGCAGGATGCCCGTCCCGACGAGGTACTCCATGTACGTCGCGCCCTGGTAGTAGACGACCGGGGCGTCGGTCTGCCCGATGTCGATGATCGAGTTCCAGCCCGGGTGGCCGGCCGGATCCCAGAGCAGGATCTGCGGATCACCGTCCAGCGGTGCCAGCACCGAGGTGGTCGGCTGGGCGGCGGAGTACTGGATGGCCTCGTCGGTGATGACCATGCCGAGCGTGATCGACTTGTCCAGGTACATCTGCGCGGGCACCTGCTGGAAGCCGATGGCCGGACCGCCGGATCTGATGATCAGGCCGACGCCGGCGTCCAGCCCGCCGGATACCAGCCGCCCGGACACCGTCTTGTGGTTCTTGTCCACCCGGTAACCGTCGCCGAGCAGCTGGTAGAGCGCGGCGACGTCCGCGGTGGGGAACCAGTTGGACTGGACCACCAGCGGATCCGGGCAGAGCCCGTGCAGCGAGCGCGGGTCGGCCGGCGATGCGAGCGGTGCCAGCGGCACCGATGGGCTGGCCGGCACGCCGGCACCACAGCCGGCGGCCAGCGCCAGTACGACCGCGACGACGACGGGCCGGCCGAGCCGGCGCCAGTTGGCACCGACCCGGCCT
Source organism: uncultured Actinomycetota bacterium (assembly GCA_963714145.1). Lineage (GTDB taxonomy): Bacteria > Actinomycetota > Actinomycetes > Mycobacteriales > CADCTP01 > JBBWZH01. Next base: position 9,733,595 of record OY970235.1, on the reverse strand, counting down.
GGGCGCCTGCCCGCGTCCAATGACGTGTGCAACGGCACGCTCCGTTCAACTGGGGGACGGGGTGGACGGCGCCGGGGCGGGACGGGCCCAACTCCCCCGCCCCGGCACCGCTACCAATGAAGCCACATGAGTGCTTGGAGATGCAACTCCAGTTCATTGGTGCCAGCTGACCGGATCCGGTCGGTTCGGGAGCTACCGCGCACACCAGCCGAGCAACGGCGCGGCCGGGTCGGATCGGCCGCGCAGCAGCGGGATCTCCTCGATCGTGGTGGCGACCGGACCGTCCGCCGCGATCAGCAGCCGGCTCTGTTCGACCAGCGGCGTGCCCGGCGCGGCCCAGCGGAAGTCCGCCGACGCCTCGGCGGCCGGGTGCACCTGGGTCTCCTCCAGTTCGGCCACCCAGGGCACGCCGTGCTGGCCGAGCAGCCGGTCCAGCGGCTGCGGGCCGAGCAACCCGATCCGCACCGGCTCTGGTAGCCGCCAGGGCACGATCAGCGTCCAGAGCACGGCGACCGGCAGGTACGGCGGCAGCGAGTCGTCCAGCCGCAGGTGCCGGTGCAGCACCGGGCCGGTCGTCCCGAGCCGGAGCAGGCCGGGCGGCCGGACCCGCTGGATCACCTGCTGGCCGAGCACCCGCGGCCGCACCGGGCGACCGAGCAGGTGGCTGACCAGATCAGTCACATCGGCCCGGCGGCGCACCAGCCCGACGAACAGATCCAGCCCGAGCGGCCCCTCCCCGGCCGTACGATCCACCCCGTCCGGACGGCCCGGTTCGGCGCAAGCTGGCCGCTCGGCGGTCATCCAGGCTCCTCCACTCGTGATCTGCCCGGTTGTTGATGACAGATGTCATCATAGTGAATCCAGATGGCTGTAGAGTGATGGAAACCATGTCCCTAGCGTGTCCCGCGATGGATCACGAGAACGCCGAAGGGCCGATGAACCGGGCACGCCTCAAGGCGTTCGGCCTGCGGATCAAGCTGCTGCGCACCGCCCGAGGCTGGTCACAGGAAGAACTCGCCGAGGCCACCGGTATGCACCGGACCTTCATCGGCCAGGTCGAACGCGGTCAGCGCGGCATGAACATCATCGCGCTGTGGCCGGTCTCCGAGGCGTTCGGCATCGAGATCGGTGAACTGTTCGTAGACGACAAGGGCAAACCGATCCGCTAGGCCCGCGGCGGCCGGATTCACAGCTGAGCCGCGCCGGATCGCTGCCCGGCACGTCCCGGGTGTCCACCTTGGACCGGTCCGGATACCGCCCGCCGGCCGGGCCGACACCGTACGCTGACCCGCGGGGGAAGGCTCGCTGCTGGCCAGGCCGGCGCGGGCGCGCTAATGGGGGTCAGCGTTTGTACACGTCGGTGCGGAATGCGCCGGAACTGCCGGCTGGCGAGGCCGGGGACGTTCCGGCTGGGCCGAATCCGGGGCAGCAGGCGGCACATCGGGTCAGCGGCGCCGTTGTCGCGATGGGGTTCGTCAGCTTCTTCACCGACACGTCGGCGGAGATGGTCACCGCGGTGCTGCCGCTGTACCTGCTGTTGCAGGTCGGGCTGACACCGCTGGCCTACGGCGTGGTGGACGGGATCTACCAGGGCGTCACGGTGCTGGTCCGGATCCTCGGTGGGTACGCGGCGGACCGCTGGCGGCGGCCGAAGCTGGTCTGCGGCGTCGGCTATGGCCTGTCCGCGGTCACCAAGCTGGGCCTGCTCGGGGTCGGCTCGGCGGCGTCCATCAGCGGGCTGCTCGCGGTCGACCGCACCGGCAAGGGTCTGCGCACCGCGCCGCGGGACGCGATCATCGCCAGCAGCACCGAGCCGGCCGGGCTGGGCCGGGCCTTCGGCGTGCACCGGGCGATGGACACCGCCGGCGCGATGCTCGGCCCGCTGATCGCGGTGGGTCTGCTGACCGCGGTACCCAGGTCGTACAACTCGGTGTTCGTGACCAGCTTCGCGATCGCCGTGATCGGCCTCGCGGTACTGCTGCTGTTCGCCCCGGACGTGCGCTGGTCCAGCACGCCCGGGCCGGCCGGCGGTGCGCCCGCCCGGAGCAAGCCCGGCACGAGCAAGCCCGGCACGAGCAGGTCCAGCACGAGCAGGCCCGGCACGGGCAGATCCAGCAAGAGCAGGCCCGACCGGAGCAAGCCCGGCCGGAGCGGGCCCGGCACGAGCGGCCCCGGCAAGGGCAAGGCCGGCACGAGCAGGGCCGGCACGAGCAAGGCCGGCACGAGCAAGGCCGGCACGAGCAAGGCCGGCACGGGCAAGGCCGGCAAGGGAGCGGGCGAGCAGCGGGCCTCGCTGCGCGGGATCGGCGGGCTGCTGGCGGATCGGCGGCTGCTGCTGGTGACCGTGGTGGCCGGCGTTCTGGCGCTGGTCACGGTCAGCGACAGCTTCGTCTACCTGACGCTGCAGAAGAAGCTGGCCGCGGCGGCCGAGGTGTTCCCGCTGTTCGCGTTCGGCTCCGCGCTCGCGTACCTGGTGCTGGCGGTGCCGTTCGGCCGGCTCGCCGACCGGATCGGCCGGCGCACGGTGTTCATCGGCGGGCACATCAGCCTGCTCGGCTGCTACCTGGTGCTGCTCGCCCCGGTCCCGGCGCTGGTGGCGTGCGTGGGCGCGCTGGCCCTGCTCGGGACCTACTACGCGGCCACCGACGGCGTGCTGTCGGCCACCGCCGCCGAACTGCTGCCGGCGCACCTGCGCACCAGCGGGCTGGCCGTGGTGCAGAGCGCCGTCGCCGCCGGCCGGCTGCTCTCCTCGCTGGTGTTCGGCTTCGCCTGGACGATGCTGGGCAGCCAGACCAGCGCGCTCGGCATCTTCGCGGTCGCCCTCGCCGTGGCGATCCCGATCGGCGGCTCGCTGCTGGGCATCAGCCGCCGCCCCGCCGCCGGAGTGGGCGCGGCCAAGGCGGCCACCGACAAGCTGCCCACCGACCGGGCGCCCGCCGCCGAGGTGCCCGGTGCCGAGGTGCCCGGTGCCAAGGCGCCCGCCGCCAAGGTGCCCGGCGACACGATGCCCGACGACCGGGTGCGCACAGATCGGGTGCCCCCAGATCGGGTGCCCCCAGATCGGGTGCCCAGCGACGAGGAGCCTACGGACGGGATGCCCACCGATGCCTGACTCCGCCGCCCGTCCGGCCGCGCCGAAGGCCGCCACGAAACCGCCGGTCAAAGCGGGTACGACGGTGCCGAAGGTGGCCGGGAAGCCGGCCGGGAAACGGTCCGAGCCGCCCGCTCCCCCGCCGCCGCGCGGCCGCCGGCCGATCCCGGTCCGGATCGTGATCTTCGCGGTGGTGGTGCTGATCGCGCTGGCCGGGGCGACCGGGTACGTACTGCACCAGGCCAGCGACCGCCGGCAGGCCGAGCAGGCAGCGGCCCGCGCCGATGCGGCCACCCCGCGCCTGGACCCCGCACAGGTACTGGCCGTGCCGCACCTGGTGGTCCGCAACACGGCGCTCGGCCCGAACTACGGCCGGCTGGCGCTGGTGCCGCGGAGCAACCCGGGCGGCCCGCGGGCGATCACCGACACGTTCTGCGACCGGGTGTACTCGAACGCGTCCGGCGGCATCTGCCTGTCCGCCGACCGGGGCGCGATCACCACCTACAACGGGCACGTGCTGGACCCGGCGCTCCGGCCGACCGCGGCCGTGAAGGTCGTCGGCAGCCCGAGCCGGGCCCGGATGTCGCCGGACGGCAGGTACGTCGCCAGCACCGTGTTCGTCGCCGGCCACTCGTACACCGACGTCGGTTTCTCCACCGTCACCGAGATCGCCGAGGCGGGCAGCGGGCGCGGCCTGGGCAACCTGGAGACCTGGCAGGTCGTCAAGGACGGCCAGCGGTACAAGAGCGTGGACGTCAACTTCTGGGGCGTCACGTTCGGCCCGGACGACAACACGTTCTACGCGACGGTCGGCACCAAGGGGACGACGTACCTGGTCCGCGGCGACATCGCGGGCCGGCGGCTGACGACGGTGCACGAGAACGTCGAGTGCCCCTCGCTCTCCCCGGACGGCAAGTTCATCGTCTACAAGAAGGCGACCGGCAGCGCGTCCGGCCGGCACTGGCGGTTCACCGCCCTCGACCTGGCCACCGGCGCGGAGACCCCGCTACCGGAGACCCGCAGCGTGGACGACCAGGTCGCCTGGCTGGACAACAGCCACGTGCTGTACGCGGTCCCGCGCGGCAGCGTCGGCTCGGGGCGCACCGATGTCTGGGAGAGCCCGGTCCCGCCGCTGGCCACCGGCGCCCCCACCCTGCTCATCGCCGACGCCGAGTCGCCGGCCAGCGTCCCCGGCTGACCGGCCGGACGCGGGGCCGGCCGGGACCGGGGGCGACCGCTCGGCGCGGCCCGGCGGCGGTAGCCGACCGCTGGGCGCCGCGACGGGACGCGCGGCCGCCGGGCAGCCGGCAGGAGGGATGCACAGGACCGCGGTCGTACTTGCAGCGAGCACAGGTCGCGAGCCGCACCGAACCGCCGGGACGACCCCGGCGGCGGGTCGCGACACCGTCACGCCGGCACCGGAGCCGGCCACCGAAGGGAGAGCTCATGTCGCGCCTCACCGTGGGCAGCGAGAACAACGCGGACATCGAGATCTACTACGAGGACCACGGCAGCGGTCAGCCGGTCGTCCTCATCCACGGCTACCCGCTCAACGGTCGCTCCTGGGAGCGGCAGGAACGCGCGCTGCTCGCCGCCGGCTACCGGGTGATCACGTACGACCGGCGCGGGTTCGGCCAGTCCAGCCAGCCGACCACGGGCTACGACTACGACACGTTCGCCGCCGACCTGAACGCCCTGCTGGACCACCTCAACCTGGCCGATGTGGTGCTGGTGGGCTTCTCGATGGGCAGCGGCGAGGTGACCCGCTACCTGGGCAGCTACGGCTCGGGCCGGGTGCGCAAGGCCGCGCTGCTGGGCGCCATCCCGCCGTTCCTGCGCAAGACCGACGACAACCCCGAGGGCGTGGACATCTCGGTGTTCGAGGGCATCCAGGAGGCGATCGTCGCCGACCGGTACGCCTACTTCGCGAACTTCTTCGCGAACTTCTACAACACCGACGTCCTCGGCGGCACCAGGATCAGCGACCAGGCTGTGGCGGCCAGCTTCAACGTCGCCGCCGGCTCCTCCCCGTACGCCACCTACGCCTGCGTCGCCACCTGGCTCACCGACTTCCGCGCGGATCTGCCCAAGATCGACATCCCGACGCTGGTCGTGCACGGCACGGCCGACCGCATCCTCCCGTTCGAGGCCACCGCCGCCCGGCTGCCCGCCCTGATCAAGGACCTGGAACTGGTCCCGGTCGAGGGCGGCCCGCACAACATCGCCTGGACCCACCCGGACGAGGTGAACCAGGCCCTCCTCACCTTCCTGGCCAAGTAGCCCGGCCCGGCCGGCCGGGAACCCCGGCCGGCCGGAGCCGCGGGCGCGGCGGTCGGTCCGCCCGACCGCCCGCGGACCCGGCTCGGCCGGCACGGCCGGTGCGGGCCGTGCCGGCCGGGCGGATCCGACAGCCAGCGGTGTTACGCCGCGGACGGCGGGATGTTCTGGTTGAGGCAGAAGAGGTTGTCGGGGTCGTAGCGGTCCTTGACGGCGACCAGTCGCTGGTAGGTCGCCGCCGGGTAGGCGGCCTGCACCCGGTCCGGGGCGGCTTCGCCGGTGAAGTTGACGTAGGCGGCGCCCGCGCCCAGCGCGGCGACCGCGGTGCGGGCCCAGGTCCGTACGGCGTCGAAGCCGTCCGCCGCCGGCGTGCGGGCCACCGCGTTCACGATGAACTCCTGGTCGCGGACGGCGAACGCGGTCGCGTCGGCGGGAACCCGGCCCAGCGCGCCACCGAGGTGGTGCACGTGCAGCTCAGACATCGGGTTGGGTACCTGCCGGTACGCGGTGGTCAGGGCCTGGGTGACGTCCTCGTCGAGGGCCGGGACGAACGTCGAGGTGAAGTAGTTGTGCAGGCCGCGAGGGTAGAGCGGGTCGATCAGCGACTGCATCGCCCGGTACGGCATCGGGCCGAAGAGGTCGACGATCGGCTCGGCCAGCTGCCGGAACGGGCGGGTGGCCGCGTCGCCGTCGTCCGTCGCGCCGGACCACATGCCGAGGATCGCGACGACCGGCTGGCCGTGCACCGCCTCGGGGAGGAACGGTGCCGGCGGAGCGGTGGTGAGGTTGAGCACGGTGGTCAGCTGGTCGGCCGCGCCCGCGCATGCCTCGCGGTAGCCGGCCAGCACCTGCTCGGCCGCCGCGCCCGGGTAGAAGACGGCGCCGGCGAACACGGTCGGGCCGACCTCGTGCAGGGCGTACTCGAACGAGGTGACGACGCCGAAGTTGCCGCCGCCGCCGCGCAGCGCCCAGAACAGCTCCGGGTGCTCGTCCGCGCTGGCGTGCACCAGCTGCCCGTCCGCGGTGACCAGGTCGGCGCCGACCAGGCTGTCGCAGGTCAGGCCGCAGTTCCGGACGAGCCAGCCGAGGCCGCCGCCGAGGGTGAAGCCGGCGATGCCGGTGGTCGACACCAGGCCGCCGGTGAGCGCGAGCCCGAAGGCCTGGGTTTCATGGTCGAGGTCGCTCCACAGGCAGCCGGCCTCGGCGACCACCCGGCGGGCCGCCGGGTCGACCCGGATCCCCTTCATCGGGGACAGGTCCAGGACCACCCCGCCGTCGGTGGTGGAGAAGCCCGGGATGCTGTGGCCGCCGCCGCGCACCGCCAGCGGGAGGCCCTCGCTGCGGGCGAACTCCACGCCGCGGATCACGTCGGACACGCCGGCGGCGCGGATGATCGCGATCGGCCGGGCGTCGTGCGAGCCGTTCCAGATCGACCGGGCCTGGTCGTAGTCGTCGCTGGCCGAGGTCACCAGCTCCCCGCGTAACACCTCGGCCAGCTCCGCCAAGGTGGCGGTTCCGACCGTCCGCTCGGTTCCGGTTATGGTCATTGCGTTCTCCTTTGGCCGTTCCGCAGTGTCGCGGTGTGCGTCGCCGCCGACGCTAGGCAGGCCGGCTGAGCACGGCCTTAGCGAGCCTTAGCGGTCTGCGCCAGCGCGGCCGCGCGCTGCTCGCCCGGGCGGCAGCCCATCTCGGCGAACAGCCGCCGGGCCGCCTCGGCCTGCCGCCGCGCTGCCGAGAGGTCGCCGTCGTGTGCGGCCAGCTGGCCGGCGAGAGCGAGCACCAGCGCGTCCATCCTGCGGTAGCCCTGCCGGCTGTAGAGGCTGACCGCGTCGCCGGCCAGGGTGCGCGCCACGTGGATCTCACCGGCGATCAGCTCGACGATGGCGAGGTTCAGCATCGTGCCTGCCTCGCCGGGCCGGTCCTCGATGGCTTCGACCTGGGCCAGCGCCGCCCGCACGGACGCCCGCCCGCGCTCGGGCTCACCGGCCGCGGCCTCGGCCAGGCCCCGGTTGGCCAGCGTCAGGGTGACGGCGCGCCGATCCCCGATCTGCTCCCGCAGCCGCAGGGCCTCGGCCAGATGTCCGACCGCGGCGGGGTCACCGAGGTCGCGCTCGACGCAGCCGAGGTGGTTCAGCGCGAGAGCGAGCCCGGCCGGGTCGTCGAGGGAGTCGAAGGTCCGCACCGCGGCCTGCACCGACGCCAGCGCCGCGGCCGGCCGCAGCGCCAGCCGGTGCGCGGCGCCGAGGGCGCTCTGCACGTAGCCGACAGCCTGGTCGGCGCCGACCCGGCGGCCGAGCAACGCCGTCTCCTCGAACACCGGCACCCGGTCCGGGCCGACCTGCATCAGCGACAGGGCGATCGACGCGCCGGGGAAGAACGGCAGCGTCGCGGGGTCGACGCCGGTCAGGCAGCCCAGGCAGTCGGACAGCCGCTGCTCGGCGGTGTCGACGTCCTCCTGGAACAGCGCGGCCAGGCCGGCCAGCCAGTGCGCGGCGGCGTGCAGGTCGGGGCGGCGGAGCCGGGCGGCGACCGCGGCGGCGTCGGTCGCGACCGTCATCGTGGCGTCGAAGTCACCGGCCAGCCAGGACAGGAAGCCGCCGAACAACCGGGCGGAGACGACCTCCGGCTCCGCTCCGGTGACCAGTTCCGGCAGGCCGATCGCCTCGGCACCGAGCTCCGCCGCCCGGCCGATCCGACCCAGCCTGACCTCCAGCACGGCCAGCGCCCGCAGCGCCTCGGCGCGCAGCCGACCGGCATCGGGGGCCGCCCGCAGCGCCCGGCGGAGCCAGTCGGCGCCCTCGACGTAATGCCCGCGGGCCATCCAGAACCGCCAGAGGCTGACCGCGAGGGCCAACGCGTCGTCCGGCTCCTCCCGCAGCGAGCGAGCCAGCGCGGCACGGAGGTTGTCGTGCTCGATGTCGAGCAACTGCGGCCGCTCGACGACCACCCCGGCGGAGCGGTCCGGGTCGTTGGCGGCGGCGAGGTCGCGGAAGTAGCGGCCGTGCGCGGCATGCAGCCGATCGCTCTCGGCGGCCTGCCGCAGGCGCTCGGCGGCCAGTTGCCGGACCGTGTCCAGCAGCCGGTAGCGCGACCGGCCCGCCCCGCGCTCCACCTGCACCAGCGACTTGTCCACCAGCCGCCCGAGCACGTCGAGCACCGCGCCGCGCGGCACCAGGTCGTCCGCGCAGACCCCTTCGGCGGCCGCCAGCGTGCAGCCACCTTCGAAGACCGCCAGCCGGCGCAGCAGGCACTGCTCCTGCGCGCCGAGCAGATCGTGGCTCCATTCCAGCGCGGCGCGCAGCGTGGCGTGCCGCGTCGCCGTGCCCGGTCGGCCGAGGACCGACAGCGCGTCACCGAGCCGCTCGGCGATCTCCGCCGGCTCCAGGTGCGCCATCCGAGCCGCCGCGAGCTCGATCGCCAGCGGCATCCCGTCCAGCCGCCGGCAGATCGCCACGACCGCGGCGGCGTTCGAACCGTCCAGCACGAAATCCGGCCGGAAGTCCTCGGTCCGGTCCACGAACAGCCGGACCGAGGCCAGGCCGGCCAGTTCCGCCGGGTCGAGCGCGGCGTCCGGCTGCGGGAGCGCCAACGATGGGACCCGCAGCACCACCTCGCCCGCGACGTGCAGCGGCTCGCGACTGGTCGCCAGCACCGACACACCGGGGCAGCCCGCGCACACGGCCGCGGCGACCCGGGCACATTCCGCCAGCAGGTGCTCGCAGTTGTCCAGGATCAGCATGAGCCGCCGGTCGGCCAGTTGATGCACCAGCGCCCGCAGCGGGTCCCGCCCGGCGGCGGGTGGCAGGCCGACCGCGGTCGCGACCGAGTCGGCGACCAGATGCCGGTCGCGGACCGGTACCAGGTCGACGTACCAGGCGCCCTCCGGCATCGTCCCCGCCTCGTGCCGGGCCGCCACCTGCGCCAACCGGGTCTTGCCGGCGCCACCCGGGCCGGTCAGCGTGAGCAGCCGGGTGCGTTGCAGCAGCCGGTGTACCTGGGCGAGTTCCCGGTCGCGGCCGACGAAGCTGGTGACCGTGGCCGGCAGGTTGTGCACACCGGCGCCCGCCGCGGCCCCGGCCCCGGCCGCCACGACCTGGCCGCCACCGACCAGGAGCTCGCGGTACAACCGCCGGGTCTCCGGATCCGGGTCGGTGCCGTAGGCCGCCCGCAGGTCGTCGCGCGCCTGCTCGTACCGCTGCAGTGCCGCCGACCGGCGGCCCTGCCCGGCCAGCACCCGCAGCAGCGCCCGCAGCGCCGGCTCGTGCAGCGGGTCCCTGGCCAACGCGGTCTCCAGCGCCGCCTCGGCCTCGGCGGGCTGCCGGGCGACCCGCAGCCGGTCGCCCAGCCGGACGAGGACATCCCGGTGCAGCGCCTGAAGATCATCGCGGGGGCCGCGGGCCCACGGCTCGTAGCGATCCTCCGGCAGCAGTTCCCCCAGGTACGCGGCCTGCGCCGCGCGTAGCCCCGGCAGGTCGCCGCTGTCCAGGGCGTCCCGCGCCAGCGCCCGGAACCGCATCGCGTCCACCTCGACCAGACCACCGGCCCGCAGCACGACCATCTGGTCCCGCAGTTCGAGCAGGCCGGCGGCCTCCTCGCCGGCCAGCGCCCGGCGCGCCGCGTGCAGCGCCTGGTGCAGGTTGTTCGCCGCCGCCGGGGCTGGCAGGTCCGGCCACAGCAGGTCGAGTAGGTACTCCCGGTGCAGCCGCTGGACCGGCTCCAACGCGAGCAACTTGACCACGGTCCGTGCCTTGCGCAGCCGCCAGCGCGCACTGTCGACCCGCCGGCCGTCGACCTCGACGCCGAACCCGTCAAGCAACTGCACCCGCATCCGGCCCCCTGGCAGAGCAGCGCCATCGCACAGCGAGGACCGGCCGAACCAGCCATGACACACCTGCGTCACGGCGACGCACCGCACCGCTCCTGCCCCCGTACACACCTACCACGCCCCCCACCCACCCGCCCGCATCCGCCCTTAGACGCAACCACCCAGAGTGACCGCCAGAACCACCACCACCCGCCAGCAAGCCCCCGCAGGCCCGCAGGGCTCCCCCCATCCGAACCGCCACCCACCGCACCGCGGGGCCCGCGGGGGCTCGGCCCCCGCGGCCAACACACGAAACACCCCTCGTCCGCGCTCCCCGCGGACAAGGGGTGCCCAGGTGTGGACGTTCAAGACCACTACTCGAACTGCCGGCCGCCGGAACGCGGGGCCCGCGGGGGCTCGGCCCCCGCGGCCAGCATGACGAGTGGCCCCTGACCCGCGCGTTCCGCGGGTAGGGGCCACTCAGGACACTCGTGGAGGTGGCGGGAATCGAACCCGCGTCCTTCGGCGACTTGGCAGGGCTTCTCCGGGCGCAGCTCGCCTTGCCTCTACTCGGCCCCACCGGTCGTACGAGCAAGCCGGTGTGACAGGCCCAGCCGCTGTGAGATGTCCCGCCCGGCCCCGCGGCCGGTCCGAGCGGTGATCCTCCTTACTGATGCCAGGATCCGGGCCGGAGGCGCTCCCGGGCTGACAGACCCGCTACCGCCTAGACGGCGAGAGCGAAGTCAGCGCGACTATTGTCGGCGCTTGATTCGTTTGCGACGGGTGGATTAACGAGATCATCGTCGCCTTCCTCGGCCCGCTTCCCCTGCCTCGACGTCCGAAGTCGAGACCAATCACCCCCTAGGTGTTCCCGACCAGGGTAGCGCGCCGGCGCCAGCGGGTTCATCCGCGCTGGTCAGCCGATCGGCCGGAGGTAGGTGATCTGGCGTTCCGCGACGGCGTAGCCGTGCCGCAGGTAGAGGCCGAGCGCGCCGGAGGCGTTGCTGGTGTCGACGTTGAGCGCGGCCCGCTGGTAGCCGGCGGCGTGGAAGGCGACCAGGGCCTGCTCGAGCAGCACCGACGCGAGGCCGCGACGGCGCCAGGCCGTCCGGGTGCCCAGCTGCCCGATGAAGCCCTCCCGGATGCCGGTCGCGGCGGCTTCGGCGGCCCAGAAGTAGGCGAGCAGGTACGCGGCGATCTCGTCGCCGTCCAGGATCAGGAAGCTGCCGGTGGGGTCGAACGCGCGCCCGCCGGTGAACCACTGCGCCCACTCGGCCTGGTCACGCTCGCTGGACCCCCAGTGGCCGGCGAACGCCTCGTTGTGCGCCTGCCGGACGGCGTCGTCGTACGCCGGATCGAAGCCGACGAGGCGCAACCCGGCCGGCACGGGGTGCGGATCAGCCGGCGGGCCGGGGATGTCCTGCCGCATCACGTTCCACCAACGCACCGGCCGGTAGCCGGCCCGCTGGTATAACGCGATCCGGCCGTCGATCTGCTGGTACGTCTCGACCTCGTACTCGCCCGGCAGTTGCGGGTGCCGCTCCTGGTGGGCCTGCGCGGCGCGCTGCTCGAGCCAGTCGAGGAGGCGGCGGCCGACGCCCTGCCGGCGCCAGGCCGGGTGCACGTGGCCTTGCAGGAAGATGCGGTCTTCGTCGCGGGCGACCCGCGGCACCCGGACCAGGCCGGCGCCGGCGAATTCGCCGTCCGGCCGGACGATGGCGACGCTGTCGCGGGCGAGGTCGAGCCGCTGGTCGCCCAGTTCCTCGGCGATGTCTACCTCGCCGTAGTGCTCACCGCTCTGATCGGTCTCTTCGGCGGCGGCGATCAGCCTGGTCAGTGCGGGAGTGTCCGAAGTGGTCAGTGGCCGCCAGGTGAGCGCTGTCGGCTCGACCACCACTACGCTGCGTGCCCCGTTGTCGCCCATGGTCGGCGACGGTACCGGGCCCAGCCGAGCCACCGCCGCTCATTTTCCGGCGGCAGCCGCGCCGCTGACGGCCTCGTCGGCGGCCGCCGACGGCCGGGTCAAGCCCGCCAACGGTGGCCGGTCCGGCTGGGCGGCCGGGTCCGGCCCGCTGCCAGCGGCCGGGTCGAGTTGGCCGCCCGCGGTCAGGTCAGGCTGGCCGCCGAGGCCGGCGCCCGGCGGCCGGAGACCGCCGACGGGCCCGGGCCGGGCGGTGCTCGAGTCGAGTCGAGCTGGCGGCCTAGTCGCGGCCTTTGAGCCGGCGGCCGGTGACCCGGCCGATCTCCCGTTCGGCGTCCCGGCGGGCCAGGTCCTGACGCTTGTCGTAGGTCCGCTTGCCGCGGGCCAGGGCGATCTCGACCTTGACCTTGCCGTCCCGGAAGTACATCTGCAGCGGTACCAGGGTCAGCCCGCTCTCCCGGGTCTTCCCGATCAGCCGGTTGATCTCCTCCCGGTGCAGCAGGAGTTTGCGGGTACGGCGCGGTGTGTGGTTGGTCCAGGTGCCCTGGGTGTACTCCGGGATGTGCACACCCTGCAGCCAGACCTCGCCGTCCTTGATCGTGGCGAAACCGTCCACAAGGGACGCTCGACCGGCCCGCAGCGATTTCACCTCGGTGCCGGTCAGCGCCAGGCCAGCCTCGTACGTGTCGAGGATGGTGTAGTCGTGCCGAGCCTTGCGGTTCTGCGCGATCACCTTGTGACCGGTCTCGCGGGGCATGGCGAACTGCCTACAGCCGGACGTACAGGCGCAGCGTGACGTACGCGGCGACCACGGCCAGCCCGACGCCGGTCAGCCCGATCCAGGGGCTGACCAGGACGATCGAGTTGTAGTCCACCGGCGGGAAGATGCCGGACTTGATCGGCCCGGCGAGCACCTTGTCGACGAACAGCACCTTCCCCAGCACCAGCCAGCCCATCGCGAGCAGCGCGCCGGCCAGGCCCGCGACGGCCGCCTCGAGCATGAACGGTAGTTGCGTATACCAGCGGGAGGCGCCGACCAGCCGCATGATGCCGGTCTCCACCCGTCTGTTGAACGCGGCGATCTGGATTGTGTTGGCGATCAGCAGCAACGCCGCGAGCGCCTGGATCATCGCGACGAAGATGGCGCCGTTACGGATCCCGTTGAACAGCGAGAAGATCCGGTCCAGCGCCACGGACTGGCCCTCGACCTGGGCCACCCCGGGTTGGCCGGTGAACTGCGCGTTGAGCACCGTGTAGCGCTGCGGGTTCTTCAGCCGGACCAGGTAGGTGGCGGGCAGGTCCTCCGGCGCCGCCACGCTGACCAGGTTCGGGTTGCTCTGGAACAGCTTCTTGAACCGCTCGAACGCCTGCTCCTTGGTCAGGAACTGGTAGTCGGCGACCTCGGGCGAGGACTCCAACTCGGCGCGCAGGCTGTCCCGCTGCGGCGGGGTGATGTTGTCGTCCAGGTAGATCGAGACCTGGAGCTTGTCGAAGTACAGCTCGCGCATCTGCCCGATCTCCCGAGCCGCGAGCAGGCTGCCACCGAAGAAGCCGAGCGAGATCGAGGTGGTGATGATCATCGCGATGGTCATCGTGAGGTTGCGGCGCAGGCCGGTCGCCACCTCGGAAAGGACAAAGTTGGCGCGCATGGGTTCCTAACGGTTCTCGGCTGGGGGGTCAGCGTCGGTGCTGCCAGCCTCGCGGGCAGGTGCGGCGGTCATGCGGCGGACGTCAGCGTCCGACGCCGTACACACCGCGGGCCTGGTCGCGAACCAGCCGACCAAGGTCCAGCTCGATGACGCGGCGGCGCATCGAGTCGACGATGTTGTTGTCGTGTGTGGCCATCAGCACGGTGGTGCCGGTGCGGTTGATCCGCTCCAGCAGCTGCATGATGTCCTGGCTGGTCTCCGGGTCGAGGTTCCCGGTCGGCTCGTCGGCGAGCAGCACCAGCGGCCGGTTGACGAACGCGCGGGCGATCGCGACGCGCTGCTGCTCGCCGCCGGACAGCTCGTTCGGCATCCGGGTGGCCTTGCCGTCCAGGCCGACCAGCTCCAGCACCTCCGGGACGACCTTGCGGATCGTGTGCGCCGGCTTGCCGATCACCTCCAGCGCGAACCCGACGTTCTCGGCCACGGTCTTCTTCTCCAGCAGCCGGAAGTCCTGGAAGACGCAGCCGATGGTGCGGCGCAGCGCCGGCACCTTCCACTTCGACAGCCGTCCCAGGTCCTTCCCGGCCACGTGCACCCGCCCCCGCGTCGGGCCCTCTTCCTTCAGCAGCAGCCGTAGGAACGTCGACTTCCCGGACCCGGATGGGCCGATCAGGAAGACGAACTCACCCTTCTCCACATGCAGGCTGACATCGTCGAGGGCCGGTCGGGCGCTCGTCGGGTAGAGCTTTGTCACTCGATCAAGGCGGATCACGGACGACGAGTCTACCGTTGTCTCAAACAGGCCTACGCCCGCTAGCCGGGTAGCTGTCCAAAAAGGTATTTGTCGCGAGATTTACGGCACTCTGACTGGTCCGATCGGGGGTGTCGCTAGGGGGAGGTCTGCCCGTGTGCTGCGAGCAACTGGTCTGCGCGGCCTGCGCGGGCCGCGTCTCGGACGGGCGCTGCCCGACCTGCCGGGCCTACCGCGACGCCCACCACGGCGGCTCACCGTGGGCCGATCTGGCCATCCCGGTGCTCGCCCTGCTCGCGATCTTGCTGGTGACGCTGGCGCTGCACTCCAGCATGTCCTAGGAGTCCTGCTGGCGCTTCCAGCGGATCTCGGCCTCGATGAACCGGTCGATGTCGCCGTCCAGGACGGCGGTGGTGTTCCCGGTCTCGACTTCGGTCCGCAGGTCCTTGACCATCTGGTACGGGTGCAGGACGTAGCTGCGGATCTGGTTGCCCCAGCTGCCGCCGGTGTCGCCGCGCAGCGCGTCCATCTCGGCCCGCTCCTCGTGCCGGCGCCGCTCCAGCAGCTTGGCCTGCAGTACCGCCATCGCGGTCGCCTTGTTCTGCAGCTGGGAACGCTCGTTCTGGCAGGAGACGACGATCCCGGTCGGCAGGTGGGTGATCCGGACGGCGGAGTCGGTCGTGTTGACGCCCTGCCCGCCCGGCCCGCTGGACCGGTAGACGTCGATCCGGAGGTCCTTCTCGTCGATGTCGACGTGGTCGCTGGCCTCCACCACCGGGACCACGTCCACGCCGGCGAACGAGGTCTGCCGGCGGTGCTGGTTGTCGAACGGGGAGATCCGGACCAGCCGGTGGGTGCCGTGCTCGCCGGCGAGCGTCCCGTACCCGTACGCCGCCTTGATCACGAACGTCGCTGATTTGATGCCGGCTTCCTCGGCGTAGGACGTGTCGTAGACCTCGGTCTTGTGCCCGTGCCGCTCCGCCCAGCGCAGGTACATACGCATCAGCATCTGGGCCCAGTCGGCGGCGTCGACGCCGCCGGCCTCGGACTGGATGGTGACCAGCGCGTCCCGCCCGTCGTACTCGCCGGACAGCAGCGTGCGGACCTCCAGCTCGCCGATCTCGCGGCGCAGCCCGGTCAGCTCGCTCTCCACCTCGACCCGGGTCGCCGTGTCGTCCTCGGCCTCGGCGAGTTCGTGCAGCACGCCGAGGTCGTCGAGGCGGCGGCGGAGATCCTCGATCCGGCGGAGCTCACCCTGGAGGTGGGACAGTCGACTGGTGACCCGCTGCGCCGCCTCCGGGTCGTTCCACAGATCCGGCTGAGCGGCCTGCTCGGATAACCCGACGGTTTCGCGGCGCATGGCTGGCAGGTCGAGGACAGTCTCGATGCTGCCCAGCGTTGAGGACAGTTCCTTTAGCTCGGCAGGCACGTCAGCGGTCACGGCAACGCAGGGTACGCCAGATGACGGTGCGGCATCGCATATCTGCCGCACCGCGTGTGTCTTGCTGGACCGTGGCGGCGGTCCATCCGATCGCCTGGGACCGTCAGCCGCCGTCGCCGGTGGGGACGGATTCCAGCCAGCGCAGCAGCGCTCGCTCGTAGGCGATCGCGAACTCGGTGGTCGCGAGCAAGAACGGGTCGGCCTTGGCCTTCTTCAACTCGACGGACCGGGTCCGCTGCAGGGTGAGCATCTCCTGATGCTGGTCCCGCGCCTCGTCGACGAGCTTGCGGAGTTGCTCGGGCGCGTGGTGCGCACCGAAGCCAAGTCGAAGGATCAGCGGGTTCCGCGCGTGATCTGAGCCGGACGGCTCGGTCAGCCAGGTGCGGAACGCACGCTTGCCGGTAGCCGTGATCGCGTACGGCTGCGCGGCCCGCGGGCCGAGCTTGCCCGGGCGGACGTAGCCGGCGGTCGCGAGGCCCGGGAGCTCCCGGTAGACCTGGCTTCGGGTGACACTCCAGAACGCCCCGAAGCGTTCCTTGGCAGCGCCGACTAGCTCACCACCCGTCATGGGTCCCTCATGGAGCAAACCAAGCAACGCGGCGGCAGTGGAGTTTAGGTTCGTAGCCACGTGACAAAGCTGCCACGATCTCGCCTAGGACGCCAGCACCACGCCGAAATCGATCGTCCACAATGGCCATTCTTTCAGTCCAGTGGCGACCGAGCGTGTGCGATGGCGGTCCGGTCGAGACCGTCGGAGTACCCGAGCAGCCGACCGAACGGGATCCGCACGGTTCGCTGGCAGGTAACCGTGACCGCCTGTCCATCGGTGATCGCGGTCATCCGGATGGGCGATCCGCCAACTCCCACGCTGGCTTGGTAGGCGGCCACCGCACGCTCGACGGCCGCCGGGTCGAGCGGCAGCCCCGGCCCGCCACCGGCGCCGGAATCGCTGGCGTAGTAGGGCTTCCCGGCTGCGCGCTGCCCGTTCGCGTGGTCGCCGGGGCCGGAACCCACGGCAGCATAGGGCCTCCGGCCGCCGTCCAACCCGGACCGGTCAGCTCCGTTGAGACCGCGGCCAAGGCTTGCGACGGCGAACCGCCCTACTCCGCTGGCGAACCACGCCCGACCCTCGGCCGGCCACCGTGGTCTCCCGGTGGCCTCGCTGCCCGGCCCGGCCGGTCCAGCTCCGGCCCTGGTGAACCGGCCGCCCGTGCCGACAGGAGGTGCTCCCGGGTCGGCAGGACGTGCCGCCGGACCGCCGAGCCAGGCTCCCGACCGCCCCCGGGACGCGACGAACGGTCCACCCGTCCGGGCGGAGCCCTCGAGCGTCCCAGCAGATCCGACCGCCCGACCAACGCTCGGCCCCGCGCCTACCGTGCCAGCGAACGGTTCGAGGCGCTGGATCGCTGGCCGCGCAACGGCACCGACGGCTGGCCACCCGGCGGCGGCCGACGACCCGACGGAACCGACGGGGCCGGCAGGGCCGGCGGGGCCGCCGGAACCGACAGAGCCGGCGGGGCCGGCGGAACCGAGGGAACCGGCGGGGCCGGCGGAACCGCTGGAGCCGGCGGAACCGGCGGTGCCGGCTGAGCCGGCGGCTGGCTGCACGACCGAGCCCGTGGCCCAGGGCGCGACGTGGCCGGCGGCGAGCCGGGCCACCGTCCGCACCGGACCCCGGTCTGCCACGGCGACGCCGGCCGGCGACCGCAGGCGGACCGGCGACCGCAGGCGGATAGGTGTGCCGCCGAGGCCGGGCGTATCGAGGTCAGCGGTGTCGACGGCACCGAGGTCGGCCCGGCTGACCGCGTTGGCGGCGGCAATGGCGGCGCCGTCGCAGGCTCCGGCCAGGTCTCGCTGTGCCAGGAATGCCGCTGAGGCGGCAATGGAGGCACACCCGAACGTCCCGGCGAGCAGGAAGCACAGCATGATCATCGGAATCATGGTGCCGCGATCGCCGCGCAGCCGGCACCGCCAGTGCCCGACTCTCCACGATGGACAGATCATCACGGCGCTCCGGTCAGGTCGCCGTAGTCGCGGTACTGGTCAAGGTGGACAACGTAGCGCCCGGTCACGCTGCTGCGGTCACCGACGAGGAACCCCGGTACGCCAGGCACGGTGAACGGCCGGCTCACGCAGATCGCGAACTCGCCACCAGGCAGCACCGGCGGCGGCTCGCTGGACGCGGACTCGCAGTCGGCGTCCGTGGCGCCATATCGAACCACCGCGTCGTCCACGGCCAGGCCTTGATCCGCCAGCGCCAGCCGGGCTGCGTAGTCGGCGCGGGCCGCCGCGTTCGCGGCGGTTCCGGTCGCGTACGCCCGCCCTGCCTCCCGGGCAGCCTGGGTGACTCCGTACATGTTGCGCTGCACCGCCGACACGGCCAGCACCAGATACATCAGTGGTGCGAGCAGCAGCACGCCGAGAAACACGAACTCGATGAGGGCGTTGCCGCTGTCGCCTCGGCGCCACGCTCGGCAGCCGGACCCTGGCGGCTTCCTAGGCGGCGGGGGAAGGCCGCGCAGCGACTCCGCTGGTTCAGTACGACCCGGCGGCTCCGCCGGCCCGGCGCGGTCCCGGCCGTCGAGGTCCGGGCCAACTGCCGGCCCGGGGCCACCCCGGTCCGACGGCCAGATGCCGTGGCCGCAGCTATGGCCAACGGCATGGCCACGGCGGAGCGCATGGCCATGGCCGACGGTCTGGCGGCGGCGGACGGCCTGGCGCGCGGTCATCGGCCTTCCTTGATGGACCGGGCGGCGGCGTCGACCGGCAGCACCCGGCCCGCCGCGGACAGCAGCGTCGGCACCGTGCCGCGACAACGCACCGCCACCAGGACCGTTCCGCCCGCACCCGGTTCCTCGGCCGCGACGCACCGGATGCCCGCGGCGGCACGGCTCGAGAGGCCCCGGCCCAGGACCTGCTCAGCGAACGGGCCGCCGTCCGCGCTGGCACGATCGAGGTTGGCTCCGTACCGGGCACCCTCGGCCGCGCTGGCCACCACGACGTTCCGCACGTGCAGGTAGACCGCGACCTGCAACACGGCGAGCAGCAGAAACAGCAGTGGAATCGACACAAGGACGAACTCGACCACCGCCGCGCCACGGTCGCGTCGCGGCCGCGGACCGCCGCTCCGCCCGTCGGGCCCGATCACTTCGCCTGACCGAACATGTCCTGGATCGCACCGGTCATCGCGGGAATGATCGTGTTTCGGAACGGAACCAGGATCGCCACCACCAACGCGGCTGTCATCACCGCGATCATCACCCAGCCCGGGACATCGCCACGCTCCGGCGGCTCAGCAGCCCGCCGGAACCGGGTCACCGCCCGGCGCCCGACGACCAACCCGTCTCGCCGGGCCCAGGCCCCGAGCGCCCGAATCCACCTGCCTGATCGCAACGTTCCCTCCAACATCGTCGTCAACCAACCAGCGTCGTAACTCACCAGCGTCATCCGGCGACCAGCGTCGTCAGGCTGACCAGCCCGGGGAACAGTGCAAAAAGGACAGTCAGCGGCAGCAGCAGGAACACAACTGGTAGCAGCATCAAGATCTCCTTGCGACCACCCGCTTCGAGCAGCGCGCGCTTGCCGGCCTCCCGGACGTCGGCGGCCTGCGCCCGCAGCACATCGGCCAGCGGCGTGCCCCGCTCGATGGCGACGATCACGCCGTCGAGGAAACGAGCCAACGGGTCGAGCGCGGTCCGATCCCGGAGCCCTTCCAGCGCCTCGACCAGCGGCACGCCGGCACGCGACCGCCCGATCGCGTCGGACAGGTCGCGGGCCAACTCGCCCCGCGTCAGCCGACACACCCGCTCGATCGCGCCGGCGGCGCCCTCCCCCGCGGTAACCGCCAACGCCAGCAACTCGGCCACGACGGGGAACTCCGCCAGCATCGCCCGCTGCCGGCGCTGGACCTCGTGGGTCAACCACCAGTCCCGCCCGAGTACGCCACCGAGCCCGCCACCGCCAGCCAGCAGCAGTGTGGACAGTGGCTGAAAGCTGCCGGCCGCTACCGCGAGCAGACCGCTGCCGGCGACGCCGGTGGCCAATCCGATGCCGCCCCAGACAACCTGCTCCAGCCGGAACTCGTCGGCCGTCCGCGCCGAGCCCAGTGCCGCCAATCGACGGCGTACCGCTCCCTGCCCGCCGATGACGCGATCCACCAAGCGCACCGCGTCCAGCATCGGTGGTCCCAGGAGCTTCCGTACCGCGAGGATGAAGTCCGGCCCGCCGGGGGGATCAGCGGCGAGCAGCCGAGATGGCCTTGGCGCATCCCGCAGGTACGGTGCGAGGCGTTGATCGAGCCGGATCGGACGCAACCGTGGCGCGGACAGTGCCACCAGCAGGACACCGACCCCGAACAGCAGGCCGAGCCCGACACCTGCGGCAGTCGTGTTCATCGCAGCACCCGCCGCTCCTCGGGCAGCCGACCGATGCGGATCATGATCTGGTACGCCGCCGCACAGACCACTGCCCCACCGCCGAGCAGGACTATCCCGAGTGGACTGTCGTAAGCGGTGAGCGTGGTCGACTGGCTGGCCAGCAGCACCAGGATCAGCCACGGCGCGGCGACCGCGAGGCGCGCCGAGCTGACCGTCCAACTCTGTCTGGCCTCAAGCTCGCCACGGGTGCGGGCGTCCTCGCGCAGGAACGCCGACAGCGCGCGGAGCACCGTACCGAGATCGCTGCCGCCGACTTCGCGGGCCACCCGAAGCGTCTCGCAGATACGGTCGGCCACCGGATCGGCCAGGTTCTCCTTCAGCCGGTCCAGCGACTCAATGAACCGCCCGGAGACCCGGTAGTCCGCGCCGAACTGCTCGAACGCTGGCCGGAGCGAGGCCGGGCCGCGACGCCCCACACCGGCTACCGCCTCCGGCAGCGACAGGCCGGCGCGCACGCCCGAGGCCAGGTTGTCGACCACCTCCGGCCAGAGCTCGCGCAGGTCGACCACCCGTCGGTGGCGGAGTCGACGGACCAGTGCCGTCGGAGCCAGGAAGCCGAACGCCGCGAAACAACCGGCGATGGCAGTCGTGTCAGTGACGACCAGGACGAGGACGGCGCTGACCAGCGCCGCCAGCGCCTGCAGGCCGAGCAACTGCCGTGAGCTCATGCCGGCGACACCGGCCTGCCGCAGCGTGTCGGTTCGCCGCTGCGACCACGCCGCGAGCGTCGCCCGCCGTCGCGGCGGCGTGCGGCCGGCCCCCTGCCATATCAACAGCAGGCCGAGCCCGAGCATCAGCCCGAGAATCGCACCCATCCTCAGACCCCCGGCTGCGGGCGCGCCGTGACCCCGGTCGGGTCCGGCGGCCGCCGAGCCGCCTCGCGGGCCAGCAGGGCGGGCAGGTCGAGGCCGAGTCGCTCGAACCGCTCCGGGTGCGGTGGATAGCCCTCGGCCCGCAGCAGCCGACCATCGCGGGTCACGTACAGGTCGGCTGTCTCCACAACCAGGCCTTCAATCCGACCCGGTACCCCGACGATCTCCCGAACCCGCCGGTGTCCACTGTGGTCGGTCTCCAGGTGCACGACCAGATCGACACTGGCGGCGACCGTCGGCACCACGAAGGAACTCGTCACGTTCCCACCAGCGAGCAGCGGCAGCGTGCACAGCTTGAGCAGCGCCTCGCGAGCCGAGTTGGCATGGATCGAGCACATCCCCGGGATCCCGCTGTTCAAGGCGATCAGCAGGTCCAGACACTCCTCCTGCCGTACCTCGCCAACCACCAGCCGCGATGGGCGCATCCGCAGCGCTTCCTTGACCAGCCGCCGCAGGGTGATCTCGCCAACGCCCTCCAGGTTCGGCTGCCGGGTCTGCAGCGAGACCGCGTCCGGCAGCCGCGCGTGCAACTCGAAGACCTCCTCACAGATGATCACCCGCTCACGTGCCGGCACGGCCGCCAGCAGCGTATTGAGGAAGGTCGTCTTACCTGCCTGGGTGCCACCCGCGACGATGATGTTGAGCCCAGCCGCGACCGCCGCTTCGAGGAACCGAGCCGCCGCGCCGGTCAACGTGCGCAACGCGACCAGGTCGTCCAGGGAACGGGCCGCGACGACGAACTTGCGGATGTTGACCGCGGCATGGCGCCGGGTCACCGGCGGGATCACGACGTGCAGGCGCGACCCGTCCGGAAGCATGGCGTCCACGAACGGGCTGGAAAGATCAATTCGACGGCCCGACGTGCGCAGCATTCGTTCGACCAGGTCGTGGACGCTGGCGGCGGTCAACGTGGTCGTGGTCAACTCGCTGCGGCCGCGCCGGGCGATGAACACCTTGCCCGGCTGATTGATCCAGATCTCCTCGACCTCCGGATCATCCAGCCAACGCTGCAACGGACCGAAGCCCGCGACGGCATCGAGCACCGACCGGGCCACGGCGTGCTCATCACCGACGGACGGCAACGCTGAGGACAGCGCCCGTTCGTCGTATTCGGCGATCACCTCGTCGACGATCGACCGCACCCCGACCGGGTCGCGCACCGGATCGAGCCCGCGCCGCCGCACGAGCTCGCGCACTTCGGTCTCGATGATCTCGGGCGCGGTGGTCACGGCATGCTCCGGATCAGCCGTCGCCAACAACAAACAGATCCCCCGTGCATAGGGCGCCTCCGCGTCGCGTCATCAACTGCTTGTTGCGGCGAGCGTAGGCGTTTCAGACCGGACGGCAAGTACGAGATGACGATCTGTGGATAACCAAAATAGTTATCCACAGATCGCCATCGTGGGTTGACGCCCGTGCGCGCGGCCGTCGTACCGTCGGGTGCAGTCAGCAGGAATCAAGGCCGCGCCGGCAATCCGACCAGCCCGCCCCGCCGCCGCGGGTCAGCGAGCATTGTTCGTCGGAAATCGAAATGACGCGAAGGGTGGTGCATGCTATGCCGGGCTCGACAGCGAACTCCATGCCGAGCTACCGAGCCCGGCCCACCGCGCTGTTCCTGCTGCGGCTGGCCCGGTCGCTGTGGGCGGCGCTCTCCGGCCGCCGGCGCGCCGGCAGGTCGCCGGGTAAGGCGTCGCCTTTCCGGTACGGCCCGCGAGTCGCGGCGCCGTCACCTCAAACAGCGCGACCGTGGCATCGGATTCACCTGGTAGACCAGCCAGCGCCCGGCCTCCAGACGAAGTCGGACAGCGGTCACCACGATCCCGCCGCGCCACGCCGAGCGGCGGGTCGAGCCGTCGTACAGCTCCTGCGCGGACGAATCCGCGCACCCCACCACGATCGCCTGGCGACCCTGCAGGCTCATGATCCAGGCTGTCACGTCGACGCGCCCGTGCCGGCTGACCTGCGCGTCACTACTCACCGACAGTGCCCGCCGGAACCGGCTCAGCTCCGGGTCAACGGCGACCTGCGAGAGTGCCGGATCGGACGGGTCCGGCGCCTCACCCAGCCGGACGGTCGTCCCGAGGTAGTTCTTATAGCCGGCGATCGCGGCGTCCTTCGCCCGGTCGCCGGTGCTCTTGACCCGCCAGGACACCGGCGAAGTCAGGCTGCCCTTCGGCGTCGGACCGGCCGCGTCGGCCGTGCTGCCGATGCCGCCGGACGGACTGGGCTTGGCCGGCGCCCCACTGGCCTGCGCCGATGCGCTCTTCTGGGTGCCGTCCGTAGCCACCAGCACGAATCCGGCGGCAAGAACGGCACCGGCACCGGCCGCGGCCACCCGCGCCAGTACGGCCAGTCGGCGGCGCAGATCCGCGTCGTCACCAACGCGGCTCCCCGCGATCTGAGCCGGGATCACCTGCTGCCTCCCCTGCCGGCACCGTACCCGTGCGGTGCAGCCAGGGAGTCTGACAGAGTCGGCCGTCGGCCGACAGTTGCTTGGCCGATCGGCTCAACTGGGCCGGCGGTACTCCCGGAGCAGGCCGCGGCTGATGATGGTCTTCTGGATCTCGCTCGTGCCCTCGCCGATGAGCAGGAACGGCGCCTCCCGGAACAGTCGCTCGATCTCGTACTCCTTGGAGTAGCCGTAGCCGCCGTGAATCCGGAAGGCCTCGGTGGTGACCTCATAGCAGTATTCCGAGGCCAGGTACTTCGCCATCCCGGCCTCGACGTCGTTCCGCTGCCCCGAGTCCTTGAGGCGAGCGGCGTTCACCATCATCAGGTGCCCGGCCTCGACCTTGGTGGCCATCTCGGCCAACTTGAAGGCGATGGCCTGGTGATCGGCAATCTGCCGGCCGAACGTCTTGCGC
This sequence comes from uncultured Actinomycetota bacterium, assembly GCA_963714145.1. Lineage (GTDB taxonomy): Bacteria > Actinomycetota > Actinomycetes > Mycobacteriales > CADCTP01 > JBBWZH01. Next base: position 9,709,489 of record OY970235.1, on the reverse strand, counting down.
TGCTGGCTGTAGTCAATCGCGAGTTCGAACGCTCGAAGCATGATTCCACAGGCCCGCGCCGCCACGTTGACCCGACCGACCTCCACCCCGTCCATCATCTGGTAGAAGCCGTGGCCGCGGCCCTCCGCGGCGCCGCCGAGAATCGACGAGGCGGGCACCCGGTGGCTGTCAAGGATCATCTCAGTGGTCTCGACGCCCTTGTAGCCCATCTTCTCAATCTTGCCCGGAATCGTGAGCCCCGGGCCGGCCTCGCCGAACCCGGGCTCCTTCTCGATGAGGAATGTGGTGAGGTTCTTGTAGACCGAGTCCACTCCCTCATCGGTGCGTACCAACGTGGCAACCAGGCCGGCCCGAGCACCATTGGTCAGCCACATCTTCTGGCCGGTGAGCAGAAAGTCATCGCCATCCTGCACACCCCGCGAGGTGAGCGCGGCGACATCAGACCCACATCCCGGCTCGGACATCGAGAACGCCCCGCGCAGCTCGCCGGTCGCCATCCGGGGCAGCAACCGCTGCTTCTGCTCCGCGGTCCCGTGCTGGTTGATCATGTACGCCACGATGAAATGCGTGTTGATGACGCCGGAGACGCTCATCCAGCCGCGCGCGATCTCCTCGACCACCAGCGCGTAGGTCAGCAGCGACTCGCCAAGGCCACCGAACTCCTCCGGGATCGTGAGGCCGAACAGGCCCATCTCCTTCATGCCGTCGACAATCGCGGCCGGGAACTCGTCCTTGTGCTCCAGCTCTGTGGCGTACGGCAGGATCTCCTTCTCCACGAACGAGCGAACGGTCGCCAGGATCTCCTGTTGGATCTCGGTCAGGTCCGAGGTCTGGGCGAGGCGGGCCATGGGTGCTCCTGTCACACGGCTTCGTCGGGGAACATCTATCCCGCCCGGCCCGAACGCAGTCGGGCTTGGACGGCTGGGACGACGGCAGGGCTGGCGTCAGGCCGGCGGCGTGAAGGTGCCCGTGCGGGTCAGCCCGGCAGCACGACCCTTGGCGGCAAGCACCGCCGCCATCTTCCGCGACGCCTCGTCGATCATCTCGTCGCCCAGCATCACCGCCCCGACCTTCTGCACCGTGGTGTAGTAGTCGTACGCGTCCAAGATCAACTCGGCGTGGTCGTAGTCAGCCTGCGACGGCGAGAAGACCTCGTTCGCCGCGTCGACCTGGCCCGGATGCAACACCCACTTCCCGTCGAACCCCAGGGCGGCGGACCGACCGGCGACGCGGCGGAAGCCGTCGATGTCACGGATCTGCAGGTACGGGCCGTCGATCGCCTGGACACCGCGAGCACGGGCGGCCATCAGGATGCGCATGAGCACGTAGTGATACGCGTCGCCAACGTCGTAGCCGGGCGGCTGCTCGCCGACGACAAGGCTGCGCATGTTGATGCTGGCCATGAAGTCGGCCGGCCCGAAGATGATCGTCTCGACCCGGTCAGAGGCGAACGCGATGTCGTTGACGTTGATCAGGCCCTGGGCGTTCTCGATCTGAGCCTCGATACCGATCCTGCCGACCTCGTAGCCCATCGTCCGCTCGATCTGCGCGAGCGTGATGTCGAGCCAGCGCACCTGGTCGGCGGACTGGACCTTGGGCAGCATCACACAGTCCAAGTGGGCGCCGGCGCCCTCGACCACCGTCACGACATCCCGGTAGGTCCAGTGTGTGGTGAGGTCGTTGACCCGAACCACGCGGGTCTTGCCCAGCCAATCGCCGGTCGTCAGCACGTCGACGATGTTCTTGCGGGCGCCCTCCTTGGCGTCCGGGGCGACAGCGTCTTCGAGGTCGAGGAAGACCTGGTCCGCCGGCAGGATCTGCGCCTTGTCCAGCATCTTCGGAGAGCTGCCCGGAACGGCGAGACACGACCGGCGGGGACGAAGCTGCGGGGCCACGGCGCCTCCTTCGACGATCCAACCGATCGTAGTCAGCCGCCTGGCACGACTGCTGTTCGGTCAGTCACAGGGCGGGACGGCCAACGCCAGCTATTCGGCTGGCACCGCTCGGGTGCCCGCGCTCACCACCACCGCGATGCCGGCAAGCAACAGCAGCAGACCGGGGATCGCCGTCACGGCGGGCACCTGATGGAGCCAGACCGCGGCGATCAGGGACGCGCCGGGCACTTCGAACAGGATCGCGAGGCTCAACGCGGTCGGGCTGGTCGTCCGCAGCAGCACGTTGAACAGCGAATGGCCGAGCAGTTGGGCGCCGATCGTCAATCCACCGAGCTTCACCCAGGTCCCGCCGTCGTACCCGCCGAGCCGCTGGCCGGTCGCCAAGCAGAGGACGAGCAGCAGCCCAGCGCACGAGCTATAGCAGACGGCGGTATACGCGGTCGTGCTCACCCGCCCGCGGACCGCGCCGCCGGTGGTCACGTACGCCGCCGCCAGCACGCCGCCGACAGTGGCGAGCACGTCTCCGAGCAGTGCTCGCCCGGACAGCGACACGTCCGCGCCGGTCAGCAGGGCGGCGCCGGCTACCGATACACCGATGCCGAGCCATACCGAGGTCCGCACCCGACGACCGGCGACTCGGGCCAGCAGCGCGGCCCAGACCGGTTGGGTGGCCACCAGGGCGGTCGACGAGGCGACCGACGTCAGCGAGATGCTCGGCACCCAGGTGGCGAAGTGCCCGGCCAGCAGCGCCCCAGCGAGCAGGCAGAGCCGCCAGTCGCGGCGGGTGAGCCCACGGAGTTCCGCTCGGGCCCGGACCAGCGCGACCGGGAGCACCGCGAAGCTCGCCAGCGCGTTGCGCCAGAACGCGATCGCCAGCGCCGGCGCCGCGGTCGCGGCAATCAGCGGCCCAGATGTCGCCACCGCGGCGAGTGCGACCACGAGCAGGCCAAGCTCCCGCGGCGGAGGTACGGCGATCGCCTCGGTCCCGATGGACCGACGACCGGCTGGTGGTGGTGGCACCGGCGTCGGCTCCGGCCGCCGATCGGCGCTCACCGCTCCATCCTTGCAGGCTGGCGGCATGTGACCGGTGGCGCCGCGGCCGCGATCACTATCCGGATCCGGCCGGCCGTGGCAGGCTTGCGGCGTGGCCGAAGTACCGTCACTCATCGCCGAGGCGACCAAGAAGTCCGATCTGGTCTGGCTCTGCGTACCTGGGCATTCCCGACCGGCCGCGGTCTGGCACGTCTGGCGGGACGACTCGGCCTACGTGGTCACCGGCGAGGGCGAGCAGCCGGCACCGGGCCTGGTCGACGCCGCTGGCTGCGATGTCATTGTCCGCTCCGCCGACAAGGGCGGCCGGATCGTGACCTGGCGGGCGTCGGTATCGCGGCTCACGCCTGGCACCGAGGGCTGGCAGGAGGTCGTGCCGGGGATGCTCACGGCCCGGCTCAACCTCACCGACGCGGCCGAGGCGGAGCAGCGCTGGGCGCGGTCCTGTGCCGTCCTGCGGCTCACGCCGACGGGCGAGTTGGTCGAGGCCGGCAGCACGCTGCCGACCGGCTCACTCGCCGGTCCGCCGCCCCCGTCGCCGGCCCGGACGCCGACCCGGGTGCCGTTCACCCTGGGCCGGCGCCGGCGCGGCGCCGAGGCCAGCTAGGCGGATGGCGGCCGGATGAGCTCACCGGACGCGACCCGGTGCACCTCACCGGCGACCGTGGTCTTGACCACCGTTCCGGCGGTGCAGCTGACCGTGCAACTGAGCGCCGAGGGACGCAGGATCTCGCTGCCCTGGTCGATCCGGTAGGCGGTCGTCCCGTCCGGATCGACCAGGTTGCTGGCGGCGAGGTAGACACCGAAGCCAACCGCGGCGGAGCCGGTGGCGGGGTCCTCGCCGATGCCGGGCACGAACACCCGGGCGTGCGACCTCAGCTGCCGCGGATCCCAGACGAACGCGACGATGCCGTTCACCCCGGCCTCGGCCGTGATCCGCTGCAGCGCGGCCTGCTCCGGCACGCCGAGCCGGCCGATCGCGTCCGGCGGTACCGGCAGATAGAGAAAGGACGTCCCGGAGCTCGCGGCCCGTGGCGGCGGCCCATCGGCGGCGGCCGGGTCGAGACCGAACAGGGACAGCAGCGGCGCCGGGTCCAGCGCCTCGCCATGCGAGGTCGGGCCACCGGTCAAGGTCGCGCCGGTGTCGGTGACCTCGATCGGAAGCACGCCGACCGCACACTCCTGCCGAACCTCGCCTACCTGGATCCGACGCAGCTGGGCAAGCAGCCAGGCGGTACCGACGCTCGGATGCCCGGCAAACGCCAGTTCCCGGATGGGGGTGAAGATGCGCAGCCGGTAGTCCGCGACCGCCGACTGCATCGGGAACGTTGTCTCGGACAGATTGAACTCGCGGGCGATGGTCTGCATCGCCTCGGTCGGCAGGTCGTCCGCGTCGAGCACCACGGCCAGTGGATTGCCGGCGAACGGCCGGTCGGTGAAGACGTCGACTACGTGATATGGAAACGTCGGCATCCGGCGACGCTACCGCGACCACGGGCGCCACCGAGCGCTGCCGGCCGCCGGCCGGAAAGCGTCGACCGCGGCATGTCGGCGGTTGCCGGTGCGGGCATCGCCAGCGACGGTAGCCTCAGCTTTCGTGCCGACGGCCACCAGGATCTTCATCGCCCGCCTGGCCGGCGTCGCCGTTTTCGACCCCAACGGTGACCCGGTCGGCAAGGTCCGCGACGTAGTGGTTGCGCTCCGGGTCGGAGCCCAACCTCCGCGGGTCATCGGGCTCGTTGTGGAGATTCAGCACCGTCGACGCATCTTCGTCCCGATTGGACGGATGACGTCTGCGGAGGCCGACGCGGTGGTCCTGTCCACCGGCAGCGTCAACCTGCGCCGCTTCGAGCAGCGTCCGGCCGAAGCCCTGGTTCTCGGTGATCTCCTCGATCGGCAGGTCACGCTGGCCGAATCCGGGGTGACCGTCACCGTGGTCGATGCGGCGATGGAGCAGTCCCGGACACGGGACTGGGTGGTGACCCGGGTCGCCGTCCGGGAGCACCCCGGTGGGCGGTTGTCCCGGCGGCGGGGGCATATCCGGCAGGTCGAGTGGTCGGAGGTGGCCGGTCTCGGTGTCACGCAGGAGGGGCAGGGCGCCGAGCATCTGCTCGCGGTGCTGGCGACGCTGCGCCCGGCCGACCTGGCCCGCGCCATCCAGGACCTCTCCGACAAGCGCCGGCAGGAGGTCGCCGCGGCGCTGGACGACGAACGGCTCGCCGATGTGCTGGAGGAGTTGCCGGAGGAGGACCAGGTCGCGATCATCGCGCGGTTGGCCGATGAACGGGCCGCCGACGTGCTGGAGGCCATGAACCCGGACGATGCCGCCGACCTGCTGCATGAGCTGCCGGACGACGAACAGGAGCGGCTGCTGCAGTTGATGGAGCCGCAGGAGGCGGCGCCGGTCCGCCGGCTGCTGACGTACTCGGAGGACACCGCCGGCGGCCTGATGACCAGCGAGCCGATCATCCTGCCGCCGGATTCGACCATCGCGGAGGCACTGGCCCGGGTCCGGAACCCGGAGGTCACCCCGGCCCTGGCGACGCAGGTCTACGTGTGCCGACCACCGTCGGAGACGCCGACCGGTCGCTACCTGGGCGTCGCGCACATCCAGCGGCTGCTCCGCGAGCCACCGTCGGCGCTGGTGAGTGGGGTGGTCGACAATGACCTGGATCCGCTGCGGCCGGACACGCCGCTGACCGAGGTCACCCGGTACCTCGCGACCTACAACCTGGTCGCCGGTGCGGTGGTGGACGAGCATGACCGCCTGGTCGGCGCGGTGACGGTGGACGATGTGCTCGACCACCTGCTGCCCGAGGACTGGCGGGAGCGGGACACCGATGGTTGACCGGACCGAGCGGCGGCTCGACCAGCCGCGGGGTGCCCGGCGCAGCGGCCCGCGCTACGACGCGGATGCGTTCGGCCGGTTCGCCGAGACGATTGCCCGGTTCATCGGCACGGCCCGGTTCCTGGTGCTGCAGACGATCGTGGTGATCGTCTGGGTGGTCTGGAACATCGTCGTCCCGGACCGGATGCGGTTCGACGAGTACCCGTTCATCTTCCTGACGCTGGCGCTGTCGCTGCAGGCCGCCTACGCGGCACCGCTGATCCTGCTCGCCCAGAACCGGCAGGACGACCGGGACCGGGTCAACCTGGAGGAGGATCGGCAGCGGGCCCAGCAGACCAAGGCAGACATCGAGTACCTGGCCCGGGAACTGGCGGCGGTCCGGATCGCGCTTGGTGAGGTGGCCACCCGCGACTTCATCCGGTCACAACTCGATCAGCGGGCCGAGCACAACCGGTCGGCCGAGGAGGACTCCGAGCGGGCCAGCTAGCCGGGCCCGGACAGGCCGGCCGGTGCGATGACGCCAGGGTCGGCCTCGGCGGCCACGGCCGCGCCGCAGTCGCTGATCGGAGGTTCACGGCCGGCCTCGGGCAGGAGCTTGGCCAGCAGCTCACCCAGCGCGTCCAGTTCGGCCGGTTCCAGCCGGCGGGTCATGTAGTCCTCGATGCCACGCAGGTGGGTGGGGGCGGCCTCGCGGAGCCGGCTCAGCCCGGCATCGGTCAGCACGGTGAACGTGCCGCGCGCGTCCGACGGGCAGGACTGCCGCTCGACCAGACCATCGCCGGTGAGCCGGTCGACCAGCCGGGTCAGACCGGAACGGGACAGCAGGACGCGGTCGGCCAGGTCGGTCATCCGGAGCCGGCGCTGCGGGGCCTCGGCGAGTTGCAGCAGCACGTCGTACGACCCGAGCGGGAGGTCGTGCCGCACCAGCAGGTCGTGCTCGAGCCGGCGGGTCAGGCTGGCGTGCACCCGCAGGAAGACCCGCCACACGGCCAACTCGCCCGCCGTCAGTGTCGGCGTCGCGGTCGTCTTGCTCACCGGACCATGGTAGTTGCGGTAGCAACGGACAGTCCGCACGTAGCATTGCCACGTGGTCACGACGCAGCAGGTCACCGACGCGCTCGCCGGCGTCCAGGACCCGGACATCCACCGACCGATCACCGAGCTCGGCATGGTCAAGAGCGTGGACATCGACGGCGCCGGGGCGGTGACGGTCGGCATCTGGCTGACGATCGCCGGCTGCCCGATGCGTGACAAGATCACCCGGGACGTGACCGCCGCGGTGCAGCGGCTACCCGGTGTCACCAGCGTGCAGGTCGAGCTCGACGTGATGAGCGACGAGCAGCGCCGTGAGCTGCAGACCCTGGTGCGCGGGAACGCGCCGGCCGCGGAAATCCCGTTCGCCAAGCCCGGCTCGCTGACCCGGGTGTACGCGGTCGCGTCCGGCAAGGGTGGCGTGGGCAAGTCGTCGGTCACCGTGAACGTCGCGGTCGCGCTGGCCGAACGGGGCCTGGCGGTCGGCGTCGTGGACGCCGACATCTACGGCCACAGCATCCCCCGGATGCTCGGGGTCACCGACCGGCCGACCCAGGTCGAACAGATGATCATGCCGCCGCAGGCCTACGGGGTGCGGGTCATCTCGATCGGAATGTTCACCAAGGGCAACGCCCCGGTCGCCTGGCGTGGGCCGATGCTGCACCGCGCGCTGCAGCAGTTCCTGGCCGACGTGTTCTGGGGCGACCTCGACGTGCTGCTGCTCGACCTGCCGCCGGGCACCGGCGACATCGCGATCTCGGTCGCGCAACTGGTCCCGACAGCCGAGATCCTGGTCGTCACCACCCCGCAGGTGGCCGCCCGCGAGGTGGCCGAGCGGGCCGGTTCGATCGCGCTGCAGACGCACCAGCAGATCGCCGGCGTGGTCGAGAACATGTCCTGGCTGGAGCTGCCGAGTGGCGAGCGGATGGAGCTGTTCGGGGCCGGTGGGGGCGCGGCGGTCGCCGAGTCGCTGACCCGGGCAACCGGCGCCCGGGTGCCCCTGCTCGGTCAGATCCCGATCGACGTACGGCTGCGGGAAGGCGGCGACGACGGCCGGCCGATCGTCGTGCACGACCCGTCCGCCCCGGCCGCGGTCGCACTCCGCGCGGTCGCCGACAAGATCGGCACCCGCCAGCGCAGCCTCGCCGGCCGCCCACTCGACCTCACCCCGGTCCCCCGCTGACCCGAGGACGGTACTCGACCGTCCGCCAGCCAGCTTGGGCTTCGGCGTGGGCCAGCCAGCTGCCAGCTTGGGAGCTGCCAGCTGAGGCTTGGGTCAGCCGGGCCTAGGTGGCGTCGGGATCGAACGGGACCGGCTGGGTGTCCTTGGCCGTGGCCGGGGCCGCCGTGGGTGTCGCCGGACGGTCGCTCGTGGCCGGGCGGACCGGGTCGTCCGCGCGCAGGCCGAGCGGGTCGTCGTCCTCGTCGCCCTCGAGCAGGTGCTTGCGGACGAACGCGCGCGGGTTCAGCGAGTCCAGATCGAAGTCGGCGAACTCGGGACCGAGCTCCGACTTCAACTGGGTCCGCGCGCCCTGCGCCATGCCACGCAACTGGCGCAGCACTCTGGCCGCGTCACGAGCGACCGACGGGAGCTTGTCGGGGCCGAACACCAGCAACGCCACGACGACAAGCATCGCGATCTCAAGCCAACCCAGGCTGCCGAACACATCCCCAGACTAGCCATGGATCGCGACATATGGCAGTCCGCAGGCGTACGACCTGATGAACCAGCCCGGACGCCCACCCCAACCCAGGATCGGGCCGGACCCGGGTCAGTCTGACTGGAGGGTGGCGCTGGTGTTGCGGGTGGAGCCGCCGCGGACGTAGCTGAGCGCGATCTTGTCGCCCACGTGGTGGGAGCGGATGGTGACGATCAGGTGGTCGTAGCCGGTGATGGCCACCTTGTCCACCTTGGTGATCACGTCGCCTTCCTGCAGGCCGGCCTTGGCGGCGGCGCCACCTGGGCTGATCGACTCGATCAGCGCACCGTCCCGGGAGCCGTCGGTCACCGACTTGGCGGTCAGGCCGAGGGTGGCGTGCTTGACCGAGCCGGTCCGGATCAGCTGCTGGGCGATGTCGCGGGCCTCGTTGATCGGGATCGCGAACCCGACGCCGATGCTGCCGCCCTCGGAGGCGCGGCCGCCGCTGCTCAGCGTCGCGATCGCCGAGTTGATCCCGACGACCGCGCCGGCGCCGTCGACCAGTGCGCCGCCGGAGTTACCGGGGTTGATCGCGGCGTCGGTCTGGATTGCGTTGATCACGGCGTTCGTGTCGCTGCCCTGGCCGTCCAACCGGACTGGGCGGTTCAGCGCGCTCACGATGCCGGACGTCACCGTGCCGGCCAGGCCGAGCGGCGAGCCGATCGCGATCACCGGGTCGCCGACGGCCATCGAGGACGAATCGCCGAGGGTGGCGACGGTCAGGCCCTTCTTGTCCACCTTGACCACGGCCAGGTCGGACTTCGGGTCACGGCCGACGATGCGGGCCGGCGCGGCGGTCTGGTCCTGGAACAGTGCGCGCATCGTGCCGCTGTTCGTGGCGGCGGTCGAGACCACGTGGTTGTTGGTCAGGATGTAGCCGTCGGCGGCGATCACCACCCCGGAGCCGGTGCCGGCGCCAGACGAGGACCGCACCTCGATCGAGACGACCGCCGGCAGCACCCGCTTGGCGATGTCCGCGATCGAACCGGGCGGCCGGTTCACCGGCGGGCTCACCGAGGTGAGCGTGGCATCCGGGTCGAGCAGCGCCGACTTCACCCGGGACGAGATCAGGTAGCCGGTCACGCCACCGCCGATGCCGGCCAGCAGCGCGCCGATCAGCAGCACGATCGCGGCGGTGACCGAGAGCTGGCGCAGCCGCCAGCGGCGCCGGCCGCGGTCGGACTCGAGCAGGTCCGGCAGCGGCTCGGCCTCGGCCGGGCGCTGCCCGTCCAGATCCGGCGGGGCACCCAGCCGGGCCAGCGACCCGGCGTCACGCCACGGGTCGCGGGCCGCGTCCGGCTTCCACCACGGCGACTCCGGGGTGGGCCGGGGGTCGGGACGGGAACCGGGCGGCGGGTCGAACGACTCCTGCTGCCCGTCCGGCCGGCCGAACATGCGGCGCTGCGCCGTGCTCGGCAGCTGCGGCGCCAGGTTGGCCCGGCGCGGCGGCGGCAGCGGCGCGGGCGCGAACGACTCCGCCACGCCGGGCGGTCGACCGAACGCCGCGTCCAACTCCGGGCTGCCGGCCCGGGTCGGATCCGGCGACGGCGCGTTGCCACGCACGCCCTGGTCGGTCATCCCACGCCCTTCCGTCGGTACGGCCACAGCCTGCCGGATGACCTGTCAAGTTCCCGTAGGGCGTGCGCCCGACCCGGCCCGGGGTGCGGCCGGCCAGCCGACCGGCACCGACCAGTTGAGATCGGCAGGCCGCCAGCGGCCCCGGACGACCCGACCGTACGACCGGTCAGGTCCGGTAGGGCCCGTGGCCGACCCGCCCCGGGGTGGGGCTGGCCAGGCGACCGGCACCGACCAGTTGAGATCGGCAGGTCGCCAGCGCCCGCGACGACCCGACCGTACGACCGGTCAGGTTCGGTAGGCCTGTGGCCGACCCCGGCCGGGGTGCGGCCGGTCAGCCGACCGGCACCGACCAGGTCGAGATCAGCGGCCCGGGACGGGACGAGGTGCCGCCGGAGGTGACGGGTCAGCGGCCGCGGCGGCTGGCGGGGAGGAGGTCGGACTGCTGGCGCTCCGGGCCGACCCGCAGCGTGTTCAACTCCAGCGGGCCGGAATTGCCGCTGCGGTTGACCACCGGGATGGTGCCGCCGGTGGTGTTGAGCTGGCCGACCGGGGCGGCGCTGTTGGGCGCGGCGGTCGAGGCGGCCGAAGCGATCACGCCGAAGGCAAGGCCGGCCAGGGCGCCGGCCAGCCGGCGGCGGCCGCGGCGGGGCGGCCGGGAGGACCGGACGGACGGATAGGAGCGGGGCCGGGCCCGCCCCGGGCCGGCCGTACCCCGGCCAGGTCGGCGGGCGGCAGCCGGCGCGGCGTCGCCCGGCGAGCCGGTGCCCGCGCTCACCAGCGCCGGGGTCGGCGCCGGAGCCGCCTCGGTGGCGACGGTCAGCCGCGGGTCAGCGGCGGGCGGCGGCACGGACGCCCAGGCCAGCCCCTGCTCGTCGGCCACCAGCACGAAGTCGGAGCCGCCGAGGTCGGCGGTCATCGGGATGTCACGCAGCCGGGCCAGCAGGCCGGGCGGGAGTTCCGGGTCAGGCGCGGCGGCGAGCAGCACCTGGGCCTCGCGCTGCGCCGCGACCACGGCGCGGCACTCCAGGCAGCACTTCACGTGCCGGTCGGCGCGCTGCCGGGCAGAGGCTGAGAGCCCGTCGTCCACGAACGCGGCGATCGCCTCGTCAGCGAGGTGTCCGTCCGGGAAGGTCACGACGCTCCCTCCGCCGCGGGGAAGGAGCCGGTGCCGTCGGCTGCGCTCTCCACCGGCCGGCGTGGCGCGCGGTGGCTGAGCGCCTCGCGCAGCAGCAGCCGGCCGCGGTGGATCCGGGATCGCACAGTGCCGAGCTTGATGCTCAAGGTGGCCGCGATCTCCTCGTACGAGAGGCCTTCGATGTCGCAGAGTACGACGGCGGCGCGGAAGTCGGGCGGCAGCGCGTCCAGCGCCAGCTGCACGTCCGGGGCCAGGTGGGTGTCGGCGTAGACCTGCTCGGGGCTGCGTTCCCGGCCGGGCAGCCGCTCGGTGTCCTCCGGCAGCGCGTCGAACCGGATCCGCTGCCGGCGGCGCACCATGTCGAGGAAGAGGTTCGTGGTGATCCGGTGCAGCCAGCCCTCGAACGTGCCCGGGGTGTAATCGGCCAGCGAGCGGAACACCCGGACGAACGTCTCCTGGGTGAGATCTTCCGCGTCCTGCTGGTTGCCTGCGAGGCGGTAGGCAAGGCGGTACACGCGGGGCGAGTGCTCGCGCACGACCTCGTCCCACGTGGGCGGCACCCACATCGGAGTAGCGCCGTCGACCACGGCTCCCCCCGGCTCAAGCCCGACCGACACCCTCATGGCCCCGGCATCCTTCCCACAACAGCATGCGACGTGTTCGTTTTGCGTGAACGCGCGGCGGCGCGTGGGCGTTCCCGGTAGATACACGCCAGCTATCGTGTCCGGGATCACCTGGGAGGTACGCATGGCCGGTCCGGCCGCGATCCGGGAGTATGTCGAGGCCTGGATGGCCGAGGACCCGCCGCTTGTCGCCGCTCGGGCCAAGGCGGCTGAGCTGGGCTGCGTGCCGATCGGCCCGGCCGGCGGGGCCGCGTTGCGGTTCCTGGCCACCGCGGTCGGGGCCCGATCGGTGGTGGAGATCGGCACCGGCACCGGGGTGTCCGGATTGTGGCTGCTGCGGGGCATGCGTCCGGATGGCGTGTTGACCACCGTCGACATCGAGCCGGAGCACCAGCGGGCCGCCCGGCAGACGTTCGCGGACGGCGGCATCCCCGGCGGCCGGGCCCGGCTGATCAACGGGCCGGCCCTCGAGGTCCTCCCCCGACTCACCGATCGGGGCTACGACCTGGTCTTCTGTGACGCGGTGAAGACCGAGTACGCCGACTACCTGACCGAGGCGCTGCGGCTGCTGCGGCCCGGCGGAGTGGTCGCGTTCGACAACGCGCTCTGGCACGACCGGGTGCCTGACCCGTCCGCCCGGGACCCGGAGACGGTCTCGGTGCGCGACCTCGGCCGGGCCGTCCGGGATGACGAGCGGCTGGTCTCGGCGCTGCTCCCGGTCGGCGACGGCCTGCTCGCCGCCGTCTACCGCCCCTGACAGTGCCGCGAGTGGGCAGTTCCGACCGCGCCTGAGCCCGCCCATCCGGCTCCGGAACGCCCTCCGGAAAGCCCGGCTCTGGAACGCCGGAAGCCGGCTCCGGAACGGCCCTCCGGAAGGCCTGGCCCGGAAACGCCCGGAAGCCTGGCCCGGAAACGTCCGGGAAGCCTGGCCCGGAAACGTCCGGGAAGTCCGGCCCCGGGAACGTCCGGGCTCCGGGACTTGGGGACGCAGGGTCAGAGGACCTTGGAGAGGAACGCCTTGGTGCGTTCGTGCTGGGGGCTGGTGAGGACCTGCAGCGGGCTGCCGGATTCGACCACGACGCCGCCGTCCATGAATACCAGCGAGTCGCCCACCTCGCGGGCGAAGCCGATCTCGTGGGTGACGACGACCATGGTCATGCCGTCCTCGGCGAGGCCACGCATGACGTCCAGCACCTCGCCGACCAGCTCCGGGTCGAGCGCCGAGGTGGGCTCGTCGAACAGCATCAGCTTGGGTCGCATCGCCAGCGCCCGGGCGATCGCCACCCGCTGCTGCTGGCCGCCCGACAGCTGGCTGGGGTAGGCGGCGGCCTTGTCGGCCAGGCCGACCCGGGCCAGCAGCTGGTGCGCCCGCTCGGTGACCTCGGCCTTCGGCTCGCCCTTCACCCGCTGCGGCGCCTCGACCACGTTGCCCAGCGCGGTCATGTGCGGGAACAGGTTGAACCGCTGGAACACCATGCCGATCTCGGACCGCTTGTGCGCCACCTCGGACTCGCGCAGCTCGTACAGCTTGTCGCCGACCCGGCGGTAGCCGACGTACTCGCCGTCCACCGAGAGCCGGCCGCCGTCGATCTTCTCCAGGTGGTTGATGCAGCGCAGGAACGTCGACTTGCCGGAGCCGGACGGGCCGAGGATGCACATCACCTCGCTGCGGGTGACCTCCAGGTCGATGCCCTTGAGCACCTCCAGCGGCCCGAACTGCTTGCAGACCGCCTCGGCCCGCACCATCGGGACCACGTCGCCGGCCGGTGCCGCGGCGGTCATGACCCCTGCCCCTCGGTCGCGCCGCGCAGTCCGACCAACCTTGCGCGGACCCGTTGCAGGGCGGTCGGCGGCTGCACCCGGCTGGAGCCACGGGAGTACCGCCGCTCGATGTAGTACTGCCCGATCGACAGGAGCGACGTCATGATCAGGTACCAGATCGAGGCGACCGCGAGCAGCGGGATGTACTTGAAGTTGGAGCCGTAGATCAGCGACGCGGCGCCGAGCAGGTCGCCCAGCGCGAGCACGGTTACCAGCGAGGTGGTCTTCAGCATCGAGATCGTCTCGTTGCCGGTCGGTGGGATGATCACCCGCATCGCCTGCGGCAGCACGATCCGGCGCAGCGTCTGCAACTGCCGCATACCCAGCGCCTGCGCGGCCTCGGTCTGCCCGTGGTCCACCGACAACAGCCCGGCGCGGACGATCTCGGCCATGTACGCGGCCTCGTTCAGCCCCAACCCCAGCACCGCCGCGGTGAACGTGGAGATCAGCGCGTTGGACTCGGCGGACACGTTGGGACCGAACGGGACGCCGATGCCGATCCGCGGGTAGAGCGCCGAGATGTAGCCCCAGAAGATCAACTGGACCAGCACCGGGGTGCCCCGGAAGAACCAGGTGTAGCCCCAGGAGGCGCCGGCCACGATCGGGTTGGGCGACAACCGCATCACCGCGAGGACGATGCCGAGCACCAGCCCGATCGCCATCGCGAGCACGGTCAGCTCCAGCGTGACCACGATGCCGCGCAGGATCGCCTCGTACGTGAAGTACCCGCGGACGTAGTCCCACTCCCAGCGCGGGTTGCGGACCAGCGAGTTGACCAGCATCGCGGCCAGCACCGCCAGCACCGCCACCGCGACCCAGCGCCCCGGGTGGCGGACCGGGATGACCCGCAGCTCCTCGGCCGGTGGCTCCGCCGCCGCTGCTCCGGCCGCGGCGGCGGACGTCGCGGGCTCGGTCATCGGCGCCTCCAGACGCTCGCCGCCGGTCAGGTCAGGGTCCGGATCAGCCGCCCGCGCCGTTGATCTTCGACTCGGTGATCGCGCCGTCGGTCAGCCCCCAGGTCTGCATGATCTTGGTGTAGCTGCCATCGTCCATCAGCTTCTGCACGGCCTTCTGCACCGCGTCCTTGAAGGCGCCGGAGGTCTTGGCGATCGCGATGCCGTACGGTGCCACGTCGGCCGCGGTGCCGCCCTGCTCGATGCCGCCGTTGGTGATCTTCACCTGGTAGTCGACCACCGGCGAGTCGGCGGTGAAGGCGTCGGCCCGCTTGGCGATCAGCGCGTTGTTCACCGCGTTCTGGTCCGGCAGCGGGACCGCGACCGGCACCGGCTTGCCGCTCGTCTTGCAGGTGCCGCGCAGGGTGGCGGTGCCGTCTTCGAGGGCGTCCTTGGTCAGCGAGTCGAGCTGGATGGTGCCGCGCTCGGCGGCCACCTTCTTGCCGCACAGGTCTTCCTGCGACTTGATGCCGAGCGGGTTGCCCTTCTGCACCGCGATCGACGTGCCGGCCTTGAAGTAGGTGACGAAGTCGACCGTCTTCTCCCGCTCGGCGTTGTCGGTGAACGAGGACATGCCCAGCTCGTACTTGTTGGCGGCCAGGCCGGCCAGGATCCCGTCGAACGGGGTGTTGACGAACTTGACCTGCAGGTTGAGCACCTTGCCGATGGCGTTGCCGAGGTCGATGTCCATGCCCTGGAAGGTCTTGCCGCCGTCGGTGGAGAACTCGTTCGGCGCGTAACTGGCGTCGGTGGCGATCGTGATCGTGCCCTTGCTCTTGATCGCGTCGGGCACCAGTGCGGCGATGTCGGCGGCCTGGGTGACCGTCACCTGAGCCTGCTTGTTACCGCCGGAGTCGGTGGTCTTGCCTCCGCAGCCGGCGACGAGTAGCGCCGCGGCGGCGAGCACGACCGGCGCGGCGAACGTACGACGGACCCTCACGGAGCGCCTCCTGACATGCTGGTACAGAACCCGACGCCCCGGCCCGGAGGCGCACGCGCCACCTCCCGCGAGGCCCACCCGGCCCGGGATGGGAAGACCGTAGGCCATGTGGCCGCCGGACGACAGTCCGTTGACCGCATCGTGACGTGTGGTCAAATCCGGTGTCACGAACGACATCCAACCGTCACGGCATGGCGTGCTGGCCCTTGCCCAGGACGACGATGCCGCTGTCGCTGACGTGGTAGCGCTGCCGGTCGAGCTCGGGCTCGACGCCGATGTGCGCGCCGTCCGGAACCACCACGTTCTTGTCCAGGATGGCCCGCCGGACCACCGCGCCGCGGCCGATCTGCACGCCATGCATCAGCACGCTGCCCTCGACATAGGCGCCGGCCAGCACGGTCACCCCGGGGGAGAGCACCGACTGGCGCACCGTGGCGCCGGCCACGATCACGCCGCCGGACACGATCGACTCCTGCGCCAGGCCACCCTCGACGAACTTCGCCGGCGGCAGTTGCGGCGGCGACGTGAAGATCGGCCACTGCCGGTTGTACAGGTTGAAGATCGGGTGCACCGCGACCAGGTCCATGTGCGCGTCGTGGAACGGGTCGATCGCGCCGACATCCCGCCAGTAGCCGCGGTCCCGGTCGCTGGCGCCTGGCACCTCGTTGTCGTCGAAGTCGTAGACCTGCGCGGCGCCGCCGTCCACCAGCATCGGGATGATGTTGCCGCCCATGTCGTGCATCGAGCCCTCGTCGCCCGCGTCCACCCGCAGCGCCTCCAGCAGCGTGTCGGTGCTGAAGACGTAGTTGCCCATCGAGGCGTACGACTCGTCCGGGCTGTCCGGCAGACTGGGCGGCTCCACTGGTTTCTCCAGGAAACGCCGGATCTTGCCCTTCTCGTCCGCGTCGATGATGCCGAACTCGGACGCCTCCGCCCGCGGCACCCGGATCCCGGCGACCGTGACGCCGGCGCCGGAGTCGATGTGCTGCTCGACCATCTGCCGCGGGTCCATCCGGTACACGTGGTCGGCGCCGAACACCACGATGTGGTCGGGCTGGTCGTCGTAGACCAGGTTCAGGCTCTGGTAGATGGCGTCGGCGCTGCCGGTGAACCAGCGCGGGCCGAGCCGCTGCTGCGCCGGCACCGGCGTGACGTAGTTGCCCAGCAGAGTAGACATCCGCCACGTAGTGGTGACATGCCGGTCGAGCGAATGGGACTTGTACTGGGTCAGCACGCAGATGCGCAGATACCCACCATTGACCAAATTGGACAGTACGAAGTCGACAAGCCGGTAGTTGCCGCCGAACGGGACCGCGGGCTTGGCACGGTCGGCGGTGAGCGGCCAGAGCCGCTTGCCCTCACCACCGGCGAGCACGATCCCGAGCACGCGGGGCTGCGCACGCATGTTGCGACATTACCCGTCGTTCTAAGCTCTGTACCGATGCATGTCGCGGTTCTCACCCGGGAGTTCCCGCCCGACATCTACGGCGGGGCCGGCGTTCACGTCGATTTTCTGGTCCGCGAGTTGCGGCGGCTGGCTCAAGTGGACGTGCACTGCTTCGGCGCGCCGCGGGACGGGGCCGTCGCGCACGCGCCGGCGGTGTCGCTCGCGAACGCCAACCCGGCGCTGCAGACGCTGTCCACGGACCTGTCCATCGCCGACACGCTGGCCGGCTGCGACGTGGTGCACTCGCACACCTGGTACGCCAACTTTGCCGGCGTGGTGGGCAGCCTGCTGCACGGCGCGCCACACGTGCTGACCGCGCACTCGCTGGAGCCGCAGCGCCCGTGGAAGATCGAGCAGCTCGGCGGCGGCTACCGGATCTCGTCCTGGGTCGAGCGGGCCGCGTACGAGTCGGCCGACGCGGTGATCGCGGTCAGCGAGGGGATGGCCCGGGACGTGCTCTCGGTCTACCCGTTCGTGGACCCGGCCCGGGTACACGTCATCCACAACGGCATCGACACCGCGCTGTACGCCCCGGATCACGACACCGACGTGCTGACCCGGTACGGCATCGACCCGGCGCGGCCGTACGTGCTCTTCGTCGGGCGGATCACCCGGCAGAAAGGGCTCGCCCACCTGCTGCGCGCGGCGCTGGAGTTCCCGGCCGACGCGCAACTGGTGCTGTGCGCCAGCTCGCCGGACACGCCGGAGATCGGCGCCGAGGTCTCCGCCGCGGTCGACCGGCTGCGGCCCGGGCGGTCGGTGGTGTGGATCCCGGAGATGCTGGCCCGGCCGGAGCTGGTCCAGTTGCTCACCGCGGCCGCGGTGTTCGTCTGCCCGTCGGTGTACGAGCCGCTCGGCATCGTGAACCTGGAGGCGATGGCCTGCGAGACCGCCGTCGTCGCCAGCGCGGTCGGCGGCATCCCGGAGGTCGTCGCGGACGGCGAGACCGGGCTGCTCGTGCCGTACTCGGCCGGCGCGCCGGACGCATTCGAGGCCGGGCTCGCGGCCGCGGTCACGGTCGTGCTGGCCGACCCCGGGCGGGCCGCCAAGATGGGCCGGGCCGGTCGGGACCGGGCCGTGCACGAGTTCGGCTGGGACACGGTGGCGCGCCGGACACTCGACGTGTACGCGTCGCTGCTCTGAATCCTGCCGGTGGCAGTCCCGGCCCTCGGGTGGGGGTGCGGGCGTGGGCGGCGAAGGGCTAGCCGAGCCAGGGCAGGTCGGCGACCGCGGTGCAGGAGCCCGGGGCGATCTCGGTGAAGCCGGCGTCCCGGACGGCGGGCGCACCGGCGGCGAGCAGATCGGCCCAACGGGACGGCTCGGCCGTGCGGACGGCCACCGCGAAGTCGCTGCCGGCCCAGGCGGCCCGGGCCGCCGCCGGGGTGGCCCACCAGCCCAGCTGCGCCGCGTGCCCGACCTGGGCCATCGCCTTGCCGGCGGTCATCTCCAGGCCCGGGGCCAGCCAGAGCACCGGGGTACCGGGCGGCGCTGCCGGCGGCGGTTCGGGGTCGGTCAGCTCGGTGCCGCCGACCTGCAGTTTGGCCAGGTCCGGTGGCCAGTCGTCGACCGGGACCGGCGGGTACGCCCGCAGCCGCGCGGTCCGGTGCGCCAGCGGGAGTCCGTCCAGCGCCTCGGCCCGGCGCCAGCCGGCGCCGCGGGCCCGCCGGACCACCTTCCGGATCCGGCCGTCCTGCCAGGCCCGCAACGGCCCGGCCCACGGGCCGCCCGGGTTGCCGCGCGGGTCGGTGAGCATCGCCAGCACCGCCCGGGCGGCCGCCTCGAGCGCGTCCGTCCGGTCCGGCGGGGCGGCCTTCTCGATCCGCACCACCAGCGGCAACACCCAGGGCGCCGGCTCGCCCACCCCGCACTGTGCTTGCCGTTCGCTTCGCTCCGCGCCAGACGCGGCGTCTTCCCTCGGCCCCGCGCAACGACTCCGTCGGCGCGTTGCCTCAGTCCAGACGCCGCTGCGCTCCGCTCCGCTCACTGTGCTAGCCGTTCGCTTCGCGGAGCGCCAAACGCGACGTCTTCCCTCGGCACCGCGCAACGACTTCGTCGGCGCGTTGCCTCAGTCCAGACGCCGCTGCGCTCCGCTCCGCTCACTGTCCGCTGGCCACGCGGGCTTCGAGCCAGCGCAGCAGGGTGCGGACGCCGTAGCCGGTGCCGCCGCGGCTGGTCTCGCCGTCGTCGCTGCCGGCCCGGGCCGGGCCGGCCACGTCCAGGTGCGCCCAGGGCAGGCCGCCGGTGAACGGACGCAGGAACAGTGCGGCGGTGATCGCGCCGGGGCCACGGCCGGGCGCGTTCACCGCGTCGGCCACCTCGGAGTGCAGCAGCGGCTCGTACTCGTCCGAGAGCGGCATCCGCCAGGCCGGCTCGCCTGCCTCGGCCGCCGCCGCGAGCAGTTCGGCGGCCAGCGTCTCGTCGCTGGCGAACAGCCCGGCGGTGCGGGTGCCCAGCGACACCTTCATCGCGCCGGTCAGCGTGGCCACGTCGACCAGCACGTCCGGGGCGAGCCGGGCGACCGCGTAGGCCAGCGCGTCGGCCAGCACGATGCGGCCCTCGGCGTCGGTGTTCAGCACCTCGCTGGTGCGCCCGCCGTAGTGCCGGATCACGTCCGCCGGCCGGTACGCCGAGCCCGAGACGTGGTTCTCCGCGGTCGGCACCAACGCGGTGATCTTGATCGGCAGCCGCAGCTCGGCGGCGGCCAGCACGGCCGCCAGCACCACCGCGCCGCCGGCCATGTCGGTCTTCATCGACGGCATCGCGTCGGCCGGCTTGATCGACAGGCCGCCGGTGTCGAACGTGATGCCCTTGCCGACCAGCACCACGTGCGGGCCGGTGGCGGCGCGCGGGCGGTACCGCGCCTCGATCAGCCGCGGCGGCCGGACCGAGCCGCCGCCGACGGCGAGCAGCCCGCCGAAGCCGTGCACGCCGAGCCAGGTCTCGTCCCGCACCAGCACCCGGACCCCGTGCGGCCGCAGCGCCCGCTCCGCCTCGGCGCCCAGCCAGGCCGGCGACTTCTCGGCCGGCGGCGTGTTCGCCAGGTCGCGGGCCAGGTGCACGGCGCGGACCGTGGCCAGGCCGCGGGCCAGCGCGTCCGCGGCGGCGGGGTCCGACCCGGTGCCGGCCGGGCAGGTGCCGAGCAGGTCGACCCGGCGCAGCCCGTCCGGCCTCGGTGTGCTGGCCAGCGAGTACCGGTAGGTGGCGAGCCCGAGGCCCTCGACGATCGCGCGCAGCCCGGCCGGGTCGGCTCCGGCGGCCAGCCCGGTCAGCACCCGGCGCTGCCGGCCGGCCGCGCGGGCCAGCGCGGCGCCGGCCCGGCGCAGGTCTGCCGGCCGACCCGCGCCGACGCCGACCAGGTAGACCGTGCGCGGCTGGCGGCCCGGCCGGGGCAGCGTGTCGACCCGGCCGGCGCTGCCGTCGATGTGGTTGTCCGCGATCAGGCCGGCCAGCTCCGCCGCGGTCAGATCGCCGGCCGGCAGCCCGGCCAGCACGGCAGTCGGCAGCCCCGCCCGGTCCGCCGCCGGCCGGTCGACCCGGCCGGCCGGCGGCCGATCGGTCTGGCCGGCCGGCG
This sequence comes from uncultured Actinomycetota bacterium, assembly GCA_963714145.1. GTDB lineage: Bacteria > Actinomycetota > Actinomycetes > Mycobacteriales > CADCTP01 > JBBWZH01. The sequence goes on along the minus strand of OY970235.1, from coordinate 9,688,896 downwards.
GCCGGTCGGCGGTCGGCGTCGATCCGGCCGGGTCGGCACCGCTGGCGGCCGGGGCCGGACGGACCGCGACGGCCAGCGCGGCGGTGCCGCGATCAGCGGTCGAAACGAGTCGGATATCGAGCGCGGTCACCAGAGACGACCTCCAGACGGGCCCATGAGAAAGGGCGCGGCCCCGGCCGCGCGGCGGAAAGCCGGCGGCCGGGGCCGGAGAATCTCAGGACTCCCGTCAGCCCGCGGCGGACTTCAGCGCGTCACCGAGGGCAGTGGCCTCGTCGGCTGACATCTCCACGACGAGCCGCCCGCCGCCCTCAAGTGGAACGCGCATGACGATGCCACGCCCCTCTTTGGTCACCTCAAGCGGACCGTCGCCCGTTCGCGGCTTCATGGCCGCCATGCGTGCCTCCTCAAGCGAGCCCCGTGGGGTCCCGCGCCGTTCTGACCAGCGGGATGTCGCACCGCACGCGATCAGCGCACGGACAACTGTTGTCTCCGATCATTGTCCCGCATGGTCCACGCTTGGGGAAACCCTGGGCGCCTAGGGTGGTCCAGACCCCGTCTCGCCCCTGCGCGTCGGCGCCGACCCCAGGAGGACCCGTGTCCGACACCGTGCTACTTACTGTGAGCGACGCAGTCGCCACGATAACGCTAAACCGGCCGGACGCGTTGAATTCGCTGACGGTGGAAAGCAAGGAAGCGTTGCGATCGGCGATATCGGCGGTCGCCGCCGATCCGGGCGTGCGGGCGGTGTTGTTGACCGGCGCCGGCCGCGCCTTCTGCGCCGGGCAGGACCTCCGCGAGCACGCCGCCCAGCTGGCGAGCGGGGATAACGCTACGTTGAGCACCGTCCGGGAGCATTACAACCCGATTGTCCTGGGCCTGGCCGAGCTGCCGAAGCCGGTGATCGCGGCCGTGAACGGGATCGCCGCGGGCGCCGGGGCCTCGCTGGCCTTCGCCGCCGACTTCCGGATCGCCGCCGAGAGCGCCAGCTTCCTGCTCGCCTTCGCCAACATCGGACTCGCCCTGGACTCCGGCGCCTCCTGGACGCTGCCCCGGCTGATCGGGCACGCCCGGGCCACCGCGATGGCGCTGCTGGCCGACAAGGTCACCGCCGCGCACGCGCTGGAGATGGGCCTGGTCAACGCCGTCGTGCCGGATGAACTGCTGCTGACGACGGCGACCGAACTGGCCGCCAAGCTGGCCGCCGGTCCGACCGCGGCGTACGCGGCGATCAAGGAACAGCTCCGCTACGCCTCGACCAGCACGCTGCCGAACGCGCTGGAGAAGGAGGCCGACCTGCAGACGGCGATGGGCCGCACCGAGGACCACCGCAACGCGACCGAGGCCTTCGTCAACCGCCAGCGCCCCACCTTCACCGGCCACTGACCGACCCCAGCCGGACCGCACCCGCCAGGACGGGACCAGCCCGAACGGGACGGCCCGGGCGGGACGGCCGGGTCAGGGCTGGCCGAACGGGACGGCCGGGTCGGGGCGTCAGGGGGTTGCGCGCCAGCAGCCGGTGAGGTGGTCGTCCACCATGCCGGTGGACTGCATCAGTGCGTACGCGGTGGTCGGGCCGACGAACCGGAAGCCGCGCTTGCGCAGGTCCTTGGCCATGGCGGTCGACTCCGGGCTGGTCGCCGGGAGGTCGGCCATGCTGGCCGGGCGGGGCCGGCTGCCCGGCGCCGGCGCGAACGACCAGAGCAGCTCGGACAGCGGCATCGGCAGCTCCAGCACGGCCCGCGCGTTCGCGATCGCGGCGTCGATCTTGGCCCGGTTCCGGACGATGCCGGCGTCGGCGAGCAGCCGGGCCACGTCGTCCGGGCCGAACCCGGCCACCTTCGCCGGGTCGAAGCCGGCGAACGCGGCCCGGAACGACTCGCGCTTGCGCAGGATCGTCAGCCAGGACAGCCCGGACTGGAACGCCTCCAGGGTGATCTTCTCGTACAGCGCGTTGTCGCTGCGGACCGCGCGACCCCACTCGTCGTCGTGGTACGCGACGTAGTCCTTCGAGGAACCCCAGCGGCACCGGGCCCGCCCGTCCGCGCCGATGATCGTGTCCGGCAGGGTGGCGGTCATCGGGTCGGACCAGCCGGCTGGTAGTGCTCGGCCCAGCTGGCGAAGCGGCGCAGGGAGCGGTCCAGGCCCCAGCGGAAGCCGGGCCGGACGAGTTTCCAGCCGAGTTGGCCGGCCGCGCCGAGCGGCAGATCCAGCCACTCCGACCAGATCAGCGTCGAACCTCCCGGGCGGGCGGCGACCTCGAACGCGCCGGTACCGCGGATCAGCCGGCCGACATGCCGGACCCGGCAGACCGCCGGCGGCTCCCAGTCGGTGATCACCATGTCGTCCACCACGCCGAGCCGGCCGAACCCGGTGACCGCGTGCAGCCGGCCGCCGACGCCGGTGCCATCGCCGCCGACCGGCTGTACCCGGGTGCCGAGCATCCACTCGCCCTGCCGGCGCCAGTCGGTGAGCGCGGCCCAGGTCTGCCCGACCGGCGCGGCCACCGGCACCGCGACCCGCAGCTCGACCGGCGGCCGGTCAGCCATCCCGACCGTCCGGCCCAGCCGGCGGCACCACCGACCCGGCCAGGTCAACCGGCTCGGCTAGGCCGGCCGGCTCAGCCCGGCGGCTCGACTCGACCCGGTCGGCCGGCTCAGCCAGACCGCCCGACTCCACCCGGTCGGCCGGCTCAGCCGAGTCGGCCGGCTCAGGGGCGGCGCGACCGGACAGCAGCGGCAGTTCGTCGGCGGCGAAGCCGGACAGCAGCGGCAACTCGTCGGCCGGGGCGCCGGCGCGGAGCCGGGTTATCTCGGCGTCGCGCTCGTCCAGTTGCTTGGCGAGCATGTCGAGGATCCAGTCGACCTCGTCCATCCGGTAGCCGCGCAGCACCACCGAGATCCGCAGCGCGCGGATCGCCTCGCTGCCGAACCGGCCGTCCGGCAGCTCGACCGGGGTGCCGTCCGGCGGCATCGGGGCGAGCTCTTCCCCCCGGCCGAAGGCGAACGAGGCGAGCAGGAACAGCCCTCCGCCCACCACGAGCAGACCGAGCAGGTAGGTCAGGAACGTGGCCACGGTCCCGATCGTGTCACGCCTGGCGCGGCGGCGGCCAAACGGCCACCAGCAGTACCCAAAACGACCACCGGCGGTGCCGGGCGGCCGAGCGGGGTGACGAGCCGGGCCAGCGGGCCACAGCACCCTTACAAGCCCCGAACGTTCAGGTCACCGGGAACCGACACCGGCCGGCGCAGGATGGTGGGCATGAAGATTCCACGTCGTACCGCACTGCTGGTGGCGGGCTGGTCAGCCGCCGGGGTGCTTGCGGTAGGCGCCGTCACCGGTGTCGGCATCGCCTTCGCCGGCGGCACGCCATTGGCCGCCGCCGCGCCCAGCGCCACCCCGACCGCCTCTGCCTCGCCGGAGACGCCCGGCCAGGGCGGCGGCAAGGCCGACCGGCCCAACCGCCCGGACCGGCCGCGGCTCGGTGGCGGTCGCGCCGGCGGGCTCGGCCACGGCCTCGGCCTGGGCGGCACCGCGCTGCACGGTGAGTTCACCGTCAAGGACAAGGACGGCAAGATTGTCACCAGGGTCGTCCAGCACGGCCAGGTGACCGCGGTCTCCAGCACGTCGATCACGTTGAAGAGCGAGGACGGCTTCACCGGTACCTACGCGGTGAACGGCGACACCAAGGTCCGGGTCGGCGGCAGCAGCGCCGCGATCACCGGGGTGAAGACCGGTAACGAGGGCTGGGTGGTCGCCACCCGCAGCGGCAGCACGTCCACCGCGACGAACCTGGTCGTACGGACCTGACCGACCCCGCTGGTGGGGGACTACGGCGGCCCGGGCTCAGGCCCGGGCCGCCGGCTTGTCGGCGGCCCGGCCGCGGCAGCGCACGTGCCCGCCCGGACCTGGCAGGGGCCGGCTCAGGGTCCGGCGGCCGGGACGAGAGCGGCGAACGCGGCGTCCACGGTGGTGACCCGGCAGAGTGCGTCGAGCGCGGCCGGCCGGACGAAACCGGTCCGGGTGAGGTGGTCCAGCCACTGCCAGAGCGGGTCGTAGAAGCCGTCCGGGTCGAGCACCACGACCGGCTTGGCGTGCATGCCGAGGCTGCCGGCGGTCCAGACCTCGAAGAACTCCTCCAGCGTGCCGATCCCGCCCGGGAGCGTGAGGAACGCGTCGGCGCGCTCGTCCATCTCGGCCTTGCGCAGCCGCATCGTGTCGACCACGACCAGTTCGTCCGAGTCGAGGTCGGCGATCTCCACGGTCATCAGGTGCCGCGGGATCACCCCGACGGTGTGCGCCCCGCCGGACCGGGCCGCCCGGGTGACCGCGCCCATCATCGAGAGGCTGCCGCCGCCGGTGACCAGCGTGTAGCCGCGGCCGGCCAGCTCGGTGCCGACCTCGGTGGCGAGATCCAGGTAGCCGGGGTCGATCTTGGTGGACGAGGCGCAGTAGACGCAGATCGCGGTCACGTGCCGGGACGGTATGCGGCCCCGGCCCCCGGCACCGCACCGGTTTGCGGTGCCGAACCGAGCTGCGGGGCCGGACCGGTCTGCTGCACGTCGCGCTGGGCGGCGTCCTGGATGTGCTTGACCACGGTGTCCACGTCGTCGGTGAGCGTGATCAGGTCGAGGTCGGGCGCGGAGATCTTGCCGGCCGGCTCGACCGTGTTGCGCAGCCAGTCGAGCAGGCCGGACCAGTAGCCGGTGCCGAACAGGATCACCGGGAACCTGGTCACCTTGCCGGTCTGCACCAGGGTCAGCGCCTCGCACATCTCGTCCAGGGTGCCGAAGCCGCCGGGCAGGATCACGAACGCCTGCGCGTACTTGACGAACATCGTCTTGCGGGCGAAGAAGTACCGGAAGTTCAGCCCGACGTCGACCCAGTCGTTCAGCCGCTGCTCGAACGGCAGCTCGATGCCGAGCCCGACGCTGATCCCGCCGGCCTCGGACGCGCCCCGGTTCGCCGCCTCCATCGTGCCGGGGCCGCCGCCGGTGATCACCGCGAAGCCGGCCCGGGCCAGCGCGCCGCCGAGCGCCCGGGCGGCCGCGTACTCGGGATGGTCGCGCGGCGTGCGGGCGCTGCCGAAGATGCTGACCGCCGCCGGCAGTTCGGCCAGCAGGCCGAAGCCTTCGACGAACTCGGACTGGATGCGCAGCACCCGCCAGGGGTCGGTGTGCACCCAGTCGGACGAGCCGTGGCTATCCAGCAGGCGCTGGTCGGTGGTGCCGGGCTGGATCTGCTGGCGGCGGAAGACAACCGGGCCGCGGTGCCGCTCGGGCAGCCGCGATTCGGTCGACCGAGATCCGGTGGGACCTCGGTCCGGAGCGTTCGTCATCCCTTGACAGTAGCTTCACGGCCCGGCGGGTCGGTCGATTCCGGCTCAGCCGGCCGGCCCCGCCAGGTAGCCGCGCAGGGCGTCCTCGCAGGCGGCGATCCGGTCGAACTGGACGTGTTCCTCGCGGGTGTGCGCCAGGTTCGGGTCGCCGGGGCCGAAGTTGACCGCGGGGATGCCCAGCGCGGCGAACCGGGCCACGTCGGTCCAGCCGAACTTGGCCACCGCGGCCCCGCCGACCGCGGCCAGGAACTCCTGCGCGGCCGGCGCGGACAGGCCCGGCAGCGCCCCCGGCGCCGAGTCGACGATCTCCACCCGGTAGCCGGCCAGCACGTCGCGGACGTGGTCGGCGGCCTGCTGCTCGGTGCGGTGCGGGGCGTACCGGAAGTTCACCGTGACCACGCACTCGTCCGGCAGCACGTTGCCGGCCACCCCGCCGGCGATCCGGACCGCGTTCAGCCCTTCCCGGTAGGTGCAGCCGTCGATCGGCACCTCCGCGGCCGGGTACGCGGCGAGGGTGGCGAGCAGCGGCGCGGCGGCGTGGATCGCGTTCACGCCGAGCCAGGACCGGGCGCTGTGCGCGCGCTTGCCGGGCACCGTGACGAGCGCGCGCAGCGTGCCCTGGCAGCCGGCCTCGACCCGGCCCAGCGTCGGCTCCAGCAGGATCGCCAGGTCGCCGGCCAGCCAGTCGCGGTGCTGCCGGGCGATCCGGCCGAGCCCGTTGCGCGCCGAGTCGACCTCCTCGTTGTCGTAGCAGATCCAGGTCACGTCGTAGGCCGGAGCCGGCACCGTGCCGGCCAGCCGCAGCATCACCGCGACGCCCGACTTCATGTCCGAGGTGCCACAGCCGAACAGCCGGTCGCCGTCCACATGCGACGGCACGTTGTCCGCGATCGGGACGGTGTCCAGGTGGCCGGCGAGGACGATGCGCCGGCCGCGCCCGAGCGCCGTCCGGGCCAGCACCGCGTCACCGTCCCGGAGTACCTCGAGCCCGGCCAGTCGGCTCAGTGCCGCCTGCACCGCGTCGGCCAGCGCCGCCTCGGTGCCGGACACGGACGGCAGGTCCACCAGCGCCGCGGTCAGCGTGGCCACGTCGGCGGTGAGGTCGAGATCGGTCACCGGTGCACGGTAACCGTCGCTGGCTCGGTAACGTTTGCGGGACGGGCCGGCGGGCGACAGATCCTATGAGCACCGTGCGTTCCGGGGGGCCGGCAGCGTCAACCGAACTCCGGAGGCGGATTGATGGACACGGCAGGCAGCAGCGGGGCGTGCGGGCACGGGCTCGGCACGGTCACCGATGACGGCCGCCTGCTGGACGTCTGGTTCCCCGAACCGCGGCTGGGCAGCGTCGCACCGGATCCGGAACTGGTCGCCGCGCTGGCCGCGGCCGCCGATCGGGACCCGCGCCGCCGGGTCCGCCGCGAGCCGGTGAGCGTACGGATCGACGACCTGGCCGCACCGCCGGCCAGCGTGCCGGACGCGTACCTGCGGCTGCACCTGCTCTCGCACCGGCTGGTCCGCCCGCACGGGCTGTCCATGGAGGGCATCTTCGCGGTGTTGCCGAACGTGGTCTGGACCAGCGCCGGGCCGTGCGACGTGACCGACTTCGAGCACACCAGGCTGCGGCTGCTGGCCGCCGGCCAGCGGGTCGCCGTGTACGGCGTCGACCGGTTCCCGCGGATGACCGACTACGTGGTGCCCGCCGGCGTCCGGATCGCCGACGCGGACCGGGTCCGGCTCGGCGCGCACCTGGCCGCCGGCACCACCGTGTTGCACGAGGGTTTCGTGAACTACAACGCCGGCACGCTCGGCGCCTCCATGGTGGAGGGCCGGATCTCGGCCGGCGTGATCGTGGACGAAGGCTCCGACATCGGCGGCGGCGCCTCGATCATGGGCACGCTGTCCGGCGGCGGCACCGAGGTGATCTCGGTCGGCCGGCGCTGCCTGATCGGCGCCAACGCCGGCATCGGCATCTCGCTCGGCGACGACTGCGTGGTCGAGGCCGGCTGCTACGTGACCGCCGGGGCGAAGCTGCGGCTGCCGGACGGCCAGGTGCGCAAGGCCCGCGACCTGTCCGGGCAGGACGGCCTGCTGTTCCGGCGGAACAGCCTGTCCGGCGGCCTCGAGGTGGTCCCCCGCACCGGCAACTGGGCCGGCCTGAACGCGGCGCTGCATGCCAACGCCTGACGCCATGCGCGCCCGTACCGTCCGCCGGGTCATCGCCGTGGTGGCGGTGATCGGAGTCTGCGCCGCGCTGGTCGCCACCGGCGTGCACTTCCTGCTGAACCGGCTCGACCTGCCGGCCGCCCAGGAGGCCCGCTGCGATCTGGTCGGCAGCCCCTACTCGGTCAGCACCGAGCAGGCCGCGAACGCGGCCACCATCACCGCGGTCGCGGTCCGGCGCAAGCTGCCCACCCAGGCCGCGGTGATCGCGCTGGCCACCGCGCTGCAGGAGTCCAAGCTGGTCAACGTCGAGTACGGGGACCGCGACTCGGTCGGCCTGTTCCAGCAGCGGCCGTCGCAGGGCTGGGGCACCGCCAGCCAGATCCTGGACCCGCGGTACGCCGCCGGGAAGTTCTACGACCACCTGGTCAAGGTGCGGGACTGGCAGACCCGGCCGGTGACCGAGGCCGCACAGGCGGTGCAGCGCAGCGGGCTGCCGACGGCGTACGCGCAGTGGGAGGACCAGGCCTCGGTGCTGGCCAAGGCGTTCGCCGGCTCGGTGTCGGCCGGTGTCTCCTGCGCGTTCCCGGAGCCGACCGTGGTCGCCCAGCCGGCCAAGGTGGTCGCGCTGCTGGCGCAGGACCTGCCGGCCACCCGGCTGGCCACCTCGGCGCACGCCGCCGAGGTCAAGCCGACCGCACCGGCCTGGGCCACGGTGAGCTGGCTGGTCGCGCACGCCGACCGGCTCGGCGTGGACGCGGTCAGCTACGCCGGCCAGCGGTGGAGCCGGATCCAGGGCTGGCACAACGACGGCACGGTGGCGGCGGACCGGATCCGGCTGGAGACCGCGCAACTGCCCGCCCCGTCCCCGGCCGACTGATCCCGGCCCCGGCGGGTCACCCGGCCGGGTTGCCCGGAGGGTCACAGTGCGACGGGGTGTGACGGTAGCCGTATCAGGCCCGGCGGATGGCCGCTCAGTTCGATGACGGCCCAGCACGGGCCGGCGCGGTTGATGACGCGGGGGCGGCGATGACGCGGGAAGCACTGATCGAGATGACCACCTGCCCGGAGTGTGGCTCGCCCGCCGAGGTGCGCAGCCGCTCGGTCTGGGAGAGCACGGTCGGGCCGATCGAGCACATCCGGATCGAGTGCGTGGCCCGGCATTGGTTCCTGATGTCGGTGTCATCGCTGGCGAGTGCGCTGTCGGTGCCGCCGGCCGCGTTCCGCCGGGCCGCGTGAGGCGGCGGCGCGGGCCGCGCGGCCCGGGCGAACCGGGCCGAACCGGCCGGCGTACGGCCGGCCGGAGTGCGGCCCGCAGGACCGGGACCCGCCGGGTCGGCCGCGCCGGCCGGGTCAGCCGGCCAGCCGACCGGCCGCCGCGGCGATCCGCTCGTCGGTCGCGGTGAGCGCGAACCGGACGTGCCGGCCGCCGGACGGGCCGTAGAACTCGCCGGGCGCGACCAGGATCCCTTTCGCCGCAAGCCAGTCCACTGTGGACCAGCAGTCGGTGCCGCGGGTGGCCCAGAGGTAGAGCCCGGCGGTGGAGTCGTCCACGGTGAACCCGGCGGCGGCCAGCGCGGCGGCCAGCCGGGCCCGCCGGGCCGCGTACCGTCCACGTTGGACGGTCACGTGCTCGTCGTCGTCCAGCGCCGCGGTCATCGCCGCCTGCACCGGCAGCGGCATGATCAGGCCGGCGTGCTTGCGCACCTCGAGCAGCGCGGCCACCAGGGCCGGGTCGCCGGCCACGAAGCCGGCCCGGTAGCCGGCCAGGTTCGACCGCTTCGACAGTGAGTGGATCGCCAGCAGCCCGTCGAAGCGCCCGGCACAGACCTCCGGATGCAGGATCGACCGCGGCTGCTCGCCGTCCCAGCCGAACTCCAGGTAGCACTCGTCGCTGGCGACCACCGCGCCGCGCTCCCGGGCCCAGGCGACCACCTTGCGCAGGTGCGCCAGCGGCAGCACCCGTCCGGTCGGGTTGCCCGGCGAGTTGATCAGCACCAGGCCGACCCGGGCCGGGCCCAGGCCGACCAGCCCGTCCGAGCGGACCGCGGTCAGCCCGGCCAGCCGCGCCCCCACCTCGTACGTCGGGTACGCCAGTTCGGGCAGCACCAGGTGGTCACCGGGGCCGAGGCCGAGCAGCATCGGCAGCAGCGCGATGAGCTCCTTGGAGCCGATCGTCGGCAGCACCGCGCCGGGGTCGAGGCCGACCACGCCGTGCCGGCGGGCCAGCCAGCCCGCGGCCGCCGCGCGCAGCGCCGGGGTGCCGGCCGTGGTCGGGTAGCCCGGGGCGTCCGCGGCGGCGGCCAGCGCCTGCTGGACCACCGCCGGCGTCGGGTCCACCGGGGTGCCGATGGACAGGTCGACCACCCCGTCCGGGTGGGCCCGGGCCTTCGCCTGGTACGGCGCGAGCACATCCCACGGGTAGTCCGGCAGCCGGCCGGCCCAGCCGCGGGCAGCCGATCGGGTCGACGGGCCCGCGGTCAGTGCTCCTCGTTCACCTGCGGCGGCAGGGCCGCCACCAACGGGTGGTCACGGTTGATCTTGCCAACCTTGGAGGCACCGCCGGGCGAGCCGAGTTCCTCGAAGAAGTCGACGTTCGCCTGGTAGTAGTCCTTCCATTTCTCCGGGGTGTCGTCCTCGTAGAAGATCGCTTCCACTGGGCAGACCGGCTCACAGGCGCCACAGTCGACACACTCGTCCGGATGGATGTAGAGCATCCGCTCGCCCTCGTAGATGCAATCGACGGGGCACTCCTCGATGCACGCTTTGTCCAGTACATCGACGCAGGGCTCAGCGATGATGTAGGTCACGAGCGATCCTTCCTCACAGGCACGACATTAGTATGCCGCGCGTGGGCCCCACTGACGTGACGGGTCATCATCTCCTGGGCCGGCGGGTCTCCGTTCGAGTGCTGGTCGAGCCGCGCTCTGGACGGCCACTGTATTCGGACCTGGTCGGCGTGGTGGTCGCGGCCGACCAGGATGCGCTGGTGATCCGGAACACGGCCGGCGCCGAAGTGCCGATCCGGGTCGGCGACGTGCACCGGCTGCGGGTGGTGCCGGCGTCCAGCGCGGACATCCTGGCCCTGGAGGAGATCGCCGCACTCGGCTGGCGCGCGCCGGAGAGCCGCTGGCTGGGCCGCTGGCTGCTGCGCGCGGCCGGCGGCTGGACCGGCCGGGCCAACTCGGTGCTCCCGCTCGGGCCGCCCGGGCTACCGCTGGACGAGGCGCTCGCCCAGGTCACGGCCTGGTACGCCGGGCACGGGCTGCCGCCGCGGCTGGCGCTGCCGGAGCCGGTCCGGGAACCGCTCGGCCGGGCGCTGACCGCGCGCGGCTGGGTCGGCTACAACCCGTCCCAGGTGCTGACCGCGGCGGTGAGCACGGTGCTGGCGGCGGTCGGCGACCCGGGGACGGCGGTCGGCGGCGCCGGGACGTCGGTCGGCGGCCCGGGGACGGCGCCGGACGTGATCCTGGCCACAACGCCGTCGCAGGAGTGGCTGGCGAGCTACCACTACCGCGGCGCCGAACTGCCGCCGGTCGCGATCGCGGTGCTGACCGGCGCCGACCGGCCGGTGTTCGCGACGGTCCGGGACGGCGGCGCGGTGGTCGCGATCGCCCGCGCGGTGCTGGATGCCGGTTGGGCCGGGGTGACCGCGGTCGAGGTGCCGCCGGCGCACCGGCGGCGCGGGCTGGCGCTGGTCGTGATGCGGGCGCTGGCCGGGTGGGCGCGGGCCGCCGGCGCCGACCGGATGTGGCTGCAGGTCGCCGACGACAACGCGGCCGCGCACGCGCTGTACCAGCGGCTGGGCTTCCACCCGCATCACCGGTACCGGTACCTGCTCGGGCCGGCCGGGGCGGGCGTCGCGTTGACCCACTAGGCTCGCTGGCGTACCGCCGTTGAGGGGAGCCGTCCGTGCCTGACCCGGACTTCCGGAAGCTGCTCGTGATCGGGTTCGACGACCCGTTGCGGGCCAACGAGTTCATGCTCGCCGCACTCCGGCTACGCAAGGACGGGCATATCCAGCTGCACGACGCGGTCTTCGTGCAGCGGGACGCCGAGGGTCGCTCCACCGTGCAGGAGACGCAGGACATCTCCACCAGCCGGGGGGCGCTCGGCGGCGGCCTCTGGGGCGTGCTGATCGGCACCCTGCTCGGCGGCCCGGTCGGCGGCCTGATCGGCGGCGCGGCCAGTGCCGGCAGCGGTGCGCTGCTGGCCAAGCTGGTCGACACCGGCATCAAGGACGACCAGATCGCCGCGCTGCGCAACACCGTCCTGCCCGGCAGCACCGCGCTGGCCCTGTTGGTCAGCCACCTGTCCGTGGCCGACCTGCAGCGCGAGCTGGCCCGGTTCCCCGGCGCCACGCTGGTCGAGTCGGACCTGCCGGACGCTGCCGTGGCCGCGGTCCGCAACGCGCTGGCCGAGGCGAACTCGCCCTACGGCACCAACCCGGCGACGCCACCGGCTCCGCCGGCCGACCCGGGCTCCGGTCCCGGCAACCCGGCCTGACCCCACCGGCGGCGCCCCGCGCCGCCGGCCCTCTGCGACGAACCGGCCCGCCGGCCTGCCCGGCCTGCCGGTAGCCGGCGCTGCCGGAAGCTCGGCCCGCCAGCGGCCCGGCCTGCCGGTAGCCGGCGCTGCCGGAGGCCCGGCCTGCCAGCGGCCGAGCCTGCCGGCGGCCGGCTCGGCCGGAGGCCCGGCCTGCTGGAGGCCGGACCCGGTTGCGCCGGGGCGCTGTCAGAGCAGGCGGAGTTGGACGTTGCGGCGCTTGGCCGGGCGGTTGCCGCGCTCCAGTAGCTCGTCGTCGATGTCGGCGAGGTAGCGGGACGGGGTGGTGTCCCGGGTCTCGCCGCGCCAGGCCCGCCGCTGCGCCAGCGTGAGCAGCAGGTGGCGCTGGGCCCGGGTGAGCCCGACGAAGAACAGCCGCCGCTCCTCGCTGAGATCCTCCTCGGCGTCCCGGCCGGCGCCGGACCAGCGCAACGGCAGCAGCCCGTCCTCGCAGCCGACCACGAACACCACCGGGAACTCCAGACCCTTGGCGGCGTGCAGGGTGAGCAGCGAGATCCGGTCCGCGCGCGGGTCCCAGACGTCGACCTCGGCGCCGAGGGCCAGCTCGCCGAGGAACCGGTCCAGGTCGGCGCCGGCCCGCTCGGCCAGCGGGGCGAGCAGTTCCAGCGCGGTCCGGATCTGCCCGACCGCGGCGCCCCGCTCGGTCGGTACGCCCAGGTCGTCGGCATCCTCGAGGTCGCCCTCGGCCAGCGCGGGCAGGCCGCCGGCCGCGTCGATGGCCGCCTGCCCGGCGGCCCGCAGCCGGGCCAGCACCGACCGCGGAACGGCCGCCGCGGCGGCCGGCTCGGTGCGCAGTACCGCCAGCACGTCGGCCACCCCGGGCTGGTCGGTGAGCCGGTGGTGGGACCGCTTCTGGTACGGCACCCCGGCCGCCTCCAGCGCGTCCACCAACGCCCGCGCCTGCGCGTCGGTCCGGTACAGCACGGCGATCTCGGCGAACGAGTGGGCCAGATCGCTGCCGGACGCCACCCGCCCCTGGTCGAAGGCGAGGAAGCTGGAGCCGCCGAGCAGCCGCTCGATCGACTGCACCACGAACCCGGCCTCGGCCCGCTCGTCCGCGGCGGTGTGCAGCACCACCTTCGCCGCGCCGGCAGCCCCGCCGCCAGCCGGACCGGCGGCGGCCGGGGTGAGCGTCCGGCCGGGGACCAGCGTCTCCGGCGCGATCGCGCCGAGCGCGGCCCGCAGGATCGTCGGCGTGGACCGGTAGTTGCGGGTCAGCGTGACCACCCGGGCGGCCGGGAAGTCGGCCTGGAAGCGCAGGAAGAAGCCAACGTCGGCGCCGCGGAACCCGTAGATCGCCTGGTCCGGGTCACCGATCGCGCAGAGGTTGCCGTCCGCCGGGCAGAGCAGCCGCAGCAGCCGGTACTGCGTCTCGTCGACGTCCTGGTACTCGTCCACCGAGAGCCAGCGCCAGCGGGCCCGGTAGCCGGCGGTCAGCTCCGGGTCGGCCCGCAGCAGCGCGACCGGCAGCGCCAGCAGGTCGTCCAGGTCGACCAGGTTGGCCGCCCGCTTGCTGGCCCGGTAGCGGGCCAGCGCCCCGGCCAGCTCACCGTCCACTTCGGACAGCACCGGGCCGGACAGGGTGCCGGGCAGGCCGGTGGCGCCGGCCCGGGTCAGCCGGGAGACCTCCGCCAGCAGCTTGCGCGGGTCCTTGCCGACCCGGTCGCCGAACGCGGCCCGCAGCAGCGCCAGCCGCTCGGTCTCGGCGGCGATCCGGAACCCGTCGCTGAGCCCGGCCCGCTCGGCCTGATCGCGCAGGATGCGCAGCCCGAGCGCGTGGAACGTGGTGACCGGGATCCGCTCGGCCGGCGCCGGCACCAGCTTCGCCAGCCGCTCCCGCATCTCCTCGGCGGCCCGCCGGGTGAACGTGATCGACAGGCACTGCTCGGCCGCCGCCCGACCGGATGTGATCAGGTGCGCGATCCGGTGGGTGAGCGTGCGGGTCTTGCCGGTGCCCGGGCCGGCCACCACCAGCAGCGGGCCGGTCAGCACCTCGGCCGCGGCCCGCTGGTCCGGGTCCAGACCGCCGCGCAGGCCCAGATCGGCCCGCTCCTCCGGCGACGCCGCCGGCACCGGCACCAGCCCGGCCACCCGCTCCCCGCCGCCCGCGGCGCTGCCGACACCAGCCACACCGGCGGCACCGGCCGCACCGGCCGCACCGGCCGCACCGGCCGCACCGGCCGCACCGGCGGAGCCTGCCGGTCCGGACTGGCCGGACGGGCTAGACGGGCCGGACGGCCTGGCCGGTCGGTCACCGCTGACCGCGGTACCCGTCCTGGCCCCGGCGCTGCCAGCGGTGACGGTGCCACCCGCCGCGCTGGCGGCGCCGGCGCGCGGGTCGGGAGCCGGCTGGGCCGCCGTCGGCGGCAGCGCTGCGCTGGGGGCCGGCGCCGACCGGCCCGGCCGGGGCGTCGGCGGCACCGGGTCGGGCAGCTCGAACAGGCCGCTGGCCGGGCCGGAGTCGGCCAGTTCCTTCGGGTGGAACAGCCGGATCACGCCGTACTCGCCGTCGTAGCCGGCGTCCCGGAGCACCTCGCCGCGGCGCAGCCGGCCGAGCGCCTCGGCCAGCAGGGTCGAGCCCGGCTGGCCACGTCGTCCAGCGGGACGTGCTGCAGGATGTCCAGCTCCGGGCCGAGCTTGGCGACCAGGCCGGACACCTCCGCCTCGACCCGCTTGCTCTTCGGGCCGACGCCGCAGATCTCGCCGACGATCTCCGGGAGCTGCACGAGACTGCGGAAGTCGCTGGCGCCCGGCGGCCGGCTGCCGTCCGGCCGGTCGGCCAGCTCCTCGACCCGGTGCAGCACGCCGACGGTGAGCGGGCTGCCGCAGACCGGGCAGCGCTCCGCCGCGCTGCCGGGTCTCGGCCGGCTCCAGCCGTACGCCGCAGCGCCGGTGGCCGTCCAGGTGGTACTTGCCCTCCTCCGGGAAGAACTCGATCGTGCCGGCGAACCCGTCGCCGGTGCGCAGCGCCTCGCGGATCGACCAGTAGTCGAGCTCGGTGTCGAAGACGGTGGCCTCCCGGCCCAGCGCCGGCGGCGAGTGCGCGTCCGAGTTGGAGACCAGCCGGTACCGGTCCAGCCTGGACACCCGCCAGTTCATCGCCGGGTCGGACGAGAGCCCGGTCTCCACGGCGAAGATGTGGTCGGCCAGGTCGGCGTAGCAGTCGGCGATCGCGTCGAAGCCGGACTTGGAGCCGAGCGCGGAGAACCACGGCGTCCAGATGTGCGCCGGCACCAGGTACGAGCCGTCGCCGCTGGCCAGCGTGATCTCCAGCAGGTCCCGCGAGTCCAGCCCGAGGATCGGCCGGCCGTCCGAGGCCAGGTTGCCGATCCGCCCGAGCTTCCGGGTCAACTCGTCCATGGCGGCCAGGTCCGGCACGTAGAGCAGGTGGTGCACCTTGCGGGTGCGCGTCGTCCCGCTTGTAGATCGTCGAGATCTCCACCGACAGCATGAAGCGGACCGGGTTGCGGCAACTGGCCGGCAGCGTGCGCAGCACGTCCCGCTCCAACTCCGGGCGCAGCCGGAACAGGCCCGGCTCGGCCGGCTCCAGCTTGGTTCCGGATCTCCTCCCCCCAGGCCGGGTGGGTGAAGTCCCCGGTGCCGACCACCGCGATCCCCTTGCGCGCCGCCCACCAGGCCAGATGCTCCAGGTCGCAATCCCGGCTGCAGGCGCGCGAGTACTTCGAGTGGATGTGCAGGTCGGCAATGAATTGCATATGGACGATCCTGGCCTGCCCGCCGGGCCGAGCCCAGCACCGGTCCCGGCGTGCCGTGCCACCACCCCCGTGCGGCCACCCCCGACCCGGCCGGTGGCCCGGGACGGGCGGTGGCCGGGACGGGCGGTGGATCGGCACCGGCCCGGCCGTGCTGCGGATAGGCTGCCACCGATGTTGCGGCTCTACGACACCCGGACCCGGCAGGTCGAGCCGGTCCAGCCGCACACCCCGGGCCTGCTGCGGATGTACGCCTGCGGGCCGACCGTCTACCGGGACGCGCACGTCGGCAACCTGCGTGCCTTCCTGCTGCACGACCTGATCAGCCGGGTGGCCGGGCTGCACGGCCTGCGGGTGCGGCTGGTCCAGAACATCACCGACGTCGGCCACCTGGTCGACGACGCCGCGGCCGACGCCACCGGCGAGGACAAGATCCTGGCCCAGGCCCGGGCCGAGCGGCAGCACCCGCTGGAGATCGCCCGGCGCTACGAGCAGCGGTTCCACGCCGACACGAGCGCGCTGGGGCTGCACCCGGCCGATGCCTACCCGCGGGCCAGCGAGAGCATCGAGCTGATCATCGAACTGGTCCGCCGGCTGGTCCAGAGTGGACACGGGTACGTCGGCGCGGACGGCAGCGTCTACTTCGACGCGCGCAGCTTCCCGTCCTACGGCGCGATCTCCGGCAACCGGCTGGACGGGCTGCGCGCCGGGCACCGGATCGACGCGGACACCGCGGTCGCGAACAAGCGGTTCCACGCCGACTGGGCCCTGTGGAAGGCCGGCGGCGAGCGGCGCGAGCTGGTCTGGGATTCGCCCTGGGGGCGGGGCTTCCCGGGCTGGCACATCGAGTGCTCGGCCATGTCGCTGGCCTTCCTGGGCGAGTACATCGACGTCCACACCGCCGGCATCGACCTCCGCTTCCCGCACCACGAGGACGAGCGGGCGCAGTCCGACTCGGTGGTCGGGCACGAGGTCGTCCGGCACTGGGTGCACGGCGAGCACCTGCTGTTCGAAGGCCGCAAGATGGCCAAATCCGTTGGCAACGTGGTGCTGGTGTCCGATGTAGCGGAGCGCGGCTACGACCCGCTGGCGGTCCGGCTGGCGTTCCTGCAGAGCCGGTACCGGCAGCAGGCCAACCTGAGCTGGGACGCCATCGCCGGCGCCGACCGCACGCTGGCCCGGTGGCGGGCGCGGGTGGCCGAGTGGGCCGAGTCGCCGTCGGCACCGATCGCGGCCGGCTACCGGGAGCGCATCCTGGCCGCCTTCGACGACGACCTGGATACCCCGGCGGCCATCCTCGCGCTGCGCGACCTGGAACGCGACGCCGGCATCCCGGCGGGCGCAAAGTTCGAGACGTTCGCGCACGTCGACCGGCTGTTCGGGCTGGATCTGGCGCGCACCGTGGGGGCGCCCGCGGCACCGCAGCAGCTGCCGGCGGGCGCGGCCGAACTGCTCGACCAGCGGGCCGCCGCGCGCTCGGCGAAGGACTGGCCCACCGCCGACCGGTTGCGCGGGCAGCTCGCCGATCTCGGTGTGTCCGTTGTGGACACCGCGAGCGGTCAGGAGTGGACGGTCTGACCTACTACCAGTCGGTGGAGTGGTACTCGCCGCGGTAGAAGACCAGCGGCGCGGTGTCCGGGCGGCGCACCTTCAGGTCGAGCACCTCGCCGAGCAGGATCGTGTGGTCGCCGCCGCTGTAGGCCTCGGTGGTCCGGCATTCGAGGGTGACCAGCGCGTCGTCCAGCAGCGCGGCGCCGGTCAGCGGGCCGAAGTGGTGCGGCACGGCGGCCAGCGCCTCGCCGACCGCCCGGCCGCGGCTGGCGAACTGCGCCGAGATCTGCGCGGCGTCCGCGGCCAGCACCGAGACCCCCCAGGCGCCGGCGGCCAGCACCAGGTCGTGCAGCCGGGCGGACCGGTCGACGCAGGCCAGCACCAGCACCGGGTCCAGCGAGACGGAGGTGAAGCTGTTCGCGGTCATCCCGTGGTGCAGCCCGTCCCGGTGCGCGGTGACGACGGTGACACCGGTCGGGAACCGGCCGACCGCGTCCCGGTACCGGCGGGCGTCCACCTGGGACGCCGGCCGCGCCGCATCCTGCGCTGACCGCGCTGCTGCATCCATCGGCTACCCGCGCGGGGGCGCCTTCCGGGGAGTCCCGGCCGCGGCGGCGAGGGCGGCGCTCGGGCGCCAGGAGCCGAGCATCGAGCTGGCGGCGCCGAACGCGCCGGTGATCGCGCCGGTGAACAGGAACAGCAGGCCGGCCCAGGTGCCCGGCACCACCAGGTCGCCCTCGCCGCGCGGCGCGGCGAAGACCAGCACCACGACCAGCCAGAGCAGCGGCGGCAGCACCGCGGCGGACCGCCGGCGGGCCACCGTGACGATCATCTTCGGCAGCAGCAGGTTGCCGACCGCCGCGAGCACCGGCGCCAGCGGCACCGGCCACCGGCCGACGTGCAGCGGCACCAGGAAAGCCTCCAGCACCGCCGCCTCGACCGCGACCAGGGCCACCGTCACGGCACCGAGCACCCGCAGCACCAGGTCCAGCCGCGGCCCCAGCCGCCGCGGCCCGGCCGGCTCGACCGGCGCCACCGGCTCGACCGCCGCCGGCTCGACCGGCTCGACCGGCGCAGCCGCCGGCGTGGCCGGCGCTGCCGGCGGATCCACCTTCGACGTCTCCGGCCGGGCCGCCATCAGCTGAGCCCGGCGAAGAAGTCGGTCTCCCGCCCCGGCCCGTCGGCCTTCCCGTTCACCGCACCGTCCACGCCGAGCGTGCCGCGGACCAGCCGGAAGTACTCGATTCCCATCGCCTGCTGCCCGACGTTGTTGGACAGCGCGAAGAACGGCCCGTTGACGCTGATCTGGGTGGCATGTGCACGCATCGCGTCAAGCTTCGCATCCAACCGCTCTCGACCGTCTATCTGTGTGCTCACCAACTCATCCGCGGTGGCGAACGGAAGGTCCTCAGCGCGCTCCGCGCCGCCGAACAGATCGCTCTGCCCGGCCGCCCGCAGCGCGTCGATACCGGCCTGCAACACCGAGCGGGGCACCGCACCCCAGTACACCTTGGCGATCTGCCAGGCGTCGCCGGAGCCGTACCCGGGGTCGGCCGCCGCGTCCAGCGCGCCCATCGCGACCCGGTGCGCCTGGATGTGGTCCGGATGCCCGTAACCGCCGTTCTCGTCGTAGGTGACCAGCACCTGCGGCCGGACCTCGCGGATCACCGGGACCAGCTCGGCCACCGCCTCGGCCAGGTCGGCCCGCCAGAAGCAGCGCGGGTGCTGGTTCGCCGGGGTGTCCATCATGCCGCTGTCCCGCCAGCGGCCGGCACCGCCCAGGAACCGGTGGTCGGTTACGCCGAGCAGCCGCATCGCCTCGGACAGCTCGCCGATCCGGTACCCGCCCAACTGGTCGGCCGCCTCGGCGCGCAGCCCGGCCAGCGCCGGCACCAGCACCTCGCCCTCCTCGCCGAGCGTGCAGGTGACCAGCGTGACCTGCACCCCCTCGGCGACGTAGCGGGCCATCGTCACGCCGGTGCCGATCGTCTCGTCGTCCGGGTGGGCGTGCACGAGCAGCATCCGGCGCGCGGCGGATCCGGTCGACATGGGCTAAGACTACGATTCGTACCCAGGCGCGCGCGGCCAGGTCGCGATTCTGCTATAGCAGTTGCAGCACCTCGGAGTAGTGGCAGGCCACCGGGTGCCCGTTGCCGCGGTCGGTCAGCGCCGGCTCCTCGCCGATGCACTTCTCCCGCTGATCGTCGTTGAGCTCGTTGGCGAACTTCGGGCACCGGGTGCGGAACCGGCAGCCGCTGGGCGGGTTCGCCGGGCTGGGCACGTCACCGGTCAGGATGATCCGCTGCCGCTCCCGCTCCCGCCGCGGGTCGGGCAGCGGGATCGCGGACAGCAGCGCCTGGGTGTACGGGTGTGCCGGCCGGTCGAACAGGTCGTCGGTCTCGGCGATCTCGATGATCTTGCCGAGGTACATCACCGCGACCCGGTCCGAGGTGTGCCGCACCACGGACAGGTCGTGCGCGATGAACAGGTAGGAGAGGTTCAGCCGGTTCCGCAGGTCCTCCAGCAGGTTGATCACACCGGCCTGGATGGAGACGTCCAGCGCGGACACCGGCTCGTCCAGGATCAGCACCTTCGGCTCCAGCGCGAGCGCCCGGGCGATGCCGATGCGCTGCCGCTGACCGCCGGAGAACTCGTGCGGGTACCGGTTGGCGTGCTCCGGGTTCAGGCCGACCAGGGTCAACAGTTCGCCGACCCGGGTCTTGAGCTGGTTGCGCGGCACCAGCTTGTGGATGATGCAGCGGCTCGGCGACGATGTCGATCACCGGCAGCCGCGGGTTGAGCGAGGCGTACGGGTCCTGGAAGACGATCTGGATCTCACGGCGCAGCGGCCGCATCTGCGCCCGGTTGAGCTTGGTCAGCTCCCTGCCGGCGAACTTGACCGAGCCGCTGGTGGCCGGCTGCAGGTGCAGGATGGCCCGGCCGGTGGTGGACTTCCCGCAGCCGGACTCGCCCACCAGCCCGAGCGTCTCGCCCGGGTACAGCTCCAGGCTGATCCCGTCCACCGCTTTGACGTGGCCGACCGTGCGCCGGATCAGGCCGCCGCCCCTGATCGGGAAGTACTTCTCCAGGTCGGTCACCGTCAGCACCGGCTCCTGGCCGGGCTGGCGCTGCCGCGGCACGTTCTCCGCCACCGCCGTCATGACTGCTCATCTCCGTCGTGGTCGGCCGGGTCCGCGGCCGGGGCGTCCACCGGGTGGCCGAGCGCGGTGGCCGCGGCCAGATCGGCGTCGGTGGCGTCGGTGCTGAAGATCTCCTCCGGGGTCACCTCGGTCGCCATCAGCTCGCCGGACCGGATGCACGCGGCGTGATGATCGACCCCGTCCACCGCGGTCAGCGGCGGCTCCTCGACGTCGCACTGCTCGATGTGCATCGGGCAGCGGGGACCGAACGGGCAGCCCGGCGGCGGGTTGATCAGCGACGGCGGCGAGCCCTTGATCGGGGTGAGCCGCTGCTTGGTCTTGGAGTCCAGCCGCGGCAGCGAGCCGAGCAGACCCAGCGTGTACGGCATCCGGGGGGCGTAGAAGACGTCGTCCACGGTGCCGTACTCGACCGGCCGGCCGGCGTACATGACCATGATCCGGTCGGTCATCCCGGCCACCACGCCGAGGTCGTGCGTGATCAGCACGGTGGCCGCGCCGGTCTCCTCCTGGGCGGTGCGCAGCACCTGGAGCACCTGCGCCTGCACGGTCACGTCCAGCGCCGTGGTCGGCTCGTCGGCGATGATGATGTCCGGCTGGTTGGCCATCGCGATCGCGATCACCACGCGCTGCCGCATGCCGCCGGAGAACTCGTGCGGGTAGGAGTCGGCCCGGTCCTTCGCGTTCGGGATGCCGACCAGGTCGAGCAGGTCCACCGCGCGGGCCCAGGCCGCCTTGCCGGACAGCGACTTGTTGTGCTGCTTGATCGTCTCCGCGATCTGCGCGCCGATCCGGTACACCGGGTCGAGCGAGGTCATCGGGTCCTGGAAGATCATCGCGATCGACTTGCCGCGGATCGTGCTCATCTCGCCGTCGCGCAGGCCGAGCAGCTCCCGACCGCGGAACTTGACCGAGCCGGTGATCCGGGCGCTGCCGGGCAGCAGGCCCATGATCGCCATCGAGGTCACCGACTTGCCGGAGCCCGATTCGCCCACGATCCCGAGCACTTCGCCGGGCTTGAGGCTGAACGAGACGCCGCGGACCGCGTTGACCAGACCGTCCTCGGTCGGGAAGTGCACCTGCAGGTCGTTGACCTCGAGGACGGGCTCGGTGCCCCGCGCCGGGGTGTCCATGGGCGCGTCGATCAGAGTCTCCATGCTGCTCCGAGTCTTAGTCGGGAGGAAGGCGCCGGCCGAGGCGGGCGATATGCGGTACTACCGGCCGGTCGTCAGGCCCGGACCCGGCTCTGCGACGGGTCGAAGGCGTCCCGGATCCCGTCGCCGATCAGGTTGATCGACATGACGGTGATCATCAGGACCAGCCCGGGGAAGTAGAACAGCCAGGGCCGGGTATCGGCGGCCGATACACCCTCGGAGACCAGCCGGCCCAGCGAGGTGTCATTGCCCTGCACGCCGTACCCGAGGTAGGTCAGCGAGGCTTCCAGGATGACCGAGGTGGCCGCGCCCAGGGTGGCCCAGACGATGATCGAGCCGAGCGAGTTCGGGATCAGGTGCTTGAAGATGATCCGCCGGTTGGAGGCGCCGAGCGCGTGCGCGGCCTCGACGAACTCCCGCTCCCGCAGCGAGAGGAACGTGCTGCGGACGATCCGGGCGAGGTCCATCCAGCCGAACGCGGCGATGAAGATCGCGACCCCGATGGCCGACCGGGTGGACGGGAACTTGCTCGCCACCACGACGATCACGACCAGGTTCGGGATGGTCAGCACCAGGTCGACGAACCGCATCAGCAGGTTGTCCACCAGCCGGCCGAAGTAGCCGGCGACCGAGCCGATCAGCACGCCCAGGGTGCCGGCCAGCAGCACGAACAGGACGCAGATGTAGGTGGAGCGCTGCACCCCGCGCATCAACATGGCCAGCAGGTCGCGGCCGATGTCCTGGGTGCCGAGGATGTGCCCGGGCGTGCCGGGGGGCTGGGACAGCGCGTTGGTGTCCAGCGCGAAGTACGACCAGCGGTAGAACAGCGGCCCGACGAACGCGGCGAGCTGGATCAGGACGTAGACAACCACGGCGGTCATCGCGATCCGGTTGTGCAGGAACCGGCGGATGATCTGCTCCCGCTGGCTGCGGGACTTGACCGTGAACTCGCGCTCCACCGTGGGCGGCGGCTCGAGGACCGTGCTCGTCGACGACTCGAACTGCTGAACCGTGGTCATGGCGACCTCTCTCGGGTTCGCCGGCTAGCCCAGCCGGATGCGCGGATCGAGGACGGCGTAGAGCAGGTCCGCGATGAGGTTGAAAAGCACCACGAAGAACGCAGAGATGATCAACCAACCCAAGGTCACGTTCAGATCCTTGGAGGCGAGACCGTTCTGCAGTAGGTACTCCCCCATGCCGTGCCACTGGAACACCTGCTCGGTGATGATCGCGCCGCCGAAGATCGCGCCAACACCGAGGGCGACGACGGTGGTCAGCGGGATCAGCGCGTTGCGCAGGCCGTGCTTGACCAGCACCTTGCGCCAGGGCAGGCCCTTGGCCCGGCCCAGTCGCATGTAGTCCGAGTTCATCACGTCGAGCATCGAGGCGCGCTGGAAGCGGCTCCAGGCCGCGAAACTGAGCATCGCCAGCGAGATCGTCGGGAGGACGAGGTGCCCGAGATGATCCCAGAAGATCTCTGATTTCGTGCCGTACGAGGAGATGCCCGGCGTCTCCTCGCTGATGGTGAACAGCACGCGTTTACCGACCAGGTTGTTGAACCGGATCGCGACGAACTCCTTGAGCAACACCGCGAACCAGAACGTCGGCAGCGCGATGAGCATGTAGGCGATCGTGGTGAAGAAGTAGTCGGACAGCTTGCGCGCCCGCACCGCGGTGAGCACGCCGACAATGATCGCCAGGATCACGGCCAGGAACATCGCGCCCAGAACCATCCGGGAGGTCACACCGAGCCGCTCGAACAGGTCGTGGCGGACCGGGTTACCGTCGATGTCGTTGCCGAAGTTGCCGTGCAGCAGGCCCCGCAGCCAGTGCCAGTAACGCAGCACCATCGGCTGGTCCATGCCGAACTCGTGCCGCTTCGCGTCGAAGAACGCCTGCGGCGGCGGGGGCTGCTTGGTGCGGTAGGGGGCGAGCGGGTCGGAGCTCGACGCCGCCAGCGCGAAGACCAGCATGGAGCTCACGAGCAGGACCAACGCCGAAGACAACAGTCGGCGAATGCTGTACAGCAGCATGTCGACACCTTACGCCGCGGGGTAGCCCGGCGGGAGACGTCCCGGACAGCCGGGGTGACCAGTCGGGAGGGACGGGGCCGGGTCGGCCCCTGGGGCGGGTGGTGACCCGCCCCAGGGACCGGCCGGCGTGACCGAGGTCGGCCGAGAGGGGTTTGCCCTACGCCTTACGGGCGAACTTCTCGGAGTTCCACAGCGGACCGGAGTTCGTCGCGTTCTCGTCGATTCCGGTGTAGTTGGTGTCCCAGGCCAGGAATGTCGGCTTCTGGTACAGCGGCAGGGTGAAGAGGTTCGCCCACAGCTGCGTGTCAGCCTGGTTGGCCAGGCTGGCCTGCTTGGTCGGGTCGGTCTCCTGCGTCATCTGCTTCAGCAGGTCGTCGACCTTCGGGTCGTTACCGTGGGTGTAGTTCTGGCCCTGCGAGTCACCCTTGACGCTCTGGTAGATCGACACGCTGCCAGACACGAACGGCGAGCCCACCCAGGCGAACAGGGCGATGTCGAAGCCACCGGCTTCGAGGCTCTTCGGCTTGCTCTTGTCCTCGAAGATGTCCGGGTCGAGGTCCTTGCGGATCTCGATACCGGCCGGCTTCAGCTGGCTGGCCAGCACGTCGATCGTCTGCTCGCGCAGCGGGTTCTGCACCGTGGTGATGGTGTCGAAGGACAGCTTGACGCCACCCTTGGCGTAGATGCCGTCCGCGCCGAGCTTGTAGCCGGCGCCCTCGATCATCTGCTTCGCCTTGGCCACGTCGGCCTTGTCGTAGGCGCCGCCGCTGGTGTCCTCGTACTGCGGCTGGTTGGTGACGTACATCCGGTTGTTCAACACCGAGGCCCGGTTGTCGAACTGGCCGACCGTCGCCTTGACCAGGTCCTCGCGGTTGATCGCGGTGGCGATGGCCTTGCGGATCGCCACGTCCTTCAGGGCCGCGTTGCGGGTGTTGAAGTCAAGGTGCTCGAACGAGAGCCCGAAGCTGATCTTGCTGGACACGTTCGGCTCCAGCGCCTTGATGTTCTTCACCAGGTCCAGCTGCGGCTGCGGGTAGATCATCTGCACCTCGCCCGACTTCAACGCCTTGACGTTGACGCCGGCCTCGTTGCCGATGGCCTGGTAGATCAGCTGGTCCAGCTTCGGCTTGGTGCCCCAGTAGTTCTTGTTCGGGGTCAGCGTGATGACCTGCTTGCCGCTGTCGACGTTGGCCTTCTCGATGTTCCACGGGCCAGCCGAGACCGGGATGCCGCCGGCGGTGGGCCAGCCGGCCTTGATCACCGCGCAGTTCGCCTTCGGGTCACCCTTGTCCATGGTGTGCGCCGGGAACAGCTGGCCGTTGTACAGCGACAGCCAGTCCGAGTACGGGGTCTTGAAGGTGATCGTGACGGTCTTGTCGCTGTCCGAGCCCTCGACGGAGTCGATCTGGTCGTAGCCGGTCGTACCGATCAGGTCGGCACAGCCGCCGTCGGCCGGGTCGCTGCTGCGCTGGAGCTTCCAGGAGAAGATGAAGTCCTTCGCGTCCAGCGGCTGCCCGTCGCTCCAGACCGCCTTCGGGTTCAGGTGGTACGTGACGACCTGCTTGCCGTTCTTCGTCTCCGACGTCGGGTCGGAGGTGAGCAGCTCCGGGTCGCGGACGACCTTGAAGTCCGGCGTGTACTGGGTCGGCGACGGCATGACGCGTACCTCCATGTACGCCGTCGCGACCGAGTTGCCCGCGGAGATCAGCGGGAACAGGTTGCCGGGGAACTTCGTCTCGTAGCCATAGATCAGCCGGCCACCGGTCTTGGTGCCGCCGTTGCTGCTGCCGTTGCCACTGTCACTACTGCCGCCACATGCGGCGGCGCCCATGATGAGCACCACCGCCGGCGCCAGTAGCGCGGCACCCTTTCGCAACTTCACGATGCTTGCGCCTCCTCTGTCCCGCCGTCGCGGGAGCAACGGTTCTGGTCCGGCGAGATGCCGGCAGGCGCTGGCGACACTAGCTAGCCCGCGCGGCGAGCTTCACCCGAGTCCGGCGAATCGTGACCATAGAGTGACCGAATACAGACCGGAGCGTGTCGTCCGACACATTCGCCCCGCCATCCGGCGTCAGGGCTCTCCCCCAGACGGCGCACAGCCGCGCGCAGCCGGTTGGGCACTGCGGCCGCGGCTCCGCCAACCGGGTACCCGACACGGCGGCGCCGGCCCCGGCCACCGGAAGGCCTCCGGGACGAGCGGTCAGGGCCGGGAAACCCGCTCGGCCCGGGACCGCCGGGCCCGCTGCTTTTCCCGATCCACCTGCGGCAGGACGACCTTGCGCAGCCGGACCGCGGCCGGGGTCACCTCCACGCACTCGTCCTCCCGGCAGAACTCCAGCGCCTGCTCGAGGGAGAGCAGGCGGGCCGGCACCAGCCGCTCCAGCTCCTCCCCGGTGGACGAGCGCACGTTGGTCAACTTCTTTTCCCTGGTCGGGTTGACGTCCATGTCGTCGGCCCGGGAGTTCTCGCCGACGATCATGCCTTCGTACACCTCGATGCCCGGCCCGACGAACATCGCGCCCCGCTCCTGCAGGCTGAACAGCGCGTACGAGGTGACCAGCCCGCGCCGGTCGGAGACCAGCGAGCCGGTCGGCCGGGTGCGCAGCTCGCCGTGCCAGGGCTCGTACTTCTCGAAGATGTGGTGCAGCAGGCCGGTGCCGCGGGTCTCGGTGAGGAACTCGGTGCGGAAGCCGATCAGGCCGCGGGCCGGTACCAGGTACTCCAGCCGGACCCAGCCGGTGCCGTGGTTGACCATCTGCTCCAGCCGGCCGCGGCGCAGCCCGAGCAGCTGGGTGACCACGCCGACGTAGTCCTCCGGGACGTCGATGGTGAGGCGCTCCATCGGCTCGTGCACCTTGCCGTCCACCAGCCGGGTCACCACCTGCGGCTTGCCGACGGTCAGCTCGAACCCCTCCCGGCGCATCAGCTCGACCAGCACGGCCAGCTGCAGCTCGCCGCGGCCCTGCACCTCCCAGGCGTCCGGCCGCTCGGTGGGCAGCACCCGGACCGACACGTTGCCGATGGTCTCCGCGGTGAGCCGGTTGCTGATCAGCCGGGCGGTGAGCTTGCCGCCGCTCTGCCCGGCCACCGGCGCGGTGTTGACCCCGACCGTCATCGACACGGTCGGCTGGTCGATGGTGAGCACCGGCAGCGGGCGCGGGTCGTCCGGGTCGGCCAGCGTCTCGCCGATGGTGATCTCCGGGATGCCGGCGACCGCGATGATGTCGCCCGGCCCGGCCTCATCCACCGGCACCCGGTCCAGCGCCTGGGTGATCAGCAGCTCGGAGACCTTGACCTTCTCGATGGTGCCGTCGGCGCGGCACCACGCGGCCTGCTGGCCGCGCCGGATCGTCCCGTTGCGGACCCGGCAGAGCGCGAGCCGGCCGAGGTACGGGGAAGCGTCCAGATTGGACACGTGCGCCTGCAGCGGCGCGCCTTCCTGATATTCCGGCGCCGGCACGGTGGTCAGCAGCGTGTCGAACAACGGGCCGAGATCCGGGCTGTCGGGCATGTCGCCGTCGGCCGGGCGGCCCAGCGCGGCCCGGCCGGCGCGGGCCGAGCAGTACACGATCGGGAAGTCCAGCAGGTCGTTCGCCGCGGCCGACTCACCGAGGTCGAGGAACAGCTCGTAGGTCTCGTCCACCACCTCGCCGATGCGGGCGTCGGAACGGTCCACTTTGTTCACCACGAGGACGACCGGCAGCCGCGCGGCGAGCGCCTTCCGCAGCACGAACCGGGTCTGCGGCAGCGGACCCTCGCTGGCGTCCACAAGCAACAGCACACCGTCCACCATGGACAGTGCGCGCTCCACCTCGCCGCCGAAGTCGGCGTGGCCGGGCGTGTCGATGATGTTGATGACAACCTCGCCGTAGCGGATCGCGGTGTTCTTCGCCAGGATCGTGATGCCCTTCTCCCGCTCGAGATCCATGGAATCGAGCACCCGGTCGGCGATGTCCGCATTCGCACGAAAAGCGCCCGACTGCCACAGCATGGCATCGACCAGGGTCGTCTTTCCGTGGTCAACATGGGCGATAATGGCAACATTGCGCAGGTTTGCACGGATCGACACGAACGCTCCAGACAAGCTATGAAAACTACTGGTAAATATCCCCGGATTTGGATATTTTGTCCGGCCTAGGCTAGCTGACGTCCCACTGCCGACGTCCCACCGAGGGGTTGAGATGGCGACCATTCAAGCCGAACAGTCCGCGTTGGCCGACGCGCAGCGCTCGGCCGGCACGGTCGCGAGCGCCTGCACCGGCGCGGCCGGCACCGTCAGCGCGATGAGCGGGCTGGCCATGGCCGGCTGTGACATCGTCGCCGCGGCCTGGTCCAGCTTCGCCGCCGCCACCGGCGGCTACGTGTCAGCATTCGGCGAGGCGGCCGGCATCCTCGGCGGCAAAATCGGCACCGCGGCGCAGTCCTACGCGACAACCGACACCAACGTCGGCAGCAGCATGGGGGCCCGTTAGCTGTGAGCGGAGCGGAGCGCAGCGGCGTCTGGACTGAGGCAACGCGCCGACGAAGTCGCTGCGCGGGGCCGAGGGAAGACGTCGCGTTTGGCGCGGAGCGCAGCGAACCGGAGGCATAGATGGGGTTGTGGAAGCCGGGGGCGGATCCGGGGACGGTGGGGCAGGCGGCGACCTTGAGCGACCGGCTGGTCGGCGGGCTGTCCGGCGAGGGGCCGAAGCTGGCCGCGCTGGTGCCGGACGGCTGGTCCGGCCCGGCCGCCGGGAAGGCCGCCGGCGAGGCCGGCACGCTGGGCAAGCTGGTCACCGGCTTCTGCGACTCGACCAGCCGGGCGGCCGGCGTGATGCGCCAGTTCGCCAGCGACTACACCCAGCTCAAGGCCACCTTCGACCGGCTCGACTCCGACCACACCGCCACCCAGCAGCGGATCGCCGGGCTGGACCGGGAGATCGCGGCATACCAGGGCGGCGCGCTCAGCCCGCCGGAGCACAACCGGCTGCAGCAGTCTGATCGCCCAGCGGGACACCGAGCGCGGCCACCTCAGCTCGCTGGAGACGCAGCACCGCAGCACGATGACCGAGTTCACCGCGGCCCAGCAGCGCGCCGCCGGCGGGCTGGCGGCGGTCACCCCGCAGGGCCTGACCGGGTCGCCCGCCGCGCAGGCGGCGCAGGTGAAGGCGCAGGTGTTCAAGGGCCTGCCGTCCGTCCAGGAGGAGGAGGGGCGCCGGCTCGGCCAGCAGATCAAGGATGACCTGGCCAAGAAGGGCGCGGCCAGCCAGGCCGACATCGACGCGCTGGCGGCGAACTCCGGCAACCCGGACTTCGTCAAGGGCATGTACGACACGCTCGGCCCGGCCGGGGTGGCGGCGCTGTCCCGGCAGGCGAAGCTGGCCATGGGCAGCCCGTACGACGAAGACCATGCCGGCGGCAAGAAGCTGTACGACGCGCTGCGCACCTCGTTCGGGGCGGCCGCCAAGCAGGGCCTGATCACCGACGACTGGCTGAACAAGTTCGACCCGAAGAACGCGCTGCCGCGGGACCTGTACCGGGACGACACCGGCGGGTTCCGGGCCGACCTGCTGATCCCGCTGATGGCCGGGCAGAAGCTGCCCACCGACGTGCTGAAGCGCGTCGGCGACCGGGCCATGGCCGACCTGAAGTCCGGAATGGACAGTGGCGGCCCGCAGATCTTCGACAAGTGGGGCGCCTACGTCGGCGACGATTCCGGCAAGGGGCCGTACGACAAGAACCTGATGCGCGAGTTCCTCGGCGACCTGTCGAAGGACCCGGAGGCGTCCAACGGCACGCTGATGGGCAACTTCGACACGCTGCAGCGGATCGGCCGCGGCGGCCTGCCGGGCGAGGTGAGCCACCAGATCGGCGGCGACCTGAACAAGGTCGTCGACGCCGGCGTGCTCGGCATCGCCGACCTCGACCACGACGGCCACCGGGACACCGGCCCGGGCGCGCAGGGCTTCCTCGGCGACGCGCTGATGAGCCGGATCGTGCTGGACACCGCCGACCACAAGGACGCCCACTACGCCGACTTCTACCGCGGCGAGATCGGCACGCTGGCCACCAACCCGCGGTACTTCAACGACGCGATGTACAGCGTCACCACGATCCCGCAGGGCGGCATGCCGGGCACCAGCGCGGACTGGATCAACAGCGACAGCCGGCCCTGGCGGGACGGCACCGAGCTGGACCAGTCGGCGTGGGCGGCGCTGCACCAGGAGGTGATGGCCGACCCGGGCACCGCCGCGAAGCTGATCAAGATGACGCACGACTCGATGGCCAACGCCAGCGCCGACCTCAGCTCGATGGTGCCGCCGGGCGGCCACGGCGCCGACCCGAGCCTGCAGTACACCTCGGCGATCGCGCGCAACCAGATGCAGCACTTCCTGGTGAACAACCTGGACGGCGCGCAGGGCCGGCTGCAGGACCAGCTGAACACGATCGCCGGCAACGAGGCGACCGCGAAGGGCGCCGCCACGAAGATCATCGGCTGGGCCACCGACCCGGACTCGATCGTCAAGGACCTCAAGGGCACCACGATCGACAAGTCCACCGACTGGCTGATCCACCAGGCGTACGCCGGCGACCAGCAGAACGTGCAGGGCGCGCTGGATGGCCTGCATCACCAGCGGGACGTGCTGCAGGCCGACCGGTACAACTCCTCGCCGCAGATCTACCAGGACAGCGCGAACGGGCTCACCGCCAAGCCGGGCCAGATCGAGCCGGTGCAGGTGACCGAGAACGGCCACACCACCACGTACACCGGCGACCCGCACCAGTACATCGACAAGTACTCGCAGACGCAGTACGGCGAGTACGGGCCGGTCAAGCACGACGCGAACTTCCTCGGCGCGGACGGGCGGCCGCTGCCGGTGGACCAGATCGAGGCCGACCCCGACAAGCTGCGCGCGTACGAGGAGTGGCTGCACGATCCGGCCGTTCAGCACCAGACCCGGCGGGCGGTCGAGGCGACGATCGGGGCCGACCACAACTGACCCGCTCGGCGGTTCCCCCGGGCGCCAGCCATGTGCTGGACGACACTTTGCCTCGGGGAACGAGGAGGGACAGGATCTCTAAGCGGCGGGCGCGCGACGCAGCGGGTCCGTGCGGAGGTGACCCGAATGTCCGTCCATGACGACCTGGCCGCGGCCGGCCACGCGCTGGATGCGCTGCAGGCCGCGGCGACCGCGCTGGGCGGCCACTACCACGAGTGCCTGGACCTGCGCCGGCTGCGCGAGGACGTGGCCCGGATCGCGGTCGATCTCGACCTGCTGCGGGCCGCGCTGGCGGACGAGCCGCCGGCACCCGAGTCGGCCCCGCCGGCCGGGAAGGACTACGATCCGGCGTTCTGGGCCGACGGGGACTCCGACGACATGGGCAGCTATCCCGCCCCGTCCGGCTGACCGGCGGCAATGGGTCACCCGTTCCGGCTTCCCGGACCGCCAGAATACGGGCCGCCAAGACCCGGGCCGCCAGACCCGGCCCGGCAGTACCCGAAGCGCCAGAACCCGAATCGCGGAGAACCGGAGATGTCATGGCCACCGGCACGTTGAACAATCCGGGTGGCCGCGCGGGCGCCCAGCCCGGCGGCACCGGCGGCGCCGGCAGCGGGCGGGCCGAGGTCGCCGGCCGCACGCTGCGCACCGACCGGTGGTGGGTGCCGCCGGCGCTGACCGCGGCCGGGCTGCTGTTCTTCATCGCCTACGGCACGTTCCGCATCTTCACCAGCCGCTGGTACTACGTGGACAAGTACCACTACCTGGCGCCGTTCTACTCGCCGTGCCTGTCCGACAGCTGTGTGGGCGACTCGAACGCCGGCTTCCCCACGTTCGTGCCCTCGCTGCCGACCTGGCTGTCGCCGGCGTTCATCATCCTGATCTTCCCGGCCGGCTTCCGGCTCACCTGCTACTACTACCGGAAGGCCTACTACCGGGCGTTCTGGATGTCGCCGCCGGCCTGCGCGGTGGCCGAGCCGCACACGAAGTACACCGGCGAGACGCGGTTCCCGCTGATCTTCCAGAACGTGCACCGGTACTTCTTCTACGCCGCGATCGCGGTCGCCGGCATCCTCAGCTACGACGTGGTGCTGGCCTTCCACGACCCGGACGGCGGCGTCGGGATGGGCCTGGGCACGCTGATCCTGCTGGTGAACGTGGTGTTCATCTGGGCCTACACGCTGTCCTGCCACTCCTGCCGGAGCATCGTCGGCGGCCGGCTGAACCACTTCTCCAAGCACCCGGTGCGGTACTGGTTCTGGCAGCAGGTGTCCAAGCTGAACGCCCGGCACATGCTGCTCGCCTGGGTCTCCCTGTTCACGGTGCTGATCGCCGACTTCTACGTCCTGCTGGTGTCCAGCGGGGCGATCTCCGATCTCCGGTTCTTCTAGAAGGTGCGCCCCATGACTGAGTACGAGCGGCACGAGTACGACGTCGTCGTGATCGGCGCCGGCGGGGCCGGGCTGCGCGCGGCGATCGCGGCCCGGGAGGCAGGCAAGCGGACCGCGGTGATCTGCAAGTCCCTGTTCGGCAAGGCGCACACGGTGATGGCCGAGGGCGGCATCGCGGCGTCGATGGGCAACGTGAACAGCCGCGACAACTGGCAGGTGCACTTCCGCGACACCATGCGCGGTGGCAAGTTCCTGAACCACTACCGGATGGCCGAGCTGCACGCGAAAGAGGCGCCGGACCGGGTCTGGGAGCTGGAGACGTACGGCGCGCTGTTCGACCGGACCAGCGAAGGCAAGATCAGCCAGCGCAACTTCGGCGGGCACGAGTACCCGCGGCTGGCGCACGTCGGCGACCGCACCGGGCTGGAGCTGATCCGCACCCTGCAGCAGAAGATCGTGTCGCTGCAGCAGGAGGATTTCGCCGCGACCGGCGACTACGAGGCCAACCTGCGGGTGTTCCAGGAGTGCACGGTCACCGAACTGCTGCTCGACGGCGACGGCGACGGCGACAGCAGCGGCGACGGCGGCCACGGCCGGGTGGCCGGCGCGTTCGGCTACTGGCGCGACTCCGGCCGGTTCGTGGTCTTCGCGGCGCCCGCGGTGATCCTGGCCACCGGCGGCATCGGCAAGTCCTGGAAGGTCACCAGCAACTCCTGGGAGTACACCGGGGACGGTGAGGCGCTCGCGCTGCGCGCCGGCGGCACCGTGCTGAACATGGAGTTCATCCAGTTCCACCCGACCGGGATGGTCTGGCCGCTGTCGGTGAAGGGCCTGCTGGTCACCGAGTCGGTGCGCGGCGACGGTGGCGTGCTCACCAACTCCGAGGGCAAGCGGTTCATGTTCGACTACATCCCCGAGGTCTTCAAGGACAAGTACGCCACCTCCGAGAAGGAGGCGGACGGCTGGTACGACGACCCGGACAACAACCGCCGGCCACCGGAGCTACTGCCCCGCGACGAGGTGGCCCGGGCCATCAACAGCGAGGTCAAGGCGGGCCGCGGCTCCCCGCACGGCGGCGTCTACCTGGACGTGTCCGGCCGGCTGCCGGCCGACGTGATCCGGCGCAAGCTGCCGTCGATGTACCACCAGTTCATGGAACTGGCCAATGTGGACATCACCAAGGAGCCGATGGAGGTCGGCCCGACCTGCCATTACATGATGGGCGGCGTCGAGGTACACCCGGAGACCCAGGAGACCCGGGTGCGCGGGCTGTTCGGCGCCGGTGAGGTGGCCGGCGGCATGCACGGGTCGAACCGGCTCGGCGGCAACTCGCTGTCCGACCTGCTGGTCTTCGGTAAGCGCGCCGGCGACGGGGCCGCGTCCTATGTGGACACTGTGGGCGCCGGCCGGCCGTCCATTTCGGACAGCGCGCTGACCCGGGCGGAGAACGACGCGCTCGCCCCGTTCCACACCGAGGGTGGCGAGAACCCGTACTCCATCCACACCGAGCTGCAGCAGACGATGAACGACCTGGTCGGCATCATCCGCCGCGGCGATGAACTGGAGCAGGCCCGGCACAAGCTGGCCGAACTGCGCGGCCGGGTGGCGAAGGTCAGCGTGGAGGGGCACCGGCAGTTCAACCCCGGCTGGCACCTCGCGCTCGACCTGCGCAACATGCTGGTGGTGGCCGAATGCGTGGCGCGGGCGGCGCTGCTGCGCACCGAGTCGCGCGGCGGGCACACCCGCGACGACCACCCGGCGATGGACCCGGACTGGCGCAAGGTCAACCTGGTCTGCGCGCTGGACGGCGACACGGTCGACGTGGTCCGCCAGCCGCTGCCGGAGCTGCCGCTGGAGCTGCTGACCGAGTTCGAGTGGTCGGAGCTGTCGAAGTACATGACCGCCGGGGAGCTGGAGCGGCTGCCCGGCGCGCCGACCGACGCCGAACTGCCGGCCGGTACCGACGGAAAGGAAGCCTGATCCCGATGCCCTACGACGCCCACTTCCGGGTCTGGCGCGGCGACGCCGAGTCCGGTGAGCTTCGGGATTTCACGGTCGCGGTGAACGAGGGCGAGGTGGTGCTGGACATCATCCACCGGCTGCAGGCCACCCAGGCGTCCGACCTGGCCGTCCGGTGGAACTGCAAGGCCGGCAAGTGCGGCTCCTGCTCGGCCGAGATCAACGGCATGCCGCGGCTGCTGTGCATGACCCGGATGTCCACGTTCGGCGAGGGCGAGACCGTCACGGTCACCCCGATGCGCACCTTCCCGGTGATCCGCGACCTGGTCACCGACGTGTCGTTCAACTACGTCAAGGCGCGTGAGGTGCCGGCGTTCGCGCCGCCGGCCGGCGTGGCCCCCGGCGAGTACCGGATGCAGCAGGTGGACGTCGAGCGCTCGCAGGAGTTCCGCAAGTGCATCGAGTGCTTCCTGTGCCAGAACACCTGCCACGTGGTGCGGGACCACGAGGAGAACAAGGCCGTGTTCGCCGGGCCGCGGTTCCTGATGCGGGTGGCCGAGCTGGAGATGCACCCGCTGGACGACCGCGACGATCGCCGCCGGGAGGCCCAGGAGGACCACGGCCTGGGCTACTGCAACATCACCAAGTGCTGCTCCGAGGTCTGCCCGGAGCACATCAAGATCACCGACAACGCGCTGATCCCGCTCAAGGAGCGGGTGGTGGACCGGAAGTACGACCCGCTGGTCTGGCTGGGCAGCAAGATCTTCCGGCGCGGGGAGTAGCGCCGGCACCGACCCCTGAGGTTTGTTCAGCTCTTTCGGCCCATGGTCTGCCGGTGGCCGAAGTGTAAGGTCGTCGGGGTGTTTGACCTTGCAACGGCCGCGGTCGAGGGGGCGCTGATCGCCGGCGCGCGGTATGCCGACGCGCGCGCGATGCAGTCCCGATACGAGTCGATGAGTGCCCGCAACGGCGACGTGGAGGACCTGGTCCAGCGCGAGTCGGTCGGGGTCGGGGTGCGCGCGCTGATCGGCTCGTCCTGGGGCTTCGCCGCGGTGCCGGATCCGTCGCCGACGTCGGCCCGGCAGGCCGGCCGGACGGCCGCCGCGATCGCCCGGGCGTCCGCCACCGTGCCCGGTCCGGCGGTCGACCTGGCCGACGTCACGGTCGGTCAGGGCAGCTGGGCCAGCGAGTGCCTGGAGGATCCGCTCGCCGTGCCGCTGGGCGAGAAGGCCGACCTGCTCGCCGGGGTGACCGCCACGATCCGGGCCGCCGGGGTTCCGCTCGCCGAGGCGTCCTACCAGATCTGGGACACCCGCAAGTGGCTGGTCTCCAGCGAGGGGCACCGGATCGACCAGCACATCCGGGAGTGCGGCGCCGGCATGGGCGCCACCGCGATCGGCGACCGGGAGACCCAGCGGCGCAGCTACCCGGCCGCCCGCGGCCAGTACGGCACCCGCGGCTGGGAGCAGGTCCGCGAGCTCGACCTGCCCGGCAACGCGGGGCGGATCGCCGAGGAGGCGATCGCGCTGCTCACCGCGCCGGACTGCCCGGCCGGGGAGACCGACCTGATCCTGGGCAGCGAGCAGCTGGCGCTGCAGATCCACGAGTCGGTCGGGCACGCGGTCGAGCTGGACCGCATCCTCGGCTGGGAGGCCGCCTTCGCCGGCACGTCCTGGCTGGACCTCGGCAAGCTCGGCCTGCTCCGGTTCGGCTCCGAGCTGATGACGATCACCGCGGACGCCACCCTGCCCGGCGCGCTGGGCTCGTTCGGCTTCGACGACGAGGGCACCCCGGCCCGGTCCGTGGACATCGTCCGGGACGGCATCTGGACCGGCGTGCTCTCCGGCCGCGACTCGGCCGCGATCGCCGGGGTGCCGTGCGGCGGGATGATGCGCGCGGACGGCTACGCCCGGCTGCCGATGGTGCGGATGACCAACGTCGGCCTGTTGCCCGGGCCGCACTCGCTGGACGAGATGATCGCGGCCACCGACGACGGGGTCTTCATGGAAACCAACCGGTCCTGGTCCATCGACGACCGCCGGCTCAACTTCCAGTTCGGCACCGAGATCGGCTGGGAGATCAAGAACGGCAAGCGCGGCCGGATGCTGCGCAACCCCACGTACACCGGGATCAGCCCGAAGTTCTGGGGGTCCATGGACATGCTCGGCGGCCGTCCCGAGTGGACGTTCTGGGGCACCCCGAACTGCGGCAAGGGCCAGCCCGGGCAGGTCGGCCACACCGGCCACCCCTCAGCCCCGGCCCGCTTCCGCAACGTCCGCATCGGAGTACGCGGGTGAGCGGCGCGGAGCGCAGCGGCGTCTGGACTGAGGCAACGCGCCGACGGAGTCGCTGCGCGGTGCCGAGGGAAGACGCCGCGTTTGGCGCGCAGCGCCGCGAACTGGCTAGCACGGTGAGCGGCGCGGAGCGCAGCGGCGTCTGGACTGAGGCAACGCGCCGACGGAGTCGTTGCGCGGTGCCGAGGGAAGACGCCGCGTTTGGCGCGCAGCGCCGCGAACTGGAGGCACAGTGAGCGAGGGGGTGCGGTTGGACGGGATCGCGGAGCAGGTGTTGGAGCTGGCTGTGGGCGCCGGCGCCGAGGCGGACGTGCACGTGATCGCGCACAGCGAGGGGCTGACCCGGTTCGCCTCCTCGTTCGTGCACCAGAACGTGGCCGAGGAGGACCTGCGGGTGCGGCTGCGGGTGGCCACCGACGGGCACTGGGCGACCGCGACCACCAACCGGGTCGACCCGGCGGCGCTGGCCCGGCTGGTCGACTCCACGGTGGCGGCCGCCCGGCACCGCCCGGTCGATCCGGCGTTTCCCGGCCTGGCCGGCCCGGCGCCGGCCGCCGGCACCGGCAACTGGGACCCGGCCACCGCGGTCACCACCCCGGATCAGCGGGCCGCCGTGGTCCGCGAGTTCATCGCCGCGGCCGGCGGCCTGCAGACGGCCGGTTTCGTCAGCACCAGCAGCGAGCGGGCCGTGTACGCGAACACCGCCGGGCAGCGGCTGACCGGTAACAGCACCGGCGCCACCATCGACGGCATCGCCCGTACCGGCAGCTCGGACGGGGTGTTCCGGCTGACCGCGGTGCGGCTGAGCGAGCTGTCCGGGGCCGAGGCCGGCGCCGCGGCGGCCACCGCGGCGCAGGACGCGGCCGGCCCGGGCGACCTGGAGCCGGGCGACTACGAGGTGGTGCTGGAACCGTCCTGCGTGATGAACGTGCTGCAGTTCCTCGGCATGTACGGCTTCAGCGCCCGCGCGGTGGCCGAGGGCCGGTCGTTCGTCCGGCTGGGCGAGGCGCAGTTCGACCCGGCGATCAACCTCTGGGACGACCCCAACGACGAGCAGTCCACCTCGCTGCCGTACGACGCCGACGGCACCCCGCGGCACCGGCTGGACCTGATCACCGGCGGGGTGACCCGCGCCGTGGTGCACGACCGGCGGACCGCGGCGGCGGCCGGCACGGCCAGCACCGGGCACGCGGTCCTGGGCAGCGAGCAGTGGGGGCCGATCCCGGTCAACCTGCGGCTGGGCACCGGCTCCGGTGGCACCGCGGCGGATCTCGCCGGCCAGATCGAACGCGGGCTCTGGATCAGCGACTTCTGGTACACCCGCATCCTGGATCCGCGCACCACGGTGGTCACCGGGCTCACCCGCAACGGCGTCTGGCTGGTGGAGGACGGCAAGGTGGTCCGGCCGGTCCGCAACCTGCGCTTCACCCAGTCCTTCGTGGACGCGCTGGGCCCCGGCACGGTGCGCGGCGTCGGCTCGGCTGGCCACTCCAACAGCGACCGCTGGACCGGCGGCACCTACGTGGTGCCCAGCCTGCACCTGGCCAGCTGGCACTTCACCGGCGGCGCCGGCGGCTGACCCGGCGCGGCCGGCGGGCGGCTCGTCAGCGGCCGCGGCGCAGGATGACGATGCCGCCGCCGCGGCCGACCACGTGGTAGTCCCGCCCGGCCGCCTCGACCAGCCGCTCCGCGGTGCGCTCGGGTGGGCCGAACGAGTCGTCCGGCGGGTCGGTGCTGGCGATCCAGTCCGGCCGGGTGGTCCGGTCCGGCTGGTTCGGGAACAGGTAGACCTGGCAGCGCGCGGTGAGCTGGGGCGCCAGCCGGTTGCTGGCGGCGACCGAGGCGCCGTCCGGGATCATGCCCAGCAGCTGGCGGGCGGCGTCCGTGCGGGCGTCCGGCACCAGCCGGGCCGGCGTGGCCAGCATGCCGAGCGGCAGCACCAGGGTGAGGGCCAGCGCGGCGCCGGCGGCGGCCGGCGGCACCAGCCGCGCCAACCGGGCCGGCGGCAGCCAGGCCGGCCAGCCGGCCGGTTCGGCGGTGATCCGGGTCAGGCCCTCGACGCAGGCCACGAAGACGATCGGCATCAGCACGGCGTTGTAGTGGAACCCGGTGCCCCAGTAGAACGGGATCGTCCCCCAGAACCGCCACAGCAGCGTCGGCACCGCGAGCAGCAGCAGCCCGGACCGCAGGGCGACGAAGCCGGTCGGCGCGAGCAGGGCCAGCACCGTCCAGCCCTTGACGCCGGGCAGCAGCAGCCGGCTCAGCGGGTTGCCGGCCGGTGTGGCCAGCTCGGTGTAGCCGTAGCCGTGCTGGGGGTTCGCGGCCGGGATCGCCACCAGCACGATCAGCAGCCCGGCCGCGACCGCCCCGACCACGGTCGCCGCGCCGAGCCGCCACTGCCGGCGCAGCAGCAGGTACCCCCCGATGGCTGCCACCGTCGCCGGTAGATCCTCCTTGACCAGCACCAGTGGCGCGGCCCAGGCCACTGCGGCCGCCCAGCGCCCGGTGGCCAGCCGCTCCAGCGAGAGCGCCAGCAGTGGCACCGCCAGGCAGACCTCGTGGACGTCGAACCAGATCGCCTGCTGCAGCCCCCAGGACAGCCCGTACGCGACCCCGATGCAGGCGCCGGCGCCCGGCCCGAGCCGGGCGATGGCCAGCCGGGTGACCGGGATGGCGGAGGCGGCGAGCAGCAGCGCCTGCGCGACCAGCAGCGTGATCGGGCTCGGGAACAACCGGTAGGCCGGCGCGAGCACGGCCAGCGCGGGGTGGAAGTGGTCGCCGAGCAGGTTGTAGCCGGCCCCTTTCAGCTCGGCCACCGGCGCCCGGCCGTGCGCGTACGCCCGCACCGCCTGCTCGAAGATGCCCAGGTCGTAGCCGGTGCTGCGGAGCCGCAGGTGCTTGCTCACGGAGACCGTCGCGTAGGCCACGAACAGCACGCCGGCCAGCACGTACGGGACCGCCGGGCGCCGCCACCGGGCCGCCGCCGGCACCGGTGGCCGATCGACCGCTACCGCCAGCCGGCTCGCCAGGCCGGCCAGCCGGCCGGCCGGCCGGTCCGACCGGCGGGGGAGGTTCTCCCCCCGGTCCGCTCGGCCGGGCCGACCCGGCCGCTCGACTGTCGATTGTGGACTGTCTAATGTGGACCGTCGGGCGGCGGTGGCAGGCGGACGGGTCGGCACGCCGGCGACGCTAGGCAGCGGGCGCTGAAGCTGCCCTGAAGCAACCTGAAAAATGCTTCAGCTTTGTTTCAGTGCCGGCTGGCATGATACGGCGGTGGCAGTCCTGGTAGTCGAGGACGACCGTGACCTGGCCGAGTCGGTCCGCCGGGGCCTGGTCGCCGAGGGGTACGCGGTCGAGCTGGCCCACGACGGCGACCGCGGCCTGGAACTGGGCCGAAGCCATCCGTACCAGGCGATCATCCTGGACCTGATGCTGCCCGGCCTGAACGGCTACCGGGTCTGCGCCGCGCTGCGCCGCGACCTGGTGGCCACCCCGGTGCTGATCCTCACCGCGAAGGACGGCGAGTACGACGAGGCCGACGCGCTCGACCTCGGCGCGGACGACTACCTCTGCAAGCCGTTCTCGTACATCGTGCTGGTCGCGCGGCTGCGGGCGCTGATCCGGCGCGGCGGCACCGGGCGGCCGGTGGTGCTGCGGGTCGGCGACCTGGTGGTCGACCCGGCCGACCGGCGCTGCCAGCGGGGCGCGGTGCCGATCCCGCTGACCGCCAAGGAGTTCGCGGTGCTGGCCTGCCTCGGCCGGCGGCCCGGTGAGGTGGTGAGCAAGATCGAGATCATCGACGAGGTCTGGGACACCGCGTTCGACGGCGACGTCAACATCGTCGAGGTGTACGTCCGGACGCTGCGCCGCAAGATCGACCTGCCGTTCGGCCGGCGCAGCATCGAGAC
The DNA here is from genome assembly GCA_963714145.1 of uncultured Actinomycetota bacterium. Classification (GTDB taxonomy): domain Bacteria; phylum Actinomycetota; class Actinomycetes; order Mycobacteriales; family CADCTP01; genus JBBWZH01. Next base: position 9,648,694 of record OY970235.1, on the reverse strand, counting down.
CGTGCGCGGCGCCGGTTACCGGCTGGTCGATGGCCATGCGTAGCCGGATCCGGGTGCCGCGCTGGCGTGCCTCCATCCGGCTCCGCGCCGCGGTGCTGGCGACGCTGGTCACCGCGGTCGCCTTCGGCACCGGGGCGGTCTGGCAGCGGCATTCCCTCTACCAGCGGCAGATGGACGCCTCCACCCAGCAGGCGTTCGTCGTGGCGGCCGCGGTCGGCGAGCTGTTCCTGACCGACGGGTGGCCCGGCTACCCGCTGCGTTTCGACAACCGGGTCGGGCTCTACATCAACGCCAAGGTCGAGACGTCCAGCTGGGTGATGATGGCCGAGGACGGCACGGTGCTGACCTATGCCGGCTACCTCGGGCCGTACATCAGCGGGCACGGGGAACTGGCCCCGGCCGTCACGGGGGTCCCGGACCGGAGCCGGACCACGCTCGATCTCAGCCACGACGACATCGGCACCCCGCTCGACGGCCGCACGGTCACCCTCGCGGTCGAGCAGCGGGTGGTGACCGCAGCGGTGTACCGGCAACTCTGGGTGCTGCGCGGGGTGCGTCCGCTCAGCGGCTACGACCCCGCCGCGCCTCCCAGCCGGCTGCCGACCAGCGCGCCGAACGACCCGGAGATCATCCGGATCTACGCGCTGGCCTCGCCGTTCGAGGCCGAGGCTGCGGTGGCCGCGGTCGACCGCACGCTGGTGCTGGCGCTGCCGGTCGCGGCCCTGCTGGTGGGCTGCCTCACCTGGGTGGTGGCCGGCCGGGTGCTGCGCCCGGTCGACGCGATCCGGGCGCAGCTGGCCGACATCACCGCGCGGGACCTGGGCCGACGGGTGCCGGTCCCGCCGACCGGCGACGAGATCGGCCGGCTCGCGGTGACCACCAACGCCACCCTGGACCGGCTGCAGGCAGCCGTGGAACAGCAACGCCAGTTCGTCGCGGACGCGGCGCACGAGCTGCGCAGCCCGCTGGCCGGGCTGCGCAACGAACTCGAGGTGGCCGTCGCCCACCCGGACCCGGCCAGCTGGCCGGCCGCCGCGGCAGCCGCGCTGCGCGCCGCGAAACGCCTGCAATCGCTGACCGAGGACCTGCTCACGCTGGCCCGCGCGGACCGGCCCGCCGGGCCGGCCGGGCCGGCCGGGCCACTGGTCGACCTCAACGCACTGGTCGCCGAGCAACTCGCCGAGCGCGCGTACCTGAACCCGGACGGCCCCCGGTTCCTGGCGGCCGGGCCGGGCCCGCTGCCGGACGCCCCGACCGAATCGGCCGCACCGGCCGAATCGGCCGAGCCGGACTTGGCCGGGACACCGGCCGAGTCGGCAGAACCCGCCAGACCGGGAGAACCCGCCAGACCGACAGAACCGGCCGGACCGGGACTGGCCGGGAAACCGGCCGGGCCGGCAGAACCCGCCAGGCCGGCAGAACCGGACGAGCCGGGACTGGCCGGGAGGCCGGCCGAGCCCGGCCGGGCGGCGCGACTGGCCGGGCCGGCGGAGCTGGCCGTCCCGGTCGTCCCCGAGCCGGGAGAACCGGGCCGGGCCGCGACGCTGGTCGGGGCGGCGGAGTCGACCGGGCGGCTCGAGGTGCCCGGCGACGAGTCACAGCTCGGCCGGCTGCTGCGCAACCTGCTGGACAACGCCGGCCGGCACGCCGCCAGCACCGTCACGGTCAGCCTGCGATCGAACCGCGCCTGGGTGCTGCTGGAGGTCGCGGACGACGGCCCGGGCGTCGCCGCGGCCGACCGGGAACGCGTGTTCGGCCGGTTCACCCGGTTGGACGACGACCGCAGCCGGGACCATGGCGGCGCCGGCCTGGGCCTGGCCATCGTCGCCGGCATCGCGGCCCGGCACGGCGGTGACGCGCACGTCGCTGACAGCGACCGCGGCGCCCGCTTCGTCGTCCGGCTCCCGCTCGCGGACCCGGCCGGGCCGGACCAGGGCCGGACCAGGCCGGAGCGGCCGGCGGCGCCGGCCGGAGCGACGGTCGAGACCAGCTCGGCGCCCGCGGCACTGCGGGCCGACCGCGGGTCAGCGCTGCTGCGCCGGCCGGCGGAGCAGGTCGATCAGGGGTCGGTCGGCGGGCAGCCAGTCGACGTCGTCGAGCTCGTCCGGAGCCAGCCAGCGCAGCGCCCGGTGTTCCCGTGGGCTCGGCTGACCGGCGGTGATCCGGCCACGCCAGACCCGCAGGAGGCCGCCACCCGCAACGGGTAGGTCGCCGCCGAGCCGGTCCTGCACCTGGATGCCGACGCCCAGCTCCTCCCGGCACTCCCGGACCAGCGCGGCGGTCTCCGACTCGCCCGGCTCGACCTTGCCGCCGGGGAACTCCCAGCGCCCGGCGAGCTCCGGCGGGCGGTCCCGCTGCGCGGCCAGCACCCGCCCGTCCGGGTCGAACAGCGCCGCCCCTACCACCAGCACCCCATCGTCCACAGTGGACACCGCCAGGCCCGGCGGCGGTCCGTTGGACGCCACCGCGGGCCGGCTCGGCTGCCCGGCCCCGGCGGCGCGTTCGGCGCCGGCTTTCACGGCGGCGGCGTTCGTGACCAGCGCGCGCAGTAGCGCGCGGCGCAGCAGCAGGGCGTCGGCCAGGCGACCGGCCCGGCCGAACGGCGGCGTCCAGGCCAGCTCGTCGGTGAGCAGCGTGCCGCCACCGGTCTGCACCAGCCAGCAGGCCCGCCGCACCGACCAGTCGAACCCGCCTGGGCCGGCACCGGCCCGCTCGAGCCGGGCCGGCGGCTGTTCCCGCACCGGCCAGGTCCGGCCCAGCCAGGGCAGCGGGCGGCGCGCCCGCTCCCGCACCTGCTCGTACACGGACCCGATCGGTGCTGAGATGAGTACCGCCGCCCGCACCAGTGTCACCCGTCCACCCTCTCAACCGACCACGGAGGACCGATGCCCGACCCGCTGACCGCCGACCAGATCGACACCGGACTGTCCGGATTGGACGGTTGGACCGGTGACCCGGACGGCATCCGGCGCACCGCCGAGCTGCCCAGCTTCCCGGCCGCGATCGACGTGGTGGACCGGGTCGCCGAGGTGGCCGAAGGGATGGACCACCACCCGGACATCGACATCCGCTGGCGGACGCTCACGTTCGCCTGCGTCACCCACTCCGCCGGCGGTGTCACCGCCGCCGACCTCACCCTGGCCGGCCGGATCGACGAGATCGTCCGCGCCGCCCAGGCCGGCTGACGCCGGCGCCCGGCCGGGGGCCCCGGCGCTGCCGTAGCCGGTGACCGCCCGGCCAGGCACCCCGGCACCGCCGGGGGCACCCGGGGTACCGCCGGCCCGGCGCCGCGGCGACGGCGCCAGGGCACGGCGGGGTCGGGTCAGCCCTCCCGGTTGAACAGCGCGGTCGCGATGCTGAGCAGGATGACGCCGACCGCGACCACCACGCCGATCTCGACCAGCGCCGGCACCCGCCACCCGGCCCAGGTCACGCCGGGATCGAACACCGCCTTCGTGGCCGGCGAGATGTTCAGGTGCGCGAACACGACCGTGCGCATCGGGTCGACCGCGTAGGTGAGCGGGTTCAGCCGGGTGGCGATGTGCAGCCAGCCCGGCAGCCCGGACAGCGGGAACAGCGAGCCGGACAGGAACATCATCGGCGTGATCACCAGCTGGGTGATCGGCATCGCCGCCTGCATCTGCTTGAGCCGGACGCCGATCAGCACACCGCAGGCGGTGATCGCGAAGCTGCCCACGAACATCAGCAGGACCAGGGCCAGCAGCACGGCCGGGTTGTACGGGACGCCGACCAGCCCGCAGAGGGCCAGCAGCAGGACGCTCTGGCCGGTGGCGATGGTGGCCCCGCCGAGGCACTTGCCGATCAGGATCGCGCCGCGCCGGACCGGGGCGACCAGCATCTCGCGCAGGAACCCGAGCTGCCGGTCCCAGATCATGGAGATGCCGGAGAACACCGCGGTGAACATGACCGAGGTGGCCAGCACGCCCGGGAACAGGAACGTGCTGAACTTCGCCTCGCCGCCGCCGGGGTGGATCACCGAGCCCAGCCCGCCGCCGAGCACGAACAGGAACAGCAGCGGCTGAATGAACGAGGACAGCGCGCGGGCCGGGGCGTGCCGGAACTGGAGCAGCTCGCGGCGCCAGACCACGGAGATCGTCCGGAGGTCCTGGCGCAGCCCGCGGGCGGGTAGCCGGACCGGCACGACCGGCGGCCCGGCCGGGGTGGCGCTGCTGGCGGCGGTGGTCGTCGAGGTGGCGGACACCTGGCTATCTCCTTCCGACCATGGGCATCCGCCCAGGCCCAGCGAACTTGTCGGCTTCGGTGATGGTGTGGCCGGTGTACGCGACGAACACGTCGTCCAGGGTGGGCCGGGCCACGCTGACCGACCGGATCGGCACCCCGAGCTCGGCGAACAGCCGCGGGACGAACTGCTCGCCGCCCTCGACCGAGATCGTGATCGCGCCGCCGTGCCGGGCCGGGTCGAGGCGGAACCGGTCGCGCAGTGCGACCATCGCGGCCTCGTCGTCGGCGGTGCCGATGGTGACCCGGTCGGCGCCGATGCTGGCCTTCAGCGCCGCGGGCGTGTCCAGCGCGACGATCCTGCCGGCGTTGATGATCGCGATCCGGTCGCAGTGCTCGGCCTCGTCCAGGTAGTGCGTGGTGAGGAAGACCGTGATGTCCTCGCGCTGCCGCAGCTCGGCGAGGTAGTCCCACATCCCGGCCCGGCTGACTGGGTCGAGCCCGATCGTCGGCTCGTCCAGGAACAGCACCTGGGGGGCGTGCAGCAGGCCGCGGGCGATCTCCAGCCGGCGCTTCATCCCGCCGGAGAACTTCTCCACCAGGTCGCGCCGCCGGTCGGCCAGCCCGACCATCTCCAGCACCTGGTCCAGCCGGGCGGCCAGGCCGGCCCGCTCCACCCCGTACAGGTCGGCGTGGAAGCGCAGGTTCTGCTCGGCGGTCAGGTAGTTGTCCACAGTGGACTCCTGGAAGACCAGGCCGATCGAGCGGCGCACCTCGTCCCGCTGGGTGCGCACGTCGTAGCCGGCCACCGCGGCCGTGCCGGCGGTGGGTTTCACCAGCGTGCAGAGGATGTTGATGGTGGTGGACTTGCCCGCGCCGTTCGGGCCGAGGAAGCCGAACGTCTCGCCGGGCCGCACATCGAGGTCGACGCCGTCGACCGCGGTCACGTCGCCGTACCGCTTGACCAGGCCGCGCACCGTGACGGCCGGCGGCCCGCTCCCCTCCTGCGTCATGCAATCTCCTTAACGTCGTTAATGACAGGGTGGCTTTAACGACGTTAAGCTGTCAAGCGAGATGGCGCGGGGGAGGTGGCGGCGGTGGCGGTGACCAGGCAGCAGCTGGTCGACGCCGCGATCGAGGTGCTCGACGAGTCCGGCCTGGCCGGGCTGACCCTGCGCCAGGTTGCCGCCCGGCTCGGCGTGCAGGCGCCCGCGCTGTACTGGCACGTCCGGAACAAGCGCGAGCTGCTCGACCTGATGGCCGAGGCGATCATCACCGGCACCGTGCCGCCGGAGGTGCACGAGCCGGCGCCCGGCCAGCCCTGGTGGGAGTGGCTGACCGAGCGGACCACCGCGATCTGGCTGAGCCTGCGGGCGCACCCGGACAGCGCGCTGGTGATCGCCGGCAACCGGCCGACCTGGGAGACGCTGCCGCACATCGAGCGGCTGCTGGCCATCCTGGTCGGCCTCGGCTTCCCGCCGGCGGAGGCGCTGAACTCGGTGATCGCGCTGGGCAACCTGGTCACCGGCTGCGTGCTGGAGGAGCAGGCCAGCGCGAACCGGCCGGCCGAGGAGGACCGGAACGAGGTGATGCACGCGGAGCTGAGCGCCGGCACCCGGTTCCCGACCCTGACCGCGGCCGCGGCCGCCGGCGGGATGGATCCCAACGGCCCGGCCGGCTTCGAGTACGCGCTCCGCCTGATGATCGCCGGCCTCCGCGGCCGCCTCGCCGAACTGCGCGCCGCCGCGGCGCCGGACGACGCCCGGCGCGAGCCACCCCAGCCCCCCGCCGGGACGCCGCGCACCCGCCCGGCCCGGCCGGCGCCCAGCGGGACACCCACCCGGCCGGCCCGTCCAGCCAGGCCGGCAGCCAGCGCACCGGCCCCGACGCGGGCCCGGGTGGCCGCCGAACCGATCACCGGCTCCCCCGCGGAACCGACCACCGGCTCGCCGGCCGAACCCACCACCGGCTCCCCCGCCGAGCCGACGACCGGCTCGCCCGCCGAACCGACCACCGGCCTGCTGGCCTGGGCCATCGACGACGGCCCAGCCAGGCGGCGCGGCAGCCGGGGCGGCCTCGCCGATCGACACTCTTGACACCCACTGGCCTAGGCTGGTCTAGTCCGGTCTAGCCGGGAACCGGTGGGCGGGACCCGTTGCTCCTTGGAGCCAGCCATGCCCGATCAGCGAAGTCTGTCCAACCGCCTTGTCGTGGCCGCCACCGCGGCCGTGCTGCTCGCCGGTGTGGGCCTGGCCGTGCCCGGTGCGTCCGCCGCGGCGGCCGGCGGCGGCACGAGCGCCGGGCCGGCCGGCGCCGGGGCGGGCGGCCCGGTGGCCGATCGGGGGGACCGGTACCGGAAGGTCGGCTACTTCGTCCAGTGGGGCATCTACGGCCGCGCGTTCTTCCCCAAGGATGTCGAGACCACCGGCATGGCGGCGCGGCTGAACACCATCGACTACGCCTTCGAGAACGTCGGCGCGGACGGCCGCTGCTTCGAGGCGAACGCCGCGGGTGTCGGTGACGCGTTCGCCGACTACCAGCGGTCCTACGACGCGGCGTCCAGTGTGGACGGTGTGGCGGACAGCTGGGACCAGCCGCTGCGGGGGAACTTCAACCAGTTGCGGAAGCTGAAGGCGCGGCACCCGAACCTGTCCGTGCTCGTCTCGCTCGGCGGGTGGTCGTTCTCGAAGTACTTCTCCGACGCGGCGCTCACCCCGGCGTCCCGGCGCGCGTTCGCGGCCTCCTGCATCGACCTGTTCATCAAGGGCAACCTGCCGCAACTGGCCGGCGACCCGGCCGGCGGCCCCGGCGCGGCGGCCGGCGTGTTCGACGGCATCGACCTGGACTGGGAGTGGCCCGGCTCGGAAGGCAACGCCGGCAACATCATCCGGCCCGAGGACAAGCGGAACTACAGCCTGCTGCTGGCCGAGTTCCGCCGGCAGCTCGACGCGTACGGGCGGCAGACCCACCGGCACTACGCGCTGTCCGCGTTCCTGCCGGCGGCACCGGCGAAGATCAGCGCGGGCATCGACGTCCGGTCGATGTTCCGCTCCCTGGACTGGGCCACCGTGCAGGGGTACGACCTGCACGGCACCTGGGAGACCGGGACCAACCACCAGGCCCAGCTGCTCTCCCCGGCGGCCGACCCGGCGCCCGAGCGGTTCAGCGCCGACCTGGCGATCCGCAGTTACCTGTGCGCCGGCGCACCGGCCAGCAAGCTGCTGCTCGGCATCCCGTACTACGGCCGCGGCTGGGCCGGCGTGCCGGACGTCAACCACGGCCTCTACCAACCGGGCACCGGCGCGGCACCGGCCACCTTCGAGGCCGGCGTGGAGGACTACAAGGTGCTCAAGACGCTGCCCGGGCAGCGGTTCACCGACCGGCGGGCCGGCGCCACCTGGCTGTACGACGGCAGCACGTTCTGGTCCTACGACGACCTGCCGGCGATCGCGGCGAAGACCCGGTACGTCAAGGCGAACCGGCTCGGCGGCACGATGGTCTGGGAGCTGGACGGCGACGACGGCACGCTGACCGCCGCCATCGCCGCCGGCCTCCGCTGAGCTTCCGGCCGGCCGGGCAGCGCAGCCCGGCCGGCCGGACCGCCCCGCCTCTTCCCTAGACTCGGGCAGCGTGTCCCTCACCATCGGTATCGTCGGGCTTCCGAACGTCGGCAAATCCACCCTCTTCAACGCCCTGACGAAGAACTCAGTGCTGGCGGCGAACTACCCGTTCGCCACGATCGAGCCCAACGTCGGCGTGGTCGGGGTGCCCGACCCGCGGCTCGGCGTGCTGGCCGAGATGTTCGACAGCGCCCGGGTGGTGCCGGCGGCGGTCAGCTTCGTCGACATCGCCGGGCTGGTCCGCGGCGCCAGCGAGGGGCAGGGCCTGGGCAACAAGTTCCTCGCCCACATCCGCGAGGCGAACGCGATCTGCCAGGTCATCCGCGTCTTCACCGACCCCGATGTGATGCATGTGGACGGTCGGGTGGCCCCCAAGGACGACATCGAGACGATCAACACCGAGCTGGTGCTGGCCGACCTGCAGACGATCGACAAGGCGCTCCCCCGGCTGGAGAAGGAGGCCCGGCTGAACAAGGACCGGCTCCAGCTCCTGGAGGCGGCGACGGCCGCCCGCAAGGTGCTCGACGCCGGCCGCACGCTGTCCGCCGCCGGGGTCGACACGGCACCGCTGCGCGAGCTGAGCCTGCTCACCAGCAAGCCGTTCCTGTACGTGTTCAACCTGGACGAGGCCGAGCTGACCGACCCGGCCCAGCTGGACGCGCTGCGCGCGCTGGTCGCCCCGGCTGAGGCGATCTTCCTGGACGCGAAGGTCGAATCCGAGCTGATCGAACTGCCCGAGGACGAGGCCCGCGAGCTGCTGGCCACCATCGGCCAGGACGAGCCGGGGCTGAACCAGCTGATCCGGGTCGGATTCCGCACCCTCGGCCTGCAGACCTACCTCACCGCCGGGCCGAAGGAGGCCCGCGCCTGGACCATCCCGGTCGGAGCCACCGCCCCCGAGGCCGCCGGCGTGATCCACTCCGACTTCCAGCGCGGCTTCATCCGCGCCGAGATCGTCTCCTACGACGATCTCATCGCCGCCGGCTCGATGGCCGCCGCCCGGGCCGCCGGCCGGGTCCGCGTCGAGGGCAAGGACTACCTGATGGCCGACGGCGACATCGTCGAGTTCCGCTTCAACGTGTAGCCGCCGGCGTTCGGGCAGGTCGCCGGCCCCTGCCCTCCCACTGGTCCGCGCCTGGTCCGCAGCGGCCGGGGGCAGCAGGGCGGCCATCGCCATGGCTCCACGCGCCAACGCTGATCGGAGCGGGTCTCCATAGTGTCGAGACGGCCGAGTCCAGACCGGCCAGCGCGTCGACCAGCGACCCGGCCGGCAGCTGTCCGGCCTGCTGCAGGTGCCGCACGAGCACGCCGACCACGCGCCCCGGTGAGTACCCCTCGATTGCGCCCCGCGGGGCCGGCGAGACGGCCGTCACTGCTCGCCCCGCTCGCGCTCCTCACGCTCCACTTGCCGGAACGCGGCGGCCACGCGCTCAGCCGGCCGGCGCGCCAGCTCGTCGACGATCTCGTCGGTTGAGGCTCGGATACCGAGCCAGAACGCGCGGCTCAAGTCCTCGCGCTTCGCGCGCATGCCGAGCACGTAGTTCGCGTGGCCGATCGCGTTGCAGTCGACTGCGGTGTAGGCGCTCACGGCGACCTGGTCGACGAGCACCAGCGCGCCGACGAGCAGCACCACCGGCACGACCGGCGCCGACCAGCCGCCGGCGGCTAATAACGCCACCAGCACGGCGACCAGGGCCAGCGCGACGACCACGCACGCGCGGCGGATCCAGGTTCGGGCAGACTTCGTCATGGGTCTCGACTCCCTGTTGTGGAGGGGTTGGAATCAACCCCGGTCGTGGCGCTTCCAACACCCGGCCGGGCCGTCCAACTGGCCCAGGTGGGACAGTCGGTTCTACGAGGGGCATCACGGCCTCGTCGTCCGCGAACCGCGTGACCGCCGCCGGCTCGCCGACCGCCAGCGTGGTCAGCGCGTACCACGCATCGGAGGTCACGGCGTCCGGCCGGCAGCGTCACGGCGAACTCGGCAGCCGGCGGCGGTGTGGCGGGACACGACCCGCGGGCGGCGGCGGGGGGAGGCCGTCGCCCGCGGGGGCTCATCGGGTCGGTCGCCCGGGCAACGGGCCGGACCGGCGGGACGAATCGACCGTCCCGAACGGGTCGGCGCGCTCGTCCAGGGTTCGGCGGGCGGTGAGGCGACCACGGGGTGTCATCGGCAGATCGGCGACCGGGTGGCCGCCGTCGTGGCCCGGCGGGATCCCGTCGACGCCGGCCGCCCGACCCCGGCAGGCCAGCAGGATCCAGCGGTCACCGTCGATCCTGACTCGTTGGCCGGTGTCCCAGACGACGGTGATGGTGCGGCGGAGGGCGTCACGGTGGAGCACGAGGATCGTCTCTCCACCGAGCGCCTGGTCACCTTCAGTGAGGAGCCAAGCGCGGACAAGAGTCGAAGCTTCTCTGCGTAACGGTCCGATCACGCGGCAAGCGTCTCGATTCGAGCGGCCCGTCATAACCACGTCTTGCGGACAGGAGGGACGTTCCAGGGCCAGCTCACGATGGTGTCCCTCATGTCCAGGAAACGGGGTCTGGCGGTGGCAAATGATGCACTTCGGCATGCAATGGCAGATGCCAAAAAGACTGAGCGCGATTTAGCATCAGCGTGTCGGGTAGATGTGAAGACCGTGGCCCGATGGTTGTCCGACGAGGGCCGGCTGCCGCATCCGCGGCATCGCTGGGCCGCTTCCGATGTGTTAGGGGTCGATGAGACGGTGTTGTGGCCGGAGGCCTTGCGTACCACGGTCAAGACCGGTCCGGACCGCGAGATTGTCGCGGCCTACCCATTCCGGTCGACCTGCCCGAGCGGCGTCTGGCGCAGCCTGATATCGGGCGCCCAGAACGAACTGACTTTTGCCGGCTACACCTGCTATTTCCTCTGGCTGGAACAGTCCAGCCTGCGCGCGGTGCTGCGGCGCCGGGCCGAGAACGGCTGCGCGGTCCGGTTCCTGCTCGGCGACCCGACCAGCGAGATCACCCGCCGCCGCGAGGAGCAGGAGGGGGTGCCGCTGACGGTCAGCGTCCGGATCAAGGTCACCCTGGACGAACTGGCCCGGATGCGGGACGTCCCGGGCGTCGAGGCCCGCTTCTCCGACCAGCACATCGCGCTGTCGCTGTTCCGTTTCGATGACGACATGCTGATCACTCCGCACTTGGCCCGGTTGGTCGGGCACGAGTCGCCGATGCTGCACCTGCGCCGCCGGCAGCGGGACGGCCTGTTCGACCGGTTCGCCTATCACCTGGGTGAGCTATGGGAAACCGGCCGGCCGGCATTCGATTGACCGACCGGCTCCAGCTGACCGGTTCAATTGTCATGCCACCACCCAGTCGGGGCACATCGGCCAATCATCGGACAGACCAGGGTCAGCAAAGTCCTAGCGGACACGACAGAACACGTATATCGCGGTAACGTCACGAAGGTGGACGGGGAACCCCTACCCCGATATGCGTCGCGGTTGGTCGAGTTGCGTGCGGCTCGCCAGTGGGGTCGGCGTGAGCTGGCCCGGCGGCTTCGAACTGAGGCCGCCCGCCGCGGTGAGAGCCTGCCTGATCTGGAGCACCTGGTCCGAGCGGTCCGCCGCTGGGAGTCCGGGGCGCACCGGCCCAGCGAGCTCTACCGCGACCTGCTGGCGGGGGCATACGACGTACCGCCGGTCGTGCTCTTCGGCGAACCGGCGGCGGCTCCGCGCGGGGACGATGCGGACGATCTGGATGTCGAGCTGCTGGAGCTCAACCGGCGGGCGGAGGCCTCCGATGTCGGGGCGACCGCGCTGCGGGCGGTCGACCTGGCCGTCGCCGACCTCGCCCGGCGGTACATCCGGACCCCGCCGGCCGAGCTGCTCCTGATCATCCGGCGCCGATCCCGGGACGTGGTGCGGCTGCTGGACGGCCGCACCACGCTGGACCAGCGCCGCCGGCTGCTGGTCGCCGGTGGCTGGCTGGCGCTGCTGGCCGCCACCGTGCACGTCGACCTCGGACACCGGATCGCGGCCCGGATCGCCCGGGACACGGCCACCTCGATCGGTCGGGAGACCGCCGAGGCGGAGCTGGTGGCCTGGGCGGTGGAGGGCGCGGCCTGGGAGGCGGTGGTCGACCAGGCGTGGCCGGAGGCGGTGTCGCTGGCCCGGGCCGGGCAGCAGATCGCACCGCCCGGCCGGTCCGCCGCGGTGCAGCTGGCCGCTCAGGAGGCGCGGGCAGCTGCCCGGCTCGGCGACGCGTCGATCGTGCAGGACGCGCTTAGCCGGGCCGCGGCCGCGCTGGAACGCCAACCGGAAGGCCCGCCGGATCACCACTTCGTCTTCGACGCGCGGAAGCTGACCAGCTACACCGCCACCGCGCTGACCTGGCTGGGCGACCCGGCGGCCGAGGGCCACGCCCTGGAGGTGATCCGGACCGCGATCTCGGCCCGCCGGCTGGCGACCGCCCGGATCGACCTGGGCCTGGTGCTGGTCAGCCTGAACCGGCCGGACGAGGCGGCTGTGCTGGGCGCCCTCGCGGTGGACTCGCGCCGGCTGGTGCCGTCCAACTTCTGGCGGGCCGGCGAGCTCGCCGCCGCGCTCGCCGCCCGCTACCCGGACCTGGCCGAGACCGGCGACTACACCGACCGCTACCAGGCCGCCGCCGCCGCCATCGGCGTCCGCCCGGACAGCGGCCCGCGGCCGGCCCAGCTCCGCCGCGGCCCGCAACGCGGCCTGCACTGACCGAGCAGCCGCTGCGCGGGTGCGCACCGCCGGGTGCTCACGCGTGCGCACGCGGCGTGGCGGCCCGGGACGAGCCGGGTGCGCTGCGACCATTTCAGACATGGATGCGACGACGCTCGTACTGTGCCTCGGCGCCCTGCTGGTCGGGCTGGGCGCCGGCCTGCTCGCCGCCCGGGGAAACTCGGCCGGAGTGACCGCGGAGCGGAACGCGCTGCGCGCCGAGCGGGACCGGTTGCACGCCGAGCTGGACGAACACGACTACCGGGAGCGGCAGGCCGCGGACGAGCTGGCCGGCCTGCGGGCCACGCTGGCGGCCGAGCGGGCGGCCGCGGCGGAGAAGGCGGCCGCGCTGGCCGAGAACGAATCCCGGGTCCGCGAGACGTTCCAGGCGCTGTCGGCGGACGCGCTGCGGCAGAACACCGAGGCGTTCCTCGCCCTGGCCGAGACCCGGCTGAGCCAGGCCGGCACCGTGGCCAGCGGCGACCTGGCCGCCCGGCAGCAGGCGATCGAGAACATCGTCGGGCCGCTGAAGGAGACCCTCGGCAAGGTCGAGACCCAGATCCGCACGGTGGAGAAGGACCGCGAGGGCGCGTATCAGGCGCTGTTGCAGCAGGTCGGCACGATGCGGCAGAGCTCCGAGCAGCTCCGGGTGGAGACCGCGCAACTGGTCACCGCGCTGCGGGCGCCGCAGGTCCGGGGCCGGTGGGGTGAGCTGCAGCTGCGCCGGGTGGTCGAGGCGGCCGGGATGGTGTCGCACTGCGACTTCGACGAGCAGCAGACCTCGACCGGCGAGGACGGCGTGCTGCGGCCGGATCTGATCGTCCGGCTGGCCGGCGGGAAGAACGTCGTGGTGGACGCGAAGGTCTCGTTCATCGGCTACCTGGAGGCGATGGAGGCCCGGGACGAGGCCACCCGCACCGCCCGGCTCAAGGCGCACGCCCGGCACCTGCGCAACCACATCGACCAGCTGGCCGACAAGCGGTACTGGCAGCGGTTCGACCCGAGCCCGGAGTTCGTCGTCTGCTTCGTGCCGGCGGACGCGTTCCTGAACGCCGGGCTGGAGCAGGAGCCGGGGCTGCTGGAGTACGCGTTCGAGCGGAACATCGTGATCGCCACGCCGTCCACGCTGATCGCGCTGCTGCGCACGGTCGGCTACGCGTGGCGGCAGGAGGCGCTGGCCCGCAACGCCCGGCAGGTGCACACGCTGGCCCGCACCCTCTACAGCCGGCTGGCCACGATGGGCAGCCACCTCAGCGGGGTGGGTGACTCGCTGAACAAGGCGGTGAAGAAGTACAACGAGGCGGTCGGCTCGCTGGAGACCCGGGTGCTGGTCACCGCCCGGCAGCTGAACGACCTGAAGGTGGTGGACGAGGAGCTGCCCGGGCCGCAGCCGGTGGAGGCGCTGGCCCGGTCGGTGCAGGGCCCGGTGCTGGTCAGCGGCGACTCGGTGGTGCCGATGCCGGCCAAGGCCGTGCCCCGGCAGGGCGACCTGCTGGCCGAGCGCGAGGTCTCCGGCCGCTGACTGACGTGCCCTTTTGCGCGTGAACGGCGCGGGAGCCGGCGGCGTCTACCGTACGGCGGGCTACCGTAAGGTCCGGGCGCGACGCGAGGAGCCGGGTGTGACTACCAGGAGTGTTCAGGCCGGCCGTGCCGGCCGCGGCGCGGCCGCGTCGCTGGGGGCCACGGCCGGTCCGTCCCTCACCGATCTCGGCGCGGTGCTGGTGATCGTCGCCACCTCGATGGTCGGCGGCTGCATCGACCTGATCACCGGCAGCGGCCTGCGGCTGGCCTTCGCTGTCGGGCTGGTGTCCGGCGCGGCGGTGGCCGCCGCGATCGTGCGCCGCAGCGGCCTGCTGACCGTGGTGGTCGCGCCACCGTTGATCTATGTCCTCGCGTCGCTGATCTCGGTGCTGGTGGCGCCGGGCGGGCTCGGTGCGGCCGGCAAGCTCTACGACGCGGCCGCCGGCTGGCTGGTGTACGGCTTCCCGGCGATGGCCAGCGCCACCGGGATCGCCGTCGTGGTCGCCGGCATCCGCCTCGCCGGCTCCCGGTCCTAGCTCGCTCTTGGCCTCCCGGGCCTGGCTCCCGGGCTCCTGGCTTGACTCCCGGGCCTGGCTTCCCGGCCTGGGCTCCCGGGCCTAGCTCTCGGCGGGGCTGGCGGCGGAGCCGGCGGCCTCGGCGGCGCGCAGTTCGCGGCGCAGCTCGGGCGGCAGCGCGAACACCAGCCGCTCCGCCGCCCCGGTGACCGTCTCCACGTCCGGGTAGCCGCGCTCGGCCAGCCAGGCGAGCACCTCGGTGACCAGCACCTCCGGCACCGACGCGCCGCTGGACAGGCCGACCGTGCGCACCCCGGCCAGCCAGCTCTCGTCCACCGCGGCGGCGTTCTCGACCAGGTAGGCGGTGGCCGCGCCGGCGTCCAGCGCGACCTCGACCATCCGGACCGAGTTGGACGAGTTACCCGAGCCGACCACGAGGAACAGGTCGACCCGCGGGGCGATCGCCTTGACCGCGCCCTGCCGGTTCTGGGTGGCGTAGCAGATGTCGTCGCTGGGCGGCGCCTGCATCGCCGGGAACCGCTCCCGCAGCGCGGCGACGGTCTGCAGCGTCTCGTCCACCGAGAGCGTGGTCTGGGACAGCCAGACCACCCGGTCCGGATCCGGCACCTGCACTTCGGCGGCGCCGGCCGGCCCGTCCACCAGTTGGATGTGCGCCGGTGCTTCGCCGGTGGTGCCGACGACCTCCTCGTGCCCCTCGTGCCCGATCAGCAGGATCTGGTACCCATCGGCGGCGAACCGCCGCGCCTCGTTGTGCACCTTGGTCACCAGCGGGCAGGTCGCGTCGATGCTGCGCAACTGGCGCTCGGCTGCCTGCGTGTGCACGGCCGGTGCCACTCCGTGCGCGGAGAAGACCACGACCGAGCCGGCCGGCACCTCGTCCAGCTCGTCCACGAAGATCGCGCCCTTGGCCTCGAGCGTCTGGACCACGTACAGGTTGTGCACGATCTGCTTGCGCACGTACACCGGCGGCCCGTGCAGCTCCAGCGTGCGCTCCACCGTGTCAACCGCACGGTCGACGCCGGCGCAGTAGCCACGTGGCGCCGCCAGCAGAACCTTGCCCCGCCCGGCCTCGGTCATGCCTCGATGGTACGGACGGCCGACCGGGGTTGCCGCGCGCCGCCACCCGCGATGCGGCAGGCTGTGACCCATGACGCCGATTCCGATGCCGCTGCGGGCGGCGGCGGGGCTGGCCGCGGTGGCCATCGACGAGGCCCGCCGGCTGCCGAACCGGGTGGTCGGGCTGCCGGTGCTGGCGATGGGCGTGGCGCTGCAGGCCTCGCTCAAGGCGCAGCAGCGGTACGCCGAGCTGGTCGCCCGCGGTGACCAGCTGCTCGACCAGCTGCGCGGCACCGAGCCGGGCACGCCGGCCTGGGCCCGCTTCGACGAGGACGAGGCGGCCGGAGCCCGGCCGCCGTCGGCGTTCGACGCGGCCGACCCGGCCGACGGCCTGGCCGACGAGCTGGCCGGGGAGGACGAGCTGGCCGACGACGTACCGGCCGATGACCGGCTGACCCGGATCGGGCCGATGCCCGGCGCCGACGGACTGGCCGGCACCGACGAGCTGGCCGGTACCGATGAGCTGGCGGTCGACGTGGTGGACGGGTTGGCCGACGGTGACGGCGACGAACTGGTGGACGCGATCACGGTGGCGGCCGACGCGGACGCGGACGCACCGCCGTTGGCCGGGTACGACGGGATGTCGATCCCGCAGCTGCGGGCCCGGCTGCGGACGCTGACCGAGGGGCAGCTGGTCGACCTGATCGGCTACGAGCAGGCCACCGCGCAACGGCCGGCGTACCTGACCATGCTGGAGAACCGGCTGGCCACCGTCCGCGGCCGCTGACGCCCGCCGACCGTGCCCAATCCCACCAGCGCCGAGCAGCCCTGGCCGGTCCGGGTCGTCGCGATGAAGATCGCGGAGTGGGTGGCCCGGCTCGGCGAGGTATGGGTGGAAGGGCAGGTCACCCAGGTCAGCCGGCGGCAGGGCGCGGCCACCGCGTTCCTGGTGCTGCGCGACCCGGCCGCGGACGTCTCGATCACCGTCAACTGCCGCCGGGACGTGCTGGACGGGGTCGCGCTGGCCGACGGCGCCCGGGTGATCGTCCGGGCCCGGCCGGACTACTACATCGGCCGCGGCACGCTCTCGCTGCGGGCGACCGAGGTGCGCCCGGTCGGCATCGGCGAGCTGCTGGCCCGGCTCGACCAGTTGAAGCGGCTGCTGGCCGCCGAAGGCCTGTTCGCCACCGACCGCAAGCGCCCGCTGCCGTTCCTGCCGAACCGGGTCGGGCTGGTCACCGGCCGGGCCAGCGCGGCCGAGCGGGACGTGCTGGAGAACGCCCGGCGGCGCTGGCCGGCGGTCGAGTTCCAGGTGGAGAACGTGGCCGTGCAGGGTCCGACCGCGGTGCCGGCGATGATCGAGGCGCTGCGCCGGCTGGACGCGGACCGGGCGGTGGACGTGATCGTGATCGCCCGCGGCGGCGGCTCGGTGGAGGACCTGCTGCCGTTCAGCGACGAGGCGCTGCTGCGCGCGGTGTCCGCCGCGGTCACCCCGGTGGTGAGCGCGATCGGGCACGAGCCGGACACCCCGCTGCTGGACCTGGTCGCCGACGTCCGGTGCTCCACCCCGACCGACGCCGGCAAGCGGATCGTCCCGGACGTGGCGGCCGAGCAGGCCCGCCTGGATCAGCTGCGGCAGCGCGGCCGGCGGCAGCTGGTCGGCCGGCTGGACCGGGCCGCCGACGGCGTGGCGGCACTGCGCCAGCGCGGCCGCCGGCAGGTCGTGTCCCGTGTGGACGGTGCGGCGCGGGACGCGGAGGCGCTGCGGGCCCGGGCCCGGCGGTCCGTACTGTCGCGTGTGGACGCCGCGGTCAGCGAGCTGGCCCACGCCCGGGCCCGGGTCGCCGCGCTCAGCCCGGCGGCCACGCTGCAGCGGGGCTATGCGGTGGTGCAGCGGGCCGACGGCGCCGTGGTCCGCCGACCGTCCGATGTAGACGCTGGCGAGCCGGTACGGATCCGGCTGGCCGAAGGCGAGCTGGGCGCGGTCGTCCAGCCGGCGGAACAGGAGGCCCGGTGACCGAGGCTGCTCCGGCCACAGTGGACAGTGCGGACCGGAAGCTGGGCTACGAACAGGCCCGGGCCGCGCTGGACGAGGTGGTGCACCGGTTGGAGGCCGGCGGGCTGAGCCTGGAGGAGTCGCTGGCGCTCTGGGAGCGCGGCGAGCGGCTCGCCGACGTCTGCCAGGCCTGGCTGGACGGCGCCCGGCGCCGGCTGGACGCCGCCCTCAACCCGCCCGAGCCGGGCTAGCCGCCGGGTCGCCGGCCGCCGCGAGCCGGCTGCGGGAACCTCCCCTACTTACCCAGGGTGCCCGGTTCGCTACCCGTGCGTTGGATTCGGCTGGCCGGCCGGGCAACTCTGCGAGGATGGGGGCGGCAGTCGACGGAGCACCCGAGGAGGCAGTGGATGACCGAGGTACCTCCGGAGCTGGCCGTACGGCATGAGGCGCCCGACCGGAACCTGGCGCTGGAACTGGTCCGGGTCACCGAGGCGGCCGCGATGGCCGCCGGCCGGTGGGTCGGCCGGGGGAACAAGAACGGCGGCGACGGCGCCGCGGTGGACGCCATGCGCACGCTGATCGGCACCGTCTCGATGCGCGGCGTGGTGGTGATCGGCGAGGGCGAGAAGGACGCCGCGCCGATGCTCTACAACGGCGAGGAGGTCGGTGACGGCACCGGCCCGGAGTGCGACGTCGCGGTCGACCCGATCGACGGCACCACGCTGATGGCCAAGGGCATGCCGAACGCGCTCGCGGTGATCGCGGTGGCCGAGCGCGGCGCGATGTACGACCCGTCCGCGGTCTTCTACATGGAGAAGCTGGCCACCGGCCCGGAGGCGGCCGACGTCGTCGACATCACCGCGCCGGTCGCGGAGAACATCGCCCGGGTGGCCAAGGCCAAAGGCTCGGCGGTCGATGACGTCACCGTCTGCATCCTGGACCGGCCGCGGCACGAGGGTCTGGTCCGGGAGATCCGCGAGGCCGGCGCCCGGATCAAGTTCATCACCGACGGCGACGTGGCCGGCGCGATCATGGCCGCCCGCGACGGCACCGGCGTCGACCTGCTGCTCGGCATCGGGGGCACGCCGGAGGGGATCATCGCCGCCGCCGCGATCATCTGCATGGGCGGCGTGCTGCAGGGCAAGCTCTGGCCCCGGGACGACGCCGAGCGGCAGCGCGCCCTGGACGCCGGCCACGACCTGGACCGGGTGCTGGACACCCGCGACCTGGTCGGCGGCGAGAACGTGTTCTTCTGCGCGACCGGGATCACCGACGGCGAACTGGTGCGCGGGGTGCGCTACCGGGGCGGCGGGGCGCAGACCCAGTCGATCGTGATGCGGTCCAAGAGCGGCACGATCCGGATCATCGACTCCTGGCACTCACTGATCAAGCTGCGGGCGTACAGCTCGATCGACTTCGACCACGCCGGCGCGGCCGGCTGATCGGGGCCGGCCCGCCGCCCGCGCAGCCAGGCCGGCCCGGCCGGCTCAGCCCGGCCGGCTCAGCCCGGCCGGCCGGGTTCCGACCACGCCGGGGCGGCCGGCTGAGCCTGCTGGCCCGGCCGGCCGACCCGGCGTGATCTACCGGGGCCCGGTGCCGCCGCCGAGCGTGCTGGTACCGAGGCCCCCGCCACCGCGGTTGCCGAACCGGGTCGCCAGCCCGCCGGCCGGGATCGGCTGGCCGAGATCGGCCAGGACGACCTGGTCACCGGCCTTCAGCCCGGACGTGACCTCGGTGTAGACCGCCCCGACTGCGCCGGTGCTGACCCGGACCTGCTCCGTCCCGCCGGCCCGCAGGACGGTCACGAAGCTCACCGCACCGATCTTGTGCACCGCGGAGGTGGGCACCGTCAGCGGCCCGCTGGCCTGGCTGGTGGTGATCGTGACCGCGGCGTCGATGCCGTCCGCCAGGCCGGCCGAGCTGCCGGTCAGCCCGAGCTGGACGGTGTAGCTGGTGCCGCCCGCGCTGGACGGCGCCACCCCGACCCGCACCACGGTCGCCGGCAGCGGGGTGGACGCCCCGTCCGGCAGCACCGTCGCCGGCTGGCCCACCTTCACCTGGCTGATCTTCGCCACGTCCACCGGGACCGAGACCAGGTGCGTGTCGCCGCCGACGATCTGCACGGTCGAGCTGGTCGAGCCGGCCGAGACGCGGTCGCCCGCGGCGATGCCGACCGTGCTCACGGTGCCGGCGATCGGGCTGACCAGGGTGGCCTGCCGCAGGTTCTGCTCGGCCACCTCGACCGCCGCGTCGGCCGCGTCGATGTCGGCCTGATCGGCCGCCAGCTGCGCCGCGCTCGGCGGACCGTCGCTACCCGAGCCGGCGCCGCTGCCCGACCCGGACCCGGTGCCGGAGCCGGACCCGGTGCCAGACCGAGACCCGGTCCCAGAGCCCGTCCCGGAGCCGGTCCCGGACCCGGAACCCGAGCCGCTCCCGGTCCCCGTCCCCGAGCCGCTGCCCGAACCCGTCCCGGAACCGCTCCCGGTCCCCGTTCCGGAGCCCGTCCCGGTGCCGGTGCCGGCCTGGCTGCTCGACCTGGTCAGTGCCTTGTCCAGCGCGGCGATGTCCTTCGAGAGCGTCTGGCTGAGCCGGTACGCCGCCGTCTCCCCGGTCAGCACCCGGGTCAGCGCGGCCTGGCAGGCCGCGGTGTCGGTGCCGCCACCGGGCGGCGAGCCGGTCGGCGTCGGGGTGTCGGTCGGTGTCGGGGTGCCGGTCGGCGTAGCCGTTTCGGTCGGGGTCGGGGTGGGCGTCCCGGTCGGCGTGGGGGTCGCCGTCGGGGTGGTGGTCGGGCTGTCCGCCGGGGTCGCCGGCGCCGTCCCGTCGCCGGTCCAGCGGTGCGGCTGGTCGCCGGCCGGAGTGCCACCGGACGGGCAGACCGAGCCGGCCGCCGCGAGATCGGCCTTGATCCGGGACAGCATGGCGTCCAGCTGCTTCTGCCCACGCAGCACCTTCTGCTGCGCCGCCACCACCGCTGCCCGGGCGCCACCGGCCGACCCGGCCGGCGTACCCGACCCGGAACCGGTGCTCCGGCCGGACGAGCCGGACGGGACGGATGTCCCGGCCGTCCCGCCCGACCCGCCCGAGCCCGCCGCCGAGTCGCCGGACCCGGAGCCACTACCGGAGCCGCTGCCGGCCGCGGTGTCGGAATCGGTGACCGCGGCCTGCTGCGCGGCCTCCGCCTGCTGCAAGGTGAGGTTGGCGGCAGCCAGGTCGGCCTTGGCCGAAGCGAGCGACGCCTGCAGGGCGACCGTGTCCAGGGCGGCCAACTGCTGGCCGGCCGCGACCTTCGTGCCGGGCTCGGCCGAGACCGAGGCGACCGTGCCCGCCACCGCGAACGAGACGGTGGCCGCGGACGCCGCCTGGACCGTCCCGGTGGCCTGCAGGGTCTGGCTGACGGAGCGCTGGCTGACCAGGGCGGTCCGGTAGGACGGGTCCCCGGACGAGGCGGCCGCGTAGGCGGCGACCGCGCCGGCGGCCAGCACCAGGACGCCGACCGAGCCGAGCGCTACCAGCGTCCGCCGGGTGGCCCGGCGGCGGGTGCGGCGGCGCCGGAGCTCAGCCACCGCCGTCCGCCCGGCCGGGGAAGCCGCCGAAACCGCCGAAGCCGCGGGTGCAGCCGTTGGCGCCCGGCGGGCTGATCGTGATCGTGGTGGCGGCGACCGTCCCGCTGCTGTCGGTCTTGCCGAACGCGCTGGCGCACTTGCCGGTCACCGCCGCCGCGCTGGTCGCCGCGACCGTCTTCTGCACGGTCGCGGACGAGCCCAGCGTGACGGTGACCGGGCCGGCGGCCGGTTCGCTCGGGGCCGCCGCCGGAGACGGCGTCGCGTCGAACCGGCCGCCGGAGCGCAGCGTGCCGGTGATCGTCACCGTCGTGCCGGAGACGGCGGTGACCTTGCCGAACGCGGTGGCGAAGTTCTGCCGGTTCGGCCCGCCGGTGCCATTGCCGGTGCCGGGTGCGCCGGACGGCCGCGCGGACCGGTCCGGCCGGGGGAACGGCGTCCCGCTCGCCCCGGGCCGGCCCGGCCGGTTCGGCGTGGTGCAGTCGGCGTTGGCCGCCGTGTTCACCACCACCGAGGTCGCGGTGATCGCGCTGGTGGAGCCGGACACCGGGGTGCCGATCACGGTCACGCAGTCACCGACGGCCAGCTTGGCCTTGACCACCTGGCTGAACTTCGTGCCGGTGGTGTAGGTGACCGTGGTCTGCGAGTTGGTGTCCTGCACCTGCAGGGTGCCCTTGCTCGCCTCGGCGATCAGGCCGTTCACGCCGGGTGGCGCGCCGCCGTTGCGACCGGCCGCGCCGCCCTGGTTGGCCTGCTGGGTGTTGCCGGCCGGGGCCGGGTTGTTGCCCGACCCGGCCGAACCACCCCCGCAGGCGGCCAGCAGCAGCGCGGCCAGCGGCATCAGCACCGCCGCGGCGAGCCAACTGGGTAGCGGCCGGCCTGGCCGGCGGTTCCGACCAGGCCGACCAGGCCGGCCGCTGGGGTGGAAGGTCTGTGGTGTCATCGAAACGACTCCAACTTCGGGGACGGGACGCCGGCGGGCGGACGGGTCAGTCACTGCGCAGCGCGTCGATCGGGGCCAGCCGGGCAGCCCGGGTGGCCGGGTAGACGCCGAAGCCGAGGCCGATCGCCGCGGCCACGACCAGGGCGGCGACGGTCGCCGGCACCGAGAGCGTGATCGGGTTGGAGATCAGCGGCGGCAGCACTTCCGAGCCGATCACCCCGACCGCGGCGCCGAGGATGCCGCCGGCCAGCCCGAGTACCGACGCCTCCACCAGGAACTGGCGCCGGATCACCCGCGGCCGCGCGCCGAGCGCCTTGCGCAGGCCGATCTCCCGGACCCGTTCGGTGACCGACACCAGCATGATGTTCATGACCCCGATGCCACCGACGAACAGCGAGATCGCGGCGATGCCGGCGAGCAGGATGGTCAGCGTCCGGTTCACCGAGTTCGCGGCCGTGACCAGCGAGTCCTGGGTGGTGATGGTGAAGTCGGCGTTCGCCGCGGTGCCGCTGCCGTGCAGCACGAGCAGTTCGTTCTGCGCCTCCTGGTACGCCGCCGACAGCGTGTCGGCCGACGTCGCCTGCACGTAGATCGTCTGCACCGCCGACCGGGTGGTGCCGCCGAACACCCGCTGCTGCGCGGTGCTCATCGGGATCAGCGCCTGGTCGTCGTTGTTGGCGTTGCCGGTGGAGCCGCTGGCGGTCAGCACGCCGATCACCGTGAACGGCTTGCTGCCGATGGTCACGGTCTGCCCGACCGGGTCGATCGGGCCGAACAGCTCGGTCGCGGTGCTGTCGCCGAGCACGGTCACCGTCGCGGCGGTGTTCTGGTCGGCCGCGGAGAGGAACCGGCCGCTGCTCAGCTTGCGGGCCCGGACCCCGAGCCAGCTCGGCTGGGTGCCGATCACCGTGGTGGTCCAGTTGCTCGAACCCGCCTGCAGCGTGCGGGACGACTGCGTGGTGGACGCGACCGCCTCGATGTCCGGCGCGACCACCCGGGAGGACAGCGCGTCGGCGTCCGCCTGGGTCAGCGTGGACGCCGAGCCGAACCCGCCGCGGACGCCGCCGGTGCCGGTCGAACTGCCCGGCGAGATGATCAGCAGGTTGGTGCCGAGCGCCTCCACCTGCGACTTCACCTGCTGCTGCGCGCCCTGGCCGAGGCCGACGGTGAGGATCACCGCGGCGATCCCGATCAGGATGCCCAGCACGGTCAGCCCGGACCGGAGCCGGTGCGCCCGGATCGCTTCCAACCCGGTCCGGATCGTGTCGAACCAGTTCACCGCGCCCGACCTCCGCTGACAGTGCCCTCCGGGTTCGCCGCGGTCGGGCGCACAGCCGGCGCCTTCCCTCCGCACCCCGGCAGCTTCGCTGGCGAGGCGCTACGGTCCAGGCACCGCCGCGCCCGACCTCCGCTCACAGTGCCCTCCGGGTTCGCCGCGGTCGGGCGCGGCCGCGCTTCGCTCACGACACGCCGCCGTAGGCCCAGGGCCGGTCCGCGGCCGCGGCCGAGTCCGCGGCGATGCGGCCGTCGTGGATGCGGATGACCCGCTCGGCGGCGGCGGCGATGTCCTGGTCGTGGGTGATCAGCACGATCGTCCGGCCGGCCTGGTGCAGTTCCGCGAACAGCCCGAGCACCTCGGCGCTGGAGACCGAGTCCAGGTTGCCGGTGGGTTCGTCGGCCAGGATCAGGTCCGGCTCGCCGACCAGGGCCCGGGCCACCGCGACCCGGCCCTGCTGCCCGCCGGACAGCTCGCTCGGCTTGTGGTCCAGCCGGTCGCCCAGGCCGACCCGCTGCAGCGCGGCGACGGCCCGCTCCCGCCGCTGTGCCCGGGGCACCCCGGCGTAGGCCAGCGGCAGCTCCACGTTCCGCCAGGCGGTCAGCGACGGCAGCAGGTTGAACTGCTGGAACACGAAGCCGATCCGCCGGTTCCGCACCTCGGCCAGCTCGTCCTCGTCCATCGCGCTGACGTCCTGCCCGGCCAGCAGGTAGGTGCCGGCGGACGGCACGTCCAGGCAGCCGAGGATGTTCATCAGCGTCGACTTGCCGGACCCGGACGGCCCCATCACCGCGACGTACTCGCCGCGCTCGATCCGCAGGTTGGCGTCGGCGAGTGCGTGCACCTCGAGGCTGCCGCCGCGGTACGTCTTGGCCACGTCGAGCAGCTCGATCACCGGGGGTGCGGTGTCGGGCAGCGGGACCGGTTCCGCGGACATCGTGGGGTACGTCACGGCCCGGACCCGCTGCCCTGCCTGGGAACCTGCTGACCGCCACCCGGCTGGACGCCCCCACCGCCGGGGAACTGCCCGCCCGGGAACTGGCCGCCGGGGAACCGGCCGCCGCCGCCGAATTCGCCGCCGTTGCGGTTGCCGGTGCCGGTCCGGGTGCCGGTGCCGGTGTTGCCGCCCGGGATCGCGACCAGGATCTGATCGCCGTCCTGCAGCCCGCTCAGGATCTGGGTCTGCCCGCCGGAGCTGAGCCCGGTCTGGACCGTCCGCCGGGCCTGGCCCTCGCCGTCCGGCACCAGCACGTACGTCTGGCCGTCGGACCGGCTGATCGCCAGCGTCGGCACCACCAGCACGTCGCTGAGCTGCTTGTAGACGATCTGCAGGTCGGCGGTGGCGCCGGCGTAGAGGCCGGTGGGGCTGCCCGTCACGTCCACCACGACCGGGAACGAGGCGACCCCGGAGTTGGACGTGGCGACGATGCCGACCGAGGAGACCAGCCCGAACACGTTCGCGCTGGCGCCGCTCGGCGTGATCACGACCTGCTGGTTCTTCTTGATCAGCTTGATGTCGGTGGCGTCGACGGTGGCGTTCACCAGGTACGAGCCGGTGCTCACCACCTCGACCGCCGCGGTCGTCGAGGACGTCCCGGAGCCGGAGCCGGTACCCGAGCCGGTCCCGGTGCCCGAGCCCGAGCCGGAACCCGAGCCGGTTCCGGAGCCGCTGCCGGAACCCGACCCCGACCCCGAGCCGGAGCCCGACCCCGAGCCCGAGCCCGAGCCGGAGCCCGAGCCGGAGCTGGACGAGCCGGCCACCTGCTCGCCGACCGTGACGTTCACCGCGGTCACCGTTCCGGCGATCGGCGCGGTCAGCGTCGCGTCCGCGAGCGCGGTGGTGGCGATCGTGACCTGCGACTGGGCCACCGCGATCGTCGCGTTGTCGGACGCGATCTGCTCGCTGCTGGCCGCCGCGGTCTGGTCACTGGACAGCCGGGCCTTGGCGGTGGCCAGCGCCGCGTTCGCCTGCGCCAGCGTGCTGCGCAGCGGCGCCGAGTCGATCGTCGCGAGCTTCTGGCCCTTCGTCACGGTCTGGCCGGCGGTCACGTACACCGCCGTCACCTCGCCGGACGAGGAGAAGTCGAGATCCTCGGTGCTCTCCGGCTGGAGCGTGCCGGACGCCGAGACCGCCTGCCGGATCGTGCCGGTCGTCGCCTGGGCGGCCCGGTACGTGGTCCCGGTGGCCGCCGCCGATGGGCGGGTCAGCAGCCAGGAACCGGCCGCGACCGCGGCGACCACGACCACCACCGCCGGAATGATCACCTTACGTCGCCGGAGCCGCGCGCTGAGCGTCATCGGAGCTCCGCCCAGGAGGGGCCAGACGCGGACAACCCCGCATCATGAACTGTCACGGGACGAGATCATCAAGGCGTTCCTTGGGCGCAACCTGTGCCCTAGCTGAGAACTTCGTAAGAACCGTCCGGGGCCGTCCTGCCGGCCCGGCCCGGGCCGGCGGTTACTACGATCGGGACCAGGAACGCGTCGAGGTAGCCGCTGAGGAGCCATCGTGACCGAGGGGACGGCCGCCGGGCCGGAGCAGGAGTTCCGGATCGAGCACGACTCGATGGGGGACGTGCCGGTGCCCATCTGGGCCAAGTGGCGCGCGCAGACCCAGCGGGCGGTGCAGAACTTCCCGGTCTCCGGGCAGCGGATCGACCGGCAGCTGATCGGCGCGCTGGCCTCGATCAAGGGCGCCGCCGCGGTGGCGAACGCGAAGCTGGGCGTGCTGCCGACGGATGTGGCCGAGGCGATCCACGACTCGGCCGCCGAGGTGGCCCGCGGGCTCTGGGACGAGCACTTCCCGATCGACGTGTTCCAGACCGGCTCCGGCACGTCCAGCAACATGAACACGAACGAGGTCATCGCGAGCCTGGCCGCCGACCGGCTCGGCCGCGCGGTGCACCCGAACGACGACGTCAACGCCTCGCAGTCGAGCAACGACGTGTTCCCCTCGGCGATCCACCTGGCCGCCACCCGGCTGGTCGTGCTGCAGTTGCTGCCGGCGCTGGCGCACCTGGCCGCGGCCTTCACCGACAAGTCGGCCGAGTTCGCCGACGTGGTCAAGAGCGGCCGCACCCACCTGATGGACGCCACCCCGGTCACGCTGGGCCAGGAGTTCGGCGGATACGCGGCGCAGGTGCGGTACGGCGCGGAGCGGCTGACCGCCTCGCTGCCCCGGCTGGCCGAGCTGCCGCTGGGCGGCACCGCGGTCGGCACCGGGATCAACATGCCGGCCGGGTTCGCCGCCGCCGTGATCGAGCGGCTGGCCGCCGACATGGACCTGCCGCTGACCGAGGCGCGCGACCACTTCGAGGCGCAGGGCGCCCGGGACGGCCTGGTCGAGGCGTCCGGCCAGCTGCGGACCATCGCGATCAGCCTCTACAAGATCGCCAACGACCTGCGCTGGATGGGTTCCGGCCCGCGCGCGGGCATCGGCGAGATCGCCCTGCCCGACCTGCAGCCCGGCTCGTCGATCATGCCGGGCAAGGTGAACCCGGTCATCCCGGAGGCGGTCTGCATGGTCGCCGCGCAGGTGATCGGCAACGACGCGGCGATCGCCTTCAGCGGCTCCGCCGGCAACTTCGAGCTGAACGTGATGCTGCCGGTGCTCGGCCGCAACATCCTGGAGTCGATCCGGCTGCTGGCCAACATCAGCCGGCTGCTGGCCGACCGGTGCGTCCGCGGCATCGAGGCGAACGCCGACCGGTGCCGCGAGTACGCCGAGTCGTCCCCCTCGATCGTCACCCCGCTGAACCGCTACCTCGGCTACGAGGAAGCCGCCAAGATCGCCAAGCAGGCGCTGGCCGAGCGCAGGACGATCCGCCAGGTCGTGGTGGAGCGCGGGCACGTCGAGTCCGGCAAGCTCACCGAAGCCGAACTGGACAAGGCCCTCGACGTCCTGGCGATGACCCGCCCTCCGGAGCGCTGACACCCGGCGCTCGGGCCCACCCGGCCGACGCCGGGCCCACCCCACCCGCCCGATCCGGGCCGGCCCGGATCGGGCCCGGGCCGGTCAGGCGGTGAGGCGGGTGGCTGGGGTTTCGGTTTCCGGGGTGCCGGTGGCGGCGGCCTTCTCCGCCAGGATGTACTGCGCGGCCGACGCGCCGTCCCGCTCCTGGACCGCCGCGACCAGATCGTCCCAGAGCATCTCGGACAGCGGCTCGACCTGCAGCCCGGCCCGGGCGGCCGCGGCGGCACCGTCGTACTGCCGGTGCCCGAGGTAGGAGACGGCCAGCCGGTGCGCCACGTCGATCACGAAGGCGGGCAGCTCGTGGGTGACCCGGTCGCGGGCCAGCCAGGTGTAGCGGCGCGGCAGCCGCGGCTGGGCCAGCGGGCCGCGGACCAGCTCGAGGGCCCGCAGCACGTCCGCCTCGGTGCCGCGGGCGGTCAGCGCGACGAACAGGTGCCAGTCCAGCTGGACCTCGTCGGACAGCCGCAGCCGGCCGTCGTCGTCCAGGCGCAGCCGGGGCTGGCCGACCGCGTCGGTGCCCAGCCAGTCCCGGATCCGGCTCAGCGTCGCGTCCCGCTCGGCCGCGGTCACCCCGTACGGCCAGACCGCCGAGGCCAGCGCCCGCGGCGTGACCGCCCCGGTGAGCGCCATGTAGGCGAGGATCTCCACCGCCAGCGGGGTGCCCGGCGGCAGGTCGTCGCCGCCCTCGGCCAGCGGTTCGCCGAACACCCGCACGGTGACCGCCGGCACGGCGTCCGGGTCGACCGGCCGCGGCAGCGGCGGCGTCACGCCCGGCTCGGCCATCGGCGCGATCCCTTCCGGCACGCCGGGCGGGTTCCAGCCGGCGACCGCCTGCAGCGCCGCCTGCCGCTCGGCCTCGGCACTGGCCGCCTCCGCCTGCAGCAGCCGGGCCAGCGCCGCGTAGCTGCGCGCGGACAGCAGCTGCGCGCCCACCTCGATGCCCAGCACGCCCGCGGACAGGATGCCGTTGTCGTCGATGCCGAACCGCCAGCGGGCGCCCGGCACGGAGCCGGCGACCAGGATGCCCAGCGGGGCCCGGGTCGCTGACGCGGCCCACTCCTGCAGCTCGGCGAGCTGCGCCGGGTCGGGCGGGGCGGCGAAGACGAGGAAGTCCGGCGCCAGGCCGGCCGGGTCGCGCAGGCCCTTCACCCGGCCGGTGAGCACGGAGTCGGTACCGGCCGCGGTCAGCGCCTGCCGGCTGGCCGACAACCGGTCGGTCACCCCCTCCAGCACCTCGTCCAGCGAGTCGACGCAGCGCAGCCGCTCGTCGCTGATCGGCGCCAGCGCCGAGCCGAACCCGACCAGGGTGACCCGCATATCGTCGGACCAGCGGTTGGTGACCAGCTCGACCGCGGCCGCGGCGACCACCGAACGGGCCCGGTTCAGGTCGCCCTCGACGCAGATCGTGCCGCCGGCCCCCTCCAGGTCCACGAAGATCCGGCCGTGCCCGTCGCCGCCGATCGAGACCAGCCCGGGCAGCGGCGCCGGGGTGCCCTCGGGCGCGGCCAGCGGGGCCCGGCTGTTGCGGTCGAGCACCCACCGGGCGCCGTTGTTCTCGGCCGTGAACGGTGGCGGCGCCTTGTCCAGCGGCACCGCGAGCAGCAGCTCCAGCGCGTCCGCGGACAGCCGGGCGGCGTAGATCTCCGGCACCGGGCGGTCCTGCTCGGCCAGCCCGGCGGCGAGCATCCGCAGCGCCCGGTCCAGGAAGTCGGCGCTGTTCGGGTCGGCCCCGAGCCGGACCGCGACCTCGATGCCAGCCGCCTCCGCGTCCGGCAGCGCGACCCCGGCCCCGGCCATCCGCTGCCGGGCCCGGCGCCGCCGCATCGCGATCAACGCCTCCAGCACGCCGGCGGCCAGCAGCTCGGCACCGACAATGTCCCACGGGATGTTCGGCGCCCGTTCCGGCACCGGTGCCTGCTGGCCCTGCTGTTGCGGGCCCTGCACCTGCGGGCCGGTGAGCACCACCCGGGACAGCCCGCCGGCCGACGGCGGCTGGCTCGGGGCCCGGGTCTGTGCCGCTGGCGGCTGGGCCGCCGGCTGAGCCGGCCGGGCCGGCACGTTGACCTGGCCGGGGACGCCGGGGCTCTCGCCGAGGCGGCCGGAGCCGGCCAGCGGCCCGGACCCGCCCAGGCTGCCCGAGCCGGACAGCCCACCGGAACCGGCCGCCGCACCGGCGGCGGGCACCTGGGTGGCCGGCGCCCGGCTGCCGGCCTGCGCGCCGGTCGGCGGCGCGGACCGGGGCTCCACCCGCGGCGGTGCCTGGCCGGCCGCCGGCAACTGGTTCCCGGTGACCTCGATCAGACCTTCGCCGTGCGCGTCCTTGGGCATCAGCAGCGTCCAGCCGGGACGGATCAGGCTCTCCAGCGTGAGCCGGTCGCCGTCCGGCTGTAACCGGCCCTGGTTGAGCTCGAAGATCTCCCGGTACCGGATGCCGGAGCCGAGGTAGCGCTCGGCGATAT
Organism: uncultured Actinomycetota bacterium; assembly: GCA_963714145.1. Classification (GTDB taxonomy): domain Bacteria; phylum Actinomycetota; class Actinomycetes; order Mycobacteriales; family CADCTP01; genus JBBWZH01. The sequence continues at coordinate 9,618,842 of OY970235.1, read as the reverse complement.
CCCACAGGCTGTCGTGGTGCCGGCCCTGCGGCGGCATCACGATGTACTCCTTGGCCCCGCCGGCATGCAGCACGCCGGCCTGCGAGCCGCCCTGGGCGATCGCGGCATTGGCCTGCCGGGCGGCCGCGTCGGCCTGCCCCACCGCGGCGTTCGCCACCTGCTGCAGGGCACCGGCGACCGAGGCGGTCGCGGCAGCCGGGCGGGCGGACGCCGAATTCGGCGCCGGCGCGCTGTGCAGACCCTGCCCGGCGGTGGCCAGCAGCAGCACCGCGGTCACCAGCCGGCGGGCGAAGTCCTGCTGGGCGCCGGCCGCGAACGGCACCCGCCAGGGCAGCCCGCTGCCCCGCACGCCGGCGATGAACTCCGAGATCATGCAGGTGACCAGCTGCGCCCAGGCCAGCCAGACGATGCACACGACGATCTTGAGCACGAACTCGACCGGGACCTGGTCCTGCAGCGAGTCCGGCGCGACCGGGATCGGGTTGCCGACCACCAGGACCAGCGCGACCGGGACACCGGCGGTGATCCCGAACATCAGCAGGCCGGCCAGCAGACCGCGCAACGTGTCTCCGCGTCGCTTGACCCGCCGCACGTTCTTCAGCGGCGCGCCCGTCATCGGTCTACTCACGGTGCCCTCTCGTCCGCACGTAGTGACCCGTCCGGGTTACCGACAACTGACCGGGTATCCCGCATCGACGGCTCACTACAGCTTCGTGACCGCCCCCGGCCACGGTTCAATCTTCGCGCATTTGGTCCGGTTTACGCCAGTCCGGTCACGGCCGTCGCGCGCCGCTCGGGGAGCACGATGTCGAACTGGTTGAGCCCGAACAGGCCCAGGAACAGCGTGTCGACCTTCACCCGGGTGCGCACCGCTACCGTATGACAGTCGGTGGCTGCCGGAGCACAGTCAGTGGTGTAGAAGTCGTCCAGGGTCACCCCGTTCGCCATGTACTTGTCGGCGATCGCACGAGCGCCGGCCGCGTCGCTGATCACGCATTCGCTGCGCTCCCGCAGCACGGCGAGGTCGCAGTGGTTGCCGGCGGCACGGGCGGCCTGCTCGGCCAGGTCCAGCGCGCGCTGCCGGCCCTCCAGCGCCAGCCCGCCGTCGTAGACCAAGCCGATCAGGCCGATGATCGGTGGAGCCAGGATCGCGACGAACGCGCCGATCGAGCCGCGGTCCCGGCGCCGGCGGCGCAGTGCGGCCCGGCGCTCGGCCGCCCGTTGCTCGGCAATGGTCGGCTCGGCCCGGCGACTGCGCCTGATCATGTCGTCCCTCGGAATTGGTCCAGCACCGATACCCCGGTCCTGGTCACGGTCGCGTCCGCGCTGCCGAGCAGCAGCGCGACCTTGCAGCTCACCGTCACCTCCACGGTGTCGCCGGGCTGCGGCTGCTCGCCGTGCTCGGAGGTCAGCGCCACCGTCGGCCCGCCGACACAGGTGATGCCGTTGTCCCCCAGCGAGTTGTCCACCGCGTCCCGCGCCGCGGCCACCGGCTGGCCGGCATGGTTGATCGACGCGGCCCGGGCACCGTCCCGGGCAGCGCCTTCCACCTTGCTGGCCGAGTCGACCACCCGGCCGGCCGAGATCATCATCCACAGCAACGCGACGATGGCCGGCGCCAGGATGGACAGCTCAAGCGCCATCGACCCACGGTCACCGCGCGGCCGCCGGCCGCCGGGCAGCCGCCGGCCGCCGGGCACCGCCCGGCGACTGGAGGTCCTCGCGCGCGCCATCGTCAGTTCGTGTTCTGTGGTTTGAAGATCTCGATCGGCCCACTCGCCTGTGCGGTGAGTGGCAGGTCCGGCAGGATGCCGGGCAGCAGATTCACGCACCTCGACTCGATCGTGACGGTCAACTGATTCGACCCGGGGTCCACATCGACCGTTGCGCTTGGTTGCGAGGACGTCTTGTTCGCGTCCAGCGTCTCCCAGGTCGCCACCGCAACCTCCCTGGCCCGCGGTTCCAACTCGCCACGGGTCGGCACCCGGGTCACCGGCGCCTGCCCCACCCCGCCGGGGTAGGTGCGGATCACCCGCGCGGTCGTCTGGGCGACCGCGTGGGTGACGTTGACCGCGTGGTAGTAGAGCCCGGCCTGGACCAGCAGGAAGATCAGCGGCAGGAACACCGGCATGAGCATGGCGAACTCGACCGCACTGACCCCCCGCTCCCGGTCTTCCCCGAGGCGGCGGCTGATCACCGAACTACTTCGGCAGGTTGGATCCGGTGGAGATCTGGCCCTTGTTGGCGTTGATGACCGCCATGACGGCGCCACCGATCGCCAACGCGGCCAGCACGCAGATCGCGGCGATGACCGCCCACTCGATCGCGGACGCCCCCCGCTCGGTCCGCTCCCGCAGCGGCTCCACCCGGGTACGCACAAAGGCGAAGGTAAAGGCGATCAGGGGGTTGTCCCGCAGGTGCTTCAGCATCGTGGTTCCCTCTCGGTTGGGTCCCGTGACTGACAGATATGGATGCGGATTGTGCCCGGTTCTCACTAGCTCACGTTGAAGATGTTGTAGACGGCAGGATAAGTCAGGAAGAGCAGGAATCCGAAGCAGATCAACAGCTGTGCGACAAGCATCGACTGCGACCGCTCCCCTGCCTTCCCCTCGGCTTCGGCCAGCTCACGGCGGCGCAGGGTGGCCGACCGGGCCGACAGCGACGCCCGGATCTTGGCGCCGTCGTCAGCCACCAGGGTCAGTGCCGCGGACAGATCCCGCAGCTCCTCGATGTCCAGTTCGTCACCCAGCCGGCCGAGCGCCGCCCACGGGGTGAGGCCCTGCAGCCGGGCGAACGCGAGCGTGTCGCGCAGCCGGGCGAACGGCCAGCCGCCGCCGATCTGGGACGCCATCGCCAGCGCCTCCGGCACGCCGCGACCACCGGCCAGGTTCATCGCGACCAGGTCGAGGAAAGCGCCGACCGCGTGCCGGAAGTCGCGCCGCCGCTTGATCGCCTGCGACCGCAACTCCAGCGTCGGCAGCGCGGCGGCGAAGACCGCGCAGATGATACTGAGCGCGATCGGCAGTGCGAAACCCGCGCGCAGCCCGATCACGTACAGCAGGGCAACCGCGACCGGGCCGAACACCAGGCCGCAGACGGCCAGCAGGACGGTGCTGGCCAGGAAGCCCTCCATCGACCGGCCCATCACGGCCAGGTCGGACCGGGTGGTGGTGAGCGCGACCCCGCGGACGGCCAGCGACTGGGTCAGCGAGGTGCCGAGCGAGCCCCGCCAGCCGCCCAGGCCCTCCCGGACGAACGCGGCCGAGATGGGTGCCGGCGCCCGGGAGGCGTCCAGCTGGGCCAGCGTGCCGGCGATGCTCGGCTTGGCCGGCCGCAGCGCGAAGATCATCACCAGCAGACCCAGCCCGACGAACCCGCCGGACAGCATCCCGTAGACGACCAGTGTCGTAGTGCTCATGCTGGCAACTCCGCCCGCTCGGCGGCGGTCATCGTCGACTTGCTGGTGAGGAACCGTTCCGGCACCTCGAACTGGGCCAGCCGGCGCAGCCAGAGGAAGCCGGCGGCGAAGATACCGAAAACCACGGCCAGTGCAATCTGGCCGGCCGGGGTCGAGTACGGCGCGACGTAGCGCCGGTTCAACAGGGTCAACCCGAGCACCACGCCCATCGTCAGCCCGACGATGATCTGCACGCTGCGCCGGATCGACTTGCGACCGGCCTCGATCCGGCCCCGCACGTCCAACTCCTCGCGGGCCGCGACCGACAGTGAGGTGAGCACGTCACGCAGGCCGGGGCCGCGCAGCCGGGCGTTCAGCACCAGGGCGGCGACGATCAGGTCGGCGCTGGTGTCCGCCAGGTCGTCGGCGAACTTCATCAGCGCGTCCGGTAGCGGCTCGCGGGTGCGCAGCCGGTCGACCAGCAGCCCGATCGGGCGCTTCAGCGCGGCGCCGGCGGCGTTGTAGGTGGCCGGGATGGCCTGCTCCAGCCCGACCGCGCCGGCGATGGTGTCGCGCAGCGACTCGGTCCACGAGGCCAGCCCTTCCAGCTTGGCGATCTCCGCCCGGGAGTGCGCCGCGCCGCCGAACAGCGACCGGGCGAAGAAGCCGAGCAGCCCGCCGGCGATCGCCGCCACCGGCCAGCGGGTGATCAGCAGGGTGACCAGGGCGGCGGCCAGCGCAATCAGCAGCCGGCGGCCCAGCGACTGCAGGTCGATCCGGTCGGCCAGCCGGGGCGAGCCCTCGTCCGGCGGAGCCCAGCCGATGATCGAGGCGATCAGCAGCAGTAGCGCGCCGCCGACCAGCCCACCGGCCAGCAGGGCGGCCAGCATCGTCGTGCTGATCATCCGGCCCACCTCCCGTAGTCCGACGGCTCGTAGCCGACGGCTTCCAGGTCGGCCAGCGCCTGGATCGGGGCCGCCGGCACCGCGCGGCCGTCCCGGCCCGGCGCCCAGATCTCGCTGGACACCACCCGGCCGTCCACGCCGTTCACCTCGCGCACGCTGTTCACGAACCGGGTCAACCCGCCGCCCATCCGGTAGTTGTTCCGGCGCTGCACGAACACCACGAAGTTGATCGCACCGGCGATCAGCATGTGGCTGGCCTCGATCGGCAGGTGCTCCTCCGCCTGCAGCGCGTAGGTCGCGATGCGGTTGAACACCTCGGCCGAGTTGTTCGCGTGGATGGTGGACAGCGAGCCGTCGTTGCCCTGGCTCATCGCGTTCAGCATGGTCACGATCTCATCTCCGAGCACCTCGCCGACGATTACCCGGCTGGGGTTCATACGGAGCGAACGGCGAACCAGTTCACCCATCGAGATCCGGCCGCCGCCCTCGGAGTTCGGCAGCCGCTCCTCGAACGCCACCACGTTCGGGTGCAGTTCGGGAAACTCGTCCAGGCCCAGCTCCAGCGCGCGCTCCACCGTGATCAACCGCTCGTGCGGCGGGATCTCGTTGGCCAGCGCGCGCAGCAGCGTGGTCTTTCCGGCGTTGGTGGAGCCGGCGATCATGATGTTCTTCCGGGCCGCCACCGCGGCCGACAGGAACGCCGCCAGGCCCTCGTCCAGGGTGCCGTTGCCGACCAGGTCGGTGAGGAAGACCTTGGGCAGCCGGGCGCGCCGGATCGACACCACCGGGCGCTTGCAGACCTCCATCACCGCCGACATCCGGGAACCGTCCGGCAGCCGCAGGTCGAGCTGGGGGTTGGCGGTGTCGAACGGCCGGCTGCTCAGCCCCGAGTAGGCGGCCAGCGTCTGCACCAGCTCGACCAGTTCGTCGTCGGTCTCGGCGACCGGCTCCAGCAACAGCTCACGACCGTCCGCATACCCCACGAAGACCCGGTCGCAACCGTTGATGTCGATGTTCTCCACCAGCGGGTCGTCCAGCAGCGGCTGCAGCCGGCCGACCCCGTAGAGCGCGGCGTGCACCGCGGCGGCGAGCTCTTCCTCGTCGTCCGGGCTGGGCGGGATCCGGCCGTACTCCAGCTCCACCCGGGCGTGCTCGGCCAGGGCCCGGGCGATCAGCGAGCGGGCGTACTGCCGCTCGTCCTCGCCGCTCATGGCCAGGCCGAGCACCGCGTCGTCGCGCCGCTGGGTGGCGATCTTCTCGGCGACGTCGGTACGTAACCGCCGTACCAGCGCGTGATCCATGCCGCTCCCTGCCCTCAGACCCCGACCCGCGATGCGGTCGCCTGTGCAATCTTCGCCGCAACGTCGCGAGCGGATCGGATCAGCAGGGATTTGTCCAGCCGGCCCACCCATTCGCCGGCCAGCATGCCGGCGCCGCGCGGGTCGTGCGCGATCCGGCCGATCACCGTGACCGGCAACCGGGCCTGCCGCAGCACCATCTGGATCTCCTGCGGGGACTTGTCGTCGCGCGCGCCGGTGACCACGACAGCGAACACCGGCGGCACCGACTGGGCCCGGCTGTTGACGTCCTGCAGGACCGTGGCGGCACGCGCCCGCAGGTGCGCCACGCAGTCGATGCTCGGCCGGGTGACCAGCACGATCGCGCTGGCGTGCACCAGCACGTCGTTGCCCGGGCTGCCGTGGTAGAGCCGGCCGCAGTCGCCGATCACGTCCACCCCGGGCACCCGGTCGAGCAGCATCGAAACCGGCGACCAGAGCCCGGTCAGGCCGGCCGCCTGCTCCCCCGAGCTCAGCCCGAGGACGACCTCCAGGCCGCCGTCCAGCCGCTGCACATGCTCGAACACCTGCTGCGGCGCGGTTCCCCGGCGCACCCCGACGGCCAGGCTGATCAGCCCGGTCTCCGGGGACAGCGGGACGCCGCGGGCGCCGCGCAGCCGCAGCGCGATGTCGCCACCGGACGGATCCAGCTCGGCGAGCAGGGCGCGCCGGGGCCAGACCGCGGCGAGCGTGAGCGCCGCGGTGGTGACGCCCGGCGAACCCTTGTCCGCCGCGACTGCGATCAGGGCCACTCTTACTGCTCGCTTCCGGTCTGGTACGCGGTCGACTCGGGTAGCAGCACGAGCGTGATCGACTTGAGCGCGTTCGCCTGGGCCACCATCGGCAGCCCCTCCGCGGTCGTGGTGGTGAGATCGTCGTTCTTGATCACCATGTTGACCACGATCGAGCCCTGGCTGGAGCTGGACGACTGCACCGAGGTGATGTACGCGACGTCGACCAGCGTCTGCCCCTGCGGCAGCGGCACGCCGTTCTTGACGCCGCCGGCCGGCACCCCCTTGTCCGAGGGGGGCGTGTAGAGGACCTTGACCTTGTCGCCGGCCTGCAGGCCGAGTGGGAACATCCCCTCGCCGACGGTGGCGCCGAGCTCGGCAAAGTCGTTGCCGGGCACCTGGATCTGGGTGCTGATCATCCCGGTGGTCAGGATCGTGCCCTTCCGGATCGGCACGGTGGCCCGGTAGTGCCGGCCGACGATCTGCGACAACTCGTTGAACCTGACCGGTCGCGTATCGGAGATGGCGAACGAGATCTGATCCTCGTGGAAGTCGCTCACGACGAAGACGTGACCGAACGGGACGTCCTTCGACAGCGCCAGCACGCTCTGCTTCTCGCCGCTGTTGAGGACTAGGAAGGCGCTCAGCGCGGCACCGCCGAGGACAAGCACCAGGGCGAGCGCGGCGAGCGCCGGCCGGCGCTGCCGGGTGGGCACCGGCAGCCGCTCCTGCGGCCCGCCTGGCGGGCCACCGGGCTGGCCCGGCTGACCCGAGCGGCCACCCCGGGTCCACGAGGGGCCGGTCTCCGTCGTCTGCGTCATGTCACATCTCTTCGTCGCGGGGGCCGAGGGTGGATGTGCGGCGCGGCAGTACACAGCGATGCGACTGCCGTCGAGAAGAAGTCTAAGGGCATACTGCGCATGCCGATTTACTCCGAACGCCGCAAACGCCCCGGTACGTCGCCTGAGCCAGGTGCGAACCCGTACCGGCCGAAATCGTCGCAGCATCGAACTACGCTTGCGGGGCCGGAGGGAGAGGGTTCGCGATGGACATCCAGTTGACCGCCGTCGACGCCCGCAGCGGGCGCTGGCAGGACATCGTGCTGGTGTTGGAGCCGGAGAGCACGGTGGCCGACGCCGAACGGGCTTTGCGCAGCTCACTGGGCGTGGAGGCGATGCAGTTGGCCGGCCGGATGGTCGGCCCGCCCGGCAGCCCCGGGGCCCCCGGCGGGCTGTGGGTGGCCGGCCGGCCGGTCCGGCCGGATCTCCCGGTCGGCGTCAGCCCGCTGCGGGAGGGCGTGGTGGTCGGCCTCGGCGGGCCGGTCGGCCTCGGCATCCACGACCCGGACGTCGGCGGGGTGGTCGAGATCCGGGTGGTCAGCGGGCCGGATTCGGGCCGGGTGCACCGGCTGCCGCTGGGTGAGTACGTGCTGGGCAGCGCGCACGACGCGGACGCGTACATCGAAGACCCGACCGTCTCGGCCCGCCAGGCCCGGCTGCTGGTCACCCCCAACGAGTTGCGCTGGACGCCGTTCGACGAGGCCAGGCCGGCCAGGCTGGAGGGCAAGAAGATCACCGCCGAGCGGCTGGTGAAGCCCGGCCAGGTGGTCGCGATCGGGAACACCCGGCTGATGGCCTGGCCGGCCGAGGCGCCGGACGCGGCGCTGGTGGCGACCACTGACGGCGGGCTGGCCTACAACCGGCCGCCGCGGCTGGCCCCGGCGCCCAAGGCCACCCGGGTCGACATGCCGATCGAGCCGAAGGACGGCGGCAAGCGGCCGATCCCGATCCTGGCCACGCTGGCCCCGCTGGCCTTCGGCTTCCTCATGTACGCGGTCACCAAGCAGATCACGTTCCTGATGTTCACCCTGCTCAGCCCGATCCTGATGGTCACGAACGTGATCAGCGAGCGGCGGCAGGGCAAGAAGTCGCAGAAGCAGCAACTGATCGACTACAAGGTCGCGCTGGCCGAGGCCACCAAGCGGCTGGCCCAGGCAGCCAGCCTGGAGCGCCGGCTGCGCCGGTTCGACGCGCCCGACCCGGCGACCGTGCTGGTCACCGCCCTCGGCCCGCGCCGGCGGCTGTGGGAGCGGCGCAGCTGGGATCCGGACCGGTTGCTGCTGCGGCTGGGCACGGCCAGGCTGCGCTCGTCCATCGAGGTCACCGGCGGTTCGCTGGAGGACAACCCGGAACCGCCGATGCTGGACGACGTTCCGGTCACCGTCGAACTGCCGGAGACCGGCGGCGTGCTCGGCGTGGCCGGGCCGCACCGCGAGGTGCACGCGACCGCGCGCTGGCTGGTGGCCCAGGCGGCCACCCTGCACAGCCCGCGTGACCTGTCGATCGTGGTACTCAGCGACGACCGCGGCGAGGCCGACTGGGGCTGGACCAGGTGGCTGCCGCACACCCGGCCGGACGGTCGGGAGTGCGTCTCGCTCACCAGCACCTCGGCCGAGGCCACCGCGCGCCGGATCAGCGAGCTGGCCGGGATGGTCGGTCAGCGGCAGTCCGCGCTGGAGCACGGCCGGAAGATGGACCTCTCCCGGGTCTCGGTCACCCTCGTGGTGCTGGACGGCGCCCGCGCGCTGCGCTCGATTCCGGGCATGCCACAGATCCTGCAGGACGGGCCGGCCGTCGGTGTCTACGCGATCTGCCTGGACGCCGAGGAGCGGCTGCTGCCCGAGGAGTGCGGCGTGGTCGCCTCCTACAAGCCGGCCGACCTGCCCCGGATGACGGTCCGCCGGGCGTACGGGGTGACCGTGGAAGACGTGCTGGCCGACTCGGTCAGCACCGGCTGGGCCGACCGGGTGGCCCGGGCGATGACCGCCATCCGGGACGTCAGCCGGGACGAGGGCGACAGCTCGCTGCCGCACTCGCTGCGGCTGCTGGACGTGCTGGAACTGGAGCCGCCGGAGCCGAACCGGCTGCTGGCCGGCTGGTCGCAGGGGCACGGCCGGTCCACCTACGCGGCGATCGGGGCGTCCGCCGAGGGCCGGTACGGCGTCGACATGAAGAAGGACGGGCCGCACGCGCTGGTCGCCGGCACCACCGGCGCCGGCAAGTCCGAGCTGCTGCAGTCGATCATCGCCGCGCTCGCGGTGGCGAACCGGCCGGACGCGATGACGTTCGTGCTGATCGACTACAAGGGCGGCGCCGCGTTCAAGGACTGCGTGCACCTGCCGCACACCGTCGGCATGGTCACCGACCTGGACGGCCACCTCACCGAGCGGGCCCTGCAGTCGCTGAACGCCGAGCTGAAACGGCGCGAGCACCTGCTCGGCGGGGTCGGCGCCAAGGACGTCGAGGACTACTGGGACACCATCGACGCGCCCGGTTTCCAATCCGCGGACGGCCAGCCACCCGACCCGATGCCGCGCACCATCCTGATCATCGACGAGTTCGCCTCGCTGGTGGAGGAGCTGCCCGAGTTCGTCACCGGGCTGGTCGGCATCGCGATGCGGGGCCGGTCCCTGGGCGTGCACCTGATCCTGGCCACGCAGCGGCCGTCCGGCGTGGTGTCGCCGGTGATCCGGGCCAACACCAACCTGCGGATCGCGCTGCGGGTCACCGACGACGCCGAGTCCACCGACGTGATCGACGCGAAGGACGCGGCCCGGATCAACAAGTCCAACCCCGGCCGCGGCTACGCCCGTACCGGCTTCTCCGCGCTGACCGCGTTCCAGGCCGGCCGGGTCGGCGGCCGGCGGCCGGGCGCGGTCGCCGGGCCGCCACCGGCGATCGCCGTCCCGATCGGCTGGGAGCAGCTCGGCGCGCCGATCGAGCGACCGGTCTCGGTCGAGGACGACTCGAACATGGAGACCGACCTGCAGGTGCTGGTCGGCTCGATCCAGCAGGCCGCGCACCAGGCCGGCATCCCGACCTACCGCAGCCCGTGGCTGCCGGCGCTGCCGAACGAGATCGCGCTGGCCGAGCTGCCGGCGCTGGCCGGGCCGGCGGCGGGCGACACCGGCCGGGTCAGCCCGGTCCCGTTCGGCATCGAAGACCTGCCGGACGCCCAGTTGCAGGTGCCGCTGGTACTCGACCTGGAGCACGGCAGCCACCTGATCGTGGCCGGCGCGCCGCGCAGCGGCCGGTCCACCGCGCTGCGCACGCTGGCCGGCAGCATCGCCCAGCACACCAGCTGCCGGGACGTGCACATGTACGTGCTGGACTGCGGCAACGCCGCGATGCTGCCGCTGGCCGACCTGCCGCACTGCGGTGCGGTGGTCACCCGCGACCAGGTCGACCGGGTCGACCGGCTGCTGACCGTGCTGGTGAACGAGATCTCCCGGCGGCAGGTGGTGCTCGCGCAGTACGGCTACGGCTCGCTGGCCGAGCAGCGGGCCGGGGTCGCGCCGGAGGAGCGGCTGCCGTACCTGCTGCTGCTGCTCGACCGGTGGGAAGGCTTCATGGCCACCTTCGACGAGCTGGACGCCGGCCGGCTGACCCAGAGCGTGCTGCGGATCCTGCGCGAGGGCCCCGGCGTGGGGCTGCGCGCGGTGGTGGCCGGCGACCGGTCCACCCTGCTCGGCCGGCTGCCGACCGCGATCGAGGACAAGCTCGTGATGCGGATGGGCGACCGGAACGACTACGGCCTGGGCGGCCTGTCCACCCGCAAGATGCCCGACTCGATGCCACCCGGGCGGGCGTTCCGGAACGACTCGATGATCGAGGCGCACTTCGCCCTGCTCGACCCGGACCCGTCCGGCCCGGCCCAGGTCGCGGCGCTGGCCCAGCTCGCCCGGGCGGCCCGGGAACGGGACTCGGTGGTGCCGCGCCGGCACCGGCCGCAGCGGGTGGACGTGCTGCCGGCCCGGATCACCTTCCGGGAGGCGCTGGCACTGACCGACGAACCACGGCCGGCCTCGCCGCTGTGGGCGCTGGTCGGCGTCGGCGGCGACGAGCTGATCCCGCTCGGCGTCGACCTGGACGATGACGGCCCCGGGTTCGTGGTCGGCGGGCCACCCCGGTCCGGGCGCAGCACCACGCTGCTGACGATGGCCGCCGGCCTGCTGGACGGCGGCTGCGAGCTGGTCGTGGTCACCCCGCGGCAGTCGCCGCTGCGCCGGCTGGCCGGCCGGCCCGGGGTGCTCGGGGTGCTGTCCGGCGTGGCCACCACCGAGCAGGACGTGCTGGCGCTGCTGGACGAGGCGCTCGGCCCGGCCGTGGTGATGGTGGACGACGCCGAGCTGCTGACCGATTCGCCCTGCGCCGGGGCGTTCGAGACGGTGCTGCGCGAGGGCCGGGACGGGCAGCGGGCGCTGGTCGTGGGCGGTACCACCGGCGAGATGATCAACGGCTACCGCGGCTTCATCGTCGAGGCCCGCAAGACCAAGTCCGGCCTGCTGATCAACGCCGAGCACCCGCTGGAGGGCGACCTGCTCGGAATCAAGCCGCCGCGTTCGGCGGTCGGCCCGGCCCCCAAGGGCCGCGGCCTGCTGGTCACCCGGGGCACGTTCCTGCCGGCCCAGGTGCCACTGCCCCCGGACTAACCCGGCGGCCCGGGCCGCCCGGAGCCTCCGGCCGGCCTCGGCCTGCCGGGAGCCCGGGCCGACCTCAGCCCGCCGGAGTGGCCGGACAAGGCCGGCCGGACCCCCGAGCCGACCTCGGCCCGGGGCCCGGGGCCGGCCTCGGCCCGGAGCCCCGGGCCGACCTCGGCCCGCCGGGAGCCCCGGACCGACCTCGGCCCAAGAGGGGCCGGACAGACCTGGGGCCCGCGCCGAGCGCGGGCCTCAGGTTCCAGCCGGATGGGCCGCAGCGGCGCGGCCCGGGTGGCCGGGCCCGCGGCGGCCCGGCCGGGGATCAGAGCGGGAGGTCCTCCAGCATCTCGGTGACCAGGGCGGCGATCGGCGAGCGCTCCGACCGGGTCAGCGTGACGTGGGCGAACAGCGGGTGGCCCTTGAGCGCCTCGATCACCGCCGCGACGCCGTCGTGCCGGCCGACCCGCAGGTTGTCCCGCTGCGCCACGTCGTGGGTGAGCACCACCCGGGAGCCGGTGCCCAGCCGGGAGAGCACGGTCAGCAGCACCCCGCGCTCCAGCGACTGCGCCTCGTCCACGATCACGAACGAGTCGTGCAGCGACCGGCCCCGGACGTGGGTCAGCGGCAGCACGTCCAGCAGGTTGCGGTCCAGGATCTCGTCCAGCACCTCCTTGGAGACGAGCGCGCCGAGCGTGTCGAAGACCGCCTGGGCCCAGGGCGCCATCTTCTCGCCCTCGCTGCCGGGCAGGTAGCCGAGGTCCTGGCCGCCGACCGCGTACAGCGGGCGGAACACCACGACCCGCTTGAACAGCCGCCGCTCCAGCACGTTCTCCAGCCCGGCACACAGCGCCAGCGCCGACTTCCCGGTGCCGGCCCGGCCGCCGAGCGAGACGATGCCGACCTCCGGGTCGAGCAGCAGGTCCAGCGCGACCCGCTGCTCGGCCGACCGCCCGTGCAGACCGAATGCCTCCCGATCGCCGCGGACCAGCTTGACCTGCTTGTCCGCGGTCACCCGGCCGAGCGCCGAGCCGCGCGGCGAGTGCAGCACCAGGCCGGTGTGGCAGGGCAGCTCGGCCGCCGGCGCCAACTCGATCCGCTCCTCGGCGTACAGCTGGTCGATGTCCGCGGTGGTCAGCTCCAGTTCGACCATCCCGGTCCAGCCGGCGTCGACGGCGAGCTGGGCGCGGTACTCGTCGGCGGCCAGACCCACCGCGGCGGCCTTCACCCGCAGCGGCATGTCCTTGCTGACGAGAACGACGTCCCGACCGTCGGCGGCGAGGTTGCGGGCGACCGCGAGGATGCGGGCGTCGTTCGAATCGGAGCGGAAGCCGGGTGGGAGGACCGCCGGGTCACTGTGGTTCAGCTCGACGTGCAGCGTGCCGCCCTCGTCGCCGATCGGTACGGGGTCGTCCAGCCGACCATGCTTGGCACGCAGGTCGTCGAGCATCCGGAGCGCCTGGCGGGCGAACCAGCCAAGCTCCGGGTGTTGCCGCTTGCCCTCGAGCTCGCTGATGACGATCAGCGGCAGCACGACCTGATGCTCGCCGAACCGGACCAGCGCGGCCGGGTCGGAGAGCAGCACGCTCGTGTCGAGGACGTACGTCCGGCGGGATTCGGTCTTGCGGCGGTTGGCCACAGGCCCTCCCCACGGGCAACGCACCATGCCCGGTACCTCGAAGGTCCGGAGCCGGCCTCGCGCGCCCCGCGCTGGACGGCGTGCGCGCCATTGCGCACGACCCGCGGGGGCTGGTGCCGGCCCCCTCGCCGCTGTCGTCCAGCACGCCTGGGCCTCCCCGGGCGGTCCGGTGGTCGGGACCGCCAAGGAAAAGGTACGTGGCCAAAGTGGTCACGAACAGAGACACGCCTCACTCGCTGCGTTGGCTACTCGGCGAACGATGGGCAACACCTCGGGCCAGGGCTTGACATCCGGACCGGCCGGGGTTGGCTTCGCCATTGAATATCCTGGATTGTCCTGCGACGGACCCGGGTCTGGGCGGGTGATCGTCCGGCTGAGAGGGTCACGGCACGGGCCCCGGGCGAACGGAGCAGGGATGAAGAAGCTGATCAACGACCCGGCGGACGTGGTCCGGGACGCGTTGCGCGGGTTCGCGATCGCGCACCCCGGCCTGCGGGTGGACGTCGAGCGGCGGATCGTGGTCCGTTCGGACGCGCCGGAGCGGGGCAAGGTCGGGCTGGTGTCCGGCGGCGGGTCCGGGCACGAGCCGCTGCACGCCGGCTTCGTCGGCGCCGGCATGCTGGACGCGGCCTGCCCGGGCGAGGTCTTCACCTCGCCGGTGCCCGACCAGGTGCTCGCCGCCACCGCGGCCGTGGACGGCGGCGCCGGGGTGCTGCACGTGGTGAAGAACTACACCGGCGACGTGCTGAACTTCCAACTCGCCGCCGAGCTGGCCGGCGAGGACGGGGCGACGGTCGAGTCGGTGCTGGTCGACGACGACGTCGCGGTCACCGACAGCCTGTACACGGCCGGCCGCCGGGGCACCGGGGCGACCCTGGTGGTGGAGAAGGTGGCCGGCGCGCTGGCCGCCGCCGGCGGCGCGCTGGCCGAGGTGGCGGCGATCGGGCGCCGGGCGAACGAGCACAGCCGCAGCTTCGGGCTGGCGCTCACCGCCGGCACCACGCCGGCCGCCGGGGCACCGACCTTCGAGCTCGGCCCGGACGAGATCGAACTGGGCATCGGCATCCACGGCGAGCCGGGCCGGGAACGCCGCCGGATCGGGCCGGCCAGCGAACTGGTGGACATCGCCGCGGGCGCGATCCTGGACGACTTCCCGTTCGACCGCGGCGACCCGGCGCTGGTGCTGGTGAACGGGATGGGCGGCACCCCGCTGCTCGAGCTGTACATCGTGCTGGCCGAACTCGCCCGGGTGCTGGCCGGCCGGGGCGTCCCGATCGCCCGCAGCCTGGTCGGCAACTACGTGACCAGCCTGGACATGGCCGGCTGCTCGCTGACCCTGACCAAGATGGACGACGAACTGCTCCGGCTCTGGGACGCGCCGGTGCACACCCCGGCACTGCGCTGGGGCGACCGGTGACAGTGGGGCGACCGGTGACAGTGGACAGCGCGACGATCGTCGGCTGGATCACCGGGTTCGCCGCGGCGGTCTCGTCCGAACGCGACACGCTGACCGCGCTGGACGCCGCGATCGGCGACGCCGACCACGGCGCCAGCCTGGACCGCGGCCTGCGGGCGGTCACCGCGAAGCTCGCCGAGTCCACGCCGGACTCACCCGGCGAGGTCTGCAACCTGGTCGGCCGGACGCTGATCTCCACCGTCGGCGGCGCGTCCGGGCCGTTGTACGGCACCGCGCTCCGCGAGATCGGCAAGGCGATCGGCCCCTCGCCCACGGTGGACGCCCCGGTGCTGGCCGCGGCACTGCGCGCCGGCCTGGCCGGCATCCAGCGCCTCGGTGGCGCCCAGCCCGGCGACAAGACCATGGTCGACGCCTACCTCCCGGCCGTGGACGCCCTCGACGCCGCCCTGGCCGCCGGCGCCGCCCTGCCTGAAGCCACCGCCGCGGCGGCCGCCGCCGCCAGCACCGGCGCCCGGGCTACCATCCCGCTGCAGGCCCGCAAGGGCCGCGCCTCCTACCTCGGCCCCCGCTCCATCGGCCACCAGGACCCCGGCGCCACCTCCACCGCCCTCCTCTTCACCACCCTCGCCACCACCCTCGGCCCGTGACCATGACGCGAGGCAAATACCCACGTTCACAGGCAAAACGCCCATGATGTCGGTAAATAGAGTCGATCGGGACATCACACCAGTAGTGTGAACCGATACGGCGAAGAAAAACGGCCCCCTAGCGGGGGCCGTCGGGCCGGAGATGCTCTCTCCGGCGGGGTATAGCTGGAGTCTACGGCGGCGGCCGCGACGTCGTGACATCCGCTGACGGAATCCTGCTGGCCCGGCCCGATCGCTGGCGGTAGCGGCCCGGGTGGGTCAGAGCTTGGGGATGGTGCGGGCTTCCTGGGCGGCGGTGGCGACGGCTTCGAGGTCGGCGCCGGTGCTGGCGGTGACGGTGGCGGCGACGGCTCCTTCTACGAAGGGGGCGTCGATCAGCAGGGCCCGGACCGGGTCGGCCCGGTCGTCCAGGGCGACGCGGACGCTGAGGACGGCGGAGCCGAGGTCGGGGATGAGCAGGACGCCGTCACCCTGGTCGGCGGCGGTGATCGCGGCCGTGACGGCGGCCGGGTCGGTGCCCAGCCGGCCGTCGGCGGTGCCGGCGGCCACCGCGACCGGTACCTCGCCGCCGCCGAGTTCGGCCAGCAGCTCGGCCAGCCCGGCGGCCAGCCGCGGGCTGTGCGACACCAGCACGATCCCGACCACGGGCCGGATCGTACGAGAAGCCGGCCGGGACCGGCCCCCCGGCCAGGCGTCAGCGCAGGTAGTGGACGGTGCCGTCCGGGGTGATCCGGGCCAGCGGACGGCCGCCACCGGCGCGGACCAGCCCGTCCGGGGTGACCGAGAGCCGGCCCGCGGCAGCGGCCCGGGCCGCCCGACGCCGGGCCCGGGCCACGGCGGTGGCCGGGCCGAGCAGCAGGAACAGCGGCGGGATCAGCGCCCACCACTGCGCCGCCAGATCGGCGACCGCGATCAGGCCGGCGAGGGTGAGCAGCTCGACCACCGCGACGAACCCGGCCCGCCGCAGCAGCCGGGGCCGCAGCGACGGCCAGGCGGACGGCCACGCCTCCGGCGCCGCCGGTGCGGTCGGCTCGGCGCGGACGGCCGGCTCGGCGGTCATGCCGGGGCTCCGGCGGTTTCGGCGGCGATCCGGCCGGGGGTGAGCGGTTCGTCCAGGAGGCGGACGAAGCGCTCGCCGATCGGCTGGCCGGTGGGGCGGGCGTCCAACCAGGCGGCGAGTAGCCGGTAGCCCTCGACGTAGGTGGAGGTGTACGCGCGCCAGAGCGGGTGGGAGAGGAAGCGCAGCGACTGGCGGGCCCGGCGTTCCGGCATCAGCATCCAGCGCTGCAGGTAGGCGACCACCGTGTCCTGGTCGGCGCCGCGGTCGTGCAGCAGCAGCGCGGCGTCCTGGCGGACCCGGTCCAGGCCGCGGGCGGCGTGCGTGACCCGCTCGGCCAGGTCGCCGTCGAAGGACAGCCCGAGGTCGGCGAAGATCTCGGCGGCCCAGGGACCCCAGCCGGCGCCGACCGAGGCGGCGATGCCGAGGTCGGCCAGCCCTTCGGCGAGCAGGCACTCGGGCGTGTTCACCAGGAAGATCGTGTGCTCCAGCCGGCCGGCCTTGCCGACCAGGCCCTGCTCCTTGCGGCAGTGCTCGGTGTGGTGGCCGGGGTACGCCTCGTGCGCGACCAGTTCGGGCAGCTGGGAGAGCCGGTGCGGCAGGTCCGCGTTGATCGCCACCCGGGACCGCAACCCGCCCAGGTAGTAGTTGAACCCGCTCCACGGCTGGTCGGTGACGATCAGGTACTCGACGGTCTCCTCGGCCGGCAGCCCGTACCCGGACCGGACCCGGTCGCGCAGCACGCTGGACAGCGCGCGCACCGCCGGCTCCAGCTGGTCCGGCGGGCACTCGTCCCGGCCGCGGTAGGCGGTGTAGCGCTCGGCCAGCGAGCCGGTGCCGGGCAGCACCTCGGCCAGCCGGGCGTGCGCGGCGGCGTACTCGTCGGTGTCGCCGAGCCCGATCGTCACGTCGAAGTAGGCGGCGACCTCGTCCACGAACGGGATCCGGTCGCCGGCGAACCGGCGCGCACTGCACTCCAGCGCGGTCAGCTGGCCGGACAGGAACGCCGCCCGGTCGACCGGCAGCCCGGCCGCCGGCAGCTCGGCCCGCAGCGTGGCCGCCTGCCGGGCCAGCTCGGCCGGATCCGGCACGGGCTCCCGCTCCACCGCCGCCCGCAGCGCGGGGTCGCCGGTGTACGCGTCGACGAACCCGTCCTCGAGCCGGTCGAACCGCAACCCGAGCCGGACGTACTCGGTCGCCAGATCCATACCGCCCATCCTGGCAGTTGTGGGTACGGCGACGCGAAACGGCGGGCCCGGCCGGAACCGGTCCGGTCAGCCGCCGTACCGGCGGTGCCGGGCGGCGTAGTCGCGCAGCGCGCGGAGGAAGTCGACGTGCCGGAAGTCGGGCCAGAGCGCGTCGCAGAAGTAGAACTCCGAGTGCGCGCTCTGCCAGAGCAGGAAGCCGGACAGCCGCTGCTCGCCGCTGGTCCGGATGACCAGGTCAGGGTCGGGTTGGCCGCGGGTGTACAGGTGGTCGGCAATGTGGTCGACGTCGAGGATCTCGGCCAGTTCCTCGATCGGGGTGCCGGCTTCGGCATGCTCGTACAGCAACGACCGGACCGCGTCCGCGATCTCCCGCCGCCCGCCGTAGCCGACCGCGACGTTCACCACCGGCCCGGACCGCCCGGTGGTCCGCTCCGCCGCCGCCTTCAGCACCTGCGCGGTCTCCGGCGGCAACAGGTCCAGCGCCCCGACCACGGAGATCTGCCAGGGCTGATGCGGCTGGGCGAGGTCGTCCACGACGCCTTCGATGATCTCCAGCAGCGGGGTCAGCTCGGCCGGCGGCCGGGACAAATTGTCGGTGGACAGCAGCCAGAGCGTCACCACCTCGACCCGGGCCTGTGCGCACCAGTCCAGCAGGTCGGAGATCTTCGCCGCGCCGCGCCGGTGGCCGTGCTCGACGTCCGCCCCGGACGCCCTGGCCCACCTGCGGTTCCCGTCCAGGATCACACCAACGTGGCGGGGCCGGGGCCGGCCCTCCAACTGCCGCAGCAACAAGCGCTCATACAGACCGTAGACAAGATCACCGAGGGTCACGCTTCGATAGCGTACGCGTGCGGCCAGGCCACGCGCGCGCTTCGAGCCGGACAGGTTGGGGAGCTAACCTACGGTGGCGTAACCAGCTGCGAAGGAGGTGCCGGTGAGCGAGAGGTCCATCCGGAGCAGAGGGCGGCACGGCCTGGCGCGGCCAAGCGCGCCGAAACTGGACGAATCATGAGCGCGGTCGGGCCGGGGCTGCCGCTGCCGGTGCGGGCGCTGCTCCAGCCCCGGCTGCGCGGAAAGTTCCACGTCTGGGCCAGCCTGGTCTCGATCGCGGCCGGCGCGGTGCTGGTCGCGGTCGCCGCCGCCACCCGCGGCGCCCGGCCCGGGGCGGCCACCGCGGTGTACGCGCTGACCGTGTCGCTGCTGTTCGGCACGTCCGCGCTGTACCACCGGCTCAACTGGTCACCGGGCCGGCTGGCGGTGATGGCCCGGCTGGACCACTCGATGATCTTCGTGTTCATCGCCGGCACGTACACGCCGTTCGCGGTGCTGTCGCTGCCGTCCCGGACCGGCCAGGCGGTGCTGCTGGTCGTCTGGATCGGCGCGGTCGCCGGGCTGGTCCTGCGCTCGGCCTGGCCGTCCGCACCGCGCTGGCTGTCCGTGCCGCTGTACCTCGCACTCGGCTGGGTGGCCGTGTTCGTGCTGCCCGAACTGCTCCGGCACGGCGGCGTCGCCGCGTTCGTACTGCTGATCACCGGCGGGCTGCTCTACACCTTCGGCGCGGTCGTGTACGGGCTGAAGCGGCCGGACCCGGCACCCAACGTGTTCGGCTTCCACGAGGTGTTCCACCTGTGCACCGTGCTCGCGGCGGTGTGCCACTACATCGCGGTCTGGCTGATCATCTACTGAGCCGCCGGGGCCGGCGGCTCAGATGTTGACCCGGACCTTGAGCGCCTTCCGGCTGTCCATCGCCACGTAGCCGTCCGGCAGGCCCTCCAGGTCGACGGTGCTGTCGATCACCACGCTGGCGTCGAGGTGGCCGTTGGCGACCTCGCCCATCAGCTCCGGCAGGTAGGCCCGGGCCGGGGTCAGGCCGCCGCGCAGGCCGATGTTGCGGCTGAACAGCCGGGCCACGTTCAGCCCCTCGACCAGGTGCGGCATGCCGACGTAGCCGATGGTCGCGCCGTCCCGGGCAACCGCGACCGCGGTGTCCAGGGCGGACTGCGCGCCGACGCATTCCAGCACCGCGTGCGCGCCGCCGGTCAGGCTGATCGCCTGCTCCACCGCCTCCTCACCGCGGCCGCAGACCGTCTCGGCGGCGCCCAGCCGGCTGGCCAGCTCGAGCCGCTCCTCGTGGTGGCCGATCACGACGATCCGGTCGGCGCCGAGGCGGCGGGCCGCGATCACCCCGGCCAGCGCCACCGCGCCGTCGCCGATCACCGCGACCGTCTGCCCGTAGCCGACGCCGGCCGACCGGGCCGCGTGGTAGCCGGCGGGCAGCACGTCGCACAGCGGCAGCAGCTGGTCCTCGGCGCCGCGCAGCACCGGCGGCACCACCAGCAGCGTCCCGTCCGCGTGCGGCACCCGGACCGCCTCGCCCTGCGCCCCGTCATGCCCCGGCTCGCCGTACACCCCACCGTCCACGCAGGACGAGTGCTGCCCGTGCACGCAGTACTCGCAGGTGCCGTCCGACCAGGTGAACGGCGAGATCACGACGTCGCCGCGGCGCACCATCCGGACCTCGGCGCCGACGTCCTCGACCACGCCGACGAACTCGTGCCCGATCCGGGCGCCCGGCTGCCGGGTGCCGTACCCGCGGTACGACCAGAGGTCCGAGCCGCAGATACCGGCGGCGGTGATCCGCACCACCGCATCGGTGTCCAGCTCGATCTCCGGATCCGGCACCTGTTCGATCCGGATGTTGCCGGGACCTTCAAAGACGGCAGCGCGCATGGGTAGCTCCTCACCCGACGACTCCGGCAACCCCGAAATGTGTCCGGCCGACCCTCGGTGCCACCAAGATCTAACGAGCACACCCTAGGCCATACCGCCCCACCCCACCCCGGCCGCCGGCCGGCCCGACCCGACCGCGGCCCGGGCGGGCCGGGGACAAGCCGGGCCGGGCGGGCGGGTCAGGCCTCGGTCGGGGTCTCGCCGCCGGGCCCGGGCTCGCCGGTCGGCTCGCCGACCTCCGGACCCTGGGCCCGGAGCTCGTCGACCACCGACATGGCCGAGCGCAGCTCGGCCAGCCAGCTATCGGCATGATCGCCGACCAGCCGGACGCACCAGGCCAGCGCCTCCGAGCGGGACCGGGCCACACCCGCGTCCACCAGCGTGTCGAGCACCTTGCGCTCCGGCTGCCGCAGCCGGGTCATCACCGGCGCGGACAGTGTGGTGAACAGTTGCCGGGTGCCGCCGGCCTGTACGCCCCAGGCCACCTTGCGGCCGTACCGCTGCTCCGCCTCACGGGCGATCGCGATCCGCTCGTCCCGGGTCTCCTCGCGGAACCGGCTGATCCGGCCGGCTTCGGCCGCGGCCACCGCGACCTCGTCGCCGCCCTCGACGGTCGGCGCGGCCAGTTGGCCGACGACCATGATCTCGTCCCGGTCGATGGACAGCTCCGGCGCGCCGGTGAACCAGCCGTCCGGCAGCCGGCCGGCGAACCAGGCCGGCGCGTCACCGGCCGGCGGCAGGTCGGCCTGCTGCCAGCCGCCGGACCGGCCGAAACCGCGCCCGCCCGGGCCGTGCCGCCAGTCGCCGCGCATCCCTCGTCCCATCATCAGCTCCACCCGCCTTCGTTGATTACAGTGTTACACCCGTTGCAAGTGTGCATGCGTAGGGGCGCTTCCGGACTACGCCGGAAGCGAAACGCGCAGGTAGCTGTCAGGCGGTGACCCGGACCGCGGCGGCCACCGCCGCCGGGTCGGTCCGGGGCAGGTCACAGACGAACCCGCGGCAGACGTACGCCGTCGGCGCGCCACCGGTCAGCGGCCGGTCGGCCAGCAGCGGCACGCCGGGAGTGTCCGGTGCCCCGGCCACCACCACCAGGCCCGGGCTGGTCCCGAGCCGGGCGACCCGGGTCAACTCGGCGGCGGCGTCCGGACCGGGCAGGGCGATGGCGACCTGCAGCGGGCCGGTGAGCGCGGCCTCGGCCGTAGCGCAGGCCCAGCCGGCGGCGCGCGGGTAGCGCTCGGCGACCGGGGCGAGCGCGGCCAGCGCCGCCTCGGCCGCGGCCCGGTGCCCCGGTCCGGCCGGTCAGCGCCGCGTAGCTGAGCAGCGCGCCGGCGGCGGCCGCCGGCCCGCACGGGGCCGGCCCGTCGGTCGCATCCCAGGGCCGGCGGACCAGCTTCTCGGCGTCGTCGGCGGTGTCGAAGAACCCCCCGTCGCCGTCGCCGAACCGGGCCAGCACCACGTCCAGCAGGTCGCCGGCGGCGGCCAACCAGCGCGCCGCGCCGGTGGCCTGGTGCAGCGCCAGCAGCCCCTCGGCCACGTCCGCGTAGTCCTCCAGGACGCCGGCGTTGGCGCCGACCCGGCCGTCCCGCGAGGTGCGCCGCAGCCGCCCGTCGACCAGGTGCACGTCCAGCAGCAGGGTGGCCGCCGCCACCGCGGCATCCAGATAGGACGGTTCGGCCAGCAGCGCGCCGGCCTCGGCCAGCGCGGCGATCGCCAGCCCGTTCCAGGCGGCGACCACCTTGTCGTCCCGGCCCGGCTGCGGCCGGCCCGCGCGCGCGGCGGCCAGTCGCGTCCGGACCGACCGCCATCGGTCCTGTTCGGACGGTTCGGGGTCGGAGCGCAGCTGCAGGGTCGAGCTGCCGTGCTCGAAGGTGCCGGCACCGGTCACCGAGAGCAGGCCGGCGGCCCAGGCGCCGTCCTCGGCACCGAGCACCTCGACCAGTTGCGCCGGGGTCCAGACGTAGGTCAGGCCCTCGACGCCGGCGGTGTCCGCGTCCAGCGCGGAGGCGAAGCCGCCCTCGGCCGTCCGCAGGTCGCGCAGCAGGAAGTCGGCGGTCTCGACGGCGATCCGGCGCGGCCAGCGGCGCCCCGGTCTCCCGCCACAGGTGCAGGTACACCCGCAGCAGCAGCGCGTTGTCGTACAGCATCTTCTCGAAGTGCGGCACCACCCACCCGGCGTCCACGGCGTAGCGGGCGAACCCGCCGGCCAGCTGGTCGTACATGCCGCCGCGGGCCATCGCCTCGCAGGTGTGCTCGACCAGCCGGAGCGCGTCCACCGAGCCGGTGCGGGCCCGGTGCCGGAGCAGGAACTCCAGCACCATCGACGGCGGGAACTTCGGCGCGCCGCCGAACCCGCCGTGGTCCCAGTCGTAGTCGTCGCCGAGCCGGCCGGTCGCCGCGGTCAGCACCGCGCTGTCCAGCGGCCGGGCGGTGCCGACCCGGCGCGGCGCCGACATCGCCTCGACCACCTGCCGGCCGGCCGTCATCAGCTCGTCCCGGCGGTCCCGCCAGGCGGTCGCCGACCGCGTCCAGCAGCCGGCCGAACTGGTCCCGCGGGAAGTAGGTGCCGCAGTAGAACGGCGCACCGTCGGGGGTGAGGAAGCAGGTCATCGGCCAGCCGCCGTGGCCGGTCATGCCCTGGGTGGCCTCCATGTAGACGGCGTCGACGTCCGGCCGCTCCTCCCGGTCGACCTTGACGCAGACGAAGCCGGCGTTCATCGCCGCCGCGGTACCCGCGTCCTCGAACGACTCGTGCGCCATCACGTGGCACCAGTGGCAGGCGGCGTAGCCGACCGAGAGCAGCACCGGCACGTCCCGCCGCCGCGCCTCGGCGAACGCCTCCTCGCCCCACTGCCACCAGTCGACCGGGTTGTCCTTGTGCTGCAGCAGGTACGGGCTGGTCGAGTCGGCGAGCCGGTTCGGCACCGGAAACCTCCGCAGGGTGGGGCGTCGGCCCCCTGTCTACCCCACCGGGGCGGTACCGGCCGGGGCCGGGTCAGCCGACCGGGGCCGGGCCGCCCGGCGGTCCAGCCGCCCGGCGGTCCAGCCGCCCGGCGGTCCGGCCGCCCGGCGGCAGGTCAGCTGCTGGCGGGCCGCAGCATGGGGGGACGCAGGACGGTGGCGTCGCCGCGGCGGAACAGCTGGGCCGGGCGGCCGCCGTCCCGGGTGGTGGTGCGGCCGACCGGGGCGAGGAAGCCGGCGGCGCCGGTGACCTTCCGGTGGAAGTTGCGCGGGTCGAGCCCGACATCCCAGACGATCTCGTAGACCCGGCGCAGCTCGGCCACGGTGAATTCGGGCGGGCAGAACGCGGTCGCCACCGGGCTGTACTCCAGCTTGAACCGGGCCCGCTCCAGGCCGTCGGCCAGGATCTGCCGGTGGTCGAAGGCCAGCTTGCCCGGGTCGAGTTCGGCCAGCGGGCACCAGCGGGCCGCGGCGGCGTCGCTGCCGGCGACCGGCGCCGGAAGGTCCGGTGCGAGCACCAGGTGGGCGACGGTGATCACCCGCATCCGCGGGTCCCGCCGCGGCTCGCCGTAGCTGCCGAGCTGTTCCAGGTGTACCGCCGGCGCACCGACCGCGGTCTCCTCGGCCAGCTCCCGGTGGGCCGCCGCGGCCAGCCCTTCGTCCGGGTGGACGAACCCGCCGGGCAGCGCCCACCGACCCTGGTATGGCGGACCGCCGCGGCGGACCAGCAGCGTGCTCAACCGGTCGGCCCGGATGGTGAGCACCACCAGGTCGACGGTCACCGCCACCGGCGGGAAGTCCCGGGCGTCGTACCCCTTCATCCGGTCGACGGTACGCCCTTATCGTCGGCGGGACGATAAGGAGTCAGTCGTCGGCCTGCAGCCGGCGCCGGCGCTTGGTCTCGGCGTGCCGGTGCTTGTCGGCCAGCCGGCGCTCCCGGGCGCCGCGGGACGGCCGGGTCGGCCGCCGCGGTGCCGGCGGCGGGGCCAGCCCCGCGAGCAGCAGGGCGCCGAGCCGGGCCCGCGCGGCCTCCCGGTTCCGCCACTGCGACCGGAACTCGCTGGCCACGATCACGACCGCGCCGTCCACCAGGCGGGCGCCGAGCCGGTCGGTCAGCCGCTCCTTCAGGGCCGGCGGCAGCGAGGGCGAGCCGGCCAGGTCGAACCGCAGCTCGACCCGGGAATCGGTGGTGTTCACCGACTGGCCGCCCGGCCCGGACGACCGGCTGAACCGCTCGACCAGCTCGTCGCCGGGCAGCACCAGCCCCGGTCGCACCTGCAGGTCGGCGGCCATCCCCCCATTGTCCGCGACGCCGCCACCGATATCGACGCCACGGCCCCGGCCGGTTCAGGGCGTGCTGGTGGGCGGGTCGGTGGGGTCGGCGGGCGGGTCGAACGACTCCGGGACGCGGCGCAGGTGCTTGGCCATCGACCGGCCGAGGAACAGCACGGCGATGCCGAGCAGGGCGATCACCAGCAGGCCGAGCGGGCCGGCCTGGTTGGCGTCGGCCGCCGCCAGTACGCCGGTCACGCCCGGATCCTCTCCTGCACGCCGGTGAACAGGTCGTCCTCCGGGATCTCCGCGTCCACCAGCGACCGGACCAGCTCGTAGTCTTCGGTCGGCCAGGCCTTGCGCTGCAGGTCAAGTGGGGTGGCGAACCAGCGGCCGTTCGGGTCGACCTGGGTGGCGTGCGCGACCAGCGCGGCGTCCCGCCGGTCGAACCAGTCGCCACAGGGCACCCTCGTGGTGACCCGGTCGGACATGTCGTCAGCATCTTTCCAGTGCTCGAGCCACTCGGCGAAGGGCGACTCGACCCCGGCGTCCAGCGCGGCCTGGTGCAGCGCGAGCACCCGGGCCTTGGTGAAGGTCATGTGGTAGTAGAGCTTCAGCGGCTGCCAGGGCTCGCCGGCCTCGGGGTAGCGGTCCGGGTCGCCGGCGGCGTCGAAGGCGACCATCGAGATCTTGTGCGTCATCACGTGGTCCGGGTGCGGGTAGCCGCCCTTCTCGTCGTACGTCAGCACGACGTGCGGGCGGAACCGGCGGATCGCGGCGACCAGCGGGCCGGCGGCGTCGTCCACCGGCTGCAGGCCGAAGCAACCTTCCGGCGGCGGCGGCAGCGGGTCGCCCTCGGGCAGCCCGGAGTCGACGAAGCCGAGCCACTCCTGCCGTACACCGAGGATCTCCCGGGCCCGCTCCATCTCGGCGGCGCGGATCTCGGTGATCCGCTCCAGCACGTCCGGCCGCTCCATCGCCGGGTTCAGGATCGACCCCCGCTCGCCACCGGTGCAGGTCACTACCAGTACATCAACACCTTCGTCGGAGTAGCGGGCCATCGTCGCGGCGCCCTTGCTCGACTCGTCGTCGGGGTGCGCGTGGACGGCCATCAGCCGCAGCCGGTCGGTCACTCGGTCTCCTGGGTATGCATGGTCCGGGATTCAGCGGGTACCTGTAATTCTCCCCGACGGCAAACGGCTGGCGCGGCGCGGGGATTCCGAGCCGCCGCCGGCACAGCCGCTGGTAGGCACCGGCGGGCACCGAGAGCGGCCGGCGGTGCGCACAGCGCGCCCGCGATGTTAGTTTCGACGTTCTGATGTATTCCCGCGGACAGGAGCCCACGTGTCGATGACGGACAACCAGACCCCCGTCACCTGGCTTACCCAGGAGGCGTTCGACCGCCTCAAGGGAGAGCTCGACGCGCTGATCGATGGCCGGATGGCCATCGCGGCCGAGATCAACGCCCGCCGCGAGGAGGGCGATTTGCGGGAGAACGGCGGTTACCACGCCGCCAAGGAGGAGCAGGGCAAGCAAGAGGCCCGGATCCGCCAGTTGACCGAGTTGCTCCGTTCGGCGCAGGTCGGCGATGCGCCGATGGAAGCCGGCGTCGCCGGGCCCGGCATGGTGGTCACCGTGCGCTTCGAAGACGAGGACGAGACCGAGTCGTTCCTGATCGGCTCCCGCGAGGAAGAGGGCGGTGACCTGGAGGTTTACTCCGCGCAGTCGCCGCTGGGGAAGGCGCTGACCGGCGAGCACGAGGGCGCCAACTGCGAGTACGAGACACCGACCGGCAAACGGATGCGGGTTACGCTGCTGTCGGCGAAGCCGTACCACGGCTGACCGACCGGCCGGGCCGGCAGCCGCCGGCCGGCGCACCCGGGCCGCGTGCACCCCGACCACCGCAGCGTCGCGGAGGGAGACGGACCGATGACCCGAGAAGCAACGAGCCAGCCGGCCGCGGGCAGCCGCCCGGAACTCGACCCGTTCCCGGTGCAGGGCATGGACGCGGTCGTGTTGGCGGTGGGCAACGCCAAGCAGGCCGCGCACTACTACTCGACCGCGTTCGGCATGCGGTGCGTGGCCTACCGCGGCCCGGAGAACGGCAGCCGGGACGAGGCGTCGTACGTGCTGACCTCGGGCGCGGCCCGGTTCGTGCTGACCGGCCCGGTGCGCTCCGGCACCCCGCTCGGCGAGCACGTGGCCCGGCACGGCGACGGCGTGATCGACCTGGCCCTCGAGGTTCCGGACGTGGAGAAGGCGTACGCGTACGCGGTCGAACACGGCGCGACCGGTGTCGAGGAGCCGCGCGAGCACACCGACGAGCACGGCACGCTGCTGCTGGCGGCCATCGCGACGTACGGCGAGACCCGGCACTCGCTGGTCGACCGCTCCCGCTACACCGGCCCCTACCAGCCCGGATACGAAGCCCGCGAGCCGCTGGTGGCGCCGCCGGAGCGGCGCTACTTCCAGGCCGTGGACCACTGCGTCGGCAACGTCGAGCTCGGCCGGATGGATCAATGGGTCGACTTCTACCACCGGGTGATGGGCTTCACGAACATGAAGGAGTTCGTCGGCGACGACATCGCGACCGAGTACTCGGCGCTGATGTCGAAGGTGGTCGCGGACGGCACCCGGCGGGTCAAGTTCCCGCTGAACGAGCCGGCCGAGGGCAAGCGCAAGTCGCAGATCGACGAGTACCTGGAGTTCTACGGCGGGCCCGGGGTGCAGCACATCGCGCTGGCCACCAACGACATCGTCGGCTCGGTCCGGGCGATGCGGGCGGCCGGGGTCGAGTTCCTGCCCACCCCGGACGCCTACTACGAGACCCTCGGCGAATGGGTCGGCGACACCCGGGTACCCCTGGCCGACCTGCGCGACCTGCGCATCCTGGCCGACCGGGACGAGGACGGCTACCTGCTGCAGATCTTCACCAAGCCGGTGCAGGACCGGCCGACCGTGTTCTTCGAGCTGATCGAACGGCACGGCTCGATGGGCTTCGGCAAGGGCAACTTCAAGGCCCTGTTCGAGGCGATCGAGCGCGAGCAGGAGCTGCGCGGCAACCTCTAGCGCAGCTAGCTCCAGCCGGCGCAGCTCCAGCCTGCGCAGCTCCGGCGCGGCCAGCTCCGCCTAGGCGGCCTGCCAGGCGTGCAGGTCGCGCAGCAGTGCGACCTCGGCGGTGTGGTGGATCAGCTCCCGGTTCAGCCACCAGACGATCGCGATGATCGGCAGCTGCGGGTCGAGCCCGTACGGGTACTGCCCGAACCCGACCGTGTCCAGCTGCGCGTCGGTCAACGTGCCGACGTCGCGGCGCCAGCGCTCGACCTCCAGCCAGAGCTGGTCGAGCGCCTCCTTCGCGGACGGGGTGTACTGGACCAGCTCCTTCGGGTCGATGCTGCGGGAGCCGAAGGTCCACTCCCAGCGGCCGGCGAAGCACCCGATCAGGTGCCCGACCCGCCAGGCGATCGTGCTGAACGGAGTCGGCTCCGGCTCCGGCCGCTCGAAGTCGAGCAGCCACTCCCCCGGACCCATCGGGCTGGGGGTGACCCCGGCGCCGCGCGGCCGCACCGACCAGGCCCCGGGCACCGGCTCCCAGAGGTACTCCTCGTCGGTCAGCCCGGCCAGCCGGGCCTGGCTGAGCTCGGCCGAGGTGGCGAGCTGGTCGAGCAGCAGGCCGACCCGATCAGTGCGTACGTCCATGTCCACCCTTTCCACAGTGCTGCGATGACCGGGACAGCATGCCGGGCGGTACCGACATTTTCTGGGCGCCCATTTTCTGGGCCGGTCCGGTACCGCCGTGGCACGCTGGGTCCGTGCAGACTCGGGCAGCTCGCCGGTACGCCGACGCGACCGCGGCAACCGGGGACGGGGACGCCCTCGCCGCCGCCTCCGGGTACCCGGACGCGCTCCTGGTCAGCACCGCCGACGTCGACAGCTGGGACCCGGTTGGCGCCAACCTGCTGACCCCCACCGCCAGCCTGGATGCCGGCCCATTCGCCAGCGGCGCGCTCGCCACCGGCGCGCTCGCCACCGGGGCCCTGGGCACCGGCGCGGTAGGGGCCGACCCGCTGCGGGACACCCTCGCCACCGGCGGCGTCCTCGCCGGACTGCCCGGCACGGTGGACCCGGCCGGGCCCGGCGACATCCCGCGGACGGCCGGCTCGCCGGCGCCCGGCCCGGCCAGGACCGGCCCGACCAGCAGCGGCACCGCCGGCGCGGCCCGCCCACCCGCTCGGCCGGCGAGCGGGCCCGCCGGCGCCCGACCCGCGCCCCGGCCCTGGGCGGCGACCTACCCGGCGCCGACCGACCCGGCGACACCGGCCCGACCGGCGGCCGGGCGGCCGGGCGGCCGGCCGGCGCCGCCCTGGCCAGCCCGAGCCCCGGCGCCGTACCCGCCCGCAGCGCAGTACCCGGCCGCCACGCCGTACCGGCCGGCGGCCCGGTCGCCCCGGCCGGCGCTCGGGCCGGCCGGGCCGCGCCGGTACGGTGCGCCGGGCCCGGCTGGCACCGGCCCGGCCCGGTCCCTCCCGCCGGTCATCGACGAACAGCTGCTGGCCGCGGCGCCGGCCTGGGTGACCCGGGCGGTGACCAGGGCGGCCGAGCGCGCGGCGAAGTCGGACGCACGGCAGCTCGGCGGACCACCGACCGGCAGCCGGTACGGCGGCCCGCCAGCCGCGTCGAGCTGGCCCGCACCGGCCGAGACACAACCACCGTTGGCCGGCCCGTACCAGCGGGCCAGCCGGCAGCGGACCGCCCGCAGGCGCCGGCCGGCCAGGTGGATCTGGGTGCTGGTCCTGCTGTTCATCCTGTTCTTCAACACGGTGAGCAGCTGCATCCGGACCCAGGTCGACAACGTGACCCGGAACCCGGCACCGACCTACGAGGCTCCGCTGCCGCCGCCGGGCAAATAGGGCGTCAGCGCGTCATCCGGCGGTAGCGGCGGACCGCGACCGGGATGGCGACCACCAGGACAGCGGCGATCCAGCCGAGCGCCTGCCAGCCGTCGCTGCCGATCGGCTCACCGTTGAACCAGCCGCGCAGCGCGTTCACCGTGACCGTCACCGGCTGGTGGGTGGCGAACCCGCGCAACCAGCCCGGCATGCCGTCCACCGGCACGAACGCCGAGGACGCGAAGGTGAGCGGGAACAGCCAGATGAACCCGCCCGACTGGGCCGCCTCCACGCTCTTCACCGACAGGCCGATCAGGACGCCGATCCAGGACAGCGCGAACTCGAACAGCAGCAGCAGCGCCAGCCCGGCGGCCACGCCCTGGACCGAACCGTGGAAGCGGAACCCGGTGAGCACGCCGACCACGACCATGATCACGACGGTGAGCGCGTTGCGCACCACGTCGGACATGGTGCGGCCCAGCAGCAGCGCCGAGCGCGCCATCGGCAGCGACCGGAAGCGGTCGACCAGGCCCTTCTGCAGGTCGTCGGCCAGCCCGATGCCGGTGGCCGCGCCGCCGAAGGCGACCGTCTGCACGAAGATGCCGGGCAGCAGGAACTGCACGTACGGGACGTCGCCGGGGGTCCGGATCGCGCCGCCGAACACGTACACGAACAGCACCACGAACATGATCGGCTGGACGGTCGAGAAGATCAGCAGTTCCGGGATCCGCGGGATCTGCCGGAGCAGCCGGGCGGTCATCACCAGCGAGTCGGACAGCGCCCAGCGCGGGCCGGTGCGCCGCTCCAACTCCTCAGCCGTGGTCACCCACGGATCCGCGAGGGCGGTCACTTCGGCTCCTTCCGGCGGCCGCGGCGGCCCTTCTCCGCGGGCGCGGCGCCGTCGGCTGGTTTCTCCTCGGCGGCGTGCCCGGTCAGGGCCAGGAAGACGTCGTCCAGGGTGGGGTGGCGCAGGGCCAGGTCTTCCAGCGTGACGCCGGCCGCGTCCAGGTCGCGGACCACCTCGGGCAGGATGCCGGCGCCCTTGCTGACCGGCACGGTCACGTGCAGCGTCGGCACGTCGACCACCGGCTCGCCGGCCGCGAACGGCGCCAGCGCCGAGACGGCCGCGTCCAGCTCGCTCGCGCCGGCCACGGTGACCTCCAGCCGCTCGCCACCGACCTGCGACTTCAGCTCGCGGGCGGTGCCGCTGGCGATCACCTTGCCGATGTCGATCACCGCGATGGTGGACGCCAACCGGTCGGCCTCGTCCAGGTACTGGGTGGTCAGCAGGATCGTCGTACCGTCCCGGACCAGGCCCTCGATCAGCTCCCACATCCCGATCCGGCTGCGCGGATCGAGCCCGGTGGTGGGCTCGTCCAGGAACAGCACCCGGGGCCGGGCGATCAGCGCGGCGGCGATGTCGAGCCGGCGCCGCATGCCGCCGGAGTAGGTCTTCACCACCCGGCCGCTGGCGTCGGACAGCTCGAACCGGTCGAGCAGGGCGACGGCCCGGCCACGCGCCTCGGCCGGCCGCAGGTGGTAGAGCCGACCGACCATCTCCAGGTTCTCCTGGCCGGTCAGGTAGTCGTCGACCGCCGCGTACTGGCCGGTCAGCCCGATCCGGGCGCGGACCCGCTGCGGCTCGCGTAACACGTCCAGCCCGGTCACCCAGGCCCGGCCCGCGTCCGGCCGGAGCAGCGTGGCCAGGATGCGTACGCACGTGGTCTTGCCGGCGCCGTTCGGCCCGAGCAGGCCGAGGACGGTGCCGGGCGGCACGGTCAGGTCGATGCCGTCGAGCGCCTTGGTCGCCTTGAACGTCTTGACCAGGCTCTCGACGACGATTGCGTCGTCCATGGCCGCAGACACTATCGAGCCATTACGACGGAAGTCGTCCGGGTTTCGCCACCGGCGTTCGTACTCACGCGGGTGGCCGGGGCGCTAACCGAAGGTGAGCGAATGCCCGGCCTGCCGCAGCGCCGCGACCAGGTCGTCGGAGTGCCCGTCGCCGCGGGTCTCCATCGACAGCGCGACCTCCACCTCGCCCAGGTTGAGCTTGGCGCCGGTCCGGGAGTGCTCGACATCCAGCACGTTCGCGCCCGCCTCGGCCAGCAGCCGGAGCAGCCGGGCCAACTCGCCCGGCCGGTCCGGCATCCGGACCCGCACCTTCAGGTACCGGCTGGCCGCGATCATGCCGTGCTGGATCACCCGCATCAGCAGCACCGGGTCGATGTTGCCGCCGGACAGCACCGCGACCACCGGGGCCGGGAACCGGCGCGGCTCCTCCAGGATCGCGGCGACCGCGGCCACCCCGGCCGGTTCGACCACCAGCTTGGCCCGCTCCAGGCAGAGCAGCAGCGCCCGGGACAGTGCCACCTCGGAGACGCAGACCACGTCGTCCACCACCGACCGGACGTGGTCGAAGGTGACCAGCCCGGGGCAGCCGACCGCGATCCCGTCCGCCATCGTGGCCATCGCGTCCAGCGCCAGCGGGTGCCCGGCGGCCAGCGAGCCGGGGAACGCGGCGGCGCCCTCGGCCTGCACGGCGATCACCGAGATGTCCGGCCGGGCCGCCTTGATCGCCACGCCGATGCCGGAGACCAGCCCGCCGCCGCCGGCCGGTACCAGCACGGTGCGGGCGTCCGGGCACTGCTCGAGGATCTCCAGCCCGACCGTGCCCTGGCCGGCGATAACGTCCGGGTGGTCGAACGGGTGGATGAACACGCTGCCGCTCTCGGCGGCGTGCGCGACCGCCGCCACCAGCGCCTCGTCCACAGTGGACCCGGTCAGCCGCACCTCGGCGCCGTACGCCCGGGTCGCCGCGATCTTCGGCAGCGGCGCGGTCACCGGCATGTACACGGTGGACGCGGCGCCGAGCAGGCTGGCCGCGAGCGCCACCCCCTGCGCGTGGTTGCCGGCGCTGGCCGCGACCACGCCGCGGGCCCGCTCGGCCGGCGTCATCCGGGCGATCCGGGTGTAGCCGCCGCGGAGCTTGAACGAGCCGGTGCGCTGCAGGTTCTCGCACTTCAGGTAGGCCGCGCCGCCGACCCGGGAGCGCAGCACGCGGCTGTGCTCGACCGGGGTGGTGCGGATGACGCCGGCGAGCAGCTTCTGGGCCGCCTGAATGTCGTCGACGCTGACCAGATCCACCCGGCCATCGTGCCATCGTCCGCCGCTTCCCGCGGCTTGACGGGAGACTCGGTAAGCCATAGCTTACCGTTCGTGGCGGCTTACGGAGGCCAGGCGCTGGCGGCGCTGGGCGATCCGACCCGGCAGTCCATCGTCGAGCTGCTCGCCGACGGTCCGCGCGCGGTCGGCGACATCGCCGCGCACCTACCGGTCTCCCGGCCGGCCGTCTCCCAGCACCTGCGGGTGCTCAAGGCGGCCGGCCTGGTCACCGACCGGCAGGCCGGCACCCGCCGGCTGTACCAGCTGGATCCGGACGGCGCCGACGCGGTACGCGCGTACGTCGACCGGCTCTGGTCCAGAGCGCTGGCCGCGTTCAAGGACGCGGTCGAGTCCGAACCCCGATCCGAGAGCGAGGAATCCCAGCATGAGCCAGGCGACTGACACGCCGGTCCGGCAGAGCATCACGGTCAACGCGCCGATCGAGCGGGCGTTCACCGTATTCACCGAGAACATCGACTCGTGGTGGCCGCGCGAGTACAAGATCGGCGCCACCGACATGAAGGCCGCGGTGCTGGAGACCAGGCTGGGCGGCCGCTGGTACGAGCAGGACGTGGACGGCAGCGAGTGCGAGTGGGGGCAGGTGCTCGCCTGGGAGCCGCCGACCCGGATCGTCCTGTCCTGGCAGATCAGCACGCAGTGGCAGTACGAGCCGGACCAGGCCAGGTCCACCGAGATCGAGGTGCGGTTCACGGCCGAGTCCGGCACCCGCACCCGGGTCGACGTGGAGCACCGGCGCTTCGACCGGCTCGGCCCGGACGGCGACCAGATGCACAGCGCCGTCAGCGGCGAGGGCGGCTGGTCGATGATGCTGGCCAGCTTCGCGGCGGCCGTCGACGGCTGACGGCTCCGGCCGCGGCACCCGCGTCCACTGTGGACGCGGGCGCCGCGCCGGCCGGTGTGGCGGCGGGGCGGGGCGGCCTACGCTGACGCATGGCCGTTACGGTGCGACGTCCGGTCGAGCGGCCGCCCGGGCCGGACCTGACCGCGATCGAGATCCTCCGGGCGATCCGCTCCCGGCGGCCGACCGACCTGCTGGAAAAGGTGGCGGCCGGCGGCGCCGGGCTGGCCCACTTCCGGATCGGCCGGGAGCACGCGTACCTGCTCGGCACCCCGGAGCTGATCCGCGAGCTGATCATCGGGCACGGTCGGGAAACCGCCAAGGGGCGCGGGCTGGAGCAGGCCCGGGTCGTCCTCGGCCAGGGGCTGCTGACCAGCGAGGGCGAACTGCACCGGCGGCAGCGCCGGTTGCTCCAGCCGGCCTTCCACGAGAGCCGGATCCGCCGGTACGCCGAGCAGATGCGGTCCGCGGCGGTGGCGACGGCGGACGGCTGGCGGCCCGGCGAGGTCCGGGACATGGCCGCCGAGATGGGCCACCTCACCCTGCGCATCGTCGGCCGCACGCTGTTCGACGCCGACCTGGCCGGCGACTCGCCGCAGGTGGCCGAGGCGCTGACCACGTTCCTGGCCGCGGCGCAGCGCAGCATGCTGCCCGGCGGGCCGTTGCTGAACCGGCTGCCGCTGCCGAGCACCCGCCGGCTGGTCGCCACCGGCGCCCGGCTGGATGCGCTGATCGACCGGCTGATCGCGGAACACCGGTCCGCCGGCGACCGCGGCGACGTGCTGTCGATGCTGCTCGCCGCGCGCGACCCGGACGGCTCCGCGATGCCGGACCGGCAGGTCCGGGACGAGGTGCGCACGCTGATGCTGGCCGGCCACGAAACCACCGCGAACGCGCTGGCCTGGGCCTGGCTGCTGCTCGACCAGCACCCGGACGAGGCCGCCCGGCTGCATGCCGAGATCGACCGGCTACCGGCCGGACCCGGCTACGACGACCTGCCCCGGCTGCCCGGCACCCGCGCGGTGGTGGCCGAGACGATGCGGCTCTACCCGCCGGCCTGGGTGGTCGGCCGCCGGCTGCTCGCCGACGTCGAACTGGCCGGCTGGACCGTCCCGGCCCGCTCGATCGCCGTCGCCTCGCAGTGGATCACCCACCGCGACCCGCGCTGGTGGCCCGACCCGCTCGCGTTCCGCCCGGCCCGCTGGCTCGACCCCGCCGGCCGGTACGACGACACCGCCCCCGGCCAGCCCCGCGGCGCCTACTTCCCGTTCGGCCTGGGCCGCCGCGTCTGCATCGGCGAGTCCTTCGCCTGGACCGAGGCCACCCTGGCCCTGGCCACCCTGGCCCAGCGCTGGTCACCCGCCCTGCGCCCGAACCACCCCGTCGACATCCGCCCCGCCGTCACCCTCCGCCCCGCCCACGGCCTCCCGATGACCCTGCGCCCGCGCTAGAATCTGGTCTGTCTAGACAGACCACCCGGAGGACTGCGTGAACTGGCAGGTGCAGGAAGCGAAGCAGCGGTTCAGCGCGATGCTGCGGGCCGTACACAGCGACGGGCCGCAGACGATCACCCGGCACGGCGAGGAGATCGCGGTGGTCGTCGACATCGAGGAGTACCGGCGGCTGACCGCGCCCCGGCGGAGCCTGACCGAGGTGCTGCTCGGTCCGCCGCACTTCGACGCCGAGGTTGTGTCCGTGCTCGCCGGCGTCGAAGCCGAACGCAAGGCTGACCTGCCCCGGGAGATCGACCTGGGCACCGGCGAGTGAGCTACCTGCTGGATACGAACATCCTGTCCGAGACGCGGAAGCGGCGGCCGGACGCGGGCGTGACCGGATGGATCGCCAGCACGCCACCGGAGCGCCTGTACGTGTCGGTGCTGACCATCGGCGAGATCGGGCGCGGCATCACGCTGCTCGCCCGGCGCGGCGACCAGCCGCAGGCGACCCTGGTCGAGGCCTGGCTGGACGCGGTGATCGACGAGTTCGGCGGCCGGATCGTCCCGGTCGGCACGCAGGTCGCCCGGCAGTGGGGGCGGCAGCCGACGGCCGAGCCGGTGCCCAGTGTGGACGCGCTGATCGCGGCCACCGCGACCGTGCACGGCTGGACGCTGGTCACCCGCAACGCAAAGGACTTCGAGCGGCTGGGACTGCCGGTGTTGAACCCGTTCCTGGGCTGACCGCGCGGGCGGCCGGGGTATTCCGGTCGGGGTTGCGCCAGGAGCCGAATTCAACTGCGTGCACCGAGGCGTGCCGGGACGTACGGTCGAGCGGTGACGACGCCGCCCCAGATCAACACTCTCGGGTCTCTGCGCGCCTCCGGGCACGTGCACCGCGGGGTGAAGGCCGAGATACGGGAGAACCTGCTGGCCCGGTTGGCGGCCGGCGAACGGTCGCTGCCCGGAATTGTCGGCTTTGACGAGACCGTGGTGCCTGAGGTGGAGCGCGCCCTGCTGGCCGGGCACGACATCGTGCTGCTCGGCGAGCGCGGCCAGGGCAAGACCCGGCTGATCCGGACCCTCGTCGGCCTGCTGGACGAGTGGACCCCGGTGCTCGCCGGCAGCGAGCTGAACGAGCACCCGTACCAGCCGATATCGGTCTGGGGCCGGGCGCAGGTGGCGCAGCACGGCGACGAGACGCCGATCATCTGGCGGCACCGCAGCGAGCGGTACGGCGAGAAGCTGGCCACTCCGGACACCTCCGTGGGTGACCTGATCGGCGACATCGACCCGATCAAGGTGGCCGAGGGCCGCACCCTGGGCGACCCGGAGACCGTCCACTACGGGCTGGTGCCGCGCACCAACCGTGGCATCTTCTCCGTGAACGAGCTGCCCGACCTGGCCGAGCGGATCCAGGTGGCGCTGCTGAACGTGCTGGAGGAGCGGGACATCCAGGTCCGCGGCTACCAGCTGCGGCTGCCGCTGGACCTGCTGCTGATCGCCAGCGCCAACCCGGAGGACTACACCAGCCGGGGCCGCATCATCACCCCGTTGAAAGACCGGTTCGGCGCCGAGGTGCGCACCCACTACCCGCTGGACCTGTCCGACGAGATGGACCTGATCCGGCAGGAAGCGAAGATCGTCTGGAGCGACTCGCTGGTGGACGGCACGCACGCCGCCCCGGTCGTGCCCGACCACCTGGTCGAGGTGATCGCCCGGTTCACCCGGTCGGTGCGCGAGGCGCCGCAGGTCGACCAGCGCTCCGGCGTCTCGGCCCGGTTCGCGATCGCCGGGGTGGAGACGGTGGCCGCGTCCGCGGTCCGGCGGGCCGCGCTGACCGGCGAGGCGCTGGCCGTGGCCCGGGTCTGCGACCTGCCGGCGGTGGTCCCGGCCAGCCGCGGCAAGGTCGAATTCGAGGACGCCGACGAGGGCCGGGAGGCCGAGGTGCTGGCGCACCTGCTGCGCCGGGCCACCGCCGACACCTTCCGGGCCCGGCTGATCAGCACCGACCTGTCCCCGCTGCAGTCCAAGTTCGACGAGGGGCTGACCGTGGAGACCGGCGAGCTGATCCCGGCCGGCGAGCTGCTGCGCCAGGTGGGCACGTTCCCGACGCTGGCGGCGCTGCTGTCCCGGCTGGAGCCGGAGAGCGGGCCGGAGGGCGCGTCCGCGGTGGGCCTGGCCGCCGCCGCGGTCGAGTTCGCGCTGGAAGGGCTCCACCTGCTGCGCCGGCTGGCCAAGGACGACGTCGGCGGGCGCACGGTCTATGGCGGCTGACATGAGCAAGCCGGGGTTCCGGTACGGGGCCTGGCACGGCGGGCGCGACCCGCTGGAGGCGCCGTTCGACGTCCGCCGCGCGCTGGACGAGATCGGCGACGAGGTACTCAACGGATCCAGCCCGGGTGAGGCGCTGCGCCGGCTGCTGCAGCAGGGCGCGCACGGCCTGCCCGGGCTGGACGACCTGCGCCGCCGGGTCCGGCAGCGGGCCCGCGCGGCCCGCCAGCGCGGCCGGCTGGACGGCACGCTGGAGCGGGTCCGCGAGCTGCTCGATCGAGCGCTGGTGGCGGAACGGCGGGCTCTGTTCCCGGACCCGTCGGACGCGGCCCGGCTCGCCGAGGCCGAGCTGGACGCGCTGCCGAACGACCCGGCCCGGGCGGTCCGGCAGCTGTCCGAGTACAGCTGGCGGTCGGACGAGGCGCGGGCGGCGTACGAGGAGATCCGCGACCTGCTCCGCCGGGAGGTGCTGGACAGCCAGTTCCGCGGCATGCGGGACGCGCTGCGCGGGGCCAGCCCGCAGGACATGGCCCGGGTCCGGGAGATGCTCGCCGCGCTGAACGAGATGCTCGCCGCGGACGCCCGCGGCGAGCACACCCAGCAGCAGTTCAACGACTTCATGCAGCAGTACGGGGAGTTCTTCCCCGAGCAGCCGTCCACTCTGGAGGAACTGGTGGACGCGCTGGCCCGGCGGGCGGCCGCGCAGCAGCGCCTGCTCGACAGCCTCTCCGCCGAGCAGCGGCAGGAGCTGGCCGACCTGATGGCCGGCGCGCTCGGCGACGCCGGGCTGGCGTCCGAACTGGACAGGCTGCAGCGGCAGCTGCGGTCGGCCCGGCCGGACCTGCGCTGGGGTGGCCGGGAGCGGATGGACGGCGACCGCCCGCTCGGTCTCGGCGACGCCACCACCGCGCTGGAGGAGGTCGCCGACCTGGACGAGCTGGACGCGATGCTCGACCAGGACTATCCCGGCGCCACCCTGGACGACGTCGACCCGGAGCTGGTCGACCGGGCGCTGGGCCGGCAGGCGGTGGACGACCTGGAGGGGCTGCGCCGGGTCGAGCGCGAATTGCAGCGGCAGGGCTACCTGCAGCGGTCCGGCGGCAAGCTGGAGCTGACCCCGCGCGCGGTCCGGCGGCTCGGCGCGACCGCGCTGCGGCGGGTGTTCGCGGTGCTGGAATCCCGCGGCCGGGGCACCCACGACGTGCGCGACGCCGGCGCCGCGGGCGAGCCGACCGGGGCCAGCCGGCCCTGGCAGTACGGCGACGAGCAGCCGCTGGACGTGGTCCGCACGGTGCGCAACTCGGTGCTGCGCAGTGCGGGCGGCCCGCAGGGGCGCGGCCGGGTCCGGCTGGCGGTGGAGGACTTCGAGGTGGTCGACACCGAGCGGCGGACCAGCGCCGCGGTCGCGCTGCTGGTCGACCTCTCGTACTCGATGGCGCTGCGCGGCACCTGGGGCGCGGCCAAGTCGACCGCGCTCGCCCTGCACGCGCTGGTCACCACCCGGTACCCGCAGGACCACATCGAGATCATCGGCTTCTCCAACTACGCCAGGGTGCTCGACCCGGTCGGGCTGGCCGGGCTCAGCTGGGACATGGTGCAGGGGACGAACCTGCAGCACGGCCTGATGCTGGCCCGCCGGCACCTGGACCAGCACCGGGACAGCGAGCCGGTGATCCTGGTGGTCACCGACGGCGAGCCGACCGCGCACCTGACCCGGGACGGCCGGGCCGACTTCGCCTGGCCGCCGCTGCCGGAGACGCTGGCCCTGACGCTGGCCGAGGTGGAGCGGTGCACCCGGCGCGGCGCCGTGATCAACGTCTTCATGCTGGACGAGGAGCCCGCGCTGGTCCGGTTCGTGGACGAGATCGCCCGCCGCAACGGCGGCCGGGTCTTCTCCCCGGACGCCGAGCGGCTCGGCGAGTACGTGGTCAGCGACTACCTGCGGGCCCGCCGGGGGCGCCGCCGCGCCGGATAGCGGGTGGCCTAAGGTCCGCGGCATGGAGAAGCTGCTGCTGACCCTGCACGTGGTTGCCGCGATCTTCCTGATCGGCCCGCTGGTCGCGGCGGTGAACCAGGCGCCGCGGGCACTGCGCAGCGGTGACGCCGGCGCGCTGGGCCCGCTGGCCCGCACGGTCACCATCTACGGCTGGGTGTCGCTGGTGATCGCGGTCTTCGGCGCCGGCCTGGTGCAGGACAAGTACCACAACAGCTGGTCCGACCCGTGGGTGATCATCTCGCTGGCGCTGTTCGTGTTCGCATCCGCGCTGGTGCTCGCGCTGCTGGCGCCGCTGCTGCGGCAGGCCGCCGCCGCGCCGGGCGGCGGCGCGGAGCTGGCGGCCCGGGCCGCCGCGCTCGGCGGCGTCGCCAGCCTCTGCTACCTGGCGATCGCGGTCCTGATGGTGACCCAGCCGGGCGGCTGACCGGCAGAACCGAACCCGCCTCCCACCGCGTGTCAGCAGGCGAGTGGGAGGAGCGCCACGGATGCGGAACGAGGACGGGTTCGCCGAGTTCGCCACCGGCAACGCCCGGCGGCTGCGGCACATCGCCCGGCTGCTGACCGGCGACGAGCA
Organism: uncultured Actinomycetota bacterium; assembly: GCA_963714145.1. Classification (GTDB taxonomy): domain Bacteria; phylum Actinomycetota; class Actinomycetes; order Mycobacteriales; family CADCTP01; genus JBBWZH01. Next base: position 9,578,875 of record OY970235.1, on the reverse strand, counting down.
CCGGGCCGAGGACCTGCTGCAGGTCGCGCTGGCCCGCACCTACCGGCGCTGGGACCGGGTCAGCCGGTACGACGACCCGCTGGCCTACGTCCGCCGGGTGCTGGTGAACGCGCACACCGACTGGTGGCGCCGGCGCTGGCGGCACGAACTGCCGAGCGGCCGGTTGCCGGACGGCCCGGCCGGCGGTGACCTGGCCGCCGACCAGGCCGACCGGGACCAGCTGGCCCGGGCGCTGGCCACGCTCACCCCGCGCGAGCGGTCGGTGGTCGTGCTGCGCTACTACGCCGACCTGACCGAGGCGGACATCGCCCACACGCTCGGGGTTGCCGCCGGCACCGTGAAGAGCACCAGCGCCCGGGCCCTGGCCAAGCTCCGCATCTCCCCCCAACTCGCCGACGCTGAGCAGGCCACCACGGCCGAGCCGACCAGGGAGGTCCTGTGAACACGATCGACGATCTGCGGAGCGCCCTGGACGACGGCGCGACGCCCGCAGGGATCGACCTCAATGCGGTGCGCCGCCGCGCTGAGCAGCAGCGCCGCTGGACGGCCGCGGGCGCGGCGGCGGCAGTGGTGGCGGTGGCCCTCGCGGTCGCCCTGCCGCTCGCGACGACCGGGGGCGCCGCGCCGACCCACGGCGCCACGCGGACCCAATCCGCCGGCCCGCCGAGTACGGACGACTGCCCGAACTCCTTCCCCGCCGACCTCGGCAACTCCGGCCCCGGCCTGGACGAACAGCTGGTACCCATGGCCGTCGACAGCGTGCTGGCCTGCGAGTACCACGGCGCGTACGTCAGCCGGCAGCCGCCGCCTCCGGCGGCTTCCCAGCGGCTGGTCGCCAGCCGGAGCCTGCCGGCGACGTCCGCCCGCACGCTGCTCGCCACCTTCCAGGCGGGAGCGACCCGGCACCCGTACTGCCGCGGGGCAGAGCGCTCATCGATCCTCCTGCTGGTGACCGGGGCCGGACGGACGGTGCGCCTGCGGGTCGACCCGTTCGCCTGCGGGTTGATCACGAACGGTCACGCCGTGCGTTTCCCTGGCCCTCCCGCGACGGCCATCCTGCCGGCGCTGCTGGCAGCCACGCCGGCCCGGCTGTCCTGCCCGGCACAGCCGGAGTCACAGCCGTGGCCGGACCGGAACGCCCGACCGGGCGGGCATCTCATCTCGTTCGTCCCGGACCGCCTCGTCTTCTGCCGGTACGGGCCGATGCCGGGCACGAGCCTGGACCAGGGCAGCCCCCAGGAGGTGGACGGCGCCGGCGCGGCCGAGGTCATCCGCCGGCTCGACGGGCAGCCGGACTTCCAGTACGTCCCGTGCCCGATACCGGCTGGGGACCACTACCAGTACGAGGTCGTGCTCACCGGCCAGGGCCAGCGGGCGACGCTCGGCGGAAATGACGCCGGCTGCTCGATCCTCGCCAGCGCCTCCCGCGTGGTGACCGGCGTCGACTGGGGCATCGTGCTCGACCCCACCGGCCTGCCCCGATAGGTCCGCGACCGGCCGCGGCACCGGCCCTCTAGGGTCGGTGCCGTGGACATCCGGGTCGAGCAGGTGCCAGCCGAGCGGACCTACCCGCTGCGCAACCGGGTGCTGCGGCCGTATCTCACGCTCGCCGAGATGGAGCCGCAGCCGGGCGAACTGGACCCGGGGTCGGTGCACCTGGCCGCGCTCACCCCGGACGACGAGGTGGTCGGCACCGGGGTGCTGCTGCGCGAGCCGTTCGCCCGGATGCCGGAACGCGCCGACGCCTGGCGGCTGCGCGGGATGGCGGTCGACGCCGACCGGCGCGGCCACGGCATCGGCGCCGCCGTGCTGGGTCGGATGATCGAGCATGTGGCCGGCCACGGCGGCGGCCTGATCTGGTGCAACGCCCGGGTGCCGGCCCGGTCGTTCTACCAGCGGGGCGGCTTCACCGCGGTCGGCGCGGAGTGGGAGGTGCCGCACATCGGCCCACATGTGACGATGTGGCGGCTGGTCGACCCGGAGCGTGACCAGAGTCGCTAGCGGTCGCCGGACCCGGGAGATGCCCTCCGCGCCGACATCAGCGACAATGGACACATGTCCGCGCGATCGACCCGCACCCGGCGACCCCGGCTGGTCCCCGCCGCGTTGCTCGCCTCCGGTCTGGTCGTCGCGACCGCGGCCACGGTGCTGGCCGCGACCGAGCGGCCCGCCCCGGTCACCGCCCAGAGTTGCGGTGACGGTCGCGAGTGGGTGATCGTGCAGCCGCAGGTGATCACCGCCGGCAGTTGGCGGGCCGCCGACACCGCCCCGGCCGGCGCCTCGCTGGCCGGCTGCGTAGACACCAGCCGCCTCCCCGCCGAAACACCCACGTCGGACGCTCGGGGATAGGTCTGCTCGCGGAGAACGCTCGCCGACGTCGCGCCGTCATGCTGGCTGCGGGGGCCGAGCCCCCGCGGACCCCACGGTCCGGCACGGCACCCATGCTCGCGGAGGACGCTCGCCGAAGCCGCACCGACATGCTGGCCGCGGGGCCGAGCCCCGCGGACCCCACGGTCCGGCACGGCACCCATGCTCGCGGAGGACGCTCGCCGAAGCCGCACCGACATGCTGGCCGCGGGGCCGAGCCCCGCGGACCCCACGGTCCGGCACGGCACCCATGCTCGCGGAGGACGCTCGCCGAAGCCGCACCGACATGCTGGCCGCGGGGCCGAGCCCCGCGGACCCCACGGTCCGGCACGGCACCCATGCTCGCGGAGGACGCTCGCCGAAGCCGCACCGTCATGCTGGCCGCGGGGCCGAGCCCCGCGGACCCCACGGTGCGGCGGGCGGCGGTTCGCAGGCCTGAAGGTCGGCCGGTGGGCGGGGGTCAGTCGGCTAGCGCGTGGGTTAGGTCGGCTAGGAGGTCGTCGATGGTCTCGATGCCTACTGAGAGGCGGACCAGGTCGGGCGGCACCTCCAGCATCGAGCCGGCGGCGGACGCGTGGGTCATCCGGCCGGGGTGCTCGATCAGCGACTCGATCCCGCCGAGCGACTCGGCCAGGGTGAACACCCGGGCCCGCTCGCAGACCCGCAGCGCGGCCGGCTCGCCGCCGCGCAGGGTGAACGAGACCATCCCGCCGAAGCCGCCCATCTGCTTGGCCGCCACCTCGTGCCCGGGGTGGCCGGGCAGCCCCGGGTAGAGCACCCGGCCCACCGCCGGGTGCGCGGTGAGCAGTTCGACCACCCGCTCGGCGTTCGCGCAGTGCCGGTCCATCCGCACCGCGAGCGTCTTGATCCCGCGCAGCACCAGCCAGCAGTCGAACGGCCCGGGGACCGCACCGAGCGAGTTCTGGTGGAACCGCAGGGTCTCGGCCAGCGCCGGGTCGGAGAGGACCAGCGCGCCGCCGATCACGTCCGAGTGGCCGCCCAGGTACTTGGTGGTGGAGTGCACGACCACGTCCGCGCCGAGGGCCAGCGGCTGCTGCAGGTACGGCGAGGCGAAGGTGTTGTCCACCACCAGCCGGGCGCCGGCCTCGCGGGCGATGCCGGCCAGCCCGGCGATGTCGGCGATGCCGAGCAGCGGGTTGGTCGGCGTCTCGCACCAGATCATCCGGGTGGCCGGCCGGACCGCGGCGCGGACCGCGTCCAGGTCACCCAGCGGCACCGGCGTGTACGCCAGCCCCCAGCGCGAGAGCACCTTGCTGAACAACCGGAAGGTGCCGCCGTACGCGTCGTTCGGGATCAGAACGTGGTCACCCGGGGCGAGCGCCGCGCGCAGCAGGCAGTCTTCCGCGCTCATCCCGGAACCGAACGCCAGCCCGTGCGCGCCGCCCTCCAGCGCGGCCAGGCACTCCTGCAGCGCGGTCCGGGTCGGGTTCGCCGTGCGGCTGTACTCGTAGCCGCCGCGCAGCCCGCCGACCCCGTCCTGCTTGTAGGTCGAGGTCTGGAAGATCGGCACGCTGACCGAGCCGGTGGCCGGGTCGGCTGACTGGCCGGCGTGGATGGCCCGGGTCTCGAAGCCGTAGCTCTCGCTCACCGGCACACCCTAGATGAGCGGGAGTCAGCCGGCTGCCCGGCCAGGCTGCCCCGCCGGCCAGCCGGCCACCAGCAGCCCGGCCGGCCAGCCCAGCCGGCCGGCTCGGCCAGCCCGGCCGCCGGCCCGGCCACCCCGGCCACCCCGGCCGGCCGCCGGCCCAGCCGGGCAGTGGCCGGCGCGGCTAGCCGGCGTACAGCTCGTCGATCACGTCCGCGTAGGCCCGGTGCACGCCCCGGCGCTTGAGCTTCATCGTCGCGGTGAGCTGGTCGGAGTCGGGCAGCCATTCCTCGCCCAGGACGACGAACCGCTTGACCCCCTCGACGTTGGAGAACCGCTGGTTCACCTCGGCCACCCCGCGCTCCAGCTCGGCCCGGACCGCCGGTTCGGCGGCCAGGCCGGTCAACTCCGCCGGCAGGCCCTGGCCCTGGGCCCAGACCGGGGCGACCTCCGGGTCGAGCACCAGCAGCGCGACCAGGTACGGCCGGCCGTCGCCGACCACGCAGGCCTGGCCGACCAGCGGCAGCGACTTCAGCGCGGCCTCGATGTTCGCCGGCGAGACGTTCTTCCCGCCGGACGTGATGATCAGTTCCTTCTTCCGGTCGACGATGCTGAAGTAGCCGTCCGGGTCGACTTGGCCGATGTCGCCGGTGTGCAGCCAGCCGTCCGCGTCGAAGGTCTCCGCGGTCCGCTCCGGGTCCTTCAGGTAGCCACGGGCCACGATGCCGCCGCGGCAGACGATCTCACCGTCGTCCAACAGCTTCACCTCGGCGCCCGGGTAGGCCCGGCCGACGGTGCCGGGCTTGATCAGGAACGGATCCCAGGTCATGCCGCCGGAGTTCTCCGACATGCCGTAGATCTCCGAGAACGGCACCCCGATCGCGCGCATGAAGTGCAGCACCTCGACCGGCAGCGGGGCGGCGCCGGCGAACGCGTACCGGAGCTGGTCCAGCCCGATCTTGGCGCGCAGCGGCGCGAACGCGGCCGCGTCCACCCGCTCCCAGGCGGCGGCCAGCGGGGCCGGCAGCGGCTCGGACCGGGCCCGCAGGTCGGCCACCTGCCGGCCGACCGCGAGCGCCTGCTGGAAGCCGGCCACCCGCTCCGGGCCGCCGGCGGCCACCCCGGCCTCGATGCCGGCACGCAGCTTCTCCCAGACCCGGGGCGGGCCGAACAGGTTGTTCGGCCGCACCGCGACCAGGTACTCGCCGAGCCGGGTCAGGTCCGGGCAGGTGGTGACCACCGAACGCTGCCAGAGCCAGCCGTACTGGGTGACCATCCGCTCGGCGACGTGCGCCATCGGCAGGTACGAGATCGAGCGCAGGCCGGGCTCGGCCGGCACCAGCTCGCCGTAGCCGACGCAGGCCCAGGCGATGTTGCTGTGGTCGAGCATCACGCCCTTGGGCGGGCCGGTGGTGCCGGACGTGTAGATCACCGTGACCAGATCGGTCGGGTCCGCGGCCGCCGCGGCGGCGGCCAGGTCGACCGGCTCACCGGCGTACAGGTCGGCCAGGTGCAGTACGTCCGCCGGGGCGAGCCGGTCCGGGTCGTCCACCACGACGATCGTGGTCAGGTCCGGCAGCTCGTCCCGGACCTTCAGCAGCCGCTCCAGCAGGCCGATGTCGTCCACCACGGCGATCCGCGCCTCGCTGTGCGCCGCGAGGTAGCCGACCTGGTCCGGGGCGGACGAGTTGTAGATCGAGATCGGCGTCGCCCGCAGCATCAGCACGCCGAGGTCGACCAGGTGGAACTCGGGCCGGTTGCGCAGGAACAGCAGCGCCCGGTCGCCGGCCCGCAGCCCCAGCCGGCTGAAAGCGCCGGCCAGCCGGGCGGCCCGGTCGGCCACCTCGGCCCAGGTCAGCTCCACCCAGGCCGGTTCGGCGCCGCCGTCCACCGCCCTGGCGCGCAGCGCGACCTCGTCCGGAGCGTCCGCGGCGTTGCGCCGCAGCCACTCGGTGACCACCTGACCGTCCACCTGCCGGGCCAGCTCAGCCGTGTCCCACGCCATTGCGAGCACCTCCGCCGCTTTCCGCCGCCGCCACCGTATCCCGACGGCGGGGCGGTCCAGGCGGTTCGCGGCGCAGAAGAGCCAGCCGGGCTACCGGCTGCCGAGGAAGGCGAGCAGGTCCTGGCGGGTGATCACGCCGGACGGCTTGCCGTCGTCCAGCACCACCGCGGCGTCCGCCTTCTCCAGCGCGCCCATCGCGGCGCTGATCGGCTCGCCGGCCCCGACCATCGGCAACGGCCCGGACATGTGCTGGCCCAGCGGCTCGTCGGTCTTCGCCCGGCCGGTGAACAGCGCGTCCAGCAGGTCCCGCTCGACGACCGAGCCGATCACCTCGGCGGCCATCACCGGCGGCTCCTGCTTCACCACCGGCATCTGCGACACCCCGTACTCGCGCAGTGTCTGGATCGCGGACGCGACGGACTCCTCCGGGTGCACGTGCACCAACTCGGGCATCAGCGCGCCCTTGCGGCGCAGCACGTCGCCGACGGTCGTGTCGTCCGAGGTGGACAGGAAGCCGTAGTCGGCCATCCAGTCGTCGTTGAAGATCTTGGACAGGTAGCCGCGGCCGGAGTCGGGCAGCAGCACCACGACCACGTCCTCGGCGCTGCCCCGCTCGGCCACCCGCAGCGCCGCCGCGACGGCCATCCCGCAGGACCCGCCGACCAGCAGCCCCTCCTCGCGGGCCAGCCGCCGGGTCATCGTGAACGAGTCCTTGTCGCTGATCGGGACGATCTCGTCGCACACCGTCCGGTCGTAGGTCTCCGGCCAGAAGTCCTCACCGACACCCTCGACCAGGTACGGCCGCCCCGTGCCGCCGGAATAGACCGAGCCCTCCGGGTCCGCGCCGACGATCCGGACCCGGCCGGAGCTGGCCTCCTTCAGGTACCGGCCGGTGCCGCTGATCGTGCCGCCGGTGCCGATGCCGGCGACGAAGTGGGTGATCCGGCCCTCGGTCTGCTTCCACAGCTCCGGGCCGGTGGTCTCGTAGTGCGAGCGCGGGTTGTTCGGGTTGGCGTACTGGTTCGGCTTCCAGGCGCCCGGCGTCTCCCGGGTCAGCCGGTCGGAGACGTTGTAGTACGACTCCGGGTGGGACGGGTCGACCGCGGTCGGGCAGACCACCACCTCGGCCCCGTACGCGCGCAGCACGCTGATCTTGTCGTAGGACACCTTGTCCGGGCAGACGAAGATGCAGTGGTAGCCCTTCTTCTGGGCCACGATGGCGAGGCCCACGCCGGTGTTCCCGCTGGTCGGCTCGACGATCGTGCCGCCCGGTCGCAGCTCCCCGGACGCCTCGGCGGCCTCGACCATCCGCACCGCGATCCGGTCTTTCACCGAGCCGCCCGGGTTGAAGTACTCCACCTTGGCCAGCACCAGCGGCGCCACCCCGGACGTGACCGAGGACAGCCGCACCAGCGGGGTGGAACCGACCAGATCGATCAACGACTCGGCGTAGTCCATGTGGCACACATTAGCCCGGAGGGGTGGCGCCCAGCCGGGCCAATGATGCGGTCATGCTGCCTGACAGGTGGTTCATCGGGAGGCACTACCCTTCGGGTCGGGGAGGTGGACGGTGGTCCGTAGTGCTGCAGTGGCGCTGGCTCCGGGGGTGTGGCGGATCCCGACGACGGTCGGGGATTTGATCAACTCGTACGCGCTGGTGGACGGTGAGGGCCTGGTAACGCTGGTCGATGCCGGGCTGGGCCGGAGCTACCGGCGGATCAGGGCCGGGTTGCACGCGATCGGCGCGAAGCCGGGCGACGTGCGCCGGGTGGTGGTCACGCACGCGCACCGCGACCACGTCGGCGGGCTGGCGAAGCTGGTCGCCCAGACCGGCGCGGACGTGATCGTGCACGAGCGGGAAGCGCCGTACCTGCGGGACGGGCGAGCGCCGCGGACCGCGCGCGGCCGCAGCGACAAGATCCCCACGGTCACCGTCGCCGAGCAGTTCCTGGACGGGACGGTGCTGCCGATCGCCGGCGGCCTGCGGGTGATCCACACCCCTGGGCACACGCCCGGCCACGTCTCCCTGCTGCACGAGCCGACCGGCGTGCTCATCACCGGCGACGCGCTGTTCAACGTGCGCGGGATCCGGTATTCGCTCAGCTGGTTCTGTACCGACCCGGAGCTGAGCCGCAAGAGCGCGGACGTGTTGGGCGATCTCGACTTCGAGGTGGCCGCCTTCATGCACGGTGCGGAGATCCGCGCCGGCGCCCGGGAGGCGGTGCGCGCGTTCCTGCGTGGCCGGGAACGATGATGATCAGGGCCCACCGGGCCCGCCGCATCGCCGCGGCGGCCCTGTACGGCGGTGGCGGGCTGGGCCTGCTCACCGCCGCCGGCTACGGCCTGTTGCGCGGCGAGGCCAGGCTGGCCCGGCGCTGGATCGGCAGCCCGACCGGGCAGCCACCCGCCGCGGACGGGGTCTGGGGCAACGGCTCGGGTGACCCGATCCGGCTGGCCGTGCTCGGCGACTCCAGCGCGGCCGGGCTGGGCGTCACCGACGCGATGGAGACGCCGGCCGTGCTGCTCGCGGTCGGGCTGTCCGAGGTGGCCGAACGGCCGGTCCGGCTGGTCAACGTGGCGGTGGTGGGCGCCCGCTCGGCCGACCTGGCCGGCCAGGCGGACGCGGTGCTGCCCGGCCAGCCGCAGATCGTGATGATCATGATCGGGGCGAACGATGTGACCGGCCGGGTGCCGCCGGCCCAGTCGGTCCGCTCGCTGGCCGAGGCGGTGTCCCGGCTGCGCACCACCGGCGCCGAGGTGGTCGTCGGCACCTGCCCGGATCTGGGCACCATCGAGCCGATCGCGCAGCCGCTGCGGCTGCTGGCCCGGCGGTGGAGCCGGCAGATGGCCGCCGCGCAGACCGTCGCGGTGGTCGAGGCCGGCGGCCGGACCGTGTCGCTCGGCGACATCCTCGGCCCGGAGTTCGCCGCTCGCCCGGCCGAGATGTTCAGCCCGGACCGGTTCCACCCGTCCGCGGCCGGCTACGCGGCCGCCGCCGCGGTGATGCTGCCCTCGGTCTCGGCCGCGCTCGGGCTGTGGCCCGAGGCGGACCTGCCGCCGCTGCCGTTCCACCGCGAGGGCGTCGCGCCGGTCGCCACCGCGGCCGCCCGGGCCGCCGGCGTGGCCGGCACCGAGGTCACCCCGACCCGGGTGGACGGCCGGGAGCGCGGCCCGCGCGGCCGCTGGGCGTCCCTGCGCCGCCGCCGGCCCCGGCTGGTCGCCCCGCCCGACGGCCGCAGCTGGCCGAACACCGACAGCGCCGAAGCCGGCTAGCCGTACCGACCCGGGACGGCCCGGACGGGCCGCCAACCCGGCCAGCACCGTGGCCGGATCAGCACCGTGGCCGGACAGCACCGTCGCAGGCGAGAACCGTCGCAGGCGAGCACCGTCGTCGGCGAGCAGCGTGGCCGGACAGCAGCGGGCGCCGACCCGGAGGGCCGGCGCCGACGCTGCGGGCTGGTGCAGAGGCCGCGGGGCTGGTGCGGAGGCCGCGGGCTGGTGGGAGGCTCAGGCCTCGGTGCGCTTGATCGCGGCGATGTCCAGCTCGATCTTGACCTTGTCGCCGACCATGATGCCGCCGGTCTCCAGCGCGACGTTCCAGGTCAGGCCCCAGTCCTTGCGGTTGATCGTGGTCTTGCCCTCGAAGCCGGTACGGGTGTTGCCGTACGGGTCGACGGAGTTGCCGGCGAGCTCGAGCTCGAGGGTGACCGGCCGGCTGACGCCCTTGATGGTCAGGTCGCCGTGCAGCAGGTACTCGTCGTCGCCCTTGACCTCGGCGCTGGTGCTCTGGAACGTGATCGTCGGGTTGTTCGCGACATCCAGGAAGTCGGGGCTGCGCAGGTGGTCGTCCCGCTGCTGGTTGCCCGTGTTGATGCTGGCGGCGTCGATCTCCACCTCGGCGGACGACTTGCTCGGCTCCGCGTGGTCGAGGTGCAGTACGCCGGAGAACACCGCGAAGTGTCCCTTCACGGTGGCGACCATCGCATGCCGGACGCCGAAGCCGAGCCGGGTATGGCTGGGGTCGACGTCCCAGGTGCCGGTGAGGTCGAGCGTGGTCTCGGTCATCTAGTACCTCCGCGAGAATGGATGCGGCCGGCGGATCCGGCGCGCAGCAGTTGAGGTCTCAATCATTGCATAAGCAAATAGATTCCCGAAGGCCAACTGGCTGGGGCGGCGGCGGGTCGGAGCACGTAACCTGGCCACGTGTACTCCGCCGTCCGCATCGTCCGCGCTGCTGCCAGCGGGCTGAGCGGCACCATGGCGTCGGTGGTCTTCGTGCTGGCCGCTGAGGTGTGGGTGGCCGCCCGGCGGCAGTATCTGCCGGCGAACTCCGCGCCGCCGGTGGACGGCGAGTTCGGCGAGCCCGGCCAGCCCCTGTTGCGGCTGGTCGTCCTGGGCGACTCTACCGGCGCCGGGGTCGGCGTCACCCGCACGGAGGACACGGTCGGCGCCGCGCTGGCCCGCCGGCTCGGCCAGGCCGGCAGCCGGGTGCGGCTGGCCGGGGTTGCCATCGGCGGCTCCGGCACCGGCGACCTCGGCCCGCAGGTGTCCCGCGCCCTGCTCGGCCGGCCGGACGTGGCCGTGCTGCTGGTCGGCGCGGACGATGCCACCCGGGGGACGCCGCTGACCGCGGTCCGGCAGAACCTGGGTGAGGCGGTGGAGCGGCTGCGCGCGGCCGGGGTGCGGGTGGTCGTCGGCACCTGCCCGGACCTGGGCGCGGTGCGCGCGTTCGCCCAGCCGCTGCGCTCCGTGGTGGCCTGGCGCGGCCGCCGGGTGGCCAACGCCTCCACCACGACCACGGTGGACGCCGGCGGGGTCGCGGTCGACCTGGCCACGGCCACCGGCCCGGTGTTCCGCGCCGACCCGGGTACCTTCAGCCAGGACCGGTTCCACCCGTCCGCGGACGGCTACCGGCTGCTCGCCGAGGCGCTGCTGCCGGCGGTCACCGATGCGGCGACCCAACGCGCCTCGCTGTAGCGTCGGGCCCGACCGAACCCGATTCGGTGAGGCCGGTCTCAGCCCGTCGGCAGGCCGATACCCCGGGCGTACTCTCCAGTAACAAATCCCGGCGAGACGGAGGCAGTCCATGCCCGAGGCAGTGATCGTCGCGACCGCCCGCTCCCCCATCGGCCGGGCGGCCAAGGGCTCGATGACCCAGCTGCGGCCGGACGACCTGACCGCCACGATCATCCGGGCCGCGCTGGACAAGCTGCCCCAACTCGACCCGACCGGGATCGACGACCTGATGCTCGGCTGCGGGCTGCCCGGCGGCGAGCAGGGCTTCAACATGGCCCGGGTGGTGGCGATCATGCTCGGCTACGACCACCTGCCCGGAACGACGGTCACCCGGTACTGCTCGTCCTCGCTGCAGACCACCCGGATGGCCTTCCACGCGATCAAGGCCGGCGAGGGCGACGTGTTCATCAGCGCCGGCGTCGAATGCGTCAGCCGGTTCGCCAAGGGCAGCTCGGACGGCTGGCCGGACACGATGAACCCGGTCTTCGCCGACGCGCAGGCCCGCAGCGTGACCGCCGCGCACGGCGGCGTCGACTGGCACGACCCGCGCGAGGACGGCGCGATTCCGGACGTCTACCTCGCGATGGGGCAGACCGCGGAGAACCTGGCCCAGCTCAAGGGCATCAGCCGGGACGAGATGGACGCGTTCGGCGTGCGCTCGCAGAACCTGGCCGAGAAGGCGATCGCGGACGGTTTCTGGGCCCGCGAGATCACCCCGGTGACCACGCCGGACGGCACCGTGGTGGCCGCCGACGACGGCCCCCGGCCGGGCGTGACGCTGGCGGGGGTGGCCGGGCTCAAGCCCGTGTTCCGGCCGGACGGCCGGATCACCGCCGGCAACTGCTGCCCGCTGAACGACGGCGCGGCCGCGGTGATCGTCATGAGCGACACCCGCGCCGCCGAGCTGGGCATCACCCCGCTGGCCCGGATCGTCGCCACCGGCGTCTCCGCGCTCTCCCCGGAGATCATGGGGCTGGGCCCGGTGGCGGCCAGCCGGCAGGCGCTGGCCCGGGCCGGGATGAGCATCGGCGACATCGACCTGGTCGAGATCAACGAGGCGTTCGCCGCCCAGGTCATCCCGTCCTACCAGGATCTGGGCATCGACCTGGACCGGCTGAACGTGCACGGCGGCGCGATCGCGGTGGGCCACCCGTTCGGGATGACCGGCGCCCGGATCACCGGCACGCTGCTCAACGGCCTGCAGTTCAGGGACCGGACGCTCGGCCTGGAGACCATGTGCGTCGGCGGCGGCCAGGGCATGGCCATGATCATCGAACGCCTCGCCTGAGCGCCGGGCGGGCGGGTCAGCGGAAGCCGAGGGCGGTGCGGAGCGCGCTGAGCTCCGCCGCCGCCGCGCGCAGCGCCTCCGGGTCCGCGGTGCGGCGGACATCGAGCAGCATCACGGCCAGCTGATCGGGTAGCGCCAGGTCACCGAACAGGCGGGGCACCGGCAGTGCCGGGCGTCCCTCGACCGCCGCGGCCAGGTCGGCCAGCCGCTGCGCGGCCACGTGCGCGGCATCCGCCCGGGTGTGACCGCTCCCGGCCGGCGGGCCCGCGGCGGCGGCCCAACTGCGCCGGTTCCACCGCCGCAGCCGACCGAGCAACGCCTCGGCGGCAGCCAGTTCGTCAGCCACCGGGCCACCCTACGCAGGCCCGGAACCTGGCGGAGACCCGCCGGGGCGTACGCGCCCGGCGGGTCTCCTCTGGGGTGTAGCGCGGGGTTGGCGGCGGCGGGCCGCCGGGGTGCGGCGGAGTGGGCTCGCGGCCCGCGCCGCTAGTCGCGGAAGTAGCTGAGCAGCCGGAGGATCTCCAGGTACAGCCAGACCAGGCCGACGACCAGGCCGAACGCGGCGTACCAGGCGAACCGCTCGGGGGCGCCCTGCCGGATCGCCTTCTCGATCATGTCGAAGTCGAGCAGGAAGGTGAACGCGGCGATGCCGATGCAGAGGATGCTGAACGCAATCGCGATACCGGGGCTGTTCGCGTCCCGCAGGCCGATGCCGTGACCGCCGTTGAAGAGCCCGGCCAGCAGGTTCACCATCATCAGCGCGACGACACCGATCAGCGCACCGAGCATCCAGCGGGTGAACCGCGGGGTGACCCGGATCGCGCCGGTCTTGTAGACGACCAGCATGCCGCCGAACACGGCGCCGGTGCCGATCACGGCCTGGATCACGATGCCCGGCCAGCGGTCGTTGAACAGCCGGCTGATGCCGCCCAGGAACACGCCCTCGGCGGCCGCGTACGACAGGATCAACGCCGGGTTGGTGCTCTGCTTGAAGCTGATGATCAGCGCCAGCACGAACCCGACCAGCGCGCCGACGATGCCCAGCGCGCCCAGGTCGAACACCCAGGCGACCGCGGCGGTGGCACCCAGCACACCGAGGCAGGCCGCCGTCTTCATGACGACGTCGTCCAGCGTCAGGTACTGCGGGGTGGGCGGCGCGTACGCCGGGCGGTTGTACATGTCTTGCAGGTCAGCAGCGGCTGGCGCGGGTTGACCGAACGTCGCGTACCCCTGCCCCTGCCCGAATCCCCGGCTGAGAACGGGGTTGTTGCTGTTCACGGCGGGCTCCTCCGGTGGGCTCTTACGTCGGTTTCCAGGTAACGGTCGGCCAGGACGGACAGTTCCCGGACGACAAAAGATCCTTTGCCTTGCCTAGGGTACTGCCAAGCTCGCCGACCGCGGCAGCACGGTGTAGCGGCGGTGCTCCAGCACCGGCAGCTTGCGCCGCACCTCGGCCAGCCGCTCGGCGGTCACCTCGGCCAGCGCCAGCCCGTCCACCTCACCGACCGTGGCCAGCGCGACGCCCATCGGGTCGAGCACCATGCTGTGCCCGCTGAACTCCGGCGGCGGCTGCCCGGCGGCGGCCAGGTACGCGGTGTTCTCGATCGCCCGGGCCCGGGCCAGCGTCTCCCACTGGTATTCCTTCAGCGGGCCGCTCACCCAGGCCGCGGGCAGCACCAGCAACTGCGCGCCGGCGTCCACCAGGGCCCTGGCCTGCTCCGGGAAGCGCAGGTCGTAGCAGGTGAGCACGCCGACGGTGAAGTCGCCGGCGGCGAACGTGAGCAGGCCGTCCGGCTCCGGCTCGCCGGGCCGGATGCGGTCGGACTCGCGCCAGCCCAGCGCGTCGAACAAGTGCAGCTTGCGGTACCGGCCGAGCAACCCGGCCGGGCCGACCGCGAGCACCGTGTTGTAGATCCGCGACTCGCCCGGCACCGTCTCGAACATGCCCGCCACCACGGTCGCGCCGGTGGCCGCCGCGACCGCGGCCAACTCGGCGCCGAACGGACCGTCCACCGGCTCGGCGACCGGCGCCAGCGGCTCGTCCGGCCGGCCGAACGGGTGCATCGCGGCCTCCGGCAGCACCACCAGGGTGGCGCCGGCGTCCGCGGCCCGGGTCACGTACTCCCGGGCGCGCTGCCGGCTGGCCGGCTTGTCCCGACTGGAGGCGTACTGCGCCACTGCGACTCGCACGCCCCCGATCATTGCCCCCCGCCCGCCCGCTGTCACGTTGTCCACGGGCGGTGCCGGTAGCGGCGCGGGCGCAGCGCCGCGAACCGGAGGATCAGTGAGCGGAGCGGAGCGCAGCGGCGTCTGGACTGAGGCAACGCGCCGACGAAGTCGCTGCGCGGTGCCGAGGGAAGACGTCGCGTCTGGCGCGCAGCGCCGCGAACCGGGAAATCAGTGGGCGGCCAGGCGCTCGCCGGCCAGGCGGAGCGTCTCCAGCCGCTTGCAGAACGCGAACCGGACCAGGCCGCGCCCGGTCGCCGGGTCGGCGAAGAACGCGGACGCCGGGATCGCCGCCACGCCGGACCGGTCGATCAGCTCGCGGCAGAACTCCAACTCGTCGCCGGCGCACCGGGTCATCACGAAGTAGGCGCCCTCCGGCGTGGTCAGCTCCAGGTCGTCGCGCTTGGCCAGGTACTCCAGCAGGGTGTCGCGGCGCTCGGTGTACTCGGCGGTCAGCTGCGCGTAGAACTCCGGGCCGGACCCGGCCAGCATGACGGCGACCGCACGCTGCAGCGGCGAGGCGGCGGTGAACGTGACGAACTGGTGCACCCGGCGCAGCGCCTCGGTCAGCCCGGCCGGCGCGACCGCCCAGCCGATCCGCCAGCCGGTGGCGCTGAACGTCTTGGACACCGAGGAGACGGTGATCGTCCGGTCGGCCAGCAGCGGCTCGCTGACCGCCGGCCGGTGCGTGCGGCCGTCGAACAGCACGTGCTCGTAGGTCTCGTCCGAGATCAGGTGGGCGCCGTACCGCTGGCAGAGCTCGCCGAGGGCGCGCAGCTCCGCGGCGGTGAGCTGGCGGCCGACCGGGTTCCACGGGGTGTTCACGATCGCCAGCCGGGTGCGCGGGCCGAATGCGGCGGCCAACCGGTCCGGGTCGATCCGGAAGTCAGGGAAACCGGTGGTGGGCAGGATCCGCGGCACGCCGCCGGCGGCGACCACGCACGGCTGGTACATGTCGTAGCAGGGCTCGACCAGCAGCACCTCGTCGCCCGGCTCGATCAGCGCGTGCACCGCCGACCAGATCGCCTCGGTGGCGCCGACGGTGATGGTGATCTCGGTGTCCGGGTCCCACTGCTGGTCGTAGTGGGTGGCCTGGTGCGCCGCCACGGCCCGGCGCAGGTCCGGGTAGCCGATGCTCGGGGCGTACTGGGAGAAGCCGCCGTGCACCGCGGCCGCCGCGGCGTCCAGCAGTTCCCGCGGCGGGTCGAAGTCCGGGAAGCCCTGGGCCAGGTTGATCGCCTGCCGCTGCACGGCCAGGTCGGTGATGGTGGAGAAGATCGACGTGCCGAACCGCCGCATGCTCGCTCGAAGCACCGTGGACATCAGCCAGCCCTCCTGTGAACCGCCGGCACGCGCCGTCCAGGGAATCATCCGGGACGGCCCGGGACCGGCCGGCCGCGGGTGGGTCAGCCCCCGGCGTAGCGGACGACCTGGGCCATCCGCTCGAACTCCGACAGGATCAGGTCACGCGCCGGCGGGTCGGTCTCGGTCATCTCGACCCAGTCGTCCGGCCGGACCCGGGCCGGCAGCGCGCCGAACCGGGCGTTCCGCAGGAACGCCGCTTCCTCGTCGGTGAACCGCTCGCGGGACTCCGCTGGCTCGGACATGGCGACCTCCTCGGCTGGCTCAATGGTGCGGTCCCGGCGGCCCAGTATCAAACTGCCCTGGCCGTCCGGGCAATCCAGGCCGGCCGGCCGGTTACCCGGCCGCTGCTTCAGGCCGCGCCCGCCGACAGCCGGGTCGGCGGGCGCGGCTGCCTAGTGGACGGTGCCCGAATGCGGCTGGCAACCGTCGGAAGCGGGGCGTTCGTCCACAGTGGACGGCTCGACTCGGCGCGCGCAGCGCGAACACGACGGCGCAGCCCACATCGCACATTCCCCCCATAGCCGCACTCCCGGTGCGGCCGTCCGTGACCGCCCGCGCGGTGGCGGGCGGATCATCGCTGCCAGCTTGCGGCATGAACTCCGGCCGCGTTCGCGGAACCCGAAAAATGGCGCCCGATCGCGCACATCTGCCACCCGGCCGGCGCCGTCCGGTGCCCCGGAACGGCCACCGCACCGCCTCGATCGGCGACATCGCCGGCGGAGCCGGCTTAACCCCGATTTGAGGCTGCGCAAAGGCGCCGCTTGCGGTCGCCGGGGAAGGCTGGTCGATGCGGCCGCACCCAGCCCCGTGACCCGGCCGACGACCAGGCGGCCCGGCAACGCTGGCGACTCCCCTCCGGCGCTGCCGCGCACCGTCCGCCCGGTAGGCCCAACCGGCCAGCCGGACCCGCCTCCCGGACTGACGGGCCAGGCTGGGCCGGCGAACCGGGGCCCCGGGGTGCCGTCGGCCGGTGGCCACGGACTGGCGGCCGTGTGCCACCGGTCGGCCGGCGTCCGGAGCAGCAGCTCCAGGTCGAGGACGCCGGACCGGCCGGCCAGCCTGGATCGGCCGATCCGGCCAGCCGGATCGGCCGGCCAGCCAGGCGGACCCGGCCGGCCAGACGGACCGGCCGGCCAGACGGACCGGCCGGCCAGACGGACCGGCCGGCCAGACGGCCGGCATCGAGCGGGCTGGCGGCTGTCGGCCGTTCGGCGCAATTCGCCGCCCGTCCGGCGATGACGGCAATGGACCCCTGGTTCCCCCCATCGTGTGGCTGGTACTTGTGCAACCCTTCGGCGTGCACGCGTCGCATCTGGTCGAATGACGATCGTGACGGCGGCTGTGCACACGAGGGGCAGCGCCGGACGCGGTGCGACGAGGGGTGATGCGATGCCGAGGGCAGCACCGGCGCACGGCAGCCGCAGCCGGTGACAGCCGCTCCGGTACGGGTGCTCGTCACCGGTGCGAGCGGTTATGTCGGACAGGCCGTGGCGGCGGCGCTGCGCGAGGTGCTGCCGTGCCGGACCACCAGCCGGAGCGGGGCCCGCAGCACCGACCATCTGCCGGCCGACCTGACCCGGGCCGAGGAGGCCGCCGCGGTACTGCGCTGGGCCGAGCCGTCCACCGTGATCCATCTGGCCGGCGGGCGGGCCGCGACCACCGCCGCCACCTACGCGGCGAACGTGAGCACCACCGCCAGCCTGCTGCTGGCCGCGGCGCACGAGGAGCTGCGGCCGTACGTGATCGTGCTCGGCTCGGCGGCGGAGTACGGCGCGGGCGCGCGCATCTCCGAGCGCAGCCCGGTCGCGCCGGGCAGCCCGTACGCGCGGGCGAAGACCGCACAGGTGGCGCTGGCCCGGCGGCTGGCCGGCCGGGAGCGCATCCCGCTGACCGTGGTGCGCCCGTTCGCCGTGGTCGGCCCGGGGATGCCGGCCGCGACCGTGCTCGGGGACCTGCGCCGGCGGCTGCTGGCCGCCCGGACGCCGCGGCCGGAACTGCGCTGCGGGCGGCTGGACTCGGTGTACGACTTCGTCCCGGTCGACTTCGTGGCCGCCGTGCTGCGCCGGCTCACGATCGAGCCGCAGCCGGGGCTGACCTTGAACGTGTGCTCCGGGACCGGGCTCACCGTCGGCTCGGTGGCGCTGGCGATGGCCGGCCGGCTGGGGCTGCGGCCGACGTTCCGGCCGGACCCGGAGTCGGCCGCCACGCCCCGGCCACCGCTGGCCATCGGCGACCCGCAACTGCTGGCCGACCTGTTCGAGCTGCGGTTCGACGCCACCCCGGGGACGGTCGCCGCCGCGGTCCTCGGCCGGGACGTGCCGGCCGCGCAGCCGGCGCACTGAAGCCGGGTCGGCCAAATTTCCGGTTGCCGGCCCGGGCCCGAGCCGGCATCGTGGACCCCGACATGGAGAGCTGACTTCGCGACCAGACCCGCGGCCGAGGCGTACGCCCGGCGGGTCGCCAACCGTGATCCTTCCGGTGGTGAGCGAATGTCAGCCCAGTCCCTCCGCGCCAATGATCTGATCAAGAGCTACGGCGCCCGCCGGGTGCTCGACGGTGTCTCGCTGACCGCGTCCCCGGGCCAGCGGCTCGGCCTGGTCGGCGAGAACGGCGTCGGCAAGTCCACCCTGCTGCGACTGCTGGCCGGGGTGGAACAGCCGGACGCGGGCGAGGTGACCCGGCCGGCCGACATCGGCCTGCTGCACCAGGAACCGCCGTTCGCCGGCGCCGATCCGGTCGGCGCGGTGGTCGAGGCGGCGCTGGCCGAGGTGCGCGGCGCCGAGCGGCGGTTGGCGAATCTGGCCGAGTCGCTGCGCCGCCGGCCGGACGACGCCGCCCTGCTGGCCCGGTACGGCGACGCGCTGGCCGAGGTCGAGGCGACCGAGGCCTGGGACGCCGATCACCGCGCCGAGCGGGTGCTCGGCGGCCTCGGCCTGGCCCGAATCGAGCGGTCCCGCCCGGTGGTGACGCTGTCCGGGGGCGAGCGGTCCCGGCTGGCGCTGGCCGCGCTGCTGCTGCGGCAACCGCGGACGCTGCTGCTGGACGAGCCGACCAACCACCTGGACGACGAGGCGATCGGGTTCGTCGAGGAGCACCTGCGCCGGCTGCCCGGCGTGGTGGTCGCCGCCAGCCACGACCGGGTGTTCCTGGACGCCGTCTGTACGGCAATCTGCGATCTCGACCCGACCCGGGGCGGCGTCACCCGGTACGGCGGCGCGTACACCGACTACCTGACCGCCAAGCGGGCCGAGCGGGCCCGCTGGGAACGGCAGTACCAGGACGAACAGGACGAGCTGGCCGGGCTGCGGCAGGCGGTCGCGGTGACCGCCCGCCAGGTCGCGCACAACCGGCCCTGGCCGGACGGCGACAAGGCGGCGTACAACGGGCACGGCGAGCTGGTGCAGAAGGCGGTCTCCTCCCGGGTGCGCAACGCGCGGCGGCGGCTGGACGAGCTGGACCGCCGGCAGGTCCGCAAGCCGCCGGCACCGCTGCGGTTCGCGGCCCGGGTGGTGACCGCCGGCGCGTCCGGCGAGGGGCCGGTGCTCTCGTTGCGCCGGGTCCGGGTGCCGGGCCGGCTCGCGGTCGACCACCTGGACCTGGCCACCGACGACCGGCTGCTGGTCACCGGCGGAAACGGGGCCGGCAAATCGACGCTGCTGGCCGTGCTGGCCGGGCGGCTGGCGCCGGCCGCCGGCAGCGCACACCGGCGGCGCGGGGTGCGGGTCGGCCTGCTCGAGCAGGATGTCGCGTTCGACCGGCCGGACCGCCCGGCCGTCGAGGTCTACGCCGCCGCGCTGGCCGGGCGGTCGGCCCCGCCGCCGCTGGCCGAGCTGGGCCTGATCGCGCCCCGCGACCTGAGCCGGCCGGTCGGCCAGCTCTCCGTCGGGCAGCGCCGCCGGCTGGCGCTGGCCGTGCTGATCGCGGCCACCCCGCACGTGCTGCTGCTGGACGAGCCGACCAACCACCTCTCGCTGTCCCTGGTCGAGGAGCTGGAGGAGGCCCTCGCGGCGGCGCCCGGGGCGATCGTGGCGGCCAGCCACGACCGCTGGCTGCGCCGCCGCTGGTCCGGCCGCGAGGTCGCGCTGGCCGCCGGCCGGCCGGTACTGGCGGTGGCCGGCTGAACCGCCCCGCCGGCCGGGTGGCCGGCAACCCGACCGACCCGGCGGAGCGACGGGCAGCCGGACCGAACGGCTGACCGGACGGAGCGGCGGGACGGGCGGGTGGCAGCGGGACGGCCGGATGGCGGCAGGCCGGGCGGCGGGCGGGTGGATTCCGGTGCGGCCGTAAGCTGATCAGGTGGTGGCGACGGTGGCGGACGAGCATGGCCTCGCGCTTGAGGCGGCCATCGCCGAGGTTGCCGCCGCGGTCGGGCTGGCCGAGGGCAGGGCGGGCATCCGGGATGTGCTGCGGGCGATCGCCCGGGCCGAGCCGGTGCCGGTGCGGGAGGTGGCCCGCGCGGCGGAGATCCCGGTGCCGCTGGTGGCCGCGGTCTGCAACGAGCTGCGCCAGCGCGGCGTGCTGGAGCGCAGCCAACCGGTGCGGCTGACGCTGGCCGGCCGGGCCGCGCTGGGCAACCAGGCGCCGGCGTTCCGCGGCCGCTGCCCGGACTGCGCCGGCCTCGGCTGGCTGGTGCCGGCGGAGCTGGCCCCGGTCGCGGCGGCCCTGGACCGGCTCGCCGAGGCGGTCCCGGAGGTCGACGTCGAGCTGGACCAGTCGCACTGCACGGTGGAAACCAAGCTGCGCCGGGCGCTGCTGCTGGACGAGCTCGGCGTGCTCACCGGCAAGCGGCTGCTGGTGCTCGGCGACGACGACCTGACCTCGCTCGCGGTGGCCGCCTATGCCGCCGCGGCCGGCCGGTCCGCCGCGGTGTCCGGGCTGACCGTGCTGGACGTCGATCGCGAACTGCTGGCCTTCATCGCCGGCGCGGCCGGCGAGTTCGGCGTGCCGGTGCGCACCGTCGAGCACGACGCGCGGCAGCCGCTGCCGCCGGCGCTGCGCGGCGAGTTCGACCTGGTCTGCACCGATCCGCCGTACACGGTGGCCGGTGCGGAGCTGTTCCTGTCCCGGGCGGTGTCGGCGCTGCGCCCGGAGACCGGCGCGCACGTGCTGTTCTCGTTCGGCGCCCGCCGGCCGGACGAGACGCTGCGCACCCAGGCGCTGATCGCCGGCATGGGGCTGGCCGTGCGGGCGCTGGTCCCGAACTTCAACAGCTACCTGGGCGCCGGCATCCTGGCCGGCAGCAGCCACCTCTACCACCTGCGCAGCACCGAGGCCGCCGCGCCGGCCATCGAGGGCGAGTACACCGGCCCGCTCTACACCGCCGACACCCGGCCCGGGCAGGCCCGGCCGTACAAGTGCGCGGGCTGCGCGGCGGTGCATCTGGTCGGCCCGGCCCAGCGCTGGTCCCGGATCGCCGACCTGCAGGCCGCCGGCTGCCCGAGCTGCGCCGGCACCGTCTTCCGCCCACTCCCCCGGCAGCCGGCCCCGGGCCAGCCAGCCCGGCCGGAACCGGCCGCCGGGCCACCGGCCGCCGGACCGCCGGCCACGGGGCACCCGGCCGCGGGGCAGCCGGCCGCGGGGCAGCCGGCCGCGGGGCAGCCGGCCGCCGGACCGCCGGCCATGGGGCAGCCGGCCGACGGTCAGCCGGCCGCGGGGCGGCCGGCCGACCCGGCGGCCGGACAGCGGCCGGCTGGGCGGCAGCCGGCGGCACAGCAGCCGGCCGGGCGGCAGCCCGCCGGGCGGCAGCGCCGGAAGCCGCGGCGATGACGTACACCGTCCGGACCGCCGGGGAGCCGGATCTGGACCGGATCGCCGAGTTCGAGATCGAGATCGCCAGGATCTCGTTCGCCGAGGAGGCGATCGTGGACCCGGCGCTGCACCGCAAGCGGGTGGGCAAGGCGCTCGGCCAGCCCGGTGAGATCACCCTGGTCGCGGTCGCCGCCGGGGCCGTCGCGCCGCTGGGCTGGGCCTGGCTGACCAGCCGGACCAACTCGCTGACCGGCGCCCGGTACGGCAACTTCCGCTCGCTGGCCGTGGCGGACGTCCCGGACCGGGCCGAGCTCGGCGAACTGCTGCTGGCCGCGGTGCTCGAGGCGGCGACCGCGGCCGGGATGACCGAGCTGGTCGGCAAGGTGCACGCCGGCAACCTCGGGATGCGCACGCTCTACCGGAAGTTCGGGTTCGAGGCCGTACACCTGACCATGCGGCTGCGGCCGCCGGCCGATGGCTGAGCCCGGCGAGCCCGGCGAGCCCGGCCAACCCGGCGAGCTCGGCGAGCCCTGGCAGCCGGGCGACCGTCGGCCGCCGGGTGAACCGCCCGAACCGGGCGGGCCGGGCGGGCCGGGCGGCCCGGGCCGGCCCGGCCGGCTGGTCAAGTGCGTGGTCTGGGACCTGGACAACACGCTGCTGTCCGGGGTCTGGCTGGAGGCGGAGCAGCCGCCGCCGGCCGAGCCGGCGCTGCTGGCCGCGCTGGCCGAACTGCACCGCCGCGGCGTGCTGCACAGCATCGCCAGCCGGAACCCGGCCGGGCTGGCCGGCGTGCTACCCGGGCTGGCCGACTGGCCGGCGCCGTTCGTGGCGCCGCAGTACGGCTGGGGCCGCAAGTCCGAGTCGCTGCGCCGGGTGGCCCGCGAGCTGAAGCTGGGCCTGGACGCGCTCGCGTTCGTGGACGACGACGCCTACGAGCGGGCCGAGGTGGCGCAGGCGCTGCCCGAGGTGCTGGTGCTCTCGCCCGAGGATGTGCCGGACGCGCTGGGCTGGCCGGAGCTGAGCCCGCCGGTGGTGACCGCCGAAGCCCGGGCCAGGGCCGCCAGCTACGCGCAGGCGCGGGCCCGGCAGCAGGCCGCCCACGACCGCGGGCAGTCCACCTCGGACTTCCTGCGCTGGTGCCGGACCGAGCTGACCATCGCCGCGGCCACCGCGGCCGACCTGCCCCGGCTGGCCGAGCTGGCGCAGCGGACGCACCAGTTCAACTCGGCCCGCCGGGCGGTGCCCGAGGCGGAGCTGCGGGCCTGGCTGGAATCGGCCGAGCACCAGGTCAGCGTGCTCCGGCTGCGCGACCGGTTCGGCGACGACGGGCTGATCGGCGGCGCGGTCGTGCACGCCGGGCCGGCGCACGAGCCGGGCGCGGAGTGGACGGTGCGGCTGCTGATGATGTCCTGCCGGGCGATGGGCCGCGGCGTGATCGAGGCGCTGCTGGCCTGGCTGGCCGGCGCCGCGATCCGGCGCGGCGCCGGCGTGCTGCTGGTGCCGTGCCGGCTGGACGAGCGGAACGTGCCGCTGCGGCTGGCCCTGATCGCCGCCGGCTTCCGGGCCGATCCGTCCGATGTGGACGATGCCGGCCGGACCTGGTTCGGCCGCGGGCTGCTGATCCGGACACCGCCGCTGCCGGACTGGGTCACCGTCGAGGCCGAGGTCGCCCCGGGGCCGGTCACCCGGTGAGCGGGGCGGAGCGCAGCGGCGTCTGGACTGAGGCAACGCGCCGACGAAGTCGCCGCGCGGTGCCGAGGGAAGACGCCGCGTCTGGCGCGCAGCGCCGCGAACAGGAAACACAGTGAGCGGCGCGGAGCGCAGCGGCGTCTGGACTGAGGCAACGCGCCGACGAAGTCGCCGCGCGGTGCCGAGGGAAGACGCCGCGTCTGGCGCGCAGCGCAGCGAACGGGAAACACAGTGAGCGGCGGTGCGGTGCTCGGTGAGCTGCGCGGGCTGCTGGTCGAGCTGACCGGCCGGCCGGAGCTGGCCACGATCGGCCCGGACACCCCGCTGCTGCACCCGCCGGTCGAGCTCGGCTCGCTCACCGGAACCCTGCTGCTGCGCCGGATCCAGGCCCGCTACGGCGTGGACGTGGCCGACGAGGACATCAACCTGGACGCGCTGGCCACCCTCGGCACGCTCGCCGCGTTCGTCGCCGCGCGAGCCAAGCCAGCCGCAGGCGGCGCCGGGTAACGTCTGCGCCGTGGTAGACGAGGTCGACAGCATTGTGATCGCGGCCGCGCAGGCGGCCCGGGCGGCGGCCGGGAGCATCGCGGCGGCCAGCCCGCAGACGGTGGACGCCACGCTGCGCGCGGTGGCCGACCGGCTCGGCGCCGAGGCGGGCGCGGTGCTGGCGGCGAACCAGGCCGACCTGACCGCGGCCGCGCAGGCCGGGATGCCGGCGGCCATGCAGGACCGGCTCCGCCTCGACCCGGCCCGGCTCGGCGCCATGGCCGAGCAACTGCGGGTGCTGGCCGCCGCGCCGCACCCGTCCCGGCGCCGGTTCGTCCGGGAGCTGCCCGGCGGGCTGCGGGTGGAGGAGCGGCTGCGCCCGGTCGGGGTGATCGGGGTCAACTTCGAGGCCCGGCCGAACGTGGTCGTGGACGTGGCCTCGCAGCTGCTCAAGTCCGGCAACGCCGGCGTGTTGCGCACCGGCTCGGCCGCGCTGGCCAGCGCCGCGGCGCTGCTCGACAGCGTCATCGCGCCCGCGCTGGCCGGTACCGGGCTGCACCCGGATGCGATCCAGCTCGTCCGCGCGGCCGGGCACGAGTCGGCGCGGGCGCTGGTCCGGCAGCCCAGGCTGATCCCACTGGTGATCATCCGCGGCAGCGGCGAGACCACCCGGCTGCTGGCCGGGGAGGCGGCGGCGCACGGCGTCCGGACGCTGGCGCACGCGGACGGCGGCGGCGTGCTCTACCTGGACCGGGCCGCCGACCCCGACCTGGTGCACCGGATCATCACCGACAGCCTGGACCGGCTCGGCGTCTGCAACCGGCTGAACCTGCTGCTGATCCAGCAGGAGGCCCGGGACGCGCTGCTGCCCCCGACCCTGACCCTGCTGGACAAGCTGGGCATCGCCGCCGCGCTGCCGCCGCACGCGCACGAGCGCGGGCACGAGTGGGCGATGGACACCGGCCACGAGGCCACTGTCACGATCGACTTCGTGGCCGGCCCGGCCGAGGCGGCCAGGGTGGCCGACCAGGAGACCTCCGGGCTGGCCGCCAGCATCCTGACCGAAGATCCGGCCGCCGCCGCCGAGTTCCTGGACGCGTACACCGGCACCGGCGCGTTCTGGAACGCGCCGACCCGGCTGCTGGACGGCTTCAAGCTGCTCGGCCTGCCGGAGACCGGCATCAACGTGGACCGGGTGCCCGGCCCGCGCGGCCCGGTCACCTTCGGCGACCTGGTGCTCCGCCAGTTCGTCACCACCCCGGCACCGCCGGCCGGCTGACCGGGTCCACCCGGTCCGGCCCGCCGCCCGGCTGACCGGGCCGGGCTGGGGCGGGCTGGGCTGGGCTGGGCTGGGGCGGGCCGGGCCGGAGCCGGGCCGGGGTGGGGCGGCTAGCCGGTCCGGAAGCGGGCGACGATCTCGCGGAGTTCGGCGGCGGTACCGGACAGGTTCTCGGCGGCCCGCAGGGTGTCACCGGCCACCGTGCTGGTGGCCCGGGTGGAGTCGGCCACGCCGGTCACCCCGTCGGTGATCTCCTGCGCGGCGCCGGCCAGCTGGCTGAAGTTGCGGCCCATCTCGGCCACGGTGGCGGTCTGGCTCCGCACCGCGTCGGTGATCGAGGACTGGCTGTCGCTGATCCGGCCGATCACCGCCTCGATGCCGCCGATCGCCTGAACCGCGGCGCCGGTGTCCGCGGCGATCGTCGCGATCCGCCGGCTGATGTCCGCGGTGGCCCGGGCGGTCTCCTGGGCCAGGTCCTTCACCTCGTTCGCGACGACCGCGAAGCCCCTGCCGCTGGCGCCGGCCCGGGCCGCCTCGATGGTCGCGTTCAGGGCCAGCAGGTTGGTCTGCGCGGCGATCGCGGTGATCGCCTTCAGCACCTCGCCGATCTCCGCGGTGCTGCGGCCGAGCCGGCCGACCGTCTCGCTGGCCACCCCGGCGGCGGCGACCGCCTCGGCGGCGACCGCGGTGGCGTCGCCGGCGCCGACCGCGATGTCCCGGATCGACGTGGACATCTCGTCGGTGCTCGCGCCCAGCGCCGTGACCTCGCGGGTGACCTGGACGGCGGCGTCGCTGACCGTGCCGGCCTGCCGGGAGCTGCCCTGGGCGGCGCCGTGCAGTTCGGCGCTGACCTCGGTCAGCGCGCTGGCCGAGGCGGCCGCGTTGCCCGCGCTGACCTCGATGGCCAGCATCACGGTGCGCATGTTCTGCATGGCGGAGTTCAGCGCGGTGCCCATCTGGCCGACCTCGTCCCGGGTGCCGACCACGATGGTCCGGGTCAGGTCGCCGCCGGCCAACCCGGCCAGCACGGTCAGGATGCGCCGCAGCGGCGGGATCGCGGAGGCGTAGAAGCCGCCGACCAGGTAGGCCACCAGCAGCAGGGCCAGCGCGGTGATCAGCTCGATCCGGTGCGCCTTGGCCTGGAAGCCGCCGATCCGGGTGGCCAGCAGCGCGTCCAGCTCCGGGGTGAGCGCGCCGGCCAGGGCGGCCACCGCGGCCCGGGTCCGCTCGCCCTGCGCGCTGCTGACCAGAGCCAGGTTGCCGGTCCGCACCGCGCTTGTGACCTGCGCCAGCAGCGTGCTCACCGCCCCGTGGACGGCCGCCAGCTCGGGCTGGCCGGCGGCCGGCAGGGTGGCGCTGGCGGTGGCCTGGAACGAGGTGGTCAGCCCGCCGTCCACCGCCGCCAGCGTGCTGGCCAGGGTGCCGCTGGCGATGGCCAGGTCGATCCGGGCGGTGTCCTGCGTGCGGGCGCTGCCGGGCCGGGCGAGCAGGGCCAGGTCGGCGGCCTGCCCGGACGTGTCGAGCAGGATCGGCAGCCGGAACATGACCGCGTCCATGACGTAGTACGAGTCGAGGTCCGGATCGAGGGTCAGGTTCGACTTGTCCGAGGTCTGCACGATCAGCGCCAGCAGCGTCGCGGTGGCGGCGTTGTACGCCGGGTAGGCCGCCGCCGGGGTGCTGGTCGCGGCCGCCGCGGCCAACTGTGCCTTCGCGCTGGCCCAGCCGGCAGCCGTGCCCAGCTCGGCGCCGTACCGGTCGGTGGCCGCGTCCACCGCTGGGACCGCGGCGGCCACCGCGGCCGCCGCCGAATCGCCGCCGGATACGGCCAGGTGCCGGGCGGTGACCGCGCGCAGGGTCAGCTCGGCCAGCGGCCGGGCGTAGGCGACGCCGTCCCGCTCCTTGGCGCTGAACGCGACCTGCCCGCGCTGGATGTCCACATACGCGTACACCACGAACCCGAGCGGCAGCAACAGCACGAGCGTCACCAGCAGGATCTTCTGCCCGTACCGCAGCCGGCCGAGCAGCGCCCGGGCCGGCGACCAGATCGTCCGCACCGGTCCCCCTCCGCCGCACCCACCGACCCGCTGGCAGTACCCGTCGGCCGTCCGGCGGCCGAACTGAGCCATTCCGGCCCGGGCGGTACCGCTCGGGCGCGGGCAGCGCTCAGGTCCGGACCGGTGCCGCCGATAGGCGGGTATGCGTTCCTGGCCGGCGGACCCGGCCCCGGTATCCCGGTTGCTCGCGCTGGCCGAACTGGCCGAACTGGTCGGTGCCGCGGTCAGCCTGCAGACGTTGGCGGAGCGCGTGGTGGAGCTCGCCGCCCGGCAGGCCGGCGACGCGTCGGTGCTCTGGCTGCCCTCGCTCAGCAGCGGGGAGCTGGAATGCGCGGCGGTGCACCATCCGGAGCCGGCCGGCCGGACGCTGCTGGCCGAGGTCCAGGCCGAGATCGGCGACCTGGACAGCGGGGCGGCCTTCACCGTGGTCAGCACCGGCGAGGCGCTGCTGGCCGACGTCCCGGAGGGGCTGCTCCCGGTGATGGACGTGCACCCGGGCTACGAGGCCTGGCTGCGCCGGTACGGCGTCAGCGCGATCGCGATCCTGCCCTTGCGGGCGCGCGGCCGGGTGGTCGGCGCGCTGGCGATGAGCCGGGACCGGGGCCGCGAGGGCTACCAGGACGACGACATCCTCTTCCTGCAGGCGCTGGCCGACGTGGCCGGCGCCGGGGTCGGCCTGGACCGGCTGCAGATCGACTCCACCATCGCCATGGAGGAGCTGCGGCGGGAGGGCGAGCTGGTCAACCACGTCTCGGACGCGGTGGTCGTGCTGGACGCCGAGCAGCGGGTGGTCAGCTGGAACTCGGCCGCCGAGCGGATCTACGGCTACCAGCGCGGCGAGGTGCTCGACGGCGACCTGTTCGCGCTGCTGGCCACCGACTTCTGGGCGATGGACGGCGAGGCGACCTGCCGGGAGGAGGTCATCGCGAACACGCTGCGGACCGGTGGTTGGGCCGGCGAGCTGCGCGAGCGGAGCGCCGACGGGCGGATCGTGCAGTCCCTCGCGTCGTTCTCCGGGCTGCCGGACAACACCGCCGGGCCGGGCGGCATCGTGGTGGTGAACCGGGACGTCACCGAGCAGCGGCACAAGGAACACCTGGCCACCCACGACGCGCTGACCAGCCTGCCGAACCGGCGGCTGATGTCCGAACGGCTGGACCGGGCACTGGCCGAGGCCGTACGCACCAGGCTCAGCATGGCGTTGATCTTCCTGGACCTGAACGGGTTCAAGGCGGTCAACGACCGGCTCGGTCACGATGCCGGCGACGAGGTGCTCCGGGTCACCGCCCGCCGGCTGGTCGACCTGGTCCGCGGCAGCGACGTGGTGTCGCGGCTCGGCGGCGACGAGTTCGTGGTGATCGCGACGGACGTCGGGCCGGACGGGGCCCACACGCTCGGCCGGCGGATCCTGGTCGGCGTCAGCACACCGATCCTGGTGGCCGGCGAGTGGCTGGTCGTCCCGCCGAGCATCGGGATCGCGCTGGCCGGTGGCACCGAGAACCCGGACGAGCTGCTGCGCGCCGCGGACGCCGCCATGTACCGGGCCAAGCAGCAGGGCATCGGGATCGCGCACGGCTGGATCAACCCGGCGGACGAGATGGCGCAGCCGGCCGGCTGACCCGCCGGCCGGTCGAGCCGGCCGGCCCGGTCACGCGACTGTCAGTGGCCCGGCTGCCTCCGGCCGCACCCCAGATGGGGGTAAGCCGGGCGGCTGACGGATCAGTCGAGCAGGTCGAGCAGGTCGTCCGGCGGGCAGGGCCGGCCGAGGTGGTAGCCCTGGGCGGCGTCGCAGCCGAGCGCGCGCAGCCGCCGGGCCTGGATCTCGGTCTCCACGCCTTCCGCGGTCACGGTCAGGCCCAGCGTGTGCGCCAGCGTGACCAGGCCGGTGATCACCTGCTGATCCACCGGGTTCGGCTCGTCCGGCGAGCGCAACCCGTCCAGGAACGCGGCGGCCAGCTTGATGTCGCAGACCGGCAGCGTGCGCAGGTGGGCGTAGTTCGCGAAGCCGGTGCCGAAGTCGTCGATCGCGATCCGGACACCCATCTCGCGCAGCGCCCGGAGCACGGTCAGCGGGCCGGAATCCGGCCCGACCAGCGCGCTCTCGGTGACCTCCAGCTGCAGCCGGGCCGGCGGCAGGCCGGTGTCGGCCAGCACCCGGCGGACGTCGTCCAGCAGCGCCGGGTCGCGGGTCTGGTGCACGGCCAGGTTGACCGAGACGAACGGGGCCTGGCAGCTGTCGGACGGCCCATCGATCGCGCTGCCGGGTGAGGTGCCGGTCGGGCCGGCCGCGCCGGGCCGCCCCTCCCACCGGCGGGCCTGCTGGCAGGCCTGCTCCAGCACCCACCGGCCGAGCGGGACGATCAGCCCGGTCTCCTCGGCCAGCGCGACGAAGTGGTCGGGCCCGAGCACGCCCCGGGTCGGGTGCCGCCAGCGGACCAGCGCCTCCACGCCACGCACGGTGCCGTCGCACAGCCGCGTCATCGGCTGGTAGTGGACCAGGAACTCGCCGCGCTCCAGCGCGGCCGGCAGCGCCGCGGACAGCGCCCAGCGGGCCACGTCACCGGCGTGCCGGTCGGCGTCGAAGCGCAGCCACCGGCCGCCGCCGTCGGCCTTCGCCCAGCGCAGCGTCGCCTGGGCCGAGCGCAGCGTCTCGGTCGCGTCGGTCTCGCCGACC
The DNA here is from genome assembly GCA_963714145.1 of uncultured Actinomycetota bacterium. Classification (GTDB taxonomy): domain Bacteria; phylum Actinomycetota; class Actinomycetes; order Mycobacteriales; family CADCTP01; genus JBBWZH01. The sequence goes on along the minus strand of OY970235.1, from coordinate 9,549,072 downwards.
AGCCGCTCCACCACGCCGGCACTGGCCGACACCCGCAGCCGCTGCGGGCCGACCACGAACGGCCGGCCGAGCGCCTGGAACGCGGCGTCGGCCATCGCGTCCGAGTCGTGCTCCCGCGGCAGGCCGAGCGCGAGCACCGCGAACCCGTCGCCGCCGAGCCGGGCGACCAGGTGGCCGGACGGCCGGAACTGCTCCTCCAGCCGGCGGGCCACCGCGCGCAGCAGCTCCTCGCCGGCGTCGTGGCCGAGGCTGTCGTTGAGCGGGCCGAACCGGTCCAGCCCGAGCAGGCAGACGCCGAGCCGGGTGCCCGGGCCGTGGTCGGTGAACGCGGCGGCCAGCCGCTCGGCGAACATCTCCCGGTTGGGCAGGCCGGTCACCGGGTCGTGCCGGGCCTCCCACCAGCGCCGCTCCTCGCTGGCCCGGACGGCCTCGGCGGCCAGGTGCTGGGCCACCACCATCGCCCGGCGGGTCTCCTCCTGGTCCTCCCGGACCCGGTCCCGCAGCGCCCGGGCGTACCCGGTGGACACCCCGCCGACCAGCGCGGCCAGCCGCTCGCGCAGCTCCGGGACGTCCCCGCCGATCTCCACCAGCAGCCGGCCGGCCAGCACCTTCACGGTCCGGCCGACCATCTCCGGGGCGGTGAAGTCGGCATTGACCAGGGCGGCGCCGAAGTCGTACCCGGGTCCGGTGCGGAACGGCTCGGCGAACAGCGCGTCGACCAGCTGGTCGAGCAGGCCGGCGAGCAGTTCCTCGGCCTCACCCGGGCCCATCGGTACGTAGCCGGTGCCCACCGCCGCCTTGACCAGATCCCGGACGCATCCGCGCAGGCCCGCCGCGATCACGCCGCGGGAGGCCGGGCCGGGCGCCAGGTCAGTCACGGCTTGCGCCCCACCCCGGCACACATGCCGCTGCGTTCCGGATGGTCTTCGACCTCACCAAGCCAGTCTGGTCGCCATTCCTGCACATAGACCAGCCCGGGCTCGACGAGTTCGAATCCCTCGAACATCTTCTCGATCTCGACCCGGCTGCGGACGACCACCGGGGTCGTGGTCCGCCGGTAGAACCGGTAGACCTTCTCGACGTCCTCCGGCCGGGACTCGGCGCAGCCGTGCGAGAGGGCCAGGTAGCTGCCCGCGGTCAGCGCGTCCCGGTACCGCGCCACCAGCCGGACCGGGTCATCCGCGTCGGCGATGAACGGCAGCACCGAGACCATCAGCAGCCCGACCGGCTGGCTGAGGTCCAGCAGTTCGAGCAGCCGCGGGTCGGTCAGGATCCGGTCCGGCTCTCGGATGTCGGCCGGCAGCACGGTTACCTGGTCATTGCCGGCGAGCATGACCCGGGAATGGGCGACCGCCACCGGCTCGAAGTCGACGTACACCACCCGGCAGTCCGGCGCGGACCGCTGGGCCACCTCGTGCACGTTGCCGACGGTGGGAATGCCGGAGCCGAGGTCGAGGAACTGCCGGATGCCGGCGTCCACGCAGAACTTCACCGCGCGCCGCAGGAAAGCCCGGTTGGCGTGCGCGATCAGCGGAATGTCGGGGACCTGGTCGGTGATCTGCCGGGCTATCTCCCGGTCGGCGGCCAGATTGTGGGAACCACCGAGGAAGTAGTCGTACATGCGGGCAGCATTCGGCCGGTCGACGTCGAGGTCGGCCGGCATCCAGTTCGGCCGCTCCATGGCAGCCCCCTCACCGCGCGCCCTACCCGCGCGCGACGGCAGCATATGACCGGCAACCAGCCACCGGAACCCGAAACATACCCACCGTGGGCTGAACCTGCGGAGATCTTGGCGAACGGGAACAACACGCCGGCCCGAATGGATGAACTACCGATCGGTAACCGATACCGAGCGAAGTCGATCGCCTACGTTTCGGTGACATCCTTCAGCGGCAGCGATTGCAGGATGTTCGGCGGCGCGTTCCACTTCTGCAGGGTCGAGCCGGTGCACGCGGCGACGATGATCTTGCTGATCAGCTGGCCCTTCGGGTACAGGTCGGCGGGCGTGGCCGTCTGGTCGGTGGCGCCCAGGCAGTTGCCCCAGTTGTCCTGGATCTGGTAGCTGCTGGCGTAGCTGCCGGTGTCGGTGAAGACCGTCCAGCTCTGGTTGTCCAGCGGCTTACCGGACAGGTCCAGCACGCACGGCACCGACCGGACGTACCCCACCGCGGTCGAGCCCGGGCTCTGCAGGCAGTACAGGCCGGCACTGGGGTTGGTGGTGATCCGGCCGGTGGCGCGGCTGGCATCAGTGGGCACCGCCGGCAGCGCCCATTTCTGGTTCCACGTCACGTTCGCCGGATCCGGCGCCTGCTTGCACGGCCAGGCGATGAGATACGCGTAGTTGACGTTCTGCTCGGTCACATCCAGGCAGCGGCCGAACTCGCTGAAATTCACCAGCTGGGTGTCCGCCGGTCCGGCGGCGCCGGCGCCGACCGAGGCCTCCGGCTGGAACGTCTCGACATTGTCGTAGCCCTTGTGGCAGGTGCTGTTGTAGCCGAGGACCACGAAACTGCCGGTGACGTTGGGCGTCTGCACGTTGAAGCAGTAACCATCCAGGGTCTTGCCGTTCGAGGTGCCCTCGAAGTTGGCGCTGTCGTTGACGCTCCACTGCTGCTGCGGCTTGGTGATCGAGGCGCACGGCTGGAACGCGACCAGCTGGCCGGTCGCGTGCGGGGTGCCGGCGTCCAGGCACATGCCCAGCGGCTGGGTCAGGCTCTTGGACGAGACCAGCGCGAGCGTCAGGTTGGCGTTGTAGGAGAACTTCTGCTGGGGGTTGCCGGCGCTGCACGGCTGCATCTGCAGGTTGTTCCCGGCGGCCGGCGAACTGGAGCCGGCGTCCATGCAGAGGTCCTGGCTGGTCGCGGTCTTGTAGACGTGGATCAGCCCGCCGGCGATGTTCTGGTTGGTGGTCTCGAAGGTGTAGGTGCCGCGCAGCGACCGGGTCGACACGGTGCTGAAGGAGCCGGTCGTGGCCGCCGACCCCTGCGAGCGCAGCAGCGCGTACGCCGGTGTCCGGAACGGCCCGCCGCCGCCCACGCAGGTGATCTTGTTGGCGACGAGCCAGTCGTCCGGGCGGGCCTGCGGGTCGACCGGGAAGTAGTCGATGGTCACCTGGTAGCGGCCGCCGCCATAGCCGAGGTCGCCGGCCAGCATGCCGCACGGCAGGTCGGCGAGCACGCCGGTGTCGGCACCGTCGTTGGCGGCCCGGATGTGTCCGACCGCCACGTCCAGCCCGGCCTGCGCTGCGCTCAGCTCCAGGCTCCGCCGGGTCTCCTCCCTGGTCGAGCTGAACTGCCGGACCACCATCGGCACCAGCAGGGCGGCCAGCGAGGCGCCGATCAGGGCCAGCAGCATCGCCATCGTCAGGGAGCCGGTGTCGCCGCCGCACCGGGTCCGGCGGGCCAACACCGTCACGGCACCGTCCTGCCTTCGGTGCAGACGTCGGGGTTGGCCGCGGACAGCGTCGTGTTGAGCGCGGTGAAGGTGACGTCGGTGTGCTTCGTCACGGCCGTGCCGCCGGTGCCGACGGTGGCGTCCAGCCGCAGTTGCAGCCGCTGGAAGTTGTACCTGGTGTCCGGCGCCCAGTAGGTGAACGGTTGGGCGGAGCTCACCGACGTGGCCAGCGGTATCCACGGGGTGGGCGCCAGCGGGGTGGCGCCCTGCTGCCAGGTCCGCCGCTGCAACTGGCCGGCGGCCACGTTCAGGCGCAGCTCGGAGCAGATCCCGACGCCGGAGTTGGTGGTGAGGTACTCCACATACTGGTCCGAGAGGGCCAGGCCGGGCTGGCTGATCCCGGCCGCGTAGCGGATCTCCTTGTCCAGCCGCAGGAAGGCGGTCGTGATCTGGACCTGCGCGTCGGCGGTCGCCTGGACCTGCGCCGCCGACCGGAACATCCGCACCGTGCCGCCGGTGAAGATGGCCATGAAGATCGCCATCAGCGTCATCGAGACGACGACGTCCATCATCGTCACCCCGGCGTCCCGGGCCGGACGCCGGGAGCGGCCCCGCCCGGTCACGTGATCGTCCAGGTGAACACGCAGACCGCGGTGCGGGTCTTGTTCTTGCTGTCCACCGCGGAGAGCGTGACCAGGTAGGTGCCGGCCTGCGTCGGGGTGCCGCTGATCACGCCGGTGGCGCCGAGCGCCACGCCGGCGGGCAGCCCGGTCGCCGACCAGGTCGCGATCGCGCCGCCGGTGAGGTTGGCCACGGCGGCGGTGAACGAGACCGGCTGGCCGTGCAGGTCCCCGATCCGGTCGGTGCTCGGCGCGGTGATCGCCAGGCTGGTGGTGGCGACGGCCCAGGCGAACGTGACGGTCGCGGTGGTACCGGCCTTGTCGGTGACGGTCGCGGCCACCACGAACCGGCTGCCGGTGGTCGGCTTGCCGGAGATCACCCCGGCGGTGGTCATCGCCAGGCCGGGCGGCAGCCCGGTCACGGACCATGCGTACGGCAGGATGCCGCCGGTCGCGGCCAACGGCAGCGCGGTGATCGTGGCGGTGACCGAGCCGGCCTGCGCGGCTACCGGCTTGGCGGCCAGCGCCGGCACCGTCCAGTTGAACGTGACCGACGATTTCTTGCCGTACGTGTCGGTGACGGTCACGGTGACCGGGTTGACGGCTCCGACGGTGGTCGGCGCGCCGCTGATCACGCCGGTTCCGGCGTTGATCGACAGGCCCGGCGGCAGCCCGGTCAGCCCCCACGGCCCGGGCGCGGTGACCGACCAGACCAGCGGCGCGGTGCCGCCGGTGAGCGGAACGGTCAGCGACAGCGCCGTGCCGCCGGCACTGGTCTGGGCGCCGGGGGTGGTGAGCACCGGCAGCGGGTTCACCTTCCAGCTGAACGCCGCGGTGCCGGTGAGGGTGAACCCGTCGGTGCTGCTGACCACCACCGGGTAGGTGCCGGGGGTCGTCGGCGTGCCGCTGATCAGGCCGGCCGACGTCATCACCAGCCCGGGCGGCAGGCTGGCCGCGAACCAGGTCAGTGGCGGTGCCCCGCCGGTGGCGACCACCTGCAGCGACACCGGCACCGACACGTCGCCGGCCTGCGCGCCCGGGTTGGTCACGGTCGGCGCCTGCGCGGTCTCGTTCGAGTTGAACACCGGGTCCTTGGAGCTGGTCGTGACCAGCGTCGCGAGCGCGTACGAGCAGGTGCCGCCGGTGCAGCGGCGGTCGTCCCAGGTGACCGCGACGACCGCCCGGAAGTACCCGACCGCGTCGATGTCCGGGGCGGCCACGCAGTCGCCACCGGCCGGCGGCTGCCAGCATTTGCCGAGGTAGAAGCTCTGGTAGTAGGTGACGTTGTTGAGGGTGATGATCCGCGGGCTGGTGGGGAGCGGGGCGGTCGCGCCGTCCGGATACACCGCGGTGCCGTCCCAGACCTTCTCCATGCCGGTCAGGTACGAGCCGATCCCGGCCACCGGGTCGGCCCACTGGGCGTCGCTGCTGATCTTGTCCCGCCCGCCGGGCAGGGCCGACCCCTTGACCGAGCGGACCCGCTCCGCCCCGTCGGTGGCCAGCTGGATGGCGACCTGTGCGGTGGCCTGCCGGCCGGCGGCGGACACCGTGGACACGAAGAACACGGTCAGCGCGGTGCTGATGACGCCGATCATCGCGATCGCCATCAGCACCTCGACCATGGTGAACCCGGCGTCCGCGACCCGCCCGCCAGCGGGTCGCGGACGCCGGGCGACTGGGCGGCGGCCGGACGGCATCAGTTCGGTGCCGTGCCGGTGCCCGGCGGGGTTCCACTGGACGAGCGGTCGGCGGCGGCGACGAACACCTGGACGCCGACGGTCAGCGTCACCCGGCCGGACAGGTCCAGGTTGGGCTCGGCCGGCGCGGCGATCACGTTGTTGACCAGCACCGCCCGCGGCCGTACCCGCTGCAGCTGGTTGAGGAAGCTGGCCAGCCCGGTGGTGGTGCCGGCCACGGTCAGCGTCACCGGCAGCGCGTACATCTTGGCGGCCGCGGCGGTGACCTCCTGCGGCGAGCCGACCACCACCCCGCTGACCACGACACCGGCCACATCGCCGCCGGCCTGCAGCTCGCGGAGGAAGTCGGACAGCCCGGACGTGGTCGGCAGCGCGTGCTGATCCTTGGCCAGCTCCGCCTTGAACTCGGGCAGCCGGGCGTTCCGGTCGCGCAGCTCGACCAGCTTCTGGTGCAGCGAGGTGAGTCGCAGGTCGGCCGTCGCCGCCTGGCCGTTCAGGGTGTCGGTCTGCGCCCGCTGCGGGCCGATGGCGAGAAACCAGCCGGCCGCGAGCAGTATCGCCGCCACCAGCGCGCCACCGACGATCCACAGCCGGTCGGAGCGGACCCCTCGCATCAGTTGCCGCCCGAGCCGCTGGTGGCCTGGTACCGACCACCGAGCGCGCCGCTGGTGATGTCCAGCTGGACCGTGAACTGCAGCGTCAGCTTTCCGCTCTGGCTGGTCACCCCGCCGAGCAGCGGGTTGCCCAGGCCCTTGACCTTGCCCAGCGCGTCGACGTAGGCCGCCACGGTGACCGTGTCCGGCGCGCTGCCGCTGATCGTCAACGTGCCGACCTGCCGTTCCCCGGTGGTGTCCGGCAGCACGATCGCGGCGGACCCGGCGGCCTGCACGGTCGGCGTCAGCGCCCCGGTCACCCCGGTCAGCGTCACCCCGACCGGCCTGCTGGCCACCACCTTGTCGAGCAACCGGGACCACTGCAGGTCGTTGGCCAGCAGCGACGCGAGCTGGACGGTGATCACCGCCGACTCGGCCTGCACCTTCACCACCTCGGAGTAGACCCGCTGCTGCCGGAGCATCGCGTCCCCGCTCTGCTGGGCGGTGGCCAGCGCCGCGCGGGCCTGCGAGGTCTGGTAGGCGCTGAGCGCGTACCAGGCGACCAGCACCGCGACGAACGAGGCGAGCGCGACCAGCACCACCCCGCGGACCCGGCGATCCCGGCGCGACTCGACGACCTCCAGCGGAAGCAGGTCGGCGGCGATCATCGGTATCCGCAGCATCCGCGCGGCCACGACCGCCGCGTCCGGCGGTGCCACCGTCAGCGTGGCCGGGAACCTCGGTGGCGTGCTCATCTGGCCGCTCCTAGGGTGAGGCCGATCGAGACCGCGGCCGACGAACGCAGCAGTTCGAGGCTGTCGTGCTTGCCCCGGCGCTGGTCCCGCAGCCGGGCCACCGGGTCCGCGATGATCGCCTCGACCTCCAGTTGCGCACTCAGCGCCTCTGGCAGCCCGGGCAGCAGCGCGCCGCCACCGGCCAGTGCCAGCCGGCGCACCTTCGTCTGCCGGGCGCCGCTGGTCAGGTACGCGAACGAGCTGCGGATCTCGCTGACCAGCGGCCGGATCGCCTCCCGGACCACGTCCGCGGTCTCCGGGCCGTCGTCGGAGCGGAGCCCCACCCGGCACTTCAGCGACTCCGCCTCGGCCACGGTCGCGCCGAGCCGGGCCGCGATCATCTCGGTGATCTCCACGCCGCCGCGCGGGATGGTGCGCACGATCAGCGGCACCCCGTCGATGTGCACCAGCACCGTGGTCAGCCGGGCACCGATATCGACCAGCGCCTCCACCTGGGTGTCCAACCTGGACGCCGCCCGCAGCAGCGCGAACGAGGCCAGGTCGACCCGGGCCACGTGCAGGCCGGCCCGCTCGATCGCCCGCACCGCGGTCAGCACCACGTCCTTGGGCGCGGCGATCAGCAGCCCCCGAATGGTGTCGTTCTTGGACGGTGGCTCCAGCGGTTGGAAGTCCAGCAGCGCCTTCTCCACCGGGATCGGCAGCACGTCCCGGACCTGGAACGGCAGCGACTCGGCGCAGCTCCCGCTCGGGCAGGTTCGACACGGTCAGCTCGCGGACCACCACCTGCGGGTGGGTCACCCCGAGGACGACCTGCTTGTTGCCGAACTTCGCGGACGACCAGAGCGCCCGCAGCGCGGCGGTGACAGCCCGGTCGTCGTGGATGACGCCGGCGGCCACGGCGCCGGACGGCAGCGGCGCCAGGCCGAAGTTCGTGATCGACAGCCCGTCCTTGCCACGGCTGGTCTGCACCGCGCGGATCGAGGACGAACCGATGTCCAGTCCGATCGGTTCTGCGGTCGCCATCTCCAGCTCCTTCGGCGGTACGGGGTCGGTGCGCCGGCCCGGCGGGTGTGGTCGGTCGACCGGGTCAGGTCGGGACGGCGAGCAGCGAGCCGTACCAGGCCGCGATCGGGCCGGTGGCGAACACCGCCAGCAGCGCTCCGGCGAGCATGGCCGGGCCGAACGGGATCGCGGTCCGGCGGGTGGCCCGCCGGGTGGCCAGCAGCACGGCGCCGGCCAGCGCGCCGAGCAGGAAGCCGGCGAACGCGCCGACCCAGACCTGGCCCCAACCGAGCCAGCCCAGGAACAGCCCGAGCAGCCCGGCGAGCTTGACGTCGCCGTAACCCATCCCGGCCGGATGGATCAGCATCAGCGCCCGGAACCCCAGCCAGAGCAGCGCCATCGCCAGCAGCCCGCGGCCGGCCGCCGGCCAGTCCCCCGATGCGGCCGCCGCCGGCACCAGCAGCACCGCGCCGACCAGGTAGGACGGCAGCACGATCGCGTTCGGCAGCCGGTGCTGGTCCAGGTCGATCAGCGCCAGCGCCACCGCGATCGCGGCCAGGTACAGGTACGCCGGCAGCTCGGGGCTGGCGCCCAGCCGGGCGGTGACCGCGACGAACAGCACCGCGGTGCCGGCCTCGACCAGCGGGTAGCGCGCGCTGATCGGCCGCCGGCAGTGCGCGCACCGGCCGCGCAGCAGCAGCCAGCCGAGCACCGGCACGTTGTGCCGGCGCCGGATCGGCACCAGGCACTGTGGACAGTGCGAGCCGGGTCGCAGCAGCGACTCGGCCCGCGGCACCCGGTACATCGACGACGTTCAGGAAGGAGCCGGCGGCCAGGCCCAGTACACCGCTCAACGCGAGCAGCACAGCCCCTCCCCCGTGTCCACAATGGACGGTGTCGTACCTGGCCGCACGGCGGCAGGCCGGCGCGCCGGCCGGGGGCGGTCGGCACCCCGGCCGGCGCGGTCCGGTCAGGGCGTCTTGGTGAGCTTCCCGTTGGAACTGGTGTAGGTGTAGGTGACGAGGGTGTCGTCGTTCTTCACCGCGACCGTGTACGTGGTCCCGCCGTTGGTGTAGGTGATCAGGTTGCCGGTCGACGTGTTGATCGTCTGCGGGTTGCCGGCGCCGCACTCCAGGTTGATCGGCGCCCCGGACGCGGCCCCGGTCACGCTCGCCGGGTACTTGTTGTTGTTGTCGTTGTAGCACTGCTCGATGGCCGGCACCGCGTTGCGCGCGTCCGACTCGGCCGACTTGTTCTCGGCGCCCTTGCGGTAGTTCAGGTAGACCGGGATCGCGATCGCGACCAGCACGCCGATGATCACGACGACCACCAGGAGCTCGATCAGGGTGAAGCCGCGATCGTCGCGCTCCTCCCGGGCCGCCTGGAGCCTTGCGTGCATGGCATTTCCTCCCGTTGCTTGGTGCGGACGGAGCCGGGCGTTCACTGCGCGCCCTGGATGTTCTGGTAGATCGTGAACATCGGCAGGTAGAGGCAGATGACCATCCCGCCGACGATCGACGCCCATGAGCGAGCACCATGATCGGTTCGATCGACGCGGTCAGGGACTCGGCGGCCGATATCCACCTCGCGGTCGTAGAAGTCGGCGATCTTGTCGAGCATCTGGCTGATCTGGCCGCTCTCCTCGCCGACCTCGATCATCTGGGTGACCATCGGTGGGAAGACGCCGTGGTTGCCGCAGCGCGGGACGACATCGGCTGGCCCTCCCGCACCGACGTCCTGCACGTCCCCCATGGCCTCGGTGATGACCGCGTTGCCGGTGGTGGCGCCGACCACGTCCAGCGCCTGCATGCACCGGCACGCCGACGCCGAGCAGCGTGCCCAGGTTGCGGGAGAACCGGCTGATCGCGATCTTCGTGGCACAGCGGGCCGAACACCGGCAGCCGCAGCTTCAGCCGGTCGACCTGCAGCCGCAGCCCGGTGCTGCGGCGCAGTTGGGCCTTGAACGCCACCGTGCCACCGACCACCACGGCCACGAACAGCGGGCCGGACCAGGCCAGCGTGTGGCTGGCGGTGACCATGAGCTGGGTCGGCAGCGGCAGCTTGCCGCCGAGCTGGTCGAACATCTTCTCGAAGATCGGCACGATGAAGATCAGGACGCCGCTGATCAGCACGCCGCTGAACAGCAGCACGATCGCCGGGTAGGTCAGCGCGCTCTTGATCTTGCCGCGCAGCGCGGCGTCCTTCTCGAAGTTGGTGGCGATCCGTTCCAGCGCGCCGTCGAGGAAGCCGCCGGTCTCGCCGGCCCGGATCATCGCGACCATCAGCAGCGGGAAGATCCGGTCGTGCTTGGCCAGCGACGACGACAGCGACGTCGCCGCCCTCGACGTCCGTGCGCACCTCGCCGATCGCCTTCTTCAGCGCGGGCCTGCTGGTCTGGTCCTCCAGGATGGCCAGCGAGCGCAGCAGCGACATGCCGGACGAGGTCATGGTGGCGAACTGGCGGGAGAAGACCGCCAGGTCCTGTAGCGTGACCCGGTTGCCGGCCCCCGGGATGGTCAGCTCTCGCCGCAGCCCGCTGCCGGACTCCTCGATGGACAGTGGCACCACACCCTGCTGCCGCAGCATGTGGGCGGCAGCCGTCTCGTTGCTGGCGTCCAGCCGGCCCTTCGACCGCTTGCCCGCGGTGTCGACGGTCTCGTATTCGAACGTCTTGGTCATCGGCATCGGCGGTCAGCTCCGTCCGGCTGAGGCGCTGGAACTCCTCGGCCGAGTGGCACAGCTCCAGCCCCTGCTCGAACGTGATGACCTGCTGCCGGACCCGCTCGGCCAGGTGCTGGTCGAAGGCGAGCATGCCGTCGGCCGCGCCGGACTGCATGAACGACGGGATCTGGTGGGTCTTGCCCTCGCGGATCAGGTTCCGGATGGCCGGCGTGGCGATCAGGATCTCGGTGACCACGGTCCGCCCGCTGCCGTCCGCCCGGGCGCACAGCGCCTGGGTCACCACGCCCTGCAGCGCGGTGGACAGCTGCGCGCGGATCTGCGTGCTGCTGGTGCGGCGGGAAGATGTCGATGATCCGGTCGATGGTCTGCGCCGCGCTCTGCGTGTGCAGGGTCGCCAGCACCAGGTGGCCGGTCTCGGCGGCGGTCAGCGCGGTCGCCGTGGTCTCCAGGTCGCGCAGCTCGCCGACCAGGATGATGTCCGGGTCCTGGCGCAGCGCGTGCTTGCAGCGCGATCGCGAACGACGCGGTGTCGGAGCCGACCTCGCGCTGGTTGACCAGGCAGCGCTGGTGCGGGTGCAGGAACTCGATCGGGTCCTCGATGGTGACGATGTGCGCGGACCGGGTGCGGTTGGCCAGGTCCAGCAGCGCGGCCAGCGTGGTCGTCTTGCCCGATCCGGTCGGGCCGGTGACCAGCACCAGCCCGCGCGGCAGGTGCGCGAACCGGGCCACCGACTCGGGCACGCCGAGCTCGTCGCAGCGGCTTGATCGTGTGCGGGATCACCCGGAACGCGCGCGCCGTACGAGCCGCGCTGCACGTAGAGGTTCACCCGGAACCGGGAGACGTCCGGCGATGCTGTACGCGAAGTCGAGCTCGTGCTCGCGCTCGAAGGCGGCCCACTGCGTCGTCGTCGACACTGCGAGCGCGAGCAGCGCCTCGGTGTCCGCCGCCGCCGAGCTGCCGGGTACTCGGGCAGCGACCGCAGGGCGCCGTGCAGCCGGATGGTCGGCGGGGCGCCGACGGTCAGGTGCAGGTCGGAGCCGCTGCGCGTCGACCAGGGCGACGAGCATCTTGTCCAGCTCGGCCCGCGGGTCACTGAGCGTATGGTGCGCCGCGGCCGTGCCGAAAGGTTCCAGTGTCGGCAGGACCATGCCCGGCAGATCGACCGCAACCGCTCCGGGTTTAGCCGAATCCGCGGGTGGTTCAGATCGCCACCCGCAGCACTTCGGGCAGCGAGGTCTGCCCGGCGGCGGCCTTGGGCAGCCCGTCCTGGCGCAGCTCCCGCATGCCCTCGGCCAGCGCCACCCGCTGATCTCGTTGGCCGATGCCCGCTGCACCGTCAGCCGCTCGATCTCCTCCGTGATCGGCATCACCTCGTGCAGCGCGATCCGGCCGCGGTAACCGGTGTTCGACGCAGGAGCGGCAGCCGACCGGCTGCCACAGCGCCTCCGGCCGGTCCAGGTCCGGGTACGGCCAGCGCGCGGCGTCCAGCTCGTCGGCGGTCGGCGCGTACTCCTCCTTGCACCAGTCGCACAGCCGCCGGGCCAGCCGCTGGGCGAGCACGCAGTCCACGCGATGAACCGACCAGGAACGGCTCGATGCCCATCTCGGTGAGCCGGGTGACCGCGCTCGGCGCGTCGTTGGTGTGCAGAGTGGACAGCACGAGGTGGCCGGTGAGGGCGGCCTCGACGGCGAGCTGCGCGGTGACCCGGTCGCGGATCTCGCCGATCAGCACGATGTCCGGGTCGGACCGCAGGATCGCCGGCAGCACCGCGGCGAACGTCAGCCCCGCCTTGTGGTTGACCTGCACCTGGTTGACGCCCGGCAGCCGGTACTCCACCGGGTCCTCGACGGTGATGATGTTGACCGTGGGCTTGCTGATCTGCGACAGCGTCGCGTACAGCGTGGTCGACTTGCCCGACCCGGTCGGCCCGGTGACCAGCACCATCCCGTGCGGCTTGCTGAACGAGGCGGAGAACCGGTCGTAGTTGTGCGTCGGTGAAGCCCAGCTTCTTCAGGTTCAGGTCGATGCCGCCGGTGTCCAGCACCCGCAGCACGACCTTCTCGCCCCACACCGTGGGCAGCGTCGCGGTCCGCAGGTCGACCGAGCGCGGGCCGATCTGGACGGTGATGCGGCCGTTCTGCGGCACCCGGCGCTCGGTGATGTCGACGTTGGACATGATCTTCAGCCGGGAGATCAGCGCGGACTGCACGCCGTGCGGCACGGTGTCGACCTCGTGCAGCACGCCGTCGATCCGGTAGCGGACCCGCATGTCGTTCTCGGTCGGCTCCAGGTGCAGGTCGGACGCCCGGTTCTGGATCGCCTGCTCGATCAGCGAGTTCACGTACCGGACGATCGGCGCGTCCTCGCCGGCCGAGGTCAGGTTCGCCACCATCGCCGGCTCCGGGCGCAGCGACTCGGCGATGTCGCCCAGGTCGCTCTCCTCCCGGCTGCAGCCGGTCGATGATCCTGCGCAGCTCGCTGCGGGCCACCACCACCGGCCGGACGGTCAGCCCGGTGGCCGCGCGGATGTCGTCGAGGGCCACCACGTCGCCGGGGTCGGTGACCCCGACGACGATCTCGGTGTCGGTCATCGACAACCCGAGCACCCGGTGCCGCAGCACCAGCGGGAGTGGGATCTTCGCGACCGCGGCCGGGTCGATCGGGTAGCCGACGAGGTCGACGCTGTTGATGCCGAACGCGTCCGCGGACGCCTCGGTCAGCTCGGTCTCGGTGACCAGCCGGTCGTTGATCAGCACGTCCCGGAAGGACCGGCCGGTGCGGTCGGCCTCGGCCAGCGCGCCTTCGACCGCGATCGGGTCCGCCCCGCGCGACTTCAGGGCATCGAGCAGCGGTCCGAAGGTCTGATCCATGGCTCCCCTACGGCCGTCGGCGCCGCGGTACGACCGACCGGCCAGCGCCGATCGGCGTCCGCTGCTCTCCGATCGGCACCGGGCGCAGCCATCTGAGCTACTTCGGACGGGCCGGCGGCGCTCCGGCCGGCGGGGTCAGAGCTCGTCGCGGTCGGGGAGGTCTTTGCGCAGCACGATGCTCAGCACCAGCAGCGCGGTGCCGGCCGGCATCGCCACCCAGAGCGGCCAGCCGTAGATCAGGTCGCCGGTCGTGATGCACACGACCAGCCAGACCGCCACGTTCACGGCCACCGCGGTCAGCCAGATGATCCACAGCACCCGCAGCGCGGTCGGGATGCGGTGCTGCACGACCGGCCGCGGCAGCGTCGGCCGCGGCGGCCGGACCGGCCGCGGCTCCGGCCGGGCGCCGGGACTGGATCTGGCCGGCAGGTCGAGGACCAGCGGGGTCAGGTCGGCCACCGTCTTGGCCCGGTAGACCGCGTCCAGCCGCTGTTGCAGTTCCTCGGCGTCCAGCCGGCCCTCGGCGAACGCGTCGTGCACGCGCTGGACCACCTGCTCCCGCTCGGCGTTGCCGATACGCAGCAGTTCCGGCTGCCTGGCCGGCTGCGGGCCGTCGGCCGGCAGCGGTGGGGATGAATCGGTCATCGGGTCGACAGTAGCGCGCCAGCCATGATCATCCGATGGGGCTAGCCCCCGGAACCGGTTTGCGGATACCCCCAGCGCGGTTCCCCGGGCCGCCGCGCCGGGAACCGCGGCCGCGGTCAGGCTGTCTCCCCGGTGAGCCGGAACGACCGCAGCCGCTCGATCGCGAGCACCGTGCCGCCGATCAGGAACACCGCGGTCATCACCAGCGCGACCGGCAGCGAGACCTTGTCCGGCAGCAGCGTGGTGTCGCCGGCCTTCGCCGCGATCGTCAGCGTGTACTGCTGGATGGACAGCAGCCGGGTGCCGGCCAGCAGGTTGCCCAGCAGGCCCTCCCAGATCAGCACGTAGAGCAGGCCGATCAGCACCGGGCGGCGGGTGAGCAGGCTGAGCGGTCAGGAACAGCGCGCTGTAGGCGACCGAGCCGAGCACGCTGGCCAGCGCCAGCCCCAGGCCGAGCCGGCCGCCGGCGACGATCAGGCCGGTCAGGTACATCGGCACGGCGCTGACCGCCGCGGTGATCCCGGCCGCCACCACCAGCTTGGCCAGGACGATCTCGCGCCGGGGCAGCGGCTTGGCCAGGATGTGCACGATCGTGCCGTCGTCGATCTCGGAGCCGAGCACGCCGGTGCCGACGATCAGCGCGATCATCGGCAGCACCACGGCGAAGCCGAGGCCGACCAGCACCGGGCCGCCCCAGTCGGTCGGGTCCGGCTGCGCGGCGTGCGCCAGCGCGGCCAGCCCGACCAGCAGCACCGGCAGCGGCAGCAGCAGCAGGAACCGGCGCCGGCCGAACAGCGCCCGGGCGGTGATCGCGGCGACCGTCCCGTTCACGTCGACGTTCGGCTGCACGCGCTCAGGCCGACGACCAGGTAGGAGAAGACGCTCTCCAGCGACTCGTCGGACGGCGATCAGCCTGGCGCACCCGGATCCCCTCGCCGCAGCGCGATCCGCGGCAGCGCCCGGGTGAACGTGCCGTAGTCGCCGGCCCGCACGGTCAGCCCGGCCGGCCCCACGTCCACGCCGGCCACCGACGGCTCGGCCATCAGCGCCACCGCGAGCCGCCGGTCGTCGCGCGAGCGGATCGCGAACACGTGCGGCCGGTGCGTCATCAGCCGGCGGATGCGTGCGGAAGTCGCCGGACGCGGCCAGCCGGCCGGCCACGATCACCTGCACGGTGCCGGAGACCTGCTCGACCTCCTCCAGGATGTGCGAGCTGAACAGCACGGTCGCGGCCCTGCGTCGCCCATGCCGGTGCAGCAGCGTCCATCATGTGCATCCGCTGCCGCGGGTCCATGCCGTTGAACGGCTCGTCCAGCAGCAGCACCGCCGGGTCGTGCACCAGCGCGGCGGCCACCCGGGTGCGCTGGCGCATGCCCTTGGAGTACGTGCTCGATCCGGCGGTCCTGCGGCGTCGGTCATCTCGACCAGGTCCAGCGCCCGCCGGGCCGCCGCCGCCGGGTCGGGCAGCTTGTGCAGCTTGCGCGCTGGCCAGCACGAACTCGCCAGGCGGTGAGGAACCCGTGCACCGCCTCCCGCTCGGCTGACCAGGCCGAGCGTCCGGTAGATCGTCCGGGTTGCGCCAGGCCGGCTGGCCGGCCGACGGTCACCTCGCCCCGCGACGGCGGCGAGGAAGCCGGCCATCATGTGCAGCAGCGTGGTCTTGCCGGCGCCGTTCGGGCCGAGCAGGCCGGTCACGCCCGGGCCGCAGCGTCATCGTGACGTCGTTGACCGCGACCACGTTGCCGTACCAGCGGGAGACGCCGCGCAGCTCGACCGTGTTCGCGGTCGTCGGCGCGGTGCGGGCGTCAGTCGGGTCATCGGCGCCACCTTCCGGTAGCGGAGCAGCAGGACGGCCGTGCTGACCGCGACCAGGGCCACCGCGACGAGCAGGTAGACCGGGCCGAAACCGCCGATGTCCTGCACGTCGGTGCGGTAGATCCAGGCTTCCAGGCCGCTGACCAGGGAGACCGGGCTGGCCAGCGAGGCGAGTTGCCGCGCGGTCGTGCCGCCCAGCGACATCAGCACGCCGACGACCGGCGTGGTCATCAGGAAGCCGACTGCGATCACCACCGCGGCGACCGCCCGGCGCGCAGGTGAGCGAGGCCAGCAGCAGTGCGAACGCGCCGCAGACGATCGCGGTGAGCGCCGCGTAGCCGAGCCCGCCGAGGAAGTCGGTGATCTCGTGCCAGGCCCCGTGCGCCCCGCCGGTCTGCGTGAACAGCCCGCCGAGGAACATCAGCAGCTGCGGCCCGGCCAGCAGCAGGAACACCGCGCGTGACCAGCGCGGCCAGCTTGGCCAGCGCGTAGTCGGACGCGGCGCAGCGGCCGGGAGAAGTACAGCGGCAGCACCCGGGAGCGCAGGTCCCGGGAGACCAGCTCGGGCGCGACCACCGCGAGGAACAGCATGCAGCGGCACGCTCATGGTGTCGACGAACTGCAGGTAGTTCACCTCGACCTCGCCGGTCTGGGCGCGGATCGCGACCGCCACCACCGCGATCGCGACGCCCATGCACGACCACGATGCCACGGGAAGATCTTCGCCTTGGCGCTGCGGCCCAGCCCGAACGCGGTCCGCAGGCCGTGCACGAACAGCGACCAGCACCGCGTAGCCGCGGCCCAGCCGCGGGCCGGTGTAGCGCTGGTAGCCGATGTCGTGGATGACACCGCTCGGCGGCGTGGCCACCTCGCAGCGGCCGGCATCGGCGGCCTCCGTGCGGTCGGCGAACAGTTCGGCGACCCGGTGCCGGCGCTGGTCCAGGCGGTGCAGCGGCAGGTCCAGGTCGGCGACCGCGCCCAGGATCTGGTCGTACGTGCTCGTCGTCGGCCAGCGGCACCAGCAGCGTCCGGCCGTCCCGCGTCGACCGGCAGGCCCGAGCCCGTGCAGCGCGGCCGGCCAGCTCGTCGGTGCCCTCGTCCACCTCGACCACCAGCACGTCGCGGCGCCGTGGTCATCGCGGAGATCCGGTCGGCCCGCAGCAGCCGGCCGCCGTCGATGGCGATCAGCGAGTCGCAGATCCGCTCGACCTCGCCGAGCAGGTGCGAGCAGACCACCACCGAGATGCCGAACTCGGTGCCGATCCGGTGGATCAGCGCCAGCATCGCGTCCCGGCCGGCCGGGTCGAGCCCGTTGGTCGGCTCGTCGAGCAGCAGCAGGTCGGGGTCGTGCACCAGCGCCTGGGCCAGCTTGACCCGCTGCTTCATGCCGGTGGAGTAGCCGCCGATCTGCCGGTACCGCTCCTCGTAGAGGCCGACGTGGCGCAGCGCCTCGGAGGCCCGCTCCCGGGCGGCGGTCTTGCGGCAGCCCGCTCATCCGGCCCATGTGGGTGACGAACTCGGCGGCGATCATGTCCGGCGGCAGGCAGTCGTGCTCGGGCATGTAGCCGACCCGGGCCCGGACCGCCTCGCCGTCGGTGGCCGGGTCGATGTCCGAGCACCCGCACGGTCACCCGCGTCGGCGGTCGAGCAGCCCGAGCATGATCTTGATCAGGGTGGACTTGCCGGCGCCGTTGGCGCCGACCAGGCCGATGATGCCGGGCTCCACGTCGACGGTCAGCCCGTCCAGCGCGGTGACCCGGCGGGTAGCGCTTGGTCAGCGACTGAGTCTCGATCAGCGGCACGGGCCGACCCTACGGCGCCAGCGCCCCGGGCCACCTCCGGCAGATCCCCGATTCATCCCTGAGACACGCGTTGACACGTGACCATTAGGTCACGTAATTTCGCCAGCGTGCACGACGACGACCACGTGTTCAAGGCGCTCGCCGACCCGACCCGCCGGCTGCTGCTCGACCGGCTCTTCGAGCGTGACGGCCGCACGCTCACCGAACTGGAGGCCGCGGTGCTGGCGTCCGGGGCGGCGATGACCAGGTTCGGCGTGATGAAGCACCTGCGCGTGCTGGAAGAGGCCGGGCTCGTCGTCACCCGGAAATCCGGCCGGGAGAAGTTGCACTACCTCAACCCGGTGCCGATCCGGCTGATCCACGACCGGTGGATCGACAAGTACACCGAACGCCAGGTCACCGCCCTGGCCGACCTCAAAGCAGAACTGGAGAGCGACGCATGACAACCCAGACCATGACCACCACCCAGGTCTACCGCGTCTACATCAAGGCATCCGCGCAGGCCATCTGGGACGCGATCACCAAGCCGGAGTGGACCGAGCGGTACGGCTACACCGGCTTCGTCAGCTACGACCTGCGCCCCGGCGGCGCGTACACGGTCACCCCCACCGAGCCGTTCCGCGCCGCCGCGGCGGCCGGCGGGAACGTCCTGCCGGAGGTGATCATCTCTGGCGAGGTGGTCGAGGCCGATCCGCCGCACAAGCTGATCAGCACGTTCCGGATGCTGATGGACCCCGAGATGGCGGCCGAGCCGGCCACCCGGATCACCCACGAGATCGCCGAGCTGCCGGGCGGCGTCTGCTCGCTGACCCTCACCCACGAGCTGGACGGCGCACCGCGGCTGGCCGCCGTGCTCAGCGGCCAGTGGGCGTCGCAGGGTGCCGGCGGCGGGCACGCCTGGGTGCTCAGCGACCTCAAGACCCTGCTGGAGACCGGCAAGTCGTTCGCGGACTGAGCCCGCCCGGCGCCGGCGGCGGCCCCACCTGGGCCGCCGCCGGCGTGTTTCCGGCCACCCGCCCGCCCGCCGGGG
The DNA here is from genome assembly GCA_963714145.1 of uncultured Actinomycetota bacterium. GTDB lineage: Bacteria > Actinomycetota > Actinomycetes > Mycobacteriales > CADCTP01 > JBBWZH01. Next base: position 9,530,166 of record OY970235.1, on the reverse strand, counting down.
CAGCGATCCATCCCGTTCGGGCAGCGTGTGGCTACCCTCGGCACGAGGCCGACTGGCGCGACCCTCCTATTTGTCTAGAGCATGTGGACTGATCCGGCACCGGACGGTGTCCGCCAGTCGGTGTGCCTGTCGGGAGGAACGCTGCATGCAGGTCAGGCTGCTTGGCCCGGTCGACGTCACCGCGGACGGCGTGCCGCGGCCGGTCAGCGGGCTGCGCCGCAAAGCCGTGCTGGCGGTGCTGGCGCTGCACCGGGGTGAGATCGCGAGCACCAACCGGCTGGTCGACGCGGTCTGGGGGGACGCCGCGCCGCCGACCGCGGTGAACACGCTGCAGAGCCACGTCTCGCACCTGCGCCAGGTGCTCGGCGGCAAGGCCACGATCCGCACCCAGCCGCCCGGCTACCTGCTCGACCTGGGCCCGGACGGCACCGACGTGGAGGTGGCCGAGCGGCTGATCCGGGCCGGCAGCCGGTCCACCGAGCCGGCCGAGCGGGTCAGCTACCTGCGCGCCGCGCTGGCGCTGTGGCGCGGCCACCCGCTGGTCGACGTCAGCGGCCTGGCCTGGCTGGACGAGCAGGCACAGCGGCTGAGCCAGCTGCGGCTGTCCGCGCAGCAGGCACTGGTCGAGGCCCGGCTGGCCCTCGGCGAGCACGCCGCAGTGCTGCCCGAACTGGAACAGCTGACCCTGGACCACCCGTTCGACGAGCCGCTGCACCGGCAGCTGATGCTGGCGCTGTACCGGGCCGGCCGGCAGGCCGACGCGCTGGCCGCCTACCACCGGCTGCGCCGGGCGCTGGCGCACGACCTGGGCATCGACCCCGGGCAGTCGCTGCGCGACCTGGAGGCGGCCATCCTGCGCCAGGACGCGGCGCTGGCCCCGGCCCTGCCGCTGCCGGCCGACCCGGCCGGCTCGGCCGGCAGCCCGGGCGGGGCGGCCGGCCAGGCGGACGGGACCGGGCCGACCCGGGCGGGCGGGACGGGCGAGTCCGGGCCGCCGGCGCTGCACCGGGTCACCGCGCCGCGGCAGCTACCGCCGGCGGTGCCCGGCTTCGCCGGCCGGCAGTCCGAACTGGCCGGGCTGGACGCGCTGCTGCCCGCCGACCAGCCCGGCCCGGCGGCGGCGACCAGCGGGCCGGTGGTGGTGCTGGCCGGCACCGCCGGGATCGGCAAGACGGCGCTGGCCGTGCACTGGGCGCACCAGGTCGCCGACCGCTTCCCGGACGGCCAGCTGTACGTCAACCTGCGCGGCTTCGACCAGGTCGGCGCGCCGATGGAGCCGGCCGAGGCGATCCGCGGGTTCCTGGCCGCGCTGGGCGTGCCGGCCGACCGGGCGCCGACCGGGCTGGACTCGCAGACCGCGCTGTACCGCAGCCTGCTCGCCGGCAAGCGGGTGCTGGTCGTGCTGGACAACGCCCGGGACGCCGACCAGCTGCGGCCGCTGCTGCCCAGCTCGGCCGGCTCCGCGGTGCTGGTGACCAGCCGCAGCCAGCTCACCCCGCTGGTGGCCACCGCCGGCGCCCGCCCGCTCACCCTCGACCCGCTGACCGTCGCCGAGTCCCGCGACCTGCTCAGCCACCGGCTCGGCCCGAACCGGGTCAGCGCCGAGCCGCAGGCCGCCGCCGAGATCATCGCGCGGTGCGCCCGGGTGCCGCTGGCGCTGGCGATCGTCGCCGCCCGCGCCGCCACCCGGCCCGGCTTCCCGCTGACCGCGCTGGCCAGCGAGCTGTCCGCGGCCACCGGGACGGCCGACACGCTGGACGCGTTCGACGGCGGCGACGCCACCGTGGACCTGCGCTCGGTGCTGTCCTGGTCGTACCGCACGCTCTCGGACCCGGCCGCCCGGCTGTTCCGGCTGCTCGGCCTGCAGCCCGGGCCGGACATCGGCACCGCCGCCGCGGCCAGCCTGGCCGGCCTGCCGGTGGCCGAGACCCGCCGGCTGCTCACCGAGCTGACCCGGGCGCACCTGCTCGGCGAACCGGCCCCGGGCCGGTACGCCGGGCACGACCTGCTCCGCGCGTACGCCGCCGAGCAGGCCCGCGGCACCGACGACGAGGCGGCCCGGCGCGCGGCCGTGCACCGGGCGCTGGATCACTACCTGCACACCGCGGACGCGGCCGCGCTGCTGCTGCACCCGCACCGCGACCAGGTCCGGCTGGCCGACCGGGCCGACGGCGTGGTGGTCGAGTCACTGCCCGACCGGGCCGCGGCGCTGGCCTGGTTCAGCGCCAACCGGCCGGTACTGCTGGCCGCCGTCGAGCAGGCGCTGGCCGCCGGCTTCGACCACCACACCTGGCAGCTGTCCCGGTGCCTGGTGAACTACCTGAACGCCGCGGGCCGCTGGGACGACATCGCGGCCAGCCAGCAGGCCGCGATGACCGCGGCCACCCGGCTGGCCGACCGCACCGCGCAGGCCGCCGCGCACCGCTCGCTGGCCGGTGTCCACATGCGACTCGGGCAGCTCGGCGACGCACAGAGTCACCTGCAGCAGGCGCTGGAGCTCTCCGCCGCCGATGGCGACCACACCGGCGAGGCACACAGCCAGCACTACCTGGCGATGCTCGCCGACAACCAGGACCGGCCGGCCGACGCGCTGCGGCACGCCTACCGCGCGCACGAGCTGTACCGGCTCGCCGGCCACCACACCGGCCAGGCCACCGCGCTGAACGCGACCGGCTGGTACCACGTCCGGCTCGGTGACTACCAGCAGGCGCTGACCCAGTGCGCCCGGGCGCTGCTGCTGCAGCAGTGGATCGGCGACCGGGCCAGCCAGGCGGAGACCCAGGACAGCATGGGCTACGCGCACCACCACCTCCGGCACTACGCGCAGGCGATCAGCTGCTACCAGCGCGCGCTCAGCCTGTTCCGCGAGTTCGGCGACCGGTACCTGGAGGCCGGCACGCTGACCCGGCTCGGCGACACCCAGCGGGCCGCCGGCGAACCCGCCGCCGCCCGCGACGCCTGGCAGCGCGCGCTGGCCATCCTGACCGAACTGGACCACCCCGACGCCGACCAGGTCCGCACCAAGCTGCACGACCTGGACCGCCCCACCGCCACCGTAGGCTGACCCTCCCCCCGTCCACATCGGACGGTTGCAGGTCAGCCGATGCCGCACCGCCGGGGTTCCGGGGCCTCGGCCCCCCGGGCCAGGATGACGGTCGGGCCCACCGATCCGGTGCCCACCGGAACCGCACCACGACAAAACCGGAACCGACCGCACCGCGGGGTTCCAGGGGGCTCGGCCCCCCGGGCCAGGATGACGGTTGGGTCCACCGGCGAAGCAGGTGAACCCAACCCAACCGTGCCCCCGGTCGGGTTCGAACCGACACTGCGGCCCTTTTAAGGGGCCTGCCTCTACCGATTGGGCTACGGGGGCAGCTATCGAGGCTAGCTGGGGGCGGACACGCGCGTCCGGGATTCGGTCCAATCGAGACTCCCGCCGTCAACCGAGCGGCGATCTGTGGCGTCGTAATACCCGCCCGAGCAGCCGATCCCGGGTGTGCGGCGATTCGCCCGTTGTTACGGTCCCAGTACGCCCAGGGTGACGGAGAGGCCACGATGAGGCAGAGAGTCGTGATCGGTGCGGCGCTGGCGGCAACACTCGTGTTCACCTTGCTCAGCCATACGGACCAGCAGACCGGTGCGTCCGGCGGAACAGGTCGTGACGGAGCCGCTCCGGGTGGTCATGGACGCCCGGTGCCGCTGGTGGATCCCGACTCGTTCTTCACCCCGAAGAAGCTGGCCGCGGGCCAGCGCCCGCCGCAGTTCGTGGTGGTTTCCTTCGACGGCGTCGGTTCGCACGACCGGTGGAAGTACTGGCGGTCCGTCGCGGACGCCTCCGGAGCGCGGTTCACCGGCTTCCTGTCCGGGGTGTATCTGGTCGACGGCGCGCACCGGAGCGCGTACCACGGACCGGGCCACCGGGCCGGCCGCAGCTCGCTCGGATACTGGTTCGACGCGGCCGAGGTACGGCAGTTGGTCGGCGACCTGAACCTGGCCTGGTCCAAGGGATTCGAGATCGGCACCCACTTCAACGGCCACTTCTGCGCCGGCGACCGGCCCGGCGCGAACGACTGGTCCAGCCGGGACTGGAACAGTGAGCTGGACCAGTTCTTCACGTTCGTCCGCGACTACCGCACGATCAACCAGCTGCCGGACGCGCCGGCGCTGGACGTCCCGGCCAAGTCGATCGTCGGCGCCCGGACGCCCTGCCTGGAAGGCAAACCGGCGCAGCTGATGCCGGCGCTGCGCGCGCACGGTTTCCACTACGACGCCAGCGAGGTCGCCAACGGCGTCGCCTGGCCGCGGCGGAACGGCACCGGCATCTGGGAGATGCCGCTGGCGTACGTGCCGCTGGCCGGCACCCGCTCCGGTGTCGTCTCGATGGACTACAACTTCTGGGTGAAGCAAACCGGCAACCCACCGTCCACACGCGACCCCGTTGCGGATTCGAAGCAGGTTCTCCAGACGTACCGGGCGATGTACCGGGCCACCTACGACGGCAACCGGGCGCCGCTGCTGCTCGGCAACCACTTCAACAGCTGGAACGGCAACGCCTACACGATGGCGCTGGCCACCTTCGTCGAGCAGACCTGCCACCAGCCGGACACCTACTGCGTCCCGTTCCGGGACCTGATCCGCTGGATGCAGGCGCAGGACCCGACCGTGCTGGCCGGGCTGCAGGCTCAGCCGGCGGTGGACACCGTCTGATCGGGCTGGCCGCCGGCCGGCTCGGCCCGGATCGCCTGTTCCGGCGGCTGGGCTTCCGGTGGCTGGGCCGCCGGTGGCTGGGCCGCCGGTGGCTGGGCCGCCGGTGGCTGGGCCGCCGGTGGCTGGGCCGCCGGTGGCTGGGCCGCCAGCTCGAACTCCCGGCGCGGCTGCTGCAGCTGGCCGAGCGAGACGACGTCCCGGCGGAAGAACAGGGCTAAGGACCAGTCCAGGATGACCCGCACCTTGCGGTTCAGCGTCGGCACCCGGCTCAGGTGGTAGGACCGGTGCATGAACCAGGCTGGCCACCCGCGCAGCTTCACCCCGTACACCTCCGCCACCCCCTTGTGCAGGCCGAGGCTCGCCACCGAACCGGCGTACGAGTGCTTGTACGGCCGCAGCTGCTGCCGGCGCAGGCTGGCGACGATGTTGCCGGCCAGCCGCTTGGCCTGCCGGACGGCGTGCTGCGCGGACGGGCCGGTCAGCGCGTCCGGGTCCTTCGTGGAGAGGTCCGGGACGGCGGCGCAGTCGCCGGCGCTCCAGACCCCGTCCACGTCGCGCACCCGCAGCTCGGCCGTACAGACCAGCCGGCCCTTGCCGTCCAGCGGCAGGTCGGTGCGGGCCAGCAGCGGGTTCGGCTTCACCCCGGCGGTCCAGACCACGGTGTCCGCGTCCAGCTCGGTGCCGTCGTCGAGGACCACGTGCCCGCCGACCACCGAGGTGACCCGGGTGTGCAGCCGGACGTCCATCTTGCGGCGCAGCAACTGGCGGACCGTGTACTCGGCCATCGGCACGCTCACCTCGGGCAGGATCCGGCCGGCCGCCTCGATCAGCACCCAGCGCATGTCCTGCGCGTTGATGTCGTCGTAGTAGCGGGTGGCGTACCGGGCCATGTCCTCCAGCTCGGCGAACGCCTCGATGCCGGCGTACCCGCCGCCGATGAAGACGAACGTGAGCGCCCTGGCGCGCCGGGCCGGGTCGGTCACCGAGGCCGCCACGTCCAATCTGGACAGTACGTGGTTACGCAGGTAGATGGCCTCGCCGATGGTCTTGAACCCGATGGCGACCTCGGCCAGCCCGGGGATCGGCAGGGTGCGCGCGATCGAGCCGGGCGCGACCACGATCTGGTCGTAGGCCAGCTCGAACGGCTCACCCGCCAGCGGCTGGACGGTGGCCACCTTGCGGGCGTGCGTGATGCCGGTCACCGTGCCGGTCACCACCCGGCACCGGCGCAGCACCCGCCGCAGCGGGACCACCACGTGCCGTGGCTCCAGCGAGCCGGCCGCCGCCTCCGGCAGGAACGGCTGGTACGTCATCACGTTGTGCGCGTCGACCACGGTCACCGTGGCCTCGCCGCGCCGCAGCCGCTTCTGTAACCGCAGCGCGGTGTACATCCCGACGTACCCGCCACCGACGATGAGAATGTGCGGCTTGTCGGCCATGCGGTGAGCCTACTGCGCACGGGTTCCGCTACTGGCGCGGCGGCTGGCCGGCGGACTGCTGGTCCGCGGGCAGTTGCGGACCGGGGCGGCGCGGGGTGCGGGCCAGGGTGACCAGCAGGCCGGCCAGCGCGACCGCCCCGACCAGGCCGGCCACCTCCAGCACCGGGGACGCCGCCGGCTCGCCGCCCAGCCGCAACCCGGTGGCGGCCAGCCCGGTCAGCGCGAGCACGCCGGCCGCGTGCGCGCCCCAGCGGAGCAGCAACTGCGGGTCGATCGAGGCGTCGACCGGCATCGCCGCGCCCAGCGCCGCGGTCAGGTGGTGCAGGTAGAGCAGCGCGGCCAGGGCCAGCGTGGCGCCGAGCGGCGGTGCCGCCACCCCGTACCGCATCGCCCACGCGGTGGCCGCCGCGCCCAGCACGACGGCCGGGCCACCGCCGTCCGGCCGCAGCACCGCGGACAGCAGCGCCGGCAGCCCCAGCAGCGCGACCAGCCCGGCGCCGAGCAACTGCCCGGCCGCCGCCAGCAGCAGCGCCAGCCCGCCGGTGCCGGCCACCGCCCCGCGCAGCGCCACCTGTCCGGCCGGCAACCCGGCCAGCCCGTCAACCGACCGGCGCACCCGACGGCGCACCGACCGCGCCGCCAGCCGCGGCCGCCACTGCCTCACTTCGCCCACCCCCGACGCGGTCCCGGCCGCCGGGCCGGCCCGGCGCTCACCGGACCAGCCGGGGGGCGCGGGCGGTCTGGCTGACGTCGTGGAGCACCGCGTCCAGGCTGCCGGCGCCGAGCCACGGCACCACCGGGACACCCGCCGCGCCCAGCCGGCCGATGTCGGCCTCGCGTTCCAGCCGCCAGAGCCGCCAGGCCAGCGCGCTCCACTCGCTGGGCAGCTCCGGCCGCACGTCGGCGGGCAGGGTGTCGACCACGACCAGCGCCGAACCGGTGCGGCCGAGCAGGCCGAGCGCCTCGAAGATCGCCTCGCCGGCCAGCGGGGTGAGCGCGATCAGCAGGGCCCGGCGCGGCGCCAGCCGGGGCAGCTCGGCCAGCACCAGCCGCCCGCCGGACCGGTCCGGCACCTCCTGCCGGCCCAGCCCACGGGCGTCCAGCAGCACGTCGAGCAGCTTGACCAGGTGCGCCCGGCCGTTGCCGGCGACCACCCGGCGGGCGGTCACCCGGCCCAGGTCGATCAGGCCGACCCGGTCGCCGTGCCGCAGGTAGTGCTCCGCGATCGCGGCCGCCGCCCGGACCGCCGTGTCCAGGCTGCTGGCCGGCGGATCGCCGATGTCGTGCCGGCTGTCCAGGCAGAGCAGCACCTCGGCGTCCCGGTCGGAGTAGGTGGACGTGACGTGCAGCCGGTCGGCGCGCTGGCTGACCCGCCAGTTGATCCGGCGCAGCCGGTCGCCGGGGGCGAACGGGCGCACCCCGGCGATGTCACTGCCCGCCCCGGCCCGCCGGGACTGGTGCGGGCCGACCAGCCCTTCCGCCCGGGGCACCGTGTCCACCGCGTCGAAACCGGCCCGCAGCGGCCAGACCGTGACCAGGCCCGGCACGCTCAGGTAGGGACCGCAGCGGAGCAGCCCGTACGCCGCCGAGCCGGTCAGCGCCGCCGGCCCGACCATCCGCCGGCCCCAGCGCTGGGACCGGAGCGGGAACGGCACCACCAGCGGCTCGCCCGCGCCGACCGCGACGGCCCGGGCCAGCGGCGCCCCGTCCGCGACCAGCCAGCGCGGCACCGCCAGCTCGACGGTGACCAGGTCCGGCGGCTCGTCCGCCAGCACCGTCACGGTCGGGACGAGCTGGGCGCCTTCCAGGATCGCCGCCCGCGGCACGGTCAGCCGCAGTTGCGGGGGCCGCCGCGGCCGGCCGACCAGGCCGAGCACCGCGCCGACCGCGATCGGCGTCGCCAGCAGCACGAGGTCCTCGCGGCGCAGCAGCACCGCCGCCAGCAGCAGCCCCGCGGTGGCCGCCACCGCCCGCGCCAGCGCCCCGGTCGGCCGCCAGCCCGCCCGCGCGGGGCCGCTCTCACTCACCGGCGCACCGCCCTGGCGGCCCACCCGGCCGGGGCGGCGGCGGCCGGGGCGGCGGCGGCCGGGGCGGCGGCGGCCGGACGGGTCGGCTCCGGGTCGTGTGCCGGCCGGACCGGGCCGGTTCGGCCGGCTCCCCGGTTGGGCACGGTCAGCGTCCGGTGTCGGGGGCGGTGCCGTGTGGACTGGGGCCGCCATGCGGGCCGGCGGCCGGGCCACCGTAGATCGGGGGGCCAGCGGCCGGTGGAGGGCCGGCCTGGGCCGGGCCGGGGTTCGGGCCGCCCGGGTGCCCGGGTTGCGATGGGCCGGACCAGCCGCCGCTCGGGGGCGCACCGGGCGGGCCGCCGGCGGTGCGGCCGCTGGCCGGGCCGGGGCGGCCGCCGCCGGGGCGGACGGTCGGTGGCGTCGGCACGCTGCCGAGCACCGCGCGGATCACGTCGGACGGGGCGACCCGGCGCAGCCACATCTCCGGCCGCAGCGTGATCCGGTGCGCCAGCGCGGCCACCGCGACCGCCTTCACGTCCTCCGGGATGACGAAGTCGCGGCCGCGCACGACCGCGTGCGCCCGGGCGGTGAGCAGCAGCGCCAGCGCGCCCCGAGGCGAGGCACCGACCAGTACCTGCGGGTGCTGGCGGGTTGCCGAGGCCAGGTCGACGCAGTAGCCGGTGACCGTCTCCTCGACCCCGACCAGCTCCTCCACCGAGCGCTGCATCCGCAGCAGGTGACCGGGCCGCAGCACCGGATCCAGGGTGATCTCCTCGCGGTGCCGGGCCAGCCGGCGGCGCAGCACGTCCAGCTCGTGCATCCGGCCCGGGTAGCCGAACGAGATCCGGAGCAGGAACCGGTCCAGCTGCGCCTCGGGCAGCGGGTAGGTGCCCTCGTACTCGATCGGGTTCGCGGTGGCGATCACGTGGAACGGCGCCGGCAGCTCGAACGTACGGCCCTCCACCGTGACCTGCCGCTCCTGCATCGCCTCCAGCAGCGCCGCCTGGGTCTTCGGCGGGGTCCGGTTGATCTCGTCGGCCAGCAGCACCCCGGTGAACAGCGGCCCGGCCCGGAACACGAACTCGGACTGCCGCTGGTCGTACACGAACGAGCCGGTCACGTCGGACGGCAGCAGGTCCGGGGTGAACTGCAGGCGGCGGAACGGCAGCCCCATGGTCTGCGCGAACGAGCGGGCGGCCAGCGTCTTGCCGAGCCCGGGGAAGTCCTCCACCAGCACGTGCCCGCCGGCCAGCAGCCCGGCCAGCAGCATGGTCAGCGCCTCGCGCTTGCCGACCACGGCGCGCTCCACCCGGTCCAGCACCGCATCGCAGATCACCCAGACCTCGGGCATCGGCAGCGGCCGCAGGTCCGGCCCGGCCTGGTCCGGGTCGGGCCCGGCCGCGTCGGGCGCCGACGGGGCGGCTGGGCCGGGCCCTGGCTGGAGACTCAAATCCGCTCGATCGCGGTCAGCAGTTCGCCCAACCGGTTCAGGGTGGGTGGCGTGGGGCTCGGCGGGCCGGTCATCAGCTGCCACAACGGCTCTCCCACCATGCGTCGGGCCACGTCGGGCTGGCTCACGACGTCGACGCCGTGCCGCTGCCGCAGCCGCTCCTCGGCGAGCCGGGCGAGCTGGGGACGGACCCGCGCCTCGTACCGGTCGAGGTCGACGCTACCCCAGGACAGCCGGTGCGCGAGGGCGGACAGCCCGTCAAGCCCACCGCCGGACGGCTCCGGCTCCGCGCTCACCGGCCCGGACAGCGGCACCGGCGGGGCCGCCGCCATCAGCAGCCGCCAGGTCGTGACCACCGCCACCGCGACCGCCACGCAGAACCACACCCGCCCCCGGTACGAGGCCAACTGGAGCACCAGGTAGGCCAGCACCCCTAACCCCCCGCCGAGCAACCCGATCAGCGTCACCTCCCGCCGCAGCCGGGCGCCGCGGGAGGTTCGGGCACCGCCGGGGGTCCGGGCGTCGCCGGAGGTCCGGGCGTCCCGGTAGATCATGCCAACTCCGGCGCGGGCCGGCCGGCGAGTTCGCGGCGGACCTGGACCAGCGCCGACCGGGCCTCGTCGCGGGCGTCCTCGCCGAGCGGGTGGGTCGAGTAGCGGGCCGTCCGGTAGAGGTCGCCGAGCCGGCGCAGCGGGGCGGCGCTGACCTGGTGCTGCGCCAGCACCCGGGTAGCCAGCTCGGCGGACGTCTCGGCTGGGCGGCGGGCGGTGCCGGCCTCGGCAGCGGCGCGTTCCAGCAGCACCCAGCAGGTGATCACGGCGTCCCTTGACTCGCCCTCGGCCACCACCCGCAGGCCGGCCTCGACCGCATTGGCCAGCGCCTCCGCCACCAGGACGGACGACTGGTGGGCGGCGGCCTGCTCGGGCCCCCGATGCTCCACCACCGCCCCACCCCCGCCCCAGGGCCGGCCGCGGCGGCCGCGGCGCAGCAGCACCGCCAGCATCCCGAGCACCAGCGCCAGGCCGAGCGCGAACACGATGACGCCGCTGATGATCGAGCTGTCGGCCGGTTCGTCCAGCGCCTTCGGCGGCGTGGTGGGCCGCAGTGCCCCGGTCGGGGTGGCTGTCGGCGCCGGGCGGCTGGACGCGGTCGTGATCGGCGTCAGCGTCTCGGTACGGCCACTGCGGGCGGCCACCGCGACCAGCACCAGCGCGGCGACGGCCACCAGTGCGGCGGCCAGCGCGCGGGACGCCCGCATCCGGTCCACCGGCTCAGACCACCCTGCCGAGGCGGCCGCCGTCAAGCCAGTTCGGCCAACTCACCGGTCCGACGGCCCGCCGGCCAACCGGGCCGGCGCCCCAGCTCGGCCGGCTGGTCAACCGGGCCGACTTGCCATCAGGTCAGGCCGGCGGACTCGCGGGCACGGGCGAAGACGGCGTCCAGCATCGGCTCGGTCAGCTTGCCGGTGAACGTGTTCTGCTGGCTGACGTGGTACGACCCGAGCACGGTCAGCCCGCCGGGCAGCGTGACCTCGGCGCCGTGCCCGAAGAGCGGCCGGCGCGCCGGCGGCGGCCCCAGCCCGGCCGCGGCCAGCGCCGGCCAGAGCGCCTGCCAGCCGAACGCGCCGAGCACCACGACCACCCGCAGCGTCCCGGCCAGCAGCGCCAACTCGCGGACCAGCCAGGGCCGGCAGGTGTCCCGCTCGTCCGGGGTCGGCTTGTTCGCCGGTGGGGCGCACCGGACCGCGGCGAGGATGCGGGTGTCCCGCAGTTCGAGCCCGTCCGCCGCGTGCACCGAGGTCGGCTGGTTGGCCAGACCGGCGCGGTGCAGCGCGGCGTACAGCCAGTCGCCGCTGCGGTCGCCGGTGAAGACCCGGCCGGTCCGGTTGGCACCGTGCGCGGCCGGGGCCAGCCCGAGCACGGCGATCCGGGCGTCGGCCGGCCCGAAGCCCGGGGCCGGCCGGCCCCAGTACGTCTCGGTCGCGAACGCCGCGCGCCGGGTGACCGCGACCTCCTCGCGCCAGGCCACCAGGCGCGGACAGGCCCGGCACACCGACACCCGGGCGTCCAATTCGGACATGCGTTCCGCGCCGGCCGCGAGGCCGACCACCTCGGCCGGGAGGGTCGCCACCGGCGTGCTCAGGTCGGCCGGATCCCCCGGCCAGCCGCTACCCGGCGGCACTCCCACCCCGGCCGGGGCCGACCGCGCGGTGGGGGTGCCGTCCGGGTTGGGCATCAGGTCGGCGGTCCCGACCGTCTCAGCTGTCGAGGTGGGCCTGCAGGATGGCGAGGGTGCGGTCCCAGGCGTCGCTGGCGTTGCCGGCGTCGTACACCTCGGGACGCTCATCGTTGAAGAACGCGTGCTTGCTGCCCGGGTAGTCGTACAGGGTGACCTCGCCGCCGGCGGCCTCGATCGCGGCCTTCGCCGCCTGGATGCCGGGCGCCTGCGAGGTGCCGTCCTCCTGGGAGCAGTGGAAGATCGCGTGCTTGCCGGCGTACCGGTTCCAGTCGACGCCCATCCGCTCCCACGGGACTGCCGGGTAGAAGTTGGACGTGACGACGACCTCGTCGGTCAGCGCGCCGGACCACAGCGACAGGCTGCCACCCATGCAGAAGCCGACCGCGCCGACCTTGCCGATCTGCTCGTCCCGGCTGTTCAGGTAGCGGGCCGCGCCGGCGATGTCCTTCGCGGCCTGGTCCATGGCCAGGCCCATCAGCAGCCGCATGGCCTCGTCCGGCTCGTCGGTCCTGGCACCGTGGAAGAAGTCCGGAGCGAGCGCGACGAAGCCGGCGGCCGCGAACCGGTCGACCACGTTCTTGATGTGCCCGACCAGGCCCCACCACTCCTGCACGACGATCACTCCCGGACCGCTGCCCGATTCGGGCAGCGCCAGGTAGGCGTCGGTCGTACCGCCGTTGCTCTGAAAACTGACCATCTCGCCCACGGTCGCTCCTTCACGCTGGTGCAGATGCGGCCGCCACTCAACCACGATCGCCGCCGCGGTTCTCGGCCGGGCTGCCGCGGCCCGTCCCACGGCCAGCGGGTCCGGCGGCGGGGCGGCGCGAGCGGACCGGGGTGACTCCGCCATGCTTGTCGGTGTGTGCCGGCCGGGGCGCCGGGTAGTCCACTGTGGAGCGGGAGGAGGCCGGCGTGGCGAGAACGGTTGGCAAGATGGGCTGGAAGATCATGGCGATGGCGTTCGCGGTGCCGACCGGCATCGCGGTACGCAAGTCGCTGGACGCCGCCTGGCGGGCGGCCCGGCACAACGACCCGCCGCGCAACCCGGCCGCGCCCGGCACCGACTGGGGCGAGGCGCTGGCCTGGGCCGCGGTCTCCGGCGTCGCCGTCGCGGCAGCCCGGCTCGCCGCCGCCCGCGGCGCCGCCGCCACCTGGAAGTCGCTCACCGGCACCCTGCCCCCGGGCCTCGAAGACCCCGGTACCACCTGACGCCTGGCCGGCTGCGGGCCGGCCGCCGGCTGCCTGCGGCCGAACTGCGGAAGGCCGCTGGCTCGCGGATCAGCTGATCGACCAGGCGATGCCGTCGAGGATGTCGTGCTCGCTGACCACCACCTCGGCGATGTGTAGCTCGTCGACGAGCACCCGCAGGACGAGCGCGCCGGCGCCGATCACGTCGACCCGGCCGGGGTGCATCACCGGCAGCGCGGCCCGCTCGGACCGGGTCATCGTCAGCAGCCGGTCGGCCACCGCCCGGACCCGCTCGGCCGGGATGCGGCTGTGGTGGATCCGGGCCGAGTCGTACTCGGGCAGGTCGAGGGCGATCGCGGCGACGGTGGTGACCGAGCCGGCCAGGCCGATGAAGGTGCGGGCCCGATCCACCGGTACCGCGGCCCTGGCCTGCTCGATGGCCGCGAGCACGTCCGCCTCGGCGGCCTTGATCTGCACGGCGGTCGGCGGGTCGGCGGCCAGGTGCCGCTCGGTCAGCCGGACGCAGCCGACGTCCACGCTGGTGGCGGCGTCCACCTCGACCGATCCGAGTACCAACTCGGTGGACCCACCGCCGATGTCAGCGACCAGATACGGCGCCTCGACCGCGGCACCGGCACCGGCAGCGGCGCTGGCCAGGCCGCGGACCGCGCCGACGAAGGAGAGGGCCGCCTCCTCCTGGCCGGTGATCACTTCCGGCTCGGCGCCGAGCGTGTCGAGCACCATCGTCCGGAAGTCGTCCCGGTTCGCCGCGTCCCGGGTCGCACTGGTCGCGACCATCCGGACCCGGTCGGCCCTCAGCTCCCGGATCTGCCCGGCGTACCCGGCCAGCGCCCGCCGGGTCCGCTCGATCGCCTCCGGCGCCAGCCGCCCGGTCCGGTCCACACCCTGCCCCAGCCGGACGATCTCCAGCCGGCGCAGCACGTCTACCAGCCGGCCGCCGGCGGTGTCGGCGACCAGCAGCCGGATCGAGTTCGTCCCGCAGTCGATCGCCGCGACCCTGCTCACGGTGCCTCCGAGCGGGCCGCCGCGTTCTCCGCAGCCGGCGCCTCGGCGGTGACGCCGGGACCAGCGTCCGATCGGGCCGCTGCCCCGGACGGACCGGCGGTGCTGCCCGGGTGGCCGTCCGAGCGGGCCGCCGCCAGTACCGCCGCCGCGGCCGGATCCACGGCCGCTTCCGCGGCCGGACCTGCGGTGACGCACGGGCCGGCGGCCCACCACGGCGGCAACGCGGCCAGCGCCTCGTCGCCGAGCGGGTTCACCCCCGGGCCAGCGGCGAGCGCGTGCGCGACCAGGACGTGCAGACACTTCACCCGGTTCGGCATGCCGCCGGCGCTGATCCCGGCGATCTCCGGCACCTCGCCGAGCTCGGCCCGCCGGCGCAGGTAGGCGGCGTGTGCGGACTGGTAGCCGGCGGCCAGCGCCGGCTCGGACCGCACCCGGTCGGTCAACTCCCGCATCACCCCGGCCGCCTCCAGCCGACCGATCGCCGCGCTCGCCCGCGGGCAGGTCAGGTAGTAGAGCGTCGGGAACGGCGTGCCGTCCGCGAGCCGGGGCGCGGTCTCCACCACGTCCGGCAGGCCGCACGGGCACTGGTGCGCGACCGCCCGCATCGCCCGCGGCAGCCGCCCCAGCTGCGCGGCGACCACCGCCCGCTCCCGCTCAGCGACTTCCCCGGCGTCGCCCCCTCGGGCCTGGCCCAGGCCGGAGCCGGCCGGGCGGCCCGGGTGCAGCCCCGGACCGGTGCCGTTCATGGTCATTGCGGGGTGGCGCCGTCGGCGGTGCGCACGGTGCCCCAGAGCCGGTCGTACCAGGAACCGTCGCTGCCGACCGCCGGCGACGAGGCGGTCGGCGGTGCCGCCGGCGCGGCCGGCGACGGCGTGACCACGACGTACACCGATTCGCCGGGCAGCACGTACTGCAGCCGCTTGCGGGCCTGCGCCTTCACGTACGCCGGGTCGGCGAGTTGGCGGCGGCGCGCCTCCAGGTCGCTGACCCGCTTCTGCGCGGCCACCCGCTGCTGCTCCAGGCTGGCCAGCTCGCCGCGCTGCGCCAGGTACTCCTTCAGCGGGTACGCGAGCGAGAGCACCAGCGCGCAGACCACCAGCCCCAGCACCGCCGCGCGGCCGGTCAGCCCGCCCGGGATCCGCCGTGGCCCGTCGTCCTCGGCGGAGCGCGCGAGCCGGTCGGCGAACTGCCGCCGCCCGGCCGGCCGGCTTGCGGCCGGCCGGGGGGACGAGGGCGACGAGCGCGGCCGGCGACCGCTCCGCGGCCCGCCGGTCGGCCGCGGCGTGGGCGCGCCGGGCCGGCGTCGGCGGCGGGACAGGTCCATCGGATCAGCCGGTGCCTTCGGACAGGAACCGCGGGAACGCGCCGGCGCCGGCGTAGCGCGCGGCCTCGTCCAGCTCCTCCTCGATCCGGAGCAGCTGGTTGAACTTGGCCACCCGCTCGGACCGGGCCGGCGCGCCGGTCTTGATCTGACCGCAGTCGACCGCCACCGCGAGGTCCGCGATCGTGGTGTCTTCGGTCTCGCCGGACCGGTGGCTCATCATGCAGCGGTACCCGGACCGGTGCGCGAGCGTGACCGCATCCAGTGTCTCGGACAGCGTGCCGATCTGGTTCACCTTCACCAGCAGCGCGTTGGCGCACTGCGCCTCGATGCCCCGGGCCAACCGCTCCGGGTTGGTCACGAACAGGTCGTCGCCGACGATCTGCACCCGGGCGCCGAGCACCGCGGTCAGCCGGGCCCAGCCCTCCCAGTCGTCCTCGGACAACGGGTCTTCGATCGAGACGATCGGGTAGGCCGAGACCAGACCCTCGTAGTAGGCGGTCATCTCGTCGGCGGTCTTCTTGGCGCCCTCGAACACGTAGACCCCGTCCGAGTAGAACTCGGTGGCGGCCACGTCCAGGGCGAGCGCGATATCGGTGCCCGGGGTGAGGCCGGCCTTCTCGACCGCCTCCATGATCAGATCCAGCGCCTCGCGGTTGTTGTCGAGGTTCGGCGCGAAGCCACCCTCGTCGCCGAGCCCGGTGGACAGCCCGCGGCCCTTGAGCACGCTCTTGAGCGAGTGGTACGTCTCCGTGCCCATCCGCAGCGCGTCCCGGAAGCTCGGCGCGCCGATCGGCGCGATCATGAACTCCTGCACGTCGACGTTGCTGTCGGCGTGCGCGCCGCCGTTCACGATGTTCATCATCGGCACCGGCAGCAGGTGCGCCGCGGGGCCGCCGATGTACCGGAACAGTGGCAGGCCGACCGACTCGGCGGCGGCCCGGGCCACCGCGAGCGAGACGCCCAGGATGGCGTTGGCGCCGAACCGGGACTTGTCGGACGTGCCGTCCAGGTCGATCAGCTCCTGGTCGACCATCCGCTGCTCGGTGGCCTCGTACCCGACCAGCTCCGGGCCGATATCGTCGAGCACCGCGGCGACGGCCTTCTGTACGCCCTTGCCGCCGTACCGGCCCTCGCCGTCCCGCAGCTCGACGGCCTCGAACTGCCCCGTCGACGCGCCGCTGGGCACGGCCGCCCGGCCCAGCGTGCCGTCATCGAGCGCAACCTCGACCTCGACGGTGGGGTTGCCGCGCGAGTCAAGGATCTCGCGGGCTCCGACAGCCTCGATGGTCGCCACGGGTTGGCTCCGTTCTCACGTTGATGATCGCCGGCCGGATTGACAGGACGAGCCTATCCGCCGGCCGCCGGGACGCCAGGACACCCCGCCGGAGCCTGTGGATAACCGTCACCCGGTCGGGAAGCCTGTGGATAGAAATATGGCCGATTCCCGAATGGATGGGATAGTCCCTGGCCATGGGTGGGCTCTTACGGCGGCGGCCGGTCCGGCACGTCGCGATCGGCATCGCGCCGCTGCTGGTGATCGCTGTCGGGTTACTGATCCTGCTCACCGCCCGGTTCTCGTCCGCGGCGGCACCGCTGCGGGCGGCCACCGCGACGGCCGAGGCGACGGTGGTCCGCGGCGACCTCGGTGCGGACGGCAAGACCGTCGAGCTGCGCTGGACCGATTCGCGTGGCGAGGCGCACACCAGCCAGGTCCGGGTGCCCGAGGTGTCGAACGTCCATGGCGGCGGCAAGGCCACCGTGCGGTACGTGCCGGACGACCCGAGCCGGATCTTCGTCAACGGCGACGAGACCTCGCTCCGGCTGCGCGACCTGGCGTTCGAGATATTCGCCGTGACGATCGTGCTGCTCGGCGCGGTACTGCTCACGATCGTGCATGTGCTGCGCCGGCTGCGGGCCGAGCGGCGCCCGGCCACCCCGACCGTGGCGACATACGCCCGGTCCAAACGCGGGCTGCTGCAACGATCCTGGTTGATCCTCGAGGAGGGCGGCCGGGAGTGGTGGATCCCGGTGCACTGGGAGGAACAGCTGGCCGGGCTGCTGGCGAAGACACCGGCGAAGGTGCACGGCCGACCGATGCTCGACCGGGTGCTGGTGATCGACGTGGGCGGTGGCGTGGTCTGGCAGTCCGGCCGGAAGCGGTCCGGGCCGCCGCCGAAGGCGGATGTGATCACCGCCACCACGCCGTGGTCGAAGTCGGCCGAACGCCGGGTCGAGGCGACCCCGGCGGAGCCACCCCCGACCGGCCGCCTGTCCCGGCAGTTCCGGGGCGACGCGGTGGTGATCGTGGTCGCGCCGCTGCTCGGCGTGCTCTGGGCCTACCTGGACGGCAGCGGGCAGGCCGGCTTCATCGGCGCCTCGGTGTTGATGCTGGGCGTGCTGTTCTGGGTGCCGGCGATCTTCGGCTCCGACCCGACCTGACGCCGCCGCACCAGCCGGGCGGGGCCGGCCGCCCACCGGGCCCACCGGGCCGGCCGCCGGCCCAGGGCCTACCGGGCCGGCCGGCCGGCTCAGGGCCTACCGGGCCGGCCGGCCGGCTCAGGGCCTACCGGGCCGGCCGGCCGGCTCAGGGCCTACCGGGCCGGCCGGCCGGCTCAGGGCCTACCGGGCCGGCCGGCCGGCTCAGGGCCGGGCGGCCCGGCGGGTCTGCTCGGCGGCCCGGACGGCGTCGCGGTACTCGCGGACCACCGCGCGCAGCGCGCCCTCGGGGTCGACGCCGGCCGCGCGGGCCTGCGCTACCAGCGCGAACAGGCGGCTGCCGAGGTCGTCCGCGGCCGGCGCGGTCACCGCCAGACCGGCCTTCTCGACCCGGCCGATCAGCTTCGCGGCGAGCGAGAGCGCCGGCTGCCCGAGCGGGACCCCGTCCAGCACCGAGGACCGGCCCTTCTCCGCCGCCTTGATCGCGTCCCAGTTGGCCTCGACCTCGGCCACCCCGCTCACCGCGTGCTCGGCGAAGACGTGCGGGTGCCGCCGGATCAGCTTGGCGACCAGGTCGCCGGCCACGTCGTCGATCGACCAGCGCTCGTCCGCGGGCAGCTCCTCGGCCAGCCGGGCGTGGAACGCGACCTGCAGCAGCACGTCGCCCAGCTCCTCGCGGACCAGCTGCAGGTCCTCCCCCTCGATCGCGTCGAGCAGCTCGTACGCCTCCTCCAGCAGGTACGGCGCGAGCGTGGCGTGGGTCTGCTCCGCGTCCCAGGGACAACCGCCGGGCGAGCGCAGCCGGTCCATCACGGCGACGACGTCGAGCAGCCGAGCGCCTGGCGGGTCCCAGGAGCCGTAGACCACCTCGACCTCGGCCGAGCCGACCGGTTCCCGTGCGACCAGGTCGCCCAGTGCCCGCGCGAACACCGGGTCACCGTCCGGCCCGGCCAGCCAGACCACGGTCCGCCCACCCCGGGCCAACTCCCGGAACGCCCGGGCCGCACCGGCCAGCCCCGCTCCTGCCGGCCCGACCTCGACCCGCCCAGCCTCGGCCGGCTCAGCATCAGCCCGCCCAGCGTCGGGGTCGATCATCGGGTGGACGTCGATACCGGCCGCGCGGACGGCGGCGGCCTGCGCCGAGTCGGGGTCGGCGGTGTACACCGGGCCGGCGCGGAGCGCGGCCCAGCCGGCCCAGGAGAGCAGTCCGGCCGGCAGCCGCGGCGACCACGCCAGCAGCAACAGCCGATCGGGCCTGGCGCCCGCCGGGTCAGCCACCGGTTGGCGACGGCTCCGGGGTCGCGCCGCCAGCGGACCCGTCCCCGCCGCCGGACCCATCGGCGGCACCGCTGCCGGCACCACTGCCGTCCGCCGCGCTGCTCGGCGCGGGGGTCGGGGTGGGGCTCAGCACCGGGTTGACGAAGTCGGCGATGGTCAGCTTGCTGGCGTCCCAGCTGCCGTAGCGGGGGTTGATCTCCACCCGCGGCAGGTCGCCGGACTGCTTCGCCAGGTAGGCCACGCCCGCGTCCATCGCCGTCTTGGCGCTCTGGCTGAGCAGCTGGGCGCGGCTGGACTCGAACGTCGGCCGGGTCACCTTGTCGTACTTGATCACGTACACCTGGCTGCCGGGCTGGGCGAAGATGAACACGTCGCCGGGCTTGGCGGTGGCCAGCTTCTTCCGGACCTCGGGGGGCAACTGCTCGGCGGTGAAGTCCTGCGGCTCGGCCTGGCCGCCGAGCTGCTGCGCGACGCTGGCGAACGAGCCCGGGTCCTGCTGCACCTTCGTCAGCACGGTGCGCGCGGTCGCCTCGTCCGGCGCCTGGATCAGCCGCAGCGTCCACTTCGGCGCGGCGAGGCCGGAGCTCGCGAAGGTCTGCCGCAGCTCCGCCTCGGTCGGCCGGTGCACGCCGCCGGCCTGGTAGCCGAGCTCGACCTGGAACACCTCGGAGCGCACCCGGTCGCGGAACAGCGAGGGCGAGTACGCCAGCTGGGAGGCGACGACGCTGGGGAAGCCCGCCGCGCCGCCGTTGGTGTCCTCGTAGAGCTTGTACCGGTCAGCCACGGCCGCGTCGGTCACCGTGATGCCGAGCTTGCCCGCGGCCTGCTCCGCCAGCAGCCGGCTCACCTCGACGTAGAGCACGTTGCGGCTGTACTGCCCGACGTCGCCCTTGAAGCTGCTGTTGGGCAGCGCGGCCCGCACCCCGGGGAAGGCGAGCGCGTCCCGGACCATGCTCTGCAGCTGATCATCGGTGATGCGCTGATCACCCACGACGGCGGCGGTGCCCGCTCGGGACTGGCAGCCGGAGGCCAGCAGCGCGGCGACGACGGCAACGGCGATGGGGCCGAAAATGGTGCCCCGGCGGCGACTCACGTTGACAAGGTTCTCACGCCTGCCGCCGGTCATCACCCGCCGGGTCACCGCGGACTCACCCACCGGTGCCCGCACCGGCCCCGCCGCCGGCCGGCCCGCCCGGTCCAGCTGCCCCGGCCGCCGTACCGGCCGCGCCGGCGGCCGGCGGCTCGCCCAGCACCGCGAGGAGCAGGTCCCGGCACCAGTCCAGCAGCGGCACGTCCCGGACCGGCTGACCCGGGCTGCCCGGGCGCGGCACCGAGATGGTCCGGACCGCGCTCTTGTGCACCGACCGCGGGAACAGCCGCTGCATCCGCATCTCCTGCGACTCGCGCAGCGTCACCGGCGAGAACCGCACCACCGAACCCTGCAGCGAGACCTCGGCGATGCCGTACCGGCGGGCCAGCGCGCGGAACCGGGCCACCGCGACCAGACTCTCCACCGGCGCCGGCAGCGGCCCGTACCGGTCGGTGAGCTCGGCCCGGACCGCGTCCACAGCCGCGTCGTCGGTGGACGCGGCCAGCGCCCGGTAGGCCTCCAGCCGCAGCCGCTCGCCGGGGATGTAGTCGTGCGGCAGGTGCGCGTCGACCGGCAGGTCGACCTTGATCTCGGAGCCGCCCTCGTCCGGCAGCTTCTCGCCGCGGAACTCGGCCACCGCCTCGCCGACCAGCCGCACGTACAGGTCGAAGCCGACGCCCGCGACGTGCCCGGACTGCTCGCCGCCGAGCAGGTTGCCGGCGCCGCGGATCTCCAGGTCCTTCATCGCGACCTGCATGCCGGCGCCCAGGTCGGTGTTCTGCGCGATGGTGGCCAGCCGGTCGTGCGCGGTCTCGGTCAGCGGCCGCTCCGGCGGGTACAGGAAGTACGCGTAGGCCCGCTCCCGGCCCCGGCCGACCCGCCCGCGCAGCTGGTGCAGCTGGGACAGCCCGAACATGTCGGCCCGCTCCACGATCAGCGTGTTCGCGTTCGGAATGTCCAAGCCGGACTCAACGATCGTGGTGCAGACCAGGACGTCGCACTCCTTCTCCCAGAAGCTGAGCATCACCCGCTCCAGCACGTGTTCGTGCATCTGCCCGTGCCCGACCGTGGTCCGCGCCTCCGGCACCAGCTGGCGGATCCGGGCGGCGGCCCGGTCGATCGACTCGACCCGGTTGTGGATGTAGAAGACCTGGCCCTCACGCAGCAACTCGCGCCGGATGGCCGCGGCGATCTGCTTCTCGTCGTACGCGCCGACGAAGGTCAGCACCGGGTGCCGCTCCTCCGGCGGGGTCAGGATCGTGGACATCTCCCGGATCCCGGTCAGCGACATCTCCAGCGTGCGCGGGATCGGCGTGGCCGACATGGTCAGCACGTCCACCGAGGTGCGCAGCTGCTTGAGGTACTCCTTGTGCTCGACGCCGAACCGCTGTTCCTCGTCCACCACGACCAGCCCGAGATCCTTGAACCGGGTGGACGGCTGCAGCAGCCGGTGCGTGCCGATCACGATGTCGATCGCGCCGGACGCCAGCCCGGCCAGCGCGTCCTCTGTCTCCTTTGGACTGTTGAACCGGCTCAGCGCCCGGACCGTCACCGGGAACTGCGCCATCCGCTCGGAGAAGGTGGAGAAGTGCTGCTGCGCAAGCAGTGTCGTCGGCACCAGCACGGCCACCTGCCGGCCGTCCTGGACGGCCTTGAAGGCGGCCCGGACGGCGATCTCGGTCTTGCCGTAGCCGACGTCGCCGCAGATCACCCGGTCCATCGGGACCGGCTGCTCCATGTCGTGCTTGACCTCGTCGATGGCGGCCTGCTGGTCCGGCGTCTCGATGTACGGGAAGGCGTCCTCCAGCTCGCGCTGCCAGGGCGTGTCCGGGCCGTACGCGAAGCCGCGGGTGGCCATCCGCACGCTGTAGAGCCGGATCAGCTCGCCGGCGATCTCCTTGACCGCCTTGCGCGCGCGGCCCTTGGTCTTGGCCCAGTCGGCGCCACCGAGCCGGTTCAGCGCCGGGTTCTCGCCGCCGACGTACCGGGTCAGCAGGTCGAGCGAGTCGGTCGGGACGAACAGCCGGTCCGGTGGCTGGCCGCGCCGCGCCGGCGCGTACTCCAGGATGACGTACTCCCGCTCGCCACCGTTGACCTTGCGCCGGATCATCTCCACGTACCGGCCGACGCCGTGCGCTTCGTGCACCACCAGGTCGCCGGCCCGCAGCTGCAGCGGGTCGACCGCGTTCCGCCGCCGCGACGGCATCCGCCGCATGTCCTTTGTGGACTGTCCACGTTGACCGGTCAGATCGGACTCGGTCAGCACGGCCAGCTTCGGCCCGGCGGCCAGGAACCCGTGCGCCAGCTGCCCGGTGGTGACCGTCACCACGCCGGCGGCCGGGGCGGCGGTCAGGCTCGGCTCGCCCCGGGCCGGCACGCCCGCGCCGGCCAACTGCTCGACCGCCCGCTGCGCCGGGCCATGACCGGCGAAGATCATCGCGACCCGCCAGCCGGCGGCCAGCCAGCGCTGCGCGTCCGCGAGCGCCCGGTCGGTATCGCCGCGGTACGCCTCGGCCGCGGTCGCGCCCAGGTTCAGCACCCGGTCGGACAGTTCCACGTCCGAGTTGAACGGCGTCACCGTCCACCACGGGATGCCCAGTGCGGCCGCGTCCGCCCGGGCCTCGGCGACCGAGCGCAGCGCGGCCGAGCCGAGGTCGATCGGCGCGCTGCCGCCGCCGGCCGCCGCCGCCCAGGACGCGGTCAGGAACTCCTCGCTGGTGCGCACCAGCTCGACCGACCGGGTACGCACCCGCTCCGGGTCGCAGACCAGCACGTGCGTGCCGGCCGGCAGCTCGTGCACCATCAGCCGCAGGTCGTCCACCAGCACCGGGGCGAGCGCCTCCATGCCCTCGACCGGCGTCCCGTCGGCGATCTTGTCGAGCATCTCGGCCAGTTCCGGATGCTCCTCGGCCAGCCGCTTCGCCCGCTCCCGCACCTGCTCGGTGAGCAGCAGTTCGCGGCACGGCGGCGCCCACAGCCCGTGCCCGGCCACCTCCAGCGAGCGCTGGTTGGCGACCGCGAAGTAGCGGACCTCCTCGACCGAGTCGCCCCAGAACTCCAGCCGCACCGGGTGTTCCTCGGTGGGCGGGAAGATGTCCAGGATGCCGCCGCGGACGGCCAGCTCGCCGCGCTTCTCCACCAGCTCGACCCGGCCGTAGCCGATGTTGACCAGCCGGTCGACCAGGTCGGTGAGGTCGACCCCGGTGTCGCCGGCCCGCAACTGCACCGGCTCCAGCTCGCCCAGCCCGGGCACCTGCGGCTGCAGCACCGCCCGGACCGAGGCGACCACGACCCGCAGCGGCCCGGTGGACGGATCGTCCGGGCTCGGGTGCGCCAGCCGGCGCAGCACCGCGAGCCGGCGGCCCACCGTGTCCGCACGCGGCGACAACCGCTCGTGCGGCAGCGTTTCCCAGGACGGGTACAGCGCGATCTCGTCCGGCGGCAACAGGCAGGTCAGCGCGGCGGCGAGGTCTTCCGCCTCGCGGCCGGTCGCGGTGACCGCGAGCACGGTCCGGCCGGCGCCGCCGCGACCCGGGTCGGACGCCAACGCCGCCACCACGAACGGCTGCAGCGCGTCCGGCGCGGCGAGCTCGAGTGATTCGGCACCGGCGGCCGAGATCGCATCGGTGAGAACAGGATCAGTAAGGACAACATCGAGCAGTCCGGAGAGGGTCATAGCGAAGTGCGAGCCTCCTGACGGCACCGCGAGAACCCCCGATCCGCTGTGATCCGGGGGTGTCAGCGGTCCAGGGTACGCCGGGCGCCGACCACCCGACCCGGCGATCCCGCCCCCGCGACCCGCCCCGCCGTGACACCCTTGGCCGCAGGGCCGGCGCCGCCTGCGCCGCCCGTCTCCGGGGGGATCGGCAGCTATGAGCATGACTCGGGCGTTGGCGGGGCGGCTGTCACCGGACGCGCGCCGGCGGGTGCGCCGGGCCACCGACGGGGTGCTGGCGCCGGTCGGGTCGATCCGCGGTGCGCGCACCAGCGAGCGGGTGCTCGCGCTGACCTACGACGACGGTCCGGAGCCCGGCGACACCGACGCGGTGCTGGCCGCGCTGGCCGAGGCCGGCATCCAGGCCACCTTCTTCGTACTGGTCTACCGGGCCGAGGCGCATCCGGAGCTGATCCGCCGGACCATCGCCGCCGGGCACGAGGTCGCCCTGCACGGCATCGACCACAGCCGGCTGACCGAACTGCCCGCGCCGGAGGTGAGCCGGGTGCTGGCCACCGGCAAGGCGCGGCTGGAACGGATCGCCGGCCAGCCGGTCCGGCTGTTCCGCCCGGCGTACGGCTCGCAGACCGTGCGCACCTACCTGGCCGCCCGCCGGGCCGGCCTGGACGTGGTGGTCTGGGGCCCGACCGCGGCGGACTGGCGGGACGGGCCGGCCGGCGAGGTCGCCGAGCGGGCGCTGGCCGGGGTGGCGCCGGGCGAGATCATGCTGCTGCACGACGCGTTCGAGGTCCCGCCCGGCGACCAGACGCCGCGGCCCACGTTCGACCGCGGTGACGTCACCCGCGCGCTGCTGGCCGGCCTGGCCGACCGCGACTACACCCCGCTTCCGGTCGGCCGGCTGCTCTCCGGCCGCCGCCCCTGGCGCACCGCCTGGTACCGCCCCTGACACCCACCGCGGGTGATCAGCCGGACGCCCGTGGCGCCCGCCGATGGTGCAGCCGGTGACGGATTCCGGGCGCCGGTGACGGATGCTTTGCGCCGGTGACGGACGCTGGGGCACCGGTGACGGATCCTCGGCGCCGGTGACGGATTCGACTCGCCGGTGACGGGATCTGGGCGCCGGTGATGTCGTTTGTGCGCCGGTGATGAATTAGCCCACCCAGTGATGGCCCTGCGCCATCACCCGCGGCCGGAACTCGTCACCCGCGGCCCGAACCCACCACCCGCGCCCAGAACCCGCCACCCGCGGCGACGAATCCGCCACCGGCCCGCCGCCAGAACTCCTCACCCGCACCCGGAACCCGTCACCCACGCTCGGAACCCGCCACCTGCGGCCGGAAACCCGTCACCCGCGTGCCAGGATCGACGGATGGCCGATGCGGAGTGGGAGCGGCGCGCGGAGCTGCTCTGGGAGTCGTTGGACAGCTATAGCGAGCCGGATTTCGTCGCGGCGATGCGCAGCCTGGTCGCCGAGCTGCCGGGCGCGGATCCGGTCGGGCCGTTCGAGCTGGCCGGGGCGTACGACACCACCGGGCAGCCGGAGCTGGCCGCGCCGCTCTACCAGCAGGCGCTGGCCGGCGGGCTGCCGGCGTCGCAACGCCGCCAGGCGGTGATCCAGCTGGCCAGCACGCTGCGCAATCTCGAGCGGGCGGACGAGAGCGTCGCCCTGCTCACCGCCGAACTGGACGCTGGTTCGGACGAGCTGGACGACGCCGTACGCGCCTTCCTCGCCCTCGCGCTGACCAGCGTCGGCCGGGACCGGGAGGCCGTGGCGATCACGCTCACCGCGCTTGCCGGCCACCTGCCCCGCTACCGCCGCGCGGTCACCGCCTATGCGGCGGAGCTCCGCTGAACGAAGCGGCCGACGCTAGGACTCGGGGGTGGGCGGTGGGGTCGGCTCGGCCGGGCTGTCGACGACGCTGAGCTTGCGCGACCGGGACATGACCGTGGCGGTGACGCCGGTGGCGACCAGGCCCGCGCCGACGATCGCGGCACCGGCGGCCGGGAGGGCGGAGCCGGTGAACGGCAGGCTGCCGCCGCTGCCGGCGGCGCTGGCCGAGCCGGTCGAGCCACCCGAGGACGACCCGCTGCCCGACGACCCGGCACCGGACGAGCCGGAGGTGACGGTCTTGCCGCCGCCGGACGAGCCACCGCCGTGGTTCGGTGGGGCGCTCGCGCTCTCGGCGTGTGCCGCTGTCATGGATACGGCCTGGACGATCGGGACTGTCCACACGAGAGCGCCGCCGACCACCGCGCCCCGCTTCAACGCCTGCCGACGGCTCAATTGCTGTTCGTTCACGGCTTGCCCCCCACTGCTGATCCCCCAGGCGCGTGACGCGCTACCGCTAGCATAGCGACGATCATCCGTAGCCACAGGGGCATCCGCGCGATCGTGATCGGAAAGGCGCCCCCGGCCGGGTGGTTCCGAGCACAGTGCGGCAGCCTGTCGCAGCCCTGCACCAGAAGTGTGCGTCCGGCCGTGCGAACGTACCCTTCGGCAGTGAGTCCCGAACGAACCGGCCGGACAGTGGGGCCACCCCGGCCGACCGTGCAGGCGCTGGAACTCGACGGCGATATCAGCCTCTACGACAGCGCGACCAGCCAGGCGCTGGTGTTGAATGCCACCGCCAGCGACGTCTGGCGGCTGCTCGATGGTGAGCACACGCTGGACGAGATCGTCGAACTGCTCGCCGCGGCATATCGGGTCAGCAATGCATCGATCCGTCCGGATGTCGTGCGGATCATCACCGAACTGGAAGCCGCCGGACTGCTCGCCTCCGGTCCGGCAGCGGCCTGACCGCGCCGCGGTCGCCATCGTCCAGGGTGGACAGTCAGCGGTGCACTACCCTCCGCGGACGTGCCGACGCTCCGGGTCTCCCTGCTCGGTACCCCGTTCGCGCTCGACTGCGCCGACCCTGACCTGGCCGCGGAACTGAGCCGGCTGCTGGCGACGTTCCCGGCCGGCCCGGCGGACCCCGAACCGGTACGGCTGCCCGTCGCATCGGATGTCGATATCGGAGTCGTGCTGGCTGAGCTGAACGCGGCCGCGCTGGCCCGGGCCGGCTGCCTGGCGGTGCACGCCGGCATGGTCGCCGGCGGCAGCCAGGCGATCGCGTTCCCCGGGCCGTCCGGCACCGGCAAGACCACGCTGACCGTCGCCTGCCTGCTGGCCGGGCTGGACTACGGCTCGGACGAGGCGCTCTGCCTGGACTGGTCGACCGGTGCGGCCCGCCCCTACCCGCGCCCGCTGGCCCTCGCCCCGGCCGCCGCCGAACTGGCCGGTGCCCGGCCCGCCGCCCGGCCGGCCGGGGTGGCCGCCCCGCCGGCGGAGATCGTGCTGACCGTCGCCGATATCGGTGCGCGGGTCGCGGCGGAACCCCTTGCGCTGGCGCACGTCCTGCTACCTCGCCGGACCGACCCGGGCGGCGCGGCCGCGCTGCACCCGGCGCCGCGCGGCGCCGCGGTGGCCGAACTGCTGCGCCGCTCGTTCACCGCGCACCACCGCCCGCAGCAGGCGTTCGCGCTCACCCACCGGGTCGTCGCCGCGGCCAGCACCTGGTACCTGGACCTCGGCCATCCCCGGGACGCCGCGCGGCTGCTCGCCGAACTGCTCAACCGGACAGGCTGACCTCGTCCAGGTAGGCGGCGCGACCGGTCGGGCCGCCGCTGGGGAAAGCGGCCGACTCGTTGTCGTCCGGGTCGAAGAGGCGATCACGGTCGCGGTCGTGCCGGCCGCCGGTGATCGCGGTGCCGACCCAGCCGGCGGTACGGCGGGCCAGCTCGTGCCGGCTGGCCGGGCCGTCCGCGCGGGCCGCCCGGGCCACGATCCGGCCGACCGAAGGCCGCGCCGAGCCGGCCCCGCGGGACACCGGCGAGACCACGTCGGCGAGCCGGCCGACCATCCGCCAGCGGCGGTCCGGCACCAGCCGGCGCAGCACGCTGGCCGGCACCGGCACACCCAGCGTGCGGCTGGCCCGGGCCAGCATCAGCGCCGTCGCCGGGCCGGCCCGCCACTCGGCCGCCCGCCGGACCAGCTCCGTCCACTGTGGAGCATCCGGGGCCAGCAGGGCCTGCTCCAGGTCCTTCAGCCAGATCAGCCGGTGCCCGCCGGCCAGCGCGGCGTGCAGAGCCAGATGTACGACGGTGTCGGCCGGGTCCAGCGTGCGCACGTCCCGGCCAGCCAGCCGGACGGTGCGGGCCCGGCCCCGGACCGCGGCCAGGTCCAGCCGGAACGCCGCCCGGATCGACCGGTCGGCGATCACGTGCCAGTGCAGGTCCAGCACCAACCCGCTCGGAGTGAACAGCCGCAGCTCGCCGAGCAGCCGGTCCCGGGCCAGTTGCCAGTTCCGCTCGAACACCGCGCAGCCGGCGGATTCCAGCGCCGCCAGCGCGGCGGCGAAGTCGGCCGGTGCGACCAGCACGTCAACGTCCACATAGGACCGCAGGTCCGGCCGGCGGTAGACCGCCCCGGCCAGCACCGGCCCTTTGAGGACGAGGTACCCGACGCCGGCCGCGGTCAGCGCCCGATCGACCAGGCGCAGATCCGCCAGCGCCCGCAGGTGCCCCGCCACCGTGGCCGAATGCGCGGCGCGCAGCTCGGCGGTGCCGGGCCGGTCGGCCAGCCCGGCAGTGCGCAGCGCCGTCCACAGGCACCCGACCACGCCGTGCCGGACGGCCAGCGGGCCGAGCTCGGCCAGGCCGCGCCGCTCGACGTAGCCGGCCAGTTCCGGCACCGGCTGGTTCGGCGGCCGGTCGCGGGTGCAGGCGACCAGAACCCGGCCGGCGCGGCCCATCGAACCCGCCGACCTACGACACTTCCGGGGCGCAGCGGTCGCGGATGTGCCGCTCCAGCGCGGCCGGATCGACCAGGTCGACCACCGGATGTCCGAACCGCTCTCCCGATTCGACCGCCGGTCCACCGGCTCCGTCGGGCAGCCCGGCGGTGGCGTCCGGGATGGTCGGGGCGGCCGGGGGCCGGTCCAGCAGCCGGTCGAAGACGGACACGTACCGGGCCCGCTGCGGAGCCCAGTCCAGCTCGCGGACGGCGCGATCGCGGGCGGCCAGGCCCATCGCGACCCGGCGGTCCACGTCGTCCAGCAACTCGGCGATGGCCTTGGCGTACCGCTCGGCCTCGTCGGCGGTCTCACCGGTCGGCTCCACGTAGATGGCGCAGTCGCCGGCCGAGACGCGGGTCTCGGCCAGGTCGAAAGCGATCACCGGCACCGCGAAGCTCATGTACTCCATCGTCTTGTTCATTGTGGACACATCATTGAGCGGGCTCTTCGGATCCGGCGAGAGGCCGATGTCCGCAGTGGACAGATACTCGACGATCTGCCGCTGGTCGGCCCGGCCGGTGAAGGTGACGTAGTCGGTGAGGTCGAGCTGGCCGGACAACCGCACCAGGTCGTCGTAGCAGTCACCGAAGCCGAGCAGCGCCACGTGCAGGTCGCGCCGGCCCATCCGGTGCACCAGCACGTCCAGCGCGAGCAGCACCATCTCCACGCCGTCCTGGGGGCCCATGATGCCGAGGTACGCGGCCAGGTAGCGGCGGCCGTTGCGCAGTTCCGGCAGCCCGGCGACCGGTCGCATCGCGCTGGTGTCCGGTCCGCTCCGGACCACCGTGACCTGCTCGGGGTACCGGCCGCCGCGGGTCATCGCCACGTTCCGGTACGACTCGTTGGTGGCGATCACGTGCCGGGCGGCCCGGTAGGTGCGCCGCTCCAGCCAGCACAGGCCGCGGTACTGCAGCTTCGCCAGCAGCCCCTGCGGGGTGCCGAACCGGGAGAGGAACACCTCCGGGTTCAGGTCGTGCTGGTCGTAGACGAACGTCACGCCGCGGCGGCGGTAGAGCAGCGCCAGCGCCCAGTAGGTGTCAGGTGGGTTGCACGCCTGCAGCACGTCGAACCTGTCCTGCCGCCAGACCCGCCGCGCGAGCAGCGCGGTGCGCAGCCAGCTGTAGCAGAACTCGTACAGGTAGGAGAGCGTGCCGGCGGTGGCCGGGGCCGGCCGGTACTTCCAGATCCGCACCCCGTCGATCTCGGCGTAGCCGGGATCGCCCGGGCCTTTCGGGCAGATCACCGACACCCGGTACCCGGCGGCGACCAGGGCCTGGCATTCCAACCAGACCCGGCGATCCAGCGGCACCGGCAGGTTCTGTACCACGATCAGCACGTGCGCGGCACCCGCACCACCGCGGTCGGTCATCCGAACAGCCCCCCAGCCGTCGTGTCGCGCCGCCTCAGCAAAACG
Source organism: uncultured Actinomycetota bacterium (assembly GCA_963714145.1). Taxonomy (GTDB): domain Bacteria; phylum Actinomycetota; class Actinomycetes; order Mycobacteriales; family CADCTP01; genus JBBWZH01. The sequence continues at coordinate 9,500,059 of OY970235.1, read as the reverse complement.
GGCAGCGCCAGCAGCATCGTAGCCCGGCGGGCCGGCCGGCCGTTATCGCAGTCCGGCCCGGTCCGGACACATCACCCGAACGCCCGGCACCGCCACCCGACCGGCGCCGGACACGGCACAGCGGCTAACCCAGGACCGTCTTGGCGGCGATGACGACGTCGTCGGCGGCGCGGCCCCAGGAGTAGTGCCGCACCACGTCGTCGGCGTCGGCGGCGACCCGTTCGTACAGCGCGTCGTCGGCCAGCAGCGCGGCGATCCGGGCGGCCAGGTCGGCGGGGTCGTCGGTGTCGACCAGGTCGCCGTTGCGGCCGGGAACGACGATCTCCGGCATGGCGAAGGCCCGCCGGCCCACGCAGGGCAGGCCGTGCGCGAGCGCCTCGACGAACGAGATACCGAAGCCCTCGAACCGGGACGGCAGCACGAACAGGTCGTGCTCGTCGTAGAGCCGGGCCACCGCGGCGACCGGCAGCCGGCCGCGGAAGTCCACGCCGGACGGCACCGCACCGGGCAGCGGCCAGGTCGCCGGGCCGACCACGGTCAGCGTCAACTCCGGGTCGAGGTCGCGGCGCAGCAGCCCGGCGGCGGCGACCACCACCTCGCCGGCCTTGGTGTGGAAGTCCTTGCCGACGAACAGCAGCCGCCGCCGGGGCCCGTCCAGGCGCCGGCGCACCGCGTCCGCCGCCGGGCCTGCCGCGTCGCCGACCACCCGACTGTCCAAAGCGGACGCTCCCGGGTGCACCACGTGCACCCGGTCGGCCGGCACGCCGGAATTCTTGACCAGGTGGTCGGCGAACCAGCCGCTCATCGCCAGCACCCCGGCCGCCCGGGCATAGATCTCCAACTGCCGGTCCCGCAGCCGGCGCACCGCGTCCATCGACAGGCTGGGGAAGTGCGTCAGCCCGCCGGGTTCGCCGGCCCGTTCCAGCAGCACGTCGTACGACAGGTCCTGGTAGAGCAGGTACGGCGGGCCGCGGAAGGCGGCCAGATCCTGGATCTGGAGCACCGCGTCCACCGGACGGGCCCGCGCGGCCCGGGCCAGCACCACCTCGCCGTACCGGCGGGCCGGGCGGGAGTGCCGCCACATCGAGACCCACTGGCCGCGGTGCCGGCGCGCGCACGCGGCCTTGAGCCCGAGCTGTACCGGGCGCGGATAGTGGATCCCGAGGTCGACCAGGTCGACCCGGGAGGCCAGCGCCGCGCGCAGGTTCCACGGCGTGTACGACCAGGTGGGCTGCGGCGGGTTCTCCCAGCCGCAGGCGAAGCCCAGCCTCACCGGACCGGCCTCATCGCGGCACCATCACCCGCACCGGTGTCACCGCGGGCGCCGCCGGCGGCTCCACCGGCTCGTCCGGGCGCTTGCGGGAGATCCGCCACAGCGCGCCGATGCAGCCCAGCAGCAGGAACAGCAGACCGGTCACCATGGGGAAACCCAACCCGTCGAAGGTCACGTAGCCGAGGCCGGCCACCAGGGTCGAGGCGGCCAGCGACTGGGCCAGGTCACGCTGCTCCGGGTCGGTGGACCGGATCCGGGCGCCGCGCGCGGTCACGAACCCCGTCAGGAACAGGAGGATCAGCGCCGCGAGTCCAATGTAGCCACACTCGATGATGATGCCGAGGTACTGGTTGTCGAGGGTGAAGAAGTCCTTCGGGATGAAGGTGCCGAAGCCGCGGCCGAACCAGGGCGACTGGTCGATGAACTGGCCGACCACCTTGTAGTCGTCGGTCCGGCCCTGGATGCTCGGATCCTTGGACAGGCCGGTGAACAGGCTCTTGATCGTGCCGACCAGCCCGGGTACGGCGAACCGGAGCACCACGATGAAGACCGGCATCACCAGCAGCACGCCGAGCCGGCGGCTGGTCGGCCAGCCCGCGAACAGCACGATGAACGCGACGAACAGGCCCAGGATCGCCGACCGGGACAGCGACATCGGGCTGGCCACCGCGATCATCAGCACGCAGCCCCACCACAGCCACTTGCGGGTCTGCGCGTGGAACGCGACATGCAGCGCCAGCGGCAGCGCCATCGCCAGCACCACGCCGAACTCGATCGGGTGCGAGGCGGTCGCGGCGACCCGGCGGAAGTCGGACCGCTCGGTCACCACCGCGACGTCGTAGTTCACCTTCAAACCGGGGATGTGGTAGAGGTCGGCCAGGTTGAAGCCGCTGGCGAACTGCAGCAGCCCCATCGCGGCGATGATGCCGACCAGCAGGACGATGACCCGCACCAGCCGCCGCAGGCTGAACCAGTCCCGCAGCATGTCGGCCGTCACCAGCGTGACGCCCAGCCAGGACAGCATCGACAGCAGCCCGCGGTCGGCGGCCGACAACTGGTCCGGCGGCAGCGGGTGCAGCGTGCCGTACGCGTACGCCACCAGGATCGCGGCGCAGAACAGACCGACCGCGACCCGGATCGGCTGCAGGCCGACCGCGGTGCCGGAATCCGGGATCAGCCGCATCATCAGCCAGTAGAAGACGAAGCCGATGCCGACCACGCCGGCCGGCGTGCCGCTGGCGCCGAGCGGACCGAAGATCAGCTGTGCCGGCAACATGAAGAGCAGCACCGCGTACCCGACCAGCAGGCCGCGCGCGTCGCCGCGCGGCTTCGCCATCCGCCTGGCCAGCCGCCTTCCCATGCCGGCTCCCCTATCCCGCAGCTGCGCACCGGACTGTCCACAATGGCCGACCAGCCGGCGTCGACCGGCTCAGCCCCGGCTCAGGGCTCGGCGCGGGCCTGGCCACGGCCGCCCAGCGCCGGATGCAGCGCCGGGATCGTCTCGGTCGGCTCGTCCACCGCGCCGCCCTGGCCCGACCCGGGCCCACCGCCGGCACCGGACTTCGGCCGGCGGCGCCGGTCGAAGTGGCCGGGGTCGGCGCGGAACCTGGCCCGCCGAACCCGGACGCTCTCGGCGATGAACGCGGAGATGATCGTGCCGGCGATGCCGAGCACCAGCGCCGCGGCCAGGGCCCGGATCTGGCTGCCCCGCTTGAGCACCGCCTGGGTGGCCGTGGTCACCGGGCTGGTCTGGATCAGCAGGTTGGTCGGCGCGCCGAGGGCGACCTGACTGTCCCGGAGTTCGGTGCTGATGGCCGAGTTGACGATCTTCGCGGTGCGCAGCGCGGCCTGCTCGTCCTGCGAGGTCGCGGTCACTGAGAGCATCGGCGCGTCGCCAGGCACGATGTCGACCAGGTACGCGGCGGTGGCGCCCTGCTTGGTCAGCTTCTCGCCGGTGGCCGGGTTGTTCATCCGGCGCGCGGTGATCTGCGCGACGATCCCGAGCGAGCTGCCGAACCCGAGGTACGGATTCAACTGGCCGGCCTCGGTCGCGCCGGGCTGCGCCGGCACCAGCAGCACCGACGAACTGGTCGCCTGGTACGTCGGCGGCACCGCCACGAACAGCGCGACGGTCGCCCCGATCGTCAGCACCGCACCGTTCAGAACGACGAGCCAGTGCCGCACCAGGACGAGCAGAGCGCTCACGAAGTCCACGGAGCCCCCCTGGTCACCTTCCCGCCCACCCGCAATCACTATACGTTGTCGACCCCGGCGCTCCCTCGGAAGCTCGGTCATGCGGTCACCTCCTCCCGGCAGGCGCGGGAGAATTCGCGGTGCCACACCTCCAGCGACAGCAGCGTCCACAAGCGAGCCTGCTCGTCCCGGACGGCACGGTCGTGGCCGGTGAGCAAAGCGTTGACCGCGGTCCGGTCAAGGATGTCCGCGACGAACGAGGATGGTCCGGTCAGCAGATCCCAGGCCATCTCGCGCAGGCCGGATCGGAACCAGGCGTCCAGCGGCACCCGGAAGCCGACCTTGCGGCGGTCGACCACGTCTGCCGGCAGATATCGGCGGGCGACCTCCTTGACCACCCATTTGGTTGTCCCGCCCCGGACCTTGACCGAACTGGGCAGGCTGAACGCCAGCTCCACCAGCCGGTGGTCCAGGAACGGTGGCCGCAGCTCCAGCGACGCGGCCATCGACATCCGGTCGCCGCGCTCGAGCAGGTTGTCGGCGAGCCAGAAGTGCGAGTCGGCGTACAGCATCCGGCGGATCACGTCGCCGCGGGCCCGCTGGTACGGCGCCAGGCTGTTGGCCCGGCGCGGCGCCCGGCCGAGCAGCCGGGCCCGCTCCGCCGTCGGTGAACGGGGCGAACCAGCCGCGCATCCGTTCCGCCGCGGTGCCCGCCTGCGCCGCCCGCAGCAGGATGCCCAGCCGGGACAGCCGCGCCGGCAGGGCGCGCTCCAGCCGGCCCAGCGCGCCGGCCCGCACCCCGGCCGGCAGCACGCCGGCCCACTCCACCAGCCGGGCCGCCCGGTACTTGGGGTAACCGCCGAACAGCTCGTCACTGCCCTCGCCGGACAGCATCACCTTCACGTCCCGGCGGGCCATCTCGGCCAGCCGGAACACGGCCACGTCGGCCGGCTCGGACAGCGGCGCGTCCCGGTGCCAGGTCAACCGCGGCCAGAGCTCGGTGAAGTCGGCCGCCGTCACCACCACCTCGTGGTGCTCGGTACCGAGCAGCCCGGATACCCGGCGGGCCCAGGGCAGCTCGTCCACCCGCGGGTCGCCGAAGCCGGCCGAGAAGGTCTGCACGGTGCCGCCGCCGCGCGCCTTGGCCACCAGCGCGGTGATCAGGCTGCTGTCCAGCCCGCCGGACAGGTAGGCGCCGACCGGCACGTCCGCGACCAGCGCCTCGGCCACCGACGCGGTGAGCGCGTCGGCGACCAGCTCGACCGCCTGGGCCGGCGCGACCCGGCGCTCGGTCGGCTCGTTCGGCAGCTCCCAGTACGGCGTGACGGTGATCCGGCCGCCGGCCGCCAGCGTGAGCCGGTGCCCCTGCGGCAGCTTGCGGACGCCGGCGAACAGCGTGAACGGCGCCGGCACGGAGCGGTGTGCCAGATAGTCAGGCAGGCTGTCCTGGTCCACGCTCGGCCGCGGGATCACCGGCAGCAGCGCCTTGATCTCGGACGCGAACGCGAACACCGTGCTGTCGGCGTAGTAGTACAGCGGCAGGATGCCCATCCGGTCCCGGAACAGGTGCAGCGCACCGTCCACGGCGTCCCAGAGGCCGTAGGCGAACTGGCCGCGCAGTTGCTCCACCCCGGCCAGGCCGAGGCCGTCGTGCGCGGCCAGCAGCACCTCGGTGTCGCCCTTGGTCCGGAACGGGTAGGCCAGCCGCTCGCGCACCTCGCGGTAGTTGAGGATCTCGCCGTTGAAGGTGACCGTCCACCGACCGTCCGGTGTGGACATCGGCTGGCTGGAGCCGGCGATGTCGATGATGGACAGCCGGGTGTGGCCGAAGCCGACCGGGCCGTCCACCCAGTAGCCGATGTCGTCCGGGCCGCGGTGGCGCAGCCGCTCGGCCATGGTGGCGAGCAGTCTCGGGTCGACCGGGGCCCCGTCCAGCCGGCGGACGCCGACGATCCCGCACATCAGCTGGCCCCGGGCTGAGTCGCGGACCGGGCCGCGGCCGGGCCGTCCGTGCCCTCGGCCAACGCCATCAGCTGCCGGGCCCGCGCCTCCCAGGACGCGGTGAGCACCGCGGCCCGGCGCTGCGCCGGCCCGGTCAGCCCGCCGTCGGCCAGCGTCTGCCGGATCTGCGCGACGAACTCGGACGAGTCCTTGGCGATCCGGATCTGGTCGGCGTAGTGCCGCACCTCGCTGAAATCGGTGCTGACCACCGGCAGGCCGAGCGCCAGGTACTCCTTCATCTTGATCGGGTTGGAGTGCCGGATCCAGGTGTTGTCCAGCCAGGGCATCAGCGCCACGTCGAAGCCGGAGCCGTGCGCGGGAATCTGCTCGTACGGCAGGTAGCCCAGCCAGTGCACGTTGGGGTACTTGTCGAAGCGCTCCATCGATCGGGTGGCGTCGCCGATCAGCACCAGCGAGGCGTCCGGCAGCTCGGCGGCTACCCGTTCCAGCAGGTCGAAGTCGACCAGGTAGTCGTCCAGCCCGCCGAAGAAACCCACCCGTGGCTGGGGAATCCGCTCGATCTCGGCCGGCAGCTCGGTGCGGGTGACGAAGTGCGCGAGGTCGACGCCGTGGTCCAGGAACTCGGCCCGGTCACCGGTCAGCGGCCGCTCCTCCGCCAGCAGCGAGCGGCTGACGTACAGCACCGCGTCGGACTCCCGCAGCAGCTCGTGCTCCAGCGCGCGGATGGTGTCCTGATCGGACTCCGGGAACTCGGAGTGCCGGTCGGACCGGTTGAACAGCAGCGCCCGCTTGCGCATCGGCGCCACCACGTCCCACGCGGTCGGGATGGTCACCACCATGACCGGGTTCGCCATCCCGAGCAGCCGGCAGGCCAGCCGGATCTGGGCGCGGATGGAGATCGCGTTCAGCTTGCGCAGCCAGGGCGTGCCGTAGAAGGGCAGCACCAGCGGGGTGAGCACGATGAAGTTCGGCACGTCCGGCAGCGGGCGGCGGGCCAGCATCGCGACGCTGCGCGCCTTGCGGCCGATCCGGCGCAGCACCTGGGTGCTGCGGCCGGGCAGCGGCATCCGCAGCCCGATGCTGTTGACCAGCAGCACCTTCCGGTCGGCGGCGACCCGGCGCATCAGCTGGAAATCCGAGTGCGCCCGGTTGTGGTACCACCAGTCCTGCGCGGAGAAGCAGACGTACCCGGGCACGTCCCGGGGCGGCGCGATGGACGGCGCCGCCGGGTCCCGGCCGTCCGGCCGGACCGGCCACTGTCGCATGTGGAGCAGGCCGGACCGGGCCGCGCGGTGCCGGGCCCGGCCGGCCGGGCCGCCGGAGCCCGAGCGCAGCACCTCGCCGAGCAGCAGCGCGGCCCGCATCCCGGCGCCGCGCAGCCGGCCGTACCGCTCCCGGTGCAGCCGCACCCGGTTCGCGGTCAGCAGTGTCCACAGTGGAGCCGACGTCTGCGCCTCACCGCCCAGGTGCACCGCCTCGGCGGCCGGCGTGTAGCGCAGCCCGAAGCCGGCGGTGCCGGCCCGCAGCGCGTAGTCGGTCTCCTCGGAGTAGAGGAAGTACCGCTCGTCGAACGGGCCGACCGCGTCCAGGCAGGCCCGGCGGATCAGCCAGGCCGCACCGGTGGCCCAGTCCGCCCAGCCGGCGTGCTCGTACCGCACCGGGTCGAGCACCAGCTCGCCGAGCGGGCCGAACCGGCCGGCCCGGGTGCCGCCGAGCGCCGCCTCGCCGAGCGCGCGCAGCACGGTCGGCCGGCGCCGCAGCGACGGCTGCAGCAGGCCCGCGCCGTCGGTCAGCCGCGGCACCGCGATCCCGGCGCCGGGCTTCGCCGCCGCCTCGCGCAGCAGCTGGACCGAGCCCGCGGCCAGCCGGATGTCGGCGTTCAGGATCAGTACGTCGCAGCCCGGCGCGGCCGCCAGGCCGGCGTTCACACCGGCGGCGAACCCGCCGTTGCCCGGCTGCGGCAGCACCTGCGCCCAGGGCGCGGACCGCCGTACCACGTCGACCGTGTCGTCCGGCGAGGCGTTGTCGACCACCAGCAGCCGCGACGGCCCGGTGCCCGCCAGCGCGGCCGGCAGCGCGGCCAGGCATTCCGCGATCACGTCCGCGCTGCGGTAGGTGACGATGATGACGGCGAGCTCCGGGGCGATCATCGTGACGTCCGCCCCGTCAGCCACGGCGACCCGTAATGCCGACCGGCCACCAGTAGTGCCGCAGCTCGCGGTAGCCGGCGGCGCGGAACCAGGCCTCCAGCTCGGCCTTGGAGTAGCTGTCCCGGTACTTCGGCGAGAGCACGTCGAACCAGGTCAGCGTCAGCTCGTCGTAGTGCCGCTGCCGGGTCAGGATCCGGCCGTGCGTGCTGCGCCGGACCATCGGGATGCGGCCCAGCTGGTTGAGCAGCTTGACGCCGGCCACCGTGGGCAGCGAGAGCGCCCGGCACAACCGGTAGATCGTCTTGTGCGACCAGTTGGTCAGCCCGAACGGCCGGAGCAGGTCGCGGACGCCCACCAGCGGGCTGAGCTTGCGCTGGTAGACCCAGACGAACAGCAGCTCGCCGGGCCGCACCACCCGGGCCAGCGAGCGGAACGCGCGCCGGGTGTCGCCGGTGTGGTGGATCACGCCGTTGCACCAGAGCCGGTCGACGGTGCCGTCCGCGAACGGCAGGTCGAACACGCTGGCGTGCACCACGTGCAGGTTCGGCAGGTCCAGGCTGGCCTTGTGGACCTCGTGGATGGCCGGGTTGATGTCCAGCCCGAGCACCGTCGCGCCGGGGTGCCGGCGGGCGATCTCGGCGGTCAGCTTGCCGCTGCCGCAGCCGGCGTCGACCACCACCAGCCCGTCCAGCGGGTCAGCCGAGCCGGCCGGGGCCGGGCCGCCGGCGCTCCGGCTGAGACCGAAGACGTCGTCGAACTGCTCGACGTCCTCCTCGATGGTCCGGCCGAAGACCGTCGCGCTCTCGAACCCGCCGTCGTGGAAGGTCTGCCACTCGAAGCCGAAGCTCTCGGCGACGTGGCTGGACCGGTCCGCGGCCGGCACGAAGCTCGGGATGCCACCGGTGATCGGGTACGTCCGCTCGCAACCGGAGCAGCGCAGCTCGCCGGCGTCGATCTCGTCCGGCGCGGCGGTATCGGCTGTCGGTTCGGACCCGTCCCCGGCCGGATCCGCCGGCAAGGTGAGGGTGGAGCGGCAGTGCGGGCAGGCCAGTAGACGAACCAGCGTTCGCTTCACGATCTTTCCCCCCAGTGCGACGCGGGGCGGCGCAGTTTCCCCCAGCGCCGGGCCCGTCGGTCGGGACGAGTCTAGCCGCCGCCCCGCGGCCCGTCGGTCGTTCACCGGAACAGCCACCCTTCCGGGCAAGTACGCCCGGGAACGGACAAGCCCGCTCGGTCAACTGGGGCCGAGAGGGCTTGTCCGCCGCATGTCCGCGGTCCGCGGGACGATCAGCCGGAGATGCGCACTGCCTTCCCCGTTTCGGTCACGTTGCCGCCGCCGTCGGTGACTCCAGGCAGCGCGTCGAAGAACGCGCCGTACTGGAACTTGGTGGTCAGCACGTTGTTCTTGATCACGAACGGCGGGGTGGCGGCCGCGTAGATGAGGTAGTTGGAACGGGTGATGTAGTTGCCATCCACCGTCCAGTTCGCGCTCGGTGCGGTGCCCTGGCCCGGGGTGGCGTCGTTGTAGAGCCCGATGCCGTTGTGCGTGTACCCGCCGTCCATCCGGCCGCCATCGATCCAGTTGTGCTTGATCACGCCGTTGTTGGCGTGCGGGTTCATGTTGATGACGTCGGTGTGGTCGCCGTCGGCGAAGAACGTGTCGTGGAAGTAGTTGTCCTGGATCAGGTACGGCCCGTTGCTCTGCACCATGATCCCGACGTTGAAGCCGGAGATGTCGTTGCGCAGGAACGTGCCGTTGTAGTTGGCCAGCACCCCGATCGTGCTGGCACCACCCGACTGCGGCGCGATCGTGGTGTCGGTGACCGTGACATGGCCGCTGTCCAGCCAGAGGCCGGCGAAGTCGCCGCCGTAGATCCGGGTGTTGGTGATGGTGAGGTAGTTGTTGGTGCCGATCTGCACGTGCAGCATGCCGGCGATCAACAACCCGTCGATCTTGTACGGGTTGGCCGCGGTGCCCGCGCCGCCGGACCCGTTGGCCTTCATCCAGCCGGCGTCGACCAACTGGTCACCGCCGAGGCGGCGCAGCGAGGCCTGGTGGTTGCCGGTGTTGCTGGCGTTCGGCCAGCCCGGCAGGGTCGCGCCGCCCCCGCCGACCGGCGGCGGGGAGGCCGGCGCGGACGAGCCGCCGGCCGGGGACGACGGCGCCGAGGGCGTCGGCGAGATCGTCGGGATGGACGCCGGCGGGGCCGGCGGCAGCGGCTTGGCCGAGGACGGCGCCGGCGGCGGCACGCTGGTCGCCTCGACCGGCGGCGGCGGCTGGCTGGCGCCCGGCACCGTACCGGTCCGGAACAGCACGTCCACGTAGTAGTTGGCCGACCACCAGGTGCTGGTCGGGAAGCCGCCCTGGGCGCCGTACCGGAACAGCCCGTTCGGCTTGGTCTTGGTATCGGCGAGGGCGACGAGTGGGCCGCTCACCTTGGCGCCGCGCTCGAAGTAGCCCTTGTCGGCGGCGTACCGGCCGTGCGGCGCGAAGTACGAGACGACGTACTCGGTGCCGGGGGTGAGCGCGATCGGGGTCCCGAACTTGACCTGCTGCCAGCCGGTCGTCGACGAGGCCGCGAAGCTGGCCTGGGCCAGCAGGCGACCGGCGGAGTCCCAGAGCCGGCCGAGGTGGCTGCCGGTGTTCTGCGGACCCTGGTAGAACCGGACCCCGGTCACCGCGCCGGCCTGGGTGGCGCGGAACCGCAGGCCGAGTTCGACCGCGCGGGTGTCCGGGTCGGTGGTGGTCTTCGGGACGGCCGAGCCGAACAGGCTGACCTCCGCGCCGGCCGTGCCGCCCGGGCCCGGGCCGCGGTGCGGGTAGGCCACCGCGACCGACGTCGCGCAGACGGCGACGAGGATGATCGCGGCTACCACCAGCCGCTGCGGGAGGTGGACCTTCGGCAACCGGGCCGGCCGGGCCTTTACGGGCGGGTCGTCCGGCTCGGGGCGGTCGAGGAGCGCGGTGCCGGTGGAGGGGGCCGCCGACGGTGCGCTGGTGCGATGCCGGGAGTGGGTGCGATGACGCACGAGAAGGACTCCTGCCTTCCTGCCGGGGCCGTGGGGACGCCAACGGCCCGTGCTGTCCCGCGTTTCCGGCACCGGCTTGCCAGAAAGCGGTGAGAGGCGCTCGCCGATTACTCATCGAGCGTCGCGACCGTAGCGTAGGCGCCTAGCACAAGCTAGTTCGCGCCCTGATTGCGACCCTAAGAACGGCTTCTGCCCGGTTCCCAGGGTCGTCCTCTGACTACACTGGGTAGTTTTTATCCGGCCGGCCCCCGGCCCTGCCCGACCGGGTACCGGTTGTCCGCTCCGCCTCCGCGGCGCGGGGCCCTCCCGTACTCTCGATCCGGGGCGCGCCGGAGCGGTCCGGCCGTGGGGGGTGTGCCAGATGGATGAGGCTGTCGTGGGTACGGTGCTGCCCGAACGCGGGGTAACGCCGGCCCGCCCGCCGGCCGCCGGGGGGCGACACCGGCAGGGTCCGGGCGGCGGGCCGCCGGCATCCTGGCTGATCAACGACCCGTGGGTGATCGGCACATCCACCCTGGGCGGCGCCACCGAGGGCCGCCGCCAGCGCCGCAAGGGCGACCCGATGGGCGCCGACCAGTCCTTGAACAAGCTGGTCAAGCGCGGCCTCGGGTGGAGCTTCGCCAGCACCGGGCTGAGCCGGCTGGGGCAACTGATCTCCGGCATCGCCCTGGCCCGCATCCTCGGGCCCAACGACCTCGGCGTCTTCGCGGTCGCCACGGTCGCGCTGGTGCTGCTGGCCAACCTCAACGACCTGGGCATCGAGCAGGTGCTGGTGCGCTGGCCCGGCGACTTCGCCAAGGTCGCGCCGACCGGGATGACCGTGATCTTCGGTTTCTCCTGCGCCCTGTTCGGCGTGTTCGCGGTGTTCGCGCCGGCGTTCGCGGCGGCGTTCCGGGCCCCGGACGCGACCAGCATGGTGCGCGCGCTGGCTTTCGGTGTGGTGATCAACGGGATCTTCGCGGTCCCCTCGGCCACCCTGACCCGGTCGTTCCGGCAGGATCGGCGCACCTACGCCGACCTGGTCGGATTCGTCGTCACCACCGGGCTCACGCTGGTGCTCGCCGTGATGGGCTACGGCGTCTGGTCGCTGGTCTGGGGCCGGCTGATCGGCAACGCGGTCAACAGCATGCTGCACATGGTGTTCGCCCCGGTGCGGTACCGGCCCGGCTTCGACCCGAAGATCGCCCGCGAGCTGCTCAAGGGCGGGCTGCCGCTGGCCGGCGCGACGCTGCTCGCGGTCGCGATGGTCAACGTGGACAACGTGATCGTCGGCCGGATGCTCGGCCCCACCGTCCTCGGCCTGTACGTGCTGGCGTTCAACCTGTCCAGCTGGCCGGTGAACCTGCTGTCCATCCCGGTGGCCCGGGTCAGCGTGCCGGCGTTCGCCCGGCTGCAGAACGACCCGCAGCGGCTGCGCCGCGAGTTCGCCCGCTCGCTCGGCCTGCTGATGGCGGCCGCGGTGCCGATCTGCGTGCTGCTCGCGGTGCTGGCCGGGCCCGCGGTCCGGGTGGTGTACGGGGAGAAGTGGGCCGGCGCCGCGCCCGCGCTGGCGTTCCTGGCCGTGCTCGGGCTGGCCCGGGTCGCCCTGCAGCTCTGCTTCGACCTGCTGATCGCGGCCGGGCACAGCAAGCAGACGATGTTCCTGCAGGGGCTGTGGCTGGTCGTGCTGATCCCGGCGCTGGCCGTCGGCGCGCACCTTGGCGGGATCGCCGGCGTCGGCACCGCACACATGCTGGTCGCGGTCGGCGTGATGGTGCCGGCGTTCCTGGCCGCGCTGCACCGGCTCGGGTTCCGCCCGCTGGAGCTGGCCCGCTCGATCTGGGTGCCGGTGGTCGGCGCGGTCGGGCTGGTGGTCGCGCCGCTGCTGGCGATCCGGCTGCTGCACCCCGATCTGCTCGTCCTGGCTGCCGGCGGCATCGGCGGGCTGGCACTCTATCTACCGGTGCTCGCGCTGAAGCGGCACGAACTGCGCACACTGCGTGCGTCCTAGGACGTTTCCGGCCGCCACCGTGGCGGCCCCGTGGGGGGAGAGTGACTTCAGGTGGCTGACGCCGCGAAGGTCGTCGAGCGACTGGTCGAGGACAAGCCGGTGTTCCACTCCGGCGGCACCCGGATCTGGAACGCCATGCCCGGCACGCTGGAGCTGATCGCCCGGCACGTCTCGGCCGGCGACCGCACCCTGGAGACCGGCGCCGGAGCGTCCACAGTGGTCTTCGCCGCCGCCGGCGCCAGGCACCACGCGATCAGCCCCTTCGGCGACGAGCACAAGCGGATCGCCGAATACTGCGCGGACCTCGGCGTCGGCACCGACACGGTGTCCTTTGTGGAGGGACGCTCGGACCGGGTGCTGCCCAGCCTGCTCGGCGGCGACCGCTTCGACCTCGCCTTCATCGACGGGATGCACTCGTTCCCCGGCCCGGTGATCGACTACCACTACGTCGAGCAGCTGCTCCGCCCCGGCGGCGTGCTGCTGCTGGACGATGTCCCGATCCCGGCCGTCGCCGTCGCCTTCCGCTACATGCGCTCCTCGCCGGACTGGGCCTTCGTCGAGATCGTGGACGACCGCGCCGCCGTCTTCCGCAAGGTCGCCGACGCCGACGACGAGGACAACTGGCGGACGCAGCCGATCAACCGCCGCTACCCGGACTTCTCCTACCTGCCCGCCACCCAGCTCCCACACCGGGTCAAGCTGGAAGCGACCGAACGCCTGCCCACCCTCCGCCGCACCCTCGGCACCCGCTTCCCCGCCGCCCGCGAAGCCTGGCTCCGCCGCCGCGGATAACCTGGATCGGTGACCGACGTCCCGCAGCCCGATCCGGCACCGGGCGCCAGCACACCGGCGGACGGCGACCCGCCGGTGGCGGACGAGTCGACAGTGGACAGCGAACGCCAGCGGCGGATCGAGATCCTGTCCGATCGTTCCTTCATGGGCGGATCAGACCTCGGTGATCCCGAAGTCATGCGCGGCGCCCGCCGCTGAAATGGGCATGGACGACGTTGCGCGGACCTCAACGCACGGCGATCACATCAAGACCCGGCACGCGACCGAAGTGGCGTTCATTTCGGGTGACAACCGACCAGCCACGGACCAGGGCGGTGGCTGCGATCATCATGTCGAGGTCACCGACAACAGTGCCCGCGCTGGCGAGGTCCGCCCAGATCCGGGCATGCACCCTGGCCGCGTCCAGATCGAACGGCAGCACCGGGAGGGCCGACAACGTGACCGTGACGAACGCCTCTCGGGTGGCCCGCTGGTCAGCCGTCTTGGCCCGATGCACGCCGTGCAACAACTCGGAGGCGGTCACCGCCGAGATAGCTACCTCATCCTCATCCGGCAGCGAGGGCAGAACGCCAGTGCGCTCGTAGCCGACGAGGACCGAGGTGTCTAGGAGGCTTCCCACGGATCCGGGGTTGTTGACTGCATCGCCCGGATCTCGGCCAGATCAGCCTCGAACTCGGGATCAGGCCGGGGAGCCGATAGGAGCACCGCACGGACGTCCCGCCAGTGGACCTGCCGACCGGCATCGGCCTCGATACGGGCAACTGGCTTGCCGTGGCGCTCGACGTAGAACACCGTCTCATGGTGGTGCTCAAGGTCATCCAGGACGCGTGAGAACTCCCGTGCCGCTTCGGTCGCCGAGATCGTCCGTCCCATTCCCCCATGTTATCAGAGAATCAGATTTTCCCGAGGGCCCGGATGGTCCGCCGCTCGCGCGGTGGGATCACGTGAGGCCGTGCTCAGTTGCCCACTTCTCGAAGCCGCCGGGCGGGAAGGGCAACCGGTAGGAGCTTGCCAGCAGGTCGTCCGCGATGGCGGCGACGAGCCGGACGGTGAGCAGATCGGCGCGGATCGCGTCGCAGAGCAGGGCGAGCGTCGGGCGGAGTGCGACGCGTTGCGTCTTGCCGCCTGCCGGGCCGCACTGTCGTCGATCACGGCCACTCCGCCCGTGGTGGCGGCCAGGGCGAGCACGGCAGCTTCCCCCCGGTTGCGGTCCTTGGCCACGAGCAGTTCAGCGAACCGCGCGAATGCGGTGACCTCCTCGACCGTCCGCAACTCGCGGTGCTCGATCCAGGTCGCGGCCAGCACCGCGTCGAGGCGGCTGTCACGGCCGGCGCCGGCGCGCAACTCGTCCGACACGACGTCCGGGACGACCGCGGTCCGCTCGCCGACGACAGCCTTCAACAGCCCGAGCCAGTTCTGCTGGGCGAAGTGACATAACGGGCTCGTGTCGAACACGAGCACCTCACCGGGCGCAACCTACGACACGAACTCCCAGATCGCTCCCTCGGGGAGCATCGGCAGCGACGGGAGATCGTCTTCGTCCCACGCATCGAAGAGCAGGTCGATCGCCCGCGCAGCCGAGACGCTCTCGCTGCGGTACAGCCGCAGTACCGACTCCTCGTACCGGCGGGGTAGCGACGGGGCCGCGAGCTCATCGTGCACAAGCAGGTTGAACTCGACGATGTCGGCTCTGGTCGTCCGGACGGATCGGATCTGCCGGGCGTCCTCGGGGTCCACCAAGGCAAGCTCAGCCAACCGCCGGGCCAGCGTGGACATGTCGACGCGATAGCCACTGCCGATCCTGACGGCGGCAGTCCGCAGGTCGTCGCCGTGCTGCCGCAACTCCGACCAGCGACGCCGCAGCCCGGCCGGTGGCAGCAGGACAGCGCGGGCGAAACGGTCCAGGCGCGCTTCCCAGGCGTCGTCGTCATCCTGCTCGGCGATCCGCCAGTCGACCGCGTACTCGTCGGCAAACAGGTGGTGTCCCAGTTCGTGAACCACCGCCAACCGGCGCCGGCCGACCCGGAGCGTGCCATTGACGACGGCGACACCGCCCTGCTCGAGCAGGATCGACGCCGCGTCGGCGCCGTCGGGCCCGAGATCGAACGAGAAGACCAACAGACCGAGGTCGGCGGCCCGGGCCGAGGCGTCACGGAAGGGCTCGGCGTCATCGAGGTGGAGCAGCCCACGCGCCGACACCGCGGCGCTCTCCACGTCCGCGATCGTTTCCGGGCGACGCAACGGCGACGGGCTGGCGAGCACCAGCCGATCGTCGTGACGGGCGACGAACTCGACCGTCCGGGCAACCCGCTCGACGTCCCGGTCGATCTTCGGGCTGACCGCGCCGGCTTCCTGGAGATTTCGGTGCGCCACGATCGAGGGTGGCGGCTCGGTCACGAACCACTCGATCCGCTCGCCCAACGCATCGGCGATGCGGGCCAATTCGAGGGCCGACACCCGGCGCAGACCACGCTCCAACTTGGCAATCGTGGAACGGTCGAGTTCGACCGCATCGGCCAACTGGGCCTGGGTGAGGCTGGCGCGCCCCCTGGCCTCAGCGATGCGCGCACCCAGGTCATCCGGATCGGCGAACGCCACGTGTTCCATTCTAGAACACGCGGACAGCTTCAGGATCCGGGTCCTAGATCAGCGGACTGAGGCCGGTCGTCTCGTCCACGAGGTGGTATTTGTGGCCGTTGGGGCAGGTTAGGGAGGGGTCCAGGGGTTCGCCGCAGGTGCTGACCCAGCCTTTGCGGCGGGCCGGGTTGCCGGCCATGAAGGCGTGCGCGGGGACGTCGCGGGTGACGACCGAGCCGGCCGCGATGAAGGCGTGGGCGCCGATGGTGGTGCCGCAGACGATCGTGCTGTTGGCGCCGATCGTGACGCCGTCCCGCACGTAGGTCGGGACCAACGCCTCCCGGCCGCGTTTGATGGCGGCGCGGGGGCGCAGGTCGTTGGTGAAGACCACGTTCGGGCCGAGGAAGACATCGTCGCCGACCTCGACCAGGTCGAACAGCAGCACCGCGTTCTTCACGGTGACCCGGGCGCCGAGGGTGACGCCGCCCTCCACGTAGGCGTGGTCGCAGATGTTGCAGTCCGGGCCGACCACGGCGCCGGGCAGCACGTGCGCCCAGGCCCAGACGCGGGTACCGGCGCCCACCGTGTCGGACTCGCACAGGCCGAGCGGGTGCACCCGCACCCCCGCCGGGGCCGGCGCGGGTTCAGCCGGCATGCTTTGCCACCGCGGTGGCCAGGGCGTCGGCGACCCGCTCCTGCTGCTCGCGCTGGATGCCCGGATAGATCGGCAGCGAGAGGATCTCGCCGGCGGCGCGTTCGGCCACCGGGAACTCGCCGGGGCGGCCGGTGCCGGCGAACGCGCCGGTCAGGTGGATCGGGGTCGGGTAGTGGATGCCGGCGCCGATGCCGGCGGCCTGCAGGTCGGCCAGCACCGCGTCCCGGGACGGCACCCGCACCACGTACAGGTGCCAGACGTGCACGTTGCCGGCCGCGGCGACCGGCAACCGCACCTCGGGCACGCCCTTGAGCAGCTCCGCGTACGTGTCGGCGGCGGCCTGCCGGTCGAAGTTCCACTCGGCGAGGCGGGCCAGCTTCGCCCGCAGCACCACCGCCTGGATGGTGTCCAGCCGGGAGTTGACACCGAACGTCGGGTGCTCGTACTTGCGCGGGCTGCCGTGCGCGCCGAGCAGCCGCAGCCGGTCGGCCAACTCGTCGTCGTCGGTGACCACCGCACCGGCGTCGCCGTAGGCGCCGAGGTTCTTGCCCGGGTAGAAGCTGGTCGCCGCGGCCACGCTGAGCGAGCCCATCGCGGCGCCGTACTGGCTGGCGCCCTGGCACTGGGCGGCGTCCTCGATCACGGTCAGGCCGTGCTCGGCCGCGATCGCGGCCACCTCGCGCATCGGCGCCAGCTGGCCGAACAGGTGCACCGGCAGCACCGCGCGGCAACCGTCCGCGGCGGCGTGCAGCGCGATCGGATCCATCAGCAGGAACGTGTCGTCGACGTCCACCAGCACCGGCCTGGCGCCGGCCCGGACCACCGCCTCGGCGGTCGCGACGAACGTGTTCGCCGGCAGCAGCACCCGGTCGCCGGGGCCGACCTCGACCGCCCGCAGCGCCAACTCCAGCGCGTCGGTGCCGTTGGCCATCCCGATGCAGTGCCGGCGATCGGTGAACGCGGCGAACTCCTGCTCGAAGGCGGCCACGTCCGGGCCGCCGATGAACGCGGTGCTGGCCAGCACCCGGTCCAGCCCGGCGGCCACCTCGGCCGCCACCTGATCCCGCTGCCAGCCCAGGTCCACCAGCGGAACGGGCGTGTCAGTCACCGTTTTCTCCTCCCCCGCGACCTTCGTTGCCGTACTGCCGCGCCGCAGCACCGACCGGGCCCGGTCGCGCACCGGGGCCGGCACCTTCCGGGCGGCCAGCAGCGCGGCGGTGCGCCCGCCCTCGGCGGCCAGCGCCAGCCGCGACGGCCGGGCGGCGACCACCCGCTGGTACAGCGCGACCAGCCGCTCGGTGGCCGGCTGCAGGCCGTACTCGGCCACCACGAACTCGCGGCCGAACCGGCCCAGGTCGGCCCGCAGTGCCGCGTCTGTCACAAGTGGACGGATCTGGCCGGCCAGCCGGTCCGGGCGCAGATCCCCGTCGCCCAGACCGTAGTAGCCGTGCTGGCGGAAGTAGTCCACTGTGTACCGGTCGAACCGGCGCGAGAAACCCCGCTCCCCCAGGACGATCAGCGGCTTGCCGAACGCCAGCGAGCGCAACGCCGAGCCGCCCATGCCGAGCATCAGGTCGGCCACCTGGTACGCCGGGCGCGGGTCGACCAGGCCACCGGTGAGCAGCACGACGTTGGCGCCGTGCCGGTCGTTCACCTCGGCGGCCCGCTCGGCCACCCGGGCCGCGGCCGTGCCCTCGCCGACCACGATCAGCTGCACCGGGACGTCCTTGGCCAGCTGGTCGACCGCGGCGATGCCGCGCAGCAGGCTTTCCAGCTTCAGCCACTCGGTCAGCCGGGACACCACCGCCAGCGTGAACCGGTCAGTGTCCACTCCGTACTCGGCCCGGAACGGGCCGACATCTACCGCGCCGGGCGCGTTGTGCTCGATGTCGACCGGCGGTTCGAGCAGGTCCACCGGGCCGGACCGGGTGCGCCGGGCCTGCTCGGCCAGCTCCCGGGTGCCGAACGTGGTCGGCAGCGTGCGCGGGATGAAGCTGGGCACGGTCATCCCCATCACCGTGCACAGCAACGGGACGCCGAAGACCAGGTGCTCGCCGTAGTAGGCGTCGAAGCACTGGGGCCAGTCCCACGCGTGGATGAGGTCCGGCCGCTCGGCCCGGACCGCCGTCCGCAGCGCCCGCATCACCCGCGGCGACGGGTGCCCGTCGGCGGCCGGCGCGGGGATCAGCCGCAGCCCGCGCTGCCGGGCCAGCGCCGCCGCCGGCCCGGGCTCGGCGAACAGCACCACGTCCTGGCCGAACCTGTCCCGCGCGGTCGCCGCCAGTTCGATCGCGTTGACCTGCGTCCCACCGAGCTCCAACCGGTGCGCGAAGACCAGGACCTTCATTGGACCGCCTCCAGTGGGGCCGGCACCGCGCGCAGCCGGCGGGCCGGCGAGCCGACCCAGACCTCGCCGGCCGGCACGTCGGCCAGCACGACGGCGCCCATCCCGACCACCGACCAGGCGCCCACGGTCAGCCCTTCCCGGACCAGCGCGCCGGCGCCCAGGTAGGCGCCCTCGCCGACCCGGACCGTGCCGGCGAGCGCGACCCGGCCGGCCATGGTCACGTAGTCGCCGACCTCGTCGTCGTGGGTGAGCAGCACCTGCGGCATCGCCACCACATGCCGACCGACCCGCTGCGGCGCGGTCACCACGCAGCCGGCCAGCACGATGCAGCCGGGGCCGAGCGCGGTGCCCGGGGCCAGGCTGGCGGCCGGGTGCACGACCGTGCCGTACCGGTCGTCCGGCAGGCTGAGCCGCTGCGCGAGCCGCAGCCGGCTGGCCGGGTTGCGGGTGCTGCCGGTGCACAGCAGCACCGCCGCGTCCGGATGCTCGTGCACGGTGTCGAGCGGGCCGAGCACCGGCAGTCCGTCCACTTCGGACCCGTGCCGGGCCGGATCGTCGTCCAGCATCCCGAGTGGACGGTAGCTGCCGGCGACCCGGATCGCGGCCAGCGTCTCCCGGGCCAGCCCGCCGGCGCCGACCAGCAACAGCGGTCTGGTCACGTCCGCACCCCCAGCAGCGCGGTTCGCAGCACCTCGACCACCTCGTCCTGCTGCGGCTCGGTCAGGTCATGGTAGAGCGGCAGGATCAGCGTGTTCGCGGTGAGCAGCTCGGTGACCGGCAGCGGCGGGTGCGGGTGGCCGTCGTACGCCGGCTCCAGGTGCGCGGCCATGATGCCGCGCCGGCCCGAGATGCCAGCCGCGGCGAGCGCGCCGAGCAGGTCGTTGCGGGAGATCGGCGCGTCGTCCGGGAGCAGTACCCAGAACGACTGGTAGTTCGTGGTGCCCCAGGCCGGGTCGCGGACCGTGCGCAGGCCCGGCACCCCGGCCAGGGCCTGCTGGTAGCGGCCGGCCAGCTCCCGCCGCCGGGCCACCATGCCGTCCAAACGCGACAGTTGGACCAGCCCGATCGCGGCCTGCACGTCGGTCATCCGGTAGTTGAAGCCGGTCTCCAGGTAGGCCTCCGGGGTCACCTGGCCGCTGGCGTGCCGCTCGCTGGCGCTGACACTCATCCCGTGCTCGCGCAGCCGGCGCAGCCGGGTCGCCCAGGCCGCGTCGTCGGTGCTGAGCATGCCGCCCTCGCCGGTGGTGACCAGCTTGCGCGGGTGGAACGACCAGGCGGACAGCGCGGCGCCGGCACCCACCGAGCCGCCGCGGTAGGTCGAGCCGGCCGCGCAGGCGGCATCCTCGAACACCACGATGCCGCGCGATTCGCACAGCGCGCGGATCGGCTCGACGTCGGCCGGCAGGCCACCCTGGTGCACCACGATCACCGCGCGGGTCCGCTCGGTCAACGCCGGCTCGATGGTCGCCGCGGTCAGGTTGCCGGTCTGCACGTCGACGTCGGCGAACACCGGCTCGGCACCGCAGTACCGGACCGAGTTCGCGGTCGCGATGAACGAGAACGACGGCACGACCACCTCGTCCCCGGGGTGCACGCCGAGCAGGTGCAGCCCGGCGTGCAGCGCGGTCGTGCAGGATGACATCGCGATGCCGTGCGCGGCACCGACCCGCGCCGCGAAGGCCGCCTCGAACTGCGCCACCCGCGGCCCCTGCGCGACCCAGCCGGACCGGATCGCGTCGGCCGCCGCGGCGGCCTCCTCCTCGCCCAGCAGTGGGCGCATGACCGGGATCAACTTGCGCTCCTCGCGTCGGTTGCGGTGGCTGGATCGCCGGCCGGCACGGCCGGCGGGATCAGCCCGATGGCGGCGGCGAGCACGTCGGCCCGCTGCTGCCAGGAGTGCCGGGCGGCGAACCGGCGCCGCCGGTCGACCAGCTCGGCGCTGCGGGGCACCGCCGCGGCCGACTGCACCGCGTCCACGAAGTGCACCCGGTCGGCGATGGTGACCAGGCCGCGCCCGTCGGTGCCGTCGGCGGCCAGCCAGCGGGTGGCCGGTAGGTCGGTGCTGACCGCGGGCCGCCCGGCGGCCAGGTACTCCAGCGTCTTCAGCGGGAACGAGGACCGGTTGAACGCGGTGTCCTGGTAGGGCGTGATCCCGACGTCCATCGCCCGCAGGTAGCCGGGCAGCTCGGCGAACGGCACCCGGTCGACGTGCCGGACGTTCGGCCGGGACGCCAGCCGGGGCCACCGCTCCGGCTCCCACTCGCCCTCCTGCGGGCCGACCACCAGCAGCGACAGGCCGCGGTCGGCGATGTCCTCCAGCAGGCCGATGTCGATCCGGGCGGAGAGCCGGCCGACCAGGCCGACCACCGGCGCCGGCAACTGCGCCGCGACCGCCGGCACCGGGGTGCTGTCCACCGCCGCGTAGGCGGCCGGGTCGCAGCCGTTGGGCACCAGCACCGGCTCCGCGCCGAGCCCGCGCCAGCGCGCGGCCAGCTCCGGGGTGACCGCGGCGACCACGTCGGCCCGGGCCAGCGACCGCGCCTCCTGCTGCCGCAGCCAGCCCGGGTCCAGCCCCATCAGCCCGGCGCCGGCCACCCAGTCGTCGGTGCCGTAGAGCACGTTCACCACGCCCGCGCCGAACCGGCCGAGCACGTCGTCGAACGAGCAGGCCAGCACCGCGTACGGCGGGCACTTGAGCCGGCGCAACGCCCAGCGCAGCTGGGCCCGGACCAGCGGCCAGGTGGCGGCCCGGATGCCCGGCCGGGTCAGCCCCGGCAGCGCCACCGGGGAGAGCCGGTCGATCCGGTCGGCCACCGGCCGCAGCCTCGGCAGCAGCGCCCGGCCGGCGCCGGGCCGGTAGTGCGCCGGGGTGGCCGGCGACACCGGCGGGTCGACCCAGAGCACCCGGGCGTACCGGACCAGTTGCTCGGCGATGTGCCGGTCGGCCCCGCGGACACCGTCCCAGGGCTTGCCAGAAACGATCACTACCAGGCGGTCCCCCGTCATGGCCGCCTCACCCCGGGACGTTGGCAGCTGTCTCGGCGCGCCACCAGGCGACCAGCTCGCGCAGGCCCCGATCGAGCCCGAGCTGCGGAGCCCAGCCCAACTGGTCGGCGGCGGCCCGGATATCGGCCAGCCGGCGGGTCACCCCGTTCACCGCGCGGGCCGGGCCGAACACCGGTTCCAGCTCGGAGTCCATCGCGGCCAGCAGCGCCTCGGCGAGCTGGCGCAGGCTGGTCTCGGTGCTGGAGGCGATGTTGAACACCGCGTCGGTGACGTCCGCCCGGGCGGCCAGCAGGTTGGCCCGGGCGATGTCGGCCACGTGCACGAAGTCCATCGTCTGGTTGCCGTCGCCGAGGATCAGCGGCGGCTCGCCGGCGGCGATCCGCTCCATCCAGCGGATCAGCACCTCGGTGTAGAGGCCGTGCACGTCCATCCGCGGGCCGTAGACGTTGAAGTACCGCAGCGCCACGTAGTCGAGCCCGGTCATGGCGTGGAAGCTGCGCAGCATGCCCTCGTTGAACGCCTTGGCCGCGCCGTAGAACGTGTCGTTGTTGTACGGGTGGTGCCGCTCGGTGGTGGGGAACTCCTCGGCCAGCCCGTACACCGACGCGGACGAGGACGCGACCACCTTGGCCACGCCGGCCTGCGCGGCCGCCTCGATCACGTTGAAAGTGCCGTCCACCAGGCACTCCAGCGCCAGCCGCGGGTCCTCCGCGCACTGGGTGATCCGGATCGCCGCGAGGTGGAAGACCACGTCGATGCCGGCCATCAGCCGGCGCACCGTGGCGGCGTCGCGGATGTCGCCGTCCACCACGGTGAGCAGCCCGCTCTCCCTGGCGGCGGCCAGGTTCGCCGCGCGGCCGCGGACGAAGTTGTCCAGCACCACGATCTCGCCGGCGCCGGCCTCGACCAGCTGGTCGACCAGGGTGGAGCCGATCGTGCCGGCCCCGCCGGTGACCAGCAGCCGCTGGCCGGCCAGCGGCTGCGCCGTCATGCCGGCACCCCCGCGCCGAGCTCGACCGGGATGAACGCGCCGCCCTGGACCAGGCTGGTGGACGCCGCCTCGAGCATCGCCAGCACCCGGAGCCCGGACCGGCCGTCGGTCAGCGGTGCCCGCCGCTCGGTGATCGAGGCGGCGAACTCGGCCATCACCCCGCGCAGCGCTTCCCCTTCGGGCAGCGCCGGCGCGACCATGTCACCGACCCGGTAGGAGACCAGTGTCTGCGCCCGGGCGTCCTGACCGAGTGTGCCCGGGTGCGTCCGATCGACCCCACTGTCGTAGATGGACAGTCGTTGGGTCGGGTTCAGATCGTCCCAGACCACGGTGCGCCGGGAGCCTCCGATGATCATCGTGCGGATCTTCGTCGGGGACAGCCAGTTCACGTGCACGTGCGCTATCCCACCATCGGACAGCCGCACCGAAAGGTACGCCACGCAGGCCCGGCCGGCCCCGATCGGATCCGAGCCGTGCGCGGACACCGCCACCGGCAGCACCCCGGCCGGCAGGATGCTGTCCAAAATGGACAGATCATGTGGGGCGAGATCCCAGAGCACGTCCACGTCCGGTTGCACCAGACCGAGGTTGATCCGGACCGAATCGACGTACTGCAGCGTGCCGATGTCGCCCCCGCGGACCAACTCGCGCAACCGGCGGACGGCCGGCGTATAGCAGTAGGTGTGGTCGAGCATCAGCACCAGGCCGCGCTCGTCCGCCGCGGCGACCAGCTTGGCCCCGTCGGCGTGGTTGGACGCCAGTGGCTTCTCCACCAGCACGTGCTTGCCGGCCTCCAGCGCGGCGAGCACGACGTCGAGGTGGGTGGTGGCCGGCGTGGCCACCGCGACCGCGTGTACGGCCGGGTCGGCGAGAACCTCGTCCAACGCGGCGGAAACGCGCACTGTGCTGTAGCCGCCGAGGACCCGGCGGGCCCGGTCGGCGTCGAGGTCGCAGAGATACTCAAGCTGCAGGCCTGGCGTGGCCTGGGCGTTCCGGACGAGATTCGGGCCCCAATAGCCCGCGCCGACAACGGCGATGCCGATCGGTGTCATTGCCCCCCCTGGTGGTCGGCGCCCCCCAGCGCCGCGAGCCCATTGTTCCCCATACGCGCGCCGGGCGGAGACGGAATGTCCGTCTCCGCCCGGCGGGATGGTTTACGTCACCCGGTCGTGAAGGACCACACCTTCGCCGCCGCCATCGTGTTGCCGGCCGGATCGGTCGCGGTCACCGTGGCCGTGTACTGCGTCGCGGCGGCCAGCGCCGCGGTCGGCGTGAACGTGGCGGTCATCGTGATCGGGTTGTAGCTGATCGTCCCGGCCACGCTGGTGCTGCCCGGGCCGGTCAGCGTGAACGCGATCGACCCTGGTACCACCGGCTCGGAGAACTCCGCGACCGGGGCGACCGTCGCGGCCACACCGGTGGCCGCGGCCGCTGGCGTGGTGGCGGCCACGGTGGGCCTGGTGCTGTCAGCCGCGCCGGCCGATGCCACGTACACCGCGTCCACCCAGTAGTTGGTGTCGTTGCCGTTGCTCGGGAACGAGGACGCGCCGTACATGTAGACGCCGTTCGGCGCGCCCGCGACCGACTTCGGTGCGTGCAGCGGGGCCTTGTCGACCCCGTTGAACTCGAACGTGCCGCGGGTCACCGAGTAGCCGCCGTTCGGGGCGAAGTAGGACGCGACGTACGTCGTGCCCGCCGTCACCGCCACCGGCCGGGCGAAGCTGACCGTCTGCCAGCCCGCCGTGGACTCACCGGTGAACCGGGCCGACGCCAGCAGCGTCCCGGTGCTGTTCCACAAGTGTCCGAAGTGGACACCAGTGTTGCCGCCACCCTTGTAGAACCGGACCCCGGAGATGAAGCCGTCGGTGTCCACCGAGAACCGGACGCCCAGTTCGAGCGCGCTGGTGTCGCTGGCCGAGGCTGTCTGCGGCGTGTCCGAGTCGGCGAACAGGGTGCACGGGCAGGACCCGGTGGCGCCGACCGCGGTGGTGAACGACCAGGTCACCGCCGCCGGCATGGTGTTCCCGGTGCTGTCCTTGGCGCCGGAGACCCGTCCGGTGTAGACGGTCGAGCTCTCCAGCGCGGTGGTCGGGGTGAAGGTGGCGGTCCGGGTCGCCGCGTTGTACGCGGTGGTACCGGCCACCGCCGCGCCGCCGGCCGGGGTCAGCGAGATGCTGACCGAGCTACCCACCACGTCCTCGTCGAAGGTGACCGAGGCGGTCGCGGTGGCCGGGACGGAGGTGACCCCGTTGTCCGGTGAGGTGCTCACCACGGCCGGCGGCGTCGCGTCCGACGGCTGGTTCGGCGAGAAGACCGCGTCCACCCAGTAGTTGGTCGACTGGTAGGACGCGCTCGGGAACGCCGCGGCGCCGTAGGAGTAGACCCCGTTGCCGCCGCCGGTACCGGTGGCCAGCGCGGTCAGCGGCGGGTTGATCTCCGCCGCGGTGGCGAAGTAGCCCTGGTCGGCGGAGTAGTGGCCCACCGGAGCGTGGTACGAGGCCACGTAGGTGGTGCCCGCGGTCACCGCGACCGGGTTGGCGAAGGTCAACTGCTGCCAACCGCTCGCGGTCTCACCGGTGAACGTGCCGGTGGCCAGCTTGGTACCGGTGGCCGTCCAGAGCGTGCCGGTGTGCGTGCCGGTGTTCCCGGCGCCCTTGTAGAACCGCACCCCGCTGATCCAGCCGGTGGTGTCGGTGCTGAACCGCACGCCCAGTTCGACCGAGTTGCCGTCGTTGGACGAGGGCGTCGCCGGGGTGGCGTCGTCGCTGAAGATGGTGCACGGGCAGGCCGCCACGCCGGACGTGGTGAACGTCCACGTGTAGACCGCCGCCATCGAGTTGCCAGCCGCGTCCTTCGCTGCGGTGACCCTGGCCGTGTATGTGGTGGCCGCCGCCAGCGCCGCACCCGGGGTGAACGTCGCGGTCCTGCTCGCCGCGTCGTACGCCACCGTGCCGGTCACGTTGCCGGCGCTGCTGGACAGCGTCAACTGGATGCTGCTCGCGGTCATCGTCTCGTTGAACGTGGCCTTGACCTTCGCCCCGGCCGGAACGCTGTGCGCCCCGCTGATCGGCGCGGTCGACTGCACGGTCGGCGGGGTGGTGTCCGGCGCCGGCAGGTAGACCACGTCCACCCAGTAGTTGGCGCCGCCACCGCTGGTCGGGAACGCGTTCGCGCCGTACTTGTAGACCGCGTTGCCGCCGTTCACCCCGTCCGCCAGTGCGTGCAGCGGCGGACTGTCCACAGCGGACGAGAGACCGCCGGAGGTGGCCGAGTAGAAGCCGGCGTCGGTGTGGTACGAGACCACGTAGACGGTGCCGGCGGTGACCGCCACCGGGGTGGCGAACGTCGCGGTCTGCCAGCCGGAGGTGGACTCACCGCTGAACGTCACGGTGGCCAGCTTGGTGCCGGTCAGCGACCAGAGCGTGCCGATGTGCGTGCCGGTGTTCTGCGGGCCCTTGTAGAACCGCACCCCGGTGATCGTGCCGCTGCCGTCGGCCTTGAACTTCATGCCGAGCTCGACTGCCTGCCCGTCGTTCACGGTGACCGTCGCCGGCACCGCGGTGTCGTCCCAGACGCCGCACGGGCAGACCCCCGGCGTGGCCGCCGCCAGCTGCGTCTTGAACGTCCAGGTGACCGGTGCGGTCATGGTGTTGCCGGCGACGTCCTGCACCCCGGACACCGAGGCGGTGTACGTGGTGGCCGCGGCCAGCGCGGCGGTCGGCGTGAACGTCGCGGTGTGCGCGGTGGAGTCGTAGGAGATCGTGCCCGGCACCTGGCCGCCGGACGGGTCGGTGACCTTGATGGCGACCGTGCTCTGCTGCACCTGCTCGTCGAACGCCACCTTGACCGTGGTGGTCGGCGGCACGCTGGAGCTGCCGTTCAGCGGCGCCGCCGGGGTGGCGTGCGGCGGGATGGTGTCCGGCGGGGCGATCGTGTCGTAGACCGGGTCGACCCAGTAGTTGCCGCCGTTGAAGCTGCCGGTCGGGAAGCCGAACGAGCCGTACTCGAAGACGCCGTTCGGGTTGCTCGCCGTGGTGGCCGCCGCGTGCAGCGGCGCCCGGTCGGTGCCGTTGAGCGCGAAGTAGCCGGCGTCCGAGGCGAAGTTGCCGTTCGGCGCGTAGTACGAGACGACGTACGTGGTTCCCGCCGTCACCGCCGGAGCCGGCGTGAACGAGGCGGTCTGCCAACCGGACGCGGTCTCACCGCTGAACGTGGTCTGCGCGACCAGCTGGCCGGTGTTCGTCCACAGTGCACCGACGTGCGTGCCGGTGTTGCCGGCGCCCTTGTAGAACCGCACCCCGGTCAGGAAGCCGGACTGGTCGGCGGTGAACCGCACGCCCAGGTTGATCGCCCGCGGGTCGTTGGCCGTGGTGGATGACGGCACCGCGTTGTCGGCGAACAGCGAGCACGGGCACTTGCCGACCACGGACACCGATGCCGGCGTCGGGTCGGTGCGCAGGCTGTCGTCGGTGGCCCGGGCCATGATGGTGAACGCGCCGGCCGAGGGCACGCTGCCGGTGTAGCTCCAGCTCGCCCGCCCGGTGGCCGGGTGCCAGCTGGTGCCGCCGTCCAGCGAGACCTCGATGCCGCCGACCTGGCCGCCGACATCGCTGGCGGTGCCGGTGACCGTGATCGCGCTGCCGCTGCGCAGCTGGGCGCCCGCGGCCGGTGCGGTGATGGTGGTCTGCGGCGGGGTGGTGTCGGTCGACGCGGCCGCGGCGGACAGCCCGGCCATCAGCGTGCCCGGCTGCGCGCCCATGTCGGCGAACAGGTTGACCGTGGCCTGCTGCATGCTCTTGTTGACGGCGACCTCGTCACCGTCGTGGTAGTCGTCCAGGCCCCAGGACCACTGCACGGTGCCGGCGCCGAACACCAGTGCCCCGCTGGGGGCCCGGTACATCGTCAGGCTGTGGGTGGCGGTGCCCGGCGCGACGTTCGAGCCGAAGTCGACCAGCTTCGCGTCCACGTTCTGGGTGGTGGTGGACAGCCGGATCTGCCCGGCCGGCCGGGACCCGTTGTCCAGATCCTCGTCCCACTCGTAGCCCAGCGTCTCGTCGGCCAGCGTGGAGGTCTGCCCGAGGTTGGCCTTGGTGGCCACGTCGGTGCCCCGCCACAGCCGCATCTTGCCGTCGGCGGCCGGTACCTGGATCGGGTACGAGCAGCAGTTGACGGTCCAGATCGTGCCGGTCAGCGCGTTCTCCGGCTTGCCGCCGTCAGCGGGCGGGCTGAACCGTGGATCGCGCCAGGTGCCGGTCCACACCGACCCGGCGTTGCCGGTGTCGAGCGGATCGATCGGCGTGTTGGCGTGCGTCTCCTTGTACGAGACCAGGGTCCGGTACGCCGTGTTGCTGCCGTCGATGCTGTTCTGCCAGCGGGTCTTCCAGAACACCTCGTTGCCGCTGAAGAAGGCGAGGTTGACGCCCGCGTTCCGGGCCGCCTCGACGTTCGCTCGCTGCTGGCCGGACCAGTACTCGTCGTGGCCGACGGACAGGAACGTGTTGTGGTTCAGCAGCAGCGAACCCGACCTATCGGTATCGATGCCGGATATGTAGCTGACGTCGTAACCGTTCCGCTCCAGGAAGCGGATCATCGGGTATTCAGACCCGAACAGGAAGTCCCGGCCGTCCGGGGTGTTCCGGCGGGTCGAGAACGGGCGGTTGTAGCTGACCATGTAGGCGCGGTTGGCCGGCGAGCCGGTGTAGAGGCTGTTACCGCCCCAGTCGTTGTACGCCTGCCAGGTGGTGTCCGAGGTCTGGTACAGCATCGACGAGTGGCTGGTGTCGTTGCGCACCACGAAGATGATCTGGTTGTCCCGGTCGGCGTCGGTGCGCTGGATGTGCGCCTCGTACACGCCGGAGACCGCGGTCGACGGCACCGTCCAAGTGGCCGAGACCCCCCAGGTGCCGCAGTCGACCAGGCCGGTGTTCGCGTCGGTGACGCACGACGGCTGCATCCGCAGGGTCGGCGTCGGGCTCGGCGTCATCTTGCGACCGCCGAGGCCGCCGTACCAACCCAGCCGGTAGATGTCGATCGAGTAGTTCTGCAGCACCTGCTGCTCTTCGTTGACCAGCGACATCGTCCGGATCTTGAACGACACCGTCTGACCGGCGTTCACGCTCATCGCGGTAGCGAAACCCTCGATGCTCGGGTCACCGCCGCCGCCGACATCCCAACCGGTGTCGCCGGGCTGGGAGTTCTCACAGACGATCGGGTTGCTGCCGGCGGCACACGCTGCCGCGCCGGCCGACGATGAGGCGATGACGCTGGTCAGCCCGACGGCCATCAGCAGGGTGGACAGGATCACCAGCGGTCGTCGGGGCATTCTCGAGCGCTCCCCCGCGGAGCGCTCGCGCCGAGTAGGTCGGATGGGCAGGGCAGATTGGAACCGCGAGTTCAGGGCGGCCATTGTGGGGCCAATCCTCTCGAAAGCACGCCTGGAGTCCAGCGCGCGGGTGGGCCAAGGGTTAGTAGGCGCCGGCACTACGGACGACCGCGAAGGCCGTCTTCCACAAGATCATGAGGTCGAGGGTCAGGGACCAGTTCTCGACGTAGCGGAGGTCGAGTCGCACCGACTCATCCCAGGTGAGGTCGCTGCGGCCGCTGATCTGCCAGAGGCCGGTGAGGCCTGGCTTGACCAGCAGTCGGCGACGCACGTCGTCCTCGTAGAGGGCGACCTCTTCAGGCAGTGGCGGGCGGGGACCTACCAGGGACATGCTGCCGCCGAGCACGTTCATCAGCTGCGGCAGCTCGTCCAGGGACAGCTTGCGGAGGATCCGGCCGACCGGGGTCACCCGTGGGTCCTGCTTGATCTTGAAGAGCAGGCCCTCGGCCCGCTCGTTCTGGCCGACCAGCTCGGCGCGGCGGGCCTCGGCGTCGTTCACCATGGTGCGGAACTTGAACATGGTGAACTCGCGGCCGTCCTTGCCGATCCGGGTCTGCCGGAAGATGGCCGGGCCGGGGCTGGTCAGCCGGATGGCCATGCCGATGGCGAACAGCAGCGGCGCGAACAGCGCCAGCGCGAACGCGGCGATGGTCTTGTCGACGGCACCCTTCACCACGCGCCGGGCGCCGGAGAACTCCGGCTCCTCGACGTGCAGCAGCGGCAGCCCGGTGAACGGCCGGATGTGCAGCCGGGGCCCGGCCACCTCCATCAGGCCGGGCGCGACGACCAGGTCGGTGTCGCTGCCCTCCAGCTCCCAGGCCAACCGGCGCAGCCGGGCCGGGTCGATATCGGCACAGGAGGTGACGGCGACGGTGTCGGCGCCGACCAGCTTGACCGCGTCCGCGACGCCGTCCAGGTTGCCGAGCAGCGGGATGCCGAGCAGCTCGAGCTGGTAGCCGTGGCCGGCGGCCAGGCACGCGCCGACCACCCGCATCCCGCTGTACCGCTCCTGCCGCAGCTGGGTGACCAGGTCGACCACCGAGTGCTCGCCGCCGACCGCGATCACGTCGTGCATGCACTGGCCGCGGCGGCGCAACGCGTGCAGCCGCTTGCGGGCGGCGTACCGCCCGAGCAGGCAGAGCGTGACCACCATCGGCAGCGCCAGCACCACGTAGCCGCGGGCGACCTCCGCCTTGGTGGCGTACGAGAAGAAGCCGACGGCCGCGGTCAGCCCGACGAACGCCCGGCCGACCCGCTGGAACTCTTCCGAGCCGAGGCCGAGTACCGGCGTCTCGTAGGCTCGCGCCAGCCCGACCGCACCCACCCACAGCACCGGGAACGCCAGGCTGAAGGCGAGGTAGCTCCCGGCATGATCGGTGAAGCGCACCAGGTAGGCCGTGATCGCGGCGAGAACGGCCACGAAAGCGTCGATGGCGATGAGACTGGCGACGTATCGGCGCATCCAGCGACGGCTGCCCACGACGACACTCGCTCCGAGAAGGCCATCCCTGACCTGCTCGTCAACACGCATGTGAATTTCCCCCCATCGGCACGCTTGCGCGCACCGTCCCCGCGAACGTCCTCTCTGTGCGATAACCCCTGGCCCTGCCCGATGCGCCCGGTACCCCCCGGTACCAAACGTCGAACAGCCCCCCAAGAGCGAGACCGACGATAGCGGGTGTCATCACGCACGGTTAAGAGATCGGCCAAAGATCTTCGTTTTGAGGCATGCACCACAGGGCAAGGCAACGAATTGACTACTCTCTGTGTATAACGAATTAGGGCAAACCTCGCTCGCAACTACTGCGTGCACACCCCACCATCCGGGTGATCTTTCGTAACTAAGGGAGTATGAGAGGACACGACAGGTGACGACCAATCTTCCGGTGGATCCTCCGGCCGGTCCGCCGACTTCCGTCGACAGCCCCCTCACCTGGGCGTTCGCGTCCCAGCAGCAGCTTCGGGAGGATTTCCAGGTGGACACCGACGGGACGGCCGATGCGCCGCTGCGAGCCGATGTACGCCGGGTCGGCACCCTGCTTGGCGAGTCGCTGGTCCGGCAGCAGGGCCAGGACCTGCTCGATCTGGTCGAACGCATCCGGGCGCTGACCCGGCAGTCGAAGTCCGCCGATACCGGTCGCGGTCGGTGGTCGCCACCGCAATCCGCGCCGGACCGGCCGACCGATGTCGCCGGCCCGGCCGGGGCCGCCAGCCCGATCGAAGGTACCGGCGCCGTGGCCGGCTCGGCTGCCGCCGGGTCGACTGGGGCCGGCTCGGCTGGGGCCGGGTCGACTGGGGCCGGGTCGACTGGGGCGGACCCGGCGGTGGCCGGCTCGCCGGTGGGCGTGGCCGTGGCCGACGCCGGGCCCGACCGGGCCGGGCTGCCGACCCGGGCCGGGTCGGCGACCCGGGCCGAGCGGGTCGACGACGCGGCGGCGGCACTGGCCGACCTGCGCCGACTGCTCGCGGACGCCCCACTGCCGACCGCGATCCACCTGGTCCGCGCCTTCTCCGCGTACTTCCACCTGGCGAACGTGGCCGAGCAGGTGCACCGGGTCCGGCTGCTGCGGGCCCGGCCGGCCGAGGCGGGCTGGCTGGCCGCCGCGGTGGCCGCGGTGGCCGCCGAGGTCGGACCGGCCGGGCTGACCGCGGCGGTGGCCGAACTGGCCGTCCGCCCGGTGTTCACCGCGCACCCGACCGAGGCCAGCCGCCGGTCCATTTTGGACAAGCTCGGCAGCGTCGCCGATCTGCTGCTGGCGTCCGATCCGGCCGCGGCAGGTGGCGGGCCGCAGCGGCGCCGGCAGGACCGCCAACTGGCCGAGGTGATCGACCTCATCTGGCAGACGAACGAACTGCGACTGGACCGCCCGGAGCCGCTGGACGAGGCCCGGAACGCCACGTACTACCTGGACCAGCTGATCACCACGACCGTCCCCGAACTGCTCGCGGACCTCGCCGACGAGTTGGTCGAGCACGGCGCCACCCTGCCGCTGCCGGCGCGACCGCTCTCGTTCGGCAGTTGGATCGGCGGCGACCGGGACGGCAACCCGAACGTGACCGCCGCGGTGACCCGGCAGGTGCTGACCCTGCAGCACGAGCACGCGATCCGGGCCACCATCGCGGCGGTGGACCGGCTGATCGGGGAACTGTCCTCATCCGCCCAGATCGCCGGCATCTCGGCCGAACTGCAGGCCAGCCTGGACGCCGACCTGGCGGTACTGCCGGATCTCGACCCGCGACTGCTCCGGCTCAACGCCGAGGAGCCGTACCGGCTGAAGATGACCTGCATCCGGGCCCGGCTGACCGGCACCCGGGCCCGGCTGGCCAACGGCACCCCGCACCAACCCGGCCGCGACTACCTCGGCAGCGCCGGCCTGCTGGCCGACCTGCAGGTGGTGGCCGACTCGCTGCGGGCGCACCGCGGTGAGCTGATCGCCGACGGGGCGCTGGCCCGGGTGCAGCGCACGGTCGTCGCGTTCGGCCTGCGACTGGCCACTTTGGACGTCCGCGAGCACGCCGACGCGCACCACGGCGCCGTCGGCCAACTGGTCGACCGGCTCGGCGCCGGCGGCGCGCCCCGGTACGCCGAACTGCCGCGGGCCGACCGGTACTGGCTGCTGTCCCGGGAACTGGCCGGCCGCCGGCCGCTGGCCCCGCACCCGCCGCCGCTGGACGACGCCGGGCAGCGCACGTTCGCCGTGTTCAGCACGATCCGGGACGCACTCGACCGGTTCGGCCCGGACGTGGTCGAGTCGTACATCGTGTCGATGACCCGCGGCGCCGACGACGTGCTGGCCGCGGTGCTGCTGGCCCGCGAGGCCGGGCTGGTGGACGTCCACAGTGGAGTCGCCCGGATCGGGTTCGTCCCGCTGCTGGAGACGGTGGACGAACTGCGCTCGGCCGACCGGCTGGTGGCCGAACTGCTGGACGACCCGAGCTACCGGGAGATCGTCCGGCTGCGCGGCGACGTGCAGGAGGTGATGCTCGGCTACTCCGACTCGAACAAGGAGTCCGGCATCACCACCTCGCAGTGGGAGATCCACAAGGCACAGCGACTGCTGCGCGACGTGGCCGCCCGGCACGGCGTGCGGCTGCGGCTGTTCCACGGCCGCGGCGGCACCGTCGGCCGCGGCGGCGGGCCGTCCTACGACTCGATCCTGGCCCAGCCGTACAACACGCTGGACGGCGAGATCAAGGTGACCGAGCAGGGCGAGGTCATCTCGGACAAGTACGCGCTGCCCGGGCTGGCCCGGGAGAACCTCGAACTCATCCTGGCCGCGGTGCTGGACGCCTCGGTGCTGCACCGTGAGCCGCGCCAGTCCGCGGCCACACTGTCCAAATGGGACGCCACGATGGAGCTGATGTCCGCGGCGGCCTACGACTGCTACCGGTCGCTTGTGGACGATCCTGAACTGCCCGCCTACTTCCTGGCGTCCACGCCGGTCGAACAACTCGCCTCGCTGAACATCGGCTCCCGGCCGTCCCGCCGCCCGGACAGCGGCGCCGGGCTGGCCGGGCTGCGGGCGATCCCGTGGGTGTTCGGCTGGACCCAGTCCCGGCAGATCGTGCCCGGCTGGTTCGGCGTCGGCACCGGCCTGGCCGCCGCCCGGGCCGCCGGGCACGCCGACGTGCTGGCCGAGATGCATGCCGAGTGGCACTTCTTCCGGACGTTCGTCTCCAACGTGGAGATGACGTTGGCCAAGACCGACCTCGGTATCGCCGCGCACTACGTCGAATCGCTGGTGCCGCCGCCACTGCGGCACGTGTTCGACACGATCCGGGCCGAGCACGATCGCACGGTGACCGAGATCCTGCGGCTCACCGGCGGCGCCGATCTGCTGGACGCGCAGCCGTCGCTGCGCCGCACCCTGGCCGTCCGGGACGACTACCTGGACCCGATCTCCTACCTGCAGGTCGCGCTGCTGGCCCGCAACCGGGCCGGCGACGACAGCCCGACGCTGCGCCGCGCACTGCTGCTCACCATCAACGGGATCGCCGCCGGCCTGCGCAACACGGGCTGAACCCGACGGGCCGGCCAGCCGAGCGGGACGCCGGCCCGGGCTGGTGGCTCAGGCCGCACGGCCGGGCTGGTCAGTCGCCGCTCTTCGCGGTGTCGGCGATGCCCTGGTCGGTCTGGGTGTAGCCCTGGGCCGCGCCGGAGACCGACTCGCCCACCTCGTCGGCCTTCTTGCCGATCTTCTCCAGCGAGTACTTCCACTTGTCGGTGAAGTCGTGCACGGCCGAGGCGAGATCCTGGTCGCCGGTCTCGTTCTGCCCCACCCCGTCCAGGCCCGGCCGGGCCCCGGACACCGTCCGGCCCACCGCTTTCAGGTCGCGGGCGAGCGATGTCAGGACCTCTGCCGACACCTCGATGTGGCCCACTCGACCTCCCGTGGTCAGCCCAGATCGTAAACCGGTCTATATCAGGTCCAAGTTAGACGAGATGGTATGGCATCGCCGGGGTACCGCACCACCCCGCGGGCCCGCATCCCGTGAATCACCCCGGACAGCTCAGGTCAGCAGCGCGACCAGTTCGTGCGCGACGTAGACGCGGCCGCGACTGCGGCCGGTCCACTCCCGCAGGATGCCGGCGGCGATCAGCCGGTCGATGTTCATCGCAGCGGCCCGGCGGCTGACCTCCAGCGTGGCGGCGGCGCGGGCGACCGTGATCGCCGGCGTCTCCAGCAACGCGTCGACCAACATGATCAGTGCCGCCGACCGGGGGCCGGCGGTGCGGCGCCGGTACTCGCGCTCCAGCTCACGCAGCCGCTGCGCCCGCTGCGCGGCGTCCACCGCCTGCACCGCGACCGCGCGGAGGAAGAAGGCGAGCCAGCCGGTCCAATCGCCAGCGGTGCTGACCGCGAGCAGCCGGGCGTAGTAGTCGTCCCGGCGGGGCTCGATGTAGGCGGAGATGTCGAGCAGCGGCGCCGGCAGCAGGCCCCACTCGCACAGCAGCAGACCGATCAGCAGCCGACCGACCCGGCCGTTGCCGTCGACGAACGGGTGGATCGCCTCGAACTGGTAATGCAGCCAGGCCAGCTCCACCAGCGGTGGATACTCCCGATCGGCGTGCAGGTACCGCTCGAACCCGTCCAGGCAGCCCCACAGTTGCTCCGGCGGTGGCGGGATGTAGGTCGCCCCGGTCAGCGTGCAGCCGGGTGGGCCGATCCAGTTCTGCTGGGTTCGGAACTCGCCGGGCGTGGCATAGCCACCCCGAACGCCGGTGAGCAGCGTCCGGTGGATATCCCGGAACAGCCGCAGGCAGAGCGGCAAGGGTCGGTCCGGCGCCAGCGCGTCTTCCATCGCGCGGACGTAGTTGGCCACCTCGCGCACGTCCTCGACCTGCGGCCGGTCGGGCTCCACCTCGAACATGACCAGATCGGACAGCGTCGCCTGGGTGCCCTCGATCCGGCTGGACAACACCGCCTCACGGCGCAGCAGCGCGTGCGACAGCAGATACGGGTTGGGCACCACCTGGCCCGCGCCGGCCAGCAACCCGACCGCCCGGTCGGCCTCGGAGAGGGCGCTCACCAGCGTGCGGTCGAGCTCGACCTGCGGCGGCAGCGGGGGTGGCACGAACGCCTGGTACCCACCGTTGGCCCGCACGACATGCTGGCCCTGCTGCCGGCCGAACTGCTCGCGCCGCAACGATACTTTCCTTCCACTAGCCCGAGCTAACGATACTTTGGATGGCTAAAGTATCGTAGCCGCTTGGCCGATGTTCGTAAATGCCCAGCTATGGGCTGATATTCGGCCGGGTGTCGATCGGGGGCAACGGCGGCTGCTGGCCGCACCGCCCGCTAGTCGTTGAAGGCGTTCTGGGCCGGCTCCAGGCCGGCCTTGATCAGCGTCTCGACGGCGTCGGCGGTGCGGTCGAGGTGGAAGGCGAGGTCCTTGCGTTCGGCCGCGGCGAAGTCGCGCAGCACGTAGTCGGCCGGGTCCTGGCGGCCCGGCGGCCGGCCGATGCCGAACCGGACCCGCAGGTACTCGCGGGTGCCCAGGGACCGGGTGATCGAACGCAGGCCGTTGTGCCCGTTGTCGCCGCCGCCGAGCTTGAGCCGGAGCGCGCCGTAGGGCAGGTCCAGTTCGTCGTGCACCACGACGAGCCGCTCTGGCGGGATCTTGAAGAACGCGGTCAGCCCGCTCACCGGCCCACCCGACTCGTTCATGTACGAGCGCGGCTTGGCCAGCACGGCGCGCACCCCGCCGAGCCGGCCGGCCAGCACGTCCGAGCGCCCCTTGTGCGCCTTGAACCGGCCACCGGCCCGGTCACCGAGAATGTCCAGCACCAGGAACCCGACATTGTGCCGGTTCGCCAGGTACGCCGGGCCGGGGTTACCCAGCCCGACGACCAGATACGGCTCGTCCGACATCGCCTTCGTCCAGGCTCGTTCCAGGGCTGACCCGGGGCCGGGTCAGGAACTGGAGGAGACCTCCGAGGTGGCCGCCTCCGCCGGTGCCTGCCGCTCGATGCCGGCCTCGGCCTCGGCGCCGGCCATGTCGGCGTCGACCTGCTCGGCGGTCGGCGCGGCCAGCACCATGACCACGACCTGGGCCGGGTCGCCGGTCAGCGTGACGCCGGCCGGCAGCGTGATCGCGTCGGCGGAGATGTGGTCGCCGATCTGCAGGCCGTCGATGCTGACGGTCAGCTCGGTCGGGATGTTCGTGGCCTCCGCCTCCACCGCGAGCGCGGTGACCTGCTGGTCGACCAGACCGTCCCGGGTGGCCTCGCCCACCAGCAGCACCCGGACGTCCACGTGCACCTTCTCGCCGCGGCGGACCAGCAGCAGGTCGACGTGCTCGTAGTCGCCCCGGATCGGGTTGCGCTGGATCGCCTTCGGCAGCGCCAGCTCGGTGCCGCCGTCGATCACGAGGGTGAGCAGCACGTTCGCACCACCGCCGCGAAGCACGTTGGCGAACTCGCGGGCCGGCAGGGCCAGGTGTCGTGGTGGGGTGCCGTGCCCGTACAGCACAGCGGGGATTTTGCCGGCCCGGCGGGTGCGGCGGGCGCCACCCTTGCCGAACTCGGTGCGTGGCTCGGCGGCGATTCGGACCTCGGACACGGCGGTGCACTCCTCGAACGGTGGGACGAGTCGGGCTTCGGCGGGAGCCGGCGGTGCGCCCAACGACCACCGCGTCGATCACGGCGGCCTCAGAACAAGGGCAGCCCTCGCCGGGCAACCCTTACACAGTACAAGAAGGCCGCAGGTTGCCCCGCCCGACCCTCGACCCGCACCCCCGTCCGGGTGCCGAACCGGCGCAGAACGGCCTAGCTGATCCCGTCGAAGAGCTTGGTGACGGAGCCGTCCTGGAAGACCTCGATGATGGCCCGGCCGATCATCGGGGCGATCGACAGCACGGTCAGCGTGTCGAACTGGCGGTCCGCCGGGATCGGCAACGTGTTGGTGACGATCACCTCGCTGATCGGGCTGTTCTTCAGCCGGTCGACCGCCGGGCCGGAGAGCAGGCCATGGGTGGCCGCGGCGATCACCTGGGCGGCCCCGGCCGCGCGCAGCGCCTCGGCCGCCTTGGTGATCGTGGACGCGGTGTCGATCATGTCGTCGACGATGATGCAGACCCGGCCGGCCACCTCGCCGACGACCCGGTTCGCCTTGACCTGGTTGGGCACGAACGGGTCGCGGGTCTTGTGGATGAACGCCAGCGGGCAGCCACCGAGCCGGTCGGCCCACCGCTCGGCCACCCGGACCCGGCCCGAGTCCGGCGCGACCACGGTGAACTCGGCGTCCGCGTAGCGCCCCTGCACCGCGTCGGCCAGCAGCGAGAGCGCGAACAGGTGGTCCACCGGGCCGTCGAAGAAGCCCTGGATCTGGGCGGTGTGCAGGTCGACGCTCATGATCCGGTCGGCGCCGGCGCGCTCGAACAGGTCGGACACCAGCCGGGCCGAGATCGGCTCCCGGCCGCGGTGCTTCTTGTCCTGCCGGGCGTACGGGTAGCACGGCGCGACCACGGTGATCCGCTTGGCGGACGCCCGCTTGAGCGCGTCCACCATGATCAGCGACTCCATCAGCCAGGTGTTGATCGGGCTGGTGTGACTCTGGATGACGAACGCGTCGCAACCGCGCACAGACTCCTCGTAGCGCACGTAGATCTCGCCGTTGGCGAAGTCGTACGAGGACGTCGGGGTCACCGCGACGCCCACCTCGCGGGCGATCTCGTCGGCGAGTTCCGGATAGGCACGGCCGGAGAACAGCATCAGGCTCTTCCGGCTCGCGCTCTTCATCGCGCTGTTGGTCATTCCGCCGTCCCGTCCGGCCGGTCCGATCCGGCCCCCGCCCCGCCGGGTCGCCCGCCGCCCGGCGCTGTGTCCCCTACCTCGCCGTGCCCTACCCCGCCGCCGGCGGGCTCATCCGGAGCGGCACCCGCCGCCGCCACGGCCGCCGGCGAACCGGGCCGACGCAGCGCGACCCAGCCCGGCACGTTCCGCTGCCGGGCCCGGCCCACCCCCAGCGCGCCCGCCGGCACGTCCGAGGTGATCACCGAGCCGGCCGCGGTGTAGGCACCGTCCCCGATCGTGACCGGGGCGATCAGCATCGTGTCGCTGCCGACCCGGGCGTGATCGCCGATCACCGTGCGGTGCTTGGCCACACCGTCATAGTTGACCACCACGGTGGCGGCGCCGATGTTGCTGTGCACGCCGATCGTCGCGTCGCCCACGTACGACAGGTGCGGCACCTTCGAACCGGCGCCGACCTCGCTGCCTTTGATCTCAACGTACGCCCCGACCTTGACCCCGCGGCCGAGCCGGGTACCGGGCCGCAGGTAGCTGTACGGGCCGACGCTGGCCAGCGGGCCGATCTCGGCCCCCGCGCAGTGCGCCCGGACGACCCGGGCGCCGGCGCCGACCGCGCAGTCGGTGAGCGTGCTGTCCGGCCCGATGACCGCGTCCCGCTCCACCGTGGTGTGCCCGGCGAGCTGGGTCTGCGGCAGCAGGGTCACGTCCGGGGCGAGCGTGACGGTCGCGTCCACCCAGGTGGTGGCCGGGTCGACGACGGTCACCCCGGCCCGCATCCAGTCGTCCAGCAGCCGGTCGTTGAAGGCGCGGCGGGCCGCGGCCAGCTGCACCCGGTCGTTCACGCCGGCGGTCTCGGTGGCCGGGGCGAGCATCGCGGCGACCGGAGCGCCGGTGGCCACGTAGCCGCCGACCACGTCCGGCAGGTACTCCTCGCCCTGCGCGTTCGCGGTGGACAGGTTCCGCAGGGCGGCCCGCAGCGGGGCCACGCTGAACGCGTACACGCTGGTCGCGACCTCGGCGATGGCCCGCTCGGCGGTGTTGGCGTCGCGGTGCTCGACCACCCGCAGGACCGCGCCGCCGGCGCCGCGGACCACCCGGCCGTAGCCGGTCGGGTCAGCCACCATCGAGGTGAGCAGGGTGGCGACCGCGCCGGCGTCCTCGTGCGCCTGCACCAGCGAGCGCAGCGTCTCGGCGCGCAGCAGCGGGGCGTCCGCCGGCACCACCAGCACGGTGCCGTCCACGCCGGGCAGGCTGTCCAGGGCGACCCGGACGGCGTGCCCGGTACCGCGCTGCTCGGCCTGCACCACCGGCCGGGCCCCCGGCGCGGCGGTGTCGAGGTGCGCGGTGACCGCGTCGCGGCCCTGCCCGACCACCACCGCGGTCACGCCCGGCTCCAGCGGCGCGCACGCGGCCAGCACGTGCTCCAGCAAGGTCCGCCCGGCGAAGCCGTGCAGCACCTTCGGCGTCGCCGACCGCATCCGAGTGCCCTCGCCGGCGGCGAGCACGACAACGGCGGCCGCCCGTGCGTCGGTCACGGCGGTATCCCCTCGACGATCGGTTGAATTGACGATCGGTGAAATCAGGACGGCGGACCGCGGCTGACCCGCCCCGACGCCGCCCACCGATCCTACCGACGCCCCGCACCCCCCTCGCGCCGACCTCAACTCCCCCGGAGCCCATCCGCCCGCGCGCTCAGGCCGGCAACAGCTCGAACGCGTCCCGGTGCGCCGGCCGAACCGCCCGAAAATGCCGGCGGTCCAACGTCGCCACCCGCCCCGCGCCCAACCGCTCCGCCACCGCGATTACCGACGCATCCACGGCACCGAGCGGGAAATCCGCGTACTTACGCACCAGATCCACCATCCGACCGAGATCGCCCGGAGTGGTCGCCTCCAGGACGAGTTCGCCGCTGGCGAGAGAGGCGAGGAACGCGGCCTCGGCGCCGGCGCCGAGGCGGCTCGCGGTGAGGTAGCAGACCTCGGTCAACACCGGTGCTGGCACGACCAGAGGACCGCGCTCATGTTCCAGCAGGTGCCGGCAGGCGGCATGGTGCTCGTCGCCGGCGTTGAGGACAGCGACGAGCGGCCCGGTGTCGCAGATGATCACGGGGCCGGCTGGCCGAGTTCCGTCCGGAGGATCTCCTGAGAGCGGGCGGCGAGGTCGGGGGCCGCGCGGCCGGCGCCGGCAAAAGACAGGTGCCGGACCGCGTCAGCCTGCTCGTCCGGGCCCGGGCCGGCCGCATCGCCGGGGTGCACCCGCACCAGTTCCAACGCAACCGCACGCAGCGCCCGAACCTGCTCAGGGCTGAGCTGGTCAACCAGGCGGTGCATGTCGCCGTACTCCGGCGCGGCGGTCATACCAGCTAGCGTACTCGCGGCGCAGACGCCGCTGACCGGCCCGGAACGACGCATAGACGAATTGAAGGACCCCGCCCCCAGGGCGAACGCCTCCGACGGAACGCCACAAACCACACCACCACCCCAAGGCAACCGGCCAAAGGCGAGCGGACGCACCGCGGAGCCCCCGGGGCCCCGCCCCGGGGCGAACGCCACAACCAGGCCACCGACCAAAGGCGAGTGGACGCACCGTGGGGGGCCCGGGGCTCGGCCCCGGGGCGGGATGACAGCCACCCACGGCGAGCGCTCTCCGCGAGCAAGGCATGCCCAGGTGGCTGGGGGACTCGGACTCGAACCGAGACTGCACGGCTCCAAAGGCCGGCGGGCTGCCGATTACCCCATCCCCCACCGTTCGTGGCGCTTCCAGGGTACGGGCGGCGGGTGGTGGCGAGATGTTCACCCCCAGCAACCTTGCCAAACCTACGGTTCCGTAGGTTACGGTAGCGTAGCCACGGGTACTCAATTCGCGGACAGCCGCTCCCAACCAAGTGAGGACTGCCCCATGACCCCTGCCGACACCGGCGTACTAGACGTCGCCGACGATCTCGCCCCACCCGCTCGCGGTCCGAAGCCGCTGGTGGACGACCAGAAAGCGCTGTGGGAACAGCTCGCGCTGTACTTCTTCGTGGTCGTACCGTTCCTGGCCCTGGCGGTGGCGATCCCGGTCGCCTGGGGCTGGGGCCTGGGCTGGCACGACATCGTGCTCGCCGTCATCTTCTACGTGATCTCCGGCCTCGGCGTCACGGTCGGCTTCCACCGTTACCTGACGCACGGCGCGTTCAAGGCGAAGCGGCCGCTGCGGATCGCGCTCGCCGCCGCCGGCACGATGGCCATCGAGGGCCCGGTCATCCGCTGGGTGGCCGACCACCGCCGGCACCACGCGTTCAGCGACCGCGAGGGCGACCCGCACTCGCCGTGGCGCTACGGCGAGACCGTGGGCGCGCTGCTGAAGGGCCTGTGGCACGCGCACATCGGCTGGCTGTTCGACGTCGAACACACCAACAAGGACCGCTTCACCCCGGACCTGCTCGCCGACAAGGACCTGGTCCGGGTGGAGAAGCAGTTCCCGATCTGGGTGGCGATCACCATGCTCGGCCCGCCGCTGATCGGTGGCCTCTGGTCGATGTCGTTCACCGGCGCGCTGACCGCGTTCTTCTGGGCCAGCCTGGTCCGCATCTCGATCCTGCATCACGTGACCTGGTCGATCAACTCGATCTGCCACACCATCGGCGAGCGGCCGTTCGTGGCCCGGGACAAGTCGACCAACTTCTGGCCGCTGGCGATCCTGTCGTTCGGCGAGTCCTGGCACAACTCGCACCACGCCGACCCGACCTGCGCCCGGCACGGCACGCTGCGCGGCCAACTGGACAGCTCGGCCCGGGTCATCCGGTGGTTCGAGAAGCTCGGCTGGGCCTACGACGTCCGCTGGCCGACCCCGGAGCGGCTCGCCGCCCGCCGGGCGCCGGCTGCCGACTAGGTCGGTGCCCCGCCCGGCACACCCCGAGGTCCGCCCGGAAGTGCCGGGTTACCCAGGTCCGGCATTTGCGTCGGTACCGGCTGGCACGATGAGTCGGTGACCGATCCCGCCAATCCCCGCCCGCGCATTCGGATGACTGGCAAGGAGCGGCGGCAGCAGCTGCTCGACATCGGGCGTGCGCTGTTCGCGGAGCGGGGGTTCGACGCGGCCTCGATCGAGGAGATCGCGTCCCGGGCCGGGGTCAGCAAACCGATCGTGTACGAGCATTTCGGTGGCAAGGAGGGCCTGTACGCGGTCGTCGTCGACCGTGAGATGCAGAGCCTGCTGGATCGGGTGACCGGCGCGCTGACCGCCGGTCACCCGCGCGAACTGCTGGAGCAGGCCGCGCTGGCGCTGCTCACCTACGTCGAGGACGAGCCGGACGGGTTCCGCATCCTGGTCCGCGACTCGCCGGTGGCCAGCGCCACCGGCACCTTCTCCAGCCTCTTGAACGACATCGCCAGCCAGGTCGAGTACATCCTGGCCCGGGAGTTCAAGAGCCGCGGTTTCGAGCCGAAGCTGGCCGGGCTGTACTCGCAGGCGTTGGTCGGGATGGTCGCGCTGACCGGCCAGTGGTGGCTGGAGGCCCGCCGCCCGAAGCGGGACGAGGTCGCCGCGCACCTGGTGAATCTGGCCTGGCACGGCCTGTCCGGCCTGGAGCAGAAACCCAAGCTGGGCACCCGCTCCGCGAAGTAGCCGGTCATTCGGACAGTTCCAGCCAGCTGGTCTCGACGGCTTCGCGTTCGGTGCTGACCGCGCGCAGTTCGGTGTCCAGTTCGGACACCCGGGCGTAGTCGGTGGCGTGTTCGGCCAGCGCGGTGTGCAGCTCGGCCTCGCGCGCCTCCAGGGTGGCGATCCGGCGCTCCAGCCGGGCCAGCTCCTTGCGGACCGCCCGGTTCTCCCGGCCGGCCGCGCCCGGGCCCGGGCCCGCGCGGTCCGGCGGGCCGGATCGCCCGGCGGCGGCGCCGGCTACGGCGGCGGCCCGCTGGGTCAGGTACTGCTCCACTCCGCCGGGCAGTTCGGCCAGCGTGCCGTCGCCGACGACCGCGACCACGCTGTCGCAGACCCGCTCGACCAGGTACCGGTCGTGGCTGGCCACCACCAGGGTGCCCGGCCAGCTGTCCAGCAGGTCTTCCAGCGCGGTCAGCGTGTCGATGTCCAGGTCGTTGGTGGGCTCGTCCAGCAGCAGCACGTTCGGCTCGGCCATCAGCAGCCGGAGCAGCTGCAGCCGGCGCCGCTCGCCGCCG
Organism: uncultured Actinomycetota bacterium; assembly: GCA_963714145.1. Taxonomy (GTDB): domain Bacteria; phylum Actinomycetota; class Actinomycetes; order Mycobacteriales; family CADCTP01; genus JBBWZH01. The sequence continues at coordinate 9,456,299 of OY970235.1, read as the reverse complement.
GACAGCTCGGCCACCGGGGTCCACTGCCGGGTGGTGCCGAAGCCGAACCGCTCGGCCAGCACGGTGGCGCTGAGGTCCTGGTCGCCGACCCGGATCATCCGGCCGACCTGCTCGACGGCCTCCAGCAGCCGCAGCCGGCCGGGCAGCTCGGCCACCTCCTGGGACAGGTACGCCGCCCGCACGGTCTTGCCGACCACCACCCGACCGGTCACCACCAGCTCCCGGCCGACCCCGCCGGCGACGGCGGGCGCCGCCGGCTCCGACTCACCGGCCAGCAGCCGCAGCAACGTGGTCTTGCCGGACCCGTTCACGCCGATCAGGCCGATCCGGTCGCCCGGCCCGACCCGCCAGGTCAGGTCGTCCAGCAGGGTGCGCGGGCCGACCCGGGCGGTCACGCCCTCCAGGTCGTACACGGTCTTGCCGAGCCGGCGGGCGGCGAACGCGTGCAGCCCGGTGCGGTCCCGCGGCGGCGGCTCGTCGGCGATCAGCGCCTGCGCGGCGTCGATCCGGAACCGCGGCTTGGACGTGCGGGCCGGTGGGCCGCGGCGCAGCCAGGCCAGCTCCTTGCGCAGCAGGTTCTGCCGGCGGCTCTCCGACGCGGCGGCCTGCCGGGACCGCTCGGCCCGGGCCAGCACGTAGGCCGAGTACCCGCCGTCGTACGCGCGGACCTGGCCGCCGCCGACCTCCCAGGTGGTCTCGCAGACCGCGTCCAGGAACCAGCGGTCGTGGGTGACGACGACCAGCGCGCCGCGCCGGGACCGCAGGTGCTCGGCCAGCCAGTGGATCCCCTCCACGTCCAGGTGGTTGGTCGGCTCGTCCAGCACCAGCAGGTCGGTCGGCCGGACCAGCTCGGCGGCCAGCGCGACCCGGCGCCGCTCGCCGCCGGACATCCGGTCCACCGGCCCGTCCAGGCCGGTCCCGGCGAGACCACCCTCAGTTCCCGCGCCGGCCAGCCCGAGCCCGGCCAGCACCGCGCGGACGGCCGCGTCGCCGGCCCACTCGTGCTCGGCGTCGAACCCGGCCAGCACCAGCTCCCGGACGGTGCGGCCGGCCGGCAGCGCTGCCTGCTGGTCGACCACGCCGATCCGCAGATCGCGGGCCAGGGTGACCCGGCCGGCGTCCGGCGGCTCGCGCCGGGTGAGCACCCGCAGCAGCGTGGTCTTGCCGCCGCCGTTCGGCCCGACCACGCCGATCCGCTCGCCGGCGGCGATGCCGAGCGAGACCGCGGCCAGCAGGGTGGTGGTGCCGAACGCCTTGCTGACCGCCTCCAGGTTGACCAGGTTCACCGGCGCGGTCACCGGCGGACCTCGTCTTCCGGCTCGGAGCTGACCCGGGCGCCGGGCACCGGGCCGTGTGCGACCCGGACCGTGCGGCAGACGCCGGCGCCGGCCAGCGAGGCGGCCAGCCGCACCGCGGCCTCCCGGGACCGGGCCAGGAACGCGCAGGTCGGCCCGGAGCCGGAGACGACCGCACCGAGCGCGCCGAGGTCGAGCCCGCTGCGCAGGGTGCGGCGCAGCTCCGGGCGCAGCGAGATCGCGGCGGCCTGCAGGTCGTTGGCGAGCAGCTCGCCGAGCTGGCCGGGGTCGTGCGAGCGCAGCGCGTTGATCAGCCGGTCCGGCTCGCCCGCGGTGGGCCGGTCGCCGGCCGCGCGCAGCCGGTCCAGCTCGGCGTAGACGGCCGGGGTGGGCAGGCCCGCCTCGGCGATCGCGAACACCCAGTGCCAGCGGCCGGCGGCCAGCACCGGGGTCAGCCGCTCGCCCCGGCCGGTGCCGAGCGCGGTGCCGCCGGCCAGCGCGAACGCCACGTCGCTGCCGAGCTCGGCGGCCAGTTCGGTGAGCTCGGCCCGGTCCAGCCCGGCGCCCCAGAGCGCGTCGCAGGCGACCAGGGTGGCCGCCGCGTCGGCGCTGCCACCGGCCAGCCCGCCGGCCACCGGGATGCCCTTCACCAGATCCAGCCGGACGGTCGGGGCCACCCCGGCCCGGTCGGCCAGCAGCACGGCCGCTTTCCAGGCCAGGTTGTCCGCGCCGCCGGGCAGCTCGCGGACGCCCTCGCCCTGCATCCCCAGCGAGAGATCCCGGGCCGGCGTCGCGGTGACCGTGTCGTACAGGGCGACGGCCTGGAAGACGGTGATCAGCTCGTGGTACCCGTCGGGGCGCAGCGCTCCGACGTTCAGGTGCAGGTTGATCTTGGCCGGGACACGGACGGTTACCGGCTCCGGAACGCCGAGGAGTCGGGAGTGGGACACCGGCCGAGCGTAGCCGGCAACTGATCGTCAGGACCGCCACCGCGGGCGTGGTCAAGAAGTGATGCGGACGTCCGTTCCGGCCTCGCCGGCGGCCGCGGCGATCCGGGTGAACGCGGCCACGTCCAGTGCCTCGCCGCGCAGCCCCGGGTCCACCCCGGCGGCCCGCAGCACCGCCTCGGCCCGGGCCGGCGAACCGGCCCAGCCGGCCAGCGCGGACCGCAGTGTCTTGCGTCGCTGCCCGAACGCCGCGTCCACCACGGCGAACACGTCGGCCCGCGTGACCCCCGCCGGCAGCGCGGGCACCGGCCGCCGCCAGAACGTCACCAGCCCGGAGTCCACATTGGGCACCGGCCAGAACACCGTCCGCGGCACCGGCCCGGCCCGGCGCACCTCGGCGTACCAGGCGGCTTTCACCGAGGGCACGCCGTACACCTTCGAACCGGGCGGCGCGGCCAGCCGCTCGGCCACCTCGGCTTGCACCATGACCAGCCCGCTGTGCACTGTGGACAGTTCAGCGAGCAGGTGCAGCAACACCGGCACCGCCACGTTGTACGGCAGGTTCGCCACCAGCGCGGTGGGTTGCGGGTCGGGCAGCTCGCGCACCGCGAGCGCGTCCGCGGCCAGCACGGTGAGCTGGCCGGCCCGCTCCGGCAGCCGAACCTCCACAGTGGACGGCAGGGCGGCGGCGAGCACCGGGTCCACCTCGATCGCGATCACCCGGGCCGCGGCCGCCAGCAGCCCGAGGGTCAGTGACCCCAGCCCCGGCCCGACCTCGACCACAACGTCCGTTGTGGACAGTCCGGCGGCGCGGACGATACGGCGCACGGTGTTCGGGTCATGCAGGAAATTCTGGCCGAGGGACTTGGTCGGGCGGAGCCCGAGCGAGCCGGCGAGGGCACGGATCTCGGCCGGACCGAGCAGCCCGTCAGCCGGCATTGGTCTGTCGCGTGTGGAAGAGATGAGGTTGTCCTATGTGGACGATGGAGAAGGCTGGTAACGAGGGCGCGCCCCGTGGTCGGCATCGGGGGGAGAGCCGACCACGGGGCGCTTTCTGTAGCCCGCTGGTGGGGGGTCGCGCGGGCTACAGGTACTTGCCGCACACCGGCCAGGGCGAGCGGCCGCGCGCGTTGTACAGGTTCTGCGCGACTCGCGTCTGCTCCGCCGCTGAGGCGTCCGATGGGATGCCGGACCCGCCGTTGGACTGCCAGGTTCCGATGTCGAACTGGTAGAGCCCGTAGTACGGGCCGGCCGGGTTGACCGCCCTCGGGTTCCCGCCGGACTCGCACTGCGCGAGCGCCGCCCAGTTCAGCCCGCCCGATGGCGGAATGTCGCCCGCCCCGCCCGCTGGCAGCGGCTTGGTACCCACCAGCACGACCTGGTTGACCACCTTGGTGAGCACCCGGGTCGACACGACCTTCTTCGACGCGGCTTTCCCGTTCAGGTAGGTGACCAGGTAGGTCACTTCCTGCAGGCCGTCCACACCGGTCGTCTCGACCGTCTTGGTGCCCTTGTCCTTGGTCGCATCCTTCTTCTCGATCACCTTGTACTTGACCACCGTCTGGACCAGCTGCTTGCCGTACTTGACCCGGACGATCGTGATGGTCATGCCATCGGTGACGATCGCGTTCGCCAGCTGCGAGACCCGGTCGGTCGTGCCGATCTTGACCTTGGCGGTGTCGAGCAGGTCGCCCACGGTGGCCGCGGTACTGACCATCTTCTTGGTGTGGCCGTCCGCGATGACCGTGACGTCCTTCGGGGTGCGGATGGTGAGCGAGAAACCGTCCAGCGGCAGCCGCTTCGACCGCGACGCCGACAGGTACAGGCCACCCTGCCCGAAGCCGACCTGGGTCAGCGCCTCGTCCACCGAGACCGCGGTGACCCAGACCTCCCGGCTCGCGCCGTCCACGTTGAGCCGCAGCAGCCGGCCGCGCCGCAGCACGATCTCGGTGCCGTCCTTGACCGGGGCATCCGCCGCCGGCGCCAGGATGTCGTGCTTGCCCACCGCGATCTTGTTGTCGTTCAGCACCCCACCGACCTTGCCCGCGTGGGTGTGCACCGAGCGTCCTTCACCGTCCACGGTGATCGTGACGGACTTGTCCATTGTTGCCCAGGCTGCGGTACCACCGATCAGCCCGGCGAGAACTACACCGTAAATCGCCAACTTGAGGGGATGTCGCACGGAACTCCGAACCTCGTGCCGTCCAGGCAGGGGTGGGCGCTCCGGTGCGTCGAACTCTTCGTACTCGCCGACCGCCGCGTCGCCACGGCGGGGTGCCACAGAAAGTGCCGAGTGGGTCTCGGTCGGCCAGTCGGACGCGTCCGGCTGGTCGGGCCAGTGCCCGCTGTTGGTGGTCTCGGCTGCACCGTGCCAGGGGTCGCCCGGCTCGGTGTGTGTCGGCTGGTCGTACGGTTCGCTGCGGGCGGGCTCGGGGGTGGCTACCCGGTAGTTGCGCGGGGCCCAGGCCGAGGCGGCCGGCTGGGCCGGCTCCTCCTGCTCGGGCGCGAACCACTCGGGCGCCGACGCCCAGGCCGGATGGTCCGGCCACTCAGGTTCACCCGGCGCGGCCTGGGGCCACGCCGGCTCCTCCCGAGCGGGACCGGGCCACTGCGGCTGGCCCGGACCGGCCTGCGGCCACTGCGGCTCGTCCGGACCGGCCTGCGGCCACTCCGGCTCGGCCGCGGCAGTCGCGGGCCAATCCGACTCGTCCTGAGCGGCACCGGGCCAGCGCGGCTGGACCGGAGCGGCGGATGGCCACTCCCGCCCGTCCGCGACCGCACCGGGCCACTGCGGCTCGTCCCGGGCGGCCGGCGGCCACCCGGGTACGTCCGCGGCGTTCCCGGACCACCGCGGCTCGGGCCAGCGCGACTCGTCGGCGGCGGCCTGCGGCCACCCCGGCTCGTCGGCGCCGGCAGCCGCGGTGCCGGGCCACTCAGGTTCGGGCGACCACACCGCATGCCGTCCGGTCGACTCCGCGCCGTCGCGGGGCCGCGGGAACGGGAAGTCGCCGGTTGCCCCGGCACTCCCGGCCCCGGAGCCGCCCAGCGCGCCCCGACCGTCCAACGTGTGATCCCACCCGCGTTCACCCGTCCGGTCGGCGGGCCCGGGGCTGTCCACTGCGGACTGTTCCGGGTACCACCTACCGGCTGACTGGTCGGCCCGGTCGGCACCGTCCCAGCCCGAAGCCCGGCCGACGTCGTCGACCTGCCACTTCGGACGGTCCGGCGGGAAACCGGCCTCGAACCAGTCGTCAGCAGAACCGGTGGAAGGATCGCCAGAGGCGGTCGCCTCTGGCGTGAATCCTGTCGACGCACGGTGTCGGTGACGCCCGTGGTTCCCCATCCCGGCCATTAGTCACGGGACCATAACGGCAACGCGCCTTACTTCCAAGTCGGGTGACGGCGTGTGAAAGACCAATCACCAGTTGCCGAAGGCCTGTTCGCCCGTTCTAGTGACAACGGAACACAGTTCGATTACATCCAGGCCCTTCACTTCAGCCAGACGGCGGATAGTCAACGGCACCAGGTATGGGCCGTTCGGGCGACCGCGGTATGGCATCGGTGTGAGAAATGGCGCATCGGTCTCCACCAGCACCTGTTCGAGTGGCGCGACGGCCGCCGCCTCCCGTTGCGCGGCGGCGTTCTTGAAGGTCAGCGTGCCCGCGAACGACATCAGGTAGCCCGCATCCGCGCACTTCCGGGCCATTTCCGCGTCCCCGGAGAAGCAGTGGAAGACGGTCCACTGTGGAGCACCCTCCTCGGCCAGCACCCGCAGCACGTCGTCGTGCGCGTCCCGGTCGTGGATGACCAGCGCCTTGCCGACCTCCTTGGCCAGCGCGATGTGCCGGCGGAACGCCTCCTGCTGGACGGCCGGTTCGACCCGCCCCCAGTAGTAGTCCAACCCGGTCTCGCCGATCGCCCGCACGTCCGGCCGGCGGGCCAGTTCGGCCAGCGCCGTATAGGTTTCCTCGTCGATGCCGGCAACCTCGTTCGGGTGCACCGCGACCGCGGCGTAGACATCGGGATGCCCGGCCGCGGCCTCGGCGCACCACCTGGACGAGGCCAGCGTGTCTCCCACCGTGACCACCCGCCGCACCCCGACGGCCTGCGCCGCGGCCACCACCGCCGCCACGTCGGCGGCGTCCCGGCAGCCCATCGCGTCCAGGTGGCAGTGGCTGTCGAACACCTGTGCCGGCAGGGGTTCCGGCGCCGGTGGCGGCTCGCCGGACGGCAACCTACGCCTCCGTCAGCCGGGCCAGCTCTTCGTCCACAATGGACGGATCGAGCTTGCGGAAGACCGGGGTCGGCGGCGCCAGCTGCCGGCCGGCCGGCAGCGGGGTCGACTCCCACTTGCCACCGCCGGTGTAGTCGCCGGTGATGACCCCGTAGGACGGTGAGCCGGCCGCCGTCTCCTCTGCTATCTCGGTGATCGTGGGCATCGGGGCCCACTCACCGGTGCCGCCGAGCAGCTCGTGCACCCGGCTGGAGGAGTGCGGCAGGAACGGGGTGAGCAGCGTCTTGCAGTCGTCCACCGTCTGCAGCGCGACGTGCAGGATGGTCTGCATCCGTTCCCGGTCCGAAGTGGACTCACTGTCGCGCAGCTTCCACGGCGCCTGGTCGGACAGGTACTTGTTGGCTTCCGCGACCACCTTCATGGCCGCGCCGATGGCCGCCTTCTGCCGGGACCGGGCCAGCAGGCCGCCGACCGTGCCGAACGCCTCCTTGGCCGAGGCGAGCAGCGCCGCGTCCGCCTCGGTCAGCGTGCCGGCGGCCGGAATCGCGCCGACGTTCTTGGCCGCCAGCGAGATCGACCGGTTTACCAGGTTCCCCCAGCTGGCGACCAACTCGTCATTGTTCCGGCGCAGGAATTCGGACCAGGTGAAGTCGGTGTCCTGCGTTTCCGGACCGGCCACCGCGAGGTAGTACCGCAACGCATCGGGGTCGTACCGGGACAGGAAGTCACGGACGTAGATAACCACCGAGCGGGACGAGGAGAACTTCTTGCCCTCCATCGTCAGGTACTCGCTGGAGACGACCTCCCAGGGCAGCGCCAGCGCGCCGAGCGGACCCGGCTCGCCGCCGCGGTCGCCCCGACCGGAGTAACCCAGCAGCATCGCCGGCCAGATCTCGGAGTGGAAGACGATGTTGTCCTTGCCCATGAAGTAGTACCCGCGGGCCGCCTCGGACTGCCAGAACGGCCGCCAGGCGTCCTTGTCACCGGTGCGCTGGGCCCACTCCACCGAGGCCGACAGGTAGCCGATGACCGCGTCGAACCAGACGTACAGCTTCTTGTCCGGACGGTCCCGCCAGCCGTCCAGCGGGACCGGGACGCCCCAGTCGAGATCCCGGCTGATCGCCCGCGGCCGCAGGTCACCCAGCAGGTTGGTGGTGAACTTCAGTACGTTCGGCCGCCAGTTGGTGCGGGTGGCCAGCCACGACCCGAGCGCCTCGGTGAACGCCGGCAGGTCGAGGAAGAAATGCTCCTCCTCGACGAACTTGGGCGTCTCGCCGTTGATCCGGGACCGCGGGTTGATCAGGTCGGTCGGGTCGAGCTGGTTGCCGCAGTTGTCGCACTGGTCGCCGCGGGCCCCGTCGAACCCGCAGATCGGGCAGGTGCCCTCGATGTACCGGTCGGGCAGCGTGCGCCCGGTGGACGGGGAGATGGCGCCCAGCGTGCGCTGCGGGAAGATGTAGCCGTTCTTGAGCAGGCCGAGGAACAGATCCTGCACCACCGCGTAGTGGTTCTTCGTGGTGGTGCGGGTGAACAGGTCGTAGGAGAGGCCGAGCGCGCGGAGGTCTTCGGCGATCACCCGGTTGTAGCGGTCGGCCACCGCACGCGGCTCGGCGCCCTCCTGATCGGCGGTGACCAGGATCGGCGTGCCGTGCTCGTCGGTACCGCTGACCATCAGCACCTGGTTGCCGGCCATCCGCTGGTACCGGCTGAAAACGTCCGACGGCACGCCGAACCCGGCGACGTGACCGATGTGGCGGGGGCCGCTGGCGTAGGGCCAGGCCACCGCGGTGAGGATGTGTGCACGCTCGGACATGGGTCCAGCCTAGTGATCGGCTGGTCGAGCCTCCGACCGGATTAACCCGGCGCGGTCATCGCGGCGGGTCGGAGCCGCGCCAGACCCGCAGCAGACCCGACTCGTCCGGCTCCGCCTCGGCCGCGACCACGTCGGTCGGGTCGTCGTCGCCGGGCTCCCGGGCCGCCGGGACGGCGTCAGGCAGGGCCGGCGGGCTCGACTTGGGCGGCTTGGGGTGGGCCGGGCCGAAGCCGAGCATCGCCACCGTGACCCCGAACAGCACGCTGGCCAGCAGCGGGAAGAACCCGTTCCACCAGTCCAGCGTGCCGAACCAGCCGCCGGTCGCGGCAACCACGACCAGGAACGCGGCCGTGGTCATGGTCAGCTGGCTGAGCCGGCGGATGGCCAGCGCCGACCGGGCGTAGGCCGGCGCCGCGATCAGCCCGCCGACCAGCAGCAGGCCGAGCCACCACTGCAGCGACCGGCCGTCGAACGCGGTCGCCGCGGGGCTGGCCAGCACCACGTAAACGGTGACGACCTCGACCGGGATGCACTTCAGCACGCGGTCGAAATAGCCGTCCGGCGCCCGGTCCACGCCGACGACGACGTCCTCCGAACTGACAATCCTGCGGTTCACCCGGTCAGTGAAGCAGGCGGCGCAACAGGCGGCTAGGTCTGCTTTGCGCCTGATCGGGCGGCGACCACCGCGTCGTAGGCGGTGCGCTTGGGTACCCCGGCCGCCTTGGCGACCGCGGCGATGGCGGCCTTGCGGTCCTCGCCGGCGGCCTCCCGGTCGGCGACCGCGGCGGCCAGCTCGGCCGGGCCGGCCGCGGCGGCCACCGCCGGGGCACCGCCGATCACCACCGTGATCTCGCCGCGTACCCCGGCGTCGGCCCAGGTCGCGAGCTCGCCCAGCGGACCGCGGCGAATCTCCTCGTAGGTCTTGGTCAGCTCCCGGCAGACCGCGGCCGGCCGGTCCGCGCCGAACTCGGCGGCGGCGTCGGCCAGCATCACGGCCAGCCGGTGCGGCGCCTCGAACAGCACCACGGTGCGCCGTTCGGCGGCCAGCGCGGCCAGCGCCCGGCGCCGCTCGCCCGGCTTGCGGGGCAGGAACCCCTCGAAACAGAACCGGTCCGGCGGCAGCCCGGACAGCGCCAGCGCCGTGGTCACCGCGGACGGCCCGGGCAGCGCGGTCACCCTGATCCCGGCCGCGACCGCCGCCGCCACCAGCCGGTACCCCGGGTCGGAGACGCTGGGCATGCCCGCGTCGGTGACCAGCAGCACGTCCGTGCCGGCCAGCAGGGTCTCGATCAGGCCGGGGGTGCGGGCGACCTCGGTGGCGTCGTAGTAGGAGACCAGCCGGGCGGTCAGCGGCACGTCCAGGTCGGCCGCCAGCCGGCGCAGCCGCCGGGTGTCCTCGGCGGCGATCACACCGGCGCCGGCCAGCGCGGCCCGCAGCCGGGGGCTGGTGTCCGCCGGGTCGCCGAGCGGCGCCCCGGCCAGCGTCAGCGTGCCCGGCTCCACCCGGCCGAGCCTACGGGTCGCCCCGGCCGGAGCGGCGCGGCGCTCCCCGCACCGGGACCGGAACCCCCAGCACCGGGACCGGAACCCTCAGCACCGGGACCGGAACCCTCAGCAGCGGGACCTAGGATCTCGGCATGGCGGTGACGGTCGAGCACACCTGGCTGCACACGACGCCCGAGCCACCGTCCCCGGACGAGCCGCCGGGCCGTCCGGCGTCCCGGCTGGCCCGGCTGCGGGTGCCGATGCCGGCCGACCCGCTGGGTTCCTGGCTGGTCACGCTCGTGATCACCGCGGTCGCCGCGCTGATCCGGTTCTGGGGCCTCGGCTTCCCGAACGAGAAGGTCTTCGACGAGACCTACTACGCCACCGAGGGCGCCGAGATCCTCCGCCAGGGGTACGAGAACAACCTCGGCTACATGTTCATCGTGCATCCGCCGCTGGGGAAGTGGCTGATCGCGGGCGGGATCAAGGTGTTCGGCGACGACACGGTCGGCTGGCGGGTGCCGGCCGCGCTGGCCGGCACGCTGACCGTGCTGATGCTGATCCGGATCGTCCGGCGGATGACCCGCTCGACCCTGCTCGGCGCGGTCGCCGGCCTGCTGCTCGCGGTGGACGGGCTGTCGGTGGTGCTCAGCCGGTTCGCCCTGCTGGACATCTTCATCGCGTTCTTCGTGGTGGCCGGCTTCGGCTGCCTGGTGATCGACCGGGACAACGTGCGCGGCCGGCTGGCCCGGGCGGTCGAGGCGGCCGACCTGACCGAGCGGGTCGGTGTCTGGCGGGCGCCCGGGTTGGGCGCCCGGCCCTGGCGGCTGGCCGGCGGGGTGCTGCTCGGGCTGTCCTGCGCGGTGAAGTGGAGCGGGATCTGGTTCCTGCTCGGCTTCGCGCTGCTGTCGCTGATCTGGGACTACAACGCGCGCCGATCGGCCGCGCTGGGCCAGCCGCTGGCCGCCACCGCCGTCCGCGACCTGCCCGGCGCGGCGCTCACCCTGGGCGTGGCGCCGGTGGCGGCGTACCTGCTGGCCTGGTCCGGCTGGTTCCGCGGCGAGAACTCGTACGGGCGGCACTGGGCGGACACGCACGACGAGTACTGGTCCTGGCTGCCCGGGCCGGTGCGGTCGCTGATCCACTACCACTGGGAGATGTGGCACTTCCACAAAGGACTGGAGAGCCCGCACCCGTACCAGTCGACGCCGTGGAGCTGGCTGGTGACCGGCCGGCCGGTGCTGTTCTACTACCCGAGCAAGCCGGCGCCGACCGGGTGCGGCGCGCCGACCTGCGTCCGGTCAGTGCTCGCGGTCGGCACGCCGGCGCTCTGGTGGGCGTTCGTGCCGGCCGTGCTCTGGTGCTGCTGGCTGGTGCTCACCCGGCGGGACTGGCGGGCCAGCACGGTGCTGGTCGCGTTCGCCGCCGGTTGGCTGTCCTGGTTCCTGGAGCCGGGCCGGACGATGTTCATCTTCTACATGGCCCCGCTGGTGCCGTTCCTGGTGCTCGGCGTGACGCTGGTGCTCGGCGACGCGCTCGGCCGGGCGAACAGCACCGAGACCCGCCGGCTGGTCGGGCTGCTCGTGGTCTGCGGCTACGTCGCCGTGGTCGCGGTGAACTTCGGCTGGCTCTGGCCGATCCTCAGCGGGCAGCTCAGCACGTATGAGGGCTGGCATGCCCGGATCTGGTTCCCGTCCTGGATCTGACCCGGCCCCGGCCCCCATGGCCCGACCCTCCATGGCCCGGCCGCCGATGGCCCGGCCGGCGGTCAGCCGGCCAGTTCGGGCACCTGCAGGGCGGACCAGGGGCTGATCAGCCAGGGGGCGATCCGGGCCACCTGCACGTAGTCGGACCAGTTCACCCAGCGCCACTCGGCCACCTCGGCCGGGTCCGGCTCCGGGTCGCCGTCCACGGTGGCCCGCAGCACCGGGCAGACCTCGTTCTCCACGGTTCCGTCCGGCATCACCGCGCGGTAGGCGAAGGTCGGCAGCACCAGGTCGAGGGTGCGCGGCACCAGGCCGAGCTCCTCGGCCAGCCGCCGGGTCGCCGCGTCGGCGACGTCCTCGCCCGGGCGCGGATGCCCGCAGGCGCTGTTTGTCCAGACGCCCGGCCAGGTCTTCTTGGTCAGCGCCCGGCGGGTCACCAGCAGCCGGCCGGCCCGGTCGAACGCGTAGCAGGAGAAGGCCAGGTGCAGCGGTGTCGCCTGGTTGTGCACGGTCGCCCGCGGCGCGGTCCCGATCGGCCGGCGCTGCTCGTCCAGCAGTACGACAAGGTCGTCAGCGGTCGGTACGGGGGTTTGCGTGCCCGCCGGGGCGTCGGATGGCGCCGTCACGCCCGTTGCCTCCTCGCCTTGCTGAACCGTCCGTTCGGAGCCGGACCGTACCGGAGACCACCCCGGCGCGCGCCCCGCCTCGCCGGATCCAACCAGTTGCCTTATGCAACTATTCCGGTCCGCATCGGGTCGATCGGCAACCGGTGGCGGCGGCTTACCCCTCGGGCGGCAGCAACTTGCCCGGGTTCAGGATGCCGACCGGATCGAGGGTGGCCTTGACCGCCCGCAGCACCGCGACACCGAGCTCGCCGATCTCGGCGGTCATCCAGCCGCGGTGGTCGGTGCCGACCGCGTGGTGATGGGTGATCGTCGCGCCCTGACCGGTGATCGCCTCGCTGGCCGCGTGCTTGGCCGCCTGCCACTGGGCGATCGGGTCGGCGGCCGCCGCGGCCACCACCGTGAAGTAGAGCGACGCGCCGGTCGGGTAGAGGTGCGAGATGTGGCAGAGCACCAGCGGGCTGCCCAGGCTCCCGGTCAGCGCCGCCCGGACGGCCGCGTACAGCGCCGGCAGCGCCGACCAACTGGTCGCCGTCTCCAGCGTCTCCACCAGCGCGCCGGCGTCCAGCAGGCCATCGCGCAGGTACGGCGCGGCGAACCGGCCGGACCGCCAGCCGGCCGCACCCCGCTCCCCCAGCGGCGTGCCACCGGCCCTGGTCAGCAGCTCGGTCGCCGCCGCCCGCCGGGAGGCCACGGCCGGCGCGGTGCCCTCGTACCCGGTGATCGCCAGCGCCCCGCCGGACGGCGCGGCGGTGCCGTCGGTGCCCGCCGGGGCGGGCGGGTTGGCCGAAGCTGTGCCGGCCGGGACGGCGGGGGCGGCCGAGCCGGAGCTGCCAGCCGGGACGGCAGCGTCGGCCGGGACGGCCGGAACGGCGGGGGCGTTCGGAACGGCGGGGACGGCGACGTCGTCCGGGACGGTGGCGTCGTCCGGGACGGCGGGGGCGGGTGGGGCGGGTGGGTGGGCGAGGGCGGCGTTGATGGCGGATTCGGTCTCGTCGGAGAGGCGGGCGATGGTCGGGAGCGCGTCGGCCTGGGCGAGTTGGCGCAGCGCGGCGGCACCGGTCCGGAAGTCGGGGAACCACCAGGCCTCGTCCAGGCGGGTCGGCGGGATCGGCCGGACCCGGACGGTCACCTCGGTGATCACCCCGAACGCGCCCTCCGAGCCGAGGAACAACTGGCGCAGATCCGGGCCGGCGGCCGAGGCGGGCGCCCGGCCGAGGGTCAGCTCGCCGGCCGGGGTGGCCACCCGGAGCGCGACGACCAGGTCGTCGAACCGGCCGTAGCCGGCCGAGGACTGGCCGGACGAACGGGTCGCGGCGAACCCGCCGATGCTGGCGTGCTCGAAGCTCTGCGGGTAGTGGCCTAGGGTCAGACCGTGGCCGGCCAGCAGGTTCTCCGCTTCGGGCGCCTTCAAACCGGGTTGCAGCGTCGCGGTGGCCGACTCCGGATCGACCGCGAGCAACCGGTCCAGCCGGCGCAGGTCGAGCGCGATCACCGCGGCGAACCGGCCACGCGCCGGCTCCACCCCGCCGACCACGCTGGTGCCGCCGCCGAACGGGACCACCGCCACCCCGTACCGGGCGCACACCGCCAGCACGGCCAGCACCTCGGCGTGATCGGCCGGCAGCACGACCGCGTCCGGGGCGGCCAGGTCCGGGTGGTCACGCCGGCGGCGGAGCAGGTCGATCGTGCTCTTCCCGCCGGAGCGCAGCAGCCTGGCCCCGCTGTCGGTATCGACGTTTGCGGCGCCGACGGCCGCGGCCAGCGCCCCGGCCGCCTCGGCCGGCAGCGCACTCGGCGGCAACCGCAGGTCGGGCTCGACCCGGTGCGGGCTGGGCACCACACCGAGGGCCTGGCCGAGCAGCGCGGTCACCCGCTCCGGCAGCTGGATCTGCCGGTCGGGCACCCCCCAGCCGTACCAGAGCATGTCCGGGACGCGGGCAGCCGGCGCAGTCATGAACAACGGTCTACCACCCACCGCCCCGCCCGGCGCCCGCGGGCAGTCCGATGTGGACCGGCCCGCACCGGCCGTCGGCTACCGGCCGGATGGGCGGCCGGAGCCGGGCGGGCGGCGGGAGCCGGGCCGTTGGCCGGAGCCGGGCGGGCGGCCGCGGCCGGGTGGTTGGCGGGAGCCGGGCCGTTGGCCGGAGCCGGGCGGGCGGCCGCGGCCGGGTGGTTGGCGGGAGCCGGGCCGTTGGCCGGAGCCGGGCGGTGACGGCGGGCGACTCGCTCACGGCGGCGCGGCGGGCGGCCGACCTGGACTGGCTCGGTACCGCGCCGGTGCTGGATGTGCTGGTGATCGGCGGCGGCATCACCGGGGTCGGCGTGGCGCTGGACGCGGCCAGCCGCGGGCTGTCGGTGGTGCTCGCCGAGAAGCACGACCTGGCGTTCGGGACCAGCCGGTGGAGTTCCAAGCTGGTGCACGGCGGGCTGCGTTACCTCGCGTCCGGGCAGGTCGGCATCGCGTACGAGAGCGCGGTGGAGCGCGGCATCCTGCTCACCCGGACCGCGCCGCACCTGGTCCGGCCGCTGCCGATCCTGGTGCCCTTCCTGGCGGCGATCAGCGCCCGGCAGGTCCGGCAGGTCCGGATCGGCTACGGCGCCGGCGACCTGCTCCGGGCCGCCGCGCGGACCCCGGCCGCCGTGCTGCCGCGGACCCGCCGGATCGGCCCGGACCAGGCGGCCATGCTGGCGCCGGCGATCCGGCGCGATGGCCTGCGCGGCGGGTTGGTGGGCTGGGACGGCCAGGTCGTCGACGACGCCCGGCTGGTGGTGACGGTCGCCCGCACCGCCGCCGGGCACGGCGCGCGGATCATCACCCGGTGCGCGGCCGAGACGGTGACCGGCGACGGGGCCGTCCTGCGGGACGTGCTGACCGGCGGCCGGCTCGACGTCCGGGCCCGGGTGGTGATCAACGCGACCGGCGTCTGGGCCGGCGAACTGGTGCCGGAGATCAGGCTGCGGCCCAGCCGCGGCACCCATCTGGTGCTGCCCGGCCGGGCGCTGGCCGGACTGCGCGCGGAGCTGATCATCCCGGTACCGGCCGAGCGGAACCGGTACGTGTTGGCGATCCCGCAGCCGGACGGTCGGGTCTACATCGGACTCACCGACGACCCGATCGACGGGCCGGTGCCGGACGTGCCGGAGCCCACCGAGGGCGACATCCGGTTCCTGCTGGAAACGCTGAATACGGTGCTGGCCAGACCGATCGGACGGTCCGAAGTGGACGGTGCGTTCGCCGGGCTGCGGCCGCTGCTGGCGCCGCCGCCGGGCGGGTCCGGGTCGGACCGGTCGGCCGACCTCTCCCGCAAGCACGCGGTGCTGACCAGTGGCACCGGCGCGATCACGATCGTCGGCGGCAAGCTGACCACGTACCGCCGGATGGCGCAGGACGCCGTGGACGCCGCTGTCCGCAGTGGCCGGATCAGCGCCGGCCCGAGCCGGACGGCGCGCCTGCCGCTGGTCGGCGCCGCCGCCCCGGCCACCCTGGCCGCGGTGGACGCGCCGCGCCGGCTGGTGGCCAGGTACGGCACCCGGGCCACCGAGGTGCTGGCCGCGGCCGGCGGTGACCCGGCGCTGCTCGCCCCGATCGCCGAAGGCCTGGCCGTGACCGCCGCCGAGCTGCGGCACGCCGTGCTGCACGAGGTCGCCCTGGACGCCGGCGACCTGCTCGACCGGCGCACCCGGATCGGCCTGGTCGCCGCCGACCGCGCCGCCGCCGAGCAGGCCGCCGCCGACGCGCTCGCCACCGTCCACTGAGGACAGACTGAACGGCACCAGACCCGAGTCGAGCCCGGTCGGCCAACCCGGGCGGGCCTGGCCGGGTTGGCCGGCGGGTCAGACCCGGCGGAGCTGGGGGCGCGGCCCGGCGTCGGCCGGCAACGCGGGCCGCGCGCCGGCCGGGACCGGGGTGATGGTCAGGCCGAACAGGGCGGAGCTGAGGTCGGCGGCCGGGATGCCGAGGCCGCGGGAGATCCGGGGCAGCGTCCAGCCATCCTCGCGGGCCAGCGTCAACACCTGCCGCAGCAGCGAGGACTGCTCCAGCGCGAGACCGTCCGGCTCGCTGGTGCGGTAGCCGCGGCGGCTGAAGTCGATCAGCCAGGACCGGTACTGCCAGTCGGACAGCCGGCCCAACTGGTGCAGCCGGCGCACCATCGCCAGCGCCGACACCCGCCAGTGCCGCTTCAGCCGCAGTACGTCGACCAGTTGCGGCGCGGCGGTCAGCTGCGGCAGCAGGCCCTCGCTGGGCATCAGGAAGGCGCTGGCGAAGATGTTCGCGGCCAGCTCGAACCGGCGGTTGCGGCAGGTCGGCACGCCCCGGTGCATGCACAGGTGGCCAAGCTCGTGCGCCAGGTCGAAGCGCACCCGCTCGGCCGACTTGGTGACGTTCACGAACACGTACGGCCGGCCGCCCTGCCAGAACGAGAACGCGTCCACCTCGCGCTCGTCGTCGGCCAGGCCGAACACGTAGACACCGCGGCTCTCCAGCAACGCCAGCATGTCCTTGACCGGCTTCGCACCCAGGCCCCAGATCGCCCGCAGCGCCGCGGCCGCGTCCACCGGGGACGGTTCGGACTCGTGCTGGGAAACCGTCAGGTCCTCAATGGACGGTATGTCGACGGCCGGGGTGCGGTAGCGCTCGTCCAACCAGCCGGCGAACTCCAGCACCAGCGCCGCGTTCGCGAGCACCTTGCGCAGCTGCCGCTGGCTCATCGCGGTGAGCGCGCGGAAACTGACCGAGTCGGCTGGTAGATCCTCGGCATCGTCCCGGACGAAGAACGACTGCGGGAACTCCAGCGCGGCCGCGATCCGGTCGATCGGGGGCGCCTCCACCCGGCCACCCTCCCAGTCGGTGACCGCCCGCCGGGAGACCGCGCAGTGCCGGGCCAGCGCGTCCTTGGTCAGCCCACGGCGTTCCCGGGCCACCCGCAGCCGGCCCGGGTTGAACGCGTCCGGCTGGCTACCTCCGTCCGACATGGACAGTCGCCGGCTCGTCGTCGTCATCCCGCAACTGCACCGGCGTGACCGCTCCGGGCATCGGCATCTCGGGCAGCAGGATGCGCTCGGCCCAGCCGCCGATCCGCCGGTCGACGCCGACATCGCTGGCCAGCGAGAGTTCGCTGTACAGCGTCTCGTCCCGGGCATTGATCAGGAAGAACCAGGTCTGGCACTGCTGGTCGGTCGGCACCGGCAGCTCCAGCCCGTCCAGCGGCAGGACGTACTGGTCGGTGAAGTTGTGGCTGATCCGGTTGGACGTCACCGGACCGCGTGGGTGCGCCGCCTTGGGCGCCCGGATGCCGCGCACGCCGGTGAACATGTCGCCACCGAGCACCGATATCGCCATCCGCACCTCGGCGTTGAAGACGGTCTCGTAGTTGCGGCTGCTACCGAGCTGCCAGCCCCGGTCGAGGCGGAGCAACTCACCGCGCAGCGCGGCGGTCGTCTCCGCCCACATCACCTGCCCCGGGAACGTCCGCGGGTGCTCCGGCAGGCAGCGCGACCGCTGCTCGTCGCCACGGGCCTGGGCCTGGGTGAAGAACTCCGGCCGCAGCCCGAACTCGGCCAGCCGGGCGGCCGCCGCGGCCCCGGCCAGCACGGTGTTGCGCGGCGTCCAGGGCTGTTCCGACACGTCCCCTCCGATGATCGACTTCCTCGAAACCTATCACGATCGAGGTCCGGAATGAGGAAGCTGGACGGCGCGGCGGCCGGCTCGGCCGATGGACCGCAGGGCCCGACCGTGGGGCGACTTCGTCAGGCCTGCGGTTCGGCGTCGGCGTGCCGGTAGAGGCTGACCAGCAGGCCGTATCGCGGTTCGCCCGGTCCGGCGTCGACGGCACCGCTGAGCAGGTCGGACAGGGTCGCGGCGAGCCGTTCGGCCTGGGCGGCGGACAGCCGGACGTGCCGCAGGCCGAGCAGCGGGTCAGCCGGCGCCGCGGCGATCTCGCCGGCGACCGCTTCGAGCATCGCCGCGATCGGGCCGGCCTCCTTGGTGGCGATGTCGAGCATGCGGGCGGTGCGCTGGTAGTACTGCTCGGTGCCGCCGCGGACCCGGCGGGTTTCGGCCACCCGGACCATGCCGGCCTCGCGCAACACCTTCAGGTGATGGCCGACGTTTCCCTTCTGCGCGCCGAGCGCCACCGCGAGCTGGCTGATCGTCGCCGGCTGCTGGCCCAGCGCGAACAGCAGCCGCTGCCGGAACGGGTGCGCCAGCGCCTTGAACTGCGCCGGAGTGGTGACGTGCTGCACGTCGTCGACCGGCTGTTCGTCCACGGATTAAGTGTCTGCATCTCTTGACGCTTTGTCAACGTGGCTGCTCTACTGCTGGCCGGACGAGGCCGAGCCAGCCAAGGAGCCCCGATGTTGCCAGCGGAAGTCACCGAGATCATCGGACGGACCGGGGAACTGGTCACCGAGCAGTACATCTTCGCCGACCTCGGCGCGGACCTGGCCGCCCTGCTGGCCGCTCGCGCCGCGGCCGGTCGATACTCCACAGTGGACAGTCCGGAGACACTGGGCCGGCTGGTCACCGAGGACCTGCAGTCCGTCAACGGCGACCGGCACCTGCGGCTGAAGTACAGCGCCGAGCCGATCCCGGCCGACCCGGAGGCGGCCTCGCTGGCCTGGCTGGAGCGGGAGGCCAAGCGCAGCCTCGGCGGTGTCGGCCGGGTCGAGTGGCAGCCCGGCAACGTCGGCTACCTCGAACTGCGCCCGATCCTGTTCCCGCCGTCGATGTCCGGCCCGGGGGTCACCGCGGCCATGCAACTGGTCGCCGGCACCGATGCGCTGATCATCGACCTGCGCCGCAACGTCGGCGGCGACCCCAGCATGGTCGCGCTGATCTGCGGCTACCTGCTGGACGAGCCCACCCTGCTGTTCACCATGCAGCACCGCGACGAGGCCGATCGGCAGTCCTGGAGCCTGCCGTACGTGCCCGGCGACCGGTTCGGCGGCACCAAGCCGCTCTACCTGCTGACCAGCTCCGCCACCTTCTCCGGCGCCGAGGAGCTCTGCTACGACCTGCAGCAGCACGGCCGCGCCACGATCGTCGGCGAGTGCACCGGCGGCGGCGCGCACCCACGCGTCGCGCACACCGTCCACCCGCATCTGGAAGTGACTGTCCCGGTCGGCCGGCCGGTACATCCGGCCACCGGCACCAACTGGGAAGGCACCGGCATCGTCCCCGACATCCCCGTTCCGGCTGCCGACGCGCTGGCCGCCGCCCACGAGCATGCCCTCCGCACCCTGCACGCCGAGACCCCAACCGCCGCCTAGCGGGACAACCGCTGGTTGTGCTCTCACTGGCGGGCTAGCGCCGATCAGGCGAACGGCGGGTGCCAGCCGAAGGTGTAGTTCCAGCCCTGGCTGACGGTGGTATTGACGCTGGCCTTCATGACCAGCACACCGGTAGGCCTGCCACCGGCGGTGAAGTTCCCGTCCGGGCAGGTGCGGCCGCGGGTGTTCTTGACGTGGTACGTGATCGTCCGGTGGCGCTCGGCCGATCAGGCGCGGTCGTGGAGAGTGATCTGGTAGCCGTCGGGGTCGGCGAAGGTGAATGTCCGGCCGAAGGGGCCGTCGATCGGTGCGGAGACGATGGTGTGGCCGTCGGCGACGAGAGCATCGTGAATGTCCTGGACGCCGGTGGCCCGGAGCCAGATCGCGGCACCGATGCCGGGCTGAGTGACGGATGCGAGATCGGTGCCGGGAACGACGTCGCGCAGGGCGAACGCGATCGGCTTCGTCTCGAAGACGACGGCATGCGGAGGGCCGGCCGGCGAGCGGACCAGGCCGAGGTACTGCTCGTAGAACGCCTGCGAAGCGTCGAGGTCGCGCGCTTGCAGCGAGATGAAGTCGGGGCCGGTGGCGGGCATGATGAAACTCCTTCTTCCGTGTCAGTTTCCTGACACGGAGTCTATGTCAGAATGCTGACATGAGTCAAGACGGTGTCGGCGTCGACCTGGAGACGTCACTGGGCTACCTGCTGAAAGAGGCGTCGAGCGCCCTGCGCGCGGCCATGGAGGAGGTGCTGCGGCCGCTCGGGATGAGCGTGACGCGCTACGCCTGTCTCGAGCTGCTGGCGCAACGACCGGGCTTGTCGAACTCCGAGCTCGCGCGGGGCGCGTTCGTGACCCGGCAGTCGATGAACGTGCTGCTCCAGGCCCTGGAACGAGAGGGCTACGTGACCAGGCCCGCGGCGGCACCCGTCGGGAAGGTTCTTCCCACCCGGCTCACACCGCGCGGCCGAGCCAGCCTCAAGAAGGCGACCGTAGCGGTCCGGTCCGTCGAGGTCAGAATGCTGGCCGGCCTGACCGGGACCGAGCAGTCAGCCGCGTTCCGGATCCTGCAGAGCATGATCCATTCCCTGCGCGACGGCAGCGACGGTGCATAGCTCGTTCCCCGGGCGCACGTCTCGTCCCGCCGGATAGGAGTGCAGCCGGGCGTGAAAATCCGTGCAGGCGACCTCGAACTCCCATCCGGGTGGCCGGGTGGCCGGGATTTGTCGGTGGTGGCCCCTATCGTGTCGGCATGGTTGATGGTGGCTGGCAGGGGCCGGCGGGCGTGGGGTCGGCGGCCGGTACGGCGGTGGCGAGCTGGCCGATCGTGGAGCTGCGGCAGTACACGCTGGTTCCGGGCGGTCGGGAGGTGCTGGTCGAGTTGTTCGACCGGGCGTTCACCGAGTCCCAGGAGGAGCTGGGCATGCAGATCATCGGCCAGTTCCGCGACCTTGACCGGGCCGACCGGTTCGTCTGGCTGCGCGGCTACCTGGAGATGGACAGCCGGCCCGACCGGCTCACCGCGTTCTACACCGGGCCGGTCTGGAAGGAGCATTCGGCCGCCGCCAACGCGACCATGCTCGACATCGACGACGTGTTGCTGCTGCGCCCGGTCACCGACGGCGGCGGGTTCCCGCTGGCCAGCCCGCTCCGCCCACCGCTCGATGCCGCCGTACCGGCCGGTTCACTGATCACCGCGACGGTCTACCCGCTGCCCGGGGTCGACCCGGCCGGCGAGGAGGCGCAACTGCTCGACCTGCTGCACTCCCAGGTCGACCCGGTGCTGGCCGAGGCCGGCCGGCACGCCGTCGCGGAGCTGCGCACCGAACCGGCAGCGAACAACTTCCCCGCATTGCCGGTCCGCGAGGGCGAGCAGGTGGTGGTCCGGTTCGCCGCGTACGACAGCGAACAGGCGCACGCGGCCTACCAGCAGCGGCTGCGCGACTCATCGGCCTGGCAGGAGATCAAGCCCCGGCTGCAGGCCCAGCTGGCCGGCCCCGCGCAGCGGCTGCGGCTGCAGCCCACACCCCGCTCCCGCACCCGCTGACCCGGCCCGGGCGGCGGATCGCCCGGAGCCGGCGCGGGTGAGGTTGTCGAGTTTGGCGCGGACGACCGTCATTGCGGGCGGGTCAGCTGCGCTGGGCCGGCTGGTGCGGTCCCGGAGCTACGTCCGGAGCCGGCGGCGGCGGGGCAGGGGTAGCGTCGCCGGGATGCGGATGACGGTGCTCGGTGGGTGCGGGGCCTGGCCGGCGGCGGGGCAGGCGTGCAGCGGGTACCTGGTCGAGCAGGACGGGTTCCGGCTGCTGATCGACCCGGGGTACGCGACGGTGCCCCGGCTGCTCGCGCTGGTCCAGCCGGAGCAGGTGGACGCGGTGTTCGTGAGCCACGCGCATCCGGATCACTGCGCGGACCTGAGCCCGCTGCTGCGCGCCCGCACCCTCGCCGCCGAGCCGCCGCCGCGGTTGCCGGTCTACTCGCTGGCCGGCGCGGTCGACGCGGTGCTCGCGCTGGATCCGCCGCGGATGGGCGCCGACGGCTGCACGCTGCACCCGCTGACCCCGGGTGCGGCGCTGGAGATCGGCCCGTTCAGCGCACAGACCCGGCTGCTGCCACATTCCGTCCCGAACCTCGGGCTGCGGCTCAGCGCCGGCGGCACGGTGCTTGCCTACACCGGTGACGCCGCGCCGCACCCGGACATGGTCGCGCTGGCCGACAACGCCGCGCTGCTGCTGGCCGAGGCCTCGTTCCCGGAGCGGCTGCCGACCGCGAGTACCGGCAACCTGAGCACCGCCGGCCAGGCGGGCGAGCAGGCCACCGCGGCCGGTGTCGGGCGGCTGCTGCTGACCCACCTGCTGCCCGGCACCGACGAACACAAAGCGCTCGCCGCGGCCCGCGCCGCCTACACCGGGCCGGTCGACCTCGCCGCCGGCAGCGGCCCGATCGACCTCGACCGTCCACTGTAGACAGCTGGCCGCCGCCGGCAGCTGCCCGGCCCGACCCGCGCGGCCGCCGCCCAGGTCCTGCTGGGGCTGGCGGCCCACCCCGGGGTGCTCGTACTGGCCCGGATACCCCGTACTGGCCCGGACAACCCGTTCGACATTGGCCCTTTCGGCCGGCCAGGGCGGTGCCTAGCGTTGGCGGTACGGACGAGGAGGAGCTGCGTGGAGATCCTGGCCGAGGCGTACGAGCGGCTGCACCGGACCGGCCCTGAATGGGGCGCGGACCGGCTGACCAATCACGGGCCGATGGCGGCGGAGGTGCTGGTCCGGCGTGGCCACGCGGACGAACTGCCCGGCTGGCTGGACCGGTACGTCCGCCGGCTGGACGAACTGCCCGCGGCCAGCGACCGGATCACGGACCGGAGCTGGCCGGCGGCGCTCGGGGACGAGCGCCGGGTCGGCGACTGGACCGGGTACCTCGCCCGGCAGGTCGCCGAGCGGCCCTGGCGGGAGGTGCTGGTCACCTGGTGGCCGCGGCTGCTGCCCGGGATCGTGGCCGGCGCGACGCACGGGGTGATCCGCACCGGGCACGCCACCCGCACCCTGCTGGCCGGCGACGAGAGCCCGGCGGCGGTCACCGAACTGGCGCACGGCCTGGCCTACTGGGCGGCGAAGGTTCGGCCGGTGCCGGGCGTCACCGCGCCGGCCGGCGAGCTGGAGCCGGCCGCCGCGCTCGACGCGGTGCCGCGCATCCCGGTCCAGCGCGGCACCGTCGCGTCCCGGCTCGCCCAGCTGGGCGAGCTGGCCGGCTGGCCGGGCGCACTCGCCGCGGTGCGCCCGCCGGACGACCCGGACGACGTGCCGCGGCAGCTCGCCGACCTGGTCGCCGCCGCCACCCGGCGGTACCGCACCCACGGGCACGCCAGCCCGGTCCTGCTGGTGCACGCGGCGACCGCGCCGAACGCGGTGCTGCACGCGCTGCCCGCGCTGCCGGTGCAGCTGTGGGCGCCGAGCCTGACCGCGTCCTGGGTGGCCAGCGCCGTGCTGATCGCGGCCTACGCGCCGGTGACCGCGGCGCCGCCGGAGCAGCTGCCGGTCGGCGCGCCCGGGCCGGACGCGGTCGCCAACCTGCTCGACCGGGCCGCCGCGCACGGCGACGAACACGTGATCAAGTTCTCGGACACCGCCGCCGACGTGTACACCCGCACCGGCGACCCGGACGCGTTGGCCGCGGCCACCCGCTGCGTGGACCTGCTCAGCGGCTGACCGCCGCCCGCCGGCCCGGCTGGGTCCACAATGGACAGATCAGGACACCGGGCAGCCGGCGACGCGGTCGAGTTCCACCAGCGGGGCACGGCCGCACGCGTGCGGCGGCGGGTACACGCGCACGCTGAGGTCGTCCGGCAGCCGGATCCGCCGTCATGCTCCACCCCGGTGGGCCCGGCCGCCGGGCGCCCCCACAGATCGACCGGGACAGCCGCCCTCCGAACGCGTCGGTGCTGGACTGCCGGGCGACAACTAACCCGAACGGCCGTCCCGGCGGCCACCGGTACCGGCTCCAATGTGGACGTACCGGGCCGTTCCAACCGGTGGATCTCGGATGTACCGCCAGACGATCGTCGGCCGTAGTATGTCCGAAACATCGCGGCCATACACCCGTACGGAGCATGTGTCATCGAAGCGCTTCGAATCGAAGCGCTTCGACACCCGATTGACATCACCCGCCCGCGGAGGACCCTCATGGGTAGCGCACGAAGGACAGCGGCAGTACTTGCCGCGCTCGCCGCTGTGGCCACCGGCCTGGCGGCCTGCGGCAGCGACGGTTCCGGGCCCACGCAGGCCAGCTCCCCCACCGAATTGCGGCTCTGGCACTACGAGGGGCCGGACAGCGCGATGGGCATCGCCTGGAAGCAGGCGATCAGCGAGTTCGAGAGCAGCCACCCGGGCGTCAAGGTGAAGTTCGAGGAGAAGAGCTTCGACCAGATCCAGAAGACCGCGCCGATGGTGCTGAACTCCAACGACGCGCCGGACATCATGGAGTACAACAAGGGCAACGCGACGGCCGGGCTGCTGGCCAAGCAGGGCCTGCTCACCGACCTCACGCCCGAGGTGACCAAGCGCGGGTGGGACAAGCTGCTCGCCCCGGCGCTGCAGACCACCGCGAAGTACGACAGCAGCGGCACGATGGGTTCCGGCAACTGGTACGGGGTGCCGAACTACGCCGAGTTCGTCGAGGTCTACTACAACAAGGACATGTTCGCCCGGCAGGGCATCGCGGTGCCGACCACGTTCGCCGAGTTCACCGCCGCGATGGACAAGTTCGCCGGCGCCGGCGTCACCCCGCTCGCCGTCGGCGGCAAGGACTACCCGGCGCAGCAGTACCTCTACCAGCTCGCGCTGAGCAAGGCCGACCGCGCCTGGGTCGACGCCTACCAGCGCTACACCGGCAAGGTGAACTTCTCCGACACCGCCTGGTCGTACGCCGCCAACACGTTCAAGGACTGGGTCGGCAAGGGCTACATCAGCAAGAACTCCGCCGGCCTCGACTCGGAGGCCATGGGCACCGCGTTCATCGCCGGCAAGTTCCCGATGATGGTCTCCGGCACCTGGTGGTACGGCCGGCTGAGCAACCAGATCAAGAAGTTCCAGTGGGGCTCGTTCCTGTGGCCGGGCAACACCCTGAACGCCGGTTCCAGCGGCAACATCTGGATCGTCCCGAAGAACTCGAAGGCCAAGCAGCTCGCCTACGACTTCATCAACATCACCATGCAGAAGGGCGTGCAGAACACGCTGGCGAACAGCGGCGGCCTGCCGGTGGCGGCAGACCTCGCCGGGGTGACCGACCCGAAGAACAAGGAACTCATCGAGACCTACCAGAAGCTCACCCAGGCCGACGGGCTCGCGTTCTACCCGGACTGGCCGGTGCCCGGCTTCTACGACACGATGGTCTCCGAGACGCAGAAGCTGATCAACGGCAGCGCGCCGCCGGACAAGGTCCTGGCCAACCTGCAGAAGGCCTACGACAGCGGTGTCGCCGGCCGGTGAGGGCGGCGCGGGCGGTACGGCGCTCGACCCGGGCGCCGTACCCGCTCTACCTGATCCCGGGTCTGCTGCTGTTCACGCTGGTGATCGGCGTGCCGCTGGTCATGAACATCGGCATCAGCCTGACCCGCTGGCCGGGCGTCGGCACGCCGAAGTGGGCCGGCCTGGCGAACTACCGTGACCTGTTGCACGACGAGGCGTTCTGGGCCTCGTTCCGGCACAACCTCACGCTGATCGTGGCGATGGCGATCGTCCCCACGATCATCGGGCTGGTCCTGGCGTACGCGCTGTTCGACTTCGTCGGCACCCGGTTCGGCCCGCGGGCGGCGAGCATCCTGCGGGCCGGCTTCTACCTGCCGCAGGTGTTGCCGATCGTGGTCGCCGGCATCGTCTGGAGCTGGATATTGGCTCCCGACAACGGCGCGCTGAACGCCGCGCTGGGCAAGGTCGGGCTCGGCTCGCTGGCGCAGAACTGGCTGGGCGACGAGAAGACCGCGCTGCTGTCGGTGGCCGGCGTGATGGTCTGGATCC
Source organism: uncultured Actinomycetota bacterium (assembly GCA_963714145.1). Lineage (GTDB taxonomy): Bacteria > Actinomycetota > Actinomycetes > Mycobacteriales > CADCTP01 > JBBWZH01. The sequence goes on along the minus strand of OY970235.1, from coordinate 9,430,413 downwards.
AGCTCGGGTTCCCGCTGGTCGTCTTCATGGGCGCGCTGCAGCGGGTCGACCCGTCGCTGTACGAGGCGGCCGAGATCGACGGGGCGTCCTGGTGGCGGCGGTTCCAGCACATCACCGTGCCGCAGATCCGGCCGGAGATCTTCGTGGTGCTGCTCTGGTGCACGATCGCGGCGCTGAAGGTGTTCCCGCAGATCTTCGTACTCACCAAGGGCGGGCCCGGCGGCGCGACGAACGTCCCGTCGTACTTCTCTTACCAGAACTTCTTCGAGACGACGAAGGTCGGCTACGGCGCGGCCATCGCGACCGTGCTGACCGCGATCATCGTCATGCTCACCGCCGCGTTCATCCGCTTCCAGGGCAGGACCGATGACGCAAACAGCTGAACGGGCGGTGGCGACCGGCGGCGGCCGGGCGGCGGCCCCGGCCCGGCACGGCCCGGGCAAGCGCCGCGCGGGCGCCTGGTTGGTGCTGCTGGCGCTGGTCGTGGCCGCGGCGCTGGTACTGCTGCCGTTCCTGATCGTCACGATGAACGCGCTGAAGTCGCCGGCCGACTACTCGTCGGCCGGCCCGCTGGCGCCGCCGCACGGCCTGCACCTGACCGCGCTCAAGGACTTCTGGGTCAGGGTCCACTTCGGACAGAAGCTCTGGAACAGCACGCTGATCAGCGGTTCGGTGGCGATCTGCGCGGTGCTCGTCTCGCTGTTCACCGCCTACGCGCTGGGGATCGGCCGGGTCAAAGGCCGGGCCTGGCTGCTGGTGCTGTTCATCATGGCGAACACGCTGCCGCAGGAAGCGCTGATCTACCCGCTCTACTACCTCGCCAAGCAACTGCACATGTACGACACCCGGCTGGCCGTCATCATCATCCTGACCGCGATCCAGAGCGCGTTCGGCACCTACCTGCTCTCCTCGGTGCTGACCGCGTTCCCGCGCGAACTGCTGGACGCGGCCGCCATCGACGGCGCGAACAGCTGGCAGACGCTCTGGCGGGTGGTGGTGCCGATCAGCCGGCCCACCCTGGGCGTGCTCATGGTGTTCTTCTTCATCTGGACCTGGAACGAGTTCTTCATCCCGCTGATCTTCCTGGTCTCCAACGGCAACCAGACGGTCTCGGTGGCGCTCGGCGTGCTGCAGGGCCAGCGGCTGATGGACGCGACCATGTCCAACGCCTCCGCGCTGCTCGGCCTGCTGCCCGCGCTGCTGTTCTTCCTGTTGTTCCAGCGGACGCTGACCCGCGGCATCACCGCCGGCGCGATCAAGTGAACCGGCACCGCCGGTTCCGGCTCAGCGCGGCCGGGAGGAGATCAGGCGGCAGCCGTTGACCAGGCCGGTGGCCAGCCCGACCGGCAGGCCGACCACCAGCACGCCGAGCACACCGAGCCCACCGCCGAGCAGCACCACCCCGGCGATGCCGCCGTCCGGGTAGGCGACCAGACCGGCGACCAGGCCGCCGAGCACGCACAGCCCGGCGGCCAGCACCGTGCCGGTCGCGACCTGGCCGAGCATCAGCCGGGCCCCGCGGCGCCGGCGCTGCGCGCCGGCCCGGGCGGCCCGGATCGAGATGACGATGCCGGCGCTGGCGCCGATCACCAGCGAGCAGAGCAGGTTCAGCGCGACCAGCCGGGCGAAGCCCCCGGGTGCGGAGACGGCGACGAAACCGAGCACGCCGGCGATGGCCAGCCCGGCCAAGGCCAGCAGTCCGTCGGCGCCGAACCAGCGCCATCCCATCCGGACATCACGCACAAGCAACACTCTTACCGGACGGCGCAGGTTAGGCAAGTCCCCCTCAGCGGGCGGTAACGGAACTGAAACCGACGAACCCGTCCCGGAACGGCACCAGCCGGCGACCCGCGGGGTCACCGGCTGGTGCTGGTTCCACTGTGGCGGTCAGCCGGCCAGCGTCTGGACCGAGACCTGCCAGAGCCGCTCGGCGGCGGCCGGGTCCAGCGCGTAGGCGGCGACACCGCGCCGGGTGCCGGGCTGGTGAGGGGCGGCCTCGCCGCAGTCCTCGAAGTACCGGCCGCCGATACCGTCCAGCAGCGGCGAGGTGGCGACCAGGATCGAGGTGGCCGCGCCCTGCTCCGGCGTCTTCCAGAACACCGAGGTGTCGGCGGCGCCGCTCTCGGCCCGCATCCGCTGCAATTGCTCGTCGGTGACGTAGCGCTGCAGGTTGGTCCGGATCGCACCCGGCATCAGCGCGTTGGCGGTGATCCCGTCGTCCGCCCAGCGCCGGCTCGCCTCCACCGCGAGCAGCACGTTGGCCGTCTTGCTCTGCCCGTACGCGTTCCACGGGTCGTACGGCCGGGTGCGGAAGTGGATGTCGTCGAAGACCACCGGCGAGCGCAGGTGGCCGGCCGAACTGACCGAGACGACACGGGCGCCGCCGGCCGCGGCCAGCGCCCGGTGCAGTCCGGTGGTCAGCCCGAAGTGGCCGAGGTGGTTGGTGGCGAACTGGAGTTCCCAGCCCTGCGGCGTATACGTCCGCGGGCTGGCCATCACGCCGGCGTTGTTGACCAGGATGTGCAGCGGACCGTCCCAGCCGGCGACGAACGCGGCGACCGAAGCCGGGTCGGCCAGGTCGAGCGGGGCTACCAGCACCTCCTTGTTGCCGGTGCTGCCGATGATGTCCTCGGCGGTGGCGGCGCCCGCGTCCGGGTTGCGGACAGCCAGGGTGACCTCGGCACCGGCACCGGCCAGCGCCCGCGCGGTCTCGATGCCGATGCCGGAGGCCGCGCCGGTCACGATCGTCCGGCGGCCGGTCAGGTCGACGCCGGCGATGACCTCGGCCGCGGTGGATCCGGCGCTGAACGGCGTGCTGATGGGTGTGGACACAGGGCTGACTTCCCGTCCTGCTCGGCTCCGGTGGGCCGGACCCACCGGGTACGATGGAAACGGAGGGACCTCCGCTACGTTCCGAGTCTAAGCGGAGGCTCCTCCGGTTTCAACTCAGGTCGGCGAGGAGGGAGCCGTGGCGGAGAACCGCCAGCTGCGCGCGGACGCGCAGCGCAACCGCGATCGGCTGCTCGACGCCGCCGTGCGCGCCTTCTCCCAGGACCGGGCGGACGTGCCGCTGGACGCCATCGCCAGGGACGCCGGCGTCGGCATCGGCACGCTCTACCGGCACTTCCCCACCCGTGAGGCGCTGATCGAAGCCGCCTACCGCAACGAGCTGGCCCGGCTCTGCGGCAGCGCCGAGGAGCTGCTCGAGAGCGCGCCGGCCGATGCCGCCATGCGCGCCTGGATGGATCTGTTCGTCGACTACATGGCCACCAAGCGCGGCATGTCCGGCGCGCTGGCCGCGGTGATCGCGTCCGGCGCGAACCCGTTCGAGCAGAGCCGCGGCCGGCTGGTCGCCGCGGTGACCACGCTGCTGGCCGCCGGCGCGGCCAGCAGCACACTGCGCGCGGACGTCGAACCCGCCGACGTGCTCACCACGCTCAGCGGGATCACGCTCACCAGCTGCGATCCGAGCCAGCGCGAGCAGGCCGGCCGGGCGCTCGACCTGCTGATGGACGGCTTGCGCTACCGCGCCGGAACAGCCCACTGACCAACCCGCGGGTGACGACCCCGCCCCCGGGGTGACGGGTTCGGCTCGCCGGGTGACGGGTTCGGGTCGCCGGTGACGACATCGACTCGCCGGTGATGGCTGTCCGCCATCACTCGCGTCTCGAACTCGTCACCCGCCTCCCGAACCCGTCACTCGCCGCGGGGCCGGCCGGTGGATCCGGCCGGCCCGGGGCACCGGGTCAGGTGGGGCAGTTGCCGAGGGCGCTCTCGGCCGAGGCCACGACTGCGTTCGCGCTGGGCAACCCCAGTGTCGCGGCGGTGACGGTGACCCGGACGCCGATCACGCTGAGCCCGGCGGTGGGCCGGCTGATCGGCGTCTGCTCGTTGAGCATCAGCTTCACTCCGCCCACGGTGACCGCGGTATTGGGCGCGACGTTCGTCGGCTGGCCGATCACCACGACGTTGCCGACCTTGAGGAAGCCGATCGTGGTGGTGCCGGTCGAGCCGGCGCAGGTGGTCGTCGAGGTGGACCGGATCGCGGTCATCGTGATCGCCGGGATGTTGGTGATGCTGACGGTGGTGTCGTCCACCGATGCCGAGGTGACCGACCGGGCGGGGAAGCCGATGGTCGTGACCTGCGCGCACAGCCCGTGTGCGCTGATCGGCCCGCTCACCGTCGCGACGCACGGCGGCGAGGTGCCGGTGCTCGTGGTGGTGCTGATCCGGCCGGTGTCCGGCGTCGGCGGCACGTTCGCCAGCACCGTTCCACGCAGGGACGCGTGCGCCGACAGGCCGGACGCCCGCCCGGTGAGCAACTGCGGCGTGACGACCACCTGCCCGCTGCCGCACGGCGCCGCAGCACCGTTGTTGTTCGCGTCGCCGCTGTAGGTCGCCGCCCACCGGTAGGTCCCGGCCGGGCCGGAGGCGACCGGGCCGGACGGCGCGGTGGCGGCGGAGACGGTCCCGGTGCGGGTCGCGAGCGGCTTCGCACAGAAGATGTCGCCCGGCCCGAACAGCTGGAACGTGACGGTGCCGGCCGGCTCGAAGCCACCGGGCATGGTGGCCGAGTCGGAGATGTTGCCGCCGGCCGGCACGGTGTCGGACGGGGTGGTGGCGATGCCCGGGCTCGCCTTGACGACGACGACCTGCGCGCTGCCGCAGGCCGAGACGGCCGGGTTGTTGTGGGTGTCGCCGCTGTACCTGCTCACCCAGCGGTAGGTGCCGACCCCGCCGGCGGGGACGTTCCCGGATGCCGCCGTGCCGCCGGCGAGCGACGCCGTACGGGTGGCGATCGGCGTCGCGCACCCGGTGTCACCGGGTCCGAACAGCTCGAACGTGACGGTGCCGGTCGGTACGAAGCCACCGGAGACGGTGGCCGAGTCGGAGACGTCTCCGCCGGCCGGCACCCCCGCCGACGGTGCGGCCGCGACGGCCGGGCTGGCCTTGGGGACCTGTTCGATGATCGACTCGGTGAAGCCCGCCGAGAGCGTGCCGTTGAGCAGGAAGTTCACCGAGCAGGTGAGGGTCGTGCCCGGGATCGCGCTCGGCGACACGGCGATGGTGTGGGCGAACGTGACGTTATCGCCGCTGGTCACGGCGAGACTGTCCGGCGCCAGCGTGACGGCCAGCGCCGGGTCGCAGTTGCTGACTGTGTGCGTGACCGTGACCGGCAGGTTGTGCAGGGCAGCCCGGATGGTGGTGCTCACCGTCGATGCCACGATGCCGGAGAACACTTCTCCGTGGGTCGCCACCTTGATCGCGGTCGCCTGCCCGGTCGAATTCATAACGTCCATGTCGATCGCGAGGACGGTGACGCTTGCCGCTATCAGTGCACTGATCGCATCGTCGAGCGAATGGTCCAAGCTCGGATTATGGCTCGGCTGGTCACCAATCAGTAGGACGATCCGGGAGCTGCCCGGTCGGAATGAGATTTTTCCGGTGGAAACCTCGAACAGGCCGTTGATGCCGTCCTCGGGGTCATCTCCGCCGCCCTCCGGGGTCAGCGCGCGCAGCCCGGCGTTGACCGCGGCCTGGTCGGTGGTGAGGTCCTGCACGACGTCGAACGGCGAAGGGTCCAGGACATCTCTGTACTGAGCCACCGCGAACTGCGCGTCCGGCTGCGCCGACGCGATGTCTGTCTGAATAGTCTGGCTGTTCGCCTGCACGTTCGCGATGACCGACCCCATGCTTGCGGTCGTATCCACCAGGAAGACGATGTCCGGCTTGGGTGGGATAGCCGGCGTCGACACGGTCCGGTCGACGCTCGTCGACCCGCCGGGGTCGAGGTTCAAGGTCACCGACTCCGGCGTGACCCCCGGCGCCGCGGCCGCCGGGCCGGCCGGGGCGATCAGCGCCGTACCGGCGACCACCACACCCAGCACCACCCGGAAGAAACAGGCACTCATTCCGCTGGCCGGGCCGCGAACCAATTTCCCTCGAATACGCACTAGAGTGCACCCTTCTGACAGCCGCCAGGACGCCCGGGAGCAACGCGGCACCCACGCTTGACGTGATCTGGACTATTTCCGCCGCGGCCGGGGATCACGGAAAAGGATGCCGCCGCCACTATAGGCGGCCACCACACACCGAACCCCGAAACCGCAGAAATCACCCGGCCGAACGACAACAGCCGCCAGTCCGCCCCATTTCCCCCGCCGATATCACCCCGCCGCGACTGTCCATACTTGACAGAGCCGGCAGCCGGCGCCGCTGATGCGTCGCCGTGGCGGCGGCCGGATGGCACGCGGCGCGGCCGCTGGTCGCACCGGCCTCAATGGCGGTCGAGCATGGTCTCCAGCAGGGCCCGCAGCCGGTGTTGATCGGCCCGGCTGAGCGCGCCGGTCAGCGGGGCCAGGGACGCCACGACCTGGGCGTAGAGACGCTCGGCGAGTGCCGTGCCGGCCGGGCTGATGCGCACGTCGACGGCGCGGCCGTCCGTCGGGTTGCGGACCCGTTCCAGCAGTCCCCGCTTCTCGGCCCGGTCGACGAGGCCGGTCATGGTCGACTTGTCCAGCCCGAGGTAGTCGGCGAGCTCGGTCATCCTCAGCCGCCGGTCCCGCAGGATCCCGAGCACGCGGAGTTGGGTGAGGGACAGGTCGTGCTCGGCGCCGATCTTGTTCAGCGACGCCATCGTCACGAACGAGGTCTGCACCAGAGCGTCGATGAGACCGGCGGGTCCGGCGACCGCTGGCTGGTCGGCCGGGTCGGAGGTCGGCATCCGCCGAGCCTACTTGCTTCTGTTCGTATTCCCAACTATCTTAGTACGTACTACCAACTACTTTAGGAGGCTGGCATGCGCGCCGCCGTCGTCACGTCGTTCGACTCAGCACCCCGCTACCAGGACTTCCCGACCCCCGCCCGCACCGGCGACGACGAGATGCTCATCGACGTGCTCGCGGCCGGGCTGCACCCACGCGTCCGGTCCCAGGCCGACGGCTCGCACTACACGAGCACCGACGAACTGCCGCTCGTGCCGGGCATCGACGGTGTCGGACGCGGTCCGGACGGGCTGTTGCGGTACTTCGTCCTCCCCGACACCACGATGGGAGCGATGGCCGAGCAGACCGTCATCGACACCCGGCGCAGCGTCGTCCTGCCCGAGTCCAGCGACCCCATCGCGGTCGCCGCCGCGATGAACCCGGCCATGTCCTGCTGGGTCGCGCTGCGCCGGCGGGTGCCGTTCCAGGCCGGCCAGAACGTCCTTGTCCTCGCCGCCACCGGCAGCTCCGGCCGGCTGGCCATCCAGATCGCGAAACTGTTCGGTGCGAACACGATCATCGGCGCCGGGCGGGACGCGGACCGGCTGGCCGAACTGCCCGCCCTCGGCGCCACCGGCACCGTGCTCCTGGCCGGCAACCCCGACGACGTCGCCCACCGGCTCGGCCGGGCCGCCGCCGACGTCGACGTCGTCATCGACTATCTCTGGGGCGAACCGACCGCGGCCGCCATGATCGCCATCGTCACCGGCCGCGCCGACCGGGCCAGGCCACTGACCTGGATCGAGATCGGCTCGGTCGCCGGGCCCACCGCCGCGATCCCGTCAGCCGCGTTGCGCGCGGCCCGCCTGCAGATCGTCGGCAGCGGCCAGGGCTCCGTCAGCACCCGCGACATCCTGGCCGAACTCCCCGCCCTCGCCGACCAGATCACCAACGGCAGCTTCGTCATCGACGCACAGCCGATGCCGCTCGCCGACGTCGAACAGGCCTGGGTCGACTCGGCCGACACCAACCAGCGCATCGTCCTCGTACCAAGCTCCTGACCCGCCCGGCCGCGCCGGGCGGCGGTCAGCGCGGCGCCGGGCGGCGGTGCCGGTGCAGGTGTTGTACGCCGACCGCGGACACCGACACGAGCGCGCCGCGCCCGGGCGCGTGGTGGCGGGTGATGAAGCCCCGGTCGTTGGCGTCCTCCCAGACCGGCAGGCGGGGGCACGACGTCCGCCACGCCTGCAGCACCTCGGCGTAGGGACGCGGATCGGGGCCGATCCACTCCAGCAGATCGAGAATCAGGACGTCGACGGTGTCAGCCACGAGTTCCCCTTCCGACGCGACCAGCCGGCGCAGGTATCGTCCGGCCGACACCGCCCGGAGTCCACGGGAAGCCTGCATCACGCGAGGGGGACGTTGACCGGTTCCGAGCCGCGGACGCCGGCGGAGCACGAGGCGACCCTCATCCGGCGCGACCGCGGCACTCCCGGTCCGCGGATCCGGCCGGGGTGGCGGCGCCGGCTGGCCCGGCCGGGGCAGGTGGTGGTACTCGGGTTTCTCGGCACCGTCACGCTGATCACGCTGCTGCTGCTGGTGCCGGCCGCGCACGAGTCCGGCCGGGAACCGTCGGTGCGGGTCGCGCTGTTCACCGCGACCGGGGCGGCCAGCGGCGGGCTGACCCTCGTCGACACGCCCACCCACTGGTCGACGTTCGGCGAGGTCGTGATCCTGGCCGGCATCCAGCTCGGCGGCCTGGGTTTCATGACCTCGGCGTCCCTGCTGGGGCTGATCGTGTCCCGGCGGCTCGGTCTGCGGACCCGACTGTTCGCCGCGGCCGAGACCCGTTCGGTGGGTCTGGGTGACGTCGGTCGGGTGGTGCGCGGGGTGGCGGTGGTGACGGTCGTGGTCGAGGCCGCGCTCGCCACGGTGCTGTTCGGGCGGCTGTGGCTGGGCTACGGCCAGGCACCCGGCCGGGCGGCCTACGACGCGGTGTTCCACGCCGTCTCCGCGTTCAACAACGCCGGGTACGCGCTCTACAGCGACAGCCTGGTGCGGTTCGTGGCGGATCCGATCGTGATCCTCCCGATCGCCGCGGCGGCGATCCTCGGCGGGCTCGGCTTTCCGGTGCTCTTCGAGTTGCGGCGGGAGCTGCGGACGCCGCGGTCCTGGTCGCTGCACACGAAGGTCACGGTGCTCGGGTTCGCGCTGCTGCTGGCCAGCGGGGCCGTCGCGGTGATGGCGTTCGAGTGGCGGAACCCGGCGACGCTCGGCCCGCTGGACGTCCCCGGGAAGGTGCTCGCCGGCGTCTTCGCCAGCACCACAGCGGGAACAGCGGGATTCAACTCCATCGACTACGGGCAGGCCGAACCGGCCACCCTGCTGGTCACCGATGTGCTGATGTTCATCGGCGGCGGCAGCGCCAGCACCGCCGGCGGGATCAAGGTCAGCACGTTCCTGATCCTGTTCTTCGCGATCGTCGCCGAGGCCCGCGGCGAGGAGACGGTCAACGCCTTCACCCGCCGGGTCTCGCCCTCGGCGCTGCGGCAGGCCCTGGCGGTCGCGCTGCTCGGCGTCGCCGTGGTGATCACCGGCACGCTGACCCTGCTGTCGGTCACCGACTTCACCCTCGACCAGGTGCTGTTCGAGGTCACCTCGGCGTTCGGGACGGTCGGCCTGTCCACCGGGATCACCGGCCAGCTGCCGGCCGCCGGCCAGTACGCGCTGATCGCGCTGATGTTCATCGGCCGGACCGGGCCGATATCGTTGGCCTCGGCATTGGCCCTGCGGCAGCGGCGCCGGCTGTACGAGCTACCGGAGGAGCGGCCGATCGTTGGCTAGACGCGGGCACGAGCGGGCCGTCCTGGTCATCGGGCTGGGCCGGTTCGGCGGCACCCTCGCCGAAACCCTGCAACGGCTGGATCACGACGTGATCGCCGTCGACACCGACCGCGACCTGGTCCAGGAATGGTCCGCCCAACTGACGCACGTCGTGGAAGCCGACGCCACCAGCGAAGCCGCGATGCGGCAGCTCGGCGTCCAGGACGTCCCCCGCGCCGTGGTCGCGATCGGCAGCGACATCGAGGCGAGCCTGCTGGCCACCGGCGTCCTCCTCGATCTCGGCGTCCCCGAGGTCTGGGCCAAGGCCATCACCCGCCCGCACGGCCGGATCCTGGAACGCATCGGCGCGTCGCACGTCGTCTATCCCGAACGCGACGCCGGCGAACGGGTCGCCCACGTGCTGTCCGGCCGGCTGATCGACTTCATCGAGTTCGACGACTTCGCCATCGCGAAACTCCGCGCGCCGCAGGACGTCTGGGAGCACTCCCTCAGCCAGTCGGCGCTGCGCAGCCGCTACGGCGTCACCATCGTCGGGGTCAAGCGCCCCGGCGCGGACTTCAGCTACGCGCAGGCGGAGACCGTCGTCCGTCAGGGCGACCTGCTCATCGTCGCCGGCCAGACCCGACAGGTCGAACGGTTCGCCGCCGAGACCGACGGATAGCCGCCCCGCCGGCCGCCGGGCCGCCCGCCCCGGCACCGACACCGCTGCCGCCCACCACGCCGCCGGCGCCCGAAGGCCGCCGCCAGCCCCGGGCGCTGCGAGGCTGGCGGCGGCGCCCGGCCTATCCCCCGTAGGCGCTGGACCAGGCGTCGCCGGACCGGTCGTAGCCGGACCAGTCGGCGCTGGACGGGGCGTCGCCGGGCCGGTCGTCGCCGGACCACTCGTCGCTGGACCAGTCGTCGCTGGACCAGAAGCGCGAGGACCAGGTGCCCCCGGACCAGGTGCCCGCCGACCAGAACCGCTGGGACCAGCCGGGGTCGGTCCAGGTCGTGGTGCCGGCCCAGGAGCCGCCCGGCCAGGTCCCCGGCGCCCACGTCTTCGACGCCCAGGAGCTGCCGGTCCACCCGTCGCCGGCCATCCGGTAACCCATCCAGACCCCGCCGACCCACGCCTTCCGGGCCGCCGACAGCGGGGCCCAGGTCGCGGTGCGGAACGGGCCGAACACGCAGTTCTCCCCGATCAGCGGGACATTGTCGCTGACCACATGGCTGGGGCCGCGGGCCTCCTCCAGCGCGCCGAGGCCGGTGGACCAGGTGTAGCTCTGCTGCGGGGCCGGGGTCGCGGTGGCGAGCGCGGTGCTGACGTTGATCTCGCGGTAGCCCTTGCCGGCCGAGTTCCCGGCCTGCAGCGTGCTGCCGTTGTACATCAGCAGTTGCTTGACCTGGTCGGGCGCCAGCGACGGCCGGGCCTGCAGGAGCAGTGCCACCGCGCCGGCGGTCACGGCGGTCGCCTGTGAGGTTCCGCTGCCGCGGAAGAGGGTGCTGCCGGTCCGGGCGGCCGGGAACGCGGTGTCGATGTTCGAGCCGGGGTCGCGCAGGGAGACCACCGACTCACCCGGGGCGACCAGGTCCATGCGCTTCCCGCTGCCGCTGTTGGTGAACGGGGAGATGTCGTCGTCGGCGGTCGACAGCGTGCCCTTGGTGGACGCGGAGCCGACACCGATGATGTACCGGCCCCTGGCGGGGTCGCTGAGCTCCGCCGCGGCGTCGTTGCCGGCCGCGGCCACCACGACGATGCCGGCCTTCCACGCCTGCTCCGCCGCGAACTGCAGCGGGTCGGTCCAGAACGGCGGGATGCCGCCGCTGCCGTAGGAGAGGTTGATCACCCGGATCGGGTTGGCCGGGTCGTCATTGCGGTGCTGCACCACCCAGTCCAGGGCGGCCATCACCTGGGTGACGTCGACCGCGCCGGTGGCCGTGCCCACCTTGATCGAGGTGAGCTTCGCCTTGGGCGCGATGCCCTTGGTGCCGGTAGCGGTGTCGTTTCCGACGATGATGCCGGCCATGTGCGTGCCGTGGCCGTAGGTGTCCAGGTAGCGCAGGTTCGGCGACTGCGACTCGAACGACAGGTCCGGGCCGTTGACGATCTGCGCCGCGGGCAGCCCCGGCACCGCCGCCACCCCGGTGTCGATCAGCGCGACGCCGACACCGGCGCCGGTCAGCGTGGCCGCCGGACCGGAACTGGCGCCGATCATGGCCCGGATGTCGGCGAGCGTGGCCGGCTTGCCATTGCTGGCCGACCCCATCCAGTCGTCCGATGCCCAGGTTCGCGACATCCCGCCAGGCCCGGCGACCGCGGTGGGGGTGGCCGGCGCGGCGCGGGCCGGGGCGGCGGGAGCCGGAGCGGTGGCAGCCCCGGCGAGCGCGGCCCCGGTCAGCACGGCCACCGCGGCAGCCGCCCTTCGCCGCGAGCCTCGACCGCCTCTCAGCGTTGCAATCACTACGTCGCCTCCTAGAGTTCCCGGTCGGTGAGCGCCGGCACCACTGATGCTCGGCAGTGGTGACGCACAGTGATGGCAAGCAACCAGATGCCTCCCGAACTCCAACCCGTCCGCAATGTTTCGTCACCCAAGGCGCCATATCGACTACGCTCCGTATCTATTGGCGAGTCCTCAGCCCGTCCGGGCCGCTGTCGATCTGGGAACTGGGCACCCGCCGACCGGGGCGGTGACCAGCGACGGGGGGAGCGGAGGCGGTGACGATCAGCCGGCCGGTCTCCGATTTGCCGGCCGACCTGGCCACCGACCCGGTCAGCGATCCGGTCAGCGGGGCCCGGCCGCGGTCGGAGCTGCAGTCCCGGCTCGAAGAGGAGCTCGCCCGCGCGGCCCGGTCGGCCGGCTGCTGCTCGCTGTGCCTCTTCGACGTCGACTTCTTCAAGACCGTGAACGACGTCTTCGGCCACCTGCGCGGGGACCAGGCGCTGCGCCAGATCGTCGACCGGATCAAGGGCCTGGTCCGCAGCTACGACGTGCTCTTCCGGTACGGCGGGGACGAGTTCGTGCTGCTGCTGCCGGACACCGACGCCGCCGAGGCGGCCCGGCTGGCGCTACGGCTGACCGCCGACGTGCGGGGCAGCCCGTTCGACGGCGACCCGCCGCTGAACCTGTCGGTCAGCCTCGGCGTCGCGACCTTCCCCGCCGACGGCGCGGACGCCACCGGCTTGCTGCAGCGCGCGGACCAGCGCAACTACCTGGCCAAGCGCCGGGGCCGCGGTACCGCGGTCGCCGACGACGCCGACACCGGTGCCGCGGACACCTCGACCCGGCTGTGGGAGCGCGACGCCGCGCTGGTCGCGGCGCACGAGTTCCTGACCCGGCTCCGGGTGGAGGGGCGCGGCGCGCTGCGGGTGCACGGCCAGCCCGGTGCGGGCCACACCAGGTTCCTGGACGAGGTGGCCACGATCGCCGGCCTGCGCGGCTTCACGGTGCTGCCGGTGCCGGCGGCACCGGCGCCGGCGCCGACCCGGCCGGACGGCGCCGGCGAGGCGGTGCTGCTGCTGGCCGACGTGGCCGACCCGGCCCGGGCCGCCGCGATCGCCACCGGCCTCGGCCACGGCCCGCACGCACCGCCGGTACTCGGCCTGGTGTTCGCGACCACCCCGGCCGACGGCGGTCCGGCGCCGGACGGCCCGCCGATCCTCGGCGAGGTGGACCTACCGCCCTGGTCGCCCGCGGCGCTGCGCATCTGGCTGCGCACGACGCTGCGGGACGAGCCCAGCCGCACCCTGGTCAACCGGCTGGCCAACCGGAGCGGCGGGCTGCCCGCGGCGGCCACCCGGGAGCTGGCCCGGCTGCGCGAGCGCCAGGGGCTGGTGCGCACCGACGACGGCTGGACGCTCTCGCCGGCCGTGCTCGGCCGGCCCCGCCGCCGGGTGCGGCTGCCCGCCGCGCTCACCGGCCTGGTCGGCCGGGAGCAGGAGACCGGCCAGGTCGCCGCGCTGCTGGCCGGCGCCCGGCTGGTGACGCTGGTCGGGCCGGGCGGCATCGGCAAGACCCGGCTGGCGCTGGCGGTGGCCGCCGCTGCCGCCGACGGCTTCGACGACGGCGTGGTCTTCGTGCCGCTGGCCGAGACCACCGAGACCGCCCGGGTGGTCGGCGCGCTCGCGCTGGCCCTGCAGGTCGGCGAGGTCCCCGGGGAACCGCTGCTGGACACCGTCATCGAGCACCTGGCCGAGGCCTCGATGCTGCTGGTGCTGGACAACTTCGAGCAGGTCCTGGACGCGGGCGCGGTCGTGGACGACCTGCTCGCCGCCGCGCCGGGCGTCTCGGTGCTGGTCACCAGCCGGGAGCCGCTCGCGCTCTACGGGGAGCACGTGCACCGGGTGCCGCCGCTGCGACTGCCCACCGCCGATCAACTGCCGGCCGCCGGCGGGCCGGCCGGCGCGGTGGCCGATGCGGTGGCCGATGCGGTGGCCAGCGCGCTCGCCGACTACCCCGCGATCGCGCTGTTCGACCAGCGCGCCCGCGCCGCCAACCCCGACTTCGCGCTCAGCCCGGCGACACTGCCCGCGGTCGCCGAGCTGTGCCGCCAGCTGGACGGGCTGCCACTGGCGATCGAGCTGGCCGCCGCCCGCACCGACCGGCTCAGCCCGCAGGCGCTGCTGGACCGGCTGACCGAGCATCTCGACACGGCCGGCACACCGGCCCGCAACCGGCCGGAGCGCCAGCAGACCCTGCGCGGCGCCCTGGACTGGAGCTACCACCTGCTGGCCGCCGACCAGCGGCAGGTCTTCACCGCGCTCGCCGCGTTCACCGGGGGGTGCACGGCCGAGGCCGCGCTCGCCGTAGCCGCCCCGCCCCGGCCGCCCGGCCCCGACGGCGCCGCCGACGCCGCCGACCCTCCGGCCGACCGCGGTACCGCCGATGGCAGTGCCGGCGACAGCGGTACGGCCAACGGGGGTGCCGGCGACAGCGGTGCCGGCGACAGCGGTACGGCCGACGGCGGTGCCGGCGGCAGCGGTGCCGGCGGGCTGCTCACCGCGCTGGTGGACAAGAGCCTGCTGGTCGCCGAGCCGAGCCCGGGCGGCGGGACGCGGTACCGGATGCTGGCGACGGTGCGCGCCTACGCGGTCTCCCGGCTCGCCACCGACCCGGCTGCCGGCACGGTGTTCGGCCGGCACGCGGCCTACTACGCGGCGCTGGCGGAACGGGCGGCGACCGGGCTGGCCGGGCCGGAGCAGGCCGCCTGGACCGAGCGCATCGAGCGGGAGTACGAGAACCTGCGCGCCGCCACCGAACGCGCTCTGACCCAGGGCGACGTGGCCGTCGCGAGCCGGATCTGCCTGGGCCTGTGGCGCATCTGGCGGCACGGCAGCCACATCGGCGACGGCCGCGACTGGCTGGGCCGGGTACTCGCCGCCCCGGCCGCAGGTCCGGGCGAGGGCCCGGCCGAGGGCCTCGGCGACGGCCCGGCGCAGCGCCCGGCCGGAGGCCTGCGCGAGGCTCCGGCCGAAGGCCCGGCGCAGGGTCCGGGCGGAGGCCCGGCGCAGGGTCCGGCCGGGACGCGGGCGCGGCTGCTGTACGCCGCGGCGGTGCTCGCCGCGACCCAGGACGACCACGGGACGGCGCACCGGCTCGGCGCCGACTGCCTGGAACTGGCCAGGGTCGGCGGTGACCGGGAGACCATGGCGCAGGCATACAACGTGCTGGGCGCCGCCGCGGTCGGCGCCGCGGACTACCGGCTCGCGGCCGGGCACCTGGAGCGCTGCCTGGCCCTGTTCCAGGAGCTGGAGCAGCCCCAGGGCACCGCCGGCGCGCTGGGCAACCTCGCGAAGCTGTCGTTGCGGCTGGGTGACCTGTCGGCCGCCGGTTGCTACATCGACCGGTGCCTGCAGCTCGAGCGCTCGAGCGGGAACACCTTCGGTCTCGTCCTCGGCCTGGAGGTCCGCGGCCAGATCCTGCTCGCGCGGGGCGACCTGCCGGCGGCGCGCGCCTCGCTGGAGGACAGCCTCGCGCTCAGCCGCAGCATCGGCGACGTGTACGGCGAGGCGATGGCGCTGCACCAACTCGGCCTGGTCGCGCACCGGCAGGGCGACCGGCAGGAGGCGGTCACGCTGCTCACCGTCGCGCTGCTGCGCCGGCACGAGGCCGGCGACCGCGAGGACCTGGCCGTCTCCCTCGACAGCGTCGCGGCGCTGGCCGTCGACACCGACCCGGCGCTGGCCACCCGGCTGCTCGCCGCGGCCGAACGGCTGCGCACCCGGCACCGGCTGCCGACACCGCCGCACGTCGCCGACCAGCGCGCGCCGATTCTCGCCGCCACCCGGGCCGCCCTGGACGACCGCGCCTTCGCCGCGGCCTGGGGCGGCGGCCGGGACGCGCCCCTGGAGCTGATCATCGACCAGGCCCTCGACCTCTCCCCGGAGCCCTGACCTGGCCCGGGTCCGGCGCCCGGGTCCCCGGTTCGGGTCCCTGGCCTGCGTCCCGGCCCTGCGTCCCGGGCCTGCGTCCCGGGCCTGGTCGGGTGCCTGGGTCTGGCTCGGGGTCCGGCGCCGGGATCTGGCCCGGGTCAGGCCCGGGTCAGGCCCGGGCCGGATCCCCGGTCGAGGTGGCGGTCAGGCCCGTTGCATCGTGGCGGGCTGTTGGGGGCGGATGCCGCGGCGGTGCAGGCGGTCCCAGAGCGGGGCGAGGGCGGCGTCCGGGTCGAGAGCGAACGCGCTCTCCCGGACCCGCCAGATCTCCCAGCCGACCCGACGCAACTCGCGGTCCCGGCGCAGGTCGGCGCGCTGCTGGTCGGGGTCGGTGTGCCAGCGCCGGCCGTCGCACTCGACCGCGAGCCGACCCTGCGCGCCGGTGACGACCAGGTCCAGCCGCCGGCCCTCCACCCGGAACTGCGAGGTCACCGCGTAGCCGCGGTGCCGGATGCGGCGGTAGACCCGCTGCTCGAACAGCGACTCGAACGGCGGGCTGACCAGCCGGTCGTCGTCCACCTCGCCCGGGTCGACGAACTCGTACGGCGGCGGTGGCTGGTGCAGGTAGCGCAGCAGCGAGCGGCGCAGGTCGGACTCGGCGAGCTGGTCGGCGGCGACCGAGTGG
The DNA here is from genome assembly GCA_963714145.1 of uncultured Actinomycetota bacterium. Taxonomy (GTDB): domain Bacteria; phylum Actinomycetota; class Actinomycetes; order Mycobacteriales; family CADCTP01; genus JBBWZH01. The sequence continues at coordinate 9,413,831 of OY970235.1, read as the reverse complement.
AACAGCCACTGCTGATCCCGGGCCCGGCTGGTGGCCACGTTGAACCGGCGCCGGGTGTCCAGGTCGGTCAGCGCCCGGCGGCGCTCGGCCACCACCATGGACAGGAAGATCACGTCCCGCTGGTCGCCCTGGAAGTCGGCCGGCATCCCGACCCGCAGCCGGCGCCGTTCCCGGACCTCGGGCCGCACCCGGTCCATCAGCAGTCGCTCGATCAGCGCGACCTGCCCGGCGCCCTGCAGCACGACGATGCCGAAGGTGCGGTCCGCGTAGACCGGGTCGTCCAAACAGGACACCAGCTGGTCGACGAGGGCCTCCGCCTCGACCGGGTTGCGCAGCGTCTGGTCCTGGCCCTCGGTCCACGCCGCCGGCACCTGCCGTACCTCCAGCGGGCGCAGCCGGTCCGCGCCGAACTGGCGCAGCGGTACCAGCGGCTCGGCCGGGTAGAACTGCCGGGACGACCAGCCGATGATCTCCGGCATGCAGCGGAAGTGCTCGCGCAGCCGGATCACCGCCGGGAAGCGCGCTTCCAGCAGGCCGTACAGGTTGTTCGCCGGCGTGAACGCCTCGCGGGACCAGCGCGGTAGGTCCGGCAGGTACGCGTCCCGCCGATCGAAGATCGGTTGCAGCTCGCCGAAGACCACTTTGGACGGAGCGCACTGCTTGTCGTCGCCGACCACGATGACCCGCGGCGCCAGCCACAGCAGGAACAGCGTCTCCAGCCCGCACTGGCTGGCCTCGTCCACGATCACCACGTCGAACGAGTCCGGCACCGGCGGGATCGTGTCCAGCACCTGCCGCAGCGGCATGACCCAGGCCGGCACCGCGTTGCGGGCCTCCGACAGCGCGTCCCGGGCGGCCCGCCGGTACCGCGGCGCGTACCGGCCGGTGCCCTTGCCGAGCCGCTGCATGTGCCCGCGGTAGGCCAGCAGCGCCTGGCTGTGTTCCGGCGTCATCCGGGACAGGTTGTGCTGCCAGGCCCGTTCGGCGGCCAGCTCGGCGGTCAGCGCGCGCAGCCGGTCGTCCGCCTCGTCCAGCGTCCGGGCCAGCTCGTCCTCCAGACCGGGGCGCTGCTGCGCGGCCAGGAACCCGGACGCCGCGGCCCACGCCCAGGCGGCGGCGAGGTCCGCGGTCCGCCGCTCCCACACCGGGTCGTCAGCGGTGCGGGCCAGCATGTCCGCCAGGCCGGGGTGCGCCTCGTGCAGCCGGTGCCACAGCTCGTCGCAGCGCAGCTGGGCCTGCTGCTCGACGCGGGCCTGGGCCAGCTCGGCCAGCGCCGACAGGTAGCCGTCGGGTGCCCGCGAGCGCACGGCCGCGGCGGCGGCGGCCACCTCCGGCGCGGCAGCCACGTCGGTGGCCAGGTCGTGCAGCTGGCCGGTCAGTTCCTCGATCCGGGCCGACGCGGCGGCGGCCAGCTTCCTGGACCTGGCCGCGGACACCGCCCGGAGCAGCGCGATCAGGTCGTAGGCGGAGTTCAGCCCGGCCGGCACGCCGGTGTCGGCCAGCTGCCGGTCCAGCGCGTCCCGGGCCGAGGCGACCCGGCTGACCAGCCGCAGCGCCTGCGCCGCATCGACCAGAGTGGACACCCGGGCGGTCAACGGCAGCCGCGGGTCCAGGTGCAGCCCGACCATCGCCCAGCGCTCGGCCAGCTGGCCGGCCAGCACCTCGGCGTCCAGCCGGGCCAGGGCCAGGTCGACACGCTCCACTGTGGTCGGTCGCTGGCCGTCCACAGTGGACGCCTCCAGCAGCAGCCGGGCGTTCCGCTGGGCCGGCCCGGCGAACGCCTTGCGCAGCTGGCCGCCGGCAGCCAGGTGCCCGCGCAACTCGCGCGCCGCGGCCCGCAGTTCGGCCGCCCGCTCCGGGCTGCTGCCGTCGATCGGCAGCTCGACCCGGTGCAGGCCGATGAACGCGACCGCGTTGCGGGCGACCTCGGCCTGGCCGGCCACCGACGCGACGGCGGTCCACATGCTGCGGTCGCGGCGGGCGACGTGGTCGTCCACCGCCCGCACCCGCCAGTCGGCCGCGTCCCAGCTGGCCGGGTCCGGGCGCAGGCCCAGCTCGCGCAGCGCCGCCGCGGCCGCGTCGGTGCCCCGTTCCAGCTCGGCCAGCGCGGGCTCACCGAGCCGGGCGAGCGCGGCCGACAACGGCGTCTCCGCCTCGCTCGCGGACTGCTTGGCGGCGTCCTCGGCAGCGACCAGCTCCCAGAACGCCTCGGCGCTCGGCAGCGCCCCGGCGTCCGGCAGGTGCTGCCCGGACCGGGTCTGCCGCTGCGGGGTCGCGCTGACCAGCAGCATCCGCAGCTGCGCGAACTCGGCCTCGGACAGCGGCGGTATCCCCGGACCGGCCGGCGGCAGCGGCGCGGGCATCCAGTCGTACCCGAGCCGGCCGGCGGCGACCCGCTCGGCGATCTCGGCGAGCGTGCCCCGGTAGCCGGGCGCGACCTCGCCGCGGCCGGAGGTCTCCCCCTCCCGCAGGGCCCGGATCTGCTCCTCCACTTCGGCCATCCGGCGCCGGGCCGCCTCCCGTTCGGCCGCCAGCGAGCCGACCAGCGCGTTCTGAGCGGCCGGATCGTGGGCGGAGTAGCGGTCGACCAGCGCGGCGACGCTCTGCTCCAGCTGGCTCGAACCGCCGCGCCGGACGTCGGTCATCAGCACGCAGAGGGCCTGGACGGCCGGTGGCACCTCGTCCCGCAGGACCCGCAGCGCCTGCGCCTTCTCGCTGGTCACCAGCACCCGCTGGCCGCGGGCCAGCAGCGCGGAGATGAGGTTCGCGATCGTGTGCGTCTTGCCGGTGCCGGGCGGGCCCTGCACGACAACGCCGGTATCGGTGGCCAGCCGCTCCAGCACCCGACGCTGCTCGGCGTTCGTCGGCAGCGGGAACAGCGGCTCATCGTCCACAGTGGACGATGCGCCGGCCTGGCTGCGGGCGGCCAGCCAGCGCAGCCGTTCGGGGGCGTCGAGCGTCTCGACCAGCTGGGCCAGGCCGAGCGGCGGGAGGGCGCCCGGCGCGGTCAGCGTACGCAGCATCTCGTCGTAGAACCCGACGATGTCGCTGGAGGTGCGGGGCCGCAGCACGAGCGCCGGGGCGAAGGTCAGCTCGGGGACCGCGGTCACCGCGGTCGGCCGTTCCAGCGCGTGGCTGTACGGCCGGCAGTCCGGCAACGCCAGCGCCAGCCACTGCGCGAACAGCTCCTTGTACTCGTCCGACAGCGGGGCGAGCGGCTCGTCGGCCAACCGGCGGCGGACCGGGGACGCCCGGTCGGCCCGGAACGCCGGCCCCACGTCGGGGCTGTCCTCGAGCAGGTCCCGGTCCTCGAACCGGGGCGTGGACACCGGATCCAGCAGCACATCGATCCGCCCGGTGGTCGGGTCGACGGCGAGGCCCACCCGGGCGGTCACCAGGTGCCGGCGGATGCGGTTGCCCGCCGGGCTGGCCCAGCTGAGCAGCCCGAGGCCGACGACCAGCTCGAACTCGTCGTCCTGCTGGGAGAGCCGGTCGGCGGCCCGGCTGAGCGCGTCGTACCAGCGCCGGTGCGCCCGGATCCCGCGGTCGGCCTCGGCCCACGCCTCCCACCGGTCCCGCCACTGGTCGTAGCTGCGCTGGATCTCGGCCTCGGATTCGTCCGCGGGGACCAGGTCCAGGTCGTCGACCGGAGCCTCGGCCGGAACCAGGTCCGCGGGCCCGTCGACCAGGACCAGATCGGCGCTGCCGTCGATCTGGTCCAGGTCCGCGGTTCCGTCCAGCGGTGCCGGCTCGGCCGACCCGGCGACCGGGATCAACTCCGCCGTGTCCAGCGGGAGGAGTGCCGTGGTCCGGTCGCCCGGGGCCGGCTCCGCGGCCGGCAGGGCCAGGACACCGGCACCGTCGAGCCGGATCAACTCGGCCGTGCCATCCAGCGGTTCGGCCCCGGCCGCGCCGTCGAGGGCCTCGATGCCGGCGTCGTCATCGAGCCGGACGAGCTCCGCCGTCTCCGCCGTCAGCTCGAGCTCGGCCGTCCTGGCCGCCAGGTCGAACTCGGCCGGCTCGAACTCGGCCGGCTCGAACTCGGCGAGCTCGGCGAGTTCGAACGATGCCGGAGCCGGGGCCGGCAGGTCGGCGGGTGACCCGAGGTCAGCGGCGGCGGTCGGCAGCAACGCCGCCGGTGCGGCGGGGGCGGCGAGGCGCCGCGGCGGGGGCATCAACCGCGGCGGCTCGCCCGCGGAATCCGACGACTGCTCCGGGTCGAGCCGGTCGGTCAGCTCCGGCGGCGGCTCCGGCGGCAGCTCCGTGGCGACCGGCAGGACGGAGAGCAGCACGTCGCCCGGCCCGGCCTCGGGATACAGATCGGCGCTGGGCGGCAGTTGAGCCAGCCACAGCGCCGTGGGGTAGCCCTCGACATCGAGAACCCGCTGTTCCGCCGAGGTGACCATGCTGCGCAGGAAGTCGACCAGACGGGTGACCCGGTCCAGCAGGACGGACCGATCGTGGCCGGATCCGTCGGGAAATGACGACATGTATCTCCTCGGCTCTGTGTCGGCCACACCCAGCCCCCGGTCCGGGCGAACCGGAGGCAACCTGGCCCGGCTGGCTCCATACCCATTCCGCGGCGCCGTATGACAGCCGAACCGATCCGACTGCCCGGCTCGCGCGGTGGCGCGGCGCCCGTGCCAGCCGCCGGCCGTCAGGTCCGGGTCAGCCCGCGCGGTGTAGTGCGCGGTAGCGGGACGGCGGGACGCCGTACGCGTGTACGAAGGCCTGCCGCAGCGTCTCCGCCGAGCCGAAGCCGCACCGGGCCGCCACCGCCGGGAGCGGCAGCGTCGTCGAGGCGACGAGGTGGGCGGCGGCCTCGGTGCGGGCCCGGCGGACGTAGCGGCCCGGCGGCTTCCCGACGTGCGCGAGGAACAGCCGGGTGAGGTGCCGTGGCGTCACGCCGCCGACGGCCGCGAGCGCCTCGGTGCCGACGTCACCGCCGAGGTTGGCGCCCACGTGGTCGAGGACCCGCCGGACCACGTCGTGGTCGGTCGGTGGCGTGCTGGTGAACATGCTCATCTGCGCCTGGTTGCCGGGCCGCTGCAGGTAGGTGACGAGGTCGCGGGCCACCGCCCGGGCCAGCTCGGCGCCGTGGTCTTCGGCGATGAACGCCAGCGTGAGGTCCAGGCCGCTGGTGACGCCGGCGGAGGTCGCGAACCGGCCGTCGCGCAGGTAGATCGGGTCCGGGTCCACGACGACCGCGGGGTGGCGCTCGGCGAGCGTGGGCGCGAACCGCCAGTGCGTCGTCACCCGCCGGCCGTCGAGCAGGCCGGTGGCGGCGAGCACGGCCGCGCCCGTGCACACCGACGCCACCCGCCGGCTCACGTGCGCGAGCCGGCGGACGTCGGCGACCAGCCGCGCGTCGTCGGCCGCGGCCGCGTAGCGCACCCCACCCGAGACCACCAGCGTGTCCAGCGGGCCGGTGACCCGCTCGAGCGCCTGCCCGCTCTGCAGCACGGTCCCGGGCCCGCACGAGATCGGCCGGCCGCCGGGGGTGGCGAGCGTGATCACGTACCGGTCGCGCAGGTCGCCCACCAGGTTCGCCACCCCGAGCGTCGAGGTGACCGAGGCGATGTCCAGGAGCAGGGCGCCGTCGTACCCGACGACCACCACCCGACGCTCTGGCATCCACCGAGAGTAGGTCCGTCGGACCACTATCCCAAGCTTCCGGACCTCACCGGCCCGTCCGCTGGGCCGGCGCCGCCCGCCGGCCCACGCTGACGGCCATGACGACGACGCAACCGGCCCTGGCGGGCACCCCGCCGCGACCGGCCGCGGGCCGCGCGCTGCTGCGCCGCTGGCCCACCGTCCTGGGGTTCGCGACCGCGGCGCTCTCGCTCTCGGACTACGAGAACGGGCTCGAGTTCGCCACGATCCTCACCCTCGCCGCGGCCGGGTACCTGCTCGTCGCCGTCCTCGCCCGCCCGGCCGCCACCTGGCCGCTGGTCGTCGCGCTCACCGCAGTCGTCGTCGCGCTGCGGGCGGCGGACGTCGACCCGGTTCCGGTCTTCGCGGCCGCCGCGGTGCTGCTCGCCGCCGCCGGCCTCGGCACCGGGCGGCTGCGGCGCGATGCCCTGCATCTCGGCCAGGTCCCGGTGGCGCTGGGCTGCGTCGCCGTCGCCCTCGTCGCCCTCGGGGTGCCGGCGGACGCCGGCGCGCTCCTCGTCGCCGCCGGGCTGCTCGGGCACGCGGCCTGGGACGCGGTCCTCTGGCGCGCGCACCGGGTCGTCGCCCGCTCGTTCGCCGAGTGGTGCGGCGCCCTCGACCTCACGCTCGGCCTGGGTGTCGTCGTGCTCGTCCTGACCTGAGCCGCGCCCGACCGCGGGCCTGCGACGGTCGCCGACCCGGTCACGGCGGCGGCTCGAACTGCTCCTGGATGCGGGTGATCAGGCCGGCCTCGGAGAACGGCTTGTCGACGAGCACGACACCGGGGTCGAGGATGCCCTGTGAGGTGAGTACGGGGTGCGCGTAGCCGGACATGAACAGCACCTGAACGTGCGGCCGATGCGCGCGGACCCGTTCCGCGACCTCCCGGCCGAGCATCGCCGGCATGATGACATCGGTGAGCAGCAGGTGGATGTCGCGGTCGGTCCGCTCGGCGAGCTCGACCGCCGCTGCGCCGGTGGCCGCGGTCAGCACCTCGTAGCCGTTCCGCGTCAGGATGCGGCGGGTGACCTCGCGGATGGCTTCTTCGTCCTCGACCACGAGCACCGTCTGGCGGCCCGGTGGCCGGCGGGCCGGTGCGACCACGGGCCGCGCCGGCTCGGGAACCGCCGTGGTGACCGGCAGCAGGGCGGTGATGGTGGTGCCGAGGCCCGGCTCGGAGTAGATGCGGGTGCTGCCACCGGCCTGGTTGATGATGCCGTAGACGGTGGCGAGGCCCAGCCCGGTGCCCGCGCCCTTCGGCTTGGTGGTGAAGAACGGGTCGAAAGCCCGATCGATGACGTCTCTGGGCATGCCGGTGCCGGAGTCGGAGACCCGCAGCAGGACGTGCGGGCCGGGCTGCACCCCGACGTGCTGCGCGGCGTAGTCGTCGTCGACCGCGACGTTCGCGGTGTCGATGGTCAGGGTGCCGCCGGCCGGCATCGCGTCGCGGGCGTTGACGGCGAGGTTGACCAGGACCTGCTCGATCTGGCCGGGATCGGCCAGTACCGGGCACAGCCGCGGGGCGAGCGCGGTGTGCAGCTGGACGTGCTCGCCCAGGGTGCGGCGCAGCAGGTTCTCGATGTCGACCACGATGTCGTTGAGGTCGACGACCCGCGGACGGACGATCTCCCGCCGGCCGAAGGCCAGGAGCTGGTGGGTCAGTGCGGTGGCGCGCTCGGCGGCGCGTCGGATCTGCTCGACGTCTGCGTGCGCGAGTTCCCACCGCTCGGCGTCGGCGTCCGGCCCGGCGATCGCGGCGGCCAGCTCCTCCTCGACGAACGCGGAGTAGTTGAGGATGACCGCGAGCAGGTTGTTGAAGTCGTGCGCGACGCCGCCGGCGAGCTGGCCGAGGCTCTCCAGCCGCTGGGACTGGCCCAGCTGGGCCTCGAGTTGCTCGCGTTCGGCCAGCGCCTGTCTCCGCTCGCGCTCGACCTGGGCCTCGTGGCGCGCCGTGGCCTCGCGGACCGCGGCCTCGCCCAGCCGCCGGTTCGCGTCGGCCAGCTCCGCGGAGCGACGCAGGATCTCGGCTTCCATCTGGGTCGTGCGCTGCTGCAGCATGCTGGTCAGCTGCTGCTGCTCGGTGCCCACATCGTGCAGCCGGACGAACTCGGTGACGTCCTCGACGCGGTGAATGATGTAGACCAGCTGCCCCTCGGGTCCGAGCACCGGACTGTTCCGTGGGCTCCAGTACCTGGTCTCGAACGGACCGCTGCCACCGTCGACCGGGCAGATGTCGTGCTGCTGGACGGGCATGGTGTCGGGGCACAGGTCGCGTCGGACCCGATCCATCGACGCCTGGGTGTTCGCCACGCCGGAGGCGTTCGGGTCGTCCGGGTTGTCGGGGAAGACGTCGAACAGGTACTGGCCGACGATGGTGTCCCGCCGGGTCCTGGTGGCCGCGAGGTAGGCATCGCTGGCGGCCAGGATCCGGAGGTCCGGATCCAGCACGAGGTAGGCGTCCGGGGCGGATTCGAACAGGCGCCGGAAGTGTGGCCCGGACGCCTGCTCGCCGTCGGCACCTGCTGGCACCTCTCGGGAGCCATCCGTCACTCTCCGTAGCCTACCCGCCTTCCGGGGAACGGGCCGGACCGTCGGCGGCCCGCGCCGGGATGGCCCGGGCGCCCGGCGTCAGGGCGCCGGCTGGTGGCGGATCGTGCCGGCCTGGATGACCGTGCGCCGGTCGGGTGCCCACAGCAGCGCGGGGTCGGTGAACGGGTTGCCGGGCAGCACCAGCAGGTCGGCGACCGCGCCGGCGGCGACCCGGCCGAGGTCCGGGCGGCCGAGCAGGTCGGCGTTGACCGAGGTGGCCGAGCGCAGCACGCCCAGCGCGCCGTCCACCTCGGCCTGCAGCCGCAGGCCGGCCAGCTGCTCGTCCGCCAGCGCGCCCATCAGGTCGGTGCCGAAGCCGATCCGGACGCCGGCCGCCCGGGCCAGTTCGACGGCGTGCCGGCCGGCCGCGAGCACCTCCCGGTTCTTCGCCTGGGCGACGGCGCTGAGGCCGAGCTCGGCGCCGCGGCGGTCCATCGCGTCGTAGGTGACCAGCGTCGGCACCAGGACGGCGTCCCGCTCGGCCAGCAGCACGGCGGTCGCCCGGTCCAGCAGGTTGCCGTGCTCGACCGAGCGGACGCCGTTGTCGACGGCGTGCCGGATGGCGTCGGCCGAGTACGCGTGCGCCGCCACGTAGCTGCCCCGGCGCGCCGCCTCGGCGGTGACCGCCCGCACCTCCTCGGCCGAGTACTGCGGCACCCGCAGCGGGTCGGTCGGCGAGATCACCCCGCCGGACGCCATGATCTTGATGGCGTGCGCGCCGCGGCGGAACCGGTCCCGGGTGGCCCGGCGCAGCGCGTCCACGCCGTCGACGACCTCGCACATGTGCCCGGCGCAGGCGCACAGGTCGGACTCGGCCGGCCGCCCGTCGCCGTGCCCGCCGGTCTGGCTCAGCGCCGGCCCGGTGTAGAGGTAGCGCGGTGACGGGAACAGCCCCTCGCTGATCGCCCGGGACAGCCCCGGGTCGCCGCCGGCCACGTCCCGGACCGTGGTGAAGCCCCGGCGCAGCGCCGCGCCCAGCCGCCGGGCCGCCACCGCCGCCACGTAGCTCAGCGGCGCCCCGTCGATCTCGCGCGGATCCAGGCTGATCCCGTACGCGTGGAAGTGCGCGTCGATCAGGCCCGGCAGGACCGTGCCGCCGCGGACGTCCAGCACCGGCCCGGAGCCCGGCGCTACGTCGCCGACCTCGACGATCCGGCCACGGGCGATCCGGATCGTGCCCTCGACCAGGTCCGCCGACTCGCCGTCGAACACGACCGCGTTCAGCAGCGTGAGATCACCGTCCACGCTGCCACCCTAGGACCGGTCGGGATACGCGGCGGTAGCCGGTCAGGCGGTCGAGCGGGCCTGGTCATACCAGGCGACACCCATCCGGGTGTGCAGCAGGACGGCCTGGTCGTGGTGCGTCGTGGCGCGCTCGGGGTCGCCGAGGTCGCGGTGCGCGTGGGCCAGGCCGATGTGCGCGCGGGCCTCCTGGTGGCCGGAGCCGACGCCCAGCGCGGCGGTGAGCGCGGTGGTGTGCCAACGCAGCGCCTCGGCCGGCCGGCCAGCGGCGCGGGCGGCTTCACCGAGCCCGTTGAGCACCCACGGTTCGCCGTCCAGGTCGCCCAGCTCGCGGAACAGCGCGAGCGCCCAGCACAGCTGCTCGGCGGCCCGGTCGGGTTCGCCGAGCAGGGTGTGCACGTCGCCCAGGCTGCTTCGCGCCCATGCCTCGCCGACCCGGCTGCCGGCCTGTTGGTACCCGGCCAGCGCCTGCCGGTAGTGGCCGAGCGCCGCCGCGTGCTGGCCCTGCCGCTGCTCGAGGTCGCCGAGGTTGTTCAGCACCTCGGCCTGCCCGATCTGGTCGCCAGCCTGCCGGAACAGCTCAAGCGCCCGGCGGCGGTCCCGGACCGCCTCGGCCCAGCTCCCGCGCAGCTGTGCCACGGTGCCGAGGTTGTTCAGCGCCCACGCCTCGCCAATGCGGTCGCCGGCCTGCCGGGAGTGCTCGAGAGCCTGCCGGAAGTGCCCGGCGGCCACCGTGTGCCGGCCCTGCCGCTGCTCGACCACGCCGATGTTGTTCAGCCCGCGGGCCTGCCCCGAGTGGTCGCCGACCTGCTGGTAGAGGTCCACCGCGCGGCGGAACTGGGCGACGGCTTCGCCGTGCCGGCCCAGCCGTACCTGCATATTTCCCAGATCGGTACCCGCGCGGGCCTCGCCGGTACGGTCGCCGGCCAGCCGCGCGGCGGTGACGCCGTGCGCGTGGATGGCCAATCCGTCGTGGTAGTGGCCGCCGGCAAGGTACGGGAACAGCGTGGCCGACAGGTCGATGGCGTACCGCGGCCATCCGTCGCCGGCGGCGTGCCCGGCGACCGCGGTCAGGGTCGCGCGGTGGGTGTCCAGCCAGGCCAGCGCGGCGGCCGGGGTGTCGAAGCGGGGGGCGTCGGCGGCCGGCGTGGCCACCGCGGGGCTCGGGACCGTGGGCCGGCGGCCGGCGTCGGCCGGGAACAGCGCGTCCATCGCGGCCGCGGCCGTGCCGAGGTAGTGGTCGAGCAGCCGGCCCAGGGCGGCGCGGGCCTCGCCGTCCGATCGCACCAGCCCGGTCGCGTACGCGCGGAGCAGCTCGTGCATGCCGTACCGGCCCGGCCCGCTGGAGTACACGAGGTGCGCGCGGGCCAGCCGGGTCAGCATGCGGCCGGCCGGCCGGTGTCCGATGCCGGCCAGCGCGGCGAGCGCGGGCGCGTCGGCGTCCTGGCCGGGGTGCAGGCCGAGCAACGCGAACGCCCGCATGGTGTCCGGCGGCAGGTGCCGCAACGACCAGGAGAACACGGTGATCACCGCGGCGTGCGGGTCACCGCCGGGGTCGAGCAGGTCCAGCCGCCGCCTCCGGTCGGCCAGCTCCGCGACCAGGTCGGCCAGCGGTGTGGTCGGCCGGCTGACCGCGAGCTCGGCGGCCACCCGCAGCGCCAGCGGCAGCCGCCCGCACAGGGCCGCCAGCTCGGCCGCGGCGTCCGGCTCACCATCCACCCGCGCGCCGATCAGCTCGCGCAGCAGCGCGCGGGCGTCGGCGGCCGGCATCAGGTCCAGCGCCAGCCGGCGGGCGCCGTGCAGCGCCACCAGGCCGGGCAGGCTGTCCCGGCTGGTGACCAGCACGACCGTATCCGGGCTGCCGGGCAGCAGCGGGTGCACCTGCTCGACGGTCGCGGCGTTGTCCAGCAGCACGAGCAGCCGGCGGCCGGCGACCGCGCTGCGGTACCGGGCGGCGCGGGCGTCCAGGGTCGGCGGAATGTCCCGCTCGGGCACGCCGAGCGCGGTGAGCATGCCGGCGAGCGCGTCCAGCGGGTCCACCGGCCAACCCGGCGCGTAGCCACGCAGGTCCACGTACAGCTGACCGGCCGGGAAGCGGGCGGCGCCGCGGTGCGCCCAGCGGACCGCCAGCGCGGTCTTGCCGACCCCGGCCGTGCCGCACACCGCGGCGATGCGTACCGCCGAGGGCTCCCGGCCGGCCGCCAGCGCCACGTCGAGCTCGGCGAGCTCCGCGCCACGGCCGGTGAAGCCGCTGACGTCCAGCGGGAGCTGCGCCAGCGGCCCCGCGGCCGGCGGCCGGTCGCCAGTGGGCGCGGCCGGCGCCCCCGCGGCCAGCGGCCCCGCGGCCAGCGGCCGGCCGGCGGTGGGTGCGGCCGGCGGCCCGCCGGTGTCCAGGTAGACCGCAGTCGGGTCGGCGCCGGACAGCACCGCCTGGTGCAGCCGCCGCGGCAGCGGACCCGGCTCGATGCCGAGCTGGTCGACCAGGCTGCCCCGCAGTTCCTGGTACGCGGCGAGCGCGTCGGCCCGGCGGCCGGCACCGGCCAGCGCCAGCATCAGCTGCGCCCACAGCCGCTCGCGCAGCGGGTGCGCCCGCACGTGCGTCCGCAGCTCGCCGGCCAGCACGGCATGCCGGCCGAGGCCCAGGTCCAGATCGATCCGCTGCTCCAGCACGGTCAGCCGGCGCTCGTCCAGGCCGGCGGCCGCGGCGGCGAGCCGGCCGGGCGTGAGCCCGTCCAGCGCCGGGCCGCGCCACAGCGCGAGGGCGGCGGCCAGCACGTCGCGGCGCCGCTCCGGCTCCGGTTCGCGGCCGGCCGCCGCGGTCAGCTCATCGAAGCGGAGCAGGTCCAGCTCGTCGGGGCGGACCGCCAGCAGATACCCGGGCGGGCGGCTGACCAGCGGCGCCTCCACTCGCTCGGAGGCCGTCCGCTCGGGAGCCGTCCGCTCGGCAGCCGGGTGCTCGGCAGCCGCCCGCTCGGGAGCCGTTCGCTCCGGAGCCGCGTGTTCCGGCCACGCCCGCTCGGGAGCCGGGCGCTCTGGTGCCGCGTGTTCCGGCCACGCCCGCTCGGCAGCCGGGCGCTCGGCAGCCGGGTGCTCGGCGGCCGGGCGGGCCGGGACCGCGCGGAGCACCCGGCGCAGCCGGGCCACGCAGCCGTGCAGCAGCACCCGCGCGTTGGCCGGGGGCCGGTCGTTCCACAGATCGGCAATCAGCGCGTCGACGGACACCACCCGGTTCGGCTCGAGCAGCAGCAGGGCCAACAGCACCCGCTGCTGCAGGCCCGGGACGGGCACCAGCCGCCGACCATCCCAGACTTCGAGCGGCCCGAGGACCCGGAAGCTCCGATCTGGCTCCACGACACCAAGGATGCGGTGCACCCCCGTGCCGGGTTCCGTTTCGGCCGGGACCGTCGCCGTATCCCGGAAGATCCGCCCGCCCTGCCGGCTGGATGGGCAGTCAGCCCGCCCGGCCGGCCAGCCATCGGGGAGCCCGATCGGGCACCCAGAAGCCGCCAACACTTCGCCAATGCCGGTGCGCCACCGTCCAGCCACCCGGAGGGCGGTGGCTATGACGGAACTGTCGATGCTTGGCCCGGTCCGAATGTCGGTGGCCGGGCGGGCGGTGGAGCTGGGGCCGAGCCGGCAGCGCACGGTGCTGGCCGCGCTCGCGCTGGACGCGGGCCGGCCGGTGCCGACCGAGGTGGTCATCCGGCGGGTCTGGGGCGACGCGGCGCCGGCCGGTGCGCGCAGCGGGCTCTACAGCTACCTGACCCGGCTGCGCTGTGCGGTCGCGCGGGCCGCGCCGGGTGAGCCGCCGCTGCGGCTGGTCCGCCGGGCGGGCGGCTACCTGCTGGACGCCGACCCCGGGGCGATCGACCTGCACCGGTTCCAGCGGCTCGTCGATCAGGCCGGCCGCCCCGGTACCGACGACCTACGGCGGGCGGCGCTGCTGGACGAGGCGGTCGCGCTGTGGCGGGGGCCGGCCCTGGCCGACCTGTCCGGCGACTGGGCCGCCCGCACCCGGGCCGCGCTGGGGCAGCGACACCTCGACGCCGTGCTGCAGTGGGCGGACGTGCAGTTGCGGATGCGCCGGGCCGCTGTGGTGCTCGCTCCGGTCCGCGAACTGATCACCGAGTACCCGCTGGTCGAGCCGCTGACGGCCGGCCTGATCGAGGCGCTGCGGCAGCTCGGCCGGACCGCCGAGGCGGTGGGCTGCTACCTGACCACCCGACGCCGGTTGGTCGACGAGCTCGGCACCGAACCCGGCCCGGACCTCCGCCGGCTGTACCAGCGGCTGCTCCGCGACGGCGTCGGCGGCCCGGCCGGCGACCCGGACCGGTCGTGCTGCTGCTGCGAACACGCCCGCCGGCACGGCTGACCCAGGCCGGGCCGGGCCGGGCCGCGAGTTCCCCGGGCATCGGCGCCGGACGGCTAGCCCGACGAAGTCACGGTGGGGCAGGGATCAGGGCTGGTCCAGCCGTGCACGTACCGGTCGCGCAACGCCTCGATGAACCGGGTCGCCCGGGCCTCGTCGTACCGGTCGAGCAGGTCGATGCGGCCCCAGGCGGTCAGCGCGATCCCGGTGCCCAGGCCCGGGTAGGGCGCGAGCACCACGTCCCTGGGGTAGCGCTTGGCCAGCCGGCGCAGCTGGCCGACCGTCGTCGGGTCCGTACCCGGGGCGTACTGGATCACGATGTGGCCGTGCTCCATCGCGTGCACGGTCAGCCCGGTCGACAGCGGCCGCGGGTAGATGCCGGGCGCGATGGTGAAGCCGAAGTGCGGGCCCGAGGTCGGCGGCACCGAGTTGTAGCGCACTGCCGGCAGCTGCGCCGCGGACACGTGCGGGCTGTCCAGGATCGGCACCGCCGCGCCGGGCAGGCAGGGCGCCGCCTGGCTCACCGGCCGGGACCCGGTCACGGTGCCGACCAGGAAATTCCACGGGCCGTTCAGCGCGCTCACGACCGCGGCGGTGCCGAGCGCGGCCGCACCGAGCCGCCAGGCCCACCGCCGCGGCTGACCTGCACTCACTGTGTCTCCCGGTTCGCTCCGGCCGGCCGCACAGCCGACGCCTTCCCTCCGCATCCCGGCAGCTTCGCCGGCGGGACGCTGCGGTCCAGGCGCCGCCGCGGCAGACCTGTACTCACAGCAGGACCCCCTGCTTCCGGAGCCGGCGTTCCCGCAGGCCGAACAGCACCGGGCCGAGCGACTGGGCCAGCAGCAGGACGAGGACGGCCAGCGACTCCCAGAACGCGAGCGAGCCGGGCGCCGGGTGGCCGAGGTTGTTGACCAGCCAGAGCGTCATGCCGAGCAGGAACGGCAGGCCGACGTTCAGCGTGAGCCAGCCGGTCGCGGCCAGGCCGAGCGCGTAGCCGAGGCCGAACCAGCGGGCCACCCGGCGGTCGTGCTCGCTGACCTCGGCCAGCTCGGTCGTTTCGGCCGGGGTGAGCCGCCAGAACCGGTCCTTCGTGGTCAGCCAGCTGGCCCGGTACAGGTTGTGGCAGCGCAGCGCGTTCGCCAGCACCGCGTACCCGTCGGTGCGCAGGAAGATCGCCACGCCCTGCCAGGTCAGCGTGACCACCTGGGTGAGCACGACCACGCCGAGCAGCCGGTCCAGCGTGGGCGGCAGGGCGAGCCGGTCGGCGCGGTAGAGCAGGCGCAGCGCGAGCGCGCCGGCCAGCAGCGAGGTGTCCCAGGCCATGCCGGCCAGGAACGGGCTGTACCGCTGCCGGCGCGGCAGCGTCACGACCTGGGTCAGGTCGGTCTCGAACACCAGCCAGATGCCCCGCCGGCTCACCCGGAACACCGCTGGTACGCCCAGCGCGCGGCCGGCCAGCCAGTGCCAGGCCTCGTGCCCGCCGGCGAGCAGCACGGAGATCGGGGCCAGCGAGAGCATCGACAGCGCCGGGTCGCCGAGGAACCAGATGTCCTCGAAGCTGGGCCGCAGGTCGGGCCGGACGATGAGGGCCGCCAGCACGAACACCGCGGCCGCGCCGTAGCAGAGCCAGGCCGTACGGCCGAAGAACCATGCCGCCGTGCCCGGGTTCACCCCGGCGATCCAGCGGATCTGCCGGCCGCCGACCGCCGGTGTTCCGTCCGCCGGCCCGGGCTCGGCCAGCAGGCCGATCTCGGCCAGGCCGGCGAGGAAGTCGGCACTGTCCACTTCGGACCCAGCCGACTCGCTGGCCCGCTCGGTCGCCGCGGCGAGCGTGGCGCCGCCCTGCAGCGCCCGGATCAGCACCGCGGCCGGTTCGGGCACGGCCACATACAGGCCGAGGTCCGGCCGGCCGAGCACGTACTCGTCACCGTCCGGGGCGAGGACCAACCGCGCCATTGCCGCGGTGCCGCTGGAAACGTCAGGCATGCGCCATCCTGGATGTCGATGAGGGACGGGTGCCCGGGCGCGGCCGTCGCCCGGGCACCCAGCGATGGATCAGGAGTCGCACCCCGGAGTCGGGTTGCCCTGGATCGGGCAGGTCAGCCGTGCGTTCTCGACGCGGCGGATGCTGAGCTTCATGCGGATCACCTCCTCCCCACGGTGCTGGCGGCGGTGAGCCGGTCGCCGGTGTCGGCGGCGGCAGGTTGGCGGCCGGCCGGCTGCGGGCCGGTCGGGTGGAGCTGGGCGCAGACCGGGCAGTCCGGGTCCCGGGGCCAGTCCCGCTGCCGGGTCGCGCAGCCGCCCGCGAAGTCGATGAACAGCGGGTTCGCGGCGTACACCGGCGGCTCGAAGCGGGTCAGGTACCGCAGCAGTTCGAATGCCCCGTACGCGCCGAGCAGGCCGGCGATCGGGCCGATGCCGCGGTTGGTTCGCGGTCGGGTCGCGGCCAGCGCGAGCCCGGCGCGTACCTCGGCCAGTTCGTCGCCGACCTCCGCGTCGGCCACCGCGCGGAACGAGCACTCGAAGCAGGCGCTGCGGCCAGGGTCGACGGACCAGACCGCACCGTCGGTGACCCACATGCCGCCGCGCACGAACGGGATGCCGCGCGGTACGCAGGCGGCGTTCACCCAGCGGTCGACGTCGCCCGGCTGGTCGATGCCGGCGGCGACCACGTCCGGGCGCAGCAGGTCGAGCAGGTCGCCGAGCTGCTCGGTCGACTCGATGCCGGTGTCCAGCGCGGCGACCTCGATCGCCGGGTCGAACGCGCGCACCCAGGCCGCGGCCCGCTCCACCTTGCGGGAGCCGATATCGGTCCACCGGTACAGGTACTGCCGGGCGAAGTTGCGCGGCTCGACCGCGTCCCGGTCGAGCAGGGTGACCCGGCCGACGCCGAGCCCGCAGAGGTGCGGCAGCGTGTTGGAGTTCAGCCCGCCGGTGCCGAGCACCAGCACGTGCCGCTCGGCGAGCTCCCGGCAGAGGTCCTCCCGGCTGCGCTCCAGGGTCCCGAACGATTCGAAGAAGCCGACCGTGCTGAAGTGCCGCTCGGCCGCCGCCGCGGTCAGCCCGCCCAGCCGCCGCTCGTCCTCCACCAGCCGGTAGGAGTCCAGCAGCGCGATCGCGGCCTGGACGTCCGCGACCGGCACCGGCTCGGGCCGGCCCGCGGACAGCGCGGCGGCCAGCTCGGCCGTGGTACGCCCGCCCGCCCGCAGCAGTTCCAGCAGCATCGCGACCGACCCGTCCGGGTCGGCCAGGAGGAGCTGCTCCCGCCACTCGTAGACCAGGCGCAGCTCGTCGCCCGCCCGCTCCCAGGACACGTCCTTCAGCCGCGGCCGTGTCGCCTGGCCGTCCACGCTTGATCCGGTCACGTCAGCAAGCCTGCGACACCGGTCTGGAACCCGACCTTGGTCGAACCTTGGATCGGCGGTGCGTCGCCGGGGAAATCCGGTTGTCGCGGGCGCGGACGCACCGCGACGATCGCGGCCATGGCCGCCGGCGACCGTCCTGCCGACCCTGCTGTACCCGGTTCGGACGGGCCGGACGGCCGCGGCCGCGGCCGGGGCGGCGGCGAGCCGGTCCCGGTGCTGTGGCTGTGCGGTCCGGCCGGAGTCGGGAAGACCACCGTCGGGTGGGAGATCTACTCGGAGCTCGCCCGGGCCGGCGCCGGGGTCGGCTACGTCGATATCGACCAGCTGGGCATGTGCTACCCCGAGCCGGCCGCCGATCCCGGCCGGCACCGGATGCAGGCGGAGAATCTGAACGCGCTGGTGACCGCCTTCCAGCTGGCCGGCGCGCGGTGCGTCGTCGTGTCCGGCGTCGTACATCCCAGCCACGGCGTGTACCGCGACCTGATCCCGCAGGCCGCGCTGACCGTGTGCCGGCTGCGCGCTGACCCCGACGAGGTCACCCGCCGCCTGCTCGAACGTCAGGGCACCGCCGCGATCGTGCCCGCGGCACTGACCGAGGCCGCCGCCCTGGACGCGAACGACATCGGCGACCTCTGCATCGACACCACCGGCCTGGCCGGGGCCGACGTCGTCCGGCTGGTGCACGAGCGGACCGCCGGCTGGATGGCACCGTCAGCGGGCACCCGTCGGCCACGGCCGCGCGATCGGACCGACCCACGTCCAGCGCCGGCCGGGCGGATCCTCTGGCTGTGCGGGGCCACCGGCGTCGGCAAGTCCACCGTCGGCTTCGCCATCTACCACAAGACCGTGTTCGGCCGGCGAATCCCCGGCGCCTATGTCGACCTCGACCAGATCGGCTTCCTCGGCCCCACCGCGCCCGACGAGGCCACCAACCATCGGGTCCGAGCCCGTGTTCTGGCGGCACTCTGGCAGACCTTCCGGGCCGCCGGAGCCGACTGCCTCACCATCGTCGGGCCGGCGCAGGGCCCAGCGGCGATCACGGCATACGCCCGGGCGCTGCCCGCGGCGACCATCACCGTGTGCCGGCTGCACGCGGGACCCGGCGAGCTGACCCGCCGGATCCTGCTCCGGGGACAGGGCGGCAGTTGGGCGCAACCGGGCGACCCGCTGAAAGGCCTACCCGACGCGCACCTGCGCGACATCGCCGGCCTGGCGGCGGCCCAGGCCGAGGCACTCGACCAGGCCACGGTCGGCGACCTGCGCATCGACACCGACGAACACACCGCCCAGGAGACCGCCGACGAGATCATCGCCCGGACCGGATGGCCGCAGCTCCCACCCGATCACAGCACCGACGCTTCACATCGCGGCTGACTCGCCCGGCCGGAGGCGCAGTCCGGCGATGACGAGTCCGACCATGCGACGTGCGTCGTAGTGGGGGTTGTTCTCCGCGCCGATACAGAGATTGCCGACGCCACGCAGCAGCTCGTACGGCATCCGTGTCGGAGCGGATCTCGCCCGCCGTGACGGCGGCGTCGAGCAGTTGCGCGCACACCGGGACCAGGCGGTCGAGGAAGTAGGCGTGCAGGGTCTGGAAGGCGGCATCGTCGGATTGCAGCGCCCCGGCGAGGCCGTGCTTGGTGACCAGGAAGTCGACGAAGAGGTCGATCCACCGGGCCAGCGCGGCGTGCGCTGTGCTGCTGCTCGCCAGCAGTGCCGGACCGGCCTCGGCACATGCCTCGACCTGGTGCCGGTAGACGGCGACGATGAGATCGGCTCGGGTCGGGAAGTGGCGGTAGATCGTGCCGACGCCGACGCCGGCCCTGGCCGCGATGTCACGCACGGGCACATCGACGCCGGACGTGATGAAGACCGCCGCGGCCGCGTCCAGCAGCGTCTCCTCGTTGCGCCGGGCGTCGGCCCGCTTCCGCGGGGCGGACGCCCCTGATCCGCTGTCGACCACTACGTCCGGCACCCCCTTGGCAAACGGAACCACGTTCCGTATGGTAGCGGAACAACGCTCCGCTTGCTCAGGATGCCAGAACCGGCGAGCCGGACCAAGCCACGCCTCGCCATCCCGCTTCGCCTCTCAAGTCGCCTCGCAAGGAGAAACAGCCATGCAGTACCGCACCTTGGGCCGCACCGGTGTGCAGGTCAGCACCCTCGCGCTCGGCGCGATGAACTTCGGCGGTCTGGGCCGTACCACCCAGGACGAGGCCACCGCCATGGTCGACGCCGCCCTGGACGGGGGGATCAACCTCATCGACACCGCCGACATGTACAGCCAGGGCGAGTCGGAGGAGATGGTCGGCAAGGCCATCGCCGGCCGCCGCGACGACATCGTGCTGGCCACGAAGGCGACCATGCCGATGGGCGACGAACGCAACCACCGCGGCAGCTCCCGCCGCTGGCTGGTCACCGAGTTGGACAACAGCCTGCGCCGGCTCGGCGTCGACCATGTCGACCTCTACCAGATCCACCGGTGGGACCCGAACACCAGCGACGAGGAGACGCTGTCGGCGTTGACCGACCTGCAGCGCGCGGGAAAGATCCGCTACTTCGGCTGCTCGACGTTCCCCGCGTACCGCATCGTGCAGGCCGAGTGGGCCGCTCGGGAGAACCACCTGAGCCGCTACGTCACCGAACAGCCCAGCTACTCGATCCTGCAGCGCGGGATCGAGACCCACGTCCTGCCGGTGACCGAGCAGTACGGACTCGGCGTGCTGGCGTGGAGCCCGCTGGCCTCGGGCTGGCTGTCGGGCGCGATCCGCGCGGGCCAGGAGATCACCACCAGCCGCTCGGCACTCATGCCGCAACGCTTCGACACCGCCATCCCCGCCAACCGGGCCAGGCTCGATGCCGTCGAGCAGCTGGCCGAGGTCGCCGGCGAGGCCGACCTGACCATGATCCAGCTCGCGCTCGGATTCGTCACCGCGCACCCCGCCGTAACCAGCGCGATCATCGGCCCCCGCACCATGGACCACCTGCACTCGCAGCTCGCCGCCGAAGACACCGTGCTGTCCGCCGATGTGCTCGACGCGATCGACACGATCGTCGCCCCGGGGGTCGACCTGGCCGCGGACGAGAAGTACGACACCCCGCCCGCCCTGCTCGACGCGGCGCGGCGACGCCGCTGATCGCCCGTCCGGCACCGCAACCACCGAGAGCGGGGCCGGCCCGGCTGGGTGTTTTTTTGTCGCTGGGCGGTGGCAGCATGCCGGGCGTGACTGACACAGGACGCCTGGAGCTGGTCGCGTTCGACGTGGCCGACATCGACCAGGTCGCCTCGTTCTACGCGGCGCTCACCGGCTGGGCGGAGTCCCGCCGAGAGGAGGGCCACTGGATCACGCTGCGGGCGCCGGACGGGCAGGAGATCGCCTTCCAGAACTCGCCCGACCACATCCCGCCGCGCTGGCCCGGGCAGGAGCATCCGCAGCAGTTCCACCTGGACCTGCAGGTCGACGGCCACCAGGCGGCGGCCGAGCGGGCGGTCGGCCTCGGCGCGACCCGGTTGGCCGACGGGCCGAGCTGGGTCACCCTGGCCGACCCGGGCGGCCACCCGTTCGACCTGTGCCAGCTGGACGGGGCCGAGCCGGGAATCCACCTGTTCGCGGTGACCATCGACGCCGGGGACGCGGCCGGGCTGGCGCACTTCTACGCCGGCCTGCTCGGCATGCAGGTCACCTACACCGGCGTCGAGGGCGCACTCATCGCCGGCTACGGCAAGAGCGTGATGTTCCAGCAGGTGGCCGGCTACAACCCGCCGCGCCGGGGAGACCCGGCGCGCCCGCAGCAGGCGCACCTGGACATCATCGTCGACGATCTCGACGCCAGCGAGGCACTGGCCCGCACGCTGGGCGCCACCCGGAGAGACCGGGGCGGCCCGCGACACCGCGCCCTCACCGACCCGGCCGGCCACCCCTTCGACCTGAGCCTGTAGCCGGTCCGACCGCGACGATCAACACACGCACGCTCTCTATGCTACCGGCCGGTAACATATCGCCAGCGTATCGAAAACCACATACATGCTGGCAACACCACGCTGCCTTGACTGGACGGCGTGACCTACAGCGAGCCAGCACAAACGGTGGCCTGCCGCACCCGACCGCTGGCGTCCGCGTCCTCCCCGGCCGTCCCGACGACGGGAATCACAATCTACGGGTGCGGGCCGGACGAGGCCGTTCTGTTCCGGGAGATGGCGCCCCGTTTCGGGGTAATGCCAACTATCACAGCGGCAGCGGTAGCTGAAGCCAACATCGAGCTGGCCCGCGGAAAGCGGTGCATCAGCGTCGGTCACAAGACTCAAGTCACAAACTCCACGCTCCGCGCGCTGAGCCGGGCCGGCGTAGCGTATGTCTCCACCCGGAGCATCGGGTACAACCACATCGATGTGAAATACGCGGAGAGCGTCGGCATCTCCGTTGGAAACGTCACCTATTCGCCGGACAGCGTGGCCGACTACACGTTGATGCTGATGCTGATGGCGGTGCGAAATGCAAAATCCATCCTCCGCCAGGCAGACGTCCATGACTACCGGTTGCACGAGGTACGCGGGCGGGAACTACGCGATCTGACCGTCGGGGTAATTGGCACAGGACGCATCGGCGCAGCGGTCATAGACCGGCTGCGGGGTTTCGGCTGCCGGATACTGGCCTATGACAGTCGCCCCAAGACGTCTGCCGACTACGTTCCGCTCGATGAACTGTTGCGGCAGAGCGACATGGTCACGCTGCATACACCGCTCAACGCGGATACACACCACCTGCTGAATCATCGACGTATCGGGCAGCTGAAGCGCGGCGCGTTCATCATCAATACCGGCCGCGGCGCACTGCTCGACACCGAGGCCCTGGTGCCAGCGTTGGAAAGCGGCAGATTGGCCGGCGCGGCGTTGGATGTTCTCGAAGGAGAGGAAGGAATATTCTACGCCGACTGCCGGAACACGGCCATTGACAGCAAGTCGCTGGTGCGGCTGCAGGAGTTGCCGAACGCGCTCATCAGTCCGCACACGGCCTACTACACGGACCACGCGCTGAGCGACACCGTGGAAAACTCGATCATCAATTGCCTGAAATTCGAAAGCAGGAGCCAGCGTGGCTAGGTTGAAGATCGGAATCATCTTCGGCGGCTGTTCCGAAGAACACCCCATCTCCGTCAAGTCCGCCCAGGAGGTCGCCAGACACCTCGACACCGAAAAGTACGAGCCGTTCTATGTCGGGATCACGAAGGCCGGCGCCTGGAAGCTCTGTGACGGTCCGGCCGCAGATTGGGAGGACGGTGGTTGCCGTCCGGCCGTGCTGTCACCGGACCGGAGCGTACCCGGATTGCTCGTGCTGGAGCGGGGACGATACGAAACGATCGGCCTGGACCTGGTGTTCCCCGTTCTGCATGGCAAGCTCGGCGAGGACGGCGCGATGCAGGGCCTGTTCGAGCTCGCCGGCATCCCCTACGTGGGCTGCGATGTCCAGAGTTCTGCCCTGTGTATGGACAAATCCCTCGCCTACATCGTCGCCCGGAGCGCGGGAATCGCGACGCCGAATTTCTGGATCGTCCTGGCGGACGAGAATATCGACCCCGACCGGCTCAGCTATCCCGTCTTCGTGAAGCCGGCCCGCTCGGGGTCATCCTTCGGCGTCAGCAAGGTGTCTCGAAAGGAAGAACTGCTGACCGCGGTCCAGATCGCGAGACAGTACGACTCGAAGGTGTTGGTCGAGGCGGCGGTCATCGGCAGCGAGGTCGGATGTGCCATCCTGGGGAACGAGCTGGACCTGATCGCCGGCGAGGTAGATCGAATCGCGCTATCTCACGGCTTTTTCAGAATCCATCAGGAGAGTACACCGGAAAGCGGTTCCGAAAACTCGACCGCAATCGTTCCCGCTGACATCTCGGCAGAGTCACGCTCGCTCGTCCAGGAGACCGCGAAGGCCATCTATCGCGCCCTGGGATGCCGGGGACTGGCGCGGGTGGACATGTTCCTCACGGCGGACGGAAAGGTGGTACTCAACGAGGTGAACACCTTGCCCGGCCTGACCTCGTACAGCCGCTATCCGAGAATGATGGCGGCCGCCGGGTTGCCGCTGACCGACGTGATCGACCGTGTGGTGTCGCTGGCATTGACCGGGAAAATCCAATGAACGACGACTTTGTCTTTGTCGACGAGTTTGTCTTCGGAATACGCTGGGATGCCAAGTACGCCACCTGGGACAACTTCACCGGGAAGCCGGTGGACGGGTATCTGGCCAACCGGATCATCGGCACGACGGCCATGTGCGCGGCCCTGGAAAGAGCCCGGGAAATGGCCGAATCCCAGGGCTTCGGCCTGCTTCTCTGGGATGGCTATCGCCCGCAACGCGCCGTCGACTGCTTCCTGCGCTGGGCCCGGCAGCCGGAGGATGGCCGGACGAAGCTGCGACACTATCCGAATATTGACCGGACCGGGATGTTCGAAAAAGGATATGTGGCGGCCAGGTCGGGCCACAGTCGGGGCAGCACGGTTGACTTGACGCTCTATCACCTGGCTACCGGTGAGCTTGCCGCCATGGGCGGCGACCATGATCTGATGGATCCAATCTCACATCATGGCGCAAAAGGAATCACGCCGGCCGAAGCGCGGAACCGTCAGTACCTCTGTTCCATCATGGCGGCCTGCGGTTTCAACCGGTACGACTGCGAGTGGTGGCACTACACACTGAGAGACGAACCCTATCCGGACACCTATTTCGATTTTCCCATCACCGCGCCGAGCCGGTTGACGCTCGGCCGGCAGGCGTCCTAAGGCCGCGGCCGGGGCGGCGACTATTCCTCCCGACGGCGTGCGGCAATCCCCGGATCGTCAGCTGCCGGCGCGCGCTGACCCGGCGGGCAGCTGCACCGTGACGCGGAGCCCGCCGTCGGGGCGCGGGGTGAGGGTGAGCGTTCCGTCGTGTGCCTGGGTGATGCTGTTCACGATGGCCAGGCCGAGGCCGACCCCCGCGTGGCCGGCGCGTATCCGTCGAGTGCCGCGCTGAAACGGCTCGACCAGCGTGGAAACCAACTGTGCGGTGAGCTTCTCGCCGGTGTTCTCGACAGTGAGCAGCACGCTGCCGGGGTGCACGCTGGTGGTGACCCACACGGTGCCCTGTTCCGGCAGATTGTGGACGATCGCGTTGTGCACGAGGTTCGTGGTCAACTGCAGCAGGAGCACGTGTGAGCCGACGGTTGGCGTGACGTCACCGGCGGTCTCGATGGTGAGGCCGCGCTTTTCGGCGAGCGGGAGAAGCGTTTCAGTGGCCTCTTCCGCGATGAGGGACAGGTCGACGTGTTCTCGGCTGAAGGACCGCTGGTCGGCGCGGCTGAGCACGAGCAATGCCTCAGTGAGGTCGATCGCCCGGGCGTTGACGAAGTGGAGCCGGTCGACAAGTTCGCCGTTGTCGCGGTTCAGATCGTTGCGGGCCACGTCGAGAAGGGTCTGCGTGATCGCCAGCGGGGTGCGCAGTTCGTGGGAGGCGTTGGCCGCGAATCTCTGCTGTTCGGCGACCTGTGATTCGAGCCGGGCCAGCATCGTGTCGAAGCTGTCCGCGAGCTCGCGGAATTCATCCTTGCGGCCCTCCAGCCGAATCCGGTGGGACAGTGCCCCGTTCGCGGCGATGCGGGTGGCGTCCGTGATGCGGGTGAGCGGGGCGAGCATGCGGCCGGCCAGGATCCATCCGCCCACCAGACCGAACACCAGCAGGAACGCCAGCACCGCGCCGGCCGCTTGGCCGAAGGCTCGCTGGGTGGGGGATCGACCTGGCGCGATCGTCCCGCCGATGCCAGATCTCGTGGTATCGATGATCGGAGCGTGCGAGTAGAACTGCAGTAGGACCAGCCACAGGGCGAGCAGCAAGGCACCCGCGAGTACGAGGAATCCGGCGTAGCTGAGGGTGAGTTTGAGGCGAACGCTCAAACCAGGCCGTCTATCCACGGTCCCCTCCCTCACGTCCAGCGTCCCCGGTTGCGTCGATGCGGTAGCCGACGCCGGCCACGGTGGCGATGATCCAGGGTTCGCCGAGGCGTTTGCGCAGTGCCGAGACGGTGATGCGTACGGCGTTGGTGAACGGGTCCGCGTTCTCGTCCCAGGCCCGTTCCAGCAGCTCTTCGGCGCTGACGACACCGCCTTCGGCAGCGACGAGGACGTCCAGCACGGCGAACTGTTTCCGGGTGAGCGCGACGTAGCGGCCGTCGCGGTAGACCTCGCGGCGGAACGGATCCAGACGCAGACCTGCGATCTCCCGCACCGGCGGCCTGTTGTGGGCGCGCCTGCGGTCGAGTGCTCTGAGCCTGAGCACGAGCTCCTGGAGATCGAACGGCTTCGTGAGGTAATCGTCGGCGCCGAGCTCGAACCCGGAGACCTTGTCGTCGATCCGGTTGGCAGCGGTGAGCATGAGGATGGGCATGCCGCTGCCGGCAGCGACGATGCGTTTGGCGATCTCGTCACCGGAGGGCCCGGGGATGTCGCGGTCGAGGACGGCGATGTCGTAGGCGTTGACGTTCAGCAACTCCAGAGCGGTGTCGCCGTCAGCGGCGATGTCGGCCGCGATCGCTTCGAGCCGCAGCCCATCGCGGATCGCCTCTGCCATGTAGGGCTCATCCTCGACGACCAGCACACGCATGCGGTCGATGCTACGAGCCCGGGTACGACGGTCGTCGGTGGATCCGGCCCCACCTCTCGTGCTCGAAGTGGCGCCGCGTCGGGCGTAACGGCGCGGTGGTCAGGTGGCCACAACAGGTGCTGTCGGGAATCGCCGGCGCCGAGGGCGGATGTCAGGATCGGTGCGTGGATGGTGAGCGGCTGGCCGGTGGAAACGCCGGCGGTGCGGTTCGGGTGGGCCGGACGGTGCGCCGGGCCATGGACGCCGGCGGTGCTCGCCTACCTGGCGGCTCAGCGGTTCCCGGGCAGCCCGTGCCGCCGCGCACGCCGCCGGCATCCGCCGGCTGGCGGCCACCGGCGACCCGCTGTTCAGCCGGCTCCTGCACCAGGGCGTCGCCGCCGACCTCGACCGCGCCGCGGCCGAACTCGCCAACTTCCGGCCCTGACACCAGGTCGCGTGGTTCGATGGCGTGCCGATGTGGTGCCGCGCCGCCGTACGCCGTTGGTTCCCGGCGGACAGCTGTTCCCGTCAGGAGTCCCCGTGCTCGACCGGCCGCAGGGCATGTGGCGGGAGGTGGCCTTCGCCGCCGTGCTGGCCGTGCTGCTACCGGTCAGCCTGCTGCTCGAGTACTGGCAGGCGGCGCTGCTGACCGGGTTCGTCGCGGCCGGCTTGTTCGGGTTGCGCGGCTGGTTCCGGTTCAACCCCGCGCGGTCAGCTACGGGCGGAGCCGGATGCTGCGGTACCGGGTCTCCCACGCCGGCTTGTCCGCGGTAGCCGCGCAGGTACTGACCATGTTCCCGGCGCTGGGGTACGGGGTGCCGGTCGTGGTGCTGGCGATCGCGCTCGGCGCGGTGGCCGGGCCGGCCGCCCGACTCACCCGGCTACGCGGCACCCCGGTGCCGGGCGGACCGCCGGGCGGACCGCCCGGCGGGGCAGCCGGGCGGTTCGTCTTCGAGGGCACCGTGCATGCGCTGGCCGGTCCGCAGCGGGTGCCGGGTGGTGGCGAGGCGGCGCTCTGGGTCGTCCGGCAGCGCCGCCGGCAGTGGTCGAGCGCGGGCCGGGTGGAGGTCCGGGCCGAGGACGGCCGACGGGCCTGGATCGAACCGGGTTGCGTCCGGCCGGTCCCGATGGCCTGGAACGCCCCGTCCATCGAACCCGACGTCGCGCGGGCACTCGGCCGTAGGGACGACGCGCCGTTCCGCATCTGGGAGTTCGCCGAGGGCGACCCGGTCTTCGTGATCGGCCCGATCCAGTGGGCGCCGGATCCACCGGAGCCCTGGTACCGGGGACCCGGTCGCTCCCCCCTGTTCGCCGGCGACCTGCGGTTCGGCTGGGGCCGGGTCACCGTGCTGCGGCGGGCAGCGCGGCACCGGCTCCGCCTCTGGCTGGCGCTCGCGGCCTGGGCCGCCCTGTTCGCCCTCGCCTCGGTCTCCAGCCTCGATATCTCATGACGCCGTCGCCGTGCTCATGCCGGCTCCGCCGAAACTGGCCACCCGTGGAGCCCCATCGCTGCGGCCAGCCCTCGGGCGAGTCCGCCCAGAACTCCTGCCGGCCGTAGGCGGTCAGATCCAGGAGTCCGTACGACGGTGCCATCAGCTCGTTGCCGCGGCCGGTGGTCCAGTAGGTCTCGAACACCTGGTCACCGTCCCGGAGGTAGCTGACCAGCACGCGGCCCCGGCCTGGCCCGAAGCGGACGTGTCCGACAGAGGTATACGGATCGGGATCAGACGGGAACCAAGGTGGTGCATTGTTGCTCCAAGCGCTCGACTCGAGGACGGCAGGGTCGTCGGGCGCGAGTGAAGGAGCGGGAATGGCGAGCTGGGACGACAGGGGAAACAACCCCGGCGGGGAGCGGCGCCGCCGGCGGCGGGTCGCGGTACCTGTCTCGGCGCTGGTGGTCGTGTTGGCGGGAGCGCTGGCCGCCGGCAGCGTCCGGCTGACTGGCGACAGCGCGCCGACCAGCAGGGGGTTGCCGGACGGCGGCCGGCTGGTCGCGGACGGACTGTCGCCCGGCGGCGCGTCGTCCACCGGTGCGATGTCGGGCCGCAGGGCCGCGGAGGTCCACTCGGTGCGGCGGATCACGCTGCCGCCACGGCCGGTCGGCCCGGTCCGCAGGCACCTGCCGGTCGCGGCGAGAAGGCTGCCGACGGAGGCACATCTGCTGGCCCAGTGCAAGGCGCGGATCAGGCCCCAGGACCAGCCGGTCAGCCAGGACGTCCGGTTCCTGGTCGCTACCGCGGACCGCGAAGGCTACCTCGTGTGGATTGGCGGAGCGCAGTTCCACGGCGTCTGCGCGTCCACCTGGGACGGCAACCCGGACCGCCGATCCCTGTTGGGTTTGCCCACCGGCGGAGTGGTGCCCGGCGAAGATCCCCCGCCACCACCCGGGTTCTTCAGCCTTCAGGCCGGCGGTCACGCCGCGTTCGGTCCCGACCGCGTCATGGAGTTCGAGGGCACGGTGTCGACGGACATCCGCCGGGTGGTCGTCCGGTGGGCCGGTGGCCGCCCGCCGACCGAGGCCGGGGTCCGCCAGCAGTACTTCCTCGCCCGCCGGATCGAGCCCGACCTGAATGGGGCGCCGTCGCCAACCGGCGACGGTTGCCTGCTGGAGGCGTACGACGGCGCCGGGCAGCTGGTCAGGCGCCGGACCTGCTGAGGCTGACGGTTGGTCCCGGGCGCCCGGTCGCGGTGGGCGGCCACGGGAAGCGGGTCAGGCAACCGGAGGGCGCCCCGGGGTGGCGCCGGGCCGGCCGGCGACGCGGGCAGTCCGGTCCGCGGAAGGCCGGCCGGCCGGGTCGCCGTGCTGGTCGGTCCAGGTGCTGGGTATAGAGACGTCGTCGTCATGGTGGGCCGGAACCGCGGCCGCGCCGGGTCTGCCCGTCGCGCTCCGGGCGCTGTCCTCCGAAAGGGAGCGACCGCAGAAGCCGGTCCAGCACGCGGTACGCAGCCTGCCGACGAGTCGGATCGGGATGCCACATGGCCGTCAGCGCCGCCGCTCCGACCAGGATCACGTACGCGGCGACTGCCAGCGCAAGGACAACCGCCACCGTCGACAGATCACCTGTCGCACGAAGCCAACCCACAGCGCGCCTCCCCGGACTGAGCGCCGGACCGGTGTGGCCGGCGGCCCCCCGTCTGCATCGCGGGAAGAGCGATGTGTGACAGGACTGAGGCTACCAGCGGACCCGGAGCTGCTGCACCGGCAGGAAAGAGCGACGCCGCTGCGGGTGGGTGTGGGCCGGGCGTCAGGTCAGGCGTTCGAGTAGCGGGACGGTGCTGGCGGCGTCGGGTAGCGCGGCGTACTCGCGGCGCAGCCGGTCGGCGGCGGCGCGGGCGTCGGGGTCGGCGAGGATCGCGGCGGCGGCGTCCCGGATCTGCGCCGGGGTGGCCTGGACCGCGGGCAGGGCTCGGCCGATCCCCAGCTCCCGCACCCGCTCGGCGTTGTGCAGTTGGTCGGCGCCCATCGGGACGACCAGCTGGGGCAGCCCGTGCGCGAGCGCCGCGGTGAGGGTGCCGGAGCCGCCGTGGCTGACCACCAGGTCGGTGTGTGGCAGCAGCAGCGACTGCGGCAGCCACTGCTCGACGTGCACGTGCCGCGGCTGCGGACCCAGCTCGGCCGGTTCCCGTTCCCGGCCCACGGTGGCCACCACCTCGGCCGGCAGCTGCCCCAGCCCGGCCAGCAGCCGGTCGAACACGTCGCCGGCCTCCAGCGCGAACTCGGTACCCAGCGTCACGTAGACGACCGGGCGGGCCGGCGCGGGTGGCCACCACGGCGGCAACCGTTCGCCGGGCGCCGGTTCGCTGAACCCGAGCCGGAACGGGTAGCCGGTCGCGGGCAGCGGGTTGCCGGGCGACCGGAAACTCGGCGGGAACGGGGACAGCACCAGGCCGCGGTCAAGCGTGCTCAGCCCGGGATCCGGCGCCAGCCCGTGCTCGGCCCGGATCGCCGCCAGCGGCTCGGCGACCAGACCGGGCCGGACCAACCGCCCCGCGGCCAACACCAGCACCACCGCGTGCGGCAGGTCGCCGACCTCGGCCGCGACCGCGGCGCCGAAGTCCATCTCGTCCCGCACCACCAGATCCGGACGCCAGTCGCGGTACAACGCGAGGTACCGGGCCATCCGGGCCCGCGGCACCCGGTCGGCGAAGTGCTCGCGGACGGCCTTGTCCTCGCGGCCCTGATCGGGCTCCTGCAGCGGCTGCCGCTGCCGCGGGGCCGGCTGGCCGCCGGTGCCCGCAGCCACCGGGAAGGTCGCGAACCCGTGCGCCGCGGGCGAGGGCAGGTAGGCCGCATTGCCGGCGAACGCCACCTCATGACCGGCCCGCCGCACCGCCCGCGCCACCGGCACCATCGGCTCCGCATGCCCGGTCCCACCGACGAAACTGAACAACACGCGCATCCACCGATCCTCGCGCACCCCGGAGACCGGCGCGGGCCGTCACATCCCGACCCGATGCGACCCCGCCGGGTCCGTCTCGCTGGCGGTCGCCGGCCGCGACCCGCCAGCACCTCCGGAAGTGCCCGGGGTCCACCGGCCTGACCGGTTCGTGGTGCGCCAGTTCGCTCGTGACGCGATCAGGGCGGCGGCGCCGCACCACGCGACTGCCGGCCGTCGGGTGCGGGTTGGCTTCAGGTGCCTGTCAGTTGCCGCCGGACGGCCGGGTGCGGGTCGCGTCGTAGAGGTGGTGTACCGGGTCGTGGAGGAAGTACCGGACGAACGACTCGACGGTGAAGTGGGCACCGTCGGAGCGGCTGCCGGTGCGCCGCCACTGGTCGCCCGACACCTGGGCGAACCGGTTGGCCAGTGCCTCGGCGGCCTGACCCAGCTCGGCGGCCACGGCGGCCGGGTCCTGCGCGGCGTAGTCGTCCTCGACCGCGGTGGCATCCTGGTCCCAGTTCGGGTATCGCGGGTCGTCCTGCGTGAGCATCAGCCGCAGCCGTTCGTCATAGATCCGGCAACAGTCCCGGACGTGGCAGGCGTATTCCAGAACCGACCACACCGCCGGGTCCGGCCGGCGCCGGACATCCCGCGGACCGAGCAGCAGCTCACGCCAGGCCGCCGCGTTCGCACGCAACCGCCCGGCCGCCTCTTCCCGGCCGAAGGACCGGGTGTCGAACCCGCACTCCGGGCACGGCCTGGTCAGAACCCAGGTCCAGTCCTTGGTGTCAGGGGTGATCGCCACGGCGACCGAGCCTACGGCAGCCAACACAACCAGCCCCCGGGGCAACGCCAGCAGAGTGCCGGGCCGGCAATATCCGCCGGTCCGGTTCACGTGGCTCCGCGCCGACCGCGGCAATCCCGCCGAAGCAAGCAACTGCTCGGGATCCACGCTGGCCGGCGGCGGGTGATCATCCGGCGGAATGACGCTCGATGGCCGCCAGTAGGTGGCGTAGTCGCCGTGGTGTTCGCAGGATGTGGATGTCGGCGCGGCCGGCGTGGGCGGTCACGGCGTGCAGCAGCGCCGGTCGGCTGCGGCGCCGCCAGGTGAGCAGCCACCGCCAGAACTCGGCGCGTTCGCCGGAGCGGCGGGCGGCACGCCAGGCGCAGCGGGCCAGGGAGAAGTCCAGGATCAGCACGGTGTCGGCGCGGCTGAGCCGGATACCTGGCGTGTCGTAGCGGCCGAGGTCGCCGTCGATGATCCAACGGTCGGCCGCGGCGAGTTCCTGCTGTCGCCGGATCCACTCCGCCGCCGGTGTCGGGGTGAGGTCCGCCCGCCAGAACAGCCGATCCAGCTCGACGACCGGCAGCCCGGTCACCCGACCAAGGCGGGTGGCCGCAACCGACTTGCCCGCCCCGCCACGCCCGAGGATCACCACCCGCTCCACCAGCACAGGATGATCCAGACCGGCCGCCGCCGTCGTCCGACCCTGCCTACCGCGCCACCCGCGACCTCAATCCCGTCCCCGAACTCCCGACCGCCCCAGCATCAAGACACACCACACCCCGGGGCGCTGCAGCCGCAGTTGTCCTCGGGGACAGCGGGGAACACCCGACGGCGCGAAGTGCCCCTCAAGATCGTGTTCTTGCAGGCCAGCAGGCCCACGGGGACATGCCCCGTTGCCCGCGACAATCGGCAGCGCAACGAATGCTCCCGCTGTGTGCGCTCGATGATCGCCCGCGCGGGGGAAACTCGGATTGGGTCGAGGGCGGGTCAGGCTGGGCAGCCGCCGCGCTGCCGTCGTGCGGCGCCGGTCTCGGCTGCGGCAGGATGGTGGCCGTGGACGATCCGCGGAGCCTGCCGGCCGGGTACGCGCATCCGCACGCTTCGGAGCAGGCGCGGGTGATCGCCGAGCAGGGGCTGATCCTGCGGGCGCAGGTCGGGTCCGGGGTGCACGGCACCGCGATCGGCGGGCAGGACGACCGGGACGAGATGGGCATCTGCCTGGAGCCGCCGCAGTACGTCACCGGGACCGCCCGGGTGCCTGCCGGCGTGGCGCCGGAGGCGGGCACGGTGGTGTTCGAGCAGTACCAGCGGCACACCGTGTGGGACCGGCCGGGTGGGCTGGCGAACCGGTCCGGCGCCGGCGACCTGGACGTGGTGGTCTACTCGGCCCGCAAGTGGGCGCGGCTCGCGCTCGGCGGCAACCCGACCGTGCTGCTGTTGCTGTTCGTGCCGGCGGAGGAGATCGTCTTCCGCGCCTCGGCGGCCGAGGAGGTGTTGGCGAACGCGCACCGGTTCGTGTCCCGGTCGGCGGCCGACCGGTTCCTGGGCTACCTGCGGTCGCAGCGGGCCGGCATGACCGGCGAGACCGCCGCGCGTACCAACCGGCCCGAACTGGTGGCCGAGCACGGCTACGACACCAAGTACGCGATGCACGCCCTGCGCCTGGGCGTGCAGGGCGTCGAGTTCCTCAGCACCGGCCGGATCAGCCTGCCCGTACCCGAGCCCGACCGGTCGTTCCTACGGGCGGTCCGCCGCGGCGAGGTCCCACTACCCCAGGCGATAGCCGCCGTCGAGGCCGCCGAGGCCCGCCTGCTCGACCTAACGGCAGCACGCGACCGTCCCCGAACAGCCCGACCACGCCTGGGTCGACGGCTGGCTCCACCGCTCCTACCTCAACCACTGGCACGCGAACGAGTCACCCCGGTCCTGACCCGCCCCGGCCCTCGGTCGCGGTCGTGAGCTCCGAACCGCTTCTTCCGGACCCGCCACACCAGCAGGGCCCAGTTCGCCCGGTAGCCCAAGCGCTCGTCCGGGACCGGCGTGCGGCAGCCGCCCCTGGCCGTCGACTGGAGCGCCCCGCTCCACCCGACCACCAGCCATGCCGCGCCGCTCACCGGCCTCAAGATCGAGCACACGGCGGCACACACGACCAAGCGGGTTGAACTGGGCCTGCGTCGGCGCGTTCACTGGACCGTCCATCGGCGAGGTGATCGAGCTGTCGGCGCTCACGAAATTCCCCAGTTGTCGGGTTTGACGCTCAGGTAATTCCCCACCCCGGTTGCTCGTCGCTCAGGTAATTCCCATGGGGACGGCGAGCGTGCCGTCGGGTGGTGGTCCTCGCTAGTCGTGCAGGGTGCTGCCTCGTCCGGGTGACGGGGGAGCCGATGGCGAGGAGAACGTTCGACGTGGTCGATGTGACCGAGATCTTGATCCACTGGTATGCGGGCCGCTCGCTGAGCGAGGTGTCGGTGTCGCTGGGGGTGGACCGCAAGACGATCCGTAAGTACCTGGCCCCGGCGGTGGCCGCGGGGCTGGCCCCGGGTGGGCCGGCGATGACGGCCGGGGACTGGGGCGAGCTGGTGGCTGGCTGGTTCCCGCAGCTGGCCGACACCAGGCTGCGGCAGACGACGTGGCCGCAGATCGCCGCGCATCACGAGTACATCGTGGAGATGCTGAAGGCCGGGGTGACGCAGGCGACGATCCACCAGCGGCTGCGTGACGAGCAGGGTCTGGCCGCCAGTGTGGCGTCGCTGAAGCGGTATGTGGCGGCCAACGTCGCGGAGGAGGCGCGGCGGGACCGGGTGGTGGTGCTGCGGGAGGAGACCGACACCCCGCCCGGTGAGGAAGCTCAGATCGACTACGGGCACCTGGGGCACTGGGTCGAGCCGGGCACGGGCCGGCGGCGGCGGGTGTGGGCGTTCGCGATGGTGCTGGCCTGCTCGCGGTACCTGTTCGTGCGCCCGGTCCTGGTGATGGATCAGCGGGCGTGGACCGAGGCGCACGTGGCGGCGTTCGCGTTCTTCGGCGGCGCCCCTGCGCGGCTGGTGCCGGACAATCTGCGGACCGGGGTGGACCGGCCGGACCTGTATGACCCGAAGATCAACCGGTCCTATGCCGAGCTGGCCGACCACCACGGGGTGCTGGTCGACCCGGCGCGGGCGGGCAAGCCGCGGGACAAGGCCCGTATCGAGCGGCCGATGCCCTATATCCGGGACAGCTTCTGGCGCGGGCGGGAGTTCACCTCGCTCGCGCAGATGCAGGCAGCCGCGGTCGAGTGGTCCCTGCAGGTCGCCGGCCGGCGGGCATGCCGGCCACTGCACGGCGCCGCGCCCGCCGCGGTGTTCGCGGCGATCGAGGCCGCGGCGCTGCGGCCGCTGCCGGCGCGGGAGTTCGTGCTCGCCAGCTGGTCGAGGGCCACCGTCGGGCCGGACATCCACGCCAAGGTCGGGCGCACGATCTACTCGGTGCCCTGGCGGCTGATCGGTGAGCGGCTCGACGCCCGGGCCACCCCGACCACCGTGCAGCTGTTCCACAATGGACAGTTGGTCGCCACGCACCCGGTCAAGACGCAGGGGAAGCAGACCGACTTCGCCCACTACCCGCCGGAGAAGGTCGCGTTCCGGATGCGGACCCCGATCTGGTGCCGCACCCGCGCCGGGCAGATCGGCCCGGCCACCGCCGAGGTGATCGCCGGCCTGCTGGCGGTCAACGCACTGTTCCGGCTCCGCGCCGCCCAAGGCGTGCTCGGCCTGGCCGACAAATACAGCACTGCGCGGCTGGAGGCCGCCTGCGCCAAGGCCACCGCAGTCGGGGACCCCTCCTACCGCACCATCAAAGGAATCCTCGCCGCCGGCGTCGAGACCGACCCGCCCGCGCCGGCCGCCGGTGACGGCGGTGCCGCCGCGCACCTGCGTGGCCCGACGCAGCTGTTCTCCAACGTCGTCCCCCTGCCCACCGTCCCCCTGCCGACCACGACCGGCCCGCTCGGCCAGGACCCGGCCACCTCGGGCGAGGCCCACACCGGCCACGGTGAGGGCTGTGACGACGACCGCGCCGAGGGAACAGCGCCATGACCCAGACCACCCAGACCAAGACCGCCCACGCCGCCGCCGGGCCGGCCTACCCGCTGCCCACACCGGCGGCCGATCCCCGGTTCACCTACGGCCTGATCCTTGATCTCGCCGACGTACTCACCGCCCACAGCTACCCGCCACCGGCGGGCACCGACTGGGTGGACCTGATGAGCGCCGTGTTCGGCTTCCTCTACCAGCCCGACCGCCAGCCCAAGCAGGAGACCCGATGACCGTCCTGGACACCGCCCTGCACGACAGCCTGCGCGCGCTGAAGCTCTCCGGCATGCTGCACACCCTCGACGCCCGCCTGGTCCAAGCCCAAGCCGGCGAACTCGGCCACCTGGACTTCCTCCAAGTCCTCTGCCACGACGAAATCACCCGCCGCGAAGCCATGGGCATGGAGCGGCGGCTGCGCCGCGCCCGGTTCGAACACCCCGTCACCCTCGAGGAGTTCGACTTCACCGCCAACCCCAAACTCCCCGCCGCCCAGATCCGCGACCTCGCCGCCCTGCGCTGGCTCGCCGCTGGCGAGTCCGTGATCCTGCACGGCCCGGTCGGCGTCGGGAAAACCCATGTCGCACAAGGCCTCGGACACCTCGCCATCCGCCGCGGCGCCGACGTCCGCTTCACCAAAACCAGCCGCGCCCTGGCCGACCTCGCCGGCGGCCACGCCGACCGCACCTGGCCCCGCCGCCTCGCCGAACTCACCCGACCCGACGTCCTCATCCTCGACGACTTCGCCATGCGCGAACTCACCCCGACCCAAGCCGACGACCTCTACGAACTCGTCTCCGAACGCGCCCGCACCGGCCGGTCACTCATCATCACCGCCAACCGCGCACCCGCCGACTGGTACCCGCTGTTCCCCAACCCCGTCGTCGCCGAGTCCCTGCTGGACCGGCTCATCAACACCAGCCACCAGATCCTCATGACCGGACCCAGCTACCGCCCCAACAAGCGACCCGGGCGAGCCGCCTCGACACCGAAGGAGGCCAACCAGTAGAACAACCCCCGAGGCCCACCCCCTGGGGAATTATCTGAACACAGCCCCGGGAATTATGTGAGCGTCGACACGAGCTACTGCGGCGGCTGCAGTCCGACATGGACAGTCGCTACGACGAACTACTGACGGCCGGCCGGCGGAAGATCACCCGAGGCTCGGGCGGACCGGCGATCCTGGTCGTCATCGACGAGCTCGCGCACTTCTCGGCCACCGTCGCGACACCAAGCAACAGAAGGAGTTCGTCGGCCTGAGATCTACAGCCAGGCATCCTCGAAGGCCACCCAGAAGGCGCTGAAGCGTCTCGGCAAGAGCCTGGACGGCTGAGCATCGCGAGGACAGCATGATCTCATCCGCCTGGTTGTGGCCCCGACCCCTGGATGTACGTGCGCCGGCACAACATCAAAGTCCTGACTGCTGTACTGGACCGTTCCCGCTTTGGTGGACACCGTGATTAGCTGCCCGGTCCGCCGGGAGATACGGAATGGGTTCGACACGCCGTAGTTTTACCGAGGAGTACAAGGCGCAGGCGGTAGCTTTCGTCATTGAGGACCGTCGGCCGGTTGCCGAGGTGGCGCGGAACATCGGCGTCCATGAGATGACGCTGAGGAAATGGGTGAACAGAGCGAAGGACGACGCCGAGCCGCCGAAACCGGCGGACGCGCCGCTGGGTGAGGCGGAGCGGGCCGAGCTGGTGCGGCTCCGCGCGGAACTGAAGGACGCCCGCGCGGAGAACATCGAGTTGCAGATGCAGGTCGAGTTCGCAAAAAAAGTAGCGTCCTGGTTTGCGAAGGGAAAGCAGTGAAGTTCGCTGCCATCGCGGACTGGGCTGACACCGGAGCCTTTCCCGTCGCGTTCATGTGCCGCCAGCTGGACGTGTCCCGCTCGGGCTACTACGCCTGGCTGACGGCCGCGCCGTCCGCCCGCGCCACCGACGACGCGGCGCTGAGCACCCTGATCGCCACCCTGTACCGGCACGGCCGCGGCAACCCCGGCGTCCGCCGCGTCCGCGCCGGCCTGGCCGCGCTGGGCCGCAACCTGTCCCACAAACGGGTCTGGCGCCTGATGCGCGCCGCTGGCCTGCGCGGACGCCACCCCAGAGCCTGGAAACGCACCACCATCGCCGGCGACCACCCGGTCCCCGCACCCGACCTGATCGGCCGGAACTTCACCGCCGAACACCCGAACCAGCGCTGGTGCGGGGATATCACCTACATCAAAACCTGGGACGGCTGGGCCTACCTCGCGACCGTCATCGACCTGCACTCCAGGACCGTCGTCGGCTGGGCCATCGCCGACCACATGCGCACCGACCTCGTCACCGCCGCCCTGGACATGGCCATCGCCCGGCGCCACCCACCGGCCGGTGTCATCTTCCACAGCGACCGCGGAACGCAATACACGTCTGGCCAGTTCGACCGGTACTGCACGAAGAACAAGATACGCCGATCACTCGGCCGGACCGGAATCTGCTACGACAACGCCGTCTCCGAATCATTCTTCGCGACCTACAAGAAGGAACTCATCCACACCCGGCCCTGGCCGACTCTCAAAACCCTGAAGAAAGAGACGTCCGACTGGATCGAAACCTACTACAACACCATCCGCCGCCACTCAACCCTCGAATACTTGACACCCGCAGAATACGAACTAGGCTACAGACACCTCAACCAATTGGCAGCCTAAAACCGCTGTCCAAAAAAGCGGGAACACTCCACACTTCGATGCTGTACGGGGGATGAAAGAGGCGGTGCCCGGAGATTGAGGTGTGTCAAGGATCCTGGACAGTTCCTCAGGGGTTGGGACAGGCCGCGGCGCGGCGCTGGTGGTCGGTGAGAGCTTCGGTGGGTGCGGTAGCCGAGAGCCGAGTGCAGTCGCTGGCGGTTGTAGAAGACCTCGATGTACTCGGCGACGGCGAACCCCGCCCGGGCTCGGGTCGGGAACTTGCTGGTGGTGGTAGAACTCGTTCTTCAGGGCGAGGAACGATTCGGCGGTGGCGTTGTCCCAGCACACCCAGGTGTGTCCGAGGCTGGTTCGGACGCACCGTCCTTGATGTTGGCGGCATCGTTGGCGTCGACCAGGACACGGCGTGGTCCTCTGCCGCGGACTGGATGCTCTCTACGCAGTCCGCGCATCGGATGTGCGGCAGGGTCAGTCCAGCTTGCGATGGCCTCGCAGGGCCGGGTGACGGTGGAGCAGGGCCGCCGCGCGAGGGGCGTCGTCGACGTGGTGGTAGAAGTCGAGTGCGGCGCGGAACGCCCGCCGCGCCGGCCGGTGTTGGCCGAGCGCGGTGTAGGCGTCGCCGAGTGCCTCGTTGGCGTATGCGTGGGCGAGCAGATCGCCGCTACGCCGGGTTGCCGCGACGATCGGCCGCAGCAGTTCCGCTGCGGCGTGAGCATCGCCGGTGGCGAGGTGCAATTTGGCGAGCTGGTATTGGATCTCCTGGGCGGCGCGGTCGTCGCCGAGTTGATGGGCGGCGGTGAGCGCCTCGTTCATGCCGGCTGTTGCCCCGGTCGGGTCACCTCTGTCGTACCGGAGGAGTGCTTGCCGGAGCTCCACTTTGATCGTTCCTCGGCTGTCGCCGGCTGCGGTCAGTAGCTGCCGGGCGGCGGCTAGGTCCTGGTCCGCCGCGTCGAGGTCGTCCAGCTTTCGGTGCACGGTGGCGAGTTCGGAGTGGGCGTGCCCGCGTAGGTGTGGATCGTCGCCGGCAGCCATGATCACCTGCCGGTAACAGGTCCGAGCGGTCGTCAGGTCACCGCGGCCGCGGGCGGCGATCGCGACGCTGAGCCGGGCGCGCAGCGCGAGGTCGGGCCGGTCGGCTGCCGCTGCGGTGCGCTCGACGGCCGTTGCGACGGCTTCCGCGGTCACTACATCGCCTTGCTCGATGGCGAGGTCGGCGAGCGCGAGTTGGGCTTCGGCGTAGGCGCCGGGCTGGTCGCCGACGCGGGCCGCGGACTCGGCCACCGCCTCGGCCATACTGCGCCAGCTGGCGTACTCGAACCGGGCCGAGCAGTAGCTGGTCATCGCCGAGAGCACTGCAGCGCCCACAGCGGGCAGGCCCACGGCCGCGGCCTGGTGTGCCAGGGACACGATCGTCGCGGACTCGGCCTCCAGCCAGGGCAGCGGTCGGGCGGCAAGTAGTTCGTGCGTCGGCCCCATGGCCAGCCGGCCGTCGGTCTGCCCGGCCGCTGCGCTGGCCGGCCCGGCCGGGTCGAGCTCGGCATCGGTCAGTAGGGCTGCTCTGCCGGCGCCAACCAGCGGTCCGATCGAGATGCCGACGGCGTGCTCGGCTAGCGTTGCGCCGACCGTGGCCGTACGGGCGACGGTCACGCCGACGTCCGGGTCATGGCCCAGGCCCGGCTCGTGCCGCGCGTACACCCGGACCAGTTCGTGGAACCGGTAGCGGAGCTGACCGGCCGCGTCGGCGCCGGCGTCCTCCAGGAGCCGGGCCGTCACCAGTCGGTCCAGAGCGTCCTGGCCGGCCACGACCGGCAGATCGAGGGCTGCCGCAGCGAGCCAGGCGGCGAAGTCCGGCGTGTCCAGGCAGGCCAGCGCCCGCAGTACGGGCCGGTCCGCTGCAGCTAGGACCGCGTAGCTGCAGGCCAGGCTCGCTGGGACGGACAGGTCGCCGGTGTGCAGCCGGGCCAGCCGGCGGCGCTCGTCGCAGAGCTGGTCGGCGAGGTTGGCCAGTGGCACCTCCGTACGGCCAGCGAGCACGGCCGCGATGATCCGGACCGCCAGCGGCAGGTGCCCGCACAGCTCGACCAGCCGGACTGCCGCCTGTTCATCGGTGGTGACCCGGTCCACGCCGGCGACCTCGGACAGCAGCGCCAGCGCCTCCGCCGGGGTGAACGCACCCACTTCCACGACCCGGGCTCCGGCCAGGCCGGCCAGCCGGGACCGGCTGGTGATCAGCACGGCGGAGCCCGGTTCGGCTGGCAGCAGCGGTTCGACCTGCCGCTCGTCGGCGGCGTCGTCGAGGACCAGCAGGAGGCGTCGCCCGGCCACCCGCTCCCGCAGCAGTTCGCTGCGGCCCTCCAGATCTGGTGGGAGCCGGCCGGTGACACCGAGCCGGCCCAGCAGCCGGGTCAGCACCTCGGTCGGCGCATCCGGGTCGGCGGTACCACGCAGCCGGAGGAACAGCCGGCCTTCGGGGAAGTCAGCTGCCAGGCCGTGCGCCACCTGCACGGCCAGGGCCGTCTTGCCGGCGCCGGCCATGCCCGAGACCAGGCAGACCGGACTGACCCCGGGCGTCTGACCGCGCGTCCGGTTGACCAGGGCGGTCCGTACCTGGCTGCTCTCCGTGTCCCTGCCGACGAAGTCACCAAGCCCGCGAGGCAGGGCGCACGGTGCCGCGCTGGGTGGTAGCCGCCCGACCCGGCGGCCGTTGCGCCAGGCCGCCTCGACCCTGGCTCGGTCCGCTTCATCGAGACCCAGCGCGTCGGCGAGCCGATCCAGCGTGGCCTGCTGCGGGCGATGCTTGCCCGACTCCAGGTTCCGCAGCGTCTTCGGGTCAAGGCCGGCCGTAGCCGCCAGGTCTTCCTGGGAGAGGTGCCGCCCCAGCCTCAAGGCCCGCACCATCTCGCCCAACTGCTGCCCGGCCATGCACCCCCCATCGTTGTCGCAAAGGTGTGGCCATCATGTCGAGCCGCGCTGCCGGGCCGGACGGGGCACGCCGCACGGGCGGCAAGGCGATGTTTTCCCGGTTGTTTTGCCTGGTCCCGCCCAGACGGCCAGTTGAGGCTTGCAGGCGGCGCCAGGCCAGGCGCTGGCCGCACCGTCAAGGTCGGCCGACCACTACCGAGAGGACACCCGATGAGGCACGTCCGTGCGTACCGTCGGCTGGCCGCGGGGTTGACCGCGCTGGCGGCGCTGCCCCTGGTGGGCGTGGCTGCCGCCCCGGCGGCGGAAGCCACCGACTACTGCAAGCACATCACCGCCGACAGCGTGCGCCTGTTCGGCTCGGCAACCGGTAATGACGTCATCGACGTCCTCGCCCGCGGCGACGTCTACTTCGCGCAGCGTTCCGACGGCGACCGCTACCACGGCTACGCCTACTTCGAGTACCCCTCCGGGGCCATCCGAGAGTACGGCTGGATCTCCAACGACCCTCGCTGGACGGCCCCGTGCTGAACTCCGCGGCCATCGGCCGGCTGGTCAGCCGGGCCGTGGTGCTGCTGGCCGCTGCCGGGCTGACCGGACTGGGGACGGCCAGCCCGGCCAGCGCCTGGAGCTACGGGCTCAACCGGGTGCAGACCGCGGCCGAGGATGCCAGCGCGTCAACCGGGTACGGACCCGGCTGGGTCGGCTTGAGCTACAAGTCCAACGGCCCGATCGTCGGCTACCTCTTCGCGCAGGGGTTCACCTTCGCCGACGGGACGGTCAAGGCCGGCTTCGACCACATGGACATCCGCGATACCAAGGACTACACCGGCGGGCATCCCACCATCACCCGCTGGCCCTGGGGCCTGGCCCACGGCAGCTTCGATGGCTGTACGTATGCGTACGGCACCAGCAAGTTCGCGATTCAACGAGCCACCTTCAGCTCGGATCGCTGCGCCGGCGGACCGCATGTCGGCTCCGACGGCACCTGGTGGCACAGCGAGACCGTGTTCTGCACCGACCAGGCCACCGACCCACTGTGCAGCCCAGCCGGCGTGTGGAGCGAGGGCAAGCCACCGGGCAACCCCGGCCTCAAGCCGATCACCTCGCACGGCTGCACCGGCTACGGCAACGTCGGCGCGACGGCCGCCTACGGCGGTGGCGCCAGCACCGTACGGCCGGCCGACCAACTCGGCTTCGTCCCCGCCGGGCAGGCCATGGATCTACGGTACGTGCTGAAGAACCGCCAGTGGGTCATGGCGAAATGGCGCGCCGGCAACCTCACCGCCGGCACCGAATGGGCCTTCTTCCCTCGCTCCTGCGTCAGCTGACCAGTCCCCCCGGGGGCGACCTATCCGCGACCGGACCGGTGATGGGCGTGAGCTCGACCATTTTCACCACCCGTCACCCCTCCACCGTGGCGAAGAACGCAAGGGTGCGCAGCTCAGTGAAAATACCGAAGGGTTCCTCCATGCCGGCGTTAATCGGCCCACGCTCAGCTCGCTGATGAGCCCACCTGCCCGAAGCCTGCCTGATGGCGTTACCCAGCCGCCAAGGCCCGGATACATCTGTACTACCGCAGAGCCTTACCTGA
Organism: uncultured Actinomycetota bacterium; assembly: GCA_963714145.1. Taxonomy (GTDB): domain Bacteria; phylum Actinomycetota; class Actinomycetes; order Mycobacteriales; family CADCTP01; genus JBBWZH01. The sequence continues at coordinate 9,371,570 of OY970235.1, read as the reverse complement.
CTTCGGTCACCCCGGTTCGGATCGGTGGAGCGCGGTGCGCTGACCTGGGGTGATGTGGTGGCGGGCGTCGAGTTTGAGGCACTAACGGGTGCCTTAGGCTCGGGTGGTGGCGTGGGTGCGGCGGGTCCGGTGTCGACGCTCACATAATTCCCGGGGCTGTGTTCAGATAATTCCCCAGGGGGTGGGCCTCGGGGGTTGTTCTACTGGTTGGCCTCCTTCGGTGTCGAGGCGGCTCGCCCGGGTCGCTTGTTGGGGCGGTAGCTGGGTCCGGTCATGAGGATCTGGTGGCTGGTGTTGATGAGCTGGAGTGTTCCCGCTTTTTTGGACAGCGGTTTTAGGCTGCCAATTGGTTGAGGTGTCTGTAGCCTAGTTCGTATTCTGCGGGTGTCAAGTATTCGAGGGTTGAGTGGCGGCGGATGGTGTTGTAGTAGGTTTCGATCCAGTCGGACGTCTCTTTCTTCAGGGTTTTGAGAGTCGGCCAGGGCCGGGTGTGGATGAGTTCCTTCTTGTAGGTCGCGAAGAATGATTCGGAGACGGCGTTGTCGTAGCAGATTCCGGTCCGGCCGAGTGATCGGCGTATCTTGTTCTTCGTGCAGTACCGGTCGAACTGGCCAGACGTGTATTGCGTTCCGCGGTCGCTGTGGAAGATGACACCGGCCGGTGGGTGGCGCCGGGCGATGGCCATGTCCAGGGCGGCGGTGACGAGGTCGGTGCGCATGTGGTCGGCGATGGCCCAGCCGACGACGGTCCTGGAGTGCAGGTCGATGACGGTCGCGAGGTAGGCCCAGCCGTCCCAGGTTTTGATGTAGGTGATATCCCCGCACCAGCGCTGGTTCGGGTGTTCGGCGGTGAAGTTCCGGCCGATCAGGTCGGGTGCGGGGACCGGGTGGTCGCCGGCGATGGTGGTGCGTTTCCAGGCTCTGGGGTGGCGTCCGCGCAGGCCAGCGGCGCGCATCAGGCGCCAGACCCGTTTGTGGGACAGGTTGCGGCCCAGCGCGGCCAGGCCGGCGCGGACGCGGCGGACGCCGGGGTTGCCGCGGCCGTGCCGGTACAGGGTGGCGATCAGGGTGCTCAGCGCCGCGTCGTCGGTGGCGCGGGCGGACGGCGCGGCCGTCAGCCAGGCGTAGTAGCCCGAGCGGGACACGTCCAGCTCGGCGGCACATGAACGCGACGGGAAAGGCTCCGGTGTCAGCCCAGTCCGCGATGGCAGCGAACTTCACTGCTTTCCCTTCGCAAACCAGGACGCTACTTTTTTTGCGAACTCGACCTGCATCTGCAACTCGATGTTCTCCGCGCGGGCGTCCTTCAGTTCCGCGCGGAGCCGCACCAGCTCGGCCCGCTCCGCCTCACCCAGCGGCGCGTCCGCCGGTTTCGGCGGCTCGGCGTCGTCCTTCGCTCTGTTCACCCATTTCCTCAGCGTCATCTCATGGACGCCGATGTTCCGCGCCACCTCGGCAACCGGCCGACGGTCCTCAATGACGAAAGCTACCGCCTGCGCCTTGTACTCCTCGGTAAAACTACGGCGTGTCGAACCCATTCCGTATCTCCCGGCGGACCGGGCAGCTAATCACGGTGTCCACCAAAGCGGGAACGGTCCAAGCCGGTCCAGCAGGGACTCGGCGACGACGGGGTTGGGGAACAGCGGGTACCAGTCGGCGGGTGCGCGGTTGGCGGTGATGATGAGTGACCGGCCGGTGCGGGCGCGTTCGGAGACGAGTTCGTAGAGGTCGTCGGCTTGGGTCGGGGTGAGTTCGCGCATGGCGAAGTCGTCGAGGATGAGGACGTCGGGTCGGGTGAGTTCGGCGAGGCGGCGGGGCCAGGTGCGGTCGGCGTGGCCGCCGGCGAGGTCGGCCAGGGCGCGGCTGGTTTTGGTGAAGCGGACGTCGGCGCCGCGGCGGATGGCGAGGTGTCCGAGGCCTTGTGCGACCTGACTTCCGCCAAGTTAGTGCGTAGGCCTGGCTCAGACGATGAGGGCGAGCGCGCTGCGGAGGTCGGTCGGGAGGGGGTCTTCGGCGGTGAGGATCTGCTGGCCGGCGCGGATCTGGACGGTGCGGTAGCGGCGGGCGGTACGGACGAACCGGCGGATCGACCAGCCGGTGCGCGCCTCGACGTGTCGGGTGACTGCGAGGGCGGCGAAGACGATGGTCAGGTGCGCGTCGATCGACTCGCGCTTGTGGTGGTAGATCGGCCGGGCGGCGAGGTCGTGTTTGGACATCCGGAACGACTTCTCGATGTTGTAGAGCCGGTGGTAGGCGTCGAGGACGAACTCCGGCGTCGGGTCGGCGAGGTTGGTGATGTAGCCCTTGAAGCCGGCCAGGGCGCGGGCTTTGGTCTCAAGCTGGCGGTTGACGGACTTGTCCGCGCCGGTGAGCTTGACGAACCGGTTGCGTTTGACCGGTGTCTTGCCCGCGACGGCCTTCTCGGCCTTGGCGACCTGTTCGTCGATGCCGCGCAGGGTGCGGCGGGCCCGGTCGGCCTTGTACTGGTAGTAGATGACCTGGTCGCGGCGCTTGTCGGTGGGGCCGGCGGGCCAGGGCTGGGTGAAGATCTGCCCGTCGGCGGGCTCGGTGTCCGGGTGCTCGCGGCGCCACGCGGCTACGACGTAAGGGATGTCGGGGATGCGGGCGCCGAGGATGAAGGACAGGCCGGCGTCCTCGATCGCCTTGCGGTTGGCGTCGGAGACCATCCCCGCGTCGGCCACTACGGTCACATCACGCAGTTGGTGGGCGGCCATGAACGCCCTGATCACCGGGAGCATGGTCGCGGTCTCGGCCTTGTTCCCCTCGAACGCCTCGACCATCAGCGGGAACCCGGCCGCGTCGGTGAGCAGCCCGATAGTGATCTGCGGCTCCAACCGGCGTTCCTTGGAGAACCCCGGCTCGCGGAACCCGTCGCCGACATCGGTCTCGAAGTACAGCGTGCTCACGTCGTAGAGCACCAGGGAGGCTGGGCCGAGCGCCGCGTGCGCCGCGCAGGCCGCCCCAAGCCGCCGGCGCCAGGCCTCGCTCGCGTAGCCCGGCAGACTGCGCTCGACGGTGCGGTAGGACACCGCGGCGACGCCGACCTCGTCCAGGACCCGCCGCGAGTCCAGCTTGCTGGTCGGCTCGATGATCCGCGCCAGCACCAGGTCCCGGAACACCGCGTCCCCGCCGGTGGCCTCGCCCAGACCGACCGCCTCGTAGGCGCGGCACAGCCCGTCGAACAGATGCCCCATCCGCGACGCGAGGATCTCCAACGGGGCACCGGCCGAGCCGGCCACGCCCAAACCCAGGTCCAGCGCGTCCTGCCCGGCCGCGAGCCGCTGGTACGCGGCCGCCTTCAACGCCTCCAACTCCGCCTCGTCGTGCGCCGAACCGAGATGGTCCATCGTCCGTGACCCGCGCCGGTTGGAGTACACGATCTGCACCGCGGTCGCCCCCGACGCGGTCCGCACCGTGCGCACATACGCCACAGCCCCGCACCCTACGAGCCGGCTTAGCCTCGATCCACCGAACCGATACCGATGATCGCGTGGTGAGGTCGCCGGCGGGCTGGTGATGTTGTTCTGGGGGCGCGGGCGGATTTGTTTGGCTGGTCTGCCCAGCCTTTCCACGTTCGGGTCTCGGGTCGGGCCCGTTGCTGGGCTGGCGGGGTTGTCAGGCGGTCGCGGGTGGTCCGGGTGCCGCGGTGTGGAGGTTCGTCCAGGCCTGCTGCCAGGGCCAGTACGCCGGCAGGTGCAGGGTGGGTCGGCCGGCGGGGCGGGCCAGCCGGGCCGGGACCAGGACGAGGTGGCGGCGCAGGGTGGCGCCTCGGGCCTTGGCGTGCAACCGGCCGGCCAGGACCCCGGCGGCGCGGGACAGGTTGTGAGACATGGCCACACAGACCAGCCAGGCGGCGTTGGCCGCGAACCGGCCTGAGGGCAGGTGGGCCAGCGGCCCGTCGATCAGGTCGGCGAACACCGTCTCCACGACCGCGTGCTGCCGGTGGGTGACGTCAGCGTCCACAGTGGACAGGCTGGTGGTGGTGAAGAACGCGTGATAGCGCCAGAGGGGGAACAGTTCGTCCTGCCCGCCGCCGTGCTCGCGGACCCGGCGGATGATCAGCCGTCCGGTCACTTCGTGGCGGGTGCCGGCGAAGGCGGTGTGCGCGGTCTCGGCGACCTGGGCGTCGGAGATCAGCTCGCCGGTGTCGGGGTCAACGACCGCCTGCGGATAGTGCACCGGCTGCCACGCCTCGGCCGGGATACCCGCAGCCGCGGCCCTGATCGTCTTGTTCGCCGGCACGCTGATCGAGACCATCGCGCCGGCCCGGCGGGCGGCGGTGACGAGTTTCCCGGCGAAGTATTGCGAGTCGGCGCGGACCAGCACCGGCCCGCACGCGCCGGCCGCCCTGGCTGTGCTCAGCGCCTCGGTCAGCAGGCTGGCCGCGCCCTTGGCCGAGTTCGCGTTCCCGGCCCGCAGCCGCACCGCGGCCACCAGCGGCGCCGCCACTGGCGTGCAGATGGTGGCCACCAGCGGCGACAGGCCGCGCAACCGCACATCGTACCCACCGACCTTCGCATGTCCGAACCGCGCGCCCTGCTTGCGCTTCCCGTAGACCCGCCGCAGCAGCGCGTCAATGTCCACATAGGCCATCTGCTCGGCGCCGGGCAGCACCGGCACCCGCCTGGTCAAGCTGACCAGGAACCCCCGGGCGGCTGCGGCCAACTGCAGCACGTGCCCCCAGGTAAACGCCCGCAGGAACGAGCCGAGCGTCGAGGGCGCGTACACCTCGCCGAACAGCTCACCCATACCGCCGTGGCGCAGCACGTCCAGGTCATCGATGCTGTCCGCGCCAGCGGCCATACCCGCCACGATCGAGGCGACCTTCCCGGCCGGGTTCACCCCAGTCGAGGGGATCGGCGGATCGTCGATCCGCACCGCGTCGGACACCAGATCATGCAGCCCGGCGGCCTCGGCCAGCCGCATCACCGGAACCAGGCCCGCACACGACACGAGGTTCTCCTCGTCGAACCGGGCGACCGCCTGCCGCCACGACTGCGATAACCTCACTACGAGTGCCTCTCTGACTCGGCGACTCTGGGTCTTCAGCAAATCCATCGTCGCAAGTCAGGAGGCACTTTCCTGTCAGCCACACGCCGAACTGAACAGCCGTTCGGTGGATCCAGGCTTAGTGCACAAAAACAGCCACCCCGATCAGCCAACCCGCAGGCCAGCGACCCGCCGACGCGATCACCTCGCGATCTTGGCGGAAGTCAGGTCGGCGAGGCGGCGGGGCCAGGTGCGGTCGGCGTGGCCGCCGGCGAGGTCGGCCAGGGCGCGGCTGGTTTTGGTGAAGCGGACGTCGGCGCCGCGGCGGATGGCGAGGTGTCCGAGGCCTTGTGCGACATGGGTTTTCCCGACGCCGACCGGGCCGTGCAGGATCACGGACTCGCCAGCGGCGAGCCAGCGCAGGGCGGCGAGGTCGCGGATCTGGGCGGCGGGGAGTTTGGGGTTGGCGGTGAAGTCGAACTCCTCGAGGGTGACGGGGTGTTCGAACCGGGCGCGGCGCAGCCGCCGCTCCATGCCCATGGCTTCGCGGCGGGTGATTTCGTCGTGGCAGAGGACTTGGAGGAAGTCCAGGTGGCCGAGTTCGCCGGCTTGGGCTTGGACCAGGCGGGCGTCGAGGGTGTGCAGCATGCCGGAGAGCTTCAGCGCGCGCAGGCTGTCGTGCAGGGCGGTGTCCAGGACGGTCATCGGGTCTCCTGCTTGGGCTGGCGGTCGGGCTGGTAGAGGAAGCCGAACACGGCGCTCATCAGGTCCACCCAGTCGGTGCCCGCCGGTGGCGGGTAGCTGTGGGCGGTGAGTACGTCGGCGAGATCAAGGATCAGGCCGTAGGTGAACCGGGGATCGGCCGCCGGTGTGGGCAGCGGGTAGGCCGGCCCGGCGGCGGCGTGGGCGGTCTTGGTCTGGGTGGTCTGGGTCATGGCGCTGTTCCCTCGGCGCGGTCGTCGTCACAGCCCTCACCGTGGCCGGTGTGGGCCTCGCCCGAGGTGGCCGGGTCCTGGCCGAGCGGGCCGGTCGTGGTCGGCAGGGGGACGGTGGGCAGGGGGACGACGTTGGAGAACAGCTGCGTCGGGCCACGCAGGTGCGCGGCGGCACCGCCGTCACCGGCGGCCGGCGCGGGCGGGTCGGTCTCGACGCCGGCGGCGAGGATTCCTTTGATGGTGCGGTAGGAGGGGTCCCCGACTGCGGTGGCCTTGGCGCAGGCGGCCTCCAGCCGCGCAGTGCTGTATTTGTCGGCCAGGCCGAGCACGCCTTGGGCGGCGCGGAGCCGGAACAGTGCGTTGACCGCCAGCAGGCCGGCGATCACCTCGGCGGTGGCCGGGCCGATCTGCCCGGCGCGGGTGCGGCACCAGATCGGGGTCCGCATCCGGAACGCGACCTTCTCCGGCGGGTAGTGGGCGAAGTCGGTCTGCTTCCCCTGCGTCTTGACCGGGTGCGTGGCGACCAACTGTCCATTGTGGAACAGCTGCACGGTGGTCGGGGTGGCCCGGGCGTCGAGCCGCTCACCGATCAGCCGCCAGGGCACCGAGTAGATCGTGCGCCCGACCTTGGCGTGGATGTCCGGCCCGACGGTGGCCCTCGACCAGCTGGCGAGCACGAACTCCCGCGCCGGCAGCGGCCGCAGCGCCGCGGCCTCGATCGCCGCGAACACCGCGGCGGGCGCGGCGCCGTGCAGTGGCCGGCATGCCCGCCGGCCGGCGACCTGCAGGGACCACTCGACCGCGGCTGCCTGCATCTGCGCGAGCGAGGTGAACTCCCGCCCGCGCCAGAAGCTGTCCCGGATATAGGGCATCGGCCGCTCGATACGGGCCTTGTCCCGCGGCTTGCCCGCCCGCGCCGGGTCGACCAGCACCCCGTGGTGGTCGGCCAGCTCGGCATAGGACCGGTTGATCTTCGGGTCATACAGGTCCGGCCGGTCCACCCCGGTCCGCAGATTGTCCGGCACCAGCCGCGCAGGGGCGCCGCCGAAGAACGCGAACGCCGCCACGTGCGCCTCGGTCCACGCCCGCTGATCCATCACCAGGACCGGGCGCACGAACAGGTACCGCGAGCAGGCCAGCACCATCGCGAACGCCCACACCCGCCGCCGCCGGCCCGTGCCCGGCTCGACCCAGTGCCCCAGGTGCCCGTAGTCGATCTGAGCTTCCTCACCGGGCGGGGTGTCGGTCTCCTCCCGCAGCACCACCACCCGGTCCCGCCGCGCCTCCTCCGCGACGTTGGCCGCCACATACCGCTTCAGCGACGCCACACTGGCGGCCAGACCCTGCTCGTCACGCAGCCGCTGGTGGATCGTCGCCTGCGTCACCCCGGCCTTCAGCATCTCCACGATGTACTCGTGATGCGCGGCGATCTGCGGCCACGTCGTCTGCCGCAGCCTGGTGTCGGCCAGCTGCGGGAACCAGCCAGCCACCAGCTCGCCCCAGTCCCCGGCCGTCATCGCCGGCCCACCCGGGGCCAGCCCCGCGGCCACCGCCGGGGCCAGGTACTTACGGATCGTCTTGCGGTCCACCCCCAGCGACACCGACACCTCGCTCAGCGAGCGGCCCGCATACCAGTGGATCAAGATCTCGGTCACATCGACCACGTCGAACGTTCTCCTCGCCATCGGCTCCCCCGTCACCCGGACGAGGCAGCACCCTGCACGACTAGCGAGGACCACCACCCGACGGCACGCTCGCCGTCCCCATGGGAATTACCTGAGCGACGAGCAACCGGGGTGGGGAATTACCTGAGCGTCAAACCCGACAACTGGGGAATTTCGTGAGCGCCGACAGTCCGGACGGCTTCGGGCGCGACGGCTGTGCAGATCGCTGAGTACGTTGATGGGCGCCGGCGGATCGTTACTCATCTGGGTTCCGCGCATACTGAGGCCGAGTTGGGTCTGCTGCTTGAGCGTGCCCGTGGGCTGCTCGTGGACGCCGGCCAGGACGGGTTCGACCTCGGTATCGAAGCCACGCCGCCGAAGGCGGGGCTGGTCGCGCCCGCTGCGGACGTGGGGCTGTTCGCCATGCAGCAGCAGCGCGTCGATCGGTCACTGGTGGCGGCCCCGCGGGTCGTGGGCACGTCGTCGCGGCTGCTGTTCGAGGTGTTCGCCGGGGTCTACTCCGACCTCGGGTTCGGGGTCGTGGCGGACGAGACCTTTCGCGATCTGGTGATCGCCCGGATCGTTGAGCCGACCTCGATCCTGGACACCGGCCGCGTCCTTTCTGACCTGGGCCAGGCGCCGGCGAGTGAGAAGACGATGCGTCGGACCCTGGGCCGGGCGCAGCGACGCGGCTACCGCGACCAGATCGCGACCGTGTGCTTCCACCATGCGGTGACCAGCGGTGATGTCTCGCTGTGCCTGTACGACGTCACGACGTTGTACTTCGAGGCTGAGAAGGAAGACGACCTGCGGAAGGTCGGCTACTCCAAGGAACGCCGTGTTGACCCGCAGGTCGTCGTGGGCCTGCTGGTCGACCGCCACGGCTTCCCCCTGGAGATCGGCTGCTTCCCGGGCAACAAGGCCGAGACCACCACCATCGTCCCGATCATCCAGGCGTTCCAGAAGCGCCACGACCTGGCCGACCTGGTCGTCGTGGCCGACGCCGGGATGTTGTCCGCGAGCAACCTGCGCGAGCTGGACGACGCGCACCTGAGGTTCATCGTCGGCTCCCGCCTCACCAAGGCCCCGGTCGACCTGGAGTCCCACTTCCGTTGGCACGGTGACGCGTTCACCGACGGGCAGATCATCGACACCATCACCCCGAGAACCCAGCGCACCATCGAGAACGACGCCAAGGTCAAGGCCGAACCGGTATGGAACCCGGCCGAGCACACCGGCTCCTGGCGGGCGGTCTGGGCCTACTCGACCAAGCGGGCGGTCCGTGACACCACGACCCTCACGCTGCAAGAGAACCGGGCCAAGGAGGTCGTGGCCGGAAACAAGAACGCCCGCATGCCCCGGTTCGTCAAGACCACCAACGGCGCCAGATCACTGGACCAGTCGGCGTTGGCGCGGGCACGCCGGCTCGTCGGCCTCAAGGGCTACGTCACCAACATCAACGCCGAGAAGATGCCCGCCGCCGAGGTGATCGCCAGCTACCACGACCTGTGGCACGTCGAGCAGTCCTTCCGGATGTCCAAAACCGACCTCCGCGCCCGGCCGATGTTCCACCACACCAAGGACGCGATCGAGGCCCACCTGACCATCGTCTTCACCGCACTGGCCGTCAGCCGCGAAGTCCAGAACCGCACCGGCCTCGCCCTACGCAACATCATCCGCCAACTACGGCCACTGCGGTCAGCGACCATCGCGATCAACGGCGCCGAGCAGACCTTCCCACCCGCCATCCCCACCGACAAGCAAGCGATCCTCGACGCGATCAAGCACCCCCGACTCAGGCACTAACCCGAATGACCGAAGTCAGGCCTTAAGGGGGAGCAAGCATCGGGCCGTAGATGGATATGAGTACTCGATCGATCCGAGACCGAGTTGTCGCGAGGCGTCATGATACGGCGCCGAACCTGACACGAAACGAGGCATTTAGAATGCGTACCCTTCTGCGTGGCGCGGCGTGTGCCGCCATTACCGCAGCCGCCGTCATGGCGGCTGCTGCCGGCGCTGAGGCGGCCCAGCCGAACCAACTGTGCAGCACCAACAGCTCCGCAATCCTCTACACCAGTCCGACCACGGGGATCTGGGTTCCCCAGGGCTCGCTCGTCCGCATCCTCGACTACCGGGGCCCGCAGCACTACCTCGCCCGCTACGACGGCACCGTGGGTCAACTCGAGCGCAGCCGAGTCATCCAGGAAAGCTGCTACTACCAGTGATCCAGCAACACCTCGAAGCTCCAGGTCAGGTGTACATAGCGAACGCCAAGCGCTGGGGCTACATCGACGCCGCAGACGTCCCCCACTAACCGACGAATCATCCGCTGGTGCCCGCCGACATGGCGGGCACCAGCGCCCGACTCAGAACTAAGAGGCAGTGTGCGACGACAAAGCGTTGGGCAAGTTGGACGAAAGCCGATATCCCGCGCCGCCATCCCGGGCCCACTTGCAATCGAAGAACGGTCGTGCTCCGACGCGCCATCACACTGAAAGCTGAGCTCAAGTCCGTTCTGGAGTGCGCTGTCCTGCTCGCTGACAGCACTGGCATACCGTCGCCGTGGCGCCGGCTGCGAACGGCCCGTGCGTGTACCACACAAAGGAAGCCGCTGAAGTATGGGAGAACCCGAGCATCAACTCTGTGGTTCGTAAGACCGTACCGAAGGGCCACCGGGTCACCGGCCCCGTGGCGTGGAACGGATGCGTCTCGACCACCGGCTCCGATGGCCGCCAATGGATGGCTGTCGACTGCACCTGTGCCACCCAGGGCCACGGCTACATCATCGCGACAAACTGGGACCGTGATCCGCCGGTCCACCTGCCGCCAGCTTAAATCCTGATGCGGCGCGCCGGATCGGCGCGGCGCGGTCCGATAGTGCCGCTCTGCTTTATCTGATCCCGACTGAGAAGCAAGCATCCGAACAACGTGCCGTGGCGGCGTTGAGCCCGTACGGGGAGGAGGGGCCATGCCCGATGTGTCGACGGATGTCGAACTGGTCCGAGAGCTGTTCGTCGCGCGGGAGCGGTGGGGTTGGGAGTATGTGGATCCCGATCCGGCGGTCAGGTTGGATCCGACCGCGCGGCCGGTGTGGCTGGAGCCGCCCGGGCCGGATCTGACTCAACTGCAGCAGCAGGCGGCACGCGGCGCGACGGGTCTATTGCTGCGACTGGTCGTGGTTGTGGTTGTCTGCATGGTGATGTCGATCGCCTCGGCCGGTGCGGGCATGCTGGTGCTGTTCGTCGGCGGTGCGCTGGCCCTGGCTCCATGGCTCTTGCCGGCGTCGCAGATCAGTTCCGCGAAGCGGACGGCGCAGGAGCGGCGGGCTGCCGCGTGGACTGCGTTTCAGCAGGCGGATCAGGCGTGGCTGTGGCAGGCGGAGAGTGTCTGGCGCAGCGAGGAGGCACGGCGAGCGGCGGCGATGCTGTGGTTCCCGGTGGATCTGACGTCGGGACGAGGCCGGGTGGACGTGTTCGGCGGTACGGGTGAGGGGTGGGCGAGCCTGCTGACGACGGTGGGCGCGTCGCTACTCGCGGGTGGCCGGAACGTGCTGGTGCTGGATCTGTCCGAGGCGCAGGTCGCCGTCAGCTTGGCACGGCTGGCCGATTCCTGGGGTGTACCGGTCGTTGACCTGGAGTTTCCGAAGGACCAGGCTCGGCTGGACTTGCTTAGGGACTTGCCGGCCGAGGAGTTGGCGGAGGTGCTGACCGAGGCACTCGGTTCAATGCGGCCGGGACCGGCACAGGTCGATATCCGGGCGTTGGATGCCGAGCTGCTGCGCACGGTTGCAGGGCGGCTGGACAGTCCGGTGACGGCAAGCCGGCTCGCCGCCGGGTTGAACGTCCTGCGGCACGCGTATGACTCCGGCGGCTCGGGTTTCCTGAGCGAGGACGAGCTGGCCCGGTTGACGTCTTGCGTGGACAGTGTTGGTGGGCGACGAGATCAAGTGCAGCAGGAATTGCAGCTTTTGGCTGTAATGGTGGGCCTGCTTGCGGAGATTGAAGAGTCCGCAAGTGAGGCGGAGCAGCAGGTCGGGTTGGAGCACGGCTTATGGCCCCGTAACGGGCTGGCGGTCATCTCGACGTCCACCTCCAACCTTCGGCGCAAGGACGTGCTCGACCGGGTCGTCTTCGCCCGCGCGCTGCACGAACTGCGACTACGCGAGGCGGATGGTGCTGGCGATGTCCTCGTGATTGCCGGAGCGGATCTTCTGGGTCGAGAGAATCTCGAGGCGGTAGCACGCCAGGCCCGGCGCGTAGGTGTGCGACTCGTGCTACTGATGGAGCGACTGCACAACGAACTGCGGGAGCACCTGGGCAGCTCGGACTCGGTGGCGGTCCTGATGCGACTGGGCAACGCCCAGGACGCGGCCGCAGCAGCGGAGTTCATCGGACGAGGGCACCGGTTCGTGCTCAGCGAACTGACCGCGCAGATCGGACGGACAAGCACCAGCGGCTCGTCAACCAGCACGGGCGACGCCATAGGGACCACGGCGACCAAGGGCACTAACCCGACTTGGGCCAAGGTTCGGTGATTCGGGGGCTGGCGCGTCTGTGACCTGCGGGTTCGCCCTGGCGGGCACGCACTAAGTGGGTGGTTCTAGGCTGCCGGGTTGTGGCGTATGTCCGGACGGTGCGGACGGCGTCGGGGGCGCGGGCGGTGCAGATCGTGCATTCGCAGCGTCGGGGGTCGCGCGACATCGAGCACATCGGCTCGGCGCACACCGACGCGGACCTGGAGCTACTCAAGGCGGTTGCCGCCCAGCGGCTGGCCGCCGGGCAGGGCGAGCTGGACCTGCGGATGCCGGGCGGCCCGGCCAACGGTGGGGCGGCGCTGCCGATCACGTCCTCGCGGATGGGGCACCTGCTTGACGCGCTGGCCTGCGGCTACGACGCGCTCGGGTTCGCCGCGGCGACCGGGCGCGATGAGGTGTTCCGGGCGCTGGTGCTGGCGCGGATCATCGAGCCGACTTCCAAGCTGGACTCCCTGCGGGTGCTGGAAGAAGCCGGCATGGACCCGCCGTCCTACCGGACGGTCAAACGCCGGCTACGCCTCTACGCCGGCGCCGACGGCGACACCGCCGAGGCCAGCGAGGCGGCGCCTGTCGATGCTGCTGGTGGCCGGTGGCGGGCACGGCTGGCCCGTGCCTGCGCCGATCACGTCCGGCTCGGCCCGGCGACGCTGCTGCTCTACGACGTGACCACGCTCTACTTCGAGACCGACACCGGCGACGGGTTCCGCGAGCCGGGGTTCAGCAAGGAACGGCGGCTGGAGCCACAGGTCACCGTCGGCCTGCTCACCGACGCCGCCGGGTTCCCGCTGATGGTGCACGCGTTCGAAGGCAACAAGGCCGAGACCACCACCATGCTCCCGGTCCTGACCGCGTTTCTGGCCGAACACGACCTGGCGCAGGTGACCGTCGTCGCGGATGCCGGCATGGTGTCGGAGGCGAACAAGCGTGGCATCGAGGCGGCCGGGCTGTCGTTCATCCTCGGCGCTCGCCTGCCCGACATCCCCTATGTCGTCGGCCAGTGGCGCAAGGCCCATCCCGGCGAGCAGATCGGTGACGGGCAGGTGTTCGTCCAGCCCTGGCCCGCCGGCCCGGCCGACAAGCGGCGCGACCACACCTTCATCTACTCCTACCGCGCCGACCGGGCCCGCCGCACCCTGCGCGGGATCGACCAGCAGGTCACCAAAGCTGAAAACGCCGTCGCCGGCAAGACCCCGGTCAAGCGGAACCGCTACGTACGCCTGACCGGCGCCACCAAGACCGTCGACCGGGCACTGGAGACCAAGAACCGCGCCCTGGCCGGGATCAAGGGCTACGTCACCAACCTGCCCAACCCCGACCCCCAGCAGGTCATCGCCGCCTACAGCCGCCTGCTCAACGTCGAGCACAGCTTCCGGATGAGCAAGACCGACCTCGCCGCCCGACCCATCTACCACCACACCCGCGAGTCCATCGAGGCCCACCTGACCATCGTGTTCGCCGCCCTCGCCCTCAGCCGCTGGATCGAGAACACCACCGGCTGGTCGACCCGCAAGTTCGTCACCACCACCCGCCGCTACCGCACCATCACCATCCAAGCTGGCGACCACACCATCACAGCCGCCGACCCCCTCCCCACCGAGCTTCAAGCCGCACTCGACGCCATCCACGGCACGCACTAAATGGCCCAAGTCGGGACTCGTGCTACTGATGGAGCGACTGCACAACGAACTGCGGGAGCACCTGGGCAGCTCGGACTCGGTGGCGGTCCTGATGCGACTGGGCAACGCCCAGGACGCGGCCGCAGCAGCGGAGTTCATCGGACGAGGGCACCGGTTCGTGCTCAGCGAACTGACCGCGCAGATCGGACGGACAAGCACCAGCGGCTCGTCAACCAGCACGGGCGACGCCATAGGGACCACGGCGACCAAGGGCACTAACCGCGGTCACGGTCCCGGTACGGGAAGCTCGAGCCGATCGCGGTCGCTGGCCGAGTCCCAAACCCGAAGCTGGCAGAAGACGGCGAGTTGGTCGCAGGTGGAGTCGACAGTGACGGGCGAGACACGGTCGCGGGTGTACGAGTTCATGGTCGAGCCGACGGCCATTCAGGCGCTGCCGGCCACGGCCTTCATCCTGATCGAGACCGGCGACATTGGTCGGCGCGTAGTCGTGGCGGACTGCAATCCCGGCATCTGCCTCCTTGACCGGGTCGCCGCAGAACCACGACTGGCGCCGACCTCATGGGATCAGGGAGTCCGCGGCCCGCTGTAGTAATTCAATGACAGGCGGCCGTCCGGAATACAGAGCCGTCCCCGGGGAACCGCATCAGTTCTAGAGCTTTGCAGGAGCTAGAATAAACGCAGAAATTGCATGGCCGCCGGATGTGACGTGTTCCTCGTGATCGTTCATCCCGGTTGGTCGACCGATGCCAACACCGACGGCAGGCCGCGGATCACGCTGGAGGATGACTAGGCCCAAAAGGAGATCGCCCTTGCTCTGGACACGGTAGGACGGTCGTACCGGTCTTGCTGGCCAAAGCGACGCTGCCTGGCCGAGAGGAATTGCCCCTGTCGATCCGGGAGATGCCGATGCGACAACTGATGCAGATCGCGCAGGGCCGCTGGCACCCGGACCTGAACCGGCTCATCGCCGAGATCGAGCAGCACGTCTCACCCTGGACTCCACCACCGCCGTCCACGTCGATTCGCCGGCCGGAACGTTGACACCTGATCGCCGCAACCGCGCTGCTGATCTCGATACTGCCGTGGCTGTCTGACAATGCGGCGGGACAGTTGGCGATATGGTCGGTACTCGCATGGCTGTATGGCTGCTCGACAACGCGTTCCCGGCCCTGGCCCGCCGACGAGTATTGGTCTTGGAGCGGGCTACACATCCAATACCGGCGGGCAGGTACAACTCCCGGCTCGGTCTACCCCTCGGCCTCGCCTGGCTCGGAATGTGGGACGCCATCCTCATCGAATCGGACAGTCCCTGGCTGTGGACCGCCACCGTCACCATCGTCGGTGTCGTCTACCTGGCCATCCTGGCGTTTCGGTCCGAGATCGACGACGACGCAGCCGAGACGAACTGGCGGCAACTGCCCGGCGACAGTTGACCGTTCGCCCTGCGACGTACGGTCGCTCGCCTCGCCGGCCGGCTCGCCGAATGGCAGGCGCCACTTTCCCGACAGCAGCGCGACCAGGCCGCCTGGGTACTCCAGCATCTCAGTGACGCCAGCACCCGTTTGCGCGCCGACGCCGACGGCAGCCGGCTGACCTGGCTTCGCACCGACCACCCCCGCGCCACCACGACACCGCCAACAAGAAGCCGGCATGAAAACCGGGACGCTTCACTTCACGCCTGCGCCAGTCATGGTCTTGCGAAGCAGCGTTGACCGGCGCACCAGGTTCGGCAGCACCCCGGTCGCCGACGCCCCCAGCCAGACCAACGAAGAGGCACCGCCGCAACGTGAGTTCGGCCGGCGGGCCGACGGTCACAAGACCGACGACCACAAGTCGCGCGGACCTCCGGTGCGTCGGTTCAGAAGGATGACGATGACCGCCAACCCGACGCACTCGGACGGCACCGTCCGACTGGCCGACCTACGAACACTGCCGCCCACCATCGACGTGGAGACGGCAGCCGGCATCCTGGGGATCGGCCGGACGCTCGCCTACCAACTAGCCAAGGCCGACGAGTTCCGTGTCGGGTCCTTCGGGTCGGCCGCCGCTACCGCGTACCCACCGCCGACCTGATCCAACTCCTCGGCAACGCCGACGGCGCCCCATGACCCGCTCTGTAGACGTTCAAGCAACCGACCGAGCAAGCGCCGGACCCTGCCGACGGGACCTGGTCGCTGAGGTTCAGTGGCGGCAGCTGCCGCCCTGTCCTGCTGCCATCCTGCTGCCAAACGATCATCAGGCCGGCCTACGGAAGCTTCCGCAGGCCGCTGACCTGGCCCTTCGGGGTGGAGCTGAGGGGATTCGAACCCCTGACCCCCTCGATGCGAACTGCGCGCAGACCAGCCGGCAGAGGTCGACGCCGAGGTCAGCCGGTCGGCCGGGGTCGGCGATAGGCGGGCTTGGCCGGTGCGGTTGCTGTACTTCGCTGCTGTACAGCAACCGTGCCCGCGAGCGGCCGGCATAGCTGGTGGCCTAGCCGCTCGGTCGGGGTGGCGCCGGAGTGGACTAGCGCGTGGATGTACGCCCGGCCCGATCGCTGCGGTCGGATAGGTCGCGTAGCGACATGAGTTGGGCGGCCCCGGTCGGTGCTCGAACACCGGCCGGGACCTGGGCCCCACCCTGATGAGAGGGCGGAACCGTATGGAGGACCCTACCGAGCACGCCGTGCGGCCCTTCCGGATCGTGTTGGACGGCGGTGAGGTGATCGAATCCGCCGGCGCCGACCCGGCCGCGGGCGAACTGGTGTTGCGGCTGCCGGTGGCGCGGGCGCACGCGCTGGCGCATCTGCTGGATGACTGGTCGCGGGCGTTGGGCGTGGCTCCGCCGCGAGGCTGGGCGTCCGGCGACCGGGCGTTGTCGCGGGCACTGGAGGCCGGCGCGGCTGCACTCGGTGAAGCGGGCGCGCTGCGGTGTGTGGCTCGGGAGTTCGGCGGGGTGACCGCACCGCAGCGGCTGGCGGCGCTGGCCGTGCTCGCCGACCGGGAGTCGCGGTTGTCTGCGGTGCAGCGGGCGGCCGTGGTCGATGCGGCGGCTCGCTGGCTGGGCGAGGAGTCCGGCGACGAGTGGGCGTACGCGCTGCTGGCCGCGGCGTGCGAGACGGACGTGACCACGAATCAGGCGTACGTCGCGCTGCTGTCCCCGGGCGAGCCGGAGCGGGGTGAGGTGTCGTGAGGTTGGTGGCGGGTGTCGAGGATGAGGGGTTGCGGGAGCTGTTGGCGTTCTACGAGCCGATGGGTCTGGATCGGGCGGCGGTGGACTGCGTGAGTCGGGTGGCGGCGGAGGCGTGGTCCAGCGACGGTGATCACATCGCGGTCCGGCGGTCGGACGCGCGGATGGTGCTGACGTGGCTCGATCGCGCGGCTCGGGAGCGGCGGCTAGAGGTTCCGACGCTCGAGGTCAGCGACGAGGAGTACGACCGGGTGGTGGGCCGGCACGTGCGTGAGGCCCGGCTGGCGCGCGGGCTGTCGCAGGCTGAGTTGGCCGCTGCGGTGGGCACTGGCCCGGGGTGGGTGAGCGGCATCGAGCGGGGGAAGCCGCGTCCGTCGGTGCGGATGGTGCGGCGCTTGGCGGCGGCGCTGGGCGTGCCGGTCGGCTCGCTGTTGAGCGAGTGGCGGGAGGCGAGATCGTGAGCCGGTTCGGGGATGAGGTCCGGTCGGGCCGGCTCGGTCCGGTCCCGGGTGTGGATGAGGCTGGAGCGGCTGCGGCGCGGGAGTCGGGGCCGTTCTCGCGGGCGCAGGATCAGGTGTTCCTGCGGGCGATGGGCAAGCGGATCAAGCTGACCCGCATCGACCGGGAGTTGTCGCAGGAGCAGCTGGCCCGGCGGTCTGGGATGTCGCGCAACTTCGTCAGTTCGGTCGAGCGCGGCGCGCACGGCGTCGACGTGGTCCGGCTGCGCGCGCTGGCCTGGGCGCTGGGCGTGCGCATTCACCAGCTACTGCCAGACGAACAGGCCGGCGCCGTCGATGAGCGGCCGGCGCAGCAAACCGCCTAACACAGAGGAGACAGCAAATGTCTACATGCGACAGTGAACCGGCCGCGACCGGCGGGCCGGAGTCGGT
Organism: uncultured Actinomycetota bacterium; assembly: GCA_963714145.1. Taxonomy (GTDB): domain Bacteria; phylum Actinomycetota; class Actinomycetes; order Mycobacteriales; family CADCTP01; genus JBBWZH01. The sequence goes on along the minus strand of OY970235.1, from coordinate 9,353,730 downwards.
GGTGTGGGTTCGGACGCCGGACGGGACCAGGCTGCCGGCAACCATCGTGATCGAACTGCACCCGCTCAAGGTGCCGCCGGTCACCTCGCTGGACGACCTACGTGGCCCGGGACTGGACGACGAGGAGTTCGCCGCGTTCCGCGCCGCACTGATGGCTGGCCGGTCCGGCTACGACGACCAGGGCCAGCCGCTGGACACCTGACCCGCTGCCCGGCCCCCGGTTCGAACACGACCGGCCGCCGCGTCATCCCTCTGCCCCCGGGGTGACGCGGCGGCCGGCCGATCACCCAAAGGTCCGCTACCGAACCTGAAGCTCCGATCCGTTGGGAAGCGCGCGAATGGCCAGCAGCGACCACGCCCGGGCGCACGCCCTGATCGAGGCCCTGCGCGGCACACCCGACCAAGCCGCCGTCCGCGCGGTCGAGGTGATACACGCGCACGCCGCGGCCCTGGCCTGGCTGCGCGCGGTCACCAGAACCCGGCCCGCGCCGCCAGCGGTCGCCGCGCACCTGCGGCTCGCTGTCGCGCAGCTGCGCCGCGACGACGACGAGCGCGACCCCTACCTCGTGCTGATCCGCGTCGCCGCCGACGCCTGGTCATCCCGCAGCGACGTCCGCTGACCGACTGCCCCGCCCGGCAGGACCCGTAGACCGGCACGCACCCGCCCATCGGCTGCGCGTGATCCCTGGCTGCGCCGCACGCCCGGCCGGACCCGTCCGGCGCACCGCGGGCACGGCCGGGCCGCCGCGCCCCGCCGGACCCGGCGCCCTCGCCACGCGCAATCCACGCAGCAGACCGGCACCCGGTCAGTCGGCTTGGGCCATTCGAACGTCAGCCACAGCTGCCCGTCGCATTGCCGCGTGGTCCTGGTCCTGGTGCTCATCGTCGTCCTCCAAGCGAGCCGGGCGCGGGTATCGCCTTCAAGCGGCGTCACTCCGCGGCGTCGTTCTCGCCACTGCGGATCTTCGGTCGGACGGAGGCTTGTCAAGGCACGCTTTCCCGCCTTGACAAGCCTCCGTCCGACTGGAACCACTCTCGGGCGAGAAGGACGCCGCCTCCGGCGCCCGGCAACGTCCCTCAGGGGACGGCTGCTTCTGGTCCGTCCGGCCCGTGGGCTCTTGCCCGCCGGCCGGTGCGGTCCGAGCACGGCGCGCCAGCGCCGCGCGCAGCGGCCGCGACCGGCCGGGCGGGCCGGCCCGCAGGGCCGGCACTCGACCAAGAAGAGAAAGTCCTCACCAGGCGAGACGGGGCCTGGGCCGTACCTGCCTCAAGCGGCGCGGTAAGGTTCACCAGGTCATTCGGGGACATTCGGAAGGTTCGGAAGAGAGCGATGCAGGATCCTGGGCAAGGCGACACGATCCGTGCTGCGGAGGCTGACGTCGACAAGCCGACCCCGATAGCGACGGTCAAGGACGGGCCAAATCATTCTCCGGCCGTGCCCACCAATGGTGCGGACGGCAGCCAAGATACCGAACGAGAGCGGTCGAAAGCTGCTACGAGTCTGAGTCCAGAAGCACCCGGAGGCAAGAAATCGAGCGGAGTCGTCGGCGAATGGCGGCATTGGCCGGCGATCAATACAATTCTCACGCTGTTTGGTGCCGTGATTGCAGTGCTGGCTTACATCTTGACTGGAACGTATTCGCTAGCGATACGCGCAACGCTTGCCACCAGTATCCTATCGCTATCCTTTCTTCTATGGCGGGGAATTGAGGCGCGAAGAAACGGTCGTCTCGACGGCGTGTTTCTACTCGCTCTTGTGGTTTTCTCAGCATCGGCTTCAACTGCGGAATTCCTCCGCGTCCATTCGGTCCAAGTGCGTCACTCGACCGAGAATGGGGCACAGGAGGCAAAGATGCGCGCCCTGCAAGCCGAAGCGACCGGGCTGCGAAAGCAGATCGATGCACTTCGGACCAAAGGTGGACGAATGACTGGTCTGATCAGCCAACTTCAGGCAAGAATACAGGTTCTTGAAAAACAGGCGGCGCAACTTCGAACCAACAGCGGGGCGGCCCACGCAGGAAGCGTGAACGCCACGAATCCTACGACCACGGTCACGACGCGGCCGAGAGGTCCACAAGCAACGACCCCGCCGTCCAGCCCGAGTCCTATCCCCTCGACGACCACGCCTCCTCGGAGCCCTGGTTCATGACGCGGCGCCCTACCAAGAAACAGTAGGGAACTCAATATGGACTCGGCGACAACGAGCCATCTGCGCAATTCACGGCTCCTGCCGCGCGGCGATCGACGAAGCGGGCCGGACGGATGTGGGACAGTCACTGTTGACACGAGATGGCTGGTCATGCGGGGGGCGTCGTGGCTGATGTTGAGCGGGTAGTCCTGCCGAGTGGTGAGCAGGTGTGGGTGCGGCCGGTAATGCGGGGCGGTGTCGGCGGCTCGGGCGAGCTGGATGTTCCGGGCTCGACAGATGTCAGTCTCGGTGGAGCGGTGGCGCAACTGGTGCAGGTTCCCGGCTTCGTAGAGACGGTGCAGGGCGTGGTGGAGTCGGTGCGACTGGCCCTTGAGCGGCATCGGCCGGACCGGATGGAAGTTGAGTTCGGTCTGGAGATAAACGCGAAGACGGGAGTTGTGCTCAGTGTGCTCGGCGAGGCCGGCGGCGCCGCTCACCTAAAGATCACGGCGTGCTGGGAGCGGGACCGCGGTAGCGGTGATGGCTGAGATTGCCGCGCGCCAGCTGGATGAGCTGTTGGTGGCGGCGACGGTCCGGGTCGATGTGCCGGGATCGTCGACGGGTGCAGGGTTTCAGGTCGCGCCAGGCTGGGTGGTGACCTGTGCACACGTGGTCGGCGACGCGGGCGTACGGGTTCGGGTGACCGGGACGGACGGCGTCGCGGTTACTGGTGTCGTGCGGGACGCGTGGCCAGCGGTAGCCGCCAGCGCGTCTGGTGCGCTGCACAATGCTCCGGACCTGGCGCTGGTCGAGCTGGATGCGGCGTTGGCGGCGGTGCCGTGTGTGCGGTTGGACGCACGATGGCCGAATGTCGGTGAGCGGCTTGAGCTGTGCGGTATGGCTGAGTCTTTCGGCGGGGTGAGCGCTGAGACTGCGGTCCTGGAGTACGGCGGGCAGAAGGCAACTCCGGTCGAAGGCGTGCGGCTGATGAAGGTGGGTGGCGCTGCGATCGTGGCGGGGATGAGCGGTGGACCTGTCGTCAGCCACGCGACGGGCGGTGTGATCGGCACGGTCCGTACCAGCCATCACACAGTGCTACCGGCAGGTGGGTGGGCGGTGCCGGCGGAGTTGATCCGGCGCCGCTGGCCGAAGGTCGCAGCCGCGCATGACGCGCATCATGCGTCTGACGACCGGTGGCGGCGGGTGGCGGAGGACTGGGCGGGGCTCGCCGCGGAGCTGTTTGTCCCCCACGTGGGTTGGCATGCGGGGTTGCCACCAAGCACGATGCTGCGGCCGGAGTACGAACTGGTCGGCTTCGCTGGTCGCTCCGCCGAGGTCACTGCGTTGGCCGACTGGTGTGCAGGGGCGGCGCGGTTCGGTTTGCGGCTCGTCACCGGGCCGGCCGGGCAGGGCAAGACCCGTCTGGCGGCGCATGTCTGCGCGCAGATGACGCCGCAGTGGGTGGCTGGCGTCCTCCGCACCCGGCAGACGGCTGGGCGGTCGGTGCTCGCTGGCGATGGCGCCGACGCGGAACTGGATGCTGGTCTCGCCGATCGGGTGGCTGGGTGTACTGCGCCACTGCTGCTCGCGGTCGACTACGCCGAGACCCAGCCGGCGTTGATCCGGCAACTGGCCGGTCTTCTCCGTTTGCGGGCGGCGGCCGGTGTGCCGGGCCGGCTGTTGCTGCTGGCCCGCTCGGCCGGAGACTGGCTCGCCGAGCTACGCCGTGATGTCGATGAGGAACTGGCCAGCTGGCTGGACGTCGACAGCACGCTGCCGCTGTCAGAGCTGACGACGGGCACGACCGATCGAGCCGAGGAGTTCGATCGGGCGGTCGCGGCCTTCGCCGCGTACCGGGGCGAAGACCCGGCTGTGGTCGCCACTCCAGCGGACCTCGCGACCGACCGGTACGCCCGGGTGTTGGAGATCCACTCGGCGTCACTGGCCGCTCTCCTTGACCGCGCCGCCTCCGCTCCGGTCGCCGGGGGAAAGGGACCGGTCGCCCGGGTCCTCGCACACGAAGAACGATTCTGGGCGGCGAGCGCCGCTGCACTCCGACTGCCCGAGCCCCACCCCGAGCGCCTTGACCAAGTCGTCGCCGCCGGTACCCTCGTCGGCCCGCTGCCCCATGCGGCGAGCGCTGCCGGGGTGCTGGCGTCCCTGCCGACCTTCCACGGCCAGTCGCCCGACGTGGTCGACCGGTACGCCCGCTGGGCGAGTTCTCTGGACCCTTCCGAGGGCTGGCTCTATCGCCTGCGGCCCGATCGGCTCGGGGAAGACCACGCCACAGCCACAGTGCTTCGGCGGCCGGAACTTGGCTCTGGGTTGCTCGACCTGGCCAGTTCAGGCGAGGACCTCGCCGAGTGGCAGATCGATCAGGCGCTCACCGTCCTCGGCCGTGCAACACCACGTTATGCCGAGCTGGCCCAACACCTGTCCAACCTGATCACCGGCAACCCCGCGCTAGTGCAGAGCGCGGTACGAGTCGCGCCGACCCTGGCCGACCCCTTCCCGCTCGTGAGTGCGATCGAGTCAGCACTCGTCGCCCATCCACCGTCCACATTGGAAGATGCTCGACTACTCGATCAGCAACTGCCCGAACATAGCCTTAGCCTCGCCGCGGTCGCGGCAGCCATCTCCGCTGCCATCGTCGACCACCTACGGGATGCGACGGCGACGGCCGACGCCGGCCACTCCGACGCTTTCCTACCCGACCTGGCCACGTCACTGAACAACCTGTCAGTACGGCTGGGTGGGCTGGGCCGGTGGGAGGAGGGCTTGGCCGCGATTGAGGAGGCTGTGACCGTCTACCGGCGGCTGGCCAGGGACCGACCCGACGTGTTCCTGCCCGGCCTGGCCCTGTCGCTGAACAACCTGTCGGTGCACCTAGGCGAGCTGGGCGGACGCGAGGAGGGCTTGGCCGCGATTGAGGAGGCCGTCGCGATCCGGCGGCGGCTGGCCAAGGACCGACCCGACGCGTTCCTGCCCAACCTGGCCATGTCACTGAACAACCTGTCGCTGCGGCTGGGTGGGCTGGGCCGGTGGGAGGAGGGCTTGGCCGCGATTGAGGAGGCTGTGACCGTCTACCGGCGGCTGGCCAAGGACCGACCCGATGCGTTCCTGCCCGACCTGGCCCTGTCGCTGAACAATCTGTCGCTGCGGCTGGGTGAGCTGGGCCGGCAGGAGGAGGGCTTGGCCGCCATTGAGGAGGCTGTGACCGTCTACCGGCGGCTGGCCAAGGACCGACCCGATGCGTTCCTGCCCGACCTGGCCACGTCGCTGAACAACCTGTCGCTGCGGCTGGGTGAGCTGGGCCGGCAGGAGGAGGGCTTGGCCGCCATTGAGGAGGCTGTGACCGTCTACCGGCGGCTGGCCAAGGCCCGACCCGATGCGCTCCTGCCCGACCTGGCCATGTCACTGAACAACCTGTCGCTCCGGCTGGGTGAGCTGGGCCGACGCGAGGAAGGCTTGGCCGCGATTGAGGAGGCCGTTGCGATCCGGCGGCGGCTGGCCAAGGCCCGACCCGACGCGTTCCTGCCCGACCTGGCCATGTCACTGAACAACCTGTCGGTGGACCTGGGCGAGCTGGGCCGGCGCGAGGAGGGCCTGGCCGCGATCGAGGAGGCTGTGACCCGACTTGGGCCATTTAGTGCGTGCCGTGGATGGCGTCGAGTGCGGCTTGAAGCTCGGTGGGGAGGGGGTCGGCGGCTGTGATGGTGTGGTCGCCAGCTTGGATGGTGATGGTGCGGTAGCGGCGGGTGGTGGTGACGAACTTGCGGGTCGACCAGCCGGTGGTGTTCTCGATCCAGCGGCTGAGGGCGAGGGCGGCGAACACGATGGTCAGGTGGGCCTCGATGGACTCGCGGGTGTGGTGGTAGATGGGTCGGGCGGCGAGGTCGGTCTTGCTCATCCGGAAGCTGTGCTCGACGTTGAGCAGGCGGCTGTAGGCGGCGATGACCTGCTGGGGGTCGGGGTTGGGCAGGTTGGTGACGTAGCCCTTGATCCCGGCCAGGGCGCGGTTCTTGGTCTCCAGTGCCCGGTCGACGGTCTTGGTGGCGCCGGTCAGGCGTACGTAGCGGTTCCGCTTGACCGGGGTCTTGCCGGCGACGGCGTTTTCAGCTTTGGTGACCTGCTGGTCGATCCCGCGCAGGGTGCGGCGGGCCCGGTCGGCGCGGTAGGAGTAGATGAAGGTGTGGTCGCGCCGCTTGTCGGCCGGGCCGGCGGGCCAGGGCTGGACGAACACCTGCCCGTCACCGATCTGCTCGCCGGGATGGGCCTTGCGCCACTGGCCGACGACATAGGGGATGTCGGGCAGGCGAGCGCCGAGGATGAACGACAGCCCGGCCGCCTCGATGCCACGCTTGTTCGCCTCCGACACCATGCCGGCATCCGCGACGACGGTCACCTGCGCCAGGTCGTGTTCGGCCAGAAACGCGGTCAGGACCGGGAGCATGGTGGTGGTCTCGGCCTTGTTGCCTTCGAACGCGTGCACCATCAGCGGGAACCCGGCGGCGTCGGTGAGCAGGCCGACGGTGACCTGTGGCTCCAGCCGCCGTTCCTTGCTGAACCCCGGCTCGCGGAACCCGTCGCCGGTGTCGGTCTCGAAGTAGAGCGTGGTCACGTCGTAGAGCAGCAGCGTCGCCGGGCCGAGCCGGACGTGATCGGCGCAGGCACGGGCCAGCCGTGCCCGCCACCGGCCACCAGCAGCATCGACAGGCGCCGCCTCGCTGGCCTCGGCGGTGTCGCCGTCGGCGCCGGCGTAGAGGCGTAGCCGGCGTTTGACCGTCCGGTAGGACGGCGGGTCCATGCCGGCTTCTTCCAGCACCCGCAGGGAGTCCAGCTTGGAAGTCGGCTCGATGATCCGCGCCAGCACCAGCGCCCGGAACACCTCATCGCGCCCGGTCGCCGCGGCGAACCCGAGCGCGTCGTAGCCGCAGGCCAGCGCGTCAAGCAGGTGCCCCATCCGCGAGGACGTGATCGGCAGCGCCGCCCCACCGTTGGCCGGGCCGCCCGGCATCCGCAGGTCCAGCTCGCCCTGCCCGGCGGCCAGCCGCTGGGCGGCAACCGCCTTGAGTAGCTCCAGGTCCGCGTCGGTGTGCGCCGAGCCGATGTGCTCGATGTCGCGCGACCCCCGACGCTGCGAATGCACGATCTGCACCGCCCGCGCCCCCGACGCCGTCCGCACCGTCCGGACATACGCCACAACCCGGCAGCCTAGAACCACCCACTTAGTGCGTGCCCGCCAGGGCGAACCCGCAGGTCACAGACGCGCCAGCCCCCGAATCACCGAACCTTGGCCCAAGTCGGGTGTGACCGTCTACCGGCGGCTGGCCAAGGACCGACCCGATGCGCTCCTGCCCGACCTGGCCATGTCACTGAACAACCTGTCGCTCCGGCTGGGTGAGCTGGGCCGACGCGAGGAAGGCTTGGCCGCGATTGAGGAGGCCGTTGCGATCCGGCGGCGGCTGGCCAAGGCCCGACCCGACGCGTTCCTGCCCGACCTGGCCATGTCACTGAACAACCTGTCGGTGGACCTGGGCGAGCTGGGCCGGCGCGAGGAGGGCCTGGCCGCGATCGAGGAGGCTGTGACCGTCTACCGGCGGCTGGCCAAGGACCGACCCGACGCGTTCCTGCCCGACCTGGCCACGTCACTGAACAACCTGTCGCTCCGGCTCGGTGAGCCGTGCCGGCACGGGGAGGGCTTGGCCGCGATCGAGGAGGCTGTGACCGTCTACCGGCGGCTGGCCAAGGACCGACCCGACGCGTTCCTGCCCAACCTGGCCACGTCACTGAACAACCTGTCGGCGGACCTGGGCGAGCTGGGCCGGCAGGAGGAGGGCCTGGCCGCGATCGAGGAGGCCGTCGCGATCCGGCGGCGGCTGGCCAAGGACCGACCCGACGCGTTCCTGCCCAACCTGGCCACGTCACTGAACAACCTGTCGCTCCGGCTCGGTGAGCTGGGCCGGCAGGAGGAGGGCTTGGCCGCGATCGAGGAGGCCGTCGCGATCCGGCGGCGGCTGGCCAAGGCCCGACCCGACGCGTTCCTGCCCAACCTGGCCATGTCACTGAACAACCTGTCGCTACAGCTCGGTGAGCTGGGCCGGCACGAAGATGCGAATCGCGCGGGGGACGAGGCGCAGAGCATTGCCCGGCTATTGATCAATGATCGCTGAGAATAGCCAGCGCACCCCGGATACGCGCCGCCGCGGAACGCATGCCTCCGAGACTATGAAGGTTGCCACGGCCGCTAGTACGTGACGTCCGCCGCCAAGCCCACCATTAGATCGCCCAATCCGCTGAGAGCACGGCCTTCGCTCTGGGGCAAGACTACTCCCCACGGGCCGCGTCTGACCCAATGCGTACTGAGGCCGACAGAATGTGCGGGTCGAATGTCGTTGTCGAGGCGATCTCCCACGTAGGCGATTTCGTGGGGGGCGTGGCCGCTGACTTCGATGAGTTTGTGGAAGAAGGCGGGGTTGGGTTTGGTGACGCCCCAGTCGTCGGAGGTGGCGAGGGTGTCGCAGGGGAGGTTGAGGTTGCGGAGGTATTCGCCGATGCGGGCGGTTTGGTTGCCGGCGATGCCGACGTAGTAGCCGGCGTCGGTGAGTTGTTGGAGGCAGGGGCGGGCGTCGGGGTAGAGGTCGTCTTCGGTGATGTATTCGCCGCAGCCGGCGTCGATGCGCTTTTGTCGTTCGGTGGCGAGGTCGAAGCCGGGGCGGAAGTGTTGGAAGACGGTGCGGTAGTCCTCGCCGCGGGCGATGACTGCGCCGAAGACGGCGGAGAAGGTGTGGCGGGGGACGCCGAGCCAGTCGGCCCAGGTGCCGTATTCGCGGGTCTCGTCTACGAGGACTTCTCCGACGTCGAACCAGACGGCGCGGATGGGCACGGGACTGTTCCTTCCGTACGGGCTCAGGCGAGGGTCGCGAGCTGTTCGTCCAGGGTGCGGACGGGGACGGTAGTTTTCCATTGGTCGACGGACGCGCGGAACTCGCGTAGGCGGCCGGCGCCGGTGGCGTATCCGGCGCGGTGCAGCTGGTCGGCGGCGTTGCCGGCGAGAGTGCAGGCGTGGTCCAGGTCGCCGCCGGACAGTTCGACCGCGGCGAGGTCGGCCAGGAACACGGCGCGCTGCTTGATGGCAGTGCGCGGCAGCTGCGCGAGAGCGTCGGTCAGGGTGGCGCGGGCCTCGTCCAGGCGGCCGGCGCGCAGAGTCGCGTAGCCGGCGAACCCGGCCAGCCGGGTGGCGTCGTAGTAGTCGAACCACGGCAGCGCCGGTGATAGCCCCGGACGGTCGAGAGCGTCGCGAGCCCGGTCGACCGCGGCGAGGGCGGCGACCGGCGTGCCGGCGTTGGTCTGGATCTCGGACTCGACGGCGGCCAGCCAGGAGCCGAGCGGGCCGTGTGGCTGCTTGGTGACGTGGTGGGCGGCGCCGCGGAGGTAGTCCAGGGCGGCGGACAGGCCGTGTTCGGCGGCGGGGATGAACGCGACGTGCCCGAGTGCGGCGGCGGCCTGGAGGTGGTCGCCACCTTCGCGGGCCGATTCGAGGGCGACGTTGTAGTAGCCGCGGGCGGTCATCGGGTCTTGCAGGTCGAAGAACGCCAGCCGGCCGGCGAGTGTGCCGACCCGGGAGCGGTTGACCAGCAGCCGGCGGCGTTCGGCCGGCGCTGGGCCCTGGCGCAGTAGGTCAGCGACGGTGTCCAGGTGCGCGATGACTGGCGTCATGAGCGCTGCCGGGGCGGTGGTGTGGTAGAGGCTCTGGTAGTGGGTGGCGAGCTGCTCCAGGTCGCCGACCGTCTCCGGGGTGGGCGTGCCGGCGCGGCTGGGCCGGCCGGTGGGGGCGAACGGGAGCGCGGTGGCGGCCGGCGTCAGCCCGATCAGTTTGAGTAGCGCGCGGCGCTGCATGAGTTCGTCCTTCCACGTTTCGAACATCCTCGGTTGCAGGATCGCGCCGGCTTCGCCGAGCTGTTCGAGCACGGCGGTAGCGCCATCCATCAAGGCGAGCACTGAACTGTCCATAGTGGACGACGCGGTGACCGCACCCTCAGCGTCGGCCGGGTTCCCCTGGCCGAGACCGAGCTCGTCGGCGGACACCCCGAACACGAGGCAGAGCAGTTCGCGGTACAGCCGGACCGGGCGCTTCTCGCCGCGTTCCCACTTGGCCACCATGTCGCCGGTGATCCCGACGCGTTCCTCTTTGCGTATCCAGGCGAGGCGCGCGACCTGGTCGGCGAGGTCCCGCTGAGTCCAGCCGCGGGCCTTGCGCAGTTCGCGTATCCGTATGCGTCCGGCGTCAGCGTCGGTCATCGTCGTCCCCTCAAACGGGCCAACTTGCGACACCGAGACTAGCCCGGGACTAGGACATGTCCGCCAGACGGGACTAGCTAGTGGACTAGTAGCGGACTAGTCGCCAGACCAGTAGTAACCGGACTTCTCGCCGTTCTATTGCCTAGACGGCCTCACCGGGCCGGACACAGGACAGCGAGAGGGAAACCGTCATGCGGCTGGAGATCAAGACTCAGGGAGTCGACTTCGTCGTCTCCAAGGCGCCAGAGCCGAAGAACGACGGCGAAGGCAGGCAGAAGGCTGACCGGGGCACCGGTGAGCTGCTGTACGTGACCGAGGTCGTCGCGATGGATGACTCGGGTGCGGAGGTCATCAAGGTCACTACGGCCGGCGAGCCGAAGGTGGGCAAGCGGCAGATGGTCGCGGTGACTGGGCTCATCGCCATGCCGTGGGCGATGGATGGCCGGTCCGGGGTCGCGTTCAAGGCGGACGCGTTGGCGCCGGCGAAGGGCGCGGCTGCGGGTGCGGCGGCGTGACCGCGATCGGGTCGGACGTGGCGGTGACCCGGTTGCAGCGCGCGTATGACCGGGCCGAGTTGGCGTGTGATGACGCGGCGTCGGCGGAGCGGGCGGCGTTTCGCCGCTGGGAAGAGGCGATGGGCGCCTACGAGGTGGCCCGGGACGAGTCCGCGCAGGCGTGGCGGGCCTACGCCGAGGCGATCGGCTAGCAGGTCCTTCGCGGCGCCCGGCCGGGGCTTGGCTTGCGAACCGTCCGGCCGGGCGCCCTACCCCCCACCTAACCCAAACGGCAGGCAGGGAGATCGTGTGATGAGCGTACTTCGGCGACGCCGCGCCCAGGAGTTGCGGCAGTTGCAGGCCGCTGGCTGGACTGTGCGGACTGAGACGTTGGGTGACCGGCTCCGGGCCCGGCGGGAACGCGCGGCACGTGCCGATCGGGTCGTCCCGGCGAACGGGTCGCCGTGGGTGTCGCGGGGCACCCGGTGAGCCGGGAGTTCCGGGCGTTGGCCCGGGAGCTGCGGCCGGTGTACCGGCGTAGCCGGCCGGCGCTGGTCGCGGTGGCCGAGTGGGTGCTGCGGTACCTGCCCGAGCTGTTCGCGGCGTACCTGGTGTGGCGGCTGTGGTCGACCTGCACGGGGGTGGTTGGTCCACTGTGGACGGTGCTGGCGTGGTCGGCGGTGGCGGTCGGGTTGGTGTGGTGGCGGCGGTCGCGGCGGTGGCTGCTGACCACGGCCGGGTGTGTGCTGACCCGACATCGGCTGCGGACGGCGCTGGTCGCGCTGCGGCTGACCACCCGGGCCGGGCGGTTGCCGCTGGTGGTGTGGCTTGCCCCGACACCGGTCGGTGAGCGGGTGTGGCTGTGGTGCCGGGCCGGGATATCGGCCGAGGACATCGCCGACGAGATCGACGGTATCCGCGCGGCGTGCTGCGCCCGGGACGTCCGGGTCACCCGGGATGAGCGGTGGGCCGCGCTGGTGACCGTGGACGTTGTCCGCCGTGACCCGCTCGCCGCGGCCACCTCGGTCACGTCGCCGTTGGCCGCTCACGCGGCGCGGCCGGTGCGGCCGGAGACCGACGGTGGCTGAGCCGACCGGACTGTCCATCTGGGACGCCGTGCATCTGGGCGTGGACGAGACCGGCCGGCCGGTGCGGGTCGGGCTGGCCGAGCGGGGCCTGCTGATCGGTGGCGAGCCGGGGTCGGGTAAGTCGGTCGCGCTGAACCTGATCGTCGCCCACGCGGCCCTGTCACTGGATTGCCGGCTGGTGCTGGTCGACGGCAAGCGGGTCGAGCTGGGCCTGTGGCGCGAGTGCGCCGACACCTTCGTCGGCCCGAGCATCGGCGACGCGATCGACGCACTAGCGGAGCTGCAAGCCGAGATGGACATCCGCTACGCCATCCTGCTCGCCGCGCGGCGCCGCAAGATCACACCCGACTCGGGAATCCCGGTCGTGCTCGTCGTCATTGACGAACTGGCCTTCTACTCGACCACGGTCGGCGATACCAAGCAACAGAAGGAATTCGTCAGCCTCCTCCGCGACCTCGTGGCCCGGGGACGCGCGGCCGGGATCATCGTCGTCGCCGCGACGCAGCGACCAAGCGCGGACATCGTGCCCACTTCGCTGCGGGACCTGTTCGGGTACCGGTGGGCGTTCCGCTGCTCCACCGACGCGTCCTCGGACGTGATCCTCGGCCACGGCTGGGCCAACCAGGGCTACACCGCCGCCGCGATCAACCCGACCACACGCGGTGTGGGCTGGCTCATCGCCGAGGGCGGCGTCCCCCGGCGCATGAAGGCGGCCATCCTCACCAACGCACAGGTCATCGCTCTGGCCGACATCGCCACCCAGCTTCGCTCGGACGGTGCGGCATGACCGGTGCCGAGCCGGACCCGGCCGACCTGGGCTCGGTGTGGTGGCCGTCCCCCTACGGCCCGGGCCGCTGCCTGTGCTGCCACGTCGCCGCGGTCGTCACCGTCACCGACACCGGCGGCGAACAAGCCGACCTGTGCTGGCGGCACTGGCACGAAGCCGCCCGCATGTACGGCCCGCTGATCCGGTCCGTGCTCACCCTCCCGGCCGGCCGGGACTGATGACCAGCCCGGCCCTGTCGCCCGGCACCGTCGAACAGATCGTTCGGCGGGCCGGGCGACCGGACTTCGACCGGTGGGCCGAACAGGTCGAACGCTGCGGCCACTGCGCCCGACCCGTCCGGCTACGTGGCCGGGTGGTCGGGCGCGGCCCGGACGGTCGGCGGCGGGAGGTCTACTCGACCGACCGGGAGCCCGACCGGGTGCTGCTTGTGCGGTGCGGGAACCGGCGGGCGTCGGTCTGCCCGTCCTGCTCCCGCGAGTACGCCGGCGACATGTGGCAACTGCTGTACGCCGGCGCCGCCGGCGGCCGCAAAGGTGTCCCGGAATCGGTCCGGGCACACCCGCTGGTCTTCGCCACCCTCACCGCACCCGGCTTCGGCCCGGTCCACGGCACCCGGACAACGCGCGGTGGCAGCACTGGCCGCTGCCGGCCACCACGCGGGAAGCCGCAGCTGTGCGAGCACGGCCGGCCGACCTGGTGCACCCGCGTCCACACCGACGACGATCCCCGGCTTGGCCGGCCGCTGTGCGGCGACTGCTACGACTACCCCGGGCACGTCGCGTTCAACTGGCACGCGCCCGAGCTGTGGCGCCGCTTCACGATCACCCTGCGCCGAGTCCTGGCCCGGCGGGCCGGCGTCCTGGTCGCCGACTTCCGCCAGCTGGCCCGGCTGTCGTTCGTCAAGGTCGCCGAGTTCCAGCGCCGCGGCGTCGTGCATTTCCACGCGCTGATCCGGCTCGACGGCCCGGGCGACTACGCCGCGCCGCTGCTGCCGCTGGATGCGGCCACGCTCGCAACGGCGATCGAGGAAGCCGCCGCAGCTGTCCGGCTCACGGTCGAACTACCCGGCGGGCCGGTCGCGCTTCGGTTCGGAACCCAGACCGACACGCAGGCGATCAACGGCGACCCGGCCGCCGAGCTGACCCCGGAACGGGTAGCGGCCTACATCGCCAAGTACGCCACCAAGTCCGCCGAAGACTTCGGCCTCGGCGGCCAGCGCATCACCCTGGCCACGCTCCCCTACCTCAACCTGAGCGACCACATCGAGACCATCGTCCACACCGCCTGGGAGCTGGGCGGCTCGCCCGACTACGCCGGCCTGCGGCGCTGGCTGCACATGGCTGGCTTCCGCGGCCACTTCGCCTCCAAGAGCCGGCGGTACTCCACCACCCTCGGCGCGATCCGAGGCGAGCGGCGGGCCTACCGGCAGCGCCAGGCAGCCGAGCACGCGCGCCAGCTCGGCGACCAGGACAACGCGGACACCACGCTTGTCGTCGCGCGCTGGCAGTTCACGGGCATCGGCTACCTGACCGGTGGGGATGCGGCGCTCGCCCTGTCTGCCGCTGCCCGGGCTCGGGAGCGACGCGAAGCGGCCCGAGACGCGATCAGTCCGCTTGGGACAGAGAGGGCAGCTCTGCCGTGAACACCGTCATACATCGGAAATGGCACACCGTCGCCGAGGTCGCCGACATGCTCGGCTACGGCCTGACCAAGACCAAGATGCTCGTCGCAACCGGACAGATCCGCTCCCTCAAGGACGGCCGACACCGCCGCGTCCTGCCGCAATGGGTCGACGAGTACGTCAATCGCCGCGCCGACGAGGCGCTCGTATGAGCCGCGCCCGGGCCAACGGCGAGGGCTCGATCTTCCCCTACCGCAACGGCACCTACGCCGCGTACGTGTGGGTCACCACGCCGGCCGGCGAGCAGAAGCGCAAGTACGTCTACGGCCAGACGCGCGACGAAGTACACGCGAAGTGGATCAAGCTACAGAAGGAGGCCAGCGAGCGACCGATCACGACGAAGTCTCAGACACTCGGGGCCTTCATCGCGTACTGGCTTCGGGAGATCGTCAAGCCGAACCTCGCACCAGCGACGCACGCGAACTACGAGATGTTTTCGCGGCTCTACATCGTGCCGGTGCTCGGCACGGTGCGGCTGGACCGGCTGACGTCGCGAAAGATCCAGGAGTGGGCGAACAAGCTCGCGCAGACGTGCCAGTGCTGCGACCAGAAGAAGGACGAGCGGCGTCCGCCCGGGAAACGTCGGTGCTGTGCGACGGGCCGGTGCTGTGAGTCGAAGCTATCCCGCCGGTCGATCAGGGATGCTCGCGCGGCGCTCCGGGCCGCCCTGTCGTGCGCAGTAGCCGAGGAGCTGATCTCCCGAAATCCGGCCGAGACGATCAAGCTCAAGAAGGTCCGGAAGGCTCGTCGTAAGGCATGGAACAGCGACGAGGCGCGGGCCTTCTTGGAGTCGGCCCGTAACAGTGGTGACCCTCTGTACGCGGCCTACGTGCTGATCCTGGTTCTTGGGCTTCGGCGCGGGGAGGTGCTGGGGCTCATCTGGGACAACGTGGATCTCAAACTCGCCGAACTGGTGATCGAACTGCAACTGCAACGGGTGAGCGGGGAGCTGCTACACCGGGAGACCAAGACCGAGGCGTCCGACTCGCCCCTGCCGCTGCCTGAGATCTGCCTCAACGCGCTGACAGATCGGAAGGAGCGTCAGACTGCCGAGAGGGAGGCCGCTGGCGCCAAGTGGCAAGGGGCGCCAATGGTGTTCACGACCCGGCTCGGCACGCCCGTCGAGCCGCGCAACTTCAACCGCTCGTTCCAGGCACGGATTCAGAAGGCGGGCGTCCGCCGGATCGCCGTGCACGACGCACGGCGGACCTGCGCCACGCTCCTGGTCGACCTGGAAGTACACCCGCGAGTCGTGATGCAGATCCTGCGGCACGCGGACTTCAACGTGACGATGGAGATCTACAGCCAGGTCTCGTCCAAGGCCACCCGGAAGGCGCTGAAGCGCCTCAGCAAGCGCCTGGATGGCTGACGTGGCTGCTGTACTTTGCTGCTGTACGGGCGTGAAAGAGGCGGTGCCCGGAGACCGGACACCGCCTCTGACCTGCGTGGAGCTGAGGGGATTCGAACCCCTGACCCCCTCGATGCGAACGAGGTGCGCTACCAGGCTGCGCTACAGCCCCTGAACCGCCGTTGAGGGTAGCAGGGCGGCGGTACCGGTTGCCTTCGGCTATCCGTTCACCGCGCGGCGGCGTTCCAGTGGGGGGACGACGTCCTCGATCTCAGCGAAGGAGGGGTCCTCGTCGTCCAGGGCGACGATTGCGTCGGGTCGGGTGCGCTGCGGGGCGACGGCCTTGGTGACGTAGGTCGGGACCGGTACCGGGGTCGGCTCCCAGGTGCCGTCGGCGGCCGGCGCGGCCGGCGCGGTGTCCACTGTGACCGGTCGGCGGGCCGCGCGGCGCGTTCGCCGCTGCGGGCGGGCCACGTCGGCGGCGCGGGCCGGGTGGCTCGGTGTGCTGCGGGAGAACACGGCGGCCCGGCGCTGCCACCGCTCCTGCTGGCGGCGGACCTGCTGGCGCAACCAGATCAGGTAGCTGGCGAACAGCGTGGCGGCGATCCCGGCGACCGGCCAGAGCCAGCCGCTGACGATCGGCGCGGCGGCGGTGCCGGTGGCCGCCACGACGGCGAGCAGGGCAAGGGTGCGCCGGCGGCGGCGCAGCATCCGGCGGTGCGCCTCGACCCGGAAGGCCGCCGACCGGGGTTGCGCCGCCGGCTGCGGGTCAGCCGGGACCTCGGCGGCCGGCTGGGTACGTCGGGCCAGGACTCGTACCGCGGTGGCGATGCGCTCCCCCGGCCGCGCCTCGCTCGGATCTTCATGCCGGCGGACGAACATCGGGACAAGGACAACAAGCCACATCACGACGAGCACGATGACCATCAATATGGTCGAGCTCACCGTTGCGCCCCTCCCGTCACACGGATCACACAAGTGATCACACGTTATCCAGCCCTCGCGCGGCGGACCGGGATCTGCGGCGGTGTGTCGACGAGAAAGGCTCGGCTAGCCGGATCGGGGCGGGGGCGGCAGCCGGCGAACCAACCCGCCAGGGACGTCTTCGACGGTCAGCGCGTAGCTGACGTGGTCCCGCCAAGCGCCGTCGATGTCCAGATAGCGGACGAGATAGCCCTCCTCGCGGAACCCGAGCTTCGCCACCACCCGGCGGCTGGGGACGTTCTCCGGCCGGATGTCGATCTGGACCCGGTGCAGGCCTACCACCCCGAAGCAGTGGTCGGTGGCGAGCGCGACCGCGGCGGTGATGATCCCGCGGCCGGCGACCGTCTGGTCCACCCAGTAGCCGATGTGCGCGGACCGTAACGCGCCGTGCACCACGTTGTTGATGGTGAGCTGGCCGACGAACTGGTCCTCGTAGGTGACGATGAACGGCAGCATCGCGCCGGCCCGGGCATACCGGCGCAGCGACGACAGCAGCGACGGCCAGGCGGAACTGACGTGCCGCGGCCCCCACGGCTCCGGCGAAGTCGGCTCCCACGGCGCAAGCCAGCTCTCGTTACGGAGCCGGAGCGTGCTCCACACGCGCGAATCGCGCAGCCGTGGCGGGCGCAGCCCTACCGGGCCGTACCGCAGTCTGGCCGGCCAGCCGGGATGACGGGGCATCGTCTCCTGTCACGCTCCTGGTCAGGCCCCGGCGAGCAGCAGCGGGACCACCCTGACCTGGTCCCCCTCCGACACCTCGGTGACCTCCTCGTCGATCACGATGAGGCAGTTCGCCCGGGCCAGGCTGGCCAGCAGGTGCGACCCGGCGCCCCCGACCGGCTCACAGCTGTATGACCCGTCCTCCTCGCGAATCAGCAGGCCGCGACGATACTGCCTGCGGCCGGGTGGGCTCGACACCCGTTGGCGCATGGTGGCCAGCACGGTCCGCCGGTCCAGCCGCCGCTTGCCGAGCATCAACCGGATCGCCGGCCGGACGAACACCTCGAACGAGACGAGCGCGCTGACCGGGTTCCCGGGCAGGCAGAAGATCGGGGTGCCGTCCGGGCCGAGGGTGCCGAACCCCTGCGGCATGCCGGGCTGCATGGCCACCCGGACGAACTCCACCGTGCCCAGCTCGGACAGCGCCTGCTTGACCACGTCGAACGCGCCCGCGCTGACCCCGCCGCTGGTGACCAGCAGGTCGGCCCGCGGCAGCTGGCCTTCCAGCGTGTCGACCAGCAAGGCGTGATCATCCGGGACCACGCCGACCCGGTAGGCCTCAGCCCCGGCGTCCCGGGCAGCGGCGGCCAGCGAGTAGCTGTTCGAGTCGATGATCTCGCCGATCGCCGGCCGCTCGCCGACCCCGATCAGCTCGCTGCCGGTGGAGAGCACCGACACCCGCGGCCGGGGTCGGACCAGCACCCGCTCCCGGCCGACCGCGGCCAGCAGGCCGACCTGCGCCGGCCCGAGTGGCGTGCCTGCGCTGATCACCAGGTCGCCGGTCTGCACGTCCTCGCCGACCCGCCGGACGAACGCGCCCTGCTGCGTCGCCCGGTGGATCCGGACCCGGGCCACCCCACCATCGGTCCATTCGACCGGCACCACCCCGTCCGCGCCAGCCGGCATCGGCGCCCCGGTCATGATCCGGAGGCTGATGCCCGCCGACACCCCGCGGGGCGCCCGCGAGCCGGCCGGGATATCGCCGACCACCGGCAGTTCGACCGGCGCGTCGTCGTTCGCCCCGACCGTGTCGGCGGCGCGAACCGCGTACCCGTCCATGGACGAGTTGTCGAACCCGGGCAGCGGAGCGACCGCGAAGACGTCCTCGGCGCAGAGCAACCCCTGCGCATCCAGTAGCGCCAGCTCGATCGGCTCGGGCACCCGCAGGTCGGCGAGTACCCGGGACATCTGGTCGGCTACCGACCGCATCGTCACCCGCGGCCCGCCACGAATTCCGCCAGCCACTGCCGGAACCCGGGGCCGATGTCCGGCCGCTCGCAGGCCAGCCGGACGACCGCGCGCAGGTAGTCGGCCCGGTCGCCGGTGTCGTACCGGCGGCCGCGGAAGACCACGCCGTGCATCGGCTCGCCATCCACGGTGAGGGTCCGCAACGCGTCGGTGATCTGGATCTCGCCGCCCCGGCCGGGCCGGGTTTCCCGCAGCACCGGGAACACCTGCGGCGACAGCACGTACCGCCCGATGATCGCAAGGTTGCTCGGCGCGTCCGCTGGCGCCGGCTTCTCGACCAGGTCGGTCACCCGGACGAGGCCTTCGGTGTCGGTGGGCTCCGTGGCGACGCAGCCATAGAGCGAGATCGTCTCCGGCGGTACCTCCAGCAGCGCGACGACGCAGCCGCCGCGCTCGGACTGCACCGCGAGCATCTGCTCCAGCAGCAGGTCGCGCTCGTCGATGAGGTCGTCGCCGAGCAGGACGGCGAACGGGTTGGCCCCGACGAAGGAGGCGCCGCAGAGGATGGCATGCCCCAGCCCGCGCGGCTCCCGTTGCCGGACGAAGTGCATGTCGGCCAGCTCGGCGGACCGGCGCACCGCGTCCAGCCGCTCGCCGTCGCCCTTCTTCTCCAGCGCCGCCTCCAGCTCGGGCGCCCGGTCGAAGTGGTCTGCGATCGCGTCCTTGCCCCGGCCACTGACCACCAGTACCTCGGTGAGGCCGGCCCGGGCCGCCTCCTCCACGACGTACTGCAGCGCCGGCTTGTCCACGACCGGCAGCAACTCCTTGGGCACGGCCTTGGTGGCCGGCAGGAATCGCGTGCCGAGGCCAGCGGCGGGGATGACGGCCTTGCGGGGCGGCGTCGCGCTCGACATGCCGGGAGACTAGCTCGCGTGATCGTGCCTGCGGACAAGGCCACCTGGCGGGAGCGCCTGCTGGCGGCACGCCGAACCATGCCGCCGAGCCAGTTGGCCAGCGCCGCCACCACCCTGCGTGCACACCTCCTCCCCCGTCTCACCGGAACGCGACGAGTTGCCGCGTACGTGCCGACCGGGGCCGAGCCGGGGTCACTCGACCTGCTTGACGATCTTCTGGCGGGCGGCACGGCGATCCTCCTTCCGGTCGTACTGGGCGCTGCTGACCTCGATTGGGCGCTCTACCGGGGCCGGGCCGAGCTGACCGCCGGTGCGCGCGGCACCAGTCAGCCGGCCGGGCCGCCCCTCGGTCGGGACGCGATAGCGGGCGCCGACATCGTCCTGGTGCCCGCGCTGGCGGTTGATCACCAGGGCGTCCGGCTCGGGCGCGGCGCCGGCTACTACGACCGCGCGCTGGCCGCGGTCCCGCCCAGCGTTCCGGTGGCGGCGCTGCTGCACGACGGCGAACTGGTACCCCAACTGCCCGGCGACACCTGGGACCGGCCGGTGACAGCGATCTCCTCGCCCGCGCAGGAGTGGACGGAACTGCCTCTCGTGGCGCACCATGTGGGTTAGCAGTCAACCCATGAGAGTGCCAAACAGGAGGTCGGCGTGCCGACGTACCAGTACGCCTGTACCGATGCGGCGTGCGGCCACCGGTTCGAGGCGGTGCAGTCGGTATCCGACGATGCGCTCACCGCCTGCCCGCAGTGCTCCGGACGGCTCCGGAAGGTCTTCTCGGCCGTCGGAGTGGTCTTCAAGGGCTCCGGCTTCTACCGGACCGACAGCAGGTCGAGTTCGAACGGTAAGGCGGCCGCGAGCAAGCCCGCCGCCACCGAGTCGACTGCCACATCCTCGTCCTCCACATCGTCGGGTGAATCGTCGTCGTCCGGATCGACCAGTTCGACCGCGTCCTCCGGCTCGCCCTCAACATCTAGCACGAAGGCAGCCGCAAGCTAAAACGGTTGTCCACAGGCAAAAGTGTTATCCACAACTTGCCTCGGAGGGGCTTGCCAGGCGCCGAACGGCACCTACCGTCGGCCGGGTGACCAGACCTGACACACCTGCCAGCACCGACCGTCATCGGGCCGATCCGTTCGTCGGCCTAGCCGCCGAGGCACCTTCGGGGGACCAGGTACGGCGCCGCCTCGACCAGGTGTCCGCAGTGCGGGCACGAACGCCCGGGCCGGCGCCGCCAGGCGGCCGCGCTCGCGCCGGTGAGGCGGGCGGTGGCCGCCGGCGGCGCTTTCCCCGGCGGTCGTTTCGGTGGCCCATGGCGCTGGCGGCACTCGGCGGTTGGCCCCGCCGGGCGTTGGCGGCGATCTGCCTGCTCGCCGCGGTCATCGCTGGCCTGTCCCGGCCGGCCGGGACGGGCGCCGCGAGTGCCCCACCGGGCACCCCGGTCCTGGTCGCGGCCCGGGATCTTGCCGCCGGAGCGGCCCTCACCGCAGCCGACGTCCGGATCGTCGCCATCCCGGCCGGCCTTGTGCCGGCCGGTGCGATCGGGTCGATGGCGGCGATCACCGGACGGGTCGCTGCCGGCCCGGTGCGCCGCGGCGAGCCACTGACCGACGCCCGACTGCTTGGCCGTGGGTTGGCCACCGGCCTGTCGCCACCGGAGTCGGTCGCCGTGCCGGTTCGCCTCGCGGACGCCGAGACCGCTGCCCTGGTCCGCCCCGGCGACCGGATCGACCTGCTCGCGACCCCCGTCGACACCGCTCTCGGCGCGCCGCCGGGCGGGTCCGCCACAGCGGAGTCCACGCCCGCCGGCCCGGGCACGTCGACCGGGTCTGCTGCCGCGGCCTCGCCGCCCGGCGGTGCGGCCCGGCCGGCGGACGGGTCGAGCGCGGCCGGACGACCACCGGACGCGACCGTCCTGGCCACCGCCATCCGGGTCCTCGCGGTACTCGCCGACCCGCAAGCGAGCACAACCGATGGCGTACTGGTGGTTGTCGCGACATCTGACCGGGTAGCTCGCCAACTGGCCGCAGCGGCGGCTCAGCAACGCCTCAGCGTGGCGCTACGGCCACCCTGACCTGTGGATACTCTTCGGCGGCCCGGGCCGCTCCGGGTTATCCAACCACTGCAGCAGAAGGGCTGGATGGGATGATCAAGGGCTTCCGAGACTTCATCATGCGCGGCAACATCGTCGAGCTGGCGGTGGCGGTGGCGATCGGCAGCGCGTTCGCGACGCTGGTGAAACAGTTCTCGGACTCGTTCATCCGGCCGCTGGTCGGCCTGGTCGGTGGCGGTGGTGATGCCGGCGGCTCGTTCACGGTCAACGGCCAGGAGTTCGACTGGGGCGGCTTCGTCAACGCCGCGATCTTCTTCCTCGCCACCTGCGCCGTCATCTACTTCGCCGTAGTGGCACCGCTGAACGCGCTGCAGGAGCGGCGGCGGCGCGGCCAGCCCACCCCCGAGACGCCGCCGACCCAGGAGGAACTGCTGACCGAGATCCGCGACCTGCTCCGCGCGCAGCGCCGCAGCGGCCCGGAGAGCTGATCAGACCGGAGAGCTGATCAGACCGCAGGTCAGGGCAGGTGGTGCGGCGGCCGGTCGGCCAGCAGGCGGTCCTCGTCCGACTGATCCGGCCGCTCACCCCAGCCGACGTCGGTCTCCTCGGTCGGAACGTCCGGGAACAGCCGGGCCGTTCTCGCCGGCCCAGCCCGGTTCCGGTCTGCCTGGTCGCCCGCAAGCGCGGCCGGCTCCCCCGCCGTCGCGGCCCGCTCCGGCGGGTCGGCCCGCTCCGTCGGGTCGGCCCGCTCCGCCGTCGCGGCCCGCTCCGTCGGGTCGGCGCCTTGCTCCGGGATGTCGGGCGGGTCGGCGGGCGGTCGGGTGGGAGGCGCGGTACTCAGTCGAGGTCCCCGGCTTCGATGCGGGCCAGCCGGCGGGCCCGGACCAGTTCGTCGGCCGGCAGGCGCTGCTCGGAGCCGGCCGGACCGAGCGCGGCCAGGACGGCCGCGAGGTCACGCAGTGAGATCACGCCGACGACCTGCTCGTCGGCGAGGACAGGGAGGTGACGGATCCAGTTCGCGGCCATCAGCCGGGCCGCGACATGCACCGAGGTGTCCGGATCCACGGTGACCAGGCTGGTCGACATGACGTCCGCAACGGTCGTCCCGTCGACGTCCTTGCCCTGGCCGACGGCACGGAGCAGGTCCCGCTCGGTGACGATGCCGATCAGTCGCCGATCCTCGATCACCAGCAGCGACCCGGTCTGCTGCTCCCACATCCGGGCGGCCGCCGCGCGGATGGTCTGGTCCGGGCCGTCGGTCACGCTCGCCGGCGTCATGACCTCAGCCACCTCCATGTACACCCCCTCGCTATGCGCGCCGCGCCGGTTTGGCGCCGCGCCGAGCGTATCTGGCGCCCGGCGCCCGGGCCGGGCAATAGCCGCTCGCCATCCCGAGGGGTGCAGAATGGAGGCGTGGTCACCGTCCGGTACTGGGCTGGCGCGCGGTCGGCGGCCGGCCGCGCGGAGGAAGCACTCCACGCCGCGACCGTCGGCGACCTGCTCACGCAGGTCGCCAGCCGGCACGACATCGAGCGGGTGATCGCCGTGTGCAGCTTGCTGGTCGACGGCGTCAACGTCCGCCGCGACGACACCGACCGGCAACTTCCGGCCGGCGCGGTCGTCGACGTGCTACCGCCGTTCGCGGGCGGCTGACCCAGCCGCGGCCAGCATGGTGGAGGGCGCCAGCGGCCGCCGTCCAACACGCGTCCGTCCCGGCCACGACGCTGCCGCGACCGGTCGCCGGCCACCGACGGCTGAGCGCAGCGGCGGAGCCAGCAGTTGGGCTCAGCAGGTCAGGGGCAGTTGACCCACTCGTCGGTGCCGTCCGTGAAGACCTGTCGCTTCCAGACCGGCAGCCGGAGCTTGACCAGGTCGACGAGGCGCTCGCAGGCCGCGAACGCCTCACCCCGGTGCGCGGCGCTGACCGCGGCGACCAGCGCGGCGTCGCCGATGTGCAGGATGCCGACCCGGTGGCTGACCGCCACCGCGTGCACGAGCGGGTCGGCGGCGATCTCGGCCAGGCATGACCGCAGTACGTCCTCCGCGGTGGGATGCGCCACGTACTCCAACTCGACCACCGACCGACCGTGGTCGTGGTCGCGGACCACCCCGGCGAACAGCACCGCCGCCCCGGCGCCGGCGCGGCCGACCGCGTCGAGGTGGTCGGTAGCGGACAACGCGGCCTCGGTGACCCGGCACAGCGCGGCCTCGGTGGCGGTCATCTCGTGCGCTCCTCGCTAGGCCGGGCCAGCGGCGCCGGCTCGGCGGTCAGTGCCGCCGGCTCGGCGGCGTCGTCGGGGTCAGCGGGCCGGACGTGGTCGCCGCCGCACAACTGATCCAGCAGGTGGCCGAACAACGGCGCCAGAACGTCCATGCCGTCCCGCACGCCGCCCGGCGAACCAGGCAGGTTGACCACCAGCGTGCTGCCGATGGTGCCGGCCAGCCCGCGGGACAGCACCGAGGTCGGCACCCGGTCCCGGGCAACCAGCCGGATCGCCTCGGCGATCCCCGGTATCTCGCGGTCGAGCAGCGGTCGGGTCGCCTCCGGCGTCACGTCGGTCGGCGTCAGCCCCGTACCGCCGGTAGTGATCACGATCGAGGCGCCGCCAGCCAGGGCCGCCCGGATCGCGGCCTGGATCGCCGACACCTCGTCCGGCACCACGGTCGGCGACGGCACCACGCAGCCCAACAACGCGAGCCGGTCGGCGAGCATCCGGCCGGACGTGTCCTCGCGCTCGCCCCGGGCGGACCGGTTCGACGCGGTGATCACCGCCGCCCGGGTGCCCGCCGGCACCGCCCCGCCGTGCGCCACCGCGCCGGCCCCGGTCACAGCGCGGTCTCCGCGGGGGCCGGTCGCGATGTCGGCTCCGGGTCGGGCCGGGTCGCATCGGGACGGGTCCAGGTGCCGGAGCGGCCGCCGGACTTGTGCACGACCTGGATGTCGCTGAGCGTGGCCGCGCGGTCGACTGCCTTGACCATGTCGATCAGCGCGAGGCCGGCGGCGGCTACCGCGGTCAACGCCTCCATCTCGACACCGGTTCGGTCGGCGGTCCGGGTGGTGGCGGTGATCCTGACGCCGTCGTCGACCACCTCGAGGTCGACGGTGACGCCGTGCAGCGCGATCGGATGGCAGAGCGGCACCAGGTCGGGGGTCCGTTTGGCGCCCATGATGCCGGCCAGCCGGGCGACGGCCAGCGCGTCACCCTTGGGTAGGCCGTCGGAGCGCAGTAACGCCACGACCGCGGCCGTGGTCTGGAGCCGGCCGGTGGCGGTCGCGGTCCGGGCGGTGACGTCCTTCGCGGACACGTCCACCATCCGCGCAGCGCCAGCCGCGTCGACGTGCGTCAGCTGGTCGGGCACCGGTCCAGCCTACGGGTCGGCGCGGGTGATCTGAGCGGTGCCGCTCAGCCGGCAGCGCACCGGACAGGGCGGCCGACCCGGCGCTGCCGCACGCTTTCCCGGCAAACACCCCCGGCAAACACCCGCCGGCCCGGCCATCCGACCGGCAGCGCGCCCAGCAGCCGGCGCAGAGCCGGCCCGGTCCGCCGTGCTCCACCCCGGCCCTACCGGCACCCCGGCCCCGCCGGCACCCCGGCCTCGCCGGCACCCCGGCTGGACCACGCACCCCGGTTTCCGGGTGGGCTCGGGTTGGGCCGACACTATCGGCATGGCGGGGTACGAGTGGGTCTCGTTCACCACCGACTACGGGCAGGCGGACGGGTTCACGGCCGCCTGCCACGGGGTCATCGCCCGGATCGCACCGGCCGCCCGGGTGATCGACGTGACCCACCAGGTGCCACCGCAGGACGTGCGACGCGGCGCCGGGGTGCTCGCGCAGACGGTCCCGTGGCTGCCGCCGGCGGTGCACCTGGCGGTGGTCGACCCGGGCGTCGGCACCGGCCGGCGCGGCGTCTGCCTGGTCGCCGGCCGGTCCGTCCTCATCGGACCGGACAACGGCCTGCTGGTGCCGGCGGCCGAGGCGCTGGGCGGCATCACCACCGCCTATCAACTGGCCGAACCGGCGTACTGGCTGCCGCCGATATCGGCGACCTTCCATGGCCGGGATGTGTTCGCGCCGGTCGCCGCACATCTCTGCGCCGGCGTCGAACCGGCGGCGGTGGGGCCGGAAGTGCCGCGGGAGACGCTGGTCCGGCTGCCGGCGCCGACGGTCACCGTCGCGGTCGGCAAGGTGACCGCGCAGGTGCGGTCGGTCGACGGCTTCGGCAACGTGCAGCTCGCCGCTACCGTCGCGGACCTGACCGCGGCCGGGATCGCGGCCGGCGACCGCGCCTTCGTCCAGATCGGACCAGCCGCCCGGCCGGCGTTGGTCGCCAGCACGTTCGGTGACGTCGGCCCGGGCGAACTGGTCGTCTACCTCGATTCGGCCGGCTACGTGGCGGTCGCGGTGAACGGCGGCAGCGCAGCGGCGGCGCTGGACGTCCGGGACGACGATTCGGTGCTCCTGCTGTCCCGGCCGGCACCCCCTACCGCCCCACAGTCCACATTCGACTGAGGAGCGAGGATGCCTGACCGGCACGGGGTGCTGGCGATCGACGTCGGCACCACCAGTACCAAGGCCGTGCTGTTCGACCGGGCCGGGACGGTCGCCGCCAGCGCCCACTGCGGCTATCCGCTGCTCGCCGCGCAGCCCGGTTGGGCGGTACAGGACCCGGACGCGGTGGTGCATGCGGTGCTGGACTCAACCGCCGCGGTCACCGCGACCGCCCGCGATCAGCGGATCGTGATCGTCGCGTTAGGACTGTCCACGGCGATGCACACGTTGCTCGGGCTGGACGCCGACCGGCAACCGATCACGCCGTTGCTGACCTGGGCGGACGAGCGGGCAGCCGGGCAGGCCGAGCGGCTGCGCGCGGACCCGGCCGGGCGCCGGCTGGCCAGCCGGTCCGGCACGCCGCTGCACCCGATGTCACCGCTGCTGAAGCTGATCTGGTTCCGCGAGGAACAGCAGGACACGTTCGCCGCCGCCCACTACTGGGTCGGTATCAAGGAGTACCTGCTGCACCGGCTGTGCGGTGGCGACCTGCGGGTGGACCGCTCGACCGCGTCCACCACCGGCCTGTACGACGTGCTGACCGGCGACTGGGACGACGAGGCGCTGGAGCTCGCCGGCGTCCGCCGGAGCCAGCTCGCCCGGCTGGTCGACGGTACGGAGCGCATCGGCCCGGTCAGCAGCGCTGTCGCGGACCGGACCGGGCTGCCGGCCGGCCTCCCGGTGATCGCCGGCGGCAGCGACGGCGCGCTCGCCAACGCCGGCGTCGGCGCGGTCAGGCCTGGCACGGTCGCGTGCTCGATCGGCACCAGCGGCGCGGTACGGGTCACCGTGGACCGCCCGGCGGTCGACCCGGCCGGCCGGCTGTTCTGCTACGAACTGGACGACCGGCACTGGATCGTCGGTGGCGCCACCAACAACGGCGGCAACCTGTTGCGCTGGCTGCACGCCGCGCTGGCTCCGGAACTGCCGGCCGAATCGGCCGATCAGGCCCTGCTGGCCCTGGCCGGGCAAGCCCCGCCCGGCGCGGCCGGCCTGCTGATGCTGCCCTACCTGGCCGGGGAGCGGGCGCCGCGCTGGCACGGCCACCCGCGTGGCGTCTACTTCGGACTGTCGCAGCAGCACCGGCGCGAACACCTGGTACGGGCCGGTCTGGAGGCGGTCTGCCTGCAACTGGCCCTGGTACTGGGCGTGCTGGAGAGCACCGGGTTGGCCACCCACGAGATCCGGGCAACCGGCGGGTTCGCCCGCAGTCCACTGTGGAGGCAACTCCTGGCGGACGTGCTGGGCCGGCCGATCGGCTTCCCGGCCAGCCCGGAAGGATCGGCGTTCGGCGCCGCTATCGTCGCCATGCGGGCGCTGGGCCTGGTGGACAGCCTGGACGCCGCCGCCGGCCTGGTACCGGTCGTCGAGACCGTCCAACCGACCGCGGCCGCAACTGTCTACGCCCGGCTTTTGCCGCTCTACGCCCAACTGGCCGAGACCCTCGAGCCCGCGTACGAGGCGCTGGCCGAGATCCGCCGCGGCACCCCCGACCCGACCCGGCCAGCTGAATCCGGCCGGACGAAACCAGCCAGCCCAGCCCCGCCCGGGCCGGATCACCCGCACTCCCCCGCCTGACCGCGGCGGCACCCAGCAGCCCGCACCGCTCCGGCCGGCAAGCTCAGCGAGGCCGCCCCGCGCACCCGGCCCGCGCGGGTCGGGCGGGTCGGGCGGTCGGGCGGGTCAGTGCGGTCGGGCGGGTCAGTGCGGGCGGGTGCGGGCGACGTCGGGGCTGGCAGCGCGGCCGGCCCGAGCGGGGCGCGCCGCCCGCGCGGGCGCCGCACGCGCGGGCGTCGCACGCGCCGGCACCGCGCGCGCCGGCGCCGTACCGGCGGGGGCAGGGCCAAGCTCACGGGCGACGCCGGCGAGGACGGAGTCGAGCACGTCCCGGCGTAACCGGTAGAAGTAGTTCCGGCCCTCCTTGCGGACCTCCAGCAGCCCGGCGTGATAGAGAACCTTTACGTGGTAGGAGATTGTCGGCTTCGAGACCGGCAGTGTCTGCTCCAGCCGCATGCAGGCGAGCTCGTCCACGGCGGCCAACTGGGTCACGATGCTCCACCGCATCTCGTCGGAGAGTGCCTTGAGCACATCCGGTATGGACCCGATGATCGGGGCGGCTCTCGCCATCGAGCGACTCCTCAAGAGGCTTCAGCAAGCAAAAAGCGTGCACTGACCGTTTCATGGTTGATTCGTAACGTTACTACAGTTAGACGACAATCTTCGCCGCTTTCGCCCCGCCATGGCCGGCTGTCGCAGCCGCCGCTACCGCGCCTGCGGTAGCCCGAACCGGGCGGGCTGCGCGCGTTCGCGTAGCCGCGGGGCCGATCCCGGGCGGACGACGCGACCCCGGCGCGGCGCCGATGATCCGGGGTGCCAATCGAACGACGGCAATTCGAGGAGTGGCAGTCATGTCCGTGTCAGATCCACCGCGTACGACCGCCGTCGCCGCGGCCGCCCGCGCGGTGCACCTCAGCAAGGTCTACGGCGTCGGCGACGCGGCGGTGCAGGCCCTGGATGACGTCACCGTCGACCTGCCCAGCGGTCGGTTCACCGCGGTGATGGGCCCGTCCGGGTCGGGAAAGTCGACGCTGATGCACTGCGTCGCCGGGCTGGACGCGCCGACCTCGGGGCAGGTGTTCGTGGCCGGCGTGGACCTCGGCACGCTGTCCGACCGGCAGCTGACGCTGCTGCGCCGGGAACGGATCGGCTTCGTGTTCCAGTCGTTCAACCTGCTGCCGACGCTCACAGCGGCCGAGAACATCGCGTTGCCACGAACCCTGGCCGGCACCGTGCCGGATCCGGACTGGTTCGACGTGGTGGTCGAGACCGTCGGCCTGGCCGATCGGCTCCGGCACCGGCCGGCCGAACTCTCCGGCGGCCAGCAGCAGCGGGTCGCGGTCGCCCGGGCCCTGGTCGGCCAGCCTGAGCTGATCTTCGCGGACGAGCCGACCGGGAACCTCGACTCGCACGCCAGCGCCGACATCCTGGAGTTCCTGCGCCGGGCGGTGGACGAACTGGGTCAGACGATCGTGATGGTCACCCACGACCCGACCGCGGCGTCCTATTCGGACAGTGTGTTGTTCCTGTCGGACGGGCGAACCTCCGACCGGCTGGACGGGCCGACACCGGACCGGATCCTGGACCGGCTCCGTTCGCTGGGCGGGTGAGCCGGATGCTCCGCATTGTTCTCACCGGACTGCTCGCGTACCGGCGCCGGCTGATCGGCACCGTGTTCGCCATCTTCCTCGGGGTCAGCTTCCTGGCTGGGACGCTGGTACTGAACGACACCCTGGGGTCCAACTTCGATGAGCTGTTCCGGTCCGCGAACGCCGGGACCGACGCGATCGTCCGGTCCGCGAGCACGGTGTCGGCGAGCGCCCGCGGGCCCGGCATCCAGCAGCGCGGCCTGGTCGACGGTCAACTGTTGAACCGGGTCCGGGCGGTGCCCGGGGTGGCCGGCGCCGAGCCGTCCATCATCGGTTACGGCCAACTGCTCGACCGGGACGGCAATGCCGTCGGACGCAACGGGCCGCCGCGGCAGGCCGGGAACTGGATCACCGACCCGGCGCTGACGCCGTGGCGGGTGGTGGCGGGCCGGCCGCCGCAGGCGCCCGGCGAGGTCGTGATCAACCGTGGCGCCGCGACGGACGGCAAGCTGCGGGTCGGCGACACGACCATGGTGCAGACGCCGCAGCCGGTGCGCGTCCGCATCGTCGGCATCGCCACCTGGAACTCGGGGAACGGGTTCGGCACCGCCACGTTCGTCGCATTTGGACAATCCGATGCGGAGCGGTACATCACCAAGCGCGCCGGGCAGCTCTCCAGCATCGTGCTACGGGCGGCGCCCGGGGTGTCGCAAGTGGACCTGGTGAACCGGCTCCGGCCGGTGCTGCCGGCCGGCACCGAGGCGGTGACCGGGGCGCAGGTCACCGCGGAGACCACCGCCACCGTGACCGACGGGTTCCTCCGTTTCTTCCAGACGTTCCTGCTGATCTTCGCCGGGATCGCCCTGCTGGTGGCGACGTTCAGCATCGTCAACACATTCTCGATCCTGGTGGCGCAGCGGTCCCGGGAGTCGGCGCTGCTGCGGGCGCTCGGCGGCACCCGGCGGCAGGTGCTCGGCTCGGTGCTGGTGGAAGCAACGCTGATCGGCGTGCTCGGATCGGTGCTCGGGTTGTTCGGCGGGCTGGGCATCGCCGGCCTACTCAAGGCACTGTTCAGCAGCGTCGGTTTCGCGTTGCCGGACGCCGGCCTGCGGTTGACCGGTCGCACCGTCGCGATCTCGCTCGCTGTCGGGATCCTGGTCACGTTGCTGGCCGGGGTCGCGCCGGCGGTGACGGCATCGCGGGTACCACCGCTGGCCGCGTTGCGAGCGATCACCACCGGGCGCACCGAGGCGTCGACGCGGCGCACGGTGGCCGGCGGGGTGCTGGTGCTCGCCGGCGTGACACTGGCAGTCGCGGCCGGGACCGGAGCGGGCGCGGCACTGGCCGGCATCGCCGCCGTGCTCACCCTGGCCGGCGTGGTCACGCTCGGGCCGGCGGTGGCCCGGCCGGCCAGCCGACTGCTGGGCGCGCCACTGCGCGGCGTCACCGGCAAGCTGGCCCGGGGCAACGCGATGCGCAACCCGCGCCGCACCGCCGCGACCGCGGCCGCGCTGATGATCGGGGTCGGCGTGGTCACCCTGTTCACCGTGCTCGGGGCCTCGATCCGGGCCAGCACGGACGCGGCCGTGCGCCAGTCGTTCGGCGGCGATCTGGCGATCACCGCCGGCGGGTTCGGCAGCGGGCTGAGCCCGAAGCTCGCCGACGATATCGGGCGGCTACCAGAGGCACGGGCGGCCGTGGGGTTGGCCCGGTCCGCGGTGCTGATCGACGGCGCCGGCACCGCGGTCACCGTCAGCGACCCTGGTCCGCTGAGCAAACTACTCGACCTGCACGTGCGGGACGGTTCGCTGGACGGTGCCGGCCTGGCCGTGGCCGAGTCGGTGGCTACCGAGCACGGTTGGCACCTGGGCAGCATTGTCCACATCGGATTCGCCGACGGCGTGACCCGGGACGTGCCGGTCAGCGCGGTCTACTCGGCGCGCACCGCGGTCGGCGACTACCTGCTTCCCAGGGCGCTCGCCGCGGCACACTCCGCTCAGGACATCGACACGACCGTGCTGGTCGGCCTCCGGGACGGGGTCGAGCTGAGCTCCGGCCGGGTCGCGGTCGAGCGGGTGGCCGCGGCGTACGGCAACCCGTCCGTGCAGGATCGGGAGCAGTTCGCGGACACCCTGTCCGCCGGCGTCGACACGATGCTGGCGATCGTCTACGCGCTGCTCGGGCTGGCCGTGCTGATCGCGCTGATGGGCATCGCGAACACGCTCGCACTGTCCGTTCACGAGCGCACCCGGGAGCTGGGTGTGCTGCGCGCGCTCGGCCTGACCCGCCGGCAGATGCGCGGGATGGTGCGCTGGGAGTCGGTGCTGATCGCGGTCTTCGGCACGATCGGCGGGCTGGGGCTGGGCGTGTTCCTCGGCTGGGCGCTGGTCCGCGCGGCCGGGGCGGACATCGGCTCGTTCGCCGCGCCGCCCGGTCGGCTGCTGATCGTCCTCGCGGTCGGCGCCGCGGTGGGTGTGCTGGCGGCGATCCGGCCGGCCCGCCGGGCCGCTCGCCTGGATGTGCTGACCGCTATCGCCACGGCCTGACCACCCACCCCGGCTCCGGCCGAGCCAGGCCGGCCGGAGCCGGGCCCGGCCGGCCAGAGCCGAGCCGAGCCGGGCCGGGCCGGGCCGGGCCGGGCCGAGGGCCGGTCCGGGCTGGACCGGCTCGCCGGGCCGGGCTCGGCGGGCTCAGGAGCCGCCGGACGACACCTGCGGCTGCGAGTTGTCGGTGCCGTCGCTCGTGCCCGGCGTCTGGTCCGCCGAGGACAGGCCGTCGTCCCCGCTGTCGCTGGACGAGGAGTCCGCCGAGTCCGATGTGGACGACGACGAGGACGTGGTGGACGTGGAGCTGCTACCGGGCTTGGCGTTGGCCGGCTGGGAGAGCCAGCCGGCCAGCGCCACCGTGGCGGCGACGGCGCCGATGCCGCCGGCCGCGGTCAGCTTGGTCACCCGGCCCAGCGCCCGGTCCCGATCGAAGGCGGCGCGCTGGCGGTGGCGGGGGAGGCGGGGGTCGGTCATCTCGGCCTTCCAGTCGGGACGGGGCGGAGGGCGGGCGGTGCCGGCGCCCGGGGTGCCGCCCGGGGTACCAGGGCAAGGGCGAGCGTGGGGCAGGCCGCCACGGCCCGCCGAGCGTGGCCCAGCTGCGCTTCGGGCACGTCCCGGCCGTCCAGGATCGGATAGCCCCACTCGTCCAGTTTGATCATCTCGGGGAACAGGTCCGCGCACAGGCCGTGCGCGTCGCAGCCGATCGGGTTCACCCGCAGCCGTTCGCTCATCGCTACCTCCCAGGGTCCGGAACCGGCAGTACCGGCGGGTGGTGCACGCCGTCGCACGGGCCCCACCGGGTGTGCCGGGCGACGTCGGTGGCGAACGCCCGCCAGGCGCTGCCGACGAACCGGACCGCCCCGTCCGGCATCCGGCAGGCACCTCGACCGTCCACAAGCGACGACCAGCGTTCGATCGCGGCGATCGCACCGGCCGAGCCGGGCTGCCCGGCGGCGACCGCGGACAGCGCGCCGGCGATGGCCGGCAGGCCGTTGCGGCACGGTCCACACTGGCCGGCGCTCTCGCCGGCCAGGTACCAGGCGACCCGTGCGGTCTCGGCCAGCCCGCAGGCACCGGCCGGCAGCGCGACCAGGATGCCGGCACCCAGCCCGAGGCCGACCGAGCGCAGCCCGGCGTGGCTGAGCGGCACCGGCAGCGCCTCGTCCACCTGCAGCCAGCCGCCGAAGTAGCCACCGACCAGCACCGCCGACAGCGTCCGCGGGTCGGCGCCGGCCTGCCGGAGCACCGCGCCGATCGGGGTGCCGCTGGCGACCTCGAGCACTCCCGGACGGGCGACCGCACCGGCCACGGTGACCAGCAGCGAGCCGGGTTCGGCCCGGTCGCCGACGGACCGGAACCAGTCCGGGCCGCGCCGGGCGATCTGCGCCAGGTGGGCCAGCGTCTCGACGTTCTGGATCAGCGTCGGCCGGCCGTCCACGCCGCGCTCACGCGGCGACGGCGGGGTGAACCGGGGAACCGCGGCGCCGCCCTCGAGCCAGTTGACCAGTGCTGACTTCTCGCTGGAGACGTACCGGTGCGGCACCTCCTCGATGCCGATCCGCACCCCGTCGGCGGCCTGATCCCGCTGCGCCAGCGCGTGGTTCAGCGCGGACAGGAACGGAGATCCACTGTAGACACAGAGGTAGCCGTCGGTGGCGCCGATCGCACGGGCGGCGAGCACGATGCCGTCCAACACCAGGTGCGGCACCCGGCTGAGTAGCAACGCGTCCTTGCGGGCGACCGGCTCGCCTTCCATCCCGTTGGCGATCAGCACCGGCTGCCGGTCGCCGGTCGCGACCGCGCGCAGCTTCCGTCCGGTCGGGAAGCCGGCGCCGCCCCGGCCGAGCAGCCCGGACCGTTCCACCAGTTCGATCAGCCCGAAGTCGGCCTGCTCGCTGCGGCGGGGCGGCAGCACGCCGAACCGGCCGATGTGGTCGTGGTAGCTGACCGGCCGGTCGGCGCGACCGAGGCCGGCGAGCAGCCGCACCGGTGAGGCCGGCTGCATCACGGCCGCGGCGGTCATCGCCAACCCTCCTGGGTCCGAGACTGTCCACTCGGGACGAACGCGGGCGGGCGGCCGACCGGCGCACCGCGCACCGGACGCGCTGCCGGCGGCTCCGGCCGGCCCAGCACCCCGGCGGTGATCCGGGCCGCGATCGCGCCGGCCACCAGCACCGCTGAGCCGATCGCGAACCAGAGGCCCCAGTTCGCGCTGGTGTCGGTGCCGGTACCCAGGTAGTGCGCCAGTGCCAGCGGCCACAGCGCGTACGCGAGCCAGTGGATGCCACGCCAGAGCTTGAGCCCGATCCGGACCCGCAGCAGGCTGGTCACGGTGAGCAGGATCGCCAGGTCGAACGCCAGCGTGCCGAGCGCCACCCAGAGCGTGCGGTAGCCGGAGGTGAACGGGATCACCGCGGTGAGCCAGTTGACCGGGACGAACCCGTCCAGCACGGTGCTGGCGATGTGCACAACCACGAGAACCAGCGCCAGCAGCGTCGCGTTGCGGTGCAGCGCCTGGGTGACGAACCGTGGCGCGGTGGCCGCGGCCCGCCCGGTGGTCAGCAGGCCGAGCAGGAACGTCAGCGTCAACAGTCCAAACGCGACCAGCGCGCTGGCCCGGGTGACGAACCAGAGTGGGCTGCCGGTACTGGCCGCGGCGGCCAGGGTGGTGGTCATCGTCCCTCCTGTGGCCAGGCACCGGCCCGCTGGACGGTGCCGTCGTGCTGGACCAGCCGGCCGGGCAGCCCGGTTCCGGTCAGCCAGCCAAATCCCTTGCCGGCCAGCACGATCGTGGCGGTGCTGGCGGTGTTCGCGTCCAGGCAGCTGCCGGCGGCGACGCTGACCGTCCGCCAGGGGCCGTCCACCGGGGCGCAGGTGGCCGGGTCGAGCAGGTGGTGCAGCTCGCGACCCTGGCTCCGCCAGCGCCGCACCGTGATGCTGGACGTGGCCAGGCCGCCGGATGTGATCGTCACTTCCTGGCCGCCGGTGCAGCTCG
The DNA here is from genome assembly GCA_963714145.1 of uncultured Actinomycetota bacterium. GTDB lineage: Bacteria > Actinomycetota > Actinomycetes > Mycobacteriales > CADCTP01 > JBBWZH01. Next base: position 9,318,805 of record OY970235.1, on the reverse strand, counting down.
CATGGTCGTCGGTGACCCGGACCCGCCAACCACCGGCCGGCGCCGGGCCGGCCACCGCGATGTCGCCGCCGAGGCTGACCAGCACACCGCAGCCGGCGACCGCGGCCGCGGACCGGGCGGCCCGGTCGGCGGCGAACGCCTTTGCCGTCGCTCCCAGGTCGATCACCGTCCCGGCCGGTACCCGGACCGTGCCAGCGGTCGGGTCCAGTTCGACCGATCGCCAGCCGGCCAGCCGCCGCACCGCAACCCGCCCCGGCCGGGCGGCGGCGCGCCCCCGCCCCGCGCCGAAGGGCACTGGCCCGGCCCCGGCGGGCGACGGCCCGGCCCCGGCGAGAGCGTCGAAGTCCCGGTCGTAGCCCAGGTCGGCCATCGGGCCGCCGAGGGTCGGGTCGACCGCGCCACCGGTCAGCCGGGCGGCCCGCAGCGCGGCGGCGATGGCCGCCACGAGCAACGGGGATATCGGCACCGCCCGACCACCGGCACCAGCCACTGTGGACACTTCGGAGTCCGGCCGGAACCGGCTGGCCGCCAGATCGATCGCGTCCAACTCGTCGGCCACCGCCGCCCGCGCCGCGGCGAGACCGGCAACCTCGGTGGTCAGCACCCGTACCCCGGTACCGAGCGACCGCCACTCCGCGTCGCCGAACCGGACCGCCGGTCGGCCCGGCGCACCCGGCCCGGCCGGCCCGGCCGCCGGGTACACCGTCCGGTCCGCCACCGACGTGGTCATCGTGTTCCCCCTCCCCGTGCTCAACGCTGCTGCTCGACTGTGTTGCCGGACCTGACGATGCGGTACGGATGTGGGGGAATGCTGGGTGCCGGCTGGGTGCTGGCTGTGCACGTCGGCCGTGCCGGTAACGACGGAATCGGCCCCGGTTCGGTTCAGCACGTCCCGGCAGCCTGCGCCCGATGGCCTGTTTGCCCGGCTCTGTCAGTGGTACCGGTAGGAGACCGGCGCGTTCGGCCGTCCATTCGGGCAGCCGGGCGCACCGGGATGAACCCGACATGCGTGGTCCAGATCATCGAATGCCGGTAGGGACGGTCATGTTCAACGGCCTGCTCGACGCGATGTCCAGCTCCGCCTGGACCTACCTGCTCGTGTTCGCGGTGTGCGCGGGCGACGCGGTGCTGCCGCTGCTGCCGAGCGAGACGATGGTGGTAGCCGGCGGCGTGCTGGCGTCCAGCGGTGACCTGAACCTCGTACTGATCATGGTGGCCGGCGCGGCCGGAGCGTTCCTCGGCGACAACGCCTGCTACGCGCTGGGCCGCTGGCTCGGCCCGCGGGCCGCCCGGGTGCTGCTGCGCGGCGACCGCGGCAAGCGGGCATACGACTGGGCGGAGCGGATGCTGGAGCGGCGCGGCATGGTGCTCATCGCGGCGGCCCGGTTCGTGCCGGGCGGCCGGACGGCGACGACGTTCACCGCCGGCACCACCGGGTACCCCTGGCCCAGGTTCGCCGTCGCGGCCGGCGCCGGGGCCGCGCTCTGGGGTGTCTACAACGGACTCATCGGGCTGGTCGGCGGGCGGGCGTTCGAGCAGCAGCCGTGGCAGGGTCTGCTGCTCGCGCTCGGCATCGCCACCGCCTCGGCCCTGCTGATCGAGCTGGTCCGCTGGGCGGTGACCCGGCGCCGGGGCCGCGACTAGCGCGGCCCCGGCACCCGGTCAGCTGCTACAGCCGGCCTCCCCTCGGGATCCGGGTCCGGTCAGTGGGCAGCCGGCCGCAGCCGCTCAGCCCGTGGCCGCCGTTGCTGGCACCGCCGCTGGTCGGTGTGCCGCCCAGCCGCACGATCATCGCGTTGGCGTCGCGTACCAGCACGGTGCGCACCTCGGCGTCCGGCACCAGCGACCTGGTGATCAGCGAGATGAACTTCTTCAGCTCGGCGATCTCCTTGGCGTCGTGGCTCCTCGCCTCTTCCAGCCGCGCCTTGGTCAGCTGATCCTGCAGCTTCTTCGCCGCCGAACTGCTCAGCCGGCCCACCGCCTTGAACCGGTCGATCAGGTTCGCGATGTCGCGCGTCGATGTCGTGATGTAGAACCGAACGGTCTGATCGGTCACGTTGCCGGCCTTGTCCACCGCGTGCACGGTCAGCACCTGCTGGCCGAGCGGCACGTCGAACATCGCCAGCAGCGTGCCGGACAGGAACTGGTTCCCGTTCAGCGCGCCGGTCAGCGTCTTGACGCCCGAGGTCGGGTCGACCGCCGGAGAAGGTGATCCGGCTCTCCTGGCTGTCGCCGTAGAGCTGGCCCTCGGCGACCCCGCCGACCAGCACGGTCGGCTTGGTGCCGTCGATCTTCACCACCGCCGACTTGAGCGTCTCGACGTTGCCGGCCTTGTCGACGGCGCGGTAGAGCAGCTCGTGCACGCCATCACCGGTGATGTCGACCGGCCCGGTGTACGGCGTCCAGGTCGAGCCGCCGGACAGTGACCACTCGATCCGGTCCACCCCGCTGGTGGAATCGGTCGAGCTGAGCGACACCGGGATCGCGTGCGCGTGCCAACCGTCGTCGTTCGCCGGGGCGAACGCGGCGGTCGTCGCCGGCGCGGTGGCGTCCACCTTGAACGTCAGCGAGCGGGCCGCCTCCACGTTGCCGGCCTTGTCCACCGATCGGTACGACAGCGCGTGTGTCCCGTCGGCGGAGATCGTCACCGGTGCCGTGTAGACCGTGAACGCGCCACCGTCCAGCTGATACTCGGTACGGTCGAGGCCGCTGCCACCGTTCTCGTCGGACCCGGCCAGCGTGACCGCGACCGGCGTGACGTACCAGCCGTTCTGCCCGTTCGGTGTGGCCGGCGCGGCGGTGGCCGTGGTCAGCGGTGCCGCCGTGTCCGCCCCACCGAGGTGGAAGTAGGCGAACCTGGCGGTCTTCGCGGCCGCCTGGTTCACCCCGAACGCGTACAGGCCGAGCTTGCTGCCGGTGCCGAGCGCGGTGTTGGTGACGGCACCGAGCTCGGTCCAGTTCGTGCCGTCGGACGAGTAGAACCCGCGGTACGTGGTGCCCTGCTTGACCAGCCGCAGCCACCAGGTGGTCGCGGTGATGTTGCTCAGGCTCGGCTGCGGGTTCTGCACGACGTCGCCGATCTCGCTGCGGAGCTCGAGCCCGCGGGCGACGGCCGCGCCCGCGGTGTTGGTCGGTGATGAAGTCGAACTTCACGTAGTTGTCGTCGTCGGCGTACGCGATCAGGCCGCCCTGCTGGAATGCTCGTTGAAGGTGCTGCCGTCCACCTTGGTCTCGGCGGTCCAGTCTCCGGCTGGCGCCTTCTGCAGGATGAAGTTCTTCGGCGTGCCGTTCGGGCTGTTGTAGATGTCACCCGTCGACGTGTCGATCTCCAGGTTGCCGCCGGTGACCCGGTAGCCACTCTGGTCCTCGCGGACGATCGAGTCCCACCGGCAGCCGTCCAGCGCGGTGCCGTCGAACTCGTCACTCGGACCGTCCACAGTGGCCGTCGAGTCGGGCAGCAGCTGGAACCAGTCGAACGCGGCGTCCACCACCGGCGCGGGTGCCGGTGCCGTTGACAGCGAGATCAGACCGATCTTCGGGTTGGTGATCCCGGCCAGCGCCTTGGTCTCCGGCATCTGCGTCCAGGCGGTCCCGTCCGCGCTGTACCAGGCGGTCAGCGTGGTGCCGTTGCTGATGAACCGCACGTAGACCGTGTCCGGGTACGCCGCGCCGAGGTTGGCGGTGTTGCTGGCCGCCACCTCGTTGCGGGGTGCCCGCCGTCTTCCCGGATGAACTGGAAGATGCGGGCATTGGCGTCCGCGGTGCCACGGCCCTCGAGCACCATCTTGGCGTAGTTCTCGTCGTCGCCGTAGACCACCAGACCGGCCTGCTGGTAGGCGTCCCGCGCCGCCAGGGTCACCTTGGTGGTCGCCTGCCACGCCCGCTCGGGGCGGGCTGCAGCACGATGTTCGGGGTGGTGCCGGTGCCGGCTCCGTAGATGTCGGTATTCGTGGTCGGGATGTGCAGACTGCCGTCGCGTACCGGTAGGTCCTGGCTCTCCCGGATCACCGTCGGCCACCGGGTGCGGTCCAGCGCGGTGCCGGTGAAGTCGTCCGACTTCTGACCGAGGCAGGCTGGTGTTCGGCGCGGCTACCCGGATCGTCACCTGCTCGTGCGTGCTGGCGCCCCGGCTGTCGGTCACCGTCAGCGTCGCGGTGTAGGTGCCCGGCGCTGGTGTACGTGTAGACGCGCGCCGGCGTGGTCGGCCGCGGTGACCGCCGTCCCCGAAGTCCCACGCGTAGGTCAGCGGGGTGTTGCCCTCCGGGTCGGTCGCGTGCCGTTGAAGCTGACCGCCACCGGCGCCGTCCCGGCGGTCGGCGTGGCCGTGACGCGTCACCAGTGGACGCTGGTTGTCGGTGACGCCGCGGCCGATGAAGTCCACCCAGTTGACGTTGAGCAGGCCGCCGGTCGCGCTGCTGCCGGCCGGCCGGCGCACCACGAAGAACAGCGGCCCGGACGCGGTCGGCTGGTTGGCCAGCGTGGTCGTGACGTCGTTGTAGGTCTGCCAGCCGCCGGTGCCCGGGATCGGCGCGCGTGCCGAGCAGCGTGCCGGTCGGCCGAGCCGGCCCGGACCTCGATCGCGGCCGCCAGCGCCGGCGGACGCCGCCCGGAACCGGATCTGGTCGATGCTGGTCGAGGTTGGCCGGGTCGAACGACCAGTAGTCGCCGTCCTCGATGAAGCCGATGTTCTGGAAGCCGCCCGCGGTGTCGGCGGTCGTCTCCGGCCTGCACGCCCGGGTCGCCGCCGCCGGCGCCGTCGGGCACCCGCCCGGTCGCGGTGAAGTACTCGGCCTGCTTGCGCTTGGGCTGCAGCTGATCGCATGCGACCGGCCGGTCAGCGGGCCGGCGCCGCCGGCGCCGCCGTTGTCGGTGTAGGTGGCCTCGAAGCACGGCGAAGATGTTGGCGTCCGCGCCGTGGCCGGACTGGCGAGCGAGGTCTGCACGGTGCCGGTGCAGCCGGTGTACTGGTCCAGCGGGTGGGCGTGCGCGTCGTGGCCGAGGATCGCCTGCACGTGCACCCGGGTGCAGTCGATCGTGCCGTCCTCCGGGTCGGTGACCGTGACCGTGTACCTGACCTGGTCGCCCCAGTCGAAGAAGCCGCCGTCCGGCGGCAACGTGATGCGTCACCGTCGGCGCGGTGTTGCCCGACCGTGATCGGCACGTTCGCGACCGCCGGTGCGGCCCGCCGGTGTCGGTGACGGTCAGCTGCGCGGTGTAGTTGCCCGGCGGCGGTGTAGGTGTGCGACGGGTTGGCCTCGGTCGAGGTGCCGCCGTCGCCGAAGTCCCAGGCGTAGGTGATCGGCGTCGCCGTCCGGGTCGCGCGAGCCGGCGCTGGAGAACTGCACGGTCAGCGGCGCCGGCCCGGACGTCGTGGTCCGCGGTGGCCACCGCGATCGGGGCCCGGTCGCCGGCGATGTAGTCGATCCGGTAGATCGCCGGAGTCGTCGTTGTTGCCGCCGAAGCCGGTGCCCCACTCGATCAGGTACAGCGCGCCGTCCGGGCCGAACTCGATGTCCATCGGCCGCAGGAAGTTCATCGCCGCTGAGCAGCTGGTTGATGTCGACCAGCGACTTGCCGTCCGTCGGTCGACCTGGAACGTGTACATCTTGTTCTGGTTCCACTCGCCGAAGATCGCCTTGCCGTCGTAGTAGGCCGGCCACTTGCGGTCGGAGACCAGGTCCGGCGTCGTAGCGGTAGACCGGGCCGCCCATCGGCGCGCCGCCGCCGCCGATCTCCGGGAAGCAGCGGGTTGCCGCCGTAGTCGTAGTCGACGGTGGCCGGGACCGCCGGCGGCAGGTTGGTCAGGCCGGTGTTGTTGGGCGAGTTGTTGACCGGCGCCGCGCAGTTGAACTCCGCGCCGGACGGCGCCGGTCGGGAACGTGTAGTCGTTGTAGGCGTAGTTGTCGCCGATGCAGTACGGCCAGCCGTAGTTGCCGGGCTTGGTGATCGATGTTCCACTCGACGGTGCCCTCCGGGCCGCGGTTCGGGCTCGGCGGCGCCGGCGTCCGGGCCGTAGTCGGCCACGTAGCAGGCGTGTTGGTCTTCGGGTCGATGCCGATCCGGAACGGGTTGCGGAAGCCCATCGCGTAGATCTCCGGCCGGGTCTGCGCGGTGCCCGGCGGGAACAGGTTGCCGGCTCGGGATGGTGTAGGTGCCGTCGGCCTCCGGGTGGATCCGCAGCACCTTGCCGCGCAGGTCGTTGGTGTTGCCGGCGGTGCGCTGCGCGTCGTAGTCCTGCCGGCCGGCCCGCTCGTCGATCGGGGCGAAGCCGTCCGACTCGAACGGGTTGGTGTTGTCGCCGGTGGCCAGGTAGAGGTTGCCGGTCGCTGTCGAAGACCATGCTGCCGCCGGCGTGGCAGCAGGTGTTGCGCTGCGTCGTCGACCTGCAGCACCACCTTCTCGCTGGCCAGGTCGATCGTGTCGCCGGTGACCGTGAACCGGGACAGCCGGTTGCGCGGCACGCCGTCGTTCGGCGAGTAGTACAGGTAGACCCAGTTGTTGGTGGCGAAGTTCGGGTCCAGCGCGATGCCGAGCAGGCCGTCCTCGTTGCCGGTGAAGACGTCCAGGTCGACCGCGGTCACCGTGGTGCCGGTGGTCGGGCTTGATGATCTGCACCCGGCCGTCGCGCTCGATGTAGAACACCCGGCCGTCCGGGGCGACGTCCAGCTCCATCGGGTTGCTGCGTGTTGCTGTCCAGCGTGACCTTCTCGAAGCTGCTGGTCCTGCGACGCGCTGCAGTCGGCCGCGACCGCGCCGGCCGCGGTCTGGATGCCGCCGAGCAGGTGGGCGCAGGAAGTGCGGGCTCGGCTGTAGCGACTCGATGGTGTGGCCGCAGCCCGGTGTACCAGGACCGGCCGCCGTCGTAGTCCTGGCACCAGGCGATCGGGTGGTCGGCGCCCATCGCGCCGGTGCCCGGCGTGTAGGTCTGCTCGTCCAGCGCTGGCCAGCACGTGCACCTTGCCGCGCGGGTTGGTCTGGAAGTTGTACCACTCGTCGAACCGCGACCACCGCGGCCGGCAGGTCCGCCGTGGACGGGTGCGCCGGGTCCTCGACCTTGACGGTCGCCTGCTGGTTCGCCGGGTGCTGCGTGAAGTACGCGCCGACCAGCTGGCCGTACCAGGGCCAGCCGTACTCGGTGTCGGACGCGGCGTGGACGCCGACGTAGCCGCCGCCGGCGCGGATGTAGCGCTCGAAGGCGGCCTGCTGGCCGGCGTCGAGCACGTCGCCGGTGGTGGACAGCCAGACCACCGCGTCGTACTGGGCCAGGTTGGCGTCGGTGAACGCGGTGGCGTCCTCGGTGGCGTCGACCGTGAAGCCGTTGTCCGGCGCCCAGCTGCTGGATCGCGGCGATGCCGGCCGGGATCGAGTCGTGCCGGAACCCGGCGGTCTTGGAGAAGACCAGGACCTTGAACGTCGGGTCACCCGGTGCGGCGAGCGCGGTGGTGGCCGGGAATAAGCCGGCCACCACCGCCGCCCCGAACATGGCAGCGAGCAGCCGCCAGCCGAACGAACGCGGACGAGCGCGCACGGTCGAACCTCCTCAGGTCATCCCCCGTGGAGGCGCGCGCCGTCGCGCCAGTTCTATGTGGACTGTGCTGTGTTGCCTGCTGAAGTGGTGCCGGTGGCTACTCCCCTATCTGGTCCGAGCTGCCTGGTCCCGAGCTGTCCGGCCCCGGGCTATCTGGCCCCGAGCAGGTGGTCCATCGCCAACTGGTCGAGGTGCTCGTAGTGCATGCCGCGGGCCGCGGCCGCTTCCGGGTCGAACCCGGCGATGTCGGCCTGCAGATCAGCGACGGTCTCGCCGGGAGCGAGGGTCGGCTGGGCCAGCTCGGGGACCCGGGCGGCGGCCAGTGCCTGCGCCACCTCGGGATCGGCCCGGTATGCCGCCGCCCGCTCCTTCAAGATCAGGTAGGTCCGCATGCAACCGGCCGCGGAAGCCCATACGCCGTCGCGGTCCTCGGTGCGGGGCGGCTTGAAGTCGAAGTGCCGCGGGCCCTCATACCGTGGCCCGGTGCCGCCGGCGCCCTCCAGCAGGTCGACCAGGAAGAACGCGCTCTTCACGTCGCCGGTGCCGAAGCGCAGGTCCTGGTCGTACTTCACGCCGTGCTGGCCGTTGAGGTCGATGTGGAACAACTTCCCGGACCACAGTGCCTGCGCAACGCCGTGCACGAAGTTCAGCCCGGCCATCTGCTCGTGCCCGACCTCGGGGTTGAGGCCGACCATCTCCGGGTGGTCGAGGCTGGCGATGAACCCGAGCGCGTGCCCGACGGTGGGCAGGAACAGGTCGCCGCGCGGCTCGTTCGGCTTCGGCTCCAGCGCCAACCGCAGGTCGTAGCCGTGGTCGATGATGTACTCGCAGACCGCGTTGATGCCCTCGCGGTAGCGGTCCAGCGCGGCGTAGAGATCCTTGCCCGCGTCGGTCTCCGCGCCCTCCCGGCCGCCCCAGCAGACGTAGGTGCGGGCGCCGAGCTCGACCGCGAGGTCGACGTTGCGCAGCACCTTCGCCAGCGCGAACCGGCGGATGTCGCGGTCGTTCGCGGTGAGTGCGCCGTCCTTGAAGACCGGGTGGGTGAACAGGTTGGTGGTCGCCATCGGCACCGCCATGCCGGTCTCGTCCAGCGCGGCGCGGAAGCGCTTGATGTGCTGCTCGCGCTCGGTGTTGCTGGCGCCGAACGGGATCAGGTCGTCGTCGTGGAAGGTGACGCCGTACGCCCCGAGGTCCGACAGCCGGTGCACGCTCTCCACCGGGTCCAGCACCGGCCGGCTCGCATCGCCGAACGGGTCCCGGCCGAGCCAGCCGACCGTCCACAACCCGAAGGTGAACCGGTCTTCCCGCTGCGGTACGTACGTCATACTGCTACCTCGCTCTCCTGGTGGTGCGCTGATGTGTCCACACGCGACCGATCGCCGTCCACTCTGGTGGGATCGGCGAATACTGCGTCGATCGCGACTGCGGCGCCGCCGCGCACCGCCGCGGTGAAGCCCAGCGCGGACGGGACCATCCGGACCTGCCGCGCCGCCTCCCCCGCTGCCCCGTTCAGGTAGCCCGCCGCGCCGCCGACCGGGGCGATCGCGTGCCGGGCCAGTTCCCGCTCGGCCGCGTCGACCAGGTAGAGCCAGAGCGGGACGAAGTAGCCGCCGAGCACAATTGCCTTCGGGTTCACGATGTTGACCAGGATCGACGCGCCGATGCCGAGCCAGCGGCCGATCTCTTCAAGCGTGTTCAGGGTCCGCGGGTCGCCGGCCCGGGCCCGCTCCAGGATCTCAGCCACCCGGTCCTCCGGGTCACGCACCGGAGCACCTATCCGGTAAGGGGAATCCGGCATCGCCTGGCGGACCAGCGCGGCCAGCCCGACCTTCGTCTCCCAGCAGCCGATCCGCCCGCAGCCGCACAGCACGCCGCTGGCCGGGTCAACCGCCATGTGCCCGACCTCGCCGCCGAACCCGGCCGAGCCGCGCAGCAGCCGGCCGTCCACCAGCACGCCGCCGCCGACGCCGACCTCGCCGGTCAGGTACACCAGGTCCGCGGTGCCGGCCTCACTGCCCAGCCGGTACTCGGCCAGCGCGGACAGGTTCGCGTCGTTGTCGACGAGCACGCCGATCGCCGGGTCCAGCCGCAGCGCGGCTGCCAGCCGGGCCGCCACCGGCACGTTCCGCCAGCCCAGGTTCGGCGCGAACAGCACGGTGCCGTCGGCGGCGTCGACCAGGCCGGGGATGGCGACGCCGATGCCGGCGACCCGGGCACCGGCAGCGGCCATCGCGTCCAGCGAGTCGGCGGCCAGGCTGGTCAGCCGGCCCAGCGCCTGGTCCGCGCTGGCGCCCATCAGGTCGACGCTGTCCCGCCGGTTCACCAGCACCCGGCCGGCGAGATCGGTGCCGTGCGCGGCGACGTAGTCGGCGTTTGCCTCCAGGCCGAGGGTGCCGACGGTGGCGCCGTCCACGGCCAGGATGCGGGCCGGCCGGCCGACCGCCCCGTCCGAGCGGATCCCGGTCTCCCGGACCAGCCCGCGGGTGGTCAGCTCCGCCACCAGGCTGGACACCGTCGCCTTGTTCAGCTTGGTCTCGGTGGCGAGATCGGCCCGCGACCGCGGCCCGGCCTCCCGCAGCCGGCCGAGCACCAGCGCCAGGTTGCTGCGCCGCACGGTCGCCTGATCCGCCGGCAGCGCGGGGGTGGCGGCTGACTGCGACGTCATCGACCGGGCTCCTTCAGTTTGTCGGTTGGCCCGACAAATTAATGCCACGACGGGGCCGACTTGGCAAGAGATTGCCGGCAACTTGTCCGGGGCTTGCGGCCTGAACCGGTGTAGTAACCGTTTTGACACGTGAAGAAGGAGTCAGATCACCGAAAGATTGCTCCCTAAATGAGGAAACCTTTCGGAAATCCGATCAGGCGTCGAGCAGCGGGCCGGCGCCGGCCAGGGTGGCCGCGTACGCCTCCCGCACCGCGATCGCCGGCTCCACCGCCGGCAGCACCCCGGCCGGAACCGACCAGGCCGGCGGGCCGCCGTCCCCCCGGCCGCCGGCCGTCCCACCGGCGGTGGCCAGCGCCCACGCCGCCTGCCGGGCGGCGCCGAGCGCGACGTACTCGGCCGGCTCGGGCAGCAGCACCGGCACCCCGAGCACGGCCGGCGCGAGCGCCTGCACCGCGGCCGATCGGGCACCGCCGCCGATGAGCAGCGCCCGCCGGACCTCGACGCCCTCGGCGCGCAGCGCGTCGATGCCGTCGGCCAGCCCGCAGAGCAACCCCTCGACCGCGGCCCGGGCCAGCCTGGCCGGGGTCGCGTTCGCCCGGGTCAGCCCGTGCAGCAGGCCCTTGGCGTGCGGCAGGTCCGGGGTGCGCTCACCGTCCAGGTAGGGCAACAGCACCAGGCCACCGGAGTCCGGAGTGGACAGTGCCAGCCGGTCCAGTTCGGACAGCGAGACGCCGAGCAGGCCGGCCACTGTGGACAGCACCCGGGCGGCGTTCAGCGTGCACACCAGCGGCAGGAAGTGCCCGGTGGCGTCGGCGAAGCCGGCCACGATCCCGGAAGCATCCGCGGTCGGGGTACGGCTGACCGCGAACACCGTGCCGCTGGTGCCGATCGAGACGACCACGTCGCCGGTGACCGCGCCGAGGCCGAACCCGGCCGCCATGTTGTCGCCGGTGCCGGCGCCGAGCACCTGGCCGGCCTTGGTCTCGCCGACCGGCTCGGCCGGCGCGGCCACCCGGGGCACCGCGAGCTCGCGGCCGAACGCCAGCCGGAGCAGGTCGGGGCGGTACTCGCCGGTGGCCGGCGACCAGTAGCCGGTACCGGACGCGTCGCCGCGGTCGGTCACCCCGGTGGTCGCGGCCGGGCTGCCCGGCGCGGCCAGCTGGGCGGTGAGCCAGTCGTGCGGCAGCTGCACCCGCACCGCGCGGGCGGCCAGCTCCGGCTCGTGCTCGGCCAGCCAGCGCAGCTTGGTCACGGTGAAACTGGCCACCGGTACCGAGCCGATCGCGGTGGCCCACGCCGCCGGGCCGCCGAGCTCGGTGACCAACTCGGCGGCGGCAGCGGCGGACCGGGTGTCGTTCCAGAGCAGCGCCGGCCGGACCACCGCGCCGCCCTCGTCCAGGGTGACCAGCCCGTGCTGCTGGCCGCCGACCGCGATCGCGGACACCCCGTCGAGCAGGCCGGCGGCGGCAGCCTCGAACGCGGCCCACCAGACCGCCGGCGCCACCTCGGTGGCGTCCGGGTGCGGGGCGCTGCCGGTACGCAGCACCTCGCCGGTGTCCGCGGCGCAGACCACGACCTTGGTGGACTGCGTCGAGCAGTCCACCCCGGCCACCAGCGGTGCGGAGGGCGATCCGGTCATCAGGTCCGGCACATCAGGTCTGGGAGGAGAAGGCCGCGTCGAACGCGGCCGCCGGCGGCTCGATCGCCACCAGCTTGCGGATGAAGGCGAGCGCCTCGGGCGCGCCGATCAGCCGATCCATCCCGGCGTCCTCCCACTCGATCGAGATCGGGCCGTCGTAACCGATCGTGTTGAGCATCCGGAAGCTGTCCTCCCAGGGCACGTCGCCGTGCCCGGTCGAGACGAAGTCCCAGCCGCGGCGCAGGTCGGCCCAGGGCAGGTGCGAGGACAGCCGCCCGTTCCGGCCGTTGCCGACCCGACGCTTGGCGTCCTTGCAGTCGACATGGTAGATCCGATCCCGGAAATCCCACATGAACCCGACCGGGTCAAGGTCCTGCCAGACGAAGTGGCTGGGGTCCCAGTTCAGCCCGAACGCCGGTCGGTGCCCGATCGCCTCCAGCGTGCGGACCGTGGTCCAGTAGTCGTACGCGATCTCGCTCGGGTGCACCTCGTGCGCGAACCGGACGCCGACCTCGTCGAACACGTCCAGGATCGGGCTCCACCGGTCGGCGAAGTCGGCGTACCCGGCCTCGATCATCGACTCGGGCACCGGCGGGAACATCGCGACGGTCTTCCAGATCGCCGAGCCGGTGAAGCCGATGACGGTCTTGACGCCGAGCTTGGCGGCGGCCCGCGCGGTGTCCTTCATCTCCTCGGCCGCACGCTGCCGGACGCCCTCCGGCTCGCCGTCACCCCAGATCCGGCCGGGCAGGATGCCGCGGTGCCGCTCATCGATCGGGTCATCGCAGACCGCCTGGCCGACCAGGTGGTTGGAGACCGCCCACACCTTCAGGTCGTACTTGGCCAGCACCGCCCGCCGACCGTCCACATAGGAGTCATCGGCGAGCGCCTTGTCCACCTCGAAGTGATCGCCCCAGCAGGCGATCTCCAGGCCGTCGTAGCCCCAATCGGCGGCCAGCCGGCACATCTCCTCGAACGGCAGGTCGGCCCACTGGCCGGTGAACAGGGTGACGGGACGGGGCATGAGTGTCCTCCTTGGACTCAGTCTCCAGCGGTACGTGGGTGTGCCGCCGCCGGCTCGACCTCGGCCAGGCGGAGCAGCAGGCTCTTGACGTCGGTGGCGGCGATCCGGTCGGCGCCGATCGCATCCGGCGCCGAGGTCAGCAGCACCGGGGCGTCTTCGGCATCAGTGGGCGGCAGGCCGTGTGAGCCGCGCACCATCGAGCCGTTCAGCGGCACCACCGAGAGGGTGTAGCGCAGCCCGACCGCCTTGCGGGCCAGCGCGGTCGCGGCCCGCGCCTTGACGAACCGGTCCGCCGGGTCGAGGAACAACTCGGCCGGGTCGTAGCCCGGCTTGCGGTGGATCTCCACGGTCCGGGCGAAATCCGGGGCGTGCGCGTCGTCCAGCCAGTAGTAGTAGGTGAACCAGGAATCCGGCTCGGCGAGCAGCACCAGGTCACCGGCCCGCTCGTGATCCAGGCCGTACCGGGCCTTGCCCGGGCCGTCCAGTACCTCGGCCACGCCGGGCTGGCCCGCCAGCAGCGACCGGACGCTGTCCACATCGGACGGATCGGCGACGTAGACGTGCGCGACCTGGTGGTCGACCACCGCGAACGCCCGCGACGTCCACGGGTCCAGGTACTCCATCCCGGCCTGTTCGTGCACGCTCAGCAGGCCCTCGCGCCGCAGCACCCGGTTCACCGGCACCGGCCGGGACACCGGCGTGATGCCGTACTCGCTGAGCACCACCACGGTCGCGCCGGCCTGGCTGGCCGCGGTCAGCAGCGGAGCGAGCACCTCGTCCAGCTCGCGGGCGGCCCGGCCGGCCTCCGGGCTGGCCGGCCCGAACCGCTGCAGGTCGTAGTCCAGGTGCGGCAGGTAGACCAGGGTCAGGTCCGGCCGGTCGGCGCGCAGCACCTGCCGGGCGGCGGCGGCGATCCAGCGGGACGAGGCGATCCCGGCGCCCGGCCCCCAGTACGAGAACAGCGGGAACGTGCCGAGCTCGCGGGTGAGCCGGGTGTGCAGTGCCGCGGGCACGGTGTAGCAGTCCGGCGACTTGCGGCCATCGGCGTGGTAGATCGGCCGCGGGGTCAGCGTCAGATCGGTGGCCGCACCCATCGCGTACCACCAGCAGAGGTTCGCGACCGTGTACCCGGGGTCGGCCCGGCGGGCCGCGTCCCACACCTTCTCCCCCTGCACCAGCCCGTTGTGCTGGCGCCAGAACAGCACCTCGCCGAGATCCCGGAAGTACCAGCCGTTGCCGACGATGCCGTGGTCGCGCGGTTCCAGCCCGGTCAGGATCGAGGACTGCACGGTGCAAGTCACCGCCGGGAACGACGGATCCAGCCGGGCCCGCGCGCCGGCGGCGGCGAATGCGGACAGCCGTGGCATCTGCCGTAGCTGCCGCGGGGTCAGCCCCACCACGTCGAGCACCACGACCGGTCGGGTCGTCCTGCCGGGGTTCGTCATCCGGGTTCCTCCTGGGTCAGGCCGAGGTCGAGCAGGCGGTCCCTGGTCCAGGACAGCTCGGCGGCGATGCCGCTGACCAGGTCCGCGTCGGTGTCCGGACGGGCCGCCGGCGGCAGCACCCGCCAGGTGTACGTCTCCACCTCGACGTGTGCGGTGCGGGCGGTCGTGCCGCCGAGCAGCTCGCGCAGCGTGTCCCGGAGCACCAGCTGGGTGCTGGCCAGCGGGGCGGCGGCCGGCGCGTGCAGCGGGACATGGAAGTGCACCCGCCACGGGTCGCTGTCCGGCAGGCCGCCGGCCAGCGCCTGATCCAGATCGTCCACTCCGGACGGTGCGCCGGCGCCTGTGTCGGCGCGGGCCTGGTGCAGGAACCGCGGCTCGACGAACTCGGCCAGCAGCTTGCGGGTGTCCGGATCGCTGGGATCGTCCACCTGCAGCGCGCAGGACGCCTGCGCCTTGACCACCGGCAGGCCGGCGGCGTCCAGCCGGGCCAGCGCGGCGGCCGGTTCCTCGAATCCGACCGCCAGGTGGCAGGCGTCCAGGCAGAGGCCCAGCCACTGGATGTCCACTTCGGACAGGTTGGCCGCCGCCTGGGTGGTGTTCTCCACCACGCAGCCCGGTTCCGGCTCGAACCCGACCCGGACCGGCCGGCCGCTGCGCTCCGCCTGCCCGGCCAGCCCGGCGGCCAGTTCGGCCAGCCGGGCGGCTACCTGCTGCTGCTGGGCGGCCGCCCAGGGGGTCCGCCAGGCCAGCGGCAGGGTGGAGATGCTGCCGCCGGCCGCGTCCGCCGGCAGCAGCGCCGCCAGCAACCCAGCGAGGTTCAGGGTGTAGGCCAGCCGCGCCCCGGTCGTCCAATCCGGACGGTAGACCGCGCCCTTCACCACCTCGTCGTGGAAGCCGCGGTACGGGAAGCCGTTGAAGGTGACGACCTCCAGGCCGCGGTCGGCCAGCGCGGCACCCAGCCGGGCGACAGCGGTCGGGTCGTCGACCAGTTCGGCCACCACATCGGCGGCCAGCCACAGACCCAGGCCGAGCCGGGACGTGCCGAGCTCCGCCCGGATCGGCACCGCGTACCGGTCCAGCTGGGCCAGCACACCGCTCAGTGTCTCGGCCGGGTGGACGTTCGTGCAGTAGGCGACGTGGACGAGCGTGCCGTCGCGATGCCGGAAGCGCACCGTCACCGCTCCGGTCGGGCGCCGCGCATTACCGAGTTGCCGGCGAACGTGGCGGCCTGGTCGGGCTCGGGCGCTCCGCCGTCCAGCAGCAACCGTCCACTCTGGCCGTAGAAGGCGATCGGATTGTGCCAGCAGACCCGCTCCACCTGCAGCTCGGTGAAGCCGCCGGCCCGCATCGCCGCCGCCGTCAGCGCCGTCTTCAGTGGATCGCTGCGGCCCCAGTCGGCCGCCGAGTTGACCAGCATCCGCTCGATGCCGAGCTCGCGCAGGATGGTCACCGTGCGCTGCTCGTCCATCTTGGTGTCCGGGTAGACCGAGAACGCCAGCCAGCAGCCGGACTCCGCGACCACCGGGGCGGTCAGCTCGTTCAGGTGGTCGACCAGTACCCGGCCGGGAGAGATGCCGGATTCACGCACCACGTCCAGGGTGCGTTTCGTGCCGGCCAGCTTGTCCCGGTGCGGGGTGTGCACCAGCACCGGCAGGTCATGGTCGATCGCCAGCTGCAGCTGGGCGGCGAACACCTCGTCCTCAGCCGGGGTCATGCTGTCGTAGCCGACCTCGCCGACCGCGACCACGCCGTCCTTCTCCAGATAGTGCGGCAGCATGTCGAGCACGTCGCGCAGCCGCGGGTCGTTCGCCTCCTTGGGGTTCAGCGCGATGGCGCAGTGGTGCACGATGCCGAACTGGCCGGCCCGGAACCGCTCCCAGCCGACCAGGCCGTCGAAGTAGTCGAGGAAGCTGCCGACGCTGGTGCGCGGCTGGCCCAGCCAGAACGCCGGCTCGCAGATCGCGCGGATGCCCGCGGCGTACATCCGCTCGTAGTCGTCGGTGGTCCGGGACGTCATGTGGATGTGCGGGTCGAACAGGTGCATCAGTCCTCCTCGGTGGCGGCCGGATCGGGGGACGGGGCGAGGCCGGCGGCCACACCGGGGTACCGGGCCAGCACCAGCCATGCGTCGGGCGGGACGTCCCGGCCGGCGGCGATCCGCTCCCGGGCGAAGTCGGCGACCATCCGGGCCAGCCGCGGGCTGTCCCGGTCCGGCAGCGCCGCGATCCCGGCCAGCGGGACGCCGACGAACAGACACTTCAGCACCGCCTGATCGAACTCCGCATCGGGCAGCTCGCGGGCGGCACAGCGACCGGCCACCGCGGCGGCCACCAGCCGCACATCGTTCGTGCGCAGCGCATCCCGGATCAGCGGCAGGCCCCCGGCGCCCGCAGGCAGCAGGTCCAGCGCCCGCAGCACTCCGCGCCGCTCGGCCGCGTCGCCGTGCTGGTAGAGCTGGTCCAGCAACGCGGCCAGGGCGGTCGGGTCGGTACCGGCTGCGGCCGCCCGCAGCAGCCGGGCCCGGCCGGCATCATCGACTGTCCACTCGTGCAGCCCGGCAGCAGCAGAACCAGCGCTGCCAGCACCGCCCGGCCCGGGCAGCGGGCCGCGGCCGAGCCGGCGGCCCACCGCCGGGAACGCGCGCAGCAGCGCCCGCCGGTCCCCGGCGGCAGCGGATGCGCCCGCCAGCCAGGCCGCCGCGTCCGGGCCGAGCAGCCCATCCAGCACCGCGGTCGGGTCGTTGTCCGATGTGGACCCAATCACCGCGCTGGCACCTCGCTCCCGGTCTTTTCGGTGGCGGCCGCCGCGCGCAGCGCGCGCAGCGACTGCTCGGCCAGCGTGGCGGCGGCGTGGCTGTGCCGGGGCAGCTCCACCGAGACCAGTCCGGGGTAGCCGACCTCGCGCAGCGCTGCCAGCACCGCGGGCAGGTCGACCTCGCCGTCGCCGAACGGCAGGTGCTCGTGCACGCCCCGGCGCATGTCGTCGATCTGCACGTTCGCGAGCCAGTCGCCGGTCCGGCGCACGCAGTCGGCCTCCGGCTCGGGTTCCAGGCAGCGGCAGTGTCCGATGTCGAGGGTCAGGCCGAGGCGCTGCGGCCCGCCGACCTGGCCGGCCAGCCGCTGGTAGCTGCCGATCGTCTCGACCAGCATGCCCGGCTCCGGCTCGAACGCGAGCCGGACGCCGCGCTCGGCCGCCAGTTCGGCCAGCTCGACGCAGCCGGCGATCAGCCGCTTCCAACCGGTCCCGGCCGCCACCGTGGACGGCAGCACGCCGGCCCAGAACGAGACCGCCTCCGCGCCGAGATCGGCGCCGATCGCTATCGCCCGGCGGAGCAGGTCGAGACGGCGGTCCCGGCCGGGTTCGTCCAGCAGCGTGGGCCGGTGCTTGCGCCCCGGGTCCAGCACGTACCGGGCGCCGGTCTCGATCACCACGGCCAGCCCGAGCTGGTCCAGCCGGCGGCCCACCGCACCGACCTGGGTGGCCAGATCCTCGGCGTACGGATCGAGGTGCATATGGTCGAGGGTGAGCGCGACCCCGTCGTAGCCGACGTCGGCGAGCAGCCCCAGCGCGTCGGTCAGCCGGTGGTCGGTCATCCCGTTGGTGCCATAGCCGAACCGCAGCCGGCCGGGTCCATCCGCCACGCCGGCGGTCATGTCGGGCTCATCCGCCGGGACAGCCGGCGGGCCAACGGCCAGAGCGTGCCGAGCGCACCACCCAGCCGCGGGCTGCCGGCCGCGGCCAGCAGCCCGGCCTGCAGCGGGATCAGCCCGAGGATGCCGGCTCCGACGGCGCGCTGCACGGTGGCCGGGCTGGGATCCCGGGCCGCGGCCAGTTGCGCGCCGCTGACCGCGGCCGGGTAGCCGGCCAGCAGGCCGGCCGGCAGCCGACCGTCCACAGTGGACTTTCGTCGGGCCACCGCCAGGCTGGCCGCGGTGACCAGCGCGGTGCCGGCCAGCGCCGCCCGGGCCGCCCGGGCCGCCGCCGGGCCGCCGGTCGTCTCCACTCTGGACAGTGTGGTGACCGCCGCGATGTGTCCGGCCACCGTGCCCGCCGCCGGCCAGGCGGAGACCCGGCCGCCGGCGCCGAGCAGCACGTCCAGCCCGCGTGCCGCCGCCATCACCAGCGGTCCGGCCCGGGTGGCCTTGGCGCCCAGGTCGTAGGCCCAGATCGTGCCGGCCAGCGGCGCCGCCACCCGCAGCGCCCGCCGGCCGCCGCTCACCGCCGCCAGGGTGACCCCGGCGGCGGTGAGCCCGCTTGCCAGGCCGAGCGCGAAGCCCGGCCGGACCCGCCCGGACGGGATCGGCCGGCCGGGCCGGTCGACCGCGTCCTCGTCCCGGTCGGCCCAGTCGTTGAGGGCCATCCCGGCCCAGTACAGGCAGCCGGACGCGGCGGCCAGGCCGAGCGTCCGCCGGCCGAACGGCCAGCCGGCGCTGGCCGCTCCGACCAGCACGTCGCCCGGCACCGAGAGCACCGCCGGCAGCCGGACCAGCTCGGCCACCGGCCGCCACCCCGGCCAGACCGGCCCAGCCGGTCCGGCCGGCCGCGTCGACCCGACTGAGCCCCCGGCCAGCCCGGTCGGACGGTCGGCGCCGGCGCGGGTCATGCCGCGCCGGCCGGCTCGGCCCGCGAGGCCCGATCGGCCCAGGCGCGCAGCGCGTCGAACTGTGCCTCCAGCCGGTGCTCGTCGGTGCCGACCGGGTCCTTGAAGAAGTAGCCGAACGCGCCGATCGGGCCGACCTCGCCGATCTCGTGGGCCCGGGCGATCAGCCGGGCCAGGTCCAGCACCAGCGGCGCGGCCAGCGCCGAGTCACAGCCCTGCCAGGTGAACTGCAGCGACATCCGGACACCGAGGAAGCCGGAGAAGGAGACGTGATCCCACGCGGTCTTCCAGTCACCCAGGTCGGGCACGTAGTCGATGTGCAGCGGCTCGACCAGTTCGTGACCGAGCACAGTGGACAGTACCCGGCTCTTGGAGGCGAGTTTGCTGGCCGCCGCGGCCGGGTCGGCCAGGTTGGCGCCGTCGCCGCCGCCGAGCAGGTTGGTGCCGGCCCAGGACCGGACCCGCAGCGCCCGGGACGCGAACATCGGCGCCAGCGCCGCCTTCACCAGCGTCTCACCGGTCTTGCCGTCGTTGCCGGCCCAGGGCAACCTGTTGGCCTCGGCGAGTTCGGCCAGCGCCGGCAGCCGGACGCCGACCGACGGGGTGAAGTCGACGAACGGGCAGCCGGCCGACAGCGCCGCGTACGCGTACACCGCGCTGAGCGGCAGCGCCGGCTCGCCCGCGTCCAGCGCCGCTTCCAGCGCGGCGAGCGAAGCGGTGGCCGGGTGCGGCTCGGATCGCCGCTCGGTGGACGCGACGTCGACCACCACCACCCGGTCCACTTCGGACCGGGCGCGGAAGTCCACCAGGTCGGCGGCCAGCGCCGCCGCGGCGGCCCGCTGGGACCGCTCGGCGCCGCCGTCGTAACCAGGGCGGATCTCCGCTTCGGCCGCCTGCAGGTCGGCCCGCAGGCTGGGCAGCACGCCGTGCGGCAGCACCCCGCCGTCGGTCAGCTGCTCGGCCCGCTTCTCCAGTGGACAGTCGGTCACGTCGTGCCCGCCGAACACCAGGTCGGCGTACCCCGGCAGGCCGGCCCGGGCGATGTCGGGGAGCTCGCCGACGCAGCCCACCGGTGGTATCAGCCCCGCCCGCAGCGCCCCCGCTCCGAATACCGCCGTCGTCGCGACCGACCCACGGGCACCGATCAGCCAGACCCCGACCCGACCGGCCATCGGCCTTCTCCCTCCGCTAAGGACAGACATGGGGTAGGGCAGGGTGGGGACGGGTCGGCGGCACCGTCCCCACCCCACCGGCTTGAGCTCCCCCGCATCGGCTCCTCAGTCGTCCGCGTCCACCGGCGTCCAGCAGCCACGGTCGGCGGCGCTGCGGGCCACCGCGTCCAGCACCTGCTGGACCTGCAGGCCATCGGCGAAGGACGGAGTCGGGTCGTTGCCCGCCGCGACCGCTTCCACCAGATCCTTGATTTCGTGGGTGAACGAGTGTTCGTAGCCGAGCATGTGACCGGGCGGCCACCACGCCGAAAGGTACGGATGGCTCGGCTCGGTGACCAGGATCCGCCGGAACCCCTGGACCTCCGCGTCGTCGGTAGCGTCGTAGAACTCGAGCTCGTTCATCCGCTCCAGGTCGAAGAACAGGCTGCCGCGCTCACCGTTCACCTCCACCCGCAGGCCGTTCTTCCGGCCGGTGGCGAACCGGGTCGCCTCGTAGCTCGCCAGGCCGCCGCCGTCCAGTCGGGCCAGGAACAACGCGGCGTCGTCGACGGTGACCTCGCCGGTCTCCACCTCGCCGGCCCCGGACGCCGAAGCGGACAGGCCGCGCGAGGCGTCCGGCAGCGGGCGGCGCTTCACGAACGTCTCGGTCATGCCGCAGACGCCGGTGATCCGCTGTCCGGTGATGAACTGGGTCAGGTCGATGATATGCGCACCGATATCGCCCAACGCACCACTTCCGGCCTCCTCCCCGCGCAGCCGCCAGACCAGCGGGAACTCCGGGTCGACGATCCAGTCCTGCAGGTACTGCGCGCGGACGTGCCGGATCACGCCGAGCCGGCCGGCGGCCACGAGCTGCCGGGCCAACGTGGCGGCCGGTACCCGCCGGTAGTTGAAACCGACCGTGGACCGCACGCCGCGCTGTGCCGCCACCGCCGCCGCGCGCGCCATCGCCCGTGCCTCGGACACCGTGTTCGCCAGTGGTTTCTCGCACAGCACGTGCTTGCCCGCCTCCAGCGCCGCGATGGCGATCTCGGCGTGGCTGGACCCGGGCGTGCAGATGTCCATCAGCTGCACGTCGTCCCGCTTGAGCACGTCTTTCCAGTCCGTCAGCGTGTCCGCCCAGCCGAGCCGGGAGGCGGCAACCCGTACCCCCTCCCGGCTCCGTCCACACAGGACATTCATGTGCACCCGCATCGGCAGGTCGAAGAATCGTCCGGCGGTACGCCAGGCCTGTGAGTGGGCCGCCCCCATGAACGCGTAGCCGATCAGCCCCACGCCGAGTACGGGCAGGTCGGAGTTGGTGTCCTGTGTGGTCACGAGATTCCCTCTCAGGACTCGAATCCGAGCGGCAGGTACTGGTCCACGTTCTCCTTCGTGATCGTGGCCGAAGCCAGCACGATGAACGAGGGCACCTCCCGCTCCACCAGGTCGCTGAAACCCTTGCCCTGCGCGATCAGCCGGGCCAGCGAGATCGCCGACGACGACATGCTCGGGCTGTACGTGACCGTGCACTTCAGCACGCCGCTGTCGGCCTTGATCAGCCGCATCGCGTTCGCCGAGCCGGCCCCGCCGACCATGAAGAACTCCTTGCGGTTCGCCTGGTTGATCGCGGCGAGCACGCCGACGCCCTGGTCATCGTCGTGGTTCCAGACCGCGTCCAGCTTGGGATTGGCCTGCAGGATGTTCGCCATCACCTGCTGGCCGGACTCGACCGTGAACTGGGCGGCCTGGCGCGCCTTGATCGAGAAGCCGTACTTGGCCAGCGCCTCCTTGAACCCGCGGCTGCGGTCCTGGGTGAGCTGCAGGCTGTCGATGCCGGCCACCTCGGCGATGACCGGGTTGCTGGTGCCGGCCGCCTTGAGCTTGCTGCCGATGTAGTTGCCGGCGGACTGGCCCATGCCGTAGTTGTCGCCGCCGATCCACGTCCGGTACGCCTGCGGGGTGTCGAAGATCCGGTCCAGGTTGACCACCGGGATGCCGGCATCCATCGCCTTCTTCGCCACCGCGGTCAGCGCCTTGCCGTCGAACGGCAGGATCACCAACGCGTCCACCTTCTTGTCGATCAGCGTCTCCACCGAGGAGATCTGCTTGGTGACGTCGTTGGTGGCCTCGACCGGCTCGAACTTCACATCCGAGAACTTGCCCGCCTCGGCCTGCGCGTTCTTCGTGATCGCGGCGATCCAGCCGTGGTCGGCCTGCGGCGCGGAGAACCCGATCGTGACGGTCTTGCCCGGCTTGGCGTTGTCGCCGACCGGCGCGGCGGCATTGTTGTTGGTGGTGCTCGGGCTGGCCGCATCGTTGCTGGTGCAGCCGGCGAGCAGCGCGCCGGCACCCAGGGTGGCGCCGCCAGCGAGGAAGCTCCGCCGGTTGAACCCGGAAGAGCGTACTTCGGTCATGAAACACTCCTTTGTGGACAGCAGATCCCGACCCCGGGACCCGGACGTTTTCCCAGAGATGAGCGCGTCAGCAGCGGCGGCGGGGTCGGGCCGCGCCAGCCGGACCCCACCGGACCGGGCTACGTGGCGGCCGCCTTGCCCCTGCGCTGCAGCAGCACAGCGGCGATGATGATCAGACCCTTCGCGATGTTCTGCACCTCGGTCGGCAGGTTGTTCTGCACGAACAGGTTGGTGATCGTGGTGAACACCAGCACACCGAGGATCGAGCCGACCAGCGTGCCGCGGCCACCGGTGAGCAGGGTGCCACCGATGATCACCGCGGCGATGGCGTCCAGCTCGTAGAGGTCGCCGTGGGTGCTGCTGCCGGTGGTGGTCCGCGCCATGATCATGATGGCCGCGATACCGCAGCAGAGTCCGGACAGGACATACAGCAGCGCGGTGTGCCGGCGGATGTCGATGCCGGCCAGCCGGGCCGCCTCGGCGTTGCCGCCCACCGCGAACGTCCGCCGGCCGAACGTGGTCCGGTTGAGCCCGATCCAGCCGAGGATGACGACGCCGGCGAAGATGTACACCAGCAGCGGTGCGCCGAGCCACTTCGTGGTGGCCAGCGAGTTGATCGAGTCGACGCTGACCAGCTGGGTCTTCCGGTCGGACAGCTGCTGGGCCAGGCCGCGGGCGGAGACCATCATCGCCAGCGTCACGATGAACGGCACCAACCGCCCGTACGAGATCAGCAGGCCGTTCACCGCGCCGGCGCCCATCCCGACCAGCAGCGCGCAGAGCACCATCACCCCGACGCCGTACGACTGGGTGGACACCGTGGTGGCCCAGACCGACGACAGGGCGACCAACGCACCCACGGACAGGTCGATCCCGCCGCCGATGATCACGAACGTCATGCCGACCGTGACCACGCCGATGATCGAGGCACTGGTCAGGATATTCACGATGTTGCCGGTGGTCAGGAACTGACCGTCGGTGGTGGCCAGCCCGATGATCGCGAGGATCGCCAGCACCGCGACCAGACCGAGGTTGCGCAGCGCGGCCAGCCGGCCGGCCACCCAGGACGGCGCCCGGCTCTGCTGCCCGGCCTGCGCGCCGACCGCCTCCACCCGCGCCTGCTCGTCCACCGGCGGAAGGTCCACAGTGGACTCCGGCGTCACCACGTTGTCCGTCCGCTCGCTCACGCAGCCCCCTCCATCACCAGGTCAAGCACCCCGGACTCGTCGATTTCGGTGGCGTCGCCCGCGTGCACGACCCGACCCTCACGCAGCACCAGGACGCGGTCGGCCAGGCCGAGCACCTCCGGGATCTCGCTGGACACCAGCAGCACCCCCACTCCGGAGTCGGCCAGCCGGCGGATCAGCCGGTAGATCTCGGCCCGGGCGCCGACGTCCACCCCGCGGGTGGGCTCGTCCAGCACCAGCAGCCGGCAGTCCCGCAGCAGCCAGCGGGCCAGCACCACCTTCTGCTGGTTGCCGCCGGACAGCGTGCGCACCACCCGGTGCGGGTCGTCCGGCCGGACGTCCAGCTCGGTGATGGTGCGCGCGGCGGCGGCCAGCTCGGCGGCCCGGGCGATGAACCCGCCGCGGGAGTACCGGCTCAGGCTGGACACCGAGACATTGCGGTAGACCTGCTCGTACATCAGCAGGCCCTGACTCTTGCGTTCCTCCGGGCACAGGCCCAGCCCGGCCCGGATCGCGGCCGGCACCGAACCCGGCCGCAGCGTCCGCCCCTCGACGCTGACCTTGCCGGCGGCGGCCTTGCGGGCGCCGTAGACGGTCTCCACGATCTCCGAGCGGCCGGAGCCGACCAGCCCGGCCAGGCCGACGATCTCTCCACTGTGGACGGTGAAGGACACGTCGGCGAACTCGCCCGGCCGGCTCAGCCCGGCCACCCGCAACAGCTCGGGCCGGCCGGGGGTCGGCGCGCGGCGGGGCGGGAAGGCGTACTCGACGCTGCGCCCGGTCATCAGCCGGACCACGTCCGCGGTGGGGGTGGTCTTCGCCGGCAGCCCGACCGCGACGGTGCGGCCGTCCTTGAGGACGGTCACCCGGTCGCCGACCTGGCGGATCTCGTCCAGCCGGTGCGAGATGTAGATGATCGCGACGCCCTGCCCGGTCAGCTGCCGGATCACCCGGAACAGGTTGGCCACCTCGCCGCCGTCCAGCACGGCGGACGGCTCGTCCATCACGATCAGCTGCGCGTCGTGGGAGAGCGCGCGGGCCATGCTGACCACCTGCTTGCCGGCCGAGGACAGCGTGCCGACCTCGCGGGCGGGGCCGATGTCCGGATGGCCGAGCCGGGCCAGCAGCGCCCGGGCCGCGTCGTTCATCGCGCCCCGCCGGCTGAACCCGAGCGCGGACGGCTCGTGCCCGAGGAAGATGTTCTCCGCCACCGACAGCCCGTCGACCAGGTCGAGTTCCTGGTAGATCGTGGCCAGGCCGGCGCGCAGCGCGGCCACCGGCGTGGGGAACGAGACCTGCTCGCCCTTCCACTGGATCTCGCCGCTGTCGGCCTTGTGCGCCCCGGACAGCACTTTGATCAGGGTGGATTTGCCGGCCCCGTTCTGCCCGAGCAGGCAGTGCACCTCGCCGGCCTCGACCGCGAGGTCCACCCCGTCCAAGGCCCGGACGCCGGGGAACTCCTTCACCACGCCGCTGACAGACAGGAGACTCATGGGTGCCCTCACGAGACCGCGTAGACATGGTCGCTGGCCAGTACCGCGGCGCCGACCACACCGGCACGGCCGCCCAGCTCGGATAACACGACCGGCATGTTCCCGGTGGCCAGCGGCAGCGAGCGCCGGTAGACGACGCTGCGGATCTCGGCCAGCAGCAGGTGGCCGAGACCGGCCAGCCCGCCACCGATCACGATCATCCCCGGGTTGAAGAAGCTGACCAGACCGGCCAGCACCACCCCGACCCGGCGGCCGCCGTCCCGGATCAGCCCGATGCTGGCCGGGTCACCCCCGGCCGCGCCGAGACCTACGTCCACAGCGGACAGTCCACCCTTGGCGGTCAACCGCTCCGCCAGCGCCGGTGAAGCGCCGCTGCGGGCCTGGGCCAGCGCGTCCCGGGCGAGCGCGGTGCCGCCGAAGGTCGCCTCCAGGCAGCCGACGTTGCCGCACGGGCAGACCGGACCGTCCGGGTCGGCCTGGATGTGCCCGATGTCGCCGGCGCAGCCGTCGGTCCCGCGGTAGACCTCGCCGTGCACGACGATGCCCGCGCCGATCCCGGTGCCGATCTTCACGTAGATGACGTTGTCGACGGTGCGGGCGACGCCGCCGAACCGCTCGCCGATCATCATGGTGTTCACGTCGTTGTCCACCACGACCGGGCAGCTGAACTCGCGGGCCAGCCGCTCGCGCACCGGGAACCGGTTCCACCCCGGCATGATCGGCGGCGACACCGGCACGCCGTCCCGGAAGCTGACCGGGCCGGGTAACCCGACGCCGAGCGCGGCCAGCGTGTCGAAGTGGCCCTCCGAGCGGAGCTTCGCCAGCACCTCGGTGACCCGGGCCAGCACCGGCCGCGGGCCGGTGCGGATGTCGATCGGCTCCTCGACGCTGACCAGCGGTGCCATGTGCGCGTCGACGACCTCGAGGGTCAGCGAGGTGGCACCGAGGTCGACGGCGGCGAACCGGAGCGAGGGCTCCAGCGTGACCGTCATCGACCGGCGGCCGCCGCGGGACGCCGCCGGACCGCCGGTGCGGATCAGGCCGGCGTCGGTCAGCCGCTCCAGGTCCGCGGTCAACCGCGGCCGGGCGAGGTCGAGGCGGTCTGCCAGCTCCGCCCGGGAAGCGGGCCCTTCGTCCCGCAGCAGGCGCAGCACGCGCGATTGCGGTTCGTTCTCCGGTCGAGCGACGAATGGCATGGTCACGGTGCAGCACCTCCCGTCATGCGCCGAACACAACGTGGTGGACCGGAACGCTAGAGGAAGTTTCCATCAGGTGACAAGACCTTCGCCCTGCTACCAGTCAACTTTGGTCTTGATTCGACAAAAGTCGGTGCGATATTGCCGGCGACATCAGAATCCGACTACCCACAGTAGTCATTCTTCGACACGATGCACCTCCTCGGGTCAGGTCGAGCGGAACCGATCACCGGCAGGCCTGCGACATTCCTCGACGCCCTGGCGCAAAGTTAGAGATCGAATCGGTTAACATGTTCCAGCTTGTGGTCAAAGTAGGTACGGTGCGATCGAAACCTGATGGCAACCCAGCGGGAGGAGATCGCGAATGTGCACTGGTCACGAGGAGGCTGTCAGCCCACGCGAGATGGCCAGACTCGTCAGCCGGCGGGGCTTCCTGCGCACCGCGGCCGGCACGGCCGCGGTCGCCGGTGCGGCCGGCGCGATGGGTTCGCTCGCCTCGCCGGCCGGCGCCGCTGAGCCCAGACACGGTGGCTCGCCGGCCTCGTCGCACCGGGTCCCGGTCGACAAGATCAGCATCCAGCTCTACACGCTTCGTGACCAGCTCGCCGCCGATCTCGACGGCACACTGGCCGCCCTGCACCGCACCGGCTACACCCGGGTCGAGCACGCCGGCTTCGTCGGCCGGACCGCCGCCCAGTTCAAGGCCGCCCTCGACGCGCACGGCATCTGGTCGAGCTCGGGTCACGTCAGCATCCCGCAGCCGTTCAACCAGGCCGCCTGGAGCACCGCGCTGCGGGACGCGAACACCCTCGGCTCGCGCTACATCGTGCACCCGTTCTTCGGCATCGACTTCGGCACCGGCGCGATCACCCGGGACAAGGCCAGCTGGCGGGCGTTCGCCCGGGACCTGAACCGGGCCGGGCAGATGGCCAGGCGGGCCGGGCTCTCGCTCGGGTACCACAACCACAACTGGGACTTCTTCCCGCTGACCGACGACCCGAGCCGCAGCGGGCACGACGTGCTCGCCGCCGAGACCGACCCGGACCTGGTGCACCTGGAGATCGACCTGTTCTGGGCCTGGCGCGGGGCCCGCGACCCGGTCGACCTGATCCGGCAGCACGCCGGCCGGGTCCGCCAGTTCCACGTCAAGGACCTCAACCAGGCCGGCAGCTTCGAGGATCCCGGTCAGGGTCTGATCGACTTCGGCCGGATCTTCGCGCACGGCCGGGAGGCCGGCGTCGTCGAGTTCATCGTCGAGCGGGACGACGCCGGCACCGCACCGCGCCGGCCGGCGGACGCGCTGACCACCGCCGCCGTCGGCTACCGCTACCTGCAGGGAGTCCGCTTCTAGCGCGGACGCCCCCGCACCATCCTGGGCCCGGACAGTGCCGTAACTGTCCACTTGAGACTCGGCGGGTCTCGTACCACGGGCCAATCACCGGTACGAGGAGGTCTGTTCAGCATGCGCAAGCCAGCCACGACGTTGGCCTGCCTGGCCATCGCGCTCGGCGCGATGTCAGCAGTCCCACCGGCCGCGGGCGCCACGCCCGCGGCCGGCGCCAGCGCGGCCGACCAACACAGTCCACCGGCGGGGCAGGCCCCGCCGGACAGCAACTTCCAGAAGGTCACCCTCGACGACAACCCCGGCGAACCGATGAGCCTGACCGTGCTGCCGGACCTGCGGGTGCTCTACACCACGCGAGCCGGGCAGGTCCGGATCCACGACCCGCGGACCCGCTTGAACACGGTCGCCGCGAACGTGCCGGTCTACTCGCACGACGAGGAGGGCCTGCAGGGCATCGCCGCCGACCCCGACTTCGTCCACAACCACTGGGTCTACCTCTACTACTCGCCGGTGCTGAACACGCCGGTGGACGACCCGGCCACCCCGGACGTGAACGAGGGTGACGCGCCGTTCGAGGGCACCGCGGCCGACTGGGCCAGGTTCCGCGGCCACCTGCAGCTGTCCCGGTTCAAGCTGGTCGGCAACCGGCTCGACCTCGGCACCGAGCAGAAGATCATGCAGGTGACCACCGACCGCGGCATCTGCTGCCACATCGGCGGCCAGATCGACTTCGACGGCCAGGGCAACCTGTACCTGTCCACCGGCGACGACACCAACCCGTTCTTCTCCGACGGCTACATCCCGATCGACGAGCGGGCCGAGCGCAACCCCGCCTTCGACACCCAGCGCGGCGCGGCCAACACCAACGACCTGCGCGGCAAGGTGCTGCGGATCAAGGTGCGGTCGAACGGTTCGTACACGATCCCGGCGGGCAACCTGTTCCGCCCCGGCACGCCGAAGACGCGGCCGGAGATCTACGCGATGGGCTTCCGCAACCCGTTCCGGTTCGCGGTGGACCGCCGCACCGGCACCGTCCTGCTGGGTGACTACTCGCCGGACGCGACCGAGGCGGAGGCCGACCGCGGGCCGGCCGGCACCGGCCGCTGGGTGGCCCTGCGCAAGCCCGGCAACTACGGCTGGCCGTACTGCATGAGCCCGGACCTGCCGTACGTCGACTACGACTTCGCAACCGGCCAGTCCGGCGCGACGTTCGACTGCGCGCACCCGGTCAACGACTCGCCGCACAACACCGGACTGCGCCGGCTGCCGCCGGTGCAGCAGCCGGACGTCTGGTACTCCTACGGAGTCTCACCGCAGTTCCCGCAACTCGGCGAGGGCGGCGTCGGCCCGATGGGCGGCCCGGCGTACCACTTCGACGCGCGCAGCACCTCGCGGGTGAAGTGGCCGGCGTACTACGACGGCGCGGCGCTGTTCTACGAGTGGACCCGCGACTACGTCAAGGAGTTCCGGCTCGACCGGCGCGGGCGGCTGACCGACATCCGGCCGGTGCTGCCGTCGTTCGTCTTCGACAACCCGATGGACATGGAGTTCGGCCCGGACGGCGCGCTGTACGTGCTGGAGTACGGCGACGGCTTCTTCTCCGAGAACCCCGGCGCGCAGCTGGCCCGGATCGACTACGTCCGCGGCAACCGCACGCCGGTGCCGGCCATGTCGGCCAGCCCGACCACCGGCCTGACGCCGCTCACCGTCGCGTTCTCCAGCGCCGGGACGGCCGATGCCGACGGCGACCCGCTGAGCTACGCCTGGGACTTCCAGGCGGACGGCACGGTCGACTCCCGGCAGCCGAACCCGACGTTCACCTACCGGCAGAACGGTGTCTTCAACGCCACGCTGAAGGTCACCGACTCCACCGGGCGGTCGGCGTCGACCTACCAGCGGGTGATCGTCGGCAACGCGACGCCGGTGGTGCACTTCACCGCGCCGGTGGCCGGCCAGCCATTCGCGTTCGGACAGACGGTGACCTACCAGGTCACGGTCACCGACGACACGCCGGTCGACTGCTCCAGGGTCACCGTGACCTACATCCTCGGGCACAACGATCACGGGCACCCACTGTCCACATCGGCCGGCTGCACCGGGAGCTTCACCACCTTTGTGGACGCCGGGCATGCCGGCGCGAGCAACCTGCGGGCGGTCTTCGCCGCCTCGTACACCGACAGCCCGGGCGGCAACCTGCCGGCACTCACGGGCACTGACCAGGTGGTGCTGAACCCCACCGGGTGACGCACGCGGTTCCGGGTCGTGGGGCGCCGTCGCACCGGCGGCGCCCCGCGGCCCGGCTCAGCCGGTTCGGCCCTACTCGGCCGGCGCGGCCCGGCTGGCGGCCGGCGGCTCAGCTCAGCCGGCGTCGAAGGCGTGATCGCTGATCAACCGCGCCGCACCGACAACCCCCGCCTTGCCGCCCATCTCGGAGAGCACGATCGGCATGTTCCCGGTAGCCAGCGGCAGCGACCGCCGGTAGACGACGCCCCGGATCTCGGCCAGCAGCGCGTGCCCGATGCCAGCCACCCCGCCGCCGATCACCACCAGGCCCGGGTTGAAGAAGCTGACCAGGCCGGCCAGCACCGAGCCGACCCGGCGCCCGCCGTCGCGGATCATCTTGACCGCGATCAGGTCGCCGGCCGCGGCCGCGTCGGCAACGTCCACAGCGGACAGCGTGCCGGCCTCGGACAGCCGCCGGGCCAGCTCCTCGGACCGCCCGGACCGGGCCGCGGCCAGCGCGTCCCGGGCCAGCGCGGTGCCGCCGAAGCCGGCCTCCAGGCAGCCGGTGTTGCCGCACGTGCAGGTCGGCCCGTCCTCCTCGACCCGGATGTGGCCGATGTCGCCGGCGCAGCCGCTGACCCCGCGGTAGACGTCGCCGCCGACCACGATGCCGCAGCCGATCCCGGTGCCGATCTTGACGAACAGGAAGTCGTCCACGGACCGGGCGATGCCGGCGTGCTTCTCCCCCAGCGCCATGATGTTCACGTCGTTGTCGACCAGCACCGGGCAGCCCAGCTCGGCGCTGAAGGCCTCGCGCACCGGGAACTGGTTCCAGCCCGGCATGATCGGCGGCGAGACCGGCACCCCCTCCCGGAAGCTGACCGGGCCGGGCACCCCCACGCCGGCGCCGACCAGCCCGGGCGCCACGTCGTCCGCGCGCAGCTTGCCGACCAGGTCGAGGGCCCGGCCGATCACCGTCTCCGGGCCCTGCCGGACGTCCATCGGCTCGGCCACGTGCGAGAGCACCCGCAGCTCGCCGTCGGTCACCGCGACGTCGATGGAGGTCGCGCCGATGTCGATGCCGAGGAACCGGGTCTTGCCGGCGATCCGGACGATGGACGAGCGCCGGCCACCGCGGGACGCGGCCAAACCCGCGGTATCGACCAGGCCGCGCTCGACCAGCCGGTCGATCTCCAGGGCCAATTTGGATCGGGACAGCTCAACGCCGTCACCGAGCTCGGCGCGGGACCTCGGCCCGTCGTCGCGGAGCAGCCGAAGCAGCCGCGCCTGGTGCGCGTTCTCCGGTCGGACCACCGTCATCCGCCTCACGTCCGCTTCTCCCGGCGGTCGCCATTGACACATCTGATACGTCGGCGACCGACTCTAGCTGGCTCCAGGCTCTCGTCCGGGCCGTATCGGCGGACGTGACCGGGACTCTCCCCTACCTCCGTACGATGGCCCAACTTTGTCCCGAAGTCTACGAAAGCCAGCCACGTTTCTGGCCAACATCCCCCACGTTACCTCTAGCTTTCACTGTGTACCGGCGATACGGTCCGTACACCTAGCGGTCGCATTCGGCGTACGACTGCCTCCTACTGCGGGCAACACACCGAGGCATCACATCTGGCCACTGATGCTCGGTTCAGCTTCGGAGGGTGAAGGAGAAGCAATGGGTACGAGAGCGGACGATGCGGCGGGACGCAACGAATTCCGGCAGTTGAGCCGGCGACGCTTCCTCGCCGGGTCAGCCGGAGTGGCAGCAGGCGTCTCCGCGCTGTCCCTCGGGCCGCTGGCCCCGGCGGCCTACGCCAACGGCGGCGGGCACGGATCGGACCACGGGCACGGTCATGACCACGGCCACAACGACAAGGACCTGACCGTCGCGCCGAAGCGGCGCGGCATCATCCTCTACACGGTGCGGGACGTGCTGACCCGCACGCCGAACCCGGCGCAGGGCATCGACGGTGGGTTCCGGTACGTGCTGGAGCAGGTCTCCAACATGGGCTACCACGAGGTCGAGTTCGCCGGCTACACGCAGTCGACCTCGATCCTGGGCCGGCAGATCACCGCGGCCGAGATCCGGCAGCTGCTCGACGACAACGGGCTGAAGGCGAACGGCAGCCACATCGGCTTCAACTTCGCCAACCCGGCGACGTTCGAAGCGCAGCTGGACATCGCGGAGACGCTCGGCATGCCGCACCTGGGCACCGCGAGCATCCCCACCAACAGCCGGTACAAGGCCGACTGGCAGGCGGCGGCGGAGAACTTCAACGCGTTCGGCGAGCGGGCCAAGGCCCGCGGCATCAAGCTGTACCAGCACAACCACCACGCCGAGTACAACTTCCTGCTGGACGCCGGGCCGCTGGACGCCAACGGCAAGCCGACCGCCTCGTCCGGGCTGCGCGGGCTGGAGTACTTCTTCACCCTGGTCGACCCGCGGCTGGTCTGGTTCGAGATGGACATCTACTGGGGCTACGTGGCCCGGCACCGCTACCAGAGCTACGTCGACAAGCGCGGCATCACCCGCACCGACCTGTTCGATCCAATTAGGACGGTGCAGCAGCACTCGGCCCGGTTCCCGCTGTTCCACGTGAAGGACGGCATCCCGGCGGACGTCGACGACGGCTTCACGATGGTGCCGGCCGGCACCGGCGTGATCCCGCTGCGCAAGCTGCTGAACGAGATCGGCGACCGCGACTTCCGGCACCCCAACTACGAGCAGGACAACGCGCCCGGCGGTACTGCGAACCCGGGCCAGTCGCTGCAGTTCGCCCAGACCAGCTTCACCAACATCGCAAGCTGGCGCCGGAGCTGCTGACCCCGGTCAGCTCCTGGTCCTTCCGCGGTTGACGACCGCTCCCGCCGGAACCCGGCGGGAGCGGCGTACCCGCGCGCGCACCACTCGACGGGCCCGCCGGCGGCGACCCGCACCCCGCATCCCGCACCACTGTTCGAGGAGGCCCCCATGCGTAGGGGCAAGAAAGCCACCACCCTGCTCAGCGCGCTGGGACTGATCGGTGCCGGCTTCGCCGGTGTGCTGACGGCCCCCGCGGCAGCAGCGGCACCGGCACCGGCGACCACCCCGGCCGCCAACCCATCCGACCCCGCTGGCACGTCCGGCACCGACACCGTGCACGGCAGCAACGACCGGCGGGCGTACCAGGTGCTGGTCTTCACCGCGGTCAACGACGCGGCCACCAAGGCCGGCGTGGCCGCGATCAAGAAGATCGGCAAGAGCCACCGGTTCACCGTCCAGTCCACAAGCGACGCTCGCGTCTTCACCGCGGCGAAGCTGGCGAAGTTCCGCACGGTGGTGTTCCTGAACACCTCCGGCGCGGTGCTGAGCTTGGCCGAGCAGGCGGCGTACCAGGCCTACTTCTCCGGCGGCGGCGGCTTCGTCGGCATCCACTCGGCGATCGAGACCCAGCCGGACTGGCAGTTCCTCACCGACCTGCTCGGCACCCGGGCGGCCAGCGCGTCCGCCGTCACCCCGGCCACCATCAAGGTCGCCGACCGGGTGCACCCGGCCAGCGCCAGCCTGCCCGAGTACTGGCGGCGTGCCGACGGCTACTACAACTTCACCGGCAACGTCCGCGGCGTCTCGCACGTACTGGCCACTGTGGACGAGACCACTTACACGGGCGGCACCATGGGCGCCGACCACCCGATCATGTGGTGCAAGGACTACAAGGGCGGCAAGTCGTTCTACACCGGGCTCGGCCAGACCGCCGCGGCCTTCAACGACAACACGTTCCAGCGCCACCTGGCCGGCGCCATCGACTGGTCGGCCGGCAAGGGCGACGGCGACTGCGGCGCGACCGTGCTGGCCAACTACCAGATGAGCGTCGTCGCCGCGCCGCCGAACATCGGCGAGCCGATCGAGTTCGAGGTGCTGCCGGACGGGCGGGTGCTGCAGACCACCCGACCAGGGCAGGTGCGGCTGCACGACCCGAACACCGGCACCACCACGCTGCTGGCCACCATCCCGGTCTACAGCCACGACGAGGACGGCCTGTACGGCGGCGCGATCGACCCGAACTTCAGCAGCAACCACTGGGTCTACCTGTACTACTCGCCGCCGCTGTCCACCCCGGTGGACAACCCGGCGACCCCCGCCGTCAACGAGGGGAACTCGCCGACCAGCAGCACCGACCCGAACGCCTGGCTGCCGTTCAAGGGCTACAACCAGCTGTCCCGGTTCAAGTACGTCGAAACGCCGACGCCACACCTGGACCCGGTGAGCGAGCAGCAGATCCTGCGGGTCGGCACCGACCGCGGCGCCTGCTGCCACGTGGCCGGCGAGATCCGGTTCGACTCGCGCGGCAACCTGCTGATGGTCACCGGCGACGAC
Organism: uncultured Actinomycetota bacterium; assembly: GCA_963714145.1. Taxonomy (GTDB): domain Bacteria; phylum Actinomycetota; class Actinomycetes; order Mycobacteriales; family CADCTP01; genus JBBWZH01. The sequence continues at coordinate 9,284,541 of OY970235.1, read as the reverse complement.
ACCCCGGCCGGCGGCGGCAACTCCGGCGGCTTCGCCCCGTTCAACGGTGAGCTGACCGTCGCGCCGACCGCGACCTGCCCGGCGCCCTGCTACAACGCGCCGTACGTGGACGCCCGCCGGTCCGCCGGCAACACCAACGACCTGCGCGGCAAGCTGCTGCGCATCCACGTCCAGAACAACGGCTCGTACACCATCCCGAAGGGCAACCTGTTCCGGCCCGGCACCGCGCTGACCCGGCCGGAGATCTACGCGATGGGCTTCCGCAACCCGTTCCGGCTGAACCTGGACCCGGACGACGTCGCCTACGTCACCGACTACTCGCCGGATTCCCGTACCCCGCAGGTGTTCCGCGGGCCACCCGGGGTCGGCCGGATGGAGATCGTCCGGCACGCGGCGAACTACGGCTGGCCGTACTGCGCCTCGCCGACACTGCCCTACTACAAGTGGAACTTCACCACCAGCACGCCGCTGGACAGCCCGCCGCAGGCGTTCGAATGCGGCAACCCGGCGCACGGGCCGGAGAACACGTCCCGGCACAACACCGGGCTCGGCGTGACACCGGCGCTGACCAAGCCGGACCTCTGGTACTCCTACAACGACAACAACGCGCCGACGCCGCTGGGCACGCCCTGCGCGGCGAACTACACCACCGACCCGCCCGGCACCTGCCCGCAGCTGTTCCCGGAGCTCGGCCCGGGCGGCGGGGTCGGCCCGCACGGCGCGGCGCCGTACCACTACGACGCGAAGAACCCGAACCCGACGAAGTTCCCGGCCTACTACGACGGCTCGATCTTCTTCGGCGAGTTCACCCGGGACTACCTCAAGGAGATCAGGCTCGACTCGCACGGCCAGATCTTCAAGATCAACAGCCTGCTCAACTGCGGCGACTTCTCCGCCAACCGGGCCGTCTTCCCGTTCATCTGCGACGCGCCGATGGACATGCGCTGGGGCCCGGACGGCAACTTCTACCTACTGTCCTATGGGGACGGCTTCTTCCGGGCGAACCCGGACGCGCTGCTGGTGAAGTTCAGCTACGTCAAGGGCCAGCGGGCGCCGACGGCCGTGGTGTCGGCGACCCCGACCAGCGGGGTCGCGCCGCTCGCGGTCAACTTCTCCAGCGCCGGCTCGTCCGACCCGGATCCGGGTGACTCGATCAGCTTCGCCTGGGACTTCGACGGCAACGGCACGGTCGACTCCACCGACCCGAACCCGACGTTCAGCTACACCGGCAACGGCGTCTTCACCGCCCGGCTGACCGTGACCGACTCGAGCGGCAAGACCGCGATCGCGAACACCACGATCGAGGTCGGCAACACCGCGCCCACCGTCCACCTCACCACCCCGGCGGACGGCGGGATCTTCAACTGGGGCGACAACATCCCGTGGTCGGTGACCGTGACCGACCCCGAGGACGGCACGATCGACTGTGCCCGGGTCACCGTCTCGTTCGCGCTCGGGCATGAGACGCACGGGCACGGCGAGGGCTCGCAGACCGGCTGCTCCGGCGTGATCGAGACCGATCCCGCGGATGCCACGCACGCCAGCGGCTACCTGTACGGCGGCATCACCGCCTCGTACACCGACCTCGGCGGCAACGGCCAGCCGGCGCTGACCACCATCGACCAGCGCATCATCCAGCAGCGGCGGCAGCAGTTGGAGTACGCGCTGGACCAGTCCGGCACTTCGACCGCGCTGACCACCGACCCGGACGGCGGCGACGCCAACCGCACCAGCCTCGACCCGGGTGACTGGGTCGCGGTGAACCGGGTGGTCAACCTGTCCAATGTGAACAGCGTGACGTTCCGGGTAGCCGGTGGCTCCGCCGCCACCGCCGGCTCGCCGCAGGGCGCCGTCGAGTTCCACCTCGACTCGCCCACCGGCCCGCTGGTGACCACGGCGACCGTCAACGCCACCACCGGCATCACCGCGTACGCCAGCCAGACCGTCCCGATCACCGACCCGGGCGCCACCCACCGCCTCTACCTGGTCTTCCGCTCCGTCCCAGGTGGACCGACCACCAACCTGTTCAACCTGAACTGGATCGAGTTCACCGGCCCCGGCGTCACCGCGCCCTAACCCCTGACCGCACCACCACACCCCACCGGGGGCGCCACACCGCCGTGGCGCCCCCGGCCCGTGTCCCGGGCCCTGACACAATCCGTCCCAGGCCGCTTCGCGGAGGAGGGGACGGATGCCGCTGCCTTGGCTCACCCGAGTCCGGATCAACAATTACCGCAGCATCGGCGCCTGCGACGTCACGCTCAGTCCGCTCACCCTGCTGATCGGCCCGAACGGCAGCGGCAAGAGCAACTTCCTGGACGCCCTCCGATTCCTCAGCGACGCCATCGCGACCTCGCCGTACCAGGCCGTGGAAGCACATGGCGGCTTCAGCGAGATCCTGCGCCGGGTGCCGGAGCCGGCTACCGCGCTCAGCATTGCCGTTGACGTCGCCGTGCAGTACGGACACCTCCCAGACCAGTTGGTACTCGGGAGCTACGGTCTTGAGATCGGCCGAAACAGCCGGCGCGGCGAGCGACCGCTCGAGGTGATCTCGGAATACTGCCGGCTCGAGTTCGAGACCGAGGTCGAGGAGTTCCGAACCCTGTATGGCCAGCTCAGAGGGTCGAGCATAGCTGGCGGATCGATCGAGCGGGATCGGCTCTACCTACCGGCCGCGAGCTTCCAACCGAACTTCGCACCACTGTACGGCCACCTGGTGGGCATGGCGTTCTACAACCTCGACGCCACCACGCTGCGCCAACCACAGTCCGAGGCCGACGGCTCAGCGCTCGGCCATAGGGGCGAGCACCTGCCCGACGTGCTCGGCGAGTTGAGCAGCGATCCTCTCGCAAAGCAGCGGTTTGATGAGTATCTCGCCGCAGCCGTGCCCGGCGTCGAGGGTCTCGACCGCCAGTACGCCGGAAACTATGTAGCCGTCGAGATGCGGCAGCGGACCGGCGCTGGCAACGCTGAGGTGACGTTCGGCCCGGACGGCATGTCGGACGGGACCATTCGCACGGCCGGCGTACTCGCCGCCCTGTTTCAGCCGGCCGTCCGTAGTGGACAGATCTCGTTGGTCAGCATCGAGGAGTCCGAACTGGCGCTGCACCCAGCGGCAGCGGGAGTGCTGTTCGACGCACTGACCGAGGCGAGCGAGCAGGTTCAGGTCATCGCATCCAGCCAGAGCGCCGATCTGCTCGATCGCGACGACATCGATCCGGCCATGATCCGCGCGGTCACCAACCGGGACGGGCTGACCGTCATCGGGGAGCTCGACGACGCGAGCCAGACGATCCTGTGGGCTAAGCAGTTCACGCTGGGCGAGCTGATGCGCGGCAACCAGCTGGCTCCGCAGGGCACGGCCTGAGCCTGACCAGGCCGCGCTGGCAGCGCAGTTCGACCTTAAGGCCGCCCGGCAGAACTCGTCGTCGTTCGACAAGTTCTGCCGGGAGGTCGAGCGGCTGCTCGGGCCCTGATCGGAGGGTCAGGCGAAGTAGTGGGCCAGGACGGCGCCGGTGCGGGTGTCGTAGGTGATGTAGCCGTGTTGGAAGGTGCTGCGGCGGCCACCGGGGATGGCGAACTCGTTGGTGGTCGGGTAGCCGAGGCGGCCGCGTTCCCAGCCGAGGGTGGCCCACTTGGCGCGGATGCCGCCGTGCACCTCGTGCGAGCCGGTGGTCGGGTAGTAGTAGATCGACCGGTTGCCCGGGTAGAAGTGCTGGTAGCTGCCGCGGCCGTCGGGGGTGTGGCGCTCGTCCATCTGCGGCAGGCCGTAGGCCGGGCCACCGATGGCGAGGTAGGTGACCAGGTTGCCGCCGCGGACGAACCAGGTGCCGGTGGCGGCCGACCAGTACTCGTTGCCGCGCTCGAAGTAGCTGGCCCGGCCGGCGCCGGCGGCGACCTCGTCCGAGGTGGGGAAGCCGTAGCTGTCGCGCAGCGGCCAGTACCGGGCCAGGATGCCGCCGCGCACCTCGTGCGCACCGGTCCGGGCCGACCACATGATCACGCCACGGGTGTAGGGCCGGTACCGGCCGCCGGCCAGCGCGCCGCCGAGGTCCAGGGTCGGCCCGGTGGCGACGCCGAGCACCGCGGCCGGGCCGCCGAGCGCGGTGTACCGGGCGTCGATCGCGTTCGTGTAGTTCGCGGTCAGCGTCACGTCCGAACTCGGCGCGGTGAAGCTGTGCGTGGCGGCGCCGCCGTCGGACCAGCCGGTGAAGGTCCACTCCTGCTGCTGCGCCGGCGCGGCGACGGTGACCGGCTGGCCGGCCACCACCTGCAGCGAGGACGTGTTGAAGCCGTTGATGGTGACCGGCACACCCGAGGTGACCGAGATCGTCTGCAGCTCCGGCCGGGCGTCGAACACCTGCTGGGCAACGGCCCCGGAGCTGTCCACGACCCTCGCGGTGACCTGCATGTAGGTGTCGCCGCCGTGGTCGGTGAACGGCTCGCTGAACGTGTTGCCGGTGACGGTCTGGTCCGGGTGGTCATGGCACGGGCCGCCGAACGGGCAGTGCTTCAGTACCACCGCCCAGCTCACCGCGAGGCTGCCGTCCTCGGCGTCGGCCGCGGTCGCGGACAGCTGCACCGGGTCGCCCACCGCGTAGGTCTGCGCCGCATCCGGGGCGACGATGGTCAGCGTCGGGGTGTGGTTCTGCGGGACCACGTCCAGTGGCTTCGTCCCGACTGCGCCCGAGACGTCAGTGACCGTCACGACGACCCGGTACGTGCCGGGCGCGGCGTACCGGTGCGCGGTGACCGGCCCGGCCACCGCGGCCGACCCGTCGCCGTAGTTGGTGCTGAACGTGAGCCGGTCGCCGTCCAGGTCATACGAGGCCGACGCGTCGATGTGCACGGTCAGCGTGTCCGGGTCGTTGGTCGCCTCGGCCACCGCGGTCGGCGGCCGGTTGCCGGCGCTGTAGCGCAGCCGCTTGAGGTTGCCGCTGGCGATGTCGGCGAACACCACGTCGCCGTTCGGCGCCGTGTCGAACGCGACCGGGGCACCCAGCCCGCTGGCGAACCGGATCGGCGGCACGGTCAGCTGGTCCTTGGTGTCGGTGGCCAGCGTGTTGATGAAGCCGGTGACGTAGTCGCCGAAGAAGTAGCGGCCGCGGTAGGCCGCCGGGTACGAGGTGCCGGTGTAGAAGACGCCGCCGACCGCGGCGTTGCCGCCGGGCGTGTGCGCGTAGGTGTACAGCGGCGTGCTGACCGGGGTGTTCGCGGCGTACATGGCCTGGCAGTTCGGCAGGTTCTGGTGGCCGTTGGTCCGGCCCATGCCCTCGTAGCAGGGCCAGCCGAAGTTCTCGCCGCCGCGGGCGACATTGATCTCCTCCCAGTTCGCCCAGCCGACGTCACCGAGGTACAGCCGGCCGGTGCGACCGTCGAAGCCGAACCGGAACGGGTTGCGCAGGCCCCGCACGAAGACCTTGCTCTGCCAGCTGTCCGGGGCGCTGGCCTGGAAGTACGGGTTGGCCGGGACGCCGCGCCCGGACCAGTCGACGCGCAGGATCTTGCCGTGCGGGTCGGTCAGCTGCTGGGCCCGGTACGCGGCCGGGTCGGCGTCCTGGTAGCGCGACTCGTCACCGAAGCCGATGTAGATGTAACCGTCCGGGCCTTCGAGAATGGTGCCCGGCCCGTGCGAAAGCGAGTTCTCTTCGACCTGGGTCGTCGGGCCGTCGCCGGACAGCAGCGCCTGCGTTTCGGTAAGGCTGGTCGGGTCGGCCGGATTGTCGACGGTCATCACCGCGGCATGCGCGTAGTGCGACGGCCCCGCCGGATTGTCGGTGTACATCACCAGCAGTTTTCCGGTCTCGCCGTAGTGCTTGGTGACGCTGATACCGATCAGCCCGATGTCCTGGTGCGCCCAGACCGGCAACTGGGCGATCGTCCGGGCGGTGGTGCCGTCCGCGCTGACCCAGACCACCTTGCCGGCCTTGCCGATGGTGTAGGCACCACCAGCCCCCGGCAGGCCGCCGGGGACCATCGCGAAACCGGTCAGGTCGCCCGCAGCCTGCCCGGCCGGGATGGTTTCGACCTGGAACCCGGCCGGCAGGACGGGCGCCGCGGCGGCCCGGTGCACGGCTGGCAGCAACGCGACCCCGGCCGCGAGCACGGCGAATGCGCCGCCCAGACGAATGGCGCGTGACAGCACCTTGTATTCTCCCAGCTACTATAGGCTGCCACCCGGAATACGGTCTGTGACCGGAGCGCACCTGCGGGGGTGAGGCTCTCTACAGACTGACTACTTACGGGCTGCGCGCACTCTCCCCGGCTCCTGGACCTAGCCTGCGAAATCTACGCGGCCGGGTCGGCCGACAAATGCGGCTGACACCGAATACCGCGCTGAGTAATTCAAAAACTACGGACCGCTATCGACGCGCGATACCGTCCGGGGCACTTGACAGTTGATGGATTCTGATAGTTACACTCAGATTCGATCGTCTCTCGAAAGCTGGTGACTGTCATGAGGGTTCCGGGGGCTCGGCGCTGGTGGGCGCTGGCCGCACTGGCCGCGACCATGCTGGTGGTCGGCCTGGACCTGACCGTGCTGACGGTGGCGCTGCCGACGCTGGCCACCGACCTGCACGCGTCCACCGGCCAACTGCAGTGGTTCGCCGACTCGTACAACCTGGTGCTGGCCGCGGCGCTGCTGCCGGCCGGCGTGCTCGGTGATCGGTACGGCCGCCGGAAGCTGCTGCTGGCCGCGCTGGTGCTGTTCGGCGCCGCCTCGCTGGCCTGCGCGTACGCCCCGTCGGCCGGCGCGCTGATCGCCGGCCGGGCCGCGCTCGGGCTCGGCGCCGCGTTCCTGATGCCGCTGTCGATGGCGGTGCTGCCGGTGCTGTTCACGCCGGCCGAACGCCCCAGGGCGATCGCGATCTGGGTCACCGCCACCGCGCTGGGCATCCCGCTCGGCCCGGTCGTCGGCGGCTGGCTGCTGGACAACTACTGGTGGGGCTCGGTCTTCCTGATCAACCTGCCGCTGATCGCGGTGGCCGTGCTCGCGGTGCTCCTGCTGCTGCCCGAGTCGCGGGCGAGCAGCCGGCCGGCGCTGGACCCGGCCAGCGTGCTGACCTCGTGCCTCGGCCTGGTCGCCCTGACCTACGGGGTGATCCGGGCCGGCGAGCACGGCTGGGGCGACCCGGCGGCGCTGGGCACGATGGCCGGCGGCGCCGCCCTGCTGGCCGCGTTCCTGCGCCGGCAGCGCCGGCCCGAACGGGCCCTGATCGACCTGTCGCTGTTCCGGTCGGCGAGCTTCACCTGGGGCGCGATCCTGGCCACGGTGGTGCAACTCGCGCTGGCCGGGCTGATGTTCACGCTGCCGCAGTTCTTCCAGGCGGTCAACGGAGCGGACGCGCTGGGCACCGGGCTGCGGCTGCTGCCGCTGATCGGCGGGCTGCTGGTCGGCGCCCGGGTCGGTGGCCGGGTCGCCGCCGGGTTGGGCGCGAAGGTGACCGTCGCGGTCGGCTTCGGGCTGCTCGCCGGCGGGCTGGTCGCCGGCGCCGGCACCGGCGTGAGCAGCGGCTACGGGTATGTCGCGAGCTGGCTCACGGTGGTCGGCGTCGGGCTCGGCTTCGCCCTGCCCACCGCGATGGACGCGGCGCTCAGCGCGCTCTCGGCCGAGCGCAGCGGGGGCGGCTCCGCGCTGGTGCAGGCGCTGCGGCAGGTCGGCGGCGCGATCGGGGTGGCGATCCTGGGCACCGTGTTCAACGCCGGCTACCGCGGCCGGCTGGACCTGGCCGGGCTTCCGGACGGTGCCGCCGACGCGGTGCGGCGCAGCCCGGCGGCCGGCATCGAGGTGGCCGAGCGGGCCGGCCAGGCGCCGCTGCTGGCGATGGTCCGGTCGGCGTTCGTGCACGGGATGGGCGTGATGCTGTGGGTCTGCGTCGCCGGCACCCTGCTCGGCCTGCTGCTCACCCTGCGCAACCTGCCGGCCCGGGCCATCGTCGTCGGGGCGCCGGAAACCGGACCGGGCGAGGTTGGGCCGGGCGAGGTTGGGCCCGGTCGGCGGCAGGACGCAGAATCACCCGATGAGCTCTCCCGGTCCCGACCGTAAGCCGACCGTCGGCCTGCGCGAACGGAAGAAGGCGAAGACCCGCGCGGCGATCCAGGTGCACGCCCTGCGGCTGTTCCGGGAGCAGGGCTACGCCGCGACGACGGTGGAACAGATCGCCGAGGCGGCCGAGATCTCACCGAGCACGTTCTTCCGCTACTTCCCGACCAAAGAGGACGTCGTCCTCACCGACGACTACGACCCGATACTGGCCGCCGCCTTCCGGGCCCAGCCGGCCGAGCTCAGCCCGCTGGAGGCGGTCCGGGGCGCGATGGCGGCGGCCCTCGCGGCGATCCCGGCGGCTGAGATCGACGGCGTGCAGGCGCGGATGAAGCTGGTCCAGAGCGTGCCGGAACTGCGCGCGGCCACCCTGGAGAACCTCCTGCAGACGATGCACCTGCTGGCCGACCTGGTGGCCGAGCGGGTCGGCCGGGCACCGGACGACTTCGCGGTCCGGACGTTCTCCGGCGCGGTGCTCGGCGTGTGGCTGGCCGTGCTGTTCAGCTGGCAGGACCAGCCCGGGGCGGACCTGGCTGGCCCGCTGGACGCGGCGATGGCACACCTGCAGGCCGGCCTGCCGTTCTGACCGGACAGCCCGGTTCGCTGGCCGGCCCGACCGCTATCTCAAGTACGACCCGGCGTCGCATTAATGCGGCTTTAAGGTGCCCGCGATGTGCTGCGTCCCGTTGTCGACCGGCAATCCCCGTGGCCGGTCGGACGAAGGGGTGAGGACATGGGTAGGAGCAGACATCCGGCCCGCCGGTTGGCCAGCCTTGCTGTGACGGCGGTGGTGGCCGGCCTCGCGGTGGTCGGCGCACCGGCCGGCCCGGCGGCGGCGGCCACCCCGGACGCCTACGGGTTCGCGTATCTCGACTCGCCGTCCCAGCCGATCGGCGTGCCGTACCTGCCGGACCCGAGCCACCAGTTCGTCACCAGCGGTGGAGCGGCCCTGGTGACCCGCAACGGGGTCGGCTTCTACTCGGTGCTGTTCCCCGGCATCGGCAAGCCGACCGGGGTGGCGCATGTGACCGCGGTGGGCGGCGCGCCGGCCTGGTGCCAGATCCTGCGGTACGGCATGTCCGGCCCGGACGAGCGGGTCGACATCGCCTGCGTCCGGTTCGGCTGGGCGCTCATCGACAGCCGCTTCACGGTGATGTTCACCAGCAGCACCGCGCCGCCGGCCGGCTCCGGCGGCTACGGCTACCTGCTGTCCGACCCGCTCGGCGGCGTCCTGGACAGCTACAACAGCGTCGGCGGGCCGAACACGATCAGCCACGGGCCGCCCGGCGAGTACAAGGTGTTCCTGTCCGGTCTGGGCGGCGCGACGATCGCCGGTGGGCTGCAGGTCACCGCGGTGAACAGTGCCGGGCCGGCCCGCTGCAAGGTGGCCTTGTGGTCGGTCACCCCGAACGGCGTCTCGGTCCTGGTGCGCTGCTTCACCGCGTTCGGGGTGCTGGCCGACAGCGGTTGGACGCTCTCGTACCAGAACCAGCGGGCGATCACCGCCGGCGTACTGCCGCCGGGCCGGTTCGGCTACCTGTACGACACGCTCGGCGTGCTGCCGCCGCTGACCAACTTCAACACCGGCCTCGGCTTCGGCGCCAACACGGTGGTCCCGGCCGGCGTGGGGCTGCGGTTCGTCACGTTCCCGGTGGTCGGCGCGCTGCAGGACCACGTGCAGGTGACCGCGGTCGGACTGACCGGCGAGTGGTGCGGGCTGCTCACGATCTGGGTGACCAACGGCGGGAACGGGCTGGTCCGGGACGTGATCTGCTTCGGGATCGGCGGTGGGCTGATGACCCAGCCCTCGTTCGTCACGTACACCTCGCGGTTCTGATCGGTTCCAGACCGGGCCCGGGCATAGTCCTATGTGGACAGTGATGGGGCCGGCCGGTGGCGCCCGGGTGGGGAACCCGGGCGCCGCCGGCATTTTCCGGCCGGCCGTCACCCGGTCGGTTGGCCGAAAGGGCGAATTCGGTGCCCGTACGGCCAGTGCCCGCTTCCTATCTACGTTGTAGCGTTGCGCGCCGTGCAAGCGGGGGCGTCCGGCACCGGAACGGCCGCGCTCGACCTGGGCGACGTGCCCGTCGCGGTGCGCCGGATCAGGTCGGCGCTCGGCCTGTCCCAGGAACAGCTCGCGCGCCGGCTGGGCGTGTCGTTCGCCACGGTGAACCGCTGGGAGCGCGGGCACGCCGAGCCGTCGCCGCGCTCGCGCGAGGTGCTGGCCCAGCTGCGCGCCGAGACCGCCACGCCGGCCCGGCCCGCGGTGACCGACCCGCTGCCGCCGGACCGCAGCACCTTCGTCGGCCGGGACCGCGAGCTGGCCGAGCTGGGCACGCTCTGGCCGCCCACCCGGCTGGTCACGCTCACCGGACCGGGCGGAATCGGGAAGACCCGGCTGGCCACCGAGCTGCTGCGACGGTCCGAATCGGACGGTCGCCGGCTGGTCGTGGTGGCGCTGGACCTGGTCACCGAGCCGGCGCTGCTGGCCAGCGCCATCGGTGCCGCGCTGGGGCTGCCGGCCGAGCGCGCCGGCCCGGCTGCCGATGTGGTCCAGGCGCTGGCCGGGCTGGACGGGGTACTGCTGCTGGACGCGGCCGAGCACCTGGCCGGCGAGGTGCGGGCGCTGCTGGACCGGGTCTTCGCGGCGGTCACCCCGGTGCGGGTGCTGGCCACCAGCCGGGTGCCGCTCGGGGTGGCCGGCGAGCAGGTCTGGCCGGTGCCGCCGCTGCGGCTGCCCGACCCCGGGCTGCCCCGCTTCGAAGCCGAGCAGGCGGACGCGGTGCGGCTGCTGGTCACCCGGTCCCGCGAGCGGGCCGCCGCGCTGCCCGGCGGCGATGCCGGCTGGCGCGACCTGGTCGCGCTCTGCCGGCGGCTCGACGGGCTGCCGGTCGCGCTGGAGCTCGCCGCGGGTTGGCTGTCCACGCTGACCCCGGGGCAGCTGCTCGGCCGGCTCGGCGACGGCACCGGGCCGCTGGCCGGGCCGGCCCAGCGACCGGACCTGCGGTCCACCATCGAATGGAGCGCCGGCCTGCTGGCCACCCCGGACCGGGCGCTGGCCGGGCAGCTGTCCGTCCTGATCGGACCGTTCACAGTGGACGATGCGGCCGCGGTGGCCGGCCCGGTCAGCGACCTGCACGGCTCGGTCCGCCGGCTGGTGGAGGCGTCCTGGCTGGAGCCGCTGCCGGACGACCCGGACGCCGAGCCGGTCGGCTGGTACCGGATGCTCGACCCGCTGCGGGACCGGGCAATGTCCATTCTGGACGAACGCGGTGCCCAGGTTGCCCGGCAGCGGCGGGCCGAGCTGGTCCGGGAGCTGGCCCGGCAGGTGGACCGGCGGCAGCAGGGCGCCGGTTGGCCGCGGCTGCTGGAACGGCGCGCCGGCACCGTCCAGGCCGTCCTCACCGACCTGGCGGACACCTCGGCCGGGGTGACCGTCCCGGCCGGGACCGGCCCAGGCGGACTCCCGGCCGGGGCAGCGACTGCCGCGGGCGAACGGACGGCTACCGCCGGCGGCGGCCCGGGCGGGATGGCCGAGGAGGCGGCGCTGGTCGGGGCGGAGATCGCGGTGGGGTTGCTGCGGTGGTGGCGGCGGTCCGGGCGGGTCGCGGAGGGGCGGCACTGGCTGGACCTGTTCGCCGGCCGGGTCGGCGGGGTGGCGCGGGCGCGGGCCTGGTGCGCATCGGCCTGGCTGGCGCTCGACTGCGCCGACGACGCGGCGGCCGAGCGGCTGGCCCGGGACGCCAGGGCGGCGCTGGCCGGCACCGACCCGCGCTGGGCCGGCCGGGCCCGGACCGTGGCCAGCCGGGTGGCGGGCCGCCGCGGGGACTACCCGCTGGCCCGGGCCGAACTGGTCGCCGCGCTGGACCTGCACCGGGCGGCCGGCGAGCCGGCCGAGGTCGCGCTCGCGTTGACCCGGCTCGGCGCACTGGCCGCGGAGACCGACGACCTGGCCGCCGCCGAGGCGTACCACACGGAGAGCCTGGACCTGCGGCAACGGCTCGGTGACGACCGGTCCACCGCGACCACGCTCTGCGGCCTGGCCGAGCTCTACCGGCGCCGGCTGCGCCCGGACCTGGCCCACGCCGCGCTGGACCGGGCCCGGGGGCTCGCCGTCGGGATCGGCGATCTGACGTTGCGGTCCAGAGTGGACACCGACCTGGGCGAGGTGCTGCTCGACCTGGCCGAGCCGCGGGCGGCCGGTGAGGCGTTCCGGCTCGCCCTGGAGACCGCGCAGGGCCTCGGCTCGCGGCGGGCCGAGGCGCGGGCGCTGTGCGGGATCGGCCGGGCGCTGCTGGCCACCAACCGGCGGGGGCGGGCGGTCCGGATCCTGCAGGAGAGCCTGGCGCTGGCCACCAGCGTCGGCGACAGCGCGCTGCTGGCACAGGTGCGGGCAGCGCTGGGCACGCTCGGCGGGGAGCCCGGGCCGGCCCGGGCGCCCGACGGACTGTCCGCCCGGCAGGCCGAGGTGCTCGGCTGGCTGGCGGCCGGGCTGAGCGACAAGGACATCGCCCGCCGGCTCGGCATCCGCGCGTCCACCGTGCAGCGGCACATCGCGAACGTGTACCAGAAGCTGGGCGTCCGGAGCCGGGTCGAGGCCGCCCAGTTCGCCGCCGTCCACGGCATCGGTCCCGGCCCGCCGGCGGCGGCCGACCCACCCCACTGAACACCGCCCGGCCCAGGCTGCTTGGCTCGAACAATGAGCGGAGCGGCCATGAGCGCGGCGGAGGTTGTGGCGCTGGTTGGTGCTGGGGTGCTGGCCGGTCTGGTGAGCACGGTGATCAGCCTGGCCTCGATCGTCTCGTACCCGGCGCTGCTCGCGGTCGGGCTGCCGCCGCTGGCCGCGAACGTGACGAACACCGTGGCGCTGGTCGGGGTCGGGCTGGGCGCGGCCGGTGGGTCCCGGCCGGAGCTGGCCGGCCAGGGCCGGCTGGTCGCCCGGCTCGGCGTGCTGACCGTGCTGGGCGGGGCGACCGGGGCGGCGCTGTTGCTGCTGCTGCCGGCCACCAGCTTCGAGTATGTCGCGCCCTGGCTGATCGGCGGCGCCTCGCTGCTGTTGCTCCGGCGCCGGCCGCCCGGACCGCCGCCCGTCACCCCGTCCGCCCCGGCGACCGGGCCCGACTCGGGGACCGGGCCCACCCCGGGGACCGAGCCCACTCCGGGGACCGGGCCCGGCACGGGGACCGGGCCCGGCACGGCAGCCGGGCTGGGGCTGCCGGCCGGCGGCCGGCCCGGGCGCGACCGGCAGCCGGTCGGCGGGCGGATCGCGCTGCTGGCCGCGTCCGTCTACATCGGATACTTCGGCGCCGCCGGCGGCATCCTCATGCTGGCCGCGTTGACCGCGCTGCTGGACCAGCCGCTGGCCCGTACCAACGCGGTCAAGAACATGGTCTCCGGGCTGGCGAACGGGGTGGCCGCGGTGGGGTTCGCGCTTTTCGGCCCGGTCCGCTGGGCCGCCGCGGCGCCGCTGGCGGCCGGGTTCGTGGTCGGCGGCTGGATCGGCCCGGCGCTGGTCCGCCGGCTGCCGGCCGGCCCGCTGCGGTTGCTGATCGCCGGCTGCGGCCTGCTGGTCGCGCTGAAGCTCGGCCTGGACACGTACCGCTGAGCCACCCGCGGCCCCGGCGGGGCCGCGCTTAAGCTGTCCGGATGGCGGATCTGGAGCTGGCCGAGCAGGTGCTGCAGACCTGGGACTTCGGTGATCCGGCCGGGTCGCGGGCCCGGTTCGAGCGGGCCGCGGCGGCCGAGCCGGACCTGGTGCGGCAGCAGGTGCTGCTGACCCAGGTGGCCCGCACGCACGGGCTGGAGAACGCGTTCGACGCCGGGCACGCGGTGCTGGACGGGCTCGGCCCGGCCGACGGGCTGGCTGCCGAACCGGCGACCCGGTCGGCGCTGGAGCGCGGTCGGTTGCACAACTCGGCCGGCACGCCGCAGGTCGCGGTGCCGCTGTTCCAGCAGGCGTACGACCGGGCCACCGCGGCCGGGCTGCCGGGGCTCGCCGCGGACGCCGCGCACATGCTGGCGATCGCGCTGCCGGCCGAGCAGCGGGAGGAGTGGGCGCTGCGCGGCATCGCGCTGGCCGAGAGCGACGCCGCCCGGCCGGACCCGCTGGCCCGCACCATGCTGGCCGCGCTGCTGAACAACCTGGGCTGGAGCTGGGCCGAGGCCGACCGGTGGGCCGACGCGCTGCCGCTGTTCGAGCGGGCGGTGGAGCTGCGCCGGGAACGCGGCGTGCCGGGGCCGCTGCACTTCGCCCGCTGGTCCCGGGCCCGGGCGCTGCGTGCGCTCGGCCGGTACGCCGAGGCGCTGGCCGAGCAGCGCGAGCTGGCCGCGAGCCCGCAGGGCAAGGATGACGACTACGTGGCCGAGGAGATCGCGGCCAACGAGGCCGCCCTGCCCGGACAGCCCTGACCGGGTGGGCTGTTCCGGGCCGGCCGGTTGGCGGCCCGCGGCGACCGGGCCGGCCCCGGCGGCGGGCGCCGCCTGCCGCACCGTGGGGTCCGCGGGGGCTCGGCCCCCGCGGCCAGCATGACGGACGCGGTGGCGAGCGTTCTCCGCGAGCAGGGTGCACCCAAGTCCGTGGGCCGGCCGGGCTCCGATCCGGCCGGCCCACCGGTCAGCTCTGGGCCGACGCCGGCAGCGCGGCGAGCAGGTCGTCCGCCTCGGGCGCGCCAAGGTCGCGGGCCCGGGCCAGGTCGATCAGCGCGCTGTCCAGGTCACCGGCCGCCTGGTACGCGGTGGCCCGGTTTATCCGCAGGTCGGCGTCGTCCTCGATGGCCAGCGCGCGGCTCAGGTCGTCCAGCGCGGCCGGTATGTCGCCGGTCTCGAAGGCGAGGGTGGCCCGGTTCGCCCAGGCCGCCTGCAGCGTCGGGTCGGCGGTCAGCGCCGCGGTGAACGCGGCCCGGGCCGCGGCCGGGTCGCCGGCCTCGGACTCCAGCCGGCCGAGCAGGCAGTGCAGGTGCGGGTCGCCCGGGGCGAGTTCCAGGCCGGCGTCCACGTCGCGCCGGGCGGCGGCCCACTCATCCAGCTCGCAGAGCAGGCCGGCCCGGTTGATCAACGCGTCCAGGTAGCCGGGGTCGAGCTCCAGCACGTAGTCGAAGTCGGCCCGGGCAGCAGCCAGGTCGCCGCGGTCCAACAGCAGGTCGGCCCGGTTGTAGTAGACCTCCGGGTACGGCGGGCTGAGCGCCATCGCCCGCTCGTAGTCGGCCAGCGCCTCGTCGTCCCGGCCGAGCTTGCGCAGGATGCCGCCGCGGTCGAAGTAGTACTCGGCGTAGTTCGGGTCGGCTTCGATCACCCCGGTGTAGTCGGCCAGCGCCTCGTCCAGGCGGCCCAGCCCGGCGTACACCTGAGCCCGGTTGTAGCGCAGCACCGAGCGGTGCAACCGGTGCTCGGCCGGGTCCAGATCCTTGTCCAAACGCGACAGTCCACTGTCGACAAGGCGGAGCGCGGCCGGCAGGTTGCGCAGGTGCACCTCGATCAGCGCCAGCCCGTTCTGGTTGAAGACGGTCTGGAACGCCCGCTCCTGCGGGTCCGGCAGCATCGAGGAGAACGCGATCGCCGCGTTGATCCAGGCCTTCGCCCGGCGGTGGTCCTTCTTGCTGTCCGGGTGGTGTCGGGTGTAGAGCATCGCGGTGGCGTAGGCGGCCTGCAGGTGGACGCTGGGCGAGGTGCTGCTGGCCCGGGCCTCGTCGTAGAGGTCCTCGGCCTCCTGCGCCCGGCCCAGCGCGGCCAGCGAGGTGGTCATCTTGGTGGTGTACGCCCACCACATCTCCAGCTGGGTCGAGGAGTCGACCAGCCGGCGGCCGCGGTGTCCACAGTCGACGGTCGCCTCGTAGAAGCCGTGGTCGATGCAGTAGTCCAGGGCGAACCGCAGCGCCTGCGCGCCGACGCCGGCCGGGTCGCTGCCGCGCTCGCGGTGGTACGGCACCGCGCCGAGCAGCAGCGACAGCTCGTCCCGGGACTCCAGCTCGGCGGCCCGCTCGTCGTGCAGCCGGGCCCGGTGCGCCGGCTCCAGCCCGTGGTACGCCGCGCGCAGCCGGGACTCGTCCGAGGTGCCGTCGCTGTCCACGTACCGCTGGGCCAGCCGCACCGCGTCGACCACGCCGGCCGGCCGGGGCAGTGCCGGCACCGCGGCCGGGGTCAGCTCGACCGCGTGCCGGCGCAGCGCCTCGGCCAGCCCCGGGCCCGGGCCGGGCCGGGTGCCGGTGCCGATCGCCAGCGTCAGCAACGCCGGGTCGAGCCGGCGCAGCAGCACCGCGAGCAGTTCCTGGTCGGTACTGTCGGCGTGCTCGGCGCCCTCGATCAGCAGGCTGTGCGGCCCGGCGTCCAGCCGGCGCAGGTGATCGCGGAGGAACTCGGTCAGCCCGTGCGCGAGCCGCAGCGTGCGCAGCCGGGAGTAGAACCGGGTCCGCTCGCTCGGCACCGCCAGCGAGGTCAGCGTCTCCCGGGACGCCGGCACGACCGAGCGCAGCTCCGGCGCGACGGTCAGGATCTCGACGTCATGCGCGGCGACCAGATCGGGCCAGCGGCGCAGCGCCTCGGGTACCAGTACCCGCAGCATCGTCCCGGCGGCGGTGTACGGGCCGCGCAGCCGGCGGTACGCCGGCACCGGCGGCAGCAGCGCCGGCCCCAGCCCGGCCAGCCGGTAGAGCTCGGCCCGGTCGGAGGCCAGGCCGCCGGCCAACCAACGGTGTGAGTCGCTCGGCACGTCTATCTCCTCTGGACTGTCTAGGTGTGGGTACTCAGATGGTTCGGCGCCGGCGCCGGTCCCGGATCACCAACGCGGCGACGGCGCCGAACTGGGCCAGGTTCAGGGCGAGGAAGCCGGCCGAGTCGGCCAGCTCGGCCCCGCTGGCGCCACCGCCGCCGAACCGGCCGAATACACCGCTGATGAAGCGCACCGCGGTCGGTATCCCGGCCAGCAGCAGGGTGCCGATGGAGAAGGCGTAGCCGGCCGGCAGCAGCCAGCTGTACCAGCGGGCGGCGCGCAGGTCGCGCGGGTGCCACTGGGATTCGTCCAGCAGCCGGTCGGTGCGGCCGAGCAGCCGGTTGACCCGGTTGCGCAGCACCCCGCGGGCGGCGGACTGCAGGTCGAGGCAGCCGAGCACCACGCAGACCACGTGGTAGACGTCGGTCTGCAGGTAGAAGTAGAGCTGCCAGACGAACCGCAGCACGGTGCCGAAGGCGAGCGCCAGGCAGATCGCGCCACCGGTGGAGAACGACCCGTCCGGCCGGCGGGTCAGGTCGGCGGCCAGCGTCAGGGCGCTGAACACCAGCACGTCGGCGAGCATCCCGGCCAGCATCGGCAGGTAGCGCTGCCGGCGCGGCACGGTCACCAGGCCGTCCAGTGAGGTCTCGAAGACCAGGTAGTACAGCCGCCGGCCGATGCCGAACCCGGACCGCAGGCCGAGCCGCCGGCCGGCCAGCGCATGGAACCCCTCGTGTACCAGCAGCAGCGGGAACTGCCCGACGAACAGCACCAGCTCGACCAGGGTCAGGTACCGGGTGAAGAACGCGTTGCGGTAGTGCGGCGCGAGGTCGGCGTGCCGGCCGATCGCGACCGCGGTGGCGGCGACCAGCAGGCCGTACAACAGCCAGGCGGGACGGGAGAACAGCGCCTGGCCGAGCCGCTGGCCGGGCAGCGGACCGGTCGGCGCGGCCGGCGCCGGCTCGTCCCCGGACCGCAGGAACTCCAGTTCGGCCAGGGTGCTGACGAACTCCGCGATGTCGACCGACTCGCCGTAGGTCTGCTGGTACCACCGCGCCGCCGCGCGTGGTGTTTCCCCTGTGGACAGTCGGCGCAGCAACTCGGCACCGTCGGCCGGCAGCACGGCGTACGACTCGACCGCGGCCCGCCCGACGGTGACCTCGTCCCCGTCCGGCAGGAAGGTCAGGTCATGCACAGCCAGCGGCAGGTCGAGGTCGACCAGGCCCGGGCCCGGCCCGGTCGGCTCCGGCATCAGCCCCGGGCTCCTTCCACGTCAGGCGGCGCACCGGGGCGGCACCCGGCCGCGGCGAAGTGGTGCGGGCCCGGCCGGCGCGTACGCGGACCGGGCCCGCACCGCCCGGTGCGGTGGGTTCGGCTGGTCACGGTGACGGCGGCCGCGGTGGGCGAGGGCCCCATGGTGCGTACGCCGGCCGGCCACGCCCACCGACCCGGGTGCTCAGACAGGCAGCGATGGGCAGCTGCTGTACAGCGGGACGGCCAGACCGGTCAGCCGGACCGGGCCGGCCTTGCGCACGGTGATTTTCTTCATCGTCTACTCCTTCGAGCGTGCCCGGCGGGTGCCCGGCCGCGGCGCGGCCAGTAGCGCCGGCCGGCCACACCGCGACTGACCGGGCCCAGCTTGGCCGACGCCGTTGGACGTTAACTGGACAAAGATTGGACGGCCGGGCCGTCGACCTGACCGGATCCGCTGCCGGCCGCCGGGCCGACCGCCGCCGGGCCGACCGCTGCGGGGCCGACCGGCGGGGAGCCGACCGGCGGCGGGGCGGCTGCCGGTGGCCCGGCCAGCTCCGGCACGCCGAGATCGCGCCAGCGGGCCAGCGCCTCGGCCTGGTGCCGGCGCGCGGTGTCGCTGCCGGCCGGGTAGGACAGTGCGATGCCGGCGTGCGCCCGGGCCTGCTCGTATCGGTCACCGATGTCGGTAGCCAGGCGCAGCGCGGCGGCGTGCTGCTCGCGCGCGGCGCCCGGCTCGCCGGCCTCCAGCAACGCCTCGCCCAGCCCGTTGCGCACCGACACCTCGCCGCTGCGGCCACCGATCTCCCGGTAGATCGCCAGCGCCCAGCGGTGGTGCTCGATCGCGGCCGGGAACTGCCGCTGCAACAGGTGCATCGCGCCGAGGTTGGCCAGCGCCTCGGCCTCGCCGTCCCGGTCGCCGGTCTCCCGGTAGATGGCCAGCGCGTGCTGGTGGTGCTCGGCGGCCAGCCCGAACCCGCCCTGCCGCTGCCGGACCAGGCCCAGATTGTCCAGCGCGTACGCCTCGCCGCCGCGGTCGCCGCACTCCCGGTAGAGCGCGAGCGCCCGCTGGTGGTGCTGGGCGGCCAGCCCGAACTGCCCCTGGCGCAGCCAGACCACGCCCAGGTTGGTCAGCGCCCGGGCCTCGCCGACCCGGTCGGCGCTAGCCCGGTGCAGGTCCAGCGCCTGCCGGTAGTGGTCGGCCGCCTGGGCGTACCGGCCCTGCCGGCGGCGCACGGCGCCCAGGCTGGTCAGCGCGCGCGCCTCGCCCAGGTTGTCGGCGGCCCGCTGGTAGCCGAGCAGGGCCCGCCGGTAGTGCTCGGCCGCCTCGTCGTAGCCGCCCTGCCACTCCCGCACCGCGCCCAGGTTGGTCAGCGTGCGGGCCTCGCCGACCGGATCACCGGCGTCCAGGAACAACCCGAGCGCGCGCTGGTAGTGGTCGGCCGCCTGCGGGTACTGGCCCAGCCGGTGGTACCCGGCGCCCAGGCTGGTCAGCGCGTGCGCCTGGGCGGCCAGGTCACCGGCCCGCTCGGCGGCCTCCCGGGCGCAGCCGTGCACGGCCATGCTGTCCAGGTAGTGGCCGCTGCCATCCAGGTAGCGGAACAGGGTGCGGGCCAGCCGGGTGGCGTGCTCCGGCCAGCCGCGGCCGGGGCCGTGCGTCGCGCCGTAGGTGGCCGCGTGCACGGCGGCGACCAGCGCCGGCCGCTCCCGGTCCAGCCAGGCCTGCGCCGCGGCGGCGTCCGGCAGCGGTGGCGCCGCCGTGGCCGCCGGCCGGATCCGCGGCCGGTACCGCTGCTCGGCCGGGTAGCGCAGGTCCATCGCGGCGGCCGCGGTGGCCAGGTAGTAGTCGAACAGCCGGGTCAGCGCGGCGGCCCGGTCGGCGGCCGGGTCCTCGCTGCCGGCCAGGCCCGCGGCGTACGCCCGGAGCAGGTCGTGCATGCCGTGCCGGCCCGGGCCGGCGGCCGGCTGGATCAGGTGCGCGTCGGCGAGGATGCCGAGCAGCCGCTGCGCTTCGGCCAGCGGAACGCCGGCCAGCGCGGCGGCGGCGTAGCCGTCCAGATCCGGACCGGGATGCAGGCCGAGCAGCCGGAACAGCCGGCCGGCCGGCGCCGGCAGCTGCTGGTAGGACCAGGAGAACACGGTGCGGACGCCGGTGTGCGGATCCCCGCCGGCGGTCAGCAGGTCCAGCCGGCGCTGCTGGTCGGACAGTTCCGCGACCAGTCCGGCCAGGCTGCTGCCGACCCGGGCCGCGGCCACCTCGGCGGCCACCCGCAGCGCCAGCGGCAGCCGGCCGCACTGCCCGGCCAGCGCCGCCGCGGCCGCCGGTTCCGCGTCCACCCGGGCGCCGATCAGCGCCCGCAGCAGCGCCAGCGCCTCGGCCGGCGGCAGCACGTCCAGGTCGAGCCGGCGGGCGCCGTAGCGGGCCACCAGGCCGGGCAGCGGGTCGCGGCTGGTGACCAGCACCAGGCAGGTCGGCGACCCCGGCAGCAACGGCCGGACCTGGGCCACCGTCGCGGCGTTGTCCAGCACCACCAGCACCCGCTGGCCGTCCAGCAGCGTGCGGTACGCGGCGGCCCGGTCGTCCTCGGCCAGTGGAATGTCCGAACTGGACAGTCCGAGCGCGGTGAGGAACCGGGCCAGCGCCGCCGCTGCCGACACCGGCTGCTCCGGGTCATAGCCGCGCAGGTCGATGAACAGCTGGCCGTCCGGGAACTGCCGGCGGATCCGGTGCGCCCAGCGGACCGCGAGCGCCGTCTTGCCCACCCCGCCCATCCCGGACACCGCCGAGATCAGCACCGGCGCGTCATCCACAGTGGACATCCGGGGCCCGGTAGGGAGCAGCGCGGTCAGCTCGGCCAGCTCGGCGGCGCGGCCGGTGAACGCGGGCACGTCCGCGGGCA
The DNA here is from genome assembly GCA_963714145.1 of uncultured Actinomycetota bacterium. GTDB lineage: Bacteria > Actinomycetota > Actinomycetes > Mycobacteriales > CADCTP01 > JBBWZH01. Next base: position 9,263,642 of record OY970235.1, on the reverse strand, counting down.
GCTGGGCCGGCACCGGCCGGCCCGGCGGCACCGGTGCGGTCGGCCCGACCGGCGCGGCCGGGCTGGCCGGGTGCAGCAGGGCGGCATGCGCCCGGGCCAGCTCCGGACCCGGGTCGACGCCGAGCTCGTCGGCCAGCCGGTGCCGGATCTCCTCGTACGCGGCGAACGCCCGGGCCCGCCGGCCGGCCGCCTGGTAGGCCCGGATCAACCGGGCCTGCGGGGTCTCGTCCAGCGGCTGCGCGGCGGCGGCTTCCTCCAGCGCCGGCAGCGCGTCCGCGGCGGCGCCCAGCCCGATCAGCACCTCGCCGTAGCGGGCCACCGCGGTCCACCGTTCCTCGCTGAGCGCGAGCACCTTCGGGTGGCCGGCCAGCATCCGGATGTCGGCCAGCGGCGGTGCCTGCCAGAGCCCGATCGCCTCGGCCAGCAGCTCGGCCACCCGGCGCTGGTCGCCGCGCTGGGCCGGCGTGGTGGCCCCGGCCACCAGCCGGCGGAACCGGACCAGGTCCACCTCGTCCGGCGGGGCGTGCAGCGCGTAGCCGTCGCCGGCGGCCGGCAGCAGGGTGCTCGGGGTGCGCGCCGGCCGGTCCGGCTCGAGCACCGCGCGCAGCCGCTTCACGTGCGTCTGGATCACGTTCGCCGCGCTGACCGGCGGGCGCTCACCCCACAGCGCGTCCACCAGCTCGGCCCGCGGCACCGGCTGCCCGCAGGCCAGCGCGAGCAGCCCGAACACCGCCCGCGGGGCGGCCGGGCCCAGATCCAGCTCGATGCCGTCCCGCCACGCCCGCACCGGGCCGAGCAGCTGGATCCGCACTCCCACCCCCATCCCGGGATGGTCCACCGTGACACGGACGTACCGGGCTGTCCAGGCACGGGCCTACCCGAAGCCGCCCACCGGCTCCGACGGCTGCCGGAGGTCCGGTTGCCGGCCGGCCGATCAGCGCCGATCAGCGTCCCGGCGTCAGCCGGGCGGGCAGACCGGGAGTGGTACCGGCAGCAGCGTGCAGGCGACGCTGACCACGGTCGGCAGCGGCTGCGGCAGTGGCGGCGGCGCGGTCGTGGCCGGCGACGTGCTGCGGGTCGGCACCGGCGTGGGTGCGCCGACCGGGGTGGCCGCGGGGGCCGGCGGCGGGGCCGTGGTGGCCCGTGGTCTGGGGTGGGACCCGGCCGGCGGCGCGGCTGCCGGCGGCGCCGCCGACCGGGGGCTGGTGGCCGCTGGACGCGGCTGGGGGTGGGTGGCCGCGGTGACCCGCGGCACCGGTCTCGCCGGCGAGGCGCTCGCCAGCGAGACCGGTGGCTCAATTCGGGCTGGCGCGGGCGCCGCGGCCGCGGTGCCGCCGGGGGCGAGCTGGCGCATCGGCGGGCCGACGGCCAGCACCGCGACGGCGAGCGTCAGCAGCCGGGCCCGCCGGCCCCAGCGGCCGCGCTCCCCGGTCCGGCCCGGCCGGTCGCCCGGCCGGCCCGAAGGCCCACTACCGCGCCGGTCGGAGCCATCCCCGGGTCTGCCGGCGCCCGCCGGCACCGCCCGGCCGCGTGCCGACGGCCGGCTGCCTGCCGGCAGCGGGCTGCCTGCCGGCGACGGGCTGGCGGAGCGGTGGCGGGCCGGGCGGGCGGGTGACCGACCGGCGCCGGTGGCGGTCGGCGACCCGTGGGCGATCGCGACCGCGCGGGCGATCGCGTGCCCGTCCAGGTCCGGGCGCAGGGCCCGGATCGCGGCGGTGGCCGCTGCCGGCGACAGCGCGTCGCTGACCAGCAGCACGTCCCCGGTCTCGACCACGGCGTCCACCGGCTGCCGGCACAACCGCACGCTCAGCACCGCGACCTCCCGGTCTGGCCATCTTCCTGCCGCCCTGTCCGACGACGACCTGCCCGAATCAACGAGCCAGCCGCCGCCCGGTTGCGGTCATACCCATCCGGGCCGGCGGCCCCACGTCGGCCGGCGATCCGCCCGGCTGGCGGTCGGGCCGGTGCGCCGCACCGGTTCGCGCACCGTTTCGCCTGGTTGGGACTACCGGTATTGGTTACCCGCGCGTAGCTTGAGTGCCTGCTCGGGTAACCGGCAAGGCGGCAGGCAGGTGCGGGCGGACCGGGAGACTGTCGAGATGCGGACGGATCAGGCTGGCCGGTTCCGGCTGCCACCGGTGGTGCTGCGTGCGCTGGTCCGGCTGACGTTGCGGCCGGTGCTGTCCGCCGGCGTACCGCCGCGGCTGCAACGCCGGCTGCTGGAACTCTGCTCGGTGCTGCTGCCGGGCCGGCCGGCCCGGGCGCACCGCACCGTGCTCGGCCCGGTCCCGGTCACCTGCGTGACCGCCGGGACGGCCGCCGATCCGGCTGGGCCGGCGGTGGTGCTGTACCTGCACGGCGGCGGGTTCACCACCGGGTCGGCGCGGACGTACCGGACGCTGGCCGCCGCGCTCGCCCGGGCCAGCGACGCGGCCGTCTACCTGGTCGACTACCGGCTGGCGCCGGAGCACCCGCACCCGGCCGCGCTGGACGACACGCTGGCCGCCTACCGGGCGCTGCTGGCCGGTGGTGTGCCGGCCGGTCGGATCGTGCTGGCCGGCGACTCGGCCGGCGGCTACCTCGCGTTGGCCACGGCGCTGCGGCTGCGCGACGCCGGCGACCCGCTGCCGGCCGGCCTGGCGCTGATCTCGCCCTGGCTCGACCTCGCCGGTCCGGCCGGCCCGCCGGCGCGGGGCCGGCAGGATCCGCTGCTGGCGGCGAGTTGGCTGCGCTTCTGCGCCGGGGCGTACCTGGCCGGCACCGACCAGGACGACCCGGCGCTGGCCCCGCTGAGCGCCGACCTGACCGGGCTGCCGCCGCTGCATGTCCAGGCCGGCGCGGACGAACTGCTGGTCGGCGACGCGGACCGGCTGGTCCGCCAGGCCCGGGCGGCCGGCGTGGCCGTGGGCTACGACCGGTGGCCGGGGATGTGGCACGACTTCCAGATCTTCACCGGCCTGCTGGCCGCCGCCGACCAGGCGGTCGGCGCGCTCGGCCAGGCCATCCGGAGTTGGCTGCCGGCGGCCCGGCCCGCACCGCCGGCCAGGCTGCGGGTGGTGATCGTCGGCGCCGGGTTCGGCGGGATCGGCACCGCGATCGAGCTGACCCGGCACGGCTTCCGCGACTTCGTCGTGCTGGACAAGGCCGACCGGATCGGCGGGGTCTGGCGGGAGAACACGTACCCCGGGGCCGCCTGCGACGTGCCGTCCGTGCAGTACTGCTACTCGTACCAGCAGCGGGCGGACTGGCCCCGCCGGTTCTCCGGGCAGGCCGACATCCTGGCCTACCTGCGGGACTGCGTGCGGCACTACGGGCTGGCCGACCACCTGCGGCTCGGCGTCGAGGTGACCGACGCCAGCCACGACGGCCGGGGCTGGACACTGCGCACCGCCGGCGGCGACGAGATCACCGCGGACGTGCTGGTGTTCGCCTGCGGGCAGCTCAGCCGACCGTCCTATCCGGACATTCCCGGGCTGGACCGGTTCGCCGGCCGGGTGTTCCACTCCGCGCACTGGGACCACCGGCACGACCTGACCGACCGGCAGGTGGCGGTGATCGGCACCGGCTCCAGCGCGCTGCAGTTCGTCCCGCAGATCGCCCGGCAGGCCGCCCGGTTGACCGTGTTCCAGCGCACCGCCGGCTGGGTGCTGCCCAAGCTGGACGGTCCGCTGTCGCCCCGGCAGCAGCGCCGCTACCGGCGCTGGCCGCGCACGATGAGCGCGGCCCGGTTCGGCTGGGACCTGTTCGAGGAGGGCCTCACCTTCGGCATCACCCGCAACCGGGCGGTGCTGGCACCGCTGCGGCTGGTCAGCCGGGCGATGCTGCGGCGGCAGGTGCGTGACCCGGCGGTGCGCCGCAAGCTGACCCCGGCGGTCGAGTTCGGCTGCAAGCGGATCGGCTTCTCCACCGACTGGTACCCGACCTTCAACCTGTCCACAGTGGACCTGGTGACCACGCCGATCGACCGGGTCACCGAGACCGGCGTGCAGACCGCGGACGGCCGGCTGTCCGAAGTGGACACGATCATCCTGGGCACCGGGTTCGCCGCCACCGGGTTCCTGGCCCCGGTCCGGGTCAGTGCCGGCGGCCGGGAGCTGGCCGACGCCTGGTACGACGGCGCCCGGGCCTACCTCGGCATCACCGTCCCGGGCTTCCCGAACCTGTTCCTGATCTACGGCCCGAACACCAACCTCGGCTCCGGTTCGATCATCCACATGATGGAGGGCCAGGCCCGGTACGTCCGGCAGGCGGTTGAACTGCTGGCCGCCGGTGGCGTCCGGCAGCTCGCGGTCCGGCCGGACGTGGCCGAGGCGTACGACCTGCGGACGCAGCAGCGGCTGGCCGGCACGGTCTGGGTCAGCTGCCAGAACTGGTACCGCACCAGCACCGGCCGGGTCGTCAACAACTGGCCCGGCCAACTGCGCGAGTACCGCCGGCTGACCGACCGGTTCGACCCCGCCGACTACCACGCCGGCCCGGCACCGGGCGACTGAGCGGGCCGGCGCCGGTCCCGCCGGCCCGCCACCGGGCGGCCGCGGGGGCCGGCGCGGGTCGCGCCGGCCCCGGCGTCAGCGCCGGCCGAGCGCGGCCAGCGGCACCGCGGCCGGCCGGGGCGCGGCGGCCGGCCGGGGCGCGGCGGCCGGCCGGGTGGCCCGGGCAGCGACGACCAGCCCGGCGGTCACCGCGCCGAGCAGCAGCACCGCGGCCAGCACGCGGTAGGGGCGACTGGAAATGTCTTTACTCAGGCTTGGCGGGTGATATCGATACGGGCGGAACCCGCGCCGGGCGGTCGCGATCGGCGCCGACCTGCCGACCCGGCCAGCCTGGGCCACGGCTCAGGAAACCCGCGCCCGGAGCCCGGACCGGGGCGGCCGGCGGCAGACTGCGGCGCAGTTCGGCCGGCTTTCGTGACCGGCTACCCGGGCGGGTTATCCGGGCCGCCGGAATATGCCGGGCTACCGGCGCCACCGCGGCAGCTGGAATGGTTGGCCGCGGCGGCGGCCGGGGCCGCGAAAACCACCGGCCGGCTGTGGCCGACGGCCCGGCGCGACCAGCGCCGACGGCATTCCGCAGCCGCCATGAGCAGCACCGGAGGCCGAGCGCCGGGTAATTCAGCGACGCTCGGCAACCCCGCCCGGCCACCCTTTCGGCAGCGACCCGATCAGGACCGGGCCGCTTTGCGTCGGGTCGAGTTCCGACCAGAGCGAGCCGGCGGTTCGGTCTCCATGATCTCTTCGACCAACTCCTGGATCTTGGCGCGGGTCTCGGTCAGTGCCTCCTTGCCGAGCGGGGTGATCGCGTAGTATTTGCGGACCTTGCCGTCCACGACGCGATCCTCCCGGTTCAGGTAGCCGGTGGCCTCGAGGTTGTGCAGCAACGGGTAGAGCGTGCCCGGTGACAAGTGATAGTCGTGCCGTGCCAACTCCTCGATGAACCACACGCCGTAAACCGGCTCCCGACTCGCGTGGTGCAGGAGATGCACCTTGACAAATCCAAGAAAGAAATCGCGGAGCATCTTATTATCAGGCTTTGCTGCCGCGCTTACCGCCCTTGCCAAAACGACCCCTTCCCCTCGGCCCGCCCCGGCCGCCGGCCCACTCCGGGGAACCTGAAATCCAACACAATAGCGGCAGTGTAACGTAGCCGGCTACTTCGGAGGAGCTAAGCCGAGGCGCGCCGGAAAACCAGGAGTCGCGGTCTGGACCTCTTCACTCGGTTGTCTATATCAGCCTCCGATATCGCAATTCGGAGAGATGCGGTCAGGCCAGGAACAGCACCGGCTCGGCCAGTTGCTCGGCCAGCATCGCCAGGAACCGCCGGCCCAGCGCGCCGTCGATGACCCGGTGGTCGTAGGACAGCGAGAGCGGCAGCACCGGGGCCACCCGCACCGTGGATCCGTCGACCACCGGTTTCGGGGTGGCCCGCCCGGCCGCGAGGATGCCGGTGGTGCCGAGCGGCACCAGCGGGGTGCCGTGCCCGCCACCGATCGCGCCGACGTTCGAGATGGTGAAGGTCTGCCCGGTCAACTCGGCCGGCGGTAGCGAGCGGGCCCGGGCCGCCGGGCCGAGGCGGCGGACCTCGGCGGCCAGCGCCAGCAGCCCGTGCCGGCCGGCGTCGGTGAGCACCGCGACCAGCAGGCCGTCCGGGGTGTCCACCGCGATGCCGATGTCGTACCGGCGGTGCAGCACCAGCGTGTCGCCGTCCAGGCTGGCGTTGAACTCCGGGTACGCCCGCAGCACCGGGAGCACCGCGGCGATCAGCAGCGCGTCGATCGGCACCCGGACGCCGTGCCGCCGCTGCAGCGCCGCCCGGGCGGCCAGCAGCCGGCCGACCGGTACCTCGTCGAACGCGGTCACCATCGGGATCTCGGCCCAGGCCCGGGTCAGGTTGGCCGCGATCGTCCGGCGCAGCCGGCTCAGCGGCCGCCGCTCGTCGTCCGCCCCGGCCGGCTCCGCCGGTGCCGCCGCGGGCGGCTCCGCGGCCGCGGCCGCGGTCACGTCCGCTCGGGTGACCGTCGCGTGTGGACCGGTGCCGGCCACCTCGCGCAGGTCGACGCCGAGGCTCGCGGCCAGCTTGCGCACCAGCGGCAGCGCCCGCGGCCGGGCCGCCACCGGCCCGGCCGCCGACCCGGCCACCGACCCGGGTGCCGACCCGGATGCTGGCCCAGCCGCCGGCCCGGCCGCCAGCCCGGATCCCGGGCCGGGCCGCGGCAGCGGCTCGGGTGCCGGCAGCGGCTCGGGTGCCGGCGCCGGGCGGGTCAGGTCCTGCGCCTGCTCCCGCAACGTGCCCACGATCGGCGCCGCCCGGTCCGTGCCGGCCTGCTCCGCCGGCCCGGCCGGCGGCCAGGTCTCACCGGCGGCGCCGATCACCGCGAGCACCGCGCCCACCGGCAGGGTCTCGCCGGCCGCGGCACCGCGGTACAGCAGCGTGCCGGCGTACGGGCTCGGGATGTCCACGATGGACTTGTCGGTCTCGATCTCGACCAGCGGCTGGTCGGCTGCCACCGGCTCGCCCGGCGCGATGTGCCAGCGGACGATCTCGGCCCCGGTCAGCCCCTCGCCGATGTCCGGCAGCCGGAACTCGCTGGCCATCCTCAGCCGGCCAGTGTCCGGCGGGCCGCGGCCACGATCCGCGCGGTGCCGGGCAGGTAGTGCTGCTCCGCCCGCTTCAGCGGGAACACCGTGTCCCAGCCGGTCACCCGGGCCACCGGCGCCAGCAACGAGTACAGGCAGCGCTGCTGGATCTGGGCGACGATCTCGGCGCCGAAGCCGCCGGTGCGCGGCGCCTCGTGCACGACCACCGCGCGGCCGGTCTTCGTCACCGACCCGGCGATCGCGGCCACGTCCAGCGGGACCAGGCTGCGCACGTCCAGCACCTCGGCCGAGACCCCGTCCGCCGCCAGTTCCGCCGCCGCGGCCCGGGTCTCGGTCATCATCGCGCCCCAGGCGATCAGCGTGACGTCGGTGCCCGGCCGCTCGATCGCGGCGGCGCCGAGCGGCACCAGCGGCGGCCGGTCGGGCAGCTCCTCCTGCACCGCCCGGTAGAGCCGGATCGGTTCCAGGAAGACGACCGGGTCCGGATCCTCGATCGCGCTGCGCAGCAGCCCGGCCGCGTCACCGGGCCGGGACGGCACCACCACCTTCAGCCCGGGCACGTGCGCGTACAGCGCCTCGGTCGACTCGGAGTGGTGCTCGGCCGCGCCGATGCCGCCGCCGTAGGGCATCCGGATCACCAACGGCGCGGTGAACCGGTGCCGGGACCGGTTCCGGATCCGGCTGACATGGCTGATCACCTGGTCGAACGCCGGGTACGAGAAGCCCATGAACTGCAGCTCCAGCACCGGGCGCAGGCCGGCCACCGCCATCCCGTAGCCGACGCCGACGATGCCCGACTCGGCGACCGGCGTGTCGATCACCCGGCCCGGACCGAACCGGTCGAGCAGCCCGTCGGTGAGCCGGAAGACGCCGCCGGCGGCGCCGATGTCCTCGCCGAGCAGCACCACGTCGTCCCGGTCGGACAGAGCCAGGCCGAGGGCGTGGTTGATCGCCTGGGCCAGCGTCCGGGTCACCATCAGCCGCCCCCGTCCGGTTCGCCGACCCCGCCGGCCGCGGTGGCCCAGCCGCGCTGCTCGGCCAGCACCGGCGGCAGTTCGGCGAAGGTGGCGTCGAAGATCTCCCCGGCGGTGAACGCCGGCAGCGCCTCGGCCGCGGCGACCGCGGCGTCCACCAGGGCGGCCGCCTCCCGGTCCAGGTCGTCCTGCCAGTCCGGGGTCCAGTGCCCGCCGGCGTGCAGGTACCGGCGCAGCCGGTCGATCGGGTCGCGCTGCCGCCAGGCCTCGGTCTGTTCCTCGGTGCGGTAGCGGCCCGGGTCGTCGGCCGTGGTGTGCGGGCCGACCCGGTAGGTGACCGCCTCGATCAGGGTCGGCCCGTCGCCGCCGCGAGCCCGCAGCACCGCCGCCTCGGTCGCCTGGTAGACGGCGAGCACGTCGTTGCCGTCCACCCGGACGCCGGGCATGCCGTAGCCGATCGCCTTGTCCGCGAGGGCGGCGACCGCGGTCTGCCGCTCGGTCGGCAGCGAGATCGCCCAGCCGTTGTTCTGGCAGAGGAACACGCAGCCGACCCGGTAGACGCCGGCGAAGTTCATCGCCTCGTGGAAGTCACCCTCGGACGTGGCGCCGTCGCCGAACATGGTCAGCGCCACCCGGTCGACGTGCCGGTAGCGCTCCGCCCAGGCCAGCCCGACCGCGTGCAGCATGTGCCCGCCGACCGTGATCGACGGCGGCAGCACGTTCACCGACTCCGGCGGCGCGCCGCCGCGCTCGTGCCCGGTGCGGCCGGCGATCAGCAGCTCCAGCGGGTAGCCGTGGTGCCACATCGCGGCCGAGTCCCGGTAGCTGGCGACCAGCCAGTCGTCGCGCCGCAGCGCCGCGGCGGCGCCGATCTGGGCGGCCTCCTGCCCCTCGAACGAGGCGTACGTGGCCAGCCGCCCCTGCCGCTGCAGCGCGGTGCCGCGCCGGTCGTACGCCCGGGCCAGCACCATCGCCCGGTACAGCCCGCGGCTGTCCACAGTGGCCGGTGGTTCGGCCGTCAGGTGCCCGTCCGGGGCGAGGATCTGCAGCATCTCAGCGGAACGCGCTCTGGCCGGTGAGCGCCTCCCCCACGATCAGCGTGTGCACCTCGCTGGTGCCCTCATAGGTCAGCACCGATTCCAGGTTGGACATGTGCCGCAGCACCGGGTACTCCAGCGTCACCCCGTTCGCGCCCAGGATCGTCCGCGCCTGCCGGCAGATCGCCAGCGCGGCCCGGACGTTGTTCAGCTTGCCCAGGCTGAGCTGCTCCGGGCGCAGCCGGCCGGCCTCCTTCAACCGTCCCAGGTGCAGCGCCAGCAGCGCGCCCTTCTGCAGCTCCAGCAGCATGTCCACCAGCTTGGCCTGGGTCAGCTGGAAACCGGCGATCGGCCGGCCGAACTGGACCCGGGTGCGGGCGTAGTCGAGCGCGCACTCCAGCGCGTCGCGGGCGGCGCCGAGCGCGCCGAAGACGATGCCGAACCGGGCCTCGTTCAGCGCCGCCAGCGGGGCGCCGAGGCTGTGCGCGCCGGGCAGCAGCGCCGAGCCGGGCAGCCGCACCTCGTCCAGCACCAGTTCGGAGGTGATCGAGGCGCGCAGCGAGAGCTTCTGGTGGATGTCGTTCGCGGCGAAGCCGGGCGTGCCGGCCGGTACCAGGAACCCGCGCACGCCCTCGTCGGTGCGGGCCCAGATCACGGCCAGGTCCGCGATGCCGCCGTTGGTTATCCACATCTTGGTGCCGCTGAGCAGCCAGTCGGTGCCGTCCCGGCGGGCCGACGTACGCATGCTGCCGGGATCGCTGCCGGAGTCCGGCTCGGTCAGGCCGAAGCAGCCGACCTTCTCGCCGGCGGCCATCGCCGGCAGCCAGGCCGATTTCTGCTCCGCCGAGCCGAACTTGTGGATGCTGGCCATGGCCAGCGAGCCCTGCACCGAGACCATGCTGCGGAAGCCGGAGTCGGTGGCCTCCAGCTCGGTGCAGGCCAGCCCGTAGCTGACCGCGCCGGCACCGGCGCAGCCGTACCCCTGCAGGTGCATGCCGAGCAGGCCGAGCCGGCCGAACTCGAGCATCAGCTCGCGTGCGGTCTCCCGGGGCAACCCGTGCTCGAACCAGGCCGGCAGTTCGGCCCGCAGCCGGCGGGCGCAGAAGGTCCGGACCAGTTCGCGGCCGGCCCGCTCCTCCCCGGTCAGCAGCTCGTCCAGCTCCAGGAAATTCGCGGCGGCGCGCACGGCCTCGGCCGGCGCGGCCGAACTGGAGGACATCATCGGGCTCCTTCCGCTCGGTGCACGGCTGTGCACAGCCTCCGCGCCCCGGCCCGCGCCGGCAACCGCGACACCCGCTCGACCGTTTCCTGTTGCCCACGGAGCTGGGCAGCGGGAAAGGCCTCGCGTGCGGCGTGCGCCGGGCCGGATGCTACGACCGGAGCGGCAGGACCGCTCCTGTCATGAGGAGGAGCGGTGCAGATGCGACTCACCAGCGGGCTGGGGTCCGTCGTGAAGCTCATCGGGATCAGCCTGCTGATCGGCGTCGGGGTGGGGTTGTACCTCGGCACCCGCCTGCTGCCGTTGTAGCCGGGGCGGGGGCCGGGCCGGCGGCGTCGGCCGTGGGGGGTGCCCCGCCCAGCCGGCTGGCCCGCCCGTGGCGGCCGGCCGGCGGCGGCGCCGGGCGGGCGGCCGCTCCCGGCGCCGCCCGCCACCGTCCACACCCGACTATCCAAACGCGACCCGGAGGGCGTGCCGGCCGCCCACCGCGGGCAGCACCAGGCTGGTGCCGGCCAGCGTGACGGTCAGCCGGGTGCCCGGCCGCGGCCGCAACGTGTAGTCGAAGTCGCTGGACAGCACGGCCAGCACGAACCGGTGCCCGGCCGGCAGGACGTAGTCCTTCGGCTGCAGCAGCACGTCCAGCCGGTAGCTGCGGCCCGGCCGGACCGGGACGGTGCGGCTGATGCCGGTGCGGTTCTGCGGGTCGGCCCAGCCCCGGGTGATCACCTGCTGGCTGCCGTCCGGGGCCTGGTCGATCAGCAGCGTGGTGACGTTCGCGGCCGGCCGGTCGAACGCCACCGTCAAGCCGACCCGGCCGGTGCCGCTGACCCGCACCGGGGCCGCCGCCGGCGGGGTGCGGTAGACCAGCCGGTGCGGTGAGGTGGGCGCGGCGGCCAGCGTCTCGGCCAGGATCGTCGCGTCATCGGTCAACCGCTCGACGCCGGCCCGGGCCGGGGCCGGCCCGGCCGTGGTCAGCCCGCCGGCCGTGGCGCCGCCCGGCCGCACCCAGAGGCTGGCGTCCGAACTGCCCGGCGCCGGCCACTCCGCCTCGTGCGACCAGCTCATGTCCTCGCGCTGCACGGTGGCCCGCGGGTCCCGCTCGACCCCGTTGCGCACGCCGTACAGGTAGCGGGTGAACCAGCGGTTCAGCGTGCGCAGCCAGCCGTCCCGGTCGACCAGCACCGGGTCGGTGTGCGCGAACTGGTGCAGCCAGATCTGGTGCGGCGTGCCCTGGTCGGCCAGCGCCTGGTACCACTGCGCGAACTGGCGGCTCTTCACGTTCCAGTCGTTCAGCCCGTGCGCCACCAGTACGGCCGCACGCACGTTGCGGACACCCGGCAGGTAGTCGCGCTCGGCCCAGAACCGGCTGAAGTCGCCGGTCACCCGATCCTGCTCGCGGGCCAGATTGTCGATCACCGGGCGGCAGATCTGCCGATCTGCACGGGTGTAGACGAACTCGGCCAGCACGTCGAGGTCCTCGCCCTGGAAGGTGCCGGGAGCGACCACCGCGCCGTCGGTGCGGTAGTAGTCGTACCAGTTGGAGATCGCGCCGATCGGCACGATCGCCTCCAGGCCGCGGACGCCGGTGGTGGCCACCGCGTTCGGCAGCGTGCCGTTGTACGAGACGCCCATCATGCCGACCTTGCCGGTGGCCCAACCGGCCCGCACCGGCTGGCCGGCCGCGTCGTGCCCGCTGGCCCGGCCGTTCAGCCAGTCCACAATGGACTTCGCGCCGATCGTCTCGTTCCGGCCGCCGCTGGTCGGGCAGCCGGTGGACAGCCCGCTGCCGAGCGACTCGGCGTAGACCATCGCGAAGCCGCGGGCGATGAAGTACGGCTCGTACCGGGACGCGATCGGCGCCGCCGCCGGCCCGCCGGCCCGGCCGGCGGCACCGGCCCGCACGCCGGCCGCGATCAGCCGCTCGTCTCCGGCCGCGATGTGCCGGCTGCCGCCGCGGTCACTGCCCGGCCGGTGCGGCCCCGGCGGCAGGTAGAGCTCGACGTCCACGTCGTGGTTGGTGATGTCGTTCCCGCCGGCGAAGTACGGGCTGACCATGTAGACGACCGGCACCCGCAGCCCGTCCTCGGTCGCCCGCGGCCGCACCACCTCGACGTACATCTCGTCCGGCTGGCCGTCGGCGTCGCTGTCCACCGGGGCGCGCACCCAGAGGCTCTGCCGCACCACGTCGGTCGGGTCGAAGACCGGCTGCGCCTGCCCGTCGGCGAACACCGGGCCCGGGGGCGCCGGAGCCGCCGTGGCCGCCGCCGGCGCGGCCAGCAGCGACAGGCCCGTCGCCAGCGCGAGCAGGATTCCGGAAACGGGTCTCATCGGACGCCCCTGTCTCCAATGCGGAGAACATACCTCCGCGTACCGCTACCTCCCGCGATCCAACCAGACATATGGGTAGCCCGGAACCCACCGGGGCCCGGTCGATGCGTCCAGGCGGCGGGGTCCAGGCGGGGCCAGGCGGGGTCAGGCGGGGTCAGGCCAGGTTGTGCCGGGCCTCGACCGGGTCACGCCAGCCGAGCACCGCCTCCACCATCCGCACCGCGCGGACCGCGGCGGTCACGTCGTGCACCCGGACGATCCGGGCACCGCCGAGCACGCACACGGCCAGCGCGGCCACGGTGCCGTCGCGCAGGTCGGTGTTCGGCAGGCCGAGGGACTCGCCGATGAAGTCCTTGTTCGAGATCGAGGCGAGCAGCGGGAAGCCGAGGTCGGCGAACTCGGCCAGCCGGCGGGTCAACTCCAGCGAGTGGAAGGTGTTCTTGTTCAGGTCGTGGCCCGGGTCGACGATGACCTGCTCCGGCCGGACGCCGCGGTTCACCGCGACGGCCGCCCGGTCGGCCAGGAACGCCCGCACCTCGCCGACCACGTCGGCGTACGCCGGCCGGGGCAGCAGCGCGCGCGGCGCGGCCTTGCTGTGCGTGATCACCAGCGCCGCGCCGGACGCCGCGGCCAGGTCGGCGATGGCCAGGTCACGCAGGCCGGAGGTGTCGTTGATCGCGGTCGCGCCGGCCTCGATGGCGGCTCGGGCCACCTCGACCCGGAACGTGTCGACCGAGATCACCGCGTCCGAGCGGGCCCGGCTGGCGGCCACCACCGGCACCACCCGGCGGATCTCCTCGGCCGCGTCCACCTCCTCGCTGACCGGCGAGAACGGCACGCCGCCGATGTCGATCCAGTCGGCGCCGGCGGCCAGCGCCCGGTCGACCGCGGCCAGTGCCGGCGCCAGGTCGAAGGTCCGGCCGTGATCGAAGAAGGAATCCCGGGTGCGGTTCACGATCGCCATCACCGCGACCCGGCGGTGGAAGTCGAAGCGGCGGGCGCCGATCTGGCGTATGCCGGTACCGCCCAGTTCGGGCCGCACGGCCGGGCCCGCCGCTCCCGGAAGCACCCGGCTGCCTCGCTCTCTGCCGGCCGCGCGCACCCCCGCGGCTCCGGCCAGCGAGCCTACCTGCCGCCGCCGCGTGCCCGCTTCGCACGGTTGCGCCGGTTCGTCCGGGCAACGAGGCTTGAGTCCCGGGCTGAGAGGATTGCGATGACGCGGTTCGACGTGGTTGCCGAGGTGCCGGTGGACACCGGCGCGGCCCGGGTGTTCGAGCACGGCTGGCAGTCCTGGACGCCGACGGCCAGCTACCGGCTGGCCGAGCGGCCGCACCGGGTGCTCGACCCGAACTGGTTCGTGGTCAACTACCGCGGCCCCGACCACGCCCCACCGGCCGGGTTCCACGCCGACGGGCTGCTCGCGCTCGACCCGGGCGACGGCGCGCCGGTCCGGATCTGGGCCGCCGCCGATCCCACCACCGCGGTCGCCGCCATCCGCGCCGAACTCCACAATGGACAGTTGCGGGTCAGCGCGGACGGCCCGGTGCGCGAGACCGTCCACTCCGGACAGTTGAGTGCCGCGCTCGGCGCCTGGGCCGGCGGGTACGGCCCGGGCCCGGCCGAGATCCGGCCGGCGCCGACGATCTGGTGCTCCTGGTACCACTACTTCCTCGACGTCACCGAGGCGGACATCCTGGAGAACCTGGCCGGCCTGCGGGCGCTCGACCTGCCGGTGGACGTGGTGCAGATCGACGACGGGTACCAGGCGGAGCTGGGCGACTGGCTCACCCTGAACAACCGGTTCGACTCGCTGCCCGGGCTGATCGGCCGGATCCGGGCGGCCGGCCGGCGGGCCGGCATCTGGGTGGCGCCGTACCTGGTCGGCGCGAACTCCGCGGTTGCCCGCGACCATCCCGACTGGCTGGTCGGGTCGGCCGGCGGGGGTCCGGTATCGGCCGGCCACCACTGGAACCAGGATCTGTACGCGCTCGACCCGACCCACCCCGGCGCGGCGGCCTGGCTGACCGAGGTGTTCGGCACGTTCGCCCGGATCGGCATCGACTTCTTCAAGCTGGACTTCAGCTACGCCGGCGCGCTGCCCGGCCGCCGGCACGAGGACCTGCCGGCGGTGGCTGCGTACCGGCGCGGGCTGGAGGTGATCCGGGCCGCGATCGGGCCGGGCGGCTACCTGCTCGGCTGCGGCGCGCCGATCCTGCCGTCCATCGGGCTGGTCGACGCGATGCGGGTCGGCCCCGATATCGCGGTCGAGTACGCGCCGCGGGACGGCGACATGTCCGCGCCGGGCCAGCTGCCCGCGGTGGCCAACGGCACCGCCCGCGCCTTCCAGCACGGCCGCTGGTGGGTGAACGACCCGGACTGCCTGATCGCCCGGCCGGCGGTGGAACGCCGCGCGGACTGGGCCGCGCACGTGCGGCGGTACGGCGGCCTGCGCGGCAGCAGCGACCGGCTGTCCGAACTGGACAGTTGGGGGTTGGAGACGACCCGCCGGGTGCTGGCCGAGGTCCCGGCACCGACGCCGTTCCCGCCGGGCTGAGCCCGGGGCTGGCCGCCGAGGTGGACAGCACGGCCTCGTTGAACAGCGCGACCGCGACGATAGGTTGTCCGGATCGGACCGGGTGGCTCAGCCGGGCCACTCCCCGCCCGGCGCCGGGGCGACCAGGCCGCTCTCGTACGCGGCGATCACCAGCTGGGCCCGGTCCCGGGCGGTCAGCTTGGCCAGCAGATGGCCGATGTGCGTCTTCACCGTCGCGCCGCTGACCTGCAGGTGTGCGGCGATCTCGGCGTTGGACAGGCCGCGCGCCACCAGCCTGAGCACCTCGCGCTCCCGCTCGGTCACCCCGGCCAGGCCGGCCGCCGGCCGGCTGGCCGGCTGCTGCCGGGCGAACTCGGCGATCAGCCGGCCGGTCACGCTCGGTGCCAGCAGCCCGTCGCCGGCCGCGACCACCCGGATGGCCGCGAGCAGGTCGGCCGGCGGCGTGTTCTTCAGTACGAAGCCGCTGGCGCCGGCCGCCAGCCCGGCGTACACGTACTCGTCCAGGTCGAACGTGGTCAGGATCAGCACCCGGACCGGGCCCGGCTCGGCGCAGATGCGCCGGGTGGCCTCGATCCCATCCATGATCGGCATCCGGACGTCCATCAGCACCACGTCCGGCCGGAGCCGGCCGGCCAGTTCGACCGCGGCCACGCCGGTGCCGGCCTCGCCGACGACGGTCAGATCCGGTGCCGAGTCGATCAGCACCCGGAAGCTGCCCCGCAGCAGGTCCTGATCGTCGACCACCAGCACCCGGATCATCCGGACCCGGCGACCGCTGGCACCGACCCACCGGCCCGGGCCGGCAGGACGGCGGCGACCGCGAAGCCGCCGGTGGGGTGCGGGCCGGCGCTGAACGTGCCGCCGTGCATGCCGACCCGTTCCCGCATGCCGATCAGGCCGTGCCCGGGCACCGGTGGCCGGCTGACCGCCGGGCCGTCGTCGGTCACCTCGATCCGCACACCGTCCACAGTGGAGTCGACCAGCACCCGGCAGCGGGCCGGCGCGGCGTGCTTCACCACGTTGGTGACGGCCTCCTGGACGATCCGGTACACCGACAGCTGCACCCCCGGCGGCAGCTCCGCGGCCGGCCGGACGTCCAGGTCGACCTGCACCCCGGCCATGGACGCGCGCTGCGCCAGCGCGGGCAGGCCGGCCAGGTCCGGCGGCGGGGCCAGCTCGGCCGGCGCCCGCAGCACGCCGAGCAGCCGGTGCATCTCGGTCATCGCGTCCCGGCTGGTGGTCTCGATGATCCGCAGCGCGTCCCGGGCTTCGGCCGGCCGCTCGTCGGCGACGTGGTTGGCGACCGCGGCCTTGACCCCGATCAGGCTCAGCGTGTGCGAGACGACGTCGTGCAGCTCGCGGGCGATCCGCAGCCGTTCCTCGACCGCCGCCCGCTCGGCGAGCTGCCGGGCCGCCCGGGCCGCCGACGCCCGCCGCTCCCGGACCGCGCGGCCGATCGTCCAGGCGCCGCCGAGGAACACGTAGCCGGCCAGCGCACCGCCGACACCGGCCGGGAGCTGCCGGGTGCCGGGGCCGCCGACCGGCCCGACCGCGGTCACCACGAAGATGCCGAGCAGGCTCAGCGTGCCGATGCCCAGCGTCGGCTCCCAGACCGGTCGGCGCACCGTGGTCGCGACCAGGTAGAGCACGAAGGCCGCCGCCAGCAGCGGGTCGTGCACGGCGTCCACCGCCATGCCGAGCACGGACCCGGCGAGCGCCGCCCCGAACGCCGGGACCGGCCAGACCCGGCGGACCGCGACCGGCAGGCCGGCGCCGGCGATGGCCAGCCACATCGGCCAGCTCGGCGGCACCCGGGGCAGCTCGGACAGCAGGAAGAGCGTGTAGCCGACCGCGGCGGCGGTATCCGCCGCGATCAGCTCGGCCCGGCGCAACCGCCGCGGGAACACCGGCCGCACCTCGGCATCGTCCACGCACTGACGGTCCACGCACTGACGATAGCCAGCGGCGCCGCCGGCCGCCTCGGCCCGGCGGGTGTCATACCCAGGGCTGATCGGGCCGCCGGTTCCACCCCTGGGCGGAGCCGCGGGTTCGGCCGCCGGTCCGATGCCGGCCGGGGCGGCCGCTGGCAGGCTGGCCGCCGTGCCCGAGTCCCGCCGCCTGCCGCGGCCGCCGCGGCCGGGACCGCGGCCGGGACCGCGGCCGGGACCGCGGCGCCGACGGCGTCGCCCGCCGGCGGCCGGCGCCGGGTGACCAGCCCCGCGGTGGTCCGGGCGCGCGGGGTGTGGAAGCGGTACTCGCGGTGGGGCGACTGGGTGCTCGCCGGGCTGGACCTCGCCGCCCGGCCCGGCTCGCTGACCGTGATCGTCGGCGGCAACGGGTCCGGCAAGTCGACGCTGCTGCGGATCCTGACCGGTGCGGCCGAGGCCAGCCGCGGCCGGGTGGACCGCCCGGTCCGGTCGATCGGGTACGTCCCGGAGCGGCTGCCGGCGCAGCTTCGGCTCACCGCCGGGCAGTACCTCGTCCACATGGGACGGTTGCGCGGGCTGGACCGGCGCCGGGTGGTGGCCCGGTCGGCCGAGCTGCTCGACCGGTTGGCGCTGTCCCCCGGGCCGGACGTACCGATCGGCGAACTGTCCAAAGGCAACAACCAGAAGGTCGCGTTGGCGCAGGCGTTCCTGGCCCCGGTGCGGCTGCTCGCGCTGGACGAGCCGGACAGCGGCCTGGACCCGGCCGCGGCCGCCGAACTGGCCGGGCTGATCGGCGCGGCTCGCCGGGCCGGCACCGCCGTGCTGATCAGCACCCACGACCCGGCCTGGTTCCGCACCGCCGACGCCGCGTTCGGGCTCGCCGCCGGCCGGTTGACCCCGTTGGCTCCGGCACCCATCGCCCCGACCACGAGCGGCCCGCCCCCGACCGGCACCGCCCCGAGCGGCACAGACCCGAGCGGCACAGACCCGACCGGCACAGACCCGACCGGCACAGACCCGACCGGCACAGACCCGACCGGCGCGGGTCCGGCTGGCGCGATCCGGATCGACCCCGCCCCGAGCAGTCCGGGGCGGATCGGCACGGCCGGCCCGGCCGCCGTGACCCGACTGGTGCTGCGGGCCGGCGGCGGCCCGGCGGCCGGGGGCGGCCCTGCGGGCCACGGCGGCCCGGCGGCGGCCGGGGTGGCTGCGCTGCCCGGGGTGGTGGTGACCGGCCACGACCCCGCCGAGGGACGGCTGGAACTGCTGACCGCCGACCCGGACGGGACGCTGCGGTGGGCGCTCGGGCACGGCTGGTCCTTCGTCCGCGGCGGGCCGGCCGCACCGTCCACACCGGATGGTGGACGGTGACCGGGGCGCTGACCCGGTACGTGCTGGCGGACGCGCTGCGGGCCGAGCGCTGGGCCGGGCCGGTGCTGCTCTACCTGGCCGGCACCACCGCGTTCGACGTGGGCCTCGGGTCGGCGCTGTCCTGCTACAGCTTCACCGCGAGCCTGCTGCTACCGGTCTCGCTCTGGCTCACGATCGCGATCGGCAACAGCGAGGACCAGACCCAGGCCGCGATCACGATCGTCACCGTCGGCAGCCCGTTGCGGGTGCTGCTGGCCAAGCTGCTCACCGGCTACCTGGTCAGCCTGCCGCTGGCCGGGTTCGGCGTGCTCTGGGCACTGATCACCGCCCACCCGGTCACGCCGACCGCGCTGATCGCCGGCGCCGGTGCGCACCTGCTCTGCGCGCTGCTCGGGGTGGCCGCCGCCGCGCCGCTGATCCGGCCGGTGCTGGACCGGCTGGCCTGGGTGGTGTTCCTCTCGGTCGGCCTGGTCCTGGCCGAGACCACGATCCCCGGCTGCCCGCCGGTCCGCTCGCTCCTGGTGCTGTTCGCGCACGAGCCGCTGGCGGTCGGGCCCGTCGCCGCGACCCTGTCGCTGATCACGCTGGAGACCGCCGCGCTGGCCGCCACCCTGATCGCCGCCGGCCACCGCCTCGGCCGGTACCGCCGCTGAGCCGGGGCGTTCACCCGCCGGCGAGGCGGGTCGCGGCGGCGGTCCAGGCGGCCGGGTCGCCGGCCGGCTGGTAGCAACGGACCGGCTGGGTGGCCCGCAGCAGCGCGCGCAGCGCCGGCAGGTCCGGGCCGACCGCGCCGAGCGCGCGGGCCTGCACCAGCACGTTGCCCAACGCGCCGGCCTCGACCGGCCCGGCCTCGACCGGCCGGCCGCAGGCGTCGGCGGTGAGCTGGCAGAGCAGTTCGTTCCGGCTCCCGCCGCCGACCACATGCACCACGTCGACCTCCCGGCCGGACAACCGCTGCGCGTCGTGGATCGCGGCCCGGTGCGCCAGCGCCAGGCTGTCCACAATGCACCGGACGGTTTCCGCCGGGCTGGCCGGCGCCGGCTGGCCGAGCCGACGGCAGGCGGCCGCGATCCGGGCCGGCATGTCGCCCGGCGGCAGGAACACCGGATCGTCCACGTCGATCACCGCGGCCAGCGCCGGCAGCCGGGCCGCGTCCGGCAGCAGGTCGTCCAAAGTGGACGGAAGACCGGCCGCCTGCCAGGTCCGGATCGATTCCTGCAGCAGCCAGAGGCCCATCACGTTGCGCAGGTAGCGGACGGTGCCGTCAATGCCGATCTCGTTGGTGAAGTTGGCCGCCCGGCTGGCCTCGGTCAGCACCGGCCGGTCCAGCTCGACGCCGACCAGCGACCAGGTGCCGCAGGAGACGTAGCCGAACCGCTCGTTCGCCGCCGGCACGCCGACCACGGCGGACGCGGTGTCGTGCGAGCCGACCGTGGTCAACGGCACCGGCGCGGCCAGCCCGGCCGCCGCGCACACCTCGGCCCGCAGCGACCCGGCCGGTTCGCCGGGACGGCGCAGCGGTGCGAACAGCTCCGGCCGGATGCCGAGCCGGCGGATCAGCCCGGTAGCCCACCCGCCGGTCCGCGCGTCCAGCAACTGGGTGGTGGACGCGTTGGTCAACTCGGCGCCGAGCACGCCGGTCAGCCAGTACGCGATCAGGTCCGGGATCAGCAGCAGGGTCGCCGCCTGCTCCAGCTGCGCGGTGCCGGCCGCGGCGGCCAGCTGGAAGCTCGTGTTGAACGGGAGGAACTGCACGCCGGTGGTCTGGTAGATCTCCGCCGCCGGCACGTCGGCGAGCACCCGGGCGGCCACGCCGTCGGTGCGGCCGTCCCGGTAGTGCACCGGGTTCGCCAGCAGCTGACCGTCCACATCGAGCAGTCCGAAGTCGACACCCCAGGAGTCGACGCCGACCGAGCCGAGCGGCCCGGCGGCCCGGTCGGCCGCGCGCAGCCCGTCCAGCACACCGCGGTAGAGCCGGAGGATGTCCCAGTAGAGCGTCCCCGCGACCCGGACCGGCACGTTCCCGAACCGTGCCACCTCGCTGAGCTCCAGCGACCCCGGCCCCACCCGGCCCACCATCACCCGCCCGCTGGACGCCCCCAGATCAACAGCCGCCAGCACCGTCATAGCAGGCCCCGGCGGGCGGCCCAGACGGCGGCGGTGATCGGGGCCGGGACGCCGAGGCGGTCGCAGATGGCGCGGGTGCGGCGGCGGACGGTGCGCTCGGAGGTGGCCAGCCGCCGGGCGACCGCGTCGGTGGGCAGGCCAGCGGCGAGCAGCCGCAGCAGGCGCAGGTCGTCGTCGTCCAGCGGGCTGCGTTCCATCGTCGGCGCGGCCATCTGCTGCCTACCGGAGAAAGGCGGCCGCGACGCCGGAGTCGACCGGGATGTGCAGGCCGGTGGTCAGCGGGAGCTCGCCGGCGGTCAGCGCGACGACCGCGGCGGCGACGTGCTCAGGCAGTACCTCCCGCTTCAGCAGCGTGCGCTGCGCGTAGAACGCACCGAGATCAGCCTCGGGCACGCCGTAGACGGCGGCCCGCTGCGCACCCCAGCCGGCGGCGAAGATGCCCGAGCCGCGGACCACACCGTCCGGGTTGATCCCGTTCACCCGGATGCCGTGGCCGCCCAGTTCGGCCGCGAGCAGCCGCACCTGGTGCGCCTGGTCGGCCTTGGCCGCGCTGTAGGCGATATTGTCCGGGCCGGCGAAGACGGCGTTCTTGCTGACGATGTAGACGATGTCGCCGCCGATGCCCTGCGCGATCATCGCCCGGGCCGCCTCCCTGGCGACCAGGAACGAGCCGCGCGCCATCACGTCGTGCTGCACGTCCCAGTCCGATGTGGACGTCTCCAGCAGCGGCTTGGAGATGGACAGGCCGGCGTTGTTCACCACCAGGTCGACCCCGCCGAACGCGAGCGCGCCGGCGGCCACGGCGGCCCGCACACCGGCCTCGTCGGTCACGTCGACGGTGACCGCCACGGCCCGGTCGGCCGAGCCGATCTCGTCGGCCACCGACGCCGCCGCGGCGCCGTCCCGGTCGGCCAGCACGACGCAGGCGCCCTCGGCGGCCAGCCGCACCGCGATGGCCCGACCGATGCCGGAACCGGCGCCGGTCACCAGCGCGATCCGGGTGGCCAGCGGCTTGGGCCGCGGCAGCCGGGCCAGCTTGGCCTCCTCCAGCGCCCAGTACTCGATCCGGAACTTCTCCGCCTCGGCGATCGGCGCGTATCGGGAGACCGCCTCGGCGCCGCGCATCGCGTTGATCGCGTTGACGTAGTACTCGCCGGCCACCCGGGCGGTCTGCTTGTCCCGGCCGAACGAGAACATGCCGACCCCGGGCACCAGCACGATCGCCGGGTCGGCGCCCCGCATCGGCGGAGTGTCCGGGCCCGCGTGCCGCTGGTAGTACGCGGCGTACTCGTCCCGGTAGGCACTGTGCAGTTCGGACAGCCGGGTCAGCACGTCCGCCAGCGGCGCGGCCGGCGGCAGGTCCAGGACCAGCGGGCGCACCTTGGTCCGCAGGAAGTGGTCCGGGCAGGAGGTGCCGAGCGCGGCCAGCCGCGGATGCTCGGCACCAGCCAGGAACTCCAGCACCGGGGCGCTGTCGGTGAAGTGCCCGACCACCCGCTGGTCGGTGCTGGCCAGCCCGCGCAGCACCGGCGCCAACTCGGCCGCCCGGGCCAGCCGCGCCGCCGGCGACAGCGGCGCGAACTCCGGCACCGCGGGCCCGAACGGATCGGCCCGGCCCCGCGACGCCAGGAACGCCGTCGCGGTCGCGATGATCTCCAGCGAACGCGCCTGGCACTCGGCGCTGGTCCGACCCCAGGCGGTGATGCCGTGCCCGCCCAAGATCACGCCGATCGCGGCCGGGTTGGCCCGGTGCACGGCGGCGATGTCCAGGCCGAGCTGGAAGCCGGGGCGGCGCCAGGGCACCCAGAGCACCCGGTCGCCGAAGCACTCCTTGGTCAGCGCCTCGCCGTCGGCGGCGGTGGCCAGCGCGATCCCGGCGTCCGGATGCAGATGGTCCACATGCGACACGTCGACCAGCCCGTGCATCGCGGTGTCGATGGACGGCGCCGCCCCGCCCCGGCCGTGCAGGCAGAAGTCGAAGGCGGCGACCATCTCGTCCTCGCGCTCCACCCCGGGGTAGCCGGAGACCAGCGCCCGCAGCCGGTCCAGCCGCAGGACGGCCAGCCCGGCCGGGGTGAGCGTGCCGAGGTCGCCGCCGGAGCCCTTCACCCAGAGCAGCTCGACCGGGTCGCCGGTGACCGGGTCGATCGCGGCACCCTTCGCCGAGGTGTTCCCGCCGGCATAGTTGGTGTTCCGCGGGTCGGCGCCGAGCCGCCGCGACCGCTCGACCAGTTCGTCCACTGTAGACATACGGTCAGGCACCCCACCCGGCTTGCGTCCCGCCGACCCGCTCGGCCCTGATCCGCTCGCCGTAGCCGGACGCCAGGTAGGCGCGGTACGGGTCCGGGTCCAGCCCACGCTCGGACCGCAGCTCGGCCAGCAGCGGCCGCACGTCGGTGTTGTACGCGTCCATCAGCACCGCGTTCGCACCGAGCACGTCACCGGCGGCCTGCGCCGCCGCGAGCGCCGCAGCGTCCACCAGCAGCGCCTTCGCGGTGGCCTCCTGCACGTTCATCACCGAACGGATCTGGCCCGGGATCTTCGGCTCGATGTTGTGGCACTGGTCCAGCATGAACGCGATGCCGTAGCCGCCGGCCGCGGCCGGCGAGAGCCCACCACCGCGAACCACCTCGTGCATGATCCGGAACAGCTGGAACGGGTCGGCCGCGCCGACCATGAGGTCGTCGTCGGCGTAGAACCGGGAGTTGAAGTCGAAGCCGCCGAGCCGGTCGGCGCGCAGCAGCAGCGCGACGATGAACTCGATGTTGGTGCCCGGCGCGTGGTGCCCGGTGTCGACCACCACCTGCGCCCGCGGCCCGAGCGCGACGCAGTGGGCGTACGCGGTGCCCCAGTCCGGCACGTCCATCGTGTAGAAGGCCGGCTCGAACAGCTTGTACTCCAGCAGGAACCGCTGCTCGTCACCCAGCCGCGCGTAGACCTCCTGGAGGGCGGCAGCCAGCCGGTCCTGCCGGGCGGCGATGTCGTCCTGGCCCGGGTAGTTGGTGCCGTCGGAGAACCAGAGCTTCAGGTCGGTGGAGCCGGTCGCGTCCATCACGTCGACGCAGTCGAGCAGGTGCCGGGTGGCCTTGCGGCGCACCCGCGGGTCGGGGTTGGTGACCGAGCCCAGCATGTAGTCGTCGTCCTGGAACACGTTCGAGTTGATCGCGCCGACGCGCACGCCGAGATCGGTCGCGTGCTTGGCCAGCGCGCGGTAGTCGTCCACCTTGTCCCACGGGATGTGCAGCGCCACCGTCGGCGCGACCCCGGTGAACGCGTGCACCTGCGCGGCGTCGGCGATCTTCTCGTACGGGTCGCGCGGCACGCCCTGCTGCGCGAACACCTTGAACCGCGTGCCGGAGTTGCCGAAGGCCCAGGACGGCAGCTCGATCGCTTGGGCGTGCAGCGCCTCCTTGACGGAGTTCAGGTCAACCATCGTCACGATCCCGTCCTGCTGAGTTGGTCATCAAGGTTGAAGATCTCCTCCAGGAGCAGGAAACCCTCGTCCGGCGCGCGGCCGTCGAGCCCGCCGAAGTACCGGCTCATCTCGGCCTGCCAGCGTGCGTTCACCTCGGTGCCGGCCATCGCCTCGACCGAGGCCGGCAGGTCGTCCGCCTCCACGTAGCCGACCAGGAGGCCGTCGTCCCGCAGGAACAGCGAGTAGTTCCGCCAGCCGGTGTCGCGCAGCGCCCGCAGCATGTCCGGCCAGACGGCGGCGTGCCGCTCCCGGTACTCGGCCAGCCGGTCCGGGCGGACCTGGAGGAGAAAGCAGTACCTGGCCATGTCGTCCTCTCGTCGGTGGCCTGTCTGGCAGCCAGACAGGCCACCGACGTCGCGGGCGCGCGCCCGGATGGATCAGAAGTTGAACTGCTCGACGTTGCTCTTGTCGAAGGTGGTCGGCGGGCCGAGCACCACCGACGGGCCGGTGTCACCGGCCGCCGGCAGCACGGTGTACTCGCCGAGCTTGCCGGCCTTGAACTTGGAGCCGGCCGAGCCGTCGAAGGTGCCCGACGCGAGGTTCGCCGCGGCGTGACCGGCCAGGTAGCCCAGGTTGTTCGGGTTCCACAGCGCGAACGCCTTGACGGTCCCGTCCAGCACGTACTTCTTCATCTGCGAGGGCAGCCCGAGCCCGGTCAGGGTGACCTTGGCCGCGATGTCCTTGTGCTGGCTGAGGTACTGCGCCGCGGTCGAGATGCCCACCGTGGTCGGCGAGATGATGCCCTTCAGGTTCGGGTGCGCGGTCAGCAGGCCCTGCAGGACGGTCAGCGAGACGGCCGGGTCGTCGTTGCCGTACACCGTGTCGACGAGCTTCATGTTCGGGAACTTGGTGAGCTCTTCCTTCATGTACTTGATCCAGGCGTTCTGGTTCGTCGCGGTGGCCGCCGCGGACAGGATCGCGATCTCGCCGGTGTTGTTGATCTCCTTCGCCAGCAGCTGCACCTGGGAGCGGCCGATCGTCTCGGTGTCCGCCTGGTTGATGAACAGGTGGTTCGGGCAGGTCACGTCGGAGTCGAAGGAGACCACCTTGATGCCGGCCGCGGTGGCCTGACCCAGCGCCGGGCAGAGCGCCGACGGGTCGTTGCCGGCGATCACGATCGCGTCCGCGTGCGCCTGGATGGCCGCCTGGATGGCCGGGATCTGCGCGGCGGCGGTGTCTTCCGTGCCGCTGTTGACGACGACCTTGCCGCCGAGTTCCTGCAGCGCGGTCTTGCCGCCCTCGTCGGCGATCACCTCGTACGGGTTGTTGACGTCCTTCGGGATGAAGTAGACGGTCAGCCCGCTCTTGACGCCGCCGCCGCTGTTCGAGGCGCCGGATGGGGTCGACCCGCTGGGCGTGTCGTCGTTGCTGCACGCCGCGAGCAGGGAGACCGCGAGCGCTCCGCACGCTACGGCAATCCGGCGGCGACGCCCGGTGGAAGCGATCATGGGCAGGCCTTTCATGGGTTGATGTCGACCGAGACGCCCTCGGTCGTACCGCGGCGGGGAAGCCGGGAGCTGGCGAGTCGTCGGCGCCCCCGGGCGATCAGCTCGGGCGCGTTCGGCACCGCGACGCTGACCAGCAGCAGTGCGCCGACGACGATGTTCTGTACCTGCGGTGCCACATTGACCAGCGTCATGGCCTCCTGCAGCGAGCCCAGTACGCACGCCGCCAGCACGACGCCGAGGATGCTGCCGCGCCCACCGAAGATCGACACGCCGCCGAGCAGCACCAGCGCGACCACGTTCAACTCCAGCCCGGTGCCGGCGTTGTAGCGCGCGGTGGCGAACCGGAACGTCCACAGGATGCCGGCGAGGGCGCAGATCACCCCGGACAGCACGTACAGCCAGAACTTGATCCGCTGCACCCGGATGCCGGCGAAGAACGCCGCCTCCGCCTGCAGCCCGATCGCATAGATGGACCGACCGAGCGGGGTGCCGTGCAGCACGATGCCGAAAACCACCGCGAGCAGCAGGAAAACCCCTACCGAATAGGCGATGTGGGTGCCATGGATCGGCAGGATCCCGATGTTCGTCCAGCCGATCGGGAAGCCGGTGACCGAGTCGCTCTTGAGGATGATCTCGGCGATGCCGCGGAACAGGGTGAGCGTGCCGATCGTGACCGCGATGGACGGCAGCCCGAGCCGGGTGATCAGCACCCCGTTCAGCGCACCGCCGAGCGCACCGACCACCAGCACCGCCGCCATCGCCGCCCAGATCGACCAGCCGTGCTTGTAGAGGACGCCGAGCAGGGTGCTGGCCAGCCCGAGCATCGACGCCACCGACAGGTCGATCTCGCCGGTGATCACGATGAACGTCAGCGGCAGCGCCATGATCGCGATCTCGCCGACGTTCAACCCGGTGAAGAACAGGTTCGAGCCGGACAGGAAGTGCGTCGACACCGATCGGCCGTACAGGATGCTGGCGATCAGCAGCACGACCAGCACGGCCTCCCAGCGCAGCAGCAGGCGCCAGCCCAGCCCGCCCCGGGCCCATCGGGCCGGTTCGCCGGTAGTCGTCGCCGCCGCCTCGGTCGGCGTCACCGGCACCTGGGTGTCAGCCATGGGAAGCCCCTCCCTGCTTGCGCAGGGCCCGGTTGACCCGCAGCGAGACGAACCGGTCGAACGCGATCGCCGCCAGCAGCAACGCGCCGGTGATGGCCTGGTTCCAGAACGCCGAGATGCGCGCGGCCACCAGCGCCTGGCTGATCGTGTTCAGCAGCAGCGCACCCAGCGCCGCGCCGAGCACGGTGCCGCTGCCGCCGAAGATCGCCACACCGCCGACCACCACGGCCGCGACCACCAGCAGTTCGTAGCCGGAGCCGGCGGTGGAGTTCACGGTGGCGAACTCGGAGATGAACAGGACCCCGCCGAGGCCCGCGAGCGCCCCGCTGATCATGAAGGCGACGCAGATCCGGCGCCCGGTGGGGACGCCGGCCAGGGCGGCCGCCTCGGGGTTGGAGCCGATCGCGTACAGGTCCCGGGCCGGCCGGAACGTGCGCATCGCGTAGTTGATCCCCACCACGATGACGGCGACCAGGATGGCCAGCCAGGGGACGTTGGCCACGGCCGCGTTGCCGATGTTCTGGAAGCTGCCCGGGATGCTGCCCGGGTCGATCTGGTGCCCGCTCACGATCAGCGCGGTGATGCCGCGGATGACGTACAGCGCGGCCAGCGTGACGACCAGGCTGGGCACCCGCAGCACCGCGGTGAGGATTCCGTTCACCAGCCCGCAGGCGGCCCCCACCCCGATCCCGACCACGAACGCGAGCGCTATCGGCACGCCGTGGTGATGCTCGAACAGCGTCCCGACCAGGTACGCCGACAGGCCGAGCACCGAGCCGACGGACAGGTCCACGTTCCGGCTGATGATCACCAGCGCCTCGCCGGCGCCGAGCAGCGCGATCAGCGAGGCGCCGGCCAGCAGCTGCTGGACGCTGTCGCCGTGCGCGAACGCCGAGTTCTTCACGGTGGTGACGACGAACACGATCACGATGGCGGCGACGATGCCCAGTTCGCGGGCCCGGCCGACGGACTCCAGCATCCGCCGCCCGCGGTCCGGCACCGGCGGCGCGTCGGCGACGGCGGTCATGCCGGTCCCCCCGTTCCGCGGCCCGCGGGCTCCCCGGCTGGCCGGCTCACGCCACCGCTCCCTCGGTCTGGCCGGTGGCGGCGCGCATCACGGAGCCCTCGTCGGCCTGCGCCCGGGACAGTTCGCGGACCAGCCGGCCCTCGTGCAGCACCAGGATCCGGTCGGCCATGCCGAGCACCTCGGGCAGCTCGGACGAGATCATCAGCACCGCCACGCCGGACTGGACCAGCTCGTCCAGCAGCCGGTGCACCTCGGCCTTGGTGCCGACATCGATGCCGCGGGTCGGCTCGTCGATGATCAGCAGGCTGGGCTCCCGGGACAGCCACTTGCCCAGCACGACCTTCTGCTGGTTGCCGCCGGACAGCGTCCAGACCGGGTTGCGCAGCCGGTCGTACTTCAACTGCAGCCGGCGGCCCCAGTCGGCCGCCAGCCGGCCCTCGGACGACCGGCGGATCAGCCCGAACCGGCTCAGCCGGTGCAGCGAGGCCAGCGCCACGTTGTGGTCGACGCCCAGGTCCATGACGAGGCCCTGCTGCCGCCGGTCCTCCGGGACGAAGCCGATGCCGGCGGCCATCGCGACCTGCGGCCGGCCCGGGGGCAGCCGCTTGCCGCGCACGGTGACCGTGCCGGTGTCGCGCTTGTCGATGCCGAAGATGGCCCGCGCCACCTCGCTGCGCCCGGCGCCGACCAGCCCGGCCAGCGCGACGATCTCGCCGGCGTGCACGGTGAAGGAGATGTCGGAGAACACGCCGATCCGGCCGATCCGGTCCACCTGCAGCACCGGCTCCCCGACCGGAGACCCGGTGTGCGGGTAGAGCCCGGACAGGTCGCGGCCGACCATCGACCGGATGATCGCGTCCACGGTGAGCGCCTCGATCGGATCGGTACGCACGAACCGGCCGTCCCGCATCACGGTGACCCGCTGGCAGATCGTGAACGCCTCCTCCAGCCGGTGCGAGATGAACAGCACCGCGGCGCCCTGCCCGCGCAGCGTGCGGACCACCTCGAACAGCCGCTCCACCTCGACCGAGGTGAGCGCCGCGGTCGGCTCGTCCATCACGAACAGCCGGGCGTTGAACGAGATGGCCTTGGCGATCTCGACGATCTGCTGGTCGGCCACGGACAGGCCGCGGGCCGGCCGGCGCGGGTCGATCGTCACGCCGAGCCGGGCGAAGACCGCGGCCGCGTCCCGGTACATCCGGCGGTGATCGATCCGCCGGCCGGACGCCAGCGGCTGCCGGCCCAGGAAGATGTTCTCCGCCACGGTGAGGTCGGGGAACAGCGTCGGCTCCTGGTAGATGATCGAGATGCCGGCGGCCTGGGACGCGGCCGGCCCGGCGAACACCACCGGCTCGCCGTCGATCAGCACCGTCCCGCCGTCCGGCTGGTACACCCCGGCGAGGATCTTGACCAGGGTCGACTTGCCGGCTCCGTTCTCACCCAGCAGCGCGTGCGCCTCGCCGGCGGACAGCGCGATCGTGCCGTCGGCGAGGGCCCGCGCGGCCCCGAACGACTTCGTCACCTGCCGCATCTCGACCATCGGCGGCCCGGCGGGCGGCCCGGCGGCGGGCCTGGCGGCCGGCTCGGTAGGGGTCACGAGCCGGCCTCCGTGGTGAGCGTCGCGGCGGGCCCCGGCGCGCGCGGCGCGGAGCGGCGGAACATGGTCATGCGCGGAGGTCCACGGTCACCGTCTCCAGGCCGAGCAGGTCGGCCACCGCGCGCAGTTGGGCGGCCCGGTGGCCGGTGCCCAGCGCCCAGTGGTGGCCGACACCCGAGACGCTCCAGGCGTCCGTCCACTCCCCCGGATGGCAGCCGAAGTCGACCCGGGACGTGGTGTTGCCGATCCGCAGGTGCGGCCCCGGGACGACCGCGCCCTCGGCCAGCACGAACCGGAACCGGCCGTCCCGCTCCTGGCCGAGCCCGAGCAGGGTGACCGGGCCGGGCCGCACGTCGAACTCGACCGAGACGCCCCAGCCGCGCTTGCCGTGGTAGACGCCCAGCCCGCGCAGAATCGGCCGGCCGTTGCTGATGGCCAGGTGCGCCGGGCCGTCGTGGCCCATCTCGACCACGCCGGCGGTGAAGTCCAGCGCCTGGAACTCGGTGAACGAGCCGCCGGCGCCGAGCCGGTCGAGCACCAGCATCGCCAGCGAGGTGCGCAGCTCGTACTCGCCCGCGGCCGGGATGCCGCGGGCGGTGAGCAGCGACGCGCCGAGGATCAGCCCGGCGCCGACCCGCTCGTGGGTCTCGCCGTCCAGGCCACGGTGGTAGTAGGCGAGCGAGTCGAGCGCGAAGTCGTCGGCCAGCCGGTCGAGGGCGACCGAGACCTGCGCGGCCCAGCGCAGGTCGTCGGCCGCCACGGTCGGGTCGATGGTGAAGATCTCCCGGGTCAGCTCCACCCGGGCCGCGGTCTCGGCATCCGTCACCTGCTCGGCCCGGACCCGGACATCGTCGATCTCCAGCACCTCGATGTGCCCGCCCAGCTGCGCGGGCACCAGCGTGAGGTCGGTGGCCACGTCCAGCATGCCGGGGTAGAGGTGGCCGAGCAGGCCGTGCCGGCCGTGCCGCAGCGCGCCGCGGATACCGGCCGCCCGCACCCAGTGCGCGATCCGGTCCCAGGCCCGGTCCTCCTCGAGGTAGCCGGAGACCGAGCGGGTGTCGATGCCGGCGCGGCGGAACGCGTTGGCCATCTCCGGCAGCGGGCAGGCCCCGCAGTAGGCCAGCCACTGGCCGGTGTCGAAGGTGGCGTGGTCCATCGCCTCGGTGGGCTGCAGGTTCAGCAGCAGGACGGGCGCGCCGGACCGCTGCGCCACCGGCATCAGCATGGTGGCGGTCATGTACGTGGTCAGGAACGCGACGATCAGGTCGCAACCGGCCGCCCGCAGCCGCTCGGCGGCCGCCGCGCCGTCGGCCGCGTCGGAGATGAACCCGACGTCGACAACCTCGCAGTCCAGCTCACCCATCCGCGCGCCGACCCGGGCGGCGGAGCGCTGCAGCTGCGGCAGCAGGTCGGGGAACTGGGGCCAGTAGGCCCCGAGCCCGCCGGCCACCAGCCCGACCCGGGTGCGGCGGTGCGGAACCCGGCGCAGCGGCCCGATATCGGGCGGCTCAGTGGCCGTTGCCTGGACGCCACGGACGCCGGTCGAGGTCATCGCGTCCTCCTCGCAAACCCATTACAACGTTTCAGGTTACAACGTTTCAACAACGTAGTAACTGATCATGGTCCGGTCAACCCCTCGTTACGTAGTCGTTACTGCGGCCCGCCGCAGGCCCGTGAGCAGCACGATCGCGGCCGTACTAGGCTTGCCGACTGACGGGTTGAGGCGTTTCATGAGGTGGTGGCAGTGGTCCGGCCGGCTGGCATCAAAGACGTGGCCAGCCGGGCCGGGGTATCCATCGGCACCGTGTCCAACGTGCTGAACCGGCCGCACATGGTCCGCGAGGAGACCCGGCTGCGGGTCGAAGCCGCGATGACCGACCTCGGCTTCGTCCGCAACGAATCGGCCCGGCAGCTGCGGCTGGGCAGCAGCCGGGTGCTCGCGTACGTCTTCCTGGACGCCGGCAACCCGTTCTTCACCGACGTCGCCCGCGGTGCCGAGGAGGCCTGCCGGGAAGCGGGCCTGGC
The DNA here is from genome assembly GCA_963714145.1 of uncultured Actinomycetota bacterium. Taxonomy (GTDB): domain Bacteria; phylum Actinomycetota; class Actinomycetes; order Mycobacteriales; family CADCTP01; genus JBBWZH01. The sequence continues at coordinate 9,232,323 of OY970235.1, read as the reverse complement.
GCTGGTCATGTGCAGCAGCGACGGCGACCCGGACCGCGAGCGCGAATACCTCGACCTGCTGCTGGAACAGCGGGTGCACGGCGTGCTGGTCACCCCGGCCGACAACAGCAACAGCCGGGTCCGCACGATCGCCGGGCGCGGCATGCCGCTGGTGCTGGTGGACCGGCACTCCCCGGACGGCAGCGACGACTGGTGCAGCGTCGGGGTGGACGACGTGCTCGGCGGCGAGCTCGCGGTCACCCACCTGCTGGAGCAGGGCCACCGGCGGGTGGCGTTCATCGGCGGCCCGCCGACCGTGCCGCAGGTGCAGGACCGGCACACCGGCGCGCTGCAGGCGATGGCCGCCGCCGGCGCCGCCGCCGACGACCTGGTCGTGATCGAGACCGAGGCGCTGACCATCGCCAGCGGGCGGGAGGCGGCGCAGCGGCTCACCGGGCTGCCCGGCCGGCGCCGCCCCACCGCCGTGTTCTGCGCCAACGACCTGGTCGCCCTCGGCCTGCTGCAACAACTGGTGCAGCAGGGCCGGTCGGTGCCCGGCGACGTCGCGATCGTCGGCTACGACGACATCGACTTCGCCGCCGCCGCCGCGGTGCCGCTCACCTCGGTCCGGCAGCCGCGCCACCAGCTGGGCCGCACCGCGATGAACCTGCTGCTGCGCGAGGCGGCGGCCGAGCCGGGCCACGTGCACGAGCATGTGCAGTTCCAGCCGGAGCTGGTGGTGCGGCAGTCGTCCGCCGCCCGGGCGCCCCGGGCGACCCGGCCCCGCGTACCGGTTGACCCGAACCGGTAAGGGACCGGTAAGGGCACGCTCCTAACGTCCGCGAGTGCGCCGGCGGATCCGCCGGGGCTCTTGCCGCGCCAGGAGGTTCACCGTGTCACGCAAGTCAGTCCGGGCCGCCTTAGCCACCCTCGCCGTCGGCGGCGGGTTGTTCGCCATCGCACCGGCGTCGCCGGCCGACGCCGCCCCGCAGTGCAACTCCCACGTCGTCTACCAGGAAGCGAATGTGCCGAGCGCCGGCGGCTCCGTCAATTGCCAGATGGGCCAGGGCGCGCAGAGCGAAGCTGTGCTCTACCTGCAATACACGTTGAACTACTGCTACAACGCCGGGCTGAGCCAGGACGGCGAGTTCGGGCCCAGGACCAGGGCCGCGCTGATCGAGGCGCAGCGCCAGGCCGGCGCCGCGCGGGACGGTGTGTACGGTCCGGAGACCCGGTCGAAGATCCTGCACCGCGCGATCGGCCCGATCTTCGGCTGCAAGCGCGTCTCCTGATCGCGGCGGACGGGCGTCCGCCGCGGGCGTCATAGCGTCCACAGTGGACGGCGGGTGCCCGGGACAGCACCGTGTCCCGGGCACCCGGCCGCTGCTGCCGACTGCTCAGAAGGCGCCGGTGCCGTTCGGCGTGCCCAGTCCGGTCGGGCCGTCCCAGCCGACCCGGGCGGTGCACAGCTGCGTCGGCGAGCAGCGCCCGTTCGAACCGGACGTGACGTCGAACAGCGAGGTCGAGTGCTGGTACGGGAAGTCGTTCGCATCGATCGAGGCCGCGTTGCCGGCCAGCCCGTACACCGAGGCGATGATCGGCGCGGAGACGCTGGTGCCGCCGAAGACCAGCCAGCCCGGGGTCCCGAAGGTGTCGAACACGGCCACGCCGGTGTTCGGGTCGGCCACCGCCGAGACGTCCGCGACCGCGCGCCGGGCGCACCCGGTGCCGAACGTGGACGCGCTCGGGATCGCGGTGTTGAACCGCGAGCAGCCGCTGCCGGCGCCGGACCAGGCGGTCTCGCCCCAGCCGCGGGCGCTGCTGTTGCGGGTCAGCGAGGTGCCGCCGACCGCGACCACGAACTGCGAGGACGCCGGGTACTCCACGCCGAAGCCGGCGTCACCGGAGGAGGCGGTCACCGCGATGCCCGGGTGGTTGTAGAACCGGCCGTTCGCGGTGTCCGACGCGTCGCCGCCGCCGTAGCTGTTGCTGATCGCGTTGGCGCCCATGGTGGCCGCCCGGTTCACCGCCGCGCCCAGGTTCGCGAACGAGTTGGACGTCGCCTCGACCAGCAGGATGTGGCAGTTCGGGCAGATCGCCGAGACCATGTCGATGTCCAGCGAGATCTCCTCGGCCCAGCCCACGTCGGGCAGCGGCGGGGTGGTGCCGCCGTTCTGGTTCACCTTGCGGAAGCAGCCGTTCGCGGTGGTGCAGGCCGGCAGCCCGAAGTTGCTGCGGTAGGTGGCCAGGTCGCTCTCCGCGTTCGGGTCGTCGAAGGCGTCCACGATCGCGATGGTCTGGCCGGCGCCGGCGGTGGCCGACGGCAGCTTGTACGCCGACTGCAGGTCGGCCGGGCCCAGACCGGCGACCGCGGCGGCCGAGGCCGCAGCGTTCACCATCGACGCCGGGGTCGCTCCGTCCAGCCGGATCGCGGCGCAGGCCGCCAGGCCGGGCGCGGGCCCGATCGACTGCTGGCAGACCCGGTGCGCGATGTGCCCGGCCGGCTGGGGCGCGGCGTTGGTGGCACCGGCCGACCCGGCCGCGATACCGACCCAACCGACCGCGGCCAGTGCGGCGATACCAGCCGCGGCGATGGGAGAACGAGATCTCATGGCACCTCCCAGAGGGATCCGCCCTCATGAGGCGGACAGATGGGCGAACTGTTACGCACACTGATCCGAAATGTCGCCCAAAGCCGGACTGAGATTCGGTCAAGAAATAGCAATACACCCGAATGGGGTGGTACTTGAAGATCCGGGCGGACGGGTCGGATCGGCCGGCCGAAGCCGGGCCGTCCGGTCACTGCCTACGTTTCGGTCGCGATCGCGGGTAGGAACGGGTTGACCCACCGGCGGAAGGGGCCGACATGATCGACGCGGGCAGGATCGGCGCAGGGCCGGCCGGCGCGGGGGCGGCCGGCGCGGGGCGGACCGGCGCGGGGCGGACCGGCGCGGGGCGGACCGGCGCAGCGCGGGCCGGCGGGCGGCGGGCCGGCGGGCGGCGGGCCGGCGGGCGGCGGGCCGGTGGGCGGCGGGCCGGTGTGCGGCTGGCCGGCACCGCGGCGCTGCTGGCGGCACTGGTCGCCTGCGGTTCGAGCGACAACGGCAGCTCCGCCGCGCCGACCGGCCCAGCCGCCCCCGGCGGCACGACGGCACCCGGGGACACGGCGGCGGCCACGTCCGCGCCGGGCGACACCGCGGCGCCGACCGGGACCGGGCCGGCGGGCGGCGCCACCACCCCGGCCGGGCCGGACCGCTGCCACACCAGCCAACTCACCGGGTCGCTGCGCGCCGCCGACGCGGCCGCCGGCCAGCGGTACGCCACCCTGGTGCTGACCAACCGCAGCGGCGTCAGCTGCCGGATCGAGGGCTACGGCGGCGTCCAACTGGTCGACGCCGCGGGCCGGCCGGTGCCGACCCGGCAGGTCCGCGACCCGGGTACGCCGCCGAAGCTGGTCACGCTGGCCCCGAAGGCGAGCGCCTCGTCCCAGCTGCACTGGACGGTCGTGCCCAGCACCCGGGACCCCTCGCAGACCGGGCAGTGCCAGCCGACCCCGGGCCAACTGCGGGTGATCCCGCCGGACGAGCGCGACCCGCTGTCCATCCGCTGGACCCTCGGCGTGGTCTGCGACGGCGGCACGATCACCCAGCCGGCCTACCGCGCCGGCACCGGCTGACCCGGCCGTCCACTGTGGATAATTCCGTTCACAGTGGACCTACCGGTCAGCCGGTCGGCTCCGGGATGACCCAGGGCGGCGGGCCGTCCGGGATCAGCTCGTGCACGTCGAGCAGCACGGCGGCGTCCACGTCCAGCCGCGCCCCGCTGGCCTCGGCGATCCAGGTCAGGAACGCCCCGGGGTCGAAGCTGCCATCGCCGAGCCCGTCCATGTACGCCTTGTGCGCGCGCAGCGAGGCGATGCCGCGGTCGAGGTAGCCGGTCACGTCGACCCCGTGGGTGGGCTCCTGCGCGCCGCCGAAGCCGACGTAGCGCACCCCCGGCCACGGCTGGAGACCCTCGCTGGCCAGTTCCGGGAAGATCCACCGGTTGCCGGCGTCCTTCGCGCCGTCCAGCGTGGCCAGCCCGACCGCGCGGTGGTCGGCCTGGTTCGTCACGCCACCGATCATCCGGACGGTGAACGCCCCGCCGATCACCAGTTCGGGCCGGTGCCGGCGGACCGCCCGGGCGATGTCGCGGCGCAGCGGCAGGCCGTACTCGACGACGCCGTCCTGGTAGTCGAGGAACTCGACCACGTCGACACCGACCTCGCGGGCACCGGCCCGCTCCTCTTCCTCCCGCAGCGGGCCCGCGGTGGCCGGGTCGATCCCGTCGATCCCGGCCTCGCCACGGGTGGCCAGCAGGTACGTGACCTGCTTGCCGGCCGCGGTCCACTTGGCCACCGCCGAAGCGAGGCCGTACTCCAGGTCGTCCGGATGGGCGGCCACGCAGAGCGCGCGCTCCCAGTCCTCACGTAGTTCCGGCAGCAGCGGCGGCGGACCAGGCATGGCGCGATGGTAGGCCGCCCGGACCCCGGGCGACATCCGGTGCCGCGCGGATCACCGGCCCCGGCTGGACCTGGCCCCGCCTGTCCGATTTGGACGTCAGCCGCGCGCCGGGATCTCCTGCAGCGCCCAGGTGTTGCCGTCCGGATCGGCGAACGTGACGAAAGAACCCCAGGGTTGGACATCGATCTCGCTGGCGGCGACACCGCGGTCGAGCAGGCCGGCGCGGGCCGCCGCCACGTCGGCGACCACCACCTGCAGACCCTTCTGCGAGCCGGGCGCCATCGTGGTGACGCCGGTGCCGAGGACCACCGAACAGGCCGACCCGGGCGGGGTGAGCTGCACGAAGCGCAGTTCCGGGGTGACCTGGTAGTCGTGATCGGCGGTGAAACCGACCTGCTCCACGTAGAACTTCTTGGCCCGGTCGACATCGGTCACCGGCACCGGCACAAGCTCGAGTTTCCAGTCCATGTGCCGGACGGTAGCGGGCAGCTCTGACAATTGCAGGTGGCCCGTGGCAGGGTGGTCGGGTGAGCGAAGCGGAGCGCAGCGGCGTCTGGACTGAGGCAACGCGCCGACGAAGTCGCCGCGCGGTGCCGAGGGAAGACGCCGCGTCTGGCGCTCCGCGAAGCGAACAGGAGACACAGTGAGCGAAGCGGAGCGCAGCGGCGTCTGGACTGAGGCAACGCGCCGACGAAGTCGCCGCGCGGTGCCGAGGGAAGACGCCGCGTCTGGCGCTCCGCGAAGCGAACGGCTAGCACTGTGAGCGGAGTGGAGCGCAGCGGCGTCTGGACTGAGGCAACGCGCCGACGAAGTCGCCGCGCGGTGCCGAGGGAAGACGCCGCGTCTGGCGCTCCGCGAAGCGAACAGGAGACACAGTGAGCGGAGCGGAGCGCAGCGGCGTCTGGACTGAGGCAACGCGCCGACGAAGTCGCCGCGCGGTGCCGAGGGAAGACGCCGCGTCTGGCGCTCCGCGAAGCGAACAGGAGACACAGTGAGCGGAGCGGAGCGCAGCGGCGTCTGGACTGAGGCAACGCGCCGACGAAGTCGCCGCGCGGTGCCGAGGGAAGACGCCGCGTCTGGCGCTCCGCGAAGCGAACAGGAGACACAGTGAGCGGCGAGACGCGGGACGGGGTGGCGCTGACCAACCTCGACGAACCGCTGTTCGACGGAGCGGGCGCGACCAAGCGCGACCTGGTCGACTACCTCGACGCGGTCGCCGACCGGATCATCCCGGTGCTGGCCAACCGGCCGCTGTCGGTGCGCCGGGTGCTGCGCGGCCAGCCGCCGTTCATGCAGAAGAACGTGCCGAAGTACACCCCGGACTGGGTGCGCACCGTCCAGCGCTGGGCCGAGACGTCCAAACGCGAGGTCTCCTACGCGCTCTGCAACGACCGGCGCACGCTGCTCTGGTTCGCCAACCAGCGTGCGGTCGAGTACCACCCGACGCTGGTCCAGGTCGGGCAGTGGGAACGCCCGAGCTACCTGATCCTCGACCTCGACCCGCCGGAGCCGGCTGACCCGAGCGCGGTCGAGTCCACAGTGGAGGGTTTCCGGGCGGCGGTCGGGGCGGCCCGGTTGATCCGGCAGGCACTGGCTGACGCCGGGCTCGATGGCGCGGTGAAGACCAGCGGGGCCAAGGGCGTGCACGTGTTCGTGCCGGTCGCCGAGCCGGTCACGCTGGAAGAGGCGGCCGCGGCCACCCGGGCGGTCGCGGCCCGGGCCGAGCGGCTGGATCCGGACCTCGCGACCACCGCCTTCATCCGGGACGACCGCGGCGGCAAGGTGTTCCTCGACTCCACCCGGGCCGGCGGCGCGACCGTGGTGGCCGCGTACAGCCCGCGGCTGCGCCCCGGCACCCCGGTCTCGTTCCCGGTCGGCTGGGACGACCTCGACCGGATCACCCCGGCCGACTTCACCGTGCACACCGCCGTGCGGGCGCTCGGCGACCGCGACCCGTGGGCCGAGCAACTGCCGGCGCCGCAGCCGCTCCCCCGGGACCTGGTCGAGGAGGGCCGCACCATCCCGGTGGCCCGGGTACAGGCCATGCACGAGGGCAAGCGCCGGGCCCGCGCCCGGCGCAGCTGACAGGCCGCACAATCCACCACATTGGCGGCTGGGACGGCACGGGTCGGGCGGCCTAGAGTCGGCACGGTCGCGTTGATCAGGGTGCCGGGAGGTTGCCATGCGCAAGGTTGGGCTGCGGATCGCCAGGCGCCCGGCGCGGGTACGCGCGCTGCTCGCCACTGCCCTGCTCGCCGCACTGGCCGGGCTGATCGGCGCCGGGCTCGCGGCACACCCGGCCGCGCCGGCCGGGCACCCGCTCGCCACCGAGGGGACGATCATCAGCCAGAATTGACGCTGCCGGCGCAGCCCCCGGGTGGCGGCCCCACTGGTGCTGGTCCGGAGGCAGGTGGGTGAGGAGCCCGGATGTCCCTGGACAGTGGTGCGATGTTCCGCGGCGGCCCGGGCCGCACCGGCTGGTATCCCGGGACGGTCACACCTGAGCGGGCCTGGGCGTACGACACCGGCAGTTGGGTCAAATCCTCCCCGGTCATCGCCGACGGCACCGGCTACGTCGCGAGCCTGAACGGCACCGTGCACGCGGTCGACCTCGCCACCGGCCGGGCCCGCTGGACGCGGCCGATCGGCGCCGGCATCGACTGCTCGCCGGCGGTCACCGGCGGCACGGTCTACCTCGGTACCGCCGGCGGCGAGGTGGTCGCGCTGGACGCGGGCACCGGTGCCATCCGCTGGCGGGTCAGCACCGGCGATCAGGGCAGCACCACGTCGCCCGCGGTGGCCGGCGGGCTGGTCCTGGTCGGCGGGCCGGACCATCAGCTGCTCGGGCTGGACGCCGCTTTCGGCGAGCGCCGCTGGGCCTACCCGACCGGTGCCCGGCTGATCGCCGGCGACCAGCAGAGCCCGCCGGCCCGCGGCGCGCTGCTGTCCTCACCACTGGTCATCGACCGTACCGTCTACCTCTGCGACGGCGAACTGCACGCCCTCGCCCTGGAAACCGGCCGTCCACTGTGGACAGCCACGGCGGCGGCCGGGAACGCCTGCTCGGTCGCGGCCGGTGCCGGGCTGCTGTTCGTGGCCGAGCTCGGCTCGTTCGTCCGGGCGGTCGAGGCGGGCACCGGCCGGAGCCGCTGGCGGGTCGAGGTGCCCGGCGCGCTGTTCCGGTTCGGCACCACCGGAGTCGCCGACGGCCTGCTGGTGGTCTGCGCCGAGCGCACCGCCGAGGGTGCCGGCCCGTACGGCTTCCAGCTGGCCGGCGGGCTGGTGGCCGGGCTGGACGCCGACACCGGCAGGCCGCGGTGGCGGCGCGAGTTCAGCGGCCGGGTGCTCTCCGCCCCGGCCCTCGCCGACGGCCGGGTGCATCTGGTCGAGTGCGGCGAGACCGGGTCCACCGTGGTCACTCTGGACCCGGCGACCGGTACCGAGGTACGCCGCCGCGCGCTGCCGGGCGGCGGCGACCCCGGGCACAGCTTCGTCTCGTCCCCGTCGGTGTCCGGCGGCGCGCTCTACGTCGGTACCGTGGACGGCCAGCTCCTCGCGTCCGATGTAGACAGTGACGGGTTCGCGGCCGCCGCGGCCAGCGCGCCCACCGCGCCGGCGGCCGGGCGGCGCCGGTGGTGGCGCCGCCCCGCTGCCGACCCGGGCAGCGCCGGCGGCACCCAGCCGGGTTCGCTGTCCGAGCGGGAACGGGCCCGGCTGCGCAAGACCGCCGATCAGGAGGCGGCCCGGGCGCTGGCCGGGCTGCGCCAGCGGGACCGCAGCGGCCGGGCCGTGCAGCACAGCCTCGCGGCTCTGGCGGCGATCGAGCGGCTCTACGCCGACGACCCGGACAACTGGGTGAACGCCGAGCAACTGGCCGGCAAGCTCTACAACCACGCCGCCCTGCTCGATCTGGTCGGCCGGCCGGACGAGGGCGCTGAGGCCGCCCAGGCGTCGATCACCTACTACGCCGAGGCGGCCGGCGGCCGGCTACCCGATCCGGCGACGGTCGGCGCCCAGTACGCGATCGAACAACTCCGGCACCGGTTCGTGACGACCACCCCGGACGCGCTGCGACCCAGCGGCCCGGAGTTCGCCATGCTCGCCGCCGACGCCTCGGCCCGGCTGGCGCTGCTGCTGGCCAAGTCGCAGGGCGACCGGCGGGGCACCGAGGTCCGCCAGCTCACCCAGTACGCGCTGACCGTCTACGAGCAGATGGCCAAGGTCAACCCACGCCACGAGCAGGACCTGTTCCGGGTCACCGCGCTCGCCACCAGCGCCCTGCGCCACCTCAGCGCCGACACCAGCTGACCGGCCGGGCACCGGCCGGCACCGGCCCGGCCGGGTGGCCGCCGGTCAGCGTGGTGCGAAGTGCACCTCGACGGTGAGGCCACCGGTCGGGCGGGGGTGCACGCGCAGCTCGGCGGCGTGCGCCGCGGCGATGGCGGCCACGATGGACAGCCCAAGGCCGTGGCCGTCGTTGTGGTCGACGCGGTCCGCACCGAGGCGCTGGAACGGGCGCAGCAGCCGGTCCACCTCGGCCGGCGGGACGGCCGGGCCGGTGTTGGTCACCGCCAGCACGGCCCGGCCGGTGCCGGTGCCGGTCGCGATCTCCACCCGGCCGCCGGGCAGGTTGTGCCGGATCGCGTTGTCCACCAGGTTCACGATCAGCCGCTCGACCAGCCGGGTGTCACCGCGCACCGCCGCCGGGTGCAACCCGGTCCACACCTGCAGGCCGCGCCGGCAGATCTCGGCCTGCCGGGCCAGCAGCACCTCGTCGGCGACCGCGGCCAGGTCGACCGGCTCGGACCGGTCCAGCCCGCGCTGGCCGCGGGCCAGCACCAGCAGCGCGTCGATCAGCCGCTCCTGCTGCTTGCTGGCGGCCAGCACCCGCTCGCAGGTGGACCGCAACGCCGGCGCACCGGCGTCCGGATCGGCCAGCGCTATCTCCAGCGCGGCCCGTTCCAGGGTGAGCGGGCCGCGCAGCTCGTGCGAGGCGTTGGCGACGAACTGGCGCTGCGCGGCCAGCGCGTCCCGCTGCGCGTCGAACGCGGCGTCCAGCCGGCCGAGCAGGCCGTCGATGGTGTCGGCCAGGTCCTTCAGCTCGTCGCCCGGGCCGGTGACGGCAAGCCGCCGGTGCAGGCTCGCCTCGGAGATCTGCCGGGTCGCGACCGTCATCGTCCGAAGTGGACGCAGCACCCGGCCGGCCATCAGCCAACCGGCCACAATGGACACTGCCAGCATCCCGCCGAGGGTGAGGCTGGACAGGTACAGCACCTGGCGCAACGGCGGCGGGGTGCCGGTGCCGGTGGCACCACCGACCATCCTGGTGGCCCCGGCCGCGCCGGGCGGCGGGCCGGGGCCACCCGGGCCGGCCCCCTGCACGGTCAGCGTGGCCTCCCCGCCGAAGAGCTTGTGGGTCAGCAGCAGGTAGGTGACGGCCAGCAGGGCCGCCCCGGAGACCAGGAACAGCGCGGCGTACAGCACGGTCAGCCGCAGCCGCACGGTGCGCCGCGGCAGCCGCGCGGCGACCCGGGACCGCAGCCGGATGGCGGCCGGGGTCCGCAGCGGGGCGCCGACCCAGGGCCGCAGCCGGGCCGTGACCCAGAACCGGACCCCGGCCCAGGACCGGGCGCGCATCGTGGCCATCAGATCCGGTATCCGGCCTGCGGCACGGTCTCGATCACCGGCGGGTCACCGAGCTTGGCCCGCAGCCGGCTCATCGTCACCTTCACGGTGCCGGTGAACGGGTCGGCCATCTCGTCCCAGACCCGGTCCAGCAGCTCCTCGGCCGGCACCACCCGGCCCTGCGCGGTGAGCAGCAACTCCAGAACGGCGAACTCCTTCGGGGTGAGCGGCAGCCGCGCGCCGGCCCGGGTGGCGACCCGCAGCGCCGGGTCCAGCCGCAGCTCGCCGTGCGTCAGGACCGGCGGCAGTGGCGGCTGGGCGCGCCGGGCCAGCGCCCGGATCCGGGCCACCAGCTCGACGAACGCGAACGGCTTGGGCAGGTAGTCGTCGGCGCCGAGGCCGAGGCCGGCCACCCGGTCCCGGACGGTGCCGGCGCCGGTCAGCATCAGCACCCGGCTGGGCCGCCCGGCCGCGACGATCGACCGGCACACCTCGTCCCCGGACAGCCCGGGCAGGTCCCGGTCCAGCAGCACCACCTCGTAGTCGACCAGGTCGAGCCGGGCCAGCGCGGCCGGCCCGTCGGCGGCGAGGTCGACGGCCATACCCTCGCGGCGCAGGCCGTCCGCCACCGTCTCGGCGAGCTCGGCGTGGTCCTCGACCAGCAGCACCCTCATCGATGCGATCTCCACGGGTCGCGGCGGGCCCGCGCGGGCCGGCCGATGGTTCCGGCCGCCCCGCCGCACGGGCATGGCGAGCTCCAGAATGCCTGCTCACGGGTTACGTGGCGGTAACAGTGATCGTTTCCGGGGTGTAACCGCCGGCTGGCTAGAACGGCATACCAAGGGCGGCCACCCGCCGCCCACCTCCAGCCAGGGAGTGATGGAATGCCTGTCTCGACAATCCTCCGGCAGCCGCGGCGGGCCGGGCCGGCGGCGGTCGCGCTGGCCGGGCTGGCCCTGCTGACCGGCGGCTGCGCCGGCAGCGACTCGTCCGGCACCGGCGTGGCCAGCCTGGCCACCAGCAGCGCCACGGCCACCACCCAACCGTCCGGGTTCACCGGTGACCCGGTCAAGTACTCGCAGTGCATGCGCGCGCACGGCGTACCGAAGTTCCCCGATCCGGGCAGCAATGGCGGGATCGGCATCGATGCCGGCGCGCTGGGCGTGGACCCGAAGGGGGCGGTGTTCAAGGCCGCCGAGAAGGCCTGCGACTCGGTCCGGCCGAAGGGGCCGCCGCCGGACCCGAAGCAGGCCGCCGAGGCCCAGCAGCAGGCGCTGGCCTACTCCAAGTGCATGCGGTCGCACGGGATCAAGAACTTCCCGGACCCGAAGTTCAAGGGCAACAGCACGGAACTGGGCCTCCCCAAGGGCCTGAACCCGAACACCCCCCAGTTCCGGGCCGCCGACGCGACCTGCCGCAAGCTGGTGCCCGGGCCCGATGGCGGCCCCGGCGGCCCCGGGCCGGGCGGCGGCACCGGGCCGGGCGGCGTTTCGGTCGGCTCCTCGGGCGGCGACACCACCCGGGTCGGGAGCAACTCGTGACCGTCACCCCCACCATCGAGCCCGACCGGGCGGCGGCCACCGCCGGCCGGCACGGGCGGCGGCACCGGCGCCGGGCCACCGTCACCGGCGGCGTGGTGATCGCGGTGGTCGCGCTGGCGGCGGCCGGGTCGGCCGCCGCCGGGATCGGACCGCTGCGCACCCGGGCCGCCGCGGGCACCGGCGCGACCAGCCCGGACAGCGCCGCGGCCACCTCGCTGGCCACCGTGACCCGCCGGACGCTGTCCGCGCAGGACCAGGAGGACGCGACCCTGGGCTACGCCGGCAGCTACAGCATCGTCAACCAGGCGCAGGGCACGTACACCTGGCTGCCGGCGGCCGGTCAGGTGATCGCCGCGGGCAAGATGCTCTACCGGGTCAACGGCGCCGCGGTGCTGCTGCTGCGCGGCTCGGTGCCGGCGTACCGGGCGCTGTCGAGCGGGATGACCGGCGCGGACGTGCGGCAGCTGAACGCGGCGCTGGTCGCGCTCGGCTACGCCAGCAGCGACGACCTCGACCCCACCTCGGACGAGTTCGACGCGGCCACCGTCGCCGCGCTGAAGGACCTGCAGGACGCGTTCGACCTGGACGACACCGGCACGCTGCCGCTCGGCCAGGCGGTCTTCCTGCCCGGCGCGGTCCGGATCACCAGCGTCGCGGTCACCCTCGGCACCCAGGCCGGGCCCGCGGCGGTCGCGCTGCAGGCCAGCTCGACCGCCCGCGAGGTCACCATCGACCTGGACGCCACCCAGCAGGAGCAGTTCCCGAAGGGCAGCAAGGTGACGATCACGCTGCCGGACGGCAGCAGCACGCCCGGCGTGGTGGCGGCGGTGGGCCGGGTCGCCACCACGCCATCGAGCGACGACTCGCCGAACGGCAACAACAACGACGACCCGCCGACCGTGCCGATCACGATCAGACCGACCAAGCCGGCCGAGACCGGCAGCCTGGACCAGGCCTCGGTCACCGTGACGATCGTGACCCGGACCGTGCGGAACGCGCTGACCGTGCCGGTGAACGCGCTGCTGGCACTTGCCGGCGGCGGCTACGCGGTGGAGGTCGACCGGGCCGGCAGCCGGCAGCTGGTCGGCGTCACGCTCGGGATGTTCGACGACTCGGCCGGCCTGGTGCAGGTCACCGGGGCCGGGCTGACCGTCGGCCAGCACGTGGTGGTGCCGGCCTCATGACCAGCTTCCCCGGCGGCCTCCTCCGCTCCGCTCCTCACTCGCTGGCGCTCGCTGCGATGCTCACTCCGGAGGCCGCCTCATGATTGCGACCCTGGGTGAGCCGGTGCTGGAGCTGGACGCGGTGACCAAGACCTACCCGGCGCAGCCGCCGGTGCCGGCGCTGGCCGGGGTCAGCTTCGGCGTCCGGGCCGGCGAGCTGGTCGCGGTCGTCGGCCCGTCCGGCTCGGGCAAGAGCACGCTGCTGCACGTGATCGGGACGCTGGAGCGGCCCAGCACCGGCACCGTCCGGATCGACGGGCTGGACATCGCGCGACTGTCCGACCGGGAGCTCGCCGCGCTGCGGGCCACCCGGATCGGCTTCGTGTTCCAGCAGTTCTTCCTGGCCGAACACGCCACCGCGCTGGAGAACGTCGCCGACGGGATGCTCTACGCCGGCGCCAGCGCGACCGTCCGGCGGCGGCTGGCGGCCGAGGCGCTGGCCCGGGTCGGGCTCAGCAACCGGGCCCGGTTCCGGCCGACCCGGCTGTCCGGCGGTGAGCGGCAGCGCGTCGCGATCGCCCGGGCGCTCGTCGGCCGGCCGGCGATCGTGCTCGCCGACGAGCCGACCGGCAACCTGGACACCGCCGCCGGGCAGGCGATCCTGGCGCTGCTGGTCGAGCTGAACGCGGCCGGCGCGACGATCATCGTGATCACCCACGACCGCGAGCTGGCCGCCCGGCTGCCCCGGCAGGTGGAGATGCGGGACGGCCGGATCGTCACCGACACCGCGTACCCGGACTACGCCGCCACCGTCTATCCAGAAAGGACAGTTCAGTGAGCGGAGCGGAGCGCCGCGGCGTCCGGACCGGGGCAGCGCGCCGACGAAGCCGCCGCGTGGGGCCGAGGGAAGACGGCGCGCAGCGCGGCGAACCGGCCGGCATTGGGCGCGCGCTGGCGCCGGCCCGGTTGCGGCCGGCCGACCTGATCCGGGTGGCCAGCGTCGGGCTGCGCACCCGGCGGCTGCGGGCGGCGCTGTCCGCCCTCGGCATCGCCATCGGCGTCGCCTCGATCGTCGCCGTGCTGGGCCTCTCCGCGTCCTCGCAGGCCGGCCTGCTGGACGAGATCGACCGGCTCGGCACCAACCTGCTGACGCTCACCAACGGGCAGACGTTCGGCGGCGACACCGCCAAGCTGCCGTTCGCGGCGCCCGGCATGATCGGCCGGATCGGCCCGGTCACCGAGGTGCAGCAGACCGGCACGGTCACCGCCAACGCCTACCGCAACGCGCACATCGCGGCCGTCAACACCAACGGCCTCAGCGTGCTCGCGGCGAGCGTCGGCCTACCGTCCACAGTGGGCACTACCGTCGCACATGGACGGTATCTGAACGCGGCCACCGCGAAACTGCCGGTCGCGGTGCTCGGCGCGGAGGCGGCCAAGCGGCTGGGCATCGACCGGGTCTACCCGGCCGAACGGATCTGGCTCGGCAAGCAATGGTTCTACCTGGCCGGCATCCTGCACCCGGCCACGCTCGCGCCCGAACTGGACACCGCCGTGCTGGTCGGCTTCCCGGCTGCGCGGCAGTACCTCGGCTTCGACGGGCACGCCAACACCGTCTACGTGCGGGCGCACACCGACCAGGTCAGCGCCGTGCAGGCGGTGCTGGCCGAGACCGCCAACCCGCAGTCACCCAACGAGGTACGGGTCAGCCGGCCGTCCAGCACGCTGCTCGCCCGGGCCGCGGCGAAGAGCGCGCTGAACGGGCTGTTCATCGGGCTGGGCGCGGTCGCGCTGCTGGTCGGCGCGGTCGGGGTGGCCAACATCATGATCATCTCGGTGCTGGAACGCCGGTCCGAGATCGGGTTGCGGCGCGCGCTGGGTGCCACCCGGGGCCAGATCCGCACCCAGTTCCTGGCCGAGGCGATCCTGCTCACCGTGCTGGGCTGCCTCGCCGGGGTCGGGCTCGGCGCGCTGGCCACCGCCTACTACGCGGCCAGCAAGGACTGGGCGATCGTCATCCCGACGATCGCCTGGGCCGGCGGGATCGGCTCGGCCATCGTCATCGGCGCGATCACCGGCATCCTGCCGGCGATCCGGGCCGCCCGCCTCTCCCCCACCGAATCCCTCCGTACGGTCTGAGCCGCACCGCCCGGCCCACCCGGGCCGGCGACCACCCCGCCCTACGGCCGCCCCGCCGTACGGCCCGAGCCACGCCGACTCGCGGCGCCCGCGGATCCCGACCGCGGGCGCCGCATCCAGCTGCCCGACCGGACCCGCCATCACTCGCCGGCTGGGGTGGCGGGTGTCGACGGCGTCGCGAAATCCAGGGCGCGGCGCGTCGAAACTGTCGAAGACGGCGGGCGTTCTGGCCACCGGCGGCACCGGCGTGCGAGGCTGCCAGCGCAGTCCGCTGTCACGGTAAGGGGGCCAGTGGTGGCTCGGTTCCGGATCTGGTTGCTCGGCGCGGCGGCGCTGGCGCTGCCGCTCGGTACCGCACCCGCCGCGCTCGCGGCCGCGCCGGCGCCGGCCGCCCAGCCGGCCCACCCGGGCAACCCAGCAAGCCCGGCCCAGCCGGTGCTCGGGGCGCCGTCGGCGGACCCGATCGCGCACGACCCGACGCTGATCAAGCAGGGCCGGTACTACTACGAGATCATCACCGGCGATATCGCGACGCGTACCTACCTGCCGGTGCGGCGGTCCACCGACCTGGTGCACTGGACGTTCCTCGGCCCGGTGTTCAGCACCCCGCCGGCCTGGGTGGTGGCCGAACTGGGCCTGACGCCGGGCGACTTCTGGGCGCCGGACATCAACTACGTCAACGGCGAGTACCGCCTCTACTACGCCGCATCCTCGTTCGGCACCAACAACTCGGTGATCGGCCTGGCCACCACGCCGACGCTGGACCCGGACAGCCCGCGCTTCGGCTGGGTCGACCGCGGCCTGGTGCTCCGGTCGCGCAGCGGCACCGACGACTTCAACGCGATCGACCCGGACCTCAGCGTCGACCCGGCCGGTGCGCCCTGGCTCTCGTTCGGCTCGTTCTGGGGCGGCATCAAGATGCGCCGGCTGGACGCCCGCACCGGCCTTCTGTCCACAGTGGACACCACGCTGTACGCGCTGGCGTCCCGGGGCGGCGCGTCGATCGAGGGGCCGTCGATCGTCCGGCACGGCGGTTACTACTACCTGTTCGTCAGCCTGGACTTCTGCTGCCGCGGGGTGAACTCCGACTACCGCGTCGTGGTGGGCCGCTCGGGCCAGATCACCGGGCCGTACCAGGACGCCAGCGGAGTCAGCATGCTCGCCGGCGGTGGCACCGAGATCCTGCGCGGCTACAACGAGTTCGTCGGCACCGGTGGCGCCGACGTCTACCAGCGGGCCGGGGTCGACCTGTTCGCCCACCACTACTACGACCGGTACGACCACGGCACACCGAAGCTCTCGGTGCGGACGGTCTCCTGGCGGGACGGGTGGCCCCGGCTGGGCGACCCGCTGTCCGGCAGCCAGCAGCTCGGCCGCGGCCCGGCCTACGTCGAGCTGGTGAACCGGTCCAGCGGTGCCGTGCTGGCCAACGTCGGCTGCGGCTACGAGGGCGCCGACATCGCGCTCGCGGTCGGCACCGGCAGCCCGTGCCAGCAGTGGCGGCCGGACGACCGCGACGGCGGGTACGTCAGCCTCGGCAACCGGTTCAGCAACAAGGTCGCCGAGGTGGCCGGCTGCGTCAACGCCGACGGCGCCCGGGTGGCGCAGTGGGGCTGGCTGGCCAACGCCTGCCAGGAGTACCGGTTCGTGCGCACCGACAACGGCTGGCTGCAGGTCCAGAACCGGCTGGCCGGCCGGGTGCTCGCGCCGGCCGGGTGCGGCGGCGCCGGCGCGCTGATCCAGACCGTCACCCCGACCGGCGCCGGTTGCGAGCAGTTCCGGGTGGCCCCGGTCGGCGGTGTCCTGATCGCCGACGGCACCGGCCAGCGGACCCTCTCCTGTGGACGGACGGTGGGCACCAGCCGGCAGACCGGTAGCTGCCAGCAATGGCGGTTCGTCCCGACGACCGACGGCTACTACCGGATCGTCAACGTCCACACCGGACGTCCACTCGGGACACTCCGGACCGGCGGGCCCACCCTGGCCGGCCACGCCGCCGAGTGGCGGATCGAGCCCCGCAACGACGGCACCTACCTGCTGGTCGATCGCGCCGGCGACACCCTCGGCCTCGGCGGCCAACCCGGGCCGGTCCGCCTGCTGGCCCCGTAGCCACCGCGGTGCGCCGGCCCGGCGGCCACCGCCAGGCCCGGCCGCCGGACCCGGCACGGCCACCGGGACCCTCCGGCGTAGCGTCGCCACCATGGGCGAGATGCCAGGGTTCGTGTCGGCGGCGCTGCGGGACATTCCGCGGCCGGACTTCGTGGACGTGGCGGCGGCGCCACTGCCGGCCGGGGCACCGGCGGATCCGGCCCGGTGGGCGGCGGAGGTGTTCTCGGTCGCCGGGGCACCGGCGCCGGTGCGGGCGCTGCTGGGACTGCGCCAACTGCTGGTGCCGATGATCGGCGTGCCCCGGGCCGGCCGGTCGGTGTTCACGGTCCGCGAGGTCGTCGGCGAGGAGGCCCTGATCGCCGCCGACGACGTGCACCTGGACTTCCGGGTCGGGGTCGGGGTGGACACGGCCCGTTCGCTGGTCCGGGTGACCACCGTGGTGCGGCTGAAGGGGCGGCGCGGGCGGCTCTACTTCGGCCCGGTCCGGCTGCTGCACTCGCCGATCGTGCACGCGATGCTGGACTCGGCCTGCCGGCGACTCGATCCGGCCCGGCCGGGGCCCACCTGACCGGCTACCCGCGTACCGCCCGGGTGGCCGCCCGCGGCCACCCGGACACCGCTGAGCCGGCCCGACCCGACGGCCGGCCGACCGCCAAGCTGACCCACCAGGCTGTGCCGGGCCGGCGGCCGGCCCTGACCCGGCAGCCCGGGCCGAACACCCGGCAACTGCTCAGCTTCCCGCGGCGCCGGCCGATTCTCGATGGGAGCGGCAGGCCCACCGGCGAGCCGCCCGGTGCGCGGAGGAGGCAGCGGTGCCACCCAGGTCCGGCCCGGTCGGCCTGACGGTGAGCGCGGCCGGTTCACCTTCGGCTGTGCTCGGCCGATGACAAGGAGGCACGGCACGCGACACGCACAGGTGCGGGAGGCTGCGATGGTACGGATCGTTGCGGGGTGGCGCCGGATGGCGCTCCTGCCGCTGGGCCTGGTGATCGGCATGCTCGGCAGCGGCGTGCTGGTCTGGCAGGCCTCCCAGGGCGCGTTCACCGCCCAGACGTCGACCGACAACCACGTGCAGGCCGGTTCCGTGGTGATCGACAACGAGCGGAGCGGCGGCCTCAAGCTGATCAACGTCAGCACCCTGGTGCCGGGCCAGGATGTGGTGCAGTGCGTGCTGGTGACCTACACCGGCACGGTGACCGCCACCGTCAAGCTGTTCGCCGGGGCCTACAGCGACGACGTGAAGAACCTCGGCGGCACCGTCACGATCAAGGTGGAGACGGCCGACAACGGCGGCTACGGGGACTGCGCGGCCGGCTTCAACACGAACACCGCCACGATCCTCCCAGCGGAGACAACGGACGTGTTCGCCCTCCGGACCGCCTTCGCGTCCGGGGTGCCGGCCACCAGCCCGTGGCAGCCGACCGCGTCCGGCCAGGACCGTGCGTACCGGATCACCGTGTCGCTGCCCAGCAACGCGGGCGACGGCGTCCAGGGCGGCACCCTGGACCTCAACCTCATCTGGGAAGCCCAGACGTGAGTGAGCTTGCGAGCGAATCAGTGACACAGCGCGCTTGGAGTCTCGTGCCGGGTCCGGGCGCCGGCCACCACGCAACGCCCGCTTCATCCGGCGCGGCCAGGGATGCGGAGCCGGCGGTGGACGACCGCAGCGTGGCGCGGCAGTGACCACGGCGACGAAGGCGATGGGGTGGACACGGTGCGGAGAGCAGCGTCGCGCCCCGCCCGGGCGTGGCGCCGGGCGTTGCCGTGGGCGTTGGCCGGGGTGGCGCTGATGGCCGTGCTGGCGGTCCCGGCGCCGGCCCGGCGGCAGCCGGCCCCGGAGCCGGCGACCCGGTGGCCGTCCACCGCCGTCGAACTGTCCGCCGATGCCGGTGTCACTACCCTGTTCGCGCTCGACGGCCTGGTGCCCGGCCACCCGGCCACCAACTGCGTGGCCCTCCGCTTCCAGGACGTGGTGCCGGGCAGCGCGGTCCGGCTGTACGCGGTGGTCCGCTCCGGCGGGCTGGCCCCGTACCTCACGGCCACCGTCCGGACCGGCGCCGGCGCCGGCACTGCGACTGGCACTGGCACTGGCACTGGCACTGGCTGTACCGGCTTCGTGGCCGCGGCCACCCCGTACCGTGGTCCGCTGACCGGGCTGACCGGCGCCGGCCCGCCCGGCCCGGCGCCCGGGCTGCCGGTGCTGCGGCTGCCCGCCGCGCAGGGCGACGTGACGTTCCAGATCACCGTGGCGGTGGCCGATACCGACGCCGCGCAGGGCCGGGCCGTGACGTTCGACCTGGTGTGGACCGCGCCGCGGCCGGACCCCGCGGCCGCGCCGGTCGGCCGGCCCTCGCTGCCGCGCCGGCTGGTCGGCGCGATGCACCGGCTCGGCGACGCGCTGTGGCGGCTTGCCAAGGCGGTCGCGGTGCCGCTGCTGGCGGCCGGCTCGATCAGCCTGACCCTGCTCGGCGTCGTGGCCGCGTTCCTGCTCCTGCAGAACCGGATCGACCGCCGGGACCCGAAGCTCGCGCTGGCGCCGGTCCGGCCACCGGTCCAGCTCGGGTTCGCCAGCAGGAACGAGTTCCCGTGACGATCCGGCGGCTGACGCTGGTGAGCGAGAGCGGGCTGGTGCCGGTCGCGGACCGGCTGCGCTACATGCGGCTGTTCCGGCTGCTGCTGGTCGCGACGGTGGTCGGGTACTGGTGGGTGCAGCCGGCCGCGCGGGCGCTGCCGGCACCGACGCTGGCCGCCGTCACGGCGGCCTACCTGGCCCTGTCGGCGCTGGGCGGGCGGGCCTGGCGGCTGCGGCGCGACCGGGCCATCTCGCTGTTCAGCGTGACCCTGCTCGCGGACGGCGTCTATCTGGCGATCGTGGCATACACCCCGCGGGACTCGCTGCCCCCGCTGCGCTACCTGGTGCTGATGCATGTGATCGCGGTGACGCTGCTGGCAAGCTTCCGCACCGGGCTCAAGGTCACCGTCTGGCACACCCTGCTGATCTGGCTGGACATCCAGCTGCGGGCCAGCGGGGCGTACGGCCCGGCGCCCGCACCCGGCCAGGAAACAGCCCGGGTGGTCGCCTTCACCGCGATCCTGTGGCTGGTGGCGTACTGCACCGCGAGCTTCGCCGCGCTCAACGAACGGGAACTGCGCCGGCGCGGCTACGACCTGGAGGCCCTGGCCCGGCTCGGCCTGAGCCTGGAGCGGGCCAGCCGGGCCAGCGCGGTGGCCGTGCTGCTGGTCGAGGCGATCGCCGCCGACTTCGGGGTCCCCCGGGTGGCGCTGGTGCATGTCACCCCGACCGGGGCGGTGGTGCTGGCCGGGCACGGCCTGGCCGTCGCCGCCCGTCCGGACCGCGCACCGGAACCCGGGATCGCCAGCCCCGACCACGACGGGCTGGTCACCGCCGCGCTGGCCGACCGGGCCACCTTGCTGGTCAGCCATGCCGACCCCGCCCGCGACCCGTGGCTGGCCAGCGCGTTCCCGGCGGCCCGCAACCTGGCCCTGGTCCCGATGCAGGCCGACGAGCAGACCCTCGGCGTCCTCTGCGTCGAGTACGGCCTGCGTCGCGGCTCCCGGATCGAGCAGCGGGTGGTCAGCACCATCGAGCGGTTCGTCTCGCACGGCTCGCTCGCCCTGCAGAACGCCCTCCTGCTGGAGCAGATCTCGCAGCAGGCGACCACCGACGGGCTCACCGGTGCGGCCAACCGGCGCACGCTGGAGCTGCGGCTGGCCCGGGAGGCGGCCCGAGCCGGCCCGGACGGGGCCGCGCTGAGCCTGCTGATGCTCGACGTCGACCATTTCAAGAAGGTGAACGACGAGCACGGCCACCTCGTCGGCGACAACGTGCTGCGCCACCTGGTCACGGTGACGGGCGCGCTGTGCCGGCCGCAGGACCTGCTCGCCCGCTACGGCGGGGAGGAGTTCGCGCTGCTGCTGCCGCGCACCGACGCGACAGCGGCGTGGACCATCGCCGAGCGGGTCCGCACCCAGCTGATCGCCTCCGATCCACCGGTGCCGATCACGATCAGCGTCGGGCTGGCCACCCTGCCGGCGGACGGGACCACCGTGCCGGCCCTGGTGCACGCCGCCGACTCGGCGCTGTACCGGGCCAAGCGGGCCGGCCGCAACCGGACGGTCCGGTCCGGCCGGCCGGACGGCGGCGAATCCGGCGACGCCGCCCCCGGCGCGCCGGACGGCACGACCGACCTGCTGCCGGAAGCGGCCCGGTGACACCGTGACCGGGGAGCGGGCGCGGCCGGGCCTGGACCGACGCGACGCGACGGGTGGACCCGGCCTGGTGCGACCTCGTCGGCAGACATTGTGAGCGGGGCGCACCGCCGCCGGCGCCGGCCCACGGCGCTGCTCACCGCCGGGATCGATCTCGCGCTGGCCGCCGCGTGGGCGGTGCTCACCGCCACCGTCGGGCTGGTCGGCTACACGCTGGCGTTCCTCGCGGTCGGCTGGCACCCGGCGGTGGTGACCAGCGGCTCGATGGCACCAGCGCTGCGCCCCGGCGACGTGGTGTTGTTCGAGCCGGCCGCCGAGCCGGTAGGGCCGGGGGCGATCGTGCTGTTCACCCGGCCCGGCAGCGGCCAGCTCGTGGTGCACCGGGTGGCGGCCGTCCGCGCGGACAGCCGGCTGGTGACGAAGGGCGACGCGAACCCGACGCCCGACTCCGCCCTGCTCGCCCCGGCCGGCGTGCGCGGCCGGGTCCGGCTGGTCGTGCCGTACGTCGGCGTCCCCCGGCTGCTGGCCAGCACGTACCGGCAGACCGCGGTCTGCTGGCTGCTACTCGTCGGGGGGAGCGGCGCGCTGGTCGCGCTCGTCCCGTACCGGCGGCTCCGGCCCCGGTGACGGCGGGTCGGCCGGTCAGGCCACCGCGAAGACGGTGTCGCCGAAGGACCAGGTGGCCAGCAGCCGTCCGGCGAAACCGGACAGCAGGGCAGGGGACGACCTCGGCCCGAGGTCGCCGCCGATGCCCAGGCCGCCGGCGACGCCGTAACCCCAGCAATAGACGGCCGGCCCGGTCAGCGACCCGCAGGCGAACGATCTCCCCAGGGTCACCGCGGTCCAACTGGTCTTGATGCCCACCTGGGCGGGTACCGTCCGCTCGCTGTTGTCGCCGACGCCGAGCTGCCCGAGGCCGCCGTCGCCCCAGCACCACAGCGTGCCGGTGGTCTGGATGCCGCAGGTGTCGCCGTTGCCGGCACCGACCGTTCGCCAGGTGTCGCTACCGACCGGCATCGGGCTCTCGTACGTGTTAAGCGACGGGTCGCCGATGCCCAGGCTGCCGCTGAAGTTGGTGCCCCAGCACCACAGGCTGCCGCCGGTCTGCACGGCACAGACCTGGGCACTGCCGGCCGAGGCTGTCGTCCAGGTGCCGGTGCCGACCCGGGTGGGGGTCAGCCGGTCGGTGCTGTCGCCCTGGCCGAGCACGCCGTAGCGGTTGTCGCCCCAGCACCACAGGCCGCCGCCGGTCTGGATACCGCAGGTCATCCGCCAGCCCGGCGCGACCATGAGCCAGGTATCGGTGCCGACCCTGGTCGGCTCGTCGCGGTTGGTGTTGTCACCCAGGCCGAGCTGGCCGTAGGCGTTCTCGCCCCAGCACCAGAGCTCGCCGCCGGCGTCGATGGCGCAGGTGTGGTTGTCCCCGGTGCTGACGCTGTCCCACGTCGTCAGGGCACCGACCTGGGTCGTGTGGGTCCGGCCGGCGAGGTCACCGAGGCCGAGCTGGCCGGACGGGTTCGCCCCCCAGCACCACAGCGTGCCGTCGGCGCGGGTGCCGCAGGCATGCTCGATGCCCACGTCGACGGAGACCCAGGTGCTGACCGCACCGACCGTCGTGGGCACGAACGCGTCCGTGCTGACGCCGATACCGAGCTGGCCGGACTCGACCTTTCCCCAGCACCACAGCAGCTGGGCGCTGATCGCGCAGGCGTGCGAGCCGCCGGGAACGGCCACCGACCAGCCGGTAGCGCTGCCGACCTGGACCGGGGTCTGCTGGTCCGTCCGGTCGCCGGTGCCCAGCTGGCCGTAGTTGTTGGCACCCCAGCACCACAGCGAGCCGTCGGTCTGGGTGCCGCAGGTCGCCGTACCGGCGACCGCGATCGTCGCCCAGGTGGCCGAGCCGACCTGGGTGGGCGAGTCCCGCTCGGTCCAGTCGCCAAGGCCGAGCTGACCGTCCTGGTTGTTGCCCCAGCACCAGAGCGAGCCGTCGGCGCGCAGCCCGCAGCTCGAACTCGTCGTCGCGGCCACTGCGGTGTAGGTGCCGCCGCCGTCGACCGGTGGGCCGGCGCCGGCGACCGGGCCCGGGCTCGGGGTGCTGGTCTGGTCGCCGGTACCCAGCTGGCCGTAGATGTTGTAGCCCCAGCAGTAGGCGGTGCCCGCGTTCACCCCGCAGGTGTGCGAACCGCCGGCGCTGACCGCGGTCCAGGTGGTGGCCGATCCGGCCTGGGTCGGCACATCCTGGTAGCTGTCGTCGCCGGTGCCGTGCTCCCCCGAGCTGTTGCTGCCCCAGCACCACAGCGTGCCGCCGGTCCGGATCCCGCAGGCATCGGTCTCACCGGCGGTGATCGCCGTCCAGGTGGCCGTGCCGATCTGCACCGGGCTCGGATAGGACGTGGTGCTCGCGCCGGTGCCGACCTGTCCGGTGTGGTTCGCCCCCCAGCACCACAGCGTGCCGGCACCGCGCAGGCCGCAGCCGAACTGGCCACTGACCACCACACTGAACCAGGTGGCATCGGCGCCCACCTGCGTCGGCTCGGTCCGCTCGTCGTAGTCACCGAGCCCCAACTGGCCCCAGTCGTTGTACCCCCAGCACCACAGCGTGCCGCTGCCCCTGATCCCGCAGGTGGTCCGGGCCGACTCCCCGGTAGCCGTGCTCGACCAGTCGGTCTCGGTGCCGACCCGGGTGGGCGAGGTCCGGTAGCCGAGTTCGCCGACCCCGTTCAGCCCGGCGGCACCGGCCCCCCACCGGTACAGCGCGCCGGCCACCGTGAAGCTCTCCGCCGCGCCCAACCTGACCGCCGACGACGTCACCGCGGCGAACCCCGCTCCGGCGCTACCGAACGCGAACGGCGCGACGAAGCTCAACGCGAGCAGGCAGACCGCCGCGCCCGGGAGCGCGCGCCGCCAGCGCCCACCCCTGGCCGATGGTGACCCCACACCCGAACAATCGGCGCCGCCGGCCGGTGCTTGAGGCCCCCGGCTCCCGGTCTCGCCGCCCGGTCGCTGGGCCGTGCCGGGCCATCCGGCATGATCGGCGGTGAACGCAGGGTCGGGCGCGGCGGACCGGAGCGAACGAGGAGACACAGTGAGCGGAGCGGAGCGCAGCGGCGTCTGGACTGAGGCAACGCGCCGACGAAGTCGCTGCGCGGGGCCGAGGGAAGACGCCGCGTCCGGCGCGGAGCGCAGCGAACGGCTAGCACAGTGAGCACACTTCCGGACGTTCCGCTGCACTCGCTGGCCGGGCAGCCGGCCGAACTGCCGGCGGATGCGACGCTGCTGATCGTGAACGTGGCCTCCCGGTGCGGCCTGACCCCGCAGTACGAGGGCCTGCAGCGACTGCAGGAGAAGTACGCCGGCCGCGGGTTCTCGGTCATCGGGTTCCCGTGCAACCAGTTCCACGGCCAGGAGCCGGGGACGGCGGCGGAGATCGCCGAGTTCTGCTCGGCGACGTACGGGGTCAGCTTCCCGATGTTCGAGAAGATCGAGGTCAACGGCCCGGGCCGGCATCCGCTGTACGCGGCGCTGACCGAGACGCCGGACGCCGGCGGCGCCGCCGGCGACGTGCAGTGGAACTTCGAGAAGTTCCTGGTCGGCCCGGACCGGACGGTGCTGGCCCGGTTCCGCCCGCAGACGACACCCGAGTCGGACGAGGTCGTCGCCGCGATCGAGGCCGCCCTCCCGTCCTGACCCCGGTACAGCTGGTACGGCCCTCGCTGGCCGGCGCCCCGCACCTGGCCGGGCCGGACGCGCTGCCGGCCTGACGCAGTTCCGCCGCGCCGGCGCCGTCCTCCCGGCTGGGCTGCGGGCAGGCCTGGCCGCGGCCCGGGCAGCAGAAGGACCGTCACGCGCTGGGCGTCGTCCAGCCGCCGCCGCGGAGGCGACGAGCTGCCGGGTTGCCGGGCCGTTGCCCCCACCGGGGCAGAAACGTTACTATCCTGACTCCGAAACGTTTCTGAACCCGTTCCGGGACAGAACACTGTCGAGGGCGCGTGACGCGGCGCCGCGCCCCGGCGGGCCAGTGTTCGGGCGCACACACTCATCTGCGGCGGATGGGCCGAACGACGACAGTCGAGGAGCCGTCCTTGCCTCCCTCCGAGCCGCCTGTCCGCGGCTGCCGCGCTGGTGCCGGCTGCGGTGGTCGCCGCCGGCGCCGTCGGGTCGAACCCGCTCGCGGCCAGCGCCACCGGTCGAGGGCGTTATCGATCGTCGCTTCCATCACCTAGCCGGAAGGAGAGCCTAATGATCATCAGCTTGGGCCGTTCCAAGATCCGTTCCACGGTGGTCGTGCTGGCGGTAGCGGCGCTCGCGGTCGCTGGGGCGGTAACGGCGATACCGGGAGTCACCGGCGCCGAGGCCGCCGCCGCGACGGCTGTCGAGGACGAGGGCGCCGACTGCGCGGTGTCCGTCCCGGGCTCGTCGCCGGCGAACTCCAGGCTGCCCGATCCCTTCCGGAAGCTGGACGGCACCCGCATCACCACCAAGTCCGACTGGCGGTGCCGCCGGGAAGAGATCAAGAAGCTGGCGGAGCGGTTCGTCTACGGCGAGAAGCCCCGGAAGCCGGCAACTGTCACCGGGACGGTCTCGAATACCAGCATCACGGTGAACGTCTCGGACAGCGGCCGGAGCTCCAGCTTCTCGGCGAGCGTGCAGCTGCCGAGCGGTGCCGGACCGTTCCCGGCCGTCGTCGTGCTGGGCGGATTCGGCGCGGACACGGCCACCATCAGGGCCGCCGGTGCCGCCGTCATCAACTACGACCCGCTCGCGGTCGGCCGGGAGGGCACGCCCCGGAACAACAAGCAGGGCGCGTTCTACAGCATCTACGGCGCCACCAGCAGCACCGGGCTGCTGGTCGCGTGGGCCTGGGGGGTGAGCCGGATCATCGACGTCCTCGAGCAGTCCGGCGGCAGCATCCTCCGCGCCGACGCGACCGGCGTCACCGGATGCTCGCGGTACGGCAAGGGCGCCTTCGTGATCGGCGCGTTCGACCAGCGCATCGCGCTGACCATGCCGATCGAGTCCGGTAGCGCCGGTGCTCCGATCCTCCGCGGGATCCCCGGGGAATCCGGCGCGCAGCCGCTGAGCAGTGCCTACGGCGAGCAGCCGTGGCTGGGCGACGCGTTCAACGCCTTCACCGGCAACCCGACCACGCTGCCGGTGGACACGCACGAAACGGTGGCCATGATCGCGCCACGCGGGCTGTTCATCATGGAGAACCCGCACATCGACTGGCTGGCCGCCAGGTCCGGGAGCGTGGCGGCGCTGGCCGGCGCCGAGGTCTACAAGGCGCTCGGCGCGGGCGAGAACATCACCTACTGGTCCGACATCCAGGACGGCACGCACTGCGCCGTCCGGCCGGAATGGCGGACCCCGCTGCAGCAGAACATCCAGAAGTACCTGCTGAAGACGGGCAATGCCGCCGGCACGATCAGGATCTCGAGCCGGAAGCCGGGCAACCTGGCCGAGTGGCGGGACTGGCAGACTCCGACCCTCACCGACGGCGGCCCGACCACGCCCCCCACCACGCCACCGACCAGCCCGCCCACGAGCCCGCCGACCTCGCCGCCGACGACGCCACCAACCGGTACCGGATGCTCGGCTTCGGTGTCGCTCAACCAGTGGAACGGCGGTTTCGTCGCCACCATCCGGGTGACCGCCGGTTCGGCCCAGGTCAACGGCTGGACGGTCGGCATGACCGTGCCGTCGGGTGCCGGCATCACCAACACCTGGAACGCCAACCCGAGCGGCAGTACCGGTCCGGTTCAGTTCACCAACGTCAGTTTCAACGGCTCCATCGCCGCCGGACAGTCGACCGAATTCGGCTTCCAGGCCACCGGCAATGGCGCCGGAATGACCCCCACCTGCACTGCCAGGTAGTTCTCTCCGGGCCCGGTGTGGCGGCGGCACGCCGCCACACCGGGCCTGCCCGCCGCCCCGCCGCGCGCCGATCAGCGGCGGGTCAGGCGGGCGGTTCGAAGATCCGCGCCGCGGTCCACCTCCTCGAACAGGGCCGCCGCCCGCGCGGCGGTGCCCAGGGCCCAGCGGCCGGTGCTGAGCAGGCCCAGGACCAGGATGCCGACGCCGAGGCCGAATACCAGCCACCACACGCCGCGCTCCGCGCTGGTGAACGCCGTGCCGCCGCGGGCCAGGGCCGACCCCGCGATGGTGCCGGAGATCGCGATGCCCAGGGTGATGCCGGTCTGCCGGCCGGTGGACGCCAGCGAGGCGGCCACCCCGGCCATCGAGCGGGGCATTCCGGAGACCGCCGTGTTGGTGATCGGCGGGTTGATGGTGCCCAGGAAGATGCCGAACAGCAGGTAGATCGCGAGCACGGCCGGCAGCGGGGTGGCCGGTCCGAGCGGGACCGACGCGGCGCCGCCCAGCGCCAGCGCGGCCCCGGCGACCACCAGCGGCAGCCGGGGACCGCCGGCGCCGACGAGCCGGCCGGCGACCGGGGACAGCAGCACGACCAGCACCCCGACCGGGAGCAGGCACAGCCCGGCGGTCAGCGCCGACATGCCGCGCACGTCCTGCAGGTACTGGGTGGTCAGGAACAGGAACGCACCGAACCCGCACAGGGCGAACAGGGCCATCAGGATCGCCGAACTGAACGGCACGCTGCGGAACAGGCGCAACTCCAGCAGTGGGTCGGCCCGGCGCGGTTCGTAGCCGAGGATGCCGAGCACGCTGAGCCCGGCGACGGCGAGCAGGCCGAGGATGACCGGCGAGGACCAGCCCAACCTGTTGGACTCGATGATCGCGCAGACGACGCCACCCAGCACCAGGATCACCAGGGTCTGGCCGACCGGGTCGAACCGGCGTGCCCGGGCGGCGCGGGACTCGGGCACGAACAGCGCGGTGCACCCGATCGCGGCCGCCACGATCGGCACGTTGATCCAGAAGATGGAGTGCCAGCCGAAGGTGTCGACCAGGGCGCCGCCGAGGATCGGCCCCAGCGCCAGCGACAGACCGGTCACCGAGCCGAACACGCCGATGGCCCTGGCCCGCTCGGCCGGGTCGGGGAACGTGGTCGCGACGATCGCCATCGCCACCGGGTTGAGCATCGTGCCACCGACGGCTTGCAGCGCACGCGCCGCGATCAGCCAACCGATGCCCGGCGCCAGGCCGCACAGCAGCGAGCCGAACCCGAAGACGGCGAGGCCGACCTGGAAGACGCGCCGCCGACCGGCCCGGTCAGCGGTGGCCCCGGCCAGCACCAGGAAGCTGGCCAGCACCAGGGTGTACGCGTCGACCGTCCACTGCAGGCCGGACACCGAGGCGTGCAGGTCGCGACGGATCGCCGGCAGCGCGACGTTGACGATGGAGATGTCCATCACGACGACGACCATGCTGGCGCAGCAGATCGCGAGCACCAGGAAGCGGCGGCGCCGGCTCAGTTCGCCGGCCGTGGTCGTCGGCAGCAACAGGGCACTCATGACCACGACGTTAGAATTGAGAGTGTGCTCGAAGTCAATCCGCAGCCGGTACTCGAGCGCTCGGCCCCCCAGGCGGGCCTGAGCATCGCCGAGGCCGCCCGCCGCACCGGCGTCAGCGTGCACACCCTGCGCTACTACGAACGCGCCGGCCTGGTCGTCACCACCGTCGACCGCACCGCCAGCGGCCGGCGCCGCTACCAGCAACTCGACCTCGACTGGATCACCATCTGCACCAAGCTGCGCGCCACCGGCATGCCCATCAGGACCATCCGGCGCTACGCCCAGCTCGTATCCGCCGGGCGCGGCAACGAGCCGGAACGACTCGCCCTGATGGAGGCCCACCGCGCCGACGTGATCGCCAAGCTCGCTGGGATCCAGGAGAACCTCAGGCTCATCGACCACAAGATCGACGTCTACCGGGGCCGCCTCGCCGCCGGCGACGCCGACCAGCTATGGGCGCCCGACCGCCTGGCGGATGCCCGCTGAGCGACCGGTCCGCCGTTGCCTGGGCACCGTGCCCGAGCCTGCCGCCCGAGTAGGCGGCAACGCCATGACCTGCGGAGGCGGCAGGTCCGGTCGAACCCGGGTGGCCGCCGGCGATAGTCTGTGCGACGATAGTCTGCGCAGAGATTATCTACGGCAGGAGCGGCCATGTGGACGTACGAGCACGCCGTCGAGACAACCGCCGCACCCGAGGCCGTCTGGCGGCTCTGGGCTGACGTCGAGGGCTGGGGCGCCTGGAACCTCGACATCGAGAAGATCGAGATCGGGGGGCCGTTCGCGGTCGGCGCGGAGATCACGATGACCTCGGCCGGACAGGAGCCGGTCCGGCTGCGTATCGCCGAACTGACGGCACCCCACCTGTTCGTGGACGAGGCCGACCTCGGCGACGTGGTCGTGCGGACCATTCACCGGCTCGACCGGGTCGAGGCGGGCGTGACCCGGGTGGTGTACCGGATGGAGATCACCGGCCCGGCCGCCGACCAGGTGGGCCCGCGGCTCGGCCCGGCCATCACGGCCGACTTTCCGCAGACAATGACGTCGCTGGTCCGGCTGGCACAGGGCTGATGCCGATCGAACCCGGCGACAGTCCCGGGTTTCTCCTCTGGCATGCCACGCTGCGCTGGCAACGTGGCATCGCCGCGGCGCTGGCCCCGCTCGACCTCACCCACGTGCAGTTCGTGCTGCTCGCCTGTACCTGGTGGTTCAACGCCAAGGGTCAACGACCCAACCAGCTGGCCCTGGCCCAGCAGGCCGGCACCGACGTGAAGATGACCTCCCAGGTGCTGCGGACCCTCGAGCAGAAAGGACTGATCGAACGCGAGGTCGACCCGGCCGACACCCGGGCCAAACGGATCCGGGTCACCACCAGCGGCGCCGACCTGGCCCCCCGCGCGATCGCCGTCGTCGAACAGGTGGACACCCAGTTCTTTCAGCCGGCACGCAACGACGACACGCTCACCCTGCTACGCCGCCTCGCCTACCCCGAGGACGCCTCCCCCGACGACCCGGCGACCGATCGCCGGTGAGCCACCGGGCCACCGGTAGGCCGACCCACCTCGACAACCTTCGCCGGCAGCTGGAATCCGAGCGGCGCACCAACCGGTCCAGACCCTGACCGACAACGCCGTTTAGACCGGGACGTTGAGGGTGGCGGTCAGGCCGGCGGTGACGGTGCCGGTCACGGTCGCGAGTTGCAACGAGTACCCGTCACTGAACACGTTGTCGGTGGACAGGGAGGTCTGGGCGAGGTTCTGCACGCTCTGGCTGTAGCCGTCGGTCGCGTAGACCAGCTTGCACACGTCTTCGGGCAGCGCCAGCTGCGAGGTCCGCAGTTTGTCACTCGCCGTGGTGGCCTTGGCGACGCTCGGATAGACCTCGAAGTGGATGTGCGGCCAGCGGCCGGAGTACGCGGCCGGGTAGATGCTGGTGAAGGTCACCACCCCGGCGCTGTCGGTCTCCTGCACGCCGCGCAGGTAGTTCTCCTCGGTGATGCCCTGCGAATACAGCGAGTA
Source organism: uncultured Actinomycetota bacterium (assembly GCA_963714145.1). Classification (GTDB taxonomy): domain Bacteria; phylum Actinomycetota; class Actinomycetes; order Mycobacteriales; family CADCTP01; genus JBBWZH01. The sequence continues at coordinate 9,201,587 of OY970235.1, read as the reverse complement.
CTTGCCGTCGATGGTGCAATGCCACAGATAGACCGCGGCGCCCGGCAGCGCGGCGGAGCCGTTCTTGGTGTCGAGCACGGTGAGCTTGATCGTCAACGGAACTCCCTGCGCCACCGCGGACGCCGAGCCGAAGCTGCTCCGGATGTCGCTGCGCACGATCCCGCTCTCGGTCAGGACGTTGACCCCGTTGGAGCCGTCGCCGGGATAGGGCCCGGCGGTCTCCTGCGGGATCTGGGTGCCCGCGGTGGCGGTGGCGGTCGCCGTCGCCGCGGCCGAGGTGGCCGCCGCCGAGGTCGCGGCGGCCGAGGTGGCGGCCGTACCGGTGCCGGCCGACTCACCGCCGCATCCGGCCAGCGCGACCACGCCGGCGCCGGCGAACAGAGTGGTCAACGCCCGGCGGCGGCTCAGCAGGGTCGGCAGGTCGTGGACCAGACCCCGGTCGTGCTCGTGGTCGTGGTCGGGTAGTGCCGGGTCGTGCTCCATGTGTCCTCCACGCCGGTCGATGGTTCGCGCTGATCACTCCCAGTGACGCATGACTGCACGATCCAGGCCAGGACTGTTCGCCGACTGTGCCCCGGCTGAGAGCCCGCTGTGAGGACCGCCGCTCTGAGGACCGCCGCTCAGCCAGGATGCCGCCGGCCGGCGGCCGTGCAGCTGGTCAGAACGCCCAGCGGCAACCTCGACCGTCCAGACACCCCCGGACCCGCCGAGTACCCGCCCGGCTACTGTCGGCCAAACCGACTCGCTACCGTAACGACCTGTATCAGGTCTGATCACCTGCGCAGCTTGGACGCGGTCGGGAGAATACCGGCGAGCCGGCCTCGTCCGACGTGGGTCATGGCGATGGTCAGTTGTCAGGAGGGGTGCGGTGCGACGTCAGATCGGCTATGGCTACCGGCACGCGGCGGCCGGCCGGGCCAAGAACGCGGTCCGCTCGGCCGTCCACGCGCTGCCGCACCGGTTCCGGGCCCGGCTCGCCGGGCTGATCATGCCCGCCGGCCCGCTGTCCGGCGCCGGGCCGGACGAGCCCGGGGCGGCGGCCGATCCGGGCCTGCCCGCCGCGGCTGCGGAGGCCGGGCACGCTGCGGAGGCCGGGCCGGCTGCGGGGGCCGGGCCGGCTGGGGAGGCCGGGCCGGCTGCGGGGGCCGGGCCGGCTGGGGAGACCGGGCCGCAGCCGCCGCCCGAACCGGCGCTGGACGAGGTGGCTGAGCTGGTCCGGCGGGCCACCGAGCTGCCGTTCGAAACCTGGCAGGAGCATGGCTGGCACCTCACCCCGAACCACTTCTACTCCCCCATCCCCGACACCCGGACGCTGACCGACGAGCTGTGGCAGCGGGAGTCCGAGCTGCCCGGCATAGACATGCGGGACGATGCGCAGCTCGCGCTCCTGAACGGGATCGTCGACCGCCTCGGCGCCGAGCTCGACGCGTTGCCGTGCCAGCAGCAGGACGCTGCCGCCGGCGGCTACTTCGTGGACAACGGCGCGTTCGAATCGGTCGACGCCGAGCTCTACTACTCGATGATCCGCTCGCACCGGCCGGACCGGGTGGTGGAGATCGGCGCCGGCTGGTCGACGCTGCTCTCGATCCAGGCGCTGCGCGCCAACCACTCGGACGCCGCCGACGCCACCGGTCACCTGCTCGCGGTCGAGCCATACCCGTACGACTTCGTCCGGGCCGCGCTCGAGGAGGCATCGGACGTCGCCGAGCTACGCGACACACCGCTGCAGGATCTCCCGCTGGACGTCTTCGAATCGCTGGGCCACAACGACATCCTGTTCATCGACTCGTCCCACGTCCTGCGGATCGGCAGCGACGTGCAGTACGCGTTCATGGAGGTACTGCCCCGACTGCGGCCGGGCGTCCTGGTACACGTGCACGACGTCTTCCTGCCCGGCGAGTACCCGAAGGAGTGGCTGCTCGGAACCGAGCACCGGTTCTGGAACGAGCAGTACCTGCTGCAGGCCTACCTGTCCCACAACTCCCGCCGCGAGGTGATCTGGGGCAGCAGCTGGATGCACCGGCGGCACCCGGCCGAACTGGAGAAGGCGTTCGCGTCCTACGACCGCAGCACCCGGTTCCCCGGCTCGTTCTGGTTCCGCTGCACCTGACCACCCCGCCGGCCCCGACCGGCGGTTCCGGCGTCAGCTCCACCTCGGCCGCCCTCTCCGGCGGCCAGTGACGACAGGTCGTCACCAGTCCCGAGCGGTCCGGGGCGGGTCTCTGCGCGGCGAGGGTCGCGGGTGACGCCGTCCGCCAGCCGGTGACGCCTTCCATGCGCCGGTGACGAGTTTGCCCACCCAGTGATGCCTCTACGCCATCACCCGCAGCCGGAACCCGCCACCCACGACCCGAACCCGCCACTGGTCGCACCACGCCGTCACCCGCCACCCGCCACCCGCCCCCAGATCATCACCAGCCCCGGGCGATCCCGGGTGGGCTCTCTGCGTGGCGCGGCCGCGGGTGACGTCGTGGGCCGGCGGGTGACGCCGTCTGCGCGCCAGTGATGGATTTGCCCGCCCAGTGATGGCGCTAGGCCATCACCCGCGGCTCGAACCCGTCACCGGTCGCACCACGCCGTCACCCGCCACCTCAGGTCATCACCAGCCCGAACGACTGGGGCGGAATCTCTGCGCAACGCGAGCCACGGGTGACGCCGTCTGGGCTCCGGTGGCGGGTTTGCCCACCAAGTGGCGGCTTCGCGGCATCACCGGCGGAGCGAATCCGTCACCGGGACTGCGCGGGCAGCGGCTCCACTGGTCCTGGGCGGCGCGGAAGCTAGAGGAATCTTGATATAGATGTCTTTAGAATGCTAGCGTCCGCGACTGTGGCAGAGACGTCCGCCCGGCCGGCGAAGCTGATGACGACCGATCCCGAGCGGATCCGGGCGCTGACGCACCCACTGCGGCTGGTGCTGCTGGATCTGCTCAACGACGAAGGCGAGGCGACCGCGACCCGGTGCTCCGAGCTGACCGGCGAGAGCGTCCCGAGCTGCTCGTTCCACCTGCGCATGCTGGCCAAGTATGGCTATGTGGAGGCGGCGGAGCGGCGCGGCCGGGAGAAGCCGTGGCGGCTCACCGCACGCCGGCAGGGGGCGCGCCCGGACGCCGGTGACCCCGCGTCGGTCCGGGCGGTCGAGGCGCTGGCCACGCTGACGGTGGAGCAGGAGTCGGCCCGCATCCGTGACTGGCTGGCCAGCGCCGCGGCCCAGCCGGCCCAGCCGGCCGAACCGGCCCAGCCGGCCCAGCCAGCGGGGCCGGCCGAGCCGGCGGGGCGGCTCGACGCGATCACCGTGATCCGGTCCAGCTTCTGGGCGACCGACGAGGAGTTGGCACAGCTCAGCCGCGAACTGCGGGCGCTGACCGACCGCTTCGCCGAGCGCTGGGCGGATCCGTCGCTGCGGCCGCCGGGCGCTCGGCCGGCCCGGCTGTTCGCGGTGGCCAACCCCGATCCGGTCGACGACCCGCACCGCTACCGCCGGCCCGGCCGGGCCGGGCCCCGCCCACCCGCCGGCGGGGTCGAGCCGATGGGAGGAGCACGCGATGGACGCTGACGTGGTCGACTTCGGCACCGGTGCGCCGGTCGCCGGCGATCTGCCCGGCGCATGGATCCACGGCTCGCTGCCGGGGCGGCGCAACACCGATCCGAGCATCCAGGTGCATGCCTACGACCGGCATACCTTCGTGCTGCGGCAGAGCAAGGCGGTCCACTACGAGGCGCCCTTCCTCTTCCTGTTCTGCGGCAACGACCGGGCGCTGCTGCTCGACACCGGCGCGACCGCCGATCCGGAGCGCTTCCCGCTGCGGCAGACGGTGGACGGCATCCTCAGCGACTGGCTGGCCGACCATCCCCGGCCGGGATACGAGCTGGTCGTCGCGCACACCCACGCCCACGGCGACCACGTGGCCGGTGACCCGCAGTTCGCCGACCGGCCGGCGACCACGGTGGTCGGCACGGATGTCGCCGCCGTGCAGGCGTTCTTCGGGTTCCGGGCCTGGCCCGCCGAGGTGGTCCGGTTCGACCTGGGCGGGCGGGTGCTGGAGATCACCGGGTGCCCGGGGCACCACCCGACCTCGATCGCGGTGTACGACCCGTGGTCAGGATTCCTGGTCACCGGCGACACGGTCTGCCGGGGGCGGCTCTACGTGCAGGACTTCCCGGTGTTCGCCGAGAGCCTGGACCGGCTGGTCGCCTTCGCCGCCGCCCGGCCGGTCAGCCACGTGCTGGGCTGCCACATCGAGATGACCCGCACCCCGGGACGGGACTACCCGCTGGGCGCCACCTACCAGCCGGACGAGCCACCGCTGCAGCTGACCACCGACCAGCTGGCGGCGGTCCGCACCGCCAGCGCCGCCGTCGCCGACCGCCCCGGTGTGCACGTCTACGACGACTTCATCATCTACCACGGCCGGTCCGGCGCGGCGCTGCGCCGGATGCTCGCCCGGGCACTGTGGGGCCGGCTGCGCAACCGGATCGCCGGCTACCTCACCCGTCCCCGGCGCCGCGGCGCCTGACATCGTCCGACCGGACCTCCGCGCCCAGCCCGGTTCACCCGGCATGTCCAGGTTGTCTTGACAAGTGTCGCCGCGTCATGCTTCGATCTGGCCATCGGTTAGGAAGGTTCCCTAACTAACCGGTACGCAGAGGATCCGCCGACTCCACCGCTGCCCGGTCGGCGCCTCGCGGTGCCCGGCCGCGCACGCCGTGCGCGGCTCGACCGTGTGGAGGTGGAGCGATCATGCCTGTCCCGACATCCGCGTCCGGTCGCCCGATCCGGGCCGCGATCTGCGCGCTGGCCGCCGGCGCGCTCGCGCTGCCCGTCTCGATGGCGGTGGCGCCCGGCGCGGGCGCGGCGCCAGCCGTCGGCGGGCCGGTGGCCGCGGCCGCCCCCGGCGTCGCTGTCGCCCCGTACGAGTACTTCGGCTGGGGCAGCCCGCAGAACCCGACCAGCGTGATGTCGGCGACCGGGGTGAAGTGGTTCACGCTGGCGTTCATCCTCTCCGACGGCGGCTGCAACCCGGCCTGGGACGGCGACCGCCCGCTGACCGGCGGCAACGACCAGTCGAAGATCAACGCGATCCGGGCCGCCGGTGGCGACGTGGTCGTGTCCTTCGGCGGCTGGAGCGGCGACAAGCTCGGGGAGAAGTGCTCGTCGGCGGCCGCGCTCGCGGGCGCCTACCAGAAGGTGATCAACGCCTACCACCTGAAGGCCATCGACATCGACATCGAGAACACCGAGTTCGGCTCGTCGACGGTCCGGCAGCGGGTGGTCAACGCGGTGAAGACGGTGCGGGCGAACAACGCCGGGCTCAAGACGTACATCACCTTCGGCACCACGCCGACCGGCCCGGACTCCACCGGCCGGGATCTGCTCAACAAGGGCGCGGCGGCCGGGCTGGCCAACGACGGCTGGGTGGTGATGCCGTTCGACTTCGGCGGCCACACCGGCTCGATGGGCCAGGCCTCGGTCAACGCGGCCGAGGGGCTGCGGTCCGCCCTGCAGAGCGCGTACGGCTACAGCAGCGCGACCGCGTACACGCACCTGGGCATCTCGTCGATGAACGGGAAGACCGACGAGGCCGACGAGACGGTCAGCACCGGCGACTTCGAGACCATCCTCGGCTACGCCCAGCAGCACCACATCGCCCGGCTCACGTTCTGGTCGGTCAACCGGGACCGGGCCTGCTCGTCCAGCCTGGACGCGGACTCCTGCAGCGGGGTGAGCCAGTCCGCCTACGCCTACACCAAGATCTTCGTCCGCTACACCGGCTGAGGCCGGCCCGCACCGCCGTCGCCGGTCCGGTGCGACGACCCTGCAGCCGGCCCGATCAGCGGTAGTCGAACCGGTAGCTGATGCTCGCGGCGAACGGGCCCGGCTGGCCCAGGGTCAGCTCGACCTGCGCGGAGGCCGTGTAGACCTCGGTGCTCCGGCCCGGCAGCGTCGTCTTGACGTGGCTGCCGGGAGCGCCGGCGAAGACCGCCCGCACGGCCGCCGGGTCCAGGCCGAGCAGCGCGGCATCCGCGCGGAGCGTCCGCGCCGCCTCGTCCGTGCCGGTCGCCGGCAGCGACACCGCGGTCTGCCGGGGTTCGCCGGTGCCGGCGGGATCGGTGCCGCCGGCGCTGGTGGTGGTCGAGGTGACGGCGGCGGCGGCGCGTTCCAGGATGCCGCCGGGCAGCGCCAGCCGGGCGGTCAGCTCGGTCCGCGGCGCCGGCCTGACCTCGGCGAGGCTGTATCCGTCGCGGAAGGCCAGGTCCGCGCGGGACGGCCGCCGGGTCAGGTCGATCGCGAAGACACCGTCGTGGACCACCTTGTCGATGGCCGGGTTGCGGTACTCGTTGACGGTGAAGGTGTAGTTGATCTGGACGGTCGCGTCCTCGTGGCCGATCACGTCGACCGAGGCGGCCAGCCAGCCACGCACCAGCCCGGTCAGATTCCCCTGCTGCGGCAGCGCCGGCGGCCGGCCGGCGGCCACCCGGGCCAGCAGCAACTCCCGCTCGGCCCGGTCGAGCTCAAGCAGCGCGGAGTCGGCGGCCAGGCTCGCCCGGGCCGACGCGGCGGTGGCGAACGCCCGCTCGATGACGATCCGCTCCGGCGGGCGGGGGTTCCGGGCCCCGGCCGGGGTGTGGTCGTTGCCGTCGGCGCTGACCACGAAGGCCGGCAGCGCCAGGGTTCCGGTGGGTAGCTGGACGGTGACGGCGATCGGTGCCGCGCCCGGCTCCTGCTGGTACGCCCGTTCGTTGCGGCCTTCGGTGAAGCCGAGGTCGGCCCGGGTCGGCGGCCGGCGCAGGTCCAGCGTGATCGCGCCGTCCCGGAGTACGGAGCCCGGCATGGTGTTGCCGGAGCGGAGCGGCTGGCTCACGGTGCAACCTCCGAGAACGACAGTGGCGAGGGTAGCGGCGAGCACGCGCGCGGTGCCGGCGCGGGCGGGCGGGGGCGGCCGGGGCCGGTCGGCATTGCCGGCACTCACCGGATGCCGACGCCGAAGCCGACACCGACGTCGACGTCCCAGTCGGTCAGCATGTGCTGGGCGAGCTGGGGCCACCGCTGCGCGAGCCGCTGCTCGGCCAGCCGATCCTGCACCGGCGATGCGACGATCGCCCGGGCCTGGTCCGGGTGGTCGCGCAGCAGCTGCTGGTAGGCCGGCAGGGTGTCCTTGGTGATGTAGTCCCAGCGGGCGTCCTTGTCGGCGATGTTGAAGTCCGGCAGCGGGGTGGCGACGCGGACCTTGACCGTCTCGTGCGTGAACGGCACCGGCCCGGGCAGCGTGACCTGGCCCTCGACGGTCAGCGGGGAGTACTGCCCGGGTGTCTTCGTCCCGGGGATGGACGCCGCGCCGGCGGCCGTCATCCCGTAGGTCATGATCCGCCCGATCGGCGGGTCGTGCTGGTACATGTCGTTGTACTGCTTGTCGATGATCTGGTTCTGCTCGCGGTTGAGCAGCCGGGTGTTGCCATCCTGGATCTGCGCCGGGTCGCCGCTGGCGATCTTCCGCCAGGCGCTCTGCGCGTTGTCGTCGATCAGGCCGGCGGCGCGCATCTCGTCGATGGCGCCCTGCCCGCCGGTCAGGTACGCCTCGTGCATCGAGCCCTGGTCGATGAAGATGTGCTTCTGCATCGCGAGGAACTTGGACTCGAAGTACTGCAGCTCGTCGGCGCTCAGGTCGCCGAGCTTGGCGAGCTCGCGCAGCTCCGGAGGCAGCGCCGCGCGGGCCGCCGGCGGCAATGAGTTGATCTTGTCGTTGAGGCTGCGGGCGAAGTCCTTCATCGAGTCGAGGTCCGCGAAGCCGCCGGCGAACGCCGGGCCGATCATGTTCGCCATGCCGGCCCACTGCAGCTCCGGGTGCTCCAGGAAGAACTTCCCGTACAGCCGGTAGACCTTCAGGATGTTGTCCGCGTTCCCGTCGACGCCGGCGGCCGGATCCCACTTCGACAGGTCGATGCCGGCCTCGTTGGCGGCCTTGACCAGCCAGTACTGCTGCAGCAGCGCGGCGTACCGGCGCGGGTCGATCCCGGCCGCGCGGGCGCCGGCCAGCATCTTCTGCAGGGTGGCCAGGTCCAGCGGCAGCTTCGGGTTGACGCCGCCGTTGCGTTCCCCGTCAGCGTTCAGCAGCGGCAGGTCGAGCGCGTCCTGCCAGCGGTCGATGGGCTTGCCGGCCACCGCGGCGGCCGCCCGGATGCGCCGGGCGGCGGCCTGCGCGGCGGCCCGGGCCTGCCCCTGCAGCGCCCGGGCCTGGGCCCGGATCTGCTCGAGGTCGTCGCCGGCGGTGTGGGCCCGGGCGCCGGCCGCGTAGTACTGCGACTCCAGCCCGGCCGACCGGGGATCGCCGGCGGGCAGCCGGACCGCGGTGATCCGGTTGACCTCGGCGACCGCGGCCTGCTGGCGCCGCTGCGCCTCCTCCGCGTGCCGCTCCAACTCCGCCGCCCTGGCCTGCATCCCGGCCAGGTCCCGGGCGTAGCCGTTCAGCGCGGCCGCGGTCTCCTGATGCGCGCGGGTGGCGTCGTCGAGGTCGCGGGGAAGTTCGCTCAGCCTGGCCCGGAACCCGTCCGCCGCCGTCCCCACCCAGGTCGACGAGTCGAGGCCGGCCAGCGTCTGGCCGGAGCGGGCGAGCTGCTGCGCCTGGGCCGTGGTCGACCTCGCGGCCGCGTCCAACGCAGCCGGATCCCCTGGCGCGGGGTCGAACCCCAGGGCCGGAAACTCGCGAACCCGCATGGTGGCCACCGCTACCATCTCGTCGACGTCGAACCTCAGGCGCGGAAGTCTAGCGCCTTACCGGGTCGAACACCGCGAAATCCCCCAAATCAGGCTGCACCGTCCGGCCAGCGCCCGGCCGGCCCGGCCACCCCGCGGCGGTCCGGCCCACCCCATGGCAGTCCGGCCCACCCGGCGGCGGTCCGGCGAGACGGCCGGCCGATCGGCGCGGCACCGGCGGTCAGGGGATGGTAGGGGTGATCTCGGGCGGGGGGCGGCGCTGGTTGGATGCCGTCGGGCAGGTGTTTTCGGTTGGCGGGTTGGCGTCGTCGGTCTCGACGGTGCGGAATCCCTGGAAATGGCCGTTGAGCACCTGGCCGGCTTTTTCGATCAGGGCTGCCGCGGTGAAGGGCTTTTCGATCAGGTGGACGTCGGGGTCGAGTCTGCCTTGTGAGGCCAGCACCGGTTGGGCGTACCCGGACATGTAAAGCACCGCGATACCGGGTCGGAGCCGGCAGAGCTTTTCCGCTACTTCCTTGCCGAGCATGTTGGGCATGACGACGTCGGTGACGAGCAGGTGGATATCGCCGTCGTGCTGCCCGGCGAGCGCGAGCGCCTCCCGGCCGTCGGCGGCGGTGAGCACGTCGTATCCGCTCCGGGTGAATATCCGCCTGGTGACGGCACGGAGGGCTTCTTCGTCCTCGACGATCAGGATCGTCTCGCCCTTGGGGACGCGTTCGTAGGCCGCGGGTTCCTTGACCGGCTCGGCGCGCTCGTCGGTGACCGGGATCATGATCGTGAAGGTGGTGCCGAGGCCGGGCTGGGAGTGGATGTCGATGGTGCCGGCGGTCTGGGTCACGATGCCGTAGACGGTGGCCAGGCCCAGTCCGGTGCCGGTGCCGTCGGACTTGGTGGTGTAGAAGGGTTCGAAGGCGTGTTCGATGACGTGGGCGGGCATGCCGCTGCCGGTGTCGCCGACCCGCAGCCGGACGTGCCGGCCGGCGTGCAGCGGCGAGCCGGCGGCGAGGAAGTCGGCGTCGAGGACGACGTTCGCGGTGTCGATGGTCAGCACCCCGCCGCCGGTCATCGCGTCGCGGGCGTTGACGGCGAGGTTGACCAGGACCTGCTCGATCTGGCCGGCGTCGACCAGCACCGGCCAGGGCGCCGCGGCGAGTGTCGTCTGCAGGATGACGTCCGTGCCGAGCGTGCGGCGCAGCAGTTGCTCCACATCGGCGACGACGACGTTGAGGTCGAGCACCCGCGGTTGGATGACCTCGCGGCGGGCGAAGGCGAGCAGTTGATGGGTCAGCGCGGCGGCCCGTTCGGCGGCCCGACGGATCTGCGCGACATCGTTGATGACCGCGTCCAGGTCGTCCGCGGGATGGGCGGCGAGTTCGTCGTTGACGAACGCGGCGTAGTTGAGGATCACCGCGAGCAGGTTGTTGAAGTCGTGCGCGACACCGCCGGCGAGCTGGCCGAGGACCTCCAGCCGCTGACTCTGCTGGAGGTGGCCCTGCAGCTGCTCCTGGTCGTTGTGAATCCGGGTCCGTTCGGCGTCGATCCCGACGTGGAACCGGTCCTGGGCGTCCCGAACCTGCTCCCGCCCTCTGCTGCGCTCGGTCTGCATCCGATCCTGGAACCGGTCCTCGGCGCCCTGCACCAGCAGGCGTTCCTTCGCCCGCTCGGCGCTCATCCGGAGTTGGAACCGATCCACTTCCCGTTGCAGCCGGGCACGTTCCGCGGCGTCGTGGGCCCGGACCCGACCGCTGGCCCATTCGGTGTCCATCCGGGCCCGGAACCGGTCCTCGGCGTCCTGGACCTGAACCCGTTCCTTCGCCCGCTCAACGCCCATCTCCACCTGGAACAGGTCTTCGGCATCCTCCACCAGCACGCGTTCCTTCGCCCGCTCGGCATCGATACCGATCCGGAGCCGGTCGTGGACCTCCCGGATGTCCGCCCGCTGCTGATCCGCCGACGTCTCGACCCGGTCGGCGGCACCGCGCTGCTCGCCGGCCAGGCGCGCGACGGTCATCACTCCGACGATCGTGCCGGCCGCGTCGACCATCGGCGAGACGGTCACCCACACCGACACCACGGTCCCATCGCGGCGGATCCGGTCCGCCAGCACGGGCCGCACACCCTGGCCCGCCACGACCTGCCGCAGCACCTCGCGCTCCGCCGCCCGCCGCTCCGGCGGTACGAGGACGTCCGTGGACTGCCCGATCAACTCGCCGGCGACGTAGCCGTACAGCCGCGCCGCGGCCGGATCGCAACTGGTGATCTCCCCGGACGGCCGCATCGCGATGAGGCCGCCCTGCCCCGGCGCCGCCACCTGCGGCTCCAGCTCGACCGCGGCCTCTGTCCGTCCCAGATCCTTGCCCATGCCATACCCGTCATGACGCCTGAGCAGGACGCCTGCTGAGGTGACGCGACCACAGCCCACAACAGGTACGGGAGCGCCAGAACAGGGTGCCCGGCCGGCACCAGCGTCACGAGAGCGACCGTCGCCTGACCTACCGCCTTTGACAACCCTCCGTAATCATGTACTACCGTACGTCACATTCCTGGTGGCGTCTGCCACACAGCTGATGCTGGCAGCGACGGCTACCGTCGGTGCGAACGGTGCCGGGAGCCGGTCGGCACTCCGCGGCTGACCGCACGCCGCCAGGCGCAGCCGCATCACCCGTGCCGCCTGGGGCCGGTGTCAGCAACGGCCAGACAGATCGTCGTCCACAGCCGGCCGTCGATCGGTGTCCGATGAAGCGACGGAGGGGAGCCACATGCGCAAGGCGTACTGGATCAACACGGTCACGGCGGTCCACGACCCGGCGAAGGTCGAGGCCTACATCCGGCTGGCCGGCCCGGCCATGCAGGCAGCGGGAGGCCGGTTCCTGGCCCGGGGCGTCCCCGCGGCGGTCTTCGAGTCCGGGACCATGGCCCGGACGACGCTCATCGAGTTCCCCAGCGTCGATGCCGCCGTGGCCGCCTACAACAGCGCCCCCTACCAGGAAGCGCGACGCGCGCTGGCCGGTGGCGCCGACCGCGAGATCCGCATCGTCGAGGCGGCCGAATAGGCGCGGGCCCCGGCCGGGATCGAGCCGGAGCCCGCGCACTTCGGGACGGCGGTTCAGCCCAGGTACCGGTGCCACGGGCCGGTGATGGCCAGGGTGATGCCCGGGACCTGGATGTTGACGAACAGGACCTTGCCGTCGGGTGAGAACGTCGGCCCGGTGAACTCGGAGTAGGTCGGTGCGCCGCCCGAGGTGCCGTTGGCCAGCTGGTTGCGGGCGATCGCATAGGTCGGACCACCCGGGACCGCGCTGAGCACGTGCGAGGCGCGCACGCCGTCCTCGGCCAGGACGAGCGTGCCCCACGGCGTGACGGTGACGTTGTCCGGGCCGTCGAAGGTCAGGTCGGCGTACTTCGGGAAGGCGCCCTCGGTCTCGGCGGCCGGGTTGTGCGGGAAGTAGGTGACCAGAGTGATCGTCTGGTCCGAGTAGTCGTAGAACCAGACCATGCCGTCGTGCCTGGTCGCGTCCGCCGGCAGGTCGCTGGCGGCGAAGGCGAAGCTGTTGACGATGTAGACGCCCTTGCCGTTGCTCCAGACGCCCTCGAACTTCTTGCCGCGGGTGACGGTGCCATCGGCGAACTGCCGGCGGATCGGCGTGGACACGGCATCGCGGTCGGCGACCTCGGTCCAGGTCACCTTGAACGGGCGACCCAGTTGCGCCGAGGTGATGTATGCGACGTCCGGGACGATGCTGCCGTCGTCGAGCCGGATCTGCATCGCTTCGAGCTTGCCGGCGGTGTCGCTGAGCAGGTTGGCGAGCCCGGCCTTGAGCCGCGTGCCGGACGGCGCGGACCACCGGTAGAACAGGCCGTTCGGGCCGCTGGCGTCCTCGGACAGGTAGACGTGCCTGAGGTTCGGTTCGACCGCGAGGGCCTCGTGCTCGAACCGGCCGAAGGCCTTGATCGGCTTGGGCAGCTGGTGGTTGGAGCCGCTCTGGAAGACCTCGAAGACGTAGCCGTGGTTCTTCTCGTAGGTGCCGGTCTGGCCGGCTGCCGACCAGGTGGCGCCGGCGGCGATGAAGATCTCCTCGCAGGTGAGCCAGCTGCCCCAGGGCGCGACACCGCCGGCGCAGTTGCGCACGGTGCCGGAGATGCCGACCCACTCGGCGGTGGCCCTGCCGTCGCCGTCGGCGGTGATCACCGTGCAGCCGCTGGCGTTCGCCGCACCCGGGTCGTAGACCGTCCCCGGGACGTGCGGCACGCCGAAGGTCGCCATGTGCGGCGTCAGCTCGTGGTTCTGGATGATCGTCAGCTTGTTGCGACCGGCGGCCACCACCCCGGTGCCGTCGTGGAAGGCCGGCGTCTTGCCCTGGCCGAAGGACAGATCGGTGACGCCCTCGCGGGTGACGATCCGGTAGGAGAAGCCCGCGGGGAGCGCGAGGATGCCGTTCGGGTCGTCCTGCAACGGCGGGAACGGACGCCCGCCCGGCCGGCCACCGCCAGACCCGTGCGAGTCGGTCCGGGGTGCGGCTGCCGCGGGCCCGGCGAGGCTCGGCAGCACCCCTGCGACGGCTAGACCGACGCCCGCTGTGCCGGTGGTGAGCACTTGACGGCGAGAAATGGTCATTGCTGGCACGCTCCTGAAAAGCATCCCGATGCTGGCACACTGCGACCTGCGGAGCGTTTCGATGCTCCGTGAAGTGCCGGCGAACCTCCGGTGTCCGATGGGCGTGGACCCGACCACATCCACGCTACCGGCGGGACACCCCAACAGGAACCGCCGTACCGATGGCGCAGCCGTACCAAATCGCCGCATTCAGGGTACGGACGCAGGCACGTCGCGGTGGCGGTTGTCGCGGTTCGGTACCGGGCGCCACAAGTGTGGGTCACCCGCCGGGCCGGCCGAGCACAATGCCTGAATGCGTACTGGCGATGCCGGGGCCGAAGCGGATGCGCTGCGGTTTGTCGTGCTGGGGCCGGTCGGGTTCGAGATCGGCGGGCGGTTCGGGACGGTGCGGCGGGCGCAGGCGCGGGGGCAGCTCGGGCTGCTGTGCCTGCGGGTCGGGCAGGCGGTCACGTTCGAGGCGATCGCGGAGGCGATCTGGGGCGGTGCGGCACCGGCTACCGGGCGGACCCAGATCCATCAGGCGGCGTCGGTGCTCCGGCAGCAGCTCGCGGCGGCCGGTGCGCTCGGCGTGCTGGCCGGTGGGGCGTTCGGCTACCGGCTGGACGTGCCGCCGGAGCGGGTGGACGCCGGGCTGTTCGACACGTACGTGCGGGACGCGCGGGCGGCCGGCGGCACCGGCGAGGCAGTGCGGCTGCTGCGGGCCGGGCTGCGGTTGTGGCGGGGCGAACCGCTCGGCGGCGCAACGGGGACATACGTCGAGAGCGCCCGGGCCGATCTGCTGGAGCGCCGGATGCTCGCCATCGAGACGCTGGCCGCGCTGGAACTGGCAGCGGGTCGGCCGGACGCCGCGCTCGCCGAACTTGCCCCGCTGACCGCCGCGAACCCGCTGCGCGAGCCGCTGCGGCTGCTGGCGATGCGGGCGCTGCTGGCCGCCGGCCGCCGGCCGGACGCGCTCGCCACCTTCCGGGACTACCGCGGCCGCCTGGCCGAGCAGGAGGGCCTCGATCCCGGCGACGAGATCACCGCGCTGATGCAGGAGGCACTCGGCCGGCCCGGCCCGCGACTCGTCACCACCCCGCCGCTGGCCGGGCCGGCCCGGTCAGCGGCGACGGTCGGACCGGCGAGCCGGCGACCGGCCACCGGCGACCCGCGCGCGGATGCCGCCGTGCCGGTCGCGGTGCGCGCGACCGGGTCCGGGGTCGGGTCGGCGACCGCCGGGGTACGCCGACCGGCCGCGGCCAGGCCGGACGGTCCCGGCCGGCTGCCGCCGGCTGAGCTACCCGCCGACCCGGCCGGCTTCGCGGGTCGGGTCGCCGAACTGGCCGCGCTGGACCGGGTGCTGACCGAGCGGGACCGGGGGCTGCGGCCGTCCGCCGTCGTCGCGGTGGTCGGGCCCGGCGGAATGGGCAAGACCGCGCTGGCCGTCCGGTGGGCGCACGCCGTCGCCGACCGGTTCCCGGACGGCGCGCTGTACGTCGATCTGCGCGGCGTCGGACCTGGTGAGCCGGTGGACCCGGCCGCGGTGGTCGAGCGCTGGCTGACGGCGTTCGGGCTGGACGCCGACCGGCCGAGCGCCGCGGCGGCCGGCCGGTCGGAGCAGCTGCGCACCGAACTCGCGCACCGGCGGGTACTGCTCGTGCTCGACAACGCCGCCTCCGCCGCGCAGGTCCGCGAGCTGCTGCCGGGCGCCGGCGGGAGCGCCGCCGTGATCACCAGCCGGCACCGGCTGGACGCGCTCACCGTCGCCGGGGACGCGGTCCGGATCGAGCTGCCCCGGCTGCCGAGCCGGGACGCGTACGCCCTGATCCGATCGGTCGCGCCGGCCGCCGTCGCCGGCGCGCGCGGCCCTCAGCTCGCCGCGCTGGTGCGGATGTGCGACGGCTTCCCGCTGGCGCTGCGGATCGCACTGGGCCGGCTGGACGGGCCGCGGAGCCTGGCGCTGCCGGAGCTGCTGGCCGGGCTGGCCGACGAGGACCGCCGGCTGCAGGAGCTGGCGATCGGCCCGGCCGGTGACGAACTCGCGGTGGCCACCTCCTTCGGGGCCAGCTACGCGCGGCTGTCCGGCGGCGCGCGGCGGGTACTGCACGCGGTGGGCCTGCACTTCGGGCCGCGGCCGAGCGTGGCCGCCTGCGCCGCGGCGGCGGGCGTCCAGCCGGCGACCGCCCGCCGGGCGCTGCGCGAGCTGATCGACGCGCACCTGCTGCGCTGGGTCGGCGACGACCGGGTCGCCGGGCACGACCTGCTCCGGCTGTACGCCCGGGACCGGGCCAACCAGCTCACCGCCAGCGAGCGGGACCGCACGGTACGGGAGGTGCTCGACTTCTACGCCGCGGCCGCGCACGCCGCGGACCGGTTGCTCCGCCCGGCCGGCCCGCATCCGGCCGCCGACCGACCGCTGCGGCCGGCGCCGGCGGAGTTCGCCGACGAGGCGGCGGCACTGGGCTGGCTGGACGCCGAGGCCGACAACCTGGTCGCCGCGGTCAGGCTCGGCCTGCCGGTCGCGCCGGCCGTTGCCTGGCGGCTGTGTACGAGCCTGTCGAACTGGCTGATGCGTCGGGTCCCGCGCACCACCTGGATCGAGCTGAACGGCGCCGCCGCCGAGGCCGCCGCCGCCGAGGGCCACCGGACTGGCGAGGCGCTGCTGGTGAACGGCATCGGCATCGCCCACGCGCTCCGCCGCGACGTGCCAGCTGCCACCGCCGCCTTCGAGCGGGCCCACCGGCTGCGCGCCGAGCACGGTGAGACCCGGGCCGCCGCGCTCACGCTGATCAACCTGGCCGCGCTGCTCGCCGACACCGGCGAACCTGCCCGGGCGATCGACCACCTGCTCGCCGCCCGCCGGATCCACCTCGACCGCACCGACGACCGCGATCTGTCCACTGTGGACTACAACCTCGGCTACGCGCACAGCCGGGCCGGTCGGGACGCCGAGGCCACGCACTGGTACGAGCAGGCCCGAGCCCGCGCCGAGCGGATCGGGTACGCCATGCTCGTCGGCCATGCCGACATCGGCCTGGCCGAGGTGTACGAGCAGCGCGGTGAGCTCGTCCGCGCGGCCGAGCACTACCGCCGCGCGTTTCCGGCGCTGCGGTCGGCACTGGACAAGGCCCACCTCGCCTGGGCCGCACACGGCCTGGGCCGGGTGCAGATCCGGCTCGGCCAGCCCGCCGCGGCCGCCGACAACCTGCGCTCCGCGCTCGATCTCTACCTCGAACTCGGTGACGCCGCGGCCGCCGAGGTGCGGGCGCAGCTCACCGCCCTGGACGCCGCCACTGCCTGCTAAGCGGATGTGCAGCGGGCCCTGCCACGGTCGTCCGATGCAACCTCTACTCGTCCGAAGGCGGTCCTCCATGCTCAGCGCATCGAGGCGAAGGCGCCTCGCACCGGTCGGCGCGGCCGTGCTCTCCCTGCTGTTCCTGGCCGTCGCGCTGGTGACGGCGGCACCGGCCGACGCCCAGCCCGCTCCCGACTGCCAGCTCCGCACCTGCATCCAGGACATCGCGTGGGGCGCGTACAACGACCCCAGCGTCAACCGCGAGTCCGGCCCGAGAGAAAACTGCAACTACTTCAGCGGCTGGTGGGGGAACAGCGGCTACGACGTCTGCGGTACCCAGAAGGGCCACTACTACCGGCAGAACGAGTGGTGCGCCGACTTCGTCCGGTACGTCTGGTACAACGCCGGGGCCAACGTGTCCGGACTCGACCCGTTCGCCGGCTCGTTCTACCGGGCGAACCGGAGCAGCGGCTACTACCACCCGAAAGGCAGTGGCTACACGCCCGGGCCCGGTGACGCGGTGATCTTCGACTGGGACGGGCCGGCGCCGAGCCTCGGTACCGACGGCTGGGACATCGACCATGTCGCCATCGTCATCCAGTACTCCGGCGGCTGGCAGAACACCATCGGCGGCAACGAGCCCGGCAACCCGGAGGGCATCTACTGGGTCGGCCGGGACAGCAGCCGCGTCGTCGGCTACATCACCCCGCGCCGCGCCTGACCCGCGAACCCGGGAAGTGGTGGCGGGCTGCCTTCGGCGGCCCGCCACCACCTGACCGGGCATACGCGGGGCGCCGGGCTCAGCCGGCGGCGGGCTGCCCGGCGGCCCACCTCTGACGACCGGCGGGCGCGGCCATGCTCCGACGCGCCGGAGTACGGCGCGGCTGTCTCCCCCGGCGACCGGCTACGGTCATCCGGGTACCTGCTCGAAGGCTGAGGCCGGCTGGCCGTGGGAGGCGTGGCGTGGAACTGCTGCACTCGGGCAAGGTTCGCGACGTCTACGCCGACGGCCCCGACCTGCTGCTGGTCGCGTCCGACCGGGTCTCGGTCTACGACGTGGTGCTGCCGACCCCGATCCCGGACAAGGGCCGGATCCTGACCCAGCTGTCGCTGTGGTGGTTCGACCAGCTCGCCGACGTCGTGCCCAACCACGTCATCTCGGCGACCGACGTGCCGGCCGAGTGGGCCGGCCGGGCGATCCGCTGCCGCCGGCTGGACATGATCCAGGTCGAATGCATCGCCCGCGGCTACCTGGCCGGCCTCGGCTTGGCGGAGTACCGCGCCGGCCAGGCGATCTCGGGCCTGCCGCTGCCGCCCGGCCTGCTGGAAGGCTCGAAGCTCCCGGCGACCGTGTTCACGCCGACCACCAAGGCCAGCATCGGCGCGCACGACGAGTTCATCACCTACGCCGACGTCGTCGACCAGGTCGGCGCCGACACCTCCGCCCGGCTGCGCGAGCTGACGATCGAGCTGTACGACCGGGGCGCCGAGATCGCCGCCAAGAACGGCATCATCATCGCCGACACCAAGTTCGAGTTCGGCCGGGCCCCGGACGGCACCCTGGTGCTCGCCGACGAGATCCTCACCTCCGACTCGTCCCGCTTCTGGCCCGCCGACGAATGGCAACCCGGACGCCCACAGTTCTCGTTCGACAAGCAGTTCGTCCGCGACTGGGCCGCCGGCACCGGCTGGAACAAGCGCGCGCCCGCGCCCGAAGTACCCGCCGAGATCGTCGCCGCCACCCGGGCCCGCTACGCCGAGGTCTACGAACGCATCACCGGCCAGCCCTGGACCGGCACGCCATGAGGGGCACGCTCCCCCGCGTCCTGGGTCAGCTGCGGGTCTGGGCGAGCGCCAGGTAACCGTCCTCCAGGTTGGGGGGCACCGGCTCGGCGTCCGGCGTCGGCTGGGCCGGTGAGACGACGCGGTAGCGCATGCCGTCGTCGTGGGATACGGCCGACACGATCGTTCCGCTGGTCGGTGCGGGTCCGGTGGTGACGACCGACCACACGTGCCGCTCGGCCCGCCGGACCAGTTCGTCGACGGTGCCACGGAACACGAGCCGGCCAGTGGCCAGGACGGCGAGTTCGCGGCAGGTCTGGGCGATGTCGTCGACGATGTGGGTGCTCAGGACGATGGTGCGCGCTCCGGCGAGCTGGGCGAGCAGGGTGCGGAACCGGATCCGCTCCTCGGGGTCGAGGCCGGCGGTGGGTTCGTCCACGATGAGCAGTCGCGGATCGGCCAGCAGGGCCTGCGCGATGCCGACCCGGCGACGCATGCCTCCGGAGTAGCCGCGCAGTCGCCGGTCGGCGTCGGCGGTCAGTGCCACCACCTCGAGCAGTTCACCGACCCGCCGCCGGCGGTCCGACCGGTCGTCGATGCCCTTGAGCAGCGCGACGTAGTCGAGGAATTCGCGGGCGGTCAGGTCGGGGTAGACACCGAGATCCTGTGGCAGGTAGCCGAGCACCCGCTGGATGGCCAGCCGCCCGGCCCGGGTGGTCACGTCCCGGCCGCCGATGCGGACCGTGCCGGCGGTGGGCCGCAGCAGGCCGGCGAGGATCCGCATGAGGGTGGTCTTGCCCGCGCCGTTCGCGCCCAGCAGACCGAACATTCCGGTTGGCACGACCAGGTCCAGCCGGTCGAGTGCGGGCACGCCGCCCTTGTAGCGTTTGGTCAGCCCGGTGATGTCGATCTGCAACTCCGGTCTCCTATCGGGTGGTACGGGCGCGGATGGCGTGCGCGGCGTAGAGGGCGAGTGCGGCGAGGGCGAACAGAACGGCGATGGACAGCCACGCGGTGGCCGGTGTCGGCTGCGGGCGCAGGAAGTTCAGGCTGGCGCCCGGCGTCGGCCCGGCGCTGACCGTGTCGCGGTAGCCGAGCAGCGCGGACAGGGGATAACCGCCGATCGGCGAGACGAGGCTGTTCGCCAGGGTCGGCATCGTGGCCGGGGTGATCGCGTTTCCCCAGAACCAGTAGCCGACGAACAGCACCCGGAACAGCGACGCCGGCATGATGAGCGGGACGGCGAGCGCGAACGCACCGACGAACAGCACCGCCGGCAGCAGCACGACGGCGAAGGCGGCCAGCGCCCAGGCCAGCCCGGCGGGCCGGCCGGAGACCACTGTGTACACGACGGCGAATCCGAAGTAGACGGTCGCCAGCGGCACCGCGGCCGCCGCGCACACCCCGAGGTATTTGCCGAACAACCGCGCCAGCGCGGACCCGCCGGTGGCGTCCAGGATCGGGGCGACGCCCAGCAGTTGGTCCCGGACCAGCCGATCGGCGAGCAGGCTGCCGTAGCCGACCGGGAGGAAGATGTTGACCAGCAGCGCCACCGTCGTCATGACGCCGCGCGCGTCGTTGTCCCGGACCGCGTCGCTGATCTGCCGGAAAGCGGTCAGGGACAGCAGCCCGACGATGATGGCCATGCTGATCCACATTGATCGTTTGCGCAGCATCATGCGCAGCTCGTACCGCGCGGTCGGGATCACCCGGCCTCCCCCCGGACGAGCCGCTCCGTGCCGCCGAGCAGCAGCCATGCCGCGATGCCGAGCACGATCGCGGTGGCGACGAGGGTCAGCCGGTTCCCGGTCCAGTCCGCGGGCACGGTGCCCTGGCTGGTCGCGAACAGGTAGAGCAGCCGCGACCACTGGTGCTGCTGGACGGCCTCGGTGAGGATCTGCTCGATCATCCACAGCACGGCGACCAGACCGCCGGCCGCCGCCGGGCCGCGGAACACGGCACCGGCGAGGAACCCGGCCGCGGCGAGCCACAGGGTGGGTGCCAGCCAGACCGAGCTGGCCGACGACCGCGCCGTGCGCCTGCGGCCGGTCGGCCCACCCGTCGATGACCAGCAGGACGGCGGCGATGAGCAGCGCGACCAGCGCGGTCCAGCCGACGACCACGGCCAGCCGGCGCAGCAGGGTTGCCCGGTACGGCGTCGGCACGGTCAGCTGCAGCTCCGCGGCCGGGTCCCGGCCGATCAGCGAGGCGGCACCGATCCCGGCCACCAGGGGCAGTCCCATCTCCAGCGCGGCGAACAGGTTGCGGATGACGGTGCCGCGCTGGTCGGCCCCGTCCGCGGCGTCGATGACGGCGAGCAGGACGACGATGGCGGCGACCAACGGCGGCGCCAGCACCGCCGCCCAGCCGGCGCGCCGGACCTCGTACCGCCAGAGCAGGAGTGGTCTCACACCGGGTGGGTAGCGCGGACGTGCCGGACGGGTTCACCCCGACCGGCGAGAACCACCGCCGTCAGGAGTAGCGCTGCCGTCGCGGACCCGGTCGCCGGGTTCGTCGACCACACCGCCCGGAAGAAGTCGACCAACCCGGTGACATCCGCGAACACGCTGCTGCCGGCGAGCACCCGCAGGGACCACAACGCCAGCGCCACCCCGATCGCGATGTCCGGGCCGACCCACACCACCAGCAGCACGCACAGCGCCGACAGCAACGCCATCGGCCCCAGCCAGGCGACGACCAGCGCCGGAATGCCGGCGGCATCGGCGCCGGCCACGGTCACCGCACCCGACGCCGCCAGGGCCAGGGCCAGGTCGTAGCCGAAGACCAACGCGATCCGCACCAGCAGGATCAGCCGCACCGTCGTCGGCGTCGCCGCGACGACCTCGAACGCCGGGTCGCGCTGCGGGCCGTACACCCCACTGATGCCGATCGCGGCGACGACCGGCGCGACCATCGCCAGCACGTCCCCGGCCCAGCCGTCCGCGGCAGCGGTCCGGGTCGCCACCATGGCCACCGCGAGCGCCATGACCAGCGCCGACGCGACCAGCACCGGCAGCCGCAACAGCCGAGCCTCGGCTACCACCAGCGCCAGCGACAACCGGGTCGGCGGCCGGTCGGCCGGTGCCGGTTCGGACAGCGCGCTGCGCACCATCACCCGGTAGACCAGCTCCGGGCCGGGCGGCGGCTCCGCGGGCTCCCGGGTGGCCGCCGCCGCGAGCCCGGCCCACCCGGCCAGCTCCGCGCTGCAGTCGGCGCAGGCCGCCAGGTGCGCCTCCACCTCGCCGCGCTGGGCCGGATCAAGCGTGCCGGCGGCGTACTCGACCAGCAGTTCTCTCACTCCGGCACCCCCTGCGAGGTAAGCAGCCGGGCCAGCGTGGCCCGCGCGTGGTGCAGCCGGCTCTTGACCGTCCCGACCGGCACACCGAGGATCTGGGCGACCTCCGCCAACGGCAGCCCGGCGACGAAGACCAGGCCGATCACGTCCCGGTGGTGATCGGGGAGCCGGCTGATCGCCACCGCCACCGGGGTGCCGCCGGCGGCCGCGACCGCCAGCTCCTCCGGGCCGGGGGCGGAGTCCGGGTGGTCCACCGGCTCCGCCGGCACCGGCGGCGGAGTACTGCGCAACCGGTAGTACGCCTGCCGCCGCGCCACCCCGAACAGCCAGGTGGTGACCCGGGATCCGCCGGCGTAGCTGCCCGCGGAACGCCACACCGCGAGCATGGTGTCCTGCAGGATCTCCTCGGCGGTCATCCGGTCACCGGCCAGCCGCAGCAGATAGCCGAACAGCCGCCCGGCATGCGCCTCGTACAGCCGGGTCAGAGCGCCGCTGTCCCCGCGGGCCACGCGGTCCAGCAGCGCGTCGTCCGTGCTGTCGCCGGCGTCGTCCGCCCCGGTCCCGGGTCGGCCGGACACGTCGCGCACCGGCCCGTCCCGGGACCGCCAGGCACGCCGCACCGCGCTGCCCGCCCCCGCGCCGACGTCTGCCATCACTGATGAGTAGCAGGCCACCGCTGAGTAGGTTCACCCCGCGCGGCCCCGCGCGGCCCCGCGCGGCCCCGCGCGGCCCCGGGCGGCGATGCGGGACGCGCCGCGGGCCGGTCCATTCGGGGCGGATTGAACCGATCAGCGGCGTACTGTGTGGCAACCGACCGGGAACCATCTCCGGAGACAGCCATGTCCGTACAGATCGATCGGTTTCGGGCGGTGTCCTGGACGGCGATCGTGCGGCGGGCCGCTGAGATGTGGAGGCACACGACATGCGACACGCAACGGTCACGTTCGTTCGTGGTCTGCTGATCGCGGCGGCGGTCCTCACGGCGGCAAGCGCCGGCGCGCCGGCCTCCGCGGGTCGTGGTGGTGGCGGTGCGCCGTTGGCGGGCACCGCGCTGCAGTCGGAACTGTATGGAGTGTCCTGCAGTTCGGCGTCGGCGTGTACCGCCGTCGGGGACGCCGTGACCAGCGCCGGCGCCTCGGTGACGGTCGCTGAGCGCTGGAACGGCACGGCCTGGGCGATCCAGTCCACGCCGAGCCCGAGCGGCGCCGCCGCCACCTACCTGAACGGAGTGTCGTGCGCCGCGGCCTCGGCGTGCACCGCGGTCGGGCAGTACGTGACCAGCGCCGGCGCCACCGTGCCGCTGGCCGAGCGCTGGAACGGCACGGCCTGGGCGGTCCAGTCCACGCCAAGCCCGGGCGGCGCGACGGCCAGCTTCCTGAACGCGGTGTCCTGCGCCTCGGCGTCGGCGTGCACCGCCGTCGGGTACAGCCGGACCAGCACCGGCACCACCCTGCCACTGGCCGAGCGCTGGGACGGCACGGCCTGGGCGATCCAGTCCATGCCCACCCCGGGCGCCGCCACGGCCACCTACCTGCTGGGGGTGTCCTGCACGTCGGCCTCGGCGTGCACCGCCACCGGGTTCTACCTGACCAGCGCCGGCGCCAGCGTCCCGGTCGCCGAGCGTTGGAACGGCACGGCCTGGGCGATCCAGTCCACCCCGAACCCGAGCGGCGCCACGGCCAGCCAACTGTACGGAGTGTCGTGCGCCGCAGCTTCGACGTGCACCGCCGTCGGGAGCTACGTGACGAGCGCCGGCGCGACGGTGCCGCTGGCCGAGCGCTGGGACGGCACGACCTGGGCGATCCAGTCCACCCCCACTCCGAGCGACGCCATCGCCAGCTACCTGAACGGGGCGTCGTGCACGTCAGCCTCCGCGTGCACGGCCGTCGGGTGGTACGAGGTCGGCCCCGGCGAGTACGAGACGCTGGCCGAGCGTTGGGACGGTACGGCCTGGGCGGTCCAGTCCACCCCGAACCCGAGCGGTGCCACGGCCAGCTACCTGTTCGGGGTGTCGTGCACCGCAGCCCCGACCTGCAGCGCCGTCGGGTACGACCTGAACCCCAGCTACACGGCGCTGGCCGAGGGCTGGAACGGCACGGGCTGGGCCATCCAGTCCACCCCCACCCCGTGAGCACGGCGCACCCCTCAGCCGGGTTGTGCCGGCGGGCGAACCGGTGCTGACCAGGCGGGGAGCGGCGGGATGAGCAGTGTTGTGGGGATCGTGCTGGACTGCCGGCACGCGGCCCGGCTGGCGCGGTTCTGGGAGGTCGCCCTCGGCTGGCGGATCAGGCCGTACGACGAGGCCGAGATCGCCCGGCTCGCCGCGCGGGGACTGACCCCGGAGACCGACCCGATGGTGGCCATCGACGCCCCGGGCGGATCACCGGTCTTCTTCCTCCAGGAGGTTCCAGAACCCAAGACCGCGAAGAACCGGATGCACGTCGACATCGAACTGCGGGACCGGACCCACTTGAACGAACTCCTCGCGCTGGGCGCTACCGTCCTGTCCGAGCAGGAGACCTTGCTGGTCCTGGCGGATCCCGAAGGCAACGAGTTCTGCGCCACGCTGGCTGGGTGACGACCAGCTCAGTTCGCCGGCTGATGCCGATCAGCCGGCCAGGACCCGTCCGGTGCACCGCCTGCGAGATCATCGGGCGATGGACCTCGAGCCGTACCGGACCGAGTTGGTGGCGTACAGCTACCGGATGCTGGGCTCCTTCCACGACGCGGAGGACGTGGTCCAGGACGTTCTGTTGCGGGCGTGGCAAGCGCGCGACCGGTACGACGCGGGCCGTGCCTCGGTGCGGACCTGGCTGTACCGGATCGCCACCAACGCCTGCCTGACGGCGTTGACGGGCCGTGACCGGCGGCCGTTGCCCACCGGGCTGGGGGCACCGAGCAACGATCCCGAGGCGGCGCTGACGCCCGCTCCGGCCGTTCCGTGGCTGGAGCCGTTTCCGGACGCGCGGATGGAGCTCGACGTGCGGGCCGACATACGGCTCGCCCTGGTGGCGGCGCTGCAGGCCCTGCCGGCGCGTCAGCGAGCCGTCCTGGTGCTCCGTCAGGTGTTGGAGTTCAGCGCGGCCGAGGTCGCCGTGCAGTTGGACATGTCGGTTCCGGCGGTCAACAGCGCCCTGCAGCGGGCCCGCGCCACGCTGGCCGGCGTCGGTGATCTCGGCGACGTGCGGGAGCCGGACGATCCCAAAGACCGGGAGGTCGTCCGGCGGTACGCGCGGGCTTTCGAAGCGGCCGACGTTCCGGCGCTCGTCCGGCTGGTCACCGACGAGGTCGTCCTCGAGATGCCGCCGGTGCCGCTGTGGTACCGGGGCAGCCGGGACTACGGCCGGTTCATGCACCGGGTGTTCCGGCTGCGCGGCGCGGGATGGGTCACGGCGGAACTGACCGCGAACGGGCAGCCGGCGCTCGCCGCGTACGCGCCGGAGTCCGGAGGCGGCCACCGGCTGCACACCCTTCAGGTCTTCACGGTGACCGGTGGCCTGGTCTCGCACAACGTGGTGTTCGCCGATCCCGGCGTGTTCGCCGCCTTCGGACTGGCAGAGTCCCCGGCATCAGAAAAGCTCCGCCCGGAGCGATGAGTTGACCCGGCCCCGCCGGTATGTACCGGCGAACGTCGAGCCGAGGGAGACCATCGTGAGCGTCATCGTCATCCAGTTCGTCCTCGGCAGCGGCCGGCGGCTGTTGCCCGACGGCGCCGCGCCGGCGCGACGCTCGGCCGAACGGGCCGGTGCCGCCGTCCCAGCCCGGTACGGGCGGGCCGCCTGATGACGGTCCGCTTCCTCGCCGTCTACGACACGCCGGCCGATCCCGAGGCCTTCGATCGGCACTACGACCAGGTCCACGTCCCGCTCGGCCGCCGACTGCCGCGGCTGCGCCGGTACACGATCGGCCGCAACGCCACCGCCGTACGCGGTGAAGTGCCCTACCACCTGATCGCCGAACTGGAATGGGACTCGATGGAAGACCTACGCGCCGCATTCGCCTCGCCCGAGGGCCGCGCCACCGCCCTCGACGCGGCGCACCTGCAGGAACTCGCCCCGGTGCGCAGCATGATCTTCCAGCTGGACGAGTGCCGCTAGCTCGGTGATGCCGGGCGACTCAGGCGCCAGGCAGGTACACAAGGTCTCGATGACCTTGCACAGCGTGCCCCGGCAGGAATCGAACCTGCGCCGGCCGCACCGTGGGGTTTCCCGGGGCTCGGCCCCGGAGCAAGCATGACAAGCGATCTGGTGAGCGCGTAGCGCGAGCAGGGTCACCCGGAGCTTGTGCCCCCGGCAGGAATCGAACCTGCGACACACGGTTTAGGAAACCGTTGCTCTATCCCCTGAGCTACGAGGGCTGACCTGCGTGAGGGTCGACTCGTTGGACGGGTCGGCCGCCGGGGCCAGTGTCCCATGCGGGTCGGTGCCGGTTTGAGTCGCCGTGGTGGTGCATGGGCGACGGGCGGCCGGCCCTGGGGAGTAGAACGGCGGGATGGGTGACTTCCTGGCGCTGGTGGTGGGTGGGGCGCCGCTGGCGGCGCGGGCGGACGAGGTCGCGGCGGCGGCGGTGGCGGTCGGCTGGCAGGTGCGGGTGATCGCGACGGCGGACGCGGCCGGCTGGGTGGATCAGGCCCGGGTCGAGGCGGTGACCGGGTCGCCGGTGCTGACCCAGCAGCGGCGGCCGGACCAGCCGAAGCGGTTCCCGACGCCGGCGGCGGTGCTGGCCTGCCCGGCCACCTTCAACACGGTGAACAAGCTCGCCGCCGGAATCATGGACAACTATCCGTCCGGGGTGCTGTGCGAGGCGCTGGCGTCCGGGACCCGGCTGGTGCTGGTGCCGATGGTCAGCGCCCGGCTGTGGGGGCACCCGGTCTGGGCCCCGAACCTGGCGCTGCTGGCCGGTGCCGGGGTGCGGTTCGTGGACGCCCGCACCGGCCGGTTGGGGCCGCCGGGCCCGAGCGAGGCCGGGCTGGCCGACGACGTGGTGGCCGGCTTCGACCCGGCCTGGCCGGTCGCCGCGGCCGGCCCGTCCAGTTAGGACTGTCCGAACCGGACCGTCCAAATAGCACGGAGGGCTGGCCGAAATGAAACGGAGGGCTGGGATCCGGAGATCCCAGCCCTCCGCCTGAGGGGGGCCGCGAGTCTCAGCCGGGGCGGGATGCTCCGGAGAACGGCATGTTGTCGATCGAGGCGTACTTCACCGAGTCGTTCTCGGTGGGGGCGTGGATCATCATGCCGTTGCCGACGTAGATGCCCACGTGGTGGATCGGGCTGTAGAAGAACACCAGGTCGCCCGGCTGCAGCTGGGACCGCGAGATCCGGCTGCCCACGTTGATCTGCATCGAACTGGAGTGCGGCAGGCCCACTCCGGCGGCTGCCCACGAGTACATGGTCAGGCCGGAGCAGTCGAACGCGCTCGGCCCAGCGGCCGCCCACACGTACGGCTTGCCCACCTGTGCCTTGGCGGTTGCCACCGCGACCGCGGCCCGACCGCTGGCCGGCACGTTGACGACTGGCGGCGGAGTGCCGCCGCCGGTGCCCTGCCGCGGTGTGCTGCGGCTGGCCCGGTCTTCGGTGCTGGCGCCCTGCTGGTCCAGGAACGCCTGCCGCTCCTTGGCGGTCAGGCTGGTGAACAGCCGCTTGCTCTCGGCTGACCGGCGGGCCAGGTCGGTCCGGCGGGTGGCGAGATCGGCGGTCAGCTTGTTCACCGCGGCGACCGCGGTCTTGGCGTCGGCCACGGCTTTGACTGACGCCGTCCGCACCCGGTTGGCCTTCGCCAGCAGGGTCGCCCGCCGGCCGGCGAGCGCGTTCAGGGCGCTGATCTGCTCCAGGAACTGCTGCGGCGAGCCGCTGGTCAGCATGATGCCGAACTGGCTGAGCGGCACGCTGCTGTACGCGGACGACACGACATGGCGCACCTGGCCGGCCAGCGCAGTGACCTGCTTCTGCGCCGCCGCGGCCTTGCGGGCCGCCGCCTGGGCCTCACCGAGACGCTTCTTCTGCAACACCCGAGCGTCGTTGAACTGCTCGGTGATCTTCTCAAACTGATCGTTGAACGCCTTGAGTTGCGCGAGCGCCTGGGCGGCGGTGCGCGGCGTCGTTGGTGGAGCGGCCGGAGCAGCTAGCGCGGACTGGCCGGAGCCGACCGAAAGGCCGACAAACAGCATCACCGCAGCTGCTACCGAAAGTGATCGTACGAGGGGTTTGCCAGGTCTCGGTTTGTGCACCGAGGCGACTCCTGTTCTCCCACTGTCCGCCTACCGGGTTAGCTGACGGGTTCGGGCGGGGAAGACGCCCTACCGCGCGACGGCTGGAGGCCGTGGCGCCGATTCACCCCAATGGATCCGGTTGGGTCCCCGGTTCGAGACTGATCTGTGATCGGTCCGCGATTCGGCGGTGACCTTCCAGTGCCACCCGTGTGGGTGGCAGACAACCGGAGGTCGCATGAAGGCTACGTGCGTCGTACGTGCTGGCAAGGCCGGGTGGTTCAGGCACCGTGCCATGGCGCCCCCAGATGGGTGAGTTTGATCGACGGAGCTGGGTCCTGTGGGCACGGAGAGTAGCAGTTGTGACGGACGTCACCCGCCGTGACGCGGCCGGGGTCACACCGGCGAAATCGCCGACAGCACCGATCCGCGCCACCCAGCCCCGAGCCGGTTCGGACATCGGGGCCGAACTCCCCCGGCTAACCGGCTCGGGTCAGCGCGGCCAGCGCCGGCCGGACGGCCCCGCCGGACGCGGCCAGCGCCGCCCGGGCCGGCTCCGGCGCGGCCCCGGCGAGCAGGCAGAGCAGCGCGGTACGGCCCTCGCCATCGGCCGCGGACAGCGCCTGGGCGCACGTCTCCGGGTCCTCGCCGGTGGCGCCGGCGAGGGCGTTCACCAGCCGGCCGCGCAGCTTCTCGTTGCTGACCACCGCGCCGATCATCAGGTTCGACCAGGTCCGGCCCAGCTGCACCATCGACGTGGTGGACAGCGCGTTCAGCACCAGTTTCTGCGCGGTGCCGGCCTTCAGCCGGGTGGAGCCGGTGACCACCTCCGGACCGGTGTCCACGCAGACGTGCACGTCCACCGATCGGCCCAGCGGCGCCCGCGGGTTCGAGCTGACCAGCACGGTGCGGGCACCGGCCGCGGCCGCGCCGTCGAGGGCGGCGATCACGTACGGGGTGCGGCCACTGGCGGCGATGCCGACCGCGACATCGCCGGCGGCGATCTGGGCACCGACGGTGGCGCCGCGGCTGCCGTCGTCCTCGCCGTCCTCGGGCCGGCCGCTGGCGCCACCGGCCGGCTCGTACGGCGCCACGTGCGCGACCACCCGGCCGGGTTCCAGGCCGTAGGTCGGGCCGAGTTCCTCGGCGTCCATCGCGGCGATCCGGCCGGATGTGCCGGCGCCGACGTAGTGCACCCGGCCGCCGGCCCGCAGCGCGGCCACCACCAGGTCGACGGCGCGGGCCAACTCCGGCAGGGCGGCCGCCACCGCCGGCGCGACGGCAGCGTCCTCAGCGCTCACCAACCGCAATACGTCCATAGTGGACAGTTGATCGATCTCAACGGTACGCGGGTTTCTGCCTTCCGTCGGTGAGTCCACTCGGGACTTATCCACTGTGGACACTGCTTGTCGGTCGGCCACGTCGGCTCCCTCGTCCGGTCGGTCAGGTCCAGCGGAAGAGCAGCGCGCCGGCGGCGATCGGGCCGGCGGCGAGGTCGGCCAGCGCAGACCCGTCGGCATCCAGCGCGACCACCGGGCAGACCGCGGAGCGGCCGCCGGCGGTGACCGCGGCCGGGTCCCACCGGACCACCGGCTGGCCGGCGGTCACCAGGTCGCCGGCCGCGGCGAGCAGGGTGAAGCCGGCGCCGTGCAACTGCACGGTGTCCAGGCCGAGGTGCACCAGCACGCCCCGGCCCGGGCCGGCTTCGAGCACGAACGCGTGCGGGTGCAGCGTCACGATCCGCCCGGCCACCGGGGCGACCGCGGTGCCCGGGGCCAGTTCCGGCGCCACCGCCAGCCCCGGCCCGACCATCGCGGCCGAGAACACCGGGTCCGGTACCTCGGCCAGCGGCAGCACCCGGCCGGCCATCGGCGCCAGCACATCCAGCGTCGTCACCGCCGGCTCGGCCGGGCCGGCCGCGGCACTCATTCGAGCAGATCCTCGATATCGCTGGCGAGCGTGTCGGCCTCCGGGCCGACCACCACCTGGATCACCGTGCCGGCGGTGAGCACGCCGTACGCGCCGGCCTTCTTCAGCGCCGCGGTGTCAACTTTGGCTGGGTCGCGGACCTCGGTGCGGAGCCGGGTCGCGCACGGCTCCATGTCGAGGATGTTGTCCGCGCCGCCCAGCCCGGCGATGATCGCCGCCGCCTTGTCCGCCATCTCGAGGCCCCTCACGTCTGCGGGATCAGGTCGGGCGCGCCGCGCCCGGGTCGATTGTGGACCGCGCGCCGCCGTCCGGGTCGGTCTGGGTGATCTTGCGCAGGCCACGCGGCGCGTCCGGGTCGATGCCCAGCCGCCGGGCCAGCGCCTCGACGACCAGCTGGCCGGGCACCGTGAGCGCGAGCGGTGCCACATCCTCGGGCAGCGCCGGGCCGGCCAGCGCCCGGTCGCAGGCCGCCGCCAGCTCCACCCCGCCGCCGACGCCGTACGCGCGGGCGCCGGCCTCGGTGACCCGGCGGGCCAGCGCGACCACCCCGGGCAGCGCCGGTCCGTCGCTGGCCGCGACCAGCAGCGCCGGCGTATCCGGGCCGACCACCGCGATCGGGCCGTGCAGCAGGTCGGCGTAGGACAGCCCGGACGCGTTCAGGTAACAGGTCTCCTTGAACTTCAGCGCCAACTCCAGCGCGGTGGACGAGGCGTAACCCCGGCCGGACACCACCACCCCGCGCACGCCGACCAGCTCAGCGGCCAGCTCGTCGGCCGCGGCAGCCACCCCGAGCAGCGCCTCGACCGAGTCCGGCGCCCGCCGCAGCGCGGCCCGGAACAGGGCATCGTCGGTTTCCGACAGCGCCAGGCCGAGCACGGCCAGCGCGGCCAACTGGGTGGTGTACGTCTTGGTCGCCGGCAGGGCGAGCTCCGGCCCGGCCGCGGTCACCAGCGCCAGGTCCGCCACCGACGCCAGCGGGGACGCCGCCTCGTTGGTGACCGCGATGGTCGCGGCACCGCAGTCCCGGGCCCAGCCGAGCGTCTCCACGATCTCCGCGGTCGCCCCGGACTGGGACAGCCCGACCGCCAGCACCCCGTCCAGCGGCAGCCGGCGCCGGTACAGGGTGGCCACCGACGGCGAGGCGAGCGTGGCCAGCCGGCCGGCCCGCACCTCACACAGGTACCGGCCGTAGACCGCCGCGTTGTCGGACGAGCCGCGGGCCACGAACAGCACCTGCCTGGTCCGGCCGGCCAGCGCGGCGATCTCGGGCACCCGCGGCAGCAGCTCGTCCAGGGTGCGTCGCAGCGCGACCGGCTGCTCGGCGATCTCGGCCAGCATCCGGGTCCCGGCGCCGGCGGGCGCCGCCGCGGCCGGCCCGGTCACCAGCTCGGCGGGCTCCGGCCGGCCGCCAGCCGCGGTCACGCCCGCACCTGGCCCGGGACGCCGCCGGGCACCCCGTCCGGGACCGCACCGGCCACCCCGTCCGGCCCTGGGCCGCCGGCCCCGTCCGGCGCCCGGTCCGGGACCCCGTCGGGCCCGCCAGCGCGGGCTCCACCGGGCACTCCGCCGGGGATCTCGCCGTAGCCGAGCTCGCCGGCCACCCAGGTGGCCCGGGTGCGCAGGTCGTCCGACAGCCAGACCAGGTCGGCCAGCGCACCGGCGCTGATCCGGCCCAGCTCGGGGCGGCCGATCAGATCGGCCGGCAGCCGGGTCGCGGCGTTCAGCGCGGTGGTCAGGTCGACCCCCTCGGCCACCACGTTGGCGACCGCGTCGTCCAGCCGCAGGCCGGAGCCGGCGATCGTGCCGTCGGCCCGCACCGGTGGACCGCTGCCATCCACGGTGACCTCCTCGCCACCCAGCTCGTACCGGCCACGCGGCATCCCGGCGGCCGCGGCCGCGTCGGTCACCAGCACGATCCGGCCCGGCGCGGTCTGGAACGCCAGCCGGCAGACCGGACCCACCACGTGGATCAGGTCCGCGATCAGGCCGCTGGTGAGCCGGTGGTCGACCAGCGCCTGGCCGACCACACCCGGCTCGCGGTGGTGCAGCGGCCGCTGCGCGTTGAACAGGTGGGTGACCATCCGGGCGCCGGCGTCCGCGGCGGCCGCCACCTCGGCCGCGGTGGCGTTGCTGTGCCCGACGCTGACCAGCACACCGGCCGCGGCCAGCTGGCGGATCGCGGCCAGCGCGCCGGGCAGCTCGGGCGCCAGCGTGTGCAGCTTCAGCAGCCCGGGCGCGGCGGCCAGCAGCTCGGCCACCGCGTCCGGGGTCGGGTCGCACATCCAGTCGGTGTTGTGCGCGCCGTGCCGCCGGGGCGAGATGAACGGCCCCTCGACGTGCACGCCGAGGACCCGGGCCCCGCCGGCCGGCAGACCGCGCAGCACCTCGGCGGTCCGCTTCAGCGCCGACGCGAGCCGGGGCACCGGCGCAGTGATGAAGGTGGGCATGAACGCGGTCACGCCGGTTTCCAGCAGCCGCCGCCGGATGGACGCCCACTGCTCGGCGGTGGCGTCCACGAAGTCGGCGCCGTAGTAGCCGTTCACCTGCAGGTCGACCAGGCCCGGGGCGAGCACCCCGGTAGGCAGCGTGATGTCGGCCGGCCGGCCCTGGTACGTCAGGCCGCTGGCAACCCCGGCGACGGCCCCGTCCGCCACGGCCACCACCGCCGGACCGACCAGGACTCCATCCACCAGCACGCGCGGCGCCGAGATCACGAGCACACTGACCCCCAACGTTGACAGAACTGCTGACCTCTGGTCTAGTCCCGACTAGACCAGTACAGACCAGTTGCGTGGACTGTAGGACGCGGAGAGGAGGGCGCGCAATGGCCGAGGTGAACCGCGGTGCCCAGGGTGTCGACCTGGCTGGCGCCCCCACCGGCGTCCGGCTCGACCCGTCCGGCATCGACCACGCCAGCCCCGTCCCGAAGTACTTCCAGTTGCGCGAGATCCTGCTCGACCTGGTGGAGACCGAACTCGGCGTCGACCAGGCGATCCCGTCCGAGCGCGAGCTTTCCCAACGGTACGGGCTGTCCCGGATGACGGTCCGGCAGGCGGTCGACCACCTGGTCTCCGAGGGCCGGCTCTACCGGGTGCAGGGCAAGGGCACGTTCGTGGCCCGGCCGAAGATCGAGATGCCGCTGCGGCTGGCCTCGTTCACCGAGGACATGCAGGCCCGCGGGCTCTCCCCCGGCTCGCGCGACATCGACCGGCGCACCGCCCCGGCCACCGCGCACCTGGCCCGCTCACTCGGCATCGAGACCGGTGCCCCGGTGCACGTGATCGAGCGGCTGCGCACCGCCAACGGCATCCCGATGGCGATGGAACGCTCGCACATCCCGGAGGCGGTCGCGCCGGGGCTGGCCGACGAGTCGCTGGCCGACCGCTCCCTGTACGACGTGCTGGCGCAGCGGTTCGGCATCCTGTTGGATTCCGGCGAGCAGACCATCGAGGCCGGCATCGTCGACCCGGCCGACGCCACCCTGCTCGAACTGCCCGCCGGCAGCGCCGTCCTGCTGCTGCAACGCCGCTCGTTCGCCGCCGGGACGCCGGTGGAACTGGCCCTCTCCACCTACCGCGCGGACCGGTACCAGTTGCACGTCGCGCTGGACGTACCGCGCCCCTCACCGCGCGTGCACTGAACTACCCGCCCGGGCCGTCCGCCCGGGCCCGCGACAACGGGGAACTGAATATCGGCCACACCCCCGAGGACACCGCTGCCCCGGGTCGGTCCTTCATGTCCTGCGTCGAGGAGGCCCCAGTGAGCCAATCCCCCGAACCGGCAAGAAAAACCCCGCCCGCCCGACCCGGCGGCCAACCCGGCGCCCGGAGCGAAGGGGTCCGGCAGTGAGCGCCACGGCCGCGGACGGGCTGCCGGCCGCCGCGCCCACCAGCAACCGCACGCTGGCCGTGCTGCAGCGGATCGGCCGCAGCCTGATGATGCCGATCGCGGTGCTGCCGGCGGCGGCGCTGCTGCTCCGGTTCGGCCAGGACGACATGCTCGGCCCCAAGGGGCTGGCTCAGTACGGCGGCTTCCACTGGACGATCAACGTCGCGAACGCCCTCGGCGCGGCCGGCGGGGCGGTCTTCGACAACCTCGCGCTGATCTTCGCGGTCGGCGTCGCGATCGGGTTCGCCCGCCGGTCGGACGGCTCCACCGCGCTGTCCGCGCTGGTCGGCTACCTCGTCTTCAACAACGTCTACACCGCGCTCACCAAGGACACCGCCAGCACCGCGGTCCCCGGCGTGATCGGCGGCATCACGATCGGCCTGCTCGCCGCGATCCTCTGGCAGCGGTACCACCGGATCAAGCTGGTGCCGTGGCTGGCGTTCTTCGGCGGCCGGCGGTTCGTACCGATCGTGATGGCGGTCGTCGGGCTGCTGATCGGCGTGCTGTTCCGGCTGATCTGGCCGCCGATCGGCGACCACGTGCTCACCCCGATCGGCAACTGGACCGCCGACAACGGCTCGATCGGCGCCGGCGTCTACGGCGTGGTCAACCGCGCGCTGCTGCCCTTCGGCCTGCACCACGTGGTGAACTCGATCGTCTGGTTCACCATCGGCGACTGCACCAACGCCGCCGGCGCGGTCCAGCACGGCGACCTGACCTGCTACTTCGCCGGCAAGCAGGGCACCGGTACGTTCATGGCCGGGTTCTTCCCGGTGATGATGTTCGGGCTGCCGGCCGCCGCGCTCGCGATGATCCACGAGGCGCGGCCGGAGCGGCGCAAGGTCATCGGCGGCATCATGATCTCCGCCGCGATCGCCTCCCTGGTCACCGGCGTCACCGAGCCGATCGAGTTCGCGTTCCTGTTCGTCGCGCCGATGCTGTTCGCGGTGCACGCGGTGCTCACCGGCATCTCACTGGCGCTGGCCGCCGCGCTGAACGTGAAGATCGGCTTCGGGTTCTCCGCCGGGTTGATCGACTACCTGCTGAACTTCGGCAAGTCGAACACCCACAACCCGGGGCTGGTGCTCGTCATCGGCGCCGTCTACGCGTTCGTCTACTACTTCCTCTTCAGGTTCCTCATCCAGCGCTTCAACCTGATGACGCCGGGACGGGAACCGGAGGCGGACGACGCCGGATCATCCGCCCGGGACCGCCGGGCCGATCGGCTGGCCGAACAACCGGCCGCCGAACCGGCCGGTGCCGAGCCGAACCGGCCCACGGACGGGCTACCCGCCACCTGATCCACCGATCAGCTGGCCGCCCCCGACGGACTCCGGGACCGCTGACCGCGGTCCCGGAGTCCGGGCGCGAAGTGTCGGTGGAAGGGCGTAGTTTCCTCACCGCGGCGGGCTCGCCGCGGTGAGGAAAAGGGGTCGGTCGTGGTCCAGGTCGGGGGGGCTGGCCCAGGGCTGGGCACCAGCCCCGAGGCGGCACAGCTCGGTGCGGTCATCGAGCTGCGGGTGCACGGCGTCAGCGGCACTCCGCCGGAGGCGCTGCTCGCCGATCCGTGGGCGGTCCGGGTCGCCGGCGATCAGCTGTCCGGCTTCTACCGGCGCGGCCAGGCGACCAGCTCGCCGGCCCGGCCGGGGGCGGTGGTGCCGGAGGCGTTCAGCTGGGGCAGCCTCACCTCCGGCGCGTCGGCCCGCGCGCTCTGGTTGCTGCTGCTGCCGTTCACCCTGGTCAACGTCGCGTACTGGATGCGGCCGTGCCGCACCGGCAAGCTCGACCGGCTGACCCGCTGGTTGCTGCGGCTGCTCGCGCTGAGCCTGACCGCGACGATGGTGCTGGCCGCGGCCGGCGTCTCGATGAACCTGATCGGCTGGCAGTGCACCGGGCCGGGCCAGACCTGCGGGGCCAGCCGGTCCTGGCTGCGCTGGCTGTCGGACGGCTACTGGAGCGAGCCGGGGCGGCGGGTGCTGATCGGCGCGCTCGGCCCGGCCGCGGTGATCGCGCTGCTCTGGTACCTCGGCCGGCGCACCTGGAGCAGCTACGAGTCGGTGCTGATGCCGCAGCGGGCCGACCGGCCGGACCTGCCGATGGCCGACCCCAGCTTCTGGTACGGCCGGCACCTGGTCCGCCGGCTGCGCTCGATCCACGTGGCCGGCGGCACGATCGCGCTCACCGCGCTGCTCGTCGGCCCCGCGCTGCGGGCTGACCGGCTCAGCCACCGGCCGCTGCTGGCCGCCGCCGGCTGGGCCCTGGTCGCCGTGCTCGCATTGCTCGCCGGCACCGTGACCGTGCTGCTCGGGCTGCGCGGGGTGGTCGACCGCGCGCCGGCGCCGCGCCGCGACCGGTCGGCCACCCTGGCCCGCGCGGTGGCGCCGGTGAGCCTGGTGGTCGCCGCCGCCGCGGCGCTGTACGTGGCACTGCCGGCCCGGGCCCGCTGGCCCCGCACCCCCGCGCTGCCCGGCTACCCGAACCTGGTCACCATGCTGTTCTGCGCCCAGGCGGTGCTGCTGCTGGTGGTCACCGGGCTGGTCTGGGCGCAACGCCGGGCGGTGCCGGCCGGCACCGCGCTGCGCGGCTTCGCCGCCCCCTTGATGGCCTCCATCGGGCTGCTGCTGGCCTGCGCGTTCTCCGCCGGGCTGGCGTTCCGGGTGGCCGACTTCCTGGACGGCGCCGGCACCCAGAACAAGCCCAGCATGAGCACGGTCAGCCCGCTGGCGCCGCCGCCCCAGTACTCCTGGGCCAGCCTCGGCTTCCTGATCGCGCTCGCCGGCCTGCTGCTGCTCGTCCTCGGCGTACTGGCCGCCCGGATGCGCGGCAAGGTGCTGAGCAGGGCCGAGCGCGACTACGTCAGCGAACTGCGCGGGGCCGAGCCGGGGCTGAACCCGTACCGGGAGGACCGGAACCGGCTGCGCCGGGTGGCCCGCACCCGGCTGGCCGCCGCGCTGACCGACAGCGCGCCGGTGTTGATCGCCACGCTGGTGCTGCCCGGCGCGGTCATCGCGCTGCTGATGACGCTGGCGGTGGTGCTCACCTCGGCCCCGCCGGCGGTGCTGGCCGAGCGCCACCTGTCGGCACTGGCGCCGACCGTCAGCTTCCTCACCAACCTCGGCACCTGGCTGGTCAGCGGGTTCGCGGTGGCCCTGCTGATCCTCGGCCGGGCCGCGTACCGGGGGCCGAAGCTGCGCCGGATCGTCGGCATCCTCTGGGACGTCGGCACGTTCTGGCCGCGCGGCGCGCACCCGCTGGCCCCGCCCTGCTACGCCGAGCGCGCCGTGCCCGACCTGATCCGCCGCGCGAACTGGCTGGCCACGCCCGGGCTCGGCCGTGGCGACGTGCTGCTGTCCGCGCACAGCCAGGGCACGATCCTGAGTGCGGCGGCGCTGCTGCAGATGCCCGAGCCGGCGCTGGCCCGGATCCGGCTGCTCACCTACGGCTGCCCGCTGCACCGGCTGTACGCCCGCTACTTCCCGGCCTACTTCGACACGACCACGCTGACCCGGCTGGACGACTACCTCAGCCAGCGCTGGACCAACCTGAGCCGGCTCACCGACCCGATCGGCGGCCCGGTCTTCCCCGCCGACCCGGCCCGGCACGCCCGCATCGACCGCATGCTGAACGACCCGGTCAGCTTCGGCTGCCCGCCGCACGACACCGTGCCGCCGCCCATCCGCATGCACTCCGACTACTGGACCGACGAGGCGTACGAGGCCGCCGTGCAGGGCCTGCTGGCCCGCCCGATGGCGGTGCCGCAGCCGCCCCCGGCCGGGCCGCCCGCCCCGCGCGCTCCGGCGCGACCCGACGCGCCGGCCGGACGGACCGCGCGGGCCGAGCCGCCACCGCCGGCACGGCCGGCGAAGGGCTCGCCGGCGCCGCGCCGGCGCCCGGCTGGCGGGCCGGTCGACCCGGTGGACGCGGAACCGGCCGCGCCCGGCGACCAGCCCCAACCGTCCACTCCGGACAGTGCCGGCCCCGCGCCAGGCACCGGCGGCCGGGTTGGCCGGGGCCGGAAGGCCACCGGCCGGCCCGTACCGGGCCCGGGTCAGCCGACCGAACGCTCCACGCCGGCGTCCCGCCGTCCCAGCGGCACGCCCACCACGGGCGAGTCGTCCGACACCCGAGCCAGCGGCAGCACCGGCAAGCCGGCACCGACAACCGCGGCCAACCAGACCGGCGACCCACCCGCCGCCGACCCCGCCGAGGGCCGGGCCGCCGGCGACGAGCCCAGCGACTGACCTCGACGCGGCCGGAACCGCCGGCGCCCCCCGCCGGCAACGGCCACCGCGGCCGGGACGGCCCGCGCAGCCAAGGCGGTCGGCGCAGCCGAGCCGCTTGTCCCAGCCGAGCCGGCCGGGACGGCCGAGCCAGCCGGGACGGCCAAGCCGGCCAGCCCAGTCGGGACGGCCGGGACGGCCGAGCCGGCCGGGACGGCCGAGGTGGTCGGGACGGCCGAGGTGGTCGGGACGGCCGAGGTGGTCGGGACGGCCGAGGTGGTCGGGACGGCCGAGGTGGTCGGGACGGCCGAGGTGGTCGGGGTGGCCTGGGTGGCCTGGGTGGCGCGGTGAGCGACGGGCAGCGGTTGGGAACGGACAGGCCGTCCGGCGGCGCCGATCGGTTCGGGCGAGTCGGCGCCGCCGGCGGCGGTCAGCGGCGCGGCCGGGCTGGCCCGGCGGCGGGTACGGTTCCAGAGCCGGCGGGTGGCTTCGGCCAGCAGGCCGGCGAGGGTGAGGACCGCGATGGCGGCGAGCATGCCGACCCATGGCCGGTCGGCGGTGACCCGGCCGGCGACGTAGCCGAGCGCGGCGGCGTAGCCGGCCCAGACCGGGCCGCCACCGGCGATGGCCAGGCCGAACCGGCGCGGTGGCACCCGCAGGAACCCGGCGACCAGCGTGGTCACGGTACGGCCGCCCGGGATGAAGCGGGCGGTGACCAGCACCGGCACCGCCCGCCGGTGCAGCCGCTCGGTGGCCCACACCAGCGCGCGCCGGCTGCGCGGCTGGCGCAGCAGCCGGCCGATGCCGAGCCGCCCGGCGCCGCGGCCGAGCAGGTAGGCCAGCGTGTCGCCGAGCATGGCACCGACCGCCGCGGCGACGATCAGCAGCACCAGCGAGAGCCGGCCGGTGGACGCGAGCACCCCGCCGGAGATCACCGCGAACTCGCCCGGGATGAGCGGGAAGATCGCGTCCCCGGCGACCAGCAGGACGATCAGCAGGTAGGACCAGCCGGCCAGGCCGGTCAGCGTGGACAGCACGGCGGGCTCAGTCCGCCGGGCCGGGCAGGTCGGCCGGGGCCGGCACGCAGCGCAGCACCGCGGCCCGCAGTTGGGCCGCCCGCACCCGCCGGGTCCGCAGCTGGACCGCGTGCGCCCACACGCCCGGTGCCGGTGGCCGGCCCCACCGTTCGGCCGACGCCCGCGGCCGCGCCCGCGCCTGCCACTCCGCCGACCCATCGGCACCCGCCGGCGTCCCCAGCTCCGCCGGCCCACCGGCACCCGCCGGCTCCGCCGGGACGGCCGGCTCGGCGCGGGGCGGCGCCGTGGACGGTGCCGGCTCCGCCGGCGTGCCCCGATCCAGGTGGACAAGCTGGTGAACACCGGACGGCTTGGTCATACCGACCAGGCTCGTCCACCCCGGGCGGCTGGCCAATCGGGGAAGCCACCGAAATGGGGGTGCGGGAGACCCCCGATCCCAACTGAGGGAAAGCCCCCGTAGACAACCTCGGCCGCCAGCGAACCGCCAGGTCAGCGGCTTGCCGGCGGCCGGCGGTCGGTGGGAGCGGTCAGATCCGATCCTCGTCGACGATGTGCACGGCGGCCTCCTCGGCCGAGGCGCCGGCGCCGGAGATGCCCACGTCGCGGGCGACCAGGTCGGCCTCCTCGTCGGAGTGGGCGCCCTCGTCGTCGGCCACCAGCCGGCCGGACCGCGGGTCGGCCTCGGCGGCGGCGTAGCCGGGGAAGTCGGTGTCGCCACCGTCGGCGCGCAGGCTGGCGAGGGTCTCCGGGTCGTCGGTGTCCGCCTCGGTCGCGGCGCGCGGCCCGTCCGGCTCGCTGACGCCGTCGTCGGCCCGGTCGGCCCGGTCCAGAGCGGCGAAGACGTCCGGCTCCTCCTCGGCGAGCTTCTCGTCCAGGGACTCGCCCTCGCGCTCCTCGGCCAGCGTGGTGCCGAAGTCGCTGTGGCCGGGCGGCCGGTCCGGCGGCGACCAGCTGGTGTCGTACAGGTTCTCCACCGCGGACGCCGGGTCGCCCGGGTCGATCGTGTCCAGCGCCTCGGGCGTGTAGTCGCGCTCGGCCTCGTCGTCCGGGTCCAGCACCGGCTCGTCCGGGTCGGGCGTCCCGAGGCCCTCGTACTCGTCCGGCCCCAGGCTCATTCGGCACCTCCAGGTACGGCCCGCCGCGGGCTTCCGTCAGCGGCGGGTGATCTCCAGGACCTTGAGGGGCGTGCCCTGCTGGCAGTAGCTCAAAACTCCGGTCAGCACGACGCCGCGGACCCTGATCGGCACCTCGGTCGGCACCGTACCCTTCGCCCCGACCAGCAGGTAACGCCGGCCCCCGGTGCTGAAGACCACACAGCCGGGCTCGACGCCGGCCGCGGCCGTGCCGTCCAGTTCGAGGGTGGGCCCGCTGGGCGTGCCGGCCGGTTCGGTCACCGTCGGCGCCCCGGACGGGGTGGTCGAGGCCGACGGCACCGGCTTGCTCGTCGGGGGTGCGCCGCCGCCGGGCTGGTCACCGGTCTGGGCACCGCATCCGGTCAGGACGGCCGCCGCGGCCGCCGCCGCACACATCACCGTGAATCGACGCATGCCGCTGCGACGCACCCGGCCCGCGGGCTGGTTCCCCGCGGGCCGGGTGATCGGGGCGGGCCCGGGGTGCGCGCCGCCGGAGCGGATCGGCGCCGCGCACCCGGTCGCCATTTCGGATCCGGGCAGGTCAGGCGACGTTCAGCGCGGTGTCGTCGACCACGAAGCTGGTCTGCAGGGACGAATCCTCGGTGCCGGTGAACTTCAGGCTGACCGTCTGCCCGGCGAACCCGGACAGCGAGAAGCTGCGCTGGGTGTAGCCGGTGGCCTTGTTCAGGTTCGAGAACGTGGCCAGCGTGGTGCTGTTGGCGGTCACCGTCAGTTTGTCGAACTGGGTCGCGGTGGTCGTCTCGGCCGAGTCGATGTGCAGGAAGAAGCTGAACGTGTACGACGCGCAACCGGCCGGCAGCGTCACCGTCTGGGTGAGCGTGTCGGTGTGGGTGCTGCCGTAGCCGTCCAACCAGGCCTTGAACGTGCCGGCGTGGGTGGTCTCACCGGCCGCATTGGTGATCACGCCGGCGGTCGCCGTCCACGGGGCGGTGCCGGACTCGAAGCCGGGGTTGCCCAGCAACTGTCCGGCCGTGCACCCGCCACCACCGCCGCCGCCGGTGCCCGGGACGAACCCGCCGGTGCCGTTCGGCGTGCCCAGCCCGGTCGGGCCGTCGTAGCCGACCTTGGCGGTGCACAGGTACGTGCCGCTGCAGCTGCCGTTCGAGCCGCTGGTGACGTCGTTCAGCGCGGCGGTGTGCGCGTACGGGTAGGAGGCGGGGTAGGTGCCCCCGGTCGGGGTGCCGGCCAGCGCGTACACCGACGCGATGATCGGCGCGGACGCGCTGGTGCCGCCGAAGACCAGCCAGCCGCTCTCGCCGAAGGTGTCGTAGACCGCGACGCCGGTGTTCGGGTCGGCCACCGCGGAGACGTCGGCCACCGTGCGCCGGGCGCAACTGGCGTCGGTCTGCCAGGCCTGCTTCGCCTCGAACGCGGAGCAGCCGCTGCCGGCGCCGTTCCAGACCGTCTCGCCCCAGCCGCGGGCGCTGGCGTTGCGGACCAGTGAGGTGCCGCCGACCGCGGTGACGAACCGGGACGAGGCCGGGAACTCGGTGCCGAAGCCGTCGTCACCGGAGCTGACCGTGATCGCCACGCCGGGGTGGTTGAAGAAGTTGTTGCTGTCCGAGGTCTCGGCCGAGTACTCGCTGCCGCCGTAGGAGTTCGAGACGTACTTCGCGCCCAGCGAGACGGCGGTGTTGACCGCGGTGCCCAGGTTGGCGGTGGTCGGCGAGGTGGCCTCGACCAGCAGGATCTTGCAGTTCGGGCAGACCGCGCTGACCATGTCGATGTCCAGGGCGATCTCGCCGCCCCAGCCGGCATCGGCCGTCGGCAGCGGTGACGCGGCGCCGTTCTGGTTCACCTTGCGGAAGCAGCCGTTCGCGGTGGTGCAGGCCGGCAGGCCGAACTGGGAACGGTAGGTGTTCAGGTCGGATTCGGCGGTCGGCAGGTCCTGCGCGTCGATGATCGCGACGGTGGCGCCGGTGCCGGCGGTCGCCGACGGCAGCGCGTAGGCGCTCTGCAGGTCGCCCGGGCCGTAGCCGGCCGGGACGGCGTTGGGGTGTACGCCGGTGCTGGCGGCGGTGTCCGTCCGGGCCACCGCGTTGCAGTGCATTACGCCCACCGGCGTCGCGGCCGAGCACAGCCGCTTGGTCGGATGGGCGGCGAGTGGTGCGCCCGCCTGGCCGCCGGCAGGTGCCGCCGATGCGACGCCGGCTCCGGGCCAGACGGCAGCTAATGCCGCGACGGCCGCAACCGAGACGATCACTCTGCGCATAGTGCGCCTCCTCGTGGGAGTTAGGGTGATCGCACGCTGGCAGAGCGGAGTGTCCCTGTCGCCCCATTTTGATCCTTAATTTCGTCAAGACAGCGCAAAGCCAAACGCC
Source organism: uncultured Actinomycetota bacterium (assembly GCA_963714145.1). Taxonomy (GTDB): domain Bacteria; phylum Actinomycetota; class Actinomycetes; order Mycobacteriales; family CADCTP01; genus JBBWZH01. The sequence continues at coordinate 9,159,158 of OY970235.1, read as the reverse complement.
ACACCTCTAATGATCCGAACGGGCCACAAAGAGCAGGGCCGGCGGGGATGCCCCGCCGGCCCTGCGTGCCTACCGGTACGCGCTACAAGAGCGAGATGCTCTGCGTGTAGGCGTCCTGGTTGGGCGAGGTCTCGCCGGGCCGGCCGCGGAAGTCGGTCCAGCTCGGGTGGATGCGCAGGTCGGTGCCGATCGCCAGCCCGGTGTAGTCACCGATGAAGACGCCCTGCAGTTCCTCGCCGCTCTCCTCGCCCACGCCGACGAACTGCACCTGCGGATTCGACGACTCGGTGGTGATCCGGTGGATACCGGCCCGGCCGAGACCGGGGGCCCCGAGCGACTTCCAGTAGGCGTAGTCGAGCTTGATCCCGGCCGGGTCGTAGTGCCGGGTGTAGGAGGAGACCGCGACGAAGCCGGCGAACGCGGCCACGGCGCCGAACACCTCGTCCTGCGCGGTGCCCACCACCACCGACCGCGACCAGCGGGCGCCGCCCCGGGAGGTGGCGACCAGGTTGTCGCCGTTCGTCCGGATCGACTCGCCGTCCGCGGTGTACTGGCCGTTCCGGTCATCCGCCCAGGTCACGTACAGCTGGTCGAAGACCGGGTCGTAGCTGAGCATCGGGAAGCTGCTGATCCGGAAGTTCTCGCCGGTCAGCGTGGACCGCCCGACGTCCTCGTTCGGCGGGAAGTCGAAGTCGGTGTCCACGATGGACTTCCGGAAGGTGGCGCCGTGGTCGCGCGAGGTGGCGACCACGATGACGTCCCGGTCGGTCGGCTGGTCGCAGTCCAGCGTGGCGCACTGGGTGCCCTCGTACGCGACGTAGAGGGTGCCGTCCCGGCCGACCTGTGGGTTGGAGCCCTGCGAGAACGGGGTGATGCCGCCGGGCCGGAAGTCGGCCAGCGTGGTGTCGATCCGGTTGAACGGGGTGAACGTGCGACCGAAGTCGCGGCTGCTGGCGACCACGATCGGCGCCTCCAGGAAGCTGCCGTCCGGGTTGTCGGCGAACATCGTCCAGGTCACGTACACCCGGCCGCTGTGCCGGTCGGCGGCCAGCCAGACCTTGTCGTTGAAGATGCGGGTCGGCGTCGGGTTGCCGGCCGCGTCCACTCCATCCAGCTGGATGATCACCGGCTCGCCCCAGTGCAGCCCGCCGTCGTGCGAGACGTTGAGCACGATGCCGCTGGCGCCCTCGGTGCCGCCATCGGCCGGCGCGGCCCGGCTGAACACGATGTTGCCGTAGTAGACGGTGTTCGCCGGCCCGAACGCGAGCACCGGGTCGCCGGCGGCGTCCATGAAGGACAGCGCGCCGGTGGCGCCGGTCTGGAAGTTCAGGTGCGGCAGCAGCACGTTGGTCCAGGTCCGGCCGCCGTCGAAGCTGGTGTACGCCACGCCGGTGCTGTCGTTGCGCTGCTCCCGGCTGTTGAACAGCCGGTAGTCGTTGCTGCCGGCGACGATGTTGCGCGGGTTGGCCGGGTTGACCGCGATCGCGGTCTCGTTCTGCGCGGTGCTGCAGCCGGCCTGGCTGCCGATCGGGACGATCGTGTCGCCGTGGATCTGGTTCACGTTCGGCGCCGGGTTCCGGTACGGGTTGGGCTGGCCGATGAAGCTCTGGCAGAGCGCCGACAGGTTGGGCGGGTCGAAATCCTCGTCCTCGTGCTCGCCGAGCACCTTACGGAGCAGTTCGTTGTGCGGCCGGCCGGTGCCCGAGCCCGGGCTGCTGGTCGGGCCGGTCGGCGCGGCCTGGGCGGCCGGGCCGGCGGCGGCCAGCGCGAGCGACCCGAGGACGCTCATGACACCGGCGACCGCGACCGTGCGTAATGTCCGGAACCTCATTCGCATCACCTCTCTGTGACGGGTGGCGATGCACAGCCTCCCCTGTGGCCCCTCGGGTGGGAAGGCACGGGCCGGGAGTGGTCTGCCCGATCAGTCCCGGCGGCCCCGCCCGGCGGTCAGCGCGTCCCGGATGCCGACCCGTGCGCCGGTGCGCAGCACGGCGCCCGTGTAGACCCAGGCGGCCAACCGGATCAGGCCGAAGATCGCCACCAGCATCAGCCCGATGGACAGGCTGATCTCCCACCAGGCCGCCTCACCGGCGGCCCAGCGCACCGGCATGGTGAGCACCGACAGTGGCGGGATCAGCGACGCCACCCGGGCCACTGACCCGTCCGGGTTGTTCTGCGCGAAGACGCCGATGAAGAAGCTGCCGACCAGCATGATCGTCAGCGGCCCGGTGATGTTCTGCAACTCCTCCTGGCGGGACACCAGCGCCGCGGCGGCCGCGTACGCGCAGGAGTAGAAGGCGTACCCGAGCACGAACCAGACCAGTACCTGGCCGACCACGCCGAGCAGCCCGGACGGCACCGAGACCGCGCCGCTGATCAGCGCGGTGGCCACCCCGACCCCGCCGACCAGGGCGAACTGGGCCAACCCGAGCAGGCCGATGCCGACGATCTTGCCGGTGAGCAGCTGCCACGGCCGCAGCGTGGCCAGCAGCAACTCGACCACCCGGCTGGATTTCTCCTCCACCACACCCAGCGCGACCCACAGGCAGTAGCCGATGAGCTGCGCGTACAGCAGCACGATGCCGAAGAACGCGGCACCGCGCCGGGCCTGCCGATCGCTGCTGCCGGTCAACGAGTCGACGGTCAGCGCGGGCACGGCCAGCGCCTGGCTCACCTTGGCCGGGTCGATGCCGGCCTCGGCCAACCGCCGCGCGCTGGCCACCTGCCGGTAGGCCGCCTGCACCACCGAGCCGAGGGTGCCGTCCAGTTCGTCGTTCACGATCACCCGGTCGGTGTCGACGAACACGGCGCCCACGTCGCCGCTGTCCACCGCGGCCCGGGCCTGCCCCTCGTCGGCGTACCGGCGTAGCTGGAAGGTGGCGCCGTCCTGCTCGGCGCTCTGTTTCAGGGCGGCGTCCAGCCCGGTCGCCGAGGTGCCGACCACGCCAACGACGACCTTCTTCGGCCCGTTGTTCAGGTTCGGGATCACCACCAGGGCCACCACGATCAGCACCGTGATCAGCGTGGAGATCGCGAAGCTGCGCTCCCGGACCCGGGTGACGATCTCGCGGCGGGCGACCAGCCGGACCATGCCATGCGGGGTGTCCCGCTCCGGCGCGGTCGGTGCCGCGGTAGCCGGCGGCGCGGTCTGCACGGTCATGCGGCGGCCTCCGGAGTGAGCAGCGGCAGCGGCCGGGGGGTGCGGCGGACGGGACCGCCGGGACGGATGGTCATGCCGCCACCGCCTCCCGGAACAACTCGGTCAGGGTCGGCTCGCGCCAGCTGAAGTGGTCGACCCGGCCGGTGCGCAGGGCCGCGGCCAGCACGGCCTGATCGTCCGCGGCGCCCGGGTCGGTGCCGAGCTCGAGCAGCACTTCGCCGTCCCGCTCGGACAGCACCCGCACGCCGGACAGCGGCGCCGCCCAGCCGGCCGGGGCCTGCGGCGCGATCACCCGCAACTGCCGGCGGGCATCGCGGCGCAGCCCGGCAACGGTGCCGGTGGCCACCATCGCGCCGGCGTTGATGATCCCGACCGCGTCGCAGATCCGCTCCACCAGATCGAGCTGGTGGCTGGAGAACACGACCGGGACGCCCTCCTGGCACTTCTCGGTCAGCGCGCCGGCCAGCGCGTCCACGCCGACCGGATCGAGCCCGGAGAACGGCTCGTCCAGCACCAGCACGTCCGGGTCGTGCACCAGCGCCAGGCCGAGCTGAACCCGTTGCTGGTTACCCAGGGACAGCTTCTCGACCGGGTCGGCACGCCGCTCGGCCAGGCCGAGCCGCTCGGTCCACCGGTCGGTGGCGGCGGCCGCGGCGGCCGCGGACAACCCGTGCAGCCGGGCGAAGTACACCGAGCTGCTCGGCCACCCGCATCTTCGGGTACAGCCCGCGCTCCTCCGGCATGTAGCCGAACCGGCGCCGGTTCTGGAACGTCACCGGCTGCCCGGCCCAGCGGACCTCACCGGCGTCGGCCGCGAGCACCCCGAGGGCGATCCGCATCGCGGTCGTCTTGCCCGCCCCGTTGGCGCCCACGAAGCCGAACATCTGGCCAGGCCGGACGGCGAAGCTGAGCGAACGTAGCGCGACGGTCTCGCCGTACCGCTTGCTCACCTGGTCGAACTCAAGCATGGAACCTCCCCGCGCAGACCGTATCGGCAGGTTCGGAAGGGGGGATCCGTCCCGAGGAGGAGGCCCGGCATCCCCCGCACGGTGGATGACGCACGCCTCTACGACATATAGGGCGTGCTGGACATATCGCCGGCTGGTCCCTAAAGTTGCGGCAGCGTCGGAATCCGGGAGCTTTGCATGGGTCAGATCATCGTCGACATACCGGCGTTGAAGGACATGGCGAGCCAGTTGCGCAACGCCCGCGCCGGCTTCGACGCGGTGGAGGGTGTCACCCACGCGGCCGGCGAGTACCTGGGCGCGTCGACCGTGGCCAGCGCGATCGAGAAGTTCGGCAAGAACTGGTCGGACAAGCGCAAGGAGATCTCCGGGATCATCGACAAGGTCGCCGCGGCGGCCGACGGTGCCGAGCAGATCTACGAGCAGACCGAGCAGAGCATCACCGAGGCCGAGCGGAAGCTGACCGAGCAGCTCACCGGCAACCAGGGCAACAACAACATGACCAACGGCTCGGGCGCCGGGGCGGGAGCCGGGGCCGGCGGCAGCGGCGGCGCGTCCGCCGGGACCGGTGGCGGCGCGGGCGCCGGGACCGGTGGCGGTAGCGCGGGCGGGGGTAGCGCGGGCAGCGGCGGCGGCCCGGCGGGCGGCGGGGCGGGCGCCGGGACGGGAGCCGGGACGGGAGCCGGTTACGGCGCCGGGACGGGCGGGCCGGTCGACACCGACTCGGACGGGATGCCCGACTACCGGGACACCGACTCCGACGGCGACGGCATCCCGGACAGCGTCGAAGGCGGCCCCGGCGCGACACCCGGCGGCACGGGCACAGGCACGGGTGCCGGCGGCACCGGCGCGGGCTCCGCTGGGTCGGGGGGCGGTACCGGATCGGGGGGCGGCACCGGGTCGGGCACCAGCCCGATCACCGGCGGCCCGATCCCCGGCGGCCCGGTCGACACCGACAGCGACGGCATGCCGGACTACCGCGACACCGACTCGGACAACGACAGCATCCCGGACAGCGTGGAGTCCGGCGGCAGCCCTGGCTCCGGCAGCAACCCAATCACCACCCTCCCAGCGACGGGTTCCGACATCGACACCGGTTCTCCGTTCCCGGACGGGAGCGGCTCGGGGGTCGGGTCCGGGCCGGTCGGGTCCAGCGGGGGATCGGCGTACGACCCGTTCACCAGCGGCGACAGCGGCGCCGGCGGCAGCGGGTATGACCCGATCACCGGCTCGGCCGGCCTGGGCAGCGACAGCGGTTCGGGCGACCCGCTGGCCGGCGCGGGTTCGGCGCTGGCCAGCGACACCGGTGGTATTCCCCTCGGCGGCGGATCGGGCGGCGGCGGTCCGCTGGACGCCGGGGCGGTCCCGGGCAGCCTGGCCGGCGACGGCAGCCTGGTCGACCAGAGCGCCAACGCCGCGCTGACCGGCGGCGGTGCGATCGGCCTGGGCGGCGACGCGACCAGCGACGGTGCGCCGGCGGCAGCCGCGGCCGCGCACGGCAGCCGGCTGCCGAGCGCGGCGATGGCCGCACCGGTCGGCATCCTCGGCGCGGCCGGGGTCGCGGCCTGGGCGGTCAAGCGGAAGAAGGATCAGGCGGGCAGCGAGGAGCCCGGCGACGGGGAGGACGACGACTGATGGCGTTCTGGTTCGAGCGGGTCATCGCGGCCGAGGCCTGCGAGCAGGACAAGAACCCGATCGTCGGCGACCCCAGCCGGATCGGCGCGCTGGCCCAGCAGCTCAACGGCACCGCGTCGACGCTCAAGACGCAGGCCGACCGGCTGCGCGCGGTCACCACCGAGCAGTTCTGGAAGGGCGAAGCGGCCACCGAGTTCACCCACATCAAAGACAAGCTCCCCCCGCTGCTGGACAAGGTGGTCAAGCGGTACGGCGCGGTCGGCGAGGCGCTGGCGAAGTACGCGCCGGACCTGCAGCACTCGCAGGAGAGCGCGCAGCGGGCGCTGCTGGCGTACCGGGAGGCGAAGGGCCAGCAGCAGACCGCGCAGACCAACGCCACCCAGTACAACCAGCTGCGGCAGCAGTCGATGCTGCAGAACCGCCCGTTCCAGTGGACCGGCGGCGACCCGACCAGCCAGCTGGGCAACGCGAACCAGGCGGTCAGCAACGCGATCCGGATGATGACCGACGCGATGGACAGCCGCGACGCCGCGGCCAGCACCTGCGGCGGCCGGATCCGGGACGCGATCGACGACGACCTGAAGAACGACGACTCGTTCTGGGGCAAGCTGAAGAAGATCGGCAAGAAGATCGTCGACGCGCTGGAGAAGATCGCCCCGGTGCTGCGCAAGGTGGCCGCGGTGCTCGGGGTGGCCGCCGCGCTGCTGTGCTGGGTGCCGGTGCTCGGCGAGGTGCTGGCCGGTGCCGCGCTGGTGGTCAGCGCGGCCTCGCTGGCGGTCGACCTGACCTTGAAAGCCGCCGGCCGGAACGTCAGCTGGGGCGACATCGCGATGGACGCGATCGGGGTGATCCCGTTCGGCAAGGCCGCCCGGCTGGCCAAGGCGGCCCGGCCGGCGACCGAGGGCGTCGGCGTCGCGGCCAAGGCGAAGAGCCTGGTCCAGTTCGGCAAGAGCATCGTCAGCAACATCGGCCCGGCGTACCAGGACATCGCCGCGGCCGGCCGGGAGGTGCTCGCCGGCCGGGCCACCGTCGCCACCATCGGGCGCGGCGCGGTGGACGAGTTCGCGGCGCTCGGCGGGGTCAAGGGCGTGGCCAAGGACATCGGCCCGATCTCGTTCGCGCTGACCGCCAACAAGCTCCGCGGGCTGTTCAGCGACGGTGGGGCGTCGGCCGGCGCCAGCGCGCCGACCAACCCGGCCGCGTTCACCTCCGGCCTGCCGGTCGGCACGCCGGCCACCGGCAGCCCTCCGGTGACCAGCCAACTCGTCGCCCTGCCCGTCGCCGCCTGAATGTCCGGTAACGTCGTTCGTCCATGAGCACCGTTGACGACCCGGGGGCGCCGGCGGATTTCCGGATCCTCACGCCCGCCAACTGGTACGTCCTCGACCTGAACCCGACCACCCGGACGGCGTCCATCGCCCGGCTGGTCGAGCAACGGTTCGGGCCGACCGATGATCCGCGGCTGGTACAGGCCCGCCGGGAGCTGACCGCGCTGCTGCGCGGCGCCGCCCGGGACGCCGCCGACAACGGCGCCGTCTACGCCGCGCTGATGGACACGCTGGTGGACGGCGCGGCCCTGTCCGCCTCGCTGCTGGCGGTGATCGGCCCGGCCCCGGTGGACGAGGACGGCAACGTGGTCACCGATCCGGCCGCGCTGTCGGCCACCCTGCTCGCCGGTGAGCTGGCCGGTGCGGTCGAGGCCGCCATCGCCGGCGACGGCCCGGACGGCCCGGTCGCGGTCGACCTGACCCCCGACCCGCCGCCCACCCCCGCCTCGTCGACACCGCCCGGCCCGCCCGCCCCGGGCAGCCCGGACGGCACGCCCGCCGCCCCTGGCAGCCCGGCTGGCACGGCCGTCCCGGGCAGCCCGGCTGGCACGGGCAGTCCGGCTGGCACGGACAGTCCAGGCAGCCTGGACGGCACGGCCGGCCCGGGCGGTACCGGCGGGCCCGGGAACGGCCGGCCGGCGGGCGACTCCGCCGCCGGCCCGGACGAGGAGCGGACCGAGATCGTCGAGCTGCCGGCCGGGCCGGCCGTCCGGCTGCGCCGGCGCACCGACAGCGGGCTGGCCGGTACCACCGGGGAGACCGCGGCGGCGGCCGAGACGCAGTACTTCGTGCCGATCCCGGCCACCGACCGGATGCTCGTGCTCACCTTCGCCACCCCGAACGTCGGCTTCCACGCCGAGTTCGAGGAGCTGTTCGACCGGATGGCCGAGACCCTGCAGTGGCAGTGGGAGCCGGCCGCGTGACCGCCGCCCAGGAGCCCGGCCCGGCCGGAACGCTCGGCTCCACCAGCATCCCCGCCCCCCGCCAGGCGCCGGTACCGGGGTTGCGGTTGCACCTGCCGATCCCGCGCCAGGGCTGGTACGAGCTCGCGCTCGACCCGGCCGAGCGGACGGCCATGATCGCCGAACAGTGGGCCGAGCTGAAGGCCACCGAGCCGGCGCTGAACCGGCCGGCGATCGCCGCGGCGTTCGCCGACACGCTGCGGACGCTGGCCAACCACTACGCCCGGCGGGGCAGCCAGCTCGCCGCGATCGGCTGGGCGGCCGCGTCCGGCCGCCCGCCGGACTGCGTGCTCGACGTGAAGCTGGTCGAGCCGCTGCCGGCCGAGTCGGCCCGGGACGAGGCGGAGGGGCTGCTCGGCCTGCTGATGCTGCCCAGCCCGGACGACGCCAGCCCGCGCACGGTCGAGCTGGTCGACCTGCCGGCCGGGGCGGCGGTCCGGCTGCGGCTGCTCGGCCCGGGCGGGCGGGACGCCAGCGGCCGGGACCTGGTCTGCGACATCGTGCAGTACTGGCTGCCGGCGCCGGCGGCCGGCGCGACCGTGCTGGTCAGCTGCTCCACATCCGACCTGGACGCCGGCGACCGGATCGCCGCGGTGGTGGACGCCCTGGTCACCGAGCTGACGGTGCAGCCGCGGCTCAGCGGAAGCTGACGTACGCCCCGGCGGCGACCGCGGCCGCGACCAGCAGCAGGGTGGCGAGCAGGCCGATCCGCATCCGCCAGCGCATCGGCGCCGCGTCCTGCGCCGACTTCAGCACCGGCACGCCCTGGCGGGCCAGCAGGTCGGTTGTGGCCGGCTGGGCGCGGTACTCGATCGGCAGCCCGACCGCGGCGGCGGCCCGGTCCAGCGCGTCCCGCTGCTCGCCGGACCAGACCAGCAGGCAGAGCACCTGCCCGTCCAACCCGAGCAGCGCTATGTGCCGGATGTGGATCTTGTTCGGCTTGGAGCTGAGGAACGAGAGCCAGGGCTCTTCGACGTACTGGTGCACCCGCAGCCGGGCCACCGCCGGGACGTCGGGCCCGGCGCAACCCAGGCGCGGCCAGGTGGTCTGAACGCCGGCGGCGTCGACCACGGCGACCTGCTGGCGGCCCAGCGAGAGCGCCATCCGCGGGTCGAACTCGCCCGGGAAGCGCGGGTCGCCGCGCTGTGGCCGGCGCAGCAGCACGTCCCGCTGCGGCGGCACCGGGTCGGCGTCGGCCGGCGCCCACTCCAGCGGCAGCCCGGCGGTGGCGCAGGCCCGCTCCACCGCCAGGCCGTCCGCCCCGGACCAGTGCACGCCGTCCAGCACCTGCCCGTTCGGCCCGATCAGCTCGATCGCCCGGATCTCCTCGACCCCGCCGGGCGGTGGGCCGGTGGCGTAGACCAGCCGCAGTGCGGTCACCGGCAGGCCGCCCGGCGGCACATCGGTCGCCCCCGGCCGCGGGTGCAGGCGGCGGCTGTGCTCGTCCGCGATCTGCACATCCGCCGGACCGATCGCGAGCTCGGCGTGCCCGTCCGGCGGGCGCAGCACCAGGTAGGCGCGCTCGGCCGGCGGCCAGGCCGTCATCGCGGGTTCCTCCTCGCCGGACTCGCCGGACGCCCAGCGGACCTACCCGGACGTTGTGCCCATCTTTCCATCGCGGCGGTCCGCTGGTGTGAAGCGACCGCCGGTGTTTGCCCAACCATCGGTGGGACACACTGCACGATGATGAGCACCCGCCACGCGGCCGTGCCGGTCGCCACGCCACCGTCCGGGGTCGGGCTGGACGGCCTGCGCGCCGCCGCCCGCGACTGCCGCGCCTGCGAGCTGTGGGAGCCGGCCAGCCAGACCGTCTTCGGCACCGGGCCGGCGGACGCCCGGGTGGTGCTGATCGGCGAGCAGCCCGGCGACGTCGAGGACCGCCAGGGCGAGCCGTTCGTCGGCCCGGCCGGCCGACTGCTGGACAAGGCGCTCGCCGAGGCCGGCATCGACCGCACCCGGACCTATGTGACGAACGCGGTCAAGCACTTCCGGTTCACCCCGACCCCGAAGCGCCGGCTGCACCAGACCCCCGGCCCGGAGCACATCACCGCGTGCCGCCCCTGGCTGGACGCGGAGCTGACCCTGGTCTCCCCCGAGATGATCATCGCCCTCGGCGCCACCGCCGCCCGGGCCCTGCTCGGCGCGTCCTTCCGGATCACCAGGCAGCGCGGCCAGATCATGCCGTTCCACAGCCCGGACGACGCCGAGGATGCCGCCGTCCACTCCACCTGGATCATGGCGACCGCACACCCCTCGGCGGTCCTGCGCGTCCCCGACGCCGACCGCGCCGCCGCCTACAACGCCCTGGTAGCCGACCTCCGCACCGCCGCCCAAACCCTCGCCTGACCGAGCCCAGACACGAGAAAACCCGACCCACGAGGGGCCGGGCGGGTACGACACATCCTTCACATCCTTCGATCGATGATGCCAGGTTGATTCATCACCGAAAGCGCGGTACCGTTGCGGCATCGCGTCGCCGTGCACCGAATGACCAGTGTGCGTATTGAAACGCCGGGGAGCCGTAAGGCTCCCCGTATTCTTTCCACCACCACAGGCTTCGGGGGCCTACTTTGTCGTCTCCATCTTCCGGTCGACGAACTCGCCTTTTCATCGACTACTGGAATTTCCAACTCTCCTGGAACTCACGTGCGGGACTGCCGTGTGACTGGCGGGTGCTACCGCGCGCGGTGACAGTCGCGGCATCCCAGCTACTCACCTCGGTTGGGCTGTCCGATCCGTTGGAATTGGAAGAGACGCTGCTGTATGCGTCGGTCGATCCGGTAGCCGAGGCGAAGCTCCGGACTTGGCTCGACGTGTTTGTGAACCGGCTGCCGAGCTGGCGGGTGACCGTGCGCGAGCGTCGCCCACAGCCGCGCACGCTGCACTGTCGCAACTGCGGTCACGACTCGGACAAGTGTCCGAGTTGCGGTCAGCGTTACGTCAGCAAGCCCGAAAAAGGAATCGCCGTACTACTGAGCAGCGACGCCGACTTCGTACCGGCCGTGGAAAGAATCCAAGAGAAGGGCCTGAAAGTCATCAACGCCGGGTGGCAGGGCAAGGGCCACGAACTCCGCGCGGCCTGCTGGGCGTCATTCGATCTGGACGGCCTGATCGCGGCGGTCAGTCGGTAGTGGGGTGGGGTGGGCGGGTGGTGTAGGTGCGCAGCGCGGGGGCGAGGGCGGTGACGAGCAGGACGACGACGGTGCAGGCGATGCCGCCGGCCACCCAGGAGACGGTGGCGCCGGTGACCGCGGCGGTGGCGCCGGCGCGCAGGTCACCGAGGCGGGGGCCGCCGGCGACCACCACGACGAAGACGCCCTGCAGCCGGCCGCGCATCTCGTCCGGGGCGTAGACCTGCAGGATGGTCTGCCGGAACACGGCCGAGACCAGGTCGGCGGCGCCGGCGACGGCGAGCAGCACGACGGCCAGCCAGAGCGAGCGGGCCAGGCCCGCGGCGGCGACGGCGAGCCCCCAGGCGGCGACCGCGGCGGTCAGCGCGACGCCCTGCCGGTGCACCCGGCCGATCCAGCCGGACGACAGCCCACCGACCACGGCGCCGATCGCGATCGAGGCGAACAGCCAGCCGACCGCCGAGATGCCGCCGAACCGGGTCGCGGCGACCTCGGGAAACAGCGCGCGGGGCATCGCGAACACCATCGCCACGAGGTCCACCGCGAACGACAGCAGCAGCACCGGGCGGGTGGTGATGAACTTCAACCCGTCCAGCACCGAGGCCAGCCCGGGCCGGGTGATCCGGCCGGGCCCGGCGACCGGTGGCAGCGCCGGCAGCCGCATCGCCGCGTACAGCGCCACGGTGAACAGCACCGCGTCGATGCTGTACGCGATCGCGAACCCGTGCGGCCGGGCCACCACGACGCCGGCCAGCAGCGGCCCGGCGACCGTGCCGACGTTGGTCATGGTGAAGTTCAGCGTGTTGGCGGCCGGCACCAGCGGGCGCGGCAGCAGCCGCGGGATGATCGTGTTCCGGGTCGGTGAGGAGATCGCGAACCCGGCCGACTGCACCACCACCAGGCCGAAGATCAGCGCCAGGTTGTCCAGCCCGAGCAGGGCCTGCAGCAGCAGCGCCAGGGTCGCCGCCCAGACCGTGTAGGACGAGGTCAGCAGGAGCTTGCGGCGGTCCACCACGTCGGCCACCGCGCCGCCCCAGAGGCCGAAGACGACCAGCGGTGCCAGGCCGATCAGGCCCAGCATGCCGACCCAGAACGAGGACCGGCTGACGCTGTACACCTGCACCGGCACCGCGACCGCGGTCAACTGGTAGCCGACGAACGAGACGCCCTGCCCGATGAACAACCGCCGGAAGTCCGGCTGCCGCAGCGGCGCCGGGTCGATCGCCAGCCGCCGCGCCCGCCCGACCCACCCCCGCCGCTCCCCGACCGGGACGGCCGGCTCCCCGACCGGGACGGCCGGCTCCGCCTCGGACGGGCCGGGCTCAAGCGACTCCGCCGCGGCCTGCCCCGCCCCAGCCTGCTCCGCCCCGGCCTGCCCCGCCCCAGCCTGCCCCGCCCCGGCCCGCCCCGCCTCGGGCGGCTCCACCTCGGGCGGCCCCGCCTCGGGCGGGTCTGGTGGGGCGGCGGCGCTCAGGGGGCCAACCGCTCGATCACCCAGTCGGCGTCGGGGATGCGGCGGTAGCGCAGCCGGTCGTGCAGCCGGCTGCTGCGGCCCTGCCAGAACTCGACGGTGTCCGGGGCGACCCGCAGGCCGCCCCAGTGGTCCGGCGCCGGGATCTCGGCGCCGTCCTCGAGCCAGCCGGCGACCAGGTCGCCGAACGCCTGCTCCAGCGGCGCCCGGCTGGGCAGCACCTGTGACTGCGGGCTGGCCCAGGCGCCGATCTTGGAGTCGAACGGCCGGCTGGCGAAGTACGCCTCGGTCTCGGCCCGGCTGACCCGGCTCACCCGACCGGTGACGATCACCTGCCGGTGCAGCGGGTACCAGGGGAAGACCAGCGCGGCGAACGGGTTCACGGCCAGTTCGCGGCCCTTGCGCGACTCGTAGTTGGTGAAGAAGACCAGGCCGGCCTCGTCGTACCCCTTGAGCAGCACGGTGCGCCCGCTGGGCAGGCCGTCCAGGGTGGCGGTGGCGAGGACCATCGCGTTCGGTTCGACCAGCAGACCGGAGTCGACCGCCTCGGCGAACCATCCGGTGAACTGCGCCAGCCAGGTACCGGCCAGGTCCGACTCAGACAGCCCGGCACGATCGTATGCACGACGCATTTCCGCTGCTGAAGGCCGTACCACGGGGTCGGAAGTTACCTCACTGCCGGGCTCGCTTTCGCTCACGGTGACCAGTTTCACCCATGGCCGGCGGGGGCGTGTCGCGCGGGTTACGGGTGAGTCGGCAAGATGGAGGCACACACGACGAACCTGGTGCGGCACCACCGCCCGACCACGCTGGGAGACACCCATGCCGGAGGACTTCAAGCCAGGACTCGAGGGTGTCGTCGCCTTCGAGACCGACATCGCCGAGCCGGACCGGGAGGGCGGCGCGCTGCGCTACCGCGGTGTCGACATCGAAGACCTGGTGGGCCGGATCACCTTCGGCAACGTCTGGGGCCTGCTCGTGGACGGGAAGTTCAACCCGGGCCTGCCGCCGGCCGAGCCGTTCCCGATCCCGGTGCATTCCGGCGACATCCGGGTGGACGTGCAGAGCGCGATCGCGATGATGGCGCCGTACTGGGGCCTGGATCAGCTGATCGACATCGACGAGGCGCAGGCCCGGGAGGACCTGGCCCGGATCTCGGTCACCGCGATGTCCTTCGTGGCACAGTCGGCCCGCGGGCTGGCCCACCCGGCGGTGCCGCAGCGGGAGATCGACAAGGCGCGCAGCATCGTCGAGCGGTTCATGATCCGCTGGCGCGGCGAGCCGGACCCCAAGCATGTGCAGGCGGTCGACGCCTACTTCGTCTCCGCCGCCGAGCACGGCATGAACGCGTCCACCTTCACCGCCCGGATCGTGGCCTCCACCGGGGCGGACGTCGCGGCGTGCGTCTCGTCCGCGATCGGCGCGCTGTCCGGCCCGCTGCACGGTGGGGCCCCGTCCCGGGTGCTGAAGATGTTGGACGACGTGGAGACCAGCGGCGACCCGGTCGGCTACGTGAAGGCCCTGCTGGACCGCGGCGAGCGGCTGATGGGCTTCGGCCACCGGGTCTACCGCGCGGAGGACCCGCGCGCCCGGGTGCTCCGGCGCACCGCGAAGGAGCTCGGCTCACCCCGGGTCGAGGTGGCCGAGGCGCTGGAGAAGGCCGCGCTGGACGAGCTCACCAGCCGCTACCCGGACCGTCCACTTCGGACGAACGTGGAGTTCTGGTCGGCCGTGGTGCTGGACTTCGCCGAGGTACCGCCGCACATGTTCACGTCGATGTTCACCTGCGCCCGGACCGCCGGCTGGAGCGCGCACATCCTGGAGCAGGTCCGGGCCAACCGGCTGATCCGCCCGTCCGCCCGGTACGTCGGCGAGGGCCCGCGCAAGCCGGAGGCCGTCGAGGGCTTCGCCGACATGAAGGTGCCCGTCCGAGCCTGACGGTTCGCGTGGTGGTGCGCTCGGTCTGGTCGTTCGACGGCAATCTGGCCCGGGCAGCTGTCCGCTTGACCCTGCCGCGCCTTGCGTCGTGACTGGCACAAACGTAGGGTTCAAGGCTACGGAGGTGACAGTGACGGCCGTGCGTGTCGCAGCAAGAGTTCCGCCTGAGCTCGTACGTCGGGGCCGTGTCCTGCGCCCGGTCGACGCCGCGGACGTCTACCGCAACCCGCGCGCCGAGTTCGCGCGACTGGAGCGGGCGGGGGCGCTGCATCGACTCGCACCTGGCCTGTTCGCCGTCGTGCCCGACGACCGCGTCGGCCGCGACTGGCGGCCACCACTGGAAGCGGTGGCCCTGGCCATCGCCGGGACCGGTGGCCATATCGCCGACAGCGCCCTCATGGGCATCAGCGCCGCCCGCGTCCACGGCGCGATTCCGCGCGCCCTCAACGTCGCCATCGCCACCGCCGAGCGCCACCGCCGCACCCTGCAGTCTGACCGACCGGCGCGCGACCGTCCACTTCGTCCGCCGCGACGTCGCCCGGCTCGACATCCAACGCCACCACACCGAACTCGGCCAGGGCTCGATCACCACCGTCGAACAGACCCTGCTCGACCTCATCACCCGCCCGGACCTCGGCGGCGTCCCCGACGCCGCAGCAGCGGCCATCACCGCCCTGATCTCCCGCGCCGACCCCGACCTGCTCCACGACCTCGCGACCAATCAGCGGCACCGGCGCGCACTCGACGACGCGCTCACCGCCCACCGGCCAGCCTGACGGGATCGCCCCAGCGGTGGTGAGGCGGCTACCTGCGGTGGCGGGGCCGGGCGGGGGGCGGGGGATCGTCGCGGGGGCGGGTGGGAAACTGGGGGGGTGACCGAGCTGCCGCGGATCGCCCTGCCCGATGACCTCAAGCCCGCCGACGGGCGGTTCGGCTGCGGGCCGTCCAAGGTGCGGCCGGCCGCGCTGGCCTCGCTGGCCGGCCCGGGCGCGGCGCTGCTGGGCACCTCGCACCGGCAGGCGCCGGTGCGCGGCCTGGTCCGCCGGGTCCGGGACGGGCTGGGTGAGCTGTTCAGCCTGCCGGACGGGTACGCGGTGGTGCTCGGCAACGGCGGCTCCACCGGGTTCTGGGACGCGGCCGCGTTCGGGTTGGTCCGGGAGCGGTCGCAGCACCTGGTGTTCGGCGAGTTCTCCAGCAAGTTCGCCGAGGTGACCAGGGGCGCCCCGTTCCTGGCCGCCCCGTCGGTGCGCGCGGTCGCCCCGGGCGGCGCGCCCGAGCCCAGCGCCGAAGCCGGCATCGACGCGTACGCCTGGCCGCACAACGAGACCTCCACCGGCGTGATGACCGAGGTCCGCCGGGTCGATGGCGCCGATGACGGCGCGCTGATGCTGATCGACGCGACGTCCGGCGCCGGTGGCCTGCCGGTGGACGTCAGCCAGGCGGACGTCTACTACTTCGCCCCGCAGAAGTCGTTCGGCTCGGACGGCGGGCTGTGGCTGGGCCTGTTCTCGCCGGCCGCGCAGCAGCGGGCGGCCGAGATAGCCGGCTCCGGCCGGTGGCTCCCGCCGTCCCTGGACCTCACGCTCGCGCTGGACAACTCCAGCAAGGACCAGACCTACAACACCCCGGCGCTGGCCACCCTCTGGCTGCTGGCCGACCAGATCGACTGGATGACCGGCAACGGTGGGCTGGCCTGGGCGGTCAGCCGCACCACCGACTCGTCCAGCCGGCTCTACACCTGGGCGGAGAAGTCCGAATACGCGCAGCCGTTCGTGGCCGACCCGGCGCAGCGCTCGCTGGTGGTGGGCACGATCGACTTCGCCGCCGAGGTGGACGCCGCCGCGCTGGCCAAGGTGCTGCGCGCGAACGGCATCGTGGACACCGAGCCGTACCGGAAGCTGGGCCGCAACCAGCTGCGGATCGGCATGTTCCCGGCGGTCGAGCCGGCCGACGTGGAGGCGCTCACCGCCTGCATCGACCACGTGGTCGAGCGCCTGTCATAGCCAGCCCTCCCGCCTCACATCTACAGGGGTGAGGCGATCCCGCAGGAGGGGTATGTCTTTCCGGGCGCCGGCTGCCGGGCTGACGAGTTCGTCCTGCTCGGCCGGGCGACCTACAACAGCCTGCACTTCCAGATCGTCGACCGGACCGGCCAGGTGCGGGTGTCCTACTCCCTACCGCGCGGGTGGGGGCTGGCCAGCCGAACACCAACCGACTTCTGCTCGCCGGACGGCCGCTACCTGCTCGGCGGCGACGGGCGCGCGCTGGATCTGCGCACCGGTCAGCTGATCGGCCACGCCCTGCCCGGGGCGAACGCCGACCGGATCGTGCTGGCCTGGTACGACGACACCCACTACCTGCGGCTGGACTTCGAGGCTCCCCGCAACGTGCTGCGGGTGATCGACCTACGGTCCGGAGCCGCCGGGCAGTCGGTCGTCGTCGGCCAGGACCGGGGCAACCTCATGATCCCGTGGCTGACTAGGCTGGACGGGCCTCCCCGCCCCGGGCAGTTGGTGATCTGAGCCGATGACGCTCCCCCGGTCCGGTTACTGCGCGTGTCGGGGCACGGGTTCGCGCAGGTCAGCCCGTATGGTCGGGTGGTCAACGGGCAGGGCCAAGTGCGGCGACGGTGATCGGCAGGGGGTGCGCATGCAGCAGCTGCGGCTAATCGGGCCTAGCGAGGACGGCGCCTACCTGGTCATCGAGGGCGCCGACGGGGAGCGGTTCCGGCTGCCGATCGACGAGCGGCTGCGCGCGGCCTGCCGCGGCGATCTGACCCGGCTCGGCCAGCTGGAGATCGACGGTGGCGCGCTCCGGCCGCGGGACATCCAGGCCCGGGTACGGGCCGGCGAGTCGGCCGAGCAGGTCGCCGCGTCCGCCGGGATGGCGCTGGACCGGGTGCTCCGGTTCGCCTACCCGGTGCTGCAGGAGCGGCAGCGGGTGGTCGCGCAGGCGCGGGCCACCCGGGTCCGGCGCGGCGGCAGCACGCCGGCCGAGACGCTCGCCGAGCTGGTGGACGAGCGGCTGGTCGGCCGGGGTACCGACGCGGCGACGCTGTCCTGGGACGCCTGGCGCCGCGAGGACGGCGCCTGGACGGTCTGCCTGCGCTGGCACGGGGTCCGCGACTACGCCGCCTGCTGGACGTTCGACCTGGTCCGCCGCGTGCTGCACGCCGAGGACCCGGCCGCCGAGCAATTGATCGCCGCCGAGTTCCACCTGCGCACGATCACCCCGGTCACCCCGCTCGCCGCCGCCGCCTCCAACCTGGCCCCGGAACCCGGGCCGACCACCCAGCGCCCGGCCCGCCCGGCGATCCCGGCCCGCCCGGTGCTGGCGCGGGCCGGCGACCGGGAGGTACCGCCCGGTGACCGGGGCACCCGGGCCGACGCCCAACGAGCACAGCCGCAGGACCGCAGCGCCCGCCCCGGCGACCGGCGGGCTGAGTCCGGCGACCAGCGGGCCGAGCCGGGCGACCGGCGGGCCGAGGCCGGCGATCAGCGAGCCGAGCCGGGCGACCGGCGGGCCGAGCCTGGCGACCAGGGCACCGGGGTCGGTGACCGGACGACCGCGATCGGTGACCGGAGGACCGGGGTCGGTGACCAGGGGACCGGGATTGGCGACCAGGGCGCCCATCCGGGCGAGCCGGCAGCCCGGGCCGGCGACCAGCACGCCCGGCCCGACACCGGGGCTGCCCAACTGGACGGCGAGGCCGCCGCGCAGATCCGGCGCGCCGGCCGCCAGCGAGCCCAGGCCAACGGCCAACGGGCGCAGGCCACACCCACCCGTTCCGGCGGCCAACTGGGCCAGGCCGGCCACCCCAGCCAGGCCGGCCACCCCAGCCAGGCCGGCCACCCCAGCCAGGCCGGCCACCCCGGCCGTGCCGGTCAGCCCGGTCAATCCGGTCAATCCGGTCAGCAGAGCCATCCCGGCCAGCAGAGCAAGCCCGGCCAACGGCCGGACCGGACCGGCGGTCAGGCCGCAGCGCCCGGCTCCGGGCCAGTAGCCGACCTGGCCGCCGGGCCAAGAGCCGGATCGGGCGCCGGATCGGGCGCCGGACCAGCAGGCGGGCCAGCGGCCGAGCCGGCGGAGCGGCCGGTGGCCGAAGTGGCGGAGTTGCCGCTGCCGGGGCTCGCCGAACCGGGTGACATCGACCCGGACGACGAGGACGAGCCGGCTCGCCGGGCCCACGTTCCGTCCTGGGACGACATCCTGCTCGGTGTCCGCCGGCGGCACTGACTGCGGCGATATCGGCCGGCAAGATCCTCACTCTTTGCTTGCACTCCGCTACGCTGATCGCCGACGGCGTCAGCACTGGTGCCGTCCCTTCGGCCACGCTTCTCAAGCACTGGGGGACGGCGACGTGATGTTCTGTCTGGCGCGCTGCCGGGTGCGGTGAGCGCCCCGCTTCCCCCGCCACGCCGGCCGGGCGGCGACCGGATCGCCCGCACCGGCCGGCTGGCTCCATTGCGTGCGTTGCAGATCATCCTGGTGCCGGCCGCGGTCGGGTACGGCGCGGCCGCGTACACCCCGGGCGGCGACCCGGCCCTGGACAACGGCCTGCGCGCCGGGGTGCTCGGCGGCGCGGTGCTGCTGATGCTGCTGCGGGTGGCGCTGGTCCGGCGCGGGTGGGTGGCCTGGCTGATCGGCACCCTCGGGGTGGCCGCCTGGTCGGTCGGCGACGTGGCCCGCCGGCTGATCGACGTCGACCTGCCCGACTATCCCGGGCCGACCGACCTGGCCCTGCTCGCGGTCGGCCCGCTGCTGGCGCTCGGCACGCTGGCACTGCTGCGCGGCGCGGCGCCCGGCCGGCCCGGCCTGGTCTGGCTGGACGGGCTGGTCGCGGGCCTCGGCGCGGCGGCGCTGGCCGGCACGCTGGCGCTGTCCGCGGCGCTGGACCCGGCCGCGCCCGGCGGTGCCGCCCGGATCGCCGACCTGGCCCGACCGATCGCCGACGTGGCGCTGATCGGGCTGCTCGCCGGCGCGCTCGCGGCGGCCTGGCGGCGGGCCGCCGCGGGCTGGCTGACGCTGGCCACCGGCGGGCTGCTGCTGGCCGGCACCGACCTGGCCCAGCTGGCGTTGACCGCGCTGCACCGGGGTACCGGCGCGGTCCCGCTGCAGCCGCTCGGGGTGGCCGTGATCGCGTCCGCCGCCTGGCTGCCGGACCGGCCGCGGACCCTCCCGCGCCGGCACGGCCTGGCCGCCATGCTCGCCCCGATGCTGGCCGCCGCGGTCGCGCTCGGCCTGCTGCTCTACGGCAACTGGCGGCACCTCAACCGTCCCGGCGTGCTGCTGGCCGGCGGCTGCCTGCTGCTGTACGGGCTGCGCAGCGGGTTGGCCTACCGGGAGACCCGGGCGCTCGCGGCCAGCCGGCACCAGGCCGCCACCGACTACCTGACCGGCCTGGGCAACCGCCGGCTGTTCGACCTGCGGCTGGCCGAGGTGGCCGCGGCCCGCCGGCCGGAGCAGAAGCTCGCCCTGGTGCTGCTCGGCCTGGACCGGTTCAAGGAGATCAACGACTCGCTCGGGCACGACACCGGGGACGCGCTGCTGCGCCAGCTCGGGCCGCGGCTGCGCGAGGTGATCGGCGGCAACGAGGTGATCGCCCGGATGGCCGGCGACACGTTCGCGGTGCTGGCCCGGGCCGGCGCCGACCAGGTGGTCGACCTGGGCCGCCGGCTGCTCGGCGTGATGGACCGGCCGTTCCTGGTCGGCGAGGTCGCGCTGGTGGTGGAGGCCAGCGTCGGCATCGCGGCGATGCCGGAGCACGCCACCGACCCGCTCGGGCTGGTCCGCAGCGCCGAGGCCGCGCTGCAGCACGCGAAGACCGCGCACACCGGCGTCGAGGTGTACGACCCGGCCGAGGACGGGCAGCGCGGCCGGGCCCTCGGCCTGGTGGCGGACCTGCGCGCGGCCATCGAGTACGGCCGGCTGACCGTGCACTACCAGCCGATCGTGGAGCTGCGGGCCGGCGCCGTGGTCGCGGTCGAGGCGCTGGTGCGCTGGCAGCACCCGACCCGCGGGCTGCTCACCCCGGACGCGTTCCTGCCGCTGGCCGAGCAGTCCGGGCTGATGCGCCGGCTCACGGTCAGCGTGCTGGACCAGGCGCTGGGTCAGTCCCGGGCCTGGCGGGACCGCGGCCTGGGCGTGCGGATCGCGGTCAACCTGGGCGTCTCCACGCTGCTGGACGCCCGGCTGCCGTACGACGTGGCCCGGCTGCTGAACGAGCGCGGCGTGCACCCGACCGTGCTCACCTTCGAGATCACCGAGGATGTGCTGCTGGCCGACCCGCGCCGGGCCCGCCGCGCCGTGGACCGGCTGCGCACCCTCGGCGTCAGCACCGCGATCGACGACTACGGCCGGGGCCACTCGTCGCTGGCGCTGCTGCGCACGCTGCCGGTGGACGAGCTCAAGCTCGACCGCAGCCTGGTCGCCGAGATCACCAAGAGCCAGCGGGATGCGGCGATCGTCCGGTCCGCGATCGACCTGGCGCACTCGCTCGGTCTGCGGGTGACCGCGGAGGGCGTGCAGGCCGCGATCGCCGCCGAGTTCCTCTACGAGACCGGCTGCGACCTGGCCCAGGGCGCGTTGATCTGCCCACCGCTGCCGCCCAGCGCGCTGACCGAGTGGCTGATCCGGCAGGGCGTCGCCAGCGCCGAGGTGCCCACCCCGCGCCCGTCCACCGCGCCCGACCCACACCGCGACAGCGACCCCGTCCTGCGCTGACAGTCCTCTCCGGCCCGCCGGCCGGCCGGCCGGCTGGCCGGGCGGGCGGGGCGGGCGGGGCGGGCCGAGCCGGGCGGGGCCGAGCCGGACGGGCGGGGCCGGACGGGCCGAGCCGAGCCGGGCGGGCGGGCCGGCGGCCGTAGGCTCCGGGGGTGCGCGCCCGCCTCGCCGCCGCGGCGCTGTACGCGGGCGGGTTGCTCGGGCCGTTCGGCGGTGGCGTGGTCTCCGCGATGCTCCCGGAACTGGCCGCTGACCTGGGCACCAGCACGGCCGGGGCGACCAGCTCGCTGACCGTCTATCTGGTCCCGTTCGCCGCGGTGCAGCTCGTCTCCGGCACGCTCGGCGAGCGCTGGGGGCGGCGCCGGACCGTCCGGGTGGCCTATGTCGGGTACGCGCTGGTGTCGGTGGGCTGCGCGCTGGCCCCCGGGCTGGGCGCGTTCCTGGTGTTCCGGGCCGCCCAGGGGGTGGCGAACGCGTTCACCACCCCGCTGCTGCTGGCCGGCCTGGCCGACACGGTGCCGCCGGCCCGGCTGGGCCGCGCGGTCGGGCTGTTCGCCAGCTGCCAGGCGGCCGGGCAGTCGTTCGCGCCGCTGGTCGGCGGGCTGTCCGCGGAGCTGGACTGGCGCTGGGCGTTCGCCGGCATCACCCTCGCGGCGGCGTTGCTGGCGCTGGTGCCGCCGGCCGGCGAGCCGCGCCCCGGCGCCGCGGCGCCGCAGTGGCGGTCGCTGCTGACCCGGCGGGTCGGGCTGGTGGCCGCGGTGGGCTTCGCCGGGTTCGCCGGCACCGCCGGGTTGCCGTTCCTGGTCTCGCTGCGGGCCACCGACGCGTTCGGCACCGGCGCAGCCGGGCGGGGGGTCCTGCTGGCCGGCTTCGGGGTGGCCGGGCTGCTGCTCGGTCCGGTGTCCGGCCGGCTGGTGGACCGGGCCGGGCCGCGCCGCTGCGTCGCGGTCGGCACGCTGGCGAGTGCGGCGCTGGTCGGCACGCTCGGGCTGGCCGGCAGCGCGGCCGGGCTGGCGGCGCTCTGGGCGGCGGCCGGCGCGGCCACCTCGCTGCTCACCGTGTCCACCAACGCGCTGGGGCTGGCGGCCGCGCCGGGCAACCGGGGCGGCGCGGTGTCGATCATGTCGGCGTTCCGGTTCACCGGCAGCGCGCTGGCGCCGGTGCTCTGGCTACCGCCGTACCACGCCGCCGCGCCGCTCGGTTTCGCGCTCCCGGCGCTGCTGGTGCTCGCCGTCATCCTGCCGGCCGCGGCCCGCTGGCCGGCCGCCCCGCCCTGACCGCGAGGCCGGCTCAACCAGCGGCCGCGCACCCCGCGCATCCCGGGCGTAATTCGGATGAGACAATCCCCGACCCGCGTTAGCCTCGGTCGTCGTGGGTACTCGACAACGGCACCAGTCTGCCCAGCGACGCTCCCACGAACGAGTTCGGACGACCCTGCTCGCGAAGGGCGCTCGCCGACTTACTCGTCGTCATGCTGGCCGCGGGGCCGAGCCCCGCGAACCCCACGGTGCGGCCGGCGGCCGGTCGTCTCATGGTGTGCTCGGCGCGGCGAACTTGTGGCGGCTGCGCCCGTTTGTCCGGCCGTATGCGGGGCGGATGGTGGTGATGATCGCCGCCGCGCTGCTCTCCCAGCTCGCCCCGGTGGTGGTGCCGCTGGTCACCCGGCACATCATCGACGGGCCGTTGCGGGCCGGTGACCGCGGTGCGCTGCTGCCGCTGGCGGTGCTGGTGCTGGCCCTCGGGGTGGCCGAGTCGGCGATGATCCTGACCCGCCGGTGGGTGATGACCCGGTCCGCGCTGGGCATCGAGACCGACCTGCGGGACGCGCTCTACCGGCATCTGCAGCGGCTGCCGGTGTCCTTCCACGACCGGTGGCAGTCCGGCCAGCTGCTGTCCCGGGCGACCAGCGACATGGGCACGATCCGCCGGTTCCTCGGCTTCGCGCTGGTCTTCCTGGTGGTCAACCTCACCACGTTCTGCGTGGTGGTGGTGCTGCTGCTGATCACGTACTGGCCGCTGGGGCTGCTGGTGCTGCTGACCGGGCTGCCGCTGACCTGGGGCTCGCTGCGGTTCGAACAGCGCTACCGGGTGGCGTCCCGGCAGGCTCAGGAGCTGAACGGCGAGCTGACCACGGTGGCCGAGGAGGCGGCCGGCGGGATCCGGACGATCAAGGCGTTCGGCCGGCGGAAGCTGGCGCTGAGCCAGTTCCTGGCCGGCGCGCAGCGGTTGCGTGGCGCCGAGCTGCGGAAGATCCGGATCCTGGTGCTGTTCCTGGTGGTCATCGAGACCCACCCGCAGCTGGTGCTCAGCCTGATCGTGCTGATCGGCGGCTACGCGGTCGCGCACGGCGCGCTCACCCTGGGCAGCCTGGTCGCGTTCGTCTCGCTGTTCCTGATGCTGGCCTGGCCGATCGAGTCGCTCGGCTGGCTGCTGGCCCAGGTGCAGGAGGCGGACACCGCGGCCGCCCGGATCTACGAGGTGCTGGACACCGAGCCGTCCATTGTGGACCGGGAAGGCGCCACCACACCGTCGCATGTGGATGGTTGGCTGCGGTTCGAGGGGGTCGGCTTCCAGTATCCCGGCGCGGCCGCGCCGGTGCTGCGGGACGTCTGGCTGACCATCGCGCCGGGCGAGACGGTGGCGCTGGTCGGCGCCACCGGGTCGGGCAAGACCACGCTGACCACGCTGGTCCCCCGGCTGTACGACGTCACCGCCGGCCGGGTCACGCTGGACGGCACCGACGTGCGCGACATCCCGCTGGCCGACCTGCGCGAGATCGTGGCCACCGCATTCGAGGATCCGACGCTGTTCTCCGCCAGCGTCCGGGAGAACCTGACGCTGGGCCGCCCGGACGCGACCGATGCGGACGTGGCCGAGGCGATCCGGGTGGCCCAGGCCGACTTCGTGCACGACCTGCCGTGGGGGCTGGAGACCCGGATCGGCGAGCAGGGGCTGACCCTGTCCGGCGGGCAGCGGCAGCGCCTCGCGCTGGCCCGCGCGGTGCTCGGCCGGCCGCGGGTGCTGGTGCTGGACGACCCGCTGTCCGCGCTGGACGTGCACACCGAGGCGCTGGTCGAGGAGGCGCTGCGCCGGGTGCTGGCCGGCAGCACCGCGCTGGTCGTCGCGCACCGGCCGTCCACCGTGCTGATCGCCGACCGGGTGGCGCTGCTGACCGACGGCCGGATCAGCGCGATCGGCACCCATTCCGAACTGCTGGCCAGCGTGCCGGCGTACCGCGACCTGCTGGCCAGCGAATCCGAACTGGCCAGCGCACTCGAGGAGGTGCACCGGTGACCGCACCATCCACTGTGGACTGGCGCGGCGTCGCGGCGGAGGAGACCGAAGAACTGCCGGACCGGGTCGGCATCCTGCTGCGGGCCCGCAGCCGGCGGCTGCTCGGCTCGACTGCTGCGGCCGCACCGGCGCGCACTGCTCGTCGCGGTGGTCATCATCGTGGCCGAGAACGCGGCGGTGATGGCCGCGCCCTGGCTGGTCGGCGTCGGCATCGACCGGGGCATCCCGGCGCTGCGCCGCGGCGACGCCGGCCCGCTGCTGACCATCCTGGCGGCCCTGATCGGCTGCGCGGTGCTGGACGCGCTGCTCCGCACGGCGTTCCTGCTCCGGCTCGGCCGGATCGGCCAGGACGTGCTGCTCGACCTGCGCCGCCGGCTGTTCGACCACTTCCAGCGGCTGCTCGCTGGCCTTCCACGAGCGGTACACCTCGGGCCGGACGATCGGCCCGGCTCACCTCCGACCTGGACGCGCTCGACGAGCTGCTCGACGAGGGCCTGGACGGGCTGGTCACCGCGCTGCTCTCGGTGCTCTCGGTCGGTGTGATCCTGATGCTGCTGGACCTGCCGCTGGCGCTGGTCACGCTGGCCACGTTCCCGCCGCTCTGGCTGCTGGCCCGGTGGTTCCGCACCCGGTCGTTCGACGCCTACCGGCGCACCCGGCAGACGGTCGTCCGACGCTGATCGTGCAGTTCGTCGAGTCGCTCGGCGGGATCCGCGCGGTGCAGGCGTTCCGCCGGGAGCCGCGCAACGAGGCGATCTTCGGCAAGCTCAACGAGGACTACCGGCGCGCGAACGCCCGCTCGTTCCGGCTGATCGCGCTGTTCGTGCCGGGGGTGAACCTGCTCGGCAAGACGGCCACCGCGGCGGTGCTGCTGGTCGGCGGCTACCGGGTGCTGGACGGCGACCTGCGGATCGGCGTGCTCACCTCGTTCCTGCTGTACCTGCGTGCGGTTCTTCGACCCGATGCAGGACATCGCGATGTTCTACAACTCGTTCCAGTCGGCCACGGCCGCGCTGGAGAAGCTGTCCGGGGTGCTGGAGGAGCAGCCGTCGGTGCCGGAGCCGGCCGACCCGGTTCGGCTGCCGGCCGGCCGGGCCCGCGGCGAGATCGGCTTCGACCGGATCGAGTTCGGCTACCGGGACACGGTCGTGCTGCCGGACTTCGCGCTGCGCGTCCCGGCCGGCCAGACGGTCGCGCTGGTCGGCGCCACCGGGGCCGGGCAAGTCCACGGTGGCCCGGCTGCTGGCCCGGTTCTACGACCCGCGCGCCGGCGCCGTCCGGCTGGACGGGGTGGACCTGCGCGAGCTGTCCGAAGTGGACCTGCGGGCCGCCGTGGTGATGGTGACGCAGGAGAACTTCCTGTTCACCGGCTCGGTGGCGGACAACATCGCGTTCGGTCGGCCGGACGCCAGCCGGGCCGAGATCGAGGCGGCGGCCCGGGCCATCGGCGCGCACGAGTTCATCTCGGCCCTGCCGGACGGCTACGACACCGACGTGCGCAAGCGCGGCGGGCGGCTGTCCGCCGGGCAGCGCCAGCTGGTCGCGTTCGCCCGGGCGTTCCTCGCCGACCCGGCGGTGCTGATCCTGGACGAGGCGACGTCCTCGCTGGACGTGCCGAGCGAGCGGCTGGTGCAGCGGGCGCTGCGCACCATCCTGGCCGACCGGACCGCGCTGATCATCGCGCACCGACTGTCCACAGTGGAGATCGCCGACCGGGTACTGGTGATGGACGCCGGCCGGATCGTCGAGGACGGCTCGCCGACCGACCTGATCGACGCCGATGGCCACTTCGCCACCCTGCACCAGGCCTGGCGCGACAGCCTGGTCTAGCCGGTGTCCGGGCCGGCGCCGCGCAGGTGGTGGAAGGCCAGCGCGGCGGCGGTGGCGACGTTGAGCGAGTCGACCCCGGGCGCCATCGGGATCCGGACCCGCAGGTCGGCGGCGGCCAGCGCGGCGTCGGTGAGGCCGGGGCCCTCGGCGCCGAGCAGCAGCGCGGTACGCGGCAGCCCGGCCGGGTCGAGGTCGCCCAGCGGCACCGAGGGCCGCTTCGGGCTGAGCGCCAGCACCGTGAAGCCGGCGGCGCGCAGCAGCTCGAGCCCGTCCGGCCAGGGTCGCAGCACGACGAACGGGACGCGCAGCACGTGTCCCATCGAGACCCGGACGCTGCGCCGGTACAGCGGGTCGGCACACCGATCGCCGAGCAGCACCGCGTCCACGCCGAGCGCGGCCGCGTTGCGGAACAGCGCGCCCAGGTTCTCGTGGTCGTTCACGCCCTCCAGCACGGCCAGCCGGCGGGCGCCGCCGAGCAGGTGCGCCAGCGCCGGCTGCGGGGCCCGGTCGGCGGAGGCGAGCACGCCCCGGTTCAGGTGGAAGCCGACCACCTCGGCCAGCAGTTCGGAATCCACCAGGTAGACCGGAGCGTCCACAGCGGACAGATCGGCGGCCAGGTCGCGCACCCGGGCCGGCACCCCGAGCACCGCCCGCATCGGGTAGGGCGAGTCGAGCAGCCGGCGCACCACCGGCACCCCCTCGGCCAGCACCAGCCCGCGGCCGCCCGGCCGGTCCGGCCGCCGGTCGGCCCGGGTCAGGTCGCGGAAGTCAGCCACCCGCGGATCCGCCGGATCCAGCACCGCCGCCGCCCGCGCCGGCAGCGGCCCAGGGTCAGCTGAGGTCGACATCGATGGTGGTGATCATGCCGACATCCCCGGAGCCGACCGTCTCGGCGCGTTCCACCAGCAGGTGCGACCGCCGGCCGGCGATGGTCAGCGTGGCCAACTGGTTGCCGAAGAACGGCCCGGCGGCCGGGTTCCAGCGCAGCGGCAGCGGCGGCACACCGATCCGCCGGCCGAGCCGGCGGACCAGCCATTCGGCCGGCCGGCTCCAGCCGATCCGGAAACCGTGCCGCATCGAGGCCGGCACACCCTGGTGGATCGGTGAACAGACCAGCTGGTAGATCCGGCTCTGGACCGGCTGCGGGTAGTGCGCCTCGGCCACGTAAGCATGGTGCACGTCGCCGGACAGCACCGCGACCGTCGCGGGTGGACGGTGGCCGTGCTCGCCCCGGCCGACCCGGGCCAGCATCGCGGCGAGCCGGTCGAACGACTGCCGGAACGCGGCCCAGTGCTCCAGGTCGGCGTACCGGCGCAGCCACTCGCCGAAGCGCCGCACCCAGCGCCGCCGGGCCGGCTCGCACAGCGCCTCGTCCCAGGATTCGACGTCGTGCACCGCGCGCGGCAGCAGCCAGGGCAGCGAGGTGCCGATCAGCAGGTGGTCGTAGTCACCGTCGGTCTGCGACTCGATCCACTCGAATTCGGCCTTGCTGACCATCGACCGGCCGCCCTCGACCAGGATCCGGCCGCACCGGCTGTCGATCACCAGCAGCCGGACCCGGCCGAAGTCGCGCCGGTAGCTCCACTGCGCGCCCTTCGCGCCGTCGGCCTCCCGGTCGGCGGCGACCGCGAACTCGCGCAGCAGCGGCTCGCCGTCGGTGGCCGCCCGGACCCGCTGGTACAGCTCGTCGGCGGCCAGCGCGTCCGGGTGCAGGTTGCCCAGGTGCTGGTAGACCCAGTACGAGATGAGCCCGCCGACGATCCGCTCGGGCCACCAGCCGGTCCGGCCCATCTCGTCCCGCCAGGCGGCCGAGGTGTTCCAGTCGTCGTGCACGTCGTGGTCGTCGAAGATCATCGAACTGGGCAGGTTGGACAGCAGCCAGCGCACCTGCGGGTCGGTCCACGACTCCTGGTAGAGCGTCGTGTACTCCTCGAAGTTCGCCACCTGGGTGCCCGGCGACCGGGACACGTCCCGGCGCCGTCTGATCCGGGCGGCCGTGCGCGGCGAGGTCTCGTCCGCGTACACCTGGTCACCGAGCAGCAGCAGCGCGTCCGGCCAGGCGTCGCCGGGGGCGCGGGCCATCCGCTCGGCGAACGCGTCCAGCGCGTCCACCCCGAACTTGCCGCTGGTGGCCTCGCCGCGCGGCGAGGCGTAGCGGCAGGAGCCGAAGAGCAGCCGCATCGTCCGGCCCGGCTCGAGGGTGCGGATCCGGCTCGGCGGGAACCGGGAGTCGTCGTCCGGCCACGCCCGGACCCGGTCCAGGTGCACCTGGTACGGCGTGCTGGCGCCCGGCGGCAGACCAGTGACCAGCACCAGCGCGTAGTGGTGCCCGGCCACGCACCAGGTGCGCTCGGCGCACCCGAGCACCTCGACCGTGCATGGCTGGTCGGTCTCCACCCAGACCGTGGCCGACGTCTCGTCCACGTGCCGGAGGATCGGGCCGAGCAGCAGGTCAGGCACGCGTGCCGTTGTACCGGACAACCGGACGCGCGGCTAACTCACGATCCGGCAACGACGGACTCGGAGCGAGATCCGGTCGCCTACTGTCGACAGCCATGCGGACGTCATGGCCGGAACGGGGTGCGCCGCGGACATATGACCCGGCCGCCGGGGAGCCGCTGCCGGCGGCCGCCCCACCGCGCCGGCCGGACGCCCCGGGCCGCGGCTCCGGGCCGCGGCCGCGGGCCGGCGGGGCGGTCTGGTTGCTGCCGCCGTGGACCCGGGCGCCGCTGCTGGCGTTCCGGGCGCCGGCGGTGGTCCTGGCCGTGCTCGCCGCGGCGGCGATCCTGGCCTGCGCGAGTTCGTCCGGGGCGCTGTTCCTGTCCTCGGCCGGCGCGGAGGCGCTGCACCGGATGGCCGCGACCGACTGCCCGGACGCGACGTACCCGACCGTCCAGCATTACACCGAGGGTCCGTACGGAGCGGGCGCCGACCAGCTCGGCCCCGCCGCGATGACCCGGGCCGGGCTGCGGGCGCCGTACCAGGTGCTCACGCCGGAGTCGTCGATCAAGATCATTGGGCGGCCGAACCCGACCGCCGGGGCGAGCCCGTTCCGCGACGTGAACGTGTTCTACCGCGCCGACATCCCGGCGCACGTGACCGTGCTCAGCCGCGGCCCGGCCGCCGGCCTGTGGCTGCCCGACACGGTCGCCCGCTACCTCGGCCTGCGCGCCGGCGACCCGATCACGGTCGGCCGGCGGGTCCCGACCGTGCCGGTGGCCGGCGTGTACCAGGACCTGACCCGCAGCACGCTCCGGCCGGACTGGTGCGCCTACTCGCCGCTGCTGTTCGACCCCGGCTCCCGGCTGCCGCCCCGGCCGCTGGTGCTGGCGACCGACCTGGACGTGGTGAACGCGCTGCAGCGGGTCCAGCCGTACGGGATGACCGAGTACTGGGTGTCGCAGGTCGACCCGACCCGGCTCACGCTGGCCAGCGCGGCCGACCTGAACCGGCGGCAGGCGGTGGCGTACGAGTTGTTCGGCAGCAGCCCGCGCGGGGACCTGCGCTCCCAGCTCAGCGGCACCGGGCAACTGCCGGTGTTCGCCCGGCAGGCGACGCTGATCCGGGACGGGCTGCGCGGGCCGGTGGTGCCGATCGCGCTCGGCGGCACGCTGCTGGCGCTGCTGCTGATCGGCGCCGCCGGGTCGTACTGGACGGACCGGCGGATCGGGGAGGTGCGGCTGCTGTCCGCGCGCGGCGTCGGCCCGGCCGGGCTGGCCGGCAAGGCGCTGCTCGAACTGACCGTGCCCGCGGTGATCGGCACCGTGCTCGGCTGGCTGCTGGCCCGCCGGCTGGTCAAGGCGCTTGGCCCGAGCCGGTACCTGGACGCGGCGGCACCCCGGCAGGCGCTGCTCACCGCCGGGCTGGCGCTGCTCGCCGGGCTGGCGCTGCTCGGCGTGGTCGCCGGCCTGCGCAGCCGGTCGGCGACCGAGAAACCGGTCGGTTCCCGCCGGTCCCGGCTGGCCGGGGTGCCCTGGGAGGTCGTTCTGCTGGCCGCGGCCGGTGGGTGCTACCTGGCGCTGCGGCACCGCGAGGCGGTGCTGGTGTCCCGCCGCGTCGCCCAGGTGAACTTGCTGGTCGTGACGTTCCCGCTGCTGTTCATGGCCGGCGCGGCGCTGCTCGGGGTGCGGCTGCTGGTGCCGCTGCTGGCCGCGGCCGCGCGCCGGCTGGGCCGGCGCTGGCCGGCCTGGTACCTCGCCGGCCGGCGGATCGCCGCCAGCCGGCTGGTCGCGGTGATCCTGCTGACGGCAGCCACCATCCCGGTCGCGATCAGCGTGTACGCCACCGGGCTCACCCGCACCTCGCAGATCACGCTGGACGCCAAGGCACGCCTGTTCATCGGCGGCGACGTGTCGGTACAGACCCTCGACCCGGTCGTCCGCACCCCGGCGGTTGACCGGGCCGGCACGCTGCTCACCCGGTACCTGTACGCCGACCTGAACGGCCAGCGGGCCACCGTGCTCGCGATCGACCCGGACACGTTCGCCGCGACCGCGTACTGGGACCGCCGGTACGCCGATCGACCGCTGGCCGTGCTGCTCGACGCGATCCGCCGGCCGGGGCCGGACGGCCGGGTGCCGGCGCTGTACGTGGCCCGCGACGCCGACCCGCCGGCCCGCGCCGGCGAACAGCTCACGGTGGGCCTCGGCAGCACCCGGGCGCGGCTCGCCGTGACCGCGGTGCCGCGCCTGTTCCCCGGGCGGCAGTTGCCGTACCCGCTGCTGATCGTCGACCGCCGCCTGCTGGGCCCGGTCGACCCGCACGCCGGCACCGTGCAGGAGCTGTGGACCCGGGGCGACGGGCAGGCCGCCCAGGCCGCGCTGGTCGCCCAGCGGGCCCGGCTGTACGACGTGCAGACGGTGGCGACCGTCTTCGACGCGGCGAACTTCCTCGGCATCTCGTGGACGTTCGACTACCTCAGCGCGCTGGCCGCGCTGGTCGGGCTGGTCGCCGCCGGCGGCCTGCTGCTCTACCTGGAGACCAGACAGCGCGACCGGGTCGCCGCGTACGCCCTCGGCCGGCGGATGGGCCTGACCCGGGGCACCCACCTGCGCTCGCTGGTCGCCGAACTGGGCATGCTGCTGGTCACCGCGTACGCCGCCGGCACCGGCCTGGCCTGGGCCGCGATCCTGCTCGTCTACGGCCGGCTGGACGTGGACCGGGTCCGGCCGCCGGCCCCGCTGCTCACCGTCCCCGGTGCCGCAATCGTTACCGCCGGCATCGCCGTTGCCGTGATCACCGTGCTGGCCGCGGCATACGCTCAGCGGGCGGCTGACCGAACCAATGTCGCGGAGGTGCTTCGCCTTGGATCCTGACGACTTCGACTGGACCGCCGGCCCGCTGGGCGGGTCGGACGGCTTCGGCAGCTCGACCGGCCTCGGGCTGGCCGAGCCGGCCGCGGTCTGCCGCGACGTGCACAAGACGTACGTGATCGGGGACAAGCAGATCGAGGCACTGATCAATGTGGACAAAGAGTTCCCGGCCAGCCGGGTGTCCACCATCGTCGGGCCATCCGGCTCCGGGAAGTCCTCGCTGCTGCGGATCCTGGCCTGCGTGGACCGGCCGAGCAGCGGCTCGGTCCGGATCGGCGGGCACGAGGTCAGCGCGCTCGGCACCCGCCGGCGCCGGGCGCTGCGCCGCACCTCGGTCGGCTACGTGTTCCAGAACCCGGTGGACAACCTGATCGAGTACCTGGACGCCACCGCGCAGCTCAAGCTGGCCGCGAAGCTGCGCGGCCAGCCGGCCGACCCGGTCGAGATCGACCGGCTGCTCAACGTCCTCGGGCTCAGCCCCCGGGCCAGCCACCTGCCGGTGCAGCTGTCCGGCGGCGAGCAGCAGCGGCTGGCGTTCGCCTGCGCGGTGATGGGCCGGCCGGCGATCGTGGTCGCCGACGAGCCGACCGCGGAGCTCGACTCGGCGTCCGCCGACCGGGTGCTGCAGGCGGTGCACGACCTGCGGGACGAGGGCGTGGCGTTCCTGCTCTCCTCGCACGACCCGCGGGTGGTCGAATCCGCCGACCACCTGCTCCGGCTCGAGCACGGACGGGTGGTGGAGTCGTGGTGAGCGCAGGGAGGCCGCGGCCGACCGGAGCGAACCGGGAGACACAGTGAGCGCAGGTCGGCCGCGGCGGCGCCTGGACCGCAGCGTCCCGCCAGCGAAGCTGCCGGGATGCGGAGGGAAGGCGTCGGCTGTGCGGCCGACCGGAGCGAACCGGGAGACACAGTGGTAGCGCCGTTCAGCGGGGTGGTGCGCGGCCGCGAGCTGTCCAAGTCGTACCGGCGCGGCGACGAGCAGGTGCACGCGCTGCGCGAGGTCAACCTGGATCTGCACCCGGGCGAACTGGTCGCGCTGGTCGGGCCGTCCGGCTCGGGCAAGAGCACGCTGCTGAACGTGCTCTGCGGCTGGGAGCAGCCCGACCACGGCGGCCTGCAGTGGACCGCCGCGCTGGCCGGCCGGGCGGCCGCCACGCTCGGCTGGGCCGAGCTGGCGCTCATGCCGCAGGCGCTGGGCCTGCTGGAAGACCTGACCGTCGCCGAGAACGTGCTGCTGCCGGCCCGGCTGACCCGCCGGCTGGCCGCCGAGACGCCGCGGGCGCACGAGCTGATGACCGCGTTCGGCGTCGAGCACCTGGCCGACCGGTACCCGCGCCAGTGCTCACTCGGCGAGCAGCAGCGCTGCTGCGCGGCCCGGGCGCTGCTGCTGCGGCCGGCGCTGCTGCTGGCCGACGAGCCCACCGCGCACCAGGACGCCGGCTGGACCGAGGTGCTGTTCACCGAGTTCCGCAGCCTGCTGCGCACCGGCTCGAGCTGCCTGATCGCCACCCACAACCCGGAAACCTGGGGCTACGCCGACCGCATCCTCACCATGCACGACGGCGAACTGCGCGAGGGCACCCCCGACCCCGTTCACTAGGAGCGACCTGTTCACTAGGAGCGAAAGCGCGCCGTGCCGCGAGGCGTGAAAGGGTTAGCGGCATGGATTACACGCAACTGGGCCGGACCGGCCTGCGGGTCTCCCGGCTCTGCCTCGGCACGATGAACTTCGGACCGATCACGGTGGAATCAGACGCACACGTGATCATGGACCGGGCGCACGAGCACGGCATCAACTTCTTCGACACCGCCAATGTCTACGGCTGGGACAAGGGCAAGGGTCTCACCGAGCAGATCATCGGCCGCTGGTTCGCCCAGGGCGGCGACCGGCGCGAGAAGACCGTGCTGGCCACCAAGCTCTACGGCGACATGGGCGACTGGCCGAACGACGGCAAGCTGTCCGCGCTGAACATCCGGCGGGCCTGCGACGCCTCGCTGCGCCGGCTGCAGACCGACTACATCGACCTGTACCAGATGCACCACGTCGACCGGGCCACTCCGTGGGAGGAGATCTGGCAGGCGATGGAGACCCTGGTCAGCCAGGGCAAGATCCTCTACGTCGGCTCGTCCAACTTCGCCGGCTGGCACCTCGCCCAGGCCCAGGCGGCGGCGGAGAAGCGCAACTTCGTCGGGCTGGTCGCCGAGCAGTCCATCTACAACCTGCTGACCCGGCAGGTCGAACTGGAGGTGCTGCCGGCCGCCCAGCACTACGGCCTCGGCGTCATCCCGTGGAGCCCGCTGGCCAGCGGGCTGCTCGGCGGCGTGCTGCGCAAGGAGCGGGACGGCCACCGGCGCAACTCGGAGCGGTCGGCCGAGACGCTCGACCGGCACCGCGACGCCCTCGGCGCGTACGAGGACTTCTGCGCGGAGCTGGGCGAGGAGCCGGCCGACGTCGGCATCGCCTGGCTGCTGGCCCAGCCGGCGGTGACCGCGCCGATCATCGGCCCGCGCACGCTGGCGCAGCTGGACGGTTCGCTGCGGGCGCTCTCGCTCACCCTGGACGAGAAGGCGCTGGCCCGGCTGGACGAGATCTTCCCGGGGCACCAGCCCGCGCCGGAGGATTACGCCTGGTAGTCCCGTTTCCATCGGGACGCGGCTAGCTCACGATTCGGTCAATTCTCGGGCACCGGTCCTGGTCGTCACCTAGCGTCAGGCCATGCGCGAGCTGATCGCCGAGCGGCCCCGGACCGAGGTGCGGGAGACGACGACCCGGCCGGGCGGTGGGTCAGCCGACCCGCCGCCCGGTGCCGGGTCGACGGCGCCACCGCGGCGGCCGCGGTCCGGCACGCTGCTGCTGCCGCCGTGGACCCGGGCGCCGCTGCTGGCCCTCGGCGAGCCGGCGGTCATCTTCGCCGTGCTCGCCGCGACGATCATCCTGGCCTGTGCCAGCTCGTCGGCGGCCCTGTTCCTCTCCTCGGCCGCGTCCGAGTCGCTGCGCCGGACCATCGCCGCCGACTGCCCGAACGCCGGCTACCCCAGCGTCCAGGTCGGGCCGATCACCAGCATGGATCCGGTCGAGAACACCGAACTGGGCCCGGAGCGGCTGCCGAACGAGCCCGATCTGGCCGGGCTGGACCAGCGGGCCCGCGGCGCGCTGACCGCCGAGGGGTTCTCCGCGCCGTACCACACGGCGATCAACGAGGGGGCGCTGCGGGCCGGGCCGCCACCCACCGGCGCGGACGCGCACTCGGCCCGGCTGTTCTTCCAGGACGGCGCGGTCGACAACATCAAGCCGATCAAGCGCGGCGCGGCCAGCGGGGTCTGGCTGCCGGCCACCTACGCGCAGAAGCTGCAGGCCAAGCCGGGGCAGCGGATCCCGCTCGCGTTCGGCCAGAACAACACCGCGCTGCCGCTGACCACCGTCCCGGTCGCCGGCATCTACCAGGACCTGTGGCAGGAACCGACCACGCCGTACTGGTGCTCGTACAGCACGCTGTTCCAGAACCCGGGCAGCGCCGACCCGCCGCCACCGGCCCTGCTGATCGTCACCGACCAGCGGACCTTCGCCGCGATCCAGCAGGCGACCACGGTGTCCGCGACGCACTACTGGACCGCGCCGATCGGCACCGACGGGCTGACCCTGTCGGCCGCGCGGGACGTGGCGGCCCGGCAGGCGGACGCGTACCGCCGGTTCGGCCAGCCGGTGCCGCGCGACCTCGGCGCGCAGAACAGCGGCTCGGGTCAGATGCCGGTCTTCGCCCAGCAGACCGCGCTGGTCCGCAACGGGCTGCGCGGGCCGGTGGTGCCGATCGCCCTGGGCGGCACGATCCTGGCGCTGCTGCTGGTCGGCGCGGCGGGCAGCTTCTGGGCCGACCGGCGCGGGCGGGAGGTACGGCTGCTGTCCTCGCGCGGCGTGTCGCCGCTGGCGCTGGCGATCAAGGCGGTGCTGGAACTGCTGCTGCCGGCCGTGGTCGGGACGCTGATCGGCTGGCAGCTGGCCCGCTGGCTGGTGCAGGCACTCGGCCCCAACCCGCATCTGGATCACGCGGCGCCCGGGCAGGCGCTGCTCACCGCGGCGGTCGCGCTCGCCGGCGGGCTGGCGCTGCTGGCGCTGGTGGCCGGGCAGCGCAGCCGGGCGGCCACCGAGCGGCCGGTCGGCGCCCGCCGCTCGTGGCTGGCCGCCGTCCCGTGGGAACTGCTGCTGCTGGCCGCGGCCGGCGGCTGCTACCTGCGGCTGCGCGGCGGCGACGCGGTCGTGCTGGACCGCAAGGTGGCCCAGATCAACCTGCTGGTGGTCGCGTTCCCGCTGCTGTTCCTGGTCGGCGCGGCGGTGCTGGCGGTGCGCGTCCTGGTGCTGGGCCTGGTCTGGTTCACCCGGCGGGCCGGCCGGCGCTGGCCGTCCTGGTACCTGGCCAGCCGGCGGATCACCGCCGCCCGGTCGGCCACCGTGACGCTGCTGGCCGCGGCGGCCATGCCGATCGCGATGCTGGTCTACGCCGCCGCGCTGACCCAGACGTCGGAGTACACCCTGGACGCCAAGGCGAAGCTGCTCGTCGGCAGCGAGATCTCGGTCCGCAGCACCGACCCGCTGCGGCCGACGCCGGAGCTGGCCAAGGTGGGCACCGTCGTCACCCGGTACCTCTACGGCCAGGCCGGTACCCAGGACGTGACGGTGCTCGCGATCGACCCGGACACGTTCGCCGGCAGCGCCTTCTGGGACGACCGGTTCGCCGGCGTACCGCTGGCCACGCTGCTCGACACGCTGCGCGGGCCGGTGGTCGCCGGCCGGGTGCCGGCCATCCTGGTGCCCGGCGACGACGCGCCGCCGGCCACCGACTACGACGTACGGCTGGGCCGCACGACCGCGCACCTGGACGCGGCGGCGACCGCGCGGCTGTTCCCGGGCCGGCGGCTGCCCGATCCGATGCTGATCGTCTCGGCCGCCCGGCTCGGCCCGGTCGACCCGCATGCCGGCACCGTCAGCGAGCTCTGGAGCACCGGCTCGCTGGCCGACGGGCAGGCCGCGCTGAAGGCGCAGGGGGCCCGGGTGTTCGACTACTCGGAGCGGAACACCGTCTTCGAGGCGGCGAACTTCCTCGGCATCTCCTGGACCTTCGGCTATCTCTCCGCGCTGGCCGCACTCGTCGGCCTGGTCGCCATCGGCGGCCTACTGCTCTACCTGGAAACCCGGCAACGCTCCCGCATCGCCGCCTACGCCCTCGGCCGCCGGATGGGCCTGACCCGGGCCACCCACCTACGCTCCCTCCTCGCCGAACTCACCACCCTGCTCACCACCGCATTCACCGTCGGCGCCGGCCTCGCCTGGGTCGCCGTCCTACTCGTCTACCACCGCCTCGACGTCGACAAGA
This sequence comes from uncultured Actinomycetota bacterium, assembly GCA_963714145.1. Classification (GTDB taxonomy): domain Bacteria; phylum Actinomycetota; class Actinomycetes; order Mycobacteriales; family CADCTP01; genus JBBWZH01. The sequence continues at coordinate 9,122,040 of OY970235.1, read as the reverse complement.
ACCGGCCACCCGGGCCGCTGCTGACCGTGCCGACCGCGGCCCTGCTCGGCGGCGCGGTGGCCGTCCTCGCCGTCGCCGCCGCCGCGTCCCTCTACGCCCAACGCGCCGCAGACCGGACGAACGTGGCCCAGGTGCTCCGCCTCGGCGGCTGACCACACCACGTGATCGCAATTCGGCGGCCCGGCGAGCCCAGCGGCCGATCGGCTAGCGTCAGGGCATGCTGGTCGCCGACCAGGCTAGGGTCCCCGAGCCGCCGGCGGGCCGCGAGGCGCCCGACCCGGCACCGCTCGGCGGGAGCGCGATGCCGCCGCCGCGCCGCCGGTCGGGCACGCTGCTGCTCGCGCCGTGGACCCGCGCGCCACTGCTCGCCCTCGGCGAGCCCGCGATCATCCTCGCCGTCCTCGCCGCGACGATCATCCTGGCCTGCGCCAGCTCGTCGGCGACGCTGTTCCTGTCCTCCGCCGCGTCCGAGTCACTGCGCCGGACGATCGCCGCCGACTGCCCCGACGCCAGCTATCCCAGCATCCAGGTCGGCCCGATCACCAGCGTCGGGCCGGAGCGCACGGACGTGCTGGAGCCGCCGTACTGGCGGGGCCAGCCGTACGAGAACGTCGAAGACCTGGCCGCGCTGGACGCCCAGGGGCACGCGGCGCTGATCGGCGCCGGCTACCCGGCGCCGTCCCACACCGCACTCGCGGTGGACCCGGCGATGGTCGGCCCGACGACGGACATCAACCCCCTGCACCAGGGCCGGCTGCTCTACCAGGACGGCGCGACCGAGCACATCGTGCCGATCTCCCGCGGCCCGGCCCACGGCATCTGGGTGCCCGACTCGTTGGCGACCATGCTGCGGCTGCGCGCCGGTCAGACCGTGCCACTGAACTACGTCAGCGGCGCCGCAGGGGTGCTTCCCGGGGTCACCGTGCCGGTCGCGGGCATCTACCACGACCTGGCCGACCAGTCGGCCGGCCCGTACTGGTGTTCGCACGCCGCCCTGCTGCGGGTCGGTCTGGAGAGCCGGGCAATGGCCCTGCTCATCGCCACCGACGCGGCGACCTTCGCCCGGGTGCAGCGGGTCACCGGCACCGGCGCGACGCACTACTGGGCGTCCCCGATCAAGACCGACGGGCTGACCCTGAACGGCGCGCGCGATGTGGTGGCCGGGCAGGCGGACGCCTACCGCCGGTTCGGCCACCCGCCGCCGCAGGACCTGGGCGCGCGGAACAGCGGTTCCGGGCAGATGCCGGTGTTCGCGCTGCAGACCACGCTGGTCCGGGACGGGCTGCGCGGGCCGGTGGTACCGATCGCGCTGGGCGGCACGCTCCTGGCCCTGCTGCTGGTCGGCGCCGCCGGCAGCTTCTGGGCCGACCGGCGCAGCCGCGAGGTCCGGCTGCTCGCCTCCCGCGGCGTCTCCCCCGCGGCGCTGGCACGGAAGGCCATGCTGGAGCTGGCCGGGCCGGCGGTGGCCGGGACGTTGATCGGCTGGCAGGCGGCCCGGTGGCTGGTGCAGGCGGTCGGCCCCAATCCACACCTGGACCAGTCCGCGCCCGGGCAGGCGCTGCGCACCGCCGGACTCGCGCTCGGCGCCGGGCTGGCGCTGCTGGCGCTGGTGGCCGGGCAGCGCAGCCGGGCGGCCACCGAGCGGCCGGTCGGCGCCCGCCGCTCGCGGCTGGCCGCCGTCCCCTGGGAACTGCTGCTGCTGGCCGCGGCTGGTGTGGCCTACCTGCGGCTGCGCGGCGGCGCGGCGGTCGTGCTGGAACGCAACGTGGCCCAGATCAACCTGCTGGTCGTCGCCTTCCCGCTGCTGTTCCTGGCCGGCGCGGTCGCGCTCGCGATGCGGGTGGTCGTGCTGGGCGTCGGCTGGCTGACCGTCCTGGCCGGCCGGCGCTGGCCGGCCTGGTACCTGGCCAGCCGGCGGATCACGGCCGCCCGGCTGAGCACGGTGACCCTGCTCGTGGCGGCCGCCATGCCGATCGCGATGCTGGTCTACGCCGCCGCGCAGACGCAGACCTCGCAGCGCACGCTGAACGCCAAGTACCAGGTGTTCGTCGGCAGCACCGCCGCGGTGCGCACCATCGACCCGCTGACGACGACGCCGGAGACGGCCCGGGTCGGCACCGTCGTCACCCGGTACCTGGACAGCAAGGCCGACGGCCAGAACGTGACGCTGCTCGCGATCGACCCGGACACGTTCGCCGGCGCCGCGTTCTGGGACGACCGGTTCGCCGACCAGCCGCTGGCCGGGTTGCTCGACGCGCTGCGCGGGCCGGCGCCGGACGGTCGGGTGCCGGCCGTCTTCGTGCCCGGTGATGGGCCGCTGCCGGCGCTGCCGGACATCCGGCTGGGCACCCGCACCGTGCACCTGGCGCCGGCGGCCACCGCCCGGCTGTTCCCCGGCCGCCGGCTGTCGGCGCCGATGCTGATCGTCTCGGCCGCCCGGCTCGGCCCGGTCGACCCGCACGCCGGCAGCACCAACGAGCTATGGACGACCGGGCCGGCAGCCGCGGCGGAGGCGGCCGTGCTCGCGCAGCGGGCACACGTGTACGACATCGTGCGGCAGCAATCCGTCTTCGAGGCGGCGAACTTCCTCGGCATCTCCTGGACCTTCGGCTACCTGGCCGCACTGGCCGCACTGGTCGGCCTGGTCGCCATCGGCGGGTTGCTGCTCTACCTGGAAACCCGGCAACGCTCCCGGATCGCCGCCTACGCCCTCGGCCGCCGGATGGGGCTGACCCGGGCCACCCACCTACGCTCCCTCCTCGCCGAATTCGGCACTCTGCTGATCACCGCGTTCGCCGTCGGCGCCGGCCTGGCCTGGGTCGCCGTGCTGCTCGTCTACCACCGCCTGGACGTCGACAAGAACCGGCCACCCGGGCCGCTGCTGACCGTGCCGACCGCCGCCCTGCTCGGCGGCGCGCTCGCCGTTCTCCTCGTCGTCGCCGCCGCATCGCTCTACGCCCAACGCGCCGCAGACCGGACGAACGTGGCCCAGGTGCTTCGCCTCGGTGGCTAACCGCACCGGTTGGTCGCAATTCAGTAACACGACCGCACCGCGGCTGATCGACATCTAGCGTCGGGACATGTTGGTCGCCAACCGGGTCCGGATCCCCGAACCGCAACCGGACGGCGGGTTGCCCGGCCCGGCGCCGCTCGGCGGAGCCACCGCGCCGCCGCGCCGGCGCCGCGCGGGCACGCTGCTGCTCCCGCCGTGGACCCGCGCACCACTGCTCGCCCTCGGCGAGCCGGCCGTCGTCCTCGCCGTCCTCGCCGCGACGATCATCCTGGCCTGCGCCAGCTCGTCGGCGACGCTGTTCCTGTCCTCCGCCGCGTCCGAGTCGCTGCACCGCATCATCGCCGCCGACTGCCCCAACGCCAGCTACCCCAGCGTCCAGCTGGGCCCGGTGACCAGCGTCGGACCCGAGCGCACGGACATCCTGCAGCCACCGTTCGACGTGGTCGAACCGGCCGCCAACGCCCCGGACCTCGCCGCGATGGACCGCCGGGCCCGCTCCGCGCTCACCGGCGCCGGCTTCACCGCGCCCTACTACACCGCGCTGATGGAAGAACCGATGCGGGTCGGCCCAGCAAGCCGGGCGGCGAACCACCAGGGCCGGCTGATCTACAAGGACGGCGCGCTGGCGAACATCGAGCCGATCTCGTACGGCGCGCCCCGGGGAATCTGGGTGCCCAGCACGCTGGCCACCAAGCTCCGGCTGCGCGCCGGCCAGCAGGTGCCGCTCGCCTTCGGAAACACGTACAGCGGGGCGTTGCCGGAGGTGACGGTGCCGGTCGCCGGCATCTACCGGGACCTCTGGGAGAAGCCGACCACGCCGTACTGGTGCTCGTACACCGACCTCATCCAGAACGCCGCCAACCTCGACCCGCCACCGCCGTCCCTGATCATCGCCACCGATCCGCAGACGTTCGCCCAGGCACAACGGGTCAGCGGCGCCGAGGCGAAGCACTTCTGGGCGGCACCGGTCGCGACCGGCGCGCTGACCCTCACCGATGCCCGGGACCTGTCGGCCAGGCAGGCGGACGCCTACCGCCGGTTCGGCCAGCCGGTGCCGCGCGATCTCGGCGCGCAGAACAGCGGTGCCGGCCAACTGCCGGTGTTCGCGCTGCAGACCACGCTGATCCGGGACGGGCTGCGCGGGCCGGTGGTGCCGATCGCGCTGGGCGGCACGATCCTGGCCCTGCTGCTGGTCGGCGCCGCCGGCAGCTTCTGGGCCGACCGGCGCAGCCGCGAGGTCCGGCTGCTGTCCGCCCGCGGCGTCTCCCCCGCCGCCCTCGCGCTCAAGGCCGTCCTGGAACTGCTGGTGCCCGCGATCGCCGGCACGCTGATCGGCTGGCAGGCGGCGCGCTGGCTGGTCCAGGCCTTCGGCCCCAACCCGCACCTGGACCGGGCCGCGCCGACGCAGGCGCTGCTCATCGCCGGTCTCGCGCTCGCCGGCGGGCTGGCGCTGCTCGCGCTTGTCGCCGGGCACCGCAGCCGGGCCGCCACCGAGCGGCCGATCGGCGCCCGCCGTGGCTGGCCCGCCGCGGTGCCCTGGGAACTGCTCCTGCTGGCCGCCGCAGCGGCCTGCTACCTGCGGCTGCGCGCCGGCGACGCGGTCGTGCTGGACCGCCGGGTGGCCCAGATCAACCTGCTCGTCGTCGCCTTCCCGCTGCTGTTCCTGGTCGGCGCGGCGGTGCTGGTGGTCCGCGTGCTGATCCTGCTGCTCGAATGGCTCACCCGGCGGGCCGGCCGCCGATCGCCGGCCTGGTATCTGGCCAGCCGCCGGATCACCGCCGCCCGGGCCGCCTCGGTCACCGTCCTCGCCGCGGCCAGCATGCCGATCGCCATGCTGGTCTACGCCAGCGGGCTCACCCACACCTCGCAGCACACCCTGGACGCGAAGGCACGGCTGGTGGTCGGCAGCGACGTCGCGGCCCGCAGCACCGACACGCTGCACCGGACCGCGGCCACCGACAAGGTCGGCACGATCGTCACCCGGTACGAGTACGGCCGCTCCGGCGGCCAGCCCGTGGCCGTGCTGGCCATCGATCCGGACACGTTCGCCGGCACCGCCTACTGGGACAGCAGCTTCGCCGACGTGCCACTGGCCCGGCTGATCGACGCCATCCGCGCGCCGGCCGCCGGCGGCCGGGTGGCGGCCATCTTCGTGCCCGGCGACGGCCCGGTACCGGCGCAACCGGACGTGCGGCTGGGGCACAGCACCGTGCGCCTGACCGCGGTCGCCACCGCCCGGCTGTTCCCCGGCCGCCGGCTGCCGGCACCGATGCTCATCGTCTCGGCCGCCCGGCTCGGCCCGGTCGACCCGCACGCCGGCTCGAAAGACGAGCTGTGGAGCACCGGACCGGCAGCCGACGCCGAGGCGGCCCTGCTCGCGCAGCGGGTACACGTATTCGACGTCGGCGCGCAGCAGACCGTCTTCGAGGCGGCGAACTTCCTCGGCATCTCCTGGACCTTCGGCTACCTCTCCGCGCTGGCCGCACTCGTCGGCCTGGTCGCCATCGGCGGACTACTGCTCTACCTGGAAACCCGACAACGCTCCCGCATCGCCGCCTACGCCCTCGGCCGCCGGATGGGCCTGACCCGGGCCACCCACCTACGCTCCCTCCTCGCCGAACTCACCACCCTGCTCACCACCGCATTCACCGTCGGCGCCGGCCTGGCCTGGGTCGCCGTCCTACTCGTCTACCACCGCCTCGACGTCGACAAGAACCGGCCACCCGGACCGCTGCTCACCGTCCCCACCGCCGCCCTGCTCGGCGGCGCGGTAGCTGTCCTTCTCGTCGCCACCGCCGCATCCGTCTACGCCCAACGCGCCGCGGACCGCAACAAACCCGCCGAGGTCCTCCGCCTCGGCGGCTGAACCGCCGGGGACGGCGGCTCAACCCGCAGCCGCCGGCTGACTGCCGGGCCGGGCCCGGTGCCTCACTGGGTGGAGCCCAGCGGCCAGGCGCGCAGGTGCTCGTACCGGGGGGCGGCGCCGCCGTGGCTGCGTACCAGGACGATCTCGGCAGCTTCGAACGGCGGGCCGGCGTATCCGGCGAGCGGCTCGACGACCGCGCGGTCGACCGGGTCGGCCGGCCGCCACCGGCCCAGCGTCAGGTGCGGCTGGTACGGCCGGCGCTCGACCGGGATCCCGGCCGCCAGCGCGGCCGCGCGCACCTCCCGCGCCAGTCGCGCCAATTCCCCGACCGCCACCTCCCCCGCCGGCGCATCCCCAGTCGGCGGATCCCCGGCCGGCCGGTCGGCGCCGGTGACGCCCGCCCAGAGCACACGGGGAACGCCGCGGGCCGGGAAGGTGCCGGCGCCGGCCAACCGCAGCCGGACCGGCCGGCCAGCGGTCGCGACCGGGCCCACCCCGGCCACCGCTCTGTCCACACACGACTCGGCGACCTCACCGAGGAACGCCAGCGTGATGTGCCAGGCGGCCGGGTCGGTCCAGCGCGGACCGCCGGGCAGCCGGCGCGGCCCGGCCAGCGCGCGGTCGAGGTCGGCGAGCGCGGCAGCCCCGGGCCACACCGCGATGAACAGCCGCAGCGCGGCCTACCAGACGATCGGGCGGAACCGCAGGCCCGCCGCTTCGAGGGAGGTCTCCACCCGGATCCGCTCCAGGTCCCGGTCGGCGCCCGGCGGCAGGTCGCTCAGCGCCTCGGTCAGGCCGAGCGCCCGGCAGCCGGCCCGCAGGGTGTGGTCGTACGCGATCAGCAGCCCCATCCGCCGGGTGTTGCTACAACCGGGCGGCAGGTTCTGCACCGCGGCGGACAGCCGGCGCAGGTCGGCGGCGATCCGCTCGACCGGCGGCTCGTAGCTGACCACCGGCTCGGCGCGCAGCACCAGGCCCCACCGCCGCGCGAACGCCGACGTCTTCTCCGCCACCGTGTCCAGATGCAGGATCAACCACATCGCCGCGACGGGAAGGGTTGCGGCGAGCGCGAACTGCGCAATGGCAAGCGGGAACGGCGCTGCCCCGGACGAGGCCACCTCACGACGGTACGACCGTGCCCGGCCCCGGACAACCCACCACCGGAACCCACCATGGCGGCCAGCCCATCGGCCGACTCGGCCGGCTCGGCCGGCATCGGCTCCGGGCGCCGCCGCCGGATCGCCGCGATGAGCGGGCCGCGGATCGGGATGCCGCGCCGCCGGGCGTACGCCGCGCCGATCAGCAGGGCCACCACCACGCAGATCAGCCCGCCGCCGATCAGCCCGGCCCGCGGGCCGAACGCGTCCGCGAGCGCGCCGATCGCCGGGGCGCCGACCGGCGTGCCGCCCATGAAGCAGAGCAGGTACAGCGCCATCACCCGGCCGCGCATCGTCGGCTCCACGCCCAGCTGCACGGAGGCGTTCGCCGCCACCGTGAACGAGAGCGCGGCCGCGCCGGCCGGCACCAGCACGATCGCCACCGCCAGGTACGTGGGCATCGCGCCGACCGCCGCCTCCAGCAGGCCGAACATGGCCGCGGCGAACAGCAGGAAGCGCAGCCGGGGACGGCCGCGCCGGCGGGTGGCCAGCAGCGCGCCGGCCAGCGAACCAACCGCCAGCGCCGTCGACAGCAGCCCGTACGAGCCGGCGCCGCGGTGGAACACATACCTGGCCACGAGCGCCAGCGTGATCTGGAAGTTCAGGCCGAACGTGCCGACCACGAAGACCAGCAGCATCGTCAGCACCAGGTCCGGCCGGTTGCGGACGTACCGCACCCCGGCCCGCAGCTGGCCCTTGCCGCGGGCCACCCGGGGCGCGGGATGCAGCTCGGCCGGCCGCATCAGCACCAGCCCGAGGATCACCGCCAAGGTGAGGCCGGCGTTGGCCAGGAAGACCCAGCCGGTGCCGATCGCGTTGATCATCAGGCCGGCGATGGCCGGGCCGACGATGCGAGCCGAGTTGAAGGTGGCGGCGTTCAGCCCGACCGCGTTCGTCAGGTCGTCCTGGCCGACCATCTCCACCACGAACGACTGCCGCACCGGCACGTCGATCGCGCTGGCCACGCCCAGCAGCCCGGCCAGCAGGTAGACGTGCCAGAGCAGGACCAGCCCGGACACGTCCAGCAGGCCCAGGGTGAGCGCGATCAGGACCATCGAGCCCTGGGTGATCATCAGCAGCTTGCGCTTGTCCAGCCGGTCGGCGAGCACCCCGCCCCACAGGCTGAAGATCAGCGTCGGGCCGAACTGCAGCGCGGTGACGATGCCCAGCGCGGTGCCGCTGTTGGACAGCTCGAGCACCAGCCAGTCCTGCGCGACCCGCTGCATCCAGGTGCCGGTCAGCGACACGACCTGGCCGGACGCGTACAGCCGGTAGTTCCGGACCCGGAGCGAGGAGAACATGCCGCGCCGCTTGGCCGGGCTGGTGTGCTGCGCTTGCTCCGGCGTAGCGGCGGCTGTGGTAGCGCCTTCCGCTGCCGGCGCCGTCACGAGGCAACCAGCTTGTCGATGATCACGCTCGCGGCGCGCAGCACGGCGCGCTCATCCGGGGGAGCTCGGCCAGCCGGCGGGACAACCAGGCCTCCCGCATCCGCACCTCACGGGCCAACAGGTCACGCCCGGCGTCGGACAGCTCAACCAGCGCCTGCCGCCGATCGCTCGGGTGCGGCCGGCGGACGATCAGCCCGGCCTCCTCCAGCGCCGCGAGCACCCGGGTCATCGACGGCGGCTGCACCTTCTCGTGCGCGGCCAGCTCACCGGGGGTGAGCGGCCCGTGCGTCTTGAGCGTGGACAGCGCCGCCAGCTGGGTGAGCGTGACCGACTGGTCAGCCCGCTGCCCGCGCAGCCGCCGGTTGAGCCGGACCACGGACAACCGCAACGCGCTGGCCAGCGCGGTCTCTTCGGCAACTAGCGTGTCCGGCATATCGTTAGCATACCAAACGACTTTGCGGCGCCGGGGCGGCCGGTACGCTGCGTAGCGTGACCGCCGCACCAGACCGCACCACTCCCGAGCCACTCGACGTGGACGCGGTCTGGCCGGTCGCGGCCGGCACGGCGCTCTGGTTCCTCGGCTTCCTGGTGCTGCTCCCGTTCCGCCAGCGCCTGATCGACCACGGCCACGAACTCTGGCTCTGGACCTGCCTGGCCGGCGGCGGCCTGGGCCTCATCGGCCTGCCCATGTGCCTGCGCCAGCGCACCCTCACCCGCCAGTCCCGCGCCCTGCCGCCGTCCCCGACCACCGCCCCGCCGCCCCCCGGTGATGAGTTCACCCACCCGGTGACGGATCCACCCTCCGAGTGACGTCTCACCGCCGGGACGACGGCATCCCGGGATGACGGCTCGCCCCTCGGGTGACGGCGGCCCCTCGGGTGAGAGACCTCTGCCCCTCGGGTGACGGATTCGCCCTTCGGGTGACGGATTCGCCCCTCGGGTGACGGATTCGCCGCTCGGGTGACGGGGCAGCTCAGCCAGTGACGGATTCCTCCACCCGGTGACGGCGCAGAGCCATCACCCCACGACCCAAACCCGCCACCCGCGAAGCCACCACGTCACCGGCGGCGCCAATCCATCACCGGGGAAAACGAATCCGTCACCGGGGGAACGAGTCCGTCACCGGGGCGGGCGGGCGGGACGGGAGGGGCGGGTGGGTCAGGCGTTGGTGGCGTCCTCGGCGCGCAGGCGGGCGGCGTCCTCGGGGTGTGCGAAGGCCTCGGCGGCGGCGGCGCGGCGGTCCCAGCGACCCAGCCGCCAGGCAAGGGCGCGACCGAGCGCGTCCGGGCCACCGGCGCGGTCGACCGCGTCCGGGGTGTCGGCGTCACCGGGCCACCACGGCACCGGCACGGCGTCCGGCCGCCCTGATCCGCTGCCCGCGGCCCGTCCGGCATCCGGGTCCGCACCGACCGCGCCACCCGAACTGCCTGTTCCGCCCGAACCGGCCGCGCCATCGGAACCGGCCGCGTCATCGCCAGCCGCAACGACTGCGCCGTCGCCGGCCACGCCCGCCCCACCGGAGCCGGCTTCGCCACCGGAACCAGCCACCCCGGCACCACCGCCCGAACCGGCCACGCCCGCGGACCCGCCGGACCCGGCTGCGCCACCGGAGCCAGCCGGGCCGCCGGCAGAACCAGACACCCCGCTGCCGGCAGAACCAGCCACCCCGGTGCCAGCGGAACCAGTCGCCCCGGTGCCGGCGGAACCAGCCACCCCGGAACCGGCGGAACCGGTGCCGGCGGAGCCGGTGACGAGGAGGTGGTCGTGCACCGCGACGTCGGTGTCGGGGACGTCGGCGCCGCAGCGTTCGGCGGCCAGGTCGGCGCCGGGGATGTCGGCCCAGCGGCGGCGGGTGGCCGGCGCCGAGACGACCGTGCCGCGGACCAGGTCGGAGGCGAACGGGACGTCGAGCAGGTCGGCGACCGCGCCGGGGGCGTCACCGGCCGGGATGACCGCGCGGCCGAGCAGCGGCAGCAGGTGTGGCTGGTCCAGCACGGCGACCGCGTCCCGGGCCGCGACCCGGTCGGGCGCCACCCGGACCCGGGCCGGCGGCGGCACGTCGCAACCGTCCAGCGCGAAGGCCAGCCGGGCGTAGACCTCGCGCAGGGTCCGGGCCGGGACGGTGCGGGCCGGGTCGCCGAGCCGGTCGAGCAGGTCGGCGGCGCGCTCCGGGTCGGCCAGCAGGTCGGCCAGGCCGTGCAGGCAGCCGGCGAAGTCGAGCAGTGCGGGGTCCAGCGGCGCCGGGTCGCCGGCGGCCAGGTCGTACAGGCCGGCCAGGTCGGTGGCGGCGGGCAGCCGGAGCCGGTCCGGGCGGTGGCCGCCGAGCACCGGGTGGCTGGCCAGCCACCAGCGGGTGTACGGCAGCACCTCGGCCCGGCCGCCGTCGGCGAGCAGCGCGACCGCCGGCGCGGCCACCCCGGGCAGCGCGGCCAGCAGCGGCAGCGCCTGCCCCCACCGGTCGGCGTGGACGAACTCCAGGTCGCGCACCGCCACCAGTTCGACCAGCCGCGGCGGCGCCGGCTGCGGCGGCAGCAGATCGGCCACCGCGTCGTACCAGTCGTCCTCGCCGTCCAGATCGTGCCCCGAGTCGGCGTCGGTCAGGCCGACCTCGACGTCCGGCGCGCGCAGCACCGCGAACGTGGTCAGCACGCCGACCGCGCGCAGCACGTCGGCGCCCCAGTCCGCGACCAGGTCGGCCTCGACCCGGCCGAACGGGGCGTCCGGGTCAACCACCTCGGCCAGCGCCGAGCCGGGCAGCAGCAGCTCGCCGGCCGGGTACCAGTCGCCGTCAGCGCCGGGCAGCGCCAGCTCGGCCAGCCAGGGCAGCTCGCCCGGGGCGAGCTCGGCGGCGGCGACCAGCGCGAGCACCGCCTCGGCCACCGGCTCCGGGTCGTCCTCCTCGATCGAGGTGGCCACCGCCGCCCGGACCCGCTCGTCGGCGAGCACGCCGGCCGCGGTGGCCGGCACCGCCCCGAGCCGTTCCAGCAGCGGGTGCGCGGCGTCCGGGTGCACCACCCGCAGGCCGAGCGCGCTGGCCGCGTCCGCCGGCAGGGCCGGGTCGGGCAGCAGCACGCCACGCACGCCGGTCACCATCCGGCCGTCGGCCAGCGGCACCGGCAGCGCGGCCAGCGCCTCCCGGTCGGCCACCTCGGCCAGCCCGGCGTACAGCGTGCGCCACCAGGTCGCCGGTCTGTCCACACCGGACACCAGCGCGACAATGTCCGCAGTGGACAGTCGGCGGACGCCGACGGCACGCAGCGCCGCCCGGTGGGCCGGCCCGGACCAGCCGGCCGGCAGCAGCCCGGGCAGCAGCACGGTCAGCGGCGCCAGCAGTGCGTCGGTTGCCCCGTCCACCACCACCGCGTCCGGCGGCGCGACCCGCCCCACCGGCACCGCGGCGGCAGGCATCGACCCGGCGCCGGCCGGCACCAGCCCGGCCTCAGCCAGTGCGGCACCCCACGGATCGGCATCCGCCGCCGAGCCAGCCGCCGCCGAGCCAGCCGCCGCCGAGCCAGCCGCCGCCGGGCCGGCCGCCGCCGGGCCGGCCGCGGCCCCGGACGCCGCATCGGCCTCGGCCGGCACCGGACCGGCCGGCACCGGACCGGCCGGCACCGGACCGGCCGGCGAGGTCGTCCCGGCGGCCACCGCCGCGTCCGGGGCGGCGGCCCGACCCGCCCCGGACGCCGCCCCGCCGGCATCCGCCGGTTCGGCACCAGCCAGCGCGGCACCGGGTGATTCGGCCCGGCCGGTGCCAGCGGCCTGGACGGCACCGCCGCCCGACGGCGCCGCACCGGCCGGCGGATCGGCAGCCGGCCCGCCGCCGGGCTCGGTGGCCCAGGAATCGGCATCGTCGTCCGGCGGCGAGACGGTCGGCAGCCAGCGGATCGCCCGCAGCGCGGTGAGGATGGCGTGGCCGAGGGCGGAGTCGAGTTCGGCGCCGGCCAGGGTCGGGCGGGGCACCAGGTCGAGCAGCGCCGGGGTGGCCGGCAGGTCGGCCATCATGCCCGCGTACCCGGCGGCGGCGCGGTCGATCAGCAGGTCGGTGATCGGGCCGGGGGCGACGTGCCGGCGGTCCGGACCGGACGGGAAGGTGGCGATCAGCCGGGCCGGCAGCGATACCGGCTCGTCGCTCGGGGTCGGCGCGTGCAGCACCTGCCGGCCGGGCAGCGGGCGGACAGCACCGCCCGGGCCGACCGGCACCGCCCAGGTCACCGTCCACTCGGGACGCTCGCGGTCCTCCACCGGCCGGTTGGCGAGCAGTTCGGCCGGCAGCGTGCCGGTCGCGGTCCAGACCCGCCAGGACTGCTCGGCGTCGCCCGCCGCGAGCCGGACCAGCCCGCCCGGTCCGTCCACCCGGGACAGCACCCGGCCGGCCACGTCGACCGAGGCCAGCGCCGGCAGGGCCAGCAGCAGCGTCGGATCGAGGTCGGCGAGCGCGGCCAGCACGTCCGGTTCGACGCCGGGCCGCAGCGGCAGCCGCACCTCGGTGGCGTACCCGGCGGGCGGCCCGGCCGGCGCCGGCCAGGGCAGCCGCAGCACCGGGACGTGCCCGTCCCGGCGGCCCACCTCGGTGGACAGCGTCGGGACGGCCCGCACCTCGGCCAGCGTCCAGGCGGCGGAGAAGCGCAGCCCGCCGGTGGTCGACCGCACCGCGGGGGCGTCCGAGACCGCGAGCACCGCGGCGAACCCGACCCCGAACCGGCCGACGCTGGCCGCCCCGGCGTCCCGCTTCGCCGACGCGCGCAGGGTGGCCAGCGCTTCCACCCCGGCCGCGTCCAGCGGCGCACCGGTGTTCGCCGCGCGCAGCTCACCGTCCACAACGGACAGCCGGAGCCGGCCGGGCGAGCCGGCCCGGGCGGCCGCGTCGGCGGCGTTCTGGGCCAGTTCGATCAGCAACCGGTCCCGGTAGGCGCCGTGTACCAGGTCTTCCTCGGCGTTGGCGTCCTCCCGGAACCGGGCCGGGGAGGCGGCCCAGCTGGCCAGCACCCGCTGCCGGATCACCGCCGTGCCGAACGGATCCGGCTCGCCATCGCCTTCGATCGTCACCGCTGCAGTGTCTCGCGGGTGCTACCAGCCCTCCGACGGCGGGGCCGGCGAAGCCACCCGCGGCGCCTCAGCTGTGCCCGAGCGACTCGGCGTCGTCGGCGCTGTCCGCCCGGGCCTCGACCTCCAGCGTGCTGTCGTCGTACGCCGGGATGGGCGCCGGCTCCGGCTGCGGAGCCTCGATCAGCGCCTCGGAATGCGCGCCGCAACCGTGGTCGATCGCGACCACCTGCCCGTCCCGCGGCGCGAACTCGTTGCCGCAGACGCCGAAGATCGCCCGCAGCGAGCCGGCCATCGGCAGGAAGAAGCCGCAGCTGCCGCAGGGCGCCGGGGCGTGCCGGGCCATCGCGGTCTCCGGGCCGCCGTCGCCGCCGTACCAGCGCTCGGCGGTCTCCTCCCGGCCCAGCCGGGACATCACCCGCGGCCGGCCCAGCCCGGGCTCCATCGCGACCTCTTCGACCGCCGGGTCTTCGGACAGCACGTACGCCGGCACCAACCGGTCGTCGTCCGGCGCGGTCGGCAGCAGGTCGCCGACGCCCAGGTCGCCCGGGCGGAGCCGGTCCGACCAGGGCACCCAGGGCGGCGCGAGCAGCGCCTCGCCGCCGGGCAGCAGCACCACCTCGTCGATGGTGATGTGCCGGGACCGCGGCGCCCGGGCCACGGTGACCGCCCAGCGCCAGCCGCTGTAGCCGGGCAGCTGCGTGCCGAACGAGTGGGTGACCAGCCGATCACCCTCGGCCTGCACGCCCAGGTATTCGCCCACCGCGTCGCCGGCGGCATCGACCGCGGCGGCGCGGGCCGCCTCGACGGCAGCCGCACACATCACATCTGGACGGGAGGTCGCTGCCACGGTCGTCACCTGAGCATTGTCCCCCATCCCGGCTGCTGGACCCGCATCCGTTTGGCGAGTCCCACCCGGGCGGGTCGGCGGCGGCCCGGCTGGGCCGCGGATACGGCAGGATAGATGCGTGACGCGTCCCGGCCGAGAGGTTTGGCCCCGGCCTGAACGGGGCCGCGGTCGCCGTGCCCGGCGCGACCGCGGCCGGCCCGACGACCGCGGGTACGACGACCGGTCCGGCGGCCGGTACGAGGAGCACCGGCAGCCCGGCCGGTACGACAGCCGCCGGCCCGACCCGTACGACGACCGGCCGCACTACGACGACCCGGGCTACCACGACGACCGGCCCCGTTACGACGACCGCGGCCGGCCCGACGACCGGCCGCGGGCCGGGCGGTACGAGGAGCGGGACTACTACGGCGATCGGAGCCGGCCCGACGACCGGGACCGGTACGACGACCGGTACGACGACCGGCGGCGGCACCCCGACGATCGCTACCGCGATCGCCGCGACGATCGGTACGACGATCGCCGATACCCCGACGCACCGCCGGCGGGCGGCGCACCGGCGGGCCCACCCGGCGGTCCGACCGGCCGGGAACCCAAGGTCACCGTCACCCGGGTGGCCGCGGCCCGCACCAGGCACCTGGTCGGCTCGGGGATGCGCCGGGTCGGCGAGGCCAGCCGCGCCGACGGGGCCAAGGAATCCGGCCTCACCTCGCTGATCTGGACACACACGCTGCACTACGCGGCGGACGCGATGGTCACCGTGGCGCTGGCCGGCACCGTGTTCTTCTCCGCCGCGCGCAGCCAGCAGCGGATGAACGTGGCGCTGTACCTGCTGATCACGATGGCGCCGTTCGCGGTGATAGCCCCGTTCATCGGGCCGGTACTGGACCGGATGCAGCGCGGCCGCCGGATCGCGCTGGCCGCCACCGCGCTCGGCCGGGCCTTCCTCGCGTACATCATGGCGGCCAACTTCACCAACCAGCTGGTCCTGTTCCCGACCGCGCTCGGCATCCTGGTGCTGTCCAAGGCGTACGGGGTGCTGCGCGGCGCCTGCGTGCCCCGGGTGCTGCCGCGGGATGTCTCGCTGGTCACCGCGAACGCCCGGATGTCGATCTTCGGCCTGGCCGGCGCGGCGGTCGCCGGCGGCCTGCTCGGCTGCTTCGTGAAGGTCACCGGCAGCTACTCCTGGGGGCTGCGGGTCACCGCGGTCGCGTTCGTGGTCGCGGCGGTCATGTCGCTGCGGCTGCCGGCCAAGGTCGACTCGGCCGAAGGCGAGGAGCAGGCGACGGTGCTGGCCACCGCCCCGGGCCGGCCCCGCGGCCGCTGGCGCGGGCAGCCGCTGAACCCGCACGTGGTGACCGCGCTGCGGGCGGCCGCGGCGCTGCGCGGGCTGTCCGGCTTCCTGACCCTGTTCCTGGCGTTCCTGATCCAGGAGACCGAACACGGGTTCAGTGCCGCGGTCGCGGTCGGCGGCCTGGCCCTGGCCGCCGGTGGCGGCAGCCTGGCCGGCACCATGCTCGGCGCCCGGCTGAAGCTGTCCCGGCCGGACCCGGTGCTGCTGATCTCGATCGGCGCGGTGGCCGCGATCTCGGTGGTGGCGGCGCTCTCGTACAGCCTGTCCACGGCGATCCTGGTCGCGCTGGTCGCCGGCGTGGCGAACAGCTTCGGCAAGCTCTGCCTGGACGCGATCATCCAGCGCGAGGTGCCGGATTCGCTGCGCGCCTCGACGTTCGCCCGGTCCGAGACGCTGCTGCAGCTGGCCTGGGTGTTCGGCGGCGCGGTGGGCATCCTGCTGCCGTCCAACGGCCAGATCGGCTTCATGGTCGCCGCCGCCCTGCTCGCCGGGTCGTTCGCGACCACGGTCGCCGGTGGCCGGCTGACCCGCCGGCTGCGCCGCTCCGGCCCGCCCCGCCCGGCCAGCGATCCGGCCGGCTGACCCGCCGCACCGCCACCCGGGACGCGGAGCCGAGCGTCCCGGCGGGCGGCAGGCCCGGGCGGGCGGCGGCACCGGCAGCTAACTAACCTCGGTGGGGTGGCCGGGGACGATGTGCTGGTGCTGACCGCGGTGCCGGCGGAAGCCGCCGCCGTGCTGAGTCACTTCGACAACGGCGAACCCGTCGAACTGGGGCCGTACCGGGGCACCGCGGTCAAGACCGGCGCCGGCCGCGTGGTGGTGCTGTCCGGCGGGGTCGGCCCGGCCCGGGCCGCCGCCTGCGCCGCGACCGCGCTGTGCCTGAGCCGGCCGGCGCTGCTGCTGGTCGCCGGCATCGGCGGTGGGTTCGCCGGCCGGGCCAGGGTCGGCGACGCGGTGCTGGCCGACGCGATCGTGCACGCCGATCTGGGCGCCGACTCGCCGGGCGGCTTCCTGCCGATCAGCGAGTTGGGCTTCGGCGCCGACCGGGCGCTGCCGGACCGCGCCCTGGTCCGGCTCGCCGCCGCCCGTACCGGCGCGGTCGTCGGCCCGATCCTGACGGTGTCCACGGTGACCGGGACCGACGCCGGCGCGGCCGAACTGGTGGCCCGCTACGACCCGGCCGCCGAGGCGATGGAGGGCGCCGGCGGCTGGGCGGCGGCGGAGGCGTACGGGGTGCCGATCCTGGAGCTGCGCGCCGTGAGCAACCCGGTCGGCCGCCGCGACCGCGCCAGCTGGGACCTTCCGGCCGCGCTCGGCACCCTGGGCCGGGCCACCGCCGACCTGCTACAGGAGCCGCTGCCATGACCATGCTTCCCGGCGGCCTCCCCCGCTCCACACCGCACTCGCTGGCGCTCGCTGCGATGCCCACTCCGGAGGCCACCTCATGACCGAGCTCTCCGGCGCCCGGAGGACCGAGCCGGTGCTGTCGCTGGCCCACTCGCCGTGCCCGAACGACACGTTCGTCTTCCACGCCTGGACGGCCGGGCTGCTGCCCGGCGCGCCACCGGCCGAGGTCACCTTCGCCGACGTGGACGTCACCAACGGCGCCGCCGAGCGGGGCGAGTTCGACGTGGTCAAGGTGTCGTACGCGGCGCTGCCCTGGCTGCTGCGCGACTACACGCTGCTGCCCTGCGGCGGCGCGCTCGGCCGCGGCTGCGGCCCGCTGGTGCTGACCGCCGGCCGCACCGACCTGACCGGTGCCACGGTCGCGGTGCCCGGTGACCGCACCACCGCGTACCTGCTGTTCCGGCTCTGGGCCGCCGACCCGGCCGGCGCCGGGGTGCCCGGCCGGATCGAAGTGGTCCCGTTCAGCCAGATCATGCCCGGAGTGCGGGACGGCCGGTACGACGCCGGCCTGGTCATCCACGAGGCCCGGTTCACCTACCCGGCCTACGGCCTGACCAGCCTGGCCGACCTGGGCGAGTGGTGGGAGGGCAGCACCGGCCTGCCGATCCCGCTCGGCGCCATCCTGGCCCGGCGCACCCTGGACGCGGCCCGGCTGACCGCGGTGATCCGTGCCTCGGTCGAGCACGCCTGGGCCGACCCGGCGGCCAGCCGGGAGTACGTCGCCAGCCACGCCCAGGAGATGGACCCGGCCGTGCAGCGGCAGCACATCGACCTGTACGTGAACGACTTCACCCGCGACCTCGGCGCGGACGGCTACGCCGCCATCGAGGGCCTGCTGGGCCGGGCGGCCGCCGCCGGCCTGACCCCGCCCTGCCCCCCGCTGCGCTGACCGCGGCGCGGCCGGGCCCGGCCGCGGACCACGGGCGACCGCCCGCAGCCGGCGGTAAGCGTACCGCTTGCCCGATCGGGCGCTCCGGGCCGGTCTATGCAGAACGACACAGACGGCGACCGGCCCACCCTGATCTCCTCCTGTTACGCCCAAGGTCGCCCGGCACGAGCCGGGGTCCGGGGCCGCGCCGACGGGCCGGCCCGGGCGTGCGCGAAGCCGGCGACAGGCCGCTAGCGGTCCCCCCGACCGCCGGCCCAGCAGGCCATCAGACGCACATCCCCTCAGGAGGCTGTACGCAATGGAAACACGCACCAGGAAGCGTTCCACCCGCCGGCTTGGCCGGTGGGCGGCCGGCGGCGTGGCCATCGCCGCCGTCGCCGCCCAGGCGATGATCTCGGCATCGAGCGCAAACGCCGCACAGGGCACCACGGTGCAGCGCTTCGGCTTCGACATCTACCTCGTGATCGCCGCCGACGGCCGGGCCAACAACATCACGATCTCGGACGACCCGGTGAACAGCAGCTTCTTCTTCGTCGAGGACACCGGCGACGTGATCACCAGCTTCTCCGGCTGCGCGGCCGTGAACCGGAACAAGGTCTCGTGCCCGCGCAGCTCCGCCGCGCGGATCACGCTGGACGCCGGTGACGGGGACGACCGGATCACCAAGTCGATCACCGCCCCGGCCGTGCTCAGCGGCGGCGCCGGCAACGACACGATCAACACCACCGGCACCGTCGGGCAGGACGTGGACGTCCTCGTCGGCGGGCCGGGCAACGACACCCTCACCGGCGGTTCGCTGAGCAACGTCTTCTCCGGCGGGTCCGGCGTCGACACGCTCACCGGCGGCGCCAGTGCGGATCGCTTCGACGGCGGCCCGGGCAACGACCGGATCCTCGGCGGCGACGGTAGCGACACCCTCGAGTCCTCCGACACGGCGTCCGACGGTGCGGACGTCTTCGACGGCGGCGCCGGCCTCGACACCGTCTCCTACGCATCCCGGACCGGCGCGGTCGCGGTGACCCTGGACGCGGTGGCCAACGACGGCGCGCCCGGCGAGCTCGACACCAACGTCCGGGTGGAGAGCGTGACCGGCGGCCAGGCCGGCGACACGCTGACCGGGTCGGCCGACTTCAACGTCATCACCGGTGGCCCCGGCAACGACACCATCGACGGCCTGGGCAACACCGACATCCTGAACGGGGACGCCGGGAACGACAGCATCAACGGGGGGCCCGGGCCGAGCGCCACTGTCCCGGACAATGACCTGATCGACGGCGGCACGGGCGTCGACACCATCCACTACGACGCCCGCACCGCCCCGCTGACCGTCACCCTCGACGCGGCCGGCAACGACGGCGCGGCCGGTGAGAACGACACCGTCCGCACGACGGTGGAGAACGTGGTCGGCGGCACGGCGGCCGACACGGTGACCGGTGGCGTCGAGTCGAACCAGATCAGCGGCGGCAACGGGAACGACCGGATCACCGGCGGCGGCGGGAACGACACGCTGCTCGGCGGTGCCGGCAACGACACCATCAACGGCGTCGACGGCGTCATCCAGAACGACGAGGTGGACGGCGGCGACGGGACCGCCGACACCTGCACCGCCGACTCCGGTGACGACAAGATCAACTGCGAGCTCTGACACCCCACTGACGGCGCCGGCCGGGCACGCACCCCCCGCGGATCCGGCCGGCGCCCCACACCCACCGACCGTCCCGACCATCCGGTCGGGACGGTCGGTCCCGTTCCGCCACCCGGCCCCGCCCCGACCGCCCGGCCCCCGGACCGCCGGCCACCCGGACCATGGGGCCGTCCGGCCACCCGGACCGTGGGGCTGTCCGGCCACCCGGACCTGGGGCCGTCCGGCCACCCGGACCTGGGGCCGTCCGGCCTCCCGGCCATCCGGGCCCGTCCGGGCCGTCCCGACCCCGGACGTCCGGACCGTCTGGACCGCCCGACCGCTGGAACGGCGGGCCGTGTCGCCGGGCCGGATCGGCGCGACGGTCAGCCGGACTGGGCGCGGTCGCGCAGCGCCGCCACGTCCCGGATGATCACGTTCTTCCGCCCGGTGCTGATCCACCCGTGCGCCCGCATCAGCCGCAACGAGCGCGCGACGGCCTCCCGGGAGGCGCCGGTCCAGGCCGCCAGCTCGTCCTGGGACAGCGGCATCTGGATCCGGACCCCCTCGGCGACCGGCGACCCGAACCGTTCGGCCAGCTCCACCAGCCGCGCGGCGACCCGGCCGGTGGTGTCGAACGCACCGAACTCGAACCGCTTCCGGTCGGCGTCGCGCAGCCGGCTGGCCACCAGCCGCAGCAGCAGGATCGCCGCTGTCAGGTGGCCCAGCAGGTAGTCGCTGAAGTCCGCGAACGGGACCACGATCGCGGTGACCGGCTCCAGCGCGATGACGGTCGCCGAGCGCGGCTCCCCGTCGATCGCGGCGATCTCGCCCAGCAGCGTGCCCGGCCCGCGGACCGCCAGCAGGACCTCGCCGCCGGCCTCGATGTCGCAGGTCACCTTCACCTGGCCGCGGGCCAGGATCACCACGAAGTCGGTGCGGTCACCCTCGCGGAACAGCACCTCCCCGGGCGCCCAGTCCCGCCGGGCGCCGCACCGGATCAGCTCGTCCCGGTCGGCCTCGGAGAGCAGGTCGAGGAACTCCACCGCCGGCCGGGTCACCGCCGGCCCGGTCATCACGGCCCGACCGCCGGCTGGAGCCCGGTCACGACGTACGCGGTCGTCGTCCCGGTCCGCCCCTTCAGCGCCAGGTCACCGAGCGGTTCCACGGTCACCGCGGCGCCGAGCACCACCCGGGTGGCCGCGCCGATCACGACCTGCCCGGGCTCGGCCAGGTTCTGCAGCCGGGCGGCGACGTTCACGGCGTCGCCCATCGCGTTGAAGCCGCGCAGCTGCTCGCTGCCGATGTTGCCGACCAGCGCCGGGCCGGTGTTGATGCCCACCCGGAACTGCGGCCACCCCGGCTGCCCGGCGGCCAGTTCGGCGACGCCGCGCTGCAGGTCGAGCGCGGCCCGCACCGCCCGGCGCGGATGGTCCGGCTGCCGGGCCGGCGCGTTGAACAGCGCCAGCAGCGCGTCGCCGACGAACTGGACGACCGTGCCGCCGTTGCCGAGCACGGCCGGCACCGCCACCGAGTGGTACCGGTTGAGCACGTCCACGATCGTGCTCGGCGAGACCTGCTCGGAGAACGTGGTGAAGCCGCGCAGGTCCGCGAACAGGGCCGTCACCTCCATCATGGAGCCGCCGAGCGCGGCCTGGCCCGGGTCGGCGAGCAGGGCCGCGGCCACGTCCGGGGAGAGGTACTGCCGGAACAGCGTCGTCAGCTCCGCGTAGAGCCGGACGTTCTCCAGCGAGATCGACAGCTGGCTGGCCAGCGTGTCCAGCATGGCCCGGTCCCGGGCCAGGCTCGGGCCGGCCGGCGCCGGCGCCGCGAGCACCCCGGCGACCTGGCCCCGGACGGTCAGCGGCCACAGCACCCGGCCGGCCCAGCTCACCGGCCCGGCCGCCAGCGCCGCGGTCTCGTGCTCCCGGCCGCCGACGCGGACCAGCCCGTTGTCGGCGGTCGCGACCTCCAGCGGGCCGTACGCCGGCCCGGCCCGGGCGAGCGCCGCCGCGAGGAACTCCGCCTCGCCGGTCCGGATCCGGGTCTGCTCGCCGATCCCGACCAGCGCGCCGAGCCGGCGGGACAGCCCGCGCTCCGCGGCCAGCGCGGCGCCGGCCCGGTCCAGCACCGCGGCCTGCCCCTCGCTCAGGTCGAACCGCGCGGCGACCCGGGCCGCGACCGGGGCGGTGGCCGGGGCCCCGGAGCGCTCCTGCTCCTCGAGGGCGCCGACCAGCTGCTCCAGCGCCGCCTCGTACTCGTGCCGGACCTGCCGCCGGGTCTCGGCCAGCGTGATCGAGTCGAACAACCCGGCCGCCGAGCCCTCCCGGCGGTACTGGACGTGCGCGCTGTAGGCGACGAAGCCGAAGCCGGCCAGCAGCAGCAGGTGCCACTCCCACCAGGACAGGTGCCAGCGCTCCCCGGCCACCGCGGCGAGCGCCGCCTCGGCCAGCAGCGTGAACGCGGTGACCAGGCTGAGCAGCATGACCGCCGGCCGGCGCCGGTGCAGCGCCCAGTACCGGCCGGCGGCGACCGTGAACGCGGCGATCGACAGGCCGGCCGGCCCGATCATGGCGAGCGAGTCCGGGTCCGGCGGCGGCCCGGCAACGGGCGGCAGGTCCAGCACCGCCAGCAGCACCCACCCGACGAGCAGCGCGATCACCGCGAACTGCAGCCGCGCCCGACCCTGGATCAGCGCCGCCGCGGCCGGCCCGAGCGGCCAGGACGAGACCAGTGCGAACACCCCGGCGATCGCCAGCCCGACCGGCTGGGCCAGGTCGAAACCGGCGTTCACGTCCCCGGCCAGGGCGCCCGGGGTGGCCAGCGCGTGCAGGCCGAGGAAGCCCGCGCTGGTCAGGAACGACAGCGACACCAGGAACAGCCGCGCGTCGCCGCGCCGCCCGGCGGCCCGCCCCATCACGCCGCCGACCGCCATCGAGGTCAGCGCCACCGCCAGGACCAGGGCCAGGTGGCTGAACCCGTGCTGCCACCGGGCGTCCAGCTCAGGCTGGGCCAGCAGCAGCCACAACCCGGCGAGCGGGAACCCCAGGTGCAGCACCCAGACGAGCACCCGCACCGGCTGCCGGCCGGACCCCGGCGGCGCCGCCGGGAGATGCCTCGGCCGCTGCGCGAGCGGCCGCTCCGCCACGCGCATCCGCTGCCACTCCCCTCGGCCGCCGGACGGCCGGCGGCTCGAGGGCCGGGCCTACGGCCACCCCGAACTACCCGCCATGTCGGACTTCCGGTCAGCCGACATTACCTCCGGCCCAGGCCGCCCCGGCATGGTCGCGAGCACACCGCTCCCGTTCGGGCAGACTCCGCTGACCGGGCGCGGTCGCCCGCGCGCCCTCCGCCGCGATCGGCCGGCCGGGCCGAGGGCGCGCTAGGCCTCCAGGTCGTCCGCGACGGCGCGGAGGACCGTGGCCACCTTGCGGGCGGTGGAGCGCTCCGGGTAGCGGTCGCGGCGGAACGAGTTGGAGACATCGTCCAGCAGCTTGATCAGATCCTCGACGATCATCGTCATCTCGTCCGGCTGCTTGCGCTGCGCCTTCACCACGGACGGGATCGGGTCGAGCACGCGCACCTGCAGCGCCTGGTCGCCGCGACGGCCCTGGGCGATGCCGAACTCGACCCGCTGGCCCGGCTTCAACTCGGTCGTGCCGGCGGGCAGCGCATCACGGTGCACGAAGACGTCATCGCCGTCCTCGCGGGAGAGGAAACCGAAGCCCTTCTCCGCGCTGAACCACTTCACCTTGCCGGTCGGCACAATTTCTCCAGTCGTCGCTCGGGGCAGGTCATCGCCCAGATCAGCCTCGCGGTCACCCAGGCTATAGGTCCGGTGGGCCGGCCGGCACGAAGATATGCCAGCGCTACGACAACGCGGCCGGAACGGCTAGGCATGCGGCCGGAACGGCTAGGCATGCGGCCGGAACGGCTAGGCATGCGGCCGGAACGGCTAGGCATGCGGCCGGAACGGCTAGGCATGCGGCCGGAACGGCTAGGCATGCGGCCGGAACGGCTAGGCATGCGGCCGGAACGGCTAGGCATGCGGCCGGAACGGCTAGGCATGCGGCCGGAACGGCTAGGCATGTGGTTGCGCCGCGGCGTCCTGCAGGCCGAGCTCGATGATCGACCGCTCCCGCATCTCCACTTTCCGGACCTTCCCGGTGACGGTCATCGGGAACTCGTCCACCACCCGGACGTATCGGGGGATCTTGTAGTGGGCCAGCCGGCCGGCGCAGAACTCGCGCAGCGCGGCGACCGTCAACTCGGCCGCGCCCGGGCGCAGCCGGACCCACACCGCCAACTCCTCGCCGTACCGCGGGTCCGGGACACCGATCACCTGCGCGTCCACGATGTCCGGGTGGGTGTAGAGGAACTCCTCGATCTCGCGCGGGTACACGTTCTCGCCGCCCCGGATGACCATGTCCTTGATCCGGCCGACGATGTTCAGGTAGCCGGCGTCGTCCATCACGGCCAGGTCGCCGGTGTGCATCCAGCGGGCCGCGTCGATCACCTCGGCGGTCTTCGCCGGCTCGGCCCAGTAGCCGAGCATCACCGAGTAGCCGCGGGTGCACAGCTCGCCCGGCGCACCGCGCGGAACGGTCCGCCCGGTCGCCGGGTCCACCACCTTCACCTCCTGGTGCGGGTGCACCTGGCCGACCGTGCCGACCCGGCGGTCGAGGTCGTCGTCGGCCCGGGTCTGGGTGGAGACCGGCGAGGTCTCGGTCATCCCGTAGCAGATGGTCACCTCGGTCATGCCCATGTCGGCGACCACCCGCTTCATCACCTCCACCGGGCAGGGCGAGCCGGCCATGATCCCGGTGCGCAGCGAGGACAGGTCGTACGAGCCGAAGTCGGGCTGGCCCAGCTCGGCGATGAACATCGTCGGCACCCCGTAGAGCGAGGTGCAGCGCTCCTCGGCGACCGCGCGCAGGGTCGCCGCCGGGTCGAAGCCGGGCGCCGGGATCACCATGCAGGCGCCGTGGCTGGTGGCGCCCAGGTTTCCCATCACCATGCCGAAGCAGTGGTAGAAGGGCACCGGGATGCAGACCAGGTCGTACTCGGTGTAGCCGCAGAGCTCCCCGACGAAGTAGCCGTTGTTGAGGATGTTGTGGTGCGACAGCGTGGCGCCCTTCGGGAAGCCGGTGGTGCCGCTGGTGTACTGGATGTTGATCGGGTCGTCGGCGCTGAGGGTGGCCTGCCGCTCGGCGAGCGCGGCCGGGTCGGCCGCCCGGCCGGCGGCGAGCAGCGCATCCCACCCAGGGTCGCCGATGAAGATCACCTCGGCCAGCTCCGGGCAGTCCGGCCGCACCTGGCCCACCATGGCCCGGTAGTCGCTGCCCTTGAACGCCGGCGCCGACACCAGCAGCCGGATGCCGGCCTGGTTCAGCACGTACCCCAGCTCGTGCGTGCGGTACGCCGGGTTGATGTTGACCAGGATCGCGCCGATCGCCGCGGTGGCGTACTGCACGACGATCCACTCGGCGCAGTTCGGCGCCCAGATGCCGACCCGGTCGCCGGTGCCGATGCCACGGTCGAGCAGGCCGAGCGCGCAGGCGTCCACCTCGGCGGCGAGTTCGGCGTAGCTGTACCGGCGGACGGTGGCCGGCCCGGTGCCCCGGTCGATCAGGGCCGGCCGGTCCGGGAAGGCCGCGACCACCCGGGCGAAGTTCGCGCCGATCGTCTCGCCCAGCAGCGGGACGGCCGAGACACCGGATGCGTAGGACACGGACATCGGGCCTCCCGCGGCAGTGCCGGACCGATTCCGATCCTGCCCCGCCCCGCCCGCTTGCGCCAGCGGTCGGCGGCGTTCGGTTGCCTGGCCGGCCCGCCCGGCCCGGTCCGTCCAACCGGGACGGTCAGGGGACGGGGCAGTGGCCGCGCTGGTTGATCTCCACCGCGCGGCCGTCCGGGTCCTTGACCACCGCGCGGCAGCCCCACCGGCGGGGCTGGTGCGCCAGCAGCAGGGGGGCGCCGAGGCGGGCCAGCGCGGTCAGCGTCTGGTCCAGCGAGTCGACGTAGACGCCGGGGAAGGAGCTGCCCGCCTCCCGCCAGGCCAGCGCCCGGTCGGTGACCGCCTCGGCGTCCAGCACCGCGAAGTGCACCCCGCCCAGGTCGGTGGCGGCGTGCTCGTAACCGTCCCCGTGATCCTCGACGGCCAGGTCGATACCGACCGCCCGGTAGAAGTTGGCCGTCTGGGTGACCCGGCCGCTGAACAGGACCAGCGACGCAAACTCGACCATGCGCCCTTTTCTACCCGGCCGGATCTGCCCCGGCAATCAGCGCGGGCCAGCTGGACGGCGGCCACCCGCGGCCCTGGAGCGCGGCCCCTGCAGCCGGCTCGGGCGCCGGCCCGGCGCCGGCTCAGGCGTCGGGGTCGTGGGTCAGGTTGGGGCGGTCCGCGGCGGTGGGGTGGCGGTAGGTCAGGGCCTCGGCGGGCAGCGGGAGCTGGACGTCCTCACCGAACGGGGACAGGCCACCCTGCACCTCGGCGGCGAACTCGCTGACCGGGATCCGGCCCGCCGGCACGACGTTGGCCCGGCCGGACCCCCGCCCGGATCCGCGTTCGGAATCCCGGTCGGACCCCCGGGATGACTTGGCGGCCATGGCCCACCTCCCTACGGCGTGGATCAGTCTCCCGCACCAGCCCGGTGTCCGGCCAGCCCACCCGGCCAGCCCACCCGGCCAGCCCACCCGGCCGGCGCCGCCGCCGCGGCGCAGGTCAGGGCCGTACATCCGGCCTGTCCATGACGCACTGCGACGGGTATGCACGTAGCGCTTGCGCCTGGCGGCAACGAGGAAGAGCATGACTCGATCCGAGTATCGTGCGGCCGGTCGACCTGATCGTGTTCGCTACATAAATGCCGCTTTGCCCCGGAGCGGAGGAATGACCGCCGGCCAGGAGCCTTCCGTGCCGCCGGACTCGCGGGTCCGCGCCCAGCTGGCGCCGGACCGCCGGGTCGTGGCGCCGGGCTCGGCTGCCCGGCTGACGCTGGTGGTGGACAACCACGACCGGCGCTCCCGGGCGGTCCAGGTGCAGCTGGGTGGGCCGATGAGCCGGTACTGCCGGCCCCGGCTGTGCACCGTCGACCTGCTCGCCGGCGAGCAGCGGGAGGTGCCGATCGAGGTCATCCCGCTGTCCACCGGGCCGGAGGGCGGGCACGAGTACGAGCTCACGGTCACCGCGACCGACCTGGTCAACGGCGAGTTCCTGGACCGCTCCAAGGCGCGGCTGGCGGTCGAGCGGCGGCCGGCGCTGAAGGCCCGCTCGGTCGGCCGGCACCGGACGATCGACAACAACCCGGTGACGCTGCGGTTCGTCGCGTACAACGCCGGCAATGTGGAGCTCCGGGTCGAGGTGTACGCGGTCGACTCGTACTGGTGGATCCGGGACACCCCCTGGCAGCGGTCCCGGGACCGGGCCGGCTCGGTCCGCAGCGGCATCGACTCGATCCTGGCCGACCCGTTCGCCGGCGACCACCTGAGCCCGGGCGAGCACTGGACGGTCGAGCTGCCGGCGCTCGCGCCGCGGTTCCCGATCGGGCTGGGGCCGCGGCGCTGGCTGATCCCGATCGGCGTCCGGGCCGCCGGCTGGTCGCCGGAGTGCGTGTTCGTCGAGCTGGACCAGCTCCCCCGCACCGTGCTGCCGGTCCGGGTGGCCGCGCTGGGCGCCGCCGTCCTGGTCGCCCTGCTCATCCTCGTCGGCCTCATGGTCTGGCTCGCGACATAGCCGGCGACAGCGCCGGCGGGCGGTTGGTCGAACGCGCGGCGGGGCGGCCGGCGGCGACGACTACCGTGGTAGGGATGACCAGCACCGGCCCGCGCAGCCTGACCGACTGGCTGCGGTCGCGGGCCGACGAGGAACTCGCCGAACTGCTCCGCGCCCGGCCGGACCTCGCCATCCCGGCGCCCGGCGACGTCGGCACGCTGGCCAACCGGGCCGGCATCCCGTTCTCGGTCCGCCGGGCGCTGGAGGAGCTGGACGCGTTCACCCTCACCGTCCTCAGCGGCCTGGCCCTGGCCGCCGACCGCACCGGCCCGGTCGCCCGCGCCGAACTCGCGGCGGCCGTGCCCGGGGCACCGCCGGCCGCGCTGAAGGCGGCCCTGGCCCGGCTGCACAACCTGGCGCTCACCTGGGGCGACGACCCGATCCACGTGACCGGCCCGGCCCGCGACGCGCTGGCGCCCTACCCGGCCGGGCTGGGCCGCCCGGCGCGGGCGCTGTTCAGCGCCGCCACCCGCAGCCAGCTCGCTCCGGTGCTGGCCGCGCTCGGGCTGGCCGACGCGCACCAGCCGGCCGCCGGGGCCGCGCTGGCCGAGGTGTTCGCCGACCCGGGCCGGGTGGCCGCGCTGCTGGCCCGCTGCGCCGAGCCGGAGCGGGCGGTGCTCGGGCAACTGGCCGCCGGCCCACCGGTCGGCACGGTCCGGGACGCGCTGCGCCCGGTGTCGGCGGCCGGCGCGGACTCCCCGGTCCGCTGGCTGCTCGCCCACGGCCTGCTGGTCGCGATCGACGCCAACACGGTGGAGCTGCCGCAGGAGGTGGGCCTGGCGATCCGCGGCGCCGCCCCGCTCGGCCCGCTGCGGCTGCAACCGGAGCCGTTGCCCAGCACCAAGGCGGACGCCCGCGGCACCGACGCGGCCGGCGCCGGCCAGGTGCTGACCGTGCTGCGCCAGCTCGAGGACCTGCTGGACGGGTTCGCCGCCGACCCGCCGGCGGAGCTGCGGTCCGGCGGGCTGGGCGTCCGTGAGCTGCGCCGCACCGCCAAGGCGCTGGACACCGATGAGCCGACCGCGGCGATCTACCTGGAGCTGGCCAGATCCGCCGAACTGCTCGACACCGGTGGCCCGGAGCCGGTCTGGCTGCCCACCCAGCGCTACGACGACTGGCAGGCGCTGCCGGTGGCGCAGCGCTGGGCCCGGGTCGCCCGGGCCTGGCTGGCGATGACCCGACAGCCCGCGCTGGTCGGCCGCCGGGACGACCGGGGCAAGGCGTTCGCTCCGCTCTCGATCGAGGTGGAGCGGACCAGCGCGCCCGGCACCCGGCGCCGCGTCCTCGGCGTGCTGGCCGACCTGCCGGCCGGCACCGGGGTGCGCTCGGCCGAGGACGTGGCCGCCCGGCTGGCCTGGCTGGCGCCCCGGCGCGGCGGCCAGCAGCCGGACGTGGTCGCCGCGGTGCTGGCCGAGGCGGAGCTGATCGGGGTCACCGGCCGCGGCGCGCTCACCTCGTACGGGCGGCTGCTGCTGGCCGGCGAGGACCCGACCGTCAAGCTGGCCGACCGGCTGCCCGAGCCGGTGGACCACGTGCTGGTGCAGGCCGACCTGACGGTGATCGCGCCGGGCCCGCTGGAACCGGAGCTGGCCCGGGAGATGGCCGCGGTGGCCGACGTGGAGTCGGCCGGCGGCGCCACCGTCTACCGGGTCACCGAGGCCACCGTACGGCGCGCGCTGGACTCCGGCCGGGCCGCCACCGAGCTGCACGAGCTGTTCCGGCTGCGGTCCCGGACGCCGATACCGCAGGCGCTGACCTACCTGATCGACGATGTGGCCCGCCGGCACGGCGCGCTGCGGGTCGGCACCGCGTCGGCGTACCTGCGCTGCGACGACGCCGCACTGGTCGCCCAGGTGCTGGCCGACCGGCAGGTGGAGGGCCTGCGGCTGCGCCGGATCGCGCCGACCGTGCTGGTCAGCAAAGCCGCGGTCAACCGGGTGCTGGACGTGCTGCGGCAGGCCGGCTACGCCCCGGTGGCCGAGTCACCGGAGGGGGCGGTGCTGCTCAGCCGTCCCGAGGCGCGCCGGGCCAGCGCCCGGATCAGCACCACCCGGGTGATGGCCGAGCCGCCGGTGCCGAACCGGGAGCAACTGGTCGAGGTGGTCCGGGCGATGCGGGCCGGCGACAAGTCGCTGCGCGAGGCCCGCCGGGTCAACTCGGCCGGTCCGCGCGAGGGCGGCGCCGCGAACCTGGCCGACATCCCGAACCTGACCACCGCGGCCACCCTGGGCCTGCTCCGGGAGGCCGCCCGGGAAGGCCGCCGGGTCTGGCTGGGCTACGTCAACGCGCAGGGCGCGGCGTCCCAGCGGATCGTCGAACCGTCCTCGATCAGTGGCGGCTACCTGCACGGCTACGACCACCAGCGGGAGGAGCTGCGCACCTTCGCGCTGCACCGGATCACCGCGGTCGCCCTGCTCGGCGAGGACGGCGGTCACCTCCCCGACGCCGGCACCGCCGACGCCTGACCGGCTGACCACCGAACGGCTGGCGGCTGGCCGCCGCGGCTCAGCCGCGGGGCGGCGCGGCTCTCAGCCGCCGGGCGCGGCTCAGCCGCCGGGCGGAGCAGCTCAGGCGCCGGGCGCGGCTCAGCCGCGGGGCGGGGCGGCTCAGGCGCCGACCGCGTGCGCCACCACGGCCGGCGCGGACAGCGCCCGGGCGGCGGCCAGCGAGCCGGCGATCTCGAAGTCGGCCACCGGAACCGGCCGGCCGAGCAGGAAGCCCTGCACGTGGTCGCAGCCGAGCGCGGCCAGCTTCTCCAGCTGGCTGAGCCGCTCGACGCCCTCCGCGGTCACGGTCAGCCCGAGCGCGTGCGAGGTCTCCACGACCAGCCGCACCATCGCGGCGTCCGCGTCGCTGGAGTCGATCCCGGCGACGAAGCTGCGGTCCACCTTCACGTCGTCCACGGCCAGGTCACGCAGCAGCCGCAGCGAGGAGTACCCGGTGCCGAAGTCGTCCAGGGACAGCCGGACGCCGAGCGCGCGCAGCTCGGCCAGCCGGCGCGCGGTCACCCCGTAGTCGGTCACCGCGGCGGTCTCGGTCAGCTCCAGCCGCAGCGCGGACGGCGGCACGCCGTACCGCTCCAGCACCCCGGCCACCTCGCCGACCAGGTCGGAACCGACGATCTGCTGCGCGGACAGGTTCACGCTGACCGGCAGCGGCACCCCGCGCAGCTGCCAACGGCTGGCCTGCTTCGCGGCGACGTCCAGCACCAGCGTGCCGATCGGGATGATCAGCCCGACGGTTTCCGCGTACGGGATGAACTCGTCCGGGGAGATCAGCCGGCCGGTCTCGTCCTGCCAGCGGATCAGTGCCTCGGCGCCGACCAGCGCGCCATCACGGAGCCGGTGGATCGGCTGCCAGTGCAGGTACATGCCGCCGTTGGTGATCGCCTCGCGCAGCCGGCGGGTCATCGAGAGCTTGTCCACCGGGCGGTCGGCGGCCGGGTCGTACAGCTCGGCCCGGCCGCGGCCGCGGCCCTTGGCCCGGTGCATGGCGCTGTCCGCCCGCCGCAGCACGGCCTCGGCGCCGTCGCCCGGCTCGTCCACCACGCAGACGCCGACACTGGCCTGCAGCAGCAGTTCGTGCCCGCCGAGCCGGACGCCGTGCGCCAGCACGTCCAGCAGCCGCTGCGCCAGCGCGACCGCGTCCGCGGCCGCCGAGTCGACCGGCAGCGGCCCGATGACCACCGCGAACTCGTCCCCGACCAGCCGGCCGACGTGGTCGGCCGGGCCGAGCGCGGCCCGGATCCGGCTGGCCGCCTCGACGATCAGCGCGTCGCCGACCTCGTAGCCGAGGCTGTCGTTGATGTCCTTGAGCTGGCCGAGCTCGATCTGCAGCAGCCCGAACGGGGCATCCGCGGTCACCCCGGCCAGCCGCCGGGTGACCTCGTCCAGCACCCACTGCCGGGTCGGCAGGCCGGTCAGCGGGTCGTTCATGGTGGAGTGGGCGAGCGCGGCGGCCAGCGAGGCGAACAGGTCCCAGGCCGAGTAGTGCACGGCGCGGCCGTCCGGGCCGGCCACGGCGACCTGGTCGCCGGCCGAATGCGGGCCGGACAGCAGCCGGCCCACCGCGTCGGCCAGGGTCAGCCCGGCCGGCAGCACCTGGGCGGTGCCGGCGCCGGCCTCGCCGCCGAGCCCGGCGGCGCCGTCGATCTCGGCCGTGCCGTCGAGTTCAGCCGTACCGTCGAGCGCAGCCGTGCCGGCGGGCCCGGACGTGCCGGTATCCCCGACCGACGCGGGACCGCTGGGGACGTCGGCCGGGGCGGGGCCGTTGGGTTTATGTGGACCGAACGGCACCGGTACGCCCCCGATCGCTGGGCGCGCAGGTGCCCCGGTCGCCGATGTGGACACGTCGATCGGGGTCAATGATGCGACCAAGTCGCCGAGCGTACGCAGCAGACGGCCCTCCGCGTCGTGCAGGGCAGCGGCCCGCAACGCCGCGTCCAGTGCGACTGCCACGCTCAGGCCCTCCCCCCTGCTCGTGGGCAGGATCCGCGCTTCGGCGCCCGAAGGCAACCGACTGCGGTAAACACTCGGTGTACCAAACGTTGGGCGCAAGCGATACCGGAACGGGCCTGGTGCCTCCGGTGGCGGGATGCAACCGGCGCCCGGACGCGTTGGACACTAGGCCTGTCGCCCGTACCAGAGCCATCGGAGGATCAACACCCTGTGACCGACGGCCCACTGATCGTCCAGTCTGACAAGACGCTGCTGCTCGAGGTCGACCACCCGGTCGCCACCGAGGCGCGTGCCGCAATTGCCCCGTTCGCCGAGCTAGAACGGTCGCCCGAACATGTCCACACGTACCGGCTGACGCCCCTGGGGCTGTGGAACGCGCGCGCCGCCGGGCACGACGCCGAGCAGGTGGTCGACGCCCTCGTTCGTTACTCACGGTATGCGGTGCCGAACGCTTTGCTGGTCGATGTGGCCGAGACAATGGCGCGTTATGGTCGGTTACAGCTAGTGAACTCGCCGATCCACGGCCTGGTGCTGCAATCACTCGATCGGGCGGTGCTGGAGGAGATCCTCCGGCAGAAGAAGATCGCTCCGCTGCTCGGCGGCCGGATCGATCAAGACACGGTTCTGGTACATCCGAGCGAGCGCGGCCGGCTCAAGCAGGCCCTGCTGAAGGTCGGCTGGCCGGCGGAGGACCTCGCCGGCTACGTCGACGGCGAGGCGCACGCGATCGCGCTGGACGAGCGTGGCTGGTCGCTGCGGCCCTACCAGCAGGAGGCGGTGGAGAACTTCTGGGCGGGCGGCTCCGGTGTCGTGGTGCTGCCCTGTGGGGCCGGCAAGACCCTGGTGGGCGCCGCCGCCATGGCCAAGGCGGGGGCCACCACGCTGATCCTGGTCACCAACACGGTGGCCGGCCGGCAGTGGAAACGGGAGCTGATCGCCCGCACCACGCTGACCGAGGAGGAGATCGGCGAGTACTCCGGCGAACGCAAGGAGATCCGTCCGGTCACGATCGCCACATATCAGGTGATGACCACCCGGCGGAAAGGTGAGTACCGGCACCTGGAGCTGTTCGACAGCCGGGACTGGGGGCTGATCGTCTACGACGAGGTGCACCTGCTGCCCGCGCCGATCTTCCGGCTCACCGCCGACCTGCAGTCCCGCCGCCGGCTCGGGCTGACCGCCACGCTGATCCGCGAGGACGGCCGGGAAGGCGACGTCTTCTCGCTGATCGGCCCGAAGCGGTACGACGCGCCGTGGAAGGACATCGAGTCGCAGGGCTGGATCGCGCCGGCCGACTGCACCGAGGTCCGGGTCACGCTGACCGACGCGGAGCGGATGGAGTACGCGACCGCCGAGCCGGAGGACCGGTACCGGGTCGGCGCCACCGCCCGCACCAAGCTGCCGGTGGTGCGCCGGCTGGTCGACCGGCACGCGGCCGACCAGGTGCTGGTCATCGGCGCGTACCTGGACCAGCTGGAGACCCTCGGCGAGGAACTGGACGCGCCGATCATCCAGGGCTCCACCACGAACAAGGAGCGGGAGCGGCTCTACGACGCGTTCCGCAAGGGCGAGGTGAACACCCTGGTCGTCTCCAAGGTGGCCAACTTCTCGGTGGACCTGCCCGAGGCCGCGGTCGCCATCCAGGTCTCCGGCACGTTCGGCTCCCGGCAGGAGGAGGCGCAGCGCCTCGGCCGGGTGCTCCGCCCCAAGGCGGACGGCCGCCCGGCCCACTTCTACACCGTCGTCGCCCGGGACACCCTGGACCAGGACTACGCCGCGCATCGCCAACGCTTCCTGGCCGAGCAGGGCTACGCCTACACCATCGTCGACGGCGACGACATCCTCGGCCCACCCCTCCCCGAGGTCACCTGACCCGCCCCACCCCGCCCCAGGCCAGAACACCAACCGTCGCCTCGCGCCCAGCCAGCCTTGCCGAATAGAGTCAACGTTGCACCATCAGGCTCCGGCGTGGGAAGCGGGGAGGCTCTGTCATGGCGGATCAACCCGCCTCGGCGGCAGACCCGCCGCAGGCTGACTGCCAGTACTGCTGTGAGACGCGCCGCACGATGGTCAACAACGCCTTCGCCGATCTTCTGGGCACCGAGTTCGCGACGCAGGCCATCCTCGCCGCGACGCGGGCGGCTAGCGTGATTCCGTCGGTCGGAGCGCTGGCCGCGGGCCACGTACTGGTCATCCCGAACAAGCACCGGCTCAACCTGGTGCTGGTCCCGGCAGTCGAACTGGCGGAGTTGGCTGAGCTCGCGGTCGCGACCTACCGCGCTCTGCGCTCGACCTATCGGATGCCGGTGATCTCGTTCGAGCATGGCAGCCTTGACGACCGGAAACGCTCCGGTGGCTGCCTGGACCATGCGCACCTGCATCTGTTGCCACTCGCAGCTGACTTCCAGCGCACGGTCCCCGGCTTTCCGAACCTCTGGCGAGCGGTCGACGAGCGTGGCGTACTCGATGTCGCGGCCGAGTACATCGCCAGCGGCAGTGGGTACCTCTCGCTCTGGGACGGCCAGCGGTGGTGGCTGCGGTCCGGCGAGGTCCGCGCGCAGGAGCTTCGCCGCTGCATAGCCGCCGCACAGGGCCGGCCGGACCGCTGGGACTGGGCGGCCTTCCCGAACACCGATCTCATGCGTCGGACGGTCGCGGATCTGACCGGAGCGATCGTCGTAGGCCCGGGCGATACACAGCGAGTCCACTTCGAGTTCGGATCGGTCCCGGACGGCCGCTGACATGCGAGGGCAGGGTGCGATCTCGGGTCGGGACGCGCACTGTCATTTCCACGGGGGTATTCCCGCCGCGTGGCTGGACCGGGAGGTCAGATCGGCCGGAGATCCGGCCCGGGTGTCCGGTCGGTTGGCGGCGGCCCGCGGCGGGATCCGGCGAATCCTCCGGCATGACCAGGGCTGCGCGCCGCCCGACCCATCGACCGCCGCTACCGCCTTCTTCGGCGGCTACGCCGCCGTCGAGGCGCACTGCCGATGGATGGAACTGGGCGGCGCCGGCAGCCGCGACCTCTACGCGCGGGCGCCGATCGCGCTGGCCGCTGAAGCAGCGGCGCACGGGGTGGCGCGAACCGACCTGTTCTTCTCCCTGGTCGAGGATCGGCAGCGGATGCGTGACCGGGCGCGGGGCCTGCTGGACGCCGCTGGCGCGCTGTCGCCGGACACGCTGCACTTTCGGCTCACCGTGCCTCGCTCCCGCCGTTTCCAGCACGCCTGGCCCACTGCCGAACTCCTCGAACTGCTTGCCCCGCTGATCGAGCAGGGTCTGCTCGACGGGTTCGACCTGTCCGGGCTCGACGCCGAGGTGCCGGCGGACCGAACGCTGCTGCTCACCGAGCAACTCCTGCGGCTGCGCGCAGCCGCCGCTGGTGCCGGCTCGCGATTGTCCGTCTCCGTGCACTTCGGCGAAAGCCTGTCCGGTGCCGGTATCGACGGAATGCTGCGGTTGGCGTCTTCCCTTCGGGCCGCCGGGGTTGATTCCCTTGGCCACGGCATTTTCCTCTGGCACCCCGCGCTATTCGCCGGCGCGGACGGTGCGACCGGGGCGGTGCTCGGCGAATTGCTGTCGGCCGGCGTGAGCTTCGAGGTCTGTCCTTCCGTCGCCCGGTTGTACGGGTGCCGGACAGACGCACAGAACCTACCGATCGGCGTCGCCGGCATCCGCGAGCACGTTTCCTTCGGAACCGACGCGCCGGGCCTGGTGGGCTATGACGAACGGATCTGGCCGCTCACGGAATAGCGTACTTTCGCGCACCGTCGACGAGATCCCAGTAGACCGGCCGCCGATCGGACAGTTCCGAGTACGGCAGCGCCAGACAGTCCCAACCCTTGTGCGGGTAGGCCAGGGTGACCGTGAACGCGTCTTCATACCAGCCGTGCACCCGCCGGACAACCTCGCTGGTCGGGTCCACACCGGAGAAGAGGTCGATGTGGCCCATCGATTCCAGCCAGGCCGCGGCGGCGGCCGGCAGGTTCGCGTTGACGTCCGGACCCAGTTCAGCCAGTGCCTGCAGGTGTGCGCCCACCTGTTCGAGACGCCGGTGTCGGCGTACCTGTTCGACATCAGCGGCCATGTCCCGGACCACCGTGAAGTCCGACCACCAGGGACGCCGGAACCTGCGCCAATCGACCCCCTCGAGCGTGACGGAAACCTGGGGCGTGAGACCGCCGCGGGCCAGGTCCGCCACATCGAAGCCGCGGCCCAACGCCTCGACGGTGAACGTGCCGGCACCGTGCCGACCGTGCTCGAGCCGGAGCAGTGCGGTCAACCGGTTCGTGAACCGATTGGTGGGCTCCAGCAGGATCACCGCCCGACCCACCGCGAGCAGCCGAGCCGCCCGATCCGGAATCTCCGCCAGTCGCAGGCTGTGCCCGCCCCGGTAGTACCCGCGCCGCTCGAGCCCACCGTCGGAGCGGAGCATGAGGCGGGTGGCTCCGGCGGTCCCGGCGAGCGCCTCGACCGCCCGCTCCAGGGCCGTCCTTCCGGCCTGCGGTGGGACACAGATCGCATTGAGCGAAGGCAGCCCGAGCAGCCGCAGCAAACACATCGTGGACCACTTCGGCCAATGCTGCGCCAGCGCCGCGGCGCGGAGTTCGCCGGCGTTCAGGCTGAATAGTGGCGTGCCGTACAGGATCTCCACCTCAGCGTGTCAATTGGGAGACAGTCGTCGGTCGAACTACTCTCATTGAGTCTCGGCGCCGAGGCGCCGCTTGTCGACTGCTCGGTCGAGCGATGAACCTCCAGGAGGAGCGCCCGATGCTGGTCGGTTCGGTCAACGCGAACAAGCGTTTAGGCGGCGCAACGGCCAGCGCCTGCGCTATGTCGTGGGCTCGGCGCCGTGGGATCGCATTGCTGGTTGTTCAAGAGCCGTGGCGAGCTGGCCGGTCGACCGCGGTCAGCTTGCCCGGCTGGTCATTGGTGGCGGGCGACTCCCGGCTGGCGATGTGGCTGCCGCCGGGGCAGGTGCTACCGACGGCCAGGCCACACGCCTGGTGGGGGACCGTCCTCCTTCAGCACTGCCAGCTGCATTCGGTGCATCTCGATCCCTACACGAGTTCCGCCCGGGTGGCGCAACTGCAGGCGCTGGCCGACAGCCTTGACCCAGCAGTACGGCACGTGATCGTCGGTGATTTCAATCTCGCCCCTCGGCCAGCAGACGGCAGGTACGGTGAGATCGCCAGCAAGTTCACCTCCGCCGCCGAACGGGCGGCCTTCCAGGCCCTGCTGGAACGGCACCGACTTCGCGACTCGACCGAGCAAGACCCACCGGTCTTTACTCATGAGCGCAACAGCAACGGCCGGAGTACCCGTTTCCGATGTGATCTGGCGCTGGTGCCCGGCGAGCTACCGCCCGGCGCGGTCGAAACAGATACCGAGACACGCCGGGGCCGGCTGGCCTTCACCGATCACGCGGCCGTGCTGCTCGATACCTCCTTCCTGGAAACCAGGTGAGCACGACAGCACAGCGATATGGCCACGGAGAACCCGATGTCGACGACCTCGCCCGGTCGGCGTTCAAGACGGCCATCCGCCGGCGGCACCCCTCGCTTCCGGCCAGAACGCTGCTCCCCACCATCCGGCGCTGGCTCCAGGCCGGCACCGGAGCCAGCGCGGACATCTGCGACTACGGATGCGGGACCGGCGCGGATGTCAGCTACTACCGGGGGCTGGGATTCGACGCCGACGGATACGACCCGCATCCGCCGTTCGGATACGCCAGCCCGCCGGTCCGTCGCTACCGTGTCGTGACCGTCTTCTACGTTCTCAACGTCATCCCCGCACCGGCGGCTCGTGTCGATGCCCTGCGGCGCGCCGCCGCCTTGTTGGCGCCGGCCGGGCGGCTGGTCGTGGCGACGAGATCCTCGGTTGTGATCGGCACCCAGGGCAGCGCCCGGGGATGGCGGGTGTGGGGCGACGGATTCGTTTCACACGATCGCCGCCTGACATTCCAGCGCGGTTTCGATCAGGCCGCGCTCGGTCAGCTGGGTTCGGCCGCCGGCCTGCGTCCGGCCGGCGAGTTGCCCCGGGTCCCGGGCGCGACAGTGATCGCTCTGCAGGCCGCCGTTCAGGCTGCCGGGCCGGGCGTGGTCGCCGGCCGCTTCGGCGCGAGCGCAACGTTGCCAGACCACACCAGCCGGCTGGTGAAGCCGCCGCGTTCACAGGCTTTCGCGGCCCGCAGCTTCTCCAGTTGACCCTGATCCACGCCCAGCTCGGCCGCCAGCGCCAGCAGCACCTCAAGAACATCGGCCAGCTCGGCGGGGTCGTCTGAGGCAAGAAACTCGTCGACCTCTTCCAGCAGCTTGGCGCGCAGCAGCCCCAGGAATTCCGCTTCGTCCGCGACCCGGACCATCGGATCCTCGCCATTGGCACGGATGATCTGCGGAATCTTGTCCCGCACGAGCTTGGATCGACCCACCACGCCAACTCCCGTCGGGCGACACGCTGCCGGTCGCGGCAAATTAGCCGGCAGTCCCTGTGGATCTCCAGGGGAGGACACGCCGGGAGGCTGTGGACAACCTGGCCGCCAGACATGCGGCCCTTGTGGACGGCTGCGCACCGATGGGTCCCCGACCAGCCGGCTGAACCTGTGGACGGCGACCGAGGCCTGTGGACGAGCCGACCATGGAACAGCACTGCGTCATTTCGGGGCAGGCCCGGGGTCAGCTGGGTAGGGCTACGCCGCGTGGGCCGTCCCGGTCGACGAGATCCGGGCCGCCGCGGACGTCCGGGGCGCCGAGGCGGGCCGCGTCGGCGGTGCGGTCGTCCGGCATCCGCTGCGACTCGCGCTCGGCCTCGACCCGGGCCCGGTAGTGGGCGACCTCGCGGCGGACCGCGGCGGCGTCCCAGCCGAGCACCGGCGCGACCAGTTCGGCCACCCCGGCGGCCGAGCTGACGCCGCGGTGTGCGGTCTGCACCGAGACCCGGGTGCGGCGGGTCAGGATGTCGTCCAGGTGCAGCGCGCCCTCCGCGGCGGCCGCGTACCAGGCCTCGACGGTCAGGTAGTCCGGCGCTCCGGCCAGCGGCGCGGCCAGCGCGGGACGCTCGTCGATCAGCGCCAGCACCTCGGTGGCCAGCGTCCCGTACCGGTGCAGCAGGTGCTCGACCCGGCCGACCGGCAGGCCGTGCCGGCGGGCCAGCGACGCCCGGTCGGCCCACAGCCGGTCGAAGCCGCGGGCGCCCAGCAGCGGCAGCCAGCGGGTGCGGCTGGCCGGCGCCCAGTCCAGCCCGGCGGCCCGGACCGCGGCGTCCACCAGGTCGGCGGCCATCACCCGGTACGTCGTGTACTTGCCGCCGGCGATCAGCACCAGCCCGGGCGCCGGCGCGACCACCGCGTGCTCCCGGGACAGCGCGCTGGTGGCGTCCGACTCGCCGGACAGCAGCGGCCGCAGGCCGGCGTACACGCCCTCGATGTCGGCCGTGCGCAGCGGCTCGGCCAGCACCTGGTTCACCTGGTCCAGCAGGTAGCGGATGTCCCGGCTGCTGGCGGCCGGGTGGGCCCGGTCCAGCGCCCAGTCGGTGTCGGTGGTGCCGATGATCCAGTGCCGGCCCCAGGGCAGCACGAACAGCACGCTGCTCGGGGTGCGCAGGATCAGCCCGGCGCCGCCGCGCAGCCGCCCGCGCGGCACGACGAGGTGGATCCCCTTGGACGCGCGCACCCGCAACCCGCCGGACCCGGTGCCGGCCGGGCCGCCCAGCATGGTGCCGACGTCGTCGCTCCACACCCCGGTCGCCGCGGCCACGCACCGGGCCCGCACCTCCATCTCGGTGCCCGATTCCAGGTCGCGGGCGACCACCCCGACCACCCGGTCGCCGGACCGCAGCAGCCGGGTCACCCGGGCACTGGACACCGCCGCCGCCCCGTACGCCGCCGCCGTCCGGGCCAGCGTGAGCGTGTACCGGGCGTCGTCCACCTGCCCGTCCCAGTACTTGATCGCGCCGGCCAGCGCGTCCGCCCGCAGCGAGCCGAACTCGGCCACCGCTCCGCGCCGGGACAGGTGCCGGTGCCGGGGCAGCCCGCGCCCGGCCGAGCCCACCCCGACCAGCCCGGCGAGCAGGTCGTAGAGCGCCACCCCGGCGCCGTAGTAGGCGCGTTGCCAGTGGTGCGGCACCGGCAGCACGATCGGCACCGGCCGGACCAGGTGCGGCGCCAGCCGGCCGAGCAGCAGCCCGCGCTCGGCCAGCGCCTCGCGCACCAGCCCGAAGTCGCGCTGCTCGAGGTACCGCAGCCCGCCGTGGATGAGCTTGCTGGACCGGCTGGACGTGCCGGCGGCCCAGTCTCGCGCCTCGATCAGGGCGACCGACAGGCCGCGGCTGGCCGCGTCCAGCGCGGCGCCGCACCCGGTCACCCCGCCGCCGACGACGACCAGGTCGAACCGCTCGCTGGCCAGCCGACCCAGGTCGTGCCGGCGGCGGTCCGGGTCGAGCCGGCCCGCCGACCCCGACGCAGTCACCAGACGTACCCCCCCGTGCCAGGACTTGTTGTCCGATAGTCGACAGTAGCGCCGAGGCCCGGGCCGACCAGGCGCCGGGGCCGGGGCGGCGGGAGGCCGATGAGACCGATCCGGACCCAGATCAGCCTCGCCGACGGCCGGGCGCTGTACTACTACGACGAGCGGCCCGGCGCCGACCGGACCGCCCGGGACCAGCGCGACCTGCCCCGCACCGTCACCCGCTCGGAGATCCGCTGGGACCCGGTGCACGAGGAGTGGGTGGTGATCGCCTCGCACCGGCAGGACCGCACCTTCCTGCCACCGCCGGACGAGTGCCCGCTGGACCCGTCCCGGGACGGCCGGCACACCGAGATCCCGGCCGCCGACTACGACGTGGTGGTGTTCGAGAACCGGTTCCCGTCGCTGTCCTCCGCCGTCGCCGAGCTGACCGGATCGACCGACCACCCGCTGTTCACCCGCCGCCCCGGGATCGGGCGGGCCGAGGTGGTCTGCTTCACCAGCGACCACGCTGCCGCGTTCGCCAGCCTGCCGCCGGAGCGGGCCGAGACGGTGATCGAGGCCTGGGCCGACCGCACCGCCGCGCTCGGCGCCTTGCCCGAGGTGGCCCAGGTGTTCTGCTTCGAGAACCGGGGCGAGGAGATCGGCGTCACGCTGTCGCACCCGCACGGCCAGATCTACGCGTACCCGTTCGTCCCGCCCCGGCTGCAGCGCGCGCTGGACGCCGCCCGCCGGCACCGCGACCGCACCGGCGAGTGCCTGCACTGCGCGCTGCTGGCCGCCGAGCGGGCCGCAGCGGACCGGATCGTGGCCGAGACCGAGCACTGGACCGTGCTGGTGCCCTACGCCGCCCGGTGGCCCTACCAGGCACACGTCTATCCGCGCCGGCACGTGCCGGACCTGCCGGCGCTGACCGAGCCGGAGAAGGCCGACCTGGCCCGGGTCTACCTCGATCTGCTCGGCCGCTTCGAGGCACTGTTCGACACGCCCACGCCGTACATCGCCGGCTGGATCCAGGGCCCGGCGCACACCGACCGGGACATCGCGCACCTGCACGCCGAGGTGTTCTCGATCCGCCGCGCCGCCGGCAAGCTGAAGTACCTGGCCGGCAGCGAGTCCGGGGTGGCCGTCTGGATCAACGACGTCACCCCCGAACAGGCCGCCAGCCACCTCCGCACCGCCGGCTGACCCGACCACCCGCCAATCGACCGGCTGAGGGTCGGCTCTGGGCGCCGGGCCGGTGCCGGGCCGGTGCCGGGCCGGTGCCGGGCCGATCAGCCGCGGATGCTGGGCCAGGCGAGTTGGGCTTCGGAGTCGGCGACCGGCCAGACGGTGACCGGCAGCCGGTGCTGGATCTGGATCACCGACATCTGTTTGGCCACGTTCTTGCCGGTCGAGTCGAACCGGATCGAGCCGAAGAAGGTGCCGGTGTCCAGCTTGGCCATCGCGTCGCGGACCTTGTCCGGCTCGATCGAGCCGCCCCGCTCGATGCCCAGCACCAGGGTCAGGCAGGCCGCGGTGGCGGCCGCGTTGTGGTACTCCGGGGTGACGTTGAACATCGCCCGGAACGCGCCCACGTACTCGCCGGCGGTGCCGAACCATTCGTCCCGGCCGCCGGTCCGTGGCGTCCACTGGGTCGAGCTGATCACGTTCTCCGCCTGCGCGCCGAGCTTCTCGACGAAGTCCGGGGTGGGCGGGGCGACCGTCTCGGCGATCCCGCCCGGCGGCCTGATGCCCAGCTCCCGGGCCTGCTGGATGATCGCGACGCCCTCGACGAGATGCACCGAGCCGATGATCACGTCCGGATTCGTCGGCTTGATCTTTTTCAGGCTGGCCCGGACGTCGTCCGAGCCGCTGGGGAAGTACTCGGTGCCGACCACGGTCAGCCCGTGCCGCCGCGCCTCGGCCAGCCCGCCCGTGGTCACGGTCTTGGAGAACGCGTCGTCGGCGGACAGGAACGCGACCGTCTTCGGCCGCGGGGTGGCCAGTTGGACCAGCGCCCGCACGATCGAAGCGGCGTACGTGCTGGCCGGCGAGACCACCCCGAAGGTGCGCCGGTAGCCCTTGGCGAAGATCTTGTCGTCGGAGCCGGCGGCGTCGGCCAGCACCTGCTGGTTGCGCTCCACCACCGCGGCCACCGCGGTGTTCGCGGCCGAGCCGTACGGGCCGAGGATCAGCTTGATGCCTTCGGTGTTGAACTGGTCCACCAGAACGGTGGACTTGTCCGGCTTGGAACCGTCGTCCCGGTACCGGATCTGCAGCCGGTAGTGCTTGCCACCGACCGGGACGCCGCCGCGGCCGTTCACGGTGGCCACGCACAGGTCGTAGCCCTGTTTGGTGAGCTGCCCCTCGGCCGCCAGCGACCCGGTGAACGACAGCGCGCTGCCGAGAATCAGGGTGTCGCCGTCGGTCGCGCTGTCCGGCTTGGCGGT
Organism: uncultured Actinomycetota bacterium; assembly: GCA_963714145.1. Classification (GTDB taxonomy): domain Bacteria; phylum Actinomycetota; class Actinomycetes; order Mycobacteriales; family CADCTP01; genus JBBWZH01. Next base: position 9,079,333 of record OY970235.1, on the reverse strand, counting down.
GGAACCGCAACCGGCCATCGCCAGGGCGAGCACGGCTGCGCCGACGAGACATCTTCTGGTGGAAGCCACCGACCATCGCCCCTCGTGGCGTCACCCGCGCCAGCGGGCCCGATTCGACCACTGCGCAAAGTGACGGTCATGTCGTCACTGCCCGCATCGTGGCGCACCTCGGCGTGAGCCGGACGGTTTTCGGCAAAGAGCACCCGAAGCAGGTCAGAGGCGTGGCACCGGTGCGACACCGGCTCGGTCGGAGCTATCCGGACGCTTCGACCGGACCCAGATCCGGTCGCCGTGCGTAATCATCTTGGCTTCCCGACATCTATAGTCGATATCGACGTCGATGTCCGGAAAGTCGAGCCGGACCTGGGCCGGGCCGGGCATGCGAAAGGGGCGGCCCCAACCGGGGCCGCCCCTTCCGAGAAGTGCGTCGGACTCAGAAGTCCATGTCGCCGCCGCCACCGCCGGGCATGGCGGGAGCGGGGTTCTTCTCCGGCTTGTCCGCGATGACCGCCTCGGTGGTGAGGAAGAGCGCGGCAATCGAAGCCGCGTTCTGCAGCGCGGAGTTCGTGACCTTCTTCGGCTCCACGATGCCCTTGGCGATCATGTCGACGTACTCGCCGCTGGTCGCGTCCAGACCCCAGCCGGGCTCCAGGCCGCGAACCTTCTCCGCCACGACGCCGCCCTCGAGGCCGGCGTTGATGGCGATCTGCTTGAGCGGGGCCTCCAGGGCCACCCGGACGATGTTCGCCCCGGTCGCCTCGTCACCCTCGAGCTCCAGCTTGTCGAACGCGGTGACCGCGGCGTTCAGCAGAGCCACGCCGCCACCGGCGACGATGCCCTCCTCGACGGCCGCCCGCGCGTTGCGGACCGCGTCCTCGATGCGGTGCTTGCGCTCCTTCAGCTCGACCTCGGTGGCCGCGCCGACCTTGATCACCGCGACGCCGCCGGCCAGCTTGGCCAGCCGCTCCTGCAGCTTCTCGCGGTCGTAGTCGGAGTCGCTCTTCTCGATCTCGTTGCGGATCTGGTTGACCCGGCCGGTGATCTGGTCGGTGTCGCCGGCGCCCTCGACGATGGTCGTCTCGTCCTTGGTGACGACCACCCGACGGGCCCGACCGAGCAGGTCGAGCGTGGCGTTCTCCAGCTTCAGGCCGACCGTCTCGCTGATCACCTGGCCGCCGGTGAGGATCGCCATGTCCTGCAGCATCGCCTTGCGGCGGTCGCCGAAGCCGGGCGCCTTGACGGCGGTCGACTTGAACGTGCCACGGATCTTGTTGACGACCAGGGTGGCCAGCGCCTCGCCCTCGACGTCCTCCGAGATGATGGCCAGCGGCTTGCCGGTCTGCATGACCTTCTCCAGCAGCGGGAGCAGGTCTTTCACCGACGAGATCTTGCCCTCGACGTACAGCACGTACGGGTCGTCGAGGACGGCTTCCATCCGCTCGGCGTCGGTCACGAAGTAGGGCGAGATGTAGCCCTTGTCGAAGCGCATGCCCTCGGTGAGCTCGAGCTCGAGGCCGAAGGTCTGGCTCTCCTCGACGGTGATGACGCCTTCCTTGCCGACCTTGTCCATCGCCTCGGCGATGAGCTCGCCGACGGTGGTGTCGGCGGCCGAGATGGAGGCCGTGGAGGCGATCTGCTCCTTGGTCTCGACCTCCTTCGCGGCCTGGGACAGCGCCTCGGACACCCGCTCGACGGCCTTCTCGATGCCCTTCTTCAGGGCCATCGGGTTGGCGCCGGCGGCGACGTTGCGCAGGCCCTCGCGGACCAGCGCCTGCGCCAGCACGGTGGCCGTGGTGGTGCCGTCACCGGCGACGTCGTCGGTCTTCTTGGCGACCTCCTTGACCAGCTCGGCGCCGATCTTCTCCCAGGGGTCCTCGAGCTCGATCTCCTTGGCGATGCTGACGCCGTCGTTGGTGATCGTGGGGGCGCCCCACTTCTTCTCCAGCACGACATTGCGGCCCTTGGGGCCAAGCGTCACCTTGACGGCGTCGGCGAGGGTGTTCATGCCCCGCTCAAGGCCGCGGCGAGCCTCCTCGTCAAACGCGATCATCTTTGGCATGCGGTGTGGTCCTCCGTAGTAAACGGACGCAGAGGCTGGCCGGACCAGTGCCCGCGACGGACGGCCCCATGGAGGGCCTCACCGCCCGACCTAGCACTCTCGTAGCTTGAGTGCCAGATCCAGGTTTAGCACTCACGGGTGCCGAGTGCAAGACAGCGGCACCTCTCCCCTCCCTGCTGCATACCTGGTATACATACTCGGTATAGCTTCGTGGGTCGGGAGGACTACGTGTCGGTACGCCATGGATTGCTCACCCTGCTCGCGGACGGGCCCAGCTACGGGTACCAGCTGCGGGCCCGGCTGGAGGACCAGACCGGCGGCACCTGGCCGCTGAACATCGGCCAGATTTACACCACACTCACCCGGTTGCAGCGTGACGGGCTGGTGGCGGCGGTCGGCGATGATGGCGCCGGGCATGCCACCTACCAGATCACCGACGCCGGCCGGGGCGCCGTGGCCGACTGGTTCCGCAGCCCGGTCAGCCGGGCCGCGCCGGCCCGGGACGAGTTGGCGATCAAGCTCGCGCTCGCCGTCGGCTCGCCGGTCGCCGACGTCCGGGACGTGATCCAGGTCCAGCGGACGGCCACCATGCGGGCGATGCAGGAGTACGCCCGGCTCAAGGCCGGCGCCGACCCGGTCGACGATCTCTCCTGGCTGCTGGTGCTCGACTCGCTGGTCTTCCAGGCGGAGGCCGAGATCCGCTGGCTGGACCACAGCGAGGCCCGCCTCGCCCGGGCCGCCCACCAGCGGACCACCACCGCCACCACGGCCGACGCCGCCGCCGGCACGGCCACCGACGCCGACGCCGTGGCTGACGAGCCGGAGGTGGCCCGATGAGGGCAGGTTGGCCGCGGCGGCGCCTGGACCGTAGCGTCCCGCCAGCGAAGCTGCCGGGAGGCGGAGGGAAGGCGTCGGCTGTGCGGCCGGCCGGAGCGAACCAGGTGGCCCGGTGAGCGCCCCGGCACCGGCCGCGGCGGCCGGGCCGGGCCGGGTGCCGGGCGGCCCGCCGGTGCTTGAACTGCGTGCGGTCAGCCGGGTGCACGGCCAGGGCAGCACCGAGGTGCACGCGCTGCGCGAGGTGTCGCTGGCCGTCCGGGCCGGCGAACTGGTCGCGGTGATGGGGCCGTCCGGCTCGGGCAAGTCGACGCTGCTCACCCTGGCCGGCGGGCTGGACCGGCCGACCAGCGGCACCGTCCTGGTCACCGGCGTGGATCTGGGCACCGCCAGCCCGGCCGCGACGGCGGCGCTGCGCCGCCGCTCGATCGGGTACGTCTTCCAGGACCTGAACCTGATCCCGGCGCTGACCGCGGCGGAGAACGTGGCACTGCCGCACGAGCTGGACGGCGTGCCGGTGCGGCGGGCCCGGCGGGCGGCGCTGGCCGCGCTGGCCGCGCTGGAGGTGGCCGACCTGGCCGACCGGTTCCCCGAGGATATGTCCGGCGGCCAGCAGCAGCGGGTGGCGATCGCCCGGGCCGTGGTGGGCGAGCGGAAGCTGCTGCTGGCCGACGAGCCGACCGGCGCGCTGGACTCGGAGAACGGCGAGGCGGTGCTGCGGTTGATCCGGTCCCGCTGCGACGCCGGCGTGGCCGGCGTGCTGGTCACCCACGAGCCCCGGCTGGCCGCCTGGGCGGACCGGGTCGTGTTCCTGCGCGACGGCGTGGTGGTGGACGAGACCGCGCCGCTGCCGCCGGCCGAGTCGCTGCTGCCCGCCGGTGCGGGTGGCGGTGCGGCCGGCGGGGCGGTTGGCGGGCCGGCCCGGTGATCGGCGCCCGCTGGCGGCTGCCGCTGCGGATCGCCTGGCGCACCGCCCGCCGCTACCCCGGCCGCACCGTGCTGGTCGGCGCGCTGGTCGGCGTCCCGGTATTCGCCGCCACCTTCGTCGACACGCTGGCCCGGACGGCTTCGACCCGGCCCGCGACCAACGCCAGCCACGATTTCGGTACGGCCGACGGCGTCGTGGTCGTCACCGACCGGGTCCGGTACGAGCCGTACGGCTCCGCCGACGGCACCCTGCCGGCCCAGCGGGATCCGGCCACCGTCAAGCTGCCCGCGCTGCTGCCGGCCGGTACCCGGCTGGTCGACCACCCGGGCCGGCGCAGCGTCCGCTTCGCGCACGGCGACCGGACGGTCCTGGCCGACGGCGCCGAACTGCACACCGACGACCCGATCACCACCGGGATGACGAAGCTGCGGTCCGGCACGCTGCCGGCGCGGCCCGGTGAGGTCGCGCTGTCGCCGACGCTGGCCAGCCGGCTCGGCGTCCGGCCAGGGGACGAGGTGCGGCTGCGGCAGCGGCCCGGGGCGCTGCGGGTGGTCGGGCTGGCCGACTCCGGCTGCCGTGGCTGCCAGCAGGCCTACGGGCTGCCGGGCTGGATCGGAGCCGGCTCGGCCGACCCGCCGCAGCGGTTCAGCTACCTGATCGACCTGCCCGGTGACGCGGTGGCCGACCGGGCGTTCGCCGACCGGCTGGCCGGCCTGGGCGTGGAGGTACGGTCCCGGGACCGGGTGCTGCACCCCGAGCGGTGGGGCGAACAGCGGTTGTCCGGCACCGCCGACCTGCTGTCGATCGCGGTGCTGATCGTCGGGCTGGGCCTGATCGAGGTGGTGCTGCTGGCCGGTACCGCCTTCGCGGTCACCGCCCGCCGGCGGGTGCGCGAGTTCGCGCTGGTGCTGGCCACCGGCGGCCGGCCGGCCGACGCGCGCCGGCTGGTGCTCACCCACGGCGTGGTGCTCGGCCTGATCGGTTCGGCCGGCGCGGCGCTGCTGGCCGTGGGCGCGGTGTTCGCCGGCCTGCCGTTCTGGCAGAACCTGGCCAACCGCGATTTCGACGGGCTGGCCGTCGGCCCGCGCGACCTGGCCGTGCTGATCGGCGTCGGTGTGCTGACCAGCGTGCTGGCGGCGGCGCTACCGGCGCGCAGCGCGGGCCGGGTGCCGGTGCTGGCCGCGCTGGCCGGCCGGTACGGGCGGCCGAGCCGGGAACGCGGCCGCCGGACGATCATCGGCGCGGCGGTCGCGATGCTGGCCGGATTGGCGGTCGCGGTCGTGGCGGCGCGGGGCTGGCACGCGGCCGCCGTGACGGCCGCCCAACGGCAGACGGTGCCGGACACCGTGCCGTACGCGCTGGCCATGACCGTCGGCTTCGGGCTGGCGATCGCCGGGCTGGCGCTGGCCGCGCCGGCGCTGGTCGGGCTGGTGGGCCGGGTGGCCGGCCGGCTGCCGCTGTCCGGCCGGCTGGCGGTACGGGACGCGGCCCGGCACCGGCACCGCACCGGGCCGGCGGTCGCGGCGGCGATGGTGGCGGTGACCGGCTCGGTCGCGGTGCTGTTCGCGGTCGCCAGCTACGACCGGCACGACCGGGCGCAGTACCGGCCAGCGGCGCCGATCGGCGCGGTGTCGATGTACACGACCGGCAACACCTCGGAGGCCGACCTGCTGGCCGGCGCTCAGGCCGCCGCGGCCGAACTGCCCGGCGGGCGGGTGCTCCCGGTGCGGTGGTCCTCGGTCGGGCCGGCCGGGGACCAGCTGTCCATCGACGTCGGAGACCAGCCTCGCGGCCCGGGATGCAGCCCGGTCAACGCCGCCGCGGTCGGCGCCGGGACGGACCTGGCGGTGGTGCTGGCCGGGCCCCGGGCGGACGCGGTCCGGGCCGCGCTGGCCAGCGGCAAGGCCGTGGCGTTCAGCAACTGTGTGCTCGACCACGGCCAGCTGCGGCTGTTCCGCGGCGCCGACCGGTGGCGCAGCGTCCCGGCGGTGCAGTTCGCCGACGATCTCCCGTACGACGGGCTGCCCTCGGTGGTGCTGCCCGACAGCCTGATCGCCCAGGCGAAGATCCGCACCACGGTCTCGTTCGTGCTGATCACGACCAGCCGGCCGCCGACCGGAGCGGAGGAGGACCGGGCCCGCGGCGTGCTCAACGACGGCGTGAACCTCACCGTCGAACGCGGCTACGGGGCGCCGTACCGGCTGGGCATCCTGATCCTGGTCGGCGTGGCCGGGCTGATCACACTGGCCGGCGTGCTGATCTCGGTGGCGCTGTCCGCCGCCGAAGGGCAGGCCGACCTGGCCACGCTGGCCGCGATCGGCGCCGCCCCGCGCCGGCGGCGGGCGTTGGCGGCCTGGCAGGCGGGCCTGATCGGCGGCCTGGGTGCGCTGCCCGGGCTACTGCTGGGTGCCGCGGTGGGCCGGATCGTCGTGCTGACCCAGACCGGCTACCCGCTGGTGCTGCCGTGGCCGGCGCTGCTCGCGATCGGCCTGGGGGTACCGGCGCTCGGCGTCCTGGTGGCGGGCGGTGCGACCCGCCCCCGCCTGCCGATGGTCCGCCGGCTGGCCTGAGCCACCGGCGGTGCTTCAGCCGGCAAGCGGCTCGGCAAGCACGGAGCTCGGCCGGCAAGGTAGGGGCCCCTGACGGGTAGGAGCCCGGGTCCGCGAGGACCCGGGCTCCGCTGACATGCCCCGGTGGAGCGGGCGGCCGCACCGGGCGAACCGCCACCTGACGCCCGTGGGGTTCGCGGGTGCCGGCCCCGCGGCAAACACAAGCGAGTGACCCCCGCCCGCGCTCTCCGCGGGCAAGGGCCACTCAGGAACCTTGGTTCAGACGAGGAGCCGGACCGCGTCCGCCTGTGGACCCTTGTTGCCCTGAGCGACTTCGAACTCGACCCGCTGGCCCTCGTCCAGCGACTTGTAGCCATCCATCTGGATGGCCGAGTAATGCACGAAGACGTCCTGGCCGCCGTCCACGGCGATGAAGCCGTACCCCTTCTCGGCGTTGAACCACTTCACGGTGCCCTGTGCCACGTGCTCTCCTACCTCTGGCGATCAGGCCCCGCACCGCACGAGACCCGGGTCTTCGTCACCGGTCCCGCACCTACTGCGTACGCCCGCCATTCGGGGTGGAGAACCCCGCAGCCGGAGAACTTCGTACCGAAACCGAACTACGACCGGTGCGGACGGTACACGATCCCGGGAGGCTGGGGCAGCCCTTCCGGACAGACGCCGCGGCCGGTCTCAGCCGGCGTCGGCGGGCCTTCCGGCGCCCTCGCCGGGGGCCGGAAAAGCCTGCCGCACCACGTCTTGCAGGGCGGTCAGCGGCAGCGCGCCGGAGCCCAGCACGGCGTCGTGGAAGGCCCGCACGTCGTACCGGTCGCCGGCCCGCCGCTGCGCCTCGGCCCGCAGCCGGAGCAGCTCCAACTGGCCGAACTTGTACGCGGTGGCCTGCCCGGGCCAGCCGATGTAGCGGTCCACCTCGACCGTGATGTCCCGCAGGCTGACCGCGCTGTGCCTGGCCAGCAGGTCGATCGCCTGCTGCCGGGACCAGCCCAGCGCGTGCAGGCCGGTGTCCACCACCAGCCGGCAGGCCCGCCAGGAGTCGAACGAGAGGATGCCGAGCCGGTCCAGGTCACCGGAGTAGAGGCCCATCTCGTCGGCCAGCCGCTCCGCGTAAAGCCCCCAGCCCTCGACGTACACGGTGACCATGCCGAGCCGGCGGAACGTGGGCAACCGGTCGAGCTGCTGGGCCACGGCGATCTGCTGGTGATGACCGGGCACCGCCTCGTGGAACGCGAGCGCCTCGGCGTCGTACCGGGGCCGCTGCTCGGGCAGCGAGAGGTTGACGTAGTACCGGCCGGGGCGGCTGCCGTCCGGGGCCGGCGGGTAGTACTTCGCGGCCGGCGCGGTGGCCTCCTCGTGCGGCAGCATCGCGGTGACCTCGCACGGCGCCGGTGGCCGCAGCCCGAACCAGCCGTCCAGCGCGGATTCGGCCCGGGCGGTGGAGGCGACCGCGGTGGCCAGCACCTCGTCCCGGTCGGCGAACCGGAGCGCCGGGTCGGACCGCAGCCGATCCAGCACACCGGCCAGGTCGCGGGTGCCGAACAGCCGGCCGCCGAGGTCGGTCAGCTCGGCATCGACCCGGTCCAGCTCGGCCAGCCCGAGCCGGTGCAGATCGTCGGGCGGCACGTCGCGGGAGAGGAAGCCGCGCAGCGCCAGCTGGTACGCCGCCGCGCCGCCGGGCAGGTGCCCGAGGCCGGGCCGGTCGTCCGGCCGGGCCGCCGGCAGCACCTCGTCGGTCAGCACCGCCCGCAGCCGGACGAACGCCGGCGCCACCCGGTCGGCGACCGCGGCGGTCAGCTCGGCGGCGAACCGGTCCCGCTCGGCCGCCGGCCACCCCGGCCGCTGCTCCCGGGCCGGTTCGGTCAGCGTCCACCCGGCCGGCGGCTCGGCGAGCAGCCGGTCCAGCTGCCCGATCGCCTTGCGGACCAGCACCGCCGGGGCGACCAGCCCGTCGGCCAGGGCGGCCCGCAGGTTCGCCGCGTACTGGTCGATGTGCGGGCCGATGGCCTGCCAGCGGGCCACCATGTCCCGGCCCTGGGCCGGGTCGGCGACCGGGTGCAGCGCGGCCAGGTTGGGCAGCGAGACCTGCGGCGCGCCGAGCGGGTCGATCCCCCAGCCGGCCAGCCGGCGGTCGTGTTCGGCGATCTCGCTGTCCAGAAAGCCGAGCAGGGCGGAGCGGGTGACCCGGTCGGCCGGCCCGAGATCGTCGGCCGGCAGCGCCGCCGCTTCGGCCCGCAGCCTGGTCAGCTGCCCCCGGACCGCAGCCCCGCCGGCGGGGCTGAGGTCGTCGACCTGGGTGTCGAAGCGGCGGTCGCCGTACGCCGTGGCCAGCATCGGCTGGCTGGCGATGACCGCATCCCAGGCACGGTCAGCGAGGTCGGCAAGGTCGGCGGCCCGGTCGATGGCGGTCATCCCGGCAGTTTAGGGCGCGTCCGGCGCAACCCGGCACGGCCGCGCGGGCCGGGATCAGCCGATCAGGCCGGCTTCCCTGGCCGCCCGCAGCGTGGGCCGGACGGTCACCGACGGACCGAACCGCGCGGCCACCGCGTCCAGCGTCTTCAGCCCGTCGCCGGTGTTGAAGATGACGGTCTCCGCGGCCGGGTCGAGCTGCCCGGCGGCGAGCAGCCGGCGCAGCACCGCGACCACCACGCCGCCGGCGGTCTCGGCGAAGATCCCCTCGGTCCGGGCCAGCAGGTCGATCCCGGCCCGGATCTCGTCGTCGCCGACGTCGGCCACCGCGCCGCCGGTGCGCCGCATCGCGTCCAACGCGTACGGGCCGTCGGCCGGGTTGCCGATGTTCAGCGACTTGGCGATGCCGGTCGGCCGGACCGGGGTGATCGTGTCCTGCCCGGCCGCGAACGCGGTGGAGATCGGGTTGCAGCCCGACGACTGGGCCCCGAACACCCGCCAGGGCTCCTGGTCGACCAGGCCGATCTCGATCAGCTCACGGAAGGCCTTGTCCACCTTGGTGAGCAGCGAGCCGGACGCCATCGGGATGACCACCTGCGCCGGCAGCCGCCAGCCGAGCTGCTCGGCAACCTCGTACCCGAGCGTCTTGGACCCCTCCGCGTAGTACGGCCGGACGTTCACGTTGACGAACGCCGTCGCCTCGTACTCGTCGGTCTCGGCCAGCTCCGCGCAGAGCCGGTTCACGTCGTCGTAGGAGCCGTCGACCGCGACCAGCGTGCCGCCGTACACCGCGGTCTGGACCACCTTCGCGGTCTCCAGGTCGGCCGGGATGAACACCACCGAGGCCAGCCCGTTGCGGGCCGCGTGCGCGGCCACCGAGTTGGCGAGGTTGCCGGTGGACGCGCAGGCCACCCGCTCGAAGCCGAGCTGGCGGGCGGCGGTCAGCGCCACCGAGACCACCCGGTCCTTGAACGAGTGGGTCGGGTTGGCGCTGTCGTCCTTGACCCAGAGCGAGCGCATGCCCAGCTCGGCGGCCAGCCGGTCGGCCCGGACGAGCGGGGTGTAGCCGGGGTTCAGGGTGACCCGCAGCGCCGGATCCTGGCCGACCGGCAGCAGACCGGCGTACCGCCAGATGTTCGCCGGGCCGGCCTCGATCTGGGCCCGGGTGACCTGGGCCAGCCGGGACTTGTCGTAGCCGATCTCCAGCGGGCCGAAGCAGTCGGCGCAGGCGTGCACCGGGCCGAGCGGGAAGCTGGCGCCACAGTTGCGGCAGCGCAGACAGTCGGCCGGCGACTCGACCGGCAGGGCAGCCGCGTGCGCCGTGGCGATCAGGGTGTCAGACATGCAGCGAGGCCTCTCTCCTCATCTTTCCCGCCACGGTGGCGGGACGGAGTTGGCACCGGTCTTGCGCGCCTCGCATTGAGGCCGCCTCGGGATGAGACGTTCACAAGATGGTTGCCGGGGCTTCATCGGGCCGTTCCCTCTGCCCCTCTGGATGAGCGGTGTTCAGTTGTACCGGGGATCATACGGCAGGTGGGCACCCTGGCCAGACAGCCGACGAGGGGCCCGAGAGCCGAAGAGGGAGATGGTGTGCGAGAAGAAACGCAGCAGTGGTTCCGGCGACGGACCTCACAGGCGGCCGACTGGTCGCCGTCCCGGCTGGTGGACGTCAAGGGCGCGACCCGGGTCAGCGTGGTGCTGCCGGCGCTGAACGAGGAGGCCACGGTCGGCGCGATCGTGACCACGATCCGGCGCCGGCTGGTCGAGCGGCACGGCCTGGTGGACGAGCTGATCGTGATGGACTCCGGCTCCACCGACGGCACCTGCGCGGTGGCCGCCGAGGCGGGCGCCAAGGTGGTGCGGCGGGAGGAGGTGCTCCCGGAGTTCACCCCGCTGCCGGGCAAGGGCGAGGTGCTCTGGCGCTCGCTGGCCGCCACCACCGGCGATGTGATCGTCTTCGTCGACTCCGACCTGCGTGACTTCACCGCGAACTTCGTCAGCGGGCTGCTCGGCCCGCTGCTCACCGACCCGGCCGTACAGCTGGTGAAGGCCACCTACGACCGGCCGCTGGCGCACGGCGAGACGGTGGTACCGGCCGGCGGCGGCCGGGTCACCGAGCTCGTCGCCCGGCCGCTGCTGAACATGCACTGGCCGGAGCTGGCCGGCTTCATCCAGCCGCTGTCCGGCGAGTACGCGGCCCGCCGGTCGCTGCTGGAGCGGCTGCCGTTCCCCACCGGTTACGGCGTGGAGATCGGCATCCTGGTCGACTCGCTGCGCCTGGTCGGGTTGGACGCGCTGGCTCAGGTGGACCTGTCCCACCGCAAGCACCGCAACCAGGACATCAGCAAGCTGGGCCGAATGGCGAGCGAGATCATGCACGTGGCGCTGTCCCGGCTGGAGCGGGAGGGCCGGATCAAGCTGGACGCCCCGCCGGACACGCTGCTGACCCAGTTCGAGCGGTCCGGGCGGGGCTACGTGGAACACACCGGGGCGTTCGCGTCGGTGGAGCGGCCGGCGATGACCGAGATACCGGAGTACACCCAGCGGCAGCGCTAGCCGATGCCACCCGGTGCGGCCGGTGCCGCCCGGGGCGGCCGGGCGGCCGGGCGGCGGCACGGCGGTGGCGGAGGTGGGGGACGGGCCTACCGGGACCGGGCGACGCCGCCCGGGTTCCAGTTCTGGTTGTCCCGGGTGTCGACACCGAGGCCGAGCAGCCCGAGGACGGCGATCACGGTGAAGACGCCGAGGACGATGAGCAGTTCCATAGCACAAGGGTCGCGCCGCCGCCCGGCCAGCACGAGTGGCAGAAGTGCCGCTAGCCGCTAACTTCCTGCCATACTGTTGTCATGTCCGCACTGCCGAAGCCGCCCGGTCGCCGGGTCGCGATCCTGGCCGTCGACGTGGTGTCGCCGTTCGAGCTGTCGGTTGCCTGCGAGGTGTTCGCGATCGACCGCACCCAGCAGGGCATCCCGGCCTGGGACGCCGTCGTCTGCGGCGCCGCCGACGGGGTCACCGGTGCGTCGATCCGCACCAGCGCCGGGTTCAGCCTGCAGACCCCGTACGGGCTGGACCGGGTGGAGACGGCCGATCTGGTGGTGCTGCCGAGCTGGCCCGGCCGCATCGCCCGGCCGGCGGAGCCGATCCTCGCCGCGCTGCGCCGGGCCGCCGATCGCGGCGCCTGGCTGATCAGCTTCTGCACCGGCGCGTTCGCGCTCGGCCACGCCGGCCTGCTGGACGGCCGCCGGGCCACCACCCACTGGATGTACGCGGAGGAGTTCCGGCAGACCTTCCCGGCCGTCCGGCTCGACCCGGACGTGCTCTACGTCGTCGACGGCCCGGTGCTGACCAGCGCCGGCACCGCCGCGGCGATCGACCTCTCGCTGCACGTGGTCCGGCTGATGGACGGCCCGGAGGTGGCCAACGCGATCGCCCGCCGGATGGTCGTCCCGCCGCACCGGGACGGCGGCCAGGCCCAGTTCGTCGAGCACCCGATGCCGCCCGACGAGGGACGCCCGCTGACCGACCTGCTCGACTGGATGGCCGGCCACCTGGATCAGGAGCTGTCGGTGGAGGAACTGGCCGCCCGGGTGCACATGTCAGCGCGCACCTTCGCCCGCCGGTTCCGGGGCGAGACCGGGGCCACCCCGCACCACTGGCTGACCGGGCAGCGGGTGCTGCACGCCCAGCGGCTGCTGGAGACGACCAACTTCGGCGTGGACCGGATCGCGGCCGAGTGCGGCCTCGGCAGCGCCGCCACCCTGCGGCACCACTTCGCCGGCCGGGTCGGCATCTCCCCGCAGCGCTACCGGGAACGCTTCCGCTGCCGCCCGGCGCCCGCCGCGTGACCGTGTGTTGACCATCGACCCACCGGCTGAGGTGCCGTTCGTCAGTTTCATGTCCGACTGGGGGGCAAAACCGCGACACGTCCCTCGGATGGTCCAAGAAATCGTATAGTCCGGCCATGGCGGACGTGTCAATTGTGTCCGTTCCCGGCGGGGACCCCGCCGATCCCGTCCGGCTGCGGGTTCTCGCCGGCCCGAACGACCATTTCAGTTGGCCCGCGGTCGAACTGGTGCTGGACGTGACGGCATTGCTCGCCGCCGACCCGTTGACGCTCGCCGGGTTGCGCCGGCTCGTGCCGGCGGCGGTGGCCCGGCCGGGCGCGGCCGGCTCGCCGGCCCGCTGCCGCTACCTGGCCCGGCTCGCCGCCTGCCTGACCCGGGCGGTGGCGGCCGCGGCCGGGTCGCCCCGGCTGCCGGTGCTGGCCAGGCCCGGGCCCGGCCCCGGGCAGGTGCTGGTCGCGTTTCCCTGGCGGCACCGCGGCCGGGCCGCCGCGCTGGGCGCCTCGATCGCCACCGGGATGGCCCGGCTGCCGGTGGACGACCTCGGCCGGGTGCTCACCGACGCCGTCCGCCAGGTACGCCAGTCCGACCCGCCGGGCTGACCCCGCCGCCGGCCGGCCCGCGCCGGCGTTGTCAGATGGCCACCGTGACGCACCCTGACCCTGACCCGGACCAGGCCCGGGCCACCGGCCGGCTGGGGGCGGCGTTCGGGCGCCTCTGGGGGGCGGCGGCGGTGTCCACCGTCGGAGACGGGATGACGCTGGCCGCGGTGCCGCTGCTGGCGGCCACGCTGACCCGCGACCCGGTGGCGATCTCGCTGGTGAACGGCGTCTCGTTCCTGCCCTGGGTGGTGGTCGGGCTGCTGTCCGGCGCGCTGGTCGACCGCTGGGACCGGCGCCGCACGATGTGGACGGTCGACCTGGTCCGCGCGGTGGTGGTCGCCGGGCTGGCCGTCGCGGTGCTCGCCGGCGCGGCCAGCATCCCGCTGCTGTGCGCGGCGGTGTTCCTGCTGGGTTGCGGGCAGACGCTGTTCGACTCGGCGGCGCAGGCGGCGATCCCGGCGGTGGTCTCGCGCGACCCGGCCCGGCTGCACAAGGCGAACGGCCGCATGATCGGCACCCAGACCATCGGTCAGTCCTTCATCGGCCCGCCGGTCGGCGGCGCGCTGTTCCCGCTGGCGCACTGGGTGCCGTTCGCCGCCGACGCAGTCTCGTTCCTGTCCAGCTCGGCACTGGTCGGCTCGCTGCGCGGCCGGTTCGAGCCGGCCGCCGCCGGGCCCGCGGCGGGCCGGGCGCACCGGCGATCGGTCCGGACAGACATCGCCGAGGGCGTCCGCTGGCTGTTCCGGCACCGGTTCCTGCGCACGATGGCGCTCACCGCCTGCATCCTGAACTTCGCCGGCGCCGCCGCGTACGGGCTGCTGGTGCTGTTCGCGCAGGACCGGCTGGGGCTGGGCAGCCTCGGCTTCGGCCTGCTGCTGACCGCGGAGGCGGTGGGCGCGCTGGCCGGCAGCCTGGTCGCCGGCCGGGTCAGCCGGCGGCTGGGCACCACCCGGGCGATGGCGGCGGCGATGCTGGTGCAGGCGGCCGCGGTGGCGGCGTTCGGCACCACCCGGGCGATCCCGGTCGCGGCGGTCGCGGCCGCCGTGCAGGCCGGCGCCATCGGGGTGTGGAACGTGCTCGGCCAGTCGCTGCGCCAGGAACTGACCCCGAGCCGGCTGATGGGCCGGGTGGTGACCTCGTTCCGGATGATCGGGCTGGGCGGCATCCCGCTCGGCGCGCTCTGCGGCGGTTTCCTGGCCCGGGGGTACGGCCTGACCGCCGGCTACCTGCTGGCCGCCGCGATGGGGCTGCTCGCCGCCGGGCTGGCCGCCGTGGTGCTGACCGAGCGGGCGCTGGCCGCCGCCCGGGCCGCCGCCGCCGGGCCGGCCGACCCGGCGGACCGGTGAAAACCAGCGGCGCCGGGCTGATCGACCGCCGTACCGTGCCGGCATGGACACCCGGGTGCCGGCGAAGCCGAGTCTGGAAGGGATCGAAGACCGCTGGGCGCAGGCTTGGGAGGTAGCGGGCAGGTACCGGTTCGACCGGTCCCGACCGCGCCCCGAGGTATTCGCGATCGACACCCCGCCGCCCACGGTCAGCGGCGAACTGCACATCGGGCACGTCCTGTCCTATACGCACACCGATACCGTGGCTCGATTCCAGCGGATGCGCGGCAGAGCCGTGTTCTACCCGCTGGGCTGGGACGACAACGGGCTGCCGACCGAACGCCGGGTGCAGAACCACTTCGGCGTGCGCTGCGACCCGAGCCTGCCGTACGACCCGGCCTTCGCGCCGCCGGCCAGGCCCGACCCGAAGGCGCCGGTGCCGGTCGACCGGCCGAACTTCGTGGCCCTCTGCGAGCGGCTCACCGCCGAGGACGAGCAGGCGTTCGAGACGCTGTTCCGCCGGCTCGGGCTGTCCGTGGACTGGTCGCTCGGCTACACCACGATCGACGCGCACTCCCGCCGGGCCGCACAGCTGGCGTTCCTGCGCAACCTGGCCCGCGGCGAGGCGTACCAGCTGGACGCGCCGACCATGTGGGACGTCGACTTCAACACCGCGGTGGCGCAGGCCGAACTGGAGGACCGCGAGCTGCCCGGCGCGTACCAGACCCTGGCATTCTCCACAGTGGACGGTGCGGCGCTGGAGGTACAGACCACCCGGCCGGAGCTGCTGCCGGCCTGCGTGGCGGTGGTCGCCCACCCGACCGACCAGCGGTACGCCGCGCTGATCGGCCAGCAGCTGCGCACCCCGCTGTTCGGGGTGCCGGTGCCGGTGTACGCGCACCCGCTGGCCGACCCGGCGAAGGGCAGCGGGCTGGCGATGGTCTGCACCTTCGGCGATCTCACCGACGTCACCTGGTGGCGCGATCTGGCCCTGCCGGTGCGCGCGATCGTCGGCCGGGACGGCCGGCTGCTGGCCACCCCGCCGCCCGGCGTGCCGGCCGGGCCGTACGCGGAGCTGGCCGGCCGGACCGTGGCCGCGGCCCGCCGCCGGATCGTCGAACTGCTCACCGAAGCGGGTGCGCTGCGCGCCGAGCCGCGCCAGATCACCCACCCGGTCAAGTTCTACGAGCGGGGCGACCGTCCACTTGAGATAGTCACAAGTAGACAGTGGTATCTCCGCAACGGCGGCCGGGACGAGGCGCTGCGGCAGGCGCTGCTGGCCCGGGGCGACGAACTGCGCTGGCACCCGGCCTCGATGCGGGCGCGGTACCAGAACTGGGTGCGCGGCCTGACCGGCGACTGGCTGATCAGCCGGCAGCGGCACTACGGCGTGCCGTTCCCGCTCTGGTACCCGCTGGACGACGCCGGCCAGCCGCGGTACGACCAGCCGCTGCTGCCAGCCGACGCCGCGCTGCCGATCGACCCGTCCACCGACGTGCCGGCCGGCTACGCACCCGGGCAACGCGGCGAGCCGGGCGGATTCACCGCCGACCCGGACGTGCTGGACACCTGGGCCACGTCCTCGCTGACGCCGC
This sequence comes from uncultured Actinomycetota bacterium, assembly GCA_963714145.1. Taxonomy (GTDB): domain Bacteria; phylum Actinomycetota; class Actinomycetes; order Mycobacteriales; family CADCTP01; genus JBBWZH01. Next base: position 9,063,175 of record OY970235.1, on the reverse strand, counting down.
AGATCGCCGCCCGCTGGAACCGGGACGGCGACCTGCTGCCGCGGCTGTTCCCGATGGACCTGCGACCGCAGGCGCACGAGATCATCCGTACCTGGCTGTTCGGCACGGTGGTCCGGTCGCACCTGGAACACGGCACGCTGCCCTGGTCGGACGTGGCGATATCGGGCTGGGTGCTCGATCCGGACCGGAAGAAGATGTCCAAGTCCGCCGGCAACGTGGTCACCCCGCTCGGCCTGCTGGAGCGGTTCGGCTCGGACGCGGTGCGCTACTGGGCGGCCAGCGCCCGGCTGGGCGTGGACACCACGTTCGACGAGGGCCAGCTAAGGGTGGGCCGGCGGCTGGCCACCAAGGTGCTGAACGCGTCCCGGTTCGTGCTCGGCTTCACCGACTCCGGCCCGGTCACCGCCGCGGTGGACCGGGCGATGCTGGCCCGGCTGGCCCGCACCGTGCAGGCCGCGACAGCCGCGTTCGAGCGGTACGGCCACGCGGACGCGCTGGCCGAGACCGAGACGTTCTTCTGGTGGTTCTGCGACGACCACCTGGAACTGGTGAAGGCCCGGGCCTACGGCGGCCGGGGCGACGCGGCCGGCGCCGCGTCGGCGGTGGCCGCGCTGCGGCAGGCGCTGGACGTACTGCTGCGGCTGTTCGCGCCGTTCCTGCCGTTCGTGGCCGAGGAGGTGTGGTCCTGGTGGCGGGACGGCTCGGTGCATCAGGCGCGGTGGCCGGTGCCGGAACCGCTGCACGAACTGGCCCGGCAGCCGAACCTGGAGCTGACCGAACTGGCCTCCTGGGTGCTGGCCGGGGTACGGCGGGCTAAGAGCGAGGCGAAGGTCTCGATGCGGGCGCCGGTGGAACGACTGGTGGTCCGGGTGGACCCGGCGCACGTGGCGGCGCTGCGGCACGCCGCGGTCGACCTGACCCTGGCCGCGGTGGCAACCCATCTGGAGATCGAAGCCCGCCCCGGCGAACCCGACCTGGAGGTCGTGCTCGCCGGTTGACCGCCCTCGGCCGGGCTGGACGCCGCGGGGTAGGTCGGGTGCCGCCGACCTACCCCGCGGCCACCAGAACGGCGGCCAGCAGTCCGATCAACCCGACCAGTAACACCAGGCTGCGGGTGGGCAGCACCCGGTGCAGCGGCATCGCCGGCGGCATGGGTTGAAGCTCTGGACGTACGGACGGCATGGTCGGTGTCCTCCGGCGGTTGGTACTGCGACGGCGCCCCGAGGCGCCCTGCAGCGGTGTCGCGGTCATGGGTCATTCCCCGCCTTTCGACTCACGACACCGGGAACGAGTTAAAACTTTCCCGGCGTTGACCCAACCTGCCTTGAGCGCTGGACAGTACCGGGCTGGGTGACCTCGCGCTGGCAATTGGTCACAATGTGTGGTCGATGAGGCACCGTGCTTACGTATGCACGGGGGTGCTCCGCGCGCGGGCGCGGAACGCGGCGACGTTCGTCCGGTTCGCGCAGGCATCCGAGCAGAACCGGCGCTGCGCGTTGCGGGACACGTCGACGTACACACACTCGCAGCCGACCGCGCGGCACACCCCGAACCGGGTCTTGCCGTAGTCGCAGACCAGGTTGGCCATGCCGAGCGCGGTACTGGCCTGCACCCGGTGCAACGTCGACGCTTCCGGCGGCGCGTAATGCAGGTGCAGGCCCTGGGTGTCGTGCTCGGTGATGTACGGGTGGGTGGTCACCGCGTCCAGCAGCTGGTTGAGGATCCGGGCGGCTTCGGTGGCATCCTCCGCGGCGAACACCTCGTGCAGGTGGCCGGCCCACATCCGGAGCCCGGCGCGGTCGCGGCTGGACACCCGGTTCAACGAGAAATGATATCGGCGCAGCGCGTCGTCCAGCGCGTCGTTGTCGTCAACGGCCGGATCGAACACGGCGTTCACAACGGCGACAGCTAGGCCGGCCCCGTCACTGCGGTAACCACTGGTGTCCATTGAGCTCCACCCCGGTGCCCCCTCCGAGCCGCCACGCTGGAGCTTGACGACCCCACGGCCCCCCCGGTCCGCGATGACAGCTCCAACGACCGACGAGTCGGCTTCGTTCCCCGTCTGTTCCCCGACAACACCGCGGGCGTGCCCGTTCGTCCCGGCAGCCGCCACAGACCCCGCGGCAGGCTCCCTACCCGAATTGGACACGCCCTACACTCGGCACGCGTGACATACCCCCCAGCCGACCGCAAGAGTTTACTGCTGACCGCGCGGCTGGTCACTGCACCTTTGGACGCTCGTCGGGGCATAGTTCGGCTGCACCCCGACACGCTGGCTGAGCTCGGCCTGGCGCCCTGGGCCGGGGTCCGGCTCACCGGGCAGCGCAGCACCGCGGCGCTCGCCGCGCCGGCCGCCGCCGGGGCCGCCCTCGGCGAACTGCGCTGCGACGATCTCACGCTGGGCAACCTCGGGCTGGCCGACGGCGGCAGCGTCACGGTCGAGCCGGCCACCCTGCAGCCGGCCGCCGCGGTCGTGCTGGCCGGCCCGGCCGAGATCCTGCACGTGGTGCCGCCGGATCTGGTGCACCGGGCGCTGGTCGGCAAGGTGGTGACCGAGGGCGACAACGTCTCGTTGCTGCCGCAGGACGTCGCCCCTGGTGGCGCCGCGGACATGACGGCCGTGCGCCGGTCGCTGTCCGCCGCGCTCGGCATGGCCTGGACCAGCGCGCTGCTGACCGTCATCGGCACCACCCCGGACGGGCACCGCATGGTCACCGCCGACACGATCGTGAACGGGCACCACCCAGCGGCCCGCCCCGCCGGCAGCCCGGCCCGGGCGGCCGGCCTCGGCTACCCAGGGCTGGCCCCCGGGGGGTTGGGCCACCCGGGGCTGGACGAGCCGGGGCTGGACGAGCCGGCGGAGCTGCTCGCCGAGCTGGTCGAGGACTGGACGGACAGCCCGGTCGCGGTGGCCGCGGTCCGGGCCGCCGACCGGGACGACGACGCGGAGCCGCTCAGCCTGGACGATCTCGGCTGGCTGGCGCCACAGGCCGACCGGCTGCGGGAGTGGCTGGACCTGAGCTTTCACCACGGCCCGCTGCTGGCCCGGCTCGGCTCGGTGGCCGCCCTCGGCGTGCTCATCACCGGGCCGGACGGCGCCGGCAAGAGCACGCTGGTACGGGCGGTGGCGGCCGCGGTCGACGCGAGCGTGGTGCGCCGGCTGCCAGCCGACCTGCTCGGGCTGGCCCCGGCCGCGGCCGCCGGGGTGCTGTCCGCGGCGCTGGCCGAGGCGGTCGCGGCCAGCCCCGCGGTGCTGCTGCTGGAGGATCTCGAGGCGCTCGCGCCGGCCGCCGCCGGGCCGCCCGGGGCGGCCGCCGCGCCGCTGGCCGGGATGGTCCGCGAACTGGTCGCGCGGGCCGCCGCGACCGACGGGATCGCGCTGGTCTGCACCGCGGTCAGCCGGGATGCTGTCGACCCGCTGCTGCGCCGGCCGGCCCTGCTGGACAAGGAGATCGGCGTCCCGCTGCCGGACCGGGGGCAGCGCGAGGCGCTGCTGACCGGGCTGCTGCGGCCGGTGCCGCTGGCCGACGACGTGCAGCTGGGCGAGATCGCCGCGCGTACCCCCGGCTTCGTCACCGCCGACCTGCTGGCGCTGCGCCGGGAGGCGGCGGTACGGGCCGCGCTGCGCCAGCGGGACCTGGCCACCGCCACCATCGGCCAGGCCGACCTGCTCGGCGCGCTGGACGTGGTGACCGCCAGCACGGCCAGCCGGTCCACTGTGGACGTTCCGGCGATGTCGCTGGACGACGTCGGCGACATGGTGGATACCAAGCAGGCGCTGACCGAGTCGGTGCTCTGGCCGCTGGCGCACCCGGAATCGTTCGCCCGCCTCGGTATCCAACCGCCCCGCGGGGTGCTGCTGTACGGGCCGCCCGGCTGCGGCAAGACGTTCCTGGTGCGCGCGCTGGCCGGCACCGGGCAGGCTGAACGTGATCGTGATCAAGGGCGCCGAACTGCTGTCGATGTGGGTCGGCGAGAGCGAGCGCGGCGTCCGGGACCTGTTCGACCAGGCCCGGGATTCCGCGCCGGCGCTGGTCTTCCTGGACGAGATCGACGCGCTGGCGCCGGCCCGCGGCCAGTCCACCGACAGCGGGGTCACCGACCGGGTGGTGGCCTCGCTGCTGACCGAACTGGACGGGGTGGAGGCGTTGCGCGACGTGGTGGTGATCGGCGCGACCAACCGGCCGGACCTGATCGACCCGGCGCTGCTGCGCCCCGGCCGGCTGGAGCGGCTGGTCTACGTCCCGCCGCCGGACGCCGACGCGCGCACCGCGATCCTGCGCGCCACCGCCCGGAACACCCCGCTGGCCGCCGACGTCGACCTGGCCGCGCTGGGCGCGCAGGCCGACGGGTTCAGCGCCGCCGACTGCGCCGCGCTGATCCGCGAGGCGGGCCTGGTCGCACTGCGCCGCGCGCTGGACTCCGCCGAGATCACCGCCGCCGACCTGGCCGCCGCGCGGGCCAAGGTGCGCCCGTCAGTGCGCCCGGAGCAGTTGGCCAACCTGGAGGCGTTCGCCACCCGGCACCAGCCGGACTAGTTGAACCGACCGGGGCGGGTCAGCGGGTCCGGCGGCCAGTCGCGGGTGACGACCAGGACGATGCCGGCCGGGGTGGGCGGCAGGCCGTCATAGCGGGGCAGCACCCGGTCCACCGCCGGGAACTCCGCGGCGAACTGGCGGGCCGCCTTCTCGCCGGTCGCGTCCCCCGGGGTGAAGTAGACCGTGGTCAGTGGCAACCGGCCGGCGAAGTTGCCGATCAGGGCGACGTTCCAGCCGTGGCCGCGGGCCTCGTCGGCGACCCGCTCGGCCAGGCCGTGCACCTTGCTGTTGTTCAGCACGGTCAGCGGTGCCCGGACGGCCGGTGGCGGGGCCGGCGTGGTGGTGCGGGCCGGCGGCCGGCTCGTCGTGGGCGCGGCGGAGGTCGGCGCGGGGGTCGTCCGGGCCGAGGTGGTCGGGGTCGGCGTCGGCCGCGTTGTGCCGGGCGCGCCGGACGACCGGCCCGGCTGGGCGGCCGGCGGCTTGTCCTGGTCCGGCGATTGACCGCGCAGCGTGAGCAGGCCGATCACCAGCAGTGCCACGCCGGCGACCGCGAGCAGCGCGCCGACCAGCCGGGACCCGGACGGCGCGCCGACCCACATCCGGCCACGGTCACCGGACGGCAGCCGCCGGCCCGGCCCGGACCGCTCGGCGGAGGCCCGGCCTGCCCCGCCGCCTGTCCCGTTCGCCAACGCTGCCGCTCCGCTTCGACCGCTTACGGCCGGCACGCCCGGCCCTGCTCTGCTGACTGCCCCGCTGACCGGATCCGCCGGCTCGACGTCTCCGGCTCCGCCGTGCTCGGGCGGAGGGTCCACGAAGACGTACCGCGCTATCCCTAGACCTCGATGCCGAGGCGGCGGGCGCTGCGGGCCCGCTGCCGACTGGCCCGCAGCCGGCGCAGCCGCTTGACCAGCATCGGGTCGGCGACCAGCGCCTCCGGCCGGTCGATCAGCGCGTTCAGCACCTGGTAGTACCGGGTGGCGGACATGTCGAACAGGTCACGGATGGCCTGCTCCTTGGCGCCGGCGTACTTCCACCACTGCCGCTCGAACGACAGGATCTCGCGGTCGCGCAGGGTCAGGCCGTCGGCGGGCACCGCGGGGGCGGGCACCTCGACCGACCCGGCACCGGCAGAGCCGGCCGCGCCCAGCACTTCGGCGGCGTCCATCCGGATCTCGCTCCTCGGCATGGCGGTCTGGATCATGCGGGTGAATCACATCGCTGTGATTCGCCGGCTCCCATTAGAGCACGACCCATTCTGTTCCCACGGTACGACGCACCCACGCGCCCTGGTCGGTTTGCACCGGCCGAGGTTCCGCGTCACCCGGCCGGCGCAAGCCAGCCGGCGGTGGCCCGACCGACCGCTGCCGGGCCCCGGACCCGGTGGGATCCCGCCGGCTCAGGGTCTGCCCCCCGGGGTCTGGCTCAGGGGTACAGCCCGCGGGTGCGGTGCGCCTCGGCGACCCGGCCGACGCCGATCATCTGCGCGGCCGTCCGCATCGACACCTTCCGCTCGGCGGCCAGGTTCGAGACCTGCGCGTAGGCCCGCTCCATCATGATCTTGAGCCGGTCGTTGACCTCGTCCTCGGACCAGAAGTAGGCCTGCAGGTCCTGCACCCACTCGAAGTAGGAGACGGCGACCCCGCCGGAGTTGGCCAGGATGTCCGGAACCACCAGGATGCCGTTCTCCTGCAGGATCTGGTCGGCGTCCGGAGTGGTCGGCCCGTTCGCCCCCTCGACGATGAACCGGGCCCGGATCCGGCTGGCGTTCTCCTGGTGGATGACGCCCTCCAGCGCGGCCGGCACCAGGATGTCCACGTCCAGTTCGAGCAGCTCGGCGTTGCTGATCGGGTCGGTGCCCGGGTAGCCGACCACGGTGGGCGCACCGGACCGCAGGTGCCGGGCCAGGCTCGCGGTGGGCAGCCCACCCGGGTCGTAGACACCGCCCTGCACGTCGGAGACGGCGACCACCCGGCAGCCGGCGTCGTGCAGGTACTGCGCGGTCAGCGCGCCGACCTTGCCGAAACCCTGCACCGCCACGGTCATGTCGGCCGGGGTCGAGCCCGGCGTCGCGCAGCGCGCAGAACGCCGAGTACATGACGCCGCGGCTGGTCGCGCCACCGCGGCCCTCCGAACCGCCGATCGACACCGGCTTGCCGGTGACGACGCCGGTCATGGTGTAGCCGGAGTGGATGGAGTAGGTGTCCATCATCCAGGCCATGGTCTGCTCGTCGGTGCCCACGTCCGGCGCCGGGATGTCCTTCTCCGGGCCGATCATCGGGATCATCTCGGACATGTAGCGCCGGGTCATCCGCTCCAGTTCGTTGCGGGACAGCTTCTTCGGGTCGACCGCCACCCCGCCCTTGGCGCCGCCGTACGGCACCCCGACCAGCGCGCACTTCCAGGTCATCCACATCGCCAGCGCCCGGACCTCGTCCAGGTCGGTGGCCGGGTGGAAGCGGACGCCGCCCTTGGCCGGCCCGCGGGTCAGGTTGTGCTGCACCCGGTAGCCGCGCAGCACCTCGACATGCCCGTCGTCGCGGCGCAGCGGCACCGCGACCGTGATCTCCCGGCGCGGGGTGCGGAGCAGGTCATGGAAGCCGTCGTCCAGACCGAGTTGGCGGACCGCCTCGGCGAGCTGGAACTGGGCTGATTCCCACGCGGACATCCGTGCAGGCACGAGGTCTCCCGTCACGCAGACCAGCCATCGCCGTTGACGGCCGGGCTTGGCTAGAGCGTACCGGCCCGTAAAGCCACCTCCGCACCACGATGGACGAATCGGGGCACCAACCGAGTGCAACCCGTGGCGAGACCACTACGCAACGAAACTGCTCCTGTGGTGACTCGCATTCACCCCGAGGCATCCGGCAAGATCTGCCCAAATGTCAGCAACCGAGGCCGGTAGACGACGCGTGTTGAGAGGTGTGCTGAGTCGTCGACGTCGGGTGGCCACCGCGGCGCTGCTGGTGGCGTTCGCCTGGGTCGGCGGCTGTGCTCCGCTATGGCCGGGCCAGCCGGGTGCCCGGCTCAGTGCCGCCATTCCGCAGACCGGCCGGCTGTCCGGTGGGCTGACCCCGCCGTCGCACAGCGTGAGCCCGCCGAAGCTGGGCGGCCCGGCCGACGTCGGCGCCGAGAGCGGCCTGCACGCGACCGGCGGCAGCGAGGTGCCGCTGACCCTGCCGAGCGGCCGCCGGTACGTCATCCACGTTCCGCGGGTGGACGACGGCCGGCCCCGGCCGCTGGTCATCGCGCTGCACGGGATGTACCTGAGCTGGCAGAACATGGCCTGGTCGACCGGCCTGTCGACGTACGCCGACGCGCACGGCTTCCTGGTCGCGTACGGCATCGGCGAGGCCCAGTCCTGGAACATCGGCGGCGGTTGCTGCGCGGACGCGGCCAAGCTGCACGCCGACGACGTCGACTACCTGGTCTCGGTGGCGCAGGACGTGGCCGGCCGGATCCCGGTGGACCGGTCCCGGGTCTACCTGATGGGCTTCTCCACCGGCGACAGCATGGCGCTGTTCGCGCAGTGCAGCCGCCCGGACGTGTTCGCCGCCTCGGCCGGCTCCAGCGGTGCGCTGCTGTTCCCGTGCAAGGCGTCGCGGCAGATCCGTGACCTGCACATGCACGGCCGGCTGGACGTCACCGTGCCGTTCCGCGGCGGGTACGCCGAGGTGCTGCACCGGCGGGTGACGCCGGCCACCGAGTTCGCGGCCCGGCTGCAGGCCCGCGCCCCGGGCGCGGTGGTCACGGTGCGCACCATGCCGTGCAAACACATGTGGCCGCGGCTGGACAACCCCTGCGGGATCGACGGCACCGACGTCACCTGGCAGTGGCTGTCCCAGTTCAGCCGCTGACCCGGCCGGCACCTGAGCCGACGCCCGAGCCGGGACCCCGAGCCGGCGGGTGGGCCGCGGTCCGGGCCGATTTCACCCCGCACCGGACCCGTCGCAGCGCGCCGCACAGCTGGATGGGTCACCATGGACCGGTCATGAGAAGTGCACATCGGGCCCGGTCCCGGCCATCGCGCCGCCAGCCGGAGGCTCCCCAACTGGTCCCCGCTCCGGAGTGGGACCTGGTCACCACGTACTCGGTCGCCCGGGTGGAGGAGGACCCGTCCCGGCCCTCCGGGCGGCTGCTCTTCCTCGGCGGGATCGAGTGCTCCTACGTCGACCTGGCCGACCCCCGACATCTCGAGTTCAGCTACATCCGCCGGATCGCCGACGCGGTCGACCTGTTCCGGCCGGCCCGGGCGCCGATCGAGGCGGTGCACATCGGCGGGGGCGGCTGCTCGCTGCCGCGGTACATCGCCGCGACCCGGCCGCGGTCCCGGCAGGTGGTGTACGAGAAAGACACCGGCCTGGTCGAACTGGTCCGCCGCTACCTCGGGCTGCGCACCTCGCCGACGCTGCGGGTCCGGATCGGGGACGCCCGGGAACGGCTGGCCGAGCGCCCGCCGGGTTCGGTCGACCTGCTCGTCGGCGACGCCTTCGACGGTGTCGTGGTGCCGCCGCACCTGGCCACGCTGGAGTTCGTCAGCGAGGTGCGCCGGGTGCTCCGGCCGGACGGCATCTACGCGCTGAACATCATCGACTGCCCACCGCTGCGGGTGTCCCGGACCGCGGCGGCCACCGTGCTCGCCGGGTTCGAGCACGTCACCATGGTCACCGCGGCGGACCTGCTGAAGGAGCGGGACGCCGGCAACGTGGTGCTGCTCGCCTCGGCCATGCCGCTGCCGGTGGCCGCGTTGGGCAAGGCCGCCCGCAGCGGCCCGCTGCCGGACCTGGTGCTGGACCAGGCGGAGGTGGCCGACTTCGCCGGCGACGCCCGCCCGCTGCGCGACAACGAGGCCGACCGCTGGCTGGCCGCCGCGCCACCGCCGGACCTGTCGGTCTCGGTGATCGCGCTGCGGCCCGAAGCCGACCTCCCGGCCGAGCCGGCCGGCTGACCCGCCGCGACCGGCCCGAGTGGCCGTCCACGGTGGACGGTGCCGAGTGGACCGTGCGGTGTGGACGGTCAGTGCGGGGGGTGCAGTTCGGTGCGCAGTTCGTGCGCGCCGTCCGGCCGGGTCGCCTCGTAGTAGAGCCGGTGGCTGCCGTCCGGGAGCGGTAGCACGTCCAGGTAGCGCAGGCCACCGCGGCCGCCCTCGGCCTGCGCCACCGGCCGGGTGCCGACCGCCTGCAGCGTGCGCAGGCCGTCCGGGCCGGCGGGCACGGCCAGGCCGGTGCGCTCGTCGAAGTTCTCCGCCGCGGTAGCCCTGCCGTCGTAGTAGGCGATCTGGCTGGGTGGGCCGGGCAGCACCGCGGTCAGCCGCGCGCCGCGGGCATCCCAGCGGCCCGGCCGGGGCGCCAGCGCGGTGCCGTGCCAGCGCCAGTGGATGCCGTCGTCGCTGGTCGCGTACGCCGTCGTCATCCGGTCCTCGGCGTCGCGGACGTCCAGCGGGTGGCAGCAGACCCAGGCCTCCCAGCCGGCGCCGGCCGGCCGGATCACCGGGTCCTTGACGCCGGTGGTCGCGCTGCCGGGCAGCACGCTGCGGGCCCCCACCCGGGCCAGCCCGGCGATGGTCGGCGCTTCCAGCAGCGCCACCCACCAGTGCTTGCTGCCGGGCGTCGCGCAGCTCAGGTACAGCCGCCAGTGGCCGTCCGCGGTCCGCAGCAGCGCCGGCCGCTCCAGCGACATCGCGCCGAACCGCGCCTTGTCCAGCTCCAGCAGCGGCTCGAACCGGACCCCGTCCACGGACCGGGCGATCATCGTGGTGGCCACGTCGTTGGACGCGTCCCGGACCCGGTAGGCCAGGTAGACGACGCCGTCCACGAGCGTGGCGCTCGGCGCGCCGGCCCAGCAGCGGACCGCCGGCCGGGGCGGCCCGACCGCCACCGCCGCCGGCCGGCGGCCGGGGATCGGCACCCCACCGACCAACCGCTCCAGGCTCAGTCCGTCCATGTTGGACAACCCTAGGGTGACCGGCGCGACCGCGCGCGGTCGCGGTTTGCCAGCCGCGATCCGTCGGTATCTACTGCGATCCCACCCATCCTCAGGAGGCAGCAGTGACCGACCAGACCGTCCGGCTCGCCGACGGTGTCGAGATGCCGCTGCTCGGGCTGGGCGTGTGGCAGGTCGCACCGCGCGGCACGGCCCGAGTGGTGGAGTGGGCGCTGGCCGCCGGGTACCGGCACATCGACACCGCCGCGCTCTACAAGAACGAGGAGGGGGTCGGCGCCGGGCTGCGCGCCTCCGGGCTAGCCCGGGACGAGGTGTTCATCACCACCAAGTTCATGCCCCGCGGCGACCCGGACCGCGAGCTGGCCGCCAGCCTGGACCGGCTCGGCCTGGACTACGTCGACCTGTACCTGATCCACTGGCCGACCGGCGCGGCCACCCGGTTCTGGGACCGGTTCGAGGAGTTCCTGGCGCAGGGCCTGGCGAAGGCGATCGGCGTCTCCAACTACGGCGCCGCCGAGTTGACCGAGCTGATCGAGCGGGCCAGCGTGCCGCCGGCGGTGAACCAGATCGAGTTCAACCCGTTCGCGTACCGGCGCCGGCTGGTCGAGGCGTGCCAGCAGGCGCAGGTGGTGGTGCAGGCATACAGCCCGCTGATGCAGGGGCACGGCATCGAGGACCGGCGGATCACCGCGGTGGCCGAGAAGCACGGCCGCAGCAACGCGCAGGTGCTGCTGCGCTGGGCACTGCAGCGGGACACCGTCGTGCTGCCCAAGTCCGCGCACCAGGACCGGATCCAGGCCAACGCGCAGATCTTCGACTTCACCCTGGACGCCGCCGACCTGGCCGCGCTGGACGCGCTGGACCGCACCGACGGCACCGCCAGCGCGCGCTGACCCGACCCGCGCCGGCCGCCGCACCCAGCACCGGCCTAACCTGGTCGGCCGGGCAGAATCGGGGCATGACCTCAGCCCGGCGGCCCTCCCCGCTCCGCTCCTCGCCGCTCATTCCGGACACCGCCCATGACTGAGCTTCCCGGCGGCCTCCTCCGCTCCGCTCCTCGCTCGCTGGGGCTCGCTGCGATGCTCACTCCGGAGGCCGCCTCATGACTGAGCCGACCCAGTCGCTGGCCTTCGACCGGGTGGCGCACGAGTACGACCGGACCCGCGGCGGCACCGAGCGGGGCGTGGCCGCGGCGATGGCCATGCTGCCGATGCTGCCGGCCACCGGGACCGTGCTGGAGGTCGGCGTCGGCACCGGCGTGGTCGCCACCGCCCTGACCGAGCACGGCCGGGACGTGGTCGGCGTGGACCTCTCGCTGCCGATGCTGGCGCGGGCCCAGGCGCGGCTGCCCGGCCGGGTGGTGGCCGGCGACGCGACCCGGCTGCCGATCGCCAGCGGCTCGGTCGCCGCCGCCGTGTTCGTGCACGTGCTGCACGTGGTCGGCGACATCGCCGGCACGCTGGCCGAGGCGTCCCGGGTGCTGCGGCCGGGCGGCCGGTTGGTGGCCTCGGCGCACTCGGACGACCGCGGCGAGCACAACGACGTCGGCGACATCCTGAACGAGTTCGCGGAGAGCTTCGGCCTGCTGGAACGGGTGAACCGGAGCAGCGAGACCGGGGTGACCGCGACCGCGCGCGGCTGCGGGCTGACCCTGGTGGAGCGGGTCGCGTACCAGCCGGAGCACCTGCCGATCACGCCGGCGGACGCGGCCGAACGGCTGCGCACCCGGTCCTGGTCCTGGATCTGGCGGGTGGACGAGAACGAGTTCGCCACCCGGGTGGAACCGGCGCTGGCCGCGCTGCGGGCGCTGCCGGATCAGGACCGGCCGCGGTCCAGCGGCGTCAAGCTCCCGATCCTCGCCTTCGAGCTCACCGGCTGAGCGCACCCCCTGGTTCCGGCGGGGCCGGCGGGGCCGGCGGGGCCGGCGGGGCCGGCGGCGCGGCGGACCAGGCGCGCCAGCCGGTGACGTCCAGCGCGAGTACCGGACCGGCCGGTGGCTGGCCGGTGTACTGCGGGTACTTGCCGGCCAGCGCCAGCCGGGCCCGGTCGGCCTCGGCCGGCTCGGTCACCAGCCGGCCGTGGCCGTCCAGCCGGACCCACCACAGCGCCGACCAGTCTTCGGTGTAGTGGTCGACCAGCAGGGTGGCCCGCCCGGTCGCCGCCACGTTCGCGAACCGTCGCAACTGGACGGTCCGCTTCGGCTTGTGGTCCGCCGCGGAGTAGACCGTGACCCGGTCCGGGCCGGCAGCACTCGCCCGGTCGGCCGGGATGGCTGGTCCGGCCGGGCCGGTGAGCAGCACGAAGCAGACCGGAACGAGGTGCGGCTGGCCGTCCGTACCCACCGTGCCGAGCCGGGCCACCCGGGCCGGCTCGACCAGCCGCCGCGCCTCGTCCCACCGCACCGCGGTGCTCCCGGTGGACAGCCGTCAGGCGACCGGGTCCAGGCTGCGATCGACGGCTACCGGCTCCAACCGGTACCCGACGCTGCGCACGGTGGTGATCCGGGCCGCCTGCCGACCGAGCTTGACCCGCAGCCGGCGGACGTGCACGTCAACCGTCCGGCTGCCGACCTGGGCATGATCCCAGACGGTGCGCAGCAGGTGCGCCCGGCTGAACACCCGGCCCGGGTTCTCGGCCAGGAAGGCGAGCAGTTCGAACTCACGGTAGGTCAGGTCGAGCAGGTCGCCGGCCACGCTGGCCTGCCGGCGGCCCCGGTCGATCACGATCGGGTCGGCCGGGCCGACCGGGTGGATCGGGTCGGCCGGGTGGGCCGGGTCGCCCGGGTAGCTGGCGGTTGCTGCGCCGGCCACCGCCACCGCGGCGGACACCGGCGCGGACCGGTCGTCGCTCTGCAACAGGTTCTTGACGTCGTCGGCGAGGCGGCTGGCCAGCGTGGTCAGGCTGGTCGACGCCGGGTCGACCGAACCGGTCTGGACAATGATCGCGGCTACCGTCAGGCCGGCCGGGGTGGGCACGGCGCGGCGGACCAGATCCGCGGCGAGAGCGCTGGGTAGCTGCTCCAATTCGGCTGGTGCGTCAGCTGGGACGGCCGCACGGATCACGCGCGGGCCAGCGTGGGTTGGCGAGGCCACGTCTGCTCCTGCAGGTTTGGGATTCCGCTCAGCATCGATGGCCGGGCGGTACGGATCGTGAAATCGAGATGGACGGCGGTAGTCGGCAGGCTCAGTCAGCGGCGCGACATACCGCACTAGCGTGGCGGCGGAGGTCGAGGTAGACCCGCGCCACGAGAAGACCATCGGTCACAAATTCACCCTGACAGTCACGGCCGGCAGCGTCAACAGGAATGTGAGCAGGTCGAGCGCGGCGCCGCCGGCGATCTGAATGTCCATTATGGACAGTGTAGGCGAGATCGCGGTGCCGGCCGGCCGGGTGCGTCACTGACTGACCCGCTCGCGGCCGGCGAGCACCCGGTTCTGCCGCTTGGTCTCGTACATCGCGGCGTCGGCGCCACGCAGCAGCGCGTCCGCGGACGCTCCCAGCTCGCTCACCGCCAGGCCGACGCTGGCCCGGATCGTCAGCTTGTGCCCGTCCACGCTGACCGGGCCGGCGAACGCGGCCTGGATCCGGTCGGCGAGCTGCTCGCCGGTGCGCCGGGCGGTGCCGGGCAGCAGCACGCCGAACTCGTCGCCGCCGAGCCGGGCCACGGTGTCGCCGGGCCGGGCGCAGCCGCGTAATCGGCCGGCAACCGCGACCAGCAGCGCATCCCCGGCGTGGTGCCCGAGCGTGTCGTTGATCTGCTTGAAGCCGTCCAGGTCGATCATCAGCACGGCGGCGGCGCCGTCCAGCTCCGGCCGCAGCGCGGTCCGCAGCCGCTCGTCGAACAGCACCCGGTTGGCCAGCTGGGTGAGCGGGTCGTGCAGGGCCTGGTGCCGCAGCCGGTCCTGCAGCTCGTGCGCCTCGGTCACGTCGCCGGCATTGCAGATGATGCCGTTGACGCTCGGGTCGTCCAGCAGGTTCGTGCAGGTCACCTTGAGCAGCCGCCAGGACCGGTCGGCGTGCTGGGCCCGGGTCTGGAACGTGACGATCGCACCCGGGCTGCTCAGCAGCTCGGCGATCACCGGCGCCAGCGCGGTGCGCTCGTCCGGGGGCAGCAGGTCGAGCGCGCGGCCACCGCCGATCTCGGCCGGGACGATGCCCATGATCCGTTCCAGCGCCGGGCTGGCGTACGCGACCGTGCCGTCCCGGTGCAGCAGCGCGGTGATGTCCGAGGCGTGCTGCACGAGCGAGCGGAACCGCTGCTCGTGCCGGCCCAGCTCGGTGAAGCTGGCGTCCAACTGGCGCAGCAACCCGGCGTTCTCGCCGAACGCGGCCAACTGCCGGACCACCACCAGCGCGGTGATCCCCACCATGCCCAGCAGCGCGCCCCAGACCCGTGCGCTCGGGTGCATGCCGGCGACCAGCACCACCAGCAGTGCCTCGGTGGCGGCCGCGGCGGCGTACGGCAGGCGGCTGTACGGCCGGCCGGGTCGGCTGCTGAGCGCTGCCGGATTCGCCCGGACCTGCAGTTCCTGCGCCCGCGGCGCGAGCGCGACGAACATGTTCGACACCAGCCGGGCGGCCAGCACCAGCCCCAGGTGGTCGCGGAGGCCGAGATCGCCCAAGCCGGCCCCGACACACATCAGCGCCGCCCCGGCCACGCCGCAGAGGCCCGCGGCCAGCGTGAACGGCGGGGTACCGCCGAGTATCAGCTTGACCATCGCGAACAGCACCACCAGCGCCATCGAAGACGCCAGCAGCGCGCCGGCGATGTCCACCGCCGGCCGGTCGGTGCCGCCACCGACCGCGAAGTACCAGGCGAACACCCCGCCGGCGGTCAGCACGATGGCCACGTCCAGCCAGAGCCGGACCCGGGCCTGGCCGGTCATCCCGGACGGGTGGGTCAACATCACCCAGAGCAGGCAGACCACTCCGGACAGGACGAATGCGGTCGTCACCGGCCCGGGGGCGGCCGAACCGATGCCCGGATGCCGGAACGCCGTGATGGTCTGGATGGTGTCGCCGGTCAGGAACAGCACCCCGGCGTAGCTCATCGTGCGCCAGAACCGGCGGAGCGACCGCGGTTGCCCCGGGAATGCCGCCACCCGGTGACTGAGCACCAGGAAGCAGACGTCCAGCATCGGCTGGATCAGCCAGTAGGCGGCGACCGCCGGCCCGGGGCCGCCCCGCCAGCAGGCCAGCCAGGTCATTGTGGCCAGGGTCCCGGCGACGATGCCCGTCACGCCCGGATCAAGCCTGCGCAACGCCCTGCGGACTGCCGGCCGGCGGCCGGGCTGCCGGCTGGACGGCGGCTGCTGACCGTGGGCCGTGGATGGTTCGGCGTGCCTGGGGCTGGCTGCGGGCGCTCGCGGGGTCACCACGGCTCCTCCCAGTCCGGCGGCGGATTGGTTGCGCTCCGCGACGAGCACATCTCCTTATCGGCAACGCGGCCGGCTGGTTGAGCGGTCGGGCCGGTTGACCGGGGCACTGTCCGCGGCTGCCTATCCGGCGGTCGCCCTCCCATCCGGCCCGGGCACAACGGCCGGGGCAGGCGGACCGTGGGTCAGGTGGTCGGCGATGGTGCGGTGGCGCTGGCCGGCGAGGTCGGCGGCGACCAGCCGGAGCGTCAGCGGCAGCCGGCCGTACCGGTCCACCAACTCGGCGACGGCCGGCTGCTCGGCACCGACCCGGTCGGCGCCGAGCAGCCGGGTCAGCAGCGCGGTCGCCTCCGCCGCGGTGAACGGGTCGAGGGTGACGCGGTGGGCGCCGTCCCGGGCGACCAGGCCGGTGAGCGGGTCCCGGCTGGTGACCAGCAGCAGGCAGCCGGCGGCACCGGGCAGCAGCGGCCGGACCTGCCCTGGGCTGCCGGCGTTGTCCAGCAGCACCAGCATCCGCCGGTCGGCCAGCATGGTGCGGTAGAGGCTGGCGGCGTCGTCCGGGTCGGCCGGCACCCGGCGCGGCGGCACCCCCAGCGCGTGCAGGAACCGGGTCAGCGGCTGCCCCGGGGGCGCGCCGCCGCCGCCGGCCCGCAGGTCGGCGTACAGCTGCCCGTCCGGGAACCGCCGGCGCACCCGGTGCGCCCAGTGCACGGCCAGCGCGCTCTTGCCCGCCCCGGCCGGTCCGGTCAGCAGCACGACCACCACCGCCGCCGGGTCCGGGCCACCCGCGGCGCCGGCCGCGGTCCCGACACCGACGGCACTTCCGACGCCGGAGGCGGTCCCGAGGCCGGAGGCGGTCCGGAGGCCCGAGGCGCCAGAGGCGGTCCCGAGGCCCGAGGCGCCGGAGGCGACCCCGACACCGCAGGCGGTCCCGACGCCGGAGGCACCGGCCGCGGATCCGACGCCGGAGGCGCCGGAGGCGGTCCCGACGCCGGGGGCGGTCCCGGCGCCGGAGGTTTCGGGGAGGCCGGCCGGGAGGTGCGCGTCCAGCCGGCGCAGCGGGTCGGTGCGGCCGGTGAAGTCGGCCACGTCCGCGGGGAGCTGCGCCGGCAGCACCGGCCCGCGCCGCCGTACCCGGGCCGGTGCGTCGCCGGCCAGGACCGCGTGCTGCACGGCCCGCAGCTCCGGGCCGGGCTCCAGGCCCAGCTCCGTGACCAGCCTGGCCCGGCCCACCCGGTATGCGGCGAGCGCCTCGGCCCGCCGCCCGGACCGGTCCAGCGCCAGCATCAACTGCCCGCGCAGCCGCTCCGCCAGCGGATACTCGTCGACCAGCCGGCGCAGCTCCGGGATCAGCGCGGCGTGCCCGCCGAGATCCAGTTCGGCGGCGGCCCAGCCTTCGAGCACGGCCAGCCGGCGCTCGGCCAGCCGACCCACCTCGGCCGCCACGGCCGGGCTAGGCCGGACGTCAGCCAGCGCCGGACCGCGCCAGAGCGCCAGCGCCGCGGCAAGCTCGACTCCGGCCGGCCCGGACCGGCCGGCGGCCAGGTTGCGCTGGCCGGCGTCGGCCAGCCGCTCGAACTCCCGCGCGTCCAACTCGCCGGCGCCGACCAGCAACTGGTAGCCGGGCGCCGCGGTCACCAACTGCTGCCCGGACCGGTCGCCGAGCAGCCGGCGCAGCCGGGCCACGTACCCGTGCACGGTGTTCACCGCGGTGCGTGGCGGCCGGTCGGCCCAGATCTCGTCCACCAGCCGGTCGGTGCTGACCAGCCGGCCGGCCTCGGCGAGCAGGATTGCGAGCAGCAGCCGCGGCTGGGCTGCGCCGACCGGCCGCCAGCCGGCGCCGTCCCAGACCCGCAGCGGGCCCAACGCCCGGTACCGCATCGGCGTCTCCCCGCGTCCGAAGCACCGCCGCCGGCAACGCCGCGGCGCGAGCCGACCGCGGGACCGGGCAGCCGTGCTCTCCTGCCGGGTCATTCGCGCGGTAGGCCCGGACCGGATCGCCCGGCCGGACGCTGTGCCGGACCGGTGGCCCGAACCAGCGGCAACTCAGGGGTGGCCCAGCGGCCCGGCGCACCGTGACGGCAGCGCAATTCCCACCCTAAGGAGACACATGCGTCTGTTTACCCGTCGCTCGCTGTGCGGCCTCGGCGTGCTCGGCGCCATCGCCGTGCTGCCGGTGGTCGCCAGCAGCCCCGCGCTCGCCGGCAGCCCCGCGCTCGCCGGCAATCCCGCGCTCGCCGGTCCCGGTAGCTCGCTGACCGCCCCGGCCGGCGGGGTGGCCCGGCCGCCGGCCGCGCTGGCCGCCCGGCTCACCGCCGCCGCCAAGGCCGCCCCCGCCGCCCAGGGCGACAGCGTCGTGGTGGTCAACTCGGCCTCGTTCGAGGGCGCCGACAACAACATCGTGCCGTCCGGCGCCTTCCTCACCCTGTACACCACCCAGTCGGTGACCGATGAGCCGGCGACCAGCTATCCGTTCCCGGGCACGCTGTCCACCCCGCACGGGCTGACCGTGCAGTCGGACAACTGCGGCAACGGCCTGAACACCAACCTCGGCATCCTGTTCGCCGGGCCGTCCGGGTTCGGCGGCACCCAGATCAACATCTACTACCCGAACGCCTACCAGGGCGGCCGCAACGTCGAGCCGTTCGTCTGCGCGGGCTTCGACACCACGCAGTTCACCGTGCACGCGACCAACGGCGCGATCCTGCGCAAGCTGGTGCAGATCATCCGGGTCCGGCCGGGGATCTTCACCGCCGACAGCAGCGGCACCGGCGCCCCGGCCGGCTACCACCTGAACGCCTGGAACGGCCGCAGCACCCCGATCACCGCCTGCAACGCCGACCTCACCGGGACGCTCTGCCCGGTCGCCACGCACGGCATCCAGAACTTCCTGGTCGTGTTCACCACCGGCGCCGAGATGATGGGCTGCCCGGACTTCGCCATCCCGTGCACGCTGTCCTTCGGCTCGCCGACGTTCTACCTCGGCGCACCCGGCACCGCCGCCGGGGCCGGCGTGCCACAGGGGCTCACGTTCTTCGGCTGGGCCGGCTTCGTCGGCCAGGAGCAGGCGAACGTGCAGATCAATCCCGGCACCGGCGCCGGCGAGTACGTCCTGTCGATGACCGTCCCGAGGTTCTTCTTCAGCTCCCGCCAGACCCTGCGGGTCAAGCTCGGCTCCCCGACCAGCGCCTGACCCGGCGCCTGCGGCGGCGCGGCCTACCCCCCGGGGCCGCGCCGCCCGCGGCCGCCTGTCCAATCGCCCGGGGCGCGCCCGGCGACCGGCGGGTCCACCGCGGTCAACGGGGGCGGCGCCGGCGCCGGCGATCCACCGGCCCGGTCTCGATCACCTGCCCGAACAGCGCCAGCACCGCGTCCGGGTCGTCCTCGTCGGCCACCCGGTTCCGCCAGACCCGCCCGCACCCGAGGCACCGCTGCACCAGCACCGTGCGCCCGCCCTCGGCCAGCGCCCCGATCGGCTCCATCAGCTCGCCGCAGGTGGCGGCCCGATCTCCCGGCTGCACGTCAACATGCCGCGACCACAGGCAATGCGGGCAATGGTTCGTGTACCCGTTCCCGTGCACCGGCCGGCCGCACCGCCCACACTCGAAATCCTCGGTCCGCCGGGTGAACCGCGCCCCTTCCACGCCGCAGAGTCAATCACGGCCCGGGCTGGCCGAAGGTGCCGCCGGGCGGCGCCCGTTCCCGGCCGGCGGGCCGAGGCCCGCCTCCATCGCGATCAGCCCGACCCCGGTCGCGCGACCTCGCGGGTCGGCTGGGACGCCGGCTGGCCACTCGGGATCGTCCGGTTTGACATTGGTCAGGCCTGGTCGCAGCCTTGTCGCCATGCTTGCGACACGGCGGGCGTACGGCCTGCTCGCCGGACTGCTGGTCGCTGGCCTCGCGCTGGGCGGCTGCCAGTCGACGGTCGCCGGCCGGGCCACGGCCGCGCCGATGACCGCTTCGCCGGACCCGGCCGGCGGCAGCCCGCTGCCGGCCGCAACCGGGTCCCCGCCCGGCAGTCCAGGGCACGCACCCCGGGCGACCCGGGGCCCGTGCCACTACGCGGAGACCACGACGACGCTGGCCGACCCGGCGAACCAGGATGCCGGCCTGCCGCCCGACCCGGACCCGACGCCGGCCAGCGGGACGCAGCCGGTCACGCTCAGCACCAACCGCGGCATCATCGTCATCGCGCTCGACCGGGCCCGGGCTCCGTGTGCCGTACAGAGCTTTCTCTACCTGGTGGGCCAGCGGTTCTACGACGGCACGCCGTGCCACCGGGTGAGCAACAAGCAGCCCGATGGCCTGGGTGTCCTGCAGTGCGGTGCCCCGGCGGGCCACGCCAACGGCGGCCCGACCTACCAGTACGCCGAGGAGAACCTGGCCAGCGCGGACTACTCGACCAGAGTGGTGGCGATGGCGAACGGGGGAAAGGGCACAACCGGCAGCCAGTTCTTCATCATGCACGAGGACGCCCCCGAACTGACGAAGAGCTACTCGGTGATCGGCCGGGTGGCCGCCGGCTTCGACGTGGTGACCGCGGTCGCGGCCGCCGGCAGCGACCACACCAACCAGGCCGGCGGCGGCGCCCCCAAGCGACCGATCACCATTGTCACCGCCCGCGGCTGACCGCGCCCCGGCCGACCCTCGCCGCCGGACGACCACAGGTCGCCTGGCACCGCCTCAGTGGCCGGCACACTGGCCCACGACCGACGGCGTCCCACCACGGGGTTCCGAGCCGCGTGTCGGAATCGAACCGACGACCTGCCGCTTACAAGGCGGCTGCTCTGCCAGCTGAGCTAACGCGGCGACGGGCCAAGCGTACCGGGGGCGCCGCGCCGGATGCGGGACCGTCCACTTGGGACGGCCCCGCATCTGGGGTGGTCAGCGGATGATGGTTCCGGTGCTGCTGATGCGGGCCCGGATGTCGGCGGAGAAGGACTGGACCTCGCCGTAGACGCCGGGGAAGTTGGGACGGGCGCAGCCGTTGCCGTACGAGACGATGCCGATCTCGCGCCAGGTGCCGCTGGCGTCGCGCTTGGTCATCGGGCCGCCGGAGTCGCCCTGGCAGGTGTCGACGCCGCCCTGGGCGAAGCCGGCGCAGATCTCGGTCGCGGGGGCCAGGTCCTGCGGGTAGGACTGCTGGCAGGAGGCGTCGCTGACGAACGGCACGGTCGCCTTGCGCAGCGTGGGCGACTGGCCGCCGCCCTCGCGGGTGGCACCCCAGCCCATGACCGTGAAGTCGCCGTTGTTCAGCGAGGTGTCACCCTGGCCGACCAGGCTGAGGAACGGCACTCCGGTCGGCGCCGAGGCCAGCTCGATCAGCGACCAGTCGCGGGTCAGCGTGCTGGCGTAGGTCGGGCTGCGGAAGATGTACGTGGAACGGATTACCTGGCCGGTCGACGTGTCGGTCAGCCGGATCCGGCCGATCGTCGCGGTGATCGACGTGTTGGTGCCGGTCCGCGTGACGCAGTGCGCCGCGGTCAGCACGACGCGGGACGCGATCAGCGCGCCGCCGCAGCCCTGGGACAGCCGCACCATCCACGGGAACTCGCCGGCTGCCGCGTTGGTGCCGCCGACGACGTTCGGTGCCGCGCCGCCGCCGACATCGGCCGCCTGCGCGGCGGATTGGCCGGCCAGCCCGGTCGCCAGCGCGACCAGTAGCGCCGCTCCGCCGAACAGCGCTCTACGCCTGTGCTCCATCTGCCCTCCAAGGGATCGCCCGTTCGCACGCAGATGCGTGCGCGGACTGTATCGAGGAGCACACCCGGTGGCACAGGGCCGATCCGGTGACGAATCGGGTCAAGCCGTCCCGACCCGCCGGCTGGTCGAGCCGCCCGGGCCCGGCCGGGTCGGGCCGCCTGATCCCGGTCTGCCTGGCCGGGTCAGGCTGGGTCAGCCTGTCCGGGTCAGCCTGTCCGGGCCCGATCAGGCTGCCCGGACGGCTGTCCAGGGCGGGCCGGCTGTCCGGGATGGGCCGGGCTGTCCGGGCCGGGCCGGGCTGTCCGGAACGGGCCAGCTGTCCGGGGCGGGCCGGGTCAGGCTGTCCGGGGCGGGCCGGTGGAACTGCGTACGACGAGGTCGGTCGGCAGTTGGATGCGCCGAGCCTCGACCCGCTCGGCATCGTCCAGCAGCAGCCGGCCGGCGGCGCGACCCTTGTCCAGCATCGGCTGCCGGACCGTGGTCAGCCCGGCCACCGCGGCCTCGCGCACGTCGTCGAACCCGGTGACGGCGAGGTCGTACGGCACCCGCAGCCCCCGCTGGCGGGCCACCTCCAGGGTGGCCAGCGCGTAGACGTCGGTGGTGCAGGCGATCGCGGTCAGGTCCGGGTGCCGGTCGAGCAGCGCGGCGGCCGCGGACGCGCCGGCGGCCAGCGAGTTGTCGAACCTCTCCTCCACCGGAACCTCGGCCCACCGCACGCCGCCGGTGGCCAGCCCGTCGGCCAGCCCGGCCAGCCGCAGCCGTTCCACCGCGTAGACCGCATCCCGCTGCCGGGCCAGGTCGGCCGGGCCGTCATGCCGGTTGACGGTCAGCCGGGCGGCGATCACACCGACCCGGCGGTGCCCCAACCCGGCCAGGTGCCGGCCGATCGCGGCACAGGCGGCCCGGTCGTCCAACCCGACCCAGTCCACTCCGGACACTCCGACCGGCTCGTCCACGATCACCGCCGGCAGCGGCCGTTCCAGCACCGCGGCCAGGTACGGATCGTCGTCCGGCAGCGAATAGACGACGAAGCCGTCGACCGCGGCCCGGTGCACGATGCCCGGGTCGGGCAGGCCACCGGGCGCGGCGGGCACCAGCAGCAGCCCCGCTCCGGCATGCTCGCAGGCCAGCGCCATCCCCTCCAGGAAGGCGACAGCGGCCGGGTCGCGGAACGCGTACGAGAGGGTCTCGGTGAAGATGAGCCCGACCGCGCCGGCCTGCCGGGTGCGCAGGCTGCGTGCCATCGGGTCGGGGCCGGGGTAGCCGAGCTGGCGCGCAGTGTCCAGCACCCGCTGACGCAGTTGGGGCGAGAGCTGGTCCGGCCGGTTGTAGGCATTGGACACGGTGGTACGAGACACCCCAAGCTCGGCGGCCAGCGAGGCGAGCGTCGCCTTCCGGCGGGAGCGGGGACGGACAGACATGGCGACACGGTATAGGCTGAATGGATTCAGAAGGCGGAGGTAGGGCCTGATGGCGGACGGTTTGAGCCCGGGAGCCGTCCCACCGCCCGCCGGCTGCCCGTCCGGTACCGGCCGGACCCCGCATCGCCGCGGGTCGCCCACCCGACCCTCGACCGCCCCAGACGATCAGTCCACATCGGACGTCCACACCAGACCGTCCACATCGGACACCGCCGGCCCGGGCCGGGAGCCGGCCGCGACGCCGGACGCTGGAGCGCCGGTGCGGGGCGGGAGCACGCCGCCGTTGTGGGGTGAGCGGCTGGCCGTCTCAACCCTGTTCACCCTGCTGGGCTTCCTGTTCGGTGCCTGGGTGTCGCGGATCCCGGTGGTGGCCGACCGGGTCGGGGCCGGCCCGGGGCTGCTCGGGCTGGTGCTGCTGGGGATCGCGGTCGGGTCGGTGACGACGATGCCGTTCGCCGGGCGGCTGTGCCAGCGGCGGTCCAGCACCCGGATGGCGGTCTGGTTCGGGGTGGCCGGCTCGCTGAGCCTGCCGATGGTCGGGCTGGCCGCGCAGACCGGCAGCCCCGCCGTGCTGGCCGCGTCCCTGGTACTGAACGGCGCGCTGACCGGCAGCCTGGACGTCTCGATGAACGCGAACGCGGTCGCGGTCATCCGGCACATACACCGGCCGCTGATGCCGGCGTTCCACGCGCTGTACAGCGTCGGCGGCATGCTCGGCGCCGCGACCGGCGGGCTGGCGGCCGCCGCCGGCCTGCCCTTCACAGTCCACTTCGGACTGGTCGGGGCCGTCGGGGTGGCCGCCACCCTGCTCGTGGCCCGGCAGCTGGCGGACGACCCGGCCCAGCCGGCGGCGCCACGGCAGCACGCCGGACCGGTCGCCGCGGCCCGAGCCGCCGCTCGGCGGCTGGACGCGCTACTCATCGTGCTCGGCGCGATCACGTTCTGCTCGGCCCTCGCCGAGGGCTCGATGGCCGACTGGACCGGCCTGTTCCTGCGCGACATCCTGCACACCAGCGAGGGTGTCGCGGCAGCCGGGTTCGCGGCGTTCAGCGTGGCGATGGCGCTCAGCCGGTTCGGCGGCGGTTTCGTGCTGGCCCGCTGGGACGCCGCCCGGGTCGTGGCGGTCGGCAGCCTGCTCGCGGCGGCGGGCACCGTGCTGGCGGTGACCGCGCCGGTCGCGCCGGTCGCCGCGGTCGGGTTCGCCGCCGTCGGCGTCGGACTGTCCTGCGCGATCCCGGTGACGTTCAACGCCGCCGGCGCGCACCCGCTCGGCTCCGGCCCGGCGATCAGCCTGGTCAGCACCGTCGGCTACAGCGGCTTCCTGGCCGGGCCGCCGCTGATCGGGGCGCTGGCGCAGCTGGCCGGGCTGCGGATCGGCCTCGGTGCCGTCGTCCTGTTCTGCGCCACCGGCGCCATCCTCGCCATCCGCTGGCGCGACGCCTTGCGCGCCCACGACCCCAGCCGCCCCGCGAGCTCCGAGCCCTCCCCGGATGCGACCCCACCGCCCGGGCAACCTGCCCCGCCCGGGCAACCCGCCCCACCCGGGCAACCCGCTCCACCCCAGTGACGCCGCCCACCCCCCGGTGACGGATTCGTCCACCCGGTGACGCCCCTCCGCCATCACCCGCCGACCCGAACCCACCACCCACCACACCAACCCGTCACCCACGCCCCGAACCCACCACCGCCCAAGCCCGCAAACCACTACCCGCCACGCGAACCCGCCACCCCGACACCCCCGGCCATCGCTCGCCACGCGAAGCCGTCACCCGCCACGCCAACCCGTCACCCGGCACACCAACCCATCTGAGACGCCCAAGTCGGCCGAACCGTCGGCCCCACAGCGGGGCGCGGGCGCGGGGCGAGTCAGCCGAGGGAGGCGGTCAGGCCGGGGGTGACGGCGGCGGTGCCGGGTGGGGAGGAGGAGGCGCGCGCGACCAGGCGGGGGCGGAAGACGCGGGAGTGGACCGGGCTGCCGCCGCCGGAGCCTTCGAGGTCGGCGAGCAGGCCGTCGATGGCCGCGCGGGCGATCTCGGCGATCGGCTGGGCCAGCGTGGTCAGCGCCGGGGTGCAGTAGGAGGCGAGGGGGATGTCGTCGAAGCCGACCACGGACAGGTCGCGCGGCACGACCAGGCCGCGGTGCTGCGCCTCGCTGATGGCGCCCAGCGCCATCAGGTCGGACGAGCAGATCACCGCGGTGGGCCGGACCGTTTCCAGCAGCCGGGCCGCGGCGGCGGCGCCACCCGGGGCGCCGTAGGGGGCGTGCGCGAGCAGCGCCGGGTCATGCCTGAGCCCGGCCTCCTCCAGCGCGACCTCCCAGCCGGCGGCCTTGAGCCGGGACGGCATGGACCGGGCCGGCCCGCAGACGAAACCGATCCGCTCGTGCCCGAGTTCGACCAGGTGCCGGGTGGCGAGGTAGCCGGCGGCCTGCTCGTCCACGCAGACGTCGGCGACCTCCAGGGAGGGCATCCCGCCGTTGACGAAGACCATGTGTACGCCCTCGCCGCGCAGCTGCCGGTAGTGGTCGTGCGAGGCGGCCGCGTCGGTGGACTCGGGCGAGACGAACACCATTCCTTCGACGCCGCGGGCCAGCAGCATCCGGACGTACTCTTCCTCGCGCATGGAGGCGGACCGGGTGTTGCACAGCACGCTGGAGTATCCACGGCGGGCGGCCCGGGTCTCCAGCGCTTCGGCGAAGGCGGGGAACACCGGGTTGGTCAGCTCCGGCACGAGCAGGCCGAGCACCCCGGTGCGCTGCAGGGCGCCGAGCCCACGCGGGGTGTACGGCTTCTCCACCAGCACCTGCAGCACCCGGCGCCGGGTTTCCTCATTGACCCCCGCCCGGCGGTTGAGAACCCGGCTGACCGTCGAGATGCTCACACCGGCGGCCTCGGCGATCTCGGCCAGACCCGGCATACCGACCTCCAGTCACGCCCCGACCAGTGCTGCGAACACCCTGCACGCCAACAGCAAGGATTTGCAAGACCCGTCCTGACCCGACCTGGGCGCCCCGTCCGCATCTCGGTCACATTTCGGCCGAGTTTCTAAGGACGTCTTGACAGCGAGGGGTGCAAGGGACTGCAATCTTCCGCACCTACGGTGCAAAGTTTTGCACGATGCCCGCCGCCCCGACGCCGTGAGCCCCGCTCGGCAGCCCAGTGCCGCGTCGTCCCGACGGTCGGGCATCACGGGCTTCAGGAGGGAAGACAGCGCAGATGCACATCAAGCGGTTGGGCTGGGCCGCTCTCGGCCTCGCCGGCGCGCTCGCCTTGAGCGCCTGCGGCGGCGGCAACGACAGCGGTGGAGGTGGCGATGTCAAGCAGGACACCAGCCAGGCCTCCGGGACGGTCACCTTCTGGGACACCAGCGACGCCAAGACCGAGGCGCCGAAGTTCAAGGAGCTGATCGACAAGTTCACGAGCTCGCACCCGAACATCAAGGTCACCTACGTCAACGTGCCGTTCAGCGAGGCCCAGGAGAAGTTCCGGACCGCCGCGCAGGGCAACTCCGGCGCCCCGGACGTGCTGCGCTCGGAGGTGGCCTGGACCCCGGACTTCGCCTCCCAGGGCTACCTCGCGGACCTGACCAGCGCGATCGGCGACACCAAGGACTACCTGCCGACGCCGCTGTCCAGCAACCAGCTCGACGGCAAGCTGTACGGCATCCCGCAGGTCACCGACGCGCCCGCGCTGCTCTACAACAAGTCGATGCTGGACAAGGCCGGCGTCCAGGTACCGACTTCCTGGGATGAGCTGAAGGCGGCCGCGCCCAAGATCAAGTCTGCCAACCCGGGCGTACAGGCCGCGGCCTTCCTGCAGTCCGGCGGGTACTTCTCGCTGCCGTTCGTCTACAGCGAGGGCGGCGACCTGCTGAACGTGGAGCAGAAGAAGATCATCATCAACTCGCCGGAGGCGGTGAAAGGCTTGCAGGACGCCGTCGACCTGGTCAGCTCCGGCGCCGCCAAGACCGACACCACCACCGACAGCTACAACAACATGATGACGGCCTTCAAGGACGGCAAGGTCGCGATGATCCTGAACGGCCCCTGGTCGGTCCCGGACATCAAGTCGGGCAAGGCGTTCTCGGACGCCACCAACCTCGGTATCGCGCCCACCCCGGCCGGCAGCTCGGGCAAGTCCGGCTCCCCGGTCGGTGGCCACAACTACGTCATCTACAGCCAGTCGAAGGTGAAGGACGCCGCGGCCGAGTTCATCAAGTACATGGACTCGCCGGAGAGCCAGGCGTTCGTCTCCAAGGAGCTCGGCCTGCTGCCCACCCGCACCTCCTCATACGAGCAGGCGGACGTGAAGAGCAACCCGACGGTGACGGCGTTCAAGGCGGTGCTGGACAAGGCGACCGCCCGGCCGTGGATCCCGGAGGGCGGCGGCCTGTTCGCCGCGCTGGACACCGAGTACCCGAAGGCGCTCGGCGGCAAGGAGACCGCGCAGCAGGCGATGGACAACGTGTCCAAGGCCTGGAAGACCAGCGTGGTCACCGACTACAGCTGAGCCGGCGGCGGTGGGCCGGGCGGCACGACGCCGTCCGGCCCGCCGCCGGTTCCCGCCGTACCGTCCTATCTGGACGGATAGGGCCCGCACGCGGGACGATTCCGCCGCCCGGGCCACCCACCGACAAAGCCAGCCCTTCGGCGTTGGAGCAGGTCGATGACAACCACCACCACTCCCCCGGTGCGGGCGGGCGACCCGCCCGCGGCGGCACCGGGTCGCCGGCCGGGCCGGCTGCGCAAGTCCTGGGACAAGTACTGGTACGCGTACGCGATGGTGACGCCGGTCGTCATCGTGCTCGGGGTGCTGGTCTTCTACCCGCTGATCCGTGGCGTGCTGCTGACGTTCACGAACGCGACCACCCGCAACATCGGCAACCCGCGGTTCGACCGGCCCGGCACGTACCGCAATATTGGTCTGGACAACTACACCAATATCCTGTCCAACCAGGACGGTCAGTTCTACAAGGTGCTGGTGCGCACGGTCGTCTGGACCGGCTCGTGCGTGCTGCTGCACTACGTGATCGGGCTCGGTCTCGCGGTGATGCTGAACCGGGAGATGCGCGGCCGCACCGCCTACCGGGTGCTGCTCATCCTGCCCTGGGCGGTGCCCGCGTTCATCAGCGCGTTCGCCTGGCGGTTCCTGTTCAACGAGCAGGGCGGCCTGATCAACACCGCGCTCGGCTGGGTCGGCCTCGGGCCGGTCAGCTGGCTGGGGCAGTCCAACCTGATCCTGCTCTCGGTGATCATCGTGAACGTCTGGCTGGGCGTGCCGTTCATGATGGTCGCGCTGCTCGGCGGGCTGCAGTCGATCCCGGCCGAGCAGTACGAGGCCGCCGAGATGGACGGCGCCAGCCCCTGGCAGCGGTTCACCAACGTGACGCTGCCCGGGCTGCGCTCGGTCAGCATGACGGTGATCCTGCTCGGCACCATCTGGACGTTCAACATGTTCCCGATCATCTTCCTGATCGCCCGCAGCAACGAGTACGCCCAGATCCTGGTGACCTACTCGTACAACCTCTTCTACAACGGGCAGCTGGCCCGATCGGCGACGTACGGGGTGATCATCTTGTCGTTGCTGGTCATCTTCGCCACCGGCTACCGGCGGGTGCTCCGCAAGCAGGGCGAGGTGTGGTGACATGGCAGCGATAGAGACCACCGTGGTGCGCAGCACCGCGTCGGACACCACCGCGCGGCCGGGCGGCATCCGGCCCAGCCGGCGCCGGCGCAGCCGCCCGGCGTCGATAGCCCTGCACGCCGGGCTGATCACGGCCAGCTTCATCGCGATCTTCCCGGTGTTCTGGGTGCTGGTCACCTCGTTCAAGCCGACCGCGGACGCGTACAGCACGGCGCTGTGGCGCAACTTCACCTTCGAGAACTACAGCTCGGTGCTGGACAGCAGGTTCCCGCGCTGGTTCCTGAACTCGGTCATCGTCGCGATGCTGACCATGGCGCTGGGTGTCTTCATCTCGGCCACCTGCGGGTACGCGATGTCGCGGTTCCGGTTCCCCGGGTACCGGCCGCTGATGTGGCTGTTCCTGCTCACCCAGATGTTCCCGGTGGCCATCCTGATCGTGCCGATTTACAACATCATGACCCGACTCGGGCTGATCGACACGTATTGGTCGCTGATCCTGGCGTACTGCACAGTCGCCGTGCCGTTCTGCTCGTACCTGCTCAAGGGGTACTTCGACACGGTGCCGATCGAGATCGACGAGGCCGGCCGGGTGGACGGGCTGACCCCGTTCGGCACCTTCTGGCGGCTGATCGTCCCGTTGGCCCGGCCCGGGCTCGCGGTCACCGCGTTCTACACGTTCCTAACCGCCTGGGGCGAGGTAGCCTACGCCTCAAAGTTCATGACCTCCGAGAAGCAGTACACCTTGGCCTTCGGCATGCAGGTCTACGTCGGCCAGTTCAAGACCGAGTGGGGCGATCTCGCGGCGGCGTCCATCATGGTCACGGTGCCTGCTCTCGTGGTCTTCTACGTAGTACAGAAGTACCTCGTCTCCGGCCTCACCGCCGGCGGCACCAAGGGCTGACCCCGCGCCGGCCTGCTAGCACCGACCCGCGAGAGCAGGGAGACACCCTGCGAGGAAAGGAACGGCTGATGGCCGAGGTCTCTTACGTCAACGCCTCCCGCATCTACCCGGGCAACCCCATCCCGGCAGTGAACGACCTGAACCTGGAAGTCGGGGACGGCGAGTTCATGGTGCTGGTCGGGCCGTCCGGCTCGGGCAAGTCGACGGCGTTGCGGATGCTCGCGGGCCTCGAGGACATCGACACCGGCGAGGTACGGATCAGCGGCAAGGACGTCTCGAACAAGCCGCCGAAGGACCGGGACATCGCAATGGTGTTCCAGAACTACGCCCTCTATCCACACATGACGGTCGCCGAGAACATGGGCTTCGCGCTCAAGCTCAAGGGCGTGCCGCGGTCCCAGCGCGACACCCGGGTGCGCGAGGCGGCCAAGCTGCTCGACCTGGAACGCTACCTCGACCGCAAGCCGAAGGCGCTGTCCGGCGGCCAGCGGCAGCGGGTCGCGATGGGCCGGGCGATCGTCCGCGAGCCCGCGGTGTTCCTGATGGACGAGCCACTGTCCAACCTGGACGCCAAGCTGCGGGTCGAGACCCGGGCCAACATCGCCGCGCTGCAGGCCCGGCTGGGCACCACCACCATCTACGTCACGCACGACCAGGTCGAGGCGATGACGATGGGCCACCGGGTGGCCGTGCTCAAGGACGGCGAACTGCAGCAGTGCGACACCCCGCGCGCGCTGTACGACCGGCCGGCCAACGCGTTCGTGGCCGGGTTCATCGGCTCGCCGGCGATGAACCTGAAGACGGTGCCGCTGACCGAGGGCGGCGCCAAGGTCGGCGACCTGCTGGTGCCGCTGACCCGGACCGTGCTGGACGCGGCCAAGGCCGCCAGCCTGTCCGAGATCACGATCGGCATCCGGCCGGA
The DNA here is from genome assembly GCA_963714145.1 of uncultured Actinomycetota bacterium. Classification (GTDB taxonomy): domain Bacteria; phylum Actinomycetota; class Actinomycetes; order Mycobacteriales; family CADCTP01; genus JBBWZH01. The sequence goes on along the minus strand of OY970235.1, from coordinate 9,032,733 downwards.
GTCGTTCAAGGTCAGCACCGACGAGGCCGGCCTGGCCCTGCACGTCGACCTGGTCGAGGAGCTCGGCGCGGACGCGTACGTCTACGGCACCGCGCACCTGGGCGACACCGACGAGCAGGTCGTGGTCCGGGTCGCCGACCGCGCCGTCCCGGAGATGGGGCAGACCATCCGGCTGACCGTGGTCCCGGACGAGACCCACGTGTTCAGCCCGGCCTCGGGCGAGCGCCTCGGCTGAGCCGCCGTACTTCCGTCGCGGGCGGTGCCTCCGGGCACCGCCCGCGGTGTTTTCTTCCGGGTCGGCCCGCGGCGGTCAGCGCTGGCCGGGCAGTTCGGCGACCGGGTCGCCAGCCGGGCGGACGACCCGGCGGACTGACGGCCCGGGGCGGCCGGACGGCCGGGGCAGACGGACGGACGGGGGCGGCCGGGGCGGTCAGCCGCGGCGGCGGCGGGCCACCTCGGCCAGGGTGACGGCGGCGGCCACGCTGGCATTGAGGGACTCGGCCGCGCCGATCATCGGGATCGACACGGTCAGGTCGCAGGTCTCGCCGACCAGGCGGGACAGCCCGCGGCCCTCCGAGCCGACCACGATCACCAGCGGGTCCACGGCGGTCTCCAGGTCGTCCAGGGTGACCTCGCCGTCCGCGTCCAGGCCGATCACGAACAGGCCGGCCTGCTGGTAGTCGCGCAGCGTGCGGGTCAGGTTGGTGACCCGGGCGACCGGGAGTTTGGCCGCGGTGCCGGCGCTGGCCCGCCAGGCGGTCGCGGTCATCGACGCCGACCGGCGCTCGGGCAGCAGCACCCCGTCGGCACCGAACGCGGCGGCCGAGCGGACCACCGCGCCCAGGTTGCGCGGGTCGGTCACCCCGTCCAGGGCGACGATCAGCGGCGGCCGGGTCGACTCCAGCGCGCGGGCCAGCAGATCGTCCGGGTAGGCGTATTCGAACGGTGGCACCTGCAGGCCGAGGCCCTGGTGGACGGCGCCGCTGGCCATCCGGTCCAGCTCGGCCCGGCCCATCTCCAGGATCGGTACGCCCCGGTCGCCGGCCCGGCGCAGGGCCTCGGCGACCCGGTCGTCCACCTCGATGCCGAGCGCGACGTAGAGCGCGGTCCCGGGGACGCCGGCGCGCAGCGCCTCCACCACCGGGTTGCGGCCCAGCAGCAGTTCCGGCGCCTCGCCGGACCGCTCCCGGCTGCGCCGCGCCGGCGGGCCGGCCGCCCGGCCGGCCTTGCGGGCCGCCGCGGCGGCCCGGCGCTGGGCCGGGTGCCCGGGGCGCATCTCGGCCGGCGGGGTGGGGCCCTTGCCTTCCAGGGCGCGGCGGCGCACCCCACCGGAGCCGACCTGCGGGCCCTTCTTGCTGCCCGCCGCGCGGCGCGCGCCGCGCCGCTGTGAATTGCCAGCCATCTGTAGGTCCGTCCTGGGGATTGGGGTCAGGCGAGGTCGCCCGGTGGGTTGGTCAGGCGTCGGCCAGCGTCCAGCGCGGGCCGGTCGGCGTGTCCTCGACCTGGACGCCGGCGCCGGCCAACTGGGCCCGGATGCCGTCGGCGGCTCCGTAATCCTTGCGGGCGCGGGCGGCGGCGCGCTGCTCCAGGGCGACCGAGACCAGCGCGTCTACCACCGGGACCAGGTCGCCGCGGCGCTCGGCCCGCCACGGGTCGGCGAGCGGGTCCAGGCCGAGCACGCCGAGCATCGCCCGCACCTCGGCGTACCGGTCGGCCGCCACCGCCTTGTCGCCGGCGGCCAGCGCGGCGTTCCCGTCCCGGACCGCGGTGTGCACCACCGCGATCGCCTGCGGCACGCCCAGGTCGTCGTCCATCGCGGCGCAGAACGCCGGCGGCAGCGAGCCGGGCGGCAGCTCGCCGACCAGCTCACCGGCCCGGGTCACGAAGCTCTCGATCCGCCGGTACGCCGCCACCGCCTCGGCCAGCGCATCGTCGGAATACTCGATCGGCGAGCGGTAGTGCGGCGTGGCCAGGTAGTAGCGCAGCTCGACCGCCCGGCACTGGCGCAGCACCACCGGGATCAGCAGCGAGTTGCCCAGCGACTTGCTCATCTTCTCGCCGGCCATCGTGACCAGCCCGTTGTGCAGCCAGTACCGGGCGAAGCCGTCACCGGCCGCCTGCGACTGGGCCACCTCGTTCTCGTGGTGCGGGAAGACCAGGTCCAGCCCGCCGCCGTGGATGTCGAACGCCGGGCCCAGGTACTTGGTCGCCATCGCGCAGCACTCCAGGTGCCAGCCGGGACGGCCCGGGCCCCACGGCGTCTCCCACTGCGGCTCGCCCGGCTTGGCCCCCTTCCAGAGCGCGAAGTCCAGCGGGCTGCGCTTGACGCAGCCCGGGTCGGCGTCGTCGGCCGGCTGCATGTCGCCCGGCCGCTGCCCGGACAGCGCGCCGTAGCTGGCCAGCGAACGCACGTCGAAGTAGACGTCGCCGCCGCTGGGGTAGGCGTGCTCCTGGTCGATCAACCGGCGCATCAGCGTGATCATCTCGGGGACGTGCCCGGTGGCCCGCGGCTCGACCGTCGGCGGCAGGCAGCCCAGCGCGTCGTAGGCGGCGGTGAACGCGCGCTCGTTGCGGGCCGCGATCTCCCACCACGGCACACCCTCGTCGGCGGACCGGCGCAGGATCTTGTCGTCGATGTCGGTGACGTTCCGGCAGTAGACGACCCGCTGCCCCTTGACCGCCAGCCAGCGGCGCAGCACGTCGAAGCCGACGCCGGAGCGGATGTGGCCGATGTGCGGCGGCGCCTGCACGGTCGCGCCACAGAGGTAGATCGTGACCTCGCCCGGCACCAGCGGGACGAACTCCCGCACCGATCGGGTGGATGTGTCGTACAACCGCAGGGTCACCGGTCAAGTGTAGGGACCGTCAACCGAGCAGCCGGCGGACGGTCGCTACCGTGACGATCCCGTTGTCGATGACGAAGTCGACCAGTTGCTCCTTGCGACCGGTCCGCCGGGGAGCACCCGATCGGGCCCGGGCCAGCGCCTGCTCCTGTTCGGCCGGGCTGGCCCGCCGGGCCCGCTCCGCCGACCAGGGCCGCTCGCCGATCGGCAACTTCACCCGGACGTCGTCCAGCCGGCGGTCCACCCAGTCGCCGGACCGCTTCTCCGGCAGCAGCCCGGTCTCCAGCAGCCGGTCGGCGACCTGCTGGCTGGTCGGGATCCACGGGCTGTCCGGATGCCGCAGGGTCGGCTCGCAGAGCGCGACCAGGCAGGCGAAGTAGGCGGTGCCCTCGACCAGCGACCAGGCCGGCCGGGTCGCCTCGGTGGACTCGTCCCGGCTCGCCGCCGCCTCCGGCCGGTTGCCGACCAGGACGTCCACGACCAGGTCGTCGTCGGTGCCGGCGAACCCGATCCGGGCCGAGCCGACGCCCAGCAGGTGCACCTGGCCGGGCCGCAGCGTCCGGCCGGGCAGCCCGGCCTCGTCCAGCATCAGCGGGTTCGATCCGGTGTTGGTGAGCAGGAGCCCGAACGGGGTCACCGCCAGCACGCCGGCGCGCCGGCTGACCCGCCGGCTGTCGCTGACCTCGACGTCGGCGTTGCCCGGGCCCGGACGGTCCGCGGCCCGGCCGAACGTGACCGAGTCGTCGGCGGCCAGCGGTACCGCCGGCCGCCGGCCGGGCGGCCGCACCCACGCCGCCGGCTGGGCGGTATCCGGCGGGTCGGCGGTAGCGGGCGGATCGGCGGGGTCGGTCACCCGGACTACCCCGTCACCGAGGTCACGGCCCGGCCGATCCGGTCGATCAGCTGGCTGACGCCACTGAACGGGTCCTGGCTCTGCTTGGCGACCCAGAGACCGCCGGCCAGGCACAGCACCAGGATGATCAGCAGGGTGCGCCGGCGGCCACGGCGGCGCCGCTTGGCCGGCACGAAGTCCGCCGGCTCGAAGACGGGCTGGTCCGCGGCCCGGTCCATGGCCGGTCGGTCCATGGCCGGTCGGTCCGCGGCGGGGCGGTCCGCGGCGGGGCGGGGCGGCCGGCTCAGGGTGCCGCCGCGCAGTGGCGCCCGCTGGGCCGGCCGGACCGGTGCGACCGTCCACGGCAGCTCCGTGGTCGGCGACTCGTCGAAGTCGCGGCCGCGGCGGCGCTGGTCCCGGTCGTGCCGCTGGTCGCGCTCCAGCCGGTCCATCCGGCGGGCCAGGTCGGTGTACTGCTGCCGCAGCCGGTCCCGCTCCTCGGCCAGGTCGTCCCGGTGCCGGGTGAGCCGGTCCCGGTCGCGGGCCAGCCGGTCGCGCTGCCGGGTCACGTCGGCGACCGCGACGGTCAGCTCCCGGGTCCGCTCGATCTCGGCCGCGCCGACGATCAGCGTGCTGGCCGCGTCCTCCACCGGGCGGGCCGGCGGCGGGCCGGCCCGCTCGCGCAGCCGCTGCTGCTCGTCCACCAGCCGCAGCACGGCCCGCTGGCTGTCGCGGACCTGCTGCGCCAGCGACGGCACGGCCACCTCGGCCAGGTGCCGCGCCGCGGCCAGCAGCAGGCCGTCCGCCGGCATCACCGTGCCGTGCACCCGCCCCCCGTCCTGGGTCAGGTACAGCAGCAACGCCTCCCGCGCCGGCCCCTCGGTGGGCACCAGGGCGGTGGTCGGGCCGTCCGGCGGGTGCGGTACCGCCGGCTCGAGTCGGGGCACCGGCAGGTCCAGCGTCGGCTCCGGTTCCGGCGTCGGCACCGACGCCGCCGGGCGGTCCGGATCGGCCGGGACGGGGTCGGCCGGCGGCGGGTCGGTCGGCGGGGTGCGCTGGCCGAGGTCGAGGACGGCGACGACGCGGGGACGGCCATCGGCCCAGGGAACGCCGAGGTAGTCGTCGGCCAGGGCCAGCTCGGCCAGCCGGAGCCGGAGCGCACCGGCGGACGAGACCAGCCGGTCGTCCGGGTCGTGCGCCAGGCAGTCGGCGAACAGCTGCCGCCAGCCCGGGCCGATCCGGTCGTCGATGCTGTACTTCCCCAGGCAGACCAGCTCGTACTGCTGCTCCGGGGTGGTACCCGGGGTGATGTGCCGGCCGGTGAGCACCCGGTGCATGCTCACCGCCAGCGCCCAGACGTCGCCGAGCTGGGTGGCCCGCCAGCCGTCCACCGGCGGGCGGCGCACCCCGTCCGCGCAGAGGATGCCCTGGCTGGCCGACTCGGGCGGCCAGAACGCGATCGTGCGGGCCAGCCCGATGCCGGCCGAGCGGGTGGTCTCCAGCGGTGCGGCCACGCCGAAGTCGGCGATCGCGAACCGGCCGCCGATCCGCAGCACGTTCGTCGGCTTGATGTCGCCGTGCACCACCCGGCGCGAGTGGATGTGGTCCAGACCCGCGGCGACCTGCTCGAACACGGCCGCCCAGGCCCGCTCGGACGGCACCGCCCGGGCCGCGAACCGGCGCAGGTCCTCGTCCGCCAACTCCAGGACGAGACCCACGTAGTGGGCCTGCGGCCGGTCGGCGCCGTCGAACCGGAACGAGCTGACCAGCCCGAGCACGTTCTCGTGCCCCTCGACCGCGGCCATCTTGGCCGCCTCGCCGCCGATCGCGGTCAGCTCCGCCGGGGTGCCCCACAGGCACTTCAGCGCCCGGTGCCGCGGCCCGTACGCGCGCTGTGCGGCGCCGTTGGCCGGGCGCACCTCGTACACCGAGGAGAACCCGCCGTCGGCGATGTGCGCGACGACCTGCCAGTCGGCGCCGTCGCCGTCGTCGACCAGCTGGCCCGGCCGCAGCGGGACGTTCCGGCCAGCCGTGGCGGTCCCGAACAACGCAGCAGTCACCTTCCTGCCGCAGCCCGCGGCACCTCGGGCCGGGACGCGGCCGGCCGCTCATCCGGCGCGGCGAGGTCGGCCCGCCCGGCCACGCCGGCCGGCGCCGGCTCGGCGGGCCCACCGGCCACGGTCCCGACCGGAGCAGCGTAACCGGACACCGGCTCGCCCACGGTGGCCAGCAGCGCGGTGACGTCATCCCGGGCACCGGCAGCGACCGCCGCGTCCACCAGCTGGTCGGCGGTGGTGTCCGGACGGGCCACCAGCGCGGCCAGCTCCGGCATCGGCAACGTCCGGTACAGCCCGTCGCTGGCCAGCAGCAGCCGGTCACCGCTGCGCAACCGGGCGGTGACGAGCTGTGGCCGGAGCTCGCCCGGCATGCCGAGGTGCCGGGTGAGCAGGTTGTCCAGCCTGCGGGCGGCCGGCGAGTCCCGGTCCACCGCACCGGCCGCGACCAGCACCGCGGCGTGCGTGTGCACCTCGGTCAGCCGGATCAGGGTGCCCCGGCGCAGCAGCCAGCAGCCGGAGTCGCCGACATGGCCGACGGTGAGCCGGTCGCCCAGCACCAGCGCGACGGTGAGCGTGCTGCCCGGCCGCAGCGCACTCGGCAGCGCCGGCGCGGCCGCGGCCCGGACCCGCTCGTGCGCCCGCAGCATCGCCGCCTGCACTGCCATGCAGGCGCCACCGAGGGCGGGCGGGGACTCCGCCGCCGGATCCACCAGGTCGGGTCCGGGGCCGCCGACCGGGTCGGCAGCCGCTGGCGTCTCCGGACCCGGGGCGTCCGCACTGCTGATCGGGTCCGCGGGCGGCGGCTCCAGTGTGCTGTCCGGATCAGCCGGTTCGTCGCACTCCACGCGAGTGGCTCCGCCGGCCTGGCCGATCGGGCCGCCGGCCGGGCCGGTCCGGCCGGCGGTGCCGGCGGCGTCTGGGGCGGCCAGGCCGGACGAGCCGGTGTTTCCGGCGGCCGGGGCGGCCGGGCCGGTGTTTCCGGCGGCGGGGCCGGACGGGCTGGTCGGGCCGGACTGGCCGGCGGCCGGGCCGGTCCGGCCGGCGGCTCCGGCGGCGTTTCCGGCGGCCGGGCCGGGGTCCGGGGCGGCGAGTTCGAGCAGGGGCTGCAGGGCGAGGCCGGCGGCGATGCCGCCGCCAGCGGTACCGCCCATCCCGTCGGCGACCGCCAGCAGCAGCAGGTCGTCGGCGCCGAGCAGAACCCAGCGGTCCTCGTTCTGGCCGTGGGCCGGGCCGCACCGGCTCGCCGCGGTGGCCGCTCCGGCGAGCGGCGGGTCTGCGCTGCGCATGGTGCACACGCTCCCCCGGGGGAGATCCGGATGGGAGGGGGGATTCCCCCCTTGGGCCGGCCGCCCCCGCCGCGCAGGCTTCCCGGCACCAGCACGTAACCGTTGACCGGGAGGAAACCGATGATCGACGCACCGGCGGCCTGGGCCGAGGTCCTCGCCACGCATCGGGCGGAGCTGGTGCGCACCGCACGGGTGCGGCTGCCCAGCCGGGCCGACGCCGAGGACGTGGTGCACGAGGTGGCGGTGCGGGTGCTGCGGGCCGGCCGGGCGCCGGTCGACGTGGCCGCGCCGGCCGCCTACCTGCGCCGGGCCGTGCTGAACGAGTGCGCCACCCGCTGGCGCCGCCATGGCCGGGACGTACTGGTCGCCACCGTGCCGGACCGGCCGGTCACCGGCGCCGTCGAGGAGTGCCTGGACCGGATGGTGCTGCAGCGCGCACTGGCCGGGTTGACCGACCGGCAGCGCCGGGTGATCACCCTGAGCCTGCTGGACGACCGGGCCGACAGCGAGATCGCGGCGGCCCTGGGCATCACCGGCGTCACGGTCCGGACCACCCGGCTGCGCGCGCTGGCCCGGCTCCGGCTCATGCTGGCCGGCTCCGTCCCGACCCGGACCGGACGCGACCACACTCCAACCGGCTACGCCGGGCCCGCCACCCCCGCCGCCGTCGTTCCGGCCGGCGATGTGCCGGTCCGTGATGTCCCGGCCCGGGGCGCGGACGGATGCCCGACCACCAAGCCGGCGAGCTGGTCGACCGCAGCCTGACCGATCGTCCCCCGCGGCGGGCCGCCCGACGCCGGGCCGGCCAACGGCGGGCCGGCCGACGGCGGGCCGGGCGACGCCGGGCCGGGCGACGGCCCGGCGAGCGACGGCGGGCCGGGCGCTGGCCCGGCGGGCGACGGCCCGGCGGGCGGGCCCGACGCGATGGCGGTCGGGTGTTCGGTGGCCGGCTGAGCTGGTGCACCGGTCGCCGGCGGGCCGGTGGTCGGTCCGGCATCCTCGGCCACGGCGGCGTTCTCGGCCGTGGCGGCGGCGATGATCTGGTTCGGGTTGGCGAAGCGGAGCTCGGGGATCGGCTGCTCGACGGCCGGTGCCGGAGTCGGCAGCCCGCCGGGACGGTAGGTGAGCGTGCCGGCGACAGCGAGCGTGGTCCACTCGGTCTCGTCCTGCCGCTGCGGGTCGGTGGTCGCGCCGGAGATCACCACGATGTGCCCGGTGCCGGCCAACGGCACCAGCACCTCGACCGTCCAGCTGCGGATCTCGGCGGACGTGCCCGGCGGGCGCAGCCGCCGCTCCAGCACCAGTTCCGCCGCCGGTAACCCGTTGACCAGCAGGTACGCCGGCGGCCGGAGCCAATCCCCGCCGTCCGGCGCCGGCAGCCCGGACACCGCGGCGGATCCGGCCGAGCCGATCGAGCCGGCCGGCCCGGTCCGGCCCACAACCCCGACCGGCGCACCCGACCCGCCCGAGCCCACCGGGCCGACCGGCGCGGACGACCCGGTCCACCCGAACGAGCCGGCCGGGGCACCCGCCACCCCCGACCCGACCGAGCCCACCCGCCCGGGCCGGCCCACCGGCCCCACCTGGCCGGACGGCTCAGTCCAACCGAACGAACCGGCCGACACATCCGCCCCGCCCCGCCCAACCGAACCGGCGGGCCCGGGCCGGTCCGGCAGGCCGGACCACCCGGACTGGCCGGACGGGCCGGTCCAGCCGAGCGAGCCGGACGGCGGCGCGCCGGGGGGTGGGAGAGTCCGGCCTGGCTCCACACCGGACGGTGGCGGGTCCACAGTGGAGGAGTCCACTGTGGACCAGTCCTGGACGACGGCGACGGTGAGTTCGACGAACGAGATCGGGTCGGCCGGGGTACCGGCACCGCGCCGGAACACACCGGCGACCTGCACGCCGAACTGGTGCGCCCAGCGGTAGCGGGGGTCGTCCAGGTCGAGGAGTTCGTAGTCGGTCGGGAGCCCGACGCCGACCCGCGGGGGCAGTTCGGCCAGCGGCGGCCGGGCTGGCACCGTCATGCCGTGTTGGCCAGCGGCTGGGGGTAACCGCCGGGCGGCCCGGTGTACGGGTTCCCGTCGATGTTCGGCTGGCCGGTGGCCGGCGGCAGCGGCACCACGTTCGGCGGCGGCGTGGTCGGACCGGTGCTGCCGGAGCCGCTGTCCGGCGGGTAGCACAGCGCCGGGTCGCGCCGGACCCGCAGTTCGGGCACCTTCTCGTCGCCGCCGGTCCAGCCCTTGTCCTCGGCGTAGTCGAGCGTCGGGTCGACCAGGATGATCTTCGGCCGGTACGTCTTGGGGTCGCCCGGGCGCACCTCGTCGCCCTTGTCCACGGTCGGCCCGATGAACTCGTTCAGCACCTCGCCGGCCGGCCCGAACGCCTTACCGGCGAACTTGCCGGTGCCCATGGTGACCAGGCCGAGCGCGAACTCGCCGTATTCCTGGGCCATCTCGTCCTGAGTGAGCACCGGCTTGCCGGTGGCGTCGACCGCGCCGGTGCGGTAGATGCGCTGGTCGATCGCGATCTGGCCGCCGGACAGCAGCACGCTGCCCGCGCCGAGCACGAGGCCGACCGGGAGGCCGACGATCGTGCCATCCGCGAACAGCCCCACCATGCCGAGGATCGTGGACACGTCGCCCATCTCCTGGGCGATCCAGTGCGCCTCGGCCGGGAACCTGTCGATCATCCACTTGGCGAGCGGGTTCATCCCCGCGTCGAGCAAGTCCGAGCCGTCCGCGAGCAGGTCGGTGAGGCTGCCCACGCCCGGGATGCTCGCGACGCCGGACTTCTTCTGCTCCGGCACCTTGTCGTCCAGCTTGGAGATCCGCTGGCCGATGTGGTCGAGCTGGACCTTGGTGCTGAAGTGCAGCTTGACGCCCTGCTCCAGCAGATCGACGAAGTGGTGCACGGCCCTGGCCACACCGGGGTCGAGCGCGATCCCGATGATGCTGGCGACCGGCACGACGGTGCTGACCACCGTGTCCAGAAGGCCCTTCGGCTTGGCCGCCTCGGCCACCTCGTGCATGATCCGGGTCCGGGCCTGCCAGGCCTGGTCGTCCAGCTGCTTGGCCCTGGTCTTGCCGGCGGTGATCGCCTGCCGCGCCTCGGTGACCAGCGGGCCGAGCGCGCGCAGCGCCGCGGCCGCGTCCGCATACTCCGGTGGCAGCACCTTCACCCGGTCCACGAAGGCCTTGGCGCCCTCACCCTCCCATGTGGACGGATCCGGATCGCCGAGCAGCTTGATCAGCGAGGCCACGTCGGACAGCGTCTGCGCCTGCTGCGCGGTGCGCTCCTCCAGCCCGTTCATCGCCTTCGGGTTGGCGCCGACCGGGTTGAAGCCGAGGCCCTTGTAGTAGTGCCCGTCGGACACGTCGACGCCGGTCAGCCCGACCATGTCGTCCATGCTGGGGAACTGCCGCAGCGCGAAGTCGACCGCACGCTGGATGACCGAGGCGGCGTCCATCAGACGTCACACGCCCCGGCGACGTTGGAATCGGTCTGCGCGTAGGCCTTGCCGGCGGCACTGACCATCTTGCCGATGGTGCTGGTGTCCATGCTCATGTCGTCCAGCGCGCGCTGCCAGCGGTCGATCAGGTTGTTGATCGGGTGGTCGATCTGGTTGGCGCCGAACGAACTGTCGCCACCGGTGCCGACCAGGCCCTTGCGCACCTGAGTGACCTTTGTGGACGCGTCGGTGAGCCGCTCACCGACCTTCGCCAGGGCGTCCGGCGAGACCTGAAAACCGCCCACGAGCGCACTCCTTCGAACCAGGACCTAGAGCCTGCGGGGTCAGTGCAGCACGGCCCACTTACAGCTCGCTTACCGTCGCATTTGGACGGACGCAGGGTGGGATCGGATCGGACAGTTCCGGATCGGGATAGTGCCGGGCCGGCTGCGGTCAGTGGCGGCGGAACGCCCGGGAACCGGCCAGCAGCGCCAACACGGTGCCGATCAGCGCGGAACTGTCCACCGCCTGGGCCGGCGCGAGCACGCCGCCGGCGGCCAGCCCGACCGCCGAGACCAGCGCGGCGAAGCTCGCCGCGCCGAGCGCCACCTGCGCCTGATACCGCCGGCTGCCCCGGACCAGGCTGCGCGCGTAGCCACGGACAGCGTCCGGCAGCGCCGCCCAGCGCAACCGGACCAGCACCCCCAGCGCGACCGTCGGCGCGACCACCGCGATGTCCAGGAACTGGCCGAACCGGTTGCTGAGCAGCACCGAGAGCAGCGCTGCCAGCAGGCCCTGGCAGTACAACACCCGCCCGGCGAAGACGCGCAGGGTGACTTCGAGATTGCGGCGGGCCACATCCACCTGCGGGTCGGTGGCGACCGCCGCGGCGAACCCGGCCGCGGCCCCGGTCACCCCACCGCGGTGCAACGCCACCAGCGCCAGGTTGTTGCGGGCGGCGCCGTTGGACGGGTCGAGCGACAGCACCTGCCGGTAGGCGGTGTCCGCCAGCGGCCAGCGCCGCAGCTCGATCGCCACCGCGCCGACCGCCATGTGCGTCTCCGGCTCGGTCGGCGCCAGCATGACCGCGTGCTGCGCAACCGGCCAGGCTTCGTCCGGCCGGTTGTCGTCGCACAGCGCGTTGGCCAGCCGGGCGTGCGCCCGCCACTCCTGCGGGGCCAGCCGGACCGCCTCGATGGCCAGCTGCACCGCCTGCTCCCGCCGGTGCAGCCCGGAATGCGCGAGGCTGGCCAGCCGGTAACCCCACTCGTCCTCGGGCGCGAGCCGGATCCGGGTGGCCGCGGCCTGGTACGCCTCGCCCGGCCGGTCGGCGGCCAGCAGCGCCATCGCCAACTGGCCCCAGAGATCGGCCCGGCCCGGGTGGCCGGCGAGCGCCGACCGCAGCACCGCCACCGCCTCGCCCGGCCGGCGCAGTTCCACCAGCAGCTCGGCCCGCTGGAACGCCGCACCGGGATCGCCCGGCGCGGCCGCGGACCTGGCTGCCGACCCGGTCACACCAGCTTCTTCGATTTCAGATAGGCCAGCAGGTCGTCGTACTCGCCGCCGCTGTTCGCGAACATCGCCACGTTCCGGGCGGTCTGCAGCCACGGCCCGGTGGACGGCGCCAGTTGCCGCAGCGCGGAGTCCACATCGGACATGTCGATCGGCCGTACCTGTCCAGTTCGGACGGACGCCTCCAGCGCGATCTCGGCCGCGCTGTCGCACAGGTGGGCGAGGTCGGCGCCGGAGAAGTCGGCGGTGCGCCGGGCGATCGCCGGGATGTCGATACCGGCCAGCGGCCGGTGCCGCAGGTGGTAGTGCAGGATCGCCTCGCGGGCGGGCTGGTCAGGCGGCAGCACCAGGATGGTCCGGTCCAGCCGGCCAGGGCGGCGCAGGGCCGGGTCGACGTCCCACGGGTGGTTGGTCGCGGCCAGCACGAACACGCCGGCCCGGGCACCGGCGGCCGGGTTGGCCACGCTGTCCATCTCGTGCAGCAACTGGTTGACCGCGCCGCGCATGCCGGTCCAGCCGCCGCCGATGCGGGACCGGCGGTGGCCGAGCGCGTCCACCTCGTCCAGGAACAGCACGCACGGGGCGTTGCGCCGGGCCGTGTCGAAGATCGCCTTGACGTTCTTCTCGGTGTCGCCGAGGTAGTGGTCCAGAATGTCGGCCAGGCTGACCGCGTAGAACCGGGCGCCCAACTCACCGGCCACCGCGCGGGCCACGAACGTCTTACCGCAGCCGGGCGGGCCGTACAGCAGCAGCCCGCCGGCCAGGCTCTTGCCGTAGAGCCGGGCCAGGTCCGGGTTGCGCATCGGGCCGAGGAACGCGATCTCCAGCCGCTGCTTGACCGCGGCCAGGCCGCCGACGTCGGCCAGCCGGATGGTGGCCGACTGGACCTCGTCCACCGGCCGCGCCTCGCCCGCGCCGGCGCCGACCAGCGGCGGCGGGATGATGTCGCGCACCTGCTCCTCGGCCGCGGACCAGTCGAACTCCCCCGGCCGGCCCGCCGGTGGCCCGTCGGACGGCGCCGGCTGGCCGGCCCAGGCCGGCGGACCCACCCCGGCCGGCGGCGCGGGCTGAGCCGGCGGCGCGGGCTGAGCGGGGCCTGGCGGGGCCGGTCCGTCCGGCTGGGCGCGTTGCGCCGGCTGGCCCGGCTGAGCGGGGGGTGGGGTCGGGGTCGGGGCGGGTGCGGCGGTGAGGGCCTGGGTGGCGCGGGCCAGCAGGGCCAGCGCCTCCGCGTTGCCCACGTCGCACTGCAGCGCGGTGCTGCACAGCTCGGCCGCCTGCGCCGGCCAGCCGCGATCGAGCAGCACACCGGCCACGTGCAACCGCAACGGGATGTCGTCCGGACTGGCGGCCACCGCGGCCAGCAGGCTCGACACCAGCGGGTCGGTCATGCGGCCAGGTTAGTGCGTGCCCGATCAGATCGGCTCGCCCCGGTCTGCACCTTTACAACATCGATGCCTCAGTCTTCCCCTTCGGGCAGTAATGGCATCAGCAGCGCGGTGGCGATCGCGGCCAGCCCCTCGCCGCGACCGATCGAGCCCAGCCCGTCGGTGGTGGTCGCGGTCAAGCTGACCGGCCCGCCGACCGCAGCGGACAGCACCGCCTCGGCCTCCGCCCGGCGCGGCCCGATCCGCGGCGCATCCCCGATGACCTGCACCGCGACGTTGCCGACCGCCCATCCGGCGACGCCTAGCAACCGCGCGGTCTCGGTCAGCAACGCCACCCCGGACGCTCCGGCCCAGCGCGGATCGGCGGTCCCGAAGGTCGCCCCGAGGTCACCCAGCCCGGCCGCGGACAGCAGCGCGTCACAGGCCGCGTGCGCGGCCACGTCCCCGTCCGAGTGACCGGCGCAGCCGTCCACCCCGGGCCAGCGCAGGCCGGCCAGCCAGCACGGCCGACCGGCCTGCACCGGATGCACGTCCGTCCCGACCCCGACCCGCGGGATCCCCCGCCCAGCTGTCACACCCAGATCCAACCAGCCCCGCGATGACGACCTCACCACCCCGGTGACGGCGGACGGCCACCACCGGGCGAGCAAACCCGTCACCGGGCCCCGACCGGCGGCGGCACCGGAGCGGGCGCTGGGGAGGCACCGCCGGCCGGGCCGCCGCACCGGCCAGCGGTGCGGCTCAGGCGGCCGCGGGGGCGGCGCCGAGTTCGGCCGCGATCAGCCGGTCCTGCAGTTTCCGCAGCACCGCGATCGTGGCGGTCTCGTCGATCTGCACGTCGTCCGTGCTGAGCACGGCGCCCTGCGGGACGTCCCGCAGCACGGTCGCGCCGGACAGCAGGCCGATCGGCACCAGCCCCTCGGCCCGCGCGGTCCCGGCCGAGTCGATCACCCCGTACACCGTGCTGCCGCCGATCCCGTCGATCGTCTCGCCGGCCCGCAGCGGTCGCTTGGCCGCCGCGCAGACCTCCGCCTGCCAACTGGCCGGCTGCAGCGAGGCGGTCCGGTCCAGCACCGCCTCGGCCACCGATAGCGGCGCCTCGATCGAGGCCAGGTGGTAGGGCCGGTAGAGGGCGAAGTAGGGGCCGGGGCCCATCGACAGGTAGTTCATCTCGGCGACGATCGTCGGATCATCGCTGCGCACGGTGACGAAGACGCCGGGCGCGACCGGGCCGGTGCAGTAGTCGACCACGCCGGCCCGGTCCAGGATGCCGCCGTCGGCGCGGGGCCGGAACACCGAGGCGAGCTCCGGCACGGTGGTCTTCGGGCCGTACATGCCCCGGGTGCTCACCTCCAGGCCGGTCGCGTTGGCCAGCGCGGCCATCTCGATCATCGCCTTGGAGCCGTCCACGAAGCTGCACAGCATCTTCGGGTTCATGTGCTTGCCGGCGGCCTCGGCGGCGAGCGCGTCGGGCGTGGCGGTCGGGTCCATCGGGTTGTTCTTGCCCTTGCCCGCGCAGATCACCTCGAACGACAGGTCCCGGGCGTAGTCGACCAGCTTCTTGGCCTCGGTCGGCTCGTCGCCGCGGCAGACCGTGTAGACCAGCCCGGCGCGGCGGGCCAGGCTGCCGAGCAGGTAGCCGACCGTCACGTCGGTCTCGACGTTCAGCAGCGCGACGTCCTTGCCGGCGAGCAGCGCGTGGAAGGCGACCTCGGCGCCGACGTTCGGCACCCCGGTGGCCTCCACGATCACGTCCACCGGCAGCGCGGTCAGCAGCCGGGCGTCCGGCACCGCGACCCGCCGCCCGGCGGCGACCGCCTCGGCCAGCACGGCCGGGTCGTCGCCATGCAGCGCCGTGCCGGCGCCGGCCCGGGCGAACGCGGCGTCGGCCTGGTCCAGGCGGACGTCCGCGATCGCGGCGACCTGCATGCCGGTGATCCGCTCGACCTGGGCGACCAGCCCGGTGCCCATCTGCCCGGCGCCGACCAGGCCGACCCGCACCGGCCGACCCTCCCGCGCCATCCGGGCCTCCAACCGCCGCCGGTAGCTCATGCTGTCTCCTCGGTTTGTCCAATGTGGAGCGTCGAGCCGGCGAGGATCTCCAACCGGCTGCCCGGTTCGACCGTGGGCAGTGGGAACTGCTCCACGCAGACGTCGCCGACCAGCGGTGCGGTGGTCGCCCCGTTCGCCTTCAGGTCAAGGTGCCCGAGCTGGACGAGGTTGGCGTTGGCCACCGGGCCGACCGCGAGCACCCGCAGTTCCACCCCGTCGAGGCGGACCAGGTCGCCGGGGACGACCCCGCCGGCGGTCACGGTCGGCCGGTGCAGGACGGAGAACTCGTGCAGCTCCTCCGGCGCGCCCTCGGCGAACCAGACCAGCAGGCCCTCCGCGGTGAACTCGGGCACCATCGAGCCGACCGCGGTGACCACAGTGGAGTAGCGCAGCTCCTGCGCTGCCGCGCTACCCACCTCCGGCTCCGGCTGGCTCACTTTCCCTTTGCCTCGCGGACGTTCTCGGGTTTCACGCCGGAGACGAACAGCTCCTCCTTGATGAACATCGCCAGCGGGCCGGCCGGCGACGTCGCGTGAACGTCCACAGTGGGCACCTTCTTCATCGGGTAGACGCCGACCCGCGCGGTGCCGCCACAGTCGATGACCGCGCAGGCGATCTTGTCGAACGGCGCCGAGCTGCGGAACCCGTCGAACGCCTCGCCGCCGGTCAGCTCGGCGATCCTGGCCGCGACCGGGTGGATCCCACCGCCGGTGACGGAGTAGATGAGGTTGCGTTCCGGGGTGGGCTTGATGGTCAGCGGGCCACCCCAGCCGCCGCGGCCCTTCTCGATCGTGACGGCCTTGTAGTCAGCCACCGCTGGGTACCTCCTAGGAGTAGAGACCGAAGCTGGCGAAGTAGGCGATGACCACGGCCAGCGGTCCGGTTATGAGTCGGGAGAAGAGCACGGCTGGTACGCCTATCTCCACCGTTTCCGGCTCGGCCTCGCCGAGCGCCAGCCCGACCGGGATGAAGTCGCAGCCGACCTGCGGGTTGATCGCGAACAGCGCCGGCAGCGCGTACTGCGGCGACACCTCACCGCGTCCAATTTGGACACCGAGCAGGGTGCCGACGATCTGGGCGATGACCGCGCCCGGGCCGAGCAGCGGCGAGATGATCGGGATGGCGCAGACGATGGAGATGGCCAGCAGGCCGGGCAGGCTGTCGGCGAGGCCGGAGAGCCGGTGCGCGATCCAGTCGCCGATGCCGGTCTTGAGGATGACGCCGATGATGAACGAGATGAACGCGATGAACGGCAGCACGTTGCGGAGCACCATGTCGATGGTGTCCCGGCCGGCCTGGTAGAGCGCGCCGACGACGCCGCCGACGCCGCGGCCGACGCGGACCAGCAGGTCGTTGAAGTTGTCGAACCTGGTCCGGTTGCGGCGCGGGGATGCAGTGGTGGTCACGCGGTCACCCCGCTCGGGTTGTCGTGCGGGCGGACGGGCCGGTCGTCGAGATCGTCATCCGGTGGCGTGTCCTCCAGGCTGGCCCGGCGGCCGATCAGGATGTTGGTGATGATCTCCGTGACGACACCCCGGATGAAGATGACCAGCAGGCCGACGTAGAAGTACCGGACGGCCAGGTCACCCAGCGGCAGCTTGAGCGTGGTTATACCGGCCGCGATGCCGCCGTAGACGAAGTACTCGCCCGGGTTGACGTGCGGGAAGATGCCCAGCGGCGGGTGCACGAAGCTGACCGCCGAGTCGTAGAACGCCGGCTTCTTGTTCTCCGGCAGGAACCGCCCCATGGTGTAGGCCATCGGGTTGGTGAGGAAGAAGACCGACAGCACCGGCAGCAGCAGGTACCGGATCGGGTAGTACTGCAGCCCCGGCCGGGCGGCCAGCTCACCGATCTTGTCGATCCGCTCCGGGCCGATCAGCCGGATCAGCGCGTTGACCGCGGTGAGCAGCACGATCAGCAGCGGGACGATGCCGACCACCAGGCCGGTGAACGTCTTCGCGCCCTCTTGGAACAGGCCGATGAAGTTCTCTGCCCAGCGGGCCAGCGTTCCGTTGATCCCGCCCGGGTCGGACGGCGTGTCCGCGGCGAGGACGTGGACTAATCCGTGCACCTGAGCCCCCTCCTGTGCTTGATGAGAACTGCTGGATCCGCCGGGGCGATGCCGGCGTCCGAACCTCCCGCCCGCCGGTGTGCACCGGCCGGCGGGCCCCTCACCTGGTGCGCGCCTGGTCCGGCGCGGTCGCCCGGACCTCGTCCGGCGCGGCTTTCCGGGAGAGGAAACCGGCGGCCTGAATGGCCGCGGTGCGGATCTGCTCGGGCAGCTGGGGCGCTACCCGGCCACGGGCCAGCTCACCCAGCCGGCCGCCGACCAGCAGCGGTTCCGGGCGGGCGTCCGCCAGCACGGTGGTTCCGGTCAGCACCAGCGCCCGGGTCACCGTGACCCCTTCGACCGCAAGCGCGACGTACGCCTTGCGGAACCGGCGCTTGCCCATCCCGATCGACACCCGACCGCCGCTCTGCCGGCGCATCGTGGACACCGCCGCGGTGAACCGGCGGGCCTGCCGCCAGGTCAGGCCGAGCTGCAACAGCCAGCAGCCAGCGAGCACGAGCAGTACCCAGGCGATGTTGCTCATCCGGGGTCTCCTTCCGGGGTGGCGAGGTCAGGGCCTGTCCGGGGAGCCGCGCGTCAGCCGGGGCTGCCGCGCGATTTGCGCGAGGCACGCTCGCGCGGTTGTGCCGAGCGGCCGGCCGCGGCCCGGGACACATCCCGGTCCAGGGCCAGCACGCCGCGTGCCGCGCTGGCATCGCACACCAGCACGTCCACCACCCGGCCGCGGAGCGCGCCGAGAATTCCCGGCGCCTTCTCCCGGCCGCTGGCCAGCCCGACCACCGTCGGCACGTGCCGCAGGTCGGCCAGGCTGACCGCGAGCACCCGGTCGTCCACCGGGCCACCGACCGGCCGGCCGTCCAGGTTGTAGTAGCGGGCGCAAACGTCGCCGACCGGCGCCGCCGCCTCGAACTCGGCCTGCTCGGCCGCGGTCAGCCCGAGCGCCTCGATCACGTACCGGCTGGAGCCGACGCCGACCGCGCCGATGCCGACCAGCGCGATGTCCGCGCGGCGGGCGGCTTGCAGCGCGTCGGCCACCGACCGCTCGGACTCCAGCGCGGCCCGGGCGGCCGGCGACTGCAGCAGCGCCGGCGCGTGCAGGTACCGGTAGGTGGCGCCGAGCCGGGCGGCCAGCTCGCGGACGAGCTCCTGCCCGGTGGTGGCCTGCGCGACCGGGGACAGCCCGCCGACCAGCTGGACCAGCTCGACGTGCCGGGGCCGGTCGGTGGTGGTCGCCCAGACCAGCTGCTGCAGGGCGAGGCCCCAGGACAGCGCGACGGTCTGGCCGTCGCGCAGGGTGTCCAGCAGCCAGGCCGAGCCGAGCTGCCCGACCTTCGCCAGCGCCGGCTGCCCCGGCTCGAACGTGGCCACCCGCACCTCGGCCAGCCCGAACCGCTCGGCCAGCTGCTCCTCCAGCTGGTTGTCCCGGCCGGCCGGGTCGCAGATGCGGATCTGCACGATGCCGCGCTCCCGCGCCGCGGCCAGCATCCGGGAGACGTTCGACCGGCTGGTGCCCAGCGCGGCGGCCACCTCGTGTTGGGACAGCCCGTCCTGGAAGTACAGGCGAGCCGCCTTCACCAGGTCGGTGTCGTCGCGCGCTGCAGGCATCGTCACATCCGTGAATCGCTCCGCACTTATGTCCGGCAGATTGGTAGCATGTGATCGGCGGCACACACAAGAGCAACGCGAAAGTTACGGCGCCAGAACGGCACCGAAAGTCGGCGAACCGCCGGAAACCTCAGCCCCAGTGGGCCTTCCGGGCCGCCGCCCGCCGGAGCGCGGCGGGATCAGCCGAGGTCGGCCAGGACGGGCAGGGCCGCCCGGGCCAGGTCGCGGGCATCGCCCGCGCTGCGGGCCGCCAGCACCCGGGCGGCCAGCTCCTGCGCGCCGGCCAGGTCGACGCTGGCCAGCGCGGCCGACACGGCGGCCAGCGAGCGCGGGGTCATCGACAGGCTGGTCACGCCGAGACCGACCAGCACCACCGCGAGCCCCGGGTCGCCGGCCGCCTCGCCGCACACCCCGACCGGGCGGCCGAGTTCCTTGCCGGCGCCGGCGGTCAGCGCGACCAGCCGCAGCAGGCCCGGCTGCCACGGGCTGGTCAGCCCGGCCAGCGCGGCCGACTGCCGGTCCGCCGCCAGCGCGTACTGGCCGAGGTCGTTGGTGCCGATGCTGGCGAAGTCCACTTCGGACAGGCAGGCGGTGGCGGTGAGCGCGACCGCCGGCACCTCCACCATGATCCCGGCCGGACGCAGCCCGGCAGCGTGTGCCTGCCCGACGAAATCAGCGGCTTCGTCCGGAGTGGACACCATCGGCGCCATCACCCAGACGTCCGCGTCCGTCCCGGTGGACGCCTCGGCGATCGCGGCCAACTGCTCGGCCAGGATCTCCGGCCGCGCCGCCGCGGTCCGCAGCCCGCGCACGCCGAGGGCCGGGTTCGGCTCCGGTTCCAGGCCGAGGAACGGCAGCGGCTTGTCGGCGCCGGCGTCCAGCGTCCGCACCACCACCCGGTGGCCGCCGGCCTGCTCGAACACCGCCCGGTAGGCGGCCACCTGCTCGGCCCGGCCGGGCGCGGTGGTCCGGTCCAGGAACAGGAACTCGGTGCGGAACAGGCCGACCCCACCGGCGCCGGCGGCCATCGCCGCGGTCATCCCGGCCGCGTCGCCGACGTTGGCCAGCAGCGCGACCTCGGCCCCGTCGGACGTGCGGCCGACCCCGGTGACCGTGCCGCGGGCGGCCGCCCGGGCCGCCGTCCGCCGCTCGAACTCGTCCACAGTGGACCGCTCCGGCTCGACGGTGACCGCGCCGGCACCGCCGTCCACCGCGACGACCGTTCCGTCCGCTATGGACAGTGCGCCCGGACACGCGACGACCGCGGGGATGCCCAGCGCGTTGGCCAGGATCGCGGTGTGCGAGGTGGGGCCGCCCTGCTCGGTGACGATCGCGAGCACCACGTCCGGGCGCAGGGTGGCGGTGTCGGCAGGGGCCAGGTCGGCGGCGACCAGGACGAACGGGTGGCCCGGGTCCGGCACGCCGGGCAGCGGGACGCCGAGCAGCCGGGCCACCACCCGGTCCCGGACGTCGTCCAGATCGGCCACCCGGGCGGCCAGGTAGCCACCGGCCGCGGCGAGCGCCTCCCGGTAGCCGGCGAACGCCTCCCAGACCGCCCGGGCCGCCGGCAGCTTGCGGTCCCGCACCGCCGCGGTGGCGCCGTCGGCGAGCCCCGGGTCGGCGGCCATCAACGCGGTCGCCTCCAGCACCTCGGCGGCCGGGCCGGACACCGCCGCCGCCCGCTGCTCCAGCTCCGCGGCGGTGTCGGCCAGCGCGGCGGCCAGCCGGCCGACCTCCGCGGCCGGGTCGTCCGGCGCCGGGTCCGCGGCCGGCTCGACCAGTTCGCGGACGAACCGGGCCACCGGCCCGACGACCGTCCCGGCGCTGACCCCGATGCCGCGCAGCTCCCGCATGCCGCCTCCTTGCGGTCGGTCCACCGCGGAGCAACTGGCCCACTGCGGACAGGGACAATCCTGCCGCATCTGATTCCACCGCCGCCTGCATGTCAAGGCCGGCCGGCCGGATCGGGCTGCGGGCACTGGACGGCCGGCCGGACCGCGTGTTACCACTGCCTGAGCAACGGTCCAATCGTTGTCACATTTGTGAACAACCCCTGGGAGGCGCGGTGCCCGCGCTGGAAACCGATAGCCGGCTCGCCGCGGACAAAGCGACCGCGACCGGCGTGCTCGCCACCATGTGGCGGATCCGGTTGTTCGAGGAAGCCGTCGACGACCTGTTCGCCCGCGGCCTGATGCACGGCACGATGCACCTGTCGATCGGGCAGGAGGCCACCGCCACCGGCGGCTGCCTCGCCCTGTCCGACGGCGACCTGATCACGTCGACCCACCGCGGGCACGGCCACTGCATCGCCCGCGGCGCCGACCTGACCCGGATGATGGCCGAACTCCTGGGCAAGGAGACCGGCTACTGCCGCGGCCGCGGCGGCTCGATGCACATCGCCGACGTGGCCACCGGGAACCTCGGCGCCAACGGGATCGTGGCCGGCGGCATCCCGATCGCGGTCGGCGCCGCGCTCGCGCAACGCCTGCAGGGCCGGGATCGGGTCGCGCTGGCGTTCTTCGGCGATGGCGCCACCAACGAGGGCGCCTTCCACGAGGCGGTGAACCTGGCCGCCATCTGGTCGCTGCCGGTCGTGTTCTGCTGCGAGAACAACCAGTACGGCATGTCGATGGCGGCCACCCGCGCGGCCAACGTGCCGCACCTGGCCGACCGCGCCGCCGCGTACGGGCTACCGGGCCGCACCGTCGACGGCAACGACGTGCAGGCGGTGTACGAGGCGGTCGGCGCGGCGGTGGCGCGGGCCCGGGCCGGCGACGGCCCCACCCTGGTGGAGGCGGTCACCTACCGCTGGAAGGGCCACTCCAAGAGCGACAAGAACCTCTACCGCAGCCGCGCCGAGATCGACGAGTGGCGCGCCCGCGACCCGATCGCCGCGTTCGCCGCCACCGTGCTGGACGCCGGCACGCTGACCGGGTCCGAATTGGACGGTGCCCGGTCGGCGGCCCGGGATGCGATCCGCTCGGCCGTCCGGGAGGCCCGGTCCGCCCCGGCGGCCACCCCGGACGGCCTGCTCGCCGCGGTCTACGCCGACGCCGAGGGGGGCGCCGGATGACCGCCACCGCAGCCGGCACCGTCCACTCCGGACCGAACCCGCCCACCGGCGGTCCGGCCGGGGAGGACGGGACGGCCGGCGACTCCGGCTCGGCCGGCGCTGCGGCCGGTGAAGCCGGCGCGGCCGGCGGTACCGGTCCGGCCGGCGCGGCCGGCGACGCGGCCGGCGGCGGGGAGCGGACGCTGAGCTACGCCGAGGCGGTACGGGAGGCGTTGGCCCAGGCGATGGCCGCGGACGAGCGAGTCTTCCTGCTCGGCGAGGACATCGGCGTGTACGGCGGCGCGTTCGGCGTCACCGCCGGCCTGTACGAGCGGTTCGGCGCCGAGCGGGTGCGCGACACCCCGATCTCCGAGCTCGGCATCGTCGGCGCAGCGGTAGGCGCCGCGATGGTCGGGATGCGGCCGGTGGTGGAGATCCAGTTCTCCGACTTCACCGCACAGGCGATGGACCAGATCGTGAACCAGGCCGCCAAGATCCACTTCATGCTCGGCGGCGCGGCCAGCGTGCCGATGGTGCTGCGCGCCCCGTCCGGCTCCGGCACCGGCGCCGCCGCGCAGCACTCGCAGTCGCTGGAGGCCTGGTTCGCGCACGTACCCGGGCTCAAGGTGGTCATGCCGGCCACCGCGGCGGATGCGAAGGGCCTGCTGCTGGCCGCGATCGACGACCCGAACCCGGTGCTGGTGCTGGAGCACAAGCTGCTCTACAAGACCTCCGGCCCGGTACCGGAGGCGGCCGAGCGGGTGCCGCTGGGCCGGGCCGCGGTCCGCCGGCAGGGCGACGACGTCACGATCGTCGCCACCGGCGTGATGGTCGGCCGGGCCCTGGACGCGGCCGCCGAACTGTCCGCTTCGGACGGGATCGAGGCGACCGTGGTGGACCCGCGGACGCTGTCCCCGTTCGACGCGGACACCGTACTGGCCGCGGTCCGCGGCACCGGCCGGGTGGTGCTGGTGCAGGAGGCGCCGCGGCACGTCGGCTTCATGGCCGAGGTGGCCGCCCGGATCGCCGAGTCCGACGCGCTGTACTCGCTGCTGGCGCCGGTGGTCCGGCTGGCCGGGCTGGACGCGCCGATCCCGTACGCGCCGCAACTGGAGCGGGCCAGCGTCCCGCAGTTGCCGGATGTCGTCGCCGCGGTCCGCGATCTGGTCCGGGGGTCCTGATGCCGGAGATCCCGCTGATCATGCCGAAGATGTCGATGACGATGTCCGAGGGCGAGGTCATCGGCTGGCGCAAGCAGGCCGGCGATCCGGTCAGCGCCGGCGAGGTCGTCTGCGAGGTACTCACCGACAAGGTCGACATGGAGGTCGAGGCCCCGGTCGACGGCATCCTGGACCGGATCGTCGCCAACGCCAGCGCCACCGTCCCGGTCGGCGCACCCATCGCCTACATCCGCACCGAAGCCGACGACCTGCTCGGCGACCTCTTCACCCCAGCCGGGCCGGACCCCACCACCGCGCCGCCTGGGCCAGGCAGCGACGGCACGGACACCGCCATTGCCCGGGACGGCGTGGGCCAACCGGCCACGGCCGGGACCGACACGGCCAACGCCGCGCCGCTGGCCGCCGTCCCCGACAGTCCAGCGGCCGAGGCCGGCGCCCCGGACGCTGCCGAGCCGTCGGTCGGCTCGGCTGGCGCCACGGCCGGCGACGCCACGACCGCCGCCGGCTCCACAACCGCCGCCGGTGGTCAGCCCGAGCGGCCGACGCCGCCGTCCCGGCGCGGGCCGAAACCGGCCCTGCCCGGTGCGCGCCGCCGGGCCGGTGAGCTCGGCATCAGGCTGGACGACCTGACCGGCACCGGGCCGTCCGGCGCGATCAGCCTGGCCGACGTGGAGCGCGCCGCCGCCAGGCAGCCGGCCCCCGCCCGCTCGCAGTCGGCCGACACCGGAACCCGGAGCGCCACCGAGCCGGCAGCGACCCAGCCGCCGGCAGCCGGCCAGCCAGCAACAGCGCAGCCGACAGCCGGCCAGCCAGCGGCCGGGCGGCCGAGCCAGCCCCAGCCGGTCACGAGCGGACCGGCGGCCCCAACCCGCGCGGCGGAGCCGGCGGCCACCACCGCGGCACCGTCCGGTGTGGACCCCGGATTCGCGGACGCGCTCGCCACTCGGCGGCGGTCGGTCCGGGCGGCGGTGGCCCGGGTGATGACGGCCAGCGCCGCGGTGCCCCAGTTCACCGTGTTCAGCACGCTCGACCTGGCCGCGCTCGACCAGGCCCGGGCCGCGGTCCGGGTCGGGTGGACCACGCTGCTGATCCGCGCGTTCGCCACCGCGCTGCGCCAGCATCCGGAGCTGAACGCCAGCTGGGGGCCGGACGGCCCGCGGGAGCAGCCCGAGATCACCGTCGCGTTGGCCGTGGACACCCCGGTCGGCCTGCTCGCTCCCGTCCTGCCGGCGCCCGACCGTGGGTCGCTGTCCGAATTGGACAGAGCCGTCCGCCGGGTCGCCGAACGGGCCCGGACCGGCCGGCTGCGACCGTCCGATCTGGACGGTGCGACGACGACCGTGTCCAGTCTGGGCGGCTTCGGCGTTGACTCGTTCCAGGCGCTGCTCACCCCACCGCAGGCGACGATCCTGTCGCTGGGACGGATCGGGCCGCAGCCGAGGGTGCTGCCCGGTGGCGGGCTGGCCGCCCGGGTCAGCTGCACGGTCGGGCTGACCGTCGACCACCGCGCGGCAGACGGTGCGGACGCCGCTCGGCTGCTGGCCGAACTGACCGAACTGACCGCCGCGCCGGACCAGTTGCTGGGCGGAGGGTGAGCGGGTGATGGCCGGGCCGGGTTACCGTCATCTGGTGGCGGTCACTCCGGTTGCGGCGGCAGTGGTGCTGGCCGGCGGCAGCGGCACCCGGGTGGGCGGCGACGGCAACAAGGTCTACCTGCCGCTCGCCGGGCGCCGGCTGGTGTCCTGGGCGCTGCAGGCGTTCGCCGACGTGACCACCGTGCGCCGGCTGGTGCTGGTGGTGCGGCCGGCCGACCGGTCGCTGGCCGAGGAGACCGTCGACCGCGAGGTCCGGGCCAAGGTGGAGATCGTCGACGGCGGGCCGAGCCGGCACCACTCCGAATACCAGGCGCTGGCCCACCTGGCGCCGGCGATCCGGCACGGAGCGGTCGATGTGGTCGCGATCCACGACGGTGCCCGCCCGCTGGCCGGTCGCCGGCTGATCGCCGACACGATCGACGCGGCCCGGGTCTACGGCGCCGCGGTGCCCGGCCTGCCGCTGGAGGACGCCGGCGTGCCGCACCCGACCGCCGGCGTGGTGGCCGAGCCGGCCGGCCGCCGGTTGGTCCGGATGCAGACACCGCAGGCGTTCCGGGCCGGCCCGCTGCTGGACGCCTACGAGTGCGCCGCCCGGGACGGGTTCGTCGGCACCGACACCTCGGCCTGCATGGAGCAGTACGGCGGGCTGCCGGTGCACTGCCTCGCCGGCGACCCGCGCAACATCAAGGTGACCTACCCGCAGGACCTGTTCCTGGCCGAGCGGCTGCTCGCCCTGGCGGACTACCGGGTGTCCTGAATGGGCGACGTCCACCGGGTGGAGCTGGTCTGCGACAGCTGCCGGCAGCTGTCCGTGCACGAACTCCGGTACGCCGGCCGGCTGCTCGCCTCGTCCCGCTGCACCTCCTGCGGGTACCGGGTGCGGCACGAGGAGGGCGATCTGCGCAGCGCGTACGTGCAGGACCTGGAGCAGCGGCTGCTGAGCAAGCCGGGCCGGATGGCGCGCCGGGCGATCCGACACCCGGTCCGGTTCGCCGCCTCGCTGCCGGGCGCTGTGCTCTCCAAACCAGCCAAGATGCTGGCCGAGATCCGCACCATCCTGCGCCGCTGACGCCGCGCCGCGGCAAGGCCCGCGCAGCGCTCAGCGGGCCTTGCGGCGGCGGGCCAGAACCGCTTCGGCGAAGGCGAGATCGGTCGCCTGGACGACCGGGAACGCGTCCACGTCACCGTCCACAGTGACCAGTTTGGCCGCGGCCGGCGCGAGCACGGCCAGTTCGTCCGCCCCGTCCGGACCGTCCGGGCCGCAGCCGGCGTGCGCCTGGTCGATGAGGATGCGCCGGACCGCCTGCGGGGTCTGGATCCGCACCAGCCGCTCGCGCGGCACCGTACGGGCGATCCGCCCGTCCCGGTCGAGTTCCTTGACCGTCTCGGTGACCTCGACGACCGGGACCGCCGCATCCGCTCCCGCGTAGACGGCTTTCAGCACCCGGACGACGAGATCGGCCGGTGCCAGCGGGCGGGAGGCGTCATGAAGGACGACCACGTCGATCTCCGCGGCGAGCACGGCGAGCGCACGGTGCAGCGAGCCGTGCCGGGTGCCGGCCCCGTCCACGACGAGCGCGACACCGGGCGGCAACGCCGACGCCAGTGCCGCCTGCACATCCGGCGCGGCGCCAGCCGGGCCGACGATCACGAGCTGGTCAACAACGCCGCTGTCCCGCAACGCCGAAGCGGCACGGGACAGCAGCGGTAGACCATCTAGCAGGCTGAGCGCCTTCGGAACTGCCTGACCTAGCCGCCGACCCGGGCCGGCGGCGAGCACTACGCCCGCTACCGGCACCGCGCAACCCGGTCAGAACGTCGGAAGAAGCTGCCTACGAGGCCAACACCTCGTCGAGCAGCAGCTCGGCCTTGTCTTCGTTGGTGCCCTCCGCCAGCGCTAGCTCGCTGACCAGGATCTGCCGCGCCTTCGCCAACATCCGCTTCTCACCAGCGGACAGACCGCGCTCGCGGTCACGCCGCCAGAGATCACGGACAACCTCGGCCACCTTGTTCACGTCGCCTGAGGCGAGCTTCTCCAGGTTCGCCTTGTAGCGACGGGACCAGTTGGTGGGCTCCTCGGTGTGCGGCGCTCGCAACACCTCGAATACCTTGTCCAGACCTTCCTGGCCCACCACGTCCCGAACACCGACGCCTTCAGCGTTATCGGCCGGAACTTCGATGGTCAGGTCACCCTGGGCTACCTTCAGGACTAGGTACGTCTTCTCGACGCCCTTGATCGCGCGGGTCTTGATGGCCTCGATGACTGCTGCCCCGTGGTGCGGGTAGACGACGGTCTCGCCGACCTTGAAAACCATGTGTCTGTGACCCCTTTCGCTTCTTCTAGGGTAACACGACAGGGCATCCGGCTCGACGTCCAGAGAGCGCCATAACCGCAGGTCAGAGGCCAAGTTAGGGGCGTCGAGGGGTTGACAAGCGGCGCGCCGTCTGCTTCTGGAGTGTCAACATGCCCCTGACCGAGCGCTTTGCACCAGGCCGCGCCGAAGCGCACGCTGGAACTATGGGTCGCGACGATGACGATCGGCGCCGTGATGGAGAAGGCGGGCCGGTCGATGACGACCCGTTCTCGCTTGACGACTTCGTGGTGCCGGATGACGCCCGGGAGTTGACCGCCGAGCTACGCGCATTGCAGCGGGAACGACGGGTTGAGAGCCGGCGATCAAGATACCGGCGGCTGTTGTTCACCCGGCGCTGGCAGCGGTACGGCTTCTCCGGCCCGATCGTGGTCGGCGTTCTCGTCCTCGTTGCCGGCTTTGCCAGCCTGATGCTGCTGTTCCAGCCGCGCCGGCCGGCCACCCGGCCGGTCCCGCTGGCCACCGGCGTACGCGGCACCGGCCAGGAGGGCGGTCTGGTTCCGGATCTCACCCTGCACCGGTCGGACGGCCAGACGGTGCCGGTCCGGGACTACCGGCCGGCCGTGCTCGCGGTGCTGCCACCGGCCTGCGACTGTGCGGACCGGTTGCGCGTGTTCGGCGTGGCGGCGACCCGGCACCACCTGTCGTTCGTCCTGGTCGGCACCGACCTGCCACCGGCCCCGGCCAGCCTGGCCGAGCACTCGGTGGTCCGGGCCGGCGAACCCACCGGGCAACTGGTGAAGGTGTACCAGGCGGAGAAACAGCCGGTGCTGCTGCTGGTCCGGGGCGACGGGGTGGTCAACCGGGTGCTCACCACCGAGCCGTCGGCCAACGCGCTGGATGGCGAACTGGCGGTGCTGGTGGCCACCGGCACCGCCGGCCAACGCTGATCCCGCCGCGGCCCGGGGGGTCCGCGGTGGGCGCGACCGGACCGGCGCGATGACGGTTTCCGGCGCCACCCGGGCGCTGGTCCGGGCCTGCCATCCGGAGCCCACGGTCGCGGTCACCGCGGTCGCGACGGCGCTCGCCGCCGCGGCCGGTCGCGGCCCGGCCGGTGCCGCCGCGGTCGGCTCGGCCGTACTGGCCGGGCAGCTCTCGGTCGGCTGGAGCAACGACTACCTGGACCGGCAGCGCGACCAGACCGCCGGCCGGGCGGACAAGCCGGTCGCCACCGGGGCCGTCCCCGCCGCCGGCGTGGGCTGGGCGGCGGTCGCGGCGGCCGTCGCGACCGTCCCGCTGTCGCTGCTGTCCGGGCCGCTGGCCGGCGGGCTGCACCTGCTGGCCGTGGCGTCCGCGTGGACGTACAACCTGCGACTGAAGGCCACCGCCGCTTCGGTGCTGCCGTACGCGGTGTCGTTCGGGCTGCTGCCCGCGTTCGTCACCGCCGGACTGCCCGGGCATCCGGTGGCCGGCTGGCTGGTCGCCGCCGGGGCGCTGCTCGGGTCCGGCGCGCACTTCGCGAACGTGCTGCCGGATCTGGACGAGGACCTGCGCACCGGGATTCGCGGGCTGCCGCACCGGCTCGGCGCCGGCCGCAGCCGGGTCGCCGCCGCCGTGCTGTTGCTGGCCGCCTCCGCTTTCCTGGCGCTCGGGCCGCCCGGAGGTCCCGGCGTATTCGGGGTTGGCGCGCTCGCGACGGCGGCCGTGGTCGGGGTCGGCGGCCTGCTGCTCGGTGGCCGGCCCGGCTCGGACGCGGGATTCCGGGCGGTGCTGCTGGTGGCCGCCGTGGACGTGGCGCTGCTGCTGGTGTCCGGCGCCGAGGTCGGTTGATCGCGGCGCGGCCCCCCGCGGGGCGGGCGGCCGGCGGCCGGTGACTACGCTGTGGCACGACTTGCCGGACCGAGGAGGCTCAGGCCGTGTCTCGTGGATCTTCGGCGGCGCCGACCGGGCGCCGTGCCGCGCTGCTCGTCGCCGGTGTCATGGGCGGCTCGGCGCTGGCGCTCTCCGGCTGCGCCGCCGGCCAGCTGGCGCAGACCTCGCTGCAGCAGTCGGCCGTGGACGGAGCAGCCGGACAGGTCGGCTCGATCGCGCTGCGTAACATCACGATCGCGTTTCCGGAAGGCGGGCGCTACCAGAAGGGCGCCACGGCACATCTCGACTTCGACGCGGTCAACCAGGGTGACCAGGCCGACCGGCTGGTCGACGTCCGCACCGACGCCGCAACCCAGGTACTGATCAGCCCCACCGCGCTGCCGTCCGCGACCGCACCGGCGACGACCGAACCGCCGGCGACGACCGCCCCCGCGACCGCGACCGGCACCGGGACACCGACCGGCACCGGGACACCGACGGAGACCGGGACGCCGACAGACACGCCGACCGGGACGGCGACCGCGACCGGTCCACCGGCACCGGTCTCGGCGCCGGTGCCGCTACCGGCCGAAGGGCTGGTCTCGTTCGGCGACACCGGCGCGATAGTCAGCCTGGTCGGCCTGACCCGGGAACTGCTCTCCACCGAGACCGTCGAGATCACGTTCGTCTTCGAGCGCGCCGGCGAGGTCACCATCGCGATCCCGGTCGGGACACCAGCGACCCCGCTCCCCCCACCGTCCACGATCGACGGTGTTGTCGGGGAGTCCACTGGCTGACCGGCCGGCAGGGTCAGTGGCTGCCGCCGCGGCGGGTCACCCGCTTGGCCGGCCGCTGACGCCCTCCGGCGTTGGCGGTCACCGGCACGGAAGCCCGACCTGACCTTCTCCCCTGGGTTCGGGCCGACCCAGCCCTGGTGACGGCCGCCGGACCCGCCGCGGTGACAGGGCGTGCCGGTGAGTGACGCCACAACCGCACCCGCCAGGCCAACCCACCACCCCCCGAGCCGCCCCGGTACCCGAGCCGCCCCCGGCCCGCCGTCCGCGCCGCGGTGACGCCTTCCACCCGCCGGTGACGTCACCGTTCACGCCGGTGACGGATTCGCGGGCCCAGTGATGGCCCTACGCCACCACCCACACCGCGAGATCGTCACCCGCGAACACAACCCACCACCCGCCACGCGAACCCCGCACCCGAACCGCGAAGCCAGGACCTCAAGGCATCCCATGAGGTGGCAGGTCCGGTCCACGCCACGGCGACGCCTTCCACCAGCAGGTGACGCCATCATTCGCGCCGGTGACGCCTTCTGCGCGCCGGTGACGGATTCGCTTGCCCGGTGATGGTCCTACGCCATCACCCGCGCAGCAGGAACATCACTGACCGCATCAACTCAGCACCGCGTCGGCATCTCACAGCGACCGCCCGGGGACCCGACGCCTCCCGCGCGCAGGTGATGTGGGCGCACCCGCCGGTGACGTCTTCCGGCCGCCGGTGATGGATTCGGGCGGCGGGTGAGGGCCCTGCGCCGTCACCGGGCGGGCGAACCCGTCACCGGCGGGGTGGGTCCGGGAGGTGGGTCCCGCTGGGTGGGAAACCGCGCGGCGGGTGACCGGATTCGTCGGACCCCGTCGCTACGGTGGCACCGTGGCTAAGACCAAGGACCGGCCGGCGTACCGGTGCGCGGAGTGTGGGTACGCGGCGGCGCGCTGGGTCGGCCGGTGCCCGGAATGCCAGGCGTGGGGATCGGTGACCGAGCTGGGCGCGGTGCAGCCGGGCCTCCGCAAGGTCGCCGCGGGGCCGGTGACCGCGCCGGCCCTGCCGATCGGCGAGATCGACGTCAACGCCGCGCGGGCCAGGCCGACCGGGGTGGCCGAGCTCGACCGGGTGCTCGGTGGCGGCCTGGTGCCGGGCGCGGTCGTGCTGCTGGCCGGCGAGCCGGGGGTGGGCAAGTCGACGCTGCTGCTCGAGGTGGCGCACCGGTACGCGGCCGGTGGCGCGGCGGCCGCGCTGATCGTCACCGGCGAGGAGTCGGTCGCCCAGGTGCGACTGCGCGCCGACCGCACCGGCGCCATGCACGCGCAGCTCTACCTGGCCGCCGAGACGGATCTCAGCGCGCTGCTGGCCCATGTGGACGCGGTCAACCCGGGCCTGCTGGTGGTCGACTCGGTGCAGACGGTGGCCTCCCCGGCGGTGGAGGGAGCGGCCGGCGGGGTGACCCAGGTGCGCGCCGTCGCCGCGGCGCTGATCGCCGTGGCCAAGGAGCGTGGCATCGCGACGGTGCTGGTCGGCCACGTCACCAAGGACGGGGCGATCGCCGGGCCGCGGGTGCTGGAGCACCTGGTCGACGTGGTGCTGCACTTCGAGGGCGACCGGCACTCGACGCTGCGGATGGTCCGGGCGGTGAAGAACCGGTACGGCCCGGCGGACGAGGTCGGCTGCTTCGAGTTGGGCGACGCCGGCATCCGCGGCCTGCCCGACCCGTCCGGGCTGTTCCTCTCGCACCGGTCCGAGCCGGTGCCGGGTACCTGCGTGACGGTCAGCGTGGAGGGTCGCCGGCCGCTGCTGGCCGAGGTGCAGTCGCTGGTCGCCACCTCGACCCTGGCCGTGCCGCGGCGCGCGGTGAGTGGGCTGGACAGCGCTCGGGTGGCGATGGTGCTGGCCGTGCTGGAACGGCGCGGCCGGGTCCGGCTCGGTGTCTCGGACGTGTTCGCGGCGACCGTCGGTGGGATGCGGGTCTCCGAGCCGGCGGCCGATCTGGCCATCGCGCTGGCGGTCGCCTCGGCCGCCCGAGATACGGCGCTGCCGTCCGGGCTGGTCGTGCTCGGCGAGGTCGGCCTGTCCGGCGACGTCCGCCGGGTCGGCGCGGTGGGCCGGCGGCTGGCCGAGGCCGCCCGGCTCGGCTTCACCCGCGCCCTGGTGCCGCCCGACTCCGGCGACGGCCCACCCGGCATGCAGGTCACCGAGGTGGCCGACGTCGCCGCTGCCCTGCGCGCTCTGACCGCCGACGCACCAGCCGGTGCGGCGGCCCGGTCCCGGGCCGGCGGGTCCACCGGTGGCGGGCCGGCCGGCGTCTCGGCTCAGCGGCTGGCCGCCGCCGAAGCGGCCCGCGCGGGCGTCGGCATGCCAGCCGGGGCGGTCAGCGAGGCGTCCCTGGCCGCGGCCGAGACCTTTGCCGGAGCCGCCGGCCGAGCGTCCCGCGCAGGTGCCGGGGCGGCGGCCGGGCTGGCGGCGGTCGACGAGCTGGCGGCGGCCCATGAACTGGCGGCCGAGCCGGCATGACAGACCGGGCGGCGGTCGGGCAGAGCACTCCAGCACGGGGCCGGAACGCGGCGGTGGCGCTGCTCCGGCCACGCGGCAAGCCACGTTCGGTGGACCAGCCCCGCACCGACGGTGTGCGCCCCGAAACTCCCGGGCCGGACGACCGTAGACTAAGGACCCGCATCGTCGATGGAGTGCAGGAGCGACCGGTGGCCACCGCAGACCGCGAGGACAAGCTGCGGGCGACCCTCGCCATGCTCGCACCCGGTACCGGCCTGCGAGACGGCCTGGAGCGCATCCTGCGCGGCAACACCGGCGCGCTGATCGTGCTCGGCTACGACAAGACGGTGGACTCACTCTGTACCGGCGGCTTCCCGCTGGACGTCGAGTTCTCCGCGACCGGGCTGCGCGAGCTGGCCAAGATGGACGGCGCGGTGGTGCTCAGCACCGACGGGCACCGCATCCTGCGGGCGGCGGTCCACCTGATGCCCGACTCGTCGCTGCCGACGGAGGAATCCGGCACCCGGCACCGCACCGCCGAACGGGTCGCCGCGCAGACCGGCTTCCCGGTGATCTCGGTCAGCCAGTCGATGCGGATCATCGGCCTGTACGTCGGCGGCCGGCGGTACGTGCTGGATAATTCGGCGGCGATCCTGTCCCGGGCGAACCAGGCGCTGGCCACCCTGGAGCGGTACAAGATGCGGCTGGACGAGGTGGCCGGCACGCTGTCCGCGCTGGAGATCGAGGACCTGGTCACCGTGCGGGACGCGATGAGCGTCAGCCAGCGGTTGGAGATGGTCCGCCGGATCGCCGACGAGATCCAGGGCTACGTGGTCGAGCTCGGCACCGACGGGCGGCTGCTGTCCCTGCAACTGGACGAGCTGATGGCCGGGGTCGACCCGGAACGCGAGCTGGTCGCCCGCGACTACATCCCGATCGGCCGCCGGTCTCGCTCGCTGGCCGAGGTGCTGAACGATCTGGCCGCGCTGAGCGCGGCCGAGCTGATCGACCTGAGCCTGGTGGCCCGGGCGATGGGCTACGCGGCCACCCCGGAGGCGCTGGAAAGCCCGGTCAGCCCCCGCGGCTACCGGCTGCTGGCCAAGGTGCCGCGGCTGCCCGGCGCGGTGGTAGACCGGCTGGTCGAGCACTTCGGCAGCCTGCAGAAGCTGCTCGCCGCCACCGTGGACGATCTGCAGACGGTCGATGGCGTGGGCGAGTCGCGGGCCCGCAGCGTGCGCGAGGGCCTGTCCCGGCTGGCCGAGTCCAGCATCCTCGAACGCTACGTCTAGCCCGACCGGCGGCCGTGCACGCCAGCCCCACGAACCTCAGCGCAGGACGAGGGTGGTGGGGGCGCTGTGCAGGCTGCCAATCCGGCCGACCAGGCGGTAGCGGCCGGCGCCGACCCGGGTCCGGGTGCCGGCGCAGGCAGGGTGCGAGGCCAACCCGGACCAGGTGACCGAGTAGCGGTCCCGCTCGCCCGGCGCGATCGCCTGCACATCGGTTCCGCCGCCCGGGTAGCAGTCGTTGCTGGACCACAGCCGGGTCTTGCCGTCGTACAGCAGCACCTCCTGCTGGCTGGCGGCCAGGTCCCGGGTGCAGGTGGTGCCGGACGTATTCTGCAGGCTGAGCGTGATCTGCGGCTGCGCGCCGACCGGGTAGGCCGGCTTGGCCACCGAGACGGTCAGCGTGAGCGCGGCGTCCGAACAGGCGACCGGCGCGGCCGCCTCGGTCCTACCGCCGGACCCCGGGCCGCCGCCGGAGCTGCCGGTCGGGGTGGCCGGGCCGGTCGGCGTCTCGATCTCGCCGCCGCCCCGCCGGCCCGGGTCGTTCGCGGGTGAGGTGGCGGTCAGCGTCTCGGACGGCATGCCGGCCGAGGAGGTCGGGCCGGCCGGCGAACTGGTGCCGCCGACCACGGCCGCCGAGCCCGGATCGCCGGAGCCGGTGCCGGAAGTCAGCAACCAGAGGATGAGCAGCACCACCAGCGCGATGGCAAGCGCCAGTATCCGACGCCGCCAGTAGACCGACGCCGGCAACGGGCCTACCGGGTGCAGCACGCAGGTCAACCTAACCCGGCGCGGCACGGCTGCGACGGAGCCGCGCCGTAGGGCCGGTCAGCGGACAGGCCCTAACATCTCGAGGCGATGGAGTCGTTCACGCAGGCGGTGTCGGACTGGTACGGCGAGCATGCCCGCGACCTGCCCTGGCGGCAGCCCGGCACGTCGCCCTGGGCGGTGCTGGTCAGCGAGATCATGCTGCAGCAGACGCCGGTGCCGCGGGTGGTACCGGCGTACGCCGCCTGGCTCACCCGCTGGCCGGTGCCGGCGGCGCTGGCCGCGGACCCACCAGCCGAGGCGGTCCGGATGTGGGGCAAGCTCGGCTACCCGCGCCGGGCGCTGCGGCTGCACGAGTGCGCGGTCGCGATCACCGACCGGCACGCCGGCGCCGTACCGTCCACAGTGGACGAACTGCTGGCGCTGCCCGGGGTCGGCGCCTACACCGCGCGGGCGGTGGCGGCGTTCGCGTTCGGCCAGCGGCAGCCGGTGGTGGACACCAACGTGCGCCGGTTCGTGGCCCGCGCGGTGCAAGGGCAGGCGGATGCCGGGCCGCCGTCGACCACCCGCGACCTGGCCGCGGTCGAGACGCTGCTGCCGGCCGAGCCGGCCCGAGCGGCTCGATTCGCGGTGGCCGCGATGGAGGTCGGCGCGGTCGTCTGCACCGCCCGGACGCCGCGCTGCCAAGCCTGCCCGGTGCGGCCGTCCTGCGCCTGGCTGCGGGCCGGCCGACCCGCGTATGACGGGCCGGTCAAAGTGCCGCAGCGGTTCGCCGGCACCGACCGCCAGGTCCGCGGCCTGCTGCTGGACGTGCTGCGCGGCAGTGCCGACCCGGTCGGCGCCGCCGACCTGGACATCGCCTGGCCGGACGCCGCGCAGCGCGCCCGGGCCCTGGACGCCCTGGTCGCCGACGGCCTGATCGATCCCCTCCCCGACGGCCGCTTCGCCCTCCCCGGCGACGGCCCGCCCCCGCCCCGCCGGTGACGACCTCGCCCCGCCGGCGACGACCTCCCCCCGCCGGTGACGACCTTGGTCCGCCCGTGACGACCTCGCCCCGCCGGTGACGACCTTGGTCCGCCCGTGACGACCTCGCCCCGCCGGTGACGACCTCGCCCCGCCCGTGACGACCTTGGTCCGCCCGTGACGACCTCGCCCCGCCCGTGACGACCTCGGCCCCGCAGGTGACGACCTCGCCCCGCCGGTGACGACCTTGGCCCGGCGGTGACGACCTCGCCTCGTCGGTGATGGA
This sequence comes from uncultured Actinomycetota bacterium, assembly GCA_963714145.1. Lineage (GTDB taxonomy): Bacteria > Actinomycetota > Actinomycetes > Mycobacteriales > CADCTP01 > JBBWZH01. Next base: position 8,997,072 of record OY970235.1, on the reverse strand, counting down.
TTGGCCCCGCGTGGTGATGGCGTACAGCCGTCACCTGGCGAGGGAAATCATCACCGACGGGGCTACGACCTCACCCGGCGGGCGGCGCCGTCAGGTGTCAGCGGAGGTAGCCGGTCAGGGCGGTGGTGAGCGGGCCGGGGGTGGCGACCAGGGCGGTGCCGCGGGCCGTGCCGGCGACCAGGCGCAGCCGGCTGCCGCTGGCGAGGCGGCGGGCGGTGGCCGCGCCCGGCGCGTCACCGCTGGCGGCCGCCGCGTACAGGGACGGAGCGCGGACCGCGGCCGCAGCCGGGGAGAGCGCGACGACCGCGTACGGGGCCGGCTTGAGCGCGGCCGCGGTGACGGTGGCGGTGACCGCCCCGGTGCCGGCGCCCACGTAACCGACGCCGGTACTGCCCCGGTCCCGCAGCCAGGTGGTGATGTCGCGCAGCGCCTGGTTCGCGTCGCCGGCTGGCGGGTCGTAGAGCACCACCCGCAGCCCGGTCCGGGACAACGTGCGGGCGAACGGCAGCCAGGCGCACAGCTTCTGGCCGGTGTCGTTCACCAGCACCACCGCGCGCAGCCCACCGCCGAGCACCACCGCCGGGAGCGGGCGCTGCGGGGTGCCGGCGTCCACCACGGTGCCGGTGCCGATCTCGACACAGCCGTCGGGTTCGGTCGGCAGCGGGGCCGGCGTTCCGGCGGTGCCGCCGGGGCCGCTGCCCGCCGTCCCGCCAGGCGCCGCCGACGTACCGGGACCCGGCGCCGAGCCACTGCCGGACGACCCGCCCGGCCCGGCGGTCACCGACCCGGCGCTCGACACCACCCCCGAGCCGGCCGGCGTCGTCCCGGCCGCGGTGGGCGAGCCGGTACCGGAGCAGCCGGCCAGCAAAGCCAGCGCGGCGGCGACGAGCAAGGCACGGACCGGCACGGACCAGGAGCGCGTGAACACGGCAGGACGGTACCCCGCAGCCACATCCGGCACCGCCGAAGGGCCGACCCCAGGACGCGACCGGATCCCCCGGCAGCCCGGCCGACCGGCGCGCCCGAACCTCGGCAGGGTTTCGCGCAGCGGCGCCGAGCATGGCGGAGGGCCGGCCCCAACAGGGCCGGCCCTCCGATCAAGCCGGTGACTCGCCCGCGAGGGCGGCCGGGTTACTCGCCCGCGAGGGCGGTTGTGCCTTCGCCGGTACCGACGAGCGGGACCTCAAGCTCGACGGTGGGCTTGGCCTCGCTGCTGAAGGTGAAGGCCGGGTTCTCGTCGGCGCCGTCGCTGTCGACGATGATGATCTGGCCGGGGCGGATCTCGCCGAAGAGGATCTTCTCGGAGAGGGTGTCTTCGATTTCGCGTTGGATGGTGCGGCGTAGTGGTCGGGCGCCGAGGACGGGGTCCCAGCCGCGCTTGGCGAGGAGTGCTTTGCCGGCAGGGGTGACTTCCAGGCCCATGTCCTTGTTCTTGAGTTGGCTGTCGACGCGGGTGAGCATGATGTCGACGATCTGGACGATCTCGTCTTCGGAGAGTTGGTGGAAGACGATGATGTCGTCGATCCGGTTGAGGAACTCGGGCCGGAAGTGTTGCTTGAGTTCGTCGGTGACCCGGTTCTTCATGCGTTCGTAGTTGGAGGCGGTGTCGTTGCCGGCCTGGAAGCCCAGGCTGACGGCCTTGGCGATGTCGCGGGTGCCGAGGTTGGTGGTGAGGATCAGGACGGTGTTCTTGAAGTCCACGATCCGGCCCTGGCCGTCGGTCAGGCGGCCGTCCTCGAGGACCTGCAGCAGGGTGTTGAACACGTCCGGGTGGGCCTTTTCGACCTCGTCGAACAGGACGACGGAGAACGGCTTGCGGCGGACCTTCTCGGTCAGCTGCCCGCCCTCGTCGTAGCCGACGTAGCCCGGAGGTGCGCCGACCAGGCGGGAGACGGTGTACCGGTCGTGGAACTCCGACATGTCCAGCTGGATCAACGCGTCGTCGTCACCGAACAGGAACTCCGCCAACGCCTTGGACAACTCGGTCTTCCCCACCCCCGACGGCCCCGCGAAGATGAACGACCCACCCGGACGCTTCGGGTCCTTCAACCCCGCCCGCGTCCGCCGGATCGCCTGCGAGACCGCCTTGATCGCCTGCTGCTGCCCGACGACCCGCCGGTGCAGCTCATCCTCCATATTCAGCAGCCGGGACGTCTCCTCCTCGGTCAGCTTGAACACCGGGATCCCGGTCCAGGTCGCCAACACCTCGGCGATCTGCTCGTCGTCCACCTCGGCCACGACATCCATGTCGCCGGCCTTCCACTCCTTCTCCCGGGTCGCCTTCTGCGCCAGCAGCTGCTTCTCCCGGTCGCGCAGCGACGCGGCCTTCTCGAAGTCCTGCGCGTCGATCGCGGACTCCTTCTCCCGCCGCACCTCCGCGATCCGCTCATCGAACTCCCGCAGGTCCGGCGGGGCGGTCATCCGCCGGATCCGCATCCGCGAGCCGGCCTCGTCGATCAGGTCGATCGCCTTGTCCGGCAGGAACCGGTCCGAGATGTACCGGTCCGCCAGGCCGGCGGCGGCGACCAGGGCCGCGTCGGTGATCGACACCCGGTGGTGCGCCTCGTACCGGTCGCGCAGGCCCTTCAGGATCTCGATGGTGTGCGCCACGGTCGGCTCACCCACCTGGATCGGCTGGAACCGCCGCTCCAGCGCGGCGTCCTTCTCCAGGTGCTTGCGGTACTCGTCCAGCGTGGTCGCGCCGATCGTCTGCAGCTCGCCGCGGGCCAGCATCGGCTTCAGTATCGACGCGGCGTCGATCGCGCCCTCCGCCGCGCCGGCTCCGACCAGGGTGTGGATCTCGTCGATGAACAGCACGATGTCACCGCGGGTACGGATCTCCTTGAGGACCTTCTTCAACCGCTCCTCGAAGTCACCCCGGTACCGGCTACCAGCCACCAGCGCACCCAGGTCGAGGGTATAGAGCTGCTTGTCCTTCAGGGTCTCCGGCACCTCACCCTTGACGATCGCCTGCGCCAGCCCTTCGACCACCGCGGTCTTGCCGACGCCCGGCTCGCCGATCAGCACCGGGTTGTTCTTCGTCCGGCGCGACAGCACCTGCATCAGGCGCTCGATCTCCTTCTCCCGGCCGATCACCGGGTCCAGCTTCGACTCCCGCGCCGCCTGGGTCAGGTTGCGGCCGAACTGGTCGAGCACCAGCGACGTGGACGGCGTGCCCTCGGTCGCCGTACCGGCCGGCTCCTTGCCCTGGTAACCGGACAGCAGCTGGATCACCTGCTGCCGCACCCGGTTCAGGTCAGCACCCAGCTTCACCAGCACCTGCGCCGCGACACCCTCACCCTCGCGGATCAACCCGAGCAGGATGTGCTCAGTACCGATGTAGTTGTGCCCCAGCTGCAGCGCCTCACGCAGCGACAGCTCCAGCACCTTCTTCGCCCGCGGCGTGAACGGGATATGCCCCGACGGCGCCTGCTGACCCTGACCGATGATCTCCTCGACCTGCTGGCGCACACCTTCGAGGGAGATGCCGAGGGACTCCAGCGCCTTGGCCGCCACGCCCTCACCCTCGTGGATCAGGCCCAGCAGGATGTGCTCAGTGCCGATGTAGTTGTGGTTGAGCATCCGGGCCTCTTCTTGCGCCAGAACCACAACCCGCCGCGCCCGGTCGGTGAACCTCTCGAACATCAGACTCTCCTCACGTGCCCGGCTGCCCCGGACTGACCGCTGGCGGCCGAGGATGCCTGTATCGGATCCGTCGCCAGTCGTCGCCTGTCCGTGTCCACTCTAGTCCTGGCCAGTGACGGCCTCACTCAGACGTACGAGGGACGGACCCCCCATGGATGGGCGACCTACGGTCGTTCGGGGCAGCCTGTTGCCGCTCCTGTTGGTCACCTCGTACCCGCTGCCGGCCGATCTTTGCGCCGGTCGGCTGGGCCTCCGTCAGCACCCGCCCGGCCCTTGCGGGCCGGATCGTCACGAGGCAACCGTCCGGTACCAACTCGGTCCCCGGCCGATCCGTTCCGACCGCCGGCTACGCCCAGGGCGAACCGGACCGCGAGCCCACGGTCGAACCAGAACCGAACCGCACGGGACGGCGTCAACCAACCGGGTGGCCGTGCACACCGGGTAAACACGCCGAGTGGTCAAGCGGATGCCGGAACAGATCCGGAAGGTATGAGTGGACCAGCCGGCGCAGTGGCCGGAACCGGTCAGAAACCCCAGCCAGTTCAAGTGGATCAGCGCTGCGCCAGCGGGAAATCGACGGCACTAGCTGGCGCATTCACCAACCAGCGACGGCCGCACGCACAGCGAGGTGCCGGAACGGTAACGTCCCGGCACCTCGTCGCAACCTTGAATTATTCGTGTACCTGCTGTGGTTCCGTGAACACGAATAGCTCACGATTCGTAACCACCGCTGCCTTGCCGCGGCGGCTAAACCGCTGCGTTGTACTGCTCGATGATGTTCGCCGGAATGCGCCCCCGGTCGCTCACCTTGAGCCCCTGCTTCTTCGCCCAAGCACGGATCGCCGCAGCCTGATCGCGGTCGATCGCTGCGCTACCGGAGGCCCGAGAACGACCAGCCGTCGCCCGGGCCGCAGCCCGACCGATCTTCCGCGCGCCACCGACATACTTCGCCAGCGAGTCGCGCAGCGCATCGGCATTGGTCTTGGAGAGGTCGATCTCGTACGACGTGCCGTCGAGCCCGAAACTGACCGTCTCGGCAGCTTCGCCACCGTCGAGGTCGTCCACGAGAAGAACTTGTACTTTCTGGGCCACGCCCGTCCCCTTTCACTGCGTTGTCCAGGAACATAATGCCGCACCAAACGTAAAGTTGCGAGTCGACGCGGCTACGGGCGTTACTCGGGTCGTGTCAACGGGAACAGCACGGTCTCCCGCACGCCGCGGGCACCGGTGAGGACCTGCAGCAGGCGGTCTATCCCCATTCCCATTCCACCGGCCGGCGGCATGCCGTACTCCAGGGCCCGGAGGAAGTCCTCGTCCAGCTGCATGGCCTCCGGATCACCGTTAGCCGCGGCCAGCGACTGAGCCACCAACCGCTCCCGCTGAACCACCGGGTCGACCAGCTCAGAGTAAGCGGTGGCCCGTTCCACGCCGAGGATGTACAGATCCCACTTCTCGGTGACCCCCGGTTCGCTGCGATGCTGCCGGGTCAGCGGGCTGGTCTCCTCCGGGAAGTCCCGGACGAACGTCGGCGCCTGCAGGCCGGCCGCGGCGGTCGCCTCGAACAGCTCCTCGACCAGCTTGCCCGCCGGCCAGGCCGGGTTGACCTGCAGGTCCAGGCGGGTGGCCAGCCCGGTCAGCCGGGCCAGCGACGTCTGCGGCGTAATCGGTTCGCCGACCGCCTCGGATACGGTGTGGTAGAGCGAGATCGACCGCCATTCGCCGCCGAGGTCCATCTCGGTGCCGTCAAAATGGGTGACCACGGTCGAGCCGAACACCGCGACCGCGCTCTCCTGGATCAACTCCCGGGTGAGCGTCGCCATCACGTCGTAGTCGGCATGGGCCTGGTAGGCCTCAAGCATCGTGAACTCGGGGTTGTGGGTTGAGTCGACGCCCTCGTTGCGGAAGACCCGGTTCAGCTCGAACACCCGCTCGATGCCGCCGACCACGGCGCGCTTGAGGAACAGCTCCGGCGCAATCCGCAGGTAGAGATCCAGGTCGAACGCGTTCATATGGGTAGTGAACGGACGGGCGGTGGCACCGCCGTAGACGGCCTGCAAGATGGGTGTCTCTACCTCGACGTACCCGCGCCGGTGCAGTGACTCACGCAGCGCCCGCTGCACCGCGTATCGAGTCTGCACCATCTGCTGGGCTTCCGGCCGGACGATGAGGTCGACGTACCGTTGCCGGACCCGGGTCTCTTCGTTCATCGGCTTGTGCGCGACCGGCAGTGGCCGCAACGCCTTACTCGCCAGCTGCCACCGTTCGGCCAGTACCGACAGCTCGCCGCGCCGTGAAGTGATCACTTCACCGCTGACGAAGACATGGTCACCCAGATCGACGTCGGCCTTCCAGGCGGCGAGTGACTCCACGCCGACCCGGTCGGCCGAGAGCATTGCCTGTAATTCTGTGCCACCGTCCGGGCCGCCCTCCCGCAGGGTGGCAAAGCAGAGCTTGCCGGTGTTGCGGATGAAGATGACCCGGCCGGTCACGCCGACCCGGTCACCGGTCGCGGTATCCGGCTCCAGATCGGGATATGCGGCCCGGACCTCGGCCAGCGAATGCGTCCGGGGAACGCTCACCGGGTACGGGTCGACGCCGGCCGCACGCAGCCGGTCGAGCTTCTCGCGCCGGACTCGGAGCTGTTCGGGCAACTCGTCCACGTCGGCTACCGCCCCCTGAACCGGCACGGTCGACTGTTCTGTCACGCTCAGACCCTACCTACCGGCCGTAACCGATTTCCGGGGTGGTTAGCCCCGGACGCGCCGATCCGGCTGGCCCGGAGTCGGCCCGGCGTGGCCGGGCGTTGCTAGCCGGACGGCTGGTTGCGGGCGAACACCAGGCGCAGCCCGAGCAGCGTCAGGTCGGGCTGGTGATGCTGGATGGTCTCACTCTCCGCGATCACCAACGACGCCAGACCACCGGTCGCGACGACCGTGGCGGTCCCACCGAGTTCCGCGGTGATCCGCCGGACCAGCCCGTCGATCTGGCCGGCGAAGCCATAGAGGATGCCGGATTGCAGCGCCTCCACCGTGGTCTTGCCGATGACCGACCGCGGCCGGACCAGTTCCACCTTCAGCAGCCGGGCGGCCCGGGACGCCAGCGCGTCGATGCTGATCTCGATTCCCGGAGCGAGCGCGCCGCCGAGGAACTCGCCCCGGGCGCTGACCACGTCGAAGTTCGTCGAGGTGCCGAAATCGACGACGATCGCCGGCCCGCCGTACAAGTGGTACGCGGCCAGCGTGTTGACGATCCGGTCCGCGCCGACCTCTTTCGGGTTGTCGTAGAGCAGCGGGACACCGGTGCGTACGCCCGGCTCCACCACCACCGCCGGCATCTTCGGGAAGTACCGGACCAGCATCGAGCGCAACTCGCTCAGCACCGCCGGCACCGTCGAGCAGGCGGCCAGCCCGGTGATCGGCCGGTCGCCGAGCAGCCCGTGGTAGATCAGCCACATCTCGTCGGCGGTGGCCCGCGTATCGGTCTTCACCCGCCAGGACTCGACCAGCTCCTCGCCGTCGAACAGGCCGAAGACCGTATTGGTATTACCTATGTCGATGGTCAGCAACATGGCCGGTCAGTCTTCCAGGGCGGGTCGCGGGCCGGCTGCCCCGGCCGGTCTCAGATCGAGGCCGATGTCCAGCACCGGGGCGGAATGGGTGAGCGCGCCGACGGCCAGGTAATCCACGCCGGTGCCGGCCACCTCGCGGGCACCGGCCAGCGACAGGCCGCCGCTGGCCTCCAGCCGCACCGCGCCGCCGGCGGCCAGCTTGACCGCCACGGCCATATCCACAGTGGACATGTTGTCCAGCAGCAGCAGGTCGGCGCCGGCCGCCAGCGCGGCCTCGACGTCGGCCAGCGAGTCGCACTCGACCTCCACGGCCAGGCCGGGGAACTCGCGCCGGAACGCGGCGAACGCGGCCGCCACGCCGCCGGCGGCCAGCACGTGGTTGTCCTTGACCAGACCGGCGTCGGACAGTGACATCCGGTGGTTCACCCCGCCACCGCAGCGCACCGCGTACTTCTCCAGCAGCCGCAGGCCGGGCGTGGTCTTGCGGGTGTCCCGGATCGCCGCGCCGGTGCCGGCCACCGCGTCCACCCAGCGCCGGGTCAACGTGGCCACCCCGGACAGGTGGCAGAGCAGGTTCAGCGCGGTGCGCTCGGCGGTCAGCAGCGCCCGGGTCGGGCCGCACACCGTGGCCAGCACCTCACCGGGCCGCACCGGCGAGCCGTCCGACACCCTCATCTCTGTCTTGATTGGACTGTCACCAATGGACGTACCAAGTGGACCGAGTGCCGCCAGGTCGAAAACTGCCGCTGCCACCGGCAATCCGGCCACCACACCGTCCATTCGGGACACCATGTCGCCGGTATCGGTGCGGTCGGCCGGGATCGTCGCGGCGCTGGTCACGTCCACCCCACCGGCCAGGTCCTCGGCCAGCGCGCGGGCCACCAGGCCGGCGACGTGTTCCGGGTCGAGGCCGGCGGCGACCAACGCGTCCACTGTGGACGATTGCAGCCCGATCATCGGGGCAGCGCCTGGAAGGTCTCGGTGAGCACCCCGGCCGGGCCGATCGCGGCGACCAGGTGGCCCAGCCAGCGGGCGTCGTCCCGGTCCGGGAAGTCCTCCCGCCAGTGGCAGCCGCGGGTCTCCTCGCGCCGGGCGGCCGCGGCCACCAGCGCGCTGCCGACGGTGTGCAGGTTCGTCACGTCCCAGGCGGCCGGCCCGGGCGCCGCACCCCCCCGGCCGCCCAGCGTCGCCAGCGCGATGGCCGTGTCGGCCAGGCTCCGGTCGGTGCGGATCACTCCGGCGCCGGCCGACATCGCGGCCGCCAGGTCGGGCCGGACCACCGGGTCGACCAACCCGGCCGGCACCGTGCCGTCCACCGCCGGCTCCGCCCGCGGCGGCAGCTCGCGGGCCAGGTCGGCGCCGATCCGGCCGGCGAACACCAACCCTTCGAGCAGGCTGTTGGAGGCCAGCCGGTTCGCTCCATGCACCCCGGTGCAGGCCACCTCACCGCACGCGTACAGGCCGGGCACGCTGGTCCGGCCGTCCAGGTCGGTGCGGACGCCGCCGCTGGCGTAGTGCGCCGCCGGCAGCACCGGGATCGGCTCGGTCACCGGGTCGACACCGGCCTGCCGGCAGCGCGCCATGATCGACGGGAAGCGGCGCTCCAGCAGCTCGGCGCCCAGCCCGCGGGCATCCAGCCAGACATGGTCCAGACCCTGCGACTGCATCACCCGCAGGATCGCCTTGGCCACCACGTCCCGCGGCGCCAGGTCGGCCAGCTCGTGCAGCGCCGCCATGAACCGCTTGCCGTCACCGTCCACCAGCACCGCGCCCTCGCCCCGGACCGCCTCGCTGATCAGCGGCTGCTGGCCGCGCGCGGCCGGCCCGAGATACAGCGCCGTCGGGTGGAACTGGACGAACTCCAGGTCGGTGACGACCGCGCCGGCCCGCAGCGCCACCGCCACACCGTCGCCTGTGGACACTGCCGGGTTGGTGGTGGCCGCGAAGACCTGACCCATCCCGCCGGTGGCCAGCACCACCGCGCGGGCCAGCACCGCGCCCACCCCGTCCGGGCTGCCCTCGCCGAGCACGTGCAGGGTGACGCCGGCGGTCCGGCCGTTGGCCGCGGTCAGCAGGTCCAGCACCAGCGCGTGTTCCAGCACGGTGATGCCCGGGTCGCGGCCGATCGCCGCCTCCAGCGCCCGCTGCACCTCGGCCCCGGTCGCGTCACCGCCGGCGTGCACGATCCGGTTCCGCCGGTGCCCGCCCTCCCGGGTCAGCTGGAACCGGCCGGCCGCGTCCCGGTCGAACTCCGCGCCCAGCGAGACCAGCTCGCGCAACCGGGCCGGGCCCTCGTTGACCAGCACCCGCACCGCCGGCTCGGCACACAGCCCGACGCCGGCGGCCATCGTGTCGCTCAAGTGCTCTGCCGGCGTATCCGCCGGGTCGAGCACCGCGGCGATGCCGCCCTGCGCCCAGCGGGTGGAACCGTCGGCGATGTTCACCTTCGTCACCACGACCACGCCGTACCCGGCCGCCCGGGCATGCAGCGCGGCGGACAGCCCGGCGATGCCGGAACCCACCACCACCACGTCGGTCCCGATCACCCAACCCGGCTCGGCCGCACGCAGCCGGCGCGGGACGAGGGGCTCCGCCGTCACCCGCGCACCGGATCACCAACCGGCCCCGCCGGCGTGGCCAGCTGGACCGGCAGGTTGTCGATCAGGCGGGTGCTGCCGACCCGGGCCGCCACCAGCAGCCGGGCCGGGCCGGACACCGGCACCGGGCCGAGGTCGGGCGCGCGCAGCGCGAGGTAGTCCAGGCCGATGCCGGGCTCAGCGGCGAGCACCGAATTGCCGGCGGCCAGCACCGCGGCCGGCCCGTCCACGCCCGCAGCCGCACCGGCCCGCAGCGCGGCCGACAGCCGCGCGGCCACCGCGCGCTCCGCCGTGGACAGGTAGCGGTTGCGGCTGGACCGGGCCAGACCGTCCGGCTCGCGTACGGTCGGCGCTCCCACCACCCGCACCCCCAGGTCGAGATCGGACACCATCCGGCGGATCAGCGTCAGCTGCTGGTAGTCCTTCTCGCCGAACACCGCGACGTCCGGCCGGATCAGCCCGAAGAGCTTGGCCACCACGGTCAGCACACCGCTGAAATGACCGGGCCGGCTGGCCCCCTCCAACTCCTCGCCGATCGGCCCGGGATGGACGGTGACCTGCGCACCGGCACCGTACATCACGCCTGAGCTGGGGGCGAAGACCAGCGACGCGCCCTCCTCGGCGCAGGCCCGCAGGTCGGCCGCGAACGTCCGGGGGTAGCGGTCCAGATCCTCGGCCGGGCCGAACTGCAGCGGGTTGACGAAGATCGACACGACCACCGCGTCGCCGTGCCGGTGCGCCTCGCGCAGCAGCGCCCGGTGCCCCTCGTGCAGCGCGCCCATCGTCGGCACCAGCACCACGGTGCGGCCGGCGGCCCGCAGCCGGGCCAGCTCGCCGGCCAGCTCCGCCCGGTCGCTGGCCACCGCCGGCGCCGCCGGCCCGCCCGCCGGGGCTGCCGGGGCGGACAGCAGCGCGGTCATGCCGGGGCTCCGTGCGTCCGGGCGGCCAGCACACCCAGCAGCGGTCCGGCCTGGTCGGCCTTGAGCCGGCCGGACGCCAGCGCGCGGTCCGCGGTCAACCGGGCCATCGCCACGTACGCGGACACCGACTCGGGCGCCTGCGCGGACAGCGTGCGCAGGTGCTTGGCCAACGTCCCGGCGTCACCGCGGGAAACCGGGCCGGTGAGCGCGGCGTCGCCGACCCGCAGGGCGTTGTCCAGCGCGGCGCCCAGCAGCGGGCCGAGCACCGCCGCCGGCTGCTGCACGCCGGCCCGGCGGAGCAGGTCGGCCGCGTCGTTCACCAGCGTGACCAGGTGATTCGCGCCGACGACCAGGGCAGCGTGGTAGAGCGGGCGGGCCGCTTCGTCGACCCAGACCGGGTTGGCGCCCATCTCCAGCACCAGCGCCTCGGCGACCGGGCGCAGCGGCTCCGGCGCGGTCACCCCGAAGGTGATGTCGGCCAGCCGGGCGAGATCCTCCGGGCGGCCGGCGAACGTCATCGCCGGATGCAGCGCCAGCGGCAGCGCGCCGGCCCGCGCGGCCGGCGCCAGCACGTCGATCCCGTGCGCCCCGGACGTGTGCGCGACCAGTTGCCCGGCCCGCCAGGCGCCGGTCTCGGCCAGCCCGGCCACCAGCGGGGCGAGCACGTCGTCCGGCACCGCGAGCAGCACCAGCGCGGCCGCGGCGACCACCTCGTCGGCGGGCAGCAGCGGCACCCCGGGCAGCAGCGACCCGGCCCGGCGGACCGACTCCTGCGACACCCCGCTGGCCGCGACCACCGGGTGCCCGGCCCGGGCCAGCGCGGCGCCGAGCACGCTGCCGACCCGGCCGGTGCCGATCACGCCGACGGTCAACCGCGGCGGTGCCGGCCGGGCTGCTGAGTTCCCGCGCTCCCGCGGGTGCGGTGGCGGCGTGCCGCCGAGGCCACCGGGCGTCGCTGCGCTCGCAAGCTCGCTCATGCGCGATCCAGTCCTCGAGGGGGGTACCGGTCGTGATCAGGTTACGTCCCGGCAACCGGCCCTGGCAGGTCCCTATGCCCGAGCTCACAACCGCCTCCGGTGGCCCGGATGTCCTAGCGTGACGGCCGTGGACGGTGGGGTGGCGCGGCCGTGGCGGGCGGCGATGACGGACGCGCTGTACGGGCCGGCCGGGTTCTACTCCGGCGGCGCCGCCCCGGGCCGGCACTTCCGCACCTCGGTGCACGCGTCACCGCTGTTCGCCGGCGCGATCCTGGAGCTGCTCCGCCGGGTGGACGCCGCGCTCGGCCACCCCGACCCGCTGGACCTGGTGGACGTCGGTGCCGGCCGGGCCGAACTGCTGCTCGCCGTCGCCGCGGCGGCCGACCCGGCGCTCGCGGCCCGGCTGCGGCTGACCGCGGTGGAGCGGGCGCCCCGGCCGGCCGGGCTGCCCGCAACCGTCGGCTGGATGGCCGGGATACCCGGGCTCACCGGCCTGCTGATCGCCAACGAGTGGCTCGACAACGTCCCGGTGGACGTGGTCGAACAGACCGCCGCCGGGCCCCGGCTGGTGCTGGTCGAGCCGACCGGCGCCGAATCGCTCGGCGGCGCACCGGCCGCGGCCGACGCCGAGTGGCTGCGCACCTGGTGGCCGCTGCGGATCGGCGAACGGGCGGAGGTCGGCCGCCCGCGGGACGAGGCGTGGGCGGGCGCCGCGGGTCGGGTGCTCCGCGGCGTGGCCGTCGCGATCGACTACGCGCACCACCGGAACGCCCGGCCGCCGGGCGGCACGCTCACCGGCTACCGCGCCGGCCACCAGGTGCCGCCGGTCCCGGACGGCTCCCGCGACCTGACCGCCCACGTGGCCCTGGACGCCTGCGCCCGCGCCGGCCAGCGCGCCGCCGCCGGCGGCCCACCGGGCGAGGCCGGTCACCCGGCAGGCGAGGCCGGTCACCCGGCGGCCGAGGCGGGCGGCCCGCCGGCCGAGGCCGGTCACCCGGCGGCCGAGGCGCCGGCGGGCGAGGACAGCCACCCGGCGGGCGAGGACGGCGACCCGGCGGCCTGGGACGGTCACCCGGCGGGCGGGGACGGTCATCCGCCGGGGGGAACGCTGCTCACCACCCAGCGGGTGGCGCTGCGGGCACTCGGCGTCAGCGGTGCCCGGCCGCCGCTGGCCCAGGCCACGGCCGACCCGGCCGGGTACCTGCGGGCGTTGGCGGCGGCCGGGGCGGCGGCGGAGCTGACCGACCCGGCCGGTCTCGGCGGGTTCGGTTGGCTACTGCACGCGGTCGGGATGCCACTGCCGCTGGGCCCGGTGCCCGGCGGATGTCCCAAGGACGGGTGACCCGGGCCGACCGGCAGCACGGCGGTGCGGCCGGTTGCGCTAGCGTCCAGACCGTGCAGGAGCTGCAACGAGCCGTCTCGTCCACCGCGGACCATCTCGGGCTGCACGCCACCGCGCCGATCCTGGTGCTCGGGCTGCAGGCCCGGCTCGGCGCGCTGGCCACCGAGATCGAGCACGCCACCGAACTGGGTCGCCGGCCGTTCCGCGGCTCGCCCGACTGGGAGCGGCTGCTCGGCGACATCGGGTTCGCGCTGCTGAACCTGGCCGACCAGACCGGCGTCGACCTCGACCGGGCCATCCGGATCGCGACCGACCAGCTGTACCGGGCCGGGCTGGCCCAGCAGCAGCGGTCCGCCCAGTCCGGCTCCGAGGCCTGGCCCTTCTCCACCTGACGGCCCCGGCTCCGGGACCTGACGGCCCGCCTCCGGGACCTGACGGCCCGCCTCCGGGAGCTGACGGCCCGCCTCCGGGAGCTGACGGCCCGCCTCCGGGCCGGCGGGTACCGCCGGCCGACGGCCGGAGCCGCGGCCACCGCGGGAGTCCTATACCACCGGCGAAGTCGATCCGGTCGCGGTGGCCGAATGCTGGCAGACTGCACACCGTGGTCGATCGGGAGCCGGTAGGCGTCGGCAGCGAGTTGGCCGGGCGGCGCAGCATGACGGTCGGCGTGGGCGCCGGCGCAGCCGAGGTGGGCGGCCCGCCGCCCGGGCTCGGCGGCGATGCCGTGACCAGCCTGCCCACCGCCGAGATGGTGCTCAACATCGGCCCGCAGCACCCGTCCACACACGGGGTGCTGCGGCTGCGGCTGACCCTGGACGGCGAGCAGGTGGTGGCCGCCGAGCCGGTGGTCGGCTACATGCACCGCGGCGCCGAGAAGCTGTTCGAGGTGCGCGACTACCGGCAGATCACCGTGCTGGCGAACCGGCACGACTGGCTGTCGGCGTTCTGCAACGAGCTCGGCGTGGTGATGGCGGTCGAGCGGATGCTCGGGATGGAGGTACCCGAACGCGCGGTCTGGCTGCGGATGCTGCTGGCCGAGCTGAACCGGGTGCTGAACCACCTGATGTTCCTGGGCAGCTACCCGCTGGAGATCGGCGCGATCACACCGGTCTTCTACGCGTTCCGGGAGCGGGAGACGATCCAGGCGGTGCTCGAGGAAGCCGCCGGCGGCCGGATGCACTTCATGTTCAACCGGGTCGGCGGTCTGAAGGAGGAGGTCCCGGCCGGCTGGGCCGACCGGGTCCGGGACGCCGTCCAGGCGGTCCGGATCAGGATGCCGGACCTCGACCGGTTGATCCGCGACAACGAGATCTTCCTGGCCCGCACCCGCGGGGTCGGTGTGCTCAGCCCGGCCGACATCGCCGGGTACGGGATCAGCGGGCCGATCGCGCGCGCCTCCGGGGTGCCGTTCGACCTGCGCCGGGACGATCCGTACCTGGCCTACGCCGAGCTCGGCGACGCGCTGCGGGTGGTCACCGCGACCGCGGGTGACTGCCATGCCCGGTTCAGCTGCCTGCTGGACGAGGTCTACGCCTCACTCGACCTGGCCGACGCCTGCCTGGACCGGCTGGCCCAGATGCGCGGGCCGGTCAACGTCCGGCTGCCGAAGACGGTGAAGGCGCCGGAGGGGCACACGTACTGCTGGACGGAGAACCCGCTCGGGGTGAACGGCTACTACCTGGTGTCGCGGGCCGAGAAGACGCCGTGGCGGCTGAAGCTCCGGTCGGCCTCGTTCAACAACATCCAGGCGCTGCAGGTGCTGCTGCCCGGGACCCTGCTACCTGACCTGGTGGCGATCCTGGGCTCGATGTTCTTCGTGGTCGGCGACATCGACAAGTAGCGGCGGCCGGCGGTCGAGCCGGCCGCCCGTCACCGCAGTGCGCCGCCGGTCAGTTCCTCCTGGGTACGCCGCATCGCGTGCTCGACCAGCACGATCAGCGTCTGCTTGGTCGACTCCCGGCTGCGCGCGTCGGTGGTGATCACCGGCGTGGTCGGGCCGACCGCGAGCGCCTCCCGGACATCGTCCACCGAATGCGTGAGCACGCCGTTGAACCGGTTGACCGCGACGATGAACGGCAGCCGGCGGGCCTCGAAGAAGTCCACCGCGGCGAAGCAGTCGGTCAGCCGCCTGGTGTCGACCAGGACGACCGCGCCGATCGCGCCGCGCACCAGGTCGTCCCACATGAACCAGAAGCGGTGCTGACCGGGCGTGCCGAACAGGTACAGGATCAGGTCGCTGTCCAGCGACACCCGACCGAAGTCCATGGCGACCGTGGTCGTGGTCTTCAGCGGAGTATGTGACAGGTCGTCGACCCCGGAGCTCGCCTCGGTCATGACGGCCTCGGTGGTCAGCGGCTCGATCTCCGAGACCGCACCGACGAGGGTCGTCTTGCCCACGCCGAACCCACCGGCGATGACGATCTTCGCGGACGTCGTCGCCGCACTGGAGTCGACGACGTACTGCCCCTGTCTAGAGGTTTCGTAGTCCATTAAGCACCCTCTGCATCAGAGCGAGATCGGGTCGGTCGGCGTTGACGGCCGCCTGGTGGACGCGGACCAAGCCCTCTTGAGCCATGTCACCCACGAGGACACGCGCCACCCCTAGCGGCATACGCAGGTATGCCGCGATCTCCGCCACCGACCGGGCGCGCCGGCACAGGTCGCAGATGATCTGACGCTCCGGAGCCGTGGACTCCGACGACCGCTCGCCAAGCCGGGTCGTGGAGACCAGAGCCTCGATCGCCAGCTCGTAGTCCGGCCGGGTCCGGCCGCCCGTCATGGCGTAAGGCCGGACCAGCGGGCCCTGCTCCGGCGGGTACGTACTCAACCCGGCGCCCTCTGCTCATCGTGGAAGGACGGCCTGCAGCTCGTTTCGTACCGCCGGGGTGAGGACGTCACCGGTGCGTTCCACCAGTAGCGCCATCTCATACCCGACAAGGCCGACATCGCAGCTGGTAGCAGCCAGGACGGCCAGGCACGACCCGTCGCTGATGGACATGAGGAAGAGGAACCCTCGTTCCATCTCGATCACTGTCTGGACGACATTGCCGGCCTCGAAGCACCGGGCGGCCCCCTGGGTCAGGCTGGTGAGGCCGGACGCGACGGCGGCGAGTTGGTCAGCGCGGTCCCGAGGGAGACCCTCTGAGGACACGAGCAAGAGGCCGTCAGCCGACACGACGACCGCATGGGCCACACCTGGCACCCGGTCGACGAAGTTGGTGACGAGCCAGTTGAGGTTCTGCGCGGCAGGACTCAACGAGGTCACGTCTGCTCCTGGGTCTGTGCATACACATCGGGCTGGTCGTGATCGGCGACGTCGCCGCGCCGGTCGGCGTGCCTCCCACGCCGCACACCTTGGTGGTAACTCGCCAGCCGGCTGCGAACTGCCTCGGGCGACCGGGCAGTCGCCGACTGGACGGGTGCGGGCGCCGGCGGGGTTTCGGCCGCGCCGGGCATCAGGTGCGCCTGCGGTACCCGCATCGGCAGGCCGGCGCGGGTGGTGCCACCGGTCGTCGGCGCGAGCAGCCGCTCGGCGGCGCGCCAGCCCTCGTCCGCCGGCGACTGCCAGGTGTCGGGGTCGACCCCCGGCGGTGGCACCGCGGCGGCCGGCTGGACCGGCTGCTGCATGGGCTGCTGTACCGGCGGCGGCTGCTGCATCGGCTGCTGTGCCGGCGGCGGCACCGCGGCCGGCGGCCGGGGGGCGGCCATCGGCGGCCGGGCCATCGGCGCTGGCGGCATCGGGGGCGGCGGCGGCGACGCTGGCTGCATCGGCGGCCGCTGCGCCGGGGCCGGGGCCGGCGCCGGCTGCGCCGACGCGGCTGGCCGCTGCTGCATCGGCGGGATCGGCCGTGGCACCGAGGTCGGGCGGGCTGCTGGCGCGTCGGACTGCGACGGTGCCGAGCGGTTGCTCGGGGTACGCCGTCGGAACCATTCCGACTGCAGCTGCTCGAAGATCGGCAACCGGATCTCCTCCTCGGCCCGTCCCGGCGCGGACCGGAAGGACGAGGCGAGCGTGTTCGCGGGTGGGGGTCCGGACGATATCCCGTCCCGCCCGGCCGGCGCCGGGGAATCCATCGAACGGGGGCCGTTCGGCCCCGGCTGGCTTCCCATCGGCCCGTTGTGCGTTGGCCCGGCGTATGCCGGCCCGGTGCGGGTCGGGCCGGTGTGCGCCGGCCCGGGCTGCGTCGGGCCACCGTGCGCCTGACCCGGGTAGGCCGGGCTGTCGGTCGGCGCGATGCCCGGCGCCGGACCGTTGGACATCGGACCGGTGGGCATCGGCGCGCTCGGCGCCGGTGGGCTGGACATCGGCGCGCTGGGGGCCGGCCCGTTCGAGATCGGCCCGTTCGGCGGCGCGCCCATCGGGCCTACCCGGTGCGGCCCCGAGCCCATCTGCCCGGGCCCGCCCATCTGCCCGGGCCCGCCGGGACCGCCGCCCATCGGTGGGGCGGCCGGCGGGAAGATCGGGCCGGACGACTGCGGCGGGTTCTGGGTGCCCCCGACCGGTCGCCGGGGCAGGCCACCCGGGCCGGTACCACCCTGGTTCGGCGCGGCCGGCGGCCCCGAGGTCGGCATACCCGGGTTGGTCGCGCCCGGGTTGGCCGGCGCCGGCGGGAAGACCGGGCCGCTGCTGCTCGAGCTGCCGACACCGTCGATCGTCGGCCGGTCGTTCGGGCCGCTGCCCGGCGGGGTGCGCCGGGGCAGTGCCGTACCGCTGGGCGAGGAGCCGTTCTCCGCGGCGTTCTGCGGAGTGGCGGCCGGCGGCAGCGCCGGGAAAACCGGGCCGGACGGCAGCGCCGGACCGGTGAGCCCGCCGGGGCCGCCGGGACCGCTGGGCGAGCCGGGCAGCGCACCCGGGGCGGTCAGCGGCCGGCGCGGCAGGTCGGCCGCCGGGCCGAACCGGGCGGGCTGGTTGGTCGGGCCGGTCTGGCGGCCGGGACCGGCGGGCAGCCGGTTGGCGTCCGCACCGATCGGCTCCGGCCGCTGGTCGAACCGGTTGGCCAGCGCGTCGCTGGTCAACCGGACGAACGCGCTGACCCCACCCAGCTCGGACTGGCGCAACCGGACCGTGATGCCGTGCCGCTGGGAGAGCCGGCCGACCACGAACAGGCCCATCATCCGGGAGATCGACACGTCGAACACCGGCGGGTTGGCCAGCCGCTCGTTGGCGTCCGAGATTTCCTGCGCGGTCATCCCGATGCCGCGGTCCTCGATCTCGATCATCGCGCCGCCGTCGGACAACCGCTGGCTGTGCACCAGCACCTTCGACTCCGGCGAGGAGAACACCGTGGCGTTCTCCAGCAACTCGGCGACGAGGTGCACGACGTGGTTGACGGCGTGGCCCATGACCTCGACGTCCGGCACGCCGGTCAGCTGGATCCGGTGGTACTGCTCCACCTCGGAGGTGGCCGCGCGCAGCACGTCCACCAGCGGGATCGGCCGGCCCCACCGGCGGCCGGCGTCCTCACCGGCGAGAACCAGCAGGTTCTCCGAGTTGCGGCGCATACGGGTGGCGAGGTGGTCCAGCTTGAACAGGTTGGACAGCTGGTCCGGGTCCTGCTCGCCGGTCTCCAGTTCGTCGATCAGCTTCAACTGCCGCTCGACCAGGCCCTGGCTGCGCCGGGACAGGTTGACGAACATCGCGTTGACGTTGTTCCGCAACGCGGCCTGCTCGGTGGCCAGCTTGATGGCCACCTCGTGGATCGCGTCGAACGTCCGGGCGACCTCCCCGATCTCGTCCCGGGAGTCGATACCGATCGGTTCCACCCCGATGTCGCCAGGGTCCGAGTCGGTGCCGCGCAGTCGTTGGATCGCCTGCGGCAGCCGGTTCTCCGCGACGTCCAGGGCGGACGCGCGCAGCCGGCGCAGCGGCCGGGTCATCGACCGGGCGATGAGCAGCGAGGTGAGCACCGCGATCAGCAGGATGACCAGGATGACGATCCCGGTGGTGATCGACGACTGCTGGGCGTCATCCCGCAGCGCCCGGGACTCGGTGACCACCGAGGCGAGCACGCTGGCCTCGACCGTGCGCATCAACTGCAGGCGGGTGGTGGCGGCGTTGAACCACTGCTCCGGGTCGAGATCCAGGTCGGCGGTCTGCTGCCGGTTGACCGCGGCCCGCTGGACCCGGTTCACGGTCAGCACGGCCTGGCCGTTGACCAGTTCGTCGAACAGCGTGCGCTGGGTGTCCGAGGCGTCGGTACGGAACCGGTCGATCGCCGCGTTCTGCTCGGCGAGCAGGCCGGACAGCTCCTGGAACTCGCCGAACTCGAAGCTCCCCGCGAACGCGACCTTGTAGAGCTTGGCGCGGACCTGGGAGACCGCCTCCTTGGCCCGGGACAGGTCGTTCAGCGCGGTCACCGACTGGGTCAGCGCGGTACTACCGCCACCCCGGCCGATCTCCACGTCGATGTCGAGCAGGCCGGCGATCATGGTGTTGTACTGGCCCAGCGCGGCGGTCGCGGTCAGCTGAGCCTTGATCACCGCGTTCCGCAGCGAGCCCAGGCTGTCGAGCAGGCCGCGGGCCCGCTCCACCCGGCCCTTGGCCACGTCGTCCAGGTCGGGTAGGACCTTGTCCTGCTGGGTGTGATACGCCGCCAGCGCGTCGTTGACGACCTTTTCCTGCTTCACCAGCGCGTTCGCCACGTTCGGCGGGATCGGTAGCTGGGTCTGCTTGCCGTCGGCCCCGAGCGGGCCGGGTTTGGTCGCGCCGTCCTTGATCGCGGTCGGCCGGCCGCTGCCGATGAAGCCGGCGGACAGGTCGCGCTCCAGCTGCAGCTCGTGCACCAGGCCGGTGACCTGCTGCCCGAACCCGGCGATCGCGGCCCCCTGGCCGAACTCGCGGGCGTTCCGGACGGACGCACCGAGGTTCAGGCTGGCCAGCACCAGGAACGCGACCGCGGGCACCACCAGGACGGCGGTGAGCTTCGGTCGCACCCGCCAGTGGCGCAGCGACAACGCCATCTTGCGGCCATCCTGACCGGCCTCCGGCCGGCCACCCCCTGCTCCCGGATCGCGCCCCTGACCAGGCTGGTCATAAGGCCCACCGTCAAGCGGCGGACCACCGTCAAGACCACGGTGACGCCCCCGTGCGGCCGCGCTCCCGAGAGACGGAGGTGCCGGATGAGATGCGTGATCCGTGGGTAGTCTGTCCACCAGCCCTCGCGACCTTTCACATGCCCCGACGCGTTCGGTATCCCCGGGGGGCACTATAGGGCCACAGGCTCCTTGGACGTGAACGGCGGTATGACTACTCGTCCACTTCCCTCCGCCAACGGGGCCAAAACGGCCGTCCCGAGCGGAAGTCCGGGTTAGTCGGAGTACTTGATCTCACTGCGTGATCAGCCGATCACTAATAGCAACGAGAGCCGGCTGGAAAGGCCGTCGCTCTTACTTCTCACCGGCATGAGAGAGTGTGCGCACGCCCCGGTAACCGGTCCGAGCGCGCACCCCGGATCGGCCGGATGCCGGCGCGGGACGGGGACGATCGGCGTTTGACAGTTACGAGCGCCTGGAGCAACCTCAGCCCGATCCGAGTTCCCGCAGAGAGATGCCTGACATGAGTAGTAGGCGCCACCGCCGCCTCGTCCTGGTCGTCCTTGCCGTCGCTCTCGCCGCCGCCGGATGCACCAACGGTTCAGACTCCACCACCACAGCCGCGCCGACCGAAGTGAAGATCGGCCTGCTCGCCCCGATGACCGGCGCCAACAAGGCCGCCGGCCAGGACGCGCAGCGCGGCGCCCAGCTCGCCGCCGACATGGTGAACGGGCTGAACTCGCTGATCCCGCTGCCGCTGGCCGAGACGTCCGGGCTGACCAACCTCGGCAACGCCCGGATCCGCATCGTGACGTCCGATACCAAGGGCAACGTGGCCACCGGGTCCAACGCGGTCAGCCGGCTGGTCACCGATCAGCAGGTGGTCGGCGTGGTCGGCGCCTACGACCCGGACGTCACGCTGGCCGCCAGCCAGACCGCCGAGCGGATCCCGGTGCCGTTCGTCAACGGGGACACCTCGCTGAGCTACCTCACCGACCGCGGCCTGGACTGGTTCTTCCACCTCGGCCCGTCCGTACGGACCTCGGGTGAGGCGTTCTTCTCGCTGCTGAAGACCCAGCAGCGGGACCAGCAGGCGGCCGTAGGCAACCAGGGCAACACCGCGGAACTGCCGAACAACAAGGTCGCGGTGCTGTTCGCGACCGACAAGGTGGGCAACGACGTCGACGCGGTGGTCAAGGAGCTGACCAAGGAAGGCGGGTTCAACCTCGTCAAGGAGGTCAGCTACGACCCGGCCACCACCCGGGACCTCAGCGCCCAGGTCGCGCAGATCAAGCAGGCCCAGCCGGACGCGCTGATCGTGGCGCCGACCGCGGAGACCATGCCGCTGATGGTGCAGGCGTTCAGCGAGCAGCAGTACAAGCCGGCCGCGGTGATGGCCTACGGCTCCGGCTACATCAGCGACCAGGCGCTGCGTGACACCGGCCCGGTCACCGCCGGGCTCTGCCGGGAGACCGGCTGGTCGGGCGAACTGGCCCAGCGGAACCTGGCCGCCCGCGCGGTGACCGGCCTCTACCGGAGCAAGTTCAACACCGACATGACCGAGGAGGCGGCGGACTCTTTCACCGCCGTGCTCACCCTCGCCATCGCGATCAACAACGCGGCCTCGGTGGATGTCCGGCGGATCCGGTCCGCGCTGCTCAGCCTGGACATCCCGGGGCAGAGCACGATCATGCCGTGGACCGGCATCCGGTTCGACGAGACGCACCAGAACACCGGCGCGGCGAGCGTGATCGAGCAGTTCGTGAACCGGGCCTTCCACACCGTGTTCCCGCTGGACTCGACCGGCAACAACAAGTTCGTCTGGCCGGCCGCGAAGGCGGCGTGACCAACGTGACCGGCTAGGTCTATTCCGGCCACGGCCGGGCGGGCGGGGGCTGGCAGGGTGACCTGCCAGCCCCCGCCTTTGTCATTCCGGACCCTGACCAGCGGCCGAAAATTCACCCGGTCCGGTTAATTCCAGGGGACACTTCCGGACACCTCCGGGCCAGTCCGGACGCCGGCCCGGCGATGCCCCCGGGCGGGTGTCGGCGCACCGGCTAACCCGGCCCGGGATGGTGCGGCAAAGCCGTCCAGGCGCCGCCGGCAAAGCCGTCCGGGCACCGCGGCAAAGCCGTCCGGGCACCGCCGGCATAGCCGTCCGGGCACCGCCGGCATAGCTGTCCGGGCGCCGCCGGCAAAGCTGAGCGGCCGGTCCCGGGATTCCCGGGGCCGGCCGCTCGCGGTCAGCCATTCCAGGCCAGCTCGCGGCCCGGCGGAAAGCGGTCAGGAGTGCTTCGAGTACGCCGTCGAGCCGTGCCAACTACCGACCAGCCGACGGCTCAGCGCGCCGAAGACGCAGAACACCAGGACACCCAGTGCGGACGCCAGGATGCACGCCCCGAACATCATTTCGTTGTTCAGGTGCGACCGGGCCAGGTCGATCTCGATACCGATCCCCGGCTCGCCCTGCTTGAAGAAGAAGTCGGCGACCACCGCGCCGATCACGGACAGCGTCGCGGACACCTGGAAGCCGGTCATGATGGCCGGCAGCGCCGCCGGCAGTTGCAGCTTGAACAGCCTGGTCAGCCGGTGGGCGCCGCGCAGCGTGAACAGGTCGTGCTGGTCCTGGTCGGCCGCCTGCAGGCCGAAGAACGTGTTGCTGATGATCGGGAACAGCGCGATCAGCACGCACACGATGACCCGGCTCATGTAGCCGTAGTCGAACCAGAGCGCGATCACCGGCACCAGCGCGACGATCGGGACACACTGCAGGATCACCGCGTACGGGTAGAGCGAGCGCTCGATCCAGCGCGCCTGGCTCATCAGCACCGCGAACGTGACACCGGCCACCATCGCGATGGCGAGCCCGATCATCGCCACCGAGGTGGTCATCCCGAGCGCCCGGAACAGGACCGCCCGGGTGTCCGCGTCCAGGAACGACTTCTGCACGACCGCCTGCGGCGGCGGCACCAGGAACCGCCGGTCGGAGTCGAGCACGACGTAGGTGAAGAAGTACCAGAAGCCGATGAACAGCCCGAACACGATGAGCGGCGGGATCCAGATGCCCAGCCACCGGCCCCGCCGGCGGGGCATCCGGACTTCGATCGCGGCCGCGCCGCGGACCCGGTCGGAGAGGTCGGCAGTCACCGCTGGTTCACCCTCACACTTTCCCTCGGCCGCGACCCGCGGCTGGTGACGGTCAAGCTGGTCTGGCCCGGTGGATCAGACGCCGGCGTCCCGCAGGCAGCCGGACACCTTGGCGGCCACGTGCGCGAACTCGTCGGAGAAACGCAGCTCGGGCTGCCGCGGGTAGTCGAAGGGGACGGCGAAGTCACCGATCACCCGACCCGGCCGGCCGGACATCACGATCACCCGGGTGGACAGGAACACCGCCTCGGCGACCGCGTGCGTGACGAACAGCGCGGCGAACCGGCGGGCCAGGAACAGCTGCAGCAGCTCGTCGTTGAGCCGCTCCCGGGTGATCTCGTCCAGCGCGCCGAACGGCTCGTCGAACAGGAAGAGGTCCGGCTCCAGCACCAGCGAGCGGGCCAGCGAGACGCGCATCCGCATGCCGCCGGACAACGCCCGTGGCCGGTGCCGCTCGAACCCGTTCAGGCCGACCATCTTGATCGACTCGTCCACCCGCCGGCGGCGGTCGGCCTTGTTCAGGCCGTCCAGCTCGGCCAGCAGGCCGACGTTGCGCCGGACCGACCGCCAGGGCAGCAGCGTGGCGTCCTGGAAGACGTAGCCGATCTTGTCCGCATTCACCTCCAGGGCGCCCTCGGAGGCGGTGGAGAGACCGGAGGCGAGCTTGAGCAGGGTGCTCTTGCCGCATCCGGACGGACCGACCACGCTCACGAACTCGCCCGGGCCGACGTCGAGGTTGACGTCGGTGAGGGCTTCGGTGCCGTCCCGGTAACGCTTGCTCACGTCATAGAAGGCCAGCGCGCGCGGGGTGGAATCGGGATACACGGCGTGTCCTCTGCGTCCTAGGCGACGGGTGTCGGGGTCTCGCCAGGCCTCACCGGCCTCGCGCCCGGCCCAGGTCAGGGTGCCGCGTGGAGCTAGCTGATCGGACGGCACGTCCTCCGCGTCCCCTTCCTGCGTGCGGACCCGAAGCTCAGCCCCCGGAAACCGGATTCCACGTCAAGAAATGCGGCCCCAGGGGTAATGCGGACTTGCCTTCGCCACAGGACGAGGCGCCGATTTGACTCCTCACCGTGACCCCCGCAGCGCATACCTTAGCTCAACGTCCGGTACTGCTACCAAACTGTAACTGTACGTAGCGGTAATGCACATGGCGGATCACTCTTTGAGTACAAACAGGGACCCTCGGCAGCAAGTTGTAAGCCGTTAGGGTGAAGATTAGTGATAGTTCCGGCGAAGACTAATTTCGGCCCAGCAGACGGGACAAGACCTCATTGGGTTCATCCTCGTCCCGATATCGGCGCCTGCGCCCACTTGCCGTGTCTTCGTTGTCAACGCGCGGTGACCGGGGGGACGGCGGCGGCGACCCGGCCAGGATCCGGCTCAGCTCGTCGTCATTGCGCGGCGCGTTGCCGGGGTAGTCCGGCTCGTCCCGGTAGCCGTGGTCGTCCAGATCGGCGCTGCCGCCGTACTCGCCCGGGTAGCCGTAGCCCTCAGCCGGTGGCGGGGCCGCCGGCTGCGCGGCCGGGTACACCGGCTCCGCCGGGTACTGGCCCGGTGACCGGAACGGGCTGCCACCGGGTGGCGCCGGGGGTTGGTCGCCCGGGTACTGCGCCAGCCCGTAGCCGGTGTCGTCCCACGGCTGCTCTTCGGCCACCGGGGCGTATTCGGCCACCCGGTAGCCGGCCCGGTCCGCCGCCGGGTCGAACTGCTCGCCGCTGTAGTCCGGGCCCGGGTACGCCGCGGCCGGGTACTCCTGGCTGGGGTAGTCGCCCGGGTAGTCCGGCCCGGGAGCGTCCGGCAGCCAGCTGCCCGGGCCGCCGACCGCGTCGCCGACCGGGTCGCTGCCGGGATAGCCCGGCGGGGCCGCGGCGGCGGCCGGCGGCGGGTAGTAGCTCTCCTCGGCCGGCGGGCCGCCCGGGTAGCCGCCCGGTGGCCCGGCCGCCCCGGCCGGCACCGGCGGCCCGGGGGCGTAGCCGGCCGGCGGCCCGGGGGCGTAGCCGGCTGGCGGCCCGGCCGCTTGCGGGGCCGGCTCCGGCAGGAACGGGCGGTAGCTCGACTGGTCGGGCGGGTAGCCGGCCGGCCGCTCGTCCACCGGCGGGCCGCCCGGCGGTGGGCCCGGCGAGGGCCCCAGCGGGCCGCTCTGCGGGCCTGAGCCGGCCGGGGCGCCGGGCCCGGCCGGCTGCTCCATCCCGACCGGCAGCTCGACCCGGCCGGAGGCCTCCACGCTGTACGTGGACTCGTCGAACGGGAACCGGGACTCGTCGCCGAAGGTGATGCCGAGCCGGCGGGCCTCCTCGCGCAGCGCCCGCAGGCTGCCGCCGATCAGCCGGGTGGTCTCGATCCGCTCCATCCGCAGCTCGCCGTCGAGCCGGTCGATCACCTCGCCGTGCAGCCGCTGCACCTCGTCGCGCAGCGCCTCGACCTGCTCGCGCATGCCGCTGTCCAGCTCGCGGCGCAGGTAGACCTCGAGCTGCATCTCGTACTCGCGGCGGGCCGCGACCTCCCGCTCCAGCTCCAGCTCGTACGTACGGCGCAGCTCCAGCTCGTGCTGCGGGCTGAACTCGGCCGGCAGGTCGACCCGGCGGCGCGGGGTGGCGATGGTCGCCAGCACGAACGCCCAGAGCGCGCCGACCACGGCCAGCCGGAGCAGTTTCGGATCCTCGGTGACCACCAGCACGCCGGTGGCGCTCGCGGCGAAGACCAGCCCGAGGCCGAGGACGAAGACGCGCAGGCCACCGCGCCCTCCCTCGGCGCTCCCGCCCGGCCCGCGTGCCATAACGAATACAGTACGGCCACGCGCAGCTACCCATACGGGTGATCGGTGGGAGTCCGGACGGAATGCGCACGAATGGCGGGTCGTTGGGCGTGCCGCGGCGCCGGCGGGGCGGACCCCCGACCGGCGCCGCAGCGAGGCTAAATCAGATCAAGCCGGCATCTTTCAGGAACTGCTCGGCGAGGTCCTTCGCGTCTTCCTTGTCCACCGTGAACCGCTTGTTCAGCTCCTGCAGCTTTTCGGTGGTCAGCGCCTGGTCGACCTTGTCGATGACCCCCTGGGCCTCGGCCGGGACGCTGCTGCGCAGCAGCGCGGTGATGTTGTCGGTGCTCTGCAGCTTCTTGTCGTCCTCGAGCACGACCAGGTTCTGGGCCGCCACCGCACCGTCGGAGGAGAAGACCAGCCCAACGTTGATGCTGCCGTCGGCGAGCGCGGCCAGCGTCTTCGGGCCACCGGAGTCGAGCTTCTTGACCTCCTTGAACTTCAGCCCGTACGTCTGCTGCAGGCCGAGCAGGCAGAACTGGCGCTTCTCGCACTCCGCGCCGGCGCCGAGGATGAGCTGACCGTTCAGCTTGGCCAGGTCGGACATCTTGACCAGCTGGTTGGTGTCGGCGTACTCCTTCTTCACCGCGAACGCGTTCTGGTCGGCCGCCTTGGACGGGGTCAGCACGACCAGGTTCTTCTTCGCCACCAGCGTCTTGAGGTTGCCGAACGTGGTGTCGACCTCGGTGCTGGCCAGCGGCTTTTCGGTCGGCGCGTTCGGCCCGTTGAACTCGGCGTTGTAGAACTCGGTCAGCGTGCCGATGTACTCCGGCACGACGTCGATCTCGCCGCCCTCGATCGACTTGATGTACGCCTCCCGGCTGCCGATCTTGAACTTCTCGGTGACCGTGTAGCCGGCGTGCTTCAACGCCTGCGAGTACATGCTGGCGATGATCGTCGACTCGCCGAAGTCGGCCGAGCCGACAGTGATCTTGCCCTTGTCAGTCGAACCGGACCCGGGTGAGTCGTCGCTCCCGCACGCCGCCGTGAGCACCAGGGCGGCGGACGCGACGCCCAGCAGGACGCCGCGACGAGCTCGGGATGTGCGCATAACAGCGGAACCGCCTTCTGTGTCCCGGTCGCCCCGGACGACCGCGTGTCGGGCAGAGGAGTGCCCCTGATCGCGCAAGCCAACCACGGGGCACCGACAATTACACGTCACAACCACATCTCGGCATCGGGGCCGGATCAGAACCCGGCACGGGCCGCCGTCTAGGCCGAAAACGTCAGCTCAGCGGCCTGCCGGCGGGTCAGCCGGCGGGACCGGACCAGCGGGCTGACCCGCCGGGCGGCCAGCGCCAGCAGGGCGTCCACCAGCAGCGCCAGCGCGGCGACCAGCAGCGCCCCGGCGAACATCTGCGCCTCATCGCTGGTGGCCTGCCCGTCCACGATGAACCGGCCCAGCCCGCCCTGCGCGAACAGGGCCGCCAGCGTCGCGGTGGCCAGCACGTTCGTGGTGGAGGTACGCAGCCCGGCCATGATCAGCGGCAGCGCCAGCGGCAGCTCGACCCGGCGCAGCACCTGGCCGGCCGACAACCCCATCCCGCGGGCCGCCTCGACCACGTCCTTGTCCACCTCGCGGACGCCCACGTACGTGTTCGTGACCAGCGGCGGGACGCCGAGCGCGACCAGCGCGGCGATCGACGGCCAGGCGCTGTCGTACCCGCGCGGCAGCACCTGGGAGAAGATGCCCAGCAGCGCCAGCGAGGGCATGGCCCGGCCGATGTTGGACGTGTTGACCGCGATGAACCCGCCCCGGCCCAGGTGCCCCAGGGTCAGCGCCAGCGGCACCGCCAGCAGCACCGCGATCAGCATCGACATGCCGGTCAGGTACAGCTGCTCCAGCACCCGGTGCGGGATGCCGTCGGTGCCGTGCCAGTGGCTGCCGTCGGTGAGGAAGTCCAGCACGTTCATGCCGACCGCCGGACCCGCGACCAGGGGGTGACCAGCTTCTGCACACCGAGCAGGAGCAGGTCGGCCACCACCGCCAGCGCGATCACCAGCACCGAGCCCACCATCAGCGGGGTGGAGAAGCGCCGACCGATCCCGTCCAGGATCAGGTCACCGAGGCCACCCTGGGCCAGCAGCGCGGCCAGCGAGGCCAGCCCGATCGTGGTCACCGTGGCGATCCGGACGCCGGCCATGATGCTCGGCAGCGCCAGCGGCACCTCGACCCGCCAGAGCATCGCCTGGTCGGTGTAGCCCATCCCGCGGGCGGCCTCCTTGACGTCGTCGCTCACCCCGTCCAGGCCGGTGAGGATGTTCCGGACCAGGATGAGAAGGGTGTACGTCACCAGCGCGGTCTCCACGGTGAACAGCGTGGTGAAACCGGTCAGCGGGCCGAGCAGGTAGAGCAGCGCGATCGACGGAACCGTGTAGAGGACACCGGACACTGCAAGGATGGGACCGGCCAGCAGCGGGAACCGACGGGCCAGGAGGGCGAGTGGCACCGATACCAGCAGCCCGACGCCCACCGCTATCGCGGTCAGCCGGATGTGCTGGCCGAGGGCGGTGCCGATGTCGTCGAGGTGCAACCGGACGTAGTGCCACCAGATGAGCGAATTACTGTCGTTGGCCAGCACCCGCTCGCCGGCGCCCGGAAACCCGCCCCCTGACCCGACCGGGGCGCCTGCCGCGAGAGGAACCACGACGTGAACGCTACCGCCGAAGCCATGATCCGGCTCGATGCGGTGTCGAAGCGGTACCCGGACGGCACCGTGGCAGTGGGCGAGCTCAGCCTGGACATCCCGCCCGGCGAGGTCGTGATGTTCGTCGGGCCGTCCGGCTGCGGCAAGACCACCACGATGAAGATGATCAACCGGCTGATCGAGCCGACCAGCGGCCGGATCATCCTGGACGGCGAGGACGTCACCCGGGTCGACCCGGTCAAGCTGCGCCGCCGCATCGGCTACGTGATCCAGCAGGTCGGGCTGTTCCCGCACCGGACGATCGGGGAGAACGTGGGCACCGTCCCGCGGCTGCTCGGCTGGGACCGGCGGCGCACCGCGGCCCGGGTGACCGAGTTGCTCGAACTGGTCGGGCTGGACCCGAAGGTGTTCGCCAAGCGGTACCCGCACCAGCTCTCCGGCGGCCAGCGGCAGCGGGTCGGGGTGGCCCGGGCGCTGGCCGCCGACCCGGTCGTGCTGCTGATGGACGAGCCGTTCAGCGCGATCGACCCGATCGCCCGGGACCGGCTGCAGGCCGAGTTCCTCCGGTTGCAGGCCGAGGTGCGCAAGACCGTCGTGTTCGTCACCCACGACATCGAGGAGGCGGTCCGGGTCGGTGACCGGATCGCGGTGCTGTCGCAGGGCGGCAAGCTGGAGCAGTTCGCCGACCCGGCCACGCTGCTCGGCACGCCGGCGTCCAACTTCGTGGCCGACTTCGTCGGCTCCGACCGTGGCCTGAAGCGGCTCGCGGTCACCCCGATCACGGTCGACGACCTGGAGCAGCCGCCGGTGGTGCGGCTGTCCGACCCGCTGGCCGACGCCCGGACGGCGATGGAGCGGTCCGGCGCGCGCTGGGCGGTCGTACTGGACGGCGACGACTCGCTGCGTGGCTGGCTGTCCCGGGAGCGGGCCGGCGGGGCGGGCGGCACGGTGGCCGACCGGCTGCGCCGGATGGAGGCGTGGGTGCCGGTCAGCGCGACGCTGAAGCACGCGTTCTCGGTGATGCTGCAGGAGGACGCCGGCTGGGTCGCGGTGCTGGACGGGGACCGGTTCCTCGGCGTGCTGACGCCGGAGTCGCTGCACGCCGCGCTGCGCCGCTCGGTCGAGGACATGGAGCCGGAGACCGCCGGCGCGGTCTGAACCTACTTGACGGCGCGCAGGCCGGCGGGGGTGGTGTTGCCGGCGGCCTTGCCGGCGGCCCGCTGGATCGCCTGCTTGGCCCGGTACATGTCGGCGTCCGCGGAGCCGAGCAGCCGGGCCGCCGGGTAGTCCGAGTCGTCGGTGGAGGCGTGCCCGATGCTGGCACCGACCGTGACGATGCCCTCGTCCAGGGCGATCGGGGCGGCCACCGCCTGCGCCAGCCGGTGGGCGACCTCCTCGACCGGCGTCTCGTGCGGCAGGCTCTTGATGATCACGACGAACTCGTCGCCGCCGATCCGGCCGATCGTGTCGGACGGCCGCAGCGCCGCCTTCATCCGCTCCGCCGCGGCTCGCAGCACCCGGTCGCCGACCGCGTGCCCGTGCCGGTCGTTCACCCGCTTGAACCCGTCCAGGTCGATGAACAGGGTGTGCACCTGGCCGGGCTCGCCGCGCAGCGAACGCAGCGCGGCGCCCAACCGGGTCAGCACCAGGCCGCGGTTCGGCAGGCCGGTGAGCAGGTCGTGGGTGGCCTTGCGGCTGAGGTCGGCCTCGGTCTGCTTCTGCATGGTGACGTCCAGCAGATGCAGGATGAACGTGTCGGTGCCGGCCAGCGAGGCGACCGAGATGCGCATCCAGCCGTCCGCGCCGACCCCGTTGCGGTACCGGAACGTGGTGGCCAGTTCGTGGTCGACGCCCTCCACCAGGCGCAGGAACGCCTCGTGCAGCTCGTCCAGGCCGTCCGGGTCGACATAGTCCCAGAGCGCGGCCCCCAGCAGCGCGCCGGGCCGCTGGTTCAGCAGCCGGGCCAGCGCCGGGTTGGTGTCCACGAAGCCGCCGGTGGCGTCGATGATCGCCATCCCGGTGGGCGCGTACTTGAACGCGGCGCGGAACTTCTCCTCGGCGGCGCGCAGCTGGTCCTGTGCCTGCCGGCGGCCGGTGATGTCGCGGACCACGATCAGCGCGGCCCGCCGGCCACCGAACGAGATCGGCCGGCCGGAGGCCTCGATGTCGACCACCGCGCCGTCCAGGCGGACGATCTTCTCCTCGACGTACTCCAGCGGCTGGTTGCGGCTGACCATGTCGTGCAGCCGGATCTCGGCGGCCTCCCGCACCGACCAGTGCATGAAGTCCAACGCCGGCCTGGCCTGGAGCTCCTCGATGCTGGTCGCGCCGAACAGCTGCAGCCCGCGGGCGTTGGCGAACTCGTGCCGACCGTCCACGATCAGGTAGATGGCGTCCGGCGAGAGGTCGATCAGGACCCGGAAGTTGTCGTCTGCGCGACCAGCGGGAGGATCGTTGCCCTCGGCATCATCGTCGATGCCGCCGCGGCTGTGCCTGCCCATCCGAACCTGTCACCTCCATCGGAAGTGCTCTGGCAGCCTGCCGACGCAACGGCCCCGCCGTGCCGCCGTCGGCTGGCGCTCTGGCGCGAACGTCCGGGGACACGGAGACGGTTGCGCCAGACTAACGGTCCGGAATGCTCACGTCGCCACCTGGCATATGACGAAAATGCTATCCAGGCGGTCTTAGGCCGTTCGGCGCCCTCTCGGTGCGCTCATCGGGGGGCTTGGGTGTACGGCAGCAGAACTCCAGCCACAACGCTGCGCCAACCAGGGCCACCGCGGCACTGACTCCGATTACCCCCGTTCGGGTGTCATTTCCCGCCACCGCGAGGTAGTCGAGCTTCGGGACCGTGTAAATCAGCAGCCCCGCCCACAGCCCGGTCATCGCCGCGCCGACAATCGCGGAGGCTTTGGCCAGGGCCAAAGCCCGCGCCGCGGCCAGCGGCGGCACCGGCACCGTGCCCGGCCGGCGCCGGATCCGGGCCCGCAACTGGGTGCCGGTGACCGCCTCCGCGAACGCGAGCAGGGCCAGCGAGAGCGGCACGAACCAGCGCAGCCGGGGCAGGTCGCCGTACCAGCCGCGGACCGCCAGCCAGCCCAGGCCGGCGGCGATCACCGCGATGGCCAGCAGGTCGCGCACCCTGGTCGGGTTGACGGAACCGCGCGGCTCGGTCATGCCGGCTCGGTCGGCTGAGCCGCGGCCGGCGGGGTGGGCAGCCGCAGGGTGTGGTCGGTGCGGTGGACGCCGGCCCGCTCGGCGGCCGGCAGCCGGTCGATCAGCGACCGGATCGGGCCGTGCCCGGGCAGCGTGGCGCCCGGCTGCAGGTCCAGCCAGGGCAGCAGGACGAACCCGCGCTCGGCTGCCCGCGGGTGCGGCAACGTCAGTTCCGGGTCGTCGGAGCGGACCCCGTCGATCGTGACGATGTCCACGTCCAGCGTGCGCGGCCCCCAGCGGACCGTGCGGACCCGGCCGGCGGCGTGCTCCGCCGCCCGGGCCCGGGCCAGCCACTCGGCTGGCGCCGCGTCCGGATCGTCCACCAGCACGATCGCGTTGAGGAAGTCGTCCTGCTCGACGCCGCCCCAGGGCGCGGTCCGGTAGACCGGCGAGACCGCGACCACCGCCGGCCCCAGCCCGTCCACGGCGGCCTGCAGGTGGGCCAGCCGGTCGCCCAGGTTGGAGCCGATCGACAGGACGGCCGTCATGCCCTGGCCCGCCGGACGGTGACCGCGACATCGCCGAAAGTGAGCGGGATCGGGGCCGCCGGCTTGTGCACGGTGACCTCGGCGGCCAGTACCCGCGGGTCGCGCAGGCAGACGTCGACCAGCCGGCCGGCCAGCGTCTCGATCAGGTTGACCGGCTCGCCGGCCACCACGGCGGCCAGCCGCTGCGCCAGCGTGCCGTAGTCGACGGTGTCGGCGAGGTCGTCGGAGCGGGCGGCCGGGCCGGTGTCCAGCTCGAGCGTCGCGTCGATCACGAACTCCTGGCCGGCCAGCCGCTCGTGCGCGAAGACCCCGTGCCGGCCGGTCACCCGCAGGCCGGTCAGCGTCACCCGGTCGCGGTCGCCGCTGCCGGCCGGTTGGCCCGCCGGGCCGGCGGTGGCCCGGGTGTAGGCCTGGACCACCCGC
Organism: uncultured Actinomycetota bacterium; assembly: GCA_963714145.1. Lineage (GTDB taxonomy): Bacteria > Actinomycetota > Actinomycetes > Mycobacteriales > CADCTP01 > JBBWZH01. The sequence continues at coordinate 8,964,251 of OY970235.1, read as the reverse complement.
AGCGCGTCCAGGTTGGGCCGCACCTCGTGCACCCGGACGCCCCAGACACCGGCCAGCGCGGCCAGCACCGTGGTCGCGACCGTCGCGTCCTCGCGCTGGTCGACCGGGCGCGGCGTGCCGTCCGGCCCGGCCAGCAGGCGACCCAGGAACGACTTGCGGGAGGCGGCCAGCAGCACCGGCAGGCCGAGCGCGTGCAGCTCGTCCAGCCGGGCCAGCAGCGCCCAGTTGTGCTCGGCGGTCTTGGCGAACCCGAGCCCCGGGTCGAGCACCAGCCGGCGCGGGTCGACGCCGGCGCTGACCGCGGCGTCCACCCGGGCCGACAGCTCGGCCACCACCTCGGTGACCACGTCCCGGTAGCTGGCCAGCCGCTGCATGTCCCGGCTGTGCCCGCGCCAGTGCATCAGCACCCAGGGCAGCTCCGCCGCGGCCAGCACCTTGGCCATGTCCGGGTCGGCCAGCCCGCCGCTGACGTCGTTCACCACCACCGCGCCGGCCTCGATCGCGGCCGCGGCCACGCTGGCCCGGGTGGTGTCCACGCTGACCGGCACGCCGGCGCCGGTCAGCTCGCGGATCGCCGGCAGCACCCGGGCCGCCTCCTGCGCCGCGTCCACCCGGTCGGCGCCGGGACGGGTGGATTCACCACCGACGTCCACCAGGTCGGCGCCGGCGGCCCGGATGGCCAGCCCGTGCTCGACCGCGGCGGCCAGGTCGGTGTAGCGGCCACCGTCGGAGAAGGAATCGGGCGTGACGTTCAGTACGCCCATCACCACGCACCGGCCCGGGTCGGCCAGCCCGAGCGGGCCGCGCCGGGCCGGCCGCGGCCCGGCGGGCGGGTTCGGCGTGCTCCCGGTCATCGGCCGAGGATGAGGCTCATCGCCTCCGCCCGCGTCGAGGCACTGGTCGAGAACATGCCGCGGACGGCCGACGTCACGGTGCGGGCACCCGGCTTGCGGACGCCGCGCATCGACATGCACAGGTGCTCGGCCTCGACCACCACGATCACCCCGCGCGGCTCCAGCCGCGCCACCAGGGTGTCCGCGATCTGGCTGGTCAACCGCTCCTGGACCTGCGGCCGGCGAGCGTACAACTCGACCAGCCGGGCCAGTTTGGACAGCCCGGTGATGCGACCGTCCTCGTTCGGGATGTAGCCGACGTGCGCCTCACCGTGGAACGGGACCAGATGGTGCTCGCAGACGCTGTACATCTCGATGTTCTTGACCAGCACGATCTCTTCGTGGCCCTCGTCGAAGCTGGTCTCCAGCACCTCGCCGGGGTCCACGTACAGGCCGGCGAACTGCTCGGCGAGCGAGCGGGCGACCCGCTCCGGAGTGCGCTTGAGGCCCTCGCGGTCCGGGTTCTCCCCGATGGCGGCGAGCAGTTCCCGGATCGCCGCCTCCACCCGGACCGAGTCGAAGGCCGGCGTTGTCACCCGCGGGCCCCGCCGTTACCCGGCGGCTGCCACGGGTCGCCCGGCCAGCCGGCGCCACCGTTCTGCGGGTTCCCGTGCTGGGCCGGCCCGTGCTGCGGCTGCCCGTGCTGCGGGTGGCCGGCCGGCGGTGGGTAGCCGGGCTGCTGGCCGTACCCGGCTGGCGGCGCCTGGCCGTACCCGGGACCGGCCGGGGCCTGGCCGCCGAAGCTCGGCCCGGCCTGCGCCGGGTCGTACTCCGGCGCCGGGGCGGCCTGCGGGTAGTTCTGGCTCGCCGGCGGGTACGGCGACGGCATCGGCGGGCCGGCCTGGCCAGCCGGCACCGGCGCGGCGGCGGACGCGCCGCCGTGCGACCCGTTCGGCCCGCCGAGACCCGCGCCGACCGCGGACAATTCGGCGGCGGTCATCACCGGCGGCTTGTCCGACGGGGTGCGCTTGCCGAACCCGGTGAACGTGTTGTGCGACGGCCGCTTGTACACCGGAGCGAAGATCCGGGCCAGATCGTCCTTGCTGAGCGTCTCCCGCTCCATCAACTCCAGCACCAGATCGTCGAGCACGTCCCGGTGCTCGACCAGGATCTCCCAGGCCTCGTCGTGCGCAGCCTCGATCATGCTGCGTACCTCGGTGTCGATCTCGGCCGCGATGTCTTCGGAGTAGTCGCGCTGGTGGCCGTAGTCGCGGCCGAGGAAAGGCTCCGAGTCTTTCTGGCCGTACTTCACCGCGCCCAGCTTCGCGCTCATCCCGAACTCGGTGACCATCGACCGGGCCAGATGGCTGGCCTTGTCGATGTCGTCACTGGCGCCGGTGGTGGGCTCGTGGAAGACCAGCTCCTCGGCGGCCCGGCCGCCCAGCGCGTACACCAGTTGGTCGATCATCTCCGACCGGGTCTGGCTGTACCGGTCTTCGGTGGGCAGCACCAGGGTGTGCCCGAGCGAGCGGCCGCGCGGCAGGATCGTCACCTTGTGCACCGGGTCGAGGTTCGGCAGCGCCCACGCGGTGAGCGCGTGCCCGCCCTCGTGGTACGCGGTGACCTTCTTCTCCTTGTCGCTCATCGCGCGGGTCTTGCGCTCGGGGCCGGCGATGACCCGGTCGATCGCCTCTTCCAGCGCCTGCGGGGTGATGAAGCGGCCGTTCTGCCGGGCGGTCAGCAGCGCCGCCTCGTTGATCACGTTGGCCAGGTCGGCACCGGTGAAGCCCGGGGTGCGCCGGGCGATGACGCCCAGGTCGATGTCCGGGCCGAGCGGCTTGCCCTTGGAGTGCACGGACAGGATCGCCTTGCGCCCGAGCAGGTCGGGCCGGTCGACCGCGATCTGCCGGTCGAACCGGCCGGGCCGCAGCAGCGCCGGGTCGAGGATGTCGGGCCGGTTGGTGGCCGCGATCAGGATCACGCCACCCTTGACGTCGAAGCCGTCCATCTCGACCAGCAACTGGTTCAGCGTCTGCTCGCGCTCGTCGTGGCCGCCACCGAGGCCGGCACCACGGTGCCGCCCGACGGCGTCGATCTCGTCCACGAAGATGATGGCCGGCGCGTTGGCCTTGGCCTGCTCGAACAGGTCGCGCACCCGGGACGCGCCGACACCGACGAACATCTCGACGAAGTCCGAACCCGAGATCGAGTAGAACGGGACGCCGGCCTCGCCGGCGACCGCGCGGGCCAGCAGCGTCTTGCCGGTGCCGGGCGGGCCGTACAGCAGCACGCCCTTGGGGATCTTGGCGCCGATGGCCTGGAACTTGGCCGGGTTCTCCAGGAACTCCTTGATCTCCTGGAGTTCCTCGATCGCCTCGTCCGCGCCGGCGACGTCGGCGAAGGTGGTCTTCGGAGTGTCCTTGCTGACCAGCTTGGCCTTGGACTTGCCGAAGTTCATCACCCGGCTGCCGCCGCCCTGGACCTGGTTCATCACCAGGAACAGCAGGAACACCACGATCGCGATCGGCAGCAAGCTGAACAGCAGGCTGACCAGGATGTTGTCCCGGCTGACCTTGGTGGTGAAGGCCTTGTCCTTCTTCTGCACCAGCTCGTTGAAGATGCGGTCAGAAGAGTTGGCCGGGTAGGACGCAGTGATCTTGCTGTGCCCACCGACCGGGTTGTTCAAGGTCAGGTCGATGGTCTGCTCGCGGTCGTTGAGCACGACCTTGCTGTAGTTGCCGTTGTCGAGCTGGGTCAGCGCGACCGAAGTGTCGACCTCGCTGAACCCACCATTGCCGCGGAACAGACCCTGCGCCGCGAAGAAGAAGATCGCCGCCGCAACGATCCAGAACCACGGCGACCGGACTATGCGTCTGCGATCCATATGGCTTGCGAGAACGCCCTACCGGCGCCTCGTCCCTCCTGCTCTGCGTGGTGGGCGCCACCCCGCGCCGGCGATCATCCAATAGCAGGACGGTACACCGGTAACCGATGCGGCGCAGGGCCACCGGCGACGGTAACCCCGAGCGCTCAACGGACCGGGAGCAACGGGTGTTCCGCAACGGAACCAGGACAGCCGATCCAGGGGCGCGCCCGCTGTCAGCGGGTGTACACCTCCGGCTTCAACCGGGCGATGTACGGCAGATCACGGTACCGCTCGCCGTAGTCCAGCCCGTACCCGACGACGAACTCGTTCGGGATGTCGAAGCCGACGTACTTGACCGGGACCGGCACTTTCACCGCGTCGGGCTTGCGCAGCAGCGCGGCCACCTCGAGGCTGGCCGGCTGCCGCGTGGACAGGTTCTTCAGCAGCCAGGACAGGGTCAGCCCGGAGTCCACGATGTCCTCCACCACCAGCACGTGCTGACCGGAGATGTCCCGGTCGAGGTCCTTGAGGATCCGCACGATGCCGGACGAGGAGGTGGACGAACCGTACGAGGACACTGCCATGAACTCCATGGTGACCGGCCGGAACAGCGCTCTGGCCAGGTCAGACATCACCATGACAGCGCCTTTGAGCACGCCGACGAGGAGTAGTTCACGGTCGGCGTAGTCGGTCGAGATCTGCTCGGCCAGCTCCGCGATCTTGGTGGCGATCTCCTCTTCGGTGATGAGGATCTCGTCAATCTCGCCGTCGTACAAAACAGTCGCTCCCGGTCGACTCGGCGTGGATCGGCGACCGCGGGCGGGTGCGGTCGTCCGCGGGCCGCCAGCCTTCACCCGGCCGGGCGACCGAGATGCAGCCTGCCATGCCGCCGGTAGGCGGCCAACCCGCCGGGTAGCCCAACCGGACCCTGCCCATGCCAGGAGCTGACCAGCGCGTCCAGCGCGTCCAGATGCGCGGAGGTGAGCGGGCCGACGCCGATGCCGGCCAGCCAGCCGCGCAGCACCCGGGTCCGGACCGCGGTCGGGTGCTCGGCCAGCGCGGCGGCGTCCAGCGCGGCCGCGGCCAGCGCGGCGGGCAGCTCCGGGCTGCCGTTCGGTTCGGCGGCCGGGCCGGCGGCCGGGTCGACCGGCGGGGTCGGGACGCCGGGCGGCGGGGTCGGGACGCCCGGCGGCGGGGTCGGGACGCCGGGCGGCGGGGTCGGGCCGCGGGACGGCGCAGCCGGCGGCGCGGTGACCAGGTCACCCGGCGGCAGGGTGACCGCGGCCGCCACCCGGCCCGCCTCGGCGTCCAGCGCGTCCAGGTCCTCGCGCAGCAGGGTCGCGGTGCGCGCCAGCGCCTCGGCCACCCCGCCGCGCAGCACGTCCTCCAGCAGCGGCAGCGCCTCCTGCCGGAGCCGGACCCGGGTGTAGCGCGGGTCGGTGTTGTGCGGATCGGCCCAGGTGGCCAGGCCCTCCGCCCGGCAGGCCCCGACGGTGGCCGCGCGGCGGACCCCGAGCAGCGGCCGCAGCCACGGCGGGTCGACCGGGCGCATCCCGGCCACCGAGCGCGGGCCGGAGCCGCGGCCGAGCCCGAGCAGCACGGTCTCGGCCTGATCGTCCAGGGTGTGCCCGAGCAGGACGTACCCGGCGCCGGTGGCGGCCGCGACCTCGGCCAGCCCGGCGTAGCGGGCCGCGCGGGCGGCCGCCTCCGGCCCGCCGGCGGTGCCGACCCGGACCCGGATCACCCGGATCGGGTGCAGGCCCAGCCGGCGGCCCAGGTCGGCCACGGCGGTCGCCCGGTCGGCCGAACCGGGCTGCAGCCCGTGGTCGACGGTGACCAGGCCGGCCGGCAGGTCGAGGGCACGGGCCACCGCGGCGGTAGCGGCGGCCAGCGCCACCGAGTCCGGGCCGCCGCTGCAGGCGACCAGCACCCGGCTGGCGGCGACGGCCAGCGGTCGCAGGGCGCGGCGTACCGCCACCCGGACCGCGGCGACAGCGGGATCCGGACCAGCCACCCGCGTTACGGCCCCGCGGCTCAGGCGGAGGCGGCCGGACGGAAGCCGTGCACCCGCTCCACCCAGTCCATCGGCGCGGCGAGCTCGGCCCGGCGCGGCAGCGTCTGCGCGGACGACCACACCGCGTTGAATGCGTCCACGCCGACCGAATCGACCACGGCGCGGACGAACTTGCTGCCGTCGGCGTACTGGCGCAGCTTGACGTCCAGGCCGAGCAGCCGGCGCAGCAGCCGGTCCAGCGGGCCGGCGCCCTGGCGGCGGCGGCCGAACCGGTCGCGGATGGTGGGCAGCGTGGGCACCACATCGGTGCCGACCGCGTTCATCACCCACTCGGCGTGCCCCTCGACCAGGCTCATGAACGCGGTCAGCCGGTTGATCACCTCACGCTGCGCCGGGCTCTGCACCAGCCCGAGGATGCCGTCGGACTGCTCCCGCTCGCCCCGGACCACCCGGCCCAGCTCGCGGGCCACGGTGGCCAGCCGCTCGCGCAGCGCCTCCGGATCCAGGTCGGTGGCGTCGACCAGGGCGTTGATCTCATCGACGAGGTGCCCGCGCAGCCACGGGACCGCGGTGAACTGCAGCCGGTGGGTGACCTCGTGCAGGCAGACCCAGAGCCGGAAGTCGCGCGGGTCGACGCCCAGGCTCCGCTCCGCCTCCACCACGTTCGGCGCGACCAGCAGCAGTTGGCCACCCTCCCGGGAGAAGAACTCGAACTGGCCGAGCACCTTGCCGGCCATGAACGCCAGCACCCCGCCGGCCTGTAATCCGGTCGCCCGCGGGCCGATCGCCTGGCCGATCCGGCCCGGCGGGTGCGGCCGGCGCTGCTCCAGCTTCGCCACCACGGGGGTCAGCAAGGTGGCCATGCTGTCGGCGTTCACCCGCACCCAGGCCGGCCGGTCGACCACCCGGGTCGGCGGCACCGGGCCGGTCGCCTCCAGCCGGGTGATCTCCTGCACGTGGTCGACGGCCACGTCGGTGAGCTGGCGCAACGACCCGACGGCCGCGTCGGCCTCGCTCCGGCTGACTTCAGGGCCGGCGGACAGCAACCGCGTCGCCGTCGCGACCGCGAGATCCCAGTCGACCATTCCGGCCGGTGCGCTCATGCCGGCTCCGCCCCGGTGGCCGCGCCGGGTACAGCGGGCGCCGCACCTTGGCCGGCGCGCGGACCCAACACGAGACTCCAAGCGCCCGGTGCCCGTGATTCGCTCGCAAGCTCGCTCATGCCGCCACCGTACGCCCGCCGGCCAGGCCCGGGCGGCCGGCGATGGCGCACCGGCCGCCGCCCGGGTGCTCAGCGGCAGCCGCAGCCGGCCAGCGCGGCCGCGGCGGCGTCCAGCGCGTCCTCGGCCGGCCGGATGCTCTCGACCTGGTCGGCCAGGAAGGCGAACACCAGCAGCCGGCCGTCCTTGCCGGCGACGATGCCGGCCAGCGAGCTGACCCCGTTCAGGGTTCCGGTCTTGGCCCGGACCGAGCCGGCCGCGACCGCGGCCGGACCGCTGGCGTACCGCTCGTCCAGGGTGCCGTCGTAGCCGCCCACCGGCAGGCCCGGCACCAGCGTGTGCAGCGCCGGGTGCTCCACCGAGGCGACCACCCGCAGCAGCCCGACCAGCGTCGCCGGGGAGACCTGGTCCTGCGGGGAGAGCCCGCTGCCGTCCATCATCCGCATCCCGGCGGTCGGCACCCCGAGCCGGGTCAGCACCCGGCGGACCGCCTCGGCCGCGCCGGCGAAGCTGGGCGGCAGCTTCTCGGCCACCGCCACCTGCCGGGCCAGCGTCTCGGCCAGCACGTTGTCCGACTCGAGCAGCATCTGCTCGACCAGCCGGGCCATCGGCGCCGACCGGACGGTGGCCAGCACCGGCGCGCCGCGCCGCGCGTTGCCGGCGACCACGGCCTCCGGGCCGAGGCCCAGGCTGGCCGCGAACGCCCGGCCGGCGGCCAGCTCCGGGGTGGTGGAACGGTCGGCCTGCTCCTCGGTGTTGGCCGGGTCGGTGCGGCCCACGTCGGCCATCAGCGCGGTGATCGGGGCGACGTAGCCGCCGGCCACGTCGCCCGGATCCCAGCCGGTGCCGATCCGCGGGCCGGTGTACCGGCGGGTGTCCACCAGCACCCTGGTGATCCGGCCCGGGTTGGCCTTGTGCACCAGCGCGGCCAGGTCGGACAGCCGGGCCGCGCCCTCGAACGAGGTCGGCCGGCCCGGACCGGCGGCGGACAGCGTCGGGTCGCCGCCGCCGACCAGCACCACCTCACCGGGCTTCGCGCCGGCCATGACCCGGGTGGTGAACCGGTCGTCCGGCCGCTGCACGGCCAGCAGCGCCGCCGCGGTCATCAGCTTCGCGGTGGACGCCGGGATGGCCAGCTGGGCGCCGCCGTGGTCGTACAGCACCTGGCCGGTGGTGACGTCGACGACCTGCGCGCTGACCCGGGCGCCGAGCCGCGGGTCGGTCAGCCGCCCGGACAGCGCCCTGGCCACGCCGGCCGCGCTCGGCGCCGGCGCCGAGCCGAGATCGTCGGCCAGCACCGGGGCCGGCGCGGTCGGCTCCGGGTCGGTCGGGATCGGCGCGACCGACGCCTGGCTGGCCGCCACGTCCGGCTGGTCGGCCGGGCCGTCGTCGCCGGAGCTGAGCACGCTGCCGCCGGCCGCCGCCACCACGATCGCCACGCCGACCCCGGCCATGCCGCGGCGCAGCCAGCGGTCCGCGACCGGCCCGGCCGGCGGGCCGATCGTCCGCGACCGGCTCGGCACCGGCCGGCGGTCCGGCGGCGCCTCGTCCGGGCCCGCCTCGTCCGGGCCCGGCCCGGCCGGGAGCGCCCGGCCCGGGACGGCGAGCTCGGCCCCGCGGGGCGCCGGAGTGGGGTCGGAGGTGGGGTGGTCCTGTGTGGTGTTCGCCATCACGCGGTCCGCCGGTCCGTCGGGAGGGGTGGGAGTGGCAGGCTCGGTGGTACCCGCGGGCGCGGCGCCTGTGGACCACCGGACCGCGTCAGCACCAGGGAAGACTAATCTGCCGTACGGGTCATAGGGGACAGGAGCCGGTGGTGGAGTTCGACGTCACGATCGAGATTCCGAAGGGTCAGCGCAACAAATACGAGTACGACCACCGGCTGGGCCGGATCCGGTTGGACCGCACCTTGTTCACCGCGACCCAGTATCCGGCCGACTACGGCTTCATCGAGGGCACCCTCGGTGAGGACAGCGACCCGCTGGACGCGCTCGTCCTGGTGCGGGAACCGACGTTCCCCGGCTGCCTGATCCGGTGCCGGGCCATCGGCATGTACCGGATGCGGGACGAGAAGGGCGGCGACGACAAGGTGCTGTGCGTCCCGGCCGCCGACCCGCGGATGGAGCACCTGCGGGACATCCACCACCTGCCCGAGTACGAGCGCCTGGAGATCCAGCACTTCTTCGGGGTCTACAAGGAACTGGAGCCCGGCAAGTCGGTCGAGGGTGCCACCTGGGTGGGCCGGGTGGCCGCCGAGGCGGAGATCGTGGAGTCGGTCCGGCGGGCCGAGGACGAGGCCGCGCGGGAGGCGGCGGCCGCGGCGGCGGTAGCGACCCCGGCCGGGCCGGTCGGGGCGGCCGGGCCGGGCGCGGTCGGCGGTTCCGGCAGCTGATCGCTGGGTAAGCCGGTCGGCATGGCTCGCTTGCTGGAGGCCCCGATGACCGCGCCTACCGACGTCATCCCACCGGTCGATCCCGAGCCGCCGACGCCGCGGCCGGACCCGACGCCGCCCGGCCCGGCGCCGGACCCGGTGCCGCCGGCCCCCGCGCCGGACCCGGTCCCGCCGGCCCCGCTGCCCGATCCGGTGCCGCCGGTACCGACCCCGGACCCGGCCCCGCCGGCGCCCACCCCGGACCCACCGCCGGTCCCGGTTCCCGGGCCGGCCCCCAACCCGCTCGGCCCGGGCCCGCTCGGCCCCGGCCCGCTGCCCGCGACCTGACCCGACCGGCCGCCCGGGCTAACGTCTGGAGCGGACCGGTGGGCGGGAGTGGGCGTGAAGGTGCTGGTGGTCGAGGACGAACCGCAGCTGCTGCGGGCGATGCGGATCACCCTGCACGCCCGCGGCTACGAGGTCTGCACGGCGGCCACCGGGCAGCGGGCGCTGGCCGAGGCGGCGGCCGCCCACCCGGACCTGATCGTGCTCGACCTGGGCCTGCCCGACCTGGACGGGGTCACCGTCATCGAAGGGCTACGCAGCTGGAGCAGCGTCCCGATCATCGTGCTGTCCGGCCGGACCTCCGGCGGCGACAAGGTGGCCGCGCTGGACGCCGGCGCCGACGACTACGTGACCAAGCCGTTCGGGGTGGACGAACTGTTGGCCCGGATCCGCGCGGTGACCCGGCGCAGCGCCACCACCGAAGACGGATCGGCCACTGTGGACATCGGCGGCTACCGGGTGGAACTGGCCGCCAAGCGGGTCCGCCCGATCCCGCCGTCCACTCCGGACGGCCAGCCGTCCACTCCGGACGGTTCGGCGTCCACTCCGGACGGTCCGGTGGCGCCGGGTGAGCTGCACCTGACGCCGACCGAGTGGCGGTTGCTGGCCGCGCTGGTCCGGCATCCGGGCAAGCTGGTCAGCCAGCGCCAGCTGATCACCGAGGTATGGGGGCCGGCCTACACCGACGACACGTCCTCGCTGCGGCTGTACGTGAACAAGCTGCGGCGCAAGCTGGAGCCGGACCCGAGCCGGCCCCGGCACCTGCTCACCGAACCCGGGATGGGCTACCGCTTCCAGCCCTGACCCCGCCGGGTCCGGTCAGCCGCCGGCCGGCCGGCGGCCGCGAGCGGGTCAGCCGGTCGGGTCGGCGGCGGGCAGGGTGACGGTCAGCACCAGGCCGCCGCCGGCGCGGGCTTCGGCGGCCACCTCGCCCCGGTGGGCGCGGGCGATCGAGCGGACGATCGACAGGCCGAGGCCGGCGCCCGGGGCGGCGGCGGAGCGGTCGGCGCCGAGCCGGCGGAACGGTTCGAACAGGTCCGGGATGTCGTAGGTGGGGATGACCGGACCGGTGTTGCTGACCGTCACCGTGGTCGGGCCGGCCGGCCCGGCGGCGGTCCGCACCCGGATCCAGCCGGCCGGCTCGTTGTACCGGATCGCGTTGTCGACCAGGTTCTGCACCACCCGCTCCAGCAGCACCGGATCGCCCCGCACCGGCGCGGCGGCCAACTCGCTGCGGACCCGCACACCGGCCGCGTCCGCCCGTTCGGCGGCCTGGGCCAGCACGTGTCCGGCCACCTCGGCCAGGTCCACCGGCGACCGCTCGGTGATCTCCTGCTCGGACCGCGCCAGCAGCAGCAGGCCGTTGATCAGCCGCTCGTGCCGGGCGTTGACCTGCAGCAGCGTCTCGGCCAGCTCCTGAACGTCCGGCGAGGCGGTGCGGCGGTGCGCGGCGAGCTCCAGCAGCGCCCGGTTCAGGGTCAGCGGCGTCCGCAGCTCGTGCGAGGCGTTGGCGACGAACCGGCGCTGGCCGTCGAAGGCGTGGTCCAGCCGGGCCAGCATCGCGTCGAACGTGTCGGCCAGTTCGCGCAACTCGTCCCGGGGGCCGCCGAGGGCGATCCGCTCGTGCAGGCCGCGGTCGGCCGCCGGGGCGGCCGCGATCCGCCGCGCCGTCTCGGTGACCCGCTGGATCGGCGCGGTCATCCGGCCGGCCAGCAGCCAGCCCAGCCCGACCGCGACCGCGGCGACCAGGGCCAGCGCGATGCCGCCCTGGGTGAGCAGCGAGGTGAGCGCGGTGTGCCGGATGCGGGCGGCCTGGCTGTCCAGGTAGAACACGACGTCCGGATTGCTCGCGTCCGGGATCAGGTGCCGGTCGGACGTGTAGAACACGGCCCGCTTGCCCGCGTCGCCGGGCAGCGTCGGCAGCTGGAACGTGACCGGCAGCCGGGTCCGCATCAGCAGGTAGGTGACCCCCAGCAACACGATGCCGGCGAGCGCGAACAGCCCGCCGTACACCAGCGTGAGCCGGACCCGGATGGACAGCCGGGCCGGCCGACGCAGCCTGGGCAGCCGCAGCGGGAGCGCCGTCACCCGGGCTCGCCACCGATCCGGTACCCGACGCCGGTGATCGTCTCCACCACCGGCGGGTCGCCGAGCTTGCGGCGCAGCTTCAAGATGGTGATCCTTACCGCGGTGGTGAACGGGTCGGCGTGCTCGTCCCAGGCCTTCTCCAGCAGCTGCTCGGCCGAGACCACCGCGCCGTCGGCCCGCAGCAGCTCGGCCAGCACCGCGAACTCCTTGCGGGGCAGGGTGATCTCGCGACCGTCCCGGACCACCCGGTGCGCCGCCGGGTCGAGGCTGATGCCGGCCCGGTGCAGCAGCGGCGGGCTGGCCGGGCGGGACCGCCGGCCCAGCGCCGCCACCCGGGCGGCCAGCTCGGCGAACGCGAACGGCTTGGACAGGTAGTCGTCCGCGCCCAGCGACAGCCCGGCCACCCGGTCGCCGATCTCGGCCGCGGCGGTGAGCATCAGCACCCGGGTGTCCCGGTTCGCCGCGACCAGCGTGCGGCAGACCTCGTCGCCGGGCACCGCGGGCAGGTCGCGGTCCAGCACGACCACGTCGTAGTCGTGCACGCCGAGCCGGTCCAGCGCGGTGTCGCCGGCCAGCACCACGTCCACGGCGTGCGCCTCACCCCGCAGCCACTCGGCGATCGCCGCCGCCAGCAACGGCTCGTCCTCCACCACCAGCACGCGCATCCGCCCATCCTCACCCGGCCGCGGTTTCCTCCCGGTGTGCCGCTCCCGGGGTGCCACCGGGGCGGCCGCGGCCGGCCCGGGCGGAAACCGCGGCGAAACCGCGGCCGGCCTGGAATCGCTGCCGACGGGCGGCGACCGGCGGCCCGGGAGCGGAGAAAGATCATGACTGGACAGGCCCGCGGGCTGCTGGCCGCCGCGCCGCTGTTGCTCGCGCTGGCGCTGGCCGGCTGCGGTGCGACCGGTGAATCCCCCTCGGTCGCCTCGGCCGGCGGCCCCGGCAGCGGCGCACCCACCACCTCGGCGGCCAGCCTCAGCCCGCAGCAGAAGGCACTGAAATTCGCCCAGTGCATGCGCGAGCACGGCGTCGACATGCCTGACCCGGACGTCAGCGACGGCGGCAACGTCCGGATCGGCGGCCCGGGCGTCGATCTGTCCAAAGCGGACGCCGCGTTGGCCGCCTGCAAGGAGTTCTCCCCGATCGGCGCCGGCGGCACGGTGGATCCGGCCGGGCAGGAGAACATGCGCCGGTTCGCCCAGTGCATGCGGGACAACGGCGTGCCGAACTTCCCCGACCCGCAGCCCGGCGGCCCGATCAGGATCGACGCGTCGGTCGGTGGCGACCCGGACTTCCAGACCGCACAAGCCAAGTGCGAGAAGGAGTTCCGGCCCGGCCGAGCGCCCCGGACGCCGTGATGCGGCGCGGAGTACTGGCCGGCGCCGCGGTGCTGCTGACCGCGGCGGTGGCCGGCACGCTGGTGGTCACCGACGGGTTCGGCCGGCGCGGCAGCGATGCCGGCGCGGCGGCCGAGCCGCCGCCGCCGACCGCGCCGGTCACCCGGCAGACCCTGGTGGACACCGAGGCCGTTGACGGCGATCTCGGCTACGGGGTGCCGAACCCGGCGGTGAACCGGCTGCCCGGCACGGTCACCTGGCTGCCGGAAACCGGCACGGTGGTGGCCCGCGGCCACCGGCTGTACACAGTGGACAACCTGCCGGTGGTGCTGATGTACGGCGCGGTGCCGGCGTTCCGGCCGCTGGCGCCCGGCGCCGAGGGCACCGACGTCCGGCAACTGGAGCAGAACCTGCACGCGCTGGGCTACCCCGGCTTCACCGTCGACGATCAGTACACATCGGACACCGCCGACGCGGTACGGGACTGGCAGCAGGATCTGGGCCTGCCCGAGACCGGCACGGTGGAGCTGGGCCGGGTGCTGTTCACCCCGGCCGCGGCCCGGGTGGACAGCCTTGCGGTGGCAGTCGGCGAGCCGGCCGCGCCCGGGCCGGTGCTGAAGTACACCGGCACCGCCCGCACCGTCCTGGCCACGCTGGACCTGGCCGACCAGCGGCTGGCCAAGCGCGGCGCCAAGGTCGGTGTCCGGCTGCCGGACGGGCGGTCGGTCGCCGGCACCGTGACCGAAGTGGACACCGTGATCGAACCGGGCGAGGGCCAGAACAGCGACCCGACCACCCGGATCGAGGCGCAGGTGGCGCTGGCCGACCAGAAGGCGGTGCGCGGGCTGGACCGGGCCGCGGTCAAGGTCACGTTCACCGCCGCCCGGCGGGTGGACGTGCTGACGGTCCCGGTGGCCGCGCTGGTCGCGCTGGCCGAGGGCGGCTACGGGGTGGCCGTGGTGACCGGCCCGACCACCCGGTACCTGCCGGTGCGCACCGGGCTGTTCGCCGACGGCCGGGTCGAGATCAGCGGCGCCGGGCTGACCGCCGGCACCGCGGTCGGGATGCCGCGATGATCGAGCTGACCGGCGTCGGCCGGGTCTACCCGGGCGGGGTCACCGCGCTCGCCGGGGTGTCGCTGGTGGTCGGGGCGGGCGAGCTGGTCGCGATCGTCGGGCCGTCCGGCTCGGGCAAGTCGACCATGCTGCACGTGCTCGGCACGCTGGACCGGGCCAGCACGGGCACGGTCCGGATCGCCGGTCACGACGTCGCCCGGCTGGCCGACCGGCAGCTGTCCGCGCTGCGGGCCCGCACGATCGGGTTCGTGTTCCAGCAGTTCCACCTGGCCGGCGGGGTGTCGGCGGTGGACAACGTGGCCGACGGGCTGCTGTACGCCGGCGTCCCGGCCCGGGACCGGCGGCGCCGCGCGGCCACCGCGCTGCACCGGGTCGGGCTCGGCCACCGGCTCGGGCACCGGCCGCACGAGCTGTCCGGCGGCGAGCGGCAGCGGGTGGCGATCGCCCGGGCGGTGGTCGGCGAGCCGGCGCTGCTGCTCGCCGACGAGCCGACCGGCAACCTGGACTCGGCCGCCGGGGCCGGCGTGATGTCGCTGCTGCGGGACCTGAACCGGGCCGGCACCACCGTGGTGGTCATCACGCACGACCGGGAGATCGCCGCCGGGCTGCCGCGCCAGGTCTGGATGCGCGACGGTGGCATCGTCGCCGACACCGCCCGCGGCACCGCACCGGGCGAACCACCCGCCGCCGCCCCGGCCGAACCACCCGGCACCGCCCCGCCCGAACCACCCGGCACCGCCCCGCCCGAACCACCCGGCACCGCCCCGCCCGAACCACCCGGCACCGCCCCGCCCGAACCACCCGGCACCGCCCCGCCCGAACCACCCGGCACCGCGCCGCCCGAACCAGTCGGCGCCGGCCCGACCGAACCACTCGGCGTCGGCCCGGCCGAGGCCGGCTCATGAGCGTGCTGGCTGGTCCGGCCCGGCTGGGCCGGGCCCGGCTGCGACCCGGGGACCTGCTGCGGGTCGGCGCGGTCGGGCTGCGGACCCGTCCGGTCCGGGCGTTCCTGTCCGCGCTGGGCATCGCGATCGGCATCGCGGCGATGGTCGCGGTGGTCGGGCTCTCCGCCTCGTCCCAGGCCGACCTGGACCGGACCCTGGCGGCGCTGGGCACCAACCTGCTGACCGTCTCCCCCGGCCAGACGCTGCTCGGCGCGAACGCGACCCTGCCGGCCGAGTCGGAGGCGATGATCGGCCGGATCGCGCCGGTCACCACGGTGTCGGCGACCGGCCGGGTCACGGACGCGAAGGTGTACCGGTCCGACCGGATCCCGGCGGCGCAGACCGGTGGGATAGCCACCTACGCCGCCCGGCTCGACCTGCTGGACACGGTCGGCGGCCGGTTGCGGGACGGGGCCTGGCTGAACGGGGCCACCGAGCGCTACCCGGCCGTGGTGCTCGGTGCCGCGGCGGCCGACCGGCTGGGCTTCACCGCGGCCAGCCCGGCCGCCCAGGTGCTGGTCGGCGGCCGGTTGTTCACCGTGCTCGGCGTCCTGGAACCGGCGGCGCTGGCCCCGGAGCTGGACTCGGCCGCGCTGATCGGCTGGCCGGCGGCCCGGGCGTACCTCGACTTCGACGGGCACCCGACCACGATCTACACCCGGTCGGTGGATGAGCAGGTGCCGGCGGTCCGGGAGGTGCTGGCCGCCACGGCGAACCCGGCGGCGCCGAACGAGGTGAACGTGTCCCGGCCGTCCGACGCGCTGGCCGCCCGGCAGGCGGCGAGCCGGGCGTTCACCGGCCTGCTGCTCGGGCTGGGCGCGGTCGCGCTGCTGGTCGGCGGGGTCGGGGTGGCCAACACGATGGTGATCTCGGTGCTGGAGCGGCGGGCCGAGATCGGGCTGCGCCGGTCGCTCGGCGCCACCCGGGGCCAGGTCCGCACCCAGTTCCTGACCGAGTCGCTGCTGCTGTCCGGCCTGGGCGGGGTCGGTGGGGCGCTGCTCGGCGCCTCGGTGACCGTCGGCTACGCCGGCTACCAGGGCTGGCCCGCGGTGGTCCCACCCTGGGTGCTGGCCGGCGGGGTGCTGGCCACGGTGGTGATCGGCGGGCTGGCCGGGCTCTACCCGGCGGTCCGGGCGGCCCGGCTCGCCCCGACCGAGGCGCTGGCCACCCCGTGACCAGGTCGCCAAGATAAGATTACTCAGTGTAGTCAATTGCTACGGAGAGTAGTAGTAAGGTGTGCGGCCGATAAGACCGTCGGGAGATCATGGGGGCCAGCCATGGCAAGGGTCAGTTGGTACCGCTCGCTGTTGTCCGTATTGCCGCTCGCCGGGCTGGTTGCCGCCGGCCTCCCGGCCGCCCCGCTGCCCGTCGGCCACCCTGCCGTCCACAGTGGACCGACCAGTCGCGGTGCGGCGCCCGGCAACCAGGCCCGGTACCCGGCCCGCACCTCGTCGATCAGCGCGTCCGGCAGCATCGTGACCTTCTCCGAGAACCTCGGCGCACCGCAGGGTGCCTCGTACTACGTGGTGTTCGCGCGCGACCTGGCCCGTGGCACCACCCAGCGGGTCAGCCGCGGGCAGAACTCCGGCGCCGGCACCGCCGCTCCGGGCAGCGGCGTGCACCCGTTCAGCACGGTCAGCTCCGACGGCCGGTACGTCGCGTTCGCCCAGTACACCGACGTGCCGCGGTTCGACGTGCTGCGGTACGACCTGGCCACGCACGCCAGCCGGCAGGTCAGCGTCGGCCCCGCCGGCGCGCCGCCGGACGGCCACTCGTTCAACCCGGCGCTCAGCGCGGACGGCGCGGTGGTCGCCTTCGAGTCCAGCGCGACCAACCTGGTGCCCGGCGACACCAACGACGCGTCGGACATCTTCGTCAGCACCGCCGGCACCATCCGGCGGATCAGCGTCGGCGCGGCCGGGCAGGGCGACGGCAACTCGCACCAGCCGGCGATCAGCGCCGACGGCCGGTACGTCGCGTTCATCTCGGGCGCCGGCAACCTGGTGCCCGGCGACACCAACGACCTGCCCGACGTGTTCGTCCGTGACCTCAGCTACGGCACCACCAACCGGGTCAGCATGTCCACCGCCGGGCTGCAGGCCGACGGCGCCTCGTTCGACGTGGCGATCAGCGCCGACGGCCGGTACGTGGCCTACGACTCGATGGCCGGCAATCTGGTCGCCGGCGACAGCAACCTCAGCACCGACGTGTTCGTCCGGGACCTGCGCTACGGCATCACCAACCGGATCAGCCTGAACAGCGCCAGCGGCCAGGGCAACAGCTACTCGGCCGGCCCCGCGGTGAGCGCGGACGGCCGTTACGTCGCCTTCACCTCGGCCGCGTCCAACCTGGTCAGCGGCGACACCAACGCCCGCAGCGACGTCTTCGTCCGGGACATCCGGTTCGGCCTGACCTACCGGGTGAGCCTGGGCGCCGGCGACACCCAGCCGAACGGCGACTCGACCGCCGCCTCGATCAGCGCCGACGGCCGGTTCGTGGCGTTCACCTCGGCCGGATCCAACCTGGTCAGCGCGGACTCGAACGGCGTCGACGACGGCTTCGTCCGGGACCGCTGGGGCCGGACGACCGTCCGCGCCACCGTCGACACGGACCCGTTCTGACCCGCTCCCCCGGCGGCCGCCCGGTACCCGGCCGGCGGCCGGATCGGCGCCGATCCGGCTGAACGGGGCGCCCGAACGCCCCCGCCCGGCCGGCTCGACAGCCGGCGGCCGAGCCGGGAGGGTGGGCTGCCCGCAGCATGCCGATGGCGCTGCGGGCAGGATGGGGTGTTGTGAGCCTGCTGGAACGGCTGCCCGCCGCCGCTGAGCCGGATGCCCTGTTCGACGCGTTCGCCGGCTGGGCGGCCGAGCGCGGCCTGCCGCTGTACCCGGCGCAGGAGGACGCGCTCATCGAGATCGTCTCCGGCTCGAACGTCATCCTCAGCACGCCGACCGGGTCGGGCAAGAGCCTGGTCGCGGCCGGCGCGCACTTCGCCGCACTGGCCGCCGGCCAGCGCAGCTTCTACACCGCGCCGATCAAGGCGCTGGTGTCGGAGAAGTTCTTCGACCTCTGCGAGACGTTCGGACGGGCCAACGTCGGGATGATGACCGGCGACGCGAGCGTCAACGCGGCCGCGCCGATCATCTGCTGCACGGCCGAGGTGCTGGCCAACATCGCGCTGCGGGACGGGGCGGCGGCCGAGGTCGACCAGGTGGTGATGGACGAGTTCCACTTCTACGCCGACCCGGACCGCGGCTGGGCCTGGCAGGTGCCGCTGCTGGAACTGCCCCGGGCGCAGTTCCTGCTGATGTCGGCCACCCTCGGCGACGTCTCGTTCTTCGAGAAGGACCTGACCCGGCGCACCGGCCGGCCGACCAGCACGGTCCGCTCGGCGGTACGCCCGGTGCCGCTGTACTACTCGTTCCGGCTCACCCCGATGCACGAGACCCTGGAGGAACTGCTCGCCACCGGACAGGCGCCGGTGTACGTCGTGCACTTCACCCAGGCCGCGGCGGTGGAGCGGGCCGGCTCGCTGATGAGCATCAACGTGTGCAGCCGGCCGGAGAAGGACGCGATCGCCGACCTGATCGGTGGGTTCCGGTTCAGCACCAGCTTCGGCCGCAGCCTGAGCCGGTTCGTCCGGCACGGGATCGGCGTGCACCACGCCGGGATGCTGCCGAAGTACCGCCGGCTGGTGGAGCGGCTGGCCCAGGCCGGGCTGCTCAAGGTGGTCTGCGGCACCGACACGCTGGGCGTCGGGGTGAACGTGCCGATCCGCACCGTACTGCTCACCGCACTGTCCAAATACGACGGTGTGCGGGCCCGGCTGCTGTCCGCCCGGGAGTTCCACCAGATCGCCGGCCGCGCCGGGCGGGCCGGCTACGACACCGCCGGCTACGTCGTCGTGCAGGCCCCGGAGCACGTGGTGGAGAACCACAAGGCGCTGGCCAAGGCCGGGGACGACCCGAAGCAGCGGCGCAAGGTGGTCCGCCGCAAGCCGCCGGAAGGCATGGTCTCCTGGGGCGAGCCGACCTACGAACGGCTGGTCGGGGCCGAGCCGGAGCCGCTGACGTCCAGCTTCACGGTCACCCACGCGATGCTGCTGAACGTCATCGGCCGCCCGGGCAACGCCTGGGACGCGATGCGGCACCTGCTCACCGACAACCACGAGAGCCGGCCGGCACAGCGCCGGCACATCCGGCAGGCGATCGCGATCTACCGCTCGCTGCTCGCCGCCGGCGTGGTCGAGCGACTGTCCACTCCGGACGAGACCGGCCGGGTCGTCCGGCTGACCGTCGACCTGCAGGCGGATTTCGCCCTCAACCAGCCACTGTCCACGTTCGCGCTGGCCGCGCTGGAGCTGCTCGACCCGCTCGACCCCGGGTACCCGCTGGACGCGCTGTCGGTGATCGAGGCCACTTTGGACCAGCCGCGGCAGATCCTGTCGGCGCAGCAGTTCAAGGCCCGCGGCGAGGCGGTCGCCGCGATGAAGGCGGAGGGCATCGAGTACGAGGAACGGATGACCCTGCTGGAGTCGGTCACCTACCCGAAGCCACTGGAGGAGCTGCTGGCGGCCGCGTACGAGGCCTACCGGCGCGGGCACCCCTGGGTGGCCGACCACGAGTTGGTGCCCAAGTCCATCGCCCGCGACCTGTACGAGCGGGCCATGACGTTCACCGACTACGTCAACTTCTACGCGCTGGCCCGCTCCGAAGGGCTGGTGCTGCGCTACCTGGCCAGCGCGTACAAGGCGGTGCACCAGACCGTGCCGGCCGAGGCGAAGACCGAGGAGCTGTACGACCTGATCGAATGGCTCGGCGAGCTGGTCCGGCAGGTCGACTCCAGCCTGCTGGACGAGTGGGAGGCGCTGCAGCATCCGTCCGACGTGACCACCGTGACACCGTCCGACCTGGACGAACGGGTGGTGCCGGTGACGGCGAACCGGCGGGCGTTCCGGGTGCTGGTGCGCAACGCGCTGTTCCGCCGGGTCGAGCTGGCCGCCCGCCGCCGCTACGACGAGCTGGGCGAGCTGGACGGCTCCGCGGGCTGGGACGCGGCCCGCTGGGCCGGGGCCCTCGCGCCGTACTTCGAGGACCACGGCGAGCTGCTCACCGGCGCCGACGCCCGCGGGCCGGCGCTGCTGCTGATCGAGGAGGGCCCGGGACGCTGGCAGGTACGGCAGATCCTGGACGACCCGGCCGGCGACCACGACTGGGGCATCAGCGCCGAGGTCGACCTGGCCGAATCGGACCGGACCGGGATGGCGGCGGTCCGGGTAACGGCCGTCGACCGGTTCTAGGAGGCCGGTCCCGACCGGTCCTGACCGGTCCCGGCCGGGATTCGGCTGGCGGGCCCGGCCGGCGGTCTAGTTGGCGGCCGATTGCAGCTGCTTGACGACGGTCAGCGCCTCGCCGACGTGCTGGTCGACGTGCGTCATCGACGAGAACACGTGCCGGACCACGCCGTCCCGGTCGATCACGTAGGTCACCCGGCCCGGGATCACGCCGAGCTTCCTGGCCACGCCGTACTGCCCACGGACCTTGCCGCCGGGGTCGCTGAGCAGCGTGAACGGCAGCTTGTGCTTGCCGGCGAACGCGCCGTGCGAGTCGACCGAGTCGGAGCTGACCCCGAGCACGGTGGCGCCGGCCTCGGCGAAGACCTCGTGACTGTCCCGGAACGCACAGGCCTCCGCGGTGCAGCCGGCGGTGTTGTCCTTCGGGTAGAAGTAGAGGACGACCACCCGCTTGCCGCGGAAATCGGCCAGGCTGACCGGCTCGCCGGCCTGGCTCGACAGGGTGAACTCGGGGGCCTGCTGACCGACCTGCACGCCCTTGGTCGCTGCCGTCATCCGCGTCTCCACATCTCCGGGCCGGCTCCGCGACCGACACTAATGCGCCACAACCGGGCCGGGCATGTCGATCTTCCCGACCACCACGCTGGTATTTGCACACCGAGTGCATCTTGACCGGACCAACGAACGGCGGTAGGACGGTGACCGCGGGGGGTGTCCGAACGCTCACTCACCGAGGAGTGCTGATGCGTTCCAGCCGTACCGTCCGGATCGCCCTGGTGCTGGGCGGTGCGGCCCTGGCCCTCCCGACCCCGATCGACGCCGCCGCGTCGGCGCCGGCCAGCGCGGTGGTGCTGACCGACCACGGCGCGGTCCGCGGCACGGTCGGCGCCGATGCCCGGCTGTTCCAGGGCATCCCGTACGCGGCGCCGCCGGTCGGCGCGCTGCGCTGGCAGGCCCCGCAGCCAGCGGCGGCGTGGACCGGCGTCCGGGACGCCACCCGGCCGGCCAGCCCGTGCCCGCAGGTCCCGGTGGCGGTGCTGCCCGGCGCCTCCAACCGGACCGGCAGCAGCAACGAGGACTGCCTCTACCTGAACGTCTGGACCCCGCCGAACGCCGGCGCCCGCGGCCTGCCGGTCTTCGTCTGGCTGCACGGCGGCAGCAACATCTTCGGCGCCGGCAGCGACTACGACGCGACCCCGTTCGCCCGCCGGGACGTCGTCGTGGTCACCATCAACTACCGGCTCGGCGCGCTCGGCTTCCTGGCCCACCCGGCGCTGTCCGCCGAGGCGACCGATCAGACCTCGGGCGACTACGCGCTGGCCGACCAGCAGGCCGCGCTGCGCTGGGTGCAGCGCAACATCCGGGGGTTCGGCGGCGACCCGCGCCGGGTCACCCTCGGCGGCGAGTCGGCCGGCGCCACCGACACCTGCGCGCACCTCGCCTCGCCGACCGCGGCCGGGTTGTTCGTCCGGGCCATCTCCGAGAGCGGGTCCTGCCTGTCCGGCGGGTCGACCTCGCCGCCGACGCTCGCCGCCGCGACCACCGCCGGGCAGGGTTTCGCGGCGAGGGTCGGCTGCCCCGGCGCGGCCACCGCGGCGTGCCTGCGGGCGGTGCCGGTACCGGCGCTGCTGGCCGCCGAGGGCACCACCGGGTGGGGCCCGACGCTCGGCCCGGCGGTGCTGCCGATCTCGCCGGCCGCGGCCTGGGCCACCGGGCGGGCGCACCGGATGCCGGTGCTGAACGGCACCAACCACGACGAGTACCGGTTCTTCACCTCGGTGCAGATCGACTTCGTCTCCGGCCCGCTGACCGCGGCGTCATACCCGGCCCGGATCCAAGCCGACTTCCCCGGGATCGCCGCGCAGGTGCTGGCCGAGTACCCGGCCGCGGCGTACGCCACGCCGAACATCGCCTACGCGACGGTGCGGACCGATCAGCTGTTCTCCTGCCGGGCCCGAGCCGACGACTTGCTCTACAGCGGCCACGAGCCGGTGTACGGGTACGAGTTCAACGACCCGGACGCCCCGCCCTTCATCACCGACCCGGCGCTGCCGCAGGCCGCGTTCCACGCCGCCGAACTGGCCTACCTGTTCGGCGGCGCGACGCTGACCGCGGCGCAGCAGCGGCTGGCCGACACGATGAGCGGCTACTGGACCCGGTTCATCGCCACCGGCAACCCGAACGGGCGGCACCTGCCGGCCTGGCCGAGGTACGTTCCGGCCGGCGGTTCGGCCGACCGGATCCAACTGCTCGCGCCGACCTCGGTCCGGCCGGTCGGCACGTTCGCGGCCGACCACCGCTGCCAGTTCTGGCAGCGGACCACCGGGCTGCCGGCCTGATGACCGAACCATCCACAGTGGATCGTCCACAATCGACAGCGGACGAGCCGCGGACGCTGTCCCGGCAGTGGGCGCTGACCCGGGAGCGGGTCGGCGACCACCCGGCGCTCTGGTTCGACGGGCGGGTGCACGGGTCGGGCGAGCTGTTCGACCGGGCCACCCGGCTGGCCTCCGGGCTGGCCGGCATCGGGATCCGCCCGGGCGACCGGGTCGCGGTGCTGATGGCCAACTGCCCGGAGGTCAGCATCACGTACCACGCGATCTGGCGGGCCGGCGCCGCGGTCACCCCGGTGATCTTCCTGGTCACCGCGGTCGAACTCGGCCACCTGCTGCGGGCCGGTTCGGCCGCCGCCGTGGTCACCACCGCCGACCTGCTGCCCAAGGTGCTGGCCGCGGCGGACGGCCTGACCATCCCGCTGGTCGTGCTCGGGCCCGACCCGGCCGACCCCCGGCCGGCCGACCCCCAGCTGGCCGACCCCCAGCCGGCCGACCCCCGGCTGGTCGACTACGCCGCACTCGAGGCCGCGGCGCCGGGCGGGATCGCCGACCGCGACCCGGACGACCTGGCCGCGCTGCTGTTCACCGGCGGCACCACCGGCCGCAGCAAGGGCGTCCCGCTCACGCACGCGAACCTCTGGTATGCCGGCTGGTCGTCCCGGCAGCGCAGTTACGTGCCCGGCGTCGTCCGCGGGATCACCGCGCTGCCGCTCTCGCACGCGTACGGGATCCTGGTCACGGTCGGCGGGCTGCACACGACCGAGCCGCTGTTCAACGTGCTGCAGCGTTGGTTCGACCCGGCCAGCTGGCCGGCACTGGCCGCCGAGCACCGGCTGCAGGTCGCCGCGGTGGTGCCGTCCATGCTGGCCGCGCTGCTGGCCCAGCCGCTGGAGCAGCACGACCTGTCGGCGCTGCGGCACGTCTTCTCCGGCGCCGCCCCGCTGGCCCCGGCACTGGCCGCCGAGTTCGAGCGCCGGGTGCCGTCCGCGCTGGTGCTGGAGGGGTACGGGCTGACCGAGTCCGGCGGGATCGTCAGCGGCAGCCCGCCCGACCGGCGCCGCCCCGGCACCGTCGGGCTACCGGTGCCCGGCGTCGACGTCCGGATCGCCGACGACCTCGGCGTCGACGTCCCGCCCGGCGACGACGGCGAGATCCTGGTCCGCGGCCGCAACGTGATGGCCGGCTACTGGGCCGACCCGCAATCCCCCGCCGGCACCGACGGCTGGCTGCGGACCGGCGACATCGGCCGCCTGGACGCCGACGGCTACCTGACCGTGGTCGACCGGAAGAAGGACCTGATCATCCGCGGCGGCTACAACGTCTACCCACGCGACGTCGAGGACGTCCTGCTGCAGCACCCCGCCGTCACCGGCGCCGCCGTCGTCGGCCGCCCGCACCCCCGCCTCGGCGAGGAGGTCGTCGCCTTCGTCACCACCACCTCGCCCGCCCCCACCCCGGGCGCCCTCATCGACCACACCCGCACCCACCTGGCCGCCTACAAGTACCCCCGCGAGATCCACCTCATCGACAGCATCCCGCTCACCCCGGTCGGCAAACTCGACCGCAAACAGCTCCGCCACCGACTTCACCCCGACCCCGCGCCTGAGCGGCCCGGGGGACCCACCAGCTAGGCGGCCGGCGACCGGGGGGCGAGCCGGACGACGAGTTCGACGTCCAACGCCACCGCAAGCCGCTCCAGCACGGGCAGCGTCGGCATCGTGCCGCCCGCCTCGCAACGCGCCACGGCGGGCTGCGTCATCCGGGCCGCCGCCGCCAACTCCCGCTGGCTCCATCCCTTGCCCTCACGCAGGGCCCGCACCGCGCGACCAAGCTCGTACGCGAGCCGGGCCCGCTCGTACGACTCCGACGCTCCCGGCTCCGCCATCCGGCGCTCACGCAACTCGCGCCAGTCACCGCGATCGCTCATCCGCCCGCCACCTCCTCGACACCGTCAGCCGTGTGCTCATCGGCCACGCACAGCGCCAACGCCCGCCGTGCCCGCTCCACCTCGCGGATCTCACGCATCCTGGTCTTCCGGAACACCCCAGGTCATACCATCGATGCTATCGATCCTGGCGGGTGCCGGGGCCTTCGTGGGTTAGGAGGTGGGGAGGGCGCGGAGGACGAGGACGGCCATGTCGTCGCGGGGTGGTTGCGGGGCGTAGTCGATGACGGCGCGCTGGACGGCGGCGGCGATGGCGCCGGCGGACATGCCGGCGCACCGCACCAGCAGCGGGTGCAGGTCGGTCTCGCCGAGGATGCGGCCGTTGCGGCGGCGTTCGATCACGCCGTCGGTGAGGCAGAGCAGGGCCTCGCCGGGGGCGAGCAGGATCGTGTCGGTGCGGTACGGGACATGGTCGAGCACGCCGAGCAGGGGCTGCGGAGTGCCGACCGGGTCGGCGTGGCCGGGGCGGAGCAGGTAGGGCGGCGGGTGGCCGGCGATCACCAGGTCGATCTGCAGGCCGCCGGCCGGGCGCGGGGTGATCTCGCCGTGGACCAGCGTGAGGAAGCGGGTGCCGTCGCGCTGGTCCAGGATGGCGCGGTTCAGCTGGCTGACCGCCTCGGCCGGCGGGCATAGCTGGCGGCCGAGCAGGCGCAGCGTGTGCCGGGCCAGGCCGGTGTCACCGGCGGCTTCCGGCCCGTTGCCGGCGACGTCGCCGACCGCGAACCGCCAGCGGTCGTTGCCGAGGGCGAACAGGTCGTAGAAGTCGCCGCCGACCACCAGGCCCTCGCCGGCGGCCTGGTAGGCGACGCCGACGTCCAGGCCGGGCACGTCGGGCAGCGCCGCCGGCAGCAGGCTGCGCTGCAGCGCCTGGCTGGTGGCCCGGTGCATCCGGTAGAGCAGCGCGTTGTCCAGGGCGAGCGCGGCCCGGCGGGTGAGCTCCTCGGCGAACCCCAGGGTGTCCGGCTCGAACGGGTCGGTGGCGGTCCGGCCGAGCACCACGACGCCGAGCCGCCGGCCGCGGGCGCGCAGCACGAGGGTGACCGCGACGTCGTCGCGCAGCTCGGCCGGCACCGCGGCGGCCGAGCCGAGCAGGCCGTCGATCGAGCCGGCACCCGCCGTGGCCAGTTCGGCCGGTGCGGCGTCCAGCAGCCGGCGGACCGCGTCGATGGCGGTCTCGTCGGCGTGCCAGGCGTAGTCCAGCCCGGTCGACCCGCGCTCGTCGTAGGACCGGACCGCGCACCAGGTGGCCAGCCGCGGCACCACCAGCTGGGCCAGCATCGCGATCGTCATCTGCGGTTCCAGGGTGCCGGCGAGCAGGTCGCTGGCCTCGGCCAGGAAGCTCAGCCAGTCGCGGTGCCGGCGGGTCGACTCGGCCAGCCGGCGGGCCGCCACGGCGAGCGCGAGCCGGTCCGCGCCGCGCTGCAGCCGGTCGGCCGTGTCCGGCCCGAACGCACCGGTGCGGGCCGCGGCGACACAGATCTGGCCGATGGGGCGGCCCTCGGCGAGCAGTTGGGCCACCACGGCGGAACGCATCCCGGAGCCGGCGAGCAGCGGCAGCACGGTCGGGTCCGGCTCGGTGAAGGCGGCCGGTAGCGCGTCGGACGCCGGCTGGTCGGCCAGCCCGAGCCGGCGCACCGGCCACGGCGGCGGGGGCAGCCCGCTGCTGGCCAGCCGGGCATCCAGGCCGTCCCCGCCGGCCAGCAGCAGGTACGCCGCGTCGCCGCGGAACGCGTCGCAGGCCTGGTCCGCGGCCCGGCGCAGCATGTCGTCGAACCGCAGCCGGACGAGATCAGCCTCGCTGAACGAGGCCCACCCCATCCCGTCCCCGGCCGGGCGGTCGGCGGCGGTACCGCCGGCCCCCCAACCGGACGCCGACACGACTGCCGCGGGCGGACCGCCGGCGGCGGCCGGCCCACCCCGGCCGGCCGCACCGGCCAGGCCGCCCGCGCCGGCCGAGCCACCCCCGCCGGCCACCCCGGCGCCGCCGGCCGGGCCCACGCCGAGGGTGTCGTCCAGCCCGGACGCGGGCGGCGGCACCCAGTTCGGCGGGTGGTCCGGGTTCGGCGCGTGGTCGGGCAGGGCGAGCCGGCACCAGACGGTCTTCGCGGTGGGGGTGTATTCGACCCCCCAGGCGGCCGAGAGCGAGGCGCAGAGCAGCAGGCCACGGCCGCTGGGCTTGCTCGGGTCGGGCGTGGAGAGCACGGCGGGCAGGCCGCGGCCGGGGTAGCTGTCCCGGACCGCGAGCCGGATCGAGTCACCCAGGTGGGTGCAATTGACCTCGAACGCGGTGCCGGCGTGCATGACCGCGTTCGTGGCCAGCTCGCTGACCAGCACCAGCGCGTCGTCCACCAGGTCGTCCGGGGTGGCCCAGGCCAGCAGCTGACGCCGGACGTACCTGCGGGCTGCCGCGATCGCCCCAGGGTCCGGCTCGAACCGCGCCGGAGGGGAAGTTTCCGGCGCGGGCGGCGGATCGGTAGCTACAGTCACGGGCTCTGGTTTGTCTCGTTGTGCATAGCAAGGCTGTTTCGACGGCCCGGTCGTGCCCGCCAGTGCCAGACTGGCCGGGACCGCGCTGTGGCCAGCGGACTGGGGGAGGCGACCAGATGAGCGATGTGGTGCCTAAGCGCGCTCAGCGTACGGCGAATGGCACGCCGGTCGCAGCAGCGGACCCCACCACGGTCGCCGCCGACCCCGCGCTGCGCCGGCTGCTGGCCGCCCTGACGGCCGTCCGGGACGGGGATTTCAAGGTCCGGTTGGACGCCGCGGACGATGGCCTGCTGGGCGAGATCGCCACCGTCTTCAACGATGTGGTGGAGCGCAACCGGCACCTCAGCAACGAGCTCAGCCGGGTCTCCCGGGTGGTCGGCCGGGAGGGCCGCCTGGACGAGCGGCTGCAGCCGGGCGGTGGCGCCGGTGCCTGGGCGGCGGCGATCGACGCGGCGAACGATCTGGTGGACGACCTGGCCCGGCCGACGATCGAGGTCGGCCAGGTGCTGGCCGCGGTCGCGGACGGCAACCTGTCCCGCCGGATCGAGCCGCGGTCGGCCGGCCGGCCGCTGCGCGGTGAGTACCTGCGGGTGGCGAAGACCGCGAACGGCCTGGTCGACCAGCTGGCCCAGTTCTCCTCCGAGGTGACCCGGGTGGCCCGCGAGGTCGGCACCGAGGGGAAGCTCGGCGGCCAGGCCCGGGTCCGCGGGGTGGCCGGCAGCTGGAAGGACCTGACCGACTCGGTCAACTCGATGGCCGCCAACCTGACCGCCCAGGTCCGCGACATCGCCCAGGTCACCACCGCGGTCGCCCGCGGCGACCTGTCCCGCAAGGTCACCGTCGAGGTGGCCGGCGAGATGCTGCAGCTCAAGGGCACCGTGAACACGATGGTCGACCAGCTGTCCGGGTTCGCGTCCGAGGTCACCCGGGTGGCCCGGGAGGTCGGCACCGAGGGCCGGCTCGGCGGCCAGGCCCAGGTGCCCGGGGTGGCCGGCAGCTGGAAGGACCTGACCGACTCGGTCAACTCGATGGCCGCCAACCTGACCGCCCAGGTCCGCGACATCGCCCAGGTCACCACCGCGGTCGCCCGCGGCGACCTGTCGCAGAAGATCACCGTCGAGGTGGCCGGCGAGATGCTGCAGCTGAAGGCCACCGTGAACACGATGGTCGACCAGCTGTCCGCGTTCGCCGACGAGGTCACCCGGGTGGCCCGGGAGGTCGGCACCGAGGGCCGGCTCGGCGGCCAGGCGGACGTGAAGGGCGTCTCGGGTACCTGGAAGGACCTCACCGAGTCGGTCAACGTCATGGCCAACAACCTGACCGGCCAGGTGCGGAACATCGCCCAGGTGACCACGGCGGTCGCGCTCGGTGACCTGTCGCAGAAGATCACCGTGGACGCGCGCGGCGAGATCCAGGAGCTGAAGAACACCATCAACACGATGGTCGACCAGCTCTCCGCGTTCGCCGACGAGGTGACCCGGGTGGCCCGCGAGGTCGGCACCGAGGGCGACCTGGGCGGCCAGGCGCTGGTCCGCGGCGTGTCCGGCACCTGGAAGGACCTGACCGACAACGTCAACTTCATGGCCCGCAACCTGACCAACCAGGTCCGGTCGATCGCCCAGGTGGCGACCGCGGTGGCCCGCGGCGACCTGTCCCAGAAGATCACCGTGGAGGCCAAGGGCGAGGTCGCGGCGCTGGCCCAGACGATCAACACGATGGTCGACACGCTGCGCGCGTTCGGTGACGAGGTGACCCGGGTGGCCCGCGAGGTGGGCACCGAGGGCATCCTCGGCGGCCAGGCCCGGGTGCCGAACGTGGCCGGCACCTGGAAGGACCTCACCGACAACGTCAACTCGATGGCCAACAACCTGACCAGCCAGGTGCGGAACATCGCGCTGGTCACCACCGCGGTGGCCCGCGGCGACCTGAGCAAGAAGATCGACGTGGACGCCCGGGGCGAGATCCTGGAGCTGAAGACGACCATCAACACGATGGTCGACCAGCTGTCCGCGTTCGCCTCCGAGGTGACCCGGGTGGCCCGCGAGGTCGGCAGCGAGGGGCGGCTCGGCGGCCAGGCCGAGGTGGAAGGCGTGTCGGGCACCTGGAAGCGGCTGACCGAGAGCGTGAACGAGCTGGCCGGCAACCTGACCACGCAGGTCCGCGCGATCGCCGAGGTGGCCACCGCGGTGACCCGCGGCGACCTGACCCGGCGGATCGCGGTGGACGCGTCCGGCGAGGTCGCCGACCTCAAGGACAACATCAACCGGATGATCTTCAACCTGCGCGAGACGACCCGGGCGAACGAGGAGCAGGACTGGCTCAAGACCAACCTGGCCCGGATCTCCGGCCTGATGCAGGGCCGGCGCGACCTGCTGGAGGTCGCCCAGCTGATCATGAACGAGCTGGCCCCGGCGGTGAGCGCGCTGCACGGCGCGTTCTTCCTGGCCGAGGCCGAGCCGGACGCGCGCAGCGCCGCGCTGCGGCAGATCGCCGGGTACGGGGTGACGGCGGAGACGCGCTCGTTCCTGGTCGGCGAATCGCTGGTCGGCCAGGCCGCGCTGGAACGCAGCCGGATCCTGGTCCGGGCGGCGCCGCCGGACTACATCCGGATCTCGTCCGGGCTCGGCTACGCGCAGCCGTCCAGCGTGGTGATCGTGCCGGTGCTGTTCGAGGAGCAGGTGCTGGCGGTGATCGAACTGGCCTCGTTCAGCCAGTTCAGCGACGTCCACCTGGACTTCCTGGACCAGCTGGTGGACACCATCGGGGTGATCGTGAACACGATCATCGCGAACTCGCGGACCGAGTCGCTGCTGGCCGAGTCGCAGCGGCAGAACCGGGCCATCGAGGTGAAGAACGTCGAGATCGAGCAGGCCCGCCGCGCCCTGGAGGACCGGGCCGAGCAGCTGGCGCTGTCGTCCAAGTACAAGTCCGAGTTCCTGGCGAACATGTCGCACGAGCTGCGCACGCCGCTGAACAGCCTGCTGGTGCTGGCCCGGCTGCTGGCCGACAACCCGACCGGGAACCTGACCGTGAAGCAGGTCGAGTTCGCCAGCGTGATCCACGAGGCCGGCAGCGACCTGCTGCAGCTGATCGACGACATCCTCGATCTGTCCAAAGTGGAAGCCGGCAAGATGGACGTGCATCGCGCCGACGTCGCGCTGTCCGAGCTGACCGACTACGTGGAGGCCACGTTCCGGCCGCTGACTGTCGAAAAAGGACTGCACCTCGCCGTCACGCTGGCCGAAGGGGTGCCGGAGACGGTCTTCACCGACGAGCGGCGGCTGCAGCAGATCCTGCGCAACCTGCTGTCCAACGCGGTCAAGTTCACCGACCGCGGCGAGGTGCGGTTGGCGATATCAGTGGCGGACACTGAGCTGCTCCGCGCCGATTCGCTGCGCCGCGGCGGCAAGGTGCTGGCGTTCGAGGTACGGGACACCGGCATCGGCATCGCCGACGACAAGCTGCCGCTCATCTTCGAGGCGTTCCAGCAGGCGGACGGCACCACCAGCCGGCGCTACGGCGGCACCGGGTTGGGCCTGTCGATCAGCTGGGAGATCGCGCAGCTGCTCGGCGGCGAGATCCAGGCCACCAGCCGGGTCGGTGCCGGCAGCACGTTCACCTTCTTCCTGCCGGTCGCGGCACCGGCCGAGCTGACCGACCCAGCCGACGGGTACAGCCCGGCGGCCCCCACCTGGCCGGCACTGTCACGTGTAGACAGTGGGGCGGACAGCTGGGCCGACGTGCTGGTCGACCGGGTGGCCCACCCGGTCCGGGTGGAGGTGACCGAACCGGCCGGCGGCGGGCCGGACGCCTGGCTGCGCGACCACAACGGCGGTCCGGAACTGGACGACACGGTGCTGACCGGCCGGCGGGTGCTGATCGTGGACGACGACGTGCGCAACGTCTTCGCGCTGACCGCGGTGCTGGAACAGCACGGCATGCTGGTCCGCTACGCCGAGAACGGCGAGGAGGCGATCGCCGCGCTGGACGACGACCCGTCCACCGACCTGATCCTGATGGATATCATGATGCCCGGCATGGACGGCAACTCGACCACGCGCGCGATCCACGCCCGCCCTGAGTACGTCGGGCTGCCGATCATCGCGCTGACCGCGAAGGCGATGCTCGGCGACCGGGAGAAGAGCCTGGCCGCCGGCGCGTCCGACTACGTCACCAAACCGGTCGACGTCGACCACCTGCTGCGGGTCATCTCCACCTGGCTGACCAATCCGGACGCGGTGCCCGGCAGCGCGAGCGCCAGCGCGGGCGGCGCGGCCGGCAACGGGACGGGCGGCGGGCGGGCATGACCGTGGGCGGCACGGGCCAGCCGGCTGAGGCGGCCGAGAAGGTGCACATCCTGCTGGTGGACGACCGGCCGGAGAACCTGGTCGCGCTGGAGGCGATCCTCAGTTCGCTGGACCACGAACTGGTCCGCGCCCGGTCCGGCGAGGAGGCGCTGAAGGCCCTGCTCACCCGGGAGTTCGCGGTCATCCTGCTGGACGCCAGCATGCCCGGTATGGACGGCTTCGAGACCGCGGCCCGGATCAAGCGCCGGGAGAAGACCCGGGACATCCCGATCATCTTCCTGACCGCGCTGAACAACGAGCCGCAGCACGCGTTCCGCGGCTACGAGGTGGGCGCGGTCGACTACCTGACCAAGCCGTTCGACCCGTGGATCCTGCGCGCCAAGGTCTCGGTGTTCGTCGAGCTCTACCGCAAGAGCCGGCAGTTGCAGGAGCAGACCACCCTGCTGCGCCGCCGGCTCGGCGCCACCGAGGGCTGGCCCGGCATCGTCAACCCGGACGCGGCCGACGAGCTCTCCAGCCGCGTCGCCGCCGTCGAGGAGCAACTCGGCGTGCTCGCCGCGGCCACCGGCGACGACCCGGACGCGCCGACCGCCGCCGCCCTGGCCGAGCTGACCCGCCGCACCGCCCTGCTCCGCGACGCCGTCGATGTCATCACCGGCTGAACCCGCCGACGATTCCGGCGGGTCGGGCGCCGCATGCCGGCGAGTGGTCGGGGGTAGTGGTTGGGCATGACCACCGAACCACCCGGCACGTCCGACCAGCGCGGTCCACCCCTCGGGGCCGCCGGCCCGAGCAATGCCGGCCCGAGCAATGCCGGCCCGAGCAATGCCGGCTGGGGCGCGGTGGCGCCGGAACCGGTGTTCCCGGCGAGTGAGCCGGTGCCGGCCGACCGGGCGGAACCGGCCGGTGGCCGCGCCGGCGGGCTGCCGCCGCACCAGATCCGGCGCACCCGGACCGGCGGCCTCTGGGTCGCGGTGACCGGCGCCGCGATCGTCCTGCTGCTGTTGCTGATCTTCATCCTGCAGAACGGCCGGCAGGTGCAGGTCTCCTTCTTCGGCCTGGACGGGCGCCTGCCGCTCGGCGTGGCGATGTTGCTGTCCGCGGTGGCCGGGGCGTTGCTGGTGGCGCTGCTCGGCAGCGCCCGCATCGTCCAACTGCGACTGGTGGCGCGCCGGCACCGGACCGTCGAAGGGACGGCCGGCCGGTGGTCGCGGCGGCGACAGTCCACCCAGGACCCGCGCGAGACCGCACCCCCGCAACGCCGGCCGTAGCAGCCGGCCGTAGCGGCCGACCAGTCAGCCGTAGCAGCCGACCAGACCGAACCGTCGTTGGGTGGCAATGACTGACCAGCAGTCGAACCAGGACCAACCAAGACTCCAACTCAAGCCCGTCGAGATCGGCGTGGGCGCCGGCGCGGCCCTGATCACCGCGGTCGCCTCGTCCGCGCTGGGGGTGGCCGGCACGATCAGCGGCGCCGCGGTGGCCAGCGTGCTGACCACGGTCAGCACCTCGCTGCTGCGGCACTCGGCCCACCGCACCACCCGGACGCTGCGCGGCCGCGTCCTGCCGGACCGCGCCTCCGCGCCGGCCACCGTCGCCGCGACCGCCACCGAGCGGGAC
The DNA here is from genome assembly GCA_963714145.1 of uncultured Actinomycetota bacterium. GTDB lineage: Bacteria > Actinomycetota > Actinomycetes > Mycobacteriales > CADCTP01 > JBBWZH01. Next base: position 8,931,172 of record OY970235.1, on the reverse strand, counting down.
GCGGACCGGACGGTCCGGCTGGCCACCGGGCTGGCCGACCGGCCCGGGCCGACGTACCCCGGCTGGCCGGACCGGCAGTCGCCGACCGGCTGGCCGAACCCGCCGGCACCGCCCCGGCCGGCCGAGCACGCGCCGCCCGGCCCGGGCGCGGTGGTGAAGGCGAAGCGCGGACGGCCGCGCTGGCTGCTGCTGGCCGGCGCCTCGGTGGCCGTGTTCGCGCTCGCGATGGCCGGCATCACCGGCCTCGAGGCGGCCATGGGACGGCCGCTGTCCAGCCTGTTCGGGCACGGCGGGGACGGCCGGTCCTCGGTGCAGCAGGTGTTCGGCGGGCACGGCCAGGCCACGCCGACCACGCCGGCTCCCACCGGCTCAGCGCCGGCCAGCGGCGGGGCGGCCCCGACCAGCACCCAGCAGCCGGCGCCGACCACACCGCCGGCGCCGCCGGCGACCTCCGACCCGGCCGCACCGCCGGCCACCGGCGACCCCGGCAACACCGGCGCCCCGGGCGGCGGCGACGCGGGTGGCGGCGACACCAACGCAACCCCTTAGGGCACCGCGATCGGGCGGCCGGCGCCGCCCGCGGCGCCATCCGGCACGATGGTCGGGTGCTTCCCAGCGACCTGACCGAGCCGGAACGGGAGCTGTGGGCGGCGTTCCCGCGTGGCGCGGTGGTCGACCTGCGCAGCGGCGACGCCACCGCGGACGACGTCACGACCGGGGCCGGCTGGGGTCCGCACCGGACGGTGCGGGCCGAGGTGATCCAGGCGCTGCTGCTCGGCGCGGTGCCGCCGCAGCCCGGCCACGTCGCGTCGATCCGGCTGCACGGGGCGCTGGTCACCGGCCGGCTCAGGTTGGCGTACGCGGAGGTGGCCGCGCCGATCCGGCTGTCCGACTGCCACCTGACCGAGGTGCCGGACCTGTACGGCGCCCGGGTCCGGCGGCTGAACCTGGCCGGGTCGATGCTGCCCGGGCTGGACCTCGCGCGGACCGAGGTCGACGGCAACCTGGGCCTGATCGGGCTGCACAGCACCGGCCAGCTCAAGCTGACCGGGGCGCGCGTCGGCGGCGCGCTGCTGCTCACGTCCGCCCGGCTGGAGCACCCGGACGGCACCGCGCTGCTGGCCAACCGGCTGGCCGTCGGCGATGACCTGCTGCTCACCGACGCGACCGTGCTCGGCGAAGTGCGGCTGGCCGGCGCGCAGATCGGCGGCATGGTCGGCCTCGGCGGCGCCCGGCTGGTGCACCCCGGCGGGCGCGCGCTGACCGGGTTCAGCCTGCGGATCGGGGCGAACCTGCGGGCCGGCCAGGGGTTCACTGTGGACGGTGAGCTGACCCTGATCGACGCGGCGGTCACCGGCGCGGTCGACCTGGCCGGCAGCCGGCTGCGCAACCCGGGCGGTGCCGCGCTGGCCGCGATGGGGATGACCGTCGGCGGGCTGCTGGACCTCTGTGACGGCTTCGCGGCCGAGGGCAGCGTGCGGCTGGCCGGCGTCCGGGTGGCCGGCCCGCTCTGCCTGCGCGGCGCGACCCTGACCAATGCCGGCGGGCTCGCGCTCGACGCCCGGCACGTCCAGGCCCGCGAGCTGGACCTGCGCGCGGGCGCCGCCATCGACGGCATCGTCGACCTGCGGTACGCCCGGTTCGACGTGATCCACGACGACCCCGGCAACTGGCCGGCCGAACTGCGGCTGGACGCCCTGCAGTACGCCGCGCTGGACCCGCCGCTGACCGCCGAACGCCGGCTGGGCTGGCTGGCCCGGGACAGCTACCTGCCCAGCGCGTACCAGCAACTGGCCGCCACCTACCGGCGCGGCGGGGACGAGACCGCGGCCCGGACGGTGCTGCTGGCCGGGCAGCGGCGCGACCACGCCGCACGACCCTGGCCGGCCCGCGCCTGGGGCCGGCTGCAGGACATCACCGTCGGCTACGGCTACCGGCCGCAGCGCGCCGCCGGCTGGCTGCTGGTGCTGCTCCTGCTCGGCACCGTCGCGTTCGGACTGCGTCAGCCGCCGGCTGGAACCGATCACCCGCCCGCGTTCAGCCCGCTCGTCTACAGCCTCGACCTGCTGCTGCCGATCGTCGACTTCGGGCAGGGGGACGCGTTCCAGCCGGCCGGCTGGCAGCGCTGGTTGGCCTACCTCCTGATCTCGACGGGTTGGCTGCTGGCGACCACGATCGCGGCCGGCCTCACCCACACCCTGCGCCGGGACTGACTATCCGGTGGCGGTGCAGATCGTGCCGTTCAGGCTGAACACCAGCGGCAGCACGTTCGGCCCGCCGTAGTTGCCGACGAAGCCGACGTTCGCGGTGCCACCGCCGGCCGCCAGCGTCGCGTTGAAGTCGGCGTTGGTGACGGTGACGGTGTTGCCGCTCTGCGCCCAGGTGCCGTTCCAGCCGCCGGCCAGCTGCTGCAGGCTGCTGCCCCAGGTGAAGGTCAGCGTCCAGCCGTCGACCGGGGCGGTGCCCTTGTTGGTGATGTCGATGCTGCCGACGAACCCGCTGCCCCAGTCGTTGACGTCGGTGAGGTGCACCGCGCAGGAGCTCTTCGGCGGGGTGCCGGTGGTCACCTCCAGCGGCGCCGACGCCCACGATTCGGTACCGGCCGGGTCCGCCGCGACGACGTTGAACACGTAGCGGGTGCCCGGGCTCAGGCCGCGGACCGTGGCCGAGCCGCCCGGAGTCTGCGCCAGCAACTCGCTGCCGGCGCCGGTCTGCCGGTAGACGGCGTAGCTCAGGCCCGGCACGGCCGGCCAACTGAGCGTCGCGGACCGGTCGGTCACGGCGCTCGCGGCCGGCTGGCCGGGCGTCGCCGGCAACGCGCCGGCCGGCGCGCCCGGGTGCAGCAGCACGGTGGTCAGCGAGTACGGCGGCAGCGTCTGGCTGGTCGAGGTGCCGGCCGCACCGCTGCTGATCGAGGTGGCGCCGGTGCTGAACGAGTAGACCTTCGGCGCGGTCGCGGCCGGGGTGAAGCCGGCGTAGTCGAGGGTGACCTGGCGCGCGCTGGCCGGATCCTTGTTCACCAACAGCACGGCCAGGTCGCCGTTGCCGCGGCGGACCGCGTGCGCGCTGACCAGCGGCTGGTTGCTGCTGGCCCGGACGAACTGGTCACCGGGCCGGGCGAACGTCGACATCATGCTCAGCGCGTAGTAAGGCGCGAACGGCGTGTTCAGCGCCGGCTCGCAGCCGCCGGCCGAGCAGGTCGCCGACGACAGCATGCCCCAGTCGCCATAGTCGGTCTGGCCCTCCACAGTGGACACCGTTCCGGCTCCGTTGTGGACATTCCACCAGTCCACAGTGAACACGCCGTTCTCCAGCAGGCCGCTGTACGCGTCGGCCAGGAACAGCGCGCCGGGCTGGGTGTTCGGCGCGACCGAACTACTGGTCTCGGTGACCGCGATGCCCAGCCGGGCCGCGTTCGGGCCGGCGTACCGGGCCAACTGCTGGCGGATCAGGTAGATGGTGTCCGGCAGCAGGCCCGGCTTGGTCAACACGTCCGCGGCGCTGCTCTGCGGCGGGTACCAGTGCAGCACCACGAAGTCGATCTTCGAGCCGGCGATCGACAGCACGGTCTGGTTCCAGTTGGCCTGGTCGCCGCCGCCGAGTACGGCGTCCGGCCAGTTCGCCGGCGTGGTCAGCACCGCGCCGATCTTGACGGACGGGTCGACCGCCTTCATCGCGTCGGCGTAGGCGACCACGTTGTCGGCATACTCCACCGGGGTCTTGGCCGGGTGGTTGTCGGCCTCCCAGTTGGCGCCGTAGTGGCCGTTGCCGTAGATCTCGTTGCCGATCTCCCAGTACCTGGCGCCGTAGCCCTTGGTCACGTTGGCGTACCGGACCCAGTCGGCCGCCTCGGCCGGGCTGCCGGTGCCGTAGTTGGCGATGATGATCGGCTGCGCGCCGACCCGGCGCACCGAGCCCATGAACGTGTCGAAGTCGGTGTTCGGCGCGACCGACCCACCGGGCGCGGTGTTGTCCCGCCAGTGGTAGATGTCGCCGTACGAGCCGCCCGGGTACCGCATCATCTGCACGCCGGCCGCGCCGAGCAGGTCGGACGTGGCGGTGCTGCCGAGCGCCGGGTCCCAGACCGCGTCGTTGATGCCGAGCCCGGTGGCCGGCACGGTCGCCAGCGCGGCCCGGGCGTTCACGGTGACCTGGACACCGGCCGCCGCCTGCGCGGCCGGCCCGCTGGTGGTGACCAGCGCCGCGGCGGCCAGCAGCACCGCGGTGCCCGCCGCCGTCCGGCGTGGCTGGGTCGCCCGGCCTGGCTGGGTCGCCCGGCGTGGAGGGATGGTGAGGCGCATTCGGAGGAGTCCTCTCGACCGGCCGCCAGACCGGGCCGCACCAGTTCCCCGCTGCGGCGATCGACCTGACAGACACGTGTTCCGTTGGTCGGGGGTACGCCGCAAACCCGCCTTCTGTCACGGACAGTATCGAACCGCCCGCCGATGGTAAATGCTCCACTCCGGTATCCCCGGCCACCGGCGGGCAACCGCCCCGGCCGGCCAACCCGTCTACCCGGCATGACAGTCGATGTCGAACCGGTGACCGAGCCGGACCGCCCGCCTGGCCGCCCGCGGCACTGGCTGCTGCCTGCGGGCGTCGCGGTCGCGGTGACCGCTCTGCTCGCCGTGATCCTGCTGCTGCGACCGGGGACCGACCGGACGCCCGCGACCGCCAGCCAGCCGGCGGGCACCGGCACCGGCACCGGGCAGTCCAGCGCGGAGGTCGGCCCGCCGGCTCCGGTGCTCGCGCTCGCCCGGCAACTGGCGACCGCACCCAACCAGGTCACCGGCCCGGTCGAGTGGGTCAGCAGCACCGCCGGCGGGCTCTACCGGCTGGGCGGCTTCTCCACCGACATGCGAGCCAGCCAGCCGCTGTACGTCGTCCAGCTGCGGGGCAGGTTCTGCTGCCACCCCGGTCCCCAAGGCCACGACCCGACCTCGCCGATCATCGTGGAGACCGTCACCCCGGACGGCCGGTCCGGACCGGGCATCGGCGGCGGCGCGCTCGACCTGAGCCAGCTCGGCCCGGTGCACACCTTCCGGCTGCCCTGACCGTACGGCCCGCCGCGACGCCGGGCCGGGCGATCCGGGCCGGGCGAGCTGGATCGCCGGTGGCTTGGCAGGATCGCGGGCATGCGGATCGGAGTGGTGCATCCAGGGCAGATGGGCGCGTCGGTCGGTGCCGCGGCCGCGGCCTGCGGGCACGAGGTGTACTGGGCCTCAGCCGGGCGGAGCGCGGCCAGCCGGGCCCGCGCCGCGGCGGCCGGCCTGGCCGACGCCGGCTCGCTGGCCGAGCTCGCCGGGCGGGTCGAGGTGCTGCTGAGCATCGTGCCGCCGGACGCGGCCGGCGCGGTCGCCGCCGAGGTCGCGGCGCACCGGTTCGGCGGGATCTACGTGGACGCGAACGCGGTCGCGCCGGCCACCGCGCGCCGGATCGGCGCGGTCGTCACCGGCGCCGGTGCGTCCTTTGTGGACGGCGGCATCATCGGTGGTCCGGTCGGCAGCCCCGGCGGGACCAGGCTGTACCTCGCCGGCGGTCCACTGCGGACGGTCGCCGCCGGGTTCGACGGCTCCGGCCTGGAGGTGCTCGAACTGGCCGGCCCGGCCGGCGCCGCGTCCGCGCTGAAGGCCGCGTACGCCGGCTGGACCAAAGGCAGCGCCGCGCTGCTGCTGGCGATGCGCGCGCTGGCCCGGGCCGAGGCGGTCGAACCGGCGCTGCTCGCCGAGTGGGCCCGCTCCGGCCCCGACCTGGCGGCCCGCTCCGACCGGGCCGCCCGCGGCGCGAACAGCAAGGGCTGGCGGTGGGCCGGGGAGATGGACGAGATCGCCGCGGCGCTGGCCGCCCGCGACCTACCGGCCGGCTTCCACGCCGCGGCCGCGGACGTCTACCGCCGCGTCGGCCCACCGGCCGAGCACGGCACCGACGCGGTGCTGGACCTGATCACCGACCCGGCTGCCCCGGCGGCCCGCGCGTCGGCCGACTGACCGGGACCGGCAACGGCGGCGACCCGGGAGCAGCCGCGTGGACTGGCTCCCGGGCTCCTGTCCCGCCGTACAACGACCCCGACCGCCGCTCGGGAGCCGCCTGCGTCTCTCGGGCCGGATCCGCCGCGATCGCCGCGCCAACCGCGGCGGCGGAACCCTGAACGCGCCTCACCATCGGTGAGCCAGGGAAAGTAGACCAACGGATTGTGACGACCTGATTACGCCCACGTTCCACTCCTGGGACGCCCGGGCGTCAGTCGCTGAGTGTCATCCTTGTCGCCTGCCGGGCGCCGGCGGTCGGTCCGGTAATGGCGGTATACGTCCTGACAGCGACGGCTATCGGCAGCTCCCGACAGCCCTGTGACACGGCGGTCTGATCGACGGAAAAAGGTCGGCGACCGGGTGAACCTGCCTCGTTTACCGACTTGGCCGCGGCGCGTCGCAGCGATGATGCTGCCCTGATCCGCGCGGCACGGGGCCGCGCGTCCACAAGGGGGGACCATGTCACGAGGCCACCTAGCCCGTAGATTCGCCGGTCTGATCACGCTGGCCCTGCTCGCCGGCGCCGGGCCGGCCGCCGCGGCCGAACCCGGCGCCCAGCCGGCCGGCCGGGCGGGGCAGTTGCCCGGTAGCCGGCCGGCCGGGTGGGCCGGGTCGCTCTCGGTGACCCAGATCGACGCCGACCCGATGACGAGCGGCTTCGGTACCCGGCTGTCGGGCGGCGGGCGGCGGGCGCTGTTCACCACCCTGGTGCCGTCCGGGCCATCCGGCGTCACCGGCCGGCTGGCCGTGCGCGACCTCCCCGACGGCACCCCGACCCTGCTCGACACGGCCGGGTTCCAGTTGCCGGTGCTGTCCGCGGACGGCCGGTTCGTCGGCTACTCGCTGCCCACCCCCGGCCCGTCGCCGTTCCCGATGGGCAACTACGACGTGTGGGTGCGGAACCTGCGGACCGGCGCGGTCAGCAAGGTCAGCGTCGCCCCCGACGGGACCGACGCGAACTCCCGCAGCCTCGGCCTGGACCTGTCCGCGACCGGCCGGTTCGCCGCGTTCAACTCCGACGCCAGCAACCTGGTCGACGGCGACACCAACGGCAGCACCGACGCGTTCGTCCGCGACCTGCGGGCCGGCGTGACCACCCGGGTCAGCGTCGCCAGCGACGGCAGCCAGGCGAACGCGCGGGTCGGGGAGGTCGGCTTCTCGGCCACCGGCCGGTACGTCCTGATGGTCAGCGCCGCCAGCAACCTGGTCGCCGGCGACACCAACGGGGCCACCGACCTCTTCCTGCACGACACCCGGACCGGCACCACCACCCGGGTGAACGTCGCCGACGACGGTAGCGAGACCAACGGCTTCATCGAGCTCAGCCCCACCGTCTCCGCCGACGGCCGCTTCGTGGCGTTCACCTCGACGGCGACCAATCTGGTCAGCGGCGACACCAACGGGGTGGCCGACGTGTTCGTCCGCGACCTGCGCCGGGGCCACACCCGCCGGGTCAGCGTCGGCCTCGCCGGCGCCGAGTCGGACGGCCGCAGCACCGGCGCGCTGATCTCGGCGGGCGGCCGGTACGTGGCGTTCGGCGCCGTCGCGACCAACCTGGTGGCCGGCGACACCAACGGCGTTCAGGACGTGTTCGTGCGTGACCTGGTCGTCGGGCGTACGGTCCGGGTCAGCCTGGCCCCGGACGGGACGCAGACGAGCCTCTGGTCGGCGCAACTGGACGCGATCTCGGCGGACGGCACCGCGGTCGCGTTCAGCATCCCCAACCAGGGCGTGCGGCCGGGCGCCACCGACAACAGCACGCACACCTTCCTGGCCCGGCCGCACCTGCACTGACCGCCTCCGGCCGGCCGGCGTAACCCGCCGGCCGGCCCTGACCTGCCGCCCGGCCCGGCCAGGGCGGCTCAGAGCTTGTTCAGGTTGCCGGTGGCGGTGTTGTCCGGATGGTCGGTGTCGACCCAGCGCAGGGTGGCCCGGTTCGCCGCGGTGCGCTGCAGCGTGATCGTGCCGGAGGCCGCGCACCGGTCCTGCGGATCCGAGGCGATCACCTCGAGCAGCACCAGCCGGGACGGGCTCGCCGACACCACGCTGGCGATCCCGCTGCAGAGCGAGACGATCGTGAACGTGCCGATCTGGCGGCCGACCGGCAGCACCAACTGTGCGGTCCAGGCGCTGACCACGCCGCTCGGCTGCTTGACCTGGCCGCGCCAGGTACCGCCGAAGCTGGCCGGCACGGTGCCTGGCGCGGCGCTCGGAGCGCCGGTCGGCGCGGCCCTCGGAGCGGTGCCGGTCGGCGCCGTCGGGGCTGGTTCTGGACTGTCCACAGTGGACGTCGCGGTGACCGTGCCGAGGCCTTCCAGGTAGTCGCCGCGGCCGGCGACCGCGGTGCTGCAGCCGGCCACCAGCAGGCTCCCGGCGAGCGCGCCGGCGACCGCGCGCCAGCGCCGTACGGCTGACATCAGACTCCTCTACGCGTGCTGGCCCCCCGGGACCGCCAGCGTATCGGCGGGGGTCAACCGCGCCGGGCCGGGACGATCAGCGGGGTGCCGGTCTCCGGGTCGCTGATCACCCGGCAGCGCAGACCGAACACGTCCTGGACGAGGTCCCGGGTGACGATCGCGGTCGGGTCGCCCTCGGCCGCGATCCGGCCGTCCCGGCTCATCGCGATCAGGTGGCTGGCGTACCGGCAGGCCTGGTTCAGGTCGTGCAGCACGGCAACCAGCGTGTGGCCCTGCTCGTGCAGGTCGGCGCACAGGTCGAGCACCTCCACCTGGTGCGCCAGGTCGAGGAACGTGGTCGGCTCGTCCAGCAGCAGGATCGGCGTCTGCTGGGCCAGCACCATGGCCAGCCAGACCCGCTGCCGCTGCCCGCCGGAGAGTTCGTCCACGAACCGGTCGGCCAGGTCGGTCACCCCGGTCAGCCGCATCGCCGCGCCGACCGCCGCCTCGTCCGCCCGGGACCACTGCCGCAGCAGCCGCTGGTGCGGGTACCGGCCGCGGGCGACCAGGTCCCCGGCGGTGATCCCGCCCGGCGCCACCGGCGTCTGCGGCAACAGCCCGAGCCGCCGGGCCACCTCCTTCGTCGGGTACGTCGAGATGGCCACCCCGTCCAGGTGCACCGTGCCGGACCGCGGCCGCAGCATCCGGGCCAGCGCGCGCAGCAACGTCGACTTGCCGCACGCGTTCGGCCCGACGATCACCGTGAACTCCCCGTCCGGGATCCGCACGTCCAGGTCGGTGGTGACGATCCGGCGGTCGTACCCGAGCGTCAGCCGCTCAGCACGCAGCCGGTTGGTCGCCGACCCACCGCCGCTGGCCGAGCTGGCCCCGGCCGGGGTTGCCGGGGCGGCCCCAGCCGGGGTTGCCGGGGCGGCCTCAGCCGGGGTGGGCGGGACGGCCTCAGCCGGGGTGGGCGCGGCGGCCTTGGCCGGCGTGGGCGGAGCGGGCGGATTCAGCGAGTCGGGCGGGGCGGCCGGGTCGGGGACGGGGCGGCCGGGCGGGTAGGTGGTCATCCGCGGCCCCGGCGCCACTCGTGCACCAGCAGCCAGGCCAGGTAGAGGCCACCGAGCGCGCCGGTGGTGATGCCGACCGGAAGCTGCCGGGTGCCGAAAGCGCGCTGGGTGAGCAGGTCGCCGCCGACCAGCAGCAGCGCGCCCAGCAGGGCCGCCGGCAGGATCGTCGGCGCCGCGGACCGGGCCAGCCGGCGGGCCAGATGCGGTGCGGCCAGCGCGACGAACACGATCGGACCGGCGGCGGCCGTGGCGACCGCGGCCAGCGCGACGCTCACCCCCACCAGCAGCAGCCGGGTCCGCCGCACCGGGACGCCGAGCGCGGCCGCGGCGTCGTCGCCGAGTTCGAGCAGCGCCAGCCGGCGGCCATAGGCCAGCGCGGCCGGCAGCAGCACCCCGACCGCCACCAGGGCCGGCCGGACCTGCTCCCAGCCGCGCCCGTTCAGGCTGCCGGTCAGCCAGACCTGCGCCGCCAGCGCGGTCTCCAGCCTGGCCCGGGTGATCAGGTAGTAGTTCGCGGCGACCAGCATCGCGCTCACCCCGATGCCGACCAGAATCAGCCGCAGCCCCGGGCTGCCGCCGCGCAGCGCGAGCAGGTAGACCAGCACGGCCGCGGCCACCCCGCCGATCACCGCGCCGACCGAGATCGCCCGCAGGTCGCCGCCGGTCACGATGATCACGACCAGGGCGCCGGTGGCCGCGCCGCTGGTGAAGCCGACGATGTCCGGGCTGCCCAGCGGGTTGCCGGACAGGCTCTGCAGCAGCGCCCCACTCACCCCGAGCGCCGCGCCGACCAGCAGGCCGGCGAGCAGCCGGGGCAGCCGCAGCGTGATCACGATGAAGTCGGACGCCGGGTCGCCGTGGCCGAGCAGGCTGCCGATCAGGTCCCGGAGCGGCACCGGGTAGTCGCCGGTGGACAGCGTGACCGCGCTGGTCGCCAGCAGCGCGACCGCCAGCACCACGCCGACGGCCAGCGTCCGCGGCCGCACCCGCCCCGACAGCCGGCCACCCGGGCTGCGCAGCACCCACCCGGGCACCACCCGGGCGGCGCCGGCCCCAGCCGGGCTCACAGGGCCTGCTGGTTCGCTCCGGTCGGCCGCTAAGTCGACGCCTTCCCGTCGCGCCGCGCTGGGCGCGTCACGCCGGTCCAGGCGCCGCCGCGGCCAACCTGCACTCACTACGTCTCCTGGTTCGCTCCGGCCGGCCGCTAAGTCGACGCCTTCCCGTCGCGCCGCGCTGGGCGCGTCGCGCCGGTCCAGGCGCCGCCGCGGCCGACCTGCGCTCACGGTGTGACCAGCTTCCGGCGGCGGCACAGCGCGATGAAGACCGGCCCGCCGACGAATGCCGTGACCACGCCGACCTGCAGTTCGCCCGGCGCGATCACGACCCGGCCGAGGATGTCCGAGCCGAGCAGCAGGATCGGTGCCAGCAGCATCGAGTACGGCAGCAGCCAGCGCTGGTCCGGGCCGACCAGCAGCCGGGCGGCGTGCGGGATGGTCAGCCCGATGAACCCGATCGGGCCGGCGGCCGCGGTGGCCGCGCCGCAGAGCAGGGTCACCGCTAGCGCGCCGAGCGCCCGGGTGCGCGCCGGCCGGGCGCCGAGCGCGCTGCCCAGGTCGTCGCCGAGGGCGAGCGCGTTCAGCGGCCGGGCCAGCGCGAGGGCGAGCGCGGTGCCGGCGGCGAAGAACGGCGTCAGCCGGGCCAGCACGTCCCACTGCCGGCCGGCCAGCGAGCCGACGTCCCAGAACCGGAACTGGCCGAAGGCCTGCGGGTGCAGCAGCAGCACCGCCGAGGTGACCGCGAACAGCACCGCGGTGACCGCCGCGCCGGCCAGCACCAGCCGTTCCGGCGTGGCCGCGCCGCGGCCGGCGGTGCCGAGCAGGTAGACCAGCACCGAGACAACCGCGGCGCCGGCGAACGCGAGCCAGATGTAGCCGGTCACCGAGGTGAGCCCGAGGTAGACGATGCCGAGCACCACCGCGGTGGCGGCGCCGGTGGAGACGCCGAGCAGGCCCGGGTCGGCGAGCGGGTTGCGGGTCAGCGCCTGCATCAGCGCGCCGGCCAACCCGAGCGCGGCGCCGACCAGCAGCCCGAGCAGCGTGCGCGGGATCCGCAGGTCGTGCACGATCACCGCCGCGGCGGAGCCGTCGTTGTGCCAGAGCAGCCGCCAGGTCGCGGTGACCGGGATGTGCCGGGTGCCGATCCAGACGCTGAGCAGCGCGACGATCAGCAGCGCGCCCGCCGCGGCCAGCAGCCCGGCGGCCCGCGCGGTGGCAGGGCGCACGGCGGCCCTCCTTGATCTGCTCGCGCCAGGTTGATCGAGGTCATCTTAGGTTAGCCTTACCTAATCTGTGGGGCTGGTGGACGGAGGCGGTGCGGTGCCGGCTGAGCGCGGCCAGAGCCGGCGGGTGCTGCGGCAGGCAATCGGTGGGCAGCGGCGGCTGGTCGCCGCCGGCTCGGCCCTGGCCGGCCTGCACCAGTTCGGCGAGGCGCTGGTCCCGGTGCTGATCGGGGTGATCGTCGACCGGGCCGTCGAACCCGGCTCGGCCGGCGCGCTGGCCGGCTGGCTGGTCGCGCTGGCCGTGCTGTTCGCCGGCCTCTCGGTGAGCTTCCGGTACGGGCTGCGGCTCAGCGAACGGGCCGGCGAGCAGGCCGGGCACGAACTGCGGCTGGCGCTGACCCGGCGGGTGCTCGACCCGCGCGGCGGCGCTGAACGCGGCCGGCTCCCCGGCGCGCTGGTGAACATCGCCACCGAGGACGCCCGCCGGGTCGGCAACGCGGTCGCGGTGCTGCCGTTCGGGCTGGCCGCCGTCGCCGGGCTGCTGATCTGCGCGGTCGCGCTGCTGCGGCTGTCGGTGCCGCTGGGCGTGCTGGTGCTGGTGGGGACGCCGCTGCTGGTCGGGCTGGCCCGGCTGGCCGGCCGGCCGCTGGAACGGCGCAGCGAGGTCGAGCAGGAGCGGGCCGCGCAGGCGGCCGGGCTGGCCGCCGACCTGGTCACCGGCCTGCGGGTGCTGAAGGGCATCGGTGCTGAGGCCGCCGCGGTGGACCGGTACCGGCGCACCAGCCAGTACTCGCTGGCCGCGACGCTGCGCGCGGCGCGGGCCCAGGCCTGGCACGACGCGGCCCTGCTGACCGCGGCCGGGCTGGTGATCGCCGCGGTGGCGCTGGTCGGCGGGCGGCTCGCGGCCGGCGGCTCGCTGAGCGTCGGCGGGCTGGTCGCGGCGGTCGGGCTGGCCCAGTTCCTGCTCGTGCCACTGTCCACTTTGGGCTGGGTGAACGGCGAACTGGCGCAGGGCCGCGGCTCGGCGGTCCGGGTCGCGGCCGTGCTCGGCGCCGCGCCGGCCGTGCACTCCGGGCCGGGTCCGCTCGCCGCCGTGCTCGGCCGGGTCCGGCTGGCCGGGGTACGGCTGGACCCGCTGCACGATGTCACGCTGGACGTGCCGGCCGGCGAGCTGGTCGGCATCGTGGCCGAGCCGGCGGCGGCCACCGCGCTGCTGGACTGCCTGGGCCGGTCCGCCGAGCCGGCCGCCGGTCTGGTCACCGTCGACGAGGTCGATCTGTCTACTGTGGACATCGCGGCGGTCAGGGCGGCGGTGCTGGTGGCCGCGCACGACGCGGACCTGTTCGAGGGCAGCCTGCTCGGCAACGTCGACCCGGCCGGCACGTTTTCACCGGCCACTGTGCAGCGGGCGCTGGTGGCCGCGGCGGCGGACGAGGTGGCCGGTAGCTTGCCGTCCGGTGTGGACAGTCCGGTGACCGAGCGCGGCCGGTCGCTGTCCGGCGGGCAGCGGCAGCGGGTCGCGCTGGCCCGGGCGCTGGCCGCCGACCCGCTGGTGCTGGTGCTGCACGACCCGACCACCGCGGTGGACGCGGCCACCGAGGCGCGGATCGCGACCGGGCTGCGCGCCGCCCGGCAGGGCCGCACCACGATCGTGCTGACCACCAGCCCCGCTCTGCTCGCGGTCGCCGACCGGGTGGTACTGCTGCGGGACGGCACGGTCGCCGCCTGCGGGCGGCACGCCGACCTGCTGGCCGACGCCGGATACCGGGCCACGGTGCTGGCATGAGCGAGCCTGCGAGCGAATCATGGACACAGCGCGCTTGGAGTCTCGTGCCGGGTCCGCACGCCAGCCATAGTGCGGCGCACGCTTCACTCGGCGCGGCCACCGGGGCGGAGCCGGCATGAGCGAGTTCGAACTGTTGCCGGTCGCGACCGCCACCCGGACCCGGGCCGCGGTGCGCGAACTGCTCCCGGGACGGCGGGTGCTGGCCCTCGGCGCCCTCGCGGTGCTGGTCGCCGCGACCGCCGCCGGGCTGGTCACCGCCCCGGTGCTCGGGCACATCGTGGACCTGGCGGTCGACCACCGCGGGGCGGACTCGGTGACCGCGCCGGTGGTGCTGCTGGCGCTGGCCGCGGTCGGGCAGGGCGTGCTGACCGCGCTCGGCGGCACGCTGATCGCCCGGCTCGGCGAGGGGATGCTGGCCGCGCTGCGGGAACGGTTCGTGGCCCGGGCGCTGGCGCTGCCGCTGGACCAGGTGGAACGGGCCGGCTCCGGCGACCTCACCGCCCGGGTCACCGGCGATGTCTCGGTGGTCGGCACCGCCGTCCGGACCGCGCTGCCGGAGTTGGCCCGGTCCGGGCTGGCGATCGTGCTGACGCTGCTCGGGCTGGCCCTGCTGGACTGGCGGTTCCTGCTGGTGGCGCTGCTGGCCGCGCCGATCCAGGCACACACCGCACGCTGGTACGCCCGGCGCGCCGTCCCGCTGTACGCCGGGCAGCGGCAGGCCGCGGGCGCGCTGCAGCAGCAACTGCTCGATTCGGTCGGCGGCGCCCGGACCGTCCGGGCCTTCGGGCTGGCCGGCGGCCACCACGACCGGGTCGGCGAGCGGTCGCTCGGCTCGGTCCGGCTGGCGCTGGCCGGCATCCGGCTGCTGACCCGGTTCTACGGGCGGCTGAACGTCGCCGAGTACGTCGGGCTGGCCGCCGTGCTGGTGACCGGCTACCTGCTGGTCGGCGCCGGGACGGTCACGATCGGCACCGCGACCGCCGCCGCGCTCTACTTCCACAGCCTGTTCAACCCGGTCAACGCCGCGCTCGCGCTGCTGGACGATGCGCAGGCGGCCACCGCGAGCCTGGCCCGCCTGGTCGGGGTAGCGGACGTCGCGCCGCCGGCCGGCAGCCCGGCGGCGGCCCGCGCGGCCGCCGGGTCCGGGGTCGAGGCCGGGCCTGGTGGCGGGACCGGGACCGAGGCCGGTTTCGAGACCGGGGCGGAGGCCGGGGTCGGGACCGGGAGCGGGGCCGGCTTCGAGACCGGGGCGGAGGCCGGGGTCGGGGCCGGGGTGGCCGGGGACGGGTCGGTGAAGGTGGCCGATCTCGAGTTCGGGTATCCCGGCGGGCCGCCGGTGCTGGCCGGGATCGAACTGGCGGTCGCGGCCGGCGAGGTGGTCGCCGTCGTCGGGGCCAGCGGCGCCGGGAAGACCACGCTGGCCAAGCTGATCGCCGGTGTGCACCAGCCGACCCGCGGCTCGATATCGGTAGGCGGGGCCGATGCGGCCGGCGCGGGGCGGGCGATCGCGCTGATCACCCAGGAGGTGCACGTCTTCGCCGGCCCGCTCGCGGACGACCTGCGGCTGGCCCGGCCGGCCGCCACCGACGCCGACCTGCGCGCCGCGCTGGCCGCGACCGGCGCGCTGCCCTGGGCCGACGCCCTACCGGCCGGGCTGTCCACAGTGGTCGGCGCCGGCGGGCATCGGCTGACCGTGACCCAGGCCCAGCAGCTCGCGCTGGCCCGGCTGATCCTGGCCGACCCGCCGATCGCGATCCTGGACGAGGCCACCGCGGACGCCGGCAGCGCCGGCGCGCGCACCCTGGAAGCGGCTGCCGCGCAGGCGCTGGCCGGCCGTACCGCGATCGTGATCGCGCACCGGCTCACCCAGGCCGCCGCCGCCGACCGGATCCTGGTGCTGGCCGCCGGTCGGGTGGCGCAGGCCGGCAGCCACGCCGAACTGTGCGCCACTCCGGGCCCGTACGCCACGCTCTGGGCCGCCTGGTCGACCCCCCGCGGAGCCGAGCCGCCGGCCGGGCCGCCGGCCGGGGCGGCGGCCGGGGCGGCGGCCGGGGCGGCGGAAGCCGGCGGGCCGGCGGCCGAGCCAGGGGAAGCCGGCGGGCCGGCGGCCGGACCAGGGAAAGCCCGAGGGCCGGCGGCCGGACCGGGCGAAGCCGGGGGGCCGGCGGCCGGTGCCGGCGAGGCGGGGAGCGGGCCGGCCTGACCGGCGTCAGCCGGACTGCCGGTCCATCGCCTCGCGCAGGCTGCGCGGGCGCATGTCGGTCCAGGTGGTGTCCACATAGGACACACAGGCGGCCCGGTCGGCTGGGCCGAACGCGGTTCGCCAGCCGGCCGGCGGGTCGAGGAAGGCCGGCCAGAGCGAGTGCTGGTCCTCGTCGTTGGTGAGGACGAGGTACCGGGCGTCGGCGTCCTCGAACGGGTTGGTCATCTGTGCTGCCTTCCGAGTCGGGAAAGGGGCTGCTCCGGGTCGGCCGTCGCGGCGGCCAGGATCGCCTGGAAGTCGTCCGCGAGCCGGCCCGCGGTGCCGTCGTCCGCGACCAGGTGCAGTTCACAGTGGACGGTGCCGGTCGCGGTCGCCTCGTAGACGCTGAGCGTGAGGTCGGCCGGCGCTGTTCCGGTCGGGACCGCGTCGAGCTGGCCGAGCACGCCGGTGACCTCGGGCAGCGGGCTCTCCTCGTGGTGCACCAGCATGACCCGCAGCGGCGGCGCCCCGGGCAGGTCCGCGAACGGCAGGTCGGCGTGGTCGAACGCGGCCAGGTCGGTGTCCCGGATCCGGGCCAGCAGGTCGACGGTGCTGGGGTCGCCGCCGGTGTCGGTACGCAGGATCAACGGGTTGGCGAAGCAGCCGACCAGGCCGCCGAGCGCCTCGTCGGTGCGGCCGGCGGTGAGCGTGCCGATCGGCAGGTCGGTGCCGGCGCCGTGCCGGGTGAGCACCGCGGCCAGCGCCGCCTGCAGCACCATGAACAGCGTGGTCCCGGTGCGCCGCGCCAGCTGGCCGGCCGCGTCCCGGAGCTCACCGTCCACAGTGAACTCGATCAGGCCGGCCGGCGGCGGCCCGGCCGGCTGGCTCGGGCCCAGGCCGGGCCGCCCCGGGCCGGGTCGGGCCGGTGCCGGGAGCTGGATCGGGCCCAGGCCGGCGAGTTGCCGGCGCCAGTACCCGCGCTGCCGGGCCGCCCGGCTGGCCGGGTCGGCCGGGTCGCCGAGCAGGTCCCGGGCCCAGATCGCGTAGTCCTGGTAGCGGACCGGCAGCGGATCCCAGCCGGGCTCGTCGCCCCGCCGGCGGGCGGCATAGGCGGTGGCCAGGTCGCGCAGCAGCGGCAGGACCGACCAGTCGTCCACGGCGGCCTGCCGGGCGGTGAGCAGCAACGCCTGCCGCGACCCGCTGCGCACCAGCCGGGCGCGGAAGGCCCGGCCAGCAGCAGCCTCGCCGGCCAGCGCGGCCAGTTGCCCGGCCAGCGCGGTACCGCTGCCCGGCAGTACCTCCAGGCCGACCGCACCGTCCACTCCGGCCGCGGCCGTCCGCAGTGGACGGTGCCGGTCGGCCAGATCGGTGAGCGCGGCGGCAAGCGCGACCGGGTCGTACCCCTCCGCCGGGCGCAGCCCGAGGGCGATGTCCCAGCCGCTGCCGGGCTCGGCGAGCCGGGCCAGCGGGGCGCGCAGCACCGGCGCGACCGGCGGCGGCTCCGGCCAGGACGGCGCCCGGCGCAGCGGCGGGCGGGCGGCCGCGGCGGTGTCGATCCGGTCGGCCAGCGCGGCCACGGTCGGGCCGGTGAACACGTCGCGCAGGGTCAGATCGACGCCGAATACCGCGCGCAGCCGGGCCAGCAACCGGACCGCGGCCAGCGAGTTGCCGCCCAGGCCGAAGAAATCGCCGCCGGTGCCGGCCGCCGGCAGGCCGAGCACATCCGCGAACACCGCGCCGACCGCCTGCTGCCGCGGTGTGGCCGGCTGCCCGGCACCGGCCACAGTGGACCAGTCCGGCGGCGGCAGCGCGCGCCGGTCCAACTTGCCGTTGGGGGTCAGCGGCAGCGGCCCGCCCAGCGGCACGACGACCGCCGGCACCATGTAGTCCGGCAGCCGGGCAGCCAGGTACGCCCGCAGCTCGGCCGGGTCGAGCCGGCCGGCCCGCGGCACCGCGTAGCCGACCAGCCGGGCCGCGGCGCCCGCCCGGTCGAGCACGACCGCCGCCTGCGCCACCGCCGGGTGCCCGGCCAGCGCGGCCTCGACCTCGCCCAGCTCGACCCGGAAGCCGCGGATCTTCACCTGGTCGTCGAGCCGGCCGAGGAAGTCCAGGTTGCCGTCGGCGCGCCAGCGGGCCCGGTCGCCGGTGCGGTACATCCGGGTCCCCGGCGGCCCGTACGGGCAGGCGACGAAGCGTTCGGCGGTCAGGCCCGGGCGGCCCTGGTAGCCGCGGGCCAACCCACGGCCAGCCACGTAGAGCTCCCCCGGCACGCCCAGCGGCACCGGCCGCAGCGCCGCGTCCAGCACGTACACCCGGGTGTTCGGGTCGGGCCGGCCGATCGGCACCGGGCCGGTCCAGTCCGGCTCGGCCGCCCACAGCGTCGAGTTGACGGTCGCCTCGGTCAGCCCGTAGGCGCCGAGCATCCGTACCGTGCCGGCCCAGCGGCGGATCAGGTCCGGCGGCACGGTCTCGGTGCCGACCAGGATCACCGAGCCGGCCGGCAGTTCGCAGCCCGCCGGCAGCGCGGCGACCAGCGCCGGCGGAAGGATCATGTGGGTCACGCCCTGCGCGTGCAGCAGGTCGGTGAGCGTGGCGTCCGGCACCCGCGCCGGATCCGGCGCGATCACCAGCCGGCCGCCGACGCACAGTGCCATCGCCAGCTCGAACACCGCGACGTCGAAGCCGATCGAAGCGAACTGCAGCACCCGGCTCTCCGGACCGACGCCCATCCGGTCAACCGCCGTCGCGACCAGGCTGCCGATCCCCTCGTGCGAGACCACCACACCCTTCGGCCGCCCGGTCGAACCGGACGTGTAGATCACGTACGCGGCGCCGTCAAGGCTGACCGGCCGGTCGACTCCCGCGCCGGCCGGCAGCTCGTCCAGCAGCAGCACCCGGACGCCGGCCACCGGCGGGAGTTCCGCGGCCGTCCCGGCGGTGGCGAGGACGAGCCGGGTGCCGGAATCGCGCAGCATGAACGCGATCCGATCGGCCGGGTGGCTGAGGTCCAGCGGCAGGTAGGCGGCGCCGGCGGTGAGCACGCCGAGCACGCCCGCGATCATGCCGGCGGACCGGGGCAGCGCGATGCCGACGACGCTCTCCGGGCCGGCGCCATGCCGGGCCAGCAGCCCGGCCACCGCGCCAGCCTGGGCCGCCAACTGTCCATAGCGGACGGTGCGGTCCCCGTCCACGACGGCGATCGCGTCCGGGCGCTCGGCCGCGCGCCGGGCGAACGCGGCCGGCAGGGTCAGCTCGGGCACCGGCCGGTCCGTCGCGTTGAGACCGTCCAGCACGGTGTGCCGTTCGGCCGGGTCGAGCACGTCCAGCGTGCTGACCGGGGCGCCCGGGTCGGTCACCGCGGCACCGGCGAGCCGGGCCAGCCGCTGGCCGAGCCGCAGCACGGTCGGCCGGTCGAACAGGTCGGAGCGGTACTCGAGCGCGCACTCCAGCTGACCGGTGCCGGCCTGCTCGGCGAACGAGAACACCAGGTCGAACTTGGCGGTCCGGTCGTCCAGCGGCTCCCAGCCGGCGACCAGCCCGGCCAGTTCGACCGGCGCGTCGGTGCGGTGGTGGTAGCCGATCATCACCTGGAACAGCGGGTTGCGGTCCAGCGAGCGGGCCGGCTGGCAGGCCTCCACCACCGCCTCGAACGGGACATCGGCGTGATCGAACGCGGCCAGGTCGGTGTCCCGGATCCGGGCCAGCAGCTCGGCGAAGCTCGGGTCGCCGGCCAGATCGGCGCGCAGCACCAGCGTGTTCACGAAGAAGCCGACCAGGTCGGCGAGAGCGTCGTCGGTGCGGCCGGAGATCGGCGCGCCGAGCGGGATGTCGGTGCCGGCGCCGAGCCGGTGCAGCAGTGCGGCGACGGTGGCCTGCAGCACCATGAACGTGCTCGCCCCGGCCTGCTGGGCGAGCCGCCGGACCCCGTCGGCAACCGCCGCGGGCAGCTGCACCGGCACCGTGCCGCCGCGGAAGTCCGGTCGGCCGGACCTCGGGCGGTCGGTCGGCAGCTCGATCTCCTCGGGCAACCCGCGCAGCGCCGCCCGCCAGTAGTCGAGCTGGGTCGCGACCAGGCTGTCCGGATCGGACGGTTCGCCGAGCAGTTTCCGCTGCCAGCGCGTGTAGTCGGCGTACTGCACCGGCAGCGGGGCCCAGTCGGGGGCCCGGCCCACGCGCCGGGCCGCGTACGCGGTGCCCAGGTCGCGCAGCAGCGGGCCGTCCGACCACTCGTCGGTCGCGATGTGGTGCAGCAGGAGCAGCAGCACGTGCTCGCCCGGCCCGGTACTGACCACAGTGGACCGCAGCGGCGGCTCGCTGGCCAGGTCGAACGGCCGGCCGATGGCGGCGTCGAGGCCGGCGGCGGCATCGGGGCCGGCGGCGAGCTCGACCACCGGCTCGACCTCGGCCAGGATCCGCTGGTACGGCCGGCCGTCCCGGTCCTCGATGACGGTGCGCAGCACCTCGTGCCGGCCGACGACGTCGCCGAGCGCGGCGCGCAGCGCGGGCAGGTCGAGCGGGCCGCGCAGCCGCAGCGCCAGCGGGTAGTTGTAGGCCGGCGACTCGGGCGCCAGCTGCTGGATCAGCCAGAGCCGCTGCTGCGCCGGGGAGAGCGGCAGCTCGTCCGGGCGGCCGCCGGCTGGGCGCCCAGCCTCCGGGTGCCCCGCCTCCGGATACCCCGCCTCCGGGTGCCCGGCCTCCGGGTGCCCCGCGGCTTGGTGCCCGGCGAGCGGGCCGGTCGCTGGCAGCAGTGGTGGCCGGGCCGGAGTGCCGGCCCGGCCGGCCAGCTCGGCCACCGTCGGCGCCTCGAACAGGTCCCGGATGGACAGTTCCGCGGCCAGCGCGGTCCGGGCCCGGCCGATCAGCCGGGTGGCCAGCAGCGAGTGCCCGCCGAGGTCGAAGAAGCTGTCGTCCACACCGACCCGGGGCAGCCCGAGCACCTCGGCGAACAGTCCACAGAGGATCTCCTCGGTACCCGGCCGGGGTGGCCGGCTCGGCGCCGCGGCGGCGATCGTCGGCGCCGGCAGCGCGGCCACGTCCAGCTTGCCGTTCACGGTCAGCGGCAGCCGGTCCAGCGGCACCAGCACGGCCGGCACCATGTACGCCGGCAGCCGTCGCTTGAGGAACGCCCGTACCTGCTGGAGGTCGACACCGTGGTGGTCGGCACGGGCCGGGGTGAGGTAGCCGACCAGCCGGGGGACGCCGCCCGGGCCGGAGGTGTCGGCGATGACGGCCGCCTGCGCGCACCTCCGGGTGCGCCGCGACCGCGGCGGCTCGACCTCGCCCAGCTCGACCCGGTAGCCGCGGATCTTCACCTGGTCGTCGGTGCGGCCGAGGAAGTCGAGGTTGCCGTCCGGGCCGCTGCCGGACCAGGTCGCCGGTGCGGTACATCCGCTCGCCCGGCGCGCCGAACGGGTCGGCGACGAACCGCTCGGCGGTCAGCCCGGGCCGGCCGAGGTAGCCGCGGGCCAGGCCGGCGCCGGCGATGTAGAGCTCGCCGGGCGCGCCCGGCGGGCACCGGCCGCAGCCAGCCGGTCGAGCACGTAGCCGCGGGTGTTCCAGATCGGCCGGCCGACGGTCGGGGTGGCGCTGTCCTCGGTGCCGCCGCCGAGGGTGTTGATCGTGTACTCGGTCGGGCCGTAGAGGTTGTAGCCGAGCGTGCCGCTCGGTGTCGCGCAGCCGGCTCCACACCGCTCGGACACGGCCTCGCCGCCGAGCAGCACCAGCGCCGGCCGGTGCCCGCCGGCCGTGTCGTCCAGCAGGCCCTGCGCGATCAGGTGCTGGGCGTAGGTCGGGGTCACGTTGACGACGTCGATCGCGGTGCTCGTCGCAGTAGCGCGACCAGCGCCGTCGGCGTCGCGGCGCAGCTGCTCGTCGCAGACGTGCACCTCGTGGCCCTCGACCAGCCAGAGCAGCTCCTCCCACGACATGTCGAAGGAGAACGACACCGTGTGCGCGATCCGCAGCCGCCGGCCGCCGGCCGCGCGCGACCGCCGGGGCGAAGATGGCCGCCCGGTGGTTGAGCTGCATGTTGGTCAGCCCGCGGTACGGCGTGACGCACGCCCTTGGGCCGCCCGGTCGAGCCGGAGGTGTAGATCACGTACGCCGGGTGCTCCAGCCGGTCGCGCCAGGCCCGGCGCGAACCCGGGTCGCTCCGCGTCGGCCAGCGCCGTGCCCGGGTACCCGGCCAGCTCGGCCGCGACCGCCGGATCGTCGAACCGGACACTGTGGACGGTCGTCGCGGGGAGGGCGCGCGCACTGGCGGCGGTGGTGAGCAGGCAGAGCGGTTGCGGCGTCGGCGAGCATCAGGCCCAGCCGCTCGGCCGGGTAGTCGAGTTCCAGCGGCAGGTAGGCCGCGCCGGTCCGCAGCACCGCGAACAGCGCCACCACCATCTCGATCGACCGCGGCAGCGCCAGCGCCACCACCCGCTCCGGCCCGGCGCCGCGGGCCAGCAGCAGCCGGGCCAGCCGGTTGATCCGGCGCGTCCAGCTCGGCGTAGGTCAGCCGCCGCCGGGCCGCAGACCAGCGCGATCGCGTCCGGCGTCCGGGCCGCCTGCTCGGCCAGCAGGTCGGCGACCGTCCGGTCGCCGATCGGATGCTCGGTCTCGGCCCAGCCGGCCGTGAGCGTCCGGCTGTCCGTTCCGGACAGCAGATCGAGCTGCCCCACCGGCCGGGTCGGCGTCGGCCACCAGCCGCTCGACCAGCGTGCCGAACCGCTCCAGCAGCGCCTCGGCGGTGTTCGGTCGACCACGTCGGGCCGGTAGTCCAGCAGGACCTGCAGCCGCTCGCGCGGCGCGACCACCAGGGTCAGCGGGTAGTGGGTGGCGTCGACGCTGCCGCCGGCCACGACGCCGTGCCGCCGCTTGCAGGTCGGCGAGGTCGTCCGCGCCGCCGGCGAAGTTCTGCAGCACGAACAGCGTGTCGAACAGCTCGCCGGTGACCGGCCGCCCGCTGGATCGCGCCCAGCCCCAGGTACTCGTGCGGCATCAGCGCGGCCCGGCTCGGCCTGCATCCGGCGCAGCAGGTCGCCGCACCGGCTCGGCCGGGTCGAGCGTGACCCGGGCCGGCACGGTGTTGAGGAACAGGCCGATCACGTTGTCGACGTCCGGCACCTCGGCCGGGCGGCCGGCGACGGTGGTGCCGAACACCACGTCGTCCCGGCCGGTCCGGCCGGCAAGCACCAGCGCCCAGGCCGCGGTCAGCACCGTGTTCAGGGTCAGTCCGTGCCGTCTTGCCTCGGCCCGCACCCGGTCGCTGAGGTCGGCGGGCAGGTCGACCTGGCAGCGCTCGGAGATGACCGGTGGCCGACCGCGCCCGCCCGGGTAGAGCAGGGTCGGCTCGGCCAGCCCGGCCAGCGCCCGCCGCCACGCCGCCGCGGCCCGGTCACTGTCCTGTTCGGCCAGCCAGGCCAGGTAGTCCCGGTACGAGCCGGGCACCGGCAGGCCGGCGGCGGCGCCGCCGCGCTCGTACAGGGCGAACAGCTGCTCCAGGAACAGGCCCTCGGACCAGCCGTCCCAGAGCGATCAGGTGGTGGCTGATCACCAGCCGGTCGGTGGCCGGGCCGAGCCGGAGCAGCAGCAGCCGGGCCAGCGGCGGCCGGGCCAGGTCGAACCGGCTGGTCCGGTCCGCGGCCATCAGCTCGGCGATCCGCGCCTGCCGCGCGGCCGGTGCCAGTCCGGTCAGGTCGACCTCGGACACCGGCAGCTCCGGGCCGACGCCGACGAACTGCACCGGCCGGCTCAGCCCGTCCGCGGTGAAGCCGGCGCGCAGGCTGGGGTTCCGGGCGAGCAAGGCCGCGCCGGCCGCACGCAGCCGGTCGAGGTCGACCCGATGGTCCAGGTCGAAGTCGTCCTGCGCGGTGTAGACGTCCAGCGCGCCGGTGTCGTAGCTGGCGTGGAAGAACAGCCCTTCCTGCAGGGGGACAGCGGCCAGATGTCGGCCACCGGCACCGGGCTGGTCCGCTCCACCTGGTCGATCTCCGCCTGCTCCAGCGAGATCGCCACCAGGTCGGACGGGGTGAGCCCGGCCGCGCCGGCCGCGCCGGCGAGCGCGCTGAGCGCGGCCAGCCAGCCGTCCGCCAGCTCCTGGACGTCGCGTTCGGACAGTGCGCCGTCCGGCCAGGTCCAGCTGGCCCGCAGGCTGGTGTCCGCCGGGCCGCCCGGGCCGGTCACCCCGACCACGTCCAGCTGCAGCAGGTGGGACAGGCCGAGGCCGCCGTTCGGCTCGGCACTGAGCAGCTCGGCTTCGGCGGCCGGGGCCCAGTCCGCCCCGGCGTCGCCCGGCACCCGACCGTAGTAGTTGAACAGCACCTGCGCCGGTTCGGCGGCCGCCAGGACCGGGGCGGTCTGGGCGTTCAGGTAGCGCAGCAGGCCATAGCCGAGCCCGCCGTCGGGCGCCGCCCGCAGCCGCTCCTTCACCAGCTTCAGCACCGCGGCCGGGTCGGCCGGCCCGGCCGGCAGCCGGACCGGATGCACGCTGGTGAACCAGCCGACGGTGCGGGACAGGTCGAGCCCGGCGGCGAGCTGCTCGGCCCGGCCGTGCCGTTCGACGTCCACCAGCAGATCGGCGTCACCGCGGGACCGGCGCCACCCGGACACCGCCAGCCGGAGCGCGGCCAACAGCACATCGGTGGCCGTGCCGCGGACACCGGCCGGCACCGAGGTCAGCAGCGGCCCGGCGACCGCCGCCGGCACCCGCACGGTGTGCGTCCGGGCCAGCCCGGCCGGACCGGCACCGGCCGGACCGGCACCGGCCGGGCCGGCACCAGCCGGACGGGCACCGGCCGGATCGGCGCCGGCCGGATCGCCATCGGCACCGGCCGGATCGGCGCCGGGCAGCAGGGCGGCACCCGGTGCGGTCGTCGCCAGCCAGTGCGGCAGCTCGGCGAGCCGGCCGGGTTCCTGCGCCTGCTCGGCCAGGATCCCGGCGAAGCGGCGCAGTGACGTGCCGGTCGCCGGCAGTTCCGGCTGGCGGCCGGCGGCCACCGCGGCCCAGGCGGCGGCGAGGTCGCCGAGCAGGATCCGCCACGAGACGCCGTCCACCGCGAGGTGGTGGACGGCGAGCAGCAGCCGGCCTGGCTCGGTGCCGCGGTCGAACCAGACGGCCTGCAACACCGTCCCGGCCGCCGGGTCGAGCCGGTCGACCGCCGCGGCGAACTCCGCGGCGATGGTGTCCCGGTCGGCGCCGGGAGCGGGCACCACCCGGCGCAGCAGCCGGGCCGCGTCGGCCGCGGGCCCGGTCCGCAGCGCCCAGATCTCGGGTCCACTGTGGACGCCGGGCGGCCCGGACGGCACCCGGGTCAATCCCAGCCGCAGGCTGGGGTGCCGGTCCAGCACCGCCTGCAGGGTCGCGGTCAGCGTCGTCAGGTCGGCCGCCGCCGGCACCCGCACCAGCGCCGACAGGTTGAACCGCGACATCGGCGCCGGGTGCTCGCGCAGCCAGTGCGTGATCGGCAGCAGCGGGACGGCACCGACGCCGTCGTCCGCCGGCAGTTCCGGTGTCGCGGCCGCCCCGCCCGGCGCCCCGGCCAGCGTGGCCGCCGGCGCGGCAGCGGCGAGCCCGGCCGGGGTCCGGCGTTCGAACACATCCCGCGGGCTGATCTCGAGCCCCGCCAGCCGGGCCCGGCTGGACACCGCGATGGAGCCGATGCTGTCGCCACCGAGCACGAAGAAGTCGTCGTCGGCACCGACCCGGGCGAGCCCGAGCACCTCGGCGAAGGCGTCGCACAGCAGCCGCTCCGGCCCGTCCCGCGGCGCCCGGCCGGCCGGCTCGGCTGCGGCCGGCACCGGCAGGGCGGCCCGGTCCAGCTTGCCGCTCGGCGTCAGCGGCAACCCGGCCAGGACGACCAGCGCGCTCGGCACCATCGCCGCCGGCAGCACCGCCGCCAGCGCGGCCCTAAGCTCGGCCGGATCCGGCGCGGCGCCGGCCGGCACCAGGTACCCGACCAACCGGGCCGCGCCACCCGGGCCGCCGGGCCGGACCGCGGCCGCGGCGCGGGCGACCCCCGGCTGCGCGGCCAGCCGGGCCTCGACCTCGCCCAGATCGACCCGGGCGCCGCGGACCTTCACCGTGTCGTCGGTGCGGCCGAGGTACTCCAGCGAGCCGTCGGCAGACCGGCGGGCCAGGTCGCCGGTGCGGTACATCCGCGTCCCGGGCGGCCCGTAGGGGTCCGCGACGAACCGCTCCGCGGTCGACGCCGGTGCCCGGTGGTAGCCGCGGGCCAGCTGGTCACCGGCGATGTACAGCTCCCCCGGCACCCCCGCGGCGACCGGCCGCAGGTAGCCGTCCAGCACGTACAGCCGGGTGTTGCCGACCGGATGCCCGATCGGCACTGTCCCCTCTGGACGGTCGGTGGACGTGGCCGCATCCCACCAGGCGACCTGGATCGCCGCCTCGGTCGGGCCGTAGAAGTTGTCCAGCCTGGTGCCGGTGAGCGCGGCCCAGCGCCCGGCGAGCTCGACTGGCAGCGCCTCACCGCCGCTGGAGACCCAGCGCAGGCTGGCCGCCCAACCCGGGTCGCCGAGCGTGCCGGCCGCGGCCACGAACGCCGCCACCATCGACGGGACGAAGGTGACCGCGGTGACCTGTCGCGACCGGATCAGCCCGGCCAGGTAGGCCGGGTCCTGCTCGCCGCCGGGGCGGGGCAGCACGACGGTGGCGCCCGCGAGCAGCGGCCAGAAGATCTCCCAGACCGAGGTGTCGAAGCTGGCCGGCGCGAGCTGCAGCATCCGGTCGCCGGCGCCGAGCCGGAACCGGCGCTGCGACCAGGCCAGCTGGTTCAGCACCGCCCGGTGGCTGATCAGCACCCCCTTCGGCCGCCCGGTCGATCCGGACGTGTAGATCAGGTAGGCCGGCTGGTCCGGCCCGGCCGCGATCCCGCCGGCCCCAGCCGAACCGGCCGGGTCTGCCCCGACCGCCCCGGCATCCCAGACGTCCTCGACCGAGCCGGCCGCCCCGGCCGAGCCGGGCTCCGCGGACGAGCCGGGCTCCGCGGGCGAGCCGGGCTGCGCGGGCGAGCCGGCCGGCCCGGGCGGCGCCGACGGTTGGTCCAGCCGTACCACGGTGACACCGTCCACTGTGGGCAGTCGGGATTCGAGCGCGGCCAGGGTCAGCACGGCGCGGGCGCCGGACTCGGCCAGCAGCAGCGCCTGCCGCTCGGCCGGGTGGTCCGGGTCGATCGGCAGGTAGCCGGCGCCGGCCGTGAGCACGCCGAGCAACGCGACGATCAGCTCCGGCGAGCGGGGCAGGGCGACCGCGACGATCTCCTCCGGGCCGGCGCCGAGCGCCCGCAGCCGCCCGGCCAGCTCGCCGGCCCGCCGGTCCAGGTCCAGGTAGGACAGTTCGGTGTCGCCGGCAACGACCGCCACTGCCGCCGGCGCCCGGGCCGCCGCGGCCTCGATCGCTGCCGCCAGCGTGCCGGCCGGGACCTCGTGGTGCTCGCCGGCCGAGCCGGCCAGCACCTGGTGCCGGGTCGCCGCCGGCAGCAGGTCGATCCGGCCCACCGGGCGACCCGGGTCGGCCGCGATGGCGGCGAGCACCTGCACCATCTCGTCGGCCAGCCCGCGCACCGCCGTGCGGTCCAGCCGGGCCGGGTCGTACTCGAACCGAAGCTCCAGCTCGTCCCCGGGCCGGACCAGGACCGCCAGCGGGTAGTGCGTCGCGTCCAGCGTGTGCCGGCCGGTCACCGTCACCGTCCCGGTGCCGTCCCGTGGGTCCGCGCCGGGCGGGTAGTTCTCCGCGATCAGCATCGTGTCGAACAGATCGTCCACAGTGGCCAGCCGCTGGATCTCGGCCAGCCCGAGGTGCTGGTGGTCGAGCAGCGCCGACTGTTCCGCCTGCAGCCGGGTCAGCACCCCGGCCAGCGGCTCGTCCGGCCGCCAGCGCACCCGTACCGGCAGCGTGTTGATGAACAGCCCGATCATCGACTCGATGCCGTCGACCTCGGCATGCCGGCCGGACACGGTGGTGCCGAAGACCACATCGTCCCGGCCGGTTCGGGCCCCCAGCACCAGCGCCCAGGCGAGCTGGGTGACCGTGTTCAGGGTCAACCCGCGCTCGCGGGCCCGGCTCAGCAGCCGCGCCGCCGGCCCGGCCGGCAGGGCGACCCGAACCTGCGCCGGCCGAGCGGACCGGGTGGCCGAGACCGGCAGCAGCCGGGTCGGCCCGTCCAGGCCACGTAGCGCGGCGGCCCACGCCGCCCCCGCCGCGGCCCGGTCGCGCCCGGCGAGCCAGCGCAGGTGGTCGGCGTACGGCGGCACCGGTGCCAGCCGGGGCGGCTCGGTGTCCACTGTGTACAGCGCGAGCAGCTCGCGCAGCAGCACGGCCTCCGACCAGCCGTCCGAGACCAGGTGGTGCACGGTCAGCACCAGCCGGTACCGGTCGGGCCCCAGCCGGAGCAGCAGGCACCGCAGCAGCGGTGGCGCGGCCAGGTCGAACCGCTCGGCCCGGTCCCGCTCGGCCAGCTCGGCCGCCCGGGCCGCGCGGTCCACTTCGGACAGGTCGGTCAGGTCGGCCGTACGCCAGGGCACCTCGACCGTGCCGGCGATCAGCTGGACCACCGGCCCGCTCGCCCGCTGCCGGAACCCGGCCCGCAGCGGCGCGTGCCGGTCGACCACCGCCTGCACGGCCCGGCGCAGCGCGGCCGGATCGACCGGGCCGCGCAGGTCGATCAGCTGCTGCGGGACATACACGTCGGCAGCCGCCGGGTCGAGCTGGCCGTGGAAGTACAGCCCTTCCTGCAGCGGCGTCGCCGGCAGCACGTCGACCAGCGGGGTCACCGCCGCGGCGTATCCGTCCAGTTCGGACTGATCGAGGCCGACCAGCGGGAAGTCGGACGGGGTGTGCCCGCCGGCGCCCGGCTGGGTGGCGTGCGCGACCAGCCCGGCCAGCGCCTCGAACCAGCGCTCGGCCAGCGCCGCGACCTCCACTTCGGCCAGCAGCCCGGCCGGCCAGGACCAGGTCGCCCGCAGTTCCGGGCCGCCGGCCAGATCGCGGGTGACCGCGTTCAGCTCCAGCACGTGCCCCAGCGGCATGCCCGGGTCGAACGCCTCGCCGATCGGATCGGCCTCCACGGCCGGCAGCCAATCGCCGGCCGCGTCCGGAGCGGCCGCACCCGGGCCGGCCGCTCCCCCGGCGGCCCCGGCACCGAACCGGCCCAGGTAGTTGAACAGCAGTTGCGGCACCGGCGCCGCCGCCAGCACGGCCGCGGTCTGCGGGTTGAGGTAGCGCAGCAGGCCGAACCCGAGGCCGCGATCCGGCACCGCCCGCAGCTGCTCCTTGACCCGGCGCAGCGCCCGCCCGACGGCCGGACCACCGGCGCGGACCTCGCCCCACGGGTGCTCGCCCGGGTCCAGCCGCACCGGGAACAGGCTGGTGAACCAGCCGACCGTCCGGGACAGCTCGGCGTCGCCGAGTTCTTCGCGGCCGTGCCCTTCCAGGTCGAGCAGCAACTGCGAGCCGCTGCCCAGCCCACGGTCGGCGCGCCAGCGGGCGACGGCCAGCGCGAGCGCGGTCAGCAGCACGTCGTTGACCCCGGCGTGGTAGGCGGCCGGCACCGTGGTCAGCAGCGGCCCGGCCTGCTCGGCCGGCAGCGCGACGGTCAGCGACCGGGCCGCCGCCGCGGTGTCGCGCGCCGGGTCGAGCGGGCGGGCGCCGAGTCGCGGATCCGGCCCGGCCAGCGCCCGCTGCCAGCCGGGCAGCTCCGCCACCCGGGCGGCGGCAACGGCCGAGGCTGCCAGCAGGCCGGACCAGCGCCGGAACGAGGTCCCCACCGGCGGCAGCTCGACCGGCCGGCCGGCCGACACCGCCGCCCAGGCCTCGGCCAGGTCGGCGCACAGCACCCGCCAGGTCACCCCGTCGGCGACCAGGTGGTGCAACGCCAGGAACAGCCGGCCGGCCCGGCCCGGCCCGGCGTCGAACCAGACCGCGGCCAGCATCCGGCCGTCTTCGGGGGCGAGCCGGTCGACCGCCGCCGCCCCGTCGACCGCCACCGCCGCGGCCAGATCGACCCCGTCCACGCAGACCCGGCTCAGCAGCTCGGCAGCGTCCACTGTGGACGGTGGCGGGACGACCAACCGCCAGCCGTCGCCCCGGACCAGCCGGGAGCGGAGCAGGTCGTGCCGGTCCAGCACGGCCTGCAGCATCCGAGCCAGCCGCCCAGCATCCACTGTGGACGGTACCTGCAGCAGCACCGACTGGTGGAACCCGGCTACCGGGCCACCCAGCTCGCGCAGCCACTCGATGATCGGCGTCGGTGCGATCGCTCCGGCGCCCTCGTCCGGCTCGGTCGCGGCGGCCGGCTTCCGGTCGGCGGCGGCCGCGGCCAGCCGGGTCACCGTCCGCCGCTCGAAGACATCCCGTGCCGAGAGCACCAGGCCGGCGCGGCGGGCCCGGCTGACCACCTGCATCGCGACGATGCTGTCGCCGCCGAGCGTGAAGAAGTCGTCCTGGACGCCGACCCGGGGCAGCCCGAGCGCCTCGGCCACGATGCCGGCGAGCGTCTCCTCGGCCGGCGTTCCCGGCGCGTCGGGCCCGGTCAGGCCGGCGAAGTCGGGCGCCGGCAGAGCGGCCCGGTCCAGCTTGCCGTTCGGCGTCAGCGGCAGCGACCCGGCCAGCGGCACGATCACCGGCACCATGTACTCCGGCAGCACCGCCGCCAGCCGGGCCCGGACCGCCGCCGCACCGCCGTCAGTCCGATGTGGATGGTCGGCGGCCACCACATAGGCGACCAGCCGGGACGGCCCGGCCGGGTCCGGCCGGACCACCACGGCCGCCTGCGCCAGCGCCGGATCGGCGAGCAGCACCGCCTCGATCTCGGCCAGCTCGACCCGGTGGCCGCGGATCTTCACCTGCCCATCGGCCCGGCCGAGGAAGTCCAGCGTCCCGTCCGGCCGCCAGCGGGCCAGGTCGCCGGTGCGGTACATGCGGCCGCCCGGCCGGCCGTACGGATCGGCGAGGAACCGCTCGGAGGTCAGGCCGGGCCGGCCCAGGTATCCGCGGGCCAGCCCGCGCCCGGCCACGTACAGTTCGCCGACCACGCCCACCGGCACCGGGCGGAGCGCGCCGTCCAGCAGGTAGCAACGGGTGTTCGGGTCGGGCCGGCCGATCGGCACCGGCCCGCTCCAACCCGGTTCAGCCACCCGACCCGGCTCAGCCGGCCCGCCCGACTCGGCCACCCCGCCCGGTCCGGCCAACCGGCCCGACTCGGCCACCCGGCCCGATTCGGCCACCCGGCCCGATTCGGCCACCCGGCCCGATTCGGCCACCCGGCCCGACTCGGCCACCCGGCCCGACTCGGCCACCCGGCCCGACTCGACCAGCCGGCCCGACTCGGCTACCCGGGCCGATTCGGCCGACCACAGGGTCGGTTCGGCCGACCATAGGGTCGAGTTGACCGTCGCCTCGGTCAGACCGTACGCGGCGACCACCCGCAGCCGCGGCGACCAGCGGGCGATCAGCGCCGGTGGCACCGTCTCGGTGCCGACCACCAGCACCGCGCCGGCCGGCAGGTCGCAGCCAGCCGGCAGCGCGGCGACCAGCGACGGGGGCAGGATCATGTGGGTGGCACCGTGCGCGGCGGCGTAGTCGGTCAGCGACTCGCCGGCGACCCGGCGGTCGGATGGCACCACGATCACCCGGCCGCCCAGGCACAGCGCCATGGTCAGATCCCAGACCGCGACGTCGAAGCCGATCGAGGCGAACTGCAGCACCCGGCTGCCGGCGTCCACGCCGAGCCGGTCGACCGCGGTCGCGACCAGGCTGCCGATGCCCTCGTGGGTGACGACGACGCCCTTCGGCCGCCCGGTCGAGCCGGACGTGTAGATCACGTAGGCCGCCCGGTCCAGCTCGATCGGCCCGGCCCGCTCCACATCGGACAGGTTCCGGCCGGCCAGCGCGGCCAGCCGGGCCGTGACGGCCGGGTCGTCCAGCAGCACCCGGGCCGGGCCGGGCGGCAGGTCGGCCTCGAACTCCGACACCGAGAGCACCACCCGGGCACCGGCGTCGGCCAGCATGTACGCCAGCCGCTCGGCTGGATGGTCCAGATCCAGCGGCAGGTAGGCGGCGCCGGCCGCCAGCACCGCGAGCACCGCGACGACCAGGTCCACCGAACGCGGCAGCGCGATCGCCACCACGTCCTCCGGCCCCACCCCGTCGGCGCGCAGCAGCCGGGCCAGCCGGTTCGCCGCCGCGTTCAGCTCCCGGTAGGACAGCCGCTGTTCCTCGCACACCACCGCGACCGCGTCCGGCGTCCGGCCGGCCTGCGCCTCGAACGCGGCCGGCCAGGTCAGCTCGACCACGTCCCGTTCGGTGCCGGCGAAAGCCGCCAGCACCTGCCACCCGCCGCCGGTCCCGGTCGGACCGGCGGCGCCGTCAGCCAGCACCACCCGACACCCTCTCGCCGCTCCACTGTGGACTGATGGCGGCCCGGCCCGGGTCGCCTCCCGGGCCGGGCCGCCGACCCGTTCCGGCCGCCAGTCCGGCCCGGGCCAGCACTCGGTCAGCCGATCGCGGTCAGCCGCGACACCACCTGGTCGATCGCGTACGGCAGGCTCAGCACCGTGCTGAAGGAAAGGGCCGCGCCGATCGGCGGGTCCTCGTACGGCAGGAACAGCGCGTGGCCGGCCTTGGCGACGCCGAGCCGGCTGAACACCTTGTCCGCCTTGACCCGCGGCTCGGCGGCGGCGTCACTGGTCAGGAACAGCACCCGGTCCACGTCGATCAGGTCCAACCGTTCCGAGCTGATCTCCGCGGCGTACTGGTCGCCGGCCGCCTTGGTGATCGGGTCCGGAACCCTGAACCCCAGCTGGGTGAGGAAGACCACCTTCGGGTCGTGCGGCGCGAAGACGGCGTACTTCCCAGGCTCGTACGGGTCGACCACCGCGACGGTCTTCCCGGCGAACTCCGGGTGATCCGACCGGGCCTGGGCGAACCGCTTGTCGATGCCGGTGATCAGGTCGGCCGCCTGTCGCGGCTGCCCGAGCGCGAGGCCGACCTGCCTGGTCATCACCTGCCAGGTCGCGGCGTAGTCGTCGGCGCCGGTCGGCTGCGCCACCACCGGAGCGAGCTTGGACAGCGTCTGGTACTGCTCCCGCTTCATCCCGCTGTACTGCGCGATGATCAGATCCGGGCGCAGCGCGGCGATCTTCTCGACCTGGTAGTCGTCCCGCTCACCGACGATCTCCGGCTTGCTGTCGCCCCAGCGTGGCTGCGCCCATGGCCACTTTCCGAACGGGCGCTCGCCGAACCAGTCGACCACGCCGACCGGCTTGATCCCGAGCGCGAGCACGATGTCCTGGTCGCTGAGCCCGAGCGTGACCACCCGGGACGGTGCCTGCCTGATCTCAGTGCTGCCGTATTTGTGCGTCACGGTGACCGGGAACGCGGCCGGCGCCGGGCCCGTCTGCTGCGCCGACGGTGCCGCTGCCGGCGCCCCGTCCGCACCGCAGCCGGCCAGCAGCGCGGCCACCAGCACGCCGATCACGGCGCCGACCCGCCCGCTCTTGTCCAACGCTCTGGTTGCCATCGCTCCTCTTAGGACGGTCGGATCGGGACGGGATCAGGCCGGCACGCCGCTGGGCAACTGCTGCCGATCCGGCGCCGGCCGCCGGACGGCCACCGAGCGCAGGATCTCGCCGGCCCGGATCGCGACGTTGGACAGCAGCGAGGACGTGATGCCGTGGCTGTGCTCGGTGCCGCCCTGCAGGTAGAGGCCGCTGTCCAGGCCGGGATCGGTCTGCAGCCGGTAGTCCCGGTCGACCACCGGCCGCCCCTCCGCGTCCCGCTGGCACTGCCGGGCGATCGGGCCGAGCAGCGGGAACGGGTCGGCCGGGCGGTAGCCGGTGGCGCAGACCAGCGCGTCAGCGTCCACCGTGGTCTGCGCGCCGGTGGTGAGCGACTCGATGGTGAGCCGCACGCCGTCCCCGGTCTCCCGCACGCCGGCCAGCCGGCAGGCGTTGAACAGGCGCAGCCGCTCGGCGCCGAGCACCTTCTCCTGGTAGGCGCGCCGGTACAGCTCGTCGATCAGCTCGGCGTCCACCACCGAGTAGTTCGTGTTGCTGTGGTAGTCCGCCAGCATGTCCTTGACCTCGCCCGGCGCGCCGAAGAACTCGGTCGACCGCGTCCGGGTCGAAGATCCGGTTGGCGAACGGGCTGTCGTCGGCCGGGCTGTAGCCGTACCGGGAGAACACCGCGCACACCTCGGCGCCGGTGAACCGCTGGTGCAGGAAGGCGGCGACCTCGGCGGCGCTCTGCCCGGCCCCCAGCACCACGAACCGGCGTGGCTGTGCCGGCAGCGCGTCGACCCGGTGCAGCAGTTCGCTGTTGTGCCAGATCCGGTCCGATGTGGACAGTCCGGTCGGCAGGCCGGGCCGCAGGCCGGTGCCGAAGACCAGGTTGCGGGCGCGGTAGACGGTGCTGCCGTGCCGGGTGCGGGCGGTCACGTCCAGGCAGCCGGCGTCCGGCGCCGGCGCGACGCTGACCACCTCGTGCCCGTAGCAGACCAGGTCGTCCACCCGGGCCGCGGCCCATTCCAGGTAGTCGTGGAACTCCACCCGCAGCGGGAACAGGCTCTTGTGGTTGATGAAGTCGATCAGCCGACCCTTGTCGTGCAGGTAGCAGAGGAAGCTGAACTCGCTGCTCGGATTCCGCAGGGTGACCAGATCCTTGAGGAACGAGACCTGCATGGTCGCGTCGTCGAGCAGCATCCCGCGGTGCCAGCCGAAGCCGGGTTGCTGTTCCAGGAAGACCGCGGTGGTGGCGCCGGCCGGGTCCGCCGCCCGTTCGTTCCGTTCGGCGATAGCGACAGCCAACGCCAGGTTCGACGGGCCGAACCCGACACCGACGATGTCGTAGACCGGTACCTCGTCGCGCGACAGTGCAGCCGACATGCCCGTCCCATCGTTCGGCCGGGCAGACAAGCCCAGCTGGGTGGTCACATGCGCGCCCAGCCGATGCCGGACTTAGGTTAGGCTAACCTAAGCTCCGGTCGAGGATCAACAACTACCCAATGATGGATCAACGACTCTTGGCCTAATTGGCTGCTCTGTCGCATCAGCGGGTGCATCGTCGAGGAGGAGATCGGTGCGGGTCGTCATGTTCGGGTACCAGACCTGGGGCCATCGCACGCTGCGCGCGCTGCTGGAGTCGGACCATGAAGTAGCGCTCGTGGTCACCCACCCACCCAGTGACCATCCGTACGAGCGGATCTGGTCGACTCGGTCGCCGATCTCGCCGAGCAACATCAGGTGCCGGTGTTGCTGCGCAGCCGGCCGGACGACGACGAACTGGTCGAGCGGCTGGCCGCCGCCGCGCCGGACATCATCGTCGCGACGAACTGGCGCACCTGGATCCCGCCGCGGATCTTCGACCTCCCGCCGTACGGAACCCTGAACGTGCACGACTCGCTGCTCCCGGCGTACGCCGGTTTCGCGCCGCTGCTCTGGGCGCTGCTCAACGGCGAGCCGGAGGTCGGGGTGACCGCACACCGGATGGACCGACCAGCTCGACGCGGGTGACATCGTGCTGCAGCGGGCCGTCCCGGTCGGGCCGACCGACACCGCGACCGACCTGTTCCACCGGACGCTCGACCTGTTCGGCCCGGTCACCCTGGACGGCCTGGCCCTGCTCGGGTCCGGCCGCACCGACTGGACCCCGCAGGATCCGGCCAAGGCCAGCTTCTTCCACAAGCGGTCCATTGAGGACAGCCGGATCGACTGGACCTGGCCGGCCGAGGACCTGGAGCGGCTGGTGCGGGCGCAGTCCGACCCGTACCCGAACGCGTTCACATTCCACAATGGACAGCGACTCCGGATCGTCGGCGCCGCGGTCTCGGAACGCCGGTACGGCGGCACACCGGGCCGGATCTTGCTGCCGCGAGGGGGACGCGGTCGCCGTCGTCGCCGGTGCGGACGCCCGCCGCGGCCAGAACCACGCGCTGCTGGTGCGGCGGATCCGCACCGACGACGGCATCGAGCACCCGGCCGCCCACTACTTCGGCAACAGCGCCGGCTACCTGACCCCGCACCCGACCCCCTGATCCCGCCCGGCCCGGCCCGGCCCGGCCCGGCTCGGCCCGGCTCGGCTCGGCCCGGCTCGGCTCGGCCCGGCTCGGCTCGGCTCGGCCCGGCCGGGGCGGTTGGCGGACCGCACTCCGGCCGGGCCGGTACGCCGGCGGATCACCCGGTGGCCAGCGCCTCGGTCGGCGCCAGCCGGGCGGCCCGGACCGCCGGGTACAGCCCGGCGACGGCGCCGATCACCAGGGTCGCGCCGACCCCGGCCACCAGCGCCAGCGGCGGTACCACGCTCGGCCAGCCACGGGTGGCCGCGTAGCCGGCGGTCACCCCGACGCCGAGCAGCACCCCGGCGGCCCCGCCGATGCCGGACAGCAGCAGCGCCTCGACCAGGAACTGCAGCCGGATCTTGCCCTTGGTGGCGCCGAGCGCCCGGCGCAGCCCGATCTCGGCGCGCCGCTCCAGCACCGAGATCACCATCGTGTTGGCCACGCCGACCCCGCCGACCAGCAGCGCGACCGCGCCGAGGCCGAGCAGCAGCCCGGTGAACGCCTGGTCGGTGGCGTTCCGCGCGGCGAGCGCGTCGGACGGCCGGCTGACCGCGACCTCGTCCGGGTGCTCCGGGTTGGCGGTGGCCGCGAGCACCCCCTGCACCGCGTCCACGGCCTCGTCCGCCGAGCGCTCGTAGATCGTGGTCGGGTGGCCGTCGAAGTCCAGCCGCCGCTCGGCCGCCGGCCAGCCGACCAGCGCCGCGCTGTCCAGTTCGGACGCCAGCGGCACCGGGGCCAGGATGCCGACCACGGTGAACCAGTGCCGGCCCAGCCAGACCTGAGTGTCCGGAGTGGACACGAACAGGCCGAGCCGGCGGGCCGCGGTCGAACCGAGCACCACCGCCGGATACCGGGCGGTCGCGTCGTTCAGCCAGCTGCCGCTCGCCACCGTCGCACCGACCGTGCCGGGCAGGTCGACCCGGGCGGCCAGCACCGCGATGCTGCTGGTCTCCGCGACCGGGATCCGGTCGTTGCGGTAGACGGCGGCGCCCGGCACCGCGCCGGTCGCGGTCACCGACTGCACCGGGCCGATCCGGTCGACCATCCCGATCGCCTCGTCCGGCAGCTCGGAGTCGTCGCCGAACAGCGTCTTGCCGGGCGCGACCGTCAGCAGGTTGGTGCCGAGCCGGCTCAGCAGCTGGTCCAGCTGGGCCCGGCTGGACGTGGAGATGCCGACCACCGAGACCATCGCCGCGATGCCGATGGCGATGCCCAGCGCGGACAGGAAGACCCGCAGCGGCCGGGTGCGCAGCCCGTGCCCGCCGACCCGGACGACGTCGCCGAACCGCAGCCGGGCCGGCCGCAGCGGGACCGGCCGCGGCGGGACCGGCCGCGGCGGGGGCGCCGTCATCGGCCCGGCCCGGTGTCGGTGACGATCTGGCCGTCGCTGCATCTCCACCCGACGCGGCAGGCTGGCGGCGATGTCGCGGTCATGCGTGATCACCACGACCGTGGTGCCGGCCGCGTGCAGGTCGGCCAGCAGCGCGAGCACGCCGGCCCCGGAGCGACTGTCCAGGTTGCCGGTCGGCTCGTCGGCCAGCAGCAGCGGCGGGTCGCCGACCACCGCGCGGGCGATCGCGACGCGCTGCCGCTCGCCGCCGGACAGCTCGTGCGGCCGGTGCTCCAGCCGCCCGGCCAGCCCCACCTGGGTCAGCGCGGCGGCCGCCCGGCGCCGCCGCTGCCGGTACGGCATCCCGCTGTAGAGCAGGCCGTCGGCGACGTTGTCCAGCGCGCTCTGCCCGGCGGCGAGGTAGAACTGCTGGAAGACGAAGCCGATCCGGCTGGCCCGCAGCGCGGACAGCTGCCGGTCGGTCAGCCGGGACACGTCCTGGCCGTCGATCCGGACCGTGCCGGCGGTCGGCCGGTCGAGCGTGCCGAGCAGGTGCAGCATGGTCGACTTGCCCGAGCCGGACGGCCCGACGATCGCCACCAGCTCGCCGTACCGGATGGACAGGGACACCCCGCGGGCCGCCTGCACGCCGGGGTACTCCCGCCAGACCTGGTCCAGTTCGGCCACAGTGGACGGTTCGCTGGTCATGCCGGCGGCACCCCCACCAGTTGGCCGGCGGCCAGGCCGGCGGCGGTCACCTCGACCCGGCCACTGGCGAACATGCCGACCTTGACGGCCACGATCCGGCCGCCGTCGCCGGCGACGAGCTGCACGCCGTAGCCGCCCTCGCGCAACGCGAGCAGCGCGGCGACCGGGACGGTGAGCACACCGGTGCGCTGCGCGCTGACGAACTCCACCTGCACCGGCGCCTGATCGAACGAGCCGGCCCGCTTCGGGTCGGCCAGCGTCACGGTCACCCCGATCGTGGCGTCATTGCTGGTCGATCCGCTGGAACCGGTGGTGCCGCCGCCCTGGCCGGTCGGCACCGCGTGCGCCACGGTGCCGACCGAGCTCACCGAGCCGGCCAGTCGCGGCCCGTCCGGCAGCACCACGGTCACCTTGCCACCCGGGCGGGCGAGCCGCTGATCGGTGACGTCCAGCTGGACGGTGACCTGCCGGGCCGTTCCGGTGTAGGCCAGCACCGACCGGCCCGGGCCGATCGGCGCGCCGGCCGCGGTCTTCAGCGCCGCCACCCGGGCCGGGCCCGGGCCGACCACCAGCTGTCCAGGCTGGACAGTGCCGGTCTGGGCCAGCCCGAGGTCGGCCTGCCAGGCCCGGACCGCGTCGGCGGTCTCGTCGGTGTAGCTGTCGTCGGCGGTGAAGCCGGCGTAGCCGAGCGCGGCCAGGTTCTGCTCCAGCTCGGTGACGTCGGCGCCCTCGTCGCCGGTGCGCAACGGGCGGTAGAGCGGCAGCGAGCCGTAGATCAGCGGCACCGGCAGGTTGTCCACCCGGTAGAGCGCCTGGCCGCGGTTCACCGCCGCCCCCTCGGCCGGCAGCCAGGTGATCACGCCGGACTGTCCACTGAGGACATCATGGTGGTCGCCGTAGCCGAGGGTGCCGTCCACCAGTTCGGTCTCGACCAGGTTCTGCCGCGTCACGGCCGCGGTGGCCGGTGGGCCCGGCGATGCCGCGGCGACCGGGGTGGCGCCGGCGCCGGCATCGGCTACCAACCACCAGCCACCGGCGCCGGCCGCGGCGGACACGACCACGGTCGCCAGCACCGCGGACCGGCCGCGCCGCCGGCGCCTGGCCGGCGCCGGACCGGGCGTGCCGGCGGTCACCCGGTGCCCCGCCCGACGCCCGGCCGGAACTGCTCGCAGGCCTTCATCGCGTCCTTCATCTTCTGGTCCGGGTTGAGGAACTTGCCGTAGTCGCCCTTCTGCGGCAGGCCGGTGTTCGGATCCGGGTCGGCGACGTCGACGCCGTGACCGCGCAGGCAGCGCAGGTACTGCAGCATCTTCTGCTTGTTCTCCGGGGTCAGCAGCGCCTGCCGGTCGACCCCGGTCAGGTACTGCTGGCACGCCTCCAACGCCGCCTGCCGCACCTTGGGATCCATGGTGGCCAGCGCGCCGCGGTCGCCGCCGGAGTCGCTGATGTTCACCCCGTGATCGCGCAGGCAGCGGGTCAACTGCAGCCGGCGCTCCTGCGGGTCGGCCGCCGGGGTCGCGGTGCCGGCGGCGCTACCCTGCGCCGGGCCGCCCGCCGAGGCGATACCGTCGTCGGCGCCACCGGACGAGCCGCAGCCGGCCAGCGCGAGCGTGACGGCGACCAGGGCCGCGGTCAGCAGGCCCAGCCGTCTCCTCATCGTGTTCTCCTCTCCTCGGTCCCGACCGCAACGCGCCGGGATCGGGACATCACACGCCAGAACCCCGTCACAGCCCGGTAAACGCCCGGCTTTACGTGCGTGTGACCGGGGCAGCGGGGAGCATTGGCGGGTGCGCGTACTGGTGGTGGAGGACGAGCGGGTGCTCGCGGACGCGATCGGTGCCGGCCTGCGCGCCGCCGCGCTGGCGGTGGACGTCGTCTACGACGGGGACGCCGCGCTGGAGCGGCTGGCGGTGCACGAGTACGACGTGGTGGTGCTGGACCGCGACCTGCCGACCGTGCACGGCGATGACGTGTGCCGGTCGCTGGCCCGGGCCGGCGCCGCGGTCCGGGTGCTGATGCTCACCGCGGCGACCGACCTCGCCGACCGGGTCGAGGGGTTGAACCTCGGCGCCGACGACTACCTGCCGAAGCCGTTCGCGTTCGCCGAACTGATCGCCCGGATCCGGGCGCTCGGCCGGCGGGCCCGGCTGCCGGCCCCACCGGTGCTCGACCGGGCCGGGGTGCGGGTGGACCCGGCCCGGCGGGAGGCGTACCGGGGCGGCGAACTGCTGCGGCTGCGGCCTAAGGAGTTCCTGGTACTGGAGGAACTGCTGCGGGCCGCCGGCGCCGTGGTCTCCGCCGAGCGGCTGCTGGAGAAGGCATGGGACGAGAACATCGACCCGTTCACGCACGTGGTCCGGGTGACGATCATGACGTTGCGCCGGAAGCTGGGCGAGCCACCGGTGATCGAAACCGTCGCCGGGTCCGGCTACCGGCTCGGATGACCGCCACCACGCCGCGGGCTCGCCGCCGGCTGACCGTCCGAATGCGACTGACGTTGATGTACACCGCGGTCATCCTGGTCGCCGGGAGCACGCTGACCGGGCTGTCGTACTTCTGGGCGCTGCAGAGCTACCCCAGCACCGCCGGCACCGGAGCGGCGATCCTGTCCAGACTGGAGGCGAACCGCGGCACCCCGTCCGCTGTCCTGAAGGACCGGGCCGACCTGCTCCGGCGGGCCCTGGACGAGCAGCGGCAGGCGGCGCTGAACTCGCTGCTGCGGCAGTCGTTGCTGGCCCTGGGCCTGGTCGGCGCCGCCGCGGTCGGCCTCGGCTGGGTGCTGGCCGGCCGGACCCTCGGCCCGGTGCAACAGATCACCGAGACCGCCCGCCGGGTGGCCGACCGGAGCCTGCACGAGCGGATCGCGCTGCGCGGCCCGCAGGACGAGTTCAAGGAGCTGGCCGACACCTTCGACGCGATGCTGGAGCGGCTGGACCGGGCGTTCGACAGCCAGCGCCGGTTCGTCGCCAACGCCTCGCACGAGCTGCGCACCCCGCTGGCGATCAATCGCACGCTGCTCGAGGTGGCGCTGACCCGCACCGACCTGCCGGCCGACCTGCGCCAGCTGCTGACCACGCTGATCGCCACCAGCGGTCGCAGCGAGCAGTTGCTGGACGGCCTGTTGACCCTGGCCCGCAGCGAGAACGAGTCGATCGCCCGGCGGCCGGTGGATCTGTCCGATGTGGCCGCGCAGGCGGTCGAGCTGACCGCGCACGAGGCGTCCCGGGCCGGGGTGCTGGTGGACGCCGAACCGGATCCGGCGGTGATCACCGGCGACCCGGCCCTGCTGGAGCGGGTCGCGCTCAACCTGGTGCAGAACGGCATCCGGCACAACCACGACGGCGGCTGGGTGACCGTCCACACCGGACGGTCCGGCGACGCCGGCTGGGCTGAGCTGACCGTGGCAAATACCGGCCCGGTGGTCCGCGGCCACGACGTGGCCGACCTGTTCGAGCCGTTCCGCCGGCTCGGCGACGAGCGGGCCGGCACCGATCGCGGCGTCGGCCTGGGCCTGTCCATCGTCCGGTCGGTCGTGCGCAACCACGGCGGTGAGGTCACCGCCGAGCCACGCGATGGTGGCGGGCTGGTGGTCCGGGTCCTCCTACCGTCCACAGTAGCCAGCGCGGCGCCGGCGCGGCCGGCCAACTCATGACGCACGTCTTCCCCGAACCGAAGTATCTGACTAAAGTCAGAGAATGGATCGGGCCATGATCGCACAGGTGCGCAGCTTCAACCGGGTGGTCACCCAGCGGGCCGGTGCGCTGGACGACCGGTTCCTGGCACTCGGCCGGCCGCTGGGCCAGTCCCGGCTGCTCTGGGAGATCGGCGCCGGCGGCAGCGACCTCCGCTCCCTGCGCTCGCGGCTCGATCTCGACTCCGGATATCTCAGCCGGCTGCTCGGCGCGCTGCGGGAGCAGGGCATGGTCACCGTCGAGCCGAGCCCCCGGGACGGGCGGGTCCGCACCGCCCGGCTGACCAAGCGCGGGCTGGCCGAGTGGGCCGAGCTCGACCGGCGCTCCGGCGAGCTGGCGGCGTCGATTCTGGCACCACTCAGCACACCCCAGCGCGGCCGGCTGCTCGCGGCGATGACCGAGGTGCAGCGACTGCTCGCGGCGTCGGCGGTACAGATCGTGACCACCGACGCGCGGCATCCCGATGCTCGCGCCTGCCTGCAGGCGTACTTCCAGGAACTGTCCGAGCGCTTCGATGAGGGCTTCGACCCGGCCCAGAGCTCGGCCGGCGAGGCGGCGCTCGTCCCGCCGAACGGCCTGGTGCTGCTGGCCTCGCTGCACGGCGAGCCGGTCGGCTGCGGCGGCCTGACGTTCCACTACGGACCGGTGCCGGCGATCAAGCGGATGTGGGTGTCCCGGTCGGTCCGCGGCCTCGGCTTGGGCCGGCGGCTGCTGGCCGCGTTGGAAGAGCGGGCCGCGGCGCACGGCGCCAACCTCGTCCGGCTGGAGACCAACCGCGCGCTGACCGAGGCGATCCCGCTCTACCGCAGCTCCGGCTACCGCGAGATCGCGCCGTTCAACGACGAGAAGTACGCGCACCACTGGTTCGAGAAGGCGCTCACCCCGCCGACAGCACCGCCCGGATGAGCGCCGCCCGCTCGGCCAGCGGTCCGGGCGGGATGTCGATCAGCTCGTAGCCGAACGCGCGGTAGGTCTGCTCGTGCGTCCGCTCGAACCGGAGCGAGTCGGCGAGGCTGATCCGGCGGGCGGCGGTCGGCTCGACGAAACCGAGGTTCCGGACGAAGAACACCTGCCGCTGGTAGGTCTGCTCGCGGCTGATCCGGTCGACCTCGGCGGCGAGCGCGGCCGGCACCGGGCGCCCGAGGTGCGTGCACAGCGCGTGCGTGCAGATCGGCGACCGGTCGAACAGCAGCACCTCGGCACCGGTGCCGCCGATGCCGCAGCTGGCGCGGGCCTCCCGCTGCCGCTGCAACGCCACGATCCTGTCCACAAAGGACTCGCTTCGCCACGGCTCGGGGTTGCCCAGCGCATGCTCGAGCACGTTCACATCGGTCGCCGCCTCCGCCACGACGGGGTAGCCGAGCCGTTCCAGCTGCAGCAGCAGGGTCGTCTTCCCCGCTCCCGGCGTGCCGGTGAGGACGTAGCGTCGGGTCATCGCTCCTCCTGGTTTTGTCGCACCGGCGGCGTACGGTCGGCCGCATGGACAGTGCGGTGTGGACGGTGGAAGACCATCTGGTTGGCAAGCCCGAGGGGAGCGTGGCGCTCTACCACTCGTTCGTCGCGCTGGTGTCGGCCTGCGGGCCGTTCAGCTACGCGGTGGCCAAGACGACGATCACTTTCAAGGGCAGCCGGCGCGGTTTCGCCGGCGCCCGGCCCACCGATCGTGGCCTGGTCGGCTACCTGGATCTGCAGCGGCAGGTGACCGATCCGCGGATCCGCAACGCCTCGCCCTATACCCGCAAGCTGTTCGTACACCACTACCGGATCAGCAGCCCGGAGGAGTTGGACGAGGAATTCGCCGGCTGGGTGCGGGAGGCCTATGACGTCGGCCGGGGCGCCCATCTGACCCAGCGGCCTTCGGAGTGACCGAGGCGGCGGCGCGCTAGCGGATGTGCACAGCGTAACAGCACAAAACGGCGGCGGCGCCGGGAGCAGGGGGTCGATCTGCTCGCCGGCGCCGCCGCACGTGGGGTGGTTCAGTGGTGGGTGGTGCGGGTGGTGCGGGTCAGGCAGTGGCGGCTCCGTTGACCCGGGCCAGGGCGGTGAGGGCTGGCTTGGCGGTGAGGTCGCGGTGCAGCAGGCCGTAGTTCTGGACCTGGATGCTGCCGTCGGTGAGGTCGCGGTCGTTGTACCAGTACATGCGGCTGACGTAGGGGTAGTTGGCGCGGACATGGTTCACGGTCTGGGTGAGGTAGGCGGCCTGGGTGGCCTCGCTGACGCCCCGGTCCCAGTTCGGTGTGCTGGCGGTGTTGGCGTGGGTGGACCAGCCGAACTCGGTGAGCCAGATCTTCTTGCCCGAGTCGCCGCGGGCGACCATCAGCGCGCGGATGGCCTGGACGTGGGCCAGGGTCCACATGGTGCCGTCATCGGCG
Source organism: uncultured Actinomycetota bacterium (assembly GCA_963714145.1). Taxonomy (GTDB): domain Bacteria; phylum Actinomycetota; class Actinomycetes; order Mycobacteriales; family CADCTP01; genus JBBWZH01. Next base: position 8,887,272 of record OY970235.1, on the reverse strand, counting down.
GTGGTGGGGGCCGCGTCAGCGACGCCCATGTAGGGGTGCGTGGCCATGACGTCGAACGAGCCCTTCGCGCCGGCGTCGTAGGCCCGGCGAAGCCAGTCGGTGTCGTTGTACTGCAGCCCGCCGAACAGCACCGGGGTGCTCGGGGCGCCGGCCTTGAAGGCCGGGTAGGCGGTCTTCAGCAGCCGGGTGTAGGCGACCGGGTCGGCGCCTTCGAGGAAGTCCGGGCTGTTCTGCTCGTTCCAGACCTCCCAGCCGACCACCTTGTTGTTCCACTTCGCCGCCGCCCAGCGGGCGGCCCGGGCGTAGTCGGCCGGGTTGTCCGGCAGCACCCGCTCGCCCTGGCCGTGGTTCGCCCAGGCCGGGGTCAGCCAGAGCGTCACCAGCGGCTTGATCCCGCGCTGGTTCGCCATGGTGATCACCTTGTTCACGAACCCGACGCCCCAGGCGTCGTACGAGCCCGGGCCGGTCGGCTGCAGCATCGCCCAGGACACGTCCAGCCGCACCGAATACGACCCGGCCGCCTTCAGCTTGTCCAGCACCTGTGCCCGCTGCGTGTCGGTGTACATCGACCACATGCCGTGGAACTGCACGCCGACCGACAGCGGCGCCACGGCAGCCGCCTTCGGCGCCGGGGCCGGGGCGGCGCACGCCGTACCCGCACTACCAACCACCGTGGCGACCGCCGCCACCGCAACAACCCCCGCGACAACCCGACGACCCGACACCCGCTGGTGAACCTTAGCGACAATCCCCATTGCGACCCCCACACCCTTGACCCCGTCAGAACCGGCGACCGCCCGTCCCTACGCAATCCAGTTCGGCGCGAGAGCCAACACCGGCCAACTCCAATAGCCCCCAGGAACCCGCCTGAACGGCGCCTCTGAACCGACCGCTGGTCGCCAACCGGACCCGGCCCGGAACCCCGCCGGCACCCGACGACCCCGGTGTCCCGAAGGCGACCAACGGCCGCCCGAACGGCGCCCCGACACCGGGCCACGTTCAGCCGCTCACCGCCGGGCAGCCGATCGACGGCGGCCGGCCGGGGCGGCCGGGAGGGGCCGGGAGGGCAGCCGGGCGGCCGGGAGGGCGGCCGGCCGCCGGCGGCTGGGAGGGGCCGGGAGGGCAGCCGGGCGGCCGGGAGGGCGGCCGGGCCGCCGGCGGCCGACGCCGGCGGCCGGGCGGCCGGCGGCGGACGGCAGCGCACCGGCCCGGTCCGACCGTCCACTACGGACGATCAGGCCGGGCCGGTGCGGTTCGCCGGGTCGGCAGGCGCCGACCAGGTCAGCCCAGGGAGATGTCAGCTCAGGGAGATGTCGGCGAGTTGGTCGACCTGGTCGAGGCCGGCATCGCAGGGGAAGAGGATCAGCTCGTCGCAGCCGGCGTCGGCGAACGCGTCGACCGCCCCACGGACCAGCTCCGGGGTGACCGCGGCGGCCCCGGCGATGTAGTCGGCGACCGGGCCGAGCCAGCTGTAGTAGTGGTGCAGGTAGGTGTCGGCGGATTCGCGGGCGTTCGGCCCGAGCGCGAAGTAGGCCAGCGCCGCCGTCCGGGGCGAGCCGGGGCGGCCGGCGGCGGACCACTCGTCGCGCACCGCGGCGGCACCCTTGCGGAAGTCGTCCGGGCTCCCGCCGCCCATGATCCAGCCGGCGCCGTACTTGGCCGCCCGGCGGAAGCTGGCCGATGCCCCACCGCCGATCAGCACCTGCGGACCGCCGGGCGTCACCGGCATCGGGCCGACGCCGAGGTCGCCCCGCCAGGCCGCGGCCGAGCGGTCCAGCAGCGCGTCCATGTCCCTGGCCCGGGCGCCGATGTCGGTGCCGCTGGCCTCGAAGTCGTCCTCCCGGCCGCCGATGCCGAGGCCGAGCACCAGCCGGCCGCTGGAGAGCCGGTCGAGGCTGGCGGCCTGCTTGGCGAACTCGGCATGGTTGGTACGCAACGGTGCCAACAGCACCGAGGTGGTGAGCCGGATCCGGTCGGTGACGGTCGCAGCGCCAGCGAGCGCGATCAGCGGTTCGTAGTTCCCGTAGACAACGCGGTCGAGGACGCCGAGCGTCGAGAACCCGCGCTGCTCGGCGCGCTGGGCCCACTCCACGATCCGCTTGCCATCGACGTCCGAAATGGTCGTCGGAAGCCCGATGCCGATCTCCATACCCCGCCCTCTCCGTTGAGCCCGCCCCGCACGAACTCAACCTACCGAACGCGGTTCGAACCCGTCCGGGCGAACTGGTCCGGGCCTGCCCGGCGCCGCCCGGCGCCCGGCGCCCGGTCGGACCGCCCGGTCAGACCGCCCGGATCAGCGGCGGATCGACCGGTGCCGGCGGATCGGCGCTGAGTTCGGTGACGCGGAGGAACCCGGTGGGCGTTTCCGGGGCGGCGCTGCGCAGGTCGAGGCGGATCCGGGCGGTGTGGACCGGGGCGAAGCTGATCAGAGCGTCGGTTCCGGTCCAGTCGAGGCGGACGTCGCGGGCGGGCAGGTAGCGGCGACCGGTCCAGTAGCTGACCGCGACGCCGGCCGGCAGCGCGTGGGTGGCGTCCACGGTGAACGTGGCCCGGATGGCGGCGACCGGACCCGCAGCGGGCCAGCGCAGGGTGATCGAGTCGGCCGGGCGGGCGGCGCTGCTGCGGGCCAGCAGCGCGGTGGCGTCCTTTGTGTACTGGTTGGACCAGCCGGTGGCCGGGTCGCCGTCCAGCATCGCGGCCGGCGGGGTGCTCTCCGCACCGGAGAAGCTCGCGTCCGCCACCAGGCCGGTGGCGGTGCCCGGCACCGGCGGGACGACCGCACCGCTGGCGGCGGCCAGGGACGGGCCCCGGCCGGCGGCGCGGGCGGCGAGCACCGTCCTGCTGGCCGGGCGCAGGCCGGCCGCGGTGGCGGTGATCCGGATCGGGCCGGGCCGGTCGCCGGCCTGGACGATCGCCAACACCTTGCCGTGGTAGGCGGTGCGGGCCGGCGCCCGGTACAGCTCGGCGCTCTCCTGCCGGCCGCTGTCCATCCCGACCAGCGTGCCACCGGTCACGCCGACCCGGACCAGGTCGTCCGCGCCCGGCACCAGCACGCCGCGGGCGTCCAGGATCTCGGCGGTGACGTAGGTCAGCGCGTGCCCGTCCGCGGTGGTCACCCGCCGGTCCGGGCGCAGCCGCAGCTGGCTCGGCGGGCCGGCGGTGGCCAGCTCGTCCCGGGCCACCACCGCACCGCCGCGGCGGGCGACCGCGACCAGCCGGCCCGGCTCGAACGGCACCGTCCAGCTCAGGTGCAGCGCGCCGGCACTGCCGTTCGGGCTGGTGTAGCTGCCCGGGAACGGGCCGCCGGTGACCGTCTTGTCGTCCCCGGTCGGCCCGGTCGTCTCCAGGTACGGACGACCGTCCACAGTGGTCTTGCGATCGAAGCTGCGGGTACCGAGCGAGCGCCCGTTCAGGAACAGCTCGACGGTGTCCACAGTGGAGTACGCCCGGACGGCGACCGGATCGCCGGGCTGGTGCCCGGTCCAGTCCGCCGGCAGCAGGTGCACCATGGGCCGGTCGGTCCACTGGCTGGCGAACAGATAGAACTGGTCCTTGGCGAAGCCGGCGGTGTCGACCGCGCCGAAGAACGAGGTCTTCACCGGGAACACGTCGAACGGCGTCGGCTCGCCGATGTAGTCCATCCCGGACCAGAGGAACTGGCCGAGGAACCAGGGCCGGTCCCGGTCCTTCTTCAGCGCGTACTCGCCGCTCATCGTCCAGGAGGCGAGGTTGTTGTCGTACGAGGACGCGCCGCGGTGCCCGGGCGTGTGATCCTCGCCGGTGTTCAGCTGCTCGGGCTGGTCGTACTCGCCGCGGGCCGAGGTCTCCGAGGACGACTCCGACTCGAAGAAGAACGTGTTCGGGTAGCGGGCGTGCAGCACGTCCACCGAGGCGGCGGTGTTGTAGTTCAGCCCGACGCCGTCGAGCATCAGCAGGACCTGCTCGGCCGGTGAGCCGGCCGCCGGCGGGTTCCGGTAGCGGTCCGAACCGATGACCACCGGGCGGGACGGGTCGGCCGCGCGGACGTCGTCGATCAGCCGGCGCGCGATCGGCACCCCGGACGCCGACGTGGAATTCGGGATCTCGTTGCCGATCGACCACATCAGCACCGACGGCGAGTTCCGCGCGGCGCGCACCATCTCGGTGATGTCGGCGTCCCCGTTCGCGGTGAAGAACCGGGCGTAGTCGAACGCGACCTTGCGGACGTTCCAGACGTCGAACGCCTCCACCATCAGCAGCAGCCCGAGCTCGTCGCAGGCCCGGACGAGTTCCGGCGCGGGTGGGTTGTGCGAGGTGCGGACCGCGTTCACGCCCATGCTCCGCATCAACCGCAGCTGCCGGGTGATCGCGTCGGCGTTCACCACCGAGCCGAGCGCGCCCTCGTCGTGGTGCAGGTTGACGCCGTACAACTTGATCGACCGTCCATTGAGGAACAGCCCGCCGGCCGGCTCGAACCGGGTGTAGCGGATGCCGAACGTGGTGTCGTAGCTGTCCACCACCCGGCGGCCGACGACCACCTCGGTGGTCAGCCGGTAGAGGTACGGCCGGTCGACATCCCAGAGCACCGGACGGCGCACCCGGATGTCGGTCGGCACCGTCGCCGCCCCGGCCACCGGACTATCCACAGTGGACCGTCCGACGACCGCACCGCGGCCGTCCCGCACGGTGGAGACCACGGTGGCGGGCGCCGTGCCGGGCGCGTCATTGTCCACAGTGGTCTCGACGTGCACGGTGGCGTAGCCGGCCGGCAGCGTGTCGGGCAGGCCCGGGGTGGTGACCGCGGTGCCCCAGCGGGCCACGTGCACGGGGCCGGTCACGACCAGCCGCACGTTGCGGTAGATGCCGCTGCCGGAATACCAGCGGCTGCTCGGCAGCTGGTTGCGCACCTGCACCGCCAGCACGTTCGGCGTCACCCCGTCGGCGTGCGCGCCGGTCAGGTCGAACGCGAACCCGGTGTACCCGTACGGGTGGGTGCCCAGCAGTTGGCCGTTGAGGAAGACGGACGAGTCCATGTAGACGCCGTCGAACTCGACCGAGACGCGCCGGCCGGCGAGCGCCGGCGGCAGCGTGAACGTCTTGCGGTACCAGCCCAGACCGCCCGGCAGGAACCCGGTGCCGGACGTGGTCCCCGGCCCCGCCCGCGGCGCCAGCTCGATGCTCCAGTCGTGCGGCACGTCCACCTGCCGCCAGCCCGAGTCGTCGTACGCCGGGCTCGCCGCGTCCGCGAACGCCCCGGTCGGGTCGGTGATCCCGTCCGGGTTCACCAGCGCGAACCGCCACCCCCGATCCAGGCTGACGCTGCGCGCTCCGGGCGATCCGGCACCCGACGGGGTGTCCGCCGACCCGACGCCGGCCGGCGTCGCCGCCGCGGCACCGGCGACCGGTCCGCCGGCCGGCACGGACGCACGGGCCGGCGAGCCCGGACCGGCCAGGGCGACCCCGACCAGGGCGATCACCAGCGGTACCGAGCGCGGACGCGGCATGACGCCTCCCCTGACACGGGACAGCCGCCGCGCTGACCACGAGAGTGAGCGCTCACAGCCTCCGTCCGGCGGGGAACACTGTCAACGCCACGGGACGTCCGGGCACCCCGCCCGGCCCGGCCGCCGGAACGACCAGGCCGGCGCGGCCCGCCGCTCGGGCCGCCGCTCGGGCCGCCGCTCGGGCCGCCGCTCGGGCCGCCGCTCGGGCCGCCGCTCAGGTCGCCGCCGCGGGTGACACCATCGCGGGGTGACTGTTGTGAAGATCAACGCGCTGACCGTGCCCGCCGACAGCGGCGACGAACTGGCCCGCCGGTTCGCCGCCCGGGCCGGCGCCGTCGACAACCAGGACGGCTTCGAGGGCTTCGAACTGCTCAAGCCCACCGACGAGCGCACGACCTGGCTGGTCGTCACCCGCTGGCGGGACGAGGAGTCGTTCGACGCCTGGACCAGATCGAGCGCGTTCAGCCAGGGCCACCGCGGCGGTGCCCCGGCCGGCGACGGCCCGGCGCCGAAGCCGCTGAGCATGAGCGGCGAGCTCTGGTCGTACGAGATCGCCGGCGGCAGCTGACCGGTCCGACTTGACCGGTAGGAGATCTCCTACCTATTCTCCGGCGGCATGACCATCACCCAGATCCAGCTGCTGTCCGTGCCGGTCACCGACCAGGATCGGGCCAAGGCGTTCTACGTCGACAAGCTCGGCTTCGAGCTGGTCCGCGACGTCGCGATGGGGCCGGCCCAGCGCTGGGTGCAACTCGCCCCGAAGGGCGCCGAAACCTCGATCACGCTGGTGACCTGGTTCGACTCGATGCCGGCCGGTTCGCTGGGCGGGCTGGTGCTGGAGACCGACGACCTGGACCGGGACGTCGCCGACCTGGCCGGCCGGGGCGTCCCGACCAGCGAGGTCGAGGACGCACCATGGGGCCGGTACGTGACGCTCAACGACCCGGACGGCAACTCGATGGTGCTGCAGACCACCCGGGCCCGGCGCTGACCCGGCCAGCGCGGGCCGGCCACGATGGACATCTTCGCCGCGCTGGCCAACCCGACCCGCCGCGAGCTGCTCACCCTGCTGCGCGACCGCGGCCCGCAGCCGGTGCAGCAGTTGGCCGACCACTTCGACATGCGCCGGCCCAGCCTCTCCGAGCACCTCAAGGTGCTCAAGGACGCGGGCCTGGTCACCGAGCGCCCGACCGGCCGGCAGCGGCTCTACACGCTGCGGGCCGAACCGCTGCGCGAGATGGCCGAGTGGCTCAGCCCGTACGAGCGGTTCTGGCGGGACAAGCTGACCGCCCTCGGCGACCTGCTGGACGCGCAGCCCGATGACTGACATCACCGTCGACCACTTCTTCGCACACCCGCCGGCGAAGGTGTGGGCCGCGCTGACCGACCCCGACCTGCTGGCCGATTGGCTGATGCCGAACGACTTCAAGCCGGTCGTCGGGCACCGGTTCACGTTCCGCACCCGGCCGCAGCCGGCGCACGGCTTCGACGGCGTCGTGCACTGCCAGGTGCTCGACCTGGAGCCGCCGCGCCGGCTGCGGATCAGCTGGCGCGGCGGCACCCTCGACACCACCGTCACCTGGACCCTCGCCGCCGAAGGCCGCGGCACCCGGCTGCTGATCGAGCACGCCGGCTTCGACCCGGACGATCCGACCCAGCAGCACACCGCCAGCATCCTCGGCCAGGGCTGGCGCTCGCACGTCCTGCGCTCCCTGCACGCCGTCCTGGACCGGACTGCCGGCCACCCGGAAGGGTGAACCCGGCCGGCGGGCCGGCCTGCCCCGGCCGGCCTGTCCGGGCCGGCCTGTCCGGGCCGGCCTGTCCGGGGCCGGCCGGGTTCAGTGGTGCAGCAGCATCCGGATCCGCAGCTCGGACAGGTGCTTCATGTGCTCGACCGCGAGCTTCTCGGCCCGGGCCACATCGCCCTGGCTGATCGCGTCGGCCAGCGCGACATGCTCGGCGATCGACTCCTCGATCCGGCCGGGCAGGTCGAGGGTCGGGTCCGGGAAGCGGCGGGCCGCGTTCTGCACCTGCCGCAGCGACCGTTCCAGGTACCGGTTGCCGGCCGCGTCCCGGACGACCGCGTGGAACTCGAAGTTCAGCCGGGACAGCTCGCGCGAGGCCAGCTTCTCGCCGGCCTCCTTCATCTTCGGGATCAGCCCGGCGAACGCCTCCAGGCAGGTACGCGGCGCGCGGCGCGCGGCCAGCCGGGCGGCCAGCCCTTCCAGCGACTCCCGCACCGCGTACAGCTCCAGCACGTCGTCGCTGGTCATCGGGCTGACCACGGCGCCCTGGTTGGCGTTGATGTTCACCAGGCCCTCGGCGGCGAGGATGCGGAACGCGTCCCGCACCGGCGTCCGGCTCACCTTCAACTCGCGGGCCACCTCGGCCTCGCGCAGCCAGGCACCGGGCGCCAGCGCGCCGTCCAGGATGGCTTCGCGCAGCGCGTCGGCCACCGCGTCCGGCATGCTTCCGCGGGACGGCGTGCGGCCGTCACTGGTCAGCGCCAGCCGGGGGAGCGTGCTGACCACATCAGCGCCGGGATCGCTCGCTGGGGGCATCGGGGTCGCCTTCGGTCGGGCCGGCCGGGCGGAACGTCAGGGCCGATCGCATACAGGTTGTCGCCGCCGAGCCGGCAGCACAACCTCTTCCGGTACGCCTCCCGGCTGAATTCCCCCGGTCGCGTCCGGGGAAGAGCCATGGATATTGCATGCAATATCCGCGAGCCAGGCCCGGCGGGCGTTGCTTCCGCCCGGAGGTGCTCGGGTAGCGACCGAATGCCCGGCAGAACCGGGAGTCCGGACGTCAGTAGCATCGCACCAGGGGCTGCCGTCCGGGACGAGGAGCTGTTGGTGCGTGACATCGCTGTCTTCAGCGGCAGTGCCCATCCGGAGCTCGCGGCCGAGATCTGTTCGCACCTGGGCGTCCGGCTCCTTCCGGCCCGGGTGCAGCGGTTCGCCAACGACTGCCTCGAGGTCCAGTTGCAGGCGAACTGCCGCGAGCGGGACGTGTTCCTGATCCAGCCGCTGGTGGCGCCGGTGTCCGACAACCTCGTCGAGCTGCTGCTGATGCTGGACGCCGCCCGCGGGGCCTCGGCCGCCCGGATCACCGCGGTCATGCCGCACTACTCCTACGCGCGCTCGGACAAGAAGGACGCCCCGCGGATCTCCATCGGCGGGCGCCTGGTGGCTGACCTGCTGGTGGCCGCCGGGGTCAGCCGGGTACTGGCCATGACCCTGCATTCGCCACAGGTGCACGGGTTCTTCAGCGTCCCGGTCGACCACCTGCACGCGCTGCGCGAGCTGGCCGACCACTTCCGGCCATCCGACCTGTCCCGCACCACCGTCGTGTCACCCGACCTCGGCAACGCCAAGGCCGCCGCCGCGTTCGCCCGCATGCTCGGCGTGCCGGTCGCGGCCGGCGCGAAACAGCGCTTCACCGACGACCGGGTCAGCATCAGCGCGATCATCGGCGACGTCACCGACCGGGACGTCATCGTCCTGGACGACGAGATCGCCCGCGGCAGCACCATCATCGAACTGCTCGACCGGCTGCGTGAACAGCGGGTCCGGACCATCCGGGTCGCCTGCACCCACGGCCTGTTCGCGGCCGGCGCGCTCAAGCGCATCGCCGACCAGCCCGACGTCACGCAGATCGTCTGCACCAACACGGTGCCGATCGGGGCGGACCACGGCCAGCCGAAACTCACGGTCCTCTCGATCGCTCCCGCACTCGCCGAGGCCATGCGCCGCATCCACGACGGCGAGTCGGTCAGCGCGCTCTTCGACTCCCAGCCGGGCCACTCGGAGATCACCGAGGCGGGGTAGGGATCAGCCGCCGCGGGCCGCCGCACGGCGGCACCGCTCCGGCCGGCGCGTCCGGTCCGTTCGTGTTCGCTCGCCGGTGCTGCCCCGGGGGGCGGCACCGGCGAGCTCACGCCGGCACCGGCCGGCTTACGCCATCGCTCGCGGGCCGATGTCGGTCGCCCGCAGGCGCCGGGTCACCGGCAGGAGTTCGGCACGCCGGCGGCCATCTCGATGCCGCCGAGGATGTGCGCGAGCAGCAGCGGCTCGGTGTAGTACCCGGCCTTGTGCCCGAGCGCGGTGTAGAAGGCGCGGCCGCCGCCGTACCGGTGGTACCAGGCGATCGGGTGGTGCGCGCCCATCCCGGGTGAGCCGCCGGGCTGGCTGTAGCCGCGCGGGTCGTACGTGCTCTCGTCGACCTCGGCCAGCACCCGCACGCTGCCGCGCGGGTTGGTGCGGAAGTTGTACCACTCCTCCTCGCGCACCCACCGGCCCGGCAGCGGCCGGGTTGCCGGGGTGTCGTGCCCGAGCACCTTGACCGTCGCGACCTGGAACTGCGCGTTCACCGAGCCGGGGTGGTCGCGGAAGTAGGCGCCGACCAGGCCGCCGTACCAGGGCCAGTCGTACTCGGTATCGGATGCCGCGTGGATGCCGGCGTACCCGCCGCCGGCCCGGATGTAGCGTTCGAACGCGGCCTGCTGGGTGTCGTCGAGCACGTCGCCGGTGGTGGACAGCCAGATCACCACGTCGTAGCGGGCCAGGTTGCGGTCGGTGAACGCGGCCGCGTCCTCGGTCGCGTCGACGCCGAAGCCGTTCCGGGCGCCGAGGCCCTGGATCGCCGCGATGCCGGCCGGGATCGAGTCGTGCCGGAACGCCGCGGTCTTCGAGAAGACCAGCGCCCGGAACCGTTGATGGTGGCCAGGCCCGCCGGACGCATCCGCGGGCATCGCCGCGCTGACCATCCCCGCAGCCAGGCCGGCCACGAGCAGCGCTCTGATCATGATCCGCATCGAACACTCTCCCCAGCTCGGATACGTGTCCGCGCCGCCGGACTTTCTCAGCCAACCTAAGGACTTCTGCTCATGATTGGAAGATGTTGCCGGCAAGTTGCGGGAAAGTCGCTGGGCGGACCCAGGTCAGGCGGAGGTTTTCTGGAAGACGCGGGTGCCCCAGAGGGCGAGCAGGGCGGTGACGCCCACGGTGACCAGGACGCCGACGCCGACCACCTGGTCGTACTCGTTCACGAACAGGTGGCGGACGCCGTCGATGAGGTAGCTGAGCGGGTTCACGTCGCTGATCCGCTGCAGCCAGCGCGGCGCCAGCGACATCGGCAGCAGCACGCCGGACAGCAGCAGCAACGGCAGCGAGACGCCCTGGATCATCGGGGCGAACGAGTCCTCGTCCTTCAGGATCAGGCCCATCGAGTAGGACGCCGCGGACAGCCCGAGCGCGAGCACGCAGACCAGCACGACCGACAGCAGCACCCCGCCCCAGGACGGCCGCAGCCCGAACGCGGTCGCCACCAGGACCAGCAGCAGCGCCTGCACGCACAGGGTGACCACATTGGACAGGGTGCGGCCGAGCAGCAGCGAGGCGCGCAGCGCCGGGGTGACCCGCTGCCGGTCGACCACGCCCTCGCGCAGCTCCTGGATGATGCCGAACCCGGCGAAGCCGGCGCCGAAGATGACCAGTTGCAGCAGCAGCCCCGGTACGAAGATCGACCAGGACGCGGACCCGCCGAGCCCGCCACCGCTGACGTTCTTCAGCAGCGGGCCGAACAGGGCGAGGTAGAGGATCGGCTGGGTCAGCCCGAAGAAGACCCAGACCGGGTTGCGCAGCAGCAGCCGCATCTGCCGCAGGAAGATGACCCAGATCTCGGTGGCCACAGGAGTGTCCTTTCCGGACAGATGAAGGTTAGGCAGCCTCGTCGCGCAGCGACCGGCCGGTGAGAGTCAGGAACACGTCGTCCAGGGTCGGCCGGGCCACGCTGACCGACAGCAGCGGCAGACCGGCCGCGTCCAGCGCGCGCAGCAGCGGGGCGATCGCCACCTCACCGCGCTCGGTGGTCAGGTGCAGCGCCTCCCCGTCCACAGTGGACGCACGGACCTCGATGGCGGACCTGGCCACGGTCTCGGCGGCGCTGGCCGCACCGTCCACCCGGACGGTGATCACGTCACCGGAGACCTTCGCCTTCAACGCCTCCGGGGTGTCGTCGGCGACGACCACGCCGTGGTCCATCACCACGATCCGGTCGGCCAGCGAGTCGGCCTCGTCCAGGTAGTGCGTGGTGATCAGGACGGTGACCCCGGAGTCGTCCCGAAGCGAGCGGATGTGCTCCCAGAGGTTGGCCCGGCTCTGCGGGTCGAGCCCGGTGGTCGGCTCGTCCAGGAACACCAGCCCGGGCGTGTGCACCAGGCCGAGCGCGACGTCGAAGCGCCGGCGCTGGCCGCCGGAGAGCTCGTTCAGCGCCCGCTCGCCCAGCCCGTCCAGGTCGAGCCGGGGCAGCAGCCCGGCCACCCGCTCGACCGCGACCGCCTTGGACAGGCCCTGCAGCCGGCCCTGGGTGACCAACTCCTCGGCCACCCGGCTGCCCGGCGCCGGGCTGGCGCCGATCTGCGCCACGTAGCCGATCCGGCGCCGGACCTGGCGCGGGTCGCGCAGCAGGTCGACACCGGCCACCGTGGCGCTGCCCGAGGTGGGCCGCAGCAGCGTGGTCAGCATCCGCAGCACGGTCGTCTTGCCGGCGCCGTTCGGGCCGAGCAGGCCGACGATCTCGCCCTTGTGCACGTCGAGGTCGATGGCGCGGACGGCCTCCACCGCACCCGTCTTGGTCTTGAACGAACGGGACAGCGCCCGTGCCTCGATCACCGGATTGACCCTCTCACCCTGAGTCGGCTGTTAGTACAACTGTACTATGACCGATCCAGACCGAGCTGTCAGGTTGTTTTCCGCGGCCGGGCCGGCCGGGCCGGCCCGCCCGGCGCCTCGGGCTCGGCCGGCGGAGCCGCGGCGGCCAGCTCGTCCGGCGGGGGCGGGGCGTCCGGCGGGGCCGGGTCGTCCGCCAGCCGGTAGCTGCCGGCCCGCAGCCGGCGCAGGAACTGCCGGGTCCACTCCAGCTCGGCCCGGCCGCGGGCGCTGAGGAAGTCGAGCAACTCCCGCACGTGCTCGGGGATCTCGTCCTCCGGCGGGGTGGCGCCGTCCCTGATGGTGGCCCGGACGGTGCTCAACTGTTCGAGGTGGGCCTGCATCTGGGCCAGCCGGGACTGCAGCGCCGCGCTCAGTTCCTGCCGGCTCAGCTGCGTGAACAGGCCGATCGCGGGCACCAGCGGCTCGGTCGAGGGATGCACCTGCCACCAGGCCTGGCGCAGCAGCGTCATGAACTCCCGCCGGCCGGCGTCGGTCATCTCGTACGAGGTGCGGGCCGGCCGGTTGCCCTGCCGGCCCGAGCCGACCGCGCGGATCGCGCCGTCCTTCTCCAGCGTCCGCAGCGCGGAGTAGATCGACCCGGTGCCCACCGCGGTCCACGGCTCGAGCTGCCAGGAGAGCAACTCCTGGCGGATCTCGTAGCCGTGCGCCGGCTGCATGAACCGGAGCACCCCGAGGATGAGCAGGCGCGTCGCTGACATGCCACAAGATTAGTACAACTTGCATAACTGCAGGAGCGCAGCGATGCCGGCCGGCCCGGTGGTCGCACGGAGTGGGTATGGTCATCGTCCGTGATCGAGGTACAGGGCGTCAGCAAGTGGTACGGCAACACGCTCGCGGTGGACGGGCTGTCCTTCGCCGTCCAGCCGGGCCGGGTGACCGGGTTCCTCGGCCCGAACGGGGCCGGGAAGTCGACCACCATGCGGATGATGCTGGGCCTGGACCGGCCGGCGCAGGGCTCGATCCTGATCGACGGCCGGCGCTACCCGCAACTGACGCATCCGGTCCGGCACGTCGGCGCGCTGCTGGAGGCGAAGAGCTTCCACCCGGGCCGGAAGGCGCGCCACCACCTGCGCTGGGTGGCCGCCAGCAACGGCATCCCGGCCCGCCGGGTGAGCGAGGTGCTGGAGACCGTCGGCCTGTCCGCGGTCGCGAACAAGCGGGCCGGCGGCTTCTCCCTGGGCATGGCGCAGCGGCTCGGGCTGGCCACCGCGCTGCTCGGCGACCCACCGATCCTGCTGCTGGACGAGCCGGTGAACGGGCTGGACCCGGAGGGCATCCTCTGGATCCGGCAGTTCATGAAGAGCTACGCCGCGCAGGGCCGCACCGTGTTCGTCTCCAGCCACCTGCTGTCCGAGATGGCGGTCACCGCGGACCATCTGGTGATCATCGGTCGCGGCCGGCTGATCGCGGACGTGCCGACCAGCGAGTTCCTGGACCGCAGCGCGCAGACGTTCGTCCGGGTCCGCAGCCCGCAGCTGGACCAGCTCGAGCCGCTGCTGGCCGGCAAGGGGCTGACCACGTCCCGGGAGCCGGACGGCGCGTTGGCGGTCCGCGGCGGGGACGGCGTCGCCATCGGCGAGCTGGCCGCCGCGAACAGCATCGTGCTGCACGAGCTGTCCCCGCAGCGGGCCTCGCTGGAGGAGGCGTTCCTCGCCATCACCCGCGGCGCCAGCGAGTTCCAGGCCGGTGCCACCCCGCCCGGCGCGGCACCCGGCTACGCGCCCCAGCCGGGGTACGGACCGCAGCCCGGGTACGCCCCCCAGCCGGGATACGGGCCGCCGGGGTACGGGCCCCAGCCGGGGTACGGACCGCAGCCGGGGTACGGACCGCAGCCGGGGTACGGACCGCAGCCGGGGTACGGCGGCCCGCCGGGGTATGCCGCGCAGCCCGGCACCGGTGGCTACGGCGCTCCGGCCGGTTACGGCGCACCGCCCGGCTACGGCACCCCGGGCAGCTACGGCACCCCGTCCGGCCGGGCGCCGGGCAGCTACGGCCCCCCGTCCGGATTCGGCTCCCCCGCCGGCGGAGCCTCCCCCGCCGGCGGAGCCACGCCGGCCGGCGGAGCCACGCCCACCGGCGGAGCCACGTCCGGCGGCGGAGCCGCGCCGGGCGGCGGGCAACCGGGCCAGAACCAGAACCAGGGCGGCAGCCCTAACCAGCCGCACGGGCAGGGGTGACCGGAATGTTGCAGGCGATCCGGGCCGAGCAGATCAAGCTGACCACGCTGCGGTCGACCTGGTGGTCGATCGCGGCCGCGGTCGGCATCTCGCTGGGCGTGGCGATCCTGATCGCGGCGAACGTCTCCGGCAGCGCCGAGGACACCGTCGACATCCTGGCCGTGCTGTTCCTGGCCGCGTCGCTGATCGCGCTGATCGCGGTGATGGTGATGGGCGTGGTGGTCAGCACCGGGGAGTACCGGTTCGGCCAGATCCGGATGACGCTGGCCGCGACCCCGCACCGCTGGCAGGTGATGCTGGCCAAGGCGGTGGTCACCGGCACGGTCGCGTTCGTGGTCGGCACGCTGACCGCCTGGCTGTGCGTGTTCGTGTCCAAGCCGCTGCTGCCGGCCGGCTGGGAACTGGACCTCGCCGCGGACGGCGCGCTGCGGGTGGTCTGGGGGCTGCCGATGTTCTTCGCGGCGGCCGCGGTGCTGGCGCTCTCCCTCGGCGCGCTGCTGCGGAACAGCCCGGCCGCGATCACGATCCTGGCGCTGCTGTCGCTCGCGATCGAGAAGACGCTGCTCGGCTTCGACCGGACCCGGACCTTCGCGCAGTACCTGCCGTTCAACGCCGGCGCCCGGATCACCCAGCCGGAGGACTCCGACCTGATCTCCCCCTGGGGCGGGTTTGCCCTGTTCTGCGGGTACACCGTGGTGCTGTTCGTGCTCGCGGTGATCGTGGTGGAGGGCCGGGACGCCTAGCGGCGCGGCGGCCATTTCCGCCACCGGCCACACCGCGGGCACCCCGGCAGAACCCGGCGCAGGCCTGCCGAGCTGGGCGGATTGCGGTACGGGCGGGGATGAGCCGGCCGCCGGAGCGGTAACCGGCCGGCACCGGCACGGCCGTCCAGGAGGGTGTCCGCGGCGGTAGACCAGGTGGCGGGCGGCCACCGCCCGCGACTGTCGTAACAGCGCGCAAAGCCCACTGTGGGCTCCGTCACTCCAGCAGGATGCCGGCTCAGCGGGGGTTCGCGAGCGCGCCCGGCCGGGTGCGACCGCCGCGACGGAGGAACCTCATGATCCCAAGCAGCGAGCAGTTGCCCGGCCAGCCGCGCAGACGTGTTACCCGGCGGGTGCTGGCGGTGGCCGCGGCCGCCGTTACGGTCGGGGCGCTGGGCGCCGCACCGGCCGGCGCGCACGGCGGCCCGGCCGGGCCAGACCTGCGGGTCGTCGCCACCGGCCTGGACAACCCGCGTGGCATCACGCTCGGCCCGGACGGCGCGCTGTACGTAGCCGAGTCCGGCCGCGGCGCGACGAACCCGGCGACCGCGTCCTGTGTGAGCACCACCAACCCGGAGACCGGCGAGCCGGTCATCAACTGCTTCGGCCGGACCTCCGCGATCACCAGGATCACCGGCGGGCACCAGCGCCGGGTCGTCACCGGACTGCCCTCGATCGCCGACGCCTCCGGGGCCGGCGCGGGCGGCGTCACCTCGGTGGCGGTCGGCCCGTCCGGCCAGCTCGCCGGCATCGTCGGCTGCGGCTGCGACCCGCGCGATGTGGCCGCCACCACGCCGGCGGCCGCGGTGCCCTACACGGGCCACCTGATCTGGATGGACGCCCGGCACAACCGCTACCGGGTCGGTGCCGACGTCGGCGCGTTCGAGCTGACCAATCCCGACGCCGCCGACCCGGGCTCGGCCTTCGACACCAACCCGTACGCGCTGACCTGGGGCCCGCACGGCAGCCTGCTGGTGGCCGACGCCGGCGGCAACGACGTGCTGTCGGTCAGCCAGCGCGGGCGGGTCTCGCTGGTCTCCGTGCTGCCCGCCAAGCTGGTGGACGCGCCGCCGTTCCTCGGCCTGCCGGCCGGTACCAAGGTCCCGATGCAGGCGGTGCCGAACTCGATCACCCGCGGCCCGGACGGCGCCTACTACGTCGGGCAGCTGACCGGGTTCCCGTTCCCGGTCGGCGCGGCCAGCGTCTACCGGCTGGTGCCGGGGCACGCGCCGCGGGTCGTCGCCAGCGGCTTCACCAACATCATCGACGTCGACTTCGACCGCAAGGGCCGGCTCGTCGTCCTCGAGATCGCCACCAACAGCCTGCTGGACCCGGCGTCACCCGGTGCCCTCTGGGTGGTCGACCGGCACGGGCACAAGACGCTCGTCGCGAAGGACGGCCTGGTGCAGCCGGGCGGCGTCGCGGTCGGCCGGGACGGCCGCGCCTACGTGACGAACTTCAGCGTGCTGGCCGGCCAGGGCCAGGTGGTGAGCGTCCGGCTGCCGTGACGGCGGCCTGACCACCGAGCCGGCGGTGCCTGGGGAGGCACCGCCGGCTCGGCTCGTTACCCCGGCACGCTGCCCGAGCGGTCCGGATCGGGACGTTCCGGCCGGGCGGCACGGCGGGTTCTGCCAGACTCGGCAGCGCAACCGACGTGGCCGAGCCGGTGGAGCGAGCCAGGCATGGAACGCAGGCGGGAATCATGCGCGGGCCGGGCGGGTCGCCGGTAGCGCCGTACGGGCTGGCCGCGGCCGGCGCCGGGCTGGCCGGCTGGGTGCTCGCGCTGAAGCTGGCCGACGGCACCCACCCCGCCCTCGACATCGCGCTGAGCAGCCTGACCGGGTTGCTCTACCTGGTCGCGGGCGTCGCCGCGCAGGCCCGCCGGCCGGACAACCGGTGCGGCCTGCTGATGATCGCGGTCGGGATCGGCGTCGCCGCCGAGGACATCCAGTTCGCCGCCGGCCCGGTGCCGCACACGATCGGGCTGCTGCTGCGCAGCGCGTCCACCGGGTTCCTGGTCAACCTGGTGCTGGTGTTCCCGTCCGGCCGGCTGCACCGCGCCGGCGAGCGCTACCTGGCCGCGGCCGGGTACGCGATCGGGTTCGGCCTGGTGCCGGTGGCCGAACTGTTCACCGGCACCCGGACCCCGAACCTGTTGCTGATCAGCGAGCAGCAGTGGCCGGACGACCTGGTCGACCTGGCCGCGCTGCCGGTCTCGGCGACGATCATCGCGGTGCTGGCGCTGCGCTGGCGGGCGGCCGGGGCCGGGGCGCGCCGGGTGCTCGGGCCGGTGCTCGGCTGCTCGGTCGCCGGTTCCGCGGCCGCGGCTGCCGCCGGGCTGGCCCGGCCGGTCAGCGACCCGCTGTACGACCTGTTCCTCGGCGGCTACCAGCTCGCCGCCTGCCTGCTGCCGGTCGCGTTCGGGCTCGGCGTGCTGCGGCTGCGGTCCGGGCAGGGCGCGGTCGGCCGGCTGGTCGAACAGCTGCGGTCGCCCTGCTCGGCGGCCCGGCTGGACCGGCTGCTCGCGGACGCGCTCGGCGATCCGACCGCCCGGGTCGGCTACTGGGTCGACGGCGGCTACCTGGCCGCCGACGGCGCCGCGCTGCCGGCGGCCGGGCCGGGCCGCGCGATCAGCCTGGTCGAGCGGGACGGCCGCCGGGTCGCGGCGATCGCGCACGACGAGACGCTGCGCGAGGACGGCCACCTGCTGCGCGGCGTGATCGCCGCGGCCGGGCTGGCGCTGGACAACCAGCGGCTGGCCGCCGAGGTGGGGGCGCAGCTGGCCGAGGTCCGCGCGTCCCGGGCCCGGATCGTCGCGGCCGCCGACGCGGAGCGCGAACGGATGGAGCGCGACCTGCACGACAGCGTCCAGCCCGGCCTGGTGGCCGCCCTGGTCGGCGTCCGGCTGGCGTCCCGGGATGCGGGCACCGCCGAGGCGGCGGGGTTGCTGGCGGGGGCGGCGAGCGCGCTGGAGGACGCGCTGCGGGAGGTACGGGCGCTGGCGCACGGGATCCGGCCGGCGATCCTGGGCGACGCCGGGCTGGTACCGGCGCTGCGCGAGCTGGCCGAGCGGTCGCCGATCCGGGTCGAACTGCGGGCCGGCGAGCTGCCCCGGCTGCATCCGGCGGTGGAGTCCACCGCCTACCTGGTTGTCGGCGAGGCGCTGACCAACGCGCTCAAGCATGCGGACGCGTCGGTGGTCCGGGTGGACATCCGCGGCGATGGCGGCCAACTGCAGGTGGAGGTCGGCGACGACGGGGTCGGCGCGGTGCTCACCGGAGCCACCCACGGCCTGCGCGGCCTGCGCGACCGGGTGCTCGCGCTGGACGGTGAGCTGGCCGTCCGCAGCAGCCCCGGCGCCGGCACCGTCGTCTCCGCCCGGCTGCCCCGGAGCCCGGCATGACCGCGCCCGACCCTGGCCCGACCGCGCCCGGCCCGACGGCCGGCCGGCCCGGCCCGGGCGTTCCCGATGAGACCGGCGGAGCGGCGGGAACGGGCCGGCTCCGGGTCGTCATCGCCGAGGACGCGGTGCTGCTGCGGGAGGCGCTGGCGGCGCTGCTGGAGCGGGCCGGGCTGATCGTCGCGGCCCAGGTCGGCGACGCGTCCGCGCTGCGTGCGGCGGTCGCGGCGACCGCGCCGGAGGTGGCCATCGTGGACATCCGGATGCCGCCGACGCACCGGCTGGAAGGCCTGCGCGCCGCGGTCGAGCTGCGGGCCGGCCATCCCGGGCTCGGGGTGCTGCTGCTCTCCCAGCACGTCGAGGTGCAGTACCTGCGGCAACTGCTCGGCGCGGACGCCCGCGGCGTCGGCTACCTGCTCAAGGAGCGGGTCGGCGCGGTGGACGAGTTCCTGGCCGCGGTGCGCCGGGTCGCCGCCGGCGGCTGCGTGCTCGACCCGGAGATCGTCAGCGCCATGCTCGGCGCCCGCCATCGGGACGGCCGGTGGGCCGCGCTCAGCCAGCGCGAGCGTGAGGTGCTGGCGCTGATGGCCGAGGGCCGGTCGAACGACGCGATCGCCCGCACCTTGCGGCTGGGCCCGAAGACGGTCGAGTCGCACGTCCGCCGGATCTTCCAGCGCCTCGACCTGCCGGACGAGCCGGACGACCACCGCCGGGTCCTCGCCGTCCTCACCCACCTGCGCAGCGCGGACGCCTGACCCCGGCCGCTCCGCCCGGCTGAGCCAGCACTCCAGCCGCCGGCCCGCCCGTGGCCGGTTGGCCGGCTGACCCGGCTGGCCCGGCTGGGCCGGCTGACCCGGCTGGATCGGCCGGCCCGGCTGACCTGGCTGGCCCGGCTGGACGGGCCGGCCGGCTGGATCGGCTGGGCCGGCTGGACGGGCCGGCCCGCCGGTGGCCAGTTGGGTCGGTTGGGCCGGTTGGGCCGGTTGGCGGCGGGACGTTGCGGGCTGGCCCTGAAGCCGGGTGCAGGGGCAGCCAGGTTCCGCGCCCCTGGCCGGGACGCAACGCTTGCACCGGGGCGCGCACCCCGCGACCGGGCCACGCCGTGGCCGGCCATCCCGCGACCGGGCCATCCCGCGACCGGGACCAGTCCTGAGGAAAGGCGTCCACCATGGGCCATCCGATCATCGGCGGTGGGGGCGAGATCTTCGACCCGACCAGGCCGAGCCCGATCACCGACCTGACCACCGAACGCATCCTGTCCGGCCGCAGCCTCACCGCCGGCCGGGCCGCCGTGTTCGGCGCGCACAACCTGCCCGGCGAGAACGCCGGCTACTTCGACGGCAACGTGGAGGTGACCGGGACGATCTCGGCCGCGGTGAACATCCTGCTCAAGAACGCCGACGGCGCCGAGGATTTCGACGTCGCGGACGGCCCGGTGCCGGGCCCGGGCACCGTGATGGTGCTGGACCGGGACGGCAGCGTCCGGGCCAGCGACGGTCCGTACGACCCGCGGGTGGCCGGGGTGGTCTCCGGCGCCGGAACGTACCGGCCGGCGATGCGGCTGGACCACCGGGAGTCCGAGCGGAACCGGGTGCCGATCGCGCTGTTCGGCAAGGTCTGGTGCCTGGCCGACGCCCGGTCCGCCCCGATCACGCTGGGCGACCTGCTCACCACCGGTGAGCGGCCCGGACACGCGATGCGGGCGACCGACCGGCAGCGTTCGTTCGGCGCGGTGCTCGGCAAGGCGCTGGCCGGGCTGCCGGCCGGCACCGGGCTGGTACCGATCCTGGTGGCGCTGCAGTGACGGCCCGGCCATGCTGACCGCCCGGCCGATCATGGAACGGGTCGGCGCGTTCTCGCTGCGCGACCTGATGGCGCTGACCGGCACGCCCGACCGCGGTCTGGCCGAGCAGCTGCGCACCGCCGCGATCACCCAGGCCTGGCAGGACTTCGGCGGCATCCGGTCGTCCGGCCTCGGGCTGCCGATCGGGCCGGACGGCCGGGCCACCGAACAGCCGGTGATCCGCCCGCTGGACGGCGGGGGTGCCCGGGCCGACTTCCGCGGCGGGCTGATCGAGCTCGATCCGGCCGGCCGGACCAGCGGCAAGCGCACCCGGCAGGCCGACATCTGGTTCGCCGGTATCGAGTGCCGGATCCGGCAGGAGAGCGTGGACGAGATCCAGGGGGCGGTCGGCGTGGTTGTGCCGGCCTCGCACACCGGGCAGTCGTTCGCGTTCCCGGAGAGCGGCGACCCGTTCGAGCTGGGCCCGGACGGCAACCGGATCGTCTCCATCGAGCAGCGGGTCTACCAGGGGCCGCCGGACAACGTCCGGCTGCACTGCGTGCTCGTCGAGCACGACTCCGGCGACCTGGACGACATCCGCAAGGCCGTTCAGGAGGCGGTGACCGAGGCGGCCAAGGTGGCCGGCGCGGTGCTCGGCATCCCGTCCGAGGCGCTGGACTCCGACCACGGCTTCCTGAACACGGTCACAGTCACCCTGACCGACCGGATCGCCGGCGCGCTCGGCGCCGGCGACGACCTCTACACCCCGCAGGCGCTGCTGATCCGGGCCGACGAGATGCTCGGGGCGCCGACGTTCACCCAGCACACGCTCACCCGCAGCGATGACCCGCGGGCACTCGAGTACACGCACATGCAGGTGGTCACCGGGATCGACGACGGCGGCGACCGGGGCGACTACGCGTTCTACTTCCGGGTCGCGCTGTACGACATCGAACCCATCCTGATCGGGCACACCTGACGGTCCGGCCCGGCCCGGCCCCGGCCCCCGGCCGGCCCGGACCCCGGCCGGGCCGGGACCCGGGCCGGGCCGGGAGCCGGGCCGACCGGGTCGGGAGCTGGATCAGATCCAGTTGCGGCGGGCGGCCAGGTAGGCCAGCTGCGACCGGGTGCGGGCGCCGAGCCGGGTCTGCATGCCCTGCAACCGGCGCTGCAGGGTGCGCTGGCTGATGCCGAGCCGGCGACAGATCGACTCGTCCGGCAGGCCGGTGATCAGCAGCGCCAGCACCCGTAGTTCGTCCGGGGCGGGCTGCGGCGCCTGCTCGCCGGCCGGTGGCGCCTCGACGCCGACCCGGGCGGCGGCCACGTGCAGCGGGGTGGCCCGGTCCCAGACCATCTCGAACAGGTTGCCGAGCGCGTCCAGCAGCGCCGACGAGCGGATGAACAGTTCGGCCACCACCGCGCCGTCCCGCTGCAGCGGCAGGAGCGCCTCCCGGTCGTCGGCGATGCCCATCTTCATCGGCACCCCGTCCAGCACCCGGGCCTCCTCGCCGGCCGCCACCAGCTGCTCGATCACGGCGAGGTAGCCGGGCACCTCCAGCGCGCTCAGGTCGTAGACACAGCGGCAGCGCAGCCCCCGGGCGAGCACCGCGAGCTCGTCCCGGATGTCGTTGGTGTCCGAGTAGTAGGGCGGCTTGTCGAAGCCGCGGAACTGGTGGCGGGTGTCGTTGAGCATCGACAGTCCACGTTGGACGACCGCCTCCCGGCCATAGACGATGTCCATCACGTCGCGGCTGCTGCCGTTCTGCGGCGCGACCCGGTGCCGCTGGGTCAGATCTGCGATCAGCCGCCGGGCCGACCGCAGCTCCTCCTCCCGCCGGCTCACCAACCGGTCCAGCACCGCCTCCGGCGAGCTGGCCTGCACCGAGTACGGCGGGCCGGGCAGCAGCGAGACGAGGCCCTTGTGGTGCAGCCCGGCCAGCGTCTCAGCCACCTCGTCCGCCCGGCACCACTGCTGCCAGGCGGCAGCCACCTCGCCGATCGGCAACAGTCCTTTGTCGACCAACCAGCGGTAGGCGCGCTCCTCCTGCTCGGTCAGGCCGAGCACGTCCAGCACCGGCCCGGGGCCGGAGCCGGAGCGCTGCTCTGGTTGCGCCGTCATGGCGTAGTTCTGCCACGCGCTGTTTCCGCCACAGCAGCGATCTTCTCTCGGCCGGCGTTTCTTGTCATCGTTCGATCGCCGGCTCAGACCGACCACAAGTGGCACAAGCCGGCACTGGACAAAGGGGATGCCTGTGCTGATCAAGCGCCTGCCGCGTTCTCGACGGGCCGCCGCCCTCGGCGCTGCCGGAGCGGTGCTGCTGCTCGTCGCCGGTGGGATCGGCCTGTCGGCCGCCGCACCGAGCGACCCGCCCACCGTCGACCAGCTCGCCGAACCGGCCGCCGGACCGGCCCGGCCCGGCACGCCGGGCGCCCCGGTCGCGCAGCGCGCGGTGTCGGACATCACGCTGCTGACCGGCGACCGGGTGCGGCTGACGACGCTGCCCGGCGGGCAGCAGAACGTCGTGCCGCTGCCGCCGGACAAGGACCATCCGGGCAGCGGAACTGTCCAATTCGAACAGTTCGCTGTGGACGGTGACCGGTACGTGGTGCCCGGCAGCGCGCTGCGGTCGATCGGCTCGACACTGGACGTGAACCTGTTCGACGTCAGCTATCTGGCCCGGGCCGGGTTGGCCGACCCGGCCGCCGGCAGCCTGCCGCTGGTGGCCACCCTCGACCCGGCGGCCGGGCCGCCGGCCGTGCCCGGGTTGAGCGTGGCCGGCGGTGCCGGCGCGGAGCGGCCGGCAACGCTGAACAAGGCGCAGGCGTGGCGGCTCGGCACCGCGCTCGGGGCGGCCAACCGGCCCGGCGCGAGGTCCGCGGGTCGAGGGCTGCCGGGCGTGCGGCACCTCGGCCTCGGCCCAGCGGCGGCCGGGGTCGCCGGCCCGCCCACCACCCACGGCAGCCGGCCCGGCGCCGGCCTGGCCCAGCGGACGCTCACCGTGAACACCGTGGACCGCACCGGCGCGCCGTCGATCGCGATCGTGTTCGTGCAGAACGTCGACGATCTGCGCCGGTTCTTCAGCATCACGGTCGTGCAGGGCACCGCCTCGTTCAGCGTGCCGGAAGGCAACTACCTGGTGGCCGCGAACGTGGTGCGGTTCCACGACGACGGGGTCAACTACGACGCCGCGTTCGTCGCCGAGCCGGACCGGTCGATCCGCGGCAGCACCACGCTCACCCTCGACGCGCGGACCGCGAACCCGATCACCGCCGCGGTCGGCGGCAAGCCCACCGCGCCGGGGCTGATCTCGCTGGCGTTCGACCGCCGCTCGGCCACCGGCGGCGACTTCTTCTTCGGTAGCCAACTCGCCTTCGTCCTCGCGGCGGTCGGCAACGCCGACTCCCCGCTGTCCGCGGCCCCGACCCGGCCCGTCCACAATGGATCATTCGGCTTCCAGGCGTACATCATCGCCTCGGCCGGCCCGACGTTCGACCCGGCCGGGTCGCACTACCTGCTGGACTTCCCGGACGAGCACGGCATACCCGCGTCGGTGGCGTACGACGTGCCGACGGCCGCGCTGACCACGGCCGACGAGACCTACCACTGGCCCGCCTCGGCGACGGCGCCGACCTGCGAGATGTCCCAGGGCTTCAGCGTGACCGAACCGTGGTCGTCGTACTCCACCGGCTACTTCGTCCCGCTGCCCGGCGCGACCACCCGTACCGACTACCTCTACAGCCCCGCGTCCTCGGTCTGGTACCAGATCGTGCAGACCCCCGCCTGCCAGTTCTACCTGGACTCGTGGCGGCACCTGCCGGCCAGCAAGCGGATCCGCGACGACTGGTTCGCCGGGCCGCTGGTGCCGACCGTGCAGCGGGAGAGCATCCCGCTGCCGCGGGCGCCGGGGCTGGTCAACTCGCCGGCCGGCCCGCTGGCGTTCCACACCTACGGCTGCGCCGCCTGCCGGCAGGACGACAACCTCGCGCTGCGGATCATGCCCTTCGGCGACGCCCAGCCCGGGCACATCGACATGCAGGAGGTCGACTCCAGCACGACCAGAAGCACCACCCGCTTCTACCAGAACGGCACGCTGGCGATGACCACGCTGCTGCCGTACGCGATGTTCCCGTTGCTGCCGACGGCGGCGAACTACCGGCTCGACTGGGATCTCACCAGGACCCGGGCCAACTGGCCGCTGTCCACCGACGTGCACACGTCCTGGACGTTCTCGTCCAACCCGGCCAGCCGGCCGGATCGCCCGCCGTCCTATGTGGACTGCCTACCCGACACGACGGTGACCTGCGGCATGCTGCCGCTGCTGTTCGTCGGCTACGACCTGCCGCTGGCACCGGACAACACCGTGGCGGCCGGCGGCACCGCCCCGATCACGGTCACGGTCAGCCGGCAGGAGCACATGGCCGCGGCGCGCGGGCTCAAGGCCAGCCTGCAACTGTCCTATGACGACGGTGCGACGTGGACGGCCGCCCCGGTGCGGGCCGCGGGCGGCGGCCGGTTCACCGCGAACGTCCGGTACCCGGCGCTGGCCGACTCCAACGGCTACGTCGCGGTCCGGGTGCACGCCGCCGACGCCGACGGCAACACGGTGGACCAGACCGTCCTGCGCGCCTACCAGCTGGTGACCCGATGACCGAGAGGAGGACGCCGATGCTGCGCTCCCGCACCAGGCCCATGCTGCGCTCCCGCGCGATGCCGACGCTGCGCGCCCGCGCGGTGCTGGCGGCGGTGCTCGCCGCCATGGCGGCCGGTGGGGTGGCCGCCGCGGGCCCGCTCACCGCCAGCGCCCAGGGGCCGGCCCCGGCCGCGGCGGCCGTACCGGCCGCGGTCCGGCTGGTACCCGCCTGCGGGACCAGCGCCGGGCCCGGCCCGCTGGCCCGCTGCCTGGCCGTCGTGCAGGCGACCGCGGACGGCACCCCGCTGGCCACGCCGGCGCCGCGCGGCTACGGCCCGGCCGACCTGCGCTCGGCGTACAAGACCCCGCTGCACGGCGGCGGCACGCACACGGTGGCCATTGTGGACGCGTTCGACAACCCGAACGCGGAGGCCGACCTCGCCGTCTACCGGGCCCAGTTCGGGCTGCCGCCGTGCACCACCGAGAACGGCTGCTTCCGCAAGGTCGACCAGCGCGGCGGCAGCCAGTACCCGCCGCCGGACTCCGGCTGGGCCCTGGAGATCGCGCTGGACCTGGACATGGTCTCCGCGGTCTGCCCGGACTGCAAGCTGCTGCTGGTCGAGTCCGACGACAACGGCCTGGACGCGATGTCCGCCGCGGTGGCCGAGGCGGCCAAGCTCGGCGCCACCGAGATCTCCAACAGCTACGGGGCGGTCGAGTTCTCCGGCGTGGACCGCTACGAGGCGTTCTACAACCAGCCCGGGGTGGCGGTGGTCGCCTCGTCCGGGGATTCGGCCTACGGCGTGCAGTACCCGGCCGCGTCCCGGTACGTGACCGCGGTCGGCGGCACCACGCTGGCCCGGGCCGGCAACTCGCGCGGCTGGTCCGAGCGGGCCTGGGACGGCGCCGGCTCCGGCTGCTCGGCGTACGTCCCGAAGCCGGCCTGGCAGCACGACAAGCTCTGTTCGATGCGGACGGTCGCGGACGTGGCCGCGGTGGCCGACCCGGTCAGCGGTGTCGCCCTGTACGACACGTTCGGCGGCTTCGGCGGCTGGGTGGTGTCCGGCGGCACCAGCGCGGCCGCGCCGATCGTGGCCGCGGTGTTCGCGCTGGCCGGGAACGCCGGCAGCGGCGTTCCGGCCAGCTACCCCTACCGCCACCCGTCCGGCCTGTTCGACGTCCAGGGCTGGATCAACGGCTACTGCGGCAACTACCTCTGCCGGTCGGTGCGGGGCTATGACGGCCCCACCGGTCTCGGCACCCCGAACGGCACGGGAGGCTTCTGATGCGCCCGAAGCTGGCAGTCAGCGCGACGCTCGCGGCGGCGCTGCTCGGCCTGGCCGGCGGGACCGGCCCGGCCCAGGCCACCCCATCCGGCGCCGCCGCCCCCGCGGTGGACCCGCTGGTGCCGGGCAGCCCGCAGACCTGCACCGGCAGCTGGAACCAGGTCTCGGCCCCGTACCCGCTGGTCGACCCGCCGGAGGCGCAGGGCATCGGCAGCGGCGTCGGGACGGTCTCGAAGAACGACGTGTGGTTCGCCGCGCTGGGCGCCAACCCGCTGTTCGCCGGTTTCTACCTGCAACTGCAGCACTACGACGGCCACACGGTGTCCGAAGTGGACCACCCGCGGATCGGCACCGCCATGGACACGGTGGAGCTGAACAACGGCCTGGACATGATGTCGTTCGACTCGCCCAACGACGGCTGGCTGGTCGGCAACTACCTGATGAACGAGGAGGTGCTGCTCGACGACGCCGCCAGCAAGCAGCAGTTCCCGTACCACCCGGTGGTCAAGCACTGGAACGGGCACCGCTGGATCCTCACGCCGATCCAGCAGCAGCCGGACGCGCGGTTCGACGGCGGCGTGGCCAAGTCGGTGCTCGCGTTCAGCCCGTCCGACGCCTGGCTGGTCGGCACCAGCAGCGACGGCAGCACGCTGCACGCCCTGATCGAGCACTGGGACGGGCACCGCTGGCTGATCGTCCCGCAGCCGGCGGCCGCGCTGACCAACAGCATCTTCTACTCGGTCGCCGGAACGTCCACACGCGACATCTGGGCGGTCGGCCGGTACTTCGCTCCGGACGGCAGCGAGCGGCCGATCACCGAGCACTGGGATGGTCGCGTGTGGACGATCGTGCCGAACCCGGACACCGGCGACCGGCTCGCCGTGCTGACCGGGGTCAGCGCCCGCACCCCCACCGACGTCTGGGCCGTCGGCAGCCGGCGGGCCGCGTCAGCCCCGTTCTCGGTCAGCCTCGTGCTGCACTGGGACGGCCGCTCCTGGAGTCAGGCGCCCGGCCCCGGCCAGCCGGGCGTCACCAGCAGCCTGATCTCGGTCCGCGCCTTCGGCCGGGACGACGTCTACACCACCGGTTTCGCCGGCGTGCAGCACTGGGACGGGACGGCGTGGAGCACGTCGGCGATCGCCGGCGAACCCTCCTTCGGCGACTCCTACCGCGGCATCGGTGGCACCGGCCCCGCCGACGTCTGGGCCGTCGGCGACGCCCAGACCTACAGCGTGCTGGCCGGCGGCGGCGTCACGCAGACCCGCCTGGCCCACCGCTGCGTCCCCGACCACCACTGATCAGCCGGCCGCGGTGGCGGCGCTCCCGCCGGGAGCGCCGCCACCGTCACCCCACCAACTCCAGGTCGGTCCGGGGAAAGTCGTCCCTGATGCACAACAGCGGCTGCTCGGCCTCCCGGCACACCGCGTAGGTGAGGCAGTCGCCAAAGTTCAACGCGGCCGGGTGCCGCCCCTTGCCATAGCGGACGTACGCGTCGACCGCCACCGGCCAGTGCTCCGCGGTGAACGGGACGACCGTGAGGCCCGCCTCGTCGATGAACCGGGCGAGCAGCGTCTTGCCCGGGATCCCGATCCGGGCGACCAGCACGATTCCGGTCTCGACCAGCGTCGGCGTCCCGATGCCGGCCGTCGACGCCGCGGCCAGCCGATCCAGCAACGGCTCGTACCCGGCCTGGCGCAGCAGGATCGCCACGACGGCTGAACTGTCGACGATCACACGCCGTCCGGCCCGTAGCCGAGGATCTCTTCCCGCTCCACTTTGGACGGCGCACCGCCGAGCGCGTCCGCCGGGATCTGTGGCCACGCCTCCTCGATCAGGAATCGGCGCAACCGGCTGGACCGCCCCTGCCGACCGGACTGTGCGGTCAGCCGCTGCTTGCGTTCCAGCAACGCGGCCCGGATCGCACCGGTCTTGGTCTCCGCGGCCAACGCGGCCACTTCGGCAGCCAACTGCTCGGTCTCAGCGTCCTTGATGTTCAACGCCACGGGTGTAACGGTACCCGCGAAGGTGTAATGGTGCCAGGCCTGGGTGGGCTCAGCCGTTCGCCGAGCCGTTCGAATGCCGGTCGGAGAAGTCGAGCCCCATCGCCGGGTGCGCCGCCGGCGGTTCCCCGCCCGCCGGCGCGGCGGCCGGCGGCGCGGCCTTGGCGGCCGCCGGCACCGGCACCGGCCCGGGCGCGAACACCAGCCCGGCCGGGGACGCCGGCTCGGCAACCCCCGCCGCCTCGGCGGCCGCCGCCTGGGCAACCGCCGCCACCTCGGCTACCCGCGCCGGCTCGGCAACGACCACCAGCCGGGCAGCCTCCGGCGGCTCAGTCACCTCGGCTGCCGCACCCGGCTGCGACCGGCGGACCGGACGCCCCGGACCGGCCACGGTCACCCGCCGGGCCACCGCCACGTACCGGTCCAGCACGGCCCGCAACTCCGCCGCGTTCTCCGGTGAGAGATCCAACTCGTAGCCGGCCCCGTCCAACCCGAACCTGACCGTTTCCATCGCTGGCCCACCATCCAGATCATCCACCAGCTGCGTCACCCGCCGCATCGCCACCGGCAGACCTCCTATTCACCATTCGCCCAAA
This sequence comes from uncultured Actinomycetota bacterium, assembly GCA_963714145.1. Classification (GTDB taxonomy): domain Bacteria; phylum Actinomycetota; class Actinomycetes; order Mycobacteriales; family CADCTP01; genus JBBWZH01. Next base: position 8,858,424 of record OY970235.1, on the reverse strand, counting down.
ACTGGCCTCGCCCGGCGCCCACAAGCGCACCGCACGGATACCAACCGGATTTCATCGGCCGCCCGGCACGCCACCGACGGCAGTCACGCCATGTTCTCTCTCGGGTAGTGGCGAACCATCGCGGCTGGCGTGCAACGCCCCGAAGACCAGGCTGGATGCCCGACCCATCGCCACAGCCTGCCTCGATGCTACCGGTGTGCCAGCCCGGAACGCCCCCACCCCCGGACTCGCGCCGGCTGGGCGCGACCAACAACACCGGACGGGGGGAGCAGAACGCCGGTTGCCGGTACGGTTCGCCTTACCCGGACAGATACGCCTGCTCGGCACAGATACTTCGGCGATCTGGAATTCCTCCCGCCCGGCCTGGTCGACGTGCCGGATTGATACCCGGACGGGCCCGCGGAGCCGGCAGGGTCGCTCGCAAGATCGGGTGAGTGCCTACGTCCAGGCGGGCGCGCTCGGAGTGTCAGCCAGCGCGGCGCGGCGCGGGAGGTGCCCCATCGCCTGGGTGGCCTCGTCCTCGGTGAGCGCGGCGGTCGGCAGCGGTGCCTGGGACGCGCAGACGCGCAGGCTGTCGATCAGCAATTCCAGGTAGCGCCGCCAGGCGGTCGGGTTGACCCGGCAGGTGTAATCAACGGCACATCCGATCATCTTCAGGATGATCGGGATGTCGGTGGGCCGGAAATCCGCCCGCAGCGTGCCGTCGGCCTGCGCGTTGTCGACCAGCGCGACAATGGCCGGTAACAACCGGCCCCGCGCGGCGGCGACCCGCTTGTGCCCGTGACTGCCGTTCAGCATCGCCTCCTGCAGGCCGCGGTCTTCGGCGTGCAGGCAGGCGGCCTGGCGCAGGAATTCGGCGAACGCCGGCCACGGCGCCAGGTCGGCGGCGGCCTGCTCGGCAAGCGCGATCATCTGCTCGATCCGCTGCTCGAACAGCGTCTCGATCAGCGCTTCCTTGTTCGGGAACCGCCGGTAGACAGTGCCGACGCCGAGCCCGGCCCGATCAGCGATGTCATCGAGCGTAGCCTCAAGCCCACGTTCGGCGAAGACCTGACTGGCCGCGTCCAGGATCCGCTGCCGGTTGCGCTCGGCGTCCTTCCGGAGCGGCCGGCAAGCGTCCGCAGCCACCCATGTTTCAGTGGCGGGTTCGGACAGCATAACGCCACAGTATCAGTTAAAGCGGAGGTGGGGTCTCAACTTCCGTGTTAGCCTTCCCGCTCGGCGGAGGAGCCACCTCCGCTTACGGTCGGGAGCTGTTCGTGTCGTCGCTGTTATCACCTCGTCCCGGGGACGACGGTTCACGCCGCCCCCGCCTGACCGTGGTCAGCGGCGGTTGCCGCCCGGCCGGGGCGACCGGAACAGCGTTGAGCGACCGAACTACCCGGCCCGGGACGGAAGCCGCTCAGGCGTCCCGGCGGGCAGCCGAGCCGGTCAAGGCGGTGCCCCGGCCCCGCCCGCTACGCGAGATCGCCCTGGTGGCGCTGCTGTTCGTGGGCTACAAGCTGGGCCGCGCCGCCGCCGCCGGCCGGGTCGGGCTGGCCGACCGCAACGCCGACCGGGTCTGGGGCTTCGAGCGCTGGTTGCACCTGCCCACCGAGAAGTCCGTGCAGGATCTGCTACTGCATTCGGACACCCTGGTCCGGGCCGCCAACGTCTTCTACGCGTACGTGCACTTCCCGGCGGCGGCCGTGTTCCTGGTCTGGATGTACATCCGCCGCCCGGCCGACTACCTGCTCGGCCGCCGGATGCTGGCCGCCGTGACCGCGGCGGCATTGATCGTGCACGTCAACTTCCCGCTGGCGCCACCCCGGCTGAGCGACCTGAAGATGATCGACACCGCCGCCTGGTTGGGCCCGGCCGTCTACGGCACGCCGGCCACCGACAAGATCTCCAACCAGTTCGCCGCGATGCCGTCGCTGCACGTCGGCTGGGCGCTGGTGGTGGCGCTCGTGCTGATCCGCGGCAGCCGCAGCCGCCTGCGGTACGCCTGGCTCGGGTACCCAGTGATCACCACGCTGGTCGTGGTCAGCACCGCCAACCACTACTGGCTGGACGCCGTCGCCGCGGTCGCCCTGGTCGCGGTCGCGTTCTCGGTCTGCCTCCGGATGCCGGTCCGGGCCCGGTCGGCACCCCGGCTGACGGCGGCCGACCTCGCCGCGCGGCTGCCCGCGGTGGCCGCGTTCACCGCGCTGCCGCTGGTGCTGGCCCGCCGCGCCTCCCGCCAGGCCGCCGCCCCGGGCGCACACCCCCGGCCGAGCCCGGCACCACCGCACCCCCGCAAGGAGGACCACCCCCACCTGGTCTAGCGGCCGGCGGGATGCCCAGCCACCCCGGCCGGTCTGCCGTTGCCGGCGGTGGATCAGCTGGGACGCCTCGGCCTCGCCGAGCTGCCGCGCCGGCTGGTGGCCGGGGTCAGGGGGTTGGTGGCGGGGTTGGCACGATCTGGTCGAAGCTGAGGGCGGCGCTGGATTCACCGCGGCCGGTCTCGCGCCGGGTGGCCAGCCAGAGGGTGGGCCGGCCGGTGCGGGAGCGGGTGCGTTGGAAGGCGACGGCGACCTGGGTGCCGGCGCGGGTGACCTCGTCCTCGTGCACGACGTAGCCCTGCGTCGGCAGGCCCTCGCGGAGCAGGGTGGTGCGGGGGCGGACCCGGTCCGGCGGGTTCGGGTCGCCCTCGATCAGCCGGGGCAGCGCGGCCCGCTGCAGCTGGGTCTCCCGGTTGTCGCCGGGGACATGCATGGGGACGAACGGGATCCAGTTCTCCGGGACGGTGGTCATCACCTGGTACGCGATGGGCGCGGCCGGCGCGGGCGGGTCGACCGGGTCGGCGCCGACCAGCCGGGTGCGGTGCGCCAGCGACTCGTGCGCGGTCTCGGCGCCGCGGCGGCCCACCCCGGTCGCCAGCGGGACGGTCCGCTCGACCCCCCAGACCAGGTTGCCGACCTCGTCCCGGAGCAGCAGGACGTCCTCCAGCGGCTGGCCCTCGGTGGTCTGCGGCAGCGCCGGCAGCAGCAGCAGCGAGGTGTCGGCGGGTTCCGGGGCGGTGCCGGCGATGTCGAGCGTGAACATGGCCCAGCGCTGCCAGTTGTCGTCCAGGCCGCGGGCGGCCGGCTCGATCCAGCGCCGCTCGCCGAAGACGTTGGTGACCGCCAGCCCCTCGACCCGGGCCAGCGTGCCGACCGGTAGGTCGACCGGGATCGTGTACCAGTCGTTCGCGTAGACCAGGGCGAACTCGACGAACAGCAGCCGGGCCAGGTCGGTGGTGTCGGCGCTGATGTCGCCGAGGTTGGTGCGGCCGTCCTCGAACGCCCACCAGCGCGGGTCGGGCATGCCGTTGAACCGGGTGCGGGTGGGCAGCACGGTGGTCGGGTCGGCCAGCGCGCCGGAACCGCGGGCGCCGGCCGGGTCGATGGACACCGCGGTCCAGTCCAGGTGGCCGCCCGGGTACTCCTCGGCGACCAGTCGCTTGCGGCCGTCCGCGACGGTGGCGCTGAGCGCGAACCGGTGCTCCAGCCGGGTCGGGTCCCAGGCGGGCGTCTGGTCCGGCTGCTCGAACAGCCCGTCGGCCCAGCCCCGGAACGCGGCAGCGGCGGCGGTGAGCACCGGTTTGTCCGCGTCCAGCACGGTGATGCCGTCCCAGGGCCGGTGGGTGGCGTCGTCGGTGAGGTAGCGGTAGAGCCGGTAGCCGTCCAGGGCCCGGCCGGCCAGCGCCTGCAGCGTCGACCAGACCTCCAGGTGGGCGACCCGCTCGGTGTCGGCCGGGTCGTCCGGGTCCGGCAGCGGGAAGCCGTACCGGCCGATGAACGCGCCGTGATAGACGCCCGGGACCAGCTTGAGGAACCGCCGGCCGAGCGCCAGCCGGACGTCGACCAGCCCGAGCCCGCCGTTCGCCAGCGCCGCGGACACCGGCCGGCGCTCGACCACCGCCTCCAGCGGCACGTCACCGTCCAGGCTGGCCAGCGCACCGTCCCGCGGCTGGTACCCGTCCACTGTGGACCGGGCGAGCTGGAACTGGGCCAGCACCGGGGTGCCGGCGTCGTCGCCCTCGAACTCACCGAGCTGCCACTGCCGGGTCAGCAGCCAGAGCGCGTCGCGCACCTCGGCGCGCAGCGCCCGGCCGAAGTCGACGGAGCGGGGCCGGCCCTCCAGCCGGTTCCAGATGGTGACGGTCGGGAACTGCCGCGCGGTCAGCGCCTCGACCATGCTCGGGATGTCGACCAGGTCAGCCATCAGTCGCCTCCGAGGGCGCGCAGCACACCGTTGTTGACGGCGAGGTTGGTCGCGATCGAGATGCCGGCCACCGTCGCGGACATCACCGTGGCCGGCAGGAACTCCGCCGCCGGGGTGCTGTCCACCTGCTCCGGCTCGATCGCCCGGGACCGGGCCAGGTCGAGCGTCTCGTGCAGGGTGCCGACCAGGTCGTCCCAGCGCCAGCCCTCGACCGGCTCGGGCGGGACGACCAGCAGCATCGCCTGCGGCGCCTCGGCATCCGGCGAGTCGTGGTGGAAGGCCAGCCCGGTGGTCTCGGTGTCGCCCGGGATCGTTTCGCCCCACTCGTCCAGCAGCAGGCCGCAGACCGGGGCGGACGGGTCGAACGCGGTCGGGTAGTGCGCGGTGTAGAGGACCCGGTCGCCGGGCACCGTGCCACCCGGCGGCAACTCCAGGGCGAGCCAGGGCTCCTCGGCGTGCGGCAACTGGATCGGCCAGAGCTCCGGCTCCGCCCGGCCGAGCGCGCCGGCCAGCAGCGTCGCCTGCTCGAAGCCGTGCACCTTGTCCCGCACCCGGGCCACCCCGTGCAGCCAGTCCTCGACCGGGAACTGCCGGGTCGCGGCCAGGTGCGCGGTGAGCTGGCCGGTGCGGCTCCAGGACATCGCGGCGGCCCACTCGGCGGCCAGCTCGGGTGGCAGCACCACCTCGGGCACCACCAGCGCGTCCTCGCCGAGCATCGCCTTGGTGGCCGCGACGATCGCGTCCACCCGGGGCTGGCCGGGCCCGGCGGCGTCATGGTCGGCCAGCGCCGCGGTGCCGGCGGCGATCCGGGTGCCGGCCGCGGTGACCGAGGCGGCGATCCGGGACCGCAGATAGCCGGCCAGCTCTACCACCCCGTCGCCGACCGCGGTCAGGTCGAGCGGGGCGGCGTCGAAGTCGGTCAGCGGCAGCAGCCCGGTGACGGTGGCCAGCGCACCCGGCAGCGTCGCGGCGCCGGGCCGCACCGCCCGCAGCGCGGCCAGTTTCGCGGCGAACCCGGCCCGCTTGCCGTCCACAATGGACCGGTAGCCGGTGGCCGGTGGCAGCGGGTCGGTCCGGGCGGTGCTCAGCGCCCGCTCGGCCAGCAGCAGCACCCGGTTGCGTTCCTCGTCGGTGGCGGTGACCGGCAGGCTGTCGTCGATGGCGAGTTGCGCGTCGGCGTCGGCGAGCTTGCGGTCCCACCGGTCGGCCGTCTCGTCCACTGTGGACAGAACCTGGTTGAACAGCCCGAGCCGGCGTTCGGTGATGTCGCCCCAGCCGCTGCTCGGCAGCCCGAACTCGCCGGCCCGGCGCAGCACCGCGATCGCCGCGTCGACCAGATCGTCCACTGTGGACAGCAGGGTGCCGCGGTGCGCGACCGGGTCGGCGAGCAGGCCGTCCAGGTCGGCCAGCAGGTCGGTGCCGGCGGCCTGCTGGGTGGTCAGCGCGGCCAGCACGGCGGCCGGCCGGGCCCGGTCCGCCTGCGCGGCGGCCTCGTCCAGCCCGCGGCGGCCGGCGCTGGGCAGCACCGCGTCGGTGGCCCGCAGCGGCCGGGACCCGGTCAGCACCGACCGCAGCTGCGCCACCAGCGCGGCCACCTGGAAGAAGGTGAGCGCGCCGGTCAACGGCGAGGTGTAGTGGATGGTCACGGTGGCCGCCACGTCCGGCGGCAGCGCCTCGGTGGTCTCCACCAGCCGCAGGATCCGCTCGTCCAGCTCGGCCATCGCCTGGCCGCCCAGGTGCAGGACATGCAGCAGGTCGATCGGCTGCAGCCCGACCTCGGCCTGCGAGACCACCCGGTCGTGCCCGGCCCCGGCCCGGTCCAGCCAGCTGACCCGCACCCGGACGTCCGCCGGCGGCGGCAGGGTCTGGGCCAGGAAGTGGTTGACCGCGGGTTCCGCGGTGGCTCGCGGGGTCATGGCGAGGCTCGGCACCGGCGACACGGTGTGGTCCAGGCCCGGGCGCAGGTGCAGCCCGAACCGGTGGGTCAGGCTGCGGCCGGACCGGGGCGTCTCCAGCACCGCCGGCTCCGGCGGGAACCCGCCCTTGCCGTAGGCGTCCAGGGTGGCGGCGGCCCGGTCCGGGTTGCCCAGCACGGCCTGGTGCACGCCCTCGGCCAGGGCCAGGTCGGCCACCGCGTCGTGCAGGTCGAGCAGCCGGGCCACCTCCAGGTCGATCGCGGTGGCCTCGGCGCTGGACGCGGCCGGCAGGTCGAGCCGGCCGAAGGGGTAGTGCCGGTTGCCGGTGCGGTTGACCTGGGTGACCAGGTCCAGGCCGGCCAGCACCAGCCGCCCGTCCCGGTCGCCCGGGGACGGGAACGCCAGCCGCAGGTGGTGGATGAACCGGTCCACCTCGGCCAGCCCGTGCCGGTCGTGCAGGCCGCGCTCCAGCCGGTAGCCGAGCAGCGCGTCGAGGGTCTGCCCGTGCCGGATGCCCTGCACCACGGTCAGCGCCAGCCGCATCCGCTCCGAGCTGATGTTCACCGCCATCAGGTCCGGCTGCGCCGGGGTGGCGTTGGCCAGGTAGCCGCTGCGCAGCACGGCCGCGGTGGCCGCGTGGTTCAGCGACGGGGCGTGCACGAAGCCGCCGCTGGCCGGGTCCCGCATCAACGGCGGGTCGGCCGGGTCGTCGAAGGTCTTGTCGAGCGGCGCCGGCGGGCGGAACCGGACCAACCGGCCCGGGTCCGGCCGGACGTTCTCCAGCCAGCCGTACGCGCCGAGGTGGATGCCCCGCCGCTTGGCGGCCGTCCCGTCCGCGACCTCGCGCAGTTCCAGCAGCCGCTGGTGGACGAAGCCGAGCCGCCAGGCGTCCAGCCGGTAGCTGGCGCAGTCCAGGTGCTCGGCGAGCACCCGCTCCAGCCGCGCGGTCGGCACCCCGGAGAGCCGGTCGATCGCGTCGATGACCTCGGCCAGGTGCCGGGCCGGCGGGTCGGCCAGCCGGTGCGGGATGAAGTCGGCCAGCGTCATCCGATCGTCGCCGGTGACCCGGCGCTCGGCCGAGTACAGCGGCTGGAACCGGCTCTCGCTGGCCCCCTTCGGCTTGACGTGCACGAACGAGCCTTCCCGGCGGGCCGCCTGCAGGCCGGTGTCGTCCAGCACGCCGGCCGCCCGCCGCCACCGCAGGCTGGTGTCCCACCAGGACAGCAGCAGCGCGTGCCGCAGCAGCAGGTAGAGCAGCGCGGTCGGCTTGCGGTTGGCGGTGAAGCCCTGCTCCCGGCGCAGCGTGTCCAGCGAGCTGCGGGCCGCCTCGGCCAGCCAGCGCAGGTAGTTCGCGCCGCTGTCGGTGTACGCCCGGACCGGCTCGGTCTCCGACAGCGGCCGGTCGTCGATCAGCGGGCCGGCCAGCCTGTGCTGGCTGCCGTGGAAGACCTTGCCGAGGATCTCCGGATCGGCCCCGGTCCAGCCGAGGTCGGCCAGCAGCCCGCGGGCGGCGCCGATCGCGAACAACGCCTGCACGGCGGCCAGCAGGTCGGGGCCGACCTCGTCGAAGACCAGCCGGTTGAACAGGTCGTCCACGGCCTCGGCGTACCGCTGGTGGAACTCGACCGAGGCCGGGTGCAGGCCGAGCACGTCCAACAGGATCTGGTGCGGGTCGCCGGCCGACCGGACGTGCGGTGCCGCCGCGGCCAGCGGCTGCCAGCTGTCGGCCAGCTTGCGCAGCAGGTTCAGCAGGCCCTGGCGGAACTTGACGTCCGGGGTGCCGGGCGTGCCGCCGGGTTGCAGCTTGGACAGCCTGGTCGCGGGCAGGATGCCGTACGGCTGGCGGCCGATCCGCAGCGCCGGCACCAGGCCGCGGCCGCTGACGTAGCCGGTGCAGAACGCCCGGGTCGCCTCGACGGTCGCGTCGGTCAGCCCTGGATGCATCATCGAGTCCAGGAAGTAGCCCCAGGTGGCCGGCCAGAGCGCCACGTTCGCGGCGCGCGCCTCGGCCTGGTCGGTGCCGGCCGCGCCGGGCACGGTGGCCAGCAGCGCCGGGTCGATGCCGAGCGTCTCGGCCAGCCACTGCCCGTCCTGCTTGGTGGCCCAGTCGGGCCGGTCGGCCAGCCCGGTGCCGGCGCCGAACCACCAGTCGTACGAGGCATCCGCGTCGTCGACGCGGTCGAAGCCGGCGCCGGCCTGCTCGGTGTTGTTGGTCGGGGTGCCCTGCGGGATCAGCGCGAGCCCGGGCCGGCTGTGGTGGTGGTGTGCCAGCAGCAGTTCCAGCTCCTGCTGGGACTCCTCGGGCTTGGCGCCGACCCGCAGGCCGATCGTGAACAGCCGGTCGAAGCCGCCGGCGGTCGGCGCGGTGAGCTTGATCCGGAAGCCCATCCCGACCTCGACCGCCTGCTCGAAGTCGATCATCCACTGCAGTTCGGGCGGGACGACCAGCTTGCCGTTCTCGACGCGGAGCTGGTCGGCCGGCGCGGCGCCCGGGTCCGGGCCGACCACCAGGGTCGGCGGCACCGGCTTGCCGGTGACCTGCAGGGTCTGGGCGCCGCCGGAGAAGCCGAGCAGCACGAACCGGTCCGGCAGCACCCGGGCCCGGGCCGGCTGGGTCCACGAGGTGAGCTTCGTACTGTCCGGGGCCGGGGCGGGCAGGTCGAGGAACGCGACGGTGACGGTGACGGTGGCCCGGTCCGCGGCGGCCTCGTCCAGGTTGCCCGGCGGCATGTTCTCGACCGCCGCCGGGTCGACGCCCGGCGTGCCCGCCAGCGCGGCCCGGGCGGCCTCGACGGCGTCCGGGTCCGGGCCGGCCCGCCAGACCGCCACCCAGAACGCGGCGGCCGCCGGCCGCGACCCGGCCGGCAGCGGGTCGGCGCTGGCCACGACCAGGATCACCTCGTCCGGGCTGGTCCGGACCGGCTCGGCGGTCGGGTTGGTCGGCTGGTACTGCCGGGTGAGCCAGCCGCCCCGGCCGCTGCCGTGACTGCCGACCAGCCCGCGCCAGGCGGCGCGGCGGCGGTCGGGGTCGCCGCCGGCCCGCCACCAGCCGGCCCAGAACCGGGCGGCGCTGGCCACCTCGACGTCGGACAGCCGCTCCTCGAACGAGTCGACCGCCCACTGGTCCGGGTAGATCCGCACCAGCAGCTCGCTGCCGGCGAACCGGGTCTCCATCCGGACCGGCAACAGCAGCACCGGGGTGTTCCCAGCCAGCCGGCCGGCCTGCTTCACCGGGTCGGCCAGCTCGCCGAACCTGCGGTTGGCCTGCTGGAACTCCTGCTCGGACTTGCCGGCCCGGTCCCGGCGGCTGTCGAGCGCCTTCGCCGCCGCGGCGATCTGCTCGTCCAGCTTCGTCAGCGCCGCCGCGCCGGTCGGGTCGCCGGGCTTGACCGGCCGGGCCGCCTCGGCCCGGGCCGCCCGCAGCCGGGTCAGCCGGGCCCGGGCGGCGGCGACCTCGGCGCGGTCGCCGGCCAGCCGCTCCTCGGCCTTGCGGGCGGCGGCGTAGGCCTGATCGAGGTCAGCCACGGAGCATCTCCTGGGCGTGGACGGCCACCATCACCGGTGCCTGGTAGGCGATGTACGCGACCTCGGCGGATTGCAGGTCCGGACCCCAGTGCAGGGCCTTGTCGTCCACCCACTGGACGTGCTTCTCGGCCACCGCCGGTGCGGTCGGCTCGGTCAGCGTGCGGGTCGGGGCGGCCGAGCCGACCGGGACGAAGGCCGCGTCGCCGGGCAGCACGTCCGCCCAGGACAGGTCGTTCCAGACGTTCAGCGCGCCGTCCCGCTCGATGTCGAAGCCGAACCGGGGCTCGCCGGGCCGCTCCCGGATCACGAAGAACCAGCCCGGGTCGTCGTCCGGCTCGGCCCCGCTCTCGCCGCGGGCGGCCGCGGCGGTCAGGTCGAAGCCGAAGAAGTAGATGTCCGGGTCGACCTTCGCCTCGTACAGCGGCATCCGCAGCTTGGTCGGCGGCGGGGCGGCCTCCTCGGCCGGGCTCAGCGACACCAGCACCCGCTCGGCGCTGGGATCGATGTCGCCGCCGCCGGTGCGCACCCAGTCGGCCCGCTGCGCGTAGATCACCGCGGTCGGGTAGCGCTTGAGCAGGTCGCCGCGGATGACCAGGACGACCTCCTCCTCGCTGGTGCCCGGCACCAGCTCGCGGTTGTCGTGCGAACCCAGCTGCGAGCCGCGGGACCACAGGTGCAGCGGCGGGATGTCGCGCAGCCGCTCCCGGCGCTGGGCCGGCGTCTCCCCGATCACCGGCAGCTGCGCCGACGGGTCCCAGAACTGGCGGAAGTAGCTGCCCCGCTGGTCGGTCGGGTACTCGCGCCAGAGCAGCTCGCGGCCGAACTCGTGGTTCAGCCCGACCAGGTACGCCTCGATGAAGCGCTGGTTGGTCTCCAGCAGGGTGATGCTGTTCGGCGGGATCAGGTTCAGGTTGGGCAGGAACAGCTCGCTGTTCTTGTCCACCAGTGGCTTGTACATCGGGACGTCGATCTCCGGGTACGCCATCGCCTCCTTGAACTGCTCGACCACCAGCGGCCGCAGCCGCGCCGGGATCCGCAGCCCGGCCAGCGCCCGGCGCGGCACGGTCAGGTCCGGGTGCAGGCCGGTCAGCAGCACCTTGGCCAGGTCCTCGATCTTCAGCTGGTCGCGGACCGGCTGCACCGAGACCCGGCCGGTCGCGACCTGCAGCTCCAGCGCGGCGCGCAGCGCGTCCTTGAACCGGGTCGCCTCCGGGCTGTCCCGGTCGTCCTTGTGCGGCTCGCCGCGTTCCTTGCTGGGCACCCGCAGGGTGAAGTTGGCGTACCGGGGCAGCTTGTCGACCGCCTTCGGGTCGCGGGCGGTGTCGTCCAGCAGGCCGAGCCGGTCGAGCAGGCCGCGCTGCTTCAGGATCGGGGCCAGCTTGGCCAGTACGTCCGGCATGGCGCCGGCACCCTGCGGGCGCGCCTTCGGCCGGGCCGCGGTGACCTCGCCGGCGGCCAGCCGGGCCAGCAGCCGGCCGGGCTCCTGCCCCTTGCCGAACGGCAGCCGGCGGATCAGCCGGCCGCCGGGGCGGGTGATCCGGCGCAGCGCGGCCGAGGTCGGCGCGGCGCCGACGGCGGACGTGGCCACCCGGTGCGCGACGGTCATCCCGCCGGCCAGCACCCGGGACTGCACCGGCGCGGTCAGCGCCATGATCTTGCCGGGCTCGCCGGCCAGCCGCGGCGCCAGGTGCCGGTCGTGCCAGCTGCGGGCGATCTCCCGGGCCAGGTGGGCCAGCCGGATCCGGCGGTTCGCCTCCAGCACCGCCCCGACCTGCGCCCAGGCCGCCGCGACGTACTCCTCCTGGTTCTGCTGCACCACGCCGGTGCCGAAGCCGGCGGCCACCCGGAACCGCGGGTCCAGGTTCAGCTCGTGCACCCAGTTGTCGTTGCTGGCCGGCGGGGTGGGCGGGTCCTGCAGCAGCCGGTTGGTGAGCGCGTGCCACTGGCCGTACAGCGGCGGGGTGATCAGCGGGTCCGGGTCGGCGGCGTCCCCGGCGGCGTAGTCGTCGGCCAGGTTGATCAGGCCGGCCAGCGCGGCCTGGAACGGGTGCGGGCCCGGGGTGTCCCAGTTCTCGTACTTCGCCGCGGTGACCTGCTCGGCCGGGCTCAGGCTGGACTGCGGGACGCGCAGCGCGCCGCCGAGCCGGAGCACCCCGCCGAGGGCCGGGTCCGAGATGGCCGGCAGGTCCGGGCCGGGGCGCAGCACGTCCATGTCCCGCTGGCCGACCTTCGGGTCGACCGGGCGCGGCTGCAGCAGCCGGACCAGGTACTCGAAGTCGCCGACCGTCCCGGTCCGGAACGACCAGCGGTGGAAGTAGCCGAACCGGGCGCCGTCCGGCCGGCCCTCGTACGCGGCCCAGGCCGAGGTGGTCGCGCTCGGCGCGTCCGCCGGGTCGAGCCCCAGCCCGGCCAGCCGGCCGGTCTCGAAGGTGGGCATCACGAACGCGTGGTAGCCGGTGTTCGGCGCCAGCCGGCGGGGCGACATCAGCCGGGCCGACGCGAAGTCCGGGTTCTCCGCCAGCACCGCGTCGAACCGGCTCAGCACCGCGGCGGCGTCGTCGGAGACCACCTGCGCCGCGGACGTCCCGAGCGGCCGGTTCACGTGCACGTGCGCCCAGGCCCACAGCTCGTCCGCGGGCGGGAAGTCGGCCAGGTCGGCCACCGTCACGTACGGCAGCGGGCCGCCGGCCGCCGCCGCTGCCGCCTCGGTGAACTCGTCCTCGGTCAGCACCACCAGGGCCAGCCAGGGGCGCAGCCGCCGGGTCGTGGCGTGCGGCGCGGCCGGGGTGTAGCGCCAGGGGATGTCCTCGTCGTAGAACTCGACGAACGGCAGGTAGTTCGGCTCGAAGTCGGTCACCCCGGGCCGCGGCTCGCGCCGGAAGATCGCCCGCCCGTCCAGCCCGGTGATGTCGCCCGGGCCGAACAGCTGGACGTCGCGGTGGATGTCCTGGTTGGTCGAGCCGCCGCCGATCTGGTCGGCGGTGATCCGCAGGTCGACCGGGACGGTGGCCCGCAGCGCCACCCCGGTGTCCCCGTCGGCCGCGGTGATCGTGTTCGCGATCCCCCGGCGCAGCCAGGGCAGGAACGCGTATGTGCCGATCGGACCGGTCACGCGGGCACCCCGTTCAGCTCGGCGCCGGGTAGCACGTGCAGGCTGCCGGCCAGGTTCGGGTCGGCGGCGAGCAGGCCGGCCAGGTGGTCGGTGGCGGCGGCGTGGCTGCTGAACGTCGCGCTGACCGCCGCGTTGGTGGCCGCGGAGGCCACCGCGAACGTCTCGCCGGTCACCGCGATCGCGTCGCCGTGCGGGTCGAGCCGGCTCTTCGCCTTGGCCGAGAACACCGAGCCGGTGATCGCCGCGCCGCCCAGGAAGTGGTCGAACAGCGCCGCGGGCAGCGCCTGGAACCGGAACGCCCGGCGGCGGAACCGGTTGTCGATCACGACCAGCTCGTACCGGACGGTCCGGCCGGTCATCCGGGCGGTGCCGGCGGCGGATCCGCCGACCGACAGCTCGATCCCGCCGTGCTGCGGCTCGTACGCCGGCCGGGACAGCTTCGCCGCGTCGTCCAGGTTCAGGAACTGCGCGGCGGCGAACTGCTCGTCCAGGTCGGCGGCCCGGACCAGGCCGCCGCCGGCCACCCCGAGGGCGAACCGGTTGCAGTCCCGGGCCCGCTTGCTGCCCAGCTTCGCGATGGTGAGGTCCAGCGGGACGGCCCGCTGCCGCACCTGCAGGGTGCCCACCGGGTGCAGCACCAGCGCCTCGGACTGGTCCAGCGTGCGCAGGCTGACCAGCAGGTTCGCGCCGGCCGGGAGCTTCGCCGTCCAGGCCTGGTCGAGGGCCAGCTCGGCGGCCAGCACCGGCAGCACGTCGGCCGGCTCCAGCGTGGTGTCGCTCGCCTCGCCCCAGGTGATGTCGAAGTCGGCGGATATCTCGAAGAACAGGATCGAGATCGACCCGGAACCGCGGGCCCGCCAGGCGCTCGGCCCCTCCAGCGCGAACTGCAGGTGGATGCTGAGCAGCCCCACCCCGAACGCCCGCAGCGACACCGACGCGGATATCTCGACGATGAAGTAGAACGGCGAGAACTGGAACAGCGCGTCGAGGCCGATGTGCCCTTCGATGCCGAAGTCGTCGAACCCGAACATCAGCTCGGCGCGCGCGCCGAACTGCGCGGTATTGCTGGTGACCGCGAAATAGCCGGACACCCGGATCCGCGCGTAGTCGGTGTTGACGATCGTCACGGCGACCCGGTTCGGCACCGGGAACGGCAGCGGCGGCGGGGTGAACCGGGGGTGGAAACCGCCGACGCTGAGGACGAAGTTGGCGTCGTCGCCCCAGCCGACGAGCAGCCCCATCTCGCCCTCGATGGTCATGAACAGGACCCGCGAGTCGAAGATGCTGGCGAAGAAGTACAGCCGCTTCTTGTCGAACTCGATCGCGCCGGCGAAGTTGACCTGGAGCAGGATCAGCGCCGCGTCCTCGGTCCGGCAGGGCGAGCTTCAGCACGCCGACGATCGCGATGTTGCCGGGGATCTCGATGATGATCCCGACCGCGACGCTGACCAGCGTGGGCGTGCCCCAGCCGAGCTTGACCATCGGCCCGATCAGGAACGTGCCCTGCTTCGCCGGGAAGAACCGTGCGCAGGTCGCTGACAGGATCCGCGGCGCGTTGGCCACCACGTCCTGCGGGAACATCACCGACTCGATGGCCCCGCTGCGGACGCCCTCCATCAGCGCCTGCAGATTCATCGTGCGGTTCAGCCCGACCAGCCCGCCGACCGCGATCAGCGTGAAACCGAAGCCCAGCTGGATGCCGGTGCCGAACTCGACGCGTGATGCACGATCAGCAGCGAGAAGCCGGGGCTGCCGTCCGGGTTCTTCGTGGTGATCAGGCCGATGGCGCGGATCGCCAGGAAGTCGGCGAACACCAGCTCCAGCGCGCCGGCGTACTCGCCCCGCTCGGCGTCGATGAACAGGTAACCGCCGCCCTTGACCACCCCGGCGTCGACCGACAGCCCGACCCCGGACGGCGGCCGGAACGCGAACGAGAGGTCGGCCAGGCCCAGGTTGCCGTCGTGGCCGGGCGGGAAGCTGAGCAGCGCGCGGGCGCCGATCTGCTCGACCACCGCCTGCACCGGGCCGAGCTCGCCCTTGATGTTCGCGGTCAGGTCGATCGGGAAGCCGGTGCCGTCGATGCCGATCCGGACGGTCAGCGCCTGGATCTCGATCGGGCCGAGCTGGATGTGCGCCGGCACCTGGATCTCCAGGCCGCCGCTGCCGGTGAAGTACACGCCGCCGCCGGCCGTCCAGCCGAAGCCCAGGTCGAAGTCGGCGGCCAGGCCGAACCCGGACATGATCGAGCCGATGAAGCCGTCCGCGTCGGCCAGCGAGATGACCAGCCGGCCGCCTTCGATCCGGCCCTCCAGGCCGAAGTCGCCGGTCGCCTGGCCGGCGGCGGAATCCCAGCCGAACAGCGCCTTCACCGCGAAGCTGAGCCGCTGCGCGGACAGCCGGCTGCCGCCGACCACGCCGATCAGCGTCACCGCTTCCTCCGGCGGCGCCGGCACCCGGGCCACCCCGACGGCCAGCTCGCCCTGCACCGAGCCGGCCGGCGGGACCAGCGTCAGGTTGGCCGGTGGCTGGATCCGCACCCCGGTCGAGGCGCTGGCGCTGCCGCTGGCCCGGAACTCCAGGTCGAGCCCGGGCGCGATCGGCAGCACCAGGTCGAACCCGTCGCCCACGGCCAGCATCAGCATCGCCTGCAGGCCCGGCGGGTTGACCCCGGTCGGGGTGCCCGCGATCGAGGCGAGGAACAGCTCGATCGCCGGCCGCGGGTCCGGCCCCGGGGTCGTGGTCCGGGTCACCGGCAGGCCGAGGCCGCTGAGCAGGTCGGCGATCCGGGTCAGCAGCGCCGGCGCCTGGAACCCCGGCTGCCCCCAGCCGTACAGGTCGGCCAGCAGCTGCTCGGGGGAGGTGACGAAGTCGCCGATCCGCTCGATCCGCAGCCGTGGGTACTCCGTCTCCGGCTTCGCCGGGTCGCGCGAGCCGGCGTTCTCGTGCACGAAGTCGATCACGCCGAGCAGGGTCAGCAGCGCGGTCAGCGTGGGCTGGCGGGCCTGCAGGTAGTCCAGCAGCACCAGCTCGAGCAGCCGGCCGGGCAGCGCCGCGGCGAACGCGTCCAGCTCCGGGCCGGAGATGCCGGGTGCGGACGGGAGCGCGGCCAGCGCGTTGCCGATGGTCACCGACGCGTCGATCAGCGTCGCCACCTTCTCGGCCAGCACGACCGCGTCGCCGGCGATCGAGATGCCGCCCTCGTCCGCCTCGATCGAGTCGATCAGGCTGTTGACCAGCGCGGGTAGTTGGCCGGCCGCGGTCGCCGCGGCGCCGAGCGCGGTCCGCAGCGCCGGGCTGAGCAGCTCGTTGGGCAGGTGCAGGCCGAGCCGGGCCAGCGTGTTCAGGGCCCGTTCCGGCTGCAGCCGCGCGGCCAGCGGGGACAGCGCGTCGGCCAGCAGGATGGCGATGCGCTCGAAGGTTCCCGGGTCAGCGGGCATCTCGCCGTCCTTCCGCGCGGCCGGTCACGGTCCGGCCGGGGCTGGGGTGTGCGGCCGGGGCGGCCGTCCCGCTGCCGGTCGGGACGGTGCCGATCGGGTCGGCCGGCGGCCGGGCGGGCCGGCGGGTGGCTGGCCGTCCGGCGACTGCCGGTCCGGCGGCTGCCCGTCCCGGGGCGGGCGCCGCAGTGCGGCGGTGGCGGCGATCGCGAGCAGCAGCGCCGGGGCGGTGACCGCGGTCGCCAGCGCGAGCAGCGTCAGCAGCGCCATCAGCACCGCGTGCCGGGCACGCAGCCACGGGATCGGCGCGGCGGCCCGCTCGATGCCGCGCACCGCCGCGGCGGCCGGCCGGACCAGCACCCGCCGCGCCGCCACCCGGACCCGCTCGTGCCGGGTCAGCCAGCCGGCCAGCTGCGGGCTGACCGAGTAGTAGGCCCGGTTCACCATCGCGATGAACCGGCCGCCGGCCGCGGTGCCGGTGGCCAGCTCGAACCGCAGCCGGCGCAGCGCCACCACCTCGGCCGCGATCATGCCGGCCGGCGCGGCGCCGGCCAGCAGGGTCAGCACCAGGCACGGGCACAGCGACCCGCCACCGCCGCTGGGGGTACCGCCGGTGCCGCCGCCGGAGCTGGCCGACCCCGACAGCACCTGCACGAACAGCGCGCGCTCGCACGGCCGCTGCTGGTTGTCGATGATCCAGAGCATGTAGTAGCCCGGCGGCGCGGTGGACGCCTGTGCCGCCGGCAGCATCGTCACGGTCAGCTCGTTGCCGACCGCGGGAGGGAACGTCAGCGGCACGTACCGCTGCTCGCTGTCGGTGTGGTGGGTCGCCGCGCCGGGCCGCATCAGCGCGACCGCCGTGATGTCCGCCGCCTGCGGCGTGGTGATCACGAACGTGTACCCGTACGGCACCTGCCGGGTGCTGGCGCCGTTGCGGGTGACGTCGGTGATCGTCGGCCGCGGGCCCTTGAAGAAGTACGGCGGGCGGTAGATCTCCCGCTCCTTGCGGTTGAGCTGCCGGGTGCCGAGCGTCCAACGCAGGTCGGACGGCCAGCCCGCCGGCCAGGGCAGCTCCTCCTCGTCGTCGTTGCCGTCCGCGCCGCCGGCGACCACCACCCGGCCGTCCGGCAGCAGCAACGCGGTCGAGTGGTACATCCGCGGGTGGACCATCGAGGCCACCGGGCGGAACCCGGTCCCGGGCGTGAAGATCTCCGCCACCCGGGACGGCGTCGTCGGCGGGTCGGGCAGCCACTTGTAGTGGTTGTGCCCGCCGCAGACCAGCACCGTCGCGTCCGGCAGCAGCACCAGGTGCCCGTTGATCCGGCCGTGCGCGGTGGCGCCGCCGCCGGGTGCCGGCGCCCAGCTCGGCGCGGACCCGGTGGTCAGGATCTCCGCCGACCTGGCGTCCGCCGGGTCGGCGATGTGGTCGACGGCGCTCGGCCCACCGCCGCCGGCCTGCAGCACCGGGACGTCGGTCGAGTTCTGCGCCTCGCTGCCGCCGACGACCAGGATCTTGCCGTCCTGCGCCGGTGGCAGCAGGACGCTCATCCCCTCCTCGCGGCGCGGCCGGGACGGCTCCACGCCCAGCGCCGTCCAGGCCCCGGCGTTGCCGGTCACGGTCAGCGCGCGGCTGGTCGGCTCCGGGATCTGCTGGCCCCAGTTGGTGTGCGAGTAGTAGATCCGGCCGTCCGGCGCCAGGTGCAGGCCCGGGTAGAGGGGCAGCTCGAAGTCGACCCCGGTCAGCGCCTGCGGGACGAAGTTCGGCGCGGCCAGCACCTCGACCAGGTTGGCGATGTCGGCCGTGCCGTGCGCCGTGCCGTACTCCAGCCGGCCGGAGAAGACCAGCACCCGGCCGTCGCCGAGCAGCACCGCGGTCGGGTACCAGCGGCCCTGGATCAGCTGCTGGCCGGTGTCGATCCAGTGCCCGTCCGGGAACCCCGCGGTCGGCGTCGGGTCGAAGATCACGATGTTCTTGGCGCCGCGGCTGCTGTGCCCGACGAAATCCGGGTCCGAGCCGCCGACGGTGAGCAGCCGCCCGTCCGGCAGCTGCACGAAGTGGCAGCAGAACAGGTCCATGCCGGCCGGGAACGGCACCCGGGACAGGTTGCCGGTGTCCGGGTCGAACACGAAGCTGACCGTGGCGTAGTACATCGTCTCGGCGTGGCCGGAGAACCAGAGCACCTTGCCGGTGTGCAGCAGCGCCGAGTGGATCACGAACAGGTCCCGGGCGTCGGTCACCGTGAGCGCGGCGTACCGCAGTGTCTCGTCCGGGATCGCGTTGACGACGGGCGCGTCCCAGGCGCCATCGGTGGCGGTCACCGGGCCAGCTCCGCACGATTGTCAGGCGACATGGCTGACCACCAGGGCGCCGCCGGCGGCGAGCAGGGCGAGGCCGACCAGGCGGGCCAGCCGCTCGCCCCCGGGCGCACCCTTCTGTACCGCGCCGACCAGCGCCAGCAGGTACATCCAGCCGAGGTTGCCCATGCCGACCAGCAGCATCACCGCCAGCAGCGCCGCGCAGCAGCCAAGGCAGGACCGTCCATACGCGACACCCACGGCCAGCGACTGGCGCAGCACGTCCGGGCCGCCGGTCCAGTGCTGGCGCAGGAAGCCGGCCGGCGTCCGGCAGGCCCGCAGGCACCGCCCGGCCAGCCCGGAGAGCTGATACGCCCCGGCCAGCACCAGCACCCCGGCCGCCAGCCCACGTCCGTCCACTGTGGACTGCGCGGCGGCCAGCCGGTGCCCGGCCGCCATCAGCAGCGCGGCCAGCAGGCCGGCCAGCGCCCAGACCGCCAGGAACCCGGCGCTGACCGCGGCCCGGAGCCGGGCCCGGTGCGGCCGGGCGGCGGTGACCCGGTCGAACGCGGCCAGCACGGGCAGCGCCGTCGGCAGCATGGTGGCCACCGTCATCAGCAGCCAGGCGGCCGTGGTGCCGGCGAGCGCGGCTGGTGCGGCGCTGCCGTGGTCCAGCCAGTGCGCGGCCGGCGAGGCGCCCAACCACCAGAGTGCCGCGCCGGCGGCGAGCGCCAGACCGCCTGCCAGCAAGACGTCCTGGCGGGCCGGGGTGGCCTGGTGTACCTCCGGCCGGGACGGTGCGGCGGCCGGTGCGGGTGCCGCGGGAGCGGTGGGTGCGCTGGTCATGCCGGGGTTCCGGCGAAGGTGTAGCCGAACCGGCCGCGCATGGCGGCGCGGCCGGTGACGTCGATGCCGAAGCCCTGGCCGCCGAGGTCGACCCGGAAGGCCGTGCTGCTGCCCACCTCGGCGCTGGCGCCGAGCACGTTGCTGAGCCGGCCGTGGGCCAGCTCGGTGACCGCGCCATCGGCTCCGACCAGCACCTGCGCGTCGCCGCTGATCCGGTGGTCGACGGTGAGGGTGGCGTACCGGCCGGTGCTGGCCACGTCGATGGCGGCGCGCTCGGCCCCGCGCAGCACGCCCATCAGCGTGCCCAACTCGCCGAGCGGCCCGCCGGCCTGGCCGGTGAAGACCGCGACCAGCCGGCGGTACTGCTCGTCCGAGGCGGTGTCGGCGACGAACAGGTAGACCTCCTGGCCGCCGGTGTCCCGGTGTCCACTGTGGAACGAGACGCTGACCACGCGGATCCCGGCGACGTCCACACCGTCGATCTGGCCGGCCGTGATCGACCAGGCGAAAGCGCCGGTACACCGGTTGTCCGTGGGTGGCAGGTTGACCCAGCACGGGCAGACGGTGTGGCAGTCGCACAGCTCCAGGAACTCGCCGGTCAGGTCATAGGCAAGAACGGCAGACGACACGAGGGCCCCGCCTCTCAGCAGCCAGATATCGGGATCAGATATCGGAATCGAATGCTGATTACGGCGGCGGCAGGCAACCGGACGCGACGGCCACGGGCCGGTTCGGGACAGATCGGCGCATTGTTCCCCCCACCAGGCGCATCCCCCCAGGAGCGCCGTCACCGGTGAGTGTTGTGGTCAACCCCACGCAACCGCAATGATCGGTTTGCCACCTTGCCCGAACAGGCATGATCATTGCCCGCCGCCCACCGGCGCCCGGCCCAGCCACCTGGGCCGATCGGCCGCGGCCGGGCGGCTGTCGCGACGCGCCACCCCGACCTACAGTGGCGTGAATCCGGCACGGCATCCGCATGCCGACACCCGATTCCCCCGCAACCTGAACCTCGAGCCCGCGGCCGGGGCCAAACCGGGTAGTTTGCGCTCGCCGTCACACCGGAGCGACGCATGGGCGAAGCCCGCCGAAATCGGGCGACAGGGGGGTGCAATGGAGTTGTCAGTCGCGTTGGCCGGCGCGGGCTATGACGAGCTGGAGTCCTTGTACGAGCGGGTCAGCTCGACCGAGGAGTTCCGCGGACAGGTGCGGTGGGCGCCGCCGAAGAACCCGGCCAGGGACGCGGGCGCGAAGCCGAACGCGTTCCTGGTGGCGGTCGAGGCGGATCCCACCCTCACCGTGCTGGCGAACACGCTGTCCGGCTGGATGCAGACCCGCCGGCCGCACGCATGGGTCCGGATCGCGGTGCGGCGCCAGCGCCGGCGGGTGGAGATCACCGCGACCAACGCCGCCGACGCGGCGGCACTGCTCCGCCGCGCCCTGGCCGACGGAGATTGACCGCCCGGTCCCGGCGCGGTGCGGCCGCGCCGGGACCGGCGGGTTCGGCGGTAGCTGGCCGGGCCCGGCGGGGCGGGGTGCCTCGCCGGGCCGATCGGTCAGCGGCGGTCGGTGTGGACCAGGATGTCGAAGGCGAAGAAGCCGACGTCGGTCTCCCGGACCAGGGTGGTGGCGGCCGAGGAGTAGGCGATGACCTCGCCGTCGGCGCTGATGGCCGGGCTGAGGCTGTCCAGGTTGCCTTCGGCCTCGCGGGTGGCGCTGACCCGGCGGGTGGTGCCGGCGCGGCGGTCCCGGACGAAGACGTCCACCCGGCCGTTGCCGTCACCGTCGACCAGGTTGCCGGCGAACGAGGCGTAGCTGACGAACCGGCCGTCGGCGCTGATCACCGGTTCGATGCTGTTGTCGTCGCCCGGCACCCCGGCGTCGTCCCGGCTGATCGCCTGGTAGCGGCCGGTCACCCGGTCGAACAGGACGATGTCGCGGACGTGCCCGTTGCCGTCCGGGAACAGGTCGGTGGTCTGCGAGTCGAAGACGATGAACCGGCCGTCCGGGGTGATGCTGCCGTGGTCGCTGCCGGCCAGCGGGTCGGTCGAGCCGGGCGGTGAGCTGATCGCCTGCAGCCGGCCGGTGTCCAGGTCGCGCAGGTACACGTCACCGAGCGCGGCCGGGTTGCCGCCGAGGTTGGTGGCGAACGAGCCGAAGACGACCAGGTGCCCGTTGCCGTTCAGGGCCGGGCGGAACGAGAGGTTGTCGGCCTGGGTGCCGTCCGGGGCGTCGTTGGCGCGGATGGTCCGGCCGGTGCGGCGGTCCCGGACGATGATGTCGGAGCTGAAGTTGGTGTCCGGCAGCACCAGGTTGTCGGCGAACGACTCGTACGCGACCCGGCGGCCGTCGGCGCTGATCACCGGGCTGGTGCTGGCGCCGTTGCCCTGCCGGCCGTGGCTGTCCACGCTGACCCGCTGGGTGCGGCCGGTCCGGCGGTCGTGCACGAACACGTCGGCGGTCTGGTTGGTGTCGAACCGGACCAGGTTGGTGGCCGCCGAGTCGAAGGCCACGAACCGCCCGTCGGCGCTGATCGACGGGCCGCCCAGCCCCTCCAGGAACCCGCTGTTCCCGTCCCCCTGGACGCCGAGGCTGCTGACGCTGATCCGCTCGGTCCGGCCGGTCCGCCGGTCCCGGACGAAGACGTCGGACGCCTCGTTGGTGTCGCCCGGGACCAGGTTGTCGGCAAGCGAGGTGAACGCGACGAAGCGGCCGTCGGCGCTGACCGCCGGCAGCACGCTGTCCTGATCGCCCTGCACTTCGGCACTGCTGCGGCTGACCAGTTCGGTCGAGCCGCGCGGCGGCGCGGCGGCCGCCCCCGACGCGGCCATCAGCACCACACCGGCGGACACCGATAACACGACTAATGCGCGCTTCATCCTCACCCTCCCAGCGTTACGGGAGGGTCACGCTATGCGCCGGGGCAGGTTTGCGACGCTAAGGCATGGCTAAGTCGCCGGGCGCGCGGTCAGGGCTGACCGGGCAGCGGGGTGGGGTTCGCCAGCAGCGCGGTCCGGACGCCCTGCTCGGCTACCCGGACCTCCACCGTCCACCGGGGTTGGCCGTTCGGGCCGGTGCCGGACTGCCGGACGTCCATGATCGTGAACGAGGTGCCGCGCTCGACCAGGAACTCCATCTCCGACGGCATCGAGGCCAGCGGCGCGCCCGCGGTCGGGTTCAGCGGGTTGGTCGGCTGGGCCCCGCTGGTGGTGCCGCCGAGGTACCGGCCGCGGGTGCCCTTGGGGACCTGGATCACCAGCTCGACCGCGCCGCTCCAGGTGCCGCTCTCGATCGAGGTGCTCGCGTACGCCTGCTGGACGAAGCTGCTGCCCTTCAGGTTCGCCAGCTGGGCCGGGTCGGTCACGTTGAGGCTGCTGAACTCGGCGACCGACGTCTTGCGGTGCACCACGGTGTCGAAGGGCACCGGCCGCATCGCCTGGTCCAGATCGCTGGCCACGGCCGCGGCAGCCTGCGGGTCGGACACCAGCTGGCCGGCGCCCTGCCCGCGCAGCGACGGGTTCAGGTGCCCGGACAGGTCGTCGCTGTAGAACCAGAGCGCGTACCGCTGCTCGTCGGTCATCGGGCCGTGCGTCTGCTCCCAGGCGTGCCACTCGTCGGCGGTGCGCGGGGCGAAGTTGCCGTCCTGGCCGAGCTCGTTGTGCGGCCGCTGGTACGGGCCGTCGCCCGGCCGCCAGGTGCCGGTGGCCGGGTCGAAGGTCACGTCCCGGGCGCCGCCGACGACCCGGTCCGCCGCCTCCCCGAACGTCGGCCCGGTTGGCGTCGACAGCCGGTCGCCGCTCGTCCCGGCGGTGATCTGGGCGTTCCGTACGTCGTAGGCGAAGCCGGTGCGGTTCGGCGCGTAGTGGGCGTTGGCCGCCGCGGTCGGGTCGGCGATCCCGACCCGCTGCTGGTCCAGCAACCAGGTCTCCGGCGGCAGGCTCGCCGGTACGGCCGGCTGCGCGGCGTCCCCGGGCAGCAGCGGGGCCTTCCCCTCGCGGACCCGCACCTCGTTGATCCGCTTCAGGTCGAGCCGCGAGCCGCGCTCGGAGATCTCGGCACCGGCGACCGAGTCCATGCTCGCGCTGTACAGCGTCGTCCCGTCCGCGTTGTGGGCGCCGAGATCGCCTTCCAGATTGGCGAAATGCGCGTCGAGGTCGTCGGCCGAGAACAGTTTGCCGTCATCGACCTGAGCGCTCCCCCCGCCGACCGCCGCCTCGCCGATCCGCGCGTCCCCGATCCGGGCCTCCCCCACCCGCATTCCCTCGGCCGCCGGCTCACCGGACATGTGCGCCTCGCCGACCCGGGCCTCCCCGATCCGCATCCCATCCGCAGCCGGCTCACCACCGACCCGCGCCTCGCCGATCCGGGCCTCCCCGATCCGCATCCCCTCGGCAGCAGGTTCCGCCCCGACCCGCGAGTCGCCGATCCGGCTCTCGCCGATCCGCATCCCGTCGGCCGGCGCCTCACCGCCAATCCGCGCCTCACCGCCAATCCGCGCCTCGCCGATCCGCGCTTCACCGATGCGCATCCCGTCGGCGGGGACCACGGTCGCCGCCGGCGCCTCGCCGCCGATCCGCGCGTCCCCGATCCGCGCCTCGCCAATGCGCATCCCGTCCACCGGAACCATCGCCGCGGCCTCGCCGCCGATCCGGGCGTCCCCGATCCGCGCCTCACCGATCCGCATCCCCTCGACGGGGATGATCGGGGCGTCGGCGCCGATCCAGGCCTCGCCGATGCGGGATTCGCCGATCCGCATGCCCTCGGCCGGGTGCACGATCGCCTCCGGGGCCGCGGGCATGATCGGAGCGGCCGGCTCGCCCTGGCGGGTGCCGACGTGGGCGGGCTCGCCGCCGCCGGCGCCGGTGGCGCCGTGGGCCAGGACGCTGTGCGCGCCGCCGGCACTGCCCTCGATGGCGCCGACCAGGTGGTCGCCGCCGGTCGCGGAGGCGCCGGCCATGCCGCTGGCGCTGCCGACGACGACGTTGCCGATGGTCCGGGCCGCCTTGCTCTGGGCGTAGGTGCCGACCGCGGCGCCGCCGAGGGTGCCGATGGGCGCGGAGGTGAGCGCGGCCAGGGCGGCGTCACCGGTGCTGTGGCCCTCGATCGCGGCCTGGGTGACGCTGGTCGCCATGTTCGCGCCGGCCTCGACCGCCACCGCCTTGCCGACGGCGTACGCCTTGCCGGCCGCGCTGCCGGCCTTGGCCGCGTCGGCGACCGAGGCGATCCGGCTGGCCCCGGCGGTCAGCGCGTTCGCCCCGACGCCGAAACCGGCGCCGCCGCCGGCCCGGAGCCCGGCCACCACGTCGCCGCCGCTGACCGCGGCGCCGACGCCGCCGGCCGCCGCGCCGGTCGCGGTGGTCAGCGACGCCACCGTCCCGCCGGCCTTCAGCGCGCCGAGGAACCCGCCGCCGGCCTTCGCGGCCAGGCCGGCCGCGCCGAACCCGGCCAGCAGGCTGAGCGACTCCTTCAGGATGGTCAGCGCGAGCACCCAGCGGCCGGCGCCGCCGACCAGGGTGGAGTCCCACTCGCCGACCTTGTTCGACCAGTACTTGGCGTAGCCGTCGAGGTAGAGCAGGTCGTCGCCGGCGCTGACCAGGGCGCCGGCCCGGCTGCGGTCCCGGACCCGGCCCATGAAGTGGTTACCGCCCTCGACCATCTTCGCGATCTGGGCCGGCGTGATGTCCTCGGCGTCGGTGGTGAACTTGACCAGCCCGTGCACGATCGTGTGTTCCTGGTTCTTCTCGTACCGGCCGCGCCAGGCCTGCTCGACGTCGCCGATGAAGCTGTTGACCGCGCTCGCGCCCCTGATCAGGCCGGTGGACACGCGCTGCCGCAGCTCGGTCAGCTCGGCCGCGGCCAGCGGGAAGACCAGCCCGTCGTGGTGGATGAGCCAGATGCCGTCCTGGCCCGGGTCCTTCTCGACGTCCTGCACCCGGTGCAGCATCTCGATCAACTGGTCGGCCTCGGTGCCGGTGGTCGCGGCCAGCGCGGTGGACAGCTTCTCCTGCCGCGCGGTGGCCAGCTTCTCCGCCCGGGCCACTCCGGCGGCCTGCTCCAGGTCCGGCAGGGCGAGCTGGAGGATCTCCCGCTCCGCCTTGGGCGGGCCGGCGGCGAGGTAGGCGATGACCTTGTCCAGCTCGGCCTTGATCTCGCCCGGCGACCGGTGCGCCAGGTCGATGCTGTGCTCGAGCGACTCGGGCCGCGGCGGCAGCGGCGGCTTGTCCTTGCCCTTGTGCTTGCCCTTGCCTTTCGCCGGCTGCCCGGCGTGCGCCGCCTGCCCGGCCAGCTTCTGCTGCGCCGCGTGCAGTGCGTCCAGGCGGGCCTGCCGGCGGATCACCTCCGGCGTGGTGGACGTCTGCTCGGCGATGAACCCCTGCTGCTCGTCGATCGCGGCCTGCAGCTCGGTCCAGGACATCTGGTCGGCCGGCCGGCCCGAGTCGTCCGGCTTGAGCACGAGCGCGTCGCCGCCGAGCCCGAGCCCGCCGAGCCCACCCGCCGGCCCCGGCCCGGCGGACGAGGACGCCGCGGACGAAGACCTGGCGGACGAGGAGACCGCGGACGAGGACGCGGCCTCCCGCTGCACGGCGGCCCGACCGCCGACCACCCGACCGATCGCCTGCGCCCCGGACGTCCGGGACCGCAGCAGCTGCCCGATGGCCTGGTTGCCGGCCGGCGCCAGCCCGGCCAGCCCCACGCCGGCGTGCTGCGCGGCCCGCCCCGACGCCACCTCACGCTGAGCCGGGCGCGCGTGCGCGATCGAAGTGTCCGCCTCAGCCATTCCCGCCCCGGTGCAGCCGTCGAGTGTCCATCGCAAGCATCTGCGGTCAATCGCGGCTTGATAACCCTTGCCCGCACCGTCCGCCCAAACGGGCAGCCGGCCGGTGCCAACCCCGGCGCGGGCCCCGGCATGGGCGGCTGCGGGCCGGGTGCGCGCGGCCGCCTATATTGTGCGGCGGCCCACCCGGGTACGAGCGGGCCGAGATCGCTCAGCGGAGGCACCGCGATGGCAACAGGTCTGCGGCGGGTACGCGCGGCCGCGGTCGACCGGGTCGACTCGCTGGTGCTGCGCCGGATGGCGACCCTGCTGAGCCGGGCCGAGCAGGGCATCGGCCGGCGCGACCGGGAGGTGCGCGAGGTGCTGACCCGGTCGGCGGCCGCGGTACCCGACCCGGCCTACGTGGACGCGGTCACCCCGGCGCTGCGCGACGCCTGGGATCGGACCACCGGCGACATGTACGCCTCGCCCGAGCTGCGGCAGGCCGTGCTGGACCAGTTCCACCGGGTCTACTACCACGCGCCCTGGCGCACCTGGCAGAACACCCGGTACCGGGGCGTGCTGACCGCGAAGTGCCCCCTGGACATGTGGATCTACCAGGAGATCCTGCACGAGGTGCGGCCGGACGTGATCATCGAGGCCGGCACCAACCGCGGCGGCAGCGCGCTCTACCTCTGCGACCTGTGCGAGACCCTCGGCACCGGCCGGGTGCTGACCATCGACATCGAGAACCTGGCCGAGGAGATCACCCACCCGCGGCTGACCAAGCTGCACGGCTCGTCCACCGACCCGGCCATCCACGCCGAGGTGCTGGCCCAGCTGGACGGGGCCGGGACCGTACTCGTCATCCTCGACTCGGACCATTCGTACGCCCACGTCCGGGACGAGCTGAAGCTGTGGAGCGACGTGGTCACGCCGGGCTCGTACCTGATCGTGGAGGACGGCAACATCAACGGCCACCCGGTGCTGCCGTCGTTCGGCGCCGGCCCGTGGGAGGCCCTGCACGAGTTCCTCCAGGCCGACGACCGGTTCACGGTGGACGACACCCGGGAGAAGTTCATGCTGACCTTCAACCCGCGCGGCTACCTGCGCCGGTCATGACCCGCCCGGCGGCCCGGCCCGGGCCCCGCCGTCCGGCCGGCCCGGCTCAGCCCGCCCGCCCGGCGGGCCGGCCCGGGTCCCGCCGTCCGGCCGGCCCGGCTCAGGCGGACCGCCCGGCGGCCCGGCCCGGGCCAGGAAGATGGCCCGCTCCCGCTCGTTGCGGGTCAGCCCGGCGGCCCGGGTGAACTCCTCGGCCGCCTCGCCGGCCCGGCCCAGCTTGGCCAGCAGGTCGCCGCGGACGGCGGGCAGCAGCGGGTAGCCGCGCAGCGCCGGCTCGGCCCGCAGCTCGTCGACCGCCAGCAGACCCTGCGCCGGTCCGTACGCCATCCCCACCGCGACCGCCCGGTTCAGCCGGACCACCGGCGTCGGCGTGAGGTATGCGAGCACCTCGTACAGGGCCGCGATCCGCTCCCAGTCGGTGTCCCCGGGGGCGAGCGCCCGGGCGTGGCAGGCGGCGATGGCGGCCTGCAGCGTGTACCGGCCGGGTGCGGCGGGCAGCGCCTCGGCGTGGTCGAGGGCGGCCAGGCCGCGGCGGATCAGCAGCCGGTCCCAGCGGGTCCGGTCCTGGTCGAGGAGCAGGACCGGGTTGCCGTCCGGGCCGGTGCGGGCGCCGAGGCGGGACGCCTGGATCTCCATCAGCGCGAGCAGGCCGTGCACCTCGGGCTCCCGCGGCAGCAGGCCGGCCAGGATCCGGCCGAGCCGCTGCGCCTCCGCGCACAGCGCCGGACGCATCCAGTCCTGCCCCGCGGTGGCCGAGTAGCCCTCGTTGAAGACCAGGTAGATGACCTCGAGCACGGCCGCGAGCCGGTCCGGCAGCTCGGCCGGGGCGGGGATCTCGAACGGCACCCGCCTGGTGCTGAGCGTGCGCTTGGCCCGGACGATCCGCTGCGCCACGGTCGGTTCGGAGACCAGGAAGGCCCGGGCAATCTCGTCGGTGCTCAACCCGCCGAGCAGGCGGAGCGTCAGCGCCACTCGGCCGTCCGGCGGCAGCACCGGGTGGCAGGCGACGAAGATCAGCCGGAGCAGATCGTCGCCGATGTGGTCGTCCAGCGCGCCGGCCAGGTCCGGCTCGGCGGCCTCCTCGACCGCCAGCGCGCGGCCGATCTCGCCCAGCTTGCGCTGGTAGCTGCTGCGCCGGCGGAGCGTGTCGATGGCCCGGTGCTTCGCGGTCGACATCAGCCAACCGGCCGGGTTGGCCGGGACGCCCTCGGCCGGCCACTGCTCCAGCGCGGCCACCAGCGCGTCCTGGGCGAGTTCCTCGGCGAGGCCGACGTCCTGCACGACCCGGGCCAGGCCGGCGACCAGCCGGGCCGACTCCATCCGCCAGACCGTCTCGATCGCCTGGGCGGTGGCGCGGTGCGGATCGGTAGCCGGCACGGCTACCGATCCAAGCACCTACCCGCGTGCAGCTGTGTGCTGGTACCGATCAGGACGGCTGGGCGAAGTCCTCTGGTCCGAACACCCGGAGAATCTCGGCCTCGCCCTCCCAGCCCGCCCAGAGGTCGCGGTGCAGGTCCAGGAACCGGGTGGTCCACTCGACCGCCTCGTCCCGGGACCGGACCTCGTAGAGCGCGTAGCTGATCATCTCCTTGGCCTCGGCGAACGGCCCGTCGGTGACGCTGATCTTGCCGCCGGCCAGTTCGACCCGGGCGCCGGCCGCGCTCGGCGCCAGCCCGCCGGTGTCCAGCAGCGCGCCGGCCTGGGTCGCCTCGCCGCCGAGCTGGGCGATCGCGCCCATCAGCGCGGGCGGCGGCGGGGTGGTGGTCTGGACGCCCTTGAGCAGCACCAGGTATCGCATCGTCATGCTCCTTCGGTTGCCTTCCGCGGCCGGTCACTCCGGCCGGTCACCCACTCCTCGAACGACCGGGCGCGAACTCGACAGGCCTCGCGAAGTTTTTCCGGAGCGGTCAGCCGGCGTTCTTCCACAGCTCGGGCGGGATGCTGTCCAGCCCGGCGTCCCAGACCGCGAACCGGGCGTCCACCCGGACGTTCCGCTACCGCGCCGAGTCGCGCTCGCCGCGCTGCCAGGCAAGGTAGCGCTCCGCGGACCGGCGCACCGCGGCTTCGCCGTCCCGATCGACCACCCGCGGCCACCAGCCGCCGTAGATCCGGTCGTACCGGTACGGCGCGAGCGCGGCCAGGATGCGGTCGATGTCGCGTTCCGGCAGCGGGATGTAGTTCGGGAAGCTGCGCATGAACGAGACGTACCGGGTGTCGGCGACCACCCCGATCGTGTCGCCGGTGAGCAGCGCGCCCCGGCCGCCGGCGCCGTCCCGCCAGTGCAGCACCGCGCTGCCCGGGAAGTGGCCGCCGCACTGCACCAGCGTCACGCCGGGCAGCACCTCGTGCGTGCCGGCCCACGGCCGCAGCACCGGATCGGGCCGCCGCACCCAGCTCAGGTCGGCCGCCGGGACCAGCACCGGCACGTTGCCGAACGCGTGGCTCCACTCGACCTGTACGCCGTGGAAGTGCGGGTGGCTGGCGGCCACCGCGACCAGCCCGCCGAGCTCGCGCACCCGCTCGATCGCGGCCGCGTCGATGAAGCCGGGGATGTCCCAGAGCACGTTCCCGGCCCCGGTGCGGACCAGCAGCGCCCGCTGCCCGATGGCGAACTCCGGCTGCACCCCGATCCCGTACAGCCCGGGCTCGAGCTCGCGCACCTCGGTGCGGTGCCCGGCCGCGGCCAACTCGGCCAGCGTGGTCCACCGCTGCCCGCCGGCGCCCACGTACTGCCGCTCGTCCAGGCAGATCGCGCACTCCCCCGGCGGAGCCGGAGTATCCGCGTGCTGGTTGCCGCAGGTCGCGCAGATCCACGCCGTCACATCGCCCTCCGCTGTCGCCGCCCGGTACCAGCCAGCCTAGAAACCGGTCGACCACCCCGTCAGCTGAAAACACCCGGCGCAGGCCGCCCCAATTCCCGCCGCTCGCCAACCGGATGGATCAGCTCGGCGGTGCCGGGTGGGCGGGCAGCGGAGCAGAATGCCGGCAGCGGCGCGAGGAGGCGGTCGGCATGGATGTGGACGTCGTGGCCCGGGGCAGTACCGCGGCCGGGCTTCCGGTCGAGATCAACGGCATCAACGTGATCGCCGAGGCGGAGCGGCGTGGCACACCGCGCACGCTGTTCTGGCCCTGGTGCGCCTCGAACATCGCGGTGCTGTCGATCAGCTACGGCTCGTTCTTCCTCGGCTTCGCGGTGAGCTTCTGGCAGGCCACGATCGCCGGGCTGGCCGGCATCGTGCTGAGCTTCCTGCTGGTCGGGTTCGTCTCGCTGGCCGGCAAGCGCGGCTCCGCCCCGACGATGGTGCTGTCCCGCGCCGCGTTCGGCGTCCGGGGCAACGCGCTGCCGACCGCGGCGAGCTGGCTGCTGCTCGTCGGCTGGGAGACCGTGCTGGTCGCGCTGTCCACGCTGGCCACCGCGACCGTGTTCGCCGAGCTCGGCTGGTCGTCCGGTGCCGTCACCAAGGTCGTCGCGTTCATCGTGGTGGCCGCCGTGATCGTCGCGGTCGGCATGCTCGGCTTCGGCGTGATCATGAAGGTGCAGGCCTGGCTGACCGTGCTGCTCGCGATCATGACGGTCGGGTACGTGGCGCTGACCGCGGACGAGGTGTCCTGGTCGGCGGTGTCCGCGCTGCCCGGCGGCTCCGCGACCGCGGTGCTCGGCGTGCTCGTCCTCGCCGCGACCTCGCTCGGGCTGGGCTGGGTGAACACCGCCGCGGACTACTCGCGGTACCTGCCCCGCCGGGCGTCCAGCCGCGGCGTCATCGGCTGGACCACGCTCGGCGGCAGCATCGCCCCGGTCCTGCTGGTCGCGTACGGGATCCTGCTGGCCGGCTCGAACCAGGGCCTCGCCGAGAAGGTCGGGGCCGACCCGGTCGGCGCGCTGACCACGCTGCTGCCGACCTGGTACCTGATCCCGTTCGCGTTGGTCGCGATCGGCGGGCTCGTCTCCGGCGCGATCCTGGACATCTACTCGTCCGGGCTGGCGCTGCTCACGCTCGGCCTGCGGGTGCCGCGCTGGGCCGCCGCCGGCGTGGACGGCGTGCTGATGGTGCTCGGCACGATCTACCTGGTCTGGATCGCGTCCGACTTCATCGGCCCGTTCCAGGCGTTCCTCATCACGCTCGGCGTGCCGATCGCGGCCTGGTGCGGCTACTTCCTCGGCGACCTCGCCACCCGCCGGCGGGACTACGCCGAAGGCGAGTTGTACGACCCGGCCGGGCGGTACGGCGCGCTGAACCCGGTCGCGGTCGGTGCCCTGCTGCTCGGCACCGCGCTCGGCTGGGGCCTGGTCACCAGCACCGCGAACGGCTTCGGCTGGGAGGGCTACCTCCTCACCCCGCTCGGCCTCGGCGGCCGCACCGGCTCCTGGGCGTACGCCAACCTCGGCGTCCTGATCGCCCTCGCCACCGGCTTCCTCGCCGCTCTCCTCGCCACCTCCCGGGTCCACCATCAGGAGCGGCCCTAGTTCGCCCGGGGGCTAGCTGGCGCGGGACTCGAGGGTAGGGGCGAGCGGCGATGCCGCCGCCCGGATGGGCGGCGGCATCGTCGGGTTCCTGCTGCGGGCCGGGTGGACGCGGCGGAGGCCGGATCCACCAGCCCTGGGTGGCGGTACCGGGCAGGGGGCGGCGATGGCACGGCCGTCCGGGAGTAGTTCGCCGGCGTCGTCGAAGTAGACGACCCCGTTGCAGAGCAGGGACCAGCCCTGCTCCGGGTGGCTGGCGATGCTCCGGGCTGCTTCCCGGTCTGCTGCGTTGGCCGATGGGCACGGCGGCACATGCCTGCACATATCTGCCCGACTCCTGGACTGACTAGGCCGCCGACGACTGCGTCTGCGGGGCCTCCACCGTCGAGTGGGTCGGCGCGGATGCCGCCGACGAACGGGCCGGTTGGGACCAGGTGGACTGTATTGCTTCGCGGACCTGCTCCTGCGCGCTCTGCTCGATGCCGGACATCGCCTTGCGCAGCAGCGGTGGCGCCATCACCGAGGTGACGATGGCGACCAGGACGATGATCGTGTAGGTGCTGGTGGTGAGCACGCCGAGGCGGAGGCCGACCATCGCGACGACCACCTCGACCACGCCGCGCGCATTCATCGCGGCGCCGAGGGCCAGGCCTTCCCGGCGGGTCAGCCGGGAGGTGCGGGCGCCGAGGTAGGCCCCGGCGAACTTGCCGACGATCGCGATCGCCAGCACCAGCGCCGCGGCGCCGAGGATGGTCGGGCGGGCCAGCAGGGTCAGGTCCATCCGCAGGCCGGCGGTGGCCATGAAGACCGGTGCCAGCACGTACAGGACGATCGTGCGGAGCCCGGCGAGGCGGGCGCCGTCGACCGTGCCCGGCAGCCCGATCAGGATGCCGGCCACGAACGCGCCGAACACCGCCTCCAGGCCGAGCGCCTGGGTGGTGGCCGCACCGGCCAGCACCACCACGACCGCGACCACCGCGGACGGGCCGGTGTCGCTGGTGCGGGCGGCCAGCCGGAACGCCCACCGCACCACCGGCCGGCCGACGAACCCGGCCAGCAGCACGAAGCCGAACAGGTAGGCCACCGACAGCGTGACGTGCCCGCCGTGCACCCCGCCGGCCGCCATCGCCGACACGACCGAGAGCAGGAACCAGCCGACCGCGTCGTCGACGGTCCCGGCGGCCAGGGTGAGCTGGCCGACGTCCCGGTGCAGCAGGTTCATGTCGGTGAGCGTCTTGGCGATCACCGGGATCGCGCTGACGCACATCGCCACGCCGAGGAACACCGCGAACGTCGGGCGGGTGGTGGTGCCGGCGATCAGCCGGTCCGGCAGCAGGTAGAACCCGGCCAGCAGGCCCAGCGAGAGCGGCACCAGCAGGCCGGCCAGGCTGACCCGGATCGCCGCCGTCCGGCGCCGGCGCACCATCGCGAAGTCCAGGTGCGCCCCGGTGACGCCGACCAGCAGCAGCACCCCGAGCTGGGCCACCGCGTCGAGCAGGTGCGCCTGCTCGCTGGGCTGCACCGGCAGCAGCCAGTGCCACAGCCCCGGCGCGACGTGGCCGAGCAGCGACGGCCCGAGCAGCACGCCGGCGGTCAGCTCCCCGACCACCGCCGGCAGCCCGATCCGGATCGCCAGCCGGCCCAGCAGCAGGGCCAGCAGCAGGATCACCGACACCTGCAGCAGGAAGACCAGCAGCGGGTGCGCCGCGATCGGTGGCGCCGGAGTGAAATCAGCAGCGAACGGCATCCCGTTCACCCCCCGACCAGAGCCGGCTCGGCCAGCTCGGCCACCGTGACCGGCTCTTCCGCCGGGGACGCCTCGGCCGGGCCGGTGGCGCGCAGGCTGCCCAGGTACGGGTACCAGAGGTGGGTCGGGTCGTTCTCGACCGCCTCCACGACCTCCTTCATCGCGGCCAGCGCCTTCGGCTCCTCGCCGTCGTACACGTCGCCCTGCAGCATCTTGAGCACGTCCAGCCGGTACTTCGGGTCCTGCACGAACGCGGTGAACAGGACGTTGAGCCGGTAGTAGATGGAGATGAACTCGTACCAGCTCTTCACGCCACGGCGGATCTTGCGCGCGTACGTGTCGAAGCTCGCCTTGGAATAGTCGCCGCCGGTCTGGTGCGCGGCGATGATATCGGCGGCCGCCAGGCGGGCGCTGTTCATCGCGACGCTGACGCCGCTGGAGAAGATCGGGTCGACGAACCGGGCGGCGTCCCCGATCAGCACGAACCGGTCGCCGCAGATCTCCCGCATGGAGTAGCTGTAGTCGCCCTCCGGCTTGAACGGGCGGACCCGCTCGCACTTCTGCAGCGCCTCGTAGAGGTCCGGGCGGCTGCCGATGCAGTCCCAGAAGAACTTCTCCCGGTCGGCCTTGGCCTCGGTGAACAGCTTCTTCTGGGTCACCACGCCGACGCTGGTGACGGTGTCGGTGATCGGGATCTGCCAGACCCAGGTATCGCTGATCGGCAGGAAGTGGATGAAGATGTAGTCGACCTGCTCGGGGTTGTTGCTCAGCGCCCTGCGGTCCAGCCCCTCGAACCAGGTGTGGATGGCGTACTGGTTGAAGACCGGGTCGGGCATCTTGTACTTCAACTGCTTGCCGAGCAGGGTGTGCCGGCCGGACGCGTCCACCACCATCCGGGCGGTGTAGTTGATCTCCCGCGGGCCCATCCGGGCGGTCAGCGTGACCAGCTCGGGGTCGTCGAAGTCGACGTTCAGCACCCGGACGCCGCTGAAGACCTTGGCGCCGCGGCTCTCCGCGTTCTTGAGCAGGATCAGGTCGAACTTGCCGCGGTCGACGTGGAACGTGTAGTCGAGGTGCACGCCGGCCTGGTCCCGCTCGGCGAACTCGATCTCGGCGCGGAAGTCCTGGAAGTCGTGGCTCATCCCGTCGTCACCGCTGAACGGCACCTTGCGCGACTCGGCCGACGTCCAGGCGGCGCCGTACTTCTTCGGGAAGCCGGCGGCCTGCACCTCGGCCAGCGCACCGGTCTCGACCAGCACCGGAGTGGTGGCCGGCACCAGCGACTCGCCGACGTGCGGGCGGGGGAATAACTCGCTCTCGAATACCGCGACCGACATCCCGGCGCCGGCCAGGTAGGCGGCGGCGGACGATCCGGCTGGGCCGCCACCGATGATGGCGACGTCGAAATCTGGCTTCATGTCATCTCTCCGTCAGGCAGGGTCAGGGTCGGGGTCAGCTGGCGCTGACGACCGGGATGCTGGTGATCAGCGCCGCGATGCTCGCGACGGTGGCGAAGTTGCGGCCGTTGATGTGCACCGGGGAGATCGTGATACCCATCTCGTCGCGGATGTGGGTGAGCAGCACCGCGGTGTTCAGCGAGTCCAGCACCCCCCACTCCAGCAGCGGCGTTTCCACGGTCAGCTCCCCGTTCGGGTCGCCCGCCAGGAAGCGTTCCCGGATGAAGTCGATGAGCCGGTCGGTAACCAGGTCCTGCGACATGACGTGTCCTCTCACGAGACGTTCTGCATGACCGGCTCGCCGCCCAGCGCGGCGAGCTTCGCCCGATCGACCTTGCCGTTGCGGGTGCGCGGCAGTTCGGGCACGAGATGGACCCTGTCGACGATCATGTAAGTGGGCAGGCTCTGCGCGCTGTGCCGCTTGAGCCCGAGCACCCCGGGGCTGCGCCCCTCGACCGGTACGACGAAGGCTTCCAGGTTGGCGTACATCCCATCGCCGGTGACCACGACCGCGGCGTCGTGGACATCGGGATGCGCGTTCAGGGTGGCCTCGATCTCGCCCAGCTCGATCCGGTGACCGCGGACCTTGACCATGTGGTCGCGCCGCCCGACGTAGTCGTAGGCGCCGTCGGCCAGCACCCGGACCACGTCGCCGGTCGGGTAGGTGCCGCGGTGCGGCTCGCGGCCCCAGTAGCCGGCCATCACGGTGGGCCCGTCGACCAGCAGCTCGCCCTCCTCGCCGAGCTCGGCCCGGCTGCCGTCGGGCCGGACCGCCCAGACCACGTCACCGCAGGAGGCCCGGCCGATCGGCACCGGCCGGTCCCGGGTGAGGTCGGCCGGCTGCACCTCGTGGTACGTGCAGACGTTCGTCTCGGTCGGGCCGTACAGGTTCAGCAGCCGCGCGCTGGTCCACCGGGCCAGCCGACGGACGTGCGGGATCGGGAACGGCTCGCCGGCGAACAGCACCACCCGCAGCACGTCCGGGGCGGGCTCGTCCAGCAGGCCGCCGCTGCGCATCATCAGCGTCAGCACCGACGGCACCGAGTACCAGATGCTGATCCGCTGGCTGCGCAGGAACTCGACCAGCTGGGTCGGCGCGTAGGCCAGCTCCTTGGAGACCAGGTGCACCGAGGCGCCGGCGGCGAAGGCGGCGTAGATGTCCAGCACGGACAGGTCGAAGGTGAGCGGCGCGTGGTTGGCCAGCCGGTCGTCCGGGCGGACGTCCAGCTCGGCCACGGCCCAGTCCACAAAGGACCGCGCGTTCCGGTGGGTGATGCAGACGCCCTTCGGCACCCCGGTCGAGCCGGACGTGTAGAGGATGTAGGCCAGCTCGTCCGGGCCGACCGGCTGGTCGTACCGGTCCGGCTCGCCGGCGCCGAGCGCGTCCAGTTCGATGTCGACGTAGCCGACGGTCCCGCCGAGTTCGGCCGTGATCGGGGCCAGCCGCTCGGTCGGCACGCAGACCGCCCTGGCCGCGCAGTTGCGGGCGACCAGACCGGCCCGGGCCACCGGGGTGGCGCCGTCCAGCGGGACGTAGGCCGCACCGAGCCGCAGCACCGCCTGCATCGCGACGATCGCCGCGCACGACTTCTCGGTCCAGATGACGACCCGGTCGCCGCGGCCGACGCCGAGCCCGGCCAGCTGGCCGGCCAGCGCGTCGGCCCGCCGGTCCAGTTCGGCGTAGCTCAGCGCGCCGTCCGGCGCGGTGACCGCCGGTCGGTCCGGGTAGCGGTCGGCCGCCTGGCGCACCAGCCGGTGCAGGCTGCCGCTCCTGGACGGCACGGCCGCGAGGTCGGCGACCGCGACGCCCGACTCTGCCGTGTTCATGTTCACAGCCCCGCTTCCTTTGCGACGAGTTCCCGGTGGATCTCCGTCGTCCCGGAGAAGATCGTGCTGGGGACGGCGTCCCGGAGTTGGCTCTCGATCCCGGTCGCCTGCAGGTAGCCGGCACCGCCAAAGATTTGCACCGCGTCGATGCCGTTGGCGATTGCGGATTCCGACACCGTTATCTTCGATAGCGATGCGGCGGCCAGGTAGTCGCGGCCGGCGTCCATCAGCCAGCAGGCGCGGTAGAGCAGCAACCGGGCGCTCTCCAGCCGCTGCTTCATCGTGGCGATCCGGTGCGAGACCGCCTGGAAGCCGCCGATGCTCTGGCCGAACTGCTTGCGCCGCCGGGCGTGCTCGACGCAGCGCTCCAGCTGGTGTTCCATCAGGCCGACGTAGATGGCGAACAGGCAGGCCCGCTCCCAGCCCATCGAGTGCTGGAAGATCAGCCGGCCCTGGCCCTCCTCGCCGAGCCGGAACCGGGCCGGCACCCGGACCGAGTCGAACCGGATCCGGCCGGCCGGGCAGCCGTGCAGGCCCATCTTGGCCAGCGGCTCGCTGACGCTGATCCCGGGCAGGTGCCGGGGGACGGCGAAGCCGGTGACCGAGAAGAAGCCACCGGCCGGCGCGGTGACGCCGTAGGTGACCAGCAGGTCGGCCAGCGGTGCGTTGCTGGAGAACGACTTCTCGCCGTCGAGCACGTAGTCGTCACCATCCGGCACGGCGGTCATCCGCATGCCGCTGACGTCCGAGCCGGCCTCGTCCTCGGTGATCGCGTTGGCCGAGATCAGGTCACCGCCGGCCAGGCCGCTGAGCAGGTCGGCGCGGACCTCGTCGGCGGCGAAGTCCCGGACCGGGACGGCGCAGGCGAGCACGTGCGCCGCGACGCCGAACACCAGGCCGGTGTCGCGGCAACCGCGGCCGAACGCCTCCAGCGCCAGCGCGGTGTCCAGCGAGCCGAGGCCGCAGCCGCCGTACTCGACCGGCAGGTTCAGCCCGGTCAGGCCCAGCCGGGCCGCCGAACGCCACTTGTCCCGGTCGAAGTGCCCCTGCGGGCCGTCCGGCGTGGGGCCGCCGAGCAGCTCCAGCACGCCGTCGCGGATCTCGTCGGCCCGCTTGCGCTGGTCCGGGCTGAAGTCGAAGTCCATCGCGGTCAGCCGCCCCAGGACGGCGGTTCGAGGACCTTGATCACCGCGGCCGACAGCGTGACGCCCGGGCCGACGCCCATCAGCAGCAGGTGGTCGTCCGGCCGCAGCTGGTTGGTGCTGACCAGGTAGTCGAGCGAGACGATCTGGTCGCTGGCACCGAGGTGGCCGATCGTCCGGCCGAAGTCCCAGGTGGACTTCGACAGCGGGAAGCCGAGCGGGGCCATCGCCCGCAGCTCGACCATCTCCCGGGAGAAGTTGTTGAACGCGACCCGGGTGACGTCGGCCAGCCCGATGCCGGCCTCGACCAGCGTGCGCTGGACGACCTCCATCATCGTGGCCTGCACCTGCATCATCGGGGCCGCACCGATGCCCTGCGCCATCGCCTCGCGGCGGAACTCCTCGCCGCGGGCGCCGAAGTTGAGCGGCCGGCCGATGGTGGGGCCGGGCGGGAACATCGGCTCGTTGCCGCGGTGCATCCCCTCGGCCTCCGGCACCGCGACCGACCGCACCGAGAGCAGCTGGGCGAAGCCGGGCTCGCGGCTCAGCACGATCGCGCTGGCGGCGTCGCCGCTGATGAACCCGGCACCGACGTTCCAGCGGTCCATCAGCGGGGTGCCGTAGTTGTCGGACGCGACGATCAGCGCCGTCTCCTTGCCGGTACCGGCCGCCATGATGTCCGCGGCCAGTTCCAGTGCGGCGAACACGCCGTTGCAGCCCTGCCGGACCTCGACCGCCAGCGCGTAGCCGCCGACGAGGTGCCGCTGCAGGTACGACTGCGGCTGCCAGCCGTCCGGGCCCTGGTGCCAGGTGTCCAGGTAGAGCAGCAGGTCGACCTCGCCCGGCGCCAGCCCGGACCGCTTCAACGCGTCCTGGGACGCCCGCAGCGCCATCTCCGGCGCCGGCAGGTCGCCGGCCACCGTCGCTCCGGTCAGCTGGTGGGCGGCGGCGGCCTCGGCCGGGTGCAGGCCCTGGCGGACCGCCGACTCGACGGTGACTTGGGCCGGCAGGAAGACGCCGACTCCCTTGATGAATGTGTCTAGCGTCTGCACGACTCAGCCTCCAGGGTGTTCCGGTCTGCATCGACTGTCGGGCGCGGCCCTTAAGAGCCGCTAACGCCCAGCCAATCCGTCGCATGTAGACACTCGAGACACCCCGGGCCGGTGCGGCGGCCAGCGCCGCGTCGGCAGCGGAGAAGCGTCGAGGACCTCCCGGAGGGGGCGGGAGGTCCTCGACTGGCTGCGGGCTGGCCCGGCGGCCAGCGGGTGGGTCACCCAGCGGCCACCAGGCTGTCGGAGGTGGGCTCGCCGGCCGTCGGCCGGGTGGAGGGCAGCAGGCAGGCCGGCAGGATGGCCGCCAGGGTGAAGATGAGCATCCACCAGAAGGCGTGGCTGAACCCCACCGCCAGGCTGTCCGGCGAGGGGCTGCCGTTCGGCCCGGAGACCTGCTTGGCGATCGCCTGCTGCAGCACAACGAAGATCAGCGCGATCCCGAACGAGCCGCCCAGCTGCTGGAAGATCCGGACCGACGTGGTGGCCTTGGCGATCGTGTTCTGTCGCAGCCCGCGCAGCGCCGCGGTCAGCGCCGGCACCAGCGAGACGCCGAGCCCGGCGCCGGACACGGCGAGTGCCGCGCTGATCAGCAGCACGCTGGTGTGCCCGGTGATCTGGGTGAAGACGGCCCCGCCGAGAGCGGCCATGCTGAGCCCGCTGAGCACGATCGGGCGCGGCCCGATCTTGTCCGAGAGCGCGCCGGAGGCCACCAGCGCGATGGCCATGCCGAAGCCCTGCGGGGCGAACAGCAGGCCGGCGTGCAGCGCGGTGTCGCCGCGGACCTGCTGGTAGTACAGCGGCACCAGGGCCATCGCGCCGAACAGCGGGAGCGCGGCGATGAAGACCACGATCGAACCCATGGTGAAGTTGCGCACCTTGAACAGCCGCACGTCGATCAGCGGCGCCGACCCGCGCAGCGAGTGCAGCGTGAACGCGACCAGCAGCGCCAGACCGAGCAGCAGCGGGACGAGCGCGTGGCCGTCGCCGAAGCTGCCGTGGTTGCCGGCCTCGGTCAGCCCGTAGATCAACGCGATGCAGGCCGGCGAGAGCAGCGCCAGGCCGATCAGGTCGAGCTTCTCCGCCTGCGGGCCCTTACCGATCCCCGGCGGCATGACCCGCCAGGAGACGAGCAGCGCGGCCAGGCAGATCGGCAGGTTGATGTAGAAGATCCAGCGCCAGTTCAGCTCGGTGACGATGATGCCGCCGAGGACGGGGCCGAGCACCGGGCCGAGCATCGCCGGGATGCCGATGGCGGCGATGGCCCGGCCGAGCATCTTCTCCCCCGCCGCCTGCGCCAGGATCACCTGGGCCAACGGGATGATCATGCCGCCACCCATGCCCTGCAGGATCCGGAACACGATCAGGCTGGGGGCCGACCAGGCGACGCCGCAGAGCATCGAGCCGGCGAGGAAGACCGAGATCGAGGCCATCCAGACGGTGCGGCCGCCGTACCGCTCGACCGCCCAGCCGGTCAGCGGGGTGACCATGGCCATCGCGAGCAGGTAGCCGGTGACCACCCACTGGATGGTCGACAACTGGGACCCGAACTCGCTCAGCAGCGTATTGAACGCCACGTTGACCATGGTTCCGTCGAGCTGCATGGCGATCGAACCAAGCATGATCGCGCCGGCCAGCTTCAACAGCGCTGGCGTCATCTTGTCGGGCGGTTCCTTCTCCACCGCGGGTGCGTTCTGCTCTGCCATGACGATCTCCATTTCGGGTTCGGAGCCCGGGCCCACTGACCCCGGGTGGGTCGGGTGGTGCTGTGGTGCGGGGGCCGGAGTGGTCAGGTCCGAGTCGGGCAGCCGGCCGTGATCGTGCTCTGCGGTAAATGTTTACAGAACTCGCGTCGGACGGCAAGTGCCTGTCCGAACTACCGTGTCCGCCGCTAGGCGGGTTGCCGGGAACTGGCGAGTTGCCGGGATCTGGCGAGGCACGGCTGGATTGTCCGGTCCGGCGGGGTGCCGGGCAACGCAGAACGGCCCGGACGCGCCGGTGCATCGGGCGCGTCGCGGGCCAGTTCCACGAACAGGTAGGCGATCCATAGAGCAGCCTTGGTAGAGCCGTCGGTACAGCCTCGGTGGTGCTCGGCGGTGGGCCGCCGGGAGGCGGCCCGGGTGGGCCCGGGGTCGGCCCAGCGCCGGCCTGGGAATCCGGCCCGGCGTCGGCCCGGGGGTTCGGCCGGCGTCGGCCGGCGGGTCTGGCGAGTCAGGTCAGAGGCAGAGGGTGAAGACGGTCCGGAAGGTGGTCACGCCCGGCGCCGGGGCCCCGGTCAGCGTGAACTTCCAGGTGCCGGTCAGACCGCGCAGCAGCCCGCTGGTCCCCACCGCGGACAGCGTGGCCTCCTGGCCGAGGCTGATATCGGTGATCGAGACCGTGCCGCCGCCGGCCACCGAGCCGCCCGGCAGCTGCGCGGTGTACTGGAACAGCTCCGCGCGGGTGCCGTCCACCTTCTGGTAGGCGACGAACGTGCCGTCCTCGGTGCCGACCAGCCGGCCGCTCGAGTTGCGGAACTCACCCAGCGAGCGGCCGACCAGCGAGGTCGCGCTCGGCGTGGCGGTGGTGTCAGGCTGCACCTGCGCCTGCTCGGTCAGGTTGTCGTAGGAGATGCAGTACCGGCCGGCGTGGTGGCTGGCCGGCGCGGCCGAGGCGCTCGCCGGCCCGGCGGAGGCGGCGGCCGTACAGGTGACGACCGCGGTCGCGGCGGCGGCCAGCGCAACGCCCCGCACTGGACTCGTGACTGGTAGCCGAAGCATTCGGGTGCCTCTCTTTCGGACTCGACTGTGCGCCCATGCTCGGCGGCCGCCCTTGGCGCGCCCCAACGCGGCGCCAATCTCCCGCTGAAGTCGCCGGTTCCCGGCCAGCAGCCGGCTGACCTGCTTTAGCGCGCGCCAAGTACCCGGCTAGCTCCGTCGCTGACGCTGGCTTGACCAACCACCCCGGGGCATCCAGACCCGGGTGCGTGAGCGGCGAGGGGGCAGCGAGTTCGATGGCTCATCCAGCTCCTTCCGGCAGTGCCGGAACCACGGATCCGACCGGCGCGATCGCGATCATCGGGCTCTCCTGCCGGCTGCCACAGGCACCGGACCCGGCCGCCTTCTGGCAGCTGCTCGCCGCCGGCGGC
Source organism: uncultured Actinomycetota bacterium (assembly GCA_963714145.1). Classification (GTDB taxonomy): domain Bacteria; phylum Actinomycetota; class Actinomycetes; order Mycobacteriales; family CADCTP01; genus JBBWZH01. The sequence goes on along the minus strand of OY970235.1, from coordinate 8,816,382 downwards.
AGCGGCATCGGCGCCACCCCGGCCGACCGGGACGACCGACCGCCGCTCGGCGGCAACCCCGCCGCCGACGCCGATCCAACCGGCGCAGCCGATCCGACCAGCGCGGCCGGGACGGCCGGGGCGGGCCCGGCCGGGACGGGCGGGACGGCCGGGGCAGCCGATCCAACCGGCGCGGCGGGTCCCGCCGGGACGGCCGGGGCGGGCCCGGCCGGGGCGGGCGGGACGGCCGGGGCGGACCCGTGGGCCGGGACGAGGTGGGGTGGCTATCTCGACCGGGTCGACCTGTTCGACCCCGGGTTCTTCGGCATCTCGCCGCGCGAGGCCGCGGCCATGGACCCGCAGCAGCGGCTGATGCTGGAACTGGGTTGGCAGGCGTTCGAGGACGCCGCGATCGTGCCCGGCACGCTGTCCGGCAGCCGGACCGGCGTGTTCGTCGGCACCATCTGGAGTGACTGGGCGACCCTGCAGTACCGCCGCGGCGGCGCCGCCTTCACCCCGCACACGCTGCCGGGGCTGCACCGCAGCATCATCGCGAACCGGGTGTCGTACGCGTTCGACCTGCGCGGCCCGAGCCTGACCGTCGACAGTGGACAGTCGTCGTCCCTGGTCGCGGTGCACCTGGCCTGCGTGAGCCTGCGGTCCGGGGAGTCGGAGGTGGCGCTGGCCGGCGGGGTGAACCTGAACCTGGCCACCGAGAGCCTGGCCGCGTCCGCCCGGTTCGGCGGCCTCTCCCCGACCGGCCAGGTCGCCGCGTTCGGGCAGGAGGCGAACGGCTACGTCCGCGGCGAGGGCGGCGCCTTCCTGGTGCTCAAGCCGCTGGCCCGGGCCGTCGAGGACGGCGACCAGGTCTACTGCGTGATCCGCGGCAGCGCGGTGAACAACGACGGCGGCACCGACGGGCTGACCGTGCCGAGCCCGCAGGCGCAGGCCGAGGTCATCCGGGCCGCCTGCCGGCAGGCCGGGGTCGCCCCCGCCGACATCCAGTACGTGGAGCTGCACGGCTCGGGCACCCGGGTCGGCGACCCGATCGAGGCGGCCGGCCTGGGTGCCGCGCTCGGCGCCGGCCGGGACGCCGGCGCGCCGCTGCTGGTCGGCTCGGTGAAGACCAACATCGGCCATCTGGAGGGCGCCGCCGGCGTCGCCGGGCTGCTGAAGACCGTGCTGAGCATCCGGCACCGCGCGGTGCCGGCCAGCCTGCACGCCGAGACCACCAACCAGGGCATCCCGCTGGACACGCTGAACCTGGCCGTCGCGCAGCGGCTGGGCCCGTGGCCGCGGCCGGACCGGCCGCTGCTGGCCGGGGTGAGCTCGTTCGGGATGGGCGGGACGAACTGCCACGTGGTGCTGTCCGAGCCGGCGGGCCAGCCGGCCGAGCCGCACCCCGGGCCGGACGGCACCGGGCTGGCGCTGCCCTGGCTGGTCTCCGGCCGCACCGATCGGGCGCTGCGCGATCAGGCCGACCGGCTGGCCGGGTTCGCCGCGGCCGACCCCGAGCTGCTGCCGGCGGACGTCGGCTACTCGCTGGCCACCACCCGGACCCACTTCGAGCACCGCGCCGCGGTCTACGGCGCCGACCGCGAGTCGCTGCTCGCCGGCCTGCGCGCGCTGGCCGTGGCCGACCCGGCCGCGAACGTGGTCGGCCCGGTCAAGGTGGTCCGGCCGGCCCGCCCGGCGGCTGGGCGCGCCGGCCAGCCACCGGCCGCGGTGACCTTCATCTTCCCCGGCCAGGGCTCGCAGTGGGCCGGCATGGCGGCCGGGCTGTTCGACTCGGCCGAGGTGTTCCGCAAGCACCTGTACGCCTGCGCTGACGCGCTCGACCCGCTGACCGGCTGGTCGCTGATCGAGCTGCTCACCCAGCGGCCGTGGACCGCCGAGGCGGAGCGGGCCGACGTGGTGCAGCCGGCCCTGTTCGCGGTGATGACCTCGCTGGCCCGGCTCTGGCAGTCGGTGGGCGTGCGGCCGGACGCCGTGGTCGGCCACTCGCAGGGCGAGATCGCCGCCGCGTACGTCGCCGGCGCGCTCTCGCTGCCGGACGCCGCCCGGGTCGTCGCGCTGCGCAGCCAGGCCATCTCGGCGATCACCGGCCGGGGCGGGATGGCCTCGGTGGCGCTGCCGGCAGCCGAGGTCGAGCAGCTGATCGCGTCCTGGTCCGGCCGGCTCGGCGTGGCCGCCGTGAACGGGCCCGGTTCCACCGTGGTCTCCGGCGACGCGGACGCCCTGGACGAACTGCTGGCGCTGCGCGGCGACACCACGTTCCGGGCCCGCCGGGTGCCGGTCGACTACGCCTCGCACAGCGCGCACGTGGAGGCGGTCCGCGGCCAGCTGTCCACCGCGCTGGCCGGCATCCGGCCGCGGTCGGCCGAGATCGCCTTCTGCTCCACGCTGACCGGCGGCCTGATCGACACCAGCACGCTGGACGCCGGCTACTGGTACGAGAACCTGCGCCGGCCGGTGCTGTTCGAGCCGGCGACCCGCACCCTGCTGGCGCGCGGGCAGCAGATCTTCATCGAGGCCAGCTCGCACCCGGTGCTGTTGACCGGCCTGCAGGAGACGCTGGACGCGGCCGGGGCCAGCGCTGCCGCGGTACCGACCCTGCGCCGGGACGACGGCGGCTGGCCGCGCTTCCTCAGCTCGCTGTGCGGCGCGCACGCGCACGGCGCCGCGGTGGACTGGGACGCGGTCTTCGAGCCAGCCCAGCCGCACCGCGTGCCGCTGCCCGGGTATGCGTTCCAGCGCGAGCGCTACTGGCTCGCGCCGGCGGCTGCCGGCGGCACCCCGACTGAGCCGCCAGCGTCCACTGTGGACACAGTGGTGGCGGACGTGGTCGACCCGTGGACGGCCGAGCTGGCGCCGTGGCCGCGGCGGCTGGCCGCGGTGGCCGTGCCGGAGCGGCCGGCGGCCCTGCTGAGCCTGGTCCGGGCCAGCGTGGCCGGCGTGCTCGGGCACTCGCGGCCGGAGCAGGTGGAGACCGACCGGGCCTTCAAGGAGCTGGGTTTCGACTCGTCGACCGCGGTCGAGCTGCGCAACCAGCTGAGCACGGCGACCGGTCTCGGCCTGCCCACCACGCTGCTGTTCGACCATCCCACGCCGGACGCCGTCGCCGCCCTGCTCAGCCGCGAGCTGTGGTCGGACGCGCCCGGCGCACCGCAGTCCGTACTCGCGGACTTCGCCCAACTGGAGGCGGCTGTGCTGGGCGCGCCGCCGGACGACCTCATCCTCCCCCAGCTGGCTACCCGCGTGCAGGGCTTCCTGTTCCGGCTGCGCGATCTGCAGGGCACCGGCGCGGCCGCCAGCCCGGACGGCGGGATCGAGTCCGCCTCCGACGACGAGATCTTCAGCTTCATCGACAGCGAGCTCGGCCTGCTCGAGAACGACAACTAACCCGAAGCCCCGGCTCACCGCGAGGTATTGACACCCCATGTCGAACGAAGAGAAGCTCCGCGACTACCTGCGGCGGGTTACCGCCGATCTGCAGCAGACCAGGCAGCTGCTGCAGACCGCCGAGGCCAGCCGGCGGGAGCCGGTGGCGATCGTCGGGATCGGCTGCCGCTTCCCGGGCGGCGTCCGCTCACCGGAAGACCTGTGGACGCTGGTCTCCGGTGGGGTGGACGCGATCGGCGAGTTCCCGTCCCGGCCGGGCTGGGACATCGAGGACCTGTACGACCCGGACCCGGACCGGATCGGCAAGGTCTACACGCGCGACGGCGGCTTCCTCTACGACGCGGGCGGTTTCGACGCCGAGTTCTTCGGCATCTCGCCGCGCGAGGCGCTGGCCATCGACCCGCAGCAGCGGCTGCTGCTGGAGACGTCCTGGGAGGCGCTGGAGCGGGCCGGGATCGACCCGGCCGCCTTGCGCGGCAGCAAGACCGGCGTGTTCGCCGGCGTCTTCGGCCAGGAGTACGTCTCGATGTGCCACGCCGGCCCGGAGGGCGTGCAGGGGCACGTGCTGACCGGATCGACGCTGAGCGTCGCGTCCGGCCGGGTGGCGTACACGTTCGGGCTGGAGGGCCCGGCGGTGAGCATCGACACGGCGTGCTCGTCCTCGCTGGTCGCGATGCACCTGGCCTGCCAGGCGCTGCGGCAGGGCGAGTGTGACCTCGCGCTGGCCGGCGGCGCCACCGTGATGGCCAGCCCGGGCATGTTCCTGGAGTTCAGCCGGCAGCGTGGGCTGGCCCCGGACGGGCGGTGCAAGCCGTTCGCCGACGCCGCCGATGGCACCGCCTGGGGTGAGGGCGTGGGCGTGCTGCTGCTGGAGCGGCTGTCCGACGCGCGCCGCAACGGGCACCGGGTACTGGCCGTCATCCGCGGCTCGGCAACCAACCAGGACGGCGCCTCCAACGGGCTGACCGCGCCCAACGGTCCGGCCCAGGAGCGGTTGATCCGGGCCGCGCTGGCGGCCGCGCTGCTCGCACCGTCCGATGTGGACGCGGTGGAGGCGCACGGCACCGGCACTGCACTCGGTGACCCGATCGAGGCCCAAGCCCTGCTCGCCACCTACGGGCGGGACCGGGATCCGGACCGTCCACTGTGGCTCGGGTCGGTGAAGTCGAACATCGGGCACACCCAGGCCGCGGCCGGGGTGGCCGGTGTGATCAAGATGGTGATGGCGATGCGGCACGGCGTGCTGCCCCGGTCGCTGCACATCGACGCGCCCAGCCACCACGTGGACTGGGGCTCGGGCGCGGTCGCGCTGCTGAGCGAGCCGGTGGACTGGGCCGGCGATGGGCGCCCGCGCCGGGCCGGCGTCTCCTCGTTCGGCATCAGCGGCACCAACGCGCACGTGATCCTGGAGGAGGCACCCGATCCGGAGCCGGCGCCCGGGTCCCAGCTGGACGGTCCGGCGGCCTGGCTGGTGTCGGCCCGGAGCGAGGCGGCACTGCGGTCGCAGGCGGAGCGGTTGGCCGACTTCGCGGTCGCGAACGCGTCGGTCGGCAGTGTCGACATCGGACGCGCGCTGGCGGCCGGGCGGGCGCAGCATGACCACCGGGCCGGCGTCGTCGGCGACTCGCGGGAGGCGCTGCTGGCCGGGCTGCGCTCGCTGGCCGCCGGCGGCGAGGGCCCGGGGGTGGTCCGGGGCCGGCCGCGGCCGGGCAAGGTGGCGTTCCTGTTCACCGGCCAGGGCTCGCAGCGCGCCGGGATGGGCCAGGGCCTGTACGAGACGTACCCGGTGTTCGCCGCGGCGTTCGACGAGGTCTGCGCGCTGCTCGACCCGCACCTGCCGCACCCGCTGCGCGAGGTGATGTTCGGTACGTCGCTGTCTGAGCTGTTGAACCAGACGCTGTACACGCAGACGAGCCTGTTCGCGCTGGAGACCGCGCTGTACCGGCTGGTCACCTCCTGGGGCATCACGCCGGACTTCGTGGCCGGGCACTCCATCGGTGAGCTGGTCGCCGCGCACGCCGCCGGGGTGCTCTCGCTCGCCGACGCCGCGACGCTGGTCGCCGCCCGGGCGCGGCTGATGGGCTCGCTGCCGCCGGGCGGCGCGATGATCGCCATCAGCGCCCCGGTCGCCGAGGTCGAGCCGACGCTGGCCGACGGGGTCACCGTCGCGGCCGCGAACACGCCGAACAGCACGGTCATCTCCGGCGACGCCGACGTCGCCGAGCGGATCGCGTCCGGGTGGGCCGCCCGCGGGGTGAAGACCCGCAAGCTGACCGTCTCGCACGCCTTCCACTCGCCACTGATGGACCCGATCCTGGCCGACTTCCAGGATGCCGCCGGCGAACTCGACTACCAGCCGCCGGTCATTCCGGTCGTCGCCAACGTAACCGGCGCCATCGCCACCGGCGAACAACTCGTCACCCCGGCCTACTGGGCCGAGCACATCCGCAACGCCGTCCGCTGGGCCGACACCGCCACCACGCTGCATGAGCAGGGCGTCACCGCCTACCTCGAGCTCGGGCCGGACACCACCCTCACCACGCTCACCACCAACACCCTGGACGCGCTCGACCCGACCGGCGCGGTATTCACCGCCGCGCTGCGCCCGAAGCAGCCCGAGCCGCAGACTCTGCTCACCGCGGTCACCACGCTGCACGCCGCCGGGCAGGCCGTCGACTGGCCGGCCGTCCTGGGCAACCCCGAGCCGACGCCGGTGGACCTGCCCACGTACCCGTTCCAACACCAGCACTACTGGATCGACGGCCGGTCCAACGCCACCGAGGCGACCGACCTGGGGCTCCGCACGATCGACCACCCGATCCTGCGGGCCACCGCCGAACTGCCCGACGGCGGCCGGCTCTTCACCGGCCGCGTGTCCACAGTGGATCAGCCCTGGCTGGCCGAGCACGCCATCCACGACACGGTCATCCTGCCCGGCACCGCATACGTCGACCTGCTGCTGCACGCCGCCGATCAGGTCGGCGCCGCGCAGATCGAGGAGCTCACCCACTACGTCTTCCTGGACGTGGTCGGGCGCGCCGCGCGCAGCCTGCGGCTCGCGGTCAACGCGGCGGACGACGACGGCCGGCGGGCCTTCACCGTCCACTCGCGACCGGAGACGGCCGAGACGGAAAGCGAGTGGACGCTGCACGCGGCCGGGTTCCTGGCCGGCGGCCGGCCGGCCGAGCCGGTCACCGGCGAGTGGCCGCCGCGCGGCGCGGTCAGCCTCGACGTCGAGGCGCAGTACCGGCGGCTGGCGGCGGCCGGGCTCGGCTATGGTCCGTACTTCCTGGGCATGCGGGCGGCCTGGCGCAGCGGCGACACCATCTACGCCGAGGTGACGCTGCCCGAGGGCGGCGAGCCCGGCGGGTACGGCATCCACCCCGCACTGCTGGACTGCGCCATCCACCCGATCGTGATCAGCACCGCGCAGCGCGGCAACTTCGACGACGAGGTCGGGCACGTCCTGGTGCCGTTCTCCTGGGCCGGGGTCTCGCTGCACGGCACCGGCGCGAGCGTGCTGCGGGTGAAGCTGACCTACCTCGGCCAGGACACCCTGTCGCTGGCCATCACCGACCAGACCGGCGCGCCGGTCGCGGCGATCGAGTCGCTGACCATCCGCGGTGTCTCGGCGGAGAAGATCGCGCTGGCGAAGGCCGCGCACCGGGACGCGCTGTTCGGGCTCGATTGGACCGCTCTCGCCGCCGCACCGGCACCAGCACCGGCACCGGCGTGGGCCGTGGTCGGCGAGGCTTCCGGGCGGCTGGGCGGGCTGGCCGACGGGCTCAGCTACCCGGACCTGGCGGCGGCCGCGGCGGACGGCGACGCGCCGGACAACCTGGTCGTCTGCTTTCTCGGCGACGGCCCGGATCCGGTGGCCGCCACGCACGCGGCGACCACCCGCGCGCTCGAACTCGTCCAGGCGGCCACCGGCATCGAGGCGCTCGACGGCCGGCGGCTGATCGTCGCGACCAGCGGCGCGGTCGCGGTCGGGTCCACTGCGGACGTTCGGGACCTGGCCGGGGCCGCGGTGCACGGGCTGATCCGCTCGGCCCAGTCGGAGTACCCGGACCGGTTCGTGCTGCTCGACCTGGACGAGCAGGACGCCTCCAGGCAGGCGATCCCGGCCGCACTGGCCACCGGCGAGGCCCAGCTGGCGATCCGCGCCGGCGAGCTGTCCGTCCCGCGGCTGTCCCGGATCACGCTGCCGGTCAGCATCCCGCCGTCGCCGATCGACCCGGACGGCACCATCCTGATCACCGGCGGCACCGGCGCGCTGGGCGGCATGCTGGCCCGGCACCTGGTGTCCACCCAGGGCGCGCGGCACCTGCTGCTCACCAGCCGGCGCGGCCCGGACGCCCCGGGCGCCGCGGACCTGCGGGCCGAGCTGACCGAGCTCGGCGCCACCGTCACCATCGCGGCCGCCGACGCCGCCGACGCTGCCGCGGTCGGCACCCTGCTGGACAGCGTGCCGGCCGACCACCCGCTCACCGCCGTGATCCACACCGCCGGCGCGCTGGATGACGGCGCGGTCGACGCGCTCACCCCGGACCGGCTGCGCGCCGTGCTCAGGTCCAAAGTGGATGCCGCCTGGAACCTGCACCGGGCCACCGAGAACCTCGACCTGACCGCGTTCGTCCTCTACTCGTCCGTCGCCGGCACGCTCGGCAACGCCGGGCAGGCGAACTACGCCGCCGCCAACACCTTCCTGGACGCACTCGCCCAGCACCGGCACGCCCGGAACCTGCCGGCGACCTCGCTGGCCTGGGGGCTGTGGACGGAGACGGCCGGCGGCATGGCCGGCACCCTCGACGCCGCCGGCAAGGCCCGGCTGGCCCGGGCCGGGCTGGCCCCGCTACCGGCCGACCAGGGGCTCGCGCTGTTCGACGCGTCCCTCGGGCTGGATCGGCCGACCGCGGTGCCGGCCAAGCTCGACATCGCCCGGCTGAGCGGCCAGGCCGCCGGTGTGCCGGTCACACCGGTGCTGCGCGGGCTGGTCCGGGCCCCGGCCAAGCGGGTCGTGGCGGCCGGCGCCGGCGGCGAGTCGTCGCTGGCGCAGCGGCTGGCCGGCCTGGCCGCCGCCGAGCGGGACAAGGCGATCCTGGACCTGGTCCGCACCCACATCGCCGCCACCCTCGGGCACACCAGCGGTGACGGCATCGACCCGACCCGCGCGTTCAACGACCTCGGCCTGGTCTCGCTCACCGCGGTGGAGCTGCGCAACCGGCTCACCGCGGCGACCGGCCTGCGGCTGCCGGCCACGCTGATCTTCGACTACCCGACCGCGAACGGGCTCGCCGCGTTCCTGCGCTCGGAGCTGGCCGAGGCGGCCGGCGACGTCGAGGCGCCCGCGGCGTCGGCCGCGGTGGTCAGGGCCGACACCGACGAGCCGATCGCGATCGTCTCGATGGCCTGCCGGTTCCCGGGCGGGGTGGGCTCGCCGGAGGACCTCTGGGAGCTCGTCAGCAACGACGTCGACGCGATCGGCGAGTTTCCGGCCCGCCCCGGCTGGAACATCGACGAGCTGTACGACCCGGACCCGGAAGCGGTGGCCAAGACGTACGCCCGGGAAGGCGGCTTCCTCTACGACGCCGACGGTTTCGACGCCGAGTTCTTCGGCATCTCGCCGCGCGAGGCGCTGGCTATCGACCCGCAGCAGCGGCTGATGCTGGAGACCTCGTGGGAGGCGCTGGAGCGGGCCGGGATCGACCCGGTCGCCCTGCGCGGCAGCCGGACCGGTGTGTTCGCCGGTGTGGTCGGGCAGGAGTACGTCTCGCTCTGCCACCCCGGCCCCGAGGGCATCCAGGGCTACCTGCTGACCGGCACCACGCTGAGCGTCGCGTCCGGCCGGGTCGCCTACACCTTCGGCCTGGAAGGGCCGGCGGTCACCGTGGACACCGCCTGCTCGTCCTCCCTGGTCGCGCTGCACCTGGCCTGCCAGTCGCTGCGGCAGGGCGAGTGCGAGATGGCGCTGGCCGGCGGTGTCACCGTGATGGCGCTGCCCGGCATGTTCCTTGAGTTCAGCCAGATGCGCGGGCTGGCCCCGGACGGGCGGTGCAAGTCGTTCGCCGACGCCGCCGACGGCACCGCCTGGGGTGAGGGCGTGGGCGTGCTGCTGCTGGAGCGGCTGTCCGACGCGCAACGCAATGGCCACCGGATCCTCGCGACGATCCCGGGCAGCGCGGTGAACCAGGACGGCGCGTCGAACGGGCTGAGCGCGCCGAACGGACCGTCCCAGCAGCGGGTGATCCGGCAGGCGCTGGCCGCCGCCGGGCTGACCCCGTCCGATGTGGACGCGGTGGAGGCGCACGGCACCGGCACCGCACTCGGTGACCCGATCGAGGCGCAGGCGCTGCTGTCCACCTACGGCCGCAACCGGGACGCCGACCGTCCACTGTGGCTCGGGTCGGTCAAGTCGAACATCGGGCACACCCAGGCCGCGGCCGGGGTGGCCGGTGTGATCAAGATGGTGATGGCCATGCGCAACGGCGTGCTGCCCCGGTCGCTGCACATCGACGCGCCCAGCCACCACGTGGACTGGGAGTCCGGCGCGGTCAGCCTGCTCACCGAGCCGGTCGACTGGACACCCGGCGGCAGTCCGCGCCGGGCCGGCGTCTCGTCCTTCGGCATCAGCGGCACCAACGCCCACCTGATCCTGGAAGAGACCCCGGTCGCCGAGCCGGTGCCCGGACCGTCGCATGTGGACGGCCCGGCGGCCTGGCTGGTCTCCGGCAAGACCGAGGCGGCGGTGCGCGAGCAGGCCGGCCGGCTGGTCGAGTACGCGGCCACCCACCCCGGCGTCGACCCGGCCGATGTCGGCCTCGCGCTGGCCACCGGGCGGGCGCAGCACGAATACCGGGCCGGCGTCGTCGCCGACACCCGGGACGGCCTGCTGGCCGGCCTGCAGGCGCTGGCCGCCGGCGGCGATGGCCCTGGTGTGGTCCGGGGCCGGCCACGGCACGGCAAGGTGGCGTTCCTGTTCACCGGCCAGGGTTCGCAGCGGGCCGGCATGGGCAAGGCGCTGTACGAGACGTACCCGGTGTTCGCCGCGGCCTTGGACGAGGCCTGCGCGCTGCTGGACCCGCACCTGGACCATCCGCTGCGGGAGGTCATGTTCGACGACCAGGCCGGGCTGCTGAACCAGACCCGCTACACCCAGACCGCGCTGTTCGCGTTCGAGACCGCGCTGTTCCGGCTCGTCACCTCCTGGGGTCTGGCGCCGGACTTCGTGGCCGGGCACTCCATCGGCGAACTGGTCGCCGCGCACGTCGCCGGCGTGCTTTCCCTGCCGGACGCGGCCGCGCTGGTCGCGGCCCGGGCGGGCCTCATGGGCTCGCTGCCGCCGGGCGGCGCGATGATCACCATTCACGCCCCGGTCGCCGACGTCGAACCCACCTTGATCGACGGAGTCGGCATCGCCGCCGTCAACACTCCACACACGACAGTCATCTCCGGCGACACCGACGCCGCCGGGCAGGTAGCCGCCGGGTGGGCCGCGCGCGGGGTCAAGACCCGGAAACTCACGGTCTCGCACGCCTTCCACTCCGCCCACATGGAACCCATCCTCGACGACTTCACCGCCGCGGCCGACCTCGACTACCAGGCCCCGGCCATCCCGGTCGTCTCCAACCTCACCGGCACCATCGCCACCGGCGACGAGCTGACCACTCCCACCTACTGGGCCGAGCACATCCGCAACGCCGTCCGCTGGGCCGACACCGCCGCCACCCTGCGGGACAACGGCGTCACCACGTACCTCGAACTCGGCCCGGACACCACCTTGACCACGCTCACCGCCAATACCCTGAACAGCGAGGACGCCACCCTGATCGCCACTGTCCGACCTGGACAGTCGGAGGCGCAGACCGTGCTGGCCGCGATGGCCACCCTGCACACCACCGGCCGCAGCCCGGACTGGGTGGCCGTCCTCGGCGACGCGGCCAGCCACCCGGACCTGCCCACCTACGCCTTCCAGCACGAGCGGTACTGGGTCGACGCCCGGTCCGTCCGCACCAGCACCGCCGGGCTCAACCCGACCCAGCACCCGATCATCACCGGCACCATCGACCTGCCCGACGACACCCACCTGTTCACCGGCCACCTCTCGCTGACCAGCCACCCGTGGCTGAGCCAGCACGCCATCCACGGCACGGTCATCCTGCCCGGCACCGCGTACGTCGACCTGCTCTCGCAGGCGGCCGAACAGCTGGGTGGCGGGTTCATCGACGAGCTGACCCACCACGCGTTCCTCACCGTCGCGCCGCAGCGCACGTACAACATCCGGGTGGCCATCGAGCCGGCGGACGGGTCCGGCCGGCGGCCGTTCACCGTCGACTCCCGCGCCACCACCGACCCGGCGGGCACGCCGTGGACCCGGCACGCCACCGGTGTGCTCGCCATGGGCCCGCTGCCCAGCCCGCTGGCCTCGGCCGCGGCGGGCGTCTGGCCGCCGGCGGGCGCGGTCGCCCTGGACGTGGACGAGCACTACCGGCTGATGACCGAGCGCGGCTACCACTACGCGCCACCGTTCCGCGGGCTGCAGGCCGCCTGGCGGTCCGGTGACACCATCTACGCGGACATCGTCCTGGACCGGGGCACCGAGCCCGGTGCGTACGGCATCCACCCGGCGCTGCTGGACTGCGCGCTGCACCCGATGACGTTCCTGGACGTCGACCGGGTCCGGCTGCCGTTCTCCTGGAGCGAGGTCGCGCTGCACGCGACCGGCGCGGTGAACCTGCGGGTGCAGCTGACCAGCACCGGCGAGAACACGATGGCGCTGGCGATGACCGACCCGACCGGCGCGCCGGTGGTCAGCATCGGCTCGCTCACCGTCCGCCCGGTGAACCGGGAGCAGATCCCGTCCACCAGCGGTCGGCAGGATTCCCTCTACCAGCTGGACTGGACCGGGCTGCCGGCCCCGGCGACCGCATCGGCGGCGCGCTGGGCGGTCATCGGCGACGACGCCGTGGCCGACGCGGTCCGGGCGACCGGCGGCACCGCGCACGCCTACCCGGACCTCACCGACCTGCCGGACGGCGACGCACCGGATGTGGTGCTGGCCGCGTACCGGCCGGACCCGACCGGCGACGCCGCCGAGTCGGCCCGGGCGGCGGCGCACTGGGCCCTGTCGGTGGTCCAGACCTTCCTGGCCGACCCGCGGCTCGCCCCGGCCCGGCTCGCGGTGCTGACCCGCAACGCCGTGGACGGCCCGCTGGCGCAGGCCGGCGAGCTGGCCGCCGCGACGGTCTGGGGCCTGGTCCGCTCGGCGCAGTCGGAGCACCCGGGCCGGATCGTGCTGCTCGACCACGACGGCGAACCGGCCTCGTACCAGGCGCTGCCGGCGGCGATCGGCGCCGGCGAGGCACAACTCGCGCTGCGCGGCGGGCAACTGCGGGCACCGCGGCTGGCCCGGGCGACCGGTGTCGAGCCGTCCACCGGGCCGCTGCTCGACCCGGCCGGCACGGTTCTGATCACCGGCGGCACCGGCGCGCTGGGCCAGTTGCTGGCCCGGCACCTGGCCACCGGGCACGGCGCCCGGCACCTGTTGCTGGCCAGCCGGCGCGGCCCGGACGCGGCCGGCGCCGCGGAGCTCACCGCGGAACTCGCCGCCGCGGGCGTGTCGGTGACCGTTGCCGGCTGCGACGTGACCGACCGGGAGTCGCTGCGGGCGCTGCTCGCGAACGTCCCGGCCGAACACCCGCTGACCGCGGTGGTGCACACCGCCGGCACGCTGGACGACGCCACCGTCGGGTCGCTCACCCCGCAGCGGCTGGACGCCGTGCTGCGGCCGAAGGTGGACGCCGCCTGGCACCTGCACGAGCTGACCAGGGAGCTCGACCTCGCCGCGTTCGTGCTCTACTCGTCGGTCGCCGGCACCATCGGCAACGCCGGCCAGGGCAACTACGCCGCGGCCAACACGTTCCTGGACGCGCTGGCTCAGCACCGGCGTGGCCAGGGCCTGGCCGCGACCGCGCTGGCCTGGGGTCTGTGGGCGCAGGAGACCGGGATGGCCCGCGAGCTGAACAGCTCCGACCTGGCCCGGATGGGCCGCACCGGCATCCTGCCGATGTCGTCCGAACTGGCGCTGGGCCTGTTCGACGCGGCGCTGCGCACCGGCCGGGCGGCGCTCGTCCCGGTGCGGCTGGACCTGGCCCGGCTGAGCATCCAGGGCGGCGAGCCGAACCCGGTGTTCCGCGGCCTGGTCCGCGGCAGCACCCGGCGGGTGGCCGACGCCGGCGGCGCGGCGAACGGGCCGAACCTGGCGCAGCGGCTGGCCGGCCTCACCGAGGCCGAGCAGGGCGGCGTCCTGCTCGACCACCTCCGCGCGCACATCGCGGCGGTGCTCGGGCTGAGCAACCCGCACGCGGTCGAGGCAGAGCGCGGGATCATGGATATGGGCTTCGACTCGCTGACCGCGGTGGAGCTGCGCAACCGGCTCAGCGCCAGCACCGGCCTCCGTCTACATGCGACGCTGATCTTCGACTACCCGACGCCGGCCCTGCTCGCCGACTACCTGCGGGGCGAAATCGCGCCGGCCGCGTCGGCGGCGCCGTTGGGCATCCTGGCCGAGCTGGACCGGTTGGAAGCCGACCTGGAGACCATCTTCCCGGCGGCCAGGACCGAGCTCGCCGGGCGGCTGCAGGGCCTGCTGCACAGGTTGAACCACGGGCCGGACGCCGCGGGCGCCAGCGCCGTGGCGGTGACCGCCAAGATCGAGACCGCCGGTGATGACGAGATCTTCGACTTCATCGACAAGGAACTCGGCCTCTCCTAAGCCCGCGCCAGAACCGGCCCTGCAAAGGACTGACGTACCCATGGCCAACGAGGACAAGCTCCGCGACTACCTGCGGCGGGTCACCGCCGACCTGCACCAGACCCGGCAGCGGCTGCAGGACGCCGAGGCCAGCCGGCGGGAGCCGGTGGCGATCGTCGGGATGGGCTGCCGCTTCCCGGGCGGGGTCGCCTCGCCCGAGGACCTGTGGACGCTGGTCGCCGACGGGGTGGACGCGATCGGCGAGTTCCCGCCGCGGCCGGGTTGGGACATCGGGCAGCTGTACGACCCGGACCCGGACGCGGTGGCCAAGACGTACGCCCGCGAGGGCGGGTTCCTCTACGACGCGGACCGGTTCGACGCCGAGTTCTTCGGCATCTCGCCGCGCGAGGCGCTGGCGATCGACCCGCAGCAGCGGCTGCTGCTGGAGACGTCCTGGGAGGCGATCGAGCGGGCCGGCCTGGACCCGGCCGTGCTGCGCGGCTCGGCCACCGGTGTGTTCGCCGGCGTCTCCGCGCAGGAGTACGTGTCGATGTGCCACACCGGCCCGGAGGGCGTGCAGGGCCACGTGCTGACCGGCACCACGATCAGCGTCGCCTCCGGCCGGATCGCCTACACCTTCGGCCTGGAGGGGCCGGCGGTCAGCATCGACACGGCCTGCTCGTCCTCGCTGGTCGCGATGCACCTGGCGGTCCAGTCGCTGCGGCAGGGCGAATGCGAGCTGGCGCTGGCCGGCGGCGCCACGATCATGGCGCTGCCCGGAATGTTCCTGGAGTTCAGCCGGCAGCGCGGGCTGGCCCCGGACGGCCGGTGCAAGCCGTTCGCCGACGCCGCCAACGGCACCGCCTGGGGCGAGGGCGCGGCGATGCTGCTGCTGGAGCGGCTGTCCGACGCGGAGCGCAACGGCCACCCGGTGCTCGCGGTGATCCGCGGCTCGGCCACCAACCAGGACGGCACCAGCAGCCAGCTGACCGCGCCGAACGGCCCGTCGCAGCAGCGGGTGATCCGGTCCGCGCTGGCTACCGCCGGGCTGGCACCGTCCGATGTGGACGCGGTGGAGGCGCACGGCACCGGCACCGCGCTGGGCGACCCGATCGAGGCGCAGGCGCTGCTGGCCACCTACGGCCAGGGCCGGCCGGCGGACCGTCCACTGTGGCTCGGCTCGGTGAAGTCGAACATCGCGCACACCCAGGCCGCGGCCGGGGTGGCCGGTGTGATCAAGATGGTGCAGGCGATGCGGCACGGCGTCCTGCCCCGGACGCTGCACGTGGATGCGCCGAGCCGGCACGTGGACTGGGAAGCCGGCGCGGTCCGGCTGCTGACCGAGCCGGTCGCCTGGCCGCGCGGCGAGCAGCCGCGCCGGGCCGGCGTCTCCTCGTTCGCGATCAGCGGTACCAACGCGCACGTGATCCTGGAGGAGCCGCCGGCGGCTGTCGCCGAGCCGGCCGGGCCCGGCGGCGACGAGGCCGGGGTCGGCGGCGGGACGGCCGGTCCGGTGGCCTGGGTGGTGTCGGGCCGGAGCGAAGCGGGGCTGCGGGCGCAGGCCGGACAGCTGGCCGACTACGCCGCCGCGCACCCGGAGGTCGGCACCGTCGACATCGGACGCGCGCTGGCCACCGGCCGGGTGCACCACCCGTACCGGGCCGGCGCGGTCGGGGACGGCCGGGACGCGCTGCTGGCCGGGCTGCGGTCGCTGGCGGCCGGCGATGCCGGGCCGGGCGTTGTCCGGGGCCAGCCGCGGCCGGGCCGGGTCGCGTTCCTGTTCACCGGCCAGGGCTCGCAGCGCGCCGGCATGGGCCGTCAGTTGTACGACACGTACCCGGTGTTCGCCGCCGCGTTGGACGAGGTGTGCGCGCTGCTGGACCCGCACCTGGACCGTCCGCTGCGGGAGGTCATGTTCGACGACCGGAGCGGGCTGCTGAACCAGACGCTCTACACCCAGACCGCGCTGTTCGCCTTCGAGACCGCCCTGTTCCGGCTGGTCACCTCCTGGGGCGTGACACCCGACTTCGTGGCCGGGCACTCCATCGGCGAACTCGTCGCCGCGCACGTGGCCGGCGTGCTGTCGCTGGCCGACGCGGCCACGCTGGTCGCGGCCCGGGCCGGGTTGATGGGCTCGCTGCCGCCAGGTGGCGCGATGGTCACCATCAATGCCCCGGTGGCCGAGGTCGAGCCGACGCTGATCGACGGCGCCTCGATCGCGGCGGTCAACACTCCACACGCGACAGTCGTCTCCGGTGACACCGAGGCGGTCGAGCAGGTCGCGGCCGGGTGGGCCGGGCGCGGGGTGAAGACCCGCAAGCTGACCGTCTCGCACGCCTTCCACTCGCCACGCATGGACCCGATCCTCGCCGACTTCACCGCCGCCGCCGACCTGCCGTACCAGCCGCCGGCCATCCCAGTCGTCGCCAACCTCACCGGCGCCGTCGCCACCGGCGACGAACTGCGCACCCCGGCCTACTGGGCCCAGCACATCCGCAACGCCGTCCGCTGGGCCGACACCGCCACAACCCTGCACCAGCAGGGCGTCACCGCCTACCTCGAACTCGGGCCCGACACCACGCTGACCACGCTGACCGGCAACACCCTCGACACCGACGAGGCTGTGCTCGTCCCCACCGTCCGGCCAGGACAGCCCGAGCCGCAGACCCTGTTCGCCGCGATCGCCACCCTGCACACGGCCGGACACGGGCCGGACTGGACCGCCGTGCACGGCCGCGCGACCGGCCACGTGGACCTGCCCACCTACGCCTTCCAGCACCAGCAGTACTGGATCGACACCACGCTCGGCGGCACCGAAGCGGCCGACCTCGGCCTGACCACGATCGACCACCCGATCCTGCGCGCGGGCACCGAACTGCCCGACGGCACATACCTGTTCAGCGGCCGGGTCTCCACCCAGAACCAGCCCTGGCTGGCACACCACGCCATCCACGGCACCGTCGTGCTGCCCGGTACCGCGTACGTCGACCTGCTGCTGCACGCTGCCGAGCACACCGGCGCCAGCGAGATCGAGGAGCTGACCCACCACGCGCTGCTGGCCCTGTCCGAACGGGACACCCGCAGCCTCCGGCTCACCATCGAGCCGCCGGACCAGGCCGGCCGCCGCGCCTTCACCGTCCACTCGCGACTCGACCGGGACCCGGACGGCGACTGGATCCAGCACGCGACCGGCTACCTCGCCGCCGGCGGAACCGGTGGCCAGCCGTCCGCGCTGACCGCCTGGCCGCCGGCCGGTGCCGCCCCGGTGGATCTGGACGATCTCTACGACCGGCTGGCCGGGCACGGCTACCACTACTCACCACCGTTCACCGGGCTGCGTACCGCCTGGCAGGACGGCGACACCGTCTACGCCGAGATCGTGCTGCCGGACAGCGACCACGGTGACGCCGCCCGGTTCGGCATCCACCCGGCGCTGCTGGACTGCGCGCTGCACCCGTCCGCGCTGGACGGGTCGGCTGACGGCGGGTCGGCTGACGGCGGCGGGCCCGGGCAGGTGCTGCTGCCGTTCTCCTGGGCCGGGGTCTCGCTGCACGCGGCCGGCGCGACCGCGCTGCGGGTCCGGCTGACCCGGACCGCCCCGGACAGCATGCGGATCGCGATCGCCGACCCGACCGGCGCGCCGGTGGCCACCGTCGAGTCGCTCACCGTCCGGCCGGTCTCCACCGAGCAGGTGCCGTCGGTCGGCGGGCGGCAGCAGAACTCGCTGTTCGGGATGGGCGCCGCACCGGTGCCGTTCGGTGACCCGGCCGACCCGGGTCGCTGGGCGCTGCTCGGGGCGCCGGTGGCCGGGGTCGACCTGCCCCGGTATCCCGACCTCGCCGCGCTGGCCGGCGCGCCCACCCCGGACGTGCTGCTGGTCTCCGCAACCGTCGACCCGGTGGGCAGCCCGGCCGAGCGGGTGCACGCCGGCACCGGTCAGCTGCTCGCGCTGCTGCAGGGCTTCCTGGCCGCGCCGGAGCTGTCCGGCACCCGGCTGGTGGTGCTGACCCGCGACGCCGCCGACGATCTCGCCGCGGCGGCCGTGCAGGGGTTGGTCCGCAGCGCGCAGTCGGAACACCCGGACCGGATCGTGCTGATCTCGGTGGACGACCGGCCGGCGTCCGTCGCGGCCCTGCCGGCCGCGGTGGCCGCCGCGGTGGCCGCCGGTGAGCCACAACTGTCCATCCGGGACGGCGCCGGGTCGGCACCCCGGCTGGTGCGGGCGCCGGCCCAGGAGGCCCGGCCCGGCCGGCTCGACCCGGCCGGCACCGTGCTGGTTACCGGTGGCACCGGAACGCTCGGTGCGCTGATCGCCCGCCGGCTGGTGGTCGAGCACGGCGCCCGGCACCTGCTGCTGGCCAGCCGGCGCGGCCCGGACTCGGACGGCGCCGCCGAACTGGCCGCCGACCTGGCCGACCTGGGCGCCCAGGTCACGATCGCCAGCTGCGACGCGGCCGACCGCGGCGCCCTGGCCGCGCTGCTGGCCGGCATCCCGGCCGAGCGTCCGCTCACCGCGGTGATCCACGCAGCCGGCGCGCTGGCCGACGGCACCATCGCGGCGCTCACCCCGCAGCGGCTGGCCGCTGTGCTGCGCCCGAAGGTGGACGCGGCCTGGCACCTGCACGAGCTGACCGCGGGCGCGGACCTGGCCGCGTTCGTGCTGTTCTCCTCCGCGGCGGCCACGGTCGGCAACGCCGGCCAGGGCAACTACGCCGCCGCCAACGCCTTCCTGGACGCGCTCGCGACGCACCGGCGCGACCGCGGGCTGGCCGCCACCGCGCTGGCCTGGGGCCCGTGGGCCGAGGCCGGGATGGCCGCCGCGCTCGGTGCCGCGAACCAGGCGCGGATCGGCCGGCGCGGCTTCCTGCCGCTGCCCACCGCGGACGCGCTCGCCCTCTTCGACGTCGCGCTGACCCGCGACGACGCGGTGCTGGTGCCGGCGCTGCTGGACCCGGGCGCGCTGCGGCCGTCCACAGGCGACAGCGTCGCGGCGGTGCTGCGCGCGCTGGCGCCGGCCGGCCGGCGCCGGGCCGCCCGGGCCGGCGCCGCCGACAGCGGCGCCGCCGGCGCGCTCCGCCAGCGGCTGGCCGGCGCTCCGGACGGCGAGCGGGACCGGATCCTGCTCGACCTGGTCCGCACCCGCACGGCCGGCGTGCTCGGCCACGGTGGCGACGCCGCGATCGCCGCTGACCGCGCGTTCCAGGAGATCGGTTTCGACTCGCTGATGGCGGTCGACCTGCGCAACCAGCTGAGCGCCGCGACCGGCCTCCGGCTGGCCGCCACCGTGCTGTTCAACCACCCCACCCCGGCCGCGCTGGCCGCCTTCCTGCGGGCCGAACTGATCGGCGTTGACGCGCTGCCGGCCGCACCGGTCCCGAGCCTGCCAGCGACCGGGGCGGCGATCGGGGCCGACGAGCCGATCGCGGTCGTCTCGATGGCCTGCCGCTACCCCGGCGGTGTCCGCACCCCGGACGACCTCTGGCGGCTGCTGCTCGACGGCACCGACACGATGGGCGAGTTCCCGGCCAGCCGGGGTTGGGACATCGAGGAGCTGTACGACCCGGACTACACCGCCACCGGCAAGACGTACGCGCGGGAAGGCGGTTTCCTCTACGACGCCGACGAGTTCGACGCCGGGCTGTTCGGGATCAGCCCGCGGGAGGCGCTGGCCATCGACCCGCAGCAGCGGCTGCTGCTGGAGACCTCGTGGGAGGCGATCGAGCGGGCCGGCCTCGATCCGACCTCGCTGCGCGGCAGCAGCACCGGGGTCTTCGCCGGCGCCATCTCGCAGGAGTACGCGTCGCTGTCCAACGGCGGCCCGGACTCGTCCGACGGCTACCTGATCACCGGCGTCGCGGCCAGCGTCGCGTCCGGGCGCATCTCCTACACGTTCGGGCTCCAGGGCCCGGCGGTGACCGTGGACACCGCCTGCTCGTCCTCGCTGGTCGCGCTGCACCTGGCCGTCCAGTCGCTGCGGCAGGGTGAGTGCGGCATGGCGCTGGCCGGCGGGGTCACGGTGATGGCCACCCCCGGCATGTTCATCGAGTTCAGCCGGCAGCGCGGGCTCGCCCCGGACGGCCGGTGCAAGGCGTTCGCCGACGCCGCCGACGGCACCGCCTGGGGCGAGGGCGCCGGCATGGTGCTGCTGGAGCGGCTGTCCGACGCGCGCCGCAACGGGCACCCGGTGCTCGCGGTGATCCGCGGCACGGCGGTCAACCAGGACGGCGCGTCCAACGGCCTGACCGCGCCGAACGGGCCGGCCCAGGAGCGGCTGATCCGGCACGCCCTCTCCGCCGCCCGGCTGGCACCGTCCGATGTGGACGCGGTGGAGGCGCACGGCACCGGGACCGCGCTCGGCGACCCGATCGAGGCGCAGGCGCTGGTCGCCACCTACGGCCAGGGCCGGCCGGCCGACCGTCCACTGTGGCTCGGCTCGGTCAAGTCGAACCTGGGCCACACCCAGGCCGCCGCCGGCGTCGCCGGCGTGATCAAGATGGTGCTGGCCATGCGGCACGGGACGCTGCCGCGCACGCTGCACGTGGACGCGCCGAGCCGGCACGTCGACTGGGCCGGCAGCGGCGTCGAACTGCTCACCGAGCACACCCCCTGGCCGGCCGAGGGCCGGCCGCGCCGGGCCGCCGTCTCCTCGTTCGGCATCAGCGGCACCAACGCGCACCTTGTCCTCGAAGCCGCCCCGGCCGAGGCGGCCGAGCCGGCTGACGCGGCCGAGCCGACCGCCCCGGCCGAGGCGGGCGCCGGGCCGGTTGCCTGGGTCCTTTCCGGACAGACCGGGGCGGCCCTGCGCGACCAGGCGGCCCGGCTGGCCGGGCACGTCACCGCGCACCCGGAGCTGCCGGCGGCCGGCGTGGCGCACGCGCTGGCAACCAGCCGGGCGCACCTGGACCACCGTGCGGCCGTGGTGGGCGAGGACCCGGCCGAGCTGCTGGCCGGCCTGGACGCGCTCGCGACCGGTGCCGCCGCCGGCAACATCGTCCGCGGCTCGCTGGTCGACGGGAAGGTGGCGTTCGTCTTCCCCGGGCAGGGCTCGCAGTGGCAGGGCATGGCGCTGGAACTGCTCGACACCTCGGCCACCTTCCGCGACTCGATGCGGGCCTGCGCCGACGCGCTCGCCGGGTACGTGGACTGGTCACTGCTCGACGTGCTGCGCGGCGCCACCGACGCGCCCGGGTTGGACCGGGTGGACGTGGTACAGCCGGTGCTGTTCGCCGTCATGGTGTCGCTGGCCGAACTGTGGCGCTCGGCCGGCGTCCGGCCGGACGCGGTGGTCGGCCACTCGCAGGGCGAGATCGCGGCGGCCTGCGTGGCCGGCGCGCTCTCGCTACCGGATGCCGCGAAAATAGTGGCATTGCGCAGCCAGGCGCTGACCCGGCTGGCCGGCACCGGCGGGATGGCCTCGGTGCCGCTACCGCCCGCGGCGGTCGAGCAGCGGCTGGCCGGCTGGGACGGCCGGCTCACCGTCGCCGCGATCAACGGCCCGGAGTCCACTGTGGTCGCCGGCGACAGCGCCGCGATCACCGGGTTCGTCGCCGAGTGCACCGCGGACGAGGTCCGGGCCCGGGCGATCCCGGTGGACTACGCCTCGCACTCCACCCACATCGAGACCGTCCGCGACTACCTGCTCGACGCGCTGGCCGGCATCCGCCCGCGCGACTGCGACGTGGCGTTCTACTCCACCGTCACCGGGCAGCCGGTCGACCCCACCGAGCTGGACGCCGGGTACTGGTACCGGAACCTGCGGCACACCGTCCGGTTCGAGGACGCCACCCGGGCGCTGCTCGCGGCCGGCCACCGCACGCTGATCGAGGTCAGCCCGCACCCGGTGCTCACGGTCGGCATCCAGCAGACCGTCGAGCAGGCCGGCGCGGGCGCCGTCGCGATCCCGACGCTGCGCCGGGACCAGCCGGCCCGCCAGCAGTTCCTGACCGCGCTGGCGCAGGCGCACACCACCGGTACCCGGGTCGACTGGCCCGCCGTCCTCGGCCCGGTGGCCGGGCACATCGAGCTGCCCACGTACCCGTTCCAGCGGGACCGCTACTGGCTGCGGCCGCCGACCGGCACCGACGCCCGCGGGCTGGGCCAGGCGGTGACCGACCACCCGCTGCTCGGCGCGGTGATCCAGCTGGCCGGCGCGGACAGCCAGCTGTTCACCGGCCGGATCTCGCTGCTGAGCCACCCCTGGCTGGCCGACCACGCGGTGCACGGCACGGTGATCCTGCCCGGTACCGCGTACCTCGACCTCGCCCTGCACGCCGCCCGGCACACCGACCAGCAGCTGGTCGACGAGCTGACCCTGCACGCCCCGCTGGTGCTGGACCCGCGCGGCACCGTCCACCTGCAACTGGCCGTGGCGGCCGCGGACGGCACCGGCCGGCGGCCGCTCACGGTCCACTCCCGACCGGAGCACCCCGGAACCGACTGGACCCTGCACGCCAGCGGCTACCTGGCCACCGAGGACGCCCCGGCGCAGCCGGCCGGGTTGACGGCCTGGCCGCCGGCCGGCGCGGTGCCGGTCGACATCGGCGACCTGTACGAGCAGCTCGCGGACACCGGCCTGCAGTACGGGCCGTCGTTCCAGGGGCTGCGCACGGCCTGGCTGGCCGGCGGCGAGATCTTCGCCGAGGTGGACCTCGCGCCGGAGCGGCGCGGCGAGGCCGCCCGGTTCGGCATCCACCCGGCGCTGCTGGACGCCGCGCTGCACGCGGCCACCCTCGAATCCGGCCTGGACAGCCGGCAGCCGGGCGAGGTCCGGCTGCCGTTCTCCTGGACCGGTGTCTCGCTGCACGCCACCGGCGCTACCGCGCTGCGGGTCCGGCTGTCCCCCGTGGACGGTGGCGGCACCGCGCTGACGCTGGCCGACGCGGCGGGCCAGCCGGTCGGCACGGTCCGGTCGCTGGCCGGCCGGCCGGTGACCCGGGAGCAGCTCGGTTCCGCAACGGCCACCCAGGACGCGCTGTATCAGGTGGACTGGACGCCGGTCGGCGGCACCGCTCCGGCCGACCCGGTCGGACCGCGGTGGGCGGTGCTCGGCGATGACCGGCTCGGCCTGGCCGCCGGCCTGACCGCGGCCGGCCGCCCCGGCGCGGCCCACTACGACCTGGACGCGTTGCGGGCCGCGGCCGGCGACGCCCCCGAGGTTGTCCTCACCGTCCACAGCGGACCCGGCGGCGACCCGGTCCGGGGTACCCACCTGGCCACCCGCGCGGCGCTCGACCTGGTGCAGCGCTGGCTGGCCGCCGACGAGTTCGCCGGCACGCCACTGGCCGTGGTCACCTCCGGCGCGATCGCCGCCACCGCCGGCGACACCGTGCCGGACCTGGCCGCGGCGGCCGTCTGGGGCCTGCTCCGCTCGGCCCAGTCGGAGCACCCGGGCCGGTTCGTGCTGATCGACCTGGACGGACCGGACGTTCCGGCCGATCTGCTGCTGGCCGCGGTCGGCTCCGGCGAGCCCGAACTGGCGGTCCGCGCCGGCGCGCTGTACGCGCCACGGCTGGGCCGGGCCGGGCCGCCGGCCGCCGACCGTCCACACCGGATCCGGCCGGACGGCACCGTGCTGATCACCGGCGGCACCGGCACGCTGGGCGCGCTGGTGGCCCGCCGGCTGGTCATCGAGCACGGTGCCGGCCACCTGCTGCTCACCAGCCGGCGCGGCGCCGAGGCCGCCGGGGCCGCGGAGCTGCGGGCCGAGCTGACCGCGCTCGGCGCGACCGTGACCGTCGCCAGCTGCGACGTGGCCGACCGGGACGCGGTGGCGGCGCTGCTCGGCGGCATCCCGGCCGAGCACCCGCTGACCGCGGTCGTGCACACCGCCGGCGTGCTGGACGATGCGACGATCGGGCAGCTCAGCCCGGCCCAGCTCGGCACCGTGCTGGGCCCGAAGGTGGACGCCGGCTGGCACCTGCACGACCTGACCCGAGACCGGGACCTCGCCGCGTTCGTGCTGTTCTCCTCGATCGCCGGCACGCTGGGCGGCGCCGGGCAGGCCAACTACTCGGCCGCCAACCGGTTCCTGGACGCCCTGGCCCAGCACCGGCACGCGCAGGGCCGGCCGGCGACCTCGCTGGCCTGGGGCTTCTGGGCGCAGGCCAGCGAGCTGACCGCGCACCTGGACGGCGCCAGGGTCGGCCGGCTCAACCGCGGTGGGGTGGCCGCACTGTCCACATCGGACGGGCTCGCGCTGCTCGACGCGGCGCTCGGCGACACCCGGCCGGTGCTCGTCCCGGCCCGGCTGGACCAGGCCGGGCTGCGGGCGCAGGCCGCCGCCGGCACGCTGCCGGCTATCATGCGCGCCCTGGTCCGGGTGCCGGCCCGGCGGGTCAGCACCGACGCCGCCGCGCTGGCCCTGCGGATCGCCGGCCTGGACGAGGCCGCCCAGCGCGCGACGCTACTCGACGTCGTCGGCGCCCAGATCGGTGCCGTGCTGCGGTATCCGGCCGGCCAGGCGATCGACGCCGACCAGTCGTTCCAGCAGCTGGGCTTCGACTCGCTGACCGCGGTGGAGCTGCGCAACCAGCTCGGTGCGGCGACCGGCCTGCAGCTGCCGGCCACCCTGGTCTTCGACTACCCGACCGCGGCCGCGCTGGCCGACTACCTGCGCAACCGGGTGCTGCAGACCCAGCGGCCGGTACGCACGCCGGTGCCGGTCAGCCAGGCCGTTGCCGACGACCCGATCGCGATCGTCGGGATGGCCTGCCGCTACCCCGGCGGGGTGCGCTCGCCGGAGGAGCTCTGGCAGCTGGTCACCGCCGGCACCGACGCGATCACGACGTTCCCCACCGCGCGCGGCTGGAACCTGGATTCCATCTACGACCCCGACCCGGACCGCCCCGGCAAAAGCTACACCCGCGAGGGCGGCTTCCTGCACGACGCGGACGGCTTCGACGCCGAGTTCTTCGGCATCTCCCCGCGCGAGGCCGCCGCGATCGACCCGCAGCAGCGGCTGCTGCTGGAGACGTCCTGGGAGGCGCTGGAGCGGGCCGGCATCGACCCGGCCACCCTGCGGGGCAGCAGGACCGGCGTCTTCGCCGGCGTGATGTACAGCGAGTACGGCACCCGCCTGTTCCAGCAGACCCCGGACGGCTTCGAGGGCTACATCGCGACCGGCAGCGCCGGTAGCGCCCTGTCCGGCCGGGTGGCGTACACGTTCGGGCTGGAGGGCCCGGCGGTCAGCATCGACACGGCCTGCTCGTCCTCGCTGGTCGCGATGCACCTCGCGGCGCAGGCGCTGCGGCAGGGCGAGTGTGACCTCGCGCTCGCTGGCGGCGCCACCGTGATGGCCACGCCCGGCGTGTTCATCGAGTTCAGCCGGCAGCGCGGGCTGGCCCCGGACGGGCGGTGCAAGCCGTTCGCCGACGCCGCCGACGGCACCGCCTGGGGTGAGGGCGTGGGCGTGCTGCTGCTGGAGCGGCTGTCCGACGCGCGCCGCAACGGCCACCGGGTGCTGGCTGTCCTCCGTGGCAGCGGCGTCAACCAGGACGGCGCGTCCAACGGGCTGACCGCGCCGAACGGCCCGGCCCAGGAACGGCTGATCCGGCAGACCCTGGCCTCGGCCGGGCTGGCACCGTCCGATGTGGACGTCGTGGAGGCGCACGGTACCGGCACCGCGCTGGGTGACCCGATCGAGGCGCAGGCGCTGCTGGCCACCTACGGCCAGGACCGGACCGCCGACCGGCCATTGCGGCTCGGCTCGGTGAAGTCGAACATCGGGCACACCCAGGCCGCGGCCGGGGTGGCCGGTGTGATCAAGATGGTGATGGCCATGCGGCACGATCTGCTGCCGCACACGCTGCACGTGGACGCCCCGAGCCGGCACGTGGACTGGACCGCCGGCGCGATCGAGCTGCTGACCGAGCCGGTGTCCTGGCCGACCAGCAGCCGGCCGCGGCGGGCCGGCGTCTCCTCGTTCGGCATCAGCGGCACCAACGCGCACGTGATCCTGGAGGAGGCACCCGATCCGGAGCCGGCGCCCGGGTCCCAGCTGGACGGTCCGGTGGCGTGGGTGCTGTCCGGCCGGAGCGAGGCGGCACTGCGCGAGCAGGCCGGCCGGCTGGCCGACTACGCCGTGGTACGCCCGGAGCTCGACCTCGCCGCGGCCGGCGCCACGCTGGCGATCGGGCGGGCGCAGCACGAGCACCGGGCCGGCGTCGTCGGCGACTCGCGGGAGGCGCTGCTGGCCGGGCTGCGCTCGCTGGCCGCTGGCGGCGAGGGCCCGGGGGTGGTCCGGGGCCGGCCGCGGCCGGGCAAGGTGGCGTTCCTGTTCACCGGCCAGGGCTCGCAGCGCGCCGGGATGGGCCAGGGCCTGTACGAGACGTACTCGGTGTTCGCCGCGGCGTTCGACGAGGTCTGCGCGCTGCTCGACCCGCACCTGGACCGTCCGCTGCGCGAGGTCATGTTCGAGGACCAGACCGGGCTGCTGAACCAGACCCTCTACACCCAGACCAGCCTCTTCGCCCTGGAGACCGCGCTCTACCGGCTGGTCACCTCCTGGGGCATCACGCCCGACTTCGTGGCCGGGCACTCCATCGGTGAGCTGGCCGCCGCGCACGCCGCCGGCGTCTTGTCGCTGGCCGACGCGGCCGCGCTGGTGGCGGCCCGGGCGACGCTGATGGGCTCGCTGCCCACCGGCGGCGCGATGGTCACCATCCACGCCCCGGTCGCCGACGTCGAGCCGACACTGATCGACGGGGCGGGAATCGCCGCGGTCAACACTCCACACACGACGGTCGTCTCCGGCGACGCCACCGCCGTCGAACACGTGGCCGCAGCCTGGGCCGAGCGGGGCGTGAAGACCCGGCGGCTGACCGTCTCGCACGCCTTCCACTCCGCCCACATGGACCCGATCCTGACCGACTTCACCACCGCCGCCGACCTCACCTACCACGCGCCCACCATCCCGGTCATCTCCAACATCACCGGCCGGCCCGCCAGCGGCGACGAACTGACCACCCCGGCCTACTGGGCCCGACACATCCGCGCCGCCGTCCGCTGGGCCGACACCGCCACCACCCTGCACGACAACGGCGTCACCACCTACCTCGAACTCGGCCCCGACACCACCCTCACCACCCTCACCACCAACACCCTCGACAACGACGCCACCCTCATCCCCACCATCCGACCCGGACAGTCCGAAACCCACACCGTGCTGACCGCCATGACCACCCTGCACACCACCGGCCACGGCCCGGACTGGACCGCCGTCCTCGGCGGCACGACCAGCCACCCGGACCTGCCCACCTACGCCTTCCAGCACCAGGCCTACTGGCTGAACACGGCGCCCGGCGGCAACGCCACCGACCTCGGCCTCAGCACCGCCGAGCACCCCATCCTGCGGGCCACGACCGAGCTGCCCGACGGTGGGCAGCTGTTCACCGGCCGGGTGTCCACAGCGGACCAGCCCTGGCTCGCCGACCACGCCATCCACGGCACCGCGATCCTGCCCGGCACCGCCTACCTCGACCTCGCCCTGTACGCCGCCGGGCACACCGGCTGCACGCGGGTGGACGAGCTCACCATCGAGGCGCCGCTGGCGATCACCGGTACGGACGGCATGCACGTGCAGGTGGTTGTGGACGGTCCGGACGAGGAGGGGCGGCGCCGCGTCGCGGTCTACTCGCGCCGGCGGGACGCGGACGAGCAGGCTTCGACCCGGCACGCCACCGGCATTCTCAGCGACGGCCGCCCGGACGCGCCGGCCAGTGCACCGGCCAGTTGGCCGCCGGCCGGGGCGGAGCCGGTCGACGTGGACGAGCTCTACCAGACCCTGGCCGACGCGGGCTACGGCTACGGGCCGCTGTTCCAGGGCCTGCGCGCGGCCTGGCGGGACGGCGACAGCGTCTACGCCGACGTCGCCCTCCCGGCCGAGGTCACCGACGCGGGCCGGTACGGCATCCACCCGGCCCTGCTGGACGCCGCCCTGCACCCGCTCGCGCTGTCCGGAGTGGACAGTGCGGCGGTCCGGCTGCCGTTCTCCTGGTCCGGCGTCGCGCTGGCGCAGGCCGGCGCCGGCAGCCTGCGGGTGCGGCTGGTCGCCACCGGCCCGGACACCCTGACGATGACGGCGACCGACCCGGCCGGCGCACCGGTGGCCACAGTGGACTCGCTGGCGGTGCGGCCGATCAACGCCAACCAACTCGTCCCGGCACACCGCGACCCGCTGTACGAGCTGGCCTGGACGCCGGTGGCCGCACCGGCCGACCCGCCGGCCGGCCGGTGGGCCGTCCTCGGCGGGCCGCTGCCCGGCCAGCCGGACGCCGCCAGCGTCCACGCCGACCTGGCCGCCCTGGCGGCCGGCGGCACGGACGCACCCGACATCGTGGTCGTCACCGTCCCGACCAGCTCGGCTGTCCCGGCTGGGTCGGACGCCGACACCGTGACCGGCGCGCACGCCACGACACGCACGGTTCTCGGCCTGATCCAGGACTTCCTCGCGGCCGACGAACTCAGCGGTGCCCGGCTGGTCGTGCTGACCGGCAACGCGGTCGCGGCCGGGTCCGGCGACGTGGAACTGGCCGCCGCCGCGGTTCCCGGCCTGGTGCGCTCGGCGCAGTCGGAACACCCGGACCGGTTCGTGCTGCTCGACATCGACGGCCAGGACCCCTCGTACCAGGCGATCCCGGCCGCCCTGGCCACCGGCGAACCGCAGCTGGCCATCCGGGCCGGCGAGCTGCTCGTCCCCCGGCTCGCCCGGATCGACGACGCTGGCGGCACCCCGGCCGAGCTGGACCCGGACGGAACCGTCCTGATCACCGGTGGGACCGGCGCCCTCGGCGCGCTGCTCGCCCGGCACCTCGTCGTCTCCCACGGCGCCCGGCACCTGCTGCTCACCAGCCGCCGCGGCCCGGCCGCTCCCGGTGCCGCCGAGCTGCAGGCCGAGCTCGCCGGGTACGGCGCCACCGTCACCGTCGTTGCTGCCGACGTCGCCGACCCGGACGCGGTGGATGCCCTGCTGGCTCAGGTGCCGGCCGAGCACCCGCTCACCGCGGTCGTACACACGGCCGGCACCCTGGACGACGCCGCGGTCACCGCGCTGACCCCGGACCGGCTCGACGCCGTCCTCAGGTCCAAAGTGGACGCCGCCTACCAGCTGCACCGGGCCACCGCGGCCCTGGAGCTCAAGGCGTTCGTGCTCTACGCCTCGGTCGCCGGCACGCTCGGCAACCCCGGCCAGGCCAACTACGCCGCCGCCAACACCTTCCTGGACGCGCTCGCCCAGCACCGCCGCACCCAGGGCCGGCCGGCGACCTCGCTGGCCTGGGGCCTGTGGGCCGGCGGCGGCATGACCGCCGAACTGGACGAGCGCGACCGGGCCCGGATCTCCCGGTCC
Organism: uncultured Actinomycetota bacterium; assembly: GCA_963714145.1. Classification (GTDB taxonomy): domain Bacteria; phylum Actinomycetota; class Actinomycetes; order Mycobacteriales; family CADCTP01; genus JBBWZH01. Next base: position 8,786,905 of record OY970235.1, on the reverse strand, counting down.
GGCATCCAGCCGATGCGGCCGGACGAGGCGCTCGCGTTGTTCGACGCCGCGCTGGCGGTGGACCGGGCAGCGGTGGTGGCGGCCCGGCTGGACCCGGCCGTGCTCCGGCAGCTGGCTGCCGCCGGGACGCTGCCGGCCGCGCTCCGCGGCCTGGTCCGGGCACCGGCCCGGCGCCGGGACGACGGCGTCGCGGACGCCCAGGCGTTCCGGCAGCGACTGGCCGGTCTGCCCGGGCCAGATCAGCTGCAGGCGGTGCTGGACCTGCTCCGGGGCCAGATCGCGATCGTCCTCGGGCACGGCCCAGCAGACACAGTGGACACCGAGCGGGGCTTCCTGGACATGGGCTTCGACTCGCTGACCGCGGTCGAACTCCGCAACCGGATCGGCACCGCCACCGGGCTGCGGCTGTCCAGCACGCTGGTCTTCGACTACCCGACGCCGGACGCGATGGCCCGGCACCTGCACGCGGAACTGCTGCCCGGCACCGGCGCCGCCGGGACGGACAGCGGCGAGGCGGAACTGCGCGCGGCGCTCGCCTCGATCCCGGTCGACCGGCTCCGCACGGCCGGCCTGCTGGACGCGATCCTGCGGCTGGCCGCCACCCCGGACGAGACCAGCCCCGCCCCGGCCCAGGACCAGGCCGAAGCGATCAACGCGGCGGACGTCGACGAGCTGGTCCGGATCGCCCTTGCCGAAGCCGATTCCGGCCAGTCCCCCGTACGGAGCCGATGATGGGTACCCCTTCCGACAAGGTCGTCGAGGCGCTGCGGGCGTCGCTGCTGGAGGCTGGGCGGCTGCGTCAGGAGAACCGGCGGCTCACCGACGCGCAGCAGGAGCCGATCGCGATCGTCGGGATGGCCTGCCGGTATCCCGGCGACGTCCGGTCGCCGGAGGACCTCTGGGCCGCGGTGGCCGGCGGCGTGGACGCGGTCTCCGGCTTCCCGACCGGCCGGGGCTGGGCCGACGACGTGTACGACCCCGACCCGGACCGGGCCGGCAGGAGCTACACCCGCGAGGGCGGCTTCCTGCACGACGCGGCCGCGTTCGATCCCGAGTTCTTCGGCATCTCGCCGCGCGAGGCGCTGGCGATCGACCCGCAGCAGCGGCTGCTGCTGGAGACCTCCTGGGAGGCGTTCGAGCGGGCCGGGGTCGACCCGGTCTCCTTGCGTGGCAGCCGGACCGGCGTGTTCGCCGGCATCATGTACGGCGACTACGGCAGCCGGCTGTTCCAGCACGCCCCGGACGGCTTCGAGGGCTACGTCGGCATCGGCAGCGCCGGCAGCGTGGCATCGGGCCGGGTCGCCTACACGTTCGGCCTGGAAGGTCCGGCGGTCACGGTGGACACCGCCTGCTCGTCCTCGCTGGTGGCCATGCACCTGGCGGCGCAGGCCCTGCGGCGCGGCGAGTGTGACCTGGCGCTGGCCGGCGGCGCGACCGTGATGGCCACTCCGGTGGTGTTCGTCGAGTTCAGCCGGCAGCGCGGGTTGTCCCCGGATGGCCGGTGCAAGGCCTTCGCCGCCGCCGCCGACGGGGTGGGCTGGGGCGAGGGCGCCGGCATGCTGCTGCTGGAGCGGCTGTCCGACGCGCACCGCAACGGCCACCGGGTGCTGGCCGTGGTCCGCGGCAGCGCGGTGAACCAGGACGGCGCCAGCAGCCAGCTCACCGCCCCGAACGGCCCGTCCCAGCAGCGGGTGATCCGGCAGGCGCTGGCCGCGGCCGGGCTGACCCCGTCCGATGTGGACGCGGTGGAGGCGCACGGCACCGGCACCGCGCTGGGCGACCCGATCGAGGCGCAGGCGCTGCTGGCCACCTACGGCCGCAACCGGGACGCCGACCGTCCACTGTGGCTCGGGTCGGTGAAGTCGAACCTCGGGCACACCCAGGCGGCCGCCGGGGTGGCCGGCGTGATCAAGATGGTGATGGCGATGCGGCACGCGACGCTGCCGCGCACCCTGCACGTCGACGCGCCGAGCCAGCACGTGGACTGGGAGTCCGGCGCGGTCAGCCTGCTCACCGAGCCGGTCGACTGGACACCCGGCGGCAGTCCGCGCCGGGCCGGCGTCTCGTCCTTCGGCATCAGCGGCACCAACGCGCACGTAATCCTGGAAGACGCCGCCGCCGACCCGGCCGGGCCGGCCGGAGCGCCGGCCGGCCCGGTGGCCTGGCTGGTCTCCGGCCGGACCGAGGCGGCGTTGCGCGAGCAGGCCGGGCGGCTGGCCGAGCACGCGGTCGCCTACCCCGATCTGCACCCGGGCGACGTCGCCCACACCCTGGCCACCGGCCGCGCACAGCACGAGCACCGGGCCGGCGTCGTCGCCGACACCCGCGACGGCCTGCTCTCCGGGCTGCGGTCGCTGGCCGCCGGGCAGGACGGGCCGGGCGTGGTCCGCGGCCGGCCACGGCCGGGCAAGGTCGCATTCCTGTTCACCGGCCAGGGCTCACAACGCGCCGGCATGGGCAAGGCGCTGTACGAGACATACCCGGTCTTCGCAGCGGCCTTCGACGAGGTCTGCGCGCTGCTCGACCCACACCTGGACCACCCACTACGCGACGTCATGTTCGGCACCGAACTATCCCCCCTGCTCAACCAGACCCTCTACACCCAGACCAGCCTCTTCGCCCTGGAAACCGCCCTCTACCGACTCATCACCTCCTGGGGCATCACCCCCGACTACCTAGCCGGACACTCCATCGGCGAACTCACCGCCGCCCACGCCGCCGGCATCCTCACCCTCCCCGACGCCGCCCGCCTGGTCACCACCCGAGCCCGGCTGATGGGCTCACTACCCACCGGCGGCGCCATGATCGCGATCAGCGCTCCAGCCGGCGAGGTCGAAGCCACCCTGCCGGACGGTGTCGCCGTGGCCGCCGTCAATACCCCGAGCAGCACGGTGATCTCCGGCGATGCCGACGCCGCCGAACAGGTGGCGGCCGAGTGGGCCGGGCGTGGCGTGAAGACCCGTCAGCTGACCGTCTCGCACGCGTTCCACTCCGGCCACATGGACCCGATCCTGGCCGACTTCGAAGCCGCCGCCGCCGGCATCGCCTTCCAGGCACCGTCGATACCGGTCATCTCGAACCTCACCGGCCAGCCCGCCACCGGCGACGAGCTGCGCACCCCGGCGTACTGGGCCCAGCACATCCGCCAGGCCGTCCGCTGGGCCGACACCGCCAGCACCCTGCGGGAGCAGGGCGTCACCAGCTACCTCGAGCTCGGCCCGGACACTCCGCTGACCACGCTCACCAGCAACACGCTCGACGACGACACGGTCGTACTGGTGCCCACGATCCGGCCCGGGCAACCCGAGCCGGCGACCCTGCTGGCCGCGGCCGCCACCCTGCACACCGCTGGCCACACGGTGAACTGGGTGGCCGCGCACAACCACCACGACCCGGCCCCGGCCGACCTGCCCACCTACGCCTTCCAGCACGAGGACTACTGGCTGACCGCCAGCGCCGCGCACACCGACGTCAGCGCCGCCGGCCTGACCGCCGTCGACCATCCGATCCTGCGCGCGACCACCGAGCTGCCCGGCGGCGGTCGGCTGTTCACCGGCCGGGTCTCCACAGTGGACCAGACCTGGCTGGTCGAACACGCCATCCACGGCACCGTGGTGCTGCCCGGCACCGCCTACCTCGACCTGTTGCTGGAGGCCGCCGAGCACGTCGGCGCCAGCCGGATCGAGCAGCTCGACCTGGCGGCGTACCTCACCCTGTCCGACGGCGCAGCCCGCGCCGTCCGGCTCGCCGTCGACCCGCCGGACCAGACCGGCCGGCGCAACTTCAGCGTCCACTCGCGACTCGACGGCGACCCGGCGGCCGACTGGACGCAGCACGCGACCGGCCGGCTCGGCGCGGACCAGCCGGCCGATCCGCCGGCGATCCAGTGGCGGCCGGCGACCGCGCAGCCGCTCGACGTCGACGTGACATACGACCGGCTGGCCGACCACGGGCACAGCCACGGCCCGCACCAGCTGCTCAGCGCCGCCTGGCGGGACGGCGACACGGTGTACGCCGAGGTCGCCGTCCCCGCCGACGCCGAGGTTTCCGGTGCCGACCGGTACACCGTCCACCCCGGACTCCTCGCTGCCGCCCTGCACGTTCCGTCCCTCGATGGGGAGGGCGTGCGGCTGCCGGCCGGCTGGGCCGGGGTCACCCGGTACGCGGTGGGCGGCCCGGCGCTGCGGGTCACGGTGACCCGTACCGGCGACGACACCGTCGCGCTCGCCGTCACCGACCCGGCCGGCGCACCGGTCCTGACCGCCGACTCGGTCACCCTGCGGCCGCCCTCGGCCGACCAGCTAAGGCAGGCCGGTACGCGCCAGGACGGACTGTACGAGCTGGCCTGGACGGCCGTTCCGGCCGTGCCGCCGGCCGGCGAGACCTGGGCGCTGATCGGCGCCGACCCGTACGGACTGGCCGACCTGCTCGCCCCCGCGGTCGGCCCGCTCGCCAGGTACGACGACCCGGCCGCGCTCGCCGCCGCGCTCGACGCCGGCGCGCCGCTGCCGCAGGCCGTCGCGGTGTCCGGGGTGGCGGACAGCCCGGCCGGCCCCGCCGGCCCCGCCGGCTCGGCCGGCCGCTCGGCCAGCGGCTCAGCCGGCGGCTCGGCCGGGAGTGACGCCGCGGCCCGGACCCACGCGGCAACCCGGCGGATGCTCGACCTGCTGCAGCAGTGGCTGGCCAACCCGGCGCTGGCCGGCACCCGGCTGGTCGTGGTGACCCGCGACGCCGCCGGCGAGACGGTCGAGGATCTCGCCGCGGCCGCGGTCTGGGGCCTGGTGCGGTCCGCCCAGGCGGAGAACCCGGACCGGTTCGTGCTGCTCGACCTCGACGACGACGCCGCGTCGGCCGGCGCGGCCGGCACCGCGCTGGCCGGCACGGAGACGCAGCTGGCGATCCGCGCCGGCACGGTGCTGGCACCGCGGCTGCTCCGGCCGCCCACCCCGGCCACGCCGGCCGCCCCGGCCACGCCGGCCGCCCCGGCCACGGCGGCCACGGCGGCCAACGGGGCGGCAAGGCGAGCCGACGCGGCGGCAACGATCGACCCGGCCGGAACGGTGCTGATCGGCGGCGGCACCGGCGGCCTCGGCGCGATCCTCGCCCGGCACCTCGTCACCGCCTACCAGGCGCGGCACCTGCTGCTGGTCAGCCGCAGCGGCCCGGCCGCCGCCGGCGCGGCGGGCCTCGAAGCGGAGCTGACCGCGCTCGGCGCCGACGTCCGGATCGCCGCCTGCGACCTGGCCGACGCCGGCGCGGTCGCCGACCTGCTGGCCGGCATCCCGGCCGAACATCCGCTCACCGCCGTGGTGCAGACGGCCGGCGTGGTCGACGACAGCACGATCGCCGCGCTCACCCCGGACCGGCTCGCCGCCGTACTGCGGTCCAAAGTGGACGCGGCCTGGAACCTGCACCGGGCCACCGAGGCCCTGGAGCTGACCGCGTTCGTGCTGTTCTCGTCCGCGGCCGGCACCCTCGGCAACCCGGGTCAGGGCAACTACGCCGCCGCCAACGTGTTCCTGGACGCGCTGGCCCAGCACCGGGCCGCCCGGCAACTGCCGGCGACCTCGCTGGCCTGGGGGCTGTGGGCGCAGGAGACCGGCATGGCCGGCACGCTCGACGCGGCCAACCTGGCCCGGCTGAGCCGGACCGGCATCCGCCCGCTGCCGGTCCCGCACGCGCTCGGACTGTTCGACACCGCGCTGGCCAGCGGCCGCCCGACGGCCGCACCGGTGCTGCTGGACCTGGCCGCACTGCGGGAGCAGGCCGAGGCCGGCCTGCTGCCGCCGGTGCTGCGCGGCCTGGTCAGCAGCCGCGGCCGGAACACCGGCCCGTCGCTGGCCGCCCGGCTGGCCCCGCTGACCGGGCCGGAGCGGTACGAGCTGCTGCTGGACCTGGTGCGCACCCAGGTGGCGGCCGTGCTCGCGCACGCGTCGGCGCGGACCGTGCCGGCCGATCGCCCGTTCAAGGAGCTCGGCTTCGACTCGCTGGCCGCTATCCAGTTCCGGAACCGGCTGACCGCGGCCACCGGGATGCGGCTGCCGCTGACGATCGTCTTCGACTACCCGACCGCGGCCGCGGTGGCGAAACACGTGGCGGCCGAGCTCGCGGTGGACGGGCCGGACCAGGCGCCGGTGCTCGGCGAGCTGGACCGCCTGGAGGCCACGCTGCTGGCGCTGCCGCCGGACGGCGGCACCTACGCGCAGGCGGCGGCCCGGCTGCAGAGCCTGCTCTGGCGGCTCAACGACCTGGCGGCACCGGTGCAGAGCGGCGACGCCGAACCCGGCACCGACAGCTTGGATCTGGCGACCGACGAGGAGCTGTTCGACGTCCTCGAGAACGAACTAGGGATCTCCTGATGACGTCCGGGCCCGGCAGTGAGGGTGGATTCGCGATGAATGAAGAGAAGTTCCGGGACTACCTCAAGCGGGCGACCACCGACCTGCGGCAGGCCCGCCGGCGCCTCGCGGACATCGAGGAGCAGCAGCACGAGCCGATCGCGATCGTCGCGATGGCCTGCCGCTTCCCGGGCGGGGTGACCTCGCCGGAGGAGTTCTGGAAGCTGGTCGCCGGTGGGACCGACGCGATCACCGAGTTCCCCACCGACCGCGGCTGGGACATCGAGGACCTGTACGACCCGGACCCGGACCGCAGCGGCAAGACCTACGTCCGGGCCGGCGGTTTCGTGGACCGGGCGGACCGCTTCGACGCCGAGTTCTTCGGCATCTCGCCGCGCGAGGCGCTGGCGATGGACCCGCAGCAGCGGCTGCTGCTGGAGACGTCCTGGGAGGTGTTCGAGCGAGCCGGCATCGACCCGGCGGCCCTGAGCGGCAGCCGGACCGGTGTCTTCGCCGGCACCAACGGGCAGGACTACGCCCGCCGGCTGCTGGGCGGCCTGGAAAGCGTCGAGGGCCACCTGGGCACCGGCAACTCGGCGAGTGTCCTTTCCGGACGGGTCGCCTACACGTTCGGCCTGGAGGGGCCGGCGGTCACGCTCGACACCGCCTGCTCGTCCTCGCTGGTGACGATGCACCTGGCCGGCCAGTCGCTGCGGCTGGGCGAGTGCGATCTGGCGCTGGCCGGCGGGGTCACCGTGATGGCTACGGCGGACGCCTTCGTGGAGTTCTGCCGGCAGCGCGGGCTGGCCCCGGACGGGCGGTGCAAGCCGTTCGCCGACGCCGCCGACGGCACCGGCTGGGGCGAGGGGGTGGGCATGCTGCTGCTGGAGCGGCTGTCCGACGCCCGCCGCAACGGGCACCAGGTGCTGGCCGTGATGCGGGGCAGCGCGGTCAACCAGGACGGCGCCAGCAACGGGCTGACCGCCCCGAACGGCCCGTCCCAGCAGCGGGTGATTCGGCAGGCGTTGACCGCCGCCCGACTCGCACCGTCCGATGTGGACGCCGTGGAGACGCACGGTACCGGCACCGCGCTGGGTGACCCGATCGAGGCGCAGGCGCTGCTGGCCACGTACGGCCAGGACCGGGCCACCGACCGGCCACTGTGGATCGGGTCGGTCAAGTCGAACATCGGGCACACCCAGGCCGCGGCCGGCGTGGCCGGGATCATCAAGATGGTCATGGCGATGCGGAACGGAACGCTGCCCCGGTCGCTGCACGTCGACGCGCCGAGCCGGCACATCGACTGGGAGTCCGGTGCGGTCAGCCTGCTGACCGAGCCGGTGGCCTGGCCGCCGAACGGCCAGCCGCGCCGGGCCGGCGTCTCCTCGTTCGGCATCAGCGGCACCAACGCGCACGTGATCCTGGAGGACGCGGCCGGCGCCGAAGCCGGCCCGGACCAGCCGCGGCCGGCCGGGCCGGTCGCCTGGGTACTGTCGGCGAGGTCGGAGGCGGCGCTGCGGGAGCAGGCGGCCCGGCTGGTCGAGCACGCGGTGGCCCGCCCCAGCCTGCACCTGGCCGACGTCGGTGTCGCGCTGGCGAGCCGGCGGGCGCAGCACGAATACCGGGCCGGCGTCGTCGCCGACACCCGCGACGGCCTGCTCTCCGGGCTGCGGTCGCTGGCCGCCGGGCAGGACGGGCCGGGCGTGGTCCGCGGCCGGCCACGGCCGGGCAAGGTGGCGTTCCTGTTCACCGGCCAGGGCTCGCAGCGGGCCGGGATGGGCCAGGCACTCTATGAGGCGTACCCGGTGTTCGCCGCGGCGTTCGACGAGGTCTGCGCACTGCTCGACCCACACCTGGACCACCCACTGCGCGACGTCATGTTCGGCACCGAACTATCCCCCCTGCTCAACCAGACCCTCTACACCCAGACCAGCCTCTTCGCCCTGGAAACCGCCCTCTACCGCCTCGTCACGTCCTGGGGCATCACCCCCGACTTCGTGGCCGGGCACTCCATCGGCGAACTGGCCGCCGCCCACGCCGCCGGAGTCCTCACCCTCCCCGACGCCGTCCGCCTGGTCGCCACCCGAGCCCGGCTGATGGGCTCACTACCCACCGGCGGCGCCATGATCACCATCCACGCCCCCGTCGCCGACGTCGAGCCGACGCTCATCGACGGCGTCTCCATCGCCGCCGTCAACACTCCACACACGACGGTCATCTCCGGCGACAGCACCGCCGTCGAACAGGTCGCCGCCAGATGGGCCGAGCGTGGCATCAAGACCCGCAAGCTCACCGTCTCGCACGCCTTCCACTCCAGCCACATGCAACCCATCCTCGGCGAGTTCCAGGCCGCCGCCGACCTCGACTACCAGGCGCCGGCCATCCCGGTCATCTCCAACATCACCGGGCAGCCCGCCAGCGGCGACGAGCTGACCACGCCGGCCTACTGGGCCCAGCACATCCGTCAAGCCGTCCGCTGGGCCGACACCGCCACCACGCTGCGCGAGCAGGGCGTCACCAGCTACCTCGAACTCGGCCCGGACACCACGCTGACCACGCTCACCAGCAACACGCTCGACGACGACACGGCCGTGCTGGTGCCCACGGTCCGGCCCGGACAGTCCGAAAAGGACACCCTGGTTACCGCCATGGCCACGCTGCACACCGCCGGCCACGGCCCGGACTGGTCGACCCTGCACAACGCCACCGGCCGGTCCGCCACCGAGCTGCCGACGTACGCGTTCCAGGCACAGCGGTTCTGGCTCAACACCGGGCCCGCCACCGACGTCAGCGGCACCGGGCTCAACCCGGTGGACCACGCGATCCTGGCCGGCACCATCGACCTGCCCGACGACACGCACCTGTTCACCGGTCACGTCTCGCTGGCCACCCACCCCTGGCTGGTCGACCACACCATCCTGGACACGGTCATCCTGCCCGGCACCGCGTACATCGACCTGGCCCTGCACGTTGCCGAGCACACCGGCTGCGCACACCTGGACGAGCTGACCCTGCAGGCACCGCTGGTGCTGCCGGCGCAGGGCGCGGTACAGGTACAGGTGGTCGCCGGGCCGTTCGACGAGGCCGGGCGGCGACCGGTGGTGATCCGCTCGCAGCCGGCTGGCGTGGCGGGCGCCGAGCCGGCCTGGGTGCAGCACGCCACCGGGCACCTCACCACCCGGGCGCCCGTGGTGCCCGCCGCAGGCGACGGCGCCTGGCCACCCGCGGGCGCCGAGCCGATCGACACCGGGCAGACCTACCCGCAGCTGGCCGGCCACGGCTACGCCTACGGCCCGGCCTTCCAGGGCCTGCGCGCCGCCTGGCGGGTCGGCGAGGTCGTCTATGCCGAGGTCGCCCTGCCGGACGACCAGCACGACAACGCCGGCCGGTTCGGCGTCCACCCGGCGCTGCTGGACGCGGCGCTGCACACGCTGGCGCTGAACGCGTCCGGCGCCGATGCCCCGGACGCCCCGGTCCAGCTGCCGTTCTCCTGGTCCGGCGTATCGCTGCACGCGGTCGGGGCCACCGCGCTGCGGGTCCGGCTCGCGCCGGCCGGGGCACAGGCGGTCACGATCACCGTGCTGGACCCGACCGGTGCACCGGTCGCCCTGGTCGAAGCGCTCGCGCTGCGGCCGGTGACACCGGACCAACTCGGCCTGGCCCAGCAGGACCGGGACCCGCTCTACCGGCTGGACTGGACCCCGCTGACCGCCCCGCCTGCCCCGGCCGGCTCCACCGACCCGGCCGGCTCGACCGGCCCGACCGGCCCGACCGACTCAGCCGACCCGACCGGCCCGACCGGCCCGACCGACTGGGCCGTGCTGGGCGACCCCGACTTCGCCGCCACGCTGGCCGCGGCCGGGATCGACGTCCAACTGCTCACCGGGCTACCGGCGACCGGCCCGGCGCCGGACATCGTGCTGGCCCCGGCGTTCGCCGACCCGGCCGAGACCGGCCTGGCCGCGGCGGCGCACGGGGTGGCCCGGCGGGTGCTGACGCTGGTGCAGCAGTGGCTGGCCGACGAGAGCACCGCGGACGCGCGGCTGGTGGTGGTGACCAGGGGAGCGGTCGCCACCCAGCCGGCCGAGCGCGTGCTCGACCTGCCCGCCGCGACGGTCTGGGGACTGGTCCGGACCGCGCAGGCGGAGCACCCGGACCGGATCGCGCTGGTCGACCTCGACGGCCGACCCAGCTCCTACCGGGCGCTGCCGGCGGCGATCCGGGCCATCGGCGACGAGCCGCAACTGTCCATCCGGGACGGTGCGCTGTTCGCGGCCCGGCTGGCCCGGGTCGCGGCCGGGGACGCGCTGGCGCCGCCACCGGACACCGCCTGGCGGCTGGACCTGACCGCGGCCGGCACCCTGGACAACCTGACCCTGGTGCCCTGCCCGGAGGTCGCCGAACCGCTCGCGGCCGGCACCGTCCGGGTAGCGGTCAAGGCGGCCGGGCTGAACTTCCGGGATGTGCTGGTCGCGCTCGGAATGTACCCGGGCCAGCCGCTGCTCGGCGGCGAGGCGGCCGGCGTCGTCACCGAGGTCGGCCCGGGCGTCACCGACCTCGCGCCCGGTGACCGGGTGATGGGGCTGTTCGCCGGGCCGATCGGCCCGGTCGCGGTCACCGACCGGCGGCTGGTCGGGCGGATCCCGGCCGGCTGGAGCTACCCGCAGGCGGCCACCACCCCGGTGGTCTTCCTCACCGCGTACTACGCGCTGACCGACCTGGCCGACCTGCGAGCCGGCCAGACGCTGCTGGTGCACGCCGCCACCGGCGGGGTCGGCATGGCCGCGGTGCAACTGGCCCGGCACAAGGGCGCGGACGTGTTCGGCACCGCCAGCCTGCCCAAGTGGGACACGCTGCGGGCACAGGGGCTGGACGACGTGCACATCGCCAACTCCCGCACGCTGGAGTTCGAGCAGCGGATCCTGGCCGGCACCGGCGGCCGCGGCGTCGACGTGGTGCTCGACTCGCTGGCGCACGAGTTCGTGGACGCCTCGCTGCGGCTGCTCAGCCACGGCGGCCGGTTCCTGGAGATGGGCAAGACCGACATCCGCGACCCGCAGACCGTCGCGGCCGAGCACCCGGGCGTCCGGTACCAGGCGTTCGACATGGTCGAGGCCGGACCGGACCGGATCCAGCAGATGCTGGTCGAGCTGACCGACCTGTTCGACCGTGGCGTGCTGCGGCCGCTGCCGGTGACCGCGTTCGACGCCCGGCAGTCCCGGCAGGCGTTCCGGTACCTGAGCCAGGCGCAGCACGTCGGCAAGCTGGCGCTGACCATCCCGACCACCGTCGATCCACACGGGACGGTGCTGATCACCGGCGGCACCGGCGCGCTCGGCAGCCTGCTGGCCCGGCACCTGGTCGGCACGCATGGCGCTCGGCACCTGCTGCTGACCAGCCGGCGCGGCCCGGCCGCCCCCGGCGCGGCCGACCTGCGGGCCGAACTGGAGGCGCTCGGCGGCACCGTCACGATCGCCGCCTGCGACGCCGCCGACGCCGCCGCCGTCACCGCCCTGCTGGCCGGCATCCCGGCCGCACACCCGCTGACCGCGGTCATCCACACCGCCGGCACCCTGGACGACGGCGCGCTCACCGCGCTCACCCCGGACCGGCTGGACAGCGTGCTGCAGTCCAAGGTGGACGCCGCCTGGAACCTGCACAAGGCCACCGAGCACCTGGACCTGGCCGCGTTCGTGCTCTACGCCTCGGTCGCCGGCACGTTCGGCAACCCCGGCCAGGCCAACTACGCCGCGGCCAACACGTTCCTGGACGGGCTGGCCCAGCACCGGCGGGCCCGGGCGCTGCCGGCGACCTCCCTCGCCTGGGGGCTGTGGGCCGGCGGTGGCATGGCGGCCGGGCTGGACGGCACCGACCAGGCCCGGGCCGCCCGCTCCGGCATGCACCCGCTCTCGGCGGAGCAGGGCCTGGCGCTGTTCGACGCCGCGTTCGGCCACCGTCCAGAAGCGACACTCGTACCGGCCCGGCTGGACACCGGCGCCCGCGGCGGCGCGGTCCCGGCGGTGCTGCGCGGGCTGGTCCGCGCCGCCAGCCGGCGGGCCGCCCGGTCCGGTCCGGGCGGGGCGACCGCGCTGGTCGAGCGGCTGGCCGGGTTGGCCGGGGCCGAGCGGCAGCGAATCCTGCTGGACCTGGTCCGGACCCACATCGGCGCGGTGCTCGGGCACGCCCCGGGTGAGCTGATCGACCCGGCGCGGCCGTTCCGCGACCTCGGGTTCGACTCGCTGACCGCGGTCGAGCTGCGCAACCGGCTGACCGCCGCGACCGGCCTGCGCCTCTCCCCCACCGTCGTGTTCGACCACCCCACCCCTACCGAACTGGCCGCGGTGCTGCAGGCCGGGCTGGTCGAGGCCAGCCCGGCGTCGACCACCGTCGTCCCGGCCGGCACCGCAGCCGGTCGGGACGACGAGCCCATCGCGATCGTGGCGATGGCCTGCCGCTACCCGGGCGAGGTGGCCTCGGCCGACGACCTGTGGCGGCTGGTCGCCGGCGGCACCGACGCGATCGGCGGGTTCCCGGCCGGTCGCGGCTGGAACATCGACGACGTCTATGACCCCGACCCGGCGCGGCCGGGCAAGACGTACGCCCGCGACGGCGGCTTCCTCGCCGCCGCGGACGCCTTCGACGCCGAGTTCTTCGGCATCAGCCCACGCGAGGCCGGCGCGATGGACCCGCAGCAGCGGCTGCTGCTGGAGGTCGCCTGGGAGGCGTTCGAGAACGCCGGCATCGACCCGACCTCGCTGCGCGGCAGCTCGGCCGGCGTGTTCATCGGTGCCAGCGACCAGAAGTACGGCACCCGGTCGCACCGCGCGCCGGACGGCTACGAGGGCTTCATGCTGACCGGCACCACCACCAGCGTCGCCTCCGGCCGGGTCGCCTACACGTTCGGCCTGCAGGGCCCGGCCATCACGGTGGACACCGCCTGCTCGTCCTCGCTGGTCGCGCTGCACCTGGCCTGCCAGGCGGTCCGCCACGGCGAGTGCGACATGGCGCTGGCCGGCGGCGCGGCGGTGATGGCCACCCCCGGCATCTTCGTCGAGTTCAGCCGGCAGCGCGGGCTGGCCCCGGACGGCCGGTGCAAGGCGTTCGCGGCCGACGCGGACGGCACCGGCTGGGGCGAGGGCGCCGGCATCCTGCTGCTGGAGCGGCTGTCCGAGGCGCAGCGGCGGGGGCACCCGGTGCTGGCCGTGGTCCGCGGCACGGCGGTCAACCAGGACGGCGCCAGCAACGGCCTGACCGCACCGAACGGGCCGGCCCAGCAGCGTGTCATCCGGCAGGCACTGGCCAACGCCGGCCTGGCACCGTCCGATGTGGACGCGGTGGAGGCGCACGGCACCGGCACCGCACTCGGCGACCCGATCGAGGCCCAGGCCCTGCTCGCCACGTACGGGCAGGACCGCGCGGCCGACCAGCCACTCTGGCTCGGCTCGATCAAGTCCAACATCGGGCACACCCAGGCCGCCGCCGGCGTCGCCGGCATCATCAAGATGGTGATGGCGCTGCGGCACCGGCAACTGCCACAGACCCTGCACGTCGGCGCACCCACCCCGCATGTGGACTGGACCGCCGGCGCGGTCGAACTGCTGACCGAGGCCCGGCCGTGGCCGGAGCGGCAGCGCCCGCCGCGGGCCGCCGTCTCCTCGTTCGGGATCAGCGGCACCAACGCGCACGTCGTGCTGGAAGCCGCCGAACCGCCGGCCCAGCCGGCCATCCCGGCGGCCCAGCCGGCGGCGGAGCCGGCCGGGCCCGGCACCCCGGCGCCGGTGCTCTGGACCCTCTCGGCGAAGACCGAGGGCGCGCTCCGGGCCCAGGCCGACCGCCTGCGCGAGCTGGTGGCCGCCGGCGGCCCCGGGCTGATCGAGACCGGCCACGCGCTCGCCACCGGTCGGGCCCAGTTGGAACACCGCGCCGTCGTGATCGGCGCGGACCGGGCCGAGTTCCAGGCCGCCCTCGCCACCCTCGCCACCGGTGACCAGGCCACCAACCTGGTCACCGGCACCGCCGGCCAGCCCGGCAAGACCGTGTTCGTCTTCCCCGGCCAGGGCTCGCAGTGGGACGGCATGGCCGTCGACCTGCTCGACTCGTCCCCGGTGTTCCGGGACCGGCTGCTCGAATGCGCCGACGCGCTGGCCCCGCACGTGGACTGGTCGCTGGTCGACGTGCTGCGTGGCGCCGATGGCGCCCCCGGGCTGGACCGGGTCGACGTGGTACAGCCGGCGCTGTTCGCGGTGATGGTCTCGCTGGCCGCGCTCTGGCGGTCGGTCGGCGTGCACCCCGACTCGGTGGTCGGCCACTCGCAGGGTGAGATCGCGGCCGCCTGCGTCGCAGGTGGACTGTCGCTTGCGGACGCCGCCCGGATCGTGGCACTGCGCAGCAAGGCCATCGCGGCCATCGCCGGCACCGGCACGATGGCCTCGGTCGCGCTGCCGGCGGCGGACGTCGAGCGCCGGCTGGCCTGCTGGCCCGGCCGGCTCACCATCGCCGCGATCAACGGGCCGTCCGCCACCGTGGTGGCCGGCGACCAGGAGGCGGTGGCCGGGCTGCTGCTCGACTGCGACGCGGACGGCGTCCGGGCCCGCGGCATCCCGGTGGACTACGCGTCCCACTCGCCGCAGATGGAGGCGGTCCGCGAACACCTGGCCGGGGTGCTGGCCGGTGTCACGCCACGCGGCGCGGACATCGCGTTCTACTCGACCGTCACCGGCGAGCCGCTGGACACCGCCGCGCTGGACGCCGGCTACTGGTACCAGAACCTACGCCAGACCGTTCAGTTCGAGCAGTCCACCCAGGCCCTCGTCCAGAGTGGACACGGCACGTTCGTGGAGATCTCCCCGCACCCGGTGCTCACCGTCGGGATCCAGCAGACGCTGGACGACTCCGGAGCGGCCGGCGCGGCCGCCGGCACCGTCGGCTCGCTGCGCCGCAACACCGCCGGGCCGCGGGAGTTCCTGACCTCGCTCGGCCAGGCGCACACCCGCGGCGTGCCGATCGACTGGGCCACGGTGTACGGGCCGGTAGCCGGCCGGGTGGCGCTGCCCACGTACCCGTTCCAGCGGCAGAGCTACTGGCTGCCGGCCCCGGCCGACACCGACGCCGGCAGTCTCGGCCAGACCAGCGCCGAGCACCCGCTGCTCGGCGCGGCGATCGCGCTGGCCGGTGACGGCGGGCACCTGTTCACCGGCCGGATCTCGCTGCCCACCCATCCCTGGCTGGCCGAGCACGCGGTGCACGGCACCGTGCTGCTGCCCGGTACCGCGTTCGTCGAGCTGGCCCTGCACGCGGCCGGCCACGTCGGCGCCGACCGGCTGGCCGAGCTGACCCTGCACACCCCGCTCACGCTGGCCGCCGACGACCGGGTCGACCTGCAGGTCACCGTGCAGCCGGCGGACCGGGCCGGGCACCGGCCGGTCACCGTCCACTCGCGACCCGACGGCGCCGGCCCGGACACCGGGTGGACCACGCACGCGACCGGCCTGCTGGCCGGACCGGTGGCCGTACCGCCGGCCGGGGCGGACCGGCCGGACCTGACCGCCTGGCCGCCGGCCGGGGCCGAGCCGATCCCGGTGGCCGGCCTCTACGACCAGCTCAGCGACATCGGGCTGGAGTACGGCCCGCTGTTCCAGGGGCTGCAGGCGGCCTGGCGGCTCGGCCCGGACAGCTACGCCGAGGTGAGCCTGCCGGCCGGCACCGAGCCCGGCGGGTTCGGCATCCACCCGGCGCTGCTGGACGCCGCGCTGCACGCGACCGCGCTGCACAGCCAACTGCACGGCGACGGCGCGGCCGAGGTGCGGCTGCCGTTCGCCTGGGCCGGGGTCGCCCTGCACGCCGCCGGCGCCGACCGGCTGCGGGTCAAGGTGTCCACTGTGGACTCCGACGGCGCGGACGGCCCGGCCGGCACCGGCTTCGGGCTGGAACTGGCCGACGGGTCCGGCCGGCCGGTCGCCTCGGTGGCGTTTCTGGCCGTCCGGGCGATCCCGGCCGATCAGGTTGCCGCGCTCGGCGCCCGGTACCAGGACGGGCTCTACCACGTCGAGTGGACGGAGCTGCCGACCGGCGACGGACCGGCAAGCTGGGCGCTGATCGGCTCCGCCGCCGACCTGCCGGCGCCGGCCGGCGCGCTGCCGGCGGACGGCACGGCCTACCCGACGGTCGCCGCGCTGGCCACCGCGGTCGCCGCCGGCGCCCCGGCGCCCGACCTGGTGCTGGCCCGCCCGGCCGCGCCGGCCGACACCGACGCCGCGGTCCGGGCGCACACGCTCGCCGCGAACACCCTCGGCCTGGTGCGGGACTGGCTCGCCGCGGACGGGCTCGCCGAGGCCAAGCTGGCCATCGTCACCGAGGGTGCGGTGGCCACCGGCCCGGACGACCAGGTGTCCGATCCCGCCGCCGGCACCGTCTGGGGCCTGGTCCGCAGTGCGCAGGCGGAGGAGCCGGACCGCCTCGTCCTGCTCGACCTCGACGGCACCGGGGAGTCCGCCCGGGCCGCCCTCGCGGCCGCGGTCACCGGCGAACCGCAACTCGCGGTGCGGGCCGGCTCGGCCCGTGTTCCCCGGCTCGCCCGGACCACCGCGCCGACCCGCCCGGCCAGCCCGACCACGGGCCCGTCCGGCCCGTCCGGCCCGACCGGCGCGTTCGCCGGCAGTGCCGGGCAGTTCGATCCGGACGGCACCGTGCTCATCACCGGCGGCACCGGCACCCTCGGCGGCCTGGTGGCCCGGCGGCTGGTCAGCCAGCACGGCGTGCGACACCTGCTGCTGGTCAGCCGGCGCGGCCCGGACACCCCCGGCGCGGCCGAACTGCGGGCCGAACTGGCGGCGGCCGGCGCCACGGTCACGGTGGCCGGCTGCGACACCGCCGACCCGGCCGCGCTGGCCGGACTGCTGGCCCAGGTGCCGGCGACCAACCCGCTCACCGCCGTGGTGCACGCCGCCGGGGTACTGGCCGACGGCACGGTCGCGGCGCTCACCCCGGACCGGCTGGCCGCCGTGCTGCGGCCGAAGGTGGACGCCGCCTGGCACCTGCACCGCGCCACCGAGGGTCTGGGGCTGCGCGCGTTCGTGCTGTTCTCGTCGACCACCGGCACCCTGGGCGGGCCGGGCCAGGCGAACTACGCCGCCGCCAACGCCTTCCTGGACGCGCTCGCGCAGCACCGGCACGCCCGCGGGCTGCCGGCGACGTCGCTGGCCTGGGGCCTGTGGGAGCAGGCCAGCGGCCTGACCGGCGGGCTGGCGGCAGCCGACAGCAGCCGGATCGGCCGGGCCGGCCTGGCGCCGCTGCCGACCGGGCAGGCGCTCGACCTGTTCGACACCGCGTTGTCCACAGTGGACCGGCCGGCGCTGGTGACCGCGCTGCTGGAGCCGGCGGCGCTGCGCGCGCAGGCCGAGGCCGGCCTGTTGCCGGCGATCCTGCGCGACCTGGTCCGCGCCCCGGCACGGCGGGCCCGCGCCGACGGGGAGCGGCTGGCCGACCGGCTCGCCGGGCTGGCCGGGCCGGAGCGGGACCAGCTGGTGCTGGACGTGGTCCGGTCGCACATCGCGGCCGTACTCGGGCACGCCGGTGCCGACGCGGTCGACCCGGAGCGGCCGTTCAAGGATCTCGGCTTCGACTCGCTGACCGCGGTGGAACTGCGCAACCGGCTGGCCACCGCGGCCGACCTGCGGCTGCCGGCGACGCTCGTGTTCGACTACCCGACCGCCGCCGCGTTGGCCGCGACGCTGACCGAGCGGCTGGCTCCGGCCGGCGCCGGCGCCGGCGCCGGCGGCGGGTCGGTGCTGGCCGAGCTGGACCGGCTGGAGGCGACGCTGGCCACCGTCCCGGCGGCGGACGGCGGCCGGGCCGCGGTGACAGCGCGGCTGACCGCCCTGCTGGCGAAGTGGAACGAGGACGGCGACGAGGCCGACGACGGCATCGCGGACAAGATCCAGGCGGCGTCCGCCGACGAGATCTTCGACTTCATCGACAGGGAACTCGGCCGCACATGAGTACAACCGGAGCGCTGCCCGGCCCCGGCGAGAGGGTTGATGCGAAGTGAGCAAGGAAGAGAAGCTCGTCGACTACCTGAAGTGGGTCACTGCCGACCTGCACAAGACCCGGCAGCGCCTGCAGGACGCCGAGGACGAGCGGCACGAGCCGGTGGCGATCGTCGGGATGGCCTGCCGTTACCCGGGCGGGGTGCGCTCACCCGAGGACCTGTGGCAGCTGGTGCACGAGGGCCGGGACGCCGTCTCGGCGTTCCCGGCGACCCGGGGCTGGTCCGCCGAGGACCTCTACGACCCGGACCCGGACCGGACCGGGAAGATCTACACCCGGCACGGCGGCTTCCTCTACGACGCCGACCAGTTCGACGCCGGCTTCTTCGGCATCTCGCCCCGGGAAGCGCTGGCGATCGACCCGCAGCAGCGGCTGCTGCTGGAGACGTCCTGGGAGGTCTTCGAGCGGGCCGGCATCGACCCGGCCACCCTGCGCGGCAGCAAGACCGGCGTGTTCGCCGGCGTCATGTACAACGACTACGGCGCGCGCCTGATGAACCAGGTGCCGGACGGCTTCGAGGGCTACCTCGGCAATGGCAGCGCGGGCAGCATCGCATCCGGCCGGGTGGCCTACACGTTCGGCCTGGAGGGCCCGGCGGTCAGCATCGACACCGCCTGCTCGTCCTCGCTGGTGGCGATGCACCTGGCGGCCGAGGCGCTGCGGCAGGGCGACTGCGGGCTGGCCCTGGCCGGCGGGGTCACCGTGATGTCCACCCCGACCGTGTTCATCGAGTTCAGCCGGCAGCGCGGGCTGGCCCCGGACGGCCGGTGCAAGTCGTTCGCGGACGCCGCCGACGGCACCGGCTGGGGCGAGGGGGTCGGGATGCTGCTGCTGGAGCGGCTGTCCGACGCGCAGCGGCTCGGGCACCGGGTGCTCGGCGTGATCCGCGGCTCGGCGGTCAACCAGGACGGTGCCAGCAACGGCCTGACCGCGCCGAACGGCCCGTCCCAGGAACGGCTGATCCGCCAGGCGCTGGCCATGGCCCGGCTGTCACCGTCCGATGTGGACGCTGTCGAGGCGCACGGCACCGGGACCACGCTGGGCGACCCGATCGAGGCGCAGGCGCTGCTGGCGACCTACGGCCAGGGCCGGCCCGCCGACGATCCACTGTGGATCGGATCGGTCAAGTCGAACCTCGGCCACACCCAGGCCGCGGCCGGGGTGGCCGGCGTGATCAAGATGGTGATGGCGATGCGGCACGGCGTCCTGCCCCGGACGTTGCATGTGGACGCGCCCAGCCGGCACGTGGACTGGACGGCCGGCGCGGTCAGCCTGCTAACCCAGCCGGTCGACTGGGCACCGGACGGCAACCCGCGCCGGGCCGGCGTCTCGTCCTTCGGCATCAGCGGCACCAACGCCCACGTCATCCTGGAAGACCCGCCCGCGGCCGACACACCGACCGCGGCCGGCCCCCGGCCCGGGACGCACGCCTGGGTGGTCTCGGCCAAGACCGAGCCGGCCCTGCGCGAGCAGGCCGCCCGGCTGGCCGACCACGCCGCCGCCCACCCCGAACTGGACCCGGCCGACATCGGGTACGCGCTGGCCACCGGCCGGACCCACCACGCGCACCGGGCCGGCGTGGTCGCCGACAGCCGGGACGCGCTGCTGGCCGGCCTGCGCGCGCTGACCAAGGGCGAGCCGGCGCCGACCCTGGTCCGCGGCAACCCGCGGCCGGGCAAGGTCGCGTTCCTGTTCACCGGGCAGGGCTCGCAGCGCGCCGGCATGGGCCGCCAGCTGTACGAGACCTACCCGGTCTTCGCCACCGCCCTGGACGAGGCCTGCGCACTGCTCGACCCGCACCTGGAACTGCCGCTGCGCGAGGTCATGTTCGCGCCGGCGCACAGCGACGAATCGCTGCTGCTGAACCAGACCCTCTACACCCAGACCAGCCTGTTCGCGCTGGAGACCGCGCTGCTCCGGCTGGTCACCTCCTGGCAGATCAAGCCCGACTACCTGGCCGGCCACTCCATCGGCGAACTGGTCGCCGCGCACGCCGCCGGGGTGCTGACCCTCCAGGACGCCGCCGCGCTGGTGGCGGCCCGGGCGAAGCTGATGGGCACCCTGCCCCCCGGCGGTGCAATGATCACCATTCACGCCCCGGCCGACCAGGTCGAGCCGACCCTGCCGGCCGGGGTGACCATCGCCGCGGTCAACACTCCACAAGCGACAGTCATCTCCGGGGACGCCGCCGCGGCCGAGGAGGTCGCCGCGCACTGGGCCGACCGCGGGGTGAAGACCCGCAAGCTCACCGTCTCGCACGCCTTCCACTCGCCGCACATGGACCCGATCCTGGCCGACTTCACCGCCGCCGCGGCCGGCCTCGACTACCAGCCGCCCACCGTCCCGGTCATCTCCAACCTCACCGGCCGACCCGCCACCGGCGACCAGCTCGTCACCGCGGCCTACTGGGCCCAGCACATCCGCCGGGCGGTGCGCTGGGGCCAGACCGCGACCACCCTGCACGACCTCGGCGTCACCACGTACCTGGAGATCGGGCCGGACACCACGCTCAGCACGCTGACCCAGACCACGCTGGCCGCCGGCGACCACGCCGACGCGGTGCTCGTGCACATCCTCAACCCGCGCCGGCCGGAACTGCGCGCCGCGCTGACCGCCGCGACCACCCTGCACACCACCGGGCACGTCCCGCACTGGCCCGCGGTGCTCGGCCACGCCGCGCCCGCTCCCGCCGACCTGCCCACGTACGCCTTCCAGCACCAGCGGTACTGGCTGGACGCTCCGCCGGCCGCCAGCAACAACGCCGAGGCCTCGGACGAGGCCCGGTTCTGGGCCGCCGTCGAGCAGGGCGACCTCAGCTCGCTGGCCAGTGCGCTGTGGACCACCGACCAGGAGCAGGATGCGCTGAACGCGGTCCTGCCGGTGCTGTCGGCCTGGCGCCGCCAGCACCGCTGGCACTACCGGGTTGGCTGGCGCCCGCTCACCGGCAGCACGGCCGGCCCGACCGCAGTCAGTCGGCCGGCCGCGGCCGGCCCGGCGGCCGCGGTGGATGGCAGCTGGCTGCTGGTCGCCCCCGAAGCCGGTGCGGCCGACCTGGTCGCCGGCTGCGCGGCCGCCCTGGCTGACCGGCCCGGAACCGCGCTCACCGTCGAGATCCCCACCGGCGCCGGGCGGCAGCAGGTCACCGAGCTGCTGCGGGCCGCGGTCGGCGGGCAGTCGTCCGGTGCCCCGGTGCGCGGCGTGCTCTCGCTGCTCGCCCTGACCGGGCCGGGCGCCACGGCCGCGACGGCGCCGATGGCCGCCCCGGCCGCGGCGTCGCTGGTCGCGGCCGGGACGGTGTCCACTGTGGATCTGGTTGGCGCGCTGGACGACGCCGGCCTGGCGGCGCCGCTCTGGCTGGTCACCCGGGGCGCGGTCTCGGTCGGCCCGGACGATCCGGTGACCAGCCCCGAACAGGCCGGCATCTGGGGGCTGGGGCAGGCGCTGGCCGCGGAACGGCAGCGCTGGATCGGCCTGGTCGACCTGCCCGCCGACCCGGACGACGGCACCCGGCGCTGGCTGGCCGCCGTGCTCACCGGCGGCAGTGGCGAGGACCAGGTCGCGATCCGGTCCGGCGGCGCGCAGGCCCGCCGGTTGATCCCGGCCCGGCCCGGCCAGCACGACGGCTGGACGCCGGCCGGCACCGCGCTGGTCACCGGCTGCGCCACCGCGCTCGGCCGGGACGTCGCCCGCTGGCTGGCCCGGCACGGCGCCGACCACCTGCTGCTGGCCTGGCCCGGCGGCGCGGACGACCCGCAGGCCGCGAAGCTGGCCGGCGAGCTGGCCGGGGCCGGCGCCGAGGTCACCATCGCCGACTGCGACCCGGCCGACCGGGACGCGCTGGCCGGCCTGCTGGCCGGCGTCCCGGAGCCGCACCCGCTGACCGCGGTCGTGCACGTGGCGGTCGAGGACGGCGGCCCGGACATCGGGCTGGACGCGTTCCTGGCCGCCGCCGGCAACCTGGACCAGCTGACCCGCGAGCTGGCCCCGGCCGCGTTCGTGGTGTTCTCCTCCATCGCCGGCCTGGTCGGCGGCCCGGGCCTGGGCAGCCGCGCGGTCCGGCACGCCGTGCTGGACGCGCTGACCCAGCAGCGCCGGGCGGCCGGGCTGCCCGCGCTGGCCGTCGCCTGCGGCCCATTCGCCACGGTGGGCTCTGACGCGCCAGCCGAGTCCAGAGTGGACGGTCCGGCCGGGCCGCTGGCGGAGCGGCTGCGCGAGTGGGGGCTGCGGCCGACCGCGGCCGGGCCGGCGACCGAGGCGCTGCGCCGCGCGGTGTCCGCCGGGTCCGCGCACGTCGCCGTCACCGACATCGAGTTCGACCGGCTGCTGCCCGGGCTGGTCGAGGCCGGCCGGGGCCGGATCTTCGCCGAACTGCCGGCGGCCCAGGTCTTCTTCGACCCGACCGCCGCGCGGGCGGACGAGCCGGCCACCGAGCCGGTGAACGACCGCCTCGCCGGCGCGTCCGAAGCCGAGCGGGTCGGCATCCTGCTCGACCTGATCCGCACCCACGCGGCCACCGTGCTCGGCTACGCCACCCCGGCCGACCTCGACGTGGACGCGAACTTCCTCGACCTCGGCTTCTCCTCCTACGCCGCGCTCGAGCTCAGCAACCTGATGCAGGCGTCCGGAGTGGAACTGCCGCTCGTCGCCATCTACGACCACGCCACCGCCCGCGCGCTCGCCGAGCACCTGCAGGGCGAGCTGGCCGGCTCGGGCCCCACCCCGACCGCCTGATATCGAAGGGAACCTGTCATGAGTCGCACTGTCACCGTCGTCGGCGCCGGCCCGGTCGGCCTGATGCTCGCCTGCGAGCTGGCCCTGGCCGACGTCGAGACGATCGTCCTGGAACGGCAGCCGGAACCGACCGGGCAGTCCCGCGGGATGGCGATCAACGCCGGCGTGGTGGAACTGCTGACCCAGCGCGGGCTGATGGACGCGCTCCGGCCGTACGGCATGTCCTGGCCGCGCGCCCACCTGGCCCAGCTCTGGCTGGACCCGGCCCGGCTGACCGAACGGCACGAGAACACCTTCCTGCTCCCGCAGTCCGCGCTCGAGCAGCGGCTGGAGGAGCAGGCGATCAAACTCGGCGTGGACGTGCGGCGCGGGCACCGGGTGGTCAACGTCGAGCAGGACGGGATCGGCGTCGCCGTCGACGTCGAGACCGGCACCGGCGGCCACCGGCTGCGCACCAGCTACCTGGTCGGCTGCGACGGCCCGGCGAGCACCGTCCGGGAGCTGGCCGGGATCCCGTTCCCGGGCACCGAGCTGCCGTTCCACGGCCTCGTCGGCGACCTGTCCGTGCAGCCGACCGACGGCCTGCTGCAGAAGCTGGGCGCGCAGATGCTGGGCGGTGGGCTGTACGCCGCCGCGCCGGCCGGGCCGCTGGTGATCCGGATCTCGACCGGCGAGTTCGACCGCAGCCCGGCCGACCCGGACGCCCCGGTCACCATGGCCGAGCTGCGCGAGGCGGTACTGCGGCTGACCGGCGAGCCGCTGGACGGCGGCGAGCCGCGCTGGCTGGCCCGCTGGAACAACGCCACCCGGCTGGCCGACCGCTACCGGGACCGGCGGGTGCTGCTGGCCGGCGACGCCGCGCACGTGCACTTCCCGCTCGGCGGCCAGGCGCTGAGCACCGGCATCGAGGACGCGGTGAACCTGGGCTGGAAGCTGGCCGCGACCGTACGCGGCACCGCCCCGGACGGCCTGCTCGACACGTACGAGACCGAGCGGCGCCCGGTCGGCGCCCGGGCCTGCGCGACCACCCGCGCGCAGTCCGCGCTGATGTACCCGATGGACCGGGTCAGCCCGCTGCGCGACCTGTTCAACGAGCTGATCGAGCTCGACGCGGTGAACGAGCACCTGGTCAAGCTGGTCGGCGGCCTGGACGTCCGCTACTCGGTCCGCCCGGACCTGGCCGACCCGCACCCGCTGCTCGGCCGGCGGCTCGCGGCCGTCCCACTGACCACAGTGGACGGTGCCAGTACGGTCGCCGAGCTGCTGCACCGCGGCCGCGGCGTCCTGCTCGACCTCAGCGGCGGCAGCACCAAGCCGGACGCCACCGGCTGGACCGACCGGGTCGACACCGTCGCCGCCGAGCCGACCGCGGAGATCGACGCCACCGCCCTGCTGCTGCGCCCGGACGGCTTCGTCGCCTGGGTCGGCGCCGACGGCCGCGCCGCCCTGACCGAGGCCCTCGGCACCTGGTTCGGCCCGGCCGCCTGAGCCGGCGGCCGGACCCACCTGCTGCCTGACCGGGCCACCGCCGACCGCCCGCCGGCCCCGGCCGGTCAGGCCGCCCCGAACCCCCGTCCCGCGCCCTGCCCCCCGGGCGCGGGCCGGGCTCCAGTTCGCGGTCCGGCCGGGGAGCTGTGCCGAGTTCCCCGGCCCGGACCGCGAGCTCACCCCTGGCCCGGCCGGGGAGCCCAGCCGGGGCCCGTCCAGGGCCGGCCGGGGAGCCCGGCCGGACGTGGCCGGATCCGGCCGGCCACGTCCGGGGTCGGCTACGCCGTGCGGTGGTCGAGCAGCGGGAGCAGGACCCGGAAGGCGGCGCCCTGGCCGGGGGCCGTGCGCAGCTCCATCCGGCCGCCGTGCGCGGCGACCAGGGAGGCCGCGATCGCCAGGCCCAGACCGCCGCCGCCGGTCTGCCGGCTGCGGGACCGGTCGGCCCGGTAGAAGCGCTCGAAGACCCGGTCGGCCTGCTCGCTGGTCAGGCCCGGGCCGGAATCCTCGATCCCGAGGAACGCCTCGGCGCCGCTGGTGCCGGTGACGATCCGGGTCGGCGTGCCCGGCTCGGTGTGGGTGACCGCGTTGCCGACCAGGTTGGTGACGACCTGGCGCAGCCGGGCCTCGTCGCCGAGCACCGGGGCGTCGCCGGGCGGGCCGCCGTCCGGGCCGACGAACTCGACCGGGCGGGTCGGGTCCAGCGCGCGCAGGTCGTGCAACGCGTCGGCGGCCAGCGTGCGCAGGTCCATCGGGGCCCGCTGCAGCGGTGTTCCGGTCGCGCTGGCCTGCTCGTCCAGCTGGGCCAGCAGCAGCAGGTCCTCGACCAGCCCGGAGAGCCGCACCGCCTCGGTCTCGATCCGCTGCATGCTCCGGTCGGTCTCCGCCCGCTCGATATCGGCCCGCTCGGAGTCGGCCCGCCCGGAGTCGGCCCGCCCGGAGTCGGCCCGCCCGGAGTCGGCCCGCCCGGAGTCCGCCCGCTCGATATCGGCCCGCTCGATATCGGCCCGGTCGGAGTCAGCCCGGTCGAAGTCGGCCCGCCCGGAGCCCGGGTCGCGGACCCCATCGCCGGCGTCGCCGCCGGTCGGTCGACTCCCGGCCATCCGGTGCAGCTCGGCGAAGCCGCGGATCCCGGCCAGCGGGGTGCGCAGCTCGTGGCTGGCGTCGGCGACGAACCGGCGCATCCGGGCCTCGGCCGCGTCCCGGGCGGCGAAGCCGGCCTCGATCTGGCCGAGCATGCCGTTGATCGCCGCGGACAGCCGGCCGACCTCGCTGCGCGGCGCGGTCAGCGGCGGGATCCGCCGGGTCAGGTCGCCGGCGGCCACCGCCGCGGCGGTCTGCTCGATCGTGCGCAGCGGCCGCAGCCCGGCCTGCACCGCGACCCAGCCGACCCCGGCCAGCAGCGCGGTGACCGCCAGCCCGATCACCACGCAGCTGTCGCGCAGCTGCCCGACGGTCGAGTCCACCTCGTTCAGCGACGCCCCGACCACCACGCTGCCGCCGCCCCCGGCGCTGCCGCCCGGCCCCGGGCTGGCGCCGGCCCCCGGACCGCCACCCGGCGGTGGGATCGCGCCCGTCCCGAGGCTCTCGCCGGGCCGGTACGGGAGAACGACCATCCGCCAGGCGGACGTGCCGGCCTGGCCGGGCACGGTGAACGGCCGACCACCGTGGGCCGCGACCGCGGCCGGGTCCAGCCGGGGCAGGTCCGGCCCGGGGGTGCTCTCCCGGCCGGCGGTGCGCTGGGTGCGCAGGATCCGGCCGTCCGCGCCGAGGTAGCCGACGTACGTATCGCTGACCAGGTCGAGCCGGGCCATGCCGGGCAGCCCCGCGCCGCCGGCCGGGACGCTGAGCTCAGGGATCCGCGCGATCACCGTCGCGATCGGCCGGATCTGGTCGTCCACCCGGGTCACCAGGTGGCCGCGCAGCAGGTTGACCAGCAGGTAGCTGGTGGCCGCCAGGCCGGTCACCAGCAGCAGCACGCTGGCCAGCAGCAGCCGGCCGCGCAGCGACATCCGGCGCAGCGGATGCACCCGGCCCGACCTCACCGGCCCGACCTCACCGGCGCGGCCGGCGCAGCACGTAGCCGACGCCGCGGACGGTCTGGATCAGCTTCGGCTCGCCGGTGTCCACCTTGCGCCGCAGGTAGCTGATGTAGGACTCGACGATGCTGGAGTCGCCGCCGAAGTCGAACTGCCAGACGTGGTCGAGGATCTGGTTGCGAGACAGCACCCGGCCCTCGTTCTCCATCAGGCAGTGCAGCAGCCGGAACTCGGTCCGGGACAGCGTGACCGGCTGCCCGGCGAGCGTCACCCGGTACCCCTCCGGGTCCAGCTCCAGGTCGCCGACGGTGAGCAGCGGGCGGCCGGCCGGGTTGCCGGCCCGGCGCAGCACCGCCCGGATCCGGGCGATCAGCTCCTCGACGCTGAACGGCTTGGTGACGTAGTCGTCGCCGCCCGCGCTGAGCCCGTCCACCTTGTCCTGGGTGGTGTCGCGGGCGGTCAGGAACAGCACCGGCACCTGGCCCGGCCGGACCCGCTGGCGCAGCCGGCGGACCACCTCCAGGCCGTCCATGTCCGGCAGCATGATGTCCAGCACGATCAGGTCGGGCAGCGCGGTGGCCACCGCGGCCAGCGCCTCCGCGCCGGTCGCCGCGGCGGCCACCTCGAACCCGGCGAACCGCAGGCTGGCCGAGAGCAACTCCCGCATGGTCGGCTCGTCGTCCACCACCAGCAGGTTCGCGCCACCCATGGGCTCCCACCCGACCATCGCCTCGCTCCGTCCCCGTTCGAGTCAGCTTAGGTACCCGGACTCGCCCCCAGCCATCACCACCGGCCGACCGGCGGCCACCGCGGGGGCGGCGGGGACGTTGCCGGCGCGGCCGCGGCGGTCCCGGACCGCGGCCAGCAGCAGGGCCCCGGCGAAACCGGCGGCCGCGCCGAGGGAGAGCCCGAGCGGGGCCGCAACCAGCGCGTTGCCGGCGAATCCCAGATCGGCGACCGGGACGCCGCGGCCGAACACGGACGCGGTCGCCGAGACCGCGAAGCCGGCCAGCGCGGTCAGCACCGGCAGCGTCGCACCGAGCACCAGCGCCAGCCAGGCCGCCGGCACCGCCGCCGCGCGCAGCCGGCCGGACCAGCCGGGCGCCGCCGGACCGGTCGGGGTACGGGCGGCGGTGAGCAGCCCGCAGGCGAGCAGCAGCACCGCGCCGAGCACCGGCAGCACCCAGCCGGGCGCGTGCGGGCTGGGCAGCCCGGCGATCGCGCCGGTACCGGGCAGCGCGTCCGGCCGGTCCCGCAGGTTGGCGCCGATCGCCCCGGACACCGAGCTGTGCCAGGGCACCCCGAGCGCGCGGGTGATCGCGACGAACACCACGTTCGGCGCGGCGAGCAGCACCCCGCCGAGCGCCTTGCCCGGGCTCGGCGCGGCCACCGCGGCGATCAACCCGCCCACCGCGGCCAGCGCCACCGCCGCGGCGAGCACGGTCCGGACCGCCCAGGCGGCCCCGGCCGCACGCCCGCCTGCCCGCCGCCGCGCCGCCGCACCGGCCGGCAGCAGCAGCCGGCGCGCCACCAGCCAGCACAGCAGGAGCGCGGCGAGCACCCAGCCCAGCCCGGCCAGCACCGCCGACCAGTGCCCGGCCTGGAAGTTCAGACCGGTCGGACCGCTGGCGCCGGTCGGCAGCCCCGGAACCGCACCCGGCAGGCCGGGAAACCCGCCGGCACCGGGGAAGCCCCCCGGCAACCCGCCGGGCAGCCCGGGCAGGCCGCCCGGAAAACCACCAGGCAGCCCGTTCCCGGGCAGGCCGCCCGGGAATCCGCCGGGCAAGCCGCCCGCGCCGGCACCGGCCGCCGCCGGGTTGATCGACAGTGCCAGCCGCCCGTGCCCGGCCAGGCTGACCAGCCCGAGCAGGGCCGGGAACAGCGCCACCGCGGCCGC
Source organism: uncultured Actinomycetota bacterium (assembly GCA_963714145.1). Classification (GTDB taxonomy): domain Bacteria; phylum Actinomycetota; class Actinomycetes; order Mycobacteriales; family CADCTP01; genus JBBWZH01. The sequence continues at coordinate 8,758,370 of OY970235.1, read as the reverse complement.
CAACCGGATCGCCAGCCGGCGCGCCGGCAGCGGCCGGCGGCGCAGCGGCAGCAACAGCGCCAGCCCGAACGCGAGCACCCCGACCCCGGTGACCCCGAGCGGCAGCACGTGCACCACCCCGGTGACCGACACCGGGATCGCGGCGCCACCCGGCGCGTCGAGCGAGACGTGCACCGGCCCGCCGGACGCCAGCACCACCACCGCCGCGGTCAGCGACCGCACCGAACCGGCCGCCCCGGCGCCGGCCAGCGCCAGCCCGGCCGCGGCCACCCCGATCATCGCCAGCAGCGCCGCGCCGACCGCGCCGGCGGCCGCGCCCGCATCCCGCCACCACCGCACCGCCCGCGCGGCGGTCCGCTCAGACATCGCGGGTCCGGAAGACGCGGAACGCCAGGCCGACCACGACGGCGACGAACCCGGCGAGGACGGCGAAGCCGGGCCAGGCGCCCAGGGCGGTGGCCGGGTCGTGCTGCGTGGCCATCAACTGGGAGCCGGCGTTGGCCGGCCAGAACTTCATCAGCAGGTGCGCGACGGCGTCCGGCAGCGGCCGGCTGATGGTCGGGATGATCAGCATCACCGCGGCCAGCAGGGTGACCGCGCCGGCGGTGGACCGGACCAGGGTGCCGACGGCGACGCCGAGCACACCGACCGCGGTCAGGTAGAGCGCGTCACCGAAGACCGCGCGCAGCGCGTCCGGGCTGCCCAGGGTGACGTGCGGGGCGCCCTGCTGGGCCAGCACGGCCTGGCCGAGCAGGAACGCGCCGAACCCGATCAGCGTGCCCACCGGCAGCGCGACCAGCGCGCACACCGTCGACTTGGCCGCCAGCACCCGGGACCGCCGCGGCACCGCGGTGAGCACCGCCTGGATGCCGCCGGTCGCGTACTCCACCGTGATCAGGATCGCGCCCATCGCGGCGATACCGAGCTGGGCCAGCGCGTAGCTGTTCAGGCTGATCGCGGTCGGGTCGAACGCGGCCTTGCCGGCGGCGTCCAGGGTGCCGTAGTCGCGGCCGAACGCGTAGCTGATGCCGGCGCCGAAGCCGATCCCGTACACCACGGTGGCGAGCAGGATGAAGCGCACCGACCGGATCGAGCGCAGCTTCGTCCACTCGGACCGGACCGCGTCGAAGAACGTGGCGGCCGCCTCGGCTGTCCGCTGTGGACGGTCCGGGACCGCATCCTCCACAGTGGACACAGCGGTTACCGTCGCGGTCATTCGGTGCCTCCCTCGGTGGCCGTGTACTCGACGCTGTGCCGGGTCAACTTCATGAAGGCTTCCTCCAGCGACGGCTGCCGCCCGATCAGCTCGTACAGCACCGCGCCGGCGCTGGCGGCCAGCCGGCCGATCGCGGCGCTCTGCAGCCCGGTCACGGTCAGCGCGGTCCCGTCGTCGGTCGAATCGGCGGCCGGCACGGCCGCGACCACCGCCCCGGCGGCCTCGAGCGCGGGCACCAGCCGATCCGGGTCCGGCGTGCGCACGTGCACCGAGTGCAGCCCGCTGGTGCGGACGAACTCGGCCACGCTGGTGTCCCGGATCAACCGGCCGCGGCCGACGATCACCAGGTGGTCGGCGGTGAGCGCCATCTCGGCCATCAGGTGGCTGGAGACGAACACGGTCCGGCCCTCGTCAGCGAGCTTGCGCAGGAAGGTCCGGATCCAGACGATGCCCTCCGGGTCCAGGCCGTTGATCGGCTCGTCCAGCATCAGCACCTCAGGGTCACCGAGCAGGGCGGCGGCGAGGCCGAGGCGCTGCGCCATGCCGAGCGAGAACGTGCCGACCTGGCGCCGGGCCGCCTTCTCCAGGCCGACCTGGCCGAGCACCTCACCGACCCGGCGCCGGTGGATGCCGTTGCTCTGGGCCAGGCTGAGCAGGTGCGCCGTGGCGCTGCGGCTGGCCGGGACGGCGCGGGCGTCCAGCAGCGTGCCGACGTGCCGCATCGGGGCGGGCAGGTCCAGGTAGCGGCGGCCGCCGACGGTCACCGTGCCGGCGGTCGGCGCGGCCAGGCCCAGGATCATCTTCATCGTGGTGGTCTTGCCGGCCCCGTTCGGGCCCAGGAAGCCGGTGACCACACCGGGCCGGATGCTGAAGGTGAGGTCGTCCACGGCCGTGACGTCGCCGTAGCGCTTGGTCAGCGCACTCGCCTCGATCATCGGAACAGCACCTTTCGGTCGGGGCAGCGCCGGCGGGTCGGCGGCGCGATGTTGTCCCAAGCCTGGCGCACGGTTTTCAACGTCCCCTGACAGAACCTGGGAGTTTGCTGGGAGCCCCGGAGCCCGGACCGCGGCTCGCAGCCAAGCCTGCGCGCCGGCGCTGGGGGCATACTGGTGGCCGGCTGGGGGCCCAGCCCGCGGCCCTGGACGGGGCCGGGCGCGGGCCCAGCAGCGGCATCAGCGGCGGGCAAGACGGCCTTTAGCCACGCTGCGCACGCTGAGCGGGTGGTAACTACCGAGATCCACGTCCGTTCGGTCGGCACCGCGCTCCCCGGCCCGCCGGTGAGCACCGCGCAGCTGGCCCGCAAGTTCGGCATGCCGCGGGTCTGGGAGCAGTGGGTCGAGACGTTCATCGGCACCGGCTCCCGGCACCTGGCGGTCGACCTGGAGACCGGCGAGCGCCGGCACACGCTGGCCGATCTGGGCACCCTGGCCGGCGAGCGGGCGCTGACCGCGGCCGGTGTCGGACCGTCCGATGTGGACCTGGTCGTCATGGCGACGTCCTCGCCGGACATGCTGATGCCGGCGACCGTGAACATGGTGGCCGACCGGCTCGGCATCGACGGGGTGCCGGCTTTCCAGCTGCAGTCCGGCTGCACCGGGGCGATGCAGGCCCTGGACGTGGCCTGCCAGCTGCTGCTGGCCGGCCGGCACCGGACCGCGCTGGTGCTCGGCGCCGACTCGTGCGCCAAGCACGCCGACCTGACCGTCGACCTGGCCAAGCTGCCGCCCGGCGAGCAGGTGAACACGGTGCTGTTCGGGGACGGCGCCGGCGCGGTACTGCTGCGGGCCGAGCCGGCCGGCGCGCTGGCCGTGCTGCGCCGGGTGTTCGTCCGGCTGACCGGGCTGAACCGGCCGCCCGGGCAGATGATCGAGTGGTTCGGCAAGGCCGAGCAGACCTCGGACCGACCGGCCGCGGTCGAGGACTACAAGGCGATCGAGGAATCGGTGCCGAAGATGGCCGCCGAGGCCCTGCAGGAGCTACTGGACGGGCTGGACTGGCTGGACACCGACGTCGACTACGTGCTGCCGCCGCAGCTGTCCGGCCGGATGACCGACCGGATCGTGGCGGACCTGAACCTGCCGGGCGCGCAGGAGGTCAGCTGTGTCCGGGAGACCGGCAACAACGGCAACGCGCTGCCGTTCTTCCAGCTGGAGCGGCTGCTGCCGCGGATGACCGCCGGCGACCGGGCGGTCGCCGTGTCGATCGAGTCCAGCAAGTGGATCAAGGCGGCCTTCGGCCTGGAACGGGTCTGATCCGATGCCCCCCACCACCGCCCCGCCGGCAACCGGCGCCCGGCCGGCCGGACCGCCCGGGGCCGGGCCGGACGTCCGCCCCGGAGCCGGAACCGAGCCCGCGGCCGAGCCCGCAACCGGGGCGCCGGCCGGGACGGTCCAGGAGCTGCACCGGGCCGGCCGGCTGGCCGCGGACTACCCGGCGGTGGCCGGGCTGCTCACCGGCCTCACCGGCGCCGACCTGACCCGGGCCGGCCAGCTGCTGGCCCGGCTGGACCCGGCCGACGTGCTGCGCGCGCATCCGGACACCCCGGCGCTGACCGTGGCGGTGACCGGGCACGGCACGCTGTCGATGCTCACCGGGCCACTCACCGCCGAGCTGGCCCGGCACGGCCTGCTGCTGCGCCCGGCCCTGACCGACTTCGACTCCTACGTCTTCGAGCTGGGCGACCCGGACAGTGCGCTCTACGCCGCCGACCCGGACCTCGCGCTCTGCGTGCTCGACCCGGCCGTGATCGCCGACGAGCTGCCCACGCCGTGGGGCCCGGACGACGTCGATCGGGTCTTCGCCGCGAAGCTGGCGCTGCTGGACGGGCTGGCCGGCCGGTTCGCGGCCACCGCCCGCGGCGTGCTGGTGCTGAACACGCTGCCGCTGCCGCGCCGGCTCACCGGCCAGCTGATCGACCACGGCTCCCGGGCCCGGCTCGGCGCGACCTGGCGGGACGGCAACGCCGCCCTGCTGCGGCTGACCGAGCGGCACCCGGCGCTGGTCGTGCTGGACCTCGACCCGCTGGTCGCCGACGGCGTGGCCGCCAGCGACCCGCGGCAGGACACCTACGCCAAGGCGCACCTGTCCGCCGAGCTGCTCGCCGGCTACGCCCGCGAGGTCGGCCACCTGGCCCGGAACGTGGCCGGCAAGGCCAAGAAGGTGCTGGTGCTGGACCTGGACGGGACCACCTGGGGCGGCATCCTGGGCGAGGACGGCGCCGCCGGCATCGAGGTGTCCGACAGCTACCGGGGCACCGCGCACCGGAACTTCCAGCGGGTCGCCAAGCAGCTCGGCGCCCAGGGCGTGCTGCTGGCCGTGGTGAGCAAGAACGAGCTGGAGCCGGTCCGCGAGGTGCTGCGCGACCACCCGGACATGACGCTGCGCGAGGACGACCTGGTCCGGGTCGTCGCGAACTGGCGGCCCAAGCACGACAACCTGACCGAGCTGGCCGGCGCGCTCAACCTGGGCGTGGACAGCTTCGTGTTCGTCGACGACAGCCCGTACGAGTGCGGGCTGGTCCGGCACGCGCTGCCCGGGGTCGCGGTGGTCGAGGTGGACGGCGAGCCGGCACTGCACGTCCCGAAGCTGCTCGCCGACGGCTGGTTCGACACCCGCGCGCTGACCGCCGAGGACCGCACCCGGGTGGCGAAGTACCGCGACGAGCTGGTCCGCAAGGACTTCCTGGACAGCTTCGACTCGATCGCCGACTACCTGCGCGAGCTGCGGGTCAGCGTCCGGCTGGCCGTGGTGACCGAGCCGGCCGCGGACGCGGCCCGGGTCGCCCAGCTCACCCTGCGCACCAACCAGTTCAACCTGACCACCGAGCGGCTGCAGCCGCCGCAGCTGCACGGCCTGCTGGCCGACCCGGCGGCGACCGTGCTGGCCGTGCACGCCCGGGACCGGTTCGGCGACAACGGTCTGGTCGGCGCCGCGATCCTGCGCCGCGACGGGGCGGCACTGCACATCGACAACTTCCTGCTCAGCTGCCGGGTGTTCGCCCGCGGCATCGAGCTGGCCTGCCTGTCCGCGGTACTGGCGCACGCCCGGGCCACCGGGGCGGCCGAGGTGTTCGGCGCCTACCGGCCGACCGCCAAGAACCGGATGGTGGCGAGCTTCTACCCCCGCAACGGCTTCCAGCCGCACGCCGAGGACGGCACCCGGCGGACGTTCCGGCACGACCTGACCGAGATCCCGGCGCCGCCGGCGCACATCGACCTGACCGCCAGCCTGGAGGGGTAGGCATGATCCCAACCGACAACTTCCTCGACGATTTCCTGGACCTGGTCCGGGACGAGACCGGCCTGCCGGTCACCGCCGAGCAGACCGGGCTGGACCTGGACCAGGTGCCCGGCTGGGACTCGGTCTACCTGCTCTCGCTGGTGGTGGCGCTGGAGCGGCGCACCGGGCGGCAACTGTCCATGCCGGACGTGCTCGCGGTCACCAGCCTGCGCGACATCTACGCCCTGGCGGTGGCGTCGTGAGTGACGTGTTCATCCTGCCGCTGCCCCCGGAACGCCGGCACACGCTGCACTTCCTGGCCGAGATCCGCTCGTTCGCGCCGGTGTTCCTGGACACCGAGGTGGACATGACCGCGATCGCCCGGCACCGGGCCGCGGCCCGGGACAACGACCAGCGCTACTCGGTGGTCTCCTACATCCTGTACGCCGCCACCCGCGCGCTGCTGGCCCACCCGGAGGCGAACGCGGCGATCCGCGGCCGGCTGCGCCCGAAGCTGGCCCGCTACCAGACCGTCAACGGCAAGCTCGCCCTGGACCGCACCATCGGCGGCCAGCGGGTGGTGCTCTCGGCGGTGCTGCCCGACCTGCACCGGGCCAGCCTGGCGCAGGTGCAGGCGCTGGTCGAGCACTACCGCGACGGCGACCCGGCGGAGCAGCCGGAGTTCGCCGGCGTCCGGCTGCTGCACAAGCTGCCCGCGCCGATCGGCCGGGCGCTGTTCCGGCTCGGCGTCCGGCCGCTGCACCGGCGCGCCGCCGCGTTCGGCACGTTCGCGGTCAGCTCCCTCGGGCACCGCCCGGTGGACGGCTTCTACTCCGTCGGCGGCACCACGATCACCATCGGGCTCGGCCAGGTCACGGACCGGCCGGTGGTCCGGGACGGGCAGCTGGCGGTCGCCGCCACCATGCGGCTCAGCCTCACCTTCGACCACCGGGTCATCGACGGCGCCCTGGCCGCGGACGTGCTGGCCGACCTCAAGGGACGCCTGGAGACGTTCCCCGCCGCGGCCGGCCTGCCGCGCCCGGTCGGCGTCGACGTCGCCCGCGACCCTCTGCCGCTGGATGGAGACGCCGCAGCATGAACAACGTGACCGAGCTCAAGCAGTACGTGGTGGTGCACGCCCGGGGCCAGAACATCCCCGGCTACCGGGAGGTGCTGGACCGGATCCAGACCGACGAGGGCGACGGGCCCGGCTCCTGGGTGGGCGAGTGGTGCCGGGCCGGCGAACGGCAGGAGGCGGCCGGCAGCCTGCTCGAAGCCGGCCGGAACTACGCGCTGGCCCGTTTCCCGTACGTGGACGGGCCGGCCCGGCAGCAGGCGCTGGAGCGGTGCGTGAGCACGTTCGACCGCTGGCGGATGTCCCGCGGCACGGCCGACATCGAGCGGCTGGACGTCGACGTGGACGGCAGCAAGGTCGGCTGCTGGGCCACCGGACTGTCCACTTCGGAACCCCAGCCGCTGCTGCTGGTGCTGGGCGGGATCGTGACGGTCAAGGAGCAGTGGGCACCGCTGCTGGCCAGCGCCGGCCGCCTCGGCCTGGCCGCGATCGTCACCGAGCTGCCCGGCGCCGGCGAGAACCCGCTCCGGTACGGCCCGGACAGCTGGACGATGCTCTCCGCCCTGCTGGACGCCGTCGCCGACCGGGCCGATGTGCAGCGCAGCTACGCGATGGCGCTGAGCTTCAGCGGCCACCTCGCGCTGCGCTGCGCGCTGGCCGACCCGCGGCTGCGCGGCGTGATCACCGTCGGCGCGCCGGTGGCCGACTTCTTCACCGACGTCGCCTGGCAGCGCGGCCTGCCCAGGATCACCGTCGACACGCTGGCCCAGCTGACCGGCACGCCGGCCGCCGACCTGCCCGGCAGCCTGTCCGACTGGGCGCTGACCAACGGCCAGCTCGGCTCGCTGCGGATCCCGGTCAGCTACACCGCCAGCCGCCGGGACGAGATCATCCCGGCCGCGGACGTGCAGCGGCTGCGCCGCCAGGTGCCCCGGCTGCGGCTGGTCGAGAACGACGACGAGCACGGCTCCCCCCGGCACACCGCCGAAACCCAGCTCTGGTGCATCGCCGAACTGCTCCGGATGCGCGGCGGCCAACTCGCCCAGCGCGGCGTCCTCCGCTCCCTCTACCGACTCCGCCGAGCCACCACCCACCTATCCAGCTGACCCAACCACCGCGCGTTGCATTGTGCCGACAGGGCGCTGGTATTGCCGGTGTGCATACGGGTAATTTCGGCGGGTGGACAAGGCGCGGATCAGTATCACGGTGAGCCCGGCCGTACTGAGTGAGATCGACCGGGCCGCCGCGATGGCCGGGCTTTCGCGTTCGGCGTGGGTGGAGAAGATCAGCCACGAGGCGCACCTTCGGAGCTGGATCGCCGCCTACCAGCCGCCCGGCGGTGTGGAGGAGCTGCCGGCCGGGCAAGCCGAACGGCTGCGCGCGGTGCGGGAGCAGTGGGCCAGCGAGGAGGCGCGTTGACCTGCCCACTCGCGGCCCTCATCGATGTTGCCCGGCACCTGGCCACACTCTTCATGCGCTGACCGTCCCGGTGCCGGCGCGCCAGCTCCCGCGTACAGCGGGGCCGGCACGCCGGACCGGCGGCGGCGACCCGCCGCCCCGGCTCGTCAGGTTCCGGTCAGGGAGAGGGCGTGGCCGGGGCAGAGGGCGATCGCCTCGCGGACCTCGGGCAGCAGCTCCGGGCCGGGTCGGTCGATCAGCAGTTCCACCCGGCCGTCCGCGTCGCTCTGGTCGAACACGGTGGGCTCGGTCAGCACGCACTGGCCCGCGCCGATGCACCGCTCCCGGTCCGCCACGAGCCGGACGGGCCGGCCAGCGTCGTTGCTGGCCGGCCCGGACGGGCTGGTGGGTTGGCTCACCAGGTCACCGGTCACCAGGTCACTGCTCACCAGGTCACCGGGACCTCGACGACGCCGTACACGCTGGCGTCGTCCTTGAAGGACAGTGACTCGATCGGGGCGGCCACCCGCAGGCCCGGGATGCGCGCGTACAGCGTGCCGAACGCCACCTCCAGCTCGAGCCGGGCCAGGTTCTGGCCGAGGCACTGGTGGATGCCGTAGCCGAAGCCGACGTGGTGCCGGCCGCCGCGGCTGATGTCCAGCGCGTCCGGCTCGGGGAAGAACCCGCCGTCCCGGTTGGCGCCGGACAGCAGCGCGATGATGCCCTCGCCCTTGCGGATGGTGACGCCCTCGATCTCGATGTCCTCGACCGCGACCCGGGAACCGCCGGACGCGTCCACGATGCTCAGGAACCGCAGGATCTCCTCGACCGCCTTCGGCGTCACCGACGGGTCGCGCTTGAGCAGGTCGAGCTGGTCGGGGTGCTGGGCCAGGGCGAGCACGCCGAGCGAGATGGTGTTCGCGGTGGTCTCGTGCCCGGCCATCAGCAGCAGCATGGCCAGCCCGACCATCTGCTGGTGGTCGTACAGCCCGGCCTCGCGGTACTTGACCACCAGCCGGCCGATCATGTCGTCGCCCGGGTCGTTCTCCTTGACCGTGACCAGCCGGTCCACGTGCCCGCGGATGGCGCCGGCGGCCTGCGCCCGCTCCGGCTGGGACAGCTTGCGGTTCAGCATGGTCTGGGTGCTCTGCTCGAAGATCTCGTGATCCTGGTACGGCATGCCGAGCAGCTCGCAGATCACCCGGGCCGGCACCGGCAGCGACAGCAGCTGGTGCAGGTCGACGGGTGGGCCGGCGGCGAGCATCTTGTCGATGCAGCCGTCCACGATCTCCTGGATCCGCGGCCGCATCGAGGCGAACCGGCGGACCGTGAACTCGTTGATCAGCAGCCGCCGGTAGACGGTGTGCCGGGGCGGGTCCAGGCCCAGCAGCGAGCTGTTGACCTGCGCCATCATCGCCATCAGCTGCGGGGTCATGGCAACCAGGTGCGGGTAGCCAGGGTCGGTCCGGTTGACGCTCAACCCCGGGTCGTTGAGGATCTGCCGCACCGGGCCGTGCCCGGTGACCAGCCAGGCGGTCCGGCCGGTGGGCAGCACGACCTTGGTCACCGATCGCTCGGCGGCGAGCGTCGCGTAACCCGGCGGCGGATCCATCGGGCAGACCCGGGGCATCGGGAACGGCGGCAGCTCGGCCGTGCCGGCTTCAGCTTCCGATTCGATATCGGCTACCGGTTCGAGGGCGCGCGTCATCAGCATTCCTTTCGGGTGTGCCTCAGGTGAATCCGTCGCCGTCCGGGCGCCGTGCTCGGCGGCCAGCCGCGGGCAGCGGGGTCGGCCGGCGGGTCTCGGCCGCCGGTCGCGGTCAGACCGCCGTGGCCAGCTGGTCGTCGGCCCGCAGCACGGCCCGCTGCACTTCCTGCAGCGCCCGGCACGGTTCCAGGCCGAGTTCCTCGTTCAGCGTGCGGCGCGCCGCCTGGTACACCTTCAGCGCGTCGGCCTGCCGGTCGGAGCGGTAGAGCGCGAGCATCAGCTGCCGGTAGAACGACTCGCGCAACGGGTGCTCGGCGGTCAGCGAGTAGAGCCGGCCGACCAGTTCACGGTGCCGGCCGAGGGCGAGCTGCGAGTCGACCAGCAGCTCGGTGCAGTCCAGCCGGGCCTCGGTCAGCCAGGACACGAAGCCCTCCAGGATCGGGCCGGGGCAGAAGCCGTTGAGCACCGGGCCGCGCCAGAGCGCCAGAGCGCTGCCCAGGCAGTCCGCCGCCTGCTGGTGCCGCGCGGCCGCGGCGTGGGCCCGGCCGGCCTCCATCTGCTTCAGGTACAGATGCGCGTCGAACTCGTCGGCGTCCAGCGAGAGCAGGTAACCGGGCGGGCGGGTGATCACCGGGCTGTTCGGCCGGCCGGGGCGGCCGAGGAACTTGCGCAGCTGGGAGACGAAGACGTGCAGCCCGGCCACCGCCCGCCGGGGCGCGCCCTCGCCCCAGATCTCGGTCATCAGCGCGCCGGTCGGGACCACCTCGTCGGCCCGGGCCAGCAGCACCGCCAGCAGGATCTCGATCTTCCGGGCGTTGATGAACGACGCCCCGTGCTCGTCGGTGACCCGTAATGGGCCCAGGATCTCGTACCTCATCGCGCTGTCCCTTCCAACGATGCGTCGCCGGCCTGTCGCCCGAGCGCCGCGGTGATCGTGCCGACCACGGCCGCGCGGGACGCCTCGATGTAGAAATGACCACCCGGGAACACCTTCAGGTCGAAGCCGCCACCGCAGTGGGCGGACCAGGCCGTGGTCTCCGCGAGCGTGCTCTCCGGGTCGCTCTCGCCGACCATCGCGGTGACCGGGCAGGCCACCGGCGGTCCGTCGGCGTATTCGTAGGTCTCGATGGCGCGGTAGTCACTGCGGGTCGCCGGCAGGATGGTGGCGAGCAGCTCGCTGTCCTGCAGGAAGCGGTGGTCGGTGCCGCCCAGCTCGCGCAGCTCGTCCACCACGCCCGCGTCGTCGCGGAGGTGGACGCCACGGCTGCGCTGCAGGGTCGGCCCCCGCCGGCCGGACACGAACAGGTGCCGCGGGTGGCCGCCGGGCCCCGCCTCCAGCCGGCGGGCCACCTCGAACGCCACGATCGCACCCATGCTGTGGCCGAACAGCGCGTACGGGCGGCTGGCCCAGGGCGCCACGGCCGCGGTGATCCGGTCGGCCAGGACGCCGATGTCGCCGATGCCCGGCTCACCGCGCCGCTCCTGCCGGCCCGGGTACTGCACCGCGAGCACCTCGACGGCCGGCGTCAGCGACCGGGAGAGCGGGAAGTAGGCGCTGGCCGAACCGCCCGCGTGCGGGAAGCAGACCAGCCGGATCGCCGGCTCGGCGACCGGGTGGAACCGCCGGACCCAGAGGTCCAGGTCGTCCGGCCGGTGCGCCGGGTTGGCCGTGGTCGAGGTGGTCATGGCGGACTCGGCCGCCCGCCGGTGCCGGCCGTGCTGAGGTCGGCCGAGCCGGCGCCGACCGGGATCGGGTGCGGGCCGGTCATGCCGTCCAGCAGCTGCTCGATCACCCGCTCCCGGATGTACGGGTCGGCCACCACCGACGCCTCGTCGGTCGGCAGCATGCCGGCGAACCGGGGGACGAAGGTCGGCAGCGCCACCAGCGCGCTGATCGCGACCGCGTAGGCCAGCTCGAACGGGCAGTCCGGACGGAACACCCCGTCGCGCTGGCCGCGCACGTACAGGTCCCGGATCTGGGCCGGCAGCATCTCGGCGGTCGGCAGCGGCGTGGTCTGCCAGCCGGCCAGCGCCTCGTGCATCCACAGCGCCGGCAGCAGCGGCCGGGCCGCGATCGCGTTGAAGAACCCGGTCAGCGCGGCCCGCATCCCCGGGTAGGGGTCCAGCTCGCCGAGGTCGGCGATGCTGCCCAGCCAGGCCTCGCCCAGCTCCTTCTGCTGCTCCCGCAGCACGGCCGTGTAGAGACCGTCCTTGCTGCCGAAGTGGTGGTAGATCATCCGCTCGTTGACGCTCGCCCGCTGCACGATCGCCTGGATCCGGGCACCCTCGCGCCCGAACTTGGCGAATTCCTCGGCGGCGGCGGCAAGCAACAGGGCTCGACTGTTCGACATCCGGTAAGTGTTTACTGAGTCCGAACGACCTGGCAACATCTGTTCCTGTACCTCGATCACCGCATACCTCCCGTTCGATCCGGCGCCGGCTCGTGGTCGGTGGCGCCCCCGTGCCGGGTCGCGTCCCCATGGCGGGTGCCGTCCCCATGGCGGGTGGCGTCCCCGTGGTTGCCGGCGCCGTACGCGTTGCTGACCGGGTCACCGTCCTCGGCGGAGACCAGTTCGACGACCACCCGGGCCACCTCCTCCCGATTCCCGGCCGGGATGCCGGGTGGCAGCCCGGCCGGCCGGCGGTCCGGCGCGAAGACCGGCCCCGGGGCCAGGGCGTGCATCCGGACCCCGTACTCGTCCAACTCCTCGGCGAGCGCCGAAACCAGCCCGTGCACGCCGGCCTTCGCGGCGCTCAGGTGCACGGCGCCGGCCCCACCGTGTGGTGCCACCCGCGTCGTGAGCAGCACGATCCGGCTCGCCCCGGACGCGACCAGCAGCGGCAGCAACTCCCGGACCAGCAGGTACGGGCCGACCAGATCGACGTCCAGGACCCGGCGGAACTCGGCGTGCTCCAGCCGGCTGGCCGGCATCAGGTCGCCGGAGAAGGCCGTGGCGCAGTTGACCAGGGCGGCCAGGCTGCCGATGCCGGCCTCGCCCAGCGACTCGCGCAGGCGGTCCAGCTCGGCGGCGTCGGTGATGTCGGCATGCACCGGCAGCACCTGCACCCGGTACTGCTCAACCAGCTTCCGGGCGATCTCGGCCGCCGCCGCGGGCCGCCGGCCCGAGTGCACGACGAGATTCCACCCGGCGGCGGCGAGGGCATCGGCTACCGCGCTGCCGATGCATCCGGTCGCCCCGGCGACAAGACCCCAACGCGCCGGCGGCGGGCCCGGTGCGACGGAGCCTACGTCGCGTATTTGCGCCATACCTGGTCATCCCTTCAGCCCACCTGATGAGCAACTGACGGTGCGCGGCTGCCGGCCCGCCGCCCGAAATCGAAACTGGCCGGCCAGTGAAGAGGTTCGCAAGCAGGGATCGAGAGCGGCGCGAGTTCCGCTGGGGGCGGCGCTGGTGGCCGGCCCGGTCGGCCCGACTACAACTTGAGTCGCAGCCGCACTACACCGTGGGGTACTCGGGTTGCAGAGCGGGCCTACACCGTTGGGTACCGGAGGTCGTAGCACCGGCTGACACCTTGGGTGAAGCAATGTTTGCCGGCCGTTGTCGTGGGCAACGCGGGCTTTCTAGCGTTGGGCCAAGCACTTCGGGAGGCCGGGAGGCTGACCGGGGGTGGCAAGCCAGCGGACCTCCAGCAAACCACGGTGCACTGGAGTGCGGCTGGAGCCTACAGCGCGCGGGGTGTCCGGCCCGGAAAGGCCGGCGAGCAGGAAGGCGATCGACATGACTTCGTTCAGTCTCCTTGGCACCATGCAGGTCACCGGGACCAACGGGACGAGCACGCCGTCCGCGCCGAAGCAGCGCCAGGTGCTGGCGATGCTGCTGCTGAACGCCAACCGGGTCGTCCGCGCCGACCAGCTGATCGACGAGTTGTGGGAACACCGGCCGCCGGCCAGCGCCCTGCCCACCCTGCAGACCTACATCTACCAGCTGCGCCGGATGCTGGGTCAGGGCGAGAAGGCCGAGATCACCCCGAGCCGGCGGCACCTCTCGCTGCTGACCTCGCAGGGCGGCTACCAGCTGCGGCTGGGCCCGGAGGACAGCTTCGACGTGCACGAGTTCGTGGCCGGGGTGGAGCGGGGCCGCACCGAGATGGCCCAGGGGCTGGTCGAGGAGGCCGCCGCGACGCTGCGGGCCGCCCTGGACCGCTGGCACGGGCCGGCCCTGGCCGACGTCGGGCTCGGCCCGCTGCTCTCGGTCGAGGCGGCCCGGCTGGCCGAGACCCGGATGTCCGCGCTCGAACTGCGGCTGGAGGCCGACCTCCAGCTCGGCCGGCACGACCAGCTGATCGGCGAGCTGACCGCGCTGGTCGCGGCGCACCCCACGCACGAGAGCTACTCGACGCTGCTGATGACCGCGCTGCACCGGTGCGGCCGGCGCGGCCCGGCGCTCGAGGTCTACCAGCGGATGCGGTCCGAGCTGATCGACCAGCTCGGGCTGGAGCCGTCCGCCGAGACCAAGCGGCTGCACCAGGCGATCCTGGTCGACGACCCGTCGATCGCGGCGCCGACCGCGGTCATCCCGACCGGGCTGGTGTCCGGCGGCTGCGTGCCGGCGCAACTGCCGGCCGACCTGCCCGACTTCGTCGGCCACGGGATGGAACTGGCCCGGCTGCGCGAGTGGGCGGCCACCGACTGCGCCGGCGGCCCGCAGGTGGTCGCGGTGACCGGCCGGATCGGTGTCGGCAAGACCGCCTTCGCCGTGCACGCCGCGCACCAGCTGCGCCGGCTCTTCCCGGACGGCCAGCTCTACGTCGACCTGCGGGCGATCGCCGCGGGCGACCGCGGCATGGCCGACGTGCTGGCCGGTTTCCTGCGCGCGGTCGGCGTCCGGTCGCCGCTGGCCGGCTACAGCGCGGCCGAACTGGGCAGCATGTTCCGGACCTGGTCGGCGGACCGGCAGATCCTGCTGGTGGTCGACCACGTCGGCACCGCGGCCCAGCTGCGCGAGCTGCTGCCCAGCGGGCGCGGGTCGATGGTGCTCGCCACCAGCCTGCGGCATCTGGGCGGCCTGCCCGGGCTGCGCACGATCGAGCTGCCGCTGCTGGAACCGGTCGAGTGCCTCACCCTGCTCGGCACCATGATCGGGCCGGACCGGGTGCTGGCCGAGCTGGACGCCGCGTCCGAGGTCGCCGCGCTGTGCGACCACCTGCCGCTCGCGCTGGTCGCCGCCGGCACCCGGCTGACGTCCCGGCCGACCTGGTCGGTGGCCCGGCTGGTGGGCCGGCTGCGCTGCGAGGAGGACCGGCTGCGGGAGCTGCGCGAGGGCGGCACCGCCCTGGTCTCCACCACCGCGGCCAGCTACCGGCAGCTCGCGTCGACCCAGCAGCGGGCGTTCCGGATCATCGCCGCCCGGCCCGGCGCGATGCGCCCGGTCACCGCGGCGCACCTGCTCGGCATGGGCGAGAGCGCCGCCGAGGCGGTGCTGGAGCGGTTGGTGGACGCCCGGCTGGTCGAGGAGCACCCGCTCGGCCCGGTCGACCGGCAGACCGAGGCGGACGGCTGCGCCAGCTACCACGTCCCCGCGCTGATCCGGCTGATCGCCCGGACCCTGGCGGCCGAGGAGGAACCCGACGCCCAGGCCCGGTAGCCGCCGGGCCGGTCAGTCCTCGGCGGGCGGGTCGGGCTTGTCCTTCGGCCGGCGGATCAACCCCGCCGCCACCGCCTTGTTGATCGCGTCCAGCCGGGACACCGCCCCGAGCTTCGGGTAGACGTTGCTCAGGTGCCGCTTGACCGTCGCCTCGGTGATGGACAGCCGGTGCGCGATCTGACCGTTGCTCAACGCCAGCGCCACCAACTGCAGTACGTCCAGCTCGCGCGGGGACAGCAGGTCGCGCGGCGCCCGCTCGGCACTCTGCAGGGTGCGCCGCGGCACGTACAGCACGACGGTGTCGGCGCTGCGCGGCACCAGCCGCAGCACCGCGGTGAGCTCCTTGCGGCTGACGCTCTTCACCAGGTACGCCGAGGCACCACGGTCGGTCAGCTCGCGCATCAGGTCCGGGTCGTCGTGCATGGTCAGGATGACCAGCCGGGACCGCGGCGAGACCGCGCGGATCTGGTCGATGGTCGCTGCCGGGCCGTCACCGGGCATCCCGACGTCCAGCAGCATCACGTCCGGCTGGTGCCGGCTGGCCAGCGAGACGGCCTCTGGCCCACTGCAGCCCTCGGCCAGCACGGTGATCTCCGGCTCGAGCTCCAGCATCTCCCGGATGCCCTCGCGGAAGAGCGTGTGGTCGTCGACGATGACGACCCGGATGGGCTGCCCTGGGTTCATCGGCGCGCTGTCAGCAAGGGCACCATGATCTCCGCCTTGGTTCCGCGGCCGGGCAGGCTGGTCAGCGTGAACACCCCACCCAGCAGCTCGACGCGCTCCCGCATCGAGGTGAGCCCGCTGCCCGAACCCTTCCGGTGCGAGGCCCGCATCGCCTCGGCGACGTCCAGCCCGCGGCCGAAGTCCTCCACCGACGCGGTGACGACGCTGTCGGTGACGTTGAGCGTGACCCGCAGCTCGGTCGTGTCCGCGTGCAGCAGCGCGTTGCGGACCGCTTCCCGGATCACGAAGTAGAGCTGGTCGCCCACCTCGGCCGGGATCACGTCCACGTCGGTCGAGCTGGTCAGCTGGGCGGTCACCGACGGCGGGATGTTGGCGTCCAGGTAGCGGGCCAGCGCCTTGTCCAGACCATCCTCGGTGGGTGAGCTGCCCAGCTCGGCGGACAGCCCGCGGATCACGCTGAGCGCGTCCTCCAGGGACTCGCGGGCCGCCCACAGCCGCGGTGGCGCCGCGGCCGGGTCGCGGCTGAGGTACGCGTCGTACAGCTCGAGCTGCTGCATCGCCACGCCCACCGCGTGCGCGGCGCCGTCGTGCAGGTCGCGCGCGATCCGGCGGCGCTCGTCGAACTGGGAGGTGTGCATCCGCTGCAGCAGCAGGCTGACGTACGGGACGGCGGCGACGCTGACCCGCTCCATGATCTCCGCGTGCAGTGCCAGCGCGAGCGCCTCGGTATCTTCGCCGGCCCGCTCGGCGGGCAGTTCTTGCAATACCACCGGCAGTGCCGCCTCGAACAGCAGCGCGGCGGCCCGTAACGACTCGCGCGGGTGGATCTCGGCGGTGGCCCGGGCACTGCCGATCTCCAGGCTCAGCGCGGTTTCAGTGGGTTCCCGACCGGTCGGCGTGGCCAGCCTGGTCGCCATCGCGGTGAGGATCGACCGGACCTGCGACTCGAGCTGCTGGCGGGCGTCGGCGCTGGCGAGGAGCGGGCTGTCCAGCTGGCGCAGGCGCTCTTCCAGCCGGCCGACAATCTCGTCGGCCCGGGCCGCGACGGACGGAGGTATGTGGCGCACGCGCCCATGGCGACCCGTCGGCTCCACCTCCACCGCCCCCGTTTCCCCCAGTGCGGGAACTGTGGGCCACCGCGTCTACACAAAGTCGCGCACCGGCGGAAGCCGAATTCTGCACCCTCAATGCGACTAACGCCCGGGACTTCCCCGGGAATTATAGGACAGTCGACCACAAGCACGTCAAGTGAGCGGCAAATTGGCAGAAGGCGAATGCCCGATAGGGCCGGCGCTGCTGCACGCGCGCACCCCGACTGAGCCGAGTGAGAGCGAGAACGGTCAGTACACCCGCGCCCAGAAGCGTCATTTCTGACACAGCCAGCAACAGCGGGCAGAATGCCCGCACGGCGACCTGGAATGCACCGGCGACGGCCAGGGCGGCGGCGGAGGTGACCAGCCGGGCCGGGCCCTCGCCCAGCACCACGGGACAGGTCCGGCGCCCGGCCAACCGGTCGCCGTCGACGTCGGAGAGGTCCTTGGCCAGGCTGCCGACCGCCATCCAGGCCGACATGGCGGCGGCGAAGACGACCAGCCGCGGGTTCACCGCGCCGTCGGCCGCTATGTCGCCGGCGGCATAGCTGAGCACACCCGCACCGATCACCACCAGCGCGCAGGCCAGCGGCCAGCGCTTGAGCGGGACCGGGCCGGCCGAGTACGCCAGCCCGAGCAGCAGCAGGCCGCCGGCCAGCGGCAGCATGCCGGGCACCAGCATGGCCAGCGCCAGCCCGAGCCCGCCGGCCGCGACCGCGATCGGGATGGCCAGGTAGACCGGCAACGCCCCGCTGGCGATCGGCCGCCGGGACCCGTTGTACTGGTCTTCCAGTACGTCACAGGCACCGTTGAGCAGGTAGATCGCGAGCGTGAGGCAGAACCAGGAGGCGGCGCCGGCGGCGACCTGGGCGGCGTGGCCGGCGAGTGCCGCCGGGCCGCCCAGTGCCGCGCCGACCAGGAACCGGAGCAGGAAGATCACCTGCACCGCCGGCCGGGCCTCGACCAGGCAGAGCCGGAGCAGCCGCGGCAGCCCTGGCCGGCGCGCCGGCGCGAGCGGTGCGACCCGCCCGGGCAGCGCCACCGCCGCCCGCTCGGGCAGCCGGACCCGGCGCCCGATCGGCAAGAGCCCGGATGGCACGACATCGGACGGCCGGGCAAGGACGATGCTGGACATGCTTCACCCCGGTCAGTTCTGGCGCGGAGGCCTTTTGGGCGCGCGCTAGCAGCGCGCGACAAGCGCGGACATTGACTGCGCTGAATTCCGGATCACGGAGCGGTGCAACGTTGATCCGACGCTTGTCGCGTACGGCTCTTACATTGCTGGAACTTACCGGTTCCGCGATCGGATGGTGCGCAGTTCGAAGTCTGCGCGGGCCTGATCGAGACCCGGTGACGGCGGGCTCGATCGCACCGCTGGCCACGCCTACGGCCTCGCCTCTAGGTATCCGCGACCAGCCCTCAGATGGGCCATCTGCGCAGGTCAAGAGGGCGAGCTAAGGTGTCCGAGGAGTTAAGTTGATATTACCCGAAAGGGCACGCCGGACGACAGGCCAATAGTCTGTAGCAGTCCTGTTACCGAATTACAGTGCAGTCTATTGTTGATTTCCACCGGCCGTCTCGACCCGGCCATTGCCGGGCCACTCGATCGCCCCGGCCGGTGCGCCCCGACGCCGAATTGACGTTAGGCCGAACGGACGCCCGGCAATACCGGGTGGCGCCCGCCGGGCCGCCGACCACCCCACTCGAGACCGGCTCGAGGCGGCCCGAAAGTCGTGCCTCGACCCGGACCCGACCCGGGCCTTTCCCGGGCCGGGCGTGGTGGTTCCGAGTTACCGGACGGCGCAATCCAGCCGGCACCGGGGCGAACTGCTCTCAGCGTGAATAGCCCGACCGATCTACGGTGTTGCCCCAGTCGGCCTATCGACGCCACATTCGCCGGCCGGCGCGCGCCCCGACCGCTACTCCGGGGTAACAAGATTGGACTAGACCACAAGTCTGGCGGCATAACCGCCCGGCATAACTACCGGTCGGTAAATAGCTCACAAAGGGATGTTGTTGTGATGCCCACGGCCGGCCGGCGCGGCCGCGAGCGCCTCGGCCAGCCGGCGCCGGGTGAATGTGGGGTCAATCACGTCGTCGACGACGCCCAGGTCTATTCCGCGCTCGATGCCGCCGGCGGTGCGCTGGTGGTCGGCAAGCAGCCGGCCGCGCAGAGCGGCCCGCTCATCGTCGGCCGCCGCGGCCAACTGCTTGCGGTAGAGCACGCCGACGGCGGCCTCCGCGCTCATCACGGCCACCTCGGCGTCCGGCCAGGCCAGCACGGCGGTGGCGCCCAGCGCCCGCGAGTTCATCGCGATGTAGGCGCCGCCGTAGGACTTGCGCAGGATCAGCGTCACCCGGGGCACCACCGCCTCCGCGAACGCGTGCAGCAGCTTGGCTCCGCGCCGGACCACCCCGTCCCACTCCTGACCGACGCCGGGCAGGTACCCGGGCACGTCCACCAGCACCAGCAGCGGGATGCCGAACGCGTCGCACATCCGAACGAACCGGGCCGCCTTCTCGGCGCTGAGCGAGTCCAGGCAGCCGCCCTTGCGGATCGGGTTGTTGGCCAGCACACCGACCGACCGGCCGCCGAGGCGACCCAGGCCGATCACCATGTTGGCGGCCCAGCGCGGCTGCAGTTCCTCGAACACGCAGCCGTCCCGGTCGCCGTCCAGGATCCGGTGGATCACCGGCCGGATGTCGTACGCGCGCCGGCGCTGGTCGGGCAGCAGCGCCCGCAGGTCCTCCGGAGCGCTGACCGCGGTGATGTCGAGCAGACCCGGCCGGGCGAAGAAGCCGACGATCCGGCGGGCCCGCAGGTACGCCTCGGCCTCGCTGCCGGTCACCACGTGCACCACGCCGGACCGGCGGCCGTGCGCCTCGCCGCCGCCAAGCTCGGCCATGCCGATCTGCTCGCCGGTCACCGACCGGACCACGTCCGGCCCGGTCACGAACATCCGACCGTCCGCCGACATGATCACCAGGTCGGTCAGCGCCGGCCCGTAGGCCGCGGCGCCGGCGGCCGGGCCGAGCACGACCGAGATCTGCGGCACCCGGCCGGACGCGCGGGTCATCGCCGCGAACATCTGCCCGACGCCGTCCATCGACTCGACGCCATCGGCCAGCTTCGCGCCGCCGGAGTGCCACAGGCCGACGACCGGGCAGCGCTCGTGCACCGCCAGGTCGATGGCCTCCACGATCCGCCGGCTGCCGGCGTAACCCAGCGCGCCGCCCATCCGGGTGGCGTCGGTGCAGTACGCGACGACCTTCTTGCCGTCGATGCGGCCATGCGCCGCGCGCACGCCGCTGCCGTCGTCGTGCGGGAGCAACAGGGTCAGCGAGCCGACGTCCAGCAGCTGAGCCAGCCGCAGCACCGGGTCGCGTGGGTCGGCGGATTCACCGATGGCCACGGCCAGCGGCTCAGCGACGGTTCTGAGCATCGTCTCACCCTTCATGGACAGCATGGATTGGTCGGGATCTCCGGGGTGGCCGGCCGGACGCGGCGCTGCGTCCGGCCGCGGTTCCTACTCGGCGTACTTCGTCCGGGTGGTCCACTCGAAGACGAGTGGCCGCCGGTGGTCCGCGTCGGTGCATCCATCGACCCGTTCGAAGTGCTCGTACCCGCCGCGGTGGACGATCTTGATCTTGGAGTCGGCGCGGCTGGCGCGCCGGTAGCGCAGCGCCGTCGGCAGGTCCAGCGGACCACCGACGAGAACCGCCTCTACCTTGTCGGTGTCGGTTCGGGGGAATGAGGCGGGGCTGGGTGCGCTCATCGCGGATCTCCTCACCTGTCTGTCCACAATGGAGTCAGCTGGTCGGTGGCGGGCCGATTCGACGTAGTGGCAGCGTATGAAGCGCGGCTAACGCCGACCTTCGCCCGCGCTAAGCGGCCCGGCCGGCTCACTCCGGTACCTCCCAGTCGCGGCCGACGGCCGGCCGCAGGTTGCGGACGAGCTGCACCCAGACGGCCTCCTCCGCGCCGCTGAGGGCGAGGCCCGGCCGGTAGCTGAACGGCCGCGGCGCGAGTGGCCGCTCCGGCGCCAGCCGCGGCGGCTCCGGACCGGCCCGGCTGGTCCGCCCGGTCGAGCCGATCGAGCCGGCCGGGCCGACCGTGCTGTCGGCCGGCCGCGGGCGGTCCGGATCAGCGTCGAGCGGGTCGTCCGGCACATCGGGGTTGGTCAGCCACACCGGCAGCATCGGACCGACGGCGAAGCCCAGGCTGATGAAGCCGACAAAGATGTAGCGCAAGCCCTTGGCCAAGCTGGCGCGGCGGGGGCGTGGCGGATCGGCCATGGCTGCTCCCTGGAAAAGTGGAATGCCGCGATCCTCGCCGGCCGCCCTTCCGGGGCCCTTGCTCACCGCTAAAGTGCACTACTCCAGGGCGCTCCAGGGCCGATCCAGGGCCGATCGAGGCGCTGGCCGGCGGGCGGAGGCGGCGTGATCGACGAGGTGCTGCCCGGCGGCGTCGCGACGGCCGAAGCCTGGGCCGATCCGCCCGATGCCTGGCTGTTCCCGACCGAGGAAGCGCTGCTGGCCCGCGCGGTGGACAAGCGCCGGCGGGAGTTCACCACCGTCCGGCACTGCGCCCGGGCCGCCCTGGGCCAACTCGGCGTGCCGCCGGCCCCGATCCTGCCCGGCGAGCGGGGCGCGCCGCAGTGGCCGGCCGGCGTGGTCGGCAGCATGACGCACTGCGCCGGGTACCGCGCCGCGGCGGTGGCCCGCGCCGGTGACCTGCTGGCGATCGGCATCGACGCGGAGCCGGACGAGCCGCTGCCGGCGGGGGTGGCCGAGGCGGTCGCGCTCGCCGGCGAGCTGGCCGCGCTGGCCCGGCTGCGCGCCGAGCGGCCGACGCTGAACTGGGACCGGCTGCTGTTCAGCGCGAAGGAGTCGGTCTACAAGGCCTGGTTCCCGCTGACCCACCGCTGGCTGGACTTCGCCGAGGCCCGGGTCGACCTCGACCCGGCCGGCGGCACCTTCACCGCCCACCTGCTGGTGCCACCGCCGACGGTCGCCGGCCGCCCGCTGGCCGCCTTCACCGGCCGCTGGCTGGCCCGCGACGGCCTGGTGGTCACGGCGATCACCGTCGCCCGCTGACCCGGTGCCCGGGCCCGCAACCGGCCGGGCCGCCGCCGCGAGCCAGGTCGCGCTGGTGCTGGCCGCCGCCGCGGACGCCGACCCGCGGGGGCCGCTGGCCGGCGCGGTCTGGCGGCACCGGGAGGAACCGCACCGGGCTGCGCGGCGGCCCAGTGCCGACCGGCGCCGGGGCCGACCTCGCACTGTCCACTCAGGACGGTGTGGACCAGTGACCGCCCCGCGGCTGCCGCGCCGAGCGGCGGCCCGGGGACAGCACGCCGGTGGGTACGCGGTCGGCCGCGATGCCGTTGGTGCAGACTTCGGTGGTGCGCCAACCGTGGCAATACGCGCGTGACCGGGTGGTCCGGTGACAGCAGCACGATTCCGGATCCTCGGCGGGCTGGAGGTGTGGCAGGACGGGCGGCAGCTGCTGATCGGCGGCCGGCAGCTGCCGGTGGTGCTGGCCACCCTGCTGCTGAACGCCAACCGGGTGGTCTCGGTCGACCGGCTGGCCGACAGCCTCTGGGGTGACGAGGCTCCGCTGGCCGCGCGCCGGCTGGTGCACGGGTGCGTGGCCGAACTGCGCCGGGCGCTGCGTACCGACCCTGGCGGCGGCACGGGCGGCGGCCCCGACATCGCCGGCAGCACCAGCGGCGGGCCGGTGGTGACCCGGCCACCCGGCTACCTGATCGAGGTCCCACCCGGTGACCTGGACCTGGACGCCTTCACCGAGCTGACCGACACCGTCCGGGAGTTGCTGCGGCAGCCGACCACGGTTGCCCTGGAGCAGGCCGGTGGGCTGCTGCGCGACGCGCTGGCGCTCTGGCGCGGCCCGGCCCTGGACGGCGTCGCGCTGCACGGCTTCGAGGGTGAGCTGGCCGCGCTGGAGGAACGCCGGCTGGCCGCGCTGGAGGAGCGCATCGACGTCGACCTGCGGTTGGGCCGGCACGCGGCGCTGATCGGCGAGCTGCAGGCGCACGCGCAGGCCCACCCGCTGCGCGAGCGGGCCTGGGTGCAGCTGATGCTGGCGCTCGCCGGCAACCACCGGCAGGCCGACGCGCTGGCCGCGTACCAGCAGGTACGCGGGGTGCTGGTGGACCAGTTGGGGATCGAGCCGGGCGCGTCGCTGCGCGCCCTGCAGCAGACGATCCTGGCCGGCGACGACCCGTTCGACGCGTACCTGCGGGCCCACCCCGGCCCGGACGGCGATGCCGGGCCGACCGACCCGCCAGCGGCCCAGCCGACCGCCCCGCCAACGACCCAGCGGTTGGCCCAGCCAACGACCCCGGCGGCCCAGCCGGTCGGGCCGCCGTCTCCGCCGCCGGGTCAGCTGCCGCTGGACGTGCGCGGCTTCACCGGCCGGCCGGCCGAGCTGGCCACCCTCGACGCGGCCCTGGCCGGGGCGCCCGCCGGGCCGCGGACCGCGACGACGGTGTACGCCCTGTCCGGGCCGCCCGGCGTGGGCAAGACCGCGCTCGCCGTGCACTGGGCGCACCGGGCGATCGACCGGTTCCCGGACGGGCAGCTCTACGTGAACCTGCGCGGGTACGACCCGGGTGGCCGGGCGATCGCCGCGGACGAGGCGGTCCGCGGCTTCCTGGACGCGCTCGGGGTGCCGCCGGAACGCGTCCCGGCCAGCCTGGACGCGCAGTCGGCGCTCTACCGCAGCACGCTCGCCGGCAAGCGGCTGCTGGTGCTGCTGGACAACGCCCGGGACGCCGAGCAGGTGCGGCCGCTGCTGCCCGGCAGCGCCACCGCGCTGGCCCTGGTGACCAGCCGCAACCAGCTCACCGCGCTGGTCGCCGCGGACGGCGCGGTGCCGCTCACGCTCGGCCTGCTGACCACCGTCGAGGCCCGCGAACTGCTGGCCCGGCGACTCGGCCCGGACCGGATCGCCGCCGAGCCGGCCGCCACCGACGACATCGTGGACCGCTGCGCCCGGCTGCCGCTGGCGCTGGCCATCGCCGCCGCCCGGGCCGCCGTCCGCCCCCGGCTGCCGCTCGCCGCGCTGGCCGCCGAACTGGCCGAGGCCCGCGGCCGGCTGGACGCGCTGAACGCGCACGACCCGGCGGCCAACGTCCGGGCCGTGTTCTCCTGGTCCTACCAGGCGCTCACGCCGGCCGCGGCCCGGCTGTTCCGGCTGCTCGGCCTGCATCCGGGCGCGGACACCTCGGCCGCCGCGGCGGCCAGCCTGGCCGGCCGGCCGGTGGCCGAGACCCGACCGCTGCTGGCCGAGCTGACCGCGGCCAGCCTGCTGGCCGAGCACGCCCCCGGTCGCTACACCTTCCACGACCTGCTCCGCGCGTACGCCACCGATCTGGCCCAGACCAACGACCCGATCGACGAGCGGGCCGCCGCGGTCGGCCGGCTGCTGGACCACTACGTACACACCGCGCAGGCCGGCGAGCGGCTGCTCAACCCGCGCCGCGAGCCACCCACGCTGCCGCTCACCCCGCCCGCGCCGGGTGCCCGCCCAGAAGAGCTGGCCGGCTACCCGCAGGCGATGGACTGGCTGACCGCCGAACGCCCGGTGCTGCTCGCCCTGGTCCGGCTGGCCGGCGAGACCGGCTACGACACCCAGGTCTGGCAGCTGGCCTGGGGCCTGGACACCTTCCTGGAACGGCGCGGGCACTGGCACGACCTCGTCGCCACCTGGCAGGCCGCGCTGGCCGCCACGAACCGCCTCGCCGACCCGCCCGCGCAGGCGTACGCGCTGCGCATGCTCGCCTGGGCCGACACGCTGCTGGGCCGCGGCACCGAGGCGCATGCCCACCTGGCCCGGGCCATCGAGCTGTACGCCCAGGTCGGCGACCTGGCCGGGCAGGCGCACGCGCACATCAACCTGAGCGTGCTGTGGGAGCGGGAGGGCCGCATCGACCAGGCCCTGGTGCACGACCAGCAGGCGCTCGACCTGGCCCGGAAGGCCGGCAACCACCGCAACCTGGCGCAGGCGCTGAACGCGCTCGGCTGGGACCACGCGCAGCTCGGCGACTACGCCGCGGCCCTGGTGCACTGCCGGGAGGCGCTGGCCCTGTACCAGCAGGGCGGCCACCGGCTCGGGCAGGCGTCCACCTGGGACAGCCTCGGCTACGCCCACCGGCACCTGGGCCAGTACGCCGAGGCCGCCGCGGCGTACCAGAACTCCATCGACCTCTACCGTGATCTCGGCGACCGCTACAACGAGGCCGACAGCCTGATCAACCTCGGCGACGTCCGGCAGACCGCCGGCGACCCCGACGCCGCCCGCGCCGCCTGGACCGAGGCGCTGCGGATCCTGACCGAGCTCGACCACCCCGACGCCGACACCGTCCGGGCGAAGCTCCGCTGACCTGCGCCGATCCACCGGCACCCCCCTGGGGGGCGGCCCCGCTGGCCTTCCGGTTCTGATCGGGGCAACGTTGGCCCCATCCGGCCGCCCGCGACCCGGGCCGAGCCGGCTGACCCTGGGAACCACCAGGAAGGGGAGACGATGAACGAGCCGGAGCGGGCGTCGACGGGCGGCAACCAGCCGCTGGCGGTGGCCGCGGTCAGGGAACGCGGGCCGGGCGAACGCCGGGTGGCCCTGGTCCCTGCGGTCGTCGACAAGCTGCGGGCACTCGGGGCGGAGGTGCTGATCGAGGCCGGCGCCGGCGCGGCCGCGCACTTCCCGGACCGCGCCTACGCCGAGGCCGGAGCGGCGGTGCTGCCGACCGATGAGCTGTACCGGCGGGCCGACGTGCTGGTGTCGGTCGGCCGCCCGGACGGCACCGACCGGTTGCGGGCCGGGCAGGCGGTGGTCGGCCTGCTCGCCCCACTGACCGACCCCGGCTACGTCGGCCGGCTGGCCACGCTCGGGGTCACCGCGATCAGCCTGGACGGGCTGCCCCGGCTGCTCAGCCGGGCGCAGAGCATGGACGTGCTCAGCTCGCAGGCGAGCGTGGCCGGCTACCGCGCCGCGGTGCTCGCGGCCGACCTGTACGGCCGCTACTTCCCGCTGCTGATCACCGCGGCGGGCACCGAACGGCCGGCCGAGGTGCTGGTGCTCGGCGTCGGCGTGGCCGGCCTGCAGGCGCTGGGCACCGCGCGCCGGCTCGGCGCCCTGGTCCGCGCGTACGACGTGCGCCCGGAGGCGCGGGCCGAGGCCGAGTCGGTCGGGGCCACGTTCCTCGACCTGCGGTCGGTCGCGGCGGCCGGCGGCGCCGGCGGCTACGCCCGGGCACTGACCCCGGACGAGCAGCGCGCCCAGCAGTTGGAGCTGAGCCGGCACATCGCCCGGCACGACATCGTGATCACGACCGCGCAGGTGCCGGGCCGGCGGCCGCCGGTGCTGGTCACCGCCGACGCGCTCGGGGCGATGCGGCCCGGGTCGGTCGTGCTCGACCTGGCCGCCAGTGACCTCGGTGGCAACGTCGAGGGCTCCCGCCCGGACGAGACCCTGCTCACCGCCAGCGGCGTGACCGTCGTCGGGGCCGGGAACCTGGCCGCCACGATGCCCACCGGCGCGTCGGCCGCGTACGCCCGCAACATCGCCGCGCTGCTGGCGCACCTGGTGGTCGACGGCGCACTGGCCATCGACCGGACCGATGAGATCCAGGCCGGTGTGGTGATCGCGCACGGCGGCCGGGTCGTCCACCCCGGCACGATCCGGCTGCTGGAAGCCACCGCGCCGGCCGGCGCCAACCCGGCGCTGGCGACGACGGCGCCGGGGGCGGACCGGTGACCGGCGCAGTGCTCACCGACATCACCATCTTCGTGCTCAGCCTGCTGGTCGGCTTCGAAGTGATCAGCAAGGTGCCGGCCACCCTGCACACGCCGCTGATGTCGGCGGCCAACTCGATCCACGGCATCGTGCTGGTCGGCGCGATGCTGATCGCGGCCAGCGCGCACTCCGCGGTCGGCTATGTACTGGCGTTCGTCGCGGCCGCGTTCGCGGCGATGAACGTGGTCGGCGGGTACGCGGTGACCGAGCGGATGCTGCAGATGTTCCGCCGCCGCCCGGTGCCGTCCACAATAGACCCGGCCGCATCGTCCACAGTGGACTCGATTGTGCCGTCCACAGTGGACGAGAACGGGGCGGGTGCGCGGTGAGCGGCGTCGACACCGCGGTCGGGCTGGCGTATCTGGCCGCCGCGACCGCGTTCGTGCTGGGCCTGCACGAGATGAACTCGCCGGCCACCGCGCGGCGGGGCAACCGGCTGTCGGCGGCCGGGATGGCGGTGGCGGTCGTGGCCACGCTGGTGCTGGTCATCCGCACCGGTGACATCGATGGCACCGGTTGGGCGGTGCTCGGCGCCGGCGTGGCGGTCGGATCGGTCGCCGGGCTGCGGCTGGCCCGGCGGGTGGCGATGACCGCGATGCCGCAGCTGGTCAGCCTGTTCAACGCGGTCGGCGGCGGCGCGGCGGCGCTGGTCGCGGTCGCTGACTTCGTCCGGGTGGCCGGTGCGGACGGGCCGGGGCAGCCGGTCCGGATCGTGCTGGCGGTGCTGCTGGACGTGGTGATCGGCTCGGTCACGCTGTCCGGCTCGCTGGTCGCGGCGGGCAAGCTGCACGGGCTGGTGAGCGGGGCGCCGATCGTGTTCCCGGCCGCCCGGCCGCTGAACATCGTGCTCGGGCTGGCCACCGCGGCCGGCGGCGGCTACCTGCTCACCGGCGCCCAGAACGTGCCGGTGCTGCTGGCCGTCACCGCCGTCGCGCTGGTCTTCGGGGTGACGATGGTGCTGCCGATCGGCGGCGCGGACATGCCGGTCGTCGTCTCGCTGCTGAACGCGTTCACCGGCACCGCGGTGGCGATGGCCGGCTTCGTGCTGGACAGCCCGGTGCTGATCATCGCCGGCGCGCTGGTCGGCGCGTCCGGCGGCATCCTGACCAAACTGATGGCCGACGCGATGAACCGCTCCATCACCGAGATCATCATCGGTGGCTTCGGCACCGCCGACTCCACCGGCACCACCGCGCCAGCCGCCGACGCCCGGCTACGCCCGATCACCGCCGAAGACGCGGCCATCCAACTCGGCTACGCCAGCAAGGTCATCGTCGTGCCCGGGTACGGCCTGGCCGCGGCCCAGGCCCAGCACGAACTACGCGAACTGGCCGAACTGCTCGAAGCCCGCGGTATCGACGTCAGCTACGCCATCCACCCGGTCGCCGGACGCATGCCCGGCCACATGAACGTCCTGCTCGCCGAAGCGAACGTGCCCTACCCGCAACTGAAAGAAATGGACGACATCAATCCCGAGTTCGCCCGCGCCGACGTCGCCCTGGTGGTCGGCGCCAACGACGTGACCAACCCGGCCGCCCGCCGCCCCGGCAACCCCATCTCCGGCATGCCCATCCTCGACGTCGACCAGGCCCGCAGCGTCATCGTGATCAAACGCTCGATGGGCCAGGGCTACGCCGGCCTGGACAACGACCTCTACGCCGACCCCAAGACCAGCATGTTCTTCGCCGACGCCAAACGCGGCCTGGCCACCATCAGCGCCGCGGTCAAGGCCGCCGTCCCCGCCGGGTGACCGGCGCCCGGGCGGTGGGTGCGCCACCCACCGCCTGGGCGGCGGACTCGCCCCGCGGGTGACGGACGCGGGCCGCGGGTGACGGATTTGGGCCGCGGGTGACGGACGCGGGCCGCGGGTGACGGATTTGGGTCGCGGGTGACGGACGGGGGCCGCGGGTGACGAGTTCGAGGGCGCGGGTGGTGGCGTACGGGCATCACCAGCGGCGCGAGGCCGTCACCGGCGGCGCGAAGTCGTCACCGCCGGAACAGCACCCGCAGACCGGTCACGAGCCCGCTTCGCGAGTGACGGACTCGCCCCACGGGTGACGGGTTCGAGGGCGCGGGTGGTGGCGCATGGGCATCACCGCCGGCGCGAAACCGTCACCCGCGGCGCGAAGCCGTCACCGCCGGAACAGCACCCGCAGACCGGTCACGAGCCCGCTTCGCGAGTGACGGACTCGCCCCACGGGTGACGGACCTGGACCGCGGGTGACGGGCTCGCCCCGCGGGTGACGGGCTCGCCCCGCGGGTGACGGGCTCGCCCCGCGGGTGACGGGTTCGAGGGCGCGGGTGATGGCGCACGGGCATCACCCGCGGCGCGAGGCCGTCACCGGCGACGCGAAGTCGTCACCGCCGGAACAGCACCCGCAGACCGGTCGCGAGCCCGCTTCGCGAGTGACGGACTCGCCCCACGGGTGACGGACCTGGACCGCGGGTGACGGACTCGCCCCGCGGGTGACGGGTTCGAGGGCGCGGGTGATGGCGCACGGGCATCACCCGCGGCGCGAGGCCGTCACCCGCGGCGCGAAGCCGTCACCGCCGGAACAGCACCCGCAGACCGGTCGCGAGGCCGCTTCGCGAGTGACGGGTTCGCCCCACGGGTGACGGGTTCGAGGGCACGGGTGATGGCGCACGGGCATCACCAGCGGCGTGAAACCGTCACCCGCGGCGCGAAGCCGTCACTAGCGGCGCGAGGCTGTCACTGGGTGGGGCGGCTGGGTGGGTCCCGGAGCGCCGCTCGGGCGGTCGCGTCGGCCGCCCGCTCGAACCGGTCGTGCGGGTCGCTGACGCTGAGGCCGGTGCCGGTATCGGTGCCGGCCACCGGGCCGTTCCGTTGCTGCAGCACGTGCACCAGTTCGTGCGCGAGCACCTGCCGGCCGGCCGCCGACGCCGGGTCGTAGCCGCCGGCGGCGAAGACCACGTGCGAGCCGGTGGTGTAGGCGAGCGCGCCGACCGCCGCGGCCGAAGCGTGCGCGGCGCCGCCGGTGTGCAGCCGGACCGCGGCCAGGTCGGCGCCGAGCCGGCGCTCCATGTCGGCCCGGACCTCCGGCTCCAGCGGACGCCCCGGCCCGGCCACCGCACTGTCCACAGTGGAACGCTCTGGGCCGAGCAGGTCCGCCGCGGCGCTGTTGCCGGCGACCCGGAGCACCGCGGCGATCTCCGCGCCGGAGACCGCCCAGGTGCCTTCCCCGGCCGCGGCCGCCTGCCGGACCGCGCCGAGCCGGGGCGAGCCATCCGGAGCCGGCGCCCGGGCCGGCTGCCGGCCGGTGCCCGCCGGGCCGGCCGCTCGGCCGGCCGCTCGATCGTGTGCTCGCATCGGCGCCTCTCCAGGCTCGGACGCCGGCGGGTCGGCACCGCCGCCGACCAACCCATCCGATCACTAGGCACCGTAGACGGGCCCGAACCGGCACGCTAGGGTCGTCGGCGCCCGTTGGGGAACGGGCCGCCCGTTGGGGAACGGGCTGGGGGTTCAGGTGGGGGGTAGCACCTTGTGGCTGCCGTCGTAGTCTTCGAGCGGGTCTAGTGGACGCTGCGGGCGCGCCGGGTTCGGCCGACTCCCGGCCGGCCGCGGATGGCTCGACCGGAGCCGCGGATGGCTCGACCGGAGCCGCGGATGGCTCGACCGGGGCCACGGATGGCTCGACCGGGCTCGATCCGGACACGCTGGTCGGCGCCCTGCGCCGGCTGGACACGCTGCTCGAGGCGGCCGTGGCGCTCGTCCAGGAGGCCGACCCGGAGCGGGCCGGCGATCGGTTCCGGGGTCTGTACGTCGGGCCGGCCCTGGTCGACCGGCTGCTGCGGCAGCAGCCCGGTGCCGCGCCGATCCTGCTCGCCCACACCGGCGGCGAGACGGCCGACCTGCCGGCACCGCTGGCCCGGCTCCGGGACACCTTCGGGCTGTCCGGGTTCGATATCGACCTGCTGCTGCTGTCGCTGGCACCCGAGGTGGACCTGCGCTACGAGCGGCTGTTCGGCTTCCTGCACGACGACCTGACCCGCCGCCGGCCGTCGGTGGACCTGGCCCTGGACCTGCTCTGCGACTCGGCCGCGGACAAGCTCCGGCGCCGCCGCCACCTGCTGCCCGGCGCACCGCTGGTCCGGCACGGCCTGCTCACGCTGCACCCGCCCGGCACCGACAGCCGGGCCCCGCTGCTGGCGCATGCCCTGGTTCCGGACGAGGCGGTGGTCGGCTACCTGCTCGGCGACCCGGGTGCCGACCGCCGGCTCGGCACCGCCGCCGAGTTGACCAACCCGGTCCCCGATCAGGCCGTCCGGGCCGAGCTCGCCGCGGTCGCGCCCGGGTTGGCGCCGCTGCTACCGGCCGGGGCGGCGGAGCCGGCGCTGCTCTACCTGCACGGCCCGGCCGGGCGCGGCCAGCCGGCAGCCGCGGCGCAGCTGGCCGCGGCCTGGCACCGGCCGCTGCTGCGGGTGGAGCTGGACCGGGTGGCAGCCGACCAACTCGGCGAGCTCATCCGGCCGGCGGTACGCACCGCCGACCTGCGCGGCGCGGCGCTCTACCTCGGCCCGGTGGAGGCCGCCGGCGAGCCCGGTTCGGCCGGCCAGCGCGAGCTGCTGGCGGCGGTCGCCGGCCGGACCGGGCCGACCATCCTGGCCGGCGCCGGGCCCTGGGCAGCACTGCCCGGGCATCCGGTCGGCGTCCTGACCATCGCTTTTGGACAGTCCAGTGTGGATGGTAGGCGGCGGGCCTGGCAGGCCGGGCTGGACCGGCTCGGCGCCGGCCTGCCGGCACCCGCACTGGACCTGCTGGCCAGCCGGTTCCGGCTCAGCCACGGCCAGATCGCCGCCGCGGTGCAGACCGGCCTGGCCAGCGAACGCTGGTCCGATCCAGCTCCGGCCGACAGCGCGCCCCCAGACGCAGCCCACACCCCGAACGCCGCCCACGCCCCGGACGCAGCCCAGGAGCCGAGCGCCGAACCAGATGGCAGCCTGGACTCGACCACTGTCCCGGGCCGCGGCTCGGGAGCGCCCGGCGTCCCGGCCGCGGCCGACGGCCCGGTGCCGGCCGGCGGGCGCTACCAGTTCCTGGCCGCGGCGGCCCGGGCGCAGGCCGGTGCCGCCCTGGACCGGCTGGCGCAGCGGGTGCCGATCCGGCACGGCTGGTCCGACCTGATCCTGCCGGCCGCCGACCTGGCCCAGCTGCGCGACCTGGCCGGCTGGGTGGACAACCGGTCGGTCGTGCTGGACGGCTGGGGGTTCGCCCGGCACGTCCCGCCCGGCGGCGGCATCACCGCGCTGTTCACCGGCCCGTCCGGCGCCGGCAAGACGCTCGCCGCCGGGATCCTGGCCGGCCAACTGGGCTACGACCTGTTCCGGGTCGACCTGGCCCGGGTGGTGAGCAAGTACATCGGCGAGACCGAGAAGAACCTGGACGCCGTCTTCACCGCCGCCGCGGACGCCAACGCGGTCCTGCTGATCGACGAGGCGGACGCCCTGTTCGGCCGGCGCTCGGCCGTACAGGATGCGCACGACCGGTACGCCAATCTCGAAGTCGCCTACCTGTTACAGAAGATGGAGGACTTCGACGGCATCGCGGTGCTGGCCACCAACCTCCGGGACAACCTCGACCAGGCCTTCCTGCGCCGGCTCGCGTTCGTGGTGAACTTCCCGTTCCCGGACAGCGCCAGCCGCCGGCTGATCTGGCAGCGGCTGTGGCCGGCGACCGCCCCGCTGGCCGCCGACGTGGACCTCGACCTGCTGGCCGCCGAGGTGGCGCTGGCCGGCGGCCACCTGCGCAACATCGCCGTGGCCGCCGCGCACCGCGCCGCCGCCCGGTCGACCGAGATCACCCTGACCGACGTGCTGATCTCGGCCGCCCGGGAGTACGCCAAGCTCGGCAAGGTCCCGCCGGCCCTGGTCGCGGCGGCGCCCGCCCGACCGGTTCCGGGCCGCACCGCGACCCCGGCAACCGAGCCGGTGGCCGTACCGACCAGCAGCCGGCGGCGGAACGGGCGGAGGCCGGCCGATGTTCGATGACCTCGACCTCAGCCTGCAGCAACTGCTGGCCGACCCGGCCGCGCCGGCGCCGATCCGGGACGCCGACGTGAGCTTCGAGACGCCGGCCCGGGACTACGCCCCACCGCGGCCCACCCTGAACCTCTTCCTGCACCAGGTCCGCGAGCACCGGACGCTGCGCGAGCCGGCCCCGATCGTCGACCGGTCCGGCCCGTCGGTGCTGCGCCGGAAGCCGCCGATGCGGGTTGAGTGCGGCTACCTCGTCACGGCCTGGTCGGACCTGACCGCCGGCTCCGCCGTCCGGGTCGCCCAGGAACACCGGCTGCTCGGGCTGGCGCTGGCCTGGCTGGCCGGCTTCGGCACGATCCCGGCCAGGCACCTGCAGGGTCTGCTGGCCGGCCAGGAGTTCCCGCCGCCGGTGCTGGTGGCCGGCCCGCGCCCGGCCGAGGACGACCCGGGCCAGTTCTGGACCGCGCTCGGAGTGCCGCCCCGGCCGGCGCTGAGCCTGTCCGCGACGGTGGCGCTGGACCTCGGCGCGGTGACCGACCTCGGCCCGCTGGTCCGCGGCAGCGAGGTACGGCTGCGGGCCAGCGCCGACCGACCACCGGGGTCGGGTTGACGGCCCCACCGCCAACGCCGCGTCCACAACCGACTTCCCGAGCCGCAACCGTGAGGAGCGACGATGCCGAACTACTTCACGCCCGGCGTGTACCTCGAGGAGGTGCAGCCGACCGCCCGTCCCATCGCCGGGGTCGGAACCAGCACCGCCGGATTCATCGGCGTCGTGCCGAACGACATCGCGATGCCGCTGCGGCCCGGCCGCACCGGCAAGAAGTCGGACGGCACCACCGACGAGCCGGCCGACTATTACCAGGTGGCACCGGCCGGCGTCTCCCAGCTGATCACCAACTGGGAGATGTTCCGGCAGAACTTCGGTGACATCCGGGCCGGCAACTCCGTGCTGGCCCAGGCGGTCTACGGGTTCTTCGACAACGGCGGCACCCGCTGCTGGGTGCAGCGGGTGGCGGCCGCGACCGCGCTGACCAACCCGGCCGCCGCGCTGGCCGAGCAGGAGACCATCGACGAGATCTCGGTCATGGCGATCCCGGGCGCGGTCACCAAGGTGCAGCACGGCGCGCTGATCGCGAGCTGCGCCAAGCTGAAGGACCGGGTCGCGGTGCTGGACGGCGCATCTGGCGACAAGCTGGCGGCGCCACTGGTCATCGCGCCGGCCGGCCGCACCGAGGACGGCAGCTACGCGGCCGTCTACTACCCGTGGATCCAGGTGTTCGACCCGGTCAGCCAGGCCCCGGTCGCGGTGCCGCCGTCCGGCCACATCGCCGGCATCTACGCCCGGTCGGACGCGAGCCGCGGCGTGTTCAAGGCCCCGGCGAACGAGCAGATCCGTGGCGCGCTGGACGTCAGCGTCCGGGTCAGCAGCGCCCAGCAGGACGGGCTGAACCCGGAAGGCGTCAACGTGCTGCGGGTGATGAACGGCCCGGTCCGGGTGTGGGGCGCGCGGACCAGCGCGGACGAGGCCCACGCCGAGGTCCGCTACGTCAGCACCCGGCGGTACCTGAACTTCCTGCGCGAGTCGGTGCTGCAGGGCACCCAGTGGGTGGTGTTCGAGCCGAACACGCCGGCGCTCTGGCAGCGGATCATCCGCAACGTCAGCGACTTCCTGCTCGGCCAGTGGCGGGACGGCGCGCTGTTCGGCACCACCCCGGCGAAGGCGTTCTACGTCCGCTGCGACGACACGACCAACCCGGCCGACGTCCGCGAGCTGGGGCATGTGGTGACCGAGGTGGGCGTCGCGATCGTCAAGCCGGCCGAGTTCGTGATCTTCCGCGTCCAGCAGACAACCGGTGGCTGATCCAGTGCGTGCCATGAAGGGGGAGGCAGATGCCTCGCGTTGATCCGTACGCCGACTTCCGCTACCTGGTGGAGATCGACGGCATCGTCCAGGCCGGGTTCTCCGACGTCTCCGGGTTCGGGTCCAAAGTGGAGGTTGTCGAGTACCGCGAGGGCGGCGACGCGGCCACCGTCCGCAAGCTGCCCGGCAAGGTCACCTACCCGGACATCACGTTCAAGTGGGGCGTGACCGACTCGCGCGAGCTGCTGGACTGGCACCTGGCCGCCGTGCACGGGGCGATCCAGCGCAAGAACGGGTCGATCGTGCTGCTCGCCGACGACGGCCAGGAACAGCTGCGGTGGAACTTCTTCCAGGCCTGGCCGAGCGGCTGGGACGGCCCGGCGCTGTCCGCCAAGGGCAACGACGCCGCGATCTACACGCTGACCGTGACCTGCGAACGGATCGAACCGGCGTGACCGAACTGCCGACCGAGACCGACTTCACGCTGCCGACCGGCTACGTCGACAGCGCCGGCGAGCGGCACCGGCACGGGCGGATGCGGCTGGCCACCGCCGCCGACGAGATCCTGCCGCTGCGCGACCCGCGGGTGCAGGCCAACCCGGCGTACCTGGTGGTGATCCTGCTGTCCCGGGTGGTCACCCGGCTCGGCACGGTCGAGCTCATCAACCCGAAGGTGATCGAGGGCCTGTACGCGGCCGACCTGGCCTACCTGCAGCACCTCTACAACCGGCTGAACGACGGCAACCGGCTGCTCAGCGTGATCTGCCCGCACTGCGAGCAGGGCTTCGAGCTGGATATCGATCAGCCGGGGGAATCCGTGGCTACCCTCTCGACCTCCTCCACGGGGAGGTAGCCATCCTCGCCGCCCACTTCCACTGGTCCCGCGCGGAGATACTCGCGCTGGAGCACGCCGAGCGCCGCCGCTGGGTGTCCGAAGTGGACCGGCTGCGGGCCGCGGCCGGCACCGGGGCGACACCATGACGGAGGAATCGCCCGGCGTGCCGGCGCCACTGGCGGCGCTGGCCCGGTCGAACTGGCGGCCGGCCGGGCTCCGGTTGGCGGAGCAGGCCGCCGCCGCGCTGACGGCCCGGACCGGCCAGCTGCTCGACCGCTCCGCCGGCGCGGTGACCTGGCCGAGCACGCTGCGCGGGCGGGTGGTGCGGCCGACCGTGCCGACCCGCCCGGGGCGCCCCGCGGCCGAACCCGGGTCGACCGCAGGCGGCGCCACGGCTCCCGCACCGTGGGCTGCCGGACGCCCGGCGGTCCGACCACTGCGTGGCCGGGTACCGCGGCAAGATCCCGGCAGCACCGGCCGGGCCCAGGGTCCGGCTGTCCACATGGGACAGGCGACAGCCACCGCCGGAGCGGGTCCGACCGTCCAGTTGAGACAAGACGCCGGCGCTGGCCCGGAGCCGACTCCAACAGTCCATAGTGGATGGACCGGCGCCGACCCGGCGGGCGCTGGCGGGTTGCCCCCGGGTGATCTGGTCGGCCTGCTCTTCGACACGGCCAGCGGCCCGCGCCCGGTGCCGGATCTCACGGTCCGGCCGGCCGCCGCACCGGGCCGGCCCGACGCCGCCGGCGGCCGGCCCGACCCGGGTGGGCTGCCGGCCGGCCGGCCCGGATCGACTGCAGCGGCGGACCGGTCACGACCCGGCAGCCCCACCGGGCCGCCGATTGGATGGTCCGCGGCCGAACCGCCAGCCGGCTCGACCGGCCCGCACGGGCTGCCCTCCGCCGGACCCGCGCCGGCGGCCCGACCCGAACCAGGTGTCCGGTCCGGAGCCAGCGGCCGGGCCGACCGGACCGCAGGCCCCGGGCCGGGCGGATCACCCGCCCCGGCCGGCCGACCCACGTCCGCCGACTCCGCCGGGCAACGACTGCCCGCCGCCGCGACGCGGCCAGCTACCCCCGAGCACTCCACGGGCCGGCCCGCACAGATCGACCGGACCGGACCGGACGGCTCGGCCCGCAATGACGGCTGGACCGGGCGGCTCGGCCGGGCCGGCGAGGTCGACTGGTCCGAACTGGCCGGCCGGGGCGGGCCGGACGGCCGGGCCGAACCGCTCGGCCGAGCCGCGGGCGCGGCAGGTTCCGGCGAGGTGACGACGTCCGGCGGGCGATCCGGGTCGGTGATCCGGACTGGACCGGCACCGTGGCCCGAGCCGGCCGTGGCGGCCCTGGCGGACCACTGGACCGAACCGGGCGGCTGGGCCGAGCCGGACCGGTCGTCCCAGCCGCCGGGCTGGCCCGGCCCGGAGAATTCACCCCGACCTGACGGCTGGGCCGGGCCGGGCGGATGGTCGGACCGGCGGGACGCGACGGAGTCGGCGCCGGCCGGGCGGGCGACTGCACCGTCCACTGTGGATGTTCGGGCGGTGGCGGGCCAGGTGTACCAGGCATTGCTGCGGCAGCAGGAGATCGAGCGCGACCGGCGGGGTGGCTGAGGCCATGCCGCTGTCCAAGGCGCTGATCGTGGCGAAGCTGCCGCGCGAGCAGGTGCAGATCCCGGTGCTGTTCAACCCGCCCGAGTACCAGCTGGTGCGCAGCAACGAGTACGCGGAGGTGGCCGTCCCGGGGCTGGGGTCGGCGCTGCTGCAGTTCGTCCGCGGCAATGCCCGCACGCTCAGCACGGAGCTGTTCTTCGACACCACCAGCACCGGCCGGGACGTGCGCGAGCACACCGATCGGGTGGTCGGCCTGGCGGACGTGCACGCCGAGACGCACGCCCCGCCGGAACTGCTGTTCCTGTGGGGTTCGCTGGTGTTCCCGTGCGTGCTGGAGAGCGTCACCCAGCAGTTCGTCTACTTCGACCCGACCGGCCGGCCGCTGCGGGCGAAGCTGTCGGTGAGCCTGCGGTCGGCCGAAGGGCTGCGGACGCTGGTCGCGGCGACACCCCTGCAGTCGCCGGACCGGGCGAAGGGCCGGGTGGTCCGGGCCGGCGACACGCTGCAGCGGATCGCGGCCGAGGAGTACGGCGATCCCCGGCAGTGGCGGGTGATCGCCCGATCCAGCGGCATCGACGACCCGCTCGCGCTGCGCCCGGGCCAGCGGCTGACGATCCCGGCGCTGCGGTAGGCGGGCGGCGATGACATCTCCCGGCAGCAACGGCAACGGCAGTGCGGTGCTGGTGCCCACCGTCACGATCAGCTCCGGCGGCCGCCCGCTGCCCACGCTGGCCACCAGCCGGGTCACCCAGGTCAGCCTGACCCGCCGGATGGACCCGCCGGACAACTTCAGCATCGACCTGTTCGACCCTGATCTCACCCTGGTCTCCGCGCCGGACGGCCCGTTCCGGGAGGGCGCGGCGCTGACCGTGCAGGTCGGCTTCGCCGGCGGCGCCACGATCGGCATCAGCGGAACGGTCGCCGCGGTGGTGGCCGAGTT
Source organism: uncultured Actinomycetota bacterium (assembly GCA_963714145.1). GTDB lineage: Bacteria > Actinomycetota > Actinomycetes > Mycobacteriales > CADCTP01 > JBBWZH01. Next base: position 8,720,315 of record OY970235.1, on the reverse strand, counting down.
CCCGGCGGACGGCAACCCGGTGGTGCGGGTGGACGGGTTCGACCCGCTGCACGCGCTCACCCGGGGCAGCGCCTACCGGGTCTTCCCGGGGCCGGGCGACGTCGGGGCGAGCGACTCGGATGTCGTCTCCCGGCTGGCCGCCGAGGCGGGTCTGGCGGTGGCGGCGGACCCGGGCCGGCCGCGGCGGCTGCCGCCGGTCCAGGATCACGTCAGCGACCTGGCGTTCCTGCGCGAACTGGCCGCGGCCGGCGGCTACTCGATCTGGGTGGACCAGCGGCAGGCGCTGCAGTTCCGGTCCACCCGCACCCCGGCGCCGGCGGTCGAGCTGCGCCGCGGCGACGACCTGCTCTCGCTGCGGCTGCGGCTGAGCACCGCCGGCCAGGTCGCCAGCGTGCTGGTGCAGGGCTGGGATCCGGTGCAGAAGCAGGCGTTCACCGCCACCGCCGGGCGGGCGGCACTCGCCCCGGAGGCGTCCACCGACCCGACCGGCGGCGCCGGCCGGACCCTGCTCGTCGCGCACGCCAATGTGTCCACTGTGGACGAAGCACGGTCGCTGGCCGAGGCGATCATGGCCGACCAGGGCCAGGCGCTGGTGGTCGGCACCGGCACGACGGTGGGCCGGCCGGATCTCGACGTCGGCGCGGTGGTCTCGCTGCGCGGCGCCGGCCGGTTCGACGCCGGCCGGTACGTGCTGACCGAGGCGACCCACACCGTCGGCGCGGACGGTTACCGCACCGAGTTCCAGCTCAACGGCGCCCCCGGCAGCGGCGGCCTGTTCGACTCGGGCGGCGGCCTGGGCGGCGGGCTGGGGCAGGCCGGCCCGGCGGTCGGGGTGACCGCCGGCGTGGTCACCGACAACCGCGACCCGCTGCACCGCGGCCGGGTGAAGGTGCGCCGCGCGGCGGCCCCGGACGGCGAGTTCTGGGCCCGGCTGGTCGCCCCGGCCGCCGGCCCGGACAGCGGCAGCTTCCTGATGCCCGAGGCCGGTGACGAGGTGCTGCTCGCCTTCGAGCACGGCCACCCGGACCGGCCGTACGTGCTGGGCGCGGTCTGGAACGGCACGGACGCGCCGCCGGCGACCGAGCCGAGCGTCCGGGTGCTGAAGTCCCGCACCGGGCACCTGGTCCGGCTGGACGACACGGCCGGCAAGGAACGGATCGAGCTGATCGAGAAGGACGGCCGGAGCAGCGTCGTGCTGGACTCGGTGTCCGGCGCGATCACCGTGCGCGGCGGCGCGGACGTCACGGTGCAGGCGCCGAACGGCGTGCTCCGGCTGCAGGGCAACCAGATCGCGATGACCGCCACCAGCGGCCTCTCGGTCAAGTCGGACGGCACCCTCGACCTGGCCGGCAGCGGACCGGCCACGCTGCGCGGCGCCACCGTGGACATCAACTGAGCCGGACATCAACTGAGGCATCGACCGAGCGGAAGGGAGCAGCGGATGGGACTACCGGCAGCGAAGCAGGGCGACCGGGTCGTCGCGGTCGACCTGCACGTCGTGGTGACGCCGAGCGGGGTCGCGACCCCGCTGCCGCACCCGTTCGCCGGCACGCTGGACGGGAACCTCAGCCCCACCGTCCGGATCGAGGGCCGGCCGGCGGCCACCGTGGGCAGCACCGCGACCAACCTGCCGCCGCACCTGCCGGCCGGCGGCACCTTCCAGCGACCGCCGGCCAACCGCGGCACCGTCCAGGTCGGCAGCCCGACCGTGCGGATCGGCGGCAAGCCGGCCGCCCGGGCCGGTGACCCGGCGACCACCTGCAACGACCCGGCCGACCTGCCGGCCGGGCAGGTCGTGGCCGCCGGCGCGGTCCGGATCGGCTGACATGCCGGCCGAACCGACACTTGCCTCGTCCGGCCCGGACCCCGGGCCGGACACCGGCCTCGCGCCGGCCCCGTTCCTCGGCGCCGGGCTGGCCTTCCCGCTGCAGCTCGATCCGACCGGCCGGCTGCTGCTCAACGACCTGGACACGCACGTCCGGCAGTCGATCCAGCTGATCCTGGACACCGCCCAGGGCGAGCGGGTGATGCGGCCGGACTTCGGCGCCGGGCTGCGGGACCTGGTCTTCGCGCCGGTCGCGGCGGCCACCCTGGCGCTGGTCGAGCACGAGGTCCGGGACGCACTGACCCGGTACGAGCCGCGGATCGACATCCTCGCGATCGACGTCGGACCCGGGCCGGACGGGCCGCAGCAGTTGCTGGTCCGGCTGGACTACCGGGTCCGCAGCACCGACACCCGGCTCAACCTGGTCTACCCGTTCTACCTCGACCGGGGTGGCCCGTGACCGCGCCGCAGCCGCCGGGAACCGCCGGGGCGGCGCCGCAGCTGGACGCCCGCCCGCTGCCGGCGCTGCTCGGCCAACTCGGCACGGACGCCCGCGGCTCGCTGCCGGGCTGGACCCCGCCCGCCGACGGCGACGCCGGCAGCGCGCTCTACCGGATCTTCGCCCGGTTCGTGGAGCTCGGTCTGGCCCGGCTGAACGGCGTGCCGGACAAGACCCGGCTGTCCTTTTTGGACACCATGGGGATCGATCCGCTGCCGGCGACGCCGGCCCGGGCGCCGCTGGTCTTCGGGCTGGCCGCCGGCGCCGGGCCCACGCTGGTGCCGGCCGGCACCCAGGTCGGCGTGCCGGCCGGCGGCGGGCGTCCGGAGGTGCTGTTCGAGACCGAGCGGGACCTGCTGGCGCTGCCGGCGAAGCTGGTCGCGGCCCGCACGGTCGACCCGGTCTGGGACCGCGGCAGCGACCTGGCCGAGCTGCTCGCCGCCCCGGCACCCGGCACCGCGGCGGCGCCCGGACCACCGGCGCACCGGCTGGCGTTCGTCGGCGACACCCCGCTGCCACACGTGCTGCACGTCGGCGACGAGGCGATCTTCAGCGGTCCGCGGGAGACCAACTGCATCCTGGCCGTCAGCTACCGCAGCAGCGCGCCGGACGACCAGGTACGGGCGTTCCTCGAGGCGCTCCAGCTCTCCTGCGACACCGGCGGCGGGCCCCGCGTGCTGCCGCTGACCATCGGGTTCAGCCACCAACTGGTGTACCTGGAGGCCACCGTGCCGGCGATCGACGCGGGCACGCTGGCCGGTGTCGGCCTGGCCGCCCCGGTCACCGGTGGCTGGCTGCGGTTGCGGCTGCCCGCCCCGCACCCGGACGCCGGGGTGCCCGCCGACCTGCTGCTGACCCCGCAACACCTGGACGTGCTGGGCACCGACCTGCTGCCGGACGCGGTGCTGGCCGGTACGACGCCGGTCGACCCGACCGCCGACTTCCTCCCGTTCGGGCCGAGCCCGAAGGCCGGTGACACGCTGCTGATCCGGGCCGACCAGGCCCTCGCCCGGGCGCTGACGGTCTCGGTGACGGTGCGGGTCGCCGCCGGCACCCCGACCGCCAACCTGGTGCTGGCCTGGGAGTACCTCGGTGCGGACGGCTGGACCGCGGTCACCGACACCGACCCGATCCCGGCCGTCCGCGGCCGCGAGGCGGCCGGGCCGGCGGCGTCCCCGGCAAGCCAGCAGCCGACGGCGGTCGACCCCACACCGGTCGACCAACCGACCCCGACCGGGCCGGGCACGCTGACCGCCAGCGGCACCGTGCAGCTGACCCTGCCGCCGGTGCCGGTCGGCCAGGTCGGCTCGCAGCGGGGCCGTTGGCTGCGGGTCCGGATCGCGGCCGGCGGCTACGGTCGGCCGGTCGAGTACGAGCCGGTCAATCCGGCCGACCTGACCAAGGGATACCGGGTGCGGGCCGGCACCGGCACGGTCGACCCGCCGCGGCTGCGGTCGCTGCGGCTGTCCTACCTGGCCCGGGTGCAGCCGCGCTGCGTCGTCCAGGTCGGCGACTGCTACCAGCTGGCCGGGCCGGAGTTCGCCCCGTACCCGGCGCCGGCCGAGCTGCCCGCGCCGTACGCCGACCCCGGCCCGGCGCTGTACCTCGGCTTCGACGGGCTGCGCCCGCAGCAGCCGGTCAGCCTCTACTGTGCCGTGCCGGTCGCCGAGCTGACCCGGCCGCCGCTGCCGGCCCCGGATCTGCCGGCGCCGGCGCTGCCGGCCGGCGCCGGCCCGGTCGCCGGCGGGCTGCGCTGGGAGTACTACGACGGCGCGGCCTGGCGGGAGCTGACCGTGTTCGACGGCACCGCCGGGCTGACGCTGTCCGGTCTGGTCAGCCTGATCACCCCGGCGGACATCGCCGAGCTGGCCCGGTTCGAGCCGGTGCCACGGACCTGGCTGCGGGTCCGGGCCGGCGGCAACGACCCGCTCGGCTCGCCCCGGCTCACCGCCCTGCAGCTCAACGCCGCGCCCGCGGTCGCCTCGGTCGGCGTCACCGGCGAGGTCCTCGGTTCCAGCGTCGGGCAGCCCGGGCAGACCTTCCGGACCAGCCGGCGGCCGGTGCAGCCCGGCCAGGAACTGCTGGTCGTCGAGCCGCAGGGGCTGCCGGCAGACGAGGAGCAGGCGCTGATCGCCGAGGAGGGCCCGGCGGTCACCCGGCCGGACCCGGCCGGCGCGGACCAGATCTGGGTGCGCTGGCACGAGGTGCCGAACCTGGTGCGGTCCGGCCCGGACAGCCGGCACTACACGGTGGACCGCGACACCGGCACGGTCGGCTTCGGCGACGGCCGGCGCGGGCTGATCCCGCCGCCCGGCACGGCCAACCTGGTGCTGTCCTACCGGGCCGGCGGCGGCGCCGGCGGGAACGTGCCGCCGGCCAGCGCCGTCCAGCTGCGTACGCCGGTGCCCGGGGTGATCTCGGTCAGCAACCCGGTGGCCGCCGACGGCGGGGCCGACGCCGAGCCGCTGGCCGCGGTCCGGGAGCGTGGTGCCCGGGTGCTCCGCCACCGCGGCCGGGCGGTCGCCGCCGCGGACGTCGAGTGGCTGGCCCGGGAGGCCGCCGGCACCCGGATCGCCCGCGCGGTCTGCCTGCCGAACCTGGACCGCCGGCTGGCCGCGGCCCCGGGCTGGCTGACGGTGCTGGTGGTGCCCGACGGCACCGCGCCGACGCCGCGCCCCGCACCGGAACTGGTCCGCACGGTGGCCGACTACCTGGCTGCCCGCGGCCCGGTGTCGCTGGCCGGGATCAACGTCGTCGGGCCGGCGTACCTGCGGGTCACCGTCGACGCTGACATAGTTCCGCGCGAGCTGGCCGAGGCGGACGCGGTCAAGCAGCGGATCAGCGCCGCGCTGACCGACTTCTTCCACCCGGTCACCGGCGGCCCGGACCGCGCCGGCTGGACCCTCGGCCGGCCGGTGTTCATCTCCGAGGTGGCGCAGTTGCTGGCCGGCGTACCCGGCGTGAGCCACATCCGGTCGCTGGCGCTGGCGGCCAGCCTGGCCCAGACCCGGCTCACCCTGGCTGGCCCACCGGCACCGGCCCCGCTGCCCGCCGGCAGCCCGGTGCGCACCGCGGACGGTCTGGTCGCCGGGCTGCTCGCCGGCGCCATCCCGGCCGGCACGGCGCTCGGCCAGCTGGACGTGACCGGCTTCCGCGAGGCCGACCAGGTCACCTACGCGCTGGACCTGACCGTGCTCGCGGCGCCGGGCGCCGCCGGGGTGGCCCGGGTCCGGGTCGCCGCCGGCACGCCCGCGGTCGGCTTCCCGCGCGGCAGCGTGGTCGCCACCGCCGACCGCACCCACCTGACCCGGCTGCGCCGCGGCATCCGCCCAGCACCGCACCCCGACGGCCCGGCACCGCCCGGCGGCGACCCGATCACGACCGCCGACGTGACCCGGGCCAGCGCGCAGCCCAGCACACCCGGCAGCGACGCGGTCCCCGCGCGCCGGCGGCCGAGCGTGATCGGCGGCGACGCGGACCCGGGCCGGCCGCTGATCATCGCTGGCGGCGGACAGCTCGGACCAGGTCCGGCGGACAGCGACGACGACCGGCAGATCGGACCGGGACCCGCCGACAGCGAGGACGACGGGCAGCCCGACCCAGGGCCCGCGGACAGCGACGACGAGCAGCCCGACCCGGGACCCGCGGACAGCGAGGACGACCAGGGCTTCGAGCTGGCGCTGGCGCAGGCACTGCCGGTCGCCGCCGGCGACCGGATCACCGTCTACCACCCGTTCGCGGCGACCGTCACCGGCGTGCGGACCGAGCCGGGCGGAGAACTCACCCTCACCGTGCTCACGCCGGGCCCGGCCGACGCACCACCGGCCGGCGCCATCATGTCCACTGTGGACGGACGGGTGCGGGCGCCGGTGGCGGCGGACCAGCCGGCCGGCGCGCCGGGCAGTGTCCGGCTGGGCGGCTTCACCGCTGGCCAGGCCGTCGTGCTCGGCCCGGGCCGGCCGGGTGACCCGGCGCTGGCGGCCACGGCCGAGCGGGCCGACCCGGTCACCGACCACGTCCACCTCGAGCCGTACGTCTTCGCCTACTCGACCGGGCACCAGATCCGGATCACCCCATGACCGCGCCACCCCCGACCGCGCCGCCCACCACCCCGTCACCCCCGACCGTGTTGCCCCCGACCGGGCACCTGATCCGGATCACCCCGTGACCGCGCCGCTCCCGACCGCGTTGCCCACCACCCCGCCGCCACCGACCCCGACCGACCACCGCTGAGGGCGACCATGCCGCTGCCCGTACCGTCGCTGGACGACACCACCTTCGACGATCTCGTCGCCGAGGGACATGCGCTGATCCCGCGGGCGTTCCCGGGCTGGACCGACCACAACGAGTCCGACCCGGGCGTGACGCTGCTGGAGCTGTTCGCCTTCCTGGTCGAGTCGCTGATCTACCGGTTCGACCGCATCCCGGACCGCACCCTGGTCAACCTGGCCCGGCTGGTCGGCGTCGAGCCGCGGCCCGGGCAGCCGACCGACGACCTGCTCGCCGTGGCCGCCGGCACGCTGACCCGGCCGACCGCGGCGGTCACCGCCGCCGACATCGTCGCCCTGGTCCGCGGCGGCCTGCTCGCCGTCGACCCGCCGCTGGCCACCGACCTGCCCGCCGGCACCCCGGTCGAGTGGCTGGACCCGCGGGTTCCGGCCACCGTCACGCCGGCCGGCCCGACCCCCGGCCCGCCCGCCGCCGCTGTCGCCGGCCCGGCCGCCACCGGCCCGACGGTCGAGCCGGCAGCCACCGGCCCGGCCCAACCGGCCGCCGGTGCGGCAACCGGCCCAGCCCGCGGCCAACCGGCCGGGGCGAGCCGGCCCGCCGGCGCCGCGGTCGGCCGGCTGGCAACCGCTGTGCCGGCGGGGGCGACCACGATTCCGGTGCTGGCGCCGGCGGCCGGCTGGCCGAGCCCGCCGGCCGGCTGGCCGGAGCCGCCGACCGGCCCGATCCGGCTGGCCGGCCCGGACGGTCCGCAGGACGCCGTGGCCACCGCCGCCGTCGCCCGGGCCGAGGCCGTCGCGGCGGATCCGGCCGGCGGGCCCGACGAGCCCGGCCGGCCCGGCGGATCGGGCCTGGTGCGGGTGGTACTGGTCCCGGCCGGGGCGGCGGGTGACGGCCCGGTGCCGGCGGAATCCCTGCTGCAGCAGGCGTTCGAGCTGCTCCGGGCGCGGACTCTGCTGACCACCCGGGTGCGGGCGGTGGGCCCGGTCTACCGGCCGGTGCGGATCGGGGTGGTGGTGGTCCGGGACCCCGCGACGCTGCTGCGCCGGGACGCCGTCGCGGCCGCGGTCGGATCGGCGCTGGCCGGCTACCTCAGCCCGGGCACCGGCGGCGCCGCCGGCCAGGGCTGGGAGTTCGGCCGCCCGGTGTTCCGGTCCGAGCTGTACGGCCTGCTCGAAGGCGTACCCGGGGTGGACCATGTGGCCACCCTGCTGCTCGACGGCGACGCGTCCACGCAGGCGCTCCCGCTGCACGCCGACCCGGCGCTGGCGGCGCAGTCGCTGGTGCGGCTGGACGCCGCGGACGTCACCGTGCTCGACCCCGGCTCGGCGGCCGCACCGTGACCGGGCCGGACCAGCCGCCGATCCTCGACTACCTGCCGCAGGCCTACCGCACCGGCGGCGGCGTGCTGGCCGGCTTCCTGGCGCCGGTGCAGGCGATGTTCGACCAGCTGGGCACGGCCGTCAGCGGGCTGCCCGACCTGTTCGACCCGGCCACCACCCCGCCGCCGCAACTGCCGTACCGCGGCGCCGACCCGGACGACTTCCTCGGCTACCTGGCCAGCTGGTTGGCGATCGGGCTGCGGGCGGACAAGCCGGTCGACTGGAACCGCGGCTACCTGCGGCGGGCGATCGAGCTGGCCGCCGAGCGCGGCACGTTCGCCGGCGTGGACGGCCTGCTGCGGGCCTGGCTGCGCGGCGACCTGCTGGACCCGCCCGGCCGCGAACTGCTGGTGCTGACCGATCTGGCCGCCCCGGTCAACGGCGTGGACACCCCGTTCCAGCTGGGTGTGCAGAGCCTGCTCGGGGTGCAGACCGTGCTCGGCCCGGCGCCGCCGCGGTTCTTCGTCGCCGACCTGGTGGTCGACCCGGCCGTCCCGGACCTGCGCAGCCCGGCCGGGCTGGACGCGCTGGCCCGCTCGGCCCGGGCCCTGCTGGACGCGGAGAAGCCGGCCGGCAGCTACTACCAGCTGCGGGTCCGCGGCCGCACGATGCAGCTGGCCCCGGCCGACCCGGCCGCCTGGCGGCCCGGCGAGAGCTACGCGCAGCTGCCCGACCCGGCCGCCGACCCGCCGGTGGCCGGCACCTCGCTGCTCTGCGACGGACCCTGGGTGTACGGCGGCTCGCCGACCCCGTACGACTTCTGAGCGCCACCGAGACTGCACAAGCACCGAGGAGTGTGGATGGTCAGCAGGAACCGCAACCTGGACAAGCGGCCGAACTGGTTCGACCGCCAGTTCGTCCGGGCACAGGACTTCGCCGACGGCGATGACTACGCGCTGGACCGGCACCGCCGGCACATCCGCACCCTGCACACCCCGGGCGTCGCCGAGGGGCTGCGGGTCACCGGCGACATCGGGAGCACCTCGGTGCTGGTGGACGCGGGCACCGCGATCGACGCGCTCGGCCGGGAGATCGTGGTGCTCACCGCGCTGCCGCCGACCCAGCTGCCGACCGGCCAGAAGACGGCCGAGGTCTACCTGCTCTACAACGAGGACTTCGACGACCCGAGCCCCGATCCCGGCGTGGAAGGGTTCACCCGGATCCGGGAGATCGCCTCGGTGGCGATCCGGGCCGGCGCCGGGCCGGTGCCGCAGTCGCCGGGCGAGCGCCCGGTGCCGGGCATCCTGCTGGCCACCGTCAAGCTGGACGGCGGCAAGCTGACCGCGGTCCCCGACAACAACGTGCGCAGTATGGCCGGCGCCGTCATCGGCGCCGCTGTGGTGGACGGGCTCACGCTGCGCCGCCCGGACCGGTCGGCCAGCGAGTACCCGCGGATCGCGGCCGACAACGACACCGGCGACCTGCTGCTGTCCACCGGGCGGCCGATGAGCGAGCGGCTGCGGATCGCCGCCGACGGCCAGGTCGGCATCGGCACCGGGCCGCTGACCGGGCCGCGGCGCGCCGGGCTGACCGTGTCCGACCAGGAGATCCCGCTGGTGCTGCGCCGGCCGACCCCGCCCGGCCCCGGCAGCGCGTGGCGGACCACGCTGCGGGGGGCGACGCTGCAGTTCGAGGCGAGCACCTCGCCCGGCGGCGACTTCGCCGCCGTCAACCCGCTGCTGGCGCTGACCGCGTCCGCCGACCCGGCCAGGCGGCCGGCGACGGTGACCGTTGGGCCCGGCGCGAACGCGGCCCTGCAGACCCGGCACGTCAACGGCAAGGCCAGCGACGCGGACGTCGACGACACGCTGTTCCTGAACTGGGCGACCGAGAAGGACGTCCAGGTGGCCAGCGACATCCACCGCGCCAACCTGGTGGTGTACGGCGAGATCCAGGCCCGCAACATCCCGGCCGACGACGGCACCCAGGCGTTGGCCGGGGTGGCGCTCACCTCCCGGCTGGTTGGCGGCGGCGCGATGACCTGGAAGATGTACACCGCCGCCGCCGCCGGCGGCTTCGGTGTCGCCGGCAACGCGTACGAGATCTGGTCGTACGACGCCAGGGGCGGCCTGGCCCGGTTCATGATCCACAGCGACGGCAGTACGTACCTGACGCCGAACGGCGGCACCCTCTACATCTCCGGCCGGGCCTACACCAGCTCGGACGCCCGGCTGAAGACCGACATCGCGCCGCTGTCCGGGGCGCTGGCCGGGCTGGCCGGCCTGCGCGGCGTCTCGTACCTGGGGCGGGACGAGGCCAGCGACGGCCGGCGGCTGGGCGTGCTCGCGGACGAGGTCGCCGCGCACTTCCCGGAACTGGTCACCGTCTCGCCCCGGGACGGCTACCAGGCGGTGGATTATCAGGGCATGACTGCTGTCCTGATCGAAGCGGTGAAGGACCTCGCCGCCCAGGTGAGCGAGTTGCGTGGCCGGCTGGCCGCGGAGCCGGCATGACCGGCGGCCCGGCTGGTCCGGCCGGCCCGCCGCCGGCCCGGCAGTTGATCGCCGACCGGCTGGCCGCGCTGCGCACCGAGTACGAGCTCGGCCAGGCCCGGCTACGCGAGGTGGAGCAGCAGGAGGCGTTCCTGCGCGAGCGGCTGCTCATGCTCCGCGGCGCCATCCAGGCGGTCGAGGAACTCGACACCGAACTGGCCCGGGACCAACCAGACCCCGGCGGCCAACCCGAATAGCCTCGGGCCGCCGCGCCGGCCGCCGCCACCACCCGATCAGCCGAACCGGCAGCGGCCACCGGGGTGGAAATAGCAACTCGCACTAGATACGCACCAGGCGCGTCGAATATCATTGCTTCAACAGCCAGAGGCTCCCCCCGTGGTCTCTGGCTGTCTTTCTGTCTCGGCCCGGCGAACGAGGCCCGGCCGGCGCCAGCGGGGGTCAGCCGGGTGGCCGGGCCACCTGGCTGGCCAGCTTCTTCGGCGCCAGCACGCAGTAGCTCTCGGTGAGCATCTCGGCCACCTCGGCCCAGTCGACGCCGTCGCCGTCGCCCAGCACCAGGCCGACGACATCCGCCCCCCAGCTGGCTTTGAAGAACGGGTGGCCACCGGTGACCAGCCCGGCGATCTCCTCGCCGGGCGACCGGAACGTGAGCACGCAGACCGGCTCGTCGGTCGCGGCGGCCCGGGCGTAGACCGCGTGGTGGTCGGGTTCGACGGTGAGCACGTGCGCGAACGTCCGCTTCCGGACCCGCCAGCGGATGCCCACCCAGGCCGGCTCCTCGTACGTTTCCGGCAACCCCAGGCAGACCGGCCGGAGCCGATCGAGGATCTCGGCGGGGACGTCCGCAGGCCCGGTCATACCCGGCAAGCTACCGCCGCCCACCGACACTTCCGCCGGCGTTGCGCCGGTCGGTCGGCCGGCGCTACCCGCCGATCCGGGCCGAGATGATCGGGGCCAGCCGGGTGGCGATCTTCTGGTGGCCGGCGTCGTTCGGGTGGGTGCCGTCGACCGTGTCGGTGGCCTCCACGATCCAGCCGGTGGTGTCGACGAAGAACACGTTCGGGTCGCCGGCCGAGTTGCGGGCGGTGACGGCGTTGCGGGTCTGGTCGAAGAACCGGCGCTTGAAGTTCGCCATCGCGAAGATCGCCGCGTTCGGGTACTTGGCCCGGACGGTCTGCAGGAAGGTCAGGTAGGTGGCCTGGAACTCCGGCGTGTGGATGCCGTGGCCGACGTCGTTGGTGCCCAGGTTGATGACGACCGCGCTGGCCTGGTAGCGGCGGAAGTCCCAGTTGGGCGAGTCCGCGGTGGAGCCGGTCTTGAGGAACTGCACGCTCAGCCCGACGCAGCCGTCGGCGGTCGCGACCAGGCAGGCGCCGCCCTGCGCGATCTGGGTGTGCTCGACCCGCAGCCGTTCGCCCACCAGCCAGCCGTACGCGGTCAGCGCCTGCTTCGAGGACAGCTGCCCGACGGTGATCGAATCGCCGATGAACTCGACGATCTTCGAGGCGACGGTCGGGGCGAACGTGCGGGCCCCGGCGTCCAGGGTGACGCCCTGGAACACCGCGTCGCCGTGGTACGAGCCGGCCACCGGCCGGTACGAGACGCGCAGCGTGTGGTTGCCGGCCCGCAGCGGGGTCGGGGTCAGGTTGACCGTGCCGCTCACGTTCACGAACGACACGTCCGGGCCGCCGTCGATGCTGGCGAAGAAGTCGATCGTGCCGCGCTGCCGGAGCCGGACGGTGGTGCCGGTGAAGCCCAGCTTCACGTAGCCGCCGGCCCACTTCGACACGTACCCGGTGGACGAGGCGGTGTCCCAGCGGCCGAAGAACTTCACGTTCGGATCGGTCGGCGAGCCGTCGCCGGTCGCCGCGGCGGCGCCGCCGGCGCCCAGCGCGAGCCCGGTGGTCAGCATCGCCGCGGTGCTGGCGAGCACCAGCAGCCGGCGGACGAGCGAGGTGTACGACATGGTCAGCCCTTTCCGGAGTAGAGCCGGTTAGCGGCCGGTGCGGCCCGCGGGCACGGGCACCCCGATGGCCGGCGCGATGATCGGCGCCAGCCGGTTCGCGACCTTGACGTGCCCGGCGTCGTTGGGGTGGCCGTCGGTGTCGGTGTAGTCGGCGCCGACGGTCAGCCAGCCCTCGGTGTTGACGAAGCGCACGTTCGGGTCGCCGGCACTGTTGCGGGCGGCGACCGCGGCCCGGGTCTCGGCCAGGTAGCGCCGCTTGAACGTCTCCATGACGAACAGCACCGCGCTCGGGTACCTGGCCCGGATGTCGCGCAGGAACGTGGTGTACGCGGCCTGGAACTGCGCGCCGGTCACGCCGTGCCCGATGTCGTTCGTGCCGAGGTTGATGACGACGGCGCTGGCCTGGTAGCGGGCGAAGTTCCAGGCGGTCGTGCCGGTGCTGCCGAGTTGGAAGAACTGGGTGCTCTGCCCGACGCAGCCGGTCTGCGCGACCAGGCAGTAGCCGGAGCGGGCGATCTGGGTGTGCCGGACACCCAGCTTCTCGCCGAGCACCCAGCCGTACGCGGACAGCGCCAGCTTCGTATCGCTGAACCCGGCGGTGATGGAATCGCCGACGAACTCGACCAGCCTGGTCGGCACGGTGGGGGCGGCCGTGCCGGCGCCCGGGTCGAACAGCAGCCCCTGGAAGACCGTGTCGCCGGAGCGGTAGGACACCCGCAGCCGGTGCGTGCCGGCGGCCAGCGGCTGCGGGGTCAGGTTCACGGTGCCCCGGACGCCGGCGAAGAACACGTCCGCGCCGCCGTCGATGCTGACGTACATGTTCACCGCGTCCCGCTGCCTGATCCGCAGCGTGCGGCCGGTGAACGCGGTCTGCAGGTAGGCGCCGGTCCAACTCGGCACGTAGAGCGTGCTGGACGTCGTGTCCCAGCGGCCGACGTAGGCGATGTTCGGGTCGGTCGGGCTGCCGTCGCCGACGGCGGCCGGCGCCACCGTACCGGCCGGCGTGGCCGCGGCGGCCGGCCCGCCGCCGAACATCACCAGCAGCGGCACCACCACCGCTGCGACCAGCAGGGCGACACGACGCGTGAGCGCGGACATCATTGACTCCTCCGGTCAGGAGCCGCCGCCGCGCCGTCGGCCAAAGGTGCTGTCTGAAAGACGCCCTTTCGTCAAAGATGATAAGTACGCACCGGTCGTCGGGCAATGACCGTTCCCAGCGGGTGCGGTCCAGGCCGGATCAGACCCGGGTGTGTCGTAGGAATATCATTGCTGACGCAGCCAGGGGCTCCCCCCGTGGCCTCTGGCTGCGCCCCTCAATCTGCCGGATCGGCGGTCGTCGGTTCCGGGCCGGGCCCGGCCTGCACCTGGGCCATGATCGCCAGCGGTCGCCCGTCGGGGTCGACGAAGAAGGCCATCCACTCCTCCAGCCCGGACTCGTGCCGGAAGATCATGTGTGGCGCGCCAGAGAACTCGACCCCACGCGAGCCCAGCTGTTCGTAGGCGAGCCGGATGTCCGGAACCCGGAAGTAGAGCACCGAGTCCGGCGCGACCACCTCGTCCGCGCTGGCGCTGAGGAACAGCCGGACCCCGCCACAGTCGAAGAACGCCAGGTCACCGTAGGTGTACAGGTGCGGCAGGCCGAGGATCTCGCCGTACCAGTGGACCGCCCGGGGCAGGTCGCGCACATGCCGGGACACCTGGCCGAGCGGGCCGAGTCGCAGGTCTGGGCTCATCGTTGCTGGAGGTCCTCTCCGCGGGTCGCGCTGGGCCAGGGCGCTGTCGGACGGCACGCCGCACCAGCGGCGCAGCTCACCGCGGTCTGCCAGCCCCAGCTTCGCCAGCGTGTTGGCCAGGTGGAACTTCACGGCGTCGGGGCTGATGCCACGCCGCCGGGCGATCTGCCGGTTGCCCAGGCCGTGCCGCACCGCATCCGCCACCTGCCACTCGGCAGGTGTCAGCACGTCCGGATGCCGCGGCCGGCCGCGCTGCTTGCCCACGGTGCCGACGCTAGCCCTGGCCCGGCCGAATTACCCTCCCCCGGCCCGTCCAGACGGCTGCCCGTCCAGGCGGCTACCGCCGGTCGGCGACCGGGGCGGAGACCGTGGGTCGGCCACGGGGCCGGCGACCGCGGGCCGGCTACCCCGCGAGCCGGCTACCGCGCTGTGGGGTGAGCAGTTGGGTCGCGGCCAGTTCGGCGTAGAGCGGGTCGGTCCGGACCAGATCGGCGTGGGTGCCGATGGCGCGGACCCGGCCGGCGTCCAGCACCACGATCCGATCGGCCGTCGTCACCGTCGAGAGCCGGTGCGCCACCACCAGCACCGTCCGGTCCACGGCCAGCGCCTGCACGGTGTCCCGCAGCGCCTGCTCGTTGCGCGCGTCGAGCTGTGAGGTCGCCTCGTCCAGCAGCAGCACCCGCGGCCGGCGCAGCAGCGCCCGGGCGATCGCGAGGCGCTGCCGCTCACCGCCGGACAGCAGCACACCGCGGGCCCCGACCATGGTCTGCTGCCCGGCCGGCAACCGATCCACCAGCTCGTCCAGCCGGGTGGCGGCCAGCGCCCGCGCCACCTCCCGGTCGCTGAGCTCGCCATCGGTCCCGTACCGCAGGTTCTCGGCCAGCGTGCCGGCCAGCGCCGGGGCGTCCTGCTCGACGTATCCGATCAGCCGGCGGACGTCGCCGCGGCGCAGCCCGGCGACATCCAGCCCACCGAGACAGATCGTGCCCGCGGCCACGTCGTAGAACCGCATGAGCAGCGCGAGCACGGTCGACTTGCCCGCTCCGGACGGGCCGACCAGCGCGGTCAGGCCGGCCGCCGGCGCGGTGAAGCTGATCCCGTCCAGCACCGGGGGCCGGTCCGGGTAGGCGAAGCTGACCCGGTCGAACCGCACGGTCAACGGCCCGCCACCGGCCGGCCAGGGCCAGCTCCGGCCGGATACACCGGCCGGTCCGGCGATGGGCAGCCCGGCGGCGGGTGGGGCGGCGGTGGGTCCGGGGCCGGCGGACGCCGTGTCGTCCTCCACGGCCAGCTCCCGCACCTCGCGGATCCGGTCGACCGCGCCGAGGCCGCGCTGCACCGCGGTCAGCCCGCCGGTCAGCCGGGCGACCGGGCCGATCAGGTAGAACAGGTACAGCAGGAACGCCACCAGGGTCGACACCGGCAGGTCGCCGCGGGCCACCAGCAGGCCGCCGGCGCCGAGCACGGCGAGGAACGGCACCTGGACCGAGAGCCCGTTGATCGCCACCAGCGCGGCCTGCAGCCGGACCCCACGCAGCCCGGCCGCGTACGCCTCGGCCGCGGCCTGCCGCATGGTGGCCGTCTCGCGCTCCTCCGCCCCGCTGGCCTTCACCGTGCGGGCGGCGCCGAGCGCCCGGTCCAGGGCGGCCCCGAGGATGCCGACGGCGTCCTGCTCGCTCTTCAGCGCGCGCCGCAGCCCGGGCAGCACCGCGCCGGCCAGTACCCCGACCACCACCAGGACGGCCAGCGAGATCAGCAGCAGCCGCAGGTCCAGCCGGCCCATCAGCACCAGCGCGCCAACCAGGCCGACCGCACCGGTGCCGAGGTCGACCAGCGCGGTCGTGGTGGCCGCGTGCAGCAGCGAGCTGTCCGCGGTGGCCCGGGCGATCAGGTCGCCGGGCGAGGACCGGTCCAGCTCCGACAGCCGCAGCCGGATCAGCCGGGCGGCCAGGCCGGCCCGGACTTCGAGCACGATCCCCTCCGCGGTCCGGCCGAGCAGCACCGTGGTGGCCACCCCGAGCAGCGCGGCCAGCACCACCAGCAGGCTCAGCGCGGCCAGCGGCCGGCCCAGCCCGGTGCCGCCGGCCAGGCTGTCGATCACCCGCTTGGCGACCAGCGGCTGGGCCAGTCCGGCGGCGGCGGCCAGCAGGCCGAGCACCATCGCCAGGATGACCGTGCGGGCGTGCGGGCGGGCGTACCCGAGCAGGTCGCGCACGGCCGGCCTCCTGATCCGCTGAGCGGTGCTAGTTGGGGTGGGTGAATTCGGGTGTGGCCAGCAGCGCCGGTATCTCGTCGGCGCGGAACATGTCGCGGGCGACGACACCGGCCTCGTCGACCAGTACGGCGGCCGGGAAGCTGAACGCCCCGTACCGCCGGGAGATCTCCCAGCGGTCCTGCACGACCACCGGGAAGTCGATGTCGTACCCGGCCAGCTTGTGCCGGGTCGCCGCCGCGCCACCGCGGCTGACCAGCAGGACCTGCGGGCCGTCCGGCCGGGCGGGACCGACCAGCCCGGCGATCACGTCGTCGCAGGGGGCGCAGTCCGCGGTGACGAAGACCACCAGCACCTGGCGGCCGCGGAACGCGGCCAGCGACACCGTGCCGCCGGTGAACACGTCGACCAGGCAGATCGGCGGGGCCGGCGTCCCGGCCCCGATCCGCCGCCCCGCCACCCGGCTCTCGCTGACCGGCCGCAGCCGCATCGCCGGCGGCGCCGCGACGCCGCCGGCTGGAACCAGCCGGTCACCTGCCGGGCCCAGCCAGTCGCCAGCCGGGCCAAGGCGGTCGTCGGCCGGGCCAAGGCGGTCGCCGGACGAGCCCAGCCGCTCGGCGGCCAGAGCCAGCCGGTCGCCAGCTGGGCCGGGCCGGTCGCCGGCCAGGGCCAGCCGGTCACCGGGAGGGGCGGGCCGGTCGCCGGGCGGGCCGAGCAGGAAGCCGGGCTGGCGCAGTTCCGCCAGCGTCCAGAGCGCGTCGACGGTGCCGGCCAGGTAGCTGCTGTCGGCGGCCGGATCCGTCCCGGCCAGCTGGCACTCGCGCAGGATCAACCCGAACCGGTCGTCGCTGTGCTGGTCGAGCAGCCATTGCACCGCCCACCGGCAGCCGGGCCGGTCGGACAGCCCGAGGTACGCGCAGGTACGCAGCAGCGCGCAGACCGCCGCCAGGTCCCAGTCCATCGCCCAGGACAGCGCCAGCGGGGGCAGCAGGTCGACCGCGCCGCCGGCCCGGACCGGCCGGCTGCCCCAGATGCTGGACACCGCCGCGACCCGGCACAGGTCGAGCAGCCCGGGCCGGTCGTCCACCGCGGGCAGCCGCCAGTCCGGGGCGCGGTCACGGTCGGCGGGCGCCGGCACCGGCAGCCCGGCCGAGTGCAGCAGCGCGCGGACCAGGTCCAGGCCCGGGGTGTGGCCCGGCGTCGAACCCACCGCGCGGGCGTACGTGCCGGCCAGCGCGTCCAGGCTGGCGTGGGCGAGGCCGCGGCGGTGCAGGCCGGCGTGCATGGCGAGCGCCAGGACGGGGTCGCCGCGGTAGTCCGCGGCGGCGAACGGCGGCAGGTCCAGCAGCCGGCGCAGCGGGCGGTCGCCGGGCTGGCCGGCGGGAACGCCGGTGACGACGTCGGCCGCCCAGCAGCCCAGGCAGCGCAGCAGCTGACCCTCGATATCGTCGGCCGGGATCTCGACGCCGGCGAGCCACCGCCGGGACGCACCCGCCGGGCCGGCCGCGCCGTCGGCAGCCGCGCCGTCGACCCGAGAGCCCGCCGCCGCCCCGCCCTCGGCCGGAGGGCCAGCAGCCGCCCCGCCCTCGGCCGGAGGGCCAGCCGCCGAGCCTGCCGCCACGCCAGCCGCACCCTCGGCCGCCGCACCCTCAGCCGGGGAACCAGCCGCCGGAGAGCCAGCCGCCGGGCCGGTCGTGGGGGCGGTCACCGCGGGCCGCCGTCGTGGGTCCGGTGCAGGTAGGCCAGGCAGAACAAGGTCCCGACCAAGGTGGTGTGGTAGGCGTGGGTGAACCGGTAGTCCGGCTCGGAGTCGGCGTCCTCGGGCTTGAAGTTGCGGCCGGGCAGGGCACCGTCCGGCTCGCCCGTCCAGGCCGCGAGCAGCTCGCCCACCCCGGCGGTGAACAGCGGGGTGTCGTACCGGTCGAGGCTCACCAGGTTGAGCCCCAGCTCGCCGACCAGGTCCCAGTCGCGCTTGCGCCAGTAGTGCGCGAACAGGCACTCCACCACGTCGACCGCGCGGTCGCGCTCGGCCGGCGGCATGACGTCCGCCGGCCCGCAGTAGTCGGTGAGGTAGAACAGCGTGTGCGTGATCGAGTAGACGGTGGGGATGTTGAGGTGCACCGGGTTGTCGTTGCGCGCCAGGACCGTACCCAGGTAGGCCCCGGCACAGTCCGGCCGGCGCGGCCGCAGCCCGGCCTTCCACATCATGTGCCGCATTTCCAGCTCGCGGTACGGGGTCGTCTCCAGCGCGTCCGGGTAGCCGGCCCGGCCGGCCGCCACCAGCCCGTCCTCGTACCCCGGCAGCCGCCAGCCCAGTGGCCGCATCGCCAGGTAGGCCAGGAAGTACGGGCTGAACAGCACCGGCCGCTTGCGCGCGTACTGGGCGAGCACCGGGTCGGTCAGGAAGTCCCGCAGGAAGTCCTCGACCGGCCGCAGCGGCGGGACCGCCGCCGGTTCGCCCGACCAGTCGCGGGTGTAGCCGTAGAGCAGCGCGAGCTCGACGATCCGTTGCATGTCGTCCGGATTGAACGGATCGGCCGGAGCAAAGAGGCCGAGGTGCCGCAGGATCCATGCCCAGCCGGCCGCGGCACAGCTCTCGGCACCTGCTCGCGTACTGTGGGCGACCGTCTGCTCCAGTGCGGTGTGCCCCACCCCGGCCTCCTGCCTCGGCTACGTCGGCGTGCCGGCTAGGACGGGATGACGACGCAGTAGTGGGTGGTGCTGCACACGGCCATGACCGCGGTGGCTTCCTTGCCGGCGGCCGCGGCGTGCGCGGCAGCCATCACCATGAGCTCCTCGGCCTTGAGGAACGTGCCGGCCTCGGCGAGCTGCGCCAGTACCTTCTCGTCCTCGGTCTGCACCATCGTGTCGCTCATCTGTGCGCTCCAATCCGGGCTGATGCGTGTTGATCGACCTGGTGAGCCTTGCTGCCGGCGCTGATCCGGCCCTTGCCCGGCGCTAAGCCGGGCTGGCCGGGAGCTCGCCGGACGCCTGGTCCAGCCCGGTCCGGCGGCCGGCGGGAGGAGGCCGGCCGGGCGGCAATCGACGCGATGGGAGCATGGTCACCGCGCCCTTCCTCGGCGCACGACCGGGCCATGGTTCGCACCTGATCGCGGAGGATCGGCATGCTGTCGCACCGCGAGCGCCAGTGGTCCCGGTCGCTGCTGGTGCTGCTGGCGTCGCCGCTGCTGGCCGCCAGCGGAGCCCAGGCCCGCCCGCTCACGCTCGCGGCGGCGGCGCCGGTGGCCCGGCTGGCCATCGTCCCGCCCCGGCTGGACTGCTCGGCGTTGACCGGGGTCGACGTGTCCCGGCAGGTGGGCGCCGGCACCGGGGTCACGGCCGCGGCGGTCGGGACGGCCGCGGCCGGCTACCCGGTCTGCGATGTGCGCGGGGTGATCGCGCCGCAGATCCGGTTCCAGCTGCAGCTGCCGACCGAGACGTACCGGCAGCGCTACCTGCAGGCCGGCTGCGGCGGCCTGTGCGGCGTCCTCGCGATCAACGTCCGGGCCGGGGCCGGCTGTGTGCCGGTCACCGACGGCGTGTTCGCCACCGGGTCCGACGACCAGGGCCATCTCATCGCCGGCGGTGCCGACGGCAACTTCGGCACCGACCCGCAGCTGCGCACCGACTTCGCCTACCGGGCCGACCACCTCACCGCGCTCGTGGCCAAGGCGCTGATCGCCGCCTTCTACGGCCAGCCGCCGCGGTACTCCTACTTCGACGGCTGCTCGCAGGGCGGCCACGAGGGGCTGACCGAGGCGCAGCGGTTCCCGGACGACTTCGACGGCATCCTCGCCGGCGCGCCGGCCTCGATCACCACCGAGCTCTACACGTTCCACCAGGCCTGGCTGGCCCGGGTCAACTTCGACCCGGCCGGCCGGGTGATCCTGCCGGCGGCCAAGCTACCCGCCCTGCACGCGGCGGTGCTGGCCGATTGCGACGGCCTCGACGGTCTCGTCGACGGGCAACTCGACGACCCGCGGGCCTGTTCGTTCGACCCGGCGACGCTGGCCTGCCCGGCCGGCGCGGACGCGCCGACCTGCCTGACGCCGGCCCAGGTCGCCGTGGCCGGCAAGCTCTACTCCGGCGCGGTGGACGCCCGCGGCGAGCACCTCTACCCCGGCGGCCAACCGTACGGCTCCGAGCTGGCCTGGCCCGGTTGGCTGATCCCGGCGGGCGACGGCGCGCAGAACTCGACCACCGCCTGGAAGCTCGGCAACGGCTGGGTGCGGTACCTGGCCTTCGGGACCAACCCGCCGCTGTCGGCGACCCTGAACGACATCGGCTTCGACCGGACCACCTTCGAGCGCGCCCGCCGCCTGGCCGGGCTGTACGACGCGACCAACCCGGACCTGACCGCGTTCCGGCGATCCGGCGGGAAGCTCATCCTCTGGCACGGCTGGGCCGACCAGGCCATCCCACCCACCGGCACGGTGGCCTACTACCAGGCGATCCAGGACCGGTCGAGCGGCCTGGCCGGCACCCGGGCGTTCGCCCGCCTGTTCATGTTCCCCGGCGTCTACCACTGCGGCGGCGGGCCCGCCCCGAACAGCTTCGACCTGCTCACCCCGCTGCTGAACTGGGTCGAGCGGGCGACCCCGCCGGACAGCGTCACCGCCGCGCGGCTCGACGCCGGATCGGTCATCCGGACCAGGCCGGTGTTCGCCTACCCGCGGGTCGCCCGCTACCGCGGCACCGGCAGCACCGACGACGCCGCCAACTTCGCCCCCGCCGACCCACCCCGACCGGGCCACGACCGCTTTCCTTGGCTGGGCGGATAACCGCGCCGGTCGACGACGCCCGACCGGCACCGCGGAGCGGGCACCGGCCGGCGAGCACCGGTCCGGGAGTCGGCTACCGGGGCGGCTCCTCGCGATCGCCGGGGACGGTCGGTCCGGTTCGCGCCGGCCGGGCGGCCGGCAGGGAGAGGACCATGGTCAGCCCGCCGCCGGGGGTGTGTCTCGGGCGTCAGCGTGCCGCCCATGGCCTCGGCCAGGCCGCGGGACAGGGCGAGGCCGAGGCCGACGCCGGTGGTGTTGTCGCGGTCGCCGAGGCGCTGGAACGGCAGGAAGACCCGGTCCCAGTCGGCTTTCGGGGATGCCGGGACCGTGGTCGATGACGCGGAGCTCGACCCGGTCGCCGTGTGTCGCTGGCGGTGACGATCGGCGGGCCGTGCTCGGGTGGGCTGTACCGCAGCGCGTTGGCGAGCGAGGTTGACCAGGATCCGTTCGAGCAGGCCGGGGTCGGCGCGGACCTCGGGCAGGTCGTCGGGCCGATCCGCACGGTCGACCTGCCGGCCGGCCGGGCCGAGTTCGTCGAGCGCCGGCGGGACGCACGTCGTCCAGGCCGATCGGGCGGCGGTGACGACCGACAGCGCGCCGGCCTGCAGCCGGCTCATGTCGAGCAGGTTCTCGACCAGCCGGGTGAGCCGGTCCAGCGACTCGTCGGCGGTGGCCAGCAGCTCGCCGCGGTCGGCCGTCGCTCGAACGGCGACGTCGGGGCTGCGCAGGCTGGTGACGGCGGCCTTGGCCGAGGCCAGCGGGGTGCGCAGGTCGTGGCTGACCGCGGCGAGCAGGGCGGTGCGCATCCGGTCGGCCTCGGCCAGCGGGCCGGCCGTCGGCGGCCTGCTCGGCGAGCCGCTCCTGGCGCAGCGCGACGGCGGCCTGGGCGGCGAACGCCTCGACGACCCGCCGGTCGGCGGCGGCCAGCGGCCGGCCGCGCAGGACCAGCGACGAGGTCGTCGTCGATCGGGCACGTCGACGTCGCCCTCGCCGGGCGCGGCGCACGGGCTGCGCCGCCGACGCTGGCCGCGACCCGCCAGGCGGCGCGGGTCGTGCTGGCGGTCCGGGCCGGCCGGCCGCGTCCGGCGCGCGCGTTCGCAGCAGCGTGACCGAGGTCGAGGCCGAAGGTCTCGCCGGAGCCGTTCCAGCAGCGCGGGCAGCGGCCGGTCGCCGCGCAGCACGCTGCCGGCCACGGTGGACAGCGTCTCGGCCTCGGCGCGTGGCGCGGGCGGCCTCGCGGGTACGCCGGGCGGCCAGGTCGACGACGGCGCTGACCGCGACGGCGACGGCGACGAAGACCGACGAGGGCCAGCACGTTCTCCCGTTCGGCGATGGTGAACGTGTGCAGCGGCGGGGTGAAGAAGTAGTTCAGCAGCAGCGAGCCGCCGACGGCGGCGAGCCAGCGCCGGCCACAGCCCGCCGACCAGGGCGACGCCGACGACGGCGAGCAGGAACAGCAGGATGTCGCTGGCCAGCGCCAGCGCGCTGTCGCAGACCAGGTCGAGCGCCAGGGTGAGCAGCGGCAGCAGCCGACGGCGCCGAGGGCGAACCCGGCCAGCCGGCGGCGGCGGGTGAGGCCGGCGGAGACCTGCGGCAGCCGCCGGCCCTTGCCGACCTCCTCGTGGGTGACCAGGTGGACGTCGATGCGTGCCGGACGCGCGCGGTCGTGGTGACGCCGACGCCCGGGAGAAGCAGCTGCGCGAGCCGGCCGCGGCGGCTGGCGCCGAGCACGAGCTGGGTGGCGTTGACGCCGCGGGCGAAGTCGAGCAGCGCGCGCGGGACGTCGTCGCCGACGACCTGGTGGTAGGTGCCGCCGAGGCTCTCCACCAGCGACCCGCTGCCGGGCCAGGTGCGCCGGGTCGGCGCCGGCCAGCCCGTCGCTGCGGGTCACGTGCACGGCGAGCAGGTCGGCGCCCTTGTTGCGGGCGGCGATCCGGGCCGCGCGGCGGATCAGGGTGTCGCCTTCGGGGCCGCCGGTGAGCGCGACGACGACCCGTTCGCGGGTCTCCCAGGTGGCGGCGATGTCGTGCTCGGCGCGGTACCGGTCGAGCTGCTCGTCGACCTTGTCGGCCAGCCACAGCAGGGCCAGCTCGCGCAGCGCGGTGAGGTTGCCGACCCGGAAGTAGTTGCCCAGCGCGGCGTCGACCTTCTCCGGCGGGTAGATGTTGCCGTGCGCCATCCGGCGGCGCAGCGCCTCCGGGGTCATGTCGACCAGCTCGACCTGCTCGGCCGCGCGGACGACCTCGTCCGGCACGGTCTCCCGCTGCGGCACGCCGGTGATCTGTCTCGACCACGTCGTTGAGCGACTCCAGGTGCTGGATGTTGACGGTGGTCAGCACGGTGATGCCGGCGTCGAGCAGCTCCTCGATGTCCTGCCAGCGCTTGGCGTTGCGGCAGCCGGGCACGTTGGTGTGCGCCAGCTCGTCGACGAGCGCGACCTGCGGGCCGGCGGGCGAGCACGCGCGTCGACGTCCATCTCGGTGAACGTCGGCGCCGCGGTAGGTGCATCGGTCTGGCGCGGCACGCACCTCCAGGCCGCTCGAGCATGGCGGCGGTCGTGCGGCCGGCCGTGGGTCTCGACGAAGCCGACGACCACGTCGGTGCCGCGGTCGCGCGCGGCGGTGCGCCTCCTCGAGCATCGCGTAGGTCTTGCCGACGCCGGGGGCGGCGCCGAGGTAGATCCGCAGCTGTCCGCGTGCCATCGGCCGGAGCCTCCTCGCCGTCGCCGCGCCGGTCTACTCGGTCGGTCAGCCGCGGCACGGGTACTGCCGGTCGAGGGCGAGGTTGAGCTCGAGCACGTTGACCGCCGGCTCGCCGATGAAGCCGAGGGCCCGGCCGGTGGTGTGCTCCTCGATCAGCTGCTGCGACCCGGCGTCCGGTCGACGCCGCGGGCCCTGGCCACCCGGGGCGCCTGCAGCTCGGCGTAGGCCGGGCTGATGTGCGGGTCGAGGCCGCTGCCGCTGGCGGTGACCGCGTCGGCCGGCACCGCCGGGTCGGCCGGCGCGTCGCCGCGGATCGGGCGTGATCACGCCGCGCGCGAGTAGTCCTCGCCGAGCTGCGCGCACTCGACGGTGCACGCCCTCGTAGGTCGGCGACGAACGGGGTGGCCGGGCAGGCCTGGTTGACGCTGACCGCCCGGGTGACCGGGCCGGTGAGCCCGTCGCGGTGGAACACCGCGCAGCACCGCGCCGACGCCGTCGGCGGTGCAGTACGGCCGGCTGCCGTCGACGCCCTCCAGCTCGCCGACCGCCAGGCTGCGCGCGCAGACCTGGGTGAGCAGGCTCGGCTTCGCTCGTCGATCGTCCTTGGTCGACGGGTCGGCGCAGGATGTCGACGACGCTCTCCGGGCCGAGGTTGCGGCCGCGGTCGCGGTCGGGTCGTAGCCGTCGCCGGCCGCGGACGGGCGGGACTGGAAGTACTGCGGCAGCGGGTTGCCGTCGGCGTCGGTGAACGTCTGGCCGATCAGGCCGAGCTGCCGACCGTCTGCCGTCGCGTCGGTGACCAGCGAGCCGTCGGCCCGGTCGTTGCAGGCCCGGGCAGCTGGGCGACGGCGACCATGACCAGCGGGTAGGCCAGTCCGAGCAGCGACGGTGAAGACGAGCAGCGCGCGCAGCGGCGGCGAGGTGCTGGGCGAGCCAGGCTGGGTAGGCGCATCACGATCAGATCCCCGGGATGAACTGGATGAGCAGGTCGATGAGCTTGATGCCGATGAACGGCGCGATGATGCCGCCGAGGCCGTAGATGCAGCAGGTTGCGGCGCAGCAGCGTCGCGGCGCTGGCCGGCCGGTAGCGCACGCCGCGCAGGGCCAGCGGGATCAGCGCGACGATGATCAGCGCGTTGAAGATGACCGCGGACAGGATCGCCGAGGTCGGGCTGTGCAGCCGCATGATGTTCAGCGCGTCCAGGCCCGGGTAGACGCCGGCGAACATGGCCGGGATGATCGCGAAGTACTTGGCGATGTCGTTGGCGATGGAGAACGTGGTCAGCGCGCCGCGGGTGATCAGCAGCTGCTTGCCGATCTCCACGATCTCGATCAGCTTGGTCGGGTCGGAGTCGAGGTCGACCATGTTGCCGGCCTCCTTGGCCGCCGACGTGCCGGTGTTCATCGCCACGCCGACGTCGGCCTGGGCCAGCGCCGGGGCGTCGTTGGTGCCGTCGCCGGTCATCGCGACCAGCTTGCCGCCCTCCTGCTCCCGCTTGATCAGCGCCATCTTGTCCTCGGGCGTGGCCTCGGCGAGGAAGTCGTCGACGCCGGCCTCGTCGGCGATCGCCTTGGCGGTCAGCGGGTTGTCGCCGGTGATCATCACGGTGCGGATGCCCATCCGGCGCATCTCGTCGAACCGCTCCCGCATGCCCTGCTTGACCACGTCCTTGAGGTGGATGACGCCCAGCGCCCGGGCCGGCTGCCCGTCGACGTGCTCGGCCACCACCAGCGGGGTGCCGCCGGAGGCGGTGATCGCCGTCGACGATCGGCGCCGACCTCGCTCGGTCGGGTGGCCGCCGTTCTCGCGGACCCACTTCATCACCGCGGCGGCGGCGCCCTTGCGGACCTGCCGGACCGGTTGCCCGTCCGGTCGGTCAGGTCCACCCCGGACATCCGGGTCTGCGCGGTGAACGGCGACGAAGCTGGCGTGGCCAGTTCGCCCGGGCTCGCGCTCCCGCAGGCCGTAGGTCGTTCTTGGCGAGCACCACGATCGAGCGGCCCTCCGGGCGTCTCGTCGGCCAGGCTGGACAGCTGCGCGGCGTCGGCCAGCGTCGCCTCGACGGTGACGCCGTCGACCGGCAGGAACTCGCTGGCCTGCCGGTTGCCGAGGGTGATGGTGCCGGTCTTGTCCAGCAGCAGCGTGTTCACGTCGCCGGCCGCCTCGACCGCGCGGCCGGACATGGCCAGCACGTTGCGCTGCACCAGCCGGTCCATGCCGGCGATGCCGATCGCCGACAGCAGCGCGCCGATCGTGGTCGGGATCAGGCAGACCAGCAGCGACACCAGCACGATGCCGGTGACGCCGTTGTCGGTCAGCGCCAGCGGTGTCCGGTGCCGCCGGCCTGCTACGCCTTGGAGAAGATCGCCAGCGGCTGCAGGGTCGCCACCGCCAGCAGGAAGATGATGGTCAGCGCGGCGAGCAGGATGTTCAGCGCGATCTCGTTCGGGGTCTTCTGCCGGTTGGCGCCCTCGACCAGGGCGATCATCCGGTCGATGAAGCTCTCCCCGGGCTTCTGGGTGATCCGCACGACGATCCGGTCGGACAGCACCTTGGTGCCGCCGGTGACCGCGACTGCGGTCGCCGCCGGACTCCCGGATCACCGGCGCGGACTCGCCGGTGATCGCCGACTCGTCGACGCTGGCGATGCCCTCGACCACGTCGCCGTCGCCGGGGATGATCTCGCCGGCCTCGCACGACCACGATGTCGCCCTGCGCCAGCTGCGGCGCGGCCACCTGCTCGGTGTCCACGGTGGACGGGTCGGCGCCGGGCGTGCCAGCCGGTCAGCCGGCGGGCGACGGTGTCGCGTCTTGGCCCGGCGCAGCGTCTCGGCCTGCGCCTTGCCGCGGCCCTCGGCCACCGCCTCGGCCAGGTTGGCGAACAGCACGGTCAGCCACAGCCAGACCGTGATCAGCCAGGCGAACACGGACGGGTCGGCGACCGCCAGCACGGTGGTGAAGACCGCGCCGATCTCGACGATGAACATGACCGGGTTGCGCCACAGCGTGCGCGGGTTCGAGCTTGCGCAGCGCGTCCGGACTGGACCGCCACAGCTGCGTCGGGTCGAGCAGGCCGCCGGAGATCCGCCGCGGGGCCCCGGGCTCCGGTGTGACCGCCGGCTGTCCGACCGGGCGGATGTCTACAGTGGACGCGGTCATTGTGGATGCCTTCCGCCAGCGGGCCGAGCGCGAGCGCGGGGAAGAAGGTGAGGGCGACCAGGATGACGACGACGCCGACCACCATGCCGACGAACAGCGGCCGGTGGGTCGGCAGCGTGCCGGCCGAGACCGGGCACCGGCTGCTGCCGGGCCAGCGAGCCGGCCAGGCCGAGCACGAACATGATCGGCAGGAACCGGCCCAGCAGCATCGCAGACCCGAGCGCGGTGTTGTACCAGGTGGTGTTCACCGTGATGCCGGCGAACGCCGAGCCGTTGTTGTTGGCCGCCGAGGTGAACGCGTACAGCACCTCGGACAGCCCGTGCGGGCCGGCGTTGAGCATCGCCGGCCCGCTGCCCGGGCATGGCCATCGCCACGGCCGGTGCCGACCAGCACGAGGGTCGGGGTGGTCAGGAAGTAGAGCGAGGCGAACTTGATCTCCCGGGCGCCGATCTTCTTGCCCAGGTACTCCGGGGTGCGCCCGACCATCAGCCCGGCCACGAACACCGTGATGCACGGCCAGGATGAGCATGCCGTACAGGCCCGAGCCGATGCCGCCGGGCGCGACCTCGCCGAGCATCATGTTGAACATCGGCATCGCCGCCGCCGAGCGCGGTGTACGAGTCGTGGAACGAGTTCGACCGCGCCGGTCGAGGTCAGCGTGGTCGCGCGCGGCGAACGTCGCCGAGTCCGGCAC
Source organism: uncultured Actinomycetota bacterium (assembly GCA_963714145.1). Lineage (GTDB taxonomy): Bacteria > Actinomycetota > Actinomycetes > Mycobacteriales > CADCTP01 > JBBWZH01. The sequence goes on along the minus strand of OY970235.1, from coordinate 8,692,680 downwards.
CCCGAACCGGGTCTCCTTGCCCTCCATCGCCGCGCCGACCGCCTGCGGCACCGTGCCGCGCGTGGGCAGCTCTGCACGACGTGTTGATGGCGCGATGCTGCCGAGCGCCAGGATCGCCATCACCGCGACGATCGCGTAGCCCTGCCGGTTCGTCGCCGACCATCCGGCCGAACACCCGCGGCAGGCTGAACGGGATGACCAGCAGCAGGAAGATCTCCAGCCAGTTCGTCCACGCGGTCGGGTTCTCGAACGGGTGCGCCGAGTTGACGTTGTAGAAGCCGCCGCCGTTGGTGCCGAGCTCCTTGATCGCCTCCTGGCGAGGCGACCGGCCCGCCGGTGATGTGCCTGCACCGCCCACCCGGGCCGGTGACACGACCGGTGCCGCGTGACAGGTTCTGCACCACGCCGCCGGCGACCAGCACGACCGCGGCGACCACGGCGACCGGCAGCAGGATCCGCAGGTACAGATCCGGGTCAGGTCGACCCAGAAGTTGCCGAGCTGGTCGGTCTTCGGCGCGGGCGAACCCGCGCACCAGCGCGACCGCCACCGCGATGCCGACCGCGGCCGAGACGAAGTTCTGCACCGCCAGGCCGGCCATCTGCACCAGGTGGCCCATCGTCGACTCACCCGAGTACGACTGCCAGTTGGTGTTCGTCACGAAGCTGACCGCGGTGTTCCAGGCGATGTCGGTGCGCACCCCGGCGAAGCCGAGGTTCAGCGACAGGTGTGTCCTGCACCCGCTGGAACAGGTACAGGAACAGGATCGACACCGCCGAGAACGCCAGCACGCTGCGGGCGTACACGCCCCAGGTCTGCTCGCCGGTCCGGGTTGACCCCGACCAGCCGGTAGATGCCGCGCTCGACCCGCAGATGCTTGTCGCTGGTGTACGACCCGGCACATGTAGTCGCCCAGCGGGCGGTAGCACAGCGCCAGCGCGGCGACGAGCGAGACGACGAAGATGACCCCCGCCATGGTCGTGTTCATCAGAACCGCTCCGGGAACAGCAGGGCGACCACCAGGAACCCGGTGATCAGTACGGCCAGCACCAGGCCGACCAGGTTGTCAACGCTCACAGCCGCTCCACCCCGCGCAGGACCAGGGCCAGCAGCGCGAACAGGGCGACCGTCAGCAGCACGAAGGCGACGTCGACCACGGCATGTCCTCACTCTCTCGATGTCTGTCCGTTGCCTTGGCGTCCACAGTGGACCGACCTAGCGGACCGACTCTCCACCCGATTCACGAGCCGCCCAGGCCAGCGCCCAGACGCACAGCAGCGTCACCGCCACCGGCACATCCACCCTCGGATGCAGAGCCAGCACGCCGAGACCGTTCTCCCGGAACCCGTTCAGCGACAGCGCCGAGACGCCCACCGCGACCAGCCCGGCCGGTACGGTGGCCGACCAGCCGACCGCAGCCACCAGCACGGCGAGCACGCCGACCTCCACGGTCAGCGGCGGCGTCCGGGCAAGCAGCACACACGCCACCAGCGGCCCCAGAAACGCCGGGCCGCAGGCCAGATCAGACGGCCACCGCAGCACCGGACCGGTACGCAGCGCCGGTATCTCTCTGCCGATCATGGCTCGAACTCCCGCCGGCCCGGCGGACCTTCCACCCGGCCGCCACCGACTCTCTTCCGCTCCGGACAGCAGCGGCAAGGACGTTCACACGACGCTCACAGCGGCCCCACGCTTTCTCACAGACCACTAACACCGTGCCGGCAGCAGCCGCCGCCGGCGCTGCCGCGCCTCAGCCAGCGCGACGGTGCGGCCGCGGCTCAGCCGGCCGCGACGGTCGAATCAGGCGAGGCTACGGTGCCGCCATTGAGCCCAGCCACCGGCGGCAGGACGTCGGCGACAGGCTCCACACCGGACTGCGGGCCGGGCTGCACGCCGGGCTCCGCGCCGGGCTTCGCGGCAGGCTGCACGCCGGGCTCCGCGCCGGGCTTCTCCCCGCCGGCTGCCTCGCCGCGGGTCAGCGGCGCGGCGGAATCCAGTTGCCAGGGCACGCTGGTCACCATCACGCCGGGCTGGAACAGCAGCCGGGTCTTCAGCCGCAGCGCGCTCTGGTTGTGCAGGATGTGCTCCCACCAGCGGCCGACCACGTACTCGGGGATGAACACGGTGACCACGTCGCGCGGGCTCTCCCGGCGGATCCGCTTGATGTAGTCGAGTACCGGGCGGGTGATCTCCCGGTAGGGCGACTCGATAACGGTCAGCGGTACCGGCACCTGATGCCGTTCCCAGTCCGCCTGCAGCCCGCGGGCGTCGTTCTCGTCCACGCTGACCGTCAGCGCGATGAGCGTGTCCGGGCGGGTGGCCCGGGCATAGGCCAGCGCCCGGGCGGTCGGCAGGTGCAGCTGGGAGACCAGCACGATCGCCTGGTTGCGGGCCGGCAGCACGACCGACTCGTCCCGCCAGGCCAGCTCCGTCCGGACCCGGCCGTAGTGCCGGTGGATGCCGACCATCAGCGCGTACAGCGCCGGGATGGCGATCACCACGATCCAGGCACCGGCCAGGAACTTCGTCGCCAGCACGATGATCAGAACCACACCGGTGAAGGTCGCGCCGAAGGCGTTGACCGCCCGCTTGCGCCGCATCGACCGGCGCCGCGGGACGTCCCGCTCGACGGCCAGCAGCCGCGTCCAGTGCCGCACCATCCCGGCCTGGCTCAGCGTGAACGACAGGAACACGCCGATGATGTACAGCTGGATCAGCCGGGTGGTGGAGGCGTGGAACGCGGCGATGAGCAGCCCGGCGAACACCGCCAGCAGCACCACGCCATTGGAGTAGACTAAGCGGTCGCCCCGGGTGTGCAGTTGTCGCGGCGCGTACCGGTCCTGCGCCAGGATCGACGCCAGCACCGGAAAGCCGTTGAACGCGGTGTTCGCCGCCAGCACCAGCACCAGCGCGGTGAACACGGCGACCCAGAGGAACCCGACGCTGTGCGGGCCGCCGAACACCGCGGCCGCGACCTGCGCGATCACCGTCCTGGTGTGCGCGTCCGCCGGCAGCCCCAGGTCAGCCGGCGCCTCGGCGACGTGCACGTGCGACAGCAGCGCCAGCGTGGTGATGCCGGCGAACATGGCGATGGCCAGCCCGCCAAGCACCAGCAGCGTCTTCGCCGCGTTCGCGCTCTTCGGCGGCCGGAACGCCGGCACCCCGTTCGCGATCGCCTCCACCCCGGTCAGCGCGGTACAGCCGGAGGAGAAAGCCCGCAGGGCAAGGAAAACCAGCGCCAGGCCGGCGTAAGACGACTCCGGGTGCACCGGCAGCCCGGCGCTCTCGGCCACCGGCGTATCCCCGGCCGCCGACCGCAACAGCCCCCACCCGATCATCACCAGCACACCGAGCACGAACCCGTACGTCGGGATCGCGAACGCCCGCCCGGACTCGCGTACCCCGCGCAGGTTCGCCAGCGCGAGCACGGCCACCAGGCTGAGCGCCACCCCGACCTGGTGGGCGTGCACAGCAGGCAGCGCCGAGGCGATGTTGTCCACACCGGACGAGACCGACACCGCGACCGTCAACACGTAGTCGGTCAGCAGCGCGCTCGCCGCCAGCAGCCCCCAGGGCCGGCCCAGGTTCTGCCCGGCCACCTGGTAGGCCCCGCCGCCATGCGGATACTCGTGCACCGTCTGCCGGTACGAGGCGACCACCACGGCCAGCAGTACCACCACCGCCACCGCGATCGGCGCGCTCAGCCGCAGCAGCGCGATCCCGCCCAGGCTCAGCACCAGCAGGATCTCCTCGGTGGCATAGGCCACAGAGGACAGTGGGTCACTGGCGAACACCGGCAGCGCGATCCGCTTGGGCAGCAGCTGCTCGCTCGACCGGTGCGTCGGATAAGGCCGACCGATCAGCGCCCGCTTCGCGGTCGAACCAAACCACGACACGTCGCGACGCTAAGCCCGCCACCAGCCCTCGGGCCAGCCGCTGGGCTGTTAGTAACTTGTGAGAAAACGCCGCGCCGGGCCGCCCGCCAGCGGACGGCTCAGACGCTGATCCGGGAACCCATGATCACGGTACGGTCGCGCGGGAGGCCGAAGTACTCGGCGGCGTCGGCGGTCACGCCGGCGGTGGCCAGGAACAGCCGTTTGCGCCAGCGGGTCATGCCCGGTGCGTCGCCGGCCTGCAGTTCGAGTTTGGACAGGAAGTACGAGGTGCTCTCGACGTCGATCGGGCGCTCCAGCCCGACGCCGGCCGCCAGCCGCAGCACGCCGGGGACGTCGGGCCGCTCCATGTAGCCGAACCGCGCGCCGACATGGGCGATCCCGTCACCGGCGTAGCCGAGCGCGTCCACCGTGACCCGGTCGGCGTCGGCCAGGTACGGGACCGGCACCGTCTCGATCGACAGGATCACCACGTGCTCGTGCAGGATATGGTTGTGCTCGACGTTGGCGCGCATCGCCAGCGGCGTGGTCTTCTTGCCCCGGTTGAGGAAGACCGCAGTGCCGGCAACGCGCAGCAGCGGCGGCCGCCGCTCGTGCAGCTCACTGACGAAGTCGCTGAGCAGCCCCTCGACGCTGTCGCGGCGCTCGGTGACCAACTGGCGCCCGCGCTGCCAGGTCGTCAGCACCGTGAAGACGGCGGCCGCGATCAGCAGCGGCAACCAGGCGCCGTGCGGGATCTTGGTCAGGTTGGCCGCCAGGAACAGCCCTTCGACGAGCAGGAAGCCACCCGCGCCGACCAGCACCAACCAGAGCGGCTTACCCCACTGGTGGCGCACGATGTAGAAGAACAGCACGGTGGTGATCGTGATCGTTCCGGTCACCGCCATCCCGAACGCGAACGCCAGCGCGGCCGACGTCCGGAACGCGAACACGAGGATGAGCACCGCGACCATCAGCATCCAGTTGATCCACGGGACGTAGATCTGACCGGCCGCCTGCGCCGAGGTGTGGGTGATCCGCATCCTCGGCAGGTAGCCGAGCTGGACCGCCTGGTGCGCCACCGAGAACGCGCCGGTGATCACCGCCTGCGAGGCGATCACCGTCGCGGCGGTCGCCAGCAGCACCATCGGCAGCCGTCCCCAGCCGGGGACCAGCAGGAAGAACGGGCTGCTGATCGCGCCGCCGGGGTCCTTGAGCACCAGCGCGCCCTGACCCATGTAGCTGAGCACGCAGGCCGGGAACACCAGCATCAGCCAGGCGCGGGTGATCGGGGCGCGGCCGAAGTGCCCCAGGTCGGCGTACAGCGCCTCGGCCCCGGTGATGGCCAGCACGACGGCCGCCAGCGCGAAGAACGCGATCGAGAAGTGCCCGACCAGGAAGCCCACCGCGTAGGTCGGCGACAGGGCCCGCAGGATCTGCGGATCGTGCGCGATCCCCCGGATGCCGCAGGCCCCGATCGCCAGGAACCATCCGATCATCACCGGCCCGAACAGGCGACCGACCCGCGCGGTGCCCACCCGCTGCGCGGCGAACAGCAGGACGACGATCACCGCCGTGATCGGCACGATCGAGGGCGCCAGGGACGGCCGCACGATCTTGAGCCCCTCGACCGCCGACAGCACCGAGATCGCCGGCGTGATCATGCCGTCGCCGAAGAACAGCGACGCTCCGAAGATCCCCAGCCCGGCGAGCAGCAGCTTGGTGCGCGCCCCGCCCGGGATCTGCCGGCGCCGGATGAGCGTGATGAGCGCCAGGATGCCGCCCTCGCCGTCATTGTCGGCGCGCAGGATGAGCAGGACGTACTTGACCGTGACGATGATCGTCACCGACCAGACGATCAGCGAGATGAGCCCGTAGACGCTCGCTCTGGTCGCCGTGACCGGATGCGGATCGTCCGGGTTGAACAGCGTCTGGATCGTGTAGATGGGGCTGGTTCCGATGTCCCCGAACACGACCCCGAGCGCGGCGACCGTCATGGCCGCCCGGGCCGACCCGTGGGTCGGCGCGGCACCCCGCCTGGCCGTCTTCATCTCTGGCGGCCCGTGAAAGTCAGCACACGGCGGCACCGTACCCGACCCACCCGCCCGGCCCACCGACCGGGGCGACCGGCGGCCGGCGGCCGGACCTGGTCACGCCTCGCGAGATGCCGGCACCGGCTGTACCCCGGTCGGGAACCAGCCTTCCTGCACGAGTTCGGTGTACCTGTTGTGGAGCAGCGCCACGAACTCGCCGGTCGTCTCCAGGTGCAGCCAGGTGCCGCCGTCCGGGTCCGGCCGGAACTCGCGGGCCACCTCGGGCATCCACTTGCGGCCCAGCGACAGGTACTCCGCGCTGACCGCGGCGAGCGTGTCGTCCCAGCGGATCTGTGCGGCCACCCCGGTCGGGGTGAAGCGGACGGCGAGCCCGCGCTCGAGGACCATCCTGGACAGGTCGCCGAGGCGGAGCAGATCGCCGTCGTCGTGGCCACTGACGCCGTGCAGGAACGGGAAGTCGTCGGGGGTCACCCGCAGCCGGGCCAGCGGGGCCACCTGCGCCGGCCGGCACCACTCGTGCGACGGTGGGCCGCCCGGCACCACGCCGAGCCGCTCGAAACCGGCGCGTGGGAGCAGGTAGAGCCAGCCGTCCCGCCACGGGCGCCGAGCCAGGTCCCGGTGGTCGAGGGAGAAGAAGTAGACCGGCAGCCGCCGGCCGTCGGTGCTGCTGAACACCTCGACGCCGTTGCGGGTCGAGCCCTGCACCCGGTCCCGGTCGAGGATGGCGAACCACATCGCCCACCAGCCCTCGTCGGTGGCGTAGACCGCGTCGTGGTTGCCCCGACCGGCGTGGTCGCGCACCTCGTACGAGGTCCGCCGGGGGGTGAACTCCTCGATGCCGCCGTCGCCGGTGCCGTGGAACAGCACCACCTGCTGGCGGCTGGCCCAGCCGACCCAGTCGGAGACCGACAACCCGGCCGGTGGCTCCAGCACGCCACCGCCGGCGGCGAGCGCCCGGTCCAGCAGCGCCCGGTAGGCCGCCTCGGTCGCCGACCGGTCCGCCGCCGGCTGGTCCGCCGCCGGCGGACCCGGAACACCCTGGACGGCGTACCGGCTGGCCGACCCGTCGACCGCCCGGGCCAGGGTGAGCGTGCCGCCGACGACCAGGTGCGGCACCCCGTCGCGGTCGACCGGCGCGATGCCCAGCCCGTCCCATGGCCCGCCGCGGATCACGTACGCCGCCGGGCCGGCGGTCGGCACCCGCGGAGCGAACTCGTCCGGCAGGCCGGGATACCGCAGGATCAGCTCGGCGCCGTCCATGGCGACCTCGACCAGTCGCCCGTCCGACTCCCACCACCAACCCAGAAAAGCCGTCTGTCCGGTCACCAGACCAACGTAGCCGCACCGACCGCCGGCCCGGCCGGCACCGTTGTCGGTGCCGGCCAGGCCGGGCCTGAGGTCAGACCGGCAGTCGCTCGTCGATGACCACGGCCGGACGGCTGGCGGGCGCGTCGTCGAGGAGTTGGCGCAGCTTCTCGCCTTCGACATCGACGTCGGGCAGGATCCGGTCGAGCCATTTCGGCAGCCACCATGCGGACCGGCCGAGCAGCGTCATGACCGCCGGCACGATGGTCATCCGCACGACGATGGCATCGAAGAGAACGGCGGCGCCGAGCGCGAACCCGATCGACTTGATGATCGACTCCGGGGAGAGGACGAACCCGGCGAAGACACTGATCATGATGATCGCCGCGGCGGTGACCACCCTGGCCCCGTGCCCGAACCCGGTGACCACGGCCTGGCGCGGGTCGGTCCCGTGCACGTACTCCTCGCGCATCCGGGTGACCAGGAAGACCTGGTAGTCCATGGCGAGGCCGAACACGATGCCGACCAGGAAGATCGGCAGGAAGCTGATGATCGGCCCGGTCTGCTTGACGCCGAGCAGGTCGGCCGCCCAGCCCCACTGGAACACCGCGACCACCGCGCCGAACGTCGCCGCGATGCTGAGCAGGAACCCGGCGGCGGCCTTCACCGGCACCAGCAGCGACCGGAACACCAGCGTCAGCAGGACGAACGCCAGGCCGACCACGACCGCCAGGTACGGCAGCAGCGCGCTGCCGAGCTTGGCCGAGACGTCGATGTTGATGGCGGTCAGGCCGGTCACGCCGACGTTCGCGCCGGACACCGAGGCGCCCTCCTGCCGGATCGCCCGGACCAGGTCCTCGGTGGCGGTGGTGCTCGGCCCGCTCTTCGGGATGACCGTCAGCAGCGCGGCGTCGCCGGCCTGGTTGGCCCTGGCCGGGGTGACCGTGGCGACGTCGTCGAGGCCGCGGACCGTCTCCGCGAACCCGTCCGCGGCCGCCTTCGCCGACGCGTCCGAGGTGTCGACCACGACCAGCAGCGGCCCGTTGAAGCCGGCCCCGAACCCGGCGGCGAGCAGGTCGTACGCCTTGCGCTGGGTGGTGTCCGGGGCGGAGGTGCTGTCGTCGGGCATGCCCAGGCGCAGGTCCAGCGCGGGGAGTGCGATGACGCCCAGCAGGGCGACCGCGGCCAGCAGCGCCGCCACCGGCCGGCGGGCGACCGCGCGGGCCCATCGGGTGCCGAACCCGGGCACCGCGCCCACGGCCTCGGGGTCGCGGGTGCGCAGCCCCGGGATGCGACCGCCGAGCACGCGCCGCCCGGCGAAGCCGAGCAGCGCCGGCAGCAGCGTCAGCGCGATGACGACGGAGACGGCCACGGTGCCGGCGGCGGCCAGCCCCATCTGGGTCAGGAACGGGATGCCGACCACGGACAGCGCGGCCAGCGCGATCACCACCGTGAGGCCGGCGAAGACGACCGCCGAGCCGGCCGTGCCGACCGCCCGGCCGGCGGCCTCCTCCGGCTCGCGGCCCAGCGCGATCTCGTGCCGGTAGCGCGAGACGATGAACAGCGCGTAGTCGATCGCGACGGCCAGGCCGAGCATCAGCGCCAGCGTCGGGGTGGTGGAGGACAGGTCGACGAAGCCTGTCGCCGCGGTGATCGCGCCGACGCCGATGGCGATGCCGAGCAGTGCGGTGAGCAGCGGCAGGCCGGCGGCGGCCAGCGAGCCGAACGTGATGACCAGCACCACCGCCGCGACGACCACGCCGATGACCTCGCCGAGGTTGTTCTCCGGCTGGGCCTGCACCGCGTCCCCGCCGACCTCGACGGTGAGCCCGCCGCTGCGGGCATGCTCGACGGCGGCGAGGAGCGCCGCACGGGCCTCGTCGGTGATCTCCCCGGACTCCACCGAATAGGTCGCCTGCGCGTAGCCGACGGTGCCGGCCTGGTTGATCCCGCCGGCCTGGAACGGATCGGTCACCGAGGCGACCTGCGGCGCCTGGCGCAGTTCGGCGACGGCACCCTCGATCGCGGCCCGGTTCGCGGCGTCGCCCAGCGCCTGCCCGCTCGGCGCGGCGAACACCACCCGGCCGACGGCCCCGGCGGCGGACGCCTCCGGGAACCGCTCCCCGAGCAGGTCGATCGCCTGCTGTGACGGCGTGCCGGGGATGCGGAACGCGTCGGCGGTCGACCCGGACAGGGTCGCGGCGCCGACGAGCACGCCGCCGAGCACCGCCAACCACAGGACGGCGACCAGCCGTCGGCGGCGGAACGCGAACCGGCCCAGCCGGTACAGGTACGAGGCCATCTGGAAGTCTCCTGTTCGAGGGCGTGCGCGATCGTCCGACCACCGCGACGGTGGACGGCTTCGGGGGTTGGCGGTCAGCCGGTCGGGCTGGCGGTGCCTAGCGGGAGGCCCGCGCGCAACTGCGCGAGGCTCTCCTGGATCAGATCGGGCAGCGTGGCGTCGGTCTTACCGTCCGCCCACATTTCCATCGAGGTGCGAAGTACGACGGCCGTGGCGGCGGCCAGCAGGCGCGGAGCCAGGTCGCGCTCGGCATCGGTGCCGGTGCGTTCGGCCATGGCCTCCACCAGAAGCTCGGTGGCCGCGCTCGAACGTGACGAGGTGCTGCGCCTGCATCGCCGGGTCGCACTTGATCGCGCCCATCAGGACCACGATGTCCCGGCGCCCGCCGACCAGCCCCGCGACGACGGTGGGGAGCACGTGCACAAGCGAATCCCAGACCGGCTCGCTCGCGGGCCGGGCCCGGATCGCCTCGGTGACGGACGCCGCGCGGCGCACCAACTCGTCGAGGATCGCCTCCTCACGGCTGGTGAAGTAGTTACGGAACGTACGCGGCGAGACGTCGACCGCTTCGGCGATCGCCTCGGGGGTCACCGCGTCCAGCCCGTGCTCGACCATCAGCGACCAGGCCGCCTGGCTCAGGGCCGCCCGCGTCGCAAGCTTCTTGCGCTCGCGCAGGCCCATCTCACTGGTCATGCCATGACTATCCATAAATCTTTCCGGCTTGGCAAGTTTTCCCGCCCGGCAACATCGTGCCGTGGGTCACCTCGTCCGCAGCCGGACCGGGCGCCCGGCCAGGTGGCCTAGATCTGGCCGAGCACGGGCTCGTCCCGCAGCACTGCGCCGTCCCGGGTCACGACCAGTCGACCGCGCACCACCCGGTAGGCGTAGCTGCGGCCGTCGTCGCCGACCGTGCGTGCCTCGAAGCCGCCGGGCACCGCCGTAGCCGGCAGGGTCAGCGCGTTGCCGGGGTCGGCCCGGCTGACGCCGCGGTAGTACACCCGCTGATCGGTGCCCCGGCAGAAGTAGATCCGGAAGCCGGCGGTCTGGTAGCCGACGATGTAGGTGGCCCGCACGCCGCCCGGTACGCCCGGAGCCGCCTCCGCGGGGCACGGCGGGCCGGGCGCAGCGGTCGGTCGCACGGTGGGCGGCCCGCCCGGGGTCGTCGCCGGGACCGTCCCGCTGGCCGGAGCCGTCCCGCTGGCCGGGGCGGTCCCGCTGGCCGGGGCCGTCCGGGTGGTACCGCCGGCCAGCGCCCCGGGTTGCCCCTGCCCGGCCACCTGCCGCGTGCATGCCGCCAGCAGCACACCGGCCGCGAGCGTGGCGAGCGCCGCCCGCCCCGGCCCGGCGAGCCGGGCCCAGGGCCGGACCCGGCCACGGCGGCGGCGCTGGCGGGGTTGCGGCACGCGACCAGTATGCGGAGCGGACCCGCTCGTGGTGTCTCGGTCAGGCGAGCTTCGACAGGGCACGCTGAGCTTCCTTGCGGACCCACGGGCGGCTGTCTCCAACCATCCGCTCAAGACCCTCTCGCGCCTGCGGAGCCCGCAGCTTTCCGAGCGCTTTCACCGCATGGCCATTGACGACCGGGTCCTCAAGCAGCTCGATAAGGATCTCCGCGGCCTCACGCCGGGCCGATCGCCCCAACCCCAGCACAACCATCTCCCGCGCCTTACCGAACCGCTGGCCACGCGCCAACTCAACCAAATCGTCGAACCGCGTGTCATCCCACAACACCTCTACCGCGTTACCAACGGCCCAGCGTAGCAACTCCCGCCTCGGATCACCTGGCGCCGGAAGTGCGCGAAACTCCTCGATAAGCGGCCCAAGGGCTTCTGCACGAGCCCACGGCACCGATAGGGCTCGGACGATCTGCTCCTTCTCGGCCGCCGACCCGACGCGCGGAAGCCAGCTCACCAGAACAGGGACAGCGCCGCCATAGCGGGCCCCCGATGCCCACAGCTTCGAGACAGAATCGACCGCGAACCCGGCCAACGCCAAGTCTTCGAGCAAACCATCCTTTCCGAGCGCTTTCACTGCATGACCGTTGACGACCGGGTCCTCAAGCAGCTTGACAAGGATATCCGCAGCCTCAGCTCACTGAATAGGTTTCACCTTGCGGGCGATTACTGACACTAGTGTCGCCGAGTTGGTCACGCCGAACCCCGCGTCTCCCGCCATGACGAACCGCTGGGGCTGTCGCGCCGACCACGCACATTAGAATTCCGTCTCGTTCTCGCTCCAGGTGAGTGTGCCCGCCTCTCGAACCACCGTCCGGGTCGGGACACGATCGGGATTCGGCCCCCAAGGGCCGACGTCAACGAAAACCGCCCCTGGCTCAGCGGGAATGGCAGGACCTGACCTGTCGAGATAACTCGTTCGCCGTACTGGACTTTCGATCATCGTCACGCCGACTACTTCACCTCGGAGCGGCTCGATTCGCAGTTCTACGTCGCCACCGTGTGGGTCGCTGACCCAGTAGTAGATCGGTCCGACCGTGCCGGCCGTGGCCCAGTCGACTGCCACGGGGATGTAGTCGTCGGACTCGATCGTCGCGACCCTGGGTTCGCCGTAACGCACAAACTGCACAGCATGACTACTCTCCGTACTGGCCGGCGTCCACGACGATCAACTGGCAACCACAAGGGCCGAAGCCCCGGGTCCGATGCGGACTACTTGGATCCCCGATCGTGGGATTCGCGAGCGGATCTCCCGCCTACCGCCCTTTACTCGCATCGGTTCGGCTTTCGCCTCGGGCGCCCCGGGACGCCTGTTGTCGGGATGCAGTTGATTGTACCCGACGACAGCGAACTACGGCATCAAAATCACTTCCCCAACGCGCGACCCCGTACCTGCTACCCTCGCTGCCAGATTGCCGAGCTGATCCGCAGTCACAGAAGTCCCAGAGAGATCCACAATGACGCCACCACCCGGCACCTGGCTGCCTTTGTGAGCAGTACCACTAACGATGGCGCTCGGGCTACTCGTAGTAGGCGAATACACGTCCCACTGGACACCATCCACCAGTAGGTCACTCGTACCACCAGCGCCACGAGCCCCGACAGGATCCCGCAGAACAACCCGATTACCCCGAGCAGCCATGAACTCAGCCGCCCTGACCTCGCTAGCCGATGCGCGAGTAGCAGTCACGCTCAGCGAGCCCAGTCGCGACCCCGCAATCAACTCCCCACCGTTTGCGGCGTCGCCCGCGTAGTGGGCGTAGGCGGTGGTGCGGGGGCGGAGGCTGGTGCGGGGGGCTTTGCCAAGGAGGGCGAGGGAGAGGAGGGCTTGGGTGAGGTGGTCGAAGCGGTCGGTGGTGCCGGCGCAGGTGGTGGCGGCGAGGACCAACTGGTCGACGATGGGTTTGCCGACGACGGCGTAGGCGCAGGCGAGGCTGGGGCCGAGGACGCGGCCGTAGTCGTTGACGCCGGCGCGGCAGGCGTCGTTGATGGTGTGTGCCGTGCGGACGGGGTGGGCGACGGCGGTGACGATGCCGGCGCCGACGTGGTAAGCGCCCTCGGCGACGCCGACGGTGGCGCGCAGGGTGCCGGCACCGGGGCAGGATGAGTCGCCGCTGAACGGGATGTACCAGCACTCGCCGGACGGGTCGGTGGTGACGGTGGGGCGGTTGGCGGTGTAGGCGTAGAGCTTGGCGGCGGGGGTGCCGGTGTCGGGGGTGAGCGGGTCGGTGCTGGTGAGCCGGCCGGTGGCTGGGTCGTACTGGCGGGCGCGCAGGTTGTACTGGCCGGTGACCGGGTCGAGGTACTGGCCGGCGAATCGCAGCGGGTTGGTCGCTGCGCCAACGGCCGCGGCGGTCGAGGTCTCGCCGAACGGCTGGTAGGTGTAGGCGTGCGTGGGTGTACCGCCGGCGCCGGTGAGGTCGGTGACCGAGCCGAGCCAGTCGGTGGCGTAGTAGGAACGGGCCAGGCCGGGGCTGATCGGCGGGCCTGCTGGCCGGTCGGGGGCGGCTGCCGCGCCGCCGTCACGGCCGGGTGTGGGGATGGGGCTGATCCGCCTGCCAGGCAGCAGGGAGAGTGGCTGTCCGGTCGGGTCGTACCGGTAGACCTGCGGGCGGCCGGTGCCGGTGCGTTCGGCGGCTAGCAGGGGGAGCGGGTTGTTGATGTCCCACCGGTAGGTGGTGGGCACGCCGGCAGTGGTAGCGCTGATCCGGTTGCCGCCCGCGTCGTAGCCGTACGCGGTGGTGGCGCCGCCGGCGGTGGTGGTGGCCAGCCGGTTGTCCAGGGTGTACGTGGTGGTGCGGGTGCCGGCGGTGGTCTGGTTGCCGTCGGCGTCGTAGCCGTAGGTGGTGGTGGCCGCGCCGGTGACCGCGGCGGCGGTGAGCGGGTCGGCGTTGTCGTAGCTGTAGGTGGTGGTGCCCGGGCTCGGGCCGCCGGTCCGGGTCTGGGTGAGCCGGTTGCCGACCAGGTCGTAGCTGTAGCGCAGGGCGGTCGCCGCGCCGGCGCAGGTGGACGCCGCGGGGCAGTAGGCGGTGAGGCGGTCGGCCGGGTCGTAGGTGTAGGAGTCGGTGCGGGCGGCGGTGGTGCCGCGGGTGGTGGTGACCCGGGTCGGGTTGCCGACGGCGTCGAGGGTCAGGTCGTAGCGGGACAGGGTGGCCGGCGCGGTCGGGGTGGCGGCGGCACGGGTGGTCGCGACGGTGGTGGAGCGGCCGGCGGGGTCGTAGCTGCGGGTGGTGGTGTAGCCGTTGGCGGCCGGCAGGGTGGTGCCGGTGAGGTTGCCGGCCTGGTCGTAGCCGAAGGTCGTGGTGGCGCCGCCGTCGGTCAGGCTGACCTGCCGGCCGTCGTCGTCGTAGGTTGCGGTCGCGGTTGTGGTCGCGGCGGCGCCGCCGGGGTAGGTGCGGCTGGTGACGTTGCCGGCCGGGTCGTAGGTGTAGCTGAAGGTGTCGGTGCCGCGGGTGACGGCGAGCAGCCGGTCGGCATCGTCGTAGCCGCGGGTTTCGGTGCCGGCCGGGTCGGTGGCGGAGACCTGCCGGTCCGCGGCGTCGTACCCGAAGGTGAACTGCTGGGCGCCGCCGAGGTCGCGGCCGACGAGCCGGCCGAGGATGTCGTAGCTGGCGGTGATGGTGCCGGCGGCGGCGGTCGGCGTGCCGCCGGGCTGGGCGGCGGCATTGCCTCGCGCGGTGACGGTGGTGGTGGCGTGGCCGTCGGGGTCGTAGCCGTACGTGCGGCGACGGCCGAGCGGGTCGGTGACCGTGGCCAGCCGTCCGGCCGCGTCGTAGCCGTAGCCGGTGGTGTGGCCGAGCGGGTCGGTGCGGCCGGTGAGCAGCCCGGCCGGGTCGTAGGCGTACGTGGTGGCCTGGGTGGCACCGGTCGCGTCGGGGCCGGTGACGGCGGTGAGCCGGTCGGCCGCGTCGTAGGAGTAGCCGGTGGTGTGCCCGGCCGCGTCGGTGCGGGTCGTGGTCCGGCCGGCGGCGTCGAAGGTGGTGCTGGTCGGGTGGCTGAGCGGGTCGGTGACGGTGGCCAGGTGGCCGGCCAGGTCGTAGCCGTAGCGGGTGGTGAATGTGGCCGGGGTGGCGCCGGTGGCATTGCCGCGGGGGTCGACGACCGAGGCGACCCGGCCGTCGTCGTCGTACGTCCAGGTGGTCTTCTCCCCCAGCGGGGTCGTCTGGCTCAGCAGGTTGCCGGCTGGGTCATAGCTGAGCACGGTGGTTTTGCCGCGCTCGTCGGTGCTGGTCAGCGGCCGGTCGGCCAGGTCGTAGGTGTGGCTGGTCCGGTTGTTCAGCGGGTCGATGACCAGGGTGACGTTGCCGTCGCTGTCGTACCCGGTAGTCGTGGTGCGGCCGAGCGGGTCGGTGACCGCGATCGGCCGGTTCAGCGGGTCGTACCGGGTCGAGGTGGTCGCGGTGCCGCCGCCCGGGTAGGGGTGGCTGACCGAGGTCTGGTTGCCGTTCCAGTCGTAGCCGTAGCTGGTCGTGAAGTTCGCCGCGGTCGCACCCGGCACGTTCCCGCGCGGGGAGACCGTGGACGCCAGCCGGCCGGCGACGTTGTACTGGTAGGTCGTCACACCGCCGGCGCCGTCGGTGGTCGAGGCGACCCGGCCGGCCGGGGTGTACGCGGTCGTGGTGGTCCGCCCGGCCGGGTCCCGGGTCTGGGTGAGCCGGTTCGCGGCGTCGTAGCTGTAGACGGTCTCGTTGCCGGCGCCGTCGGCTGTGCTGACCTTGTTGCCGGCCGGGTCGTACCCGGTCGTCGTGGTGTGCCCGAGCGGGTCGGTCACCGCGGTGAGCCGGTCAGCGGCGTCATAGCCGTAGGTCGTGCGGAACGCGGCCGGGTCGGCGCCGGCGGCGTTGCCCCGCGGGTCGACCATCGAAGTGAGCCGGCCGGTGGCGTCGTAGCCGTAGGTCGTGCGCGCTCCGGACGGCAGCGTCACCGACGTGCGGTTGCCCGCCGCGTCGTAGCCGTAGGTGGCGACCTTGCCCCGGGCATCCGTGCTGGTAGCCACCAGACCCTGCGGGTTGTACGTGTAGCTGGCGGTCGCGGGCCCGGCCGGATTGGTGGGATCCCGGACGGTCAGCACCGACCCGGCCGGGTCGTAGCTGAACGTGGTGGTGTTCCCCCGACCATCCACCTGCGTCAGCGGGTCGTTGCGGGCGTTGTAGGTGGACCGCTCCGTCAACGCCAGGTAGGACGCCGCGCGGCTCAGCGCGTTACCGGCGCCGTCATACGTCACCGCGTACCGGCCATCCAGCGGATCGACGACCAGGACCAGGTTCAGCCGGCTGTCGTACCGGTAGAACTGCGTGTCCCCGTTGCCGTTCTGCGAACCGACCAGCACGTTGTTGAGGTACTGGTCGAAATTGACCTTGCCGTCGGGGTCGATCGTCGTGGCCAACTGCGTGGTCGGGTTCCACACGTACGAGGTCATCCGGCCCAGCGCATCCCGCTGGGTGTCGACCCGGCCGGCCGAGTTGTAGGTGTTGGTGATGCTGACGTGATTGTTGGCGTCGGTCACCGTGGCCAACCGGCCACCGGCGTCGTAGCCGTACCGGGTGATCGCGCCGGTCGGGTCGCGGTAGGAGCTGAGCCGGCCGGTGGTGTACCCGTACTCGACGAACCGCCCATCCGGCAACGTCACCCGGGACAGCCGGCCGTCGCCGGTCACCGTCACCGCGACCACGCGCCCGGCCCCGTCCGTCACCGACGACAGCACCCCGGCGGTGTAGGCAAAACTCAGGCCATGCGCACGGGCGTCCACAAATGACGTCAGCCGGCCGGTGGAATCGAACGACAGCACCCGCTGATCCGGCGTGACCAGCCGGAACCCGCCGGTCACGCTCGCCAGCGTCGACCGCGCCCCCGGCGGAGCGGTGAACACCCCGCTCGACTGTCTAATGTAGACAGAATCGGAACCGTCCTCCGCCCGCAGCGTCACGTTGCCGCCGGCGGCGACCGTCAGCCCCAGGTCGTAGGACCAACTCCACCCGGGCCCCAGCAGCCCGGCCGAGGTGTCGTTCGACGAATACGACCGGGCCGCCTCGAACTCCACCCCCAACCCGGACATCGACAGGTCCACCGAACGGGTCGCGTACGCGCCGGTCGCGGTGTTCACCGGCTCGCCGCGCAACACCTGCGCCGGCCCGGTCCGCCCGCTGACGTTGTCCAACCCGGCGCCGAAGGTCTGCGCCACCGGCAACGCCGGTGGCCCCGGCGTGAACGCCGCCACCGCCCCGGTCGACAGGGCCGAGTCCGCATGCCCGCCCGTGTACGCGTTGCCGAACGCCTCCACGATGACGAAATACGTGTGCCCAGGCAGCAACGCCCCGAAGAAGTCCCCGCCCAGCAGCGTCACGCAGTAACCCGGACGCTGCCGGCACGCGAACCCCGGCAGCGGGAACTGGTCGGTGATGTCGTGGTCGTCGCCGAAGTCGTCGGAGAAGATCGCGATCAGGAACGAATTCGCCTCGTCCGACGCCGGGATCTCGAAGTACACGTTCAGCGACGTCGTACCGATCTCGAAACCCGGCGTCAGCTGCACGTTCACCGGCCCGACGCCCGCCGCCACGCTCGACCGCGCCGCACCCCGCCACGGCCCCGCCGCCCGGTGCACCGGAGCCCGACGCGCCGGCCGCAGTCCATCGATACCGGCGGCGCGCGCATGCCGCTCCCGCGACGTCACCGCGACCGGCGCCGCGACCGGCCCCGCACCCGCCGGCGCCAACCCGGCCACCGACGGGCGGGCCGGCGCCGCCGATGCGGCGGGAGCAACCCCAGCCACCACACCGACCGCGAGACACGCGGCCAGCCCGGCACCCACCCACCCGCGCAGACCGCCCCGGCCAGCCGGAATCCAACGCCGCGACCCCACAAATACCCCATAGCAATCAAACGTGTCGAGACAAGCCAGCAGGAGCCTTCATGCATGATCAGGACATGTCAACGCTGTTTTAGATTGAAACTGTCCGACCAGCTGCCCGAGCCAAGCGGCGGCGCGGCGGCGGCGGAGCCGGCCGTCTCCGCGCAGAACCGGACGGCGTTGGTGCCGGCTGAGAGCGCACGTGGTCGGCGCGTCAGTGCCGCGTCAGTGGGTGGACTTAACGTCGCCGGCATGGCGCATGGGATCGGCCGCCGGGCACCGGGGTGACCCAGGTCCGCGCTCCGGCCGGTGCCGCTGGCACGGGTGTCGACGCGGCGGCCCGGCTGCGTGCCGTCGTCGCGCACGCCCGGACGCTGCGGGATGCCGGCGACTACCAGGGCGCGCGGGCCCACCTGCGCCGCGGGATCGCCGAGTACGAGTCCGTGCTGGGGCCGGAGTCGGTGGACCTGGCCGTGCCGCTGAACGAACTGGGCATGATCGGCAAGTACCGGGGCGAGTTCGCCGAGGCGGAGCAGGCCTACTGGCAGGCGCTGCGCCTGTATGACCGGCACGGCGTACGCACCGGCGTCAACGTCGCCGTGCTGCTGCACAACCTGGCCGGCCTGGCACACGCCCGCGGCGACGCGCGGGCGGCCGAACCGATCGCCCGCCGGGGCCTGGCCGTGCTCGAGGCCACCGCCGGCGCCGACCGGCTGGACCTGGCCGCGGACCGGGCCGCGTTGGCAGCGATCCTGATCGACCTCGGCCGTCTCGGCCAGGCACACGCCACTCTCACCGGCGTGCTGGAGACCTACCGCGCCGCGCTCGGGCCGGACCACCACCAGGTCGGCGTCACCCTGCACAACCTCGGCTCGCTGGAATTCCGGGCCCGGCGCTTCGCCGTCGCAGCCGGCACCCTGCGCCAGGCGTACACGGTGAAACGGTCCGCCCTCGGCGCCCACCACCCGGACCTGGCGATCACACTCCACCACCTGGCCCGCTGCGAGCAGCAACTCGGCGATACCGGCAACGCCGAACGACACCTGCGCGAGGCGATCGGTCTCCTGCGGGGCAGGGTCGCCGACACCGAACCGACCCTGTTCTCCTGCCGGCAGCGACTCACCGCACCGCCACCCTGGGGCCTCGGTGCCGGCCGCGAGGGTTGACGCGCGACCGGCTGGGCCGGCAGGTCCGGCGAGCGGTAGCCCCGCCGGCCAGGGCCAGCTCGCGACGTGACCCGCGCAGCGCTCCGAGACTGTCGGTAGCGGGTGGTAGGAGTAGCCACGACCTGATGTGGTGGAGCGGGAGGCCTTTGTGGACACTCGGGATGCGGCCCGTCGGTGGGCCAGGACGTGGGCTGAGGCCTGGCCGGTCCGGGACGTGGAGGCGATCGTCGCCCTGCAGGCCGAGACTGGCGATCACTGGGCGTCCCTGTTTCGCCCCCTGCGCGGGCGGGCCGGGCTCCGCGGCTATGTGGCGGAGTGCTTCGCCGAAGAGAACCGCCCCGCCGAGACGTGGTTCGCCGAGCCACGGGTCGACGGCGACTCCGCGGCCGTGGAGTACTGGGCGGTGATGCACACCAACGACGGCCCGACCACCATCTGCGGCTGCACGGTGCTGCGTTTCGACGAGGCCGGCCTGGTGACCGAGGCGCGTGACTACTCGCACATGAAGGAGGGCCGGCACGCGCCACCACCCCCGGTAGTCACCTGGCGATGGACGAGCTGCTAGCCGAACCCGGCGGTGGCCCGGTCCAGCAGCTGCCAGCGGTAGTGCTGGTGTCGGGTGGGCGCGCCCGGAACGCCAGCGCGACCGAGACGGCGGCCAGGCAGGCGATCCCGGCGAGCAGGTAGGAGTCGGCGGCCAGCCGTTCCACAGTGGAGTGTCGGTACTCCGCGTCGCCGCCGGCCGGTGGCCACCAGACCGGCGAGAGCGCGAACAGCAGCGTCGCCCCGGCCAGCGCGGCCGCCGGCACCAGTCGGCGCCCCGCCGGCCGGTCCAGCACCCGGGCCAGCGCGGCGACCAGGCCGGGCACCACCCAGACCCAGTGGTGCGTCCACGAGATCGGCGACACCAGGACGCCGGTGAGCCCGCACAGCACGACGCCCTCGACCTCGTACCCGGCCCTCGCAGCGGCCGCGGCGGCGGCGAGCCCCAGCCCGGCGACCACGGCCGCGGCCAGGCACCAGGCCGGGCGGGCCGCGGCCGGGCTGCCGAGCAGCCGGGTCAGCCCGCCGTACAGGGACTGGTTCCCGCTGTACGAGACGCCGCCGACCCGCTCCGGCTGGGCCACCAGGTGCAGCCAGAACCGCCCGGACTCGGCCGGCAGCAGCAGCCAGCCGACCAGCACGGTGCCGGCGAACGTGCCGAGCGCGGTCGACGCCGCCCGGATCCGGCCGGTCACGACCAGGTAGCCGACGAAGATCAGCGGGGTCAGCTTGATCGCTGCGGCGATCCCGACCAGCACCCCGCGGGCCGGCCGCCGCGGGCCGCCGGCCAGGTCGGCCACCACCAGCGCCATCACCAGCAGGTTGACCTGGCCGAAGCCGAGGGTGGCGCGGACCGGTTCCAGGCAGAGCGCGGCGGCCAGCAGCACCGGCACTCCCCCGGTACGCAGCCACCGGCCCGGTCCGGCCACGCGGCGAGCCACGGTGCTGACCACGAAGGCCAGGCTGGCCACCGACCCGAGCGTCAGCAGCACCTGCGCGGCGTGCTGGCCCACTGCGGCGAGCGGGACGATCAGCAGCCCGGCGAACGGCGGATAGGTGAACGGCAGCGCACTGCCGTCCGGGTGCGCCGAGTAGAGCGGCGTGCCGTCCAGCAGCGCCTGCCCGCCGGCCCGGTACACGGCCAGGTCGATCATGTTGAAGCCGGCCGGTTTCCGCGCGGTCAGCCAGAGCAGCAGGCCCGCCGCCCCGGCGAGCGCGGCCGCACCCGGCAGCCATCCCCCCGACCGCCCGGCCGCGCCCGGCAGCCAGACCACCGCCGGCCGCCAACCCTGGCCCGGTCGCCGGCCGTGGCCCGGCCGCCGACCCCGGCCCGGCCGCCAACCGTGGCCCGGCCGCCGACCCGGGCCCGGCCGCCAGGCCGGACGCCCGGCGGGATCGCTGCGCACGGTCTGGTCGGTGCTCTGCACGGGCTCCTCCGCCTGGGTGTCGGGTCGGCCCGGCGACTATAGGCAGTATCTATAGTCGCAGTCTATAGTCCTGGTCTGTAGTGCCGGCCGGTGCGACGCTGCCCGGGCACCTGGAGGTCCGGCGGGTCTCCGGCGCATGGCTCGCATCGCCTGGCCGACGTCCCCCGACGGGCCTGCTTCGGCGGTCCTCCGCGGCCGTGACCAGCTGGTTGTCCGTCCAGCGGATGGCTCGACGGCACCGCCGGAAGCCTGCCCATGCGGCGTCTTCGGGCCGGCCGGGGGCGCGCTCAAAAGATCTTGAAGGATTTTCCGGTTCGGGTGTCGATCCGGGCTTCGGGTTTTCGTGGCCTGGATGAAGCACCGGCACCGAGCCGGTCGAGACCACGGAGGACACCATGACCGCCGCCGTCATCACCCGCCCGAGCACCGGCTCCTACGTCCGCGTCGGGCTGGCCGCGACCGTGGCCGCGGCCGCCGCCACCACCGCCGTCGCGGCTGCCGGGCGGGCCGCCGGGATCAGCCTGGACGTGGCCGGCGCGCCGATCCCGCTGCCCGGGTTCACCCAGCTGACCGCGGTCGCCGCGCTGCTGGGCCTGGCCCTGGCCGCGGTACTGGTCCGGACCGCCCGCGGCCCGCAACGTACGTTCGTCCGGGCGACCGCCGCGCTGACCGCGCTGTCGCTGGTCCCGGACCTGATCGTGCCGGCCGGCCCGGCCACCCGGGCGCTGCTGATGGCCACCCACCTGGTCGCCGCCGCGATCGTGATCCCGGCCATCGCCCGCCGGCTGCCCCGCTGAGAACATTCACCGCCCGCTGTACCAACTACCGGAGGAGACCAGTCATGAAGCAGTACATGCTCGCCGTCCACTACGTCGACGGGCAGCCGGCCAGCCCGCCGGAGCTGATGGCCACCGTCTACAAGCAGGTGGACGCGGTGAACAAGGAGGTCATGGCCGCCGGCGCGTGGGTGTTCGGCGGCGGCCTGCTCACCCCGGACGTCTCGACCGTGGTCACCGTGACCGACGGGAAGACCACCGTGACCGACGGGCCGTTCGCGGAGGCCAAGGAGCACATCGGCGGCTTCTGGGTCATCAAGTGCGCCGACCTGGACGCGGCGCTGGCCTGGGCGGAGAAGGCGTCGGCCGCGTGCATGGGCCCGGTCGAGGTGCGGCCGTTCGGCGAGGACGCCGAGGACTGATGGATCTCGCGGGCGTCTA
This sequence comes from uncultured Actinomycetota bacterium, assembly GCA_963714145.1. GTDB lineage: Bacteria > Actinomycetota > Actinomycetes > Mycobacteriales > CADCTP01 > JBBWZH01. Next base: position 8,670,495 of record OY970235.1, on the reverse strand, counting down.
CCGGGCCGAGTACGGCCGCTGCGTGGCAACCCTGGCCCGCCTCCTCGGCGACATCGGACTCGCCGAGGAGGCGGTTCAGGACGCGTTCGCGGTGGCGCTGGAGAAGTGGGCGGAGCTGCCACCCAACCCGGGCGCCTGGATCGTCACGACCGCCCGCAACCGGGCCATCGACCGGATCCGCCGGGACGCCACCCGCGACGCCCGGCACGAACAGGCCCTGCTGCTGTACACCGCCGACGAACCGAGCGAGGTGGGACCGGTGCGTGACGACCAACTGCGGCTCATCTTCACCTGCTGCCACCCGGCGCTGGCCCCGCTCGCCCAGACCGCGCTGACCCTGCGGCTGCTCGGCGGGCTGGAGACCACCGAGATCGCCCGCGCCTACCTGGTCCCGGAAGCCACGATCGCGCAGCGGATCGTCCGGGCCAAGCGCAAGATCCGCGACGCCGGCATCCCGTACCGCATCCCGCGCGAACACGAGCTGCCCGACCGGTTGCCACCGGTGCTCACCGTGCTCTACCTGATCTTCAACGAGGGCTACACGGCCACCACCGGCGAACTGGTCCGGGCCACCCTGTGCGCCGAAGCGCTGCGGTTGGCCCGCGCGCTGGCCGACCTGATGCCGGACGAACCCGAGGCACTCGGACTGCTCGCGCTGCTGCTGCTGATCGAGGCACGGCGGCCGGCCCGGGTCGCCGCCGACGGCACCCTGGTGCCGCTGCCGGAGCAGGACCGGACGCTGTGGAGCCAGGACCTGATCGCCGAGGGACACGAGCTGGTGCGGCGCTGCCTGCGCCGCAACCAGCCCGGCCCGTACCAGATCCAGGCCGCGATCAACGCCGTGCACACCGACGGCCCGGCCACCGACTGGCCGCAGGTGCTGGCCCTGTACGACCAACTGCTGGCGGTGGCACCGACCCCCGTGATCGCGCTGAACCGGGCGATCGCAGTGGCCGAGGTACATGGCCCGGCAGCCGCGCTGGCCGACCTGGCCGACCTGGAACTGCCCGGCTACCACCTGCTGCCGGCAACCCGGGCCGACCTGCTGACCCGGCTGGGCCGGACCGCCGAGGCAGCCGCCGCCTATGACACCGCGCTGGAACTGGTCACCAACGACGCGGAGCGAACGTTCCTGGCAGCCCGCCGCGAACGCCTCGGCTGACGCGCAGGTCCGCCGGCCGCACGGCAGGACGCGTGCCGCCGGGCGGCCCTACTCCGCCGTGACGTCGGTGCTGAGCCAGGAGAAGGCGGACGCGGCGTGGCGCATCCGGTCGAGGCTGATCGTGCGGCTCGGCACCAGGTCCGGGTCGACGCTGAAGCGGACCGTGGTGCCGGCCGCCGCGGACGGCGGGATGGGCATGAGGTCGGTCGTGGGCACCCCGTGTTCGTAGCGCTGCGTCCAGGCCCCGTCCTGGCGGTGGTTGGTATGGGTCAGCCACCGGCTCAGCGCCGTGACCACGGACATGCCATGGCGCGGGTGATCATCGGGCAGTAGCCGGCGGTGCCCGGTGCCGAAGAACCGGAGGTCCGGCGTGGCCATGACGGGCTTCCTGATCGGCCGGCCGGCCGGGTCGCGCCGGGTATCGGTGCCCCGACCGTCATCGGAAACCGCGACCGAGCCGTCGGCACCCAGGATCACCCGGCACACTCCCGGGCGGCCCAACGCCTCGGCCTCGTCCTGGGCGTAGGCCATCACCTCCAGCACCAGGTGCAGCAGCCCGCCCGGCGCGTACGTGCCGGGCCGGCGCCGAATCATGTCGAGGTGGGCGTGATCCACCCCAGCGGCCCAGTCGTGCGTCGTCCGCGGCCACGACCCGGTGCCCTCGATCATCGGCCGATTCTCCCCTGACCTGGCGCGCGACCCCGCGTTCCCGCGCGAGCGCGCCGCGCGCTGGGCGGGTGGCGAGCAGGCCGGCCGCGGCGACGGCTCGGTACGCCGCCGGGACCGACCTGCCTACGACCGCCGCCGTACGGGTCGCGGCAGGTCCTACGGCGGCCGGAGCACGGGAAAGGCCGTCCGCACGCTGACGACTCCGGCGCCTGGGCAGGGCGACGATCGGTGCGTCCGAGCGGGCCCGCCGCCCGCATTGCCGACGCAGGGAGCGCCTCCGATGCCCACCACAGACCCCGCGCCTGTTCACCCGTCGCTGGCTGGGAAGGTGGCCCTGGTCGCCGGCGCCAGTCGCGGCATCGGCGCGGTGACCGCCCAGGCGTTCGCCCGGTCCGGGGCCGCCGTCGTTCTCGCCGCCCGGGACCAGCAGGCGCTGGAGTCCGTCGCCGCGGACATCCGCGACCGCGGCGGGCAGGCACTGCCGGTGCCGACGGACGTCACGGATCCGGCCTCCGTCCAGCGCCTCGTCCAGCGGGCCGTCGACACCTTCGGCCGGCTGGACGCCGCCTTCAACAACGCCACCGACGGCCCGCTGCCGGCGCCGCTGGCCGACCTGGAGCCGCCGGACTTCGACCGGGCCATCAGCACCAACATCCGCGGCACATTCCTCGGCATGAAATACCAGATCCAGGCGATGCTCCGGGACGGAGGCGGCGGCGCGATCGTCAACATGGCCTCCCTCGCCGGCCCGCAGGGTGTCGCCAACCTGGCCGGCTACGTCGCCGGCAAGGCCGGGATCATCGGCCTGACCAAGGTCGCCGCGCTGGACTACGCCGACCAGGGGATCCGGGTGAACGTGGTCGCACCCGGCCCGATCCTCACCCACCACCTGCGGGCCGCCGGCCAGGATGCGCAGCACCGCGCCGGACAGTCCACCCCGATGCGCCGCGTCGGCCGAGCCGAGGAGGTCGCCGACGTTGTCCTCTGGCTGTGCTCCGACCAGTCCTCCTTCGTCACCGGCGCCACCGTCCCCATCGACGGTGGTCAGTCCGCCGGCCTCAAGCCCGCGCAGATGTACCGTCCGGGGCAGTCCATGCCCGCCGACAGGTCCTGACGCACAGCTCGCGTCCGCGCTGCCCGCCGGTCACGGTGACCGGCGGGCGCGAACGTGCGGTGGTCGCTACCTGGTCGGGTTGGCGACGATGGACAGACTCGGGGTGGTGTCGTTCGCCTTCTGGGTGACGATGAACAGCTTCTTCAGGTCCTTGGACCAGGCCAGGCCGCGAGTGGCGACGAGGTCGGTGGCGGGCAGATCGACAGTGTTCACCGGGACGATGCCGCCCGATTCGTAGACCAGCACGTCGTCCCGACCGCTGGTGGTCCGGGCCATCGCGACGAAGTCGTCGTTCGGCGCCACCGCGACCGAGTTCGGGTGCGAGCCGGTCGTGTACGCCCCGCGGCGGGACAGGTCCGCCGAGGCGAACGACTCCACGTGGTCGCGGGAGCCGGAGGCGCTGGACAGCTCCGTGCCATCGGACCTGAGGCTCAGGTCGGCCAGGCTCGACCCGACCACGTCGCCGGTCGCGCCCGGCGTCAGCGCGCCACCGGCCACGCTGAACACCCGGACCGTGGACAGGCTCAACGACAGCTGGCCGGCGACGACCGGCCCGGCGTCCGTGCCGGTCGAGGCGAGCAGCGGCGCCCGCTGGAACACCACGTCCGCGCCCTGCTGATCCAGGCTCACCACCGGCGGGGTGGCCGCCGTGTCCAGCTTCCCGATCTTGCCGTTGAAGTCGCTCTCACAGCCGTACCCGAACCAGACGAGCGCGCCGGTACGGGCCAGGTGCGTCGGGCAGGTCTGCGGACCCACACTGAAGCGCGCCGTCTCCGCCAGCGTCCCGGTATCGATCACCGAGATCGCATCCCCCGCCGCCAGCGCCACATACAGCTTCGTGCCGTCCGCGCTCAGCACCAGCCCGGTCGCCCCGGACTGCCCGTTGATGCTCTTCTTCACCCGCCCCGAGAAATCGGTGACCACCACCCCGTTCGTCGCCGGCCCCCCACTGACGAACACATGCTGCCGCGAATCATGCACAGCAATATCGCCATAGCCCGGCAACGGCAACCGATCGTCGTTCGCAGCCGCCGCGGCCGGCGCACCCGCGATCGCCACCGCCGCGACGCTCAGCCCAACAAATCCGAACCCTATGATTCTCATCCCCGTCCCTCCTGTCGAAACGCCATGCGTTCCATCGATTTGCCGGCCTTGGCGCGACACCGTCGTCAGGACTGCCGCTCCTCGACCGCGCCCGTCACTCCAGTTCGCGGTCGAGCAGCTTTGCGATGTGGTTGAGACTGTCCAGACCATCGTGCGGAATGTTCATGTCCTCACCTGGATGCGGGTCACGAATCTGGATCTCCTTGTTGGCATTCTTGTCGTCGAAGACGACGATTCTCTTGCGTCCAGTGCCATGCTCGGTATGCAGTGCGGTGTCGAGTTTCCACACGTTCCGGTCGTAGTGTTCGGAGACCCCACTGCTTCGCCAGCCCTCGGACTCGGCCCAATGAAGGCTGAGCATCGATCGATAGATCGCTTCCTCGGGCGGCGGCGGACGCCACTGATGAACGTCCGGGGGCTCCGCGAGTCGTGGGCCGAAGAAATACACCTTAGCAATCTGACCGCGTGGTTGGCGCCTGCTGACTATTCCGGCAGACCAACCGCCGGACTTGAGCGGGACGGCGATCACCATGCCTTCCTGTACCTTCCATTGCTGTGTCACAGCCGTCCCTATCGTCAGGGGCCATCCAGGAATCGCTGCGCCGCCTGCATATACTGGCCCAACCGGGGATTGTTGGCGCGTATTGGATTGTGCCGGTTCAGAATGGGCCGGTACCGATCACTCACTATCTGCTCCAGTCCTCGTTGCGTCGCATAGTCGTCGGAGCGGTAGAGTATCTGAAAGTTCAGGTCGGGATAGTCGCGTGCATGCCGGCCGCGGCGCGCAGCCAGATTCTTGGTCCTGCCTGTCCGGACGACCGTCCCACTCTCGGTGACCAGCGCGTAGACGCCGCCGCTCGGCGTAGGCGTGGCGCCTGGGACGTCACATGTCTTGTTGTGGACTAGGAGGTTTTCGCCGCCGGCGGTGACGTAGTAGGTGTGGATTCCGTTGACGGTGAGGTTGTGGACGCGGCGGTGTTCGGTCCAGGCGCGGGTGTTGACGACGTGGAGTAGGTCGCCGTCGGTGGTGCGGAGCCAGTCGCCGGTGGCGAGGTCGCCGGCGTCGACCCAGCGGCCTTCGTCGTCGACCCAGAATGGGTGGCCTGCGGTGGCGGTGACGGTTCCGGTGGCGTTGCCGCGGGCGCCGTCGGTGTCGACGGTGATCTGGACGAGGTGCTTGTCGCCCTCGCCGACGATGAGTGCGGTGACCGCCTCCGACTCGGTCTGGCCGCTGACCGGGTCGGTGGCGAGCACCTTGTCGCCGACCTGCACGTTCTCGATGGCCTTGGTGCTGCCGCCGGCCATGAGTACCGGCGTGGCGGCGGTGAAGCTGTTGCAGGCGTTCTTCGGCTTCGGCGGTGCGGCCGGAGCCTTGGGGGGTGCGGCGGGGGCCTTCGGGGGTGCGGGGGCGGCGGCCTTGGGGGGCGCGGCTGGTGTGTTTGGGGTTGCCGGGGCGCCGGCCTTGGGTGGGGTTGCGGCGCCGCCGGGGACCGCCTTGGTGGCGTCTCCGACCGCGTTCGCGCCCTCGTCGCCGTACTTTGCGCCGGCCTTGATCACGTCCGAGCCGTACTTGCCGGCCTTGACCGCGGTGGCGGCGTAGCCGGCGAGCGGGATGGCGGAGGCGAAGGAGAGGGCGGCGTCGACGTAGTTGCCTTCGGCGGTGTACCAGATGCCGTTGGCCACATCGGCGACCTCGCCGACGACCGGGATGAGGCCGGCGACGTCGAGGGCGGCGTGGCCGATGTCGCTCCAGGACGGCCAGTGGCCGTCGTACTCGATCATGCTGATCGGGTTGCCGCCGCCGAAGGCGTAGCGGTTCATGGTGAACGGGTTGGTGGTCAGGCTCAGGTCGGCTAGCGCGCCGTTGTAGAGGTCGAGGGAGAGGTACCGGTTCTCGGCCGGGCGGTAGTCCCGGAAGCCCATGTCGTAGCTGCCGGAGGCTGGGTCGAAGCGCTTGGTGTTGAACCGGTAGGCGTTGTTCGGCTCGGCGTCCGGGTTGGCCGGGTCGGGCTTGTCGGCGCCGGTGAACGCGGCCGGGTCGTTGCCGCCGTAGGCGGAGTAGCCGTACGTGGAGGTGTTGTCGCCGTCGTCATCGGTGACGCTCTCCACATCGGAGTGCGCGTTGAAGGAGTAGTAGCCGTTCTCCGCGTCGCCGTTGTCCTTGGTGTTGACCAGCGACAGCAGCTCACCGAACGGGGAGTACTGGTAGGACTTGCGGACCTCGCCGCCCTCGCGCTCGGTGAGCACCTGCTCGGAGAGGCCGAGGTACTCCAGCACCGTGGTCCTGGGGTCCGAGCCGGTGGCGTTGGCGGTGCGGGAGATGGTGCGGTCGAGGGAGTCGTAGGCGTAGCGGGTGGTCTTCGTCGCCGCGCCGGCGCCCTGGCGGTATTCGGTGGTCCGGTCGAAGCCGTCGTAGACGTAGCGTTCGGACTGCTGCCCGGCGGTGCTGACCTTGCTCAGCCGGCCGAACGGGTCGTAGGCGTAGGTCGAGGTGGCGCCGGCCGAGGTCGCGGAGACGAGCCGGTTGCGGTCGTACCGGAACGTGGTCCTGACCTCGTCGATGCGCTGGGAGATGACGTTGTCGTTGGCGTCATGGACGTAGGTCTCGGTGGTGTCGTCGCCGTCGCCGGTCTTGGTGACGCTGCGGACCCGGTCCCGTGGGTCGTAGCCGTAGCTGGCGACGGTGTCCAGGGAGTCGGCGTGGTTGTCGGCGTTCTGGACGTGTGCGGTGTCCTTGGTGCGGTTGCCGTTCGGGTTGTACTCGATCGTGTGTTCGTTGACGACCGGTCCGTCCGACTCCTTCTTCTCCACCTGGTGCTGCAGCAGACCGTCGGCGAAGTAGCCGAAGTCGACGGTGTTCCCGTTGGGCTTGACCTGCCGGTCGATCAGCGCGCGGGCGGTGTAGCGGAAGGTGCTGACCTTCGGTGAACCGTCCGATGTGGACTTGGCGTTCCGCACCTCGGACACCAGGTCGCGGACGTCGTAGGTGTAGCTGGCGACCTGGTCGTCGTGCTGCCAGCCGGTCAGGTTGCCGTTCGGGTCGTAGTCGTAGCGGGTGGTGTTGCGGACGGCACCGTTCCGGCGCTCCTCGACCTTGTCGGCGCGGTTGAGCCCGTCGTAGCTGATGGCGTATTCGTCGACCGGTGCTCCGGGAGTGGAGTCGGCGACCGAGACGAGGTTGTCGTTGGCGTCGTAGGACTCGGTGAACGTCTTCTTCTCGGTGTCGACGTCGCCGCTGTTGTCGCGGACCAGCCGGACCGCGTCGGCGACGACGGTGCCGTTGGCCTGATCGGACAGGGTGATGTTGCGGGTGTTGCCTTCGGTGAAGGCGAACGTGCCGAGGCTGACCCACTCGCCGGCGTGCTGGGTCTGGTCGACCGTCCTGCTCGTGCTGCCGTCGTTGTGCTCGACCGTGTAGCGGGCGTCCGTCGCGGTGCCCGGGGCGTAGCGGACGAAGACCTGGTAGCTGCCGCTGGCCGGGATGCCGGCCTTCCAGGTGAACGTGTCAGCGCCGCTGCCGGGGTCGGAGGTGCGGTAGTCGAAGCCCTCGACGTCCCCGGTGCCGGGAAGGGTCTGCCAGTCGCCGACGGCCTCGGTGTCGTTCGGGTCGGAGTTGTCGACCAGGACGACGTGCTGGCCGACCGGCACCCCGTCGTCCGAGCGCGTCCGGCGCTTGCCGTCGGGGTAGTACGTCCAGCTCATCGTCCGGCTGGAGCCGCCGCCGGCGCTGACCAGGGTCCGCGCGGTCTGCTCGCCGACCGCGTTGTAGTCGTAGTTGGTGGTGATGCCCAACGGGTCGGTGCTCGACCGGGTCCAGCCGTTGTCGAAGTGGGTGTAGCGGCTGACGTTGCGGACCGACTGCCCGTCCGACGGCGGTGCGCTGACCTCGCGCAGCAGGCCGACCTCGTCGTAGCCGTAGGCGATCCGGTCCGGCGTCGTGATCCGCTCGTCGTCCCGGTCGAACGGGAGGATCTCCTCCTTGACCCGGTTGAGCTCGTCGTAGCTGGTGGCCTGGACGAAGTCGTCGGGGTCGTCGGCGGTTTCCACGCCGCGTGGGGTGATCGTCCTGGTCCGGTTGCCGACCTGGTCGTACTCGTAGCGGGTGGTGAAGTAGGTGATCTCAGCGCCGGAGCCGGTGTGCGGGACGCGTTCCTCAACCGGCATCGCGCGCTCGTCGAGCCGGATGAGGGTGGTGTTGCCCTCCTCGTCGGTGCTCTGCACGGTGTTGCCGTCCCGGTCGTAGCCGGCGGCGATGGTGTTTCCGGCCGCGTCCGTGATCCGGGTCGGCTGGTGGTTGAGGTCGTAGGCGTACCTGGTGGTGACGTCGTTCGGGTCGGCGGTCGCGGTCTTGCGCGGGTCGACCTCGGTGATCAGGTTGCCGACGTTGTCGTAGCTGGCGGTGGCCCGTTGGCCGGTGGCGTCGGTGACCTCGATGAGCTGGTCGACCTGGTCGTACCGGGACGTGGTGGTGAAGTCGTTGGGGTTGTCGCGGGTGAGCGTGCCCTTCGGCTCGGTCTCCCGGATCAGGTTGCCGACCCGGTCGTAGGCGAACGTGGTCGTCTTCGTCGGCCCGGTGGGGGTGTCCTTCGGCGCGGTGATCGACACCTGCCGGTCGGCCTGGTCGTAGGCGACCGTGGTGACCGCGTTGTTGGCGGCGGTCAGTACGACCACGTTGTCGTTGCGGTCGTACCTGGGGCCGGGTGTAACGATGAAGTCGTTCGCCGCAGCGTCCTTGGGCACCTTCGTCAACAGTGGACGCTTGAACTGGTCGTAGGTGAACGTCCGTACCTTCTGCTTGGCGTCCACACTGGACACGACGTTGCCGACCGCGTCGTAGCTGAAGAAGCTGGAACAGCCGATGGGGTCGGTGATCCGGCGCGGGTAGCCGTTGGCGTCGTAGTCGGCGTAGGTGGTGGTGTGGCCGTTGGCGTCGGTCGTGCTGACCAGGTGGCCGAGCTCGTCGTAGCGGTACCGGCTGGTGAAGTCGCCGTCGGCCGGGGTCGCGGTGCCCTTGGGATCGGTGACCGCGACCAGGTTGCCGCGGTCGTCGTAGCCGAACAGCCACCGGCGGCCCTCGGGCGAGGTCTTCTCGGTCAGGTCGGCGACGTGCCCGTCCAACGCGGTCCGGTAGCCGAGTCTGGTCGGCGGGAAGTCCTTCGCGTTCGCCTCGGCGTCGCGGATCTCCAGCGGGTAGCCGGTCTTCGGGTCGTACACCCAGGTGGTCAGCGCGCCGTTGTCCTCGCGCAGCCGGACCACGTTGTTGTCGGCGTCCCAGACCAGCGTGGTGGTCTCGCCCTTGGCGTTGGTGAGCCGCTCGGGCCGGCCGAAACCGTCGAGCAGGTACGTGGCGGCGTGCCCGTTCCCGTCGGTGACCGTGGAGGCGATCGCCGACCCGCGCGAGGAGTCCGGGTCGGCGTAGTCGAAGGCGGTGGCCGCGGTGACCCGGTCGGTCACCGTGCGGACGTGCCAGCGGCGCAGCGAGTCGCCGGAGTCGGTGAAGTACTGCAGCGTGCTGCCGTTGCCCAGCGGGTCGACGACCCGGACCAGCTTGGTGTTCCGGTTGGCCTGCGCGTCGTCGTAGAAGAAGACGAACGACTTCGGCTCCGGGCCGCCGGCGCCGTCGACGACCTCCTGCAGCAGGCCGCGGTCGCTGTAGGTGAACGTGATGGTCCGACCGGAGAGGTCGGTGATCGACCGGAGCCGGTCGATGATCGCCGTGTTCGCCAGCGCGGTGCCGGACTGCTTCTTGTTCCCGGCGTAGAAGGAGAAGGAGTCGCCGCGCTGGTAGTAGTCCAGCGTCAGGGTGCGCCGGCCGGTGGCGTCGGTGATGGCCGTCAGCACCTTCGTGCTCCGGCCCCCGACCAGCGCCTGCTGGTAGGTGAACCGCAGTTCGTTGCCGTTCTTCTCGACCGTGGCGGTCTGGTTGCCCTGCCGGTCGAAGAAGGCCTGGGTGCGGTCCGGGCTGGTCATCACCCAGCGCCGGTTGTCGTCGGCGCCGGTCGTCCGCTGCAGGAAGAGGTGGACGCCGGCCGGGCTGTCGTAGGTCCACTTCGTCCGGTCGCCGCTGTCGTGCTTGTTCAGCTCGAACTCGTGGCCGGTGCCGTCCCCGTCGATCAGCCGCACCGTGTCCGGGAAGTCGGCCGAACTGCTGAAGTCCAGCGGGGTGCCCAGCCGGGTCAGCGTCGAGGTGGACACCGACCAGCCGAAGCCGGTCATCGAGTCCGACGTGTCCTGGCTGTTGTAGGCCAGCCCGACGAACGTGGCCAGCCCTCGGCTCGGGTTGGCGAACGGCGAGTAGCTGAACACCGCGTTGCCGGAGAACTGGTTCACCGCCACGCTCGAGCCGGCGCCGGTCGGCGTGCCGGCGTACTGGTAGAACCGCTCCAGCCCCAACTGGTCCGAGGTCGGGTCCTCGACGGTGACGTCCTGGTTCAGCGGCTGGATCGCGCCGCCCGCCGACAGCCAGCGGCCGCGCTGCCGGTCCCGCAGGTCCCAGCGCAGGACGAAGGACTCCCGCTTGTTGCCGATGTCAGCCAGCGACGGCGCCTCGACCCGCGCCTGCACGGTGACCGTGGCGCCGGGCGCCAGGTCGGCCGGAAGCTCCGTCTCCAGCCGGTTTCCGGAGTTCGTCGCGTCGTCACCGTCAGGCAGCAGCCAGTGGTACGACAGGACGTAGGTCGCCTTGGGCAGGGTCGCCGTCGTCGTGTTCCGCACCGTGACCGGCACCCGGTACTCGTCGCCGGGGATCATCCGCCGCGGTGTGTCCGGGGCGGCGAACGTCGCCTCGGCGGCGTCGGCGGCGGTGCGCGGCGGCCGCGGTGCCGGCGCCTGCCGAGCCACCGTTGTGGCCTGTCCCGCGCTGGCCGGCGGGCAGGACACGGCGGCCACCGCGACCTGGGACGACGTTGCCGGGCCGCGCGGTGCCGGCTGCTCCGCTCTGCCTGCCGGCGCGGAGAGCCCGCTGACCACGAGCACGGTCAGACTCGACAGGCCGACGAACCTTCTGAACCCCGTCACAGTCCGGTTTCCCTTCAGCCAGACACAGCGCTGCCTCACCCGAGCCCGGCCATCGTCAGCCGCCCGGAGACCGCTGACCAGGAAGACGAATCCGCAGAACCCGCAGAAGCGTCCGCAGCTACCAGGGACCTCATGCAGGTCAGCGGCCTGCCGGCGACGCGGACTCGGCCGGCCTATGCCGATGCGCGCCGGGCATTCCCGAACGGGCGGCAGGAGCCCGGCGGAAATGCATAACCCAGGCGGCGGACCGGCCTGTATCTTAAAGGCAAGTTTGCGACAGTTTGGGGGGCGCATGTCGCGCGCGGGGGCGTCCGGAGCCGGACACGCTGACGGTCAGAGCTTCGGGAACGTGCTGCGGCTACGTCGCGTCGCAGCCCAGCTCACCCAGGAGGAGCTGGCCGACCGGGCCGGGCTCAGTGTCCGGTCCATCGTCAACATCGAGGGTGGCCAGGTTCGCCGGCCGCGCCGGCCATCCGTCCAGTCACTCGCCGACGCGCTCAGCATCCGCGGATCGGAGCGGGAGCGATTCGAACGCGCCGGGCGGAGCGGCTACTGGCAGGCCCCGGCCGACCAGCCGGGGCGCGGCGACGACGGACCGAGGCAGCCGCACCTCCGCGCGGCCGGCCCGCCGGGTAGCCCGCTCGGGGTCTGCCAGCTACCCCGCGACATCGCCGACTTCACCGGCCGGGCCGGCGAGCTCGCCGCCCTGACCGCCGCCACCACCGTCACGGCGGAACACACCGCCACGCCGGTGGTCACGATCTGCGGACCCGGCGGCGTCGGGAAGACCGCCCTCGCCGTGCACACCGCGCACCTGCTGCGCCAGCAGTTCCCGGACGGGCAGCTCTACCTCGACCTGCACGGCACCCAGGCTGACCCGCTGCAGCCAGCCGACGCCCTGCAGCGGCTGCTCGGCGCCCTGGGCGACCCCCCGGCGCCACCCCGGACCGGGCTGGCGGAGAAGGTCGAACGCTACCGGCTCATGCTGTCCTGCCGGCGGATCCTCGTCGTCCTCGACGATGTTCAGACCGCGGCGCAGGTGCGGCCGCTGCTGCCCGGAAACCCGGCCTGCGCGGTCATCCTGACCAGTCGGCGGCGGCTGCCCGAACTGGCTGGCGCCAGCAACGTCGAGCTCGGCCTGCTCTCCGACGACGAAGCGCTGGACCTGCTCAGCAACATGATCGGCGCCAGCCGGGTGGCCGCCGACCGCGACTCGGCCGCCCGCCTGGTCCGGCTGGCCGGACGGCTGCCGCTCGCCGTGCGGGCAGCCGGCGCCCGGCTGGCCGGGCGACCGCACTGGCCAACGTCCCGGCTGGTGGCCCGGCTGCAGGACCCGCGATACCAACTCGACGAGCTCGCCGCCGGAGACCTCAGCATCCGAGCGAGCCTCGCCCCCAGCTATCTGGCGCTCGCCCCGCGGGTGCGGAGGGCTTTCCGCCTGGTCGGCCTCCTAGACACCCCGCACGTCGACACGCGGGCCGCCGCAGCACTGCTGGACATCGCCCCGAACGCCGCACAGGACCTGCTCGACAACCTCATCGACGTTCACCTGCTCGACGCGAACCAGCCCGACCAGTACCACATGCACAGCCTGACCCGGCTCTACGCGCGTGAGCGCGCCAACACCGAGGACACCGACGCCGACCTGCACGCCGCACTCACCCGAGCCACCCGGGCCGGCCCCCAGCTGCGCCAGCAGTCGCGCCCGCAACTGCCGACGGCAATGCGCCTTTCCAACACCGACTCGCCGGCAGCCCCGTGCCGGGCCCGGCCCGCCGCGAGCTGAACCGCCCCGCCGGTCCGGTCCAGGCGGGGCGGCAACACGGCGGCCGTCCAGCACGTCAGGAAAGCAGGGCAGCTGATTGGAGGCGGAATGTCGGCGAGTCTCGGAGACCGGATCGCCGGGTTGCAGCTCGACCCACCGCTCGCGTTGGCGGTGGCGACCGGGGTCATCGCGTTCGCCCTGGTGGCCGCCGAGGGGGCGTGGCGACGGGGCCGCAACATCATCACCGTCGCGCACGAGGCCGGTCATGCGGTCGCGGCGCTGGTGACCGGCCGGCGCCTGGTCGGGGTCGGCGCCCACCCGGACAGGTCAGGACTGGCCCTGACGGCGGGCCGGGCGGACGGGCCGGGCATGGTGGCGACGGTGCTCGCCGGGTATCTGGGCCCGTCGGTGCTGGGCCTGGTCGGTGCGCTGGTGCTGGCCGATGGCCTGGTGACCATCGCCCTGTGGGTCGCCGTCGTGCTGGTACCGGCGACGCTGGTGCTGGCCCGTGGCACCCGCGGTGTCCTGCTGGCCGTGCGCGCCGGCGCCCCGATCGCGCTGCTGGCCTGGTACGCCCCCGCGCCGGTACAGGCGACGGTCGGCCTGGTCGGCTGCTGGTTCCTGCTCGTCGGTGCCATCCGGCCGGTCGTCGAACTGGGGCAGCGGCGTCGCGCCGGGTATGCCGGGGACTCCGACGTTGACGAGCTGACCCGGCTGACCCCGCTGGCCGCCCAGCACTGGATCGGCCTGCTGGCGCTCGGCACGACCGCCGCCCTCTGCCTCGGCGGCTGGCTCATCCTCCGCTGACCACGGCGGTCCTCAATGGACTGCGGCGGTCCTCAGTGGACCGCGGGACGCGGGCGTCCTCAGTGGACCGCGGGACGCGGGCCGGGTCAGGTTTGCGGTTGCGGCGGTGCGGCAGCGGGTGGGCGGGGCGGCCGCGCTCCGAGGCCGGCGCCGATCACCGCGACGGTGAGGCCGAGCACGGGGAAGATGCCGAGGCAGAAGACCATCGCGGCGGGCAGGTTCTCACCGACCGGAGCGACCAGTTCGCCGTCCAGCGTCCTGCCGTCGATCGCGTGCCGGTGCAGCCCCGCGGGCAGCCAGAGGGCGTAGGTGAGCGGCCCGGCGGCGATCACCGTCCAGACGGCGGCCTGCAGGCCGGAGCGGAACGACCGGCCGACCCGGCCCGCCACGAACGCCGGGACGAAGAAGGCGGCGGCCGGCGCGACCATCAGCACCACCGCGAGCAGCAGCACGAGCGGGAGCGGGGGCTCGGCCCCGTCGCTGCTGAAGGCCAGCAGGAACCAGACCGCGAACACGACAGCGCCGGCGGCGCCGAGGTGGGGGGCGAGCCGGCTGGCGCCCAGCCACCGTGCGGATGCCACCGCGAGCCACAGGCAGCCGGCCAGCACGATGGCCAGATACACCGCCGCCGCCGGCGGCAGGTACCGGGCCGCGGCCGGCTCCCGGCGCAGGAAGATCACGATCGCGCCGATGGCCGCGGCCACGCCGGCGGTGACCAGGACGGTCGGCGCTGGTACCGGCAGCCGCGGCCGGCGCCAGCGGACGACGGCCAGCGCCACCATGGCACCGACCAGCCCGGTGAAGGTCACCGTGAACACCGTCAGCCCGGGCACCGCCGCGCCGACCGCCGGCCCGGCGGCCGCGGCCAGGGCCACGGCCACCCCGGCCACCAGAGCGAGCACCGGCCAGCCACCCGACGGTGGCTGCCACAGGGTGGCCCGGGCAGTGCTGAGCGCGAACCGCCAGCGGGCCGACCGCCCCTGGACCTCGGCCAGCTCCGCGGTCATCGCCCGGCCCCACTCGCGCCGGTGTTCGGGCAGTGCCGCCACCTCGGCCGCGAGCAACCGCCCCGGCAGGTCCAGCGCGGCCATCCGGGACCCGATCCCGGACCACCAGTGGCGCAGCACGAGCCGGGCGGCGCCCACCCCCAGCAGCGGCGGGACGAGCAGTTGCACCACGGCGGTCACCGGCCCGGGCAGCTGGTCGGCGGTCGCGAGCGCGATGGCGTAGAACACCACCCACACCACCACGATGACCCGGGTCGCAACGGTCTCGACCCCGCGCCGGCTCGGCCTCATGCGCCCTGCCACCTCTCGGTCAGACCGGACCGCCGGGCCACTGGCGCGGCGGCGGCAACGACGGCGAGGTCGGTGGCCAGCGCCCGGCCGGCGCCGGTCAGCCGGTACAGGTGGCGCGGTGGCCGGCCGGCCGGGACGTCGGTGGCCCAGGTGGTCTCCAGCAGCCCCCGGTCGGTCAGCCGCATCAGGATCGGGTACATCGAGCCGGGCTTGATGCCCAGCTGCTGGCACAGCTGATAGCCGTACCGCCAGGCGGTCGGCTCCTCGGCCAGCGCCAGGACCACTGCCGTGGTCTGGGCGGACGGCCGCCGGGAACGGGTCATGCACTAAATCTATATATGCAGAGTTTATTAGTCAACGGCGGATGTCGGCAGCGGTCAGGCCGGGGTGAGGCGGAGCAGGTAGTTCAGCGAGAACCACAGGCCCTGGCAGAGCGTGCACCACCGCCACCCGCCCTGCGCCGCATCGGCCCGGCCGGCCTGGCCGAGCGCCAGCACACCCGCGGTGGCGCCGGCCGGGCCGAAGAAACCCCGGCGGGACAGTGTCATGTCGCTCCTCCCGGTCGGTGGCTGCCGCGCCGCCGTCCGCCTCCCGCCGTCACCGTCCACATCAGACGGTGACAGCGCCGGTGGGTCTCACCGGTGCAGCGGGGTCAGCGAGTGCACCATGTCGTTGCGATGGTGGTACGGGATCCAGGTGTAGCTGACGCCGCCCGCGGCGGTGACGGGAGAACCGACGCCGCCGCCGAAGAGGTCGGTGGTGGTGAGGATGCCGCCGGCGTAGGCATAGGAGCTGTCGACGCCGACTACCTCCCCGGCGCCGACGTCGACAGTGAGGAAGGCGCCCTTCTGCGCGTCGATGTCGCCGTTGGAGAAGGTCGGGCCGACGCCGAGGAACGCGCCGGGGGTTGTCAGCGTCACGGGCGTCCAGTTGAGCGTGATCGCCCAGCCGTGGTTGTCGCTGACCACGCAGGCGCTGCCGGCGGTGCCCATGCCGAAACCGGACGCGCCGCCGAGGCACCAGCCGTGCATGTCCACCGGGCCGGACGGCATGTCCAGCGCCAGGTTGTGCGCGCGGTCGACCTGGTTCTTCTGGTCGAGGGTGCACAGCTCCGGGTTGCAGCTCTGCTGCAGCAGGCCGGTGGTCTCGATGAGGTCCGGTGGCTGCCCGTCGCCGAACGGCTTGTAGTGGGCGTCGACGGCGGCGGCCAGCTTGTCGGGGTCCTTGATGCCCGCCGGCAGGATGTAGCCGTTGATCGACACGGTGCCGTCATAGTGGACGATCAGCACGGTGCCCTTGCCGAACACGGTCCGCCGCATCACGTCCTTGGGCTTGTGCGGCCGGTCCGGCTTGGTCTTGCCGTGCGAGTCGCAGTTGCTGGCCGAGTGCGATCCGTCGCACGGGCCGCTGTAGTTGCCCTCCGGCGCCGGGGCGCTGTTGTCCTTGTCCTTCCCGCCCGGTCCGTAGTACTGGTCCTCGGTCCGCTCGCCGGTCGGATCACTCGCGGTCACCGGCGTGTTGTCGGCGTACGAGTACCCGTTCCAGCTCTGCGGGTCGTCGATGGCGAACTGCGGGTCCACCGAGGTGAAGCGGCCCAGCACCGGGTCGTAGTCGCGCGCGCCGATGTGCACCAGCCCGGCGCGGTCGTCGTCGACCCCGCCGACAAACCCCCGCGACGCCGGCCAGGCCACCGCCGGTCCCCGGTCCGCGCCGAACGGCGTGGCTCGCCGCCGGGTGATCGCCAGGTCCGACGCCCGGAACAGCAGTTGCGAGGTGCCCTGGTGGTCGTCGGAAGCCCAGGACAGCCCGGCCGGGGTGCGGACCCCGACCGTGCCGGCGGTGCCGAACCCGTACGGCCGGGTGCAGGAGACCGTCCCGCCGGCGACGGCCCGGCACTCGGTGGCACCGAGCCAGAGCGTCGCCCCGGACGGGTCCTTCGCCAGCAGCCGCATCCCGCCGGCCGTGTACGTGTACGTGGTGGTTCCGGCACTGTCCACCAGGGTCGCCAGGTGCCCCTCGGCGTCCCAGGTGAGCGTCTGGTCCGGCTTGCCGGCGACCTTCCGGCTGGTCGTGTTCCCGTCCGGGTCGTACCCGTACGTCGCCGCGCCGGCCCCGGTCACCGAGGTCACCGCGTGCGGCCTGGCCGCGCTGGCCGCGGGGTAGTTGTAGGTGCCGACCCGGTTCCCGCTCGCGGCGTGCTCGGTCACCGAGGTCCGGTTGCCGCTCGCATCCACGGCGTACGTCGTCCAGTACGGCGCCGGCCCGCCGAGACCGGCCGTGGTCGGGGCCGCCGTGCAGTCGCCGGAGGTTGGCGTCCAGGCCTCGGTCAGCCGCTGCAGGTAGTCGTACCGCAGGCACTGGTTGTCGTCCGCGCCCGCGCCGTACTGTGCGAGCTTGTCGGCGACGCCGGTGACGTTGCCGGCCGGGTCGTACGTGTAGTGCGTCTCGGTGGCCACCACCGTGGCGAAGTCGCCCACCACCTGGTGCTCGACCATCCGGCTGGTGCCGTGCTCGTACGTCCAGTACTGCAGCACGTCCTTCCCGCCGCCGTCGGTCATGTCCACTGAGGACAGCTGCCCGGTCTGCAGGTACTGCGTGTCGGTGACGTACGAGCTCAGCCCGGTCAGCGTGGTCGGCATCCCGAGGTCGTTGTAGCCGTAGCTGAGCGTCTCGTCCGGGAGCCCGCCGAACCCTGGGCTGCCGGACTTCGCCGGCGTGCTGTCGGTGTGCACCGTCCCGTCGGCGTTGTACGTCGTCGACGTCGTGTAGGTGCCGGCCAGCACGCCCGCCGCCGCCGGCAGCGTCACCACGGTCCCGGTCGGCTGGTAGTGCGCGGTGTAGCCGACCGGCCCGGTCACGTACGCGTTCCCGGCGCCGTCGTACCGGGTGGTGCTGGCGATCTGCCTCTTCCCGCCGGGCAGCGTGTCGTACGCCCACGCCGCCAGCTTCGTCCCGCTCGGGCTGCCGACGAACTCGCCGGTCTTGCGGCCCAGTTCGTCGTAGCTGTAGGCGAGCGTGCCGCCGCGGGCGTCGGTGGTCGTGAGCTGCTGACCGGCCTCGTCGTAGCTGAAGGTGCTGGTGCCGGTGTTCGGGTCGGTCGAGGTGAGCTTCCGGCGCCGCTGGTCGTACGTGGCCGACCACCTGCTGCCGGCCGCGTCGACCACCAGGTTGAGGTCGCCGGCCGGGGTGTAGCCGCGGGTGGTCACGTCGTGCGCGCCGGCCGCGGTGTTCCCGTGGTAATGCCAGACCGCGGTGGTCTGGCCGCGCGCGTCCGCCCAGGTGCTGGTCGCGGTGCCGCCCAGCGGTACCGACAGGTCGGTGTGGTCGCCGCCGTAGCTGGTCGTGCTGCGCCATTTCTCGACCGCGTCCACCTGCGTGATCACGGTGGTGACCCGCTCGGCGCCGTCGTACCCGGTGACCGACTGCGCCGGCACCGCGTTGTCGCCGGTCGGCAGGAACACCGCGGTTGCCGGGGCATTGGAGTTGAAGTAGGCAGGACGGTTCTTCGCGACCAGGCCGCGGCTGTCGTACAGCGTGTCGGTGATCAGCCGACCACCGCCGACGGCCGGTGCCTGCGTCTGCCGCTCCCGCAGCCAGCCGTCATAGAGCAGGTAGCTGGTGGTGTAGCCGGTGCCGGCCGCGTTGAGCTTCGAGGTGGCCACCACCGAAGGGCCGCCGGCGGTGCGCAGCGTGTAGGCGTACTTCTGGTCCGGAGTCTGCGTGGCCTTGTCCCGGCCCGGCAGCCAGACGCCGGTGAGCCGGCCCAGACCGTCGTAGGCCAGGTCGGCGCGCCGGCCGTTGGCGTCCACCCGGGAGGTGTCGAGGCCCCAGGCGACGTCGGTGGTCGTGGTCGCGGCGAAGTTCTTCGGGTCGGTCACCGTGGTGCCGGTCGCCGCCGCCCCGCTCGCCGGGGTGTAGACGGTCGACGTCTTGCGGTCCAGCGCGTCGTACGAGTCCAGCGGCCGGCCGTACGCGTCGTAGCTGGTGCGTTCGGTCTGCTTGTAGACCGGGTTCCCGCCGTTCCAGTCGGCGAGCTGCTCGACCTTCGTCGGGTCGCCCTTGGACACCGTGCCGCCGAACGAGGACGCCCCGTCGTACCAGGTCCGGACGTCCATCAGCACATCCCTGGACCGGTTCGGGGTGGCCGAGCACGTGACGCCGACCGTCTCCACCCGGGTCACGAACGTGAGCATGGTAGTGGCGGCGTCGGCCGCGTAGGACGTCCGCGCGCACCGGTCGTCAGCGGTCGTGGACAGATCGCCCTCATCGTCGGTCTGGGACACCCGGGCGCTGCGGTCGGGGGTGAAGCTCGTGCTGGCGCGGGTGGTGCGGAAGCCGCGGTTGCCATCCAGCGTGGTCTTCGTGGTCACCACCGCGGTATCAGTGGCGTACGCGGTCAGCGTGACGCCGTTGAGAGTCTGCGTGGCGGTCGGGCCGAACTGGTACGGGTCGTTCTTGGTCTTGCTGACCACGGTGCTGGTGGTGCCGAGGTACGTGACCGTCTCCCGGGCCGTTCCGGCGAACCAGTTCGAGTCCACCCAGCTCCCGCCGTCAGTGTCCGAAATGGACACCGACCTGGTTCCGCTGGCGGTCCGGTCCGCGTCCATGCCGCGGAAATAGGTGATCTCGGTCTTCGACTGTGTCTCGGTGTTCGCGCCGTGCACCACCCGCACCTGGCTGTACCCGCGCCACTGCGACCAGCTGTGTCGGGTGGAGATCGCCAGTGGGTTGTCGTCGTAGTGCCAGGCCGGACTGTCGAGGTAGGTGTAGTAGGTGACTTCGTCCGGGTTCCCGCCGACCAGGTCGCCGAGGGCCACCGAGCTGACCACGTACTTGTGGAAGTACTCCAGCTTCGGCACGGTCGAGCCCGGCGGCACCCACCAGACCGGGAAGCAGCGCTTGGTGTTGCGGTCCGCGGCAGCCGGCATGTTCGAGCCGGCCACGCACTCCGGCGCGGAGTAGGCGATCGAGATCAGCCCGCCGGACTCGGTCTGGATCGAGCTCATCCGGTAGCGGATGATCGAGTTCGTCGTGCCGGCCAGGTCCACCCGGTTGGAGAGCTGGGTTGGAATGAACGTGTTGGACGGCATGCAGGTGGTGTCGTCGGTGCCGCAGTGCGCGAGCGAGCTCAGCCAGAGGATCTTCGCCAGCCCGTCCCCGGGGTCCTTGAACACCTGGGTCAGCCGCCACTGCTCGACCCGCCGCCAGGTCTTGTTGCCCGTGGCCACCTGGGTGGTGACCGCGGACAGCTTCTTCTGCGTGAAGAACGTCGGCGAGTAGTGGTTCGCGCAGGTCGTGCCGGTGCAGATCTGGTCCACCGGCAGGTCCGGCCAGTTGCCCGCGTTCGCGATGGTCAGCGTGCAGGTCGGGCCCGCGATCACGCAGCGGTCGGTGGTGTCGAACAGCACCCGGGCCGGGGCGGTGCCGGCGAACACCGAGTCCACACCCGCGTCCTGCCGGGTGCCGTAGTCGATCTCGGCCAGCCAGCCGCCGCGCACGTAACTCGAGACGTCCGCGTCGACGTGGTTACGCGAGTAATTGTTCATCTCCCGCTGGTAGAACAGCGACATCGTGTTGCCGTGCGGATCGACCACATAGTCCAGGTTCCACCGGTAACCCTGCTGGCAGCTCGACGACCCGAAGCCCGCGTCGGAGTGGCACGGCTCGGCTGGGATGGAGCCGACCGCGCCGTTGTTGCCGTACACCGGCTCGTAGAACACCGAGTTCGTCTCCGGGTCGGTGCCCGAGCGCCAGCCGGGGAGGCGGTTGCGGCCGAAGAAGTACTGGGTGCCGTCGGTCGCGGTGACCTTCCAGTACTCGCCGTCGTTGTCGCCGTTGACGCCGCCGGTGAGGTGCTCGATCTTCGAGCCGTCCTCGTCCTTGGGCCGCCACTGCCCGCCGCTGTCCAGGACCAGTTGGGTCGAACGGCCGTTCAGCGTGAGGCTCGCGTTGTCGCCGGCCCAGCACAGATCGCCGTTGGTGCTCGCACCGCCGTCGTCGTTGCAGCCGCGGTAGCCGCGCTCGATCGAGCCGGGCTGCCAGGCGAAGCCCTCGCCGATCCAGCTCGGCTGGGAGTTGCTGGCCGCGGTCTGACCGTCGACGGCCTGCGACGAGTACGCCAACTGCACCTTGGGCGCCGGGCCGCCGAGACTCGGCGGCACCCGCAGCGGGAGCCCCCAGGCGAAGCCGCCGGAGTTGTCGCCGGCCGCCCAGTTGCCGGCCTCCTTCAGGTCGGTCGCCTTGTAGTCACCGCCGTCCGAGGACGCGCCGGCCGCCAGCGCGACCATCGTGCCCGACGTCGTCACAGTGACCACAGTGGACAGTGCACTGTGGACCGTGTCGTTGCTGGTCGGCAGCGGCGTCGCCTGGCAGGCGCGCTCCGCCGGCGTGGTCAGCGGGCAGTCCGGCAGCGCGACCAGCGTCAGCCGGCGGGCCCAGTCGGCGCCGTACGCGGTGCGGAAACCTCCGTAGTTGACAGCGATCGTGGCCTTGCCGGGCGTGCTGGTGCCGTCGATGCGGGCGGCCCGCAGCACCAGGTCGTGGCCGGTGTGCTGGGCGGTGGCGGGGTCCAGCAGTCGCAGCCGCAGCCTGGTCGGGGCGGCGACCTGGGGTCCGGCGCCGGCCGGCGCGGCGGTGCGCGCCGCGCCGATGGGAAGGCCGGCGGCCCAGGTGATCGCCGGGCGCACCGGGCCCGCGTCCGGGCGCACGCCGGTAGCCGCGGCCGGCAACGCGACGTCCGCGGTGCCGGCGGCCGGGAACGTGGCCCGCGCCGGCGTGGTGACGTTCTTCGTCGGGTCGACCGGGGCGAGCCTGGCGGTCGCGTCGCTGCCGGGTACCGACGGCAGCAGTGCCGGGCGCGGGGGACGGGTCGGCACAGCGGACGCCGGCCCGGCCGGCAGGACGGCCAGCAGCGCGGCGACCAGCGCCAGCGCGCTCCCGGCCGCGACCGGGCGTACCCGGCGGCGGGAGACTGCGGTCATTGCGCGCCCCCTTACAGCGGCGTGAAGGCGGACCAGGCGAGGCCGCCGATCGTGGTGGCCGAATCCCAGCGCTTGGTCTCGGTGCTGAACGAGTGGTCCGCCGCGCCGGACTGGGTGGCGACCCACAACGTGGTGGCGGTCGGGCCGTCGTTGGAGAGCAGGGCGATATCGGCCAGCCCGTCGCCGTCGTAGTCGGCCATCGCCGGCTTGATCCGGCCGGGCACGGTCAGCGTGTGCGCGGCGGTCACCTGCACCGCGTTCAGCGCCGGGCCGAGGACGCTGATCGGCTCCCAGGTCCCGTTGCCGAGGTCGTACACGGCGCTGACGTCCGCAGTGCCGTCGCCGTCGATGTCGCCGACCAGCGGCTTGGACAGCCGGGCCCAGCAGAACACGTTGTTCGCGCTGCGCCAGGTCCGCACGGCCGCCCCGGCGATGGCGGTGCGGTTGGAGGTGAACACGATCGTCGCGCTGGAACAGCTGTTGTAGTCGTAGAGCTGGACGATGTCGTCGTCCCCGTCGTTGTCCACGTCGCCTGCGCCCGCCTGGAAGTGGCCGTACTCCCAGTTGCCGACGCCGGAGTCCCACCAGACCGCCCGGGCCGCGAGGCCGGCGCCGTCCGCCGCGGTCGGCCACACGAACAGGGCCGACCGGTTGCCGGGGTAGCTGTAGAACGCGCCGATGTCGTCCTTGCCATCACCGGTGAAGTCGCCGGCCACCAGCTTCGGCGCGTTCGTGATGCACCAGTTTCCGGCGCCGGAGTCCCACAGCGGCGCGTTCGACGGCATGTAGCTGTTGCCGGTCGACAGCCACCACCACAGCGTCGCCCGGCAGCCGCCTTCGTCCCGGAAGGCGGCGATGTCGGTGCGGCCGTCGCCGTTGAAGTCGCCGCGCACCGGGACGAGCTTGCTCACCGGGAACGCGTTCGGGTCGGTGGTCAGCGGTGCGGTCGGGGTGAGCACGCTGGCCCCACCGGCCGCGGTGTCCAGGTTGAGCAGCGTGGTCCGGCCGTTGCCGGCGTCCAGCAGGCCGGCGACGTCACCCAGCCCGTCGCCGGTCAGGTCGCCGCGGGTCCGCGCGCCGGTGGCCTCGTTCGCCCGGAACTGCCGGGTACCCGCGGCGTCCGGGGCCGACACCGGCACCGGCGAGCGATTGCCGGCGGCGTCGACGGCCACCACGGTGAGGAAGTTCTTGGCGATCCCGGAGACCACCGGGACCACCGGGATCGTCGCGGTGCCGCCCGGCGCGGCCGGCACCCAGGTCGTCGGCACCGTATCCACCGCGCCGACCCCGACGTAGTAGCCGGAGATGTCGGTGTTGCCGGCGGCCGGCGTCGCGGTCACCGGCACCGGCGCGCCCACCACCGCGGCCGCCGCGGGCGTGCCCGGATAGGGCGGCAGGTCGGCCGAGGTGAGCGTCGGCTGCCCGGGGGTGCTGTTGTCGATCGCCAGCTGGCACCAGGCCGACGCGCCGCCGTTGTCCCGGCCGTCCCAGCCGTGCACCCGCCACCGGATGCTCTCGCCGTCCGGCAGCGACGCCGCCGCCAGGCCGACGTCGTAGGTGTGCCCGGACGGGAACGCCGGCGTGTCCGGTACGGCGACCACGGCGGTGCCGGCGGTCACGTCCTGCCACTCGAACCGGGCCAGCACGTTGTCGCCGGCGTCCGCGTCGGTCAGCGTGCCGCGCAGGTGCAGGCCACCGGTGGCGTTCACGCGCGGCTGACCGGCAACGTCACCTGTCCAGCAGCCGACCGTCTGCGAGGTGCCGACCGCGCTGAGCGCCGCGGCGTCCGGCACCCGCGGCGCATTGTTGAACTGGACCACCAGCACGGTCGCGCCCGGCGAGAACTTCTTCCACCGGTCGGTCGCGCCCTCGTTGGCCAGGTTCGAGTCACCGGCGCTGAGCGCGAACGTGATCGCGGTGACGCCAGCGGTCGCCCACTGCTGCTGCTTGGTCGTCATCGTGCCGCTGGAGAACTGCATCGGCTGGTCCGGCTGCGGATCGTCCCCGCACCCGGCCCCCGTGCTCGGCTTGTGCGCATGACCGGACCGCTGGTCCAGGAACGTCCGCAGGCCCAGGCCCCAGTTGAGCCGGCCGCCGTTGACCCCGGCCGGCATGAAGTCCGACTCCCACACCGACACCGGGGTGTTGCCGCACGACCAGGAGTGGATCAGCGTCGTGTTCATCGACACCGCGATGATGCGGCTGCCCACCGCCGCGCCGATCGGGAACTCGAAATACGACCGGTAGGTCCCGTCGCCGCCGGGATCCACGCCGACCCGGGCGATCCCGTCGTTGTTGTTCGAGTTCGAGGAGTTCGCGTAGCCCCAGCGGTTGCGGCCGGAGACCTGGTTGTTGGGCTGCGCGCCACCGGCCGGGACGCCTGCCGCCGGGCCTGCCGCCGGGCCGCTGACCGCCGAGGTGCCGGCCGCCGGGGCGACCGGCGCCGGGGTGACCGGCGCCCAGCTGCCGTCCGGGCGTCGGGTCCGGCGCGGCACCGCGGTCGCCTCCAGCGTCGACGTGCCGTCCGGGTTCGCGAAGACCTGCGCCCGCTCGGTGCCCTGCTCGGCGATCTCCACCCGCCGCCCGCAGCGGCTGGCCAACTCCCGGGCCGCGGCAGCCGGTGCCGCGGCGCCGGCATCCACCGGGCAGGCCGCCGCCGCGGCCCGCTGCGCCGGTCCGGCCCCGACCACAGCCAGCGCGCCGGCCAGCAGAACCCCGGCCAGCAAAGCCCTCGCCGGCCGGACCGTCCACCGCCGGGCCGCCCCGCTCACTGTGCTGGCCGTTCGCTTCGCGGAGCGCCAAACGCGGCGTCTTCCCTCGGCACCGCGCAACGACTCCGTCGGCGCGTTGCCTCAGTCCAGACGCCGCTGCGCTCCGCGCCGCTCACAGTGCTAGCCGGTTCGCTGCGCTCCGCGCCAGACGCGGCGTCTTCCCTCGGCACCGCGCAACGACTTCGTCGGCGCGTTGCCTCAGTCCAGACGCCGCTGCGCTCCGCACCGCTCACAGTGCGACCTGTCGGAGGGAGCATCACGGCTGCTGGCCGGGGCGCCGCGCGGCGGGATCCCAGCGGGAACCTGGAGTGCGCTCCGCCCGTGGAGTGGCTTCGGGGGGCGCCGGTGCGCAGCGCGCGCGGTCGCCGGGCTGGCATGGTCATGAGGCAGCTCCCCTTACGCCGATCGCCCGCCACGACGGCGCGCGGCATCACGCTGCCAGGACGGGTTTGCGGCTCGTTTGCTTTTCAGTTGTGCGGATTCGGCGATCCCGATTGCCTCGGCCCGAGCCGCCGTGCTGTGCTCCGCTGATGGGGGCGGCGGGGGTGACTGACGGGGCTTCCCGGCGCGGCCCGCAGCCGGATTGGTGCCTGCTCGGCCCGGTCCGGCTGGTGGTCGACGGGACGGAGCTCGACCTCGGTCCGGCCAAGCAGCGGTCCGTGCTGGCCATCCTGCTGATGACGCCGGGCCGGACGGTGCCGACCGAGACGCTGATCGACCGGGTCTGGGGCGAGCGGCCGCCCCGGTCGCCGAATCCGGCCGCGCCGTACGTGACCCGGCTCCGCAAGATCCTGGCCGGGGCCGGGCTGGGCAGCGTGCGGTACGCGGCCGGCGGCTACCGGCTCGACGCCGATCCGGACCGGGTCGACCTGCACCGGGCCCGGCGGCTGGCCGGCGAGGCCCGGGTGGCGCGGGCGGCCGGCGACGACGCGCTGGCCGCCGACCTGCTCGGCGCGGCACTGGCCGGTTGGAGCCCGGCGCCGCTGGCCGGAGTGCCCGGCGAGTGGGCCGACCGGACCCGGGCCGCACTGGCCCGCGAAGGGCTGGACCTGCACGCCCGGCGGGCCGAGGCGAACCTCCGGCTGGGCCGGCACGCCGCGGTGGTCGAGGACCTGCGGCCGCTGGTGGCCGAACAGCCGGGCGCGGAGAACCTGGCCGCGGCGTTGATGCTGGCGCTGGCCGGCTCCGGGCGGCCGGCCGAGGCGCTGGAGTGCTACGCCCGGGTCCGCGCGACCGCCCACAAGCTCGGCACCGAGCCGGCCCGCCAGCTGGCCGACCTGCAGCTGCGGATCCTGCGCAACGACCCTGACCTGGCCGGCGGCACCGCCACCGCCACCGCCGCTGGGAACGGCCCGGGGCCGGACGCCGGGCCCGATCGGGACGCCCCGACCGGCCAGCTGCCGGGCCGGCCGGAAACACGGCCGGTGCCGGCCGAGTTACCCGCCGATGTCGCCGCGTTCACCGGCCGCCACGCCGAGCTGGCCCGCCTCGACAGCCTGCTGCCGGAACGGACCGAACGGCCGGACGCCCCGGCGCAGACCGCGATCGCCGCCGTGTCCGGCACCGCCGGGGTCGGGAAGACGGCGCTGGCGGTGCGCTGGGCGCACCGGGTGTGCGCGCGGTTTCCGGACGGGCAGCTGTACGTCAACCTGCGCGGGTACGACCCCGAGCTGCCGGTGACGGCCGGCGCCGCGCTGGCCCGGTTGCTGCGCAGCCTCGGCGTCGCCGACACCGACATCCCGCCGGACGTGGACGAGCGGGCCGCCCGGTACCGCAGCGAACTGGCCGGCCGGAAGGTCCTCGTCCTGCTCGACAACGCCGGCACGGCCGACCAGGTCAGGCCGCTGCTTCCGGGCAGCCCGGGCTGCGCCGTGCTGGTGACGAGCCGGGACTCGCTGGCCGGGCTGGTCGCGGTCGACGGCGCCGGCCGGCTCGACCTCGACCTGCTTCCGCTCCCCGACGCCAGGTCACTGCTCGGCACCCTGATCGGTGACCGGGCCGCGATCGAGCCGACCGCCGCCGACGCGCTGGCGCAGCGCTGCGCCCGGCTGCCGTTGGCGCTGCGGGTCGCCGCGGAACTCGCCGTCGGCCGCCCGGCGGCCTCGCTGGCCGAGCTGGTGGCCGAGCTCAGCGACCAGCGGCAGCGGTTGGAACTGCTCGACTCCGGCGAGGATCCACGCGCCGCGGTCACCGCGGTGTTCTCGTGGTCGGTGCAGCAGCTGCCGGCCGCGGCCGCCGGGCTGTTCCGCCTGCTCGGGCTGCACCCCGGGCCGGACATCTCGGCCGCCGCGGCCGCCAGCCTCGCCGGCCGGCCACTGCCCGAGGTGCGTTCGTCGTTGACCCGGCTGGCCCGGGCGCACCTGATCGTCGAGCACCCGCCCGCCCGGTTCAGCTTCCACGACCTGCTCCGCGCGTACGCCAGCCAGCTCGCGCACACCCTCGACACCGCCGACCGGCAACGCGGCGCCGTGCGCCGGATCGTCGACCACTACCTGGGGACCGCACACGCCGCCGCCCGCCTGGTGGACCCGGCCCGGGATCCGATCACCCTGCCCGCGCCGCAGCCCGGGGTGGTCGCCGAGCAGCTCGGCGACCAGGAACAGGCGCTGGCGTGGATGTCCAGCGAGCTGCCCGTGTTGCGCGGCGTCGCCCAACTCGCCGCCGACGCCGGGCTGCACCGGGCGGCGTGGCAGCTGGCCTGGGCGCTCGATGACATCCTCGACCGGCGGGCCGACTGGCCGGACCGGGCCGCCAACGCCCAGGCCGGCCTGGCCGCCGCCCACCGGCTGGACGACCCGGCCGCGCAGGCGCACGCGCACCGTCTGGTCGCGCTCGCCTACACCCGGCTGGACCGCCACGGTGACGCCCGCGACCACCTCCAGCACGCGCTCACCCTGAGCAGTGCGGCCGGCGACGTGGTCGGGCAGGCGCACATCCACCTCAGCCTGGCGCTCGCCCTGGAACGGGCCGACGACAACGCCGACGCCCTCCGGCACGCCCAGCGATCTCTGCGCCTGTACCAGACCGGCGGCCACCGGATCGGGCAGGCCAATGCCCTCAACGAGGTCGGCTGGCTGTACGCCCTGCTCGGCGACCACCAGCAGGCCCTGGACGCCTGCCGGCCGGCGCTCGCCCTGCTCCAGGAACTCGGCGACCGCTCCGGGCAGGCCGGCGCCTGGGACAGCCTCGGCTACGTATACGACCAGCTCGGCGACCACGCCACGGCCATCCCGTGCTACCAGCGGTCCATCGACCTGTACCGGGACCTCGGCGAGCGCTACAACGAAGCCGACACGCTGCGCAGCCTCGGCGCCGTCTACGAGGCCGCCGGGCACCGCCAGCACGCCCGCCGCGCCTGGCAACGCGCCCTGACCATCCTCGACCAGCTCGACCACCCGGACGCCGAACACGTCCGTGTCAGCCTCGGCCGCACCGACCAGATACCGGTCCTCGGCCGCTGACCGGAGGCCGGCCCGCCGGGCCCGGATCACCCGCCGGGCCCGGATCAGCGGCGGGTCAGCGCGTCCAGATCGAACCGGATGGGGACCGGCGACGTGACCTCGACGACGCCGGCACTCTCGATCATCAGCTCGTAGTTGCCGTCAACCAGCAGGTAGCCGGTCAGCGAGACCGGCGGGTCGACGTCGACGATCCAGTAGTGCGCGATTCCGGCCGCGGCGTAGTCGGCGAGCTTGTGCACCCGGTCGATCCGGCCGCTGCCCGGCGACACGATCTCCACCGCCAGCAGCACGTCCACCGCCTCGTACCGGGCCGGGTTCCGCTCGGCCACCGCCGTCGGCACGACGACAACGTCCGGGGCCCGTACCGTCGCCGGGAACGCGGCGTCGATCAGCACCTCCACGTCGGCCAATGCGGTCTTCGCGTACGGAAGCTGGCGATCGAGTTCGGTGGTCAGCCGGACCATGGCGCGCTGATGCAGCGAGACGGGCCGTGGCGTCACCAGCAGAACTCCCTCGACCAGCTCAACACGGTGCGTGGTGTCCGCCGGCAGCGCGTCCCACTCGGCGAGGGTCAGCAGATGGTCGGGCCACGCCACCGTGCCCATCCGACCCACCCCTCCCGGGTTGCCCGCCTCTCCCGCCGCAGTCTACGAGGGCGACGGCCCGGACGCCGGCCTGCCTCGCCGGCACGTGCACCCGGCGGTGCCGATGTATTGCGGAGTTCACGCCGTACCGACTCGTCCGGCGCTGCTTCGAGATATCGCGCCGGAAAGGCCGTGCCGGCCGACGTCGAGCCGCGGCCGGCGGTCCATGCCGTCGGGTCGCATTGCGGCGTTGGAATGTTCCTCCAGTTCGCGCCGCCGAGTACCGGTGACGCGGCCGCGGTAACGATCTGGTGGGCTGTGGCACCGGCCCCACCTGGGCGGGGCCCCCTGTGCACAGGTGCGGGTCGGCCGAGCGGTCGGGGCGCCGCGCCGATCGGCCGGACGGATGCCACGATCGCGGTCGAGCACCCCTGTGACCAGGAGTTCAATCAAATCCAGCGGGTACCGCGCCGTTACTTCTCAGCGCTTCAGAAGATGGATTCCAGAATGCTCGCCGAAGTGTTCGGACCCGATACCGGCCAATACCAGCCGGCCCCGAAATAGCACCTTGACACCTTCGGTCGGCGCGCCGAAAATCGCCTGGTGGCTGATTGGCTGGAGGGCGTCTGGAGGCTGATCGCGTGGCGCAGAATCGGTGCGGACGGGTCGGTCAAATATCCACTCGGGGCAGATGCGCGTGGGCAGCTCATTTATGCCACGAATGGCCGGATGGCCGTGCATCTCATGGCGGCGGAGCGGCCGCCGCTGGCGACCGACGACGCGCTGGGTGGTGAGACGGCGGCACGAGCCGCCGCGTACTCCACCTACCTCGCCTACTTCGGCTCCTACGAGCTGGAGGGCGAGAGCGTCGTCCACTACATCGACGGCAGCCTCTTCCCGAACTGGTCGGGCGAGAAGCAGGTCCGGCCGTTCGTAGCCGAGGGTGACGAACTCATCCTGCGAACGCCGCCGATGGCGGACGACAGCGTCAACGAGCTGGTCTGGACCCGCGACGAGAGTTCGCCGGCGCGCTAGCCAGCGCGCCGAGCAGTCCAGCGGCCACCGGGCGCAGCCGCCCGGGCAGCGCGGGCCGGCCGGAACGTCGAACGACCCACCCTGTGGACGCCCGGACAGCGGAATGACGTCGGCGCCCGGCCGCCGGTAGCCGCCGCAGCGGCCCGCCCACGAGCCGACCGCAGCGCAGCAGCCGCGCCCGCGCGCGGTCACCAAGCCAGGCCGGCGGCGCGAGTCCGGCTGGAAGACAGGCTGGCGGCGATATGCCGTCGCGCCGACGACGGGAACTTCGATCGAGGAGACCGTGATGACCGCAACGCTCGTCGCACCGGATACCACGTTTGTGCGAGCCAGGTCAGGGCCTGGCCGCCTCGCGGCGCCGAAGATGCGGCCCCAGGCCGGCCTGCGACAGTCCGACCTGCAAGCCGTGGCGCAGCACATGTACGCGCTCATGCTGCGCAACGTGGCGAGCAACGGGTTCAAGTTCACCGATCCGGCCGACCCGGGGACCTTCTCGAAGCCGGGATGCGTCATCGCCGCCTCGTCGTACCCCGCCAGCACGCCCGGCGTGGACCAGGACTACATCTTCAACTGGATCCGCGACGCGGCCATCACCGCGATCGAGCTCGCGGCCGCCTCGGTGCCGACCCGGCCCGGTGCCGGCGACCAGTCGCTCATCGACTACGTCACGTTCGCCAAGACCTGCCAGGACAACGCCACGCCCACGCTGGCGCACGCGTGCTTCACGATCGACGGCCGGGCCCGCCCGTGGAGCGAGCAGAGCGACGGGCCGGCGCTGCAGACGCTGGCCATCCTCCAGGCCTTCCCGGAGCTCGACACGGCCACCCGGAAGGTCGCGACGCAGATCATCCGCACGAACCTGAACTTCCTGCTGGGGGTGTACCAGGACGCCACCACGAACCTGTGGGAGGAGCACTCCGGCTACTCGTTCTTCGCCCGCGCGGTCCAGCTCCGGTGCCTGCGCGCGATCTCCGCCAACACGCTCGGGATCGCCGTGCCGCCGGACACCGCCGCGGCCATCTCCTGGCTGGAGTCCGCCCTGTCGGGCCACTGGAACGGCACCCAGTACCTGAGCGTGCTGGCGTCCGCCGCAACCCCGACCCCGATCGTCGAGGGCTACGACCCGAACATCGATATCGTGCAGGCCAGCATCTACGGCGCCATCCCGTGCACCGACACCAGGCTGCTGGCCACCGCGGCGCGGCTGCGCCAGCAGTGGTCCGACAGCGCCTCGCCGGCGGTCTACCCGATCAACCTGGCCGACCAGGAGCTCGGCGTCGGGCCGATGCTGGGCCGCTACCCGGCCGACACCTACGACGGCGACGTGGCCGATCCGATCGCCGGCGGCCACCCCTGGGCGCTGTGCACGTGCAACTTCGCCGAGCTGTACTACCGCCTGGCCACCCAGATCGGCACGACGCACACCGTCCCGTACGACGACCTGTCCGCCGGGTTCTTCGGCCAGGTCGACATCGGCCCGGAGAGCACGCCGGAGCAGACCGCCGCCGCGCTGGCCGGCGCCGGGGACGCCATGCTCCAGGCGGTCATCTACCACAGCGACAACCTCGAACTCAGCGAGCAGTTCGACGGCACGACCGGCTACGAGAAGAGCGTGCAGGACCTCACCTGGAGCTACGCGGCGTTCCTGTCGGCCGTGCGGGCCAAGACGGCCCGCGACGTCCAGGGCTGAGACGGTGTCCGAACGGGACGGTGCCGTCCGGCCGACCGCCGCGGTCCTCACCGCCGAGCGCGGCGACGGCGCCCGGACGGAGGAGTTCCTCGCGCTGTCGGAGCTGCTGACCGGGTTCGGCCGGGTCTGGCTGGCCGGGACCGGGCAGACCGACAGCTACCTGAGCGTGCTGGACGCCGTGCTGCCGCCGGGGGTGCTCGACGAGCTGCTGACCGCCGCGCGCGGCCTGCCCCGGGGCGCCGACCGCGAGCCGGCGGTCGGGCCGGCGATCCTCGCCGACCCGAAGCTGGGGCCGGTGGCGCGCAACGTCATCCTGCTCTGGTACCGCGGGAGCTGGACGGCCCTGCCGGCGGAGTGGCGGGCCGCCTACGGGACCTCGCCGCTGGACACCGACCACGTCGTGTCGGCCCCGGCCTACCAGGCGGGCCTGCAGTGGATAGCCGCCGGTGCGCACCCGGCGGGCGCGCTGCAGCAGGGCTACGGCGCGTGGGCCGCGGCACCGGAGGGGGCCGGCCGGTGAGCGAGCGAGCCAACGGACACAGCGGCCACGACGTCGTGGTGGTCGGCGCCGGCGTCAACGGCGCGCTGCTCGCGAACCGGCTCACCCGCTCCGGCCTGCGGGTGCTGCTGCTCGAGGCCGGGCCGGCCACGGCGTGGACGTTCGACGGCTACACCCGGCACCTGGAGCACTTCTACACCGCCACCAGCAAGGGCGCCGAGTCGGCGTGGCCGCCGGCCGCGAACGCGCCCCAGCCGGACCCGGCCGACGTCCGGACCGGCGACGGGTACTTCGTGCAGCGCGGCCCGTCCCCGTTCGCCAGCACGTACACCCGGCTGCAGGGCGGTTCGACGCTGCACTGGCTCGGGGTCAGCCTGCGGATGCTGCCCGAGGACTTCCAGCTCCGGTCCCGCTACGGCGTGGGCCGCGACTGGCCGATCGGGTACGCCGAGCTGGAGCCGTTCTACCGCGAGGCCGAGTGGGAGCTCGGCGTGTCGGCCGACGTCGCCGAGCAGGCCCACCTCGGTATCGAGTTCCCGGACGGCTACGACTACCCGATGCGCCGGGTGCCGCCCAGCTACTCAGACCAGGTGCTCGCCGACGCCGTCGACGGGATGGCGGTGGACGTTGGCGCGGGGTCGGTCCGGCTGACCGTCCGCAACTATCCGGCGGCCCGCAACTCGATCCCCCGCGGCGACTACCGGCCGGTCGGCGCCGTCGACGGTTACGCCACCGACGCCGCGGTGCACGACCTCGGCGAGCGGTGCGCGGGCAATACCGCGTGCACCCCGATCTGCCCGATCCAGGCCAGGTACCACGCGGGCAAGACGCTGGCGCAGGCCGACCGGCGCAACCTGGAGGTGATCGCGCAGGCGGTGGCGTCGAAGGTGCTAGTCGACCCGGTCAGCGGCGCGGTCACCGGCATCGAGTACCAGCGCTACGCCGACCCGTCGTCGCCGCGGCACACCGTGCACGTGGCCAAGGGCCGCAGCTACGTACTCGCCGCGCACTCGGTGGAGAACGCCCGGCTGCTGCTGGCGTCCGGGCTGGCCGGCCGGGGCGGCGCGGGCGACCTGATCGGCAAGGGCCTGATGGACCATCCCGCGCTCTACGCCTGGGGGCTCGCGCCGGTCCCGGTCGGCGCCTTCCGGGGCCCGCTGTCCACGGCCGGGATCGAGGATCTGCGCGGCGGGGCGTTCCGGGCCCGGCACGCCGCGTTCCGGTTCGACATCGGCAACGACGGGTGGCGGGCGGCGACCGGCGCGCCCGACAGCACCGTGGCCGGTGCGGTGACCGGGGCCGGCCTGTTCGGCACCCGGCTGCGGGACCACCTGGCGCAGACGCTGCCCCGCCAGGTCAGGTTCTCCATCGCGGTCGAGCAGCTGCCGTCGCCGGACAACAGCGTCAGCATCGACCCGCGGCACGTCGACCCGCTGGGCAACCCGCGGCCGGTGCTCAGCTACCACCTCGACGACTACACCCTCGCCGGGATGGCCGCGGCGACCGAGGTCTACCGCCAGGTGTTCAGCCAGGCCGGCATCCAGGACTGCACCGACCCGGAGCGGGGCACCTGGTTCCCGTCGGTCCCGTACGGCGACCAGGTCTTCCACTACCACGGCATGGGCCACCTCGCCGGCACCCACGTGATGGGCGGCAGCGCGGAGAGCTCCGTCGTCGACCCGGACCAGCGGTCGTGGCAGCACCGCAACCTCTACCTCGTCGGCGGCGGCAGCTTCCCCACGATGGGCACCTCGAACCCGACGCTGACCATGGCCGCGCTCACCCTGCGCACGGCGAAGCAGATGACCACGGAGCTGGCTGGGTGAGGGCCCGGCGGCGGACCGCCCGGACACCAGGAGAAGGGAACCCCTCGTGATCTTTCCGCAGGGAGCCGCTAACCGTACCGATCCAAGCGACGCGTCCGAGACCGTCTACGACGCCGTCATCGTCGGTGGCGGGGTCGCCGGGTCGATCATCGCGCACGAGCTGAGCCAGGCCGACCTGCGGGTGCTCATCGTCGAGGCCGGGCCGGCCGAGGACATGACCCTGACCGGCTACGAGGGCTACCTCTCGCGCTTCTACTCCGCCACCTCGAAGGACAACCAGTCCCCGTTCCCGCGCAACCCCAACGCGCCGATGCCCAGGAGTACCGACGCGCGGCCGATCGTCCCCGGCCAGCCGGACACGGCCAGCTACCTGGTGCAGAACGGCCCCTACTGCACCGACACCACGTACACCAGGGTCCTCGGCGGCACCACGCTGCACTGGGAGGCGAAGACCCCGCGGATGCTGCCGGAGGACTTCGACACGGCCAGCCGGTTCGGCCAGGGACTGGACTGGCCGGTCGACTATGCCGAGCTCGAGCCGTACTACCAGCAGGCGGAGCGGGAGATCGGCGTGTCGGCCGACGTGGCCGAGCAGACCTACCTGGGGGTCACGTTCCCGCCCGGCTACGTGTTCCCGATGCGCGGCATCCCACTGTCCTATCTGGACACAGTGGTCGGCCGCGGGGTGGACGGCACCGAGGTCAAGCTGGACGGCGAGAGCCACACGCTGCGGGTGCGGCCGTTCGCGCAGGGCCGCAACGGCGTCCCGAACCCGGCCTACGACGGCGGGAAGGGGTACCTGCCGACCGGGGCGGTGAGCACCCACCAGGTGCAGGAGGGCGAGCGCTGCCAGGGGAACAACAACTGCGTCCCGCTGTGCCCGGTGCAGGCCAAGTACCACGCGGGGAAGACGCTGGCGAAGGCGCTAGGCAAGGGGGTCGACTTCGTCGCGCAGGCGGTCGGCTACAAGGTCCACGTCGACCCGGTGACCGGCCGGGTGAGCCACCTGGAGTACCGGCAGTACCGCGACCCGTCCTCGGCCGACTACGTCACCCGGACCGCCCGCGGGCGTATCTTCGTGCTGGCCGCGAACGCGATCGAGAACGCCCGGCTGATGCTGGCCTCGGGGCTGCGCGACAGCGCCGGCCTGATGGGCCGCAACCTGATGGACCACGCGTACATCCTCTGCTGGGCGCTGCTGCCGGAGATCGCCGGCACGATGCGGGGGACCGTCTGCACCGGCGGCATCGTCGACCTGCGCGGCGGGTCGTTCCGGCGGCAGCAGGCCGCGTTCGCCATCGACATCCACAACGACGGCTGGGGGTGGGCGACCGGCTCGCCGTACTCGGACCTGCACGCCATCGTGGACGCGCAGAACAAGTTCGGCCCGGCCCTGCGGAACGCGCTGGTGAACCAGATCTCGCGCCAGCTCCTGCTGGCCTACATGATCGAGGTGCCGCC
Organism: uncultured Actinomycetota bacterium; assembly: GCA_963714145.1. Taxonomy (GTDB): domain Bacteria; phylum Actinomycetota; class Actinomycetes; order Mycobacteriales; family CADCTP01; genus JBBWZH01. The sequence continues at coordinate 8,635,252 of OY970235.1, read as the reverse complement.
GAGCCCGAGCAACCGGGTGACCGTCGACCCCGCGTACCGCGACCAGCTCGGCAACATGCGCCCGGTCATCTCCTACAGCGTCCCCGACTACACGATGCGGGGCGTCGCGTACGGGCGGCGGCTGGCCCGCCGGATCTTCGAGCGGCTCGGCGCCGAGGACCACACGTACTACGACCCGGCCGACTACGGCTACGTCACCCACGAGGGGAACGGCTACTGCATCCGTGGCGGCAACCACCTGGCCGGCACGCACGTCATGGGCACCGCCCCGGCGAACTCGGTGGTGGACTCCACGATGCGCTCGTGGGAGCACGAGAACCTCTACCTGGCCGGCGGCGGCAGCATGCCGACGATCGGCACGGCGAACGTCACGCTCACCCTCGCCGCCCTCTGCTACCGCAGCGCCAGGCGCATGGTCGAGCAAGTCCGCAGGGAGTCGGCCCCGCTCGCCGTCTCCGCCGCCCACTGACCACGGCTGGTGAGGCAGATGTCTGAGGCCACCCCCAAGATCACCACACTCGAGCAGCTGCACCGCTACCTGTACTCGGCGCTGCGCCTGGAACACGCCACGATCCCGCCCTACCTGACGGCCCTGTACTCGCTGCACCCCGAGACCAACTCCGACGCCCGGCACGTGCTGCGCGTCGTCGCCGTCGAGGAGATGCTGCACCTGAGCCTCGCCGCGAACGTGCTGAACGCCACCGGTGGCACGCCCGACCTCACCCGGGCCGGCTTCGTGCCGCCGTACCCGACCTTCCTGCCGGACGGCGAGAAGGACTTCAAGGTCGACCTGGCCCCGTTCAGCGAGGCCACGCTCGACACCTTCCTGAAGATCGAGCGGCCGGCCAAGGCGCCGACCAAGGAGCTCCGGCTGGTGCCGCGGGCCCGGTCGGCCCGGCACCTGCTCGCGGCCGACCCGGACGACCCGGACATGCAGTACTACAGCATCGGCGAGTTCTACGCGGAGATCGAACGCGGCCTCGAGTACCTGCACGCGGAGTACCAGGCCGAGGGGCGGACGCTGTTCGTCGGCGACCCCAGCCACCAGATCACCCCCGAGTACTTCTACTCCGGCGGCGGGGAGGCGATCCCGGTCACCGACCTCAAGTCCGGCCTGGCCGCGCTCGGCCTGATCGCCGCGCAGGGCGAGGGCCTGGGCGGCGGCATCTACGACGGCGAGGGCGAGCTGGCCCACTACTACCGGTTCCAGCAGATCAAGCTCCAGCAGTACTACCAGAAGGGAGATCAGCCGGGGCAGCCCAGCGGCCCGCCGGTGGCCGTCGACTGGCACGCGGTCTACCCGTCGCTGCCGAACGCGACCCTCGCGGCCTACCCGGACGGCTCCGAGCTGCGGGCCGCCGCCGTCGAGTTCAACGAGTCCTACGCCGACTTCCTGGGGCTCCTCACCCGCGCCTACACCGGCCAGCCCGAGCTCCTGCTGGAGGCGGTGTGGCGGATGTTCCAGATCCGCGACCACATGAACCGGCTGCTCCGCAACCCGCTGCCGGGCAGCCCCGGGGTCAACGCCGCGCCGACGTTCGAGATCTTCGCCGCGCCGCTGGTGGCGGGAGCATGAGCGGGCGGGCAGGCGAACCAGGCAGCACGGTCGACGCCGAGCTGCGCCGGCGGTTCCTGGCCATGTCCGCCGAGCTGACCGCGTTCAGCACGCTGGACCTGGAGGGCACCGGCCAGGCCGAGGCGTACCTCTCGCTGGTCGTGCGGGTGGTCGGCGAGGACGTCCTCGACGAACTGCTGGACGCGTACGAGCAGGCGACCGGTCCCGCCGGCCCGGACCGGACCAGGCTGCTCAAACGCGACCTGTTCAGCAACGAGAAGCTCGGCCCGATCGCCCGGAACATCATCAAGCTCTGGTACGTGGGCGTCTGGTACGAGCTGCCGGCGGAGTGGGTGGAGAGCTTCGGCGCGCTGGAGCACGATGGCACGTTCACCGCGTCGGCGGCGGCGTACGCCGTCGGCCTGCTGTGGTACGCGATCGGCGCGCACCCGCCCGGCGCCCGGGCGCCCGGATACGGGTCGTGGGTGGCGCCGCCCGAATTCCCCCCGATCCCCGACATCCCCGCGATCGACGACGGCGGCGCGGCCGCGGACCGCGACGCGCTGCTGGCGACGGCCGGCCGGCCAAGCGCGCAGTAAGCCAGGACGCGAACCCGAGGGAGCAGGCAATGACCAAGACGATCAAGAACCTCACTGCCGCGAACGTGCGGCTCGGCATCACGCCGACGCTGTGGTGGAACGACGACTTCCCGGCCATCGACATCGGTATCCCGTTCGAGCAGTGCGTGAGCGAGATGGCGCTGGCCGGATTCCAGGGCTGCAGCGTCGGCCACAAGTACCCCAAGGACCCGGCGGTGCTCAGGCCCGCCCTCGAACTGCGCAAGCTGCAGGTGTCCGAGCCGTGGGTGAGCACCTACTTCACCATCAACGAGATGGAGCAGCCGACCGTCGACGCCTTCGAGCAGCAGTTGGCGTTCATCAAGGCGATGGGCGGCACCGACCTCGTGGTGGCCGAGTTCGGCCGGTCGTCCCAGCTGCAGCCGATCGCGCTGTTCGCGAACCGCCCGGTCTTCACCCACACCGAGTGGGACCTGCTCAGCAACGGCCTCAACCGGCTGGGCAAGATCGCCGAATCGGCCGGGATGCGGCTGTGCTACCACCCGCACCTGGGCACGGGCGTGATGACCAGGGCGGACGTCGACCAGCTGATGGCGTCCACCGACCCGGAGCTGGTCCACCTGCTGCTGGACACCGGGCACCTCGCCGCCGCCGGGGACGACCCGCTGGCGGCCACCCGGGCGCACGCCGGCCGGATCAAGCACGTCCACCTCAAGGACATCCGCCCCGACGTGGTCAGCCGGGTGAAGAAGGACGGGCTGTCCTTCCAGCAGGGCATCGAGAACGGCATCTTCACCGTGCCCGGGGACGGCTCGATCGACTTCGTGCCGATCCTCCAGGCGCTCGGCGACGCCGGCTACAAGGGGTGGCTGGTCGTCGAGGCCGAGCAGGACCCGGCCAAGGCGAACCCGCTGACGTACGCGCTGAAGGCCCGGGCGTACCTGCGCGACGTCCTCGGCTGGTAGGCCATGATCACCGAACCGGACGTGTATCTCAGCTTCTTCATGTTCACCACCGACCTGCGGCCCGGCGACCACGAGTACACCAAGGTCCTCGTCCGGCACATGCGGGAACTGCGCAGCCTCGGGTACGCGGGCTTCGACCTGCCCATCCACCCCGGTGACCCGGGGGACCTGGACGCGCAGGTGGCCGCGTACCGGGAACTGCGGCGCGAACTGGACCAGGCCGGGCTGGACGACGTGGGCTTCACCACGAACGTGGCCACGACCCGGACGTTCGACCCCACCTCGACGTACCAGGACCAGCGCGACCTCGCGCTGGCCTACCTCAAGTCGCGGGTGGACATCACCGCGGCCCTGGGCGGGACGATCATGGCCGGCCCGATCGTCTTCCCGTACAACGTGTTCCCGACCACCGACGCGAACGCGCCGATCTGGAGCGACGCGCTGCAGGGCTGGGCGGGGCCGCGCTACCACAACGCCCAGCCGGTCCTGGACAAACTGGGGGAACACGCGGCGAAGCGGAACGTCCGGCTGGCGATCGAGCCGGTCGACCACTGGGAGACGCCCGCCCCGAACATGGTCTCCGACGTGCTGCGCTTCCTGGAAGGCGTCGCCAGCCGGCAGGTGGGGGTGTGCGTCGACAGCTCGCACGTGCTGCTGGGCAGCAGCGGGCCGGAAGCGTTCCGGCGGGACATCGCCGCGGCCGCCGACGCCGACCGGCTGCACTACGTGCAGGTCTCGCCACCCGACCGGGGGGCGGTCCGGGACAGCTGGATCCCCTGGGCCGAGTTCCTCGGAACCATCCTGCCCAGGTACGACGGGCCGCTGCTGATCGAGGTCTTCAACGCCATCCCGGCCTTCCTGGACTCGCTGCGGCTGACCAGGCCGAAGTTCTGGATCCCGGGCGAGGACGACCCGGTCGGGGGCCAGCCGGACGCCTACACGGTCGCGGCCGAGGCGATCGAGGCACTGCGCGGTGAGCTGCTCACGCTCGAGAAGGTGGGAGCGCTGTGACCGGGACCGTCGCCACCCTTCGGCCCAGGCCGGCGGCTCGGCAACGGGGCCGGCCGCGCGGCACGGTCGGGACCCTGATCAAGGCGGTCTGACCTGCGGGTGCCGGTAGGGTGAGGCTCGGCGTGCCGGGAAGTCTGGTCGGCGCTGGTCTCGCCCCGCGCGGAGGTGCCCGGTGCTCGCCTGGTCGACCGCTTCCACCTGCCGTGTCCTCGTCGGGCCGCGATGACCGACGTATCCCACTTCGGTCTCGTCATCGGGGTCGTGGCGGTGGCGGTGCTGGCGGCGCTGCTGTCCAGCCGGCTCAGCGAGCGCAGCCGCATCCCGGCGCCGGCGATCTTCCTGGTGGTCGCCGCCGCCGCGTCGGACGTCTGGCCCGGGCTGGCCCGGATCCCGGTGGTGACGGTGCAGCGGGTGGTGACCGTGGCGCTGATCATGCTGCTGTTCGACGGCGGGATGCACATCGGCTGGCGCCGGTTCCGCGCCGCGGCCGGGCCGGTGGTCTGGATCGGGGTGGTCGGGACGTTCCTGACGACCGGCGGGATCGCCCTGCTCGCGCACGCGGTGTTCGGCTTCGGCTGGCTGGCGGCGCTGCTGCTCGGGGCGGCGCTGGCGCCGACCGACCCGGCGGTGGTGTTCTCGGTGCTGGGCCGGCAGGAGATCACCGGACGCACCGGGGTGCTGCTGGAAGGCGAGTCCGGCGTCAACGACCCGGTCGGCATCGCGCTGATGGCCGGTCTGCTGGCGGCCGGTACGGCGGGCGGCTGGCAGGCGGTCGGCACCGCAGCGGCGGAGTTCGCGCTGCAGATGGCCGTCGGCACCGCGGTCGGGGTGGCCGGGGGCTACCTGCTCGGCCAGTTCATGCAGCGGATGCCGCTGCCCAGCGGCGCGCTCTACCCGCTGCGCACGGCCGCGGCGGCCGGCCTCATCTACGGGCTGGCCAGCGTCGCGCACGGTTCCGGGTTCCTGGCGGTGTTCGTCGCCGGGATCCTGGTGGGCGACCTGCGGGCGCCCTACCAGGCGGAGATCGAACGCTTCCACGCCTCGCTGGCCAGCCTCGCCGAGATCACCGCGTTCACCGTCCTGGGCCTCACCATCACGCTGGGCTCGTATACGCACGGCGACGCCTGGCTGATCGGCCTGGCCCTGGCCGCCCTGATCACCGTGGCGGTCCGCCCGGTCCTGGTCGGCCTGCTGCTGGTGCCGATCCGGATGCGGCCGGGCGAACGCGTGTTCGTCTGCTGGTCAGGGCTCAAGGGCGCGGTGCCGATCCTGCTGGGCACCTACCTGTTCACCGCCGACGTCACCGACGCCGGCCGGCTATACCAGATCGTCGTGCTGGTCGTCGTCTTCTCCGTCATCGTCCAGGGCGGCCTGGTGCCGTTCGTCGCGCACCGGGCCGGCGTCGCGATGCGCACCATCGAGCCCGGGAACTGACGGCCGGACGGTGCCGCCCGGCCGGACGGGGCCGGAAGCCCGGCCGGGCCGGACGGAGAGGTGCGACCCGGTCCGGGCTAGGACGCCGTGGGGATGACCGCGATCGCCTCGATGGAGACCAGCAGGCCGTGCGGGAGGGCGACGTTGGCCGGAGCCGACCGGGCCGGCGGAGGGTCGGGCATGTGCCGGGCATAGACCGCATTGAGGACCGCGAAGTCCTCGACGTTGGCGTAGAAGATCGTCGTCTTGACCACAGTGGACAGTGCGGCGCCGGCCGCGGTCAGCACCGCCGCCAGGTTGCGCAGCGCCTGCTCGGTCTGCGCCTCGATGCCGTCGGCCGGCAGCCCGGTCTCCGGGTCGATGCCGGCGGTGCCGGAGCAGAACACGAATCCGTTGGCCACGATGGCCTGGCTGTACGGCCCGAGCGCAGCCGGCGCCTTCTCGGTGGAGACCGCTGTCCTGGTCATGTATCCCTTTCCGGTGCCCGGAGCCCGCGACCGGCTCGCTTCGATCTACCGGCCCACACGCTAGACCGGCGACCGGACCGCCGGTCTCCCGCCGGTCCGGCCGCCGGTGCGGCCGTCACGATCAGCGCCGTTCGGTCGGTGGGTCCGGCTTGTCCGCCCGCCGGCTCCGCTGCCCGGTGTCGACCCAACTGCTCCTAGGGAAGCTGGCCGGCCCGGTCGACGATCGCGACGCGCAGGATCGCCGTCTCGGTGGTGGGATCGCCAGACTTCACCCCGCTGACGGTGACGCCGGCGATGCCGGTCGTGAGATTGACCAGGCCCGCGTTCGAACCGAGGTACCGGTAGGTCTTCGGATCGAAGATCAACCCGAACCGGAATTCACCTTCGTTGCGGGTCACCGCGATCCCGTGCCGTCCGGCCGCGTCGACCGCCCCCGGGGTGACCGTCACGCCGGGCATCTGCGCGACCGCGCGGAACACGGCCGCCTGAACCGCGGGCGCGGCGAGGCTCGCCTCGATCACGTCGCTGGCGCGCTGGAACGCCCGCTCATCGACGGACACCTTCGGCTCGCCGGTGCCCTCGTCGCCGGGGCGGTAGAGGTAGCGCAGCATCTCGTCGACGTCGGTGGGGAGATCGGCCCGCACCGCCGGTCGCGGTGTGCAGGCTCGGCTGAGGCCGGGTATTGCCGGGTCGGTCTGCCGCCCGTCGCGGCAGCCGGAGAGGGGGACGGGCTGCTCGAGCGGGCGGCGGGAGGATCCCCACGGCAGCCGGCGCAGGAAGTCGTCGTGGGTGCCGTCCACCGATCGCCAGCTGCGGCTCAGCTGCGGCATGAGTTGCGCCGTGGCCAGCTGGGTGCCGTTCGGGCCCTTTGCCTTTCCGATGTTGATGAACATCTCGCTGTCGACGGACTCGACGAAGACGAACTGGTCCGGCCGGGCCGCGAGCGCGGGCGCGGCGGTCACCTGGTGCGCGGCGAGTTGCAGGATCCGGACCGCCTCGGGCGCGGCGCCGGCCCGGGCCGGTGGTGCGGTGCCGGCAAGGTGCCCGGTCTGCCCGATGAGCATGGCTGCCGTGACGGCCGCCGCGGTGGCGCCGACCGCGCCGAACCGCCAGGCGAGTCGCGCGCCGGCCGACCGGTGCGGCACCCGGGCCCGGCGGCTCCGGTCGGACAGCACACCCGTCAGCACCCGGCGGCGCAGGTCCGCGGGCGGTTGATCGGCCGGCGGCGTGCGGCTCTCACCGAGTTCTCGGAGCATGCGCAGGTCGGGGTTCATCGGTCGTCCTCCATGTTATCGGCCGGGTCATCGGCGGGGTCATCGGCGAATTCGTCGCCGGCGGGGTTGACGTCACCGAGCGCCTCGCGCACCTTGCGGCGGGCGCGGTTGAGCCGGGACCGGACGGTGCCCAGCGGAATCTGCAGCGCGGTCGCGATCTCGTCGTAGCTGAGCTGCCCCCAGGCGAACAGCAGCAGGACGTCGCGGTCAGCCGTGGACAGGCGGGCCAGGGCGGCCGCCAGTTGGGCCCGGGCCGCGGCGGCGGTCACCCGCGCGGCCACCCGGTCGGCCGGCCCGTCCACCACCGCATCCGGGTTCGACCGCGACAGGGCGCGGTAGTCCGCCCGCTCCCTGCGGTGGTGCCGGGCCAGCTTCCTGGTCAGGATGCCGAACAGCCACGGCCGGGCGTCGGGCCTGGCCAGGTCGTACGAGGTCCGCTGCCCGAAGGCGGCCAGAAAGGTGTCGGCGACGACATCCTCGGCGACCTGTGGGCCGACCCGCTGGTACGCGTACCGGTACAGCTGCGCGGCGTACCGGTCGTAGAGCGCGGCGAAGCGGTCCGGGTCCGCCAACGATTCGCGGATGACGGTGGCGTCCGCCTCCGGGGTCACCGCGGCCATTGACGTTCGGGGTGCGGCACCGGTGACCTCCTGTCGGCGGTGGGTTGTCGCCCATGTCTTTCCACCCCGGCCGGTTCAGGTTCACGCTCCGACCAGGCAACCGGCCGGGTCAGGCCGCACGCTCGAACTGTAGGACGCGGTGCTGCAACGCGCCGTGCACGAGGCACCACTGCAGGGCGTCGCCGCCGACCAGGGACTGCCAGTATTCGCCGCGGAGCCGGAACGGGCGGCCGGCGGTCACCAGCAGGCTGATCCAGCGGTCGCGCGGGCGGCGCAGCTCGAGGTGGGGCGTCAGGTCCAGGTCGCCGACCAGGGTGAGTCCGTGCGCCGCGGCCAGGGCGCGGACCTGCTCGACGGCCAGCAGCGAGCCGACGCGCCAGCCGGTCCGGAACTCCGCCAGCCGCCGGGCGGCCCGGGGGGCGGCGGACGTGGCGCTCCCGGCGAGGAAGTCGTCACAGACGACGAGCCTGCCGCCCGGGCGCAGGATGCGGGCGGCCTCCCGGAAGTAGCCGCCGGCGTCCGGGCCGTGCACGAACGCCTCGATGGAGAAGGCCAGGTCGGCGATGCCGGCCAGGTCGTCGGGGACGGAAAGGAAGTCGCCCTCGCGGCAGCGGACCCGGTCGGCGAGGCCCGCCTCGGCGATCCGGCGGGTCGCGCCCGCGGCCTGCAGCGGGCTGATCGTGATGCCCTCGCCGGTCAGGTCGGTGCGGCCGGCCAGGTACAGCAGGCTGGACCCGAGCCCGCAGCCCAGGTCCACCACCGCCGGCCGGGCGACGTCCGGGGGCAGGGCCCGCAGGATGAGCTCGTCGACGTAGTGGAACGCCGCCACCCGGGTCGACACGCCCGGTCCCCAGATCGCGCGGTGGATCGACCCGCCGCCCTGCCCGAGCCGGTCGAACGCGGCGGTGTTGTTGTCGTAGTACCGGCGGACCAGCTCGGTGTGCCCATCCGGCCCATCAGCGTGCGCGGTCACCGCGACCACTCACGTTCCGCGTGCAGCACGGTATGACCTCCTGTCGGCGGTGGGTTGTCGCCGGTGTCTTTCCAGACCGGCGGAACCGGGTTCACGCGCCAACGAGGGGCCCCGGCCACGAGCCGGGCCTGGCCGGATCCACCCGCGCGGGCCCGCGGCCACGGCGGTCGAGGTCACCCAGCGCCGGCGGCGGAGGGCACGATCCCCCGCCGGAACCGGCCTACGACCGCCCGGCCGGGCTGTTGCTCACGCCGGCAGCGTCACGTTTCGAGGTGCGCAACAGCGGCTTCCGGGCCGGCCGCCGGGGTGCTCGACCGCAACGCCGCCGCCCTGCTCGGCCGGTAACGTGCCCGCAGCGCCCGGCATCGCCCCGTTCTTGCCGAGGCGGCCTACGCCCGAATCACATACCTGTCGAATCCCAGGGCGATCAACTCGGTGTAGGCCGCCCAGACCGCTGGCGGGATCTCCTGGGGTATCTGGAAGCCCTGCTCGGCGTAGACATCCAGGCGCTGAAGGTCCCCCACCATGAGTTCGATCATGCGGCGTTCCGGTACCTCGTCGGACGGGTAGTCGGCGAGGTCGATTTCCGGTGCCGAGGTCCACCAGGTGACCTCCGGCCACTGCTTGACGGCGGTGGCGAGAGCGCGCCGCTTCATGTATGGCTTCGTCACGATGATTCCGGACCCGGGCTGGATGCCGCGGTCAGCCAATAGCTTTCGCGACAGGGTCACGTTGTCACCCGTGTTGGCCGCCGCCGCCTCGACGATGATTGCCGCGTCGGCGACGCCGTCCGCGAGAGCGATCTGCCGGAACCGTTCGCCTTCCGGCTCGGTACGGATTCCGCTGGTGACTTTGCCGTATCCACCGCTCGTGACGAGGAGTGCCGACTGGCCGCGCAGTACCAGCTGGGCCGCATGGCGAGCTACCCGGTCGTCGTGGGAACCGGCCGCCAGGATGAAATCAACCGTCGACGGCAATTCCTGCGGCAGGTTGTGATAGTCCCACAGCACCCGGGTCAGTTTCCGAATCGAATCGTTCATGTTCTCCGGTCCGGGCCATCCGCCTGGTCGGCCGCCTGGCCGCCTGGCCGCCGTCGGGCGCGGTGGGGGTCGACGGTCAGAAGCGGTCGGCGTTCAGGGTGGTCTGCAGGTGGCGGGTGGTGTCGCTGCCCCACTGGCCGTCGACGGCGGCGCCGACGTGCCGCTGCAGCGCCTTGATCGTGATCGGGCCGATCACGCCGTCCGCCGTGACACCCAGGGCGCGCTGCAGGGCCTTCTTCGTCAGCGTGCCGAACGCGCCGTCGACCGCGAGGCCGGCGTGGTAGTGACTGTTCAGCGCGCGCTGCAGCGCGGCGCAGGTGGCCGGGCCGAAGTCGCCGTCGACCGCGAGCTTTGGTGGCGGCGCCGGCGGCGGCGCGGGCCTGCTCGCCGGCGGCGCGGGTGGCGGGGCCTGCTGCGGCGGGTTCGCCGACGGGGCCGGCTGGGCCGGCGGTTGCGGCTGCGCCGGCCCGGCGGAACCGGGCGGGCCGGCCGGACCCGCTGTGCCAGGTACGCCCGGGGCCGGCTGCGGGCTGGGGAAGCTGCCGGCCGGCGGCGGTGCGGGCTGGAGCGTCACCGGCTTCGTCTGGCCAGGGGCCAGCCCGCCGGCGGACGCCGCGCTGGCCGACGGCTGCTGGTGGCCGGCCGACGCGGCGGCCGACGAGGCGGCCGACGCCGGCAGGGGCGAGTCATCCGGGCGGAACTGCCAGTAGAGCAGGCCGCCCACCGTGCCGAGCACGAGCAGCACACTGGCCGCGGCGGCGACCATCTTGGCCCGACGCTTCTCCGCCGGAGCGGCCTCGACCGGCGTCCACTCCCGACCGGGCCGGAGCACCGTCTCCGCCCAGTCCCCTACCGCGACCGGCGGCTGCACCGGTGCCGCGAGGGGCGGCTGGGCCGGCCCGGACGGCTGGGTGGGCTCGCGCTGGCCGGTCGGGCGGAACGGGCTGGGAGTGTCCGGAGGCACGCCAGGCACCGTACCCTGCATTACCCCGGCGGCCCTGCGGTGCCGCCTGGGGGCGGATCACCGCAGGCAGCCGCGGTAGCAGTCGGCGAGCGCGGTGAAGGCGGCCTTGGGTTCCCAGGGCAGGTCGGGGTAGGCGTCGCCGTGGCGGTTGTCGAGCATCTTGACGATGCCCGGGCTGGCCAGGTCGAGGTCGTCGCGGGGATCGCCGTCGGGGCGGTGCGGGAAGCCGTCCAGCGCGAAGAGGAACACGAAGGCGCTGTCGACGCCGCCGGCCTCGAAGATCTCCAGCAGCTCGCGCAGGTAGCTGGCCTGGCCGGCCTCGTCGCGGACGTACTCCCCGGTCAACCGGACCGGCCTGCGGGTGTCCTTGTCGTACTCGACGATCTCCATGGCGCGGCCGCCCCGGTCGCCCGCGCCGCGGTAGGCGGCGGTGCCGAACTCGGTGATCGCGACCGGCTTCCCCTGCGCGACGAGGGCGCCGACGCCCTGACTGAACTGGTCGGCGACCTCGGCCGAGCGGTAGAGGTCCACGGACACGATGTCGAACCGGGCCCAGTCGACGCGCTCGAGCGGGATGGCGGCGTAGGTGATCCGGCCGCCGAACCGGCCCCGGACAAGCGCCGCGGCGTTGCCGAGGAAGTCGTTGACCCGCGCGGAGAGGTCGCCGACCAGCTCGCGCAGGCGGTCGCGATCCGGCTGGTCCAGTAGCAGCCCGAGCCGGTCCTCCAGGGTCTCGCCGGGCAGGAACCCCGGGTTCATCAGGCTCAGCTCGGCGCCGGCGACGAACACGACCTCGGCGCCCCGCTGCCGCACCCGCTCCGCCCGCGCGGCGCAGTCGGCGAACAGCGAGAGCATCTGCTCCGTGGTCAGCTCCAGCGGGTAGGGCGAGAACCAGACCTCCAGGCCGAGGTCGGCGGCGCGGGCCGCAGCCAGTTCCAGCCGCTGCGGATCACCGCCGGTGATCCGGACCGCGGTGCAGTGCAGGTCGTCGCGGATGATGCGCAGCTCCCGCTCGACCACGTCCGGGTCGAAGCGCTCTCGGGAGATCTCCCCGTTGAGCACGAAGCCGGTGTCGTAACTGATGCCCTTGGCCCGCATGGGTCCGTCCTTCCTTGTCGGCCGTGAGGACGTCAGCCTAGGCATGAAAAGTGCGTGCACGCAAACTTGCGTGTGCGCACTCGGGCTGGGACCATCGGCTGGTGGCGGCGCGACGGACCGGGTTGCGGGAGCAGAAGAAGCAGGCCACCCGGGAGGGGCTGCGTGCGGCAGCACTGCGGCTGGCCCTTGAGTGCGGGCCGGAGAATGTGCGCGTCGACGACATCGCCGCGGCGGCCGGGGTCTCACCGAGGACCTACAACAACTACTTCTCCAGCCGGGAACAGGCGATCGTCGCCGCCGTCACCGCCGAACGGGAAGCACAGATCGCGGCGGCGGTGGCCGCCCGGCCGGCCGGCGTCCGGCTCGCCGACGCCGTGGCCGACGCGATCGTCGACCAGTACACCGACCCGGGCCAGCACAACCCGGCCGCGCTGCTGCTGATCACCACCCGCCCCGCCCTGCGCGACGCGTTCGTCGACACCGCCGGCACGATCGAACACCCCCTCGCCGCCGCGATCACCGAACGCCTCGGCGACACCGACCCGCACACCGCCCACGTGCTCGCGGCCAGCGTGGCCGCCGCGGTTCGGGTCGCACTCCGGCGGTGGGTGCAGCCGACCGCCGGCGGCCTCGTCGTGCCCACCGGCCCGCTGCCCGAACTGCTCCGCGCCGCGCTGGCACCACTGGCGCCCGCTCTCGACGCCGCCGAACAGCAGGCCCAGCAGCGGTCGCCGGCGCGCTGACCGGTCGCGGGGGATGACGCCGACGGCTGCCGGTCCCCGACGGGCCGGTCTCCGGGTGAAATTCGCTGTCGGGACCGGGATGGAGCTGGCTATGGTGCGCGCCGTGCTGGAGGGTCGGTGAGCTACGACGACGTCGAGGAAGCTCGGCTCTACGACGTGCAGAACCCGTGGGGCCGCAGCGATGAGTTCTACCTGCGCCTGGTCCGGGCGGCCGGCGATGTGCTCGATGTCGGCTGCGGCACCGGCACGCTGTTGAAACGAGCCCAGCGCGACGGCCACCGGGGCCGACTGGTCGGGCTGGATCCGGGGTCGGGCATGCTCACCGTCGCCCGTGCCCAGCCGGGCATCGACTGGGTGCCCGGCACGCTGGCGCCCGGCGCGTACGACCGCGAGTTCGACCTGGTCACCATGACCGGGCACGCCTTCCAGGAGCTGCGCACCGACGGCGAGATCGCCGCCACGCTGGCCGGCATGCACAGCGCTTTGCGGCCGGGGGGGCAGGCCGTCTTCGAAACCCGCAACCCGGCGGCCAGCCCGTGGCGGAACTGGGACGGCGCCGCGTTCGAGGTGACCTACCGCGCAGTGAAGATCCGGACCTCGTACGCGGTTCTCGCGGTCGACGGCGACCTGGTCACCTTCACCGAGACCCTCGACGGCGGCCCCTGGCACCACCACGTGCAGCCGGCCACCCTGCGCTTCCTCTCCCGCCCCGACCTGGACCGGTTCCTCACCGCGGCCGGGCTCACCGTCGAGACCTACTACGGCGACTGGGACGGCAGCCCGCTCACCGACCACAGCCCAGAGATCATCACGGTAGCCCGCCGGCCAACCACCCCGGACTGACTGCCGCCAGGGCCAGCTGGCTGGCGCTGACTTCGCCGAACCGGCTCGACGGGCGCGGTGCGGTCGCGATAGGACAGTCACATGCGGTACCTGCCTCAGTTGGCCGTGCTGGGCGCGGTCTGGTTCGTCGTCGTCCTGGCGCCCGGCCCGAACTTCCTGGCCGCGGTGGCCGCGGCCACCACCGGCGACCGCCAGCGCGGCGTCCGGACCGCCCTCGGGTTCGCCATCGGCGACGCGATCTGGGCGACCAGCAGCCTGCTCGGGCTGGCGGTGCTGCTGGCCCGCTACGACTGGCTTGCCGACGTGGTCCGCTTCGGCGGCGCCACCCTGCTCGTCACGCTCGGGCTGCGGTCCGTGCTGCGGGCCCGCCGCGATGGCGCCGGCCAGCCTGCCGCCGCGACCGGGCAGCGGCCCGGTCCGGCCCGGTCCCGGCTGCGCTCGCCGCTGCTGATCGGGCTGCTGGTCGATCTCGGCAACCCGAAGGCGGCGGTGTTCTTCACCAGCCTGTTCGCCGCCCTGTTGCCGGCCGGCGTGCCGGTCTGGGTGGCCGTGGTGGCGGTCGCCGAGATGGGCCTGATCCCGGCGGCCTGGTATTCGGTGGTCGCCTGCCTGTTCTCCACCGGCCGGGTGCGGCGGGCGTACCAGGCGATGCGGCGGCCGATCGACGCCGTAGTCGGCGCGGTCTTCGTCGCGCTGGGGATCCGGCTTGCCACGTCCAGCTGACCCGGACCCGGCACCGGCCGCGCCACCGCCGGCCGGCCGGACCTGGGCATAGGGTCCGCTGATGAGCAACTCGTGGCGTCAGCTGGCTGGTCGGGCGGTACGGCAGGCGGCTGGCTTCCTGCGCCGGTCGGGCGGCGGCCCCGGCACGCCGGGGAAGGCCGGGGATGCTGGCGTCCGGCGGGGTCGCCCGGGCGCCGCCGCGGCGACGGTCCGGCCGCCCGGGGCGCCGCCGGGTCGGCACCTGGAGTACGCGCCGGACCTGGACGGGCGGGCCGATCCCGGCGAGATCGTCTGGACCTGGGTGCCGTTCGAGGAGGACGCCTCCCGTGGCAAGGACCGGCCGGTGCTCGTCATCGGCCGCGACGGCCGGTCGGTGCTGGGGCTGATGCTGTCCAGCCAGGACCGGCACCGGGACGACCGCGGCTGGCTGGCGCTGGGCCCCGGGGCCTGGGACGGCGAGCACCGCCCGAGCTGGGTACGGCTGGACCGGGTCATCGACGTGCCCGAGCGCGGCATCCGCCGCGAGGGCGCGGTCCTCGACCGCGACCGGTTCAACCAGGTCGCCGCCCGGCTACGCAGCCAGCACGGCTGGCAGTGAGGGCGGTCGGCGCCGGCTGCCGCCGAGGCCGGCCGGGTCGGGCCGACCGCCGCCCGCGGGTGCGAGGACATGCTCAAGCCGGCCGTGCTCGTCTGAGCGCCGGCCCGGGTGTCGTGGCCGGGGTGCCTCAGCGCAGCTGCGGCGCCGGGCGAACCTCCCAGTTGGTCTGTAGCGGGCGGTAGCCGCACCGGTGCCAGAACGGGCCGGCCAGCGGGTTCATCCCCAGGTAGTGCAGCAGCACGGCGCTGAAGCCGGCGCGGTCCAGCTCGTGGTGGACCTGCCGGACCAGCGCTGTGCCGGCGCCGGCGCCCCGCCGGCCGGGCAGCACCATGAGGTCGGACAGATACACGGCGGTGCCGGCCGAGCTCAGCCCGGCGGCCCACGGGGCGTGCTCCGGGTCGAGCACGCTGAGAAGTCCGACCGGCGTCTGGTCCACCTCAGCCAGCCAGGACCAGAGCCGTCCCGGCGCGGTGCGCTTGGCCCGGATCAGCTCCGCGGTGTTCGGCCGCTCGGTCATCTGGCCGAGCGTCTGGTTCCACCGGACCAGCTCCAACTCCATGGCCACCGCCGCGTCCAGATCCGCCTCGGTCGCTCTGCGCACCACGACACCGGCGGCACCGTCCGGTGAGTCGCGCCCGGCGAGTCGAACCGCCAGCACCACCCTCGGTGCCAGGCCGTGGGCCAGCAGCGTCGGGATCAGCTCCACATCGCGGGACGGCCAGGTGAGCACCGCGGCCGACTCGGCCGACCCGGCACGGGCGCGCACCGTCTGCGACCAGCGGGACAGCAGCGCATCCATCGCGCCGGCCGGATCGTCCGCGCCGATCCGGGCAGCCAGCACGTGCCGCTCGGCCGGGTTCCAGGTTCCGTCCAGCGTGGTCGGATCCGCCCGGACCACGCGAGCCAACCCGCTGCCCCCGGGAACCTCCAGCTGGACGTCTTCGGGCCCGCACTCGGGAAGCCGCACGCTCGCCGGCAGCAGCGGATCCAACCGGCTCAGCCGACGGCCGTGCTGTTCCTGCAGGCTGTCCACCACCGCGACGATACGGCCGCGCCGAGCCGGTTCAGCACGGCGGGTTGACCACCCGGCTTGACGCATGCCGATATGGGCATACGATGGCGGCCATGGCACGAGCAGCGACCACGTCGGACGTCTTCAACGCGATCGCCGAGCCGCAGCGCCGGGAGATCCTGGTGCTGCTGCGGGCGGGTGAGCGGCCGGTGACCGAGTTGGCCCGGGAGCTGGGGATGACCCAGCCGGGGGCGTCCAAACACCTGCGGGTGCTCCGGGAGGTCGGGCTGGTGCGGGACCGCAAGGCAGGCAAGCAGCGCCTGTACGGCGTCGACGCCCGCGGGCTGCGACCGGTCCACGAGTGGACCGGCGGGTTCGAGCGGTTCTGGAACGAGAGCTTCGACCGGCTGGACGCGTACGTGCGAGACCTCAAGCAGGCGAGGCGGGAGGACTGAGGCGATGGCAGCGACAGGACGGCACGCGCCGGCGCGGGCAGCGGCGGCCGACCGCGAGATCGTCATCACCCGGGTCATCGACGCCCCACCGGAGCTGGTGTTCGAGGCGTTCACCGAGGTCCGGCACCTGTCGCGGTGGTGGGGCCCGGAGGGGTTCAGCACCACCACGCGGTCCTTCGAGTTCCGCGTCGGCGGCGTGTGGGACTTCGTGATGCACGGACCGGACGCGACGGACTACCAGGAGTGGATCTCCTGGACCGAGATCGCCCCGCCGGAGCGGATCGCGCTGCTGCACGGCGAATTCCGCGGCGACCCGAACGCCTTCGAGTCCGTCCTCACGTTCGCGCCCGACGCCGCGGCGACCCGGATCGAGCTGCGCACGGTGTTCCCCACCAGGGAACTGCGCGACCAGGCGGTCGAGAAGTACCACGCGATCGAGGGCGGCCAGCAGACCCTGAACAACCTGGCCGGCTACGTCACCGAGATCGTCCGGAACGGAGCGGAGGACTGATGGCCGGGAAGGTGTTCTTCAGCGTGTCGATGTCGCTGGACGGGTTCATCGCACCCGAGTCCATGGCGGACCTGATGGGGCCGCGGTGGATGGAACTGCAGCAGTGGATCTTCCCGCAGCGGTTCTTCCGGGAGAACCTGAAACTCGGCGCGGGCGGCGAGGAAGGACGCGACAACGAGATCCTGCGGGAGACGTTCGAGCGCACCGGCGCGAGCGTGCTGGGCAAGCGAATGTTCGACGCCGGCGAGCAGGCATGGCCGGAGGAGGCACCGTTCCACACGCCGGTCTTCGTCGTGACGCACGAGAAGCGTGACCCCTGGGAGCGGCCCGGTGGGACCACCTTCCACTTCGTCAACGACGGCATCGAGCCCGCGCTCGACCAGGCCCGCCAGGCCGCCGGCGACCGCGACGTCCGCATCGCGGGCGGCGGCGCCACGATCCTCGAGTACGTGAACGCCGGCCTGATCGACGAGTTCACGATCGCGCTGTCACCCGTGCTGTTCGGCACCGGAATCCGCCTGTTCGAAGGCGTGGACGCCGGCCGCGTCGCCCTGAAACAGCTCCGCGCCGAGCCGACGCAGCGGGTGACCCACCTGACCTACACAGTCCGGCAGCGGTAACCCGGCCCCCGCCGCTCCACGACGCCCGGCTGGCCGGCCAGGTCGCGGCCGCCGAGTCACCGGCGACGAAGACGGTGACCTCCCGGCCGTGCGGTCAGGGGCCGATGATGAAGACCGGGCCGGCGGGCGGCGGGCCGGTGCGGTCCGCGGCGATGCAGAAGAAGAACTCGCCGTAGCCGGGGATCGCCATCGGCTGGACGTCGCGCGTCCAGGTGGTGGTGTCGGCGCCGGGACGGGTCCGGGCGCTCGCGCGGGCAGCGGTGCAGACGCGGGTGATCTCCGGCCGGGCGTTGCGCTCGGTGGTGGTGATGTCGACGGCGTCGGCGGGCAGCCGGCCCGCCGCGTACGCCTCCCAGCGGTGCGATGTGCTGCAGCTGGTGGTGGCGATCTCGGCCCGGCGGTCGCCGTCGTCGACCAGGTCACCCCAGCAGAGGGGGATCGCCGGGCACAGCGCGCCGCCGGTGGATCGCCCACACACCACGAGCGCGGCGGGCAGGCCGGCGGCCACGGACGGGGTCGGCGACGGCGTCTGTGTCACCGTGGCGGACCCGGCCAGCGGGCCGCCGCCGGTACGCGACCCGCGGTGCTGCAACGTCACGCCGACCGCGGCCGCGATCACCAGTACCGGCGCGACGACCATCGCGACGACCCGCCCGCGGGAGCCGCCGAACCGCCGGCGGCCGGACCGGGCGGCGGGCGGCGGCTGGTCCGCCCGGGCCGTGACGTTGACCGGGGCGGTGGGGCCGGTCGAGGCGGCGAGCCATGCGGTGGGGCTGGTCGGGGCGGCGGTAGCGAGCCGTGCGGTGGAGCCGGTCGGGGCGGCGGCGAGCCGTGCGGTAGGCCCGGTCGGTTCGGCGGCACCGGGGTGCCGGCCGCGGGTGTCCGCCGGGGCGTCGGCGGCGGCCGGTACCGCCGCCAGGGCGTCCCGCAGCGCCGCGGCCGTCTGGGTGCGGTGCTCCGGCTCGGGGTGCAGCGCGGCCTCCAGCACGGCGAGCAGGTCCGGGTGCACGCCGGGTACCGGCGCGATCGGGCTGCGCAGGCCGGCGGTCAGTTCCGCCAGCGACTCCGGTGGCCAGGACAGCATCCGCGGCGGGTAGCCGGCGAGCAGCGTGTAGAGGGTGGCCGCCAGCCCGTACACGTCGCCCGGCGCGCTGGGGCGGGCGAACGCGAACGCCTCGGGCGGGGCGAAGGCCGGGGTCAATGCGTCCCGGGTCGCGGTGGAGTCGCCACTCGCGTCGAGGGCCGCGGCGAGGCCGAAGTCGGCGAGCTTGGCGACCCCGTACTCGTCGATGAGGATGTTGCCCGGCTTGACGTCGCGGTGCAGGATGCCGATCGCGTGCGCGGTGGCCAGCGCGTCGGCGATCCCCCGCCCGATGTTGCGGACCTCGTCCGGCGGCATCGGGCCGTGCCGGCGTACCCGGTCGGCCAGCGAACCGCCCGGGCACAGCTCCATCACCAGGTACGGCCGGCCGTCGTCGGCCACGCCGGCGTCGTACACCGGGACGATGTGGCCGTGCGAGGACAGCCGGCCCGCGGCGCCGGCCTCGCGCAGGAACCGCCGCCGGTCCCGCTCCTCGGCCAGCACCCGGCTGTCCACCTTGAGCGCGACCTCCCGGGCCAGCCCGACCTGCCAGGCGCGGAAGACCAGGCCGTACCCGCCCCGAGCCAGCGGCCGGGTGTCGACCAGGCCGGCCACCACGGGTGGTCGCTGGCCGGAGCCGTGCCGCTTCCGGGAGTCCGGCTCCCGCCGATCCCGCCACCTGCTGGCCTGCATGTCCCCTGCCTCGACGGGTCGCCCCAATGGCGGCGAGCATAGCCAGCCGGGACGGACCGACAGCGCCGAACCGGACCGCCGGCCGGCCCCGTCACCGCCCACACCTGGCCCGTTGCGACCGGTGATCGCGGCCCGCTCCGACCCGAGGGGTCCTGGACGGGGCCGGACCGGCCGGGTGCACGCGCTGGCCATCCCGCCGTCACCGCGCTACGCCCGCCCGCCGCGGTTGCTGGGAGGATGTGCTCCGGACCGAGTGCGGGAGAAGGGGGCCGGGTGCGCGACTGGCTGGGCGATCGGTGGATGCGCGAGCTCGGGGCGACCGGGCTGCGGGTCAGCGCGGTGTGCCTGGGCGGCGGCCCGCTGGGCAACCTGCCCGCGACGGCTGGGCCCGGGACGGCCGCCGACCCGGCGGTCGAGCTGGTCAAGGCCGTGCTGAACAGCCCGATCCGCATGATCGACACCGCGAACGGCTACGGCGGCGGGCAGAGCGAGCGGCGCATCGCGGCCGGTGTCGCCGCCTGCGGCGGGCTACCCGCCGACGTGGTCATCGCCACCAAGGTCGACCCGGACGGCGCCGACTACTCCGGCGACCGGGTACGCCGCTCGGTGGCCGAGAGCATCCAGCGGCTGGGCATCTCCCCGCTGCCGCTGGTGTACCTGCACGACCCCGAGTCCCACGACTTCGCGACGATGACCGCCCCCGGCGGCGCCGTGGACGCGCTGGTCGGGCTGCGGGAGGCGGGCACGGTCGGGCACATCGGCCTGGCCGGCGGCGACGTGCGCGAGATGACCCGTTACGTCGATCTCGGCGTCTTCGAGGTCGTACTGATCCACAACCGGTGGACCCTGGTCGACCGCAGCGCCGGGCCGCTCATCGAGCAGGCGCTGGGCGGCGGCGCCGCGGTGGTCAACGCCGCCGTGCACGGCGGTGGGATCCTGGCCCGGCCGGACGCCGGGCTGACCAGCTACGGGTACCGGCCGGCAGCACCGGCCACCCTGGACGCGATCACCCGAATGGCACAGGTGTGCACCCGGCACGGCACCGACCTCACCACCGCGGCGTTGCAGTGGTCGCTGCGCGACAGCCGGATCAGCACCACCATCGTCGGCCTGACCCAGCTGCGCACCCTCGACCGCACGCTGGCGGCCACCCAGGCCGCGCTGCCCGAGGACCTGTGGGACGAGCTCGAGCAACTCCTGCCCGCTCCGCAACACTGGCTGGACGCCTGACGGCGCTGTCGACCTTCGCCGGGTGGGCGGCCCAACCCGGTCGCGCCCGGCCGAACCTGCACCGGCCCGCCCGGCCGGTAGCGAAGCGCCGTTGCCGCCGGTCGGGTGACCTGGCGGCAACGGCCGGGCGGTGGGTCAGGTGGCCCGGCGGCACTGGACGGAGCTGCGGGCCATGATCGGGATGACTACGGCGCCGGCGGCAAGGTGCATCGCGACCAGCGCGACGGCCGCGCTGGCGTCCACGGCCGAGCCGATCGGGCCGAGCAGCGAGGTCAGCAGGGCGGCGGACGCCGTCGCGGACCAGACTGTCGCGGCCCGCCGGGTGCGGCGTTCGAGCAGGGCCAGCACCCCCCAGGCCGCCAGTCCGGCGAGGACCGTCGCGACCGCCACGGCGGCCGGTGTCACGGTGGTGCGGCCGGAGCCGGTGTCGACGATCAGGACGGCGCCGGCGACCTGGTGCGCGATCGTCCACACGGTGAACGTCGCCCCGGTGGCGGCCACGACCGCGAGGGCACGGGTCCGGCGTCGTTGCCGGGCGCATTCGGCCGACGCGACGGCGGGGGTGCGGCCGGTGGTGGTTGTCGTCATCGGATCCTCCCGGTGTGGTGGTTCGGTGTCGCCATCGACCTTCCACCGTGCCGGCCTCATCCCGGATCGCCCCCGGGATCGGATCCGATCTCCGTCCGCGGACGGATGCGAGCCGGGCCCGGCTCGGTCCCGCGACCGATGAGCCGCCGCTCGCGCCCGACCCTGACTTCTTCTGGCTGGAGACGAACGGGCTGGGCGTGATCACGGGCCGGCAGGTGTTCTACTCGATCGGGGTGGATCAGTTGCCGGCCCTGCGGGAAAGTCTGACCCGATGGAGCGGCAGGGCGCTGCCAGCCGGATCGGACGCCCGACCTGGCGCCGGCACTGCGGTGGCGGCCGGGGATGGCCGCCACCGCAGTGGGTTGTCGCTGCCAGCCGCTACTAGAGGTCCTGGGTAGCGGCGATGTTGACCAACTGCGGGCCGGTCGGCACGTTGAAGCCGGTGAGCCGGATCTTCCACGTGCCGGGGGTGCGCAGGCCGGGCACGGACACCTTCTCGAACACGCCGCGGCCGGAGGTGCTCTGCGCGAACACCGCGCCGTTGGGGTCGATCAGCGCCAGGTCGATGTCGTTGTGCGCGGCGGGTGCCTCGGGCCACCAGATCGCGACGTTCACCGGGGTGTCGGTGCGGGTGGTGGCTGGGAACGGCAGCGGGATGTCGACCGATTGGAGGTTGCCGACGCTGGTCTGGCCGGTCCAGCTCAGGCTCTGGGCCGGGATCGGCAGCTTGACCGGGCCGGCGCCGTTGACGTTGTTGCCCGCGCTGCCGCCCCGTCCCCGAGCGATCAGGTAGGCGTAGACAAGCCCGGGGTTCAGCTCGGAACTGTTGCCCCGGAGCATGTTGCGGACCAGTGCGGCGGCGCCGGTGATCTCGGCCGCGGCCTGGTAACTGCCGCCGCATCCGGGCCTGGTGGCAGTGTCACTGAGCCTGGTGGCGCAGACGAGGTTCATCGGCCCGAGGACGTCGGGCTTGGTTCGGCCGTCCGGGGCAGGTCCGTGCTCCTGGTTCGGGGACTGGGTGGTCGGTGCCGTCAGGTCCACCTCGCCGACACCGAGTACCTTCTGCGCGACCGCCGGAGCTGACACCCCGTCCGGTGGGGTCTGGCCCGGGTCGAAATCGCCCACCGGCGCGACGACCACGGCACCCGCGTCGAATGCCGCGTCCGCGGCCACCGCGAGCACACCGGTGTCCGACCCGGGCGCCGACACGTCGGCCAGGATCACCCGATCGCCCACCTGTACGGCCCGCTGGAAGCCGTTGACGACGGCGCTCGTGGAGACGCCGGTGCAGCCGATACCCGGGGTGGTCGTCTGGATCTTGAAGCTGTCCGTGGTGATGCCGGTGACCCCGCGCGCGGCATCGCCGAGATTGCCGTTGCCGGTGATCGCGGCGATCCGAGCGGTGCCCTCGATGCAGTCGCTCGGGTCCGGGTTCGCCGGGTTGCCGAGGTCTTCGGTGAACCACGCCTTCGACGGGTTGTTGAACAGAACGTGACTGGCCCGCACGCCGCCGCTGAGCACCCCGACAAAGCCGGTGGTCTGCCCGAGATTGAAGAACGGGTCGGTTCCCATGAACGCCCGCGCGTCGGCCTGGGTCGGGGGGACGGCCGCGGTGGTAGCGCCAGCGGCGGCGGACGACAGCCGCGCCGGCTGGCCGGCATCGACCGGCTCGACGGAGGTCACGTCGGCCCGCTGCGCGATGCTCGGCAGCGCCGACAGCGGCGCGTCCACCACCATGCCCTTGATCAGCCAGAACGTCTCCACCGTCGTGACGCCCAGCTTCGCCAGGTCGGAGCTGATCGCCTGGTAGCCGGCGCGGCGCGCGGTCGCGATGCCGCTGATCAGCGTGTCGGCGCGGGCCTGGACGGCCTTGTTGGCCACCGAGGTCCGCGACTGCGCCAGGTCGAGGACGGGGAACGGCGGGATCTTCACGTCGTTCTGGAAGCTCACGACGACCCGCTGCGTCTTGCTGGCCGCCGGATCCTTCAGCGCCGCGGCCAGCTTCGGCGCGAGCTTCGACCCGGTGCTCGCCGGTGCACCGGAGCTACCCGGCTTCACGGCAAGGATGGCACCGTCGGTCACCGTGACAGGCACCGCCAGCGGGGTGCGGACCACCGTGCCGCCGGGCCCAGCGGCGATCTTGTACCCGGCAACCGCGGCCGGCGCGCCACCCGCCGGCGCGGCACCGGCTCCAGTGGCACCCCCCGACTGCACGGCGGCCACCAGGGCAGCCGTGGCGAGGGTCGCGGCTAAGCCGAGGCCCAACGAACGTCGTTTCACGGATCTTCCTTCTCAGCGTCGGGAGGCCGAGCAGCTAGCCCGCCTGGGTAGGAGTACTGCCCGCGTAGACACGGGCAGCGTGCCGCCCGCGGCCGGCAGGTGTTCGTGGCGGCCCCTCGTGACGGCGCCTACATCTCACACCGCCGCAGGCAGATCCGGCCGGTCTGCGGGGCTGGCAGCACCTTCCGGCGGATTCACCGCGCGTTCGGCCCGACGATCATCCGGCCCGGCGGCCTGGCCTGCGTGAACGCCGAGCAGGTGCGCCCGGGTCCCGTCCCCGCGCCGCGGCTGGTCTTGCCGTCCACCGCCACCGCCGCCAACCGCGGCTGAAATCGGATGTCCGGCGGTGCGGTGCCGCGGTGTGATGGTCGGGTGGAGTTCGCCGCGGTGGTGGAGGTGTTGGCGGCGCTGGCCGACCGGGGGTGCCCGGCGTGGGTCGCCGGCGGGTGGGGGGTCGATGCCCTGGTCGGTCGCCAGACCCGGGCGCACCGGGACCTGGACCTGGCCATCGACGCCGGCGGCGAGCCGGCCGCGCTGGCCGCGCTGACCCGGCTCGGCTACCGGGTCCAGACCGACTGGCGGCCGGTGCGGGTCGAACTCGGCCGGGCCGGCGTCGGCTGGGTCGACCTGCACCCGGTCGCCTTCGACGGCACCGGCCACGGCCGCCAGCACGACCTGGACGGCGGCTGGTTCGACTACCCGGTCGGCTCCCTGACCACCGGTCAACTGAACCGGCAGCCGATCCCCTGCCTGTCGATCGACCAGCAGATCCGCTTCCACACCGGCTACCCGCCCCGCCCCATCGACCGGCACGACCTGGCCCTGCTCCACCGACTCGCCCACGCCCACCGATAACCGCGGCCCGCTGAGGTGGTCTGTGCCGGGCGGCCCGCGGGCCGATCGAACCGACGATTCCGCCGGGCCGTATTGAATGGCACGGAGAACGGACCGGCCCGGCGAACAGGAACGGGAACCGGGCCCGGAAAGTGCGCCAGAACCGACGGAGTCCGCGGTGACGGTGATCGCGGCCGGAGAGGACGAATCATGGAAGCAGTACTGGCACCCGCGGTGACCCGCCCGGCCGAGACTCTGGGCGCGTTGCGCTTCGGTCGCCGGCGACGGCTCGTCCGCGATCTGCTCCAGCGGGCCGAATGGGCCCGGCAGGCCAGGGAAACGCCCCGGGTGGACGCGCTGGCCGAGTGGGACTGATCGGGCCGCCGGCACCAGGAATGTCCACAATAGTCAGCTCGACTGGACCGCGCCGATCCGTATCAGGGTTCCAGCACCAACTGATGGCTGGCCAGCGTGTCCGTCGCGAACGCGGCGGCCATCCCGACCAGGTAGAACTCCCAAGCTCGAAGTAGCGGATCGGGATAGCGCCGGGCGAGCTCGGGCATCGCTCTTTTGAAGTCAGCGGCCCAGCGTAGAACTATCGAGTGATACTCCGCGGTGAGTTCGGCCGCGTAGGTGACCCGGTACCCAGCGCGTCCGGCGTCGAATGCCACCTCGCGCAACGCGGGTATCTCGCCCGGGCCGGGAAATATCATCGAGGTGACGGGCGCTTCGCGGCCAAGTCGCTGTAGCCGGTTCCAACCCTGCACGACGGTGAACTGCAGGAAGATGACCGCGGTGGGGTACAGCCCACGCAGGAGTCGAAGAAAACTCCGTCGATCAAGGGGGTGAAGATGCTCGATGGATTCAATCATCACCACCGCATCCGCATGCCGGGGAAGGCTCGCCGGAGCTCTGAAGTCGCCGCACACGGCGCTGAACCGGTCTGTTCCGAAGGCGGCGAGGCGAGCCTCGATGTAGGACCGTTGCCGGGCCGACAATGTGACGGTGGAAACGGTGTGCGTCGACTCACGTAGCACGTATTCGGCGAAGGCACCCCAGCCGGCGCCGAGGTCGAGAATTCTAGATCTTGTCCCGGGCAGCTTCAGCTTCGACAGTATCTGCCGATAGGTGTCGTCATAGGCGGCTTCCATCTTGTCCGGATTGCCGGACGTACGTGCTGCGCTGTACGCCATGGTCGAGCCCAAGCTGGCTTCGAATATCTCCAGCGGTAGGTCGTAATGGGCGACGATGTTGACGTAGTCCTGAGGTTTGACCGCCAGTCTGACCACGGCCCGCATCGAGTCAACCGCAAGGAGCGGGCTGGCGATCTTTCTCAGCTGATGCTCCGTCCGGAACAGCACCAGGAGAAGCTGATACAGGTCGTCGGAGCTCCACTCGCCACATGCGTAGCCCTGCAACAGGCGCCAGGCGCCGCGGCTTGCCCCGGCGAGAAAGCTTCCTGGTATTTCCTCGACCAGTTCCGCCGTCAGCAGGCTTCCCCGCGGTCGTATCTTTACCCGACGTCCGGCCAGTTCAGGCCGAAGGATCATGCGCATGGCGGCGGTGCCGAAGGATTTTGGCTGCGCCTGTTCCATGAGTGAGTCCAGCAGAAAATTTGAAACTACCTCAGCGCTGATCTCCTCCGCCGCCACTGCGCCTCTCCCTCGTCCTCGCCTGGGCATAGACCGGCCGCGATCCGGCCGGCTAGCCACGAGTTGGACAGCAGCTGAGAACATGTATGCACAGCTGGCCACCGACGCCCGCGACTCAGGACGCTGCCGGCGACTCGCCCGCGTTCACTGAGGGGTGCACCGAGGCTCCATCGACCAATCCGGCCACAATTCAACTGGCTCGTCTGACGACCCGTCGACGACCTCTGTCATCTTTCGGATGGCATCTTCGGTCAATTAGCAGCATCGAGAGTTTAGCAGGACACCGGCCGCCGGACGAGCAAGTTCACTAGGTCGGGTACATCCAGTGTGCTGAACTTGATCTCTTTAACCGACCGCTTTCCTCGCGGCGCGTGGGTCTCGACCTGACAGTGCCCCTGAGCTGGGACGACAGGACTTGCCGACGGTCGTATCGGGCCAGGTCGAGGAGCCCTTTCCAGGCGCGTCGGGGCAGCGGGTTGTATTCGCGGCTTCGCGTTGATAGGCCCGGTAAGGGAGTGGAGTCGCACGCTGGTTGGGCGGGTGCTGACCGGGCGGCGGGCCCGGACCGGGGTTGTGCGCGGCGGCGGCCGTCGGCGATCCGGGCAAGGTCGTGCTGGGCCTGGCTGTCGCGTTGGCGTGCGCTGGGCGGGGACGCCCGCTGCCGGCGGGCCCCTAGGGTGTCGGCGTGGCCCGCTACGTGATCGACGCGCCTACGCTCCTGCACCTGGTCGGCAACGAGGTCCGGGTCAGTCCGAGGCATCAGCTCGTCGCCCCGAACCTCATCCGCTCCCAGGCGCTGACCCTGCTTCTGCAGGCCGTGCGAAGCGGTGCCCTCACCGACGATCTGGCGCTGAAGCAGCATGAACGCCTCACCGAGCTGAAGATGCGACTACTCGGTGATCGCGTGTCGCGCCGTACCGCCTGGACGATCGCGCGCGAGCAGGGCTGGGAGACGACCTACGACGCGGAGTACCTCGCCGTCGCCAAGCTGCAGGCCGACGCACTGGTCACCATCGACCCCGCACTGGCGAGGAAGGCCGAAGACCTCGTGCCGCTGGCACCGCTCGACGCGCTCACCGCAGACCACGACTGGCAGTGATCGAAACGGTGACCGACCCACCCTGGCCGGCCAGGGTGGGTCGCTCCGGCGCCCGCCGTGGGGCCGCGGGGCAGGCGCCGGCGGTCCGGGGTTTCCGTACGGGAGTGGCCGCTGACTGGGCGACGGCGGCGAGGGTGGTTGTCACGATGGGCTCCTTCGGCGGGGTGGGGTGGGTCCGGCTAGTCGCGCGGGCGGACGGTGCGCTCGGCGATGCTGATGACGGCGCGGCGCGGCAGGAACCCGGTGACCCGGGCGAGCATCGCGTTGGCGCGCCCGTCGACGACCGAGGGACGGCCCCGGCGCAGGCCGCGCAGGGTGGTGGCGACGACCTGCTCCGGTGTGCGGCGCTTGCCGAACGACGCCTCCTTGGCGCCGACAACCTCGAAGAACGGGGTTTCGGTCGCCCCGGGTGAGACGGCGATGACCTTGACGCCGTGCGGCTTGGCCTCGGCCCACAGCGCTTCGGTGAACGACAGCACGAACGACTTGGTCGCCGCGTACACGGCCATGTGCGGGATCGGCTGGAACGCCACCGTGCTGGCGACGTTGATGATCGTGCCGCTGCCCCGGGCCGTCATCGCCGGCAGGAACCGGGCCGTCAGGTCCAGCACCGCGGCCACGTTGAGCTGGACCTGCTCCCGTAGCCGCGGCAGGTCGGCCGCGTCGACGTCACCGTGGGTGGCGAAGCCGGCGTTGTTGACCAGCACGTCGACGGTACGGCCGCGCGCCGCCACCTCGGCCGCGACCCGGTCCGCGGCTTCGGGGACGGACAGGTCGACGGGCAGCACGTCGACCCGGACCCCGTGCGCCGCGGTGATGTCGGCGGCGAGCGCCGCCAGCTTGGCCTCGCTGCGGGCCACCAGGATGAGGTGCGCCCCCTGGGCGGCAAGCGTGCGAGCGAATACCGACCCGATGCCGGTGGATGCGCCGGTGACCAGGGCGGTTTGTCCCGAGAACTTCATGACAGCTCCTTTAAACATACCGGTTGGTTTGTTCTGAGGGCAGACTGATGGCAGGGAACGGGCGGCGCGGTGTTCAGTCGGCGGCGGGCCGGGCCAGCAGGCCGTCCTCGAAGAGGCTGAGCAGGACCTGTGCCCGCTCCGTGAAGACGCCCGGGGCCTGCGTACCCGGGTCCAGTACGTCGGTGAGGGTCTTGAGACCGTCGAACGCGCCCACGAGCGCGACCGCGATGTGGTGCGGGTCGAGATCCGCGCGCAGCTCGCCACTGGCCTGCCCGCGGCGGACGATGTCGGCGACGAACTCCACCCAGTCGGCCATCGGCTTGCCCGCCTCCTCGGCGGTCGCCGGATCCGCGGACATGTCCTTGGTCAGCCGGGTGATGCTCCATGCGCTCGGGTCGGTGTTGAGCAGCTCCATCATGGTGGGCAGCAGGGCCGCGAACTGCTGGGCCGGCGCGCCCGCCGCAAGGACCCGCTCGCTCACCTGGCGGAACCACCGATCCTGCTGGTCGCGCAGCACCGCCAGGCCCAGCGCGGCCTTGGACTCGAAGTAGAAGTAGAACGCGCCCTTGGTGAGCCCACTGGCGGCGATCAGATCCCGCTGCGCGGTGCCCGTGTAGCCGCGCTCGGCGAACACCTGGGCGGCCGTTCGCAGCAGGAAGGCCCGGGTGGCCTCCCCCTTGGCGGTGGCCGGCACCATCTCGGCGGTGGCATGAGGTCGCGGTGGCATGCGAGAAACAATAAACCAACCAAGCGGTATGTGCAAACCTACCTAGCGGTATGTCGCGGACCGCGCGAAGGTAGGCTGGATCCGGCGCGCCGATTTGGCGCCGGACACTGCCGCGCTGACCGATATCGAGGGCGGAGTGTGTGCCGCCCAGGAGTGGTGGTTCGGATGATCGCAACGGTCAACGGGACAACGCTGTCGTACCAGGAGGTGGGGCAGGGGCCGGCGTGCCTGATGCTGAACGGGGGCATGGGCACCGACCAGACCTTGCTGCGCACCCTCGACCCGCTCGGCGATCGGCTCCGGCTCATCCAGGTCGACCAGCGCGGCACCGGCCGCTCCGGCCGCCCGCCGCTGTCCACGCTCACGATGGCACAGCTGGCCGACGATGCCGCCGCGCTGGCCGGGCACCTCGGCGTCGAACGGACGCTCGTGCTCGGGCACTCCTTCGGCGGGTTCGTCGCCCAGGAGCTCGCCCTACGGCACCCGGAACTGGTGGCCGGGCTGGTGCTCGTCGCCACCACCGCCGGGCGGCTCGGCACGTCCGACCGACCCGACGACGAGCAAGGGCCACCCCCGCCGGCGGAGGTCACGGCGATCGTGCGCGCGATGGTGTCCGGGCCGGCCACCGACGACACGTTCGCCGCCATGACGAGTTCGCTGCTGCCGTACTACCTGCACCGGCACGACCCGGCCGCGCTCACCGCGCGGCTACAGCACGCGGTGTACGACGTAGCCACCTTCCGCGCGACCGCGGCGCTGCTGAACACCTGGAGCGCCATCGACCGGCTCGACCGGATAGCCGCGCCGACGCTGCTGCTCGTCGGCCGGCAGGACCCGGTCTGCGCACCGGCGCAGTCCCACCGAATCGCCCGCAGGATCCCCGGCGCGCAGGTCATCGAACTCGCCGAGAGCGGACATTTCCCCTGGCTGGACGAACCCGCGCGGTTCTACCGGGTGCTACACGACTGGCTCGACCGGCACGCCCGGCCCACCACGACAGCCCACCCCGGCTGACTGGAGCATCAGCCGAGGTGTGGCAGCACCGCCCGTTCGGCGAGCGTCCAGGTTGTCGTGGTGAGCAGGTAGCAGCCGACGGCGACCGGGGCGATCGCCGCGAACGCGACGGTCCCGTACGGCAGCAGGCGGACCAGCCGGCGGACGGCGCCGGAGCCGGGCTGTCCGGGCCCGCCGGCCGGGCCGGCGGCGGCGACCTGCCGAGCGGTCTGCCGGGCGGAGAACCAGGCCACCGCAAGCAGCGCCAGCAGCAGCACGCCGAACGCGGCGGCCGGTGCGCTGATCAGGCCGGCGGTGCTGAGCACCGCCGGCCAGTGCCCGGCCAGTGGTGCGCCGAGGACCGTCGCGTCGAGGATCGCGTTGGGCTGGCCGGCGATCGTGGGCACCACGATGATCCGGTACACCGTGCTGAGCGCGACCAGTTGCACCAACGCCGGCCGCAGCCCGGCGAACGGGCTGACCCCGGCCTGGCGGTACGCCGCGGCGGTCTGCGCGGCCAGGGTGGCGCGGTCGCGGCCGTACCGGCGGCGCAGCCTGGCCAGTTCCGGCGCGAGCGCGGCCTGCGCCCGCCCGGCCCGCTGCGCGGCAAGCGCCGCCGGGACCAGGCCGGCCCGCACCACGACGGTGAGCAGCGCGATGGAGATCGCCAGTGCGGTGCCGCCGGTCGGGCCGGGCAGCACCCCGGCGATCCCGCTCAGCGTCCAATAGCCGACGCGGACCAGCGGGTCGAGCAGTGTGTAGAGCGACATGGAAGTACCTCCGGAACGGGGACGGGGCGGGCAGGCGGCAGTGCCGGCACCCGCGTCCGGACCGACCAGAGCAGCATCCCGGGAACCTGACCGTCGCATGTGGACGGTGCCGGATCCGGGCGGCTCTCGGCCGACCGGCGGGCCGGCCTGGTCAGGCGGGGCGAGTGCCGGCGGCCCGGCCCGGGGCTCGGGGCCGCGGCCGGCCGGGCGCGGCCGGATCGCACTGCCGCGCCAGCACCGGCTGGCTGACCGACCGGACAGCCGGGGCGGCGAACACGCCCGGCACGATCGCGACAACGGCCGCGCCGCGCCGCGCGCAGGTGACCACCGCGACGGCGAGCACCGCGCCGGCGACCGGAAGCGCCCATCCCGACCCGGCCGGCGCCCACAACGCCGACGCCGCCCACGACATCAGGGCCACACCGAGCAGGATCGGGCCGAATACCGCGGCCGTTCGCGCTCCCGCCCGCCCCGGCGTCATGACCCACCTCCGCCACCGGGCCCGCTCCGAGCCCGCGCACCGATGCTACCCACCGCCGGCCCACCCGGCGCCGGTGACAACGGCCGGACGACCGGCGCCCGGTACGCCGCCAGGCCCAGCCACCCGCTGCCAGCTGACAAGCCGCACCGCCCGACGCAGGTGCACTGCTCGACCCGCGATCCAAGACCGCCCCCGGGGCGCGCGGTTCTGAAACCGAACTGAAGCGGTTGTGACAGGGCGCGGTGGTCGGCTGTCGGTGCCGGCGGCCGGCCGGGCCGCCATTGTGGGACAGGAGATACAACATGCCGAACGAAGGCAGCAGGGCGATCCGCAGGGCCGCCGCCGTCGCGCTGATCGGTGGCTTCGTCACGCTCGCCGCGACACCGGCGCTGGCCGCCGGACCGGACAGCCCGGCGCCGGACGGCACCCGGGTCACCGGCACCGGCGACGGCTACCCGTGGGTCGGCAGCAACCCGTGGGAGACCAGCGCACTGCCCGACGGACACGGCTGGATCGAGAGCGGTGCCACCGGTGGCGACGGCCACGGCTGGACCGACGGCGACTTCCCCAACCCCTGGGGCGTCTGACCGATCCTGGGGCCGGCCGCCTGCGGGCGGCCGGCCCCGCCTCGTTTCGACGCAACGCAGAACTGGATATGAACGCCCTGTCGTATCGACAGCACGTCAATTGTCCCGGACCGCACAACTCCGTCAATGAGCGCTGATTAAGCAGCGGGCAATACATATCGGGTCGCATATTCAGCGGTGTGAGCAACGGCACCGTGGGCTGTATTAGCCGTAATACTGATTGATTCCAGATTGTGTTCCAGACTCGCGCCGTGCCGACTGAGGCGGAATTCCAGCGCATGCTGCGCGACAATGGCCGGCGGGTGACCAGACCCCGGCTCGCGGTGCTGGCCGCGGTGCACGCGCACCCGCACGCCGACACCGAGTCGATCATCGGCCTGGTCCGGCAGGACCTCGGCGTGGTCTCCCACCAGGCCGTCTACGACGTGCTCCGGGCGCTGACCGACGCGGGCCTGCTGCGGAGATTCCAGCCGATGGGTTCCGTCGCCCGCTACGAACCGCAGACCGACGACAACCACCACCACGCCGTCTGCCGGACCTGCGGCGCCATCGCCGACGTGGACTGCGCGGTCGGCCGCGCTCCGTGCCTGACCGCGGCGGACGACGCCGGCTACGAGATCGGCGAGGCCGAGGTCATCTACTGGGGCCGGTGCCCCAATTGCGCCGAGACCGCCGGTCGCGGATTGCCCGGCTGACCCGAGCGGCCCTCAGGCCACCCCGCCGCATGCGCCCCAAATCCTTCAGATGACGCCAACCCCGCGGACAGGAGACAACGACGTGTCTGAGAGCGAGAACCCGGCGATCCCGAGCCCGACCCCGGCCCGGCACCGGCCGCAGACCAACCAGGACTGGTGGCCGAACCAGCTCGATCTGCAGGTGCTGCACCGGCACTCACCCCGGTCCAACCCGCTCGGCGAGGGCTTCCGCTACCCCGACCAGTTCAAGAACGTCGACGTCGAGGCGCTGAAACGGGACGTGTTCGAGGTCATGACCACGTCCCAGGACTGGTGGCCGGCCGACTACGGCCACTACGGCCCGCTGTTCATCCGGCTGAGCTGGCATGCGGCCGGCACGTACCGCATCGAGGACGGCCGCGGCGGCGGCGGCACCGGCGCGCAGCGCTTCGCCCCCCTCAACAGCTGGCCGGACAACGGCAACCTCGACAAGGCGCGCCGGCTGCTGTGGCCGGTCAAGCAGAAGTACGGCCAGCAGATCTCCTGGGCCGACCTGCTGGTCTTCGCCGGCAACTGCGCGCTGGAATCGATGGGCTTACCGACCTTCGGCTTCGGCTTCGGGCGCGCGGACATCTGGGAGGCCGACGAGATCTTCTGGGGCTCGGAGGACGCCTGGCTCGGCGACCAGCGCTACAGCGGCGACCGGCAGCTCGCCGGCCCGCTCGGCGCCGTGCAGATGGGCCTGATCTACGTGAACCCGGAGGGCCCGAACGGCGAGCCCGACCCGCTGAAGGCGGCGCGGGACATCCGTGAGACCTTCCGCCGGATGGCGATGAACGACGAGGAGACGGTCGCGCTCATCGCCGGCGGCCACACCTTCGGCAAGACCCACGGCGCCGGCCCGGCCGAGTACGTCGGCCCGGAGCCGGAAGCGGCCCCGCTCGAGGAGCAGGGCCTGGGCTGGAAGAGCACGTACGGCACCGGCAAGGGCGCCGACGCCATCACCAGCGGTCTGGAGGTCGTCTGGACCGCCACCCCGACGGCATGGTCGAACCGGTTCTTCGAGAACCTGTTCGG
Source organism: uncultured Actinomycetota bacterium (assembly GCA_963714145.1). Taxonomy (GTDB): domain Bacteria; phylum Actinomycetota; class Actinomycetes; order Mycobacteriales; family CADCTP01; genus JBBWZH01. Next base: position 8,602,040 of record OY970235.1, on the reverse strand, counting down.
CTACGAGTGGGAGCTGACCAAGAGCCCGGCCGGGGCGTGGCAGTGGCAGCCGAAGGACGGGGCCGGGGCCGGCACCATCCCCGGGCCAGCCGACCCGGCCGACCGGCGCCCGCCGACGATGCTGACCACCGACCTGTCGCTGCGGTTGGACCCGGTCTACGGTCCGATCTCCCGGCGCTTCTTCGAGCACCCGGACGAGTTCGCGCTGGCGTTCGCCAAGGCCTGGTACAAGCTGCTGCACCGGGACATGGGGCCGGTCTCGCGCTACCTCGGCCCGTGGGTGCCCGAGCCGCAGCTCTGGCAGGACCCGGTCCCGGCGGTCGACCACGAGCTGGTCGACGACGCCGACATCGCCGCCGTCAAGGCCACGGTGCTCGCCTCGGGCCTGTCGATCTCCCAGCTGGTCCGCACCGCCTGGGCGTCGGCCGCCAGCTTCCGCGGCACCGACAAGCGCGGCGGCGCCAACGGCGCCCGCCTGCGCCTCGAACCGCAGCGGAGCTGGGCCGTCAACGAACCCGCCGAGCTGGCCACGGTGCTGCCGGTGCTCGAGCGGATCCAGCAGGAGTTCAACGCCGCCCAGACCGGCGGGAAGAAGCTCTCCCTCGCCGACCTGATCGTGCTCGCCGGGTGTGCCGCGGTCGAGCAGGCGGCACAGGCCGCCGGGGCCGAGATCAGCGTGCCGTTCGCGCCGGGCCGTACCGACGCCGCGCAGGAGCAGACCGACGTCGAGTCGTTCGCCGTCCTCGAACCCGTCGCCGACGGCTTCCGCAACTACCTCCAGCCCGGCCAGAAGCTCCCACCCGAGACACTGCTGCTCGAGCGTGCCTACCTGCTGAACCTCAGCGCTCCCGAGATGACGGCCCTGATCGGCGGCCTGCGGGCGCTGGACGCGAACGCCGGCCAGACGCCGCACGGCGTCCTCACCGACCGGCCCGGAACGCTGACCAACGACTTCTTCGTCAACCTGCTCGACACAGACACCGAATGGAAGGCGGCGGCGGCGGAGAACGTCTACGAAGGCCGGGACCGCGGCACCGGGAAGCTCAACTGGACCGCCACCGCCGTCGACCTCGTCTTCGGCTCGCACTCCCAACTCCGCGCCATCGCCGAGGTGTACGCCGCCAGCGACGGAGCCGACCGGTTCCTGCACGACTTCATCGCCGCCTGGAACAAGACCATGACCCTCGACCGCTTCGACCTCAGCTAACGGCCGCTGGTCCGGGTCGGCCCCGACCGACCCGGACCAGCCTGCCGGTCGTTTCGACCGCGGGTGTCGAACGGCGGGCTTCCCGCGTGTCGTAGGGGTGTCACGACACGGGCGGAGGGGAGGCCGCGTGGCATCCGACATCGCGACCTTGAGCAGGCGCGAGCAGGAGGTTCTGCTGCTCGTCGCGGCGGACATGACGGACCGGGAGATCGCCCGGGCACTCGGGATCGCGGAACGGACGGTCCGGGCGCACGTCAGCAGGATCATTCTCAAGTTGGGCGTGGCCTCCCGCGTCGGAGCCGCCGTCGCCGTCACGAAATGGCTCGTCGGTAGCGGGCGCCAGCCGGCGGTGTAGTTGGCGAAACCGCCAATATCTGGCAACTCGGATTCCTGTCACGCTGGCCTCGCCGGTGATAGATGTCCGATCCGAAAGGGACGATGATGCGACGAATATTGATTGCTCTGGTCGGGGCGGTGGCGCTGTCGACGGCACTTGCCGTGGTGCCGTCGGCCGCTTTCGGCGACCCCTATCCATGCACCGTGAGCCGCATTTTCGAGCCGCCTCCCGTCCCGCCGGGGGAAGTGGCCATTGATCTCTTCCATCCGCCGACCGGCCTCTATGCCGGGACGGTCTACTGGAACCAGGACCCGACTCCGGGAAGTGATCTCAACGGTGACGGCGTGACCGATCCCGGCGACGCGCTCATCGCGTTCGACGGCGCGACCGACAGCTGCGGTGTCGAAGGCAAGATCACCAGCATCGGCCGCACCGCGACGACCGCGGGTCACAACGCCCCGTACCTGGGTCCATGGAAGAGCGGCAACCTGGCCGAGGACGCCCTCTGGCTGGTGGAGCTGACCATCGTCAAGGGAAGCTGGCGAGAGCCCGTGGGCCAGGTGTTCGTCGTCTCCTGACGACGTGGATGCGGTCTGGGATCCGGCGGTGGTGTGGGGGCCCGCCGGATCCCTCGATCGGTGCGGTTCGCCGCCGGTGCAGGTGGTGCGACCATGACGCGTCGAGGAGGTAGCGGAGCGGTGCGGTACCTGATGCTGGTGTGCGGGGTCGAGCCGGGGCGGGAGCCGTCGGACGAGGAGATGGCCCCGGCGAGGGCGTGGACGGCGGAGATGACCGCCCGCGGCGTGCGCCGGTCCGGCGATCAGTTGGGGCCGGCGGGGAGCGCGACGACGGTGCGGGTGCGGGACGGGCAGGTGCTGCTGTCCGACGGCCCGTTCGCTGAGACGTACGAGCAGATCCTCGGCTACGACCTGCTGGAGTGCGCCAACCTGGACGAGGCCATCGAGGTCGCGTCCCGGCACCCGACCGCCCGGTGGGGTTCGGTCGAGGTCAGGCCGGTGTGGACGGGCTGAGCTCACTCGCGCTGACCCAGGCGTTCCGGCTGGAGTGGGGCCGGGTCGTGGCGTACCTGATCCGGATGACCGGTGACTGGGACCTCGCCGAGGAGTGCGCGCAGGAAGCTGTGGCGCGGGCGGCCGAGCGCTGGCCACGCGACGGCATCCCGGCCAACCCCGGCGCCTGGCTGACCACGACCGCCCGCAACCACGCGTTGAACGTGCTGCGCCGGTCGGCCACCGAGGCGGCGAAGCTGCCGGAGCTCGCCACCATGGCAGCGCAGAGCCGGGCCGGCGAGATCGACCCGTTCCCGGACGAGCGGCTGCGGCTGATCTTCACCTGCTGCCACCCGGCCCTCCCGCTCGAGGGCCGGGTGGCGCTCACCCTCCGCACCCTCGCCGGGCTGACCACGCCGGAGATCGCCCGCGCCTTCCTGGTGTCGGAAACCGCGATGGCGCAACGGATCGTGCGCACCAAGCGCAAGATCCGCGCTGCTGGCATCCCGTACCGGGTGCCGCCCGCGCACCTGCTGGCCGAACGGATCGGCGGCGTGCTCGGGGTGCTCTACCTGCTGTTCACCGAGGGCTACGCGGCCACGTCCGGCCCGCACCCGCTGCGGCCGGACCTGTGCGCGGAGGCCATCCACCTGGCCCGCATGGTCGCCCGGCTGATGCCGGACGAACCCGAGATCCTCGGCCTGCTGTCCCTGCTGCTCCTGCAGCACTCCCGGTGCGCCGCCCGCATCGACGAAGCCGGCGACCTGGTCGCACTGTCCGATCAGGACAGATCGCGCTGGGACGCCGCCGCCAGCGCCGAAGGCCTTGCCCTGCTGGACACCGCGGCGGCCCACGGCTGCCCCGGCCCCTACCAGCTCCAGGCCGCCATCGCCGCCTGCCACGCTCTCGCCCCCGACGCCTCCGCCACCGACTGGCCCCGGATCGCCACCCTCTACGCCCGCCTCATCGACCTCAACCCGACCCCGGTCATCCGCCTCAACCACGCGGTCGCCGTGGCCATGGCCGACGGGCCCGCCGCCGGCCTCGAACTCCTCGACCTGCTCGCCGACTCGCCGCAACTGGCCACCTACCACCTCCTCGCCGCCACCCGAGCCGACCTCCTGCGCCGGCTCGACCACCGGGCCGAGGCCGCGGCCGCCTACCGGCAGGCCCTCACCCACGCCCGCACCGACGCCGAACGCCGCTACCTGGCCCGCCGCCTCGCCGAAACCGTCGACCAGACCGCGGAGCAGCCGGTCGTCTGACAGATCGGCCCGCGCGGTGGGACGGACGAGAGATCGAGGCTAGGAGGTGGTCGGCGGGGCGACGACCAGCTCGGTGTCCGGGTCGTGGTCGAGCTGCGGCGGGCCGGCGACGATCATGGTGGCGCGGGCCCACGGCTGTTCCCGCAGCAGGAACGGCAGTTCCTCCAGCAGCCACTTCGCCACGTGCTCCAGCTGCTCGGGGGAGTCACCGTCGCGGACGACCAGCAGGCGCTCCTGCTCGTCCAGGTCACCCTGCATCCACACCGAGGCGTCCAACCACGGGGCGAGCTCGTCGCGGACGATGCCGGTGCCCTCGACCCAGATGACGTCGGCACCGGCCGGGACAGTGATCGATCCGGGCCGGTCGTGGGCGATCCAGGCAGCCGGGCGGAAGTCCACCGCCGCACCCCGGTGCAGGGGTCGCAGGATGTTCTCGGCGAGCACGGCGCCCCAGTCGAAGTAGGCGTGGTTCCAGGCGATGTCGTCGGTGTGCACGATGGCGGAGTTGGGCACCGCCGTGCGCAGCCGCTCGGCCAGGGTCGTCTTGCCGGCGCCGCCCCGGCCGTCGATCGCGATCACCCGCGGCCGTCCGGTGACGTCCGGTGACGCATCGTGCAGCTGCCGGACCGCGTCGAGCACAGGCAGCACCCGCCAGCCAACGGCCTCGGTCTCGCCTGGATGAAGACGCATCGACAACCTGTCTGCGGAGGTGCGGACACCGGCCCGGCCGGCGCCGGTATGGACCCCGGCGGCACGGTCGACCCGGAACACATCCTCGCAGGACCGGCACGAGCGGATCGTCGAGGCCGTGCTGACCGCCGCCGGCCGGCGTCCGTCGGGCCGGCGTGGTCGGTCACCGGCGGGATGGGCGCCACCGCCTGCGCGGCGACGCCCATCCCGGCTCGGACCGGGCTGACTACTTCTGCCAGCCGACTGTCTCTGGCAGCGGCGTGCCGAAGATGGTCGCGCCGACATTGGCCAACTTCTCCGGCACGGCGTAGATCGACGGGCCGCTGTAGAGCGGGATGAGCCCGTAGAGCGCCAGCGCCTCGCGTTCGATCACGTTGGCTTCGGCGATCTGCTTGGCCGGATCGGCGATGTTCGTCGCGGCCTTGATCTTCGCGTCCAGCGCGGGGGTTCCGACCCCGGTGAGGTTCTCGTTGCTCTGGCTGCCGTAGAAGCCGTCCAGGTACTGGGCGCCGAACGGGTCGAGCGACCGGTTGCCGACCAGGAACAGGTCGAATTTGCGACCGGTGATGACCGAGTCGAAGTCGTTCTCCGAGGTCGGCTTGATGGTCAGCTTGACGCCGATCTGCTTGAGCTGGGCGGCGAACGCGTTGCCGGTGGCCTTGTCCAGCGGGTCGTCACCGATGAGGGTGTAGCCCAACTCGAGGCGCTTCCCGTCCTTGGCCCGGACACCGTCGCTGCCGGCCTTCCAGCCGGCGGCGTCGAGTTCCTGCTTCGCGACGGCCGGGTCGTACTTGATGACGTCGGAGACGTTGTCGTGGTAGCCGTCCTGGAAGGAGTAGAGGACCGCCGACCCCGGCAACGGCTCGCTGTAGTTCAGCCCCTGGAATGCGATCTGCGCGATCTGTTTGCGGTCGACGCTCTCCAGGATCGCCTTGCGTACCGCCGGTTCCTTCAGCAACGGAGCCCGGGCGTTGAGGTCCAGGTAGTACTCGAAGGGGCTGCCGCCGCGGCGGATCTGAGTGCCCTTCACGTTCGAGATCTGCTTGAGCCCGTCCGCGGTCCCGGTCGCCGCGTAGTCCAGCTCGCCGTTGCGGAACGCGTTGACCGCCGCGGCGCTGTCGAGCCCGACCAGGACCCGCTTGTCGAGCTTGCCGCGCCGGCCCCACCACTTCGGGTTGCGCTCGAACGTCGCGTCGCCGGTCTTGGCGTTGTACGAGGTCACCGTGTACGGACCGGCACCCCATTGCGGTTGCACCTTGCCCAGGTAGGCGGTGTTGTACGTGTCCGGGTCAGCCGCCGCCTTCGGGTTCAGGAAGCTCGTGAACAGCGACGACCACCAGGCGTTGACGCCCTGGAACTCGATGACCGCCTGCTTGTCGTTGCTGCCGGCGTGCACCGAGGTGATCTTCGAGAAGTGGACCGGATCGCTCGCGAAGTATTTCTTGTCCGAGCCGTTGTCGGCCTTCCAGGTGGCCTCGATCGCGTGGTAGTCGATGGGTGTGCCGTCGTTGAAGGTGGCCTTCGGGTTGATCGTGATCGTGACCCGCTGGTTGCCGTCGACGACGTCCACCTTGACGTCGGTGAAGTAGTCCGGGTTGTACTGCACCTCGCCGGTCGGCGAATAGGTGATCGCGTCGGCGTTGTACCAGAACCAGAACCGGGCCGCGGTGAGGTTGGCGTCGGCGTGGAACGGGTTGCCCTGGTCGAAGACCGAACCGGGATAGCGCAGCGTCCCGCCGTCCTTGATGTTCTCGTACGGCTGCGGGTTGTAGTCGACGTCGGCCGGCGCCTTGTCGACGGTCTGCGAGCTCTTCGAGTCCGGCGCGGGGCTCGTGCAGCCGGTGACCGCGACAGTCAGGGTCGCGGCGAACGCGGTCAGCCAGTAGATCGGCCTCCCGCGCTGCGGTACGGCAGATCGCCTGAACTCCGATGGCATCGGCGGTTCCTCCTGGTCGGTCGGCGTCGAGGGGGTCGGCTGGGCGGATCAGACGGCGTGGCAGGCGACCTCGGTCCCGGTCGCGGCGCCGCGCAGCCGCGGCGGTTCGCCGCGGCAACGGAGCTGGACGTCGTCCGGAAGGGTCGGTCGCAGCGGGCAGCGGTCGACGAAGACGCACCCGGCCGGCAGCCCGGTGGCGCTGGGCTGCTCCCCGGTCAGCACGATCCGCTTCCGGGTCCGCTCGCGGACCGGGTCGGGGATCGGCGCCGCGGACAACAACGCTTGCGTGTACGGGTGTCGCGGCGTCGCGAACAGCGCCTCGGCCGGGCCGGACTCGACGATGTGGCCGAGGTACATCACCGCGATCCGGTCCGCGATGTGGCGCACAACCGCCAGGTCGTGGGCGACGACGAGATAGGCGAGGCCGAGCTCGGCCTTCAACCGGGCGACCAGGTTGAGCACGCTGGCCTGCACCGACACGTCCAGGGCCGAGACCGGCTCGTCGAGGACGACGAGTTGCGGACGGGTGGCCAGTGCGCGGGCGATGGCCAGCCGCTGCCGCTGCCCGCCCGAGAACGCGGCCGGGAAGCGGTCGAGGGAATCGGCTGGAAGGCCCACCAGGTCGAGCAGTTCGTGGACGCGTTCGCGGGTCGCCGTCGCGTCCTGGCCGGCGGCGCGCAGCGGCTCGGCGAGCAGCTCGAAGGCCGGCAGCCGCGGGTCGAGCGAGGCCTGCGGGTCCTGCATGACGATCTGGACGGCGCGGCGCAGGGTCCGCGCGATGTCCGGTGCCGGGCTCGTGCCGACGTCGACGCCGAGCACCTCCACCGAACCGGACTCCGGTGCCCGCAGCCGCAGGATCTCCAGCAACGCGGTGGTCTTGCCACTGCCGGATTCCCCGACGAGGCAGAACGTCTCGCCGGCATGGATCTCGAAGCTCACGTCCGCGACCGCGTACAGGGTGCCGACCCGGCGGCGCCGCAGCGCACCTTTCGTGATCGGGTACGTGCGCCGCAGGTCGCGGACCCGCAGCACCGTCTCGCCGCCGGCGGCGTCCTCGGCGGCGACGAACAGGGCGCGCGGGAAGACCTCGTCCGGCCGGCGGCCGATCACCTCCGCGGTACGCAGGCAGGCGCTGGTGTGGCCGATGCCCACCTCGACCAGCGCCGGCTCCTTCTCCCGGCACGCCTCGACCGCGAGCGGGCAGCGCGGCGCGAACGGGCATCCGTCCGGCCGGTGCAGCGGCGCCGGCGGCTCCCCCTCGATCGGAACGAGAGGCAGCCGGTGTCGCGCGTCCGGCCGCGGGACCGAGCCGAGCAGGCCCAGCGTGTACGGCATCGCCGGCGCCGCGAAGAGGTCGTCGACCCCGGCGTGCTCGACGATGCGCCCGGCGTACATCACCGCGACCTCGTCGGCGTGGCCGGCCACCACGCTCAGGTCGTGGGTGATCAGCACGACCCCGGCGCCGGTGCGCTCCTTGGCCACTTCGAGGACCTCGAGGATCTGCGCCTGCACGGTGACGTCGAGGGCGGTGGTCGGCTCATCGGCGACGATGACGTCGGGATCGTTGACGATCGCCAGCGCGATCACGACCCGCTGGCGCATGCCGCCGGAGAACTGGTGCGGGAAGTCCCGGGCGCGCGAGCGCGGCTGCGGGATCCCGACCACGTCGAGCAGCTCGACGGCGCGCTCCCATGCCTGGCTCTTCGACAGCCGGGTGTGCACCCGCACCGCGTCGGCGAGTTGGCGGCCGACGCTGTAGATCGGGGTGAGCGCGGACAGCGGGTCCTGGAACACCATGCCGATCTGGTTGCCGCGCACCGCCGACATCCCGCGATCGTCCAGCCCGACCAGTTGCCGCCCGCGCAGCAGTACCTCGCCGGTCACCCGCGCGGCCGGCGGCTGCAGCCCGATCAGGCTCAGTGCTGTCGCCGACTTGCCCGAGCCGGACTCGCCGACCAGCGCGAGGGTCCGGCCGGGATGGACATCGAAGTCGATGCCGCGCACCGCGTCGACCGGCCCGTGCTCGGACGGGAAGCTGACCCGCAGGTCGCGCACCGACAGCACCGGTTGGGTCATCCGCGCCCGCCGGCGGTGGAGGTGGGGTCGAGCGCGTCGCGCAGCCCGTCGCCGATGAGCATCACCGAGACGGTGAGCAGGACGAGCAGCCCGGCCGGGTAGGCGAACAGCCAGGGCGCGCTGGAGATCGTGCTGGACCCGTCGGCGAGCAGCGAGCCGAGCGACACGTCCGGCGTCTTGACCCCGAACCCGAGGAAGCTCAGCGCGGTCTCGTTCAGCACGGTGCTGTCGACGCCGAGCGTCAGGGTGACGATCAGCAGCGAGCTCAGGTGCGGGACAACGTGCCGCAGCACGATGCGCCACCGGGAAACGCCCATGAACTCGGCCATCAGGACGTAGTCGCGCTCCCGCAGCGAGGTGGAGACCGACCACACGATGCGCGCGGTGAGCATCCAGCCGAAGACGGTCAGCACGACGATGAGCACCCGCCAGTCGCCGCCGACCTTGTTCGAGATCAGGGCCAGGATGAGGAACGACGGAACCACCAGCAGGAAGTGGATGACCGCGAGGGCTATCCGCTCCGTCCGCCCGCCGATGTACGCCGCGCCGGCGCCGACCAGCGCCGCGATCACCGTGGTCAGCGCGGACACGCTCAGGGCGATGATCAGCGACCGCTGCAGGCCGTGGACGCACTCGGCCAGCACGTCGTTGCCGCCCTGGTTCGTGCCGAACGGGTGGGCCGGGGTCGGCGGCTGGGTCAGCGCGAGGAAGTCGGACTCCGACCATCCCCACCGGGTGAGCAGGCCGCCGAGCGCGGCGAACAGGACGAGCGCCACGAAGATCACCAGACCGGCCAGCGCGCCGCGGTTGCGCGCGAAGCGCCGCAGGTAGAGCCGGGCGCGGCCGAGCCGCAATGGTGGTGGCGGGGTCGCGTCGATCGGAATGGGTGACAGCGCCGATGCCATGTCAGTCGACCCGTACCCGTGGGTCGAGCAGGACCGTGGCGATGTCGGCGAGGATGGCGCCGACCGCGGTGGTCACCGCACCGAACGCGGCCACCGCGACCGCGCCGTGCACATCGTTCTCGCTGATGGTCTTGGTGAAGTAGCGGCCCATGCCCTCCCACCCGAACACCGTCTCGGTGATGATCGCCCCCGTGAACACGGCCGGGATGGTGAATGCGACCGAGGTCGCCGTCGGGATCAGCGAGGAGCGCAGCGCGTGCCGGCGGATCGCCTGGGCCCGGGTCAGCCCGGTGGCCCGCGCGGTCCGCACGTAGTCGGCGTTGATCGTGTCGAGCAGCAGCGCCCGCTGCGTGAAGTGCCAGCCGGCGTAGCCGAGCAGGGTGAGGTTGACCGTCGGCAGGATGAGGTGGTCGAGCCGATCGAGGAGCCGGTCGACCGTGCCGTCGACGCCGGGCGTGCTCGCTCCGGCGACGTGCAGGAATGTGCCGCCGGCCCGCTGGTTGAGCCACACCGCGAGCAGCACCAGCCCGAGCGCACCGACCGCGGTCGGCACGTTGTAGAGCACGACCGACAGGGTCTGGCTGAGGCGGTCGGCGAGGCCGTACTGCCGGCTGGCGGTGTAGACCCCGAGGGCCACGCCGAGCAGCACCGACAACACGACGCCGGCAAAGATGAGCTGGCCACTGATGACGATGCGGTAGGCGACCTCCGAGTTGACCGACGCCCCCCTCGGCGAATGACCCCAGTCGAAGTGCAACCCCACGTCCGTCAGCCAGTGCCACCACCGGTGCACCACGGACTGCCGCGGATCGAGACCGTAGGGTCGCAGCGCCTGGCTGATCTCCTCCTCGGTGCGGACCGGCCGCAGCTGGCGGTAGTTCGAGCGCGGGTCGAGAAACCAGCTGGCGAGGAAGAACGTCGCGTTGGTCGCGACGACGATCATCGCCAGCCAGCCCACTGTCCTGCGCAGCACGTACCGGGCCACGGGCGCTTCCTAGTCCGCGCTGACCAACCGCCAGCACCTGGAGAGTTCGGCAACAGAGCAGTGGTTGGCGGCAGCTCCGCCGCCGGTGCTTCGACCGGCCCGTCGCGCGATCACGCCAGCGAGGGAGGCCTTGATCTGCTCACCGCGGAGACGGTCGGTGATGAGTGGGGAGTGCGGAACCCGCCCGTCAGGCAGCCGCGAAAGGACAGGCAGCGCTACCAACCCTGTGTAGATCGACGTACCGCCGTCGAACCGGAACAAACGCCGTTGGCCGCCTCATCGCGGCTAATCCTAAGAGTACGGATGCCCGGTTGCAAAGGCCCCGCAGCGGCCCAAGCCGGACGTCCACTTTCGACTCCCGCGGCTGGATCATCACCGCCCGGCACTGGCGGTGCCGGCAGACTGTGGGTGTGGACGCTGGTGCGGTACGGGCGGGTCAGCGGCAGTTGGTTCGCCGTGGATATGACGCGATCTCGCTGGCGTACCGGGACGACGACGGCCGGGCCGCGACGTCCGCCGCCGAGGATGTCAGCCGGTACGGCGGGTGGGTGGCCGAGCTGGCGGGGCTGCTGGGCCGGCCGGCGCGGGTGGTGGATCTCGGCTGCGGCGCCGGGATACCGGCGACCCGGGCGCTGACCGGACACGGGCTGCGGGTTCTCGGCGTGGACTTCTCCGGCGTCCAACTGGCCCGGGCCCGGCGGCTGGTGCCGGGGGCCAGCTTCGTCCAGGCCGACATGGCCGCCCTGCAGCTGCAGGCCGGCAGCGTCGACGCGGTGGTGTCGTTCTACGCGCTGATCCACGTTCCGCGCGCCGACCAGCGGGCGCTGTTCGGGCGCATCCGGGCCTGGCTTCGTCCCGGCGGATACCTCCTGGCGATCGTCGGCGCCGAGGACTGGACCGGGGTGGAGCGCTACCTCGGCGCGGACATGTTCTGGGACCACGCCGACACCCAGACCTACCTGCGGTGGTTCCACACCGCCGGCCTGCACCCGCTGTGGCACCGCTACATCCCCGAAGGCGACGCCGGCCACACCCTCGTCCTGGCCCAGGCCCGCTAACCCGCTCCTCACCGCGACCGGACCCGCCGAGCAGAGCATCCGCACTGGCGTCGACACCGCCACGCCACCGCGCCGGACAGCTGCGCCGCCGGGCCGCTGCCCCGGGTGGGGCGTGCCGGCGCGGCCGGGGATGGGGCGGCGGCGCCCGGAAGCGGGCGGTGACGGCCCGCCGCATCCGCTATGCCCGGACGAACCGGCACCCGTACGGTGATCGCCGTGGCTAGGGACAGGACGCGCGGCCGCGGCGACGGGCCGCCGCGATGGCCCGGGTTCCGGTCGCCACGTCGGGTTGCCGCCCGATGACCGGCACCGGGCCGGCCGGCGACACCGGCACCGTCGCGGGCGGGGCCGATCCGGGGCCACCGGCGCAGACCGCGCCGGTGTGGCCGCCGATGGCGTACTGGGTACGGGCCACGCTCGTGGTGGTGGCGACGCTCGCGGTGGTGATGGCCGCCCGCCGGGTCGCGCACGTGCTGCTGCTGGTCGTCCTCGCGTTCGTGCTGGCCGTGGGCATGGATCCGCCGGTGCGGTGGCTGGGCCGGTTCCGGTTGCGACGCGGCTGGGCGGTGGCGGTCATCTTCACCGGACTGGCCGCGTTCCTGGCGCTGTTCGTGGTGCTGCTGGTACCGCCGCTGGTACGGGAGGTGCGCCAGTTCGCCGACGCCGCGCCCGGGTACCTGGCCGACCTGCAGGCGCGGCAGGACTGGATCGGCAACGCGGCCCGGCACGCCAACGTCTCGGCCAAGGCCCAGCAGTTCATCACCGACCTGCCGGGTCGGATCGGCGACTCGTTCGACACCGTCATCGGCCTGGCCGGCACCGTGCTCGGCCGGGTCTTCGACCTGTTCACGGTCGCCATCCTGAGCATCTACTTCATGCTGGCGCTGCCCCGGCTGCGGCGCACGGTGGCCGGCCTGACCCGGCCGGCCCGCCGCGACCAGGTCGACCGGCTGCTGCAGCGGTCGCTGGAGAAGATCGGCGGCTACGTCTCCGGCAACCTGATCACGTCGGCGGTCTGCGGGATCGCCACGGTGGCGGCGCTGCTGGCCCTCCAGGTTCCGTACGCGGTCCCGCTCGGCATGTGGGCGGGCGTGGCCGATCTCATCCCGCAGGTCGGCGCGTACGCCGGGGCGATTCCCGCCGTGCTGGTCGGGCTGGCCAGGGGCCCCGGGTACGGGCTCGGCGTCGTCCTGTACTTCATCGCGTACCAGCAGTTCGAGAACTACGTCCTGGCACCGCGGGTGTACCGGAACTCGATCGACCTCTCCCCGGCCGCGGTGATCGTCAGCTCGCTGATCGGCGGCACGCTGGCCGGCTTCGCCGGCGCCCTGCTGGCGCTGCCGGTCGCCGCGACGATCAAGGTCGTCATCGCCGACGTCCTGCTCGCCAACCGAGCCAACGGGCCGGCCGCGCCGGCGGCGGCTCCGCCGGCCGTGGACGCGCCGGGCGTCGACCCGCCCGCGGCAGACCAGCCGGCCGCGGACACGCCGAGCCGGCCGGCTGGCCCGGGCACCGACTCCTGACCGTCCGGCCCGGCCGGTCAGGGCTGGCCGGGGCGCTCGCCGCCGGCTGGCCCGGCCGGCCGCGGCGCACGGTCGCCTGGGCCGGCCTGCGCCACGGCTGACACCCGGCCGCGCCGGGTGTCGCGGCGGTGCGGCCCGGTGAACGGTTCGACGGGTGGGCGACCGCCGGCGTTCGGCCAGCCGGCACCGCTGGGACATTCCGGGTCGGCAGCGTTGCCGCCGACCGGTACGCCAGCGACTGGAGGCAACGATGACCGAACAGGGCGAACCGCGCGGCGTGCCGCGCCGCAGCCTGCTGCAGGCGGCGGTGGCGGTGCCGACGCTGGCGGTGGCGGCGGGCGCGGCCGGCACGGCCACCGCGGCGGCGGCCGGGCCGCACGCCGGGCCCACCCGGTCGGGAGGCGCCGGCCGGTTCGACCCGGCCAGCCCGAGGTTCGCGATCGCGGTGCTGCCCGACACGCAGTACCTGTTCGACGCGGACAGCGCCGACCCCGCGCCGCTGCGGGCGACGTTCGAGTACCTGCGCGACCAGCGGCCGACGCGAACATCGCGTTCATGACCCACCTCGGCGACGTCACCGAGCACGGCACCGAACCGGAGATCGCGCTGGCGGCGCACACGTTCGGCACCATCGACGGCGCCGGGCTGCCGTACAGCGTGCTGGCCGGCAACCACGACGTGCGTTCCTCGACCGATGACCAGCGCGGCGCCACGCCCTACCTGGCCGCGTTCGGGCCGGGCCGGTACCGGCGGATGCCGACGTTCCGCGGCGCGTCCCCGGACGGCTACAACAGCTACCACGTGCTGCGTGCCGGTGGCCGCGACTGGGTCGTGCTGGCGCTGGACTGGCGTGCCTCGGACCGGGGCCTGGCCTGGGCGCAGGGCGTGCTCGACGCGCACCCGCGGCTGCCGGTCATCCTGACCACGCACGACCTGGTCTTCGCCGACGACGACGGCACCGGGCACCTGTCCGGCAACGGCACCCGGCTGTGGGACCGGCTGATCAACCACAACGACCAGATCTTCCTGACCCTCAACGGCCACTACTGGCCGCCGGGCCGGACCATTCTGACCAACGCGGCCGGCTCGCCGGTGCAGGCGCACATCACCAACTACCAGGACCGCTACTACGGCGGCGCCGGCATGATCCGGCTCTACTCGTTCGACCTGGTCCGCAACGTGATCGACGTGGAGACCTTCTCGCCCTGGTTCCTCGACCAGCAGCCGGAACGGCGGGCCGAGCTGGCCGCCGAGACGATCGAGCTGACCGGCCCGGCCGACCGGTTCAGCGTCCAGCTCGACTTCACCGCGCGGTTCGCCGGGTTCGCGCCGGTCACCCCGCCCGCGCCGCGACCGGCCCGGGCGGTCATGCCGCGCGGCACGGTGGCGTACTGGCGGTTCGACCGGTCCGGGCTGTCGACGGGCTTCGCCCCGGGTGCGCCGGTGCCGACCGGCACGGTGGCCCGCGACCTGACCGGCAACGGCAACGACCTGACCGCGCTGGTCCTGCACGACGGCGGCGCGGCCCGGCTGACCTGGTCCGACGACCATCATCCCGACCAGCCGGCGCACGCCAGCCTGCGGTTCCACGGCGGCCAGAGCCCGGACCGCGGCGCGATCCTGCAGGCCGGCGCGGTCGCGCCGGTCAACCGGATGCAGTTCCGCACCGGCTACACGATCGAGGCGTTCTTCCGGCTGCCGGACCCGTTCGAGGGCGACCACGCCTGGATGGGCCTGCTCAGCTGGCAGGGCCGGGCCTCGGACGCCGGCAAGACCAACGGCTTCTCCCCGGACGAGCCGACCTGCAGCATCAACCTGTCGCCGGAGCGGTTCGTCCAGTACGCGGTCTACCCGTCGGTGCAGAACGCCCAGCCGACATCGTGGAGCCACGCGATCCCCACCGGCCGGTGGACCCACCTCGCCGTGGTGAACGACGGCCGGCGCACCCTGGTTTACGTCGACGGCTCGCAGATCGCCCGCAACCCCAGCCAACCCTCGACCGGTATCGCCACGGTGGGCAAGCCGTTCACGCTCGGCGGCACCCAGTTCGCCGAGGTCTTCGACCAGGGCTGGTACGGCTGGATCGGGGACGTGCGGATCGCCTCCCGGCCGCTGCACCGCAGCGAGTTCCTCGCCCGCCCGGTCGACGCGTAGCCGGCCCCCCGGGAGCGGGGGCCGGGGCCGGGGGGCCGCCGGTCGGCGGTTACGCGGGCGTTGCCAGGCGTTCACTGCCGTACTGGAAGCTCGCCCGATGGAGTTGAGCCGGAGACGTTTCCTGGTGGTCGGCGGCGGGCTGGTCGTAGCCGGCGGGGTGGCCGGGCCGGCGGCCGCTGCGGAGCCGGCCGGGTCGGAGCCGGCCGGATCGGTGCGGGCCCGGCCGCCGCGGGGGCGCTGGTACGCCGGTGATACGCACGTGCACGACGACCACTCGTCCGACGGCAGCCTGCCGCGGCAGACGTCCGGGCAGCGGCTGCCGGGCAACCTGCCGGTGCGTGACCAGATCGGCCGGGCCGAGCAGGTCGGGCTGGACTTCCTGCCGCTGACCGACCACCGCACCTACGACCAGCACTGGGATCCACAGTGGACATCCGACCGGCTGCTGCTGATCCCTGGCGAGGAAGCGAACGGCTCGCCGCACGCGGTGGTTCTCGGCGCCGTTGACTCCATTGTGGACGGTGCGAACCCGGCCGGGTCGGCGGCGTTCCGGCACGTACAGCAGTCCATCTGGGACGCGCACGCGCAGGCGGCGGTCTGGTCCGTGGCGCACCCGGACGACGGCGAGCTGGCCGCGGACGGCACGCCCAACGCCAACGCCAGCGCGGTCGGCGTCGACTCGGTCGAGGTATGGAACATCGCCGGTGACCCGGACGCGGAGATCGGCTACGCCGAGGACCGGTGGAACCGCGGCTTCCGGTTCGGCGCGGTGGCCGCGTGCGACAACCACTTCCGGGAGCTGTGGGACATCGCCGGCCCGGGGACGCCGACGACCTGGGTGTTCGCGGCGGAACTGACCGAGCGGGCGATCCTGGACGGCATCGCGGCCGGTCACACCACCGTCTCCCGCAGCCGGCTCGGCCCGTTCGTGACGATCGAGGCGGACCTCGACGGTGACGGCGTGTTCGAGGCGATCGGCGGCGACGAGGTCGTGCTGCCGCCGCACCGGCGCCCGGCCCGGGCGCGGCTGCGGGTGCGGGTCTGCGGCGGGTCCGGGGCGACGCTGTACGTGTTCGCGGCGCCCGGCCGGGCCGCCGGGCCGCTGGCGAGGTTCGCGCTGACCGCCGACGAGCAGGAGTTCATCCTGCCGGTGCCGCCGGGGGCTGGTGCCGGCTGGTACCGGGCCGAGGTCCGCTCCCCCGGCGACATCTCCGGCCGCGACGCCGATCCCACGCTGCCCGACCAGCTACGCGGGGCGACCTCGCCGATCTTCGTCTCGGTCGGGGCGCCGGCCGAGCCGCGGCCGGAGATCCCGCTGCCCGACGCGGTCACCCGCCCCGATGGCGCGCTCCCGATCCTGCCGGCGGCCGGCCGGCGCGGCGCCGCCGCGGGTGCCCCGGCCGGCGCCGGCTTCGCCGGGTTCGCCGACGTCGCCGTAGACGGCTCGACCGCGCACGTCGTCGCCGAGGCACACCGCGACGGTCGGGTGTCGGTCCGCTACCGGCGGCTCCCCACCGGCCACCACGGCGAAGCCGCCGGGCAGCACGGCGAAGCCGCCGGGCAGCACGGCGAACCTGCCGGGCAGCACGGCGAACCTGCCGGGGAGCCGGTCGAGTTGTCGGCCGCGGGCGGGGTGGCCCGCGCACCGCGGGTCGCCGCCGCCGGCCGGAACGTCTGGGTGGTCTGGCAGGAGTCGCCTGCCGGGCCCCCGCACCGGCCGGACATCTACCTGCGGCACAGCCGGGACGGTGGCCACCGGTTCGGCCCGCCGACCCGGCTGTCGGCCGGCACCGGCCGGGCCATCCACCCGGCGCTGACCGTGCTGCGCGGCCGGTTCCCGGTCGTCGCGTGGACGGACAACAGCGGCGGCCCGTTCGACGTGCGGGTGCAGGTGGTCGGCGTCGACCCGGCGCCGGTGAACGTCTCCGCGCCGGGCAAGGTCACCAGCACCGGCACACCGGACGACGCGCGCTCGCCGCGCTACCCGGCCTCGCTGTTCCCGTCGGTCGCGGTCGACCCGGCCGGCGGCGTGCTGGTCGCCTGGCAGGATGACCGACTCGACCCGGACCCGCTGTGGACCGGCCACACCCCGCCGGCCGGGCAGGCCCCGAGCGGCAACACCGACCCGGACAACTGGCAGATCATGGTCAGCCGCCGCGCCCCGGACCGTCCACAGTGGACGCCGGCGGCGCCGGTCCGGCTCGACCCGGCCGCCGCCGACCGGCACCCGAGCGTCGCCGTCGACCGGGCCGGCCGGTACGTGCTGGCGTGGGAGACGCAGGTGCTGGCCAACTCCGGCGTGAACCTGTCGCTGCGGGCGAGCTGGTCGGCCGACGGCGGCGCCACCTGGTCGGCGGCCGAGCCGCTCGGCGTCGACCCGGCGGCGATGAGCCAGCGCCCGCGGCTGGGCCACGACGCCGCCGGGGCCGTACACGCGGTCTGGTACGACTCGCGGTCGACCGACTGGCGCTGGCAGGTGTTCGGCTCCCGGTTCGACCCGGTGGCCGGCTGGGCCGCGCCGCGCCAGCTCACCGGCGTCGGCAACGCCACCTGGCCGGCCCTCGCCGCCGGCGCGGTCGTGTTCACCAGCGACCGGCACCGCACCCGCCCCCAGCGCGACCGCACCCCGCAGGTCTACCTGACCAGGCTCGGCGGCTGACGCGCCGCCCGGCCCGACGGTTGGGCCCGGGCCCGGGCCCGTCCGGCCGGTGCCGACGCCGTGCTGGCCCGGCGCGGTCGATCGGCGGACGGGCGGCCGCGTCAGTGGTCCGGGCCGGACGCGATCGAGCTGCCCGGCGTCCGGGCGGGCTCCGGGTGGCGCCGGCGGTGCGGGCGGTGCAGGCCGGAGAGATCCACCCGGGCCACCGCGTTGCGGTCGGCCACCGTGTTGCCGAGCGCGAACTGCGGCCAGAAGCCGAGGATCTCCTGGCGGCTGCGTTCGCTCCAGGCCCGGGCCAGGGCGCTGCGTGACTTGTAGAAGTTCATCGCGTAGCCGCCGGTGTGCAGCCGCAGGATCGTGTACCCGCCCGGGTACTCCTTGACCGCGGCGACTTCCTGGAGCGTCACCCGCGGCGCGGCCGGGCTGACCGTGCGGTGGTTGCGGTGCGTGTGGCCGGCGTGGTGGAGGAACATCCCGGGCGTCCGCGCGTACAGATCGAGGATCGACGCCGCCTGCGTCGCGTCGAGGGAGTTGCTCGGCGTGATCGGGAACGCGGAGTCCTGGACGACCAGCGGGTGGTGGCCGAACACCAGCGTCGGCTGGTGCCGGTGCGCGGCCAGGTCGCGCCGGAACCAGTCGAACTGGGCCGGCGACATCCCGCCCGCGTCACCGCCGCCGCCGGGCTTGTCGTACGTGTCGAGACCGATCACGTGCAGGCCGGAGAGGTCGACCGAGAAGTAGGTCGGCTCGCCGCCGGGGAAGTACGCGTCGACGAAGCAGTCGTTGCCCTGCCATTCACCCACCCGGCAGGCGTTGTACGCGGCCCCGCTGTGCGCCCGGTCGTGATTCCCCCGGGTGACGAAGTAGTCCTCGCGGTACCGGCCGAACCCGGACAGCAGCCCGCCGGCGCGGCTCAGGTCCACCGGCACCGCTTCGGCGGAGATGTCGCCCGCGGCCAGCAGGTAGGCCGGGTCGAACCGGTCGACGTCCCGCACCAGCGACTTGAGCATGACTTCCGGGTACGGCGGCAGCCCGGGCACCTGGCTGATCCCGATGAACTCCGGCCGGCCGCCGACCAGCCCGGCCTGCGTCTCACCCAGGTGCAGGTCGTTGCAGAGCACGATCGAGAACAGGTAGCGGCCCGCCGGCGGCTGCGGGGTGGTGAACGAGTACGGGCCGTCCCCGTCCAGCCCGAAGCTCGACGTCCCGACCGCGTTCCCGCTGATCAGCGTGAACGGCGTGGGCGTGGCGAGCCGCCCGGCCGAACGCGCCCGGTAGTAGTACGTCTGGCCCGGTTCCAGGCCGGTCAGCTCGACGTGGTGGTACGCCGTCGGCCCGGTCCGGCCGTGCGCCGACCGGTTCAGCCGGGACGGGTGCGTCCCGTAGACGACCTCGCCGTCCGCCGGCGCCGGGATCATCCGCGCCAGCCCGTCGTCGGTGCCCGCGTGCCCGGTGTACCAGGTGATGACCGCGTGGTCCTCGGCCAGCGTGACGAGCTCGAGGTTGACCGGCGTCACGTCGCCGGCCCCGCCTCCCGGCCCGCCGGCGCCGGCCGCCGCGCGGGCCGGGTCGAGCAGGCTCATCGGCGCGACCGCGGCGGCGTATGCCGACCAGCGCAGCAGGTCACGGCGGGTGAAGTCACAGCCAGGCATGCCTGCAGAAGGTAGCCACCCGGGTTGAACAGCACACCCGAGGCAGCATGCCCCAGTGTGTCCACAGCGGAAAGATCAGGCCGCGGGCAGGTCGCCGATGAGGTCGCGGAGCAGGTCCGGCCCGGCCGGACTGGCCGGGCACCCGGTCGGCCGGCCGGACGCCCGGTCCGTCGGTGGACGAACCGGGCGGCCGGCACGGCGCCCGGCTACCCCGGCTCGGCCGTCCTGCCAGCCGTCCCACCGGCCGACCTGCTGGCCGACCGGACGGCCGGCTGGGCGGCTGGTTGAGCGGCCGGCGGGGGTGCCGCGGTGACGCCGGCGTGCGGATCGACGAGCAGCACGGCAAGCAGCAGGGCGGCGGTGACGACGTGCACCGCGGTGCACCACAGGCAGACCGCGTCGAGGGTGAACAGTTCGGTGTAGAGGAGGTAGAGGACGAAGGCCACGCCGGCGACCGCCGCGACGACCCGCGGCCGGTGCAGGCCGGCACGGCGCCAGGCCGGCGGCAGCGCGAGCACGGTCATCCCGGCGAAGTAGAGCAGGCCCCAGACCGCCACCGGGACGCCGAGCAGGACCGACTGCGGGCTGGTGGTGACCCGCAGGCAGTCGATCACCCCGCTGGCCGAGCAGGCCAGCGTGCTGCTGCCGGTGTAGTGCTCGGCGGTGAGGTAGGCCGACAGGGCCAGCCCGAGCAGGGCCAGCGCCAGCACCGCCCGCCGGCCGGCGACGCCGGGGTCAGCCGCGCGCATGTGCGGCCGCCTGGACGCCGGCAGACTGGCAGACCGGGCCGGGCCGCCCGCCGGTGAGCGTGCACAGGGTCGCCGTGATCCGGTTGGCCTCGCCGAGCACCGCCTTCGCGATCGGCGACGAGGCGTCCGACAGCGCGGCCGCGATCTGCGCCTGGCTCTTGCCGGCCAGCAGGCTCGGGCTGTAGTCGGCGCCGTTGATCACCGCCGCGCCGCCGAGGTCGACGAACGGGATGCCGCCCTGGCCGTACCTGCCGGCGAGTTGGGTCACCTCGGCGGGCACCGGGTCCAGCGGCGCGTAGCTGTCCCCCACCCGCTGGTTGCTCTGCTGCTCGTAGCCGTCGAACGCCAGGTAGGCCGACGAGTAGGTGGCACCGTGGAAGGACAGCGTCGCCGTGTTCGGGTAGATGTCGGCGGCGGCGCTGCGGGTCTGCCCGAGCCCGGTGAAGGTGCCGAACCGGCTCAGCGCCTGCACGACCGCCCACCGCTCGGCCGCGCAGTAGGGCAGTACTCGGCGCCCAGGTAGACGATCCGCGGCTTGCCGGCCGTGGTCAGCCCCGGCGCGCCGCTGATCGGCGTGGGGCCGCTGGCGCCCTGACCGGCACCGACCGCGTCCAGCACGGTGGCCGGGACGTGCGTGACCGCGGCGACGACGCCCGCCTCGGCGCTGGTCGTGGCCGCCGTGCCCGGGGTGCCGGTGACGGCCCGGGCGACCAGCAGACCCACGGTGATCATGACGATGGCGGCGGCAGTGCCGGCGGCGGCCAGCCGGCGCCGCCGGGCCGCCTGCTGCCGGGCCCGCACTGCGGCGGCCCGGTCACGCTGGCGGGCCGCGGTACGGGCCCGGGAATCGGTGTGTGACATGCGTGCTCCAGGAAGTCGAGACCGGCCGGAGGCGGCGTGCGCGGGACGCACGGCCCACCGGCACGGCTGGCAGACGAGACGAGAAGGTGGATGGCGGGGTGCGAGCCCGGCCGAAACGGGTGCCCAGCCGGCCCGGCAGTTGCCCAGCCGACCGGGCGGGTACCAAGCCGCCGGAGCCGGCGCTCAGCCAGCCGCCGCGGGTACCAGGTCGGCCCGAGCGGTCACCGGACCGACCGGCATGGACGCCGGACCAGCCGGCATGGACGCCGGACCAGCCGGCACGGACGCCGGACCAGCCGGCACGGACGGCGGGCCGGCGGCGGGACTGCTCAGGCGGCGAGCGGAGGGCCGCGGCGCGGGCGGCACCGGGCCAGCAGGACCGCGTACCGGGCCGGGGCGTCGCGCGGCGCCCGGCGGAACGCCGGCGCCGGGGCGGAGGTGACCGGAACCCGGCCCAGCGCGGCGAGCAGGCCGCGGACCAGCGCGGCGGCGGCGCGGACGACCGCGTCGGCCGCCCGCGTGGCGGCGGCCCACATCCGGCGCTCGGCACTGCGCATCCACCAGGCGTTCACCGCGACCGCCGCGAAGTGCGCCAGGAACTGCACCAGCGCCGCCCGGGTCAGCGTCACGCCGCCCAGCAGCGGCAGGTGCAGGCCGGCACCGGCCGGGATCGGGCGGCCGTCCCCGCAGCAGAGCCAGCCGGCCACGCCGGGGTGCGCGGGGTGGCCGGTCGCGATGAACAGGAAGACCGCGTGCAGGCCCAGCTGGGCCGCCGTCAACCCGGCCAGCAGACCGGGCAGCCGCCGCTCGTGCCCGGCGAACGGGCGGGCCAGCACCGTGCCGCCGGCCACCGCCAGGGCCAGCAGCAGCGGGGACGGCAGCTGCCCGTCGGCACTGCCGCGCGCCGCCAGCGCCAGCCCCACGCCGACCGCCGCCGCGACGCCGGCCCGCAGCCACGGCCACGGCGCGCGCACCCCGAAGGCCCCGCCCGTCACGGGGCGCGCCGGCAACCGGGCTGTCCTCATCGCTCCACCATGGTCACACACCGGGCGCTGTCGACGCCGGCGAGCTGGCCTTGCTGAGCGAACTGCTGGACCGGCCGTCCGCTTGAGTGGCCGCGGTGCGGTAGCGAGGCGCGTCGCGCGGTGCGCTCCGCGCCCGATCACTGCCGCGGATGGCCAGCGCTGGCACGGCGCTGGCTGGTCAGGAAACGGCGTCCAGTAGCGGTCCAGAAGTTTTTCATGCCGTGTCCACTGGCCCTGCCTACCGTCGAACCGGCGTTGCCGGCAGGCCCCGGAGGAGGGCGATGTGCTCGCTTCGGCGGCGGCGGGGCGGCCGGCCGGGTCAGTCGGATCGGGCCGGGCCGTCCGCAGCGGCGGCGGCGGCGGATGGTGCCCGAGGGGCCGGCGGGGGCTCCGGCAGGCCGCGGAGTTTGCCGCGGATCTCGTCGGCATCGGGGTGGTCCAGCTCGGTGAGGATGTCCAGGGCGTGCTGCCAGGCAGCGCGGGCGGCCGTCTGGTCGCCGCCGGCGCGATGGGTGTCGCCGAGGTGGGTGAGGGTGCCGGCCTGGCCGGGGCGGTCGCCGAGGTGGCCGAACAGGTCGAGGGCACGCTGGTAGCAGGCGAGGGCCTCGGTGAGGTTGCCGAGGTGGTGGTGGGTGTAGCCGAGGCTGTCCCAGGTCACCGCCGCTCCGTTGCGGTCGCCGAGCTCCTGCAGCCGGGCGAGAGCGTCCTGGCAGCAGGCGAGAGCCTGGTCGTAGTCGCCGACCGCGGCCCGGTACCAACCGACCGCGTTGAGGCCGAGCGCCTCGCCGTGCTGGTGGCCGGCGGCCCGGTACAGCGCCAGGGACTCCTCGGCGTGGTGCAGGGCCTTGTCCAGCCGGCCCTGCCGCTCCCAGAGCAGCGTGAGGTTGTTGTGGGTGCGGGCCTGCCCGACCTGGTCGCCGGCCTGGAGATAGAGGTCGAGCGCGAGCTGGTGGTGGGCGTGCGCGTCGCCGCCGTGGCCGAGTTGGGTATGCGAGCCGGCGAGGCTGCGGTGGGCGTGCGCCCGCGCCGGCAGGTGCGCCAGCCGGTTCGCGGCGCCGAGCGCGAGCTGCCATGCGGCGGCATGGTCCTGCCAGCGGCCGCGCCGGTCGAGGAACAGGTCGAGCGTCCAGGCGAGCTGCCAGGTATGGGTGTCGAATCCGGCCGCCGCGGCGTGGCTGAGGACGGCGAGCAGGACCGGGCGTTCGGCGGACAGCCAGGCGACCGCCTGCCGGTCGTCGGTGAGGTGTTCGGGGGTCACGCCGGCTGCCGGCGCCGCCAGGCCGATGGCGATCGGGTCGCGGAACGGGCTCAGCAACTGGGCCGCGCTGTAGGCGGTATGCAGGTAGTGGTCCAGCAGCCGGGTGACCGCGGCGCGCCGGTCCGGGTCGGGGTCGCGCTCGTGGGCGAGTTCGGTGGCGTAGGCGCGGAGCAGGTCGTGGCGGGTGAAGCGGCCGGCCGCGGGCTCGGCGATCAGGTTGGCCCGGGCGAGCTCGGCGAGCAGCGGCCGGACCTGCGGCGGCGGGCGGCCGGCGAGACTGGCGATGGCCGCGGCCGAGCTGTCCCGGCCGGGGTGCAGGCCGAGCAGCCGGAACAGGCGCGCGGCGTCCGGGCTGAGGGCGCCGTAGGACCAGGAGAACACCGCCCGTACCTCGGTCGCCGGGTCGCCGACGGCCAGCGCGTCCAGCCGGCCGCCGGCCTCGTCCAGCTCGGCGGCGAGGATGGCGAGCGGGAACGCCGGGCGGGTGGCGGCGCGGGCGGCCACGATGGTGAGCGCCAGCGGCAGCCGTGCGCACCGGGTGACGATCTGCCGGACCGCCGCCGGCTCGGCCGCGAGCCGCTCCGGGCCGAGGCGGCGGACCAGCAGCTCGCCCGCCTCGGCCGCGGTGAGCAGGTCGAGGGTGACCGGGTGGGCGCCGTTCGCGGCGACCAGCGGGACGAGCTGGTCGCGGCTGGTCACGACCGTCACCGCGGTCGGGGTGCCCGGCAGCAGCGGGCGCACCTGGTCGGCATCGCGGGCGTTGTCCAGCACCACGAGCACCCGCTTGCCCGCGAGCATGCTCCGGTAGAGCGCGGCCTGAGCGTCCACAGTGGACGGGATCCGGGCCGGCCCGAGGCCCAGGGCCTCCAGGAATCCCCGCAGCGCCTCGGTCGCCGCCATCAACTGCCGGTCCGGGTCGAAGCCACGGAGGTTGACGTAGAGCTGCCCGTCGGGGAACCCGCCGGCGACCCGGTGCGCCCAGTGCACGGCCAGCGCGGTCTTGCCGACGCCGGCGGTCCCGGACACAGCCGCGACCACCACCGCCGTCGGGGCCTGCGCCGCCAGCCCGGTCAGCAGGCTGTCCAGCTGGGCCAGGTGCTCCCGGCGGCCGGCGAATCCCGGCACGTCGCCCGGCAGCTGCGCCGGTACCGGCAGCTGGCCGCCCCGCCCGGACGGACCTGGCTCCGGGTCCGGCGCCGCCACCGCGGCCCCGGTCGGCTGGCCGACCCCGGCCCCGACCCCGACCCCGGCCGCGGGCATGCCGTGCCGGAGCAGCTCGGCGTGCACGGCCTCGAGCTCAGGGCCGGGGTTCACCCCGAGGTCGTCGGCCAACCGCCGGCAGGTCGCGCGGTACGTGGCGAAGGCGTCGCCGATGCGGCCGACCGCCTGGTAGGCCCTGATCAGGCGGGTCTGCGCGGCCTCATCCAACGGCTCGGCCGCGGCCACCTCCGCCAGCAGTGCCAGCGCCTCGGCCGCCGCGCCGGTGGTGACCATCAGCTCCCCGTACCGGGCGACGGCCGACCGGCGCTCCCCGCCGACCGCGGCCACCGCGGGATGCGCCGCGAGGAACGGCAGGTCAGCCAGCGGTGCACCCCGCCACAACGACAGGGCGTCGCGCAGCAGGGCGGCCGCGCGCCGCTGATCACCCTGCTGCTGCGCGGTGGCCGCCGCGTCGACCAGCTCGCGGAACCGGATCAGATCCAGATCCAGCCCGGACACTTCCAGGGCATAGCCGTCCCCGGTCCGCACGACGACCTCGCCCCGGCCGTGCAGGCGGTGGTCCGGCTCCAGGTGCCGGCGCAGCCGGGTGATGTGCGTCTGGATCACGTTCACGGCGGTCGCCGGCGGCCGGCCGCCCCACAGCGCGTCCACCAGGACGGAGCGGGACACCGGACGGCCACCCGCGACTGCCAGCAGGCCCAGCACCGCCCGCGACTGGGCCCCGCCCAGATCCGCCTCGCCGTCAGCACGCCAGACCCGAACCGGACCGAGAACCTCAATGCGCACCCAGCCACCACCCGCCGCGAATTCTGACAGACCAACCACCCCCGACGGCAGACGCCGGTCTGGAATCGGACGGCGCCGCAGCCCGACGGCCGGCGGCCGGCGGCCGGCGCGGCGAAAGCCGGCCGCGTCAGCACGCAAGCAGCTCACCCGGCGGCAGAGCCGGGATACTGAGCCGGTCGGGGGTAATCCAGCAGCTTGGAGGGTTGATGCGGACGGCATCGGAGACGATGGAGGCGCTCGCGGCGGAGTGCTGGTGCTGCGGCGCCACTTTCGCGGAGCCAGACCTGGTTCGGCTCGGTCAGCATCCAGAGGTCGGCATCTGCCTCGGCTGCGCGCAGTACCTCTACCGGCGCCGCACCGAACGGCTCGATCACACCAAGCCGTCGCTGGCCGCGGAGGTCAGGAACATGATCCGAGCCGTGCGGGCCGCGGTTGTCGCCCGCGGCTGGGCGGACCGGCCGGTGCTCGGCCGGATCCTGCGACGGATCGATCGACACCTCCCGTAGCACGGCCGCACCACCGCACTCCGCAGCACGCGGTGCCGGCAGCGAGGTGACGAGGCCCGCCTCGACCGCCGCCCGCACCGCGGCAGGAGCGGATGTCCTGGTGGGTTCGGCGGGGTCCGGCTGACCGGCGGGTACGCCCGACTGCCTCGCCAGCCGGCAGGGCGTTGGTACGGCGTTCAGACCAGCCGGCCACCGAGCCGTCGCTGTGCGGCCTGGCCGGCGTCCCGGGTGGGGAACGAGATCGCCCATGTTCCGCCGAACAGGATCGCCGCCACGCCGGGCGGGCGCATGGTCGAATCGCTCCACGACTCCAGCTCCCCGGCCGTATCGAAGCTGAACAGCGTCGCGGTGCCACCGGCAAACGTGCAGGTGCCCTGCGCCTGCACGGTCGGCTCGGCGATGTCGGTGGCCGCGGCCAGGCCGGTGCAGCCGAGTCGGTCGGCAAGCTCGGACAGCGAGCCGACCGTGACCGGGGTCGCCGGCCCGCCGGAGCCGCTCGGGCTCTGGTCACCGTCGGAGGAGCAACCGGCGGCCGACAGCAGGACGGCGGCGAGCATCGCGGCGACGACCGGAAGCCGGCAGACCGGACGGCCGCGGCGAAGCGGGCGGGAAGCGAACATTCGCACAGTCTCGCGTACGACGGAACGTGCCGTGCGGGCTCAGCCGGCGCGGGCCGGCGTGATCAGGCCGACCGTGAACGCGTCGCTGCTGCCGCCGCCGAGCAGCACGTCCAGCTCGCCGTCGAGCGCGTACAGGCCGCACCGGGTGACCGCGAGCGTGGTCGGCACGTGGCCGACCCACGGCGTGGACGCGGTGACCCGCGCGGTCCGCCAGCCGTCGGCCGACCGGACGTGGACGATCCGGTTGGCCGCGGAGTTGTCGACCAGGGCCAGTTCGCCGCGGCCGGTGACGGCCAGCCCGTCCGGGTTTCCGATCGGGGCGTCCACCGCGACGAGCTGGAACCGGCCCGGCGCGGCCACCGGGATCCGGACCAGCGCCTCGCCGGCCGACAGCGCGGCGACCAGCAGGCCGGGGCCGGCCCAGACGATCCCGTTCAGGCCGAACCCGGTCGCGACCGTCCCGGCGAGGCGGGCGTCCTGCACGAGCACCGAGGCGTGTCCGGCCTGGTCGATCCGGTAGACCGCGCCGGCCAGCGAGTCGGTCGCGTACACGGTGCCGTCCGGGGCGATCGCCACGTCGTTGACGAAGTGCTGGGTGCCCGGGGTGAGCGCGGCCAGGTCGACGTAGAACCGCGGCCGCCCGGTCCGCAGGTCGTAGCTGCCGACCGCGCCGAGGTTGAACGCCGTGCCCGGCGTGCTGCGGTCAGCCAGCCCCAGGTCGGCGTTCGCGACGATCAGCCGGTGCCGCGCGGCGTCCACGGCCAGCCCCATCGTCGTGACCAGCCGGGGGTCGCCGACCAGCGTGCGTACCGTGCCGTCCCGGTGCACCACCGACACC
Organism: uncultured Actinomycetota bacterium; assembly: GCA_963714145.1. GTDB lineage: Bacteria > Actinomycetota > Actinomycetes > Mycobacteriales > CADCTP01 > JBBWZH01. Next base: position 8,574,719 of record OY970235.1, on the reverse strand, counting down.
GTGCCGTGGGTGACCGACCCGGCCAGGAACTCACCGCGTACCGGGTCGAACGCCACCCCCTCCGGGTGCAGCGTCGGCGCCGAGCCGGCGATCTCGACCGGGCACCGCACCGCCCCCGCCGGTGCCGCCGTCGCCGGGACCGCGCCCGCGGCCAGCCCCGCTACCGCCGCTACCGCCGCTACCGCTACCGCCGCCCTGCCCAGCACCCGCAGCATCACCGACACCCCTTCCGGCGTACGGATCGACCGTGACCCGACGCTCGGACATCCTGCCCCATCCGGACACAGCTAGGTACGATCCGGCGCCGGCAATCCGATGACCGCGCTCGACCTGGCCGACGGCGGCGTCGGCTGGAACGACCCGATCCTCACCACCGACCAGACCGGCTACGCCGTCTACGGCGCCGCCGCCGCACCCGACCGCCCCGCGCTCCTGCTGCAAACCCACGACGGCGGCCGCACCTGGACCGAGGTCGTGTTCAGCCGAGCCTGATCCGGCGGACCAGCCGCGGCGGCCGCCCGCCCCCTGGATCTGTGGCACTAGGCGATGGCGATCCAGTACCAGTTGTTGTGCAGGAACTGTCCGCGGTAGAGGCGGTCATTGGTGCCCTGGACGACGACGACCGGTTGGCCCCGGAAGATGGCCACGGTCGGGGCGGAGGTCAGCGTGCCGCCGAGCTTGACCCAGTTTCCCCAGACCGTCGCGCCGGCCGGCCGGACGCGGTAGTACAGCGCGTTGTTGTCGCTGCCCCGGACGAACAGCCAGGTGCGGCCGTCGGGGAGACGGACCGCGGCCGGGGCCACGTCGGTCCGCCCGGTGATCTGTCGGAACCGGCCACCGATCCACTCGGTGATCGTGTGCTTGGGGCCGAGCATGAACACGTCGGCGACCGGCGGGCAGGCGCCCATCACGGTCGGGATGGCGGCCGGGTCGGAGGTCAGTTGCCCGCCCAGCCGCTGCCAGCCGTGGTTGGGGGCCAGGACCCGCTGGTAGAGGCTGTCGTTCGTGCCGCGCACCCACACCACCGGCGGGCCGGTGCGCACGCAACTGGCTGTTGGCGTACCGACGATCACCCCGCCCAGCGACTGCCAGCCTTCCCAGCCCGAGCCGCCGGTGTACTCCCGCTGGTAATGCACCGCGCCGGATACGTCGCGGACGAACACGTAGCGGTAGCCCTCGTTCGGGACGACCGAGGTGGCGGCGGCGCCGGCCGCCACGTCGCCACCGAGATCCATGTACCCCGAGCCGAGGTTCTTTTCGATCAGGTGCCGGGTGCCGGCCTGCGGGTAGAAGATCATGAAGTTGAGCCCCCACGGGTCGGTGGCCACACCCACCGTCTGACCGCCGGCCGGCACCGGATCGGTGGCGGCGACCGGCCGGCCAGCCGGCAGAACCGACGCGGCCACCGCGGCACCGACCAGCGTCACCCCCACCCGACGGCAGCGAACATGCCAGCTGGACATGTGACTCCCCCTTTTCCAGCGCCAGGTGCGGCGACCCGGCCCTGGGGGATGGCATCCGACCAGATCCGGGCCCGGCACCACGCTTCGATCCAGACGGCGCCGTACCGCACCGTCCGTCCTCGACGGAGATCAGCCTGGCGGGCCGACCATGCCGGGCCCAGAACAGAATGTCGCAACATTGAGAGTCTTTTGGTCCTACCGCCGGCCGGCTGCATGCTCGTGCGGGGCCGGGACGGCGTACCCGTGGAGGGCGCGCCGTCCCGGCCCGAGGGATGGTGGCGGGCGGCGCCCGGGACAGTTCCGGTCGCCGCCGGTGTACTGCCCCGGGCGCCGGTTACCGGGGTTGCCCGGAGATCGCCGCCGTGGCTGGCGACCGGCTTGTCAGCAGGACTTGACGTACCTGGTGACGTTGTTTGCCAGGTTTCCTTGGGTCCCAGGGGCGAGGCGGTTGGTCGTGATGGTCTTGTTGCTGTTGTAGGTGCAGAACGTGCCGAGGGTGCGGTTGGAAGAGCTGAACGCGTGCGGGTTGTTGGCGAGGCCGATCGACTCGTAGAACTCGCCGGTGTTGAACATCTCGCTGCCGTCGCCCCTGAACAGCAGCTCGCCGGTGCCGTTGGTGCCGGCCCACAGGCAGACCTCGTTGGTGTGGCAGTCGGTGAAGGCGGCGGAGGCGGGCGCTGCCGTGGCGATGCCGCCGCCGGCGACGATCGCGACAGCGGCTGCGGCGCCACCGAGTCGGCGGGATACGAACTTCATGAGCTAACTCCTTAGGCGGGCCGAATGCCGTGACCGCTGGCATCGTCACGGCGCCGGTGCGGGCCGTGATCGTTGCCGGTTGGTGGCGGTCGGGCGTCGGTGCGGATCGGACGCCGTGACGGTGGCCGCTGGCGTTGCATCGCACGTTTACTACATCCTTATCGACGGGTTTGGACTACGCCGTCCTGTGCTGCGACCGACGACTGGGGTGGGTATGGAGGTTCGGCTGCTGGGCCCGGTCGAGGTCGGCGCCGAGGGTCGGGTGGTGTCGGCGGGGCCGCCGCAGCAGCGGCTGGTGTTGGCGGCGGTCGCGGTCGACGTTCCCCGGCCGGTGCCGCTCAGCACGGTGGTCGACCGGGTCTGGGGTGAGGATCCGCCGAAGTCCGCCCGGATCGCCGTCGCGGCGAAGATGACCCATCTGCGTGACCTGTTCGCCGACCTGGCCGGACGGGCATCCGGACGGCCGCGGTCCGCTGGAGCAGGCGAGGCCGCGGCGGATCAGCCTGGGCGGGCGCGTCGGTCGGGCAGGCCAGACGACCGCCGGCTGGCCTGGGCGGGGGGCGGGTACCTGCTGCGGGTCGACGCGGACGGGGTGGACCTGCTGCGGTTCCGGCGGCTGGCCGCCGAGGCCCGCCGGGGTGAGCGGTCCGACGCCGAGCGGGTGGGGATGCTGGACGAGGCGCTGCAGCTGTGGCAAGGGCCGGCGCTGGAGGGCCTGCCCGGGGCCTGGGCCGCGCGGATGCGCGGCAGCTGGGCGATGGAGCGGTTGGAGGCGGCGCTGGACTGGGGCCGGGCGGCGCTGCGGCTGGGCCAGTACGCCCGGGTGATCCCGGTGGCCCGCGAGCTGGCCGAGCAGCACCCGTACAACGAGGCCCTCGCGGTGGTGCTCGGGTGGGCGCTGGCCGCCGACGGTCGCCTCGGCGAGGCGGCCGAGTACTGCCGAACCGTCAGCCACCGCCTCCGGGTGGACGCCGACGTCGACCCCGGCCCGCAGCTGCGGGCGCTGCACCAGGCCATTCTCAACAGCCAGCCGTTGCCGCCGCTGCCAGCACCGCCGGCGTCCGCGGTGTCACCGGTCGCGGTGCCGGCGCAGCTGCCCGGTGACCCGCCGGCGTTCGCCGGCCGGGCCGAGCACCTGTCCCGGCTGGACGGCATCCTGGCCACCGCCTCGGCGCAGGCGCCGACCGCGGTGGTGATCACCGCGGTGTCCGGTACGGCCGGGGTGGGCAAGACCGCGCTGGCGGTGCACTGGGCGCACCGGGTCCGCGGTCGGTTCCCGGACGGGCAGCTGCACGTGAACCTGCGCGGGTTCGACCGGGTCGGGCAGGTCGTCGAGCCGGCGGTCGCGGTGCGGGACTTCCTCGCCGCGCTCGGGGTGCCACCGGAGCGGGTGCCGCCCGGGTTCGACGCACAGGTCGGGCTGTACCGCAGCCTGCTGGCCGGCAAGCGGATGCTGGTGCTGATCGACAACGCCCGCGACGCCGAGCACGCCCGCCCACTCCTGCCCGGCACCGCCACCGCGCTGGCCGTGGTGACCAGCCGCAACCCGCTCACCGACCTGGTCGCCGCCGACGGCGCCCACCCGGTGGCCCTGGACCTGCTCACCGAGGCGGAGGCACGCGAACTGCTGGACCGCCGGCTGCACGACGGCCGGGTCGCCGCCGAACCCGACGCCGCCGGGCGGATCATCGCCGCCTGCGCCCGGCTCCCGCTCGCGCTCGCCCTGGTGGCCGCCCGCGCCGCGGCCAACCCCACCTTCCGGCTCGCCGCGCTGGCCGCCGAACTCAGCGCCGCGAGCCGGTCGCTGCCACCGGACGCCAAGGACGTGGTCGGCCAGGTGCGGGCGGTGTTCTCCTGGTCCTACGCCACCCTCACCCCGCCTGCGGCCCGGCTGTTCCGGCTGCTCGGACTGCACCCCGGCCCCGACATCAGCACTCCGGCCGCGGCCAGCCTCGCCGCCCTGCCCCTCGCGCCGGCCCAGTCGCTGCTGGCCGACCTGACCGGCGCCGGGCTACTGGCCGAGACCGCGCCGGGCCGGTACGCCATGCACGACCTGTTGCGCGGCTACGCCGCCCGGCTGGCCGAGTCGGACTCCGAGGCCGAGCGGCGGGCGGCGACGGTGCGGCTGCTGGACCACTACACCCACACCGCCTACACCGCCGACCGGCACCTCAACCCGGCCCGCGACCCCATCCAGGTCCCGCTCACCCCGCCCGCCCCCGGCACCACGCCCGAACAGCCCACCGGCCAGCGGGCGGCGCTGGAGTGGCTGGACACCGAGTGCCCGGTGCTGCTGGCCGCCCACCGGCTGGCCGCCGCCGCCGGGCGGGACATCCAGGCCTGGCAGCTGGCCTGGGCCATGGACACCGTGGTGGCCTTCCCGCCGCCGCCCGGCTGCCCCGACCCGCGGCCGCGGCCCCCCGCCGCCGCCTCGGCGCGACGCTGACCGGGCCGGACCCGCGGCGGCCTGCGCGGCCGGGTTGTCGATCCGGCTCCGGCCGCGACCGTGAGCGCGTCGGGTCGTGGCACCGGATCCTCCGGTGAAGTTACGTCGGCGATGTAGCGCATCTGGCCCGGACGGGTGTCGAGCCTGTGATACACAGGCGCTGCCGCACCTGACCCGCGCGCGCCGCTGTGCCGAGCCGATGCCACCCGCCCGCGGTGCGGTCAGCTGCCATGTCGACGTGGGCGGGTGCTGGAGGGATCGGTCATGCGACCGGAGGATCAGGACGCTTCAACAGACGTCGTCGAACGGCGGACCGCGCTGCGCCGCGGGGCCGCCGTGCTCGCCGGCGTGGCCGGGCTGACCGCGGCGGCCGCCGCGACCGGGTCGGCCGCCGACGCGGCGCCGGGCGACCCGGTGCTGCAGGGGCAGGTGAACAACGCGGCGGCGGGTTCGACCACGCTCACCAGCACGAGCGCGGCCACCTTGCAGGTCGCCAACAGCGGTGCGGGCGCGCCGCTGCGGCTGGGCGTGCAGGACATCCCGTCCGACAACTCGGTGCTGGGTGACCTGCACGCGGTGGACTTCGGCGGGGGCGACGTCGCATTCCCGTACTTCACCCACATCAGCGGCAGCGCGGCCTCCGTCCCGGCGCTCTTCTCGCAGGTGCTGACCGACGCGACGGCGCTGTCGTTCGTCCCGATCACCCCGTTCCGGCAGGTGGACACCCGGAACGCCGCCGGGCGGGCCGCGATCGTCAACCCGACCGGCAATCTCGACTCGTCCGGTCGACTGATCGGCGGCCACACGATCACGGTGGACCTGTCCAACCTGGTCTTCGCCGGGTTCGGTGGGGTCTTCGCGAACGTCACCGTGACCGGGACGACCGGGCCCGGCTTCGTCGTCGTCTACCCCAGTGAAGAGGCGCGCCCGAACGCCTCGACCGTCAACTTCGCCGCCGGGCAGACCCTGTCCAACGCCTCGTTCACCGCGTTCACCTTCAACGGCGAGTTCATCACCGTGCAGATCTTCGCGCTGGTGACCACCCACGTGATCTTCGACGTGACCGGCTTCTCGGTCGGCAACATCAATTCTGTCGTCCAGCGGGCCCTGAGTCCGGCTGCCGGGTCACCGGCCAACCGACCGAAGATCGACATGGCGAAGGCACCGGAGTGGTACCGCCGGCAGAACGCGGGCCACGCCAAGTAGTACATCCGTGCGTGGCGTGGGCCGGCCGGACCCGACCCGCGTCGTCGGCGACGAGACCGCATCCGCCGACGGACCGCCGGGTGCCGCCGTGCATTCCGGAGGAGACGAATCCGGCGGCCTTGAGGTTCGCGCCCGCTCGACCCCGCAGCCCCCGCGGCCCGCGCTGTACGCGCGTCGGCGACGACGGTCAAGCCCGGCCGTCGCGGTGTGCTCGGTCAAGGCAGGATCTCGACGTACCCGTCGGTTCCGTGCACGCGGATCCGCTGCCCGTCCCGGATCAGCCGGGTTGCCTGCTGCACGCCCACGACGGCCGGCAAGCCGTACTCCCGGGCGATCACCGCGCCGTGCGTCATCAGGCCGCCCACCTCCGTGACCAGGCCGGCGATCGCCACGAACAGGGGCGTCCAGCTGGGGTCCGTGTGGGCCGTGACCAGGATGTCGCCGGCTTCGAGATCGGCCTGCGCCATGTCGAGGATGACCCGGGCCCGGCCCTCGACGGTGCCGGCGGAGACCGGCAAGCCGATCAGGGCACCGGCCGGCACGTCGTCGCGCCGGTACGCCCCGGCGATCGCCTCGCCGTCGGAGGTGAGCACCCGGGGCGGCGTGAGCGCCTGGTACGACCGGAACGCCTCCTTGCGCTGCCGGATGAGCCGGTCATCCACCTGGTTGGAGCGCGCGACGTCGTGCGACTCCTGGAACGTGAGGTAGAAGATGTCCTCCTTCTCGGCGAGCACGCCGGCCCGCACGAGCCGTTCGGCCTCGGCCAGCAGGGCCTGCTTGTAGACGAAGTAGCGGCTGACGATGGCGTACTTCGGGTACTCCCGGTACCCGATGAAGGTCCGGACCCGGTCGATCATCCGCTTGGTTTCGTCGGCCTTCCGCGCCCCGTCCGGCTGGGCCCGCAAGCGCGCCAGGACGTCCCGTTCCTTCTGCTGCGCCTCCTGCCGCCCGTGCTCGAAGCGGCGCTCGGCGGCGCCCGGCTCGAAAAGCCTGATGTTGTCGAGGATCACGGGCACGAGCGTGGTGGGGCGTTCACGCCAACGCGGCCTGGTGATGTCGATCTCGCCGACGCAGCGCATGCCGTACCGGTCGAGGTAGGCCTCGATGGCGGCGCGCGCCTCGGCCCCGCCCGCGAGCTTCGGCAACTCGTCCAGAAACTGCCTGCCGTTCCGCTCGCCAGCTTCGCGGACGTCTTCGTCCTCGACGCCCTGCAGGAACGCCACCACCTCCGGGTGCGGGCGGATCACGTCGGCGACGTCGAGCAGCGCCAGTCCCATCTCGGACGTGACGTTGTTGGGGGCGGACAGCGTGAGCGTGTCGGCCGCGTTCTTCTCGCCCAGCCATTCCCGCAGCTTGTCGTTGAGCCACCAGGTGGCCTCCATCCCCGCCATGATCGCCTGCACGCTCAGCGGATCGCTGAGGACCCGTTTGTGCTCCTGGAAAGCCGCCAGCAGGAAGTCGAACAGCGCCGGTCCGGTCAACGTCGCGATGTCGCGCCGCAGCGCGGCGATGGACGCCTGGCTGCGCTCGATCAGCTCGGCGACGATGGCCGGATCGGTCTCGATCGGGGCGGCCGCGGCGCCGGCCGGCGGCCCACCGGGACCCGGGTCCGGGAGCGACGGGACGAAGTCGCCGCGGTCCAGGACGGTCTCCAGCGCGTCCCGGACCAGCGGATCGGACCTCCCCGCCAGGTCCAGGACGCCGGCGCGGCTCGCGGGCGAGGCCAGCCGCCGGGTGACGTCGACGAACAGCCGCCCGCCGGCCTCGTGCATCGGCGCCATGGCCGTCAGCTGCCACACCGAAACGCCCAGCGGCTTCATGGCGTCGGTCATCATCTGCCCGTGACCGACCGAGAGGTAGACGTGGTTCTCCCCATCGCCGGCCGCGGGGATGGGGAACAGTGTGGTGATCGGCCGGCTCTGGACGATCTGGAAGTCGTCGTCGACCAGGCACCACTCGATGTCCTGCGGGCGGCCGAAGTGCGCTTCGATCCGCCGGCCCAGCCGCACGAGCCGCACCACCTGCGGGTCGGTCAGCGCCGGCAGCTGCTGCCGCCGCGGATCGATCGGCTGCTGCTGGGTCCCGCCCCCCGGCAGGGCGTTGATGGCCAGCTTCTTGGCGGCGACCGCCTTGGCCACGACCTCGCCGGCGCGCACCGTGAAGACGTCCGGGTTCACCAGGCCTGCGACCAGGGCCTCGCCGAGGCCGAAGCTGGCCTCCACGGTGGCGAGTTTCCGGTTGCCGGTGACCGGGTCGGCCGTGAACAGGATGCCGGCCGCCTGCGGGACGACCAGTCTGCTGCACGACCACGGCCATCTGGACCGTGCGGTGCTCGATGCCGTTGCGCTGGCGGTAGGTCACGGCCCGCTCGGTGAACAGCGAGGCCCAGCACCGGCTGACGTGCCGCAGGATCGCCGCCGGCCCCACGACGTTCAGGTACGTGTCCTGCTGGCCGGCGAAGGAGGCCGTCGGCAGGTCCTCCGCCGTCGCGCTGGATCGCACGGCGTAGGCGGCGTGCTCGCCGGCCCGGGCGAGCGCGCGGGTGATCGCCGCCACCAGCTCGTCGGGGATGGTGACCCCTTCGATGGTCCGCCGGATCTCCGCGCTGAGCGTGCGGATCGCCGCCCGGTCGTCCGGGTCCAGGCGCGACAGCTGATCGAGCCGATCGTCGATCGACGGCGCCTCGGCCATGATCCGCCGGAACGCGGCCGTCGTCACGCAGAACCCAGCCGGCACGCGCACGCCGTCGATCCGCGACAGACCCCCCAGCTGCGCGCCCTTACCGCCGACGACCGCTACCTGCGTCTCGTCGACCTCGGGCAGACCCAACACGTACCGCCCGACGTCATCGCGTCCCGATCCGTCTACACCAACACGCACGTCGTGCCCTCGTTTCCGGTGGTCGTGGTCCCGGCCGACGATTCTGCGCCTCGACCCGGGGTGCTGCCGGAATCCCCCGGTGCGCTTTTCCGGCGCCCCGGGGCGGCACCGACGATCGACACCGCAGCCGGCGCCACCACGCGCGTCCACGCTGCGTAAGGATCGATGACGGTGCGGTGACACTTGCCGGGCCGCTGGCCGGGTGTCGACCGTGGTGGGCCGATCGGATATGGCACTGCTCCGAACTGTCATTGTTCAGCCCACCGGGCGCTCCATACGGTTGTCCATGTCAGCACCGACCAACGGAGGCCCGGGTGAGTTCAACCGTTCTGGTAACCGGCGCGACCGGCGAGGTCCGGCGGCGTCTGATCCGGCCATGGATGTAGTCGCGACCGCCCGTCCTGCCACCCGGTCCGGCGATCTGGTGGCGGACATCGTTGCCGACGTCGTCGCCACCACCCGGCGCAACACGGCGGTGTACAGCCGCAACCTGTTCCATGCGCCGTGGGGGTTCGGCATCCCGCCCATGCACGTGGCGAGTTTCCAGGTGGTGACCTCCGGCGCGTGCTGGCTCGTGCCGGCGGGCGGCGACCCGGTCCACCTCAGCGGCGGCGATGTCGTGCTCGTGCTGTCCGGATCGGCATACGCGATGGTCGATGCGCCGGGTACGCCGGTGCGGCAGCTGACCGAACTGCTCGGCGGGCCGCTCGGGCAGACCCCGGCGCGGCACCTGATCCTCGACGGCTCCGGCCCGGTCACCAGCCTGCTGTGCGGCGGCTACCTGCTGGATACCGGTCCCCGGCACCCGCTCACGACCGTCCTTCCGCCGGTGGTCCACATCGCCGCCGGGCAGGCGCGCGGGACCGGCCTGGCCGCGACGGTCGAACTGCTGTCCGACGAGGTCGACCGCGCCGATCCCGGGGCCAGCGCGGTGATCACCGCACTGGTCGAGTTGCTGTTCGTCTACGTCCTGCGGGCCTGGCTCGCCGACCACAGCAGGACCACCAAGGGTTGGGTGGCTGCGCTGTACGACCCGGTGGTCGGCAGCGCGCTCGCGCTCATCCACAGTGCACCCGACCGCCCGTGGAGCGTGGTGTCGCTGGCTCGCGCTGTCGGGCTGCCCCGGACCACGTTCAATCGCCGGTTCGTCCAGCTGACCGGCCACGCGCCGATGGCGTACCTGACCTGTTGGCGGATGTCCCTCGCCTCCCGGCTGCTGCGCGAGGAACGCCATCCGCTGCGGGAGATCGCCCGCCGGGTCGGCTACGACTCCGAGTTCGCGTTCGCGCGGGCGTTCAAACGCAGGGTGGGCCAGGCACCGGGCCAGTACCGGGCCTCGGTCGGCAACAACGGCTGGGCCGGCCCGCCGGCTTAACGCATATCCGCGGAGTCGCGCACCGGGCGCCTTCGCGGCCACCCGCCGACGGCTCGGCTCCCGGCGGCATCTCGTCCACGCCATTTGTCGTGGCGCTACCGGTAGGTGAATTCCAGCTCGGCGGTACCTGACGCCGAACGTCAGCGCGGGCCGGCGGAAAGCCAGTCGCTGCCCGCGACAACTCTCCCCAGCCGGTGTGGCTGGTGTGCCCCGGAAAGGAGTCGTCATGGCGGCAGCTGCCCCCGACCCTCGTCGCTGGTATGCGCTGACCCTGCTGTGCGGCACGTTCTTCATGGTCATCCTCGACGCGGCGATCGTCGTGGTGGCCCTGCCGTCGATCGAGGCAGACCTCGGTTTCTCGTCGCAGGACCTGCAGTGGGTGCTGAGCGCCTACGCCCTGACGTTCGGCGGGCTGCTGCTGCTCGGCGGGCGGGCGGCCGACCTCCTCGGCCGGCGCCGGGTCTTCATGGTGGGGCTCGGCTTCTTCACGGTGGCCTCGCTCATCTGCGGGCTCGCCTGGTCGCCGGGATCGCTGATCGCGGCCCGCGGCTTCCAGGGCATCGGCGCCGCGATCATGACCCCGACGGCCATGTCGATCCTCAGCACGACATTCGAGGAGGGCGCCGAGCGGAACAAGGCGCTCGGCGTCTGGGGCGCCATGGCCGGCCTGGGCGGGACGGCCGGCTGGTTGATCGGTGGCCCGCTCACCGACGGGCCGGGCTGGCCGTTCATCTTCTACATCAACATCCCGGTCGGCGTCGCCGGCATCCTGCTCAGCCCGGTCCTGCTGCGGGACAGCCGGGTGTCCACCGCGCGGCGCAGCTACGACCCGTTCGGTGCGCTGTCGGTAACCGCCGCGATGGGGCTGCTCGTCTACGCCGTCGTGGACGCGCCCGCGACCGGCTGGAGCGACCCGCGGACCATCGGGCTGTTCGCCGGGTCGGCCCTGCTGCTCGCCGTGTTCGTCGCCATCGAGGCCAGGGCGAAGGCACCGCTGCTGCCGCTGCGGTTCCTGCGCTCGCGCACCATCGTCGGCGCGAACCTCGGCACCTTCGTGTTCTCGGCGGTCGGCTATGCGCTGCCGTTCGTGCTGACCCTCTACGCCCAGCAGGTACTCGGGTACTCGGCGGCGAAGTTCGGCTGGAGCTCGATCGTGCTTCCGCTCGGGGTCGTCGTCGGCGCGACCGCGGGGCAGTCGCTTGCGCTCAAGGTGGGCTTCCGCCCGGTCGCGTCGGCCGGCTTCGTCCTCCTCGCCGGCTCCGGCCTCTACCTCACCCAGGTTTCGGTCGGCGGCAGCTACTTCGGTGACATCTTCATCGGGCTCGCCCTGGCCGGCCCGGGGTTGGGCCTGGCGTTCGTCACCTTGTCGATCGCCGCGCTCGCCGGGGTGGCCGACCACGAGTCGGGACTCGCCTCGGGGCTGAGCAACACGTCGTTCCAGATCGGCGGCGCGGTGGGCGTCGCGGTGGCCTCGACCATCGTCATCTCCCACACCGGGGACTTCATCGCCGCGAACGGCCCGGGCAACATGCCACTCGCGCTCACCGAAGGGTTCCAAGCCGGCTTCGCCACCAACATCGTCTTCGCCGCGATCGGCCTGGCGATCGTGCTCGCCCTGCTCGGCCGCCCCAGGAAGGCGCCCGAACGAGCCGAGCAGATCGAGATCGGCGCTCCGCAGCTGGCCCGCGACTGACTCCAGCCGTTGACGGCGGCCGCGAGGCCCCCGCCGGCCGGCATCGGCCGCACCTCAAGCCGATGCCGGCCGCGCCGGCAAGGTCTTACCGAAGGGCCTGAGTGTCTGCTGTGGACGGAAAGCCCGGCGGCAGCAAGGGTTCAGCCGGTACCGAGCGGTACCTCCCCGGGGCCTGACCCACCGCGCGTTTGAACGCGCGGGCGAACGCGAACTCGGAGTCGTAACCCACCCGGTGGGCGATCTCCCGCAACGGGTGGCGCTCCTCGCGCAGCAGCCGACACGCGACGGTCATCCGCCACCCGGTGACGTAGGTCATCGGTGCCTGGCCGGTGAGCGTGGTGAACCGGCGGCCGAAGGTGGCCCGGGGCGCGCCGACGGCGCGGGCCAGCCCGGCGACGGTCCACTGGTGGCCGGGGTCGCGGTGGATCAGCGCCAGCGCGCCGCCGACGACGGGGTCGTAGAACGCGCGCATCCAGCCGGTGCCGGCGACGTTGCCGTCGGGGTCCGGGTCGGTGTTCTGCTCCGCGAGGCGGGCCCGCAGCACGTAGACGAACAGCAGGTCGACCAGGCCGGCGATGACGGCCGGCGCCCCCGGGTCGGTGCGGTCCACCTCGTCGGAGAGCAGGTCCACCGCGGCGGCCAGACCGGTGCCGCGGGCCCGCCGGGCGTCGAGGTGGAGCACTTCCGGCAGGGTCGCGGTAAGCGGGTGCCGCGGCCCCGCGTCGAGCAGGTACCCGCCGCACAGCAGCCCGGTGGCCGGCCCGGCACCGTCCAGGACCACCTCGTTCGGCATGGTCGGGCACAGCGGCCCGTCGATCAGCTCGACCAGCGGCCGCGCCGGCGTGCCCGGGCTGTCGACCAGCGCGTGCGCGCTGCCGGACGGCACCAGCACGACGTCGCCCCGGGTGAGCCGGATCGGGTCGTGGCCATCGCGGGTGAGCCAGCAGGCACCGGAGGTCACCACGTGGAAGCTCGCCAGCCGACCGGCCGGGACGCTGACACCCCAGGGGGCGTGGAAACGGCTGCGGTTGTAGACGATCGAGCCGCGCCGGGTCGCGGCCACGATGTCAGCGACGATGTCGGCGACCAGGTCGCCGGAGCGTCTGGTCCGCTCGCTGGATGGCAGCACCACGCCGCAGACAGTACGCCGGTGAGCCGATCAAACATAGATCATAGGCGAACGATGATGAACCGGCTCATCGAGCGTCCAGCAGCGGCATCTCACGCAGCCGCCGGCTCCGGCGTGTGCCCCTCGGTCAAGTGGCGGGGGCGGTCGGGACCAGGGTGTCGAAGGCCAGGCCGGGGGACTGTTCGCCGCGGCCCACGTTGCGCTGCGCGGACAGCCAGACGACCACCCGGCCGGTCCGGGTCCGGGTCCGGTTGTAGGCGACCGAGACCCGGGTGCCGGCCCTGGGCACCTCCTCTTCGTTGATGTAGTACGCCTGGCCGGCGTCGAACCCCGGCCGCAGCAGCCCGGTCCGCGGTGGCACCGGCAGGCCGTCCACCTGGCTCGGCAGCGCCGCCCGCTGGAGCTGGACGCTGCGGTTGTCGCCGGGGACGTGCACCGGGACGAACGGGATCCAGTTCTCCGGGATCGAACTCATCGCCTGGTACGCGACTGGCGCGCGCGGGTCGTCGGCCCGCGGCGGCGGGTGCTGCCGGCGGCGGAACGCCAGCGTCTCAGCGGCGACCTCGGCGCCGCCGCGACCCTCGCCGGACGCCAGCCGCACGGTCCGTTCGATGCCCCAGACCAGGTTCGCGCTCTCGTCCCGGACCAGCGACACGTCCTCCAGCACCGGACCGGTCGCCACCTTCGGGGTGCCCGGCGGCAGCAGCAGCCCCGGATCGCCGACCGGTGCGCCCGCACCGGGGGTCAGCCGGAACATGGACCAGTCCGCGTTCGACGCCGGCGTGATCCACCGCCGCGCGCCGAACACGTCCGTGACCGCCAGGCCCTGCACGGACGCCAGCGACCCGGCCGGCAGGTCGCAGGGCAGCTGGTGCCAGTCGTTGCTGAACACCAGCGCGAACTCCAGGAAGATCAGCCGCGCCAGGTCGGTGCTGTCCGGGGTGACCGCGGCGAAGTTGGTCCGCCCGTCCTCGACCGCCCACCACCGCGACAGCGGCATGCCGGAGTACCGCACCGGCGCCATGAACACGGTCCGGTTGAGGGCCGGCGCGGTGCCGGTCCCGCCGAGCGTCCCGCCGGCCGTCGAGAACGCGTGCCAGTCCAGCTCCCCGCCCGGGTACTCCGGCGCGGACAGCACCCGCTCGCCGACCGCCGACTTCGCCGACACGGAGAACCGGTGCTCCAGCTTCCGCGGGTCCCAGGCGGACTGACCGTCCGGCTGGGCGGGCGTGATCCCGGCCGGCTGGTCGATCAGGCCGTCGAACCAGGCGACCAGCTTCGTACCGAGTGCGTTCAGCGCGTTCTTCTTGTTGCCGACGTTGGGGATGCCGTCGGACGCCAGGCCGCCACCCTTGATGTGCGCGTACAGCGGGTACCCGTCCATCCGCCGGCCGGCGACCGCCTGCAGCGACGCCCACACCTCCGGATGGGCCGCCGGCGGATCGGCCGGCCCGGGCAGCGCGATCGGATAGTGCGCCAGGTAGTCGTCGATGAAGTCGTCCAACGAGTGGTCCCGGTCGAGCAGCTTCAGCCAGCGCCGGCCGATCGCGAGCCGCAGGTCGAAGGAGATCGGCTCCGCGCCGAACGCGAACGGCAGCGCCCGCCGCTCGGCCACCGCCTCCAGCGGCCGGTCGGTCGGCAGCGGCCCGGCCGGGCCGCCGGGGACACCGTCGGAACGGAACCGGTCCGGCGGCGCCGCCGACACCGAGTACGTCGCGGTGACCGGCGACCCGCCGTCGGTGCCCCGGAACTCGCCGAGCTGCCACTGCCGGCCGAGCATCCAGAGCGGATCGCGAACCTCGGCCCGCAGCGCCCGGTCGAAGTCGGTCGTCCGCGGCCGGCCCTCCAGCCGGTTCCACAGCGCGACGGTCGGGAAGTCCCGGCGGGCGAGCGCGCCCGGCAGGTCCGCGATGCGCGGCTCAGTCATGGTCCGCCTTCCAACGGGAGTTGGCTGTCGCCAGGTCGGTGCTGACCGTGACCGGATGCCGGGCGGTCGACAGCACGGTCGCCGGCAGCAGCTGGGCGTACCCGGTGCTGTCCAGCGCGGCCGGCTCGACCAGCCGGGTCCGGGCCAGGTCGAACGTCTCGGTCACCGCCGCGACCAGGTCGTCGAGCTGCCACGTCCCGGTCCGCACCGGCGGCACGACCAGCAGCATCGCCTGCGGTGGCTCGGAGTCGGGGCTGTCGGCGTGCAGGGCGATCCCGGTGGTCTCCTTGTCGGCCGGGATCACCTCGGTCCACTCGTCGAACAGCAGTCCGGACTGGGTCTCGTCATCCGGTGCGCCGTTCGCGTAGTGCGCGGTGAACAGCAGCCGGTCCTCGGTGATCGTCGTTCCGGCCGCGAACTCCATCGCCAGCCAGTGATCGTTCGAGGCGAACGGCAGCTGCACCGGCTTCAGCTCCGGATCGTCGTCGTCATCCCGCAGCGCGCCGGACAGCAGCACCACCCGCTCCCACAGCCGCGGCATCTCCCGCACCCGGGCCACACCGTGCAGCCAGTCGTCCACCGGGAAGTCGTGGGCCGGCACCAGGTGCGCGACCAGCTCGTCGCTGTCGTCGACCGCGTCGTCCAGGCCGGTGGCGATCGGCGTGTGCTCGGGCACGACCAGAACATCCGCGCCGATCATCGCGGTCAGCGCCGCCGTCGCCGCCGCGAGCTGCTCCGGCTTGGTGATCGCCTGGTCGAACTGGGCCAGTGCCGCGTCGCCCGCCGCCAGCCGGGTCATGATCTCGGTCCGCAGGTCCTTCGCCCGGTCGAGCAGCTGGGCGGCGAAGTCGACCACCCGGTCCCCGAACGGGGTCAGGTCCAGGCCGGTGACCTCGAACGCGGTCAGCGGCAGCAGGTCGCCGACGTCGTCGAGCAGGCCGGACAGGGTCCGCTCGTCGGTCTTGGCCTGCTCCTGCAGGTCCTTCAGCCGGTCGGAATAGCGGTCCCGCAGGTCGTCGACGTCGTCCCGGAACCTGCGCGGGTCGTCCCGCAGGGTGACCGCCGGCGTGGTCGTGACCAGCTTCTCCGCCTCCCGCAGCCGGGCGAACCGCTCGGAGTCCAGAGTGGACCTCGGCAGCTCGTCGTACGCCGCGAGCAGCGCGTCCGCCTGCGCCAGCGGCCCGGCCATCCTGGCCGCGGTCGCGGCCACCGCCGCCAGCAGGTCGCGGAACACGCCGCGCCGCCAGGTGCTCAGCTCACCCCAGCCGCTGCGGATCATGCCGAACCCGGACGCGGTCGTGACCAGGCCGGCGTACCGGGCCAGCAGCTCGTCGATGCCGTCCAGCAGTTGCGACCGCCGCGGCGGCGCCGGCGCCGCCGGGAACAAGGCGGCCAGGTCGGTCACGTACCTGGCCACGTCCTGGCGCAGGTCGTCCAGCGACTCGCGCACCGCGGCCGCCCGTTCCCGGGGGATCGACATCTCGTCGTCCGCGCTGCGGTCCACGTTCGCGGTGCCGGCGGCCGGGACCAGGTCGGTCGGCCGCAGCGGCCGCGCCGTGGTCAGCAGCGTGCGCAGCGCCGCGACCAGCGGGGACAGCTCGAAGAACGTGACCTTGTCGGGGATCCGGGTGGTGTAGTGGATGGTCAGCTCGGCATCCGGCCGCGGCTCCTTGTCGTCGATCACCACGCCGAGGATCCGGTCGTCCAGGTCGGTCATCGTCGGGTCGCCGACCGGCCGGACCGCCCAGAGCAGGTCGATCGGGGCCAGGTCCACCTCCTGCTGGGTGACCACCCGCTGCTGCGGCTCGCCGTCGGTAGGGTCGGTCCAGGTGACCAGGGCGGCCACCGACGACCGGTCCGGCAGCAGGCTCGGCAGCCAGTCGTCCACGCCCGGCTCGGCCTGCGCCCGGGGCGGGTCGCCACCATCCGGGTGCCGGCCGGCGTGCAACTGCAGCGCGAACCGGTGGGTGAGCGTGGTGCCGCTGCGCGGGGTCTCGATGACCGCGGGCTCCGGCGGCAGGCCGTCCTTCGCGACCGCGTCCAGGGTGGCCGAGGCCCGCTCGACGTTGCCGACCAGCGCCTGGTGCGCGGACTCGGCGACGACGAGGTCGGCGACCGCGTCGTTCGCGTCGATCAGCGCCGCCGCCTCGGCGGAGATCGCCCTGGTCTGGTCGGCGTCCGCGGCCGGCATCCCGGTGAGGCCGAACGGGTACTGCAGCGGCGCGCCATCCCGGGTCAGCCGGCGGACCAGCGCCAGCCCGTCGATCACGTTCCGCGCCTCCACCTGGCCGATGGCGTCCGGCTCGGCGGCCGCGGCCGGGTCGTTCGCGGTCTGCTCGATCTTGCCGGCGCGCAGCGGGAACCGCAGCCGCAGCTCGTCGATGAACGAGTCCACTTCGGCCTGTCCCTGCCGGTCGTGCAGGCCGCGCTCGAACCGGTAGCCGAGCAGCGCGCCGAGCGACTGCCCCTGCCGCAGTCCGTCCAGGATGGACAGTGCGGTCCGGACCCGGGCCGAGCTGAGGTCCACCGCGAACGCGCTCGAGTTCGCCGGCGTCCGGTTGGCGACGTAGCCGGCGCGCAGCACGGCCGCGGTCCGGGCGTGCGCCGGCGACGGCGTGTGCACGAAGCCCTCGTTCGCCGGGTCGTGCAGCAGCGGCTGGCTGCCGGCGAACACCGTCGCAAGTGGACCGGTCAGCGGGACCGGCTGCAGCGGCACGGTCGACGGCCGGACGTTCTCCAGCCAGCCGTATGCGCCCAGGTGCAGGCCGGGCCGGGCCGGGTCGGATCCGGCCGCGCCGAACCGCAGCTCGGACAGCCGCTCGGTGGCCTGCCCGAGCCGCCACCCGTCGAGCCGGTAGGTGGCCAGGTCCAGGTGCTCGGCGAGCACCCGCTCCAGCCGTGCGGTCGGCAGCCCGGCGAGCACGTCCAGCGCGGCCAGCTGCTCGGACAGCTCGGCGGTCGGTCCGGTGCCGGCGTTCGGCTGGGCCAGCGCGGTCGGGATGAAGTCGACCAGCAGCCGGCTCGGGTCGCCGGTGACCGCGGGCGCCGCCGAGTACAGCTGCCGGAACCGGCTCTCGCTGGCGAGCTGCTCGCCGGCCGCGGGGATCCGGATGTGGATGAACGTCGGGTCGGCGGTGGACAGCTCGGCCGGGGCGGTGGCGCCGGCCGCGGCCAGCAGCCGGCGGGCGGTGTCCACCCAGCCGAGCAGCACGGCGTGCCGGGCCAGCAGGTACAGCACCGCGGCCGGCGGGGTGTCGTTCAGGAACCCGGTCTCCAGCCGGACCACGTCCAGGCTGGTCCGGGCCCGCGCGGCCAGCCATTCCAGGTAGTTCTTGCCGTCCGCGGTGTAGTCCCGGATGACGTCGCTCTCGGACAGCGGCCGGTCGTCCACCAGCGGCGCGAGCATGGGCTGCTGGGAGTCGACGAACAGCCGCCGCAGCAGGTCCGGGTCGGCGGACGGCCCGGTCGGGGCGCCGAACCGGGCCAGCAGCGCGCGAACCGGCGCCGGCAGGCCGAGCTGGTCCAGCGCGGGCGGCACGGTCCCGCCGAGCCCGCCCAGGTTCTCCCGGTTGAACAGGTCCTCCACGCTCTGCGCGTACCGCTGGTGGTACTCGGCCGAGGTCGGGTGCAGCGCGAGGATGTCGAGCAACTGCTGGTGCAGGTCGTCGGTGCTGGCGCCGAGGTGCGGGACGTGCTCGGCGGCGGCCCGCCAGTCCACGGACGCCTCGGACAGCACCCGGTGCAGGGCCCGGCGGGCGGTCGCCGTGGCCGGGTACGCCAGCCGCGAGAACGCCGTGGTCGGCAGGATCCCGTACGGCTGGCGGCCGATCCGGACCGCCGGCAGCGGCCCGCGGCCGGACACGTACCTGAGGAAGAAGTCCCGGGTGGCGGCGACCGCGGCCGGGCCGAGCAGCGGGTTCAGCGCGGTCTGCAGGAAGTTGCCCCAGGTCGCCGGCCACAGCGCGGTGTTCGCCGCGCGGGCGTCCCGGGCGTCGGTGCCGTCCGCGTTCGGCATGCCGACGAGCACGCTCGCCGGCAGGCCCAGCAGCTCGGCGAACTGCTGGCCGTCGGTGCGGTCCGTCCACGAGGTGACGGCGGCCGCCCGGGCCGGCGCCGCCAGGCTGCGCAGCGCGGCAGTGGCCTCCTCCCCCGTGTCCTGCCCGGCCGGCGCGACCTCGCTGTTGTTCGTCGGCGTGCCCTGCGGCAGCAGCGCGAACCCGCTCTGGCTGCGCAGCTGCCGGGTGATCAGGCGGGCCAGGTCGGTGGCCGACTGCTCCGGGGTGGACCGCTCCCGCAGGCCGAGCACGACCAGCCGCTCCACACCGTTGCGGGTCGCGTCGGTGAGCGGGATCCGCAGCCCCATCCCGACCGCGACCGCCCGGTCGAAGTCGGTCAGCCAGCGCAGGTCCAGCGGGACGGTGAGCGCGCCGGTCTGCTCGTTGATCCTGATCTGGTCGGAGGCGGCCGGGTCCGGGCTGACGGTGAGGCTGGCCGGCACGGTGCCGCCGGTCGCGGACAGCACCTGCTGACCGCCGTTGAAGCCGAGCACGGTGAACTTGTCCGGCAGCAGCTGGGCCCGCGCCGGCTGCGTCCAGGACGCCGCGGTGGTGTCGGCGCCCGGGTTCGGCAGCACCACGAACGCCACCATGACGTCGTCGCTCGGGGTCACCGGCGCGCCGTCGATCCCGAACGGGCGGCGGCCGCGGATCGCCGCCGCCCGGCTGTTGTTGCCGCGGACGGCGGTCTGCAGGGCCGCGTCGGCCTGCCGGATCGCGGCCCGGTCGCCGTGTGCCCGCCAGACCGCGGTCCAGTAGGCGATCGTCGGGGCCCGGTCGTTCGCCGCCAGCGCGGCCGGCGACCGGATCACCAGCACGGTGGTATCCACCCCGGCGCCGGTCGGCTCCTCGGTCGGGTTGCTCGGCACCCAGGTCTGCAGCAGCCAGGTCGCCCGACCGGCCGGGATCCGGCCGGTCAGCTCCGCGAACGCCGCGTCCAGCGCGGCCGGGCGGCCGCCGGCGGCCCACCGGGCCGTCCAGTAGGCGTACACCGTGCTGATCTCGGCCTCGGTCGGCTTCGACTCGAACGCGTCCACCGACCACTCGTCCGGAAACACCCGGACCAGCAGCTCGGTGGCGGTGAACCGGGTCTCGATCCGGACCGGGCCGAGCAGCACCGGGAAGTCGTCACGCAACGCGGTCATCGGGGCAACATCTCCTGCGCGTGGACGGCCATCAGGACCGGCACCTGGAAAAGGATGTAGGCGAGGTCGGCGGAGCTGAGCCCGGCGAACCACAGCGGCACGCTCTCGTCCTCGGCCCGCTGATCCTGCTTCACGAGGTCGTCGTCGGACCCGTCGAACTCCGACAGCCCGACCGTGACGGCCGGGTCGAGCGCGAGGAACCCGCGCCCGTCCGGGTCCACGTCCGACCAGGTGAGGTCGTTCCAGACCTCGATGTCGGAGGCCGGCCCGTCGTCCACCCCGAACCGTGGATCACCGGGTCGTTCCTTGATCACGAAGAACCAGCCGGCGTCGTCCGGAGCGTGACCGAGCGCCTCGCCGGCGTCCAGGTCGAACCCGAGCAGGTAGATGTCCGGGTCGACCTTGGCCTCGTACTTCGGCAGCCGGATCTGCCGCGCGGTCGGCACGGTGCCCTCGGGCGGCTCGACCAGTCGGCGCGGCAGAGTCAGGTCCGGCCGGCCGTCCGGGCCGGGCGGCCACTCCGCCTTCTGCGCGTAGATCGCCGTGGTCGGGTACTTGCTCAGCAGCTCGCCGCGGATCGCCAGCACCAGGTCGTCGCCGTGGGCGCCGGCCGGGCCCGGGTCGTCCGGGCGGCGGTTCTCGTTGTCGCCGAGCCGGCCGGTGAGCGGCCAGCGGTGGATCGGCGGGATGTCGTAGCCGCGTTCCCGGATCACGTCGGCGGTCTCGCCGCCCACCACCGGCAGCGTGCCGACCGGGTCCCAGAACTGCCGGAACGGCGTGCCGCGCTGGTCGGTCGGGTACTCCCGCCACAGCATCTCGCGGGCCAGTTCGTGGTTCATACCGACCAGGTAGGACTCGATGAACTCGCGGTTGTTGGCCAGCAGCGTGATCGAGTTCTCCGCCAGCAGGCCCAGGTTCGGCACGAACGAGTCCACGCCCAGCTCGATCAGGTTCCGGTACGTGGGCAGGTCGAAGACCGGGTACGCCATCGCCTCGATGAACTGCTCGGCGAACGGCCGCAGCCGGTCCGGAAGGCTGACCGACGCGAGCAGCGTCCGCGGCACGGTGTCGTCGGACCGGAGCCCGGCCAGCACGGACGTGGTCGCGCCGACCACGCCCAGCGGCAGCCGCTCGTCGGCCCGGCCGACCGCGGCGCCGTCGGTCAGCGCCTGCTGGAGGTCGCGCAGCGCGGTCTTGAACCGGGTCGCCTCCGGACTGTCGGTGCTGCCGGTGTGCGGGGCGGTCGGGTCGCCGAGCGCACGGAGCACGAAGTCCGGGCTGAGCGGCAGAACGGCCACCGGGTCGGTGTCCGGCGGCCGGTCCGGGTGCAGGAACACGGTCAGCAGCGCCGGAGTCACCAGCGCGCCCGGGGCGACCTTGGCGCGCGCGGCCGTGACCGGGTCGACCGCGGCGTCCATTCGGGACAGCAGCGCGGCCGCCGGGGCGCCGAGCGGGAAGTCCAGCGTACGGATCAGCCGCGAGCCGGGCCGGGTGATCCGGCGCATCGCCGGCGACACCGGGGCGGCCGTGACCTGGCTGCGCGCCACCCGGAAGCCGACCGCGAGCTTCTCGCTCGGGTCGGCCACCAGGCCGGCGGCGTTCGGGTCGCCGGTGGTGACCCGGGAGTGCGCCGGCGCGGTGAGGGTGAGCGAGCGGCCCACCGCGGGGTCCGGTGCGGCGGCCAGCCCGCGGGCGTCCCCGCCGGTCGGCGGGTCGAGGTGCTTGGTCTGCAGCACGTTGCCGACCTCGCGGGCGAGCTGGCCGGCGCGGACCTTGCCGTTGTGCACCAGCACGTCGCCGACCTGCGCCCAGGCCGCGGCCATCAGGTCCTCGTCGCGGTCGCGGATGACCTGCGCGCCGAGGTTCGCGGCGACCCGGAACCGGGGGTCCAGGTTCAGCCGGTGCACCCAGTTGCGGACCGTTTCGGCCGGCAGCGGCGCACCGTGCTCGTCGGACAGCAGCCGGCTGGTCAGGGCGTGCCACCGGCCGTACAGCGGCGGCGTGATGACCGGGTCGGCGGCGCCGGGAGCCACGGCTTGCCGGGCCACGCCTTGCCGGGCGACGTCGGGCAGGGCGGCGTGCGCGGCCGCGGGTGCCTGGCGCTGGTAGTCGTCGGCCAGGTTGATCAGCGCCGCGAGCGCCTGCTCGAAGGGGTGCGGGTAGTCGGGCTGACCGTCGACGCCGGCGTAGTTGTCCCAGTTCCCGGCCGGGTCGACCGGTGCGTCCGGCAGCTCCGGCACCTTGAGCGCACCGCCGAGCGGCAGCACACCGCCGAGCTCCGCCGGGGTGGTGATGCCGGGCAGGCCGGGCCCGGGCGAGGCGTGCACGTCGATCGGCCGGCGGCCGACCCGGGCGTCCGGCGCCTGCGGGCGGAGCAGCCGGACCAGGAACTCGAAGTCGCCGGCCGTTCCGGTCCGGAACGACCAGCGGTGGTAGTACGGCAGGACGCCGACCGCCGGCCGCCCCGGGTAGTCCGGTCCCCAGGCGGAATACAGCGCGCCCGGGGACGCCGCCGGGTCCAGCCCGAGCCCGGCCAGCCGCCCGGTCTCGAACGCCGGCACCAGGAACGCGTCGTATCCGGTGCTCGGGGACAGCCGGCGCGGGCAGATCAGCCGGCTGCAGGCGCTGTCCGCGTTGGTACGCAGCACCTCGGTGAGCGCGGCCAGCGCGGCCACCGTGTCGTCGGTGGCGACCGGGACGTCCAGCGAGCCGTTGACGTGGACGTGCGCCCACGCGCCGAGCTGGTCCGGCGGCGGCAGCGTGCCGGCCGGGTCGGCCACCGTGATCGCCGGCAGCGGCCCGGGGCTGCCGGCCTCGGTGAGCTCGGGCGTGCCGCCGTCGGTGGCGAGCACGACCAGCGCCAGCCAGGGCGCGAGCCGCCGGGTCGAGCCGTCCGGCGCCGCCGGGCTGTACCGCCAGAGGAAGTCCTCCTCGGAGAACTCGATGTGGGCCAGGAAGTTCGGCTCGACGTTGCCCACGCCCGGCCGCGGCTCGGTCCGGGAGATCGCCCGCGGGTCGACACCGACGACGTCACCCGGCCCGTACAGCGCGACCGTGCGGGGCACGTCCTGGCTGAGCGGGTGGCCGTTCAGTCCGTCGCCGGTCACCCGGAGCAGGACCGGCACGCTGGCCCGCTCGGCCGTGCCGGGGTCGCCGGCGATCCGGGTGGAGATCCCGGCCCGCAGCCAGGGCAGGAACGAGTAGGCGTTCGTCGTGCTCATGAAAGGCCGGCCGTGCCGTCGAACAGCTCGCTGGTTCTGGTCAGCTCGGTGACGGTCGGGTCGGCCGCGGCCAGCCCGGACCGGGCCACCCCGCCGGCGATCAGCACCTTCCCGCTCGGCAGCACGGCGGCCGCGAACCCCCACCGGCCGGTGTCGAGGCCCGCCGCCGGCGCCCAGGCGTCACCGGTCGCGGTGTAGCCGACCGCGCTGCGGTACCCGGCCTCGTCCCGGTCGCTGGCCGCGCCACCGAGGACGAGCACCTTGCCGGCGCCCTGCGGCACCGCCCGGTGCAGCGCCCGCCCGGCCGGCATGTCGTGCACGGCGGTCCACGTCCCGCTGGTGGCGTCGAACTTCTCCGCGGTGCGCCGGCTGAACGGGTCGTAGGGGCCGGTGCCCGGGGATCCGGGCGCGGCGCCGCCGGTGATCAGCACGGTGGTGCCGGACAGCGCGGCCGCGGCGTGGTGCCGGCGGGCCTGGCGCAGGCTGCCGGTGGGCGTCCACTCGTCGTCGTCGCCGGGGTGGTACAGCTCGCAGAACGCCAGCGCCGGGTCCTCGGCCGTGCCGACCGGCGCGACCCCACCGCAGACCAGCACCAGCCCGCCGGTGAGGGGTACCGCGGTGTGGCCGGACCGGCCGTCGGTCAGCTCCGCCGCGGGCGACCAGGTCTTTTCCACCGGGTCGTACAGTTCGGTCGACCGCAGCGCGTGCACGCCGCCGCCGGGCCGGGGCGCGCTGCCGCCGGCGACCAGCACGCTGCCGTCGGCGAGCAGCGTGGCGCTGTGTCCCCACCGGGGCTGGCCCAGCGGGGCGATGGTCGTCCAGGTCTTCTCCCCGGGGTCGTACAGCTCGACCGACGGCAGCCCCGGGCCGCCGTCGTCGGTCCCGCCGAGCCCCCCGGTGACCATTACGCTGCCGTCCGGCAGCCGGGTGATCGTGTGCAGCCGGCGGGCGGCCCGCAGCCCGCCGGTGGTCTCCCACTTGTTCCCGACCGGGTCGTAGCGGGCGGCCGCGTCGATGGCGTTGCCGGTCGCGTCGGCCCCGCCGGCGACCAGCGCGCCGCCCGCGTCGTCGAGCACCACGGCGCCGTCGTGCTGGCCGTACCAGGCGGCGGCCACGGGCAGGCCGCCGACGGGCGTCCAGGCTCCGGTGCCGGCCACGGTGGGTGTCGTCATCTGATTCCTCCGAAGTAGCCGCGGTCCGTCACGGGATGAGCGCTTCGCCGGTGCCGGCGGGGTCGGTCGGGTCGGGTCCGGCGGCCGCCGCCCCGGCCGCGGCGGTACCGCCGGCGACCAGGACGCGGTCGTCGGTGAGCTGCGCGACGCCGTGCCCGGAACGGCCGAGGGCGTGGCCGGCCAGCCGGGTCCAGGTGCCGGACGTCGCGTCCCGGCCGGCCGTGGACCGGTAGCCGGCGGTGCGTTCCGGCGCCCCCGAACCACCGGTGACGAGCACCGTTCCGGACCGCAGCAGCAGGGCGCGGTGCCCGGAACGGCCGCCGCCGGGCAGTTCGGCGTCGTCGGTCCAGGCGCCGGTCGCCACGTCGTACAGCTCGGTGGTGGCCAGATCGTGCGGGTCGAACGTGCCGTCCGGGGCGACCACCGGCTCGCCGCCGGTGACCAGCGCGTGACCCTTCGGCAGCGCGGTGACCTGGTGGCCGGCGCGGGCCCGGCGCAGCGTGCCGGTGGTCGTCCAGGTGCCCTGGTCCGGGTCGAACAGCTCGCAGTACGGGGTCGCGGCCCGGTCGCCGGCACCGGTGGGCACCGTCCCGCCGACCACCAGCACCCGGCCGTCCTCGGCCAGCAGCGCCGCCTGGTGCCGGGCCCGGGGGTCGACCATCGGCGCGACCGGCCGCCAGGTCGTGCTGACCGGGTCGAAAACCTCGGCGGACCCGGTCGCCCCGTCCTCCGCGCCGATCCGGGTCGTCTCGCCGCCGGCGACCAGCACCCGGCCGTCGGCGAGCAGGGTGGCGGTGTGGCCGTGCCGGGCGACGCCCATCGCCGGCAAGCGGGTCCAGCTGCCGGCGGCGGGCGCGAACAGCTCGGCCGACGCGAGCACGCCGCCGTGGCCGCGGCCGCCGGCGACCAGTACCCGGCCGTCGGCCAGGCGCGTGGTCGTGTGCCCCTGCCGGGCGGTGCCGAGCGGGCTGCCGGCGGCCCAGCTGTCGCTCGTCGGGTCGAACAGCGACACCGCGGCGGTCGGCGCGCCGGCCGGGTCGGTGCCGCCGGCGGTCAGCACCCGACCGTTCGGCAGCGGCACCAGGTCCACATCGGACACCGCAGCGGGTAGCACGCCGGCCCCGGCCCAGGTGCCGGGTACACCCGGCTCGGCGGCCGCCTCGGAGGCCGGGATGACGTGTAGCGCGCCGGCCAGGTTCGGGTCGGCGGTGACGAAGTCGGCGAGCGCGTCCGCGGCGGTCGTCCGGCTGCGGTACGTGGTGACCGCCCGGCCGAGGCTGCCCGGCGGGAGCGCCTGCCGGTTGCTCTTCAGGTACGCGACCACGAACCGGGCCTCGCTGACCTGGACGGTGTCGGTCGCCGCGAACGGCTGCTGCTGCCGGGCCTGCCGCTGCGACAGCGCGGCCCGGCTGGTGCTGCTGCCGGCGAGCAGCTGGTCGAAGACGGCCGCGTTGACGTTGTGGAACCGCCGCACCGCGGGGGCGGCCAGCACGGCCGCCGCGGCCGCCCCGGCGGCCACCGGTCGGGAGTCGAGCACGCGCAGCTCGTACCGGGCGCTGCGGCGGACCACCCGGGCCGACGCGAGCGTGCCCTGCTTCGCGGTGAGCTCCAGGCCGGCGTCCTGCGTCTCGTACGACGGCCGGGACAGCTTCGCCGCGTTGGACAGGTCCTGGAACTGGCCCATCGCGAACTTGTCGCCGGTCGTCGAGAGCAGCTTCAGGTCGTCGCCGACCACCGCGACGCCGAACCGGCGCCCGTCGGACGCCTGCTGCCCGCCGACCCGGTCGATCCGGACGTTCAGCGGCAGCGCCCGCTGCCGGATGACCAGCGTCCCGAGTGGATGGAGCACGAGCTCGCCGTTGTCGGGCAGGGTGCGCAGGCTGACCAGGGACCGGTTGCCGCCGGACGGCAGCCGGGTCTGCCAGCCCTCCGGCTTGCCGATCTCGTTCGCCAGCAGCGGCAGCACCGGGATCGGCGGCAGCGCGGTGTCCCGTTCCTCGCCCCAGGTGACGTCGAAGTTCGCCGAGATCGAGAAGAACAGGAACCCGATCGAGCCCTTGCCGTGCGCCCGCCACGGCGCCGGCCCCTCGAGCTGGAAGTCCAGGTCGATGCCGAACGCGCCGACGCCGAACGCCTTGAGCGTGACGCCGGCCGAGATGTGGATGGCGAACCGGAACGGCGAGAACTGGAACAGCGCGTCGAAGCCGAGGTGCCCCTCCACGCCGAACGAGCTGAACCCGAGCTTCAGCTCGACCTTCGCGCCGAACTGGACGGTGTTGCTGGTGACCGCGAAGTAGCCCTGCACCCGGATCAGCTGGTTGCGCCGGTTCAGCAGGTCCACCGAAAGCCGGTCCGGAACCGGGAACGGCAGCGGCGGCGGCCGGTACGCCGGGTGGAAACCGCCGACGGTGAGCACCAGGTCGGGCTGGTCGCCCCAGGCGACGAGAACGCCCATGCCGCCGTCGACGGTCATCGTGAGGATGCGCGAGTCGAACAGCTTCGAGAAGAACCACAGCCGCGACTTGTCCAGCTCCAGCGCGCCGACGAACTGCGCCTGGATGACCAGCAGCGGGTCGTCCGCGGTCGGCAGCGCGACCTTGAGCACGCCCAGTACGGCGATGTCGCCGGGGATCTCGACGATCACGCCGAGCGAGATCGAGACCAGCGTGGGCGTGCCCCAGCCGAGCTTCAGCATCGGCCCGACCAGGAACGTGCCCTGCTCGGGCGGGAAGAACCGGTTCAGGTCGGACAGGATGCGCGGGGCGTTCGCGATGACGTCCCGGGGGAACGCCACCGACTCGATCGAGCCGGTGCGGACGCCCTCGACCAGCGCCTGCAGGTTCATCCCGCGGTTGAGGCCGATCAGGCCGCCGACCGCGAGCAGCGTGAACCCGTAGCCGAGCTGCAGCCCGCTGCCGAACTCGGCGGTGAGCACGATCAGCAGCGAGAAGCCGCGCGACCCGTCCGGCTGCCGGGTGGTGATGATGCCGATCGCCTTCACCGCGAGGAAGTCGGCGAGTTCGAGTTCCAGCGCGCCGGCGTACTCGCCGCGGTCCGGGTCGTACCGGAGGAAGCCGCCGCCGGCGACCACGCCGCCGTTCACGGCCAGGCCGGCGCCGGTGGGCGGGGCGATCCGCAGGCCGATGTCGACCGGCCCGGCGTTGCCGTCGGTGAACCGCACCGGCAGCTCGACGCCGAACCCCTCGACCGAGAACGAGAACGGGCCGAAGCCGCCGGACAGCGCGGTGGTGGCGCGGACCGTGACCGCCGGGGTGCCGGTGTCCGCGGACAGCGCGAGGGTGACCTGGTCGATCCGGACCGGGCCGACATCGAGCTTCGGCGCGATGGTCAGCGCCAGCCCGGCTCCGGTGGCGAATCGCAGGCCGGTCCGGCTGGACCAGGCCAGCTCGGCCGGGATCGTGATCGTCAGCTCGTTGTCGCCGAGCACGGTGCCGAGGAAGCCGTCCGCGCCGGCGGCGGACAGCACCAGTGCGAGCCCGGTGACCGCGGCCCGCAGCGCCACCTCCGGCTCGCCGGCGCGCAGGTCGACCGAGGCGTCCACGGTCGCACCGCCGAGCTCCAGCCGGGTCTGCCCGGGCTGGCCGAACAGCTGGGTCGGCTGCTCCGGCGCGAACGCCAGCGACACCCCGAAACCGGCGCTGGGCAGCGGCTGCCCGGGCGCGCCCGGGTACTTGACGCCGACGCCGCCGGGCCGCGCGTACACGCCGAGCTGCTGGCCGAGATCGGTCCCGGCCCGCAGCTTCAGTGTCCAATTCGGACTCAACGGCACCGTGGCGTCGACCCCGTCCGGCACCTTGGGCAGCAGGATCAGCCCGGGCAGCGCGTCCCCGTCCGCGGGCAGGCCGGTGACCTGCAGGCCGAGCAGCGAGGTCGTGCCGTCCGGCAGCGTGACGTCGCTGAGGATGAGCGACACGCCCCGGCCGGCGGTCTCGTCCGGCGGCTGACCGGCGTCCGCGTGCAGGGTGGCCACGTCCTCGGCACTGAGCAGGTCGAGCGACCCGGGCAGGCCCAGGCCGGAGATCAGCTCGCCGACGAGTTCCACCAGCTTGCCGGTGGCGAGGTTCGGCGTGCCCCAGCCGTAGACCAGCTCGGGCACCCGGCCCGGGTCGGCCAGCAGCGCGGGGATCTGGTCCCAGTCGAACCGGATCCGGACGAACCCGGGCCGGGTGCCGGCGGGCGGGTGATCCTCCTCCGCGACGATGCCGAGCGTCTCGAGCAGCGAGTACCAGTCCGGCGCCCCGGTCCGGAGCTGCCGGCCGAGCAGGTACTCGAACACCCGGCGGGCCAGCTCCGGCAGGAACACCGCCGGGTCGATGCCGGCCGGCGTCTCGGTCAGCGCGGCCACCGCCCGGTAGACGTCGCCGGCGGTGCGGACCACGGCGAGGATCTCGTCGGTGCTGGCGCCGTCGGTCAGCGCCTCGATGGCGTTCACCGCCTGGGTGACCTTGGCCGCGACCGCCGGATAGGAGGCGGGCAGGCCGGGCACGTCCCAGCCGAGCTCGAACATCAGCGTGGCGAACTCGTCGGGGTCGCTGAACGCCTGCCCCAGCGGGCGGACGGTTTCGACCAGATGGTGGGCGAGCACTCCCAGGGTGCCGTTCGCGGTCGCCGGCTCGGTCATATCGCGCCCTGCTTCCCGAAGCGCTCGATGAACTCGTCCTCGACGGTGTTGTGCAAGGTCGGATTGACCTGGTCCACGAGCGCGTAATGGCAGACGATGCAGAAGTCGTAGAGGGTGGTCGGTCGCTTGCCGCCGGCGTCGTCCGCGTTCTGGATCATCAGGCAGATGCCGGTCGGGTGGTAGAAGCCCTTGGTGCGGGTGGAGCCGTTGTCGTAGAGCCCGACGATCCAACTCGAGAGCGGCGGCGGCTTGGGCGCATTGCCGCCGGGGAAGTTGGTGGCCTTCGTCGGCGCGGGCACCACGGCGTTCAGCGGCGGTAGGTTGTGCGGGCTGTTCGGGTCGGCGTTGAGCGGGTTGCCGGTGTCGGTGATCCGCTGCAGGACGGTCGGGTCGGCCAGCGGCCGGTCGGCACCGAGCTTGCCGTCCTTGACCGGGGCCCGCACCGGCACCATCAGGACGCTCCCACCCGGGAAGGCCGTCGGATCGAACGGGTCAGCCTCGATCTTCGTCAGCGTCACCTGGTTCGTGCGGATCTCGATCGTGTCGACGGTGAACCGCGGCGAGGCGGCGCCGGCCGTGACCAGCGGCCACTTCCGGAACCGGGCGACGTCGGTGGGCCTGAGCTTCGACGCGACCGCGTCCCGGAGATGGACGGTGAACCGGTTGGGCTGCCCGGCGATGGGTACGACGGTGTCCGCCAGCACACCGGCCCTGGCGATGCGCGGCCAGTTCGCCCATTTGATCTTCTTGGCGTCGAGCACGCCGCCGGTCGTCAGGGTGCTGATGTGCTGGACGTTGGGGGACCGGTTCGCGGCGGTCGCGATCTCGGCCGCGGTGGCCGGGCTGGACCGGTTCGCGTACTCGTCGCCCAGCCCGAACGCGTGACCCAGCTCGTGCGCCGCCGTCAGCCACATGTCGTAGAACACGTCGGTGGGGATGGAGTCGGCCTGCACGAAGGTCTCCCCGGACTGGTCCACGAGAACCTGGTGGAACTGGCGTGCCGCGAGCGCCACACCGAGCGTCCGGGCACCGTCGACGCCGGTCTCGCGGAAGGAGTTGACCCCGCCGACATGCGAGGACCGGCAGATGACCACGACCAGCGCATGGTCCTTCCCGGTGACCCAGATCGGTTTGCCCGCGTCGTCCTTCATGGCGACCGGAACCGGAGTGCCGTCCGGCCGCTTCACGATCGCCTGCAACCCACCCAGGAAGGCGTTGAAGTCGGCGTCGGAGACCCGCCGGTGGTTCAGCGTGAGAGCGTGCGCGACGAGCTGCTGATCGACCGTCGGTCGTTCGCCGAACGCCATGTGGAAGGCGGTGTTCTGCTCGTCCACCACCGCCCGGCTCTTGAGCCCGGTCCAGGCCGGGAACGCGGCCGCGACCCGCGGCCGGCTCACCCCCGGGTAGATGGCCGCCCAGTCGTTGATCCGCTTGGCGGTGAGGTCGTTGTTCTCCGAATCGACCGGCGTCGGCAGCCCGACGCCTTCGATCATGTCTTCCAGTCGCCAGCTGGCCCGGGCGATCGTGCCACTGGGCAGCGGAACCTCGACGGCGTGCTGGGACCCGTCCGCCGGGTTCTGCGTGGCGAAGTCCGGGTTCAGCTCGGGCAGCACGGTCACGCCGGCGGCCGGCGATGGCACCCACGCGCTCCAGTAGTTGATGTCGAGACCGAACGCCTGGTAGGGCCGGCTGCGGTGGCGCGTGGTCAGCCTGGTGACGATCAGCCGGACGATGCGGTCGAACGCGTCCTTGTCGGCCGTGTTGTCGGCGAACCCGTCCGGCAGGAAGAGGATGTTCGGGATCAGCTTGAACGCGACGGCGCCCGGGCCGGCCCGCCGCTCCACCGTGACCGGCGTGGACCACGGTGGCGCGAAGCGGAGCGTCGCGGTGTCGGACTTCGCCCCGAACCGGACCGTGATCCGGCCCTGGCCGCTGTCCGCCGGGACGCTGAGGATGCCGGTCTGGGGGTCGACGGCGAGCCCGTTCGCCGGCGGTTCCACCGACCAGGTGAGCGCCGGATCGTGCGAGCCGTCGGCGTGCACGTAGGTGTGATCGGTGTCGCCCGCGCGGCTCTCGAACGGCGACCAGTTGGTGATGTCCGCGATCACCCCGTCGGTGAACCTGGCCAGCACGCTGTACCGCGCCGCCGTCGAACCGCGCCGGATGGTGAGCGGTGCCGGGGTCAGCCACAGCCGGTCGATCGCGGCGTGGACGTGGATCCGGATCCGGCTGGTGGCGCTTCCGGTTCCGGTGCCGACCCGGTCGGTCACCGTGAGCCCGAGCAGGAACGACCGGCCGGCGAGCGCCGGGGTGAGCACCGCGACCTCGCCGGTCTTCGCGTCGATCCGGAGGCCGTGCGCCCCGGCACCACCGACCAGCGTGGTGCTGAACGCGACGGTCACGTCCATCGAGAAGACATGCCGCCGGATGACGTCGACACCCGACTGCTCGAGTCCCCACGCCAGCCGGAAGAACTCGGGGGACGCCAGCCCGGGCACCAGGTGCACGTCGGTGCCCGAGGTGTCCGGCCAGACCAGGCCGACGATCGTCATAGCCGCCGCCCGCACCGGGGCGAGCGGCACTGGGGTCGACGACCGCGGCCGCGGGCCGTTCCCGGCGCGGTCTCGTGGGCGCTGCTCATTGCACGTCTCCTCGTCTCGGTGCGGGATCGTGTTCGCGGTGCCCGGCTGGTCCGAGCGGCGGCTACGCCGTCCCGGCTACGCCGTCCCGGCTACGCCGTCTCGGCTACGGCCAGCCGCGGCCGGATCTCGGCCGGCCGGCGACGGGCCGGGGCCGGCCGGATCAGCCCGGTGGACGAGCGGCAGTCATGATCGGCAAAGCCCCGTACCCCCGTGTCGCGCCGTGGCGTCCCAGGGCCGCCTCGTCCGGCCCGTCTGGTCGAGATCAGCGTGCGGGCCGGACCTTGACACATTCTTGCCGCCCGACCTGTACGCGACCGGCGGCTGCGTCCTCCTGTAGGTGACAGGCGACGGCCGTGCTGGCCGGGCTGGGGAGGCCGACCAGTGGTTGTGAGGACTCGGTGAAGCTGGGCGTGTTGGGGCCGGTCGAGCTGGTGGTGGACGGCGTGGCCGTGGGGTTGGGGCCGCCGCGGCGGCGGGCGGTGCTGGCCGCGCTGGCGGTCGACGCCGGCCGGCCGGTGCCGGCGCAGACGCTGATCGAGCGGGTCTGGGGGCCGGATGCTCCGCCGACGGCGTCGAGTGGGCTGTACGCGTACCTGACCCGGCTGCGGGAGGTCTTCACCCGGGCCGGTCAGGCCGATGCCGCGCCACGGCTGGTGCCCGGCCGGGGCGGCTACATCCTGGGGGTGGACCCGGACCGGGTGGACCTGTTCCGCTTCCGCCGGCTGGTGCAGGCCGCCAGGGCCGGCCAGGGTGGCGGCGCGCGGCCGGCCGGGCTACTCGACGAGGCGGTCGGGCTCTGGCGGGGCCCGGCGCTGGCCGGGCTGTCCGGCGAGTGGGCCGAGCGGACCCGGCAACTGCTGGAACAGGAACGCATCGACGCGACCCTGCTGTGGGCCGCCGGGCAACTGCGGCAGGACCAGGCCGCCGCCATCGTCGGCCCGCTGCGGGCGCTACTGCAGCAGCACCCGCTGGTCGAGCCGTTGGCCGCGCGGCTGATCGAGGCGCTGGCCCGGACCGGGCGGACCGCCGAAGCGCTCGCGTGCTGGGCCGCCACCCGGCGCCGGCTGGTCGACGAGCTCGGCGCCGAACCCGGCGCCGAGCTGCGGGAGCTGCACCAGGCGCTGCTGGCCCGCGAGCCGGCCCGGCCGGCCGCGAAGGCCGCGCACCGGCCGGCCCGCACCGGTCCGCCGGGCCAGCGGCGGCCGCCGGCCCAGCTCCCGCTGGACCCGCCGCACTTCACCGGCCGCCGGGCCGAACTCGCCGCGCTGGACGCCACCCTCGCCAGCGCCCCGGGCCAGCCCGACACCGTGCCGGTGGCCACCGTGTCCGGCACCGCCGGGGTAGGTAAGACCGCGCTGGTCGTGCACTGGGCGCACCGGGTCGCCGACCAGTTCCCGGACGGCCAGCTGTACGTGAACCTGCGCGGCTTCGGCGCGACGGGTTCGGTGTCGGTGGCCGAGGCGGTCCGCGGCTTCCTGCACGCGTTCGGGGTGCCGGGATCCGAGATGCCGGCCGGGCTGGATGCCCAGGCGGCCCTCTACCGCACCACGCTGGCCGGCAAGCGGGTCCTGGTGGTGCTGGACAACGCCCGCGACGCCGGCCAGGTCCGCCCGCTGCTGCCCGGAACGGCCGGCTGCCTGGTCCTGGTGACCAGCCGGGACCAGCTCACGCCGCTGATCGCGACCGAGGGCGCCCACCCGCTCGCCCTGGACCTGCCCGACCGGGCCGAGGCGACCGCGCTGCTGGCCCGCCGGCTGGGATCCGGCCGGGTGGCCCGCGAACCGCAGGCGGCGGCCGGGATCGTCGACCACTGCAGCCGGCTGCCGCTCGCGCTGGCCGTCGCCGCGGCGCGGGCCGCCGCCCGCCCCGGCCTGCCGCTGGCGGACGTGGCCACCGGGCTGCGCGGCGCCACCCTGGACAGCTTCGACGGCGGCGACCCGGCCACCGACGTACGCACCGTCTTCTCCTGGTCCTACCGGGTGCTGGGCGCCGCCGCCGGCCGGCTGTTCCGGCTGCTGGGGCTGTACCCCGGCCTGGACATCGCCGCCCCCGCGGCGGCCAGCCTCGCCGGCCTGCCGCCGGCCCAGGCCCGCAAGCTGCTCACCGAGCTGGCCCGGGCGAACCTGGTCACCGAACACACCCCGGGCCGCTACACCCTGCACGACCTGCTCCGTACGTACGCCGCCGAGCGGGCGCACGCCGACGACAGCGCCGCCGAACGCTACGCCGCGACCCACCGGCTGCTCGACCACTACCTGCACACCGCGCACGCCGCGCAGCGGCAGCTGCACCCGCGCCGGGCCCCGGTCGCCAGCGCGCCGCCGCTGTCCGGCGCAACCGCCGAGCAGCCCGCCGACGCCAACGCCGCGTTGCGCTGGTTCAGCATCGAGCGCCCGGCGCTGATCGCCGCCGTCGAACTCGGCTACGCCACCGGCTTCGACAGCCACACCTGGCAACTGGCCCGGGCCGTCACCGATACCTTCAACCGCCGCGGCCACTGGCACGACCTGACGGCCGTCAACGGCATCGCGCTGCAGGCCGCGCAGCGCCAGGCGAACCGCACCGGCCAGGCGCACGCGCTGCGTGGCCTCGGCCTCGGCGAGGCGGGCCTGGGACAGCTGGACACCGCCGGCAAGTACGCCCAGCTGGCACTCGACCTGTTCGAGGAACTCGGCGACCTGAGCGGCCAGATCGCCACCCACCGCAACCTCGCCTGGACGGCCGGAGCCCGCGGCGACCATCACACGGCGCTCGATCACGACACCCGCACCCTCGTGCTGTGCCGGCTCGCCGGTGACCTGACCGGGCAGGCAGCCGCCCTCAACGGCATCGGCTGGCACCGCGCCCACCTCGGCGACCACCAGCAGGCCCTGGCCGACTGCCAGCGGGCACTCATCCTGCAGGAGCAGGCCGGCGACACCTACGGCCGGGCCCACACCCTGGACAGCCTGGGCTACCTCTACAACCGCCTCGGCCGCCACCAGGACGCGATCGACCGGTACCAGGACGCGCTCGAACTGTTCGGCCAGGCCGGCGACAGCCACAGCGAAGCCACCTGCCTCAACTACCTCGGCGAGACCCACCAGGCCGCCGGCGACCCCGCCGCCGCCCACGCCGCCTGGCAGCGGGCCCTCGACATCCTCGACGCCCTCGACCACCCCGACGCCGACCAGATCCGCCCCAAGCTGTCGCCGCCCGCCTGACCGGCTCCGCGGCCGCCCGGCTTGACCTTGACCCTGCGTCAGGGTCACAGCATGGCGGCATGACCGCTTCCAACCCCGCGATCGAAGTCGCGGGACTCACCAAGTCCTACGACGACCACACCGTGCTGGACGGCGTCGACCTGATCGTCCCGGAGGGCACCGTCTACGCGCTCCTCGGACCCAACGGCGCCGGCAAGACGACCATCGTCAACATCCTGTCCACCCTGCTCACCCCCGGTGCCGGTGAGATCCGCGTCGCCGGCTTCGACGTACGACGCGAGCCCGCCGGGGTGCGCGCCGCGATCGGTGTCACCGGGCAGTTCTCGGCGATCGACGAACTGCTCACCGGCCGCGAGAACCTGCGGCTGATGGCCGACCTGGCGCACCTGGACCGGGCGACCGCGACCACCAGCGTGGCCGGGATGCTGGACCGCTTCGACCTCGTCGACGCGGCCGACCGGCGGGCCCAGACCTACTCGGGCGGCATGAAGCGGCGGCTGGATCTGGCGATGACGCTCATCGCCCGGCCCCGGCTGATCTTCCTCGACGAGCCGACGGCCGGTCTGGACCCGCGCAGCCGCCGCGACCTGTGGGCGATCGTCCGCGAGCAGGTCGCCGACGGTGTGACGGTGCTGCTGACGACGCAGTACCTGGACGAAGCCGACCAGTTGGCCGACCGGATCGGGGTTCTCGACGGTGGCCGGCTGGTTGCCGAGGGCACGGCCGCCGAGCTGAAGCGGCGGGTGCCCGGCGGACATGTGTCGGTGCAGTTCACCGACGCCGTGGCGCTGGCGGCGGCAGCGGCGGCGCACCCGGACGCCAGCACCGACGCCGACGCGCTCACCCTGCAGGTGCCCAGCGACGGCAGCATCGCCGGGCTGCGCCGCCTGCTCGACGGCCTCGACGACCGCGGCGTCGCCGGCCTGACGGTCGAGTCTGCCGACCTCGACGATGTGTTCCTCGCGCTCACCGGCCGCGCGGCCGAGGCGCGCACAGCTGAGGAGATCTCCGCATGAGCACCACCTACACCGTCCGCGACTCGGCGACCATGCTGCGGCGCAACCTGCTGCACATCCGCCGCTATCCGTCGCTGTCGATCCTGCTGCTCGCCCAGCCGATCCTGTTCCTGCTGCTGTTCGTCTACGTGTTCGGCGGGACCCTGGGCGCCGGCCTGCCGGGCCTGCCGGGTGGCGGAGACCGCAGCGACTACCTGGTCTTCATCACGCCGGGCATCCTGTTCATGACCGTGGCCAGCATCGCGCTCGGCACCGCGATCTCGACCGCGACCGACATGACCACCGGGATCATCGCCCGCTTCCGCACCCTGAACATCGCCCGGGTGTCGGTGCTCACCGGTCACGTGCTCGGCGCCGTCATCCGGACCGGGCTCGCCGTGGTGATCGTGGCGGCGGTCGCGTTCCTGCTCGGGTTCCGCTCCGACGCCGGCCTGCTCGGCTGGCTCGGCGTGGTCGGGCTGCTGGTCCTCATCGCGTTCTCGCTCACCTGGCTGACCGTCGGCATGGGCCTGGCGGCGGACAGCGTCGAGACGGCCAGCAACACCCCGATGTTCCTGATGATCCTGCCGTTCATCAGCAGCGGCTTCGTGCC
Organism: uncultured Actinomycetota bacterium; assembly: GCA_963714145.1. Classification (GTDB taxonomy): domain Bacteria; phylum Actinomycetota; class Actinomycetes; order Mycobacteriales; family CADCTP01; genus JBBWZH01. Next base: position 8,538,156 of record OY970235.1, on the reverse strand, counting down.
GACCGACGCGATGCCGGCCGGGCTGCGCCAGTTCGCGGAGCACCAGCCGTTCACGCCGATGATCAACACCCTCCGCGCCCTCGCCACCGGCGCTCCGACCGACTCCGACCTGTGGCTCGCGATCGGCTGGTGCGCACTGATCGCGCTGCTGGGCTACCTCTGGTCACGCCGGCTGTTCCTGCGCGTGCCCGCGAAGTAGGAGACTGACGCGGTGCTCACGATCGGCCAGCTGGCGTCGTACGCCGGTGTCACCGTGCGCGCGGTGCGGCACTACCACGCCAAAGGTCTGCTGCCGGAGCCGGAGCGGGACAGCTCCGGCTACCGGCGCTACGACGCCCACGCCGTCGTCGAGCTCATCAAGATCCGTACGCTCGCCGACGCCGGTGTGCCGCTCGCGCGCGTCCGCGAGCTGCTGGCCGCGGGCGAGGAGGAGTTCAACGCCGCCGTCGCCGACATCGACCGGCGGCTGCGCGCGGAGATCAGGCAGTCGCAGCGGCACCGCGAGCAGATCGCGCAGCTGGCGGCCGGGGACAGCCTGGCCCTGCCGGCGGAGGTGGTCGCCTACCTGCACCGGCTGCGCGGGCTCGGACTGCCCGGCCCGATGATCGACGGCGAGCGGGACGCCTGGATCCTGGTCGCCGCCCAACTCCCGGAGCACATGCCGCTCTACATGAAGCTGAAGGAGCAGCAGCTCGACGACCCCGCGACGGTCGAGCTCTACCACGACCTCGCCACGGTCCTCGACTGGACGGCCGACGACCCGCGGGTGGCGACCGTAGCCGACCGGCTCGTCGCCTCCATCGAGGCCGCCGAGGCCGCCGGCTGGGACACCTACGACGACGTGATGCCCGACGAACTCGCGCAGCTCCTGGACTCGGTCTTCGTCGACTCGGTGCCGGTCGCCCGCCGGCTCCTGGAACGGCTCGAGGAACGCGGCTGGCGCGGCTGGACCAAGCTCAAGCGGATCCAGCCGAAATAGCGGCGGCCACCCGGTTGCGCCCGCCTCGCTTGGCCTCGTACAGGGCCGCGTCGGCGGCCTCGATCAGCTGATCCGGTCGACTGTCCACAGTGGGCAGTACGGCGGCCACGCCGATGCTCACGCTCACCACGCCGTGGCTCGCGTTGGTGTGCGGCTCGGCAAGCGCGAACACCGCGGCCCGGACGCGTTCGGCGACGGCGACCGCGGTGCCCGTGTCGGTGTCCGGCAGCACGATGCAGAACTCCTCGCCGCCATATCGGGCGACCAGGTCGTACAGGCGCACCGAGCCGGCCATCGCCTTGGCCACCAGGTTCAGGCAGGAGTCCCCGCCCAGGTGGCCATAGTGGTCGTTGTAGAGCTTGAACTGATCGATGTCGACCATCGCGACACCGAGCGGGTTGCCGGTGCGCTGGGCGTACTCCCACGCGGAGTTCAGCCCTTCGTTCAGCCGGCGCCGGTTGGGCAGCCCGGTGAGCTGATCGGTGAGGCTGAGCAGCTCCAACTGGTCGCGGGCGGCGGCCAGTTCCCGGGTACGCTCGGCCACCTTGCGCTCCAGCGACGCGTACAGCAGCGCGTTGTCCACGCAGACGGCCAGTTGCCCGGCGATGAGCAGCACCGCGTCGAGCCGGTCGGCGGTGAACGCGCCGGCGGCCAGCCGGTTCTCCATCATCAGCATCGCGCGTGGCTGGCCCTGCGAGAGGATCGGCACCGCTAGCAGGGAGCAGCTGGTCAGCCCGGCCAGGTAGGGGTCGGTGGCGAAGCGGTCGTCGCGGGTGGCGTCGTCGACGACCAGCGGTTCGCGGGTGCGTTCGGCGTAGCGGAACGCGGACAGCGGCACCGCGGCCGCGTCGGCCATCGCGATCGGCTGGTCGCCGTCGAGCATCCAGCCGTCGGCCTCGGCGTCCCACAGCGCGACCTGGATGTCGGTTGCGCCGGTGATCGCGCGCAGGATCTCCGCCACCCGGTCGCGCAGCCGGTCCAGGCTCGTCTCGGAGCTGAGTGCCCGCGCGGCGGCCAGCACGCCGACCAGGTCGATCACGTCGCTGGACATGGTGGTGGTGGCGCCAATGGTGCCGGCCGCACGTAGCCGCCCGGCGTCCGGCCGGAGGCCGGGGTACTGGCGGTCCAACTGGGCCACCTTGCCGGTGGCGCCCCACTCGGCATAGCAGCGTCTTGCCTCGCCGAGCAGCGAACGGCCGACCTGCTCCATCCCGAACGCGAGGTGGCAGCGGGCGGCGCGCTCGGTGATCAGCGCGCGCTGCCACGGCCGGCAGCGGGCCCGCACCTCGCGCAGGGCCGCGTCGAATGCCTGTGCCGCCGCGAGCCCGTCGCCGGCGGCCCACGCCCGCTCCGCCTCGACCAGGCGGAGCAGGGGCAGGAAACTGCTGGGATTGTCGGCGGCGCGGGCGGCCAGCCACCGCACGTGCTCGTCGATGCGGCCGAGCAAACCGGCCCGTTCCTGCGGCTCCGCTTGCGCCTGCCAGGCCAACCCGAGCGCGCGCATGCTGTTCGTGAGCGCCAGCTGGTACACGATCGGGCTGCAGGGGCCCAACGCGAAGGCCCGCTCCGCGTACTCGGAAAGCCGTGGTGCGTCGTCGAAGATGGCAGCGGACAGCACCCGGATGGCGTACACCTGTGCCTGCGCTATCGGATTGGCGGCCACTGTCGCGAACAGCTCCGCCTCATCCACTGTGGAGACACCGAGGCCGCCCGGCGGATCGGTCTCGCCGCGCATCGCCCGCGCCAGCTGCCGGTACGCCAGTAGGCTCGGGCGGATGTTGTCGCTGCCGATGCGGACCGCGGTGGCCAGCCCGGTCTCGGCCTCCGCCTCGTAGGCGTCCAGTTCCGGCGCGCAGTCCAACGTCAGTGCCAGCGTCGTGCCGTACATCCAGCAGGCGGTCAGCGGGTCGCCGCACCGTTGCAGGGTCTCGCGGATCCGTATCGCCTGCGCCAAGAGGGCTTCCACGGGTTCGGACCAGGACCCGCCGGACATGACGTGCACCACGCCGGCCTGGGCCCCCGCCCACTGGTACCCGCGCGTCTCGCAGACCTCCACGACCCGCCGCGCGGCGAGGGAACCGACCCGGAAGTCGCCGCGCAGCGCATTCAGCGGGTAATACGCGCCGGAGATCGGAGCCGCCAGCGGCGCCAGCGGCCCGGCCTCGGCCCACAGCCGCTGCGCCTCGCAGATCAGCCAGGCGAAGGCCGGGTTGCCGGAGAAGAACGCGGCCGGCATCACCTTCTGGATCACGTCCGCGACGGCCAGCACCCTCGGGTCGGTGACAGCCGGCCGGGCGATGTCGGCGGCGATGCCGTCCTCCTCGCTCGCCCACCGCTGCAGCGCGTCCAGGCCGCGTTCGATCGCGGCCGGCAGCTCGGTCTCGCCGGGTACCTCGACCCCTAGCCGCCGCAGCAGGTCCAGGCCCAGCGCCACGGCGTCGGCCTGCCGGTTGCGGTTGCTGAGGCTGAAGATCTGCTGGCCGGCCGCGCCCGCCAGCTCCAGCGTCTCCGGGCACCGGCGCTCGATGGCCCGGTACACCTCGTCCGCCTCCTCCAGGCGGCCCAGCCCGCACAGCGTCGCGTGCCGGTCGACGTCGAACGCGAGCAGGAGTGGCTCGTCCTCGGCTCGGGCGGCCGGGGCGAGCAGCGCCGCGCCCGCGGTCAGCAGGTCCTCGGCCACGGCGGGGTTGAGCAGCCGGGCCGCGCGGGCGGTCGCGTGCAGCAGCGCGGCGGCGCGGCGCCGCTCGCTCGGATCGGTCACCGCCTCGACCACGGCTCGGTACTGTTCGGCCGCCAGCCCGGCCAGGTCCGGGTGCGTTGCGAGGCGCCGGGCGAGGTCCAGTTGCAGCCGGCGCCGGTCGGCGGGGTCGCTGCGGTGGTGGGCTGCCTGCTGCACCCGGTCGTGGCGGAACCGGATCGCGTCCTGCCGGGCGCCGTCCACCACCAGCAGTCCGTCTTCCAGAGCCGGAGCCAGCGCGTCGGCCACCGTCTCGGCGGGCTCACCGGTAGCCGCGGCGAGCAGGTCCAGGCCGACCTCGCCGCCTAGGCAGGCCATGGCCTCCAGGAGGGTCTGCGCTCGCTCGGGCAGCCGGGCGATGCGCGCGGTCAGCAGATCCAGCACGTCGCCGTCGCCCACGTGCCGGCGCAGGACCGCGGCGTCCCAATGCCAGCCGTCGGCACCGGCGACCAGCGCGCCCTCGTCGCGCAGCGCGTTGATCAGTTCGACCGTGTCGAACGGGTTGCCGCCGGTGCGCGGCCCGATCTCGGCCGCCAGCGCGGCGGCGCCGGCCGCGGGCAGCCGGAGCATCTCGCCCAGCAGCGTCGTCAGCTCGCCCGGCGGCAGGTTCGCCAGGCGCAGTGCCGGCGGGGCGACACCGAGCCGCTCCCAGCGCGCCAGCTTGGCGGTCAGCGGGTGCACCGCGTCGACCTCGCCGTCCCGGTACGCCCCGACCAGCAGCAGACCGGTCAGTTCGGTGTCGGTGAGCAACGCGTCCACGAAGCCGATCGGGGTGCCGGCGGCCCACTGCAGGTCGTCCAGCACCATCACCAGCGGCCGGGCCGGGCTCGCCACCGCCCGCACCAGCTCGAGGCCGGCCTGGACGAGTCGCTTCTCGTCGACGGTGGCCATCGCGGCGGGCTCGAGCGGCGCGACGTCCATTATCGTCGCGAACCCCGGGCTCAGGGCCGCCATCAGCGCGGCGTTGTCGCCCAGCGCCGCGCGCAGCCGCTGCCGATGCTCGGCCAGGGCGGTAGCGGGCTCCGCGAGCAGCAGCCGCCCCAGCCCGGCCAAGGCCTGGGCGGCCGCGTCCGAGTCACCGTCCTGCCGGTACTGGTCGAACTTTCCGGTGACGAACCAGCCACCGGCGGCCGTCACGGACGAGCGCAACTCGTCGATCAGCGCGGTCTTGCCCACGCCGGGCGCGCCGGTCACCAGCAGCCCCCGGCAGGTCCCGGTGATCGCCTGCGCCAAGGCGGCCCGCAGCGCGTCGACCTCGGCGTCCCGGCCGACCAGGCGGGAGGGCGGGGTCAGCCGGACCGGGAAGTCCCGTTCGCCCAGCGGGAACGCCTCGTCGTCCCCGCGGGCCAGGTTGGCGCGCAGCCTGAACAGGTCGCACAGCAGCCCGTCGGCGCTCTGGTACCGGCGGTCCGGTTCCTTCTCCAGCAGCCGCAGGATGATCAGAGCCAGGCCGTCGGGTACCGCCGGGTTCAGCTCGGCCGGGGACGCCGGAATCCGGGCCAGGTGGTCATGGACCAGCCGGGCCAGGTCGCCCCGCCCGAACGGCGGCTGCCCGGTCGCCAGTTCGTAGAACGTCGCGCCGACGCCGTACAGGTCGGCTCGCTTGTCCACCGGCCAACTGGTCCGGCCGGTCTGCTCTGGGGCCAGGTAGGCGGGCGTACCCGCGATCTGGCTCGGATGGCCGAAGCCAGGCCGCTCCTCCGCGAACATGGTGGCCAGGTCGAAGTCGATCAGATACACGTCACCGCCGGCGCCGTACACCACGTTCGCCGGGTTGATGTCCTTGTGGATCACGCCCCGGCGGTGCACCTCGGCGACGATGGCGGCAAGCCGGACCGCCACCTCGACCAGCGGTTCGGCCGACAACGGACCCTCGGCCAGGCGGCCGGCCAGGGCCACCCCGCCGACGTCCAGCAGGATGATCATGCCGTTCGCCGCCGAGCCCGGTACCACGCCGGGCACGCCAGCCACACCGGCCAGCCGGGACAGGATGGCACCCTCGTGGCGCAGGCGTTGCGACACGCCGGCACCCAAGGGTCGCTTGCACACCACACCGGTACCGTCGGGCAGCCGGGCCCGGAAGACCTCGGTGCGTTCGGTGGCGTACAGCGACTCCTGCTCGGCCCACACCTCCATCTGCCACTCCCTCAAGCAGTCGGCAGCCCGTTCGGTCGCCGGTACCGACACCTGAGCGGTTTGGCGTTCAATGACGTCGCGACCTACATCGCCGGCGGACCCGTCGGCTGAGGAGAGGCACACCATGCTCAAGACGTTCCAGGGCCTCGACGAGCTGAAGGCCACGGTCGGTACCCACCTGGGTCGGTCCGACTGGCGAGTCATCACCCAGGAAGAGGTCAACCTCTTCGCCGACGCCACCGGTGACCATCAGTGGATCCACGTCGATCCTGAGCGAGCCAAGGACGGGCCGTTCGGCACCACGATCGTTCACGGATACCTGACGCTGTCGCTGATTCCGCACCTGGTGTGGACCATCTTCAAGGTCGAAGGCATCCGGATGTCCCTCAACTACGGGGTGAACAAGGTCCGCTTCCCCGCTCCCCTACCGGTGGGATCCAGGGTCCGGGCCAGCGTCGACATGGTGTCGATCGAGCCGGCCGCTGCCGGGGGCCTCCTCCAGGTCATGCGCGTGACCATCGAACGCGAGGGCGGCGACAAGCCGGTCTGCGTCGCGGAGACGGTCGCCATGCTCTTCCCGTGACGCCCGGCGTCGCGCCCGTCCGGCCGCGCCGCGCCGGATCAGCCATCCCGGGGACAGTCGTGGGTGGGTGCCGCGGGCGCCGCCGGTCAACACCTCGGGCGTCCCGGCCTAGATGTCCTCGCCGCGGCGTAGTACCAGCAGCTCATGCGGGGGGAGGCCCTCCGACCGCTGCAGAGCCAGCCGTGCCTCCACGATCAGATTCCCGGCCGCGCGATCACCTAGCTCGGCACGCAGCTGCGCTTCGTGCGCCAGCCACGACGTGTGCAGCCGGCGCCAATACTCGTCGTGCTCCCGATTCAGCAACGAGTCCTCGACCACCAGGCCTACCGATTCGGCCATCGCCCGCCAGTCGCCTCGGCTACCTGGACTCGCCCGCACCGTCGCCGCGAGCCGCCCGCCGGGCACGAGTATCCGCCGCGCCTCGCGCAACGCGGCTACCCGGTCAGCGGCGAACGGCAGAGCGTCAATGCTGACCGCCGCATCAGCGCTGGCATCAGCCAGACCGGTCCGATCGAACGCAGCCCGGCGGAACTCCGCCCGGCCCGAACCGACGAACCCAGGCGCCCGCCGCGTGGCCAACTCCACCGCGACCGGACTGAAATCGATCCCGACCAGATCCGCCGACAACGCCCGCGCCAACCACAGCCCCGGACCGCCGCGCCCGCACCCCAGGTCCACCAATCGCCCGCCCGGCCGCAGCCGCAACACCGCCACCAACTGCCCGAGCAACCGCCAGTCGCACGAACTGAACGGCTCGACCTCCGCCGGATACTGATCACCCATCGCCTCTGACCACAACCGGCGCATCAGCGCGCTGCCATGCACCGCCGCATGCGCGGCGTCATAGTCGTCGACGGCCACACCAACCGCTGCACCCTCAGCCATGCCGGCACTATGCCGTCACCGAACATGATCATCGCAGCCGGGCCGGGCGACCGGCATCCACCGCACTACAGGTCCGTGAATCCTCTTGCTCGCTGAGGACTCTTATGGGGGTGTCGGTCGGCCGAGCCGGCATTCCGGTCGGAGGTAGGGAGGTCTTCGGTGACTGTCTGGATCGCTGCTGTGGCCGTCGCCGTGCTGGTGTGCAGTTGCGTGGGGTTGCTGCTGCGCCGTGCGCGGTCGCGTGGCTAGGCCGTCGTGGCCGGGCGAGCAGGTCGTCGCCGCGGCGCAGGCCGGTGACGAGGCGTCCATCGCGGTGCTCGTCTCGGCCTCGCATCCGCACGTCCAGCGGTTCGCCTACGCCCTGTGCGCGAGCGAGCAGGACGCGCAGGACGCGGCGCAGGAGGCGCTCATCGTCCTGTTCCGCAAGATCGGCACGCTGCGGGCGGCGGCGGCCCTGAGCTCGTGGATGTTCCAGATCGTCCGGAACGAGTGCATCCGCCGGGCGCAGGCGGCGGTCCGGCGCGCCGGGCCGGCCGCTGGTCCGGCCGCTGGTCCGGCCGCCGAACCGACCACGATCTCGGCCGAGGACGACGTGCTCCGTCGGCTGGACGCCGAACGGGTGGCCGCCGCGATCGCGGCGCTGCCGGCCGAGCAGCGCTGCGTGCTGGTCATGCGCGACGTCCAAGGCATGCCGGGCAGCGTGGTGGCCAAGCGGATGGGCCTGAGCACCGCCGCGATGAAGTCCCGGCTGCACCGGGCCCGCGCCGCGGTGCGCGCGGCACTCGACAGCCAGAACCGCTGAAAGGAAAAGCGTGCGGAACTCGTTCGGCAGCACAACCGTGCCCGCGCACCTGGCCCGCGGCGTCCTGGGCTTCGGCCTGCTGATCGGCTCGGTCGGGTTGCTCCAGATCACCGGCCCGATCAGCGTGATCCTGTTGCCGGCCGGGCTGGTGGCCTTGCGCGGCTGCCCCACCTGCTGGGCGATCGGCCTGGCCCAGACGATTTCACGAGGCCGACTCACAAAGACCTGCCAAGACAGCAGTTGCTCGAACTCCTGACGCTCTGGTTGGTCGGGATCGATGGCCCGGGCACCGGGTCGGCGGGGCTACACGCACGCCGAAGTCCGCTGGCAGGATGCCATTCATGGTCACCGACTCGGCGTCGCTGGGGCGACCGTTCTGGACGTTCTGGAGTGCCGCGGCGCTGGCCAACGTCGGCGATGGCATCCGGCTCGCCGCGTTCCCGCTGCTGGCTGTGTCGCTCACGGCCAACCCGGTCAGCGTGGCCGCGGTGACGGCGGCTCAGGCGCTGCCGTGGCTGGTGACCGGCCTTCTTGCCGGCGCACTGGCAGACCGTCGCGGGGCCCGGACTCTGCTGGTCTGGGCCGACACCGCGCGGGTGCTCGTCCTGGCCGTCCTGGTGGTGGCCGTGGCGACGGGCCGGGCCTCGGTGCCGCTGGTGCTGGTGGCCAGCTTCGTCCTCGGCGTCGGCGAGACGGTTCGTGACACCGCGGCGCAGACGGCGGTGCCCAGTCTGGTGCCGGAGCGTCTGCTGGAGCGGGCCAACGCACGACTCGTGGCTGGTGAGGTCGTCGGCAACGAGTTCGTCGGCCCGCCGGTGGGTGCCGTGCTGTTCGCGGTGGGTGCCGCCCTACCGTTCGCGGCCAACGGTGCGTCCCTGGCCCTGGCCACCATGCTGGTGTTGACGCTGCCGGTCAGCCTGGCCGCCCGCCCGGCGGCACCGGCGACCAACACCAACCCGGGTGTGGTGGCGGGCCTGCGCTGGCTGGGACGCCACCGTCTGCTGCGTGCGCTCACGGCCGTCACCGCCGCGGTCGCCGCGGCCGACAGCGCCTGGTTCGCGGTCCTGGTGCTGTACGCGGACAGCCAGCTCGGCGCCGGTACCGTCGGGTTCGGGATGCTGCTGGCCGTCGGTGCCCTCGGCGGCCTCCTCGGTTCGTTCATTACCGACCGGCTCGTCGACGGCCGCCGGCACCGGGCGGTCCTTACCTGGTCGGTGGCTGTCACCGCGGGTATCCCGGCGCTGCTGGCCGTGACGTCCCGATTGTGGGCCGCGATGCTCGTCATCGTGGTCACCAGCGGCTCGTTCGCCGTGCTGAACATCACCGCGGCATCGCTACGCCAGCGCACCGTACCGCGGGAACTGCTCGGCCGGGTGGTGGCCGCGGGCCGTACCTTGACCTTCAGTGCCGCCGCCGTGGGGGCGCTTCTCGGCGGGGCGCTCACCAAGCTCGCCGGAGTCGAGGCGCCGTTCCTACTCAGTGGGCTGGTCGCGGCCGTCGCGACTACAGCGTGGTGGACCGCGTCCCGGCCCTAGATCCCCGCTGGACGACCTCAGCCGCGCCAGGGCACCTGTGGTGAACGGTAGAAGTTGATGCCCAACGCGGTCCAGCGCGGCGCCTGCGCGCCGAGCCGCTGGCGGAACGCTGACCAGTCATGGGTGGCGGCGGGCGACCAGCCCAGCTCGGCGATCGCCGGCAACCGTGGGAACGCCATGAACTCGATGTCGGCCGTGGTACGGATCGTCTCTGTCCACAGTGGAGCCTCAACGCCGAGGACCGCCTGCGCTGGCACACCCTGAACGTACGCACCCGGGTCCCAGTCGTAGGCGTCGCGGACCTCGATGAGTCCAGCCCAGTCCTGACCCAGTGGCGTGCTGTCGGTGTACTTCATGTCCAGGTAGGCGAGGTTGGCCGGCGACAGCACGAGCTTCGTCCCACGGATCGCGGCCGCGGCGACGTCGGGGTTGTCGGCGGTGGTGTCCCAGTACTGCGCGACGGTCGTCGGCGGCGGAGTGGCCTCGACGACCTGGTGCCAGGCGAGCACGCTCTTGCCGTGTGCGGCGACGATCGGCTGGACGCGGTTCATGAACGAGACGTAGTCGGCCGGCGGGGTGGCGCTGGCCTCGTCGCCGCCGATGTGCAGGTATCGCCCGGGCGTGATCGCGGCGAGTTCGCCGATCACGTCGTCGACGAACTTGTAGGTGAGCTCCTTGCTCACACACAGCGAGCTGAAGCCGACGTCGGTGCCGGTGTAGAGCGGCGGTGCCACCCCGTCGCAATTGAGTTCGGCGTACGAGGCCAGTGCGGCATTCACATGGCCGGGCATGTCGATCTCGGGGATCACCGTGATGAACCGCCGCTGCGCGTAGGCCACGATCTGCTTGTACTGCTCCTGGGTGTAGTAGCCACCGGGGTCACCGTCGACGGCGGTGCTCCCGCCGTAGGTGGCGAGCCGGGGCCAGCTGTTGATCATGATCCGCCAGCCCTGGTCGTCGGCCAGGTGCAGGTGCAACGTGTTGATCTTGTACAGGGCGAGCTGGTCGATGTACCGCTTGACCTGCGCCACGGAGAAGAAGTGGCGGGCCACGTCGAGCATCGCGCCCCGGTACGGGAAGCGCGGGTGGTCGACGATGTGTCCGCCCGGCACCGTCCACGGCCCAGGCCGCCGCTGGCCGGTCTCGACCGCCGGCGGCAACAGCTGACGCAGCGTCTGCACACCGGCGAACAGCCCGGCCGGCTGTTCCGCCCGGATCGTCACGCCGTGGGTGGTCACGTCGAGCTGGTAGCCCTCGCGGTCCGCCGAGGTGGCACGGCCGCCGGCCAGCAGCAGCGAGATGGTGTTGTCCGCACCGGGCCCGCCGGCGCTCACCACCGGCAGCGGATAGCCGGTCGGCCCGCGCAGCAACCCGGCGAGGTAGTCGCCGACGGTGGCAGCGCCGGCGCTGACCGAGATCCTGGTGGTCCTGCTCAAGGTGAACCTGACACCGCGGGCCGGCTCGGCTCGCACCGGCGCCGGCACGATGTCGGCGTACGACGTGTCCCGCGCCTGCGCCGCCACCGCATCACCCGTCCCCGCGAACACCGGCACGCCGCCGACAAGGATCACCGTCATGATCGCGCCGTGGACCCTGATCCGATAAGCCTTCATCGCCACTCCTGAGGCTTTCGCCGTGCTCCCAGCCCGCATAGGGCCCCAGAGAACCTCCTAACTATGTACTAATTGACCCGGATAGACCAGGCGCGTCCCTTGTCGTGGGCAACGCTTCCCGCCTGCGGCCAGACGGCCGCCCGCGCCGCGATCGGAGCCGCCGCGGTTGGTCCACTGTGGATCGGTCAGCCGGGGCCGGCGAGCGGCAGCCGGACGTGCACCTCGGCGCCCTCGGCGCAGTCGGCGAACCAGACCTGGCCACCGCGCGCGGTGACGGCGTCCCGGACGATCGCGAGGCCGAGGCCGGCGCCGCCGCTGGCCCGGTCGCGGGCCGGCTGCAGCCGGTGGAACGGATCGAATACCCGCTCCCGCTCGGCCACCGGCACCGGGTCGCCGTCGTTGCGGATCACCAGCTCCGCGCTGGCCGCGCCGGCCGCCAGCCCGATCTCGATCCGGCCCGCCGCGTGCCGCTCCGCGTTGTCGAGCAGGTTGCGGACGATGAGCCGGAGCTGCTCGGGCCGGCTGTACAGCCGCGCCGGCGAGAGCGCCGCCAGGTCGACGACGACCGCGCCCCGGGCCCGGATCGCCTCCACCTCGTCGAGCACCACCTCGTCGAGATCGACGACTTCCATCGCGGCAGGCCCGTCGGTTGCCCCGGCGGCCGACGTCGACGCCGAGGCCGAGGCCGAGGCCAGCGTCAGCAGGTCGTCCACCAGCCGGTCGAGACGGTCGCCGTCGCGGTGCACCGCTTGCGCCAGCGCCACCCAGTCGGTCCGGTCCGGATGGGCCAGGCCGACCTCGACCCGGGTCCGGATCGCCGCCAGCGGGCTGCGCAACTCGTGTGAGGCGTCGCTGACGAAGCGGCGCTGCCGCTGCTGGGCGCGTTGCAGCCGGTCCAGCATGGTGTTCATGGTCCGGGCCAGCTGGCTCAGCTCGTCCCGGCCCGGCGGCTCGACCACCCGGTGGTCCAGCTGACCGGGGGTGATCCGCTCCACCTGGGCGCGGATCGCCTCGACCGGGCGCAGCGACCGGCCCACCAGCCGCCAGGACGTCACGCCCACGCAGAGCAGCAACAGCGGGACGGCGACCGCCAGGCCGGTCGCGGTCGCCGCGGTCGCCTCGTGCGCCGGCTCCAGCGAGCTGGCCGCGTAGACCGACAGGGTGTCGGCGCTGCCGGCTCCTACCCCAACGACGCGCAGCCCGACGACGCGCAGGTCGGTGCGCTCGCCGCCGAGCGAGCGCTGCACCGTCCCGGTCACCGGCCCGGCACCGGGCGGCGTTGCCAGCAGCGGCCCCTCGTCGCCCAGGTCGGCGCTGGCCGACCGGACCCGGCCCTGCTGGTCGACCACCTGCACGACGACCCGGTCGTCGCCACCGGCCGGCGGCTCAGTTGGCAGCTCGGTGGGCAGCCAGCCGGTGCGGAGCAGGGTCGCGGTCTCCTCCGCCCGCTGCCGCGCCTGCCGCTCCGCACTGCCGACCAGGTCGCGCCGGACCAGCGCGAGCACCAGACCGCCGCCGACGACCAGCGCCAGCCCCACGACGAGCAGGGCGAGCGAGGTCTGCCGGACCCGGATGGTGCTCACGAGGCGGCCGCCGGGCCAGCCCGGGGGCCAGCCGGCGGGTCAGCCGCCATCGGGATCCAGCCGGTAGCCGGCACCGCGCACGGTCCGGACGGCCTGCCGGCCGAACGGGCTGTCGATCTTGCGGCGGAGGTAGAAGACGTAGACCTCGAGCACGTTGGACGCGTCGTCCAGGCCCGGGTCCCAGACCTCGTCCAGGGCGAACCGCTTGGACACGACCTGCCCCGGCCGCGACATCAGCAGCTCGAGCAGGCTGAACTCGCGGGCCGTCAGCTCGATGTCGACGTCCCCGCGCCGGCATTCCCGGGACCGCCGGTCCAACACCAGGTCACCGGCCGTCAGCACGGCTCCGCTGCGGCCACCGGACCGGCGCAGCAGGGCGTGCAGCCGGGCCAACAGGACCCGGTAGGAGAACGGCTTGGTGAGGAAGTCGTCCGCGCCGGTGTGCAGCGCCCGCAGCTGGTCCCGCTCGGCGGTGCGGGCGGTGAGCACGAGCACCGGCGTATCGACGCCGCCGGCCCGCAGCCGGCTGCACAGGTCCAGGCCACCCAGCCCGGGCAGCATCAGGTCGACGACCAGAACGTCGAAGTTGCCCGAGCGGCCGAGGTCCAGCGCCTGCAGCCCGTCGCCCACGGTCCGCACCCGGAAACCGTCCTGCCGCAGGCCGTCGGCCAGGGCGTCCGCCAGCGCCTGCTCGTCCTCGACGACCAGGACCCGACCCTGCCCCACCCCGGGCACGGGGCTCACGCTACCGGCGCGGCGCGTCAGCCGTAGCCGGATCGGCGTCCCGGCCCGGACGACGCCGTCGCCGGAACAGCCGGCCGCCCAACACGAACGCACCGATCAGGACCGGGACCGTCACCACCAGCACGGCCGAACCGCCCGGATCCAGCGTCTGCCGGGACGCCACCGCGAGCCGCAGCGCCGGGCTGACCGACAGTGTCGCCGCGGAGCCGGCCGGCAGCACGACCACGTAGACGTCGAACTCGCCGGCGTCCACGGTGCGCACCGTCCACTCCAGCGTGCTGCGGCCGCCCGGGGCCAGCGGCTCGACGTCCACCGAGCGGTCCGACGACCAGTCCTCCGGGTCGACGTAGACGTCGTTGTGCAGGCTCACGACGTCGAGGTGGGCCAGCAGCGGGCCGGTGGCCGCGGCGCCCGTGTTGACCAGGGTGGACCGCACCGTGAAGCGGTCGCCCAGCACGGCGCTGACCGCCGGCCGGTCCATCGCCACCGCAACTGCCGGCACCTCGACCGCCGGCACTGCGGTGGTCGCTCCGCCGACTCCCGTCGCGGCGGCCGGCGCGGCGGCCAGGACGACCGCCAACGTGCCGGCGGCAGCGGTCGACAGCCATCTCATCCGACCGACCCCCCTCGCTCCAGCCGGATCAGCCGGTCGGCGCAGACCAGCACGACCGCACCGGCCAGCACGGCGGTCAGCGCCGGGGAGACCAGGTAGGACAGGTCCCGCGTCCACCGGTGCCCGGTGACCAGCACCGCGCCGAGGTAGTGCACCCCGGAGGCAATCGGGTTGATCCGCAGCAGCACGTCGCCGAGCCAGCCCTGCCGGGTGCCGGCCGGCAGCTGGGTGGGCGCGAAGAGGGCCAGCAGCAGGAACAGGCTGGCGGCCAGGCTCACCCGGTTCGAGCTGGCCAGCCCGCCGACGACCAGCCCGACCGCGGCCAGCCCGGCCGCCAGCATGCTGCCGACCGCCAGGCCGAGCGGCACCGCGGAGCCGAGCACCGAGACGCCCCGCGCCAGCACCCACACGTACGGCAGGCTGACCGCGTATATCGCCAGCCACAGCGTCAGCGCGGCGAGCAGCTTCCCGGCGGCGACCTGCCGGCGCGGGGCCGGCGTCAGCAGCAGCGTCTCCAGCGTCCCGCGCTCCCGCTCGCCGCTGATCGCGTCGGCGCTGACCACGACCGTCACCAGCACGCCGACGGCGACCGTCACCTGCAGGGCGAGGCCGACCGCCTCCCGCTGCTCCAGGTAGTTCAGCACCCTGTTGGTGGCCAGCAGATACGTCAGCACGCTGAGCAGCACGCTGACGGCGAAGAGCAGCACCGGCCCGCGGCCGCCGACCCACAGGTCGCGGGACTCGCGCCCGGCCACCACCAGCCACGCCGGCGTCGCCCGCCGCGTGGCCTCCGGGCGCACCGCGACCACCGCCGGGTCCCGTTCGTCGACGGTCACAGCGGCCCCCCGGACGTCGCCGCGACGAACGCGTCGCCCAGCCGTGCCTGCGCGACCTCCCAGTGCAGCACCGGGACGCCCGCGGTCACCAGCGCCTGCAGCGCGGCGTCCACGGCGGCGCCTGCCGAGCCGACCGCCAGCACGCCCGGCTGTTCCGCGGCCGCGACGACCGTGACGCCGGGCAGCCCGGCGAGCAGCTCCCGGGCGGCCGCCGCGGCGCCGGCCGGCACCCGCACCCGGGCGCCGGTGGGGGCGGCCACCGCGGCGACCACATCCGCGACCGGTCCGGCGGACACCAGCCGACCGCGATCCAGGATGACCACCGCCGAGCAGACCTCCTCGACATCCGGCAGGTCGTGCGTGCTGAGCACCACCGCCGCCCGCCGGCGCACCGCGATGCCGCGCAGCACGGCCAGCAGCGCCCGGTGGCCGGCCGGGTCGAGGCCGAGGGTCGGCTCGTCCAGGAACACCACGACCGGGTCGTTCACCAGTGCCCGGGCGATACCAAGCCGCTGTCGCATCCCGCGGCTGTAGGTCTGGATCGGCGTGCCGGCGCGCGCGGCCAGGCCGACCTCGGCCAGCAGCCGGTCTGTGACCTCGGCGGCCGCCCGGCGGGCCAGGCCGTACAGCCGGGCGTGGTAACGCAGGTACTCCGCGCCGGTCTGGGTCGCCGGGTAGCCGCCGCTCTCCGGCAGCGCGCCGACCAGGCGGCGGATCTCGGCCGGCCGGGTGGACGGCACCCCGGCCACCCGGAACCGCCCGGACGACGGTGTCAGCAGCGTGGTCAGCAGCCGGATCAACGTCGTCTTGCCGGCCCCGTTCGGCCCGAGCAGGCCGACGATCTCCCCGGGGCCGGCGGCGAAGCTCACCTCCCGGACCGCGACCTGGTTCCGGTACCGCTTGCCGAGCTCTTCCACGTCGAGCGCCACCTCTGCCACCGGCCCAGTGCAGCAGCGCCAGATCAGACCCGGATAAGACGCCCCGGACGAGCCGCTCCCGGTCACGGCCAGCTGCGGCCGAGGCCGCGGATTTGCCGGCCGCCGCCCGCGGGTCGGAAAGTCGACGCCGTCGGTCACCTGAACGTCGCGGGACGCGGGCTCACTGGTCGTCCTGCCGGGCGTTCTTGCCGGCGTTCGGATTGACCGTCGGGCCGCCCTGGCGTTTCTGCGCCGGGGCCGGCGTGAGTTGGTAGGCGCTCAGGTAGCCGCCGTGTGGCTGCGCGGCGGCGATCCCGGCCCGCTTGTCGTTGTATCCGGCGATGCCGTCCGCCCAGCCCAGGGCGTACGCGAGCGCTGCGGCGTTGTTGGGCTGCTGGTTGCTCCCGTCAGTGGCACCACTGTGGTAGGCGGCGAAGCCGAGCGCGGCCAGCCGGCCAGCCGGCGGCGGTCCGGTGAAGTTCGCCAGGGTCGCCTGTCCGTGCAAGGCGCCGCCCCAGAAGTCGGCATGCGCTGCGTGACCGGCGGCCGTCAGCGCCGGCGGTGCCGGATGCTGCGTCGGGGCGACCGCCTCGCCGGCCCAGTAGTCCGCGGCACCCTCGGCCGCGCCGCTGTGCACCGGCGCAGCGCCGGCCGCCTGACCCACCGCATGCTGGACTCCGGCGTTGTAGTCGGCCACGCCCTGCGCCTGCGCGGCGTTGCCGCCGGCGTAGCCGACCGCCGGGTTCGCGCGGGCGATGTCGACCCCCTGCCAGTACTCGGTCCAGGCCGCGGTCGTCGCCGCCTGCCCCGCTGCCGGGGCGGTGCCACGCGGATTGGCGCGGGCATGTACGGCGCCGGCGAGGAACTCGCCGTGCGCCCGGGCCTCGATCACCCGCTGCGGCGCCGCCGCGGCCAGGTTGCCGCGAGCCGTGGCCATTCCGGCGAGATAGCCGGCGTGGCCGGCACCGGCGACCGTTTCGTTCAGGCCGGCCGGGCCCGGTGCCGCGAGCCCGCCGCGGGCCCGGGCACCGCCGTGGGCGTGCCAGTAGCCGCTCAGGTAGCCCCCGTCGGTCCGCGCCGGCGGGCCCAGCGCACCGAGCGAGGCGTCGCCGGCGGTCATCCCGCCGGCGCAGTCCTGCCAACCCTTCGCGTGCGCGGAGCGGTCGCCGGCCGCCGCGTTGCCCGCCTTGCAGTCCTCGACGCCGTCGCGGAAGTGTTCGAAGCCGTCCCGCTCGCCGCCGGCCACCGGTGCCGCGCCATTGAGTGCCACCAGGCTGGCGGCGGCGGCGTTCGCGCCCGCGACATAGTCAGCGGCGCCGGCCCGCTCGGCCGAGTTGACGCCCGGGTACGCCGTGCCCCACGGCTGCGCCTTCGCGAAGTCCACGCCGCGCCAGTACTCGGTCCATCCCGCCGTTGTCGCCTCGCTGCCGGCCGCCGGCGCGGTACCACGTGCGTTCGCCCGGGCGTGCGCCACGCCCGCGGCGTACTCCAGGTGGCCCTGGGCGGCGACGAGCCCCTGTGGTGGCGCGGCGGTGAAGTCGGTCCGCGCCGACGCGAGCCCGGACCCGTACGCCGTGTGGCCGCCGGCGATCACCGCGTCGCCGGCGCCCGGGGTCGGTGCCGGCTGGCCCGCCCTGGCGTGCACCGCGCCGTGCGCATGGAGATACCCGCTGTGGAAGCCCGCGTCGGTCCGCGGCGGGGCCAGGCCACCGAGCGAGGTGGCGCCGCTCGCGAGCCCGTCCGCGCACGCCCGCCAGCCGCGCGCGTAGCCGGCCCGGGCCGCGTCGTCGGCCTGTCCGTCCTGGCTGCCTTGCACGCCGTCGCGGTAGTCGGCGAAGCCCTCGGCGGTGCCGCCGCCCGGGGGGGCCAGGCCGAGCATCGCGGCGAGTCCCGACGCGGCGTGGTCGGCGCCGGCGCGGTAGTCGCTGTCTCCCGCCTTCGTCGCGGCGCTCGCCCCGGCGTACGGGGTTGCCGCGTTGAGCCGGGCGAAGTCGACGCCCTGCCAGTACTCGGTGGCAGCCTGGGTCGTCGCCGCGCTGCCCGCCGCTGGCGGAGCGGTCCGGGGCGAAGCCTTGGCGTGCGTCACCCCGGCCACGAACTCCCGGTGCCCCGCCGCCTCGACCCGCTGCTGCGGCGCCGCGGAGCCGAGGTCCGTCCGCGCCGCGGCCAGGCCGGCCAGATAGCCCGCGTGGCCCACCCCGGCGACCAGCGCCTGCGGGGTTCCGCTGGCATCCGCCGGCTGACCGGCCCGCGCCGTGGCCGCGCCTTGCGCGTGCCGGTAGCCGTAGCTGAACCCGCCCTCGGTCCGGGTCGGTGGCGTACCGGCGGTGCCCTCGACCATGCCGGCGGCGGCGTCGGCCCAGCCACGGGCGTTGGCGGACCTGGCCGGATCGGCGGCGGCGCCACCGAGGTGGGCGTCCGCACCGGCGCGGTAGTCCTGGAAGCCCTCGACGGCGCCGCCGCCGGCCGGCGCCGCGCCGCCGAACGACGGGAGGTCCTTCGCCGCGAGGTCCGCCCCGTCGCGATAGTCGGTCACACCCTGGCGCTCCGCTGGGCTCGGTCCGGCGTACGGCGTCGCCGCCGGGTTGGCCCTGGCGAAGTCGGCCCCGGCCCAGTACTCGGCCAGGACCGCCTTCTGTGCCACGGTTTCGTCCGCCAGCGCGGTGCCGCGGACGGCCGCACGGGCGTGCTTGACCGCGTCGACGACGTCGGTGTGGCCCTTGGCCCTGCCCAGCTCGGGCGGTACGGCGCTGGTCAGGTCGGCGCGGGCCAGCGTCACGCCGGCCCAGTAGTCCTGGTGCCCCTCGTCCTTCGCGAGGCTGGCGCCCGGCGGCGCGGCGGCGGCGTTCTTGTACGCGTGCTCGACGCCGGCCCAGTACTCGTTGTGACTCTCCGCCTGGGCCAGATTCGCCGGCACCGTCGCCTTCGGTGTCGCGCGAGCGTGCTTCACGCCCGCCCAGAAGTCGGCATGCCCGGCGATCTCCGCCCGGTTGCCGACCGGCGGCACGAGCAGCGGCTGGACCTTGCCCTTGGCGACCCCGGCCCAGAACATGGTGTGCCCGTCGATCGCGGGCTGCGGGCTGGCCGGTGGAGCGCCGAGCAGGTTCTTGCGGCCGTGCTCGATGCCGCTGTCGAAGTCCAGATAGCCGAGGTTGTAGCCGCGGCCGAACCGGCCGGCGTTCGCCGGGCCGATCTTCGACTCGGCCACACCCGCCTGGTAGTGCGCGTGACCGGCCAGGAAAGCGGGGTTCGTCGTGGCGCCGACCGGCGTGCCGGCGCGCGCGGCGTCGATGCCCAGCCACCGCTGGGGCATGACATGGACCCGGGTGGTCGACGGCGGACCGGCCGCGCCGGTCGGTGGCAGCACGCCGACACGACCCGACGTCTGCGACTGCTTGAAGGCCGGCAGGTGGGACCAGGTCGGGCCCTTGGGACCGGGATACTCGTCACTCCGCTTCGCCGGAGCCACGAAACTCAACGGGCTCGGAATGGCGAGAGACAGCGATCCGGTCACCCCGCCTGGCTTGAGCGGCGGCGCCGCATTCGTTGCCGCGGGGCCCTGGACCAGCTCGTCCCAGCGCGCGGTGAGTGACGACGCGTAGCCGAAGGTCGCGTCTGTGAGCGCGAGCCCGGCTGCCAAGGCGGGCGCCTGATTCGCCCCGAGGCGGTGGAACAGCCGCGGAGCCGAATCGGTGCTGTAGCCGATGCTCACCGTGTACTGGAACCACGCCGACAGCGCCACCTTCTTCATCTGCTTCTCGATGAGGTTCTTGTGGTCGCCGTTGGTCGGCTGCTGCGGGAACGCGGTGAGGTTCTTGACCGCGTCCGGGTGGGCCGGATTGCCGGGGCCACCGAGGTTGTCGTTGAGCAGGTGCCCCTGGCAGTAGGCGGCGCCGACCGTCGCGGCGCTGAACAGCACGGTGTAGTCGTACGGTCTGAAGCCGGACTGGCTCCCCGGGCCGGAGCCGTACACGGGCGTAGGGCCGACAACCGCGACCACGTTGGTGCCCTGGCCGGTCGTCGGGTCGACCCCGCTCCAGGTGGCGCCGTTGCTCAGCGTCCGCTGGACCGTCACGGGCTGAACCGACCCCGGGGGCACGCTCGCCGGGGCCGCGATCGGCCCCGGGTCGAACCGCGCCGGACACCGCTCGGACGCGGCAGCGGCGGCCAGGAACCCACCGACGGCCCGGTTACCGGCCGCGCGCTGCAGGCCGAGCAGCACCCGCGGCCCCCGTACGGGCACGGCCGCCGCCGCGACCGGGGGACGCTTCGACCGCGCCCGGGCATCGACGGCTCGCTGCGGTGCACCGCTCATGGATTGGTGACTGCTTGCGCCGGCGAGCGCCGCGGCCAGCGGATGACCATGAGCCAAGTGTTGTCCAGCGACGACGGCGCCGCGCAGTACCTTCCGCGTAGATCCAGGTGCCCCTTCGGGCAACCCGGTTCACCGACGCCGGGCGCTTCGATGACCGGCGGCACCGCAGCGTCCCTGTCGACACCCGGTCGGGCTACCTCGTCCAGAGCACCGCGTGGAAGATCGTGAGGCTGGTCTCGCTCTGGCCGACGATCTGGCCGTGGTTGTTGATATCGAGGGCGTAGCTTCGGCCGCCAGCCAGGTTGGGCAGTGCGGTCACCCGGCGCGGGGACCAGTGCAACGCCGTGCCATCGCCGCCTCCGACGACCTCGTCACAGTCGTTGATGCCGTTGGCGCCCACGTTGCTCAGACCGGGCGGCACGGCCAGCACGGTCAACCGACCACCCCGCCACAGGGCGGCGGCGTTCCCGGACGGCACGGAGACGAAACCCGCCACGCTGCCCCGCCTGTTGATCGCCTCCGCACCGCCGCCCAGCCCGCCCGTGGGAAGCGGCAGGGACGTACCGACACCGTTCCACCACCGCACCGGTTCGTTGAAGTTCCAGGTCGCGGAGATCTCACCGCGGTCGTTGATGCCGGTCCCGCGGCTGTACTCCCCGCTGCCCAGGTCGACCATCTGCCCGTCGGCCCAACGGAACGAGTGCCAGGAGCCGTTCGCGGTGGAACTGGTCCCGACGACCACGCCATGGTCGTTCACGTCGGTGGCCCAGCTCTGCGTACCGCCCAGCGTGCCCAGGTCGAGCATCCGGCCCCGGCGCCACAGGAACGCGTGCTGCCCCGGCCCCGGCGAGGCGAGCTCGCTCCCGCCGACCACGTCACCACGCTCGTTGATCCCGTTCGCCCCGCTGTACGCGCCGCCCAGCGTGCCCAGATCCGTCACCCGGCCGCGTTCCCAGCGGACCGCATGCGACGGCGCGCCCGGGTCGGTCCCGATCTGGCTCGCCCCCACCACCTGGCCCCGGTCGTTGATCGCCGACGCCTCACTGCAGCACGCCCCACCGAGCGTGCCCAGATCGACGAGCCGAACCGGCGCGGCAACCGACGCCTCCGCCCGCACCGCCGTCTCCACGGCCGTGCTCGCCAGCAGCGCCGCCACAGCAGCGACCGCCCAGGTCCGCGCTATTGGCCGCATCGGTCGCCCCCCTGCTCGCTCGAGGCCGAAGACCTCAAGCCGCACACGAATCGTAGTCAAACACTACACTACGTAATCGTCCTGCTGACGCCGTAGCCGGGGCTCCGCCCCTTCCGTCGCGTCGGCCGCGGGCTGGATGCGGAAGGATCGTCGGCATGACATTGCCTGCCCTGCCCGAGGAGTCCTTCCAGCGGGTGCTCTGCGTCGTCGCGCACCCGGACGACATGGAGTACGGCACGTCCGCGGCCGTCGCCCGCTGGACCGCGCGCGGCATCGAGGTCGGTTATCTGCTGCTCACCCGCGGCGAGGCCGGCATGCCGAACCCTCCCGAGGAGACGGCACGCCTGCGCCTCGCCGAGCAGCAGGCCGCCTGCGCCGTCGTCGGCGTCAAGCACCTGACCGTCCTCGAGCATCCGGACGGCGTCCTCGTCTACGGCCTCGACCTGCGCCGGGACATCTGCCGGGAGATCCGCCGGTTCAAGCCCGACGTCGTACTCAGCACCGGCTACGAGATCGAGACGCCCTACGGCTTCGACCAGGCCGACCACCGCGCGGCCGGGCTCGCGGCGCTCGACGCGGTGCGCGACGCGGGCAACCGGTGGGTCTTCCCGGAGCAGGTCGACGACGAGGGCCTCGAACCGCACTCGGTGCGCTGGCTCATCGTCCCCCGGCTCGCCGGCCCCGGCATGACCCACGGCGTCGAGGTCACCGGTGAGCCGCTGCGCCGCGGCGTCGCCTCGCTCCAGGCGCACGCCGCGTACCTGGCCGCGCTCCCGGGCCACCCCGCCCCCGCGGACTTCATCCCGAAGTTCACCGCGATGAGCGGCAAGGCCATGGGCGTCGAGCACGCCGTCCTGTTCCGCGCCCACGACCTGCAGGCACCACCGGAGCTCCTCACCGAAGCCATGCAGGACTGACCCCGGGTCACCCGGTGCCGATGTTCGGCCCCGGGTGGGACGGTCGCCCGGGCGACCGTCCCTCCGTCGGGGTCCAAGGGCAGGCGCCGACAGGCAGTACCGCGCCACGTTTCCGCCCGCTCAGGCGTGCCGGAACGGGGACGAGAGCAACGCCAGCGCAGCGGTGGTGAGTCCGGCGGCGGCGACCCAGAGCGCGAACCGGATCCCGACCGCGTCGGCGATCAACCCGCCCACCGGAGCGCCGATGACGACCGCGGCCCGGTTGAACGAGCGCACGGTCGCGTTCATCCGGGCCTGCAGCCGGTCCGGGGTGGCCGCCTGCCGGTAGGACAGCTCGACCGGGCTGGACAGGCCGAGCCCCAGGCCGTTGAGGAACTGCCCGGCCCCGGCGACGACCAGCCCGTGCACCGGCGTCACCGCGATCACCGCGATGCCGACCGCGTCCAGCAGCCAGGCGGCCGGTACGGCGATGCCCGGCCGTCGGCCCCACCGCTCCGACAGCCCGCTGCCGAGCAGGCCACCGACCCCGGCCGCGGCGAGCGTCAGGCCCGACTCCAGCGGGCTGAGGCCCAGCTCCAGCAACGCGTACGGGACGTACACGGCGCCGAGCACCGCGGCGAACAGGGTCCAGCCGTGGGTGCTGAGCGCGAGCGGCCGCAGCATGCGGTGCCCGTACACCCAGCCGACGCCTTCCCGGATCTCCTGCCGCAGCGGCCCGCGAGCCGGCGCGGGCGGGTCCTCGATGGGGATCCGCGCGGTGAGGACGGCGGACACGAGGTACGACGCGGCATCCACCAACACCGCCGCCGGCGCGCCGAGCCAGGACACCAGTCCGCCGGCCATCGCGGGGCCGGATGTCTCAGCGGCCGCCGAACTCTGTTCCAGCCGGGCGTTCGCCCGGGGCAGCGCGTCGCGGGGTAGCAGCCGCGGCAGGAACGACTGGTGGGCCGCGTCGTTGACCAGCGACGCCAGCCCGAACACGGCCATGATGACGATCAGCACCGGCACGCTGAGCTGATCCGGCCAGGCCAGCAGCGGAACCGCGCACAGCAGCACCGCGCGCGCCAGGTCGGTGCCGACGAGCAGCGGCCGGCGCCGGACCCGGTCGGCCAGCGCGCCGACGACCAGGCCGAACAGCAGATACGGCAGCCAGCGGGCGGAGTTGACCAGCCCGACGTCGGCGGGCGTCCCGTCCAGCGTGGTGACGATCAGCACCGCCACCGCGAACATGGTGATCTGGCTGCCGAAGCCCGACACGGTCGACGCCGCCCAGAACAGCCGGAACCCGCGGGAGTCACGAAGCCGCATCGCGCACCGAGCGTAGGTCATCGACGTCAGGCCGCTGACGTCCACCGAGCGCGAGGCTGGCCGCCACCACCGGCCGGCCACGGCCAGCCGCAGACCAACCCCGGCCGGCCGCCGCCGACCCCGCCACCGGCGGCTGACGCGTCAGCCGCTCCGAGGTCGTTTCAGTGCGGTTTCAGCAGATCCCCGTAGGTTCTGCCGGACGCGGGTCGGACTGCCCCAGAAGGAGAACCTATGCTCCGGAAGACGGTTGGTCTGCTGGTCAGCGGGATCTCCGCCGTGTGCTTCATGGTGGCCGCCGCACCAGCAGCGCATGCCGACATCGTCCCTCCCGTGGATGGCTGGGCCGAGCTGTTCCCGCCGTTCAACAACCCGGGCAACCCCAAATGCGCCGACGTTCCAAACGGCACCAGCACGCCGGAGCAGATCCTGCAGGTCTTCCACTGCCACGGCTACGCCTCCAACGGCGCCCCGCAGCGGTTCCGGTTCATCTCCCTCGGTGACGGCACCTACTGGATCCAGAACCTGGCCAGCGGCCTGTGCATGGAGGCCACCGTTGACGGACTGGAGGTCGAGCAGAACAACTGCTTCGCGACCGACAGGTTCCGGTGGCAGTTCCTCCCCACGGCGATCGACCCCAATGCCTTCCAGCTGCGCAACATCTACTTCAACTGCCTCGGCCTGCAGAACGTCCCGGTACAGGACCACGACCGGCTCAAGCTGAGGCCGTGCCAGAGCTCCACCTCGGTGCTGACCACCGAACTCCAGCGGATGATCTGGAAGCTGGGATAGCCGCCGACGGCGGTCAGGCATCGCAGCGACCACCATGCGTGGATGAGGTCGCGGTCGACGTCGGTGCCGTAGCCGGCAACGACGGCCCGGGCCGGGTCAGAGGTGCCATTTCAGCGGGCGGAAGTCGGCGCCGGGTGAGACGGTGTGGCCGATGACCGTGCCGGTGTCGTTGATCGCGCTGCCGATCGTGTCCTGGCCCGGCACGGCGCCGAGGTCGACGATGCGGCCGGTGGCGTCCCAGCAGACGGCGTGAACCCGCCCGTCGGGCCCGGTCGCGGAGCCGACGATCGTTGTCCGCCGGTTCATGCCGAAGGCGTTGCTGCCGGTGCCGCCGGGCAGGCCACCCAGGTCGTGGATCCGGCCGGCGCGGTCCCAGCGGACCGCGTGGAATTGCCCGCCGAGCAGGTCGGACCAGCCGGCGATCGTGCCGTTCGGCGCGATGGCCACCGGCCCGCTGTAGTGGCCGCCCGGCAGCGTGCCGAGGTCGACGAGGCGGCCGCGGCGGTCCCAGCGCGCCGCATGCCACTGCCCGGGATCGTCCGTGGTCTCCAACTGGCCGATGATCGTGCGCTGGTCGTTGAGCCCGGCGGGGAACGTGTTACGCCCTGGCCGGGCGGCCAGCCAGCTGATCCGGCCGGCCCGGTCCCACCGCACCGCCCCGGACCGACCGGAGCTGACCCGGGCCACCCCGATCACAAGCCCGGTGCGGCTGATCGCCCGCGCGTCGATGTCCTCGGTGTCCGGGAACCGGTCCAGCCACGTCGTGCGGCCGGCCCGGTCCCAGCGCACCGCCCACCGCCCGGCGGCGGTGTCCCGGTAACCCACCGCGACGCCAGCGTCGTTGATCGCCGTCGCCTCGCCGATGCCCAGATCGGTCATCCGCCCGGTCGGGCTCCACCGCACCGCATGGAACTGGCCCGCGCTGTCAATGGAACTGCCCACGATCGTGCCCGCGTCGTTGATGGCCGCCGCGAGGCTCTGCCCACCCAGCGTGCCGAGATCGGTCACCCGGCCGGCGGCGTCCCAGCGGGCGGCGTGCCGCGCGCCCGCCACGGTCAGGGAGGAGCCGACCGCGACGCCGGCGTTGTTGATCGCTCTGGCGAACGCGTCGGCGCCGCCCAGAGTGGGTAGCGCGACCGGCCCGGTCGGACCGCGCCGCACCGGCCACCCGACCGCGCCGGCCGGCGCGGCGAGCCCAACCAGCAGCGTCGCGGCGGCCGCCACGCCGACCACCCGCGCCCAGCGCCGACCCCGATGGCACCCACACCGAGTTTCCGCACCCATTGCGGCCTCCGAAACCCCGAGCCTCCGCCGCCGGTCCGGTGTGACCGCGGCTCCGACCGCACGCCAACCTGTCACAGTGCGCAATATATGACTACTCAATGTAACATGGCGGTACTGTGGACCATGCCTCGCAGGCCGCCGACCCTGCGTCCTCAGCCGGTGGTACAGGTGCGCTGCCAGGGCTCCCCAGCCAGGTAGGTGTCCCACTCGGCGGGGGTGAGGTCACGGCCGACGATGGCGCAGGCGCGCCGGATCCAGGACTGCGGCCTGGCGTCCCACCGCACGACGTGTCCGCGTTCGTCCACTGCGGACAGTGCCGAGCCGTCGGCGGTATAGGCGGCCAGCGCCCAGGTGGCGCCGGTGCCGATGGGGAGTTGGCCGATCTCGAGCAGGGTGTCCGCGGTGAGCAGGTGGAGCTGGCCGTCGTTGCCGCCGAGCGCGACAACGCCGCCGTCGGGGGCGAAGTCCGCCGACCAGATTTGCGCCGACAGTCGCAGGGTGTGCCGTGCCAGCACCCGGCCGGTGGCGATGTCGAGTAGCACCACGGCTCCGCCTAGTGTGCCGACGACCAGTGTGCGGCTGTCCGGGGAGAGCGCGATGGCCTGGCCCTCCGGGGATCCGATGTCGGCCCGCCATCGCCGGTGCCCGGTCCGGGTGTCCCAGAGCTCCACGTGGTGGTCGAACAAGGCGGTAGCGAGCAGTAGCGAGCCGTCATGGTTGAGCCATGTCATCCAGGCCGGGAAGGTCAGTGGGGGCAGGCGGTGGCGGATGGCCAGTGTCGCCGGATCCCGCAGGGTGACACCCCGCGGATGGTAGCCGGCGGCGTCCACGCTCAGCGTCTCGACGGCCAGGACCCGTCCATCGCCCGACACGGCCGCCGCACCGTTCTGCAGTGGCGGCTGGATGGGTGAGGTACCGGTCCGCGCGTCGGTGGTCAGGTCGTAGCGCATCAGCGTGCCCTGTGTGGTGATGCCGAACATCGCCTGGCGATCGAGATCGGTCACCGGCGGGCTGGTTCCATCCAGGCCGGCCGCGACGGTGGACAGCGAACTGACCGGCCGGCCGGTGCCGACATCGATCGACGATGCCGCGGTGCCGTCGCCGGAGATGATGTGTACGCGGCGGTGGTCGCCGGTCCAGCTCACCAGCGGAGGCGCGAGGTTGGTCAGGCCTTCCGGCGTGGCAGAGGGAGGGGGCAGGGCCGGTGCCCGGCTGGAGCGGAAGGCGAAGGATCTGTCGCCGGCGACATCCCAGGCGATCACGCTGTTGTCCCGGCTGGCGCTGTAGAGCGTCCGGGCGTCGGCGGAGAACACCAGCCCGTGTACCGGCGCGGCGTGCCCGCGCAGGGTGTCGCGAAGCTGGCCGCTGCCGGCGTCCCAGACCCCGATGACCTGGTCGTCGCCGCCGATGCCCAACAGGGCGCCGTCGGCGGAGAACGCCGCCGCGGCCGCGGTCCGGGTGCCGCCGGTGAAGCCCCGGATCACCCGCCCGTCCGCGATGCTGACCAGCGCGGCACGATCCGCGGCGAAGACCAGCAGCGCGGTACCGGCCGGGTTGGGCACGACGTTGCCCGCGAACGGCAGCGGCAGGCGACGAACGATCCGCCCCGCCGCCGGGTCGATGAACACCGCGGTCGGACGGTCGGCGAGCGTGGTCATCAGCAGCGGCCCGATCGGCCATACGTCGCCCGGGGGAGCGGGCAGCGGCAGGCGGGTCCGCAGCGCTCCGGTGGTCTGGTTGTAGAGCAGCAGTAGCCGGTCCCGCGTCGGTACGGCGAGCACTCGCCGGTCGGTGGACAGGGCGGTTCGTCTGGTCGAGCCGTTGATGTCGGCTGGCAGCGGATAGGTGGCCAGGGTGCGCCTGCCGCGGGCGTCCCAGTAGATCAGCGCCTGGGAGCCGATCGTGTAGTCGATGGCCACCGAGATGTAGACGTTGGA
Organism: uncultured Actinomycetota bacterium; assembly: GCA_963714145.1. Lineage (GTDB taxonomy): Bacteria > Actinomycetota > Actinomycetes > Mycobacteriales > CADCTP01 > JBBWZH01. The sequence continues at coordinate 8,510,451 of OY970235.1, read as the reverse complement.
CGGGTCGGGTCCCGGAGTGATCGCCTCGACGCGCTGGCCGAGCGGAATCGGCTCGTTCGGTTGCGCGAGGTTGCTCGGGTTCCAGGTGAACACGCGGCCGCCGCCGCTGCCCTCGGTAGCCACCAGCGTGGAGCCGTCCCGGGTGAGCGCGACATGTTCGATCGCTCCCGCCGGGTCGCTGGCGCCGCGTACCTGCCGCACCGCCTGCGGGCTGCGGCCCAGCACCGCGAGCAGGTTGCCACGGGTCTCCCAGTCGTCGCGGGTGCGCACCGCCTGCACCGCCAGCAGCAGGGACCGGTCCAGGTCGGGGCTGGCCAGGGCCAGCGCACCCAGCCGTGGCTGGCTCTCTGGCCGGTGTCGCATGCGTCCCGTGGCGGTTGACGGCCAGCGCGCTGGCGCCGGTGGCGACCAGCAGCAGGCTGACGGCGGCGGCGAGCGCGGCGAGCAGCCGGCGCCGGGCCCGAGTCTGCGGTCGGCCCGGGCGGTCTCTCCGGGGAGTTGGCGATCGGCCTAGTCGCGGCTGGCGGCCAGGAAGTCCCGCTCCACGTCGGTCAGCTCGGCGAGCCGGTCGCCGGCCCAGTCCAGCGCGCTGGCCAGCCGGGCGCCCCGGTACAGCTCGGCGTCCGGCCGGCCCGCGGTAGTCCCACTCCGCCGCGGCCGGGGCGAGGTGCCGGCGCAGCGCCCGGCCCTGCTCGTCCTCGGCGAGCCAGCCGGCCAGCCGCGGCCAGCGGGTCAGCACCGCCCGGGTCATCTCGATGTCCTGTCGACCGGGTGAGCAGCCGCCTGTTGACCAGCTCGATCAGGTGCCCGCGCGGTTGCCGGTTCGTCGCCCAGCTCGCGTCTGGGCACCCGACGACGCACCAGCACGCCGCCCTCACCCGTCTCGGCCAGGCGGAGCAGGATGCGTCGCGCCGCCGCCTGTGCCGGCTCGTCCAGGCTGGCCAGCGCCGCCTCGCCGAGCCGGGCCAGCGCGCCGGGTACCCCGCCGGCGCGATGGTATGCCGCCGCGGTCAGCGTGCCGCCGGACCGGCGCTGCCACACCTCGACCAGCGCGGTGGACAACAGCGGCAAGCGGCCGGCGGGACGTGCATGTCCGGCACCACCGCGACGACCAGATCCGGTTCGCTGTCAGGCCTGCCTGCGGGCGGGCTGGGCGAACGCGCGGCGGATCTCCGCCTGAGCATGGGCCCGACCAGTATGGTGCCGTCGCCGAACAGCTGCGCAGGCTGGTCATGCGCGGCGCAGGCTCCGACGGAGTGACCACGCAGTACGGCCACGATCCGGACGTCCGGTTGGGCGCTGAGTACGGTGAGGTCGTCCAGGTAGCGTTGCCGGCCGGCATCGTCGGCGATCGTGGTGAAGACCTCCTCGAACTGGTCCACCACGACGACGGCCGGGCCGGCGAGCACCGGCAGCGGTCCACCGGGCACCAGCAGGTGCTGCGCCGCGCCGGCGAGCCCCGGCAACACCCCGGCCGCCAACGCCGGCAGCAGCCCGGCCCGCACCAGCGACGACTTGCCCGCGCCCGACGGGCCGACCACTGCCACGAACGCGGTGTCGACCAGACGGGCGCACAACCGCGCCACCAGCTCCTCCCGGCCGTGAAACAGCGCGGCATCGGTCGGCTGGTACGGGGCCAGCCCCTTGTACGGGCAGGCGATCGCGGCCGCGCCGGCCGCCGCCTCGCCGTGCCGCACCCGAACCCGGGCCAGGTCCCGCACCCCGGACGCCACCTCGTCACGGGCAGCCGCCAACGCCTGGCTCGCCGGGCCGGCCCGCTCGACAGCGGCGGCCACCCGCCGCGCGGACCGCTGCTCGATCAGCCGGGCGGCGAGACGTTCGGCCTCACCAGGATGGCCGTGCACAGCGAGAACGATCTCCGCCACCAGCTCCGCGTCGACTGGGCCGGCCACCCGCGTCACGATCCGCGCGATGTCGGTGCCGCCCAGCGGCGCCAGCGCCCGTTCCTCGTGGGCCGTGGCCAGCAGCGCCCGGCGCAGCTCAGGGCCCGCCCTCGCCGGGTCGTACGTCGCCACGCACAGCAGCGGGCCCCCGGGCAGACCCGCGGCGAGCTGACCTGCCGACTGGTCGTCGACGTCGTCGAGCACGGTCAGGCCCTTCGCCACCCGCGCGTAGTGCACCGGGACGCCGCGGGTATGCAGCCGGGCCGCGAACTCGGCCACGACGCTGGTACGTCCGCTGCCAGCGGGGCCCGCGATGACCAGCAGCCGGCTGTGTCCGCCCTGCGTGACGTCGGCCCAGGCCTGGTCCAGCCACCCGAGCTCCGCCGCCCGGCCGAACAACGGCCGGCCACGGCGTATCGAGCTCGGGCGGCAACGGCGCGGCCATACCCGGGCGGGTCGGGGCGGCCAGCGTCGGGTCCTGGCGCAGCACCCGCTGCTCCAGCGCACCCAGCTCCGCACCCGGATCCGCGCCGATCTCCTCGGCCAGCACCGCCCGCACCCGGCGCAGCGCGGCCAACCCGTCGGCCTGCCGGCCGCAGCGATACAGGGCCGTCACCAGGTGCACCCAGAACTGTTCATGCAACGGGTGCGCCGCGCACAACGCCTGCGCTTCGGCGACCACGTCGGCGTCACGGCCGATCGCCAGCCCGACCGACAGCCGGACCTCCAAACCGGCCAGCCGCGTCTCCGCCAGCCGCCGTACCTCCGCGGCGAACCACGCCGCTGTCGGCGAACTCGCCATACGGCTCGCCCCGCCACAGCTCGAACGCCTCAGCCAGATATTGCTCGGCCTGCCACGGCGCAGCCTCGTCCAGAGCCCGGCGAGCGCGGCGCACGAGTCCCACGAACGCGTACGCGTCGACAGCGTCGCGATCAACCGCCAACCGGTAGCCCCGGCCAACCGTACGGACCACATCGCCATCAGAGTGACCAGCCGCGAGTGCCGCCCGCAGCCGAGTCACATATACCTGCAGCGTCTTCACCGCGCTGCGCGGCGGAGCACCTTCCCACAATGCCTCAGCCAATGCCTCCACCGAGACGACCTCACCCAGGTTAAGGGCCAGGATCGCCAGCAGCCGGCGCTCCTTCGGCCCGCCCGGCGACCACACCCGGCCAGCGCTGCTGACCTGCAACGGACCCAGCACCAATAACCGCACGACCCGAGTCTGCACCGCGGCGTATCGGCAGATCCCATTTTCACCAGGTCGATTCGGCGGCCAGCGAGGAAATCATGAGCTGACCCGGTCGGGAAGGCCGCAGGCCCGCGCCGTTGCGTGCAGCCAAATTACAGCCGGCCTGAAACCGGGCCATGGCTTCCTGAAGCCCGGCGGCGCGACTTGCCGCCCGCCGTCGGCACAGCCGGCGTGGTGACACATCAGCGCCGACGAAGGAAGCCGCTACATACCGCAACTATCCCAATCAACCAGAGGGAAGCCACCATGACAGCAGGTAAAACCACCAGGTTGACGAAGAATAATATCAGCGTCGTCAGCGGAGCCGGCCCGTACGTCGACCTTCGAGAGGAACCTTTCAACGTCGTCGCCAACCATTCGTCGCCCACCGTCGCTGCCCAGAACACGGCGGGGATCAATCTCGCTATCGCGACGTACAGCGGCACCGGAGCGAACCTGGTCCTGCCCGACGGCGACGTCTTCGTCGAGGAGCAGGCGCCCGGAGGCGCGGAGACCGGAGGCGCGGAGATCCGATGGTGCGTCAAGTTCGGTACGGGCGTCTCGCGGCTGACCCTGTCCGGCCGGAGTTCGCGACGACCCTGTGTCCAGCGGTGCGTGGGCGACGGCGGTGAGCTCAACCTGCTCAACATCGACGGGGCCGCGTACATCGAACTGGCCAACCTGGGCTTCCGGCAGGACATGATCACCAAACCGGACCCGGCCCAGCAGAACCACCTGGTCGCCGTCTACAACAACACAACGGGCGGCACGACCGAGCACATCCGGGGGCACAACCTGTTCTTCGGCAAGTGCATCGGCGACGCGATCCGCATCCTCGCAGCCGATCCGTCTGATCACGTGTCCGACGCGAGGTTCACCAACTTCCTGATGGTCCTCAACGGGGTCGTGACCTCGAACCCTCCCAACGGTCGCACCGGAGCGCGCAGCGGCATCGCGATCCAGCGCGGCGGCGTCGACTGCGAGTTCGGGAATTTCTCCATCGTCGGCGCCCAGAACAGCGCGATCGACGAGGAGCCCAGCGGCGGCAGCAGCGTTCGAACCCACTTCCACGACTTCCAGATCGACAACACGCTCGGCAATACGGGAATCCCGGTATCACTGGGCGGTTCGGGGGGCGGCGACATCGCGTTCGACGGCCGGGTTCACGACGGCCACATCACCGGCGGCAGCTTGACGATGCTCGGCCCCACCAGCGGATACCAATTGGACCGCCTGACCATCGAGACCGTCACTCCGGTGGCAAACGCCACATCACTCCTGCTGATCCGATCGGGATCGGGCGGCCACGCCGATCTGGAACTCAACGACATCACGATCAAGCGGGCCGGAACCAGCACCGCCGGCAACTGCCTCGATGTCATCAACACGGGCAACCGGACGACGATCCGAAACCTTCACGTCGTGCAGGGAGTCGCCGGGAGCCCGGTCGTAATCGACGGCGCGACCCACCTCCACCTGGACGGCTACCGCCTGCACTACCGCGCCCCGGCACCTCAGTCACGCCACGGCGCGCTCATCCAGGCGATCAACTCCGACGCGGACGACATCAGGATCTCCGATGTCGACATCGTCTCCTCGACTGGCAGGCTCCAGGCCGCCGTTCATCTGGACCAGCGGATCCCTCGATGGCCCGGATCAAGATCTCCGACGTCCGATCGGCGGGCTCCGCGCGCCACGGGGTCTACCTGTCGTTCGACACGCGGGGAGGCAACACCCGACCGAACCCCGGAGATCTCCGGCATCGCCAACGGAAGCGATCCGGTCTGGACCCAGAAGGATCAGAACGACAACCCGACCAGCACCGTCTTCCCGATCATCTCGGGCAACCGCGGAGACATCTGCACGCTGGTCGGGCAGGCGACACCCGAGGGAGCCGTAACCGCTATCCAGGGTTGCACCTGCATTCACCGGAACGCCGACACGACAGCGCTCCTGTTCAAACAGACGACGGCCGGCAACACCGGATGGGTTCCGATCACCGTGCCATGACGCGGCATGAGCCACACCGACAGGCACCGACCGCTGCACGAACCCTCATTCATACGGACCGAGTGAACATCCGACTTGCGCGCGGATAACCGCGGGCGGCCGGGTCGGCCCGTCCACGGTGAACCGCCGCAGCCGGTTCAGCGATTTCCGTTCCCGGGTGGCGCTGTCCTGCGGCTGAAGCGTCCCGGCTCACTCCTCGCTGACCAGGCCGATCGGCACTGAAATCGAAGTGAAGTGATTGTGACAGGGCCGGGTGGTCGGCTGGTGTGCAGCGGCGGCCGGCCGGGCCGCCGCGGTTGAGACGGGAGATAGAGATATGCCGCATGAAGGCAGCAGGAGGATCCGCAGGGTCGCCACTGTCGCGCTGATGGGTGGCTTCATCACGCTGGCCGCGACACCGGCGCTGGCCGCGTCCGGCGCCGGCCCGGCGCCGGACGGCACCCGGGTCACCGGCACCGGCGACGGCCACCCGTGGATCGGCAGCAACCGCGTGCACAGCAGCCCGTGGCAGGGCACCGCCCGCCCCGACGGCCACAGCTGGGGCGACGGCCACGAGTGGGTTGCCGAGCTGCGGGAGGCCGGCGGCGTCGCGCCCGGCGGCCACGGCTGGGCCAACGGCAATCCGTGGCACGGCATCGTCCGCCCGGACGGCGACGAGTGGATCGGCAGCACTCCAGCGACCGACGGCACCCCATGGGGCACCAGGGTCACGGCGGAGGACAGCAACCCGTGGCAGGGCATCGCCCGGCCCGACGGCCACATGTGGGCCGACAGCATTCCGGCGACCGACGGCCACCCCTGGCACGACGGTCACCCGTGGGCCGGCCTCCGGGCCGACACCGACGGCAACCCGTGGCACAACGGCGAGCCCTGGGGTCTCAGCAGCGGGGCCGCCGATGACGGCCACCCGTGGCACAACCTGCTGGCGACCGACGGGAAAGGCTAGCTCGACAGTAGCCCGGCGACCGACGGGCACCCGTGGGGACGATGACTCCTCCCCGTGGGGTCGGTAACGGCGCCGGTCCACTGTGGACCTAGGCCCCGGCCCGGTGTCGGGCCGGGGCCCTGGTCGGCCGCCGACCCGGCCGACCTCAGTGGCGCCTGACCGCCCGGATGCCGAGCACGAACAGAGCGACCTGCTGGCGGTGTGCACCACCACCGCGATCACGGCGGTACCGGCGCGGTGTTCGCCTGGCCGGCGGCGGACCGGTCCAGGCACATGACCTGGTAGGGCGGCCGGTCCGGGACGCGGCCCACCAGCCGGTAGCCCCAGCGGGCGTAGGTTGCTGCGGCCGCCCGTGCATCGGCACGCACCCACAGCACCACCCGCGGCTCGCGGCGGTCGGCGAGCAGCGCCTCGTGCAGGCGGCTGGCCAGTCCCCGGCGTCGCCAGGCGGGGTGCACACCCAACTCGGCGATACCGAAGCTACGGCCGGCGGTGTCGGCCCCAGCCGGCGCCGGGTCGAACCCCGCCCACCAACCGCTGGCCGGCTGCACCAGGTGACCGAGCGCGAGGCCGACGACCTCACCGGTACCGGCCCGGGCCAGCACGAGCCGGAAGCCAGGCTGGGCCACCAGCCCAGGCCATTCCGCGGCGAACTCGGCCACCTCGGCAGGCCCGTCCCGGTATGGCGCCTCGGCATAGACCGCCGCGTAGACAGCCCTGACCTCAGCGGTCAGTGTCGCGGCCAACCCGTCGTAGGTCTCGATCCCCACCCCGTACGCCGCGTTCACAGTCCCACTATGCCCGCCCTCCGCGGCCCGGGACCGCACCAGCACACGACGCCGACACCCAAGAGAACTCCTAGGCCAAACCGGCGGTCTCCACGGCCCGCCATCGCCGGCAGCGGCGCACCGGCCCGCCCCGTCCGCACCCGCCGTCCCCGCGGCACTAGCATCGCCGTGATGGTGACCAAGGTGAAGCCGCCGGACGAGCCGCCCGGGTCGCTCAGCGACCCACGAGAGCTGGCGGAGTCCTATCTGGACTACTGCCGGGACGCGGTGCTGCGCAAGATCGACGGGTTGTCCGAAGTGGACCTTCGCACCAGCAGGCTGCCGTCCGGCTGGGCGCCGCTGGACCTGCTGGTCCACCTCACCTGGATGGAGCGTCGCTGGTTCCGCTGGGACTTCGCGGGCGACCCGATGCCGCAGCCATGGGGCGACCGCACACCGGACGGGCGGTGGCAGGCGCCGCCGGGCATCCCGACGGCGCAACTGCGGGCCGAGTACCTGGCCCAGTGCGAGGTGTCCCGGACCACGGTTGCCACCGCCGCCCTGACCGACCGGGCCCAGCCTGGCGGCCGCTTCGCCACCACCGAGGAAGCGCCGACCCTCGCCTGGATCCTGTTCCACGTGCTGTACGAGTACCAGCGCCATGCCGGCCACCTCGACATCGCCCGCGAACTGACCGACAACGTGATCGGCGAGTAGGCCGGGCCAAACCGCGCCGATAATGTGACGCAGTCGAACTCGTAGTGGGGCGTGCGTTCGGGCGGGACCAGCGCTTGCACCGGTCGCGATGCAGGCAACGGGTGCGGATGATCGGGTGGCGCGCTGGTGTTGTCCGTGGTGCGGTGTCCGCGGCGATGAGATCCGCTCGTCGACTTCGGCGGCGTGGGGAGGGTGGTGTGGTGAGCCAGACTGAGAAGGCGATCCTGGCCGGTGGGTGTTTCTGGGGGATGCAGGACCTGCTGCGGCGGCGGCCGGGGGTGCTGAGCACCCGGGTCGGTTACTCCGGCGGGGACATCCCGAACGCGACGTACCGCAACCATGGGACGCACGCCGAGGCGCTGGAGATCGTGTTCGATCCGGCCCGGACGAGCTACCGCGAGCTGCTGGAGTTCTTCTTCCAGGTGCACGATCCGACCACGATGAACCGGCAGGGCAACGACGTCGGGCTGAGCTACCGGTCGGCGATCTTCTACACCAGCGACGAGCAGAAGCGGGTCGCCGAGGACACGATCGCCGACGTCGACGCGTCGGGTCTGTGGCCGGGCAAGGTCGTCACCGAGGTCACTCCGGCGGGGCCGTTCTGGGAGGCCGAGCCGGAGCACCAGGACTACCTGGAGCGTTACCCGAACGGCTACACCTGCCACTTCGTACGCCCGGGCTGGCGGCTCCCGCACCGCGCCGAGACCGCCACCCGGTAGCCGACCAGCCGCGCGTGCCGGCAGTACGCCTCCGGCGTACTCCGGCCGCCGGTCAGACCAGCGGGGCGAACGCCTCCCGCACCGCCTGCCGGGCCGCCGGCGAGGCTGGCTGGGTGCCAGTTCCGCGAATGATGAGCACGCCTCCGGGTCCTGGCCGCGGTCTGGCGCGGTTGATCGCACGAGCAGATGGTGCTAATAATACTAGCACTATGAGATGGACGGTTGATCATTCTTCGCGGGAGGCGCTACCACTCCAGATCATGGCGTGTGTGCGCCGGGGCGTGGCTTCCGGGGAGCTTGCCGTCGGCGAGCAGCTGCCACCGGCCGCCGAGCTGGCGGGGGCACTGTCGGTCGACCGCAACACGGTGTTGGCCGCCTACCGGCAGCTGCGCGACGACGGCGTGCTGGAGTTCCGTCGAGGCCGCGGGGCCAGGGTCGCGTCCGCCGTCACGGAGCCGGCCCCGGTGACCGAGGCGGCCCAGGCGCTCGTAGCTGTTGCCCGGCGGCACGGCCTGGGCCGCCACGACCTGCTTCGCCTCATCGAGAGGCTGACGTGACATCGAGAGGACGGCGCCCGATGACGGCATCCGCGTTGCCCGGCCCGGGCCGGTACTCGATCTACACCGGCCGAGTGACGAACTGGCCGCTGGTGGTGGCTCTCAGCGCAGCCCTGATCGTGCCGCTGCTGCTCATGGGAAGCCTGTCGCACGGCAGCTGGCTCGACCCGGCCGGCCCCGCGATCCCGCTGCTGACAGCCGCCGCCGCCGTGCTCATCACCATGCTGACCGGATTGAGCGTCAGGACGGCGGCGGGACCCAACGGGGTCTCGGTCCACTGCGGGGCGGTCGGCTGGCCACACCACACCTACCGCTTGGACGAGATCGAACGCGCCGAGGTGATCGACCTGTCGCCGTCGCTGTGGCGCCTGTCCCTCGGCTTCTGGTGGACCCCTCGCCACACCTACTACACGGTCCGGACCGGGCCCGCCCTGCGGCTGGCCATGCACACCGGCCGAAGCGTAACGATCACCGTGGCGCACCCCCAGGCCGCGGTCGCGCTCATCCGCGAGGCGAAGTCCGGCTGACAACGCGACTCGACGTCGAGTAGGCCCCGCGACAACACACGGAAATCCCGCCGACAGCGCGAGGCCAACGCCGCCTGGCGGGCTGCGCTGGCGGGCCGCCTCGGCGGCGGGTTGCCGGGTCAGGAAGAACGACCGGAAGAACTACCAGCGGAATGGGTGGAGGTCTGTCCTGGATGCCCAGGGCGGTAGAGAGCCCGCATTAATGTCGCGAACGCCGTCGGCGTCGGCGGCGCGGGCACGCATCCTCCGATCGGCCCGGGTGAGGGCGTGGACGGGCCGACCTCGGGCACGGCGGCGGGTACCACCTGGCGGTCGACCCGGCGGCGATCGACCTGCGCCGGTTCCACCCTGGTCGCCGCGAAGGGTGCGCAGCCCGATGCGGTCCCGCGGTCTGACAAAACCGGCCAGGCCACGGCCCGGTACCCGGCCCACTTCGCGCCGGTCGGTATCGAGGAGGACCAGTGGATCGGTTGGAGTACGGCATTCTCGGGCCGTTGGAGGTCCGACGCGGCCAGGTGCTGGTGCCCATCAACGCCCCTCGCGAACGCGTCGTGCTGGCCGCCCTGCTGCTGCAGCCCAACCGCGTGGTTGCCGCGGCCAGATTGATCGACCTGATCTGGGGCAACAGCCCCCCAGCGGCGGCACAGAACACCCTGCAGTCGCTCGTGCTCCGGCTGCGCCGCAGAATCGAGCCGGCGACCCGCTTCTCGCACCCGGCCCAGGTGCTGATCACCCGGCGGCCCGGCTATCTGTTGCGCGCCGAGCCCGGACAGATCGACCTGCAGCGGTTCGAGCAGTTGCTGGCCCGCGGTCGGGAGGCGAGCCTGGCCGGACATCCGACGGCGGCCGCACGGTCCTTCCATGAGGCGACGGCGCTCTGCCGCGGTCCGGCGCTGGTCGACGTGGTCACCGACGGCCTGCGGTCCGAGGCGGCCCGGCTGCAGGAGGGCTACCTGGAGGCCACGGAAGGGCGGATCCGCGCCGACCTCGACACCGGCCGGCACGCCCAGGTCGTCGGTGAGCTGCGGGCGCTGATCGCCGATCACCCGTTCCGGGAACCGCTGCACGGACTGCTGATGCTGGCCCTCTACCGCTGCGACAGGCAGGCGGAGGCGCTGCTCGTGTTCCGCACCCTGCGCGCCATGCTCGCCGACGACCTGGGCATCGAGCCGGCCGCCGCGCTTCAGGAACTGCACCGGGCGATCCTCCACCGGACCGTGGCGCCGGTCAGGGCTCCGGCTGCCGGGCGACGACCGGCTTAGACCCACCCGCCAGCGGGTGGCTGGCGGGTGGGCCCAGCTGGTGGCGAGCGATCAGCACTGCACCCAGTTCGGCGAGTTCGCCCAGCGCCGCAGCGCGTTCCAGGTGTTCGGTCCGACGATCCCGTCCACCGGTGGCACGTTGCCGCAGAGGGGATCCTGGAACAGCCGCACCATCCGGTCGGTGTTCGGCCCGAACCGCCCGTCAACGGTCAGCATGCTGGTGTTGACCGAGTTGTTGAGGTAGCACTGGGCGAGCATGACCGCCGACGGGCTCGATGTGTCGACGCTGCCCCGCCGCACGCTCGGCGGCGGCCAGCTCGTCCCCCAGTAGTTGCCGCAGACGCCGCTGAGCCGAGGGCTCACCGCCGCTGGGGCCGCCGCGGCCGCCTTCGCCGCGCCGGCCGGGGCCGCTTGGGCCGCGACCGTGGGCACCGCCAACAGCATTCCGAGCAGCAGGCCGGCCAGCGCGGCCGTGCTCCGCCATGGCATGCGCATGTGGATCCCCATCCTGTCCGAGATCCGGCGGACATCGCCGGCGGGCCATCGTGTGCGCGGCCGCTGGCGGCCACCTGGCGCGACGCTGGCGGACGGCTGGCGGATCGCCCGCGCCGTCAGGCGTTCGGCGTTCGGCGACAATCTCGACCAACGGGGGGTCCAGACCATCCGCGTTCCGTGGTCCGCCGGGGTCGCCGCGCTCCGCGCCGGTGAATTCGTGGCAGCGTGCCAGACCGGGCCAGGGGGCGGTCGCCGAGGATCTGCGGTTTCCGGTGCGGTCAGCCGCAGTGCCGGGTCGGCGTACTCATGAGCGTGACGACTGGTGGTTGTCGGCGGATGAGCAGGCGGCGTGCCAGGTAGATGCCGTCGACTCTGCCGGTCCCGCCGGGAGCGAGGTGGGGGACGCTGGCGGCGAAGACGACGACGTTGCCGTCCGCGCTCAGCTGTGGCGCGCTCGATCGGCCGCGGCCGGCGCTGATGACGGCGCTGTAGGTGACCTGCTGGCGGACGCCGGTGGCGAGGTCGGCGACAAAGACCTGCGGCGTGAGCACTACCGGCCGTCGCTGATGGCCGCCGGGCGTAGATTTGCGCGCCACCGGCGGGCGCCCGGTTGACATGAAACCAGAAGGTTTCCTATTGTTGATCGCGTGGAGCGGGTGTTCAAGGCGTTGGCGGATCCGACCCGCCGGGAGCTGCTCGACGAGCTGTTCCGGCGGGACGGGCAGTCGCTGAACGCGTTGGCGAGCCGGTTCGCGATGACGAGGGTCGCCGTGGCCAAGCACCTTCGCCTGCTCGAGGAGGCCGGCCTGGTCGCGTCGGAGCGGCGCGGCAGGGAGAAGCTGCACTTCCTGAACCCGGTGCCGATCCGCAGCATCCACGACCGCTGGGTCAGCAAGTACACCGAGACGTGGGCCGCCGGCCTCGTCGATCTGAAACGACATCTGGAGGCACGCGTGGAGAAGGTGTTCGAGATCTTCATCTGCACCACGCCGCAGCGGCTCTGGCAGGCGATCACCGATCCCGAAACGCGGGCGCGGTTCCAGTTCGGTGCGCGGGTGGAATCGGACTGGACCACCGGCTCCGCCTACCGGGTCACCCACGGCGGGGCCGGCGGGTTGATCGAGGGCGAGAACCTCGAAGTCGACCCGCCCCGGCGGCTCGTGCAGACCTACCACGCCATCTGGGACGACGACATCGCCGCCCAGGGCACCAGCCGGGTGACCTGGCAGATCGAGCAGGTCGGCGACAGCTGCCGGCTCGTCGTCCGGCACGACCAACTCGCCGCCGACGCCGACGAGCACCTCTACGGCGGCTGGCCGATGATCCTGTCCGGGCTCAAGACCTGGCTGGAGACCGGCACGGAACTCACCACACCAGGCTCACTCATGTATGGAGGCGAACCGTCATGACCGCACTACACATCACGCCCGGCGTGAAAGACGAGCGGATCGCGCGATGACCGCGCCGGCAAAGGTCATCACGGGCATCCGGACCGTCAGCGTGCCCGTCACCGACCAGGAGCAGGCGCTCCGCTTCTACGTCGACACGCTCGGCTTCACCGTGCTGCGCGACGGGCCGATCCCGACCGGGCGGTGGATCGAGCTCGCGCCCGGCAACGACGACGTCGTCGTCACGCTGGATCACGCCACCGCGGACGTCACCCGCGGCCCGATCATGATCCGGTTCAGCACCGAGGACGCGGCCGCGGCGCACGCCGCCCTCACCGACGCCGGCGTCGACACCGACGAGATCCTCAGCTGGCCCGGCGTGCCACCGATGTTCGCCTTCCGCGACCCCGACGGCAACGCCTTCTCCATCACCGAGACCTGACACCACCGGTCGCGACCGGACCAGCGGTTCCGCTCGCGGCGACGACGTTGTGGGTTGGCACGCCGACTTGGTGACGGTGCGCCGCGGGACGGGACGGGAGCCTTTCGCTGTTGGCGGAAGTGTGCCTGTGGGTTCTGGGCGGATGTCACGATGGCGGCATGGCGGACATCGTCCAGTTCCCTTCGGACCGTACCCCGGCACCGGATGGTGAGCCCGAGCCGCTCTGGCGTGAGGTCCTGGGCCGGAGGCTGCGGGCGGCCAGGGAGGAACGGGGTGGCCGTCTTGTCGACGTCGCGGAGCGGGCTGGCATCTCGCCGCAGTACCTGTCGGAGATCGAACGCGGTCGCAAGGAACCGTCGAGCGAGATGATCGCGGCGGTCACCGGTGCGCTCGGGGTCGATCTGGCCGGCCTGCTCGTGGGCATCGCCGGCGATGTCCGGCAGGTGCGCGGCGGGAGTCGGATGGCCCGGCGTCCCGCCACCGGGCCGGTGCTGATGGCCGCCTGAGGTCCCGGCCTCAGGCGCGGTTGTCCAGGAGCTGATCCGCGAGCCCGTAACCGACCGCACCCGCCGCGTCGAAGACCCGGTCCCGGTCGGTGTCGTGCCGTAGTTGTGCGACATCGTGACCGGTGTGCGCCGAGAGGATCTCCTCCAGCTGGGTTCGCACCCGCACCACCTCGTCGGCCTGCAGGATGAGATCGGGGATGGCGCCGCGGCCTTGGGCCGCCGGCTGGTGCAGTACGACCCGGGCGTGCCGCAGCACCGAGCGGCGTCCGGGCTCGCCGGCAGCCAGCAGCACCGCGGCCCCCGCCACGGCCTGGCCGATGCAGGTCGTTGCCACCGGCGTCTTGATGAAGCGCATGGTGTCGTACAGCGCGAGCGCCGCCGACATGCTCCCACCCTCGGAGTTGATGTAGAGGTTGATCTCCCGGTCCGGGTTGTCGGCCTCCAGGAACAGCAGTTGCGCGATCAGCGCGTTCGCCACCCCTGAGTCGATCGCGGTGCCGAGGTAGACGATCCGCTCGCCCAGCAGGTGCGAGTAGACGTCCATGATTCGCTCGCTGCCCGCCACGCGAGTGATGACGTTGGGGATGGTGTACGTGCTCATGCGCGTGCTCCGGCCGGTGCGCCCAGTCCCAGTGCGTGGGCGCGCACCGGCACCACGTCGGCGAGTGCGTCGACGCGGCGGTCGATGAAGCCGTACTCGCGGGCCTGCTCGGTGGTGAACCAGCGGTCGTGCAGTGAGTCGGCGAAGATCCGCTCGATCGGCTGGCCGGTGTCCGCCGCGATGATCCCGAGCACGGTGTCCCGGGTGTGCCGCAGGTCGTCGGCCTGCACCTCCACCTCGACCGCCGAGCCGCCGATCCCCGAGGATCCCTGGTGCATCAGGATGCGGGCATGCGGCAGGGCGAAGCGCTTGCCCGGAGTGCCCGCCGACAGCAGGAACTGTCCCGCACTGCACGCCAGCCCCAGGGCCAGCGTCGCCACGTCGCACGGCACCAACTGCATCACGTCGCGTATCGCCAGCATCGCGGGCACCGAGCCACCCGGCGAGTGGATCCACAGCGCGATGTCCTTGCGCGGATCCTCGCTGGCCAGCCAGAGCATCTGGGTCGCCAGCACCGTCCCGTTGTCGTCGTCGAGCACACCGTCGAGGACCAGAACCCGCTGACTGAAGAACCGTTCACGCAGCCGGTGGTCGAACAGCGGCTGCCTCTCCTCGTTCGTCATGCCCTGACAATGCCGCGGCCCCGGTCCCGTTCGCCGGGTCTGCTGCTGTGAGCAGATCAGCCCACGGCAGCAGGCAATCTCCCCAGCCTGGGCTGGACGACCCAGCCGGGCATCGGCACGCCCGCCCAGGATCAACGCGCGGCCGATGTGACGAGGGGCCGGTGAGGCGTCGGGTTTCCGGTCAGGGGCGACGGTCGCGGCGGACCAGGGTGAGCGCGGGGAGGATCGCGGCAGCGGTGAGCAGGAAGGTCGCGGGGTATCCGATCGAGGTGATGAGCAGTCCGGCGCCGAGCGCGCCGGCGGCCATGCCGAGGTCGTAGGCGGCGTTCCAGATGGCGCTCACGGCGCCTTCGCCGCCGGCCGGCACGCGGGCGTACATCAGTGTCAGCGAAGCGTTCTGCAGCAGCCCGAACCCGATACCGAAGAGGAGCGCTCCGCCGATCACCGCGGACGGGGTGCCGGTGGCCGCCATCGCGGCCATTCCCGTTGCGGTCAGGGCCACCGCGGGGGTGAGCAGGCGGGCGGTGCCGTGCCGGTCGCCGAGCCGTCCGGCGACCCAGCGGCCGACCGTGGCCGCGGCGGTCTGGGCGAGCAGCGCGACCGCGGCGACCGAGGCCGGCTGGTCGGTGACGGCCAGCGGCAGGAACGTGACGAATACTCCGGCCGCCGCGGTCGACCCGGCGAAGATCGCCGCCGGGCGGGTGAGCGCGGCGCTGCGCAGCGCGCCGAGCACTCCGTGGTGGCGGCCCTCGTTCACGGCCGCGGCGCGGCGGGGCAGCCCGGGCACGGACAGCAGCGCGAGCAGCGTGGCCGCCGCTGTCGCCGCGAACACCGGCGGGTATCCCCAGCGCGCCGCGATCCACACGCCGCCGGGCAACGCGAGCAGGCTGGCGATTCCGCTCACGATGCCGACGAGCGCGAGACCTTCGCCGCGCCGGTCGGCCGGGATGAGCATGGCCGTGACGGTCCCGCCGGCGACGGCGCAGATCGCGAACCCGGCGCCGCGTACCACGCTGACCGCGACGATCACCGCGATGCTGGCGCTGAACGTCAGCACCAGCGTCGGCACGCCCAGCAGCACCAGCCCGAGGGCCAGCGCCCTGCGGTATCCGACCCGGGTGATCAGCCGCGGCGTCACCAGCTCGCAGGCCACGGTCGCCAGCAGCAGCGCGACGGTGGCCAGGCCGGCGTTGCTGTCGGAGCCGGCCTCCTTCGCGAACAGCGGCACCACGGACAGCGGCAGGTAGAAGCCGATCGACGAGCCGAGGATCGAGACGAACCGCAGCAGCAGAGCCCGCGACAGGAGCGTGGTCCCGGCCGGTCGGGTAAGCACGTCAGTGGTCATGGCGCCGACGCTATGGCCCAGCTGGGTCACCGGTATGGTCCAGTTCTATGCCTGTGGAGTGGGCCGGTTTGGGGCCCGAGCTGCTCGTCACGATCGATCGGGACGGCGCTGCGGGGCTCCGCGCACAGCTCGAAGGCCAGCTCCGCAACGCGATCCGGCGCGGCCGGCTGGCCGTCGACGAGCGGCTGCCGTCCTCGCGCGAGCTCGCCCGCCTTTTGGGGCTGTCCCGGGGCATCGTCCAGCAGTGCTACCTCCAGCTGCAGGCCGAGGGCTACCTGACCAGCCGCCCCGGATCGGCCACCCGCGTCGCGGCGGCCGCGGTCGCCCGCCCGGCCACGCCACCGACGGCGCGGCCACCGGTCCAGCCGCGCCACGCGATCGCCGACTTCCGGCACGGCGTGCCGGACCTGCGCCTCGCGCCGCGCGAGGACTGGGCCTGGGCGATCCGCGAAGTCTGCCGCACCGCCCCGAACAGCGCCTTCGACTACGGGGACCCGGCCGGTGAGCCACGGCTGCGCGAGGTGATCGCCGCCTATCTACGGCGGGTGCGGGCGGTCTCGGCCACCGCCGACCAGGTCGTCATCGGCAACGGCATGGCGCAGGGTCTCGGGCTCGTGCTGCGCGTGCTCGCCGCCGCCGGCGTCCACAACCTCGGCGTCGAAGACCCGGGCGCCGGCAACTCGACTACCGAGCAGGCGACCGCCGCCGGCATCGCCGTGGTGCCCGTCCCGGTAGACGCGGACGGCCTCGACGTCACCGCGCTGGAACGCACCACCGCCCGGGCCGTCCTCGTGACCCCGGCCCACCAGTGGCCCACCGGCGTCCTGCTCGCCGGACACCGCCGCCAGGAGCTCATTGCCTGGGCCCGCCGACGTGCTGGTGTGATCCTCGAAGACGACTACGACGCCGAGTTCCGCTACGACCGCGAGCCGGTCGGCTCGCTGCAAGGGCTCGCACCCGACTGCGTCGTCTCGCTCGGTACGGTCAGCAAGTCGCTCGCCCCCGCCCTGCGCATCGGGTGGCTGATCGCTCCACCGCCGCTGCTCGGGGCGATAGCCCACGCCAAGCGGGTCGCCGACCGCGGCAGCCCAAGCCTCGACCAGCTGGCGCTCGCCACACTCATCGAATCCGGCCGCTACGACCGGCACCTGCGTCGCGCCCGCACCGAATACGCCGCCCGCCGCCAGACCCTGCTCGCCGCCCTCGCCACCCACGCACCCGGGCTGCGCGTCACCGGCCTCGCCGCCGGCTTCCACGCCATCCTGCACCTACCTACCGGTACCGACGAAGACCAACTGATCAAGCTCGCCCGGCGTCGCGGGGTCGGCCTCTACGGCCTGGCCGGCATGTACCGCACAGCGCGCCCAACCGGACCGCAGCTCGTGCTCGGCTTCGGCGACACCCCGAAGCACGCCATCGAAGCCGGCATCGCCGCAATCGCCGACCTGCTCCAACAAGAAACACAATGACCCGCGTCCCGGTCGCGACTGCCGGCCCGGGCCTACCCCGCACGTTGCCGGTCAGGAGCCCCGATGGCACCCGCCTGGGCCGCGCTGACCAGGGCGCTCAGGTGTGGGTGAGGCGTTGTTCCAGCCAGGCCAGGGCGCCGTGGCCGAGGTGTTGTTTGGCCGCGGTGATCGGTTCGAGGCCGGGGGTGGGCGGGGTCAGGGCGCCGGCGACGCAGAAACCGGCGTGCGCGGCCAGGACGGCGGTGACCGCGAGCGGGTCGACGCCGCGGCCGGTCTGGTGCTCGCGCATGAGCGGCTCGGGATCGAGGCCGCCGGCTGCCGCGCTGGACAGGGTGATCACGAGGTCGACGAACGGCGCGCCGAGACGGGCGTGCGGCCAGTCGACGAACACGACCCGGCCGCGGTCAGCAGAATGTTATGCGCGTACAGATCGAAATGGACGACAGCCGACCCCGCCGCCGCGGTCAGGCCGTCCCGCTCGAGAACCAGCAGCCGGTCGAGGCGGGCAGCGGCCCACGGCGAGTACACCGCCAGCCCGCCGACGCGGACCGGGTCGGCGGCCAGTTCGGCCCAACCGCCCAGCCGCGGACGATCGCCGGCCGCCGGGAACCCGGGCGGCGCCGGCACCGCCGACAGCGCCCCGATCGCGGCGACGACCCGGCGCAACTCGCCGGCATCCCACGGCTGGACCGGCTCCTGCCCGGCCACGTCCTCGAACGCGAGAATCACGTTCTAGTAGACATGCCGACGCCGGCAGGGCAGCGCGCCGCAGTTATTTGAGATGAGTTGTACGGTCCGGCGGCCTACCGTTGCGGCCATGTCAGTGGTGGTACGGCCTGCGGTGGTCGAGGATGGCGCGTCGCTCGGGCGGGTGCACGTCCAGGCGTGGCAGGCGGCGTACCAGGGGATCATGCCGCAGGGCTACCTCGACGGGCTGGATCCTGCCCAGCGCGGCGAGCAGTGGCGGCGCCGGCTCGCCGCGCCGGACCCGCAGACACCGACGCTGGTGGCCACAGTGGACGGTCAGATCGCCGGGTTCGCCAGCTACGGTCCGGCCCGGATCACCGGTCCGGCCGGCGCGCGGCCGGTCCAGCAAGCAGCGGGCGAGCTGTACGCGATCAACGTGCGGCCCGATCACTGGCAGCGGGGCGTCGGCCGGGCGCTGCTCACCGCGGCCACGGCCGGCCTGGCCGAGCGGGGGTTCGACCGGGCTGTGCTGTGGGTGGCGGCCGGAAACCAACGGGCCCGGGCGGTATACGAGCACTACGGCTGGCAGCCCGACGGCAGCGCCCGTACGGAAGAGGTCTTCGGCGTCACCGTTGACGAAGTGCGCTATCACCGCCCAGTGCCCCCACCGGCGCCCGCCGGGTAGGCAGGCGCCAGGTGATGGCATCGCTATGCGATCGGCAAGATCGACCAAGAGCGGCAGGAGAGTAGGGCTGATCTTGGCTGGGTTGATGTCGCCGGGGGTTGTCGGATCCGGGCCGCGTTGTTCGTGGTTGGGGTGAGCGGCTGCCCATGGGGGTGCCGACACGATGACAACAGGAGATTCGGCGGATGTCGCACCCACTGGCCAAGGTCCACCGCATGTTCGAGGTTGTCGAGCCGATCGCCACGGTCACCTTCTCCGAGGTGCCGAACGAGGCGTTCCTGGCCGTCGGCATGCGCAACTACTGGGACGGGTACTTCGCGGGCCGGGCCGCGCCGCTGGGACTGGCACCGGCTGAGGTGGTGCACGCGGTCTTCTACAACTTCGCCGACGGTGAGGTGGCGCGCCACATCCCGTGGGTCTGGGGGAAGATCACCCCGGCCGAGGCGATCGCCGTGCGGGAGCGAGGCAGCGCCGCCGCGCTGCGGCAGATGCTCGGGCAGCTCGCCGAGTCCCCCGGTCTGGTGCGGGTCGCCGAGCTCGCCACCCGGGCAGCGGTGAGCGCGCCGACCGAGGGTCGAGCGCTGTACGCCGGGCTGCGGGCCCTTGCCGTGCCCGAAAAGCCGGTGGCCAGGCTCTGGCATGCCGCGACGCTGCTGCGGGAGCATCGCGGGGACGGCCACAACGCCGCCCTGCTCGCCCACGGCATCGGCGGCACCGAAGCCCACGTCCTGCTCGCCGTCTCCCTCGGAATGAGGGCGGAGGAGTTCGGCCGAATCCACCACCTGCCCACGGCGCATCTGGCCGCCGTCGTCGACGGGCTGCGCGGCCGCGGCCTGGTGGACGCCGCCGGCGGGTTCACCGAAGCGGGCC
Source organism: uncultured Actinomycetota bacterium (assembly GCA_963714145.1). Taxonomy (GTDB): domain Bacteria; phylum Actinomycetota; class Actinomycetes; order Mycobacteriales; family CADCTP01; genus JBBWZH01. Next base: position 8,490,699 of record OY970235.1, on the reverse strand, counting down.
GGCAGACCAAGCAGCACATCGAGACCCGCACCGACGAACTGGCGGCGCCGGCGTACGACGTGCTCAGCGCCGACGAACTCGACGAACTGATCGCAGGGCTCGAGCCGATCGCCGCCGCGGTGAAAGCCGTCGACGACTGAACGGGCGCACCAGGCGACGTCCACGGCCCCGCATGGTGTCGCCGTGGTCAAGGACGCCTGAGGACTCGAGCGAACACCCACCGCACGACTGGGTGGCGGCCGCTCCCGTGCGAGCGGACCTGCATGTGAGGTGGGCTACTACGAACGACCGCGCTGCGGCGCTTCGCCTGGAAGCGGAGTTCTCGAAGCACTCCGCGACCTCGACCTGTGCAGCCGTGCGCACCACCGGCCCCGCTGCGGGTGGGGGGCCGGTGATGCCGTCGGTCAGTCCCCGTCGCCGCCGCCCCCGTCGCCCCCGTCGCCGCCGCTTCCGCCGTCGCCCCCGTCGCCCCCGTCGCCGCCGCCGTCGCCCCCGTCGCCGCCGCCGTCGCTCCCGTCGCTGTCGCCGTCGGCGGAGTCGCTGCCAGGAGAGTCGGAGGCGTCGTCGGTCGAGTCGGCGCTGCTCTCGGCGTCGGTGTTGCCCTCGGCGTCGGTGTTGCCGTCGGCGTCGGGGCTGTCCGCTGGGTCGGTTGCGGTCGGCGTGGCGTCGTCGGCTGCGGGGGCCGTGCCCGGGTCGGATTCGGTGGTCGGGCCGTCGTCGGTGATGGACTCGGCGGCTCCTGGGTCGGCCGCTGGGGTGGCTGTGGCGGGGGCGGCATCGGATCCGCCGGACGCTGCCGGTGGTGCTGGCGCGGCGGCCGGTGGGTGACTGCCGTTCGCCGGGGTGGATCCGCCGGGCGTCGGGACGCCGCCGGCCGGGGTGGATCCGCTGGGTCCGTCGCCGGTCGGGGTCCGGCCGACCGGGTTGGGCGCTGCTGGTGTCGATCTGCCGGGCGGTGGTGATGAGCCGCCTGGTGGGGAGGAGCCGGCCGGGGCCGGGTGGTTCGGATTGCTCGGCGGTGGCCCGGCGCTGGTGCTGACCGGCTGCGCCGGGCGGTGGCCGTGCTGCGCCAGCGGTGGGCGGGCTGCCGAGCCGCCTTCGCCCGCTGTCGGTCGGCTCGGGCCGGCCGGCCCGGCCGGCCGCCCGGCGCTGCCTCGCGCCGCGGCGGCCCGGGTGACCGCGCGGTCGAGCGCCGGTTGCAGGTGCTGGCCGATGATCTGCTGGCCCAGGTCGTTGGGATGGAACGAGTCCAGCACGAGGCCGCCATCGGTCAGCGACAGCAGTCCGCGGACCGCGGGCTGCGCAGCGAACAGCAGGTGCTGGCCGAACGCGTCCCGCAGGTCAACGACGTCCACGTGCTTACGCTGTTGCGCGGCCCGCGCCGCCACCGCACTGACCGCAGCGCCGATGACAGCGTCGAGAGTCCGCACGTAGTCGTTGGACAGGCGGGCCTCCCGGGTGGTGATCACCCAACCAGCCGAGCCGGTGAGCGCGGCGGCCGGCACCGGGTCCGGCAGGATGACCGGGTAAGTGGTGACGATCAGGGTGCCGCCCGGTGCCATGTTCGCGAGCACGGCTTCGTAGGTCTGCTGCAGTCGCCGGGCGAAGGCCGGGTCCCGCAGCCGCGCGAGCAGGCCGGGGAACGCGCTGGCCGACGTGTCCTCCTGCGCGTCGGCCGCGATCCGGGTCCAGCCGCCGAGGTCTGCCTCGTCGCCGCCGATGCTCAGCAGCACCACGTCCTTGCCGGCCGTCGCGGCGAGTTGTGCCGGGTGCTCGAACGGCGTCCCCGGCCGTATCTTGGTCCGGAACGACCCGGTGGTCGTGCCGAGGACCGGGTCGAATGCCACGTGGACGTCGACCTCCGGGTGCGCCCGGCGGAGCCGGTCGACCGCCTGCCAGGCCGGCGCCCGGGTGGACTGATGCGCCGGGTCGACATACGTGGCCGGTCGGCCGGACGTGGCCACGGTACGGGTCGCGTAGTTGGCGCTGGGCTTGTCCGTCCCGGCGCCGGAGGCGTAGGAGTCCCCGAAGACCCCGAGTTCCACCCGCTCGGGTGCTGCCACCGGATCCGCGTGGGACGTCCCCGGCGCCGCAAGCACGGACAGGCCACCGGCCACGACCACGATCGCCAGGCCCGGCGCGCTCGCCAGCCTCCCCATTCCGGCCCGTGAACGATCCCGCCGGCCACCGCCGAACGGATTCTCAGTCCGCGTCGAAGCCACCGCTAGTCACCGCCCCCGCCGCTGTTGCCGCCCCCGCCGCCTCCGCCGTCGCCGCCCCCACCGGAGCCGCCACCGTCGCCACCACCGCTACCCCCGTCGCCACCGGAGCCGCCGTCGCCGCCGCCAGAGCCGCCGTCGCCGCCAGAGCCGCCGCCGCTGGTGCCGCTGTCGCCCCCGCCGCTGTCGCCGCCGCTACCACCATCGCCGGCGCCCTCGCCGCCGTCTCCGCCGTCTCCGCCGCCGAAACCGCTGTCGCCAGCGCCTTCGCCGGTGCTGTCGGCCCCGTCGGTGCTGGTCCCGTCCGCCCCGTCCGCCCCGTCCGTGCCGCCCGCCCCGTCCGTGCCGTCCGCCCCGTCCGTGCCGCCCGCCCCGTCCGTGCCGCCCGCCCCGTCCGTGCCGTCCGCCCCGTCCTCGCCGGGCGGACCGACCGTCGCGACGTCACCGGAATCCTCGCTGTCGTCGTTGTCGGTCGGTGCTATCGCCGCCTGATCGGCCCTCGGGCGGGACTCCGGGTCCTCGCTGTCATCGGGTGCTGTCTCCCTGGTCCCGTCGTCGCTCACGTCACGGTCGGGCTTCAGGTTCCGGTCCGTCGGTACGGCCGGCGGCTCGTTGGGTCGGGCCAGTTGCTTCTCGGTGACCTCGGCGTTGCCCATCTGGGCGTCGACCTGCGGCGGGCCGGCGGACAGGTCGGTCGCGGAGTCGCCGTCAGGCGTGGCCGCGGACGGCAGGCCGGTCTGCGCCGGACCGGGCGCCGCGCCCACGTCGGGCGCTTCGCCGAGGGAGACCCCCGGCGGCAAGCCGGTCGCGGGGTTGTCGCCGTCGACGCTGTCCGCGGGCGCCGGGCCGGCCTGCGCCGGGTCGGACGCCACATCCACGCCGTCGGGCGTCTCGCCGAGCGAGAACCCGGGCTCGAGGCCCGGATCCACCGCCGGCTCGTCGTCGACGTCCGGGGGGACCAGATCCGGGGGCACCAGATCCGCCGGCTTCTCGAGTGTGTACACGTAGAACCGGATGCCACTCACCGTGACCTCGTCGTTCGGCTCGGCGAGCGTGACCGTGCCGTCGATCGTGGACACCCGGGTGCCCGGTTCCACACCGACCTCATCGTCCCCCGCCGGAACATCCCTGTCGGTGAAGAAGTCACCGTTCCGGAGGGTGATGAAGGCGTGAATTTTGCCGCCCCGCGAGCCGCCGAGGAGCGAGCCGACGTTGGCGGGTCCGGGCGAGGCGTTCGATGGGTTCTGGCCTCCGGCGGAGACTCCCGATCCGGCGGGATCGTGGGGTTCGGCCGCCGCGGGCGGTGGGTGTGCGATCCACGCTCCGACCGCCAACGCGACCGCGGGCGGTACGACGAGGCGGTGCCGCTTGGGCTGGCCGCTGCGGGCGGCTCGGGCCGACCCGGTCATCGGTTCGCCGGCGTGCTGCTCGGGCCGATCCGGCCCACTGGATCGTTCGGGTGGTGCCATCATGCGATCCCTTCACTGCGGTCGGGTGCCGTCGGACGGCTCGATCGCAGCCTGTACCGGTGGCCCGAACGACTGCCTTGACGCAACCTTGACGCCGGGTACGGGCATGGCTGATCGCACCCTGCCCGTCCGCGGGAACCGGCAATGCCACCTGCCCCGTAAACCATTCCGGGTCGATAGCCTGAAATTCCGACCAATCAGCCTGCGCTGGGCGGTTGGACCGAGGATGTGGGTGGGCTGCGGATGATCGAGTTCCGGTTGCTGGGTCCGGTGGAGGTCCGCGCCGGCGACGGGCCGTTGGCGCTGGGGAGACCGCAACTGCGGGCGGTGTTGGCGGCGCTGGCGGTCGATGCGGGCCGGCCGGTTCCGCTGGACCTGCTGGTGGAGCGGGTCTGGGACGGATCCCCGCCGCGGGCGGTCCGCGAGGTGCTGTACTCCCACCTGACCCGGATCCGTCGCGTCTTGGAGTCCGTAGCCGCAGAGCCGTCACCGGCGACGCTGGCCCGCCGCCCGGGTGGCTATCTGCTCGATGTCGACCCAGAGCGCGTCGACCTGCACCGGTTCCGGCGGTTGACCTTCGAAGCGGGCGATCCGCAGCTGGCCGACTCGGCCCGGAGCGAGCTGCTGACCGAGGCGCTGCGCCTGTGGCGGGGCACGCCGCTGATCGGTGTGGGCGGGCAGTGGGCCGCCCGGGCCCGCACCGGGTGGCAGCAGCAGCGGCTGGACACGACGGTGGCCTGGGCGCAGGTCGAGCTGCGCCTGGGTCGAGGCGATCGGGTCATCGCCACGGTCCGGGATCTGCTGGTCGACCAGCCGCTGGCGGAGCCGCTGGTGGGCAGCCTGATGCAGGCGTTGGTGGCGGCCGGTCGCCACGCCGAGGCGCTGGAATGCTTCGCCGCGCACCGCGCCCGGCTGGCCGACGAGCTCGGCACCGAACCTGGTTCGGAGCTGCGTGCCCTACACGGGGACGTCCTCCGCGGCCAGCTCAGCGCACCCGACGGTAGCCCCGCCCGGCCGACCGGCCCGCGGCCGCCGGCTGAGCGGGCGTCCGCTCGCCCGGCCCAACTACCGACCGACGTCCGCGGGTTCACCGGCCGGCAGCACGAACTCGCCGAACTCGACGCGCTGCTCGACGTACCCGGGCAGCCCGCGACCGTGGTCGTGTCCGCGCTGTCGGGCACCGCGGGGATCGGTAAGACCGCGCTGGCCGTGCACTGGGCACACCGGGTCGCCGACCGCTTCCCGGACGGCCAGCTGTACGTCAACCTGCGCGGGTTCGACCCGAGCGGCCGGCGGATGGAGCCTGCCGATGCGATCCGCCTGCTGCTCAGCGGGCTGGAGGTGTCCACCGCCCGCATCCCGCCCGACCTGGACGCGCAGGCCGCGCTGTACCGCACCGAACTCGCCCGGCGGCGGGTGCTGCTGGTGCTCGACAACGCCGGGGACGCTGAACAGGTGCGGCCGCTGCTGCCCGGCGGGCCGGCCGCACACGTCCTGGTGACCAGCCGCAACCAGCTGACCGGGCTGGTCGCGGCGACCGGCGCCCACCCGCTGACCCTCGACCTGCTTCCGGCTGCCCAGGCCCGAGAGCTGCTCACCGGCCGGCTCGGCCGTGGCCGGGTCGTGGCCGAGCCGGAAGCGGTCGAGCAGATCATCACCGCCTGCGCCCGACTCCCACTGGCGCTGGCGATCGTCGCGGCCCGGGCCGCACAGACCGGCTTCCCGCTCGCCGCGCTGGCCGCCGAGCTGACCGACGCCCGCACCCGGCTCGCGGCACTGGACGCCGGCGACCCGGCCACCGAGGTACGGGCGGTGTTCGCCTGGTCCTACGCCGCCCTCACCGCGCCGGCCGCCCGGCTGTTCCGCCTGCTCGGCCTGACCCGCGGACCTGACATCGGTCTCCCGGCCGCGGCCAGCCTGGCCGGCCTACCCGAGCCGGAGGCCCGGGAGCTGATCACCGAGTTGGCCCGCGGCAGCCTGCTCACCGAACATCGGCCGGGCCGCTACGCCTACCACGATCTGCTCGCCGTCTACGCCGCCGACCTGAGCCGGGCCACCGACACCGAGCAGCACCGCCGCGCCGCGCTGGGCCGGCTACTCGACCACTACACGCACACCGCCGTCGCCGCCGACCGACTGCTGCAGCAGACCCGGCACGAACCCGCGTTGGCCCTCACCCCCGCTGCCGCCGGGACCAGCCCCGAGCAGCTCGCCGACCACGACCGGGCCATGGCTTGGCTCAGCACCGAGCACCGCAATCTGCTCGCCGCGCTCCGCCAAGCCGCCGACACCGGACATGACAGCCAGACCTGGTATCTCGCCTGGGCCCTCGACACGTACCTGAGCCGGCAGGGCCACTGGCACGACCGCACGGCCGCCTGGCAGCTCGCGCTGCCCGCGGCCGTCCGGCTCGCCGAAGGTCCTGCACAAGCCAACGCCCACCGCCTGCTGGCCGGGGCGCACACAGCGCTCGGCAGCTACGCCGAGGCCCACGCCGAGTACGAGCTCGCCCTCGATCTGGACGGCCGGGCCGGCGACCTGATCCGGCAGGGGATCAGCCACCACAACCTCGGCCAACTGTGGAAGCTGCAGGGTCGAATGGACCACGCCATCGACCACGCCCAGCGAGCACTCGATCTGTTCCGGGCCGCCGATTACCCCCGCGGGCAGGGGCTGGCCCTCAACAACATCGCCTGGTGCGAGGTGGGACTCGGCAGGCACACCCAGGCAATACTGCTGTGCGAGCGGTCGCTCGCCATGCTCGAAGAACTCGGTGACCAGGCCGGGATGGCCGCCACCTGGGACACCCTCGGCCGCGCCCACCACGAACTCGCCAACTACTCCCGGGCGGCCGACTGCTACCGGGAAGCACTGCAGCTCTACCACGATCTGGGCGACCGCTACAACGATGCCGACACACTCGTCCATCTCGGCGACACCCACTGCGCAGCCGGCGACCCCGCCGCCGCCCGGAGCAGCTGGCAGCAGGCGCTCGACATCCTCACCGATCTCGACCACCCCGACGTCGAACGGATCCGCGCCAGGCTCGCCGCGCTGCCCCACCTCACCGCACAACCGAGCTGACGGAACCGCTGCCGGCGCTGCGCTGCTCTCGGCCAATGCGCTCGCCCTGCTCACCGCGACGTTCGCCGAGCGCGAGGCGCGCAACCGTGCGCTCGGTGTCTGGGGCGCCGTCGGCTCGGCCGGGGCGATCCTCGGCCAGCTCGCCGGTGGAGTGATCACCGATCTGCTGGGTTGGCGCTGGATCTTCCTCGTGAACGTGCCGATCGGGGTGGTGGCGCTGGTCGCGGTGACACGGCTGGTGCCCGAACTGCGGTCCGCGCAGCGACAGCGGCTGGACCTGGCCGGTCCTCCGCGGCACTGGCGCGGCGTTTACCGGCCTCTCCCACCAGACCGTTTCCCGGTGGGAGACTGGGGCGGATTTCCCGAGCAGTCACTATTTCGACGCGCTCTGCCGGCTCTACCATACCCGGCCCGACCGGCTCGGCTTCGGTCATGACTACTCCGCGATGCCATCAACCACACATCCGGACGGAGCGGAGCAGCCGCAGCCCGACGCGCTCGTGGAAGCACGAGCGCGGTCACGGCTCGGACAACGCCAAGAGACGTTCGCCACCGTACGACGGGCCGAGCGGATGTACCGTGACCTCTACGAGGACCTCTGCCAACTCATCGCAGTGCCCCGCCGGTGAACCACGCGCGATCCGAAACACCGCTAACGAGACAGACCCGATCATGGATCGTGGGCAGGGCGGCAGATCGGAACGCAGGCGGTCATCCGGCGGCGGTGTCAGTCTGGATCGGCAGACCCGGCTTGGTTCGGGCGACCTAGGCGATCAGCGCGGCCAAGCCCGGACGCTGATCAATCATCCGTGTTCTGCCTCATTCTTGACCTGCTGCCAAATTTTGTTCGTTATCCGCGGAGCCTGCCGTTCCAGGTCGTCCATGTCTTTGACCAGGGTCGCCAGGTCAGTGAGGCATTCTTCCCTCGTCGCTGTTTCCTGCTGGTAACGGAGTTTGAATTGGTCAATATGCCGCCACAGCCGTGCGTAACCGACCGCCACCTCCGCATGGCGCTGCGCCTCTCCACCGTAGTTGAAGAAGGTCTGCAGAGCGGCGAGCGTCGCCGCCGTCACCGAGAGCAGCCCAGTTGCAATCTTCCAACCAACGGCGGCGTCCTGCTGGAGCGTCGCGAAGATCGCGGTGCCGACGACGGTCGTCGTAACGATGACAGGAATGCCCAGCAGACGCTCGTGACGGTTGAACCGCAACGCCATCTGGTAATGGGCCGCGTCTCGCTTATTGACGTACCACTGATATTCGTCGACCTTCCCGAGCACATCCGCCACCGACTCCACATCCACCCCATTCCGACGACGGCCAGAGCCACTCGCCGGACCATAGCGCGCCACCAGTCCGACCATGAACGGAAGACGCGAAAGCGCGCCGGGCCACCATCACCAAGCAGATCCATCGGCCCAACGCAGCCCACCAACCCCGACGCCGACAGGAGGTGCACGCCGGAGGTACGGGTCGCTGGTCAGGCCGGATGGGTCGGTCGCGCCTCTTCCCCGCCTGTTCCGGGTGGCCAGTGGGTGTCCTTGCTGGGGTGCAGGATGCGGTCGAGGCGGATGGCGGCGTAGCCGAGGGTGGCCAGGGCGCAGACGATGGCCAGGTCAGCTACGGCGAGTGGTTGGGTGCTGAGCAGTTCGCGCAGCGGCGGGAAATAGATGCCGGCCAACTGCAGCAGCAGGGCGGCGGCGACGGCGGCGAGCAGGAGCGGGTTGGTCCAGGTGCCGGGGCGGGCGCGGGAGCCGACGGCGGCGGCGAGTTGGGTGGCGCCGAGGGTGAAGAAGGCCATGCTCTGCCAGGGGCGGCCGGTGGCGTGTGCCCAGACCGCGACGCCGAGGGTGACCGCGGCGATGACCAGGCCGACCCGGGCGATGCGCTGCCACAGGCCGGCGCCGAGCACGCTCTGCTCCGGTGGCCGTGGTGGCCGGTGCATGGCGGCGGGGTCGGCCGGTTCGCTGCCCAGCGCCACGCCGGGCAGGCCGTGGGTGAGCAGGTTGATCCAGAGGATCTGGGCGGGTAGCAGCGGCAGCGGCAGGCCGACGAACGGCCCGGCCAGCATGACCGCGATCTCGGCGCTGCCGCCGGACAGTCCGTAGAGGAGGAAGCGGCGGATGTTCGTGTAGACGCGCCGTCCTTCTTCGGCGGCGGCCACGACGGTGGCCAGCTCGTCGTCGGCCAGCACCAGATCGGCCGCCTGGCGGGCGACCTCGGTGCCGCGCCGGCCCATGGCGACGCCGATGTCGGCGCGGCGCAGTGCCGGGCCGTCGTTGACACCGTCGCCGGTCATCGCGACCACATCGCCGGCGGCCTGGCGGGCACCGACGATGTCCAGTTTCTGTTCCGGCGTTGCCCGAGCGAAGACCCGCGCGTCGCGCCAACATGGCCCGTTCCGGTCGACGGGCGGCTGGCGGCAGTCGACGACCGGCTCGCCGGGCGCGATGATGCCCAGTTCGGTGGCGATCGCGCGGGCGGTGGCCGGATGGTCGCCGGTGATCAGGATCGGGGTGATCCCGGCGGCCCGGCACGCGGCGATCGTCGCGGCGGCCGACGCGCGGGGTGGATCGAAGATGGCGACGAGTCCGAGCAGCCGCAGTCCGCGCTCCAACCTGTCGGCCGCGGGCAGCGTGCGGTGGTCAGCGGCGGCGACGGCAAGCACCCGGAAACCGTCTCGGGCCAGATCCTCGGCGCGGGCGACGGCCCATGCCACGCTGTCGGCGTCACTAGCGAGCACCGGTCGGCGCAGCAGGGCCTCCGGGGCGCCCTTGCAGACGACCCGGATCCGGCCGTCGGGCAGGCGATGCGCGGTGACCATCCGCTTGCGGCGGCTGTCGAACGGCGTCTCGGCGCAGCGCGGCAGCCGCGCGGCGAGGCCAGCGGGGTCCAGTCCGATCTTGCCGGCCGCGACCAGCAGTGCCGCCTCGGTCGGGTCACCGACCGCAGACCAGTCCGACTCGCCGGCGTCCGACCCACCGATCTGCGGTGCGCGCAGCGCCGCGTCGTTGCACAGCGCCGCCGCGGACAGCAGCTCGTCGAGGTCCGGCGCATCGCCCGGGCCGAGTGTGCGGCCATCGCGACGGATCTGGCCGTCCGGCCGGTACCCGCTACCGCTGACCGACGCCACACCGGACGGTGTCCACAGGTGACGGACGAACATGGCGCCTTCGGTGAGGGTGCCGGTCTTGTCCGTGGCGAGCACCGTCACCGACCCGAGTGTCTCCACCGCGGGCAGCCTGCGGACCAGCGCGTTGCGGGCGGCCATCCGCCGCGCGCCGAGCGCCAACGCCAGGGTGACCACCGCGGGCAACGACTCGGGCACCGCCGCCACGACGAGGCTGATCGCGGCGACGATCATCAACTCGACCGGCTGGTCGTTGGCCAGGCCCAGCGCCAGCACCACCGCACACAGCACCACCGCCACGCCGGCCAGCGCCCGCCCCACCCCGACCAGCCGCCGCTGCAACGGCGTCAGCCCGGAGCCGGCCACCAGCAACGCCGCGACCCGCCCCATCGCGCTGGCGGCGCCGGTCGCGGTGACCACCGCAAGACCCCGACCCCGCACCACCACCGTGCCGGCGGACACGGCATCGGCCGATTGCTGCGCGTCGGCCGCTGCCTTGTCGACCGGTACCGACTCGCCGGTCAGCGACGCCTCATCCACCAGCAGCGCCGCCGCCTCGACCACCGCGGCATCGGCCGGCACCACGTCCCCCTCGGCCAGCACCAGCAGGTCGCCGACCACGACCTCGGCGGCGGGAACCTGGCGCTGCATGCCGTCGCGCAGCACCCGCGCCTCGGCGGCCGTCACCTCCGACAGCGCCGTGATCGCCCGGTCGGCCTTGACCTCCTGGCCCACGCCGACCGCGGTGTTGACCATGATCACCAGCACGATCACCGCCGCGTCGGCCCAGTCACCGGTGCCGATCGTCAGCGCGGCGGCGACCAGCAGGACCAGCACCAAGGGGTCCCGCCCCTGCCGCACCAGCCGCCGCCACAGCCGCACCCGAGGGCCGGCCGGCAGCACGTTCGCGCCATCGCGGGCGAGCCGCGCCGCCGCCTCGGCCGAGGACAGTCCCCGCCGCTGCGCCATCATTACGCCCTGCTCACCGGCACCCACGCGCGTATCCCTCCACTGTCGACAGACCGCGCCAACCCGGCCCGGTGCCGGTCGCCGCGATGACCGTGCCGCCGGCCGGTGGCTCCGGTCAGTGCCGGATCACCGCGACCGGGCAGTCGGCGTGCCGCGGCACATGTTGGCTGACCGAGCCCAGCAGCAGGCCGGCAAAGCCGACTCGTCCACACCCACCACGATCGTGGGGCCTTCTGCGGACATGGCCCGCCTCCCTTCCCACACACCCCGTGTCCGCCATCCTCGCCAGCACACCAGGCCGCGCCCAGGGCACAGCGACACGCAGCCGCAGAGTCGTTGGTCCGGACGCCCGGGCCCGACGGCACGGGGCCGGTGACCCGGACACCGGCCCGGACGAGCCCCCGCCCCGTTCCCGCAGCCACCCAGCCGGCCCGCCGGGGAATCTCGCGCCGACGGCCCCGCCTGCACAGGTGGATACGAAGGCGAGGTCGGTGCACGGCCGCCTACTGGGGTGTGCCCCGGAGTCCCGTCCGGGTGCGGGCTATGCGGCTGTTCGAGAGCCTGGGACGACAGCGACTGGGCAGGCGGCGTGGTGCAGGACCGCCTGGCTGACCGAGCCGAGCAGCAGGCCGGTGAAGCCGCCGCGGCCACGGGTGCCGACCACGACGAGCTGGGCGCGGTGGGTCGCCTCGAGGAGCGCGTTGCGGGCGCCGGCATGGACCAGGTCCCGGTGAGCGACGACGTCGGGATACTCGTCGTGCCAGCCGGTGAGGGCTTCGGCGAGCACGCGGGCTGCTTCGACCTCGGCGTCGTCGCGGCCCGGCTGGGCCCTGGTGCCGGGGCCGGTGGCGGCCGAGTGGGTCCAGGCGTGCAGCGCGATCAGCGGTACGCCTCGTCGCGAGGCCTCTTCGAACGCGAACCCGATCGCGCGGTCGTTGGCGGGTGAACCGTCCACGCCGAGCAGCACCGGTGCGGCCGGGTCAGCGGTGCCGCGGACGACGATGACCGGGCAGATGGCGTGTGCCGCGAGCTGGACCGCGACCGAGCCGAGCAGCAGACCGGTGAACCCGCCGAGACCGCGGTCACCGACGACGACCAGATCGGCGGTGCGGGAGGCGCCGATCATGACCGCAGCGGCGTCGCCGGTGACAAGCTCGCTGCGGACGACGAGGTCCGGCGCCGTGGCGTGGGCCCTTGTGTGGGCCTCGGCGAGGATGCGTTCGGCCTGGTGGCGCAGACCGCCCTCGGGTGGTCCGGACGGCGATGGATCGAGCGGGACGTGCAGGTAGGGCCAGATGAACGCGTGGACTAGGCAAAGTGGACACCGACGCAGAATGGCCTCCCGAGCGGCCAGGTCAACCGCGGCAAGGCCGGACGCAGACCCGTCGACACCGGCGACGACCGGTTCGGCAAGCGAGAAGGATTCAGGCGTGGACACGGCGACCTCCAGGCACCTTCAGCGTCTGCCGCCGCAACCGGCCCCGCAAGGGCCGAACTACCCGTCGATGGCGGGAGCGTACCAAGCTGGATCGGGCGTCCTGTCTGAAGACCGGCATCGGGCGGGTGGGACTGACCGGGTTCGTGCCCCGCCATGCGCCGCCTCCGGCAGCGGTGAGCGGGCGGCGGCATTCGCCGAGCAGCTAGCCGATGTCCGGCACGCCGGCGGTGACTTTCGTCCACTACCGGCTGCGCCGGCCGGGTCATAGCGTCAACTCGACCGCGGATCGCTGACGGGCGCGGTCGACGCAAGGGGATGGCAGCCTGGCCCGCCTGCCCGCGGGAAGCAGGCAGGCGGGCGGGCTGTCGAAACCGAATACAGCGGTGCAGCGAGATGGTGACTGCGCCCGATAGTCGTCCCCGCGGCGAGGAAGCGGTGGTGGGCATGCGGCGCTGGACCTGGTGGGTGCGGTATCGCGGTGCCCTAGCGACGGACCGGTACCCACCGTTCACTCCCGCTGGGGTGCCGGACTACCCGGCGGTCCTCCGGGTCGCGGCGTACGCCGGCCTCATGACCGACGAATACCTGCCCTTCCGGCTGGGTCTCGGTGGCTACGAACCGGCGGGGACGTCCACCGCGCCGTGGGCTGCCGGGCCAGCGAGGCCAGGCGCGTGAGGCCAGGCGCGGCGGCGAGGTCGACGGACGGAATGCCAGCCGGGCCGGCCGCCGCGGTGCGGCCGGAGGACGGGGCGCGGGTCACGTGCCGGTTGGAGGTGCGCGGCACCGTCCAGGGGGTGGGTTTCCGGCCGTTCGTCTACCGGTTGGCCAGCGGACTCGGGCTGGACGGCTCGGTCCGCAACGCCGGCGGCTGCGTGCTGGTCGAGGCGGCCGGCCCGAGCGCCGCGGTTTCCGAGCTGACCCGGCGGCTGCCCGCGGAGGCGCCGCCGCAGGCGCGGGTCACCGCTCTCGTCGTGTCCTATGTCGACGGTGCGGGGCCGGTGCCGGGCGCGGGCTTCGCGGTGGTGGACAGTGCCGACACGAGCGCCGCCGGTCCGGCGGTCGACCTGGCCGGGGACCTGCCGCCGGACCTGGCGACCTGCGCCGCCTGCCGGCAGGAGCTGTTCGACCCGGCGAACCGGCGCTACCGGTATCCGTTCGTGAACTGCACGGACTGCGGGCCGCGGGCGACGATCGTGGACGACCTCCCGTACGACCGGGCCCGGACCACGATGCGGGGCTTCCCGCTGTGCCCGGCCTGTGCGGCGGAGTACGCCGACCCGGCCGACCGCCGTTTCCACGCCGAGCCGGTCGCCTGCGCCGACTGCGGGCCGCGACTGTCCTGGTTGGACGGTTCGGCGGTTGGCGGCGGGGCCGGCGAGCGGCTGTCCGGCGCGGCCGCACTGTCGGCGGCGGTCGCGGTAGTGCTGGCTGGCGGGATCGTCGCGGTCAAGGGGCTGGGCGGCTACCAGTTGGTCTGCGACGCCGCCGCGCCCGCCGCCGTGGCGGCGCTCCGGGAGCGTAAGCACCGGCCGGTCAAGCCGTTCGCGGTGATGGTCGCCGACCTGGCCGCCGCCCGGGCGCTGGCGGTGATCGACGACGTGCAGGCCGAGGTGCTGACCGGCCCGGCGCGGCCGGTGCTGCTCGCCCGGGCCCGGACCGGCGGCGACCCGGGCCGGGGCCCGCACGGGAGCCCAGACCGGGAGCCGGGCTGGAGCCCGGAACCGACGTTGCCGGCCGCCGGCGTCCATCCGGGCACCGGCGAGATCGGCATCCTGCTGCCGACCACGCCGCTGCACCACCTGCTGCTCGCCGACGCGGCCCGCCCGCTGGTCGTCACCAGCGGCAACCACGCGGACGAGCCGATCGCGATCGACGACGCCGAAGTGCTGCGCCGGCTGGCCGGGGTGGCGGACGGGTTCCTGCGGCATGACCGGCCGATCCGGTCCCGGTACGACGACTCGGTCAGCCGGGTGGTGGGCGGGCGGGAGCGGCTGATCCGGCGCGCCCGGGGGTATGCGCCGGCGTCGCTGCCGCTGCCGGTGCCCGCGGCGGAGCCGGTGCTGGCTGTCGGCGCGCAGCTCAAGCACACGTACGCGGTCGCGGTCGGCGACCGGGTGCTCGTCGGCCCGCACACCGGCGATCTGTCCGATGTGGACGCCTTCGACGCGTTCACCGGCAGCCTGGCGCAGCTGACCCGGCTCTACCGGGTCGAACCCGCCGTCGTGGCGCACGATCTGCATCCCAGCTACCTGTCCACCCAGTTCGCCGGCCGGTGGCCGGCCGAGTGCCGCATCGGCGTGCAGCATCACCACGCCCATGTCGCCTCCTGCGCGGCCGAGCACGGGCTCACCCGGGCGTTCCTCGGGGTCGCCTACGACGGGCTCGGTCTCGGCGACGATGGGACCCTGTGGGGTGGTGAGGTGCTCGCCGCCGACCTGCTGACCTACCGCCGGCTCGGCCGGTTCGGGCGGGCGCCGCTGCCCGGCGGTGAAGCGGCGATCCGGCACCCGGCCCGGATGGCGCTCGGCTATCTCTACGGCGCCGAGGCTGCCGGTGGGCCCGGCCCCGATCCGGAGCTGGTCGCGGCGTTCGCCGGGCGGCTGGACCCGCGCGAGGTCGCGACGGTGCGGCGGATGATCGAGCGTGGGGTGCGCTGCCCGCGGGCGTCCAGCGCCGGCCGGCTGTTCGACGCGGCGGCCAGCATCCTGGGACTGCGCGACCAGGTCAGCTACGAGGGCGAGGCTGCGATCGCGCTCGAGGCCACCGCCTGGTCGGTGCTCGACGCCGAACCCGCCGGGCCGGCCGCGCCCGCCGGGTTGTCCGAGCTGCCCTGGCGGCTGACCACAGTGGACGGCCTGGTGGTCTATGACCCGGTCCCGACGCTGGGAGCCCTGCTGGCCGGGGCGGCCGGCGGCACGCCGCCCGGGTGGCTGGCCGCGGCGTTTCACCGCACCCTGGCGGCGGTCACCGTCGCGCTGTGCGAGGCTGGCCGGCGGGCGACCGGGCTGCGGGTGGTCTGCCTGTCCGGCGGCGTGTTCGGCAACGTGCTGCTGACCGATCTGGTCAGCGGTGGGCTGCGGGCCGCCGGCTTCGAGGTGTACGGCAACGAGCAGGTGCCGGCGAACGACGGCGGGATCAGCTACGGCCAGGCGGCGGTCGCCGCCGCCCGGTTGGACCGGCGCTAGGAGGGTTACCACGATGTGCCTCGGAATTCCCGGGCGGGTGCTCGACCTCGACGAGTCCGGTGGTCTGCCGATAGGCACCATCGACTTCGGCGGGGTGCGCAAGCAGGTCTGCCTGGCCTACGTGCCGCAGATCCGGGTCGGCGAGTACGTGATCGTCCACGTGGGATTCGCGATCAGCCAGGTGGACGAGGCCGAGGCGGCCCGCACCTTCGCGGTTCTGCGGGCGCTCGGTGACGTCCTGGCCGCCGAACTGCAGCCCGACCGGGTGCCCGAAGCCGAACTGCGATCCGACCCGGTGCCCGAGCGGGTGTCCGAGCCGGGCGCGGCGCTGGGCGGGAGCGGTGTCCGGTGAAGTACCTCGACGAGTACCGCGACCCGGCGGTTGCCCGGCTGCTGCTGACCGAGATCCACGCGACCGCCACCAGGCCGTGGACGATCATGGAGGTCTGCGGCGGGCAGACCCACACGATCGTCCGGCAGGGCATCGACGAGCTGCTGCCCGCCGGGCTGCGGATGATCCACGGACCGGGCTGCCCGGTCTGTGTCACCCCGCTGGAGCTGGTGGACAAGGCGCTGGCCATCGCTGCGCGGCCGGAGGTGACGTTCACCAGCTACGGCGACATGCTGCGGGTGCCCGGCTCGGCCACCGACCTGCTCGCTCTCAAGGCCCGCGGCGCCGACGTGCGGGTGGTCTATTCGCCGATGGAGGCCGTCAAGCTGGCCGCCGAACTGCCGGACCGGCAGGTGGTGTTCTTCGGGGTGGGCTTCGAGACGACCGCGCCGGCGAACGCGACGGCCGTCCTGCAGGCGCACGCGCTGGGGTTGGCCAACTTCAGCATGCTGGTCAGCCATGTCCTGGTGCCGCCGGCGATGACCGCGGTGCTCGACGCGCCGGCCAACCAGGTGCAGGCGTTTCTGGCCGCCGGCCACGTCTGCGCCGTGATGGGCTGGACCGAGTACGAGCCGATCGCCGCGTCCTACCGGGTGCCGATCGTGGTCACCGGGTTCGAGCCGCTGGACCTGCTGGAGGGCATCCTGATGGCTGTGCGCCAGCTCGAGACCGGCCGGGCCGAGGTGGAGAACCAGTACGTCCGCGCGGTCAACCGCACCGGCAACACGCACGCCCAGGACGCGATCCGGCGGGCCTTCCGGGTCACCGACCGCACCTGGCGCGGCATCGGCACCATCCCCACCAGCGGGCTGCGGCTCGCCCCGGAGCTCGCCGGCTACGACGCCGAGACCCGGTTCGGGGTCGCCGCGCTGACCGCGGCCGAACACCCGGACTGCATCGCCGGGCAGATCCTGCAGGGCACCCGGATCCCGACCGACTGTGCCGCCTACGGCAGCAGTTGCACACCCCGCCGGCCGCTGGGCGCCCCGATGGTGTCCACCGAGGGCACCTGCGCCGCCTTCTTCAACGCCGGCCGTGGCCGTACCGAACTGTCCACTGTGGAAGGAATCCGGTGACCACCCTCGATCCGGTCGCGGCCACCTGCCCGGCGCCGCTGGCCGAGGCCGAGCGGGTCCTGCTCGGTCACGGTTCCGGCGGGCAGCTGTCCGCCGACCTGCTGCGGGATGTGATCATCCCGGCGCTGGGCCCGGCGGCTCCGGCCGGGGCCCTGCAGGACGCGGCGCTGGTCGAGGTCGGCGGGCTGGAGCTGGTGCTGTCCACCGACTCGTTCGTGGTCAGCCCGGCGTTCTTCCCGGGCGGCGATATCGGCAGCCTGGCCGTGCACGGCACCATCAACGACGTGGCGATGCGCGGCGCCGAACCGCTCGGGCTGAGCCTCGCGCTGGTTGTCGAGGAAGGCTACGAGCTCGCCGACCTCCGCCGGGTGACCGGGTCCGTCGGCCGGGCTGCCGCCGCGGCGGGCGTTCCGGTCGTCACCGGCGACACCAAGGTGGTCGGCCGCGGCGCGGCCGACGGCATCTTCATCACCACCACCGGCCTCGGCCGCCGGCTGCCGGGCGCGGCGGTCGGTGCCGAACGTGGCCGGCCGGGCGACATCGTGCTGCTGTCCGGCCCGATCGGCCTGCACGGCACGACCATCATGAGCGTCCGGGAGGGGCTCGGCTTCGACTCCGATATCGCCTCGGACAGCCAGCCGCTGCACCGGCTGGTCCGCGCCATGATCGCCGCCGGCGGGGCCGACGTACACGTGCTGCGCGACCCGACCCGCGGCGGCGTGGCCTCCGCGCTGACCGAGCTCGCCGCGGCCTCCGGGGTCGGCGTGGAACTGGCGGAGACCGCGCTTCCGGTCCCGCCGACGGTCGCCGCCGCCTGCGACATCCTCGGCCTCGACGCACTGCACGTCGCCAACGAGGGGTGCCTCGTCGCGTTCGTCACTCCAGCCGCCGCCGGTGCGGTGCTGGCGGCGATGCGGGCGCTGCCCGAGGGTTCCGCCGCCGTGCGGGTGGGTCACGTCGTCGCCGAGCACCCAGGCCGGGTGGTCATGCGCACCGCGCTCGGTGCCCGCCGCATCGTGGACATGCTCATCGGCGAGCAGCTCCCCCGCATCTGCTGAACCCATATCCGCTGGGCCCAGCAGGCGGGCGGGCCGCGCCCGGCGGATGCGGGGCGCAGCCCGTTCACTACCAGGTGCCGTAGCCCTGCCGCAGGCTGTAGGTGTGCCGGGCGGTCTCCAGTACGTCGAGGTAGCCGACCCGGCCGTTGGCCCGGCGGCCCTCGACCGGGCCCGCGGCGGGTGTCGCGGGCGCGCCGAGGAGGCCGCGCATCTCGTCGATCGTGCCGAATTCCTTGCGGATCATCCAGTCGGCCAGGCCGTCCAGCAGCGTGCCGATGTGGCCGAGGCCGTGCCGGAGCAGGGCCGAGGTGGTCATCACCACGTCGGCGCCGGCGAGCAGGTAGGCGACCACGTCGCCGGACGTGTCGACCCCGGTGGTCGCGGCCAGCGAGGCCCGCACCTGGCTGCGCAGGATCGCGATCCAGGTGCGCGGCAGCCGCGCCTCGCCCCGGCTGGACAGGTCCAGGGTGGGTAGTACGGCGAGCAGCTCCGGGTCGATGTCCGGCTGCAGGAACCGGTTGAACAGCACCAGGCCGTCCGCGCCGGCCGCGTCCAGCCGGGTGGCGATCTCACCGGTTGAGCTGAAGAACGGGCTCAGCTTGACCGCGACCGGGATCGTGACCACCGCCTTGACCATGCCGAGCACGTCGAGGTACCGCTGCTCGATGTCGCGGCCGGGCACCCGCGGGTCGCCGGGCACGTCGTAGATGTTCAGCTCGATCGCGGCCGCGCCGGCGTCCTGCATGGCCCGGGCGTAGTCGACCCAGCCGCCCGGGGTGACCCCGTTGATGCTGCCGATGACCGGCACCTCGACCGCGATCGCGGCGCGTTCCAGCAGGCTCAGGTAGCCGGTCGGGCCGACCGGTCCGTCGACCGCGGCCGGTGCCGCCGGGAAGTAGGACAGCGCCTCGGCGAAGCTCTCGGCGCCGGCCGCGGCCACCCGCGCGGTCTCCGCTTCCTCCCGCCGCACCTGCTCCTCGAACAGCGAGAACAGGACGACCGCCCCGACCCCCGCGTCCGCCAGCCGGCGCACCCCATCCACGGTCCGCGACAGCGGCGAGGCCGAGGCGACCAGTGGGTTGCGCAACTGCAGCCCCATGTACCGAGTGGACAGATCCATCACGACCTCCGGACGCTGGTCGGCCGCCCGTCGGCGGGGTAGCTCGCCGCGCCGCGGGTGGCCATCTCCTCGTACACCGCCCAGCGTTGCCGGACGGCCTGCTCGGCCAGCGCGAGCAGCCGCTCGGCCTCGGCCGGGTTGGTGCTGCGGAGCGTGCGGTACCGCAGCTCCCGGTACATGTAGTCGGCGAGTGGGATGCGCGGCCGGGGCGAGTCGAGCAGGAACGGGTTGCCGCCGACCGCGCGAACCTCCGGGTCGTACCGGACCAGCGGCCAGTACCCGCTGGCCACCGCCCGGTACTGCTGGTCGAGCCCGGTCCGCATGTCGATGCCGTGGGCGATGCAGTGGCTGTACGCGATGACCAGGGACGGCCCGTCGTACGCCTCGGCCTCCCGCAGCGCCCGCAGTGTCTGCTGTGGATCGGCGCCCATCGCGACCCGCGCGACGTAGACGTTGCCGTACGCGATCGCCTGCAGCGCCAGGTCCTTCTTCGGCACGGTCTTGCCGGCGGCGGCGAACTTCGCGACCGCGCCGAGCGGGGTCGCTTTCGACGCCTGCCCGCCGGTGTTGGAGTAGACCTCGGTGTCCAGCACCAGCACGTTGACGTTCCGGCCGCTGGCCAGCACGTGGTCGAGCCCGCCGGAGCCGATGTCGTAGGCCCAGCCGTCGCCACCGACGATCCAGACGCTGCGCCGCACCAGGTGATCCAGCACGCTGCGCAGGTCGGCGGCGGCCGGCCCGTCGAGGCCGTCGAGGCGGTGCCTCAGCTCGGTGACGCGCTGGCGCTGGGCGCCGAGCTCGGATTCCCGCCGCTGCGGCGCGCCCAGGGTCCGCGCCACCAGGTCAGGCCCGAGCGGATCGCGCAGCTCGGTCAGCCGGGCCTCGGCCAGGCCGTGGTGCAGGTCGGCGGTGAGCCGGAAGCCGAGGCCGAACTCGGCGTTGTCCTCGAACAGCGAGTTCGACCAGGCCGGGCCGCGGCCGGCGGCGTCCGTGGTCCACGGCGTGGTGGGCAGGTTGCCGCCGTAGATCGACGAGCAGCCGGTCGCGTTGGCGATCATCAGCCGGTCACCGAACAGCTGGGAGAGCACCTTCAGGTACGGCGTCTCGCCGCAGCCCGCGCAGGCGCCGGAGAACTCGAACAGCGGCAGTAGGTACTGGGTTCCACGTACCGTGCCGAAGTCCACTCTGGACCGGTCGTTGACCGGGATCGACTCGAAGAACGCGATGTTCTCCCGCTCGGCGGCGACGATCGGCTCGCGCTCGGCCAGGTTGATCGCCTTGCGGCCGGGATCGGCCGGCGCCGGCATCGGGCAGGCCTCGACGCACAACCCGCAGCCGGTGCAGTCCTCGACGTAGACCTGCAGGGTGTACCGGGTGTCCGGGAGGCCGCGGGCCTCCAGCGGGGCGGACCGGAACCCGGCCGGCGCACCGTCCACAGTCGACTCGTCGTAGTAGCGCGAGCGGATCACGCTGTGCGGGCAGACGAAGCTGCAGGTGCCGCACTGGATGCACAGGTCGGGGTCCCAGACGGCGACCAGGTCGGCGATGTTGCGCTTCTCGTAGGCGGTGGTGCCGCTGGGGTAGGTGCCATCCACCGGCAGCGCGCTGACCGGTAGGTCGTCGCCGCGGCCGGCCATCATCTCGCCGGTGACGGTGCGGACGAACTCGGGCGCGTCCGCCGGTACCGGCAGCAGCCGGCCGCGGGTCGAAGTGGCCTGCTCGGGCACCGCGATCCGGTGCAGTTCGGCCACCGCGCGGTCCACCGCGGCGTGGTTGCGGGCGACGACGTCGTCACCGCGGCGGCCGTAGGTCTTCGTGATCGCCGCCTTGATCCGGCTGATCGCCTCGTCCGCCGGCAGCACGCCGGAGATCGCGAAGAAGCAGGTCTGCAGCACCGTGTTGGTCCGCCCCGGCAGGCCGGCGGCCGCGGCGACCCGCCCGGCGTCGATCGCGTACAGCACGATCCCCTTGGCCAGCACCTGTTCCTGCACCGGCCGGGGCAGCGCGTCCCAGACGTCCTCGGGCCGGTGCGGGCAGTCCAGCAGCAGGGTGGCGCCCGGCGCGGCCCGGCTGAGCACGTCGACCCGGTCGAGCAGACCGAACTGGTGGCAGCCGACGAAGCTGGCCTGCCGCACCAGGTACGGAGCGCGGATCGGGGTCGGCCCGAAGCGCAGGTGCGACACGGTCTGCGAGCCGGACTTCTTGGAGTCGTAGACGAAGTAGCCCTGCGCGTGCAGGTGCCCGTCCGCACCGAGGATCTTGATGGTGTTCTTGTTGGCGCCGACGGTTCCGTCCGAACCGAGCCCGAAGAACACCGCGCGGACCGTGTCGGCCGGCTCGATGTCCAGGTCCGGGTCGTAGTCGATGCTGCTGCCGGACACGTCGTCGGTGATGCCGACGGTGAACCGCCGCCGCGGCTTGCCGCTGCTGAGCTCGGCGAAGATGCCGGCGACCATGCCCGGGGTGAACTCCTTGGACGATAGCCCGTACCGGCCACCGACAATCGTCGGCAGCGACCCGCCGGCACCGTCCATATGCGACTCCGACAGCACGGCGATGACGTCGAGCAGCAGCGGCTCGCCGGCCGAGCCGGGCTCCTTGGTGCGGTCCAGCACGGCGATCCGGCGCGCGCTGGCCGGCATCGCGGCGAGCAGCTGCTCGGTCGGGAACGGCCGGTACAGCCGCACCTGCAGCACGCCGACGCGCTCGCCACGGCCGATCAGGTGGGTCACGGTCTCCCGGACCGTCTCCGCGCCGGAGCCCATCACCACGATCACCCGGTCGGCGTCTGGCGCGCCGGCGTAGTCGACGACGTGGTACTGCCGGCCGGTCCGCCCGGCCAGCGCCGCCATCGCATCCTCGACCGCGCCGGGAACCCGCTCGTAGAACGGGTTCACCGTCTCCCGGGCCTGGAAGTAGACGTCCGGGTTCTGGGCGGTGCCGCGGATGAACGGGTGGTCCGGCGACAGCGCCCGGCCGCGGCGCGCCCGGACCAGCTCGGCCGGCACCAGCGCGGCCAGGTCCGCATCGGACAGCAACTCAACGGTGTTCAGTTCGTGCGAGGTGCGGAAGCCGTCGAAGAAGTGCACGAACGGCAGCCGGGTCGCCAGCGTCGCCGCCTGCGCCACCACGGCGAGATCGTGCGCCTCCTGCGGCGACGCGGACGCCAGCAGCGCGAAGCCGGTCTGCCGCACCGCCATCACGTCGGAGTGGTCGCCGAAGATGGACAGTCCCTGCGCCGCCAGCGACCTGGCGGCGACGTGCAGCACGGTCGACGTCAGCTCGCCGGCGATCTTGTACATGTTCGGGATCATCAGCAGCAGGCCCTGGGACGCGGTGAACGTGGTGGTCAGCGCTCCGCTCTGGAGCGCGCCGTGCAACGCACCGGCGGCGCCGCCCTCGCTCTGCATCTCCACCACGGTCGGCACCTGGCCCCAGATCGAGCGGCGGCCCTCGCTGGCCCACTGGTCGGCCAGCTCGGCCATCGGCGAGGACGGCGTGATCGGGTAGATGCAGCAGACCTCGTTCAGCCGGTAGGCGACCGACGCCGCGGCCTCGTTGCCGTCCACAGTGGAGCGCATCACTGGCCTCCGGACCGTTCGGGCACCATCTCGATTGCGTGCACCGGGCATTGGTCGAAGCAGGTCGCGCATCCGGTGCAGCGGTCGTAGTCGAACCGGTACCGGTGGCCCGGCCCGAGCTTGATGACCGCGTCCTCCGGGCAGGCGCCGAGGCAGCCGTCGCACTCGAAGCAGTTGCCGCAGGACAGACAGCGGCGGGCCTCGTACGTCGCCTGCGTCGCGGTCAGCCCGCCGACCACCTCGGTGAAACCGTCTACCCGGTCGGCGGGCGGCAGCTCCGGCTGGGACCGGCGCGGCGTGTCGCCGAAATACCACGGGTGCAGGTCATCGAACGACACCACCGCATGCTTCGGCGGCTCGAGCACCGGCTGCCCGCGCAGGTAGGCGTCGATATGCTTGGCTGCCTTCTTGCCATGCCCGACCCCGACCGTGACGGTCCGCTCGCTGGGCACCATGTCGCCGCCGGCGAAGACACCCGGGCACCCGGTCATCAGCGATGCCGACACGACCACGGTGCCGTCCCGGGTGAACTCCACCCCGGGCAGGTCGCGCAGGAACGCGCTGTCGGTGTCCTGGCCGACCGCGAGCACCACGGTGTCGGCGGCGAGCGTCTCGAACCGTCCGGTCGCATGTGGACGGCCGTCGGCGTCCAGTTCCATCACCTCGACGGTCAGCTCCGGCCCGTCGAACGCGGTGATCGTGCGCAGCCAGTTGATCCGGACGCCCTCCCGCTCGGCATCCGCCGCTTCCTCCTGGTGCGCCGGCATCTGCGCCCGGGTGCGCCGATAGACGATCATCGTTTCGTCCGCGCCGAGCCGGCGGGCCACCCGGGCGGCGTCCATCGCGGTGTTCCCACCGCCGTAGACCGCCACCCGCCGGCCGATCACCGGCCGGTCCCCGGCCGCCACATCGCGCAGGAACGACAGCGCGTCGACGATCCGGCCGGCGTCGCGGGCCGGGATGTCCACCCGCTTGGACAGGTGGGCGCCGACCGCGACGAACACCGCGTCGAACCGGCCCGCCCGCTGCTCCGCGGCGAGATCCGTGACCCGGTGTCCGAGGGTGAAACGCACCCCGAGCGCGGCGATCCGGGCCACCTCGATGTCCAGCACGTCCCGGGGCAGCCGGTAGGCCGGGATGCCGAACCGCATCATTCCGCCCGGCTCCGGGCCGGCGTCGCGGACCTCGACCTCGTGCCCGACCCGGGCCAGGTGGTAGGCCGCGGACAGCCCGCTCGGCCCGGCGCCCACCACCAGCACCCGCTTGCCGGTCGGCGCCGCCGGCGGATCGAACAGCCAGCCGCGCTCCAGCGCGAGGTCGCCGAGGAACCGCTCGACCGAGTGGATCGACACCGCGGTGTCCAATGTGGACCGGTTGCAGACGCTCTCACACGGGTGGTAGCAGACCCGGCCATGGATCGCCGGGAACGGGTTGTCCCGCACCAGCTCGCGCCAGGCCTGCTCGTGCCGGCCGTCCATCGCGTGCGCCAGCCAGGCCTGGATGTTCTCCCCGGCCGGGCAGCCGGCGTTGCACGGCGGCAGCAGGTCCAGGTACACCGGCCGGCGGTCCCGCACCGGGCCGGACCGCGACCGCCCGTGCGGCAGATCCGGCAACGGCGCCAGGTCGGGCCGCGGCGCGGTCATCCCGCAACTCCGGGCTTCGGCCAGCTGCGGCCACCGAGTCCTGATCCCATGACCCGACGCTAGCCCTGGCAGACCCGGCGGGCGCGGGTCGATGGTCCCGTCGCGGGCGGACCACCGGCTCTCCCCTACCCCGGCCGCAGCTCGGCGACGACGCGGTCCACCGCCGCGGCCACCGCGCCGGTCGGCGGTCTGCCGTCCGTCCAGCAGGTGCCCTCGATGCCGTAGACGACGATGCGCGCCGGCAGCCGGTCGAGTACCCGGGCCAGCTCGACCGCGTCGCCCAGGCTGATCGCGTGGGTGGACGCGGTCGCGATCGAGGCGGGCAGCGGCCGCGTGGTGACGTCGAGGATGTGCACGGTGCCGGGCGCGGCCCCGGTGCGCACCGCGTCGACCAGGGCCACCCGGTCGTCGGGCCGCCACAGTTCCAGCAGCGCGGTCAGGTCGCCAGCCAGCTCGGCGGTCGCGGCACCGGCACCGGCCGCCCGCAGCCGGCGCACGACGAGCAGGCCGGCGGCGTCGTCGCCGCGTTCGGTGCCGACGCCGACGACGAGCGTGGCGCTCACCGGCGGGTCAGCCGCAGGTCGAGGAAGTGGGTCGAGCACGAGATGCACGGGTCGTAGCTGCGGATCAGCTGCTCGCACCGGTGCCGCAGCGCCTCGTGCTCGAGGCCGTCGCCGGCGAGATCGACCTGCTGCTGGACGAGGCGGCGCAGGTCGGCCTCGATGCTGGGCTGGTTCTGCGCGGTCGGCGGGACGATCTGAACCTCGGTCAGCAGGCCGTCGGCGTCCAGCCGGTAGCGGTGGTAGAGCGTGCCGCGCGGCGCCTCGGTGCAGGCGTGCCCCTCGCCCGGCCGCGCCGGCACGTCGACGTAGGGCCGGTCCGGCGGTTCGTACCCCGCGATGATCCGCAGTGCTTCCTCGAACGCGTACAGCACCTCGACGCAGCGGACCAGGATGCTGGCGAAGATGTTCCGGCACTCCGGGCCGAGGCCGGCGTCGGCTGCGGCCTGCCGCACTGCCGGTGGGAGCCGGTCGTGGTTGAGGCTGTACCGGGCCAGCGGCCCGACAAGGTAGTCGCCGCGTTCGATCATCCGCCCGTGCAGCGCGGTCGAGTACGGGACGTGGATCTCCGCGATGTGCGCGCCGAACTCGGCCGGCGCGATGTCCAGGCCGGCGCCGGAGACCAGCCGCCCCTCGTTCATCGGGTACTCGTCCGGGTGCCGCAGCGACACGAACTCGTAGTCCATGTCGGCGTCCGGGATGTCGAATGTGGACACCGCGGCCAGCAGGGTGAGTGTGTCGTCGCGGGCGCGGCGCAGCGGTTCGGCCAGCGCACGCAGCTCGGCCCGGCTGGGCGCGCGGTAGAAGCCGCCCAGCCGGACGTTGATCGGGTGGATCGGCCGGCCGCCGACCACCTCGACGATCTGGTTGCCGGCCTTCTTCAGCCGCAGCGCCAACTCGACCAGGTCGCGGTGGTGGGCGGCCATGTGCACGGCGCTGTCGTAGCCGAGGAAGTCCGGCGCGTGCAGCAGCGCGACGTGCAGCACGTGGCTCTCGATCCACTCGCCGCAGTAGAGCAGCCGGCGCAGCTCGCGGATCGGCCCGCCGACGGTGACCCCGCAGGCGTCCTCGATCGCGTGCGCCGCGCTCATCTGGTAGGCCACCGGGCAGATCCCGCAGATGCGCGCGGTGATGTCCACCGGCTCGTCGTACCGGCGGCCGCGCAGGAACGCCTCGAAGAACCGCGGCGGCTCGTAGATGGCCAGCCGCGTCTCGGTCACCCGGCCACCGTCCACAGTGACGTGCAGCGCGCCCTCGCCCTCGACCCGGGTCAGCGCCTCCACCGACAGCGAGAAGTGGTCGTCAAGCCCGAGCTTGTGGCTCATGTAGCTCACTCTCCCGGCGGAACGGCTCAGACGTGGCGTTGTATGTGCGCAGCACCCGCAGCAGGTCGGCCTCGGACGCGCCGAGCGCCAACCATTGCCGCGACAGCGACGCGGTGTTCGGGGTCTCCATCGGACCGAAACAGCCGTAGCAGCCGCGGTTGAAGGTCGGGCACAGCGCGCCGCAGCCGGCGTGCGTGACCGGCCCCAGGCACGGCGTGCCGTGGGCGACCATCACGCACGGGTTGCCACGCCGCTTGCACTCGGTGCAGACGCTCGCGGCCGAGATCCGCGGCGGTCGGCCGGCCAGGAACGCGCTGATCACCTCGAGCAGCTGCCGCCGATCGATCGGGCAGCCGCGCAGCTCCAGGTCGACCGGGACGTGGTCGGCGATCGCAGTGGAGTGCTGCAGCGTGCTGATGTACTCCGGGTGCGCGTAGACGGCGGCGCGGAACTCGGCGACGTCGGCGAAATTGCGCAGCGCCTGGATGCCGCCGGCGGTCGCGCAGGCCCCGATCGTGACCAGCCGCCGGGACATCCGCCGCACCTCGCGGATCCGCTCGGCGTCGTCGGCCGTGGTGATCGAACCCTCCACAAGCGACAGGTCGTACGGCCCGTCCACGGTCGCGCTGGACGCCTCCAGGAAATAGGCGATCTCGACCCGCTCGGTGACCGCGAGCAACTCGTCCTCGCAGTCGAGCAGGGACAGCTGGCAGCCGTCACAGGACGCGAACTTCCACACCGCCAGGGTGGGCCGGCCTGATCCGCTCATGTCACAGCTCCCGAACCCGCATCAGGTCGCCGACCGCCGACCAGGGCAGCACCGGGCCGTCGGTGCAGATGTAGTACGGCCCGAGCACGCAGTGCCCGCAGAGGCCGACCATGCACTTCATGTTCCGTTCCAGCGACACCTGGATCCGGCCGGCGGGCAGGCCGAGGTCGGTCAGCGCGTCGGCGGCGAACCGCATCATCACCTCCGGCCCGCAGAGGTAGGCGACCGCGTTGCCCGGGTCGACGCCGAGCCGCCGGACCAGGCCCGGGACGACACCCACCTCCCCCGCCCAGCCGGCGCTGGCCCGATCCACAGTGACCTTGACCTCCAGGTCGAACCGGGCCCGCCAGGCGTGCAGCTCGTCGGGGTAGAGCAGGTCGGCCGGGGTGCGGCTGCCGTACAGCAGCACCATCCGGTCGAACTCGGCGCGGCGGGCGAGCACGGCGTAGATCGCCGGCCGCAGCGGGGCGAGGCCGAGGCCCCCGGCCACCACGACCACGTCCCTTCCGGTGGCCGCGGCGACGTCCCAGCCGGTGCCGAAAGGCCCGCGGACCCCGACCGTGTCGCCGGGACGGACCCGGGCCAACCCGGTGCTGACCGCGCCCGCCGCCCGGATCGTGTGCCGGCGCACGCCGGGCACCGCCGGGTCACCGCTGACCGAGATCGGCACCTCGCCGAGCCCGAACAGCGACAGCATGTTCACCTGCCCCGGCAGGTACGGCGGCGCCGGACCGCGCACGGGGGCGAGGTCGACAGTGACCGTGTCGACCAGTTCCGGCGTGACGGCCAGGACCCGCCACGGCCGCGGCACCAGGTCCTCCGCCGTCCCCGCCGCGGCCACCGCCGTGGCCGGGTCAGCGGTGGTCATGGCCGTAGAGGTCGAGCAGCCGCAGCCGGGTGGCCTGCAGCCGGTCGACGATCACCGGGATGAAGCGGGCGGCCAGCGCGTAACCGAGGACGGGGTCGGCGTCCATCTCGGCCCGCAGCCGGGCACCGTCGACGCGGATCGCGCTGACCGGGCCGACCGCGACCGCGTCGAAGTGCCACCGGTACGGCGGCACCAGCCAGGACCACCCGACCACGTCCCCCGCCTGCAGCGTCTCCAGCAGCGCCGGCGGGCGGTCGGCGGCGTGCACCTCGAGCGCGACCCGGCCGGCGGTGAGCGCGTAGAACACGCCGGCCGGCTCGCCCTCGCGGCCCAGCACCTGGCCCGGGTCCGCGTCCAGCCGGCTGACCAGTGGCGCCACCGCGGCCACCACCTCGTCGGCCAGGTCGACGAAGAACGGGTGCGCGGCCAGCTCGGCGGCGGGCGAGACGGTCATCGCGACCCACCACCCTGGCAATTGCCGGTGCCATCCACCACGTCGCCCCCCAGCACTTCCCCGAGCATGTCGGCGAGCCTGCTGGCGGGCTCGCCGGGCGGGGCCGCGGTTGCCCGGATGGCCGCCGCCTCCTCGGTGATGTCGATCCCGACCGGGCACCAGGCGATGCACCGTCCACACCCGACACACCCGGACGTACCGAACTGGCTGACCCAGGTGCCCAGCTTGTGGGTCATCCACTGCCGGTACCGGGACGGGGTCGATGACCGCACCGGCCCGCCGCCATGCAGGTGGGAGAAGTCCAGGGTGAAGCAGGAGTCCCAGTGCTGCCAGCGTTCCGCGTGGTCGCCGGTCAGGTCGGTGACGTCCTCGACCGTGCTGCAGAAGCAGGTGGGGCAGGCCATCGTGCAGTTCGCGCAGGTCAGGCAGCGGCTCGCGACGTCGTCCCAGCGCGGATGGTCCAGGTTCGCGGCCAGCAGGTCCGGCAGCCCGGCCGGGTCCAGCTCACGACCCATCCGGCCCACCGCGGTCCGCACCACCTCGGCGACCGCCGACCGGTCCGGATCCGTCGCCGGCCGCTGCGGCAGCCGCGCCAGCAGGGCCTCACCGCGGTCGGTGCCAGCCGCTACCGCGAACTCGTGCCGCCCGCCGTCGAGCAGCTCGGTCAGCGCCAGGTCGTAGCCCGGGCCGGCGGCCGGTCCGGTGCCCATCGACACACAGAAGCACGTACCGGCCGGCCGGGCGCAGTTCACCCCGACCAGGAACACGTCCGCCCGTCGAGCCTGGTACGTCGCATCCTGGGTGTGGCCGCGCAGCAGCACCCGGTCCTGCACCGCGATCGCCGCCAGTCTCGCAGCCGCGCACCCCGATCAGTGCCAGCCGCTGCGCCGCGACCGGCTCGGCCGCGTACCGCACCTCGCCGGTGGAATCCCGATCCGCCGACCACAGCCGGCGGCTGGCCGGGAACAGCTCCGTCTTCGGCGACTGCGGGCCCACCGCGTAGCCGAACAGCTCCTCGTCGTCCCGGTGCACCAACCGGTACCGGCCCGGCGACTGCTCGTCCCCCCAACCGGCGGGCAGGTCGGACACGCCCTCGATCGGGCCGAACGCGATCACTCCGTCCCGCACGGTCGGCCCGATCAGTTCGTACCCGTCCGCGCGGAGCCGGTCGAACAGCGCGCCGAGCCCGGCCCGGTCCAGCACGGCGCTCGGATCAGCCACAGCAGCCGACATCACAAGCCTCCCCTCGCCCACCGATCCCGACGTCAACCGTGCCCGCCGGGCCTGTCTACGCCAGGGCCACCGTCGATACCTCCGGTACCGGACGACCGAATTTGTTCACACCCGAGGCTGTCCCGATGCACCCTCGCCGGCCAGAGTCCGAACGACCCTAGGACGGGGACCTCCGCCCCCGCCGCCGGGGGTCAGTTCCGGTCCCCGGTGGACGGCGCCGCGTGCCAGGCGAATCGCGGTCGGGCCGAACGATTCGTGACCTGGGTCGAAGCCGGTGGTCGGGCTCCTCCGGGCGGGCAAGGCCGGTTCGCCGGCCTGCTGCTGGGTCGGTCAGCCAGCACGTCCTGCGGCACGGCCGGTACGCCGTGGCCGTGATCCACTGAGTCCGCCCCCGTCCAGCCCCGGACCGCACCGTCCACAGTGGAATCCCTGTCGCCGTGACCATGAAGCGGCCAGCAGGCCGTCGGGCAACAAGCAGCCGGCATGAGGCTGCCGGCAGGGCATGAGGCGGCCGGCAGGCCGTTGGCCTGCCGGCCGCGGGACGCCTGCGGCGGTCCCCCTCCAGAACCGGCGATGTGCGGTGCCGGTCAGAACCGGAAGACCAGGCGGGCCGGGACCTTGCCGGCGAGCAGGTCGGTGAAGGCGGTGTTGACCTGGTCGAGTTCGACGGTCTGGGTGATCACGCGGGTGCGGCCGGCGGCGTGCAGGGCGAACACGTCGGCGAGGTCCTGGCGGGTGCCGACGATCGAGCCGATCACGCTGAGTCCGTTGAGGACGGTGTCGAAGATGGGAACGGTGAGCGTGCCGTCCTTGGGCAGCGACACGAGCACGAGCCGGCCGCCGCGGCGCAGCGACGCGAACGCGGCCCGGATCGCCTCCGGCTGCACGGCCAGCGCGATCGCGACGTCCGCGCCGCCGAGCTTCCTGATCGCCTCGGCCGGGTCTTCCTGGGCGGCGTTGACGGTGTAGGCGGCGCCGAGCTGCTTGGCCAGGTCGAGCTTCTCCTGGCCGACGTCGACGGCGACCACGGTGGCGCCCGCGATGGCCGCGTACTGCACGGCGAGGTGGCCGAGCCCACCGACGCCGACGACGCTGACCAGGTCCGCCGACCGCGCGCCGGAGACCTTCACCGCCTTGTAGGTGGTCACGCCCGCGCAGGTCAGCGGCGCGGCGTCGACCGGGTCGACGCCGTCCGGTACCGGCACCGCGAAGCGGGCGTCAGCGACCGCGAACTCGGCGTAGCCGCCGTCGATGGAGTAGCCGGTGTTCTGCTGCCCGGGGCAGAGCGTCTCCCAGCCCGACACGCAGTACCGGCACCGGCCACAGGCGCTGCCCAGCCACGGCAGCGCGACCCGGTCCCCCTCGGACAGGCCGGTCACGCCGGCGCCCAGACCGGCCACCCGGCCGACGCCCTCGTGGCCGGGCACGAACGGTGGCGTCGGCGTCACCGGCCAGTCGCCGCGGGCCGCGTGCACGTCGGTATGGCAGATGCCGCTGGCTTCGATCCGCACCAGCACCTGACCCGGCCCCGGCTCGGGCACCGGCAGATCGCGGATTTCCAGCGGAGCACCCAGGGCGGGAACGACGGCTGCGCGCATGACCGACACCTCTCCACGTCTCGTTCCGGCGCCTACCGCCGGCCCACCGCCGATGTTTGTCCGCCGGCCCGGCCCGCGGCAGGGCGCACGGTCCGGATCCGCCGGGCCGTAAGTCCCTAGCTCACGGCCGCTGCCTCCCGGCCACGGGCGGGACCCCGGCCAGGCCGGAACCGTCGCCTCCGACCGGGTGCATGCCTGTCAGCGGAGGCGACGGCGCGGCGGTAGCGGGACGGACGTCCCGTCGCGGACAGACCACCGCCCCGGTCAGCTGATCTGCGCTGAGCGTCGGCAACATGCCCACCGCGACCAGCCGCCCACCGAGCACCTCCGAGCCCGCGCCGGGCCCGACGATGGCGTCGAGCTGCCGCTCGTACCCGGTGAAAACCCGGCCGCGCAGCGGTCGCGGCGGCAGGTTGACCTCGATGTTGAACTGCGCCAGCTCCTGCTGGAAGTCCGACCGGCCCAGGCGGGCCAGCACCGCCTCGCTCATCAGTCCCGGCCGCCCCAGCGGGTCGACCAGATTCAGCTCGACCTCCATCCCGACGCTGTCCTCGGGTGCGACGAACCGGCCGTCCGCCACCAGCTGCCGCAGCACGGCGACGCTGCGGTCGAGCCGGCCGCGCACCGCGCCGGCTCGCCTGACCGCCAGCGAGCCGGCGTCTACCTGCTGTCCCATCGCGACACTGCTCCGTTCCGGCTCGGTGGCCCGCCCGCGCGCGGTAGGGATCAGCGTTGCCCGACCGGCTGGTGGGTGTGTAGGTCGGCGTGGGCGACGCCGGGGACGGTGCGGGCCAGGATGAGCAGGACCTGCGCCTCGGGCTCGTCCTCGACCGGCCCGTGGATGGTCACCCGGCCCTCGTCCACCTGGACCTCCCACCGCGCCCGGCCGCCGGTGTAGGCCTCGATGCGGTGGGCGACCTCGGCGCGGATGATGTCGTCGTCGCGGACCAGCGTCCGCAACAGGTCGCGCCGGCTGACGATGCCCAGCACGGTCGAGCCTTCCACGATCGGGATGCTGCGCACGTCGTGCAGCAGCATGGTCTCGGCGAGGTCGGCGGCGTCCGCGGTCGCCGACATGGCGATCACGGTGTCGGTCATCACCTCCCCCACGGTGGCCGGCGCATCGTGCTCCGGTGCGATGTCCCGGCGGGCGTGCGAGCGCGGGTCGTGCTCGAAACGGTCGGCGATCAGGTCGCCCTCGCTGACGATCCCGATGATCTCGTCGGTCTCGTCGACGACCGGCGCCGCGGTGATCTGCTTGCCGGTCAGCACCGCCGCCGCCTCCCGCACCGGGGTCCTGGCCCGGAACGTGATCACCGGACGGGTCATGATTTCGCGTGCCTGCATGGCTGTCTCCTCAACTCCGGGCCGACGCCATGCCGGCGCGACCCACCCGCGGACGGTCCAGCGGACGCGGCGGCGAGCCAGGATCGGCCGGCCGCCGCGGCAACGGGCGACCTCAACCCCGCCCATACCCGAGACTGTCCCGCCCGCCCCGCGTCGGCCAGAGACCGAACGCCGCCCGCCGCCGGGACCTTCGACCCACCGCCCGCGGCGACCGCCGCCGGACGCCGCAGACCATCCACAGTGGACCCCGGCACCTGCGGCGGACTGTCCCCAGTGGACTACGAGAACCTGATCAACACCGTCCACACCACCAACCTGGAAGACCAGGCCGCTTAAACCCCGTCTCCACGGTCAGCGGGGATTGACAGCCCGACGGTCACCACCGGCGACCCCGAAGGCTGCCGCCCCTGGCCCGCCGACCTGCTGCTGGTGCGCTGGTTCGCCCGGTCGATCGGCGATGCCGCGGGTGCGCCGCTGCCGGACCCGGTCAGTCCTGGAGTGCCGGAGCCGTGCAGCAACGTTCGAACGACTCGTACGGGGAGCAAGACCGACGACGTCGGGCCGTAGCCAACGCGTCGCCAAGCCGGGCCGCCGGCCCACAACCGGTATTGCTGTGCCGACCGCGGCGAGCGTACGGCCGCTCGGTCTGCGGCAGATCCGGCAGAGCCGCTCCGCGGCAGCTGCGGACATCGGTCAGGCGTCCCTGACGCATGGCCGAGACGTGCGATTGCGAACGACCTCTTCGCTCATCCGCTGGAGAGTGTCCGGGGCGGCGTCGAGGGGTCACGTCGGCCGGCAGATGGCGCTGCCCGCAGACGCGCCGACCGGAGTTTGGCGGTTCAAGACCACTTGATCTCACCGGCACGGTCGACGAAACGCCCGGAGCGGTGTCCCGGTCCTTCGGTGGCAAGGCCGACGATGGCGTCGGTGCCTTCGGTGACGGTTTGCGGGCCGGTGTTGCCGTTGAGATCGGTCGCTGTGTAACCCGGGTCGGCCGCGGTGATGCGGATGTCGGTCAGCGCCTTGGCGTACTGGGTCGTCAGCATGGTGAGCGCCGCTTTGGAGGACGTGTAGGCGGGGGCGATCACCTTGGACTCCGCTCGCGACAGATCATGCGTAGCGGCGAGAGATCCCATCGAGCTGCTGACGTTGATGATGACCGGGTCGGCCGAGCGTCGCAGGAGCGGGAGGAACGCCGTGGTGGTTCGCACCACGCCGACGAGATTGACGTCCAGAACGTTCAGGATGTCGGCGCCCGTCAAGCCGCTCGGGTCACCGTGCGGGCCGTGAACGCCGGCGTTGTTGATCAACACGTCGATGGCACCTTCGTGCTGCTCGACGTCGGTTGCGGCCGCCGCGACCGACTCGTCGTCCGTGACGTCGATCTGGACGTAGCGGGCACCGAGTTCCGCGGCCGCCGCGGTGCCGGCCTTCGCATCGCGAGCGCCGAGTAGCACGGTATGGCCGTGTTCGATGAGGCGGCGGGCGGTCTCGTAGCCGAGGCCCTTGTTGGCCCCGGTGATGAAGGTGATCGTCATGCGTCCATCGTTTGCCCGCGCCGCGAAGTGCGCCAGGGAAGGCACGACGGTAGGAAAACGGCTACCCCCGCGGGGGCCTGGCAGCGAGAGACAATCAGTTTCATGACCACTCATCGGACGGAGTTCGGGGCCACTCTGCGCGCCTGGCGCGACCGGCTTGCGCCGACAGCGGTAGGGCTGCCGAGTGGCCGCTCGCGCCGCGCGAGAGGGCTGCGCCGGGAGGAGCTTGCCGAACTCGCCGGGATCTCCGTCGACTACGTCGTCCGGCTGGAGCAGGGACGGTTCACCACACCCTCGGCGCAGGTGGTCGCCGCACTCGCTCGGGCCCTGCAACTCGGCAACGCGGAACGAGATCATTTGTATCGGCTGGCGGGACTTGTCCCTCCCGCCGACCGGGAGATCTCCGACCACATCCCGCCGGGCATCCACCGCGTACTGAACCGCCTTGGCGACGCGGCCGTCGCGGTCTTCGCCGCCGATTGGCAGCTGATCTGGTGGAACCGCGGCTGGTCAGCGCTTCTCGGCGATCCGTCGTCAACACCGCGGGAGCATCGCAACTTCGCTCGCGACAGCTTCCCGATCAATGCCGACCGGCCACGCTTGTCGCAGTGGCCCGTGACCTCGCTCGCTCGCGACACGGTTGACGCCGCCATCGTGTCCGACCTGCGCCGCGCGACCGGACGCTTCCCGAACAACGGCCGGTTGACCAACCTGATCCGGGTACTCACCGCGGGCAATCAACGCTTCGCCGAGTTGTGGGCCTGCGGCGCGGTCGGTGCACACCGCGAAGACCACAAGATCGTCGAGCACCCAACGGTCGGGCCGATCGAGGTGGATTGTGACGTCATGACCGACGGCGACGCCGAACTCAAGATCGTGATCCTCACCGCAGCCCCCGGTACTGAAGACGAGACCAAACTGCGGCTGGCCTTCCTATCCGGTATCCCCGACCCGCGCGCAGATCACGCGAACACGCCAACCGTTCGGTCCGCTGGCTGACGGCGTGAGCCAGGCCCGCCGGGCAGCCTCGATGAGGCAGGGCCGGGCTGGACGATTTAGGAGCGGATGAGGGAGACGTCGAACTCGAGGGTGACCTTGTCGCCTACCATCACGCCGCCGGTCTCCATGGGGGCGTTGAAGGACACGCCGAAGTCCCTGCGGTTGATGGTGGCCTTGCCCTCGAAACCGGCTCGCAGGTTTCCGAAGGAGTCCTTGACCGAGCCCTGGTAATCGAAGTCGATCGTGACGGGGTTGGTCACGCCTCTCACCGTGAGGTCCCCGGTGAGCGTGAAGTGCTCATCGGTGACCTTCTCCGCCGTGGTACTGGTGAAGGTGATCTCAGGGAACTCGTCCATGCCGAAAAAGTCGCTACTGCGCAGGTGGGCGTCACGATCGGCGTTGCCGGTGTCGATGCTGTGCACCTTGATCACGATCTGCGCGCTCGAGTTCGCCGGGATCTCCTCGTCGAGGCGGACCGTGCCCGCGAACTCGGTGAACGAGCCGCGGACCTTCGTCACCATGGCGTGGCGGGCCACGAACCCGATGCGGGTGTGGGCCGGGTCGATGGCGTACTCGCCGGTGAGATCGGAAATGGCCTGGGCGGTGTCGGACATCTGCCGCTCCTCGCGATGGGGTAGAAAGTTGACTGCTCAACCAACCTACGGTTGGTTAGATGATGCGTCAACCATCTGCGGGGCTCGGTCTTCTCGGACGGCGTGCAGTCCGCTCAGCGGTCCGCCGCCCACCTGCATCAGGCGTCCCATCTCAAGTGGGCCGAGGTCGACGGGCGCGAATCCGAAGTCCTCGACAACGGAGCGGAAGAGATTCTTCGAGGTCCCGTCGTCGCCGGCGTAGAAGAGGATCCGGCGGCCCGCGTCGGTGACGGGGTCGGCGGCGATGTAGGGGCCGTACATGTTGTCGAAGGCCTTGATGACGTGGGCGCCGGGGATCAGTGCGGCGACCAGTTCGCTGCCTCCGATCTCGAGGTGGTCGGCGACGAAGGTGGGGGCCAGGCTGGCCCATTGGTTCGTGGCGTCGATAACGATCCGGCCGTCGCGGGTAGGCAGGTTGCCTACCGCGTCGCGCATCCGCGTCCAGTGCACGGCGAGCACGACGAAATCCGCGGCTCCCGCCTCGGCGACGGTGCCGGCCGACGCGCGGGGACCGAAGGCGTCGACGACGGCGCCGAGGGTGTCCGGACCGCGACTGTTGCTGAAAACCACGTCGTGACCGGCCTTGACCACGTGGCCGGCGATGGCGCGCGAGACCGTTCCCGCGCCGATCATTCCAAACTTCATGGGTTACTCCTGTGTGGGTGGGCGCGTGGGAGCAGCCGGTATCCGGGCGTGCCCGGCGCGG
Source organism: uncultured Actinomycetota bacterium (assembly GCA_963714145.1). GTDB lineage: Bacteria > Actinomycetota > Actinomycetes > Mycobacteriales > CADCTP01 > JBBWZH01. Next base: position 8,454,289 of record OY970235.1, on the reverse strand, counting down.
GACGGCCCCGCCGGATGGCGTCACGCGCCGGGTGCGATGGGGTGCGGCCCTGGCCGTGCAGGCCGACGATGCTGACGCTCGTCATGATTCAGTCCGGGGGACCACGTCTTGGTTGACTCGTCAACCGTATTTGCTTTTGGTTGATGGGTCAACCAGCCGGTAATATCGCTGGATGCCGACGGATCCGACGTGGCTCAGCCCCCGTGAAGATCGCGCCTGGCGGGCCTTCATGCACGCGCACCACCAGCTCGCCGCCCGTCTGCGCCGGCACCTGCTGGAGGACTCCGGACTGACGGAGGCCGACTACGAGATTCTCGCTGTGCTCTCGGAGCACGCCACGGGCAGTCTGCCCGCTCGGGAACTGTGCGCCCTGCTGCAGTGGGAGAAGAGCCGCCTCTCCCACCAGACCCGGCGCATGCAGGAGCATGGGTTCATCGTCCGCGAAACCAACCCAGCCGATGCCCGCAGCTCCATGATCCGCCTCCTGCCCGCTGGACGCCGCGCCATCGAGGACGCGGCGCCCCAGCACGTGCGCAGCGTCCGCCGGCATTTCATCGAGCTGCTCACCCCCGCCGAACTCGACATCCTCGCCGCCCTCAACGAACGGATCCTGGGTCACCTCGCCGAGGACCCGGTCCCCGAACACTCCACCCCAGAGGAGCCCGCGCTCTCGCCCTGAGCGGGGGGCTGGCGCAGCGGCTTCAGTCCGGGACGTTGACGCCGAGGCTGATGTTGAACCCTGCGCCATGGCTGGCCAGGCCCATCAGCAGCGGGCCCGCCGCCTCCAGCCAGTGCGCCGCCGCCAGGTCGCCGGCATCCAGCGGGCGCAGCCCGAGGCTCTCGATGAACGCCGACACGCTCGCCTTGGCGTCCGCGTCGTCGCCGGCGATGAGCACGTCCAGCGGGCCGCCCTGGGCCAGGACGTGGCCGAAGACGGTGTTGAACGCCTTCACGACGTGCGCGCTGGCTGGGGCGGCCTTCGCGATCTCCTGCGCGCCGGACGTGCCGTCAGGGGTGACCAGCGCGGTGGCGTCGGCGTTGAAGGTGTTCGAGATATCGATGATGACCTTGCCGGCCAGCGCGTCCCCGTACTGGGCGAGGACCTGCGCGGCGCTGGCGTAGGGCACGGCGAGGATGACGATGTCGCCGGCCGGGGCGGTGCCGAATGTCCCGGCCGTCGCGCCGCCGCCGAGGGCGGCGGCCAGGTCCTTGGCCTTGGCCTGGTCGCGGCCGATGACCTCGACGGCGTTGCCGCCCTCGACCGCGCGGGTGGCTATGGCGCGGGCCATGCCGCCCAGGCCGACGAAGCTGATGCTGCTCATGGACGGGTGCTCACTTTCTGTAGTCTTTGCTTTGAAGGGATCGGAGGTCGGCTGCCCGACCGGATGGCGTCAGACGTGACTGAACCCGCCATCGACGACCAGGTTTGCGCCGGTGATGAAGCTGGCGTCCGCAGAGGCGAGGAACAGCGCGGTGGCCGCGATCTCCTCGCTGGTCCCCAGCCGTCCTAGGGGGATGGCGGAGGTGATCTGCTCCCGGAATTCCGGGGTGACGGTGCTGAAGAGCGCGGTGTCGATCGAGCCGGGACTGATGACGTTTACCCGGATGCCGCGGTCCTTCAGACTCCGCAGCCCAGGTGCGCGCGAGTGAGCGAACGGCTGCCTTGCTGGCCGAGTACACCCCGGCGCCGGGGATGCCCTTGGTCGCGCTGGTCGTGCCGTTCAAGATGACCGACGCGCCGTCGCTCATCAACGGCAGCAGGTATTGAACGGTGAACACGGTGCCCCGGAAGTTGACGGCCACGAGCGTGTCGAACGAGTCCGGGGTGATGCTGCCCAGCGGGTCGGATACCGAGCCGATGCCGGCGCTGGCGAACAGGACGTCGACTCGTCCGTGATGCTCCCGCACGGTCTCGGCCAAGCGCGCGAGGTCGTCCAGGTCTCCTGAGTCCGCCTGCACGCCCGTTACGTTGTGGCCGATGGCGGTGACCGCCTCGTCCACTTTGTCTTTGCGTCGTCCGGTGATGACCACGTGCGCGCCTTCAGCCACGAAAAGCTTGGCCGTTGCTAGCGCCATCCCAGACGTCGCTCCGGTGATCACTGCGACCTTGCCATCGAGCTTGGGCATGGTGAACTGGCCTTTCTGTCGGTTGTGGTTCGTGTTTTGGCGCCGCGATCCGTCCTGCCGCCCGGGGCGCCGCCCGCCACGGGCTGTCAGATCAGTCCGCCGGTGATCTCGTCGAGGGGCTCGGGCTGGCCGGCCTCGTGATGGAGCCGGGTGTCGCCGCGGATCAGGGCACCGCAGAGGACGGCGGCGGCCCGGAAGACGCCAGCGGCCCACCAGTAGCCGACGGTGAACCCGTGCACGGTTGCGCCGACGACGGCAGTGCTGCCGTGGCGGGTCAGGTAGTGGCTGGGAGGCGCGCTCCGACGGCCTCCGCGGCCGCTGAGGCGCCTGTGGCCCCGGAGGACTCCATAGTGCTCATCTTCTTCGCTCCTCGTGCGGTCAAGTCAGAGCGCCAAGATGAGGCACCCCTCCGGTCGTCGATGCCGGTCTAACCGGAGGGGTGCCTCATCCTATTCCGGAGGGGCGCCTCAAGTTGGCAGAAGTTTCGGGCCTCGACATCTGACGGCACCAAAGAGATGAGGTGCCCCTCGCCGTCTGGTCGCGAACGCTGCCCGCGAAGGCGGCGACATCCAGGCCGGGTACGGCCCGGGTCCCGACAGCCACCTGGCCTGTACTCAGCCCTGCCACCATGCCCAGGGCACTGAACGAACGTCAGGCTCGCGGGAGGGCCACCGGGATCGCCAGCCAGACGGCGGGCGCCGCGGTGCTGCCGCGCGCCGTCAGCCACGTCGCGCACGACCATGCCGACGAGCTCACCGAGGTCAACCGTGCTCTGCCGGGCTCCTGAGCGCAGAAAGGGAGGCCACCCTCAGTATCGCCGGTAACCTGACGACGTGAGCCGTAGTGACGTCGAGCAGACGCGAAGGCCCCTGCGCCGCGACGCCCGGGAGCGCCGAGACAAGCTCCTCGCCGCGGCGCAGCGCGAATTCGCCGCACACGGCGTGGATGCCTCCTTGGAGAAGATCGCACGCGACGCCGGCGTTGCCATCGGCACCCTGTACCGCCACTTCCCGACCCGCCTGGACCTGCTCATGGCCGCCTTCCAGCCCCGGCTTCAGGAGTTCCTCGACGGGGCCAGCAAAGCCCTGGAGATGAACGACCCGTGGGAAGGGTTCGTCCACTACCTGGAGCACCTGTTCGGCATGCAGGCGGGAGACCGGGGTTTCAACGACTTCCTCTCCCGCCGCTTCACCGACAGCGCCGAGACCGAGCGCATCCACGACGAGATGTGCCAACAGATCGTGGACATGCTCACCCGGGCCCAAGAAGCCGGCAAGGCTCGCCTCGATATCACCCTGGCCGACATCGTCAACCTCATCTGGTCCAACGGCCGGATCATCGAGGCCACCAGCGCCACGGCGCCCAACGCCTGGCGGCGTTACCTCTACCTCATGCTCGACGCCTACCGGGCTGAGCGGGCACATCCGATCCCCGAGCCACCGATGACGTACGAGCAGTCTGTACGACGCCATGGTCCACCTCAGCGAGGCGCACGATGCCAGTCAAGGCGCGCACGGATCGGCCGTCCGTTCGGTCAGTCCTCCGGTGCGACGGTGATCACGACGTTGCCGGTCTTCTGTCCCGTCTCCACGTACCGGTAGGCGTCGACGATCCGGTCCAGCGGGTACCGCCGGTCGATGACCGGCTTGAAGTCCCCGGACTCGATCAGCTCCCGCAGGTGCTGCACGATCGTCTGATTGTTCTGCGGGAAGGGGAACCTCACCGTCCTGCCGTGGAACAACGGGGTGACGAGTGCCAGGATCGGGTTCTGGGCCCAGGGGCCAAGCTCCGAGGACACGTACACCCCGCCGGGTTTCAGCAGCCGTTTGCAGCGGCCGAACGTGCTCTTGCCTACCGCGTCGAACACCGCGTCGTAGGTCTGCTCGTCTTCGGTGAAGTCGCCAGCGGTGTAGTCGACGACCCGGTCGGCGCCCAGACCCTTGACCAGCGCCAGGTTTGCCGTGGCGCACACCGCGGTCACGGTGACGTCGAGACTCTTCAGTAGCTGTACGGCCGCCGAGCCGATCCCACCGGTCGCGCCGTAGACGAGGACGTCCTGCCCGGCCCGAGCCCCCGCCTGCCTGATGAACGCGAGGGCGTAGTGCGCGCCCTCAGTTCCGGGAGCGACCTGCTCGAAGCTCACGCCCGCCGGCACGGTCGCGACGGACCCGGCCGCCGGAACCGACAGGTACTCGGCGTGCGCGCCGAACGCGCCTTCGTTGTACCCGAACACCCGGGCGCCGACCGCGAAGGACGTGACGCCGCGGCCGACCGCCTCGACCGCGCCGGCGAACTCGGTCCCCATGATCGTCCGCCGTGGCCGGGTGATGCCGGTGAGGAGTCGCATGAAGAAGGGCCTGGCCGCCCGGTAGGCACAGTCCGTCCGGTTCACCGTCGTCGCGTGCACCCGCAGGTCGACGACTGGATCGCCGCTCCGACGGCGGTCGCGCACCGCGCGGCCCGGTTCATGGTGAAGCACACCGTGCAGGTGAGCCAGCACGCGGACGAGGCCCTCGGCGGGCCGCGGCCGGCTGGCTGGCGAACGCCTGGGAGCCGGTCGGGTCCCAGACGACGGGGACCTACCCGAACTACGCCGACCCGGGCGTGCCTGCCTGGGACCGTGCCGACCACGGCGCGAACCTCGACCGCCTCCGCGTGATCAAGCGCCGCTACGACCCGGGCGACGTCTTCCGGGTCGGCCCGCCCGCCTGACCCGCGCCGGGGTCAGGTCTCGTCGAGGGCGTTCAGCCTGGCGCGCACGGCCTCGACGTCGGGGTGGCCGAGGTCGGTGAGGACCGTCAGGGCGAGAGCCCAGGCGATGCGGGCCTCGCCGGGTCGGCCGGCGGCGTGGTGGGTGTCGCCGAGGTGGGTCAGGGTGTCGGCTTCGTTGTAGTGGTCGTCGAGGTCGCGGTAGAGGGTGATGGCCTGGGTGTAGCAGGTGGCGGCCTGGGTGTGCTGGCTGAGGTGGTGGTGGGCGTAGCCGAGGCTGTCCCACGCGGCGGCCTCTCCCCAGCGGTTGCCGAGCTCTTGATATAGGGGGAGGGCTTGGCGGCAGTAGTCGAGCGCCCGGGCGGGGTCGCCGAGCAGGGCGTGGCACCAGCCGACCGCGTTGAGTGCCTCGGCCTGGCCCCAGCGGTGGGCGGCGGTCTGGAAGAGGGTGAGGGCCTGCCGGCCGTGGTCGAGGGCCAGGTCGGGTCGGTCCCCCTGCGCCCACAGGCCGCTGGAGGTGATGTGGGTGTGGGCCTGGCCGACCGGGTCGGCCGCCTCGGTGTAGAGGTGCATGGCGTGCTGGAGGTGGGTGTGGGCCTGCTCGTGGTCGCCGAGCATGCTCAGCGCCCCACCGAGGTGGCGGTGAGCCGCGGCGGTGGCGGCGGGCAGCGGTCCGCTGGCGGCCAGGGCGGTCTGCCAGGCGGCGGCCAGTTCGTGCCAGCGTCCCTGCCGGAACAGGGCGGTGGTCAGGGTCCAGGCCAGCTGCCAGGCGTGGGCGTACCGCCCTTCACGGGCGGCGAGTTGCTGGGCGGCGAGCAGGACCGGCCGTTCGACGTCCATCCACCCGACCGCGGCCTGCAGGTCGGCAGGTTGCTCAGCGCCGGCACCGGACGCGGCCAGGGTGAAGGGAACCGGACTGGGATCGCGGTGCGGATGCAGATGCCGGTCGGCAGCGTGGGCAGTGTGGGCGTAGTGGTCCAGCAGCCGAGTGGTGGCGGCCCGACGCTCATCGTCGGAGTCGATCGTCCGCGTGAGGTCGTCGGCGTACGCACGAAGGAGATCGTGGAAGCCGTACCGGCCGGGAGCGTGCTCGCTCAGCAGCCCGGCACGGGTCAGCTCGACCAGCGACGAACCGGCGTCGGCTCTGGACGCGACCACGAGACCGGCCGCGGCCGCCGCGGTGAACTCGGGCCCGGGGTGCGCCCCGAGCAGGCGGAACAGTCGGGCGGCGGTCGGGGTGAGGGTGGCGTACGACCACGAGAAGACCGCCCGCACCTGGCCCAGCACGTCGCCGGAGTCCAGCCGGCCCGGCTGGTCGCCGGCGGTGGCCAGCTCGGCGGCGAGCGCGGCGAGCGGAAAGGTGGGGTTGATGACGGCGCGGGCGGCCACCAGAGCCAGCGCCAGCGGCAACCGGGCGCAGGCGGTGATGATGTCGTCCACCGCCGACGGCTCGGCAGCGACCCGACCGTGGCCGATCCGCCGGGCCAGTAGCTCCCGGGCCTCCGGGGCGGTCAGCAGGTCGAGGCGCAGCGGATGGGCGCCGTCGGCGGCGACCAGGCCGGTGAGCTGGTCACGGCTGGTCACCACGACCAGCGCCGTCGGCGTACCCGGCAACAGCGGGCGGGCGTGCTCGGCATCCCGGGCGTTGTCCACCACGAGTAGCACCCGCTTGCCCGCGAGCAGGCTGCGGTAAAGCGCCGCCTGCGCGTCCAGGTCGGCGGGGACCCGCTCGGCCGGCACCCCCAGGGTGTCCAGGAACCCGCGCACCGCTGCCGCCGACGACACCACCTGCCCGCCCGGGTCGAACCCGCGCAGGTTCACGAACAACTGCCCGTCCGGGAACCGGTCGGCGACACGGTGCGCCCAGCGCAGCGCCAGCGCGGTCTTCCCCACCCCGGCCGTGCCGGACATCGCGGTGATCGGCACCGCGGTCGGCGCCTGCGCGGTGGCACTCCGCAGCACGTCGTCCAAGCGGGCCAACTGCTCCGCCCGGCCGGCGAAACCACCCACATCGACGGGCAGCTGTGCCGGGGTCGAGATCGGTGACGCCGCCGGTGCCGGCGCCGCGGGGAAGGCGGGCAGCGGCTGATCGGCCAGGACGGCCTGGTGCAGCGCCCGCAGCTGCGGGCCGGGGTCGACGCCGGCCTCCTGCCGCAGCCGGAGACTGACGGCCCGGCAGTGCTCGGCGGCCTCGCCCCGACGGCCGTCAGCGGCCAGCGCCCAGCCCAGCACGACGGCCAGGGCCTCGTTGTACGGATGCTGGTCGACCAGGTCGCGGACCACCGCGACCACCCGAGCGTGCTGGCCGAGCCGGAGCGCCGCCCGTCCCCACTCGAGCACCGCCTCCACCCGCTCCAGCTGCCAGCTGTCCCGCATGCGGGCCACCCATTGCCCACGCAGTCCTTCCAGCGCCACCCCGCGCCACAGGCCCAGCGCCTCGTCCAGCAATCCCAGCCGTTTGGCGTCCGACCGGTCACCCCGCCGGGCATCGGCGACCAACCGCCGGAACCGCAGCAGGTCCACCTGGTCAGCCTCGACCCGCAGCAGGTACCCGCCGGAGACCCAGGCCAGCCAGCGTCGCCGTGACTCCGCTGCCGCACTCGGCCCGCTTTCCGCGGCCTCCGCGGCGGCGAGCAGGTGACGCAGATGGGTCACCCGGGCCGCGACCGCCGTGCGGGCCCGCGCCGGCGGATCCTGGGCCCACACCCGGTCGACCACCGTGCTCACCGGCACCGGACGCGGCACGTCGACCGCCACCGCTGCCAGCACCAGCCGCTGTTGCGGTTCGCCGACCGCCAGTCGCCGACCGCCGGCCCAGACCTCGACCGGTCCCAGCAACCGAATCTCCACCACGCCTCCAACCCCGGGATCACCCGGCCGATCCACCCGACAACGGCCCAGCTCAGCCGTCCGTAAGGATCCCGTAAACCTGCCGCCCGTGGTGGCGGGCATCCTTCGGCACGTGTCGCCGGTGGCTCACATCTCGCCCGGTTCGCACGCGCTTCGCACGCCACTCTCACGAGGTCCAGGAGCGGGTTGGGAGTACCGGTGATGCCGACTTCGGCCGTTCGGCCGGCCGCGTTCGGGGACTCCAGAAAGGACGATCGGATGCGCAGGATTCTCGTCTTGCTCGCCACCCTGGTGCTCGCATCGGGCACGGGGTTGGTGCTGGCATCGCCGGCTCAGGCCGCGTTGCCCAAGTGCACCAGCTGGACCACCTACTGGGTGCCGTTCAGCAACACCGAGGTGGTGCACGTCCCGAGCGCGGGTAACCAGACCGGGACGCTGGACTGCGTCCTCAGGCAGGGCGACCACAACGACGCGGTCAAGATCCTGCAGCGCGGTCTGCGCTACTGCCGGGACCGGCAGTACATCGACGTCGACGGCGACTACGGATTCCTGACCTACACCGCCGTCTATTCGATTCAGATCGACGCGAACCAGTTTGCCAACCCGAAGATCGCCGAGGACGGCGAGTACGGCCCACAGACCCGACGCTGGGCGATCAGTTTCCCGATCTACAGCTGGCCGGCGAACCAGATGACGCAGTGGTGCCAGGACGCGCCCTACTAGAGCCTCCCCGCGGGCCCGACCGCACCGGCGGCCGGGCCCGCTTCGCACATATCGATCGCTTCCCCTCCTCCCCGAACGGCGGTTCCGCGATGTCCAAACGTGCCCTGATCGCCGGGCTGGTCCTCGCCGTGCTGGCGATGCTGCTGTCGGCGCCGAGCGCCGTCGCGGCACCACCGGAACCTGCCGCCCCACCGGGGCCGACGGCGGCGGAGACCGACACCTCGACCGTGGCCCCCTCCAAGCGGGACACCGTGCTGCCGCCCGGCTGGCGGTCCTCGACCGACCGGCTGTGGACCACCGACGGTGACGCGAACGGGTTCCATCTGCTCGTCGCCGAGGCGAGCACCGGCTACACCTGGCGGACCGCGGCGACGCTGGCCGAGCCGGACGTCTCGGCGGACAGCTGGATCGGCAACGCCTGCCTGACCGGCTCCGGCAAGCGTGCGGTCGTGGTGTACGCCCCGCGGCACTTCACCAACCGGAGCTACCTGTTCGACCGGGGCGCGTTCGTCGCGATCGTCGACCTCACCACCGGCACGGTGTCCAAGCTGGATATCACCACCTCGCTCGCCTACTACAACCCGGGCTGCGGCACCGGCGAGACGGCCGTGCTCACCCAGTCCGGGGCGATCGACCTGGGTCGCACCCGGCTGCACGTGGTCGACACCGCCACGTCGAAGATCGTCCGTTCGCACGAGCTGACCGGGGAGATCACCAGCTCGACGCCGGTCGGTGACACGATCGTCGCCGCGGCCGGCAACCGCCTGGTGCGGATCGACAAGGCCGGCGCGTCGAGCGACCTCGCCCGCACCGGCAGCGTGCCGTACCGGATCTACCCGGACGCCGACGGCGGCGTCGTGTTCACCGAACGGGCCGACAGCACCGGCGTGGTGCGCCGGTTCGACGGGTCGACGGCGCGCGAGCTCGCCCGGGGGCCGCTGACCGGCATCCGGACCGTCCCGGGGATCGGCGGCCGGATCTTCCTGACCGGCTCGCCGACCACCGTCGACACCCTTCCCGCCGCGGTCCGCAGGCTCACCGCGCCGGTCGACGCGGAGGTCTCCACCACCGGCGCGATGACCGCCACCCGGATCGACCAGAAGCGGTCCGCCGCGACCGCGCTCGATCCGAACGGGACGCATGAGATCCGGGTCCGTGGCCGGGTGACCGACACCGGGAAGACCGTCGACTTCGCGCTCGACCCGGCCGCGCGGATCGGCGCCGCCGCGGTGCAGCAGGGACAGACGGCAGGTCCGGCGGTCAGGGTCGCGAGCCGCTCGGCCGGCGGCACCCAGATCGCCGCCGTCGAGTCCCCGAACGATCCGGTCGACCAGAGCCGAACCTGCGCCGTGGAACGCAACAACGTCCGGTTGCAGGTGTACCAGCCGCACTGGTCGCAGGTGGAATGGGCGGCGAACCTGGCCGTGCAGAAGGCGTTGACCATCACCCGGCCGGCGAACTGGAAGCAGTCCGGGATGCCGGCCTCGTGGTCGCCACAGACGATGTTCCCGCCGGTCGACCTGGTCGGCGGCGGGCGGGTGCCGGCACAGATCCTGCTCGGCGTCCTCGCCCAGGAGTCCAACCTGTGGCAGGCGGCGAAGCACGTCGGGGAGGGCGTCACCGGCAACCCGTTGATCGGCAACTACTACGGCCTCACCGACGGGTGGGGGATCAACTGGGCCGCCACCGACTGCGGTTACGGGGTCGCCCAGGTCACCGACGGGATGAAGCGGGTGGGCACCGGCGCGGCGACGGACAAGCAGCTCGGGGTCGCCGTCGACTACGCCACCAACATCGCCGCCGGCCTGCGCATCCTGCAGACCAAGTGGAACCAGACGCAGAGCATGGGCATGCAGGTGGTCGGCGGGAAGCCGGATCGGATCGAGTCCTGGTTCGCCGCGCTCTGGGCGTACAACAGCGGGATCAACCCGCAGGCGAGCACCGGGAACACCAGCGGCTGCACGCCGGGTCCCGGCTGCACCGACTCCGCCGGCAACTGGGGGCTGGGGTGGAGCAACAACCCGATCCGGCCGGACTTCCCGCCGGACCGCGCCCCGTTCCTCGACCACGACCACTACGAGGACGCCAAGAACCCGCAATGGTGGCCCTACCCGGAGAAGATCATCGGCTGGGCGGCCTACCCGATCGTGAAGACCACCGGCGGCGACGGCTACGAGGGCGGCTACCAGCAGGCCTGGTGGAGCACCGTTGAGATCCGGTCCGGCGCGAAGCCGCCGATCCAGACGTTCTGCGTGAACAACGCGACCACCGGCAACCGCTGCAACCCGGGCAACGTCGGCACCAGCGCCAATCCCTGCACCATCCCGCAGGACAGCCCGCTGGCGTTCCACTGCTGGTGGCACTCGGCCGCGTCCTGGAAGGACTGCGCCCGGGACAACCCGCCGTGCGGCCACGAGGCCACCACGATCACCGCGCCCGGCACACCCGAGCCACCCGACGCCGACGCGCCCGGCGCGTACCCGGACGAGAGCCGCACCCGGTGGTCACCGAACTGCTCGACCAGCGGGCTGCCGTCCGGGGCGTTGATCATCGACAACCTGCCCGACAGCGTGCCCATCGTCCGTTCGAACTGTTCCCGGACGTGGACGAACTCCGGCAGCTTCGGGCTGGCGTTCGCCCAGCACACCGACGGGCTCTACCACTCCAAGGTGGACTTCCACCAGATCGGCGGTGGCTTCGGCGGGCACCTGTGGTTCGCCCGCACGTACCCGACGACCCAGGAGGCGACGAAGAACCGGCGGGTGACCGGCACCTGGACGCTCAACCGGTCGGTCACCCAGTGGGCCCGGGTGCTCGTGCACATGCCCGACCACCACGCCCACACCCAACAGGCGCCCTACACCATCCACCTCGGCAACGGGCAGACCAAGTTCCGGTCGGTGCCGCAGAAGACCCGGGAGAACAAGTGGGTATCCCTCGGTGCGTTCAACTTCGCCGGAACGCCCCAGGTCAGCCTCACCAACATCAACGCCGGCGGTGACGGCACCGAGGACATCGCGTTCGACGCGGTCGCGTTCCAACTGCTGCCCGGCAAGCCGGCCGAGCAGCTCGTGGTCCTGGGCGACTCGTACAGCTCCGGCGAGGGCGCTGGCGACTACCTGCGGGAGAGCGCCGACGACGGCCTCAACGGGCCTGCCTACCGCAACGGCTGTCACCGGTCGCGCAAGGCCTGGTCCCGGCAGGCGGTGCTGCCCGGTTCGACCGTGTCGGTCGGAACCCGCGCGGACAGCTTCAGCAGCGACCTCGACTACCACCTGCTCGCCTGCTCCGGCGCGGAGACGGAGAACCTGCTGCCCGCCGGCAGCGGGGTCGCCAACGCCTTCGGCGAGACCGGCCGGGGGCAGTACCGCGAGGTTTCCCAGCTCGACAAGGGCTACCTCGACGAGAACACCACCACGGTCGCGCTCACGATCGGCGGCAACGACGCCCATTTCGCCGAGGTGATGCGCATCTGCACCGCCCAGACCCCCGGACCGCTGGACGACTGCAGCCAGGTGGACAACCCGTGGGGCATGTTCGGCCCCCTGCAGATGGCCGTGCCGGAGTTGATCGGCACCAAGGTCAAGGACTCCATCGCGATCGCCACCCGGGAGATCCACGCAAGGGCGCCGAACGCGCGGATCGTGCTGATGGGTTACCCACATCTCTTCCCGTTGCGAGGCTCGAGCCAGTGCCTGACCGTCGGACTCAGCGGGCCGGAGCTGACCTGGTTGAACGAGATGAGCGACCGGCTCAACTGGGCCATCCACGAGACCGCGACCACGTTGGCCGGATCCGGCCTGAACATCGCCTATTCCGATCCACGGGACGAGCTGGAGCTGAACAACGCCTGCACCAGGAGCGACGCCGACAACGAGACGATCCACCGCGTGGTGCTGGGCAAGGCCGCCGGCGAGGATCCCAGCGCCCTGGTGTCCGCGCAGTCCTTCCACCCGAAGGCCTCCGGCGCCCTCTACTACGGGGATGCCTACATCGCGACTCTCATCAGCCTTCTCCCGGGCAGTCGGATGCCGATCCCCGTCAGCAAGGAGGTCGCCACGGAGGAGCTGGCTTTCATCCACACGAGGCTGAGTCGTCCGGCGCCCGCTGGCTACGACGCGGACATGTGGGGGAGGGACTGGCCGATGGCTGAAACCATGCCCGGTTGCGACGCCCGGCAGGCCGTACGCCGACGGGACAACCTCAACAACAATCCCGACTGTACGGCCGAGTGGGGTCTGTGGGTCAGCCCGTACGACGGCGTCTCCTACGCCTTCGCGCCCGGGAACCTACAGGTCGATCACCTCGTCGCGAGAGGCGAAGCCTACCTGTCCGGCGGCGCCAACTGGTCGCGCGAGATGATCCGCACCTTCGTCAACGACCTCGAACATCCGCAGCTATTGGCGGCGACCGCCAGCGTGAACGCGTCCAAGGGCAGCAAGACACCGGCCGAATGGCTCCCCACTCCGGCGTTCCTGTGCACCTATGCGCGCGCCTGGATCCAGGTCAAGGCCATGTACCGCCTCGGGGTCAGCGAGCCCGAATATCAGATGCTGGACGAGATCCTCAGAACCCGCTGCTGAGGACCCCGCGCTGACTGAAGGGGCCTTTCACTCGATAGGTTCGAGTGAGAGGCCCTTCAGTCGCGCTACGGGCGGAGCACCGTCTTGATCGCGCGGCGTTCGTCCATCGCCGCGTAGCCCTCGGCGGCCCGCTCCAGCGACAGCTCCTGGTCGAAGACCCCGCCGGGCTCGATCGTGCCGGCGCCGATCAGGTCCATCAGCTCGGGCCGGAACCGGCGTACCGGGCCGGGCCGCCGTGCAGGTGCACCAGCGAGTCGAACAATCGGGCCGACTTCCGCGGGAGGGTCCGCAGGTCCCAGGTTCGTGGCTCTCCCGCCGCTCCCCGGTCTCCCAGAACCTGCTCGGCAACGGCTGGATCGAGCATGCCTTCGCACCACGCGGGCCGCCGACCCGAACGCGAAGCTCTGCCGGGCCGGGTCGGCCGCTACCGACCCGGCTGGCCGAACGGCGGCGATCAGCTGAACAGGTCCAGCGGCACGGCGTCGGCCATCGCCTGCATCCCGGCGTCGTTTGGATGCAGGCGGTCGCCGCTGTCGTACGCCGCCGCCAGCCGGTCTGGGTGGCGCGGATCCCGCATCGCGGCGTCGAAGTCGATCACCGCGTCGAGCCCGCAGCCGTACCGGACCCACGCATTCACCTCCTGCCGGGCCCGCTCCTGCGTGGCGCCGAGGAAACCCTGCGCCGGAGTGATCGTCCCGCCGTACACCCGCAGCCCGAGGCCATGCGCCCGGGCGGCGACCTGCTCGTACCCGCCGATGATCTCCGCGGCCGTCACCGCCTCGCCCAGCGGCGCCACCGAGCCGGGGTGCCCGAGGTCGTTGACGCCCAGCAGCACGATCAGCCAGCGCGCCCCCGGCTGCGCCGCGACGTCCCGGTCGAACCGCCTCAGCGCCGCCTGGCCGAAGTACGCCGCCACGAACTCGGAGCCGGGCAGCGGGTTCGGGTCGTGCAGCAACCGGTTCCCGCAGATCCCCGCGTTCAGGACGCCGACCGCACGGCCCGATCCGAGCAGCCGGCCGGCCAGCACGTCCGGCCAGCGGCGGTTGGTACCGCTCGTCGAGTTCCCCCCGTCGGTGATCGAGTCCCCCAGCGCCACCAGCGCACCCGACCCGCGTGGGTTGCGGACGCTGACGCCGGACAGGAAGTACCACTGGTCGGTCGTCGCCGCCGGCGCAACATCCACTGCGGCCGCGGCGTCCCCGGCCACGACGTAGTTCGTGCCGAAGGCGAAGGCGTGCGCCGTCGCCACCGCGGTCGGTTTGGGCAGGTAGAGGCTGACCACCAGGTCGGCACGGTCCGGGACCGCCAGCGCCACCGGGTCACTGGTCACCGCCGCTCCCGCCGGCACGCTGAGCCGGCCACCGAAGGTCAACGCGCGGTCCGAGCCCGGCACGGTCGCCACCGCACCGGCCCCCAGCGCAACCCGGGCGGACCCCAGCACCAGCGGCTCGGCGCCGAACTCGTTCGACAGCCGGACCCGGACCGCGTCGCCGCCGACGCTGACCCGCAGCACCTGCCGCAGCGTCTGGTCGGCGAACGTGGTCGACACCCCCGACGGCACCTCGGTCACCACCGTCGCCCAGGTGCCCACCCAACCGTCCATCGGCCCAGCATGCCCGGCTGCCCCGGCCCCCCGGCCGGCCGCCTCCAGGACAGCTGGCTCAGGCCGGCGGGGCGGCGGTGCTCGCACGGACCACCAGCCGGGCGGCGTCCTCGGGCTGCGACTCCGGTGTCCGGCCGTCGATCATGTCCAGCAGCACCCGCGCGGTGTGCACACCGTAGGCCTGGATGTCGCGGGACAGCGCGGTCAGCGCCGGGCGGACCAGGACGCACAGCTGCGAGTCGTCACCGGCCACAATGGACAGTTCGGCCGGGACCGAGACGCCCATCTCCTGGGCTACGTTCAGCGCGGCGAGGGCCATTACGTCGTTGTCGAACAGGATGGCGGTCGGCCGGTCCCGCCGGGACAGCAGGGCGCGGGTGGCGCGCACGCCCTCCTCCCAGGTGAAATCGGTCTGCAGAACGGGCGGGCCGCCGAGGCCGTGGGCGAGCATGGCGGCGCGGAAGGCCGCGATGCGGACCTGCGTGTGGTCGAGGGCGGGCAGCCCGGCGACGCGGGCCACGCGCCGGTGGCCGAGCGCCACCAGGTAGTCGACCGTGGCCTCGACCGCCCCGGCGTCGTCGGTCCACACGGCGGGAAGGCTGGTGTCGGTCCGGGGCCGGCCGACCAGCACGGCCGGCATCTGCAGCTCCTCCAGCACCGGGATCCGGGCGTCCTCGGTCCACAGGTCGGTGACCACCATGCCGTCGATACGCCGCTCGGCCCAGCACAGGCGCATCGCCTCGATCGCGGCCTTGTGATCGTCGACGACCTGGAGCAGCAGCGCGATGCGCCGCTGCGACAGCTCGCGTTCCAGCCCGGCGATGAACCGCATGAAGAACGGCTCGACGCTGAGCGTGTCGGCCGGGCGGGCGATGACCATACCGACGCTGTGTGCCCGCGATCCGGACAGCGACCGCGCGGCCACGCTGGGCCGCCAGCCGATCTCGTTGGCGATGTCCAGGATTCGCGTGCGCGTCTCGGCGGACACGCCCGGCCGGCCGTTCAACGCGTATGACACCGCGCCGATCGAGACGCCGGCGCGCGCCGCGATCTCCGCGATGGTCGGGCGTTTCACGCCCGGGCCCGCAGCAACTGGTTCGCGCAGCGCAAGACGAGCGGGTCGAGGAACGCGTCCGGGTCCACGGCCGCCGCGGTGCGGATGTGGAAGGTGGTGCTCTCGCCGGGCAGGAGCGTCACGAGCGCGTCGTCGACCTGTGCGTCGCCGGCCACCCGGTCGGCGAGGACAGTCAGGTCGCGCACGTAGGCCCCCGCGGTCACGGTCAGACGGTACCCGCCGGGGACCGCCTCGGACCGGGCGGCGAGCCCGGGCTCCGGGAGATCCGCGGCCACGTCCTCGGAGAACTGCCACAGCGCCCGGTCGGCGCCCTCCCCGGCGACGATGAGCTCGCGCGCCGGCGCGGCGGGAACCGCAACCGAGAGCGGGTACGTCGCCACGCCGCGGGCGGGGACATCCAGGCGGACCGACTCGGCCGCGAGCTCGGTGCCGCCGAGATCCAGCCGACGCACCGGAATGCCGGCGCGCCACGGCTCGGCGCTGTCGTTGACCGCGACCAGCGCGAGCCCCCCGCCGCGCGGCTGCACGGTGAGCAGGCGGTCGCGGAAACTGCGACGCAGCGCATACCACACCGGCTTGCGGCGGCCGTCGCCGTCCACGGCGGACCACGAAATGGCCGGCCACACGTCGTTGAGTTGCCACACCACCGCGCCCATGCAGAGCGGGGCGAGCGAGCGGAAGTGTTCGACCCCGAGCGCCACCGCGCGGGCCTGGTTGAGCGACGTCGCCCAGTGCCAGTCGGCGAAGGTCTCGGGCTCGGGCAGGTGGGTCTTGAGACCATGCGCCAGCTTGCCGTTGCCGTCGGCGGCCTTCTGGTGCAGCAGGATGCCCGGCGAGTCGGGCCGCATCGGGTCGTCGTGGACGGCCCGGGTCAGCGTGGCCCACGTCGGCGGCCCCTGGAAGCCGAACTCGGCGGCGAACCGGGGCGCGTGGCGGCGGTACTCGCTGTAGTCCAGGGTGTTCCAGACGTCCCAGATGTGCATGGTGCCGTGCGCGGCCTCGTTCGGGTGCCGCCCCGGGTCCGGCGAGTAGGGCGAGCCGGGGATGTACGGCCGGGTCGGGTCCAGTTCGGCCACGATGGCCGGGAGGACCTCGGTGTAATAGCGCCAGCCCCAGGTGCGACCGTTCAGCTCCGGCTGCCAACCCCAGTCGTGGTAGCCCTGCAGGCATTCGTTGCCCCCGTTCCACAGCACCAGGCTGGGGTGCGGGCTGAGCCGGATGACCGCCTCCCGCGCCTCGGCCTCGATCTCGCCGGACAGCGGCTCCTCCTCGGCGTACGCGGCGCAGGAGAAGAGAAAGTCCTGCCACACCAGCAGGCCGAGCTCGTCGCAGAGGTCGTAGAAGTCGTCGCTCTCGTAGATGCCGCCGCCCCAGACGCGGATCAGGTTGGCGTTGGCGTCGCACGCCTGGGTCAACCGGTCGCGGTAGGCCTCCCGGTCGACGCGGGCGGGGAAGCAGTCGGCGGGAATCCAGTTGAAGCCGCGGGCGAAGACCCGCTGCCCGTTGACGAGGAGCGTGAACGGGGTGCCCGCCTCGTCCGGCTCGGTGTCCACCGTGGCGGCGCGGAACCCGATCCGGCCGCGCCACTCGTCCTCCCCGAGCCGCACCGCCAGGTCGTAGAGCGGTTGTTCACCGAACCCGCGGGGCCACCACAACCGGGCATGCGGCACCCGGACCTCGACGGCGCTCACTCCCGCCTCGGCCTCGACGTGGACGTCACCGACCGAGACCCGCAGCGGCCCGCGGGCACCCTCCACGTCCACGTAGACCCGCACCACGCCGGTGTCGCCCTCGAGGGAGACCAGCGGGCGTACCGCTGCGATCCGGGCTCCGCTCCACGCCTGGACGAACAGCGGGCGCCAGATGCCGACGGTGGTGATCCGCGGTCCCCAGTCCCAGCCGTAGTCGCAGGCCATCTTCCGGATCGCGTTGTACTGGTGGGGGTATTGGTTCGGCCGCTCACCCACTTCCCGGACGGCTTCGTTGACGGCGGTCAGCGCGCCCGTGAACGTCACCGCGAGCGCGTTCTCCCCGGGGCGCAGCAGGTGCCCGACCCGAAACCGGTAGGAGCGGTGCATGTTGCGGGTGCGCGCGACGACCGTGCCGTTGACCTCGATCGTGGCGACCGTGTCCAGGCCGAGAGCGACCAGGTCGACGCCGCCGCTGCGGCCGCTCTCCGCCCAGTCGAGGGTGGTCTCGTACCGCCAGTCCACCCGCCCGATCCAGCCGAGCAGCGCTTCGTTCTCGTCCAGGCGGGGGTCGGGGATCAGGCCCGCGGCGAGCAGGTCGAGGTGGACGCAGCCGGGCACGGTAGCCGGCACCCGGACACCGACGACGTGGGCGGGCACCTCACCGCCGACGGCGCGCACAGTCCACCCGCCGCCCGGATCGACCCGCCTCACTTCGTCGACCCCATCGTGAATCCGTTGTAGACGAACCGCTGCAGGAAGAGGAACACGACCAAGGTCGGGATGATCGCCAGCACTGCGCCGGCGCAGATGATCTCCCAGTGCGCGCCGTACGGGCCCTTGAAATAGAACAGCGAGGTGGAGATGACGCCGAGGTCCTTGGAGGGCATGTAGAGGAACGGCGTGTAGAAGTCGTTGTACACGGCCACGCCCTTGACGATGACGACGGTCGCGATGGCCGGCCGCAGCAACGGGAAGATCACCGAGCGGTAGATCCTGAAGGTGGATGCGCCGTCGATCCTGGCCGCCTCGTCCAGGGAAACCGGGATGCCCCGGATGAACTGTACGAAGATGTATGATCGAGATGATGTCGGTGCCCATGTACAGCACGATCGGCGCCCCGCGTGTGTTGAACAGCCCGAAGTAGTTGATGAGCTGGAACGTGGCGACCTGGGTGGTCACCGCCGGTACCAGCGCCGCGAGCAGGAACCCAGCGATCACCAGGCGGCGGAAGCGGAACCGGAAGCGGTCGATCGCGTACGCCGTCATCGAGCCGATGATGACCGTGCCGGTGATCGAGATGGCCAGGATGATGGCCGTGTTGGTGAACGCCAGGAGCATGTGCCCCTGGTCGAAAGCGACCTTGAAGTTGCGGAAGTTCAGCCAGTTGTGCGGCAGGGCCAGCGGTCCGCCGTTGGTCGACTCCCGCTCGGTCTTGAACGCGGTCATGAAGGCGACCCCGAGCGGCAGCAGGGTGATCGCCGCCGCGGCGACGAGCGAGACGTACTTCGCGACGGTGGCGCTGCGGGCGCCGATGCTGCTCATACCAGCTCCGCCCCGTCGTCCGGCACGAGCTTCCGTTGTACCCAGGTCACCAGCAGGATGATGAGAAGGAGCACCACCGCGGCGGCCGAGGCCAGGCCGACCTTGTTGAACTGGAACGCGAGCTTCACCGTCTGGATGACGAAGGTCGTCGTGCCGTTCGCGCCGCCGGTCATGATGTAGGGGATCTCGAAGACCGACAGCGAGCCTGAGATCACCAGGGTGATGCACAGGCTGATCACCGGCTTGATCCCGGGCAGGATCAGGTACCGCACCTGCTGCCAGCGGTTCGCGCCGTCGAGTTCGGCCGCCTCGTAGATCTCCCCCGGGATCGACTGGATCGCCCCGAGGAAGATGACGAAGTTCAGCCCGAGGTAGCGCCAGATGGACACCCCGGCCAGCGACCAGTTCACGTCGTCGGGGTTGCCCAGCCAGAGGTGCTGCCCGTGCACGCCGACCAGGCGCAGGACCGAGTCGAACGTACCGCCGGGCTGGAAGAAGTACAGGAACACGAACCCGATCGCGACGCCGTTGATCAGGTACGGGAAGAACAGCACACCCTTGAAGAAGTTCCGGAACCGGGTGTCGAAGCTCAAGACGGTCGCGAAGTAGAGCGCCACGATCATCTGCACTGCCCCGGACGCGAGGTAGTACAGGCTGACGAAGAACACCTGGAACAACTCGGGCCGGGTGAACAGCTGGACGTAGTTGTCCGCCCCGACGAACTGCTTCTCGGGCGAGAACCCGTCCCACGCGGTGAAGCTGTAGAACAGCAGGTTCGCCACCGGCACGTAGGTGAACGTCAGCAGGAACGCCAGCGGCACCGCCAGGAACAGCCAGGGCGTCAGCCAGCGGGACCGCAGGCGTCGTCTGGTGCCGCTCGCCGCTTGCCGCGGTGCGGCGGCCACCTGTTCAGCGACCGCCGCACCACTGTTCTGACCGATCATCAGGATCCGGCCGACTTCACCGCCGCGGCCCACTTCTTGTTCAGGTCGGCGAAGTAGCCGTCGAGGTTGCCCTTGGCGGCCCCCCGCGCGATGTCGACGATCTTCTGGCGGTAGTCCGGCTTGTTCAGGCCGATCTCCGACTCGTTGTCGATCTTCGTGACAACGGCGTTCTTCTCCTGCGTGAGCTGGATGAACTGCACGCCCGCGTCCTGGTACGCCTTGAGCTCGGCCGGCAGGGCTCCGGTCTTCAGCGTCGGCAGCAGCGCCTCGTCCTGCGCGAACCCGCTCTTGTCGGTGAACCAGTCCACCCACGCGCGGGCCGCTTCCTTGTGCTGCGAGTGGATGTTGATGCCCTGCGCGTAGTCCGGGCCGATGACCGAGCAGTACTTCCCGTTCACCTGGGTGGGGAACGGCATGAAGCCGATGTTGCCCGGGTCACCGCCCGCGGTCTTCGTGGCCGCCTGCATCTGTGAGATCGCCCAGGAGGCCAGCATCAAGGTGCCGATCTTGTTGGTGGCGATGCCGCTCTTGGCACCGCCGTCCCAGGCCGTCGTCGTCGGGTCGGCCTCGACCAGCTTCTTGTTCACCACGTTGTAGAGCAGCGTGTCGATCTGATTGAGGTCCTTGCCGGCAGCCCACGGCGCGTTGTCGGCGGCCAGCTCGTCGTTGGCCTTGGTGTCGCAGGTGCCCGAGCCGATGTTGCCCTGCCACGCGGTCATCGGCCAGCCCTCGTGGTAGATCGTGTAGAACCCGACTTGGGCCATTTAGTGCGTGCCGTGGATGGCGTCGAGTGCGGCTTGAAGCTCGGTGGGGAGGGGGTCGGCGGCTGTGATGGTGTGGTCGCCAGCTTGGATGGTGATGGTGCGGTAGCGGCGGGTGGTGGTGACGAACTTGCGGGTCGACCAGCCGGTGGTGTTCTCGATCCAGCGGCTGAGGGCGAGGGCGGCGAACACGATGGTCAGGTGGGCCTCGATGGACTCGCGGGTGTGGTGGTAGATGGGTCGGGCGGCGAGGTCGGTCTTGCTCATCCGGAAGCTGTGCTCGACGTTGAGCAGGCGGCTGTAGGCGGCGATGACCTGCTGGGGGTCGGGGTTGGGCAGGTTGGTGACGTAGCCCTTGATCCCGGCCAGGGCGCGGTTCTTGGTCTCCAGTGCCCGGTCGACGGTCTTGGTGGCGCCGGTCAGGCGTACGTAGCGGTTCCGCTTGACCGGGGTCTTGCCGGCGACGGCGTTTTCAGCTTTGGTGACCTGCTGGTCGATCCCGCGCAGGGTGCGGCGGGCCCGGTCGGCGCGGTAGGAGTAGATGAAGGTGTGGTCGCGCCGCTTGTCGGCCGGGCCGGCGGGCCAGGGCTGGACGAACACCTGCCCGTCACCGATCTGCTCGCCGGGATGGGCCTTGCGCCACTGGCCGACGACATAGGGGATGTCGGGCAGGCGAGCGCCGAGGATGAACGACAGCCCGGCCGCCTCGATGCCACGCTTGTTCGCCTCCGACACCATGCCGGCATCCGCGACGACGGTCACCTGCGCCAGGTCGTGTTCGGCCAGAAACGCGGTCAGGACCGGGAGCATGGTGGTGGTCTCGGCCTTGTTGCCTTCGAACGCGTGCACCATCAGCGGGAACCCGGCGGCGTCGGTGAGCAGGCCGACGGTGACCTGTGGCTCCAGCCGCCGTTCCTTGCTGAACCCCGGCTCGCGGAACCCGTCGCCGGTGTCGGTCTCGAAGTAGAGCGTGGTCACGTCGTAGAGCAGCAGCGTCGCCGGGCCGAGCCGGACGTGATCGGCGCAGGCACGGGCCAGCCGTGCCCGCCACCGGCCACCAGCAGCATCGACAGGCGCCGCCTCGCTGGCCTCGGCGGTGTCGCCGTCGGCGCCGGCGTAGAGGCGTAGCCGGCGTTTGACCGTCCGGTAGGACGGCGGGTCCATGCCGGCTTCTTCCAGCACCCGCAGGGAGTCCAGCTTGGAAGTCGGCTCGATGATCCGCGCCAGCACCAGCGCCCGGAACACCTCATCGCGCCCGGTCGCCGCGGCGAACCCGAGCGCGTCGTAGCCGCAGGCCAGCGCGTCAAGCAGGTGCCCCATCCGCGAGGACGTGATCGGCAGCGCCGCCCCACCGTTGGCCGGGCCGCCCGGCATCCGCAGGTCCAGCTCGCCCTGCCCGGCGGCCAGCCGCTGGGCGGCAACCGCCTTGAGTAGCTCCAGGTCCGCGTCGGTGTGCGCCGAGCCGATGTGCTCGATGTCGCGCGACCCCCGACGCTGCGAATGCACGATCTGCACCGCCCGCGCCCCCGACGCCGTCCGCACCGTCCGGACATACGCCACAACCCGGCAGCCTAGAACCACCCACTTAGTGCGTGCCCGCCAGGGCGAACCCGCAGGTCACAGACGCGCCAGCCCCCGAATCACCGAACCTTGGCCCAAGTCGGGTTGTCGGCGGCCAGCTCGTCGTTGGCCTTGGTGTCGCAGGTGCCCGAGCCGATGTTGCCCTGCCACGCGGTCATCGGCCAGCCCTCGTGGTAGATCGTGTAGAACGGCGTGGCCTGCGTCTTGTCCTTGATCGCCTGCAGGTCGGTGAGGAACTCGTCGTAGGACGTGGGCCACTTCTCGATGCCCGCCTGCTTCCAGACAGCCTTGTTGTAAACCAGGCCGTTGGCGTTGCCGTTGGTCGGGATGCCGTAGACCTGCCCCTTGTAGCTGGTGTTCTCCATGAACCGGTACTTCTGGGAGAGATCGCTGGTGCTGCCCAGCGGCGCGAAGAACTTCGGGTAGTCCGACAGCGGGATCGCGGCCGGGATCATCAGCACGTCGCCGTATTTGTCGCTGTTCATCCGGACCTTGACGTCGGTCTCGTACGCGACGATCGCCTCGAACTTGACGTGCACGTTGGGGTAGATCTTGTTGAACTCGGCCGCGTAGCGGTCCAGGGTGCCGTTGCCGGCGAGGTCGGTCTTGTGGGTCAGCACGGTGATGTCGCCGCTCACCTTGCTCGGGTCGGTCGGGGACCCGGCCGAGCCGCTGCCCTTGCTGCCGCCGCCCGAGCATCCGCCGGCCACCAGCAGCGCCGCGGTGGCCAGCAGAACCATCGATCGCCTTCTCATGCGCCATCTCCCTGAGGTCGAGGGATCTACGTGACTTAAGCGCTTAAGTAGCTGCCGTCGACGGGAGGCCTCGTCGATTTCCGCGAAAGGTAGGCGCTACCGATTGCCTCGTCAAGCTCCCGAAACCAGGTCGTGACACGGCACTTAAGCGATTCAGTAGACGATCCGGCACCGCGCCACCCCAGGGATATCAGTCCATTCCAGATGATATGAGCAGGTACAGTGAGATTAAGGAACAATTGGTGTGAACGACTAGGAGTGTGTTAGGCAACCGGTTGGGTGCGTGCTGTGCTCGGTGGGTTGGTGCGACGTGTCGTGGCCGCTGATCCACTGTGGATGATCTTCCCGGCTGGTGTTGTGCGTGTAGCTGCAAGCCTGCCTATGAGTCGTTCGTTGACTGATGCGCAGTGGACGGTGGTCGAGCCGTTGCTGCCGGTGCGGGACCGGCGCCGGGGTGGTCGGCCGTTGGTGTGGGACCGGCGGGCGGTGATCGACACGATCCTGTACATGCTGGTCACCGGGTGCGCGTGGCGGCAGGTGCCGCATGACCGTGGCCTACCGGTGGTTCGCCCTGTGGACCCGTCGCGGTGTGTGGGACGGGGTCCATGACGTGCTGCGGACCGGGTCCGCCGCGCCGACGGGCGTGACGGGCGGCCGTCGGCGGCGGTGCTGGACTCCCAGTCCGCGCGCAGTGCGGAGGGTGGTGAGGCGATCGGCTACGACGCGGGCAAGCGGGTGCGTGGCCGTAAGCGGCATCTGCTGGCCGATACCTGCGGGCTGCTGCTGCGGATCGTGGTGCACTCCGCGTCGGTGCAGGACCGGGCCGGCGCCAAGCTCGTGCTGAGCGGGATCAGCGCGCTGTTCCCGCTGTTGGGGCTGGTCTGGGTCGACGGCGGCTACGTCAACACCGTCGATGCCAGCCTCGTGGGCTGGGCCCGCCAGCAGGAGAACCTGGACATCGTCGCGGTCGGCCGCAACGCCGACGTGAAAAGGGTTCCAGGTGCTGCCTCGCCGGTGGGTGGTGGAACGGACCTTCGGTTGGCTGACGAGGTGCAGACGGTTGGCACGCGACTACGAACGCAAGACCGCCCACGCCGAAGCCATGATCAAGGTGGCGATGATCCGACTGATGGCCGCCCGCCTCGCCGGCGAGGACATCGAACTGTCAATCCCCTCTGACCGTGGAGACGGGGCTTATGCGGCCTGGTCTTCCAGGTCGGCGGTGTGAACGGTGTTGATCAGGTTCTCGTAGTCCACTGGGGACAGTCCGCCGCAGGCGGAGTGCCGGCGCCGGTGTTGTAGAAGCCGGAGATCCAGGCGCCGATCTCGACGCGAGCTGCGGCGCGGGTGGGGAAGCGGCGGCGGTGGACGAGTTCGACCTTGATCGTGGAGTTGACGGCTTCGGCGGCGGCGTTGTCGAGTGCGGACCCGACCCGGCCCATGGACTGGACCACGCCCAGCCGCCGGCAGGCGGCATCGAAGCTGGTAGCGCTGTACTCGCTGCCCCTGTCGGTGTGGAACACCACGCCACGCACGGTGCGGCCTTCGCCGGCCCGGGCGGCCACGGCCATCGCCAGGGCGGCCTCGGTCAGCGCCGCGTCGTGGTGGTCGCTCATCGCGTAGCCGAGCAGCCGGCGGGAGCACAGGTCCAGCACGGTGGCCAGGTAGAGCCAGCCTTGCCCGGTGTCGATGTAGGTCACGTCGCCGCACCACAGCTGGTCGGGCCGGTTCGCCCAGAACCGGCGGTTGACCAGGTCAGGCGCCGCCGAAGGACGTGCTTGGCGGGTCAGTGACCGCCGCCGCGACGCTTTGCGGCCGGCCCAGCCGTGTTCGGCCATCACGGCCGCGACGGTGTTCACCGAGACCCGCCAGCCGGCCTCGAGCAGGTCCAGCCAGACCCGCGGCGAGCCGTAGACGAACCCCGACGCGCGGAAGGACTCCCAGACCGCCTCGACCAGCTGCGCATGCCGGCCGGCCCGCAGCGTGGGCGGGCGGTCGCGCCACTTGTAGAACCACGACGGCGACACCCCCAGTGCCCGGCAGGCCAGGGTGACCGGAACCTCGTGGTCGGCTCTCTGGGAGCTGATGAAGGCCGCCACGGTCACCGGCCCATCGCCTCCTTGACCCACAGAGCCACGGAGCGCTTGAGCACATCACGCTCCATCGCCAACTCCGCGTTCTCCTTACGCAGCCGGGCCAACTCCGCCCGCTCATCGACGCTCAGCCCGCCAGCCGGCGCGGCCGTGGCCTCCCGGTCCCGAGCGACCCAGTTGGCCAGCGTGCCCGCGTTGATCCCCAACTCGCCAGCGACCTGGGCGATCGGCCGGCCGGACTCCTTCACGACCCGGACCGCCCCAGCACGGAAGTCAGGATCGAACTTTCGACGTACCTCGGACACAACCTCTCCTCATCGGCGAGGTCTACACGGCACGAGGGGAAGCGCACTGTAGGTGTTGGCCGCGTTGGCCTTGGGCGGCGACGGCCGCGAGGAGTGCGGTGGCTTGGGTGGGGTTGGCGACGACGCGGCGGTCGATGGCGTCGGCGACCTCGGGTGGGGTCCATTGGAGGCGGTCGGCGGGGTGGGTGGTCAGGGTGCCGGCTTCGACGGCGTAGCCGAGGGCGTTGTAGATGACGGCGCGTTTGCGGGCTACGACGGTGCCTGCGGCTGGTGCGCCGGTGAGGGTGCGGGTGCAGGCGTCCAGTCCGCGGCGTAGGACGCGGGGGTCTGCGAGGGCGGCGATGGGCACTGAGGCGGTGGCGGCCCAGTCCAGGGCGTGGGCGACCGGGCGGGGTGGGCGGGAGTCGTGGGTGGCGGGGTTGAACGCCCACGAGAACAGTGCGCGGCGTAGTACGTCGGGATCGGGCTGGCCGGGGCGGGGTTGCAGCATGGCGAGGGTGAAGGTGGTCAGGGCTTCGGCGGTGGAGCGGCGGGAGTTCGCGGCGAGCCGGGGCCATTTGGTCGCGGTGTAGGTGCGGGCGTGGTCGTACCAGGTGATGGCGGCGTTCTCGGCTGCGGTGGGGGCGGGTAGGCCGGTGGCCGGGTCGAAGGGGCGGCCGTCGCGGGCGGCGCGTTTGAGGTCGGTGAGGAACCCGTCGGCCAGACCCCTGGTGCGGAAGGACTTGTGGTGTTCCCGGCCGGCGACCAGCCACCGGGCGCGGTACCGGATGTGGCCGTCGCGGCCGTGTTTCTTGATCTCCCAGAACCTGACGTCGAACGTGCCGGGTGTCCGGTAGTCGGTCGGGTCGGCCGCTGCGGCGGTCACCTGCGGCTCCCGCGGCGGCCGGGGTGGGGTTCGGCCAGGGCGGCCAGCCACTGGCGTAGGTCGCCGCGGCGGATGCGGATCTGCCCGCCGGGTAGCCGGATCACCGGCGGGGATAGCCGGTGGGTCCGTCACCGGTAGTAGGTGGACGGGGTGATGCCCAGCACGGCGATGACCTCCGTGATCGTCAGTAGTTCCTCCCCCGGCCCGTCCACAACGGTGTCCGGGTCGGGTGGGCTGGGCGGTGATGGACGCTCCACTTGCCCGGCCGGGTCAAGCCGCCTGGCCCGCGCATACGGGCGTGCCGCGCTCACCGCGGCCCCCGCCGCCGGCCCGGCCCGGGCGGCGACCCGCCGTCCCCGGCAGGAGCCGCCCCCGGAACGGCGCGGTCCGCCGGTGGTGGTCCGGCACCGGCGGAGGTCGTCGGGTCTGAGCCAGGCTGGCAGTCGGGTTCCCGCTGAGAACCCTTCGATTTTCCTGAACTCGCGGAACTTGGGGGTTTGGTGAGGACGATGACGTCTTCGTGGGCGATGAGGTGCGCAGGGGTGCCGGCGGCGCGGGTCTTGCGGGCGGCGTGGAGTTGGAAGAACGAGGGCCGGGCGATCAGGTGGCCGTCGCGGATGGCAGCCAGCAGCGCGACGCAGCGTTCGGTCGGGATGAGGCCGGCTTGGGTGCCGGCAGTCACAACGGCCGCGGGCAGGTCGACGAGGGTCCCGTGGCGGCGCCACGGTCGGGCGGTGATCACGACTGTGCCGCCGGGGCGGAGCAGGTGGTGGCAGGCGGTGAGGATGGTGGTGATGCCGTCGGTGAGGCCGGCGGGGGTGCGGTGGGCGAGGTTGCCGCGGTCGGCGGGGTCCTGGGTGTAGGTGTTGGCGGATTTGGTGACGCCGTCAGGGCCGGGATGGACGTGGCCGTGCACGGTCGGCCCGTACGGGGGGCGAGGTGAGAACGATGTCGACCTGGCCGGTCAGGGCGCCGGGCAGGATGGCGGTCAGTGCGGTGGCATCGCCCCGGACGACGGCGGCGCGGCCGGTGGCGCCCTGGCTGCGGGTGTCGCCGTCGGCGGTGGCGCGGACGGCGACGATGTGCTGCAGGTAGCCCAGTCCGGCCGCGGCCGCCGCCGCGACCGGTGCAGCGGTGCCGGGCGCGTCGGTCGCGGGGTGGGCGATCAGGACCAGGCAGCCGCCGGGGCGCAGCAGGCCGGCGGTGACCGGCAGCAGGGCGTGCAGGCGGGCGGTGCAGGCGACCGAGTCGGGGTGCAGCGGCCAGCAGGCGACCACCAGACCTGTGGCCGCCGGGCTGGTTCGGTACCGGTCACGGCCCGCGTTCTGATCTCGCGGCGAGCAGCGAGAAGGTCCTCCAAGACGGGTTCGGGCGGTAGCCCGTCCGCGTTTGGTCTCACCAGCCGCGGGCAGCGGACGTGCGGCGGGCGGGTTCTGGGCAACCGGGTCGGCATCCGGGTCACGATCGCCAAGTACGTCTGGATCTTGATCAAACTCCGCGGGCCTGACGACTGGAGACGGCGACCACTGGCACGCCACCGCCGGACACCACCACCCACAGCGCGGTAGCTGAGCCACCGGCCGACTCGGCGCCGTTAGGAATCACGACCTGCCTGATTCAACGAACACTGTCGTAACGAACATGTTCGTGATACCTTTCTTCGTGTGATCGCCAAGGACCGCAGCCGGGTGCCTGTCAGCCGGCGGGAACGTCCGGCGAAACCCGCGTTGACCAGGCCGGGAATCATCGACGCGGCGCTGGTGATCCTGCGCGACGAGGGTCTGAGCAAGGTGACGATGCGGCGCATCGCCACGGCGCTGGATACCGGACCGGCGTCGCTGTACGTCTACGTCCGCGACACCGAGGACCTGCACGCGCAGATCCTCGACACGCTGCTGGCGCCGGTCACAGCCGCCGTACCCGGCGCCGGCCCGTGGCGGGGCCGGTTGAAGGCGCTGCTGACCAGCTACCGCGACGTTCTGTTCCACCATCCGGAGATCGCCCGGATGGCGCTGTCCACGCAGCCCAGCGGCCCGAACTACATGGCGTTGGGCGACACGATCCTGGGGCTGCTCAACGAAGGCGGCGTGCCGGACCGGGCGGCGGCGTGGGGGCTCGACCTGCTGTTGCTCTACCCCACCGCGGTCGCCGTCGAGCACAGCAACCAGAAATCGCCCACCCAGAAGGCCGACGACCTGACGGCCCTGGCCGCGCAGATCGCCGTCGTGGACGCGGCGCGCTACCCCCACCTCGCCCGACTCGGCGACGAACTCCTGTCCGGCACCGGCCCGGACCGGGCCGACTGGGCGTTCGACGTCCTCCTCGACGGCATCCTCGCCGCTGGTTCGCGCCGACCAGAGGAGTAGGAACCAGCGTGCCGTCACCCAGGCGGCCCGGCTCCGACCGGGCCGTCGCTTCGCGCCGCCGCCGTTGACCGAACGGCCCGATCCGATCAGCCCCGCAGCACAAGCGCCGATACGAAAGGGCATCGACGGAGCCGCGCCGGGCGCCGGAACCCTGCTGGGGTGCGGCGATCGGGACTCGCTCATCCCTCCGCCCGCCCGGTTGACCAAAGCCGGCCGGCCGCCGGAGCAGCCGCGCCACAACGCGCCCAACGACACGGAGAACCGCATGAATGCGCTGTCCAGATTCGCGGTCAAGCACCGGTGGTGGGTTGTCGCCGGCTGGCTCGCCGGGATCGTCCTGCTCCAGTTGCTGTCGTCGTCGCTCGGCGGCGCGAAATACAAGGACGACTTCCGGCTGCCCGGTACCGAATCCCAGACGGTGGCGACGCTGCTGACGAACGCCGGCCTGGCCCAACAGAACAACCCGACCGGCACGCTGGTCCTGCACGCCAGGGCCGGGACCCTGGCCGGCGAGCCGGAGAACTTCCGCAGCCGGGCGAAAGCCGCGGTCTGCGGCGACAAGGCCACCGACATCGCCACGATCAGCACCCCGTGGGGCTCCGCGGCATGCACGGCCGCCGACGGCACCGACAGCGCCGAGGCACGGCCCGATCTGCTCAGCCCGGACAAGACAGTGGCGATCGTCGAGGTCGGCTTCAACGTCGCCAGGCCCGACGACAGCACACCCAAGGTCGTCTACGACGACCTGAAAACCCTGCGATCGGACAACCTGCAGATCGAGTTCACCGGCGACAGCTTCGAGAGCGTCGACGCGACGAGCCCCGCGATCTCGCCACAGACGCTCGGCTTCATCGCCGCATTCATCGTCCTGGCCATCGTCTTCCGGACCTTCGGCGCCACCGTTCTGCCACTGCTGATCGCCGGCGCGGGTCTCGGCGGTGGCCTCGCGCTGATCGGGATCCTGACCCACGCCATGTCGGTGGCCAGCTTCGCCCCCAGTCTCGCCGAGCTGATGGTCATCGGTATCGGCATCGACTACGCCTTGTTCATCGTCACCCGGCACCGCCGCAACCTGGCACACGGCATGAGCGTCGAGGACTCGATCAGCACCGCGCTCAACACGTCCGGCCGGGCCGTGCTCTTCGCCGGCATCACCGTCTGCATCGCCATCCTGGGCCTGTGCGCGCTCGGAGTGAGCTTCCTCTACGGCGTGGCCGTCGGCACCTCCATGGCCGTGGCGCTGACCATGCTGGCCTCGCTGACCCTGCTGCCGGCGCTGCTGGCCCTGCTGGGGCGGCGGGCGCTGCCACGGTCCAAGCGGGCCGCGCTACCGTCCGACAAGCTCGTCAAGATCCTGCTCTGCACGATCCCGCCGGTGTGCTTCCTGTTCTGGATCATCTACGGCGCGCAGTGGGCGCTGCGCCCGGCCATCGCCCGGCTCGCCGCATGGCGCGGCGGCTCGGCCCGCCCGCCGTTCTGGACCTGGTGGGCCACCCTCATCCAGCGCCGGTCGGTGATCTTCGGCGGGCTCGCCGGCGTGACCCTGCTCGTCCTGGCGATCCCGTTCCTGTCCCTGCGCCTCGGCCATCCCGACCAGAGCAACGCCCCGGCCAGCTCGACCGCCCGCAAGGGCTACGACCTGATCCAGACCGCGTTCGGGCAGGGCTACAACTCCAACCTGCAGCTCGTCCTCGACGGCCCGCATTCGACCGACCCGGCCTACCTGGCCAAGGTCGGCACCGCACTGGCCGCCGTACCCGACGTCGACAAGACCAGCATCACCCCGATCCCGATCAGCACGAACATCGCGTTCATCGCCTTCAAGTCGACCACCGGCCCGCAGGACGCCAGAACCGACGACCTGGTCAAGAACCTCCGCGACCACGCGCTGCCCCCGCTCTACCAAGGCAGCGACACGAAAATCTACGTCTACGGCACCACCGCGGTGTTCATCGACTTCTCCAAGGTGCTCTCCGCCAAGATGGTGTTCTTCATCCTGGCCGTGGTCGGCCTGTCGTTCCTGCTCCTCATGGTCGCGTTCCGCAGCATCCTCATTCCGGTCACCGCCGCGGCGATGAACCTGCTCGCCGCCGGCGCCTCGTTCGGCATCGTCGTGGCGATCTTCCAATGGGGCTGGTTCAGTGACGCCCTCGGCCTCGGCGCGGGCGGCCCGATCGAAGCGTTCCTGCCGGTGCTCTTCTTCGCCATCCTGTTCGGCCTGTCCATGGACTACCAGGTGTTCCTGGTCAGCCGGATGCACGAAGAATGGGTGCACACCCACGACAACCACCGCGCCGTCACCGTCGGCCAGGCAGAGACCGGCGGCATCATCACCGCGGCCGGCCTCATCATGATCACCGTCTTCGGCGGGTTCATCCTCGGCGAAGGACTCGTGATCAAGCTCCTCGGCCTCGGCCTCGCCAGCGCGGTGTTCCTCGACGCCTTCGTCGTCCGCACCATGCTGGTACCGGCGATCATGCACCGGCTCGGCACCGCCAACTGGTGGTACCCGTCCGGGCTGGACCAGATCACCCCGCGCATCTCGATCGAACCACCGGACGAACCGACGGCAGCCGAGGCGGATCACGGTGTCAGCGAACTCTCGACGTCGAGGTAAGCAGATGCGGCGATGCCGCTCCGCTGGTGCAGAGCTCTGCCCGGCCCCCGGTTATGTAGTTGGGCGACCGGAGACGTCAGGACGGTGACCGGCTCCGCGCCGCCGGCCGGCCGACCTGTCCACCCGACGCTTCTGGTCGAAGTCGATGCGCATGATCGCGCGGCGGACGGTGGCACGGTCCACCTCGACGAGACCGGCATCTTCGAATACCCGGCAGGCGCCGACGTGGAGTCCGCCCCAGGTGACCTCGGGCCGTCACCCCCGCCTCGCAGCACGCCTGCCGGTGACCTCCCGGCGCCGATTGGCCGAACCCCTGAGTCGTGACAGGCGCGTCCGTGTCGGCGGGCGGGTGACCCATGCCCAGCTTCGGCACTGTGGCCGGCTGTAAGCGTGCCTGTCGCAGCTCCCGAATCCCTATGAAGGAGCCTGTTTGGCCGCTGCCCGTAACCGCTCACGCCGGGCGGATGGTCTGATCAGCCGGGGCCGGCGCCGGCGCCGGTACGTCCGGTGTCCGCTGTACCGGCCGGGTGACGCGCGCTGCTATGGGCCATCGGAAGTCGAGTTGACCGACCGGTGCAGCTGGATCGAGTACAGCTACCACGTCCGCGAAGACCAGTGGGGTCAATGGTTCCAACGGGCCGTACGGCTGCCCACCCAGCGGCTGAGCGTCCGCCTCGTATTCCCGGCCGAACTCGATCCAGCCGTGTGGGGCATGGAGACCTCGATGACGGCCGAGGCGTCCGCATTCCAGACGGCGATTGAGCGCCACGACGAGGACGGAACCCGGGTGTTCTCCTGGGCCACCGAATCGCCACCCTTGCACGCCCGCTACCGGCTCGAATGGAATTTCCGAGCACGCCAGGCAGAGGAGCAATCAGCCGACGTGACCACACCAACACTCGCCGACAAGATGGTCTCCATCGGCATAGTCCAGGAAGGCGACCCCATCCTGCGGCAGGTCGCAACGTCCTTCGACTTGCCAGCCGAGGCGGAAGACGCACGGCGCATCGTAGTCGAACTGAATTCCGCGATCGAACGGGCATTGACTATCCACAATTTCACCACGGGTCTCGGCGTCGCCGCACCACAGATCGGCATCAGTAGAGCCGCCGCAGTCGTCCGCACACCCGATGGCGAAACCATCACGCTCCTCAACCCGCGGATCATCGACCAGTCCGCCGAGGAAGACGAGCAATACGAAGGCTGCTGGAGTTTTTTCAACGTCCGCGGCAGAGTACCGCGGCCACTTGCAGTCGAAGTGGAGCATCAAGTCGTCACCGGCGAACGACACATCACTACTTTCGATCGCAATATCGCCCGTCTTGTCGGCCACGAGATAGACCACCTAGAGGGCCGACTCTATCTAGATCGCATGGCCCAAGACATCAAGCCGATACCTGTATCGGAGTATGGAGGACGAGACAGGCAGTGGCGCTACACTGACTCAACTCAGCACTAGGGGTTGCGCCTCGCGGCGCACCCAACGAAGGACAGTGCCGTCGACCTGCTGTTCGGGCAGAGGAGCAAACGTGTCCGGAGGAAGGGCGTTATCCGCGTAGGGATTGTAGAGGAATGCCGCCTCCGGCCGTATCGTTAGGCTCGATTCGTCTACAAACCCACGCTTCAAGTAGAGAGTTCCCCACAGCTTCGCCGCCTGTTCGTATCCGACCTCGGCGCCGACAACAGCGGCCCCTTGGCCACTCAGCGTTGGCGGCCCCGCCTCACCAGAACGTAGATCTACCGTAATCTGCTCCGCGCCGTACAAGGCTTCCGATAGACCGTAGCTCGTAACCTTCCAACTCGATGACGCCGCCACGATAATAAACCCTAGTTTGTCGGTGACATAGGGCGCATAGCGGCTTACCTTCTCCCCGATCTGGCGATAGATCCGATGCGCCTCATCCAAGCCGGCACCCGCGGGTCCCACGAAAACCGCAACGGGGTTGATGGAGCCCTTGGGAATGAAGAAGCCGTGAAATCCGACTCCATTGACCGACAGTCGAATGGATGACGCCTCCGCCGCGACCAAACGCTCGACCTCGGACGCGAGATTCTCCATCGACGGTCGGTCAAGCCTCGCGCGCATGGGAAAGTTCGGCGACAATGAGAGGCTTCCGTTGGGGAGGTCTAGCCGCGCGCGGAGAAACGATTGCAATTCCTCCACAGCGTCGGTCTCTTCTCGATCTATCACAGAAGGCGTCGTTGTGAAGACCTCGACCATAGCCGCCAGGCCACCCTTCTCGATCAAGAGATCGGGGGTCTTCTGACCGACCTTCGCTTTGAAGTTCACATCGAATCCGAGTTCTACGAAAAGCCGACCGGCCTCAAGGTGGAAGAAGCCGGCCCAGAACTGATCATCCACACTGGAGGTCAGTTGCGCTGTGAGATCACGCGGTAGCGCATAGCGATCCGCCCAGCCCTCGATAATGCGTGCAAATACGCCAGCATATGAGTCGACCGACGGTCGACATAGTTCGAGGACGATCGCTCTCGGGTTCTTGGCGGACACGCCCCGCCAGAGCGAGTCGTCGTAACGAAGCACTTGCCGGTCTCCCCTCGCCCGCTCCGATACGGCTTCCGACCCTACGTCTTTTGTGCTCGCCGAGGTCAGCAACACGCCCTGTCCACCGTGCGGCCCCGTAGCAGGCGTCCAATGCCGACCAGGTCCGGTCCCCATGCCCGGCGACAGCCCTTCCTTGGCCCACAGGTGGCCCACAACTGGCGATCGACGGTGGGTGACGGTGAGACACGGTGGGACGGGACGGCGACGGCCCCTGACCGCTTACGTGCTGGTCAGGGGCCGTGTTCGCTGGTGGTGGCGGGTGTTGGATTCGAACCAACGTAGGCTGAGCCGACGGTTTTACAGAGCATGCCAGTTTGTATCGCGATTGTGTCGCTGACCTGCACGTTCAGGGTCGGCGGGCCAGCGGAAGCGGTCGGCATCGCACGTATTTCGCACGCGGCGGTCATGTGGTGTCCCACTGGTTGTCACTCCTTGCCGTTGATGGTCGTACTGGTCGCGGTGGCCGACGAGCCGCCGTGGATCGCCGGGTTGCTGTCGGGGCGACGGGCAAAGAGGGGGCGCGCCCGACCGTCGAGCTGGTGATGACGGTGACGGTGCCTGCGGCTCGGCGGGCGACGTCCGTAGCGTCGTGGCTCTTGCCCGGCGTGACTGATGCCGAGGTGCGAGAGGCCGGATGCAAGAGGTGGTGCGGGCGCCGGCGCACACGTGGTGTCCTGGCTGTCCGGCATGCGGGTTCCGCCGACACCTGTGCGGCTTCCGCGGCGGTCCGACGGCATCGGCGGGTCGGGAATGGACGGCGGGTCGGCGGGCGGGAGTTGTCACCGCTGGACTGTGCCGCAGCTACGACCGGCATCAGAGGTTCTCTCCCGTCTGTCCGTTGTGGACAGCGGCGCTGGTGGCAGGTCTGATGCCCGGCCGCCTGGGCTGCACTACGTGTCCACGCCGGTCCAGTCGCGACAATCGGCGATACAGACGGCGCCCGCCGGCCACCGGACGACCGGCGGTGGCACACAGCCGGGGCGGCGTCCGCGGGCACCTGTGGACCCGCGTGATGGCGCCAACATTCCGGTCACGGTGAGCCGGGAGCCCGGCGACAGCGGCGCCCACTGCCAGCGGGCGCGGCCGTTGCCTCCTGTTGCCCGCGGTCGGTGTCTTTGCTCGGAGGCGTTGCCCCTCTGTTGTCGCCCGGCTGTCAGCCGGGTTTGCTCCCGACGCCATCAGAATCTCGCGCCGGGAACAACCCCCGGCTGCCCCTCGAGCCGGGTTTCGCGGAGCGGCCCACGGCTGGTTCGGCCCCAGGTGATCCGCGGCGCCCGGAGGCTGGACCGTTGCTTGGACCGCGTCGGGTCGGGTCGCGGCTGGCCGTCGACCCGGCGCCGGTCCCGGACCACCCGGCCCGGGGCGGCCCCGGGTCCGCGTTGCCACGACACCCGAGGCTGCAGCGGCAACCAGCCGCCTCCCACCTCAGCAGCGCACAGCGCCCGCAGCCTCCGGGGCAGCAGGCAGCAGCTCCGCTCGCGTTTCCCCGGCGGCGGTCCGGTCCCGGACCACTCCGGTGTTCGACTCCTCCACGGTCCGCCGGAACCCGGACCGGTCCCGGACCACCGCGCGGAGGGGCCGTCCGCTCATCCAGCGTCAGCTGCGCGGCTTACCAACCCTGCAGAGCCCGAGCAGGGTCGGAGTCACCCGGCACCCATGCAGGCCGGTGTGCGTGAGTCACTCCCGACGCGTCGCGGCGGGCCGGGCGAGGCGGTCCGACCACCACACGGCCTGAAGCCGACCAATCCCCCGCCGGCCCCGGCAGCGCCGACCACCCGGGCAAGTAATACGCGCGTAGTATGGACTCGTGGGGTACGTGTGGCCCGGCTGGGCACTGGACGCGCTACGGGGAGTGGAACCCCACGAAGTCCTCCAGGCGCTGGCCGCCGACCGGCGGTGGCCACGGCCCGCCCTCGGCCCCGGCGGCGTGCGCGTGCTGAGCATCTGGGCACGCACCCGGACCGGGCGTCCACTGATCGTCGCGGTCCACCAGACCGAGGACTGGGACTGGCTGATCATCGGCGCCCGTGCCATGACCGCCGCGGAGACCGCGGAGTTCGACCGATGGGAGGAAGACCATGACTGACCTACCCGACCGGGCCGAAGACCTCGACCCGTTCCTGGACAACCTGCAGTTCACCGACGAACCCGCACCCCTACCACCCCCCGCCGACACCACCACCGTCATGGTCGTCCGGTCCCTACGCCTGCCCCTCGACCTCGACCAGCGACTCAAGACCGCAGCCGCCGCCCGCGGCGTACCCACCTCCACCCTCATCCGCGAATGGATCGAACTCGAACTCACCGCCCTGGACAACGACCAACCCATCTCCCGAGCCGACGCCCTCCGCGCCCTCGCCACCCTCCGACCACTCGGCCCCGCTGCCTGACCACCACACCCGCACTGGAGCGGGGCGTGCGCTGGTGTTGGATCGCGCCAACCCAGGCGACCACGCCGGCAAGCCCGCCCTCCCCAGCCCGACCCGCGACCGCGGTTCGCCGGGCTCGCGTAGTGCTGTGCGGATCGCCTTGCGGCCTTCGGTACCGGTGCAGGCGATCGCCTCCGAGCGCACGTCCCAGCCGTCTGTCTAGCTCAGCAGGTACACCGGCACGCCGCGGGCGCGGAAGGACAGGCGCTGTCTCGACCGTCGGCCTTGGCACCACGGCAACCGACCCCGGCGGCACTTGCCCAGCGGCGAACCCGCTCAACGCTGGTGGGCGCCGGCCGTCCGGTGAAGCGGCACTCATCGCGGCCGCCCGCGGGCCGTCGGTGGCCGCCCATGGCGAGGGACCACCAGGGCGCCAGTCGCGTACAACGCGCCAGTTGACGTCCTCCCGGCCGAGGGAACACGCCTCGAGGTCGCCGCGGCGGCACAACGGATCAGGACGCGTCCTGGCCGGCGACGTAGCACAGGCATTCGTCGACGCCGCGGCCTTCTTTCGACTGCGGCCGCGATCGGCTTGGCCAGGTATGGACTCAGCGAGCCCCCGCCGCGGGTCAGCCAGCGGTGATGTGCTGGCAGATAGGGCGTTGCTGGTAGCCGCCTGGGACGTTGGCGCCGACGGCTGCCCAGAACGGCTGCGAGTTGGTGAAGTGTCCGCCGAGGGTGTGCCATTCCAGCCCGGGGTATTCGGCGCGGAGGGCTGCGAGGCCGGCCGAGGCTAGGCCGCACCGCTCGTACCTCGGCACGGTGTAGGGGTGTTCGACCCAGCCGAGCCGGCAGCGGCGGCATATCCGGTAGTCGACGGCGAAGACCTGACCGTCGTCGCTGTCCTCGTGGTCGAACAGGTACGCGGCCCGGCACCGCCAGCCGGTCCGCTCCGGGGAGACTGTGTCCTGCCACGCCGAGCCGAGTACGGGGATGACCGGCCAGCCGTTGCGACGGCCGAGCCTCCCGCGGGTGAGCCAGCGAAGCGTTTCCCGCACCGGTTCTCGCCCCGACACGTGCCGCACCTGGTGCATCGCCTGGCCAGCCAGGTGACGGGCAGCCTGCGCGTCCCGCGGGTTCGGCCGGTCTTCCGGATCAGGGTCGGTCGGACCGCCGGGGATGGCGCCGCCGGGCGGGTGACCGGTCAACGGGCCGCTCGGTGGGCGGGGATTAGGCGAAGTGGCGGTCGGGTGCCGTTGGTGGGGTGGCTGGTGCCGCCGTCGAGGGCGGTGACGGTCAGGCCGTGGATGAGGCTGTTCAGCTCGGCTGCCGCG
The DNA here is from genome assembly GCA_963714145.1 of uncultured Actinomycetota bacterium. Classification (GTDB taxonomy): domain Bacteria; phylum Actinomycetota; class Actinomycetes; order Mycobacteriales; family CADCTP01; genus JBBWZH01. The sequence goes on along the minus strand of OY970235.1, from coordinate 8,416,833 downwards.
ATGTTCAGGTCGTGGGCGATGGCGGTGGGGCGGATGTGCTTCGCGCGCAGCGCGCGGAAGACCTTGCCGAGTACCTGGGAGGTCTCCGGCGGGATGGTGCCGTAGTCCCTGCGGTGGCCGCGCCTGCCGAGTTCGACGCAGACGGTCCGGTAGCGCCAGTCGGAAATCATGCCCAGGTCGTGTAGTCGGTAGGTCAGGGTGAGCGCGGCGACCTTCCAGATGTGTCGGGCCTGCTGGATCTGGTCGAGCAGCACGGTGTTGGGCAGGTGACCGATGATGCTGGCGCGGGGCATGAGGAACGCTGCTGCGAAGTCGTCCGCTTCCTGCTCTGCCCGCGGACCGGTAACCGGTTTGCTTTCTCCGTGCATGGTCAGGTGGCCGAGTTCATGGGCGGCGTCGAAGCGGCACCGTTCGGCGGTCTTGACGGTGTTCAAGAACACGAAGGGAGTGCCGTCATGCCAGAACGAGTACGGCCCGATGTGGCCGTGCTCGGCGGCGACCGCGAACACCCGCACGCCGTGGGCCTCCAGCGTGTGCACCATGTTGGTCACGGGTGTCTCACCGAGTCCCCAGCGGGCGCGGACCATGCCGGCGGCGGTCTCCGGGTCTGGTTTGCCGAGGCTGGGCAGGTCCGGGGCGGGAAGGCGGAACCGGTTGTCGATCCAGGCGCTCATCTCGGCCGCGAGCCGGCCGGCCGCGAGCGAGGCCTCGCGTGGGCGGGCTGAGATCTTGCTGGGTGCCCGGAAGGACACGGTGGCTAGCGGCAGGGCGTCGAGTTCCGGTCCGGTGAAGAACGCGGCGGGGAACCGCACCGCGTCGGCGAGGCGCCGCAGCGTGCTTGGTTGCGGGACCTGGCGGCCGTTCTCGTAGTTGGACAGGCTCTGCATGCTGACCCCGACGAGGGTGGCCAGCTCCGCGAGGGTCAGGGCGCGGCGCTTGCGTGCGAGCGTGATCCGGGACGGGGCAACCATTGTCGAGCCGTCCTTGTCAGTCGGTGAGTTGGGCAGCAGCGGTCACCGTTCTTCGACGGGCACATCCACCCCTTCTTGCGGTTTGGAGCCGGCCTCGCCAACGCGGATGTCTTCGAACACCTGCTTCCGCAGCAGGATCCGCTTGGTCCACCGGTCGACATGCCCTTGGGCGTTCACCGACTCCGGCAGCGACAGTTCGCTGTAGACCACGACTTGTCCACGCAGCGGGACACGGCGACTGAGGAGGTACCAGGTGCGCAGCTCGGACTGTTCCGTATCGTCCAAGACCGCTTCCTCGCCGGGTTCCTCGATGTCTTCCCACGCCAGCGCCAGCTGGGCGGGCTTCTCCGCGCCCCAGGCGCCGATCAGCTCCGCCTTCGCCGTGCCGACCGGCCTCCTCCCGCGCGGCGGTGCACCCTGCTGACCGGTCCGCTCGTCACCGAGCAACACCCCGATCGCGACGGTGTGATCAGGATTCACCACCAGCGGCAACTGCTTGTAGTTCAGCCGCCGCCAGTCCCGGGTCGTGATCAGGATGTCCCGCAACGCGCGAACGCGGGCGAAGTAGTCGAGCGTGCCCGCGGCGTTGGGAGCGTCGTTCGGCGTGGCCGTACGCCGCGCATCCTCAGCGGCGACCAACGCATCGCGCAGGTGCTCCTCGGTCAACCCAAGAGCCGCCAACTCGTCCCCGCCCGACCCACCGTGAGGCCCGCCCATCAGAACCTCCACCCCTTCGAACTTATAGGAACCTCTCCTCATCTGAGGGGCGAAAACGCCAAGCACCGGAGAAGTCAATCCCGCAGCATCTCGGTGCCGAGATACCGACGGCTGCCCGCCCGCTCTGCACGCCTCCGCACTCCATTAGGCAACTTTGACACTAGGTGACCGACCTGTTGCTGTCAGCACCCGATCGGGGTCGAGCATCGCCCGGTCCGCGCACCGGTCGCGGTAGCCGGTCCCTGGCGCAGCCGTGGGCCGGTCGAGGGCGCGCCGAGGGCCTGTACGGCGGCGTGCCAGCCGCCGGAGTCGGCTGGCCGGGCCGCAGCTGGCCGGTGGCCGGATCGAATCAGCAGGTCCACAGGTTGCGCAGGCGACCGCCCGCGAGCTGGCCGAGGAAACCTACGGGTGTACGAACGCCGACTTGGGCGCCGCGTTCACCTGCTGCATCGACACAGGAGTGCCAGACGAGCTCGATTCCTCCGGCCTTGGCGGAGTCAGGACCATGCGGATGATCAGCGGCGCCGGGCTGCGATGGCATAGAGCAGCTGCGGGTGCCCGTACTTCGTGAACCGGTCGATGACCGTCATCCCCAAGGTCGCAGCAGCCGCCGTGACCGCAGGTTTGCGACCTGCGTCCAGGCGACCAGTCGCGCGGTATCCAACTCCCGCAGCGCCCACTCGATCACGGCGGCGCAGCTCTCCCGTGATGGTGGAGTCAGGTATCGCAGGTGTCCGGAATGCCCCGCTCGGAGGTGACGTGGTGTGGCGAGCGGGCTGCGGATCGCGCGATGCGGAGTAGTCAGCTCGTGGAGGTCGTTGCCACTGGTCACCCACACCCGGGCGTGCTACGCCGCCGTGCAGGAACGGCTCGCTAAGGCAAGGATCAATCCGATCAGGCGGGCGGTCACCGATCGTACGGGCGCAGAGGGGGGCCGGCGTCGGTGTCGTTCAGTCGAGTTTGGCGCCGATGTGCTCCGCGTCTGGATGGCCGAGTTCGTTGAGGATGTCGTGGGCGTGGCGCCAGGCGGTGTGGGCGTCGGTCGGGTTGCCGGCGGCGTGGTGGGTGTCGCCAAGGCGGGCCAGGGTGGCGGCTTGTTCGTATCGTTCGCCGGCGTCGCGGTAGATGTCGATGGCCCGCTGGTAGTGCCGGATGGCGTCGGGGTGGTGGTTGAGGTGGTGGTGTGCGTAGCCGAGGCTGTCGAGGGTGCCGGCTTGGCCGAGGAGGTGGCCGTCCTGGCGATGTAGGGCGAGGGCGCGCTCGCAGTGGTGGATGGCTTGGTCGAAGTCGCGGAGTTGGGCGTGGTACCAGCCCAGTGCGTTGAGGGCGTCCGCTTGTCCGCCTCGGTGGCCGGCGGCGTGGTAGAGGTCGGCGGCGTGGCGTGCATGGTCGAGGGCGGTCCGGTGGTCGCCGCGACGGGCGCAGGCGCGGGCGAGGCTGTGGTGGGCGGCGGCTTGCCCGGTCGGATCGTCGAGGCGGGTGTAGATGGTGAGGGCCTGTGTGATGTGGACGTGGGCGTCGTCGGGTCGGCCGACGCTGTTGTAGGCGATGCCGAGGGTGCGGTGGATGCGGGCCTGTGTGGTCTGGTCGGAGGTCCGTTTGGTGGCGTCGAGAGCGGCGAGCTGGCTGGCGATCCAGTCGTGCCAGAGTCCGCGGCGGTCGAGGAATTCTGACAGCGCCCAGGCCAGCTGCCAGGCGTGGGTGTCGAAGCCGGCGCGGGCGGCGAGCTGTACGGCGGTGAGCAGGACGGGAAGTTCGGCGCTGAGCCATGTCATGGCTTCGTCGTGGCTGCGAAGGTTTTGGGGGTAGACGTCGGGCTGGTGTGGGGCCGGGGTGATGGGTGGCCGGTGCGGGTTCAGTAGCAGGGCTGCAGTGTGCGCCGTGGTCAGGTAGTGATCCAGCAGGCGGTGGGTCACGGCGTGCCGCTGCTGTTGGCTGTCGGTGGTGGTGGCGAGTTCGGTGGCGTAGGCGCGCAGCAGGTCGTGGAGCGTGTATCGGCCGGGTGGGTGCTCGGTGATCAGCTGCGTGCGGGTGAGTTCGGCCAGCGCTGGCCGTACTTGCGGTTGTGGCACGCCGGCCAAGCTGGCTGCGGCCGGTGCCGAGAGATCCGGGCCCGGGTGTAGTCCCAGGATCCGGAAGAGCCGGGCTGCGTCGGGGGTGAGGGCGTGGTAGGACGATGCGAACGCGGTTCTGACGTCGGTGGCCGGGTCGCCGCCGGACAGTGCGTCGAGGTCCACTGCCGGTCCGCTGAGCTCCGCGGCGAGGTCACGAAGGGAGAAGCCGGGGTGTGCCGCGGCGCGGGCAGCTACGACGGCCAGTGCGAGGGGCAGGCCGGCGCAGCTGGTGATGATCTGCTTGGTTGCGGCGGGATCGACGTCCAGGCGTCCGCGACCCAGCCGTCGGGACAGGAGTTCGCGGGCCTCTCCGGCTGGTAGCGGTCCGAGTGGCAATAGCTGGGCGCCGTGCGTGGCTACGAGGCCGGTGAGTTGGTTGCGGCTTGTGACGACCACCAGGCATCCCGGTGCGGCAGGCAGCAGTGGGCGGACCTGTTCGGCGTCGTGGGCGTTGTCGAGAAGGACGAGCATCCGTCGACCGGTCAGTAGGCTGCGGTATTGGGCCGCCCGGGTGTCCAGGCCGGTGGCGATCTTCTCTGGTGGGACCTGCAGCGCGTCGAGGAAGCCGCGGATGACCTCGGCCGGGTCCATGGTGAGTCCGGCTGGCTCGAAGCCGCGCAGATTCACATAGAGCTGGCCGTCGGGGAAGCGGTCGGTGACCTGGCGGGACCAGTGGATCGCGAGCGTCGTCTTTCCTATGCCCGCTGTGCCGGACAGGGCGCATACGCAGACAGCGGCCGTTTCGTCCGCGGCGGCACTGATGATCTTGCCGAGGTGGGCGAGTTCGGTGCCGCGGCCCGCGAACCCGGACATGCCAGCCGGAAGTTGCGCGGGAGGGTTCGGCGTCCGCTGGCTCGCGGCCTGACCCTTGCCCGGCCGCGTTGAGGGGCGGCCGTTGTTCTTGGCGTCGGCATAGAGGGTCGTCCACCGTCGAGGGTCCTGCTTGAAGTATTTCAGCAGTCTTACGAAGGGGACCCATTCGGGGATGACGTGCTTGGTGAACCAGTTGTGCAGGGTGCTGTGGGGCAGTCCGGTGCCCTTGGCCATCGTTTTGTAGCTGGGATCGTCCTTGCGTGAACGCAGTGCTTTCAGGCGCCCCCACAGCTCATCAGCGGGCCGCGGTTGGGCCGGCGACTTGCCACCGGTGCTGCGGGCCACGGAGAGGATCATCGACGACTCGATGCCTCTATCGCAATGCTGACACGCCGTAGTAGTTGTCGATCACGTCCAATGATCATCAATCGCCCGATCGTGCAAATGCGCAGGACAACGTGGGTTTTGCGTCCAAGCGAGGTTCTGCCCGGTTGCTGCCGGTCAGCGGAGACGGTCACTCTTCGCCATCCCGGCATCGTGATCCGGGCAGTTCAGAGTGAGGCGACAGGGGCGGCAGTGGCACTGGTAGTCAGATCAGCCTGGGAGCGGCTCGCGCGACGTGGAGCCGTCGCATGGTGGGCACGGCGCCGGGAGCTGACCGTGTGGTTATCCGAGAGGCGTCCCGCATCGAGCTGATCTGGCCGGCGCCGCGGCGTTGACGACCGGGTCCTCCTCGGTTGCAGAGCCGGCCGGCGGCGGTGCTCGGTGGGCGCGCGGTTCGGACGCTGGTCGCGACTAGACGAATCTGACGCAGGGTTGGCGGTGGGGCGTGGATGGCCGCAGCGGCTGGGCCGCCGGCCGGGGTGGATCCCGAGCCGGCTGCGACAGAGTCCGTTGTGAACGGGGAGATTCGCGAGTGGTTGGCGGCACCCGCGAGGCCGGTGCGGTACCGGCTGATGGATCGGCTGACTGACATGTACCACGGCCGTCGGGATGGGCGCCGGGGACTCCCGCCAGCGCCAGCGACCGCTGGAGCCGAGGTCGCCCGTACTGAGACGGCGGCGGCTGGAGAGGCCGGCGCCGCGCCGGCTGACGGTGGCGGGGCCGAGGACGGGTCCGGCCTGCTCGGTACGCCGCGTCTGGAGGAGTTGCGGCGGCTGGCCAACGAGCAGATGGCAGCGGAGTGGGAGGCCGGTGAATACCGGCGGGCGGCGCTGCTCGAGCAGCTCCGGCAGGCCGAGGCGATAGCGGCGCCGCTGGCTGCGCAGGCCGCCGATCTCCGCCAGCGTCTTGAGGATCGCACCGAGCCCGCACCCGTGGGTTGGCTTCGCGAACGGCGGCTGGCCGAGGCGGGGTATCCGGAGTCGCTCGTGCGGGCCCGGCGGTTGGCTGACCACGAGCGGAGCTGGGTGAAGGCGGAGGTGGAGTACCTGGACGCGGCGCGCCGGCTCAGCGAGAGCGAACGGGTGGCCGCGGTGTTGCGAGACGCGGTTGCGCGCCAGGCCGCCGTGGCCCGGATGCGGGCGCGTCGCGAGTACGAGCACGCCTGCCGCAGGGTCGCCGTGTACTGGCGGCAACTGCTGCGGGCGCATCCGCACGGGCCGCTGCTGAACGGCCGGATCAATTCCGCCGGGCCGGCGCTGCCGGCATGGGCGCGTGAGACCGACGTCGCGCCGGAACCTATGGGCAGAGAGTGAGGAGACTGGTGATGGCATGGTGGCGTCCCCGGCGGGACCGCCGCGTTGCAGCGCTGGGCGGCCTGCCCGTCCGGACTGGCCGTCGGGCGGCCGAGCACGAGATCGTGCCGTTCACACCGGCGCCGCTGGACGAGGCAGCGGCCCGTCGGGAGATCGAACATATCGTTGCTGGTCTGGCGCCCCATGCGGTCGACGAGGCGACCGGCCACATCTTGGACGGCCTCATCGACCGCTGGGCCGACCGCTGGGCCGGTGACGTCGACCTTCAGTTCGCCGCATACCAGGCAGGGGCGGCCTACCGGGCCGACGGTGCGGCCGCCTCGCTGGCTCAGCATCACGTGCTGCGCGGCCATGACCAGCGGCGGCTCGCCCAGGCCGAGTTCGTGCTTGCCGCGGCGCTCGCCGATGCCACCGGACGGGCACCGTCAACGGTGGGCAGGCGTGAGTCGGCATGACCGACGCTCCTAGCACCGCGCCGCAGAACGACAGCAGGATGGCCGGCCACGGCACGGACCTGACCGACGGCGCCGCGGCCGATGCCGGCGTCTACGGCAACGCGGTGCTGTTGGCTGGCCGTTCTCGTGGCGCTTACCTTCAGCTGCCCGTCCTGCTGTTGGCGGCATCCGCGGATGTGGGCGCGTTCCTGCAGGTGATCGAGTTGGTCATGCGACGGCAGTCGCAGCGCGTCGTCCTGATGGTCGTCGTGGGTTTCACGGCAACGGTCCTCTGCCTGGCGCACCTGGCCGGCAGCTTCCTCCGTGGTCGCGCTGTCGGAGAACGGTCGGGGCGGCACTTGGCTGCCTGGACGTGTCTGGCCGTCTGGGTCGGCCTGGGGCTTGTCGCTTTCTGGGTACGGCTTGTGGTCCGCAGTGAGCCGCTGACCGGGGCCGTGCCTGACTTCTCGGCTGACGCGTTGCCAGCTACCGCGGCCGAGCCGGATCTGTCCAGCGTGCTGCCCAGCGCAGCGCTGTTCCTGGCGCTCTACCTGGCCACCGGCGTGGTCGCCGCCGTCGGTGGCTATCTGACAAGCAACCCCGTCCGGGTCGCCTATGTCAGGGCGCTACGGGCTTACCGCCGGGCGACCGAACAGGCCGCCGCGTCTGCCGGCGCCTACACGGGTGCGGCGGCGTATCAGCGTATGCAGCTCGTCGCCGGGCAGAACGCGGCAACGGCCCGCGACGTCGAGCAGCAGCGGCGACGGGCATTCGCTGAAGACCTCAAGCAGTACGCGCGAGTCCTCGTCGCCCAGCGCGCGCAGGATCCCGCTGTCACCGACGCCTTGTTCGACCGACCCGGCGGCCAGCCATCCCCGAACGGCTCCCGGTTCACCGGGCAAGCCCCGACCACGACGTCCCCGATCCCCGGAGCCCGGTCATGACCCGCCCATCCCTGCCCATCCGGCTCGCCAGGGCCAGCGTCTCAGGCTGCGTCGGCCTCCTGCTCCTAGCCGGCTGCCATGCCGCCACGCGCCCACCGCCGACTCGTCTGCAGTGCGCGGACGCCGCGAGCACGCCGCTGGCCGTCGCGGTGGGAGCCCGATCCAACAGCGCGGTGCCTGTCCTGCCTGACGCGACCGCTGCCCTGCTACGAGACACCGCCTGGGCGGGCCAGAAGGTGACTTTCATCCGGGTCGATGGCGAGCCCGAGATGACCTTCACCGACACCTTCCGGTCCCAGGCCGGAAACGAGCAAGCCCGGCACGACGACTTCACTGTCTTCCTCCAGCAACTCCAGACCGCGTTCGCGACCAAGACGAGAGCGGCGACCCGTGAGGCGGATCCACTAGCCGCGCTGAGCGAGGCCGCCCGAGCCACGCCACCCGGCGGCAACCTCGTGTTACTGGACTCCGGACTTCAGACAATGCCACCGCTGCGGTTCCAGGACGGTGACGGCGCCCTGCTTGAAGCCGAGCCCGACGAGGTCGTCACAGACCTGAAGCAGCAGAAGGCACTACCCGACCTACACGGCCGCAGTGTCGTCCTCGCCGGGCTCGGCAACACCGCCGACCCGCAGCCGGAGCTGAACACCCGGCAACGCAACAACCTCGTTGCGATCTGGCGGGCGATCGCCAAGGCCAGCGGCGCGCGCTGCGTCGAGGTACTCGACGATCCCGCGGCCCGTCGGTCGGTGGCAGATCTACCGGCAGTCAGCGTCGTACCGATCGCGGCCCCGCCTGCACTACAGCCCTGTGGTGAGACCCAGTTCAGCGAGCGAAACAACGTCGGATTCCTGCCGGACCAGGCCGATTTTCGCGATGAGGCCGCGGCCAGAACGACGATCCAGGCACTCGCCGATGTGATGCGCCGCGGCCGGCAGACCGTCGAGTTGATCGGTGCGACTGCGAGCGTCGGCTCCGTGCAGGGGCGCAGGGACCTGTCGCGGCGACGAGCCGAAGCGGTCCGAGACGTCCTGGTCGACCTCGGGATCACGGCCGACCGGATCACGACCCGCGGGGTCGGCACCGACTGGGCCGGCTACGTGCCCGACCTCGGGCCAGGTGGGGCTCTGCTTCCCGGGCCGGCCGCTGAGAACCGCAAGGTCATCGCGGTTCTCAGCTGCCCGCGTGGCTGAGAGCACGCAGTGACACGAGCCGGCTACAGCCTTTTGGCACGGTGCTCGGACTGGTTCCACGGCTGGCGTGATGGCCGGGCGGGCGTCCCCGACCCCCGACGGGCCATAGCCACAACGCCCCACCGTGAGGTGCTGATCCGTCGGGCATTGGACGCCTTCGAGCACGAACGGTTACGACTAGAGACCAGCAAAGCGGCCGCGACGAGCACGCGCGCCCGGGCGTCCAGCCAGCACGAGGAAGCCCAGATCGCGCTCACGTTCGCCGAGCGGCAACTGGCGACGATCGAGCCGGACCTGGCCGCGGCGGAACTGGACCGCCGCCGGTACGCCGAAACGCGACTGAACCCGGCGATGGTCCGCCTCCGTCGCTCTCGGGAGCATGCGCGCAGCCGGTTCCAGTTCGCTACAGCTGTCGAGGAGGCGCGCCGCCGCCTCGCGGCAACAGGTGGCGAACTGGCCGCCGAACGCGACGCCGACGACCGGCGGCTGCTCGTCGCTCAAACCCGGGTTCGGCGGGTGTATGAGCACACCCACCGCCGGTTGGCGGCCTACCAACGCCAGCTGCTCCGGTCCCATCCCGACGGCGCGTGGGTGAGCGAGCTGATGGACGGCCGGCGGCCCAAGGTCCCGGACTGGGCCGGGCTGCCGGTCGACCCGCCGGACACCGGCAACCGGCCTTCGTCCGATCCGGCGCCGCAGCGCACCGCACCGGCACCCGAGCCGGTGCTGCGCCGAATGATCCGGGTCGGCACGACGACCCGGTTCGGCAGCCGGCCGGGGCACGTAGACGTGCTGATCCCGGACTCCTACGGCGTCGCCGGTGTCCACGCCATCCTCCGGCGTACCGCCGACGGATACCGGTTGTCCGACAGCGGCCACGGCGAGGGCACCTTCCAGGACGGCAAGTCACTGCGGCGGACCGCGCTGCACGCTGGTGACACGTTCACGATCGGCGACTACCACTACCGGCTCGTCGCCGACGACCTGCTCGAAGAGACCCGCCTCGGGCCATGGGATCTCGTCGTCGCCGACCTCGATGCCGTCACCGATCTCGGCAAAGCCCGGCTGACACACATGTCGTTCAGCCAACGGTCAAACACGGTGCTCGCAGTACTCGGCCCCTCCGGGTCAGGCAAGAGCTCCCTACTGGCAGCACTACTCGGCGAGTTGCCGACAGCCAGCGGGTCGCTCTACTTCCGCGCCATGAACCTGCGTACCCACAGCGCGCAGGTCCGGACCGAACTCGGCTTCGTCCCACAGGACGACAGCCTCTACACCACCCTGACCGTGGAACAGCTGCTTACCTTCTCCGACCGACTGCGCGGCCCGCGAGACAGCAAAGCCGGACGGTCCGTGCGCGTCATTGACGTCTGCACCCGCCTCGGCATCGCCGACGAACTTCACGCGCTCGTCAGCAGGCTCTCGGGCGGCCAACGCAAACGGGTATCGATCGCGCTGGAGGTCCTCACCGGACGCCGCCTCCTGCTGCTTGACGAACCCACATCCGGCCTCGACCCAGCAACCGACCGCGACGTCATGGCACTGCTGCGAACGCTGGCCCGAGACGACCGCACCGTCGTGGTCATCACCCACTCGACCGACCACCTCACCCTTGCCGACCAAGTCCTCGTGGTCTCCACGGGCGGGCAGCCGGTCTACTCCGGCCCGCCGTCCGACGTCCTGGCTGACCTGGCCGCCTCCGACTACGCCGAACTCATGGGCCGTCTGGCACACGAGCCGACCGCGGCCAAGGACGCGCTGACCTACCGCAACAGCCCCGCAGCGTCGCTCGCGCGGCAACAGGCCCAAGCGCTGCGCCAGCAAGCCCAACACGGGCCACAGTCCGAGCCGACCCAACGACGACCTCACGCCCGGTTCGGCCGCCAACTCGCCGTCCTAGTGCACCGTCAGATCGCGCTCGCCCTGACCCGAGCGCCCGTGCGCCACGCACCAAACAGATGGAAGAAGACACAAGCCGCTGCCGTCGTGGCCATGCCGATCCTGGTCGCCGCCGCCGGTGCGTGGCTCGCGGGACTGGTCAGCGGCACCGACGGACTCGGCCCCAGCCACCTCACCACGGCCTCCAGCGGGGCTGCGGTAAGCCTGCTCATCACCCTCTGCATGCTCAGCGGGCAGGCTCTCACCTACAGCGACATCACCGCCGAGTACGCCCCCATCAAACGGGAACACCGGACCGGAACCGTCACCGCTTCAGTCGTGCTGTCGAAGTGGCTTGTGTTCGCCTGCATCGCCGCCGTGCAGGCCCTGGTCATCACCGTCGTCTTCGTCGTCATCCGCCCCGCCCCGGTACACGCCGCGGCGCTCGGCCCGGTGCCTGACCTGTTCATCGACCTGGCCGCGACGAGCATTGCCGCGATGTCGGCCGGACTGCTGATCTCGGTGCTCGCACGCCGCCTCGAACAAGCCGTCGCGCTCGCCACCGCCGCCGCGATCGCGCAGGTCGCCCTCAGCGGAGGAATGTCCGACCTGGCCTCGAAGCCATGGCCGCTGCAGGCGGCCGCCTGGCTCCTACCCGCCCGTTGGGGATTCGCCGCCACCGCCTCCTCCGTCGACCTGCGCGCCATATCACCGGCAACACCGCCAGACGCCCTGTGGGATCACACCCACGGACAGTGGATCAACGACCTCGCCGTACTCGGCGCCCTCAGCCTGCTGTTCACCGTCACAGCGATCGTCCTGCTGGCCGCACGGCTCAGCCACCCGCAGGCCTGAACCTCGCCGAGGCCAACCACCATCCCAAGGAGCGCCACCCCATGGCTGAGCGTCAGCCAAGAGACTTCCCGACCACCACTAAAAGCCCACACGAGCAAGCGGGGCGAACCAATGCCGCAACGCACCCCAGCGGACTGACCCGCACAGCGGAAGCCGCCCAAATCTTCGGCGTGATCGCGGCCGTTGTGACTACCCTCGTTGCTGCCGACACCCGGGCTGCGAGGCTGACCTGGGCACTAGTGCTCGGCTCAAGCATCGTCGGGCTGAATCTCGCCCTACGACTAGCAGCTCACCACCCCTGGAACCGCCGAAACCTCGTCGTCATCGCGATCCAAACTTCGGCGGTAGCAGCCCTGATCGGCATTGCCATAAACCTCTCGCCAACCAGCTCCGTGACAACCGCAAGGAACACTGGCCGGGGACCGGCGGCGACCCTCGACCTCGCCAGAGAAAACTACGCCCTCACGCGCTCCTCCTTCATCGACACCAACGACCAGGACAAGGTCGACCTCGACACTGCCTGCCCGGGCTGGGGAAACCAGCACCCCCGGCTCGGCCCATCCCGATGCGGAGAACTTGCCGACCTCATCCTCGACGAAGAAGGAATACACAACGCGAACAGCAGACCGAACATCATCGCACCGAACCCCGACAGCCCCCTCGACGTCAGCTCATGCAATGCCACATTCAGCGCCGACCCGGCACGCCTAGTGAGCCGCGTCTCGACCCGCGACCTCGCCGTCGGATCCACGTTCTGCGTCAAAACCGACCTCGACGCAACTGTCCTAGTCGAAATCGACACCATCGACACGGACCCCGACGGCGCACTGCAGACTCTGACGATCAGCTTCAAAGTCTGGAAACCCTAGCCAACCCGACGATGCCCAACAACTGCTACGGGTTGCTCTTGTAGGTGGGGACGGGCGCGCCCGGGTCGCTTGTTGGGTCGGTACCTGGCTCCGCGTGGGGATCCGGTATAGCTGGCGTCACCTGACTCTCGTCGGGGCCTGCCGGTTAGGGCGTTCGCTAGATTTCGCGCCCGTGCCTGATGGAAGCGACTCACATTGTCTCTCGTCCGGATGAGGGCGGGGATGGAGACACGTGGTGATGGACTTGGCGACCGGCCGGCCGTTCCTGGCGCCGGAATGTCGAGCACCGAGGGGGTTGAGCTCGCGGGCGTAGCGAAGATTCTGGCCGCCGCGACTGCTATATCGTATGTTGTTGGAGTGTTTGTAACCAATTCATATTTACTAGAGTACAAGGTGGCCGACTTTGATCTGTTGCGGCCACGCTTGGTGTTCAGCGGTGTCGTGGCCCTCTTCTTCCCGGCGGCGATAGCCGGGATGCTGCAAATCTTCGTGGTACTTGGGCGTTGGCGGAGTATCAATTGGTTCGCCCGCGTGCTCGCGCTGCTTTTTCTGACTCTCCTCTCCTTGTTGGGACCAGGACTGCAACTCAGTTATCACGTACCAGTTATGGCGGCGGTTACTCAGTCGGCAGCTACGGTGGCGGCGACGTTCGCCACGCGCGCGTTGTATGCTGTCGTCAAGCCCGATAGGGCTAGTCCCGCATTCCAGGGTGCGTTCCGTATCATCCAGGGGCCGCGTGTACAGGATTCCGCGAGATCGACACGGCAAATGCTCGCCGTGGGCCTGGCCACGTTGACGGCCACGGCAGGACTGGCTTACCTGTTCAGCTTTGCAAGGTTCTCGCTGCCGCATATTCCGGTGCAGTATGGAGGTCTTGCGTCCCGGCCAGCCGTACTGGTGGTCGCGGACGCCGCCGCCGCGGGTTGTCTCGCCGAAGCCGGCGTGAGCATGGAAGGACTACGGACCAAGCCGGTCGCGCTCATCTACGAGGGACAGACCTACATATTGATCGGCGTCAAGAAAGGCGCCGGCATAGGCAACGTGATTCGGGTCAGGAAAGACGCCGTCGCCGACATAGTGGTTACAGAAGCAGACGTCGACGACGTGATCGACAGGCCACTGTAGCGCTTTCTGCTGCCTACGATTCGCTGGCCCGACCGAGGCCGGGGGAGCCGGGGAAGGACCAGCTCGTGGTCGCCGAGCCGCCTGTCGTTGGGTGACGGTGAGGGCGGCTGCCGTCCTGTCTGGTCGCCGAACCGGCAGCTGGCTCGATGCCGCCGTGATTGGTTGTGGAGCAGGTGCTCTACCGGCAGGAAGGAGCTACCGTGTCGGCGCACTGCCTGGCCCGTGGGCCCGGACGAGCACCGAACTCGTCTGCGAGCCGGGCGATGACCGATGGCTGGGCGGTGCGTGCTGTCGTTGTTACCGGCCCAGGACTTGAACTTCGCGGACCTGCAGGTTGAACACGGCGGGTTGGCTGGTCTCGCTTGGCAGGGTCTCCTGTGGCGCGCTGTCGCGCAGCCAGACCAGGTCGTAGGTCACCTGCGCGGTGACGCGGTAGGTCCCCATGGCGTGGAAGGTGCGGCTGCAGGTGGGGTCGTCGCCGGCCCGGTACGGCGTGCCGGTGCCCCCGCACTCCAGCGTGCCGTCTTCCGGTCCGCCGGCGAAGGTCAGGACCAGCCGTGGCGTGGCCAGTACGGTCGCCTGGTTGCCTTGGTAGGTGGCGGTCACCTGGACGGTCGGGTAGGCGGCGGTGTCTACCCAGAACCAGGTCGGGAGTCCGACCACCGAGGCCAGGCGTGGACTGTGTTGCGGTGCCGGCGCCGCCCGGTTGATGTGCACGAACTGGTAGGCCACCGCGGCGAGCAGTCCAGGGCGGAGAAACAGAGCGTCGCGGTCCTTGGCGGGTGGCCACTCCGCTTCGACTGCCGCCCAGTACGCCGGTGACGGCGTGGCCGATGGGCCGCGTGCGCAGGTCAACTCCGGCCATGTCGGGGGCGCGCTGCCGCGGCGGGGGACCATCAGGTCGGTGACGCTCGGCCAGGCGACCCGCACACCGTACAGCCGTTCGGCCATGCCGCCGGCCGACCACGTCGCGGGATCCCACTCGTACTCCGGCGCACCGACCAGGTTGGCCAGGGTGTGCAGCGCATCGGCGCCGGGCACCGGCACGCCGCGGCGGGCGGCGATCCGGCGCAGCGTCGAGTCCGGGACCGGGCCGTCGCGCAGGTTCGGCCGCCAGAAGCACATCTGCGCCTGACGCAGGCCACCGGCCAGCGACAGGTTGCCAGCGCCGACGTCGCCGAACAGCTGAATCTTGTAGCTGTCAGGGCCGCCTTTCGCCTGCGGCGGGTGCCAGGGCAGGACAGTCGGGTTGTCGTTCCCGCTGACCGTAATCGTGGTCACGGCACCGGGCGGGTCCGGCGGGGAGTCCGGAGCGGCGGCGGTGCCGGCGCTGAGCGGCCCTGCTGGGGCTGCGAGAACCGTCACCGTCGTCAGGGTGCCGGCCGAGGCCGGCGCGGATGCGGGGGCGGCTGCGCTGACGCTGGCTGCTGCCGCGGTGGCGGCCACGACCATGACCGTGATCGCCAAGCTGGCGGCGCGATGACGCCGGCGACCTGCCATCGACTGCCTCCCCCGTAGACCCGACCCGTCCCTCCGGCGGCAGGCAGGCTATCAACCGTGCTACACCCGCGATGAGCCGGCCACCGGCCAGGCCGTATGATCTCGACCGCGATGTCCGAGTCGCGGCCCAGCCAGCAGGATCGCCAGACCACGGCCGCGGACCACGGGAACCACGGGGGTAGAGCATGACCCACCTCGCCGACGGCCGGCCGTCCGAGACACGCGCGACCGGCGACCGGCGAACGCCGGCATACCCGCCGCCCACCGCAGGGACCGAGCGGGTTCCGGTGCCCACCCGCCGCCGACGGCCCGGCCTGGCCGCGCTCGCCATCGTCATGGTCCTCGGCGGCGCCGCGCTGTCGGCCTTCCTCGTCCTCGACAGCGGCCACAAGCAGAGCGCGATCATCGTCAAACACGAGATGCGACCCGGTGACCAGTTCACCACCGCGGACATCGAGGAAGGCCAGGTCGCCGCGATCTCACCGTCCGGCATCGCCACCCCGATGCCCTGGACCGCCGCGCACCGACTGGTCACCGAGGGCTACCACGCGAAGTACGCGCTCGCTGCCGGCTCCACCCTGACCGCAACCATGGTCACCCGAGCCGCCCTGCCCGGAACCAACTGCGCCAGCGCACCCATCCAGCTGGCCGACAGCCAATACCCCGCCGAAGGCCTACACCGAGGCGACATCGTGCGCCTGCTCTACGTCCCCCAAGGCGTCGGCGGCGCCGACCTACGCAACAAGGGACTCTCACCCGGCAGCGTCCTCATCGACCGCGCCTACATCAGCGCATCCAGGACAGCCACCAGCCAAGACTCACTAACCATCTCCGTCGTCATCCCCGCGACCTCCACCAGCGAACTACAGAAACTGGCCATCGCAGCAGCAACCAAGTCCGTCTACGTAGTCCTCCTGACCGGTGCCATCGCCGAAAGCAGCGACCTACAGCAGTGCCGCTGAAGAATACGCACTCCGGACAACGCCCACCTCTTGCCCCATCCCACGGCTGATCACGAACTCAATGGCTCTGCGGCATGCTGGCTAGCACGGCGCCGGCGGCTCGCTCGACCCGCGACTTGCCGTAGCGCCTGATTAGCGATATGTAGAACAAGGCGGGCCCGACTTGGGCCAAGGTTCGGTGATTCGGGGGCTGGCGCGTCTGTGACCTGCGGGTTCGCCCTGGCGGGCACGCACTAAGTGGGTGGTTCTAGGCTGCCGGGTTGTGGCGTATGTCCGGACGGTGCGGACGGCGTCGGGGGCGCGGGCGGTGCAGATCGTGCATTCGCAGCGTCGGGGGTCGCGCGACATCGAGCACATCGGCTCGGCGCACACCGACGCGGACCTGGAGCTACTCAAGGCGGTTGCCGCCCAGCGGCTGGCCGCCGGGCAGGGCGAGCTGGACCTGCGGATGCCGGGCGGCCCGGCCAACGGTGGGGCGGCGCTGCCGATCACGTCCTCGCGGATGGGGCACCTGCTTGACGCGCTGGCCTGCGGCTACGACGCGCTCGGGTTCGCCGCGGCGACCGGGCGCGATGAGGTGTTCCGGGCGCTGGTGCTGGCGCGGATCATCGAGCCGACTTCCAAGCTGGACTCCCTGCGGGTGCTGGAAGAAGCCGGCATGGACCCGCCGTCCTACCGGACGGTCAAACGCCGGCTACGCCTCTACGCCGGCGCCGACGGCGACACCGCCGAGGCCAGCGAGGCGGCGCCTGTCGATGCTGCTGGTGGCCGGTGGCGGGCACGGCTGGCCCGTGCCTGCGCCGATCACGTCCGGCTCGGCCCGGCGACGCTGCTGCTCTACGACGTGACCACGCTCTACTTCGAGACCGACACCGGCGACGGGTTCCGCGAGCCGGGGTTCAGCAAGGAACGGCGGCTGGAGCCACAGGTCACCGTCGGCCTGCTCACCGACGCCGCCGGGTTCCCGCTGATGGTGCACGCGTTCGAAGGCAACAAGGCCGAGACCACCACCATGCTCCCGGTCCTGACCGCGTTTCTGGCCGAACACGACCTGGCGCAGGTGACCGTCGTCGCGGATGCCGGCATGGTGTCGGAGGCGAACAAGCGTGGCATCGAGGCGGCCGGGCTGTCGTTCATCCTCGGCGCTCGCCTGCCCGACATCCCCTATGTCGTCGGCCAGTGGCGCAAGGCCCATCCCGGCGAGCAGATCGGTGACGGGCAGGTGTTCGTCCAGCCCTGGCCCGCCGGCCCGGCCGACAAGCGGCGCGACCACACCTTCATCTACTCCTACCGCGCCGACCGGGCCCGCCGCACCCTGCGCGGGATCGACCAGCAGGTCACCAAAGCTGAAAACGCCGTCGCCGGCAAGACCCCGGTCAAGCGGAACCGCTACGTACGCCTGACCGGCGCCACCAAGACCGTCGACCGGGCACTGGAGACCAAGAACCGCGCCCTGGCCGGGATCAAGGGCTACGTCACCAACCTGCCCAACCCCGACCCCCAGCAGGTCATCGCCGCCTACAGCCGCCTGCTCAACGTCGAGCACAGCTTCCGGATGAGCAAGACCGACCTCGCCGCCCGACCCATCTACCACCACACCCGCGAGTCCATCGAGGCCCACCTGACCATCGTGTTCGCCGCCCTCGCCCTCAGCCGCTGGATCGAGAACACCACCGGCTGGTCGACCCGCAAGTTCGTCACCACCACCCGCCGCTACCGCACCATCACCATCCAAGCTGGCGACCACACCATCACAGCCGCCGACCCCCTCCCCACCGAGCTTCAAGCCGCACTCGACGCCATCCACGGCACGCACTAAATGGCCCAAGTCGGGTCAATGGCTCTGCGGCATGCTGGCTAGCACGGCGCCGGCGGCTCGCTCGACCCGCGACTTGCCGTAGCGCCTGATTAGCGATATGTAGAACAAGGCGGGCGCCGCGGCGCCCCACCGGCCGATCCGGTCGTCACGGAGGAGGTATCGGATGACGGACTCGGGCGCGAACGGCGAGAAGTCAATCTCGTCGTGCTCCCATTTGTCCGGCGCGCCGCGAGACAGCCGTTGCGCGAGCTCATCCGCGGTGAGCAGGTGGCAGAACGCGACGAGGCAGGCACCCCATTGGCACGTGTCGGCGTCGATGTGAAAGGCGAGCATCTCCAGCTCGTACTCGTGCGGCTCGACTGAAAGCTCCTCGGCGACGCCGCGGCGTGCCACCTGGTAGAGGTTGGGAGGGGTACGGCCCAGGGCGTCGAGCGTGCGGGACAGTGCCTCGTTAGCGGAAGAGTTCCATAGTCCCGGGTTGCCCACGATTGCGCTGCGCCGGACGTAGACGAGCTGGTCGTCGGCGGTTACAAGGGCGATGTTTAGGCCGAAACTGCAGCACATGAACGCCGGGATGCTCCAGACATCGGGCACGTGGACGTACTTCTCCCGTACGGTCGAGCCGTCCGCCAGCGGCCGGTCCAACTGCTGTGTCGCCAGGAAGGTGTAGTAGTCGGCGTTCTGCAGGCTTAGGTCGATGGCGGGCAGTTCGTCCACGCCGAGACGGCTCACGACGAACGAGCTGATCGCGTAGTTGACCCCGTTCCACCGGAACGGGCGGCCAGCGGCGTTGTTCGCCTCCTGCTCGGCCGCAACCTCGTCTCGCCAACGCGCGATCTCGGGCGGCAGTCGCACGTCGCGATGCTCCAGCCTGACGTGGATGTTCTCTTCGAGGATCGGCTGCTGGCCGTCCCCTTCTAGCACGATCAACGGCGTCCGCAATGGGCCGATACGGAAGCCCCGCTGCCACCAGGGCGCGGGATTCGGATCGACACGGTCGTCGGCGCGCGGAACCTCTGGGTTGTCCAACCAGGTCTCGCTCATTGGACCGAGATCGTGGCGGTTGCGGACCACCGCGAGGTGGGGGGCCGAGTTGGTCAGCATCTGCTGCGGACGGGGCCGCCCCTCCGCGGTGGCAGCATCAGCGAGGCGGTCGTAAAGCGACGGGAGCGTCAGGAATTCGCCGCCACCGGCCAGCCCGTTGATCAGTAGGCGCAGCAGGTCCCCGGTGAAGGCCGTATAGCCTGCGTCGCCGACAGCTCGGGCCGTGTGGGTCGCGGTGGTCGACGTAAGCACGTACGCGCCCCGAACGTCGGCCATAGCCCCGACCGACTTCTGTTCGGCCGCCAGCGCCGCCACCGCGCGTCCCGAGAAGCAGCAGTCGAGTAGCACGATCTTGACTCGCGCCTTGCTGTTCATGATGTGTGTGCGCAGCACGTTGTAGTCGATCGAGGAGTAACCGAGCAGGTCGAGATCTGAGATGGACGTTTTCACGGAGAGATGCAGGCGATTGTCGTGATCGACGAGCCCGTGCCCGGCGTAGTAGATGAACAGGACGTCGCTGGCCGAGGAGACCGCCACGTCGATGGCCCGGCCACATTCGATGAGGGACTCCGGGTCCAGCACGACCTGGCAGTGCTGCGCCGCGAACCCTCCGGTGACCGGATCGGTTAGGACCGCAGCGAGGGCTTTGCAGTTGTTCGCGACAAGAGGGAGCTCGGACAGGCCCGACCCGGGGTCGTACGTGCTCGCGCCGATGATCACCACCCGCGATAGCTCAGCGTGCGGCAGGCGCATTGCCGTCACCGCCCAGGAACTGTACGACCGCGCGGGTGAACTCGTCGGCGGACGCGACACCCGTGGCGTCGAGCTCGAGCGTGTCGCCCCTCTGGTTTCGAATCGACAGGTGCACATCCGAACGGCGGTGACGCAGCCAGTTGAACAGCGACGTCGCGATGGTTGCCAGCGCGCTGCCGCCACCGAAGGCGACGGCGACGGTGTCGGTCACCGGCCCCATCGCGTCTTCGGGCAGGATACCCGGCACGAGGTCGACGGTGAGATCCTCGTAGTCGCCGTCCTTCAACCACCGGTACAGCGATCGGACCTCGTCCTCGGTGTCCTCGCCGGCCGCTAGCGTCACGTGTGCATTCATGTATGGCAGGGTAGAGAACAAGGTGATCATCGTCGATCAGTTGCAGTGTTGAATCGGCCAATCCGTTGTATACCCCCTAGTATGACCTCTCGGTGGTGGTGCACCGTCTCGGGCCTGATAGTCCGACAGATCGAACGTGGACGCATGGATCCGACAGCTGCTCATCGGCACGGTCGTGTGATGACCGGATGTTGGAGACTGCCGGTGGATTAGGTGCCGGAGGCCATGTAGGCGGCGAGGATGTAGTTGGGGTGGCGGTCGAGTTGGTTACGGGCTCGGTCATCGCCCCGCCGCCAGTCCAGTCTGATCGAAAGCGCCGGGATCCCAGTACGACTCTCGGCTAGAGTCGCATGGACGACACCGTGTCAAGAACCAGCGGGGACACGCCCGGAGCCGTGGCTCGTGTCACCGTGTGTAATCGGGACCCTATGCACGACGGACGGCGGGGTGGGTCCAGGTTGGGTCAATCCTTGTCGACACGAAATGGGGCCAAGTGCGGCCGTGAGAGCCAGGCCGGCAACCCGAAGCATGTGGACAGCCGGAGGCCACGGGGGGAGCCTCCGGCTGTCGCACAAAACGTACACGCTGCGTGTGACGGCCACACACCTCACTGGAAGGTGGACACCGGTCGGGCGCTGGTGGCCGGTTGCCTCGGGATGTCGCGGAGTCCATCGCCGGACCGGCGCTCCGGCGGCGGCTGGTCATCATCCGGCCCACCGGTCCTTGCGTGATCGACCGCTGCATCTTCCTGGTTCGGCAGGCCGGCTTGTAGCCCTATTCCTCGTCGTTCTCGGGGTTCTCTTGGTCGGTGAGGGCGTCTTCGATGCGCTGGTTTGCTTCGGTCTCGATTCCGTGCAGGATGCCGGCGTAGACGCGCAGGAGGACGTCGACGGTGTGTCCAGCGCGGCGGGCGACTTCGGTTACGTCGACCCGGGAGCGGAGCCAGAGGCTGATGCCGGCGTGGCGGAGATCGTAGGGGCGGCCGGCGAGCGGGGATCCGGCCTGCTGGGTGGTGAGTGCCGCGGCGCGGGCGGCGGCCCACAGTTCGCCGTACTCGCTCTCCTGCACGAAGCCACCGCGGGATGACCGGAAGAGCCGGCCGTCGTCGGCCACGCCGAATTCGTCGATGTGCGCGCGTAGCAGGCTGACGAGCTCTGGTGGGATCGGCACGTCGCGGACGGCTTGCTTGGCCCGGTGCTTGAGTTCGCGTCGCTCGTGCGGCCGGCCACTGTTGGTCCAGGTCTTGCCGACTCGGGGCATCGACCTGGCGAGGATCAGTTGGCCCCAGGGCTGCTGGATGATGGTGTCGGTGCTGGCGCAGGCCGGGCAGCTGGTGTGCCGCCTGCGGTGTTGCGTGTCCGGGCCGTCGGGTGCTGGGCTGGTGGTCCGGCAGGCGCGGCAGAGCAGGGCTGGCTTGGGCAGGGTGCAGTCGTCCTTGGTCAGGGCGACCGCTTCGGCTGGCCGCAGGGCGCCGAAGTACAGGAGGCCGAAGAACGCCTTGAGGTGGCGGCCGCGCTGCCGCAGCGGGCCGATCCCGCGGCGGCCTCGTCTCTGGTTCGGCTGGTCGGGGTCTGTTCCGTAGGCTTCGACGGCGGCCAGCAGGCGGCGTACTTGGGCAGGGTTGGCGACGACTCGGCGGTCGACCTCCTCGACGGTTCTGGGCAGCGTCCACTGCACCTGGTCCATCGGGTTGGCTGTCAGGTGCTTGCGCTCGACGGCGTAGCGCAGCACGTTGTACAGGACGGCGCGCTTACGTCTCACGGTGTTGGCTGCGGCGGGCTGGCCGTTCATCTTGACCGCGAGGGCGTCCAGAGCGCGGGTGACGATGTCGCCGTCCTCACCGAGAGCGGCCAGCGGCAGCGAGGCCTTGCTGATCCACTCCAGCGCGGCACGGACCTCGGGGGGCCGGTCGTCGGCCGGTCTGCTGGGGTTGAAAGCCCATCGGTACAACGCGTCTCGAAGGTGCTTTGGCGGCGCTCCTCGGGTAGGCCCGACCAGCGCGGGGGTGATGGTGGCTAGTGCGTCCGCGATGGATGTGCGGGAGTTCGGTGCGAGCCGGCGCCACTTGCGGTCGACGTAGGCCACGGCGTGCTCGAACCAGCTCGGCCCGGTCCGCTGCTTGCGCAGCATGCTGTCGGGTAGGCCGCTGGCGACGTCGAACGCCTCGCCGGCGCGGACGGCGGTGAGCAGTTCGGCCCGGAAGGAGTCCGCGAGTGGCTTGGACTTGAACGAGCGGGAGTGTGGGCGCTTGTCGGTCCGCCAGCGGACTTCGGCGTTGCCGGCGCTGTTGACGCCGAGGTTGGAGATCCGGACGCTGTAGGTCCTCACCGGGCGACGCCCTCCAGCTCCTCGAGCCAGGTTTCCAGCGCGCTGCGGCGGATCCGGACCTGGCCATTGGGCAGCTTGAACGTCCGGGGGCCGCGGCCGAGCTGACGCCACCGGTAGTAGGTCGACTTCTCCACGCCGAGCTCTTCGCAGAACTGCAGGACGGTGAGCAGCTCGTCGCGTGGGCCGGCCGAGGTGGTCATTTTGACGCTCACGGCGCGGGTTTCCTCTCTGTCCGTCCGTTGTGGACCATGCCTTGGCGGCGGGTCGACGGTTGGCCGCCGGCGGTCACTACGTGCCGGCGCCGGCGCTGTCGCGACACCGTCGGCGCCTGCTGGGCCGGTGTGGAGACGCCCGGCCAGCGGCGGCATGTCGAGCAGGGCTGCCGTGGTCACGCCGCGGCCTCCGGTGCGTCCCCACCGCGCAGGGCGGCGAGCAGCCGCAGCGCCCGATCCGAGCCGCATGAGTGGCCCAGCTTGCGCAGCTCGTCGGTCAGCGTGCGTTTGCTCAGCTCCGCGCCAGCGGTCGCCAACTCACCGGCGATGGTCCGGGCGACCGGCAGCAACGGATCCGTGGCGGCGTCCCGGCCGGCTGGCGATGAGGTGCTCGCCCGGGTCTCGGCGGCTGTGGCGCGCTCCTTGGCTTGTTCGAGGCGTTCCAAGGCGGCGGCCCGTTCCTGATGGGCACGTCCCAGCCGGGCGCGCAGCTCGTCGTCGGTCCGCCGGCTCGCGGTCCGATCCCGCTCTGCCTGCTCCTTGACCGCCGCCAACTCGGCATCCAGACGGCTGCAGCTCGCCTCCAGTTCCGCGGTCCGTGTCTGGGCGGCCGCGAGTTCCTCGCTCAGCCGAGCGACCTCCTGCTCGGCAGCGTCCAACCGGGGGTGTTGTGTGGACCAGGGTGCGAGGTCGTCTAGCGCCGTCGGGGCGGTGCCGGCCTGCACCTGGTACAGCGCCGCCAGATGTACGCGAACCTGGTCGCGGACCGTCTCGTCCGAGCCCAGCCGAATGTGACTGCCCGCGGCCAGCGCTTGCCGCCGCAACCGTGCAGCCGCCCACCGGATCCGCCATCGGCGCGCGCCCAGGCCGCTCAGCGTGTGATACCGCCATGCCGCCCGCACAAGCCGCACGACCCGCCGCGCGCGGTCGACCTCCCCGACCTCACGCTCGATCGGCTCGGCCAGCCGCAGCCACACCAGCACCCGCTGCGGTGTGACCCGCCACGCCACCGGCTGCCGCCGGCCGCTGCCCCGCGCTTGCCGGCGCTCGGCGGCCAGGCCCCGCTCCCACAGCCACGCGGCCACGAGGGGCGCCGACAGCCGCAGCGCCACCTCCGCCGCACTGCGCGAGTCCAAGGCCGACAGCACCGCCGACAGCGCAGCCAGCGCCCACACCGCGGCGCCATCCACACCCACAGATCCGAACTGGCGCAAGCTCCGACGCGCCCGAATCGCCTCGGTGAACAGGGCGATCTCCAGGAACGCGAACAGCGCCACCCTGCCTGGCCCGCTCATCTGCAGGGCATCGCCGAACACATGCCACATGCCCGTAGCGGCGACGCCGGTCGCGATCCCGGCCGATGCCAGCGTCAGCCAGGTCTCCCCCGCACGCCCGGGCACATCATCGCCGGGTCGTCGCGAGCGACGAACAGCCGCCGCGAACAGAACCGCGGTCGACACCGAGACCGACATCGCGATGGCGACCATCACCCACCATGGCGGGTCGTTCATCGCGGGAAGACCCGGCCACTTCACCTCGGCCGACAGCACCGCGACCTCGGCCATCGCTTCTCCTCCGCAGAAGGAACTCATCGCCTGGTCACACCGCTCGCCGCTGGCTGGGCGCCGGACTGCCCACAGGCAGGCGGTCTAGCGGTGCAACAGGGCATCGACGCCGCTCGGCGCATCAAGGTTCTGATCTGATAGTTGCGACGATAGTGTGTAGACCTATGGTTTGCAACTGTCAGTTGCAGCCCACTGGATGGATGCACCGCTCCGCTCGTCGTGCTCGTCGTTCGTCGTCAGCCGCGTCGAGCTGCCTCCGCGCGGTGCCGGTGGCCGGCCTGGGCTGGCTCGGTGATGCCGCTGTCACCATCGCGGTCCGCCGTGACATGGAAGTAACTGGAGGCGGTGCCGTAGCCCGACTGACCAGGGAGGAGCAGTCTGATCGTCGTAGCTACGCGCGACCATGCCGGCCGGGTCGATGGCGCGGGCCTGGATGTATGCGCTGGCCTCAGCGGCGAGGGCAGGTCGACAAGCGTCCTGGTGCCGCCACCGGCCGGTCGGCTGCAGCCAGCCATGTGGCGCCGGCGGGAGCACCGGGCGATCGGCGGTGCTAGCGATGGAGCGCGCTGGCCCTGTCGCCGCCTGTGGCGGGAGGCCTGTCCCGTACTCCCGTACCTCGTTCAGCACGATCCAGAGCAAGGAGGCGGCCGCAGCGACCACGGAGACGTCGCGAGTGACGGTCAGACGGGACACGGGACGGGTTCTCCTGTCTGGCGGCCGCACGTTCAGGCGGTATCCGCCGGTCTTGTCGGGCTGGGTCAGCATTCTTCGTCGAGGTAGCGGGCATCGCTGACCCGCCAGCGACCCTCGCTCCCCTGGATGAGAGTGGCCGCGACCGGGGTGCGGGCGCGGCCGAGGTTGGTGGGCAGCCCAGTGGCGATGTCGACCTCGCCGGCCCGGCTGGCGTCCTGGCAATCCAGCACGGATGCGCGGCCGCCGTGGACCTCGATCACCTGGACATGGGGTGTGACGTCGCCATACTGCCGGTAGCCCGCGCGGATGCGTGCCTGTAGACCGTCGATGAGCCGCGTCAGCAACGGCTCCGCGGCCACCATGCCCAGAAGGGGTCGCCACTGGCCGGACGGCTGCTGGTCAACATGTTGCGCGATCTGCCAGAACCGCTGGTATGCCGACTGCACCTGCCTTTGATCGACCGCCCGACCGCCAGCCGCAGGGGAATCCCGGGCGGCTGGCGGTTTGCTTGAGGCCCGGTGGGATGCGGTAGGCGACGTGGAACCTGGCACCGTCGAGGCGCAACCGATCAGCCCGGCCAGCAATACGACCACCCCGAACTGCCGCGAGGCCCGCCGGCACCCACCGGCCCCGGCGAGGCGACTTTCTTCGCGGCTCGCGCTACCGACTCGCGCCACGTCTGGACCCCTCCGCAATGGCTGCATCGCCGGCCCGGCCGGCCGGCGAGTGCGGTCACTACGTCGGCGCCAGCGGCACGCGGCGACACCAGCCAACCCCGGATCTCCGGCCGACCGCCGGACAGAGCCAGGGCCGCCGCCGTGCAAGGTCGCGATCGACGCGATGCTGCGGACGGACCTGACTGCCCTGCGCAAAGCAGCGGCGGCACGTGAAGCCGATCTTCGACTGCGGCATCGCCATGCCGCTGGCAGGGCCAAGACAGCCGCATGCCATGCCCGACGTGTCGGTCGGGGTGAGGATCGGCGGCTCTGGTAGGACGGTCGACGGGTGTGCCTGTCAGTAGCTCCAGCGGATCCCGTAGGTGGCCGGGGCGGGGCTGTTGTGGGCCAGTGAGACGGTCGCGTGGTCGACTGGCCTCGGTCGCTGGTGGACGGGGTCCGTGAGGGCCGGCCATCGGCAGACCCACGCGGCCCGCGGGGGCCGGGCGAAGCGGACGGTGATCCGCAGCGTCTCGACGGTGTGGTACCGGACTCTGCGGCGGTATACGGGGTCGGCTGCGCCGACGGCGCGTTGCAGGACGTGGAACTTGTACGTGTGCGCTTCCCCGCGTTCCAGGTGGCGGTCGAACAGCAGTTCGGCGGCATGTCGCCTGTCGGCCAGCCGGACCCGTCGACCGACCCGGCAGTTCGCGTCGCTATTCATTGCGATCGTGGCCCCGTCGACTTCGGGGGCGTAGAAGAACCAGGCCGAGTCGACCCCGGACCGGACTGCGCGGACGGTCTGCCGGACGGTGAGCACCATTTCTGTCTCGTCAACGTGCACGTCGTCGTGGATCGCGATGATCACGTAGTCGCTCAGGAGTCGCGGCGCCGCGAGTTGGTTGAGCTCGGCCAGCAGCCGGTCGTGGTCGGGATGGCCGTTTCCGGCCGGGCGCGGGCGGTTGGGCGCGCCGGGGCCTGGTGGCGTGCTCGCGGCCAGGCGGAGCGCCAGCCAGCCAGCGCGCAGGCCCAGGACGCGCTCCAGGGCGTGTACCCGAGCGTCGGGGACGGGTTCGTAGCGACCCCGTTGCCAGGCGCTGAGACTCGCCGGGCTGATGAAGACACCGTCCGCGGCCAGCTTCAGGGAAACGCCGGCCAATGATTGGCCGCTGCCCTGGATGGCCCGTCGTAGCTCGCGGCTGAAGCTTCCTGTGCCTGCTGTCCTGCTGGTCGGGGGACAAGCGCCGATTGGCGCCGGGGGCCGACCGGGCACGGAGGGCTGGTTCACCGGTGGTTGTCCATGGTGGCTGTGGCTGGGCGGGTGAGGGTCCAGGTGCTCTTCGGGCCGCAGTGGCCCTGGGTGACGGTGTCGGCACGGCGCATGGCCGCCAGGGTGTTCAGGACTGTCGCTTGGCTGAGGTCGTGGTCGGCCAGGGCGGTGGTGATCTCGGTGGTGGTCGCGCCGGGGTTGCCGGCGAGGTAGGCGCAGACGAGCTGGATCTTGACCGTCAGTGGGGTGGCGTTCGCGTTGCGGGAGGTGCGGCGCGCGGTGTCCAGTAGCGCGCCGACGCGGTGGGGGTCGGCGATGATGGTCCGCCCCAGGCTGCGGCCGGCGGCCAGGACGTCGGGCTGTCCGGTCTGCAGGGCGGTGACGAGGTGCAGCACGTCGCGTATCAGCGCGGTTTGGGTCTCGGTGGTGGTGATGGCGCTGTACCGGACTCCACGCTTGGTCAGGATGCCGTGGTCGACGAGGTGGTCGCAGATCGCGCGGACTGGTTCGCTGACCCGTGAGGCCTGCCGCCGGGTGGGGCGGGTGCTGGCCGGGGTGGGTAGGACGTGGTCGGCGAGGTCGAGCAGGCTGACCCAGGTCTGGTTGCCGGCCAGCCGGGTCAGCGCGCGGCGGGTCGGGCCGACCAGGTGGCGGTTCCAGGGTGGGGCCGGTAGCCGGGCTGGGGTGTAGCCGGTAAGCCGGTACTCGACCCACTGGTCGGGGACGCTGAGGGAGGCGAGGTTCAACAGCCCGTCGCGGCGCATGCCGTCCAGGTGCCGGTCGACCAGCTTCGGGTCGATGCCGGGCAGCCGTCGGTACAGGTCGGTGACGGTGACCGCGTCGGCTTCTACGGTCTGCGCGGCGAGGAGTTGTTCCATGATGGCGATCCGGCGGACCGGGCCGCGCAGGCCGTCGGCGGCCATCGACTGTGTCCCGCCGAAGACCCGCCGCAGGCCGATGTCGGGATGCCGCTCGGACAGGCCCAGCGCCAGCCCGGCGACCGCCTGCCCGTGCTGGCCGGTCCGCGGCGTCAGCTCGAACCGGGTCGCATCCTCATCGACGTACGCGCGGACGAGCCCCGCCGGCTCGAACGAGTCCTGGCAGTACTGGAACTGGTTCGACGACCCCGACCGCACCACTGCCACGCCTGGCTGCAGCCCGGCGTGCAGGCCGCGTAACTCCCCGCCGGTGTAGGCCTGGCCCGGCTCCATCGCCAGCAGCAGCGTCGCCTTCGCCTCGGAGTTGCCCACCGCGGCCAGCAGTAGCCCCACCCGCTCCCGCGACCAGCCACGCCCCGCCAATCCCGCACTCCTTCCCCATCGATTTCCGCTTGATCTGGCCCGGCCGGCCGCGTCCCCGTGCCGGGGGCCAGCCGCCGTGAATCCGTCGGCCGCGAACACGCTTGCCGTGACCACCCAGCCCTCACGCCATCGATCCTCGGGAGAGGCGCCAGGGATCACATGCGCACGGCGGTCAGGGTTTGGGTGGACCGGCCGGGTATGGCGCGCCGTAGAGGATGCGCCACAGGTCGTTCGCGTCCTGCTGGCTGTGCACGATGGCCTGGTCCATCGGGCTACCGGGGACGTTGATCAGGCGCCGGCCGAGAAGTCAGTCACTGCCAATGCGTGTGCACGCCGCCGCCTGGCCCGGGCTCCGCGTTCCGCCAGACCGCGGCACCCATCAGCGGATGCAGACCGTCGACGATTTGAGCGCCGGGGAACACCTGGCTGTAGTGGTGGTGGAACTGGTCGCGGGCCAGCGGAGTGTCGGCCGCGGCCATGCGTAGCCAGTGCGGGTGCAGCAGCAGGTTCAGGACGTCGGTGGCGGCGTCGCAACGGCCGGTCGCCTCGTACGCCGCCCGGGCGTCGGTGAAGGCGCGGTCGAGGTGGAACCCGGGGTCGGTCCACCGGCCGGGGTCGATCATGTCGACCACCACCGCGACACCGCCCGGGGCGACCAGGGACCGGACCCGGGGCAGCACGATGTCGGGAGGGCCGGCGTGGTGCAGGGTATTGACCGACACGACCGCGTCGAACCGGCCGTGCCGGCCCGGATCGATGTCCAGCACGTCGGCGTGCTGGTAGGTGATGTTCGGCCGGGACCGGGTCGCCTCGGCGATCGCCAGCATCGGCCCGGACAGGTCCACCGCCAACACCTGGGCGTAGTGCGCGGCCAGCAGCAGCGAGTACCGACCGGCGCCGCAGCCCAGATCCACCGCCTGGCCGACCTGGCCGGGCCGGGCCGGTAGCTGCGCGGCCAGCCACCGCGCGAATGACTGGTCGGTCGAGTCCCACACCGAGGTGAACTTGTCGAACAGCGCGGGAAAGCTGTCGAAGTCCGTGCCGGGAGCCCCGTCGGGCAGTGGTCGGTCCACTCCGGACGTGGCGGTCCGGTCGGAGGCGGGATAGCTGGTCGTCATGCGAAACGACTCCATTCAGCGAGAACGACGGTGGCAGGCGAGCCGGGGGCGGGGGTGGTCGGGTGCCGGGTTGGTATCGGCGCGGCGCTGCGGGCCCGTTCAGCAACGCCGGGATCGGGTGGTGGTGTGGCGGCTGGCAGTGCGGACGGGTGGCCAGGCCGGGCCCGGGTCGGGTCGGGGCGGGCTTGGGGCCTGGCCACCCACGTGGCCTCCGGGGTGGCGGGGGCGGCCAGGTGGCCGGTAAGCCGGGCTACTTGTCGGGTAGGCCGATCGCCGGGTCGAGGTACTGGTTGGTGGCCAGGTCGGCGGGAGTCAGCCCCGGTTTGAGGAGCTTCTTTTGTCCGGCGGCGATGGGGGTGATGATGTCGATCATCCGTTGCAGGCGGTCGGTGCGGGTATCGCCGAGGGTGTGGTCGGTGCCGTTACCGACCAGCCCGAGCTTCTTGAGCGTGTCGACGGCGTAGGCGGCGTTGCCGGCGGTATAGCTGAATCCGACGTCGAACGCTGCGACGATCTTCACAATCTCGGCGAGGGTGGATCCCGGGTTGGTGAGGAAGTCCACCTGGGCCTGCTGGGCGATAGGGACCAGGGCCCGCAGGCAGCCGTCGAGGCGTTCCCGGTCCCGGCTGCGGATGGCCAGCATGTTCGCATAATCGGGGTAGTTCGTGTCCTGCACCAGCTGGTAGCTCACCGGTTTGCCCCAGGCGGAGACCTCGTGCTCGTACAGGTAGGGCTCGTTCGTCGCGTACCCCTGCACGACCACCTTCCCGCCAGACTCGACGAACCGGGTCGGAGTGCCGTCGTAGCTGCCCTCCACCTGGCTCGGGCGCAGGATCCCCGTCCCGGTCAGGTAGTCCATGTAGGTGTTGCCCTGGAAGTACACGACCCTCGTATCGGTCTGCCCGACGTCGGAGATCGAGTTGAGGTTGGGGTAGGTCTTCGGATCCCACAGCAGGATCTGCGGGTCGCCATCCAGCGGCGCCAGCACCGCCAGGGTCGGCTGCCTAGCCGAGAACATGATCGACTCGTCGGTCGGCCGGGTTCCGAACGTGATCGACGGGTCCTGGTACATCAACGCCGACACCGGCACGTACCCCGTCGCCGGCCCACCCGAGCGCACCTCCAGCGTCACCCCGGTGTCGACGTCCCCGGCCAGCAGCCGGCCGGACACCCGCTTGTGGGACTTGTCGATCGTGTACGAGCCCAGCATCCGGTACGCCCACCCCACGTCCGCCTGCGGAAGCCACCCGGCCTGGATCACCACCCGATCCGGGCACACACCCTTCAAGACCCGCGCATCGCCGGCCGCCGCGGTATGCCCGACACGACCGCTGGTCACCGCCTGCTGAGCGGGCCCGCCGCAGCCGGACAGCGTCAAAGCGGCGACCAGCGCCAGCACCAGCGCGGTCAGTCCCCGTCCGACGCCGCGGTCGACTGCGGGGCGGATCTGGGAGCGGCCGGGTTCGCGATGGCGGCCAGGGCTGGCGTCTCTGGTAAAGATTCGCGTATTCGTCGCCCCAGGCTGTCGCTGAGGCAGCGGCGGCACACACGCCGGCACCGGGTGGGCGCCGGACGGCGGCGGTATTGGTGTCTGGCCGGGTGGCGACCCCGGTTTGTCGTCGGGCAGCATGAGCAAGCCACTCCTTCACAGGGTGGTCAGGGCACCCAGGGGCCGGAGAAGGCCGCAGAACCTGTATGCGGCCGCTGGGTGCCGGACGGAACGTGCGAGAACTAGGGCCGGCCGCAGGTCGCAGAGGGCGCGGCCACCGCCCCAGGCCCAAATAGCTGGACCCAAGCCTTCGACGGCCTCGGGCGCCAAGTACCTGGAGCCGGGAACGGCCACGGGTCGAGAGACGTGGTCGGCGCCGGAGCTTCACCGGCCACGACCGCCGTGGGCTTAGCGCGCGGGCCCCGGTCGACCCGACGATCGCGACATAGTCGCCACGCAGGAAGTGAAGGACGGCTCGGTCCTCTGCGGCGCGGGTAAGCCGTAGCCAGGCAAGGTCGGTCGCGGCGGCCCGCTGGCTGGTCGGCCGAGTGACTGGTGGAGGCCTCAGGAGCTGCGTGACCGAAGGCGATCAGGCGGAGTGGCACGATGCGACGACGCCGACTGCCGCCCCCGATGCTGGGCGTTGGACTCGGCTTAGGGTCCGGCTTGTCTTGGATCATGTTCGGTGAGCGTGCTATGGATAGCGGAGGCCCGGAATGGGCCGATGTCCTACTGTCGACCTACTTCGTCGTGGCTATGTTCAGAGGCCGGGATCGTGGCGTGGCTCGCCGGGCAGGGGTTGGTGCTGGTGGGTGCGGTAGTGCGGTGGTCGGGTCGGGAGGCCCGGGCGCTGCGTGAGGCGAAGCGGATGAGCGTGCGGGAGTTCGCTGCCCACCTGGGAGTCAACGATGCCGCGGTGTCGAAGTGGGAGCGGCGCGGCGAGTTGGCCCGGCTGCGGTACCAGACCCAGCAGATCCTCGACGTCGACCTGGCCCGGTCCGGCAGGGACGTGCATGACCGGTTCGAGCTGATCCTGCTGGCCGGCAGAACTATGACCGCCGACCCGCACGTCAGCGAAGAGGCGCCTGCGGAAAGGCGTCCTGACCCGGTACCGGACGAGGCCGATGGCGCCGCCGACGCGGCACGCAGCACCGTGGAGGCGCGGTTGCCCGCGCTGCGGCGGGTCCTGGACGCCCACGACATCCCCGATGACGGTCCAGCCCGCCCGCTGGAGGAGCTGCAGCGGGCGGTGGCGGGCGTGGTCGGCATGCGGCTGGAGTCCAACTACCACCGGCTGGTTCTGGCCCTGCCGTTGCTCCTGCCTGAACTCACCCGCGCATTGGACCTGCACGTCGGGCAACGGCGCGCCGAGGTCGCCCGGCTGCTGGTACAGGCCTACCGTGCGGCCGACGCGATCGCCGACAAGTTCGGCTTCTACGACCTGTCCGCCAGGATCATCGGGCTGATGTCCTGGGCAGCGGCCGAGTCCGGTGACGAGATCGCATCGGCAGCGGCGGCCTACGTGCGTGCAGAGATCTTCTTCGCCAATGGCGATCTGGAGACCGGCCGTCGGATGCTGGGCCGGGCCGCGGAGCGGCTACTGCCGGAATCGGGCGTGGACGCCGCGGCGGCGTACGGCGCGCTGCACATGCGGGCCGCGGTGCTGGCCGCCCGGGCCGGCCGGCTCGCCACCGCGGGTGACCATGTCGCCGAGGCCCGGCTGACCGCCGGCCGAGTTCCCGAAGCGATCTACCACGGCACCGCGTTCGGGTCAGCGTCGGTACGCATCCACCAGCTCACCCTCGCACTGGACTCGGGCGACCCAGACGCGGCGGTACGGACAGCCGCAGGCTGGACGCCGCCATCCCGGCTGCCCGCCGAACGGCGCTCGCACTTCTACGTCGATCTGGCGCGAGCCAGGGCTGCCACAGACCAACCGGAGTTGTCGCTGGATGCGCTGACGACCGCGCGGCGGATCGCGCCGGAACACATCCGGGTGCACCCCGACGTACACCGACTGCTCGGTGAGCTCCGCAGTACGGGCCTTGCTCGCAGCGGCAGGCTGGTCGAGTTCGCCGAGTGGGCCCAGCCGACGGCGACGACCGGCTAGCTCCGCGGCCGGACCAGGTCCGCAAGCTCGGCGACGGAGTCGATGACCCAGTCAGCCGTGGTGGTGACGGCCGGGTCGGAGGCCCACAGGTGGCCCCACGGTCCCCGCCGGATGAGCGCAGTCCGCAGACCGGCCCGGTTCGCGGCGACGATGTCGTAGTCGCGGTGATCGCCGACGTAGAGGATCTCGGACCGGTCGCCCGGCGCGAACGCCGCGACGCGGTCGAAGAAGGCTGGGTCGGGCTTGGCCACGCCCCACTCTCCGGACGTCGCGACGGCGTCGGCCGGTAGGTCCAGAGCACGCAGTAGGTCGGCGGCGCGGATGGTCTGGTTGCCGGCCACGCCGACCCACACGCCGCGGGCACGCAGTTCGGCTAGCGCTGGTCGGACGTCCGGATAGAGGTCGTTGTCGTCGATCCGCTCGCCAACACCGGCCGCTTCCCGGCGCTCGCGCTCCGTCACGAGGTCGAATCCCGGCCGGAAGTACTGGAACGTCTCGGCGTTGTTGCGCCCGGCTGCGGTCACCGCTCCGAGAAGTGCCGAGAACGTGTGCCTCGGCACGCCGATCCAGTCCGCCCAGGCGGCCCACTCACGGGTGTCATCCAACAACGTCTCGCCAACATCGAAGACCACCGACGCGATCATCCTTGTCCTCCCGAGCCCGCTGCGTCGGGGCACGACGGTAACGAAGCCGCCGTAGCCAGCCCGGCGGCCGGCTCAAGAGGGGGCAGAATCGGGCGGCAGTAGGACAAGACTAGGACAGCGCCCTCTTCCAGGCCTGGTCCCGGCAGTCCAGCCTGGTAGGCGAACGACCTCAGGAAACAGCGCGTAGCGGCCGCTGCCGGCGCGGCTCACTCTTGTACATGACCTTGCTCGCCACCAACGACTCGTCGGCCCCCGCCGGTAGCGCAGCACACCCTCACCTGCGCGTTCTCAGGTTGCCGCTGCCAGCCGGCGATCCGGGACCTGAACAGGAGATGGCCGTCCTACCCACCGCCGGGTCGCCCGTTCCGCATCCGAGCGCCCTGGACTTGCCGTGGATCATGTTTGTGGAGCCTCGTGTGCATCGCGGCGGCGGGGAACAGGCTGATGCCCCACTGTGGACCTGCTTCGTCTTGGCTGCTCACGGTGGCGTGCGGCTAGGCTCGCGGACAGCGGGCACGCGGCGTGGTTGGTCGCCGGGCAGGGGTTGGTGCTGGTGGGTGCGGTAGTGCGGTGGTCGGGCCGGGAGGCCCGGGCGCTGCGTGAGGCGAAGCGGATGAGCGTGCGGGAGTTCGCCGCCCACCTGGGGGTCAACGACGCCGCCGTATCGAACTGGGAGCGGCGCGGCGAGTTGGCCCGGCTGCGGTACCAGACCCAGCAGATCCTCGACGTCGACCTGGCCCGATCCGATCAAGAGGTCCGGGAACGGTTCGAACTGATCGAACTGGCCGGCCGAACTGTGACCGATGACCGACACATCAACGCTGAAACGTCGACCGGACACCGCTCGTGCCCGGAGCCCGGCGTGGACGAGGCTGCCGCGGGCCCAACCCGGACCGCCGTCGCGGCGTGGCGGCCGGCGCCGCCGGCACTGGATGTGTGCGACGTGCCAGACGACCGTCCGGTCCGTCCGACGCACGGCCTAAGCCAGGCACAGCGAGCGGACCCGGACAGCGGTATCGGTGCCCCTACGGCTGCGGAGATCGACGACATGGATCGCCGGGAACTGTTGCGCCTTGTGAGCATCGCCGGAGCGCTGCAGGCGGTGTCCCCCATTGACAGTCACCTGCTGGGCGGCGCTGGCCTGTCTCGGCCGGCGGAGCTGGACGTCGAGACGCTCGACGGATACAGCAGCCTGAATGCGCACCTGTGGCGGGTCTTCGTGCTTTCCAGGTCGAAGGCCGCCGCGTTCCCGTTGGTGCGAGAGCAACTCGACGTCCTGGTCGGCCACCTACAGCGCTCCGCCAGCCCGCCGCGGACTCGGCGGCGGCTGTACGCGCTGACTGCCGACCTCCTCCAGCTCGCCGGCGAGATCTTCTTCGATCGCAACCTGTACACCGATGCCGCGCACTGCTACGCGCTTGCCGCGACCGCCAGCAGGGAAGCCGGCGACGTGGACCTTTGGGCCTGCGCGCTGGTCCGGCAGGCGTTCATCAGCATCTACGAGCGTGAGTTCTCCAAGGCAGCGCCGATGCTCGACGCGGCGGCGGGGCTCGCCCGAAACGGCGACAGCACCATGTCCACCCGCTACTGGGTCAGCGCGGTGCAGGCGCAGACCTACGCCGGGCTCGGCGACTTCGACTCCTGCCAGCGGGCGCTCGGCGCGGCAGAAGGCGTGCACGCCCTAGACGGAGCGGTACACAACGGCGGCTGGTTGCGGTTCGACGGCTCCCGACTGCCGGAGGAACGCGGCACCTGCTATGTCGAACTGCACCGGCCGGCCCTCGCCGAACAAGCGCTGACCGACGCGTTACGTGCCGGCCTCACCGCACGCCGCCGCGGCAGCGTGCTCGTCGATCTGGCGGTCCTCAGCGCGCGGCGCCGGGACCTGGACCAGCTCGCCGCCTACGCCACCGCCGCGATGGACCTGGCGCGCCGAACCGGCTCCGGCGTCGTCGGCCGTAAGCTACTCGCCCTCCAGGCTCAGCTCGCGCCGTTGCTCGGCGACAACCAGGTGCGCGTACTCGACGAGGAGATAGCCGTCCTGACGTCAGGCACGTAGCGCCGAGCGTCACCCACAACTAGGAGAGTCAGATCCGTGGCAGAACCAGGGCGCGTGTTCCGCGAAGCGTGGATCGCGGGCGTGACCAAGCACTACCCCGGTGAACCCAAAGCCAGCTACATCCAGGCCTGGGAGCACACCCCCGACTGGGAGCGGGCCAGCGCGACGGCGGTCTTCGAACAGGTCCGCGCCTTCATCGAGGCCACCGACGGGCGCGCGACCAAACTGACCCGGGATCAGAAGGGGCGGTTCGTCGCGCTCTGCTGGCTCGGTCAGATACTCCGGCACTTTCCCGACCCCAAGCCGGCCTACATCGCCGACTGGGACGGCCTGCCGGAATGGCAGCGGGAGACCGACGCCGACATCTTCGAGCACATCGAACTCAGCACCGCCCGCAGCAGCTGACCCCCACCGGCCGCGGCCGCAGCCCGCCACCCGACGTCTCCGAGGTAGGGCGTGGCCACCGATCACTCACGCGATGTCCTCGGCAGCAGGTGGAAGTGGCGACCTGCTGAGGTCACGTTGGGCCTGGCGATGCCCCAGTTCTCGGGACGTTGCGACCGCGTCCGGCCGGTCCATATCGAGCATGAGATCGGCGGCGCCGTCGGTCCGGTTCGCGTCAACACAATCCGCTCTGGTCCCTGGGTCCTCGGTGTTGACGCATGACAGTGGCGGAGCCGCCGTCGCCGGGGCGGCGGCGCGGCTCACACGCCACGCGGTTGGCGCCGGCAGGCCAGCATTAGGTCGAGAGTAGGACGGCGCCCCGTTCCAGACCGCGGCCCGGTGATCGAGGCTGATAGGTGGATGACCTCAGGGTAGGGACGCGTGACAGCTGCTATGGCCGGTGCGGCTCGTCTCGTTCATGACCTAGTCGCCGCCAGCGATCCGCCGGCTCTCGGAGGTAGCGTCGTCGCGCCGTCATCTGGGCGGTCTCGGGCCACCGCCACCAAGTCGGCGATCTGGGATCTGAACAGGAGACGGCCGTGCCGCCTACCGCCACGTCGCCCCGTCCACGCCCGCCTGTACCGCACGGCGAGCTGCTCCCTCCACGAATGGCGGATGCCGCCAGGCCGGTGCCCCACCGAGCCGTAGTGACCGCATCGCACGGTCGAGCAGCCGCGCGATCACTGGTGCTGCTCGAAGCGTGCGTTCTTCCCTGGCACCCGCCGCGCAGCCCTGGGCTTGTCGTGCGCAGGCGACGTCTGGCCGACGCGGTCTCCGGAGGCGGGCGTTCATGAGCTCGATCTTCGTGGCTATCGAGGGGCCGACCGGTGCGGGCAAGACCACGCTGACCGTCCGTCTCGCGCCGCTGCTGGACGCGGAAGCGATGTTCGACCCGTTCGAGGTCAACCCGTTTCTGCCCCGCCTGCTTACCGGCGGTCAGTTGGACATCGAGTTGGCGCTGCGGGTGGAGCTGACGTTCT
The DNA here is from genome assembly GCA_963714145.1 of uncultured Actinomycetota bacterium. Lineage (GTDB taxonomy): Bacteria > Actinomycetota > Actinomycetes > Mycobacteriales > CADCTP01 > JBBWZH01. Next base: position 8,379,921 of record OY970235.1, on the reverse strand, counting down.
TCGCGTTGCGCGTCGCGCAGCTGCATCAGATCGCCGGGCTGTTGGCGGCCGGACGCAGCGTGGTCAGCGATTGGGCGCTGCTCAAACAGCCGATCTTCGCCGCGACCTCGCTCGATCCAGACGATGCGGCTCGGGTCGCCGCGACGGTCGATCTATGGGCCGACAGCCTGCCCTCGCCCGATGTGCTCGTCGGCTTGTCCGCCGCACCGTCGGCTCTATTCGCCCGGGTACGGCGGCGCAGCCGGGACATGGAGGCTGGCATCACCGCCGGCCAGCTCACCAGGCTGTCCACCGCGTTCCAGAACGCCTACGCCCAGTGGCCTCGGCCACTGATCCGCGTGGATGCTGCCACGTTCGACAGCTTCGACGAGCGGCACCTATCCGAGCTGGCTCTGCAGGTGCGCCAGCTCCCTATCCCCTTGGAGTCGCGATGAGACAACCCGCACTCGACGCGGCGGGCACGACGGGCACGATCGGTCCGGTCTGCCGTCGCCTATTGATCACCGCCCCCGGCACGGTCGAGCTCATCGAGCAGCGGCTGCCGCCGCTGGGTGAGCACGATGTGTACGCCCGCACGGTGCTGTCCGGGATCAGCCACGGCACCGAGATCGCCTGGCTGCGCGGGTCGGCCGCCGCCCTGCACCGCTGTTGGGACGCGGAGCGGCGCTACTACCTCGACGGCCCAGGCCGCGCCTTCCCGGTCGCCCCAGGCTACGAGTCGATCGGTCGCGTCCGCCGGGTCGGCGCGGCGGTTACCGCCGTGCGGGTAGGTGATCTGGTCGCTATCGACGGCCCCCACGCCGACGGGACCCTGCTCACCGAGACGACCGCAGCGACTGGGTTGCTCCCGGCCGGAGTCGACCCGGAGCAGGCGGTGTTCTTCACGTTGGCCCGGGTGGCGCTCGGCGGGGTCCACGACGCCGCACTGGCGGTAGGCGAGGCCGTGGTGATCGTGGGCCTGGGCACGGTCGGCCTGCTCGCCGCGCAGCAGGCCCGCCACGGCGGAGCCCACGTGATCGGCGTAGACCGCTACCCGCTACGCGTGCAGGCTGCCGAAAGCCTTGGTGTGCAGGCGATCCTCGCCAGTGACGGCACCGATGTCGCCGCGGCAGTGCGTGACCTGACCGGCCCGGCCGGGGCGGACGCGGCGATCGAGGCGTCCGGGTCCTACACGGGCCTGCACGAGGCGATCCGCTGCCTGCGCACCGGTGGCAGGGTCGCCACAGTCGCCTCCTACCACGCAGACCAACCAGGGCTGCGGCTCGGCGAGGAGTACCACCGCAACCGGATCACCCTCATCTCCTCCATGACAGTCAACGGCTGCCCGCAGCGCACGCATCCACTGTGGACACTCGACCGGCTCAACGCCACCGCCCGGCGACTGATCGCCTCCGGCACCGTACGCACCGACGGGCTGATCACCCACCGGGTGCCGTTCGACCGCGCCGCCGAGGCCTATGCGCTGATCACCGATGCCCCGCAGAACACGATCAAGGTGGTGCTGACCTATGACACCTGAGGCTGTCGTCGATCCCGCGCACCCGGTCGAGGACCGGTACATCCCGCCGGCGTGCGGGGAACTCGACGAGATCGCCGACGCGCTCGCCGACGGGCGACTGTCCGGCGGCGCGCCGGTCCTCCCCGTCTACGAGCAGGCCTTGGCCGCATGGTTCGGGGCCACCCGCGCGGTCGCGGTGAACTCCGGCACCTCCGCGCTGCACGCCACCCTCATCGCCCTGGGGGTACGAGCGGGCGACGACGTGCTCGTCCCGGCAACCGCACCGCTCCCGACCGCGATGCCGGTCCTGACCTGCGGCGCCATCCCGGTCATCGTCGACACCGCACCCGGATCACTCGCGTTCGACCCCGACGACGTATCTCGCAAGCTCACGCCCAAGACAAAGGCCGCGATCACGCTGCCACTGTGGGGCTACCCGGCCGACGACGCGGCGGCCGCCGTCATGCTGACAGCGGCCGGAGTCCCGGTCATCGAGGACGCCTGCCAGGCCCACGGCACGAAAGTCCGTGGCCGGTACGCAGGAACCCGGCATCGGGCGGGATGCTTCTCCACCCATGATCGCAAGCCGCTGTCCACCGGCGAGGGCGGATTCGTCCTCACCGACGACGAGGAACTCGCCGAACGCATCGACTACTACACCCGCCTCGGTCACCTCACCGGCGACGTCCACGGTGTGAACTACAAGCTCGCCGGACCCCTCGCCGCGATCGGGCTACGCCGGCTGCGCGGTCTGGAAGAACAACTGCGCGCCCGACGTGCCAACGCCGCCCAACTCCTGGCCGCCCTACCCGAAGGCGGACCGCTCTCCGAGCTCGGCTACGGCCACGACGACGCGCCGAACTACTACAACCTGGTCCTGACCGCCACGGACGCCGCGGAATCGCTCACGGCAGGGTTCACCGCCGCCGGCCTGCCCCCGGACTCCGCCCGCTACGGCTACCAGCCGCTGTACCACCGGCCGGTGTTTGCCGCCTACGCCACCGCCTGCCCGAACGCCGAAGCTCTCACCACAGCGACACTCCAGCTGCCCGTCCACCCGGGACTATCCCCGACGGCACTAAGGTCGGTCGCGGACCGCATCCAGGCCCTCGCCGCCAGCCACGCCGAAAGGCAGCGTCCATGACCGGCATCCGACACTTCACCGCCTCCGCGATCGTCTTCGACGACGCCGACCGGGTGCTGCTCGTCCACCACAACAAGCTGGGCCAGTGGCTCTACCCCGGCGGCCATGTCGAGGAGAACGAAGACCCGGCACAAGCCGCGCTGCGCGAGGTGCTCGAAGAAACCGGCGTACGAGCCGAGGTCATCACCGACCCGCTGTTCGCGCACCCGGCCGTCACCGTCCACGCCCCGCCATACGCAATCCTGGAAATGCAGGTCAACGACTCCAAAGTCGGAGTGCACCGGCACATCGACCTCGTGTACGTGCTGCGCGCGAGCTCCACCAACCTCACCGCGCAACTGACCGAGGTCCGCGGTGCTCAATGGGTACCCACCGCCGACGTCGCCGGCCTGGACACCCCCGCCGAGCTCCCCGCACTGGTGACCGACGCCGCACAGTGGGCGAAAGCCCGCCAATAGCCTGAACTACAAGGATCGACGCAGAGATCAGCGGTCCGCAGAGTAGGCGCTGCCGAATAGCGCAGCCGAGCGAAACTCGCCGCGCGCCTACGGGCGGCGTCGGGACACCTGGAGCCCAACTGGAGGCTCAGTTACCGAACCCGCTGGTTGGCTGGCGGGTCCGGGTGAACCTGCTCGTCGGCGCACGGCGTCATGGTCGAGCGGTGGCGCCGCTGGGACACCGTGCGGTCGCCGAAGGTCGTCGACGCGGACAGCAGCTTCTCGCTCCAAGATCCCACACCGGACGACAGTAGCCCCGGTGCCGGCCGCTGAAACGAATGTCGCATGCTTGATGTATTCGGGTTTGTTGTCGTGAGGAGTCGAGACCTGTGACTGACACCCAATCAAGCGGCCGAGACCCCGCCACCAGCCCGCCGCCCCCGGCTACGCCAGACAGCGGGCCGGCTTTCGACGCGGTGGCTGACCTGTTCGACCGGTTCGCCGCGGTGTGGGACGGCGTGGACACGACCTTCAGCGACTGGGTGACCGGCAACCTGCCCGAGCACGGGCGATCGGCACTCGACCTGGGTTGCGGCGCGGGCCGCCACACCGTGTTGCTGGCCGATCGCTTCGACCAGGTCCTGGCCGTGGACACCGCCGAGGGCATGCTCCAGATCGCCCGCCGAGACCGCGCCCGCCCGAACATCTCCTACCAGCAGGCCGACGTGCTCGCGGTCACCCCGCCGCCGGCCGGCCCATTCGACCTGGTCCTGTCGGTGCACACCCTCCACCACGTCGGTGACCCCGACCTGGTCCTGCCACACGTGCGATCGCTGGTGGCACCCGGCGGGACAGCCATCCTGGCCGACATCATCAACCCCGGCAGCTGGACCGACCCCCAGTTCCACCTCGACCGGGCCTTCTCCGACGCGCGCGGCGCTTACCACCTGACCGGCGACCGGCAAGCCGCGATCACCGTGCTGGACCTCCTGCTCCACCCCCGGTGGCTGGACACCGCCGGCGCCGACACCCCACTGACCCGACCGCAGTTCCACCAGCACTACGCCGCCGCATTTCCCGGCGCGGCAATCATCGACGACCTGCACCCGCTGATGGCAGGAGCCGTCTGGCACAACCCCGCAGGCCAACCCCACTCAGGAACCTAGCGCCGCCACCGGCCCGAGCGCCCGCACCGTCAGGCCACGCGTCAACCCTCGCGTGAGGCGTCGGAGGATGGATAGGCCAAGTGACGTCTGCGGATGGCACCGTGATCGCGTACGACCGGCGCGGGGGTGGAGCGGCAGTCGTCCTAGTCGGCGACGCGGCCGAGGAAATAGCGGCGACATCCTGGCGTATGCCGTCGTATGCCGTGCAACGCAAGATCGAGGATCTCCAAGCATCAGCAGGCACAGCGCCGCGCCATCGACGGCCAGACACGTGGCCAACCCGAAGGTAGGCGCGTCGGTGCATGAACCGGCTTCAGGCCATGACGGCAGCAGGCCAGTCGACCACGAGACGCTTCCCGCCAACTCGCTTGGCCGCCCAGCACGGCCCGCGCAGGGACGCATATGGAGGTCGGACCTCGCGCTAGTGGAGACCTGGTGTCGCTCGCCGGCCGACACCAAAGCGCTCGCTACGCTGTCGTCAGACCTCGTCGGCCGGGGCCCTCATCGACAAGCGGTGCGGCGGTCGTCGTCCATGCCGACCGGACCCGTTGTCCCCGGTGACCTCGCCGCCGGCGAGGCTTCGGCCATCGGACGCATGCCCTGCCCGGCCGACGAGGATCGTCCAAGCCGACCGGCTTGGCCGGCACCACAGGACCGGCATTCCGTCGCTGCGTCTACAACCGCAGTCGACTCGCGGTACTGACGCACTTCCTGCGCACTTCGTGCCGCTCGCCCCGCACCGGCCTGACAACTCGAACTGCACGTCATCGAGCGATGACCCGATGTGCTCAATGTTCTCGAGGTCTGCGCGGCGAGGAGTGCGCTCTACACCGCGTTCACCTCGCAGGCGTGCTGATCTTGCGCACATCTGGGACGCGAGCAAGCTCCACGGGCTAGCAATTAGTGTTCAGATTTGCTATCCCGAGGGGGAAACCCGCAGGTCACAGCCTCGCGCTCGTCGCAAGGCCATGATCGTGAGCCAATTGGGGTCAGCGCCGCCCGCAGCCCGGTCACGCACCCGGCTGCGCAATCCACGACGGACCGCCGCGCGGCGGCGCTTGAGTGAAGTAGCCAAGCACTGCACCAGTCGCCCGTCAGCATGTTCTCGACGTTCTTCCACGTGAGCCGGTGCGACTGGCTGCTCGCTCCTAGCACGCTCGTAGCCCGAGGCCGCCCCGGTCAGCTGCATCGATCCAGACCTCCGAGATGTAGCCAAAGCGCCCGTCCGGCCAGCGGATGCCGTACCAGCGCGTCGATTCGAAGCGTTGCGGGTTGGCGTCGTCCGCTGGGTCGTGATCGTTGCCGTTGGTCGTTCGGGCACCCGTCGTCTGACAGACCGCGGTTAGTCGCACGCCCGTACCCACGAAGGTATCCGGCACCATGCAGCCGTTAGTCCGGCAGTAGTTCTGCGTGACCTTGGACAAGTAGGCGGGTGTGTCCTCCCGCATACCCATGCCGTTCGTCACCTGGTTGAAGACCGTCACCGCTCGTTCAGTCGGTGGCGGTGGCGGCTGTGCGCTCGCCGGGGGCTGTGGCGTGGGCGCCCGAGGATGTGGCAGGGGTGACCCTGGACCGGGCGACGGGGCCTGGCGGGGCGGTGATGTCGGCTCCGCCTTGGCCCGGACTGCAAATCCATTCCCCAGGTTCGCCGGCGCATCTGCGATGGAGCCATCGACGACGAGATCCAGGAGCTTCCACTCGACGTCGTAGGCCTTGATGATCAGACCGACTCGGCTGGCTGATTTCATCGCCTCCAAGGTCGCCAGTAACTCGTCCCGCGAGGCCACAGTGATGACGCCCTCCTTGGCTAGGCGCAGGAAGGCCTGCTTGCCGCAGGAGATCGACCCGAGGATCACGGCCCAGACGGCCTCGGCCGACCCGACCTTCGTCAGCGGCACGTTCGTCACCGCCGCCGAGCCGCAAGCGGCCAACAGCGGCGCACCCAGCCGCTTGCCGACCTTGGTCATCACGGTGCCGGCCACGACCTTCAGCATGTCCACAAACAGCGACGCCGCTGTCGGCCCGATGTAGAAGTCGGCCACCTTGTTGCTACTTACCGGCAGCACGCCGACCGAGGCGCGGCCCTTCGGTGGTAGGTAGAGGGCGCCGCCTCCCACCAGGCTGTCCATCGCCTGGTTGGCCGCCTTGTCCAGGTCGCTGCTGCCAGCCTCGTGCCAGCCCCACTTGACGCCCGAGCCGTACGTCAGGATCTGCCCGTACGGCCGGTTGTTGACCAGCTCCACGGCCAGGACGTTGCCTTCGCCCTCGGCGCAGCTTCGCACTACCAGCCCGGCGTTCTGCGTGACCCCTACTAGTTGCGCCACCCAACCCGGTGCCGGCTGTCCCCGGTGGCAGGCCGGCTCGCCAGCCCGCTTGCCGAGGACCTGCCCCACGTTCTGGTTGATGCGGGCACCGATGGCGTACCAGTCCCAGGTCCAGGGCTGCCACCAGGAGAAGTGGTTCGTGAACGTACGCAGGACCCCGCGGCTGCGGTCAATCTCCGTCTTGACCGGCGTCCAGCGGTGCAACTGCTCGCTGTACGTTGCGATCCCGACGGCCGCCCCGTCGGACGAACCGTGGGGGAGGGGGAATTCGAGGGTGGCGCCCCGCCCCAGGCTGCCGCCGATCATCGTCAGCTTCACCGGTGTTGCCAGGCTGGACTGGCCCATCCCGAGGATCGGCGCTGCCGCCGTCTGCACCAGAAGACGGCTGTTCGGAGCCGGTTCGTCGGCGAAGATCACCCGGGCGCCGCCGCCGAGCTCCACGACCTTGCTGGCCGTGTGCTCCCCGGCGGGGATCTGGGTCGGCTGCCCGCCGCCCGCCGGGCCAGCCGACGGATGACTGCTACCGCCCGTGCATCCCGTAGCGACGACGCCCAGACCCGCCGCGATGATCGCCAGCCAGCGTCCCCCACGTCCGCGCCGCATCGTGTCCCCCACACGTCAGTCGTTGCGCCTGTGGATCAGGATAGCGACATCTACGCGGGCCGGATCGACGCGGGCCAACTTGCAAGTGGAATGGCGTTCAAGTGGGATCATGCTCATCACAGTGGTTCAGGGGCCGTATTCGGCTGCTTGTCTGATATGAGTGCATCGCGAGTGATAGTCATCTTGGCGGTCAGGACCACGCGAAAGATCCCATTGGTCTACTTTCGTATGATCTTGGACTCGTCCAACCTTGACACGCGGCAAGGCGAGAGCGCTCTTGCTGGAGATCTTCGCCCCGAGTTGCCGGAATCGGCCGTAGCCCGTCCGCATCGACAGGAGATAGGCAGCGTATCGTCCGGACAGCCTCAGAACCTTGATCACATGCAGGTGCGGCTGCGACCACGGGCGGTGGGTATGGCGATAGATCGCAACCTCTTGGGCCGCATGGCTTTGACCGATGCGGTAACGCGCGAGCTGTCGTCGCGTAATCGACTCATGCCCATCCGTTGGGACTATGAAGCGCTCACTGCAAATTTGTCCGCAGTGGAGAAGTGGCTGCGCCCACAGTTGCGTCGCGGCCCGTCAGGCAGCAGTGCGAGCATCGTGCTCGCCGACAAGGGGTGGCGTGGGACGCGGCCGCTGCACATTATGGCGCTTGAGGACCGCATCCTGTACCGCTCGCTCGTGGAGCTAATTCGCGCCGCGTTGCCAGCTCGCTTGGCGAGTCGGGTGCCAATCGAGCAGTTCCGGACGGCCCCGCTCGATGTACCAGACGTGCAGTACATTAGCAAGGCCGATGTAAGCGCGTACTACGAGTTTGTCGACCATGATCTCTTGCGTACGGAACTAATCGGACAGACTGGCGAGGAGCCAGCCGTCGATGCACTGAGTGACCTGCTGGCCTCGGTTCTAGGCCGCCGGATTGGCTTGCCGCAAGTCCATCCGGCCAGTGATGTCTTGGGCGACACCTATATCGACCCTGTTCGCAGGCGTCTTCTGCGTCAAGGCCACACCGTCTTTACCTATTCTGATGATTTCAGGATCGCTTCTCCTTCGCTCGGTGCAGCTAGGGCCTCCCTAGAGGCATGTGCGATTGAGCTGCGTAGTCTCGGGCTAGTTCTCAACGAACGCAAGACTTACACATACGGTGCGGAAAAGTATCGGAGGTCCCTGACGTCGTTCGCCGATGCCGAACGGAGGCTGTTTGCCGGCGATGAGGCCGTCGATGCCTTTGGCGGCCTAGGCTTCCTTGACTCGGACTATGGCGATGCAGATGGCGGAGATGGGGCACCGTGGGCGCTCGGCGCCTCGCCGCTTGGCAGCAATATCGATGAGGACGAAGCTTTCGCAACTGACGAAGGGGTCAATGAAGAGATCGACCCACGGCGTGCCCAAGCCGCCCAGCGCGTGTGGGAACTGTGGGTGGAAGAGGACGAAGACGAGGACATCCAAGCTGGCCAGGAGGCCGCGATCACACAATCCTTGCTTGGCCGCGCACTACCAATCCTTGGCGCGGCGGGTGACCGTGGCCCGTTGGGCGGTCTATCGCTGCTACTCCGCTACGAGCCCGCCCTCACGCCCCAGATCGCGAAGTATATCGAGGCCTTCGGACAGAATGGCTCACGAGCGCGCGCCGATCTTCGTAGTGCCCTCGACGAGACTGTTACTGGTGACATCCTCAGTCCATGGCAGGAAATCTGGCTCGCTCATGCCGTCGGTGGCATCCAGCGCGCCCGGCGCAGACACAACTATGAAGACTGGCTCGTACAGTGCACTATCGATCGACATGACGGACTGGCGGCGACCGCCGCAGTCGCGTTGGGCCGGATTGGCCGAGGTGATGCCGACAGAGTCGCAGCCGTCGTCGAGCGAGTCGGCCCTGCATGGCGACGCCTTGCGTTCTGGGGTCTGATCGGACTTGACCGCGCGAGGGCGGAAAGCACGGCCGACGACGAGTTGGACCGATTGCTGCTCGCCGCCGCGACTGAGCAGTGACTACGCCGGCCGCAAAGGCGCCGTCGGCCGAAGCCGAAGCAGCGTCCGCACTGCTATTCCGCACGCTTGGCGCCCATCGTGCCGCTGTCGCAGCCCTGAGACCCCGGCCGCTCTCTCGCCTACGCACCTCGCCGGACGGCGACCCAGTTCAGGACAGGTGTCAGGCTACGCTTGTCAGACTCCTGTCAATCACCGAGGCGTTCGCGTCGGACATGTTGGCTCGTGAAGTCGACCGAGCTGTCCCTAGAACACTGAGCGTCACCGCCACTAAGGTGGCTGACGAGGCCGTCATTCGCGGCACTAGCACCTGGCAAGACCAACAGAAGTCTTACAAGGAGTGGCTCGGTATCAACGAAGATTGGAAGGCAGTCGAACGACTCGCTGAGGCGCGCAACGCCGTCGCCCACGGCCTCGGAAAGTTGACGAGACGCCAGCTGAGAAATGAGCAAGGCGTCAAGTCGAAACTGAAGGCTGCAGGCATCGCTGTCAACAACAACACGATTCTACTCTCAGACGACAGTCTCTTGGCGGCGGCCGCAGCGTGTCGCGACTTCATCGAGCGCGTCGACATCGCAGTCCAAGCCAGGTCGTAATAGGAGGTACGCGCCGCAGGTGCAGGACTGCCGTCCAGACGTCTACGTTCCGCGGGACCTGCGTTGGACAAGCACCCATGCGGCGCTCTCACCACGCCAACCATGACTGGGATCACGACGCCGGGCCACTTGTCGCTACCGTAGGAAGATCAATCTCAGCGATCAGCGCGTACAAGTGACCGCGCGGGCTCGTGCAGCCGTGCCACACTCGAACGTCCTCATCCGCCGCGAATCGCTCGTGGGCCCGACGCGACAGGTAGGCCATCGTGGTATCGGACAGTGACTAGCCCGGGTCCGTGACCGAGTCGCGTGGAGCCGTTACAGCCGTCGCGGTGGGGCCAGCTACGGAGACCTGGCCGACTTTCATGATGATCGAGATGTGCTGTGGCGCACCGTGGCTGTGCACCTGGTGGCCCATCCGCGACCTGTAGCACAACCGATCCGCCGCACCTCTGCGTTCACGGAAAGGGGGTCAGATCCAAGTCAGGCCGTCACAGCCAGACGCTCGTCGCCGAGTGCGGGCTGAGGGTTAGCGCCTTGCCGCGGTTCCGCGCGACGGATCGGCCGCTCGCGGGGTGATTGTCAACGCGGCTCGGCGTGTCGCGTGTGGACGGTTCAGTGTCGGCGGCCACCTGCTGCCGGGGGGAGGTAGAGCAGCCGGTTGACTAGTTCGAATGTCGCTGGTGGGAGGTCTTCCTCGACGTCGGCTTCGTGGAGGCGCATTAGGCGGTTGAGCAGGCCGCGGACCTCGGCGGTTTTGCCTTCGGCGTGGGCGGCGGACATCAGGTCGCAGAATGGGCGGTCGTCGGCGTCGTCGGCGAGCTGTGCTTGTTCGGCGGCCCATCGGGCTGCGGCCGGGTCGCCGGCGGTGAGCAGTTGGGTGGCGAGGTCGTGGGCGACGTCGACGACGGCGTGGGCGATGGTCAGGTTCAGGTCGTCTTGGACGAGCCAGGCGTAGCGGCCGGCGCGGGTGTTGGCGAATGGGCGGCCGCGGACCAGCCGTAGCGCCTGGCTCAGGTCTTCGGTGCCGTCGTGGCCGCGGGCTTCGCCGCGGCGCCGTAGCCGCCGGAACAGGTTCCAGTCGACCAGGACTGAGTCGGCGAGGCGGTACACCCCTCGGCGGGTGTCGGTGCCGGCGCCGTCCTCGGCGTACATGTTGGGCAGGTAGAGCTCGCCGGCGGGGTTCTGGCCCAGCCAGCTGCGGGCGGTGCTGAGTGCCTGCCTGCGGGTGACGGGGCTGATCTCCTCCGCCCGGTCGTCCCAGAGCGCGAGTGTGAGTTTTTCGGCGGTCGCGCCGCGGGGGCGGGTGGCGAGGTAGGCGATGACCTCGGTGTACCAGTCGATCCGCCGGTCTGGCCGCCGCCCGGACGCGGTCACCGTGACTGGGCCGATCAGTGCGACCCGGGGTACAGCTTGGTCCGGGTCGAACCATGCCGCGACGTCGTCATCCAGGCGGGGGTCGGTCTGCTCGACCCGGGTCCGGCGTTCGGCGGCTGCGCGAGTCGACGGGGACAGATCCACGACCCGGCGGTCCGGCGGCCAGGTCGGCTCGCTACCCGGCTCGGCCTCGGTGACGTCGCTGCCGTCCTGGTCGGGACTGTCCTGAAGGGACTCGGCGGCGGGTGTGGTGAGCTGGCTGCGAGGGCCTGTCCCGGGCGGTGTGGCGGTCTGGCGCGGGGACAGGGTGATGGCGGCCGGCAGGAGGCCGCCGGCGGCGTCGACATCGAGGGCCCAGTCGGCGTCATCCGTAGCGGCGGGCAGCGGTTCGTCATCGGTGCGGCGGGCGGTGGCCAGCAGGCTGGCCAGGTCGCGGGCCTGGTCGGCGGGGATGCCCTGGGCGCGCATCCGCATGCCCAGCGCGGGCATGGTCAACGTGCCGTCGCCGTCGATGGTCACGGTCCACTTGGTGGCGTCGGCGGTGGCGGAGTTGTCAGTGATGACCACAGCGAGCGCTGCGCGGCCGGCCTCGTCGAGCCGGTCGAGCAGGCCGGCGAGACGTTCGGTGTCCGGCGGGAGTAACGGTCCGGCCAGCAGCAGCACTTCGGGCATCCATGCGTCGCCGGCGATGTCCTCGACCCTGCCTGCGAGCACACCACCGGTGGCCAGGTCCGCGGCGGTGGCCAGGGTCTGGTGTAGGAACGCCTCCAGTCGGGTGGCGATGTCGTCGAACGTCGGTGCGTAGCTGATCCGCTCTGGGTGGACCTCGACGAACTCCTCTCCCGCTCCGACGAGGGTCACCCGTACGCCGTCGGACCATCGGTTGTAGGCCAGTTCGGCGGCCAGGAACCGCAGCAGGTCTGCGCAGCGGACGGCGTCGCCGGTCAGCGCCAGGGATCCGATCCGTTCGAGGTCGACCAGCAGAGTCTCCCCGTCGTCCCAGCCGATGCTCGCCAGCGCCGGGAAGGGTGCCAGGTGGTCGCCGACGCGCGCTGCGGTGATCGGCAGCTCAGCGTCGATCGGCACGGTCCAGCGATGCCCGCCGTCCTCAGCGGTGAACGGGGCCGGCGCTTCCGGGTTCGGTTCGGCAAGCAACAGCTCCAGCCGGTCGCCGAGCAGCCGAGCAGCCTGGACGTCGGGGAGCGCTTCGGCCGGGCTGCCGGACACGGCGGCGGACAGGCTGCGCAGCGCCCGGTCCAGGAAGTCGACGGCGTCGGGCTGTTCGATCTGGCGCAGCACCTGTTCGGTGCGGGACGCCGCCGGCGACGCGGCCGGGATGCGGCGGCCGCGGCGGCGCAGCCGGGACTGCCTGCGACGTAGTCCGGCAAGGGCGGCCAGCAGGCAGGCGGCGAATAGGCCGGCGCCGATGTAGGCGGCCCGGGGCAGGCTGACGATGTGCCCGTCGCCGCTGTCGCCGCGCTCCCCGCGCTGGTCGGCGGTGGCCGCGGCGGTGGGAGCCGATGCGCCGGTGTCGGTCGCGGTTGGAATGGATGCCCGCGAGGTCGGCGTCTGGGTATCACCGGTCGGTGCTGGCGCAGCGGTGGGGTGCGGAGGCGGGTTTGGGACGGCTTCGGGCGTCGATTGGGCCGGGCCTGGCCGGGCCGGTGTGGCCGGGGTCGTTGCCGGGCCGCTGCCTCGTCCTGGCTGGGAATGACCCGTGTTCGGCCGACCGGGGTGGGGGCCGACGGCGGGCAGCGGTGGAATCGTGAGTGTCCATCCAGGACGGAGGACGTCGGGGTCGGTGAGGTGGCCGCCGTCGGCCTGTGGCCTGCCCCGGTTGGCGTGAAAGATGCTGCGGTAGTCCGGCGTACCGAGGGTCTGTTCGGCGATGTGGCTGAGTGTGTCGCCGGGGCGGACAGTCCAGGTCCGGTGCCCTGCCTCGGCGGTATGGCTGGGCGGTGTTGGAAGGCCTACGGCGTCGGCGGGTAGCAGAAGCTGCCAGCCCGGCTGGATCAGCCCGGGGTCGCGGAGTTGCCGCCCGCCTGGCTGTGGCCGGCCGCGGTTGAGTTGGTAGATCTCCCGCCAGCGCTGGCCGGAGCCCAGGTGTCGTTCGGCGATCGCCCAGAGGCTGTCCGCGCCGCGGCCGTCGGGGGGTTGGACCACGTAGGACGGCAACCCGGCTCCGCGGTCGGCAGCCGCAACGCCCGGCCCGGCGTGGCCATCGTCAGTTGGCAGCCCAGCCGGGGCTGTGGCCGGGGTACCGGCGGGTGCCGCCGGTGTGGCGTGCGCGACGCCGGGCATGGCCAGCGATACCCCGCTGGCGACTGTGGAGACCGCGAGGATCGCGGTGATGAGGCCGCGGGCGAGATCCTGCTGCGCCGCCGCTACCAGCGGCAGCCGCCGCGGGACACGCGCGCCGCGGACCGCCGCGACGAACTCGACTGCGACCGCGACGCTGAACTGCGCCCACGCCAGCCAGACCACGCAGGCCATCAGGCGGATCAGGGTGGTGTCATCCAGCGCGCCGGACCGCAGCTGGTCCCAACCTGGCAGCGGCATCCCCACGTAGGTCGTGAGTGCCGCCGGGACACCGACCAGCAGGACCGCCAGCACGGCCAGGGCGCCGGCCGCGCGCGGCAGGTCACGCAGCCGCCGCTGGCGTCGACCGGTGGCCAGGGGCCGGCGATGAGGCATCAGGGTTCTCCCGTCTGGCTGACCAGCCCGGGCACTGACCGGGCGCTGGCCGTGCCGGTCAGGGTGAGCTGATCCACTCCGACCGCGGACAGAATCGTGGTGTGTCGCACGATGTGGACGGTGACCGTGACGGTTGCGCCGTCCACGCTGACCTCCCCGGCGAGGTCGAGTTGGGTGAGTAGCCGCTCAGCTGCCGCGCGGGCCTTGGCGGGGTTGACCCGGGCTGGGCCGTCGGAGCGCAGGCTGTTCTGGCTCAGCGCGTCGGCGCCGGCGCGGGCGGCCTGTTCGGCGGCGTCGGCGGCGGTTTGCCGGTCGGCCAGGGCGTAGCCGCCGTCGATGACCAGCCCGGCCATGGCCAGCAGCGCGACCGCCGAGATCGCCACGAACAGCGCCGCGGAGCCACGGTCGCCGCCCACGCGACGGGCCGCCCACCGTGACGTTGGCAGTCTCATGTCAGCCGGTCCGGTACTGCTCGATCGGTACCACGGCGGTGGCTGCGAACGTCTTCGACCCGGGGAACACCAGGCCGAGCCCGGCCATGCTGGCGCTGCACGTCACTGTCGCGCGCACCTGCCCGCCGGGGCGGTAGTCGCTGGTGTCGACGTCGACGGACATCGCCGCGCAGGTCAACCCGGCCTCGGCCAGCGAGGCGGCGGCCGCGGCGGCGCCCACAGCTGGGGCGCGACTCACCACGCGTTCCAGCGAGGCCGCGCGGGCCGCTTCGCGCGCGGCCGCGTCGACCTGGCTGCGGGCTCCAGCCATCCGGCCCAGACCGGCCACCATGACGACCATGACGATCAGGAACGGAGTCATGATCGCCAGCTCGATCGCCAGCACGCCCCGGTCACCGCGACCGACGTGGCGGAATCGGCCGGGGACGACCGCCCGGCGGGGTCGGTCGGCGGTGATCATGGCGGCGGGACGTAGCGTTCGATTGGACCGGTGGACTGCTCGTCGACTCCCAGTCGGAGGCCCGGGACGATGCTGAGCACTGTGCCGTGGACTTGTACGGTGGCTGTGGTGGCGTCGCGGGATGCGGTGGCCTCCCGCACGGTCAGCACCCTGGGTCCGAGCTTGCCCAGGTAGTCCAGGGCGCGCGTGCGGCCGGCCTCGGCCGTGCCGCCGAACGTCCGCGTGACCCGCGCGCCTTCCTGCGCGGCGGCCAGCGCCAGGTGCCGGGCGTGCCACCACAGCCCGACCTGGAAGACGACGAGGATCATCAGCAGCAACGCCGGAAAGGTGATGGCGACCTCGACGACGCTCATCCCGGCGTCGCCTCGTCTGAGCCACCGACGACGCCCTGCAGCGGCTCCGCGGCGGCGGCGTGATGGGGACGGGCGGACGCTGTCGCTGACCCGGCGGCTCACTGGGTCTGCACGTTTTCTGCCTTGCTTTTCGCCTTGGCCACCAGGATCGCGACGATGATGATCGCGGCGGCGGCGAACGCGGCCACGATGATGACCGTCTGCACGATGTCGCCGCGGTCGCTGTCTTCGCGTAGGACGTCCAGGCGCGCCCGGAACACCGTCCACAGTGCACGGAGCAGGTCGAGTTCGGGCACAGGGTTCCTCCTTTCCTCGGTCAAACAGCCAGCACGTTGGCCACGGCTGGGTAGCCGATGAAGATCACGAATCCGAACCCGATGAGCAGTTGGGCTACCCGCATCGCTTGGTCGCGTTCGTTGGCTTCGCCTTCCGCGTCGGTCAACTGCCGGCGCCGCAGGGTGGTCGCCCGGGCCGAGAGGGTGTCCCGGATCCGGGCGCCGTCGCTGGCGACCAGCAGCAGGCTCCCGGCCAAGCTGCGCAAGTCCTCCACGCCGGTGCGCTCGCCGAGCTCACCGAGCGCCTCCCAGGCGGGTTGGCCGACATCACGGGCCCGCTCGAGCGTCGCGCGCAGCAGCTCGAACGCCCAGCCGGTGCCGATGCGGGCCGCAGCCGGCAACGCCTCCGGCAGACCCCGACCACCGGCCATGCTCAGCGCGACCAAGTCCAGGAACGAGCCCAGCACGCGGCGGAAGTCCCGGCGGCGAACCGCTGCCTGGCTGCGCAGGCCGAGATCAGGCAGGAAGGAAAACCCGGCGGCGACGGCCAGCATCAGCCCGGCCGCGACCACGGCCGGCACCCCGACCCCCGCCGCGGACAACCCCACGGCCACAGCGGCCACCAGCAGCCCGCCGTACAAGCCGACAAGCACCTTGGTCGCCAGGAACGCCTCGTAGGACCGGCCCAGCAGCGCCAGATCCTGCCGCTGCGAACTCAGGGCGATCCCGCGCCGGGACAGCGCAACCGCCAGACGACGACCGAGCCGATCCCGGACCGCGGTCATGCCGCTGCGCGCCGTCCCACCGTCCCCAAAGACCCCGGCCACCGCGGGCCACCCGCCGGCCGGATCGCCGCGGCGGGCGGCATCGAACCGGCCGATCGCCACCGACAGCTCGACCCGCCGCGGGCGGATCAGCAGAACCAGGGCGAGCAGCAGCGCGCCGATCGCGGCGAAGTCCAGCACCATCAGGGTCACCTGGGCACCTCCGCTGCCCCGCCGGGCACGCGATCGTCGTCCAGCTGGCCCGGGCGGGCCAGGAAGGTGTCGGGCAGGTCTTCGGCCGACAGCCGCCGCAGCCAGGCGAACCCCGCGGCGAAGATCGCCAGCACGCCGGCCAGGATCACCTGCCCGACCACGCTGCCGTACGGCGCGACGTACTGCCGGGAGAACACCGCGAGCAGGACCGCGAACCCGACGGTCAACGCGACGATCATCTGCACCCCCAGACGGATCCCTCGCCGGCCGGCCTCGACCTTGCGGCGCATGTCCAGCTCCTGGCGGGCCGAGGTGGCCAGCCGTTCCAACGTCGCCCGCAGCCCTGGCCCGCGCAGCCGGGAGTTGAGGATCAGCGCGGCGATGATCAGGTCAGCGGAGGCGTCGTCGAGGTCGGCGGCGAACTGCCGCAGCGCCTCCTCCAGCGGCTCCCGGCCACGAAGCCGCCCGGCGAGGCGGACCAGCCGTGGCCGCAGCAGAGGGTGAGCGGCGTCCACGCTGACCGGGATCGCCTGCTCCAACCCGACCGCTCCGGCGATCATGTCTTTCAGCGACTCCGTCCACAGCGCGAGCGCCTCCAGCCGGTCGATCGCCACCCGCTCGGTGGCGGCGCCGCCGACCAGCGACGGCCAGGCCAACACCAGCACGCCGCCGCCGGCGGCGGCCACCGGCCAACGGGTGAGCAGGCCGACCAGCAGCGCCACCCCCGCCGCGGCCGCAACCCGCGCCGTCAGCGTCGGCGACCCGGCCGCCGCCCGTATCCGCGCGGCCATCGTCGGTGGCCGTTGTCGATCGGGAACCGTGCCGACCAGGCCGGCGGCCAACATCACCAGCGCCGCACCGAGCCCGGCTGCCAAGCCAGCGCCCAGGAGAACATCCACGGTCACCGCTACGCCCCCCACGCCTGGTCGAGCCGGTCGCGGCCATAGGAGTCGTGCCGGTAGCCGAATACGGCCAGCTCGGCGGCCGAGGCCAACGTCGCGTCCGGGTTCACCGCCGCCCGTCCGTCCGGCCCGGCCGCGAACACCGCGCTGGCCAGCACCGCGCCGTCGTATCCGTTGACCTCCAGCACGTCGCTGACGTACCGGCGCACCCGCGGCCGCTCCCCCACCCGGCTCAGCTGCGTATCCGGGGCCAGCCTGACGAATACCACCAGGTCCAGCGCGCCGGCGACCAGCATGTGCGCCGTCTCCGGGTCCACCCGCTCGTCGGCCTGCTTCGCGTACGTCGCGATCCGCGTGAACGTCTCCCTCGGAGACCGGGCGTGGATCGTCGACAGCGACCCGTCGTTGCCCTGGCTCATCGCGTTGAGCATCGTGACGACCTCCGGACCCAACACCTCCCCGACGATCACCCGCGACGGGTTCATCCGCAGCGTCCGACGGACCAACTGCTGCATCGTCACCGCACCCCGACCCTCACTGTTGGGCAGGACCGCCTCCAGCTCGACCAGGTCCGGATGCAGATCCGGCAGTGTCCGCAGCCCCAACTCGAGGGAGTTCTCCACCGTGACCAGCCGCTCATACGGCGGGATCGCGTTGATCAGCGCCCGCAGCAGCGTCGTCTTCCCCGCGTTCGTCGCGCCGGCCACCATGATGTTCTTGCGGGCCAGCACCGCGGCGTGCAGAAATCCCGCCAGCTCCGGGCTCACCGTGCCGTTGTCGACCAGATCCTGTAGGAACACCCGCGGGTACCGGTTACGCCGGACCGACACCGCCGGACGTGCCGAAGCCCGCATCACCGCCGACAGCCGTGACCCGTCCGGCAGACGCAGGTCAAGCTCGGGGTTCGCCGCGTCGAACGGGCGGGCGTTCAGGCCGGCGTGCGCGGCAAGCACCTGCACCAGCTCGACGAGCTCCTCGTCGGACTCGGCGACCGGCGCGGCCCGCTCCCGGGAGCCGTCGGCGTAGCCGAGCCACACCTCGTCCGCGCCGTTGATGTCGATGTTCTCGATCTCGGCGCGATCCAGCAGCGCCTGCAGCCGACCCGCCCCGTACAGCGCCGCGTGCACCGCACGCGCCAGCTCGGCGTCCCGCTCCGGCGCGGGCGGCGGCTGGGCCACGGCCAGCATCTCCGCGGCGTGGTCCCGGATCGCGTCCAGAATCAGGCTGTGTGCCAGTTGCTGCTCATCCTCCCCCGACAGCGCCGGCAGCCCCGCCGACCGACGTGACCGCCGGCGCATGTCCAGCTCGTCCCCCACGCGGCGGCGCAGCGTCCGCACCAGCGCGTGGTCCAGGCCGCCGCCAACGCCGGTCACCGCGGCTCCCCCCAGCCGGCCGGTGGCACACCGACGGCGCGTCCACCCAATTCCGCCACCGACGACATCGGGCCAGTGACCGATCCGTGTCCGTTGCCCGGCTCCAGCAGCAGCGGCGCCACCTTGGCGCGGCCCTCAGCCAGCGCCGCGAGCCAGCCCGCGACCTGCCGCGCCGAACGCATCAGCATCGACCGGTCAAGCCGTGCCGACAGGTCACCGTCCTGCAGCATCGACACCGCTGCCGGGTCGACCGCCAGCCATCCCAGCACGGAAGTGGGCAGGCCGTCATGCTCGAAGACCCGCCCGGCCTCGCGCACCGCCTCCTCGCCGCGCCGTGGTTCGGCGACCAGCAGCACCCGCACCGCTGGCGCGACCCGCGCTGTGGCTGCCAGCGACGGAACCAGCACGGCCAGCCGGTCCCGCAGGTGGTACACGCTCTCGACGCTCGCCCGGGCCACCGCCACGACGACGTCGGCGGCCGCCGCCACCGGCATCGCCGGGTTGCCGGGCTGCAGCCTGCCCACATCGGCCAGCACTGTTCCCGGCGCCGACCGCAATGCCACCGCGATCGACCCCCAGAGCGTCGCCAGCGCACGGGCCTGCTCGGTGCTCAGCGCACCCTGCAGCATCGCCACGCCGGCCGACGTCGGCTGGGTATGCGCCCACACCCGCTCCCCCGCCATCCCTGACCGCGCCTCAGCCGCCAGCGTGAGCAACCCCGGCTCCGGAGCCAGCGGATGCCCCGCCGCGTGTCGCAGCCGCAGCGGCAGATCGGCCCCGGCCGGGTCCAGCTCCGCGAGAACGCACTGCTGCGGCCACACCGACGCCAACGCCAACGCCGCCGTGGTAACCCCCGGGCTGCCCTTGTCGCAGCACAGAACGACCAGCGTCACGGCGCGACCTTGATCAGCCCAACCTGGCCCGCACTGCCGGCCGCGGCGACCGCAGGCGCGAGCTTCCGGTCCACCAGCAGCGTCACGATCATCTGCCCACCGGCCGACTCGTCCGGCCGCAACGCGAAGACCCGCGCCACGTCCACCAGCACCGTCGCTGCCGGCGACCCACCGCCGGCAGCGGTGTCGCGGCCCGGTAGCTGAACCACCTCGACCGGGTCTCCAGCCGACAGACCGTCGCCCGGCAGTTGCCCTGGCTTCAGCGATAGACCCACCATCGCCTGCCCGGGACCGACCGCCGGCCCGTCCGACACCATCGCCCGATTCAGCAGCTGCCCAGCCACCAGGCCCACCGCAGCGGTCTTGCCCACCACCGAGCCCAGATCGGCCGCGGCGATCGCCCGCACCGGCCCGGCGATCGCCACCGTGGTCAGGTCCGCCCGCGAAATCGTCTGACCCGCCGCCACCCCGCGAGCCGCCACCACCACCGGCGTCTTCGACCCCGCGCGCGAGTACAGCACCGCCCCAGCCAGCGCGAACCCGACAATCAGCAGGACCGCCACGGCCACCAGGCCCGGCCGCCGCCGCCGGGTCGGCAGCGGCGTCCGCGCAACTCCGCTCGGCCGCGGCGACCCCGTCGAACTCATCGCCGCGGCACCGTCCGGCCGTGGATGCCCTACCGTCGCCAACGCCGCCCTCCCGTCCGAGCCTCAACCTCCCGGCACGACCTCGCTCTGCCGCTCCAGCACCCGAAGTCGTGCCGTCACCGTCGGCTCCAGCCGAGCCGGAAGATCACCTGCCGCCTCGTCGCAATCCCCCGCGCACACCCAGTGCAGGGCGTACGTCACCGTCGCGCGGACCGTGAACGCCCGGTCGTTACCCGACCCGGGCTGGTCGATCGACGTCCTGGAATAGGCGTAGGAGCAGTCAGTGGTCTGGTCATCGGGGCCAGCTGGATCCCACGGCGTCCCCGGCCCGGAGCAGGTCACCGACCCCTCGCCCATGTCCCACCGCGCCGACACCGGCGTCGCCGACAACGTCACCGCGCGCGGACCGATCGCCGCGGACGCCGACAACACCCGCCACTGCCCCGGCGTCACCCACAGAAACGTCGGCAGATGCACGAACGTCCGCCCCGCCGGCGCCAACGAAATCGACATCGCCGAGAACGGCAACTGCGCCAGCGCCCGCTGCGCCAAGACCGCCGCCGCCGGGAGCACCGCCCCGCCGAACCCCGGCGGCGGCGTCGCCAACCACCGCGGCAGGTTGAACCCATCCGGCGTATTCAGGCACGTCGCCGCGTAGACCGCACCGTCGCCGGGCTGGTGCCCCTTCCAGACCGGATCTCCGGCCGGTGGAGGCGGCTCCATCAGCCGGTAGTAGCAGCCCGTGGGCGCGCTCCACCACCCCAACAGCGGGTCGTGACACGGAACCGGCCTGTCACCGTTGCGGCAACCTTCCGATCCTCCGCCCCCGTTGCCCTGACCGCCGCCCGGCGCACCTGGAGCGCCCGGAGCGCCTGGGTCCTCCACGATGACTTGACAGGGATCGTTGGGGTCAGGAGGGCAGATGACTCTGTCAGCAAAAGCGGGGCTCGATAGAAGGATCCCGCCGACGGCGAATGCGACCACTGTCGTCGACAACGCAAAGGTCCGCCCGGCTAACATGTCGCAGTCCTGCTGCCTTCCAATTTGGTCACCAGCCACCGACCCTGATAGCGGACCACCGTGGCCCGCACAGGCCGCGGAACAAACTGCTGACCAGGCGCCTCGGCCGGCTTTCCCGTTGAGATGTAGACTGAGTGCCATTCGTCGCCGTCTTGCGGGCAATCACGTAGCACGACTTGGGCTTGAGCAGCGCCAGGGTCAACTTGGTCAACCTCCGGCCGGTAAGTCGGAGGCGTCCCTTTGAAAACGATCCCCGAGCGCGTGAGCGCCACGAGATATTGCGCGAGCTGGCCCTTCAGCGGGTCTCCGACATACTTCGCGAGTTCAGTCGTCGGATGGCTCGATCTCGTCAGCGACCGATTGTAAGCCGCCCGCATGAGCCGGTAGGCATTGAGAGCCGCCAATGCCTCGGCAGGGACCGTCGGGGACGGCGGCGGCGCGGTAGTGATCAAGGTAGACGTCGGCTGGCCCGACGGCGACGATCCGTCAACGTCCGGGGTCTGCTGCGTGCAGCCCGACAGCAAGGCGGCCACGGCAAGGACTACCGCCCCCGCGATGAACCTCACTTCTCCCCCTTGCCTCCACTTGTCTAGACCACTGACCACGAAGGTGTGCCCAGCGGTCGAAGATCGACCGTCTACCCAGAAGGTGTGAGAGTCAAGTGGTTAACGATGATTCGATGCGTCACTGCCTGGAACCGTCGGCTCTCCTGCGGATATTGTCGTTGCTGACGTACACACTGCGAGTAGGCCCAGGTGGTGGGTACCGGCGAAAGATCACCTGAGTGCGTTCCAAAGCGTTCCACGACGCCCAGGTGGCCGGCGCGGCGAGGTGGTTGATCGGACGACGCCAGGTGCTCCGTGGCACTGGCTACCTCGGTACCGGGTACTGGATGCACCGCGCGCGCCTGACGGTTACGCAGCGAGCGCTTTGCGCCGGAGCCTTCCCGTTTACCCGTACCTGGTCCTGCACATGAACCCGTACGCCGACAGGTTCGGAACAGCAACACCAGACCACCGCCACTGACCACCAGCACCCACCGTGAATAGACCAGATTCACGCGGGACGACACCCGCATCCACAGCCCGATGGTCAAGAACTATGCCGCCGTCGACACCCCCAGCGGCTACTCGCCAACCCGGCCATACCTCGTACGGCTTCGAACGGTTGTGAGAACTCAACGCCCTGGTTCCAGGAACTGTTCACGCCCACCGAGCTCGACGAAGCCGAGCAATCGGCTGACCCTGCACAACTTCCCACTCAGGAAGAACTCGACCGTGCCCCGCGGAACCCCGCCATCCTGGGCCCGGTAGCCCTCGCGGCTACCGAATTCGCGGCGGCCGACGGCCCGAAGACGTCAGCTGGCAGTTCGGCGGCGGCTCCTGGTTGTCGTTCAGCTGTCAATCGGGGCGGCCCTTGGTACGGCCACGGGCGAGGATGAGCTGGCGGTAGCCGGCGCGGCGACCCCCCGCGATCGCAGGGCTGGCGAGGAGCATCGCGTCGAGCAGCAACTCGACCCGGACCGTGCCGGACTTGCCGAAGAACGACGCCGGCAGCTCGATGCGGGTGCCGGGGCCAGCCGTCCCCTGTTCCCAGACCACGGCGTCGGCCACGCCGACGGTCAGGCTGAGCTTGCGGTCCTTGACGCCGTCCGACAGCCGCAGGAGCTGGTCGTAGCAGCCGCCGATCGTCGAGACGTGATCCGGGCTGGGTGGCGTCGCAGGGTCCAGCACGACGCGGGACGCCTCGGGGAACGCCGCGCCGACCGCGGGGAAGATCTGGTTGCGGTACGGGCCGGACTGCCATTTTCCGGTCTTGGCCGCGTTCGCCATCGACCAGTGCAGGCTGCCGATCTCCTGCCGGGTGCTGATCACGTACTGCTCCAGCCAGCCGAGCATCTCGGTCGTGCCCCGCTCGTCATCCGCCGAGATGCCTGTGTACTGGTCCGGCCCGACGGTGTTGCCCACCGGCCTGCCGATGATCGCGCCGACCAGACCGGCATAGCTGTCGGCGTTCTTGGCCGCGGTATCCGCGCTGAGGAACGGCAGCAGCCGCTGCCACTCGTACGCGTGATCGTCGGTCTCCAACCCCGGCGTGCCGTGCGATGCCTCGTGCAGGATCGTCAGCGCCTGCTTGTCGGGATCCTGACTGGCCAGGAACGCCGGGCCGAGGGTGAGCACAGCGTCCGCGCCGACACCCTCGTTGGCGACGACCACCGAGTCGCATTCGTTGTGGCACTTGAACCCGCCCTTGGCGTTCGTCCCCTTCGCGATCTCCTTCTCGTACCGGCCGAGCTGCCCGGCGATCTTCGTGAGCGCCCCGACCACCCGCTCCGCGTGCTGCCGGTCGCGGAAGTAGGTCTCCATCGCCACGCCCGCGCCGCCGTCCAGCTGCCCGAGGGCCTGCACCGCCTGTTTGATCAATTCCCCGGCCCGCGCCCTGGCAGGCACGAACGGGTTCGGCTCCGGGCAGGGCACGTGTGGGCCCTTCGAACAGTCCGGGCCGGTCGGCGCGGCCTGCGTGTCGGTCACCACCACCCGGCGGACCAGCCGGTAGTTCTTGTTCCCGCGCCCCGCGTTGGGTTGCGGGTCGCGCTGAGCCGGGCCGGTGCCAGGCGCGACACCCAGCAACGCCTGCTCCACCGCGGCGATCCGGTCGGCCACCAGCCCCGGATCCTCGTCCTCACTCACCGTCGCCCGCAGCCGCAACTGGCTGACCTGCAGGTCGGCGTACGCGGCAGCCTTCGCCACCTCATCGTGATCGAGCACCGCTGAGCCACGGTCGAACTGGAACCGGTCGGTCTTCGGCTCGACCAGCTTGCCGGTGATGAAGAAATCCTGATGCAGACGCTGCACCGGGCCCGCCACCCCGGCGACCTGCGATGCCTCCGCGGCCTCCCGCTCCGCCGGCCCGCAATCGCACGGCACCGGCCCACACCGCTGCACCGACAACCTGCCGGCCAGCAGGCCAGCCGCCCGGTTCCCGGCCCGCCGCTGGACGCCCAGCACCGCCAGCCAGTCCGGCCGCACCGCCGCCCCGGCCCCTGACAGCCGCTCCGGGGCCCGCTGCGGACCCGACCCCGCCACCCGATCCCGCATCGCCCACCACCGCCGCCCACAGCCCGCCAATCCGCAACAGCCTTCTCCCCACCAACGGCCACTACCAGCACAGACGTGCCGCCGAAAGGGCACCCCTACCGGCCCTCCGCGCGGATCGACGGCGAACAACCAAACATCCCCGCTCACAGGAGAGCGCCTGCCGGCCCGGCAGGCGCTTCACCGCGCAACGGTCTTCGCCGCCGCGAAGCTCGCCGCTGTCGGCGGCGCAGCCGGGTTCCTCACCGCCGACCAACTCCCGCCTCACCCACGCGTGAGCGGACCCGGGTCCGGCATGAAGCCCGGCAGCTGCCACCGCGGCGGGCCGCTTCGAGCATCGCCCGCGGACGGCACGGCAACGGACCGCCGGGCCTCGGTCGCTCTCACGTCGAGTGCCGCCCTCGGCACCCGCTACCGCCCTGCGAGCTTGCCCTCGGGGCCTCCGGCCCCGTCACGCTGACCCGGAGCGCCGGCGAGGGCGCGCAGAACGTCGGACAGTTGGGCAGCGGCGGCTGGATGCAAGATGGCGAGCTCTCCGGGTGGAGTGCGCAGCGCCACCTGTCCGCCGCTGGTAGTGATGGTCAACTGCCGGCTCCGTCCGATGGCGTCCACGCAGGGCACGGCGACCGGTTCGGCCGGGGTGGGCGGGACGGCGTTCGTGGGATGTGACATGGGTGCCTCCTGTGCTGTTCCGGTTCGAATCTCCGGCGCCGGCTGGGGCCGGAAGGACCCGCTCGACCGCAGTGCGCCCCGCGGTATCCGGGCTCCCATCCGACTGTCCTAGCGTTCTAACTGATCGTCCGATGTGGACTGTCCACCCGGGCAGGGGGCCGCACACTGTTGTCGGCATGTGTTCGCGGTCGCCTCGACGAAGCTCAGCTGGGCCGGCGGACGTTCGTTGGGTCAGCCGGCTCGGGCGGCCCGCTGTTCGGCGGCGGCATAGTCGACTATCGCGCTGGCCGTCCTCAGCAGGCCGTGCATGCGCTTGTACTGCTGAATGGATGCGGCCAGTTCGATGCACTCGGCGCGTTCACCCTCGGCGCGGGCCTGCCAGTCGTCGGTCAGCGGGTTGCCGACGCCGAGCAGAACGTCGGTCCCCAGTCCCCAGAGGTGGACGTTCACGGCCATGCACGCGACCGCGAGTTCGTCGATGTCGACGGCCACCCAGCGCATGGTTGCGGGGTCGCGGCCGGCGCGGCGCATCGCCTGCGCCGCCGCCCGCAGCATGCCGCCGGTGCCCGCGGCCGGCTCGTGCACCGACCCGCCCACGGCGATGTCGTCGAGTCCGAGCATGTCGGCCATGACCTGGGCGACGTCTGTCGGGGTGTAGACCTGTGCGTGGCCCTTGCGGGCGGACTCCGACCGGAACTCGGTCAGCAGCACCCCGAGCAGGTCCACCTCATGGCGGGCGTCGGTGCCGGTCACCTGCAACAGGCCAGCCGCCACCGCCGCGTGCGCGGTGTTCTGCGCCGCTTCGAGCAGCCGGTCGGGGATGTCGTCGGTGAACAGCCAAGAGAACAGCGGGTAGGCCCTGGGAGTGAGGTCGGGCCGGAGGTTGACGTAGGAGCGCCACACGCCCCGCAGCAGGCTGGCGAACACCCCGGCCGGCATGGCACGCAGGGACGCGGCGGCGCCGGTGCCATCATGCGGGTTGGCCGGGGTGACCAGGGACAGGGCGGCGACCACCGACAGCGGTACCTCGATCCGGCCGGCCACCGCAGGCGGGCTGCGGTGCCAGATCTGGCTGACCGCCTCGGTAACCCGCTGCACGACACCGCGCGGGTCGGCCGGAGGACGCTGGTTCTGGTGTGGGCGCACGGGGTGCGAGGACATGGCGGGGACTCCTTTGCGGGGTGTGACGGCCAGCCGGCCCGGGCCATGCCGGGTGCGTGGCGCCAGACGGCCGGGGTGGCAAGGTCGGTTCAGTTGACGGGCAGCGGAGCCGGCCCGCGACGGGCAGTGTGTCCAATGTGGACGGTCGATGATGGGACCCCGGCCGACGCTATGTGGGCCAGTCGCATGCCTCGCCCGGCCGGTCCGGTTGGTCAGGACTGGACTGCCGCTGCCCTCGTCGGTGGTGGGATCGAGAGCACGGCCGGGTCAAGGTCTCGGCGGAAGGCCTGGAGCAGCGCGCGGGCCTCTTCGAGGGTGCGGAACGGCTGCGTTCCTCCGTCCTCAGCGGCCAGCATGAGCACTTCGGCTATCGCGGCGTCGACGTCGATCTGGCGACGCGGGACGAGGTGCAGCGCGGCTGCCGCGAGGTCGGCTGTGAGGGTTGGACCGTATCCGGTGTCGACCGCGGTGATCTTGCCGCGTCCGGTGGCCGTGACAACCCCGACCAGGACACCGGCCGGCGTCCGACGGTCGGAAGGGTGGCGTTCGATGACGACCAAGTCGCCGACGCAGGCCGGAACGTAGACGATGCCGCCGGCGGTGTGGGTACGGTGCTGAGTCATCGGTCCTCCGGCCTGGTTGCCCGGCGTGGGTCAGCGGTGGTCGACCACGGTGCGGATCAGGGATAGCGCCCGGGCCTTGAGCGGTTCGGGACGGATGAGGGTGCGACCCACGCGGGTCTCCCAGGAGCGGGCTGCGCGGACGTGGTCGAGGTACTCGCCAGCGGCTTGGAGCAGGCCGTAGGCAGTGTCGGCGATGCCGGCGGTGGTGGTGCTGTCGAACAGCGACCGCAGCGCGGTGCGAGAGGTCTCGATGTTGCGGCGGACCTGGTCGGTGACGAGTCCGTCCGGCGGCGCGGGGATGAGACTGGTGATGAACCGCTCACGCTGGGGGGCGGTGACCGGGATGCCGAGCAGTTCGTACGCGAGGCGTTCGTAGCTGCGCATCTGCTGGCGGACGCCGGTGATGGCCTGCCGGGCCTCGGTGATCCGGTCGCGCCAGTGCCTGGTGTGGCGGAACGCGAACGTCGCGCCGGTCCGGTCACCTTCCAGTTCGGCGGCGTGGAAGGTGTTGGCGCACACGATCCGGACGGCGGTGGCCCGCAGCGTGCAGGCGCCGCCGCGGTCGTGCCGGTTGGTGATCGCGATGTAGGGGTACGTGGCGGTGCCGGCGTCTCCGGGCAGCGTGATCGGTTCGTCGAGCAACGCCAAGCACCACACGGCCCGGCCGCCGGTCAGGACACCGGCGGTCTCCCAGCGGACGTTGGGCTGGGTGAGGACGGCCTCGACGATCTCCCCCATGTCGCCGTGGTCGATGACGGTGTAGCTGGCCGGGATGACCGACAGGGTGGCGCCGGTGTCGGAGCGGGTGACCCTGGTCCAGCCGTGGACGGCCGCGTAGTGCGGGCTGCCGTCGGGGTTGACGCCATCGAGGCCGTAGACCGGCTCGATCGTCGGGTCCCAGGCCAGCCCGGCGAACTGGCGGGCGGCCTGCCAAGACCCCGGATACTCGGCCAGCACACGGCCTTGTCTGTGCCAGGGCATCTGCCGGACGGAGAACATCGATTCCACATCGGCGGGCATTGGCACCCCCTCCACTCGCAGCTTGCAACTCTTAGTTACAAACATAGAACAGGCGAACCAGTCATGCAACTCAGAGTTGCAACTGGTGGAGCGTGGCCGGCGGGCGTGTCCGGCGCAGGTGTCGGTCGCCCAGAGGCCGCGGCCCGCGGAGGCCGCCGCTGCTTCGGCGGCGCGGAAGCTGGGCCGCCTGCCGTAGGGGCGGGTGGGGTCGTAGGTGTACTCGTGGGCGTAGCCGTCGGTAAGGGCGGCCCGGTTGTACAGCTCGGTGGCCTCGACCCACAGGTAGGCCAGCGTCTGGCCGTAGCGGTCATGTCTGCCGGCGGCTGGGTCGTACTCCAGGTAGATGGCCCGGTGCTGCAGCGCGTGCGTGGCATAGGCGGCGGCCTGCGGACCGAAGCACTGGGCCGGCGCGTTCAGGCGGCGGGTCTCCGGAGTGTCGATGCCGAGGGCTCGGATCGTGATCGGGCCGCCCCGGCCGACGTGGTGAGCCAGCACGGTGTCGCCGTCGATCACCCGGGTGACCGTGTACGGGCCGTCCAGGTGTGCGGGCGGGGCGTCAACTGGTGCCGACCGGCCCATCTCGCGGGTGACATCGGCGAGTTCGCCGAGGCGGTGAGCGATGTCCCGCAGCCGGCCGGGTAGCAGGATCGCCACGACGGCGGCGGTCAGCGCGAGCGGCAGGATCCGGCGGATCACGCCGCGTCCAGCGGGCCGCCGGAGAGGTCCGTCGGTCGCCGGGTGGCGCCGAAGGCCAGGCGCCGGCCGCAGATCCGGCAGGCCTTCACCGGCCACCCGGCGCGCATGACCGTCGCGATGGCGCGCCGCCGGCAGGGACGGCCTGACGGGTCGGTGCACTCGCAAGGACTGCCAACCGGGTCGACCACTTGAGGCCGGGGCGGCACCGATCCTGCCTGGCCGCCCGTCATCGGATGTCCCAGCCGCCGACGCGGGGCGCAGGGTCGCCCAAGCAGGCGATCCTCACCTGGCCACGGCCACGCTGCGGTACGCGCCGGTAGACGGCTCTGACCTGGCTGCCGGGGGCGCTCGACCTCGGGAGTCGGGAGCCGAGGCTGACTGCCTGCGGCGACCGGGCGGCCGCGGCGGCGAGCCCGGCCCCGCTGGAGGGTCCGAGGGTGGTCAGCCAGAAAGCGGTGATCAGCAGCGACAACAGGAGACCAACGTCCAGCAGCAGGATCCAGCTCAGGCCGCGGCGGCATCGGATCACAGCGGGCTGTTGACGCCGTGGACCAGAGGCGTCACTGATGGTTCCGTCGTCCAACGTTCCACCTCCCAGGTAGCTCCCCCCCGGCGGTCACTACGTACTGGTGTTGCCAGGGCTGCGACGAGCGACCGTGGCGCCGGGCGGGTGGATGGACGTCGACATCAGCCCGGCGGTCAGATCGGCCGGCGGCGGCAAGACACGGGCCCTTCTCATGGAAGGACTGCGGGCGTGCGTCCGGCACGCCGGGATCCGCGCCGGCGCGTTCCGCCGCTCCTACCCGGAGCTTGGCGAGTCACTGCTCGCCGAGTTGACCCAGGCGGAGTTCGCCGCGCCGCTCGGCGCTTCGTGGAACGGCACCGAGTACAAACTGCGGTTCCCCAACCGGTCGTGTTCTGGTCGACCTTGGCATAAAGCGAGGTCGACAACTGGCTGCGGTGCCGCAGCACCTGCCCCGCGTCGGGCAGCGACGCCCCGGCCCGCAGCATCTCGGTCGCCAGCGCGTGGCGGAACCGGTGGGTGCCCCGCTGCTCGAGCCCGGCCCGCTCGCAGGCCCTGCCCATGACGGCCCGGACCGATTCCGGCGTCAGCGGCCGGTAGGGCCCGTGGACCGTCACGAAGACCGACCGTGACTCGCACTGTGGCCGGCCGCCCGTCAGCCAGGCGGCGAGCGCCTCCCCTCCCGGGGGCCGGCAGCGGGAGCCGCTCGGTCCGGCGGCCCTTGCCGGTAACGGCGATCTCGGACGTTTCATGCGTGAACGACCGCAGGAAACGTCTCGACCGTGGACAGCGCCCGGACGCCGTCGAACACGATCGGCATCCCGGCGTACCGCAGCCGGTCGGTGCCGGTGATGCAGTCCCCGCGCGCGACCAACCCGGCCAGTACCGAGATGACCTTCGCCCCGGCGTTCGCGCCGCCGCTGTTCGGCGCGTCGACGATTTGCGCCTGGTCAGCGACCAGCCCCGCGAGCGCTGACCTTCTCCGCCAACGCAACCACCGCCGGCAGCCCCGCATCAGCGATCAGGTTCGGGTCGTCGAACGCAACATCGATCCTCCTGGCGGCGTGGGATGTTTGCATCTCGCAGGTGCTCCCAAGACTGGTCGCAATGGTCCTTCAGCAGGCCCATCCTCCGAGCTCAATGGCGCCCGCCGCCTCACACCCCCAGATGAATACCCGGCCCGGTGCATCCGCGTTGAGCGCGCTGGCAGGATCCCGCGGCCGATGGCGGCGCCTACTGCGCGTGCGACCTCAAGGGCGAGCTGACCGACAGACGGCTGGCATGGGTCGATGAACCTCGGTCCGGGGTACGGCAGGCTGTCCGCCGAGTGCAACAGAGCCGCACCGTCACATACAAATCCGCACTATCGAAATCGGCTGCCTCCGAACCAAGGTGCTCGCCCAGGACGAGAGCTAACGCATGTCGTTCGACGTTAGCGGCTCAGTGCCGACAATCGCGCTGTCTTCCGCCATACAGCCCATATTCGAGAATTTCGTCTGACTGCGGCACCTGCGGCGCCCGCGGGTTATGCTCATTACTAACGACTTGTCGCGGCGGCTGATCAGGGAGGTCGTCATGGGGGGATCGCCACAGTCAGGTACTTTCGCCTGCAACCTGGACGCCGTCGAGGCGACAGCACGGCAGTTGCGTGATGTGCTGGATGAGCTGCAGCATTTCGACGATCGGGACGACGCCTATGCGGGGGCGCTGGCGTCCCAGCGCATCAGGTCGGCGCTGGACGAGTTCCAGGAGGAGTCCTCCGACCAGCGGAAAAAGATCACCGACTCGGTCGATGCGCTTGCGCAGATGCTGCAGGGACTCGCGGACGGTGTGCGGCAGGTCGACACCGCCCTGGCCGAATCCCTGCCAGACATCCCGCCGCAGCAGCCGGTTCCGGTGAAGGACTAGCGCCGATGGTCGTCGCGGCGTCTCCCCGATTCAGCTTACGCATCCCGGAGACCTGGTTCGAGTTCGACGTCTGGCGGTCCACCCGAACCGGCGATCTGACCCGGCTGGTCGACCAGCGGCTGGGCGAGATGCCGGAGCTGCGGCCTTATCGGTCGGTCATCCTGCGCGGCCTGCGGGAGCTTGCTGAGGACGCCGAGCGGCGCGGCGCGGTCTACTGTGCGGCGGCCGCCGACGAGGTGGGCGATGACGGCAGGATGCTCGCGTCGCTGATGGTGTTCAGCACGGAAGGCATGCCGGAGCCGGGGCTGAATACGGTGGAAGCGATCGCCGCCCAGATCACCACCGTGCCGCATACGGACAGCTCGCCAGACTGGCGCGAGGTCTCCATCGTCGATCTGGCCGCGGGCCGCGCGGTCCGGGTCCGAGGCGTCGCCACCGCGACGTCCACCGACGGCGCCCAGACGCTGTCCGTGCTCTCCATGCACACGCTCATCCCTGTTCCCGGCGGAGATGGCGTCCTCAGCGTCGTCCTAACGAGCCCACAGCTGTCATTGAGTGACGGCCTATTCGAACTCTTCGACGCGGTCAGCGCGACGCTGTCGTGGGAAGAAGGCCCGTCCGTTCGTTGATCTGACCACCACTCGCCTAGGAGGCATCCATGGCCGACGTCACCGTTTCGTACGAAGAAATGCAGGCAAGTGCCACCAAGCTTGACCAGGGCAAGACTGAGATCGAGGGGCAGCTCGAGTCGTTGCGTCGGATGATCACCCAGCTGGTACAGACTTCGTTCCGGACGCAGTCCGCTTCGCCGAAGTTCCAAGAGTCCTACGAGCAGTGGAACAAGGGCGCCGCGAGCGCCATCGCGGGTCTGGAAGGCATGAGCCAGTTCCTCAAGGGCGCCATCAAGGGTCACCAGGACCTCGACACCGGCCTCACCCAGGGACTGTCGTCCGGCTGACGCAAAGGACGTGAGCTACGGGGAGTTCACCGCCTGTGGATAACGGGACCCCTGGTGACCCGGGAGGAATCCGGGACCTGGCACAACACTGGACCGACCGCGGAAGCTCGGCGCAGTCTGCCGCCACGACGCTTCGGCTGGCGAAGAACAACATCGAAGGCGGCGACCTGCGACTGAAGGGCGACTACGCCCCCAAGATCCAGGAAGCCATCGGAGAACTGCCGGGAGAACTCGAGAAGCTGTCGCGGGGTTACCACGGCTGCGGCGCCGCGCTATTCCGCTACGCGGACACCCTGGAGCAGGCGCAGGCGAAGTCTCGTCAGGCGCGGGACGACGGCGACATCGCCCGCCGCAACAAGCGGGATGCCGAACTGGACCTGGACCAACTCCTCCCAGGCTGGGAGGCAACGGTCCAACGTGTCGGCGGCCAGGACGTCCTCGCCGCGGAGAGCCTGGGCGCTCAGGCCGCACAGGCGCAAGCGGCGTTCCGCGTCCGTCAGCAGGCCCAGAACGACGTCGGGATCGCCGACCGCCTCGCCCAGCAGGCTGCCGCGCTGCGCGGCGACGGCGAACGCGACTGCGAACGGGACATCAAACACGCCCTTGAGACCAGCGGCATGCGTAACCGGAGCACGTGGCAGAAGATCGGTGACTGGTTCAAAAGATCCTTCACCACCTGGGACGGCTTCGTCGACCTGTGCGAGATGGTCTCGCTGGTGCTCGGCGTGGTGGCGCTGTTCCTCACCGGGCCGCTGGCGTTGCTGGTTGGCGCCATCCTGCTCGTCGCCGCCGTGGTGGCGATGGCGGACACGTTGAAACAGTTCGCCGACGGGAAGATCGGTTGGAAGGATCTCGCCCTCGGTGTGGGCATGGCGCTACTCAGCCGCTTCGGCGGGAGGTTGCTGGGCAGCGGCTTCAAGCTGCTGCGCCGAACCAAGGCGGTCAAGGCGTTCAGCAACGCCATGCACTCCGGCGCGAACCGGCTGGCCGACCGCTTGAAGGTTGGCGACTGGCTCCGCAACGCCGCGCACCGGGGGATCTGCTCGGTCACCGGGCACCCGGTGGACGTCGCCACCGGCAAGGTCTTCACCGACTTCACCGACCTTGACCTGCCCGGGCCGCTGCCGCTCCGCTTCGAGCGGGTCTGGTACAGCACGAGCACCTACGCCGGGCCGCTGGGCCACGGCTGGCACCACAGTTACGACGCCGGCCTGACGGTCACCGCTGACGCGATCCTTCACCGCACCCCCGACGGCCGCATCGTCAACCTGCTGCCGCTGGACGTCGGCGACGAGTACTACGAGCGGATCGAGCGGCTGACCGTCGCCCGGGACGAGACGGGCTACCGGCTGCGTGACTCCGATGGCGTGACCTACCGCTTCTCGGCACTGTCCAATGGCGACACCGAAGTGGCGACGTACGTCCTGACCGACCTGGTGAACCGCGCCGGTCACCGGATCTCTCTGTCCTATGTGGATGGTTACCTGACCGAGATCACCGACAGCGGCGGCCGCGCCATCCGGTTCGAACACGACGGGCAGGGGCGGATCGTCGCGATGACGGCGCCGCACCCAGACCTGCCGGAACAGCGGTTGGCGGTCGCCCGGTACGGCTACGACGATCTCAGCGACCTCATCTTCGTCACCGACGCTGTCGGCAACGAGATGCGCTACGCGTACACCGATCACCTGCTGATGCAGGAAACCGACCGGGTCGGGCTGAGCTTCTACTTCGAGTACGACCGCAGCGACGACCGGGCGCGCTGCCTGCGGACCTGGGGCGATGCCGGGATCTACGACCACCGGCTCAGCTACCAGCCCGGCCTCACCACCGTGACCAATTCCCTCGGGCACACGACGCAGCACGAGCACGAGGGTGGGCTGGTGGTTCGGCGGATCGACGCGCTGGGCGGCGAGTCGCTGACGTCGTATGACTACCGCCAGCCGGTCGAGGAGACCGACGCGCTGGGGAGAGTCACCACCCGGGACTACGACTACCGCGGCAACGAGATCCGGACCGTGACGCCGGACGGAGCGGTCGTGGCGGCGACGTTCGACGACCGCGATCTGCCGGTCGCGGCGGTCGACGCCGTCGGTGGCGAGTGGTCGTGGGCGTACGACGACGCGGGCCTGCTGACCGGGCGCCGTGATCCGCTCGGACGGGTCTGGTCGTTCGGGTACACGGGTGGGCTGCTGGCGTCCGTCGCCGATCCCGGTGGCGGGGTCGCCGGGCTGCGATTCGACGAGCAAGGGTCGGTCGCGCAGTTCACCGCGCCGGACGGCGGCACCGTCGGCTGGCGGCGGGATGCGCTCGGCCGGCCGGTGGCCGTGACCGACCCGCTCGGCAACGAGCAGCGCCGCACGTACGACCTGGCGTCGCAGGTCGTTCGGGTGGACGAGCCGGACGGCAACGTGAGGGAGTTGGCGTACGACGGCGAGGGGAACCTGCTGCACGCCGTCGACCGGCTCTACGACGTCGAGTTCGCGTACCAGGGCATGGGCCGGCTGGCCGTCCGGACCCAGGCAGGGACGTCGGTGCGGTTCGAGTACG
The DNA here is from genome assembly GCA_963714145.1 of uncultured Actinomycetota bacterium. Classification (GTDB taxonomy): domain Bacteria; phylum Actinomycetota; class Actinomycetes; order Mycobacteriales; family CADCTP01; genus JBBWZH01. The sequence continues at coordinate 8,345,532 of OY970235.1, read as the reverse complement.
ACACTGAGGAACAGCTCACCGGGATCGTGAACGAACACGGCCACGTCTACCGCTTCGACCACGGGCCGACCGGCGAGGTCGGCGCCGAGCGGGGCTTCGACGGGATCCTGCGGCTGTACGAGCGGGACGTGCTCGGCCGGGTCGTGTCGGTGCGCCGCGCGTCCGGGATGGTGAGCCGCTACACGTACGACCGCTCCGACCGGGTGGCCGAGGTGGCGCACTCGGACGGCACGGTCGAGCGGTTCGGCTACCGGGTGGACGGCGCGCTGATTTCGGCGGAGAACGAGACCGCTGTCGTGGCATTCGAGCGGGACGTGCTGGGCCGGGTCACCCGGGAGCTACAGGGCCCGCACTGGGTCGCCAGCGAATACAACGCGCTCGACCTGCGGGTCCGGATGCGCAGCTCGTTCGGCCTGGACCAGACGATCCAGCGCAACGTCATGGGCGACGTGACCGCCGTGGCCGCCGGCGACTTCACCGCTGAGTTCACCCGCGACGCCCTCGGCCAGGAACTGACCCGCTCCCTCCCCGGCGGTGTTCATGCCCGCTGGCACCGCGACCGGCTCGGGCGTCCGGTCCGTCATGAGGTCACCTCCGCCGCCGGCGCCATCCGCGACCGCACCTACGACTGGGACGTCGACGACCGCCTCCGCGGCATCGTCGACGCATTCACCGGCCCCATCGCCTACCAGCACGACGCCCTCGGCCAACTCGCCGCCGCCCGCTACGCCGACGGCCGTGTCGAACTCCGCATGCCCGACGCCGTCGGCAACCTCTTCCACACCACCGACCGCACCGACCGCGTCTACGGCCCCGCCGGCCAACTGCTGGAGTCCACAGACGACACCGGCCGCCGCATCCGCTACAGCTACGATCCTGAAGGCAACCTCACCAGCAAACAAGCGTCCGACGGCGAAACCTGGACCTACCGCTGGAACGCCGTAGGCTACCTAGCCGAAGTCACGCGCCCCGACGGCTCCACCGTCACCTTCGCCTACGACCCGCTCGGTCGGCGGATCAGCAAGACCTTCCGCGGCCAGACGACCCGCTGGATCTGGGACGGCAACGTCCCCCTCCACGAGTGGATCGAAGCCATGCCCACCCTCGAACCGGCGGCCCTCGCACCGGCTGACAACGGCACACTGGCACACCGCGAAGCCCTCCTTTCGGAATACCTCCTCCGCGGCCCCCCAGAACGCGGCACTCTCGAGCTTCCTGTCACTTGGCTCTTCCAGGCAGATACATTCGCTCCGCTAGCTCGGCTGACCGCCACCCACCAAGAAAGCGTCGTCACCGATCACCTCGGCGCGCCCCTCGCCGTCCTCACCGGAGACGGCGAAGCTACATGGACTGCTGACCTCACTACCTGGGGCGAACTCACCTCCATTACCGGACAGCCCTGGTACTGCCCCTTCCGCTGGTCGGGCCAATACGAAGACGTCGAGACGGGCCTCTACTACAACCGCTTCCGCTACTACGACCCGACAGCTGGCCGGTATGTCAGCCAGGATCCACTCGGGTTGTTCGGTGGAGAGCACCCCTACCGGTATGTGCTCAGGCCCAACGTTGCGACGGATCCGTTCGGCTTGGCAGACCCGAAGGATCCGGGATACTTTGTCTACGCGTTGTTCGATGACAACACGTCGGTTGATCCCTACTATCTAGGCATGACAAATCGGCCCGATCTTCGAGCTGGGGAACATTTTCAGTCGGGCCGCATGATGGGCAATAACGTGATGAGAGTACTGGAGGGGCCCATGTCGTTTGGCGAGGCTCGTGGCACCGAGCAATTACTTATCGAGGAGTTCGGCACCAAGACCGGAACACGAGGCGTGCCAATCTCTGCGAGCAATAGAGGAAATAAGGTGGCATCCTTCGATAAGACGCGAACGGACAAACGCGGCTCAGCCTACAACAAAGGCTACAATGCCGCCAGAAAGAGGTATTGTGTCTAGCCCAGACGGCCGGCGGCGCAAAGATCAATACGTAGAGGGAGATATATTCGCTGTACCTCTATTCCTTGCAGGAGAACCACCGCAGAAACGCTTCTACAAAAAGGACTTCTCATCGAGGTCGGGTCCTTTTGCATTTCTTCGTGTGATAAGTAACGAGGGCGGTGGCGGATTGATCGTTGAGGTTTTCAACATAGTAGGCGATCTGGGACTTGACCCTGTTCGGCTGGAGAACGCGGAGCGTCTGTTCCGTCCAGTCGCGGTATCCTCTCTGCCTATCGACAAAGGCCGGTGGCCACTGCTTTCGGAGGCGAGGGACTACGACAAAGAGCGAGATTCTCGCTACTCCGAAATTCAACTGATAATGTCGCCCACCTTCCGTCCAAAGCTCTGGAGTCCAGCGACCGATCCGCAGCTGCTGGAGCCGGAGGATGTGTCGAAATACGAGGCGTGGCAGGTATGGATGCCTCATCAATTGGAGAAGCGCATCATAGATGCGCTGGCTGTGGCTCCCGGCGCTAACTAGACTGCCTCGCGGAATGATCCCATACCAATCATCTTAAGATGCAGGGAAATCGCATTTACATGGAAGAATCCGCGACCGGGTGCGCCGACGACGAATTGATCGGCTTCCAAAATCATCCCGTGTTCGCGCGCGACGCGGGCTGCTGTCGGATTCAGCAAGACGCGGGCGCCTTCGGTGAGGGCGTGGCGGGTGACGGGGGTGAGGGAGCGGCGGGGGCCGTCGATCAGGGGCATGGCGTCGCCGCAGAGGATTAGGCCCATGCGGCCGAGGCGGTCGGGGGTGGTGGCTTCGGCTAGTAGGGTGGGGAGTTGTTCGAAGGACTTTGTGGTTTCGACGACGGTGATCTGGTCGCAGTCGTCGACGACGACGACCAGGTGGTCGGTGCCCAGGGCGGTGGCGGCCTGACGTACGACTTCGTCGGTCAAGGTCGGTCCTCGCAGGACTGAGACGTTCGGGCGGCCGGCGAGCCAGGCGGTGAGGGGCGAGCGGGGGGTGCAGAGGACGACGCAGCCGACGCCGTGGGCGGATAGGGCGTGGACGGCGGTGGCTGCGGCGGTGGAGCGGCCGGAGCCGGGTGGCCCGGAGACGAGCAGGGTTTGGGGGCCGGCGAAGAGGTCGACGCCGACGGGCTCGAGATCAGGGCCGCCGATGCCGAGTGGTACCCAGCCGGCGGAGACGCCGTCGGGGCGTTTGACGTCCGCGGCGTGCACGATCCGTGGCAGCGGCGGGAACCGGCGGGGTGCGCGGGCGGGCGGGACGCCGGCCGTAGAGAGGCGACCCACCAGGGCTTCCGGCGGCTCGCTGGGTTGGGCGATCTGGATGTGCCGGCCGGAGCCGGCGTTGACGGCGCGGCCGGGGATCCGGGCGGGCAGCGCGGTCCCGGAGCGGAGCACGCCGCGTAGCACGTCCTCGGACGGGAATCGCAGCACTAGGCGGGTGTCGAACAGGTCGGCGGGTTTGGTGGCGAAGGGGCCGCGGTCGCAGGTGACGACGACGTGCACGCCGACCTTCGGTCCGGTCTTGATCACTTCCCGCATCATGCGGACCAGCGAGGTCTCGATGGAGGTCTGGTCGCTGGGGTCGTGCAGCAGTTCCCAGCCGTCGATGAGGACCAGCAGCGTCGGTGGCCGAGCGTCGTCCGCATACTGCGTCGCCTGGCGGCGGTCAACCTCGCCGTCCAGCCAGGTGATGAACCGGCGGATCCGGTCGGGCTCGGCGGGGCCGAAGACGCCGCCGCAGTGCGGGAGGTCCGCGTACACCGACAGGCCCGCCGGGTCACGTTCCAGGACGTACATGTGCAGGTCGGAGGGCGGGAAGCGGAGTGTGGCGGCATGGATGAGGGCGCGTACGGCGGTGGTGCGGCCGGACTGCGGGCCGCCGGCGATCATCAGGCGGCGGTCGCCGGTCAGGCAGAGATGCTCGGCGGGTTGGGCCTGACCGGCGGGGTCGTCTGCGAGGCCGAAGGGCACGGCGTCAGCGGGCAGAGTTTCGGTGGCCAGTTCGGTCAGCTGTGACAGCGGGACGGCCGCGGGGAGCGGGGGCAGGAGCGGGCGGAACGGCCGGGGCAACGAAAGGCGGGCGGCGGCGCGTTCGATCGCGCTGATCAGGAGGCTCTGGTCGGTGACGCCGGCCGCAGCCGGCTTCTCCTCCGGTGGCCGCGAGTCGCCGACGGCCGGCCAGTCGACGATGCGCGCCCGCGCGGGCGGTGTCCCGGTGCCGGCCGGCGGATCGCCCAGGTAGCCGGACTGGAACGGCCGGGCCAGCGGCGGCTCGTCCTTCGTGCACAGGATCAGGCCGCGGCCGCGGAGCCGGCCCGGGATGCCGACGGCGTCGGGGACGTCGAGCACCTCGGTGCTCTGCTCGGGCTGGTTCTGCCGCAGTGAGATGCGCAGGTCGATGTTGTTCTTCATCTCCGCGGTGAGCTTGCCCTGCAGGGACTGGGTGGCCAGCAGCAGGTGCATGCCGAGCGATCGGCCCTTGCCGGCGACGTTGACCAGTTCCTGGACGAAGCCGCGGGACACGTCCAGCACCCGGGCGAACTCGTCGAAGACCATCAGCAGCCGCGGCAGCGGCGGCTGGTCCGCGGGCCGCCGGCGCAGATAGTCGTCGATCTCCCCGCCGTACCGGGCCAGCAGCCGTTCGCGGCGCGCGACCTCGGCGCGGATCGAGGCGAGCACCCGGTCGGCGTCGGCCGGGCCGAAGGTGTCGCCGTCGCCGCCGGTCGAGAGGATCAGGCTCACCACGTGCGGACAGTTCTCGAACGGCAGGAACGCGCCGCCGCCCTTGAAGTCGACCAGCACCAGGTTCAGCTCGTCCGGCCGGTTGAACACCAGCAGGGACGTGATGAGCGTCTGGAGCAGGACGCTCTTCCCGGCGCCGGTCGCGCCGCCGAGCATCGTGTGCGGACCCTGCCGTACCAGGTCGATCGACACGGTGCCGCGCTCATCGGCGCCCAGCGGCACCTGCATGGTTGGCCCCGGGTGGTCGCCCCACAGCCGCAGCACAGCCTCCGGGGTCGGCTCGTCGATGTCGACCAGGTCGAGGTAGCGCAGCGGGTACGGGATCGCGCCCTCACTGGCGGAGGCGTGCGCCCGATCCCGGAGCGGGGCCAGCAGCCGGGCGATCCGCTCGGCATCGTCCAGCGTGGTGCTCTCCGCGGTGGCGGTTTCCGCCGGGTCAGTGAAGCGGCGGATCAGCTCCATGCCGCCATCGGCGTCCACGGTGACCCGGCCGCGGCACTCGTTGATATCGGTGCGGTCGATGCAGATCGGATAGACGCCGACGTCCGGCCCGTGGGACAGGACCGTCCGCATGCCGCTGAGGTCCCGCAGGTCGCGCGCACCGTCCAGGACCACCACCACGTCGCTGTCGAACGTGACGGGCCGGCCGCCGTCCCGCCGAGCGCGGTCCCGGGCGTCCACCAGCCGGCGCAGCTCTTCGACCCGGTGCGCGCGGGACTCACGGGTCACCCCGATCCGGCACGGCGCGTCGCCGTCCGTGCCCGCGTCCAGGTGCGGCAGCCAGCGGGTCCAGCGCAGGTGTGCGCCGTCGTCGCTGCTCAGGACGACGACGGACAGGTCCTCCGGAGAGCGCCGGGTCGCCAGCTGCACCATGATCCAGCGCGCCAGGCCCTCGGCCGCGACGGGGTCGCCGACGACGCCGAGGACCCCCGTCTCGCGCAGGTCTACGGTCACCGGGACGGCCCGCAGCTGCGGCGAGTGCAGGCCGTCCCACTTCTCGCCGCGCAGTTCGACCGAGGCCGGATCGTCCCGCACGCCGACCCGTACGGTCAGCGCGTCGGGCCCGCCGAGCCGCTTGGTCCACAGGCGCGGGAGCGCGCCGAGCGCGCACAGCGCGAGAGACAGTTCGTCCGGGTCGTTCAGCCGTCGTACCTGCTCCTCGGCGGTCACCGCAGTGGCGATCTGGGCGGCTGCCCTGGCTTGGTCCCCGGCGTACTCGGCGTCCCGGGCGCGGCGGCCGCGCCGTTCGACGGTCTGCTGGACTCCGGCGGTCACCGGTGCCATCAGGGTCATCAGCAGGAACGACAGGTTCCTGGTGAGGGTGACCATCATCAGCCCGAGCAGGAGCGGCCCGCCGAGGCTGACCAGGAGGGCCGCCCGGCCACGGCCGGATGAGGTGGGCGCCGACGGCAGGTCGACGGTGACCGGCTTGGCTGTCGGGGCGCTGTGGAAACGGCGGGTGAATTCGATCCGCCCGTCCGGCGCACGGCGCCAGCCCCGGTCGACCCGTTCCAGCGGCATCCACTGGACCAGCGTCGATCCGAGCTCGAACACGCCGCCGTCCGGCAGTTCCGCCTCGCCCTGGATCGCGGCACCCGCCATCGCCGTGCCGTTGGCCGAGTCGCGGTCACGCAGTGTCGCGCCGAGCTGCGGGGGCGTGGCGAGGATGATCTCGGCGTGCAGCCGCGACACCTGGGGGTCGGTGAGCAGCAGGTCGGCCCGGTCGCCGCGGCCGACGGTCGCACCGCCGCCGGCGGCGACCCAGATCCAGCGGCCCAGGTCCGGCCCGGCGACCACGCGCAGCACGCCGCCGGCGTCTCCGGGGACCACGCGGTGGTCGGCGACCGGCTCGCCGACACAGATCAGGCAGCCGGCGGTCAGCGGAGACTCGGCGACGGTGTCCCGCGGATTGAGCAGCACGGGCCCGGCGTAGGCGGGTCGGCCGGCGACGCTGACCGGCAGTGCGGCGAGCACGGAGGTGATCGTCGTCTCCGGCTCGACGTCCAGCTCGACGTCGTGCGCGGCGCCGGCGGCCGGGTCCAGCACGGTGCACCGCAGGAACGTCACGGGCGGGTCACCAGGTGAAGTGCTGGGACTCGATGTCGTCGGCGCCGCCGAAGCCGTCGCCGTTGACGTCAATGATCGCCCAGACCTGGCGGTTCCGGTAGCCGAAGAAGTAGGTCTGGCCCTGCCCACTGATGGTTGCCTGACCGCTGGCGTCCGGAGTGATCGACCTGGTCGGATAGTGGCTCGGCTGGACCGGACCGGTGTCGTTCGCGCTCATCGGGTACGAGTGGCCGGGAGTGCCGTTCTCGATGTGGACGGTGATCCACGCGCAGGACGGGTCGGTGCACTCGTCGGGGGGTTCTCCGGCACCAATCGCGGAACCACCCTTGCTGATGGTGACCCGAATCGGGCCCCAGGTACGTACTGACCGCGGCGGTGACGACACCGCCCCCTGCGCGTTCCGCACTTCCAGCGTGACGTCGTAGCTGGTGTCGTCGGCGAGGCCGTTGACGACCTGGGTGCCGTCGCCGCCGCAGCCGCCGGACCACACCTCGGTGCCGCTGACCAGGATCCGGCAACTGACCGCGCCGCTGCCGTTCTCGGCGACGCCATAGTCCACGGTGATCTGTCCGTGCCCGGTGGCCCGCGCGGCCCGCAGGTCGGGCCCGGGGGTGGTGAGCGGCGTGCCCGTGGCTCTTGCCTGCGGGCTCCCGCCTCCTGCGCCGGTAGCCTGCACCGTGATGGTGTAGACCGCGCCGTTGGTGAGGCCGGTGATGGTGAACGTGCGTGCCGTCGCAGCAACCGACGCGTCCCGCGACGCACCGTCGGGGCCGAGCCAGGTCACGGTGTAGCCGGTGATGCGGGCGGGCGGCGATGGCGGACGCCAGGTCACGGTCAGGGAGCCGTCGCCGGGAGCCACCGCGGTGATCCTCGGCGCACCGGGTGGCTGGACGGGAGTCGGGCTCGACGTCGGCCGCTTGGGCGGCTCCGGCGGGGTCGTGCTCCGCGGCGGGGTCGGCGTCGGTGTTGCTGCCGGTGGTGGCGGTCGGCTGGAAGGTGGCTCCGGCGTGCGAACCGGTGGCGTCGGCGTCGTGCGCGTCGGCGTTGGCGCAGGGGGCTTGCGGGGCTTCGGCGGAGTCGACGTGGATCCCGGCGGCGGGATCGGGCGCGGCTCGAACTTCGTGACGGGAACGACGTGGCCGGAAGGGTCGATCGAGTAGGCCTTCGCGCCATCGGGCGCGTTCACCCACAGCCGGCCGTCGTCGATGAACACGTCGAACTTGCCCTTGCCGGCGTGCACGGACTCGGGCGGCACCGACTCCAACCCACCGCTGTCGGTGTCCCGCAGGACCCGCCCGGTGTCGTAGTCCGGCACGTACATCCGGCCGCCGAAGACCACCGGCCGGCCGAGGCGGTGTCCGGCGGTGCCGGGGCCAAGCGGGACCGAACGCGCGCGCTGATCCCCGGCTGGCGTTACCCGGGCCAGGCGGCCGGCGTCGCGGTCGAGGACGGCACCGGTGTCGTCGTCGCTGCTGACCGCACTGACCGATCCTCGCCCGGCGCTCACCCCGTCGATCCGTTCCGCGGCACCGCGACCGGGTAGCAGCCGGTAGGCCGAGCGCCCTGCCGGGTCGGTGGCCAGCACACCGGACCGTAGTGCGGTCAGCTCCAGCGGCTCACCCGAGGTCGGCAGCTGGAACTGCTGCTGGACGGCCGGGCCGTCGGCGCCGGGCTGCACCGCGGCAACCCGGTGGGCTGCCGGCAACGCCAGCCAGAGCCGACCGCTGCCGTCCACCGTCGAATCGCTCACCGCGGATCCGAGCTGGACCGGCCGACCGAGCGGGGCCAGCCGGGTCGGCTCCAACTCCTGCACCGTGCCGCTGCCGGCATCGACGGTGAACGCGCCGGTGCTGCTCAGATGCAGCCGAGTCCTACCGGACACCGTCGTGATCGACTTCTGCCAGCGCCCACCGACGGCGTCCCAGACGAACGTGGCACCACTGTTGGCATCGACGACAGCGGTCGTGACGTTGGACTGCTCCAGTTGGGGCTCGGCGCCCTTGCCCAGTGGCGAGGGCGCCTCGACGTCCACCTCGCCGGAACCGGGATTGATCCGGAGCAGTCGCTCGATGCCGTCGTGGGCCGCCGTAACCCAGGTGTTGCCGTCGAGGATGTCGCTGTGCCGGGTGGCTAGGCCGCCGCCGAGCAACGTGGCCACCAGGCCACCGAGCACGGTGACGACGAGCCCGACGCTCAGCAAACCACCCGATCGCCGACTCCCCGATATCGTGTCGCGCAATTGTGTGGCGCCCGGATCTTCGTGCGCGACATCCCGAGTTGGACGTGGCCATCGGCTCACTATTGCCCCCGCCCCGTGCACGCCCGTACGAACCTCCGCCCTTGACCGATCGTAGTCGCGCGGCCCGAGTTGTCGAGCCTGAATTCCCGTCCTGCAAAACCTTCTGACGGATCGACTCCGGACTGCTTATCCTCGTGGGTGACGCTGCGTACGACTGCGATATGGGGGCAAGTGTCGTGAGCGCCACTGCTGCGGGGACACCCACTGGGCAGGAGATCGCCGGGGTTGCCCGTTTGGGCATGGCGATCCAGGCAACTGTCGGCGAGGTGATTCGAGGCAAGCCGGATGCCGTCCGATTGGCTGTGATTGCCTTGCTCGCCGAGGGACATGTGCTGGTAGAGGACGTTCCTGGGCTGGGCAAGACGTCCCTCGCGCGCGCGTTGGCAGCCTCGATCGGCGGCCGGATGGGCCGGATTCAGTTCACTCCCGACCTCTTGCCTGCGGATGTGACCGGCGGCTTGGTGTACCGGCAGGACGAGGGAACGTTCGACTTCCGGCAAGGACCGATATTCGCGCACATCGTGCTCGCCGATGAGATCAACCGGGCGTCGCCGAAAACCCAGTCGGCATTGCTGGAAGTCATGGCCGAGCGGCAGGTCACGGTCGACCGCAGCACCCATCCGGTGCCGCTGCCGTTCTCCGTCCTCGCCACCCAGAACCCGGTCGAGATGGACGGGACCTACCGGCTGCCGGAGGCCCAACTGGACCGCTTCATGATGCGGCTCTCGATCGGATATCCGTCCAGGGAGACCGAGGTCGACATTCTCCGGGGATCGGCCACCCGCTCCCCGGAGCGACTCAGGCCGGTGGCCGGGCCGGACGCGGTCCTCTGGGCGGTCGGCATCGTGAAACGGATCGACGTACACGACGCGCTATACGGCTACATCGCGGACCTGTGCGCGGCGACCCGCAAGGCAACCGACTTGCGACTGGGTGCGAGCCCACGGGCAGGCATCGCACTGCTGGCGGCCGCGCGGGCTTGCGCGGTCCTGGAGGGTCGGGCGTACGTGATCCCGGAGGACCTGGCTCTACTCGCCCAGCCGGTGCTGGCGCACCGGATGATCGCCACGCCCGGCGCGTTGCGGGAGGGCCGCGACCCAGCGGTCGCCCTGCGGGATGTGCTGGCCACACTGCCGATGCCGGGTCCCGGCACGGTCCGGCCCGCCGCCGGCTGAGGTGCGCCCGTGCTGACCTCCCGCGGCTGGGGCCTGCTGGTCGCCGGCGTCGCGCTGGCCGTAACGACCTTGTGGACCCGTGCCACCGAGCTGGCCGTCCTCGCCGTCCCAGCGGTGGCGCTGCCGCTGCTGGCGTGGCTGTGGGTGCTGGTGCCGTTCCGGGTAACGGTGCGGCGATGGATCGAGCCCGCCACCGTGCAGCGCGGGGAATCGTGCGTCGGGGTGCTAGCGGTGACCAACGTCCGATCCCGGCGCAGCCCGGCGCTGGAGGTTGTCGACCGCCGCGCCGGCCTGGAGGTGGCGCTCGCAATCCCCCGGTTGGCCGCCGGAGAGACCATCCCGACGACGTACCCGCTGCCCACCGACCGGCGCGGCGTCTTCCCGCTGGGTCCGCTGACCGCACGCCGCGGCGACGCGTTCGGGCTGGCCCGGGCCACCGACGATCTCGGCGGGCGGGCGACGTTCACCGTGCACCCTCGCTCGCACTTCCTGGACGCGTTGCCCGGCGGGGTGCGGGCCAGCCTGGACGGCTCCAGCCAGCAGATCCCGTTCGGGAGCAGCGTCTTTCACGGGCTGCGGGAGTACGTCATCGGTGACGACCATCGCAAGATCCACTGGCTGAGCAGCGCCCGGACGGGGCGGCCGCAGGTCCGGGTCTACCGCGACAGCAGCATCCCGACGTTGACGGTGTTGCTGGACAACCGCGCGGCCGGCTACAGCGAGGACCGGTTCGAGGACGCTGTCGAGGTCGTCGCATCTGTGCTCGACCTCGCCGGTCGGCACGACCTCGCACTGGTGATCGCCACCCCCGACGGCGGCCGGGCCGGAGCATCGGGGGAGCGGCTGGACCGTGACGACGCGCTGGACTTCCTCAGCCGCGTGCAGCTCACCGGGCAACGGTCGCGCCTCTACGACCCGGCGCTACCGACCAGAAACGCCACCGTGCTGCTCGTGACCGGGGTGGTGACCGGCTCGGACAGCGCCGACCTGCTCCGGCTGCGCGCCAGCGCAGCCAGGTTCTCGGTGTGCGCGCTCGTGCCTCGCCCGGCCGACGCCGACGCCGTGCCCGAGGACACCGCGGCCCTCGTGGTCTCCCGCGCCGACCAACTGCCCGACAGGTGGGAGGCGGCGGCCAGGTGAGCTCCGACAGCCGTCCGGCCGCCACCTGGCCGGTGCTCCTGGCCGGGACGTTGCCGGCGGTGGCAGCCGCAGCGGTCGCGGTGCTCTACGACGCACCGCTGTTCCTGCTGCTGGTGTTGACCGCCGCATCCGCCAGCGCCGTGGTGCCGCTGGTCTTCGTCCGGCACGGCTCCGGCGTGGCCGGGCCGGCCGCTGTCATCGGGCTGGTCGTGGTGGTGCTGACGCTCGCCGCGACGGCCAACGGTGGCACGGGTCCGCTGGCGGCGCTGCGTGCGCTGGCCGGCTCGATGGCACACCTGCTGTCGTTTGCGCCGCCCATCCCAAGCCGCCTGGACACGGTGGCTCCGCCGCTGGTCGTGACGTGGGTGGCATCCTTCTGCGCAGCTACTTTGGCGGCTCGCGGACGGCGACTGCTCGCAGCCGCTCCCGCGGTCGCGGTGCTGGTCGCCGCACTGCTGCTCGTCGGCCGGGCCGCACCGGTGCCCGGATGGGTGGCACCGGTAGTCGGTCTCGGTGTGGCCGCCCTTCTCGCCGACCGAGGGCTCGCCCGTCGCACCCGGCCGGGCCGCAACACGGCGCGACGGTCGCTCACCATGGTGACCGCCGGGGCCGCCGTGCTGCTCCTCGCCGCTGGGCTGCTTGCGGCGCAGGGACTGCCCGACGGCGCCCGGGTCGACCCCCGGTCGCGGTACCAGCCACCGGAGCAGCAGCCGCAGCCGATCGACCCGCTGACCCGCCTGGCCGGCTGGGCCAAGGGCAACACCGAACCGCTGGCCAGCGTGGAGTTCGTGGCCGGTGGCCCGCTGGCGCAGCGTCGCACTGTCTGGCGATGGGCGATCCTGGACCGCTTCGATGGCGCCCGGTGGACGTCGTCGCTGCGGTACCGCCCAACCGGACACCGGCTGCGCGAGCCGGCCTCGACCGGGCGACCAGCGCCGGGCCCGGTCGACGCCGTCCAGGCCCGGCTCGCCATCGACGCCAGCCTCACCCCGTGGCTGCCGACGCCCGGGACCGTGCACGAGGTCGCCGGCCTCGACATCGCCGTCGATGGCAGCCACGACTCGATCATCGCCACGACCACGCCCACGCGGCAGATCCGGTACGGCCTCGTCGCGGACAGCAGCAGCCTCGACCCCACCAGCCCCACCGACCGCGCCGCCATCGCGACCCTGACCGCCGGCCGCCCGGACGACGTCTCCGACACGGTCACCGCGCCCACTCTTCCCGGCACGCTGGACGACATCGCTCAGACGTTCGGACCACGTGCCGGCGAGTCCGACGGCGCCCGAGCGCTGCGCCTGCAGGACACCCTGCGGGAGGGCGAGTTCGTGTCCAACGCCCCACCCGGCCACCTCTACGTACGGCTGGCGCAGTTCTTCGACGACCGGTCACCCGGATACCTCAAGGGCACATCGGAGCAGTTCGCCACCGCCTTCGCCGTACTGGCCCGGACCGTCGGCCTACCGACCAGGATCGTGGTGGGTTTCCAGCTGCCAGCCGGTGTGCAGAACCCGGCTGCCGTCACCGGCACGACCATGCAGGCATGGCCCGAGGTCTTCCTCACCGGCCACGGCTGGGTCCGGTTCGCGCCGACGCCCGAACGCCGCGGCACCGGCTCGGCGCGCACGCCACCGAAGCTGACCGAGCTCTTCCCCCAGCCGCCGGCGCCGCCTTCCGCGACCACCCAAACACCCGACACCCGGTCGACCCAGCCACGGTCGACCACCGACAAGGACAACCCCGGCCGCCCGGTCGGCCCCATCGGCCTGGTGCTGCTGAGCGCCATGACAGCGGTGCTGCTGGCGGCGTTGGTCACCCTCGCAGGAGTGCGCCGACGGCTGCGTACCCGCAGGCGGTGCTCGTCGACAGACAGACAGCGCGCGATCGGCGCCTGGCGCGAGCTCGAGGACGCCCTGCTGCTGGCCGGCATCGCCAGCGGAACTGGACCGGCCAGCGCGGTCGCGGCCCGCGCCGCGATCCGGACCAGGACGTCACCCGGACCGCTGCACGAGCTGGCCCGGATCGCGAACACCGCCGCGTTCGCCCCGCACGGCGCGGTCGGACCTGCCGACGCGTCCCGCGCATGGGCGATCAGCGACGCCGTCACGGCCCGCCTGCGGGCCCGCGCTCCCCGCGGCAGACGGCTGACCTGGTGGGTACGCCCCGGACCGCTGCGCACTCGGCGCTGATCAGCCAGTGCATACCGGCTCACCCGTGCCACCTGGCTTCGCGCCGATGACGACAGCCAGCCGGAAGCAGTACCGGCCGGTGCCCACACGCGGCACCGTCGCCCGGCCGCCCACGCCGGGTCCGACCGGTGCCCACCCCGCACCGCCGACCGACCGGTAGAGCACGACCACCACGTCGGGGTCGCTTGGCGCGGTCCAGGCGAGATCAATGCGGCCGCCGGCGTCGGCGGTGATGCGCAGATCCCGTGGTGGGCCGGCTGGCTTCTCGGTCGCCGGAGTCGACGGAGCCAGAGTCGACGCGGGCGGCTTCTGTTCATCCTCCGACCCGGACAGCAGCGACACGACGCCGTACGCCACGAGGAAACAGGCCGCCGCCACCACCAGTGGCACCCAGCGCCGCCGGCGGGCCCGCACCCGCCGGGCCGGCGCCCCGCCGGCCAACTGCGTCGGGTCGGCCGGCCGGGCCGCAAACTCGGGCGGCTGGAGCGGGCTCACCGCCGCTGCCGCCGGACGATCCACTGTGGACTGATCAATCAGACCGTGCTCGGTGGCCGCCGCCAACGCGTCGCTGAACTCCCGCACGCTCGCCGGCCGCCGGGACGGATCCGGGTCGAGGGCACCCGCCAGCACCGTGCCGACCGGTGGAGGGACGCCCGCAGCGAGCAGGCGCTCCACCGGCGGTCGTGCCTGCCAGCGGCGCAGGTCGTACCGGGCCAGCAGATCCACGGCGGCCCGGTCCGGCGGGTCGCCATACGGCGGCTCACCGGTCGACAGCGCCCACGTCGTCGCCGCCAGCCCGTAGACATCCGAGACGACAGTCTGGACCGCGTCCTGCACGCCCGCCTCGGGCGCGCCATAGCCCGGAGTCAATGCCTCTGTCCACGGCGACTGCTCCACCGAGTTCACCGCCCGCGCGCAACCCAGATCACCCAACCCCGCGCCGAGCTCACTGGATCGCAGGATGTTCCGGGGCGACACGTCCCGATGAAGGATCTGCTGACCGTGCATCGCCGCCAACCCCTGCGCCACCTGCCGGACCAGTTGCACAACGCCCGCCAACGGCAGCCGTTCTCCCTCGGCAAGCAGGCTCCCCGCGCTGCCCAAGTCGTAGTAGGGCAGCACCAAGACCGGACGGCCGTCTCGCGTCCGCGTCTCGGCGAGCACACCAACGATGCCGCGGGCCGACGCCAACCGAGAGCCGACCCGCGCCTCGACGGCGAACCGCGCCAGCGTCTGCGCATCCCGCCCGCGGGCCACCTTCAACGCGACCCTACGGCCGGCCGCCAGGTCCTCGGCCAACATAACCGCGCTGAACCCACCGCGACCGATCTCCCCCAGCAGCCGGTATCCCGAGACCTCAGTACCGCCGCCGGCCGAGCTTCCCCGATGCCTGCTCATCCATCTCCTGCCGTCATCCCGCGTCTCGAACGGCTACACCAGGCTACGTGGCGAGCGAGTGCCGCTGCGGCCGGCGACTGTTTCCCGAGGAGTGCCGGTGAGAGCAGCAGCGGCACGTAGGTACAAGGTCCGCGCGGTGCCGCCGGGTGCGGCTCCGCCGGCCGAGTGACGGCCGGGGGTGCGCGGGCGCGGCAGTAGGTCGCCGTTGACCGCTGCCGCGGCGACGAAGGGCCGGGAAGCACTGTTAGGCGGGGGCAGTGGGACCGTGACCTCGGCGGCGTCGCAGGCGACTGCCGACTCTGATGGCGGGCCTATGGTCCCCGTACGTACGCTTCGGCGACGGCTCGGACAGCGCGGACCGCCTGCGCCGATGAGACGGGCGCCGGTCGGCGGGTCAGAGCCGGTCTTCGGCCAGGACTCGGGTGAGGTAGCCCAGTTCGTAGCCGTACTCCGCCGCTGGGTTGAGTCGGACCGGCGCGGCGGCGGACAGGTGCGGCTGGCCGTAGCCGGCGCTGGTGACGTCGGGCTCGGCTGGGGCCGACCACAGTTGGTTGTCTTCCAGCCAGTACCAGCGCCCGTCTCCGTGCCGGTAGAGGGCCAGCCGCTGGCAGTCGCGGCAGCGGGTTTCGGCCCCGGCGGACGGGGTGAACTGGTGGGCGGTTCCTGGGGCGGCGCCAGCGGCGAGGCTTCCGGCAGGGGCGCCAGTGTCGATGCCGAGTTCGGTGAACCATCCGGTCAGCACGTCAACGACGTCGGCACCGGGCCAGTCAGGCCCGGCTCCTTCGATCCGCTTGATCCGGTCGAACAGGTCGACGATCGCCCGGCCAGCAGCATTGCCGAGCTCGACGGTCGGGTGGTGTCGGCTGGAGTGGGTCACAGGGATCTCCTGGGTGTAGTTAGCGGCAGGGTCTGCCGTGTGCGGACGGCGTTCGGCCGTGCTGGACGCCGGGCCGGGCCGAATCAGCTGGCCAGCGCGGCCAGCACGTCGGCGGTGCCGGTGGCCAGCCGTGCGGTGCGGTCGCGCAGCAGGGCGTGCGGGCCGTCGGACAGCGCCGAGGTCACGGGTCCGGGCACGGCGAACACCTGGCGGCCGAGCCGCGCGGCGTCGCGGGCGGTGGGCAGCGCGCTGGAGCGGGCGAGCGCCTCGACGACGACAGTGGCCGCTCCGGCGGCGGCCAGCAGCCGGTTGCGCACTGTGAACCGGTGCCGCCGCGCGGGCACGTCAGGTGGCCATTCGCTGAGCAGCAGGCCGTCGGAGGCGATCTCCTCCAGCAGGCTCACGTGTCCGGCCGGATAGGGCCGCGCGAGCCCGCACGGGAGGACCGCGACGGTGGAAGCGCCCTCGGCGCCGGCTCTGAGGGCGCCGACATGGGCGGACCCGTCCACGCCGTAGGCACCACCGGACAGCACGGTCCAGCCCGCTGCGGCCAGCCCGTAGCCCAGGTCGGCGGCGACGTGCCCCCCGTAGGCGGTGGCCGCCCGTGCCCCGATGACCGACACCACCCGCGACAGCGCCTGTCCCACCGGCAGCCGACCGCGCGCCCACAGCGCCAGCGGCGGGGCGAGCCCGGCGGCGCCGGCGGCGGTCGCCTGCTCCAGCGGGGCCAGTGCCACGGCAGGCCACTCGACGTCCTCCGGCGTCACCAGCCGCACGCCCAGCACCCGCGCGTCGGCCAGGTCGGCTTCGACCCGGTCGGCGGTCGGCAGGGCCGGCACTGGGAGTAGTTCGGCGATGACCTCGCCCGGGGCGGTCCCGACCCGAAGCGCCCGGGCCGCGTCCACCGGGCCCTCGGCCTCTACGAACCACCACATCGCCGCGGCGCCCGGCAGGGCCGCCCGGGACAGCCATGCCCGCGCCCGCGAGACCTCCTCGCCGGCCACGCTCACCTCGACCACCTCTATCTCTTGTCATCGACATGGGAAGACTATCTCTCAATCCATGTCGTTGACAAGGATTAGCGACTAGTCTCTTCCTTGACCGCGACAAGGGTTGGGGCGAGGATGAGCCGCAGGAAGGACGTCGAACGGGTAGTCCGGGCCGCCCGGACGCAGGGGTTTCTCGTGGATCGGGCCGGTACTGGACACTGGCGGGTGCGAACCGGCGCCGGAACGTTCATCACGACGCTGGCCAGCACCCCGTCCGACCAGCGCGGCGTGCTCAACGCGTTGGCCCGGCTCAAGAGAGCCGGGTTGGTCTGGCCGCCGCCCTGAGCGGCCAGCGCACCGGGTCGGCACATCGAAGGGAGGGACCGTTGCCCCGCACCGGCCTGTGGTCGGTATACGTCGAACTCGACGACACCAGCGCCGACGAGCAGCGCTGCGACGACCTGCAACAGCGGCTGCTGGCCCTGCTGCCGGCCAGCGGCGCCAGCGTCGGCGTCGAACCACGCCGCGACCGCCACCTGTCCATCCAACTGGCCATCACCGCCGGTAGCACCCGCCGCGCCGCCGAGGAAGCCCTCACCGCGATCACGCGGGCGGCCCGTGACCTCGGCCTGACCGCCCACGTGGTCGCCCACAGCGTCAACACGTGGCAGCGGTTCGAACACGAGCTGGCGCAGCCGCTGATCCCCGACCTGGTCGCCTACCCCGAGATCGGCGCGATCCTCGGGGTCAGCCGCCAACGGGCCCGGGAGATCGCCGAAACCCACGCCGAGTTCCCGCCGCCGGCCGTCGACCTGCCGGGGATCAAGCTCTACGTCCGCGCCGCGGTCGAACGCTTCGCCAAGAGCCGGACCCGCAGGCCAGGACGGCCGCCGCGGTCCCGCGAGCCGGCGGCCGACGCCGACGAAGCCGCCGCCGGTCTTGCCGCCGGCGGCCGGCCTGCTTAAGAACCAGCGCCGCCCGAACTGAGCGGCTGGTTACCGGACGTCGAACGGCGGCATGCGACCGCTCAGGGTCCGCGGTACCGACAGCGACCGGCGCGGGCCGTGATCTATGAGATCGGCTCGTCGTCCGTCGGCGGTGGGTCGAGGTGCCGCTGACCGGCCACCTGCCCGCCGGCACGTCGAGGCCGGCGCGCCGCGGGTCCCCGCTGCTCGCGGACCCGGACGAGGTCAAGCTGGTAGACCTGCTCGAGGCTCAGCCCGGTCCGATCGGCGACGACCGCCGGCGGCTCGCCAGCCTCAAGCAACGCAAACGCCTCCACCTCCGCACGCGCCCGATCCGACCGATACCCGCCCGGCACCGGCGCCCTCGCCGGACCAGGTCGCCCCGGCGGATGCTCTCCCGGCTCACTCACGCGCAGTCCAGCTTCGTCTCGGCCGGCGATAGCACCGGGCACGGAGCCGGCAGCCTGGCCGGCCGGCGGTCCGCCCGGACCCGCGCCCGGTGTGCACCCTTGCCCCGAGACGACCGGCCATGTTCCGTCGGATTCGCCGTCACTACGTGCCGTCCGCTGGTGGCAGCGACAATGCCCGAGCCGGCGTGTCAGACGGAGCAGCCAGCCGCGCCCGGCCGCACGGCGCGTATCGTCCGGTCACATTCGCGGCCGTTGACAACTGTCAGTTGCGCCGTCGGTCAGGTCCCGGCCAGCGGCCACACGTGGCCCCGAGCGGTGAGGTGGGAGTGGGACGAGCGCGGTCGCAGGCCGCCGAACGGCTCCGCAAGCAACTCCGACCGACCGACCGCCCCGGAGTGACGCTGCTGGCCTACCACGGCCTGTACCTCCGCGACGAACACGGCACCTGGCGATACACCGACTGGGGCGACCCCGTACCCGCCGCCCGGGACGTCACCCTCGCAGAACGCTACGCAGCGCTGACCCGCCAATGGGTGGACGGCACCGACTGCCTGCTCGTCGACCCGCGCTGGATCCCGGGCCAGGACAAGACCGGACAGAGCCGGCCAGAACTCGCCTGGGTATCCGAAGCACCAACTATGGCGATGGCACGTGGCACGACCAGCCTTCTCGCCGTACCCGCCGACGAGTTCGCCGCCCGGGCCGACGTCGTCGTCACCCTCGCCGCCCCCGAACTCGCCGCCGAGAACATGCTCGGCACCGTCGAGATCGCCCAACTCGCCGGCGTCGACCGAGTCACCGTCCAGCGCTGGGGTGACCGCGGCCAATTCCCGCCAGCAGCCGTACGAGTCGGCGGCCCGAAACTACCCGTCCCACTCTGGCCCCGCCCCATCGTCGAACACGAACTACAAGGCCCCCGCCGCCGCCCGCGCTGAGTGCCCGCAGGCCCCCCCGGCGTGGATCAGCGGGGCAGTTTCGTTGGCGCGCTGTAGCCGGTCAATTCTGGGGACGGTCGCCGGGCGGGTGGCAACTACCCCGGAACTCCGCCCAGCGCCGGAGCCGGCGGTAGGCCACCGCCGCCGGCTGATCCTCGTCCAGCACCTCGACCACAAGGTCGGTGAGCCCGACATGGTGCGTCGGGCACTCGTACGTCAACGGCAACAGCTCCGTCGCCCACCCACATTTCTCGCCCGGCCACGCCGCGGTCAACCTCGCCGGAGTCGGGTCGCTCAGCGGGCCCGGTCGAGGGCCCCTGCCGGGTCAGCGGGTCCGTCGATGGCCCGGTCGCCATCGGTCGGGTCCGCGGACGGCTCGGCATTCGTCCTCCGCGGTCGTGGCAGCCCCGGCAAGTTGATCATGCGAGACGCCCGCTGTCGGATATCAAGCAGGACGCAGATCGGCGCCCAGCCCGCCGCCCGGAGGCCCACCGGTACGATCCACCGACGTTCGGTGCACCCGAGTCGGTAACGCGGCAGGGTCAAGCGGAGTTCTACGGTCCGCCGCTCGCCCGGATTCAGCTTGTCCGTGCACCACGGGTCTCGAGATGACGCTTTCTATGTCAGCGTCCAACGCGGCGATCCGGCGGCGGGCTCGCCGGCTGTTGGGACGACGCACCCACCAGTAGGGGCTGGCCGGACAGACACCAACGTCAAGCGGCAGGTTTCCGCGGTTATGGAGGACGACCGGAATGGCGGCAGCGGCTGGGTCCGTGACGTGATGTGGCCCGGGCGACTCTCCGTCCAGCGCGGGCATGGGCCGGACCGCGATCTGCCCGGTGGACCGGCCGAGAACCGTTCCGTCCTCCACGTCGGTTGCCGTGACCGTCAGGCCGTGGACACGTCCGCCTTCCGGCCCGGTTCGGGATGCTGTGACCTCGACTGGTAGCCGGTGCTGGCTGTTTGCCGGAACGTCCACCACCGACAATTGAGGGCTGCTGTACCGATACATCGCACCGCCCAGTTGGAGCCGGACGGTCCGGGCGCGGTTGTCATGGTTGTCGACAACGATATCGAGCGGCACCATGGCCGCGGGACTGATGGTCACTGCGTCCGGCACGAATTGGGCATGCACCAGCAGGCCGCCCTTACCCCCCGCGTCCGGCGCACTCACTGCACCTTGCTGATCCATCGGGAGCGGCATGTCGTGTGTACCAGCCGCCCGGCCGTCAACGTCGCGCTTCGGTTCGCCAGCCCGCGCCGGCTCCGGGTCCGGCGTGTCGTGACCGGCCACTGGCCGTCGCGCGCCGAGCCATACGACGCAGTCCTCGATGCGTAGCCCGTTCGGGGTGTCGATGGGCAGGCGGAGGTTGGCTCGCACGGCATCGCTGACGTCCACCTGGTCCACGCCGGCATGCAGTTGACCAAGCCTGAACAGCTGTGGAACGAACTGGCGAAGGCATTCTTCGACGACGTCGATCGGTTGGCTCGCCACTGCGCGCCGGGCGTCCAGCACCCGCCAGGTCACTTCGAGGTAGGCCATGGGCAGGTCTGAGCCGGCCGGCGGGCTGTCGAGCGTCAGACCGGTGCTGGCGCAGGTCGACCACGTACACGGTGCGTGGGGCTCGCCACCAGATCTCGCCGGCGGTGAACCCGCCCCGCGGCTGCTCCAGTTTGCCGCGCCGGGTGACGTAGACAATGGTTTCGCCTGGTCCTGCGATGGTCCGCCGCAACATCGGGATGCGGCTCAACTCCCGTACGAACACGATCGGATCGGTTACCTCGTCCACGTCGCCTCCCCGCTGCGCCGTCGCCTGTCTACCAGGCCCAATCGGCGGTTCGCGGCCGCTGCCGAAATACCGGACGGAGATCGGTCCGGGCGCGCGGCCGGAATCGGTATCGTTCACCAGGAGCGGAGACCGTTCGTCCGAGGGAGGTCAGTGTCAAGATGACCGCACTCCGTGACAACCTCTTTGCCGGAGCGATCCGGCTCCGCGAGAGCCTGCCAGAATCCGTCCGGGCGAGGCTCTGGGTTCCCGCGGTGATCCTCATCGTGTTTCTGGTGGTACGTGTCATCGTGCGGCGGGTCGTTCCGTGGGCCGGTCGGCTGGTGCTCAGTCCTGCCGTCATTGACGCCGTGGGCGCGGCATTGCTGCTGGTCAACTTCTTGCTGGCGCAGCCATTCCGGTTGTTCCGGGTCCGCGTCCCGGCGGGGGTCTTCGCACTGGGCGATGCGACCATCTCGGCGGTTGCCGCGGCGCACCAGGGAGCCAGAACGACGCGACGAAGCATCACTCGCCTGTCGCGGGTACGGCTGTGGATGGTGGCCGCCATTACGGCCGGCATCATCGCCTGGTGGAACACCAGCGTCTGCTTGTCGCCGGGCGACTCTGCCAGTAGTTCGGCGGCGTGTACGAGCCCGGTGGCTGCCTGGGTGCAGGAGGTACGACGGGCATCCGGCTGACCACTACTTCCGGTCCCGGAGATTGTCCCAGCCGAGTTTGACGACGAAGCTCGCCTCGCCGCTCGCCTCGGCCAGGACGCTGGTGAGCTTTCCCGATTTCACCGCCAATGTGACGCCGAATTCCAGGTCGATCCGGTCCGGTTTGTCTGGCAGCGAGTCCCGCACCGA
Source organism: uncultured Actinomycetota bacterium (assembly GCA_963714145.1). GTDB lineage: Bacteria > Actinomycetota > Actinomycetes > Mycobacteriales > CADCTP01 > JBBWZH01. The sequence continues at coordinate 8,323,738 of OY970235.1, read as the reverse complement.
CCGCAACGCCCATTCGCCAAGCCGGACGATCGAGCGGCCGGCGTCGTCCAGCTTGAGTCGATCAACGAATCCGGCGTCCCCGCCGGCGTCGACGACGGCTACCTGCGCCAGGACGACCTCGCCGTCGGGCAGCTCCACTTCAACCGTCCGTGCGGGCCTGCTCTCGTTCATGTCGCCAACCCCTTCTCAGCCGCGGTCAGCAGCCGGTGCCAACCCTCGATCCACAGGATCCGGCGCGCGAGCCGGACTCGGACCATCGGGCGCCACCACCCGGCGGCCCGTTTCCAGCCGTCCAGGCCGAGAAGTGCCTGGTCGAATTCGCCGAGGACACGAGCCAGCAGGAATGCGGCGTCGAGCCGGACTCGCGTCGGAAGGCCTGGGTCGTCGAGCAGCACCTGCGCCCATTCCAACGCCGTGGTCGAGCGCCCCGCCTGGGTCACGCTCCAGACCGCGGCAAACCGCATCTGCGGGCCCGCCTCCCCGGTGAACCAATGGTCCAGCACGGCCGCCGCGCCGTACGCGTCGCCGTAGCGGATCATCAGCGCCGCCGCTGCCGCGCGCCGGGATGCGCTCTGGTGCCGATCTTGGGCGAGCAACGCCAGCAGCTCGCAAGCGGCTCGCGACAAGCCCACACGCTGGAGCGTCCGGGCGAGACGCATCCGCTCGGGCCACGTCAGCAGGGTGGTCGACGTGATGCGACGGATCGCCGAGGTGACCGCGCCGCGGTCGCTTAGCGAGACCAGTGCGAGCGCCGCACCGATCTGGTCGACGCGCATGATGCGCGCGCTGTACATGATCCTGATCAGCGTGCGGACCGCCGACTCCCCTGCCACCTCGGTCCATGGCATGTACCAGGTGACGCTGGCGCCGAATGCGGCGAACGGATCCAGCAACCCGCCCTCGTCCGGCACGGTCTCGGGCAGGACTATCAGCAGCGCGTCCAGCGCATCCTGCCTGTGCGAGGGCGGGAGTCGCGGATCGGTCAGTCGAGCGAGCAGCGCATCGATCGCGATCTCTAGTTCCTCAAGCCGGGCCAGCAAGTTCACGGCCCGGCCGCGGCTGGCCTCGTCGACTGCCGTCTCGATCGTGTCGGCGATGCGGGCGAGGGCGAGCTCGCGGTCAGCATGGTCACCGAGGCCGGCCAGTTCGTGCAACGCCCACAGCCGTTCTTCACGCCTCGCCCCGGAGGTCGTACCCAGCCGGACCAGCGCTGCCCGGGCCGCCGCCCGCTCTGCCTCCGGGCCGGTCAGCGCGAGAACGCACAGTGCCTCCGTACGGGCCAGAACCGAGGCCTTCGGGTCCGCCGCGAGGCGGCGCACTCGTTCGCCGTCGCCGTCACGGCGGCGAAGGGCTCGCAGCATCGATCGGAGAAGGTCGCTGTCTCCTTCGTCGAAGCGGCGGCGGCGGATGCAGCGCAGTGCGCGGGCCACCAGGTCGGCTCCGCCGTCCAGGTCCATCGGGAGGCCGTCCGCCAGCAGCGTGCAGACGACGGGTAGGTCGGGGTAGGTGAGGCTCAGCCCCGGATGGAGCAGGTCGTTCAGCAGCGGCAGCGGGTCGTTGCCGCGCCTGACCCATCGGGTGAGCGTGAACATCGAGATGTTGTCGAGTCCATCGCGCCGGACGCTTCGCCGCCACGTCGACGGGTCGAACGACTCCAGCGCCTCGCCGCCGGCGGCGAGGTACTCGGCGAAGCTCTGGTGTACGAACTCCAGTTCGCCGCTCTGCACCGAAAGCAGTCCGGTGCTCAGCAGCAACTCGCGCAGGTGATCGCGGAGTCGGGGCACTTTCGGCACCTCGACCTGCTGGGACCCCAGCCATGACATCGCGGTCTCGATCGTGAACCGCTCGCTCTTCGTGAGAAGGTGCCGGGCCAGGTATCCGAGACAGTCCTCGGTGTGGTCGAACAGGTATTCGCCGAACTGTTCGGCGAGGCTGCCGTACGTCGCCAAGCTGCTCGCGGATCGCCTGCCGGGTCTGGATCCGGGCACGCCGCTCGTCCAGCAGGCTCAGGACGAAAGTTTCGTACAGGCCAGTCCGATCCACGGGCAGCGGTGATTCCGGCTCCCGCTCGAACACGACGGCCGCGATGGTCGCCAGCAGTGGAACCCTGACGATCGGGCCGAGGTCACTTTCAGTGACCCGTTGGAGGAATTGGCGCGCGTACCGCTCACCCGAGCCGGGCGTCCGCACGTCGAACCACCGGCGGGCGAATATCTGGAGGCTCGCGGCGTCGAAAACGTGCAAGGTGTACTCGCCGTAGCGCGATTTCATGACCGACGGAAAGAGCTTCCTGCGCAGGTGCGCGAACTCCTCCTCCACGAGCGGCCGCGTCGTCACCACGAAACGCATGGACGTGCCGTACTCACCGATGTGGACGCTCAACGCCTCGATCAAGCGCTGCCGCCGGTCGGGGTCGAGGATCTCGTCGAGCCCGTCCACCAGGATCAGCCACTCCGCCTCCGGAGTCGGTGAACCCGTGAACATCTCCGGGTCCACCGGCCGGTCCAGATGGCTCGCGACCTCGCGGCTGACGGCGCTGGCCAGCGACGGCAACCAGGGCGCGTCCCGGAGCAGGTCCATCGCGGCCGCACGCAACGCCACGCAGGCTCCGAACGGCGGGGCCGGCGCCTCCGAGTCCGGGCCGCCGAGCCACCATCGGGCGGTCTCAGCGACGATCTGCTGTACCAGCGTCGACTTTCCAGATCCCGGCCCACCGACTATCAATGCGTGCCGGTGCGTTCTGAGTAGCTCCGGCACCGACCTGACCGGCAGTTCGGGCGGACCCGGAGGCCCGGTCACACTACGGCGGGACCGGGCCTCGGCCCGTTGCTGCACATACACCGCCGATAGCGGTGGCGCCGGCCCTTCGACCAGCCGGTATGGAAGCCGTTCCGAGGCGTGCAACTGCGCTGCAAGCAGGCGACCCAGCGGAGACGTGTGGCTCGGCCGCATCCGTGGGGTCAGATCCCGCGGGGCCAGGACGAGCTGGTCTTGATGCCGATTAAGGGTCGACACCACCTCTGTGACGGGGATGATCCAGCCACCCCGTGCGGCGCCGAAGTCGCGAGACGCCTTGACGACCCCGTACACCTCGCCGGTTCGGCTGTCGATCACCGGCGCTCCGCTCAGCCCTGCCGGGATCTCGTCGTCCTTCACCCGTGTCAGCCGGCCGTCACGTCCGGCAATCTCCAAACGTAGAGCATGCTGCACGACACCGGGGTCCGGCGAGTCGTTGCGATAGCCCAGCGCCGTCACCTTTCCCGGCACGAGCGTCCGAGTCGGCGGGTAGATGAACGCCTCGGGATGGTCTCGCGGGTCGAGCAACTGGATCAGCGCCAGGTCAGGAAAGGCGTAGTGACTCTCGTCGCCCCGCTCGGCCGGCTCCAGTACGACGACAGTGCCGGCGACACGGTCACCGTCCCACACGACGGTCACCGAGTCCGTCCGGCCAGCGACGACGTGGGCGCAGGTTACGACGATCCCACGGCGGACGAAGAAACCGGAGCCCACAAAAAGGTGGTCAGCAAAGATCTGGACCGTCGTCCGCCACGTGTAGTCCAGCGGAGACACCACTGCGGTCGTCATCGCCACCCCACCCCCGATTCGGCGGCTCGGCGCGACGTACGGCACACACAGCCATCGTGCCATTCATACCACCAGGGCCGGAGCTTGTGCCGGCGAATGGACGTCCGGCTGCGATCTGGCTCGCCGACGGTGACCGTGGCCCGACAAGTCTGGTCGGCGGTTTTGAGCGGCCCGCCGGCCGGGTCGGCTCGGCTGTCCGGCGGCCGGCCTTCGGCGCCGGTTACCGAATCGCGGCGAGCCGGGTGCGGAGAACACGCGCGGAAGGACAGGGTTGGCGGTATGCGATTCGGTGCTGTCTTTCCGCAGTTGGAGATCGGGAGCGATCCCGCGGATGTGGCGAAGTGGGCGTGCGCGGTGGAGGGGATGGGCTACCGGCACGCGCTCGCCTACGACCACGTGCTCGGCGCGGATCCACGGAACCGGCCGGGATGGCGGGGGTACACGCACACCGACTCGTTCCACGAGGTGTTCGTACTGTTCGGGTATCTCGCGGCGATCACCGAGACGCTCGAGCTGATGACCGGGGTGCTGATCCTGCCGCAGCGGCAGACGGCGCTGGTGGCCAAGCAGGCGGCCGAGGTGGACGTGCTCAGCCGCGGGCGGCTGCGGCTCGGGATCGGGATCGGCTGGAATCCGGTCGAGTACGAGGCGCTGCACGAGGACTTCGGTAACCGCGGCGCCCGCAGCGAGGAGCAGATCGAGGTGTTGCGCGCGCTCTGGGCCGAGCCGACGATCACCTACCGCGGCCGCTGGCACAGGATCGAGGAGGCCGGGATCAGGCCCCGGCCGGTGCGCGGCGGCATCCCGATCTGGATCGGCGGCAGCGCCGAGCCGGTGCTGCGGCGGATCGGGCGGATCGGCGACGGCTGGCTGCCGCAGCAGCCGCCGAACCCGGAATCGGCCGCCGCGCTGCAGCGGATCCGCGGGTACGCCGCGGAAGCCGGCCGGTCTCCTGACGACGATGCAGCTGGTGCTCGCCGAGCTCACATCGCCACAGCCCGAAGGCCATCACCCTCGGTCGGCCTGACACTGGCCTCCGACTCCGAGGCCCACGCTCACAAGCCTTCACCCCTGATGATCAAGTGCGCATCTGCGCCGTTCGGAAGCACTTCGACGGTCCGCAGTTCGCGCTGGTGGCGGATGGTGAACACCCGGAGGCTGGTACGGCGCGGGCCAGCGGGGCGCGCTTCGGAGGGCGGTGATCAGCGCGTCCAGGACTGGCCCGGTCGGCACGCCGTTGTCAGCGGCGAACATGGTCAATGGCGGGCCGAGACAGAGGTCGTACGGGCCGGTCGGGTGGGGATCGGAAGCCGCGAGTCGCTGGTCGGCCTGGTGACAAGCGATGACGGACAGTAATGGATACGCGTCGTCGATCGGGCTCCACCGTGGAACGCGCGACGGGCGTCCAGGTGGGGGCCGGATACGACCGTCGCGGCTATCCCGGGGCTCTCAGCCGACCGTCGGAGAGTCCCGGAGGTCTCTCGTAGTGGCCCACCAGGGCACGTGGCCGTCATCGATTCGGATGAGTCTGTCCGTGGACCCGTCTACCACGTGTTCGTAGCCCTGTCCCTGGCCAAGCGATCGGATCCGGCGTCCGCACCGTCCGTAGAGCAGTTCGTCGCCGTGGCCGTCCAGTGGCCGGCTACTCGTGAGTCATACTCGTGACCGCTGCCGGGCGCTCTGTGTTTCCGATCATCGGCCTACAGGGCCGGTGCCGGCGCTGCTCGTCGGCCGGCAGGCAGAAGCCCTGCCCACTGCGCCATGGAGATGTCTGCCGAGCAGGCCCTGGGGCCGGCGCGGCGCCTGCTCGTCGCTGCTCACCACACAGCCACCGGGACGGGGCAGAGCTGACATGGCCGATGACCGGTCGAGAGCAGCCGCCACAAGCAGGGCTGCGTCGGCGTCGCTGAGGGGTCTGATGGAAGCAGTTGTCGCATGACTCGACCCATGCCCGGGTCGAGTCGAACTCGATGGCGCTGAACACCCACCCCCGAGTCTCACACGCATCGCACCGGTCGTCGGGGCCGGCGACCGCCTCCACGTCATCGAGAACCGTGGCGGCCGAGGCGACGACGCAGGCGCTCGTCGTGTCGTCGTCGGGGACAACCAGCCAGATGTCCTCGCCGGCAGCCGGCCGGGACGCCCACGCTCGGAACGTGCCCTTCCGCCCATCAACGAGGCGGACCCGCACACCTGACACATTCATGATCGCCTGCTCCGGTCCGGGCCTCTCAACCAGACGCTCGGCACCTGGCGCGCCCCGCTCGACGCCTCTCACTGACAAGACCATGCTATCTATAATCCCTGTCCTTGACAAGGATTATCAGCGCCTGCCTGCGGCGACAGGCGCCTGGGTCATCAGCGTCAAGAGAAGTCATCGTTGTATATATGTGTTATACTAGGTTGGTAGAAGCGGTGGTGAGGATGCGGCATCTTCCAATGTTCGTCTACGGGACGTTGCGCCGCGGGCAGGGGAACTACGGGCTGGTGGCCAGGGCGACGGTCGCCGAGTTCGATGCCGTGGCGCTGGATCACATGTTGTATGTGGTTGGGTTGCCGTACGCGGCTGACCGGCCGGGTTCGACGGTGACCGGCGAGCTGATGGTGATCGCCTCGGCCGACTACGAAACTGTGCTGGCGCGGCTGGACCGGCTGGAGGGGTTCCGGCCCGACGCGCCGGAGCGCAGTCATTACGTGCGGGTGCCCCGGCCAGTGCGGTACCGGGACGCTGCCGGTCGGTGGCGGCCACGGCAGGCGTGGATGTACCACGGCGGCCCCGAGGTGCTGGCGCGGCTGACCGAGGCCGACGTGCTACCCGGCGGCGACTGGCTGGCCGCCTGTGCCGCGTAACCCGGTGGTCAACCGCCGCAACGTGCACCCGCTGAAGCTGCGGTCGCTGGCTGTCTCGGAGGAGGCAGCGGCGGCGGTCCGGTCGCTGGCCGGACGGCTGCACGTCTCGCAGGGGTCGCTGGTGGACACCGCGCTGCGGGTCCTGACGCAGATGCCGGCCGAGCAGGTGGTCGAGACTGTTGCGGCGGCACAAGCACTTGGCCGAAGACGAGTACGAGTACGTGCGTGGCCTGCTGGAAGGGCCGAAGGAAAGTGAGCGGTAGATGTGCGGCCTGTTCGGAGTGGCGCGTCCCGGCGACGCGAAGGAGTCGGTGGCGGAGGCGCTGTTCATGCTCGGTCTGATGGCCGAAGAGCGCGGCACGGACGCGGCCGGGCTCGCCCTGTGGGTGCCGGGGCGCACCGGCACCGGCCGGCAGCGCCGTGATCTGGCGCGGTTCGGTGACGTGCGGGTGGGGCCGTGGCGGGTCGTCAAGCGAGCCGGGGCGTTCCGGCTGCTGCAGCAGCCAGGGCTGGCCGAGGATCTGTCCGTTGCGCGGCTCGTCCTCGGGCATACCCGGTGGGCGACGCAGGGCGACCGGCGGCGGCTGGTCAACGCCAGCCCGTTGGCGGTGGGCCGGGTGATCGGTACGCACAACGGCGACATCGACGCCGCCCGGCTGCGGGCCGTGGCCGGGCCGATGGCGCCGCCGGTCGGCGAGACCGACAGTGAGCCGCTGTTCGCCGCGGTCGCCGTCGTCGGCGGTGATCCCGCGGCCCTGCTGCGGGTGTTGGGCGACGTTCGAGGGCGGGCGGCGTTGGTCTGGGTCGACCGCGGCCGGCCGCAACGGCTGTGGCTGGCCCGGGCGGCGCTCAGCCCGCTCGCGGTGGGCGTGACCAGCCAGGGGTCGGTGTTCTGGGCGTCGAACCCGGCGTGGCTGCGTCGCCTTGGGCAGCACTGCCGGCTGCGGTGGCGACGGGTGTTCATGCTGCAGGAGGGCACGCTGCTGGCCCTGGACGTGGGCCGGGAGGCGGTCCGGTTCGCCGGGCAGTGGTCGTTTACGCCGGTGGCCCGCCGCCGGGACGTGCGGCTGCCAGAGTCGGTTGTGTGGCGCGGGTTCAGCCGGGCCGACCAGGCGACCGACCAGGCCGGCTTGCGGCATCGGGTCGAGCCACTCCTGCTCCCGGCCGACTGGTGGGACACTGCGCAGTTGCGGGCAGCCTGAGCTGTCAGTGGAATCGGCCGGATGCCGCCGCGCGGCACCGCGGCGGCGGGTGTTGTCATGTGGGCTGCCAGCGGGTGACGGCGAACAGCGCCGCCGCCTGTGCCTTGTCCTGGGCTCGGCGGAACAGGCTGTCGACCAGGTCCCGGAACGAGGCGGTGTCGGCCTGCCACTGTTCGCCCCGCAGCCGCCCGCGGCCGGGCCGGTTCCTGCGGTGCGTGCCAAGCGGCTCGCGGACGCCGCCGCGGGGCGGGGCGTCGCGGGCGGTCCGGAACGCTGCCTCGGTCAGGCCGAGGCTGACCTTGATCTGGGTCTGCACGACACCTGGGTCCAGCGAGCCGTCCCACATGCGGAATTCGACGTGGTCACGGTCGGAGCCGTAGACCGACTGCAGGTTCACCGCCAGGTGGTGGCCGGAGTGGCTGCCCCGGGCCCAGTCGACGCTCTGGTACCCCTCCTGGTGGACCCGGTTGGGGGCGCACCAGGCCGTTCCCCGGTGCCGGGACGCGGCCGGGTTCTGCGCCAGCCGGAACAGCGTGTCCTCGTGCGCGGCGACCATGTTCAGCAGCCGGTTGTGGTTCTCCACCGTGTGGTCGTAGTTCGCGGTCGAGACGTGCACGTGCCCGCCGGTCCGGACGGTGGCCACTCCGCCGTGCCGGCGGATGGTCGCGCACACGGTGTCCAGCGCCTGCCACGTCCCCGGCTCGTCGTACAGGATCGGGCTGACCACCTCCCCAGCGACCGTGCCGTCCTGCTCCAGCCGCCAACCGTCCGGAGCGTCGCTGTAGGAGTCACCGCCGTTGCTGCGGCCGCCGTGGTAGCCGACCATGCCCGCATGCCTACTCAGACCGGCAGTCCGCAACTCGGTGGCGATACGGCCCAACGCCTCCCGCTGCTGCGAGTAGCCCATCCCCGGCAGGTCGAACTCCAACTCGACACCGAACCCGCGGCCACCGTCGCGGGCACCCAGCCCGCCCGTCGCGTTCTCCGTCAGGTACGGCACCGGCGTTTCACCCCGCGCCCGCCGGTCCCGGGCAGCACCGTAGGCAGCCTGGAAAGCAGCTGGATCCGCGGCATACGACACATCCGCCGCGCCGCCCGCCCAACTTGCCAGCGCGCCGTCCTGCGCACGCACCGACGCGGCATGGTCGACGCCGATGCCGTCGAGTACCGCCTCGGCGGCCTGCCGCTCGGCAGCGCGGGCCTGCGGTGAGCCGAGCCGGGCGACCAGTTCGGCCGAGGCCAGCGCGCTGTGGCCGCAACTGTCAGCCTGCCCGGCGAGGTCGTGCCCGCAGTCGCATCGTGGCCCCTGTACCACCCGTAGCCCGGACTCGTCCCGGTGCAGCAGGACCGACCCGTCCAACTCGTGCGCGCCGGTGACCGGATCCCGAACCTGCCCGTGCACCGGCACGGTGGCCCACTCGTGTTCGGCCAGGAAGTCCCTGACCGCGGCCGGGTCTGGCGCGCTCAGAGAGACGTTGTCGCTGAGGTAAGGCCGTGTCGGCACCCGCGCCGGGCACAGGTGGCTGTCATCGGCGAACTGCCCGCATTCGGGGCACCGGCGGACCCAGCCCGCTGCGTCGGCCTGCTCCGGGCTGTCGTACCGGTAGCCGGAGTTGTCGCGAACCTCGGAGGCCAGGCCCTGGCTGATGGCTGACCCGGCCAGGCTCAGCCGCTCCCACACCGCCAGCGGGACATCCCGGAACGCCTCCCGGCTGCCATCGGCGTATCCGACCTCGAGCCGGCCGCGGTCGTACCCGACGCCCGTCACCGAACCCGACGCCACCGGCGTCAACACGATCCGCGGGATCTCCTGTCCAGCCGCCGGGTCGTGGTCACCGTTCTGGCCCGGGAGTCCAAGATGGACAACCGGCGGGGTGAGCGTGACCGCGACGCCGTGGTACTGGTGCCGCGTCGTCCGACCCGAACCCATCAGCCAGCACCGGACGCCGGCTCGGAGCGTTCGGCGAGGTCGATCATCCCCACCTCGTGCAGACCAGCGAGCAGGCTGAACTCATCCGCCGGGTCAAGCCAGACGATCTGCCCGGGCGGCTCGGCGACCGGTCGCGGCAGGACGCCGATCGGGACGTAGAAGCTGGTGACCAGCACCAACGGGACCGGCGCCGACCAGCTGACCGGCGCCGGCGGGACCTCCCGGGAACTAAGCAGGATCCGCACCTGCGCGTCCGTGCAGCCGGCCAGGTCACCGGCGGCGGTCAGCTCCGCCTGCGCCAACACCTGCGCCCGCGCCGCGCAGCCGATACGCGCCCGCTGACGGCCCCCGTCGTCCAGCTCGGCATAGCCGGGGACCAGCACGGCAACCAACTCCGCGCCGCTGTCAGCGTACGCCCGCCAACCACCACCCCCGTAAATCATCTCGAAGCGGTACAGCGAACCATCCGAACGCAACGGCGGCGGCACCTGCCTGCCCTGGCCCTGACTCGGACTACGAACCACCACCGCGGTCAACGCGGGCACCCCCGCGGCTCGGCAAGGAGCGCCGAGACCAAAAGGACGTCGAGAAACCCAACCCATTCAGCCTCTCGACATCTGGTCTCGCCGACACCGGCGTCCGGGCCGCCACCACGCGCAGGGATCTGTCTACTGGCGCAGAAGCCGTCCACTGATGCCACCTCCGTGTGAGGGTCCTCAGCAGGTCACTACGTAGGTCGCCCCAATTGAGGCGACAACCGCGGACGCCGTCCTACGGCTGGCGGATGAAGGCCAACAGCACGGCCGAACCAGCCCGCGCAGCCAGCGGCGGGCCTCCTCGCGGCGGTCTCCGGTCAGCTCGTCCACTGCGTCGACCAGCACGATGCCACGCCGGTTCCGCAGCTGCGCCTGTGCCCCGCCGGGCGGGATTCCAGCAGTGCGCCGGCCGACCGAACGATCGACGGCAGAGTAGTGCGGGGCCGGCCACGGCCCTTGATCGCACAACGAGCGAAGCGCGCAGTGCCGACAAGGTGCGCCACCCGGCCGATCATGTTCGAGTCGTCAGGGTGGCGGACCGTCGTATCGCTGCATCTCGTCCTCGAACATGCCGTACGGCACGCCGCCGGAGGTGTAGCCCACGACGAAGTAGGACCTGCCATCGACCATGAGCCACGGCTCGTCCTGGCCAGGCCCGCCGCGATCGGCCCGACCGTGCGGGGCCACTGGCGGGCGCTGCGCCCACCGCTGCGCGGCGGCTGGCAGCGGGAGCCCCAGCGCGGTCAGGTCGTCGTAGGCGGTGTAGCGGTCCACGCCGTACCGCCTGGCGTAAGTCTTCACGCTGACCACCGTGCCGCAGCCGATCCACTCCCGGGCCGAGTCGCGACGCTGCTGCTGGCACATCCGGTGGCGTCGCGACTGCACGACAGGCATCCTACGAGCGGGTCGTCTCCGAACCGCAGTACACCGACCCCGTCAACGGCATGATCGCGCTTCGCGCCGACGACGGCACGACAGCGCGTTTGATCAAGGCGTGAGGCCGGGGCTCTCCAGTCGAGAGCGATCGACGCCGCCGGACAGCCACTCGAGGGCGTCGACGTCGCCGGCCTGACCACGCTGCCGGCCGACTACCCAGCCAGAACCCGGGGTCCTCATCCGTCGGAGATGCCGGGAGGATGGCGTTACTCAGGGTTGCAGCCTGATCTGGCTGGGTCGGCCGTTGTCGGTGATGTTCTGCGGCATGCTGACTCCGTGGATGTGTCATCGTCGCTACCCTCGGACGTCCAGCCGGTGGGCGTCGAGGATGTCGTGGGCGAGGCTGCCGCCGCCGAGGCGGCAGGCCGCCTCGTTGACGGGGCGAGCATCCTGGTCGAGGCTGCCGTAGCCGGTGATGCCGGCGGGGCGCTGCTGGTGCGGCTGGCGCAGATCTTGGACCGGCTTGGTCACGCTAGCGTCGCGATGGAGCTGTCGGCTGCGGCTACGGCGCGGGCTCCGGCCGATCTCGACCTGCTCGACTTCCGGGTAGGGGCGCTGTCTGGGCTCGGCCGGTATCGCGAGGCGCTCGATGTGATCGCCCGTGCGGACGTCGTCGGGCTGGACGGGCCGGTATCGGCACGGCTGCGCAGGCGGGTCTACTTGGCGGCGGGCATGACCGCGCTGGCGGCCGAGGAGCCCGGGCCCAGGGCGCTGGGGTTGTGGTGGCGCACGGGTGGGCCGCGGCGGTGGGTGCGCCGGCGTCGGCGCGCGGGTGAGTGGGAGCGGCTGCGGCAGTGGGACGCCGATGCCGCGGCGCCGGCCGAAGCCCCGGCCGAACTGCCGCTGGTGCTCGCGCGGATGCGGAACCTGCTCGACCGGGACCGACGCGTCGAGCTGATCCTCACCCAGGCACAGCAACTGGAGGCGGACGGCTGGTACGCGGCGGCGGAGGCGCTGCTGCGCGACGCCCTGGGGGCCGACGCGGACAGCCCGGCCTTGCTGGCAGCGTTGGCCCGCAATGAGCGGTACCAGGGACATGATGGCTCGGCCCTGACGCACTTCCGGGCTGCGGTCGCCATCGAACCTGCAGACCAGGGACTGCTGTTGGACCAGGCTCATGTGCTGCTGCATCTTGGGCGCTACCGCGACATCATCGCCTTGCTGTCGCCGCCTCCCGCCGGAACCTACGAGCCGGTGTTCCGGGACGTCCTGGCGCAGGCCTATCAGCGGATGGGGTTGCCGACGTACGCCGTGCAGGCCTGCGGCGGCCGGCGCAGCCTGCGACGCTGGCGTCTGTGGTGGTCCAGCGGAGGGCCGCTGTGGCCGGTGCGCAGGTGGCGGCGCAGAGTCGATCGGAGCGTGCTGGACTCCTGGCGCGGGTGGTCGGGCGAGTTGTGGGTGCTCGATGAGTTGGACTGGCCGGTGGGCTTCGACCCGGCGGAGACCCGGGACCGGCTCGATTCCTATCTGCAGCGGTACGCCAGTCGGATCATGTGGTGGCGCGCGGTCAGCAACGTGGCCCATGCCGGCGTTCTGACGGTGATGGCGGTGCTGGCCTTCGGTGGGCTGGCCGCGGTGACGCACCTGCGGGTCGGGCTGGCGCCCTGGTCCGCGGCGCTGGTGGCCGCCGGTGGCGTGGTCGCAGCCGGCGGCCTGTTCCGGTTTGTGTTCTTCCGGCTCACCCGCGCGCCGGACTTCCTCGGCATGCTCACCCGCTGCGTGCCGGCCGGCGTCGCGCTGCTCGCGGCCGGCGGACTGCTGGCCGGCCTGGGCCGCTGGACCGGCAGCTGGTCCTACTTCGCTGCCGGGGTCCTGGTCGCCGCAGCGGTGACCGCTGCCTGCTACGCCGCGCTGGTGGGGTCGGTCCAGGTGATCCTCGGGCTGCGGATCCGGACGTTGCGCCGGTACAGCCCGCGCGAGGACGCCGTGGAGAGCCTGGTCGAGATCCTCGACGAGGTGCGGCACGTCGAGCACCGCAACGACCTCGACCACCGGGCCAGCTGGACCTGGCTGCTGGAGCACGCCGCCACGGCGATCCAGACGCAGCTCGCCCGCCAGCTCGGCCCGTACGACTCGAGCACGGCAGCCTGGGCGGCCGAACGCGCCGGAGGCGCCGCAACCGCCCTGCGCCAGCTCAAACGCCACATTGCCGCACCAGCCGTGGGCAGCTGGGACAGGCTGACGGCCGAACTGGGCCGTGCTGTGGTAGCCCTGGCGACCGGTGACTTCGGGACCCTCCGCTGGTCCCCACCACCGGCCCCGACAACCACCCGGCGATCCCGACGGGCGACCGCGCTCGCCATCGCGAAGACGATAGCCGTCACCGCCTTCCCGCTGCTGGCCGTGCTGGCCGTGCAGCCGCTGCTGCAACTGGACCCCGACGCCCTACGCTGGGGCAAACTCGCCGGACTCATCTGGGCCGTTCTCTACCTACTCCTCACCCTGGACGACACGCTACGTGACAAGATCGACACCACCAGAGCCCTCCTCGACACCGCACGAGGCACCGGCACAGGCCGCGACCGCAGCGGACCCTAGGAATCCGACGAAGTCCTGCAAACCGCCCTCTTCAGCCGCTCGCGCTCGTGCCGCCGCGCCACTGAGCGAGTCGTCGTACCTGCGCAGACTTCCTTCACGGAGTTGATCGGCATCAAGTCACGCGCCGCAGGCAGAGGCCAGCACCCCGTCGTCGGCCGTTGGGACAGCGAGCCAGCCGCGGCCGAAGCACCCAACACGTTCGGAAGCCGCAGGGGTAAGCGCCAGCCGCCAGCGAACCAGAGGAGTCACGGCCACTTCGACCACGTCATGGGTGTGGAGGGGATGGCCCGCCGACTCGGCCGGCGCAACCTGCCGCTGCTGCTGCACCCGGATTTCTTCACCCGCCGCCTGCTCGTGCTGTCGACCGACGCGATCGACCTGCCACTGCCCAGCCCACCGGCATCCAGGCCGCCGGGTTCGGAGTCATCGAGGACCCCGGCCCTCGCGACTGCTCGACGGGGGTGCTGCTGGTCACCGGCGAGGTCGAACGCAGCACCGACTTCGAAACCGGGATGAGCAACCACCGGACCTCGCGCGACGGCGACTGGCAGTGACCCGCTGATCCACGACGACCAGGCCGTCCTGCTCCACGTCCGAGACAAAGGACTGGTCGTGCCCACCGACTGCGGACACGCCGGCATCGTCAACATCGTCCGCCACGCCAAGCGGCTGACCGGCATCGACCAGCTCTACGCGCTCCTCGGCGAGTTCCACCTGTCCGGCCCCGCCTTCGAGCCGATCATCCCCGCGACCGTCGCCGCACCGACCGCCGAGAACCCTGCCGCCCTCCTCCCCGCACACTGCACCCGCTGGAAAGCACAACACGCACTGGCCGCCGCCCTACCGGCAGCCTTCCACCCCAACTCCGTCGGCAGCCGCTTCACCCTCTAACCAACCGCTCACCCCCGGTCGAATGCCTGCCGCTCCACTGCACCATCCGCCCGACAGGGCGCTCTTGTTGACGTGCGGGAGCGGTTGGGGTCGGTCAGGTGGCGGTGGCGCCGCCGTCGATGGGTAGGGCCGCGTCGATGATGGCGACGTTCAGGCTGCGGTGTGGTCGGGCGGTGTTGTAGTGCCGCAGGTAGGCGGTCAGTACCCGGTGGAGATGATGGGGTTGAGGATCAGTATCCAGTCCAGGCATTCGGTCCGGACGGTTCGCACCGACCGTTCGGCGTAGGCGTTCGCCGTCGGCGCTTGTGCCGCCAGACAAGCAGGAAACCGAGGGTGCGCACCACCACGCCGACGATCATGCCAGCCGGCATCGCCGCAGGCCTCGGCGCCTCTTCCTGAGATGGCACCCTTCAGGTCCAGGTCGACCGTCCCGCACCCACATCGACGACCCCGAACCCTCGGAGAGGCTGGGACTCGAATCCGGGCGTATCGAACAGATGGTTGCGTGATCACGAGATGCGCCGCGAGTCAGCCCGCTCTTCCACCTCGACCGTGCGCTGTCACGTCCGTCGGGCCGGCGAGCAGTCGTCCCAACCCAATGCATGAGCGACGAACTCGTCCATTACTCGGACGGCGGCGGCACGGACCCCCTCACGGAACACCGACCGAGAGAGACGCTCGAAGGTGAGCGTGTTCTCTCCGACGGTGTGCGCCCCCGTGGAGAAGGAATGGACCCGGATGGCCGACTCCAGCCCGTCTCGGTAGGCGTGGCCGACGCTGCCGGTCGGCGATCCCTCCGGATGTAGCTCGTCGGGGAGTTGAACGATCAGTCGGGACGGGTTGCCGATGTTGATCAGGCTCACCAACCCGATCCCGAGCGCCCAACCGCCCTGCTGGAAGACCTTCGCGTCGGGGGTGAGCGATCCGCCGACGGAGCGGGCCGGTAGCTCCGCCATGTCCTTCAAGGTTCGCTCCCGGCCGCGTCGGTCCCTCGCGTTGGCCTCGTTGACCAGGCGCATGGGCGTAGAGAAGCAGTCGACGTGGTTGAATCGGCGGCAGTGACACGGATCGGCGAATCGCCGTGAACTCCAACCGACCGCCGGCTCATCGACCTCCCACTGCTCCGATTGGAACGGCGTACGGTCGAAGAACACCGGGATGTGGCCTATCTCGCCGGCCATGCCGCGTCCGCCCCGGTACACGGACCCGTTGACGATCAAGGCCCCTCCGATGCCCTCCGGAAAGATCGAGACGACCGCGATGTCCCGCTCGAGGAAGCGGTCCCGGAGGGCTTCCACGGTGGCGATCATGTTGACGTCGTTGTCAGCCACAACAGCCAGTCCCTTGAGGCGCTCGCTGACGCGATCGGCGACGGGCCAATCGCGTTGCTGCATGTCGGCGTGCGTCAGCTCGATGACCGATCCGTTGTGCACGTGGCCGGCGAATTCCAGACCGAGGCCGAACACCCTCCGGTCCGGCACGCCGTCCTGCCAGGCCAGCCGGAGCCGGTCGGCGAACTCGGCGATGTCCCGCTCCATGCTGGCCTGATTGCTGGTGTCCAGCGTTGCGGTCCACGGCGGATCGAAGCCGCCCAGGATCCTGCCGTCGAGTCCGACGACCGATCCTTCGAGGACAAGCGGCCGCGAGTCCGGACGGGGGCGGATGCCAATGCTGGCCCACCGGTCACTACCGAGCCGGAGGGGCTGAAGGGGGCGACCCACCGTACGGGCCGGCCACTGGTCGAGCTTGGTAATTAGGTGCTGCGCCTCGAGCACCTTCACCGCCTTGCTGACGCTTCCCGGGGAGATCGACGAGTTGGGCTCGCGGAGCATCTCGCCGCGCGCGATCCGGGCCCGGTCGGTGGTGTCCGGAGCGGACACGAGCAGCCGCCGGACGACGTCGCCCAGGAGGTACTGACTGGCGTACGACGGCGAGACCAGCTGGCCGAGGAGCTTCTGGAAGGACTCGTGGTGATCCGGCTGCGGCAACTGGTTTCCTTCCGCGCGCAACTAAGTCCTGGCACGTCAACCCGTCCATGACTCTAGCGGCGCCACTCCGACATCAGGGTTTCGCGCGGCACGAAAAGGTTTATTTCGGCCCGCAAGAGATAGTGACATGGCCGAACGTATGTGTCAGGCTTACGACTCTGCCGACGGCCTCCCAGCGGGACGATCGCTTGCCGACGACAGGGAACGGGGACCGTGAGATGACGGACTTCTGGGCAGGTGGGCGCCGCCGGAGCACGCTCGTGCGGGGCATGTCGAGGACGGGCATCGCCGGGTTGGTCGCCGTGGCAGCGGCAGCGCTGATGGTGGCCTGCAGCAGCGACGACGATCCGTGCGCGTACATGACGACTGGAACGGCGCCTGTCGACACATCGCAATTCGCGATCGGGATGGACCAGACCGCCGACGAGATGCCGCTGAGCCTGCCTGACCGGCTCATGGACGACGTCTCGTCGGTCGCCGCCGACCACACCGTCTCGGTGGGAGTGATCCAGGGTGACGCGCAGCCCGACCGCTTCTGGCTGCCCAATGGCCGAGGACTCCAGCCGAAGACCCGCTCCCAGGATTCCGACAACGCCGACAACCAGGGCGAGGATCTGGTCAGTTGCCTGCGACAGCGGCTGCCCGCGGCCAGGTCGACCACGCCGGGGACCGACGTCCTCGCCGCCATACGGTCGCTCGCGGACTCGCTCGGACCGGCCGATCACCGCGGTCAGGCCCAGATCGCCCTCGTCACCAATGGCCTGAGCAACACCGGCGAGCTCGACCTGCGGCCAGCCGTCGCGACCGACCAGAGCTCGAATCAGGTGGTCGACTCCGCGGCGGCCGGCGCCGGCTTTCCGGACCTGCGCAACGTCTCGGTGACCTTCTACCACCTCGGCCTGGTGGCCCGGGGGCGGCAGCAGCTGTCCCCGGCCCGCAAGCGGTGGGTCGAGGAGATCTGGAAGGGGATCTGCCAGCGTTCCCACGCCACGAGGTGCGACGTCCGGACCGAGACCGGCGACCCGACCCAGGCGGTCCCGGCCCCCACCGACCCGCAGTTCAGCGACGACGCCACCGGCGACCCCACCCCGACCCCGACCCCGACGTCGCCGTGCCGCCCGGTGCTGCCGGCGGAGGAACTGTTCCAGCCGGGCGAGGCTCGCCTGGCGCCCAACGGCGACCAGCGCCTCAAGCCGATCAAGGACCGGCTGATCGCCACCGGCGGCTCCGCCGTCATCGAGGGCCATACAGCCACCTGGGGGTCGGTGAAGTACCGGCTTGACCTCTCGAAGCGCCGGGCCGAGGTGGTCAAGGCCCGACTCGTGGCTCTCGGCGCGGACGGACAGCACCTGACGACGCGCGGTATGGGCAGCAGCCGGCCGCGCGTGCACGACACCAACCCCGACGGAAGCCTGAACGAGCGACTTGCGCCGCTCAATCGCCGCATCGAGATCATCTTTGGGGGAAGCTGTGCCTGATCCGCTCAGCACGTTCGAGAAGGCCCTGCAGGCCCGACGCCGCCGGAGGGCGCTGCGCAACCTGTCGGCGGACGAGCGACAGGAAGCGGTCGACGCCATCGCCGCTTATGAGCACGCGGCCCGGGCCGGCCAGGCGATCGAGCCGCGCCGGTGGAGCTTCGGGGAGCGGCGCATCGCGGCCAAGGCGCCCCGAGACAGCGTCGAGTCGATCATCGGCCCGGACCTCGATCGCACGCAGCACCAGAGCGAAGAGCTGGTCGCCGCGTACCGGAACGAGGCGGGCGCGCAAGCCAGGCGGGCCGCATACCCGCCCGCGGGCCACGCCGCGGCGTTCGACGACGCCGTGTCGGAGCAAACCTCGGCGATCTCGGCCCTGCAGGCCTGCTGGGGCGCGTTGCTCGCCCTGCGGCAGTCAGTCGAGGGACAGTTGGCGCTGGACCGGCTGCTGTCCCCGTGGATTGCGAAGGGCGCCGACGTGGTCGTCTTCACTGCGGACTTCATCTTCTTCGAGGAGACGCTCCGCAAGGCGTTCGACATCCCGTGGAAGTGGGCGCCAGCGTCGGTCTTCGGCATCGTCGGGACCTTCCTGCTCTCCCTCATCGGGCCCACCCTGGTCGTCATCAGCGCCATCACGCTCGGGCGTCTGATCGCGCAGCGCCGGGCGGAACGCAAGTGCGCCGCGCTCGGCATCGACATGCGGTCCGTCACGACGGGCGACGAGCAGCAGAAACCGGACCGCGGCCGGCTGTGGAGGATCGGGCAGTTCTTCCGCTGGCTGACCTCGGCAGCCCCCACGGAGTGGGTCGGCGTGATGTACCTCGCCGCGGTGGTTCTGGTGGTCGTCTCCGCCGTCTACTCCAGCACGCTCCCGGCCCGGCTCGGCCTTGCGAAGGGCACCACCGGTGGTCTGTCGGACAACCTGTGGATGGTCGCCATCCTGCTGTTCCTGCTCCCGTTAGTGTCCCTGCTCGCCCACCTCGCCGCCAGCAACCCGCTGACCGACCAGGTCGAGAAGGTCGAGGCGGACATCGAGAACGCACGGCTGGGCCTGCAGCGCGCCAAGCGGGCGCGCGCCCAGCACGACGTCGACGTTGACGTCGAGCGGGCGCGTCTCGACGGCCACGTGACGCACGCCGAAGCCGACTGGCTCACCGCGTGGACCAGGCTCAATGAGACGACGGCGCGGATGGAGGCCACGGCCATCGCCCACCGCAACCGCTTCCGCGAGCGCACTATCGACCTGCTCGGCACGGTCCGCGCGATCGTCCCCGCCATGCCGCTGTACCCGGAGGACGACAACAGCGACCCCGCGGCCATGCAGGCGCTGGTGCCGCACTGGGAGGACGACATCGAAGACCTGAATCGCTTCCTGGCCGGCATCCGGGAGACGCTCCGGCTCTACCGGCCGCCCTGGCTCCGCTCGGTGACTGAGTCCGGTCACACCGAGTCGGCGTAGCGCCCGACGGTACAGCGCCGCGGGCCGGTGGCAACTGCCGCCGGCCCGCGGCAGCACGCAGGCGCCGGTCTCCCCGGTCGGGCCGCCCCCGCCGCCCCTGCCGTCTCGGAGGGATCGGGCGGGCAGGGCCGGCGGTAGCTGCTGCCCGGGCGCCGGAGCCACGCCGCTGCGTCCGCCTCGGCCAGCACGCCCGGCAGCCGGTCGAATGGCGTGCTGGGGGTGGCCGCGGCCGGGGGGGCAGGTCGGTCCCCGGCGGGTGCAGGTCGGCGCAGGGTGGGCGGCCACGCTGGCCGTGACCGGCTACCCGGCGCAGGTCGGCCCGGGTGGGCTGGAAACCGCTGACCGCGCGGCCGGGGCGGTTGGACGTGTGCGTGCACGTCGACCCGATCCCCGCGCTGGTCGCCGCCGCGCGGCTGCGGCGGCAGTTGGCCCGGCTGGAGTCCGCCCGCCGCACCACCGCCGACCGCGGCCGGCTGGCCGACCCCGGCGTCGAGGCCGCCGTCGCCGACGCCGAGGCGACGGCCGCCGGCCTGGCCCGGGGTGAGGGCCGGTTGTTCCACACCCGCCTCTACCTCACCGTCCACGCCGACGCCGACGCCGACACCGACGACGACCTGGACGCCGAGGTCGCCGCGGTGCGCGAGATCGCCGCGTCCATGCTGCTCGACTGCGTGCAGGTCTCGTGGCGGGCGTTGCAGGGCTGGATGACCACCCTGCCGCTCGGCGTGGACCAGCTCGGGATCGGCAGGACGTTGGACACGCGTCGCTGGCGGCCGGTCCCGTTCACCGCTCCCGACCTGCCCGCCTAGGATCCGGCCACGCCGAGTGCAGCACCGACCGGGCAGATCCACGAGCACCTTCGTTGTCACCACCTCGCACCTACCGCGGGCCCGCAACCCGGAGGCCAGACAACACCGGCCGAGGCATCTCCACACGTGTCAGTACTGGACGAGCCCCCACCCAGTCCACGCCGCAAACCGGACAGCGGCACGAGCGTACGGTCGATCAAGGGGGACAACGGGCAGGCCGCGTTGTCGAGTAGTACAAGCACGCGTCTGCCGTTTACGCCGGTCGCGCGAACAACATGGCTCCCAGGCGTAAGAGGACCAGTCTGGGGCCCCGCTCCGTTGTCACCCCTCGGAACCCCGCCGGCCGAGCAACTCAATGCTGTCCTGAGGGCCAGTAGTTCTGTCTGCCGTCAACCCGATCCGTTCTGCTTCCGGCCTGGCAAGCTCCCTCCACAGCGAACGCCACCTCCCCCACCATCGACACCAGCGCCTTGCTGCCCCAGAGAAGCGTCTGCGCTGGCGTGGCTGCCGGACGGGCAAGTCGGCGGTGGTGGGGCGAGCAGGTCGGCGAGGTAGCGCGTGTTGCGGGCGAACAGGTCGTTCCGGTGGGCCTTGATGTCCATGCGGCCGGTGTCGGTCATGAGCGCGCCGTGTGTGGCGTATTGGAGGGGGTTCTGGCTGATCAGGTGTAGCCGGGTGCCGAAGAGGGCGTGGAGGGTGGTGACGCGGTCGGGGCGGGATGGGCCGGTGAGGATGACGGGGAGGTCGGTGGGCAGGGTGGCGGCGAGGTAGGTGAGCGCGGGTAGGGCCATGTCGTCCCAGTCGGAGTCGGTGCGGAAGGTTTGTAGGTTCATCGCGACGGCGGGTGGCCGGTCGGTGCCGAGGCCGTCGAGCCAGGTGAGGTAGCGGTCGTAGTCTTCGACGCGGAAGCCGTAGAGGTTTGGGACGGCGGGTACGCCGTGGGCGTGTAGTTCGGCGGCGATGATGAGGTTGCGGCGGAGGTTGAGCAGCATCTCGGCGCGGGGGTAGTTGCCGTAGAGGGAGTAGTTGGGGGCTAGGACGAGGTCGAACCGCAGGGCGGCGATCCGGGTCAGGATGCGGTCGGCGCGGCGGCGGGTCCATAGTGCTTCGACGAGCGGGTCTTCGCCGTAGCCGACGAGCACGACCGCCGGTGATGTGGTGCCTTCGGTGGGCAGTTCGAGTACCTCGGCGGCGGTGCGGCCGTCGGTGAACCGGGGGTAGAGGCGGTGGGTGGTCGGGCTGAGTACCCGGCGTAGCCCGACGGCGTAGGCCGGCCAGCGTGCGGCGGCGTGTAGCGCGGCGGTGCCGGATCCGTCGACTTGTGGGATGAACCGCGGCAGCGGCGGGAGTGGCGCGGAGCCGGGGAAGGTGATGTCGGTGAATTCCAGTGTGCCGCCGACGTCGGCCATCCAGGCCTGGATGTCCACGCGGGATCCGCAGCGGATCGAGCAGCTGCCGCAGGGACTGGGACGGTCGGGAGCCGGGGCGCGTTCGGCGCGAGAGCAGCCGCAGTAGGAGCAGTCGCTGTTGCGGCCCGAACACAGCGGTGCGACCTGGATAGCCGGGTCGGCTGGGTGGGTCTGGGTGCCGGCGTACCAGGGGCAGCGGCGGCAGTCGCAGCCGCGGGCCGGCGCCGGCAGCGGCCGGGAGGCGGGCCGGCCGAGGCGTGGGTCCGGCAGCGGGACGGCGGTCATCCAGGACTCCGAGCGCGGTCAGCACGAGGGCTGCGGCGGTGGCCGTCACCGCGGCGGGGCGCGGCCTGGTCCAGGCGGGCGACGACGCTCAGTTCGTCCAGCAGTAGCCGCAGTGAGCCGGCGTCGTAGGCGGGCAGTACCGCGCCGGCGCGCAGGTGGTCAAGCAATGCCGTCAGCGCGGCCAACGCCGCTTGGGTCAGCTGTGGGTTGGCCGGCGTGACGTCGTTGGTGTCCATGTCGGCCAGGTCGACGCCAGCGCGGTGGGACGGATGGGGAGCAGTTCGGTCCACTGTGGACTCAGTTGCCTGCGGACGACGGACTGCATCCTGCGGCTCGGCCGCGGCCGGTGTCGCGGTAGCGGCGCCTGACGCCGGCTCGCCGGGCCGATGGGCAGCGGCGACGGCAACGGCGCGGGCGACGTTGGCATCGAGTGCGGCGGTGGTGGCGCGGTCGAGTGCGGTGTCGGGGTCCAGGTGGGGGTCGGCGCGGAGTTCGGCGACGGCGCGGGGCAGCAGCGCGGGTTGACCGCGGGCCTTGACCGCGGCCCAGAGCCCTGCGGCGGCGTCGGCTCGGCCGGTGTGCAGGCGGGCGTAGGAGCAGCGGGTGGTCAGGCTGATGCGGTGGGCGTCCATATCGGCGCTGATCTCCCGGGGCAGCGTCTTGAACGCTTCGACGAGCTGCCGGGCCTTGCGTTCAGACAGGTGTAGGCCCAGGCGGCGCAGCAACTGTTCCCAGGGCGCGCCGATGTTGGCGGCTGGGCCGGTGGTGGGGCGGAGTCGGTCCAGGGCGTTCCAGCGGGCGACGGGGTCGTCGAGCAGAACGGCGTCGGCAGGCACGGGAATGCCGGTGTGCAGCAGGTTGGTGGCCAGCATGGCGCAGCGGCACAGCAGCAGGGAGGCGGCGAGCTCGCCGGGTTGCTGGTCTTCGCGGGCGAGGTTCTCGATGAGCTGCCAGGCGCGGATGTCCTCGGCTGACAGCGGGCCGGGGCAGATGAGGGCGGGTAGGCCGTAGAAGTGGGGGTTGTCGGGGTCTTCGGCGTGGCCCCACCTGCAGGCGCGCAGCCGCCGTTCGCCGAAGACAAGCCGCAGGCTGGGCGGCTGCCCGGCGCGGGCGTCTGGGAGCTGTTCGACGAGGACGGGGTGCAGCACGCCCCAGGCGGAGATGCTGGAGATCAGGTCGGCCAGCGCGGCGGGGCGGGTAGTTTCCCCCGGGCCGCGGCCTTGTACGTCGGTCCAGACGGCGCCGGGGCCGACCAGCGGCAGGATCGCCAACCGGCGCCGGCGTAGCCGCTCGGACAGGTCAACGCGTAGCCGCTGCTCGGCCTGCGGCGGCGCGAGGCTGTGCGGGGCGCGCGGGGGCGACGCTGTCATGGCTGGCTCGGGCGGCCGAGGAGGTCGACGCGGTCCTCCGGTGCCCGGTCGGGGCGTTCGAAGATCGGCTGGAAGGGGCCGTGGTTGACGAGCCGGTGCAGCGTGGTCAGGTACACGCCGAGCTGGTCGAGGTGCCCGCCGAGGGCAGGGTCGGCGCGGACGAGGTCGGCCAGGGCGTCCATCCGCCGCTCCAGGGCCGGCTCGTCGTGGCCGGCGAAGACGACGAGCACTTTGGGGAAGCTGCGGTACCGCTGCCGCCAGGCCGGGGCCGATGCTGAGGCGGTGAGCCGGCCTGGTGTCCGGGCGGCGGGGGTGTAGAGCAGCAGTTGGCCGTAGCCGCGGACCTTGTGGTGCAGGTCGATGATGCTGGTGGTCGCGCGGTCGAGCTCGACCAGGCGGACCAGCCCGTAGTCCCCGGCCGGGTCGTGGATCCAGCAGCGGATCCGTAGGTCGGATACGAGCAGGTTGGCGAACCGGTCGCCGCCGTCGGCGATGCGGTGGGCGATCTCGTTGTCCCAGTCCAGCGGCCCGAACTGGTGCCCGGCGGCGCGGGCGTGGGAGGCGAACGCGACGCCGACCTCGTTGGCGGCCAGGGTGTGCTGTTGCAGGGGGCCGCCGGCCTTCTCCGGGGTGATCTGGTAGCGCCGGGCCGGGACGGCGCCGGCGGCCAGGTTGTGGCCGGCTGGGGTGACGAACCACGCGCTGGCGCGGTCGCGGGTGGTTTTGCGTCCGGTCAGGCCTGCGGCCTCCAGCCGTTGCAGGATCAGCTGCATCCAGCGCAGCGACCTGGTTGGGCGCAGCAGGGTGTGCAGTTGCCCGGTGGTCATCAGCCGGTGCGCGGCCAGGACGTTGACGGTGGTCGCTTCCAGTTCGGACAGGCTGATGTGGCCTGCCTGCCAGGCCCGCGTCCAGGTGGTCAGCGCCATCCGCGGCATACCGTTCTCCGTTTCTGGCCGGTCAGACCAGCCGCGCGGGGTTGTGGCCGCGGCGGCCCCGCCGCAGCGGCAGGACATTGTCCGGCTGCTGCTCGGCGGCCGGTCCGTCCACCGCGCCGACGGCATCTGTGGTCGCCGGACCCTGCGAGGACGGCTGTTCGGGGGTGGCGTCGGGCGACTTGCGGTGGCGGCGCGGTCGCGGGGGGTGGCTGCCCGGCTGCCCTGGACCGGCGTCGTGCCCGGCCGCGCCGCGCGGGTCCGGGTCGTGCGGTAGCCGGGTGGACAGGTGGGCGGCGATCCGGTCGTCGAGTGTTGCCAGCGCGGCGAGGGTTTCGCCGATGGGCCGGCGGGCGAGGTTGCGGTCGACCGCGACGCTGATCGCGGCTGGAGCGGCGGGGTCGTGGTATTTGGCGAAGACGTCGGAGACTTCGAAGCCGCGCAGCAGGAACGGGGTGGAGACGGTGCCGGCGATGGTGACCGACCCGACGGCGGTGTAGCGGTCCAGTTCGGTGAGGGTCTCCGGGGCGACGCGGTTGGCCCACTCCCGGGCGAGGAGCCGGGCGGTGTCGGCGCCGACGGCGGAGGAGAACAGGTGGCTGCGGTTGGTCAGCCACGCGCCCCGGGTTTCTTCGCTGAGGGAAGCGATCGACTGAGTCGCGCCGAGCACCCGCAGTTCGAACTTGCGGCATTCCTGCAGGAGCCTGGCCAGGATCCCGGCCTTGTCGACCTGCTGCATCTCATCGACCACGAGCCAGAACGGCCGCCGCCGCCCGGCGGGGATGTCCTTTCGCGACAGTGCGGCCTGCAGGACGTCGTAGACGAAGAAGCAGGCGATCAGCCGGTCCTTGTCGCCGGTGCCAGCCGGGCAGGCGAGGATGACCTGCCCGGTGTCCATCGCCCGGCGCACGTCGTACGTGGTTTCCGACGAGCCGAACAGGGCGGCGATCGCGGGGCTGCTGCGCAGGCGGTCCAGCAGGTTCGTGACCGGGGTGATCGCCTCGGCGGACATCGCCGCGAACCGGGTCCGCCAGAACGAGCCGGTGTGCGCGGACAGGAACGGCAGCACCGCCGTGCGCCAGTCCTCGTCGGCCAGAACGGTGACGATCTGGAAGATCGTGGCCTGCAGCTTCGGCGGCAGCCGCAGGTTCAGCTCGCACAGCGACTGGGCGGCCATCGTGGTCAGCGTCATCGCCCGGTTGTTCACGGTGGACCAGGACAGCGCGGAGGCGAAGGAGTTGACCACCGCGGCGACCCGGCCCTCGATGTCGGCCGGGCCGCGGCCGGTCATCGACAGGATGTTCCAGCCGGCCTGCCGGCCAGCCTGGGTCTGGCTGGCGAGGTTGATCTCCAGGATCCGGTCGGACACCGAGCCGAGGTAAGGCCGCATCCGCTCTAGTGCGTCCTCGTGCGGGTCCAGGTACAGCCCGCCGTGCCCGGCCAGGGCCAAGTGCACGAACTGCACCAGCGCCCGTTCGGTCTTGCCGTAACCGGCCCGGCCGGTCTGCAGCTGGAACAGGGTGTCGGCCAGCGGCACGCCAACCGGCCGCCAGCTCTCCTCCCGGACGAAGCCCTGCGGCAGCAGCTGCTGGTCCTCCGGCCCGGTGTAGGTGGGCAGACCGGCGGGGGGAGGTGGGACGTCCCCACCCGACCGCAGCACGTTCACGGCCGGGTTGGCCCCGGTCGGCGGCTTGAGCAGACCCAGGACCTCCCCGCTGGTCACCCACGCGCCACGGCGGCGAGGCCGGAACAGGCCGGTGTCCGCGCGCAGGTCGAACCACCACCGGTGCCACACGCTGTCGGCGCCGAAGAACACCCGCCCGCCGGGCGCGGTCAGCCCACACACCCGCAGGTAGTTGTGCCCGGCGAACTGCTCGAACGCCGCCTGCAGCGCGTGCAGCAGCGCCTCGGCCCGGCCGGGGATCTCGCTGCGCGTCCGCAGCAGCAGCTGAAACTGCCAGGACGCGTCGGTCGACAACACCTTGCCCGCCCTGGCCCTGGCCAGCGTGCGGACGTCAACGGCCTCCAACGTCCCCGGCAGCGGCCGCCGCAGGCCGCCACGCGGGGAGGTGCGTCCACCTCCCCGCCCGGGCGGGCTAGCAGGCCCCCAGAGCAACTGGCTCAGGCTGGAGGAGCGGCCGGCCCGGGCTGGGCCGAGATCGTAGGTCTCGGCGAGCTCGCGTCGCTCGGCCAGCTGCACCTGACGGGCCCGGTGCCGGGCCCTGGCCCGGGTGACCGGCAACAGGTCCAGGTGCACCTCGGCGGACTCCCCAAGATCCGGGCGGACCAGCGACATGGCGCGGGCGAACGCCTCCAGCGGGTCCGGCTCCAACCCGACGTCGCGCAACGGCCGGGCCGGGTCCAGCGCCAAGGTCAGCTCGGCTCGAGCGGTGTAACGGTGGCCGGCGCCGGCCTTCGGCGGCTCGGGGAGGTCGGTCATCCTCCCCCTCCCACACCGGGCGGCTGACCGGCGTCGGGCCGCCCGGCATCCCCGCCGACCGGGGAGTCGCCGGATCCGGCCGGAGGCGGCGCCGACAGCGTCGGCGGCGCCTCCGGATCGGCCGAGGCGACCCGCAGCTCGACCTGCGGCAGCACGGAGGACCGGATCACCGACGCGGCCCGGGTGGCGGCGCTCAGGCGGTGGCGCAGCATGCCCTCGGCGTCGGTGAGCAGCGACACCCGCACCGGGTAGGCCCGCCGCGGCGCCAGCACCACCAGCGGCCGAGCCCGCACCCACCCCTGGACCTGAGCCAGCACCGCCGCCGCCGTCGGCGCCAGCGACCGGGACGGAACCTGATCGAAAGACACCCGGGAGCGCAGCACCCGGGTCTCGACGTAGATACGGGCCAGCCAGACCAGGACCGCGATCCCCACGGTGGTCACCGCGATCGGCACGGCCGCCTCCAGTGCCCACCGGAGCGCCTTCGGCGCACCGTGCCCCCCGGCCACGGCCAGGTACGCACCGCGAGCCGGCAACGGCCCCCAGCCACCCTGCCAGCCCAGGCCGCCGGGCAGCAGCCGCCGCACCCCACCGCCGCGTGAGTCCCCCAGCCCCGCCCAGCAGAGATGCCAGCATCCGGACTGGCCGGAGCAACGCGAGCTGACCTGGGCGTTCACCGGCACCCACCGACCGGCAGCGCGAACCCGACAGCGAACCACCGGGCGAACCCGGTAGCGAGCCGCCCAGCGAACCCGGTCACCAACCCCGGCGCGGCCGATCGGGCCGCCCCCGGGCGCCAGCGGGCGCTCGCTCGGGCTGCGGCAGCCGGTGGCCTGTTCACGACGGGCGCGCAGGCACGCGGATGCGCTGCTGGCTGTAGACGGCGCCGGCTGTGCACCAGGTCCTCCACGTAGGTTCGCGACGGCTGGGACGGTTAGTGATCGGCGGTCACTACGTGCCGCCGTCGGATGCCGAGCGACACCGCCAGTTTCAGACCGACCCGGTGTTGCCCGCTGAGGCCTGCTGCCGCCTGAGTACCGGCCCGCGCCGAGCTATCGATGTAGCATCCTTGCCTCGGATCGGAGCGTCGGCGCCTGCGGGGGCGCCACGGTCGGCCGGTCGTGCGCCACGACGCGAACGGTGTGACCCGTCGGGACTCGTGGTGGGTCCATGTCGTGAAGGAGTTGCGTGCGGGTCAGGAAGGCTCGGACAGCGGCGAGTGTCGACCGGTCGCGGGAGGTCCCGGTCGCGCTCATCAGCGCGGCGGCTGTCGTGCTCGCCGCCGTCATCGGATTGATCGCAGTGATCAAAGGACCAGACCAGGAGGCCCCCGAGCCCAGCCCATCGCCGATCCCGTCCCGGGCGGTGGACCATGCCGAGGTCGTGCTGTCGGACGCGCGGTCCAGCGACGGGAGTCCCGGCGTCGGCTCGACCGTGGATGTGACCGTGGCAATAGCCACGCCGCCACCCGCCGGCCACGTGTTGTGGATGATCTGGGAGACCACCGAGACCGATCCCGACGGGACGAATGCGCATCGCGCCCTCTACGCCGTGCGGCTGCTGGATCCGACGGCCAGTAAGCATCCGGAGACGATTCGGCTCGGCACACCGAAGGGAACCAAACACACGTTCTACGTCAGGGACGTTGCCGACCGAAACACTGCCGCCAGGTTGAACGAGGCGCATCAGAACAGCCAGGTCATGCTGACCCTGCCCGATGACGGCGGTGTCCTTGTGTCCAATCGGCTGATCGTCCTGCAGACCGAGGACTAGACCTGCCTCCTCGTGGCATCGGACTGTCCCCGACACGTCACCCCAGCCGCTCGGTTCGGCAACTCATCCCTGCGCTCGAGTGAACCGCGAGCACCGGCCGACCGCCGGGCTGGCCGTGGGCAGGTGCCCGGCGTTGCCTCGCTGGTCAGACCGTCGTACCGGCGCGGGGCTATCCCGGGGGGCGTGCCGTCCAGCCGTCGTCGGTGTAAGTGAAGATGATCGACGTGTAGTGCTGCCGTAGCGGTTGTCCGGTGGCTGATTGGCGCGCTGACCAGATGACGGTGGCCTCGACCACCTCAAGGCCGGCCTGGGAGTGCACGGCGACGGCGTGGATATGCAGACTGGTGACGGTAGGCCGGCCAGCGACGCCGGTGGGCCAGTAGCCGGGATAGACAGCGGCCAGTCGGGCCTGGCCGTGTCCGGTGAGGTCAGCAGTGACGAGCTGGCCGGCCGCGCCTGCCAACTGCCTGCGCAGAGTGGCGGGGACGTCGGTGTGGGCGTCGATCAGGCGCTGCAAGGCGGTGTCGCTGATCGGCCCGTCCAGGGGGTCGGCTGCCGGGTTCCGGCTGGCCGGGCCCGGTCGCGGCGGGACCGGGCCGGTAGAGCCTGGCAGCGGCTGGTCGTCGGAGGGCGACCGGTTGCTGGCTGGGGGGACGGGTCGATCGGTCGGTTCCGGGATGGCCGTCGGTCCGCTGCGGTGAGGGAGCCCGGCCAGGACTGCGGCGGCCAACACGGCGCTGGTCGTCGCGAGCAGGATGCGTACGGGCCGTGACACGCCGCGTCACCGGCCCTGGGTCGGGCGAGTAGCGCCGATGTAGCCATCGGCGTAGAAGGCGCCACGGCGGACCGGGGTTCCTGTGGTGGCGGCTTCGATGATCTGGGTGCCGCCAACGTAGAGGGCGACGTGGTGGATGGTGGCCGGGTCGGTCGGGTCGTAGGCCCAGAACAACAGGTCGCCTGGTTGCAGGCCGGATAGGCCGGTGTCCGCGTCGCCTACGCGGGGGCTGGCGGTGTACTGCTCGCGCGAGGTGCGGGGTAGCCGCAGCCCGGCCTGGGCGTAGGCGTAGCCAGTGAGCCCGGAGCAGTCGAATGCGTCCGGTCCGGTGGCTCCCCACTGGTAGGGCTTGCCGAGCTGGGCGGCCGCCGCGCGGATGGCGGCCGCGGCGACCGGCCCGGCCGAAACCGGGGTGGCGGCGTCGTTGAGGGCAAGCTGGTCGTAGCGGTCGGCGGCGGCCAGGACGCGGGTGACGTAGTCGGAGGAGCCGTTGTAGCGGTACGCCGCGGCGCGGGCCTGGGCGGGGTCGGTGAGGTCGGCGCCGGGCTGGCCGGCGCAGAGGTAGGCGGTGGCGGTGGCCGCGGCGTCGAAGGCGTTGCCCGGGTCGGTCCGGTGGTCACCGTTGGCGTCGCGGGCGTAGGCGGCCCAGGTGGCCGGCAGCAATTGCAGCAAGGAGATCGCCCGGTCGTAGCGGGTGTTGCCGTCCAGGTGCCCGGCGTCGGTGTCGTGAACGGGGGTGGTGTTGCCCCCGGCGCCGGAGCCGTCCAGCACGGGGCCGAAGATCGGTGGGGTGATCTGTCCGGCTGCGGAGATGGTGTGGCCGGCGGCGTTGCCGGACTCGACCTCGCCGATGCCGGCCAGTAGCGACCAGCGCAGCCGGCACCCGCCGGGCATCTGGTCGGCGGCCGCGGCGGCGCGGGTGTAGGCGGCGAGCACGACCGAGTCCACCCCGGGCAGCCGCCCGGGCGCGGCCGGCGGCGGCTGCGTGCCGCCGACGAACACGGCCAGCGCGGTCAGAACAACGATCGCGGTCGCAGCGGCTGGGACCGCTGCCAGCGCCGCCGCCCGCCACAGGCGGCTGGGCAGCGTCGCCCGCCGGGTCGCTGGTGGCGCGGCGGCGCGGTCGGCGGTCGCCGCGGCGGCAGCGCGGCGGGCCGCGGCGCGGGTGGCCGCAATGGCCAGCGGTCCGGGCACGGCCGCTCAGCTGTCCTGCCCGTCGCGGGGTCGCGGCGGGCGGGTCGGAGGCCGGGGTCGACGGGCGGTCGGTGCCGGCCGAGACAGCTGCCGGCGCAGTTGTGTTGCCCGGGCGGCTGCGGAGCTGTCGCCAGTTGGTGTCGGCGGCGGTTTGGGTCTGGGAGGTGGGCCTGGGATCGCGCCGGATCTGGGCGGGCTGGCGGCTCCGGGGTGCCTCGGCGCTTCAGCGGCCGGGGGGCGGCGGGCGGCCGGGCGGGGGTCCGAGGTGGGGATGGCCAGGCCGAACGCGGCGGCCAGGGAACCGGTGCGGGCGGCTCGGCTGACCCGCGCGGCGCCACGGCCGGCCCAGTCCTCGCCGTGGCTGCTGGCGTAGGTCGCGGCGGTGCGGCCGGCGGCGGCGAGGTTGGTGCCGGCGTAGCGGGCCGCGTCCCGGCCGACGGCGGCGGTCACCCGGCCGGCCGCCATGGTGGTGTCGCGGGCCAGCCGGGCGGGCTGGCTGTGGACGGCCCGGCGCGCGGCGGCCTGTACCGGGGCAGTGACCTGGCGGATCTCGGCGGTGTTCTCCGACCACAGCTGGCCCAGCGCCGCGGCGGTCATCCCGCCTGCGGCGCCGGCGCCGAAGGCCCGCATCCCGTATCCGCCGCCGCCGCGGTTGAGGGCGCGGGTGAAGGAGTCGGCGCCGAGTGACCGGCTGGCGTGGCTCAGGGAGTACCCGGCCGCGGCGATCACGCGGGTGAACGCGGCGCTGATGCGCTTGCGGGCGACGAACGAACACAGCACCAGCACGTCCAGCAACGCCAGCCGCCCCAACAGCGAGCCGCCGCCACCGTCTGTCACGGTGGCGGTGAGGACGACCAGGAACAGGGCCAGGAACGCGACGGTGGCGATCACCGCCGCCAACGCCTTGAGCACCGACGTACACCAGGAGACCAGCGCCATCCGCCCGGCGACCGGCAGCAGGCCCAAGGGCATGGCGAAGACGGCCAGGCAGGCGAACCAGGCCAGCGCGATCTGCGCGGCGGCCAGTCCGCCGGCGATCAGCACGAGCAGGATGATGACCAGGACGGCCGCGATGAGGACCATCACCGCGCCCAGCAGCCGGTCTGGGCCGGGGTCGTGGTTGAAGTCGGCCAGGTCGGAGCAGCCGGCGGCGGTCATCCGCTGCCGCGGCTCGTCATCGGAGCCGTGCGGTCCGGCGGCGACCAGCTGCTGGTAGGCGGTCAGGCATGACGGGCGGGGATGGGCCGGGTCGTCGAGGGACTGCCCCCAGTTCAGCAGCATGTGCGGTTCGACGACCAGACCGCGCGCGAGTGCGGCGGTCATCGGCTTGACCACCGTGGCGTAGTCGCCGCCGCCCGGGGCCTGGCCGGGGTTGTCGACGACGGTGACCGCGGCGATCTCCAGGGACAGGTTGCGGGTCTTGCCCAGCAGCCCGCCGTCGCCGAGCAGTGTCCCGGCGGGGTCGGCGAGCACGGTCGCGCCGACAGCGCCGATCACCAGTGACAGCCCGAGCTCGGCCAGGCCGCGGTGGGTGCGACCGCGCAGCACTTGGGCGCCGGCCCAGACCGCGGCGCAGCAGAGCAGGAAGCCGGTCAGCCCGAGTCGGGAGACGATCTGGGACTGCCATACCGCGGCGACCCGCCCGGCTGGGTCGGCCAGCAGCCGGGCGAAGCCGAACTGCAGCGACCAGGTCAGCAGCCAGGAGCCGATGCCGACCAGCCAGGTCACGCACGACCAGACCAGCTGGGTCAGGAACCCCCAGAACTTGCGGCTGAACGAGTTCCACGCCCCTTCGTCGTAGCCGAGGTCGTAGCGGCCGTAGTCGACCGAGTCGTCACCCAGCAGTGACCCCATCACCCCGCTTCCACCCGAGCCGGCCGCCGGTGGCGGGCCCGGGGCGGGTGGCCCGGGCCCGAGCGGAGCCGGCGGTGCCGGCGAGGGCGCGGCCGGGAACGGCGGCGGAGCGGGAGTGGTCAGCACGGGGCCGGGTGGGGCCGGGGCGGCGACCGCCGTGCCAGCAGGCAGCACCATCACGGCGATCGCCGGCCCGGCCAGAGCCGCGGCCAGCCGCCGGCACCGATGTCCTCGTCGCCTCACCCGCGGGCCTGTCCGCTGGGCTGTTCGCCCGGCACCGTGATGGCCTCGGCGGTGGGCGTGGTGTTGAAGGCGGCCCGGTGCGCGGGCAACGCGGCGGGGGCGACTTGGATCCGCCCGACCCGGCCACGGACGTCGCGGAACAGCGCCTCGCCGGTGTCGAAGTCGGCGATCGTCTCGGCCAGGCCGATGTCGGTGGGCAGGCCGAGCGCGGTCAGGGCGCGTTCGGCGGCGACGCGTTCCTGCCGGAACACCAGCACCGGACCCAGCAGTGCGAGCAGTTCGGCGGGGAACGTCTCGATGGACTGGCTGGACAGCATGAGCGCGGACAGGTGCTTGCGGGAGTCGCGCAGCATTTCGGTCAGCAGCGCCCGGCCTTCCGGGCTGCCGGCCAGCACCCACGCCTCGTCCAGCAGCACGGCGGTGAACCGGCGCAGGTCGGAGAAGGCGATGTGGCGGGCGGTCGCGGCGAGCAGGTACAGCAGCGCCTGGGAGTGGACCTGTTCGTCGGACAGGTGCGCCCGCTGGTAGTCACTGGCCAGCGCGGCCTGGTCGGGCAGGGTCAGGCCGGGGCAGTGGAAGACGACCAGGTCGGCGTCGGCGAGGCTGAGCGGCTGTCCGGCGCCGAAGGCGACCGCGGCGTAGGGGTCGGCGCGCAGGTAGGCCAGTTTCGCGGCGAGCTCGGCGGCGAACCGGTCGGTCCGGCCGGCGTGCTGCAGGTGTTCGACGACGGTGGCCAGCCCGGCGCCGCCCTCGGCGGCGGCCTGCACGGCGCGTTTGAGCGCCAGTCCGTCCAACTCGCGGGGCCGGGCGCCGGTCAGCAGTGCGAGGTACCCGGCGGCGTACCGGCCGGCGGCGGCCGGGGGGAAGACCCGCAGCGGGTCCAGGCAGCAGTCAGTCGCCCGGTCGATCCGGATGACCGCGGGCCGTACGGCGACGGCGTGGGCGAAGGCGACCCATTCCCCGACCGGGGTGCGGTCGACGATGACCAGCCGGCCGCCGCGGCCGAGCAGGTCCGCACCCAGGCGCTTCATCGCGTAGGACTTGCCGCCGCCCAGCGTGCCCTGGAACAAGGTGTTGCCTGACCGGTTGAGCCGGGTCGGGCCGTAGGCGGGGTCCAGCAACACCGGGCGGGCCGTGCCGCCGTCGCGGGAGAACCCCAACAGCAACCCCGTCGGGTCACCGACCTCGGCGCAGGCGAACGGCACCGCGCCGGCCAGCGCCGCGGGCAGCAGGTTCTGGGTGTAGTCCCGGCACACCGGAGTGACCTCCGCGCCCGGCAGCATCGCCCACCACAGGCCGCGTTGCCCGCCGGTGGGGCGGTCCAGCGAGAACTCGTCCACGCCCAGGGCGTCGCGCAGCTGCTCGGCGCGGGCCCCGCAGGTGTCGGCGTCGGGGTGCCAGACGGCGAACACGAGTGTGGTCTCCAGCTCGTGCTCGTTGCGGTTGGCCTCCAACGCGTCCGCCTCGGCAGAGACGTTGTCGTAGGCGCGGGCCAGGCCGCCCGGAGGGCCGGCCGGGTCCTCGGCGTACTCCTCCACCTGCGCAGCCAGCTCCCGGGCCTGACGGCGGGCGCGGCGCTGCGCGACCCGGTTGTCCACCGTCCGCAGCCGGGCGCACCAGTCGACCGGGAACTCCAGGCCGTCGGCGGCGGCGAACCACTCGGTGCCAGGGACGGTGAACTCCTCCGGGATGGCCGAGAACACCAGCATCGCCTGGTGCCCGACCGCCGGCTGTCCGCCGACGTCGACCTCCACGGCGAGGTACCGCCGCCGCAGGCCTCGCCGGCCACCGCCCGGGTCGGGCAGCCCGCCCTCGTACAGGATGTGGTTGTCGTAGGCGGCCAGTGACGGGCCGCGGCGGACAGCCGCCGGGCCGACGCCGTGGGCCCGTTCGGCCCACCGCCGGGACGCGGTGAACTCCGCCAGGCCCGGCTCGTCCAGGCCGCGGCGGGGCGCCCGAGCGTAGAGCCACAGGGTCTCCGCCGGGCTGACTGCCTGGACGGCCAGGTAGCGGCTGAGCTTCGTCTCCACCTCGCTGGCCTGGCGGTGCCGGGTGGCCGCCTCGG
The DNA here is from genome assembly GCA_963714145.1 of uncultured Actinomycetota bacterium. Taxonomy (GTDB): domain Bacteria; phylum Actinomycetota; class Actinomycetes; order Mycobacteriales; family CADCTP01; genus JBBWZH01. The sequence goes on along the minus strand of OY970235.1, from coordinate 8,289,199 downwards.
CAGCGGTGACCGGCGGCGGGACCAGCCCGAACGCCTGCCCGACTCCACCTGCCGCCACCGCGACCGCGGCCGCCGCCCGGCGCCGGGGATCGGGCAGCGCGGCGGCCAGGTAGTACACCCGCTGGTAGAGCTCCAGGCGTTCCAGCCCATCCAAGGTCGCCAGGGCGGTCCGCCGGCCCGCGTCGGTCAGCGCCGCCCCGGCGACCATCCGCTCGACCACGTCCGCGGCCGGGATCGGCGCGCACACCGACAGCAGCATCGTCTCGGCCCGACCCAACGCGACCAGCGCTTGACGGGTCCGGGCGTACTCGGCCAGCTTCTGCCCCGTCGCCAGGTACGGGTACGTCACCGGCGTGACCCGCCACACCGCCCACACCGCGCCGGTGTGGGTCCAGAGCACATTGCCCGACAGGTGCCGCAGCGGAAACCGCATCCCTCCCGCCCGCCCGCGCTCAGCCGGCCCGGGTGCCGGTCGCCACGCCGCGCAGCGGGCCGGTGGGGGCGGTGGCCAGCGCCTCCTGTAGGTCGGCCACGGACGGCCGCGTCGCCGGTCGGGACGCGGCCGGCCGGGGTGGTTCGGCCGCTGGGCCGCCGACAGCCGGGCCGGGCAGGTACCCGGGGTCGGTGAACACCGCACCGGACAGCCGCCACGGCCGGGCCGCGGACACAGCCCGATCCCGCAGGTACCCGCCGCGCGGAGCCAGCGCCAGACCGGCCATGCCGAGCAGGAACCGGGCCGGGCTACGACCCTCCACCCGAGCGAACCGCGCCGCGAACGCCAACCCGGCCGGCACCACCAGGTACACCGCCACATTCAGCGCACCCAGATGCGCCCACACCGGCTGCACCGCACGCAGCGCCGCGACCCCGCCGACGAACACCCCGAGCTGCAGAACCGACATCGGCGCCGGCAACGTGAACCGGCCGATCCGGCCGATCACCTTCGGGTACCGCCGCCCGAACGTGAAACTTCGCTGCGTCAGCGCCGTACCCGCCACAGGATCAGTCACCGCCGGCCTCCCGGCGGTCCACCGGCCCGCTCCCGGCCGCAGCCGGGGCGCCAGCGGAAGCCGGTGTGGAGACGGACGGCGCCGGCGCGGACAGGTCGGTGCCGACCCGGTCCTGAATGGTGGTGATGTTGTTGGCCACCCACAACACCGCGCCGGCCAACACCGCCATGCCCAGCGTCGGCACCACCGCCCGGCTGCGGTGGAACGTCTGCGCGATCGCCCACACCGCCAGCACACCCAGACCGAGCAGAATGAGCACCTTGATCTCGGCAAGCATCCCCATGGCCCACGCGATCATCGCGACAACTCCTTCGGATTGATCATCGGCTCGGCGCCGGCGTACCAGCGGGTGGGGATGTCGCCGTACCGGTGCCCGGCTGGCCCGCCAGGGTCGTGGCCACTGGGTCCGGCGACGCGGGTCCCAACGGGAGGGCCTCGTCCAGGCCACTGACCTCCCACCGGCCGCCGCGGGCAGTCAGCCGCAGCCCATAGGTCAACTGCTGCACCGCACCCCCCGCGTCAGCGGCGCTCACCTCAGCCAGCACCTCCAACCGGTCACCGTCGTCCGGCACAACCTCCAATGCCGCCACCCGGGCGGCATCCACCCGCGCCGCCGGAGCGACCTGATCGACCGTGACCGCAGCGAACGGCGCCGGAGTCACCGCACCCAGCCCGACGCCTGGCGCGGTGTACCGCGACAGCTCACCCTCCCCACCCAGATAGGCAGCGAGGAACCGGGTGACGGTCTGCGCCGGCGGGGACCCCGCCGGCAGTGGAGCGGCCGCCCGGGCCAACGGCCACGCCGGCGCCCGCGCGGGTGCGGCGACCAGCGTCGGTAACCCCGCAGCCACATACGACGGCGCATCCGCCCCGGTGTCCACACCAGACCGGCCGACCGCCGCCCCATCCGGGCTGGCCTGTACCGACACCCGGTAGCAGCGAAGCCCAACCGGCGTGTAACCGCGGCGGTCAACGCTCATCACGTCGACCGCGACCGTGACCGCCCAGTACCCCGGCGACACCCGAACCGCGTCCAACACCGCCGTCCGCGCCGCATACCAGCGGCCAGCCGGCGTCCGCGGCAGCTGCGGCGGATCAGCCAGGAACGGCCGCAGCATGTCCTCCCGGCCAGCGCCAGCCTGCAGATACGCCGCCACGAACAACTCCGCGAACCCCGACGGGCCAGCCCCCGACGACGACGCCGGCGACACAGGAGACGACGGCGCCGAGCGGCTCCCCGCCGCCAGACTGACCGGCAATCCCAACGCACCGGCCCCCACCAGGACCCAAAGCCCGATCGCCGCCACCCGCGCCCGGCTGGCCGGGCTCAGCAATCCCGCCCGGATCACCCGAGATGCACGCCCGGCCAGCCGAAACCGGCCCGCCCGGTCCGCCTCGTCCACGGCACCGTTCACCCGACGACTCACCACGTCGTCCTACTAGGCCCACCCGTCGCCGCAGGCCCGCTGGAGGGCGGCAACTGAGGGAACAGCCGCCACTGCGCCATCGCCAGAGCCAGCGTGTCCACATCGACCCGTACCAACGCGTCCACCGCAGCCAACGCCGCCGGCGCCTCCTCCCGCAGAAACACCTCCAACGCGGCCAACGCCGGCCGGTGCAACGCCCGGCGCGCCGCAGCCAACCGGTCCACATGACCCCGCAGCCGCCGCTCACCCTCGATCGCCTCAGCCAACCAACCAGCCACTGTCGACACCGACGGACCCTGCCTAGAAACCACTCCCGACCCGGTCACATCGGCCCCCTCCCTCAGCGCAGTCACTACGTGCCACAACGGCGCCAGCGGCGACCACGACGCCCCAACGGCGTGGGGAGGACTGCTGCATCGCCTGCCCGATCCGCTGGTGCGACGGCTCACCCCCACGGGCGTGGGGAGGAGGACGGGGTGGGCATAGCGAAGATGCTGCGGATCGGCTCACCCCCGCGCGTGTGGGGAGGACGGCAGCGACACGGAATCCGGAGCGGCTCTCGGCGGCGTACCCCCGGACGTGGAGAGGACCAGTCGGCGAATGCACCCGCGGCGTCGTGGGCCGGCTCACCCCCACGGGCGTGGGGAGGACCGATACGGCTCATCCCCACGGGCGTGGGGAGGACTTGAGCGTCCGCAGAGTCGCGTTGCCATATTCCGGCTCACCCCCACGGGCGTGAGGAGGACGCCTACCTGTGCCGGGTCCTCGCCGACCAGGACGGCTCACCCCCACGGGCGTGAGGAGGACTGCATCGTCATCGGCCAGTCCGGACGGTGCGCTGGCTCACCCCCACGGGCGTGGGGAGGACGCCGCCAGCTCATCCGCTAGCGACTTGTTGGCCGGCTCACCCCCACGGGCGTGGGGAGGACCGGGTCGTCGGGCAGGCTCACATCACCACCATCGGCTCACCCCCACGGGCGTGGGGAGGACTCGGCGATGCGTTGCAGCCGCCAGTGCAGCACCGGCTCACCCCCACGGGCGTGGGGAGGACGTCAGGTCCACGCCGGGCTGAAGGATCCACTGCGGCTCACCCCCACGGGCGTGGGGAGGACACCAGCTGCGCCTCGGAGTGGTTCTCGGCGTCCGACTCACCCCCACGGGCGTGGGGAGGACGACTCCGCCGACGTCGGCTGCTGGCTGGGTGACGGCTTACCCCCACGGGCGTGGGGAGGACTCGGACCAGTGGTACGCGGGGGAGCTGCCCACCGGCTCACCCCCACGGCGTGGGGAGGACACCTCCTCGGGTGACCCGGCCGGCCAGGAGGGCGGCTCACCCCCACGGGCGTGGGGAGGACGACCCGGGCCCTCTCCAGTTGTGCGGCGGTCGCGGCTCACCCCCACGGGCGTGGGGAGGACTGAACCGTCCCGGATTTGGTGCCGCTTCGTGTCTTGCGAAGGATGCGGATCATGGCGAAGAGGTACCCGTCGGAGCAGCGTGAGCGTGCGACCCGGATGGCCCTGGATAGGCTCGGTGAGTATCCGTAGGCGTGGGCTGCGGCGCAGGCGCTGGGGCCGAAGCTCGGGGTCGGGCCCGAGACGCTGCGTAAGTGGATCCTGCAGGCCCAGGTCGATGCGGGTGACCGCAGCGGCCCGACCAGTGAGGAGCTGGAGGAGATCCGCCGGCTGCGTGCCGAGGTCCGGGATCTGAAGGAGGCCAACGAGATCCTGAAGGCGGCGTCGATTTTCTTCGCGAGGGAACTCGACCCTCGCCACCGTTGACCTGCGCGTTCATCGATGAGCAGCGCGCGGTGGGGCGTGGGGTCGAGTCGATCTGCCGGGTCCTGCGTGAGCAGGGCCTGGCGGTCGCCCCGCGTACCTACCGGGCGTGGAAGACCCGCCCGCCGGCGACCCGGACCGTGACCGACGCGGAGATCCTCGACCGGCTGCGGGCGCTACGCACCGGCGGGCCGGGTGGCCGGCCGGCGCCGGAGATCCTCTACGGGCGGCGGAAGATGACCGACTGGCTCAACCGTAAGCTGGCCGGCAGACGGCCGCCTGCCGGTGTCCAGACACACCGTGGACCGGCTGATGCGCGACCTGGGCATGCGCGGGGTGGTCCGCAGCCGCGGCGTGCGCACCACGGTCCCGGCCAAGGCCGATGCGCGCCGGGCCGGCGACCTGCTGCAGCGTCGCTTCACCGCCGCGGCGCCGAACCTGGCGTGGGTGACCGACTTCACCTACGTGGCGACGTGGGCCGGGTTCGTCTACGTCGCCTTCGCCGTCGACCTGTTCTCCCGGGCGATCGTCGGCTGGTCGGCGGCGACCGTGAAGGACGTCGCGTTCGTCGAGTCCTGCCTGCGGATGGCGCTGTGGCGGCGGGACCACACCGGCCGCCCTGTCCGCAGTGGACTGATCCACCACTCCGACGCCGGCTCGCAGTACACCTCGATCCGGTTCACCGAAACCCTAGCCCTGGAAGGGATCTCCGCGTCGATCGGGTCGGTCGGCGACGCCTACGACAACGCCGTCGCCGAGTCCGTGATCGGCCTGTACAAGAACGAAGCCATCCGAGCAGATTCCCCGTTCCGCGCCGGTCCACTTAGGACACTGGCCGACGTCGAGACCATCACCATGGAGTACGTCGACTGGTACAACAACCGCCGGCTCCACAGCCGCCTCGGCTACCTCACCCCCGAGGAGTACGAGCAGGCCTACTACGCTCAACCCGCCGGCCCACCACCCGGTGACGCCGCCAACAAGAAGACGGCATAAAAACCGGGACGCTTCAGACTCCTTGGTCAGCTCGTGCAGGCGGGCCGCGAACGGCTCACCCCCACGGGCGTGGGGAGGACCACTCCTGACGGACCAAGGGGTAGACAACACGCGGCTCACCCCCACGGGCGTGGGGAGGACTCGCGGGCGGACCAGGGGATGGTCATTCAGGACGGCTCACCCCCACGGGCGTGGGGAGGACATGACCGCCGCCGCGCTCCATGCCGTCGTCACCGGCTCACCCCCATGTCAATGGCCAAGTTGAAGTCCCCGCTGGTGGCCAAGTAGAAGTCCCCACCCCTCGGGGTTGATCAGGTCTTTTTGGCCGGTCTGCCTCCTGGTGTTCGGGCTTGGCGCATGCGGTAGGACTCGCCGTCGGTGATGACGACGTTGGCGTGGTGCAGGAGCCGGTCCAGGAGGCTGACGGCGGTGGTGTGTTCGGGGAGGAACCGGCCCCACTGGTCGAAGGGCCAGTGGGAGGCGATGCCCAGGGCGCGGCGTTCGTAGGCGGCGGCGACGAACCGGAACAGCAGTTGTGCGCCGGTGTCGTCCAGGGGCGCGAACCCGACTTCGTCGAAGATGATCAGGTCGTTGCGGAGCAGGGTGTCGATGACGCGGCCGACGCTGTTGTCGGCCAGGCCGCGGTAGAGGGTCTCGACCAGGTCGGCGGCGGTGAAGTAGCGGACCCGGTGCCCTGCTTGGACGGCGGCGACGCCGAGGGCGACGAGCAGGTGGCTCTTGCCGGTGCCGGCCGGGCCGACCAGGCAGAGGTTCTCTGGTGCGCGGATCCATTCCAGGCTGGTCAGGTAGTCGAAGGTGGCGGCTGGGATCGAGGAGGCCTTGACGGTCGAACTCGTCGAGGGTCTTGACGACGGGGAACGCGGCGGCCTTGAGCCGGTTGCGGGCGTTGGAGGCGTCGCGGGCGGTGATCTCGGCCTCGACCAGGGTGCGCAGGAACTCCTCCGGGGCCCACCGCTGGGTCTTCGCGGTGACCAGCAGTTCGGGGGCGAGCTGGCGCATCGCGGCGAGCTTGAGCCGGCGCAGCCCGTCGTCGAGATCGGCGGGCAGCGCCGGGGTGCGGGCGGTCACGACGATCCCCCGGTCGCCGATGCTCCGGTCGCCGAGTTGCCGATGGCGTAGGCCGACAGGGGCCGGGTCGGCACCGTTGGGAGTTCGAGCACCAGGGCGTCGCCGGCCGGCTGGTTGTGGGGTGCCGGCGCCGGCGGCCAGGATGGAGCGGACGTCGGCGGCCCGCCACCGTCCGAACGCGACCGCCCGGTCCAGTGCGTCGAGGAGCGCGTCGCGGCCGTGCGCGGCGCCGAGCGTGTTCAGCTCGGCCAGCTCGGCCCCGAGGCGGGTGTTCCCGGCCGCGGCGGCGCCGGTGATGAACGCCTCCGCGACCGGCCCGAGCGCGCAGAACGCCTTCTCCGCCACGGTTCTCGGCCGCACCGCCCGCCGCGGCGCCGGGCGGGGGCCGCCGTAGTGCTCGTCGCGGATCGAGGCCTCACCCGGCGCGACCAGCAGGTGCTCGGCCACCATCTCACCGGTGCTGTCAGCCACGGCCAGCAGCCGCCCGTCCTCGATGTGGAGGCCGACCGTCTGGCCGATCAGCCGGGTCGGGACCGAGTAGCGGGCCGAGCCGAACCGCACGCAGGACAGCCGGTCGACCTTGCGGGTCACCGTCTTGCCGATGCTGGCCCGCAGCGACGGCAGCGGCCGAGCAGTTCCCGCTCGACGACCAGCCGCTCGGCCGGGACCGCGCAGATCTCGCTGTGGATCGCGGCGTTGACCTCGACGCACCACGCCCGGGCGGCGGCGTTCGCCGCCGCCAGGTCGGCGAACGGTCACCGACCCGGCACCGGAGCATCAGGTCGGTCTTGGCGTAGCCGACCAGGTTCTCCACGATCCCCTTCGTCTCCGGGTCGGCGGCCTCGCAGAAGTCCGGCCGGAACCCGTGATGGGCCGCGAACCGCACGTAGTCCGGTGTCGGCACCACCACGTTCGCGACCACCCCACCCTTCAGGCACCCCATCCGGTCGGCCAGCACCACCCCCGGCACCCCGCCGAGGGCCTCGAAGCACTCCGCGAGCAGCGCGAGCGTGGTCTCCGCGCGCTCGTCGGCGGCGAAGCGCACGAACCGGACCCGCGACCAGGCCAGCACCGCGCAGAACACGTGCAGCCCGCCCAGCACACCCCAGTCGATGACCAGATGCTCACCCGGGGACCACACCGCCGGGCGCCGCGCCACGATGATTGTCCCGGCGCCACAACGGTTTCTGCGCCGCGACCAGCCGACGGAAGTTCCGCGCCGACCCCGCATACCCCGCCGCCCGCGCCGCCGGCAGCAGCCGCTTCGCGGTGATCCGGCCCCCACTCTTCGCGACCCGCTCGGCGACCAGCTCGGCGACCGCGTCGTAGTTCCGCAGCCGCGAACGCGGCGGCCGCACCTGCCCGCCGGCCTCGTGCCGGGCGATCACCCGCTTCACCGTCTTCGGCGTGGTGCCGCAGATCTCGGCCGCGCCACGGTAGGTACCCACCTCGCGGTAGGCGGAAATGATGTCCATCCGTTCCCTCGCAGACTTCAATGGAGCTCCCCTGGGCGGTGCGGTGACTGGCTGGCACCGCCACCGTCACCGCCCAGGGCTCACGCTCCGGCTCGACACGACGAACGAGGGGTGGGGACTTCAACCTGGCCACCAGCGGGGACCTACACCTGGCCACCAGCGAGGACTTTCCCATGGCCATGGACACCCCACGGGCGTGGGGAGGACGATTTGATCCCAGCCAGCGCCCCGCCGACGCCCGGCTCACCCCCACGGGCGTGGGGAGGACCGGATTGCAGTCGGTAACCGTACGGATGGAGACGGCTCACCCCCACGGGCGTGGGGAGGACCACTCCGACACGGCGCGGGCCAGGAGCATCGCCGGCTCACCCCCACGGGCGTGGGGAGGACCGGGCCGGCCGGGTCTGCCTCGAACACGCCGTCGGCTCACCCCCACGGGCGTGGGGAGGACCGCGTGATCGTGCTGGAAGAGGCGCAGAACATCGGCTCACCCCCACGGGCGTGGGGAGGACCGGGACCGGCCGCTGATGCCGCAGCCCGGGGACGGCTCACCCCCACGGGCGTGGGGAGGACCTCCAGGTTGTGACATCCTGCTCGGGTGACACGGCTCACCCCCACGGGGCGTGGGGAGGACCAGCCACACCGGCTCGCCCAGCTGCTGGGCGGCGGCTCACCCCCACGGGCGTGGGGAGGACACACCCCCGGCGGTCCGGATCGTGACGACCGGCGGCTCACCCCCACGGGCGTGGGGAGGACTCCCGCATGTCGATCAGGGCCTCGGGCCGGGACGGCTCACCCCCACGGGCGTGGGGAGGACAGGTCACCCCCTCCGGGCTGGTCGGCAGGTCACGGCTCACCCCCACGGGCGTGGGGAGGACCCGGCACTTCCAGCACGGCGCCCAGCCCTTGCCGGCTCACCCCCACGGGCGTGGGGAGGACCGCCCCGACCCAGCTATGCCTGGATCTGCCGGCGGCTCACCCCCACGGGCGTGGGGAGGACTTAGCGACGGGCCGGCGTGCCCAGGTCAGGGCCGGCTCACCCCCACGGGCGTGGGGAGGACTCGATCAAAGCGCCGATCGCCGCCGCTCCTGCCGGCTCACCCCCACGGGCGTGGGGAGGACTTCAATCCCCGTCGTCACTGCTGCCTCATCTCCGGCTCACCCCCACGGGCGTGGGGAGGACGTCCGCGTCAACAGTCGCGACGTAGGCACCTGCGGCTCACCCCCACGGGCGTGGGGAGGACCGGATTCGGCGGCGTGGCGGGCACCGCCGCGTCGGCTCACCCCCACGGGCGTGGGGAGGACATGCCGTTCCATCCGGCGAAGGGCGACTTTGGCGGCTCACCCCCACGGGCGTGGGGAGGACGGCATCGGCGGCACGCTGGAGGCTGACCCTGACGGCTCACCCCCACGGGCGTGGGGAGGACGACCGCCTGGACATCACCGGTCTGCCAGCCGACGGCTCACCCCCACGGGCGTGGGGAGGACCTCACCGCCGGCGACACCGTCAGCCTCGTCGTCGGCTCACCCCCACGGGCGTGGGGAGGACAGCGGCAGCACCTGGACCGTCCCGGTCGACGGCGGCTCACCCCCACGGGCGTGGGGAGGACCCATACACCCGGCGTGCCCGGCAGGAGGTCGACGGCTCACCCCCACGGGCGTGGGGAGGACACTTTCTGACCTGCGGGTTTACCAGCCTTCGGGCCAGATCAGTGGTGGTTCTTGGCTCGGGGGGTGGGGGCTCATCGCGACGAGGGTGAGGCCGTCGAAGTCGATGGGTCGGCGGCGGCGTTGGCCGGCGGCTCGTAGGGTGTAGCCCTGTTCGTTGTTGTCGGGGTGGATGAGGACGGCGGCGCCGTCGCCGATGACGGTGCTGGCGGTGTCCCAGAGTTCGTCGCGGACGCGTGCGGAGAGGGTGCCGACGTAGAGCCCGGGGCCGACTTCGATCATCCATCTGCTTAGCGCGCCGCGTAGGTGGTCGGGTACGGCGGTGGTGGCCAGTACGACCATCGAGGCCATGGGTCGTCCTTCGGCTATGCGTCGTTGCTGTAGTTGACTCCGGCGGGCAGGGCTCCGAGTTCTGGATCCCACAGGGAGAGTGGCGGTTCTTGCGGGTCTGGGCTGGCGACGTCGGCGTCGGGGTCGAGGAGGCGCTGGATGTCCGTGACGATCTTCGGGAGGAGTTTCAGCAGGCGGAACTGGTCGCGGAGTTTCCGGCGGGCGTCTGCTTCCGGGTCGTTCGAGGCGTGTAGGGAGAACGCGAGCGGGAGGGTCGCTTTCGCCTTGTAGAGGTCGGCGATGTCGTAGACGAAGGCGTGTTGGGTTCCGCTGTGGATGAACCCGAGTGCCGGCGAGCAGCCCAGCGCGAGTGTCGCGGCGTGGACGACTCCGTAGAGGCAGGTGTTGGCGGCTGAGAGGGCAAGGTTGACCGGGTCCTGCGCTTGCCAGTTCGCGGGGTCGTAGTTGCGTTTGAACTTCCCGGTTCGGTGTTGCTGCGCGAGTAGGCGGTAGAGGGCCTTCATTCGCTGGCCTTCGAGCCCGCGAAGTTGGGCCAGGGTGGTTCCGGCGGCGACCTGCTCGGTGAACCGTTGCTCGTACATGCGGACGGCGACCGCGAGACGGCCGGCGTCGTCAGCCCAGGCTCTGGCCTGCTTCTCGAGCCAGGTGGTGGTCAGCGACGCGGGCATGATCCCGGCGTAGCAACGGACACCGCCTGCGCCGACGCAGACGACTGTGGTGCCGTGGCGGGCGAAGGTGGTCAGGGCCCGGCTGGTGATCGAGGTACCGGGCCCGAGCAGCAGGCAACTGACCGCGGCGGTAGGCAGGTACACCCGTTCGACGCCGTCCTCGGTCTCGACCTGGGCGCAGACGCCGGTGTCGTCCTGCACGATCCGGACGATGTCGGCGTAGAGGAAGCTGAGCGAGTCGGCGACTCTGGGGAGCATCGCGAGGGTGGGCGCGGCGAGACGCCTGCGTGCGTCAGCCTGCTCCATCGGCGGTCCTGGCCGGGGCGAGGCTGAGCAGTCCACACCCGAAGGACTTTCCCCTGCCGATGCCGCCGGCTACGGCGTCCCGGAGGAGGTCGCCGTCGAGGACGATCGCCTGCCCTTCGAAGCGGGTGATGGCGTGCCGGAAGGTGCCGGTGTTGGGGCGACTGCCGCGTGCGGGTGGCAGCGGGTCGGCCCGCGCTGACAGCAGCCGCAGGCCGTGGGTCTCGGCTTTGCGGTGCCACCAGTCTTCGGCTTCGGTGCCGTCGAGTGGCACGATCTGCCTGGCCCGGTGGTGGCCGTTGTCTTTCGACAGGCGTTTCGATGCGTTCGCGGCGATCCGGTAGTGAACCGGCAGGCCCGGTTGGAGCGCGTCCAGCAGTGGGGTGATGTCGCGGGTCTCGACGGTGCCGTATTCGGGGGGTAGTCGGTGGGTGTTCGGGGCTTGGGTTGTCTGCACCAGTAGCGCCGGGCCGCGCGTGGTGTGGTCCAACCGGAACAACACGCCGGCTTGCCGCCGCGCCTGTGGTCCGAGTCCGTCGGGCGCCAGCGTCATGACTCGCTGGTGCAGGTCGACGGCGTTGCCGATGTCGGACCGTGCCGATCTGTTGCGTAGATCAAGCCCGATCCGGGCCAGCCAGATGGTCATCGTCATACCTCATGCAGGTAGGAGTGCAGGGCGTTCAAGTAGCCGAGGCCGAGGCCGGCGCACAGGGCGGCGGGCAGAGCCGCGGTCAGGACGTAGACGTCGCGGCTGAGGTAGCGCCGGCGCAGCGGGTGGAAGTCCACGGGCACGTCGTTGAGGGTCAGCCGCGCGGCCTGTGCGGCGCCGTCGGCCGGTGGGGTCTGGTGGACGAACTGGACGTCGACTGTGTCGGTACGGCGGGCCGGTCGGCGGGCGATCGGAACCCGGGTCCGCAGCTCCGCGGTCGGGTCGTCGACCGGCCAGCGCAGCAGCAGCGGCGCCTCGGCCGGGCAGGATCGCCGGCCGAGGTAGGGCCCCCAGGCCGGCTGGCTCAGTGCGTCGGCGGTGAGGGCGAGGACGTCGTCCGGGCCGGTCACGGCGACGGTAAAGACGGCGTCGGCCAGGTAGTACCGGTGGGACACGATGGTGGCCGTCCCGGGTGGCCGGCGCTTGCCTTCGGCCGTGGGCACGGTCCGCGATGGTGGGAGGCCGCCGCCGACGGTGTGGAAGTCGCGGGTGGGCGCTCCGGGCCGGTCGACTCTGATCGTGAAGTCCAGAGTGGACAGGTCGCCGATCGGGTCACCGCGCCGGCGTCCTGCCGCGGCGGCAATCAGCCCGATCAGTCCAGACCGGGTGGGGTATGGCGCGGTGTCGCGCCGGGAGAAAGTGCTGTGGTCGCCCCATGCTTGCATGGGGGCGGCGAGTCGGAGCAGCAGGCCGCTCACCGCAGACCCGCCTGCTCGACGGCGCTGGTGACGAGGTCCTGATAGGACGCGGCCCGCCGGCCGAGGCCGGTGAGGTCCTTCTCCTCCACTCCTGCGTAGGCGTGGTGGAGGCGTCCCTCCGCGCCGAGCACCTGGTACACGCGGGTGGCGTACTCGTCGAGCCGCCCACGGGACCTGAGGGCGTAACCGCCGTCCAGGGGTGCGCGGACCGGCTCCTCGAAGGCGCTGGCCAGCGACACCGGCCGGTCGCTTCGGACGCTCAGGTAGCCGAACTCGGGCACGGTGAACGGCGCGGTGCTGTTCTTCTTCGCCTCCGGCATCGCTGTGATGAACGCGGACAGGAACGCCTCGGCCATGTCCGCGGCCAGCCGCCGGTCGCCGCCGAGGTTGCCGAGCAGGTCGGCGATGTTGAGGCTGGCGTACCGGTAGAACGTGCCGGCGCTGAACTCGGCGCTGTTCATGTGTCCGCTGGCGGTCTCGCCGGCCGGCATCAGGTCGTCCACGGCGGTGAAGAAGTCGACCTGGGGGTCGGTGCCGTGGGTCGTGAAGGCGTGCGCGACCTGGACGGCGCCGTCAACGTTGGACGACGGGAGTTCGGCGAGCATCCGCCCGAACAGGTTGATGATGGCGTTGCGGTCGGCGACGATCGCGTTGACCGCGTCGCGGGGCAGCACGGTGGCGGCCTTCTTCGCCTTCTTCCCCTCGGCCGCGGCGAGTGCGGTGCGAAGCGCGGTCTCGTGGTCGACGCAGATGGCGGCGAGGTCGGCCACCGCCCCGGCGGGCAGGTAGAGCAGCACCGACGTTTCACCGCCGGGCTCCAGCTTCAGACCGTCGGTGCTGATCGCGGCCACGACCTGCTGTCCGGCCAGCGTCGCCAGGTCCTCCGGCCAGCCCGCGTCCTCGCGTAGCCGCGCCGCGATCTCCAGCGGCAGCCGGCGGGTACGCACCGCGCGTTCCCCCAGAGACCGTTCCAGGGCCAGCCTGACGGCGCGTTTCCAGCACTGGCTGGACACGCGGGTCCGTTCGGCGCCGCCGAACTGGACCGACTTGGGCGAGCCGAGGTCGTCCCGGTTGATGTTCGCGTACGGCAGGGTGTGCAGGAGGTGGATGTCGATGTATCGGGCGGCCGGGTCAGTCATCGCTTGCGCTCTCTTCGGTTGTCGGGGTGAGGGTGCGGTAGAAGGTCTGCAGCCAGGCTTTGGTGACCCGGTCTCGACTGCCGGTCCACTGGGCGATGTCGTTCATCAGCTGTGCCCAGTCGACGGCCACGTTCAGCGCGCGGAGCTGACGCACGACGCCGGGCAGTTGGCGGTGCAGGCCGTCGAGGTTCTGCCGGACCAGCAGGTGCAGGCGCTTGTCGGCTGTCTCCTCGGCGATCCCATGCCCCTGCCGGTCGCGCCGGGCCGCTTCGGCGAGGGACCAGCCGAGGTTCGGGCGGCGGACGGGGTAGGCGGGCGAGGCGGCGCCTGGCGGGGGCGGGGGCGTGGCCCCGGGCGGCTCGCCTGCGGCGGGGTCGGTCTGGTCGGCCTGCGTGGGGTCCCGCGCGTCACGGGGCTGGGCGGCGATCATCGCGGCCACCGTGTAGTAGGCGCGTTCGGACGCCGAGTCTCGACGGTCGGGAAGCCAGGGCGCGACAACCGCGTGCATCGTCACGGCCTTTTCCGGTGGCAGGCGTAGCCCTCGACGCAGCTCCGAGCGGCGGCGTGGCTCCGTCCGGCAGACGTTGAGGATCCTGCTGATGAACGGGTCGTACCGGGCGGCACGATCCTGGGCGGGAGTCGGAGCCGGTGCGGTCATGCAGACTGCCTCTCTGCTGCTCGGGTGGACAGCCACCGGTGCGCGGCGGTGACCGCCTTCACCACCCGACGGCTGCTGTGTTCGCCGGCCGCATGCTCGATGGCCTGGTGAGCCAGGTCGAGGAAGGCCGCGCGCGTGGTGTCGAACGTGCGCCGCTCGATGTGGGTCCAGAAGACACTCTCCGCGCGGGGCCAGTAGTAGTCGCACGCAGCCGCGGCCCACGGTCCTGGCGGCGGGCGTTCACCACCTGTGACATGGACCATCTCCCGCCAGGCGGCCTTCAGCACCGAATCGAGTCGGCGGGCGAGCATCTCCGCCTGCTGGTGCGCCTGACGGATCCCGTGTGCCGCCTCCGGGTCCTTCTCACTGAGCCACTGCAGGACCGGCGGGGTGCTCGCGGTGAACCACTGACGGTCCTTGGCCTGACTGTCCTGGTCGAACCCGTACGCCCGCACCCGGACATGCTCGGCGATCGGGAGGTCCGCCCAATCGGTCATGATGCCGGGCCGGCGGGAGTCGTCCTCGTAGTCGGCCAGCAGCGCGTCCACGTCCCGCCACACGGCACGCGAGCCGTCCGCGTGGAGCTGGTACCAGGTACCTGCCTTGCTTCGCTTGTGGACGACGTACGGGTCGGGGTAATCCTCCGGTGGGTGCCGCCATGCCCAGGTCAGGTAGGCGTCGACGACCTCGCGCCCGTCCGCGGCCGGCACCAGCAGGACCGCGTGGCGGTACCGGGCGGTCAGCATCGCGCCGGGCCACGTCAACTGGCCAGGCCGGCCCAGCGCGTCGGGCAGATCATCGCGCTCCCACGGGCAGCGGTCGTCCCACCGGGCCGAGTCCTCCGGGGACGGGATTCCGGCAATCAGGGACTCGAACAACGTCCGGCCCAGCGGGTGATAGGACATGGCGCCGCGTAGCGGCCCGGCGGTCATGTTCGCGAACTGCTGCCCCGCGACAGCGCGGGTCGTGCACCGTCCCGGCGCGCCGTAGTAGAGCTGCGCGACCAGGTACCAGGCGGCCTGCGCTGAGCCGACCGGGACCGGGGCCGTGTCTGTGTGGTGGCCGAACCACACCTGGGTATTGCCGGCCGGCCGGTCGAAGACCAGCTTGTTCACACCCGAAGGCTTCGGGCATTCCCGCGCCAACCGGGGGTCCTGCATCCACGGCCGCTCCCCGAACAGGTCGAACCGGTCGGCGAACCGGTCGAAGTAGGCCTCGACCGCGCGCGGGTCGAACCGGCCCCCATCCAAGACGTCCAACTGCCGGTCAGACCATCCCGCCCGGCTGTCCAGCCCGGTCACCCGAGCCGTCAGGGCATACAGGATCCGCAGCAAACCCGCCGCCGCAGGCGGCACCGGAACCGCCAAGTCCTCCAGTTCGTGCGCGTGGCGGAACAGCTCACGTAGACCCACCATCTCCGTCTGGGCGCCTCGACGGACGGGAAGCCAACACTCCGTGCTGAGGTCATAGGCCGGCGGTGTCACCGGCCCACCGGCCAGCCCGCCAGGGCCAGCGTCCTACACCGATCCACAACAGCCCGCTTGACTGCTTCGACCGGCAGACCGGCTCCCACGAGTACTGTCTCCGCCGCCGGCGACAGCCGCCTGCGGCGGCCAGATCCTGACCTCAACATTGCTTGTCTCCTCACAGTCCTCAGCGTCGAACTCGTGCGGGTGATCACCTGGCGTCCCGCACTCATCCCGTCTGCGTCTCGCGTTCGATGACGAGGCCCAACTCCGGGTCGAGGCGGACCCGCCGGTCATTGACCACAGCCGGCGCCGGGCCTCCCGGACCGGTGCGGAACCACAGCAGAACGAGGTCTGCGAGCCACGCGCTGTCCTTCCACGACGCCGGCGTGGCAGCCGGCGGCTGGTCTCCGTGCAGCAGGGATGCCGGCGCCGGGACCGTCTCGCGGAGGATGTCGCGCACGTCCCCGGCCTGGAAGCGACCGGCGCTGCCGGTGCCTCGTGCCGGCAACGGCCGAGTGCGCCCAGGATCGAGCCACTGCCCGCTTTCCCGGTCCAGGTAGCAGCACAGGACGCGGGCCGAATCAGCTCCCAGCCGGGTGGTCGCGTCGGCTTCCTCGACCTCTCTCGTGCTCAGTGCGCTGAGATCGTTGAGACTGTCCGCTGGCGGGATCCGAACGTAGGTCGCCATCGTCTCTTTCGCTCGGCCCTCGGCGACGTAGTCACCGAAATCGCGGCGCAACTCATCCTCAACCGCCTCGGAGTCGACGGGATAGACCCGTTCCATCAACGGCTGGACCATCTCCGGGATGTCGACCACCCCGCCGTCCAGTTCGAGCAGGGCCTGCCGGGTCGCCGCAAGCAGATACCGGTGGTAGACGCGTCCCCATTGCGGAGGAGCTCGATACCCGTCGTCCCCGTGCGGGTCCAGGACGATCAGCCGTGGCTCTGCTGTCCAGTGTGGACGGCCGGGCCGGCTGTGCCGGTGGCACCGGCCGGCCCGCTGTAGCAGCAAGGCCAGCGGCGCAAGGTCGCTGACGACGAGATCGAAGTCAAGGTCGAGGGACTGCTCGACCACCTGCGTGGCGACCACGATCGTCGTGCCGACCCGCCGCCCGTTCCTTCCAAGCCTGCCAACGATGGACCGCGTGATCTCCTCACGTTGGCGAGCAGGGAAGCGCGAATGCAGCAGCTCGACCGTGACCGTGTCGCCAGCCCACTCCTTCAAGGCCGCGTACGTCCTCTGGGCGTCACCGACGGTGTTACAGACCACTGCGACGTGTCCGCCCTCCTCGTGGATAGGAGCCAGCAGCTGCCTGAGTACCGACCGCCGGTCGCACTTGTCGACCTCATTCCCAGGGCGGTGCTGCACGGGAACCAACTCGACCCGCAGGCGAATCCGCCGCGCAGCGACGACGTCCTCGTGTGCCTTGTCGGAGATGGCGACGACCTCACGGCCAGCCGCAGCCGGGACGAACAGCCAACCCGGATAGCGAAGCCGCGACACCTCGCCGTCCACACTGCCGGACCCTTGCCGGTAGGCGCTGACGAGCGCCGCCGCCCGGGCCGAGGGAAGCGTCGCGGAAAGCAACACGACCGGACACCCGAACGCGCCGAGCCACCCCAACAGCCGGGCCAGCAGCGCCTGCATGTACTCGTCGTACGCGTGCGCCTCATCGACGATGAACACCTTGCCCGACAAGCCCAACAGGCGCAGCGCGTTGTGTTTCGTCGTCAGCGCGGCGACCAACGCCTGATCCACAGTGCCGACCGCCAACCCGGCCAGCAGCCCCCGCTTACGCCCGCGAAGCCACTGCGGCGCCTCCGTCCACGAAGCCCGGCCATCCGCCCCGTCCGCCGAAACCAGCAGACCGTCACCGACACCGGCCGCACATCGCTGCTCGTAGTCCTCGTTCAGCCAGGACATGCTGTGCAGCAGTGTCACCGGCGTCGGACCCGCCGCAAAGGCGTCCGCGAACGCGCGGACCCGCCGGTACATCTCGTCCGACGTCGCCATCGTCGGCAAAGCGAAGAAGAACCCACCGGCTCCCGACGCCTCGGCCAACACGCTCGCCGCGACCAGCGCCGCCTCAGTCTTACCGTCCCCGGTCGCCGCCGTCACCACCAGCAACCCCGACGAATCGATACGCGGAAACAACTCCTCGATCAACGACCGCTGCAGAGCGTTCGGCGAGTACGGGAAGAGCTCACCGAACTCCAAACGATGCAGCGTCGCCCGACCCAGCCCCGCCTCCGCGAGCAGGTCGACCGCCCTGGGCGCCAACGACTCCAGATGAGCCGCGACCACAGCCGGCGACGCGATCCTCGGAACAACAGACAACTGCCGGGCGAGGAAATGCTCCTGGCTCGCCAGCCAATCGGCCAGGATCACCAGACCGGTGATCTGGACCGCAGCCAACCCGCCGACCGTGGCCGGCGGATCCGGACGGCCAAGCGCCACATACAGCGCGTCAACCAGCCCTTCTCGTTGAGCCGCCCAGCGACCCCCGCCCAGCCGCAGCTCAACCGACCGTAGATCGCCAGACTGCTGAAAGCGCCCGTGATGCCCGCCAAGAATCTGCCCCACCCGATACCAGGCATGCCCGCTCGTACGCCGCCCGCCTGGGTACCCCAGATCCCGCAGAAACCCGCCCACCGCCAACTGCGTCGCCAAATCGTGCCGAACACCGCCCCCTGCCCGAGCAGGTGCATAGCCCGGATCCGCAAGAAGCGCGGAATACGAGACCACCTCTTGCGACTGAAAGTCAGGCGTCGCCTTTCCTACATCGTGCAGACCCGACCAGAACGCAACCAAGATCCTCGCCTGCGCCGCCCCCACCCCTAACTGCCCAGCGATCAGCGCCCGCTGCCCAACAGTCAGAAACAGATCCCACAACGCCAAAGCCACCGCGGCGGTATCCACCAAATGCCAAACCAACGGATACGGCCGCGGCAAATGCCGCGACTTCCCCCACACACGAAGATCCAGACCCCCACCGGACACCTCCACGTCGTCCAGACCCCCAACTCTGCGACATCGACACCAGACGGCATCACAGCACAGGGCAACGACAAACTTGCGACGCCACCGCCTAACTCACCAACCCCCGCCTAAACTCCCAGGTCAGCAAGGGTCCTCCCCACGCCCGTGGGGGTGAGCCGAACGCGGCCCAGGCGAACGCACCGCTGTTGGAGTCCTCCCCACGCCCGTGGGGGTGAGCCGCCGATCAGCCCGTTGACGATGTCGATCTCGTCGTCCTCCCCACGCCCGTGGGGGTGAGCCGTCGAACGCCTGCTTCGGCTGCTGCCCGTGGTCGTCCTCCCCACGCCCGTGGGGGTGAGCCGCCCGCCCCCGTTTGCGTCGGGGGCGGGCTAGGGTCCTCCCCACGCCCGTGGGGGTGAGCCGTCCTGCTCACCGGCCAGCCGCCGGTCAACCGTGTCCTCCCCACGCCCGTGGGGGTGAGCCGGAAGACGTCGGCAGCATCAGGGATCTGTTCGTGTCCTCCCCACGCCCGTGGGGGTGAGCCGTCGCAGGAGGCGGACTCGCGGGTCGGGGACCTGTCCTCCCCACGCCCGTGGGGGTGAGCCGGACTACGCCGGCGAGACGGCCGGTATCCGCTTGTCCTCCCCACGCCCGTGGGGGTGAGCCGGAACTGGACGGGCTCGTGCAGGCCCTCACCGAGTCCTCCCCACGCCCGTGGGGGTGAGCCGGTTCTCTTCACGTATGCCGGCCTGGAGAAGGAGTCCTCCCCACGCCCGTGGGGGTGAGCCGACGAGCCCGGCGGCCCGGAAGCCGTCGACCTCGTCCTCCCCACGCCCGTGGGGGTGAGCCGCCGCCCGGTTCATCCTCGACGCCGTCCTGGGCGTCCTCCCCACGCCCGTGGGGGTGAGCCTCGGGCGGGACGGTGATCCCCCCCCGCGAACTACGTCCTCCCCACGCCCGTGGGGGTGAGCCGATGCCCGGCCCGCTGGGGGCGCCGTTCCGGGCGTCCTCCCCACGCCCGTGGGGGTGAGCCGCTGGTCGGCTGGTACGCGGAGAAGCGCGGTGTGTCCTCCCCACGCCCGTGGGGGTGAGCCGCTCTCCGCAAGGACGAGCGCGGGTGGCGGAAGGTCCTCCCCACGCCCGTGGGGGTGAGCCGTTGGTGTCGATGTGCGAGTTGACGTCGATGTCGTCCTCCCCACGCCCCGTGGGGGTGAGCCGCCTCGGAGTTGCCGCGTGCCGGGTCTGACTGCGTCCTCCCCACGCCCGTGGGGGTGAGCCGGTCGCGTCGACCTGCTGCGGCTGCGTCATTGCGTCCTCCCCACGCCCGTGGGGGTGAGCCGGCCAAGGCGATCGTCGCTGACGCCCGCCACCTGTCCTCCCCACGCCCGTGGGGGTGAGCCGTGCACGGTCGGGGCAGGCTGGTCCTGGTCGCGGTCCTCCCCACGCCCGTGGGGGTGAGCCGGCGCTGCCGACCGGTCCGATCCGACTGTCTGTGTCCTCCCCACGCCCGTGGGGGTGAGCCCTCGCCTGCGGCAACGAGCTGCTGCGGTTCGACGTCCTCCCCACGCCCGTGGGGGTGAGCCGAACAGTTCGGACGTCGAACTGTTCGCCGTGGAGTCCTCCCCCGCCCGTGGGGGTGAGCCGGCGGCGGCGTGACCCTGAATGTCCAGGTCAGCGTCCTCCCCACGCCCGTGGGGGTGAGCCGTGACTGGGCTGGTCGCCGCGTGTCGTGGCTGGGTCCTCGCCACGCCCGTGGAGGTGAGCCGGACTGGGCAGGCACCCGGGCCGTAGTTGACGGGTCCTCCCCACACCCGTGGGGGTGAGCCGTCCGGCCGGGCCTTGTGTTCCTCAAGAAAGGCGTCCTCCCCACGCCCGTGGGGGTGAGCCGCAGGCGCTACCACCGCAGCGCGGGGCAGCTGCCGTCCTCTCCACGCCCGTGGGGGTGAGCCGAACCTCGCGACGCAGCACTGGTTCGGGACGATGTCCTCCCCACGGCCGTGGGGGTGAGCCGTCGGCAGCCTGGGCGGCTGGAAGGATCGAGCTGTCCTCCCCACGCCGGTGGGGTGAGCCGTGACGTCCGCCCGCCGAGCTGCCTGCTGACGCATACCCCCTGTCGCGCGGTGCGAGACGGCTCAGGACGCGGCCAGCCGTCGGGCTGAGGCCGACATCTGGCATGGGGGCTCTCTTATAGACGGCCTGCTGAGGCGCGTCTCGGGGTTCGCCTGGCTCGTTGTCGTTGATCGTGTTCGATCGCGCTGCATCGACGAGCCGGACGTTCCGTCAGCGGCAGGTCGCTCCGCCACCATATGTCACTGCAGGTGCACCGTCTTGGGAGACGCGGTGTGTCGCGGTCAGCTGGCGATTGTCTGCAGGTAGTCGGCGCGTGCGGCACGGAGCTTGGCCAGGGCGCGTTGGCGGCGGCGGGCTAGTGACCGTGGGGCGATGGCGTGTTCGCCGGCGAGTGCGGCAACCGGGTGCTGTCGCAGATCGGTGGCGGTGAGTAGGGCGACGTCGTCTGGGCTGATCACGGCGGTGTCCAGGGCCCAGTTGAAGAGGGTGAGTAGCTGCTCGCGCGGGTCGTCGTCGATGTCGGCCGGGTCCGTGGGGGGCTGGGGGTGCAGCGGTTGGTCGGTCGCTCGGCTGGCCAGTGCGAGGATCAGGTCGAGGCGGTCGGACGCCGACCGGCGGTTGGCGCCGGCGGCGCGGTCGGCCAGCATGGCGAGGCTGTACTCGGCGTGGGCTCGTTCGCGGGCGCGGGCGCGGCGGAGTTCCATTTCGGTGTCCAGCAGCAGGTTCGCCGCGATCCGGTGGGGGCGGCGGCGCCACGGGTAGGTCCGGATCCGGCACGACAGGGTGGACAGCACGGCGGCGATCGCCTCGGCGCGGGGCAGGTGTGCCAGCCGGTAGGCCAAGGCGGCCGCGCCGGGCAGCAGGAGTTGCAGCAGCGCCCGGGCGGCCAGTGGCTCGTCGCCGCCGTCGCGGGCCGCCAGCCGTGCCAGCGCGGCCAGCAGTTCGTCTGACTGCTGCGTTGCGCGGCGGCGGTGGGCGGCTGCGCGGACGTGTTCCAGGTCGGTGTAGCCGGCCAGCGCCGGCTCGAGACGGCCCCAGCGGCGCAGCGCTGTCTGGGTAGCCGGTGCTGCTGTGAGCTGTGCCCATTCTCGTTCCAGGGCGGTGAGTAGGTGGTCCGGGTCTCGGGCGGGCCGTTGACGGCCGTGTCCGGCGTGGTCGGTGGGTGCGGTCGGGGAGGCCACCAGGAGTTCCTCTCGTCCGAGGGCAGGTGGCTCTCGACCCTCCGCACGGGGATGTGGTGCTTCGTTGCTCCAGGACCGTTGCCCGTCCCCCAGGACGCCGCTCGCCGGCCGGCAACACCCGCCGCGGCAGGAGTGGGCGGCCGGCCGTGCTCGGCGACCGGCTTGATCGGCCCGGGTCCGACAGCGGGACATCGGCTGGGCGAACCGCCGCGGCGCGAGGCGACGGCGCCGCATCGACGACGCCGGCCGGTTCGGATCCCGGACATGACCAACCTGCCTGGCCGATGCCAGGGTGTTCGCGGCGACACCACATCTGACCTGCGCGGCAACGGGGCAACACCACGTAGGGGGACGCCCGCGGGCCGCAGATCGGCGCTGCCCAGCGGGCTGGTCGACGACGATGGCGCCACCGATCGCCTGCGACCGCACGGTGGATTCACGCGAGCGAGACACGACCGTGCCGTGGATCCTGCCGGTGCGGTCCGGGGCCTGGCGAGCCGGCGATTGGGGCGCCGGGGTCAGCCGGTTGCCGGGACCAGCCGTAGCGCAGGCCGAGCCGGGGAGGGATGCGGTGGGAAGAAGGAGCGGTCGTAGGCCGGGTCGAAGTCAGGGTGCCGCGCGCGGATGATGTCGACGAGCCGGAAGAGGGTGTCCGACGGTCTGCTGTCTGGGTTCTCGCGCAGGTCGTAGCCGCGTTCGCGGTTGTAGAGCAGGCGCAGCCGCTGCTGCAGGGTGTTGGGCCGGCCCTGGGGGATGCGGGCCAGTTCGGCGGCGATCTGAGCGTGACGGGTGCTGGATGGGCCGAAGCTGCGGTCCCATCCGGCGTTGAAGACCTCGACCATCGGCCTGGCGTAGATCGCCCCGCCCCTGGCCCGGGCGACCGGCGGCGGGAAATCGGCGCGCTGGGTGACCTGCCGCAGCCGCCCCTTGGGCACGCCGAGGATCGTGGCGACCTCGGCAGGACCGATCAGTTCCGGCACCGGCGGCTGGCGCTGGTCGGCAGGACTGGAGGCGACCGCGGTCACGTGCGCGGCCAGTGGCTGGCTGGGCACGCCGGCCGCGGCGTGGGCGGCTTGGGCGGTCCGCAGTGCGAGCGTGACCGCGCGGTCCAGGGTGGCGGCCTGCACGTCGAATACGAGGGCCACCTGCCCTCCTGCCCTGTCGTAGCTGACCGTCCCGGCCGGCTGGCTGGCCATTGCGCCGGCCCGCTCGTCATCCGCCGCGGCATCGAACTCGATTCGCGCCCTCCACGTGGCCACGCGAGTTCCGTCCTTTCATGGGTAGCCGTCGTAGCGGCTGTTGGATGCGGGCAGGGCTACCGGCCGTTCCCGGAATGTGGGCGTCCTACCGCGGTGTCCATCGCCGGCGCCCCTGATCAAGGCTGGTACGGCGGGCGTGCGGACGCCGGAGCGACGTATCAACGCTCGTACGCTCTGACCCATGGAACTTGAGCCTCCCGAACCTCACCACGAACAGCGGCGAGATCCTTCGCGGCGGAGCGATGAGGATCCGGCGGAGACCAAAGAACGCGGGACTTCCCTGGCCCCCCGTCACGCCGAGCGGAGGGAGGTCGAAGAAGCGGAGCAGGCCGCCATGGCGCGGTCGGCCCGCGAGAACACGCCGCCGAGCGACAAAGATCTGGCCGAGATCGAAGAACGCGGAAACGCCTTGGCCGCACGACGCGCCGAGCGGAAGGAGGTCGAGGAAGCGGAGCGGGCCGCCATGGCGCGGTCAGCCCGCGAGAACACGCAGCGGAGCGATGATGGCCGGCCGCCGGAACACCGCGCCGCCGGCCGGCGCGACGCGCAATTGCGCGGCAACTGGCAGCGGCCGGCACCTGGCATTCCACCGGAGATCTGGGGGACGCTCCGCCCGGACCTCGTGCCGCCCGTGCTACTCCAGGCTCAGGCCTGGAAATCGGTCGTGGTCCGGCGTGATCGCCGGGCGTGGCTCAGCGTCGGTGTCGCAGGTGATCGCGAGTTTCTGCTGCCGTGGGTTCCGGGTAGCCGGGCACTGGTTGATCCCGCCCATGGACTGGTCACCGCGCCGATCACGGTCTCCGCTGGGCCGGGACGTCCGACGTTGCTTCTGAGTTTGCGGATCTTCACGGAGCCGGATCCCGCCGCCGAACCGGCCAAGCAAGGCCCGCTGCGGGAGGCGCTGGTCGAGTATTTCGCCAACCGAGTCGGAGGCCCGGCGTTCGATCTGATCACCAGCGGCTGGGAGACGGAGACTGATCCGCTGGAGACCGCCGCCGCAGGCCTCGAGCATGCCCAGGAGTGGCTGCACGGGCTTGTCATCGGTGGACCGATCGAATGGTTGCTGGCGGTTGGCCTCGAACTGCCGGCGCCGGTCGTCGACGAAGGACGCGGCTTCGCACAGGGGGCCATCGAGCTTCCCGGCGATGAGTTCCTCGGCCACTTGATCTTCGGCCTCCGCATCGCCAGCATCCTGCTGTGCGCGATGAGCGGGAACCCGGTACTTGCGGCCGAGAGCACGAAGTCCCTGCTGAAGCGCTGCTTCATCGACCTGCTGACGAAAGGCTTGGAATCCACCGGTCCCACCCAGTCGCAGTTCGACACCCACTCCACCTGGACGTTCCAAACCGCGTCCCGCGTCAACCCCCCGCAAACGCTGCCCAGCTGGGTGAGCCCACCTCCTGACGATCGGAAGCCGCATAAAGAGACGAGGACAGAGCTCCCAGGGCACAACGCCGCGGCGCCACCAAACCCAACGCCTGGCCACCCTGGCCCGGGACGAGATGACCTGAAGCCGGATGGGCCCTCCCAAGGACTCTCCCAATGACGGATGGCACCTGACGGCCCACTGCAGGCGCACGGGCCGCCCGCCCGGTCCACGCCCGCGACCGTCATGACTGCTGCCCGTCCTCGGGTTCGGTGAACTCCGGAACCGGTCACGCTCGTCGAACTCGGTCCACCTGGAGCTCTCTTCGAATGCCTGGAGAGTTGCGAGGAACTCCCGGAACTGCTGACAGCCGGTGGTCACCGGCGGAGACGAGTGCCCCGGACCGCCTACACGTCGTGTCCGGGATTGACCCGCCCGGCAGAGCGACGCCGGCTCGGTCAGCCTCGTCGCTTCGGCGGCTCACCGTCGCCAGGAACGCTGCCGGTGCTCGTCGCGTGGGCTGCGGCATGGACGGCTCGGACCTGGTCAGGTAGTCCGGCCGCAGCGTGCTCGGCCGCGGCTCGCAGCAGCAGCCCAGGCACCGGCACGCCGGCCAGGGCCGTCCGTAGAGCGGCGGCCGGGTCCAGGCCGGCGCACAGCTGGTCGACCCGGCACACAGCCGTGCCCAACAGCGCCAGCGCGGGCGCGGCCCGCAGCCCGGGCCGGCCGAGGAATTCCGCCGCCACGCCGGCGAGCAGGTCCGGGTGTGCCCGGTAGACCGCGGCGGCCCGGTCCCGCTGCTGCTGACCGGTCCGTGCCTGCTGGCGCTGCTGCCGGTCGGCCTGCGCGCGTGCGGCGGCATGGGTGGCGCGTTCTCGCCGGGATCGCTGCGCCGGTCCCGGCTGGCCGGCCAGGGCCTGCAGTTTGTGGCGCAGTAGCCCGCCGGGGTTGGTGATCGTGGCGGGCAGGTCCCCGGCAAGCTGCTGCTGCAGCTCGGCAGGCGACCACCGGCCGGTCAGCGCGACCGCCGCCGCGGCCAGCGTCTGCCGGGACCTGGGCGTGATCGCGGGCCGGTGCGCGGCCGGCAGCGCCGCGATCGCCGCGTCGACCAACTCCCCGGCGACCCCCGCTGTCGTGGCGGGCGTGGCCGGCTCCGGCGGTGATGGTGGGGGTTGGGGGCCAAAGCCAACATCCAACCCAGCCCAATTGGGGGGTGCCTCGCCTGCCGGTGAGGCATTCAGCGGCGACACCTCGCCCTTGTCGGCGGCTGCCGGAGGCAATGCCTCCTGCACCGGCGACAGGGCCGCCGCCCGGCCGGGCGACACCTCGCCGGCGGGCGAGGCAGTGCCGGACAACCCGGGTGTTGCCTCCCCGACGAGCGCGGCGTTGCCCCGGCGCGGTCCTGTCGCTCCGCCTGCCGGCGAGGCGTTGCCCCCGCCACCAACGGCAAACGGCGCTGTTGCCTCGGCGGCCGGCGAGGCAACCGGCGGCCGCGGGGACGCGGCGTGAGGCGAGGCATCCTCGGCCGCCTCGCCAGTCCCGGTGACGGCGGCCATCAGTGGGGACTGCCGGTACTCGGTCACCCGCGCGCTTCGGCGCCGGCCGATGCCGGCGCTACTGCGGTCACCCGCGAGGGCGGTCGCCGCGGGCGCGGCTCGCGGCGATAGCGCGTCGGCCGGCAGCCGGGGTGTCACCCGGTACACCGCCGGGCGGCCGCGGGCTCCGCGCCGGACCCGCTGCACGTGCCCGGCGTCGATCAGCCCACGCAGGGCGTTGCGCATCGAGGTGACATGCGACTCCAGCCGGGCGGCCAGCAGCGCCTCGTCGCCGGGGGACACCAGGCCGGTGTGTGGGTGGGATTCCCAGGCCAGCTCTGTCAGCAGCCGCCGCTGCAGCGGCTGTAGCCCACGCACCCACCGCACCCGCTCGGCCGCTTCCCAGTTCGGCGCCCGGCTGGTCACCACCGCCGGACCGGGCGGGGCCGGGTCGGGCTGCGGCAGCATCCCGGCTGCCACCCCAGGGTTCACCACCGCCCGCCACTAGGCCCAACGCCGGTGGCCAGGTCGCGGAACTCGACCGTTGCCCGGCGGAACGCCACGGTGGCCGTGCCGGTCGGGCCGTTGCGGTTCTTCGCCACGATCAGATCCGCCTCCCCGGGACGGTCGTCGGTGTCGTAGGCGTCCGGGCGGTGGACCAGTACCACGACGTCGGCGTCGGCCTCGATCGCGCCGCTCTCGCGCAGGTCCCCCAGATACGGCCGCTTGTCGTGGCGGGCTTCGGGGTTGCGGTTGAGCTGGCTGACCGCCACCACCGGCACACCCAGATCCTTGGCCAGCAGCTTCAACCCGCGGGAGAACTCCGCCACCTCCTGCTGCCGGCTCTCCACCCGCCGCCCGGACACCAGCAACTGCAGGTAGTCCACCACCACCAGCCCCAACCCCCCGCGCTGCCTACGCCGCCGCGCCTTGGCCCGGACCTCCATCAGCGTCAAGCCGGGCGAGTCGTCGATGAACAACCCGGCCTCCGGCCCCGACAACTGCGCCAGCGCCCCACCCACCCGCGCCCAGTGCGTGTCGGTCATGCCGCCGGACAGCATCGGCTCCAGCGGCACCCCGGCCTCGCCGGCCAGCAGCCGCAACACCAGCTCGGAGCGGCTCATCTCCAAGCTGAACACCGCCGCCGGCAACCCCGCCCGCAGCGCGCACGCCCGCGCGATCCCCAGCGCAAGGACCGACTTGCCCATCGCCGGCCGGCCGGCCACCACCACCAGTTGCCCCGGCCGCAGTCCGTGCAGGATCGCGTCCAGGTCCGCCAGGCCGGTCCCGACCCCGGCCAGCTCGTCACCGCGGCCCTGGATCGACTCCAACTCCTGCATCGCCGCACCCAGCAGCTCCGGCACCGCCACCAGATCCCCGGCCGCCCGCTCGCCGGTCACCTGGTAGATCTCCGCCTGCGCCCGATCCACCAACTCCGCGACCTCGCCACCCAGCCCTGCGGCGGCGCCCTGACTGAGCTGCACGATCCGGGTCCCGGCCGCCACCAGCCGACGCAGCACCGCCCGCTCCGCCACAATCCGCGCGTAGTAGCCGGCATTCGCCGCCGTCGGCACCGCCGCGATCAGCGTGTGCAGGTACGGCCCACCACCCACCCGGATCAGCTCGCCGCGGCGGGTCAGCTCCGCGGACACGGCCACCGGGTCGGCCGGCTCGCCCCGCCCGAACAGCTCCAGGACCACCTCGAAGATCACCTGATGCTGCGGCCGGTAAAAGTCCGTCCCGCGCAGCACCTCCACCACATCGGCCACCGCGTCCTTGGACAGCAACATCCCGCCCAGCACCGCCTGCTCCGCCCCCAGGTCCTGCGGCGGCTCACCCAGCCCCCACCCCGCCGCCGCGGCGTCGCCGACCCGCGCCGAGCTCATCGCACACCCACGACGACCGGCGCTGGCCCCACCGCTGACGCATCACACACCGACCGCGGCCACGCCCGGCACCGATCGGATGCGACACAGAACCATCGCTGCGACACCCACGACCGCCCAGCGCGTGTCCGCCAGCCCGGTGAACCCCCGTCCGGACGGCCCTCAGACACCGCGCCGCCGACGCCGGACAACCCCCGCCGAGGGCCCCTCTCACTTCGCACGTATTTCGCACGACCACTGATAAACAGCAGGACCAGCCGGGCTACCAGCGGGACTTTCGGCCAATCACCCCCGATCGGCCACCGAACACCGACCGAGCCTCTGACCTGGCCTTTCATACAACCTTGCGTCGTGGTGGCGGGTGTTGGATTCGAACCAACGTAGGCTGAGCCGACGGTTTTACAGACCGTTCCCTTTGGCCGCTCGGGCAACCCGCCGTGTGCCGGAGGTGAGGCCGGCAACGGTGGATGAGGATACAGGGCGCGGAGGGCCGGGCTCCACCGGGTACGGTCGGGCGCGGGTAGCCCAGAGATGCTGAGGAGAGAGCCGCACCATGCCAGATCCGTCCTTCGACGTGGTGAGCAAGGTCGACCGGCAAGAGGTGGACAACGCGCTGAACCAGGCGGCCAAGGAGTTGGCGCAGCGGTTCGACTTCCGCGGGACCGGGGCGTCGATCGCCTGGTCGGGCGAGGAGGGGGTGTTGCTGCAGGCGGGCACGGAGGAGCGGGCCAAGGCGGCGCTGGAGGTCTTCAAGGAGAAGCTGATCAAGCGGGGGATCTCGTTGAAGTCGCTGGACGCGGGGGAGGCGCAGGCGTCCGGGAAGAACTTCCGGATCAGCGCGACGATCCTGCAGGGGATCGCGATCGAGAAGGCACGGGCGATCGCGAAGAAGATCCGGGACGACGGGCCGAAGGGCGTACAGGCCCAGATCCAGGGCGACCAGCTGCGGGTGACCGGCAAGAAGAGGGACGACCTGCAGGCGGCGATCGCGCTGCTGAAGCAGGAGGACTTCGGGGTCGCCCTGCAGTTCACCAACTACCGGTAGGGCGTGCCTGTGCCAACGACGAAAGGCATCGTGCTTGCCGGCGGCAGCGGTACCCGGCTGCATCCGATCACCCAGGCGGTGTCGAAGCAGCTGCTGCCGGTCTACGACAAGCCGATGATCTACTACCCGCTGTCGGTGCTGATGCTGGCCGGCATCCGGGAGATCCTGATCATCTCGACGCCGATCGACCTGCCGCTGTTCCGGCGGCTGCTCGGTGACGGCACCGGCCTCGGGCTGAGCCTGTCGTACGCGGAGCAGGCGCATCCGAACGGGCTGGCCGAGGCGTTCATCATCGGGCGCTCGCACGTCGGCGACGACAACGCGGCGCTGGTGCTGGGCGACAACATCTTCCACGGCGAGGGGCTGCCCAGCCTGCTGCAGCACGAAGCGTCCACTGTGGACGGCTGCACGCTGTTCGGCTACCGGGTAAGGGATCCGCAGCGGTACGGGGTGGCCGAGGCGGACGCTCAGGGCCGGCTGCTGTCCATTGAGGAGAAGCCGGTGCGGCCGCGGTCGTCGACCGCGGTGACCGGCCTCTACTTCTACGACAACGACGTGCTGGACATCGCCGCGGCGCTCACCCCCTCACCGCGCGGCGAGCTGGAGATCACCGACATCAACCGGTCCTATTTGGACAAGGGCAGCGCCCGGCTGGTGGATCTCGGCCGCGGCATGGCCTGGTTGGACACCGGCACGCACGACAGCCTGCTGGAGGCCGGCCAGTTCGTGCAGGTGCTGGAGCATCGGCAGGGCGTCCGGATCGCCTGCCTGGAGGAGATCGCGCTGGCGATGGGCTTCATCGACGCGGCGCAGGCCTACCGGCTGGGCGAGGCGCTGGGAAAGTCCGGCTATGGGCAGTACGTGATGGACGTGGCCCGCAACGCCGGTGGCGCCCCGGCGTAGCGGTCAGCGCCGCCCGGCCATCTCCTCCAGCCGGCGGATCCGCTCTTCCATCGGCGGGTGCGTGGAGAACAGCTTGGCCAGCCCGGCTGGCCGGAACGGGTTGGCGATCATCAGGTGGCTGGCGGCGACCAGCTGGTCTTCCTGGGGCAGCGGCAGCGCCTGGGTGCCCGCCTGCAGCTTGCGCAGCGCACTGGCCAGCGCCAGCGGATCGTTGGTGAGCTGGGCGCCGGACGCGTCCGCCTGGAACTCGCGGCTGCGGCTGATCGCGAGTTGGATCACGGTGGCCGCGATCGGCCCGAGAATCATCAGCAGCAGGGCGCCGAACGCGTTGCCGCCGTCCCGCTCGTCCCGGTCGCCACCGCCGAACATCGAGGCGAAGAAGGCGAAGTGGGACAGGAACATGATCACGCTGGCCAGCGCACCGGCCACCGAGGAGATCAGGATGTCCCGGTTGTACACATGCGACAACTCGTGGCCGAGCACCGCGCGCAGTTCGCGCTGGTCGAGCAGTTGCAGGATGCCGTCGGTGCAGCAGACCGCCGCGTTGCGCGGGTTCCGGCCGGTGGCGAACGCGTTCGGCTGGTTGGTCGGGCTGATGTAGAGCCGCGGCATCGGCTGGTGCGCCGAAGTGGCCAGCTCGCGGACGATGCGGTACATCGCCGGTTGCTCGGCCTCGGTGACCGCGCGGGCCCGCATCGCCCGCAGGGCTAGTTTGTCGGAATTCCAGTAGGCGAACGCGTTGGTGCCCAACGCGAGCAGTAAGCCGATGATCAGGCCGCCGCGGCCGAAGAGGCTGCCCGCGCCGATGATGATCGCGGACAGCACCCCCAGCAGCAGCGCCGTCTTCAGCCCGTTGTAGTGCCGATGCACGGGATCCTCGCAGTCGTGGATGGTGCCGTTGTGGGGAAAACGCGCGCGGTGCCTACGGCGTTCCCACCGCGGCCGGTGGCGAATCCAGTTCGGCGGTCAGCCGGGTGCCGTCCACGAAGCTGGTGTGCGTGCCGGCGGTGCCGCAGGCGTAGGCGCCACCGATGGCGCCGGCCGCCGCCGCCCGCCGCCAGTCGGCAGCGCCGGACCCGGCCGCCCCGGCGGCCCCGCCGGGCCCGGCGGGGCCGCCGGCGGGCGAGCCGGAGCCGAGCGCCGACCAGAGGAAGGCGGCGACGTAGCTGTCGCCGGCCCCATTCGAGTCGACCACCGGCCGGTCCGCCAGTTGGACGGCCGGGATGGGCAGCACCGGGGCGCCCGGTACGGCCAGCCGGCTGCCCCGGGCACCGTCCATGGCCACGGCCACCCGGGCCCGGCCGCGGGTCAGGATCTCGCCGAGCACCGCGTCGACCCGGTCCCCCAGCTCGGCGGCCGAGACGAAGACGATGTCGGCTCCGTAGGCGAAGTCCCGGTGGTAGTCGTTGACGCCGTCCCAGTCGTGCAGGTCGGTGGACGTGCTGCGGCCGGCGGTGACCGCGTCCGCCAGCGCGGGCCGGGCCCAGCTCATGATCGACACATGCACGTGCCGGGCCCGTTCGATGCCGGCCCGGTAGAGCCCGGGCTCGACGCCCGGACCGGCCGGCGGCCGGGGGTCGTACAGGGACAGCCGCCGTCCGGTCGGATCGACCAGGTTCACCGCCCGGGTGGTGCCGGCCGGGTTCGGCTGCCACCCGAACTCCAGCCCGGCCTGGTGGAATGCCGCACGGACGCGGCGGCCCTCGTCGTCGTCGCCGATCAGGTCGGCGAAGGCGGTGCGCAGGCCCAGCGCGTGACAGCCGAGCGCGACACCGGTGCCGGTGTGCCCGACGTACTGCTCGATCGGCGGGACGTGGATCGAGTCGGCTCGGCTCGGCAACGGCAGCGACGGGACGCGGACCACGATGTCCACGCCCGCGCCACCGACCACGAAAACGTCCAAATCAGACACTCGGCATCACCGGCCCGGGACGACAGCGCCGCCCAGTACCAACTGCGGCAGCACCCCGACGACCAGCACGACCAGCACCGCCAGCCCGATCGCCGCCACCAGCGCGACCGGCGTCCGGGTCGACGGCGCCAGCGCCGGTACGGCGTGACCGGAATCACCAGCGGATACCGCCGGCTCAAGCTCCGCCGCCAGCCCGGCGGCTCCTGCTCCAGCTCCGGCCCCGGCTCCGCCGGCGGCTCCGGCGGCCGGACGGAATGGCAGGGCCGCGAGCCGGAGGTAGTACGCCAGGCCGATCACCGTGTTGACGGCGACCGCGACGGCCAGCCAGCCGGCACCGCCGAGCAGCGCGGCCCGCACCACGACCACCTTCGCCACCAGGCCGGCCAGCGTCGGTGGCAGGCCGGCCAGGCCGAACAGGAAGAACGCCAGGGCGGCGGCCAGCGCCGGTGACCGCGTGGCCAGCCCGCGGTACCGGTCGATCGCGTTCGCCCCAGCGCCGCCGGCCCGGCCCACCGCGGTCACGCAGGCGAACGCGCCCAGGTTCACCGCCACGTAGAACGCCAGATAGCCCAGCGTGGCGGCGACCGCGTCGCCCAGTTCGTCCGGGCCGGACATGCCGACAGCGCCGAGCGGCACGAGCAGGTAACCCGAGTGCGCCACCGACGACCAGGCCAGCAGCCGGACGGCCTGGCGCTGGCGCAGCGCGACGAGGTTGCCCAGCGTCATCGAGGCGACCGCGACCAGCGCCAGCACCCAGCCCCAGACCCGCCAGTACACCGGGAACGCGACGACCGTGACCAGCAGCAGTCCGGCCGCACCCCCGACCTTGGAAACAGTTGCCAGGTAGGTGGCCACCGGAGTGGGCGCGCCCTGGTACACATCCGGCGCCCACCAGTGGAAGGGCACCGCGGCCAACTTGAAGGCGAAGCCGGCCAGCACCAGTACCACGGCCGCCGCGGCGAGCGGCAGCGCCCGGATGTCCGGCCGGGCCGACAGCGCGGCATTGATCCGTCCCAGGTGGACGGTGCCGGTCAGGCCGTAGGTGAACGCCACCCCGAGCAACGTGAAGGTGCTCGCGACGACCGAGACGAGCAGGTACTTCAGCGCCGCCTCGGCCCCCCGGCCGGAACCACGGCGCAGCCCGACCAGCGCGTACGTGGGCAGGGTGAGCGTCTCCAGCCCGATCAGCAGCGTGATCAGGTCGCGGGCGCCGGCCAGCACCAGCGCGCCGGTGAGCGAAGCGAGCAGCAGGAAGCCGTACTCCCCCGGCGGCAGGGTGGCATCCCGGGCGAACGCGGCGGTCACCAGCAGCGTGCCGACCGCGGCCGCCGACAGCAGCACGAGGAAGAAGAGCGTGAAGCCGTCCAGCTCGTAGGAGCAGGCCTGTCCAACGTGGACGTTGCCGGGCAGGGTGGTGGCCGGCGTGCAGAAGGTACCCCGGCGCTGGCCGATCAACGCGAGCGACGCGATCAGCGTGCCGACCGCGCCGGCCAGCGCGAGCCAGAGCACCGCCGGCCGGATCCGCAGCGGCAGCACCAGGTCAGCCACCAGGACGGCGATCGCGCCGATCGCGGCGACCAGGGCCGGCGCCAGCGGCACGTAGTCGATCGCCTGGAGGTTGCTCACGCCCGCACCTCCGGCCGCCCGGCCCCGGCCCGCTCCGCCCGGGTCGCCCGGCCCGGACGGGTCGCCCGGCCCGGACGGGTCGCCCGGATCCCCCGGCCCGGCTGCGCCACCCGGCCCGGCCGGCCCGGCTGCGTCCCCCAGCCCGGCCGGTCCAGCTGCGTCGCCCGGCCCGGCTGAGCCGCCGCGGGCGCCCGGAACTCCGACGCCGGCCGGTCCGGCTGGAACGGAGCCACCACCCACCGCGCCGCGGTCATCGGCCGTACACCTCCAGCAGGGCCCGGACCGGCGCCTCGGTCAGGCCGAGCACCAGCCGCGGATACAGTCCGACCAGGACGGTGAGCAGCACCAGTGGGGCCCAGGCGACCAGTTCGAGCCGATGCGCGTCGGCCGTCGCGCCGGGGCCCGTGCCGGCACCGGTTCCGACGGTAGGGCCGAGCACCAACTGCCGCAGCAGCCGCAGGAAGTAGGCCGTGGTGATCGCGGTGCCGACCGCGGCGATCGCCAGCAGCACCGCGAACAATGGTCGGGAGAGCACGGCCGCCGGACGGTACGCGGCGAGCAGCGCGAACGCCTCGCCCCAGAAGCCGGCCAGCCCGGGCAGCCCGAGGCTGGCCACGCAGCCGAACGCGAGCAGCCCGCCCAGCCGCGGCTGCCGCTCGGCCAGCCCGCCACCGAGCGCGGCCAGATCCGCTGTGTGGTAACGGTCCTTGACGCCGCCGACCAGGAAGAACAGCAAGCCGGTGATCAGGCCGTGGGCGATGTTGCCGAGCAGCGCGGCGTTCACCCCGACCGGGGTCAGCGTGGCGATGCCGAGCAGCACGAACCCCATGTGCCCGACGGACGAGTACGCGACCAGCCGCTTCACGTCCGTCTGCGCCAGGCAGCAGAGCGAGCCGACGATGATGCCGGCCACCGCGAGCACGCCCAACGCCGGGGCCAGCGTGCGGGCGCCTTCCGGCAGCACCGGTAGCGCCACCCGGACCAGCCCGTACGTGCCCATCTTCAGCAGCACGCCGGCCAGCAGCACGGACCCGACCGTCGGCGCCTCGGTGTGCGCGTCCGGCAGCCAGGTGTGCAGTGGCCACAGTGGACTCTTCACCGCGAAGCCGAGGAACAGCGCGAGGAAGGCGGCTATCTGGGTGCCGCGGGCGATCCCGGAGCCGCCGCGCTGGGAGAGCTCCACCAGGTCGAACGTGCCGGCGGCGGAGTAGATCGTGGCGATCCCGACCAGCACGAGCACCGAGCCGAGCAGGGTGTAGAGGATGAACTTGCCGGCCGCGTGCCTGGCCCGCTCGCCGCCGCCCCAGACCGCGATGAGGAAGTACATCGGCGCCAGCACGACTTCGAACGCGACGAAGAACAGCACCAGGTCGAGCGCGACGAAGGTGCCGAGCAGGCCGGCTTCCAGCAGCAGCACCAGCGCGCCGAAGCTGGCCGCCCGGCCCGGTGCCGGCAGCGTCCGTACCGTGTAGACGGTGCAGAGCAGGGTGAGCAGTGCGGTCAGCACGACCAGCGGCACGCTCACGCCGTCCACGCCGACGTGGAAGCGGACGCCGAGGGAGGCCACCCAGGAGACGTCGATCTCGTGCCTCGGGTCGACCACCCGGCCGCCGGCCGGCGCGCTGGTGCCGGGCAGCAGCGCGATCGCGACGCCAAGCGTGCCGCCGGACAGCAGCACCGGCAGCCAGCGGGCCAGCCGGTCCACTGTGGAACCGGCCGGCCGCAGCGCGAGCAGGCCGAGCAGAACGCTGCCGAGCAGCGGCAGGACGAGCAGTGCGATGATCACGACACCACCGCCACGGCCGCGGCCAGGATGATCGCGGCGGCCGCCATCCCGGTGAGGTACAGCTGCACGTTGCCGGCCTCCAGCCTGGCCAGCGACCGGCCCAGCCACTGCGAGCCGGGCCCGGTCGACTCCACCGCGCCGTCCACCAGCACGCGGTCTGCTGTGGACACCGCGCGGGCCACCCGGAGCACCGGCCGGACGACCAGCCGGTCCTGCACGGTGTCCAGGTAGAAGCCGGCATGCAGCGCGGCCACCGCACGGGTGCCGAGGAAGCGCACCGGATCGTCGGCCGGCGCGCGCCGCCAGCTCAGCCCGACGGTCAGCGCTCCGATCGCGGCCAGCGCCAACGCCACCGCGGTCATCCCCGCCTGCGGGCTGAGCCGCTCGTCCGGCACGCCCAGCCAGGATGGCAGCCAGGATGACCGCAGCCCCACGATGCCGACCAGCACCGCGGCCAGCGCGAGCAGTTGGATCGGCCAGCGCATGAACCTGCCCGGCTCGTGCGCGGCGAAGTCGGACCGCGGTTCGCCGTGGAAGGTGCGCAGGATCAGCCGGGTCAGGTACGCCGCCGTGACAACGACGGTGGCCAGCGCGGACGCCAGCACCAGCACGCCGACCCAGCGGTCCACCCCGACCGGGCCGTGGCCACGGGCGGCGGCCCAGGCGGCGTCCAGCACCGCGTCCTTGGACAGGCCGCCGGACAGCGGCGGTAGCCCGATCAGCGCAAGTCCACCCAGGACAGTCGCGGTATA
The DNA here is from genome assembly GCA_963714145.1 of uncultured Actinomycetota bacterium. Taxonomy (GTDB): domain Bacteria; phylum Actinomycetota; class Actinomycetes; order Mycobacteriales; family CADCTP01; genus JBBWZH01. The sequence continues at coordinate 8,253,462 of OY970235.1, read as the reverse complement.
GGTGACCGGCAGCTGCCGGCGCAGCCCGCCCAGCCGGCTCATCAGCACGCTGCCGGTCTCGTGCAGCAGCACGCCGGCGCAGAGGAACAGCAGTGCCTTGAACGCCGCGTGGGTGATCAGGTGGAACGCACCGGCGCCGACCCCACCCACCGCGAGCGCGCCCAGCATGTAGGCGAGCTGGCTGACCGTCGACCAGGCCAGCACCCGCTTCACGTCGTCCTGGCCGAGCGCGGCCAGTGCACCGAGCAGCATCGTGATCGCCGCCATGCAACCGAGCACGGCCAGCGTGGCCGGCGCGGCGGCGAAGGCCGGGTAGAGCCGGAGCACCACGTACACGCCGGCGGCGACCATCGTCGCGGCGTGGATCAGCGCGCTGATCGGGGTCGGGCCGGCCATCGCGTCCGGCAGCCAGGTGTGCAGGGGGAACTGCGCGCTCTTGCCGGCCACACCGAGCAGCAGCAGCAACGTGCCGGTGGTCAGCGTCGTCGACGACAGCGACGGCACCGCGGCCAGCACGCCGGTGATCCGGAAGGTGCCGGCGTGCAGGCCGAGCAGCAGGATGCCGAGCAGGAAGCCGACATCACCGACCCGCGTCACCAGGAACGCCTTGAGCGCCGCGCCCGGCGCCTCCGGCAGCTGCCGGTAGTGCCCGATCAGGAGGTACGAGCACAGGCCCATCACCTCCCAGCCGATCAGCAGCACCAGCAGGTCAGCGGCCAGCACCACCGCCAGCATCGCGGCGGTGAACAGCGAGACCTCCGCCGCGTACGCCGGGTAGCGCGTGTCGTCGTGCAGGTACTCCACCGAGTAGAGCTGCACCAGCAGCGCCACCACGCAGACCACCAGCGTCAGCAACCCGGCGAGTCCATTCGCGAGGGTGCCGGCGGTGACCCCGACGCCGGCGTTCGGCGCGATCACGTGCGTGGTCTCACCGGCACCGCCCCGCCCGGCGGTCTGCACCAGCAACGGCACCGCGAGCACCAGGCTGGCCGCGGTGCCGGTGACCGCGACGACCGCGGGCAGCCGGCTGCCGACCCGCCGCGGCAGGAACCCGCCGATCAGCGCGGCCAGGAACGGCAGCGCCGGCAGCAGCCAGGCGGCCCGGATCACGACGGCGCCCCGTCGACCGGTTCGGCGCCGTCGCTGCCGGCCGGTCCGGCGCCGAGGGTGACCGCGCCAGCCGGCGCGAGACCCGGCCGCCGTGCCGCCGCCGGACCGGCCGGCCGGACCGCCCCCGGCTGGACCGCCGCCGGCTGGTCCGGCGGCAGCGCTGGCTGAGTGTCCGGCTCGGCCAGTTCGACCAGCTCGTCGATGGCGACCGTGGCGCGCACCCGGAACACCTGCAACACGATGGCCAGCCCGAGGCCGACCTCGGCCGCCGCGACGGTGATCACAAACAGGGTCAGCGTCTGTCCGTTGTGGAGGTTGTCACGCAACCACACGTCGAACGCCACCAGGTCCAGGTTGACCGCGTTCAGCATCAGCTCGACCGACATCAGCAGCAGCACGGCGTTGCGCCGGGCCAGCAGGCCGTAGATGCCGACCGCGAACAGCAGCGCGGACAGCACCAGCGGAAACAGCAGATGCATCAGGACGCCTCCGGTGGGTGCACGTCAGCGACTCCCGGGCGTGCCGACGTCCGGCCGGGAGAGCACGATCGCGCCGATCAGCGCGGCCAGCAGCAGCACCGAGACGACCTCGAACGGCAGCACGTAGGTCCGGAAGACCGCACCGCCGAGCGCCTCCGCGCTACCGGGTGCACCGGCGGTCAGGTCGGTGTACGCGTGCCGGAACGCGTCCACCAGCAGCGTGATCAGCAGCCCGGCCGTGGCCAGCGCGACCAGCGCGGCGATCGGGCGGTTGCGGCTGTCCAGGTCGGTGGCCGGGCCGATCGGCGCCCGGGTGAACATCACCGCGAACAGCAGCAGCACCACGACCGCGCCGACGTAGATCAGCAACTGCACCACCGCGACGAATTCGGCGGTCAGCACCAGATAGCAGCCAGCGATAGCGCCGAGCGTGACCACCAGCCAGAGCGCCGCGCGCACCACGTTCGACGTACTCACGACGAGCACCGCGGAGCCCAGCGCGATGGCGCCGAGCAAGGAGAACACCACCTCGTACGCGGTCACTGCCCGCCACCCGCCCCACCCGGCTCCGCCGGCAGCTCACCCGGCTCACCCGGCCGCTCACCCGGCTCGACCGGAGCGGCCGGCCCGACCGCCGGAGCGGCCGGACGATCCGGACCGTCCACTTTGGCCGGTCGCTCGGCCCCGTCAGCAGCAGTCGGACGGTCAGCCCGAACCGGACTGTCAGCCCGAGCCGGACGTTCGGTGCGGGCCGGTCGCTCGGTCCGAACAGGCTGCTCGGTCCGAACAGGCCGCTCGGTCCGGACGGGCCGCTCGGTCCGGACGGGCCGCTCGGTCCGGGCCGGACGGTCCGGGCGGGCCGGGCGGGCCGGGGCGTCGGTGGCCTTGCCGGCGGCTTTCTCGGCCGCCAGCACTTCCTTGGCCGGCTCGCCGAGCGGGTCCTGGGCCGGCGGCGGCGGGACCGTCCACATCCACTCGCGCAGCCGGTCCTTCTCGTGCGTCAACTCGAGGATGTCGTACTCGGCGTACTCGAACTCGGGCGACCAGAAGAGGGCGTCGAACGGGCAGGCCTCGATGCAGATGCCGCAGTACATGCACAGCGCGAAATCGATGGCGAACCGGTCCAGCACGTTGCGCTGGCGGGCCCGGGCACCCTCCTCCCGGGCCGGCATCGTCTCCTTGTGCGAGTCGATGTAGATGCACCAGTCCGGGCACTCCCGGGCACAGAGCATGCAGACCGTGCAGTTCTCCTCGAACAGCGCGATCACACCGCGGCTGCGCGGGGGCAGATCCGGCGGCACGTCCGGGTACTGCCGGGTCGCCGCCCGCCGGGTCATCGTGCGCAACGTGACGGCCAGCCCGCGCGCCAGGCCGCTGCCGGGAACGTTCATGCCACCGCCACCGCCACCACGCCGGTCAAAACCAACTGCGCCAGCGCCACCGGCACCAGCCCCAGCCAGGCCAACCGCTGCAACTGGTCTTCGCGCAGCCGCGGGTAGGAGACCCGGACCCAGATGACCACAAAGGACAGCAGGCCGACCTTGACAAGTGTCCACAGTGGACCGAGCGAGTCCGGCAGCCCGGGGATCCGCCAGCCGCCCAGGAACAGCACCGTGGTCAGCGCCGAGATCACCACGATGCCGGCGTACTCGGCGAGGATGAACAGCGCGAACCGGAGCCCGGTGTACTCGGTCAGGTAGCCGAAGACCAGCTCCGACTCGGCCAGCGGCATATCGAACGGGGGCCGGCGGATCTCGGCCAGCCCGGCGATGAAGAACACCACCGCGGCCGGCGCCTGCCAGATCAGCCACCACGGCTTCCAGGCCTCGACGATCCCGGACAGCGAGAGCGTGCCGGCCGCCATCGCCGGCGAGACCGCGGCCAGCACCAGCGGCAGCTCGTACGCCAGCAGCTGCGCGGCGCCGCGCAGACCGCCGATCAGGCTGTACTTGTTCGCGCTGGCCCAGGCCGCCATCAGCATGCCGACCACACCGATGCCGGTGACCGCGAGCGCGAAGAACAGGCCGAGGTCCAAACTGGACGCGACCCGGCCGGCGCCGACCGGCACAACCACCAGCACCAGCAGGTACGGCAGCAGCGCGACCGCGGGCGCCAGCCGGTACACCGGCCGGTCCACCGCGGCCGGCACCACCTCGCCCTTCTGCACGAACTTCACGCCGTCCGCGACGAGCTGCGCCCAGCCGTGGAAGCCGCCCGCGTACATCGGCCCGAGCCGGGACTGCATGTGCGCCATCGTCTTGTGTTCCAGCTGCCCGACCAGCAGCGGCAGCACCAGGAACGCGGCCAGCACGCCGAGCACCTTCAGCGCGGTGTCAAGCACCGTCGCCCCCTCCGGCGGCGCCCTCCACACCCGACACGGCAGTGCCCCCACCCGGCACGGCAGTGTGCCCGCCCGAGACGGCGGCGGCTCCGCCGCGGCCTGCCGCACCCCCGCCAGCGGTGTCCCCCGCGTCATCCCCCGCGTCCCGGACGGCTTCCGGACCCCACTCGTCCGGATCGGGGACGCCCGGGGGGCGCATCCGGCGGCGGGTGGTGCCGGTGTGTGACTCGCCCGGCTCGCGGGCGCCGGGCCACTCCTTCACCACCCGGGAGGCGAGCACGAACTCCTTGCGCAGCGGGTGGCCGTCGAAGCCGTCCGGCAGCAGCAGCGGGATGAGGCCGGGGTGGCCGGCGAACTCGACCCCGAACATCTCGTACGTCTCCCGCTCGTGCCAGGCCGCGCCGGGGAACAGCGGCACCAGCGAGGCGAGCACCGGTTCGGCCCGGGGCACCCGGGTGCGCAGCAACACCCGGTGCCGCTGCCGCACCGAGTACAGATGCAGCACGATCTCGAAGCCGGCGTCCAGCTGGTCCACTCCGGACAGCCAGTCGAAGTAGGACAGTTCCAGCTCCGGGTCGTCCCGGGCCAGCTCCGCCGCCGCGACCCAGCGCTCGGCCGGCACCTCGACGGTCACCTCGCCGTAGGTCTCGGTGTACCCGGCCCCGGGGCCGATCAGCGTGACCAGCCGGTCCCCCACCTCCGCCGGCGTCACGACGGAACCCCCGGAACCCCCGGAGCGCCCGGAGCCACCGGCGCGGGCACCAGCGGCGCGGTCAGGGCGGCCCGGCCCCGGGAGCCGCCGCGCAGCGAGACCGGTTCCTCGGCGATCTTGTTCTGCAGCCGCAGGATGCCCTGCAGCAGGGCCTCCGGCCGGGGCGGGCAGCCGGGCACGTAGACGTCCACCGGGATGATCTGGTCCACGCCTTTGGTGACGCAGTAGGAGTCCCAGTACGGGCCGCCGCAGTTCGAGCAGGCGCCGAACGAGATCACGTACTTCGGCTCCGGCATCTGCTCGTAGAGCCGGCGTACGGCCGGGGCCATCTTGTCGGTGACCGTGCCGGAGACCACCATCAGGTCGGCCTGCCGGGGCCCGTGCGCGAACGGGATCACGCCGAGCCGGATGAAGTCGTGCCGCGACATCGAGGTCGCGATGAACTCGATCGCGCAGCAGGCCAGCCCGAAGTTGAACACCCAGAGGCTGTACCGGCGGCCCCAGTTCAGCACGAACTTGATCGGGTCGGGCAGGGTGCGGTCGAGTAGACCGTCGGGGCGGCGGGCCGGCGCCGGCAGGTCGGTCAGGCCCACCGCAGCACCCGCTTCCGCCAGGCGTAGAGCAGGCCGAGCGCCAGCAGCGCGACGAACACGCCCATCTCGGTCAGCGCCCGGGCGCCGTAGCCGGGCTTGCTGAAGATCGTCGCCCACGGGTAGACGAACACCGTCTCCACTGCGAACACGACGTAGATGAATGCGTACACGTAGTAGCGGATATGCGTCTGCGCCCAGGCGTGATCGATCGGGTCGATCTCGATTCCGCATTCGTAGCTGTCGAATGCGGCCGCCGGGCCGATGGCGCGTGGTGGCCGAAGCAACCAGTTCGCGCCGAGCGCTACCGCGACGAAGGCGATGCCAACCAGCAGCAGCACCCCGACCGTGACGTAGTCGTCGAAGTAGCGCTCCATCGTCGCCTCCCGCCGAGATCTTAGGGCGTGCCCGACCAGAACGAACCAGGCCGGCGGGTGAATCGTCGATCTCGACCGCCCGCCCGGCCCGGCCGATTCGGCCCCGGCCAGCAAGTTGCAGTCACCCGACTGCTCCAGTTCACTGCTGACGACCCGCCGCATGAGGAGACCACGATGCACCTGCGCCGCCGCCGCCATAGGCCCGCAAACCCGGGCACAACGCTGGTGATCCTGGCCACCGCGCTGCTCGCCACCGCACTCACCGGCTGTTCCCCGGTGGACGAGTCGGGCAGCCAGCCCGCGCCGTCGACAGCCGGCGGGACGAACGCCTGCGCCAAGCCGACCCTGCACCTGGTCAAGGCCGGAAGGCTGACGATCGGCACCGACAAGCCGGCGTACGAACCGTGGTTCTCGAACAACGATCCGGCGAACGGGAAGGGCTTCGAGAGCGCGGTCGCCTACGCGGTAGCCGACCAGCTCGGCTTCGCCAAGAGCGAGGTCACCTGGGCGACCGTGCCGTTCAACTCGTCCTACGCCCCGGGCCGGAAGACATTCGACTTCGACATCAACCAGATCTCGATTACCGATGACCGGAAGAAGGCTGTCGACTTCTCCACCGGCTACTACACGGTCAGCCAGGCGGTGGTCGCGCTCAAGTCGTCCAAGATCGCCGGCGCGAAGACGGTCGCCGAGCTGGCCGGCGCGAAACTGGGCGCCCAGGTCGGCACCACCAGCCTGGACGCGATCAAGAGCGTGATCAAACCGAGCCAGCAACCGGCCGTGTTCAACGACACCAACGACGCGAAGAGCCAGCTGCAGAACAAGGTGATCGACGGGATCGTGGTCGACCTGCCGACCGCGTTCTTCCTCACCGCCGCCGAGATCGAGGACTCCACGATCGTCGGCCAGCTGCCGGCCGGCGGCGGGACGCCGGAGCAGTTCGGCCTGCTGTTCGAGAAGGGCAACCCGCTGGTCAGCTGCGTGAACACGGCGCTCGGCGCGCTGACCACGGCCGGCGACCTGGCCAAGATCACCGATCAGTACCTGGCCGCCTCGGCCGGCGCCCCGAAGCTCGGCTGACACCGGTCTCCGCTGAGGAGCGGCACCCTGGCCACCGACGACTTACCCGACCCGGCGGACGGTGCCGGCGCGGCGCCCGGGTTGGTGCCGATGCGGCGGGCCGAGCGGGAGCTGCTGCGCCGCCAGGCCCGGCGGCGGTCCGGGCTGCTGGCGACCGCGAGCACGATCGTGGTCGCGTTCGCCGCCGTGCTGCTGGTGACCAGCGCGCCCGGCTGGCCCCGGGTCAAGGAGCGGTTCGGGTCCTGGCCGGACTTCCGCGCCGCCTTCCCGGACATCCTCACCGGGTTCTGGCTCAACGTGCGGATCTTCGTGGTCGCCGAGGTGCTGGTGCTCGTGGTCGGGCTGTTGATCGCGGTCGCCCGCAGCACCCGGACACCGGTGCTGTTCCCGCTCCGGCTGGCCGCGATCGCGTACACGGACCTGTTCCGCGGCGTCCCGACCATCCTGCTGATCTTCACGGTCGGGTTCGGCGTGCCCGGCCTGCAACTGCACGGAGTGCCGTCCGATCCGGTCGTTCTCGGTACAGCGGCGCTGGTGCTGTCGTATTCAGCGTATGTGGCCGAGGTCTACCGGGCCGGCATCGAGTCGGTGCACCCCAGCCAGCGTGCCGCCGCCCGGTCGCTGAGCCTGAGCAACACCCAGACGCTGCGCTACGTGGTGCTGCCGCAGGCGATCCGCCGGGTCGTCCCGGCGCTGCTGAACGACTTCATCTCGCTGCAGAAGGACAGCTCGCTGGTGGCGGTGCTGGGCCCGCTGGAGGCGGTCCGGCAGGCGCAGATCTACTCGTCCTCGCACTTCAACTACACCCCGTACCTCGCCGCGAGCCTGCTGTTCCTGCTGCTCACGATCCCGCTGGCCCGGCTCACCGACTACCTGGCCGCGCGCACCGCCCAGCTCCGCGGCCCGGGTGGGCCGGCATGACCGCGTCGATGCTGGCCGTGCGCGGGCTGGTCAAGTCGTACGGTGGCACACCGGTGTTGCAGGGCATCGACCTGGACGTGGACGCGCATCAGGTGGTGTGCCTGATCGGGCCGTCCGGCTCGGGCAAGTCGACCCTGCTGCGCTGCATCGCGCTGCTGGAAGAGGTCGACGACGGGGCCATCTGGCTGGGCGGACGGGACCTTAGCGATCCACAAGCCGATGTTAAGGCCGAGCGCCGGACAATAGGCATCGTGTTCCAGGCCTTCAATCTGTTCCCGCACATGACCGTGCTGGACAACATCACGCTCGCACCGCGGAAGGTGCACGGCACCGGCCGCCGGGTCGCCGAGGCGGAGGCCAGGAGCATGCTGGGCCGGTTCGGGCTGGCCGATCGGGCCGGCGACTACCCGGACCGGCTGTCCGGCGGGCAGCAGCAACGGGTGGCGATCATCCGGTCCCTGGCCACCCGGCCGCGGGCGCTGCTGCTCGATGAGGTGACCTCGGCGCTCGACCCCGAACTGGTCGCCGAGGTGCTCGACGTGATCAAGGAGCTCAAGGCCAGCGGGCTGACCATGGTGATCGCCACGCACGAGATGGGCTTCGCCCGGCAGGCCGCCGACCAGGTCTACTTCCTCGACCAGGGGAAGGTCATCGAGCGCGGGCCGGCCGGCCAGGTGCTCGGCGCGCCGCGGGAAGCGCGCACGCAGCAGTTCCTCACCCGCCTGGAGGATGCCGGTCGCCTATGACAGCGGTAATCTGCCAAGTAGAGTACACCGGTTTGCACCGAGATGGCCGTTTCATCGCCTTACCCTGCGGGGCGCTGATGTGACCCTAGGGGCGAGTCGGGATACTTCAGCGGCGACAGCCAGTCCGCGACCGTAGGATCGGGTGTATACCACGCCGGTCTTCGGTCCCTCGGGAGGACGCTCACGTCATGACCAAACAGGTCAAGCAACTCGACCGAGTGGTAATCCGATTCGCGGGCGACAGCGGTGACGGGATGCAGCTCACGGGTGATCGTTTCACCCAGGAGACCGCAGCTTTCGGTAATGACCTGTCGACGCTGCCGAACTTCCCGGCTGAGATCCGGGCACCCGCCGGCACGCTACCCGGTGTCTCCTCGTTCCAGGTCCACTTCGCCGACTACGACATCCTCACCCCTGGCGACGCCCCAGATGTGCTGGTCGCGATGAATCCAGCCGCGTTGCGGGCAAATGTACCGGATCTTCTCCGCGGCGCGATCATCATCGTCAACACCGACGAGTTCACCACCCGCAACCTGGCCAAGGCCGGCTACGCGAGCAACCCGCTCGAGGACGGCTCGCTGGACAGCTACCAGCTCCAGACGGTGCCGCTGACCTCGACCACGCTGCGCGCGCTGGACAGCTTCGAGATCTCCAAGAAGGACGCCGAGCGGGCCAAGAACATGTTCGCGCTCGGCCTGCTGTCCTGGATGTACCACCGGCCGACCGAGGGCACGATCAAGTTCCTGGAGACCAAGTTCGCCTCCAAGCCGGAGATCGCGACCGCCAACATCGCCGCGTTCCGGGCCGGCTACAACTACGGCGAGACCACCGAGTCGTTCGCGGTCTCGTACGAGGTCAAGCCGGCGGTGCTGCCGGCCGGCATGTACCGGAACATCTCCGGCAACCTCGCGCTGGCCTACGGGCTGATCGCGGCGGCCGAGCAGGCCGGCCTGGAGATCTTCCTCGGCGCCTACCCGATCACGCCGGCGTCGGACGTGCTGCACGAACTGGCGAAGCACAAGAAGTTCGGCGTCCGGACGTTCCAGGCCGAGGACGAGATCGCCGGCATCGGCGCGGCGCTCGGCGCGGCGTTCGGCGGCGCGATCGGGATTACCGTCACGTCCGGCCCCGGGCTGGCGCTGAAGGCCGAGACCGTCGGGCTGGCCGCCTCGATGGAACTGCCGCTGGTGATCTGCGACATCCAGCGCGGCGGCCCGTCCACCGGGCTGCCGACCAAGACCGAGCAGTCCGACCTGCTGCAGGCGATGTACGGGCGCAACGGCGAGGCCCCGGTGCCGGTCGTGGCACCGCGGTCCCCGTCCGACTGCTTCGACACCGCGCTGGAAGCGGTCCGGATCGCGCTCACCTACCGCACCCCGGTGCTGCTGCTCTCGGACGGCTCGCTGGCCAACGGCTCCGAGCCCTGGCGCGTCCCGGAGGTGGCCGACCTACCGGATCTCCGGGTCGAGTTCACCACCAAGCCGAACGGGCCGGACGGCGAGTTCCTGCCGTACCTGCGCGATCCGGAGACCCTGGCCCGGCCCTGGGCGGTGCCGGGCACACCCGGCCTGGAACACCGCATCGGTGGGCTGGAAAAAGCCGACGGCACCGGCAACATCTCCTACGAGCCGGCCAACCACGACCTGATGGTCCGGACCCGGCAGGCCAAGGTCGACCGGGTCGCGAACACCATCCCGCCGGTCGAGGTCGACGACCCGGACGCGGCGACCGGCAACGGCGCGAAGGTGCTGGTGCTCGGCTGGGGCTCCACGTACGGCCCGATCGGCGCCGCCTGCCGGCGGGTCCGCCGCGAGGGGCTCCAGGTGGCGCAGGCGCACCTGCGGCACCTGAACCCGTTCCCCAGCAACCTCGGCGCGGTGCTGCGCGGCTACGACCGGGTGGTGCTGCCGGAGATGAACCTGGGCCAACTGGCGATGCTGCTGCGGGCCCGCTACCTGGTCGACGTGATCAGCTACAACCAGGTCCGCGGCCTGCCGTTCCGGGCCAGCGAACTGGCCGAGGTCCTCAAGGGAGTGATCGCCGATGTCTGAGCGGTCCGCGGCCACCGGCTCGAACGGCCGGCCGACGCTGCCGGTGCTGAAGGCGAAAGACTTCAAGACCGACCAGGAGGTGCGCTGGTGCCCGGGCTGCGGTGACTACGCGATCCTGGCCGCGGTGCAGGGCTTCATGCCGGAGCTGAACATCCCGCGGGAGCGGATCGTGTTCGTCTCCGGCATCGGCTGCTCGTCCCGGTTCCCGTACTACATGAACACGTACGGGATGCACTCGATCCACGGCCGCGCGCCGGCGATCGCCACCGGGCTGGCCGCGTCCCGGCCGGATCTGTCGGTCTGGGTGGTCACCGGCGACGGCGACGGCCTGTCCATCGGCGGGAACCACCTGATCCACGCGCTGCGGCGCAACGTCAACGTCAAGATCCTGCTGTTCAACAACCGGATCTACGGGCTGACCAAGGGCCAGTACTCGCCCACCTCGGAGCAGGGCAAGATCACCAAGTCGACCCCGATGGGCTCGCTGGACTACCCCTTCAACCCGCTCTCGCTGGCGGTCGGCGCGGATGCCACGTTCGTCGCCCGCACCATCGACTCGGACCGCCGGCACCTCACCTCGGTGCTGCGGGCCGCGGCCGAACACCGCGGCACCGCGTTCGTCGAGATCTACCAGAACTGCAACATCTACAACGACGACGCGTTCGAGCTGCTCAAAGACCCAGGCACCCGGGACGACTGGACGATCCGGCTGGAGCACGGCGAACCGCTGCGCTTCGGCCGGGACGGCAGCCACGCCGTGGTACGCGACCCGTCGGCCGGCGGCGGCCTGCGGGTGGGCACCGACGTGCCGGCGGACGACACCTCGGTGGTCCGGCACGACGCGCACGCCGAGGACCCGTCCTACGCGTTCGCGCTCTCCCGGCTGGCGACCGAAGACCTGCGGTACACGCCCATCGGCGTGTTCCGCTCGGTCGAGCGGCCCTCCTACGACGCGCTGATGGCCGACCAGATGGAACGGGCCCGGGCCAAGGGCAGGGGCGACCTCGCCACCCTGCTCCGCGGTTCGGACACCTGGAAGATCGCCTAGCTTGGCGGGCCCGGCCGCACTCCGCTCGCACCGAGCGCTCGCCGGGCTCGCCCACGGCGCGGCCAGCCGGTGGTTCGTCCGCGCACCGTTCCGCACGGCGGGGTGCCGGGGTAAGGGCGGCACGGCCAGGTAGTTAGCCTCCCAGCGTGCCGGAAATCAGCCGTTTGGAGCGCGAACTGCTGGCCGCTGTCGGTGCCGGCCTCCGGCTGGACCTCAGCGGTCGCGAGCCCATCACGCATGCCGAGATGCCTGACTGGGGCGCCGACCGGGAGATCAGCGCCAAGGTCATCCGGGACATCCTGACCGGTCGGGCCGGCGGCCAGAGCGACCCGCGCGGGCTGCGGCTGCGCGGCGCCCGCATCGTCGGCCGGCTCGACCTGGACGGGCTGCGCACCGGTGTCTGGTTCTCGCTGCACGACTGCGACGTGGTCGAGCCGATCCGGATGCGCGGCGCCGAACTGCCGCTGCTGGACCTGAACGGCTGCCGGATCAACGGCCTGGACGCGGAGAACACCCGGATCAGCACGGTCGTGCTGCTCAGCGACGGGTTCGCCTCGACCAGAACGATCAGCCTGCTCGGCGCGTCGCTCGGCGGCAAGCTGGACCTGGGCGGTGCCCGGCTGGACGGCAACGGCGGCACGGCGCTGGCGGCCACCGGCCTGCAGGTCGCCGGCAGCGCCTACCTGAACTGCGGGCTGGTCGCCACCGGGGCCGGTCCGAACGCGACGGTCCGGCTGGTCGGCGCCCGGATCGGTGGGCTGCTATCGCTGCGCGAGGCCCGCATCGACAACCCGGACGGCGTGGCGCTGAACGCGGACAGCATCCAGGTCACCGACATGCTCACCCTCGCCGGCGCGGCCGAACTGTCCGGCGAGGGCGAGCACGGCGCGGTCCGGCTGGTCGCCGCCCGGATCTCGGGCGCCCTCTCCCTCGGCGACGCGATCCTGCGCAATGCGACCGGCCCGGCGCTGGTCGCGCACTACCTGGACGTCGCCGGCACCGCCTACCTGGACGGGATCCGGGCCACCGGGATGGTGCGGGTGGCCGGCGGTCGGGTCGGCCGGCTGACCATGGTGGACTCCCGGGTCGACAACCCGCGCGGCCCGGCCCTGGACGCCACCCGGCTGGTCGCCAGCCAGGGCATGGACCTGGCCGGCGCGCAGTTCCGCGGCTGCCACCCGTGGCTGGCCGCGGCGCACCTGCGCGGCGCGCAGATCGGCGGCGAGCTGGACCTGCGGGGCGCCATGCTGTCCAACACCGGCGGCGGCCCGGCGCTGCGGGCCAGCCACGCGAGCGTGGAGGGGCAGGCGATCCTGACCCGGCTGGTCATCGAGCAGGGTGACGTGAACCTGCGGGACGCCACCCTGGGCGCGCTGCGGGACGAGCCGGCCCGGTTGCCGGCGGCCACCCGGCTCACCCTGGACGGGCTGACCTACCGCGGCCTACCCGGCGCGCAGACGGTGAGCACCGGGCCGGTCGAGCAGCGGGTCGGCTGGCTGCGCCGGATGCCGGAGTACGCCGCCCAGCCGTACCGCCAGCTCGCCGCCGCGTATCAGGCCGCCGGGCACGAGGACCAGGCCCGCCGGATCCTGATCGCGCAACAGCAGCACCTGCTCGACTCCGGGTTGCTCGGTGGCCGCAGCCGGCTGCGGCAGCGGCTGCTCGGCGCCACCCTCGGCTACGGCTACGAGTCCTGGCGCGCGGTGGTCGGCCTGGTCGGCACGCTGCTGATCGCCGTACTGCTGCTGGTCTTCACCGACGGCGCGACGGCCCGGGTGCCGGCACCGGCGAGCGGACCGGCGCAGTCGTGCGTGGTGGCCGAGCGGCTCAACCTCGCCGTGGACGAGACCGTCCCGCTGATCGACACCGGCGTCCGGGACCGCTGCGACCTGGACACCACCACCGGCGTGGGCCAGGTCGTATCGCTGGCCACGCTCGGGTTGCGGCTGCTCGGCTGGGGTTTCGCCACCCTGGTGCTGGCCGGCTACACCGGCCTGGTCCGCCGCAACTGACCGGGCCGGCGGGTTCGGGCCGGAATCCGGGTTGGTCGGGTGTGGTTGGCTCAGAACGTGGCCTCCGACACCGCGCCCACGCCGGCGACCAGCACCTCCAGCGAACCGGTGAACCGGCAGGGCCTGGTGTACGGGGCGGCGGCGTACCTGCTCTGGGGCGTGTTCCCGGCCTACTTCCCGCTGCTCAAGCCGGCCGGCGCGGTGGAGATCCTGGCGCACCGGGTGCTCTGGTCGCTGCTGGTCGTGCTCGGCATCCTGGCCGTGCAGCGGCAGCTCGGCTCGCTGCGCACGCTGGGCGGCCGGCGGCTCGCGCTGCTGACCCTGGCCGGCGGCTTCATCGCGGCCAACTGGGGCACCTACATCTGGGGCGTGAACCACGAGCACGTGGTGGAGACGTCACTGGGCTACTTCATCAATCCACTTGTGACAGTCCTCTTCGGAGTGTTCCTGCTCGGTGAGCGGCTGCGCCGCGGGCAGTGGATCGCCGTCGGTATCGGCCTGATCGCGGTGCTGGTGCTGACTGTCGACTATGGACGTCCACCGTGGATCGCGCTGGTGCTGGCATTCTCGTTCGGCAGCTACGGCCTGATCAAGAAGACCGCCGGGGTCGGCGCGGTGCAGAGCCTCGCGGTGGAGACCGCGGCGCTCGCGCTGCCCGCGGTGGTCTACCTGGGCTGGCTGACCGCCGCCGGCCAGGCCACCTTCGGGCACGCCTCGGCCGGCAACACGCTGCTGCTGTTGACGACCGGGCCGGTCACCGCGGTGCCGCTGCTGCTGTTCGGCGCCTCGGCCCGGCGGCTGCCGCTGAGCGTGCTGGGGCTGCTGCAGTACCTGGCGCCGGTGCTGCAGTTCCTGTTCGGCGTGCTGATCTTCGACGAGCCGATGCCGCCGGCCAGGCTGGCCGGGTTCGGCCTGGTCTGGGTGGCGCTGGCGCTGCTCACCGTGGAAGGCCTGCGGCAGCAGCGCAGACAGGCGCTGGCCCGGGCCGCCGCGGCACTGGCCTGACCGCGGCCCACCCGGGCCAGCATTCGCGGCGGCTCGTCCGCCCCCTACAGGTTCAGCTCGAGCACCGGGGTGTTGCTGGGGTTGACCACCTGCAGCGACTTGATCTGATCGCGTTGGATGCCGGTGGACATGTGCAGCTGGATCTCCTTGCCCACCAGCACGCCCCAGTCGCCGACCCGGTGCCGGACGTTCTGCCGGTCGGTGGCGATCAGCGTGTATTCCGGGTCGTCACCCTCCAGGCCCGGCCCGGAGTACGTGCACTTCATGTCGATCTCGGTGCCCCAGGCCTTGCCGATCAGGCTGGCGGTGGCCACCACCGGGACGGTGGTCTTGGGCTGGAACACCAGCGCCTGCGGCTGGGCCACGACCGGGCCGCTGCTCGGGCCGGAATCGCCGCCGACGACCTGGTTGACCACCACCCCGGTAGCGACGATGGCCAGGCAGGCCGCGGCCAGCCCGCTGGCGACCCCCCGCCAGCGGCGGGAGCGGCGCTCCCGGCGGACGGCGAACTGCAGCGCCGGCAGCAACGTCGCCGGCGGCTCCGGATCGCCCTGCAGGGCGCTGGCGACCTCGTCCGCCGGCAGCCGGGACAGCAGCCCGGGCAGCCCGGCGAACTCCCGCACCGCGCTCTCACAGGCCGGGCACTCGGCCAGATGCGACTCGAAGATCTGCCGCTCCTCGGGCGAGAGCGCACCCAACACATAGGGGGCGGCATCGAAGGTGAACTGGTCAGTCATGCCGTCACCCCCCTTTCCTCGAGGGCAAGCTTCAGGGCGCGGAGCGCGTAGTACGTACGGGATTTCACCGTGCCCGGCGGAACCCCGAGGCGCTCCGCAGCCTCGGCTACCGACGATCCACGGTAATACGTTTCCACGATCACCTCCCGGTGTGCCGGACTGAGTTGACGCAGTGCGTCCGCGAGTAGCCAGCCTTGGATCGCAGTGTCCGCGTCGTCCGGCCCGGGTGTTTCCGGCAGCCGGTCGGTGACCACTTCGGGACGCACCGTACGCGCCCGCCACTCATCGATCACGACATTTCGGACGGTGGTGAACAGCCAGGATCGGGGCGAACCGGTGCTGGGGTCCAGCACCTCGGGGTGACGCCACGCCCGCAACAGGGCCTCCTGCACCGCGTCCTGTGCCCGGCCGTGGTCGCCGCCGGTCAGCCGCAGCGCGTAGGCCCAGAGCGCCGGCGCGTGCTCGTCGTGCAGCGCTCGCATCAGCTGCGCCTCCGACCGCCCCGGAGAGCTCCCTGCGGACAGCGTGACCACCCCTTTCCACGACAACTTCACGTTTTCTACCGGCGATCGGTTCAAGCCGGCCGGCATCTTTTTCGATGGCCAGTGAACCGGGTCGGGAGCCGGTTCGTATAGCCGTCCATGATGAGATCACTGCGAATCGCAGCCGTGGGCGCGTTCGTCGCCCTCGCCGTAGCTGCGTGTTCCTCCAAAGATGACAGCAGCGACACCCTTAGTAACAACCCCCCGGCCGCGACCACCACGACGGACAGTGCCGCGACCACCCCGCCGGCCAGCTCCGACAGCGGCGGCGGCACGGCCGCCAGCACCGGCACGATCACCATCCAGAACTTCCAGTTCGGCCAGCCGCTGACGGTCAAGCCGGGCGCCACGATCACGGTGACGAACAAGGACTCGGCCCCGCACGACGTGGTTGCCGACGACAACGGCGGCTTCAAGACCGACACGCTGGACCAGAACCAGTCCGCCACGTTCACCGCCCCCACCAAGGCCGGGACGTACAAGTTCAGCTGCTCGCTGCACGCGAACATGACCGGCACCGGAACCCTCGTCGTCGAGGGCTGATCCGGCCCGGAACCCGCCCACCGACTCCCCGCGGCTGGGCAATAGCGGCCCCACCCGGTACGCCGGGTGGGGCCGCGCCACGTCCGGGGCCCGGGCCGCGGGGGGCGCGGCGGTCGGGGCGGACCTGGGCGGGGCAGAATGACCGGGTGCCACCAGCGGAGATGGAACAGCGGCTGAGCCAGGTCCGATCGTCCACCGAGCGGTTGGTCAAGGCCCTCTACGGGCTGGACTGGCCGGCCGAGGTGCTCCGCGGCCCCTCGCTGCTGCCCGGCTGGAGCCGGGCGCACGTGCTGACCCACCTGGCCCGCAACGCGGACGGGATCTGGCGGGTGACCGAGGGCGCCAGCCGCGGCGAGTCGGCGCTGATGTACCCGGGCGGTGAGCCGGCCCGGGACGCCGCGATCGAGGCCGGCGCCGGCCGCGACGCCGCCCAGCTACTGGCCGACGTCCGGGACACCGCCGACCGGCTGGACCAGACCTGGGCCCAACTGCCGGACACCGGCTGGGAGGTCGAGGGGATCACCCGGACCGGCCGCTCGACGACCCGGGCGCTGGTGGCCAGCCGGTGGCGCGAGGTGGAGATCCACTGGATGGATCTGGCGATCGGCTACGGCCCGGCCGACTGGCCGGCCGCGTTCGTCGCGCCGCTGCTTCCCTCGCTGGCCGACCCGGACCGGCTCGGGCCGCGGCTGCCGGCCGGCACCGCGGTCGAACTGGAGGCGACCGACTCCGGCGCCCGCTGGACCGCCGGCAGCGGCGCGCCGGTACTGGTGCGCGGCCCGTCCTGGGCGCTGACCGCCTGGCTGATCGGCCGCCCCGGCGCGGTCAGCGACGTGCTCACCGACCCGCCGGCGCTCGGCACCTGGCTGTCGTAGCTACCCGTCCACCTCGGGTGGGGCCAGGGCGGCGCGGACGGCGGCGGCCTGCCGGTCCAGATCCGGGCGGGACGGGCTGCCGAAGTTGGCCCGCAGCCGGAACCCGTCGCCGCGGAACCGGGGCAGCACGTGCAGGTGGACGTGGAACACCTCCTGCCCGGCAGCCACCCCGTCGGCCAGGAAGAAGTTGACCCCCTCGCAGCGCGCCCCGCTCCGCCGGACCGCGGCGGCCAGCCGCTGCCCCACCTGGAACAGGTGGCCGCCGTCGGCCGGGTCCAGCTCGGCCAGGCTGGCGGCGTGCTGGCGCGGCACCACCAGCAGGTGGCCGGGGGTGAGCGGCCGGATGTCGAGGAACGCGACGGCCGTCGCATCCTCGTACGCCACGCTGGCCGGCGCCGTCCGGGCGACGATCCGGCAGAACACGCAGTCACTGGGCACGCCCGCAGCCTGCCCTAACGGATGGGCCCGAATGCTTAGGCCGGTCTTGAGGGTCACCTGATGTGGTGATAGACGGCCCGGACGGACGCTCTTCCTCGAACCCGATGAGGAGGAAATACAGATGCGATCATGGAAAACCTGGACCGCCGCGGCCGCTGTGGCAGGGGCCGTCGGCGCCGGCGGCGCGACCGCGTACGCCGGGCTGGCCGGGGCGACCGAGCCCACCAGCAAGCCAGCCGGCAACAGCACCGACGTCCGGCACGAGCCGGAAGCCCGTGGCCGGGTAGCCGAAGGCGAAGCGGCACGCCACGAGCCGGAAGCCCGCGGCCGGGTCGCCGAGGGTGAGGCGGCCAGGCACGAGCCGGAGGCCCGCGGCCGGGTGGCCGAGGGTGAAGCGGCCAGGCACGAGCCGGAGGCCCGCGGCCGGGTGGCCGAGGGCGAGACCGAGGCCCGGCACCAGCCGGAGCCCGGCGACGACAACAACCGCAACCGCGGCGACGCCGGCAACCGCGGCCCGAGCACGCCGGCGAACGGCGGCGGCACGGACAACAGCGGCCCGGGCAGCTCCGGCACCGACAACTCCGGCCCGTCCACGGACGACAGCTCCGGCCCGTCCGGCACCGACAACTCCGGCCCGTCCGGGGATGACGGCAGCGGGCACGACGCCGGCGACGACAACGGCGGGAGCGGCCATGGCGGCGGCGCGGACGACCCGGCCGGCCACCACTGACAGCACGGATCCGGATCGGGCCGGTGGGCATTCCCACCGGCCCGTTGCTATTGCCGGCCGGGGGCCGGCTGCGGTGCCGGGCCGAGCGAGACGATCGCGCGCAGGCCGTGCGGGTCGGCGGTGGACAGCTCCAGCCGGCCGCCGGTGTCCTCGGCGGTGCGCCGGACGATGTCCAGGCCCAGCCCGGTGGAGGTGCCGGCGGACCGGCCGCGGGCGAGCAGGTCCGGGTCGGCGATGCCCGGGCCGGCGTCCTGCACGACCAGCGTCGGCACCGGCGCGGCCCGCACGGTGACCGCGAAGCCGACGCCGACCGCGGTGTGCGCGAACACGTTGCCGAGCAGGGCGTCCACGGCGGCGATCAGGGTGTCCGGCGGTACCGGCACGGGCAGCGGGCCGTCGGGCAGCACGGTCCGCACCGACCGGTCCTGCTCCTCGGCCAGCGCCGACCAGAACGCCACCCGCTCGCCGACCACGGCGACCAGGTCCGCCTCGCCGTGCGAGCAGGGCCGCCGGGCCTCGGTGATGATGTGCGTGACCATCCGCTCCAGAGCGTCCACATCGGACACCAGCCGCTCGGCGTCGTCCGACTTGGGCAGTGCCTCGGCGTCCAGCCGGAGCGCGGTCAGCGGGGTGCGCAGCCGGTGCGAGAGGTCCGCCGCGGACTCCCGCTCGGCCTGCACCAGCTCGGCGATCCGGTCGGCCAGCCGGTTCAGCGCCTTGGCGATCAGCTTCACTTCGGGCGGACCGGCCACGGTGGCGCGCGCGGTCAGGTCGCCCCGGCGCAGCGTGTTCGCGATGCCGGCGACCGCGAGCAGCGGCCGTACCAGCGACCGGCCGAGCAGCGCGGCGACCAGCCCGGCCAGCAGCAGCAGCCCGGCGCCGAGCAGCAGCAGCGCCCGCCAGGCCGCGCCGACACCCCGGTTGAGCGCCTCGGCCGGCACGAACGTCCGGACCACCGCCCGGCTGCCGTCGGCCAACCGGACCGGCACCAGCACCGCCCAGCCGCCGGTTTCATCCGCGGTGAACGACTCCCCGCTGGCGGCCGCTTCGATCACGTCGCTGTCCCGCTCGGCGGTCGCGCCGAGCTGCCGGCCGGGCAGGAAGACCGTGGTGCGCCGGTCGTTGTTGCTGTTCAGGCCGTCCACGCTGAGCAGCAGCGGGCCGTCCCCGACGATGCCGATCTGGGCCGCGATGGACTGCGCCTCGACGGTGGCCGCGGCCTCGGCCCGGGCATGCGTCACGTCCCGGATCAGGTAGAGCATCGGCACCAGGAACGCGATCACCACCAGCGCGGTGGCCGCGGTGCTGAGCAGCAGGATCCGCCGGGTCATCCGGCCGGCTCGACCATTTTGACCCCTACCCCACGCACCGAGAGCAGGTAGCGCGGCTCGGCCGCGGTCTCGCCCAGCTTGCGGCGCAGCCAGGACAGGTGCACGTCGACGGTCTTGTCCGCGCCGCCGTACGGCTGCCGCCAGACGTCGGCCATCAACTGCCGCTTGCTGACCACCCGGCCGACCCGGGCGGCGAGGTAGGCGAGCAGGTCGAACTCCATCCGGGTGAGGTCCAGTGGCGCGCCGTCCAGGCTGACCTCGCGGGCCCCGCGGTCGATCGCCAGACCGCCGACGGTCAGCATCCGCTCCGGCTCGTCGGTGCGGGAGCGGCGCAGCACGGCCCGGATCCGGGCGTCGAGCTGCTCGGCCGAGAACGGTTTCACCACGTAGTCGTCGGCGCCGCGGTCGAGCACCCGGACCATCTCCCGCTCGTCGTCCCGGGCGGTCGCGATGATCACCGGCACCGAGCTGACCCCGCGGACCATGCCGAGCACCTGCACCCCGTCGATGTCGGGCAGCCCCAGGTCGAGCACGACCACGTCCGGCGCCGCGTCGACGACCGCGGCCAGCCCGGTCATCGCGTCGCCAGCCACCCGCACCTCGTGGCCACGCCGGATCAGTGCCCGCTGCAGTGCGACCCGGATCGCCGGATCATCCTCGATCAGCAGCACGACTGGCACGCCGCTGACGATACGTCGGCCCAACCGCGGTTGCCGGCGGCTTAGCCTCCAGTTAGTGCGCGCCGTCCGGGCAGCCGGGAGACTGGCACGGTGCGAACCGGACTGTTGGTGACGGCTGGCTGGCTGGCCGCCGCGGCGGCCGCCTCGGCCGTGTCCTGGTCCGCGGTCACGCTGGCCACGTCCGCTGTGCCGGAGGCGCACGCCCCGCCGCACGCGGCCATCCATCCGGACACCGACCCGCTCGGGGTGGCCGGCACCGGTACGCCGAGCCCGCAACCGACCGCGCGCCGCTCGGCCAGCCCGACCGGTACCCCCAGCGGCCATCCGCCGCGGAGCGGCACGCCCGGCTCATCCGGGCCCGGCGGGGCGGCAACCGGCACAAGCGCGGGCGGCGCACCGGTCCGGGCCTTCGGGACCGGTGGCTCGGTCACGTTCCACTGCGCCGGCACCGGCCCGGTGTACCTGAACATGACCCCGCAGCTGGGCTACCACAGTGACCCGGACGACAGCGGCAGTGGCGAGGTGCGGTTCCAGAGCGCGACGCACCGCACCGACCTCACCATCCGCTGCACCAACGGCACGCCGCACTGGTCCGCCGCCGAGCGCGAGCTCACCGGTGGCGGTGGCGGAGACGGCGGGGACGACCACGGCGGCGGCAACAGCGGCAGCGGGAGCAGCGGCAGCGGCAAGAGCGGCGGCTCCGGCTGACACCCCGCCCGCGGCCCGGAGCGGCCGCGGCGCCGGGTGCCGAGGCCCCGGAGCGGGCCCGAGCGGCCCGGACGGGTCGGCCCAGCCGGGGAAGCCTCGGCGGCGGGCCCCGACAGCGGGTCCGGCGGCCTCAGCCGGTGCGGGCGACCACGTAGTCGGCCAGCGTGGCGAGCGCGGCCCGGGCCGGTACGTCCGGCAGGTTGGCCAGTAGCGCCCGGGCCCGGTCGGCGTACCGGCCCAGCACGGCGCGCGCCTCCCGCATCGCCGGCGAGCGGCGCAGCAGCCCGAGCGCCTCGGCCAGCGTGCTGTCGTCGGTGATCGGGCCGGCCAGCAGGGCGCGCAGCCGGTCCGCCGCCGGGTCGGGCGAGACGGCCCGGTCGGCCCGCAGCGCGTACAACACCGGCAGGGTGCGGATGCCCTCGCGCAGGTCGGTGCCCGGCGTCTTGCCCGACTCGGCACTGTCCGAGGCCACGTCCAGCAGGTCGTCGGAGAGCTGGAAGGCGATCCCGATCAGCTCGCCGTACTCCTGCAGCAGGTCCACCTGGCCCGGGTCCACGCCGCCGAACATGGCACCGAACCGGGTCGACGCGGCGATCAGCGAGCCGGTCTTCTCGGCCAGCACGAGCAGGTGGTGCTCGACCGGGTCGGCCCCGTCCGGGGTGCCGCCGGTCTCCCGGATCTGCCCGGTGACCAGCCGGCTGAACGTCCGGGCCTGGATCCGGACCGCTTCCGGGCCGAGGTCGGCGAGCAGGGCGGAGGCGCGGGCGAACAGGTAGTCGCCGGTGAGGATCGCGATCGTGTTGCTCCACCGGGCGTTCACCGAGACCGCGCCGCGGCGGACGCCGGCCTCGTCCATCACGTCGTCGTGGTAGAGCGTGGCCATGTGGGTCAGCTCGACCACCGCGGCCGACTCGATCACGCCCGGCGCCTGCGGGTCACCCAGGTGCGCGGTGAGCAGGGTGAGCAGCGGCCGGAACCGCTTGCCGCCGGCGTCCACCAGGTGCCGCGCGGTCTGCTCGACGAAGTCGAAGTCGCTGCGGACCGACTCGCGCAGCAGCTTCTCGACCCGGTCCAGCCCGGACTGGATCGAGTCGGCCAGCGCCGGGTCGGCCAACTCCAGGCCGGTCAACCCCGAAGCCGGTGACACCATCACTGCCCGCCGCCCATCGGTTAGGTGACCGCTTGGGCGAAGAGTGCGGCGTGATCGGTCAGGTCCAGCACGGCCTGCGGGACGATGCCGAGCACCAGCGTGGCGGCCGCGCCGACGGTGAGCGCGACCGTGGTCAGCGGGCTCGGCAGCGCGATCGTCGGCCCGTTCTCGGCCGGCTCGGAGAAGTACATCAGGACCACGATGCGCAGGTAGAAGAACGCGGCCACGGCGCTGGCCAGCAGCGCGATCACGACCAGTGGCCCGGCGGTGTGGTACGCGGCCCGGAACACCACGAACTTGCCGGTGAAGCCACTGGTCAGCGGGATGCCGGCGAGCGCGAGCAGGAACAGCGTGAACACCGCGGCCAGCAGCGGCGAGCGGCGGGCCAGCCCGGACCACTGGGACAGGTGGGTGGCCTCGCCCTCGGCGTCCCGCACCAGGGTGATCACGGCGAACGCGCCGACCGTGGTGAAGCCGTAGCTGAGCAGGTAGAACAGGGTGGCGGCCAGCCCCGGCCGGTCCTGCGAGATCAGCCCGATCAGCAGGAAGCCGGCGTGCGCGATGGACGAGTAGGCCAGCATCCGCTTCACGTCGGTCTGGGTCAGCCCGAGGATCGCGCCGACCAGCATCGTGATGATCGCGATGCCCCACAGCAGCGGCCGCCAGTCCCACTGGGTGCTGATGAAGCCGATGTCCAGCACCCGGACGATCGCGCCGAACGCGGCCACCTTGGTGCAGGCGCCCATGAACGCGGTGACCGGGGTCGGTGAGCCCTGGTACACGTCCGGGGTCCAGGCGTGGAACGGCGCGACGCCGCCCTTGAACAGCAGCCCGATCAGCACCAGCCCGAGGCCGGCGAACAGCAGCGTGTCGCTGCGGTCCGGGGTGCTGCCGGCGGCGCGCGCGATGTCGGCCAGGTTCACCGTGCCGGCGTACCCGTACAGCAGGGCGACGCCGTAGATGAAGAACGCGGAGGCGAACGCGCCGAGCAGGAAGTACTTGACCGCCGCCTCCTGGGACAGCAGGCGGCGCCGCCGGGCCAGCCCGGCCAGCAGGTACAGCGGCAGCGAGAGCACCTCGAGCGCGACGAACATCAGCAGCAGGTTGTTCGCCGCGACGAACACCAGCATGCCGCTGAGCGAGAACATGGCCAGCGGGAAGTATTCGGTCTGCGCCCGCTTCGAGGTGAGCTGGGCCTGGTCGGCCGGGCTGCCGGCGACCACCGCGGCCTGCGCGACGAACGCGCCGCCGCCGACGTCCAGCGAGCGCTCGGCCAGCAGCAGCATCGACAGCAGGCCGAGCACCAGCAGGGTGCCCTGCAGGAAGAGGCCGGGGCCGTCGATGGCGATCGCGCCGGCCGCGGTCGTGGTGCTCCGGCCGGCCAGCAGCACCACCGCGAGCAGCGCCGCGCCCAGCCCGCCGACGGACACGACCAACTGCGCGCCCCAGCGCGCGGCGCGCGGCAGCAGCGCCTCGATCAGCACGCCGACGCAGGCCGCGCCGAGCACGATCAGGATCGGCGACAGCCCCTTGTACGAGATGGACGGCGCGGTGACCGTGCTCTCCGCCAGGACCGTGATCACCGGTTCCCTGCCTTCTGTTCCGCGGTGACGCCGACGGTCGGCGCCGGATCACTCTGGTGGGCGTCCTGCATGGTGCGCTGCACCGCCGGCGTGATCACGTCCAGCACCGGCTTCGGGTAGATGCCCAGGAAGATCACCAGGGCCAGCAGCGGGGCCAGCGCCCAGGCCTCCCGGCCGCTGAGGTCCTTGAACGCCTTCACCTTCTCGATCGCCGGGCCGTGCATGGTCCGCTGCACCAGCTGCAGGATGTAGATGGCGGCGAAGATGATGCCGACGGTGGCCACCGCGGCGTACGCCTTGTGCCGGGTGAACGTGCCGACCAGCACCAGGAACTCGCTGATGAAGGTGGACATCCCGGGCAGCGCCAGCGAGGAGAGGCCGGCCAGCAGGAACACCCCGCCGAGCATCGGCGCGACCTTGGCCACCCCGCCGTAGTCGGCCACCATCCGGCTGCCGCCGCGCGCGATCAGCACCCCGATCACCAGGAACAGCGCGCCGGTGGAGAGGCCGTGGTTGACCATGTAGAACACCGCGCCGGACATGCCCTGGGTGGTGAACGCGAAGATGCCCAGCCCGATGAAGCCGAAGTGCGCGATCGAGGTGTACGCGACCAGCCGCTTCATGTCCTGCTGGCCCATCGCGAGCAGGGCCGCGTACAGGATGCCGATCACCGACAGCACCAGCACCATCGGGGCGAAGTAGCGCGAGGCGTCCGGGAACAGCGGCAGGCAGTACCGGATGAAGCCGAACGTGCCGACCTTGTCCAGCACGCCGACCAGCAGCGCGGCGCCGCCGATCGGGGCCTCGGCGCCGGCGTCCGGCAGCCAGGTGTGGAACGGCACCAGCGGCGCCTTGATCGCGAACGCGATGAAGAAGCCGAGGAACAGCAGCTTCTGCGTGTTCGAGTCGCTGATCGCGCCGATCAGCGACTCGAACGCGAACGTGCCCTTGCCGGCCGAGACGTACAGCCCGATCACCGCGGCCAGCATCAGCAGGCCGCCGAGCAGGCTGTAGAGGAAGAACTTGACCGCCGCGTACTGCCGGCGCGGCCCGCCGAAGCTGCCGATCAGGAAGTACATCGGCACCAGCATGGCCTCGAAGAAGACGTAGAACAGCAGCACGTCGGTGGCCGAGAAGACGCCGATCAGCATGACCTCGAGCAGCAGCAGCAGCGCGAAGAACACCTTCGGCGAGCGCTGACCGGGCGCCTGTTCGTGCCAGGACGCGAGCACCACCGCCGGCACCAGCACGGCGACCAGCGCGATCAGCACCAGCGCGATGCCGTCCACGCCGAGCGCGAAGCTGGACCCGAACGAGCGGATCCACTCGGTGGACAGGGTGAACTGGAACCGCTCGGCGGAGTTGGCCTCGAACGCGACGCCCATCCCGATCGCGACACCGAGCGTGGCGATCGACGCGGCCAGGGTGATCTGCTTGGCCAGCAGCACCCGGGACGCCGGCAGCGCGCCGACCACGATGGATCCGACCAACGGGATCAGACCCATAATCAGGATGATCATCTGAACCTCACCGCCAGCAGCGCGGCCAGCAGGGCCACCGCGCCACCGAGCATGGATAGGGCGTAAGAGCGCACGAACCCGGTCTGCAGCCGGCGCAGCCGGCCCGAGCCACCGCCGAACAGCGCGGAGACCCCGTTGACCACGCCGTCCACGCCGCGGGCGTCCAGGAAGACCAGCATCCGGGTCAGCCACTGCCCGGGCCGCATCAGCACCGACTCGTTGATCGCGTTGAAGTAGAGGTCGCGGCGGGCCGCCGTGGTCAGCGGGGAGACCGCCACCGGCGCGGTCACCGGCACCGGCCGCAGCCCGAACGCCACGATCCCGCCGGCCACCCCGCCGATGACCACGAGCAGGGTGAGCAGGGTGACCACGATCGGCTCGATCGTGTGCGCGCCGACCTCGACCGACTCGCCGACCGCCGGGGTGAGCCAGTGCTGCAGCGCGCCGCCGAGCACCATCAGCCCGCCGGCCGCGGCCGAGCCGACGGCCAGCAGCACCATCGGCGCGGTCATCACCGGTGGCGATTCATGCGGGTGCGCCCCGTCCACCCAGCGGCGCTTGCCGTGGAAGGTCATCACGAACAGCCGGGTCATGTAGAACGCGGTGATGCCGGCGCCGAGCAGCGCGCAGGTACCGAGGATCGCCCCGGACGTGCCGCCCTTGTCGTAGGCCGCCTCGATGATCTTGTCCTTGGAGAAGAACCCGGAGAACGGCGGGCAGCCGATGATGGCGAGGTACCCGACCCCGAAGGTGGCCCAGGTGACCGGCATGACCCGCCACAGGCCGCCGAACCGGCGCATGTTCACTTCGTCGTTCATCGCGTGCATGACCGAGCCGGCGCCGAGGAACATGCCGGCCTTGAAGAAGCCGTGCGCGAGCAGGTGCAGGATGCCGATCGCGTACACGCCGGGGCCGAGGCCCACGGCCAGGAACATGTAACCGATCTGGCTGACCGTCGAGTACGCCAGCACCTTCTTGATGTCGTCGTAGGCGCAGCCGATGACGCAGCCGAGCAGCAGGGTGACCGCGCCGACGACGGCGACCGCGGTGCGGCCGTCCTCGGTCAGGTTGAAGATCGGGCTGGACCGGGCGATCAGGTACACGCCGGCGGTGACCATGGTGGCGGCGTGGATCAGCGCGGAGACCGGGGTGGGGCCCTCCATCGCGTCCGGCAACCAGGTCTGCAGCGGGAACTGGCCGGACTTGCCGCAGGCGCCGAGCAGCAGCAGCAGGGTGATCGCCAGCAGGGTGCCGCTGCCGAGCCCGGCGGCGCCGCTGAACACGCCCGCGTAGCTGGTCGTGCCGAGGGTGGCGAACATGATCATGATGGCCAGCGAGAGGCCGGCGTCGCCGATCCGGTTCACCACGAACGCCTTCTTCGCCGCGGTGGCCGCCGCCGGCCGCTCGTACCAGAACGCGATCAGCAGGTACGAGGCCAGGCCGACGCCCTCCCAGCCGACGTACAGGGACAGGAAGCTGTTGCCCAGCACCAGCAGCAGCATCGCCGCGGTGAACAGGTTGAAGTAGCCGAAGAACCGGCGCCGGCCCGGGTCGTTCGCCATGTAGCCGATCGCGTAGATGTGGATCAACCCACCGACGCCGGTGATCAGCAGCGCGAACGTGACCGAGAGCGGGTCGAGCAGCAGCCCGGCGTCCACCTGGAAACTGCCGACCGGGATCCAGGAGAACAGGTGCAGGTCGCGGGACCGCTCGCCGCCGGCCAGCCCGTGCAGGGACGCGAACAGCAGCAGGGTGTAGCCGAACAGCACGACCGGGACGGCCGCGCCGAGCAGGTGGCCCCACTTGTCGGCCCGGCGGCCGCCGAGCAGCAGCACCGCGGCCGACAGCAGCGGCACTGCCACCAGCAGCCAGGCTCCACTTTGGACGGCTCCGCTGGCGGCGAGCGGGGTCGCCGCGCCCTCAGCGAGCGCGCCGGCCGCGCCGGACGGGCCGGACATCAGGATCGTCACGGGTCCTCTTAGTACTTCAGCAGGTTGGCGTCGTCGACCGAGGCCGAACGGCGGGTGCGGAAGATCGCCATGATGATCGCAAGCCCGACGACCACCTCTGCGGCGGCCACCACCATGACGAAGAAGGCCATGATCTGGCCGTCCAGGGTGCCGTTGATCCGGGAGAAGGTGACCAGCGTCAGGTTCGCCGCGTTCAGCATCAGCTCGATGCACATGAACACGACGATCGCGTTCCGCCGGACCAGCACGCCGACCGCGCCGATGGTGAACAGCGCCGCGGACAGCACGAGGTAGTACGTCGGGGTCACCACTCGCTCCCGGAGGTCACGTCAGCCTCGGCCCGGACGGCCGCCGCGTCGGCCGCGGCGCCCGCCTCGGCCCGGGCGGCCGCGTTGGCCTGGGACTTGGCCGCGGTGCCGGCCTCGGCCCGGGCCACCCGGGCCCGCACCTCGTCGTCGGCGTCGACCTGACCGCCGTCCGGCAGCGCCGGCAGCAGGCCCGGCTCGGCCGGCAACTGCGGCTCGACCAGCCGGGACAGGCTGTCCGGCGCGATCGATCCGTCCGGCAGCAGCGCCGGGGTGGCGATCGAGTCGCCGGTGGCGAAGACGCCCGGGCCGGGCAGCGGCTGCGGGCGGCCGCTGCGGAACCGCTCCCGGGACAGCTCGCGCTGGGTGCGCCGGGTGCCGGGCTCGTGCTCGACGTGGGCCAGCACCATCGCGCCGACCGCGGCCACGATCAGCAGCGCGCTGGTGAGCTCGAACGCGAACAGGTAGTTGGTGAACAGCTTCTCGGCGATCGCGGCGACGTTCTGCCCGTTGGCGTTGACCGAGGTCAGCCCGGCCGGGGTGGCGTGCTCCAGCGAGCGGCCGATCGCGGTGCCGGCCAGCCCGGCGAACCCGAGGCCGAGCAGGATCGCGGCGACCCGTTGCCCGCGCAGCGTCTCCACCAGCGAATCGCTCGACTCGCGGCCGACCAGCATGATCACGAACAGGAACAAGATCATGATGGCGCCGGTGTAGACGATGATCTGCACGACGCCGATGAACGGGCCCTGCTCGACGAAGTAGAAGACGCCGAGACAGCCCATGGTGAGCACCAGGAACAGCGCCGAGTGCACCGCGTTGCGGGCCAGCACCATGCCCAGCGCGCCACCGAGGGCGAGCGGGGCCATGATCCAGAACACCACCGCCTCCGCGATGGGTACCGCGCCCGGAGCCGCGGCGAGCGCACCGATCACCGGTCACCTCCGTCGCTGGAGCCGATCGTGGAGTCCTCGCCGCTGACGTTCACCCGGGCGCCGGCCCGGGCCGTGTCGTCGGCCGGCACCGACTTGCCCGGCGCGTCGGCCGCGCGGGTGGTGCGGGCCGGGACGTCCACGTAGTACGCCTGCTCCGAGTCGCCCAGGCGCATCGGGTGCGGCGGCGCTTCCATCCCGGGCAGCAGCGGGGCGAGCAGCTTGTCCTTGGTGAAGATCAGGTCCTGCCGGTTGTCGTCGGCCAGCTCGTACTCGTTCGACATGGTCAGCGCCCGGGTCGGGCAGGCCTCGATGCACAGGCCGCAGAAGATGCAGCGCAGGTAGTTGATCTGGTAGACCGCGCCGTACCGCTCGCCGGGGGAGAACCGGGCCTGCTCGGTGTTGTCCGCGCCCTCCACGTAGATCGCGTCGGCCGGGCAGGCCCAGGCGCAGAGCTCGCAGCCGACGCACTTCTCCAGGCCGTCCGGGTGCCGGTTCAGCACGTGCCGGCCGTGGTAGCGCGGCGCGGTCGGCTTCATCACCTCGGGGTACTTCACGGTGACGACCTTGCGGAACATGGTGGAGAAGGTCAGGCCGAAGCCCTTGACCGCATCAAGCATCGCCGGGCTCCCTTTCCACTGTCGTGGTGAGGTCCACTGTGGACGCTCCGGCGCGGACCCGAATCCGCGGGGTCGGCGGCACGCGCAGGTCCATCGGCGGCACCGGGTAGCCGCCCTGCGACTCGGGCACCGGCTCCTCCGGCGGCTCGATCGTCCGTTCCGGCAGGAACATCGAGGCGATCAGCAGCAGCGCCGCGATCGGCAGCCCCACGTACAGGATCTTCTCCCGGGCACCGTAGCCCTCGTTGTTCAACACGCTGAACGCGCCGATGACCAGGATCCAGAGCAGGCTGATCGGCACCAGCACCTTCCAGCCGAACCGCATGAACTGGTCGTACCGCAGCCGGGGCAGCGTGCCGCGCAGCCAGACGAAGACGAACAGAGCGATCAGCAGCTTGATGGTGAACCAGAGCAGCGGCCACCAGCCCGAGTTCAGCCCCGGGGCCAGACTGGACACCGGCCAGGGGGCCCGCCAGCCGCCCAGGAACAGCGTGGTGGCCAGCGCCGAGACGGTGACCATGTTGATGTACTCGGCCAGGAAGAACAGCGCGAACTTCAGCGACGAGTACTCGGTGTGGAAGCCGCCGACCAGCTCCGACTCGGCCTCCGGGAGGTCGAACGGGGCCCGGTTGGTCTCGCCGATCACCGCTATCAGGTAGACCAGGAACGAGGGCAGCAGCAGCAGCCCGTACCAGAGCTTCTGCTGCGCGTCGACGATGCCGGACGTCGACATCGTGCCGGCGTACAGGAAGACCGCGACGAAGGAGAGCCCCATCGCGACCTCGTAGCTGATCATCTGGGCGGCGCTGCGCAGCCCGCCGAGCAGCGGGTAGGTCGAGCCGGACGCCCAGCCGGACAGCACGATGCCGTAGACGCCCAGCGAACTGCAGGCGAACACGATCAGCACGCCGACCGGCAGGTCGGTCAACTGCAGCGCCGTGCGGTGGCCGAACATGCTCACCGTCGGGCCGAACGGGATGACCGAGAACGCCAGGAACGCCGGCACCGCCGACAGCACCGGGGCCAGGAAGAACACCGGCTTGTCCGCCAGCGCCGGCATGAGGTCTTCCTTGAAGGCCAGCTTCAGGCCGTCGGCCAGGCTCTGCAGCGCGCCGCCCGGACCGACCCGGTTCGGGCCGACCCGGTTCTGCATCCGGGCCACCACCCGGCGCTCGAACCAGATCGCGAACAGCGTCATCACGACCAGGAACGCGAAGACCGCGACGACCTTGATCAGGATCACCCAGAACGGCTCGTTGCCGAACTGGTCCAGCGGCTGCGCCTCCGCCAGAGCGGTCATTCGGCATCCCCTTCCGGCGCGGCAGCACCGGCTGCCAACTGGACGACCGTGCCGGCGCCGGCACCGAGGGTGGCCCGGACCGTCGAACCGGCCGAGTTCGCCGGCAGCCAGACCACCCGGTCGGGCAGGTCGGCCAACCGCAGCGGCAGCGTGATCGTGCCCCGCTCGGTGGACACGGCCAGCGGGTCACCCGGGACGAGGCCCAACTCGGCGGCGGTGTCCGGGGAGAGCAGCGCGACCGTGGCCTTCGCGGTGCCGGCCAGGTTCGGCTCACCGTCCTGCAGCGATCCGTTGTCCAGCAGCAGCCGCCAGCTGGCCAGCACCGCCTGTCCACTCGCGACAGTCGGCTCGCCGGCGGCCGGCACCGTCGGGCCGGCCGGCCGGGGCCGCTCGGTGACCCCGAGCAGGTCCACTTCGGACAGTGCGGCGGCCGCGGTGGGCAGGGCCAGCCGCACGTCCAGCTCGTCGGCCAGCGCGTGCAGCACCCGGCCGTCCGGCAGCGCCGTGGCACCGACGAGCGTGGTGCCGAACGGACGGCGCCGGCCCTCCCAGTTGACGTAGCTGCCGGACTTCTCCGCGGCCGCCGCGACCGGCAGCACCACGTCCGCGTAGTCGGTCACGGCCGAGCGGCTCAGCTCCAGGCTGATCACGAAGCCGACGCCGGCCAGCGCCTCGCGGGCCAGCGCCGGGTCGGGCAGGTCGTCCGGGTCGACGCCGCCGACCAGCAGCGCGGACAGCGCCCCGGTCGCGGCGGCGGTCAGGATGCCGGTCAGGTCGCGGCCGGGCGTGGTCGGCAGCGTGACGTCCCAGGCCCGCTCCACCTCGGCCCGGGCGGCGTCATCGGTGACCAGCCGGCCGCCGGGCAGCAGCGTGGGCAGCGCGCCGGCGTCCACCGCGGCCCGCTCGCCGGCCCGCCGCGGCACCCAGGCCAGCCGGGCGCCGGTGTGCGTGGCCAGCGCGATCGCGCCGGTCAGCGCGCCGGGGATCTCGGCCAGCCGCTCACCGGCCAGGATCACCGCGCCGGGCGCCCGCAGCGCCTCGGCCGCGGCGCGCAGCTCCGGCGTGTCCGCGCGGGTCGTCCCGGTGAGCCGGCGCAGCAGCGCCGGCTCCTGTCCCGGCACGGTCGGCAGCAGCGTGCCGGACGCCTTGCGCACGCCCTCGGACAGCACCGCGGCCAGCGCGAACACCCGGGTACCGTGCGTGCGGGCCGCCTTGCGCAGCCGCAGGAACACGATCGGCGACTCCTCCTCGGGCTCGAACCCGAGCAGCAGCACGGCCGGCGCGGTCTCCAGGTCGGCGTAGGTCACCCCGCCGGCGGCCGGCGGCACTCCGGCCACCCGCGCGGCGAGGAAGTCCAGTTCCTCGGCCGAGTGCGCGCGGGCCCGGGCGTCGATGTCGTTGGTCCCGAGAGCGACCCGGGCGAACTTCGCGTACGCGTACGCGTCCTCCAGGGTCAGCCGGCCGCCGGGCAGCACGCCGACGCCACCGGCGCCGACCGCCTCCCGCAGCCCGGTCGCGGCCCGCTCCAGCGCCTCGGTCCAGGACGTCGCGACCAGTTCACCGGACTCGTCGCGGACCAGCGGCGTGGTCAGCCGGTCGTCCTGGGTCGCGTACTTGAACGCCCACCGGCCCTTGTCGCAGTTCCACTCCTCGTTCACCGCCGGGTCGTCCGCGGCCAGCCGGCGGGTCACCTTGCCGCGCCGCCAGTCGGTGCGCTGCGCGCAGCCGGACGCGCAGTGCTCGCAGACGCTCGGCGTGGACATCAGGTCGAACGGCCGGGCCCGGAACCGGTACGCCGCCCCGGTCAGCGCGCCCACCGGGCAGATCTGCACGGTGTTGCCGGAGAAGTAGGACTGGAACGGGGTGTCGGTGTAGATCGCGACCTGCTCCAGCGCGCCGCGCTCGAACAGCTCGATGAACGGGTCGCCGGCCACCTGCTGGGAGAACCGGGTGCAGCGGGCGCACAGCACGCACCGCTCCCGGTCCAGCAGCACCTGGCTGGAGATCGCGATCGGCTTCGGGTAGGTGCGCTTGACCTCCACGAACCGAGAGTCGGCCCGGCCGTTGGACATCGCCTGGTTCTGCAGCGGGCACTCGCCGCCCTTGTCGCAGATCGGGCAGTCCAGCGGGTGGTTGATCAGCAGCATCTCCATGTTGCCCTGCTGCGCCTTGTCCGCCACCGGCGAGGTGAGCTGGGTGCGCACCACCATCCCGTCCGCGACCGTGGTGGTGCAGGACGCGACCGGCTTGCGCTGGCCCTCCACCTCGACCAGACACTGCCGGCAGGCGCCGACCGGGTCCAGCAGCGGGTGGTCGCAGAACCGAGGGATCTGCACGCCGAGCTGCTCGGCCGCCCGGATGATCAGCGTCCCCTTCGGCACCCGCACCTCGAACCCGTCCACCGTGACGGTGAGCAGGTTGTCCGGCGGCGCCACCGGCGGCGCGGACCCGCCCGCCGTGACCGTCATACCGGGCCCCCGCGGAAGGTCCGGGGTCCCCGCGGAAGCGTGCAGCGCGCCCAGCGCGCGGAGCGCTTTCGTGGGGTGGCCAAGCGTGGAGCGCGGCCAGCGCGCGGAGCGGTTTCGTGGGGTGAGTTCATACCGGCACCGCCTCGCGGGTGTCGAGCTTGGCGCGTTCGGAGTCCGGCAGCAGGGCCACGTAGTCGTCCTTGAAGTACTTGATCGAGCTGACGATCGGGCTGGTGGCGCCGTCGCCGAGCGCGCAGAACGCCCGGCCGAAGATGTTGTCGCAGGTGTCCAGCAGGGTGTCGAAGTCCTCGACGGTGCCGTGTCCGGCGTTGAACCGCTCCAGGATCTGCACCAGCCAGTAGGTGCCCTCCCGGCACGGCGTGCACTTGCCGCAGGACTCGTGCGCGTAGAACTCGGTGAACCGGAGCACCGCCGGAACGATGTTCACGGTCTCATCGAAGATCATCAGCGCCGCCGTGCCGAGCAGCGAGCCGGCCTTGGCCACCTCGTCGAAGTCCAGCGGGACGTCCATGTGGTCGGCGGTCATGAACGGGGTGGACGAGCCGCCCGGGGTCCAGAACTTCAGCGCCTTGCCGTCCTTCACCCCGCCGGCCAGCTCCAGCAGCTCGCGCAGCGTGGTGCCGAGCGGGGCCTCGTACTGGCCGGGCCGGGTGACGTGCCCGGACAGCGAGTAGATCTTCGGCCCCGGGCTGCGCTCGGACCCCATCGACTTCCACCAGTCCGCCCCGCCGAGCACGATGAACGGGACGCTGGCGATCGTCTCCACGTTGTTCACCACGGTCGGGCTGGCGTAGAGGCCGGCCACCGCGGGGAACGGCGGGCGCAGCCGGGGCTGGCCGCGGTAGCCCTCCAGCGAATCCAGCAGCGCGGTCTCCTCGCCGCAGATGTACGCGCCGGCGCCACTGTGCACGACGATGTCCAGGTCGAAGCCGGAGCCGAGGATGTTCCGGCCCAGGTACCCCGCCGCGTACGCCTCGGCCACCGCGTTCTGCAGCCGGCGCAGGCAGTGCACCAGCTCGCCGCGTACGTAGATCGCGGCGAAGTTGGACCGGATCGCGTACGCCGCGATGACCATGCCCTCGATCAGCGAATGCGGGTCCGCCATCATCAGCGGGGCGTCCTTGCAGGTGCCGGGCTCGCCCTCGTCCGCGTTGACGACGAGATAGTGCGGCTTGCCGTCGCCCTGCGGGATGAAGCCCCACTTCAGCCCGGTCGGGAAGCCGGCGCCGCCGCGGCCGCGCAGGCCGGAATCCTTCACCAGCTGGATGATCTGGTCCGGGTGCTGGCCGAGCGCGATGCGCAGCGCCCGGTAGCCCTCCAGTTGCTCGTACCTGCGCAGCGACCACGACTCGGGCGACAGCCAGCGCTTGGTCAACACCGGGGTGAGCGGCACCGATCAGTCTCCTTTCTCGTCGGCGGGGTCGCTGGCGTTGTCCGGATCGGAGTCCGAAGTGGACAGCGGTGCGTCGTGCGCGCTCGGCTGGGACCGGCCGGCGCCGGCCGCCTCGGCCGGATTGCCGGGCCGGGCACCGCCGCGCCGGGCGGTCGGCCGGCCGCTCGGCCGCGCGGTCGGCCGGCCCGCCGTCGGCTTGGCGGCCGATCGGCCGGCCGGCTTGGCGGCCGGTTTCGCGGCCGGGTCGGCCGCGGCCTCCTTACCCGGCTCCGGCGGCGCCGGCCTGGCCGATGCCGCCGGGCCGGCCGGTGCCGCCGGCGTGGCCGGGCGGGCAGGTGCCGCCGGAGTGGCCGGGGTGGCCGGGCGGGCAGGTGCCGCCGGAGTGGCCGGGGTGGCCGGGCGGGCAGGAGCCGTCGGGGTGGCCGAGGTCGCTGAAGCCGCCGCCTGAGGCGGCACGGCCGGAGCCGCCGGAGGCGGCGCGGGTGGAGCCGCCGGAGGCGGCACGGTGGCGGCCGGCTTGGCCGGGGCCGTCGCTGGCGCGGCGCTGACCGGTGCCGCCGGCTTCGCCACCGGCGCGGCCGGCTTGGTGGCCGGCACCGCGGCCGGCTTCGCCGCCGGTGTGGCGGCCCGGCCGTTCGGGGTCTCCACCGGGTAGCCCGGCGCGGTCTGCAGGTGCTGCGCGGCGAACCGGGCGCCGGCCAGCGTCGGCTCGCCGGCCGGGCCGGCGCCGACCGCGTCCGCGCGCTCGTCCCGGAAACCGGCCAGCTGCCGGGACATCTCCTTGAACGTGCACAGCGGGGCGCCCCGGGTCGGCGCCGGGCGCGACCCTTCGCGCAGCTGCTTGACCAGGTCGGTGGCCGACTCGGTGTCCTGGTTGTCGTAGAACTCGTAGTTGACCGTGACCACCGGGGCGTAGTCGCAGGCGGCCAGGCACTCGGCGTGCTCCAGCGTGATCGTCCCGTCCGGCGTGGTCTGGTCGTGCCGGACGCCGAGCTGCTCGGACAGCGACGCGTAGATCGCGTCGCCGCCGAGCATCCCGCAGACCGTGTTGGTGCAGACGCTGACCAGCCAGTCGCCGGTCGGGCGGCGCTTGTACATGGTGTAGAAGGTGGCCACCGCGCCGACCTCGGCCTTGGTCAGGCCCAGTTCCTCGGCGCAGAGCGCGATGCCGTCCGGGCTGACGTAGCCCTCCTCCGCCTGCACCAGGTGCAGCATCGGCAGCAACGCCGACCGCGACCTCGGGTAGCGGCCGACGATCTCCCGCGCGCGCAGTCGGGTGTCCTCAGTCAGTGCCACGGCCTACCTGTCCACTCCACCCATGACCGGGTCGATCGAGGCGACGGCGGCGATGACGTCGGCGATCAGCGCGCCCTCCGTCATCGCCGGCGTGGCCTGCAGGTTGATGAACGAGGGCTCCCGGACGTGCACCCGGAACGGCCGGGTGCCACCGTCGGAGACCAGGTGGTAGCCGAGCTCGCCGCGGGGCGACTCGATCGGCACGTACACCTGGCCGGGCGGCACCCGGAAGCCCTCCGTGACCAGCTTGAAGTGGTGGATCAGCGCCTCCATGGACTGGCCCATGATCTTCTTGACGTGGTCCAGCGAGTTGCCCAGACCGTCCGGGCCGAGCGCCAGCTGCGCCGGCCAGGCGACCTTGCGGTCGGCCACCATGACCGGGCCCGGCTCCAGCCGGTCCAGCGCCTGCTCGACGATCCGCACCGACTCGCGGATCTCGGCCAGCCGCACCTCGTACCGGGCCCAGCAGTCGCCGTCCGTCGAGGTCGGGACGTCGAACTTGTAGTCCTCGTAGCCGCAGTACGGCTCGATCTTGCGCAGGTCCCAGGCCAGCCCGGCCGAGCGCAGCAGCGGCCCGGTCACGCCGAGCGCCAGCGCGCCCTGCACGTCCAGGTAGCCGACGTTCTTCAGGCGGGCCTTCCAGATCGGCTGACCGGAGAGCAGCGCCTCCATGTCGGCGATCTCCCGGTACATCTCCGGGATCCAGGCCCGGATCTGCTCCACCGCGCCGGGCGGCAGGTCCTGCGCGAGGCCGCCGGGCCGGACGAACGCGTGGTTCATCCGCAGGCCGGTGATCAGCTCCAGCAGGTCCAGGCACTTCTCCCGGGCCCGGAAGCCGTTGGTCATCGCGGTCAGCGCGCCGATCTCCATGCCGCCGGTGGCCAGCCAGACCCAGTGCGAGGAGACCCGGTTCAGCTCCATCAGCAGCACCCGCAGGGTGGTGGCGCGCTCCGGCGCGGTGATGCCGAGCAGCTTCTCCACCGCGAGGCAGTACGCGGTCTCGTTGAAGATCGGGGCGAGGTAGTCCATCCGGGTGACGAACGTGGTGCCCTGCGTCCAGGTGCGGTACTCGGCGTTCTTCTCGATGCCGGTGTGCAGGTAGCCGATCACCAGCCGGGTCTGGGTGACCGTCTCGCCTTCCAGCTCCAGCACCAGCCGGAGCACCCCGTGCGTGGACGGGTGCTGCGGGCCCATGTTGAGGACCAGCCGCTCCTCGCTGATCGGGTCGCCGGACGCGAGCAGGCTCTCCCAGTCGCCGCCGGTGACCGTGTAGACCGGCCCCTCGGTGGTCTCCCGCGCGGACGCGTACGGGTCGTCGACGGTCGTCATGAGTACGCCCTCCGCTGCTCCGGCGGTGGAATCTCGGCGCCCTTGTACTCGATCGGGACGCCGCCGAGCGGGTAGTCCTTCCGCTGCGGGTGGCCGTCCCAGTCGTCGGGCATCAGGATCCGGGTCAGCGCCGGGTGGCCGTCGTAGACGATGCCGAACATGTCCCAGGCCTCCCGCTCCTGCCAGTCGGCGGTCGGGTAGACGCTGGTCACCGACGGCACGTGCGGGTCCTCAATGGACACCGACACCTCCAGCCGGATCCGGCGGCGGTAGGTCATCGAGGTCAGGTGGTAGACCGAGTGCAGCCGGTTCGGGGTGCCGAGGTAGTCCACTGCGGACACGCTGGAGCACAGCTCGAACCGCAGCGCGTGGTCGTCGCGGAGCAGCCGGCACAGCGCCAGCAGGTGCTCCCGGCGGACGTGGTAGGTCAGCTCACCGCGGTCCACCACCACCTTGGTGACCACGTCGCCATAGCTGACCCCGGCGCCGCCCAGCGCGGCCTCCAGCGCGTCGGCCACGTCGTCGAAGTAGCCGCCGTACGGGCGCTCGGCCGGCGGCTCCACGAACTGCCGGCGCTGCAGCCCGCCGAAACCGGACGTGTCGCCGCTGCCGTCCACCCCGAACGCGCCGTGCCGCACCTCACCCGGGCCGGCCTCGTCCGGCGCCGGAAACCGCTGGATCTGCCCGGCCGGCAACTCGGGCGGCTCTGGCCCCGTCATTTGCCGTACCGCACCGAGGACGCGACCAGTTCGTGCTTCTCGGCGCCGGCGAGTTGCTTTGCCCGACGCGGGCCGAGCGGCTCATGCATGATCTTGTCGTGCAGTTTGAGGATCGCGTCGATCAGCATTTCCGGGCGCGGTGGGCAGCCGGGCAGGTACATGTCGACCGGCACTACGTGGTCGACGCCCTGGACGATCGCGTAGTTGTTGAACATGCCGCCGGACGAGGCGCAGACGCCCATCGACAGCACCCACTTCGGCTCCACCATCTGGTCGTAGATCTGCCGCAGCACCGGCGCCATCTTCTGGCTGACCCGACCGGCCACGATCATCAGATCGGCCTGCCGCGGCGAGGCGCGGAACACCTCCATGCCGAACCGGGCCAGGTCGTACCGCGGCCCGCCGGTGGTCATCATCTCGATCGCGCAGCAGGCCAGCCCGAACGTGGCCGGCCACAGCGACGACTTGCGGGTCCAGTTGACCAGCTTCTCCACGCCGACGAGCAGTACCCCACTCGGCAGCTTCTCTTCGAGTCCCATCGGTGTCTCCCGCAGCCCCGCCGCTAGTTCCAGTCCAGCCCGCCGCGCCGCCACACATACGCGTAGGCGATCAGCACGGTGCCGATGAACAGGACCATCTCGACCAACCCGAGAATGCCGAGCGCCTTGTTCGCGACCGCCCACGGGTACAGGAAGATGATCTCGATATCGAAAACGATGAACAGCATCGCGGTCAGATAGAACTTGACCGGGAACCGGCCCGGGCCAATCGGCTGCGGGGTCGGCTCGATGCCGCATTCGTACGCGTCCAACTTCGCTCGGTTGTACCGGCGCGGGCCGATGAACGGCGCGGCGGTGACCGAGAAGAAGGCGAACGCGGCGGCAAGCGCGAACAGCACGACGATGGGGAGATACGGTCTGAGCATCTTGGTGCTGATCCCTCCTCGTGCGGTGCTGGCCGGCCGGCTTGATGGACCAGCGGCTCGGCGCTGTGCAGGCTATTGGTTGCCGCCACCGGCCTATACGGCGGGGGCGAGTCTGGTCAGCGCGGTGATGACGCGGTCCATCGCGTCACCGCCGCGCGGGTCGGTGAGGTTGGCCAGCAGCTTCAGGACGAACCGCATCAGCGTCGGCCGGGGCAGCCCGTACCGGGTGGCCAGCTTCATCACGGTCGGGTTGCCGATCAGCTTCACGAACACGCCACCGAGCCGGTAGTAACCGCCGTACTCGGCCCGCAACGCGGCGCGGTAGGCCTCCAGCGCCCGCTCCCGCCCCGGACCGGACGGCCGGGCCAGCGCCTGCGCCACGTACTCGGCGGCCAACTCGCCGGTCTCCATGGCGTACGCGATGCCCTCGCCGTTGAACGGGTTCACCGCGCCGCCGGCGTCCCCGACCAGCAGCAGCCCGCGGGCGTAGTGCGGCACCCGGTTGAACCCCATCGGCAGCCCACCGCCACGCACCGGCCCGACCGCGTTCGGCTCGGCGAAGCCCCACTCCGCCGGCAGCCCACCCAGCCAGCTGGACAGCAGCCGCCGGTAGTCGGTGTGCCCGTACGCGGTGGACGAGTTCAGGATGCCCAGCCCCACGTTCGCGGTGCCGTCGCCGACCCCGAAGATCCAGCCGTAGCCGGGCAGCAGCCGCTCGCCGTCCCACAGCTCCAGCCAGGACTCCAGGAAGTCGTCGTGGGTGCGCGGGCTGGTGTAGTACCGCCGCACCGCGACGCCCATCGGCCGGTCGTCCCGCTTGGCGATACCGAGGCTGAGCGCCAGCCGGCCGCTGCCGCCGTCGGCCGCCACCACCACCGGGGCCCGGAACGTCGCGGTCCTGCTGCTCACCCCGATCACCCGGCCGTCCCGGTCCAGCACCGGGCCGGTCACTGCGGTGTCCTCGCGCAGCCGGGCGCCGGCCTTCTCGGCCTGCCGGACCAGGATCTCGTCCAGGTCCAGCCGGGGCCGGACCAGGCCGAAGTCGGGGTAGCTGGCCAGCTCCGGCCAGGGCAGCTCCAGCCGCCGGCCACCGCCGATCACCCGCAGCCCGCGGTTGCGCACCCAGCCGGCGCTCGCGCTGACGTCGATGCCCATCCCGATCAGGCTCTTCACCGCCCGCGGGGTGAGCCCGTCGCCGCACACCTTCTCCCGCGGGAACCGGCTCTTCTCCAGCAGCAGCACGTCCAGCCCGGCCTGTGCCAGGTGGTAGGCAGTGGTTGCGCCACCCGGGCCGGCTCCGACGACGACCACGTCGGCCTCGTACTGCTCGGCCCTCGTCCCGCTGGTCATGACGACCTCCCGGGGTAGCGGTGAACCGTGCTGGCGGTGAGCGTGACGGCTCGCTTGTGAACACTTTCACGAGTGGGCGCGTTAAGTGTATGGCGCATCCCGCTACGTCCGTCCCCCGGGGGGTGGAAGTGTCTGGGCTGGTCAGGCTCAGGGGCGGGTGGCCCGGTGCAGCGCGACGATCCCACCGGTGAGGTCGCGCCAGCCGACCTGCCGCCAGCCGGCGGCGCCGATCCGGGCGGCCAGCTCGGCCTGGCCCGGCCAGGCCCGGATCGACTCGGCCAGGTAGACGTACGCGTCCGGGTTGGACGAGACCCGCCGGGCCACCGCCGGCAGCGCGCGCATCAGGTATCCCAGGTAGACGGTCCGCAACGGCGCCCAGGTCGGCCGGCTGAACTCGCAGACGACCAGCCGGCCACCGGGCCGGGTCACCCGGGCCAGCTCGGCCAGCGCGGTGTCCACGTCGGCCACGTTGCGCAGCCCGAACGAGATCGTCACCGCATCGAACGACGCGTCGGCGAACGGCAGCCGCAGCGCGTCGCCGGCCACCAGCGGAACCCCCCGGCCGCGCCCGGCCCGCAGCATGCCGAGCGAGAAGTCACAGCCGACCGCGCTCGCCCCAGCCGCCGCGAGCTCCACTGTGGACACCGCGGTGCCGGCGGCCAGGTCGAGCACCCGCTCCCCCGGTGCCGGCCGCAGCGCCGCCTTCGTGGCCCGCCGCCAGTACCGGTCCTGCCCGAACGACAGCACCGTGTTGGTCAGGTCGTACCGGCGGGCCACCCCGTCGAACATCGCGGCGACCTCGCGCGGCTGCTTGTGCAGCGTGGCCCGGCTCATGCCCGCGCCCGCCACCCGCGCGGACCCGGTGTCGCCGGTGCGGGAGTGGTCACGTGGCCGGCCCGGCACCCGGGGCACCGGCCATGATCCGGCCGCCGAGCACGGTGCCGGCACAGCTGCCCGCGCCGTGCACCAGCGCCCGGTACGGGTCGTCGCCCGGCCCGACCGGGACATCGAACGCGGCCAGGTCGGCCCGGGCGCCCGGCCGCAGCACACCGACGTCGGTCAGCCCCATCGCCCCGGCCCCACCCAGGGTGGCCGCCTCGACCAGCCACTGGTCCAGACCTTCGGCCGGTGAGCCCTGCCGCAGCGCGAGCGTGCGCAGCGCGGCCAGGTCGGCGAGCAGGTCCAGGGACGGTGCGGAGGTCAGCCCGTCGGTGCCGACCGCGACCGGGTTGCCCTCGGCCCGGTACGCCGCGACCGGCGCCGCGCCGACGCCGAGCGTCACGTTCGACCGCGGGCAGAGCGTAACCGCGGTGCCGGTGCCGCGCAGCGTGGCCCGGTCGGCGGCGTCGGCATGCACGCCGTGCGCGACGTGGCTGTCCGGGCCGAGCGTGCCGAGTGCGGCCAGCTCCGCGATCGGCGTACGGGCCGCGCCGCCACTGGCGATCAGTTCCATCGCGAGCCCCCAGCGCCGGTTCGCCTCGGCGAACGGACCGGTGCCGGTCGCCACGTACTCCACCTCGTACGCCGACTCGGCCGCGTGCGGGTGCAGCCGCAGGCCGCGGTCGCGGGCCAGCGCCACGCAGTCCCGCACCACCGCGGTGCCCAGCGTGTAGAGCGTGTGCGGGCTGATCCCGACCGCCCGCGGACTCTCCCTGTCCACAATGGACAGCAGCCGCGCGCGCCGGTCCGGCCAGCGGGCGTCGTCCACACCGACCGTCTCGACGTAGCTGATGCCGGCCAGGCCCGCCTCGGCCAGCACGTCCACCACGACCGCGTGGGCGGCGATGTCGGCCACCGCGGTGGTGCCGGTGGCCAGCAGCGCCGCCACGCCGTCCACAGTGGACTGCCGCCAGTCGGCCTCGGTCATGGTGGCGTTCCGGGCCGGGAAGCCGGCGATCCAGTCCAGGAAGTCCACCCCGGGCTGGCACTTGTCCGCGTACGCCGTGTACTGCAGGTGGCAGTGCGCGTTCACCAGCCCGGGCGCCAGCACCCCGGGCCACTCGACAACCTCAGCCGGCCCGCCGCTCCCGACCGGCTCCGTCCACTCCGGACGGTGTCCGACCCAGGCGATCCGATCGCCGTCGACCACCACCGCCCCGTCCCGGATCGGCGGACCACTGACCGGCAGCACGACCGGCGCCACATGCATCCTCACCGCCCCATCCTCGCCCACGACCACCCGCCCCCCACCAGCCGGTCCACCGGTCAGCTTTGTCGGCCTTGAGCCCAACGGCATCGACCACTCGCTCAGAACAACGTCTCGCCCGGCGCCGGCGCGAACGGGTCAGCATCCAGCTCGGACCTGGCCGGCCGGGATCGGTCCCGCAGCCGCGCCAGCTCCTCGGTCGCCACGTAGAACCGGCCTCGCTTCTCGCCGCGGGCCTCGATCAGCTTCGCATCGACCAGCGCGCGCAGATCCCGGGTCGCTACCGCCTCGGACACCGGCGGCTCCGCGATGGCCAGGTAGCTGCTGCGTCGTAGCCGGCGACCGCACGCCGCCTCGTACAGCGCCGCGACAGTGCGCTCCGGCAACCCGGCCCGGATGGCCACCTCGTCCAACCGGACCCAGAGCGCCTCGGCCTGGCGGACCCGTCGCAGCAGCGTCGTGGCCTGCCGGAAATGCGCGGTCAGCATGAACCGCAGCCAGGGCCGGGCGTCCCGGTCCGGCCGCCAGCGGCCGCCACCGACCTCGGCCAGCACCGCGTAGTACGCATCGGTGTTCGCGCCGAGATACTCCTCGACGCTGGAGAACTGCGGCGCGAGGATGCCCTCCCGGGCGAGAATCAGCGTCTGCAGACCGCGCGCCATCCGCCCGTTCCCGTCGCTGTACGGGTGGATCATCACCAGATTGAGGTGCGCCATCGCCGCCCGCAGGATGACCGACGCGCCGCCACCGTCCCGGTCGAGGTCGGCCACCAGTTCGCCGATCAAGGCGGGTACGTCCTCGGCGTCCGGGCCCTCGTACACCGTCTCGCCGGTCGCGTCGTCGCGCACGTAGATCGGCCCGGTCCGCCAGCGGCCCGGTTTCCGGCGTAGGTCGTAGCCGGTCATCATGAAGTGCAGGCTGCGCAGCAACGTCCCGTCCAG
This sequence comes from uncultured Actinomycetota bacterium, assembly GCA_963714145.1. Taxonomy (GTDB): domain Bacteria; phylum Actinomycetota; class Actinomycetes; order Mycobacteriales; family CADCTP01; genus JBBWZH01. The sequence continues at coordinate 8,210,441 of OY970235.1, read as the reverse complement.
CGAGAAGTGTGGGTCGTTCGCCAGTTGCAGCACGTAGGTCATCGCGTTCCGGTAGCCGACCACCGCAGCCCAGGTCTCGCTCTGCGCGTCCAGCGGCTCGTCGCCCTCGACCGCAGCCAGCGCGTCGTCCAGGTCGACCCGGTAGCCCTCGATGCTGTTCGAGCCCTGGATCGCCCGGGCCAGGGCGGTCCGCCGGAGCATGCCGGACCACCGCCGCGGCTCGGCCACGTAGTGCCGGAGCTCGGTACGGAGATCCTCGATGCGGCCGAGGGCGCGCTCCTCGGCGCGACCGATAGTTGGTAACTGAAACAGCATGCGATCGATATTAATCGATCGTGGGGTTGTTTTGTCAGCGAATATCGATCAGGCGGTGGCGTTGAGGAGGGGTAGCGCGGTGGACGAGAAGTGCGAGACGACGCGGTCGTCGGTGGGGTCGTCGGCCGGGGTGCGGTGCACGGCGAGGTGCCGGTAGAGGGTGTCGCGCTGGGCCGGGATGCGGCCGGCGGTGCGGATCAGGCTGATCAGCTCGAGGCGGTTGGAGCGGTGCCGGGCGCCGGCCGAGGAGACCACGTTCTCCTCCAGCATGACCGAGCCTAGGTCGTCCGCGCCGAAGTGCAGGGTGAGCTGGCCGGCGGCCTTTCCGGTGGTCAGCCAGGAGCCCTGCAGGTGGGCCACGTTGTCGAAGAACAGCCGGGCCACCGCGACCAGCCGCAGGTACTCCAGCGTGGTGGCCTGGGTGCGGCCCTTGAGGTGGTTGTTCTCCGGCTGGTACGTCCACGGGATGAACGAGCGGAAGCCGCCGGTGCGGTCCTGCACGTCGCGGATCATCCGCAGGTGCTCGATCCGCTCCGCGTTCGACTCCCCGGTGCCCATCATGAACGTCGCGGTCGACTCCACCCCCAGCTCGTGCGCGGTCTCCATCACCTGCAGCCAGATCTCGCCGGACTCCTTGAGCGGCGCGATCGCGTGCCGGGCCCGGCCGACCAGGATCTCCGCGCCGGCTCCGGCGAACGAGTCGAGCCCGGCGGCGTGCAGCCGGCCGATCACGGTCCGGAAGTCCAGCCCGGAGGTCCGGGCGATGTGCACCACCTCGGAGCCGCCCAGCGAGTGCAGGGTCAGCGACGGGTAGGCCGCCTTGATCGCGGCGAACGTCTGCTCGTACCACTCCATCCCGAGGTCCGGGGAGTGGCCGCCCTGCAGCATGATCTGCGTCGCGCCCAGGTCGACCGCCTCGCCGCACCGGCGCAGGATCTCCTCGACCGGATGCGTCCAGCCCTCCTCGTGCTTCGGCGGCCGGTAGAACGCGCAGAACTTGCACGCGGTCACGCAGACGTTGGTGTAGTTGATGTTGCGGTCGATGATGTAAGTGGCGATGTTGTCCGGATAGCGGCGGCGGCGCACCGTGTCCGCCGCGACACCGAGCGCGTGCAGCGGAGCCTGGGTGTAGAGCCGCAGCGCCTCGCCCGGGGTGATCCGCCCACCGTCCGCGGCCCGGTCCAGGATTTCCCGGATCTCCCGGTCGACGCCCGCCTCGACACCGTTCCGCTGCTCGGTCACCGCCTCAGGGTAACCGCGCCCGGACCCGCGACCGCCGACGGTGGCCGGGCTCACCCCGCGGTGAGCGCGACGATGGCGCCGCCGGAGATCGGGCCGTCGTGCAGCTCCAGCACGCTGGCCTGAGCGCTGACCGGGATGTCGAACGCGAGCGTGCCGGCCACCGTCTCGCCCGGGCTGATCAGGTCCCAGATCGACTCGTCCGGGAAGAACAGCCGGCCGCGCAGGTCGGCGCCGTAGCGGTGCCCGGCGGTGTCGCGCACCTTCTCGTACAGCTCGGTCAGGGTGCGCGGCTGCTTGCCGATGTTGCGGGCCTGCACCCCGGCCAGGCAGTACTGGCCCTTGGCCCGGCGGGACAGCGGGCCGCGGCCGATCTGCTTCACCCCGCACCGCCAGGACCGGACCACGAACTCCAGCTGGCCGTCCCGCACCGGCACGTTCAGCCCGGCCGTGCCGCCCGGCTGGGCACCGCTGGCCGAGCCGCCGCGCTGCGAGTCCGCCGAGCCGGGTGGGTCCCGGGTGACCGCGGCCAGCAGCACCAGCAGGCCGAGCAGGAACAGCAGCCGCTTGCGCCGGTACCAGCGCCGCCGGCGCCGCTGCGGTGCCGCCGCCACCCGCTGGTCGTACGGCTGCCAGGGCGGCGGGTCGCCGATGCTCCGGCCGCGCTTGCGCCCCTTCCGCGGCGGCTGCGCCCCGGCCTGGCCGGTCGGCTCGATCACCACCGGCTCGTACGCCCTGGTCGGCGGTGCTACCGGCGCTGGGCGCGGCCCCTGCGCCCGGCCGTACCCCTTGGTCGGCGGCACCGGCCGTCCGACCTGCCCGTACGGCCCGGCCACGCCCGCTGCGGGCCGCGGGCCCGGACGCGGGTTCGGCGCCGGGCGGCCGCTCGCCGCCGGGTACGGCCCGGGCCGACCCGCCGCGCCGGGCACCGGCCGCAGGCCGGGCGCCGGGACACCGGCAACCGGGCGCTGGCCGGGGGACTGCCCGTTGCTGACCGGCCGGGAGCCGGCGGGGTGGCCCGGACGCTGACCCGCGCCGGCACCGCCACCGCCCGCGCCGGGGTGGCCGTTGGCCGCCGGGCGGGGGGCGGCCCAGCCGTTGGCCAGCAGGCGGGTCGCGGCGGCGGTGGCCGCGGCGGTCGGATCCGGGACGCCGGCCGGGCCGGTGGCCATGTTCGCCGCCGGGCCGGTGGTGAGCAGCGCAAGCACCAGTTCGCGGGCCTGCGGCCGGCGGGCCGGGTCCTTGTGCAGGGCGGCCTCGACCAGCGGGCGGACCGGGCCGGCCAGCCCGGACAGGTTCGGCTCGCCGTGGATGATCCGGTAGGCAAAGGCGGCCGGCGGGCCCTCGTCCCCCCAGGGCTGCCGCCCGGTGCCGGCGTACGCGACCAGGCTGCCCCAGCTGAACACGTCGCTGGCCGGGCCGACCCGGCCGCCCTGGAACTGCTCCGGCGCCATCCAGCCGGGGGTACCGAGCACGGTGCCGGCCATGGTCAGCCGCGCGGTCGAGTCCAGCGCGTGCGCGATGCCGAAGTCGATCACCCGCGGCCCGGTCAGGGACAGCAGCACGTTCGCCGGTTTCAGGTCCCGGTGGACCAGACCGGCGCGGTGGATCGCGGTCAGCGCGGCGGCCACGCCGAGCGCCAGGCCGTGCACGGTGGAGGCATCCAGCGCGCCCCGGTCGGTCACCACCCGGCCCAGCGGCAGCCCGTCGACGTACTCGGTGACCAGGTAGGGCGGGGTGCCGTCCGGGTCGGCGTCGAGCACCCGGGCGGTGCAGAACGGGGCGACCCGGCGGGCCGCCGACACCTCGTCCCGGAACCGGGCCCGGAACTCGGCGTCCGCGCACAGGTCCGGGTGCACGATCTTGATCGCCACCGGGGTGCCCGTCGGGTCGTCCACCGCCCGGGCCAGGTAGACCGTGCCCATGCCGCCCGAGCCGAGCCGGCCGAGCACCCGGTAGCGGCCGACGCGGTCAGGGTCACCCGGCGCCGGCGCCGCTACCGCGCCGAGCCGAGCGGTCACGCTGCGCGTGCTGCCCTCGGTCACGCCGACACCGCTCCTCTCCGCGGCCCACCACTCGCAGTATGCGGCGGCGCCCGCCGGCCGGTCCGGGTTTCCGACGTGAGGCAACAGCAGCCCGTTCCAGGACCAGCCCCTACGTCACAGACGGGAAACCCCGTCTACAGGTTCAGACGTCGGCGAAGGCCGGCGTGATGCCTGTGGGTACCCCGCCGTATCGGGCGGCCCGGCGGGCGAATTCGGTCAGACCGGCCAACTGCCGGCTACCGAGGGAGAAATCCAGCGTGCGGAAGTAGGTGGCGAGCGTGGCCGGGTCGAAAACCTCCCAGCGCGCGGCCTGCCCGGCGACCTCGTCGATGCCGGCCAGCGCTCGGTCCCGGCTGTCCAGGAACGCCGCGTGCACGTCCTTGACCAGGCCCGGGTGCGCGGCGGCGAAGTCGCGGCGAGCGGCCCAGACCGCGAACACCATCGGCAGCCCGGTCCAGTCCCGCCAGGCGGCGCCCAGGTCGTGCACGGTCAGCCCGCGGGACGGCGCGTCGTAGGTGGCCCGCAGCGCCGCGTCGCCGATCAGCACCGCTGCGGCGGCCTCCTGCATCATCGCGCCCAGGTCCGGCGGGCAGCCGTAGTAGCGCGGCCGGACCCGGTGCACCTCGGCCAGCCACATCTGGGCCAGCAGCACGGTGGTGCGGCTGGTCGAGCCGAGCGCCACCGGTGCCCCGTCCAGCTCGGCCAGCGGCCGCTGGGCGACCAGGTTGCAGGACAGCACCGGGCCGTCGCTGCCGACCGCGATATCCGGCAGCAGCAGCAGGTCGTCGGCGTGCCGCAGGTACTCGACCAGGCTGATCGGGCCGATGTCGAGGTGGCCGGCGACCAGCGCGTCGGCCAGCCGGTCCGGGGTGTCCTTGGTCAGCTCGACGTCCAGCAGCGCGTTGCTCTGCACCAGCCCCCAGTACAGCGGCAGGCAGTTCAGGAACTGGATGTGACCGACCCGGGGCCGGCGCTCGGCGTCGGCCCGGGGTCCGGAGGTCATGCTCAGCACGCTACGTCCGGCCCGGCCCGGCCGCGCGCCCGGGGCTCACCCGGCCGCCGGGACGACCGACCGGCCGGCCGGACTGGACCGGACCGGTCCGCCGGGTCAGTTTGCGGGCTGGGCCGGCGATTCCGTCGACGGCGGGGGCGCGGCGCCGGCCGGCGGCGGGGTTGCGGGCTCACCGGGTGGCTCGTCGCCACGGAGTTGGGCCCGCAGGCTGGCGGCCCGGGCCCGGCGGTCGGCCACCCGCCGCTCCAGGTGGACGCCGAGCGCGACCCGCTGCCGGGCCAGCACCAGGTAGGACAGCGGCAGGCTCACCACCACCGCGAACGCGGCCAGCAGGAGGCCGCGGAGCCCGATCGCGTACAGCACCAGCGCGACCGCCAGCAGCAGCGCCGTCCGCGCGGCGGTGTAGAGGAAGAACGGCTTCACCGGCCCACCGTACGGCGCCGGCCGAGCGCGGCGAGCAGCAGCACGTGCCCGGCGCCGACCAGCGCGCAGCTCGCCCCGAACGCCACCTCGGCCCGCCACCACGGTTGCGGCGCCAGCATGGCGACGCCGAACCAGACCGTCCCGATCGCGGCCACCAGCAGCGCCATCACGCCGATCCGGGGCGGCAGCCGGCGTGGTAGCAGGTCCCAGAACGGCAGCGCGAGCACCAGCAGCAGGTATGCCGGCGGCCCGCCGTCCAGCCGGCCGACCAGCGCGTCCGCCCCGCCGGCCGCCGCCGTCCCGACCAGCACCACAGCGGCCAGCTCCGCCAGCTCCCGGCCCACCCACCCGGCCCCCCGCCGCACCGCCGACCCGCTGGGCCGGGCCGGCGGCACGCTCGGCCGTGGCGCGCTCCCGAGCGGTGGTGCGCCCCCGAGCGGCGGCTGGCCAGCCGGGACGCCGGGCCAGCCGGCCGCCGGACCGGGCGGCGGCTGGGCCGGCCCTGGCTGCGGCGGTGGCACTGGGCCGGCAGGCCAGCCCGGTGCCACCACGCCGGCAGGCCAGTCGGCCGGACCGGGCGCCGGCTGGCCGGGCCCGGGCGGTGGGCCCGGAACCGCCGGATCGACGAGGTCGGGGACGGGTTGGACCGGCGGGGTCGGCGGCGGCAACTCCGGGGCCCGCGCCGGCAGCTGCCAACCGCGCGGCAGGGTCGCCGCGGACGGGCCACCCGCGGCCCGACTGTCGGCCGGCCCGGCGCCACCCGACGCGCCGCCGGCCGCTCCGGACGAACCAACGCCCGCCGCGCCGGACACCGCCGCGCCGGGCCCGACCAGGCCGGGTACGGGCAAGCCAGCTGAGCCGGCCAGGCCGGCTGAGCCAGCCGGGCCAGCTGAGCCAGCCGGGCCGGCTGAGCCAGCCGGGCCAGCTGAGCCAGCTGAGCCAGCCGAGCCAGCCGAGCCAGCCGAGCCAGCTGGGCCAGCGAAGGCCGGACCAACGGTGCCGGGCACAGCCGGGCCAGCCATGCCGGGCCCGGCGGCGCCGTCTGTCGGGCCGGGGGCGGCAGGGCCGGGGACGGCAGGGCCGGCGACAGCTCCGGTCGGGGGCAACCAGCCGATCGACGCCGGGCCCGGCATGACCGCGCCCGGCCCGCCCGTGCCCGGCGGCACGACCGCGCCCGGCCCGGTCGGGGCCGGCGGCATGGCAGCCGTACCGGACGGCGGCGGGACGTCGGAACCCGCGGAGTCTGGGGCCGGGGCAGCGTCGGGCGCGGCCGGCTCGTCGTCGCGGACGACGCGCAGCCACCGGGGCCGGGCGGGACGCTGACCTTCGTTCATGGTTGACCCAGTTTGCACCATCTTGGCAACCCCGGCCCCGGAAGCCGGGTACCGATCAGGCCCAGACGGGTTGCGGCTGGTCCCGGCGGGTGCTGTCCGGGCCGTCGTACTCGCGCAGCACCTGGTACCGGGTGTTCCGCTCGACCGGCCGGAAGCCGGCGTCCCGGATCAGGTCGAGCAGGTCGTCGCGGGTCATCTTGTCCGGCGTGCCGTAGCCGTCGGCGTCGTGGGTGATCTTGTATTCGACCACCGAACCGTCCAGATCGTCGGCGCCGAAGGTGAGCGCCAACTGCGCGGTGGACAGCCCGTGCATCACCCAGAAGCACTTGACGTGCTCGACGTTGTCGAACAGCAGCCGGGACACCGCGAAGGTGGTCAGTGCCTCGGCCGGGGTGGCCATCGGCAGGTGCGACAGCCGGTTGTTGTCGTTGTGGAAGCGCAGCGGGATGAACACCACGAAGCCGCCGGTCTCGTCCTGCAGCTCGCGCAGCCGCAGTACGTGATCGACCCGGTGCCGCGGCTCCTCGATATGGCCGTACAACATGGTCGCCGGCGTCCGCAGCCCCTTCGCGTGCGCGAGCCGGTGGATCCGCGACCAGTCCTCCCAGTGCGTCTTGTGGTCGACGATCTGCTTGCGGACGTCCCAGTCGAAGATCTCGGCGCCGCCGCCGGTGAGCGACTCCAGCCCGGCGTCGATCAGCTCGTCCAGGATCTCGTCGGCACCGAGCCCGGAGATCTCCTCGAACCAGTGGATCTCGGTGGCGGTGAACGCCTTCAGCGCCACCCCGGGCAGCGCCGCCTTCAGCTCGCGCAGCGCCCGCGGGTAGTACTTCCACGGCAGCGTCGGGTGCAGGCCGTTGACGATGTGCAGCTCGGTGATGCCGTCCGGCTCCATCCCGCGGGCGAGCTCGACGGCCTCCTCGACCCGCATCGTGTAGGCGTCCTTCTGCCCGGGTTTGCGCTGGAACGAGCAGTACGCGCAGGACGCGGCGCAGACGTTGGTCAGGTTCAGGTGCCGGTTCACGTTGAAGAAGACCCGGTCGCCGTTCTTGACCGTGCGGACGTGGTGCGCCAGCCCACCCAGCCAGGCCAGGTCGTCGCACCCGTACAGGTCGACGCCGTCGGTGTAGGACAGCCGCTGGCCGCCGTAGACCTTGTCCTCGATCTCGCGCTTGCGGGTCATGTCCATGGCCATCCGCCTGCTGCCTTCCGCCTCGACTCGCCCGACTCGCCCGACGACTCACCCGTCCCGGGTCACCCGCCCCGAGCGTACGTCCGGGCGGCTGAGCAGACCGGTCACGGGGGTCGGCACCGGCTGGCAACGGGCCGGTAACCAGGCCGACAACCAGGCCGGACCCGGGGCAGCCGGGCAGCGATGCACCTTGAGGCAGGCAGGTTGCCCAAACAAGTACACCCTTGCGCCATGCGGCCCGACGCCAAGAGACCTAACGTCGTCTCATGGGGCGGGGGTCCGTGATCCTTGTCGATCGGGCACACTGGGCCCGATCGACAACTCTCGCTGAGGGATCCATGACCGACACGTTCAGTGCTACCGGCGCGCTGCTAGCGCAAGCTGCCGCCGGTGACGAACGTGCCTGGAATGCGCTCGTGGCCCAGCACACCCGGCTGCTCTGGTCGGTCGCCCGGTCGTACCGGCTCGACCAGGCCGACGCGGCCGACGTGGTGCAGACCACCTGGCTGCGGCTGCTGGAGCACCTGAGCCGGATCGAGGACCCGACCCGCCTGGTCGGCTGGCTGGTCACCACCGCCCGCCGGGAGTGCCTGCGGGTGCTGCGCCGGTCCGGCCGGGAGCGGCTGACCGTCGACGAGGACGCCACGCTCGAACTGGTCGACCCCGAGGCCGAGCCGGTCGAGGCGCGGCTGATCACGAGCGAGCGGAACGCGACGCTCTGGCGGGCGTACCGGCAGTTGCCGGAGCGCTGCCAGCGGCTGCTGCGGATCGCCGTCGCGATGCCACAGGCCTACCACGAGATCTCGCAGGCGCTGGACATGCCAGTAGGCAGCATCGGCCCGACCCGGGCGCGCTGCCTGGTCACACTGCGCGAGCTACTGGCCAAGTCCGGGCTGAATGGCTCGGACGAGGCCGGCGGAACGGGGGCCCGTCAGTGAGCTCACTTGACGATGGCTGGTTGCTGGACCGGCTCCGGGAGGCGGCCGACGAGGCCGACCCGGTGCCGGATTTCGTCATCGCGGCCGGGCAGGCGGCGTTCGCGCTGCGCCGGCTGGACGCCGAGCTGGCCGAACTGGTCCGTGACTCGGCGGACGAGCGGGCCGGCCTGATCGCGGTCCGCGGCGATGGCGAGGTCCGGCTGATCTCCTTCGAGACCGGCCCGGTCGCCGTGGAACTGCAGGTCACCCAGCGCGGGACGATGCGCGACCTGGTCGCCCAGATCTCCGGCGCCGACATCGCCCGGGCCACGGTGGAGACACCGGGGCTGCGGCACGATGTGGCGCTGGCCGATGGCGTGGTGACCGCTGACGGCGTGCCGGCCGGGCTGCTCCGGCTGCACGTGCACACCGCCGACGGGCACGACCTGGTCACGAGCTGGGTCCGCACCTGAGCAACGGGCTCGGCCGAACTGCGCGCTGGCCAGCTCGCCCGTCATGGCTGCGGCGGGGGCCGGGCCCCCGCGGACCCCACGGTGCGGCGGCCGCCGGTCCGATGGGCGGGTCATCTGTCCGCAGAGCCAAACGGCGAGCCGCCGGTACCGGATTCCGGTCACCGACGGCTCGCCGCCTGGATCTATAGGCTGTCTTGGGACAACCTGCGGGTAGTGGCTAAGGAGCGCCCGTGTTGCCTTCGGGCATCGGCCGCCCGCCGTTCGGGTCAGTCGTCGGCGGCGGCGGTGGCGGCGCCGGCTCGGTGCCGCTCGTGATCGGTTCGGTTTCGGGCATGGGCCGTCCACCATTCGGATGCATCGGTCTGTTCCCCCTTGTTGTGTTTCCCCGACGAGATCGTGCCACTGCACTGGTATGTCGTGCGCGGGGTTTTCCGGCCACGACCCGAGGGTCGGTTTCCCCCGGCCGGTACCCCGCTGACCAGCTGATGCCAACCGGGCTAGATCAAACCCTGCCTGACTGCGAACGCGACCGCATGCGACCGGTTGCGCAGTTGGAACCGAGACACCAGATCATGGATCGCGTTCTTGATCGTCCGCTCGGAGTACGCCATTTTTGCCGCGATTTCGCTGGTGGAGTAACCCTCCGCGATCAGGCTGAGCACGGTGAGTTCACGCTGGGTGAGCCCGCCGAAGGTCAGCCCCTGCGGCGTGGTGCGGTGCCGCTGCGCCTCGCCGACCTGCTGCAACAGCCGGCCGAGCAGGTCCGGAGGGAGGTGGCCATCGCCGGTGGCGGCGGCCCGGATCGCGGTGGCCAACCGCTCGGTGGTGGCCTCGCCGCGGCGCACGATGGCCGCGACGCCGGCTTCGACGGCGGCCAGCACCGAACTGCCGTCAATTCCGCCAACGATCAGGACCACACGGGCCGAATCACTTTGGCGCACCTCCCGTACAACGCGGGCCGTACTCTCATCTACACGGTCCGCGACGAGCACCACGACGTCAGGCGCCGTGGGCGAGTCAGCCGAGAGGATCTCGAGGTCGTTGTGGTAGCGGAGCTGGCTGGCAACGCCCGCCTCGGACACCGGATCAGTAGCGCGAACGCGAACTCGGGTCGGACTGCGCATGGAACTCCCCCTCGAAGCGGCCTTCCCTCATCAGAGGCCGACCCCCTGGGCAGTGATACAAGTCGGATCGGGCAACCTCGCGGGGAACCGGAGCAGCATCCTGACCAGCGCGTGTCGAGCAGGTGAGTACGGCGGAGCAGGTGACGCCGGACGCCGTCGCCGCCGAGGCGAACCGGCTCGTCGGCACCGACCCGGTACGGGCGCAACGGGTGGCGCTGGAGGCGGTTTCGCTGGCCGAGGCGGCCGGCCTGGCCGGGCCGGCGGCGCAGGCGCACCGGGCGCACGGCCGGGCCGCGTACGAGCTGGGCCGGCTGGAGGAGGCGGTGGCCTCGCTGCGCACCTCTGTCCGGTTCGCCGAGGACGGGGACGAGCCGGTGGCCGCCGCCGAGGCGCGGATGAGCCTGGCGTACGTGCTGCTGGAGCAGGGCCGGACCGCGGAGGCGCTGAGCCTGGCCGACTCGGCCGCGACCGAGCTGCGCGGGTTGCCGGCGGCCCGGCTGATGATGCAGCGCGGCCTGCTGCTGTGGCGGTGCGGGCGGACCGACGAGGCGCTGGACGCCTACCGGCGGGCGCTGCCCGTGCTGCGCCGCGGCGGTGACCAGCTGGCCGAGGCGCGGCTCTACAACAACCGCAGCCTGCTCTACATCGACCGCGGCGAACTGGCGGCGGCCGAGACCGACCTGCAGCACGCGGCCCTGCTCTGCGCCGAGCTGGGTCAGGAGGTGCTGGCCGCGACCGCGGAGCTGAACCTGGGCTACGTGGCGTCCCGGCGCGGCGACGTGCCGGCCGCGCTGCGCCGGTTCGACACCGCCGAGGCCGCGTTCCGCCGGCACGGCGTGGACATGCGCGAGCTGCTGCTGACCCGGGCCGAGCTGCTGCTCTCGGTCGGCATCACCGGCGAGGCGCGGGAGACCGCGGAGCGGGCCATCGACGCGTTCACCACCGCCGGGCTGCAGTCGCTGCTGGCCGAGGCGCTGCTGATGTTCGCGCAGGCGGCGCTGGCCGAGGGCGACACCGAGCCGGCGCAGCAGGCCGCCGCCCGGGCGGCCCGGATGTTCGCCCGGCAGCGCCGGCCCGGCTGGGCGGCGGTGGCCCGGTACGTGGCGCTGCGCGCGGACGAGCGGGCCGGCCTGCTCGTCCCGGCACTGCGCAAGCGGGCCCTGCAGGTCGCCAGGCAGCTGGCCACGATCGGCTGGCGGGCCCAGGAGCTGGACGCCCGGCTGGTCGCGGCCCGGGTCGCGCTGGCCAACGGCGACGTCGCGGTCGGCCGGCGTGAACTGCAGCGCGCCGCCGGCGCCCGGACCCGCGGACCGATGGAGATCCGGATCCGGGCCTGGTACGCGGAGGCGCTGTTGCGGCTGGCCACCGACCGGCGGGGCGCCGCGGAGACCGCACTGCGGGCCGGGTTCCGGGTGATGGAGCGGCAGCGGGCCACCCTCGGCGCGACCGAACTGCGGGTGTACGTGGCCGGGCACGCCGGCGACCTGGCCGGCCTCGGCGTCGACCTCGCCTGGCGGGCCGGCTCGCCACCGAAGCTGCTCGAATGGAGCGAGCGCTGGCGGGCCGGCTCGCTCGGCCTGCGGCCGATCCGCCCGCCGGACGACGCGGCCCTGGCCAGCGCGCTGGCCGAGCTCCGCCGGGCCGCCAGCCAGGCCGAGACGACGCTGCTGAACGCCCGGTCCGCGGACGCCCTGCTGGTGCGCAAGGCGGCGCTGGAGGACCGGGTCCGCCGGCTGGCCCGGCACGCCAGCGGGCCGCTGTTCCACCCGCTGGACCGGCCGCCCACCCTGGACGAGCTCACCGCCGGGCTGGGCGACTGGGTGCTGCTGGAACTGGTCCGGCACGGCGACGAGATCCTGGCCGTGACGGTGCGGGACGGGGACGCGCGGATCCACCAGCTCGGCCCGGTCGCGGCGGCCCGCCGGTCGCTGGACGCGTTGCTGTTCGCGTTGCGCCGGCTCGCCCTCGGGCACGGCTCGGCCGCCTCGCTGCGCTCGGCCCGCGCCTCGGTCACCGCCGCCGCCGACCGGCTGGCGGCCGCGCTGATCGCCCCGATCGCGGAGGTGCTGGGCGACCGCCCGCTGGTGGTGGTGCCGATCGGGCAGCTGCGCTCGACCCCGTGGTCGCTGCTCCCCGGCTGCGGCGGCCGTACGGTCACCGTGGCGCCGTCCGCCGCACTCTGGCTGCGCGCGGCCAGCCGGCCGCGGGAACGCTCCGGCGACGGCCGGGTGGTGCTGGTCTCCGGCCCCGGCCTGGAGGGCGCCGCCGCCGAGATCGACCAGCTCGCCGCCGCCTATCCGGCCGCGCTGCGGCTGGCCGGCGACGGCGCCACCGTGGACGCGGCACTGTCCGCGCTGGACGGTGCGGACGTCGCGCACATCGCCGCACACGGCCGGCTCCGCGGCGACAACCCGCTGTTCTCGGCACTTCAACTGGCCGACGGCCCGCTCACCGTCTACGACCTGGAGCGGCTGTCCGACGCGCCACGGCTGGTACTGCTGCCGGCCTGCCAATCCGGCGTCGGCTCCGAACTCGCCGGCGACGAGGTCCTCGGCCTCACCGCCGCCCTCTTCGCCCTGGGCACCAGAACCGCCGTAGCCACGGTCATCCCAGTCCCCGACGAGGCCACCCGCCCGTTGATGCTGGCCCTGCACGACGGCCTGCGCCGCGGCCTGTCCACCGCAGACGCCCTAGCCGCCGCCCAAGCCACCATGGACGCCGACGACGCCTCCGCCCTAGCCACCGCCGCCGGCTTCGTCTGCTACGGCGCCGGCTAACCCCCAAGGCACCGCCGGGCCGGAACCACCCCCACACCACCCGCACGACCCCGGAACCGCGAAGTTCCGCCCCCCAGGCCGGAACCAGCCCACACGACCGGCCGGACGACCCCCGAACCGCGAAGTTCCGGCCCCAGGCCGGAACTAGCCCACCAACCAACCGGACGAGCCTCAAACCGCGAAGTTCCGGCCCCCAGGCCGGAACCAGCCCACAGCCCAACCGCCGCCAACAGGCACCCAACCAACGAAAGATGACGCTCTCAACGCGCCCACCGGGCCCTTGCAGCGGAAAAGTCACGCCTGCCGCACCGTGGGGCCTCCGGGGGCTCGGCCCCCGGAGAATGCCGGACCGAACCCGGCGAGCGCCCTCCGCGAGCATCCCGAGGGTTCGGTCCGGCCGGATGGGCGACCCCCCAGCCCATCCGGCCGACCGCACCGCCGCGCCGCGGTTGTCTGCCGCTGACGCGCGGACGGGGTGGAACGACGGCGCCAACGACGCCCCGACTACGTCGCCCGCCGCCCGACCCCCGTTGCCACACCCGTGACCGGCTCTCTCGCCCCCGCGTCTGCGTCCCCCGCACCGCCGCGAGAGGAGCCGGTCACCACTAGAGAGTCGGCCGGCGGAGCACTGATACGGCCCGGCCCGAGATTTCCGGTCACTCGGACGGGCGATCTTTGTGGGAGCCGGTGAACACTGGTCTGAGCGGTCGCGGAAGCACTTGCGCCCGATCGCGTGACGAACGCCACGCCCGTGCGTCGAAGTGATAGGAGACCCGTTCGGGTAGACCCGATCCGACGCAGTTGGATCGGCCATTTGCGCCAGCGGCCAGCATGTACGCGCGATCAGCGTCGTCCGCGTGGCGCAGTGATCTCACGCTCCGGGCACAATGTCGCGCCATCATTCCGACCATTGGAGTGTTCGTGGGACAGCTTGGGCGGGAAGTGGTTTACTAAGCGTTAGCACGCGCGGACCCTTGACCCAGCCGCGCGGCTGACCCAAAGGGGGATGGATGGATACACGTGAGCGACTGCTCACGCCCGGCGAGGTGGCCGCACTCTTCCGAGTCGACCCCAAGACCGTCACGCGGTGGGCCGCGGCGGGACGCATCCACAGCATCCGTACACCGGGCGGGCACCGTCGATTCCTCGAATCCGAGGTAGGCGCTCTGCTCCGTCAACTCTCCGACGAAAGCCAGGTGGTCCGTTCGGAGGCCTGACCGGCCTGCCGAACGCCTACCCGGCTAGTCCTCCGCGCTCGACCGAGAGCCCGCGGTCAAACCACCGCGGCTGTCCGGCATAGGGCTCGGCGCGGAGCCGGCGGCGGGATCCCGACCCCCGTCCCGGCCCGCGCCGAGTCGCCCGGACCAGCGTCGAAGGAGGTCGTGCTCAACGGCGAGCACGTCGAGGATCTTGGCGGCCACGAAGTCGACGAGCTGCTGCACGCTCTGCGCACCCGCGTAGAACGCCGGGCTCGCCGGTAGCACGATGCTGCCCGCGTCATTGAGCGCGAGCAGGTGTGTCAGCGTGGCCCTGGTGTACGGCGTCTCGCGCGGTACCACCACGAGCGGCCGGCGCTCTTTCAGCGTCACGTCGGCCGCGCGCTGCAGCAGGTCCTTGGACAGGCCGAGGGCGATGCCGGCGATCGAGCCGGTGCTGGCCGGGACTACGACCATGCCCCGGGCCGGGTACGACCCGCTGGACGGGCCGGCGGCCAGGTCACCGGGCGGCCAGTAGGCCAGGTCCGCGCCGGTGAGTTCACGGCCCAGCCAGGTGGTCAGATCGTCGTGCCAGCGCCCGTCCCGGAAGGCCAGGCCGGTCTCGTCCAGGATGGTGAGCCGGGCCGCCCGGGAGACGATGAGGTCGACCGGTTGCCCGGCGTCCAGCAGGCCGCCGAGCACCGCCTTGGCGTACGGCGTGCCGGACGCGCCGGACACGCCCACCACCCATGGTGTGCGGGTCACGGATGGAGCCCGTGCACGACCACCAGGTCGGCCAGGGCGAAGACGAACAGCGCGATGCCGACGAAGCCGTTCACGGTGAAGAACGCGCGGTTCACCCTGGACAGGTCGTTGGCCCGGACGATCGCGTGCTCGTAGATGAACACCGCCGGCGGTCAGCGCCAGGCCGAGCGTACCAGAGCCAGCCGTTGCCGGCCAACGCGCCGAACCAGAGCAGCAGCCCGAAGGCGACCACGTGGGTGCCGGTGGACGCGGCCAGCGCGGCGCGGATGCCGAACCGGGCGGGCACCGAGCGCACCCCGTCCGCCGGTCCGACCTCGACGTCCTGGCAGGCGTAGATGAGGTCGAAGCCGCCGATCCAGCAGCCCACCGCGAGGCCGAGCGACAGCGCCGGGGCGGAGCCGTCGAACGAGCCGGTGACCGCGAGCCAGGCGCCGATCGGGGCGATCGCCTGGGCCAGCCCGAGCACGGCGTGCGGGAAGTTGGTGAACCGCTTCGCGTACGGGTAGACGACCAGCGGGACGACCGCGACCGGCGAGAGCGCCAGGCAGAGCGGGTTCAGCAGCGCCGCCGCGGCCAGGAAGCACGGCCAGCGCGACCAGCGCGCCGGCCACGCGGTCCGCACCGACACCGCGCCGGTGACCAGCTCGCGGCCGGCGGTGCGCGGGTTGCGGGCGTCGATCTCCCGGTCGATGATCCGGTTCGCCGCCATCGCGAACGTCCGCGCCGGCCACCATCGCGACGGTGACCAGGCCGAGCGTGCCCCAGTCGATGTCCGGCGCCATCGCGGTGAGCGCGGCCATGTAGGCGAACGGCAGCGCGAACACCGAGTGCTCGATCATCACCAGCCGCAGGAACGCCTCGACCGTGCCCGGGGCTCGGCCGGACGTCGGCGTCGCGGCGTCATCACAGCCCGTACTCCTTCCAGCGCCGGTCGACCCGCGCGACGATCGCCGGGTCCATGCACGCATCTCCGCCGGCCAGCCGCCGGCCGCGGGTAGCCCTCGGTCGGCAGCTTGCGGGTGGCGTCGATGCCCGCCTTGCCGCCCCAGAACTGCTGGTACGAGGCGTGGTCGAGGTGGTCGACCGGGCCCGACGGTGAGCAGCAGGTCGTGGGCGTAGTCGACGTTGCCGAACGCCCGCCAGGCCACCTCGTGGTAGTCGTGCACGTCGCAGTCGGCGTCGACGACGACGATCAGCTTGGTCAGCGACATCAGGCCGGCGCCCCAGATCGCGTTCATCACCTTCTGCGCGTGCTTCGGGTACCGCTTGTCGATCGAGACGATCACGCAGTTGTGGAAGACGCCCTCGACCGGCAGGTCGTAGTCGACGATGTCCGGGACGATCAGCTTGATCAGCGGCAGGAAGATCCGCTCGGTGGCCTTGCCGAGCGGACCGTCCTCCTGTGGCGGCCGGCCGACGACGATGGACTGGAAGACCGGGTCGCGCTGCATCGTCATGCACGTCGACGGTGCAGCGCGGGGAACGGCTCGACCGGGGTGTAGAAGCCGGTGTGGTCGCCGAACGGGCCCTCCGGCAGCCGCTCCCCCGGCTCCAGCCAGCCCTCCAGGACGACCTGGGCGTTGGCCGGCACCTGCAGCGGCACGGTCAGGCAGTCGACCATCTCGACCCGCTCGCCCGCGCAGGAAGCCGGCGAACAGGTACTCGTCGATGTCGCCGGGCAGCGGCGCGGAGGCGGCGTAGGTCACCGCCGGGT
Source organism: uncultured Actinomycetota bacterium (assembly GCA_963714145.1). Lineage (GTDB taxonomy): Bacteria > Actinomycetota > Actinomycetes > Mycobacteriales > CADCTP01 > JBBWZH01. Next base: position 8,193,915 of record OY970235.1, on the reverse strand, counting down.
CGCAGCCGAACGCGATCGCGACCGGCAGCCGCTCGCCGCGCCGCTCGGCGACCGCGTGGTGCGCGTTGGAGTCCTTGTGGATCTGCCAGTGCATGCCGACGGTGCGCTTGTCGTGCCGCTGCAGCCGGTAGAGGCCGAGGTTGCGCTTGCCGGTCTCCGGGTGCTTGGTGTGGGTCAGCCCGAGGTTGAGGAAGACGCCGCCGTCGTCCGGCCAGGCCTGCAGGCCGGGCAGCAGGTCCAGGTCGACGTCGTCGCCGCGTGAGCACGACCTCCTGGCAGGGCGCGGTCCTGACCTTCTTCGGCGGCACGGCGCGCAGCTGCGGCGACCTTGCCGAGGCGCCTCGCGGATGCCGCCGAGGCCGACCGGCAGCTCGGGCTTGAGCAGCGCGCCGATCCGGTCGCCGATCTCGTCCAGCCGGTCGACGCCGAGCGCCATCGCCATCCGCCGCTCGGTGCCGAAGAGGTTGATGGCCAGCGGCATCGAGCCGCGGGTCGGCTTCTCGAAGAGCAGCGCCGGCCCGCCGGCGCGGACCACCCGGTGCGACGATCTCGCTGACCTCCAGGTGCGGGTCGACGGGCACCTTGACGCGGCGCAGCTCCCGGTCGCGCTCCAGCCGCGCCAGGAAGTCGCGCAGGTCGTCATAGGCCACCCGGCTAGTATTCGCCCTGGATTCCGGTCCGTTCTGGGCGGGCCGCGCCCGGTCCGGGCCTGACCGGTATGCCCTAGGCTCGAACTGGTCGCTCGGCCAGGAAGGGAGCCCGCATGTTGCTTCGGTTCGGCGGGATTTTCTTCGTCATCATGCTGGCCCTCTGGCTCTACTGCCTGCTGGACGCGATCAGCACGGACCAGGCCGAGGTGCGGTCGCTGCCGAAAGTAGCCTGGGTGTTCATCGTGCTGCTCACCTTCGAGGTGGGCGCGGTGCTCTGGTTGCTGTTCGGCCGGCCCCGGCGCGGCACCCAGCGGCCGCCCGCCGGCCGGTCCCGGCCGACCGGTCGGTACGACTCCTGGTCGAGCTGGACCCGGCCGACCACCGGCACCGGACGGTCCGGCAAGCCGGCGCCGGACGACGACCCGGAGTTCCTGGCCGGGCTGGGGCGGCGGGCGAACGACGAGCACAAAGAATTACTGGACCAGTGGGAGGCCGATCTGCGCCGGCGCGAGGAGGAACTACGCCGGAAAGACACCGGTGAGGATAGTTCTGGGCCCCCGGACGAAGCCGGCCGATGATCACTACCTGCGGCCGGCTGTACTCCTGGAGTGCCCGTTGGCCGACATCGGCTCAACGAACCGTTACTCTGAACGGGTGGCAGTCGTCCTCATCCTCGTTGTCCTCGGCCTGATCATCGGGCTATGCCGCCTGGCGGCGAACCGCCGCACCGCCCCGATACCGCGCACCCGGGTGCTCGCACCCGACGACGATCCGGATTTCCTGCGTGAGCTCGACCGCCGCACCCGCCGCCGGGACGACGACCCGAGCTGAGCCCTTTCCGCCCGTTGGCTGAGTTGACCGGCTGTGTGACCGGCTGAGGCTGACCGGCCGTGGAGGCCGGGCGTCCCCCAGGATGCCCGGCCTCAATGCACGCCAAACCCGGCCGGGCCGGGTTTTTCGGCCGGGTTCGGCTGAGCCTCAGGCGTCCGGCGGGGGCGGTGGGGCGTCGGCTTGGGCCGGCTCCTCCGGCGCGGGGACACCGGGGGCGGTCTCCCGGGGGAAGCCGTCGGCGACGGCGGCGGCGAACTCGAGCAGGGCGGCCCTGGTCTCCGGACGCAGCTCGGCCAGGTCGACTTCGGCGCCCTCCTCCAGGTGCGGGTCGTACGGGGTACGGGTGACCGCACGGCAGCGGGCGGCGAAGTGCGCTTCCAGCTTGTCCAGGTCGACGCCGCCGGACTTGGGCCGCACCGAATTGATCACCGCCACCGAGCCACGGACCAGGTCGCCGTGGCCGTGCGCCTCGAGCCAGTCCAGGGTGGCGCTGGCGCTGCGGGCGCCGTCCACCGACCCGGAGCTCACCAGCACGATCTGGTCGGCCAGGTCGAGCACCCCGGCCATCGCCGAGTGCAGCAGGCCGGTGCCGCAGTCGGTCAGCACGATGTTGTAGAACCGCTCCAGCATCGACGCGACGGTCCGGTAGTCCTCCTCGCTGAACGCGATCGAGACGGCCGGGTCGCTCTCCGAGGCCAGCACCTCGAGCCGGTCCGCGGACTGTGAGGTGTAGCGCCGGACGTCGAAGTAGTGGTGGATCTGGTCCACGTCGTTGAGCAGGTTCCGGACCGTGGCCACGGTCTCCAGCGGGATCTTGCCGGACAGGGTGCCGCGGTCCGGGTTCGCGTCCACCGCGATGACCCGGTCGCCGCGCAGCGAGGCGAGCGTGGCGCCAAGGCAGACCGCCATCGTGGTCTTGCCGACGCCGCCCTTCAGGCTGATCACGGCCAGCCGGTAGCAGCCGTGCACCGGCACCGTGGCCCGCCGCACCAACTGCTGCCGGCGCTGTTCGGCCGGCGACCGGCCCGGGTTCACCGCGTGCGCGGACAACGTGTACAGCGCCCGCCGCCAGCCCTGCTGCGGCGTCGGCCGGCGCTGCCGGAGCAGCGACTGCGCGGTCAGCTCGTCCACGGTCGGTGCGCGCCGGTCCGCTGCCGGCGGCGGAGCACCGGGTTGGGCGTAGCCCGGTGGGGCGCCGTAGCCGGCCGGCGGGTACTGCTGCTGGCCGTAGCCGGCCGGCTGGCCCTGGTACGGGCCGGGCGGGTAGCCGGGGTAGCCCTCGGCTGGGCGCTGGTCGGGCTGGTAGCCGCCGGCCGGCGGGTAGCCGGGATAGCCGGCAGCGGGCTGCTGGCCGGGATAGCCCGGCCCGTAGCCGGGCTGGCCCGCGGCCGGGCCGGGTTGATATCCGGGCTGGGCCCCGGCCTCCTGGCCGGCTGACTGCTCGCTGGTGCCTGCCTGGTAGCCACCGGCCGGGTAGTCACCGAACGGACTGCCGGCCGGGCCGGGCAGGTAGCCGCTGGCCTGGTCGGCCGGCGGGTAGGCCTCCTCCGGCGCACCACCCGGACCAGCCGGGTAGGCACCGGACGGCTGGCCTGGATAGGCCTCGGCCGGCGCGGCCGGGTAGCCGCCTGACGGCGGGCCGGAGTACGACTCGGCCGCGGATGCCGGGACGGCACCGGAGCCGGGGCCGGTGTACGCCTCGGGCGGCGACCCAGCCGGCTGGTCGAACGCCACCGCCGGGAAGCCACCGGAAGCAGGGCCCGGGTACGCCTCCGGCCGGTCCGGCGGCTGGTCCGCCGACGACGCCGGGTAGGCACCCGAGGCGGGGCCGGGGTACGCCGCCGGCACCGAGCCCGACGGGTGGTCGCCGGAAGCGGCGCCGGGATACGGCTGCCCGGCCGAACCGGACGGCTGGTCGGACGGGGACGCCGGGTAGGCAGCTGAGGCGCCCGGGTACGACTCCGCGGCCGAACCGGAGAGCTGGTCGGACGGGGGCGCCGGGTAGCCCCCGGGCGCACCGGGCGGAGCCGCCGGGTAGGCGCCGGAGCCGGGGTAGGCGTCCGGTGCTGGGCCTGCCGGATAGCCGCCTGGGTAGGGGCCGGCCGGCGGGCTCGGGTACGGGTGGGGTGGCGGCTGGTCGGCGGCGGCCGGGTAGCCGGGGTAGGCGCTGCCTGCGGCGCCGGGCGGCGGACCGGGCGGGTACTGGCCGGGCTGTTGCTGGGGGTAGCCGGGCGGCGGGTACTGCGCGCCGGGCTGGCCGTACGGCTGCGGTGGATACCCCGGCGGGGTATACCCGGGACCAGACTGGGGATAGCCGCCCGGCGGCGGGTACGGCGCGGGTGGGTAGCCCGGCGGCTCGCCGGGCCAGGCCGGCGGTGGTTCGGGCTGGCCGGTGCGATCGTCCGGGCCGGGCCCACCCCAGGCCGGGACGGACGGCGGCGGGTCACCCTCGCCGCGCAGGTGCGCCAGCCAGGAGTCGTCGCTCAGCGGCTCCCCCGGCTGGCCGGGTGGCGGTGCCGGCGGGCCGGGCGGGTACCCGGCCCAGGGCTGCGCCGGCGGCGGCGCTCCGGGCGGACCCTCCGGCCAGGACTGCGCCGGGGGCCAGCCGCCAGCTGGCGGCTGCTCGGCCGGCTGGCCGGGCCACGCGCCGGCTGGCTGGTCGCCGCCCGGGCCGCCCGGCTCGGCCGGCGTCCAGGTGTTCGACCAGGTCGGCTCGGCTGGCGCCGCGGCCGGCCAGGACTGCTCCGCCGGCGCCGGCGGCCAGGCGTTCTCCCACGGGGCGCGCTGCCCGCCGCCAGTGTCCTCGGCGGCGGCCCAACCGGGCGCCGCGGCCGGCCAGGCCGACTCAGCCGCTGCCTCGCCCGCCGGGGCGGCCGACCAGCCGGGGCCACCGTCATCGGCCGACCAGCCGGGCCCGGAATCGCCGGAACCGGCCGGGTCGGACCGGCCTTCGCCGGACCGGGCGGCGTCGGACCGGCCGTCGTCGTCGGACGGCGAGCGGGGCGGCTCGGGTTGGCGGGCGCCCAGGTTGGCGGCGTCCGCGACGCCGGCCACAGCCGGGGCCGGCCAGCCAGACCCACCGTCATCGGCCGACCAGCCAGGCGCGGAATCGCCAGAGCCGGCCGGCCCGGACCGGCCTTCGCCGGACCCCGAGCGGGCCGGACCAGACAGATCGTCGTCCAACCGCGAGCGGGCCGGACCAGACAGATCGTCATCCGACCCCGGGCGGGCCGAACCAGACAGATCGTCGTCCAACCGCGAACGGGCCGGACCGGACAGGTCGTCGGACGGTGTGCGGGGCGGCTCGGGTTGGCGGGCGCCCAGGTTGGCGGCGCCGGCGACAGCCTGCGGCGGCCAGCCGGGCCCACCGTCGTCGGCCGACCAGCCAGGGGCGGAGTCGCCGGAACCGGCCGGGTCGGACCGGCCTTCGTCGGATCGTGAGCCGGCCGGCTCTGGCTGGCTACCGCCCGGTTCGGCGGCATCGGCCGCGGCCGGCGCGGGCCGGCCGTTGCCGGGCCGGTCGGGCGCACCTGTGTCGGTACGGGGCGAGCCGGCTTCGGCGGACCCGCCAGCGGCCCGATCGGGGGTGTCGGCGGCGGGAGCGGTGCGGTGGCCGTTGCCGGGAGGTTCGGAGGTGCCGCTGCGGTGGCTGGATGTCTCGTCCCGATCCAGGTCCGCGGCGTCGCTGTGCGGCTCGACGGCGGGCAGATCCGCTCGGCGGACCCAGGGGTCGGTAGCGGATCCGGCGCGCTGGTCAGCGGACAGGACAGCCTCCCAGGAGTCAAGGGTCGGCGGTGCTGGTGGCAGCGGGGGTGAACCCTCGCCAGGACGGCGGGTCGGGTAGGACGGCTCGGCGGCGGACGCCGCGGCCCGGGGCGGCGGCCCGGACGACCTGCCCGGCGCGGCCGGGCGCCAGGGCTGCCCCGGCTCGTGTGGCTGATCGGCCGGCAGGGTCCAGGAGGCGGGGCTGCCCGGCGGCTCGGCCGGGAGGTCAGCCGGGCCGGTGGTACCGGGCTTGTCCGGCATCCGCATCATGTGCTGCGCAGTGTCCCAGCGGGCCAGCGCGTCGGCGAGACCGGAATCGGAGTCGCGCTCGTCATCGGACCCGTGCCGTCGCGGGCTCACGGCTTCCGACCGATAGCGACCACAGCTCCTCCTCCGGATTTCCTCCCTCGGTACCAGCGTAGGCGAAGCGTAGTTAACCGGGGCCACTGCGTGTCGTTCGATCTCTTCGCCTCGCCGACCGAACGCCCTGGATCAGCTCAGCCCGGCGTACGAGTGCAGCCCGGAGATGACGATGTTCACGACGAACAGGTTGAAGATCATCGCGCCGAAGGCGAGCAGGTTGATCCAGGCCGCCTTGCTGCCACGCCAGCCCGCAGTGGCCCGGGCGTGCAGGTAGCAGGCGTAGATGACCCAGGCGATGAACGCCCAGGTCTCCTTCGGGTCCCAGCCCCAGTAGCGGGCCCAGGCGGCCTCGGCCCAGATCGCGCCGGCGATGATGCCGAACGTCCAGATCGGGAAGCCGAACGCGACCGTGCGATAGGCGACCCGGTCCAGCACCTCGGCCTCGGGCAGCCGCCAGCCGAGGGTGGCCGGGAACCGGGTGGGCTGCCGGCCGGCGGCGACCATCCGGTCCCACCGGTCCCGCACCAGGTAGAGCACGGTGGCCACGAAGCTGACCATGAAGATGCCGGTGGCCAGGATCGCGGCGGTGACGTGGATGGCCAGCCAGTACGAGCGCAGCGCGGCGACCAGCGGCGCGGCCTTCGCGTACAGCACGGTGCCGGCCAGGAACATCAGGATGATCACCGGCAGCATCACGAACATGCCGAGATAGCGCAGCTGCGGCTGCCGGATCAGCACGATCAGGAACACCGCGACCGCGACCACGCCGACCGCGGAGGAGAACTCGTACATGTTCCCCCACGGCACCCGGTGTGCCGCGAAGCCGCGCAGCAGCACCGAACCCGCGTGCACCAGCAGGCCGAGTGTGGTCAGCGCGAGGCCGAGCAGGCCGAACCGGTCGGCCTTGGCCGCGCTGGTGGCGTCCGCCGCCTCGTCCGGCGGGCCGTCCGGGCCGGGCGTGCCGACCGGACGGGACGAGCCGTCCCGACCGGACCGACCGACCCGGCCGGCCGGATCGTCCCGGCCGGGCCCGGCCAGGCCGGCGGCGGATCCCCGGTCGGAACCTGGATCGGCAGCCGGCACCGTCGGGTCCGCTGGACGGGCCGGATCGGTCGGACGGGCCGGATCGGTCGGGGCCGCCGCCGGGGCGGACGGGCTCGACCCGGCGCCGACCGCGACCGGGGTCGACGCGGTCAGCAGCACCCGTTCGGCCTCGAACGCGGCTGAGGTCTCGGCGATCCGGCCGCGGCGGCCGAACGCGTACTCGGCGCAGTAGCTGATCAGCGCGCCGCTGTAGATGGCGATCGCGGTGGTGAACAGCGTGTCCGACAGGTGCGCCTGGCCGGGATCAATCGGCACGGTCAGTCCTTCCTTCCGGCGCCTGCGGCGCCTCTGGCTCGTCCAGCCCGGCCGGCTCGTCCGGCACCGCCGGCTCGTCCGGCACCGCCGCCTGGTCCAGCACGGCGGGCTCGTCCTTCGCTGCCGGCCGGGCCAGCACCGCCGGCTGGTCCGGCGTCGCCGGCTGGTCCGGCGCCTCGCCCTGGCCCAGCACCGCGGGCTCGTCCGTCACCGCCTGCCGGGCCGGTCCGCCCGGCTCGTCCAGCGCTGCCGGCCCGGCCAGCGCGTCCGGCTCGTCCGGCACCACCGCCTGGCCCAGCGCCGCGGGCTCGTCCAGCGCCGCCGCCTGGTCCAGTACGGCGGGCTTGTCTTTCGTCGCCGGGCGGTCCGGCGCGGGCGGCTCGGCTGGTGTTTCCGGCTTCGCTGGTGCGGGCGGCGGTGCGGGCGGGCGGGCGGGTGCCGAGAGCCGGCGTACCAGGTTGCCGAATTCGGTTCCGAAGCTGCCGGCGTCGGTCCGGGCTAGGCCGCCGACTTCGACGACCGTACGGGCCGGGCTCCCGGCCTCGGGTGCCGGGGTCAACCGGAGCCAGACCCGGCGCCGGCGGACCGACAGCGACAGCAGCAGGCCGAGCACGATGGCGCCGGCGGCGACCAGCGCGATCCGCTGGCCCGGGTCGCGGGAGACCTGGATGGTGGCCCACTGCCGGTAGCCGCCGAAGCTGATCTTGGTGCCGTCGTCCAGGGTGATGCCCTGGCCGGGGACCAGGTTGGCCCGGCCCGCCTCGGTCAGCGCGCCGCGGTCGATCTGGGTCTGGTCCACCGTGTAGACCGACTGCGGGCGGCCGGAGTCGAGACCCAGGTCGCCGCGGTAGACCACGATCGCCACGCCCGGCGCGATCGGCTGCGCCGAGGCGGACGACACCACGCCGGCCGCATCGGCCACCGCGGTCGGCGCGAACAGGCCGTACAGCGCGAGCTGTTTGGGGCGGGCGTCCGGCAGCTTGACCGCGCCCTCGGACAGCAGCTGGCCGTCCTGCGGCAGGAACGGTGCCGAGATGTCCTTGAACACCTGGCCGGACGGGGTACGCACGGTGAACCGCGGCGAGAAGCCGTGGCTGACCAGGTAGACCCGCACCCCGTCGAGCCGCAGCGGGTGGTTGACCTCCAGCGGGTAGCGCCGCTCGGCGCCGTCGATGCCGACCGAGTACTCGATATCGGCGCGGAACAGCGCCGGGGTGCCGTTCGCCTCGTACGTCGCGGTGAAGCTGTCCATCTTGTCGACGCAGAACGGGGTGAGGCTGCCGTTGATCAGCCGGCCGGGCCGGAACGAGTCGTACAGGGCGACGCTGTTGCAGAAACCCTTGCCCTCCTCGACCAGCACGGTGCCCTGGTAACCCCAGAGCCGGCCGGCCGCGACGCCGACCAGCAGCACGGTCAGCGCGATGTGGAACAGCAGGTTGCCGGTCTCCCGCAGGTAGCCGCGCTCGGCGGCGACGGTGCGGACGCCGGCCGGCTCGTCCCGGACGACCACCCGCCAGCCGCGCAGCACCTTCCGCGCGGCCGCCGCCGCGGCGTCCGGGGTGGCGGCCAGCTCGTACCGGGCCGACTCGGGCAGCCGGCTGAGCCGCCGCGGCGTGGCCGGCGGGGCGGACCGCAGCGCCCGCGCGTGCAACCGGATCCGCGGCACCAGGCAGCCGATGAGCGAGATGAACAGCAGCAGGTAGATCGCGGCGAACCAGGGCGTACCGAACACGTCGAACGCGCCGAGCCGGTCCAGGAAGCGGCCGAGCGCGCCGTGCTCGGCCAGGTAGCGGTCGACCTTGGCCGGGTTCAGCGGGCGCTGCGGCAGCAGCGAGCCGGGGACGGCCGCGAGCGCCAGCAGGAACAGCAGCATCAGCGCGGTGCGCATGCTGGTCAGCCGCCGCCAGCCGCGGCGCAGCCGGCCGGTGACGCCGACGTACCGGCGGCCGTCCCGGTCCGGCGGGGCCGGCTGGGTGGACAGCGCGGTGGCGGCCTCCTCGCCGGCGACCGCTTCCCCGGCGACCCCGGCGGCCGGCTCGGTGGTGGTCACAGCGAGGTCCCCAGCCCGGACGTGCCGACCCAGGAACGCAGCTCGTTCATCAGGTGCCCCCAGGCGCCGGTGACCAGCAGCAGGCCGAGCACGACCAGCAGCCCACCGCCGGCGTACGTGACCCAGATCGTGTGCCGGCGGACCGCGCCCAGCCCCGCCGCCAGCCAGCGCACCCCGCTCGCCGCAAGCAGGAACGGAACCCCCAGGCCGAGGCAGTAGGCCGCGGACAGCAGCGCGCCGCGGCCGGCGCTGGCCGAGGAGTAGGCCAGCGTCTGCACCGCGCCCAGGGTCGGGCCGATGCAGGGCGTCCAGCCCAGGCCGAAGACCACGCCCAGCAGCGGCGCGCCGACCAGGCCGGTCGCCGGCAGCCGGTGGAACCGGACCTCCCGTTGCAGCCCCGGCAGCAGGCCCAGGAACGCCAGCCCGAGCAGCACGACCACGCCGCCGAGCACCCGCTCGACCAGCTCCTGGTGCCGCAGCAGGTGGGCCCCCAGGGTGCCGAAGAACGTCCCGTAGGCGACGAAGACCGCGGTGAAGCCGAGCACGAACAGAGCCGCGCCGAGCATCGTCCGGCTGACCCGCAACCGGGGCCGGTGCGCCGCCGCCGGCCGGGTCGCCACCGCGACGGCGCGCGGCTCGGCCGCCGGCCAGCTGCCGGCGGCAGACCCGGCGCCCGCGGCGGGCCCCGCGCCGGCAACGGGCCCAGCGCCGGCAACGGGCCCAGCGCCGGCAGCGGACCCAGCGCCGGCAGCGGGCCCGGGGCCGACCGGGGCGGCGGACGGGATCGGGCCGAGGCGGGCCGTGCCGCAGACCGGCCCGATGGACGGCCTCCCGGGCGGCGGCTCAGCCGGAACCCACTCAGCCGGCGCCCGCTCAGCCGGAACCAGCTCAGCCGGCGGTGGCTCGGCGGCGGCCCCGGCGGGCGGCGGGGTGGGGCGGTGGCTGGCGACGTCGGCCGCGGCCAGGCCGGTGACGTAGGACAGGTAGCCGGGGACGAGCGGCAGCACGCACGGGGAGAGAAAGCTGATCAACCCGACCAGCGCGGCCACCAGCGCGGCGACCAGCAGCGGGCCGTCGGTGACGGTGCGGGCGAAGGTGTCGCCGACGCCGGCCGCGAGCGTCACCGTTCGGCCGCCAGCCTGGTCACGACCGGCTCGATGTCCTCGCGCAGCAGCGGGACGAGGTAGACGGCGGCCACCCGGCCGGCCTTGTCCAGCACGATCGTGTACGGCAGCGCGCGCGGCGGGAAATCCCGGAACCGCAGCGCGACCTTGCCGTTCGGGTCGTACAGGCTGGGGTAGCCGATCTTGTTCGTGCTGACGAAGGCGCGCGCGGTCTGCTCGTCGTCCTTGACCGCGATGCCGACGAACTCGACGCCGCGGGCCTTCGTGTCGGCGTACACCTTGGCGAAGTCGGGCGACTCGACCCGGCACGGGCCGCACCAGGACGCCCAGAAGTTGAGCACCACGACCTTGCCGCGCAGGCTGCCCACGTCGAGCCGGCCGCCGCCGAGCAGGCCGCCGCTGACATCCGGGGCGGGTTTGCGGTCCGGCGCCGCGATCGTCTCGCCCCGGCCGGTGCCGGCGACGAACCGGAACTCCCCGCCGGCCGACTGGTCTACCGCGTCCGCCCCGCCCATGCAACCGCCCAGCACGACGCTGACCAGCACAAGCAGCAGGGACCAGGCACGACGCGGCACCGGACCAGTGTCCGCGCCGGGCCTGACCGGCGCGCAGCCGGGGTGGGCCGCGGCGGCCCTACGCGCCGGGGACGGTGTCGGGTGGATCGCCGCCGGCCGGTTCGGTGTACGCGATCTCGATCACCCGGTCGCCGTCGAAGGTGAAGCTGGTCAGCGAGGCGAGCGCGCACTGGCGCTTGCGCGGGTCGTGCCAGAGCCGACCACCCTCGACGTACCGGCGCAGCGTCCAGATCGGGAGACTGGTGGCTGACGCAGACCGCCTCGTGCCCGCTGGCGGCGTCCCGGGCCGCGGTGGTGGCGGCCCACATCCGGGCGGCGAGCACCAGGTACGGCTCGCCCCAGGACGGCCGGGCCGGGTTGCGCAGCCGCGGCCAGCAGCGCGGGTTCAGCAGGAACCGCGGGCCGTTGCCGACCCGCACGCCCTGGAACGAGTTGTCCGCCTCGATCAGCCGGTCGTCGAGGCGCACCGGCAGGTCGAGGGCGCTGGCCAGCGGCTCGGCGGTCTCCCGGGCCCGCTCCAGCGGGCTGGACACGAGGTAGGTGATGTCCCGGTCGAGCAGCGACTTGGCGGCCCGCTCGGCCATCCGCCGGCCGTTCGCGGAGAGGTGGAAGCCGGGCAGCCGGCCGTACATGATCTTGTTCGGGTTGTCCACCTCGCCGTGCCGGAGCAGGTGCACGACGGTGCGGGTCACGGGGCCGGCTCCGGCGCGGCCGCGGCGGCCCGGGCCGCATCAGGCAGCGCGGCGGCGACCCGGTCCAGCGCGGCGTCGTCGTGCGCGGCCGAGACGAACCAGGCCTCGAACGCGGACGGCGGCGGGTAGACCCCGCGGGCCAGCAGCGCGTGGAAGAACGGCGGGTACCGGTAGGCCTGCTGCCGGCGGGCCGCGTCGTAGTCGGCCACCGGCGACCCGGTGAAGAAGACCGAGAACAGGCTGCCCGCGGTCTGCACCACGTGTGGCACGCCCTCCTTGGCCAGCGCGTCGCCGACCAGCCCGGCCAGCACCCCGGCCGCGTGGTTCACCGTCGCGTACACGTCGGCCGTACAGGCCCGCAGCGTGGCGAGCCCGGCGGCCACCGCGATCGGGTTCCCGGACAGGGTGCCGGCCTGGTACACCGGCCCGACCGGGGCGAGCCGGGCCATCACCTCGGCCCGGCCGCCGAACGCCGCCGCCGGCAGCCCGCCGCTCATCACCTTGCCGAAGGTGAACAGGTCGGCGGCGACCGGGTCGAGGCCGTACCAGCCGGAGCCGGAGACCCGGAAACCGGTCATCACCTCGTCCAGGATCAGCAGCGCGCCGTGCTCGGCGGTGATCCGGCGCAGCGCCGCGTTGAAGCCGGGCAGCGGCGGCACCACGCCCATGTTCGCCGCCGCCGCCTCGGTGATCACGCAGGCGATCTCGTCCGGGTAGCGCTCGAAGGCCGCCGCCACCGCCGCCTCGTCGTTGTACGGCAGCACGATCGTGTCGCCGGCCTGTGCGCCGGTCACTCCGGGGGTATCCGGCAGCGCCAGGGTCGCCACGCCGGAGCCGGCCGCCGCCAGCAGCGCGTCCACGTGGCCGTGGTAGCAGCCGGCGAACTTGATCACCTTGGCCCGGCCGGTGTAGCCGCGGGCCAGCCGGATCGCCGACATCGTCGCCTCGGTGCCGGAGTTCACCAGCCGGACCGCCTCGACCACCGGCGCCATCCGGGTGACGATCTCCTCGGCGAGGTCGACCTCGCCGGCGGTCGGCGTGCCGAAGCTGGTGCCGGCGCCGACCGCCCGGCGCACCGCGTCCACCACCGCCGGGTGCGCGTGGCCGAGGATCATCGGACCCCAGGAGCAGATCAGGTCCACATACTCCCGGGCGTCCGCGTCGGTGAGGTATGGACCGCGCCCGGCCACCATGAACCGCGGTGTGCCACCCACGGCCTGGAACGCCCGGACGGGTGAATTCACGCCGCCCGGGGTCACCGCCCGTGCGCTGGCGAAGAGAGCCTCGGACGCTGGCGCCGAATACGGATACGTCACGGGAAACAGTGTCCCAGCCAGCCCTTGGGTCGTTTGGCTAAGGTCGCCGGCCGGTGCGCCGACCAGCCATCTGCCCGGCGAGCACTGCGGGAAAGGCAGCTGAACCTGCCCGAACTGCTCGCGCACGAGACGGGACGCCGGGTTAGGGTCGGGCCTGCGTACCTGCCGTGGACACGGAAGGGGAGCTATGAGCCCGGCCGGACAGCGCCGTCGTAGGGATCGCGTCAAGAAGAAGGCGCGTCAGCTGACGAGGCGCCGTCGGTTACCGCTGGCCCTGGTCGCGTTGGCTTCGGTCACCGCCGCCTCGGCATCCGCGGCGGCCGGCGCATCCGGCGTCAGCCCGGTGGTCGGCACGCTGCAGGCCGGCGGGCTCAGCTACCCGGCGGCGGACGGCGGCTTTCCCGGGTTCGACGGTGTGCTGCCGGGCAGCACGGTGCCGACGATCACGGTCACCCCGTCCGTTCCCGGCGTGCCCGGCACCCCGGGGGCGACCTCGCCCACCGCCGGTATCGCCGCGCAGCTGGCCGGCAACGGCATCCCGCTGGTCGCGCTGACCGCGTACCGCAACGCCGAGCGCCGGCTCGCGGTGGACCTGCCGGGCTGCGGGCTGAGCTGGTCGCTGCTGGCCGCGATCGGCCGGGTGGAGTCCAACCACGGCCGGTTCGCCGGATCCCAGCTGCTGCTGGACGGCCGGTCCAGCCCGCCGATCCTGGGTGTCCGGCTGGACGGCCGACCGAGCTTCGGCAAGATCTCCGACACCGACGGGGGCCGGCTGGACGGCGACACCGTGTACGACCGCGCGGTCGGTCCGATGCAGTTCATCCCGGGCACCTGGGCCTCGTTCGCGGTGGACGGCGACGGCGACCGCCGGGCCGACCCGTTCGACATCGACGACGCGGCGCTGGCCGCCGGCAACTACCTCTGCGCCGCCGGCCGGAACCTGCGCACCCCGGCCGGGCTGCACGACGCGGTGTTCAGCTACAACCACTCCGAGGACTACGTCCGGCTGGTGCTCGACCTCAGCGCCGAGTACGCCAGCGGGGTGCGGGTCGACCAGCTGCCGGCCGGCGTCGCGCACGGCGGCACGCTGCCGAAGCCGCCACCCGGGACGCTGCCGCCGGTGACCGTGGGTCCGCCGCCGGCCGGCACGCCGGACCCGACGCCGACCCCCACGCCCACCCCGACCCCGACCCCGACCGGGACGCCGACCCCGACCCCCACGCCGACCCCGACCGACACCCCGACGCCGACGCCGACCCCGACGCCGACGGACACGCCGACGCCCACCCCGACGCCGACCTGCACGCCGACGCCCACGCCGACGCCGACCGACAGCCCCGGCTCGGACCAGACCCCGACCGACTCCCCGACCCAGACCCCGGCCGACGTCGACAGCCCGGCCGCGACGGACCCGCCGACCGGGACGCCGACGGACAGCCCGACCCCGGCCGAGACGGCCGCGGCCTGCTGACCACCGCGCTGGATGTCGACGGGCTGCGGGCTGACACTCCGGCCACCGGCCGGCTGGTGTACCTGGACAACGCCGGCAGCGCGCTGCAGCCGCGACCGGTCGTGGACGCGGTGCTGGCGCACATCCGCCGGGAGGCCGAGATCGGCGGCTACCGGGCCGAGGCCGAGGCGGCGGACGCGCTGGCCGGCACCTACCGGTCCATCGCCGGCCTGCTGAACTGCGGGCCGGACGAGGTGGCGCTGCTAGAGAGCGCCACCGCCGGCTGGAACATGGCGTTCCACTCGATCGGCTTCCAGCCCGGCGACCGGATCCTGACCGCCCGGGCCGAGTACGCCAGCAACTACATCAACTACCTGCAGGCGGCCCGCCGGTACGGGGTCGTGGTCGAGGCGGTGCCGGACGACGAGCACGGCCAACTGGACGTGGCGGCGCTGGCCGGCATGCTCGACGAGCGGGTGCGGCTGATCTCGATCGTGCACATGCCGACCAACGGCGGGCTGGTCAACCCGGCGGCCGAGGTCGGCCGGGTGGCCCGCGCGGCCGGCGTGCTCTACCTGCTGGACGCCTGCCAGACCGTCGGGCAGCTGCCGGTGGACGTCGCCGAGATCGGCTGCGACCTGCTCAGCTTCACCGGCCGCAAGTACCTGCGCGCCCCGCGCGGCAGCGGCGCGCTCTACGTCCGCCGGGACCGGCTGGCCGAGCTGGAACCGCCGTTCCTGGACCTCACCTCGGCCACCTGGACCGGCCCGGACAGCTACCGGCCCCGCCCGGACGCCCGCCGGTTCGAGTCCTTCGAGAGCAGCGTGGCCGCCCGGGTCGGGCTCGGCACCGCGGTCGACTACGCGCGGGCGGTCGGCGTCCCGGCCGGCTGGGCCCGGATCCAGGCGCTCGCCGCCGGCCTGCGCGCCCGGCTGGCCGCGGTACCCGGGGTGACGGTCCGGGACAAGGGCCTGCACCGGGGCGGCATCGTCTCGTTCGACCTGGCCGGGGTGGCGGCCGCGCGGGTGCGCGACCGGCTGGCCGGGCAGGGGATCACGGTCGCGGTCAGCGCGGCCGCGTCGACCCTGCTGGACATGCGCGACCGCGACCTCGCCGCGGTGGTCCGCGCCTCGGTGCACTACTACAACACCGACGCCGAGCTCGACCGCGCCGCCGCCGCGATCGCCGAACTGGCGACCGCACCGGCCGGCTGACCGCGGCTCAGCCGGTGGCCGGTCCGGGTGCCACCCCGGGTGCCGCGGCATCGCGGGCGCGCGGGCCGCGGTCCAGCGCGGCCCGCACCTTGCTGGTGAGCGCGGCCGGGGTGAACGGCTTCTCCAGGTAGCCGACCGCCGGGTCGAGCAGGCCGTCCTGGGTGATCAGGCCCCGGGTGTACGCGGAGGTGAACAGCACCGGCAGCTGCCGGTCGTGCGCGGCCAGCCGCTCGACCAGCTGCGGGCCGGTGAGCCCGGGCATGATCACGTCGGTGACCAGCATGTCGATGTCGGACCGGACGGCGAGCAGGCTGTCGGCCTCGAGGCCGTCCCGGGCCTGCACGACCGTGTAGCCGGCCGCCCCCAGCATCCCGGCCACCAGCTCGCGGACCTCCTCGTCGTCCTCGGCCAGCAGGATCGTCTCGGTGCCGGTGGCCGCGGCCGGCCCGGCCGGCATGCCGGCCGGGGTCGCCGAGCGCATCTCGGTGGCCTGCGGCAGCAGCACCTTCACCGTGGTGCCGACGCCGGGCTCGGAGTGGATGGCCAGGTGCCCACCGGCCTGCCGGACGATCCCGTAGACCGTGGCCAGGCCCAGGCCGGTGCCCCGGCCGGGCTCCTTGGTGGTGAAGAACGGCTCCGCGGCCCGGGCCCGGACCTCTGGGGTCATGCCGACCCCGGTGTCGGAGACGGTCAGCATGACGTTCCAGCCGGCCGGCAAGCCGGCCCGCTCGGCGTCGGCCGCGCCGAGCTCGACCAGGCTGGTGCCGATGCTGAGCAGGCCGCCGTCGGGCATCGCGTCCCGGGCGTTCACCGCGAGGTTGATCACCACCTGTTCGATCCGGCCGCGGTCGGCCCGCACCAGCGCCGGCTCGGGGGTCGGCTGCATCACCACCGCGACGCTCGCCGGGATCAGCCGGGCCAGCATCCCGCGGACGTCCGAGACCACCTCGTTCAGGCTGAGCATCTGCGGCTCGACGTGCTGGTCGCGGGCGAAGGCGGCCAACTGCCGGGTCAGCGCGGAGGCGCGCAGCGCGGCCGCGTGGATGTGCTGCACGTGCCGGCGCTCGGGGCGGGAGTGGTCGAGCTGCTGCAGCAGGATCGTGGCGTACCCGTCGATGACCGTGAGCAGGTTGTTGAAGTCGTGCGCGACGCCGCTGGCGAGCTGGCCGACGGCGTCCAGCTTCTGCACCTGCCGTACCTGGTGCTCCAGGCTGCGCTGCTCGGTGACGTCGGCCAGCATCGCGAGCCGGCCCACGACGGCGCCGCTGTCGTCCGGCAGCGGGCTCGCGGAGACCCGCACCCACAGGTCCCGGCCGTCGGCCCGGCGCAGCCGCAGCTCGTACTGCTCCCGGTTGCCGTGCCGGTCCGCCGCGAGCAGCTGCTCGGCCACGGTGTCGCGGTCCTCCGGCGGCACCAGGTCGGCCACCCGCCGGCCCTGCAGGTCATCGACGGACCGGCCGAGCATCTCGCTGAGCCGGCTGTTGGCGAAGGTCACCCGCCCGCCGGCGTCGGCCACCAGGACGCCCTCGTCGGTCGTCTCCACGATCCGGCGGTAACGCTCCTCGCTGGTCCGCAGGGTCCGCTCGGTCGCCTCCCGCAGCCGCAGGTCCTCGAAGACGGCCGGGCCCCGGACCAGCGCCGGGAACCGGCTGCGCAGCGTCCAGTACCAGATGCCGACGGCGGCGGTGAGCAGATCCCAGGTCGCCAGCCACGGGTCGTCGAACGCGTCCCGCATGGCCATGCCGACATGCATCCCCGGGTCGGCATACGGCAGCAGCAGGTGCACGAAGTGGTTGCCGTGATGGACCGCGCAGGTGAAGAAGATGCCGGCGGTGGCCAGCCCGAGCCGGTTCCCGAGCACCTGCCCGGACGTGCGCAGGCCACGCCAGATCGCCCAGGCGATCGCCAGGTACGCGATCGTGACCAGCCCGTTCGCGGCCGCGACGATCAGCCAGACCACGCCGGCACCACCATTCCGGACCGCCACCGGGCCGCCGACAGCCGACGGGTTCCCATCCGCACGCCTCTGGTCCTCCGCTTCCCCCCTCGACCGACACGAGGAGTAGCGAGAGACTACTGTCAGGGTCCAAATATGTCAGGACAACAGCTCAGATCACACCCGGCGGCGATCAGCGCAGACCGCGAGCCACCTCGGCCGCCCAGTAGGTGAGGATGATGTCGGCACCGGCGCGGCGGATGGCGGTGAGGGTCTCCCGGATGATCCGGTCCCGGTCCAGCCAGCCGTTCGCGGCGGCGGCCTCGACCATCGCGTACTCCCCGCTCACCTGGTACGCGGCGACCGGGACGTCGACCGCGGCGCGGATGGCGGCGATCACGTCCAGGTAGGCCAGCGCCGGCTTGACCATCACCACGTCGGCGCCCTCGGCCACGTCCAGCGCGATCTCCCGCAGCGCGTCGGTCACCGTGCGGGCCGGGTCCTGCTGGTAGGCGGCGCGGTCGCCGAACTGCGGGGCGCACTCGGCGGCGTCCCGGAACGGGCCGTAGAAGCCCGACGCGTACTTCACCGAGTAGGCCAGGATCGGCAGCTCGGTGAAGCCGGCGCCGTCCAGCGCCGACCGGATGGCGCCGACCTGGCCGTCCATCATGCCGCTCGGCGCGACCACCTGCGCCCCGGCGGTGGCCTGGGCGACCGCGATCGACTGGTACCGCTCCAGGGTGGCGTCGTTGTCCACCGAGCCGTCCGGCCGGAGCAGGCCGCAGTGCCCGTGGTCGGTGAATTCGTCCAGGCAGAGGTCGGCCATCAGCACGGTGGCGTCGCCGACCTCGGCGGCCAGCCGGCGCAGCGCGACCTGGAGGATGCCGTCCGGGTCGTCCGCGGCGGAGCCGCCCGGGTCCTTCTCGGCCGGGATGCCGAACAGCATCAGCCCGCCGACGCCCGCCTCCGCCGCCTCGTGCGCGGCCTTGCGCAGCGAGTCGAGCGTGTGCTGCACGACGCCGGGCATCGAGCGCACCGGCGCCGGATCGGCGATGCCCTCCTTCACGAACAGCGGCAGGACCAGATCCCGCGGGTGCAGCCGGACGTCGGTGACCAGCCGGCGCAGCGCCGGCGTCCGGCGCAGCCGCCGCGGCCGGGCGGTGGGAAAGCCCGGTGTCATCGCTGCCGGCCGGTGGTGGCCCGGCGGTTCTTCTTCGGCGGCGGCGTCGCACCCCGCTCCCGCTGCGCCACCGCGTACGCGGCCAGCGCGTCGACCAGGGCCGGCACCTGCGCCATCTCCGGCTCCACCGCCGGCCGCAGGCCGAACTCGGACGCGGTCTCCGCGGTCTGCGGGCCGATGCAGGCGACCACCGTGCGGGCGTGCGGCTTGCCGGCGATGCCGACCAGGTTCCGCACCGTGGACGAGGAGGTGAAGCACACCGCGTCGAACCCGCCGGACTTGATCGCGTCCCGGATCTCGGCCGCCGGCGGCGCCGCCCGGACGGTCCGGTAGGCGGTCACGTCGTCGACCTCCCAGCCGCGCTCGGTCAGCCCGGCGGCCAGCGTCTCGGTGGCGATGTCGGCGCGCGGCAGCAGCACCCGGCCGATCGGGTCGAGCACCTCGTCGTACGGCGGGAAGTCGGCGAGCAGGCCCTCCGAGGACTGCTCCCCCGACGGGGTCAGCTCCGGCTGGATGCCGAACGCGCGGACCGCTTCCGCCGTCGCCTCCCCGATGCAGGCGATCTTCACGCCGGCGAACGCGCCGCGCGTCCAGCCCGAGCTCGGCGAACTTCTCCCAGACCGCGCGCACCGCGTTGGCCGAGGTGAAGACGATCCACTCGTACCGGCCGGCGACCAGGCCCTTGATCGCCCGCTCCATCTGCGCCGGGGTGCGCGGCGGCTCGACCGCGATGGTCGGCACCTCGACCGGGATCGCGCCGTACGCCCGCAGCCGCTCGCTCATCGCGCCGGCCTGCTCCTTGGTCCGCGGCACCAGCACCTTCCAGCCGTACAGCGGCCGGCTCTCCCACCAGGACAGCCGCTCCCGCTGGCCGACCGCCGCACCGACCGCGAGGACCAGCGGGCCGGCCAGCGCGCCGGCGTCCCGCTCCAGGTCGGCGAGCGTGCTGGTGACGGTCTGCTGGTTCGACCCGGTGCCGTCGGCGGTGACGCTGACCGGCTCGTCACCGGCCCGGCCGGCCTCGGTCAACGCGGACGTGATCAGCCCCAGGTGCGCGGCGGTGGCGGTCAGCACCAGCGTGCCGGGAGCTCCGGCCAGCGCGACCCAGTCCGCCGCCGAGGTCAGCGCGCGCACGTCGGCCACCGCGTGCGCGGAGCCGAGCGGCACCCCGGCGTACGCGGGCACACCGACCTCGGCCGGCACCCCCGGCACGACGTCGAACGGCACCGCGGTCTTCGCCACCGCGGCGGTCTCCCGGACCACCGCGTCGGCCGAGAACGGGTCACCGGCCACCACCCGGGCCACTACGTGCCCGGCTCGGGCCTCGGCGACCAGCGCCTTGGCCACCTCGCTCGGGTCGCCCACGGCCGGCCGGATCTCCGCACCCCCGGCCAGTTCGGTGACCAGCGCCGATACGTCGAGATCCACCACCACCAGGTCGGCTGACCGAAGTGCCTCAGCGGCCCGGACGGTCAGCAGGCCCGGGTCGCCGGGACCAGCCCCGACGAACGTGATACGGCCAACGGCCTTGCGCGCGCGCGTCATCGCGTGCTCCCCATAATTTCACTCGCGCCGTCGGCGAGCAGCTCGGCAGCTAGCCGCCGGCCGATCGTCTCGGCTGTATGGACCGGCCCGGTGGCGGACAGCCGGACGGCATCAGAGCCGTCGACCGCCGTCACCGAACCACGAAGGAAGAGCTCGGGACCGTCGTCCCCGACCGCGACCTCAGCGAGCGCACCGACGGGCGCGGTGCAGCCCGCTTCCAGTGCGGCGAGCAGCGCCCGCTCCGCGGTGACCGCGGCCCGGGCGTCCTGGTCGTCAAGGGTACCGAGCAACTGGCAGAGTTCAGAGTCGTTGGCGCGGCACTCGATGGCCAGCGCGCCCTGGGCGGGCGCCGGCAGCATCAGCAGCGGGTCCAGCACCTCGGTGATGACGTCCAGCCGGTCGAGCCGCGCCAGCCCGGCCCGGGCCAGCACCACCGCGTCCAGCTCGCCGGTGGTGACCTTGCTCAGCCGGGTGTCCACGTTGCCGCGGACCGGCACCGGGATCAGGCCGTAGCCGAGCGCGCGCAGCTGCGCGACCCGGCGCGGCGAGCCGGTGCCGACCGACGAGCCGTGCGGCAGCTCGGCCAGGGTCAGCCCGTCCCGGGCCACCAGCGCGTCCCGCGGGTCTTCCCGGCGCGGGATGGCGGCCACGGTCAGCCCCGGCGCGGCGGCCGTCGGCAGGTCCTTGTACGAGTGCACGGCGAGGTCGATCTGGCCCTCGGTCAGCGCGTCACGCAGCGCCGAGACGAACACTCCGGTGCCGCCGAGATCCGGGATCGGCGCGGCGGAGCGGTCGCCGTGGGTGGTGATCTCGACCAGCTCGACCTTGCGGCCCAGCTGCCCGGTGATCGCCGCGGCCACCGCGCTGGCCTGGGCCCGGGCCAGGGCACTGCCCCGGGTCCCGAGCCGCAACGGGCGCCAGTCAACCGCTGTCACCGTTCTTCTCCCATCGACATCGATCCCGCGATTTCCAGCTCCGGGCCGGGTTTGACGGTGGTCACCGCCGCCGGTGCGGCCGGGTCGAGCCCGAACAGTTCCCGCAGCACCGCCGCGTACGCGTCGCCGCCGGGCTGCTCGGCCATCTCCTTGACCCGCACGGTCGGCGCGTGCAGCAGGGTCTGCACCACCCGGTGCACCGCGTGCGCCAGCTCGGCCCGGACGTTCGGTTCGAGCCGGGGCAGCCGGCTGTCCAGCCGGGTCAGCTCGGCCTCGACCACCTCGGCGGCGCGGGCCCGCAGCGCGGCCACCGTCGGGCCGACCGCGGTGGCCCGCTTGGCGGCCAGGTAGTGCGCGACCTCCTCGGCCACGATCGACCGGGCCTGCGCCACATCGGCCAGCACGGTGACCGCCTGCGCCGGCTCGCGCAGCCCGGACACGTCCAGATACCGCACCCCGGGCAGGTCGCCGGTGGCCGGGTCGAGATCCCGCGGCACGGCCAGGTCGATCAGCACCAGCGGCCGGCCACCCCGGGCGTCGACCGAGTCGGCCACCGCCTGGTAGCTGAGCACCTGGCCGACCGCGCCGGTGCACGCGATCACCACGTCCACGTCGGGCAGCTCGGCGGCCAGGTCGGCCAGCTGCACGGCCTTCGCCGGGACGGTGGCCTGCAGGCTGCCGGCCAGCTGCTCGGCCCGGCCCGGGCTGCGGTTGGCCAGCACCAGCTCACCGATGCCGGACCGGGCCAGCGTGGTCGCGGCCAGCGCGCCCATCGAGCCCGCGCCGATCACCAGCGCGCGGCGGCCGGCCAGCGGCTGCCCGGCGGCCGGGCCGGCCCCGGGGGCCGGGCCCAGGGTCTGCTCGGCCTCCTCGATCGCGATCGACACCAGCGACGCGCCGGCCCGGCCGATTCCGGTGTCGGTGCGCACCCGCTTGCCCACCCGCAGCGCCTGCTGGCAGGTCTCGTGCAGGCTGCGGGCAACCGAGTCCTGCTCCGTCGCGACCGCGTACGCCGACCGCAGCTGGCCGATGATCTGCCACTCGCCGACCACCATCGAGTCCAGCCCGGCGGTGACCGAGAACAGGTGCGCGACCGCGGCGTCGTCGTAGTGCACGTACAGGTGCTCGCCGAGCTCCGGCACCTCCACGCCGGCCCGCCGGGCCAGCACCGAGGAGATGTCGTGCATGCCGGCGTGGAACCGGTCGACCTCGGCGTACAGCTCGACCCGGTTGCAGGTGGACAGCACCAGCGCCTCGGACACGTGCCCGCCGCGCAGTAACTCGTGCAGCGTCGCGGGCACCTCGGCCGGGGTGATACTGGCCCGTTCGAGCAGCGTCACCGGGGCGGTGCGGTAGGACATCCCCACCACCAGCAGGCTCACCCGACCTCCTCCAGACCAGCCCGCCGCCGGCTACGGGTACGAAGTGACTTGCGTTGCTCGTGGAAAGACAGGATCTGCAGTTCGACGGCCAGATCGACCTTGCGCACGTCCACGTACTCGGGGACGGCCAGCACGGCCGGGGCGAAGTTGAGGATGCTGGTCACGCCGGCCTCGACCAGCCGGTCGCAGACGTCCTGGGCGGCCTGCGCCGGGGTGGCGATCACGCCGATGGACACCTGCTCACTGCGGACGATCTCGGCCAGCTCGTCGATGTGCCGCACGGTCAGCCCGGCGATCAGCTCGCCGACCCGGGAGGTGTCCGCGTCCAGCAGCGCGGCGATCCGGAAGCCGCGGGTGGCGAACCCGCCGTAGCCGGCCAGCGCGTGGCCCAGGTTGCCGATGCCGATCAGCGCGACCGCGCGGCCCCGGGTCAGCCCCAGGCCGCGGGCGATCCGCTCGACCAGCAGCGCCACGTCGTAGCCGACCCCGCGCACCCCGTACGAGCCGAGGTAGGACAGGTCTTTGCGCAGCTTCGCCGAGTTGACCCCGGCCACCGACGCCAGCTCCTCGGATGAGACCGTTACCGTGCCCTGTTCCGCCAGCGCGGTGAGCGCGCGGAGGTACACGGCCAGCCGGGCCACGGTGGCATCCGGGATGCTACGGCGCTCGCCCCGGCCGTCGGCCGAGGCGATGGCGGCGTCGCTGGGGTCGGTCATCGGCTCCTGCCCGCACACGCTCGATGACCCCCGGCTAGCGGTCTACCGGCGCGCTGTGATATCGGCTTGTCTGTTATTAACACCGTATCGGCTTGTGAACGCCTTCACAAAATCGCCCGGTACAGCGGCCGCGGAACCCCGCCAGAAGCCGGGTGGAACCTGAACCGCCGACTTTGCACTCTTGACGGGTAGCCGGGTGCCAGCGACGGTGCCCACAGCGCTGGGCGTCCGCAGAGAAGGGCTCAACGATGAGTGAGCACGGTACGGCTGAGCTGGTCGAACATCCGGCCGGCGCGCCGGGAACCGATCGCCGGTCACGCCGGGCGCGGTCGGTGGCGCTGGCGGCCGGGGTCGCCGCGGCCGGCCTGCTGACCCTCTCCGGGGCTGACGCCGGCGCCGGCCCGGCGCTCGCCGACGTCGCGCTGACCGGGCCGGGCGGCCAGCCGGTCGCGTTCGGCGGCAGCCGCGTGAGCTGCGGCGGCGTCTGGATCAACACGGCCGAGCTGCCCGGCCGGACGATCGGCGAGGCCGAACGGTCCGGGCCGGCCGAGGGGATCAGCCAGGTGCTCCGGCTCTCCGAATGGACCAGGACCACCCCGTATGACGGGGTCCGCTGGTCGACGGTGAACGGGGCCACCGCGGACACCGCGCTGCTGGTGGCCACCACTCCCCGGCGGGCGACCCGGTACGTACCGCTACACCGCGGGCCGGACGGGCACTGGCAGATCGACGCGCCCTGCGAGCTCAGGTCACGCTGATACCGGGTCAGGTCCCGGGCGGGCGGCGGTCCCGGCCGATCCCGGTCATGTCGGCGTTGTAGCGGGCCAGCAGCCGGGCGAACTCGCGCCGGTCCTCCTCGGACCAGTGGCAGAGCAGCTCCCGGTACGCCCGGCGGCGCTCCGACCGGGTGCCTTCCAGGCTGCGCCGGCCCGCCTCGCTGATGTCCACCTGGTAGGCCCGGCCGTCCACCGGATCCTCCTCGCGGCTGACCAGGCCGGCCCGCTCCAGTGCCGAGACCTGCCGGCTCATCGTCGACTTGTCCACCCCGAACGATCGGGCCAGGTCGCCGGACCGCTGCGGGCCGTCGTCGGCCAGCCGGATCAGCAGCGAGTACGCGGCCAGGTCGAGCAGGTGCTCGCCACCCTCGCCGTGCAGCACCGTGCCGCGCAGCGCGCGCCGGATGAGCACGATCAACTCCCGCTGGATCAGATCCAGCGTGGCGGTCACTTCCACCTCTGATGGCTGCATGCGGCAACTAACCGTCCGGGAGCGTCGTCAAGGGCTGGCAACGGCCCGCTCAGCGGGCCAATGCGGCGCGTAGCCGCTCCTCCTCGACCCGGTAGAAGCCGTGGTCCCGGCCGTCGATCTGGATCACCGGCACCCAGTCGCCGTACCTGGCCCGCAGCTGGGCGTCGGCATCCACATCCTGCTCCCGCACCGGCGTGCCAACCTCGGCGGCGACCCGGTGCAGCACCGCCCGGGCGTCGTCGCACAGGTGGCAGCCGGCCCGGGTCAGCAGCGTGATCTGGTGGTCAGCGGGCGGCATCGCACTAGCGTACGGCGCTTGCGGCGGGCGGCGGCCGGGTAGACCAAGCCGTGACCCGCGGTGTGGCGAGGGGGGTGGCACCCGGTTGTGCCGATTACCTGGCGGTGGGCGTCGACGCTTCACGCAACCGCGCTTTACTGACCTTTCCGGTCGCCGAATGCGGCAGCGCGGGCACGAACTCCACCGAGCCGGGCAGCTTGAACCGGGCCAGCGCGCCGCCGGCCCAGTGCAGCAGCTCGTCCGCGGTCAGCTCGGCGCCGGCCACGCGCACCACGTAGGCCCGGACGCCCTCGCCGGTCCGCCGGTCCGGCACCCCGATCACGGCAGCCTCGGCCACCGCGGGATGGCCGGCGAGCACCGCCTCCACCTCGGCCGGGTAGACGTTGAAGCCGTTCACCAGGATCAGCTCCTGCCGCCGGTCGACCAGGTGCAGGTCGCCGTCGTCGTCCGCGTACGCGACGTCGCCGGTGCCGTACCAGCCGTCCCGGTCCGGCCCGCCGGTGCCGTCCGGCCAGTAGCCGGAGAACAGGTTCGCGCCGCGGACGGCGATCTCGCCCGGGTCGTCGTCCTCGTCCGCGACCGGCTGGCCGTCCTCGTCCCGCAGCTCCAGCTCGACGCCGGGGATCGGGCGGCCGACCGAGCCGGGCTTGGTGGCCCCGCCGATCAGCGTCGAGGTGAGCACCGGCGCGGCCTCGCTCAGCCCGTACCCCTCGTAGACCGGGACGCCGGCCGCGGCGAACCGGGCCAGTGTCTCGGCCGGCAGCGGTGCCGCCCCGGACAGGGCCAGCCGGACCGTGCCGAACGCGTCGGCGAAGTCCGGCAGCTCCGCCCAGGCCGCGTACATCGCCGGCGCGGCGGGCAGGTTGGTGACCCGGTGCCGGGCCAGCAGGGCCAGCGTCTCGGCCGGGTCGAACCGCTCCACCAGCACCCCGGTGGCGCCGGTCAGGGCCAGCATGCCCAGCCCCGGGTTGAGCCCGTAGACGTGGAACAGCGGCAGCGCGAGCAGCAGCACGTCGGCACCGGTGACCACGGCCGGCCGGATCGCGGCGAGCTGCTCCAGGTTGGCCAGCAGCGCGCGGTGGCTGAGCATCGCGCCGCGGGGGCGGCCGCTGGTGCCGCTGGTGTACATCAGCACCGCGAGGTCTTCCCCGCCGCGGCCGGGCCCGTCCGCCGGCCCGTCCGCCGGCCCGTCCGGGAGCTTGGCCGCGGCGGCGGCGAGCAGCGCGGGCAGCGACCGGGTCCCGTCCGGGCCGGATGGCGCGGCCACCAGGACATGGGCCAGCGTCGGCACCGCGGCGCGCAGCTCGGCGGCCGCCTCGATGCTGGCCACCGACGAGGTGACCAGCGCGCTGGCGGCGGCGTCGGCGAGCAGGTGGCTCAGCTCCGGCCGGGTGTAGCCGGTGTTCGCCGGCACCGCGACCAGACCGGCCCGCAGCGTGCCGAAATACAACACCGGGAAGTCGAGCGTGTTGCCCAACTGCAGGGCCACCCGGTCACCGGGAACCAGGCCCAGCCCGCGCAGGGCGGCGGCGGCCCGGTCCACCGCGGCGTCCAGTTCACCCCAGCGCAACACCGTGCCGCCGGCTATCAGGGCTGGATGATCCGGGTCCCGCTCGGCGGCGCGGCGCACCAGCGCAGCGAGGTTCGACCCGACGTCGCTGCCGTGCCCGACCACGTGGCCTCCACACTTCCCGCCTGTCCGCAGAGTTTTGCACAGCCAAACTCCGTGGAGCAGCGGGTCAAGCTACGTAGTTCACAAGGAGGACACGTCAGAACGTGTCAGATACGCTACGCGCCGCTGACAACGAATCCCGCCGCCGTCGGGGCACGATGCGGACCGCCACAGCGACCACGGGGTGGGAGCCGGGTCATCCGGCTTCCCGAGACGTAGTGGGGAGCGTATGAGCTCGTACGCCGAGCGGAGCCCGACGGCCGGTGGATTACCGGCGCTCCTCGCCGCGGTCATCACCTACCGGACCGCCGCCCGGGCCGGCAACGCCCGGCTCGGCAACCGGTCCGGGGCGCTGAACGGCGAGGGGCCGGCCGGACCGACCAGCACCGGGCCGGGTTCCGGCGCGACCGCCGCCGGGGCACCCCCACCGGCCGGCGAGCCGGATCCGGGCGGGGAGGTCTGGGCGCTGGTCCGGGCCGCCCAGGGCGGCGACGCGGAGGCGTTCGGCCAGGTCTACGACCGGTACGTGGATCTGGTGTTCCGGTACGCCTACCACCGGCTCGGCGACCGGGCGCTGGCCGAGGACATCACCAGCGAGACGTTCGTCCGGGCGCTGCGCCGGCTGGACTCGCTGCAGTACCAGGGCCGGGACATGGGCGCCTGGCTGGTCACGATCACCCGCAACCTCATCCTCGACCACCTGAAGTCCAGCCGGCACCGGATGGAGGTGGTCACCGACGACCTGCGCCAGGCCGACCAGGCCACCGATGGCCCGGAGGACACCGTGCTGGACCGGCTGACCAACGCCACGCTGCTGCGCTGCGTCCGGCAACTGGGCGCCGAGCAGCAGGAATGCGTCGTGCTGCGGTTCCTGCAGGGTTTGTCGGTGGCCGAGACCGCCGCGATCATGGGCAAGAACGAGGGCGCGATCAAGGCGCTGCAACACCGGGCCATCCGCCGGCTGGCCACCCTGCTGCCCGAGGATCTCCGGTGAGGCGCGGGCGAGCCGTTACTCCGGATGCCAATCCCTCGTTTGTCCGCATGAGCGCGGTTCGGTGCAGGGGGGTTCGTTGATGAGGTGGCCGGGTGAGGCAGGCCGGGCGGAGCGGTTCGCCCAACTGCTGGACGACCCGACCGCCGACGCCGGCTCCGATCTCGAACTGGCCAGGCTGGCCGCCGTCGTGGGCCGGCTGCGCGAGACCGAGCCGGTCCGCCCGACCTCCGAGTTCCGCACCACCCTGCGCCGCCACCTGGTCGCCCTCGCCGGCGGCGTGCCGTCGCCGCGGGTCGACCCGACGAAGCCGATCGGGCCGGGGCTGGCCGGGCCGGGCCTGGCCGGGCCGGGGCCGAGCGGGGCGGGGGCGACCGGGCCGGGGCCGAGCGGGGCAGGGCCGAGCGGGCCGGGGTCGAGCGGGGCAGGGCCGAGCGGGCCGGGGCCGAGCGGGGCGGGGCCGGCGGGACCGGGGCCGATCGGGCCGGGGGCGACCGGGGCGGGGCCGACCGGGGCGGACGGGCTGAGCGGGCCGGGCGGGCTGGGCGGGCCGAGGCCGACCGGGGCGGACGGGGCGGACGGGGCGGACGGGGCGGACGGGGCGGACGCCGACGATCTGGACGACCATGATCCAGATGCGCCGGACGAGGGTGCCGATGGCGCGGAACCGGCGCCGGAGCGGCGGCTGCGGCTGGTGCCGCCGGTGGACCGGTCCAGCGGCTGGCGCCGGCCCCGGGTCGGCCTGGTCGCGGCCAGCCTGGTGCTGTTCCTGCTGGCCGGGGTGGCCGTGCTGGGCAGCCGGGACGCGCTGCCCGGCGATCCGCTCTACGCGCTGAAGCGGGGCACCGAGAACGCCGAGCTCGCGCTGGCCCGCGGCGACGAAGCACGCGGCCGCCGCTACCTGGCGCTGGCCCGCACCCGGGCCGGCGAGGTGCGCGACCTGACCGGCCGGGACGGCCTCGACCCGGCCACCGTCGTGGACACGCTCGGCACGCTGGACCAGCAGACCGCCGCCGGGGTCCGGCTGCTGACCACCGCGGCGGTCGGCCAGCGCAGCGACGACCTGCTGGTGTTCGTCGGCACCTGGAGCGCGCAGCAGTACACCGTGCTGTACGGCACACTCGCCCGGACACCGGCCGGCGCACGGCCGCGGCTGAGCGACTCGCTGCAGCTGCTGCGCGGGGTGAACACACGGGTAGCCGAGCTGCGCGCCGACCTGAACTGCGCCTGCCTGTCCGGCGCGCCCGGCGACTACCTCGGCCCGCTGCCGTGCACCCCGTGCAACCCGGCGCCGAAGCCGGCCAGCACCGCGCCGAGCGGGCCGGCCAGCCGGTCCGGCACGCCCGGCACCGGCGGTCCGGCGCCGACCGTCCGGCCGTCCAGCCCGGCGAAGCCGCGACCGACCGGGCCGCCGGGCCCCACCGGCGGTGGCGCCCCCCGGCCGACCGGAGGCACCGGCGGCAGTTCGGCGCCCGGCGGCGGCGGCCTGCCGCTGCCGCTCCCGCTGCCCACCGGCAGCGGGAGCCTGCCGCTGCCGTCCATACCCGGCCTGCCGCTGCCGACCTCGCTGCCGCTGCCCATCCCGCTACCCACCGGCGGCCTGCCGCTGCCGACCGGCCTGCTGCCCGGCCTGCTCCCCGGCGGCGGCTGACCGGCCAGGCTGGGCAGGCCGCGGTGGCCAGGCTGGTCCGGCCGGCCGGAATGGCCGGGCCGGCCGTGTGGCCGGGCCGTGTGGCCGGGCTGGGCGGCCGGACTGGGCGGGCCGGCCGGAATGGCCGGGCAGGTCGAAGTGGCCGGAGTGGCCGGGCAGGCCGGGGTGGCCGGGGTCGGAACGTCGGGCGACGGCCCGGGGCCGCTGCGGCGAAGATCACCGGCGACGCCCTAAGCTCGGAGCCTGGTGGCCGCGCAGGGAGGAACGTCGTGCCCCGTCTGAGCAGGCTGATGTCGCGGGACAGCCGGGAGGCCCGGGCGGTCCTGGCCGGTTCAGCGGCGGCCGCGGCGGCCGAGGTGGAGGCCGCGCTGACCGTGCCGCCGGATCCGACCGCCGCCGCCTTCTTCGACGTGGACAACACGATCATGATGGGCGCGTCGATCTACCACTTCGCCAAGGGCCTGGCCACGCGCAAGTTCTTCACCGGCCGTGACCTGGCCGCGTTCGCCTGGCAGCAGGTGAAGTTCCGGATCGGCGGCAAGGAGAGCCGGGAAGGCATGGTCGCCGCCCGGGAGGCCGCGCTGGCGTTCGTCGCCGGCAAGCGGGTGGACGAGATCGTCACGCTCGGCGAGGAGATCTACGACGAGGAGATGGCCGAGCGGATCTGGTCCGGCACCCGGGCGCTGGCCCAGATGCACCTGGACGCCGGCCAGCGGGTCTGGCTGGTCACCGCCACTCCGGTCGAGCTGGCCTCGATCATCGCCCGCCGGCTCGGGCTGACCGGCGCGCTCGGCACGGTCGCCGAGGTGCGTGACGGCGCCTACACCGGCCGGCTGGTCGGCGAGCCGTTGCACGGGCCGGCGAAGGCGGAGGCGGTGCGCGCGCTGGCCGCCCGGGAAGGGCTGGAGCTGGCCCGCTGCGCCGCGTACAGCGACTCGGTGAACGACCTGCCGATGCTCACCCTGGTCGGCCGCGCGGTCGCGGTGAACCCGGACACCGCGCTGAAGACCGAGGCCCGCAGCCACGGCTGGGAGGTGCGGGACTTCCGCACCGGCCGGAAGGCGGCCAGGATCGGTGTCCCGACCGCGCTCGGCATCGGCGCGGTGGCCGGTGGGGTCGCCGCCGGCTTGGCCGCCCGCCGCCGGCGCTGACCGCCAGCCCGACCGACCACGGCCCGTCCGAGCCCGACCGAGCACGACCGACAACGGCCCGACCCAGCCCGACCGACCCAGCCCGACCGAGCACGGCCGACCACGGCCCGACCCAGCAGGGCCGACGACGGCCCGACCGAGCACGGTCGATCACGGCCCGGCCGGCGACGGCCCAGCTGGCTTCGGCCCGCGGTGCAGCCGCCCCGGCTGGGGCACTGCTCGCGGGCCACCCGGCGGGGCACACTGGTACCCGTGACGGACGTCATCACCTCTGGGCCGGAACGTCCGGATCGGCGCCGGCTGCCGAGATGGCTGATCCTGGCGGTGGTGGCGGTCGCGGCCGTCGGCGCGGTGCGGCTCTGGGGTGGCGTGTCCAGCGGGCCGCGGGCGGAGCCCAGCCCGACCGCCGCGGTGCCCCGGCCGGCCGACACCACACCGCCGGCACGGGTGGCCACGTTCCGGCTGGAGGGCCGGCCCGGTGCGGTCCCGGACGGGCTGCGGCTGTTGATCAACGGCACGTTCACGCTCGCCGGCAAGACCACCAGCCCGGCCACGGTCGCCGCGGACGGCAAGGTCACCCCGCTGCCCGGGGTGCGGCCGGCGGTGCAGCTGCCGACCAGCGTGCAGCGGCTGGCCGGCGCGACCGCGGTGGTCGTGCAGAATCAGGGCTTCCGGCCGGTGGACACCTACGTCGTGCCGGACCGTGGCGGCACCGTGCACCTCGGCGCCGGGCTGGACACCGTGCTGGCCGGGTACGGCGGTGGCTACCTCGCGGCCGACTCCGGTACCACGGAAGGGCAGACCGGCCGGCTGGTCGGGTACAGCGACACCGGCCAGAAGCGGTGGGAGCGCAAGCTCGCCGACCCCACCTACTTCATCCGGGACACCGCGTACGGGCTGCTGGCCGAGGTCATCGCACCGACCGCGGAGGGCCAGGAGAACCAGCCGGAGCACGGCTCGCTGGCCCTGCTCGACCCGCGTACCGGCCGCCTGGTGCACGGCATCGGCGGCGTCGACTACGTGCTGGCCAGCACCGCGGAGAAGGTCGCGTGGATCCCGTACGGCTGCGGCGAGTGGCCGGGGCACTGCACGATCGCGGTCACCGATCTGCGCACCCGCAGCCAGCAGACGATCTCGCTGCCCCGCGGCCGGGCGCCGTCCACCGCGGCGTTCTCGCCGAACGCGACCATGCTGGCGCTCGGCTTCGCCGGCCAGCACGAGTTCACCGACCAGGTCGACCCGGACGGCTACGTCTCGGTGCTGTCCCTGGGCACCGAGACGTTCCAGCGGATGCCCGGGCTGACCACCCAGGCCAAGCAGGCGCCGACCCTGGCCTGGGGCGCGGACCTGCAACTGGTCCTCGGCGTGCATGTCAGCGACACCGAGGACCGGCTGCTGCTGTACAGCCCGGGCTGGCCCGGGCCGGTGGTGCTGCCGCCGCGGCTCACCCCGTACTCGGCGTCCACCTACCTGGCGGTGCTGGCGTAACCCCGGCGGCTCAGCGGAACGCGGACTTGCGCTGCAGCAGCAGCCGGTACAGCGTCTGCTGGATGGTCTCCCGGACCTGGTCGGTCAGGTTGAAGACCAGCATCGGGTCGTCCGCGGCGGCGGCGCCGAGCGAGCCGGTGTCGATCGGCTCACCGAACTCGATCAGCCACTTCGACGGCAGCGGCACCAGCCCGAGCGGGCCCAGCCAGGGGAACGTCGGCGTGATCGGGAAATACGGCACGTTCAGCAGCCGGGCCAGCGCCCGGGCGTTGCCGATCAGCGGGTAGGTCTCCTCGGCGCCGACGATCGAGCACGGGATGATCGGCACCCCGGTGCGCAGCGCCGCGCTGACGAAGCCGCCGCGGCCGAACCGCTGCAGCTTGTACCGGTCGGCGTACGGCTTGCCGGTGCCCTTGAACCCCTCCGGCCAGACCCCGACCAGTTCGCCGGACGACAGCAGCCGCTCCGCGTCCGGGTTGCAGGCCAGCGTGTTGCCGGCCTTGCGGGCGACCGCGCCCAGCACCGGGGTGCGGAAGACCAGGTCGGCGCCGAGCGCGCGCAGGTGCCGGTGCGCCGGGTGGTGGTCCAGCAGGGCCAGCGTGGTCATCAGCGCGTCCAGCGGGATCGTGCCGGAGTGGTTGGCGACCACCAGCGCGCCGCCCGCGTCCGGCACGTTCGCCATGCCGCTGGCCTCCACCCGGAACCAGCGCGAGTACAGCGGCCGGAACGGCGGGGCCAGCAGGTGGTCGGTCAGGTCCGGGTCGAAGCCGAACTCGTCCACCTCGTAGTCGCCGGTGATCCGGCGGCGCAGGAACGCCAGCGCCCCGGCCACCGCCCGCTCCCAGTCCGGCCGGTCGGACCCGCCGGCCGGGGCCGCTCCGCCGTCCGGGGCGGCATCGGCGGTGCCAGCCTCGCCGGCCGCCGCCGTCCCGCCCGCCTCCGCAGACCGGCCCGGCTCCGCAGACCGGGCCGGCTCCGCAGGCCGGGCCGGCTCGGCAGACCGGGCCGGCTGGGCCGCGGCCGGGCGGGCCGCCCGGCCGGTGCGGGTCGGCCGGGCCGCCGGTGTGCCGGCCGGATCCGGCGTGGCGGCGGCCGGGTCCGGCTCAGGGGTTCCGGCGTGCAGCGGGATCACGCGGGCATCAGCCATGTCCACCTCCTACCCGGTCCAGCACCGCGAGCGCGGCCTGCTCGGCCCGCCGGACCAGCGCCGGCTCAAGCTGCGGGCGGACCTGCCGGGCGCGGATGAAGTCGTCGAACGCCTCCACCGTGGTGTAGCGGGGGGTGTACCCGAACTCCTTGCGCAGCCGGGTGGTGTCGACCACCCGGCCGAAGTTGAGGAAGCGCATCTGCTCCGGCGAGTAGTCGACCAGCCCGGTACGCCGGATCAGCCGACCCACCGCGGCCACCGCCGGCCCCGGCACCGGCACGCTCACCCGGCCGGCCCGGCGGATCGCCTGGGACAGCAGCAGCACGCCGCTGCCGCCGACGTTCACGGTGCCCGGCAGATCCTCGACCGCGGCCAGCCGGAGCACCTCCAGCGCGTCGTCCTCGTGCAGCAGTTGCAACCGCGGGTCGTAGCCGAGCACGGTCGGCACCACCGGCAGCCCGAAGTAGCGGACCAGCGGCGAGTCGATCCGCGGCCCGACGAAGTTGGTGAACCGCAGCACGGTCAGCGCCACGTCCGGGCGGCGCCGGCCGAAGCCGCGCACGTACCCCTCGACCTCGACCGCGTCCTTGGCGTAGCCGCTGCGCGGCAGCCCCTTCGGCTCCATCTCCTCGGTGAACAGTGCCGGGTCGCGGGACGAGGAGCCGTACACCGCGGTGGTCGACTTCACCACCAGCCGGCGCACGCTGGCCGCCTTCTGGCAGCCGGCGAGCAACTGCATGGTGCCGATGACGTTCATTTCCTTCATCGCCACCCGGCCGCCGGCCCGGTGCGGGGTGGCGGTGATGCTCAGATGCACCACCGTGTCCACCCCGGCCGCGGCGATCACCTTGCCGATCAGCGGGTTGCGGATGTCGGCGCGGACGAACTCGGTCCGGCCGAGCAGCGCCGCCAGTTCCGGGCCGGGGGGCAGCGTGTCCACCCCGATGACCCGGTCGATCGACGGATCGGCGGCCAGCCGGGCGGCGAACCGGCTGCCGAGATTCCGGCTGACTCCGGTGACCAGGACGACGTGTGGCGGCATAGGCACTCCCAGTGTTGGGGGCCTTTGAGGGCCGGCGAAAGACTGGCGGCCCCCATCGTACCCAGCCGGGACGGGGCCTCCAGCTGCGCTCAGTTACGGAGAATTACAACCTGGTGACCAGTGTGATTCCGGTGCACAGCAGTGCGCTACGCGACCGGACTGGGCGGCGAGTCGACCACGCTCAGTTTCGGGGTCGGACCGGACACGCTGTGCCGCAGCACCCGGCTGAGCACCACCGGGTCGCCCGGCGCGGCCCGCAGCACCTGGCTGGCCCGGCCGGAGTTGACCGCGACCGTGATCGCCCGGAACGCGTCCTCGCAGACGGCGACCCGGCCGGCCTGCACGTCGCCGAACGCCAGCGCGAACGGGACCTCCATCACCTTGCCGCTGGACCGCAGCTCGATCAGGTCGCCGAGCTGGATGCCGGCCGCCTCCAGGTCGGACCGGCGCACGTTCAGCGCCAGGTTGCCGAAGTGGTCCACCATCCGGACGGTTCCGTGCACATGGTCGCCGTGCACGTACGGGGCGACCGACTCGAGCGAGTCGAGGGTGGCCGGGTCGACCTCGGGGCCCAGCTCGGCCATCGGCAGCCCGCTGGCCAGGTGCGCCGCGACCGGGGCGAACACGTCCCGGCCGCGGAACGAGGCGGACGGGTTGGGCTCCCAGAGGGCGGAGTTGGTGAGCTCCCGCACCTCGACCACGCCCCCGACCTCGTCCCAGGCCAGCGAGGAGACGCCGTTGTCCGGGCAGACGAAGATGGCCCCGCCGGCGCACCGGATGGCCACCGGCCGGGCCGCGTTGGCCCGGGCCGGATCGACCAATACCAGGTGCACCGCGAGCGGCGGCATGTGCGAGATCGACTCGGCCAGCATCGAGGCCCCGATCCGCACGCTCTGCGCGGTCACCTGATGGCAGATGTCAATGATCCGTACATGCGGCGCGATCTGCGCGACGACGCCCTTGCAGACGCCGACCAGGTGGTCTTCCAGCCCGTAGTCGGACAGGAACGTGACCCAGTCAGGGCGGGTGGCAGCCAGCTCGGCTGCCGGCCCGGGCCCGGCTTGTCGGAGGTCGCTGCTCACCCGCGCCGTCCTTCGCGATCCCAACTGACGCCGTTGTCAGCCGGCTGGAGCTACTTCTTGTTACGACGCTGCACTCTGGTGCGCTTCAGCAGCTTCCGGTGCTTCTTCTTTGCCATCCGCTTGCGACGCTTCTTGATGACCGAGCCCATGGCGCGAGAGCCTACCTGGCCCGGCGCGCCCGGTCGTCAGCCGGCCTCGATGAACGCGTCCCGCAGGTAGTCGTGCACGGCCTTTTCCGGCACCCGGAACGACCGGCCGACCCGGACGGCGGTCAGCTCGCCGGAATGCACCAGCCGGTACACGGTCATCTTGGACACCCGCATCAGCGCCGCGACCTCGGCCACGGTGAGGAACTTGACCTGCGCGAGCGGGCCATCCCGGGATGGCACCGCCGCCGGCCCCGGGTCGGGCGCGGCGTCGGCCGGCGCCTGGACTCGGGTCGGCCGGGCAGCCGGCGGCCGCTGGCCGCCGGGGACGGGACGCGTCGACGACATACGTCACCAAACCTTTGGCACGTGTCGGGTCGCCGGCTTCCCCACCGGCGAGCAACAGACACGCACGTGCTAGCCGAAGCGTAGCGGTACACGTGTGACTGCTGCGATCCCCGGAACTGTGTTCCCCGTTCGCTGCGCTCCGCGCCAGACGCGACGTCTTCCCTCGGCCCCGCGCAACGACTTCGTCGGCGCGTTGCCTCAGTCCAGACGCCGCTGCGCTCCGCTCCGCTCACTCACTGTGTTCCCCGTTCGCTGCGCTCCGCGCCAGACGCGACGTCTTCCCTCGGCCCCGCGCAACGACTTCGTCGGCGCGTTGCCTCAGTCCAGACGCCGCTGCGCTCCGCTCACTCGGTGCGCAGGGCGGTGACCGGGTCCAGTTTGCCGGCGCGGCGGGCCGGCGCCACCCCGAAGAACACGCCCACCCCGGCGGACACCCCGAACGCCAGCAGCAGCGACCACCAGGCTGATCACCGCCGGGATCGGGGACAGCCGGTCGATCACCATCGCGCCGCCGATGCCCAGCCCGATCCCGGCCAGCCCGCCGGCCGTGGTGAGCAGCACCGCCTCGATCAGGAACTGCAGCAGGATGTCCCGCTGCCGGGCGCCGACCGCCTTGCGCAAGCCGATCTCCCGGGTCCGCTCCCGGACGCTGACCAGCATGATGTTGGTGATCCCGACCCCGCCGACCAGCAGGCTGATGCTGGCGATCGCGACCAGCACGAGCGTCAGCAGGCCGAGGATCTGGCCGACCACGCCGAGGATCTGCTCCTGGGTGACCGCGGAGAACTTCTCCCCCGGGTAGCGCTCCGACAGCATCGCCTTGATCTGGGCGCCGAGCTCGTTGATCCCGTCCAGGCTGGGCGCCTTCACGGCCAGGCCGTCCACCCGGGTGGTGCCGAGCAGCCGCTGCGCCGCGGTGATCGGGATGTACGCGGTCAGGTCCGGGTCCGGGCCGCCGAAGGACGAGGTGCCGGTCCGGGCCAGCACGCCGATCACCCGGAACCGGACGCCGGCCACCGAGACCTGCCGGCCGATCGGGTCCCGGTCGGCGAACAACTGGTCCGCGGTGGACGCGCCGAGCACCACCACCCGGCGCCGGGTGTCCACATCGGACCGGCGCAGGTACTCGCCGCGGGCCAGCGGGCGGGAGAACACCTGCGGCACCGTCTCGGTGGTGCCCTGCACGGTGACGAACACCTCGTGGCTGCCGGCCCGCAGCTCCTCGCCGCTGGTCACGGTCGCCGCCACCGCCTCCCGGTTGCCGACCAGCCGGGCCACCGCGTCCACATCGGACAGCGTCAGCCGGCTGCTGGTCGGCGAGGCGCCGAAGCTCAGCTCACCGGGCACGACCAGCAGCAGGTTGCTGCCCAGGCCCTGCACCTGGGCCTCCACCTCCAGCTTGGCGCCGGTGCCGATGGCCACCAGCAGCACCACCGCGGACACCCCGATGATCACGCCGAGCATGGTCAGCGCGCTGCGCAGCCGGTTCGCCGCGAGCGACCCGAACGCCACCCGCCAGGCCTCGGCCAGCCTCATCGCCCGGCTCCGGACCGGATCCGCGGGCGCCGGCCCGCAGCCGTCATTGTTTCGCCCGGTTCGCTCCGGCCGGCCGCTAAGTCGACGCCTTCCCGCCGCGACGCGCTGGGCGCGTCGCGACGGTCCAGGCGCCGCCGCGGCCGGCCTGCGCTCATTCCTCGATCAACCCGTCCCGGACCCGGACCCGGCGGCGGGCCCGGCCGGCGAGCTCCAGGTCGTGCGTGACGACCGCGATCGCGACGCCGCGGTCGGCGTTGAGCTGCTCGAGCAGGGCCATCACCTCGGCGCCGCGCTGGGTGTCCAGGTTGCCGGTCGGCTCGTCGGCCAGGATCACCTGCGGCTCGCCGACCAGCGCCCGGGCGATGGCCACCCGCTGCTGCTCGCCGCCGGACAGCTGCCCGGGACGGTGGCCGAGCCGGTGCGCCATCCCGACCGCGTCCAGCGCCTCGGTGGCCCGCCGCCGCCGCTCGGCCCGGCGCAGCCCGCGGTAGACCAGCGGCATCGCCACGTTCTCCACCGCGGACGCCCGCGGCAGCAACTGGAACGCCTGGAACACGAACCCGATCGTCGCGTTGCGGACGCCGGCCAGCTGATCCGGCCGGAGCGTCGACACGTCCGTGCCGGCCACCCGCAGGGTCCCGGTGGACGGCCGGTCCAGCGCGCCGAGCAGGTGCATCAGCGTCGACTTCCCGGACCCGGACGGGCCCACGATCGCGACGTAGTCGCCCGGCCAGACCGCCAGCGACACCCCGCGCAGCGCCTCGACCGACACCCCGTCCAGCTCGTACGTGCGGGTCACGTCGATGGCTTCCAGCGCCGGCGGCGGTGCGGTCACGCGGCCGGCCCCGCAGTGCGCAACGCAGGTGCCGGCCGGGGGAGCCGGCGGGCTGACCGGGTCACGACAGGGTCTGGCCGGCGGAGACCTTGTCGGCGCCGCGGACCACCACCCGCTCACCCGGGATCAGGCCCTTGGTGATCTCGACCAGGTCCTCGCCCTGGGTGCCGACGGTCACCGTGCGGCGCGCGGCGCGGCCGCCCGCGACCACCCAGACCGCGTCCAGGTTGCCGACCCGGGTGACCGCCGAGGACGGCACCGAGATCGCGTCCCGGGCGGTGCGCACCTGCAGGTCGGCCACCGCGCTCATGCCCGGCCGCGGGTCCGGCGCGGGCCGACCGTCGGCCAGCTTGCCGTGCCCGAGGGTGAGCCGCACCCGGTAGCTGACCCCGCCCCGGGCGGACGCGGTCGGCGACAGGTCCACCGCCTGCACCGTGGCCGGGTAGCTGGCCCCGGGCACCGCGTCCAGC
Organism: uncultured Actinomycetota bacterium; assembly: GCA_963714145.1. GTDB lineage: Bacteria > Actinomycetota > Actinomycetes > Mycobacteriales > CADCTP01 > JBBWZH01. Next base: position 8,155,727 of record OY970235.1, on the reverse strand, counting down.
TCGGCCGCGGCGTGCACACCGCGGCGGACCAGCAGCACGTCGGTCTCGTCCACCTCGGCGATCAGCGAGAGCACCGCGGTGTCGACGATGGTGGCCAGCGGCAGCCCGGTGCTCACCGGCATCCCCGCGGTCACCGGCCCGGTGGTCTGCACCTGCGGCGCCGAGCCGCCGGAGACGTCGGTGCCGAGCGCGGACGAGGCCTGGTCGCGGACCTCCGGTGGCAACTGGTCGAGCACCGAGCCGAGCGAGCCGGAGCTGGAACCCGACCCGGCGGTGCCGCCGAGCTGCACCACGCCGGCGATCGGCGCCCGGATGGTGAGCGCGTCCACCGCCCGCTGCGCGGCGGTCACCGCCGCCTCGGCCTGGCCGCGCTGCGCCGCGGTGAGCGCGCCCAGCGCGGTGGACAGGTTGCCCACCCCGGTGTTGATCGCCTCGATCGCCGCCTGTGCCTGCGCCCGGGCCAGCGCGTACTGCTTCTCCGCGGCGGTGATCTGGGCCAGCGCGGCGGCCTTCAGCCGGGCGTCCGGGATCTGCCCGGCGGCCCGGCGGGCCGCGTCGAAGGCGCCCTTCGCGCTGGTGTCCGCCTGGCCCTGGCTGGCGCCCAGGTCGATCCGCGGCGGCGTGGTCGGCGCCGCCGCCTCGGCCTGCGCCGCCTGGGCGCGGGCGGTACGCAGCCGGGTCTGCGCGTCCGGCGCGGAGATCACGGCCAGGATCGCGCCGGCCGGCACCCGCTGCCCGTCGGTCACGTACAGCTTGCCGACGGTGCCGTCGCCGGTCGCGGTCACCGTGACGGTCGCCCGCGCCTGCACGTTCGCCGGCGCCTCCACCACCTCGGTGACGGTGGCCCGGTCGACGGTGCCCAGCTCGATGCCGGCGTTCCCGTCTCCGGTGCACCCGGACACCCCCAGCACCACCGCGACGACGGCAGCAACGCCGAACCCGGGTCGCCTCACCGACCCATCGTAGGTGGGCGCCGCCGGCCGGCCCGGCCGCGGTCTCGACGTGGCCAAGCCGGGACCGGCCCGGCCGGCGTGCGTCCGCCGGCCGGGCGGTCCCGACCCCCCGGAGCCGGTCAGAAGACGGTGATCGTCCGGCAGCCGATCAGCGAGTTGGTGCCGCCGGGGCCGACGTTGATGCCGTAGACGCAGATCGTGTGCGGCACGCCGCGGCTGAGCGTCACGCTGACCGGGATCCGCCCGAATCCGTGCGCGTCCCCGTAGCCGGGGTTGGTCGCGCCCACATCCGGGCGGGGCTCGTTCGCGGTGAACACGGCGGAGAACTGGCCGTCGATGTAGATGTGCACGTCGATCGGCGCGGTGCTGTCCGGGTCGATCGCCCAGCCGGTGACCTGCGTGCCGGTCGGCACCGCGCCGATCGAGTCGACCCAGCCGAACGGCAGGTCCGAGATGTTCACGGTCCGGCAGCCCAACTGCGGGTTCTCCGGATAGAGCTCGACGTTGATCGCGTACACGCAGACCTCGTGGCTGCCGACGCCCGGGGTGATCATGGTGTCGAAGCCGTGGGCGGCGCCGTGCCGCGGGTAGGCCGCCGCGATGTCGGGCCGGTCGCGGTCGGCCCGGAGCGCGCCGGCGAACCCGCCGTCGACGTACACGTGCACGTCGATCGGGCCGGTCGTGTCCGGGTCCAGCGCCCAACCGAACAGCTGCACCCCGGTCGGCAGCCGGCGTACGACGTCCAGGTTGCCGATCGGCCGGTCGGCCACGCCGGGGGTGAACAGCAGCTTGTTCGGCGAGCCGGCGCCCGCGCCGGCCAGCGCGCCGACGGTGGCCATCTCGGCGACGTTCCCGCGCACCGCGAGCATGTTGGCGCCGGGCAGGATCTGCAGGTAGAGGGCGGCCGCACCGGTGACGTGCGGCGCGGCCATCGAGGTCCCGTCCAGGTCGAGCACGGCGGCGTCGCTGCCGATGCCGGCCGACCGCACGGCCACCCCGGGGGCGAACAGGTCCAGGCAGGAACCGAAGTTGGAGAACACGGCACGCTGATCATCCGGGCCGGACGCACCGACGGTCAGGGCCCGCTCGACCCGCGCCGGCGAGGCGCCGCAGGCGTCCACGCCGTCGTTCCCGGCCGCCACGACCGCGGCGACGCCGGCGTCGATCAGGCCGTTGACGGCGGCGTCCAGGGTCGGCGAGGCACCGCCGCTGAGGCTCAGGTTCGCCACCGCCGGGCGGACCGCGTTCGCGGCGACCCAGTTGATGCCGGCGACGATCGTGCTGAGGCTGCCGACCGGGCTGCACCCGAACACGCGGACCGCGACCAGCTGAACCTCCTTGGCCACGCCGAACGTGGCCCCGCCGATGGTGCCGGCCACGTGGGTGCCGTGGCCGAGGCAGTCGGCGCCGTTCCGGCCGTCGCCGACCGCGTCGAACCCGACGCTCGCCCGGCCGCCGAACTCCTGGTGGGTGACCCGGATGCCGCTGTCGATCACGTACGCCCGGACCCCGGCACCGGTGGCGATGTAGTCGTAGCCGGCGTCCAGCGGCTGGTTGTGCTGGTCGATCCGGTCGAGGTTCCAGCCCGGGTCGGGCTGCCGGCTGTCCAGCCGCACCAGCCGGTCCGGCTCCACGTAGGCGACGTCCGGGTCGGCCCGCACCGCGGCGAGTTGAGCCGCGTCCAGCCGGGCGGCGTAGCCGGCGAGCGCCCGCTGGTACACCTGGTCGACCGGTACGCCGCGAGCACGGGCGCGGGCCACCGCCGGCGCAGCGCCGGCCCGGCCCTGGCCGGCCCGGCCCTGGTGCAGGACCACGACGTACCGGCCCGGCACGGCGCCGGCGGGTGCGGCCAGCAGCGGTGCCGGCCGGGCGCCGCCGGCCGCCGGGCCGGCCAGCGCCGGCCCGGCGAGCGGTCCGGGTAGCAGCAGCGTCGCCGCGACCAGCGTGGCGCATGCGGTGCCCAGCTTGCGTCCCATCTGGACTGATCCCTTCGGTCCGAGTCGAGTCCGGTCCGCGCCCCCCGCGGCCGCCGCATACCGCCGCCCCCGTACGGTGCCAACCCGTGGCGGCGGCCGGGTCGGATTCCGGTCAGCGGCATAAATCGGCAGAATCGGCGGCTCGCGGGGGCATGTCCGGAATACGCTGCTGATGCACGGGTGGGCAGTGGGGAGTCCGGATGACGGGCGAGCTCGACACCGCGGACGCGCTGGTCGAGGCCGCCGCGGGCATCCGGACGGTGGCCGAGCTGGCCGGCCTGGTGCGCCGGTTGCGCCGCCGGGAGGCCCGCCGCCGGCGCGGGTCGCAGCTGACCTACCGGGAGCTGGCCGATCGGGCCGGCTGGTCGCAGGCCGCGGTCGGCGAGTACGTCTCCGGCCGGACGCTGCCGCCCACCGACCGGTTCGACGTCCTGATCGCGCTGCTCGGTGCCAGCCCGGTCGAGCGCGGCGCGCTCGCCACCGCCCGGGACCGGGTCGAGGAGCAGCACCGCGGCCGGACGGCGGCCACCGGCACGGGCGGCACCGTGCCGCGCCAGCTGCCGGCCGACGTGGCCGGCTTCACCGGCCGGGCCGGTGAGCTGGCCGAACTGGACGCGCTGCTGGCCACGGCCGGGCGGTCCCCGGCGGTGCCGTTGGCGGCGATCTCGGGCCTGGCCGGGATCGGCAAGACCACGCTCGCCGTGCACTGGGCGCACCGGGTGGCCGACCAGTTCCCGGACGGCCAGCTGTACCTGAACCTGCGCGGGTTCGACCCCGGCGGCCAGGCGATGTCCGCCGCCGAGGCCATCCGGGCGCTGCTGGACGCGCTCGCGGTGCCGGCGGCCCGGATCCCGGCCGGCCTGGACGCGCAAGCCGGCCTCTACCGCAGCCTGCTGGCCGACCGCCGGGTGCTGGTCGTGCTGGACAACGTCCGGGACGCCGAGCAGGCCCGCCCGCTGCTGCCCGGCACCCCCACCGCGCTGGTGCTGGTGACCAGCCGCAGCCAGCTCACCGGCCTGGTCGCCGCCGGCGGTGCGCGGCCGCTGGCGCTGGCGCCGCTCGGCGGGGCGGACGCGCGCCGGTTGCTGGGCCACCGCATCGGCCGGGACCGGCTCGCCGGCGAGGCCGCCGCGGCCGAGCAGATCCTCGCCCGGTGCGGTGGCCTGCCGCTGGCCGTCACTATCGCCGCGGCCCGGGCGGCCACCCGACCGACGCTCCCGCTCAGCGCGCTCGCGGCCGAGCTCGCCCCGGCCGGCGACTGGCTGGCGGCGCTGTCGGCCGGCGACCCGGCCACCGACGTGCGGGCGGTGTTCTCCTGGTCGGTCGCCGCGCTGAGCGAGCCGGCCGCCCGGCTGTTCCGGCTGCTCGGCCTGCACCCCGGCCCGGACGTCTCGGTCGCCGCCGCGGCCAGCCTGACCGGCTCGCCCACGACCGCGGCCCGCCGGCTGCTGGCCGAGCTGACCGGCGCCTGCCTGCTCGCCGAGCACCCGGCCGGCCGGTTCAGCTGCCACGACCTGCTGCGTGCCTACGCCGCCGAGCTGGCCGCGGCGAGCACCGGCGATGCCGACCGGGACGCCGCGATCAGCCGGCTGCTGGACCACTACGTGCACACCGGCTCGGCGGCCGACCGGCTGCTGGACCCGCACCGCGACCGCACCCCGGTGCCGCTGACCGCCCCCGCCGCCGGGGTGGGCGTCGAGCCGCTGGAGACCCCGGCCCAGGCGCTGGCCTGGCTGGCCGCCGAGCATGCCGTCGTGTTGGCCGCGATCGGGCTGGCCAGCCGCCTCGGCCGGGCCACCGCGGTCTGGCAGCTGGCCGAGGCGACCGACGCGTACCTGGACCGGCTCGGACACTGGAACGACCTGGCCATCGTCTGGCAGGCCGCGCTGGCCGTCGCCGACCGGCTCGACCAACCGGGCGCCACCGAGGACGCGCACCGCAACCTGGCCCATGCCTACCTGCGGCTGGGCCGCTTCGCCGCCGCGCACGCGCAGCACCAGCAGGCGCTGGGCGGGTACGTCCGGGCCGGCGACCACCTCGGCCAGGCGCGCACGCACCACAGCCTGACCGTGCTGTTCGGGCAGCAGGGCCGGCTGGACGAGGCGCTGGCACACGGCCAACAGGCGCTGGCCGGCTTCCGGGCCGCTGGCCACGAGCGCGGGCAGGCCGTCCTGCTCAACGAGATCGGCTGGTGCCACGCGCTGCGCGGTGACCACCACGCGGCGCTCGGCTACTGCCAGCAGGCGCTCGACCTGCTCGACCGGCTCGGCGACCGGCTCGGCGCGGCGCACGCCGCGGACAGCCTCGGCTACATCCACCACCAACTCGGCCAGCGGGCAGCGGCGGTGACGTGCTACGAGTACGCGCTGGACCGGTTCCGGGAGGCCAGCGACCGCTACCACGAGGCGGACGCGCTGTCCCGGCTCGGCGACGGGCAGCTGGCCGCCGAGCCGGCCGCTGCCCGCGCCGCCTGGCTGCGCGCGGTGGATCTGCTCACCGAGCTCGAGCACCCCGACGCCGACGCGGTCCGGGCCAAGCTGGACGCCACCCAGCCGGGCAACCCGACCGGCCCGCCCTGACCGGCCACCCGTGCGGGCGGCTACTCGTGCAGCCGGCCGAGTTCGCGGCTGCGGTCGCGGGCGGCCTCGATCGCGGCCAGCAGGGCGGCCCGGACGGCGTGGATCTCCAGCTCGCGGATCGCGTTGATCGTGGTGCCGGCCGGCGAGGTGACCGCCTCGCGCAGCTTCACCGGATGCTCGCCGGTGTCCCGGAGCATCACCGCGGCGCCGAGCGCGGTCTGCACCAGCAGATCGGCCGCCACCGCCCGGGGCAGCCCGAGCAGGATGCCGGCATCGATCATGGCCTCGACCAGGAAGTAGAAGTAGGCCGGGCCGCTGCCGGACAGCGCGGTCACCGCGTCCTGCTGCTCCTCCGGCACCCGGATCACCTTGCCGACCGCACGCAGCAGCTCCTCGGTCACCACCAGGTGCCGCTCCTCGGCGTGCGAGCCGGGGCTGATCGCGCTCATCGCCTCGTCTACCAGCACCGGGGTGTTGGTCATCACCCGGATCACCGGGACCCCCGGGGCCAGCCGCTTCTCGAAGTAGCTCGTCGGGATGCCCGCGGCCAGCGAGACGACCAGCGTGCCCGGGCCCACATGCGGCGCCAGCTCGTCCACCAGCGTGTCGATGTCCTGCGGCTTCACGCAGACGAGCAGCACGTCCGCGGTGCTGGCCGCCTCGGCGGTGGGCACCGGGCGCACCCCGTACCGGTCGGCGAGCTGCTTGCCGCGCTCCGGCCGGCGGATCGTGACCAGCACGTCGGACGCCGGCACACCGGCCCGCAGCAGCCCGGACAGCAGCGCCTCACCGATCTTGCCGGCGCCCAGCACAGCCAGCCGGTGGCTCATCCGCGGGACACCAGCGAGCGCAGGAAGAAGCTCACGTTCGCGGGTCGTTCGGCGAGTCGGCGCATCAGGTAGCCATACCACTCCGCGCCGTACGGCACATACACCCGGACCGTCTCGCCGGCCGCGGCCAGCCGCAGCTGCTCGTCCGGCCGCACCCCGTACAGCAGCTGGAACTCGTAGCTGCCCCGGGCCCGGCCGTACCAGCGGGCCCGCTCGTCCGCGATCGCGATCAGCCGCGGGTCGTGCGAGGCGACCATCGGGTAGCCGGGGCCGGCCATCAGCACGTTCAGGCAGCGCACGTAGGACAGGTCGACCTCGTGCATGCTGCCGAACGCGACCGTGTCCGGCTCGTCGTAGGCGCCCTTGCACAGCCGCACCCGGGACCCCGGGTAGGCCAGGTCGCGGCAGTCGCCCTCGGTGCGGCGCAGGTACGCCTGCAGCACCGCGCCGGTGGCCGGGTAGTCGGCGCGCAGGTCGCCCAGGATGCTCAGGGTCGAGTCGGTGGTGGTGTGGTCCTCCATGTCCAGGGTGACCGTGGTGCCGGCGCGCTGCGCCGCCTCGGCGATCTCCCGGGCGTGCTCCAGCGCGATCCGCTCGCCGTCGCCGGGCAGCGCCTGCCCCACCGCCGACAGCTTCACGCTGAACTCGGCCTTGGCCGCCAGCCCTTCGCCGGACAACCGGTCCAGCAGGGTGCAGTACGCCTTGGCGATCGTGGCGGCCTGCGCGGCGTCCGCGGTGTCCTCCCCCAGGTGATCCAGGCTGACCGTCAACCCCTGGCCGACCAGCTCCCCGGTCACCCGCACGGCGTCGTCCGTCGACTCCCCCGCCACGTACCGCCGGACCACGCTGCGACTCACCGGCGCGCCCGCCACCACCCGCTTGACCTGCTGATTCCGCGCCGCCGCCAGAATCACCGAACGCAACATCCCCCCAGCCTACGGCGACCGGCGTTCAGTCTTGACGATGCCGTCCGACGTCGAAAAGACGACTGACGTGGCCAAGGCCACCGTCCGCCTACCGGGCCGACCTCAAACAGGCGATCGAGCGACGATCCCGCCGGCTCGGCATCAGCCGGTCCGAGGTCTGCCGGCGGGCGCTCCGGGCGGCCATCGCCGGCTGGGCGTCAGGTGAGGGCGGGGGCGGTGGCCAGGTGCAGGCGGGTGAAGGCGAGGGCCTCGGCCAGGTCGTTCTCGCGTTCCGGGCGGGTGATCACCCGGCGGGTGTTGACCTCGACGATCACGGTGCCGGTGAAGGCGCGCTCGGCCAGCCGGCCGAGTAGCTCGCCGCACGGCTGGCTGCCGCGGCCCGGCACCAGGTGCTCGTCCTTGGCCAGGCCGGTGCCATCGGCGATGTGCACGTGCGCCAGCCGGCCGCCGATCTTGTCCATCAGCGCCAGCGGGTCGGCCCGGGCCACCGCCGTGTGCGAGATGTCCAGGGTGAAGTGCCGGTGCGGCTCATCGGTCGGGTCCCAGTCCGGCGCGTAGGCGGAGACCTCACGGCCGCGCACCCGCAGCGGGAACATGTTCTCCACGGCGAACCGGACGTCGGTCTCGCCGGCCAGCCGGTCGATGCCGGTACGGAACGTGCGGGCGTAGTCGCGCTGCCAGCGGAACGGCGGGTGCACCACCACGGTGCCGGCGCCGAGCCGCTCGGCCGCCGCCCGGGCCCGCTGCAGCTTTCCCCACGGCTCGGTGCCCCAGACCCGCTGGGTGATCACCAGGCAGGGCGCGTGCAGGGCCAGGATCGGCACCCCGTGGTAGTCGGACAGCCGGCGCAGCGCGTCCGGGTCCTGGCTGACCGGGTCGGTCCAGACCATCACCTCGACGCCGTCGTAGCCGAGCCGGGCGGCCAACTCGAACGCGACGGCGGTGCTCTCCGGATAGACCGACGCCGTGGACAGGCCGACCCGCGCGGCCGGCACGGTCACCGGCCGGCCCAGCGCGGACTCGCCCGCCGGCTTGGCAGTGGCGGCTGCGGCCCGGGCGGATGGCCGGCCGTTCGCCGCGCCGGTGCCGCGGGGCGGGCCCACCTGGGCGGCCCGGCCGGCCCGGCCGGGGCCAGCCGCCGCACCGCTGCCGCCGGCTCGGCTCAGCTGGCCGGGACGGCCCGCGCGGCCGGCCGGGCCGGCAGCGCCGCCGCCGGCAGCCGCGCCGTCGCGGCTGGCCGGGCTCGTCGTCACGAACCCCAGGCTACGCGGCGCCGCCAGGTCAGCGGTTCTGCAGCGAGAATGCCGCCGGCAGCACGGTCAGCACCACCCCGATGCCGACCACGATGATCGAGGTGAGCAGGTCCAGATCGTGCCCGTACCGGCGGCGCAGCCAACGGGCCACCACCAGCAGCACGGTGACCGAGCCGCCCACGCCCGCCGCCGCGTAGAACGGGTACCGCTCCCAGAGCACGTGGAAGCCGAGCCAGATACCCAACCCGCTGGCCGCCCCGAAGATCGTCTGCAGCACGAACATGCCCCACTGCAGGATCAGCGCCGGTTCGTCCGCGTAGTCGTCGTCATCGGTGTCGCCGTCCCGCCCGTCCGGGGCCGGGTCGACCGCGCGCAGCGCCGGGCTGCCGGCCCGGTCCGGCGGCAGGTCGTCGTCGGCCGCCCGGCGCCGCCGGCGCCGGGAGCCGGTGTCGTCCGGGTCCGGCACCGCCCGCACCGGACCGCGCCGCCCGGTCGCGCCGGCCGGCTCGTCGGCCGGGCCCGGGTAGCCACCCGGCCCGGTCACCGGCCCGGGGTCGAACCCGCTGTCATCGGGCAGCGGGTAGCCGCCGTGACCGTTCACCGCGCCGGCGCCGGGCCGGCCGCGCGGACCGTCGTCCGGCGCCGGGTACCCGCCGTGCCCGTTCACCGGCCCGGCACCCGGCGGTAGGCCGTTCGGCCCGAGCGGATCGTCGGCCCCGGTCCGGTACCCGCCGCGACCGTTCACCGGCCCGGCGGGCCCGCCGATCGGGCCGGGCAGGGCCAGGTACCCGCCGCCGTGACCGTTCACCGGCTGGTCGTCGGGCGGGAAGGCGGCCGGGTACGCCGCGATCGGGCCGGGCAGCAGGCCGGGATGCGAGCCGGTGCCGGTCAGCGGGCCGCTGCGGTAGTCGTCCTCATCGGGGCCGCGCGGCGGGGACGCCGGCAGGTATCCGGCGGAGCCGTGCCGGCCGGGCGGCGGCAGCGCGCCGCCGGGCCGGTATCCGTTCGTGGCTGCCGACCCGGCACCGAACCCCGAACCGCCGTCGTACCCCGGCCCGCCATGGCCGGGCCCGCCCGGGCCGGGCCCGGGCGGATCGAGCCGGGGCCCGTCAAACGGGGCGGGACGGGGCACGCCGGGCGGCGGCAGACCCACCGGCGGCCGGGCGGCCGGAGCGCGGGACGGGAGCGGGTGGGACGGGGCGGCGGAGCGGGTCAGGTGCGGCGGGTCGTCGGCGATCGGCGCCTCGATCCGGGGCTGCGCGCCGGTCTTCTCCCACCAGTGCTCCCAGGTGGTCTCACCGGCGGTCTGACCAGGCGGAACGTACGGCTCGCCGGCCGCGGACCCGGCCGGCGGACCGGCCGGCGGGGCAGCCCCGGCGGCGGGGTCGGACCGAGAATGTCGTCCCATCAGGCACCATCCAGCCAGTCCAGTCTCCGCAAGATGACACCCTCTCGGAGGGCCCAAGGGCAAATCTCGACCTGGACGAGGTCCAGCGCGCGCATGGTCGCCTCGGCCACCACGGCGCCGGCGAGCAGCTGGTGCGCCCGGTCCGGGCTGACCCCTTCCAGATCGGCGAGATCGGCGGACGGGATCCGGGAGATGAAGCCGATCACCTGCCGGAGCCCGGTGATGGTGAGCACCCGGCGGGCCCGCGGGCCGGCGCTGGACGGCGCCGCGCCGGTCAGCCGGGCCAGCGACCGGAACGTCTTGGAGGTGGCCGCGGCCCGGTCCGGGGTGCCGAGGCCGGCCAACTGCCGGGCCACCGGGGCCAGCTCACGGTCCACATGCTCGCGCAGGGTGGCGACCTGGGCCCGGGGCGGCGGGTCGCCGCGGAACCGCTCCCGGCCGAGCCGGCCGGCCCCCAGCGGCAGCGAGACGGCCAGGTCGGGTTCCTCGTCCAGGCCGCAGGAGATCTCCAGCGAGCCACCGCCGATGTCCAGGTCGAGCAGCCGCCCGGCGCTCCAGCCGAACCAGCGGCGGACCGCCAGGAAGGTCAGCCGGGCCTCGTCCGGGCCGGTCAGCACCTGCAGGTCGACGCCGGTCTCGGTGTGCACCCGCTCCAGCACCTTGGCCGAGTTGGCCGCGTCCCGGACCGCCGAGGTGGCGAACGCCAGCAGGTCGTCGCAGCCGAGCTCCTTCGCCGACCTGGCCGCGCCGGCGACCGCGGCGACCAGCGCGTCCGCGCCGCGGCGGGCCAGCTTGCCGCTGGAGTCGACGTTCTCGGCCAGCCGCAGCACGCTCTTCTCCGACCGGGCCGGGGTCGGGTGGGCGCCGCGGTGCGCGTCCACGACAAGCAGGTGCACGGTGTTCGAACCGACGTCGAGCACCCCCAGACGCATGCGCATACGGTAGGCGACCGCCGCTGCTCCCGCCGCCGGGTGACCCGATCCGTCCGCAATGCCTGCCCGAACGGACGCCCGGCGGACCGGCCGCGGGCCGCCCCGGCGGGTGCCCGTCCCGACGGAGTCCGGCGCGGCGGGGGCTCCGCCGTACCGGGGCGCGGATCCAGGTCGTACCGTGTGCAGGTGACACTGTCCGACGCCCGGCCGGCCCCGCCGGCGGCCCGCGAGCCGGCGGCTCGCGAGGCGCCCCTGGACTTCCCCCGCGAATGGGTCGAGTTCGTCGATCCGGCCGACGCCGAGCACCTCATCCGGGCCGACCTGACCTGGCTGCTGTCCCGCTGGACCTGCATCTTCGGCCGCGGCTGCCACGGCATCCTGGCCGGCCGGCCGGACGACGGCTGCTGCACGCACGGCGCGTTCTTCACCGACACGGACGACGAGAAACGGGTCACCCGGGCCGCCCGGGAGCTGACCCCGGAGACCTGGCAGTACGCCGAAGAAGGCTCAAGCGCGGTACACCGAGCTGGACAGCGTCGGCGACGACGACCGGCGCCGCCGCACCCGCACGGTGGACGGCGCCTGCATCTTCCTCAACCGGCCCGGGTTCGCCGGCGGCGGGGGCTGCGCGCTGCACGCGCAGGCGCTGCGCGACGGCCGGCACCCGCTGGAGTACAAGCCGGACGTCTGCTGGCAGCTGCCGGTCCGGCGCGAGCAGGACTGGGTGGACCGGGCCGACGGCACCAAGGTGCTGGTGTCCTCGGTGACCGAGTTCGACCGGCGGGGCTGGGGCGAGGGCGGGCACGACCTGCACTGGTGGTGCACGTCGTCACCGGACGCGCACGTCGGCGGCGAGCCGCTGTACGTCTCGTACGGCCCGGAGCTGACCGCGCTGATCGGCCAGGCCGCGTACGACGAACTGGCCCGCCTCGCCGGCGCCCGGATGGCCGCCGGCCGGCTGATCGCCATCCACCCGGCCGAGCCGAAGGGCTGAGCTACCCACCGCCACCAGGCCCGAGCAGGATCAGGGCTCGAACTTGTAGCCCAGGCCGCGGACGGTGACGATGTAGCGCGGGGTGGACGGCTCCGGCTCGATCTTGGAGCGCAGCCGCTTGACGTGCACGTCCAGCGTCTTGGTGTCGCCGACGTAGTCGGCGCCCCAGACCCGGTCGATCAGCTGGCCGCGGGTCAGCACCCGGCCGGCGTTGCGCAGCAGCAGCTCCAGCAGGTCGAACTCCTTGAGCGGCAGCGGCACCTGGCCGCCGTCGACGGTGACCACGTGCCGGTCCACGTCCATCCGCACCGGGCCGGCCGCCAGCGTCGCCGGCACCAGCTCCTCCGGCTCGGCACCGGCGGCGCAGCACGGCCCGGATCCGGGCGACCAGCTCGCGCGGACGAGTACGGCTTGGTGACGTAGTCGTCGGCGCCGATCTCCAGGCCGACCACCTTGTCGATCTCGCTGTCCCGGGCGGTGACCATGATGATCGGGACGCTGGACCGCTGCCGCAGCTGTCCGGCACACCTCGGTGCCGGACATCTCCGGGCAGCATCAGGTCGAGCAGCACGATGTCGGCGCCGGTCCGGTCGAACTCGCTGAGCGCGTCCGGGCCGGTGGCCGCGACCGCGACCTCGAAGCCCTCCTTGCCGCAGCATGTACGACAGCGCGTCGGAGAACGACTCCTCATCCTCCACGACCAGCACTCGGGTCACGCGGTTCCTCTCAGGGGAGCCGGGCGGAAGTACGCCCGGGATTGGCGCCGGATGGTCCGGCTGGCGGCGTCCGGTCGGCAGCGGCGCCGCCGGCCGGCTCGTCGTCGCGGGCCAGGTCGCCGTCTGGACCGCTGTCCGGGTTGCCGTCTGGATTGCCGTCCAGGTCGTCGTCGTCCGCCGACCCGGACCCGAACAGTGGCGCGGCCGCCGGCAGCCGCAGGGTGAACGTGGAACCGGACCCCTCCACGCTCCATACGCTGACCTCGCCACCGTGGTTGCTGGCGATGTGCTTGACGATGGCCAGGCCCAGGCCGGTGCCGCCGGTGGCCCGGGACCGCGCCGGATCGGCCCGGTAGAACCGCTCGAAGATCCGGTCCAGGTCCTGCTCGGCGATGCCGATGCCCTGGTCGGAGACGGAGATCTCGACCCAGCCGGCCCGCCGCCGGGTGCCGACGGCGACCCGGGTGCCGCCGGGCTGTACGCCACCGCGTTGTCGACCAGGTTCGCCACCGCGGTGACCAGTTGCGGCTCGCTGCCGCGCACGGTCAGCCCGGTGTCGCCGCCGGAGACGACCGAGATGCCGGCGGACTCGGCCGCCAGCCGGGTCCGGTCCAGCACCTCGCCGATCAGCCGGTCGACCACGACGATCGCCGGGGTGGGCAGCGGGTCGGCGCCCTGCAGCCGGGACAGCTCGATCAGTTCCTGCACCAGCCGGCCCAGCCGGTGCCCCTCGTGCTGCATCCGGCTGGCGAACCGGCGCACCGCGGTCGGCTCGTCGGCGGCGTCCTGCACCGCCTCGGCCAGCAGGCTGAGCGCGCCGACCGGGGTCTTCAGCTCGTGGCTGACGTTGGCCACGAAGTCCCGGCGGACCGCCTCCAGCCGGCGCGACTCGGTCACGTCCTCCAGCAGCAGCGCCACGTAGCCGGTCTCGGCCAGCGGGGCGGCCTGCACGCTCACCGCGACCGGCTCCCGGCCGAGCCGGTTGCGCGGCATGTCCAGCACCGCGTGCGCGGGCTCGCCGGACCGGCGGGCGCCGCGGGCCAGCCGGCGCATCTCGTCCACCACCAGCCGGCCGCCGCGCATCACGCCCATCGCCCGGGCGGCCGGGTTGGCCAGCACCACCTCGTCGGCCGAGTCGAGCACCAGCGCGCCGGACCGCATGACCTCCAGCACCCGCCGGGAGAGCTCCTCGGCGGCAGCCGGCACCGGCCGCGCCGGCACCGCGGGCGGCGCCGACCGGGCCGCCCGCCGGCGCCGGGCCGGCAGCAGATAGGTAACGGCGACGCCGACGGCCGAGCCCGCAAGCAGGGCGACCGGCACCGCCACCGCGATGTCCACGGACCGATCGTAAGGTCAGCGGCCCGCCGGTCCGGCGCACTGTGCCGACAAGCTGGGAAGGGTCATGCCGCCACCCCGAGGAGTTCACTACTCGTACCGCGCATGTTCACCGCCCAAGCCGGGCAATGTGACCGGGCGGACTAGCCTTCCCACCAGACACGTCCCGCCGGCCGTCGTGGCCCGCGCGGGCGTAGATGTATGCACAGCCGAAGGAGCTGGTATGCGGGAGACGTTCCACGATGAGCTCAACCAACTCGGTGAGTCGCTCGTAGAGATGACCGGCCTGGTCAGCGTCGCGATGCAGCAGGCGACCAGCGCCCTGCTCGACGTGGACCTGACCCTCGCCGAGCGGGTCATCTCCGACGACGAAAAGGTCGACGCGGTCCGCGACGACAGCGAGCGCAAGGCATTCGACCTGCTCGCCCGGCAGCAACCGGTGGCGCGCGACCTGCGCACGATCGTCACGACACTCCGGATGGTTGCCGATCTGGAGCGGATGGGCGATCTGGCGCTGCATGTGGCGAAGGTGGCCCGGATGCGCTACCCGGCCGCCGCGGTGCCGGCCGAGGTGCAGGACACGATCCGGGAGATGGGCGATATCGCGGTCCGGATCGCCGACAAGACCCGGGACGTGCTCGCCGGCAAGGACGCCGAACTGGCCGAGCAGATCGAGACCGACGACGACCGGATGGACCTGCTGCACCGCCGGCTGTTCGCGATCCTGCTCGCCGACGACTGGGCGCAGGGTGTCGAGCCGGCCATCGACATCACCCTGATCGGCCGCTACTACGAGCGGTTCGCCGACCACTCGGTCTCGGTGGCCCGCCAGGTGATCTACCTGGTCACCGGCGAGATGCCGCAGCCGGCCGCCGCGGGCAACGGGCGGCCGGAGACCGCCCTCGGCCTCTGACGGCTCAGCGACCCTGGTTCTTGACTGCCTCGATCGAGGCGGCGGCCGCGGCCGGGTCGAGGTACTGGCCGCCCGGGGTGGCCGGCCGCAGCCCGGCGGTCAGGTCGTAGCGCAGCGGGATGCCGGTCGGGATGTTCAGCCCGACCACCGCCTCGTCGGTCAGCCCGTCCAGGTGCTTGACCAGCGCGCGCAGCGAGTTGCCGTGCGCGGCGACCAGTACCGTGCGGCCGAGCAGCAGGTCGGGCACCAGCGCGTCGTACCAGTACGGCAGCATCCGCTCGACGACGTCGGCCAGGCACTCGGTCCGCGGCAGCAGCTCGAACAGGCTGGCGTAGCGCGGGTCGCCGGCCTGCGACCACTCGTCGTCGTCCGGCAGCGGCGGCGGCGGCACGTCGTACGAGCGGCGCCAGGTCATGAACTGCTCGTCGCCGTACGTGGCCCGGACCTCGGCCTTGTTCTTGCCCTGCAGGGCGCCGTAGTGCCGCTCGTTCAGCCGCCAGGACCGGCGCACCGGGATCCAGGACCGCTCGGCCGCCTCCAGCGCGATCTCCGCGGTGCGGACCGCCCGGCGCTGCACCGACGTGTGCAGCACGTCGGGCAGCAGGCCGGTCTCGCGGAGCAGCTCGCCGCCGCGCCGCGCCTCCGCCTCGCCCTTGGCCGAGAGGCCGACGTCCACCCAGCCGGTGAACAGGTTCTTCGCGTTCCACTCGCTCTCGCCGTGGCGGAGCAGCACCAGCGTGCCGATCTGGTTCCCAGCCATGCGCCTAGCCTGCCAGAACCGTCCCCGCCGGCGCGGCCGGCCCGGCGGCGTCAGCAGCCCGGCCGGCCGCTGCCCCAGCCGGGGCAGCCCCGGCCGGGGCAGCCGCAGCCGGGGCTTCGAACGGGCGGCCGGCGGC
The DNA here is from genome assembly GCA_963714145.1 of uncultured Actinomycetota bacterium. GTDB lineage: Bacteria > Actinomycetota > Actinomycetes > Mycobacteriales > CADCTP01 > JBBWZH01. The sequence continues at coordinate 8,140,016 of OY970235.1, read as the reverse complement.
CGGCGCGGCGCCGGCCAGCACCGCGTCCACGATCGCGGCGACCTGGTCGTCGGTGACCGGGACCGGCCTGATCACCGTCCGCACCAGCAGCGGGGCGACCAGTACCTCGATCATCAGGTCCAGGTCGGCATCCGGGCCGATCAGGCCGGCGTCGACGCCGCGCTCGAGCACCTCGCGCAGCACCTGCCGGCGCGGGCCGACCACCCGCCGCCAGTACGCCTCGGTCAGCTGCGGGTAGTCGTCCGCCTCGCCGATCAGCCGGCGCATCAGCCCGGCCGTGCCACCGGTCTGCCAGCCGGCCCGCATCCGGTTCAGCAGCAGGCAGAGCGACTCCCGGACCGGGCCGGCCGGGGCGGCCTGCACCGGGCCCTTGAGCTGCACCAGCGTGTCCACGACCAGTTCTTCCTTGGTGGACCAGCGCCGGTAGACGGTGGTCTTGGCCACCCCGGCCCGGGCCGCGACCGCCTCCATGGTCAGCCCGGTGACGCCGTGCTCGGCCAGCAGGTCGAGGGTGGCGGTCAGGATCGCGCGCTCGGCCTGCTCACTTCGCGGCCGGCCGGGCGTCCGGGGCGGCCCGTCCGCAGCACGTCGGGGCATCGTCAGCCGCCGACCGCCGCGGCGTCGGCCCGCTCCTGCTCGGCTTCGCCGCGCTCGTGCATGGCCGCCCGGCCGGGCAGGAACGCGGCCACCACCAGCGCGCCCAGCAGCGTGAACCCGGCGGCCACGATCGACGTGACGTGCATCGCGCCGATGAACGAGTCGATCGAGGCGCGCTGCACCCCGGGCACCGCGGCCAGCGCCTGCTGCGGCAGCTCGCCGCGGGCGACCGCGGCCACGGTCCGGCCGATCGCGGCGAACGTGCCGCCGACCGACTCGGCCACGTCGTCGCCGCGGGTCTGCACCGGCAGCGCGTCGCCGGCCGGGCCGAACCGGCCGCGGTAGGAGGCGGCCAGGATCGAGCCGAGGATGGCCACCCCGAACGCGCCGCCGACCTGGCGGATGGTGTTGTTCACCGCGGCTCCGGAGCCGGCCTTCTCCCGCGGCACCGCGCCCATCACCACGTTCGTGGCCGGCGCCATCACGTTGCCCATGCCCAGGCCCATCACGGCCATCTGCAGCTCGATCACCCACAGCGGCGTGTTCTGGTCGACGAAGACGTAGCCCAGGTAGGAGACGGTGACCAGCAGCAGCCCGACGGTGGCGACCACCCGCGGGCCGAACCGCTGCGACATCTGGCCGCTGCGGGCCGCCCCGATCATCAGCGGGATCGCCACCGCCACCAGGCACAGCCCAGCCTGCAGCGGGCTGTAGCCGCGCGCCAACTGCAGGTAGAAGGCCAGGTAGAAGGTGGAGCCCATCATGCCCAGGAAGGTGAAGCCGATCGCCGCGGTGCCAGCCGAGAAGGCCGGGTTGCGGAACAGCGAGATGTCCAGCGAGGGGTGGCTGCTGCGCCGCTCGGCCAGCACGAACGCGGCCAGCAGCGCGACGCCGAGCAGCATCGTGCCCCACACCTGCACGCCGCCCCACTCGTTGCTCTGGCCGCCCTTGATGATCCCGTAGACCAGCAGCACCAGCCCGGCGATGGACAGCAGCACGCCGAGCGGGTCGATCCGGCCCGGCCGCGGGTCGCGTGACTCGGGCACCAGCAGCGCGATGCCGACCAGCCCGACCAGCACGATCGGGACGTTGATCAGGAACACCGAGCCCCACCAGAAGTGCTCCAGCAGGAACCCGCCGGTGACCGGGCCGATCGCGACCGCGAGCCCGCTGAAGCCGGCCCAGATGCCGATCGCCTTGCCCCGCTCGCGCGGCTCGAACACGTTCGTGATGATCGACAGCGTCTGCGGCTGGACCATCGCGCCGCCGATGCCCATCAGCGCGCGGGCCGCGATCAACTGCCCGGAACTGTGGGAGAACGCGGTCAGCGCGGACGTGCTGCCGAAGACCAGCATGCCGATCATCAGGATCCGGCGCCGACCGAACCGGTCACCGAGCACGCCGAAGGTGAACAGCAGCCCGGCGAAGACCAGGACGTAGGAGTTGATCGCCCATTCCATGTCGCTCTGGCTGGCGTTCAGATCCTGCTGGATGGTCTTCAGCGCCACGTTCAGGATCGTGTTGTCCAGGATCACCACCAGCAGGCAGATCACCAGCACGCCGAGGATGTACCAGCGGCGTGCCTGCACGGTCTTCTGCTCCACGCGGTCCCCCCTCCTGCCGGCCCAGCCGAGGGCCGTATATCGCTACGGTGCCGTATCTGAACTGACCGTACCGACGGACGTTCCGATACGCAACGGCTGCGTATCGGAACGGCGTGCTCGCTGCGCGTGCTCAGCCGGAAGACCGGCTGAGCCCGGTCCCGGAGCCGGCCCCCGATCGACCCCGGCATCGGCTCCGGCACCGGCCCGGCATCGGCTCCGGCGTCCCGGCTCGGGGCCTGTCAGGGCCTCTCAGGGCCGCTCAGGACCTCTCAGGGCCGGTTCGGGGCGTCGTTCCGGGGATCGGCGAACCGGGCGAACGCCGCGAGGTTCGCCAGCGACTCGCCCCGCTTGACCCGCCAGGCCCACTCCCGCCGGATCGACGACCCGAAGCCGATCTCCAGCATCGCGTCGAAGTTCTCGTCCGCGTAGCTGAGCACCGCGCCGAGCAGCCGGTCGATCTCGTCCGCCGTCACCGCCGCCAGCGGCAGCCGGCCGACCAGGTAGACGTCGCCGTTGCGGTCCAGCGAGAAGGAGACCCCGTACATCCGGGCGTTGCGCTGCAGCAGGAAGTCGTACAGCCGCTCCTGGTTCTCGTCCGCGTGCCGCATCACGAACGCCTCGACCAGCAGCGCGTGGTCGCCGACCACCAGCCAGCACATCGTGGCCAGCTTGTGCTCGCCGGGAAGTTTGACCAGGTACGACCCGGGGCCGGTGCGCTGGTACTCGATCTCCCGCTCGTCCAGCGCGGACCTGATCACCTCGTCGGCGATCGGGTTGTCGGCGCCCGTCACGGGCAGCAGACCGCGTCGGCCAGGACGAACGGGGGCTGCCGCAGGGCGTCCCGGTAGGTGTCGAGCAGGTGCTCGGCGGTGCGCTGCCAGGAGAACTCCTCGGCGTGCGCCCGGGCGGCGGCGGCCAGTGCCGGGCGGCGGCCCGGCGCCCCGACGATCCGCTCGATGGCCAGCGCGTAGTCGGTCGGGTCGTGCCCGGCGACCAGGATGCCGGAGACGCCGTCGGCGACCGCGGTGGGCAGCCCGCCGACCGCGGCGGCCACCACCGGCGTGCCGCAGGCCTGCGACTCCAGCGCGACCAACCCGAAGGACTCGTTGTGGCTCGGCACCACGGTGACGTCGGCGGCCCGGTAGAAGTCGGCCAGCCGGTCGGGCGCCGCCGGCCGTTCGAACCGGACCAGATCGGCGATCCCCAGCGCGTGGGCCAGGTGGTGCAGGTGCTTGGGCTCGGCGAGCCCGGTGCCGCTGGGGCCACCGACGACGATCACCTGTAGCCGGCGGCGCAGCTCCGGGTCGCGGTCGGCCAGCACCGCGGCGGCCCGGAGCAGCACGTCGGGCGCCTTCAGCGGCTGAATGCGCCCGACGAACAGCAGCACGACCGCATCCGGCGGCACCCCGAGGCGGGTCCGCGCGGCCGACGCGTCGGCCAGCCGGAACATCTCCAGATCCACCCCGGGCGGGACGACCAGCACCCGGTCCGGGTCGGCGTCGTACCAGTGCATCAGCTGCCAGGCCTCGTCCTGGGTGGACGCGACCAGCCGATCCGCCTCGGCCACCACCTGGTCCTCGCCGATCAGCCGGGCCAGCGGCTCGGGCTGGTCGCCCTCGGCCAGCGCGGCGTTCTTGACCTTGCCCAGGGTGTGTGCGGTGTGCACCAGCGGAACCCCCCAGCGGTCCCGGGCCAGCCAGCCGACCTGGCCGGACAGCCAGTAGTGCGAGTGCACCACGTCGTACCAGCCGGGCTCGTGCTGCGCCTCGGCCCGCAGCACCCCGGAGGTGAACGCGCACAGCTGGGCCGGCAGGTCGCCCTTGCTCAACCCCTCGAACGGCCCGGCCGTGACGTGCCGGACCAGCACCCCGGGCGACATCTCCACCACCGGCGGCAGGCCGCTCGCGGTGGCCCGGGTGAACACCTCGACCGCGACGCCCATCTCGGCCAGCCGGCGGGACACCTCCACGATGTAGACGTTCATCCCGCCGGCGTCGCCGGTGCCCGGCTGGTCCAGCGGGGACGTGTGCACCGAGAGCGTGGCGATGCGCCGGGGGCGCTCGCGCAGGATCGGAATGACGGCACGCCCGGTCGGCACGAGCCACCTCCATCTCGTCGCGCGCAACACCGCGCGCACCCAGATCACGGCAACACCCGGGTTACCCGAATCCTGCCCGGCGATGTCCCGATGTGTCGGCAGCGACGCTAGTCGAGGGTCAAGCCGACCAGGCGGGGCTCGACGGCCAGCGTCACACCGAAGGCGCCCCGCACGCCGGACCGGATCTCGGTCGCCAGCGCGATCAGCTCGGCCGCGGTCGCGCCGCCCCGGTTGGTCAGTGCCAGCGTGTGCTTGCTCGACAACCCGACGTGGCCGGCGCCGTAGCCCTTGCCGTAGCCGGCCCGCTCGATCAGCCAGGCCGCGGACAGCTTCGTACCGCCCCCGGCCGGCCAGCTCGGGTACCCGGTGCCGGCCGGCAACCGGGCCTCGAACGCGACCAGTTCCGCCGCCGACAGCACCGGGTTGGTGAAGAACGAACCGACGCTCCAGGTGTCGTGGTCGGCCGGGTCGAGCACCATGCCCTTGCCCCGGCGCAGCGCCAGCACCGCGTCCCGCACGTCGGCCAGCTTGGCCGACTCGCCGACCTCGATGCCCAGGCTGCGGGCCAGCTCGGCGTACCGCACCGGCCCGGACATCGGCTGCGGCCGGAGCCGGAAGGTGACCGCGAGCACCACGTACCGCTCGGACCGCTTGAACGCGCTGTCCCGGTAGCCGAACTCGCACTCGGCCGGGCTGAGCAGCCGGTCCTGGCCGGCTTCGCGGTCCCAGACCCGGACGCCGGTGATCGTCTCGGCCACTTCCTGGCCGTACGCGCCGACGTTCTGCACCGGGGTGGCACCGGTCAGCCCCGGGATGCCGGACAGCCCCTCGATGCCGGCCCAGCCCTCGCCGACCGCCCGGGCGGTCAACTCGTCCCAGGGCTCACCGGCCTGCACGGTCAGCGTGACCGCGCCGTACCCGGCCTGCACCGCCACCCCGCGCGAGCGCAGCAGCACCACCACACCGGGCCAGCCCGCGTCGGACAGCACCAGGTTGCTGCCGCCGCCGATGAGCAGCACCGGATCGCCGGCCGCGTCCGCGGCCCGCACCGCGGCGCCGATCTCGGCCGCGGTGGCCGCCTCGACCAGCCGCCGGGCCGGGCCGCCCAGCCGCAGCGTCGTGTACGTGCCGAGCGCCTGCCCCGCGGTCACCCCGACCCTCCCTTGCTCGCCCCCGGGCAAATGTACGCAGCCGGCGCGGGATCACGGCTCGCGGTAGTGGATCTCGGTACGCCAGGCGTCCGGCGGCTCGACGTGCAGCGCCCAGAACTCCTCGGCGATGCGGTCCGGGTCGTAGTAGCCGTCCGGCTGGATCAGCCCGTCCACGGTGACCGTCGCGACGTGGATGCCGGCCGGCCGCAGCTCGTGCGCCATGCTCAGGGCCAGCGCGCGGACGCCGGCCTTCTGCACGGCGAGCCCGCAGTACGCGGCCGACGCGTTGAACGCCAGCCCGCTGCCGGTGACCAGGATCGTGCCGCGCCGGGTGGCCCGCATCGCCGGCACCACCGCCTGCCCCGCCACCAGCAGCGCGCCGATACCGCCGGCCAGGCCGCGGCTGAAGTCGTCGTAGGAGACCTTGGACGGGGTGCCCACCACCGGCACCGACACGTGGTGCACCAGCACGGTCGGCTCGCCCAGCGCGGTGCGCACCGCCTCCAGCGCGGACCGCAGCTCGATCGGGTCGGCGGCGTCCGCGACGAACGCGTGCCCGGCGCCGCCGGCGCCCCGCAACTCCTCCACCATGCCGGCCAGTCGCTGACCGTTACGGGCCACCAGCGCGATCGAGGAACCGTCCTGAGCGAACCGGCGGGCAATCGCGAGACCGAGACCCGGCCCCGCTCCGACGATCACAACCGTGCCAGGCATGCCGGGACCCTACGCCAATCGGCGCAGTGCCCCCTTGACCGGGGCGGCCGGTGAGGACTGGCCCGCCGGCCCGTACGCTGCCGTCGGTGAAGAGGGCACCGAGGCTGGCGGCGGGCCGGGCCCGCGCGCTCGGCCGGCCCACCCGCGGCACCACCAACCCGAACCGGCTGCGCCGGGTGGACCGCTGGCTGGTCGGCACCCAGACCGCCCGGCTACGCGACGCGATCGACCCGCTGGTGGTCGACCTCGGCTTCGGCAGCAGCCCGGTCACCACGGTGGAGCTGGCCGACCGGCTGCGCGATGTGCGCCGGGACGTCCGGGTGCTCGGGCTGGAGATCGACGCCGACCGGGTCGCCGAGGCCAGCGGGTACGCCGAACCGCCGCGGCTGGAGTTCGCCCGCGGCGGGTTCGAGCTGGCCGGCCGGCGGCCGGTGCTGGTCCGCGCCATGAACGTGCTGCGGCAGTACGAACCGGCCACGGTCGCCGAGGCCTGGCAGGCCATGTCCGGCCAGCTCGCCCCGGGCGGCCTGCTGGTCGAGGGCACCTGCGACGAGCTGGGCCGGCGGGCCTGCTGGGTCGCGCTGGACGCCACCGGCCCGCTCACGCTCACCCTGGCCGCCCGCACCTCCGGGCTGGAGTGGCCGAGCGAGCTGGCCGAGCGGCTGCCCAAGGTGCTGATCCACCGCAACGTGCGCGGCGAGCCGGTGCATACCTTCCTGGTCGCGTTCGACCAGGCCTGGGCGACCGTCGCCGGCCACGCCACGTTCGGCCCGCGGCAGCGCTGGGCCGCCGCGGTGGAGAAGCTCGCCGACGACGGCTGGCCGGTCGTCGGCCGCCGCGCCCGCTGGCGCCTCGGCGAGGTGACCGTCCGCTGGTCCGCGGTGTCCTAGCCCGCCCGACCCCGACCCGACCGGGCCGGGGCCGGCGGGCCGGCGGCGGCGGAGCGGCTGGATCAGCCGCCGGTGCCGGTGAGGGTGACGTCGATGTTGCCGCGGGTGGCGGCCGAGTACGGGCAGACCTGGTGCGCGGCCTCGACCAGCTCCCGCGCGGTCTCGTCCGACACCCCGGGGATGGTGGCGCTGATCGCGGCCGCCAGGCCGAACCCGCCGCCCTCCACCGTGCCTATCGTCACGTCCACCGAGACCAGTGAGGCCGACGTGTCGACCTTCTGCCGGCGGCCGACCACACCCAGCGCGCTCTGGAAGCAGGCGGCGTAGCCGGTGGCGAACAACTGCTCCGGGTTGGTCGCACCACCCGGGCCGCCCATCTCCGGCGGCGCCGCGAGCGGCACGTCCAGCAGCCCGTCGCTGGTGGTGGACCGGCCGGACCGACCGCCGGTGGCGGTGGCGCGGGTGGTGTAGAGCGGCTTGACCAGGCTGACCATTCGGACTCCTTCGCTACTCCGCCGCGAGGACGCGGCTGAACGTGTCGTACGCGTTGCGGTCGAACAGCACCAGCCGGGCTTCGGTCACCACGCCGGCGACCTCGCCCGGCGCGGACCGCAGCGCGGCCAGCGCCTGCCGGGCACCGTCGTCCAGCGGCCAGCCGAAGATCCCGGTCGAGATCGCCGGGAACGCGACCGTCCCGGCGCCGAGCTCGGCGGCCAGCCGCAGCGACTCCTGATAGCAGGAGCGGAGCAGGTGGCCGCGGTCCTCCCGGGTGGTCCAGACCGGGCCGACGGTGTGGATCACCCAGCGCGCCGGCAGCTCGCCGGCTCCGGTCGCCACTGCCCGACCAGTGGGCAGCCCGTCCGGATACTGGGACGCCCGCACCTGCCGGCACTCGGCCAGGATGGCCGGGCCGCCGCGGCCGTGGATCGCCCCGTCCACCCCGCCGCCGCCGAGCAGCGAGGAGTTCGCCGCGTTCACGATGGCGTCCACCCGCTGGGCGGTGATGTCCCCACGGACCAAGGTGATCTGCACGGTGCCCACGCTAGCTCGCGGATCACACCGGATGGACGGCACCGGTCGTGCAGTAGCGGCCACGCCCCGCTACGGTCTGAGGCGTGCAGGCCATTCTCGCCACAGACCGGTTGATCGCGCGCTCCTGGACCTTGGAAGACGGCGACCTGACCGCCGCGTACGACATCTACTCGCAGGACGAAGTGGCGCGCTGGCTGGACGCGCCGACCGCCAGCGAGGAGATCAAGACCCGGATCGAGCGCTGGTCCCTGCCGACCAGCGATCCGACCTACGGCGTCTGGGCGGTGGAGGTGCGCGCCAGACCGGGCGCCCCGATCGGCAGCGTGCTGCTCCGGCCGCTGCCGCCGGCGCTGGAGGACGTCGAGGTGGCCTGGCACCTGCACCCGGCGTTCTGGGGTCAGGGCTACGCCACCGAGATCGGCCGGGCCGCCGCGGAGCGCGCCTTCAGCACCGGCATCGAGGAGGTGTTCGCCGTCGTCCGGCCCGGTAACAACCGGTCGATGGCGGTCGCGCAGCGCCTGGGTATGGACTACGTCGGCCGCACCGAGAAGTTCTACGGGCTGCGGATGGAGCTCTACCGGCTGCGCCCGGGCGACCTGATCTCGTCCGCCCACCTGCGCGAGTACGCCAGCGGCAGCTGAGGCCCGGCGGCGCGGCTCAGCGCGGCGCGGCTCAGAGCTTGGCCGCGATCGTCTTCGCCAGCGCGATCTCGTTGTCCCGCAGGCCGTTCGGGTTCTCCTGGGTGTAGATGAACACGGTCACCACCCGGGCGCCCTTGTGGAAGATCAGCACGCCGGTGGCCAGCACGGCCTTGTCGCCCACGCCCGGCACCGTCTGCACGGTCTTGCCGCCGGACTGGCCGGAGACGATCTGGTCGAACATGCCCGCGGTCGCCGCACTCTGCAACACCTGCACGGTGACCGTGCCGACCGGCCCCGGGCCGGCCGTGACGAACGTGCAGGACGAGAAAACGCCGAGCGTCCGGGCCTGCGCGGCGCCGACCTTGCGGCCGAGCGCGGCACCCGCCTCGGCCGTGGTGACCAGCGTGCACGCCTTCGGCTGGCCGCCCTCGGTCTCGCCGCCGGCCGGCCCGCTGCCGCTCGTGCTGGGCGCCGGGCTGGCCGAGCCGCCGGTGCCGGCCGGGCTGCTGCTAGCCGGTGCGGGCGAGCCGCTGGGAGCCGCGGTCGGCAGGTCGTCGTGGCTGCACGCCGCCGCCAGGCAGGCGGCCAGCCCGGCCAGCCCGACCCGGAACGCGGTAGCAGCTCGCATGGCCACGCTGTCTACCAGCGTCCAGGCCCCGACACCTCGCGCACCGCCGGTCGGACGTCCACGAGATAGACGATCGACGCGACGATCGACGCAATCCCGAAGATGCTCAGCGGACCGAACAACCAGAGCAGCGCAAGCGCTCCGGCGGTGATCGCGAGCCAGGCCGGTTTGGTCAGCTTGCCGGCCGCCGGAAACGCCTGCGGCTTGCGGGTGACGCAGTCGATCAGCGCCCAGGCGGCGGTGACCAGGCAGGCCAGCAGGACGACGTTGATCAAGTTATTCGATAGAAATCCCACCAGCCAAGAGTACGGCCAGGCGGGGCCGGGTGGCCCGGCCCCGCCACCGGATGCCAACCCGCCGTGACCCGGGCTGCACCCGAACCGCCGACCCAACCGCCCGGCCGGGGATCAGCGTTCAGACAGCGGAGGTGCCATGAACGCTGAGATCGAGGACGGCTACCGGGGGTTCGTCGCCGGCCAGTTGCACCCGCTGCTCCGCACCGCGTACCTGCTCTGCGGTCATTGGCAGACCGCCGAGGACCTGGTCCAGATCACGCTGGTGCAGCTGTACCGGTCCTGGCCGCGGATCGCCGGCCTGGAGGAGCCGCGGGCGTACGCCCGACGGGTGCTGACCAACGCGTTCGTGACCGCCCAGCGCCGCCGCTGGCGAGCGGAGCAGCCGGTGGCCGAACCGCCGCGCGACACCCGCACCACCGCGCCGGACCCGGCCAGCGGCGTCAACGACCGGGACTGGCAACTGCGGCTGCTGCGCCAACTGCCGCCCCGGCAGCGGGCGGTGCTGGTGCTGCGGTTCTGGGAAGACCTCGACGTCGCCGAGACCGCCCGGGTGCTCGGCATATCCACCGGAACGGTCAAGCGCCAGACCTTCGACGGCCTCGCCACGCTCCGGCAGGCGCTGGGCGAGCAGAACGGCGATCACCAGATGGAGTCACAGCCATGACCGACGACCACGCCGACATCCGTACGCTGTTCGCCACCGCGAGCGAGGACCTGCCACCGACCCGGCTGACCGCCGACGACCTGATCGCGGCCGGCGAGCGCGGGCGGTTCGGCCGGCGTTCCAGGCTGGGAAGCGCGCCGCGACCGAGGTTGGCCGTGGCCGCCGCCGCCGTGGCGGTCGTCGCCACCAGCGGGCTGGTGGTGCTGAACCGGCAGCTCACCGCCCCGGGCCCCGGGCCGACCGGCGGCACCAGCCAGCCGGCCTCGACCACGCCCCTGGCCACCACCGGGCCTCCGTCCGCCGGGCCGGTGCTCACCGGGCCGGTGCGGCTGCAGTCCGACGGCCGGACGATCTACACGCGGGTCGTCGTGTCGTGCCCGGCACCGGGGTACAACGTGCGGGCTGTGGAGAACAGCACAACGGTCCGGCTGGTCGTCCAGATCGACCGGATCGGGCCACCGCGTTGCGGGGGCAGCCGCCCCACCGAGAGCCAATACCAGTCGGTCGGGCTGGCCGCCCCGCTGGCCGGCCGATCGGTGGTCGACAGCACCGGCGCGGCGCTGGCGGTACTCACCACCCACCTCGCGACGATCGGCTACCTGCCGCCCGGCTACGCGAAGGGTGGGATCGATGACTGCGCCAGAGGCACGTCGGCGGGGGGACCCGGCCCCCTCGACGGCCCCCCGCCGGGCTCCTGCGTCACCCCCTTCCTGCACGGGGACGCGGTGCTGACGGTGGGCCAGTACTTCGGCGCGACCCCGGCCGAGGTGATGGCCTGGGGCGCCGGTGACAACACCCACTGGCAGCCGCCGGTGCGGACGACCGTGCGGGGTCACCCGGCGCAGCTGCGGGCCGGCTACTTCACCCTGCCCAACAAGCCCGGCCGGAGCTACCTGCTGCAGCTGGCGTGGTCCGAGCACGACGAGACGCTCCTCATCACCTCCTCCGTCACCACCCAGCCCGCGCAGCTCAGCCAGGCCGAGCTGACGAAGGCCGCGCTCGGCCTGCACTGGACGAGCTGACCGCGGCGGCACCGCCCCGCCGGCCGGGCCCGGGCCCGGCCCAACCGCACCGGGCGGCATCGGCGTCATCCCGGTCGGAGGTGTCATGAACGCCGAAGCCGAGAACCAGTACCGGGAGTTCGTCGCCGGTCAGCTACAGCCGCTGCTGCATACCGCCTACCTGCTCTGCGGTCACTGGCAGACCGCGGAGGACCTGGTGCAGACCACCTTCGTGCAGCTGTATCGAGCCTGGCCGCGGGCATCCTCGTGGATCGAACCTCGGGCCTATGCGCGCCGGGTGCTGACCAACACCTACCTCAGCGCGCGCCGGCGCCGCTGGCGCGCGGAGGACCCGGTGGCCGACCCGCTGGCCGACCATCCGGTACCGGCCCCGGACGGCACCGCGGGGGTGGCCGACCGGGAGTGGCAGCGGCAGTTGCTGCGGCAGTTGCCACCCGGGCAGCGGGCGGTGCTGGTGCTGCGCTACTGGGAGGACTTCGACGTCGCCGAGACCGCCCGGCTGCTCGGCATCTCGACCGGGACCGTGAAGAGCCAGGCCGCGGCCGGGTTGGCCGCGCTGCGCCAGACGCTCACCGGCCAGCCGCGGCCCGAGCAGGAACTGGAGACCCAGGCATGACCGACGACACCGACTTCCGCAGCCTGCTCGCGACGATGCTCGAGGATCAGCCGCCGACCCGGCTGACCGCCGACCAGCTGGTCCGGGCCGGCCGCCGGCGCGCCCGCTGGGCCCGCTGGCTGCTGCCGCCACCGCCAGCCGACGGACCGTACGAGTTGCCGCGCCCGGATCGCCCGCGCCGATCCACGGCCCGGCTGGCCACCGGCTGGGGCACCACTGTCGCGGCGACCATCGCCGCCGGGCTCGCGGTAGCCAGCCTGGTCAGCGACAGCCCGGGCGGCACCAACCAGCTCGGCAACGTCCAGCTCAGCCGGGACGGCCGGGTGCTCAGCGCGGATGGGCAGCTCACGGGACGGGACGGGTGTGCGGCCGCGGTGAAGCTGGTCGCGGACGAGACCACGAGCGAGGTACGGCTGTCGCTCGCCCCGGACCCGCCGCCGGTCACCCAACTGACCTGCATCAAGGGTCCGATACCGGTCCGGGTCCAGCTCACCCGGCCGCTCGGCGACCGGCGGGTACGGTTCGGCGCGGACGGCCCGCTGCTGCCGGTCTTCGACCTGCGGCGGGCGGCCACGGTCGGCTACCTGCCGCCGGGGTTCGCGGACGGGTTCGAGTGGTGCGCGCCCCTGGTCCAGCTGGGTCCGGGGACGTCGGTCCAGGCCGACGGGCCGGTGCGGCAATGCACCGCCTCGTACCGGAAGAAGCTGTCACCGACGCTGCTGACGGGCGTGTCCCTGGCCGTCCGGCAGTACTTCGGGCCGGTCCCGGCGGCTACGCCGGTGGACCCGTCGGAGCCGGTCTGGGACCCACCGCGAGCCGTCCTGGTGCACGGCCAGCAGGCTCAGCTCCGGCTCGGTCGGGTGGCCCAGCCCGGCCGGCCGATGCTGTCGTGGCAGCTGACCTGGTCCGAGCGGGGCGAGACGATCGAGTTGCGGGCCAGCGGCGTCGACCAGCTGAACCTGCTGCCCAGCACCGCCGACCTGGTCCGGATCGCGGACGGCCTGCGCTGGTAGCTGGCAGCACGGAGCCCCGGGGCGGTTGCCCCGGGGCTCCGGTGTGGCTGGGTCAGGACTTCGGCGTGGTCTTGCGGGCCGTGGTCTTGCGGGCCGGCGCCTTGGTGGCCGTGCTGGTCCGGGCCGGCTTCGCCGGCCGGCCGGTCACGGTCTCCTCGGCGCGCTCCACCAGGTCCTCGGTCTGGTCGAACGCGCTGCGCACCCGCGGGTCGCGGCGCAGCTGGCGGACCACCTTCTCGCCCCGCTGAGCCAGCGTGATGTAGGTCTCGCGGGCCTGGTCGGCGTAGTCCTCGACCACCTTGCGGACCTTGGCGCGGTCCAGCGTGCCGGCCCGGTCCTGCAGCTTGCGCAGCTGCTCCTGGGTCTCGGCGGGCAGGTCGCGCAGCTGCGCCCGCAGCTGGTCGAAGGCGAGGTTGGTCGCGCCGACCGCGGCGAACAGCGGCTTGCGGGCCTCGTCCAGCGCGGCCTTGCCCTGCTCCAGGACGGTCTCGCCGTACTTCTTGACGTCGGTGCCAGTAGGCATGTCACAACTCCTTCACTGCATGGGGGTATCGGCTCGGGCCGGCGCGTCAGCGCGGGCGGCCCGAGTGGGTGGCGGTCAGGCCGACCGGGTCGACTTTCCGTCCACCGGCGGCGCCGGCTGGACGAGGTCGATCGGCTCCGCCAGCTCGACCGGTGCGGTCGGATCCATCGGCTCCGCCAGGTCGGCCGGTGGCGGCTCCGGCTGGCCGGCGGCGCGGTCTTCGGTGGCCGGACGGGGGTTCCCCACCACGTCCGCGGCGGCCCGGCTGGCGTTCTCGGTGCGGAACGACTCGTAGATCTCCAGCAGGACCTGCTTCTGCCGCTCGGTCAGGGCGGCGTCGGCCAGGATCGCGGCCACCACTTCGGTGTCGCTCAAGCGCTCGTCGAGGATGCCGGCCTGGATGTAGAGCTGCTCGGCCGAGATCCGCAGGCCCTTGGCGATCTGCTGCAGGATCTCCGCGCTCGGTTTGCGCAGGCCCCGCTCGATCTGGGACAGGTACGGGTTGCTCACACCAGCGAGCCGGGCCAGTTGCCGGAGGGAGACCTGCGCCGCGCGGCGCTGCTCGCGGATGTACTCGCCGACGTCCCGCATGGACAGCGAAGGCATCTCGCGCGCACTCCCTCCCAGCTCGGGTGACCGGCTCATGATGGCCTGACGCCCCCGACTCTATGTCCGGGTGCTAGCTGTTGCAAGCGGCCAGCAAGCACTACGGGTGTGAGGGTTCGCACGCCGGAGCGGTGCAGAGTCGGGAATGCGTCAGGAGCATCGGTACAGCAAGCGGGCCGAACCGCTGGCAACCGGGCCGCGGGCGCCGGCGGCCCGCACTGTCAGCGTCACCTGACGGCCGGTCGGCAGCCCGGTGACCGTCGCGGCCCACTCCTGGCCGGACCGCTGCAGCGTGACCGGGTGCGCCTGGCCCTGGTCGGCCCAACTGCCGGCGACCCGGCTCACCGCGCCGGCCGCCTCGCTGAGCACGACCACGTGCACCCGGGCCGTCCACATCGCCGTACAGGCCGGGGCGGTCCGGTTCTGGAACCAGGTGGCCAGCGCGCCGTCGCCGGCCGAGGACGCCGGCCCGTCCAGCCGCGGTGACCGGCCGGTGGGCGGTGGCACCACCGTGTTGGGCGCGCTGCTGCCGGCGGCCGGCGGCGTGGTGGTGGCCACCTGGTCGTCCTGGCCGGCCGGCGCGCCGGGCGACGCGGCGCTGGCGCCCGGGTGCAGGGTGTCCGCCTGCGGCAGCGGCCAGGCATCCCGGGTGGCGAACGTGGACTGGCCGGTCGAGGTCAGCTCCGGAGCCTGCGCGGCCCCGGCGCCGGGCACCGTGGCCAGCTGGGCCTGGCCGGCGGACGATCTGTCGCTGGGCAGCATCACCAGCACGGCCAGCGCGATCAGCACCGCCGCGGCGGTGCACCAGGCCAGCACGTGCCCGCCGATCCGGCGCTGGTCCAGCGGCTGCGGGAACCCGTCCGGACCGAACGGGCCGGCCCGGCGGACCAGCGCGGCCCGGTACTCGGCGGCGTCCGGATCCAGGCCGGTGATCAACTGGGCGCGCAGCGCGGGCGGCGCCGCGGGCGGCTCGGCGTCGGTGCTCAGATCGGTGCCGGCCGCCCTGGCCAGCCGCAGCCGGTGGGTCACGTCATCGGAGCTCACCCCGAGGATGGCGGCGATGTCCGCGGTGGGCAGCCGGTGCCGGTGCGCCAGGCTGAGCAGCTCACCGTCCAGGTCG
Source organism: uncultured Actinomycetota bacterium (assembly GCA_963714145.1). Lineage (GTDB taxonomy): Bacteria > Actinomycetota > Actinomycetes > Mycobacteriales > CADCTP01 > JBBWZH01. Next base: position 8,124,801 of record OY970235.1, on the reverse strand, counting down.
GCGGAACGGGCGTGTCGCAGCCGCCGGACGCACTCGTTGCGGGTCAGCGCGTACAGCCAGGCGCCCAACCGGCTCCCGTCGGCCAGCCGGCCGCCGTCGGCCAACCGGCCACCGGCGGGCCCTGCGGTCTGCTCGTAGCCGATCAGCAGGGCGTCCCGGACCGCCCCGATGGCGGCTTCCTCACTGCCCAGCAGGTCGTGTCCGTAATCGAACAGCGAACCGGCGTAGTGGTCGTGAGCCTGCAACAGCCCATCCAGGCGACCTTCCGCCAGCGCGGTGGCTAACGCTCGGTCGTCCACGGCCCGAGACCGTAGCGCGATTCGACCACCCGGAGCGAACACAGACGCCCCGGATCCCCCCATTGGGCTACCCGGTACTGCGGAATTGGTTACTGAACGGTTCGACCGTTCAGTCATCCGCGAGCACCCCGCGGCGTAGCCGGACCACGCCGACCTGCCGGCCGCCGCCGGGCACCGGCTCCTCGGCCAGCTCGTCCAGCACCAGTGCGGAGACGCCCAGCCGGCGCAGCGCCGCGACCAGCACCGGCAGCCGGGCCCGGGCGGCGCCGTCGGAGATCTTGAGGGCTACCGCCCCGCCGCCGGGTAGCGCCGCCGCGTAGACACCCTCGGCGCCGTCCTTCGCGATCAGCCCGGGGACGCCGGCCATCAGCCGGGTGACGTCCCGGCCGGTGCCACCGAGCAGATCGGGATGCGCCCGCATCGCGTCGGCCACCGCCCGCTCCGGGCTGCCCGGCTCGGCCACGACCAGCCGCTGGTACGCGCGGGCCAGCCCGATCAGGCTGAACGCGAACACCGGCGCGCCGCAGCCGTCCACCCCGACCGCGCTGACCGGCTCAGCGGCCAGATCCTCGATGGTGGCCCGGATGGCCTGCTGCAGCGGATGCTCCGGGTCGACGTACCGCTCGGTCGGCCAGCCGTTGGCGACGCAGGTCAGCAGCATCGCGGTGTGCTTGCCGGAGCAGTTCATGAACACCCGGGTCTTGCCACCGCCACTGGCCAGCACGTTGTCCGCGGCTTCCGCGCCGAGCGGCAGCGCCGGCGGGCAGATCAGCGCGCTCTCCGGCAGCCCGTTGCGGATCAGCAGGTCGCGGATCCGGCGGACGTGCGCGTGCTCGCCGGAGTGCGAGGCGGCGGCCAGCACCAGGTCGGGCGGCGGCAGGACCAGCCCGGCCCGCACCATGGCGACCGCCTGCAGCGGCTTGTGCGCCGAGCGCGGGAACACGGCCGGCCCGGTTCGCCGGCCTTGAGCACCACGCCGGCCTCCGCGTCGAGCGCGATCACCGAGCCGCGGTGCACGCACTCGACGAACCCGGAGCGGATCACTTCGACCAGCTCCACCCCACCGTCCACGATCGGCTCAGGCACCGGTGGCCGCCTGCGCCGGGGCCGGCCGGCGATCCCGGATGCCGAGCAGCGCCCGGGCCTCGGCCACCGGCATGGCCGGCCGCTGCGCCAGCTCGGCGATGCTGGCCGCGCGGTGCACCAGCTGCGCGTTGTCTCGCACCGGCTGGCCCTGCGCGTAGGTCAGCGTGTCCTCCATGCCGACCCGCAGGTGGCCGCCGGCGGACAGGGACGCGAGCAGCACCGGCATGGTCGCCCGGCCGATCCCGGTGGCCGAGAAGGTGGCCCCGGCCGGCAGCATCTGCACCGCCGCGGCCAGCGCCTGCACGGTGCCCGGCATCCCGCCCGGCACCCCCATCACCAGGTCGACGTGCACGTGCCCGCCGTACGGCAGGCCGTGCCGGTCGAGCAGGCGCTGCAGCGCGGCCAGGTGGCCCAGGTCGAAGATCTCGTACTCGGGCACGATCCCGCGCTCCTGCATCCGGGTGTGCAGGTCGACGATGAACTCCCAGCGGTTCAGGAACACGTCGTCGCCGAAGTTGACGGTGCCCATCGTGCAGGAGGCCATGTCCGGCTCGGCGTCGAGCACGGCCAGCCGGTCGGCCTCCGGATCGGTCACCGCGCCGCCCGAGGACAGCTGCACGATCAGGTCGGTCTCCGCCCGCAGCGCCGCCACGGTGGCCCGCAGCCGGCCCAGGTCGAGGGTGGGCTGGGCGGCGTCGTCCCGGATGTGCACGTGGATCACGCTCGCGCCGGCCGTGGCGCACGCCTGTGCCGTATCGACCAGCTCGTCCAGGGTCACCGGCAGCGCCGGCACGTCAGCCTTGGCCGACTCGGCGCCGGTCGGAGCGACGGTGATCAGGGTGCGGGCGGTCATGGAGCGATCGTGGCATGTCCGGGGCCTGGACGTCGGCGGTCATCCACAGCCAGAACCGCTGTCCACAACTTGCGCCGACGGCCGCCGCGGCGGCCCGCAGCGTGCTAGGCGGCTCAGTCGATGGCCGCCGGCTGGCCGGCCACCAGCAGCCCGGCGTCGTCCGGGACGGTGCGCTTGACCACCGCCAGCGCGATCGGGCCCAGCTCGTGGTGGCGTACCGCGGTGCCGACGAAACCGACCGCGCGGCCGTCCAGCAGCACCGGGGTGCTTCGGCGCCGGCAGCTGCGTCGCGACTCGCCGGACAGGTGCAGCAGCACCAGCCGGCGCGGCGGCCGGCCCAGGTTGTGCACCCGGGCGACGGTCTCCTGGCCGCGGTAGCAGCCCTTGTCCAGGTGCACCGCGACGCCGATCCAGCCCACCTCGTGCGGAATCGTCCGGTGGTCGGTCTCCAGACCCAGCCGGGGGCGCCGGTCGGCCACCCGGACCGCCTCGTACGCCCAGATGCCGGCCGGGGTCGCGACCGCGGTCAGCCGGTCGGCCAGCTCGACCAGGCTGCCCCGGGGCACCAGCAGGTCGGCCGCGTCCGGGGCCGGCCAGCGCATCCGCCGGACGAACCCGCCGTCCGGCAGCGGTTCGACCGCGTACGGATCGGCCGGCACCGGCAGCCCGGCGGCGGCCAGCGCGCTGGCCACCCCCGGCCCGACCAGGCTCACCACGGCCAGCTCAGCGCTCGCGTCGCGCGGCTCCACGCGCAGCATGAACCGCATCGACTCCAGGTATCCGAGCAGCTCAACCGCGGTGCCGGGCTCGACGTCCAGCCAGGTCGTGCCGGCCGACTCGGCCACCAGCAGGTGGTGCTCGACGTGCCCGTGCGGGGAGAGCACCAGCGCCTCGGTGCCGGCGCCGTCCGGCAGCGCGGACAGGTGCTGCGCGGTGATGCTGTGCAGCCAGGACAGCCGGTCGGCGCCGGGCACCGCCAGCACGCCGCGGTTGCTCCGGTCGACCCAGCCGACGCCGTTCACCAGCGCCCGCTGCTCCCGTACCGGGTCGCCGTAGTGCAGCGGAACGGTGGCGTCCGGGCCGGAGCCGGCGACCGCCCCGGGCCGGGCCAGCAGTGCGGAGGCAGCCAAGGCAGAGGTCACCTGACCAGTATCGCCGTGCTGCCGGCCGGCATTCCCGGCCGTCTATCCTCGCCGCCGTGACTGACCGAGTCCTTGGCATCCTCGGGGTCGGCTTGACCGACCCCGCCGCCCCGGTCCTGCGCGCCGACGACCTCGGGGTGCTCCGCGGGGACGGCTGCTTCGAGACGATCCGGGTGGTCGACGCCGGCACCGGCCAGCTCGACTCGCTGGACGCGCACCTGGCCCGGCTGACCCATTCGGCCGCCCGGCTCGACCTGCCCGCCCCGGACCTGGCCGCCTGGCGCACGCTGATCGGCGAGGTGCTGGCCGCCTGGGGCCAGCCCGGCGAGGCGGTGCTCCGGCTGGTGCTCACCCGTGGCCCGGAGGGCCTCGGCGAGGCGTCCCGGCCGACCGGCTACGCGCTGGTCTCGCCGGTGTCCGCGCACATCGCCCGGCACCGCCGGGACGGGGTGAAGGTGGTCACACTCAGCCGGGGCATGCCCGCGGACGCGACCAGCGGTGCGCCCTGGCTGCTGGCCGGCGTGAAAACCATCTCGTACGCGCTGAACATGGCGGCGCTGCGGCACGCCGAGTCGCTCGGCGCCGACGACGCGATCTTCGTCAGCACCGACGGCCTGGTGCTGGAGGGTCCGACCGCCTCGGTGCTCTGGTCCGCCGGCGGGGTGCTGCACACCCCGCCGGCCGACCCGCTGGGCCTGCTGGACGGCACCACCGTGCGGCGCCTGTCCGACCGGCTCGGCCCGGCCGGCCCGCCGGTCGAGATCCGCACCGGCACGGTCACCGACCTGCACGCGGCGGACGGGGTCTGGCTGGTCTCCAGCATCCGGCTGGTGGTCGAGGTGGTCGAGATCGACGGGGTGCCCCGCCGGGCGCCGACCGGGCTGACCGCCCGGCTCCGGGCCGCCGCCGGCGGCTGATCGGCCACCCTGCCCAGGGCGCGTGGGAGCAGTCCGGCTGCTCTCCCAAACGGCGCAAGAATCTTCGTTGCGGAGGGCCTGAAGCGGCCGTAGGGTCGTCGGTACACGAGGAAGGAGGTGGTCCAGAGTTGCATAGTTCTTGGACACGTGAGGTGTCTGCCAGCTAGCCGCTCTTCCATCGAGGGCCTTGGGTAAGCCAATGGCCGCCGGAAGGCGGCGCGGCGAGTCCCAGGCAGTCACCCGACCCCCGAGCCGCCGGTATGTCCAGCCGGTCCACTGCGGTGGAGTGCTCGGGGGTCGTCCTCGTTTCAGGACACTTCTCCAGGCTCCCAGCCAGGACGTCCGGGCCGGTCGGGCGTCAGCGTCAGCCGAGGCGGCGGGCCTTGTCGACGGCCCGGGCCACCACCGTTTTCGTCAGGCCGCTGTCGACCTTGCCCGCGTCGGCGTTCGCGACGATCACCACCAGGTCGCCGAGCCGGACCGCGACCAGGTCCACCGGCCGCGCCTCCCGCTCGGCCGAGGTCACCCGCACCGCCGCGGTCGCGTCGCCGTACCGGCCGATACCGGGCAGCCCGGCCACCCGGTACCGCACACCCGACTCGCCGGAGAAGGCCGAGCACTCGCTGATCGCCCGGCCGAACGCGGCCACGCTGGCCTCGGCCTGGCCCGGTTGCAGCGAGAGCGTCTCGTTCACGAAGGTCTGCGAGATCGCGTGCGCGAACGAGGTGGCGACCTGTGCGGTGACGCCCTTGCTCAGGTACGCGGCGTCCAGGTCGGCGCAGCCGATAGCGCTCGCCGCGGCACTGTCCTGCTGCTGGAAGCCGAGCGGCAGCTCGGCCGCGGTGAGCAGGGCACCGCGCAGCCGCTGCTGGGCCGCCTGATCGGTGGACGGCGTGGCCGCGACCGGGGCACCGGACGAGGTGGCGTGCCCGCAGCCGGCCAGGGCCAGCGCGGTGACCGCCGCGGCCACGATGCCGAACCCGCGGACTCCGGAAGCCGTCACCGAGTCTTCCTATCACGCCAGGTAGTGCCATCCCAAAGCGTGATGAATCCCAAAGATCGGGATTCTGGGCCGGGATGCGCGGCCCGGGCGGACCCGGGTCAGCCGCCGATCCGGGACAGCCGGGCGGACAGGTGCGGGGTGAGCGGCTGGCCGACCGCGGCCATGTCGATCGCGTAGAGCAGGTCGCCCTCGACGATGCCGTACAGCCGGTGATTGCCGGTGACCTCCTTGGCAGTCACCGTGCGGGCCACCACGTCGGTGCTCAGTTCCCACTGCACGGTGCCGCGGACCCGGCCGGTGTAGACCTCGACCAGCCCGGTCGGGTGGGTGAGCAGCACCTCGAACTCGTCCGGGGTGGCGCCGGCCCGCCAGAAGCCGACCTCGCGGCCGGCCGGCCGGATCACCTCGCCGTCCGGGCCGATCAGCCAGGCCCGCGACTCGTAGCTGAGGAACGGCCGCCCGTCATGGGCGAACCGGACCTGCTGGCCGTACTCGAAGTCGTCGATCGTCGGGTAGCCGCCCTTGCCGGTGCCCCGCCAGGTGCCGACCAGCGGCAGCAGCGACAGCAGCGACGGGTGCAGTTCCGGCCCGACCCGCAGGTCGGCCGAGTCCGTCGGGATCGGCAGCCCGGGCAGCTCAGGCGACCCGGTCACCGGTTGCCGACCAGCAGCCGGTAGCCGGCCCACCCGCACAGCCAGGTGGCCGCGACGAACGCCGCGACCAGCAACACCACAGTTCCGGTCGCCAGCACGCCGGTGAGGATACCCACTCAGTAGGGTCGGACGATGCGCACGCTGGTGGTGAAGGCGACAGCCGGGGCGGACGCGCCGGAGCGGTGCAGCCAGGCGTTCACGGTGGCCGCGGTGGCGGTGGCCGCCGGAGCGCCGGTCTCGCTCTGGCTGACCGGCGAGTCGGCCTGGTTCGCACTGCCCGGTCGGGCCGAGACGTTCGAGCTGGCCGAGGCGGCGCCGCTGGCCGACCTGCTGACCGCGATCCTGGCCGGCGGCACCGTCACGCTCTGTACGCAGTGCGCGGCCCGGCGCGGCATCGGGCCGGCCGACGTGCTGCCCGGGGTCCGGATCGCCGGCGCCCAGGCGTTCGTCGAGGAGGCGCTCGCCGACGGCGCCCAGGCCCTCGTGTACTGACGGGCGCCGACTACCGCTTCGGCCAGCCCCGGTAGGTGTTGAACGCCGGCTGCACCGCGCGGTAGCCGGAGAACGCCGGCAGCACCACGCCGTACGAGTCGGCGCCCGGGGTGAACGACTGGTAGCAGACCACCGCGACCAGGTCGTGCAGCGGGCCGACCGCCCGGCTCAGCGCCGCCGCGTAGTCGGCCTTGTCGGGGTAGGAGGCGCGGTCCAGCTCCCACTGGCTGACCCAGATCTTCTTCGGCGCGAACAGCTTGCCCACCACCCGGATCCAGTCCACCTGGGCGGTCGGCGTGGCCAGCGTGGGCTGCAGCCCGGCGTAGTCGACCCGGTCCAGGTAGCCGGCGTGCAGGTAGGCCCGGGTGACCGCGAGCGTGTCGGTGCCCCGGGTGTCGTAGCTGGCGACCTGCTGCATCGGCGTGAACGCGGCGCCGAGCACCTTCTTCCGGGCCCGGTGGAACACCTCGGCGGCGGCGCGCAGCGGGCCGTTCACGTACCGGCGCGCCTGCTGGTCGAGCGAGAGGTTGGTGCTGTACGCGTCCGCGTTGCTGGCCTTCTCGGTGACCGGGCCCATGATCTCGTACACGTCCACCGCGGCGGCGCCCGGCCGGGTCAGCAGCCACTGGAACACCGCCTTGGCCCGGGCGTACGACGGCATCTGGCCGCCCTCGCTGTTGATCCGCAGGATGATCTGGAAACCCTCGTTGTCCAGCGGGCCGGCCTGCGCCAGGGCCCCGTCGTACGCCTTGGCGCCGGTGTTCGTCGCCGGCTGGCCCCAGTCCTTCACGTCCATCTGCAGCCGGACGGTGTGCACCCCCAGGTCGGCCAGCCGCGGGATGGCCTTGTCGACCTCCACCTGCGGCTCGATCACCATCCCGTAGAACGAGTCCTTGCCGGCGGCCTTGTCCGGGGACATCAGCCAGGTGGACAGCAGCGTGGCGGCCAGCGCCGCGATACCGAGGTTGCGGGCAACGCCCCCGGCTTTGCTCAGCGACGTAGGTGTACCGGCCATCGCGGCTTCCTCCTCGACCTGCGGGCAGCACCGCCCCGCGGGGCCACCAGCGCGACCCTGGCTCTAGATGACCTAGTACGCGCGGCCACGTCAACCACCTGCCGGCACATGGACCAGGCGGTCACCCGGATGGGTGACCGCCTGGTCGTCGTTGTCCGTGCCGGCTCAGGCCAGCGTGATCTCCGCGGTGGTGAAGCCGATCTTGGCCTCCACCTCCTGCTGGCCGGTGCCGCCCGGGGCCAGCGCCCGCACCGTCCACCGGCCCGGAGCGGCGAAGAACCGGAATGCGCCGGTCGCGCTGGAGATCACCTCGGCGGTGAAGTCACCGGACCGGTCCAGCAGCCGGACGTAGGCCGCCGGCACCGGCTCGCCGGCCCGCAGCACCCGGCCCTGGATCACCGTCGCGGTGGCCGGGTCGACGCTGGCCGGCAGGGTCTCGTCGAGCACGGCCTCCTGGGCCGGCGCGCCGCACACGTCAGACGTCCTTCTCGATCGGGACGCCGACCAGTGAGCCGTACTCGGTCCACGAGCCGTCGTAGTTCTTCACGTTCGGCTCGCCGAGCAGCTCGTGCAGCGCGAACCAGGTGTGGCTGGAGCGCTCGCCGATCCGGCAGTAGGCGATGGTGTCCTTGCTGGCGTCCAGGCCCGCACCGGCGTACAGGGTGCGCAGTTCCTCGTCCGACTTGAACGTGCCGTCCTCGTTGGCCGCCTTGGCCCACGGCACGTTCACCGCGGTCGGGATGTGCCCGGGCCGCTGCGACTGCTCCTGCGGCAGGTGCGCCGGGGCGAGCAGCCGGCCGGCGAACTCGTCCGGCGAGCGGACGTCGATCAGGTTCTGGCTGCCGATCGCGGCCAGCACCTCGTCCCGGAAGGCGCGGATCGACAGGTTCTGGTCGGCGGCGTGGTAGTCGGTGGGCTCCCGGGTGGTGACGTCCTCGGTGAGCGGGCGGGAGTCGAGCTCCCACTTCTTCCGGCCGCCATCGAGCAGCTTCACGTCGCGGTGCCCGTACAGCTTGAAGTACCAGTACGCGTAGGCGGCGAACCAGTTGTTGTTGCCGCCGTACAGCACGACCGTGTCGTCGTTGCCGATGCCCTTGGCCGACAGCAGCTTCTCGAACTGCTCCTTGTTGACGAAGTCACGGACTACCTGGTCCTGCAGCTCCTTCTTCCAGTCCAGCTTCACGGCGCCGGCCAGGTGGCCCTTGTCGTAGGCACTGACGTCCTCGTCGACCTCGACGAACACGACGCCGGGCTGGCCGAGGTGCTCCTCGGCCCACTCGGCACTGACCAGTGCGTCTGCGCGACTCATGCGGTGACTCCCTTGGTGGTGTGGTTGGCGGGCGTGGTGGTGTGGCTGGCTGGCCGGGCCCGCCGGAGGATCAGGTACAGCTCGCAGCCCAGGCAGAGGCCGAACGCCGCGTGAGGAAGGCCGCGGCGAGCGCCGCGGCGGTGGCGCCGGCGCCGAGCACGGTCAGCCCGGTGAGGTAGCCGACCGTGCCGAGCACCGCGAACAGCAGCCCGACGGCCTGGGCGAACCGCGGCGGGGCGGCCGGCTCCAGCTCGGTCGGCTTGGCCAGCCGGGGCGCCACCAGGTAGCGGAACACCAGCCCGTACGGCGCCCGTGGCATCCCGGCGAGCGCGCCGACGGCGAACACCAGTGCCTGGCCGGCCAACAGCCAGCCGCTGCCGGTGACGAGCACGGTGGCCAGCACCACCGTGGTGATCCAGGCGGCGAACCGGGCGCCGCGCGGGTCTATGAGCATTTGCCGGCTCCTGACGGGAGGGAAAGCGTCGGGCATCGCGGCGGTGCGGCGGCGCCTGGCGCGGACCAGCCGGCAGGTCAGGAGGTCATCAGCGAGGGATGGCCGCCGCGGTCAGGGCAGCAGACACAAGCAGCTGCCCACGCGGCACAGATCCACCGCGCGGCGTTGGGTCAGCAGCGGCCCCATGAGCAGCAGGGTACCAGCGGGAACGGGCCCTGGCCGGGCCGCGAGCCGGCCGCCGGGAAGGTCCCGGATGGCCGGCATCGTCGCATCTGATCGGGGTTGCCGCCGATCAGGGTCGCAGCTGATCAGGGTTGTCGCCGATCAGGGCAGGTGCGGGGCGACCGCGGCGATCACGTCCGGCACCCGGGGCTGGCCGCTGGCCCGCCGCACCACCCGGCCGGCCGAGTCGAGCACCAGCACCGTCGGCGTCCGCAGGATGCCCAGCGCGCGGACCGCGGCCAGGTGCGACTCGGCGTCCACCTCGACGTGCCGGACCGCCGGCACCAGCCGCACCACCTCGCCGAGCACCCGCCGGGTGGCCCGGCACGGCTGGCAGAACGCGGACGAGAACTGCAGCAGGGTGACCGGCGCTTCGGCCGGGTCGACACCGAGCCCGGCGAGCACCGCCCGGTCCACCGGCTCCCCGCCCGCCTCAGCCGGGCCCGTCGACCCAGCCGGGCCCCGCGAGTCGGCCACGCCCCGCGAGTCGGCCACGCCCCGCGTGCCGGTCAGGCCGCGGGAGCCGGCCGGGCGCCGAGCGGCCGGCCCGACCGGCCGGAACCGGCCGGAGCGGCGCCGCCAGCGCAGCCCGGCGACCGTGCTCACCCCGAGCACCACGACCACCACCAGCAGACCCGCCACGTCAACCAGTGTGCGCGGCCTACTCCACGCCCGCGAGCAGACCCCGCCGCAGCACCACGTGCTGGGCCTCGGCGGTGACCGACAGGCCGTCCGCGCCGGTGCTCACGCCGGTGATCCGCAGCGCGAGCGGCAGCTGCCCCTGCGCCACCGGGAAGCTCAGCCGCCGGGTGGCCGCCGCCACCACCGCCGGCGGCACGGCGGCGCCGCCGATGGTGGCGTTCTCCGCGGTCACCACCAGGTCGTCGTCGCGGACGGTGACGTGCGCCAGCGCGGACGCGGTGATGTGCCGGCCCAGCACGTCCACCTGGCCGGACACCTGCAGGCCGCCGGTCACCGGCCGGATCGTCAAGCCGGGGATGCCGCTGGCCCGGGCCAGTTCGTCGTAGCGCACCAGCACGCTGCCGGTGATCTCGTCCACCGGCACGCCGTCCAGCTTGCCGCTGGACAGGTCGGTCAGCGAGGCATGCACGCCATGCAGCCGGGAGTCCACATCGACGTTCCGCAGCTCGCCGGACGTCACCCCCGGGATCCGCACGTGCATGTCCCGGTACCGGCCGCGGACCGCCTGGGTGAGGAACGGGAACCCGGAGATGTGCACGGACGGGTCCTCGCGCAGTTCCATCTCGGACCGGATCTGCTTGGCCACCGCCCGGTCCGCCACCGCCACCGCGATCCGGTCAACCACCGCCAGCAGCCCCAGCAGGATGACGACACCGATCAATATGCGGCGCATGGTGGACACGGTTACCCAGCTTGCCACGCTTCCCAATCACCGCCGGACGCATCGGCGTCGCGGGTGTGGCGCGATCCGGATCCTCCGCCAGACGGGTGATCGTTGTGGCGGCCGGGATTCGGTAGGAACAACGGTGTGACAGACGCTATGACCGGGGCCTTGCGGACAGCGGTGTGGATGGCTGATCTGCGGGTGGGTGAGCCGGCCCGGCCGGGCTCGCTGTTCGACGACCCGCTGGCCGAGAAGTTCGTCGCGGCGGCACCGCCCGGCGCCGGCGACGCCCAGGCGGCGTTCCCACCGGGGACGAGCGACTTCCTCGCCGTCCGGGTCCGGTTCTTCGACGATCGGGCCCGGGCGGCGGGCGCGGCCGGCATCCGGCAGGTGGTGCTGCTCGCCGCCGGGCTGGACGCCCGCGCCTTCCGCCTGGACTGGCCGCCCGGGCTGCGGCTGTACGAGCTGGACCTGCCCGAGGTGTTCGCTTTCAAGGAGCCGGTGCTGGCAAGCGCCGGCGCGGCGCCGCGGTGCGAGCGCGTCGTCATCCCGGTCGACCTGCGCGCCGACTGGCCGGCCGACCTGCTGGCGGCCGGGTTCGACCCGGCCGCCGCCACCTGCTGGCTGGCCGAAGGCCTGCTGGCGTACCTGGACCAGGCCGGCGTCGACCGGCTCGCCGCGTCGGCCACCGGGCTGTCGGCGCCCGGCAGCCGGCTGGCCTTCGACCAGCTCGACGGAACCGCGACCGACCGGCCCGCGATGCGGACGGTGACCGAGACGGTAGAGGCGGTCGGCGCGCGGCTGGCGTCGACGATGGCCGATCCGGTCGGGTGGTTGGCCCGGTACGGCTGGCGGGCGACGGTCTCCCGGGTGCCGGCGCTGGCCGAGAGCTACGGCCGGCCGCTGCCCGCCGACCTGGACCTGACCGCCTCGAACGCCATCGGGCTGGTCGACGCCACCCGCTGACCCGCCGTCCGGGCCGGCCTTCGCCGGCCGCCGAACCGGCCGGCATCGACCGCGGGAGGCGCCGGAGCAGCTGCCGACCGGCGGTCAGCCGGTGACGTACAGCGCGAGCAGGTAGCCGACCGGGGCGGTGAACGCGAGCGGCAGCCCGACCCGTAGGTACGGCAGCGCGAACTGGGCCAGCGGCACCCGCAGCGGCTCCACGGTCTGCGCGATGTAGCCGACGCCGACCGCGACCAGCGCGGCCACCGCGGCCACCAGCGCGCCCAGCCCGGCCCCGCCGACCAGGCCGAGCGTGCGGTCGCCGGCGGCGTGCCCGGCGCCGGCCACCGCGCCGGCACCGATCGCGGCGGCCACCCCGAGCAGCCCGTGCGGCACCTCGGCGCTCAGCCGCGGCACCGGCAGCACGGTGTCCACCAGGTGGCTGGCGAACAGCCCGACCCCGGCCGCGACCATGACCGCGGACACCAGCCGCGGCCCGTCCACCGCCCGGACCAGCGCCAGCGGGGCGGCCAGCGCGGCCACCGCGGTGCACAGCACGGTGACCCCGGACAGCGACTCGGTCACCCGTACCCGCACCACCCCCCGGGACAGCTGGTGCGCCAGTAGCGCCGGCACGCAGAGCGCCAGCACGCCGAGCAGCGCGGCCAGCGTGACCGGCTGCTGGACCAGCAGCGCCACATCGGCGGCGGCCGCGGCGGCGGCGCCGATCAGCAGCGCACCGAGCCGGCCGGGCAGCCCGGTGCCGGCGATCCAGCTGAGCACCAGCAGCGCCTGCAGCAGGGCCAGTCCGGCAGCCAGCCAGCTCCGGCCGAAGTGGGCGGACAGCGACAGCACCGCGGCCGCGCCGAGCGCGATACCGGCGGCGGCCAGATGGTCCACCCTGGCCCCGCGCTCCGGGTCGGCACGGGCGGAATGGCGGCTCACGGCGAGATCGTGTCAGACCGGCCGACCGCGGTCCGGCCGGCTCCGCCTGCCCCTTCGGGCTCACCCACCGCCCGGGCCGGCCCGGACCGGGCATCCGGGACGTCAGGTCGGCGGGTCGGCGGGCAGCTGGGCCTGGACCCAGCTGGCGACGCGGTCGAGCAGGGCCGGGGTCACGTGCGACTCGGCGTGCCCGAAGCCGGGTTCCAGCCAGAGCTCCGCGCCGGGGCCGGCGGCCGCGGCCAGCGCGGTGGCGTGCTGCACCGGGAAGTAGGCGTCCCGGTCGCCGTGCACGAGCAGCAGCGGGATGGGCGGGATCCGGTGCATCACCTCGACCGGCGCCTCCGGGACGGCGGGCCAGCGCGGGTGCAGCCGGGTGCGCATCAGGGTCGCCGCGGTCAGCCGGCCCAGCGCGGTCTCGATCAGCCAGTGCACCCGGCGCATCGGCACGGTGTCCCGGATGTACCAGCGGCTGGGCGCGCTGACGCTCACCACCGCGTCCACCGGGTGGACCGGCGCGAGCCCGGACCCGGTCGCGGCGCCGGCCGCGTGCCGCAGCACCACCGAGCCGCCCATCGAGAAGCCCACCGTCACGCACCGGCCGTACCGGGCCCGGGCCCAGCCGACCGCCGCGTCCACGTCCAGCACCTCGGCGTCGCCGACGGTGGACCGGCCGGCTGAGCCGCCGTGGCCGCGGAAGTCGATCGCGACCACGCCGCCGTACCGGGTCAGCCGGACCGCCAGCCGGTGCACGACCGGCCGCCGGTGCGAGCCGGTGAACCCGTGACACAGCACGAACGCCAGGCCGGGCATGGTGGCTGACGGGCGGGGCGGGAAGTGGCGCCCGGCCAGCCGGACCCCATCATTTGTGACGACATGCAGTAATTGGCCGACACCTGGAGTAGTGATTGCGCCCACCGGGGGCAGACTCGCCGACGTCACGTGGGATATTGTCTCTACCGACGGGATCCAGGCGACGACGCCTCGAGCATGCAGCACCAACCGCAGCGAGGCGACGCGATGGGTCCCGTTTCGTATGTTCCGGCAATGCCTGCGGAGAGGAGCCCTGCGTGGATCTTCTGCTGATGACCGCCGCATCGCAGCCAACCACTGAGGTGATGCCATCGCTGGGCCTGTTGGCCCACCAGGTCCGGGTGGTTACCCCGGACGTGACCGTCCTGCTGGACAATCCGCCCGGAGACGTCGTCCTGGTCGACGCCCGGCACAACCTCGCCGAAGCGCGCGGCCTGACCCGGCTGCTGCAGACCGCCGGGGTGCCCGCGCCGGTGCTCGCGGTGCTCACCGAGGGTGGCCTGGCCGCGGTCAGCTCCGACTGGGGCGTGGACGACGTGCTGCTGGACACGGCCGGCCCGGCCGAGGTGGAGGCCCGGCTGCGGCTGGCGGCCACCCGCCGCGCGGCCGCCTCGGCCCCCGGCGAGGGCGGTGTCATCCGGGCCGGCGACCTGGCCATCGACGAGACGACGTACACCTGCCGGCTGCGCGGTCGGCCGCTCGACCTCACCTACAAGGAGTTCGAGCTGCTGAAGTTCCTGGCCCAGCACCCGGGTCGGGTCTTCTCCCGGGCGCAGTTGCTGCAGGAGGTCTGGGGCTACGACTACTACGGCGGCACCCGCACGGTGGACGTGCATGTCCGGCGGCTGCGGGCCAAGCTCGGCCTGGAGAACGAGCAGCTGATCGGCACCGTCCGCAACGTCGGGTACAAGTTCGTCCGGCAGCCTCCGACGGCTCCGGTGGACGGCGTGCCCATCCCGGTCGGCTGAGCCCGGTCGGCTGGGCCCGGCGGCTAGGCCCGGGCGGCTGGGCCGGCCGTGCCACGGGTTCGCCGGCCGGCCGCGTACGGTCAGCGGGTGAGTACGCCCGCTGACGCCGTGATCGTCCGGCCGCTGCCCCGGTTGGACCCCGACCAGGTGCGTGGCGTGCTGTCCGTGGTGGAGGCGGCCGCGGACGCCGACGGCACCTCGCCGGTGTCCGAGCACGTGCTGCTGCACCTGCGGCACGGCGGCGACCAGGACGCGCTGAACGTGCTGGGCTACCTCGGCCCGACCCTGGTCGGCTACGCCCACCTGGACCGCACCGACCTGGTGGCCGGGCCGAGCGCGGAGCTCGTGGTGCATCCCGGGTATCGCCGCCGCGGCCTCGGCGGCTCGCTGCTCGCGACGCTGCAGAAGCTCAGCCCGGACGGCCGGCTGCGGTTGTGGGCGCACGGCCGGCATGCCGATGCGGCCGGGCTGGCCCGCAGCCACGGCTACGTCCAGGAGCGGATCCTCTGGCAGCTGCGCCGGTCGCTGCTGTCCCAACTGCCGGACGCGCCGCTGCCGCCGGGCGTCGCGCTGCGCCCGTTCGTGCCGGACGCGGACGAGCCGGCCTGGCTGGCGGTGAACAACCGCGCCTTCGCCAGCCACCCGGACCAGGGCGGCTGGACCCTGGACGACATCAAGGTGCGCGAGCAGGAGCCCTGGTTCGACCCGGCCGGCTTCCTGCTGGCCGAGCGGGCCGGCGCGGCCGGCCCGGAGCTGGTCGGCTTTCACTGGACCAAGGTGCACGGCGGCCGGAGCGGCGACGGGAAGCACGACCACGCCCCGATCGGCGAGGTCTACGTGCTCGGCGTGGACCCGGCCGCGCAGGGCCTCGGCCTGGGCCCGGCCCTGACCGTGGCCGGCCTGCGGTACCTTCGCGGCCGCGGCCTGGCCCAGGTGATGCTGTACGTGGACGAGAGCAACCAGGCGGCGCTGCGACTGTACGAACGCACCGGTTTCACCCGCTGGGACGTGGATGTCCAGTACCGGCGCGAGCAGCGCTGAGCCCCTCCGGGGCCCGTTCACCCAATCGTTACCGGCTCGCGACCCAGTGGTATTGATCACGTCGCGGCATGTTCAGCGTCCGTTCACCGTGCCTGGGCGGATGCGCAACCTGGCCTCCATAGCGTGCGGTCGTCCGCGGCGAACGCCGACCGGACGACATCTCCGCATCTCCCCGGAGGGAAATACGTGAAGCTCCAGCGACCCGGCATCATCCTCGCCGGTCTCGTCGCGGGTGCGCTCGCGCTGGCCGCATGCGGCTCCGATGACACCTCAGGCACCACCGGTGGTCAGGCCACCGGGGCGTCGAGCGGCAGCGGGGGCACTGTGACGGACTGCGCTTCAGGCTCATTCACCGCGGCCGGATCGAGCGCTCAGAAGCCCGCGTTCAACGCCTGGAAGTCGGGCTACGAGGCCGCCTGCTCCGGCGCGTCGATCAACTATGACGCGCAGGGCTCCGGCTACGGCCGCACCCAGTTCTACCAGGGCCAGGTTCCGCTGGCCGGCTCGGACGCCGCGATCGCCGACGCCGACCAGGGCAAGGCGGACACCCGCTGCACCGGCGGCAAGGCCGTCGACATCCCGATGGTGATCACGCCGGTGGCGATCGTCTACAACCTGCAGGGCGTGAGCAAGTTGACGCTGACGCCGACGGTGTTGGCCAAGATCTTCGCCGGCAAGATCAACAAGTGGAACGACCCGGCCATCGCGGCGGCCAACTCGGGCGTCACGCTGCCGGCCACCACGATCACCACCGTGCACCGCTCGTCCGACTCGGGCACCACCCAGAACTTCGCCCGGTTCCTGGACGCGCAGGCCAAGGCCGAGTGGACGTATGGCACCGAGCAGTCCTGGAAGGCCCCGGGTGGCCAGGGTGCCAAGGACTCGGCCGCGATGGTGCAGCAGGTCAAGGGCGCGGACGGGGCGATCGGCTACGTCGACGGCCCGGACGCGGTGAAGAACAACCTGACCCCGGCCGCACTGGACACCGGCAGCGGTGCGGTTGAACTGAACGCCGACTCGGTGGGCAAGGCGGTCGCCGCGGCCACCGCCACGGTCAACGGGCAGGACATCAAGGTGAAGGTCAACTACGGGCTGACCGAGGCCGGCGCCTACCCGGCCATCCTGGTCACGTACGAGATCACCTGCACCAAGGGGCTCCCGGCCGACCAGGCGAAGTTCGTCAAGTCGTTCCTCACCTACACCTCCAGTGACGCGGGCCAGGGCGCGCTAGCCGCCATCGGCCACTCGCCGCTGCCGGCCGACCTGCTGTCGAAGGTCAAGGAGGCGGTCGCCGGCCTCAGCGCCGCCTGACCGTTCCGCAATCTGAGACGCTGCGGGTGCGCCTCGCTGCCAGACCGGCGGCGGGGCGCACCCGCCTCTCGACGTTCGAACCCTCCTCCACATAGGGGTTTGTATGACTCTTGGACCGGGCGTCTGAATGAGCCAACCCACGATCGGCGGCTCCGCCACCCCCTCGGCGACACCCCTGCCCCCGGGCTCCGACATCAGCGGCTCCTCGGTCCGGCCAGGCGACCGGGTCTTCCGCGGCATCTCGATCACCGCCGGCGCGACCGTGCTCGCGCTGATGGCCGCGATCGCGGCCTTCCTCATCTACAAGGCGTCACCGGCGCTGCGGGCCAACACGGTCAACTTCCTCACCTTCAAGCAGTGGTTCCCGGACGAGACCCCGGCCCAGTTCGGCATCGCCGCGATGCTGTTCCACACGCTGGTCACCGGCTTCCTGGCGATGTTGATGGCGGTGCCGGTGGCGCTGGGCATCGCGCTGTTCATCAACTACTACGCGCCGCGCCGGGTCAGCGCCGGGCTGGGCTACCTGGTCGACCTGCTCGCCGCGGTGCCCTCGGTGATCTACGGCCTGTGGGGCTTCTTCTTCCTGGCCCCGCAGATGACCGGCCTGGTCCGCTGGCTGGACAAGTGGTTCAGCTGGACGGTCATCTTCGACTACCGGCCGGACAACCGGCCCAACAACCTCTCCGACTTCACCGCCGGCGTGGTGCTGGCGATCATGATTCTGCCGATCATCTCGGCGATCTCCCGGGAGGTGTTCCGGCAGGTCCCGCGGGACCAGGTGGAGGCGGCGCTGGCGCTCGGCGCCACCCGGTGGGAGATGATCCGCACCGCGGTGCTGCCGTTCGGCCGGGCCGGCGTGGTGTCCGCCTCGATCCTCGGCCTGGGCCGGGCGCTCGGTGAGACGCTGGCCGTCACCATCGTGCTCTCCAGCGCATACAACATCAGCGTGCACATCACCGAGAACGGCGGCGTCACGTTCGCCTCGAACATCGCGCTGAAATACGGCGAAGCGCAGGACATCGGCACCGGCGCGCTGATCTCCGCCGGCCTCTGCCTGTTCGTCATCACGCTCGCGGTCAACTTCAGCGCACAACTGATCATCCGCCGACGGAAGGGAGCGTGACCCGGTGACGCAGATGATCACTCTCGGCAGCCCCGACGCGGTGGACGCTCCGACGCTGGCCGGGCGCAAGCTGCCCGGCTACGCGGTGCCCGGGCTGGCCGTGCTCTCCATCGGGATCACCGCGCTGCTGTTCGCGATCACCGGGCTGCAGGGCCGGGCCGATTTCGTGGTCTTCGCGGTCGTCCTGCTGGTGATCGCGCTGACCGCGCTCAGTTTCTCCGTGGAGGGCCGCCGGCAGGCCAAGGACCGGCTGTTCACCACGCTGGTCTGGGCCGCGTTCGTGCTCGCGGTCACGCCGCTGCTGCTCATCATCGGGCTGGCGGTCAAGCGCGGCGCCAGCGCGATCACCGGCAAGTTCCTGACCGTCTCGATGTTCCGGGTGGACACCGACGAGGCCGGCGGCGGCGTCTACCACGCAATCGTCGGCACCCTGGAGCAGTCGCTGCTGGCCACCCTGATCGCCGCGCCGCTGGGCATCCTGGCCGCGGTCTACCTGGTCGAGTACGGCGGTGGCCGGCTGTTCGCCCGGCTGGTCAGCTTCTTCGTGGACGTGATGACCGGTGTTCCGTCCATTGTGGCCGGTCTGTTCGTCTACACGGCATGGATCCTGGTGCTGGGCTTCCAGAAGTCCGGCTTCGCCGGCTCGCTGGCGCTGCTGATCCTGATGCTGCCGGTGGTGATCCGGTCCACCGAGGAGATGCTCAAGCTGGTGCCGAACGAACTGCGCGAGGCCTCGTACGCGCTGGGCGTGCCGAAGTGGCGGACGATCCTGCGGGTAGTGCTGCCGACGGCGCTGGGTGGCATTGTGACCGGTGTGATGCTCGGCGTGGCCCGGATCATGGGCGAGACCGCACCGCTGCTGCTGCTGGTCGGCATCAACGAGAAGATCCAGTACAACCCGTTCGCGTTTGGACAGACCGCGCGGCCGCAGGAGTCGCTGCCGACGTACATCTTCGAGCAGTTCCGGGACGCGGTCGGCAACCCGGACTCACCCGCCGCGCACCGCGCCTGGGGCGCCGCGCTCACTCTCATCATCATCATCGGGCTGCTGAACGCGCTGGCCCGGCTCATCGCCCGCTTCGCCCAGGTCCGGACCTAGAGGAGCCCTGCCACCATGGCCAAGAGTTTCGACGTCTCCGGGGTGAACATCTACTACGGCAGCTTCATGGCCGTGCAGGACGTGTCGATGACGATCGAGCCGCGCAGCGTGACGGCGTTCATCGGCCCGTCCGGCTGCGGCAAGTCGACCGTGCTGCGCACGCTGAACCGGATGCACGAGGTCATCCCGGGCGCCCGGGTCGAGGGCAAGGTGCTGCTCGACGGCGAGGACATCTACGCGGCGAACGTCGACCCGGTGAACGTCCGCCGCACCATCGGGATGGTGTTCCAGCGGCCCAACCCGTTCCCGACGATGTCCATCATGGACAACGTGGTGGCCGGGCTGAAGCTGGCCGGCCGGACCAAGAAGTCCACTGTGGAGGAGATCGCCGAGCGGTCGCTGCGCGGCGCCAACCTCTGGGAAGAGGTCAAGGACCGGCTGCACAAGCCCGGTGCCGGCCTCTCCGGCGGGCAGCAGCAACGGCTGTGCATCGCCCGGGCCATCGCGATCGAACCGCAGGTGCTGCTGATGGACGAGCCCTGCTCCGCGCTGGACCCGATCTCCACCCTCGCCATCGAGGACCTGATCGGTGAGCTGAAAGAGCGCTACACGATCGTCATCGTGACGCACAACATGCAGCAGGCCGCCCGGGTCTCCGACCGCACCGGGTTCTTCACCCTCGCCGGGGTGGGCAAGCCGGGCCAGCTGATCGAGATGGACGACACCCAGAAGATCTTCAGCAACCCCAGCAACTCCCGCACCGAGGACTACATCACCGGCCGCTTCGGCTGACCCCGGTACGGCCGCACGGCGAGGGGCCCGGCACGGCGAGGGGCCCGGCACGGCGAGCGGCCCGGCGGCAGTTACCGCCGGGCCCGCGCCGAGGTCAGGTGCAGCTGGTGTCGCCGGCCGTGATTGTCGGGACCGGCGGGGCGGCCCGGGTAGCACCGGCGTTCGGCGTGCTGGTGGTGGACGCCCCGGCGGTCGGCGGCGGGGTCACCTGCTGGCCGACCTGAACCGCGGTCGCCCCGTGGTAGTTGGTGCCGACCACGAGCTGCAGCGTGCGGCCGAGGCTGTTGTCCTCCTGCAGCACCGCGCCGGGGATGCCGGCGGCCAGGGTGCGGGCCGCGTCCAGGCGGTCCGGCCCGTACCGCACCTGGGTCACCTTAGTCCCTTGTGGACCGTTGCCGGTGTTGCTCACCGCGAAGCCGACGCTGGTCAGGTCAGCGGCGGTCCGCGCGGCCAGGCCGGTCACGCCGACCCCGTTGAGCACCTTCACCGACACGTCCCCGGGTGCCACGGTGAGCGTCACCTTGGCCGCCGTCTTCGGCTTCGCCGGCGTGCTGCCCTTCGGCGGCGCCGGCTTGTCGTTGATGATCGAGTCGTAGAGCCGGCGGCCGGCGATGTCGTCCAGCTGCACTTTGCCGCGGAAGTTGGTGCCGGGGGGCGAATAGTCCTGGTTGGCGATCGGCGTGGTGATGAAGCTGACCTTCTTCGGGTCCAGGTCGCGCAGCTGGTCGCTGAGCGCCTTGAGGTCCTTCAGCGAGGTGGCCCGGTCCAGGGTGAGCGACTTGGTCGCGGCGTCCAGGAAACGGGTCAGCGCCAGCGGGTTGAACAGCAGCCGGCTGCTCGTCGCCTTGCGGACCATCGCGCCGAGGAACCGCTGCTGCCGCTGGATCCGGCCGATGTCGGAGCCGTCGCCGAGCGTCTTGCGGGCCCGCACGTACGCCAGCGCCTGGGTGCCGCGCAGCAGCTGGTTGCCCTTGTGCAGCCGTAGCCCGCTGGTCCTGTCGTTGACCTCTTCAGTCGAGCAGATGGTGACCCCGCCGAGCGCGTCCACCATCGTCTGGAAGCCGGTGAAGTCGACCTGTACGTAGTGGTTGACCGAGATGCCGGTCAGCTTCTGTACCGCTAGGACAGTGCACTTCGGACCGCCGATCTCGAAGGCCGAGTTGAACATGCCCTCGCCGCCGGGGCTGGTGCCGCCGGCGGTGCGCTGGCAGGCCGGCAGGTCCACCCAGGAGTCGCGCGGGAAGCTGATCAGCAGCGCCTTGTCCCGGCCGGGCGAGAGGTGGGCCAGGATCGTGGTGTCCGACCGGGCGCCGGACACGTCGCCGAACTTGGAGTTCGCGCCCTCCCGGGTGTCCGAGCCGATCAGCAGGTAGTTCTCGGCGTTGCGCTGCTTGGCGGCCTGCTTGATCGCCGGGTCGTTCGGGGCCAGCGCGTCGATCCGGGTGATGTTGTTGGACAGCCGGCGGTACTCGAAGAAGCCCCAGCCGCCGATCCCGATGCCGAACAGGCAGATCACCGCGAACACCCAGGCCATCACCTTGACCCAGCCCGGCCGGCCGGGCCGGCGGTGCCGCCCCGGCTCCCGGTCGTCGGGCGGGATGTCGTCGTCGTCCGGGTAGAACTCGTCGCCGTCGGGGTCGAACCGGCCACGCCGGGGCGGGGCCGGGTAGCCGTAGCCGGCCCCGTCCATCGCGTCGTCGCCCGGAGCGAAGGATGCCCGGTGGGTCAGCAGGCCCGGGTCACGGTCCTCGTCGTCCGGGTAGCCGGACCCGCCGTAGCTCCCGGCCGGGCCGGGGATCTGGGCGTACCCGCCGCCGGTATAGCCGTTGCCCGCGGTGCCGAAGCCCGGGCCGCCAGGCCAGGGGGCCCCGGGCTCCGAGGCGAAGCCGGTGCCGTCCGGGTCGGAGCCGTACCGGCCCGGGTCGGGCCGGTAGCCCGGGGACGGGTAGGTCGGCGGCTGGATCGGCCGGTAGCCGCGCGCGGCTTCGGGGGCTTCGGGCCGGCGGGAGGCGCCTGGGGTTGGGTACGTCGGCGGCTGGATCGGCCGGTAGCCGTGCTGGGCTTCGAGGCCCCCGGGGACTCCGGGGGCTCCGGGCGGGCGGCCGGCGCTCGGCGGGCGGACGGCGTCCGGCGGGCGGGCGACGCTCGGCGGGCGGACGGCGTCCGGCGGGCGGGGGGCAGCGCCACCACCGAGCAGGCTGGAGTGCAGGCCCTGGGCCGGTCGGCCAGGCTGGCGGGGCGGTTCGGCGACGTCGCCGACACCCGGGTGGCCGTATCCACCGCTGCCGGCCGCGCCGCGGCGGCCACTCTCCGACCCGTCGCGACGCGCGTCCGGGTGGCGCGACGGCGGTGCGGCGGGCCGCCCCGGTGGTGGCCCGGTGGACCACCCGTCGGATCGGCTCGGCTGGCGCTGCGGGCGGGCCACCGGGGTGCCGTAGCCCGCGTCGTCGGGCGCTGACGGCCTGGCGTGCCGCCCGGCGGCGTCCCGCTCAGGGGACCAGTTGGACAGCAGCGCGTCCAGTTCGCGAGCCGGATCGTCGGCCGGCGGCTCACCCGGACGGGCGAACGCGCGGCCGCCTCCCGGAGAACCCCCGTCGTGGCGACCGGATGTCACGACGCAGAGACCCCCTGATCGTTGGCGGGACGGTACAGGCACCCGGCCTCCCGGCCGGAAGGGTTGACCGATGGTACGGACCGTAAGGGGCTTCGAGCCAACTCGCGGAAAACTTGCATCCATCCGGCCTAGTGCTGGATCGCCATTCAGCGCACGATCGGCGACTGATTGTGTCGACCGTATTAACTCCCGGCGCGATCGGGGCAACCCGGGAGACGATGCGGGAACCGTCGGTTTGGCAGTCGGTCCCGGTTGTGGCCCGTCTAGGGCATGTAACCGTCCGTAGTTTGTTGATGCTTACCCGTTACCGTATCTGGTTCCGTTTGACAAGCCGACGCTCCGACATTCACTCTCCTGGCTGGCACGTATGCCCGTCGCACCCGTGGCGGGACGCCTTGGGGGCGGGAGCGCGCCGACTGATGGGACAGCACAGGCATCGCAGCAAACGCACCAGGTTCGACCGGCTGAGCAGGGAGCCCGCGGCGCTCGTCGCGGTGGTTGTCGCTGTCCTCGCCGGGTCGGTGGTGGCGGTGCGACTGGCCAGCTCGTCCCCGGCCCAGCCGGTGTCCGCCTGCCCCGGCCAGACCACCACGCTCACCGTCGGCGCCGACACCTCCGCCATGGCCTGGCTGACCGACCTGGCCAAGTCGTACAACGATGCGCACCGCAAGCTGGACGGCACCACCTGCGTGCGGGTCGCCGTCCGGGAGATGACCGCCTCGCAGGCGCTGCAGGCACTGCAGCCGGTGCCCTTCCCCGGCGGCGGGCCCCCCAGCGACGTCTGGGTGCCGGAGTCGAGCACGACGCTGCAACTGGTCCGGGCCCGAGCCCAGAACCAGCGGGTGCTGCCGGCCTCGGCGACCTCGATCGCCTCCTCCCCGATCGTGGTGGCGGCACCGCCGGACGCCATCCGGGCGATCGCCGGCCAGCTGCCGGCCGGCCAGCGGCCACAGCTGGGTGACTTCCTGCAGCTCTCCCGGGACCCGGCCGGCTGGGGGCAGCAGCGGATCGACCACGCCGAGTGGGGCCGGGTGCTGTTCTCCACCGCCGACCCGACCAAGACCACGCTCGGCGCCAGCCTGCTGGTCGCCGCGGCCGGGGCGGTGACCGGGACGCCGGCCGGGAAGGTGACCGCCAAGACCTTCACCACGCCGACCGCGAAGGCCGGGCTGCTGCAGTTCGTCCGGGCCCTGAGGAAGGTCGCGCCGAGCAGCCCGGCGCTGCTGGCCGGGGCCGACACCAGCCCCACCACCGAGGACATGCTGGCCAGGTACGGCCTGGTCGCCACCTACGAGCAGGACATCTGGCGGTACAACAGCACCCACCCGGCCGTGCTGCTCTCGCCCACCTATCCGCTGGACGGCCAGCTCGCCGCCGACTACCCGTACGTGGTGCCGAACGCCAGCTGGGTCACCGGCCTGGACCGGCGGGCCGCCACCGACTTCCACAACTGGCTGCTCACGGCCAGCGTGCAGGGCCGGCTCGGCTCGTACGGGCTGCGCCGCGCGAACGGCACCGCAAGCGACGCGCTGACCAGCGGCGACAACGGCTTCGACAGCAAGCCGCTGACCCCGGAGCCGGTCCGCAGCGCGGAGGCGCCGGCCACCGCGCAGGCGGTCTGGCGGCTGCTCACCCAGCGCGTCTCGGTGCTCGCGCTGATCGACGTCTCCGGCTCGATGGCCGACATCGTCCCGGGCACCGACAAGACCAAGCTCTCGATCGCGGTGGCCGCCGCCGGCGCCGGTCTGCAGCTGTTCGACGACGCCGACCACATCGGACTGTGGGAGTTCTCCAGCGAGATCAACGGCGGCCAGGACTACCGCGAGCTGGTGCCGCTCGGCCGCGCCGACGGCAGGATCGGTGGACAGACCCGGCGGGCGGCCTCGGTGCAGGCGCAACGCGGCCTGGTCCCGCTGGCCGGCACCGGCCTCTACGACAGCGTGCTGGCCGCGTACCGGTCAGCGGTGGCGCACTTCCAGCGCGGCTACGTGAACACGGTCGTGCTGATCACCGACGGGCGCAACGACGACAAGGTCTCGATCGGGCTGAACGGCCTGCTCAGCGAGCTGAACAAGAGCTACAGCCTGGCCCGGCCGGTGCACATCGTGGCCATCGCGTACGGCAAGGACGCCGACGCCGGGGTGCTGGAGAAGATCGCCAAGGCCACCGACGGGCTGGCCTTCAACTCCCCCGACCCGCGCGACATCGGCCAGGTCTTCCTCACCGCGATCGGCGCCCTGACCACGTAGCCGGCCACTTCGGACGGCCACTTCGGACGGCCATTGAGGACAGTGCGGCCGGCCGGCGGGCGTCCGATGTGGACGCCGCCGGCCGGCCGGTGCCGGCTGGGGGAAGCCGGTACAGCTGGCGGGGGGAACAGCGCCAGCTGGTCTTGACGGCTCAGCCGGTGGAGCTGGGGGTGGGCCCGTCGGTGGGCGCGTAGGTCGGCCCGTCGGTTGGCCCGCTGGTAGGCCCGCCGGTGCTGGGCGGGTTGGTGGTTCCGGCCGGCTGGCCGGTCGGGCCGACCGGGTGGAAGACGTGGTCTCCGGCGGCCTCGCCGAGCACGTCACCGGGCTTGGCGTCCTTGTTGAAGTAGTACAGCGGCCAGCCGTGCAGGGTGAGCTGGGTGCGGCCGTCGACCCGGCGGAGCGTGCCGAGCAGCTTCGGGTCGACCCCCTGCACGGCGAAGCTCGCGGGGGTGCCGAGCAGCGGTGGCCAGATGGCCACGCAGCGGCGGATGCAGTTGGACGCCGACGGGTTGACGGTGTCCTTGTTGGACCGGTACAGCGTGTGGCCCTTCGGGCCGACGACCACGGTGCCGAGCGGGGTCTCCCGCACCGACAGCGCGGGCTTCGCCGGTGTCTTGGGCTTGCTGCTGGGGTTGCCGGCCGACTGGCCGGCCGGGCTCGCGTTGCCGGCGATGGTGCGCGTCGACGGCGAATTCGCGTGGGTGGCGACGGTGAGGAAGCCGGCCACGGCCACCGCGCAGACGGCTGGTACGACCGGAAAGCGTTGCATGGTGCCGCGTCCTTTCGAGGCTGGGGCGGTCAGCAGCGGGCGGTCAGAAGCCCGGTGAGCCGAACTTGGCGAAGGTGTAGACGGCCGATGTGCCGACCGCCGCCACCAGCGCGGTGAAGAGCAGGCCGCCGACCACCGGGAGGGTCCAGCCGGGCAGCCGGCTGGTCCGCACGACGATCAGCTTTGTGACGAAAGCGCCGTAGAACGCGCAGCCGGCCACCGAGTGCACCAGCACCCGCGGGGTGGACTGGTCGAAGCCCAGGCTGTACAGGCAGGCGTACGCGACCGGCAGCGTGGCCAGAAAGGCCAGCGTACCGAGGGTGCGGTGGACGGCCGGAAGCCACGCGGGCGGGGCGCCGAGGGGAAGCCGGTGCCACATCCAGAGCGCGCTGAGCAGCTGCAGTACGGCCAGCGAACCGGCACCGATGGCCAGCCACACCTTCATCCTGATCAGTGAACTGAATCCGAGGACGATGTGGTCGGTGCCCGGCTGGTGGTTGCGGCCGTACGCACCCAGCCCGATCGCGACCGCGGCCCCGATCAGCGCCGGGAGCAGCAGCTTCGCCGGCTTCGGCCGCGGTGGCAGGCGCGATGGCGATGGCGATGGGAAGGTGTAGGGAAAGCCGGCCATCGCAGATCCTCCGCTGGCAACTGGTCATGCGTTGTCGTGGCTTGCACGCAGCCGGCGCGCGTTCGGTTCAGCGCCGCCCGCCGGTCTGCCCGTTGGGGCGGCGGCAGCTCGTAGGGTCGGGGCATGGCTGCGAACGGGCAGGAGCTGCGGATCGCCGCGGTTGAATCTACCGAGTTGTTCGTCGGCACGCCGGACGAACCGGTGCAGGTTGTGCGGGTCCGGCTGGACGGGCCGCCCGGCCGGGTCGCGGTCGGCGTCACCGGTACCGGGCTGGTGCCGGCCGAGCCGGTGCTCGCCGACCTGCCGGGCGGCGCGGTGACCGTCGAGGTGCCGGTGCGGTTCGCGGCCGGGTCGGCCGCCGGGCCAGGAGCGGGCGCGGGCGCCGGATCGGGGGGCGGACCCGAGGTCGGGGCCGTGCTGCCGGTCACCGTGCGTGCCGAGCCGGCGGGCGCCGGGGCGGGCCGGCCCGGGGCCGTCGAAGCGGCGGCCGAGCTGACCGTGGCCGATCCCGGGTGGACGGTGCACCTGGTGTCGCACTTCCACTACGACCCGGTCTGGTGGAACACCCAGGCCGCGTACACCGAGTCATGGGACGCGCTGGACTGGTCCGGCTCGCCCCGGTCGGCGTTCCAGCACACCGGGTTCGACCTGGTGAAGGCGCACCTCGAGCTGACCCGGCACGACCCGGACTACCGGTTCGTGCTGGCCGAGACCGACTATCTCAAGCCGTACTGGGACATGTACCCGGAGGATCGGGACTACCTGCGGCGGCTGCTGGCCGAGGGCCGGTGCGAGCTGATGGGCGGCACGTACAACGAGCCGAACACCAACCTGACCGGGCCGGAGAGCACGATCCGCAACCTGCAGTACGGCATCGGGCTGCAGCGGCACGTGCTCGGCGGCGACCCGCGGACCGCCTGGCAGCTCGACGTCTTCGGGCACGACCCGCAGTTCCCCGGGTTCGTCGCGGACGCCGGGCTGACCGACAGCTCCTGGGCGCGCGGGCCGTTCCACCAGTGGGGTCCACTTCAGACCACCCCGGCCGAGCCGTTCCGGGACGCCCGGCTGATGCAGTTCCCGAGCGAGTTCGAGTGGGTCGCGCCGAGCGGTCGCGGGCTGCTCACCTCGTACATGCCGGCGCACTACTCGGCCGGCTGGTGGATGGACTCGTCCGCCACGCTGGCCGACGCCGAGGCCGAGGTGTACCGGATCTTCCGGTCGCTGAAGTCGGTCGCGGCCACCCGGCACGTGCTGCTGCCGGTCGGCACCGACTACTCGCCGCCGAACAAGTGGCTCACCGAGATCCACCGGGACTGGGCCGGCCGGTATGTCTGGCCCCGGTTCGTCTGCTCGATCCCGCGCGAGTTCTTCGCCGCGGTCCGTGGCGAGCTGGCCGCCGCCGGCCGCCGGCTGGTGCCGCAGACCCGCGACATGAACCCGATCTACACCGGCAAGGACGTGTCCTATGTGGACACCAAGCAGGCGCAGCGGCAGGCCGAGGTGGCGCTGACCGACGCCGAGCGGTTCGCCACGTTCGCCGCGCTGCACGGTGCCCGCTACCCGGCCGCGGCGCTGGACAAGGCCTGGCGGCAACTGGTCTACGGCGCGCACCACGACGCGATCACCGGCTCGGAGAGCGACCAGGTCTACCTGGATCTGCTGACCGGCTGGCGCGAGGCCTGGGACATCGGCCGGGAGGTCCGGGCCGCGGCGACCGGGTACCTGGCCGGCCGGACCCCGCCGGCCGGCGAGCCGCGGCTCGTCGTCTTCAACGGGCTGTCCTGGGCCCGGACCGAGCTGGTGCGGGTGCCGGTGCGGCCACCGGTCGGCGCCCCCGGTCTGTCGCTTGTGGACGATGCCGGCGTGCCGGTGCCGGTGCTGGCCGAGGACGTGCTGCGCGGTCCGGGCGGCCGGATCGTCTCGGCCACGCTGACCTTCCTGGCGACCGACGTGCCCGCCACCGGCTACCGGAGCTACCTGCTCCGGCCGTCGGACTCGCCGGTCGGCGAGTGGACCGCCGGATCCGGGGGCAGCATCGAGAACGAGCACTTCCGGCTGGCCGTCGATCCGGCCCGGGGCGGCTGCGTCGCCTCGTTGCGGGACCTGGCCGCGGGCCGGGAGCTGCTCGCCGCCGGCCGGCTGGGGAACGAGGTGCTGCGCTACGACGAGTACGCCCAGCACCCGCGCTACGGCGAGGGCCCCTGGCACCTGATCCCGACCGGGCCACCGAAGGCCTCCAGCGCGGACGATCCGGCGACGGTACTGGCCCAGACCAGCCCGCTCGGCCAGCGGCTCACGGTCCGGTCCACTGTGGACGGGGTCGCCGTCACCCAGCGGCTCACCCTCTGGGCCGGGCTGCGCCGGGTCGACTGCGTGACCGACCTGGACGGCTTCCGCGGCTCCGACCAGCTGCTGCGGCTGCGCTGGGCGGCGGACGTGCCGGGCGGCCTGCCGGTCAGCGAGGTCGGCGACGCGGTGATCGGCCGCGGCTACGGCATCGTCGATGTGGACACCGCCGACGCCCCATGGACGCTGGACAACCCGGCCCACAACTGGTTCGGCCTGGGCAGTACCGCCCGGGTCGTCCTGAGCTCCACCGGCACCGGCACCGGCGACGGGGGCGGAACAGAGCGGCTGCGGGCGATCGGGGTGGCCGAAGTGGTGGCCGACGGAGGCATGGTCACGGCCGAGCCGGTCCGGGAGCTGGTGGTGGCGCTGGTCCGGGCCGGGGTCACCTCGACCACCTCGCAGGACACCGGCAGCCGCTACGGCTACCTGGACGTGGACTCGAACCTGCCAGACGTCCGGCTGGCGATCGGCGGGCCGGACCGGAACGCGTTCACCGCGTCCGTGCTGGCCGCGGCCGGGCCGGCGTACTCGGCTGAGCTCACCCGCCAGCTGGCCGCGACCGGCACCGCCCGGGTCTGGGTACCGGCCGAGCGCCCGCTGACCGAGGTCTGGCAGCCGAACGCCGACCTGCGCGGGCCGCGGGCGCTGCCGGTGCTGATCGTCGCCGGCCGGGACGACGCCGGGCTGGCCGGCGCGCTGGCCGAGCTGACCGCCGACCTCGGCGACGCGACTGTCCAGATCGGACAGCCGGCCGGGTTGCACGCGGCCGAGCCGGGGCTGGCCGACTACTCGGTCGGCATCCTCAACCGCGGGCTGCCCGGCTTCGCGGTGGACCGCACCGGCGCGCTGCACCTCTCGCTGCTGCGGTCGTGCACCGGCTGGCCGTCCGGGGTGTGGATCGACCCACCACGCCGCTGCACCCCGGACGGCGCCGGCTTCCAGCTCCAGCACTGGAGCCACCGGTTCGAGTACGCGCTGGTCGGCGGCGCCGGCGACTGGCGGGCGGCCGGCTTCGTCCACTCCGGACACTCGTACAACGCGCCGCTGACCGCCGTGGTGCTGGCCGCCGGCGCCGGGCTGGTCGACGGCGGCCTGCCCGGGCAGGGCTCGCTGCTGTCGGTCGAGCCGGCCGGCGCGGCGCTGGTCACCGCGATCAAGCCGGCCGGCAACCCGCTGGCCCGCGGTGCCAGCGAGGACGGGATCGACAGCATCGCCGTCCGGCTGTACGAGCCGCACGGCCGCCCGGTCCAGGCGACGCTGCGGCTGGCCGAACCACCCGCCGCGGCGTTCCAGGCCGACCTGCTGGAGCGACCGGGACGTGCGGTGCCGGTGCGGCCGGACGGCACCGTCCAGATAGGACTGTCCGGTGCCGAGGTGGCGACCACCGTGCTGTCCGTGGACAGCCTGGCCGGGCCGGACCCGGCCGGCGCGGCGGCCGCCGCGCTGGCACAGAGCCAGGTCGGCCGGACCGGCCTCGCGGGTCAGGGCGGGCCCGCCGGTCCGGGCTGGCCGGGTGGGCCCGTCGGGGCGGGTGGGCC
Organism: uncultured Actinomycetota bacterium; assembly: GCA_963714145.1. GTDB lineage: Bacteria > Actinomycetota > Actinomycetes > Mycobacteriales > CADCTP01 > JBBWZH01. The sequence goes on along the minus strand of OY970235.1, from coordinate 8,094,806 downwards.
CGTCGGGCCGGGCGGGGCCGTCGGGCCGGGTGGGGCCGTCGGGCCGGGTGGGGCCGTCGGGCCGGGCGGGGCCATCGGGCCGGGTGGGCAGGTCGATCCAGGCTGGGCCATCGGGGCGGGCGGGCAGGTCGGTCCGGGCGAGCTGGACCGGTATGGCGGTCGGGAGCCGGTGCAGCCGGTGTACGCGCGCTACTGGCTGCACAACAGCGGCCCGGCGCCGATCGGGAACCTGCCGATCTCGGTGCACGTGCAGCCGGCCGCGGTCACCGCCGACGGGCCGGTGGACCTCACCGTCACCGTGGTCTCCGACCGGACCGACGACAACTGGTCCGGCGTCGTCCGGGTCGAGCCGCCCGCCGGCTGGTCGGCGGAGCCGGCGAGCTGGCCGGTGGCGCTGCCGCCGGGCACGTACGCCGACCTGCCGGTACGGGTCACGCCGGGCCGGGCCGCGGTGGCCGGCGACCACCTGGTCGCGGTGTCCGTTGTGGACGGTGCGCAGACCGTCCGGGACCTGGCCACGGTCGCCGTGCCCGGCGCCTACCCCGGCGCGGTCAGCCCGGGCGAGGTGTCGATGACCCTGGACCCGCTGGCCATCTCGGTCCGACCCGGCCAGACCGCCACCCTGCGGGCCCGGCTGAGCAACCGGTTCCGCAGCCCGCTGGACGTGCTCAGCTGGCTGATCGGCCCGGTCGACACCTGGCCGCTGACCCCGCTGCGGACCACCGGCCTCCGGCTGGACGCGGACGCCACCGGCACGATCGATTTCCCGATCGCGGTGCCGCCGGACGCCCAGCCGGGCAGCTGGTGGCTGCTGGTCAAGATCGGTTACGGCCCCCGGATCGGCTACTCGGAGTCGGTCCGCCTCACCGTCGAACCCGCCCGGTGAGCGCCGGGCCCGGCCCGGACTCCGGCGGGGACCGGAGCGGCGTGGCCGCGCTGGTCGACGGCCAGCCGGTGACCACGGCGGAGGTAGCGGCCGAGGTGGCCCGGCTGCGGGCCGGCCCGCTGGCCGACCGGCTGCCGCCGGACGGCAGCCCGGCCGGCCGGCAACTGCGCCGCTGGACCACCCAGCGCCTGGTCCTCCGCCGCCTGCTCGAACAGGAGGCGGTCGCCCGCCACCTGCCCCCGCCCGGACCGCAGCCCGAACCGGCACCGCCCGAGGCCGGGCAACCTGCGGCCGGGCAAGCCGAACCGGCGCGACCCGAACCGCGGCAGGCCGAACCGGGGCAGGCCGAACCGGGGCAGGCCGAACCGGGGCAGGCCGGACCGGGGCAGGCCGGACCGGGGCAGGCCGGGTGGGCGGATCCGGCGGTGCTGGGTAGTGCGGCGGCCGATGTGCTGGCCAGCTCACCGGCCGCCCGGGCCGTCTTCGCGGCGCTGACCGCCGGCGTCACCGTGCCGGCCGGGGCGGTGCGCGCCCACTACGACGCAAACATGGACCGGTACACGCTGCCGGCGCGCTGGCTGATCCGGCTCGCCACCGTGGCGGGCTCCACTGTGGACCCGGCAGCGTCCACAGTGGCCGGTTCGGTCGCGGTACCGGTCGACCCGGCCACGCTGCCCGCGCCACTGCGCGAGGCGCTGGCGGCCGCGCCCGTCGGCCAGCGGGTCGGCCCGGTGCGCGGCCCGCAGGGCTGGCAGGTCGCCGTCCGGGAGGAGGCCTGGCCGGCGCGGCTCCGGCCGTATGCCGAGGTGCGCGATCAGATCGCCGGCACCCTGCTGCACCGGCGCCGGCAGCAGGCGTTCGCGCGCTGGCTGGACGCCCGGGCCGGGCAGCTGGTCATGCTCCATCCGGGTTATGAGCACCCCGCCGATCCGCATAACCCGGATGCCACCCACCGCCATTGATCCGGCCGCCGCTATGGGCGGGTAACGACGTGGAGACGACTGGTTGACCGGCTGACCATCGGCTGCCTATGGTCCGTGCACCCTGGTCCATGGTGCGGAAGGAGCAGCAATGCATCCGCCGGAAGCCAGCCCGTACGGACCCAACCCTGCCACGCTCAGCCGGCGTGACCTGCTCCGGCTCGGGATCGCGGCCGGCGTCGGCGCACCGCTGCTGACCGCCTGCGGCGGCTTCGGTGACACCGGCGGCGGCGGCGACAAGCTCGTCTTCCTCAGCACCCAGTTCGCGCCGGTAGAGGAGGCCGAGCGGTTCCGCGGCATCCTCAAGTCGGCGTACACCGCCGGCTCGGTCGACTACGTGACGTCCGACCCGGGGCCGTACAACTCGAAGGTGCGCTCGGAGGTGCGCGCCGGGAAGGTCGGTACCAACCTGATCGGCGGCGTGCACGGCGACCTGGCGCCGCTGGCCCGGGACGGGCAGCTGGAGGACCTGGGCGGCCTGGCCCAGAAGCTGGCCGGCCGGGGCTACGCGAAGGACCTGCTCGAGCTCGCCAAGGTAGGCACCAACACCACGTACTACATCCCGTGGGCGCAGGCGACGTTCATCCTCGCCGCGAGCAACACCGCGCTGCAGTACCTGCCGCCCGGCGCGACCATCGACAACCTGACCTACGACCAGTTCCTGGCCTGGGCGAAGGCGGCGAAGCAGGCCGCCGGCAAGCCGGTGTTCGGGGTGCCGGCCGGCCCGAAGGGGCTGATCCACCGGTTCCTGCAGGGCTACCTCTACCCGGCGTTCACCGGCGGCGAGATCACCAAGTTCCGCAGCCCCGAGGCCGTCACCATGTGGGGCTACCTGAAGGAACTCTGGTCGGTCTGCACACCCGCCTCGGCCAACTTCGACTTTATGCAGGAGCCGCTGGCGGCCAAGCAGGTGTTGGTCGCCTGGGACCATGTGGCCCGGCTGGTGAACGCGCCCAAGGACGCGCCGGACCAGTTCGTGATGGCGCCGGTGCCGTCCGGCCCCAAGGGCCGCGCCTACATGCCGGTGCTGACCGGCCTGGCCATCCCGAAGGGCGCGCCGGCCCGGGACAAGACCGAGCAGCTCATCGAGGCACTGTCCACTCCGGACGTGCAACTGGACGTACTGCGCAAGAACGCGTTCTTCCCGACCGTGCAGGCGACAATCCCGTCCGACCTGCCCGCGGCGGTGCGGCTGGAGGCCGACGCGGTACGCAAGCAGCAGACCGGCAGCGGGGCGCTCATCGCGCTGCCGCCGGTCGGGCTGGGCACCGGCGAGGGTGAGCTGACCAAGATCTACAAGGACACCTTCGCCCGGATCGTGCTCAAGAACGAGGCGATCGCGAAGGTGCTCGCCGACGAGGGCGACCGGGTGCAGAAGCTGCTGGCCGACTCCAAGGCGCCGTGCTGGACGCCGGACCCGGACAGCGGTGGCCAGACCTGCCAGGTGGGATGAGCAGCGCCGCCGGGCGGCCGGGCCGGCTGCGGCTGCCCACCCCGTACCTGCTGCTGATCCCGTCCGCGCTGACCCTGGCCGCGCTGTTCGGCTGGCCGATGGTGCAGGGCGTGCTGGCCGCGTTCCGCCACGACGGCGGCTTCTCGCTGGACAACGTGCACCGGATGGTGAGCGATCAGCGGTTCGGCTCGGCGGTCCGCAACACGCTGCTGCTGATCGCCGTGGTGGTGCCGCTGCAGTTCGTGCTGGCGCTGGCGATGGCGCTGCTGCTGCAGGCCCGGCCGAAGTTCAGCGGGCTCTACTTCTACCTGTGGGCGGTGCCGCTGGCCATCTCCGACCTGGCCGCTGGCCTGGTCTGGCTGTCCATCCTGGACGATCAGGGCTACCTCAACTCGGTGCTGCACCGGCTCGGGCTCGGCGACGGCTACTCCTGGCTGTCCTACCAGCACGGGTCCACCATGTTCCTGGCCGTGGTGGTGGCCGAGGTGTGGCGGGCCACCGCGCTGGTGCTGGTGATCCTGGTCGCCGGCATGCAGGTGATCCCGCGTGACTACGACGAGGCGGCGGCCGTCTTCGGCGCGACGTTCTGGCAGCGGCTGCGGTACGTCACGCTGCCGCTGCTCAAGCCGAGCCTGCAGGTGGCGCTGATCCTGCGGACGATCCTGGCGTTCCAGGCGTTCGCGGTGGCCCGGGCGCTGACCGGCGACAACTACCCGCTGCTGGTCGGCGAGACCTACCAGTGGTACCTGGACCTGCAGAATCCCGGCGTCGCGTCCGCGATCGCGCTGCTGATCCTGGCCATCTCCATCTTCACCGCGAGCATCTACCTGCGCGCGCTGCGCCAGCCGGACGCGATCCGGGAGGCCCGGTGAGCGCGCTGGCCGGGCCGGCCGAGCCAGCCCGACCGGCGGAACCGGCCGGGCCGGCCGCAGCCGAGTCCGGAGTGGACCGGAGCCCGCTGCGCCGGCGGCGCCGGCAGCGGGCGCTGCTGCAGCTGGCCGCGGTGGCCATCACGCTGTTCATGGCCGCGCCGATCTACCTGATCACGCTGGCCGCGTTCTCGTCCCGGCAGGCACTGAACGAGTATCCAAAGTCGGTGCTGCCGACCGACGTGTCCACCGAGACGCTGCGCGGCTTCCTCAGCTCCGCCGGGATCGTGCCCAGCTTCCTGAACAGCGTCGCGGTCGGGCTGCTGGCGGTGCTGCTCTCGATCGGCCTGGGCGCCCCGGCCGGCTACGCGATCGCCCGGTACGCCTTCCGCGGCCGGGACGCGTACCAGATCGTGCTGCTGATCACCCGGGCGCTGCCGGTGGTGGTGCTGTCGATCCCGCTGGCCGAGCTGTTCATCAGCTGGCAGCTGTACGACACGGTGCTCGGCATCGCGCTGATGCACACCGCGCTGGCCCTGCCGACCACGGTGCTGATCAGCGCCAGCGTGTTCGTCTCGGTGCCGCGCGACGTGGAGGAGGCGGCGCTCATCTTCGGCGCCACCCCGCTGGCCGCGTTCCGCCGGGTGGTGCTGCCGATAGCGCGTCCCGGTATCGCGGCCAGTGCGATCTTCACGTTCGTGCTGTCCTGGAACGAGGTGCTCGGCGCGGCGATCCTGACGCTGCGCAACCGGACGCTGCCGGCGCAGGTGCTCGGCTCGCTGTCGAACAGCCCGCTGGCGTACCGGTTCGCCGGTGGCTTCGCGCTGGTCGTCCCGTCGCTGGTGTTCATCTTCGTGATGCGGCGGTACCTGCTGAACATGTGGGGCACCACGATCCGCTGAGAAGAGACGATCCGCTGAGGAGCGACGATGGCCGACGTCAGCGTGACCGCGCTGCGCAAGACGTACCCGGGCGGCAAGACGCCCGCCACCGAGGACGTGTCACTGCACGTCGCCGACGGCGAGTTCGTCGTGCTGCTCGGGCCGTCCGGGTGCGGCAAGACCACGCTGCTGCGGCTGGTCGCCGGGTTGGAGCTGCCGGACGCGGGCTCGGTCCGGATCGGCGGCCGGGACGTCACCTACCTGCCGCCGCGGCAACGCAACCTGTCGATGGTGTTCCAGAGCTACGCGGTGTTCCCGCACCTGAGCGTCGCCGACAACATCGGCTTCGGCCTGCAGATGCACAAAGTGGACGGGGCCGAGCGCAAGCGCAAGGTGGCCTGGGCGGCGGACCTGCTGCAGCTCGAACCGTTCCTGGCCCGGTACCCGGCGCAGCTCTCCGGCGGGCAGCGGCAGCGGGTCGCCGTGGCCCGGGCCATCGTGATGGAACCCGACCTGCTGCTGATGGACGAACCACTGTCCAACCTGGACGCGCTGCTCCGGCTGAACTTCCGGGCCGAGCTGAAGAAGCTGCTGGCCGACCTCGGCACCACCTGCCTGTACGTCACCCACGACCAGGTCGAGGCGCTCTCGCTGGGTGACCGGGTGGCGGTGCTGAACGAGGGCCGGATCGTCCAGGACGGACCACCACTGTCCATTTACGACGCTCCGGTGGACGAATTCGTCGGCAGCTTCATCGGCAGCCCGCCGATGAACTTCCTGACCGCGACGGCCACGGCGGACGGCACCGCGCTGGAGATCGGCGAGCAGCGCATCGCCGCGCCGTCGACCGGATGGCCGGCCGCCGGACCGGCTGCCGAGCCAGCCGCCGGGTCAGCCGGGTCAGCCGGGTCAGCCGGGTCAGCCGGGTCAGCCGGCGAGCCAGACCCCGGGCCAGGCCCCGGGCAAGCCGGCGAGCCAGCCGGCGCGCCGGCCGGCGCCAGCGGTCCGGGTGACGCGGCGAGCGGGAACGGTGGCCGGCCGGTCCGGGTCGGGGTGCGGGCCGAGGCGATCACGCCGAGTGTCACCCCGGTGGAGGGCGCGCTGCGGGCGATCGCCGAGGTGGTCGAGCCGCTGGGCAGCTCGGTGCTGCTCACCGCGGTGCTGGCCGGCGGCGGCCAGCCGCTCAAGGTGCAGGCCCCGAGCGACTTCCGGGTGGCCGCCGGGGCCGACCTCTGGCTGGCGATCCGGCCGGACCGGATCCGGCTGTACGACCCGCGGACCCGCCGGGCGATCGACCCGAAGGCGCCGGCACAGGTCTCGGCCAGCGGCTAAACGCCCAGGTCAGATGCGGTGACGGGCCGGCCGCACGAGCCGGCCGGAAATTCTTTGAGAAAAGTTGTTGGCGGCTGTACCGGCCGCGGCTCCTACCCCTGAACGTGCGGGGAAGCAGCTCCCCCGCCCCAGCGGAGGAGACCCGATGGCCGCCACATCACCCCTCGCCCTGCCGGCCGCCGACGTCGTGGACATGCCCGGCACCGGCCGGCACCAGGCCGCCGGCACCGCCGCCCGGAACTGGCAGCCGGGACGGCACCGGGTCACCGGTCGGGGCCGCCTCCCGCACCCGCTCGTGGTCAGCCGCCCGGCCCGATTCACCCCGACGGCCGGCGGTCGGCCGGCCCCGCTGGCCGCCGCCGCGCTGGCCGCCGCCGGCCACCGGACCGAGGCCGGCCACCGGACTGAGACCGGCCCACTGACCGGCCGGCTCACCGCTGTCGCGCCGTGCACCGCGACCGGCCCGCTGGCCGCCGCCGGCGGGCGGCACCGCGCGGCCGGCCAGCCCACCCGAACCGCCGAACCGGTACTGACCCTCGCCGGTGACGGCCGGCACCGCGCTCTGGGCCGCGCGGCCGGCCGGGACACGGCGGCCGCCGCCGGCCGGCCCCACCCGGGCCGGCCGGCGGTGCGGGTCGCCGCGGCGCTGACCCTCGCCGCGGTCCTGCTGCCGTTGTCGGCCGGCCCGGCGGACGCCGCGCCCCGGTCGGCCAGCGCGCGGGCCGGCACCGCGCCGACTGCGCCGCTGGCGGAGCTGCCGAGCGCTCCGGCGTCCACCCCGACCGAGCCGGCCGACCTGCGCTGGCCGACCCTCGGGATCGCGATGGCGCTGCTGCTCGGCATCTCGATCACCGGCTCGACCGCCGTGCTGATGCTGCGCCCGGCCCGCGAACCGGGCGCCCGGTACTGACCAGTCCACATGCGACTTACCGCGGCCACTGACCCGGCGCGGTGAGATCCGTCGCCGGTCGGGTTGGGGGGGCGGCGACGGTTCGGGTGGGGGTCCGGTCGAGGGGTCCGGACCCCCACCCATGGAACGGAACCAGCACATCCCGAGAGCGCGGGGCGACGGACCCCGCCGCAGCCGAGGAGCTTCGATGTCCGCCACCGACACCCTGACCCCGCAGCCGCCCGCCGGATCCGAGCCCGCCAAGCCGCCGGCCACGCTGGCCGCCGTCCTCACCCCGGTCACATTCCCGGCCGCCCGCCGGGCCCCGACCCGCGGCCCCGACCCGGCCACCCGCCCGGCTCCGGCCCACGGCCCGGCCCCGGCTTCAGCCACTCGCCCGGCTCCGGCCCACGGCCCGGTCCCGGCTCCGGCCACCGGCCCGGCCGGCGGGCCGGTCCCGGCTCTAGCCACCCGCCCGGCTCCGGCCCACGACCCGGCCCCGGCTCCGGCCACCCGCCTGGCTCCGGCCCACGACCCGGTCCCGGCTCCGGCCACCGGCCCGGCCCGCGGGCCGGGCCCGGCTGCCGGCCCGGCGCTGGGCGCGGCCGCCGCGGTCGGCCCGGTCGCCGGCGCGGACCCGACCGGACCGCGCTCAGGCCAGGGTGCGGCGGCCGAACCGCGGCCGGCGGGCGGCAGCGGGCGGCACCGCGCCCCGGGCACCGCCCGGCGCGGCAGCCGCGGCCCGGGCCGGCACCGGGCGGACGAGATCCGGACCCGGCCGGCGCTCCGGGTGGCGACCGTCCTGCTCGCCGGCGCCGCGGCGGTGCCGTTCACAGCCGGGGGCGCCTCGGCGGCACCGGCCGGCGCGGCCGCACCCCAGCCGGCAGCGACCGTCGTGCACACGGTGCCGACGCTGGCGACCGCCGGCCCGTGGCCGACGCTGATCGTGCCGCCGGGCGTGCTCACCGCCGCACCGGCCGACCCGGCCGGCGCGGCCGACCCGGCCGGCGCCGAGGCGGCCACCGACGCCCCGGCGGCCACCCCGACCGCGAGCCCGGCGCCGACCGCCACCCCGACCAGCACCCCCACCTCGACCACGCCGGCCCCGACCACGCCGGCCCCGACCACCGCCGGCACGTCCGGCGGGGCGGCCAGCGGCGGGTCGCCCGGCCGGTCCGGCGGCGCGCAGGTCGGGCCGAACGGCGGGGCTGGCAACGCCCAGCGGCAGCCGGCCGGTCAGCCGGCCGCGGTGGCCGGGCCCGCGGCCGGCGCCGGCGGTGCCGCGGGAGCCGGGGCGCCGGCGAAGCCGACCAGCCCGGTCGCCGTGGTCGGGCACAGCGTGCCGCTCACGATCGGAGTCGCACTGGTGTTGCTGCTCGGCATCGTGGCCGCCGCGGTCGCCGGGTTCCGGCAGCTCGCCCGCCGCCCCGCCGAGCCTGTCGCGGCCTGACGCCGCGGCGGTGATCGACCGGTACCCGGCGCGCGGTAGGTGGGACCGGCGCCGGCCGGGAGCCACCGGGTGGAGGCCCGGGATGAGGGGATCGGGCCTCCACCCGGTTCGGTCTGCACTTAGGTGCACAGCCCCCGAGCGGCTACCCGCCGGTCGGGGGTATCGCACCCAACCGGCCTACATCTGGACGGACAACGCGCTAGCGTCCAGTCCGTGGACGACCGCCTGCTCGTCGAGCTGCTCGTCGACGGCGATCCACGCGGGTTGGCCGGGGTGTACGACGTGTACGCCGACCGCCTCTACGCCTACTGCACGACCATGCTGCGGGATCGGGACGCGGCCGCCGACGCCCTGCACGACACCCTGCTGGTGGCCCGGGTCCGGGCCGCCCAGCTGCGCGACCCGGGCCGGCTGCGGCCCTGGTTGTACGCGATCGCGCGCAACGAATGCCTGCGCATCCTGCGGGACCGCAAGCGCACCGCCGGGCTGGACGAGGCCGGCGACGTGACCGACGAGAACGCCGACCTGGAAGCGGGCCTGCGCGCCGGCGAGATGCGCGAACTGGTCTGGGCGGCCGCCGAGTCGCTCAACCCGGCCGAGCGCGAGGTGCTCGAGCTGACCGTCCGGCACGGGCTGGAGGGCGCCGACCTGGCCGACGCGCTGGGCGTTTCGGCCAACCACGCGCACGCGCTGGCGTCGCGGGCCCGCGGCCAGCTGGAACGCGCGCTGGCCGTGTTGATCGTGGCCCGCACCGGCCGGCAGGACTGCGCCGAGCTGGACGGGATCCTCGGCGATTGGGACGGCCGGCTGACCCCGCTGCTGCGCAAGCGGGTGGGCCGGCACCTGGAACGCTGCGACATCTGCGGCGAGCAGCGCCGGCGCCGGGTCAGCGCGGCCGCGCTGCTGGCCGGGGTGCCGTTCCTGATCGCGCCGCCGCAACTGCGGGACCGGATCATGCACGACGCCGGCGACCTGCGGCTGGTCTCGTCCTGGGCGACGCTGGCCAGCCGGGCCGGCCCGTACCGGCCGGACGGCTTCCCGCTGCCACTGAAACGCCGCCGGCCCAAGTTCGGGCCCGCCTGGGCCGCCGCCGCGGCGGTCGTGCTGGTGCTGCTGGTGATCGGCGCGTACACCATGCTGTCCGGGCCGGAGCCGAAGAAGGCCGCCGGCGAGACGGTCGCCGCCGGCACCGGCACCACCCAGCCGATCGCCACCGACCAGCCCACCACCGACCCGCCGGACTCCACTGTGGACGGTACGACGCCGGCGGCGACCACGACCGCGGCGGCCACCACGACCGCGCCGCCGGCCACTACCACGCTGGCCGCACCGCCGCCGGGGCAGCCGACGGTCACCGTCGCACCGCCGACCACCACCCGGCGCACCACGGTCGCGCCGCCCCCGGTCCGCACCACCACCCCACCCCGCACCACGACTCGGCCGCCACCGCCCCCGAAGCCGGGTCTCGTCGCGTCCAACACGACCGACGACACCGCCTGCCCGAACCGAAGCTGGGTTGCCAATCTCATCGCCACAGTTCACGACGCGACGCCGAAGTCGGTTATGGCCATCTATACCGACCCGAGCGGCAAGCAGGTTTCGCAGCCGATGAATCCGGCTTCCGAAGGCGTCTGGACGCTCCCGGTGACCATGCCTAGCGGCGGCCCCAACCTGGACTGGACGGCCGCGACATCCGGCCTCGAACCGGCACTATCCGATGACGACATCGCGGTGAACCCATGCCCGCCGCCCGGTGACATCGGCTAATCAGCCCAACCGTTCTCGGGGCGCGCCGCTCAAACGGTTTACTTCCCCGGCCAAGTGGTGACATGTTGTCCACATCTGGCCCACTTCCGGGAGGTCCCCGTGCGACGCAGCAACGCGACCACCCTGGCAGCCGCGCTGGCCGCGGTGGCACTGACCACCACGGCATGCCTGGGCGCCAAGGACGACAACGCCGATCCGAACCGGGGTTCGGGCGCCAAAGACGTGACGCTGACAATCTCGGCGAACGCCATCGCCGGCGGCAAGAACGCGGTCGAGGCGGATTGGGTCACCAAGTACGTGATCCCCACGTTCACCGCCAAGCTCAAGCAGGACGGCATCAACGCCACGATCAAGTTCCAACCGTCCGGTGTGGACGATGAGCAGTACAAGGCGAAGCTCGCGCTCGACCTGAAGGCCGGCGGTGGCGCCGACATCGTCAGCCTGGACGGGATCTGGGTCGGCGAGTTCGCCGAGGCGGGCTACCTCAAGCCGCTGGACGACGTTGTCGGCGGCGACGCGGTGAGCAAGTGGGACGGCTGGGCCCAGATCCCGCCGACCGTGCAGCAGAACATGTCCTTTACCGACAAGCGGTACGGCGTCCCGTCCGGAACGGACGGTCGGGTGCTGTTCTTCAACAAGACGCTGCTGACCCGGGCCGGGCTGCCGGCCGACTGGCAGCCGACCAGCTGGGCGGACGTGATCAGCGCCGGGCAGAAGCTGAAGGCGGCCGGGGTGCCGGCGCCGATCCAGATCAACGCCGGCACCGCGATGGGCGAGGCGACCACGATGCAGGGCGCGCTGCCGCTGCTGGTCGGCACCGGCAAGGAGATCTACGACCCGGACAGCAAGAAGTGGCAGGGCGCGACCAGCAACGTCAAGGAGCTGCTCACGCTGTACCAGCAGATCTACGGCGCCGGGCTGGGCGACAAGACCCTGCAGCAGGAGGCCAAGGGCCGGGACAAGTCGTTCGCCGACTTCGCCGCCGGCAAGATCGGCATCCTGCTGGAGAGCGACTACTTCTGGCGCTCGGTGATCGAGCCGAAGGCCGGCATCGCCCCGATGAAGAACCGGGACGAGGTCGTCGGGTACGCCAAGATCCCGGCGATCCGGCCCGGCGCGGGCGTGCGCGGGCAGGACTTCGTCAGCATGTCCGGCGGTGGCGGGCGGTCGATCAACCCGAACACCAAGTTCCCGCAGCAGGCCTGGCAGCTGCTGGCGTTCATGAACTCGGCCGAGGCGACCAAGGCGCTGCTGGCCGGCAGCGCCCGGCTCACCCAGCGGACCGACGTGAACAGCGAGGTGCTCACCGCCGACCCGATGCTCGACTTCATCGCCAAGCAGGTGCTGCCGCTGACCGCGTACCGGCCGGGGCTGGCCGTCTACCCGCAGGTGTCGGCGGCGCTGCAGCAGGCGACCGCCGACGTGGTGGCCGGCAAGAGCCCGGATGCCGCCGCCGCCACCTACCAGTCCACTGTGCAGAAGGCCGTCGGTGGCAGCGGCAACGTCGCCACCTCCTGACCTCGCGGTAGCGCCGGAACCGGGGCCGCCCGCCACCCGGCGGGCGGCCCCGACCGACGTGGCCGGCCTGGGCCGGGGCCGGGCGGTCGCGTTCGTCGCACCGGCGCTGGCGCTGATCGCGGCGTTCCTGGTCTTCCCCGCGGTCTGGACCCTCTACCTGGGGCTGACCAACTACCGGCTGACCGGCAAGGCCGCCAAGGCCCCGGAACTGGTCGGCGTCGACAACTACACGAACGCGCTGTCGGACGGCCGGTTCCACAACGCGCTCGGGCTGACCCTGCTGTTCGTCTTCGGTTCGGCCATCATCGGGCAGACCATCCTCGGCTTCACCCTGGCCTGGACGCTGCGGACCGCCCGCGGCTGGGTGCGCGGGCTGGTCGAGGCGCTGGTGCTGCTGGCCTGGATCCTGCCGTCCTCGGTGGTCGCGTTCCTCTGGATCGCCTTCCTGGACCGGGACAGCGGAACGCTGAACGCGATCCTCGGCACCAGCGGCAAGGCCTGGCTGGTGAACCACCCGATGGCCTCGCTGATCGTCTTCAACACCTGGCACGGCACCGCGTTCTCGCTGCTGCTGTTCGGCGCGGCGCTGCGCACGGTGCCGCCGTCCCAACTGGAGGCGGCCAGGCTGGTCGGCGCGTCCACCTTCGCGCTGCTGCGGGACGTGGTGTTCCCGCACGTGCGCGGCCACCTGCTGACCAACACGCTGCTGATCAGCCTGTGGACGTTCAACGACTTCACCCCGTACCTCATCACCGCGGGCGGGCCGGAGCGCCACTCGGAGACGCTGCCGGTCTACATCTACAACACCGCGATCTTCGACGGGCAACTCGGCTACGGCGCGGCCATCTCGCTGCTGATGCTGCTGATCAACCTGGTGATCGCGATGTTCTACCTACGACTGCTGCGGGAGCGCCGATGACGCGGCTGGATCCGGCGGTGCGGCGGGCGCTGGCCCGGATCGGCTTCTATACGTTCATCGCGGCGATCACCGCGTTCTTCGCGCTGCCGATGCTGTGGCTGGTGTCGGCGCCGTTCGACGCGACGCCGGGCCTGACCCCGTCCTGGCCGGACTTCTCGCTGAAGAACTTCCGGGCGCTGCAGGACAACCCGTACGCGCTGCGGTCGCTGTGGAACTCGGTACTGATCGCGGGCGGCAGCGCGGTGCTGGCCGTGGTCTGCGGCGCGCTGGCCGCGTATTCGCTGTCCCGGGTGCGGATTCCGGGCCGGGACGGGCTGCTCTACGTGCTGCTGCTGCTGTCCTCCATCGTGACCGGCACCGCGGCGATGGTGCCGATCTTCCTGCTGATGTTCCAGCTGAACCTGATCGACAGCCGGGCCGGGGTGGTGCTGGTGCTCACCGGCGGCCTGCTGCCGGCGGCCATCTTCATCCTCAAGGACTTCATGGACGCCACCCCGCGCTCGTACGAGGAGTCGGCCCGGGTGTTCGGCGCCTCGCCGCTGCAGATCCTGCGGCACATCGTGGTGCCGATCGTCCGGCCCGGGCTGGCCACGATCGCGGTCTGGGCGGTGGTGAACGTCTGGGGCAACTTCCTGATCCCGTTCATCCTGCTGCTGAACCCGGACAAGCAGCCGGCCGCGGTGGTGATGCGCACCTTCTACACCGAGGGCGGCCAGCCGAACCTGGCCCTGATCTCGACCTTCTCGCTGGCGTACTCGGTACCGGTGGTGGTCATGTACCTGTTCGTGAACCGGCGGTACGGCTTCCGCTTCCACGGAGGGATCAAGTCCTGATGGCCGACCTCACGCTCACCGGACTGTCCAAGGTGTACCCGGGCGGGGTGCGCGCGGTGGACGATCTCGATCTGTCCGTTGTGGACGGCGAGTTCTTCGCGCTGCTCGGGCCGTCCGGCTGCGGCAAGACCACGCTGCTGCGGACGATCGCCGGGTTGGAGACGCCGACCACCGGCCGATTGTCCATAGGTGACAGAGACGTGACCGGGCTGTCGCCGGGCCGGCGCGACGTGGCCATGGTCTTCCAGGACTACGCGCTCTTCCCGCACATGACCGTGCAGGACAACATCGCCTACCCGCTGCGGATCCGCGGCGTCGGCCGGGCCCAGCGGCACGACCAGGCGGCGCAGACCGCGGCCGGGCTGAGCCTCAGCACGCTGCTGGAGCGGCGGCCGGCGGAGCTGTCGGGTGGGCAGCAGCAGCGGGCCGCGCTGGCCCGGGCCATCGTCAGCCGGCCGGCGCTGTTCCTGTTCGACGAGCCGCTGTCCAATCTGGACGCCCGGCTGCGGCTGGAGGCCCGCACGTTCCTCAAGCGGCTGCAGCGCGACCTCGGCGTCACCACCGTCTTCGTCACCCACGACCAGGCCGAGGCGCTCGCGCTGGCCGACCGGATCGCGGTGATGGAGGCCGGCCGGATCCGCCAGCTCGGCACGCCGAAACAGGTGTTCCACCGGCCGGCCAACCTGTTCGTGGCCAGCTTCATCGGCTCCACCCCGATGAACCTGCTGCCCGGGACGGTGGCCGGCGAGAGCGTGCGGATCCCCGGCGGCACGGTGCGGATCCCGGCGGCCGCGCGCGGCCTGGTGACCGACGGGGACGAGGTGGTGTTCGGGGTCCGGCCGGAATACCTGACGCTGTCGGGCGAACCGGTCGACGGCGCGATCGCCGGCACCGTCGCGATCGTCGAAGATCTCGGCACCGCCTCGCTGGTCTCGGTGGAGGTCGGCGACGTGACGGTGGCGGTGACCGTGCCGGAGGGTGCCGAGCCGGACATCGGCGCGGACGGCTGGCTCACTCCGGTACCCGGCCGCGCGCTGCTCTACCGGGCCGGTGCCGGCGACCTGATCGCGGCACCTGCCGCCGACGCCCCGGCCGAGCCCGCTGCCACCCCGTGACCGTCCGGTGCGACACCGGGCTGGACCTGGCCTAACGGGCCGTTCGGAGGGTCAACCCGGCACTGTCCACCAGGGAGGCCCGCAGGATCGCCGACTAGGCTCGACCAGTCGGGATGGCCGCATTGGCGTTTCGCCCGATGCTGCACACACGCGGCCAATTGAGCAAGCGAATGGATGGATCTCATGCCTGTCTCGCCCGTCCGCTGGGGTTTCCTGGGCGCCGGTGGAATTGCCTACAGCAGCCTCGGCCCGGCGTTAGCCGCCGCGGACGGCGCGGTGCTGCATGCCGCCGCCGCCCGCGACCCCGACCGCGCTGCCGGGCTGGCGCCGGCCGTGGTGTACGCCGGCTATGCCGACCTGCTGGCCGATGAGAACGTGGAAGCCGTCTACGTCTCGTTGCACAACGAGGTGCACCGGCAGTGGACGCTCGCCGCGCTGGCCGCCGGCAAGCACGTGCTCTGCGAGAAGCCGCTCGGGCTGACCGCGGCCGAAGTGGACGAGATGACCGCCGCGGCCGACCGGGCCGACCTGCTGCTGGTCGAGGCGGTCTGGAACCGCTGGCACCCACGGACCCGGGAGGCCGAGCAACTGGTCGGCGACGGCGCGGTCGGCACCGTGCGCCGGGTGGTCGCCCGGTTCGACGGCGGCACCCCGCCGGCCGCCGGCAACTACCGGTTCGACCCCGGGCTCGGCGGCGGCTCGCTGTACGACGTCGGCTGCTACGCGATCGCCGGCGCGCTCTGGGCGTTCGGCTGGCAGCGCCCGACCGAGGTGACCGCGCGGGCCGAGCTCTGGCCCACCGGCGCGGACCTGCTGACCGTGGCCGAGCTGCGGTTCGCCGGCGGCGCCACCGCCGAGATACTGGCCGGCTTCACCGGCAGCGCCGAGCAGCGGCTGGAGATCACCGGCACCACCGGCACGCTGGAACTGGTGTCGCCGGCGTACAGCGCCGCGACCGAACCGGCGACGCTGCGGCTGCGCACCGGCGACGCCCCGCCGACCGACTCGACCTGGCCGCCGACCAACGCGTACCGGCTGATGGTCGAGGAGGTCTCCCGGGCGGTTCGCGGCGAGCCGGCCACCCTGGTGCCGCTGAGCCAGTCCCGGGCCGGCGCCGCCGTGCTGGACCGCATCCGCGCGGCCACCGGCCCGACCACCTGACCCCCGCCCGGCCGGGCCACCCGCCGGCCCCGCCGGGGTGGATGGGTTACTCCGGCAGCGTGATCGGCAGGGTGAGGCCGTCGTGCGCGTGCGTGCACAGGCAGCTGCGTTCCGCCGGCAGCGCGGGGATGACCGCGAACAACAGGTCGCGCAGCTTCGCCACGTTCTCGCCGAAGACCCGGAACACCTCCTCCTGGTCCACCGCGGACTCCGCGTCCACGCCGGCGTCCACATCGGTCACCAGCGCGACGGCCGTGTAGCACAGCGCCAGTTCCCGGGCCAGCACAGCCTCCGGGTGGCCGGTCATGTTCACCAGTGACCAGCCCTGCGCGGCGTACCACCGCGACTCGGCCCGGGTGGAGAAGCGCGGCCCCTCGATCACCACCATCACGCCACCGTCCACAATCGGCAGACCGGCGCCGGCGGCGGTAGCGGCCACAGTGGACCGTCCGTCCGGGCAGTACGGATCGGCCAGCGCGATGTGCGTGGCGCCCGCGTCGAAGTAGGTCTGCACCCGGCTCGTGGTCCGGTCGACGAGCTGGTCGGGCAGCACGAATGTGCCCGGGCCGAGGGTGGCGTGCAGCGAGCCGACCGCGCACGGGCCGAGCACCTGTCGCACCCCGACCGAGCGCAGCGCCCAGAGGTTGGCCCGGTAGTTGATGCGGTGCGGCGGAAACCGGTGGTCGCGCCCGTGCCGGGGCAGGAACGCCACCTGCCGGCCGCCGACGTCCCCGATCACCAGCGG
The DNA here is from genome assembly GCA_963714145.1 of uncultured Actinomycetota bacterium. Lineage (GTDB taxonomy): Bacteria > Actinomycetota > Actinomycetes > Mycobacteriales > CADCTP01 > JBBWZH01. Next base: position 8,078,008 of record OY970235.1, on the reverse strand, counting down.
ATCGGACGGCGGCCCGTACGGTGTGGACACCGGCACCTCGACGGCGTCGGCGAGGAACGAGTAGAGCCCGCTGCCGCCGATCACGCCGATCTCCGCGCGGGGCGTACCACCCGTCATCCGCTGCTCCTCACGTCGCCTCGCGGCACGACCGCCGCACCGGGCACCGCCGTCCCGACCACAGCCGCACCGATCACGGGGAGGATGATCCCATCCCGCCCGATGCCGCCGGCGGCTCGTCCGGCGACGGCCCGATCGGTGGCAACCCACGGACCGGCGGCTGGCCGGCCGGCGCCTGGTCGGCCGGCGCCTGCTCGGCCGCCGGCTGATCGGCCGCCGGCGGATCGGTCGGTGGCGTGGCGGGTGGCGATGGGGTGGCCGGCGGCTCCGGCGGGCCGGCCGCGGCGATCGGCGGCGGGCCGAGGTTGACCGCCAGCGCGGCGGCCCAGACCTGCTCCAGGTCGGAGAGCGCGCGGTCCCGCAGCGCCCGGGTGAAGCCCTGCGCCAGCGCGCCGAGCAACCGGTTGAGCTGGTGCTGGAAGGTGTACGTGTCCAGGCCGAGGTCGGTCAGCAGCCGGTCGGCCAGCAGCACCAGGGTCTGCTCGACGGTCTCCGGCTTGGTCAGGTGGATGCGGACCAGGCTGGCCCCGATCTGCCGGCCGGGCTCAGCGCTGAACGGCTGCGCGAGCAGCGCGTCGTGCAAGGTCTCCAGGTGGCTGCGCAGGTACAACTCGATCTCCGCGCGGGCGGTCGGCCGGTAGGCCAGCGAGGCGACCGCCTGCGCCCAGTCCCGGGCGAGCTGCGACTTGAGCGTCCGGTCCTCCGCGGTGGACCGGCGCCAGCCCTGGTCGCCCGTGCTCATCGCGAGCCACCCGGCTGCCGGCCGCGGGCCGGTAAGCCGCCCAGCCCGCCGAGGCCGCCGCCCGGACTGCCTGGACCGCGGCGCAGCCGGCAACCAGGCCGGTCGACCGGTGCGACGTCGGCCGGCGTGATGCCCGAATGTGCGCCCGGGGGCACCAGGACGCACCTCCTACCTACTGGCGATATCGACGCGATCCTAGAGGGTCTACTCTCCCGGAACCATGCTGCTTGGGCGGCATATCCGGGTTGGTGACGCGGTGCCCGCGACCGTACCCGCGGCCGGTGGATCGTCCGGCTGCAAGCCGCCCGATCGAACCCGCCGACGGACAAAGTGCACTGGTTGTGAGCATACCGGCGGGCATTTTGCTGATCTTCGCGGCATCCCGCACCCGAAATGATCCACAAAACGCTACAGTCATGCGCCAATTCTGATGCCAGGCGACCGTGACCGGACGCCGGCAGGCTTGGAGTAACGATGCGGGAACGGCACCCGGCTGGCGGGCCGGTGCGTCCACCTCGCGGCCCGGACTGGACCGCGATATCGCTCTACGGCGGCTATCCGCTCTTCGCCGTCGGCATGGCGCTGACCTGGACGGCCCGGACCCGGGCCGGCCACCTCGGTGTCTTCTCGATCGCGGTGCCGGTGTGCGGGCTGGTCGGTGCGGTGTTCGCGGCCCGGGCGGCGCGCCAGCCCGGGCTGGACGGCCGCACCCGACGGGCCCGGTGGCTGATCGCGGCCAGCCACGTCCCGCTCGGCCTGTCGGCGCCGCTCTTCCTGCTCTTCCATGGCCGCAACGAGTTCCCCTCGCCGGCGGACGTGATGCGGCTCAGCTTCGTCCCGCTGCTGCTGCTCGGCCTGCTCTCGCTCCCGCTGCGCAGCCAGAACCGGCGGGACCGGTACAAGCTCGCCCTGGATGTCAGCGTGGTGGTGGTCGGCAGCTGCATGGTGGTCTGGTACTTCGTGGTCGGGCCGAGCGTCTCGATGGGGCACCACCCGCTGCGCGGGCAACTCGCCGCGATGGCCTACCCGGTCGGCGACCTGGTGCTGGTGTTCGGGGTGGCCACCGTGCTGCTGCGCGGCGCGGCCGGGGTGTCCCGCCGGCCGCTGCTGCTGTCCGCCGCAGCACTCGGCTTCCTGGTCGTCGGCGACGTCTACCTCGGCTACCTGCGCACCCACCCGGTGGCCTCGCAGACGCCGACCAACTGGCAGTTCCTCTGCTGGATGACCGGGCACTACCTGTTCGCGCTGGCCGCGTTCGAGCAGTACCGGCACGCCGGCGGGCAGCGGCCGGGCGGCACCGAGCCGCACCGGACGCTGGCCGCGAGCCGGCTGCCGTACGTCGGGATCGCGCTCGGCTACGGCCTGCTGCTGCTGGTCGCCGCCGGCACCGACCTCTACCCGTGGGGCGGGCTCGCCCTCGGCGCGGTGACGCTGACGATCCTGGTGGTCACCCGGCAGGCGGTCACGCTGCGGGAGAACCACGAGATGGCGGTCACCGACGCGCTGACCGGGCTGGCCAACCGGGTCCGGCTGTACGACGTGCTGCAGCGCGCGCTGGCCCGCGGCGAGCGCAACGCGGAGCTGGTCGGCGTCCTGGTGCTGGACCTGAACGGCTTCAAACAGGTCAACGACAACCACGGGCACGAGGCCGGCGACCGGCTGCTGGCCGAGTTCGCCCAGCTGCTGACCCGCAACGTGCTCGGCTACGACACGGTCGCCCGGCTGGCCGGCGACGAGTTCGCGATCGTGCTGCCGGACATCGGCTCGGCCGCCAACGCCACCGCGGTGGCCGGCCGGATCGTCAGCGCGATGTACGACCCGGTGCAGCTCGGCGGCCGGGCGGTCCGCCCGCAGGGCAGCATCGGGGTGGCCGTCGCCGGCCCGGGCGAGCTGGCCGCGGACGAGCTGATGCAGCGCGCCGACCTGGCCATGTACGCGGCCAAGCGGGCCGGCACCGCCGGCTGGCGGCTGTACGACAGCAGCCTCACCGAGACGTCCACACTGGACAGTCCGGCGCTGGCGGAGGACCTGCGCCGGGCGGCCGGCGCCGGCCAGCTGCGGCTGTGCTACCAGCCGATCGTCACGCTGGACAGCGGCGAGCTGACCGGGGTGGAGGCGCTGGTCCGGTGGCAGCACCCGCGGCTGGGGCTGCTCCTGCCGGTCGCGTTCATCGAGCTGGCCGAGCGCACCGGAGCGATCGGCGGGATCGGCGCCTGGGTGCTGGAGGAGTCCTGCCGGCAGGTCGCCGGCTGGCAGCGGCACCTGCCCGCCGGCCGGCAACTGCAGCTGAACGTCAACCTCTCGCCCCGCCAGCTGGACGACCCGGAGCTGGTCGGCAAGGTCCGCGAGATCCTGGACCGCACCGGGCTGGCCCCGGCCAGCCTGGTGCTGGAGGTCACCGAGGGCGCCCGGGTGGACGACGGCGTCGCCTGCCGGCAGCTGGCGGCGCTGCGCGCCGAGGGCATCCGGATCGCGCTGGACGACTTCGGCACCGGCTACTCGTCGCTGCGCCGGCTGACCCGGCTGCCGGTCGACGTGCTCAAGATCGACCGCTGCTTCATCACCGAGCTGGGCAGCATGACCGGCAACTCGGCGGTGGCCGAGGCGGTCGTCCGGCTCTGCCAGGTGTTGCAGGTGGACACCGTCGCCGAGGGCATCGAGGGGGTCGCGCAGGCCGACGCGCTCACCCAGCTCGGCTGCAAGACCGGCCAGGGCTACCACTTCGGCCACCCGATGAGCGCCGATCAGGTGACCGCACTGCTGGACGGGGCGGTCCGGGCCTGGCCGACGCTGCCGGCGATGACCGTCCCGGCCCGGTCCTGATCTTCTCGACGGGCGGCCCGCGGACCGCGGACGCGCTAGTGGTCGGCGGCCTCAGCCGGTGTGCCGGCTTCGGTGCCGGCCGGTGCGGCCTGCGCCGTATCCGTCGGCACGTCCGACTTCACCGGCGCCAGCACGAACAGCTGGTTCGCGCCGAACAGGAAGCGCTTGTAGACCAGGATGCGCAGCCCGGCCGTGCCGGCGATCTCGGCCATCTTCGGCCGGTCCAGCAGGTCCTCGTGCTCGTCGTGCGCCTCTGAGCTGAAGATCCGCAGCTTCGCGCCGACGGTGTGCGCCCACTCCATCCGCGGGTGCGGGGTGGTCAGCACGATCCGGCCGCCGGGGGCGAGCAGGCCGGCCCACTCCGCGAGCAGCTTGCCCGGGTTCGGCACGTGCTCGATCATCGCGAGCGCGGCCACCGTGTCGAACTTCTCGTCCGGTTCGAGCGCGGCGACGAACCGCACGTCCGGGTGCTTCGCCCGGGCCCGGCTCAGCCCGTTCTCGGCGATGTCCAGCCCGACGTAGTTCTCCGCCGAGCAGTACTCGAGCAGAGCTCCGTCGTTGCAGCCGAAGTCGAGCACCCGACCGCGGAGGTACTCCTGCGAGATGCGCATCCGCTGCTGGCTCAGCCAGGGAGACAGCCTCCCGCCGCGCTCCTCCGAGCTCACCTGGACGCCCTCCTGCTCTCTTTTGTCCCACCTGCGGGTCGCGCGGCAGCGTATCAGCTATCCACAGGCGCTCACCGCCGTCGACCCCGGGCCCGGCCGGGCACCAGCACCCGCCGCCGGCCGGCCGGCGGCGGGCCTGGGCGGCGGAGCGGTCCGGTCGGACCGGTGCGGGTCAGCGGGCGTCGTTGGTAATTTGGTCCGATCCGGAGTCCCTGGCGCCACCTGCTGCCCTGAGCCGCGAACGGGGGGTGACGGCCATCGAGCTGCGTCAGCTTCGCTACTTCGTGGCCCTCGCTGAGGAGCTGCACTTCGGCCGGGCGGCGGAACGGGAGCACATCGTCCAGTCCGGCCTCAGCCAGCACATCAAGCGGCTGGAGCGGGAGCTGGAGGTCAAGCTGCTGGAGCGCAGCACCCACCACGTCCAGCTGACCCGCGCGGGGGTGGCGTTCCTGGCCGAGGCGCGGCTGCTGCTGGCGCAGGCCGACCGGGCGGTCGCCGCGGCGCGGCGGGCCGGCAGCCCGGCGGCGGCACTGTGGGTGGGCACGGTGGACGCCAGCTACGACTCGATGCCGCAGGTGCTGCGCGAGGTGCGGCAGCAGTACCCGAGCCTGGCCGTGCACCAGGTCGAAGCCGGCGTGCCGGAGCAGCTCAAGCTGTTGACCGAGGGCCGGTTGGATGTCGGCTTCGGGCGGGCCTCGCTGGCACCGGCGGAGATCGCGTCGGAGCTGGTCCGGCTCGACCCGATGGGCGTGCTCGTCGCCGCCGGGCACCGGTTCGCCACCCGCAGCACCGTGCCGGTCACCGACCTGGTCGAGGAGCCGGTGCTGCTGGGCGAGGACGAGCGGGCGCCCGAGTTCAACCAGTTCGTCGTTGAGCTGTGCCGCTCGGTCGGCTTCACCCCGAACGTGGCCCGCGGCACGGTGCAGAGCATGCAGGCCGCGGCGGACCTGGTGGTCCAGGGCTGGTGCGTGGCCTCCACTCCGGCCTCCTGCACCCGGGCCTTCCCCGGCGTCGTCTGGCGGCCGCTGGTCGACCCGGTGGCGCATTACCCCTGGTCACTGCTGTGGCGCGCGGGTGACCAGTCCGAGTACGTGCAGGCGGTCCGGGTCCGCACCAGGGGGCTCGCCCGGTCGCTGCGCTGGCTGGAACCGGCTGGTAATCACGGCAGCAGATGACCCTTCCGCGCCTTGCTCGTTTCCCGGTCCGGGCACCCGGGCTCTACTGGGCACGGCAACCGGACCGCTCCGTGACCGTTGCGAGGACGTCATCGACCATGCAGGTGGCAGGGCCCTCCGAGGGCGTATCGCCGTGCTTCCACGCCGAGATCGCCTACCGGTTGGACCCCCGGTCACCGGCCTGCGCCGAGTGCGTCGTCGCCGGCTGGGAGTGGGCCGGGCTGTTGTTCTGCCTGGCCTGCGGCTGGGTGGCCTGCTCGGACGAGTCGGCCCACCAGCACGCCCGCGCGCACTACCAGGAGACCGACCACCCGGTCGTGACGACGTACGAGCCGTCGGGCTGGCGCTGGTGCTACGTCCATCAGCGGGTGGTCTAGGCCCGGGCCGGCGGGCGGCTGGCCCGGGCGGGCGGCTGGTTCGGCGCGGGGCGGGCGCGCCGAACCGGCGGCGGCCGGAGGCACCGGCCGGTGCGACCAGCGAGAGGACCCGAATCTGATGACCGTGCCCGTTGCCGGCCCAGCGCCGGCCGCACCGGACGCCACCGGCACCGACCAGCCCGGCACCGACCAGCCCGGCACCGACCGGCCCGGCACCGGCCAGCCCGGCACTGACCGGCCCGGTGCCAAGCCGATGCTGGAGCCGCCGCAGTCGGGCGCCGTGCTGGTGACCATGTGGCTGTTCGTGGTGGTTCCGTTCGCCGCGCTGCTGGCGGCGGCGCCGGTCGCCTGGGGCTGGGGCCTGTCCGCCGTCGACCTGGCCATCTTCGCGGTCGGCTACCTGGTCGCCTGCCTCGGCGTCACGGTCGGCTTCCACCGCTACCTGACCCACGGCGCGTTCAAGGCGACCCGGTGGCTGCGGGTCACGCTGGCGGTCGCCGGTTCGCTGGCGATCGAAGGATCGGTCACCCAGTGGGTTGCCGACCACCGGCGGCACCACGCGTTCGCCGACCGGGACGGCGACCCGCACTCGCCCTGGCGGTACGGGTCGGACGTCCGCGGGCTGACCAGGGGCATGTTCTTCGCGCACGTCGGCTGGCTGCTCAAGCGGGAGGCGTCCAACCGGGAGCGGTTCGCCCCGGACCTGCTCGCCGACCCCGACATCCGCCGGGTCGACCGCCACTCGCTGGCCCTGATCATCTTCTCGCTGGGTGCGCCGGCGGCCGCCGGTGGCCTGCTCACCTGGTCCTGGCCGGGCGTTCTGACCGGGTTCTTCTGGGGTGGGCTGGTCCGGGTCGCGCTGCTGCACCACGTGACCTGGTCGATCAACTCGGTCTGCCACGTGGTCGGCCGGCGCCCGTTCCGCACCCGGGACCGGGCCGCCAACTTCTGGCCGCTGGCCCTGCTGTCGTTCGGGGAGAGCTGGCACAACTCGCACCACGCCGACCCGACCTGCGCCCGGCACGGTGTCCAACGTGGACAGATCGACGGGTCGGCCCGGGTGATCTGGCTGTTCGAGCGATTCGGCTGGGTGCACGACGTGCGCTGGTCCAAGTCCGGCCGGCCGCCGGCCGACGCTGACCGGTCGGCGCCTCAGGTCGGGCCGGTCAGCACTGATAGAGTGCTGACAGCCAGGCATTCCTGACGATCCGCCTCCTCGCTCGCCCAGCGGCGAGAGCGGTGCGGCGTCGGCGTCGGTCGGGCCGCGCCAGAGCGGCCGCCGGATGAGTGCCCGTGACTATTTCCGGGTGAGTGTATGCCGCGTTGGGCGCGGATTTCGGCCCCGCCAGGGCCCTTTCGCGGCCGTCGCCCCGCGACGCCGCGGTCAACCGAGGGAGCAACTGTTCGTGCCCACCACTGTGGCCGTTCTGAGCACGTACCCGCCCACCCAGTGCGGGTTGGCGACGTTCACCGCCGCCCTTGTGGCGCACCTGCGGGCGACCGGCGGGACGGTCGGCGTGGTGCGGCTGGTCGACCGGCCGGAGCCGGTCTCCGCGCCGGAGGTCGTACACCACCTCCGTACCGACTCGACCCCGGCCGGCGCCGCCGCCGCGGCGGCGGCCATGAACGAGTTCGATGTCGCGATCATCCAGCACGAGTACGGGATCTACGGCGGCCAGGACGGCGAGCAGGTGCTGGCCGTGCTGGCGGCGCTGCGGGTGCCGGCGATCGTGGTGCTGCACACCGTCCTGGTGACGCCCACCCCGCACCAGCGCGCGATCATCGAGGCGGTGGCCGGCACCGGCAGCACGCTGGTGACCATGACCCGGACCGCCCAGCAGCGGCTGCTGCACGGCTACCCGGTGGACCCGGCGAAGGTGCTGGTGATCCCGCACGGCGCGACCGAGAACCGGACCCCGCACGGCCCGGCCACCCGGGGCCGCCGGCCGCTGGTGCTCACCTGGGGGCTGCTCGGCCCGGGCAAGGGCATCGAGTGGGCCATCGAGGCGATGGCCCACCTGCAGGATCTGGCCCCGGGGCCGCGGTACCTGGTGGCCGGGCAGACCCATCCCCGGGTGCTCGAACGCGACGGCGAGGCCTACCGGAACCGGCTGACCACCCGGGTGGCGGCGCTCGACCTCGGCCACGCGGTCGACTTCGACGCCCGCTACCTGCACAGCGACCCGCTGCAGCGGATGGTCCGGCAGGCCGACGTCATCGTGCTGCCGTACGACTCGCAGGAGCAGGTGACCTCCGGCGTGCTGATCGAAGCGGTCAGCGCGGGCAAACCGGTCGTCTCGACCGGCTTCCCGCATGCCGTCGAACTGCTGGCCGGCGGCGCCGGGCTGGTGGTGCCGCGGGAGGACCCGGAGGCACTGGCCAGGGCCCTGCGCCGGGTGCTGACCGAGCCCGGGCTGGCCGGGCGGATGTCCGGCGAGGCCCGCCGGCTCGCCCCGCAACTGCTGTGGCCGGCGGTCGCCGACCGGTACCGCACCGTCGCCGACACCCTCGCCGTCCAGGACGCCACCCTGGTGCGGGCATGACGGTGCTTCCCGGCGACCTCGCCCCGCTCCGCTCCGCACTCGCTGGCGCTGCTCACTCCGGAGGCCGCCTGATGACCGCCCCACCGGCACCGTTCGGGCAGTTGCTGCGGCTCTCCGACGGGATCGGCCTGTTCGAGCACGCCCGGCTGACCGTCCCGCGCCGCGCCGGCGGCTACTGCCTGGACGACGTCGCCCGCGGGCTGGTCGTGCTCTGCCGGCAGCCGGCGCCGATGCCCGCCCTCGCCGCCCTGGCCGACCGCTACCTGCGGTTCGTGACCAGCGCGCAGCTTCCGGACGGCCGGGTGCGCAACCGGCTCGGCGCCGACCTGCGCTGGCAGGACCAGCCGAATGTGGACGACTGCTGGGGGCGGGCGCTGTGGGGGCTGGGCACCGCCGCCGCCCGGCATCCGGACCAGGCCGCCGCCCGGCAGGCGCTGGCCGGCTTCGAGCTCAGCGCGGGCCGCCGGTCGCCGTCCCGCCGGACGATGGCCTTCGCCGCGCTCGGCGCCGCCGAGGTGCTGGCCGCGGAACCCGGCCACACCGGTGCCGCGGACCTGCTGGCGGCCGCCGCCGCGACCATCGGCCGCCCCGCGGCCGGCGGCTGGCCCTGGCCCGAGCCCCGGCTCGGCTACGCGAACGCGGCGCTGGCCGAAACCCTGCTCGCCGCCGGGCAGTGCCTGGGCGACGACCGCGCCCTGGCCGATGGCCTGCAACTGCTGGACTGGCTGCTGACCGTGGAGACGGCCGGCGACGTGCTCTCGGTCACCCCGGTCGGCGGCTGGACGACCGGCGAACCCCGGCCCGGCTTCGACCAGCAGCCGATCGAGGTCGCCGCGCTCGCCGACGCCTGCGCCCGGGCGCTCGCGCTGACCGGGGACGACCGCTGGCTGGCCGGCCTGGACCGGGCCGTCGGCTGGTTCCTCGGCGCCAACGACGTCGGGGTGCCGCTGTACGACCCGGTCAGTGGCGGCGGCTGCGACGGCCTGCACCGGCACGGGCGCAACGAGAACCAGGGCGCCGAGTCGACGCTGGCGCTGATCTCGACGCTGCAGCACGCCGAGCGGCTGATCCCGGTCGGCCGGTGACCGGCCGCCCGCCCGGCGACCGCCCCGTCGGCGACGGCCCGGTCGACGGCGGGCGGTCCGGCGGCGGGCGGTCCGGCGGCGGGCGGTCCGGCGGCGGGCGGGGGAACGGCCGGACGGTGCCCGCGGCCGGGCGGGTCGGCGAGCTCGTCACCCGGACCGCGCTGGTGCTGCGGCCGGACCCCCGGCGGGTGATCGTCAAGCTGTTCCTGCCCGGCCAGGAGATGTTGATCGCCGGGGAGTCCCGGGCGGCCGCCGTGATCCGCCGGGTGCTGGCGATGAGCCAGGCCGAGGTCGACACGGCCCTGGCCGCCACCCTCGCCGCCTTCGCCGACCGGCACCGCGACCTGGAGCGGACCCTGGAGGCGCATTTCACCCTGGTCGCGCACCGGATGATCGCCCCCGGCACGATCGCCGCCGAGCGGCGGCTGCTCATCGGCGCGTACTTCACCCAGGAGTTCTCGGTCGAGGCGGCGGCCCTGTTCAACCCGTCCCTGGTGCCGCATCCGGACCAGGACGGCGTCGGTCCGGGCGAGTTGCGGGTCGTGCTCAGCGCCCGGGCCGTCGGCGAGGGGCACCTGTCCAGCGTGGAATTCCGGACCGGGGTGGTCGGCCCGGGCCGGACCATCCGGCTGGACGAGCCCGGCGACACCCTCGTCACCGGCACCCGGCGGCCGGCCAGCTACCAGCGCGAGGCCTTCCGGCACGCGCTCACCGACCTCGGTGGCTACGACGAGAGCGCGGCGTTCGTCCTCGACCGGCTACCGGACGAGTTCGGCACGCCCGACCTGGAGGCCGCGCTCACCGCGCTGGCCCGGCAGCGGCTGACCCGCGGCAGCGTGGACGCGACGATCGACCACCTGCGCCGCATCGCCGCCGGCACCTACGAGCTGGAGTTCGCGCCGACCTCCCGGCTCGCCGAGCGGGTGATCTGGCCGACCAGCCCGGCCGAGAGCCACGGCATCGAGGACGCCCGCTTCACCCGGTTCCGGCACGACGACGGCGGCATCACCTACTACGCCACCTACACCGCGTTCGACGGTGCGCAGGTCGCCCCGCACCTGCTGGAGACGGCCGACTTCCGCCGGTTCACGGTGTGCCAGCTGACCGGGCCGGGCGCCCGGAACAAGGGGATGGCGCTGTTCCCGCGCCGCGTCCACGGCCGGTACGTCGCGCTGTCGCGGTGGGATCGGGAGAACAATGCCATCGCCTCCTCGTCCGACGGCCGGAACTGGGTCGAGCCGGTCACCCTGCAGACGCCCGAGCGGCCGTGGGAACTCATCCAGCTGGGCAACTGCGGGCCGCCGATCGAGACCCCGGCCGGCTGGCTGGTGCTGACCCACGGCGTCGGGCCGATGCGGGTCTACGGGATCGGCGCGATCCTGCTCGACCTGGACGACCCCAGCCAGGTCATCGGCCGGCTGGCCGAGCCGCTGCTCACCCCGACCGCGGACGAACGGGACGGCTACGTGCCCAACGTCGTGTACTCCTGCGGCGCCCTCGCCCACGGCGACACCCTGGTGCTGCCGTACGGCTGCAGCGACTCCGCGATCCGGATCGCGCTCGTCGACCTGCCCGCCCTGCTCGACCGCCTCGGCGGCTGACGGCCACCCCGGCCCGGCGGCGGGAGGGCGGCGCGGCGGGCACAGCGGGGCCGACTACGCTGCGAGGTCGGTCTTGTCACCGATTGGAGTGCGCCGGTGTCCGTCCCCCGCGTCGTGCCCGGCGTCCGGGCCCTCCTGCTGGAGGGGGTCCATCCGAACGCCGAGGCGCTGCTGAGCAAGGCCGGTATCGCCGTCGAGACGTCCGGCCGGGCGCTCGACCCGGCCGAACTGGCGGCCCGGCTCGGCACCGTCGAGCTGCTCGGTATCCGGTCGAAGACGCAGGTCACCGAGGAGGCGCTGGCGGCGGCGCCGGGCCTGCTCGCGGTCGGCGCGTTCTGCATCGGCACCAACCAGATCGACCTGGCCGCGGCGTCCCGGCGCGGGGTCGCCGTCTTCAACGCCCCGTTCTCCAACACCCGCAGCGTGGTCGAGCTGGCGCTGGCCGAGATCATCGCGTTGACCCGCCGGCTGGCCGACAAGAACGGCGGCATGCACGCGGGCGTGTGGGACAAGTCCGCGGACGGCAGCCACGAGATCCGCGGCCGCCGGCTCGGGATCGTCGGCTACGGCAACATCGGCACCCAGCTGTCGGTGCTGGCCGAGGCGCTGGGCATGAGCGTGGTGTTCTACGACACCGCCGACAAGCTCGCCCTCGGCAACGCCCGCCGCTGCGCCTCGCTGGACGAGCTGCTCGAGTCCGCCGACATCGTGACCCTGCACGTGGACGGCCGGCCCGGCAACGAGCAGCTGTTCGGCGCGGAGCAGTTCGCCCGGATGCGGGCCGGCAGCCTGTTCCTGAACCTGTCCCGCGGGTTCGTGGTCGACCACGGCGCGCTGCGCCAGCACCTGGCGAGCGGGCACCTGGCCGGCGCCGCGGTCGACGTCTTCCCGGACGAGCCGGACGGCCGCGGCGACGAGTTCGTCTCCGCCCTGCGCGGGCTGCCGAACGTCATCCTCACCCCGCACATCGGCGGCTCCACCGAGGAGGCGCAGCAGGACATCGGCCAGTTCGTCGCCGGCAAGCTGCACGACTTCGTCGCCCACGGCAGCACCTCGCTGTCGGTGAACCTGCCGGCGATCGCGCTCGGCGTGCAGACCGACACGCACCGGCTCGCGCACCTGCACCGCAACACCCCGGGCGTGCTCGCCGCGATCAACGGCATCCTCGCCGACGCCGGCGTGAACATCGAGGGTCAGCTGCTGAGCACCCGCGGCGAGCTCGGCTACGTGCTGACCGACATCGGCTGCGACTACCCGGACCAGGTGCTCCGGACGCTGCGGGCGATGCCCGACACGATCCGGCTCAGGCTCCTGTCGTAACGCCGCGCGGGTAGCCCCGCGCGGCGAGCCCCGGCCGGGTGGCTGGGCCCGCCGGGCGGCGGGGCCGGGCCGGCGCTCCAGCCGGTGCGCGGCCGGCGGTGGCTACCAGTGCCGGATGGTGGCCTTGCGGATCTGCGTCGGCAGCGCTGGCGGCCCGTCGACCGGGGCCGGGTCGTCCGCGGTCGGCTGGACGCCGCCGGCGGCGATCCGGTCCAGCGTGGCCAGGCCGCGGCCGGGCACCGAGCCGAAGATCGTGTAGTTCGGCCGCAGCGCCGAGTCGGCGTAGACGAGGAAGAACTGGCTGCCGTTGGTGTCCGGGCCGGCGTTCGCCATCGCCAGCGCCGCGCGCGGGTAGACCCGGCGTGCCCCGGTCGGGTCGGTCGGCGCGGGCGGCAGGTCGGTGGGCAGTTCGTCCTTGTAGCGGTAGCCGGGGCCACCCTCGCCGGTGCCGGACGGGTCGCCGCACTGCAGCACCTTCAGCGTGGGGTACGCGGTGAGCCGGTGGCAGATCGTGCGGTCGTAGAACCGGTTCCTGGTCAGGTGCACGAAGCTCTGCACCGTGCAGGGCGCCTGCGCCCGGTCCAGCGTGAGCGGGATGTCGCCCAGGTTGGTCCGCAGCAGCACCTTGACCGTGCCGCGGTCCGGCGTCCGGCGCGGGTCCGGTGGCAGGGACACCGGCCGGGCCGCCGGCTCATCCGGTGTCTGGGTGTACTGGCACGGGCCGTGCGTGGTCCGCGGCGGCGCCGGCGTGGCGGCGGCGGGCCCGGCTCCGGTGCCGACCACCACCCCGGCGGTCATGGCCGTGGCCGCCGCGAGGGCGCCCAGCCGGGCCGGCAGCCTCCCGGCCGGGTGGCGTGGCGCCCGAAGCGCCTGAGCTGCCTGGCGACACCGCACGACGACCGGCACAACGGCCTCCCTGGGACGAATGGTGCGCAGGTCGACAGTCTAGACAGCCCGGTGCCTGCACCCGCCAGCGACACTCTGAGTGATCAACCGGCGGCCGACCGGGACGGGGTCCGCCCGATCGCGCGGGGATGACCGCCCGAGCGGGCGGATCCGGGTCCTGCCGGGCGGTAACGCCGCATCCTGGGCCGGTTGGTGTCGTGATCCCTGGCGGAGAGGCTTCCGGTGCGCCCCGTTCGAGTCGTCGCGGTCGTCGGCGCGGTTGTCGCGCTGCTCGGTGGCTGCAGCCAGACCACCAGCGGAACCGCCAGCCCGGCCGGCGCCGCCGACACCGGCAAGGACGTCCCGACCCGCGACAACGGCGTCGCCGCGTTGCCGCCGGCGCAGATCCTGGCCAAGGCGCGGACGGCGCTGACGAACGCCAGCAGTGTCCACATTGTCGGGTCGGGCCGAACCGACGGCCAGGAACTCTCGCTGGACCTGAAGATCAAGGGCAAGGACGGCGCCGCCGGCACGCTGACCCTTCCCGCCGGGCGGGACGGCAGCACCGAGAAGCTGCAGATCCAACTGATCATCATCGGCGAGACGGCGTACCTCAAGGCGAACCGGCTGCTGTGGGTCGGCGTGCTGGGCGACGCGACGGCCGCGGACAAGCTGACCGGCAAGTGGCTGCAGACGAGCGTCAAGACCGCGAAGGTCAAGCCACTGCTGGACATCGCCAACCCGGCCGAGATCTCGGCCGAACTCATCAAGCCGGAGAACAGCCTCACCAAGGGCAAGCCGAAGCAGATCCGCGAGATCGCCACGGTCGGCGTGGTCGACCAGGGGTCGACCGGCAGCACGATCTACGTCGCCACCAAGGGCGAGCCGGTCCCGGTGCAGATAGTCGAGACCGGCGCGGACGCCTCCGTGATCGACTTCAGCGAGTACGGAGCGCCGGTCCAGCTCACCGCGCCACCCGCGGCGGAGACCATCGACGGCGGCCCGCTCGGCCTCTGACCGCGGCGGCACCCGACCGGCGGCACCGCGGCACGGGCGGTCAGCGGGGCCCGGCTCAGACCAGCCACTCCCCGTCCCGCATGATCACCCGGCCGCGGAGTTCGTTCTCCTCCCGCCAGGCCTGCACGACCCGCGGCGTGACCAGGAAGTAGCCGTACGGCTTGGACTCCGCCCGGGCGTCCCACCGGCGGGCGGCGAACGCCTCGGCCACGTCGTCCGGCACCGCGGCCCGGGTGAACGCCTCGACGTCGCCGTCGATCATCACCACATCCCGGGTCGGGCCGAGGCCGAGGCGCACGTGCCGGGCCGCCATCAGGTTCCGCCCGGTCGGGCTCGCCTCCGGCGTCGCCAGCGTCAGCCGCCTGCCGTCCCAGACGAACGACAGCGGCACCAGATACGGCTCGCCGTCCCCGCTGGCCGACGCGACCCAGATGTCCTCGTCGTTCTCCAGCCGCGCCAGCGCGTCACGCCTGCGCGCCGCGCCATCCCGAGGCGCCTCAGCCATCGCCCACCTCCACCGTCGCCGCCGGCGATCATATGGCCCCCCGCCCCCGCCGACGGCCGGACCGGATCCGGTCCGGCCGGGCGCGGGCCCGGGGGAAATCCCCCGGTACCCGGACGGGTGTTATCCGTATTCAGCGCGGTCCGCGGAACTCATAGCGTTCGCGGTGGAACCCGCGCCGCGACCAGCGCGCCCGGGAATCCGCTATCCACCGGTCCGGGTGTAGCGCCCGGAAGCTGCGGAGGTTCGATGATCGAGGCCCGTGCACTGACCAAGCGATATGGCCCGGTGCTGGCGGTCGACGCGCTCGAGCTTCGACGTCCGGCCCGGCGTGGTGACCGGCTTCCTCGGCCCGAACGGATCCGGCAAGTCCACGACGATGCGGATGATGCTCGGCCTGGACCGCCCCGACCCGGGCGCGGCACCGATCGGCGGCCGCCGGTACGCCGAACTGAACTGGCCGCTGCGAGAGGTCGGCGCGCTGCTCGAGGCGAGGCGTTCCACCCGGGCCGTCGGCCCGCGCCCACCTGGCTGGCGCTGGCCGCGAGCAACGGCATCCCGGCCGCCCGGGTCGACGAGGTGCTCGGCCTGGTCGGTCTGGCCGGCGTGGCCGGCCGGCGCGCCGGCACGTTCTCGCTCGGCATGGCGCAGCGGCTCGGCATCGCCGCCGCGCTGCTCGGCGACCCGCGCGTGCTGCTGCTCGACGAGCCGGTGAACGGCCTGGACCCGGAGGGCATCCGCTGGATCCGGACCTGCTGCGCTCGCTCGCCGCCGAGGGCCGGACCGTGTTCGTCTCCAGCCACCTGATCAGCGAGATGGCGCTGACCGCGGACCGGCTGATCGTCATCGGCGCCGGGCGGCTGCTGGCCGACACGACGGTCGCCGAACTCTCGGCCGGGCCGCGTCGCTGGAGGACGCGTTCCTCGAGTTCACCGCCGGCAGCACCGAATATCGGGCGAGCCGGACCGGCAGCCGCACTATCCGAACGGAGCGCCAGATGACCGCCGGCACCGCACCGCGCGTTCCGGCCGGGCACTATCGATTCCGGCACGTGGCGCGAATGGAATGGATCAAGTTGCGCAGCCTGCGGTCCACCTGGTGGCCCTGGCGATCGCCGGAGTCGCCGCGATCGGCATCGGCGTCGCCGTCGGTCTCAGCACCCGGAACGCGTCCGCCGACCTGACCAACAACGCCTCGGCGGGCATCGCCCCCGGCCTGCTCTTCGGGGTGTGCTGGGCGTGCTGATGGTGACCAGCGAGTACTCCTCCGGCATGATCCGGTCGACGCTGGCGGCGACCCCGGACCGGCGGATGCTGCTGGCCGCCAAGGCCGCCGTGTTCGGCGCGGTCGCATGCTGGTCGGGGAGGCCGACGGCGTTCCTCGCGTTCTTCGCCGGCGAGGGCGGCGCTGCGGCACCGGCATCCCGGCGCCGACCCTGGGCCAGCCGGGCTCCTGCGGGCGGTGCTGCTGTCCGGCACGGGCTTCGCCCTGATCGGCCTGTTCGGCCTCGGCATCGGCACGATCGTGCGGCACACTCCGGCCGCCATCGGCTGCTCTTCGGCGGGGTCCACGTCGTGGCGCAGTTCATCGCGCGGATCATCCCGGGCCTGGCTCCGTTCCTGCCGATCTCGATCGTCGCGAACTCGATGGCGACGACCAGGACCCGATGCTGGCGCCTGGGCTGGATCGGCATGCTCAGCCTGTACGCCGCGGTGGTGCTCGGCGCCGGCGGCTGGCTGCTCACCCGGCGGGACGCGTGAGGGCGGACACTGAGCGGGTGGACACTGACCGGTCCGGTGGCCCGGACCGCCGGCAGGCACCGTCCGACCACGGGTCCGGCCCGACCGCCGGTCTCGCCGTATTGCGGGCCGCCGTCCGCGCCCCGGTCACCCGGCGAACCCGGGCCGAGCTGTTGTACTGCGTGCTCGCGGTACCGATCGGCCCCGCCGTGCTGGCCGCTGGCGCTCGGCTTCTGTCCCTCGGTGGGCGGCTCGCGCCAGGGCCGGCGAAGCCGGAGCACGCGTCGATCGGCGGCTGGTCGCTGCCTCGCTGGTGCTGCTCGGGCCGCCGCGACCTGGGTCGCCCGCGAGGTCGGCACCGTGCACCGCTAGCTGGCGGCGCGACTGCTCGGCGAACGGGTCGCACCGCCGTCCCCGTTCCGGCCGGGGCGCGGCCGTCGGCCGGCTCGGCGCCGGGCCTCCGTGACGGCCCCGGCTGGCGGGCGGCCGGTTACCTGCTGCTCGGCTGCCACTCGGGATGGCGGAGGCCTACGCCGCGTCTGCTGGGTCTTCGGGTTGGTCAACCTGAGCTACCCGCTGTGGTGGGGGCTGTTCCGCAACCATCCCGCCGAACGTGCAACTCGCCCGGTCCCGGTCACTCACCCCGTTCGCCGGCCGCCTGTTCGAGCTCAGCACCTACGCCGGGACGTTCGGCGCCCCGCGGTGGGCGCTGCCCTGATCCTGGCCGCTCCCTGGCTCACCCGGGCCGTCACCACGGTGGACCGCCACGATGCGCCGGTCTGCTCGGCCCGGGCGCGCTGGCGCAGCGGGTGCACGAACTCGAAGCAGTCCCGGGCGTCGGCGGTCGACGACTCGGCCGCGATGCTCCGCCGCCTCGAACGCGACCTGCACGACGGCGCCCAGATCCGGTTGGCCGCGCTCGCGATGAACCTCGGCATGGCCACGGAGAAGCTCGACGCCGACGGCCGAACCGCACCTCCCGCAGATCCGTGAGCTGGTCGGCGTCGCGCACCAGGGCGCCAAGGACGCCCTGGTCGAGCTGCGCGACCTGGCCCGGGGCATCCACCCACCGGTGCTCGACGGCGGGTTGACCGAGGCACTCGCGCGCTCGTCGAAGGCAGCGCCGTCCCGGTCGAGCTGACCACCGACCTCCCGAACCGGCCCCCCGGCGATCGAGTCGATCGCCTACTTCTGCGCCGCCGAACTGCTGACCAACGCGGCGAAGCACAGCTAGCCAACACGGTCACGGTCCGGGCCGCCGAGCGGAACGGCGACCTCGTTCTCTCGGTGACCGACGACGGCACGGGCGGGGTCGACCCGCACGGCGGCGGCCTGTCCGGCCTCCGGCGGCGGGTGCGCACCGTGGACGGTCGGCTCGACATCGCAAGCCCGCCCGGGGGGCCGACGCGGGTCGACCGTCGTGCTGCCCCTGCGCGCATGAGACCGGGCCGCGGCACAGCCGGCCGTGCGGTCGTCATCGCCGAGGACGCCGCCGTGATGCGGGAGGGACTCGTCCGGCTGCTCGACGACCACGGTCACGACGTCTGCGCCGCGGTGGCGGACGGCGACGCGCTGCTCGCCGCCGTGGCGGCGCACCGTCCGGACGTCGCCGTCGTCGACATCCGGATGCCGCCGACCCACACCGACGAGGGGCTGCGGGCCGCCCTCGACCCTCCGCCACGACCACCCGGCCACCGGCGTGCTGGTGTTCTCCCAGTACATCGAGACCAGCTACGCGGCTCGGCTGCTCGCGGCGGCCGGCGGCGGTACGGCGGAGTCGGCTACCTGCTCAAGGACCGGGTCGCCGACGTGGCCGACTTCATCGACGCGGTGACCCGGGTCGCCACCGGCGGCACCGCGCTCGACCCCGACGTGGTGAGCCACCTGCTCGGTACCGGCAGCCGCGCCGACGGGTTGACCCAGCTCACCCCGCGGGAGCGCGAGGTGCTCGCGCTGATGGCCGAGGGCCGGTCCAACGCCGGGATCGCGGCCGCCCTCACCGTCTCGGCCGGGGCGGTCGAGAAACACGTCGCCGGCATCTTCGACAAGTTCGGGTTGCCGCCGGCTGAAGGGGACAACCGCCGGGTCCTCGCGGTGCTACGCCACCTGCGGTCCTGAGCCCCGGTCTCCGCTGAGCGGCTGCTGGATGTCGATAACCGCACTGAATCAGGTCCATCGGGGGCATCTGGCCGGTATTGTCAGGTACGCGCAGTGGCGGCGGCACCGCGTTGTCCGCGCCTCCGGTTCCCGGGGGTATCCACGCAGTCGTCGCCCGAGAAGGCATCGCCATGCGACCAGGCCGCCGCGCCCTCCTGCCGAGCACCGCGTCACCCGCGGGCCCGTTGCTGCTGACCCTGCCGGCTCCGGCAGCACCGGCCACCGCGCTGAGGGGGATGGAATGATCCGGAAACTCGCCGCATCGAGTTCGTCGGTGTGTGCCCTCGTGCTCGCACTCGCACTCCCGGTGCAGCCGGCCCACGCCGCCCCGGACCATCCCGGGCGGCAGTCGACGCGCCACAACCCCGCCGACTTCACCGTGTTCGCCTTCAGCCAGTCCGACGTGCGGGACGAGGATCCGCAGGTCTACCAACTGGTCCCGGACGTCACCATCCGGGCCATCGGGAAGTGGTCCACCAGCGGCGACGAACCGGGCGACTACAACTTCGGCCAGATCGCGCGCTACCACGACAAGGGCATCACGTTCATGGGCAGCGGCACGGCCAGCGTCATCTTCGCCCACGACTTCCCCACCGCCGCGATCTTCGACGACATGACCAGCCGGGACGCGGACAACAACCCGGTGCCGCATGACGAGTTCGGCTTCCCCGACCCCGCGTTCCGGGGCAACATCTTCAACCCGAAGTACCGGCAGTACGTCCTGAACTGGGCCCGGATCCAGGTCGACGGTGGCGCGGACGGGATCAACTTCGACGAGGTGAACGCCGGGTTCAGCGGCGGGCTGAAGTGGGGCTTCAACGGCAACGAGGGCTTCGACGACTACACCATCGCCGACTTCAACCGGTACCTGCTGGCCAAGTACCCCGGCTTCACGGCGGCCGACTGGAAATCCCGCTTCGGGATGACCGACGACAACCTCATCCGGGGCGACGTTCCGGCCGGCGACCTGGCCGGCAACTTCAACTACCGGAAGTACCTGCAGGCGCACGGCTGGAACACCAACCCGCTCATCGCCGCCAACCCGCTGGCCGCCGAGTGGGGACGGGTGACGGCCAACCGGATGTACGCCGACGACATCTCGTTCACCGCCACCTACCTCCGGCGCTACTGGAAGGAGATGGTGGACGAACTGCGCGCCTACGCCAGGCGCACGGCGCACCACCAGATCCTGATCAGCTCCAACGGGCTCTTCCCGTACGTGGACTACAACAGCGTCGGCATGTACCCGTTCAATCCGGACGAGCAGACCCCCGACTTCCGCGGCGTCGACTACGTGCCGGTGGTCGGCGGCCACCTGAACGGCGCCAAGTCGCTGCAGGCCAACTACCGGTACCTGAAGAACACGAACAGCCAGATCGCCGGGGACGTCCCGGTGGCCGTGTTCATCGACTGGCCGAACGACATGATGACCAACTACCTGAACCTGCCGCTGGCCGAGAAGCAGGACTACTGGCGGATCTTCGGCGCCGAGGCCTACGCCAACGGCCTTTTCCCGGCCTTCCACCTGAAGGACACGGTCGGCGACCCGACCGCGGAGCAGTCCGGCATCCTGGGCTTCTTCCAGACGTACAGCCAGTTCTACCGCGACCACCGATCGCTGTACCGCGGCAACGGCTACGGCGCCGGGGCCGTACGGGTCGGGGTGGGCAACGTCGCGGCGAGCCTGCTCGTCCAGCGCGGCAGCGGAGCGCGGACGCTGCACCTGGTCAACCACAACTACAACCAGACGATCGCCGCCCAGACCCGGTTCGGCGTGCAGGCCGACCTGGCCTCCTGCCCGCGCCGGGTCACCATGGTCTCGCCCGACTTCGCCGGCTCGAAGGTGGTGCCGTTCTCCTGTAGCCGCGGCACGCTGCGGGTGACCGTCGACCGGCTCGACTACTACGACGTACTCGTACTCCGGTAGCCAGCCGACGGTCCGGAACCGGGTCGGGCGGGGCCCGGTTCCGGGTGGCCCGCCCGCCGCGGGAGAGCGGGCGCGGGCCGGATGCCAGGCCGCCGGTACGGCGCCGGACCGGTGGCCTGGCGGTGCGCCGCATCAGCCGGTGAGCAGCTCCTTGACCTGCTGGAAAGCCTCGTACTCCGCCTTCTGGTCCACCGGCAGCTGGTACCACCCGGCGGCGATCTTCGGCACCGTCGGCACGACCGCCAGCCGGAAGCTCTGGCCGTCCTTGGTGGAGATGCGGAACCGGCCCTGCAGGTCGCGCTTCTTGACCTCACTGCGGTTCGCGTCGGTGATCTTCACCGGCTGGCCCGCGGTGACCGTCCCGTTGCTCTCGTCGATCGGGACGATCACGAGATCCGTCCCGCCCGGCTTGAAGCCCACCGCGTAGTTGAACACCTTGGTGCTCCGGTACACGATGAAGTTCTTCTGCTTCATGTCGGAGGCATAGACCTTGGTGTAGCCGGAACCGTCCGGAACGGCGTTGTCGAACGCCGCGTGGATGGCCGCTTTGATCTTTTCCTTGTCCGCCACTGCTGATCCTCCCCGGTCGAGATAAACTGATGTGTCCTGATCGGCGAGGGATCGTACCGTGTGTCCGCCTCGCCACCTTACCGGGGTCAGCTGGGCGCCGGACGACACCCGGTGACCCCACCTCAGGGGCCGGCCGGGCCGGGTTCGGGTCAGGCGCGCAGGCCGGCGAGCAGCCCGTGCAGGGCCTGCTCCGCCTCGGCCCGGGCGGCGGCCGGGTCGGCGGCCCGCGCGATCACCAGCGCCGCCTCGATCGTCGCGCTGAGCAGGAGGCGGGCGAGCAGGTCGACCGGCTGGCGGCGGAGCACACCGCCGTCCATCGCCTGGCCGAGCGCGCCGGCGACCAACCCCAGCCCGTGCGCCGTCTCGATCTCCCGCCAGGCGGCCCAGCCCAGCACCGCCGGCGCGTCGGTGAGCGCGATCCGGACCACGGCCGGGTCCTGGCAGGCGTCCAGGAAGGCGGCCAGCCCCGCGGTCAACACGCCGAACCCGGCGCCGCCGGGCGGGCCGGCAGCACCCGGCGAGCCGGCAGGGCCAGCGGCACCGGACGAGCCGGCAGCGCTGGGCAGGGCGGCAGCGCCGGACGGGGCGGCAGCGCCGGACGAGCCGGCAGCACCGGGCGGGGCGGCAGCGCCGGGCGGGGCGGCGGCCAGCGCCGCGACGACCCGCCCGGTCGTCTCCGCCTCCACCTGCTCGAACACCGCCCGGAACAGGCCGGCCTTGTCGCCGAAGTGGTGCCGCAGCGCGCCCCGGGTCAGCCCGGCCGCCGCCACCACCTCATCGGCGCTGACCTCGGCGTACCCGCGCTCGGCGAACAGCGCCCGGCCGGCCGCGACCAGCGCCTGCCGGGTGGTCTGCACCCGCTCCTGCTGCCGGCGCCGCGGCGGCATCGCCGCTGCCTACGCCGGCGCCGGACCCGCCGGCTCGCCACCGTCCGTCGTGGGCGCGGCGACGGACCGGGCGAAGTCGACGATCAGCTCACCGAGCGCGGCCGGCTGGTCCTCCGGGACGAAGGTGCGGGAGCCCGGGACCAGCTGCAGCCGCGCGTCCGGGAACACGTCGGCCAGCCGCCGGGCCAGCGACACCGGGAAGACGCGGTCGTCGGCTCCCCAGGCCAGCAGCACCGGCCGGGGGAACCGGGCCAGCTCCGGGACTGCGGCCAGCGTGTGCCGCCGGTGCACGCCACGCAGGAACCGGCGCAGGTCCCGGCGGATCGCGGCGCTGCGCCGGGACGGCGCCAGGTACGACTCGACCAGCTCGGCCGGCATCGGCCGCACCGTCAACCAGCCGAACGCGATCGGCAGCCGGCGCACCACGGGCAGCCGCAGCGACTGGACCAGCAGCCAGATCGAGCCGGGCAGCCGGGCGGATATCGGCAGGTAGCGGAACAGCGGCGGGAAGAACTGGTCGAACGCGTCACACGAGGTCAGCACGACCCGGCCGACCCGCTCCGGCCGGCGGGCCAGCAGCAACTGCACCAGCGCACCGCCGGTGTCGTTCGCCACCACCGTGACGTCGGTCAGCTCGAGCGCGGCCAGGAACTCCTCGATCATGTCGGCCACGCCGGGCGGGCTCAGGTCCGCGGTCGGCGACATCGGCCGCTGGTGCGCGCCCAGCGGCCAGTCCGGCGCCAGGCAGCGGTAGCCCGCCTCGGCCACCATCGGCAGCACCGCCCGCCACAGGTCGGCGTTGACCATCAGCCCGTGCACGAACAGCACCGGCGGACCGGCACCCCGCTCCCGGTAGTCGATCGTGCCGCCGCGCACCGGCACCGACCGCCGCTCCCCCAGCGACTCGCTCTGCGCCATCGTCAGTCCTCCCCGGCTCGGGTCCGCGGAGGAAACATACGTCCCGGATGTATGTTTGTCGAGCTCCCCGGGCGCCGGTCAGCTGACCACGACGGCGAAGCTGGTGGACGCGGTCACGCCGCGGTATTCGACGGTGGCGGTCACTGTGGCCACCCCCGGGCCGACCGTCCGGATCGTGCCCTGGTCGACCGACACCACCCGGGGCCGGTCGGTCCGGTAGCGCACCACCGCGCCGGCCGGCAGCGGCGTCGCCACGCCGTTGTCGAGATGGCCGGAGAGGGTGTCGTCGGTGAGGGCGAGCGCCAGTTGCGGAAGCACCCGGCTGCCGGCCGGGAACCGCAGCCGGGCGGCGATCCCGGCCGCGGCGTCACCGGGCAGCTGCGGCTTGGCCGTGACGGCCGCGGGCACCGGCCGCAGCCGGCCGGCGACGGTGACCGTGCCGCGGGCCCGGATGTCCGCGCTGGACGTACCGACCTGGATGCCGTACCGGCCGGTGTCGACCTGCCACCGGTGCTGCGCCTCGTCGAAGAAGGCCAGGTCGGGGACGTGCACGGGGAAGCTGACCCGCCGGGTCTGGTGTGGCCGCAGGGTCACCTTCACGAAGCCGGCCAGCCGCTTGGCCGGCCGCTGCCGCGCGGCCGGCGCGTCCGGCGTGGACACGTAGAGCTGCACCACCTCGGCCCCGGTGACCGGCCCGGTGTTGGTCACCTCCACGCTGGCCCGCACCGTCCCGTTGGCATCGACCGGGCTCCCGCCCGCCCCGCTCCCGCCCGGCCGGCTCCCGTCCGCCCCGCCGCTGCCCGCCCGGCCGCCGTCCGCCCCGCTCCCGTCCGTCCGGCTGCCGTCGGCCCGGCCTCCGTCCGGCTGGCTGCCGTCCAGCCGGAGGGCGGAGATCCGGAAGCGGGTGTAGCTCAGGCCGTGGCCGAACGGGTACGACACCGGCCCGGTGAAGTACATGTACGTGCGGCCGGCCGTGGTCGCGGTCGGCCGGATCGCGTAGTCGCCGAGCGGCGGTAGCTGGCTCGCGTCCCGGTACCAGGTGAACGGCAGGTGCCCGCTCGGGTTCGCGGCGCCGAGCAGCACGTCGGCCAGCGCCTCGCCCTTGCGCTGCCCGTTGTACGAACTCCACAGCAGCGCCGGCAGCCGCGGCTCGAAGCTGGTGACGTCCACCTCGCCGGTGGTCTCCAGGTAGCCGACCGTGTTCGGGTTCGCCGCGGCGACCTGGCGGATCAGCTCGGCCTGCGCGCCGGGCAGCGCGAGCGTGCCGCGGTCGACGTCCTCCCGGGCGGTGCTGGCGTCGGTGCCGGCGTACACGAGCACCGCGTCGTAGCCGGCCGCCGCGGCCACCGACGCCGGGTCGACCTGCGCCAGGTTGCCGGGCGTGGTGCCGGGCAGGAAGTCCACCGTCGCGGCCGGGTCGATCGCCTGCACCGCCGCCTTGATCCCGGCGTACCCGGTGACCGACTTCGCCACCCCGGCCGGCCCCTGCGCGCTGGCGTACCCGCCCAGGTACATGCTGGCCGGGTTGGCGAACGAACCGATGACCGCGAGCCGGTACGGACCGCTGGCCGGCACCCGCAGCGGCAGCAGCGGGGTGGTGCCCGGCCGCGCGGCGTTCTTCAGCAGCACGATGCTGGCGTCGGCGGCCTCCCGGGCCAGCGCCAGCCGGGGCGGGGTCTCGGTGACCGCGTTGTTCGCGTCCGAGTTGGTCCACGAGCCGGCCGCGACCCGGGCCCGGGCCGCGGCCACCCACGGCACGGCGGCCTCCCCGTCGAACTCGCCCAGCCGGATCCGGACGGTGAACAGCCGCAGCAGCGAGATGTCCACGGCGTTCTCGGTGTACCGGCCCTGCGGCGTGACGATGCCGTCGGCGACCGCGGTCGGGATCGTGTTGCCGTAGTTGAAGTCGTCGTGGAAGCCGCGCTGGCAGTCCAGGTCCTCGCCGGCGGCGTTGGCGTACGCGTGCCGCTGGATCTCGTCCAGCGCGGCCGGGGCGCCCGGCGGCTGCCAGTGATGCCCGGCCTGGATCTCGAAGATCGCGTCGCAGTCCGAGGTGAAGAAGCCGGCGAAGCCGAACGTCTGCCGGGCCAGCCGGTCGATCAGGTACCCGTCGGCCGCGGCCGGCACCCCGTTCACCTCGTTGTACGAGCTCATGATCGAGGCCGGCTGCGCCTGCCGGACCGCGCCGCGGAACTGGGCCGTGTAGTACTCCCGCAGCGTCCGGTCGTCCATGTCGGACGACCCGGTGCGCCGGTTGAACTCGCTGTTGTTCGCCGCGTAGTGCTTGAGCGTGGTGCTGGTCTTCAGGTAGCCGCCGCTGCCGGCGAGCATCCGGCCGTCCGGCGCCTTGCCCTCCATGCCGGCCACGAACTGGGCGGCCATCGCGGCGGTGAGCAGCGGGTCCTCGCTGAACGTCTCGTCGTTCCGGCCCCAGCGCGGGTCGCGGGACAGGTTCACGGTCGGCGAGTAGAAGTTGAGGTCCAGCGTGTTGTCCCGGACCACCTCGCGCGCCTCGGCCGAGATCTCCGTTGCCTCCCGGTACATCAGCGCCGGGTCCCAGGTGGAGCCGAGCGACAGGTCGACCGGGTACGAGGTGGTGTTCACCAGCGTCGGCGGGTTCGCGTTGTCCAGCGTGCCCTCCCGGGCCACCCCGTGCGCCGCCTCGTTCCACCAGCCGTACGCCTGGATGCCCAGCCGCGGGACCGCCGCCGCCTGGCTGCTGTTCATCTGCGCGGCCTTCTCGGCCAGCGTCAGCCGGGACACCAGGTCGGCCGCGCGCTCCGCCGGCGGGTACGACCGGTCGAGGTAGATCGGCACCGGCCCGCTCACCGCCGCCGTCCCGGGCGGCGGCCCGGACGCCGCCGGCATCGCGTAGATCACGCCACTGATCGCCGCCACCACGAGCGGCACCCACTGCTTGCGCACGGCAACTCCGCCTCCGCGACCGCATCAGCTGCCGCTGACCGGAGTGCCGTCGCTACCGAATATCACCCGATACCGCCGCCGCGACGGTAGATCCGCCCGTTCCCGCAGTCAACGACCCATCCGCACCGATCGCCGGGGTGCGGATGGGACCGGACGTCCGCCGCCGGCCGGTTCCGTCAGGGGATGACCAGCACCGCGTAGCCGAGCGGCAGCACGGCGCCGACCTGGTGGAAGACGGACGTGTTGCCCCTGCTGCCGACGATGATGCCGACCGCGGTGTCCGTCTCGGAGACGCCGCCGATCGCCCCGTGCCGCAGGTACACCGGCCCGCCGCTGTCGCCGGGTCGGGTCAACGGCACGTCGGCCGTGTTGGCCGCCCGGTTCAACCCGCAGGTGGTCACGTCGTCGGTGAAGCGCACGCAGACGTCGACCTCGGTGACCACGGTGTCGCAGCTGGCGCCGCGGGCCGCACCGACGAAGCACAGCCCGGTCTGGCCGACCAGGACGATCAGCTCCAGGCCGCTGATCATCCGGGTCTCCCCGCTGTCGACCGGGCCGGTGTAGATGCGGTTCAGGTACGTGGAGCCGGTGTAGATCGCGTAGTCGCGCCCGCCGTCGGACAGGTCACGTTGGATCACGACGCCCTGCGGGACACCGTTGTTGGAGATCGTGCTGCCGGCGGTCGCGCAGTGCCCGGCCGTGACCATGCCGATGAGTCCGGTGATCGTGTCCTGGACGGCGAAGCCGCTGGTGCAGCTGCCGAGGTCGGTGGTGATCACGCCGCCGCCGGACCACGGCGCGGTGTCGCTGACCCGGCTGGCCCGCCGGCTCCGCTCGACCCGGTGCAGCTCGACCGCCGGCCCGAACGTGGCCCGGGCCAGCGCCCGCAGCCGCGGGGTGACCGCGGTGACGCCGATCGCCACCCGGTTGTGGACCACGTCCACCCCCCACTCGGCCAGCACCGGGGCGGCCGCCGCGGCCCACGGCGCCGCCCGCGGCACCCGGTCGCGCAGCGCCGCCAGCTCCGCGTAGCTGTGCTCGACGGTCGTCACGGTCAGCGGCCGGGCCGCCCGCCGGGTCGCGGTGAGCGCGGCCAGCGCCGCCCGCGCCGCCCCGGCCCGGGCACCCCGGTGCACCTGGACCACCAGCCCGCCGCTGGCCGGATCGAGGTAGGCCCCGCCGAAGTCGGCCGGCCGCGCGGCCACCAGCCGGGCGAATTCGGCCGGCTGGATGCCGGCAGCGGCGGGCGCGGCACTGATCGCCTCGGCGCGGGCCTGGCCTGGCACGGTGGACAGCACGACCGCGGCGAGAACCGCCCCGCGGGCCGACCGGGATCGCAGCAGGATTCTCATCGCAGCCTCGGCCTTCCGCGCCCCATCCCGCGCACATACCGGACGGCCGATGTGCCGTTCGTACGGATCAGGCTGCGGAGCGACGGTTGCGAACTCTACGAGGGCCGCGGTACGGGCGGCAGCATCCGTTCAGGTACAGATCCGCGACAATCCGGCTTCCATCGACAAGCTGCCGGCCTAGGTGTCGAGCAGGCCGGCGTCGTGGGCGAGGATGGCCGCCTGGGTGCGGTTGGTGAACCCGAGTTTGGTCAGCATCCTGGATACGTAGGTCTTCACGGTCGCTTCGCTCATGTGCAGTGCCTGGGCGGCATCGGCGTTGGACAACCCCGTGCCGATCAGGACGAGTACCTCGCGTTCCCGGTCAGACAGTGCTTCCAGCCGGCCACGGGCCTGGTCGCGGCGCTGGTCGTCGCGGCGGTCGACGTATTCGGCGATGAGCCGGCGGGTCACCGCGGGCGAGAGCATCTCCGATCCATCGGTGACCGCGCGCACCGCGGCCACGATCTGGCGCGGTGGGGTGTCCTTGAGCAGGAAGCCGCTGGCGCCGGCCTGCAGCGCGGCGAAGACGTACTCGTCGAGGTGGAACGTGGTCAGCACCGCGACCTTCGGCGGGTCCGGGCGGGCCAGGATGGTTCGGGTCGCGGTGAGCCCGTCGACCCGGGGCATCCGGATGTCCATGAGCACGACGTCCGGCCGCAGCTGGTTGACCGCGGCGACGGCGGCGGCACCGTCGGAGGCTTCGCCGACGACCTCGATATCGCCGGCGGACTCGAGCACGGTGCGTAGCCCGAAGCGGACGAGTTCCTCGTCGTCGACGAGCAGTACCCGGATCTTTCGCGCGGTCATGCGGCGGCCTCCGGGATGAGCATCGCAGTGCGGCGGAGCGAACCGGGCGCCGGGCCGGCGCGGCCATGCGGCGGCCGCCGGAGTGGACGTCGCAACCGCCGGAGCGAACCGGGCGCCGGGCCGGCACGATCAGGCCGGCAGCACCGCCTCCACCGCGAACCCGCCGTCCAGGCGGGGCTCGGCGCGCAGGTCGCCGCCGACCGCGCGGACCCGCTCGCGCAGGCCGACCAGGCCGTGCCCGCCGCTGGGCATCGCGGTCGGGGGCCGGGTGGCGCGCCGGTTGACGACGGCGACGGCCAGCTGGCCCGGCAGGTAGTCCAGGGTGATCGAGACGGCCGCGCCCGGGGCGTGCTTGCCGGCGTTCGTCAGCGCCTCCTGGACCACCCGGTAGGCAGCACGTTCGACGGTCGGGTCGAGCGGGCGCGGTTCGCCGCGCCGGTCCAGGACCACCTGCACGCCCGCGTCCAGGGAGCCGGCGAGCAGCTCGTCGAGGTCGGCCAGGCTGGGCTGCGGGGCCAGCGGCGCCGGGTTCGCCTCGTCCCCGGTCCGCAGCAGCCCGACGACCTGCCGCAGCTCCTCCAGCGCGCGCCGGCCCGCGTCCTGCACCTGACCGGCGAGCAGCCGCACCTTCGCCGGGTCGGTGTTGGCCATCTCGATCGCCCCGGCCTGCAGCACCATCAGGCTGACCCGGTGGCCGACGACGTCGTGCATCTCCTGCGCGATGCGGGTCCGTTCGGACAGCACCGCCTCGCGGGCGCGCAGTCTGCTGTTCGCTCTCCGCGCGCTCGGCCCGTTCGACCAGCGCGGTCAGCAGCTCGGCCCGGGTCCGCACCCAGGCGCCGACCGCCGCGGGCAGCAGGACGAAGACGCCGGCCCCGGTGAGGTGCCCGACGACGGCCTCCAGGGAGGTCAGCTGCCAGGGGCGGAGCGCACCGAGCGCGAGCACCGCGATGGCGGTCCACCGCGCCCGCCCGGGCGGCTGGTAGCGACCCACCGCGTAGCCGGCGAACGGCAGCCCCGCGGACACGTTGGCCCGGCTGACGCCGGCGATCACCACGACCGCCGCGAACAGCAGCGGCCGGCGGCGGCGGACGAGCACCGCGGCGACGCCGACGGCCAGCGCGGACGCCGCCCACAGCAGGTGCAGCCCGAGCGCCGCGTCGTCCAGGGCAGCGGCGACGAAGTCGACGGCGAACAGCCCCACGGCGACGGCCACGTTCAGGACCGCGCCGCGGTGGCCACGCCACCAGCTCCGCCAGCTCACCCCCGCAGCCTACGAACTGCCGCGGCCCGCGCAGGTCAACCGAAGGTGGATCGGACTGTCCACTTTCGATGACAACACTGACCGCCTTCGGCTGACCCGGCCACCCGCGCCACGGCGGACCGTAGTGGCAACGACGAACCACCACCGGCAGCGAAGGACCAAGCGATGATCACAGTCAGCGGGCTGACCAAGCGGTACGACCGGCGCACCGTCGTCGACGACGTCAGCTTCACCCTTGAACCCGGCACCATCACCGGCTTCCTCGGCCCCAACGGCGCCGGCAAGACCACCACCATGCGGATGATCACCGGGCTGATCCCGGCGACCTCGGGCGCGGCGCTGGTCGACGGCCGCCGCTATGCCGACCAGCCGAACCCCGCGGCCGTGATGGGCACGCTGCTGGACGCCGGCGCGGTGCACCCGGGCCGAACCGCCCGGGCGCACCTGCGCATCCTGGCCGACACCATCGGCGTGCCGGCCCGGCGGGTGGACGAGGTACTCGAACAGGTCGACCTCACCGACGCGGCGCGGCGGCGGATCGGCGCCTACTCGCTCGGCATGCGCCAACGCCTCGGCATCGCCGGCGCGCTGCTGGCCGACCCGCCGGTGCTGATGTTCGACGAGCCCGCCAACGGGCTGGACCCCGAAGGAATCCGGTGGATGCGGGCCCTGCTGCGCGGGCACGCGGCCCGCGGCGGCACCGTCCTGCTGTCCAGCCACCTGCTCAGCGAGGTCGAGCACACCGTCGACCGGCTGCTGGTCATCGGCCGCGGCCGGGTCGTCGCCGACGCACCCATCACCGAACTGCTCGCCAGCGACGACGTCCTCGTCGCCGCCCGCGACCTGCCCGCACTCGCCGGCGACCTGCAGGCGGCCGGCTACCGCATCGCCCCGGCCGCCGGCCGGGAACCGGTGCTGCGGGTCAGCGGCGTGACGGCCGAGCAGATCGGGGTCGTCGCCGCCGACCGCGGCCACGTTCTCACCGAACTGCGGCCCGCCGACCACCGCCTCGAAGACCTGTTCTTCGAACTGACCACCGCCGCCTGACCGCGTCCCGCCCGACCGTCCCACCCGACCCGTCCCGCCCGACAAGGAGAACCTGACCATGACCACCACGACGCTGACCCGCCCGGTCGCGGCGGCCGAGCCGGCCACCACCGTGCCGCCCGCCATCCGCGGCCGGCGACCCTCGATCGCCCGGCTGACCGCCCTGGAGATCCGCAAGTCGCTGTCCACCCGGTCCGGACTCGGCATGGCCATCGCCGCCAGCACGCTGCCCGCCGTCGCGGTGGGCATCATCTTCGCGCTGGGCCAGAAGATCCCGTCCGCCGCCGAGATGCTCGCCGTCTTCGGCACGCTCGTGGCGATGCTGACGCTGGCGGTCGGCGTGCTCGCCACCGCCGGCGAATGGACCCATCACACCGTGCAGACCACATTCCTCACCGTCCCCCGCCGGCACCGGGTGCTGATCGCCAAGTACGCCGGCATGGCCCTGCTCGGCGCGGCGATCTCGGCGGTGGTCGCCGGCAGCACCCTCGCCGTCGCCGCCGTCGCCGCCGGGTCCGCGTTCTCCTGGGCCGGCACCGGGGCAGCCGTGCTCGCCGTGATCGGCACCGGCGCGGCGATGACCGCGCTCGGCGCCGGCATCGGTGCGGCGGTCGCCAACGCACCGGCGGCACTGACCGGCACCTACGTCCTGCTGCTGGTCGCCATGAACCTGCTGCGCGCCGTCAAGCCCACCTGGGCCGACCACGCCGACCCGCTGCAGAACATGGCCGACCTGATCAGCCGGCAGGGCACCGCCAGCGCACACATCGCCCTACTCGCCGCCTGGGTCATCACCGCCATCCTGGCCGGCACCGCGGTCACCAACCGCCGGGCCCTGGCCTGACCGAGGGCGACCCGCTGGCAGCACCGGCCAGCCGGCCGCACCGAGGACCGCACCGCTTCGACGCCCGGGCACCGCCCGGGCGTCGAAGCGCGGGCGGTTACCGGACTCGCACTGTCGGAGGCCGCGGAGCCGCGGTCATCCGGGGAGCACGGCCAGGTAGATGACGGCGGTGGACCGGGGCAGCTTGCCCGGCAGCACGATCGGGCCGGGCAGGCCGGGACGCCACCGCAGCAGCAGGTCGTACTTGTCGTCGACGTCCACGCCGAGGATGAGTTCGCCGCCGGCGTCCCAGCCCAGCGCCGGCGCCTGCTTGGCGCGCATGGTCAGCCCGGGCATCCGCTCGAACTGGTCGGTGACCAGCGACAGCACCGACACGTAGCCGTCCGGGTCGCCCCGGGCCACGAAGTCGTGCTGGCCGGCGAATCCCAGGGCCAGCATGGACCCGTTCGGCGAGAACGCCGCGGTAGCTGGCGCCCAGCCGCCCGGCACGCCGTACCGCCGCTGCTGCCCGGTCCGCAGGTCGGTCACGGCCAGCTGGCAGTGCCCGGGCGAGGCGTCGCAGCCGGCCGGAATCCAGGCCACCTTCTCGTCGGTGCTGGCCAGGATCGGGCCGGCGGCGCCGATGCGGCGCAGCACCTGTCCGGAGCGGGCGTCGAGCAGCACCAGTTCGCCGGTGGAGCTGCTCTGCGGATCGGCCACGACCTGCGCCAACAGGCCGTACGGGGTGTCGCGCTGGACGAGGGTGCCGCGCTCGAGCCGGCGTTCCCAGCGCAGGTGCCCGGTCGGCGTGTAGCTGGCCAGCCGGCCCGGGAGGTGGGTCCAGCCGCTGTCGGCCGCGATGAAGCCACCGCCCTGCGCGGCGACCACGGTGTCCAGGCCGGCGCCGAGCCGCACCGCCGGGCCGTGGTCCGGCCGGACCATCGCGGGTGTGGTGGGGTGCTTGCCGTCCTGGACGATGAACGCGGTCGCGGTCGGCAGCCGCTGGATCGTCACCCACCGGTCCGGGCCGGACGAGCCGAACCCGGGCACCGTCCGGACCTGGCCGGCGCCGGCCACGACCGCCGGCCCCGCGTCGCGGCCGGTGTCGCCGAACTCGCCGGGGATGAGCACCCGCAGTCCCGGCGGCCAACTGCCGGGCCGGCCGGCCAGCCGGAAGGTGGCCGGCCGCCCGGTCGGCGTCGGCGCCGGCATCGGTGTCGCGGTCACCGGGGTGGGCAGCGGGAGCGCGGTCGGCGCGGGCGGCTCCGGCGGCGACACCCCGCCCCACAACCGGACCGCGCCGGCCAGCGCCGCGGCGATCACCAGCACGATCAGCCAGGGACGCGGCCGGCGCCGACCCTCACGACGTTCCGGACCGGAGACGATGACGTCCGGCATCGCTCCAGTATGCCGTCGCTCAGCCAGCGGCAGCCGGTTCGTCCGGTGCTGCCGGGCCCCCGGCGCCGGCGGCGGACGGGCCGCCGCGACACCGACCGGCCCCGGTTCGCCGGCCGCCCCGCCACTCCGGCCGGACCGGGCGGCGCCAACAGCCGACCGTCCTCCGGGCCGCCTCGGCCAGGCCGTGGTCGCCGGCTGGGTACTGGGTGGGCTGGTGCTAGCCGGCGGTCGCCGACGGAGGCGGAGGACTGAACTCGGGCAGTACGTAGATGTTGACGAAGAATGTCCCGACCTTGGCCCAGTGCAGGTGGCCGGAGAGAGCCGTGTTTCCCTCAGTACCGAGGACACAATGAATATGCGGTACTCCGTCTTTGACTTCTCCGGTCCCGGAGAACTCGAAAGGTTGGCGGAACTCGGTCAGAACGTCGCTCTTGGCGTCGTGCTTGGGCATGTTGCTGATGCAGCATTCGTCGACCGCGCCGATCACCGACGCGATCGCCCCACTGACGACGGCCGCTTCGGCTAGCCGCTCCGTGAGGACGGCCATGACTTCCTCGCCCGGCTTGACGTTGACAATTAGCACGTGGGCTATTCCTTTCGGTGGAGAGCGTCGGCTATGGCTTGTCGCGTCTCCGGTGAGGCTTCAACTTTCAGTGCTTCACCGAGGACTTGGCCGACATGCTGGGGAGAGTTATCGCTCAATTGGACGAGCGCACGAGCACTCGACCATCGAGCGACGATGTCTGAGCGGTTGTGGACCTCTTGGACGAGATAGAATGCCAGCCGTGTCAACGTGTCGGACCGTCGTTGTTCGACGCCTGTTCCGCCGGTCGGGTCGATTTCGTCGGCAAGTTGCGCGGCGGAAGTCCACTCGATGGCCAGCACGCGGGCAATGATCGCCGTCAGATAGAGGTGTCGCGCCTCGCTGTCTTGGCGGAGTGCGCGTACTACATCGTCGCCGACCACGGGGTCACCGAGCTTGGCCAGGATTCCGGCACTGTTGACCCTGAGGAGGGGCTCCGGTGAGTCGTACAGCCAGTGCCGTAGCGTCGGGATCGTGGCCCTGTCCTCGCTGACGAGGTCCTTCACGATCTGGTCGGTATCGTGCGTGGTCTGAACGCCGGCCAGCCTGCCGGATTTGGCTACCTGGATCTCCGCGAACATCCCCTGCGCGACGAAATAGTCGACCAAGGAACGGTGGGCGAAGTGGTAATTCCCGTGCAGATCGATCCTCAGGAAGCTGTGATCCTTCAGGGTGGCCGCACTCCCGTAGTCCTTGACGCGGATGTATTCGGCTACGTCGTCCGGCAACTCCGACCGATGTATCCGCAGGGTCCGCTGGTGGCACATCGCCAGCGCCAGCTCTTGCATGCAGATAACTTCGTCGGAGCTACCACCCCGGCAGGCAGTGCCTGACTCCGTTGCCGCCGCCGCGGCTACCGCAACCACGGAAAGGAAATCTCGCCGGTGCAATTCTCGCGGTTCCTCTCCGGTCGCTGGCGTGGGGACCGTCCCAGCGCCAGTCTCTTCGCCAGGTAACTGCGATCGGAACCCGAGTTGAACCTCATGCGCTCCGTACATGAGGCAATACGCGCGGCGATAATGCGGGCCTGGGTACACGTCACCCCGCTCATGGCGCCACAACGTTTGGAAATTCGGCGAGAGGTCCGGCAGATAGGGTGTCTTGTGGATGACTTCTCGAAGACGCTCCGCCGCTCCAGCCAAACTGAGCCCGTACGCAGTCCGCCACTCTCTCAGTCGGACTGGCTCCCACCCTGCATGCTTCGACGTCACAACAAGCTACCGCTCCTTTCGCCGACTCCCCGAGGCGGACCATATCCGCCCGTCGTGTATAAGCGGATGATGAAAAACATGCCTACTTCCATGACCTAGCATAGGCAGCGCTGCGACTCCACACTTCGGGCAGGCAGCGCCCAGCCTCTCAGCCACCGGCGGTCGCTGCCGCCCCACCTGGTCGGCGAAGCTCGACATCCGGCGGGAGGCCGTCGCACCAGACCTGGGCCGGCCGGACGCCCGTGGGCTCGCCCGCTGGCGGAGAGGCCCCGTTGAGTTCGAACGAGGAGGAACGTTGAGCGCGCCCATCGCCTTCTTCCACATTGCCGGCTTCCTCAAGATCCCCGACGTGCTCGATCCGGAGGAGTCCAGCCACCTGCGGGATGTGACGGACCAGATCGTTGAGCTGTCCTCGTCCGCGAACGTGACGCGACGCCCGGATCGAGCCCGGATCGACAATGCCGTGTCCATGCACGAGGCGATTCTGGATGTTGCGACGTCGGACCGACTGGTCGATGTTCTAGAGCAGGTCCTCGGTCCCGACATCGACTTGGTCGAAAACCGTCACAACCACCTGAGCACCTACCGCCTACCGGCAACCGACCGGCTGCATCGGGACGTCCTGCAGTGGAGCCGGAGCATCCTGACTGTGCTGATCTACCTGTCCGACTGCGCCGACCTTGCGGCGGCGACCCGACTGGTGCCCGGCAGCCACCTGTGGCCGTCCACCGGTCAACCGAACAACGGCGGCACCTGGCTGGACGAGTCAGCGACCTATTCGAGCCTGCGGGAGCAGGCGCTGCCCGTGCCGACGCGGGCCGGAGACGCCGTTCTCATGCACGGCCAGCTCTATCACTCGGGTGCCGGCGCCTCGGCGTCCGGACCGCGAACCGTCTTGACCCTCGCCTATCGCAGTGTTGATGAGCTGGCCGAACACCAACCCGCCCACTGTCGGCTGGTCAGCGGCCGGCGCATCTACCGCGGCCGAGGAGTAGCCCGTGTCTGACCTGCCCGACCTGTCACCTGTCACCGAGGACGACTACGTCCGGGTCTTGGACTACCTCACCGCCCGGAAACCCGAGTGGGAATCAGAGCTCCAATCCGGGCTGGCCGGCCTCGCCGGCCACCTCGCCACAAACGGCTACCCGGCGGTCACTCCCATCGAGCGGCCCGACCTGGCGATCGGCCGCGGGGACATCGAGCCGACCACCGTCCTCGTCTCAGCACGGTTGAAAGACCCCGAGGCCGTCATCGCCAAGATGCGCCGCTTCGGGGAACCGCTGCGGGTAATGCTCGACGTCTGGGGCTACCGGCTCGTCGTCGCGACCGAGCAAGCGCTCGAGACCGTGGCGAACCTCTGCACCGGTCTGTGGTCCGCCCCGGCGCCGGCCGAACTTCTGCTGCGGCACGGCGCGCTCCAGTTCGAACCGTGGCGCGACTACCGCCGCCGCGACCACGCCGGCCTGTCCGCGGCCACCACTGACCGCTACGACCAAGCGATCCACCTCAACCGCAAGGCCCCATTCGGTATCACTGAAATCCAGGTCATGACCTTCGAGCTGTACCGGCGCGCCCACTGCGATCCGACCAGCACCGACAGCCACGACGCCTTCGTGGCCCGACGCGAAGCGCTGCTACGAGGCGATCCGCAATGACCGCGGCCGTCGTGCTCGCCGCCGGCCCCGGGAGCCGGCTCGGAGCCCTGGGCGCCCAGATACCCAAGACGATGATCCCGGTCGCCGGCCGGCCCTACCTCGAACACCTCACTGGACGGCTGCTCAACGCCGGCCTGTTCCCGGTCGTCGTGGCCGTCCACCACCACGCGGACAGGATCCTCGACCACTTCGCCAGCCACCCGTCCTCGGCAGACCTGCGGTTCGTCCACACCGACCAGCGCGGCACCGGCGCCGACCTCATGCGCTGCCTCGACGCCCTACCTGACGCGCCATTCGTCCTCTGGAACGGCGACACGATCCTCGATATTGACCTACCCGGGCTGCTCGCGTACAGCCAACAGAATGACGGCAGCGCGGTCATCGTGCTCACCCACCGACCGGACGCGCCCAACCTCGATGCCTGGTACGTCGCCTCCGACGGCACGGTTCTCGCCACGCTCGAAGCGAAGCCACCGCCGGCACCGCCGCCGGCCTACGCATGGCGCGGCAGCAGCACCGGCGTCCTCCTGCTCACCAAGGCCCTGCTTGCCCCACACCTCTCTCACGATGCCTCTGACCTGTACGCCGAGATCCTCCCGGCGCTCATCGCTGGGCGGCAACTGACCGCATACGACAACGGAACGCGGTACTTCCTCGACTTCGGAACACCACCGGCTCTCGCCCGACTCGATGACGACCAGGTTGCAGGCTGGGCCTGACGCCGTCCCGACCTGCCGCAGGTGCGCATCAGTCCAGCGGGCTCAGGGTGATCTTGTCCAGGTCCGGGGCGTAGGCGGTGTCGTTGCCGAACGTCAGGGTGTTGGTGCCGGCGTGCAGGTGCAGCGGCACGGATCGGCCCAGCAGCGGGGACGACGCGCCGCTGCCGGTCAGTGGCACCGACATCGTGGCGGCCCGGTCGACGCTGACCGTCCAGGACAGCGTGCCGGCCGCGGCGCCGACCGCGGTCAGCAGGTAGTCGCCACCGGCGCCGGCGGCGACCTTGATCGTCACGTCGTTGCCGGTGTCGTTGCCGATGCTGGCCACCTTGGCGCCGCCGGAGCAGGTGGTGCAGCCGACGACCTGCGCGAACCCGGAGACCGTGCCGCTCTCCGCCTCGTACGTGGTCGCCGCGCCGGGCGCCGCCGGCGCCGCGTTGCCCCAGCCGGCCCACATCTCGTCGATCTGCAACTGCTGGTAGAACCCGACTTGGGCCATTTAGTGCGTGCCGTGGATGGCGTCGAGTGCGGCTTGAAGCTCGGTGGGGAGGGGGTCGGCGGCTGTGATGGTGTGGTCGCCAGCTTGGATGGTGATGGTGCGGTAGCGGCGGGTGGTGGTGACGAACTTGCGGGTCGACCAGCCGGTGGTGTTCTCGATCCAGCGGCTGAGGGCGAGGGCGGCGAACACGATGGTCAGGTGGGCCTCGATGGACTCGCGGGTGTGGTGGTAGATGGGTCGGGCGGCGAGGTCGGTCTTGCTCATCCGGAAGCTGTGCTCGACGTTGAGCAGGCGGCTGTAGGCGGCGATGACCTGCTGGGGGTCGGGGTTGGGCAGGTTGGTGACGTAGCCCTTGATCCCGGCCAGGGCGCGGTTCTTGGTCTCCAGTGCCCGGTCGACGGTCTTGGTGGCGCCGGTCAGGCGTACGTAGCGGTTCCGCTTGACCGGGGTCTTGCCGGCGACGGCGTTTTCAGCTTTGGTGACCTGCTGGTCGATCCCGCGCAGGGTGCGGCGGGCCCGGTCGGCGCGGTAGGAGTAGATGAAGGTGTGGTCGCGCCGCTTGTCGGCCGGGCCGGCGGGCCAGGGCTGGACGAACACCTGCCCGTCACCGATCTGCTCGCCGGGATGGGCCTTGCGCCACTGGCCGACGACATAGGGGATGTCGGGCAGGCGAGCGCCGAGGATGAACGACAGCCCGGCCGCCTCGATGCCACGCTTGTTCGCCTCCGACACCATGCCGGCATCCGCGACGACGGTCACCTGCGCCAGGTCGTGTTCGGCCAGAAACGCGGTCAGGACCGGGAGCATGGTGGTGGTCTCGGCCTTGTTGCCTTCGAACGCGTGCACCATCAGCGGGAACCCGGCGGCGTCGGTGAGCAGGCCGACGGTGACCTGTGGCTCCAGCCGCCGTTCCTTGCTGAACCCCGGCTCGCGGAACCCGTCGCCGGTGTCGGTCTCGAAGTAGAGCGTGGTCACGTCGTAGAGCAGCAGCGTCGCCGGGCCGAGCCGGACGTGATCGGCGCAGGCACGGGCCAGCCGTGCCCGCCACCGGCCACCAGCAGCATCGACAGGCGCCGCCTCGCTGGCCTCGGCGGTGTCGCCGTCGGCGCCGGCGTAGAGGCGTAGCCGGCGTTTGACCGTCCGGTAGGACGGCGGGTCCATGCCGGCTTCTTCCAGCACCCGCAGGGAGTCCAGCTTGGAAGTCGGCTCGATGATCCGCGCCAGCACCAGCGCCCGGAACACCTCATCGCGCCCGGTCGCCGCGGCGAACCCGAGCGCGTCGTAGCCGCAGGCCAGCGCGTCAAGCAGGTGCCCCATCCGCGAGGACGTGATCGGCAGCGCCGCCCCACCGTTGGCCGGGCCGCCCGGCATCCGCAGGTCCAGCTCGCCCTGCCCGGCGGCCAGCCGCTGGGCGGCAACCGCCTTGAGTAGCTCCAGGTCCGCGTCGGTGTGCGCCGAGCCGATGTGCTCGATGTCGCGCGACCCCCGACGCTGCGAATGCACGATCTGCACCGCCCGCGCCCCCGACGCCGTCCGCACCGTCCGGACATACGCCACAACCCGGCAGCCTAGAACCACCCACTTAGTGCGTGCCCGCCAGGGCGAACCCGCAGGTCACAGACGCGCCAGCCCCCGAATCACCGAACCTTGGCCCAAGTCGGGTCGTACGTGGTCGCCGCGCCGGGCGCCGCCGGCGCCGCGTTGCCCCAGCCGGCCCACATCTCGTCGATCTGCAACTGCTGGTAGAACCGCGGCACGCTGGCCGCCGCCCAGGTGGTCGCCACGTCCAGCCGCACATACCGCGGGTGTTGCTTGAGCACCAGGTCGATGAACTGCACGCCGCGCGCGCTCGGCATGACGCCGCTGGCCACCGGCTCACCCCAGGTGACGCCGTCGGCGCTGACCGAGACGCGGTAGTCCTTGATCCGGGCGGAGTCCTCGACCCGGCCGAAGGTCTCCCGGTTGTAGGTGGGCGACCACTCCCGCTGGTTGATCGCCAGGTAGCTCAGCTTGCGCGGCGCGCCGAGGTCCAGGGTGATCGAGACGGGCAGCGTGCCATGGCTGTCCCAGTAGGTCAGGTAGTCGCCGTCGACCAGGTTGCGGGCCGGGAAGCCGCTCGCCGACGCCGACGCGGTCGCCCGCGCCGTGCCCGGCAGGTACCCGCCGACCCGGCCGGCGGTGTCCACCCGGAACACGGTGTCGTAGGTGTCCCAACTGGTGATGCCCGCGATGGTGAGCCGCCCGCTGGCCTGGGTGAAGCTCATCCGCCGGCCGGTGCGGAGGTCGGTCACGCCGGTCACCCGGTAGCCGTTGTCCCGCAGGGTGATCCAACTGGCGGTGGCCGGCTTGGTCAGCACGTGCACGTAGTGCAGGTCCGGGTCGGTCTTGCTGACCGTGGTGGTGCCGTGCGCGCCGTCGTTCCAGAAGCCGGGGATGAGCCCGCCGTACATGTAGCCGCCGCCCTCGACGCCGTGGATCGACGGCCAGATCTCGTCCAGATAGGACTGTGCGAAGTTGTTGAACGCTTCCTGTTTCGGCGGGAACCGGCCGTTGACCATCGCGGTCTCGGCCATCAGCGACTTGATCGAGGAACCGGCGTTGGTCACGATCCGGCCCATCGTGACCGGGTAGTCGACCGGCCCGTCATGGCCGTCGTACCACCAGTTGCCGGTGGTCGGCAGCTTCCACTCGCCCTCGGTCAGCCGCGGCATCGGCGTCCAGACCGCCTGCGGGTAGTCGTAGGCCGGCGTCATGCCGACCTTCTGCTCGTGGCTGATCATGTCCATGATCGGGGTGTCTTCGTTGTTGTTGCTCAGTGTCCACGTTGGACGCCGGACCCGGATCCGCTCGTACAGCCCGTTCTGCTCCCAGAACTGGTTGTCGTTGTCGATCCAGAAGCCGGACAGGTCCGGGTAGTTCTCCATCACCTCGACGAAGTTGTCGTAGCTGTACTCGCCGAAGCCCGGCCGGGTGTGCAGGTTCACGTCCTTGTGCTTGTAGGCCGAGTACGCCGTGGAGTCCAGCCAGCTCGGCTTCGCCAGGTCGGCCGGGTCGGTCGGGTCGGCCGGCTTGGTCGGCTGCCAGCCCTCCCAGTACCACTGCGGGTCGTCGGTCATGTAGAGGATGACCTTCAGGCCCTTCGGCTTCGCCGCCGCGATCAGCTCGCCGAGGAAGTCCCGCTTCGTGCTGCACGAGCCCGGGATCGCCGACGGCCAGGCGCGGCCGTATCCCAGCCGGCTGTGGAACGACGCCAGCACCAGGTACTGCACATGCAGCTTCAGGCCCTCGTTCACCCAGTAGTCCGGCGTCCAGCCGCCGTCGGTGATCGCCTTCTCCCAGGCGGCGCAGTCCTTGTAGCCGGGCGCGGTGGCCATGCCCCAGTGCAGGAACAGGCCGGCGGTCGAGTCGCGCAGCCACTGCTGGCGCGGCTGCAGCATCTCCGCCCGGGCCGGGGTGCTCACCACCAGCCCGGACATCAGCAGGCAGAGCGCGGTGAGGAGGCTGAGCGCGGCACCACGGCGGGCCTTCTCGAGCATCGTGACCTTCCCAGTGCGGTCGCCGGAAAGATGGGATGTGTAGCGCCAACGTAGCAACGACAACCCGGCTGTCAAGACTGTAAACGGGCGTTGTCGTCCGATGTCGCGGAGAATCGTCGCACTGACATCGGATGTCTGTACCGATGGGGTGCCGTGTACCGACCAGCGCCGCGGCGCGCCGGCCGGGCTCAGTAGCGGTTGCCGGTGACCGCGTCGCCGAGCGGCTCGAGCGCTTCCAGGTCGGCCGGGGTGAGCGTGACGTCCAGCGCGGCCACGTTCTCCGCCAGCCGGTCCCGGCGGCGGGTGCCGGGGATCGCGACGATGTCCTTACCGCGGCTGCCGACCCAGGCGAGCGCGACCTGGGCCGGGGTGGCGCCGATCGACACCGCGACGTCCCGGACCGCGTCGGCGATCCGGCTGTTCGCCGCGAGCGCGTCGGTGCTGAACCGCGGGTTGGTGTGCCGCCAGTCGCCCGCGGGCGGGTCGTCGGCGGAGCGGATCGTGCCGGTCAGGAACCCGCGGCCGAGCGGGGAGTAGGCCACCAGGCCGATGCCGAGGCGGCGCAGTGTCGGCAGCACCGCCGCCACGTCCCGGCTCCACAGCGAGTACTCGCCCTGCACGGCGGTGATCGGGTGCACCGCGTGCGCCCGCTCCAGCAGCTCAGCGTCCACTTCGGACAGCCCGAGGTAGCGGACCTTGCCGGCGCCGACCAGTTCGGCCATCGCGCCGACGGTCTCCTCGATCGGCACAGCCGGGTCCGGCCGGTGCTGGTAGTACAGGTCGACGTGGTCGAGGCCGAGCCGGCCCAGCGACGCGTCGATCGCCTGCCGGACGTACTCCGGCCGGCCGTCGAACCACCGGCGGCTCACGTCGGTGGGCGCCTGCGGGTCCGGCACGATGCCGAACTTCGTCGCCAGCACAACCTCGTCCCGGCGGCCGGCGATCGCCGCGCCCACCAGTTCCTCATTGGTGTACGGGCCGTAGATGTCCGAGGTGTCCAGGAACGTCACGCCCAGGTCCAGCGCCGCGTGGATGGTGGCGGTGGACTCCGCGTCGTCCCGGCCCTCCGGCCCGCCGTACGCCCAGCTCATCCCCATGCAGCCGAGCCCCTGCGCGGACACGACGAGTCCCTGGCCGCCCAGTGCCACGGTGCGAACACTCATGCGATCTCCTCCGCACGGCGCTGCCCGCGCCGGTAGCTGTCGATTCTCCGGTCCGGTGCGTCCAGCTGCCCGGCCAGCGCCGCGAGCCGGGCCCCGGTCCCGGTGCTCGCGGCGCAGTGCCAGCCGGTCAGGTGCAGGTCGTGCCGGGGCGGGGCAGCGACCGGTCGATCAGGTAGGCGTCGATCGCGGCACGGGCGCACGGCGAGGTGAGCGCCGAGGTGTGCCCGTCGCCGAGGCGGGTCAGCAGCGTGCTGCGCGGTATCTGGGCGTGCAGGCTCAGCGCCCACACGTACGAGGTGGACGGGTCGTGGGTGGCGTTGACGAGGAGGGTCGGCGGTGCCTGCCGCACCCGGGCGCGGTGCGGCGGGTTGGCCACCGGCTCCGGCCAGCCGATGCAGCCGGCCAGGATCGTCCAGGTCTGCACCGAGCCGCCCAGGTGCGGGGAGACCGCGCGAGCCAGCCGCTCGCGGGCGGCCAGGTCGGCGAAGGACCGCGACTCGGCCGGGAAGTCCTGGCACTCGATGGCCAACGCGGCGCCGGTGTCGCCCGGGGTGACGAAGTCCGACGCGTCGCCGGCCTGGGCCTTGACGATGGCGGCGGCCAGACCGAGCCAGCCGCCGCTGAGCACGCCGGGGTCCTTGAACAGCAGCAGGCCCTGGGTGTTGGCCTGGATCTCCTCGCCGGTGACGGTGCGGCCGGCCGCGGCGGCCGGGATGGGGCTGCGGTTCGCCGCGGCGACCAGCCGGTCGTAGACGCCGGCGACGTCCTGGCCGGCCAGCGGGCAGGACGGCTCCTGCCGGCACCAGCGGGCGAACCGGTTGAACTCGTCCTCGGCCGCCGCCGCCTCGGTGGCCAGCATGGCCGGCTCGGTCAGCGAGTGGTCCACCGCGCCGTCCAGAGCCATCGCCCGGATCTGCCGCGGGAACAGCTCGGCGTACGCGGTGCCGAGCATCGACCCGTAGGACAGGCCGAGGAAGTTCAGCTTGCCCTCGCCGAGCCCGGCCCGGATCACCTCGATGTCCCGCGCCGCGCTGGTGGTGTCCACATGCGACAGTAGGGGCCCGGTGGCGGCCCGGCAGCTGGCACCCAGCGCCCGGTTGCGCGCGACCAGCCGGCGGAACCCGGCCTCGTCGCTGGGGAACTGCGAGACGGCGGGGTCGAAGACCGGAAGTCCACAGTGGACCGCGGTGCTCTCGCCGACCCCACGCGGGTCGAACCCGACCAGGTCGAACCGCTGCTCGATCCCGGCCGGGAACAGGTCCGGGACGAATTCCAACGC
Organism: uncultured Actinomycetota bacterium; assembly: GCA_963714145.1. GTDB lineage: Bacteria > Actinomycetota > Actinomycetes > Mycobacteriales > CADCTP01 > JBBWZH01. Next base: position 8,034,661 of record OY970235.1, on the reverse strand, counting down.
CTTCACGATCCCGACCCCGGAGCCGCCCGGACCGCCGGGGTTGATCACCAGCGACCCGACCCGGTGCGCCGGGTCGTCGGCCGGCCGGCGAACCAGCGCGATGTCGATCGTGGCGCCCGCCGGGCGGGCCCAGTCCAGCGGGACCGCCACGGTGGCGCACTGCAGGCGCGGCAGGTCCGGGCACGCCTGCCAGCCGATCGCCGCCGCGGGCCGGGCCGGTGCCGCGACTGCCGGCTGCGCGGCCAGCACCGGCAGCACTGACAGCGCCGCCACCAGCAACCCGCCGACCGATCGGCGCCTCGCCACCGTCCCTCGCCGCATCCGCACCCACGCCCCATCCGCGATCAGCCCTGCTGTTCCGTTCGTCCGGCGGAGACTACCCAGCGACCCGGCCGGGCACATCCCGACGGCCTGCTGGCCGGCCGGCCGCGCCCAGCCGACCGCCTAGCGCGGCAGGATCAGGTCGACGCCCCCTGAGGTTGGCCGGTGCCGCGCTGAACGCCGCCGGACGTCAGCCGCGCGGTCACCGGCGTCGGTCGGCCGATCTGCCGGACTGACATGTCGGTCGGTCAGATCTGCCCGAAACGCCCGCAACACGAGTCGATGACCCGTACTCTGTCCGTGCGGCTTGCCGTGGTGACCTGCTGCGCGGAAGGGCTACGGCCGGCGACGTCCAGGGTTCGCTCTCCTGCCGTGCACCCGGCGACCCGAGCATCACGGGTCGCCCACCATCACCGAGGAGAGGCCATGGCTGAAGAAGTTGCAATTCCCGATCTCGACTACCGCCCGAAGATCCGCTCGCCGTGGGCGATCGTGCTGCTCCCGCTCGTCACCGTCGGCATCTATTACTTCGTCTGGTACTACAAGATCAACAAGGAGATGGCCTCGCTGGGCCGCGCGCGGGGCAAGAGCGACGAGCTCGGTGACAACCCCGGCAAGTCCCTGCTCGCCATGACTCTCGGCGCACTGGTCATCGTGCCGGCGGTCATCTCGTTGGTGCACACGTTCCAGCGCATCCAGGCGACGCAGAAACTGGTCGGCGGCGGCGATGTGCTCAACGGCTGGCTCGGGCTGGTCCTCTACCTGATCTTCTCGCCGGCCATGTACGCCTACATGCAGACCGGACTCAACAACTCCTGGCGGGCGGCGGCCGCCGGCGGCCAGTTCCCGGGCGGCCAGTACCCGGGCCAGTACGCGGGCGGGCAGTACGCGGGCGGCCAGTACCAGGCCGGGCAGTACCCGACCGGCCAGTACGCCGGCGCGCCCCCGCAGGCTCCGACCGGCCAGTACCCGACCGCGCAGTACCCGGCCGGCCAGTACCCCCCGCCCGCCGAGCAGTACCCGGCCGGTCAGTACCCGCCGCCGGCGCAGCAGTACCCGCCGGCACAGCAGTACCAGGCCGGGCAGTACCCGGGCACGACGCCGCCGGCCCCGCCCGGCCAGTACCCCACGCAGTAGCGTCCCCGGCGAGTCGGTCGACGCCCGCGGCGGGATCCCGTGGGCGATCCGACGACTGATCGTCAGCCAGCGGTCGCGGGCCGAGGCGGAGCGCCGGCGGGGCCCGTCCGGCCGGTCCGGTACAGACGCCGCCGCCGAGGTAGGCGGCGGCGGCGCTCGGTGCCCGGCCGGGGCCGGTTGCGTCACCGCTGCCGTGGGTCCCGTCACCGCTGTCCGCCGCGTACCTGACCACCGGGATCCTCGACGCACCGCGGACGTCGCGCCGCCGGGCGCTGGGCCTGGCCGCTGCTACCCCGGCGGCGGTGGGGCAAGGATGCGGTGGCCGGCCGGGGCCGGGCCGGCCGACGGGTGCAGCAGGGGACGGTAGCCGGCGGCCAGCGCGGCGGTGCTGGCCGGCGGGGTGAGCAGCTCGACCTGCTCGCCGGCGGGCAGCGGCCGGGCCGCCCCGTACCCGGCCAGCGACCAGGGAAGTAGGCGCCCGGCCAGCAGCAGGCCGAGGTCGCCCCGATGCGCCACGATCACCCCGTCGGGCAGATCACCGGCCCGGGCCGGGCGGGTGACCTGCCGTCGGGTGCGGGACTCGACCCGCTCGGCATGCAGCCGGGTATCCATCTCCCCCGCCTTGGGCCGCTCGGCGAGCTGGTGCGCGGTGCGCCAGGCCTCGGTGAAGGCGCGGTAGTCGGCGAGCCGGCAGTACGCGCACGGGCGGTGGCCGGCGGCCAGCGCGGTCGCCTCGTCCAGGAAGAACAGCGCGGTCCACCGGCCCGGCGGCATCGGGTTGCGCCGGACGTCCCGCCAGCGCAGGACGCAGCAGATCCACAGCTTCGACCGCCACCTCGACACGCCCAGCTCGCGGCCGGTGCCGTGCAGGCAGCCCCGGTTGCCCATCAGCAACCCGCGCGCCGGCTCGGCCACGATCTCCTGGCTGGGCAGCACCCTGTTCTGTAACGGCATCCGGCCACCATGCCACCGGGCACCGACAAAACGCCGACTACGCGCACCGCGGTGCGGCAGGGTGGACGGCGGGAGGATGTGTGACCGGCTCGGATCTGGATGCGGTGACGACCGCGCGGCTGCTGGTGCGGCCGCCCCGGGAGGCTGACCGGGACCGGTTCGTCGGGCTCTTCCGCGACCGGGACTTCATGGTGTTCCACCCAGGGGTGCGCACCGAAGCGGCGGCCGCGGACCGGTTCGACCACATGGTCGCTGTCTGCCGGACCCTCCCGTTCGGCAAGCAGCCGGTGGTCGAGCTGGCCTCCGGGCTGGTGGTGGGATACACCGGCGCCGACTACATCGACTTCGAGGGCAGGACCTGGCTGGAATGGGGATACCGGCTGGTACCGGAATGCCGGGGCCGCGGGTACGCCACCGAGGCCAGCCGGGCGCTGCTGGCCAATGCTCGCCGGACGTATGCCGGTGAACTGCTGGCCATCATCGCCCCGGAGAACCTCGCCTCCCAGAACGTCTGCCGCAAGCTCGGATTCACCTTCTGGAAGCAGGCGCCGGTAGCGGGCGACACCCGGAACCTCTACACCCTGCCCGGCCGGGAGTCCGCCCGGTAGCTCGCTGTCGTGGTGGTCGGCGACGGGTTGTTTTGTCGGTGCCGGTGCCTAGCATCGGCAACCATGACCGACCCGACCGATGGCCCCCGCCGTGATCGCCCGGTGTTCCCGGACGGGTACGGCCTGCCGCCGAGCACCGACGGCATGCTCGCCTGGCCCGAGGTCCAGACGCGTCTGATCGCCGCCACGGCATACTGGCTGGCCACCGTTCGGCCCGACGGCAGGCCCCACGTCGTACCCCGCTGGGGTGTCTGGGTGGACGGCCGGTTCTGGTACGACGGGGCGCCCACCACCCGGCACGCGCGCAACCTGCAGCACAACCCGGCCTGCTCGCTCAACCTGGAAAACGGCACCGAGGCCGTGATCGTCGAGGGCGAGTCCCAACCGACGCGCGCACCGGCAGACTCGCTGGGCCCGCGGCTGGCCGCGGCGTTCGAGAAGTACCACACCCTCGGCTACCAGCCCACCGCGGACGCCTGGGACGACCCGGACGGCGGCGGACTGCACGTACTGACCCCACGGCGCGCCCTGGCCTGGTTCAGCTTCCCCACCGACGCCACCCGCTTCACCTTCCAATGACACCAACCCACGGCCGACCCGTCGGCACCGGTCACCCCGGATACCCACCCGGAGGAAACGGGTTCGCGGTCACCGGGGTGGCACGGTACGGTCTCGGGCGGCGGTTTCCCGGCCGCCTCTGGGTCCGCGGGCAGAGCTGCAAGCTCACCGGTTCGGCAGGCAAATTCGACGGCAGGTCTTTCCAGCCCGATGTCGCGGACCCACGGGCGACGAGGGAAGGACTGCCTTGTCCGATCAGTCGCGCGCGCTCCCCGACCGGCCGAGCCTCCGGTATCTGAAGCTCGAGGCGAAACGCCGCCTCTCCGCCGGGGAATTCGCCACCCTTCACCAGGCCCAGCTGGCCGTCGCCCGCGAGCACGGGCTGTCGAGCTGGGCCGCGCTCAAGGAACACATCGAGGCCGCGGGCCCGGCCAGCCACGCCCTCACCCAGGTGCGGTGGGTGATGTCCCGCTTCGCGGGCGCCGGCACCCCGCAATGGTCAGCCCCGGACGAGGAGGAACTGCGCGGACACTTCCACGACGACCAGCTCAGCCAGCTGCCGCCGGACACCTGGACCGGCGTGCTCAGCTCAGTGGCCGAGCACCTGCGCAAGGACGACCTCGCCGACGTGCGGGCCGAGCCGCTGCACCTGCGCGCGCGGATCGGCGACCTGCGCGTCGAGGCGGCAACCGAGGCCGACCCGCCGTACCGGCTGCGCAAGCTGCTGCTGTATCCGGTGGAGACGAAGGTCAACGACCCGCGCGTGGCGGCACCGCCGGCGGGTAGCTCCGGGGCGGTGCCGGCGGCGGCCGCCGCGGTGGCCGCGGACTCGTTCGCCGAGCTGGGCCTGGTCGGCCTCGTCGTGGCCGGCGCGACCGGTGCCGGCGCGACTGATGCCGGCGCGACCGGTGCCGGCCCGGTGTGGGTGACCGCCCGGGGCTGGGCCAGCCTCGATCAGGGCGACGTGCTGCTGCCCGAGCACCGGTTCCCGGCGTACGCGGTCACCAAGCTGGTCACCGCGACCGCCGTTCTGCGGCTGGTCGCGGACGGGCGGGTACGGCTCGACGAGCCCGCGAACGCGTACCTGCGCACCATCCGGCTCGCCGACCACGCCGTCACCGTACGGGAACTGCTGTCCCATACCGGCGGCGTCGACAGCCCCGCGTCGATGTTCGCCGACCGCGTCCCCGACCTGGTCGCGGTCACCGGGCCGGTCGCGGCGTGCGGCGGGCCGCGCGGCACGTTCGCCTACGGCAACGGCGGGTACGCGCTGCTCGGGCAGCTGATCGCCGACGTCACCGGGTCGGACTACCAGGACGCGGCTACCCGCATGGTGCTCGAACCCCTCGGGATGGGCGGTTCGGGGTTCCCGCGCGGCTATCCGGCCACCGGGGTGGTCACCGGCCACCGCCGCACCGACCAGGGGATGTTCGAGCCCGTACCGGGGCAGGTCTCGACCATGCCGGCCGCGGGCGGCCTGTGGACCACGGCGGCTGACCTCGTCCGCTTCGGCCTCGCCTGGTCTTCGCTGCTGCCCGACCCGCTCGCCGCCGAGGCGCTCCGGCCGCAGGCCGAGCGGGACGCCTTCGGTGGGCAGGTCGGCCTCGGCTGGATGCTCATGCTGCCCAAGGACGTCGCCGGACACCCCGGCGCCGGCCCCGGCTTCTCCGCGTCCCTGATCATCAGACCGGGGCTCGCCGGTCCGGGCGGCGGCCAGACCTGGGTCGTCCTCACCAACCGGCAGGTCCTGGTCGAAGCCGTGAACGAACGCCTGGCCGGCCCGACCGCCTGAGCAGCCGGCGCGGAGGGCGGCCACCGCTCGCCCTCCGCGCCGCGGGGCTGACCGGGTTCGCGCGACCACACGGGCCCGGCGGCCTGCTGCTGCGCCTGCGCGACGCGCGACGGAAGCCAGGCCGCACGCCCCCGGCGCGCGGTCCCAGCCACCGGTCCAGGCGCAGCAGCGGCCGTCCGGGTGGGTCAGTGCCGGTGCGGCAGCTTCGCCATTAGCCGGCGCAGCCGGCTCTGCGGGGCTTTCGCTGCCCGGCGCCGCCGCAGCACGCCACCGGCGCCGACGGTGGCGGCCAGGCCGGCGAGTACCGCCGCTACCGGCGCGGGCCTCCGCCGTACCGTGTGGCCCAGGCTCCCGGCGGCGTCCTTGGCCCGGTGCGTCACGGCCACGGCGGCCTCGCGGGCCCGGTGCTTCACGTCCGGGTGCTGCACGTCCGGCTGGGCGGAGCCGGCGTCCACCCGGTCGGTGGCGTCGCCGGTGCGACCGAGGTCCGGACGGCCGTCCACGGCTGCGGTCAACAGCGTGGACGCGCTGGCCCCGGACGAATTGGTGTTGTCCCTGGTGGTCATCGCTGTGCCCTCTCCTTCATCCGCTGGATGTCGGCCTAGGCTGCGGGCGGTCGCGCCGTTGCGTGGCAGCGGTCCTGGATCTGCCACTCCTTCCGCATAGATCGTCTTCCCCCGTGGACGGCCGCCACTAACCACCCGACCGGTGCTCTGATGCCCGGTGACGCCACATTGGCCAGCCGTGCCATCTGATCGCGCCCCGAAATGCCAACCAGCCGACTCCGACACCCGGACGGCAGCAGCGCGCCTGAGCGGTGCCGCGGTGGAGAATGCGATCGGCCGAGGAGGACGTTCAGGTGGACATTTCCGATGCGACCGCGGTGCTCGCCCGGACCCCGCGGGTCTTGAGCGCGTTGTTGGTCGGGCTGCCGGACGAGTGGTTACACCGTGACGATGGTCCGCGGACGTGGAGCGCGTACGACATCGTCGGGCACCTGCTGCACGGAGACTCGACCAACTGGCTGCCCCGAATCCGGATGATCCGCGAGCACGGCCTCAGCCAGCGATTCGAGCCGTTCGACCGGCAGGCCATGCTCGGCTGGGAACGCGAGCCGGCCGCCGCACTGCTGGAGCGGTTGCAGGCGGTCCGCGCGGCCAGCCTGGGGGAACTCGGTTCGCTGCGGCTCACCGCGGCGGACCTCCAGCGGCGCGGTGCGCACCCGGAGTTCGGCGCGGTCACTCTCGAGCAGGTCATGGCGGCGTGGGTGGCCCACGATCTGACCCACCTGGCGCAGATCGGTGAGGTGCTCGCCCGCCGGTACCGCGACGACGTCGGTCCGTACCGGGCTTACCTGCCGGCCCTGGACGGCGCCGCGCCGGCCGAATAGCCCACCGGCGGGCTGTCAGAGGTCGTGGGCGGTGGGGTGGAGTGGCTGGTAGAGGCCCAGTTCGCCGCCGCCAGGCAGCTTGATGGACGTCAACAGACCCCAGCGCTCCTCGCTGACCGGCCCGGCGAACTCAACGCCCTTGGCGGTCAGGTCGGCGATGGTGGCGTTGATGTCATCGCACAGGAAGTACATCTGGTGGGATGCGGGCCCGTCGGTCGGGTGCACCGCCACCTCCGCCGGTGGCGCCTTGAAGATCAACCATCCGCCGCCGGCGTCGACGTTCCGGAAGCCGAGTACATCCCGGATGAAGGCCCGGTCCGCCGCATCGTCGCGGCTGTACAAGATGACATGAACACCGTTGATCATGCTCCCACCCTACGACCCCCGCCCGGCAACGTCGCCACGGCGCAACTCGGAATCGCTCCCGCGGGGACACCGAGCGCGGCCCGACCGGTCGCTTGATCGTGCAGTCGTGCAGTGGTGGCCGCTGGTCGTGCGGCGGCGGAGTGGACTACAGCGACTCGCAAGGTGGAACACATACCGCCCTGTTGTCGGTACGCGTTGGAGGCCACGCTCTGCACATGAACGCTGTACTGCGCCGGCGATCCGGCGGTCATGGAGACGACGCCGGGCTGCATGAGGTGCCGCAGTTACGAGCGGCCCTGGAGAAGGTCAACGCCGGCGGACACGGCAACACCCGGCAGACCTTCTTCCAGTGGTACATCCACCGCCTGGTCAAGTTCGAGAGATTCAGCCGAAAGAACCTGAGACTGTATCGACGCCTACGGCTGCCGGCCCTGGTCGCCTCGGCGATCGTGCCGGCTGTCGTGGCGGCTGACCCAGGTCCGGCGGCGCGACTGGTGGCGGTCGTACTGAGCGTCTTCGTCGCGGCCGCGACCGGTGCGGAGGAGTTCCTGAGCGCCGGCCGGCGATGGCGCCACTACCGTGCCGTCGTCGAGCCGCTCAAGGCCGAGGGCTGGATGTACGTCGCGCTGGCCGGTCGGTACGCCGGCTACGCCGATCACGACGCGGCCTTCACCGACTTCGCGGACCGGATCGGGTCGGCGCTGGTACGGGAGACCGACGACTACATTTCCCATGCCCTGGCGCAACCGGCACCCGCACGCGACGGCACTCGACAGAGCCCCACCCAATAGGTCCATCGCCACGTCACCCGGAGCGGTGGGGAGCAGAATCAATCAGCGCGCGCAGTTCGTGGATCTCTCGGACGACTTGAGTACGCAGGCCGCGGATTTCGCGGAGAATTGCGTTCAGCGCGACGACGGCGGGGTCGTACTGCAGGGACGGCGACGAACGAGTCTCCGGCGGCACCCCGTCGCGGAGCAGCACCGACAGGTGGTCGGGGTGCCGTTGCAATGCAATGGACAGTGCCGCGAGTGTGCGCGGATTGCGCCGGCGCCGGATCTTGTCGTGCTGGATCTCACGCACGATCGCCAGTGAAACCCCGGATCTCTCGGCAAGCTCGCGCTGCTTCAGACCGAGCGCCGCAGCGCGGGAATTGACTTCCCGCGCGACCGCCGCCCAGTTCTCGCTCACGCCGTCACCTCCGTGTTCCGCCGTCAGCGCTGACATTAGCCCACCAGCGGACTTCACGCCGACAACGGATCGGCAGCAGGTCACTACATCCGGATCGCTATCCGGCTGGACGACGCGAGTCAGGTCAGGGAGAGGTTCACCTCTAGCTGCGCGCGCGGCGTCACCGTCACAGCCTTGGCGGCGTAAAGCCGGTTGCCTCGGTGTGGCGCGAGTGTGTAGCGCCCCGGAGACAGCCGCCAGGTGTACCGCCCGGCCGAGTCGGTGAGCACGGCCAGCTCCGGCACGGCCGGAGTATCTGGATCGGCCGCCGCGGGCACGATGAGCACCCCGCTGGCTGGCCGGCCGGCTCCGTCGGTGACGAGCCCGCTGACGGTGCCCCAGGTCGGCGGGGCGGTTGACGCGGACGCTCCGCTGACCGGCGCCGGGCCCCGCGGCTGCGCGCCGGCCGGCCCGCACGCCGCTGCCGCGACAAGCGCAAAACCCGCTACCAGCACCGAACTCAGCCGCATTCCTGCCCCCTACTCCACGCATTGTGGGCTCGACAAGAACTGATCCAACCGGCCTCCCGGCTGGCCGCCGGGGCGGAATGCCCGTCCTGGCGGCCAGCCGAGGGTTACCGCGGCGAACTACCCCCCTGTTACGGCAGTCCGACGACGAAGTTGATGATGCCCATGACGGACGAGTTGAACCGGGTGCCGCCGTTCACGCTGCCGCCGGTCGTGTGGATGCCGGTGATGCACCAGCCGGCGCACAGCCCCTCGGACGCGGACCGGAAACGGTAGATCGGCGACCCGCTCTCACCACCGAAGGTGTCGATGTTGTGGAACAGCCGGCTGCCGGTCTGGCTGGCGATCGTGTCGCCGTCCCACCACATCGTCCCGTACGGCTTGTCGCCCGGGAAACCCTCGACGTAGAAGAACTGGCCGGTCAGCGTCTCACCCTCGTTGTACCACCAGCCCATCCAGCCGGTGGAGTTGCCAACGTCGCAGGTCAGCTTGATCATGCCGTAGTCAAAGTCCTCGTTCTGGCTGCCGGTCCAGATCGTGTTGCTCCACAGGTCGCCGGAACCGCCACTGCACGAGCCGTACGGCTGGACGTTGACGCCATTGCGTCCCGGGGTCACGGTGTAGCTGGTCGCCCAGCCGCCAAGGAAAACGCAATGCCCCGCGGTGACGACGGTGTCCCGGTTGAGCAGGAAGCCGGTGCAGCCGCCGATCGTCGACTCGATGTGCACGATGGACCCCCACGGGTACACCGTTGTCGGCCCCTCCTGGACCCGGCCGTCTGGCCCGAGCACCGAGTCAGGGCTGGCTTTCGGCGCGGACTTGGTGGTGGCCGGCTTGGCACCGGTCGGCACGTAGCTGGAGTGACCCGCGGTACTGCTGAGCGCCGCGATCGCGCTCGGCGACAGCGTGACGGTGCGCCCGGCACCGTTGACGAGAGTCGCAGCGCCGGATGTCTGCGCCGGTGCCGCGGTCGCCGACAGAGCCGGCGACAGTGCCGCAAACGCCAGGCCCGCTGCCGCTGCCGCCCACCATCGCCTCTGAGCTGTGGTCATCTTGACCCTCTTTTCTGAGCGGTCCGGATGACCGCTCATTCACAGAGAGCGAGTTACTCGGCGATTAAGTGCGTTCCATGTCGGCCGGGGCAGGAAGCTTGCGCAGGCGGGCAATATGGGCGACCTTCCGGCCAGACCCGTTCGCTCCGGAACGGATCGTCTGGCGAGGCCTGGCCAGGCACCGGAGAAAGCGGATCTGGTCGCGGGCGCCCGGCCGGGCGCCCGCGACCAGTGCGAACTGGTGCGCTACTGGCCCGCCGCCGGTTCGGCGGCGACCTGTCGGCTCACGATCACGGATCGGCGCAGTTCACGAAGTTGGGGTTCGGATCCGCGCCGGTGGCGAGGTAATAGCCGGCGGCCCATCCGATCGGCCAACTGATCGGCCCCACGTCGATGCTGGTGAAGTACTGGCCGAAGTACCAGATGTTGTCGCCGTTCACCGAATCGCCGTAGCCCCAGCACCTGATCTGGAAGTCGCTGCCCTGCGGCATGACGATGAGGGAGGTGGAGTTGCGGTGCGGCTGCGCCCGCAGGTTGAGGTTGGTCAGCACGGTCGTGCAGGTGCCGCCCTGAAACACGATGCAGGGATAGAGGCTGTTGGTGAGGGCGCCGCCGGGGCCGGACGGCCCTGGCTTGCCGGCCGGCGATCCGGCCGACGCCGCCGGGCTGCCGGCGAAGCCGGCCACGATGGCGATCACCGCCCCGATGGTGACCGCGAGTCTTCGTCCAAGCGTTCGTCGCACTGTTCTCCTTCCACCGTGGCGGCCAGTCCGCCGCCCGCGTGCACCGAGCCAAGCACCGGGCACTTTCAGACGGGTTCCACTCCTGCTTCAGGCGGACGCAAGGCGGGTCCCAATCAGGCTTTCCAGTTCGGAAAGGGGAACGCACCAGCCACTCGGCTCGGCATCCTCCGGACCGGTCCGGCCGCACGAGTGGTCGCCGTAGACCCGGACGTGCCCGGCGCGGCCGGTCGAGGTCAGGGTGGCGGGCGCTGACCGGCGGCGAGAACGTCGGCGCCGGGAGCACCGGTGGGAATGTCGTTGCGCACGGTGCGCCAGGCGCGGCTGGGTGGCTCCTCCAGCTCGAAGATCACCTGCAGCGGCGGTGCGGACGACTGTGGCCGCGAGATCGTGTAACTGGCTCCGGTCAGCACGTCGAGGTATTCGAAGCCGCCGTCGGCCATCGGCACGGCCAGCCGGGTGATCCGGTACGTCACCTCGATCGGCACCTCGATGCCGGCGTCGCGGGCGGTGCGGATGAAGTTCTCGATGCCCTGGTTCTGCGCGACGAGGTTGAAGTTGTCCGGGGCCAGCGCCATGCCCTGGAACAGCTCGCCGCCGAAGCCGGGGCCGATCAGGTGCGCCTCCTGGTAGCCGGCGAACATCGCGGCCAGCCGCGCGGCCAGCTCCGGCGGCTGGGTGTGCCACGCGGCGATGCTGGACGGGGTCGGCGCCTTGCTGTTCAGCCCGACGCCGGGCAGCGTCCGCTCCAGGGCCTCGCCGACGATGCCGCGGGCGGTCACCGTCGGCTCGGCGAACCGGAGCATCTCGACGATGTCGGCGACCGGCATGCCGGCGACGTCGGTGCCCCTCGCGTGGTCGGCGATCCGCTGGCTGCGCTCGTACCGGTTCTCGGGGGCGCCGGGCTCCGCCGCCGGTTCCGGTTGCCCGGCCGGGCGCCGGCCGGGCAGCTCGTCACCGCTGACCTCGGCCGTGAACGCGTGCTCGTAGCTGCGCAGCGTCTCCCCGGCGCGCGCCATCGAGGCCCGCAGTTCCTCCAGCGCGAGGAACCGCTCGATCGGCGTCGCGGTGGCGATCTGGTCCGTGGTCTGCAGGGCCAGCAGGCCCTCCAGTTCGGCCATCTGCCCGGCCAGCTCGGGCGGGCTGCCGATCCGCTCGCCGGACAGCGACCGGCCGGCCCGATACGCCTCCAGCACCCGTGTGGTCTCGTTCGCCAGCAGGTCGTACCGGGTCCGCAACCCCTGGGCGCTGAGCAGCTCGGGCCGCTCGGTGAGCAGCGTGGCCACCTGTTCGATGGTGGTCGCGGCCGGCCGCCAGTTGCGCCCGCCACCGGCGCCGCCACCCGCGCGGGGAGCCGGCGCCGCGTTGCCGGGGGTGCCGGCTCCCGTGCCAGCGCCGGCCGGGGCGGCGGCCTGCGCGGCCTGGGCGGCGGCGATATCGCCGGCGATCTGCTGGATGTGCCGCTGCTGCAGCGTCGCCTTCTGCATGTCGACGCCGATCGCGTTGCCGTTGGCGTCGCGGATGAAGAAGTCGCTCATGATGCTGTCGTTGTGGACGCCGCCGGCCGACGGGTCGGACCGGTTCAGCGCGATCGGATCGATGTACTCGTCGATCAGGCCGGTCTGGTGCGCCAGCTCGTGCGCCACCTCGACCGGGTGGTTGTCGACGTACCACTCGTTCTGCCGCGGCCGGCCGTAGCCGGGGCCGAGGTCGACGACCAGGTGCGCGTCGGCCGCCTTGTCCACGAACTCGACCTTCACCTGCATCCGCTCGCCGTTGGGCAGCACGTGCCCGGAGTTGAAGACGTGGTCCACCCCGGTCAGCGCGTTCTGCTGCACCCGGGCGATATCGGCCGCCGTCACGCCGGCCCGCGGGACCAGCTTCACCCGCATCGAGATCTCGGTAATCGGCTGGCCGTTGTTCGTGTAGGTCCGGGTATCGAAGCCGGCGTCGATCGTGTAGCCCTGCGGGGAGCCGTCGCCGTAGTACTGCGGCATCCCGTTCTGCACCCACTGGTCGATCCGGCGGTTGCGGACCTCCACCGTCTGCGGCAGTTCGGCGTCGTTCCCGATCGTGCCGGACGCCTCGTTGCCGCTGGCCCGCTCGCCGCCGATGTGTTCGGCCTGACCCCGGGACGGCTCGGCCAGCACCGTGTCGTTGCCGATCGTGCCGGACGCCTCATTGGCCCGCACCCGCTCGCCGCCGATCTGGTCGGCATGCCCCCGGGTGGTATCCGGCTCGACCAGCACGGTGTCGTTGCCGATCGTGCCCGACGCCTCGTTGGCCCGGACCCGCTGACCGCCGATCTGGTCGGCATGCCCCCGGGACGGCTCGGCCGGGCGCGCCGGCTCGGCGCCCGGCAACACCGTGTCATTGCCGATCGCCCCCGACGCCTCGTTGGCCCGGACCCGCTGGCCACCGATCTGGTCGGCATGCCCCCGGGACGGCTCGGCCGGGCGCGCCGGCTCGGCGCCCGGCAACACCGTGTCATTGCCGATCGCCCCCGACGCCTCGTTGGCCCGGACCCGCTGGCCACCGATCTGATCGGCATGCCCCCGGACGGGCTCGGCCGCCGGCCGCGCGGACGCGGCTCCGCCCTGGTCGGTGACCACGACGCTCGGCTCGGCCGGCACCGGCCGAGCCGCCACGCGGTCCGGCGCGTCGATCACGCCCTCGGCGGTCGCCCCCTCGGTGGAGGTCTTCGCCAGCGACCGCGCCTGGCGCAGCTGCGGGGTCTCGCCGAGCGCCTCAGGCGGCGGGGCATGGGTGACGCCGCCGCGGCCGGTGGCCGCGTGCACGGCGCCGTGCGCGACGGCCATCCCGCCGCCCATCGCGGCGCTGGTCAGCACGGACATGCCGGCCGCCCGGGCCAGCGTGCCGAGCGGGTCGTCGGACTCCAGCGCACCGCTCATCATCGCGTCGGCGATGCCGTGCGGGATACCGGCCAGCCCGGCCTCGATGCCCTGCGCGCTGACGGTGGCAAGCAGCCGGCTGACCCCGCCGGCCCGGACCGCCCCGGCCAGCATGGAGCTGCGCAGCAGGTAGTTCGCGGTGCCGGCGGTCAGCACGGCGGCGGCCACGTCGATCGCGCCCAGCGCGATGTCCTTGCCGAACTGGTCGGCGCCGTACGCCTCGCCCAGCACCGTCCGCTTGACCGCGATGCTGGTCACGGTCGACGCGGCGGCGGCAAGCGCCATCACGCCCGGAGCCAGCGAGCCGCCGCTGGCGACCACGACGATGATGCCGGCCGCGATGCCGGCGATCATGGCGGCCATCTCGGCGGTGGAGTCGATCGCCCGGCGCTGGTCCTCGATCGCGGCGGTGACCCCGCCGACGCGGCGGGTCAGCGCCTCCTCCGCCAGCTTCGCCTGCTCCTTGTCCCCGCTGTTCTTGGTCGCGGTGACCTCGGCGGCGGCCCGCTCGGCGTCCGTCACCGTGATGTCGAGGGCCCGCTCCTCCGGCGTCACCATCGACTTGCGCAGTTCCGGCGAGACGCCGGCGGCCGCACTCGCGTAGTCGAGGAAGCTGTTGCTGCGGGAGTTGTCCATCTCCCACTTCTGCCGCTCGCGCAGCCGGGCGACCGTCTCCTTCTCGTCGGCCGGCTCGCCGCGGACGTCCAGGCCGATGTCGAACGCGGCCCGGCCGGACAGCGCGCGGTCCAGGTCGGCGTCCATGCTGCGGCCGGTGTGCTTCTGGTACTCCTCGCGCAGCGTCGCCATCTCCGCCTTGGACCGCAGCTTGCTCGAGTTGGCCGGATCCTTCAGCGCCTCCTTGATCGCGTCCTCGTCCCGGCGACGGATCGCGAAGTCCATCCGCTCGGCGGCGCTCAGCTTGCCGGCCTTCGCGAACAGCGCGGCCGCCTGGTCCTGGTTCGGGTTCGGGAGGACCGGCATGGCGAACGCCGCCATGCCGCCGGACGGCGGCTTGACCGGCTGCAGCCGGGACATGTTGTCTTCGCCGATCACGTTGCCCATCGCGCCCATGACCGCCTCGGCGCGCTTGTCGGCCGCCGCGTCGACCTCGCCGGCCATCGCCTTCCGGCGGCGGTCCACCTCCGCCTTGTCGGTGCCCCACTCCTCGGTGCGCAGCTCGACCTCGAACTTCGCCTCGGCGTCGCGGCGGGCGTTCTTCTCCACCAGGCCGCGCTCGTGGGTGACCGCCTCGCCGACCTTCTTGTAGTTGATGTTGTACGAGTCGAGCTCGTCGCGCATCGCCCAGGCGTCGGCGCCCCAGTCGTTGCCGGCCAACATCGCGTCGGCCTGGCCGGCCTTGTCGTCCGAGAGCTGGTCCTGGATCGCCTCGCTCAGCGAGGTGCCGAGCATCGCGCCGTACTTCGCCTGCACCTCCGAGTACCGGCGGCGCAGTTCCTGGCGCCGATCCTCCGAGGTCATCCCGGTGCGCGCGGCCTCGGCGTCGACCTCGTCGCGGATCTGGTGGAGCACCGCCAGCGCGGCCTTGCTGTTGTCCTCGCTGCGGGTGCCGGCGTAGTTGTTGAACGGGCCGCTGGAGGCGGTGGGGAGGCTGAACTCGTTTCCGTCGAACCGGTCGCTGTCCTTGGTGCGGACGGCCTGGCCCAGCGCGATCGCGTCGGCCTGCGCGGTGTCGCCGGCCAGCAGCGCCTTCAGCCGGGCCTGGTCCGCCGGCGTGAGCAGCACGTGGCTGATGTCGTGCTCGATCGTGGCGTCGTACTGCTTCTCGTACCGGCGGCGGAACTCGCGTACCTGCTCGGGTGTCTTGCCGCGCAGGATGCGGGCCAGGTCGTTGACGCTGGCGATCTGGTCACGGAACTCGGCGACCTCGGCGCCGACCGCGTCCGAGTGCAGCAGCGCGTCGGCGCGCTTGCCCTCGTCGTTGTCGACGTCCATGTCGCCGTGCACGTCGGCGAACAGGTCGTCGCCGTACAGCACCGCGTAGCGCAGCTTGATCGCCTGGATCTGGATCGGGGTGCGGCCGCCCAGCGCGTGGTAGATCTTCTCTTCCTTGGTGCCGGCGCCGTCCACGCCCGCGTGCACCTCGATGGCGGCGGCGGTCGCGTTGAACTCGGGGTTCTGCGCGGCGCCCAGCGCCTCCAGGTCTGCCCACTGTGGAAGCTCGAGTGCCTCGGCACGCAGCCGCTCGGCCAGCTCCGGCACCCGCCGCTCGGCGATCCGGCTCAGCGTGCCGGCGGCCAGCGCGTCGACCACGTCCCCGCCGTTCAGGCAGATCTGCGCGACCGTCCTTTGTGCACCGTCCAAACCGGACAGTAGCTTGTAGAGCTCGGCCTGGTTCTGATCGTTCACCGCGGTACGGATCTTGCTGATCAGGTCGGCGTCGCGCAGCGCGCGGGCCGCGGTGTCCCGGTCGCGGACCTGCTCCCAGATCTTGTTGTCGGCGGCGGCCTGGTTGCTCCACACCTTCACCCGCTCGTCCTGCTGTTCCCACCAGCTGCGCTCCTCGCCGAGGCGCTGGTCCCGCCAGTCCTGCACCGCGGTGGCGGCCTGGCCGCCGAGCTGGGTGACCTGGTCCTGCTGCTCGTGGTAGAGCCGCTCCGCGGTGCGCTTGAGCTCGGCGCCCGCGTCGGCGGCCGCCACCTGGTTGCGGTGCGCCCAGGTGATGGTCGACGCGGCGGCCGACAGCCCGGCCTCGCGGCGCTGCTTGGTCGCCTCCGCCGCGTCCTCGCTCGGCTTGTAGCTGGAGTGCTCGAACGCGTCGCGGATCCGCCTGGCCTGCGCGGTCGCGGTGTCGTTGGCCGCGCCGGCCTGACCGGCGATCCACTTGTCCAGGTCGCGCTGGCGCTGCTCGAACGCCAGCCGCAGGTTCGCCCGGACCGTTTCGGCGTCGGTGTGCACCTTCTGCAGCAGCTGCTTCGCCTGCCCGTCGACGTGCGCGGGGTCGGCCTGCCCGCTGCCGGCCTGCACCGCCTCGTCGATCTGCTGCTGCGTCGCCGCGCTCACCCCGGCGACCTGCGCCTGCTGCGCCTGCGCCTGCTGCCCGATGGCGGACCGGTGGGTGGCATCCTCGGCGGCCAGCTGCTGCTGGGCGTCGGCGGTCTCGGCGGCGGCCCGGGCCCGCAGGTCGGCAACGCTCGCGTCCAGCGTGGTCGCGGCGACGCCGGCCTCGGTCGCGATGCCGGCCAGCTCGGCGGCCATCTCCTGTTCGAGCGCCGGCTGCTCCTTGGCGCCGAGCTGCGGCGCGACCTGGAGCATGATCTCGCGCGGCATCGCCTGGGCCAGGCCGGCGTGCACGATCCGGGTCGCCGACTGCGGCACCCCGACCGCGAGCTTGGCCAGCGCCGCGGTCAGGTCGGCCTGCACGCCCGGCGCCACCGACAGCGGCGGGGTCGGGCCGGCGTCGGTCAGCGTGACCGGCGCGGCCGGTGCGGCGGTGCCCGTCGGTTCCGGCTTCGGCGCGGTCGCGCTGTCCTTGGCCTGCGCCATCTTCTTGCCCGACTCGTCCGGGCCCAGGGCCGGCGCGCCGGCCGGCAGCGCGGCCGGCTCGGCCGGGGGCGGCGGCGGCATCTCGCCGGGCCGCAGGCCGTCGACCTTGACCTGGTAGGTCGCGTCGACGACCTGCGGGCTGGCGCCGAGCTGCGGCATCGCCTGATCCGGCAGCCGCAGCTTCGCCGCGGTCGTCATCAGCTCGGTCGCGGCCGGCACCGGGTCCGGCGGGGGCGGCGGCAGCGGCTGCTCCGGCACCGGTTGCTTCGGCACGACCTTCTGGTTGTCCGCGGCCAGATCCGGCGCCGCCGCCTCGGCGTTCTTCGCCTGCACGTCCTTGGCCTTGCCCTGCAGCTGCGCCGGCGCCGCGGTGATCTTCCTGGTGTCGGCTGGGCGGATGCCGGCGATCCGCAGCCGGGTGCGCTGCTTCCAGCCAGCCACGCCCGGGTCGGCGACATGCGGTGACGGCGGTGGCACGGAGACCGGCCGGGGGGTGAGCACGCGCTCCACATCGGCCCGGTTCCGCACCTGCTGCCCGGCCGGCTGCCGCCCGCCGGCGCCGCTGATCGCGTCCGGGCCCGACCCGGCCGGCGCCGGGACGGCGGGTGACGCGCCGGAGATCGCGTCCGGGGCGGGCACGACCGGCCCGGCACCCGAAATCGCGTCCGGAACAGGCACGACCGGCCCCGCACCCGAAATCGCGTCCGGGACAGGCCCGGCGGGTGACGCGCCGGAAGTCGCGTCCGGGGCGGGCACGGCCGGCCCGGCACCCGAGATCGCGTCCGGGACAGGCCCGGCCGGCGACGCACCGGAGATCGCGTCCGGGGCGCCGGCGGCCCCGGACTGGCCCGACCCGGCGGGGCCGGCCGCACCGGTCGCCACACCGGCGGAGGCGGGCGAACCGGCGGCAGCCGGCGCACCGGCGGCTGCAGCCATACCGGAGGCGGGGCCGGCCGGCGCGGCAGCGGGCCCGCCCAGGCCGGCGAAGGCGCCGGCCAGCATGGCGCCTGCCGTCGCGATCAGATCGTTGACGCTGTCGAGGAAGCTGCCGCCGGCGCCAGCGGATGCCGGTTCCTCCACCGGCATCGGGTCTTCCTCCACCGGCATCGGGTCGGCCTGGCTCGGCCGGACCGCGACCGTCCCTTGTGGACTATCGGCGGTCGGTCCGTCCGGTCGCATCAGCCCGTCCGGATCGGGCTCCGATGCCGGGTCGTCGGGCGGCATCAGCGCGTCCGGATCCGGCCCGGCCGCCTCCGGCGACATCAGCGCGTCCGGGTCGGCGGCCTCGTCGTCGGGCTGCATCAACGCATCGGGGTCCGGCGCCGGCCCCGGCGCGCCCGGCCGCATCAGCGCGTCCCTGGCCGCGGCCGGAGCGCCCGGCCCCGCCGGCCCGCGCCGGGCCGCCGGGCCCGGGCCAGCCAGCGGCATCAGCCCGTCCCGGTCATCCAGCGGCATCAGCGCATCCGGGTCGGGGGTGCCCGCTGCCGGCGATATCAGCCCGTCCGGGTCGGACGCCTGGCCCGAACCGTCCGGCCGCATCAACGCATCCGGGTCCGGCGCCGGGCCGGCGTCGTCCGGCCGTATCAGCGCGTCCGGGTCGGTGGCGCGCGGCGCTTCGAGGGCGCTGGCGATGCGGCTGGCCATCCCGCGGGCCTCGACTTCGGCCGCGTCGTCGGGGTGGCTGACCTCGGCGTCCTGGTGCTGGATGCCGATGCCGCCGGTGGCCTGCTGAGCGACGTGGGTCAGCTCGTGCGCCAGCAGCTCGCGGCCGCCGCGGCCGACCGGGTCGTACCGGCCGGCGCCGAAGAAGATGTCGCTGCCCGTGGTGAACGCCTCGGCCTGCACCGCGTCGGTCAGCGCGGCCGCCTGTGCGCCGGTGTGCAGGCGCACCGGCCGCAGGTCGACGCCCAGGTGGTGCTCGATCTCGGCGCGCAGCGCGTCCGGCAGCGTCCAGCCACCACCGCGCGCGCTGTCGATCGCGGCGCCGGTGGCCGGGTCGAGCGGCCCGGCACCCTGACTCGGCGGCGCGTTCGGCGTCGACGACGCACCCGACGAACCGCCGCCGGGGCCGCCCGGCGGGGCTGGCGGCACCACGCCGGCGTCCCGCAGCAGTTGGGTGACCGCCCGGTTGCCGGCTGCTTCGGCTACCGCCGGCTCGGCGTGCTCTTCGGCCTGAGCGGGGGCGCTGGCCCGGTGCTGCTGCTCGCTCGGCACGTGCTCGCGCTCGTTGCCCATGCGGCCCCCCTCCCTCATGGCACCCGCAACCCGAATCGGGCCGTGAACGTCGTTCGGCGACGCGCTGAATCACCGCGGCAGGCCATTCCTCCTGCCACGCAGGCCGGTCGCCGGGATGACACCGGGTGGGCCGCCGGCCGCCCACCCGACGGTCCGGCTCACTCCACCTGGCGGATCCCGGTGACGGCAGGATCGGCCGGCGCGGCGGCCAGGATCTCCAGACCGGTCAATTGCGCGACCAACCCGTCCAGCAGTTCGAACGCCTCGGCGTAGCCGGGCAGGCCGGCCACCGCGTCCCAGGGCAGCATCACGCCACCGGTCGGCCCGCCGTCGACGGTGAGCGAGCGGATCGTCGTGTCCGGCAGCGGGGGCGGCAGGTCCGGCCAGGCCGGGAAGCCGGCCCGGCCCAGGGCGGCCAGCACCCGCTCGACCACCCCGGTGCCGGCGTCCGCGGTCCACCGCCGGGGCGTGCCGACCCGGCGGTGGTGGGTCACCCGGACCGCCCCGCCCGAATCCAGTTCCAGGACGAACCGGCCGAAGGTGTCGAACGGGCTGTACTCGTTGCCAGCCTGGTACTGCAACTGCATGCCGATCACCGTCGCAGAGGTGCCGGGCACCGACAACCCGCACCCCGCCCAGCCGGCACATGCCTGCCCCAAGAGGCGGCCGGGCCGCCGGACCGGGCAGCCGCCGCCCGGCCGCCGGCCCGCGGACCGCCGGCGGTGCCCAGCAACGCCGCTGTCTGCCGTCAGGCAACCTGATCGGATGATGATCGCTGCCGGATGACTGCACTTCTGGGCGATTGACACTAATCGCGTCGCGGAGTTGTGTCGTAGTTAGGCACTGTCGCCGCCCCGGAGGTCGCCATGCGCCCGTACCGGCGTGTTCGTCCTCCTCACCGCGGTCCCGGCGACCGCGCTCAGCACGGACGACATCGACACTGCCGGCCGGCAAGGCAGCTGCTGATCGTGCGGGGCACGCCGTGCACCGTGACCGCGGTCGCCGCGCGCACCGGCACCACCCCGACCCGCCGCACCCTGACCGGATGAGGCCCGCAGCCGGGGAGCTGGTCGGTCGGTCCACTGCCGCGCCAGCGGGGTGGCCGCTTCCGGTGCTACGCCTGCCGTTGGTCCGGCTGGACTTTCCCGGCCTGCACCACCCCGACACCGCCGGAGCCGAGGGTCACACCCGGGAGTGGTTGGACCGCTGGGGCCTGTTCGACGAAGCGGCCAAGGTGCGCAACGCGTCGCACCTCTTCGGCCACCTCGGCGCGTACGGGTATCCGTTTGCCGACCGGGAGGCGCTCTGGCTGGCGGCGGACTGGGCGACCTGGCTGTACGCGTTCGACGACGGCCACGTCGACGAGCCCGCTCCGGATCCGGTCGGCGTCAGCAGCCAGATCGCCGCGCTGCTCCGCGTCCTGGAAGGCGGGCTCTCGTATACGCCGTTGGCCGACGCGCTGGCCGACATCGCAGCCCGTTATCGCAGGCTGGGCTCGGCGGCGCAGCTCGCCCGCTTCCGCGATGCGATACGCGGTTACCTCCTGGGCTGCCTGGCCGAGATCACCTACCGGTCGGCGCGCTCGACGCCGACCGTCGACGAGTACCTGCCGCTGCGCGTGCAGGCCTCGGCGACGCTGTCCTGCCTCGCCATGGTCGAGATCGCCTCCGGCGGCGCCGAACTGGAGCCGGCGCAGTTGCACGATCCCGCCGTCGAGACACTCACCAGGCACGCCGCGTACATCATCGCCATCGT
The DNA here is from genome assembly GCA_963714145.1 of uncultured Actinomycetota bacterium. Taxonomy (GTDB): domain Bacteria; phylum Actinomycetota; class Actinomycetes; order Mycobacteriales; family CADCTP01; genus JBBWZH01. The sequence continues at coordinate 8,013,640 of OY970235.1, read as the reverse complement.
CAACGACCTGTTCTCGTGCACGCGCGAAATCAGCAACTGCCCGGTCGACTTCGTCTTCAACCTCCCGCTGGTCTGCGCGCACGCGGACCGGCGCGGCCTGCAGGCCGGGCTGGACCGAGCCGCCGGCATCGCCAATCGGGAGATCCGCGCGTTCGCCGACCTCTACGCGCGAGCCGAACCACCCGCGGCGCCCCCGGTCCAGGCACACCTGCGTGCCATCCGCGCCTGGCTACAGGGCACCTACGACTGGATGGTCGACTGCGGGCGCTACAGCCCGTACTGGCACCCGGCCGAGTGGCCCGCCGCGCCGGCAACCTGATGATGCTGCCCGCGGCCGGCGTCTTTCGTACGAGGCAGATGATGTGCGCGGGCACCAGCAGGCAGCCTGATCGGATGATGATCGCTGCCGGATGACTGCGCTTCCGGGCGATTGACACCGACCGCGTGGCAGAGTTGCGTCGGACCTCGGCACTGTCGCCACCCCGGAGGTCGCCATGCGCCTGCCCCGCGTGCTCGTGCTGCTCACCGCGATCTCGGCGACCGCGCTCAGCCCGGTGCTGCCGGCGACCGCGACGCCGCCGGCGCACGTCGCCGCCGGGCCCGGAAACCCGTTGACCGCGCCCGCCCCGGTGCTGCGCGGAGTCAACCTGGAATCGGCCACAATCCCGGACCTGCAGCGGGCGATGGACCGCCACCAGCTGTCCTCGGCACAGCTCACCGCGTTCTATCTGGCCCGGATCCAGGCTCTCGACCCGCGGCTGCACGCGGTCCTCAAGGTCAACCCGGACGCGCTGCCGCAGGCGGTCGCCAGCGACCGGCGGCGGCGCCAGCACGACCTGCGCGGCCCGCTGGACGGCATCCCGGTGCTGCTGAAGGACAACATCGACACCGCCGACCGGCAGGGCACCACCGCCGGCTCGTTCGCGCTTGCCGGCACGCCGCCGGCCCGGGACGCGTTCCTGGTCGGCAAGCTGCGCCGGGCGGGTGCGGTGCTCATCGGCAAGGCGAACCTGTCCGAGTGGGCGAACTTCCGCGGGACGTCGTCGAGCAGTGGCTGGTCGGCGGTCGGCGGCCAGAACAACAACCCGTACGTCCTCGATCGCAACCCGTCCGGCTCGTCCGCCGGCTCGGGCTCGGGCATCTCGGCCAACCTGGCGACCGTCGCGATCGGTACCGAGACCCACGGCTCGATCGTCCATCCGTCCGGCCAGAACGGCATCGTGGGCATCAGGCCCACCCTCGGCCTGATCAGCCGCGGCGGCGTGGTGCCGGTCACGCTCCAGCAGGACACCGCCGGCCCGATGGCCCGGCACCTGGTCGACGCGGCGCTGACGCTGCAGGTCATCCGCGGCGTGGACCCGGCCGACCCGGCGACCGCTGCCGCGGCGCCGTTCGACGCGGTGAACTACCTGCGGGCGTTCCGGCCGGGCGCGCTGCGCGGCAAGCGGATCGGGCTCTGGCTCGCCGGCACCGGCGGGGAGAACGTCCCGGCGGTCGGGGCGATCATGACGCGGGTCGTCAGCGAGCTACGCCGGCTCGGTGCCACGGTCGTCCCGGCCGACCTGCCGTTCCAGGACCAGATCGGCGAACCGGAGTTCGCCGCGGCGCTCGTCGAGTTCAAGCACGACATCAGGGCCTACCTGGCGACCCGGCCGGGCAACCACCCGAAGACGCTGGCCGAGCTGATCGCGTTCAACAACGCGCACGCCGCCGTCGAGATGCCGTTCTTCGGGCAGGAGACCTTCGAGGCCGCCGAGGCGACCTCGGGTGACCTCACCGATCCGGTCTACCGGCAGCAGCGCCGGACCGCGACCACGCTGGCGAAGCGCAGCATCGACGACACCCTCGCCGGGCTGCACCTGGACGCGATCATCGCGCCGACGAACGGGCCGGCGTGGAAGACCCGGCTGCCCGGCGGCGACATGTTGGACCAGCTTCGTCCTGTCGTCGGCCCCGGCCGGCGTCGCCGGCTACCCGAGCGTCACGGTCCCGGCGGGCTTCGACGGCCCGTTCCCGATCGGCGTGTCGTTCATCGGGCCGCGGTTCGGCGAGCAGGAACTGCTGCCGCTGGCGTACGCGTACGAGCAGGGGACCCAGGCCCGCCGGCCGCCGACGTTCATCCCGACGATCGGGTAGGGGCGCGGCCGGGTCGATCCGTCGGGCTGCGGGGTTGCGCGGCCTGGTGTCTTCTTGACGCGGGAGGTCCGATCGGCTGCCGTGGGGGTCGGATGCGCGGGTATTACGCGGATGCCGGCTTCGACGGTGAGCGGATCCTGCGCGGCGGCGTACTGGTCGTGGTGGAGGGCGGACGGATCGCCGGGGTGCAGACCGGCCGGTTCGACCTGCCGGCCGGCGTACCGGTCACCCGGCTGCCCGGTAGCACCGTGCTGCCGGGGCTCATCGACGCGCATGTGCACCTGTGCGGCGACGGCGGTCCGGACGCGCTGGCCCGGGTGCCCGATCAAGGCCCGCAGGAGCGGGTCCGGGTGGTGCGGGCGGCGCTGGCCGATCACGTGCGGGCCGGCGTGACGACCGTGCGGGATCTCGGGGATCACCACTGGACGGTCGCCGACCGGGCCGCGGCCGGCCCGCGTGATGGTGAGCCTCGGCTGGTGGTGTCCGGGCCGCCGATCACGTCGCCCGGCGGGCACTGCTGGAGCATGGGCGGCCAGGCGCAGGGCCGCGGGGAGCTTGCCGCCGCGGTCCGGGAGCGGGCTGACCGGCGCGTCGATGTCGTGAAGGTGATGGTGTCGGGCGGGTCGATGACGGCCGGATCGAACCTGCTCGCCCTGCAGTACGCGACGCCGGACCTCATCGAGGTGGTGCGGCTGGCGCACGGGGCCGGTCTCCCGGTGACCGCGCACGCCCACTCGGTGGAGTCGGTCCGGGTCTGCCTGGCGGCGGGCGTGGACGGCATCGAACACTGCACCTGCATGACCGAACGCGGGCTGGAACGACCCGAGTCGCTGTTCGGTGACCTGGCCGCCGCCGGTGTCGCGGTCTGCCCGACCATCGGCCGGAGCCCGGGAAGCGCCCCGTCCGCGCAGGCCGCCGCGCTGATGGCGGGCACGAACTACACGGTCGAGGGCCGGCTGGCGCAGGTCGGACGGATGGCCGCGGCCGGCGTGCGGCTGATCAGCGGCTCGGACGCCGGCATCCACCCGGGCAAGCCGCACGGCATCCTGCCGTGGTCGGTGGTGGAGTTGGTGACCGCCGGCGTCGCCCCGGCAGCGGCCCTGGCGTCGGCCACCTCGGCCGCGGCCGACGCCTGCGGCCTCGGCGCGACGACCGGCCGGTTACGTCCCGGGCTGGCCGCGGACCTGCTCGTGCTGCCCGGCGATCCCACCGCCGACATCACCGCGCTGACCCGGCCCCAGCGGGTCGTGCTGCGCGGCCGGGAGATCGCGCTGCCAGGCGTGGACCGGGCCGCGCTCAGCTCCGAACAGCGACCAGGAACGAGTTGACCACCTCCGTCATCGGGCGGATCTCGGCCAGCGGCCGCAGCAGGCCCGCGCTGGCCGCGGTCAGCTCGTCGACCGTGATCGGCGGGTACAGCAAGGTCCGCAGCCGGTGCGCGCTGCGCACGAGCAGGACCGCGCCGGGCCGCATCTGGTCGGCCACCCGCGCGAGCACACCCTGCTTCTCGACCGGGTCCACCCCGACCAGAGCCGCCAGGACGACCAGGTCGGCGCTGCTCACCCCGGCGAAATCGGCGGCCTCACCGGAACAGACCAGGACCCGCCGGCCCCCGGGCAGCCGGCGCAGCACCGCGCGCGCCAGCGCGGTCGCCTCGGCATCCCGGTCCACCGCCTCCACGCTGGCGCCCAGACCCCGCGCAAGCAGCAGCGCGGTCAGCGGCAGCGGCCCGGACCCCAGCACACAGACCCGGGCCAGCGCCCGCCCCGCGCCGGCTCCGGCCGCCAGCAGCCCGCTCAGCGACTGGACCTCGAGCGCGGCCAGCGCCCGGTAGTTGTCCAGGTACGGGAAGGCCCGCAGTTCGCCGGCCGGGTCCGCCGCCGCGGCGATCCGGCGGGCCCAGCACCGTTCCAGCCGGAACTCGCCGGCCGCGCACAGCTGCCGCAGCCGCTGCGTGACGGCCCTGACCCGGGCGTCGGCGAGCACCGCCGCCACCTCCGCCTCCGGCCGGTGCCCACACAGCGCGACCAACTCGGTGAAGGCCTGGTTCGTCGGCTCGTCCGGCTCCAGATCCGACTCCCGCACCAGCCGCTCCAACTCCCCGTACGCCGCGACCACCCGCCCGGCGAGCAGCTGCCACACCGGCTCGACCGGGCAGCCGACCCCGATAGCCGTCACCGGCCGCCGCCAAGGAGCTTGGCCAGATCCAGCACGAAGTGCACGCAGTTGTACGGGTCCGGCCGGCAGTCGAGCACCTCCACCGTCGGCATCCCCCGCCAGAACGCCTCCGCGCCCGGCGCGGCCGTGTCGGTATGCAGGTACACCGTGTCGTACCCGCCCGACGTGGTCGCCCACCGAGCCGCCGCCCGGACCAACTCCGCCGCCACACCACGCCGCCGCGCCTCGGCCAACACCCACACCCGGCGCAACTCACAGACCGCCGGACCGGCGAAACGCTCGACCAGCCAGGCCGGATTCGGCGGCGACACCAACCGGCACGGCCGCACCGCCGCCGTACCCACCACCGCACCCGCAGGCGCACCCACCGCCGCCTCGAGCCGGGCAACGAACAGCGCCGACCGCTCAGCCGACACATACCCGCCGACCAGATCCGCCACATCGGCATGCCACTGAGCGCGATAGCCGCCCAGATCCTCAACAAGCACCCGAGACATCACCCGCTGGGCCTCGGCAACATCCGCCGCCGTCGCCACCGTGACAGTGACACCCATGACTCCCCCAACCCGACACTCGACCAGCAGACCCGGCCCGCACCCCGCAGATAGTAGCCGAACCCGTTTTCATTGCCAGTACGACAATCGGTGGGCCCTCGTCAGCACGTCAACCGACCGCGGTACCGGATCGACCCGGACCCATGCGAACCTGGTCGCGATGACGTCCTCGACCTGGCGGGCGACCGCGGCGTTGGCCGCGGCCGCTGTCCTGATCCTGACCGGGAGCCCGATCGGGCGGCCGGCGCACACGGTCGCTGGCGTCGCGCACCCCGACGCATCCGTCACGGGCTCGCCAACGCCTCCGCCGACCTACGGCCCGCTCGGCCTGCCCAGCAGGACACCCGACTGCCTGTCGTCCGCGATCGGGCCGGCCGGGCCGCCACAACAGGCCCGGCAACCGCCCCCGGGCAGCGGCACGGCACCCACGCGACCAACCCCGCCCCGCTCAACCGGCTGCCCCCACCGCTGACCCACCGCCGACGACGACCACGTCGATGGCTGGATCGGACCTAGCAGCCGCCCTGTGTCAGAGGACCCGCATGGTCCTGGCGATGGGCAGCCTGCGGATGCCCACGGTGCCCTTCTTACTGACATCGTTGACCAACTGTGGGGCGCGTCGCCGCAGCGCACCAACCGCGAGCCGCTCCCCCGCCCAGGTGAGCTCACCCCCAGCGAGCTGCGCGTCCTGGGACTTCTTCCGACAAACCTGACGCGGGCCGAAATCGCGCATGATCTGCACGTCTCGATCCACACCGTCAACACTCACATCCGCAACCTCTACGCCAAACTCGGTGCGGGCGACCGGTCAACTGCCGTTCAACGCGCCCGCCAGCTGCGGCTCCTGGCCCACCGGCTTTCGCCAACATCTCCGAAATAGCCACGGTCCGCGGGCTCAATCGCTGGATTCCGGCGTCGCCGATTCACTAGGTCGCCCAGCACGATCACCATGTGGCCGCGCCGCCGAGCTTGTACGTGATCCGGATAAAGGGTCGGCTCGGAGCGACTGCCCTGTCCGCCTTCCCCAGGATGGTGGCCGAACTGGACGGCAGTGAGACGGTGCTCACCGGCGTGCTTGAAGATCAATCCGCGATGTTCGGTGTCCTCGCCCAGATCGAGGCCCTCGGCCTCGAGCTTCTCGAACTGCGCCAGGTCAGGCCCAGACCACCGCGGACATGACGGGCATGACGATCCCGGCCCTGCGCTCGTCGCCGGCCCACGCCAGGCAGGGAATCACCACCTTCCGGCGAGGACAGCTCACCTCGATCACCGCGATCGTGGGTGGCCTCGACGCCTGGGGAGGACGGCCGATGAGCAAGGAACAGCAGAGCCAACTGGATGCCATCCTGCGTCAGGGCGGGCTCGACACCGCCGCCGATGTCGCCTCGGTGCGAGCCGCGTTCAACGCGTTGATGGCACAGGTCCCGGTGCCCGCGGACGTCCTGCAGAAGCCGATGGAGATCGGCGGCGTCGGCGGCATCGAGGTCACGATCCCGGGCACCGAGTCCGACGGCGTGATCCTCTACTTTCACGGCGGCGTCTACGTCATCGGCTCGGCGGCGACCTCGATCCCACTGGTGGGTGACCTCGTTCGGCGAACGGGCGTCAATGCCATCACCCTCGACTATCGACTCGCCCCGGAACACCCCTATCCGGCCGCGGTCGAAGACGCTCGCGCCGCCTACGAAGGACTGCTCGCGCAAGGCATGGACCCTGGTCAGATCGTTCTTGCCGGCGATTCGGCCGGAGCCGGGCTGGCGGTGGCCACACTCCTCGCCGCGAGGGAGGCCGGACTACCCATGCCGGCAGGTGCGTTCCTGATGTCGCCCTACGCCGATCTGACCCTGTCCGGCGACACATTGACCGAACGGCAATCGCTCGACCCGATCCTGACCCCGCGGGGCCTCCGCGTCCGGGCTCCGGAGTATGTGGCCGGCACCGACGCCGCCGACCCACTGATCAGCCCGATCTTCGCCGATCTCAGCGGCCTGCCGCCGCTGCTGATCCAGGTAGGGACGCACGAGATCCTGCTCAGCGACGCGCTCCGGCTCGCGGCACGGGCAGCCACGAGCGATGTCGCGGTCACCCTCGAGGTCACACCAGGCGTCCCGCACGTGTTCCAGGGCTACGCCGCACTCCTCGACGAGGCCGGAGCGGCACTCGACCGGGCATCGGACTTCATGAAGACACAACTCGGACACTCGCCGACCCGCTTCCACCCCACCGCTGGGTGAGGGCCGGACGCTGGCCGTGTCAAAAAGCCTGGACGCCCCGGAGGATGCCGAGTTCCCGGGCTGGCGGTGCCGGCGCTGCTGATCGCCGGCACGGTCGTGGCCCGGCTCGTGGGGCGCCTGGGGGTCGAACCCAGAACCCGCGGATTAAAAGTCCGCTGCTCTGCCAGTTGAGCTAACGCCCCGTGAGGGTGTGGTGGGCGGGTGCCCGCACGCAGGGTAGCTGGCACCGGGCCGGGTTGGCGCGTTCTGCGGGGATTGCGGGGTTGGATCAGCGCAGCAGGAGGCTGTGTCCAGGGTAGGTGACGCCCAGCGGGGCGATGGTGACGGCGCGCTGGCCGGGCTGGACGGTGCCGGCGGGGTGGGCCTGGTAGCCGGTGCGCTGGGCGGTGTCGAGGACCGCGGCGGTGCTGCCGGGACGGCAGAAGACGGCGAAGCCGGCGCCCATGTTGAAGGTGCCGTAGGCCTCGTCCGGGGCGAGGGGGGCGCGGTCGGCCAGCTCGGTCAGCACCTCGGGGACGGGGGGCAGGGCGTCGATGACGTAGTGCAGGTCCTGCTCGGCGCGCATGATCTTGCGCCAGCCGTGGCCGGTGATGTGGGCCAGGTAGCTGACCGGCAGGTCGGCGGCGAGCAGGGTGCGGACCAGCGGGACGTAGTTGACGGTGGGGTCGAGCACCGCGTCGCCCAGCCGCCGGCCGCTGGGCAGCAGGGTGGCCCAGCCGTCCGGGGACGCGGCGGCGACGGTGCGGGCCAGGCTGGCGCCGTTGGCGTGCAGGCCGTTGCTGCCGATCAGCACGATCTCGTCGCCGGCCCGCAGGTCGTCGCCGAGCAGCGGGGCACGGCCGGCGGGGACGGCGCCGACGCTGCTGCCGGCCAGTTCGATCGCGCCGGCGGTGACCAGGCCGCGCAGCGTCGGGGTTTCCCCGCCGCCCCAGGTGGCGCCGGATTCGGCGCAGGCCTCGGTCCAGCCGCGGACGAGTTCGTCCATGGCGCCGGGCAGGGCGAACCAGTCGTCCGAGCCGGTGGCGAAGTAGGCGTTCACCACCAGCGGCAGCGCACCGACGCTGGCCAGGTCGTTCACGACCGCGGCGACGGTGTCCCTGGCCACGTCGGCCCACCGGTTGACCCCGGTCTGGGCGGCGTACTCCAGCGCGATCAGCGATTTGGTGCCGAGGCATTCCAGCACGAACGCCAGCGTCTGACCGCCGACCTCGAAGACGTACGCGGACTGACCACGGGACGCCGGGAACTCCCGCCCACCATGGGCGGTGAGCAGGTGCGCGCTGGCGGCGGCGGCGGCACCGGCGGCGCGCTTGGTCCGGTCCAGCACTTCGTAGTCGACGCCGCTGCTGGCGTAGGTGTCCACGCCGCCGACCCTAGCCCGCTCCCGGCCGCCGGCCGCGCCGGTGCCGCCGGTCCGCCGCCGCCGCCGCCAGCTGACCAGCCGCGCGGGCACCGGCCACCCCCTGGTCGTGCAGCGGAGCCGGCCCGAGCTCCCGAACACACCTGGTCCGTGCTGGATGCCCTACTGTTGTCCGATTCTCAGGGGGTGGCCCATGACCGCGGTGGCGGGCGTTGCGGATCGGGTGCTGGTGCCGTTCGAGGGCGAGGGTTCCGGCGTCGGTGAGCTGAGCTGGGGGCAGCGGGAGATGTGGGGGATGATCCAGCGGCTGGGGTCGTCGCTGGCGGTGGGCGGGGTCAGCCCGCTGCCGGCGGGGATGTCGCCGGACGCGGCGGCAGGGGTGCTGAGCTTCATCATGAGCCGGCACCAGTCGCTGCGGACCCGATTGCGGTTCGACGCCGACGGGCGGGTCCGGCAGGCGGTGGCGGCCTCGGGCGTGGCCACGCTGGAGATCGTGGATGCCGGCGATGCCGATCCGGTGGCGGTCGCCCAGTCCGTGTGGAACCGCTTCCACGCGAAGGAGTTCGACTATGCGAACGAGTGGCCGGTGCGGATGGCCGTGATCCGGCACCGCGCCGCCCTCACCCACGTGGTGGCCACCTACTGCCATCTGGCCCTCGACGGCGGCGGGGTGGCCGCGCTGATCGCCGATCTGTCCAATCTGGACTCGAGCACCGGCCGGCCGACCGGCCCGGTCCGCGGCCTGCCGCCGCTGGAGCAGGCGCGGTGGGAGGCCGGCCCGGCCGGGCAACGGCGCAGCACGACCAGCCTCGGGCACTGGGAGCGGCTGCTGCGTGACATCCCGGCCCGCCGGTTCCCCATCCCGACCGGCCACGACCGGCCGCGCTTCCAGGAGGCCGAGTACCGTTCCCCGGCCATGGACCTGGCCGCCCGCGTCATCGCCGCGCGCGCCGGCGTGGACACCACGCCGGTACTGCTGGCCGCCCTCGCGGTCGGGCTGGCCCGGGCCACCGGCATCAACCCGAGCGTGGCCCAGCTCATCGTCAGCAACCGGTTCCGGCCCAGCCTCGCCGACTCGGCCAGCGCGGTCAGCATGCCCGGCCTCTGCGTGATCGACGTCGCCGCCGGCACCTTCGACGAGGTGGTCGCCCGGGCCTGGCAGGCCTCGCTGAGCGCCTACAAGAACGCCTACTACGACCCCAGCCAGCGGGACGCGCTGGTCGCCCGGCTCGGCCGGGAGCGCGGCGAGAACCTCGACATCTCCTGCTATGTGAACGACCGCAGGGACCCGGCCAGCCGGCTGGTCAGCGGGCCGGCCCCCACCCCCGACCGCATCCGGGCCGCGCTGGCGGCCAGCCGGCTGGACTGGTGCCAGGTGCCGGTGGACCCGGTCAGCGAACCGTTCTCGCTACGGATCAACGACGTCCCGGACACCGTCGAAATACAGGTCGCCGTCGACACGCAGCACGCCTCCCCGGCCACTATCGAGGCGTTTCTCTGGGCGGCGGAAGCGGTAACCGTGCAAGCCGCTCTCGACCCGGCCAGCTACACCGGTGCTGACCCGGAGCCCGGGTGACCGCAGCGCCCGATCGGCGCCGACTTCGGTATCGAATCCACTGCGCGCTCACGTAGTTTGGGCCTGGACGTCTCATCCCCGGTTGGCCTGCGGAAGGACGCGCGATGTTGGCATTCACCAGCTTTGACGAGGATTCGGCGAATGAGTTTGCCCGGGAGTACGAGCGGGTTTTCTACGCGGGCGACCACGAGGCGCTGGCCTCGGTGTACGGCGAGAACGCGCGGTTGATTGGGCAGGGCATGGACGTGGTGGAGGGTCGGCCGGCGATCGCCCAGTTCTGGAAGCAGGCCTGCACCGGGGCCCGGGCGATCGGGCTGAAGCGCTCGATCCACCACGACGTGGTGCAGAGCTCCGGAGACATGGGCTACCTGCAGGGCCGGGTGCTGCTGGAGATCCCGTCCGGCGCGGAGACGGCCCGGATCACGTCGCGGTACCTCGCCCTCTGGCGGCGTGAGCCGGACGGGATCTGGCGCATCGCCGTGGACATCTCCAACACCGACGTGTCCCCGGAGACCGGCAAGCTCGCCTACGGCGTGTCCCAGGAACAGGGCCCGGCCGCGGAGCGGTAGGGCGGCGCCACGCGGCCCGGGGTGATCCGGGCGGTCACCCGGGATCGCCCCGCGCCGGGCGGCGGCTACTGCGCGAACGCGGTCAGGAAGCGGTTGCGGAAGGCGTCCATGCGCCAGACCGGGGCCTGCTTGCTCGGCTGCAGGCCGGGGGTCCAGCCCCAACTGGAGATCCGGTCCAGGATGGCCGGATCCTTGGCCACGACCGTGATCGGAACATCCCGGCTGGCGCCCGCGCCGACGACGATGGGCGCGGCCTGGTGGTCACCCAGGAACACGATGACCAGGTTCTTGTCACCGTATTTCTGAATGTACGAGATGAGCGCGGTGAGCGAGTACTCGATGGACTGCCGGTAGGCGACGCGGACCTTCGCCGGGTTCGGCCAGACGTCGCTCACCGCGCCGCCCTGCTGGTTCGCCGGGTCTTCGAAGATCCCGCCGTCGCCGACGTCGTCCCAGTCGACCATCTTCGGGATCGGCGTCCACGGATTGTGGCTGGAGGTGAGGGTGACCTCGCCGAACAGCGGGGCATGACCGGGCTCGCGCTCGGTCCGCTGGAAAGTCGACAGGGTGTACTGGTCGGGCATCGGCGAATAGCTGAAACGCGGGCCACGGTAGCCGAGATCCCGGTTCGCGTAGCCCTTGTCGTAATGGTAGAAGTTCACTTCCGGCCAGGCCCTGACGATGGCCGGTTCCAGGCTGACCGTCCGCCAGCCGGCGTTGTTGAAGGCGCTCGGGATGGTGCGGCGTTCGCCCGAGGTCAGCGTCCGGTAGCGCTTCTGGTTGTTGACCCAGAGGCCGGAGAAGAGCGTCGAGTGGGCCAGCCAACTGCCGCCGCCGGCGGTGGACGAGGTGAGCCAGCCGCTGCGGGAGGCAAAGCCGGCCGCGTTCAGCTTGCTGGTCCCGGCGGCGAGTATCGCGTCCACCTGGGTGGCGAACTGCGGGTCCTCGACCGCGCTGCGGCCGTAGCTCTCGATGAAGCTGAACAGGACATCCTTGCCACGCAGCCCGGTCAGTAGCTGGCTGGCCGGGGTGTCCCCGAACGGGTCGACCGAGGCCTGGGCGGCGAACTCCCGCGCGTCGTGCAGTCCCTCGCGGACCTGGGCCGAACGGTGGTAGATGAGGGCGGCGTCGCTGCGGGCGGCGATCGGCAGCCCCGGGACGAGCTGGGCGCCGAGCGCGGTGCACATCACCCAGGCGACTGCGGCCACCGCGCCACCGCGGATCGAGTTGCGCCGGTGCCGGGACACGGTGTCGGCCAGCCGCAGCGCCGAGCGGGTCATGAAGAACAGCACCGCGACGACCAGCAGCACCGCGCCGATCACCGCGCCGACCGCGCCGACCTGGCCGGTCGAATCCCGGACCACCCCGGCCGCGCTACCCAGCAGCGGCCAGTCGAGCACCAGGTCGAACTGCCGGTCCAGGGTCGCGTAGAAGCCGATGTCCACGATCTTCAGCACGGTCAGCGCGCCCAGGCCGGCGCCACCGATCCCGGCCGCGATCCGCCGCAGCTTCCGGGGCAGCAGGAGCACGGCGACGACCCCCAGCAGCGCCTCCGCCGGGATCCGCAGGAACACCCGCGGCGTGAGGTGGCCGTAGTCGTCCGGCAGGAGCAGAGCGCCGAGTACGAGCACGGCGGCCAGCGTGGTCCGGACCCGGGCCATGATCAGCCGCCGCCGGCTGGGCCGTTCGGCAGCCGGGACGGCGTCCGGGACGGCCGCGGTGTCCAGGCCAGCAGCAGCGTCGCCGCCGGCCTCACCCTCGCCGCCGGCCTCAGCGTCCGGAGCTGCCACGGTGTCCGGGGCGGCAACGGTGTCCGAGGCTGTCCCGGCGTCCGAGGCAGCCACGACGTCCGGGGCGGCAGCGGTGTCCGGGACAGCCGCGACCTCCGGGGCAGCCACGGTGTCCGGGGCGGCAGCGGCACTGGCGGGGACGGCCTCGGCGGGCGCCGGCTCGGACCCGTCATCGATGTCGTCGCGACGGTCACCCGCGACAGCAGCGGACGTGACGTCGCCGTCGGCAGTATCGGCACCGGTGGCGTCGACCCCAGCAGGTGCGGTGTCGCCGGCCGGGTCGCCCTCGGCGGTCGGCCGATCCTGGGTCGGCGTCCGGCCCGAGCGCGTGAAGATAGACAACCCGACGGCCTTTCTGCGGGAAGTGGGGTGGATCAGCTGACGAACGGAAGGTCTGCCGTGCGGGCGGCGCGGCTGGCCTTCGCCGCCAGATAGGCGGCATTGGCCGGGCCGAGGAACACACCGGTCGGCACCCGTTCCACCACCGGTACGCCGAGCCGGTTGAGCTGGTCGGCCTTGTCCGGGTTGTTACTCAGCAGAGCCACCCGCTCGACGCCCAGCGCGGTCAGCATCTGGGCGGCGGCAGTGTAGTCGCGCTCGTCCTCGCCGTGCCCGAGGGCGAGGTTCGCCTCGTAGGTGTCCAGGCCGGCGTCCTGCAGCGCGTACGCGTCGAGCTTGGCGTACAGACCGATGCCGCGGCCCTCCTGCCGCAGGTACAGCAGGAAGCCACCGGTCGCGGCGATGCGCTTGACCGCCTCGTGCAGTTGCGGGCCGCAGTCGCAGCGCTGGCTGCCGAACACGTCCCCGGTCAGGCACTCGCTGTGCGGGCGGACCAGCGGTGCGGGACCACCGGCAGCGTGCCGGTCGAGCGCTCCGGTCCAGTCGCCGAGGCCGAGCGCGACGTGTTCCTGGCCGTCTACCAGCCCGTGGAAGGTGAACACGTTCGCGGTGGTGGTGTACCCATCTGGTAATCGCAGCGGCACCGTCACCTGGGTGCGGACCGTCGCGGTCGGCAGCTCAGCCAACGATGGCACCTTCCGGCGAGACGGCGGCCGGCACCCGCAGCCGCCGCGCGACCAGGACGGCCGCACCGGGCAGGCTCGCGACGAGCACCAGCGCCCCGTACACCACCGCGGTGGTGACGCCCTGCGCGGCGGTCAGCCCGGCGGCCCCGAACGCCCAGGCGGCCACGCCCTCGCGCGGCCCGAACCCACCCACGTTCGCCGGCACGCCCATCGCCAGCAGCGCCAGCAGGGTCAGCGGGATCAGGCTGGACAGGGCCGCGACCGAGCCGACGACCCTGGCCGCGACCAGGAACGTCGCAAGATGGCCGGCCACCGCCACGGCGGAGGCGAGCAGGATGCGGTGCCAGTTGCCGCGGGCGAGCAGCCCGTACCGGATGTCGGCCTTCGCGGTGCGCAGCGGCTGCGCCCAGCGCGCCCGGGCCCAGCGGGACAGCCCGGCGCCCGGCAGCGCCCGGGTCAGCACCGCCACCCCCAGCCCAACGGCCACCACGACGATAATCACCGCAGGCATATACCGCTGTACCGGCGAGGGAAACACCGACAGCACGATCATCGCCATGATCAGCTGGACGAACTGGCCGGCGGTCCGCTCCCAGACCACCGCGCGGATGCCGCGACGGACATCGCCGGCGTCCCGACCGTGGCTGACCGCGCGGTGCACGTCGCCGAGCACGCCACCGGGCAGCGTCGAATTCAGGAATACCGATCGGTAGTAGTCGGCCACGGCGGTCGACAGCGGCAGCCGCAGCCCGAGGCCACCGGCGACCAGGCTCCACCGCCAGGCACTGCACACCGTGGTCAGCGCGCCGATGCCGACCGCCGCCACGACCGCCCAGCCGTTGATCAGGCGCAGCCCGTCGACGAACGGGCCGGTGCCGACCCGCCACAGCAGGATGGTCAGGATGCCCAGCCCGGCGACCGGCCGTAGCCAGGCCTTGACCGCCCTGGCCACAGCCCCGCGCACGGCCGGCTCGACTGGCGCCGGCCCGGACCCGACCGGAGCCGGGATCGAGGCCGGAGCCTGGACCGGAGCCGGGGCCTGGACCGAGGCGGGAGCCTGGGTCGGGCGGGCGGGTGCCGGGCGGGGTTGAACCCGGCGCGGCGGTGCCGCGGGGGCAGCCGACTCGGCCGTCTTCATCACCCGCGGTGCCAGTGTCGATGCGCTGTGCAACGAGCCCTCCCTAGAAGTACTACTGCGGGAGAGACACGGCCCAGCCGGCTGACCGGTTCATTCACACCCCGCGAGCAGGTCCTTGTGCCCGACGAGCACGCCGAGCCGGCCCGCCGCGGCCTCCGCCAGCCGCCGGTCGGCGTACGCCGCCGCCGGGCCGGCCAACTCCGGCCGCTGCTCGCAGGCCGCGCCCAGCCAGCCGCGCAGCCACTCGGCGGTCAGCCCGGCCGCATCCGCGCCCAGCCGCCACGGGCTGGGCCGGACCAGCGTGCCGACGCCGCGCCGGCCGAACGCCTCGATGGCCGCGTCGACCGCGTCCGGCCCGAGCAGGCTGCGGTCGCCGGTGGTCCGGCGCTGGTGGGCGTTGAACGCCGCGGCGACCTCCGCGTCGAGCGGGTCGGCCGGGGTGAGCCGCACCTGGCCGATCACCGAGAGCGTCAGGAACGTGGGGCGCCCGGCGCACGCTGCGACGACGCGCTCGATCTCGGCCGCGGTGAACATGTCCAGCAGCGCGGACGCGGTGATCAGATCAGCCTCGGCGAGCTCGCCCGGCGGCAGCCGGGTGATGTCGCGGCGCCGGGTCTCGACGGTGACCGGAGCGCCGTCCGCAGCGCTGGTGACCATGTTCGCCGCGGCCCGGTCCAGCAGGTCGGCGTCCCGGTCGTACATGATCCAGTGCTGCGGGCCGGGCAACCGCGGAGCCAGCCAGCGGCCCATCGACCCGGTGCCGCTGCCCAGGTCGTGGATGATCAACCGCGGCCGGCCGGCCAGCTGCCGGCGGACCCGCTCGACCAGGTCCGGCGCGCGGGCGGCCGCGTCGGCGGGCTCCCGCAGCGCGAGCCACTCCGCGAAGTCCACCGGATCCCCCAGCCGCACTCCGCTCATTTGTCCCTCCGGTTCGCTGCGCTCCGCGCTCTGCGGGGCGCGGCGGCGGGCTGGTCCGCGGCCACCGCGGCCAGGACGTTCGACACGCGCTCGGCGGTGCTGGCCCAGCCGGCCAGGGCTGGCCGGCGGGCGCGGGCGGCGGCCCGGAGCCGGTGCCGCAGGGCCGGGTCGGTCAGCCAGTGCCGGAGCGCTCCGGCCAGCGCGGGCGGATCGTCCGGCGGCACCAGCAGGCCGGGCCGGCTGCCGTCCGGAGCGCGGCCCAGCGCCTCGGGCAGCCCGCCCACCTCCGTGGCCAGCACCGGGATCCCGCGGGCCAGCGCCTCGACCACCACCATGCCGTACGTCTCCCCGCGCGATGCCAGCACGAGCAGGTCGGCCGCGGCGTACGCGGCGTCGAGGTCGGCCCCGACCCGCGGGCCGGCGAAGTGGATCCGGTCGGGGGCCTGCTCGCGGAGCCGGGCGACGAAGCCGGGGTCCCGGGTCAGCGAGCCGACGTACGTGCACCGCCAGGGCAGGTCGGTGATCGTCGCCAGTGCCCCGGTGAGCAGGTCGTGCCCCTTGTGCGGGCTGACCGCCGCGACGCAGAGCAGCTCCGAGCCGGCGTCCGACCCGGTCGCCAGGTCGGCCGGCCGCACGCCGGGGGTCGCGGCGTGCACCCGGTCGGCCGGCAACCGGTACAGCTCGAGCAGCCGGGTCCGGGTCCAGTCGCTCGTCGTGATCACCGCGCTGGCGCCGGCCAGCGCGGCCCGCTCGGACTCGTCGCCGAGCGGCATGTGCACCAGCACGACCAACCGCAGCCGGTGCGCCGCCGGCAGCAGGACGTCCGGCACCGCCGAGCCGACCAGCCCGTCGACCAGCACGACCGCACCGTCCGGCAGCGCCGCGAGCACCCGGGCGAGGGTGGCCCGCTCGGCCGGCAGCGGGGTCGGCCAGCCGCCCGGGACGGCGTGCTCCCGCACCGACCAGCCCAGCCCGGCCAGCCCGCGCAACACCTGCCGGTCGTACGCATTGCCCCCGCTCGGCGCCGCCGGATCGTCGATCTCGTTCGGCAGTACGACGTGCACCGCTGGGTGCGGCACCTACCGGGTCCGCTCGTAGCTGGCCCAGGCGATGTGCGACTCGTGCAGGGTGACGGTGATGCCGGTCAGGCCGCGGGCGCCGTCGCCGAGGGCACCGGCGTCGATGCGGTCGGCGAGGCGGTCGGCGATCACCCGCGCGAGCAGTTCGGTGGACGTGTTGACGCCGGCGAAGGCGGGCTCGTCGTCCAGGTTGCGGTAGCTGAGCTCACCGACCACGGCGTTCAACTGCTGGGCGGCGGCGCCGATGTCGACGACGATGCCGTCGGCGTCCAGGTCGGGGCGCCGGAAGGTGGCGTCGACCACGAAGGTCGCGCCGTGCAGGCGCTGGGCGGGGCCGAAGACCTCGCCGCGGAAGCTGTGGGCGATCATCATGTGATCACGGACAGTCACGCTGAACACTTGTTCTCACTCCCTGTAGGTGATGAGGTGGCACAACGCCGGAAGGGTGCCCGCGGCCAGCCGGCCGAGCACGTCCGGTAGCTCCTCGAACCGGGACTCGCCGGTGATCAACGCGTCGAACCCGGGGTCGTGCAGCAGGTCGAGGGCGAGCGCGAGGCGGTCGGCGAAGGTCCGGCTGGCCCGCCGGGCCGGCGCGACCATGCCCACCTGGCTGGCCCGGATCGTCAGCCGGCCGGAGTGGAACGAGCCGCCCAGCGCCAGGCTGACCTCGCGGTCCCCGTACCAGGACAGTTCGATCACCGTGCCCTCGGGCCCGAGCAGCTCCAGCGACCGGCGCAGCCCGGCGGCCGTCGCGCTGGCGTGCACCACCAGGTCCCGGCCGCCGGCCGCGTCCGCCGGCGGCACGAACTCGACGCCCAGCGCGGCGGCGACCGCGGCCCGGCCCGGGTCCGTGTCGACCAACTGGACCCGGACGCCGGGGAACCGGGCCAGCAGCGCCGCGACGCAGCAGCCGACCATCCCGGCGCCGACCACCGTGACCCGGTCGCCGACCAGCGGCGCGGCGTCCCAGAGTGCGTTCACCGCGGTCTCGACCGTCCCGGCCAGCACGGCCCGGGCCGCCGGCACCCCGGCCGGCACCGGAACGACGGCAGCGGCGGGAACCGTGTAGCAGGTCTGGTGCGGGTAGAGGCAGAAGACGGTCCGGTCCAGCAGTTCGGGTGGGCCCGCCTCGACCACGCCGACGTTGAGGTAGCCGTACTTGACCGGCCCGGGAAAGTCGCCCTGCTGGAACGGCGCGCGCATGGCGGCGTACTGGCTGGCCGGCACGCCGCCGGTGAAGACCAGCGTCTCGGTGCCCCGGCTGATCCCGGAATAGCGGGTCCGGACCCGGACCTCGCCGTCGCCCGGAGCCGCCGCGGTGGCCGGCCGGATCTCGCCCACACCGGGCTCACGCAGCCAGAACGCACTGGCCTCGGCCGTCATCGACGTCCCCCCCTCTGAACCGAACCGGCGCCCGGCCCGTGTTACCCGACCACGGACCCCCATAGTCCACGGAGGCACGGTGCGCACGGTTGGAAGTGGCCCGATGATCGGGCTGGCAGGCCAGATTGTCCTGCTCACGGCCCTAGCGCGGGTCGTCGGGCTCGGTGCTGCGGGCTGGCTGGCCGGCATCGCGTACGGCCTGGCCCTGTGCGCGGCGGTCACCTGGGGCCTGCACCGATCGGGCAAGACCACGCTCGGGCCGGCCAACCGGGTCACGCTCACCCGGGCGACGCTCGCCGGCGGTGTGACGGCACTCACGGTCGACTCGTTCTGGCGGCCGGTGCCGGTGGCCGTCCTGGTCGCCCTCGGCGCCGTGGCCCTGCTGCTGGACGGGGTGGACGGCAAGGTCGCCCGGCGCACCAACACCGTCTCCGCGTTCGGCGCCCGCTTCGACATGGAGGTGGACGCCTTCCTCATCCTGGTGCTCAGCGGTTACGCCACGCGCGCGCTGGGTGGGTGGGTGCTCGCGATCGGTGCGATGCGGTATGCGTACGTCGCCGCCGCCTGGGTACTGCCCTGGATGCGCGGGTCGTTGCCGGCGCGCTTCTGGCGGAAGGTGGTCGCGGCTACGCAGGGAGTCACGCTGGTGGTCGCGGCGGCGGGCGTGCTGCCCGGGCCGCTGTCGATCGGGGTGGTGGCGGTGGCACTGGCCCTGCTGGTCGAGTCGTTCGGCCGGGACGTGGGCTGGCTCTGGTACCACCGCCCGGTCGCGGCGGTGTCCACGGTCGTCAACCACCGCCCGGCGGTGGCGGCGCACACGGTCGTCCGGAACCGCCCAAACGGCGGCGGGCGCCGCTCGCCGGCGACCCGGACCGCGGCGCTTCCCGGCCGCCGGTACGACCCTGGTCAGGGCCTGTTCGTGGAGTTTGGCGCCGGAGTATGAGGAGAGACGGGGACGTGAGTCTGAGCCAGTTCGAGGCGGTCCTGTTCGACGCCGGTGACACGCTGATCCGGCTGGCCGGCAGCGGCGAGAAGCTGCTGCACAAGGCCGCGGCCACGCTCGGCGCCGACGAGCTCGACCCGGAGGAGGTCGGCCAGGTCTGGCGGCGGGTGCTGGATCGCAGCAGCACCGCCGAGGAGCTGGCCAAGGGCCGCGACCTGTCCAGCACCACGCACCACGAGGTGTGGACCGCGCTCTACCGGGCGGCCGGCTCCGAGCGGCTGGTGCCCGGGCTGAGCGACGAGCTGTACGCGCTCACCGTCAGCGCCGACTCCTGGGAAGCCTTCCCGGACACGCTGCCGGTGCTGCGCGCGGTCCGCGACCAGGGCCTGCGGATCGGCGTGCTCAGCGACACCGGCTTCGATCTGCGCCCGGCACTGGACCAGCTGGGCATCTCGCCGTTCCTGGACGCCGTCGTGATGTCCTGCGAGACCGGCGTCTGCAAGCCCGCCGTCAAGTCGTTCCTCACCGCCTGCGACGAGCTCCAGGTGAACCCGGAGCGCACCCTCATGGTCGGCGACAACCCGCTCACCGACTCCGGCGCGGTCACCGCCGGGATGTGCGTCTTCCTGCTCCCCCGGCCGGCGAAGACCGGCCCGCGCGGCCTCGACCACGTCCTGTCCCTGATCTAGCCCGGCCGAGCCGCCCGCCGGCCGAGCCGCCCGCCGGCCGAGCCTCCACCCCCGGCCGGGCCGCCGCCCGGCCGTGCCCTCCGCTCGGCCGGGCCAGCTACCGCAGGGTCGCCGAGCGCCGTTGCCTGGCCCAGCCGGGCGGCGCCGGTCGGTACTGTCTGGCGCGTGTTCGATGCAGCCGTTGTCGCCGGGATCGCGGCGTTCCTCCAGGGCGAGAGCCCGCCCGACGATGCGGACGTGTACACCACGCTGACCCGGCAGGGGGTCGAGCCCTGGCTGGCCGAGCGGCTGCTGGTCTTCCTGCCGGTGGCCTTCGGCCGGGTGCTGCTGGGCGCGGTCACCGCCTCGGCCGACTTCGTCGACGGCGAGGTGACCCGCCCGCTGGCCGGCGATCCGGTCTTCCAGGCGGCGACGGCCCGGGCCGCGACCGCCAACCGGGACGAGGTGCGCCGGATCGGCCTGCGCAGCTCCGAGGTGACCGCGGTCAACGAGGCGCTGAACGCGGGCTCGGCGGCGGCCGACCTGGAACTGCTGCCGCTCACCTTGCCGCAGCCGCTGCCGCCGATGGGCACCGGCGACGGCGGTGTGCCGTCGGTCCGGGAGGCGTTCGCCGGCCTGCTGCGGGAGCACGGCTTCGCCGTCGACGGCTCCCGGGTCGGCGCGCTCGAGTTCGACGCGCAGGTCTTCCCGCACCCGCCGGGGCGCCAGCTCATGGTGCAGGTCGACTTCGTCGTGCGGCACCCGGCGCTGGCCAAGGATCGGGTCGTGGAGAGCTTCGCCGGCGTCGGTGAGACCTGGCAGGACGCGCTCGGGCAGACCGTCCGGAAGTTCGGCCGGGGCAGCCTGCACCCGATCCTGGCCGTCCTGCTGGACCGGTCGGCCGGCGCCGACCAGGTGGAATGGGACCGGCTCAGCCACCCGGGGGGCGCGTTCGACGTCTGCCTCGGCCCGCTGCTCGGCCTCTACTCGGCCGCCCCGCCGGCGCCGATCGGCCCGCTGCTGGACGCGCTGCTGGCCGCGCTGGGTGGCGTGCCGCTGTCCCGCGCGGTGCACAGCCTGCGCGTGTTCACGATGCACCAGGACCGGACGCCGATGACCGCCGAGGTCCTGCTCGACAACCAGCCCTGGGCGGCCGGTCAGGCGATCGTCGCCGCGGCCAGGTACGAGGGGCCACCCGGCCTCGTCGGCTCCCGCCTCTTCGCGCTGCTCGCGCCGGCCGCCTGACCCCGGCCGCCGGCCGGTCGCTCAACTCTGGTTCTCCTCAACTCGGCCGGCGGCCGGCCGAAGAGCCGACGGGGGTGAGCTATCCCCCGGGGCATGGACGCCCGGTTCGACCTAAACGCGAAGGATCGCCAGAGAGGGCCGGGCATGTCCGGTAGGCAGGCGCGGCCGGACCGGCGACGGCCCGCGGCGCCCGCCGACCTCATCCCGCTGCAATACCAGGCGCAGATGCTGCTGGACGAGCACCGGATGGCCGCGTTCCGGGCGGCGATCACCGAGGTGGTCCGCGCCGGGATGCACGTACTGGACCTCGGCGCCGGCACCGGGGTGCTGTCCTACTTCGCCGCGCAGCAAGGCGCGTACGTCACCGCGGTGGAGCAGGATCCGGGCGTGTTCCGGGTGGCCCGGGCGGCGCTGGCCGACGCGGTGGGCGACCGGGTCCGGGTGGTGCACGCGGACGCCCACAGCTACCTCCCGGATGAGCCGGTCGACGTGGTGATCTGCGAGATGCTGCATGTCGGGCAGCTGCGCGAGCGGCAGATCGACGTGGTCGCCGGCTTCCAGCGACGCTACCTGGAGCGGTTCGGCCCCCCGGCGCCCCGGTTCATGCCGGCGGCGTGCGTCCAGGCCGTCCAGCCGGTGCAGCAGGACTTCACCTTCCACGGCTACCCGGTGCCGGTGCCGATCTTCCAGCACGCGTTCTCGATCCAGCCGCGGACCATCGAGCTCGCCGCCCCGCAGGTGTTCCAGCAGTTCTTCTACGCCGACCCGCTGCCGGCGACCTGCGCGGCCGACCTGGCCGTCACGATGGACCGCGGCGGGCAGCTCGAACGCGATCCGGATCGTCACCAAGAACCTGCTCGCGGTCCGGCTGCGCCCGCCGGCCAGCGTGGACTGGCTGATGGGCTACCTGATCGTGCCGCTGCGCCGGCCGCTGTGCGTGGACGCGCACAGCCGCGTCCGGATCCGCTTCGAATACCACCCCGGCGACGAGATCGACGCCCTCATGGGCAACGCCCAGGCCACCGCCCTGCCCCCGGCCGGGGGCGACCCGCCGGTGCGCGCCCCGGCCTAGCCCGACCGCGCGGGGCGGAGCGGGGCTGGCGGATGCCCGGCAGGTCGATCCGATCGGGCAGACCGCCGCCGAGCCGGCGCGGCGGGTACCCGGCGGCGCGCGGAGGCCCACTGGCCTGGTGTCAGTCACAGTGCCGGCGATGCCGGCCAGGACAGCGGCGGCCAGCCGCCGCCAGCCAGGGAGAAGCAGATGAGCTCAACCGACAACACGCCGGGCGCCGCGGCACCGGACCCGACCGGGGCGGTCCGGGCGGCGCTCGCCGAGGTACTGCGCAGCACCGACATCGAGATCGTCGCCGACGTGTCCGACCGGATGCCGACCGGCGAGACCGTCCGGCTGGTGACCGCGGCGATCCGCGGCAAGCGGAACCGGACCGCCGCGCTGGCCGTCGACGCCGCCGCCGCGGTGCACCGCCGGGACGAACTGGAGGCACGCGCCGGCCGGCCGCTCTTCATCCCGGACGTGCACCCGCCGACCGGCCCGGTCGTCGTCCGCCGCGACCCGGTGCGGATCAACCCGATCTCCAACAACTGGACGCTGCCCAAGTGCGCGACCGAGCACGAGACGGTCGTCGTCACGATCCCCAAGTCCGGCGCGAACCCGAAGGCGGACGTCTACCTGCTGGCCGACACGACCGGCAGCATGGCGCCGGTGATCGACGCGGTGAAGGCCGGCAGCACCACGATCATCGGCAGCTTCCCCGGCGTGGACGTGGCCTGGGGGGTGGGCAACTACCGCGACTTCCCGGTGCCCGGCAGCAGCTCGTACGCCTTCGCGCACCAGCTCTCGCCCAGCGCGTCGACCGTCCCCGCGGCGCTCGCCGCGGTGGCCGCCTGGACGACCAACGGCGAGGGCGGCGACGCCCCGGAGGGCCAGCTCTACGCGCTGCACCGGATCGCGACCGACCCGGCCACCGGGTGGCGCCCGGGCAGCAAGCGGATCATCGTCTGGTTCGGCGACGCCCCCGGCCACGACCCGGTCTGCGCCTCGCTCACCGGCCTGCCGGCGGATCTCACCCAGGCCAGCGTCACCACCGACCTGGCCGGCCACACCGTGATCGCGGTCAGCACCACCACCGGGTTGCCGGCCGGCCTGGACGACAACCCGGCCGGCATCGACTACCCGTGCGCCGCCGGCGGCACCCCGGGCCAGGCGACCGAGATCGCGGCGGCCACCGGCGGCTCGCACACCACCGGTGTGGACGCCGGCGCGATCGTGGACACCCTGGCGAAGCTGATCGCCGCGGCGGTCGGCGAGACCGGTTCGGTCACGCTCGCCCCCACCGGCCAGATCACCGGGTTCGTCACCGGGATCACCCCGGCCGGCGGCTACGGCCCGCTGCCCGGCAACGTCCAGCACGTGCTGCCGTTCGAGGTGGTGTGGACCGGCGACCGCGACTGCGGCGACAAGGACCAGGTGTTCACCGGCGCCCTCGACGTCGTGGCCGACGGCGTCGTGGTGGCCAGCAAGCCGGTCACCGTGACCGTGCCGGCCTGCCGCTGGCACCACTCGGTGGAGATGGTCTGCGGCGTCGAGGGTCCGGACCCGGCCGACCCCGCCGACGACTGCCGCACCGTCGTGGACGGCCGGTACGCCACCGCCGTCACGATCTACAACCCGACCAGCTGCCCGATCCGGATCGAGAAGCGGTTCGCCACGCTCGTGCGGCAGGGCCGGGTGATCGGCCGCGAACCGGACCGGCAGCCGGCCCGGCGCTTCGCCGAGATCGTCCTGCTGCCCGGTGAGGCGACCATGGACGACTGCTGCAGCCTGCGCGAGGTCGCCG
This sequence comes from uncultured Actinomycetota bacterium, assembly GCA_963714145.1. GTDB lineage: Bacteria > Actinomycetota > Actinomycetes > Mycobacteriales > CADCTP01 > JBBWZH01. Next base: position 7,989,986 of record OY970235.1, on the reverse strand, counting down.
GCCCCACCGGCGGACCGCTGGTGCTCGGCGTCCTGGACATCGTCGCCGACGGCAGGCTGGAGGTGACCGCGATCCACACCGCGACCAGCGTGGCCAGGAGCGCGACCACCGGCGCGGCCATCCACACCCGGGTCATCACCCCACGCCGGGCCTGACCGGCCGGGACCAACCCGCGCCGGCGCCGACGGGGGCGCCGGCGCGCAGCCGCCCGCACCGGTATCCAGGGCCGGGGTCGGGCCCACCTATCTTCTGCCGGTCGGCCACCGCGACCGCCCTTGAGAAACGGAGCAGACGTGCACGTCTACCTGCAGGTGCCGGGAACCACGCCGAGCGGCGGCAGCTCGACGCCGGCGGTCCTACCGATCCCGCCGGACGACCTCCGCCGGCACAGCGCCAGGGTGCTCGAACCGACCCGGGCCGAGGCGCTGCCGGACGACCCGCCGCTCGGTCCGACCGTCTACCGGCACCACGTCCTGCTCATCCCCACCGCCGTCGCCAGCAACCCCGGGGTGATCGCGTCGATCAACGCGGCGCTGAACCCGGCGGGCCTGCTGGTGGTGCCGGCGATATTCACCGCGGCGTCGGTCGGCCGGCTGATCCTCCGGGCCGCGAGCCGGGGTGCGCTGCCCACCGTGATCGACGCCTGGCGGGCCCTGCAGATCCTGCGCGCGGCCGCCCGCGCCGGCCAGCTCCCGCCCGACCTGGTGGCCCAGATCTCGCTGGAACACCTGCTGCTGGGAGTCCCGGTCGACCCGGACAACGGCGCCTGGCACGGCAGCCCGGTGGGCGGCGGGGTGGCCAGCTCGTACGGCCCGCCGGATCTCGCGTTCCGCCGGCCGATCGAGCTCCTGCTGGCGCCGCCGGCCCGGCGACCCGACCTGCGCCGGCGACCGGTGATCGCGATTCTGGACAGTGGTATCGGGCCGAACCCGTGGCTCGGCATACCGGCGTCCGGCCCGCTGCCCGCGGGCTCCCGGGTCCGGGTCGACGGCGGCCTGCAGCAGCTGGTCCGGCTGCTGGGCCAGCAGGAGAAGGCCGTGAGCCCGAACAGTCGGGTGCTGCTGGACGAGTGGGACCAACCGGCGTCGAGTCAGCCGCTGATCGGCGAACTGGACAGCCACTCCGGGCACGGCACGTTCGCCGCGGGCATCGTGGCACAGATCGCGCCGGACGCTGACACGCTGGTCGTCCGGGTCATGCACAGCGATGGAATCCTCTACGAGGCCGACGTCCTGTGCGTGCTGGACCGGCTGATCGACCAGATCACCGCCGCGCAGCAGGCCGGCGCGGCCGCGGCCATCGTCGACATCCTCTGCCTGCCGTTCGGCTTCTTCGCCGAGTCGCCGCGGGCGGCGACCCCGCTGCTGGACCGGCTGCGCAGGCTGCTCAGGCTGGGTGTGCTGGTCGTCGCCGCGGCCGGGAACGAGGCCACCAGCGAGCGGTTCTATCCGGCCGCCGGGTCGATCGAACTGCCGCTGGATCCGAGCCCGCCGGCACTGCCGCTGCTGGCCGTCGGAGCACTCAACCCGAACGGTTCCATCGCCCTGTACTCCAACGAGGCGGCCTGGGTCACCTGCTGGGCGAGCGGCAGCGTCATCGCCAGCACCTACCCGGTCGCGCAAGGCAGCAGAAATGCCGGCAACGGCCTCGAGCGGACCGGCGCCCCGCGTCCGCTGGACCGGCGGCAAGCACTCGACGACGACGATTTCAGCACCGGCTTCGCCGTCTGGAGCGGCACGTCGTTCGCCACCCCGGTCGCCGCCGCGGCGATCGCCACCGCCCTGCTCGGATTGGTCGAGCAGCCCTCACTCGATTTGCTCCAACCGGCGCAAATGACTAGCCGGGCGCTGGCGGCGATGGCTAACGTCAGGGCCAACTCGTCATGACCGGGACGATTCATGGCGGGCGAGACAGCTGGTTTGCCGAGCACGACGGAGAACGCTCGTGGGCAACGTGCTCGACGCCATCCGGTCCGGGGAGCGGGACGCCCTCGACAAGCTGGTGGCTGACGCCACGCCTCTGCTCTGGCAGGTTGCGCGCAGCCAGGGCCTGGATCAGGACAGCGCGGCTGATGCCGTCCAGCTGACCTGGATGGCGTTCCTCCGGAGTCTGGACACCATCCAGACTCCGGAGGCGGTCATCGGCTGGCTGATCACCGTCACGAAAAGGGAGGCCTGGCATATGCGAACCCGGATGCGGCGGCGGGCCGAGGTGCCCGACGTGCTGTCACTGCTGGCCGAGCAGCCGAGCACGGAGCCGCTGCCCGAGGACATCGTGCTGGACGAGGAGCGGGGGCGGGTGCTCTGGGCGGCGGTCCGTCAGCTCTCCGCCCGCTGCCAGGAACTGATCCGGGTGATCGCCTTCGCGCACCGGCCCGACTACAACGCGATCAGCGAGGCGCTGGGGATGCCCCGCGGCAGCATCGGCCCGACCCGGGGGCGGTGCCTCGCCGAGCTGCGCCGGCTGCTGGCCGGTGACCCGGGCTGGAGCAGGCCGTGACGCCGGCCGACCCGCAACCGTCCGACCCCATCGACGAGACCGACCTGGCCATCCTGGACGGGGTCCGGACCCTCTATTCGGCCGTCGACCCGGTGCCGGCCGACCTGCTCACCTGCATCGGGTTCGCGCTGAGCCTGGAGAACATGGACGCGGACAGCTTCCGGCCGGACCGGGCCGAGGACCTCGTCGCCACCCGCGGGGCGGACGACGGCAGCCGCACCATCACGTTCCACAACGACCACCTGACAGTTCTGGTCAGCGTCGCCCGGCAGCCGGATTCCACTTTCACCATCGACGGCTGGCTCACCCCGCCCGGCACCCACAGCGTGCAGGTCCGGACCACCGGCGGACCGACCCGGACGGTCGCCGACGAGCAGGGTCGGTTCGTGTTCACCGACATCCCGGCCGGCATCGTCCAGTTCGTCGTCCGCCCGGTCGGTGCGGGCGGCCCGATCGTCACCCCCGCCGTGGTGTTGTGACCGCTGCGCCCGAGGCCGGTGTACGGCGCGCCGCCGAGCGGCGGCCACCTGTCCGGGCGGAGCACGCGCTGGACCTCGCCCGGCAACTGCACCGCCAGGGGGTCGGCGCGACCTCTGGCGGACGTCCCGTGCTCGGCGCCCGGCAGCTGCGGCGGGCGCTGCGGGTGCTCGAGAACGCCGCCGTGGTCGGGGCCGAGAGCTCCCGGTTACATGGCCGGATCCTGATCAGCCTGGCCCTGGCCGAGGCCGAGCAGGGCCGCACCGACCTCGGCTTCACGCTCCTGGACGAGGCCGCCACGCTGCTTCCGGCCGGCGAGCACGGGGTGCTGCTGCAGCAGGCCGGGCTGATGCTGCTGCGGCTGGGCCGGGTCGAGAACGCGCTGCCGCTGCTGGATGCCGCGATCCCGCTGCTGGAGCGGTCCGGCGAGATGGCGGTGCTGGTGCCCACGCTGCTGAACCGGGCGCTCGTGCACATCGACAGCGGCCGGGTCACGCCGGCCCGCGACGACCTGCGCCGGTGCGCCCGGCTGGCCCGGCGGCACGACCTGCCCCTGATCGCGGTCAAGGCCGGGCACAACGGCGGGCTGTGCGACCTGCTCACCGGTGACATCCCGGCGGCGCTGGCCGCGTTCGCGGCAGCCGGGCGCGGCTACGCGCAGCTGAGCCCGGGCTTCCTGCCGATCCTGGCGGTCAACCGGGCCAAGGCGCTGCTCGCCGCCGGCCTCGGCCACGACGCGGCCAGGGACCTGGACGAGGCGCTCGACCAGTTCCGCGCGCAGCGACTCACCCAGGACTACGCGGAGGCCGCGCTGGCCCGGGCCCAGGCCGCGCTCACGACCGGCGATCTGGTCGGCGCGCTGGCCTGGTCGCGGCGGGCCGAGACCAGATTCCGGGCCCGGGGCAACGAGTCCTGGGCGCAGCTCGCCGGCCTGCTCCGGTTGCGGGTCGAACTCGCGCTGGGCAACATCCGCCGGCTGCCGACCCGCGCACTCGCGCTGGCCGCGTCGCTGCGGCAGCACGGGCTGGGGCACGACGCCGCCGCGGCCACGCTGCTGGCCGTCCGTGGGCTGATCCGGCTGGGCCGGATCGGGCCGGCCGGCGAGGTAGCCGCCGAGGTGAGCCGGTTGGGCGCCGGTGCCCCGCTGGATCTGCGGCTGCTCTGGCGGATGACCCGGGCCGAGCTCGCGCTGGCCCGTGGCGACACCTCGGGTGCGCTCAGCCAGCTCCGGGCCGGCCTCGCGCTGCTGCACGGTCGGCGCAGCCGGCTGGGCAGCCTGGAACTGCAGGTCGGCGTCGCGGCGCTCGGCGTCGAGCTGGCCCGGACCGGGCTGGACGCGGCCGGCACCACCCGGCTGGTCTTCACCTGGTCCGAGCGGTCCCGGGCGCAGGCGTTCCGGACCACACCGGTGCGCCCGTCGGCGGACCCGCAGACCGCGGACGACATCGCCGAGCTGCGCGGCCTCCGCCGGCTGGCCCGGGAGGCGGAGCTGGCTGGCCGGCGCGACCAGCGGGCCCTGGCCCGGTGCGCGGCACTGGAACGGGCCATCCTCGACCGGGACCGCCGGGTGCCCGGCACCGGACACAGCAGCGCGCTGCCCACGCTCACCGAGCTGACCGCGGAACTGGCCCGCGACCGGCGGGTCCTGGTGACGATGTTCGAGCGCCAGGGTCAACTGCGCGGGCTGGTTGTCCGGGACGGCCGGGCGCACCCGGTACCGCTCGGCGACGCGGCCGTCGCGCGGGAGGCGCAGCGGCGGCTGCTCGCCGACCTCGACGTCCTCGCCGGCCGCGACCACCCCGCGCCGCTGGCCGCCGTCGTCCGGGCCTCGATCCGGCACCACGTGGACGTCCTCACCGCCGAACTGGTCGCGCCGCTGCGCCCGCTGATCGGCACCGCCGAGCTGGTGCTGGTACCCGGCGCGGCACTGTCCGCGGTGCCATGGGGGCTACTGCCCGACCTGCGCGGCCGGCCGGTGACCGTCGCCCCGTCCGCGTCCGCCTGGTACGCCGCCGCCCGCGCTGACCGGGGCGGTGCCGATGGGGACGGTGCCGATGGGGACGGCGCGCCGGACGGCCCGCCGGTGCTGGTGGCCGGGCCGGACCTGCGGCACGCCGAGGCGGAGATCGAGGCGATCGCCGCGATCCACCCGGGCAGCCGGACGTTCCGGCCCGCCGACGCCACCGTGGCCGATGTGCTGGCGGCGCTCCGCACCGCACCGCTGGCCCACCTCGCCACCCACGGCCACCACCAGCGCGACAACGTCCTGTTCTCCCGGCTCGACCTCGCCGACGGACCGCTGATGGCCTACGACGTCTACGGGCTGGCCAGGCCGCCGCGGCAGGTCGTGCTGTCCGCCTGCGACGTCGGCCGCGCCGCGGTCCACCCGGGCGAGGAGATCCTCGGCTTCACCACCGCGCTGCTGCTGGCCGGAACCCGCAACGTCGTCGCCAGCGTGGTCCGCGTCCCGGACGACGTCGCGATCCAGGTGATGACCTCCTACCACCGGCACCTCGCCACCGGCCTGCCGCCGGCCCGCGCGCTCGCCGCCGCCACCCAGACCGCCCCGGCCGCCGCCTTCGTCTGCTTCGGCGCCGGCTGACCCGGCCCGGCCGGGCCGGGCCCGGCAGACCGCTAGCTCAGGGCCAGCGTGGCGGTGACCAGTTCGTCGCGGACGTCGCTGGCCAGGCCGTTGATGTTGCACAGGACGATGGTGTTGGCCTGCTGCGCCGGGAAGTGGTGGATCAGCACCTCGTAGCCGGGGTCGCCGCCGCCGTGGCCGTAGCGATGTGTGCCGCCGGTGCCGTACAGGAAGGTGCCGTAGCCCATGGCCAGGCCGTCCCGGATCTCGGCGCGCGGGGTGAGCATGGCGTCCCGGCCGTCCGGGCCGGCCATCGTGCCGGCGGCGAAGGCCCGCAGGAACCGGTCGAGGTCGATGGCGTTGGACAGGGCGCCGCCGTCCGGGCCGCCGCGGGCCGGGATCGCGTAGATGTTGGACCGCCAGAGCCCGCCCGGCTCGCGCGGCGGCAGGTAGCCGACGGCGATGTCCGGGCGCACCTCGTCCAGGGCGAAGAAGCCGCTGGCGGCCATCCCAGCCGGCTCGAACACGGCGCGGGTGACGGCGTCCTGGTAGGGCCGGCCGCTCAACTCCTCGATCAGCAGGCCGAGCACGATGTAGCCGGCGTTGGAGTACTGGAACCGCTGGCCAGGCCCGCGGTAGGGCGGCAGGTCACCGAACAGCGGCAGGAAGTCGGCCGGGCGCAGCATCCGGTACGCCGGCAGCTCGGTCCAGAGCTCGGCGAAGTCACCGCTGGCGTGCTCGTCCTCTTCCTCGAAGTAGTCGGCGATGCCAGCGGTGTGGGCGAGCAGGTGGTGCACCGTCACCTCCGGCAGCAGCGTGGCCGGGCGGCGCGCCGCCGGCAGCACGTCCACCACCGGGGTGTCGAAACCGACCCTGCCGCGACCGACCAGGTCGACCACGGTCAGCGCGGTGAACATCTTGGTCAGCGACGCCAGCCCGAACCGGGTCGCGATCCGGTTCGGCACCCCGTCCGCGCGGTTGGCCAGGCCGTAGCAGCCCTCGAACTCGACCGTGCCGGCGCGGGTGATCAGCGCGACGCCGGAGAAGTCACGCTCCGCCGTCCACTCCCGCAACCGCGCGTCCAACTTGCCCAGCGCATCCCCGGTTTCCCCCATGCCAGCAGGGTGCCAGCCGGCGCTCGGCGGCAGCCAGCGGATTACCCCGGCCGTCCCCGCCGGCCAGCCGAAAGGGCACGGCGGGCGGGTGCGGCCCGGAAACCTCGATCGGGGCACTCAACCTCGCCCCGGGTCGCGGCGTCTACCTGCCGATGACCGGGCTGCCGGCGGTGAGGGAGTGGACTATGAGGTACCAGTCGTGGGCGGCCCGGGGCGCCCTGGTCGGGCTGATCGGCGTGGCGGCGGTGCTGCTCCCCGGCCCGGCGGACGCCGCACCGGCGCACACCGCGCCGGCCGAGCCGGCGGCGACCAGCACCGCCCCGGCGACAACCAGCCCGCCAACCACCACCCCGCCGGCGACCACTCCGGCGAGCACGACTCCGCCCGCGGACCCGGGCACCGTGACCGTCACCGAAAGCTGCAGGCCCGGCGTGAACGACACGTTCACCGTGCACAACACCACGGCCGGCCCGGTCGCGGTGACGGTGCGGAACTTCACCTCGACGTTCGCGCACTTCACCGTCCCGGCCGGCGGCACCCACGACGTGCTGGTGCCGTACGCCGGGGCGCCGTACCAGCTGGTCTTCACCCGGGACGACACCGGCGCCGAACTCTTCCGCAGCCGCAGCTTCCTCTGCCCGACCCGGGTCGACCGTAGCTACTCGGTGCGCGCCGGTAAGACCGTGCAGACCGACCCGCTCTGCTTCCCGCCGCTGGTGTCGATCACCCGCCGGCCGGCGCACGGCTCGCTGCGGCTGGTCGAACTGGCCGACGGCGAGGCGGCCCGCTACACGCCGGCCGCCGGGTTCGTCGGCACCGACTCGTTCGACTACGAGTGCGGCGCCAGCACCAACACCCTCGGCACGGTCACCCTGCACGTGCTGGCGGCTCCCCAGACCAGCGCGGCCCCGCCGGTGACAACCGTCCCGCCGGCGGGGACCGCGCTGCCCAACACCGGCGCGACCCGGCTGCCGGTGCTGCTCGGCACCGGCCTGTCGCTGCTGCTGGCCGGCGCGCTGGCGGTCCGGCTGGGCCGCCGCCGGCGGCCACGGCACAGCTGACCGCGAACCCCCGCGTCAGGTCGACGTGGTGATCGGGTCGAGGGCGGGTTCGTGCGGGCCGAGGAAGTGTGGGTCGGGGCGGGTCAGCAACGTCCAGGCGGCCTTGACGCCGGCGAGGAGCTCGCGGGCCTGCAGGCGGACGGTGAGGCCCGGCAGGTCGCGCATCGAGTCGTCGCCGAGGCCGTAGCTGGTGATGCCGGCGCGGCGGCAGAGTGCGACCGCTCGCGGCAGGTGGAACCGCTGGGTGATGACCACCGCCGCGGTGACGCCGAAGACGCGGCGCGCCCGGGTGCAGGACGCCCAGGTATCGAAGCCGGCGTAGTCGCCGACGGCGCGGTCGGCCGGCACACCGCGGGCCCGCAGGTAGCGCAGCATCGCGGTCACCTCGTCGTACCGGCGGCTGCCGTTGTCACCGGACGCGAGCACCGCCCGGACCGTGCCGCGCCGGTAGAGCGTGACCGCCAGGTCGAGCCGGCGGGCCAGCAGCAGCGACGGGGTGCCGTCCGGCGCCACCCGGGCGCCGAGCACCAGCGCCACCGGAGCGGCCGGTACCTGATCCGGCCGGTCGTACCGGGCACTGCGGGTCGACCAGTACAGGTAGGCCTGGGTGCCGAGCACCAGGCCCAGCACCGCCAGGGACGCCGCCGCACTCCAGTGCACCGCCCGGACCACCGTCCGCCGGGACAGCGCTGCCGGCCACCGCCGCTCCATCCGACTCCTCCCGCCCGATCGGCCCACCACCCTCATGACGAGCCAGGCCCGACCGCTGTTGCCGGCCCGGGGCGAGCATCCCCTGCGCCTGCCCAGCCGGCCGGACCGGGGTCGGATCCGGGCCACCGCCGGCCCGGGCCCGAAACGGCGAGCAGCCGGATCCGCGTAGTCTGACCGGATCGGCTGAGGCAAGGTTGGGGCGCAGGCGAATGCGGCGGCTGTTCGAAGTGCTGTCGCGGCCGGCTGCGGTCCGCCGGATCAGCCTCGCGGTCGCGCTGGGTCTCGCCGGCGCCGTCGTGGTCGGCCTGTGGCGCACCGGGCCGGCGGCCGGGGCCTGGTGGGAGTCGATCGTCGCCATCACCATCCTCGGCGGTTTCGGCACGGTGTGGCTCGGCCGGGTGCTGACCGCCGTCGGCCGCCTGCTCCGGCCCGGGGACGGGCTGCGGTACCGGGCCGGCGCGCTGCTGCTCGCCGGCCCGGTGGTGGGCTGGCTGGTCTGGCAGATCGGACCGGGCCGGCCGCACGGGAACGGCGGCGGCGCGGCGGCCGTGCTGGCGGCGGCGATCGTGCTCACCGGCGGCGGCTGGGCCTGTCTGCTGGCCCACCGTCGGTTCCGGGCCGCCCGCCGGTGGCCGCTGCGGCACCTGCCCGACCTGCTGCTCGCCGGCACCGCCGGCGGCGCCGCCACGGTCCTGTTCAGCCGCGACCCGCTGGCCGCGCGTTCGCTGGCCGGGCTACTGCTGCCGATCGGCGCCTGGGCGGCGGTACGGACCTGGCGGGCGATGGCCGGCGCCCGCCGGCTCCCGGTGCGGGCCGGCGCCGACGTCGTGCTCTCCCTGCTGCTCGGTGTCAGCCTGCTGCTGTTCCTGGTCTGGCTGGCCAACCTGCTCGACCTGCCGCGCTGGGAGGTCGTCGCGGTCCGCGACGCACTGGCCCGGGTCGGGTCGGTGGCCGACCTGCCCTGGTGGGTCTGGACGTCCGGCTACCTGCTGCTGGCCGCCGCCAGCGTCGCGTTCGCGCTGCGGCCGGGGTGGCTGGCCGCCGTCCCGACCCGGCTGCGCCGCGTTCCGGTGCTGCCGGCAGTGAGCCTCGGCCGCCGCCTGCTCAGTGGTGTCCACATTGGACTGATGGTGGTCGTGCTGATCGGCTTGACCGCGCCGGCCGCGATCGCCGCGACGCTGCACGGCCAACTGCGGGCGAAGTACACGGTGGCGTTGCAGCGCCAACTCGAAGCCGACGGCGCCCGGGCCGCGTACGAGGAGATCCGCCGGGAGTTCACCGCGGCTGGCAGCACCATCCGGCCACCGCTGGTCAACATCGTCCGCAAGATCCACGAGACCAGCCCACCCAGCGGCGACGAGGCCACCGGCGTGGAGCGCGACCTGGCCGCACGGGTCGGCCGGATCCAGGCGACGACGCTGCGGATCGACACCGCCGACGTCCTCTCGTCCCCGGCCGGCGGCGCGACCGCGCACTTCGACCCGCCCGTCGGCGACCCGGGCGACCTGCGCGAACGGGTCGACCGCCTGGACACCCAGCAGCGGGCCACCGACACCGCGACCAGGCAGGCCGAACTGGCCGCCGAACTCGCCGCGACCGCGGTCGCGAGCACCATCCCGCTGGTCAGCCTGGGCCGGCACGAGGTCGTCCAGATCGTCCAGGAGTACCTGCAGGGTCTGGTCGAGGGCAGCCGGCTGAAGAACGTCTTCTACCGCTGGACGAACCGGCTGGCCGGCGCCACCGAGCCGCCGCCGGTGGCCGACGCGGTCGTTCCGGAGCCGGGCCGGCTGCGGCTGGCCGCCCTCACCGACCTGCTCGGCCGGTTGCGCACGGTGCGGCTGGCCACGCCGCTGGCCCCGGACTCGGTCTTCGACCGGGCGGCGGCCGAGGAGCCTGCCGCCGGAGCCGTCGACCTGGCCAACCAGGCCCGCTACCTGGACAGCGGCGGCACCGGCCCGTGCGACGGCTGCCGGCGCCCGCTCCGCCCCGGCGAGGAACCGCACTTCGGCCCGGAAGACCCCGGCCGCCCGGAACGCCCACCCCGGCCCCCGGAGATCCACATCCGCTGACGCGACGCATGTGGACGGTGTCCGGCCGCATCCCGGCCGCTGCTCCCTGGCCCTACTGGTGGACCGGCGGTGTTGGCTCAGCGGCTGGCTCGGTGGCTTCAGGAGTGGCGAAGCCGCGGGTGTGCAGGGCTACCAGGGTGGCGTAGGGGCCTGGTTCGGCGAGGAGTTGTTGGTGGGTGCCGAACTGGCGGACCTGGCCGGAGTCGAGGACGACGATCAGGTCGGCGGTGCGGACGGTGGAGAAGCGGTGCGAGACCAGGATGGTGATGCTGGTGGGGTCGGCGGCCGCGGCGGCGTAGCGCTCGAACAGGGCCTGCTCGGCGGCCGGGTCGAGGCTGGCGGTGGGTTCGTCCAGGATGGTGAGCAGCGGGTGTTCGCGCATCATCGCGCGGGCGACGGCGAGCTGTTGCCACTGGCCGGCGGAGAGGTCCTGGCCGTCGGCGTAGCTGCGGCCGAGCTGGGTGGCCGCGCCGGCTGGCAGGCTGTCCACGAGCGCGGTCGCGCCGGCCCGGGCGATCGCCCGGGTGACCGCGCCCGCATCGTCCATAGTGGACAGGTCGCCGATGCCGACGCCGTCCCGTAGCGGCAGCTCGTACCGGTAGAAGTCCTGGAAGGCGGCGGTGATCCGGGCTCGCCAGGCGTCCAGCGGAAAGTCGCGGATGTCCCGGCCGCCGAGGCGGATGTGGCCGCTGGTCGGCTCGTACAGCCGGCAGAGCAGTTTGACCACTGTGGACTTGCCGGCGCCGTTCGCACCGACCAGCGCTACGGTGGCGCCGGCCGGGATGCGCAGCGACACCTCCCGCAGCACCGGCTGCTCCCGGCCCGGGTAGCCGAACGTGACCCGGTCGAAGACCAGTTCGCCCGGTTCCGGGGCCGGCCCGGCGACCGACCCGGACGGGCCGGCCTCGCCGATCAACCAGCGGTAGTGGCTGCCGGCCCAACTGGCGCGGCGCAGCCACTGGACAGCGCGGGCGGCGGTGGCGACCGTGCTGTCCACCTGGGTAGCCAGCGTGACCAGCAGCACGACGTCGCCGGCCGTGGCCGTGCCGTGGACGGCCCGGTGCAGTACCAGCGCCACCGCGCCGAGAATGCCGGCGCAGAAGACCGTCCAGCCGGCGAACTCCAGCGCGGCGACGCGTATCGCGGTGGACTGGTCGCGGTCGTTCACCGCCTGCTGCAGGCGATCGTGCCGGCGGGTCAGCTCGTCCGCCAGGTTGTAGACGCGCAGTTCCTTGGCCGGGCCGGCGGTGCTGCCGAGGGTGAACAGCCAGCCACGCAGCCGGCTCGGCGCGGCGATCTCCTCGTCGCAGCGGCGCTGCAGCCGCTGCCCGGCGCCGGCCGCCAGCACCGTGGGCAGCGCGAACAGCGGGAGCAGCAGCAGTCGCAGGTCGATACCGGCGAGCAGGACGACCATCGACACCAGCCGGGCGCCGGTGCGGAGGTTCTCCAGCAGGCTGCTGATCGCGGACGCGAGCACGTCCCGGTTGCGGTGCAGGATCTCCAGCCGGTCCTGGAAGGCCGGATCCTCGTGCCGGTCCAGGCCGGGGATGCCGGTGCACAGTTCGATCAGGTGCCGGTCCAGCGCCTGCCCGGCCTGCTGCTGCAGGGCCAGCCGGACACTGGTGGCCGCGGTGCCCAGCAGCGAGACGGCGACGACGGCGCCGGCCAACGCCGCCGCCGCCGCGAACGCCTGCCCCCGATCGCCGCGGACCACCGCGTCGACTGTCCATTTCAGAGCCAGCGCCGGAGCGCCGATCGCCGCGCCGGCCAGCGGGGCCAGCAGCAGCACGGTGACCGCGCGCCGCCGATCGGCCCGCAGCGCCAGCCGCAGCAGCGCGGACCACAACCGCAGCCATTCGAGTCTCATGTGGACGCCGCGAGCCGGTCGGCCTGCAGCCGGAACATCCGGGCGTACCAGTCACCGGCTCGGATCAGCTCGTCGTGGCTGCCGTCCTCGACGATGCGGCCGCCGGCGAGCACCACGATCCGGTCGGCCAGCCGGACCGTGTTGAACCGGTGCGAGACCAGCACGGTGGTCAGCCCGCGGGTGAGCTCCAGGTACCGCGCGTAGAGCTCGGCCTCGGCCGCCGCGTCCAGCTGCGCGGTCGGCTCGTCCAGGACAAGCACCCGGGCGCCGAGCCGCACCGCGTAGAGCGCCCGGGCCAGCGCCAGCTTCTGCCACTGGCCGCCGGACAGCTCGGTGTCGCCGAACCGGCGGGACAGCACGGTGTCCCAGCCCTGCGGCAGCGTCGCGATCAGGTCCGCGGCACCGGCCGCGGATGCGGCGGCGGCGAGCGCCGCCTCGTCCACCGGAGTACCGGACCGTCCACATGCGACGTTGTCGCGGGCGGTCAGCTCCAGCCGGAGGAAGTCCTGGAAGACGATGGCGAGCTGGCGGCGCCAGCCGGCCGCGTCCAGCTCGCGCAGATCGACGTCGTCGACCGTGATCCGGCCCGCGGCCGGCTCGTACAGCCGGGCCAGCAGCTTGATGAGGGTGGTCTTGCCGGCTCCGTTCGCGCCGACGATGGCCAGCGACTGGCCGGCCGGGATGCACAGGTTCAGCCGGTCCGCCGGTCGGTCCGGGCGGCCGGGGTAGCCGAAGCTGACGTCCTCGAACCGGATGCCGACCCGCGGCCCGTCCGGGTCACGACCGGCGCGCGGCGGCGCCGGCTCGGACAGTGCCAGCGCCTGCTGGATGGCCGGCGCCGCGCCGGCGAGCGTCCACTGTGGATCCCCGCTCCACCCGAAGCCGGACATCGCGATCGCGGCCGGGATCGCGATGGTCAACCCGGTGATCGACACCCGACCGGCCAGCGTGGCGTCCACCAGGACGGTCAGCACCGCCGCGTAGCTGCCGACCAGCAGCGCGGTCCGCCAGGCCAGCGGCAGCCGGCTGTCCCGGCGGCGGAGCAGTTCACCCATGCCGGCCTGCCAGCAGGCGGTGAACCGGTCGGCCAGCCAGCCGCCGAGGCCGAAGACCCGGACCTCCTTGGCGGCGCCGAGGTCCAGGCCGAGCGTGCGGAAGTAGGTCGCCTGGCGCAGCGCCGCGGTCTCCGCCTGTACCGCCCGCACCTGCTCGCGGAGTTGCCCGGCGACGCGCCGGCCGAGCAGTACCCAGCCGAGAATCAGCGGCAGCGGCGCCCACCAGAGCACGCTGGCCAGCGTCACCGCCGTGGCCAGCGCCTGCAGCCGGATCACCGCCACCTGGGTCAGCGCGGCTACCGCGGCGGCCGGCGGGAAGCTGCCGGCGCCGAGCCCCTGGGCCAGGCTGAACTGATCGGCCCGCGCCGGATCCTCCAGGTGACCGATGCCGACCGGGTGGAGGCTGGCCGCCAGCACCGCGCCGGTGATGTGCTCGGCCACCAGCCGGCTCAGCCGGGCGGTGAGCGCCGCGCCGGCGAACTGGGCCAGCTGATCGGCCAGCCAGGCGGCAGCCAGCAGCGCGAACGCGAGCCAGGCCCGGCCGGGCGCGCCCGGATCGGTGCGCAGCGCGACCACCGCACCGAGCAGGTGCCCGACCGCGACCACCGCCGCGACCGGGGCGAGCGCCTGCACCAGCACGACCACCGCGAGTGCCGCCACTTTCCGGCGGGAGACGGCGAGCAGCATCCGCAGTACCGCGGTCATCGCAGCCCCAGCACCGGCAGCCAGTCGCGCCGGCCACCGTCCACAGTGGTCAGCACAGTCAGCACGCCGGCCGCGCCGTTGAGCATGGTCAGGTCGGTACGGCCGAGCTCGGCGATGCGGTCCGGGTCAATCCGGCCGCGCAGGTGGGTACGCAGCCCGGCCGCTGGCTGGTGCCCGGCGTGCCGGGCGAACGCGTCGGCGACGGCGAGAACACCGGCCGCGCCGTGACAGACGCCGAGCCGGTCGCCCAGCTCGCCGTAGAGGTAGCGGTCGTCGTCCCAGGCCGCGCAGAGGCTGGCCATCGCCGCGGCCGCGAGGCCGGTCAGCTCGGCATCGCCCAACAGCTGGCCGGCATCCCAGAGCGCCCAGGCAACGCCCGGCGCGCCGTAGCACCAGGCCTGCCGGTGGACCGGACGGGACGGGTCGGCCCCGGCGCTGCTCGGCGGCCAGCTCGCTACGCCGGTACTGTCCACATAGGACGTCGCACGGAGCCGGTGCGCGGCCCGGCGCAACCCGGGCGGTTCGGGTCCGAACAGCCGGGCGGCAGCGGTCATTGCGGCCACGACGCCGGCGAGGCCGTGGGCCAGGCCGTGGTCGAGGTGGCCGAGTTGGGCGGCCTGACCGTCACCGGCATGCCGCCGCACCCGCAACCGGTCCAGGTCGCCGGTCAGGCCGGCGAGGTGCTCGGCCAGCGGGCGGATCTCGGCCGGCGCGGGCGCCGGCAGGCTGGCCAGCGCGAGCAGCACCCCCGCCGGCCCGGTCATCAGGTCATAGTCGGCCCAGCCGACCGCATCGCCGCGCCACGGGCTCGCGCCGGCCCAGCCGGCCAACGCCGCCCGCCGGCGGGTGGCCAACCCGGCCAGCCTCGGCTCGGCCTCGGCCGCGTACGCCAGCCCGACGGCGTGCCCGGCCGACCCACCGCCGAACAGCCCACCGCCGGCGGCCCCGGCGCGCAGCCCACCGAGCCACTCGGCCAGCAACGCCTGCCGCACCGGCAGTTCCGTCCTGACCAACCCGAGCAGCACGCCGACTCCCGCGTCGCCGGTCTGCCGCAGCCCCGGACCGATGGCGACCTCCGCCACGACGCCGGCCAGATCGGCATCCGGCAGGCCCAACTGCCGGCCACCGCCGTTGGCACCGGAGCCGTGCCCGGTACTGCCGCCGGTCGATATACCCCCGTCGGTCGCGCCGGCGCGGATCACGGTCGGCGCTTCCGGCCGGCCGCGGCGGTACGGGTCGGGCCGGCGGCAACCGTTCGGCACCTCGGGACCGGCATGAGTGCTCCCTGGTGGAGCCGGCGCGCCGGCTGGGTGTGGGCCCAGCCGACGCGCCGGCGGGTCGGTCCGGTTAGCGCGGGACGCAGGTGAAGCGGCCGGTGCAGATCTCGGACGGCCAGGGGTCCGTGATGTCGCTGAGCGGGACCTCGCGCTCGGTCTGCGCCTCCAGCTCGGCGATCAGTGCTTCGATGGAGTCGACCGGGACGCTGGGGGTCAGGTCGGTGGTCGGCGGCATGGTGCTCCTCCTCGAGTGACTGGGCCGCCCGTTCGAGCGGCCCGGTTCGGTGCCAACTCCGTCCACAGTGGACGAGGTGGGTGCTCCTCCCTTCGCCGGTGGATCAGCGGGCCGGCACGAGCGGCGCGGCCCGGCTCTGATAGGCGGCGGCCGCGCGGGCGGCCATCGCGGTGGGCGAGGCACCGAGCGGCAGCCGGAACAGCAGTTCGGCCTGGCTGCGGCCCGATCCGGCGGCCTGGTCGGACACCGGGAACTGCGGCGGGGACGGCAGCATCTCGGCAAGGTAAAGCGCTTCCACCCGGTGCCGCAGCAGCCGGTCGAGCACCGCGACCGCCTGCAGGCTGAGCAGGTCGCAGGCGGTCGGCTCGTCGTGCACCGAGGTCGCGGCGGTGATCCACCGCGGTAGTTCGAGCCGGCGGCGCAGCCGGTCGAGCGCCCGCACCTTCGCGGCCAGCGGGGCCGTGGCCGGCCAGAGATCGCCCGGCCGGACCCGCCACTGCGCACACGTCAGCACCAGCGCGCCGGCGCCGACAGTGATCCGCGGGACGAAGTCACGCCCCGGCCACGCCGGCAGCGAGTACCGCAGCGAGCGCCAGCGGGACCGAGGTGGTGCCGGCCCGGCGCCGAGCAGCCTCCGGGCCAACGCGTCCCAGGGCGGCGGTAGCTGGCGGGTGGCGTGGTAGACGGGCCAGATCGGCTCGCTGCCGGCCACCACCACCGGCGCGCCGGCCACCTGCCGGACGGTGATATCGGCAAGCGGGATGAATCGCGGCGCCGGCCCGGGCGGAGTCGGGCAGTAGCGGAGCAGATCCGGGTCACCGGTCCAGTAGCTGGTGTGCAGCGGCCGGCGCACCGCGTTCGCGGCCCGGTCCGACAGCGCCGGCGCGAGCAGCTCGACGAACCGACCGCGAGCTGCCTCCTCCACCGCACGCAGGAATTCCCGGTACCAGCCGGCCCGGGCGGCACCGGCATCGAACAGCGCCGCCAGCCCGTGCCCGAACCGGGCGTCCAGCAGCCCGGTCGGCTCGATCCGGTCCAGCACCGCCCGCGGCCCGGCCGCGCCCGGCCGGTCCGGCACCTCGCGCAGCCCGGCCGCGCCCGGCCACAATGGACGGATCAGGCAGTCGGCCGGCCAGTCCAGCTGGGCGCTCCGGTCGAGCACGCTGGCGTCGACGTCGACCGGCCCGGCATCCAGCCGGTCGGCCAGCCAGCCGAGCAGCCGGCCGGGTGGCGACTCCGGGTCCTCGACCGGCGGCCAGTCATGGTGATGCCCCGGGTCCACTTCGGTCCGGAGTGGACGGTCGCTGGCGTGCTCGGCGGCGACATCCGCGGCCACCAGCTCCAGCAGCGGGCGCGGCTCCGCGGGGCCGGGGTCCGGAAGGTCAGGACCCGCGGCGGGTCGCGGCTGCTCGCTGTCCAGCACGGCCAGCACCCGTAGCGCCAGGCCGACCAGCTCCGCCAGCTCGGCGCACGTGGCCCGGGACAGCCCGCCGGCCGCCCGCCGGTAGACATCGACGTAGCCACCCGGCTCGACCGCCAGCCCGGCCGACGGGTCGGCCAACGACCCGGCCGGCGGCTCGACCGCCAGCTCAGCCAGCGGCCCGACCGACCGGTCAGCCAACGGCCCAGCCGGCGGGTCGGCCGACGGCTCGGCCGGCGGGTTCGTCAGTGGCTCAGCCAACGGCCCGACGGACGGGTCGGCCAACGGCCCGGCCGGCAACTCAGCCAACGACCGGGCCGACGGGTTGGCCAACGGCTCAGCCAACGGCCCAGCCGGCGAGTCGGCCGACGACTCAGCCAGCGGCCCGGTCGCCGGCTCAGCCAGCGGGTCGGCCGGCCAGGGGCGCCAGCCGTGCACCGTCCAGCCGGGTCGGGCGGCAGCGGCCAGCACGCCCAGCCCGACAAGGTGCCGGACGAACCCGTCGAACACCTCCCGGCGCGGCAGCGCCGGCCCGTCCACTTCGGACCAGAGCTGGTTGGTGGTCAACGGCCGCTCGCGCAGCGCGCGGACGATCGCCGCCAGCACCGGCGTGGTCCGGACGGTCAGCTCGATCAGCCGGGACGGTTCCTCCGGCCGGACCACCCAGAACCGGCTCTGACCGGCGCCGGACCGGTGCAGCGGCGCGACCGTCAACACCGAGTCCGCGGCCAGGCCGGCCAGCGCCGCTACGTGCAGGTTCCCGGCCTGCTCGATCGCGTACTCCGGCAGCAGCGGCGGCAGCGGCCCGGCCGGGATGGCCGGGTCGATCGGGAGCAGCGCCAGGTGGCCGAGCCAGCCGCGTGGGGTGGCCCGGGTACTGCCCCGGGTCGCCAGCCGCCACAGGTAGTCGGCCCGCTGCCGCAACCGCTTCCCGGTCCACGGCTCACCCGCAGCCAGCCGCGCGGCGATATCGGCCAGCGCCAGCGGATTCGCCGCCCGGACCGCCCGCCGAGCCGTCGCCGACTCGCCGACCACCTGCCAGGCGGCGCCGAGCCACCCGGTCTGGGCCGCCTCGACCGCGGCGTCGAACCGCTCCACCGCCGCGGCGAGCGCGTGCTGCCGCTCAGCCAGCCCGCGCAACGCCTGACCCAGTGGGCCCTCACCGCCCGCTGCCCCGGCCAACCCGGCCGCAACCAGGCCGACCGGCTCAGACCCGGCCAACCCCACCCCGACCGGCCCGGGCGGCTCGGCCCGGCCCGGCTCGGCCGCCCCGGGCCCGACCGGACCGATCAGCTCAGCCCCGACCGGACCGGACCGGCCGGACTCCCCAGGCCCGACCCGGCCAGATCGCCCGGCTCCGACCGGGCCGGACTGCCCAGGCCCGCCCCAGCCGGACTGCCCGGCCCCGACCCAGCCGGATTGCCCGGCCCCGACCGGACCGGGTCGGACCGAGTCGGCAAGGTCGGCGACCGCGGCCAGGTCGGCGGCGGGGGCATCGCCGGTCGTATGCAGTGCCCGCCGGACCGCGAGTGCCCGCCCACGATCCACAGTGGATAGTTCCGGCCCGGGCACCAGCTCGGCGCCGATCCGGGCCGCCAGCGCCGTCGCGTCGGCCCGCAGCCGTTCGGCGCCGGCGTCCAGCGCCCCGGCCAACTCGAACAGGTCAGGCGCCGCCGCGACTGTCCATCCGGACCCGGGCAGGCCGCAGACCCGGAGCAGCGCCACCTCGGTCACCGGGCCCACCCACCCGACCCGGCGCCCCCGGCCGGCCCGACACCCCTGGGTGTCGAGCCACCGCTGGCCGACTCGACACCCCGAGCCGACTCAGCACCCCCGGCCGACCCAGCACCCCGAGCCAACTCGGCATCCCGAGCCGACCCGGCGCCCCCAGCCGACCCGGCACCCCGAGCCGACAGGGCGGCCCGGTCGGCCAGCGCTTCGGCGAGCAGGCCCTGGCGCAGCGGTGGGAGGCCGCCGCGGTTCCAGTGGAACACGATCGCGAATGCGGCGGCTTCGCGCGGCCCGACGTACGCCTCGGGGGTGGCGAAGTAGCCGGCCCGCCACTCCGCTGCAACCGCTTTCACCTCGACCGGAAAGCCCGCGGGCGCAGAGCCCGCGACCGCAGAGCCCGCGACCGCAGAGCCCGCGGCCGGAAAGCCCGTGGCCGGAAAGCCCGCGACCGGATCGTCAGCGCCGGCCCAGGCGGCCCGGACCCCCTCGGCCGCCGCCGCATACGCGGCGGTGCCCGTCACCGGCGCCGGCAGCGTCCGGTAAGCCTGGCGGCGCAGCCGGTCCCAGACGTCCAGGTCCTCCCAACCGACGATCTCCAGCCCGTCCAGCAGCGCCCGGATCAGCCGCAGCGAGAATGCCCAGGCCGGCAGGCCGCCGGAGCGCGCGGCGTGGTCGAGCCAGGCCAGCGAGTCCACAGTGAACAGTCGGTGCACGTATCGCATCGACACCGGTCCGCCGAACAGGTGCTCTTCCGGCTCGTACCCGCTCGGCACGACCTCGGCCAGCAGACCATCCGAACGCCAACTGTCCACATGCGAGCGAAGTGCAGCGGCGAGATCCGGCGGGCCGGCGAGCCGCACCCGCAGCCCAGGCGGCTTGCGCATGAAGAAGAAGTTGGTCGCTCCGGCGGCCAGCAGGCCGCGGGCGGCGGTGCCGAGTTCCGCGCACAGTTCGGCGAACCGCCCGTCCGCCGGGCGCAGCCCGACCGCCGTCCACTCGCGACCGTCCGGGGCCCGGCGCAGCGCGGCCAGCCCGGCGGCGAGGAAGCGGTCCCGCTGGGCGGCGATCGGGGCGGCCGGATCGCCGAGGGTGCGGGCGCACTCGGCCAGGAACTCGGCCACGGTCAGCCGCTGGCCGGCGACGTCGATCACACCGTCACCCCGGGGCCCGGCCAACCCCGGGTCCGGGTCGTCCACCAGCACCGTCATGCCTCACCCGCCTGCCACCCACACCGAGCCGGCCACCCGGCACCGCAATGATCTGATTGCCCCCACCTCCGGGGGAAGAGGTACGTCCCATCGTCTTCGTCCTAATCGTCGGAACGTACAACGAAGGCGGGCAGCGCGTCGCCACTCCGGGTGAAATATTGTCGACTCAACGCGACTGTCCGTTACGATCCGCTGTGTCGGTTTCGCCGCGGCTGCGTGCCGTGCTGGTCATCGGGTTGGCCACCACCACCCTGGTCGGGTGCACCCGCGGCGGCGCGGCCCGGACCGGCAGCCCGCCGACCACGACGGCGAGCCCGGCGGCGTCCGACCCCACGCCGACCTCGGCCCGACCGCCCGGCCCGAAGCCGACCCCGACCCCGACCGCGGCCGCCCTGCCCGAGCGCTACGACCCGGCCCGCAACGCCACCGCCGACATCGCCGCGGCACGCGCCCTGGCCCGCGCCGACCACCGCGAGATCCTGCTCGACTTCGGCGCCGACTGGTGCCCGGACTGCGTCGTGCTGCACCAGTTGTTCCGGTCACCGGCCGTCCAGCCCGTGCTGCGCCAGCACTACCACCTGGTCGCGATCTACGTCGGCGAGTTCGATCACAACCTCGAGGTAGCTGGCCGGTACGTCGACCTGAACAGCAGCGGCATTCCCGCGCTGGCCGTGCTCACCGCGGCCGGCCAGGTCAGGGTCACCACCAACGACGGCTCGTTCGCCAACGCCCGCGGCATGACCGCCGCCCAGGTCCGCGACTTCCTGACCCGCTGGGCCCGCTGACAGCGCGCCGTCCGGGCTCCGTAGGGTCGCCGCATGGACGGGCGGAAGGTGCTGGTGACCGGGGCGTCGCGCGGGATCGGGCGGGCGGTCGCGGTGGCGTTCGCGGCCCAGGGTGACCGGGTCGCCGTGCACCACCGGGCGTCCCCCGCGGCGGCCCAGGCCACGGTCGCCGCGCTGGCCGGTGGCGGGCACGTCACCGTGCGGGCCGACCTGGCCGACCCGGCGGCGGTGCGCGCGATGGTAGATGCGGCGGCCGAGGCGCTCGGCGGCCTGGACGTGCTGGTCAACAACGCCGGCGTGTATGTCGGGCACCCCATCCTGGAGAGCACGTACGAGCAGTGGCAGCAGGCGTGGCGGCGGGTGCTGGACGTGAACCTGATCGGCGCGGCCAACACAACCTGGTGCGCGGTACGGCACATGCGGGCCGGCGGGCGGATCGTGAACGTGTCGTCCCGGGGCGCTTTCCGCGGCGAGCCGGACCACCCCGCGTACGGTGCCAGCAAAGCCGGGCTCAACTCGATGGGCCAGTCGCTGGCCCAGGCGCTCGGCGGTACCGGGATCACGATCACCACCGTCGCGCCCGGCTTCGTCGAGACCGAGATGGCGGCCGAGTTCCTGGACGGACCGGACGGCGACCGGATCCGGGCGCAGAGCCCGCTCGGCCGGGTCGCCCGGGCCGACGAGGTGGCCGCCGCCGTGCTCTACCTGGCCTCACCGGCCGCCGAGTTCGCCACCGGCGCCGTCCTCGACCTGAACGGCGCCTCCTACCTGCGCACCTGACTCCGCCCGGCGACCCGAACCGGCCTGATCACCCGATACAGGCCGCAGTAACTCGTTCGGGCCATTGACTTCACGTTCTATATTAAGGTCCTATCACAAGGTACATCGATTGTGTAAAGCAGGCGCAACAGGCGCCTGGCGTTTCGATGGCCTCAGCGGTCCCCATCGGCGAGGGGTTCCGTCTGGATGAAAACGCGTTGTGGCGCGGTGCCAGGCACCGGGTCGGAGCGCGCGATCCAGAAGGGATCTAGCATGACGGCTTCGCCGCCGCTGCGCCGAGCGGCTCTTCCCCTGATCGCCGGGCTCGTGCTGACCGGGGCGGTCAGCACACCAGCCCGGGCCGCTACCACGGATGCCGCGTTCGACGCCGCGGCCGGCGCGCTGAGCGTCGACTACGCCGGCTACCTGTCCAAGCACGACATCGTCTACAACCGACCGAACACCAACCCGGTGCACGGCCTGACCGTCGGCAACGGCGCGTACCGGTGCGATGGTGTGGAGCCAGAACGGGCTCACGCATGCAGGTGTCCGGTGTGGACCTGTCGCAGCAGTCGGCGTTCGCGGCCGGGCATCGCGAACCTGACCACCAGCCCGGCTATGGACACCGGCTACTCGACGTTCCAGCAGCGGCTCTCGCTCTACGACGGCACGCTCACCACGAAGTACGACGCGAACCGCACGGTCACGGTGCATGGGCGCGCCGAACTCCGAGGTCATGGGCATCCACGTCGACGACAGCCGCACCGGCGTCGCGCAGCATCACCCTCGATCTCAGCCTGTGGGACCCGGGCACGGTCGACCAACAGCGCCGACGTGCCGAACCTGAGCACCTGGCGGACGGTATCCACCTTCGCCGACGCGACCGGCGCCGGGTTCAGCCGCGGCCAGGCCGACCCGAACCACTTCGGCTACACCTTCGCCGCGACCGTCGAGGGCGCCAGCTACACCGCGCAGGTGGTGAACGGCACCCGGGTCCGGCTGAGCATCACGCCCACGTCCAGCTACACGATCTGGTTCACCGCGGCCAGCCGGGTCAACGCGCCCGAACCTCGACTCGGTCGCCCAGGCCCGCAGACGCAGCTCGCCGCGGTCAAGACGCACCGGCTACGCCACCACCCTGACCAGCTACCGGAACTGGTGGCACGGCTTCTGGGCAGAGTCGTTCGTGCAGTACTCCGAACGTCGGCGGCGACGCCGACTACCTGGAGAACGTCTACTACCTGGCCACGTACATGATCGCGGCCGGCGGCTACGGCAACTACCCCTCCACTTCATCAACGGCGTGTTCCGGGCCACCGGCGACCAGACAAAGTGGAGCAACGGCTACTGGTACTGGAACCAGCGCGACGTCTACAACTCGTTCCTGGCGTCCAACCACGCCGACCTGCTCGCCACCTTCAACCGGCTCTACAGCCGCAACACCGCCGCGCTGAAGGCGTACACGCAGACCCGGTACGGCACCGACGGGCTGTGGGTGCCGGAGACGATGGGCTGGGACGGCAACGCCCGCGGCACGGTCAACAGCGACTACGTCAACGACATCTACTCGACCGGCACCGAGGCCGCGTACAACATGTACCTGCAGTACCGGTACACCAACGACACCGCCTACCTGCGGGACACCGCCTACCCGTTCATGCGGGACGTGGTCACGCTTCTACCAGCGCAAGCTGACCGCTCGAGCGGCGGCACGTACGAGATGGCCACGTCCAACGCGCACGA
This sequence comes from uncultured Actinomycetota bacterium, assembly GCA_963714145.1. Taxonomy (GTDB): domain Bacteria; phylum Actinomycetota; class Actinomycetes; order Mycobacteriales; family CADCTP01; genus JBBWZH01. Next base: position 7,966,688 of record OY970235.1, on the reverse strand, counting down.
GACCTACTGGGACGTGCGCAACGCGATCACCGACCTGGCCGCGGTGCGGCAGCCTGTTCCCGCTCGACCATCCAGGTCAGCCACGCAGCTCGGCCTCGACAGCGGGCTGCGCGCCGGCTGGCAGAACCTGCTCGACAACCTGGCGCCCTACCCAGCGAGCAACGGCGCCTTCCTGCCGCACGACCCGCCGATCGCGCAGACCCGCAACAACGAGAACGTCGCGGCGGAGCTGATCTGGCCGTACGACCTGACCGGCATCGGCGCGCCCGACTACCAGACCGCGCGTGAACACCTGGAACGCCCGGCCGCTCCCGTACGGCAACGTGTGGGCCAACGACGCCGTGCAGGCGGCCCGGCTCGGCCTCGGCGACCAGGCGTTCGACGGCATGAAGACGATGCTGCAGCGCTACCAGAACTACCCGAACGGCATGACCAACAACACCAACGGCGTCTTCGAGTACCTCGGCGTGCACCTGGCCGCGATGAACGAGTCGCTGCTGCAGAGCTACAACGACAAGATCCGGGTCTTCCCGGCCGTGCCGGCGGACAGCCAGCTTCGTCGGCAAGTTCACCCTGCTGGCCAAGGACGGCTTCCTGGTCAGCTCCGAGCGCGAGGCCGGCGAGATCAAGTACGTCGGGCTGCAAGAGCCTGTACGGCAAGCCGGCCCGGGTGGTGAACCCGTGGGGCACCGCAGCAGGTCCGGGTCCGCCGCACTTCGGACAACGCGATCCTGGCGACCAGCTCGGCGGCCGAGATCACCTTCGCCACCGCGGCCAACACGGTCTACGTCGTCGAGCGCACCGCCAAGCCGCTGTCGGCGTACACCGCGACCACGCTGACCGGAACGGCGAACCAGAGCGTCAAGACGCTGCGCGGCACGGCGTCCACGCTCGGGCTCGGCGCGGGTGCCAGCGGCGGCTCGATCAGCCTGCGGGCCCTGGCCAACGGGCAGTACGTCAGCGCCGCCAACGCCGGCGCCGCGCCGCTGATCGCCAGCGCCCCCGCGATCGGGCCGTGGGAGCAGTTCGAGCAGATCGACCTCGGCAACGGCAACATCGCGCTGCGGGCCCGGGTCAACGGGCTGCTCGTCTGCGCGGAGAACGCCGGCGCCGAACCGCTGATAGCCAACCGGACGGCCGTCGGCGGCTGGGAGACGTTCGCGCTGATCCGCAACCCGGACGGCACGGTGAGCCTGCGCGCGCAGGCCAACGGCAACTACGTGACGGCCGAGAACGCCGGCGCGGCGGCACTGATCGCCAACCGCACCGCGATCGGTCCGTGGGAGAAGTTCGACCTGATCAGCACCTGACGATCACCGTCAGCTAGCGCCCGACCGTCCGAAATGGACGCTGCCCTTGATCGCCAACCATCGAGGAGGAACGCCATGCGCATCCGTGCGCTCTCGACAGCCGTCGGCGTAGCCGTACTGACCACGGCGGTCGCGGTCGCGGCCAGCCCGGTCAGCCCCGCAGCGGCGGCACCGCTGACCAAGGTGCTCGTCTTCTCCAAGACCGCCGGCTTCCGGCACTCGTCGATCCCGAACGGGATCGCCGCTGTCCAGCAACTCGGCGCGCAGAACGGGTTCACCGTCACCGCGACCGAGGACGCCAACCAGTTCAACACCGCGAACCTGGGCCAGTACCAGGCGGTGATCTGGATGATGACCACCGGCGACGTGCTGAACGACACCCAGCAGACGGCGTTCCAGTCCTACATCAACTCCGGCGGTGGCTACGTCGGCGTGCACTCCGCGGCCGACACCGAGTACGACTGGCCGTTCTACGGCAGCCTGATGGGCGCGTACTTCAGCTCCCACCCGGCGATCCAGCAGGCCCAGGTCCGGATCGAGGACCGGACCAACCCCTCGGTCGCGCACCTGCCGGCGACCTGGACCCGCACCGACGAGTGGTACAACTACCGCACCAACCCGCGGGCCAACGTGCACGTGCTGGCCAACCTGAACGAATCCTCTTACAGCGGCGGGACGATGGGCGGTGACCACCCCATCACCTGGTGCCGGACCGTCGGCGCCGGCCGGGCCTGGTACACCGGCCTCGGGCACACCGAGGCGAGCTACACCGACCCGCTGTTCACCCGGATGCTGCTAGGTGGCATCCAGATCGCGGCCGGTTCGGTCACCGCTGACTGCCGGCCGCCGACCGGGACGGTGACCGACCTCGCCCAGGGCCGGCCGGCCACCTCGTCCTCAGTGGAGAATGCCAGCTTCCCCGCCGGCAACGCGGTGGACGGCAACGCCGGCACCAGGTGGAGCAGCGCGTTCGCCGATCCACAGTGGATCTCCGTCGACCTCGGCAGCACCCGGCAGATCTCCCGGGTGCGGCTCAACTGGGAGGCCGCATTCGGGCGGGCCTACCAGGTGCAGGTGTCCAACGACAACACCAACTGGACGACGATCACCAGTACCAGCACCGGCGACGGCGGGGTCGATGACCTGACCGTGTCCGGCTCAGGCCGTTGGGTCCGGGTGTTCGGCACCCAGCGCGGCACCCCCTGGGGCTACTCGCTCTGGGACCTGAACGTCTTCGGCACCTGATCGCACGGCCTTGCGGTGGCCACCCGGCAGTGCGGCCGGGTGGCCACCCCGGCCGCCGCTGCACCGTGTCACCGCCGGGTTGGGCCGCCCCGTGCGGCCGGCCACAGCCATGCCCCGGCGGCGCCAACCCCTCAGCTCCGGGAGGACCCATGTCCGCATTCCACCGGTGGACGCGGCTGTTCGCCGCCGCCGGAATCATCGCCGCCGGCACCGCGCTGGCGGCCAGACCACCGGCCGCGCAGGCGGCACCGATCCCGGCCACCGACTACCAGCAGGTGCAACTCGCCGTCGGCGGTGCCGAACTCGGCGAGGCCATGTCGCTGGCCGTGTTACCGAACCGGTCGGTGGTGCACACCGCCCGCGACGGCACCGTGCGGGTCACCGACGCGGCCGGCAACACCAAGATGGCCGGCCGGCTGGCCGTCGTACACGCACGACGAGGAAGGCCTGCAGGGCGTCGCGGTCGACCCGAACTTCGCCACCAACCGGTTCATCTACCTCTACTACTCGCCCGCGCTGAGCACCCCCGGCGGGGACGCCCCGGCCACCGGCACCGCCGCCGACTTTCGCGCCCTGGCAGGGGCATCTGAACCTGTCCCGGTTCACCCTGAACGCCGACGACACGCTGAACCTGGCCAGCGAGCGGGTCGTACTGACCGTCGCGAACGACCGCGGCCAGTGCTGCCACGTTGGCGGCGATCTCGACTTCGACGCTGCCGGCAACCTCTACCTGACCACCGGCGACGACACGAACCCGTTTGATTCTGCCGGGTACACGCCGATCGACGAGCGCACCGACCGCAACCCGCAGTTCGACGCGCAGCGGTCGGCCGCGAACACCAACGACCTGCGCGGCAAGCTGCTGCGCATCCACCCGCAACCGGACGGCACCTACACGATCCCGGCCGGCAACATGTTCGCCCCGGGCACCGCGCGGACCCGGCCGGAGATCTACGCGATGGGCTTCCGCAACCCGTTCCGGATGAGCGTGGACAACGCCACCGGCATCGTTTACCTGGGCGACTACGGCCCGGACGCCGGCGGCGCCGACCCGAACCGCGGCCCCGGCGGCCAGGTCGAGTTCGACCGGATCACCGGCCCCGGCTTCTACGGCTGGCCCTACTGCACCGGGACCAACACCACCGCCGAGACCTACAACGAGTTCACCTTCCCGTCCGGGCCCGCGCAGGCCAAGTACAACTGCGCCGGCGGGCCGACCAACAACTCCTTCCGCAACACCGGCATCAGCCACGCTGCCGGCGGCCAAGCCGAGCTGGATCAAGTACGGCGGCGACGCCGGCTCGCCGCCGGAGTTCGGCGGCGGCTCGGAGTCGCCGATGGGCGGCCCGGTCTACCGGTTCAACGCCGGCACTGACCTCCAGCGGTCAAGTTCCCGCCAGTCTCTGGACGGTCGCTACTTCGCCGGCGAGTACGGGCGGCGCTGGATCAAGGCGATCGCGGTCAACCCGGACGGCACGCCTGGCGAGATCTCGGCCTTCCCGTGGACCGGCACCCAGGTGATGGACATGGCGTTCGGCCCGGACGGCGCGCTGTACGTGCTGGACTACGGCACCGGCGCGAACAACCAGGCGCTGTACCGGATCGAGTACATCGGCGGCGGCAACCGCAGCCCGGTCGCGATCGCCACGGCCAACCGCACCTCCGGGCCGAGCCCGCTGGCGGTCACCTTCTCCTCGGCCGGCAGCTCCGACCCGGAGGGCGGTGCGCTCAGCTACCGCTGGACGTTCGGCGACGGCAGCACCTCCACCGCGGCCAACCCGACCACGACGTACACCGCGAACGGCACCTACACACCGACGCTGACCGTGACCGACCCGACCGGGCTGACCGGCACCGCCAGCCTGGTGATCACGGTCGGCAACACCGCGCCGGTCAGTCACGCTCAGCCTGCCGCCGAACGGCGCGCTGTTCAGCTTCGGCGACACGGTGCCGTTCCAGGTCACCGGCAGCGACGCGGAGGACGGCGCGCATCAACTGCTCCCGGGTGAGCGTGACCTACTCGCTCGGGCACGACAGCCACGCCCACCAGATCACCTCGCAGACCGGCTGCACCGGCTCGATCGCGGTGCCGGTCGACGGCGAGCACGACGCGGCGGCGAACATCTTCGGCGTCTTCGACGCGGCGTACACCGACAACGGCGGGCTCACCTCGCACAGCATCGCCACCCTGCAGCCACGGCACCGGCAGGGCGAGCACTTCACGGCGACAGTCCGGCGTGCAGCTGGCCGACCACGCCACCGCCGAGGGCGGCCGGACCGCCGGCTTCATCGACAACGGCGACTGGATCTCCTACGCGCCGTACCGGCTGGACAACGCCACCCGGTTCACCGCCCGGGTCGCCTCGGCCGGAGCCGGCGGCACGATCGAGGTCCGGGTCGGATCGCCGACCGGCACCCTGCTCGGTAGCGTGGCCGTACCCAGCACCGGCAGCTGGGACACGTTCGCCGATGTCTCCACCGCGCTCACCGCCGGCCCGGCCAGCACCGGCGCGCTCTACCTGGTGTTCAACGGCGGCGCCGGCAACTGTTCGATGTGGACTCGTTCACCATCGCCACCGGCGGCGGCACCGGCCCGGCGCCGGTCAGCCTGCGGGCGCACGCGAACAACCTCTATGTGACCGCCGGTACCGCGCCGCTGATCGCGAGCCGGGCGACGATCGGAACGGCGGAGCAGTTCGACCGGGTCGACCTCGGCAGCGGCAACATCGCGCTGCGGGCCCGGGCCAACGGCATGTACGTGACGGCCGAGAACGCCGGCGCCGCCGCGCTGATCGCCAACCGGGCGGCGGTCGGGGGCTGGGAGACGTTCGCGCTGATCCGCAACGCGGACGGCTCGGTGAGCCTGCGCGCGGCCGCCAACGGCATGTACGTGACGGCCGAGAACGCCGGCGCCGCCGCGCTGATCGCCAACCGGGCGGCGATCGGGGCGTGGGAGGAGTTCGACCTGATCGGCGGCTGACCGGCCGCCAACCGAGCTCCGGTCGGTGCGGCGCGCGGCGGCGCACCGCACCGACCGGGTCTCCCGACCGGAAGGAAACTCGATGCACTCGATCAGTCGCTGGGCCCGCGGCACCGTGGCGGCGCTGCTGCCGCTCGCGGCCGGCTGGGCCGTGCTGGCGACCGGCCCGGCCCAGGCCGCGGCGCCGCCCAGCGCCGCGCCGGCGATCGCGGCCGTCTCCAGCAACGTGCACATCTTCTACTACCCCTGGTACGGCAGCCCCAGCGTGGCCGGCAGCTACCGGCACTGGCCACAGGGCGGGCACACCCCGCCACTCGATATCGGCGCGAACTACTACCCGGTGCGCGGTGCCTACGACTCCGGCGACGCGGCCACAGTGGACCAGCACATGGCCTGGATCAGCCAGGCCGGCGTCGGCGTGGTGGTGACCAGCTGGTGGGGCCAGGGGTCCTATGAGGACGGCCTGGTGCCGGGGATCCTGGCCGCCGCCGACCGGCACGGCCTCAAGGTGGCCTGGCACCTGGAGCCGTACGGTGGCCGCACCGCGGCGTCCACAGTGGCCGACATCAACTACATCAACGCCCGGTACGGCGGCAGCCCGGCGTTCTACCGGGACACCGCGCACGGCAACCGGCCGGCCTTCTACGTCTTCGACAGCCTGCAGATCACCGACTGGACCGCACTGGACCAGGTGCGGGCCGGCAACATCGTGCTGGCGCAGACCACCGACACGTCCAAGGTCGCGCACTTCGGCGGGATGTACACCTACGACGGCATCGCCGGGGCGACCGCGCCGGGCTGGGCCGGCGCCAGCGCGTTCTGCGCGGCGAACGGGCTGGTCTGGTCACCCTCGATCGCGCCCGGCTACCTGGACGACCGGGCCGTACCCGGCAACACCACGCCGACGCTGAACCGGGACAACGGCGCCGCCTACGACCGGGAGTGGTCCAACGCGCTGGGCGCCGGCACCGGTGGCCCGCCGACCTGGGTCTCGATCACCTCGTTCAACGAGTGGCACGAGGGCTCCCAGATCGAGCCGACCAGCGCGAACCCGCCGGCCGGCCAGGGCTACCTGACCTACTCCGGCGCGTACGGCACGACCGGCACCGCTTCCGAAACGTCCTATCTGGACCGGACCCGGTTCTGGGTCACCCAGTTCGAGCCCGGCACCCAGCCGCCGGCCTCGATCAGCCTGCGGGCGCACGCGAACGGCCGGTACGTCACGGCCGAGAACGGCGGCACCGCCGCGCTGATCGCCAACCGCACCGCGATCGGCACCCAGGAGCAGTTCGAGCGGATCGACCTGGGCAACGGCAACATCGCCCTGCGGGCCCGGGTCAACGGCCGGCTGGTCGCGGCGGAGAACGCCGGCGCCGCACCGCTGATCGCCAACCGGACCGCCGTCGGCGGGTGGGAGACGTTCGCGCTGATCCGCAACGCGGACGGCTCGGTGAGCCTGCGCGCGGCCGCCAACGGCCGCTACGTCACGGCCGAGAACGCCGGCGCGGCAGCGCTGATCGCCAACCGGACCGCGATCGGCGCCTGGGAGGAGTTCGACCTGATCACCAGCTGACGGCTCCCGGCGCGGGCCGGGTCGACCCGACCGGCCCGCGCCGGCACCCGACTGTGGCGTCCGGCTCCTCCGGCCGCGACCAGGGCGGGCCGCGGATGGATCGTGGCCGTCACGGGGCGCCGGCCGGCAGCGGGATGTGCTCGGCGAACGACCGCACCACGGCGGCCGCCACGTCCGCCCAGGGCGCGTCCCAGACCGCCTGGTTGAACACCTCCACCTCGACGTCGCCGCGGTAGCCGGCCGCGGTCACCGCCGCGGTGACCGGGCCGAAGTCGATGTGCCCGTCGCCGGGCAGGCCACGGGCGAGCAGCACGTCCGCCGGCAGCGGGGTGATCCAGTCGCAGACCTGATAGCTGGCGATCCGGCCGGCCGACCCGGCCCGGGCGATCTGGGCCAGCAGGTCCGGATCCCACCAGACGTGGAACGTGTCCACCACGACACCGGCCGCCGCGGCCGGGAACTGTTCGGCGATATCGAGCGCCTGGGCCAATGTGGACACCACCGCGCGGTCGGCCGCGTACATCGGGTGCAGCGGCTCGATCGCCAACCGCACCCCGGCGGCGAGCGCGTCCGGCACCAGTTCGCCGATCGCGTCCCGCACCCGCTGCCGCGCGCCCGGCAGATCGCGTGAGCCGGCCGGCAGGCCGCCGACGACCAGCACCAGTTCGGCCGTGCCCAGCGCCGCCGCCTCGGCGATCGCCCGCCGGTTGTCGTCCAGCGCCGCCCGCCGCGCGGCCGGCTCGCTCGCCGTCATGAACCCGCCCCGGCACAGGCTGGAGACGCGCAGCCCGGCCGCGCGCACCAGCGCGGCGGCCGCCGGCAGCCCGACATCCATCACCGGCTCGCGCCAGAGCCCGATGCTCCCGACACCGGCCGCCACCGTCACCTTGACCGCGTCCGCCAGCGGCGCCCGCCGGATCGTCGCCTGATTCAACGACAGCCGCGGATGCGCGCTTACTGTGCTTCCCGTTCGCGGCGCTGCGCTCACCGTGGTGCCAGGCCGTGTGTGGCCAGCAGCGCCGACCAGCGGTGCGCGGCCAGGTCGGGTTCCTCCAGCGCGCCGGCGGCGTCGGCCAGCCGGACGATCTCGCTCAGGTGCGGCAGGCTGCGGGCCGCGTGCAGGCCACCGACCATCGCGAACGCCGGCTGGTGCCCGTTCAGCCAGGCCAGGAACGCCACCCCGGTCTTGTAGTACGGGGTGGGCGCGGCGAAGATGTGCCGGCTCAGCGCCTCGGTCGGCCCCAGCACCCGCCGGTACTCGGCGCTGTCGCCGCGGTCCAGCGCCTGCAGCGCCGCCGACGCGGCCGGCGCGATGGCCGCGAACGCGCCGAGCAGGGCGTCCGAATGCCCGCCGTCGTCGCCGGCGATCAGGTCCACGTAGTGGTAGTCGTCGCCGGTCAGCAGCGCTGTCCCGGGCGGCAGCGCGCGCCGCAGTGCCACCTCGGCGGCCGGGTCGAGCAGCGACATCTTCACCCCGGCGACCTTGCCCGGGTTGCCGGCGATCACGTCCAGCACGGTCCGGCTGGCGGTCGCGACGTCGGCCGAGCCCCAGTAGCCGGCCAGCGCCGGGTCGAACTGCTCGCCCAGCCAGTGCAGCAGCACCGGACCGTCCACTTGGGACAGTACGGCGTCGTAGACGGTGCGGTAGTCGTCCGCCGACCGCGCCACGCGGGCCAACTGCCGGCTGGCCATCAGCACCACACCGGCACCCTGCTCGACCACGTACCCCAGCTGCTCCAGGTACGCGGCGATCACCTCGTCCAGGCCGACCACCGGCGAGTCCAGGTGGTCGGTGCCGACGCCGACCACCAGTGCCCCGCCGACGGCGCGGGCCTCGGCGGCGCTGCGGGCGATCAGCTCCCGGGTGGCGGCCGGGTCCAGGCCCATGTTGCGCTGCGCGGTGTCCATCGCGTCGGCCACGCCCAGCCCCCATGACCACAGGTACCGGCGGAAGCCCAGCGTCGCGTCCCAGTCCAGTTGGGCCGGCGCACCCGGCACGTTCTCCGCCCAGGGCAGCGGGATCACGTGCGCCGCCGCGTACGCCGTCCGCGCGCGCAGCGGCGCGGTCGGTCGGGAGAACCGCGGCGGGGCGGCCAGCGGGTGCGACACCACCCGCCCGTCCGGGCTGAGCAGGAGCGTCACAGCTCGACCCGTCGACCGGTCCGGGACGAGGTCAACCCGGCCTCGGCCAGCCGCACCCCGCGGGCCCCGGCGGCGAAGTCGTACGGGTACGGGCCGCCCTCGAGCACATGCCGGAGGAACTGCTCCCACTGCACCCGGAAGCCGTTGCGCACCGGCTCGCCGTCCGGCACCGGCAGCCAGTCGGCCAGGTAGTCGTGGGTCTCCGGAACGTCCGGGTTCCAGGTCGGTCGCGGGGTCGCGACCCGCGGCTGCACGCGGCAGTCGAACAGCCCGGCGACCGCGCTGCCCAGCGTGCCGTCGACCTGGAACTCGACCAGCTCGCGCCGGTACACCCGGGTCGTCCAGCTGGAGTTGAGCTGCGCCACCACCCCGCCGGCCAGCCCGAAGACCGCGTACGCCGCGTCGTCGGCGGTGGCCTGGTAGCCGGCACCGCGTTCGTCCACTCGGGACGGGATGTGCGTCACCGCCTGCGCGTAGACGTGTTCCACCCGGCCGAACAGGTTTTCCAGCACATAGTTCCAGTGGCAGAACATGTCGGCGACGATGCCGCCGCCGTCCTCGGCCCGGTAGTTCCAGCTCGGCCGCTGCGCCGGCATCCAGTCACCCTCGAAGACCCAGTAGCCGAACTCGCCACGGACCGACAGGATCCGGCCGAAGAAGCCGGAGTCGATCAGCCGGCGCAGCTTGACCAGGCCGGGTAGGAACAGCTTGTCGTGCACCACCCCGTTGCGGATGCCGGCGGCGGCGGCCAACTCGGCCAGTTCGGTCGCCTCGGCGTAGGTCTCGGCGAGCGGCTTCTCGGTGTAGACGTCCTTGCCGGCGCTGATCGCCTTCTTGATCGCCAGCGCCCGGGCCTGGGTCACCTGGGTGTCGAAGTACACCCGCCAGCGCTCGTCGGCCAACGCGCCGTCCAGGTCGGTGGTGTAGTGGGCCACGCCGTGCCGGGCGGCGATCTCGGCCAGCTTCGCCTCGGTGCGGCCGACCAGCAGCGGCTCGACCTGCACCCGGCTGCCGTCGCTGAGCTCGAGCCCGCCGTCGTCGCGGATCGCCAGGATCGACCGCATCAGATGCTGGCGGTAACCCATCCGCCCGGTGACTCCGTTGAGGATGACGCCAACAGTTGTCCCAGCCATCCTGACTCCTCCCGGAAAGTGCCTACCCGAGCCTAAACGTCGCGAAGTGACGATGGCCGTCGCGCGAGGCATCAGCTGGTGACAGGCCCGCGGGCCGTGGCTGCCCGATCGCATGCCGCTCAACTACTATCTGTAGTCATGCAAGAACAGCGTGCGTTCACCGCCTATCTCAGTCCCTATACGCAGGCCTACAAATGGACCGGTGGCGAGGAGCTGGTCGGCCTCACGTCCAAGACCGACCTGAACGGCGGCCTGTCTCTGCTCGCCGCGCACGGCTGGGAGCTGATCTCAGCCACCTACCGCCCGATGAGCAACGGCGACGTCGTCACCGGCGAGTACACCCTCTTCTGCCGCCGCACCGCCACCGTCTGACCAGGCCCCACCGGCCGGTCGCCGCACCGACCGGTGCGGTGTCCTACTAGAGCAAACGATTGATCCAGCAGCTGATGTGCTGATCATCCGCCGGTTGAGGTAGTCCTCCCGGCCGCGGCCGCACCAGTGCGCCGCATGCTCCCCGACCGGGCCAGCCCGCCCGCGCTCCGGCCGGCTCCGGCACTGGCCACTCGCCGGCCAGGACGCGGTGTCTGAGCCGGCGCCCCGTTCCGGCGGCTTCCCAGCGCGCGGGCCGCCTACCCGATCAGGCAGGGAACCGGGCAGGCACGACCGCCCACGCAGTTTCCGGGCGCCGCGCAGACAACCTAACCGACCACCCACGCGTGTCTAGTGGCGACAACGGAACGCTATGGAAGAGCGGGGCGCGGGCGGGTGCGCGCCGGCTCAGTCCTGCGCGGAATTGGGGGATTGACCGGTGACGCACGCTGTTCGCACGAGCGCGGCGCCCAGGGGGCGGCACGGGGCCGGGCCGCGCGGGCCCGGCCGAGCACATCAACCCGGATCGGCACCGCCGGACCGGATACCGCCCGAGGCAGCGCCGTCGCCGCTGGTGTCAGGCCCCGGCCGCGCGGTGTCCACCGGCGGGACGAAGTTGCCGTACCGGCCGGCGCTGGACGGGGTGCGGGTTGTCGCGGTTGTGCTGGTGCTCGCGTTCCATGCTGGGATGCACCGGGTACCCGGCGGTTTCATCGGGGTGGATATGTTCTTCGTCCTCTCCGGATTCCTGATCACCCGGTTGTTGCTCGCGGCCGCGTACGGCGGCGGGATCAGCTTCGTCGACTTCTATGCCCGCCGGATGCGTCGCCTGCTGCCGGTCGCGTTGCTGGTGCTGGGCGTGACCAGCCTGGTCTGGATCGCGGTGGCCTCCGCGGTCGAACGCGAACCGCTGCTGGGTGACGCCCGGGCCGCCGCGATGTACTTCGCCAACTGGCACTTCGCCGCGCACGCCACCGACTACTTCGCCAGCGCCAACCAGCACAGCCCGTTCGAGCACTTCTGGTCGCTGTCGGTGGAGGAGCAGTTCTACCTGGCCTGGCCGGCGATCGTCGCGGCGGTCTTCCTGCTGTCCCGGCGGAATCCGGGCCGGGCCCGGCAGCGGCTGGCGGTGCTGACCGTGCTGTTGCTGGCCGGTTCAGTGGCGCTGCTGCTCTCGGCGATGCACCGCGGCGACCCGTCCTTCGAGTACTTCGGCACGCACACCCGGGCCTACCAGCTGCTCGCCGGCGCGCTGCTCACGTTGTGCTGCTACGGCCGGAACATCACCGTCACGAACCGGGCCGGCCGGGTCGCGGCCAGCCTGGGCCAGCTGCTCGCGCTGGGCAGCCTGCTGGTGCTCGCCGGCACCGCCGTGCACGTCAGCGTCGGGGTACGCGGGATGCTCACCGCCGCGTTCGCCGTCCTGCTGCTGGCGTCGCTGGAACTGGACCCGCGCGGGCTGGCGGCCCGGCCGCTGTCCTGGTCGACCGTGACGTACCTGGGCCAGATCTCGTACGGGACCTACCTCTGGCACTGGCCCGTCATCCTGCTGATCGAGCGGTTCGTGGTGATCTCGCCGCACAGCCTGTTCGGGGTGGCGATGGTGCTCTCGTTCGGCCTGGCGGCGCTGAGCCACCGGCTGGTCGAGCAGCCGATCCGGCGGTCGCCGGCGCTGGCCGCGCGTAGCCGCGGAGTGCTCGCCGCGGGGCTCGCCGCGAGCGCGGTGGCCGGCCTGCTGGTACTGCCGCCGCTGCTGACCACCGACCGGGACCCGGCCGTCACCCCGCTGACCCCGTTCGCCGTCGACGCCACCGGTGGTCAGAGCCCGACGCAGGATCGGCTGCCGCCGGAGACGGGGGCGCCGGAGACGGGGCCGCAGGGACCCGGGACGTCGGGTTCGAAGCCGACCGGCGGCACGAAGGCACCCGCGCCCCGGACACCGGTGCCGGGCCGGGACGCGATCAAGGCCGCCGGCCAGGGCCCGCCCGCGCAGACCTGCCTGCAGCAGATCATCCGGCTGGGTTGCCTGTCCCGGCAGGGCAGCGGGCCGAAGGTGCTGGTGCTCGGCGACTCGCACCTGCAGATGTACTTCACCGTGTTCAACCAGCTCGCCGAGCGGCACGACCTGACCCTCTACACCTGGATGTACTACGTCTGCCCGTGGGAGGACGGCGTGCTGCCGTCCGGCAGCAACGCCGCGCCGTGCCGGGAGAACCGGAAACTCCTCTACGACAAGATGCTGCCGACGATCAAGCCGGACGTGGTCATCGCCATCAACCGCGGCTACGACGACCCGAACTACCCGCGTGACCTGTTCCAGGACGGTGCGCCCGGGGAGACCAACCCGGGCCGCGTGCTCACCGCGGCGCTCCCCGGCGCGGTCGACAAGATCCGCTCGTACGGCGCGCGGCTGATCGTGATCGAGCCGACCCCGTCGACCCGGTTCAACCAGCGGGAGTGCCTGTCCCGGGCCACGTACGTGCAGCAGTGCGCGTCCCGCTCGGCCGGCAAACTGCCGTCCGAACAGGCACTCGAGGCACGCGCGAAAGCCAGGCACGACGTCACCGCGGTCGACCTGGACAAGGCCATCTGCCCCCGACTGCCGCTCTGCGACGCCGCCATCGACGGCATCGTCGTCCGCAAGGACAACGACCACCCGTCCCTCCCGTTCACCGCGTCCGTGCTCGACCTCCTCGACCAGAAACTGACCACCGCCGGCGCCTACCGGTCCTGAACCGCCATCCCACCGCCGGAAGCGCTCCGGCCGGCGGCGGGGTCGGCCCGGTCGGTCAGACCTGTTCGCCGGCGGGCAGCGGGGTGGCGATCCGATTGCCTTCGGGGGCGAGGGGGCAGGTCCAGGACGGGTCGTAGCGGCAGGACGGGTGGTATAGGAAGTTGAAGTCGAGGGTGAGGGTGGTCGGGGTGCTGCCGAGGTCGGCGCCCTTGGCCGTGTCGAGGAGGTAGCGGCCGCCGCCATAGCTGCCGGCGCCGGCGGTGCCGTCCCGGACCGGGACGAAGATGCCGCCGGCGTACTGGTAGAGCCACCAGACATCCAGCCGCGCGTCGACCGGCGCCGGCAGGTCGACGTAGCCGATCTGGGCCAGCGTGGTGTCACCGTCACCGCCGGTCGGCACGACCAGCTGCGGTCCATTGTCGACGGTCCACAGTGGAACTTCGAAGCGCAGTGCCGGGTCGTACGGCCAGTACGGCAGGCCGGTCTCGCGCAGCGGGTCGCCCGGTGGCAGCGGGCTCTGCGGGTGCTCGCGGAACAGCCGGTCGCGGCCGCGGCGCCAGCGTTCGTGCCCGCTGGCCGGGTCGGGCTCGGCCCGGGCCGAGGCGTACAGCAGCGCGACCTGGCGGCGCCAGTCGGCCAGTTCGAGATACCTGTTGCCCATCCGCCACTCCCTCAGCAGTGCCCGATACCGGTGCCCGACCCGGACCTGACGGTGGCGGCCGGCGCCGCCTGCCGCACAAGCCGGGCGGACCGGCGCGGATTCCGGCCACTGTCACCGCCGGCCGGCGGCCGGGCGGACCTGCCCCAGGTTAGGCCGGGCGGGCAGTGGGGAGGTTCTCTGCGTGGTCGAAAAAGCCTGGTATGGGAGGCGATATCGCCAGTACGGCTGATCGGGTCAACCTACGGGCAGCCGAAGGGGCAGCACCAGCCGCGGCGTCATCTTCCGCCCTACTGTCATCGACCGGTGCGGCCACCGGGCCGCACCGAAGTTGGGAGTCATCCATGCAGCTTCGCCGTCGCGTTCCGTACCTCATTGTCGCGGTGCTGGTCGCCGGCCTGGTCCAGGCCGTTGCGCCGGCGGCACACGGCTTCGGCACGATCAACTCGGCCGGCCAGCACGCCGAGCACGAGCGGCTCACCCGGGCCGCGCTGGCCTGCCCCGCGGGCACCCCCGCACCGTCCACAGGGGACTGTTTCGAGCCGGTGTCGATTGACCAGGTGGCCGGCAAGACCGGCACCTTCGGCGCGGTCGGCGCGCCGGACGCGGACGAGCCGCTGGACCCGTCCGCGCACTGCGACGACGCCGACTTCTTCGCCGGCGCCGGCTACCCGCAGACCCGGGCGCAGGCCGATTCCGCGCTCCTGTCCTGCCTGCAACACCTGCGTGGCCGGTTCGGTGCCGGCGTCACGGACGCGGCCGGAATGCTCACCGGCTCCGGCGGCATCAGCTTCTTCCAGGTGCTGCTCACCCCTGGTTGCACCTTCGTCGGTGGCGTGCGCGGCCGGGCGAAGTGCAACGCGATCGACGGCTTCGGCCGCGCGCTGCACGGCGTGCAGGACTTCTACTCGCACAGCAACTGGACCGACCAGGCCAACCCGGGCCAGCCGATCAGCGTCCTGAACCCGCCCGGCCTCGGCCGCACCGGCCCCAGTTCGGTGCTGGACCTGCGCGGCACCGGCACCCCGGCCATCCCGGCCGACCTGACCACCGGCTGCTTCGCCCTCGGGCAGGACAACACCCCCGGCAGCGGCCCGTGCGCCAACCGGATCACGCACAACACGATGAACAAGGACCTCGGCCTGATCGACCCGGCCACCGGCGCCACCAGCGGCCCCACCACCACCCGCGGCCTGGTCGGCAGCAATTTCAACAACGCCGTGCAGGGCGCGATCGCCGAGACCCGCCGGCAGTGGAACGACTTCCGCGCCGCGATCCTGGCCCGCTACGGCAGCACCCTCGGCGGCCGGATGATCTGCGCCCTGACCCACGACAGCCCAACCAGCACCTGCTGACCCCGCCCCCGGCGGCCGCGCGGCCGCACGCCGCCCGGCCGCCGGCACCCGCCAGGTAGCTCAGGTGAGGGCCTCGGTGGCGGTGCGGCCGGCGTCGGTGGCGCGGCGCAGGAAGTCGGCCAGGGTGTCCAGTTGGGCGGCGTCGTAGCCGGCGCAGATGCGGTCCAGGGCGGCGTTCATGCCGGCGTACTGGCGCAGGATCTCGGCGGCGCGGTCGCGCCGGATGTGGACGGTGACCGCGCGGCGGTCGGCCGGGTCGCGGTCCCGGGCGATCCAGCCGCCGCGCTCCAACCGGTCGAGGATGCCGGTGAGGGTGGCCGGGTGCACGCCGGCCAGCCGGGCCAGCGCGCTCGGGCCGATCGGGCCGTGCCGGGCGATCAGGTCCAGGCAGTCGAGGTCGGCATCGCGCAGTTCGAGCCGGGTGCCGACGCCGTGCTGCAGCCGGGCCAACTGCAGGCGCAGATCCCGCATCGACTCCTTGATCGCCGCGGTGGTCTGGCGGCGGCGCCGGGCGGAGTCCCGATCCGCAGATTCTACGAAGCTCATATGATACGGTCCTCATATTAGATGACATCCGGAGGACACGGTACGGGCAACCGAGGGAGTCGCGATGAAGTTGACGGTGCTGGCAGCGACCGGGGGTATCGGCCGGCAGTTGGTCGGGCAGGCGCTGGCCGCCGGTCACGACGTGACGGCGGTGGTCCGGAACCCGGCGAAGCTGGCGATCGAGGTGCCGGCGGTGACCGTCGATCTGGAGTCGCCGGACCCGGCCGCGCTGGAACCGGCACTGGCCGGGGCGGACGCGGTGCTGTCCGGGCTGGGCCCGGTCACCCGGTCGAACCCGCCGGTGGCCGGCCCGGGCACGCAGGCGGTGCTCACCGCGATGGCGGCGGCCGGGGTGCGCCGGATCGTGGTGGTGAGCGCGGCGCCGGTGGGCACCGTGCCGGTGCCCGGTCACCCGGTGCCGAAGCACGACCCCGGCGACGGCATCGTGATGCGCACGCTGCTCAGCCCGATGATCAAGGCGATCCTCCGGTCCACCTACGCCGACCTCGCGGTGATGGAGGACGCGCTGCGGCGCAGCGGTCTGGACTGGACGGTGGTCCGGCCGCCGCGGCTGACCGACGGCCCGCTCACGGCGAAATACCGCACCGCGGACGGGCAGAACATCCGCGGCGGCTTCCGGATCTCCCGGGCCGACGTCGCCCACCTGATGCTCCGCTCGCTGGACCAGCCGGAGACCGTCGGCAAAGTCATCGGCGTCGCCAACTAGGGACCTGCGTGGTCTCCGAGGCTTGCGTGGCGGCGGCCCGGGCCGCCACGGTGTCGCGGTCTGCCGTAGACAAGGATGTGACGAAGCCGGCCGGCGGGACGGCTGCGGAGCATCCGGGTGCCACCTACTTCGGAGACCACACACTTGCGGCACGACAGCGGAGACGAACACCGGCGCGGGGTCGCCCGGGACGGCTCGTCCGTGGACCTGTACCGGGTGCTGCCGCCGCGGGGTGAGCCGGAGCTGATCAAGGCCGTGGTGCCGGCCGGCGGATCGATCCTCGACCTTGGCAGCGGCACCGGTCGGATCGCCCACCCGCTGGTCGCCCTCGGCTACGAGGTCGTGGCGGTCGACGAGTCCGCCGAGATGCTGGCGCACATCCGTGGCGCGCAGACGGTCTGCTGCGACATCCGCGACCTGCACCTGGCGCGGCGGTTCGACGCCGTGCTGCTGACCAGCAACCTGATCAACAACCCCGATCCGGACACCCGCGCCGCGCTGCTCGCCTGCTGCCGCCGGCACGTCGCGGACGGTGGCCTGGTGCTGGCCGAACGGCGGACCGCGGAGTGGTTCGACGCGACCGCGGCCCCGCTCGCCAACGGCAGCGGCAGCGGGCTGGCCGACGGCATCACGATCACGATGGGTAACTTGCGGCGCGCCGGTGACCTGCTGTCCGGAACGCTCACCTACGGATTCGGTGACCGCCAGTGGCAGCACGACTTCACCGTCGCCCGGCTGTCCGACGACGACCTGGATGAGCTGCTCCGCGCCGCCGGGCTGCAGCGGGCCGGCTGGCTCTCCCCGAAACGGAGCTGGTTCTCCGCCCGGCCGCTGCCACTGCCCGGTGGCGCACCCGAAAACCCCGCCACCGGAGCCTAGGCCGGCGCCTGGTATCGGACTTCGAACACGGATCTGCCCGGATCGCTGGCCGCGGCCGGTGTCGCGATGGAAAGATGTGCCCGCGCTGCCGCGTCCCGTCCGCTCGTCCCCTGGCGCCATCCGCGCCACGTCGAAGGTAGGTGCGCTGTGCCGCTCTCCCGGATCTTCGCCCGTACGGCCACTGGACTGCTGCTGACCGCGGCCGCGGTGGCCGGCGCCACCGCCGCGCAGGCGGCGCCGCAGTCCTGCACAACCAGCCAGACGCTGAACTCCGCGTCGAGCTTCTGCGCCACCGGAACCGGCGAGCAGCGGGTCGTGGTCTGGGCGATCAACCAGGTCACCGGCGCCACCGGCGGCAGCCAGCAGTTCACCGGGCCGTGGGTGCCGGCCGGCGCGACCTCGTCGGTCTCGGTCACCGGCGTCTGGGTCGTCCCCACCTGGTCGCTGGCGCGCACCGAGACCCGCGGCTGAGCGCCGGGCGGCGGCCGCCGGCAGCGGCCGCCGCCCACCCCGCGGGTCAGCTGGCGGCCGCCATCCCGGCCTCCTGGTAACCGCTGGCCTGCAACGTGAACAGCTCCGCGTACCGGCCGCCGGCCGCGATCAGCTCGGCGTGGCTGCCCTCCTCCACCACCCGGCCGGCGTGCAGCACGTAGATCCGGTCGACGTGCCGGACGTTGGCCAGCCGGTGGCTGATCAGCACCGTGGTGCGGGCCCGGCCGGGCGCGCACAGCTGCTGGAACAGCCGGTGCTCGGCCCGCGCGTCCAGGGCGGCGGACGGCTCGTCGCAGATCAGCAGCGGCGCGTCCCGGAACAGGCCGCGGGCGGCGGCCAGCCGCTGCCACTGCCCGCCGGACAGTTCCTCACCGCCGGCGAACATCCGGTGCAGCAGCGTCGCGTAGCCCAGCGGCAGCGCCTCGATCATCTCGTCCGCGCCGGCGGCCCGGGCGGCGGCGCGGATGTCTGGGTCGATCCGGGCCGGGTCGCGGTCTACGTCGCCGACCCGGATGTTGTCGCCGGCGGTGAACGGCCAGCGCCAGTAGTCCTGGCTGATCACCGCGATGTGCCGGCGCAACCGGTCCGGCGGGACATCGCCGACCGGCTGGCCGTCCCACCGGATCTGGCCGCCGGTCGGCACGTACAGGCCGGCCAGCAGCCGGGCCAGGCTGGTCTTGCCGGAGCCGTTCTCGCCGACCAGCGCGATCGTGTCGCCCCGGCGCAGGGTCAGGCTGACCCGGTCGACGGACGGGTGGTCGACACCCGGGTAGGTCAGGCTCACCCCGTCCAGCACCAGTTCGGCGAACGGGGCGGGTGCCGCGTCCGAGCCGAACGTGTGCAGCCGGGCCTCGGCGCGGTCGCAGAAGTCGGTGTAGTCGCGGAAGTAGAGCGCGTCCTCGTACAGCCCGTTCGCGGCGACCACCAGCAGCTGCAGCGCCTGCCGGCCGGCCTGCAGCGCGAACACGGCGGCCGCGGCGGCCGGCAGCGGCACCCGGCCGGTGGTGAGCAGCCAGCCCAGCAGCACGTACACGCCGCCGGTGGCCAGCCCGCCCAGCGCCCCGCCGGCGGCCCGGGTGGCGGTCTGGCTGCGCACCACGGCCAGGTCGGCCGCGGTCTCGGCGGCCAGCACCGCCCGGTGCTGGCCGAGCAGGAAACCGCGCATGCCGTACGAGCGCAGCTCCGCGGCGGTGTGCCGGTCGGCCATCAGCTCCTCCAGCAGCCAGAGCCGGCGGCGCCGGGCCACCCGCCGGTTCAGGCTGATGTACTGCACCCGGGCCGCCCGGATCGCCGCCCAGCCGACCGGGGCCACCGAGACGACCAGCAGCGGCAGCAGCAGCGGGTGCACCACCAGCAGCGCCAGCGCCGCGGCGCCGACCCCGACCAGCCCGGTCAGCAGGTCGACCGCCTGCTCGACGATCGCGCTGGCCGACTGGGCGCCGCGGGCCCGGGCCCGCTCCACGTCATCGGCGAACCCGGGGTCGTCGTACGCGGCCAGGTCGACGCTGCTGGTCAGCTCGACCAGCCGGGTCTCCGAGGCGGCGCTGACCTGCGGCGCCAGCCGGGCCTGCGCCCAGCCGGCGGCGGTGCTGAGCACCGAGCGGAGCCCGAGCGCGGCCCCGACCGCGAGCATCGCGGGCAGCGCGGCGCGCAGCCGGTCAGCCGTCGGGCCGGCGGCCAGCAGCGCGCTCGCCACGCCCCGGGTGGCCAGCACGCCGGCCCCGGTCAGCGTGCCGGCGGCCAGGGTGAGCAGCAGGGCCGGCACCGTGTCGCGCCGGGAGGCGCGCCAGGCCAGCCGCAGGGCCGCCGCGAGCAGCGCCGGCAGCCGGCGGGCCATCGCGACGAACGAGGTCGCCGCGACCTCCTCGTCGTGCGCCATCCACTTCATCGTCCGCAGCTCGGGCACCGCGACCGCCGGCTGGGTTGCCGCCCGCGGCCCCTCGGTTCCGCTCTCGGGCACCGGCGCCTCCCGTGATCCCATCTCGCCGTGATCTTGTATCGCGGCTGACCCCAAGCATGCCCGACCGGTGCGACAGATCGGCCGGGCCAGCAGCCTGGCCGGGCCTGCGTACATCGCCTGGTTCACCGACCCGGCCGGCAACATCCGGTCGGTGCTCCGGGAGCGCTGACCCGCCGTCGGCCGCCGGCCGCCGGTCAGTCGATGCGGGCGAAGCGGCGGGTGGCGGCGGCCAGGGCCACCGCGGTGACCGCGCCGACCAGGGCCAGTTCGAGCAGCACCGGCGGGTGCCAGCCGGCCCAGCTGACCGGCTCGGACAGCGCCGACGGCGGCCCGCCGGCCAGCCGCGCGGTGATCGTCCGGCGCATCGCGTCCACCGCGTAGGTGAGCGGGTTGACCCGGGCCAGTGCGGCCATCCAGGCCGGCATCGCGCTGATCGGGAACATCAGCCCGGACAGGAACATCACCGGCGTGATCAGCACGGTCAGCACCGTGTTGAACGTCTGCAGCCGGCGGATGGTGACCGCGACCAGCGCCCCGAACACGGTCACCGCCAGCGCGGTCAGCGCCAACTCGGCCAGCAGCAGAGCGAACAGGTCGATCCGGTACGGCACGTGGATCAGGCCGGCGCAGGCCAGCACCACGCTGGCCTGGCAGGTCGCCACCGCGGCGCCGCCCAGGCACTTGCCGGTCAGCACGGTCGACCGGCGCACCGGGGCGACCAGCATCTCGCGCAGGAACCCGCTCTCCCGGTCCCAGACGATGGACGCGCCGACCGAGATCGCCGGCGCCTGCGCGGCCATCACCAGCACGCCGGGGAACAGGAACATCAGGTAGTCCAGGCCGGCGGTGGAGCCGGCGCCGGCCCGGTCGAACAGCTGCGCCAGCCCGATGCCGAGCACGAACAGGAACAGCAGCGGCTGCAGCAGCGAGACGACCGCCTGAGTCGGGTTGCGGACGAAGTGCAGCAGTTCCCGCCACCAGATCATCCGGGCCGCCCGGATCTCGGCCCGGAGCTCGGCCTGGATCCCCCCGGGCCAATCGGTTTCCCCGATCCCGCTGGTATCCCCGGGCCCGCCGACGACCTGCGCCGCGGTCTCCGGCCGGATGCTGGGCTCGCGCGCGGGCGTGCTGGGCTCGCCCGTGGGCGTGCTGGGCTCGCTCGTGGGCGCGACCCCGGGCCGGGGCTCGGCCTGGACCGCGCCGGCTCCGGCCGGCGCCTGGCCGGGTCGCCGCGGGTCGGGTAGTCGGTGGTCGGGGGGCCGGTGGTCGGGGGGCCGGTGGTCGGAGCGGGCCGGGGTGCCCGGGGTCATGGCGCCTCCCCCACCGCGGCGGCGGCCGGTTGGTCCGACCGGATGCGGTTGCCGGTGTGGTGCAGGAACACGTCGTCCAGGCTGGGGCGGGTCACCGAGACCGCGTGCACCGGCACGTCCAGGCCGGCGCAGAGCCGGGGCACCAGCCGGGCGCCATCCTGCGCCGGGACGCTCAGCCCGTCCGGGCCGATGTCGGCGACCAGCCCGAACCGGTCCCGGATCGCCGCGGCGGCGAGCGCGTCATCGCCGGTGCGCAGGTGTACCCGGTCCGCGCCCAGCACCGCCTTGAGCTGGGCCGGGGTGCCCTGGGCGATGATCCGGCCGTTGTCGATGATCGCGATCCGGTCGCACCGCTCGGCCTCGTCCAGGTAGTGCGTGGTGAGGAACAGCGTGGTCGCCTCCCGCTCGCGCACCTCGGTCAGGTGCCGCCACACCCGCTCGCGGGCCTGCGGGTCCAGCCCGATGGTCGGCTCGTCCAGGAACAGCACCCGGGGCCGGTGCAGCAGGCCGCGGGCGATCTCCAGCCGGCGGCGCAGCCCGCCGGAGAAGGTCCGGACCAGGTCACCGGCCCGGTCGGTGAGCCCGACCAGCGCAAGCATCTCGGCGATCCGGGCCGGCAGCGTCGCGGTCGGCAGCGCGTACAGGTCGGCGTGGAACCGCAGGTTCTCCGCCGCGGTCAACTCACCGTCCACTGTGGACTCCTGGAAGACCAGGCCGAGGCGGCGCCGGACCTGGCCGGGCGCGGTCCGGGTGTCGTAGCCGGCCACCTCGATCCGGCCGCTGGTCGGCCGGGCCAGCGTGCACATCATCGCGATCGTGGTGGTCTTGCCGGCCCCGTTCGGGCCGAGGAAGCCGAACAGCTCGCCCTGCCCGACGGTCAGGTCCAGCCGGTCCACCGCGACCACCCCGCCCGGGTAGGTCTTGCCGACCCCGACCGCCCGGATCGCCGGCACACCGGCTGCCGGCGGGACCCCGGCCGGCGCCGGTCGGAGCGCCGGCCGGGTGGTTGGCGCCGCCGGGGTCGGGATGGCCGTCCGCGCCCGGCGGCGTGCTACGCGCAGCATCGGGCCGCCTCAGCTCGCCGGCTGGACGTGGTCCATCCAGTCGTCCGGGACCACGAAGCCGAAACTCCACCGGTGCCGGGTGGTCGGGTTCACGATGCAGTGCCAGAACAGCCGGTCCGGGTCCTGTTCGGCCTTGAAGAAGCGGACGATCCGGCGGCTCTCCGGCAGCGTGACGATCTCGCCACTGCCCGGGTTCTGGTAGCGGAAGAACGAGGTGTGCGCCGGATCCGGGAAGTCGTCGTCGAAGTCGACCACGTACATCCGCCAACCCGGCTGGGTCTCGTTGGTGTGCCAGAGCCGGTAGCTGGCCGGCGGGTACCAGAGGCTGCCGGAGAACCGGACCCGGGTCCCGAACAGCTTCTCCAGCGCGTCCACGGTGCGGACCTTCGCGTCGAAGTACCCGTCGTAACCGGGGTGGTCGATGTGCTCGTCCAGGTTGATCAGGTGGAAGTCGCGGCGCGGGCCGTCCGGGCTGTCCTTCCAGTTCCGGGCCGCCAGCTCCGCGTGCCAGCGGCGGAACTCCGGGTCGGCCGGGGAGCGGTCGGTGGAGTCCAGGTCGCCGGCCACGAAGGCCCGGTTGAACCCGGTCAGGTCGACGCTGTCCGGCCGCACCTTCAGCTTCGGCAGCTCGGCCAGCACCGGGGCCAGCCCGGGCACATCGGCCAGCTTGTACTCGTGGTGCAGGAACGTGGTCCCGCCCGGCGGCTGGATCGGCCGTTCGGTCACCGGCGCCGCGCCGGACCGCCCCGGCCCGGACCGCGCCGGGCCCGACCGCGCCGGGTCCGACCGCGCCGGGTCGGACCGGGTCGACGCCGGGCGCACCGGGTGCGGACGCGCCGCGGCGCCGCGCGGCCCGGTCGGGCTGGCCGGGGCGCTCATCGCCGAGGACGCCTCGGCCAGGTCGGTGATGTCGAAGGCGTAGCCGTACCGGCGGCCCAGCTTGACGATCTCCCGGGTCCCGGTCATCGCCTTCAGCTGCTGCTGGATCTCGGCCGAGTCGGCGGCCTCCCGCAAAAATGTCGCGCACGCCTGGGTCGACATGGTCACCATTCCCTTCCATGAATTCGTCAGCCGGTGGGTCGGTCAGCCTGGTCCGGCGCCGGCGGGTCGAGCAGCAGCACCGATGGCACCAGGTCCGGCCGGGCCAGCCGGAGAAAATGCAGGCCGAAGCCGGACATCCCGACCAGCAGCCCGGGAAAGAAGCTCGCCGTATTGGCGCTCAGCCCGGCCTGCGCGTCATCCAGATTGCGCCACTGCGCCTGTGCCTGGACGTTCGCCTCCAGCTGGAAAGCCGGCTCGTCGCGCACCGCGGCGAAACGCAGGAACAGTTCGGCATTGCCCGCGCGGCCGTGGCAGAGCGTGTCGTTCAGCAGCCGCGGGAAATTGCGCATGGTGGCCGCCAGCGCCTGGTACGCCTCGCGCAGCAGCAATTCGTCGGCCCGGCCGAGCATGGCCCAACTGGTGATCCGGGCCAGCCCGATGCCGGCGGCCCCGTTGCACCAGGCGTTCGCGTAGTGCCGGCCGTTGCGCGGACTGCCGCCGGGGTTGGTGCGCAGGTCGTACCAGTCCTGCTCGGCGTCGTCGAAATAGCGCGCCTCGTACCGGAACGCGCGCCGGCCGGCCTCGATGTAGTCCGCCCGGCCGGTCCGGGTACCGAGCATGATCAGCGCCCAGCCGATGCCGGCGGTGCCGTGGGAGAAGCCGGTCAGGTTCGCGGTCGCCTCGTTCGGGTCGGTCAGCGGCCAGCTACTCGTGTCGCCGTCGGTCTCGGCCGCGTGCAGCAGGTGTTCGGCGGCCCGGTGCGCGTGCGCCAGGCCGTGCCCACCGGTGCGGTCGGCCAGTGCCAGCAGCACCGGGATCAGCCCGGCCGCACCACCCAGCAGGTCGTACCGCTTGTCGTCCTGGATCAGCGGCAGGGTCTGGTCGGCCGCCTCGACGGCCCGGGCCAGCAGCGCCTCGTCACCCCACAGCCGGTGCAGGTGCAGCAGCAGGTAGACGAGCCCGCCGAGGCCGAGGAAGGCGCCGATCCGGGTCCGGTCCGTGGTCGCCTGCGCGTGGGCCAGCGCCCGCTGCGCCGCGGCCCGGAACGCCGGCTGGGGGCTGAGGTGGTCCAGGTAGCCGAGGAACAGCGCGATGCCCGCGGTGCCGTGGTAGAGGTCGCCCTCCACATCCACCTCGACGATCTCGTCGCCAGCCAATTGGTAGGACGTCCAGGGCGCCGACGCGTCCGGCCCGCGCAGCTCGGCAGCCAGCTGCCGGCCGACCCGGCCGGCGTAGTCCAGCGTGGCGGCGACGAATGCCGGGCTGCTGACCTCGGTGGTTGCCAGGCTGGCCGCGATGTACTGGCTCTGCTGCTCCCGGTTCCGGTCCGACAGCCAGCGGATCCGATCCGCCGCGCCGTCCAGCGGAGCCGTCTCAAGGTAGGACGGGATCTCGCCGGCGTGGTCATGTACCAGCTGTCGACCGGCCGCCGGCGCGGTGAAGATCGGCACGTCCAGCCGCCACATCGAGGCCAGCTCGCGGTCGGCCAGCACGGTGTCGTCGTCCCACTTGCGCGGGAACGTGCGCAGCGTGTTGGCCAGCAGATCCACCTCGAGCGGCTCGGCCAGGCAGCGCGGATGCCGCGCCGACATCAGCAGTTGCGCGTAGATCTGGGTGCCCCAGTTGATGAACCGGACGGACGCGCCGCTGAACGCGGCGAACACCCGGCTGACCGCCTGCTCCGGCTGCCGCTGGAACCAGTCGTAGACCCGATCGAAGCCGGCGGTGATGTCGTCGGCATGGTCCTGCGGCACGACCAGTTCGTCGCCGCGGAAGACCCGGTTGGCGCCGTCGGGTTCGACGTGCACACCGCTGCGGTGGGTCACCGCCGGCCCGAAGCGGCCCCGCTCGCCGACCTGCGGCACCGCGATCGGCAGGTCGTAGCCCTCGCCGCCGGCATAGCCACTGATCCGCATCTCGCCGGGGGTCGCGGTGGCCGTGGCCGGCCGCGGCCATTCCAGCAGACCGGTCTTGAACACCGAGTCGAGCAGCGTGCCGGGCGCCCGGGCCTGGCCGCGCGGCTGCACGCCGAGCGCGGTCTCGCAGTCGCAGATGTGCGCGTGCCCGTCCGCGACCAGGACGTTCTCGAAGTGCAGGTCGCCGCCGCCGAGCACGTAGAAGATGGCCAGGTAGCCACCGAGCTCCCGGTAGATCTCGGCCACCTGCCCGGTGCTCGCCACCTGATTGCGGCCGGCCGGGATCAGCGCCTCGTAGCCGTATCCCGGGCGGGCCAGCATCGGCCGGGTGGCGAAGTCCAGCACGCCGTCGGCGGCCAGCTCGCCGAGCAGCCGTTGCATCGCCAGCTCGGACCGGATGTCGCGGGGCTTGTAGACCACCGTGCCGGTGCCGCCGCCGGCCAGCTCGACCGTGACGAAGCCGACGCTGCGGGCGCCGGCGTGGTAGTCGGACCGGCCCAGCTTGATCGACCGCGCCGCGCTGATCCCGGTGCCGAAGAACGCCGGGCCCAGCTCGTCGAGGTCGGCGGCCAGGTGCCGCAGCAGCTGCCCGCCGTACTCGGCGAGCAGCCCGGTGACCTGGGCCAGCCACCGCCCGAGCACCGGGAACTTCAGGTAGAACCGGTGGTAGGCGGCCGCGTCGGCGAACGTCGCGGCCAGGTACTCCTGGTACTGCTGCTCGGTGGCGGTGGCCCGGTCGATGCCGTGCTCCGCGCAGTAGACGTTGGCGTCCGCCTCGACCGCCCAGGCCAGCGACAGCTCGAACCGGTCCAGCAGGTGGATCTGCAGGTCCTCGACCAGCCGCGGGTCGAGCCGGGCCGGCTCGGGGCAGCCCTGCCGGGTCCCGGTCAGCAGCCGGCCCAGCTCGCCCAGGAACGGCTCGGCCGCCCTGGCCAGCCGGCCGTCCTGGGTCGCCCGATCCAGCCAGCGCGGCTTCGGCCACGTCGGGTCGAAGCCGTCCAGCGCGGACCGGTAGGTGGGCAGCCAGTCCGCGTGCACATCGGCCAGCAGCGACCGGAACCGGGCGCCGACGCCGGCGTCCCCCGTCCCGCCGGCCCCGCCGTCGGTTCCGGCCGCCGTCTCATACCGCCGGTACGCGGTCAGCAGGTCGACCAGGTCGTCCTTGCTGTGCCGCACCGGCGCGGACCGGTGCAGCGCTTCCTTCTGGAACTTGGCGGCGAGCTTGCCGGCCAGCCGGTCGATCCGCCAGGCGTCCAGCCCGTCCGGTTCGGTGCCCGGCTCGACACCGATGCCGGTGGCGCGCAGCACGGACACCGCCCGGATCCGTTCGGACAGGTTGCTGGCCCGACCGGCGATGTCGGTGGGGTACGCGGCCTGCATTGCTGGTCTCCTCCCGGATTCCGCCCGCCGGCGCGGCCCGCCGGCTGGACGGGCTGGCCGGCTGGCGGGCTGGCCGGCCGGCCGGCCGGCGGTGGGCCGGCGGTTGGCCGACCCACCGCCGAGGCGGCTTGCTACCGGCCGGGGGCTGGCTGCTCAACCACGCTGCTCCGGGTCGAGCCGGCAACCCCGGGCCGCCGGCTCACTTCGTGGTGCCGTCACACACGATCGTGAACGGGCCGAAGCTGCAGCTGGTCGCGCAGGCGTAGATCTCCACCGCGGCGACGCCCTCGGTCCAGAAGTCCAGCGCTTCCTGGTCCGGCTGCTCGACCGGCGTGGGCAGCGAGTCGACGTGAATCCCGTACGCGGCCGGGTTCGCCTGGAGCTCGTGCCGGAACTCGGTGTCGACGACGGCCTGCTGGAGGGTCATTGTGCTGGTCACGGATTACCTCCCGATGACGTACTTCGACGTACTTGAAGATCAGGACACTTTCTGGGCGACCAATCTCAGACCGGTCTGCTGCTCGACGTCGCGCAGCTCCCGGATCGCGGTGCCCATGTTCTCGCTGTTGCTCTGCCAGTCGACCAACTCCTTTTCGGCGGGGCTGAGGTTCTCGGGCAGCCAGATGGATTCCAGCCACGTCTTGGCGGAATGCGGATGCAGGTCGGTGATCGGCTGGACGCGGGCCAGCACCTGCTCCTCGGGCAGCGCCAGGGCGAGTTGCAGCACTTCCCGCAATTTGCCGTCCGGCGGCAGCAGGGCGGCCAGGACCATCAATTCCTGTACCTGCCGGATCGTGTCGACCCCGGGGTAGATCGTCGGGCCCTTGACACCCATCCTCGGCCTCCTCATCCGAATCCGCGCGGAACAGACCGGCCTGGGCCGGGCCGGGCGGTCAATTCCGGTGGTGTGCGTCTCTGTTCTGCGGGCCACAATTCAGCGGCCCACTCACGCGCCGGTCACGCCGGGCCGACCCGCCGGTCACCGCCGGACCAGGCCCGAGTTACCGCCCGGCCCCTGGCCGCTGTCCCCCCTGCGCCGGGCCACTGCCGATGGGCCGGCCATTGCTGCCGAACTACCGCCGACGGGCCGGGCTATTGCCGATGGTGGCCGCGGAGGCGGCTGAGGACGGCTGCCAGCCGCTGTCCGCGCGGCTCGTCCGGGTCGGTCGAGTCGAGCAGGGCCCGCAGGTTGCCGGCCTCGGCGGCCAGCCAGCCGGCGGCCTGCCGCTCGTCCGCGAACGGCACCGGCTGGACGCCGGGCGCCGGCTCCCCGACCGACTCGGCCGGCAGTCCGCGGTTGCGGGCGACGGCGAGCAGGGTGTGCAGGTAGAAGTCGTACAGCCGGACCCGGGCGGCACCCAGCTCGGTCGCCGTCTCGGTGAGCCGGGCGTGCCGGCCGGCGTGGGTGTAGAGCAGGCCCTGCAGCCGGTAGCGGCCCGGGGTCGGCGCCTCCACCAGGTGCACGTCCACCAGCTCCTCCAGCAGCTGCTCGGCCACCGGCACCGGCACGGCCGCCAGCGAGGCGGCCAGGTACGGGTCGAAGCTGCTGCCCGGCACCAGCCCGAGCAGCCGGAACAACCGCTGCTGCGCGGCGCTCAGGTGCTGGTAGGAGAGCGCGAACTCGGCGGCCACGCTGCGGTCGCCGGTGGCCAGCTCGGCCAGCCGGCGCTGCTCGTCCCGCAGCCGGCTGGCCAGGTGCACCGCCCGCCAGCCGGGCCGGCCGCGCAGCCGGGCCGCGGCCAGCCGGATCGCCAGCGGCAGCCCGCCGCACAGCCGCACCACCTCGGCCACCGCGGCCGCGTCCACCGCCGCCCGCTCGGCGTCGGCGGCCGAGCCGGGATCGGGGCCGGTGCCGCGGTCGGCGCCGGCGACGCGGGTGAACAGTTCCCCGGCGGCCGGCGCCGAGAGCACGTCCAGCGTGCAGGTGTACGCGGTGTCCAGGTCGGTCAGCCGGCGCCGGCTGGTGATCAGCACCAGGCAGCCGGGGCCGCCGGGCAGCAGCGGCCGCACCTGCGCGGGGTCCGCGGCGTCGTCCAGCAGCAGCAGCACCCGCCGGCCGGCCAGCGCGGCCCGCCACAGCGCGGCCCGCTCGTCCAGCCCGGCCGGGAGCTGGCCGTCCGGGACGCCGACCGCGCGCAGCAGCGTGGCCAGCGCCGCGGCCGGCGCGGTCGGCTGCCGGCCGGCGCTGTGCCCGCGCAGGTCGAGGAACAGCTGACCGTCCGGGTGCCGGTGGGTCAGGTGATGTGCGGCGTGCACGGCCAGCGCGGTCTTGCCCACCCCGGCCATCCCGTCGATCGCCGCGACCATCGCGGCGGGCGCCGGCCCGGCCGGCAGCGCGGCCAGCAGTGCCCGCAGGTCCTCGTCCCGATCGACCAGGTCCGGCAGGTCACCGGGCAGCTCGTTCCGCCCGCCGGCCGCCGGCCCGACCACCGAACCGGCCACCGGCCCGACCACCGAACCGGCCACCGGCCCGACCACCGAACCGGCCACCGGCCCGACTGCCGAACCGGCCATCGACCCGACCACCGGGCCGACCGCCGAGCCGGCCAAAGACCCGACCACCGGGCCAGCCCCCGACCCGACAGCCGGGCCGACCACCGGGTCCGGCTGGCCGCCGGTGAGCACGGCCTGCTGGGCGGCCCGCAACTGCGGGCCCGGGTCGACGCCCAACTCCTCGACCAGCAGGCCGGCGACGGTCTGGTAGGACTCCAGCGCCTCGGCCTGCCGGCCGGCCTGGTAGAGCGCCAGCATCAGCTGGGCCCAGAGCTCCTCGCGCAGCGGGTAGGTGGCGGTCAGCTCCCGCAGCTCGCTGATCCGGCGCTGCGGCTGGCCGAGCCGCAGGTCGGCGGCGATGCCCAGCTCGACCGCGGCCAGCCGGCGTTCGGTCAGCGCCGGCACCAGCTCCCGGTGCAGCAACTCGGACGGCACATCCAGCAGCGGCGGCCCGCGCCAGAGATCCAGCGCCCGGCCGGTGAGCTCGGACGCCCGCTCCGGTTGGTCGGCGGCGACGTCCTCGGCGGTCCGTACCAGGGCCTGGAACAGGTGCAGGTCCACCGCGTCCGCGGCGGTCTCGATCAGGTACCCCTCCGGGCGGGTCTCGATGACCCCCGCGCAGCCGGTGCCGACCAACGCGCGCAGCCGCAGCACGTAGTTCTGCAGCGTGTTGCGGGCGCCCCGGGGCGGTGCATGATCCCAGAGCCGGGCCACCAGCACGTCGATCGGCACCACCCGGTTGGCGTCGACGAGCAGGGCGGCCAGCAGCGCGCGCTGCTTCGCCGCCTTGATCCGCACGGCGACCCCGTTCCGCCGCACTTCCAGCGGACCCAGCAGCCCGAACTCCAGCGTTCCCGCCACTCCTGCTCTCCGTCCCGACTCGGTGAGCTTCCGGAATGTCTGAGCCCTGCTCGGCATACCCATCGAGTGACATCCCTGACACATGCTCGCCGGGCATGTGCATATCTCACGGCACCGGCGCCGCCCGGCGTCCGGTTCGGCTGGACGCCGGCCGGCGTAGCCTGGCCGGGTGGCTGCCCCGACCCCGGGCCCGATGGCGGGCCGCATCAGCGCCCTGCTGGCCGCGGCACCGGTCCTGGACGGGCACAACGACCTGGCCTGGGAGCTGCGCTGGCGGGTCGGCTACGACCTCGATCGGCTGGACGTGGCCGCCGACCAGACCGGCACCGGGCTGCACACCGATCTGCCGCGGCTGCGGGCCGGCGGGGTGGGCGGCCAGTTCTGGTCCGTGTTCGTGTCCTGCGACCTGGCCGGTGACGCCGCGGTCGCGGCCACCCTGGAGCAGATCGACGTGGTCCACCGGTTGGTCGCGCGCTACCCGGACGACCTGGCCCTGGCCGGTACCGCCGCCGAGGTGGAGCGGGCGCACGCGGCCGGCAGGGTCGCCTCGCTGCTGGGCATCGAGGGCGGCCACTCGATCGCCGGCTCGCTCGGCACGCTGCGGATGCTGTACGCGCTGGGCTGCCGCTACCTCACGCTCACGCACAGCCGGAACACCCCCTGGGCGGACAGCGCCACCGACGTGCCGGCGGTCGGCGGGCTGACCGCGTTCGGCCGCGAGGTGGTGCGCGAGTGCAACCGGCTCGGCATGCTGGCCGACCTCTCGCACGTCGCCCCGAGCACCATGCACGCCACGCTGGACGTGTCGACCGCGCCGGCGTTCTTCTCCCACTCCAGCGCCCGGGCGTTGTGCGACCACCCCCGCAACGTGCCGGACGATGTGCTGGCCCGGGTCCGGGACACCGGCGGGATCGTGATGGTCACGTTCGTCCCCGGCTTCCTGACCGAGCCGTGCCGGGCCTGGCAGCTGCGGCTGGGCGCCGAGCTCGACCGGTTGGCCGCCGGCCGGCTGGAGTACGGCCCGGCCTGGGCGGCGGCCCGGGCCGCCTGGATCGCGGCCAACCCGTGCCCGCCGTGCGGGGTCGGCGACGTGGCCGACCACATCGAGCACGTCCGGGCGGTCGCCGGGGTGGACCATGTCGGCCTCGGCGGCGATTTCGACGGCACCCCGGTGGTCCCCACCGGGCTGGCCGGCGTGGACGGCTACCCGGCGCTGCTGGCCGAACTGGCCGGCCGCGGCTGGTCCGACCCCGAACTGGCCAAGCTCACCTGGCAGAACGCGCTGCGCGTGCTGCGCGCCACCGAGACCGCGGGCGTCGAAGCGCGGCAGGCCCGCGGCCCGTCCGTGGCCACCCTGGAGACCATGCCCACCCCGGACGCTGTGGCCGCCCCGGACGCCCAGGCGTAAGGGTGCGGCTGGTTCAGAGGCCGGTCGGCGTGGCCGGGTCGAGGGCGGCCTGTACGACGATCGCCTCCATTGCCCGGACGCAGGCCGCCACGCCGGCGGCCGGCAGGTAGCGGACGTCGGCGGCCAGCCGGATGTCCACCGTGCCCGGGGCGTCGTTGAGGTGCAGGAAGAACCGCTCGCTGGCCGGGTCCACCGGGACGTCCTGCCAGGCCAACACGCTGGCCGGCAGCGCGGCGCGGATCTCCGCCGGGGTGGCCGGCGGGCCGGTGACCTCGCGCTGCGCCGGCGACCGGCGGTCGTTGTAGAAGCAGGCTATGTCCAGCTCCTCGGCCCGCTCCCGGCTCACCCGGTCGAGCAACTCGATCTTGCGCAGCGGGTCGTAGTACGCGTTCTTGTACGCGCTCAGCGAGGCCAGCCGGGCCCGGCGCACCGCCTCGTCGAAGCTGACTCCGGCCACGTCCATGACACACAGGCCGGGGTGGCTGACCGTGCTGATCGACTCGGCCAGCCCGGGCCGGAACCGGTTGCTCACCACCACCTGCGCGACGCTCGGGTTCCGGCCGCTGACCTGGGCCACCGCGACGGCGAACGCGGCCAGCAGCACCGGCGAGGTGTCCAGGCCGGTGCGCGCGGCGACCACCCGGGCGGCCAGGTCGGTGGCCGGCGACCGGTACCCGACCTCGGCGTAGCGCGGCCCGCCCGGTTCGGCGGCGGCGGCGAACCGGCTGGCCGGGATCTCGCGCAGCATCCGCTCCCAGTACCGCAGCGACACCTCGCTGCGGCGCTGCCCGGCCGGGCTGGCCTGCCAGCGGGCCTGCTCCAGCGGCGGCAGTCCGGTCACCGGCCGTTCCGACCGGCCGGTCTGAAAGTCCATTGTGGACAGATCGGCGATCAGCGCGGTCAGTCCCTCGCCGTCCAGGGCGAGGTGGCAGTACATCGCGACGGTGTGGGTGAGCGCGCCGCGGTGCCGGATCACCGCCATCCGCACCGGCCACTCGTCGGCGTAGTCGAACTCCGCGTCGTGGTAGCGGCCCCGGATCGCCTCGGCCACCTCGGCCGGGTCGGTGTCGCCGGCGTCCACGATCTCCAGCCGGACCTCACCCGCGGCGGCCACCACCTGTTCGACCCGACCGCCCGGGCCGGGTCGCAGCCGGGTCCGCAGCGAGGGGTGCCGGCCGACGATGAAGCTGAGTACGGTCGCCGCCATCTCGACGGTCATGCCGGGCTGCAGTGTGCTCACCCCGCCCAGCGCCAGCGACGAGCCCATCCGCTGGATGGCCCCCCACATCTCCTGCTGGCCCCAACTCAGTGGGCCAGCACCCGAACCGGACCCGGCGAACGGCACCATGATGTGGTCCGCAACGCTTACCGTGCCCACGGCCACCCCCACGGAACCGGACAATGTTAGGGCATCGGGGCGATAACTTGACGGGCGCGAGATCGTCGAATCAGTCGAACACGGGGGATGCACGATGTTGATCTTGTCAGGCGCTGAGGTGGAGGCGTTACTCGACCCGGCCGACCTGGTTGAGGCGTTGGCGGCCGCGATGGCCGAACTCAGCAGCGGCGCGGTCTCGATGCCGGCCCGGATCGCGGCCACCGTGCCGGACCGGGACGGCCTGCTGGCCGCGATGCCGGCGTACCTGCCGTCCACCCGGACGCTCGCGGTCAAGCTGGTCAGTGTCTTCCCGGCGAACCGGGCGATCCCCAGCCATCAGGCGGTCGTCTGCTGCTTCGACGGCGACACCGGCCAACCGGTGGCGATCATCGAGGGCACCTACCTGACCGCCGCCCGCACCGCCGCCGGCTCGGCGCTGGCCACCCGGCTGCTGGCCCGGCCGGGCAGCCGGCGGGCCGCGATCATCGGTACCGGCGTGCAGGCCCGGGCGCACGCGCACGCGCTGGACCGGGCCGGCGGGCTGAGCCAGCTGGTGCTCGCCGGCCGCAACCCGATCCGGGCCCGCACCCTGGCCGCCGAGCTGGACATGACGCTGCGTGCGACGGTCGGCGCCCTCGACTCGGTGGCCGAGGCGGTCCGCAACGCGGACGTGGTCTGCCTGACCACCCACGCCGCCGATCCGGTCCTGCGGCGGGAGTGGCTGCCGCCCGGCTGCCACGTCAACTCGGTCGGCTACGACACCACCGGCCGGGGCGAGCTGGACGCGGACACGATCCGGGCGGCCGCGGTGCTCGCGGTGGAGTCCCGGGAGGTGACGCTGGCCGCGCCGCCGGCCGGCGCGGTCGAGCTGTGCGGCATCGACCGTGCGGTGGTGGAGATCGGCGAGCTGGTCTCCGGTGCCGCCCCGGGGCGGTGCGGCCGGGACGACCTCACCGTCTACAAGTCGGTCGGCGTGGCCGTGCAGGACGCGGCCGCCGCCGCGCTGGTGCTGGCCGCCGCGCACCGGCACGGCGCCGGCCACAACGTCCAGCTCTGACCGGCACCGGCCGCCGACCGGCCCCGGCCGCCGACCCGGCCCTGGCCGCTGACCGGCCCCGGCCGCTGACCCGGCCCTGTCCGCCGACCGGCAACGGCAGCGGGCTACGCCTCCGGCGGCTGGCCACCGGCGACCCAGCCGGCGCGGACGGCCATCACGCCGGCCTGGAACCGGCTCTGCGCGGACAGCCGCTCCACGCTGGCGGTGATCAGCCGGCGGGTGGTGCGCACCGAGATGTTCATCCGGCGGGCCACCGCCTCATCCTTGTGACCCTCAGCCAGCATCGTCACGACCTGGCGCAGCCGGGCCTCGTCCGGGCACGGGCCGCAGTCCGGGGCGAACCGCTGGGCGACCGCCCAGACCTGCTCGAACAGCATCCGCAGCGGGGCCACCAGCGCGCGGCCGTGCAGCACGTAGGCGCCGCTGGCGTGGTCGTCGCCGGCGACCGGGATCACCGCGCACTCGCCGTCGATCAGCAGCAGCCGCAGCGGTGGGTCCGGATGCACCCGAACCTCGTCGCCGGCCGCGGCCACGTCGGCCAGGTAGCCGCCCATCGCCGCGTCGGCGATCGCGGCCAGCCCGAACACCGACCGGCTGCACACCCCGCGGGCCCGGCTCTGCTCGTCCAGCGCCCGGCTGGCGACGAGGAGGTGCGCCGCCGGCGGCGGGCCCGGGTTGACGCTCCAGGCGGACCGCTGCGCCGCCCGGGCCAGCTGGTCCAGCCGCGATCGCACCTCCTCCGGGCCGCGGATCTCCTCCACCAGCACTGGCATCCTCCGGACCATCCCGACTGATCCGGTCACGATAACGACACCGGCTGTGTCCGCGGCAGCTACCGGACGCCGCGGTGTTCCGGACGCCGCGGCCGGGAGTGGATCAGACCACTCCCGGCCGGCGCTCAGGCCGGCATCGCGAAGAAGTCGCGGACCGGGTTCTTGGCCCAGTCCAGCAGCTTGCCGGCGTCCAGGATGGTGAGCGTGACGCCGATGAAGTACGGCGCCGCCTCCAGCACCAGGAACAGCGCGTCGCCGAACCGGAGGACGTCGTACTTGTCCAGACCGATCAGTGTGTCGGTGGCGGCGGTGACACCGACGTAGTTGACGAACTCCGGCACCCAGCCGAGCGGGATGTGGAACGCCAGGCTGCTCGGCGGGCCGAGCGAGATCAGCGAGGTGGCCCCGTGCGCCGGGCTGACCACCGCGTTGGCGCCGAGGCCGGCCGAGGCGTCCAGGAAGTCGACCTGCTCGGACAGGCCGCCGGCGGCCGGGGTCCGCGGGTCCAGCTTGGCCAGCCCGATGTTCAGCCCGAACCCGTTCGCCTTGATGTACGCGCTGGCCGCACCCAACGCCGCGCCGGTGACCAGGCCGATCAGCGCCCCCTTGGCGACGTGCGTCCAGAAGCTCTCGGCGGTGCCCTTGCCGCCGGCGAAGCCGATCGCCGCGCCGGTGCCGGCGCCGGAGAACGCGCCCTCGATCGCGCCCGACACGATGAACGCCAGGTACGACATGAAGCCCTTGGCGGCGAACCCGCCGAGCGCGTTGAACGCGACCGAGCCGAGCGCCCCGCCGATCGCCCCGCAGGCGCCGCCGACCAGACCGCCGAACAGGACGCCCTTCCAGATGTCCTCGCCGGCCTTGGCGGCGGCGATCCCGCCCAGGATCGCGCCGGCCGCGGCCCCGGCGGCGGCCCCGAAGAACACCGCGCTGGCACTGATCGTCATCCCGGCCAGCGCCCAGGTGCTGCCGTAGGTGAAGATCCCGGCCACGATCAGCACGGCCACCACGACGACCACCGCGAAGATCGCGAAGAAGTCGCCGACCGAGAACTGGCCGGTCGGGTCGGCGTTGCGCAGCGGGTTGCCGTGCCCGTAGCAGTAGGGGTTCCAGTTGTCCGGGCCGTAGACGCCGGCGATCGTGCGGTCCGGCGAGACGAACCGGGCCAGCCGCGGGTCGAACCCGCGCCGGCCGAGGAACAGCAGCCCGAGGTCGGCATCGAAGGGCTGCCCGTGGTAGCGCACCCCGCCCGGCACGATCCCGACGCTGCCGGCGCCACCGGGGCCGAGCACCGCGCGCAGCCCGCCGTAGGCGTCCAGCACGACCCGGGCGACCAGCCCGCCGGCGGCGTCGGTGTAGACCACGCCGGTACCGGTGCCGTCCGGGTGCAGGAACGCGGACGCGGCCGGCGTGACCGCGAGCACCCGCTGGTCGCCGAACGTGACCCAGACGGTGGCGGCGCCGTCGGCGAACTCGATGTGCGGGTCGGCGGTGATGCTGACCGACCCGCCGGTGACGCTGCGGACCGCCCGCTGGCCGCGGTAGTCGAAGACCTGGTCGACCACCCGGCCGTCGGTCAACTCCACCCGCACCAGGTCGTCCAACCCGTTGAAGGTGAGTTCCCCGTACGGCGCGGTGGTGAGGAAGCCGGCCGGGTCGTAGCCGTACGTGTCGCCGCCGGCAGCGGTCACCCGGGCCGAGCCGGCCGGGTAGGTCAGTGCGCCGATACCGGCTACCGAAGTCACGTTTCCACCGGGGCTGACCGTCCAGCCCTGGGCCGGGCCGGTCGGGTAGGTCGCGCTGGTGAGGTGGCCGAAGTCGTCGTAGCCGTAGCTGGCCCGCTCGACCGCGTCCGCGGCGTCCACTGTGGACAGCAGGCCGGCCGCGTCGAAGGTGTAGTCGTTCCGGCGCAGCAGCTCGCCGCCGGGACCGGTCAGCCGCTGGCTGGTCGGCTGGCCGGTGACCGGGTCGAAGTCGGCGGTGGTGACGGTGCCGTTGCCGTACTCGATCCGGCGCAGCCGGCCCAGCACGTCGTATCCGGCCGACCGCACCACGCCGGGCGAGGAGACCAGCATGCCGCGCCGGTCGTAGCCGTAGCTGACGACCCGGCGCGGGCCACCAGGAGCCGGCGCCGGCAGCACCTTGCCGGTCTCCCGGCCGAGCGCGTCGTAGCTGATGTCGGTGACCAGGTCGTGCCCGGCCAGCGCGTCGACCGTGCGCCTGGTCTGGGTCATCCGGCCGAGCGCGTCGTAGCCGAAGCTGACCGTGCCGACCGCGTCGATCACCTGGTGCAGCCGGGCGCGGCGGCCCAGCTCGCCGTCGGCCGGGGTCGGGTCGGCGGCGTCCAGGTACCGGTACCGCAGGGTCGGCGTGGCGGACCCGTCCACGTAGCTGGCGACCAGCCGGTCCAGCGCGTCCAGCTGGGTGCGGCTGCGGCTGCCGTTGGCCAGCCGGCGTTCCACCTGGTTGCCCGCCGGGTCCAGGACGAACACGACCCGGCCGGTGTCCGGGCTGTCGGTGGCCAGCAGCCGGCCGGCCAGGTCGTGGGTGAGCGTGGTCGCGCCGCCGTCCGGGTGCTCGACCCGGACCAGCCGGTCCCGGCCGGTGTAGGTGTAGCGGGAGACCGCGCTGCCGCCGCTGGTCAGGTGCTCCACCGCGATCACCCGGCGCTCGGCGTCCAGCCGGCTGGTGATCGCGTGCAACCGGAGCCCGGCGAGCGTCGCCTCGTCCCGGGCGATCACGTAGCCGGGCCCGAACTCCTGCTCCAGCCGGGCGCCGCCGGGCCTGGTCTGGCTGACCATCCGGCCGACCGCGTCATAGCGCAGGTCGAGGTGCGGCGTGCCGGCGGCGGCCGGTTGGTAGTCCACAGTGGACCGGTAGTGCGGCAGGTAGCGGCGGGCCACCGCGCCCCGGGCCGCGAAGGCCACCACGTCCCGGGCGATCCACTCCCGGCCGGCGTCGCCTTCCCCCTCGACGTAGCTGGCCAGCGTCTGGCCCCGCCCGTTCAGGTGCAGCACGTCGTCCAAAGTGGACGGCGCGCCGCTGGTCTCCCGGCGCCGGGTGGTCAGCCGGGTCGGCCGGCCCGCGGCCGCGACGGCGTAGCTGTAGTCGGCCGTCGGCAGCGCGGCGCTGTCCCCCGGCTTGATCGTGGCCAGCACCCGTCCGAGCGGGTCGAAGACGTCCGACACGACCGACCCGTCCGCCTCGGTGACGGCCCGGACCTGGGCCGTGCGCGGGTCGACCTCGGCCGACCGCACGTTGCCGACCGCGTCGGTGACCCGGGTGACGAACTGCTGGCCCGGGTCGTACCGGGACACCGTCGGGTGGCCGTTGGGGCCGCGGCACTCCACCTCCAGGATGCCGTCCGGGCCGATGTTCCGGGCGTAG
The DNA here is from genome assembly GCA_963714145.1 of uncultured Actinomycetota bacterium. Classification (GTDB taxonomy): domain Bacteria; phylum Actinomycetota; class Actinomycetes; order Mycobacteriales; family CADCTP01; genus JBBWZH01. The sequence continues at coordinate 7,928,517 of OY970235.1, read as the reverse complement.
CTCATCGCCGGCGCCCACCAGCCGGTCTCGCCGGGCAGCCGGCGGTAGCCGAGCGCGGCCCAGTCCGGCTGGTCGGCGCCGTACACCGCGGTGGCCACGGCGTCCGGGACGGCCAGCTTGTCCAGCCGGGTGAGGAAGCCGGCGGTCACCTGCCCGGCGGGCAGGCCCTCGTGCGCCGGGCCGTCGTAGCGGTGCAGCAGCGTCGAGAGCACCGTGCCGGCGGCGTCGGTCTCGGTCACCCGGGCCGGCTTGCCGAGCACGTGCGTGGTCTGGTTGCTGGCGAACGTGATCGTGGTGGTGATGTCGAGGTCGTCCGGGCCGCCGGCCCGCCAGGCCCGCTCCCGCTGGCGCAGCACGTTGCCGTCGCCGTCGTAGGCCAGGTAGCTGATCTCGCGGAACGCGTACGGCGCGGTGCCGCGCTCCCACTGCTCCTCCAGCACCCGGGTCTGCCGGGGCTGCGCGACCCACCGCCCGTCCAGCGCCGCGGTCAGCACCACCTCGTGCTCGTAGTGGACCTGCTGGAACGGGCGGTCGGCGGCGGGCGAGCCGTCCGGGGCGTACCGCGCGGTGGCCAGCATCCGGCGGCGCAGCGCGCCGTGCCGCAGCTTGTCGGTACCGGTCAGCGGCCGGGTCGGGTCGTCCGGGTGCAGCCCGACGGAGTAGCGGTTGCGGGTGACCAGGGTCGGCATCGTGGCGTCGCCGACCTCGGTCACCTCCACCTCGGCGAAACCGGCGAATGTGTGCCCGGCGCCGTCGTAGTGCCCCTCGTGGTAGCGGTGCCGCACCCGCCGGACCTCGCCGGTGACCTGGTCGGTCTCGGTCACCTCGGCGACGCACTGCACCGGGAACGGGCAGAACGAGCGCCACGGCCGGCCGGCGGCCCGGTCCTCGGTGGCGAACTGGGTGGACGGCCGGTAGTCGATCGCCGTCGTGATGCCCAGCCCGGCGTCGATGCCGGTCAGCAGGTACGGCTTGCGGCCGCCGGAGAGATCCAGGAACAGCGCCGCGGTGCCGGCCCGGCCGGACGGCACCAGCTGGTAGAGCACGCCCGGGACGCCGGTGCCGAGCAGGTCGACGATCCGCACGTCGGACGGCCGGCAGGCCGGGGTACCGCGCACCACGGTCGGCTCCGACCAGCTGCGCGCGGACCGGTTGTGCCAGACCAGCACCTGCCCGGCGTCCACGTACACGCAGTCGGCGGCGCCGTCGCCGTCCACATCGATCAGGTGCAACCGGTCCGGGTCGATCCGGTCCGGGGCGCCGGGCAGCTCGCCCAGGTCGCGCGCCGCGGCCCAGCGGCCGTGCCCCAGGTACGGCCAGTAGGTGACCCGGCCGCCGCGGACCCGGACCAGGTCGGTCAGCCCGTCCCCGGTCAGATCGGCCAGCCGGGTGCGCGGGTCGGTGAGATCCACCGGCGGACCGTCCGGCGCCAGCACCGGCCGGTCCGACCAGCCGACGCCGTCGCGGAACCAGAGCTCCAGGCCGTAGCCGGCGCGCTGGGCCAGCAGGTCGGTCACGCCGTCGCCGTCCAGGTCGACCAGCCGGGTGCCGGCGCCGAACAGGGTGGCCGGCGCGTCCCGCCAGACCACCGGCGGGCCGAAGCCGCCGGCCGGGCGCAGCGGGTAGTAGCCGCCGGTCGGCCGGTCCAGCACCAGCAGGTCGGCGGTGCCGTCGCCGGTGACGTCCGCGAACGCGGCCCCGGTGCTGGCCAGCGCGGGCGGGAGCTGGGTCAGCCGCTCCGGCAGCTGCCAGCGGCCGCCGCCGAGGTTGCGCCAGAACCGGGCCCGCCCGGGGCCCACCTCCAGCACGTCCGGCAGCCCGTCGCCGGTCAGGTCGACCAGCTCGCCCTGCCCGGTGGACAGCGACCCGGGGCCGGCGCCGGGCAGCGCCGGCGTCGCCAGCCGGACCAGCGTCGGCCGGGCCGGCTCGGTGTAGCCGAGGGTCAGCAACGGTGCCTCGGCGATCGTGCCGTCGGCGCCGTGGCCGCGCAGCCGCACCGAGGTCAGCAGCGAGTGGCCGGTGCCGGCCGCCTGCTGGTAGCCGAGCTCCCAGCTGCGCACCAGCGACGGCGCCTCGGCCAGCACGTGCAGCTCGGCCCCGGTGCACCGGTCGGTGGTCTCGATCAGCGCGCCGTACCGGCCGGTGAGCAGCGGGTCCGGCCGGGGCTGGTAGCCGAACCGGAGCTGGTAGCCGCCCCAGCTGATCGTGTCCGGCAGCCGCATCGCGCCGGCGGCGGCGCCCCGGTAGGCGTAGCCGATCGCGTTGCCGCCGGTGTCGGTGCTGCGCTCCAGCAGCCAGGACGCGATCCGCGACCCACCGCCGGGCAGCGCCACCTGGCCGTCCGCGGTCTGGCCCAGCTCGTGCACGGTGCCGTCCCGGTCGGTGATCTCCCAGCCGGCGCCGACCCGGCGGATCCGCCAGGTGAGCGTGTCGACCTCGGGCCGCCAGCTGCCGTCCGGCATCGGGATCAGCTCGCCGACCCCGGCCAGGGTGAACCGGTCCGCCGCGCCGTAGGTCGGGACGCCGGCGTCGACCAGCCGGGTGATCGTCATCGTGCCGAGCGTCCAGCCCATCCCGAACGGGCCGCTGCCGCCGCCGGCCTGGTAGGTCAGGTCGACCTTGGGCTTGATCCCGTTCGGGCCGGCCGGCAGCTCCAGCGGGACGCCGTAGCCGCCGGTGCCGGTGTTCAGGTCGGTGCTGAAGCTGGCGCCCAGCCCGCGCAGCGACCCGCCGCCGGACGGCAGCGAGAGCACCCGCGGGTCCACCCCGCTCGTCTCCGCCATGCCGGTCAGGCCCGCGGGGTGAACGAGTAGCCCAGCACCAGCGCGACGTTGCCGATCGGGCCGAGGTCCAGCGCGCCGTCGTGCACCAGGGCCGGGTTGGCCGCGGCCGGGATGGCCAGCGTGTACGCGCCGAACGCGGTGCCGGTGCCGAGCGGGACCCAGGCACCGGCGGTGCCGCTGATGATCCCGCCGGCCGCCGTCGTGGCCCGGACCGCGGCCGGGTGGCCGGGGGTGGCCAGATCGACCGCGATGCCGGCCGCCGGCACCGTGCCGTCGGTGGCGAGCACCAGGCCGACGCTGGTCAGCACCGGGCTGGCCTGGCTGCGCGGGAAGTCGCCGGGGCCGAGCGTGATCGTCAGCGAACCGGTGTCCTGCAGCCGGAAGAACGCGTCCGGGTAGAGCCAGCGCAGCGGCACCGCCCGCTGCCCGGCGTTGATCGACGGGTGCGCGGCCAGCTGGGCCAGCACCGCGGTGCGCAGGTCCGGGTCGAACCGGGCCTGGTAGTAGAAGGTCAGCTTCACGTCCAGCAGCGAGCCGTAGTCCAGGTCGTTGACCGCCTTCGGTAGCTCCAGCCGCCAACTGGACGCCACCCCGGCGCCGGTGAACACGCCGCGCACCCGCGGGTCGGTCGGCAGCAGCAGCTCGTCGCTGCGCTTGGCGTAGTCGGACAGGACGAGCGTCTCGCGCGGCTGCAGCCGGTACTTCAGCCCGGTGCCGCCGGGTATCCGGTAGGACGAGACGCCGTTGTTGGTCAGCGTGCCGTGCAGGCCGGTGGCCGGGATCAGCCCCTCCACGGCCACCTCGACCGCTTCCAGCCGGCCGGCGTAGGTGCCCGGCAGCGCGCGGTCGAAGTCGTCGATCGAGGTCTCGAAGTCGAGCGCGCCGCTGCCGCGGAACTGGGTCTCGAAGGCGTACCCGTACTTCTCGGCCAGCGAGACGGTCAGCTTGACCGGCTGCACCTTGTCCTTGGTCTGGGTGACCAGGTCGAAGTCGAACTGCTCGATGTCGGCCAGCAGCGCGTCCGCGGCGAGCAGCCCGGCCACCTCCACGCTGGCGTAGTCGGCCCGGATCACGTGCAGGTCGGAGTCGGTCTCGAAGTTGTACGCGTGCTGCATGAGCCGGGACACCTGCAGCGCCATCGCCAGGTAGCGCTGGTAGATGCCGTCCAGCGTGTCGCCGAGCCGCCACCACACCTCGGGGGTGAAGACCTGCGCGTTGAACGCGGCCGCCAACTGCTGCGCGTCGTGCGCGCGCAGCTGGGACAGCCCGACCGCGGCGCTGGCCGCGCTGGCCCGGGCCTGCGCGGCGGCCAGCTCGGCCTGCGCCTGGTTGGCGGCCAGCCCCAGCTCCTGCGCCTGCCGCTGCATCCGGCCGACCTCGTACTGCTGGTTGAGCCGGGCCGCGGTCAGCCCCTCGGCCGCGGCCAGCGTGCCCGCGTCGCCGGACAGGCTGTAGTTGCCCAGGATCATCCGGTCGGCCAGCGCGTCCAGCTGGCTGGCGTCGCCGTCCTCGCCGCCGGACAGCTGCTGCGACAGCGCCTGGTGCATCAGCGCGTCGGACGACATCGCCGCGTACGCGGTGGCGTCGGTGTTCGCGTCGGCCGCCCGCTTGTTGGCCAGCGCCAGCGCCTTGCCGTACGCGTCGGTCTCGGCGTTCGCGGCGGCCAGTTGGCGCTGCGCCACGGACACCTCGGCCTGCGCCTGCCCGCTGGCCTGCACCAGCTGCAGCCGGGTCAGGTCGGCGGCCTCGGCCCGCGACCAGTAGCTGATCACGTCCCGCTCGGTGGAGACGGCCAGCTGGGCGAACTGCACCGCCACCGAGCGCAGGTAGTCGTAGGTCCAGATCGGAACCATCTGGGTCGGCAGCCCCCAGAAGTCCAGCCCGGCGACCAGCTTCACGATCTGCTGCCAGGCGGACAGCAGCACGGTCCCGATCGCGGCCTGCGCCGACAGCGCGGCGATGTCGTCCAATTTGGACACCAGCGGGGTGGCGAGGCCGACCGCCGGGGCCAGCCCGGCCGTTGTCCACAATGGACTGACCGGGACCGTCCGGTTCGGCGTGACGACCCGGGTGAAGATGTTCAGCGCGTTCTGGAACTCCTCCAGCTTGTACAGCGCGATGCCCCAGTCGACGTACAGCGTGCCGAGCCGGACCCAGATGAACGGCGCCTCGGTCTGCGCGTTCAGGTACTTGTACTTCGCCGCGGTCAGGTAGTTCGCCTCGGCCGCCGGCCAGTCGCCCAGCGCGTGGTAGCACTCGGCCAGCCCGAGCGGGATCTCGTAGAAGTACGCGTGCCCCAGCGCCAGCGCGAAGTCGGCCGGCTCGACCGGGTGGATCAGCCGGTCGGTGGCCAGCTGGTAGTTCGCACTGGTGCGGGCCGCGTAGACCAGATCCTGCACCTCCTTCGCCGGCGGGGCGCCCACCTTCCAGCTGAAGCTCTTGCTGCCGGCGACGGTGCTGAGGCTGAGCGACCGCTGCGCGGTCAGCTGCACCGGCACCGCCGCCGGGGCCGCCAGCGCCACTCCCGCCCGGGCCGCGCCCGCACCGTTCGGCCGGACCGGGCCGGTCGGCCGGACCGGGCCGGTCGGCTCGGCGCCGGTGGTGTGCGGCCCGGCCTCGACGGCGGCCGGCACGGCCGCACCGGGTACGCCCCTGCCGGTGCCGGCGTCGTACTGCTGCACCACCTCCGGCGCCAGCTTGGCGGCCCGCTCGTGCACGTTCCGCGCGCCCTCGATGTTTCCGGCCGCGGTCAGCGCGGTGCCGTACTCCAGCAGGCTGATCGCGGTCGCCGCGTCCGGGCCGGCCAGCGCGGCCGCCTTCAGGCCGACGGCGTCCACCTTGTTGGCCACCTTCAGCACGTTCGCGTCCAGCGGGGTGATCGGGCCGGGGCCCGGCCGCGGCGGCAGGAACTGCAGGATGTGGGTCCACTCCAGCGCGAGCTCGATCAGCGGCTGGAAGACGGTCTCGTCCCGCGGTGGCACGAATCCGGTCACCGATACCGACGGCGAGCGCGGGTCGAGCTGCTGCCAGATCAGGGTCTCGGCGGTGCGGTAGTGCCCGATCGCGTCCTGGTACCGGCGGTCGGTGAAGGCCCGCCCGGCGGCGACCATCTCGGCCTCGATCCGGGCCAGCGCGGCCGGGTCCGGCCCGTCCGCCGGCCCGGCGACCAGGGTCGCGGTCAGGTCCGGCGAGAGCACCGCCCGCTGCCGCCGGAACGAGTAGGTCTGCACGAGTTGCTGAGCCATGCCGTATCCCCCCGGGTCAGACCAACCTGCTGTGGGCCATAGCGTCGGGGCGGCGTGCCAGCGGCGCATACCCGCAACAGGACACTCATCCGGGTACCCCGGCTGCCCGTCCGGGCACGCGGCAAGATGGGGCGCATGCCGCCGATTGCCCGCGTTGAGCCGGTTCAGGACAGCTACTTCGGCACCGCGGTCGCCGATCCGTACCGCTGGATGGAGACCCCGTCGGCCGGGTACGCGCAGTGGCTGGCCGGTCAGGGCGCCTGGGCCGCCGAGCAGTTCGCCGCGCTGCCGGACCGGGACCCGCTGCGCCGGCGCATCCGCGAACTGCGCGGCACCGGGACGCAGCGGGCCGGCTTCAGCTGGGCCGGCGAGTGGGAGTTCTGCCTGCGCACCGACCCGGGCGCACCGGTGGCGGCGCTGACCGTGCAGTCCGGCGACGGGGTCGAGCGGGTGCTGCTGGACCCGACCACGATCCCCGGGCCGGGCCACCACCACCTCGGTTTCTACCGCCCCTCGCGCACCGGCCGGTACGTCGCGTGCGCGATATCGGCCGGCGGTTCGGAGAACGCCACCGTCCGGGTGATCGAGGTGGCGACCGGCGCGATCGTCGAGGAGAGAGCATCGGCAACGTCCGCCTCCCGTTCCTGAGCTGGGTCGACGACGAGTCGTTCCGCTACCACGCCTACCTCGACCCGACGCCCGGCGCGGCCCCGACCGCCCACCGCCTGAACAGCCGCACCAGCCTGCACCGGCTCGGCGCTGACCCGGCGGCCGACCAGGTGCTGCTCGCCCGCGGGCTGAACCCGCGGGTGCCGCTGCAGCCGCGGGACCGCCCGTTCCTCTACCACCAGCCCGGCACCGACCAGGTGCTGGCGCTCGTCTCACACGCCGCGCTGGCCGGCCACCGGACCACGTTCGGGCTGTCCAGCAACACGATCTACCTGGCGCCGGTGGCCGGGCTGGCCGACCCGGCCAGCTGTCCGTGGGTCCGGGTGGCCGGCCCGGACGACCGGGTCAGCGGCTTCGCCTTCGGCCCCGACACGCTGTACCTGATCAACGGCCGGGGCGCGCCGCGCGGGCAGGTGCTGAGCGTCCCGCTGGCCGACCCGGCGATCGAGCGGGCCCGCGTCGTAGTGCCCGAGTCCGACCGGGTGATCGAGGCGGTCATGGTGGTCGGCGCCGACCTGCTGATCCGCGACCTGGACGTCGGCGTCAGCCGGCTGCGCCGGCTCCGGCTGGCCGCCACCAGACCGACCGGGGCCGAACCGGGTGCCGCCGAACCGGCCGGGGACGAACCGGAGGACGTGCCGCTGCCGCTGGACGGCGGGATCCAGGAGTGGTCGGTCCCGCCCGGCGAGGTCGCCGTGCTGCTGCGGATCGAGGGCTGGACGACCCCGCCGCGCGGCTACCGGTACGACCTGACCGCCGGCGAGATCACCGCCGAGCCGGCCGAGGCGCCGGTCCCGGCCGGGCTGCCCGAGCTGCGCACGTACCGGGTGCTGGCGCCGGCCCGGGACGGCACGCCCATCCCGGTGACCCTGCTGCACCGCGCCGACCTCGCCCTGGACGGCAGCCACCCGACCGTGCTGGACGTCTACGGCTCGTACGGGCTGTCGAACACGCCGCGCTACCGGCCGGGCCGGCTCGCCTGGCTGGAGCGTGGCGGTGTCTACGCGGTCGGGCACATCCGCGGCGGCGGCGAGCTCGGTGACGCCTGGCGGCAGGCCGGCGCCAGGCTGGCCAAGGAGAACACGATCACCGACCTGATCGACTGCGCCGAGTACCTGATCGCGTCCGGTTACACGTCGGCCGGCCGGATCGCCGGCAGCGGCGCCAGCGCGGGCGGCATTCCGACCGGCGGCGCGCTGGTCCGCCGGCCGGAGCTGTGGGGCGCGATGGTGCTCCGGGTGCCGCTGGTGAACGCCCTGCGGGCCGAGGTCGGCGCGAACGGACCGATCAACGTGCCCGAGTTCGGCAGCGTCAGCACCCCGGACGGGCTGGCCGCCCTGCTCGTCGCCGACGCGTACCAGCGGGTGACCGACGGCGTCCGGTACCCGGCCGTGCTGCTCACCACCGGGCTGAACGACCCGCGGGTGGCGACCTGGCAGCCGGGCAAGATGACGGCCCGGCTGCAGGCGGCCAGCTCGTCCGGCCGGCCGGTGCTGCTGCGGGTCGAGGAACACGGCGGGCACGGCATGGCCGACAGCACCGAGCAGGAGGACCAGCTGTACGCGGACATGTTCGCGCTGCTGCTGCGGGAGCTGGGTCACCCGACGGCCTGACATGCTACGTCCGGTATAGCCGGATACCTGTTGACTCCATGCTGCAACGGTGTGACTGCACCTTGCGCACGGTAGATCTGGTCTGCTACTCACAGGCCAGTTTTCGGTACTTCGTTGCCCTGCCGCGCCCATGTGGTGCGGTTCGGACGCCTGCCTGATCGGCCGGCGTCCTGCGACGTCCGGACCAGGGAGGACTCCAGTGCGCAGATCAGGGTCGAAGATGAGACGGGGACCGGCCATGCGGGCGGCCGCCGGGCTGGCCGCGACGGTGGTGCTGGTCGGCCTGGCCACCGGCCCCGCGGGCGCCGCGCCGGCGCCCGCCGCCGCGGCGAAGGCCGCCCCGAGCATCGACTCCAACTCGGGCGAGAGCTCCATGGACCTCGACAACCGGGCCGGCGCCGCCGCCCCGAACGCCCGGCAGCGCTCGATGGCCAGCAAGCTCGGCCGGGTCCAGTTCAACAAGCTCGGCACCCCGAACGCGCTGTTCACCGGGCGGGCGCTGGCCACCGGCCTGGCCGCCGACCCGGCGACCGCCGCGCGCCAGTACCTGACCGCCAACCAGGACCTGTTCGGCCTGGACGCCAAGGCCGTCGCGAACCTCGACCTGCTCGCCGTCAACCCGATCGGCGCCGGCGCGGTGGTGCTGCTCCGGCAGCGCTTCGGTGACCTGCCCGCCGGCTACGACGGCCAGGTCGCGGTGCTGGTCAACGCCGGCACGGTGGCCCGGGTGACGTCCTCGCTGGCCCGCGACACCGCCGCGCCCCAGCCGGCCACCGTCGGCGCCGACGCCGCGGTCGCCGTCGCGCTGCGGGACGTGGGCCTGACCGCCGACCAGGTCGGCCCGGTGGAGGTCCGCCCGGTCGCGGTGCCCACCCCGGCCGACGGCGCGCGCGCCGCGTACGCGATCACGCTGTCGTCCATGGCCGGGGCTGCCCCGACCGCGGTGACCAGCTACGTGGACGCCCGGGACAGCAGCGTGCTGATCCGCGAGGACCTGGTCGACTTCGACTCCGACAACCCGCGCTGGGCCGTCTTCCCCGCCACCGCCCCGATCTCCGGCGCCGACAGCCGCGTGCAGTGGTGCCTGAAGCCGGGCACCGGCTGCGCCAAGGCGGCCAGCGACCCCAACACCAACCAGGCCTGGGACGTCAACCTGGCCACCGGCACACCGACCTTCACCTCCATCGGCAACTCCGCCAACAACGTGCTGGCGCTGGGCGGGGGCACCCCGGCGACGCCGGCCACCACCAGCATCGCGCGCAACTACACCTACCCGTTCACCGACCAGTGGCACGCCGCCCGGTGCAACCCGACGACGTTCACGTCCACCCAGCGGGTCGACGCCGACGCGGCGATCACGAACCTGTTCGTGATGCACAACCGGATGCACGACTTCTCCTACCTGCTCGGCTTCACCGAGGGCGCCTGGAACCTGCAGGCGGTCAACCTCGGGCCGAACGGCCTGGGCAACGACGCCGAACAGGGCCGGGCCCAGCAGAACGCGCTGGGTGGCAGCCGCAACAACGCCAACCAGGGCACCCCGCGGGACGGTCTGCAGCCCACCACCAACATGTTCATGTGGCAGCCGGTCGCCGGCACCGCGTACCCGCCGTGCGTCGACGGCGACTACGACATGACCGTGATCGGGCACGAGTACACGCACGCGATCAGCAACCGCATGATCGCCGGCCCGGACAGCGGGATCAGCGGCTTCCAGGGCGGGTCCATGGGCGAGTCCTGGGGCGACCTGACCGCGGTGGAGTACCTGTACGAGAACGGCCTGCGGGCGCCCGGCGACACCGCGTTCGTGGAGGGCGCCTACGTCACCGGCAGCAACACCCGCGGCATCCGCAACTACGACATCAGCAAGAGCCCGCTGAACTACTCCGACCTCGGCTTCGACCTCGTCGGTCCGGAGGTGCACGCGGACGGCGAGATCTGGAACGCCACGAACTACCGGGTGCGCACCGCGATGGTGAACCGGTACGGCGCCGGCACCCCGTCGTCCCAGCTGGCCTGCGCCGAGGGGCGTACGTCGGTGCAGGCCTGCCCGGGCAACCGGCGCTGGATCCAGCTCATGTTCGACTCGTTCCTGCTGCAGGCCGTCAGCAGCGTCAGCATGCTCGACATGCGTGACAACATGCTGGCCGCGGACCTGGTCCGGTTCGGTGGCGCCAACCAGGACATCATCTGGGGCGCGTTCGCCGAGTCCGGGATGGGCATGGACGCGACGACCAACGGCTCGGCGGACACCGAAGCGGTGCCGAACTTCGCCTCCCCGTACGCCAACAACGCGACCGTCCACCTCGCCCCGCTGGGCGACTCGGCCGGCGCGGTGATCCGGGTGTACGTCGGCGACTACGAGGCGCGCGCCGTGCCGGTCGCCGACACCGACCCGGAGACGGCCCTGCCGGACACGTTCCAGATCGTGCCGAACACCAAGTTCCAGCTGACCGCGGTCGGCGCCGGCTTCGGCGCCCACAAGTTCAGCACCCTCTTCCTCGGTGGCCGGACGCAGGAGCTGAAGCTGAACCTGCCCCGCAACCTCGCCTCGGTGGCGTCCGGCGCGACGATCACCGGTGACGGCGTCAACCTGGACAAGGTCGGCGACGACACCGAGGCCACCGACTGGGCCTCGCTGACCGGGGTCGCCGGCAAGCAGTTCACCGTCGACCTCGCCGGCACGGCGCCGCAGACGGTGAGCCAGGTGAACGTCAGCGCGATGCTCCGCCCAGCGATCACCGGCGACGCCGACCCGGGCCCGCAGAACCGGTTCTCCGCGGTCCGCTCGTTCAGCATCCTCGCCTGCAACGCCGCCGTCGCCGACTGCAGCCAGGACGCCAGCTTCCTGCCGGTCTACACCAGCCCGACGAACGCCTTCCCGGCCGGCGCGTTCCGCCCGTTCTCCCCGGAGATCAACCTGCGCTCCTTCGACCTCCCGCCCACCGCCGCCACCCACCTGCGCTTCCGGGTCCTGACCAGCCAGTGCACCGGCAACCCGCTCTACGCCGGCGAGCAGGACGACGACCCGCGGGCCGCAACCGACTGCGCCACCGCCAGCCCCACCGCCGCCCAGGTCCGCCTATCCGAATTCCAGGTCTTCACCCGCTGACCCACCCCACCACCGCGGCGGCGCCCACCCGGGGCGCCGCCGCGCCCCACCCAACGCGTCAGCTGTCGGGATGAACGATCGTGAGGCCGGGTGCCTCGGCAGCGATAGCGCGGAAATCGCGTAGGTTGTTCGTGACTACCGGCAGCGGTGGCAGCTGAGTCAGCGCACAGGCCGCAGTCCAGATATCGTTGACACCCTGCCCATGCAGGTGCCCGCTCAGTTTCGCGTACAACGGCGCCCAGGCTTCCACGACGGCGGCCGTGTACGGAATGACTACGAAGCGACGGACCGTGGCAACCAGTTCGTCCATTCGCCGGCTGCCCAGCCGGGCGGCGTGCCCGCCGGCCAGAATTTCACCGACGGTGGCGAAACTCATCGCAAGAACATGTCCATCGATCAGCGCGGCGAAATCGGCGTGCCGGCCCTTGCCCAGCCTCAGGAACTGAAGACATCCGTGTCCACCAGCAGCGGCCCAGCCGGAACCTCATGCGGTTTCAATCGTCCATCAAGGCCGCATACAGGGCCGCCCGCTCCTCCTCATCGAGATCAGCATCGTAGAGGTCTCCAACATCGAGCGAGGTTACCCCTTGGGACCGTTGCAGATCTTCGAATGTAGCGTGCTGCCAAAACGTGCCAAGGTCGCCGACCGCAAGGGCCAGTTGCTCGCTGCGGCTGATCGCGCGTAGCCGCACGCTGCTCGCGACCGAGGTCTTCGGGTCGTAGCTGACGAGCCCTTCAAGCGTCGCCACCTGGCGAAGAGCCTCGTGTATCTCGTCGGCGAGCTCATCCGGAAACCGGACCGTCACCGGCTTGCCAGCGGGCGGCTGCAGGCGCGCGGTGAGGCGCTCGAAGTCGGCTTCGACGAGCCTGCCGACCAATACATCGCTGCGTTCCGGCGGTGGTAGCTGCGCGACCCGGTGCATCGAGGCGCGCACCCCCGAATCGATCACGGCGTGCCGGCTCACCGCAACCGACGCGTACCCGATAGTGATGCGGTCAGTCCGCTCTCCCACACCCAACTCGTCGGCAAGTTGCGCGACGGCCGCCGCGAGCTGTCGATCGAGCGAGTTCTCGTCGGCACCGCTGAGCGCGGCAAGCAACTGATCGAACGCGGCATTGCCGAGGGCCTCGACGGTGATCGGCAGCTCGTCGTCTCCTGGCTCACTCGCGTCCGGGAGAGCCAACAGTTCGACGAAACTGCCGCGCTCCACACCGACGAAGCGGAGCCGCGAAGCGCGCTCGACCGCGGTGTTGTGCCGACCTGCCACTGCCCGCCGCTGCCGACCGAGGGCGACATACGCCGCGCGGGCAATGGCGCGCTCAAGCCCGGTAATGAGGCGGGCGACATCCGCGGCGGCAATGTGGCCCGGCTCGGCCTCGGTGCCCTCGATCGCCGCCCGGATGATCGTTGTCATAGCCGTCAGCGTGCCACCCCTCCCGCTTGCCGTCATCTCCCTGCCGCCCATCCTCACCTGCGACGCAAACCAGTTACTGTCCACCTGCGCTCAGCCGATCCGGCCATCCACGCCAGCCGACCCGGCCCCGGTCGGCCGCAACCAACCACTCCACCCCGCCCACGGCGGTGCCGGTTGTCAAGACGGCAGTACTGCGACGTGGACCGCGGCGCCGCCGGCTGGCGATAGTCGGATCATCCCGGCTCCAGGAGGATGACGTGACCCGACGGATGCTCTCGGTGGTCGCGCTCGCGCTGGCGTTCAGCGTGGGCCCGATCGTGCTCGGCGCCAGCCACGCGACCGCACAGATGCGACCCAGTTGCATGGTGGACGGGAAGATCGTCCCGTGCTACCAGAACCCGTAGTACCCGCCCGGCGCGCCAACCGTTGAGCGGCGCACCGGCCAAGGTCACTGCGCACCGGCTGGCGGCTGGCACGTCTCCGCGAGCCGGGATGCCCGGTTGGCCGCCACCAGCCGCGCGGCTCCGGCCTCGACTTCTTGCCGATCGTTGGCCCTCGGAAAGAACTCGGCCAGGAACCCGTCCCGGTCGTACGCCTGGCTCTCGCCTGCCTCGCTCGCCGGTGCGCCCATAGTCTGGAATTCTTCCAGTGTGGCCGGGGCGGAGGTGGGGCGGTTTCCGCTGTTGGCTCAGGCGGGGTTCGGGCGGTTCTGGGTCGCGGACGGGGTGTCGATGTTCGGCACGTACGTCACGATGCTGGCGTTGCAGGTGCTGGCGGTGGTGACGTTGGAGGCGTCGGCGACCGGGGTGGGGCTGCTCGGCGCGGCGCGGTGGCTGCCTTACCTGCTGTTCGGGTTGATCGCCGGGGTGCTGGTGGATCGGCACCGGCGCTGGCCGGTGCTGGTCGGCTGTGACCTGGCCCGGGCCCTGCTGCTCGGCTGCATCCCGGTGCTGGTCTGGCTGGACGCGCTGAACCTGCCGCTGCTGCTCGGGCTGGTGCTGGCAATCGGTGGCTGCTCGCTGCTGTACGACGCGGCGCACCAGTCGTTCCTGCCCAGCCTGGTGCCGGCCGCGCTGCTCACCCAGGCCAACGCGCGGCTGGAGCAGACCAGTTCGGTGGGTCAGACCGGCGGACCGCTGCTGGCCGGCTGGCTGGTCGCGGCGGCCGGCGCGGCGGCCGGCATCCTCGTGGACGCGGTCTCCTACCTGGTCTCCGGCCTGATCCTGGCCACCGTCCGGGTGGCCGAGCCGGTCCGGGCCGAGGCCGGCCGCGGGCTGCGCCGGGACCTGGCCGAAGGGCTGGCCTGGGTGTACCGGCACCGGATGCTCGGCCCGCTCGCGCTCACCTCGCACGCCTGGTTCCTGTTCAACAGCATGGTCGGCACCGTGTACGTGCTGTACGCGCTGCAGACGCTGGGCCTGACCGCGTTCGGGTTGGGCGTCACGTACGCGCTGGCCGGTTGCGGCGCGGTGCTCGGCGCGACCGGGTCGACCCGGGCCGGCCGCCGGTTCGGGGTCGGCCCGGTGATCGTCGCGATGCGCTGGCTGCTGCCGGTGGCCTACCTGCTGCTCCCGCTGGCCCGCCCGGGGCCGGCCGCGCTGGTGCTGCTCGGCACCGCGCAGTTCCTGTTCGGGCTGACGCTGGGCCTGGACGGCCCGGTGGAGATGGGCTACCGGCAGTCGGTCACCCCGGATCGGCTGCAGGGTCGGATGAACGCCACCATGCGCTCGCTGAACCGGGGCGCGGTGGTGCTCGGCGCACCGGCCGGTGGCCTGCTCGCCGACCACCTGGGCCACCGCCCGACGCTCTGGATCGCGATCACCGGCCTGGCCGTGCAGGCGGCGGTGCTGACCGCCTCCCCGTTCCGGCAGGCCCGCGTCCCGGCGCCGGGTTAGACGCTGCCGGCGGGCGCGGCGTCCGGCCCGGTGCCGATGGTGGCCGACGTCCGGACCCCCAGCGCCCGCCAGAGCCCGGCCGCCGCCGCGCCGCCGAGCAGCGGGAAGACGATGAACGCCCAGAGCTGGGCCAGTGCCCAGCCATGCTGGAAGACCGCGGTGCCGACGCTGCGGGCGGGGTTCAGCGAGGCGTTGCTGATCGGGATCAGGATCAGGTGGCCGACCACCAGCATCAGGCCGGCGGCGATCCCACCGAACAGTCCCGGCGCGCCGGCGTTCGTGGTGGAGATGACGATGAACACGAAAGCAGCGGTGACCACCAGTTCGGCCACCGCGACGGCGAGCAGCCCGTACCCGAGCGGCGAGTGGTCGCCGTACCCGTTGGACGCGAACCCGCTGTCCTTCGCGCTGAACCCGGACCGTCCAGTTGCGACGATGAACATCACCAGCCCGGCCAGCAGCGCGCCGACCAGCTGGCTGGCCAGGTAGAGGACGAGCGCCCCGGTCCGGATCGCGCCGTGCAGCCAGAGCCCCACGGTGACCGCCGGGTTCAGGTGGCAGCCGGAGATGTGACCCAGCGCGTACGCCAGGCAGACCAGCACCAGCCCGATCGAGAGCGCGACGCCGACCGCGCCGATCCGCTCGCCGGCCAGCAGCCCCGCCCCCGGACCGGCCAGCACTAGCACGAACGTGCCGAACACCTCAGCGAAGACGATCTGACCGCGATCAACCATGACCGGCCCTTTCGTAGGACACATCGCCCAGAGCACGCTGATGCTACGGCAGGTGATCTGTTCCTGGAATGCTCTTGAGTCCGCTTTTAGCGTCCCTCGATCGGGCCACGATCCCAGCTCGATCAGCCGCCCCGGCGATGGTCCGCGGAACCCGCGGAAGGATCCGGCCGGGTGGACGCAGCGTTCCGGGGCGCCGACCCGGTTGTTAGGGGCATGACGCGGAGGAGAACCTGATGGACGCGGACGCCGAGCGCGACTTCGCCGCGTTCGTGGCCAGCCGGTCACCGGCGCTGTTCCGGACCGCCATGGCGCTGACCGGCCACTGGCAGCAGGCCGAGGACCTGTTGCAGGTCGCGCTGGCCAGGTCGGTCCGGCATTGGCCGAAGATCCGGGACGGCCAGCCCGAGGCGTACGTCCGGACGACCATGTACCGGCAGTACGCGAGCTGGTGGCGATCCCGCGGCCGGCGGCAGGAGCTGGTGACCGGCGACGTGCCGGAGATCCCGCAGGCCGATCACAGCGGTGCCGTCGACCAGACGCTCGCGGTGGCGGCGGCGCTGACCGGGCTGGCCCCGAAGTCCCGCGCGGTGCTGGTGCTGCGCTACCTGGAGGACCGGCCCACCGACGAGATCGCCGAGATCCTGCGGTGCTCGCCGGCCACCGTCCGCAGCCAGATCAGCCGGGCGCTGGCCCGGCTCCGCACGCTCTGCCCCGAACTTGATCCGATCCCGGAGGCCCAGCCATGACCGTGCCAGCCCGGCGACCCCCCTCGCTCCGCTGCACCCCGCAAAAACGTTCCGCGCGCTGGGCGCGCTCCACGTTTCCGCGGGGACCCCGCAGCGCGGCGCCCCAGCCGGCAGCTGCGATGCTCACGCCGGGGGCCGCCTCGTGACCGACCAACTGGAACGTGACCTGCGCGCCGCGCTGGAGCGCCTCGGGGACCGGCCGCCGCCGCTGGGCCTGACCGAAGGGGCGCTGCGCCGGGCCCGGCGGGCCCGCACCGCTCGCTGGACCGCGGCCGCCGCCGGCACCGCGGGCCTCACCGCCGCGGTGGTGTTCGCCGCCGCCGCACTCACCGGCCCGCCCGCCGCGACGCCCGTCGTGGGCAGCACGGCAGCGGTGGCCGGCGCCGGCGGCCGGGTGGTGACCCTGTACGGCTGCGACGGCATCGCGGTCGACGAACACGGGCGGACCGTGCGGCAGACCTCCCTGGTGCTGGACCGCGCCGCCGGCCGGTACCGGGAGGTGCCGTACTGCGGCGTCGTGCCGTCCCCGGACGGCCGGCTGGCGCTGGTCTCCGACGGCGACGGCAGCGCGGCCCACCCGCTCCGCAACGGCGTGCTGACCATCGCGACCGGCGCCATGCGTTGGATCCACGGCTACACCGGCACCGGCTCCTGGTCGCCGGACAGCCAGCGACTGCTGCTCACCGGTGGCCCGGCCGGGCTCTCCCAGCAGGCCAGCCTCGAACCGCGCAACAACGGGTTCGTGCTGGTGGACGTGGCCACCCTGACCACCACGTTCCACCCGGTGCCGGACGTCCCGAACGGCCTCGGCGCCGCCGGGGCCTGGACCCCGGACAGCCAGGCCATCGCGATCACCATCTGCGCCTGCCCGAGCGGCTCGACCCACGAGGGGTCCTGGCCGATCACCGGCATCCGGCTCTACGACCCGACCGGCCGCCAAGCTGCGCACGCTGCGGGCCGACGCCGGCGTCTGGTCGACCGCGGCCTTCTCGCCGGACGGTGCCTCGATCGCGCTCACCGCCGAGGCCGGCGCGTCCGGCCGGCCGCTGCAGATCGCCGACGCCCGCACCGGCCAGGTCCGGCAGACGGTGCCGCTGAACGGCGGGCAGTTCCTCGGCTGGTACGACGCGACCAAGCTGATCCTGCGGGCCGGCGAGGCGCGGACGTCCTACCGCCCCACCTACCCGGAACTGCGGATCGTCGACCTGGTCAGCGGCACGGTCCGCACCGTGCCGGCCCGGCTGGGCCAGTCGCGCAAGATACCCGCGATCGTGCTGACCGGCCCGTCCACCGGCCTGACCGACCCAACCGGCAAGCTCACCTTCTAACCAGCCCTGACCCAGCCAGGCCGGCCGGTGGCCCCGGCCACCATTGACCGGCATAATCGAACCTATGTTCGATAGAGCTGCTCGGCCTGCCTCCCCCACCGCCACCACGCCCAGGCCGTACCCTGGCGCGGTGGCGGTGTCAGCGCACGATGTGGCCGCGGTTCTCCGCGAGCGGCTGGTCGGCGTGCCCACCAAGAAGCTGCACAAGCTCCTCTATTACTGCCAGGGCCACCACCTGGCCACCTTTGATCAGCCGTTGTTCGAGGAGACGATCTCCGCCTGGGACATGGGCCCGGTGGTCGGCACCCTCTGGTACGACGAGAAGCACGGCCAGGCGCCGGTCGAGCGCACCGTGCTGGACGAGGCCCAACTGAACACGGTGGGATACGTGCTGAGCCGATACGGGGCGCTGACCGGCCTCGATCTGGAGAATCTGACGCACAGCGAGCGTCCCTGGCAGCGCGCCGACCAGGGTCGGCGGCCGAATACCAGCGCCCGCATCGAGCCCGAGTGGATCAGGGAGTACTTCAGCACCAGCGGCGCCGCCGACGATTCGACGGACGAGGCCCGGCTGGATTCAACCGCCGTCAGCCAGTGGCTGCGCGACGCCGAGAAACGCCGGCAGGAGCCGGCCCGGTCGGACAATCCCGAGGAGCTCCGGGCCAGGCTGCACCGGAGTGCGTAACAGCCCACCCGACTGGCAGCTGGAGGGCTTGCCGTTGTAGCGCGGGCGGGTTAGACGAGCATGGCGGGCCAGGGCCAGCGGCGGACCCGGTAGGGGAGCCAGAGCAGGAGGTCGGCGAGCGGCCAGATGAGGCCTTCGGCGGCGTAGGCGTCGGCGATCTCGGTGGGGACGGCGGCGGCGGGGACGACGTCCAGCAGCGGGTCGAGCTGGCTGAGGTAGTCCGGCTCGTCCACGGTGAGGCGGTTCAGTTCGCCGGCACGGCGGTCCCGGATCTGGATGAAGCCGGGGGCCTGCCGGTAGACGCACTTGTTCAGGTGGAACGACTCGGCCCAGGTCTGCCGGATCTGGTCACCGGCCGGGCCGGCGGCCAGCTCGGCCGGCGGCTGCAGGTGGTTGAGCAGCCACCAGTCGTCCACCTCCGGTCCGAGCCGCAGCCGCCAGTCGACCTGCACGCCGTGGCCGGTCAGCTCCCGCACCAGGGCCAGCGCCCGCAGGCTGGTCGCCGGGTCGCTGTCGCCGGTGAGGTCGACCGGGCCGGCCACCTCGACCCGGCGCGCACCGGCCCCGTACAGGCGCAGCGCCACCGCCGCGGCGGTCTGCCCGGCCGGCACCGACAACGGCGGCAGGGCGATGCCGGGCAGCCCGGTCACCCGCCGGTCGTGGTGCCGCCAGCTCAGCAGCACGATCTCGCCGGCGGCCGGCCCGCCGGCAGCTCCACCGGCCAGCCCGCCGGCCGGCCCGGCGGCCGGCCCGCCGGCCAGCCCGGCGGCCGGCCCGCCGGCGTCGGCAATGGTGGTCAGCGTCATCGTGTCCCCCTCAGCCCGGGCCATCAGACCGGCACCGGCACGGCCGCACCGGCGAGCAGCGCGTCGCCGGTCGGCTCGGCGGCATCGGCCGGCCCGGCGGGCTCGGCCGGCTCGGCCGGGTCGGCCGGCGTGGTCAGGCCGAACAGCTCGTTCATGTCGATCCGCAGCAGTTCCTCGTTGGTCACCGGCGGGACCACGTGCACGTAGTGGCCGCCCTCGGCGAACACCAGCCCGAGCCCACGCCACCTGGCCAGCAGCGCGGTCAGGTCGTCGGCGCTGACCTCGGGCAGCTCCTCGCGCAGCTTGCGGAGCAGCCCGGCCACCCCGTGCGGCTGGTCCAGCAGCCGGAACGTGGCCAGCTCCACCGGGTCGGTCAGCCGCAGCACCGACCAGCCGAAGTGCTTGCGCCGGTTCACCATGACGATCTCGCCGCCGGTGTCGGCGTACGACAGCTGGCTGTGCTGGAACTCGGTCACCCACTCGGCCATCGCGGCGTCGAGCAGGTCGGCGGTGGCGGTGCTGATGCCCTGCGCCGGCGCCTCGAACAGGTACGCCAGGTCGGTCAGGTCGGCGTCGGGCAGGTCGTAGATCAGCCGGTACTGCCGGTGCGGCGTCAGTTCGGCGAAGCCGAGTTCGGGCCGGTTGAAGTGCGGGCTGAACCGCTCGACCGCGATCCGGGACGTGGTGCCGCCCGGCTCGAGGTGGTGCAGCGCCGGCAGCTGATCGATGATCCCGGTGTAGTCGGCGATCTCCTCACCCGGGAAGCCGTACAGGTAGTTCCAGGAGACCGACAGCCCGCAGGCCGCGGCGTCGCGCAGCATCCGGACGTTCTGGCAGCCGGTGACGCCCTTGTCCATCAGCTTCAGCACCCGGCTGCTCAGGCTCTCGATGCCCGGCTGGACGTGCACCACCCCGGCCCGGGCCAGCGTCTCCAGCTGGTGCCGGCGCATGTTGGACTTGATCTCGTACTGCAGCCGCAGGTCGTACCCGGTGTCGGTGAGCATCGGCAGCAGCGACGTGAGGTAGCCCATGTCCAGGATGTTGTCGACCACGTACATGTCGAGCACCTGGTGTTCGGCCACCAGCGCCAGGATCTCGGCCAGGAAGGTGCCCGGGCTCTTGCTGCGGAACTGCATGAACGACCCGTTCAACCCGCAGAACGTGCAGTGGTGCTTCTCCCCCCACCAGCAGCCGCGGGCGCCCTCGATGACCAGCTTCGGGTCCACCCAGGACTGCGCGGCCGACTCCTCCAGCCGCTCGAAGTAGCCGGCGTAGTCGGGGCCGACGATCTCGGCCGGCGGCAGCGGCTTCGTCGCCATCGGGTTGACCATCGAGGCGCCGGACCCGTCCCGCCAGCAGACGCCGGGGATGCCGGCGAACCCGGTGCCGTCCCGCAGCGCGCTGAGCAGCTGCGGGAACGACGCCTCGCCCTCGCCGCGGACGGCGAAGTCGACGAACGGGAACGCCCGGTGCACCGCCTCGCCCTGCGGCCCGTCGCAGTTGGCCCCGCCGAACATGGTGACCACGCCCGGCGCCGTCTGCTTGATCTGCTTGGCCACCGCCAGCGCCGCCACGTTCTGCTGGTAGGTGGAGGTGAAGCCGACCACGTCCGGCTCGGCGGCGAGCAGCCGCTCGGTCAGCCAGCGGACGAAGTCCGGCGCCAGCGCGTGCAGGTCGAGGTTGAGCCGCAGCTCCTCCTCGGTCATCCCGGCGCCCGGGCCGGCCTTGAACTCCTCGACTCTCCACTGTGGATCGTCATAGAGCGCGGACGAGAAGACCCAGTCGCCGACGCCCTGGAAGTAGGTGCCCAGCGCGTAGTAGACGTAGTCGTGCAGGTTGAACTCGTACCGTTCGGTGATCCAGTCGACGTAGTCGAGGTTGGCCTGCACCACGTCGACCTCGACGTCGTCGAGCTTCTCGGCGGCGGCCCGCTTCAGGATGCCCAGCGCCAGCGAGGGGACGTCGACCGGCGTCCAGGGCATGTTCACCAGCAGCACACGCACCTGGCGTCGCCTCCTTCAACTCTTGGTTCCACAGTGGACGGTCAGGTTGCGGGCTGGCCGGCGGCGGCCAGGCAGCGGTCCCGGCCGGCGAGCAGCTCGTCCCGGTCGGCGTCGGGCAGTTCCAGGGCGCGGTCGTAGTCGGCGATCGCGGCCAGCGGGCGGCCGGCGGCCTCGTGCGCGTAGCCGCGGTTGAACAGCACCGCCGGGTCGTCTCCGGCCAGCTGCGCGGCCCGGTCCAGGTCGACCACCGCGTCGTCGAACCGGCCCTGCTCGTAGGCGATCGTGGCCCGGCAGACCAGCGCGGCGTAGAGCGAGTCGTCCGCGGCCAGCGCCCGGTCCAGCGCGGCCAGCGCCGCGACCGGCTCGCCGGCCTCCTGCCGGGCCTGGCCGAGCAGGCAGAGCAGCCGGGCGTTGTCGGGCAGTTCGGCCAGGCCGGCGGTGGCCTGCTCGGCCGCCGCGGTCGCCTCGCCGGCCTCCAGCAGCAGCGCGGCCACCGACACCCGGGCCTCCAGGTGGTTCGGCTCCAGGTCGAGCACGTACCGGTAGTCGGCCAGCGCGCCGTCGGCGTCGCCGAGCGCCAGCCGGGCCTCGCCGCGATTGTAGAACAGCTCCGGGAACGGCGGGGTGAGGGTCATCGCCGGCTCGTAGTCGGCGATCGCGGCGGCCGGGTCGCCGGACTTGTACCGGGCGTTGCCCCGGTCGAACCGGTACTCGGCGTAGTTCGGGTCGACCTCGACCACCCGGTCGAAGTCGGCCAGCGCCTCGTCCAGCCGGCCGAGCCCGGCCAGCACCTGGGCCCGGTTGTGCAGCAGCACCGACCGGTGCAGCAGGTGCTTGTCCGCCGGCAGTTCCCGGTCCAGCCGCTGCAGCCCGCCGGAGACCAGCTGGTACGAGCGTTGCAGGTTGCCCAGGTGCATCTCGACCAGGGCCAGCCCGTTGCCCATGAACACGACGTGGAAGGCGCGGTCCTCGGCGTCGCCGAGCAGCGAGGCGATCGCGACCGACGTGTTCAGGTGCCCCTTGGCCAGCGTGTGGTCCTTGCGCGACTCGGTCAGATGCCGGGTGTAGAGCATCCCCAGCTGGTAGTAGATCGTCATGTGCGCGCGCGGTATGTCGGTGCGGGCCAGCAGGTCGTAGAGGATCGGCTCGGCCTCGTCGCCGCGCTGCAGCATGGTCAGCGCCTGCACCGTCCACATCAGAACGACGTAGCGCTGGTCGGCGAGCTCCTTCGGGTGCGCGTCGATCAGCGCGGTCAGCTGCGCGCCGTACTCCAGCACCGCGTCGTAGTAGCCCATCCCGTGGCAGTACTCCAGCGCCGCCCGGGTGGCCGCGAAGCCGGCGCCGGCCGGGTCGCCGCCGTTGCTGAGGTGGTACGGGATCGCACCCAGGCCCAGCGAGAACTCGCGGCGGCCGGCCAGTTCGGCCGCCCGCGCATCGTGCAGCGCGGCTCGGTCCACTTCGGACAGCCGCTGGTACGCGGCCAGCTCGGCCGGCTCGTCGCTGCTGCCGTCGGCCGCGATGAACCCGGCCACCAGGGCATCGTCGCTCAGACCGGCCACAGTGGATGGTCCGGCCGGCATGGCCCGGGCGTGCCGGCCCAGCGCGGTGGCCAGCTCGGCCGGCAGGTCCCGCTCGCCGGTGCCGACCGCCAGCCGGACCCGGCCCGGCGGCAGCCGGCGCAGCGCGATCTCGACGAACTCCTGGTCGGTGTGGTCGGCCTGGTCCAGCCCGTCGAAACAGAGCGCCAGCGGCGCCGGGTAGTCGCGCAGGAACTCGACCAGGCCGTGCGCGATGCGGCGGCTGCGCATCCGGGAATACCAGCGGGTGCGCTCTTCGACCGAGGCGAGCGAGGTCAGCGTGCCCGGTGCGGCGCCGAGCAGGCCGGCCAGCTCGGGCGCGGCGCAGAGCAGCTCGATCCGGTGCCGGGCGATCAGGTCCGGGTTGGTTGCCAGCACCGCCGGCACCAGCGCGCGCAGCACCGAACCGACCCCGCTGTACGGGCCGCGCCGGCGCCGGTCGGCGTCGACCGCGAGGTGCCCGGCGCCGAGCGCGGCAAGGGCGGCGGACCGGCCGGCGCGGCGCGGGCCGCTGATCCAGACATGCTCGTCAGGCAGGTTCGGCACTGCCGGCACTTCCTTTCGGTGCGGAATGGGCAACGGTGCGGTGCGGGGTCAGTTCGGGCCGGTCAGCTCGGCAGTGGAGGCAGTGGAGGCAGTGGAGGCAGTGGAGGCGGCCGCGCGGCGGCGCCGGCGCCGGTCCCGGAGAGCGAGCGCGCCGAGCACGCCGAACTGGCCGAAGCCGAGCAGCAGCGAGCCCACCGCGTTCCAGAAGTCCACGCCCAGCCCGCTGCTGACCAGGCCGGCGGCGACCTTGCCGAGGTAGACGATCAGCACCGGCAGCACCGTGGCCAGCGCCAGCGCGGTCAGCAGGACCGACGCGATCAGCGTCAGCGGCCCGAACCAGCGCAGCACCGCCCGGTCGTGCTCGGACAGGTACGGCAGCGGTCCGACCCGCTCCGGCTTGCGCAGCACCCGCCCGAACAGCCAGCGGCGCAGGTAGCCGACGGTCATCCCGTGCAGGTCGGTGACCTTGAGCATGGTGGCCAGCAGGTGGTGCCCGTCGGTCTCCATGAAGAACAGGAACTGCCAGACGATCCGGATGATCGTCAGGTACGCCAGCCCCAGCGCGAACCGGCCGAGGAACGAGACCGCGCCATCCGGGCCGCGGCCGGCGACGGCGACCAGCACCAGCGCCGCGCACACCACGACGTCGGTCAGCATGCCGGCGGCCAGCGGCAGGTACCGCTTCCGCCGCGGCACGCTGAGCAGCTTGGTCAGCGTGGTCTCGAAGACGACGAAGTACAGCCGCCGGCCGACACCGAGCCGGCTGGTCAGCCCCAACCGCCGGCCGGCCAGCACGTGCGCGCCCTCATGCAGGAAGATCAGCGGCAGCTCACCGACGACCAGGGCGAGCTGCACCAGCACCAGCGAGCCGGTGAAGAACACGTGCGACGGGGTGGGCCGCACCTCCGGCCAGCGCCAGGCCAGGACGATCGCGGCCAGCACCAGCAGGCCGTAGCCGGCGGCCGCGGCCGGCGAGAACACCGCCTGCCCGAACCGCTGCCAGCGGATCGGCCGGTCGGCCGTCCCGAGCCGGTCGGGCAGGTCGGCCGGCACCGGGTCGGCCTCGCCGCCGTCCCGGGCGAAGCCGAGGTCGCGCAGCGTGTCGAGGAACTCCTCGACGTCCACCGGTTCCAGGTACGTCCGCTCGTACCAGGCGGCGGCCTCGTCCAGGCTGGAACCGCCCTCCAACCGGCGCAGCAGCTCGGCGCCGTCCACCGGGAAGACCGCGTACGACTCGATGTCCGGGCGGCCGACGACGACCTCGTCGCCGTCCTGGACGAACGTGAGCGGATGCAGCTCGACGCGCTTGGTGGTCAACCGTGCTCCCGAGATTCCGTCTGGCGTTCCGACCCACCAGGTCGGCTGTGTGCGGCCGGCCGCACACAGCCGACTAGTGCCCGGTGGCTACATTCCGAACGAGCCGATCTTGACGCTGACGCCGCAGCTCGGGGCGCTGAGGCCGTAAGCGGAGGCGGCGGTGCTGGTCAGCCGGAGCGGACCGGACTTCCGAACGGTGATCTTCTTCATGTGCTGCTCCCCTTCTGGTCGATCCGGGCGGGAAACCGGCCCGCGCGAGCCGGATCGAACTGTGCTGGATCCAGCTCGCACAGATCTCGCACGGATCTTCTGGGGCGGAGCGGGCTTATCGGGCGCTCGTCCGGCCCGGCCGTGCGCTCATCTCGCACAGCTCTCCGCGGGCTTCGGCAGCCGGCGGCCGGGCTGCCGGCCGGGCTTCCGGGACAGCGCCCCCATTCGGGACCCTCTCCGGGGGGCCGGCCTGCGCCGGCTGTGTACGACCGGTTCGGACACAGCCGGCGCGGATGGTGCGACTAGGCCGTCACCGCGACGGCAACGCCACAGCTTGGGGGCACTGAGCCCGTAGGCGGAGGCGGCGGTGCTGGTCAGCCGGAGCGGACCGGACTTGCGGACGGTGATTTTCTTCATCCTCTTCCCCTTCGCATTGGTTCGGGTGGATTGGCCCGCGCGAACCCGACCGACTCTGCGCGGCCCAGCTCGCACCGCCCTCGCACCGATCTCTTTCGGTTCCAGTGACTGGAACCGGGCTCCCCGGTGGGCCGCGACAGTGCCCGATCGGCCACGAAACGTGATCAGAACTTCTCCACGGCTGACCGCTCTGGCACGATTCGAGGCGTGGAATCCGAATCCGACTTAGTGCCGGGCTCGGCCGCTGCCGGATCGGCGACCGGCCCGCTCGCGCCCGCACCCCCCGTCCCGGCTGGCCAGGAAGCTGCGTGTACTTCCAGCTGCTAGGCCCGGTGCGGGCATTCGCCGAAGGCCGGCCGATCAACCTCGGGGCGGAGAAGCAGCAGTACCTGCTGGCGTTGCTGCTGCTGGAGGCGAACCGGCCGGTCGAGCTGAGCCGGCTGATGGACCTGCTCTGGCCGGACGAGCGGCCGCCCAGCGCGAAGTCCACCCTGTACACGCTGATCTGGCGGCTGCGGACGGCACTGGCCAAGGCCGGCGCCGAGCGGTACGACGTGGCGCTGGCCACCGTCGGGCAGGGCTATGTGCTGCGGACGCCGGTCGAGCGGATCGACACCACCCAGTTCCGGCTGCTCGTCGACCGCGCCCGCGCGGTGGCGAACGACGAGGACCGGGTCAGCCTGCTCCGCCAGGCGCTGGCGCTCTGGCGCGGGCCGGCGCTGTCCGGCGCGGCGGCGGCGCAGGTCCGGGAGCGGCTGTGCCGCGGCCTGGAGGAGGCCCGGCTGGCCGCGATCGAGGACCGGATCGACGCCGAGCTGCGGCTCGGCCGGCACCACGCCGTGGTGGACGAGCTGTCCGAACTGGTCGGCCAGCACCGGCTGCGGGAACGCCTGATCGGTCAGTACATGCTCGCGCTGCACCGCAGCGGCCGCACGGTGGACGCGCTCACCGTGTACCGGACCTCGAAGCAGCAGCTCGCCGACGAGTTCGGGCTGGACCCCGGGTCGCAGCTGCGCCGGCTCGAGCTGGACATCCTGCGCGGCGACCCCGGGCTGGACGGCCGGCCGAGCTGGCCGGCCGGCCAACCGGCGGCGGTACCGGCCGCGCCGATCGTGCCCGCCCAACTGCCGGCCGACCTGGCCGACTTCACCGGCCGGGAGACCGATCTGCGCCGGCTGCGCGACCTGCAGTCGCAGCAGGAGGCCGGCCGGCCCGGCCTGCTGATCGCGGCGATCGTCGGCCCGGCCGGGGTGGGCAAGACCGCGCTCGCCCTGCACTGGGCCGTCGAGCTGGCCGACCGCTTCCCGGACGGCGAACTGTTCGTGGACCTGCGCGGGTACGCGGCCGGCCCACCGATGCAGCCGGCCGAGGCGCTCGGCCGGTTCCTGCGCGCGCTGGGGCTGGCCGCCGAACTCGTGCCGGCCGGCGCCGAGGAGGCCGCCGCGCTCTACCGCTCGATGCTGGCCGGCAAGCGGATGCTGGTACTGCTGGACAACGCGCGGGATTCCGGCCAGGTGCGCGCGCTGCTGCCCGGCACCCCCGGCAGCCTGGTCGTGGTGACCAGCCGGGACCGGCTGGACGGCCTGGTGATCCGGGACGGCGCCCGCCTGCACCCGGTGCACCCGCTACCGCGGCGGGAGGCCCGGGCGCTGCTCACCGGCATCCTCGGCAATCGCCGGGTGGCCGCGGAACCGGCCGCCGCGGCCGACCTGGTCCGGCTCTGCGGGTACCTGCCGCTCGCGCTGCGGGTGGTCGCGACCAACCTGGCCGCCCGGCCCGACCGCGGGCTGGCCGAGCACCTGGCCGAGCTGGCCGGCGCCGACCCGCTGGCCGGGCTGGCGGCCGACGGCGACGACCAGACCGGTGTGCGGGCCGCGCTGGACCAGTCCTACGGCCGGCTCGACCCGGGCGACCGGCGCACGTTCCGGCTGCTCGGCCTGCTCTCCGGGCTGGTCGTCGGCGCCGCCGCGGTGGCCACGCTGACCGCGGCCAGCGTCGAGCAGGCCGGCCGGACGCTCCGCCGGCTGGCCGCACTGCACCTGGTCGAGGAACGCCCCGGCGGCGGCTACCGGCTCAGCGAACTGGTCAGCGCGTACGCCCGGCAGCTGTGCGAGCGGCAGGACAGCAACTGGGTGCGGTCGGCGGCGCTGCGCCGGCTGCGGTCCGGCCCGGCTGATCCGTCCGGGGTGCCGGGAGCCGCCGCGCCGGCCGAGCCGGGGCCGCGGCCACCGGTGCGGCCCGGCCCGGACCGGCTGGCCACCCGGCCCGGCTCACCGGCGGCCGGCTCACCGGCGGCCGGGCCGCCGACCCGGCCGCCGGCCGGGTTGCCGGCCGGCTGGCTGACCGGGCCGCCGGTGGCCGGTCCGGTGGAGCCGGCCGAGCCCAGGGACGGGCCGCCCCGGCAGGTCCGGCCGGGACGGCTGGCACAGGCCCGCCGGCAGCAGAGCCGGGGCTGGCCGCCGCCGCCACGGCGGGCCGGTCGGTTGCTACGGCTGGCCCGGGCCGGGCGCGGTCGGGGGCGGCCGACCGGGCCGGTCCGGGTGGCCAGCGGCCCGCGCCGGCGCGGGCGCGGTGACCCGGAACCCGAACCCGACTGGATCGGGCCGGCCCGCGCGCGGGCGACCACCGTCGCCGGCTGCCGCACGGCCGAGGCGGCGGCCCGGCGGATCCTTGCCGACCTCGGTGGCCCGCCCTAGGACCGCGGTAGCAGGCCGCGCTAGGACCGCGGTAGCGGGGCGGCGATCAGCGCGAGGAGTTCGGCCACGCAGTCGGCGACCGGGCGGCCGGCTGTGTCGATGACCAGCCGCGGCGGCGGGTCCCAGGGCTGGTAGTCGCGGGCCACGATGTCGGCCCAGGTCGGCATCGTCAGGTCCGGATGGTCGACGGCGCGGCTGCCGACCCGCCGCTGGTGCTCGGCCGGGTCGGAGCAGATCACCTCCACCTCGACGCACCCGGCCCCGGCCGCCGCGGCGACGTCCCGCCAGGCCGCGCGGGTGATCGGCAGCGGGTTGACCGAGTCGGCCAGCACGGTCAGCCCGGTCTGCAGCAGGTCCGCGGCCAGCCCGTACCCCACCAGGTAGCCGACCGGGCCGACCGGTTGCCGGGCCAACCCGGATCGGACCACCGCCTGCTCGATCGTGTCGATCCGCAGGTGCGCGGCACCCAGCCGGGCCGCCGCCAGCCGGCTCACCGTCGACTTCCCGGCCGCCGGCAACCCGGCCAACACGACCAGCAGCCGGCTCGCTTCGCCGGTCAACTCCCGGCGCCGAGCAGCCAGGCACCGCCGTCGTACCGCACCGCAAACCGCCAGCCGCCGCCGACCCCGGCGTCGCTGGCCGGAGCGTCCACTCTGGACCGCGCTTCCGTCATACCGTCCACTGTGTCAGGTCGGTCCGGGCCCGGCCGGGTGATCCGGCCGGGCCCGACCCGGATCAGGCCGGCGGCTTGACCGCGAGCACGTCGACCAGCCGGATGTCCGGCGCGGCGGCCAGCAGGTCGTCCCCGACCTGGCCGAGCGCGGCCGGGATCTGCCCGGTCAGGTGCGCCTGCCGGGCATCCTCGTCGGCGAACGCGTCGAAGATGCCGAACGTGGTCGGGCCGGCCCGGAAGGCGTACCAGACCCGGGTGCCGGGTTCGTCGACCACGATCGCCCGGCCGCCCTGCAGGAACGCCTCGACCTCGGCTTCCTTGCCCGGCTTGGCCTCCAGCAGGGCCAGCACCCCGAGCTTCAGCTCCATCGCTCCTCCTCGGTGCCGGGCCCGGCGCGGGCCTGGCGCAGTCGAGACTAGGCAGTGGTCGAGGTCGGCGCATGGCCCGGCGTCCCTGGTGCGACCCGATGTGAACGTTCACATGAATGGGGGAATTGCTTGACGCTAGGCCGGTGCGGCGGGCAGTCTCAAAAGGCGCAGGCCCGTCGATACGGGTGCGCGCTCATCGGAATCGCGGGTCCGAGCAGCCGCGGCAACTGCCGCGGGCCCGTCCACCATCGCCTGACGCGATGCGGACGGAGGCTCTTGATGGCGTCACTCCGGAACGTCATGTTCGGCTCGCCTCAGCTCGATCCAGCACCCGGTGGCCGGCGGGCGCGGCGCCGGCTGGCCGCGTTCCTGACGGTGCCGGCCGCGGTGGTCGGCCTGTCGGCCGTCGGGTCCGTACCGCCGGCCGGAGCGGCCATCACCCTGACGGTGGCCGCCGACGGCACCGCCATGTTCCGGACCGTGCAGGCGGCCGTCAACGCGGTGCCGGCGAACAACACCAGCCGGGCCACGATCACCATCAAGGCCGGCACCTACCGGGAGATCGTGACCGTGCCGGCGAACAAGCCGTTCGTCACACTGCAGGGGCTCGGTAGCTCGCCGAGCGCGGTGCTGATCGTGAACAACCACTGGTCCGGCAACTCCGGCGGCACGTTCAACAGCGCCAGCGTGTTCGTCAACGGGCACGACTTCGTCGCCACGAACCTGACGTTCTCCAACGACTTCGACGAGAACTCGGTCGACACCGGCGGGCAGAACCAGGCGGTCGCGCTGAACCTGGCCGCGGACCGCGCGCTGCTGTCGAACGTACGGCTGCTCGGCGATCAGGACACCTTCCTGGTGAACGCCGGCGCCCGCAGCTACATCGTGAACTCGTACGTGCAGGGCACGGTCGACTTCGTCTTCGGCGACGGCATCGCGGTCTTCAACAACAGCGAGATCCACGAGAACCCGCGCGGCGGCGCGCTCACCGCCGCCCGCACGCCGTCGACCCGGGCGTACGGCTTCCTGTTCTACCGGTCCCGGATCACCGGCGCGGCCGCCAACGGCTCCACCTCACTGGGCCGGCCCTGGGGGCAGGCCGCCCAGGTTCTGTACCGGGAGTCCACGATCAGCTCGGTGATCAACACCAGCCAGCCGTGGACGAACATGTCCGACCGAACCTGGCAGAACGCCAGGTTCGCCGAGTACCGCAACACCGGGGCCGGCGCGACGGTGAACGGCAACCGGCCGCAACTGTCCGACGCGCAGGCCGCGAACTTCACGCCGCAGCGGTACCTCGCCGGCTCGGACGGCTGGAACCCGGTCGGCTGACCGCACCCACGGATCCGCCCGACCCTGCCGGCAGGAGCCCGCGGCCCTGCCGGCAGCCCGGGCCGTTGGGGCAGTCCCGACCCACGATGTGAACGTTCATACGAAGTCCTCAGCGGGGAAGCCATACCGGCTACGCGGAAGGACGGTCATGCCCGGCATCTCTCGACCACCCCTCAGCTGGCGGCGGCGCGCCGCCGCCCTGGTACCGGCGGCGGTGCTCGGCGCCGCGCTGGTGACGATCGGGCAGCCGGCCGCGGCGGCGGCGCCAACCGCCGGCGGCGTCTACCAGCTCAGCGTGACGATCAGCGGCAAGTGCATCGACGTCCCCGCCGCGTCCACAGTGGACGGCGCCAAACTCCAGCAATGGGGCTGCACGGCGGGCTCCACCTGGCAGCAGTTCCGGGTCGTGTCGGCCGGCTCGAACCGGTTCACCCTCGCGGGTGTCAACAGTGGACGGTGTATCGACGTCCCGTCCGGCGCGGCCACCTCCGGTCTGCAGCTGCAGCAATGGGGCTGCGGCAACGGCCAGAAGACCAACCAGCTGTGGACCTTCACCCCGTCCGGCGCCGGCACCTACCAGATCATCTCCGTCGCCACCGGCCTGTGCATCTCCGACCAGGGCGCCTCGACCGCCAACGGCGCCGCCATCATCCAGGAGACCTGCACCGGAAACACCAACAAGCAATGGCTGTTCACCCCGGTCACGCCGAGCGGAAGCACCGCGACGGTGGCCGGCGACGGCACCGGCACGTTCCGGACCGTGCAGGCGGCGGTGGACGCGGTGCCGGCGAACAACACCAGCCGGGCCACGATCACCATCAAGGCCGGCATCTACCGGGAGATCGTGACCGTGCCGGCGAACAAGCCGTTCATCACGTTCCAGGGGCTGGGCGGGTCGCCGAGCGACGTGCTGATCGTGAACAACCACAACGCCGGCGACTTCGGCACGTCCGGCAGCGCGTCCGTGTTCATCAACGGACACGACTTCATCGCGACGAACCTGACCATCTCGAACGACTTCGACGAGAACTCCCCCAACACCGGCGCCCAGGCGGTCGCGCTGAACCTGAACGCGGACCGGTCGCTGCTGTCGAACGTGCGGCTGCTCGGCGATCAGGACACGTTCCTGCTCGGCGCCTCCGCCCGCAGCTACATCGTGAACTCCTACGTGCAGGGCACCGTCGATTTCATCTTCGGCGACGGCACCGCGGTCTTCAACAACTGCGAGATCCACGAGAACCCGCGCGGCGGCGCGTTCACGGCGGCCCGCACCCCGGCGGCCCGAGCCTACGGGTTCCTGATCTACCGGTCGCGGATCACCGGGGCGGCGGCCAACGGCTCCACCACGCTCGGCCGCGCGTGGGGGCCGGACGCCCAGGTGCTGTTCCGGGAGTCCACGCTCAGCGCGGTCGTCAACACCGGCCAGCCGTGGGCGAACCTGGGCTCGAACGACTGGCACACCGCGCGGTTCTCCGAATACCGCAACACCGGCCCGGGCGCCACGGTGAACGCCAACCGGGCGCAACTGTCGGACGCGCAGGCACCGAACTACACCCCGCAGCGGTACCTCGCCGGCTCCGACGGCTGGAACCCGGTCGGCTGATGCCCGGTCGGCTGATGACCGCTCGGCTGATGAAAGGGAGACAGGCAATGCGCAGATCCCATCGGGCCGGCCGGCTGATCGGGCTGGCCGCCGCTCCGGTCATCGCGGTGGCGCTGACCACCGTCGCGTTCGGACCGCCCGCCGCGGCGGCGGTGCCGGCCGCCGGCGGCGTCTACCAGCTCAGCGTGACGACCAGCGGCCGGTGCATCGACGTCCCGGCCGCGTCCACAGTGGACGGCGCCAAGCTGCAGCAGTGGGGCTGCACCGCCGGCGCGGCCTGGCAGCAGTTCCGGGTCGGGTCGGCCGGCTCGAACCGGTTCACCCTCGCCAACGTCAACAGCGGTCGGTGCATCGACGTCCCGTCCGGCGCCACGACCTCCGGCCTCCAGCTGCAGCAGTGGGGCTGCGGCGACGGCCAGAAGGCCAACCAGCTCTGGACCTTCACCCCGTCCGGGTCGGGCACCTACCAGATCATCTCGGCCACCACCGGCCTGTGCATCACCGACCAGGGCGCCTCGACCGCCAACGGCGCCGCCATCATCCAGGAGACCTGCACCGCCAACACCAACAAGCAATGGCTGTTCACCCCGGTCGGCGGCGGCCGCACCTGGTCGAACGTGGCCGACGGGTTCGCCTCGACCGGCGGCGGCACCACCGGCGGGGCGGCCGGTGCCACGGTCACCGTCACCAACCAGGCTGACCTGGCGCGGTTCGCCGCGTCCGCCGACCCGATGGTGATCCGGGTCAGCGGTGCGATCACCATCAACCCGCTCGGCACCGAGATGCGGGTCGCGTCGAACAAGACGATCGTCGGTGTCGGCACCAGCGGGCAGATCGTCGGCGGCGGGTTCTTCCTCGGCGCCGGTGTGCACAACGTGATCATCCGCAACCTGCACATCCGCGACACCCGGGTGGCCAGCGACGACCCGGACGACAAGGTCTTCGACTACGACGGCATCCAGATGGACACCGCCGACCACGTCTGGATCGACCACAACACGATCGAGCGGATGAACGACGGCCTGATCGACAGCCGGATCGACACCACCTTCCTGACCGTCTCGTGGAACGTGCTGGCCAACGACAACAAGGCCTTCGGCATCGGCTGGACCGACAACGTCACGGCCAGGATGACCATCCACCACAACTGGATCCACGACAACAACCAGCGCAACCCGAGCACCGACAACGTGGCGATGGCCCACCTCTACAACAACTACCTGCAGAACATCACCTCGTACGGGAACCTCTCCCGCGGCGGCACCCGGATGGTGATCGAGAACAGCTACTACGACCACGTGAAGGACCCGTACCTCATCGAGTCGACGGCCGCGCAGCTGCGGCAGACCGGCAGCATCGTGGTCAGCAGTACCGGCAGCCAGACCACGAACGGCACGGCCTTCACCCCGAGCAGCTTCTACTCCTACACCCTCGACCCGGCCGCGGACGTGCCGACGATCCTGCGCACGTTCGCCGGCCCGCAGAGCAACATCGGCAGCTGAGCCCGGCCCGGCCGGCGGGCGCACCCCGCCGGTCGGGCCGGCCGGCCCCGGCGCGACGTCCCCGACCGAGGTGGCCGGGGACGTCGCGGGCATCGCCGATCAGCGGCCGCCGCCGCCCGGGGTCATCGCCAGCCGAACCGCGTCGACCACGAGCGGCGGCCACGGCCGGCCAGCCCGACGGACGCCTGGCTGGCCGCGGCGCTGGCCGCCGCCTGGCCGGGCGGCGGTGTCGTCCCGGTCACCCCTTGGCACTGGCCGTTGTCCGGCCGGCCGGTGCCGAAGTACGCGGCGAGGTGCTCGGCGCAGTCGGCGGTGAAGGGCACCGAGCCGTGCGCGTCGTCGTTGACGGTCAGCACGTGGCCGCCGATGGTGGCCTGCAACTGCGCCGTCCACGGGTACGGGGTGAGCGTCTCGTACCGGTGCCCGGACAGTTCGAGCGAGCCGCTGGTCCGGCGCAGCTGGAAGGGCTGTGCCGGCGTCGGCCAGCCCGCACACGGCTGGGTGGGTAGGGTCAGGCTGCCGGTCACCGGGTTCCGCGCGACGATCCGCTGGTAGGAGCGCCAGAACGAGGCGAAGTCGTGCGGGCTGGTGTCATCGTTGCAGAGCATCGCCTGGCCCGCCGTGGGGTTGATCTGCTCCGGCGCGTCGGCCGGCGGGATGGGTTGCGGCGGGAGTGGCGACAGGATCGACTTGAGCGCGGGCGGCGCCGGGGTGCCGCTCGTCGCGCCCACCAGTTCGGTCAGTGCCTGGCTCGCCTCGGTCCACAGTGGACTGATCGACATGGCCAGGAACGCGACGAGGTTGCCGTCGGCGGCGGCCGGGACGTCGCTGAACTTCACCGGGTTCGCGTCCAGGTTCCGCTTGATGGCCAGCATCGTGGCCCGCACCTGCGCCGGGGTGTTGCCGAGCCGGTAGGTGGCGTTCCGGTCGGCGATCCACTTCGCCAGCCGGGCGGCCGCCTGTTCGGTCGCCTTCGCGGTGTCGGCGGCCCGGACGTCGAGCCGGTTGGCCGTCGGGCCGACCACGCTGTCCAGCCACATCCGGCTCACGGTCGCCGGGAACATGCTGCGGTAGACCGCCCCGAGCAGGGTGCCCCAGGAGACGCCGAAGTAGCTGATCGTCGGCTCGTGCAGGGCACGGCGTACCTGGTTGAGGTCGCGGGCCACGTTGGCCGTGGTGAGCTGGAGCAGGAGGTCAGGGTCGGTCCGCAGGCAGGCCTGGCTGATCCGGACCTGGTCGGCGTAGAACTGCCGGGCGAGCTCCTCGGTCAGTGGGCCGGGCGGCGGCCCGTCCTGGTCGGGTGGGGGGTCGCTCGGCGACGGCGGCGGGTCACCCGGCGTGGGCGGCGGGCCACCCTGGGACTGGCAGTTGGCCTTGGTGCTGTAGCCGACGCCTCTCGGGTCGAACCCGATCAGGTCGTACCGGTCGTTGAGGCTGGCGATGGTGCTGCCGGTCAACAGCAGCGTCTCCGGCACGAGGTAGCCGCTACCGCCGGGGCCGCCGGGGTTGATCGCGAGGCTGCCCAGCCGGTGCGCCTGGTCGGTGGCCTTGAGCCTGGTGATGGCCACGGTGATGTGCCGGCCGGTTGGCCGGGCGTAGTCCAGCGGCACGCTGACCGTGCCGCACTCGAGGCGGGCCAGCAGCGCCCGGAACCGCGGGATCTGCTCCGGTTGCACCCGCAGCGATTCGATGGCCCCGTCGGAGTACTGCGGGCAGGGCTGCCATCGCACCGCACCCGGCGATGACGCGCCCACCGCACCCACGGACGGCGCCGTCGTTCCGCTGAGCAGCGCGACCGCGCCGATGCTCAGCGCACCGCCGGCCGCGATGAGTCCACTGTGTCTGGTCATGCGGACCGTTCTACGGTCCCGGTGGTCAATCGGCCGTCACCAAACCGGTCGGCCCGGCAGGGCCCTTCACGGCGAGCTGACATCGCCGCGGGTCACCATGTCCGGATGCGGATCCTGGTGGTCGAGGATGAACGGCTGCTCGCCGACACGGTGGCCGCGGGGCTGCGCCGCGCCGCGCACGCGGTCGACGTGGTGTACGACGGCGGCGCCGCGCTGGAACGGGTCGGCGTCAACGACTACGACGTGGTGGTGCTCGACCGCGACCTGCCGGTGGTCCACGGCGACGAGGTGTGCCGGGCGCTGGCCGGTAGCGCGCCGGCGATCCGGGTGCTGATGCTGACCGCCGCGGCCAAGATCGACGACCGGGTCGCCGGGTTGGCCCTCGGCGCGGACGACTACCTGCCCAAGCCGTTCGCCTTCCGGGAGCTGGCCGCGCGGGTGGCCGCACTGGGGCGGCGGTCCCGCCCGGCCGCGCCGCCGATCCTGCACCGGGCCGGCATCCGGCTGGACCCGCACCACCGGACAGTGCACCGCGACAGCCGGTACGTCCCGCTCTCCCGCAAGGAGTTCGCCGTCCTGACCGAACTGCTGCGCGCCGAGGGCGCGGCGGTCTCGGCCGAGCAACTGCTGGAGAAGGCGTGGGACGAGCACGCGGACCCGTTCACCCACATCGTGCGGATGACGATCCTCAAGCTGCGGCGCAAGCTCGGCGACCCGCCGGTGGTGCTGACCGAGCCGGGGGTCGGGTACCGGATCCCGTGAGGCGCCCGGTACGGCGCGGCGCCGGCGCCCGGCTGACCATCCGGGCCCGGCTGACGCTGGTCTACGGCGGCCTCTTCCTGCTGGCCGGCGTGCTGATCCTCGGCGTGACGTACGCCCTCGTCGCCCGCCAGCTGCCCGGCGCCGCCCAGGTCGTACACAGTAGCCAGCAGCAGTCCGGCGTCGTGCTGGCGCCGGACGGCGACCAACCGCCGGCACCGGCACTCCCCGCCCCGGGCGATCCCGTTGAGCAGTCGCAGCTGGAGACGTTCGCCAGCGAGGTCCGCGACAGCGCGCTCGGCTCGCTGCTGGCCTGGGGCGCGGCCGCGGTGGCCGGAATCGGCGCGGCCGCGGTCGCGGCCGGCTGGCTGGTCGCCGGTCGGCTGCTGCGGCCGCTGCACCGGATGACCGAGACCGCCCAGCGGATCGCCTACGCCCCGGCCGCCGACCACGGCCTGCACGAGCGCATCGGCCTGGCCGGCCCGCGCGACGACATCAAGCAGCTGGCGGACACCTTCGACGTCATGCTGGAACGCCTCGACCGCTCCTTCGACGGCCAGCGGCGGTTCGTCGCCAACGTCTCGCACGAACTGCGCACCCCGCTCACCCTCAGCCGGACGCTGCTGGAGGTGGCGTTGGACCCCGACGCCCCGCCGCCGGACCTGCACGAGCTCGGCGGCACCCTGCTGACCATCAACACCCGGCACGAACGGCTGATCGACGGGCTGCTGCTGCTCGCCCGCTGCGACCGCGACGCGCTCGAGCGCAGCTACGTGGATCTCGCCGACCTCGTCGAGCACGTCACCGCCGGGCTGCCAACCGGCCCGGTCGCCGTACACACCCAGCCGGGCGAGGCGCCGACCACCGGCGACCCGGTCCTGCTCGAACGCCTCATCCAGAACCTGGTCGAGAACGGGATCCGGCACAACACGCCCGAACACGGCTGGATCCGCGTCAGCACCTGCACCCGGCCCGACGACACGGTCCACCTGCAGGTCGGCAACACCGGCCCGGTCGTCCAGCGGCACGAGATCCCGGGCCTCTTCGAGCCGTTCCACCGCCTGCCCGCCGACCGGGTCGCCCCGCCGGCGGGCAACGGCCTCGGTCTGTCGATCGTCCAGGCGATCACCCACGCGCACGGCGGCCACGTCCACGCCGAACCACGAGACGACGGCGGTCTCCTCGTCACCGTCACCCTCCCCGCCGCCACCTGAGCCCCGGGCTCGTCGGGCCTGCCGGCCGGGCGGGTCGGCCGGACGGGCGGGTCGGCCGGACGGGCGGGTCGGCCGGACGGGCGGGCGGGCCGGACGGGCGGGGCGGGCCGACGGGCGAGCCGGGCCGGGTGTGTCAGCGCAGCGGGCAGTCGCCGCAGGTGCCGCCGCCGTCGAGCCGGTAGTAGAGGCAGCAACTGCGCCGGACGAAGCCGAGGTCGGCGGTCAGCACGCCGCTGCCGGCCAGCGGGCCGTACCGCAGCAGGTTCGCGCCGAGCTGGTAGCACTGCCGCACCGGGGCGCCGCCGCCGCGGGCGACCGAGCGGAGCGCGCCGGTGAGGCCGGACGCGACGTTGCCCCAGAGCAGACCGGTGGCGACCGGCGCGGCCGCCTGCACGGACGCGAGGACGGCGCCCAGGTGCCCGTCCAGGACGTCCCGGCACCAGCGGTCGGCCAGCCCGGCCGGGTCACCCCGCCAGCCGGCCGGGCCGGTCAGCGCGAGCCGGAAGCCCTGGCCCGGCGTGAAGTCGTAGCGCACCCGGTCCGGCCCCAGGTCGACCAGGATGCCGTCCCGCAGCAGCACCGCGATCGCCGGACCGACCAACCGGGCCGCGTAGCCCAGCACGACCAGTGACCCGGCCACCCGCCGCTCGGCGATCTGGAGCCAGCCGGCCACCGCGTCCACCAGCTCGCCGGCCGCGGCCGGCCCGGTGCCGGGCCCGACCAGCAGCCCCGCCGGACGCCCGGGCAGCCCGGCACCCAGCCCGGGACCGGCCGGATCGCCGACCGCCGCGCCGGGCCCAGCGGGCAGATCGCCGTCCGGCCGGACGTCCGGAGGCGGCCGCGGGCCGGCTGTGCCGGCGACCGCCGGGCCGGCCATCGCCCCGCCGGGCCGAGACGGATCGACGTCCGGCCCGGCCGGGGTGGCGATGAGGTCGATGCCGAGCAGCGGGTTGGTCGCGCCGGCGCGGAGCAGCGCCGCGGCGACCTCGGCGCCGGCCACCGGCCGAAGTTCCGGTCCGGCCAGGCCGGCCGGGCCGGGCTGGGGGCCCGAGTCGGGCTGAGGGCCCGAGCCGGGCTGAGGGCCCGAGCCGGGCTGGGGGCCCGAACCAGGCTGAGGATCCGAACCGGGCTGAGGATCCGAACCCGGCTGGGCGGCCGAGCCGGGCTGGGGGTCGGGTTCCAGGTCGGCCGGAGTCACCCGGCCGGGACGGGCTGCGGGCGGGCGGCGGCGGCGCCGCGGCGGAGGCTGCGGTCGGTGAGCGCGCCGAACAGCAGCCCGCAGGTGCCCCAGAGCACCACCTGGGTGCCGAGCGAGGCGACCCGGAACCGCCAGAGCACGGTGGCCGGGAACTCCGCCGGCACCTCGCTCACCGTCGGCATGATCAGCCAAGCCAGCACGATCACCACGACGTAGCCGGCGACCGCGATCGGGACGGCGTCCCAGACGTTGAACCGGGCCAGCAGCCGCCGGCCGAGCACGATCGCGGCGATCGCGGCCGCGACCGAGATGACGATCATCGAGAAGTACAGCTGGGACCGGTGCGCGATCGTGTCCGGCTCGCCGACCGACGGCGGGTTGGCCGGGTACTTGAGGAACGGCACCAGGTAGACGGCGACCAACCCGAAGATCGCGACCAGCAACGCGATCGGGCGGGCGCCGAGCCGGCCGAGGCGGCCGTACGCGAAGGCGAACAGCAGCCCGAAGATGCCACCGAGCGCACTGCCGTAGATCAGCACCGCGACGCCGAGCCCGAGGGTCGACTGGATGGTCCGGCTGACGATCTCCGGATCGTCGGTGCCGGGTGCCTGGTGCGCGTATTCGAAGGCGATGGCCGCGTCGATCGGGCCCTCACCAACCAGCTTGCCGAAGAGGAACGCGAGCACGCCGGCGACGACGCCGACGAGCATTCCGCGCACCAGCAGGGTGCGTGCCATCGTCTGGGCTGCGGCGGCTAGTGGCAGGGGAACCCGAGCAGGTGCCGGCCGTCGTGCAGGAACTCATGCACGTAGTGGCCGCCGATGATCGAGGTGGCGCCCTGCTCGGCACCGACGAAGTAGAGCGCGACCAGCGCCAGCAGCACCCCGAAGACCGCCCACGGCAGCAACTGCCGCATCGGGATCGCTACTGGAATCGGGGCTTCGACCGGGGTGGGCAGAACGGCTGCCTGGGCCATGTCGACGAACCTCCTTGGGATCTCGCGTCCCGCTCGGCGGTGTCCGTGACGGCCTGGGGTCTGACTTCCGGCCCTGCCCAGCGGCGGACCGTCCACAGTGGCGCGACCGTGCCGGATTCTCACCGGCTTCCCACACCATCACTAGATTTGACCAGAACGCTACGGGCGGCAACCAGCAGGTGTCAACCATCCTGCGGCGAACCGGGACCCCTATCTTCGCCCGCTGGAACCGGGTCGCCCGCTGGAACCGGTCGCCCGTTGGAACCGGTCGCCCGTTGGAACCGGTCGCCCGTTGGAACCGGTCGCCCGCTGGGACCGGTCGCCCGCTGGGCCGGTTCGCCCGCTGGGCCGGTTCGCCCGCCGGGGCCGGCGCCGGCGGATCGTGCGCTGCCGCCGACCGGCGCCCCGGGCTGCGCGACACCGGCGGCGGCCCTGTGGGGGCAGGACCGCCGCCGGGCGCTCAAACCGGCCGCCTAGCAGGCGGCCGGGACTTCCGCGACAAACCGCCGACGGACCCGGATCAGCCGGGCCGCGTTGGCGGTCACCGGCGGGGGACCGGTGGTCGCGGCCGTGCGCTGCCGGACCTGGATGAGGTCAGGCAGGCGCGCGTCGAGGGAACTCATGGATGAACTGACCAGGTCGATGGTGCGGGGCCGGTCGTGGCCGGGCGCTCAGACCGGCGAATGCGCCGCGGTGGAGGTCAGCGTGGTGGCGGGCCCGACGTCGGGCCCGCGGTCGGCAGCCGCATCGCGTCGCCGGCGGCGATCCCGCCCGCGGCGGTGATCCCGCCCACGGCGGTGATCTCGCCCACGGCAGCGATTCCGCCCGCGGCGGCGCCGAGCAGTCGCTGGCGTGATGCGGTCATGCACTTCCCCCCAGGTTTCCGGTCCGCTGGCCGATAGGGCTGGTCACCAGCACTACCCCGGCCGGGGCGGGGGTGGGCAGGCCGTGCCGCCAGGCAACACCCCCGTGCGGCCAGGTGACCATCCTGTGCCGATCGGGTGGCCGGCCGTTGCCACCGACCCGGAGAATGATCCGAAGATGGCCCGCAAGGGTCAGGCTGCCCGGCCGCTCCGGCCCGGCGCCCGGCCTAGTCCACTGTGGCCGTCCACTGCGGACCGCCGGGCCGGCCCGGGCGATCGGCAGCACCGTTACCGGCCGGACCTGGCCCGCGCGGGCCGGAATCCGGCCGCCCGGCATAGCCCGGCTGGACCCGGCGGTAGCCCGGCTGGACCCGGTGGCGGCGCGGATGCCGATCCGGGCGGCGGGCCCTGCTCCGCCGGCCCCGGGGCGGCGCGGCCGGGCGGCGTGCCCGGGCTTGGTAGCTTCCGGGGGTGGATGCGACGACGCGGATGGTTGCGGCGGCCGGCCGCGCAGGCGGCACCCGGTGACCGGCGAACTGCGGTTTCCGGACGGGTTCGGCTGGGGCACCGCGACTGCCGCATACCAGATCGAGGGTGGCGCGGCCGACGGCGGCCGCGGACCGTCCATCTGGGACACACTGGGCCGGGTGCCCGGCGCGATAGCGAACGGCGACACCGGCGATGTCGCCTGCGATCACTATCACCGATCCGCCGAGGACGTCGAACTGCTCGGCTGGCTGGGGGCGCCGTACTATCGGTTCTCGATCGGCTGGCCGCGGGTGCAGCCGGCCGGTACCGGGCCGCTCAACCCGGTCGGGCTGGACTTCTACCAGCGCCTGGTGGACGGCCTGCTCGCCCACGGGCTGCGGCCGTGGATCACCCTGTACCACTGGGATCTGCCCCAGCCACTGCAGGATGCCGGCGGCTGGCCGGCCCGCGACACCGCCGACCGGTTCGCCGACTACGCCCGGGCGGTGCACGAGCGCCTCGGCGACCGGGTGGAGATCTGGACCACGCTGAACGAGCCGTGGTGCTCGGCCATGGTCGGGCATGCGGAGGGCCGGCACGCGCCGGGCCTGCGCGACCCGCACGCGGCGGTGGCCGCGATGCACCACCTGCTGCTCGGGCACGGGCGGGCCGTGCAGGCGCTGCGGGCCGGCGGCTGCCGGCAGGTCGGGCTGACCCTGAACCAGTACGCCATCTACCCGGCCACCGACGACCCGGCCGACGCCGAGGCGGCCAGCCGGATCGACGCGCTGGTCAACCGTGCCTACCTCGACCCGGTGTGCCGCGGCAGCTACCCGGCTGACCTGCTCGCGCATCTCGGCCGGCACACGGATGTCGAAACGCTGGTACACGACGGCGACCTGACCGACATCAGCGCTCCCATCGACCTGCTCGGCGTCAACTACTACACCCGGCACGTGCTGCGCCGGCGCACCGCCGCGGAGACCGCCGCCGCGGCCGGGTTGCCCAGCCCCTGGCTGTGGAGCCCGGATATCGAGTTCGTCCGCGGCGACCTGCCCCGCACCACGATGAACTGGGAGATCTTCCCGGAAGGTCTACACGCGACATTGACCCGGATCGCGACCGACTACCCCGGGGTGCCGCTCTGGATCACCGAGAGCGGCGCCGCCTTCCCGGACGCCTTGAGTCCACAAGGGACGGTCGAGGACCAGAGCCGGATCGACTACCTGGCCGCGCACTTCGGCGCCGCGCACCGTGCCCTGGCCGACGGCGTCGACCTGCGCGGCTACTTCGTCTGGTCGTTCCTGGACAACTTCGAGTGGTCCTACGGCTACGACCGGCGCTTCGGCCTCGTCCACGTCGACTACCCGACCCAGCGCCGCACCGCCAAGGCGAGCGCGCACTGGTACCGGGCGGTCATCGCCGCGAACGCGGTACCGCCGCAAACCCGGTAGTCAGTAGATGACCCGGCCGTGCGCGTCCGGGATCCCGGACTTCCGCCAGAAGTAGGTGTTGATCTGGTCCCGCCACTCGCGGGCCGAGTCCAGTTGCCGCTCCAACCGGTCCAGCACGTTGCGGTAGGCCACCTCATCCAGTTGGCCGGCCAGCCCGCGCCAGCCGGCCAGCATCGCCGCGACCCGCTCGTACCCGGCGAAGTGGGAGTCGTAGATGTGCTGGATGACGCTCTTTCCGGAGCGCAGCAGGTGCGTGTACGGGACGTGGTGGAAGAACAGCAGCAGCTCGTCCGGGCAGGTCTCCAGCGCCTCGTACTGCCGGGCGCGGGCCGGCGGGTACTGCCCGGCGAACCCGCTGCCGGTCGCCACCGTGCGGTCGACCCCCAGCCCGTCCCGGTCGGCGAAGTGGTACGTCCCCCAGCGCGAGTACTCGTAGCCGTCCACGCTCGGTCCATAGTGGACTTCCGGGGTCACCATCCAGCCGACGCCGAGCGGCGCGGTGTAGCTCTCGTAGACCGACCAGGAGTCCCGCAGGATGTCGCCGACGACCGCGTGCACCCGGGGCGAC
This sequence comes from uncultured Actinomycetota bacterium, assembly GCA_963714145.1. Taxonomy (GTDB): domain Bacteria; phylum Actinomycetota; class Actinomycetes; order Mycobacteriales; family CADCTP01; genus JBBWZH01. Next base: position 7,885,892 of record OY970235.1, on the reverse strand, counting down.
CCGGGGAAGGTCAGCCGGATCCACTCGGCCAGCACCTCGTCGGCGGGCAGGCCCGGATCCCAGGCCAGCCGGCCGAAGCCGTAGAGGTTGGCCTGGGCGAGCTTGTGCCCGGTCCAGTTCGGGTCGGCGCCGATGTTGGCGACCCCGCACAACCCGGCCCGGCCATGCGCCCGCGCCCGGGTGGCGAGGATCGTGCTGACCGGCTCGGCACCGTCGGCATCGGCGGCGAAGTCCAGCACCTGCTTCCACTGCGGGACGAGGTAGCAGACGTCGATCTGGTGGCCGGTGTACTCCTGGGTCAGCTGGAACTCGACCGCGATGCTCGTCGCCCGGAGCCCGGGGATCAGCGGTGAGACCGGCTCGCGCACCTGGAAGTCCACCGGGCCGTACTTGACCTGCAGCACCACGTTGTCGGCGAACCGGCCGTCGATCGGCATGAAGTTGTCGTACGCGGCGCGGGCCCGGTCGGTCGTCCGGTCCCGCCAGTCCTGCCGGGAGTTGTAGACGAAGCAGCGCCAGAAGACGGTCCCGCCGAACGGCCGCAGCGCGCCGGCCAGCAGGTTGGCCCCGTCCGCGTGGTCGCGGCCGTAGCTGAACGGCCCGGGCTGGCCCTCCGAGTCGGCCTTCACCAGGTAGCCGCCGAAGTCCGGGATCCGCTGGTAGACCCGCTCGGTCGCGTCCCGCCACCAGGCGATCACGGCCGGCTCGGCCGGATCGGCCGTCGGCAGGCCACCGAGCAGCACCGGCGCGGCGAAGTTAACGCTGAGGAAGAGCGCGATGCCGAAGCCGCGCAGGATCCGGGCCAGGTCGGCGACATCGTCCAGGTGGTCGGTGAGCAGCCGGGCCGCGGCCGGGTGCACGTTCACGTTGTTGATCGACAGGGCGTTGACGCCGACCGAGGCGAGCAGCCGGGCGTAGTCGGCGATCCGGCCCCGGTCCGGGACGACCGCCCCGTCCCGGAAGAAGATCGAGTCACCGGCGTAACCACGCTCGACGCTGCCCAGGTGCTCGCCGGCGCTCATGTTGTCCCAGTTGTTCACCATCCGGATCGGCTGCGCCGGCTCCTGCGCCACCACCAGATCCCCCCACAGCGCGGCACCCAGCCGCACCGCGTGGAAGTAGCCGTACAGCAGGCCCCGCTCGGTCCCGGCGGTGATCACGGCCGTCCGGCCGTCGCCGACCAGGGCGAACCCCTCCGGGCCGAGCCGCGCGGCGCCTTCCCGGGCAGCCCGGGACAGCTCATCGCCGCCGAGCAGATCCCGGCGGGCGATGATCAACGCGCTCCCGGCGGCCACCTGCCCGGTGCTGACCAGCCCGGTCGAGCCGGTCGCCCGGGCCGACTCGGCGGCCAGGGTGGCGGCGATCGGGCCGTCGCCGAGCACGCTCACGGTCCGGCCGGCCAGCGCGGCCAGGTTCGCCACCCGCAGCCAGCACGGGTCGGTCCCGGCGAAGTACGTCGCGATCCCGCACCTCCTGTGGTCGCTGCCGCCCACACCCCGGCTGGTCGGTTTCCCGGCCGGCCGCGGCCGGGTCGTACCGGGTCACCGGACCACCGGATTCCTGGGTGGGGTGCCGGGGTGTGGGCGGCGACAGATCAGCCAGAGTCAGCCGAACACCACGGTGGTCAGCGAGCGGGCCGGCAGGTCGACCGGCAGCCGCCCGCCGGACACCCGGCCGGTGCCGAGCCGGTCCAGCGAGTGCGTCCCGTCGGTCAGATAGGTGGTGGCCCGGCCACCGGGGGTACCGGCGACGCTGGTCCGCAGCGGCGTGGTCGCGGTGTTCAGCAGCTCCAGCACGGTGCTGCCGTCCCGGTTGCGGAACGTGGTCACCTTCACCGCCGGGTCGGACGCCTCGGCCGCGACCCGCACCGCACCCGGCCGGATGAACCGGCTGTACGCGGCCAGCGCCCACAGCCGCTTGGACACCGCGACCCCGTCGCCTTCGGCCGGTACCTGGATCAGCGCCCGGGTCGCCCCGAGGGAGGCGCCGGTCCAGTACACGTACGCGGAGTTGTTCGCCACCGCGAGCGCGTTGTGGATGCTCTCCGCGATCGTGATGCCGGCCCAGCCGCTGCCGTCGTCCCAGGCCTCGTTCCAGGTGTTGCCGTTCGGGTTCCACTCCGACATCCAGGTGCGGTCGTCGGTGGGGAACGGGCCGTCCGCCGGGCCGCCGTAGACGTGCCCGGACTGGGTGCCGACCAGCCGGTCGGCGACCGGGTCGGCCTCGATGGCCGCGCTGTAGCTGGTCGCGTCCGCCCAGTCGGCGCCGTCGCAGCAGACCAGGTTCAGCCCCAGCCGGGACCGCTTGATGGTCGCCCCGAGCACCTTGATCATCTCGACCGCCTGCGCCGGGGTGAAGTTCATCGAGGCGTAGGAGGCGACGAAGTCCGGCTCGTTGGTGAAGCCGATGTCGGTGATCCGGATGCCTTCCTGCCGGTAGAACCGGACGAACTGGATCAGGTAGTTCGCGTACGCCTGCCGCCAGTCGCCGCTCGCGCAGGAGGTGCCGGCCAGCCCGCACAGGGTGCCGCCGTTGCGGTCGTCCCCGTTGGTCTTCATGTAGCCGGGGGCGCTCCACGCGTCGAAGTAGAACCGCTGCACCCCGTACGCCTTGGCCTGCTGCGTCAGCCACACCTGGCCGCCGTCATCGCCGTCCCAGACGTACTGCGGCCGGGCGTTCGGTCCGCCCGGGTCGGTCGGCTGGATCGTCGGCATCAGGTCGTACGGCGCCGGCGAGGACGAGCCGATGCCCATCCGCAGGATGCTCGCCCCGACCCCGGTGGTGCGGCTGAACAGCAGGTCGAGGACGCGGCGCTGGTTGGCCGGGGACAGTCCGCGGTCGCCGCGGATGAGCGTGGCGCGCTGGAACGGCGAGGCGAACCCGAAGCCGTCGATCGGCTGGAGCCGGTGCCGGCCGTCGATCCGGATCACCGCGTCCGGCCGGGCGCCGGCGCCGGCGGTGGCCCCACCGGTGTCGGCCAGCGCGGCCGGCGCCGCGGCCGGAACGGCGGCGACGACGGCCAGGGCGGCGACCGCGGCGATGCACCGCGTTCGCCGGCCGGTCCGGTGACCTGTCCGGTTGCTCAGCTGGAGCACGGCAGTTCCCTCCTGTCCGTGGGACGGGACGGGGTGGCCAACTCCGGAAGATGCCAGCCCCGGCCGGCGGTCGGCGGTCATGGCACCTGCGGGATCGCGCCGGCCGACCGACACGTCACCCTGACATTTCCGGAAGGCTTCCGGAAAGCGCCCGTTCGGGTTGGGTCGGTGCTTTCGGTCGGTTCCCGGTCTCGACACGCCGTCGGGACGCCGCCGGCACCCGTCCCCGGCGGCCCCGGGGTCGGCCGGCGCGGCGCGGGCCGATTGACAGACCATGTCACCAGAGAGCTATTGTGCTAGTTAACTAGATGAATGGAGTTGAGGGTGATCGAGTTCCACCTGGACTCCCGCTCCGGGGTGTCGCCGTACCAGCAACTCGTCCGCCAGGTGCGGCACGCCCTGCGGCTGGGCCTGCTCCGCAAGGGCGACCAGCTCCCGACGGTCAAGGACGTGGTCGCCGCACTGGCCATCAACCCGAACACGGTGCTCAAGGCCTACCGCGAGCTGGAACACGAGGGCCTGGTCGCGGCCCGGCCCGGTCTCGGCACGTTCGTGACCGCGACGCTGACCGACGGCTCGCTGGCCGCGCACCAGCCACTGAGCCAGGACCTGCGGCGCTGGCTGGCCAAGGCCCGCCTGGCCGGCCTGGACGAGGAGAGCATCGAAGCGCTGTTCATGGCCACGTTTCGCGCGAGCACCCGAGAGGAAATAGCGTGACCGCCGTCCTGCGCACGCACGAGCTAGGCAAGCGGTACCGGCAGCGCTGGGCGCTGACCGACTGCACCCTGGACATCCCGGCCGGGCGCGTCGTCGGGCTGGTCGGGCGGAACGGAGCCGGCAAGACCACCCTGCTGAACATGGCGGTCGGCCAACTGGAGCCGACGGCGGGCACCATCGAGGTGCTCGGCGGCCGGCCGGCCAGCGGTGCCGCGCAGCTGGCCAAGGTCGGGTACGTCGCCCAGGACACGCCCACCTACAGCGGGCTCAGCGTGGCCGAACACCTGCGGCTGGGCGCCCGGCTGAACCCGGCCTGGGACGACACGCTGGCGCAGGACCGGATCGGGCGGCTCGGGCTGGACCCGACCCAGCGGGCCGGGAAGCTGTCCGGCGGCCAGCGGGCCCAGCTCGCGCTCACCCTCGGCATCGCCAAGCGGCCGCAACTGCTCGTCCTGGACGAGCCGGTCGCCGCCCTCGACCCGATCGCCCGCCGCGAGTTCCTGCAGGCCCTGATGGAGGCCGCCGCCGAGCAGGAGCTCAGCGTGCTGCTGTCCTCGCACCTGGTGGCCGACCTGGAACGGGTCTGTGACTACCTGATCGTGATCGACGCGGCCCGGGTGCGGGTGGCCGGCGAGATCGAGGACCTGCTGGCCAGCCACCACCGGCTCACCGGCCCCCGCCGCGACCTCGACACCCTCCCGGCCGACCAGCACGTGGTCACCGCCAGCCACACCGACCGGCAGACCACGCTGGTGATCCGCACCAACAGCACCATCCACGACCCCGCCTGGACGGTCAGCGAGCTCGACCTGGAGGACCTGGTGCTCGCGTACATGAGCAGCCAGGGCACCACCGACCGCAACCACAGCCCCCGACCCTCCCTGGCGGTGCAGCGATGATCTGGTTGACCTGGCGCCAGTTCCGGGCGCAGGCCCTGGTGGCCGTCGGCGCGCTGGCCGCGTTCGCCGCCGCCCTGGCCGTCACCGGCCCGCGGCTGGCGCACAGCTACTCCACCGGGCTCGCCGGCTGCACCACGCTCGGCGACTGCTCGCGGTTCACCCAGCGGTTCTTCGCCGACCACCAGCCGCTGTTCCTGGCGCTGTCGTCCGTCGTGCTGTTCCTGCCGGCGCTGATCGGGCTGTTCTGGGGGGCGCCGCTGGTCAGTCGCGAACTGGAGGCCGGTACCCACCGGCTGGCCTGGACCCAGACGGTCACCCGCACCCGCTGGCTGGCCGTCAAGCTCACCCTCGTCGGCCTGGCCGCGATGGCCCTCGCCGGGCTGACCACGCTGGCCGTGTCCTGGTGGGCCAGCCCGCTGGACCGGATCAGCGGCGGCCGGATCCCCCGGCTGACCCCGCCGCTCTTCGAGACCCGCGGCATCGTGCCGATCGGGTACGCGGCGTTCGCCTTCGCCCTCGGCGTCACGGTGGGAATCGTCATGCGCCGCACGGTGGCGGCCATGGCCGTCGCGCTGGTCGCCTTCATCGCCGTCCAGATCGCGGTGCCCTTGTGGGTCCGCGAGCACCTCATGCCGCCCACCCACGCCATCACCGCGGTCACCGCCGACAACATCGACGGCTTCGAACTCCACCAGGACAGCCTGGTCGTCAGCGTCGACGCACCCGACCCGCAGGGCTGGCTGCTGAGCAACCGGACCATCGACGCCGCCGGCAACGTGGTCGCCAGCCTGCCGGCGGAGGTGGCCGCCGCCTGCGTGCCGAGCCCGCCGACCGCGCAGGAGATAACGGAACGCAAGGAGGCACCCGGAGTTAAGCAGCAGTGCTTCGCCGCGATCAGCCGCCTCGGCTACCGGCAGGACGTCGTCTACCAGCCCGGCAGCCGCTTCTGGCCGCTGCAGTGGATCGAGACCGGGCTCTTCGGTGCCGTCGCCCTGGCCCTGACCGCCGTCTGCTTCCGGCGCATCCGCCGCGTGTCGTAGCCGGCGCCCGGTCCGACCAGCGGGAGGGGCCGGGCCGCCAGCCGGCCCCTCCCGCTCGTCGCTGCCGGCAGCCGGTCGCTGGGCCGGCTCAGCCGGTGGTGCGCAACTGCTTGGTCGCGGTCAGGGTGCCGCGGGCGGTGCCGCAGTAGGTGCCTGACGTGGGGGCGACGTCGGTGTAGTCGCGTCCGGTGGCGATCGTGAGGTAGTCACGGCCGGCCCGGCGGCCGTTGCAGGGGTCGAACGCGACCGCGCGGGCGCCCACCGGGTCGGCGACGACGGCTTCGACCCAGGCGTGCGTGCCGCCCTCGCCGAGCAGGTGCCCGGAGACGTAACGGGCCGGCAGCCCGGCGGCCCGGCAGAGCGCGAGCATGAGGTGCGCGGAGTCCTGGCAGACCCCGCGGCCACCGGCGAGCGCCTCGGCGGCGGTGGTCTCGACGGTGGTGACGTCGTGCGCGTAGCTGATCGCGTCGTGCACGTAGGCGCAGAACCGGTCCGCGCTGGCCAGCCGGTCCGGGCCGGCCAGGGTCGCGGCGAGGTCGCGGATCGCGGCGTCGGCGGTGGTCAGCCTGGTCGGCTGGAGCAGCCGCGAATCGGTGAGCGCGGCGGCGGGCAGCAGCGCGTCGGCGTGCGGGCCGACCGCGTCGACCACCACCTCCACGTCGAAGTCGATGACCGCCGGCACCAGCGGGACGTGGGCGCGGGTGACCGTGTTGCCGGCGGCGTCGCGGCGGTGCGTGGTGCGGGCGGCGGCCGAGATGGTGATCGAGTGCCGGCGCCGGCGCTGGGCGCCGTGCCGGGCCGGCGGGATGACCACGAGCCGGTGCCGCAGATCCCGGACCGGGTTGTCGTAGTGGTAGCTGAACCGCTGCCGCAGCAGGTAGGTCAGCGTGCCGGTGCCGGCCGGGTCGTGCTGCGGCGGCGCGGCGGTCACGTGCCCTCCTCGGCCCAGACCCGCATGCTGTGCAGCACCGGGCCGCCGTAGGTGGTGACCATCGCGACGTCCACCGCATCCCGGCCCCGGCCGATCAGCACCCGGCCCTTGCGGGCGGCGTTGTTGCGGGGGTCGAAGGTCCACCACCGCCCGTCGAGGTAGACCTCCATCCAGGCGGCGAAGTCCATCGGCTCGTCCGCCGGCGGGACGTCCATGTCCGGAAGGTAGCCGAAGACGTACCGGGCCGGGATCGAAAGCGCCCGGCAGAAGCTGATCGCGACGTGCGCGAAGTCCCGGCAGACGCCGCAGCCGGCGGCGTAGGCGTCCGCGGCAGTGGTCGACGGGCCGCTGCTGCCGTAGCCGAAGGTCAGGTGGCCGTTGACGTGGTCGCAGATCGCCTGCACCCGCCGGTAGCCGGGCGGCTCGCCGCCGAACAGCCGCCACGCCTCGTCGCCCAGCACGTCGGGCAGGCAGTACCGGCTGGGCAGCGTGTAGAACAGCACGTCGTCCGGCAACCGCGCGGGCGGCACCTCGGCGGCGTCCGGGTCGACCTCCTCGGTCGCGTCCGGGACGGTGACCAGCGCGTCGTAACGCAGTGTGCTCTCGCCCACCGGCAGGCTGAGCCGCTGGCAGCCGTTGCCGTAGAGGTCGGTGTAGTCGTGCCGGCTGCTGGCGGGCACCCCCGCCCACCCCTGCCGCAGCACCGTCACCGGCGCCGCACCGGTGGGCTGCACCTGGAACACCGCGGCGGTTTCCACCTCCGCGGTGTACCGGAACTCGCACCCCACCCGGACCTGCCGGGCCGCCGCTGCCATGCTCGAATGCTGACCCTCCGATGTTTCCGTCCGATTACGTGCGGTCAGCTGCGCCGCGCGCCGGCCCGGCGCCGGCGGCGGGCCGATATCGCGCCACGGCTGGGCCGCCGGCCGGCCGTCACGACCTGCTCGGCATGTTGTCGACCCGGCCGGCGAGGCTGGACCGGTCGGCCGTCGTGGCCTGCGCCGGGCGGTTGGCCTGCCAGTCGGCCAGCGCCTCGGCCGGCATGGGTCGGGCGAAGTGGTAGCCCTGGCCGTAGCGGCAGCCGAGGTCGACCAGCGCCGCCCAGGTCCCGGCGTCCTCGACGCCCTCCGCGACGACGTCCAGGCCGAGGTTGGAGCCGAGCTCGAGGACGGCCCGGACGATCGCCGCGTCGCTGCGGGACGAGCACAGCGACGCGATGAACTTCTGGTCGATCTTCAGCTCGTCCACCGGCAGCTCGCGCAGGTAGGACATCGAGGAGTAACCGGTGCCGAAGTCGTCCAGGGACAGCCGGACGCCCAGTGCCCGCAGGCTGCCGAGCATCTGCGCCATCCGCGGTGGGTCGCTGATCAGCATGGTCTCGGTCACCTCCAGGGTCAGCAGCTGCGGGCTGACGCCGTGCCGGACGAGCATCGTGGCGAGGTCACCCGGGAAGGACGGGTTGAGCAGGCACCGGGTCGCGACGTTGACCGCGATCGGCAGCTGCCGGCCGGCCTGCTGCCACCGCCGGCACTGATCCAGCGCGGTCTCCAGGACGTGCCAGGTCAGCAGCTCGATCAGGTCGGTCTGTTCGGCCATCGGGATGAACTCGCCCGGCCCGATCAAGCCATGCTCGGCATGCTGCCAGCGCACCAGCGCCTCGACCCCGGACAGCTCGGCGGCCGGGCCGCGCACCTTCGGCTGGTAGTGCAGGATCAGGTCGCCCCGGCCGATCGCCTGCCGCAGCTCGGCGAGCATCGTCAAGTGCCGCCGGCTGTGCTCGTTCAGGGCCGGGTCGTAGGAGATCACGCCGGCCTGGCCGCGCTTCGCCGCGTACATGGCGATGTCCGCGTGCTGCAGCAGCTCGGCCGCGTCGGCGCTGTCCGCCGGGTGCGCCGCCATCCCGATGCTCGCGCTGACCTCGACCGGGAGCCCATCGATCTGGATCGGCTCCCGGACCAGCGCCAGCACCCGGTGCGCGACCGCCAGGGCGTCGACCGGGACACCGCCGGGCAGCAGCACGGAGAACTCGTCACCGCCGAGCCGGGCCACGGTGTCACCGGCGCGGACAGCCCGGCGCAGCCGGGCCGCCACCTCCTGCAGCAGGACGTCCCCGGCGTGATGTCCCAGCGTGTCGTTGACCTCCTTGAACCGGTCCAGGTCAATGAGCAGCAGGGCCACCGGCCCGGCGCCGGCCCGGCCGGCGGCGGCGATGGCCTGCTCGGTCCGGCTGCCCAGCAGCACCCGGTTGGCGAGGCCGGTGAGCGAGTCGTGCAGGGCCTGGTGCTGGTTGCTGGCCGACTGGCCCTCGACCCGGCGCTGGTAGCCCAGCAACACCAGCGCGCAGACCAGCAGCAGCACCGAGTCGACGGCGAGGGTGACCGGTGCGGCATTGCGCAGCCGGCGGACGCCCTGGTCCACCTGGTCCAGCAGGTCCGCGGTGGCCAGCCGGCGGCGTTCCATGTCGGCGGCGACCTGCTTGTGCAGCGCCGCGGAGGACAGCGCGGCCTGCTCGATCAGGATCGGCGTCTGCTTCACGTCGCCGCGGCGGCCGGCGTCGAACAGCGTCTGCAGGGTCGTGGCGTAGCCGGCGAAGCTCTGCCCGACATCGGAAACCTCGTCGGCTTCGTCCGGGTCGCGGTGCTGCCGCAGCCAGTCCAGGCTCTGCGTCGCCGCGGTGACCGCGGAGATCAGCGGCCGCCGCCCGATGTCACTACCGGCCCGCACGTAGTCGCCGAGCGCGTCGTCGATGGCCAGGATCCGGTCGTACAGCCGCTGCCAACCGGCGCTGACCTCGTTCATCGCCCGCACCTGGGCGGTGGCCCGCTGGGTGCTCGCCGCGCCCCACCAGGCCAGCAGGGCAAGCGCCAGCAGGCCGAGGGCGAGTCCGGCGACCGCCGTCCGGGCCACCCCCCGGGACTCGACGAACCTGCGACGCATCTCCACCTCGCTCCGCCGCGCGCCGTCGGGCCGGCGGCCTGCCCCGCCGCTCGACCTCGAAATCGGCCCCCGGCGACCGCGGGTTAGCCATCCGGCCGGCCGGTTCCGTCGGATCGCGGCCGAGCCGGCCGATACCCAGGCCAGATGCTCGGACGCGTAGCCAAGGGAGACCCATGTCGTCGTCGGCTCGCCCGCTCCCGGCCGCGCTCGCCGCCGTGGTCCTCGGCGCGGTCACCCTCGCCGGCTGCGGCGACGGGACGCCAGCCGCCAGCGGCCCCAAGATCGTCGGGTTCGCCGTGGCCAACACCCAGCTCAACTTCGCCCGGGAGATGATGGACGGCTTCCGGGCCGGCGTCGCGCAGGTCGACGGCGTCCGGCAGGTGACGACCGGGCCGCCGTCGACCGATTCGCCACACGAGCTGGAGCTGTTCAACAAGCTGGTCGACCAGACCAGCGACGGCGTCGCGGTGTTCACCCTCGCCGCCCCGCTGTTCGCGCCGGCCCTGCAGGCCGCCGGAAAGCGCGGGATGCCGGTGCTCGCCGTCGACAACCCGCCCGGCCCCGGCTCCGGGGTGAAGCTGTTCATCGGCAACGACAACTACCGCCTCGGCCAGCTGCTCGCCGACCAGGCGATCGCCGGGCTGCCGGCCGGCCGCGGCACGGTGGTGATCGGCAACAACGCGCCCGGCGTCCCGGTGCTCGACCTGCGCGCCCGGGGCATCCGGGACGAGTTCGCCAAGCGCCGGCCAGACCTGCAGGTGCTCGGGCCATTCGACACCAAGCAGGATGTTCCGGCGAATCTGGTCGCCTGGACCGGACTGGTCCGGGCGAATCCGCAGGCCCTGGCCTTCCTCGGCACCGGCGACGCGGACGGCTGGCACCTGGCCGCGATCCGGGCCCGCGTGCACGGCCGCTGGCTGGCCGGCGCCTTCGACCTCGACCCCCGGTCGCTGCAGGCCGTGCGGGCCGGGCAGTTGCTGCTGGTCTCGCCGGAGCACTACGTCAAGGGCGCCGTCGCCGGCCGGCTACTGGCCGACGCCGCCACCGGCCGGAGCGCACTCCCGCAGGGTTGGCTGGAGACCCCGGGCCTGGTGGTGAACAAGTCGAACGTCGCCGGCATCATCGCCCGGCAGGTGTCCTACCAGGCCCGGGGTGCCTGGTTCCGCGCCGAGATCGACCAGATCATCGCCGACCCGGACGGCCACCTGCGGCCACTGGCCGAAGCCGGCTGACGCCACCGGCGGACCGGCCGCGGCCGGCGAACCCCGCGAAGCTGGGCTGAACCGGTGCGGACCGGGCCCGGCGCGGGTAGGCAGAGGGGAGTCGAACGGTCAGGGTGGGTGGTGGGATGACGCTGTGCGGGATCCGGCCCGGGCCGGGGCGCCGCTGATGCGGGTGCTCGACCGGATCGACGCGTTCCAGCAGCGCCACCGGTCGGTGGGCCTGCCGCTGGCGGTGGTCTACAAGTACTTCGACGACCAGGGCAACCTGCTGACCGCGCTGATCACCTACTACGGGTTCCTGTCGCTGTTCCCGCTGCTGCTGCTGATGGTCACGATCCTGGGCTTCCTGCTGCAGGGAGACCCGGGCCTGCAGCAGCGGGTGGTCGACTCCGCGCTGAGCCAGTTTCCGATCATCGGCGATCAGATCGCCGGGAACATCACCGGGCTGCGGGGCAGCGGGGTCGCGGTGGCGGTCGGCGTGGTCGTCAGCCTCTACGGCGGGCTCGGCGCCGCACAGGCGGCGCAGACCGCGTTGAACAAGGTGTGGGGCGTCCCCCGCGGCTCCCGCCCCAACCCCCTGATGGCCCGGCTGCGCAGCCTGCTGATGCTGGTCATCGTCGGCGGCGGGATCCTGCTCACCACCGTGCTGTCCGCGCTGACCACGGCCGCCGAGACCTACGGCGGTGGGGTCGGCACCGCCGGCCGGATCGGCGCCGCGGCGCTGGCCGTCATCGTCAACATCGGCCTGTTCATGCTGGCCTTCCGGCTACTCACGGTGCGGGCCGTCACCATCAAGCAGATCCGCGGCGGGGCGATCGCCGCCGCGGTGATCTGGCAGGCGCTGCAGTCCGCGGCGACGTTCTACCTGGGGCACGTGCTGCGGACGGCCAACAGCAGCTACGGCACCTTCGCGCTCGTACTCGGCCTGTTCGCGTGGATCTACCTCGGCGCGCTCACCCTGGTCCTGTGCGCCGAGGTGAACGCCGTCCGGGCCGAACGCCTGTGGCCGCGCAACCTGCGCACCGTGTTCGTCGACGACGTCGAGCTCACCGCCGCCGACCAGCGGGCCTACCGCTCGTACGCGACCACCGAGCGGCACAAGAGCTCCGAGCACATCGAGGTCACCTTCGACCATCCGCCCAGCAGCCCCGGCCCTCCGGATCCGGCGTCCTGACCGCCGGGCGGCCGCGGGGTCAGCGCGCGGGCAGGTCCGCGCCCAGCGCACGGGTGAGCTTGGCGCGGACGGTCGCGGCGTCCGGGTGGTCGAGGTCGGTGAGGATGTCCAGGGCCTGCTGCCAGGCGGCGGTTGCCGGCCCGGGGTTGCCCGCGGCGTCCTGGGTGTCGCCGAGGTGGCTCAGGGTGTCGGCCTCCTCGTACCGGTCGGCGAGGTCGCGGTAGACGCCCAGGGCGCGCAGGTAGCAGCCGGCGGCCTCGCCGTACTGGGCGAGCTGGTTGTGGATGTAGCCGAGGCTGTCCCAGGTGGCCGCCTCGCCGTCGCGGTCGCCGAGTTGCTGCAGCAGCGGGAGGGCCTGCCGGCAGCTGGCCAGCGCCTGGGTGTGCTCGCCGAGCAGGGCCTGGTACCAGCCGACCGCATTCAGCGCGTTCGCCTGGCCGCGCTGGTCGCCGGTGGCCCGGTAGAGGGTGAGCGCCGCCTCGGCGTGGCCGAGCGCCCGGTCGGGCCGCTCCTGCCGCCGCCACAGATACCCCAAGGCCCGGTGGGCGCGCGCCTGACCCCCCCGGTCACCGGCCTCGGTGGACCGCTCCAGCGCGTGCAGCAGGTGCACCTGGGCCTGGCCGTACTCGCCGAGCTGGGTGGCGGCCATGGCCAGCCGGCGGTGGGCGTCACCGGCGGCGGAGTGGTCGCCGAGCTGGTCGGCGGCGGCCACGGCCGCCTGCCACGCCTCGACCAGGTCGGGCCAGTGCCCGCGCCGGTCCAGGAACGTGTCCAGCAGCCGGGCCAGCTGCCAGGTATGGGTGGGCAACCCGGAGCGGGCGGCCAGCCGCTGCGCGGCCAGCAGCACCGGCTGCTCGGCGGTCATCCAGCCCAGCGCCGCCGGCAGGTCGGCGGGACGCTCGGGGCTGGTGCCGGCGGCGGGCGGGCCGAGGGCCGGCCGGAGCGCGTCCTGGCCCGGGCTGAGCAGCTGGTCGGCGGCGTACGCGGTGTGCGTGTAGTGGTCCAGCAGGCGGACGGCGGCGGCGTGCCGCTGCTCGCCGGTGTCGGTACTGCCGGCGAGGTCCGCGGCGTATCCGGCGAGCAGGTCATGGAAGCCGTACCGGCCGGGCGTGGGCTCGGCCAGCAGCCCCACCCGGGTCAGCTCGGCCAGCAGCCGGCCGGCCTCGGCCGGTGGGACGGCGGCGAGGCTGGCCGTGGCGGCGGTCGAGATGTCCGGGCCCGGATGCAGGCCGAGCAGCCGGAACAGCCGCGCCGCGCCAGCCGGGAGTGCCGCGTACGACCAGGAGAACACCGCCCGGACCCGGCCGATGACCTCGCCGGCGTCGGGTCCGCCGCCGGCTGCCCGGGTCAGCTCGGCGGCGAGCGGGGCGAGCGCGGCGCGGGGGTGGATCGCGGCCCGGGCGGCGGCGATGGTCAGCGCCAACGGCAACCGGGCGCAGGCGGTGATCATCTGCTCGACCGCGTCCGGATCGGCCGCGATCCGGACCGGGTCGAGCCGGTGTTCGAGCAGCTCGCGCGCCTCCGACCCGCGCAGCAGCTCCAGCGCGAACGGGTGGGCGCCGTCCGCGATCAGGCCGGCGAGCTGGTCGCGGCTGGTCACCGCCACCACCGCTGTCGGCGCGCCGGGCAGCAGCGGGCGGACCTGTTCGGCGTCCCGGGCGTTGTCGAGCAGCACCAGCATCCGCCGGCCGGCCAGCAGGCTGCGGTAGAGCGCGGCCTGCGTGTCGAGGTCGGCCGGGATCCGCCGCGCCGGCACGCCGAGCGCGCCCAGCAGCCCACGCAGTGCCCGGCTCGGCTCCACCAGCTGCCCACCCGGATCGAACCCGCGCAGGTTCACGTACAGCTGCCCGTCCGGGAACCGGTCGGCGACGCGGTGCGCCCAGTGCACGGCCAGCGCCGTCTTCCCGACCCCGGCGGTCCCGGACACCACGGTGACCAGCACCGCCGCCGGCGCCTCGGTGCCGGTGCCGGCGAGCAGCCCGTCCAGCCAGGCCAGCTCGGCGGCCCGGCCGGTGAACCCCGGCACGTCGGCCGGCAGCTGGGCCGGCACCGGCGCCGGGGCGGCCGGCGCGGGGGCGGACGCCGGCACGGGGGCGGGGGCGGACGCCGGCGCGGGCGCGGTGGCCCGGGGTGGCGCGGGGTGCTCGCCCCGGAGCAGCGCCTGGTGCAGGGCCCGCAGCTCCGGGCCGGGGTCGGCGCCCAGCTCGGCGGCCAGCCGGCGCCGGATGCCGGCGAACACGGCGAGCGCGTCGGCCGTGCGACCGGCCGCGGCGTGCGCCTGCATCAGCACGGCCGCGAGCGGTTCGACCAGCGGCTGCTCCTCGGCCAGCTCACGGACCGGCCCGGGCACCGCGCCCGGGTCGCCGGACCGCAGCTCCGCATCCGCCCAGGCGACCACGGCAGCCACCTGCTCCGGGCGCCAGGACCGGCGCATCCGGTCGGCCCACTCGCCGGTCACCCCGGCCAGCGGCTCCCCCCGCCACAACCCGAGCGCCGCCCGCAGCAGCCCGAGCCGCTGCTCGTCGTCGGCGCCGAGCGTGCGGGCCTGCGCGGTCAACCGGCGGAACCGGTGCAGGTCGACCTGGTCCGGGTCGACGTCCAGCAGGTACCCACCGGACCGGCGCAGCACCCCGATCGGCCGGCCGTCCACCGCGCCGACCTGCTCGACGGTCCGCCGGACCCGGGTGATGTGCGCATGCAGCGTCCGCCGCACCTGGGCCGGTGGATCCTCGCCCCACACCCGGTCCACCAGCACGTCCACCGGCACCAACCGGCCGGCGTCGACGACCAGCGCGGCGAGCACCGCGCACTGCCGCGGCGGGCCCGCCGGCACCTGGGTCGACCCGGCCCACACCTGAACCGGGCCGAGCAGCCGCAAGCTCACACCCACCCGACCCGCTCCGGATCACTCATGAAACGTGTGCCGCGGGCCGGCGGCCGGGCCCCGGCAACATTCCGACAACTTCTCCGGCAACACCCCGCCCGCACCCTCTCAACGCATCCACAGGCAGCTACCAGCACGCCAGGCGCGCCGAGAGGAATTCATGTTACCGACGTCAATCGCACGGCGACCCGGTCGCCGAGACCCCGCGCTGCGATCCGGGCCGGCCCGGCGGGATCGCACCGCCGCCGGCGCACCGGCCGCCTGGTCCGGCGGCCCGATGGCACGCTGACCACCCCGGTCCCGGCCGGGGCACCCGGGGGCGGTGGCCGCGATGGTCAGTGTTCGGCGGTGCCGGGGCGGAGGAGTTCGACCGACCCGCCGATGCGGCGGGCGCCGATGCCGGTCAGCAGCGCCGTCGACGCGGTGTTGCTGACGTCGGCCTCGGCCAGGACGTCGGTGATGCCCCGGGCGTGCACTGCCGGGAAGGCGGCGGCCAGCAGGGCGCGGGCCAGGCCGCGGCGCCGGCAGGGTCGCCGGACGCCGACGAGGCCGAGCCGGGCGTGCTGGCGGCGGCCCCAGACCCGGACCAGCCCGGCGTACTGGCCGCTGGCGTCGTGCACGGCGACGAGGTAGGTGGCCGGATCGAACAGCGCCGGATCGACGGTGTCCGCGGCGAACTGGTCGGGGTCGTTCACCCAGCCGTCGCTGCCGGGCACGTCGTCACGCAGCAGTTCATCCAGGGCCCGGAGCCGGTCGATGTCGGCGACGGCCGCGGAGATGAGCGTGAAACCGGCCGGCAGCCGCGCCGCGTGCAGGCCGGTGGCCGGCGGGGCGGTCGGGACGAGGTAGGCGACCTCGTGCCGGTTGGGCCGGAAGCCGGCCGCCGACCAGCGGTCCAGTTCGGCGGGATCGTCGATGTCCACGATCGTGCGCAGGTCCACCGGCAGGTCCTCGACGATCGCCGCGACCAGCATCGCGAAGACGTCCTCCCGCCAGGTGTCGACGCTCACGAACACCCGGTTGTCCGGCCGGTACAGGGCATGCGCGCGGCCGGCGACCTCGTCGTCGTCCAGCACATGCCAGTGCACCCCGGGCACCACCCGGACAACCACCGCCGCAGCCGCCTGCACAACCGTGGACCGTAGAGCCCGGCCAGCCGCGGTACCAGCCGATATCGCGGCACCGCCGCCGGGCGACCCGACCCGCGCGGGCGGGCGGGGGTTCCCGGTCAGGGGCCTTCGGCCGCGCCGCCGGGGACGGGCCGAGCCGGGTCTCCAGCCGGGGCCCGCAGTACCAGCAGGGCGATGTCGTCGCGCGGGTGTCCGTGTTGGAAGTCGGTGACCTCCGCGCCGATGCGGTCGACGGTGCTGGCGGCCGGGTCGGTGCCGCCGGCGGCGAAGCTGGCGGCGAGGCGGTCATCGCCGAAGAACTCGCCGTTGTGGCGGGCTTCGGTGACGCCGTCGGTGAAGAACAGGACGGCGTCGCCGGGGTCGAGGTAGGTGCTGCTCTCCTGCAGGCGCGGGGCGGGCAGCACGCCGAGGAGGGTGCCGGGCCGGCCGAGGACGTCCAGACCGCGGCGGGTGGAGTAGCGCAGCGGGAGCGGGTGCCCGGCGGCGGCGACCGTGAGCCGGAAGCGGCCCTGCCGGTCGCGGCGGACCCGGGCGTAGACGAGCGTGCAGAACCGCTCCTCGCGCTGGCGGAGCAGTTCCTGGTTGAGCTGGACCAGGACCAGCTTGGGGCGGCGGACCCGGATGGCCGCGGCGCGGACGGTGTGCCGGATCAGCGCGGTCACGGCAGCCGCGGCGGCGCCTTTGCCGCGGACGTCGCCGACAACGATCACCCAGTCGTCGCGGCCGGTCTGGAACACGTCGTAGAAGTCGCCGCCGACCTCGTCCCCGTTGCCGGCCGGTCGATAGCGGGCAGCGATATCGAGGCCAGGGATCTCGGGCAGGGCCGGCGGGATGAGGCTCTGCTGCAGGATCCGGGCCAGTTCGCGGGCCCTCGCCTCGGACTCCTCGGCCTGCCGGCGGGCCCGCAGCAGTTCACGTTCGTAGGCGCGGCGGTCGGTGGCGTCGAAGATGGTCATGCGGACCGCGACCGGTGCGCCGGCCGGGTCGGCGCGCAGCACCGAGTTCAGCAGTGCCGGGAGTCGGGTGCCGTCGGCGCGGACCAGGTCGACGGCGATCTCGCGGACGGTGCCCTGCATCCGCAGCAGCGGCGCGTAGTGCGTCTCGTAGTAGATCCGGTCGCCGGCACCCAGCAGGCTCGACAGCCGCCGGCCGACGAGCTCGGCCCGGCCGTACCCGAGCCAGGTCAACAGCGTCTGGTTGACCTTGACAATGGTGCCGTCCGGCAACGTGGACAGGTAGCCGCAGGGCGCGTTGTCGAACAGGTCCTCCGCGCTGTCCTGCAGCACCCCGGCCAGCCCGGCCGGGTCAACCGGCGGCGGTGCCGGCGGGAGCTCAGCGGCGAAGGCCACCGGGACGTCCACTAGAGAAAGGCCTCGATCGCCGCGGCGGTCTCGGCCGGGGCGCTGAGGTTGGGGCAGTGGCCGGTGGCGGCGAGCCGGACCAGCTCGCTGTCGGGCAGCTCACGGTGCACATACGCACCGACCGAAGGCGGCGCGATCACGTCCTCGGAGCACTGCAGGACCAGGCTGCGGACGGACACCTTCGCCAGATCGGCCCGGTTGTCGGACAGGAACGTGACCCGGGCGAACCGCTTCGCGATCTCCGGGTCGGTCCGGCAGAAGCTGTTGGTCAGCTCGGTGGACAGCTCCGGCCGGTCCGGGTTGCCCATGATCACCGGAGCCATCGCGCTCGACCAGCCGAGGTAGTTGCTGTCCAGCGACTCCAGCAGTTCGTCGATGTCGGCGGCGCTGAACCCGCCGACGTACTCCCGGTCGTCGATGTAGCGGGGGGATGGGCCGATCAGGACCAGCGCGGCGAACCGGTCCGGCTCCCGGATCGCGGCGAGCACACCGATCATCGCGCTGACCGAGTGCCCGACGAACACCACCCCGGTCAGGTCCAGCTCGCGGCAGATCGCCAGCACGTCGTCGGCGTAGCCATCCAGCGTCGAATACCGCGCCGGGTCGTAGGCGGTCAGGTCCGAACCGCCGGCGCCGACGTGATCGAACGACACGATCCGGTACCGGTCGGCGAAGGCCGGGGCGACAAATCGCCACATCTGCTGGTCGCAGCCGAATCCGTGCGCGAACAACATCGGCTGACCCTCAGGACGGCCTGAAACCAGGACGTTGTTCCGGGCCAGGACATTCACCAACGGTGATGGTACCGCCCCGTACCGCTCCCGACGCAAAAGGGCGAACCGGACACCGACTTCCCCCATCGAGCAGCTGTGAGCTGGTCGCTCGCGGGTTTGGCGGACGCGCGCCAGTGGATAGGTCTCCCGGTAGGGATATGTGCTTGTGCAGCCTAGGCACCTGCCCGAGTCGACTCGCACTCGGAGGTGCTGGAAATGATTCCCGCATTCGTACGGCCCGGCGACGGACTATCCGCCGTCCATCGGCGTGTGGTGGGCGGGCTTTCATGGTGAACATCGCACTCGTGGCCGGCGGTGGCCCGAGCGGCCAGGTAGCCGACCTGGCCCGGGCATTGGCACCGCGCGGGCACCGCATCCGGCTGTATTCGCGGCTGGATCGGCCGGGGCCGCCCGTAAGACTGCCGGTCGGCCCCGGGCTGGAGGTCGTGTACCTGCCGGCTGGCCCGCCGGCCCGGATCGGCAGCAACCGGGCGCTGCGGCACATGGGGGAGTTCGGTGGCCGGCTGGCAGCCGACTGGGCGGCCGATCCGCCGGACGTCGTGCATGCCCACTTCTGGCTGTACGGGCTGGCCGCGCTCGCGGCGGTGCGATCGTCTCCGGTCCCGGTGGTGCAGACGTTCCACGGGCTCGGCTCGGTGCAGCGGCGCCGGCCCGGTGGTGCCGGCGCCGACCTCGCCGAGCGCATCCGGCTGGAGGCGGCGATCAGCCGTGCCGTCGACCTGGTGGTGGCCACCTCGGCCGGCGAGGTGGACGAGTTGATGGTCCTGGGCCTGCCGCGGCGGGCGGCGCTGGTCGTGCCCGACGGGGTCGACACCGAGCAGTTCAGCCCGATCGGCCCGGTGGCGGACCGGCCCACCTCGCGGCGTCGACTGGTGAGCGTCGGGCGCCTTGCCCCGGGTAGCGGCCACGAGTTCACGATCGCGGCGCTGCGCCAGGTCCCGGACGTCGAGTTGGTGATCGTCGGTGGTCCGGCCGCCACGGCGCTGGCTGCCGACCCGGCGGCGCAGTGGCTGCGGGCGACGGCGGCCCGGCACGGCGTCGCCGGCCAGGTCACGCTGGCCGGCCAGGTCGGCAGCGCCGGCCTGGCCGCGCTGCTGCGCAGCGCCGACCTGATGGTCTGCCCGCAGCGGGACGAGCCGCCCAGAGCGGCTGTGGTGGAAGCGATGGCGACCGGCGTTCCAGTGGTCGCCGTGGCGGCCGGTGGGCTGGCGGACACTGTCCTGGACGGCGTGACCGGGCGACTGGTGACCGGCAACCGCCCATCAGCGCTGGCCGCCGCGGTCCGCCAGTTGCTGGACACACCGGCCGAGCTCGGCGCCTATCGGGCGGCCAGCCTCGACCGGGCGCGCTCCCGGTACGGCTGGCCCCAGATCGCCACGGAGATCGAGGCTGCGTACGCCCGGGTCATCCGTCCCACCCGGGTGGCGGTGCCTGGCTGAGCCGCCGCCGTCGCGTCAACTCCCGGGTCATCCGGCCGGCGTCCGCCCATCAGCCGGCGGGAGGGGACGCTGGCATCGCGCGGCCGGACCGGCGGCCCGGATCAGTCGGCCGCGGCGCCGGCCAGCCAGTCGCGGTGCCGGCCAGCCAGTCGCGGTGCCGGCCAGCCAGTCGCGGTGCCGGTCAGCCAGTCGCGGTGCCGGCCAGCCAGTCGCGGTGCCGGTCAGCCAGTCGCGGTGCCGGTCAGCCAGTCGCGGTGCCGGTCAGCCAGTCGCGGTGCCGGTCAGCCAGTCGCGGTGCCGGTCAGCCAGTCGCGGTGCCGGTCAGCCAGTCGCGCAGCTGCTGGTAGACCAGCGGGTGGTTGAGCAGGTCGCGGTGGTGGATCCGGCCGACGCGGCGGACGTGACCGGCCGGGAAGGCCAGCCGTCGCGCGTCCCCGGTGTCGCCGTAGGCGCTGCGCGGGGAGACCATGAGGTCGCCGACCAGCCCGGCCGCCACCCGGTCGGGATTGCGGGCCAGGGTGGCGAGCACGACATGGTGCCGGGCGCCCTGGTGCAGCGGTACGTGCGTGTGCGGCCAACTGCCGGCCGCGTCCAGGTCCCGGTCCTGCCAATCGGCGGCCACCAGGGTGCCGTGCCGCAGGTCCTTGATGCCGGCGCTGCGGGCGGCCAGCGCCCGGGCCAGCGGCCGGGTTTCGGGCAGCCGCTGGAGCAGGCCGGTCAGCCGGTGCGCGCCGCGTTCCAGCGGTGCGCCGAGGTGTGGGGTGCCGAGGCTGATCGTGTCGTGGACCAGGCGGGTCCAGGACCGGCCGCCGGGGGTGCCGCCGGCCTGGTGCAGGGCACTGCGGGCGACCAGACCGCCCATGGAGTGGCCGATCAGGGTGATGTCGCGGACCGGCACCGGCCAGTTGGCGGCCAGCCGGGCGAGCAGTTCGTCCAGCCGGCGCCCGTTGTCGGAGATGTGCAGGCCGGTGTTGTACCGCAGGTACACCGGGGTCATACCCAGGTCGCGCTGCAGCAGGCTGCCGTAGGTGACGCCCGGGTCGCCGTGGTGGCGCTCCGCGTGATACCCCCAGGCGTCCTCGTTGTCGGTGAGGCCGTGCAGGAACACCACGATGCTGCCGGTGGCGCCCGGGAACGCCGCGGCCAGGGCGGCCGGGTCGGCCGGCACGTCGCGGGCGTTCCGCCGGATCGCCATCGGCGCGGCAAGGCTGGGCGCGGCGCGCTCCAGCATGTCCCCGTAGAGGCCGTTCAGGACCGCCAGCGTCTTGCGGGTGGCGGATGACTGCTCCGGGTCGCCGGCCGCGGCGGCCCTCGCCGCGGCGGTCCGGGCCGCGGCGAGGCCGGCCAGCCGCGCACCACCGCCCAACGCGCCGCCGACGAGCCCGTACACGGCCGCGGCGACCAGTTCGTGGCCACGCTGGACCGGCGCCGCGGCCGGTCCGATCGCGCCGAACACCCGACCGGCGGCGTCCCGCTGCAGTTCGCACAACCCGGACGTGGCGGCACGCAGCGTGCTGTCCGCCAGTCGCGACACGTCCCGGACCTCTACCGCCCGCACCGGGCACCTCCACCGGACCCCGGCACCGCCCAGCGCGGCACCGGTTGGCGGATACCCCCACGTCGGGGCGGTATGCCGGACAAGCGTGCGATCCAGCTCACGGTCATGACTGCCCGCCGCCGCCATTGTCGCAGCCAGGCACGGCCTTCGCGGCTTCCTTACCCGGTGATTGCCGGGGCGGGCGGAGCCGGGTGGACGTCCGGTCGGGAGCCGCCCGCGGATGCTCGGCTGTCCGGGCCGCCGGGCGTGCCGACCGCGTGCAGGTGCCGCAGCGACTCGCGGTACGAGCCGAACAGGGAGTCCTCCCGGTAGGAGATCCGCCGCTCGTGGCAGAACTGCCGGACAACCGCCTGGGCCCGCCGCAGGCTGGGTCGGGGCATGCTCGGGAACAGGTGGTGCTCGATCTGGTAGTTCAGCCCGCCGAACACCGTGTCGACGAACCACCCACCGCGGATGTTGCGGGAGGTCAGCACCTGCCGGCGCAGGTAGTCCAGGTCGTTGTCCGGCCCGAGGATCGGCATCCCCTTGTGGTTCGGGGCGAACGAACAGCCCATGTAGAGGCCGAAGACGCCCTGCTGGACGGCGACGAACGCGAGCGCCTGCAGCGGGCTGAGCACGACCAGCACCAGGATCAGGTAGCCGGCCAGGTGTGCGACCAGCAGCAGCGCCTCCACCGCCCGGCGGCCGGGCGGCCGTTCGCGCAGCGCCAGCAGGCCGGCCACATGCAGGTTCAGGCCCTCGAGCAGGAGCAGCGGGAAGAACAGGTACGCCTGCGCCCGGGTGAGCAGCCGGGTGACGCGATGCCGCCGGGCCTCCCCCGGGATGAACACCAGCGCGCCGGTGCCGATGTCCGGGTCACTGCCCTCCTGGTTGGGGTGGGCATGGTGCCGGTTGTGCTTGTCCACCCACCACCCGAAGCTGAGCCCGACGGCCAGGTTGCCGTGCAACAGGCCGAGCACGTAGCTGCCGCGGCGGGTTCGCACGATCTGCTTGTGACCGGCGTCGTGGCCGAGGAACGCAACCTGGGTGAACAGCACGCCGAGGACGACCGCGGTCACCAACTGCCACCACGACCGGCCGAGTACCACGAACGCGACCCAGCCGGCGATCAGCAGCCCGGCCGTCAGCGCGATCTTCACCGTGTAGTAGACGGGCCGGCGGGCGAGCAGCCCGGCCTCCTTCACCCGGCGGCACACCTCGGCGAAGTCCGATCCGCGGCACGTCGCGGTCGTCGCCGGCTCGTCGGTCGGCAGTTCGTCCGCGGACAGGTGGTTCGTCGCCAGCCAGGCCGGCGTTGGGCCTGGGCGAATTGCCTGGTCGTGTGTCAACGGGGATCCCTGGTGGTCGGGGCGCTGGGCGCTTCGGCGACCGCCGGGATCTGGAGCGGCTCGGGTGTGATACCCACGTCGGTGGCGGTAGAACCCCCGGGCGGCCCAGCGGAGGTGCGGGACCACGGGGCCCGGGACGAGCCACCGACCTCCCGACCATATCCGATGCACCGGCCCCGGCGCCGGGACAGCCGCGGCGGACGGCCCCGCCAGGTGGTCACGGGGTACCGGGGCGACGGGTCGGGCGGGTAGCCCCCCGGCACGTGCCGGGTCGTGGCTGGCGAGGGCCTCGCGTACGGTTCGGATGGGGCCGGGATGCCCCGGCGGGTGGGCTGGATGGTGCCGGCCGGCTCCAGAGAGGTGGGGTCGGTGGATTCTCCGGAGCGGATGCGGGCCGGTCTGGGGGCGGCGGTCGCCGGCGGCGGCCTGTCCGCGGCGGACCGGCTGTGCCTGGCCTGCGTGGAGCTGCTGCAGGTTGACGGCGCGGCGATTTCGGTGGTCCACGACGGGGCGAGCCGGGGCACGTTCGGGTCCAGCGGCTGGCTGAGCCGCCGGCTGGACGAGTATCAGTTCACGTTCGGCGAGGGGCCGTGTCTGGACGCGGTGGCGTCCGGCCGGCCGGTGCTGGTGGCGAACCTGGGGCTCCGCGACGAGTCACGCTGGCCGGCGTTCACGGAGGCGGTGCTGGCCGCCGGGGTGCGCGCGGTGTTCGCCCTCCCGGTGCTGGTCACGACGGCGGCGGTGGGCGCCCTCGACCTGTTCCGGAACTCGCCCGGGTCCCTCGCCGGCGAGGGCATGGCCGGTGGGCTGCTGGCGGCCGAGCTGGCGGCGCTGCCGCTGCTGGATCTGCTGGCCACCGACGTCGACTGGGTGGCCGAGGCGGAGGGCACGGCCGGTGGCCGGGGCGCGGCGTCGGAGCTGGCGTCGCTGGAGCGGGTCGAGGTGTACCAGGCGACCGGCATGATCATGGCGGACCTCGACGTCGACGCGGCGGAGGCGTTGCTGCGGTTGCGGGCGTACGCGTTCACCCAGAGCCTGACCGCCAGCGAGGTCGCGTGGCAGATCGTGGAACGCCGGCTGGTGCTGCGCCGCGACGGATCGTGGCCCGGTCCGGCCGGCCCGGGAGCGTCGTCGTGAGCGCAGGTCGGGCGCGGCGGCGCCTGGACCGCCGCGACCCGCCCAGCGCGTCGCGGCGGGAAGGCGTCGACTCGGCGGCCGGCCGGAGCGAACCAGGAGACATAGTGAGCGTGGACCGGGAGCGCGGGGTGACGCGGGCCTTCGTCTCGGTCGCGAACAGCCTCGCCGAGGGCTATGACGTCGTGGACCTGCTCAACGGCCTGACCGGCGACTGCGCCGAGCTGCTCGACGTGGCGTCGGCGGGGCTGCTGCTGGCCGATCCGCTGGGCGTACTGCACGTCGTGGCGGCCTCCTCGGAGCGCACCCGCAACCTGGAGATCCTCCAGTTGCAGCGGGCCCAGGGCCCGTGCCTGGACTGCTTCCGGGCCGGCCGGCTGGTGCGCGTTCCGGACCTGGCCGCGGCGGAGCGGCGGTGGCCGCAGTTCGTGCCGCCCGCGCTGGAAGCCGGGTTCGCCTCGGTGCACGCGCTGCCGATGCGGCTGCGCGACACCGTGCTGGGCACGCTGGGGCTGTTCGGCAGCAGGGTCGGGGCGCTGAGCGACGACGACCTGAGTCTCGGTCAGGCGCTGGCGCACGTGGCGAGCGTGGCGCTGGTGCAGGAGAAGGTCGCCGCCGACAAGGCCGTGCTCGCCGAGCAGTTGCAGACCGCGCTGACCAGCCGGGTGGCCCTGGAACAGGCCAAGGGCTTCCTGGCCCAGCGCGGCGGCCTGGACATGGACGACGCCTTCGCCCGGCTCCGGCGGTACGCCCGGGATCACAACGAGCGCCTCACCGACGTCGCCCGCGCGGTGACCTCCCGGGCCCTGGACGCGCAGCGGGTGCTGGAGCACCGAGGGGCCGCCGGGCCGCCGCCGACCCGGACCCGGTAGCACCGGGCCCGGCAGCACCGGGCCCGGGGTTCCGCTCGTGCCCGCGGCGGCCGCCCGGGCAGCCCGGCGGCCGGCCGAGGGCCGGCCACCGGGCGACTGCCGGCTCAGCCGGCCGAGCAGAGTGTGCCGTTCAGGGTGAACGCGGTCGGCAGGATGTTCGGCCCGCCGTAGTTGCCGACGAAACCGACGTTCGCGGTGCCGCCCTCGGTCAGCGTGCGGTTGAAGTCGGCGTTGGTGACGGTGACCGCGGCGCCCTGCTGGGTCCAGGTGCCGTTCCAGCCGCTGTCGACCCGCTGCCAGCCGGTCGGCCAGCGGAACGCCAGCGTCCAGCCGTCGAGCCGGCTGGCCCCGCGGTTGGTGATGTCGATGCTGCCGACGAAGCCGCTGCCCCAGTTGTTCACGTCGGTGAGCCGGACCGTGCAGTTGCTGTCCGCCGGGGTGCCGGTGGTGACCGTCAGCGGCAGCGAGCCCGGCGACTGCCGGCCGGCGGCGTCGCGGGCCAGCACGTTGAACGTATGGCGGCTGCCCGGCTCGAGGTTGGCCACCGTGAACGAGGTGGACGGTGTCTCACCGACCTGCTCGCTGACGGCGCCGACCTGCCGGTACACCTCGAACTTGACGACCGGCGAGAGACCGATCGACCCCGGGCCGCCGGGCGGCGGGATGGGCTGCTGCCAGGACAGGGTGGCGGTGCGGTCGGTGACCGCGGTCGCGATGAGCCGGCCGGGGGCCGGCGGGCGGAGCTCGGTCGAGGTGGCGGGGTGCAGCACCAGGGCGGTCAGCGAGTACGGCGCCAGCGTCTGGCTGGTCGCGGTACCGCTGGTACCGGTGCTGACCGCCGGGTCGCCGACGCCGAACGAGTGCACGGTGGGTGCGGTTGCCGCCGGGGTGAAGCCGGCGTAGTCGAGGGTGACCTGATGGGCGTTGTCCGGGTCCTTGTTGATCAGCAGCACCGCCAGGTCGCCATTGCGCCGGGTGGCGGCGTGCGCGCTGACCAGTGGCTGGTCGGTGCCGGCCCGGACGAACTGATCGCCGGGGCGGGCGAACTGGGCCAGCAGCCGCAGCCCGTGGTACGGCGCGAACGGGGTATTCAGCGCCGGTTCGCAGGTGCCGTCGAGGCAGCCGGCGGACGACAGCAGGCCCCAGTCGTGATAGTCGGTCTGTCCGGCCACTGTGGACACCCGTTCGATTCCATTGTGGACGTTCCACCAGTTCACCGTGAACACGCCGTTCTCCAGCAGGGTGCTGAACGTGTCGGCCAGGAACAGCGCGCCCGGCTGGGTGTTCCGGGCGACCGCGCTGCTGGTCTCGGTCACCGCGATGCCGAGCCGGCCGGCACCGGCGCCGGCGTACCGCTGGATCTGCTGCCGGAGCAGGTAGATCGCGTCGGCGAGCTGGGCGGGCTTGGTCAGCACGTCGGCCGGGCTGGTCTCGGCCGGGTACCAGTGCAGGATCACGAAGTCGATCTTCGGACCGGCGATCGACAGCACGGTCTGGTTCCAGGTCGCCGCGTCGCCGCCGGCCACGATCGCGTCCGGCCAGTTGGCCGGCGTCGTCAGCACGGCGCCGACCTGTACGTTCGGGTCGACCGCCTTCATCGCGTCGGCGTAGGCCACGACGCTGTTGGCGTATGCGGTCGGGCTCTTGTCGGCGTGGTTGTCGGCCTCCCAGTTGGCGCCGTAGTGCCCGTTGCCGTAGTTCTCGTTGCCGACCTCCCAGTACCGGGCGCCGTAGCCCTTGGTGATGTTCGCGTAGCGGACCCACCCGGCCGCCTCCGCCGGCGTGCCGGTGCCGTAGTTCGCGATGATCATCGGCTGCGCCCCGACCCGGCGGACCGAAGCCATGAACGTGTCGAAGTCCGTGCCCGGCGCGACGAACCCGCCGGGCGCGGTGTGGTTCTCCCAGTGGTAGATGTCGCCGTAGGACCCGCCCGGATAGCGCATCACCTGCACGCCGGCGTCTTTCAGCAGGCCGGACACGGCGGTGCTGCCCAGCTCCTGGTCCCAGATCGCCTGGTTCACGCCGAGCCCGGTGTCCGGCACGGTCGCCATCGCCGCACGGGCGTTCACGGTGACCGTCACGTCCGGGGGCGCCGCCTGGGCGACCGGCCCGGCGGGCGCGACCACCAGGTTCGTCGCGACAAGCAGCAGCGCGGTCGGCAGCACCAGCCGCCATCGGGGGTACGGGAGCGTCGGCAGGGTCGGGCGCATCGCGGATCCTTTCGGCCGCCACCCAGCCGGACGCCACCCGCCGCACCGCGGCAAGCACATCCGACCGGACGGACACAAGTCCATGAGTCGGCGGCGGCCTGCCGCATGCCCGCCGTCTGTAACGCACGGTATCGGAGCACCTGCTGGCCGTAAAGGCAGCCGCAACGCAGTCCATGGCTTCAGGTCGCCCCGACGATCCGGTCAGGGCCGGACCGGCATCAGGATGGAGAAGTTCCGTTCGTCGTCGGGGACCCGGATGGCCAGCGGCTTGATCGGCCCGTCCAGCTCGAGCAGGAGTTGACCCTGCCCGCTTGCCTCGAGTGCCTGGAGCAGGAACTCGCGGTTCACCGTGATCCGGGCAGACCCGCTCGAGTCGCGGTCCGGCGCGACGACCGCGAGGTTGCCGTCGGGTTCGACGGCCAGGACGGCGACCTCGTAGGTGTTGCCGTCGTGCTCGCGGGTGACCCGGGGGGCGGCGCCGGGTGCCAGCGCCGCCCGTAGCGCCGGCACCTGGACCGGGATCCGGCGCCCGCCCGACGGTGGCGTGTGCTCGCGCAGGAGCCGGCGGTAGTCGGGGAACTCGTACGGCAATGGCTGCCCGCTGGCCCGCCGTCCGGGCGCGTCGATGCTGATGGCGGCCGGGTCGATGGTGAGGGTGACCTGCTCGGCGCCGGCCAGCAGGGTCCGGGCGTCGTCGACGAACGCGGCCGGGACGGTCACCTGCGTCGGCGGCCCGCTGACCGCGACCGCGGCGGTCTCGCAGACCGCGAGGCGGTACCGGTCGGTGGCGATCAGCCGCAGCGCGCCCGGCTCGATCTCCAGCCGGACACCACACAGGGCGGGCAGCTCAGCGTCGTGGCTGGCGGCGAATCGGACCGTGTCCAGGGCGGCGGCCAGGTCGGCGGCGGCCATGGTCACCAGGGTGCGGGCTGTGGTCACAGACTTCTCCTCGGCTGCGAGTAGGGCATGGGCGCGGGATAGTTCCCGGCGGGCATCGGCCAGCCCGGCTTCCAACCGGTGCAGATGCTCGTCCAGCCGCCGGCGTACGGCCGCGGCATCGGGCAGCAGCGCAAGCACCTCGCTGATCTGCGCCAGCGACATGCCGACCCGGCGCAGGCTGGCCAGCAGCCGGGCCGGCCGAACCTGGTGCTCGGCGTACCGGCGGTAGCCGCTCCCGGGCTCGACCAGTGCCGGCACCAACACCCCGGCGCTGTCGTAGAACCGCAGGGCGCTGACGGTCAGGCCACTGGCCCGGGCCATCTCGCCGATGCTGCGCAGGTCGCTCGCCACACCCGGGAGCCTGCCGGCTCAACCAGGTAGAGGGTCAACCCCGTGAGGGTGACCGGCCAACGCGCCGGTCGTCAGCGAACTCGTACCCGCGGCGCCGCAGGTAGCTCAGGCCGGTGTGACCCGGGCCCGATGGTCGTTGGCGAGGCCGTGCAGCGGGCATGGCTGCCCGGGTTCCCGGGGACACAGGACCCACAGGTCCGACGCCGTCGCCTGGTAGAGGCGGTACGGGGCCGGTGCGGTCACGTCCTCCCGGGTCACCGGTGTGGCGCCGCCGCCGTCGGGGCGGGGGTAGGCCGCCAGGGCGCGGTCGAGGTCGCTGCCGGACAGTTCCCGCGCCGCCCCGACCGCGTACAGGGCGCGGCCGTGGTACGGCGCGACGGTGGAGTCGAAGACCACCAGGCTCACCTGCGGGCGCTCGGTGAGGTGGCGGGAGTGTCTGGCGTCGGTGGCGGAGACCCAGTAGAACTCCCCATCGCTTCCGGGGGCGAAGTAGACCGGGGATGTCCACGGGCGGCCGTCCGGGTCGACCGTGCCCAGAGTCAGGTACCGGTTCGCCTCGATGATGGCCCGTGCGTGGGCCGCGAGGTCGTCGTGTGTCATGGCGGGAATCCTGCGCCACGCCGGCGGCCCGGGCCGCCTCGACCACGCCGCGGCCGTTCTGTCGGGAGGATGCGCGGCGCCGGGGCCGGCCGTGGTCAGGTTGGTCGGTGGGCCTGCACCTCGGCGAGCCGGCCGGCGAGGAAGGCGCGTTCGACGTCGTTGTCGGTCAGCGCGAGGGCCTCCTGGTAGGCCTCGGCTGCCTGCGTCCACTGGTGTGTCTGGCGGAGGAAGTCGGCGCGGGCCGCGCTGAGGTAGCTGTAGGTGGCCAGCGCCGGATTGCCGAGCAGCGGGGTCAGCGCGTCGAGCCCCGCGTGCGGGCCGTCGAGCAGGCCCACGGCCACGGCGCGGTTCAGCTCGACGACCGGCGACGGCCAGAGCCGGAGCAGGACGTCGTACAGCGCGACGATCTGCGACCAGTCGGTGTCCTGCCAGGTCGGCGCCTCGGCGTGGACGGCGGCGATCGCGGCCTGGACGGCGTACCCGGTCGGCGGGTGCCGGCGCAGCGCCTCGGTGAGCAGGCCGATGCCCTCGCTGATCAGCCGGGTGTCCCACCGGGCCCGGTCCTGCTCGCTGAGCAGCAGCAGTCGCCCGCTGGCGGACACCCGGGCCGCCCGGCGCGCGTCGATGAGCAACTGCAGCGCGAGCAGGGCGCTGATCTCGGCGTCGTTCGGCATCAGCAGGTGCAGCATGCGGGCCAGGCCTATCGCGCTGTCCACCAGATCGCGGCGCACGAGGTGCGCGCCGACCGGCGCCGTATGCCCGGTGGTGAAGATCAGATGCACGACCTCGAGGACCGCGCCGACCCGCTCGGCGAGCGCGTCCGGGGACGGCACGCGGTACGGGATGCGGGCGACGACGATCTTCTTCTTGGCCCGGGTGATCCGCGCGGCCATGGTGGACTCCTGCACCAGGAACGCGCGGGCCACCTCGGCCGTCGTGAGCCCGCAGACCAGTCGCAGCGTCAGGGCGACCTGCGCGTCGCGGGACAGGGCCGGGTGGCAGCAGGTGACCAGCCGGAGGCGGTCGTCATCGACGAGGGCCTCTTCGGGCCCGGGGATGGATTCGTCCGGCGTGAGCAGCGGCAACGCACGGCGCGCCACCGCCTGCCGCCGCAACACATCCCGGGCCCGGTTCCGTGCGATGGTCGTCAACCAGGCGCCTGGTCGGTCCGGGATGCCGGCCTGCGGCCAGGTCCGCAGCGCCTGCACGTACGCGTCCTGGGTGCACTCTTCGGCCAGATCCAGGTCCCGGGTCAGCGCGGCGGTGCTGGCGAACACCTGGGCCCATTCCTGGCGGTGCGCCTGCGCGACCGCCGCGGCCACCTCAGCGCTGATCGTCAACCTCCGCGCTGGCCCGAGCGTCGCCGTAGATCAGGATCATGTACTTCGCCATCTCGCCCGTCCCATCGTGTGGCGCCCGGCAAGGCCCGCCTACCCCTACGACGAGGTCACCAAGCCGCAGATCGACACCGACGGCAGAAACCTGACCAGCGTAGGAGATCGCCCGGCCCGGCCCGGCGCCCGGCCGGCGGCCGGACCGCGGGTGCGGGCCTTGCGGTCCGGTTGTGTTCGACCGGCCACGGCCGCAGCACCCGTCAAGATCCAGCAACAGTGCCCGACCCACACCCCAGGATCGGACCTCCGCCGCGGTGGCGTGCGCTGTCGGCGAACCTCGTTGCGCCCGCGACCGGACCGGTGCCCAACTGGGCTGGACGCGGATGACGGGAGTTCGGGATGGGGCATGCGGCGGCCTACGACCAGATCGCGGACTGGTACGAGGAGCAGTTCCTGGCCCGTCAGGCCGGCGCCGATCCGCTCGGCATCGGCCGGGCCGTGCGGGCGCTGCTCGGCACCGGTACCGGTGTGTGCCTGGAGATCGGCTGCGGTACCGGCGTGCACGCCGGGCAGGTCCGCGATCTGGGTTGGACGCCGGTCGGCGTGGATCTGTCCACCGGCATGCTGCGACACGCCACCGGCCGGCTGCCCGTCGTGCGGGCCGACGCCCGACAGCTGCCCATCCGCGCCGGGTCCGTCCCCGCTGTCATCGCCGTGATGGCCCACACCGACATGCCCGACTACCCGCGCGTGCTCCGGGAGGTCAGCCGGGTGCTGGCGCCTGGGGCCGTGTTCCTCCATGTCGGTGTCCACCCCTGCTTCTGCGGCGGGTTCGCCGACCACACCGACCGCGACGCCGTCCTGATCAGCCCCGGTTACCTCGACACCTACACCACCACGCGGTCATGGACCGACCAGGGCATCCGCGACAAGGTCGGCGCCACCCACCGGCCGCTGCCCGAACTCCTGCACGCAATCCTCGACGCCGGACTGACCCTCCACCGGTTCACCGAAGGCGGCACGCCCACCCCGGTCATGTTCGCGATCCAGGCGCGCAAGCCAGCCTGACCCGCGCCACGCCCGCTCCGTCGGGCCATCCGGTGCCGGCCGGCCGCGGCTTGCGGTAGCCGATCAGCGGAGTTGCAGGTGCATGACGTGCAGGCCGACCCGGCCGTGCGCGGCGGAATCGAACGCCTCGGGCACGGTGCCGATGACCCGGAAGCCCAGGCTTCGCCAGAGCGCGACCGCGGCGGTGTTGGTCTCGACCACGGCGTTGAACTGCATGGCGGCGTAGCCGGCGGCCCGGGCCGCCTCGACCACGAACTCGCCCAGCGCCCGCCCGACGCCGCGACCGCGGGCGACCGGGTCGACCATGAAGCTCGCCGTCGCGACGTGCGCGCCACGGCCGGGCCGGTTCGGGCCCCACTTGGCCGAGCCGAGCACCGTGCCCACCGCATCGACAGCCACCACCGTGTGACCGGGCGGCTGTTCCATCCACAGCGGCCGAGCCGTCTCGACGGTCAGGTCCAACGGGTAGGCGTAGGTTTCGCCGGCCCGCACGATCTGGTCGAAGAACGGCCAGATCCGTAGCCAGTCCGCAGCCGACGCCGGCCTGATCTCCAGGTCGCCCACCCGGCCTCCCTCCTCGGCACGAGGATCACGGCACCGGCCCGGCCGGGCCAGAAGCCACAACCTAGCCGTCCCGAACCGTCGCCCGTTGAGTCGCTGGGCCGGTCCGGTCGGCCGGGGTCAGTGTTGGTTGTGGACCAGCTGTCGCAGCTCGGACAGCCGGTTGTCGATCTCGGTGGCGAGAGTGTGCCGTCGCCAGCGCTCGACCCGGTAGGTCATTTCGCCGAGGCCGGCGGTGCTGAGGATTGCCATGCTGACGAGGGCCGCGGCGGTGAGGTAGCCCCGCAGGCCGTGCGCGGCGGCCAACGCGAGGGCGCCGGTGCCGGCCACCCAGAGCAGGTGTGCCGCGGCGGCCCGGGGGTGGTCGGCGCGCAGCCAGGTCGGCCGGTCACGACCGGCATCGGCGCGCAGCCGATCACTCGCGGCGCCGAGATTCTGCAATACCCAGGCGGCCTGGTCGCGCTGCTGGCGGGATAGCGGGGCCTGCCATCCGGTGAGCCGGCGGGCGAGGCGGGCGACCGCACGGCGCAGAGCCAGCGGCGAACAGTCGCCCGGCAGCTGCGGCCAGTTCGCCTCGGTAGCGTCCTCGTCGGCCTCGGCCCGCAGCGCCAGGCCGGCCAGGTAGCCGACCCCGACGAGGGTGACAAAGGCGGCCCACAGCCAGGAGCCGCCCGATGTGACGATGGCGGCGTCGCACAGCCCGAGCCAGGCGAGACCGAGCGGGTACGCCAGCCGGGAGTTGTACCGGCCCGCCGGCACCGGGTGGGTGGCCCGCTCCACCGAGTACACCGTCCGGCGGGCCAGCGCCGGGACCGCGTTGGCGACCAACCAGGCCAGCATCACCAGCAGCGACCACACCGCCAGCGGTGCCGCGGCGGCGCTCGGCACCCACGCCAGGCCGGTGGCCAGCGACGCCGCCACGGCGAGCAGCGCGACCCGGGGCCAGCGCTCCGGCGGGCGATCCGGCGTGGCCGGCGGTGGCGGCGTCCAGGGTGAGACGTGCTGCTCGATCTCGGTGATGAGGCGGTTCAGGTCGGTGCGCCAGCTGCCCTGCGCGATCCGCATCCGCTGCCGCATCGGCATCTCCTGGATCGACCGGGGCAACTCGTCCCGCCCGGGCAGCGTCGCCTTGGCCAGCAGCACCGGTATGACCGTCTTGCCTTGCTTGAGCGCCTGGGCTATCTCCTTCCGCACCCAGTCGTCCTTGAGCGTGATCCGCGGTGTGCCGTCGGCGTCGGCGTCGGTCAGCCAGCCGGGGTGGATGATCGCGAGGAACACGTCGCACCCGGCGACCCTGGCCCGCAACTCGTCCGGGTACCGGGCACCCGCGCGCATCGACAGGTCCAGGAACACCTGGCCAGCGCCGAAGTGCTCGACCAACCGATCGTGCAGCGCCTCCACCTGACCGGTATGCGGCCCCTTCCGGTAGTTGATGAAGACCCCACCCATGCGACAAGCATGACGCACCCGGCGCCGGCGCTCGCCGGAACCCGGACCGGACCGAGCTGGTCGGGTCGGCGTGCGGGGAGTTGCCACCTGCCCGGAGGCGGTCACGGCCGTGCTGACCCGTCGCGGCCAGCGCGACGAACGCTCGCGGCTGACCGCCGCGGGTCATGCCGTTGCGCCCGGGTCGGGAACCGGGGCGGCGGCGCCGGCCTCTTTTCTGCCGGGAACCCGACGGAGGCTGGAGGTGCTCGTGCCGGTTCAGGCGGTGCCCGGTCGCGCGTGGTGGCAGCACGACTGGCTCTGGGTTGTCAGAGTGGTCGGCATTGGTGTCGACGTCGCGCTGATCCTGGGGCCAACGACGAACGACACGTTCGGGCCGTGGGACGCGGTCCTCGCGGCGGGTCTGCTGGTCGCGATCGTCGGGCTGGTGCGGGGTCCGCAGCCGCGGCGGGCGACCAAGTGGGCGTGGTTCTGGGTGATCCTGCTGCTGCCGGGGATCGGCGTGCTGTTCTGGCTCGTGCTGGACGTGCCGTGGTCGCGCCGGGCATCCGCGCGACCGGAACCGGTGCCTGGCGAGCGGTCCGCGGACGGGCGCCTGAGCGCCGGCCACGCCGTCCTCCTGGTGCTCGGCCTCAACCTGGCACTGCTCGTCGTCCTGGTCGTACTGGCCGTCGCGACCGGGTAGGCCGCCGACCCCCGGCCCCGGTCCTGGAACAGGAGGTCGCGCGGCTCGCCCGGCGGCTGGACAAGGTGATCAACAATCTGGCCAGGAGTCGATGGTGACGCAGGCGCTGGTGAACGCTCCCCCAGCAGGATCCGGTCCCCCGCTTGCCGGACGAGGGCCGGCGACTCTGACCGCTAGTTGGTGGTCAGGAGCCCGTCCGGGATGCCGTCGAGGTGTATCTCGATCCACATCGGACGCCAGTTCTTGACTTCGTGGTAGCGGCGCAGTTCCGCCAGGCCGGCGAGCGTACCCAGCCAACCGTCGTACGGCGGGCGGGTCTCGTCGAATCCACTGTGGACGAACGTGAGCCGGGTGCGCCCCGCCGAGTCGGCCAGCTCCCAGGACTGGACCATGTCGGGCCAGTCGATCGACATGGAACGCCCCGGTTGGATGTCGAGGATGTGCGCGGGCTCGGGGTTCGCCTCGAAACCGCCCATCGCCCAGCGACCGCCCGGGCGCAGCTCGGCGTCGACCTTCACGCCGGACCACCGGGAGAACTGCTCCGGCTCGGTCAGCGACGCGTAGACCGCGAGCCGATCGGCGTCGATCAGTATCTCGCCGCGCAGCACCGAGCTGGTGAAATCGCACCGCACGGTGGGTTCCCGCCCTTCGGCGTAGTCGGCCAGGTTGGCCAGGGCCAGCGCCCAGTAGGTGTGCATCAGACTGCGGTCGCCGACGATCGTCAGGAGCTCGGGCCAGCCGGGTACCTCGGTCTGGGTGAGCGTCAGCAGGGTCGATCCGCTGTCCCCGTCCGGTCCCGACCCGGCGGTCAGTCCAATGTCGACGGTGGTGGGAACGCCGTCGAGCTCCCAGTCGAAGCGCAGCGAGTTGTCGTCGACGTGCAGCAGGCGCTGGTGCGGCGCCTCGCCGCCCGGGGTGAAGCGACCCCAGAACTGGTACCGGTCGGGCAGGTCCACCTCGGCGTGTTCGGCGAGCCAGACCTGCAACGCCGCCGGGTCGGTGAGAGCACGGTGTACCGCGCGCGGCGGGGCGGCGATCCGGAGGCGCTTCTTCATCGTGGTCATCGGTCTTCTCCTTGTCGGCTGCTGTCGGCTTCGTCGCGGGGGTGGTCGGGGTAGCAGGCGACGGCGAGTTTGAAGGCGTCACCTTCGGCGCCGCCGTATCGGGTGAAGAGGTCCTGCAGGGCGGCCTTCAGGTCGGCCATGAACTCGGGGCGCCGGTCCGGGCGCACCCGGATCTCGCCGGAGACGCCGAGTGATGGCAGGTCCGGCTCGTCCGTGTCCGGCTCGCCGGCGCGGCGCCGGGCGGCTCGGCGAGGCGATTGTTGGTGGGGCTCTTCGGCGTGCTGGGCCGCCCGGCGGGACGCTCGGGTGTGCAGGGCGGCGACGTCGGACTGGACCTCTTCCATCAGGTCGAGGAGGTAGCCGAGGCTGGCCTCGTCGCGTTGCTGGCGTTCGCCGATCCGGCCGACGAGGCGGGGGGAGAGCCAGTAGGCGCGCGCGGTGGCCTGGTAGACGCCCTCGTTGATGCCGCGCACCCGGCGTTCGGCGACCTGGGTGACGAGGCCGTGCTCGACGAGCCGCTTGACGTGGTAGTAGACGCGCTGCTGGGTCTGGCCCAGCCGGGCGGCGACCTCGGTGCACGAGCGCGGCTCCGCCAACAGCCGCAGTAGCTCGATGCGCTGCGGCTTGAGCAGCGTCTCGGCCTGCTCAACGCGCTCCAGATACAGGAGGTCCTCCATCACAAAAATCATCCTGTACGTACAAACTGATTTTGTCAATTGATGACGCTGGGACAGTGGGCCGCGCTGGGTGCGGTTGAGTGCTGCGTCCTCGCGCAGAAGCGGCTGTCTCGGGCGCTGCCGGCGGACGGTCGTTGGTAGTGTTCTGCGGCGTGTTCCGGAGTCCTCAGGTGATCTTGTTCAGTGCCGAGGTGACCCGTGCGGTGACCTTCTACCAGAGCTTGGGATTCTCGGAGACCTTCCGGGTGCCGAAGCAGGGCCAGCCGATTCACGTCGACCTTGCCCTGGACGGCTACAAGATCGGCATCGCTTCGGTCGACTCCACCCGCGACGACCACGGCCTGCAGCCCATCGCGGAAGGCCAGCGAGCAGCCGTGATCCTCTGGACGGACGACACCCGGGCCGCGTACGCACGCCTGGTCGAGGCCGGCGCGCCAGGCCTGGCGGCTCCCCACCCGTGGCTCGGCCGCCTGCTGATCGCCTGGACCGCGGACCCGGACGGAAACCCGATCCAGATCGTCCAGGATCTCCAGCCCACCTGACCGGCGGCCGGGGACCGCGGGGGCCACTGCCGCCGTCCACCCCAAACATCAGCGCCCTTCCCGCCTGGGGCACCCCGTGGCGAAGATGCGGCCGGGCCGGAAACCCGCCGACCCCGCCGGGGTTCACCGGGGCGGGGTCGGGGGCAGGTCCCCGGTAGGGTGAGGCTCGGCGTGCCGGGAAGTCTGGTCGGCGCTGGTCTCGCCCCGCGCGGAGGTGCCCGGTGCTCGCCTGGTCGACCGCTTCCACCTGCCGTGTCCTCGCCGGGCCGCGATGACCGACGTATCCCACTTCGGTCTCGTCATCGGGGTCGTGGCGGTGGCGGTGCTGGCGGCGCTGCTGTCCAGCCGGCTCAGCGAGCGCAGCCGCATCCCGGCGCCGGCGATCTTCCTGGTGGTCGCCGCCGCCGCGTCGGACGTCTGGCCCGGGCTGGCCCGGATCCCGGTGGTGACGGTGCAGCGGGTGGTGACCGTGGCGCTGATCATGCTGCTTTTCGACGGCGGGATGCACATCGGCTGGCGCCGGTTCCGCGCCGCGGCCGGGCCGGTGGTCTGGATCGGGGTGGTCGGGACGTTCCTGACGACCGGCGGGATCGCCCTGCTCGCGCACGCGGTGTTCGGCTTCGGCTGGCTGGCGGCGCTGCTGCTCGGGGCGGCGCTGGCGCCGACCGACCCGGCGGTGGTGTTCTCGGTGCTGGGCCGGCAGGAGATCACCGGACGCACCGGGGTGCTGCTGGAAGGCGAGTCCGGCGTCAACGACCCGGTCGGCATCGCGCTGATGGCCGGCCTGCTGGCGGCCGGTACGGCGGGCGGCTGGCACGCGGTCGGCACCGCAGCGGCGGAGTTCGCGCTACAGATGGCCGTCGGCACCGCGGTCGGGGTGGCCGGGGGCTACCTGCTCGGCCAGTTCATGCAGCGGATGCCGCTGCCCAGCGGCGCGCTCTACCCGCTGCGCACGGCCGCGGCGGCCGGCCTCATCTACGGGCTGGCCAGCGTCGCGCACGGTTCCGGGTTCCTGGCGGTGTTCGTCGCCGGGATCCTGGTGGGCGACCTGCGGGCGCCCTACCAGGCGGAGATCGAACGCTTCCACGCCTCGCTGGCCAGCCTCGCCGAGATCACCGCGTTCACCGTCCTGGGCCTCACCATCACGCTGGGCTCGTATACGCACGGCGACGCCTGGCTGATCGGCCTGGCCCTGGCCGCCCTGATCACCGTGGCGGTCCGCCCGGTCCTGGTCGGCCTGCTGCTGGTGCCGATCCGGATGCGGCCGGGCGAACGCGTGTTCGTCTGCTGGTCAGGGCTCAAGGGCGCGGTGCCGATCCTGCTGGGCACCTACCTGTTCACCGCCGACGTCACCGACGCCGGCCGGCTATACCAGATCGTCGTGCTGGTCGTCGTCTTCTCCGTCATCGTCCAGGGCGGCCTGGTGCCGTTCGTCGCGCACCGGGCCGGCGTCGCGATGCGCACCATCGAACCCGAACCCTGGTCGCTCGGCCTGCGGTTCCAGCACGAACCCAGCGGGCTGCACCGGCACGTCATCGGCGCCGGCGCACCCGCCGACGGCTGCACGGTCGCCGACCTGCCCCTCGGCCAGGACGCCTGGATCAGCCTGCTCACCCGCGACGGCCACCTCATCCAGCTCCGCGGCGACACCGACCTACGCGCCGGCGACGAAGTCCTCGTCCTCGCCGAACCCAACTCCGACGCCGACCTGCCACACCTGTTCACCGCCCAACCCCGCACCCAGACCTGACCGGTCGGGCCGCCCCAGATCGGCTGGCCGCGGCGGCGGATCTGATCGTCGGGCGGCCGGTATCGGCGTGGCCGGCCGCGGTGGTCCGGTTGGCCGTCCGGGTGCGTAGGAGTCCGAAGAGGACGGTGAGGGCGGCGGCGGTGCCGTAGGCGGCCATCTTGGTGGGTTCGGGTGGCAGGTGCAGGGCGCCGACGAAGTAGGGCGGGTACGCGGCGGCGGCGACCGGTAGCCACTCCCACCGGCCGGACAGGGCGACCAGGCCGACGAGCAGCAGGGCGTACCAGGGGTAGCTCGGCCCGGTGATGAGGAACCCGGCTCCGGTCATCACGACCGCGCCGTCCCAGGGTTGGTCGGGGTTGGTCCGGCGGGCGACCGCGATTGCGACGACGACCAGTACGGCGGCGGCGAGGTAGGGCGCGGCGGCGTACGGCACGCCGAGCAGCCTGAGCACCGGGAACCGCCCGGTGCCGTCGTAGCCCTCCTCGCGCAGATAGCCGGGCAGGTAGCCGAGTACGGCGGGGCCGACCGCGAGCAGGTGCGGCAGGTAGGCCAGCGCGAGCGTCGCCGCGGCGGTCACGATGACGACCGGGCCGCGGCGGCGCAGGACCGCCGGGAACACCAGCGCCGGCAGCAGTTTCACGCCGACCGCGGCCCCCAGCAGGACGCCGCCGAGCACCGCCCGCCGCGTCGCCCGCCGTACCGGACCGCGGGCGGACGCGGCGGCGGCGAGGCCGGCCGTGGCCAGCAGGACGCCGAGCACGTCGACGTGGGCGGCGTTGCCGGTCTCGATCACCACGGTGGGGCACCACGCCCACAGCGCTGCCCAGCAGGGGTCGCGGCCGGCCCGGCGCAGCACCCTGACCAGGGTCAGGGTGGTGAGCAGGGCCAACAGCGCGGCAACCAGTTGCCACGGCCGGTCCCGTGCGCCGGCTGGCGAGAGCAGGTGTACGGCCAGGAACCCGGCCTGGGCCACCGGTGGATAGATCGTGCGGTACCCCGGATGGTTGATCACCGTGCACGGCGCGACGAGGCGGCGGCAGTCGAGTGGGAACAGCCAGTCGGTGCGTAGGGCGGCCAGCGCCGGGTCGGTCGGGGCGTAGCGGTAGGGGTCGACGCCGGCGGCCTGGACGGTGCCGTCCCAGGCGTAGCGGTAGTAGTCGTCGGTGCTGCGCGGGGGTGCGCTCAGCGCGACCGCCTGCAGGACGATCCCGCCTGCGATCACCAGCCCGACCGCGCCGGTCCGGCCGGCGGTCCGGCGCAGCAGCAGGATGGCCACCGCGAAGGCCACCCACATCGCGGCGTAGAAGCCGGCCAGCGTCCATCGTGCGTCGTTCGGCTGGCCGGCGGCGAACGCCGCCGCGCTCAGTACGGCGAGGACGGCCAGCGCCACCCCGGCCGGCACCAGGCGAGTCCACTGTGGACTGTCAGGCGCGTCGGGTGGCGCCGGCGCGGCCGGTGTCTGGGTCACGGCCGCAGCCTCGCATCCGCTCCGGCGCGCGACCCGGCCGGATGCGCGGACGTCTCTGATTCGTAAGGAGCCGAACCGGGTCCGCCGGCGGGCGCCGTCCCTATGGTGACGGCGTGCGTTCGCCGACCCGACTGCTGACCCGGCCGCTGCCGGAGCCGCCGACTGTGCTGCGGCGCGGGCCGTTGCGGGCCGGGGCGTTCGGTTCGCGGCTGCACGACCCGGCGACCGCGGCCCGGATCGGCTGCTGGCTCGGCGTCGCGTTCGCGACCTGCTTTGCTACCGGGCTGATCAGCCACTGGGCGCAGCAGCCGCCGGGCTGGTACACGATGCCGCCGACGCCGGTCTGGGGATACCGGCTCAGCCAGGGCATCCACGTCGCCACCGGCATCGCCTGCGTCCCGCTGCTGCTGGCGAAACTGTGGACCGTCTATCCGCGACTGTGGGCCTGGCCACCGGTGCGCTCGCTGCTGCACGGGCTGGAACGGCTCAGCGTGTTCGTGCTGGTGGCCAGCGCCATCTTCGAACTGGCCAGCGGGCTGGTGAACGTCGCGCAGTGGTACCCGTGGCGGTTCTTCTTCCCCCGCGCGCACGAGGCGGTCGCCTGGGTCGCGATCGGGTCGATCCTGCTGCACCTGGCCGTCAAGCTGCCGGTGATCGGGACCGTCCTCGGGCGGCAGGCAGCGCACCCCGCTGGCGCAGCGGCCGCGGACCCCGCCGCGGAGTCGGGGCTGACCCGGCGCGGGCTGTTCTGGGCCACCGGTGCCGCCGTGGCGGCGGTGACGGTCAGCACGGTCGGTCAGACCTTGACCCCGCTGCGCCGGCTGGTCCTGCTCGCCCCGCGCCGCCCGGACATCGGCCCGCAGGGGCTGCCGGTGAACCGGACCGCCGCGCAGGCCGGCGTCCGGGCCGCCGCGGTCGACCCCGGCTACCGGCTGACCGTGCACGGCCCGCGACCCTACGCGCTCACCCTGGCCGAGCTGCGCGCCCTGCCGCAGTACGAGGCGAGCCTGCCGATCGCCTGCGTGGAAGGGTGGAGCGTGTCCGCGCGCTGGCGCGGGGTCCGGGTGCGCGACCTGCTCGACCGCGCTGGCGCCGGCCGCGGCGTCGGCGCCCGGGTGGACTCGATGGAACGCCAGGGCCTGTACGCCTCGTCGCTGCTGAGCCCGGCGCACGCGGCGCATCCGCTGACCCTGCTGGCGCTGGAGGTGGACGGCCAGCCGCTGGACCTCGACCACGGCTACCCGCTGCGGCTGATCGCCCCGGACCGCCCCGGCGTCCTGCAGACCAAGTGGGTGTCCACAGTGGAGTTCCGGTGATCCGCGCGGCCCGCTGGACGCTGGGCCTGGCCGGTGCCGGCCTGATCGGCTACGGCGTGCACCGGATCGCGTCCGGCGGCCTGGCCACCGACCCGGCCGACCTGGGCCGCTGGCTGCTCGCCGGGGTGCTCGGGCACGACCTGCTCATCGCCGGCCTGACCGCGGCCGCCGGCTGGCTGCTGCCCCGGCTGGCGCCGGCCGCGGTCCGCCCGGCGATCCAGGGCGGGCTGCTGGTCGCCGGCTCGCTCGTACTGGTCGCCGTGCCGGTGCTGTCCGGCCGCGGCGGGCGCGGCAACCCGTCCACCGACCCGCTGGACTACCCGCGCAACCTCGCCGTCGCGCTGCTCGTCGTCGCGGCCGGCACTGCCGCGGTCGCCGCCTGGAGGCTGCGCGGCCGGCCGCGGCCCACCGACCAACCGTCCACCCCGGACTCAACCGCGCCGGCTCCGACCGCGCCGCACTGAATTGAGG
This sequence comes from uncultured Actinomycetota bacterium, assembly GCA_963714145.1. GTDB lineage: Bacteria > Actinomycetota > Actinomycetes > Mycobacteriales > CADCTP01 > JBBWZH01. The sequence goes on along the minus strand of OY970235.1, from coordinate 7,844,894 downwards.
CAGCCGTGCCCGACGTCGTACTGCCGTGCCTGGACGAGGCCGCGGCGCTGCCCTGGGTGCTGGGCCGGCTGCCGGCCGGCTACCGGGCCATCGTCGCGGACAACGGCTCGGTCGACGGGTCGCCCCAGATCGCCCGCCGGCACGGGGCGGTCGTCGTGGACGTGCCGCAGCGCGGCTACGGCGCGGCCGTGCACGCCGGACTGCTGGCCGCGACCGACGACGTCGTCTGCGTGCTCGACGCGGATGCCACCCTGGACCCGCGGCAACTGCCCCGGCTGGCCGACCCGGTGCTGGCCGGCGCGGCGGACCTGGTCCTCGGCCGGCGCCGGCCGACCGGGCCGGGCGCCTGGCCCTGGCACGCCCGGGCCGGCAACGCCCTACTGGCCAGCCGGCTGCGGCACCGGACCCGGGCGCCGCTGCACGACCTCGGCCCCATGCGCGCGTTCCGCCGCGCCGACCTGCTCGCCCTCAACCTGACCGACCGCCGGTTCGGCTACCCGCTGGAAACCGTCGTACGAGCCGCCGCGGCCGGCTGGCGGATCACCGAGGTCGACGTCGACTACGCGCGCCGCCTACCCGGGAGCCGGTCCAAGGTGACCGGGTCGGTGCGCGGCACCATGCGCGCGGTTCGGGACATGACCGCGGTGCTGGGCCGATGACCGCCGGGCCGATGACCGCCGGAACGGTCCTGGTGCTGGCGAAGGCGCCGGTACCGGGGCAGGTGAAGACCCGGCTCTGCCCGCCCTGCACCCCGGCGCAGGCCGCCGGCATCGCCGCCGCGTGCCTGGCCGACACCCTCACCGCGGTACAGGGCTGCGGCGCCGGCCGGCGGGTACTGGCCCTGGCCGGTGGCCGGAGACCTGACAGCGGCAGGCTCACGGTCATCCCGCAGCGCGGCGCCGGCCTGGGCGAACGCATCGCCGCCGCCTTCGCCGACACCGCCGCCCTCGGACCGGCCACCGGCGGCATCGTCCAGATCGGCATGGACACCCCACAGATCACGCCCGATCTGCTCGACCACAGCCTCGCCACGCTTGCCGGACCCAGGGTGGACGCGGTGCTCGGGCCGGCCGAAGACGGCGGCTGGTGGGCGATGGGCCTGCGCGACCCGGCCGCCGCCGCCCTGGTCGCCACCGTGCCAATGTCCACATCGGACACCGGCCGGCGCACCGAGCAGGCGCTGCGCGCGGCCGGCCTGCGCGTCGCGCTGCTGCCGGTGCTGCGCGACATCGACCACTGGGCCGACGCTCTCGCGGTCGCCGCCGCCGCCCCCAGCGGCCGGCTCGCCGCCACCGTCGCGGCAGCCGGGTTCGCCGCCGCTGGCGCGGCCCGGTGAGCCCAACCCGGATTGCCCGCGCCGAACCGTCCCCTGTGGACGTCTACCAGGACGGCCTGCGGGCGGCGGCGCACGGGCGGGCCGCCGGCTGGCGGGTCCGCTACGGCGACGGCACCGCCCGCCCGCTCGCCCTGGCCGCCTGGTCCGGCGGCCCGCGTCCCGGCGACGACACCCTGCTCGACCGGTGCACCGGCCCTACCCTCGACGTCGGCTGCGGGCCGGGCCGGCTCACCGCCGCCCTCGGCGCGCGCGGCCTGCCGGCGCTGGGCATCGACATCGCCGCACAGGCCGTCGCGCTGTGCCACGACCGCGGCGCCGCCGCGCTGCAACGCGACGTGTTCGACCCGGTGCCCGGCGCCGGCCGCTGGGCGCACGTGCTGCTCGCTGACGGCAACCTCGGCATCGGCGGCGACCCGGCCGCCCTGCTGCTCCGCTGCGCCGAACTCATCCGTCCACACGGGACGGTGCTATGCGAGACCGACCCGCCCGGGACACCGCTACGCCGGGTCCGGATCAGGATCGAACCACCCCGCGGCCCACGGTCGACCTGGTTCCGCTGGGCCCACCTGGGCCCCGACACCCTGCCCGACCTGGCCGCGACCGCCGGGTTCGACCCCGGCGACCGCTGGCAGTCGGCCGGCCGCTGGTTCACCGAACTGCGACGGCGCTGACCGGATCGCCAACGGGGCCGGTGACCGCGGCGCGCAGCGGTGCGGTCGCGAACTCGGCCACGCCCTGATCGAACTCCACCACCGCGGCCCAGCCCAGCTCGCGGCGCGCCCGCTCCGAGGACGCCGTCACGTGCCGCACATCGCCGAGCCGGAACTCTCCGGTGACCACCGGCGCCGGGCCACCGCAGGCCCGCGCCAACTCCGCCGCCAGGTCGCCCACCGTCCGCGGCACCCCGCTGCCCACGTTGAACGCCCGCAGTCCGCCGGGCGTGTCGGACCGCTCCAGCGCGGCCACGTTCGCCGCGGCCACGTCCCGCACCTCCACGAAGTCCCGCCGCTGCCCGCCGTCCTCGAACACCCGCGGCGCCACACCACCGGCCAGCGCCGACCGGAACAACGCCGCCACCCCGGCGTAGGGCGTGTCCCGCGGCATCCGCGCGCCGTACACGTTGTGGTAGCGCAACGCGGCCACCGACGCGCCGGTGACCCGCGCCCACGCACCGGCCAGGTGCTCCTGCGCCACCTTCGTCGCGGAGTACACGTTCCGCGGGTCCAGCGGGGCCTCCTCACCGACCAACTCCGGCGCCAACCCGGCACCGCAGTGCGGACACGGCGGCTCGAACCGGCCAGCCGCCAGCGCCGCCGGCTCCCGCGGCCCAGCCGGAACCACACCGTGCTCGGCGCACACGTAACGGCCCTCCCCGTACACCACCATCGAACTGGCCAGCACCAGCCGACCCACCCCGGCCCGCGCCATCGCCGCCAGCAGCACCGCCGTACCCAGGTCGTTGCAGCCGACGTAGCCAGGCAGGTCATCGGTATCCACCCCCAACCCGACCATCGCCGCCTGATGCACCACCGCATCCACCCCACCCACCGCCGCCTGCACCGCCGCCCGGTCCCGCAGATCGGCGACCGTCAGCGGCACCCCCTCCGGCAGCATCGGCACCGCGCCCGGCGGATGCACCGCCGACAGCAACGCGTCCAGCACCCGCACCTCATGCCCGGCCGCGGCCAGCGCCGCCACCACATGCGAACCGACGAACCCCGCCCCACCCGTCACCAACACACGCATCCGCCGACCGTACGACCGGCCCGCCGACCGGAAGCCCGGCCAGGTCTTACAGATCGAGGACGGCCACCCCGCCGGCCGCCCGCCGCACCGACCGACGCCGGCCACCCGCCCCACGACCCCGCTGCGCAGGTATGCCTCGAGCGCCTGGCCCAGACAGCCAGGCCACCCGCGGCCCGCGAACCTCAAGGACGACGTCGCCGGTTACCTCACCGCGTACCCGCAGGAGGTCACCTTCGGTGCCGCGGACGCCGGCGCGGTCTTCGACCGCTACCACGGCCAAGCTTCGAACCGCTCAACATCGGCATCCGACTCGACCGCGCCCGGCTGCTGGCGCACGTGCGGCCGGCCCGTAGGAACGGGCGTGTAAGAACAACGGTGTAACTCTCCGGAGTGAGGAGTCACCGTGAGTGAAGTGAAGGTTGGGGAGCTGGCCGGGGACCTGGCCGAGCCGGTCGCGGGAGTGGTCGGAGTCGGGTCGGGGACGGCTGGTCTGGACGCCGGCGATGAGCAGCTGGTGCGGCTGTTGGCCGAGCGTGCTCAGGCTGGTGGGATGTCGCTGGCTGGGGAGGGCGGTCTGCTCGGGCAGTTGACCAAGCTGGTGCTGGAGGCCGGGCTGGAGGCGGAGTTCGACGCGCACATCGGTTACGAGCCGCATGAGCGGGCCGGTACCGGCAACAGCCGTAACGGCAGCCGGGCCAAGACCGTGTTGACCGAGGTCGGCCCGGTGACCATCGAGGTGCCGCGGGATCGGGACGCCTCGTTCACGCCGGTGACGGTCCCCAAGCGGGTCCGGCGGCTGCGCGGGGTCGATGAGATGGTGATCTCGCTGGTGGCGCGCGGGATGACCACCGGGGACGTGCAGGCGCACCTGGCCGAGGTGTATGGCACCAGCGTGTCCCGGCAGCAGATCTCCGCGATCACCGACACGGTGGTCGAGCGGATGGGCGAGTGGGCCAACCGTCCGCTGGATCCGGTCTATCCGGTGGTCTTCGTCGACGCGATCAACGTGAAGATCCGCGACGGGCAGGTCGCCAACCGGCCGATCTACGTCGCGCTGGCCGTCACCTGCGATGGGGAACGGGAGGTGCTGGGGCTGTGGGCCGGTGAGCACCGCGACGGCGAGGGCGCGAAGTACTGGCTGCGGGTGCTGACCGAGATCCGCAACCGCGGCGTCGGCGACGTGTGCATCCTCGTCTGCGACGGCCTGAAGGGTCTGCCCGCCGCGGTCGAACAGGTCTGGCCCGACGCCCTCGTGCAGGCCTGCATCGTGCACCTACTGCGGAACGTGCGCCGTGAGGTGCCTGTTCTACCGAACGGAGGTGGGAGACCTTCGTCGCTGGCCCGTCGCAGCGGGCTGGTGAAGCTGGCGGCAGCCTGATCCGGGGAGCGCCGGGGAGGGTGGGAAGCAGCCGCGACGAAGTCGGGTCGTGCCAGTACTGCCAGATGGTGCGGGTCCGGCGAGCGAGACGTGAAGGCGTACGTGAGGAACCAGCGATGAGGCCTCGTTAGTAGGAGCCGGCCCGGAACCTGGCGGATGTGGGTCGGTGTTGTGGTGCGCGGTCCTCTCCGTTCGATGGGGACCGCCTGCCTGTGTCGGATCCGTCGGCGCGGGTGGTCCAGGAGGAAGGTCTGCGGCGTACTCCTGGAGGCCGCCGGGGTATAGCTGGGCGCCTATCCGTTGATCGGTAGCAGGTGAACACGGGAACCATCCCGGTCCTGCCCGCGCCCCGTGCGGCCAGCACGGAGTGGCCGGGTTGGGTCCGCTGTCGGCCGATCGGGTCGGGGTGGGGCGGAGCCGTCGTAGTAGTCCGAGGCCGGGAGAGCCGGCCGCATGGCGAAGGGCGGCAGCGAGTGAGCGGGGAGGGACTGGGATGCCAGGAGTTGCGCCGGTGAACATCGGCGCTTTGCTGTCCGAGCCGGAGACGGCGCGGGCGCGGGTACTGGGGATCCAGACCAAACTGCACGGTTGGGCGGCGGCCGATCCTGGCCGCTGTTTCGGTGATCTGTTCAATCTCGTGGCCGACCCGGCGTTCCTGGTGGTTGCCTGGGCGCGGGTTCGGGGGAACAAGGGTGGCGCCACCGCGGGCATCGACGGGGCCACGGCGTGGTCCATCGAGAACCGTGGGCGCGGGGCCGGCGAGTTCCTGGCTCAGATCAGGGCCTCGTTGGTCGACCGGTCATTCAGGCCGGTCCCGGTGCGCACGACGACGATCCCGAAGCCCGGCGGCCGGCGCCGTCGGTTGGGGATACCGACGGTGCGCGACCGGGTGGTGCAGGCGTCGCTGAAACTGGTGCTGGAACCGATCCTGGAGGCCGACTTCGACCCGTGCAGCTACGGGTTCCGGCCCAACCGCCGCTGCCAGGACGCAGTCGAGGAGATCCGCTTCCTGGCCGCGCGCGGCTACGAGTACGTCTTCGAAGGCGACGTCGCCGCCTGCTTCGACACCATCGACCACACGGCCCTGATGGGGCTGCTGCGGCGGCGGATCGCCGACAGGCGGGTGCTGACGCTGGTGAAGGCGTTCCTTAAGGCCGGCCTGCTGGACGAACTGAAGACCTTCCAGGACACCACCACCGGCACCCCGCAGGGCGGGATCCTCTCGCCACTGCTGGCCAACCTCGCCCTGACGGTCCTCGACGACCACTTCCGGAAACGCTGGCAGGCGATGGGCACCCAGACCCAGCGCTGGCGAGCGACCCGGCGGGGAACCGCGACCTACCGCCTCGTCCGCTACGCGGACGACTTCGTGGTGATGGTCTTCGGCACCCGAGAACACGCCGAGAACCTGCACGGCGAGATCGAGCCGGTCCTCGGCCGACTCCGGCTGCGCCTGGCACCGGAGAAGACCACGGTCACCGGCATCGACGAGGGCTTCGACTTCCTTGGCTTCCGCATCCAGCGGCACCGGCAGAAGGGAAGCGACCGGAGGCTGATCTACACCTACCCGTCGAAGACGTCGCTCGCGACGATCCGGCGGAAAGTCACCACGGCCACCGGCAGACAGACCACCAGCCTCCCCGCGGACAAACTGTTCGTCCACTTAGGACAGATCACCCGCGGCTGGACGCTCTACTTCAGGCACGGTTCATCCAGCCGCGCGTTCGGGCTCCTCCGGCACCACCTGTGGTGGAGAACCTGGCGCTGGCTGAAGAACAAACACCCGAAGCAACGAGCAAAGTGGATCATCCGCCGCTACTACGGCCCCGGCCAGTGGTGGCCGGCCGCCAACGGCGTCCGACTCTTCCAACCCGACACAGTACGCATCCAGCGCTACCAGTACCGGGGAGCCAAGATCGGAAACCCCTGGCAGATCCAGAAGGCATGACCAACCCACTCGTGGAGAGCCCGGTGCGGTGAGATCCGCACGCCGGGTTCGGGACGGCGGCCCGCAGAAACGGACCAGCAGCAATGCCGGAACCGCGCTGCGGGCCGACCACACAGCTTCCGCTACGCCTCCAAACGCGACTGGGCCGCGATCGCCCGTGACCTCAAACCGGTCTACACCGCCGCGGGCGAGGCCGACGCGCTGGACCGGTTCGTCGAGTTCGCCGAGACCTGGGGCAGCAAGTACCCCGCGATCGTGCGGCTGTGGGAGAACGCCTGGGCGGAGTTCGTCCCGTTCCTCGCCTTCGGAGCCTGTCGCAGAATGCGTGTCGCGCAGGCGTGGTTGATCTTGATTTGGGATCATGTTCGTGTGGCCAAGTCATACCGTCCGGTGCAGCGTGATCAGCCGTTCTTGTTGCCGCCGGACATGCGGGAGTGGCTGCCGGCCGATCATCTGGTGTGGTTCCTGCTGGAGACGGTGGATGCGTTGGATACCAGTGCGTTTCACGTCGGGCGCCGGGTCGGTGGTGTCGGGACGGCGGGCTATGACCCGGACATGCTGCTGGCGCTGCTGGTCTACGCCTACTGCCAGGGTGTGCGGTCCTCGCGGCAGGTTGAACGCCGCTGCGTTACCGATGTCGCGTTCCGGGTCCTGTGCGGCCAGGACGGCCCGGATCACTCGACGATCGCTCGGTTCCGGGCTGAGCACCAGGACGCGTTCGCCGCGTTGTTCACTCAGGTGGTGATGGTGGCCGGCCGGGCTGGGCTGGCCCGGTTCGGCACGGTCGCTATCGACGGCACGAAGATCGCTGCGAACGCATCGATCGACGCCAATCGCGGCCAGGAGTGGCTGGAGCGGGAAGTCGAGGCGATGGTGGCCGATGCCGAGCGCATCGATGCGGTCGAAGATGCCGCTGCTACTGGTCGGGGGGCTGTTCAGGAGGGCGACGGTGATCGGGTGCCGCCCGGGCTGCGGGATCGCAGCCACCGGGTCGAGCGGATCCGCGCGGCCGCGCGGGAGGTGACTGCGCAGCTGCAACGCCGCGAGCAGGCCGACCGAGAACGAGAGCAGTCGGCAGCAGCCCGCCGGCAGCGTTCCGAGGCCGGTTTGCCGGTGCTCGGGCGTATCCCGGCTGGCCCTCACCATCTGGCCGAAGCCGAAGCGCATCTGGCCCGCGCGATTGCCGTCCACCAGGCGAAGCTTGACCGCTACGCGGCGATCCTGGCCGCAGGCAGGCGTCCGATGGGTCGCCCACCGGTTCCGATGGACGAGTCCTCCAGCGTGCTGCGTGCCCGCAGAGTGCTACAAGCAGCGATCCAGATCGAGGCGGAGGCCGAGGCCATGGCGGGCACCACCCGATCCGCGGCGCCGGCGCTGCCGCGGACCGGCAGGAACGCTGCATTCAAGCGCCGCACGCCGAAGAACCTGCCGAAAGCCGTTGCGAACACCACCGACCCACAGTCTCGGATCATGCCAACCCGCAAGGGATTCGTGCAGGGCTACAACGCTCAGCTCGCGGTCACGGCCGACCACATCATCGTCGCCGTCGACCTCGGCCAGTCCACCAACGACCAGCACTGCTTCGTCCCGATGCTGAACGCCGCGCAACAAGCAGCAACCCGCCTGAACTCGATCACCGGCAGCGGTGACCACGTCATCGGCACCGTGCTCGCCGACGCCGGCTACGCCAACGACACCAACCTCGCCGCTGCCGGCCCGGACCGATTGATCGCCCTCGGCAAGGGCCGGGATCAGTCCAAGGCCACCGCCCAGGCACCCACCGAAGGCCCGCCACCACCGAACGCCACCGCGCGGCAAGAAATGTCACACCGCCTGCGCACCCCCGACGGCAGCGACCTCTACAAGCGCCGCGGCGCCACCGTCGAACCCACCATCGGCAACCTCAAGAAGCTCCTCGACCGATTCTCCCGCCGCGGCCTGGACCCAGCACGAAGCGAACTCACCCTCGCCGCCACCGCGCACAACCTCTTGAAGATCCACCGAGCCCGGGCCCTCTGAACAGACCAAGCGGGAAGCCACTCACGAAACCCCGCTCAAGCGGCCCGACCATCAGCGCGCTCCCGAACCGGCCGAAGCCTGATTCTGCGACAGGCTCTTCGACCGCGAGATCCGCACCGTGATCTGCACGACCAACGCGATCGAGTCACTGAACTCCCGCTACCGCCGCGCCGTCAACGCCCGCGGCCACTTCCCCACCGAGCAGGCCGCGCTCAAATGCCTCTACCTGACCACCATGGCCCTCGATCCCACCGGCACCGGCCGCAAACGCTGGACCAGCCGCTGGAAGAAGGCACTGAACGCCTTCGACATCACCTTCAACGGCCGCGTCAGCGCCGGCCGCAAGTAAGTCCACAGTAGACAGTTACACCGTTAACTTGACGGGCCCTAGGAACTCCACCAGCGTGCGCGTAGACATCCATGACGTGCTGGCCGGTGACCGAGTCGAGGGAGCTGCCGGCGGGGTCCGCGCGGGAGCCCGCGCCCGGCGGCGACCCCGCCTCGGGCCTCGGTCGTGCCCAGGTGCCGGTGTCGGTCAGGGTGTGAGGGGGAGGTCGAAGGCGGCGAACAGGTCGGGGTCGGGGAAGCCGGTGATGGTGGCGACGGTGTCGCCGGCGATGGTCAGGACCATGATCCCGTAGCCGCGGCACCGGCCCTGGTTGTCGGGAATGTAGGCGGCGAGGGCGGGGTGGCCGTTGGCCCGGGTCGGGACGAGCCGGATGAGGTCGAGCCGGCCGGTGGCCGGGACGGTGGCGAAGAACTCGGCCACGGCGGTCCGGCCGGTGATCTGGACCGGCTCGGGTGGCATGGTCAGGACGGCGTCGTCACGCAGCAGGGCGGCCAGGGCGGGGATGTCGCAGGCCCGCCAGGCCCGCATGAACGCGTCCAGGACCTGGCGTTCCCGCGCGTCGAGCGGGCGGGGGTCGCCGGGGGTGCGGGGAGTGCTGCCGAGGGTGGCGCGGGCGCGTTGCAAGGCGCTGTTCACCGCCGCGACGGTGGTGGCCAGCAGGTCGGCGACGTCGCGGGCGGGCCAGGCCAGCACGTCGCGCAGGATCAGCACCGCCCGCTGGGTGCCCGGCAGCAACTGCAGCGCGGCGATGAATGCCAGCGCGACGCTTTCGCGCTGCTCGGTGATCGCGGCGGGGTCGGCGTCGGGGTCGGTGAGCTGGTCGAGCAGCAGGTCGGGGTAGGGCTGCAGGTGCGTGACCTCGGCCGTGGTGGACGGGGGGCGAGGGCGGCGTTCGATCATCTTCAGGCAGGTGGTGGTGGTGATCCGGTACAGCCAGTGCCGCAGCGGGCCGGCGCCGGTGTAGCCGGGCAGCCCGCGCCAGGCCCGCAGCAGCGCCTCCTGGGTGGCTTCCTCGGCGTCGTGGTAGGAGCCCAGCATCCGGTAGCAGTGCACGTGCAGCGCGCGCAGGTGCGGTGCGACCAGCTCCCGGAACGCCTGCCCGTCGCCGCCGCGGGCCGCGTCCAGCAGGCCGTCCACAGCCGCGTCGAGGTGGCTCGTCGTGCTCACCGCGACACGGTAGCGCCGGGCTCGGACAGATCGCCGAGGGCCCGCAGATGGCCGCGTACCGATGAGTTCGCCGGCCGGGCGGGATCAGACCCAGGTGAGCGGGCCAACTCCGGCCCGGCCGGGACACCGATAGAAGGAGACGGCTGATGCCAGCACCGTTCGTGTGGTTCGACGTCACGGTCGCCGACGGCGACCAGGTACGCGGGTTCTACCAGGAGCTGTTCGGCTGGACGATCGGCCCGGCGGCCGGGAACTACCAGGGCTGGATGACCGACGGCGGTCAGCCGTGGGCCGGGATCAGCCCGGCCGGTGCGGTGCCGGCCGGCCGGTGGCTGCCCTACGTGCTGGTCGCCGATCTGGACGCGGCCGCGAAGCAGGCGGTCGAGCTGGGTGGCAGCCTCGTGCAGGACAAGACGGTCGGTCCGGCCGGGACGTCGGTCACCATCACTGATCCCGGTGGGGCGCTACTGGCCCTGTTCACCCCCGCCGCCGCGGGATGAGCCCGGCGGCCACCAGCCCAGGCGCCGGCCCGGGCAGCGGCGCGGCGAGCGGGCACACCGGGCCGGCGGCCCGCCGGTCAACGCCCAGACGCCGCACCGACCCGAGCACCGGGCCGGGCCCGGCCGCCGCAGCGGACCTGTTCTGGGACCTGGCCGGGCCGATGCTCGCCAACCCCGCGGTGCAGCGCTCGACCATGATGGGCCTGCCCTGCCTGCGCCACGACGGCCGGTTCTTCGGCTGTCTGGACCGCGGGACCGGGGCACTGCTGGTGAAGCTGCCCGCACCGCGGGTCGCCCAACTGATCGCCGCCGGGCAGGGGGAGGCGTTCGCACCGGCCGGGCGGGTCTTCCGGGAATGGGTCGCTATACCCACCCCCGACCGCGGCCGGTGGCAGGCGCTGCTCGCCGAGGCCCGGGCCCTCGCCGCCGGCACCGGCACCGGCACCGGCGCCGGCGGCGGCCCGACCGGCGCCGGTGGCGGCGGACCTGACAGCACGATCAGCCGGCCGGGTCGGCTGCGGGCCGGAGCGGACGCAGCCGGGCCGCGCGCAGGGTGAGGTAGCGCTGTTCGGGTGCGCTGGCGGTCATCCTGGCCGCCTGCAAGTAGGACTCGCGGGCCGCGGCGGTGTCGCCGGCGCGTTCGAGCAGGTGTGCCCGGACCGCTTCGAGGCGGTGGGTGTGCGTCATCCGGTCGTCGGTGTCCAGCGTGCCCAGCAGCGCCAGGCCGGCTTTCGGGCCGTGCACCATGGCCAGCGCGACGGCACGGCTGAGCGTGACCACCGGTCCGGGCGCCACCTGGTCGAGCACGTCGTAGAGGGCGAGGATCTGCGGCCAGTCGGTGGCCTCGGCGGTCGGGGCCTCGTCGTGTACCGCGGCGATCGCCGCTTGCAGTTGGTACGGGCCGACCGGGGCGGTACCCAGCGTCCGGGTCAGCAGCGCGACGCCTTCGGCGATCGCCGCCGCGTCCCACCGGTCGCGGGGTTGCTCGTCCAGCGGCACGATCGCCCCGTCGCCGTCGGTACGGGCGGCCCGGCGGGCGTCGGTCAGCAGCATCAGCGCGAGCAGCCCGGCGACCTCACCCTCGCCGGGCAGCAGGCGGTGCAGCAGCCGGGTCAGCCGGATGGCCTCGGTGGTCAGGTCGGCCCGGTGCAGCACCGGCCCGGAGTTGCTGGTGTAGCCGGCGTTGAAGACCAGGTAGAGCACGTGCAGCACCACGTCCAGCCGCTGCGCCCGCTGCGGGGGCGGCGGTAGCTCGAACCGGGCGCCGGCGGTGCGGATACGCTGCTTGGCCCGGCTGATCCGCTGCGCCATGGTGGTCTCGGGGACCAGGAACGCCGCGGCGATCTCGGTGGTCGTCAGGCCACCGACCGCCCGCAGCGTCAGTGCCAGCTGCGACGGCGGCGACAACGCCGGATGGCAGCACAGGAACAACAGCACCAGCGTGTCATCGGAGTCGGCGGCCGGACTCCCGCCGCCGTCGACAGCCGGCGCGCGGCCAGCGGGTTCCAGCGCCGCCACCGTCTGCTCCCGGCGCCGCCGCGCGCTGTCGGCCTGCCACTGATCGACCAGCGCCCGCCCGGCAGCGGTCAGCAACCACGACCGCGGCCGGTCGGGCACCCCGTCGGCCGGCCACTGCAGCGCCGCGGCCAGCAGCGCCTCCTGCACGGCGTCCTCACACGCGTCGAACTGCCCATGCCGGCGCACCAGCGCCGCGAGGACCTGCGGCGCGAGCTCCCGCAACAGCTCCTCGACCGGCCGCCGCAGGCTCACCGCGCCGGCCACTGCGCCGGCCACCGGGCCGGCCGCCGCGCCCGCCCGGGCCGGCGGCTCACAGCTGCTGCGGCGGCTCGTCCCGGATCCGCCGGACCTCCATCGGGTACTCCGTGTACGCCACGACCTGAGACGCGATCTCGATCGCCCGCTGCTGGCTCGCGTCGACGATCCAGTACCCGGCCAGCGACTCCTTGATCTCGGCGAACGGCCCATCGGTCGGCACCGGCGCCCCGTTGTGGAACCGGACCGTCGTCGCCTGCCCCGGATCCACCAACGGCCGCCCGTCCACCACCTCACCGGCCTTCTTCAGCTCACCATCGAGGCGCATCATCAGCTCGTGCATGCCCGTGATCCACTCCGGTGACCGGTTCTCCAGCGTCGCACCCAGACCACCGAACATCATGATCATGTACTTCATCTCAGCCCCTTCCCCGCGCCCAGCGCGGGCGCACACCCCTTAGTCCGAGCCGCCGCCCCGTTCTCGACATCCCCGCCGAGATCTCCGACCTCATTCCACCGCCGTCCCGGTCCCGGTCGTCCGGCAACCGGCCCGCCCACCCTGGAGCCGCCACCAGCAAGGCCAGCCCGAGTCGCCGGCCACCACCCGGCACCGGCCGACCGGCTCACAACATCCGCTCCGGCGAAGCCTGGTCCACTTCCGCCTCACCACGACTGGCGGCCCGTCGCCGGTGACGCACGCAACTACGTGCAGGCCTTGTGCAGCCACGACGTCGAAACGCCCGATTACCACTGGAATCGACGTCCTGCCCTGGCACAAGAGTCTCAGCACCCAAACGTGCAGGTCATCAGGGGCGGAGGCTCGGGGATTTGAACCCCGGATGGGCGCGAACCCAAACCGCATTAGCAGTGAGGGAAACTCGGGGCAGCGACCGGCGGGTACCCCCTGTGACCTGCACCGGAGCACGTCGAGGCATCCCCGCTTACACCCCCGTACTGCAACCAACGCTGCAACCATCCGGAGTCGGATCAGACGCCCTCCTGGTTCTCTCCCGACGCCGTCGGGGGCTCGATGTACCGCCCGAGGTCCCGCGCGACGGCGGCAGCCTCCGAGAGACTCCACTCGGACCAACATCGCCGCGCCCACGCACCGACGATCATTCTCGCCCGCGGGAAGACCTCGAACTACATGCTTGCTTAACCGACCCTCCTGGGTCACCTTCTGTCGAACGCCGCAGTGGGGACATCGCATCTCCGCGTACTGCTCGGGTCGGCGCCTCCGAAACTGCATCGTCTCGCGATCGAGTACCCACTCGATCCAGAAGGAGCCGACAGCGGACGGATCACGCTCTGAGAAGAAATCGACGTCCACAGGGTCGAGGATCACGTGATCGACATCCTCGTGACGAGCACGCCGTCACGCGTCACTGCTGCAATCCAGTTGTTGGCGTATCGCAGCGGGCGCAACTCCTCATCGCCGACCCTTGTCTTCCGCCTCACGTCAAGCACCTCCAACGATCCGTAGCCAACCGACGGTAGGTCGGGACGCCACCGGTACGCGCGAGGACACCGCAGCCCCGTGCTGAGACGTCCCGCCCCGCTCCCGGCGCGTGGTGTTGCCGCTTGCCGGCAGTTCATACGTTCAGTGCATGGTCGGTTTACTGCCAGTCATACACGGTGGGGACGAGCCGGATGGTTTGCCGCCCTGGTTGGCCGAACTCTGGCTGACGCAGACGCGAGGTGACTCGCCGCCCGTCTGCCCCGAGTGCGCCACCCCGTTGTCATGGGCGACCGGGTCGACTCTGTGGTGCCGGTCTTGTGGCTATGCACCGCAGCCATGACCGGACTCCCCGCGCCGCGGACGTTGTGTCCGCGGTGCGGGTCGGAGCAGATCGTCAACTACGGCGCCCATCTCGGTTGTGGGCACTGCGGCCGGACGTGGCAGGCAGATACAGACCCGGTCGCCGCCGCGTTCCGCCACGGGCACGACAGCGCTTCTACGCCGGACGCTGGGTGATGGGCGTGGGTCGGCACAGGGCTCCGGAGGTGCCGGAGCCACGCGAGCCCTTGGACGATGCGTGGGATGGGTCCTGGGGTTACGAGCCGGGCGACGTCGGCACGGCGGCTCTGCGTCGTCTGCCGGAGGCCGTGTATCGCGCTCGGGATCGGTATCTAGCGCGGCGCTGTCTGGACGAGCGGGCTGAGCAGTGAACTGGGGCAGGGTCCTTCTGCTCGCCGCCGTTGACCTCGTGCTGGTCGGCGCCCTTGTCGGGCTGGCCGTGCTGTTCCTGACGGTCACCTCGTGATCTCCCGCGGGCGCCGGACGACCCGACCCTTCCCGGCGCCCGCGGGCCACCAACAGGCCGATGGCGCTGCCTGGGGAGACGGGGAATGGTGACTACGGCGCATGGCAGGCCCCTCCGGGAGGCTGACGCGCAGTTCCTACACCGGCTCGGCTACCAGATCAGGCGAGAACGCCACGCTCGCAAGCTCAGCCAACAGCAGTTTGCCGGCATGGCGGGAGTGTCGCGTAACTTCGTGAGCCTGGTCGAACGTGGCTGTACGGGTTTCGACGTGGTCCGGCTCATTCGTGTTGCTGAGGCGCTTGGCATGCAGCCTGCGAGTCTCCTTGCTGCGGCGCAGCTTCCGGCCCGTCTAGGTGACGGGCGTAGCGCCAGCCCACACCCGGTCAAAGCTGTCGCGGTAGGTCCTGACCAGATCACCCGGGCCGGCTTGCCGTAGGTGCAGCATCGGTGCGTACGCGGCAGCGGCGCCGTAGACGTGCGGGTTGACGAGCATCTCGTCGTCGGCGTAGTAGATGGAGTTGTAGAGCACTGTCCTATGTAGACGAATCTCGACATTGTCCACTTGCGACAGTTGCTGATACAGGACGACAGTGTTCCTGATCTTCGCTGAGATCGCGTCGTCAATGCCTTCCTCGGCGCCGCGCTGCGCCACCTCCGGGCTGTCCGGGTCGCCGAGCAGGACGCGCACCGCGACACCGTCTCGCGCCCGTTCCGCGAACACGCGCAACAGGTCGACGTCCTCGGCGAGGAACAGGCCGGCGTAGACGAGGACGCCGATCTCCCTACGGGCCGACTCGAATAGTTGTCGCCAGACGTCTCGCGGCACGGCGCCACGATGCGGGTAGACGGTCTGGATCTCCGGGCACGGTGGCTGGCCGTCGCCGCGCGCCAGTTCGGGCCACAGGGCGTCTTCGTGCTGGCCGATGAGGTCCGCCAGCGCCCAGCGATGCTGGCGCAGCGGGAGCCGGCCGGCGAGCCAGCGTTGTACGGTCTTCGGGTCGACGCCGAGCGCGCTGGACACGTCGACCTCGTTCTTCCGCGCGTCAGCAAGCGCGCGCCGCAGCGTCTCGTTCACGGTTCCTCCTGAACGCAGGCGAGGCGACGCTAACACAAGACGTCCCTAGACGTCCCCAGATGCGGTACCGCGGTCCCCACCACGACCGAAAGGCTCCTCACGCGGCATGCTGTGATCACACATGCCCGTAGCCGGAGGGAGAGTGCGTGGACAGCGGCGGTCGCACGGCCTGGGGCTCCTACGCCCGCATCGCCGACGCCCTCCGCGAACGCCTCACCGCCGGCGACCCACCCCCCGGCTCGTTGATGCCCTCCGAGGCCACGCTGTGCGACCAGTACGGCGTCGTCCGCAACACGGTCCGGCGCGCCCTCGCCACCCTCGAAGCCGAAGGGCTGATCGAGACCCTCCCCGGTCGTGGACGGGTCGTCCGCCTGCCCGGCGAAGCCACCACCATCTCTGCCGGGCCGCCACCGCAGTACCGGCGGATCGCCGCCGAGTTGCGCACTGCCATCGAAGCCGGCGACCTCCGGCCGGGCGACGCCCTGCCCTCCGAAGCTGCTCTTGTGGAGCGCTACGGCGTCTCCCGCGGCACCGCCCGACAAGCCCTCGCCGACCTCGAAGGCGCCGGACTCATCGAAGCTCACCACGGCCGAGGCCGCTTCGTCCGAGAGGCTGCGACACCACCCAGCCAGTAGCCTTCCTACATGGGACAGGTCGAGTGGGCACGCGAACTCGCCCGGTCACTGCTCGAAGAATCGCTACCCCGCCGCTGGGCACACACTCAAGGCGTAGCGGCCCAAGCCGCCACCCTCGGGCCTATCGTCGATGGCGAAGTCGATCTCCTCACGGCCGCCGCGTGGCTTCACGACATCGGGTACTCCCCCACACTCATGGTTACTGGCTTCCACCCGCTCGACGGTGCCCGCCACCTCCGAACTGTGCCCGATATCGATCGACGGATCTGCGAACTTGTCGCTTATCACTCCTGCGCGAGATATGAGGCTCGCGTACGAGGACTCGAGGTCGAGTTGCTCCGCGAGTTTCCCCCAGGAAATGATCACCTGGCCCAAGCCTTGACCTATTGTGATATGACGACTGGCCCAATCGGTCAGAGAGTGACCGTCGAGTGGCGGCTGGCGGAGATTCAAAAAAGGTACCCCGAGGACGATCTTGTCGTCCTAGCCATCAGGTCTGCGTCACTCGAACTACTATCGACGGTACAATCGATATCGCGAGAAGCCGCCTCGGCCGACACATAGCGGCCAGCTCTGACTGATGACAAGATACCCAGATCCGTGCCCAGCGACGTTGCCCGACAGGTAACTACGTAGGCAGCACCTGTAGCGGCAGACCCAGTGAACTCTCTAGTAATCTTAGGCTTTGAGACTGAGCATCCAACGCATTCTCGAGTTCCTCCACCAAACGGCCTCGCATAAAGCCGCTCGTAGCGCTCTGCGTTAGACAGGTCTGAATGAAGTTAGCCCAGGCGACGCTGTCACCCGACTCGACTCCCCGCGCCACCGTCCTCACGAGAAGAGTCCGCTCGCGGAAGTCCGTGCATGTCGTCACCATTTCGCCGAGAGTTTTCCAATCCTCGACTGTATCCGGGCCGCGCAAAAGAAAGAGCGCCGCTGCAGCGCGTCTCGCATCTTGATCCCCGAAACCCAATAGGCTCCGCCGCGCCCGCACCAAGGCATCCATTCTACGTGGGATGGGCCATGAATTCCGTCGCGAATGTGACCGAGTTTCGGGTAGAACCCGGGAGAGTAGGCTGCGCGCGCCCCGGGTTGCACTTCCCTCCGTTTGTTCACAGGCGACACGAGCGAGTGTTACGAACGGCTCACCGTCACGCGCGCTCGCACTCTCCAGGCGAACGGGCCATTGATATACCTCGGACCTATCGCCCATTGCCGAGAGCGCGGACATACGAAGAGATTCATCCACCGGACCGGACCGCAAGCAACCGATTATCACCTGCGCTGCCATCGAAAAGACCTCATCGGGCAATTTAGGGTCGACCAGCATTTCAAGTATCTTGATCTTGTCACCATGAGAGAAGAGTCCATTTCGTCGCGTCGTCGCCAGGATGCCCTCTACGACAGATCGCCGCACATCCGTAAAAAGCCTATCGGAAGTCAGGTCATCGATGTATCTATCCATAACTCGGCCATCTCCCACCTTAGGCCATTTCAGCTCGGACGGCGACGAATCTACGAGCGCAAAATCCGCCACAGCTGCTGCACATGAGGTGCCGACAATTCGCAACACCGTCGCTCTCGTACCTGCATCGGCAATTGCGGCCAAACCGAGTCTCCTAGCTGCCCATACCTCCGACTCCGACCACTCGCCCATTACGGCCGCGACGTCTCGGCACGCGCGTTTCCAGATGACAATTCCATCACGACCGCCGAAGTGCATTAGAATTTCAGAAATTCTAACCCACTTATCTTGCCGTTCGCTAGAGAGGAGCGCCCGAACTACGCCGGAGACCGGCGAGGCAAAGGATCCCCGGTATATCGGCAGTGCGATGCCTATTGCCCACTTCTCGTTCTCATAGTAACGGCGGAGAAACCTCACGAACTCCGCGACGCTCCGCCTGTTGATTAGGCCGTGTCCAACATGCAACGCCCAAAAAGGAGCAGCCAAGATCGGTTCACCCCCGCCCTTTTGCCGCATATACGAGCCAATCTGGCCATGCAATATTTCCGTGGGAGCCACTTCCATCCACTGCTTCGCATCGGCCCCTCCATACCTACCGCCGAGCAAGGTCACCCGCGCCAGCACTAACGCGTGGACAATTTCCGCGTTCAGTCCAGAGGGCCAGCTCGGTGGTTCAATCACGCTCGCAGCGTCCTCCCTCTCTGGTACTCGCACGGGGACGCCGCGAGCAGCAGCAAAACGCAGACACCTCGTGACGAAACGAGTGGTCAGGCCGCTAGCCTCTAGATTTTCGAGCGCAGTCAATAACTCCGGTGGCCCGAGGAGGGCAAGAATCGGACCTACATCCGCAGTCTCCCAAAGCCCGAGCACTACTACGTATCCCACTACGCGCCTGGTCGGTCCGCAGATCGAAGCGCAGCGCGGTCTCTAGGGCAAGCCGTCTGGTCTCCGCCCCACCCTTGACTAGCCTCTCGAAGCCGACCGTGAGTGCTTCATTTCGTGGGTCGATTTCGTGAAGCACGCGAAGGATCGGCATCAGACGCGCCGCATCGACCGATTCGACTTTCTCCTTCAGAAGCGGGACAACCAGATCTGCCTGATCTTCAGTAGGTAGACGCTGCAGCAACTCGATCACTGAGTGGGCCCGTGACGCGCCAAGGTTACTACTGAGGACTTCGAGTCCAAGCTCTAGAAGGCTGCGCTGCCTCCGGCGGTTCGGACCGAACGCGCGGTCTGCGGCAAGTTCGAGTGCCAGCCGGCCGCCGCGTCGAATGAGCAAGTCCGGCCCCTCGCGGTCTATCGATCGACAGACCTCGATAATGTTGGCGGCTTCACCAGAATAGCTGCGGCCAACTCGCCCCGCAAAGAACAGTGCCACGTTCCTCCAGTGAGGTAGCCTTGCAATTGACTCGAATCGACGATATCGCTGCTCAGTGTCGATCGACGTGTCCGCCAAGTGGCAAGCGGCGAAGAACTCCTGGATAGTACGAAGCTCGAATCCGAAGTATCCAACAGGTGATTCTACGATCATCACCAACCGCTCACCCGTTTCCCGAGTGATCGCGCTCAATTCTCGACTTCGGGCGGGCTGAGATGTAAAGGGATCATGCCACGTCAGGAACCTCTCGACATGTTTCTCATGTTCGCTAACAGGTAAGACGGAATCCATCGCATGTGCGTGGGTTACCTTTTCATGCAGGGTATATCCAATATACTTGTGGAGACCAACGAGTAGTTCCTTCTCGGACTGAATGATATTTCGACCCTTCGCCGTCTCTCGTTTGTAGATTATCTCGAGGTAGTCATTAAAGAGAGCCTCCCGCTGCCGCGGCGGCGTCCCGCCAAGAGAAATGATCAACAGAAGAATCGTTACTTGAAGCGGCGTACTCGTCAGAAGGCCCACTTGTGGGTCTGCTAGACACTCATCAATCGTCGCAATAATCCGGTCTTCTTTAGCTGGGTCGAGGCTCTTTGCGACGGTCCACCTCCGTACATAGCTCCGCACTTGGTCGGGCTGTAGTTTCGTAAGGCGGAAGTGCAGATATCTGCCTGGGTCGAACTCTTCGGTGTATCCCGTCGGACGCGTGGTAGCCAGTACGAGTAGATTTCCTCGGAGGACATGCTCACATCGGTCGGTAAACTCTGCTACGCGTGACATTAGAGATTTCCGCAAGCCTTGGTCTGTCACCTCGTCCAGACCGTCGAGCACTAGGAGGATAGGGTTCTCTTTCACTACCCGGTGTAGCTCCTGCGTATTGATCGATCTCGAGGTAAGCCGATGCACTAAGTCACATATGTACTCGTCAAGTGAGTCATGCGTTCGCTCGTCTCGGTCTCGTCGCTCCGCCAGCCATTGGCCGAAATCTCGGAGAATGATGCGGAATGGCAGCCGCGGCGCGAGTGGCACGTAGGACGCGTTCAATGCTACCTGCATGGGTTGTCCTAGTAGCGTGGCGCGATGCAGTTGAGCGAGATATTGCCCGACTGTTGATTTGCCTTCACCCGGTCCCCCAACCAGCACTACTCGACTGATCTGTTCGGAAAGCAATGTCTGTACCATCATGACCACACTGGTGAACCCACCTCCGGACATGACCGCATAGAGCTTCTCGATACTTTCTCGGAGGAGCGCGGCATCGAGGTGTTCAAATTCAAATTGGGCTGCCAAGTCAAAGAATACCTTCTGAAGACGAACGGGATCATCAGAAACGTCTCCGGCCTGGTCCAACTGAGCGTATTGCTCACGCGTGTACGAACTTTGTATGTACGCCCTTAGCGTGATCGCGAGATCGTCGAGTTTCTGCCGCTTGTCCTCAAGAAGTTGGGCAATGATGTCACCCGACACGAGAAGATGAAAATAGGCGGTCCGGACAGACGCGTATTTTTCGAGCAGACTATTGACATCATTGGCGCCCCACACCGCGATGTTCTTTATTGCATGGGAGTATCGTGGGACGACGGTGCGGTTTATCGTATCGACCGTTCCCGTCTCCGGCGTCGGTGACAGCGGCACGTTCGTGATTAGGACATAATTGTCACAGGCCCGCTGCTGAACGTTTACGATTTTGTCAAGTTCAGTGTCTAGATCTCGCACTATTTCACGGCGGGCTTTGTCTGTCCCAATTAGATCCGTGTCGTGAAATTTAGCCTGAAATATCCATTCACCCGCCCAATTCTCGCGGTCCGAAGGATAGGGAGCGACGCCAGTGTAGGTGGCTTCGCGCCCGCCATCTCTCCCTTGGCCGAACGTAATTGTCCCGGATCCGATGACCTCCTTTAGTAATGCTTGTGAGAGACGCTCGAACTCCATAGGACCAAGGCTGTTCAGGCGATACTGTGGCAACTTACTCCCCTTTCACCGAGTCTTCCTGTTATCCTAGACATGGAGTGTCGCGACCGGCCTGGTAGTGACGGATGCGCAATCTCATCGCCCGGTCCATTGAGAGGCCGCTCAGATCTGACGGAGACACCCATCCCACCTCATTTGACTCGTCACTCAACGCGAGCTGACCGCCCATTGCGTCTGCGGTGAGTACGATAGAGAATTCTTGGCGGGCCTCGTTGTCACTGGTGTAGAGGATGATGTGTTTGGGGTCGGTGTAGATGCCGACGAGGCCAGTTATTCGGCAGTCGATGCCGGTTTCTTCTTTGACTTCGCGGATGGCGGCTTGGGTGAGGGATTCGCCGATTTCGATACCGCCGCCGGGGAGTGCCCAGTTGTCGTTGTCGGATCGGCGGATGAGCAGGATCTCGCCGTTCTCGTTGGTGACTACGACGTTGACGGAGGGGACCAGGCTGTTGGCCTGCGGGGCGTTGGGGTCGTCGTAGTAGTCGATGCGTCCGGGCATGGTCGCCCAGCGTAGCCGGTCGGTCAGGGTAGCGGCGTGGCGTCGTTCCAGATGCGTTCGTAGCTGTCCAGGTAGGTGGTGACCATGTCGCCGCCGGGCACCCGGCGTAGGTGTAGGACCGGGGCGTTGGATGCTGTGGTGCCGTAGACGTGGGTGTTGATGAGGAGCTGGTCGTCGGCGCGGTAGATCGAGTTGTAGAGCACGGTCTCGTGTAAACGGATCTCGATCCCGTCGACGGCGTGTAGCGGGCGGTAGAGGACCAGGGCGTTGCGGATGCGGCCGGCCATGCCTTCGTCTATGCCTTCGTCGGCGCCGCGCCCGGCTACTTCGGGGCTGCTGGGGTCGCCGAGCAGGATGCGAACCCGGACGCCGTCGCCGGCTTTGGTGCGGAGGAGCCTGAGTATGCCGGCGTTCTCGGCGAGGAACAGTCCACTGTAGACAAGGACGCCGATCTCCTGCTCCGCCGAGTCGAACAGCCGCCGCCACGCGTCCTCGGGGACGGCCCAGCGGTGCGGGTAGACGGTCAGGATCTCACTCTCCGAGGCCGCCGCGACCTGGGCGGGCGAGAGCGCGTCGGGCCAGAGGAACGCCTCATCGACGCCGAGCATGGTGGCGACGGTGTACCGGTGCCGGCGGTAGGGCTCGCGGCCGGAGGTGATCCAGCGCTCGACGGTCTTCGGGTCGACCCTGATCGCCTCGGCGAGCGCGGCCGGCGTCATGCCCTTCTGTAGCAGCGCCGCGCGCAGTCTCTCGTTCGCCATCGGCCTCGCTCACCAGGGACGTCCCGGGACGCGAACACACTAGTCAGGACGTCGTGAACACGTCCAGTCATGTGGTGATCTCGTCACCCCGCTCCGCCGGAACCTCTTCGGCATGCGAAGCCACAACACCCAAAGCGCCCAGGGACAGCCCGCCGGCTTGACACCGGATCGGCCGTCCACCACCCTCCAACTCGTGAACATGTCGGACGTGTTCACAAGTCTGTTCGAGGTCCCCGGCGACGAGCAGTCCGGCGCGCCAACGCCGGTCGCCGCCGAGGACCCACACCGCAACCCGGGAACGGCAACGATGCACGCTGACGCTAGCCCACTGCTCGACGGCCTGTGCTGCCCCTGCGGCGCGCTCGCCGACGGCCCGCACGCGCTGTGCCGCAAGTGCCGCGCCCGCGACCGCTGGACGCACCGCACCAACCGGCGCGCCACCCGGCACGGCGGAGGCCGGTCATGAGCCGCCACGCGTCGCCGACCCGAGTCCGGCCCGTCCCAGTCGAGCTGGCCGCGCTACCGGCCCGCCCGGCCGACCACTACACCCGGCTCTGGCCGACCCGGCCCGACCAGCCCAGCGACACCCCGCTGTTCCTGGCCTTCATGCTCCCGGCCCGGCTGACCGCACACGCGCTGCTGTGGGTCACCGCCACCCCCGGCCGGATGGTCGTCCTGCTCGCCGCGCTCTGCGCGCTCGCCGTCCTGCTCCTCGTCTGAACCCGCCGTCTGAAAGGAGGTCCCGCATGGTCGTCACCCTCTCCGCGGTCCTGCTGCTCGGCGCCCTGGTCGCCGTCCTCTACCGGCACGCCGGCCTACGCGCCTGGCACGCCACGGTCTGCGTCCTGTTCGGCTTCTACCTCGCCTCCACCGCCCTCGCGCCCTACATCCGCGACGGCGCCCGCGCCGTCACCCGACTCCTGGCCGGTATCCACCTGTGAACGGAGCACCCATGACCCAGACCGTCGCCGCCCCGGCCGACCCCGGCCGGGACTGGTGGGTGCTGGTCGGCATGACGATGGCCGCCGCCTCCGCCGCGCTCGCCAGCTTCTCCGGCCTGCGCGGACTGGCCGAGGCCGCCGGCTGGCCCGGCCGGCTGGCCTGGCTGCTGCCGCTGACCATCGACGCCTACGCCATGACATCCGCCCGGGTCTGGCTCGCCGCCACTACCCGCACAGCCGGCGCGCGCCGGTTCGCCCGAGCCAACGCCCTGGGCGCCATCGCCGCGAGCACGGCCGGCAACGCCGCCTACCACGCCATCGGCGCCGGCCTGATCACCGCGTCCTGGCCGATCGTCGTCGCGGTCGGCGCCGTCCCGGCCACCGTCCTCGGGCTCACCGCCCACCTGCACGCCCTCCGCGGCCGGGACGTGCCGTCGGTACGGACCGAGTTCGGCCCGTCGGCCTCCACTGTGGACGGTCCCCGGTCCGGGACCGAGGACCGTACCGAGGACGGGACCGAGGCCCGTACCGAAGACCGGACGGGGGACGGTCCTCGGTCCGCCGGTCAGGACGGTCCCGAGTCCCGGACCCAGGACCGTCCCCAGCCTCGGCCCCAGCGCCGTACCGCTGCCCCATCTCGGACCGGTTCCGGACGGCGCCGCCTGCCCCGGACCGAGGCCGACCTGTGGGCCGCCGCCCGGGACGCCGATGTTCGGCACCGGGCCGAGCACGGCCGGCCGATCACCCGCGACGCGCTGCGGGTCGCACTGCGCATCAGCGGACCGCGCGCGACCGAACTCCGCCGGCAACTCGCCGCCGGCCCCGGCACGCCCGCCGCCCCGGCCGAGCCCGCCGCCGCGCCGCGCCCGCCGGACGACGAGCCCGCCAGCACCACGCCCGAAGCCCTCGACCGAAAGGAGGCCGTCACCCCTTGACCACCAACCACGCACCGCGCCACACCGTCGACCTGGAGGCCGCACGCACCCACCACGACCACGCCACCACCACGCACGGCGCCGCCGCGCTGCTGAACGCCGTCGCCGACGTCCCCGTCCTGCTCGCCGAGATCAACCGCTGCCGCATGCTGCTCACCGTCGCCCGCGCGCAGTACGCCGACCTGGCCGCCGCCGCCCGCGCGAGCGTCACCGCCTGGCACGACGGCGAAGCCGACCCGCTGTGGTACCTGCGCGACGAACTGACCGCACACGGCCAACTCCCACCCCTCCCCGGCACGGCCAGCCCGCCGGAGGCCGGCCGATGAGGCGACGCAACACCCGACGCCTGCACCGCCGCGACCAGCGGCAGACACCGCTGATGCTCGTCACCGACGACCGCTACCCCGGACAGACCCTCGAAGCCCTTGCCCGCGCCCTGTACCGGTACCGCTCCGAACTCGCACCCATCGGCGCCGCCCTCGGCGTGCTCGTGGCCGGCATGTACCTGCACGCCCGCAACCCGCACGCCTGGCCCACCCTCGTCGGCATCACAGCCGTCACTGCCGCTGTCCTGTACCGGGCGCGGTGGCTCGACCGCCGGGCCGAGCGCGCCTACGCCGCCGCCGTGTCCGCGCTCTGCGGAGCGTGGCTCACCGTCGCCACCGCGGCCGGCCCGGGCACCGCGCCGATGCCGGCCGTCCTGCTTCTGGGCACCGTGGTCGGCGGGATGCCGTGGTGGCGCCACCGGCGCCGCCGCGCCCGTGTCCGGGTCGAGCGCACTCTCGACGCCTGGCCCGACACCGCCGACGCCGTCGGCCTACCCGGTTCCCGGGTCGTGTCGGCGCTGGTCGACCGCTGGGGCTGGCGGGCCAGCATCGGCCTACGCCGCGGGCAAACCGCCGCCGACGCCCTGACCCGGCTGCCGGCGATCGAGTCCAGCCTCAGCACCCGACCCGGCGCCGTCCGCATCGAACCCGACCCACACCGCGCCGACCGGTTCACCCTCCGCGTCCTCGACATCGACCCGCACGCCGAACCCGTTGCGTGGCCCGGCCCGGCATTGGCCACGATCGCCCGGCCGGTCGCGCTGGGCATCTACGAGGACGCCGAACCCGTCCGGGTCTCCCTGCTACGCCGACATGGACTGTTCGGCGGGGTGGCCGGCTCGGGCAAGTCCGGCGTGCTGAACGTCGTGCTCGGCAACCTCGTTGCCTGCCCCGACGTCGTGCTGTGGGGCATCGACCTCAAAGGCGGCATGGAGTTGCAGCCCTGGGCCGGCTGCCTCGACCGGCTTGCCACCACCCCCGCCGACGCCGGCCGGCTGCTGGCCGACGCCGTGCGCATTCTGGACGCCCGCGCCGCCGCGCTGGCCGAGTCCGGCGCGCGGTTGTGGGAACCGGCGCCGCACATGCCCGCGCTGGTCGTCGTGATCGATGAGTACGCCGAGCTCGCCGAGGAAGCCAGCGACGCCACCGCCCACGCCGACTCCGTTGCCCGACGCGGACGCGCCGTCGCCGTCACGCTGCTCGCCGCGACGCAGCGGCCGACGCAACAAGCGATGGGCAACGGCGCTGTCCGGTCACAGATGGACGTCCGCGTCTGTCTGCGTGTCCGGGAACGGCGAGACGTCGACCTCGTGCTCGGCCAGGGCATGCATGCCGCCGGTTGGCACGCCGACGCCCTGACGGCACCGGGCACGTTCCTCATCTCCGCCCCGGGCCTGACGACGCCGCGCCGCGCCCGCGCCTACCGGGTCACTGACGACGACGTCACCGCAACCGCGACCCGGCAAGCCGGACGCCGCCCCGCACTCGACCCGGCGTCCGCCGACGCCATCGACACCGCCACGGCGTCCACGGCGTCCACGGCGTCCACGGCGTCCACGGCCGAGAACACCGAGCAACCGACCGATCCCGACGTCGCGCTCTGGGCCGCGCTCCTCGCAGCGTCCGCAGCGGGCGCATCGATCACCGACCTCATGAACGCCACTGGAAAGGGCCGCACATGGGTTTACGACCGCCTCTCCGCCCACTCCGACGCCGGCCGCGCCGCCCAGGTCAGCCGAGGCCGCTGGCGCGCCCTGACGCCCGGGAGCGAGGCCGGCATGACGTAGTCGTCCGCGTCCGCGCGGACGTCCGTCCGCTCGCGCGCGCCTGCGCGCGTAGGCACACACGCCGGACGGACGTCCGCGCGGACAAACGCCCCCACCCCACAACCGAAAGGAGGATGCCACGCCCACCGCCGTCCCGCCGCCTATCGAGCGGCTCGTCTACACCATCCCGGAGGCAGCCACCGTCCTACGCATCAGCCGCACCAAGCTCTACGACCTCATGAACACCGGCCAAATCGAAACCGTCCACATCGGACGCAGCCGCAAGATCCCCGCCGACGCCCTCACCACCTACATCAACCGACTCCGCGCGACTCCGGGCAGGGAGACGACATGACCAGCCGCAAGCCGAACCTACGATCCAGCATCTACCAAGGCACCGACGGCCGCTGGCACGGCTGGGTCACCATGGGCCTCAAAGACAACGGCGCACCCGACCGCCGCCACCGCACCGGCAGGACCGAGGCCGACGTCACGGCCAAGGTCCGCAAGCTGGAGAACGACCGCGACGCCGGCAAGACCAACAAGCCCGGCCGCGTCCCCACAGTGGCCGAGTGGATGACGACCTACCTGGACACGATCTGTGTCCGCCTGGTCGCCTCCGACAAGATGGCGCCCCGGACGCTGGACGACTACCGGTCCAAGACACGCCTGTGGATCGTGCCGTTGCTCGGCCAACATCGGCTCGACCGGCTCCTGCCCGAGCACCTCGACCGCGCCTACAGCAAGATGTTCGCGGCCAAACGGTCATCCAGCACCGTGCTCAAGGTCCATCGAATCCTCTCCCGAGCCCTGACGATCGCCGTCCGTCGCGACGTTGTCGCCCGCAACGTCGCGCGCCTCATCGAGGCACCCACCCCGAACGACGTCGAAATGGTGCCGCTGTCCCGGACCGAGGCACGCCGAGTCCTCGACGCCGCGGTGAACTGGCGCAACGGCGCCCGCTGGTCGGTCGGCCTCGCCCTCGGCATCCGCCAGGGCGAGGCCCTCGGCCTGCGCTGGTCCTACCTCGACCTCGACACCGGCAGCATCCGTGTCTGGTTCCAACTCCAACGCTCCGAGTACCGGCACGGATGCGACAACCCCAACCAGTGCGGCCAGAAGTGGCACCGGGCGCCATGCCCGGCCAAGTGCACGAAGCACCGCCACGAGCCGGACTGTGAAGCCGACTGCACGGTACGGCGCCACCTCTGCCCGAAGAAGACCTGCAACCCAAAGACCTGCGACGCCCACGCCAGCCACTGCCCCGACCGGCGTGACGGAGGAGTCACCTTCCGCCCCCGCAAGGGCAAGAAGAAGCTCACCCTCCAATGCCCACCACAACTCGCCGCCATCCTGCGGGCTCACCGCAAAACACAGGCGGCCGAACGCCTCGCCGCAGGAGCAGCCTGGCAAGATCACGACCTCGTCTTCTGCCGCCCCGACGGCCGCCCCATCGAACGAGCCGACGACTGGCAAGACTGGAAGAACCTACTGACCGCCGCCAAGGTCCGCGCCGTCCGCGTTCACGACGGTCGCCACACCGCCGCCACCCTCCTCATTGAACAAGGCGTCCACATCCGCACCGTCCAAGAAATACTCGGCCACTCCCGCATCACTGTCACCGAGAAATACACCCATGTCGCCTCGCCCATGGCCCAGGACGCTGCCGCACGAATGGACCGGGCACTCTGGGGGCAGTAAGCCAACCTCGGATCTCCGCTGATGCCGCGATCACGTCCAGGTGCCTCCACCTGGACGTGATCGGCAACTACGAGCCATGTGTTGACGCGAGTGCAAGACTACTCGTCATGCTCACGTACACCGAAGCAGTAGGGACGGCAGCACTTGCACTGTCGCTGATCAATTCCGTCTGGCAATTCCGCGCGTCGCGACTGCAACGACCACGGGTGCATGTTCAGCACAGGCTGGACGTGACTGTTGTCGTCGGCGGTAAGACAACCAGGACGGTTCATATTGGAGTAGCGAACTATGGAAATCAGGCAATCACGATTAACGAGGTCGGGTTCGCCCCCGTCGAGCCGCAGTACAGTCGCCTGTCAGTCACCGGAATCAAGGAGCAGGGCATAACAGTTGAAGGAAAGGAATTCCCGGCTCGAATAGAAGGAAAGGACAATGCCGAGTGGACCTTTGACGGAGCCGCCCTATCAGCCTCTTTCCCCCAAGGAACACTGGTATATGCATACGCCGCGCGATATTTCCCGCGCAAGTGGGGAAAGTCTGGCTGGCAATTAATGCCCGAGAACGTCGGAGACCCCTGGCCCGTCCCGCCGCCGCAGCCAGACCGTCCGACCGCGTAGGCACGCCCAAGGTCCGCCAGTCTCGCCCTGCCGTCCGCCTACGTAAGCCTCTGCCCGCGCTCAATCCTCCACTCCGAGTCGATTCAAGGACTTAGGAAGATGGGACTGGTACAAGCTGGGAGAGAGAGTAGGTGGTCTTCGTTTCACCAATTACCTCGTCCAACACTCTACTCTCAAGAACAAGGACGTCGTAGAACTCGTTCAAGACAGCGTGATTGACCTGCGCGAGTACAGGCTCATCGAATCGGCCTTCGTAGTCTCGCTGGTTCGCTTCGTCTCTCAAACTAAAGATTCGGCGCTCCAGATCAGCAGCGTATAGGCGCATACGACCCCTTACCTCTCGAACAACCTCGTCCGGTACAAGGTTGGTGAGTATCGCTCTCAATGTTTGGAGCTGCTCAGAAGGAAGGTCCCGCTGTATGTAGCCGAATGCCCGCCCACCCGCGGCTAGCGTCACGTCCCCGCCCGTATTGGCGAGGCCAGTTACGAAGGTCCGAAAGCTTTTTGCACCGCGAACTTGTAGCCTCTCAAGCCGAGAGGCCAGCCCATCTCTATCAAGTTGACTGTCGAGCAGGGCGAGCAATTCCTGCGTCGTCCGCACAAATAGGGAGCCACCAAAGAGGTCGTCCAGTCTATTGGCTGCTATGTCGATCACATAGCTACCTGCTCCCATCGCGACCACGGTGCTGGCCGTCTCCTGCGATACTTCCTGTGGGATCATTCCCCTCTGCGGAGGATCGTCACTGGCGAGAGCGAGACCGATATTGTCGTAGACGCCCTGAGTAGTTACAAGTAGCTCTCCTACTTGGCGAGTTGGAGCCTCATTACGCGTATAGTTGGGCAACTCGACCCTGAGTCTTACGCGCGTCCGACTCTCCTGCACGGCCCGCTGGGCAAAAATGTCCTCAGCCTCAAGCGATTCCAACGTCTGCGTCGGCAATGATAGCCTGAAATCCGGCTCAGGCAGCCAGCTATCAGACAATGCCGTCGGGGGAATCGGCTCCGCAACGTCCGACTCATCGTTGTCAACTGCCAGACGCACGACGTACACGAATCCTTCAGCTTCGACAAATGCCGACCGCAATGTCATGCCACCAGAGCGGACCATTCTTAAGCGCGCCTCAGACAAGGGTACGTAAAGCCACACATCTCCGGCCTCACCCTCTTCCGCCCAACCTGCAATGTAGAGTTGGTCAGTCAAGGATCTTGCACTGAACACACGGGGACCGTCGTAGAAGACGAATACTTCCTGGAGAGACAGTTGGCCCAATACTGTCCCCCTAGGGAGCCAGTTCATGTCACGACCTGGAATGTCTGCCATGCAGAATCTCCAATCGGTCGCCACCAGGTGTGGTGTGTCCCGTGCGTCTGCCGAGGGGTGTGCTTCATTAGTCCAGACCCATCAATCCTTCCACGCGCGACTCGCTTCGTCCGCATCGCACCAAAAGATGCGCGCACTCGCTTTATCTCTTCGATGTCTGCAAAAATACTCAGACCTGCAGCATCACAATCGTCACTCCAGTTTCTTCGACGGAGAACCCCTACCGCGAGCATCTCGTGATGATTGCGGAAGTCGTCCGCTTTCGGCTCGTCCCCGCCTACGAGCCGATAGAACGCTCCGGTGGCCGGACCGGCGTCCTCCGGCGGGCAAGCGGGCGGGAACGACTCTGGCCACATCGTCACCTAGCACTCCCTGCATGTCGGCAGTGTCCACCAGACCAACGACAGTTTCCGGTGATCCACTCATCGTGACACGTCAGATGCGACAACACAGGCTGTATGCGGATGGAAACGGGTCGTTCGCTCGACCGAGGAGACCTCCTGGCGCCGATCGTCGGGGCCGCCAAGCGCCAGGACTGCAACCGGGACTGCAACCAGTGTGGACGTCCCAACCGGCCGATCGCATGAACGTGCTGGTCAGAGCGGAGGCTCGGGGATTTGAACCCCGGATGGGCGCGAACCCAAACCGCATTAGCAGTGCGGCGCCATAGACCGGACTAGGCGAAGCCTCCAGGGGCCTCGGGAGGCCACCAGGGGTGAGAGTACAAGGTGGCCGGCGCGGGCGGCAAAGGAGTAGGGGGTCAGGCGGCGCGCCGGAGCAAGCGCTTGAGCTGCCGGGGCAGGACGAGGAAGGCCTCGGCTTCAAGGGCGGCGATGGCGACGCGGGGCAGGTCGCGGGTGCCGGTGAAGGAGACGAAGCGGGGCTCCCAGGTGGGGCGGAACTTGACGTTGAAGCGGTAGAGGGTCTCGATCTGCCACCAGCGGGAGGCGAAGACCAGCAGCGAGCGCCAGACCCGGGAGACCGGGCCGGCGCCGATCCGCTCGCCACGTTCCAGGGCGGACCGGAAGACGGCGAAGTTGAGGGACAACCGGGTCACGCCGAGGGTCGGGGCGGACTCGATCAGGCGGACGATGAGCAGCTCGTTCAGGCCGTTGTCGGCGGTGCGGTCGCGGCGCATCAGGTCCAGGGACAGGCCGTCGGTGCCCCACGGGACGAAGTGCAGCAGGCCGCGCAGCACGCCTTCGCGGTGCGCGGTGACCACGACGCAGTCGCCGTCGGCGGGGTCACCGAGCCGGGACAGGGCCATCGAGAAGCCCCGTTCCACCGCGGCGCCGCGCCAGGCGGCGGCCACCGCGAGCAGCTCGGTCATCTCGGCGGTGGGGATCTCCCGGGCCCGGCGCACCGAGACCGAGTACCCGGCCCGGTCCACCCGGCTGACCGCCTGCCGTACCCCGCGCATCGGCCGACCGTCCAAAGTGAACTCCGCGACGTGGACGACCGCCTCGTCGCCGAGTTCCAGCGCATCCATGCCGTGTCTACTGTAGACAGTCGCGCCGGTCTCGCTGCAGCCCATCACGGCCGGCACCCAGGCGTGTTCCTCGGCCAGGTCGAGGAACGCGGTGATGGAGCCGGGCCAGGCCTCCGGGTCGCCGATCGGGTCGCCGCTGGCCAGCGCGACGCCGTGCACCACCCGGTAGGTGATCGCGGACTTGCCGGTGGGCGACCAGACCACGCTCTTGTCCCGGCGCAGCGCGAAGTAGCCGAGTGAGTCGCGGCCGCCGTGCCGGGCGAGCAGTTCGCGCAGCCGTTCCTCGTCCCGCGGGGTGAGCAGGGCGATCGGCTCGGACGGGCGCAGCACGAAGTACGCGGTGGCAAAGGCGATGAGCACGCCGAACGCGAGCATCATCGCGGTGACCACGTCGTCGGTGCGTTCGCTGGTGAAGCGCAGCGGCCCGTGGATGCCGACCAGCCCACTGAGCAGGTGTTCGAACTGCAGCGCAAGCGACGGGCGGCCCACGATCCGGTCGCTGTTGACGAACAGCAGCACCATGCCGAGGCCGAGGGCCAGCGCCAGCAGCTGGAAGAAGACGCGCAGGCCGAGCCAGCGGGTGGTCGGGTCACCTTTGGCATGGAACTCGTCCCGGGCGCCGATCAGCAGCGCCAGCAGGCCCAGCGACACCGCGGCTTCCTCGATGTCCAGCGCCTTCAACACGTGCGAGGCGGCGATCACGACGGTGACCACCAGGGCCGCCCGCCAGGCCCGGCGCTTGCGCCGGCGCAGCCCGCCGGACAGGTACAGCAGCAGCACGCCGAACGAGGCGGCGATCGCGGTGGCGGCGGCCGAGGCCGGGGTGGGGATGATCTGGGTGAGCGCGTGCACCCGCACCCGCTGCCCGGGCAGCACCGCGCTCACGATGGTCAGCACGCCGAGCAGCCAGGTCAGCGCGGCGAGGATGCCGGCGGTCCGGCGGCCGGACAGCGGCCAGCGCGACCGCCGTTCGGGCCGGTCCGCGGCCGCGGCGCTGCGGACGGAAACGGTCACCCGGTCATCCTCCCGCACCGCGCCGGCCAGCCATCCCGCCACCCGGCGCTTGCGCCGACCGAGTGATCGCCAGCCGATACCGCCAGCCGGCCGGGCAGAACGTCCACAGTAGACACTGGGCCGGCGGCCAGCCGAACCGGTCAGGAGGACGGCCGGCGGTCCGGGTAGGGGTCGGGGCGGGGCGATCGGTACGGCGCGCCCGGGGCGGTGCGCAGGCCGCCGGCCGGCGGTGGGGCGAGGGCGCCGGCGACGACGTCGGCGGCGACCTCCAGGAAGGCCATCCGGGTCTCGACATCCAGCTTGCGCAGCAGGATCCGGCCGCCCGGCTGCAATGCGAGGTCGAACGGGATCTCGTGCACCGCGCGGCAGCGGCGGGCCAGATCGGAGTGCAGTTCGGTGAGGTAGCCGCGGCGGCGGCGCCGGGTCGGCGACAGCGAGTTCATCACCACGACGCTGCGTTCGACCAGGCCGGCGAAGCCGTGCGCGGACAGCCAGTCCAGCGCGGCGCCGGCGGACTGGGTGGAGTCCCAGGTCGCCGCGGTCGCCACCACCAACTGGTCGCAGTTGCGCAGCGCGGCGAGCAGGAACGGCTGCTGCAGCCCGGCGCCGACGTCCACGATCATCAGGTTCGCCACGTACTCCAGCAGTCGGACCGCCTGCAGGTACTCCTCTTCGCCGAGCGCGGCCGAGACCATCGACTGCGGGTCGCTGCCGACCACGTACAGGCCGGACGGCGAGGCCACCATCTGGGCCAGGATGCCGTGTTCGGAGACGGCGTGCCGGCCACGGGCGGCGAGCTCGCGGACGGTCTGCTTCGGTACCACCGACAGCCGCGCGGCCAGCGTGCCCCAGTCGGACGAGGCGTCCAGCGCGACGACCCGGTCGCCGCGCAGCGCGGCGAGCAGCGAGCCGACCACGGCGACCGTGGTGGTCTTGCCGACGCCGCCCTTGATGCTCAGCACGACCACCCGGCGGGAGCCGCTGATCGGCTCGGACGCCTGCCGGACCAGCTCGCGCTCCCGCCCGCCGCCGCGGCCGAAGCCGAGCGTGGCGCTGCGGCCGAACTGCCGCGCGGCGGCCGCCTCGGCCTCGTTGTCCGGCGGCCGGGACCGTGGTGGGGCCGGCGCGGTCGGCGGTCTGGCCGCCACCGGTCCGGTGCCCGCCCGCTCCTGGGGGCCAGCGCCGGTACCAGCGCCGGTACCGATACCAGGCGCGGGCGGGGCCGACCGCTGGTAGGTCCCGCCGCTCCAGGCATCGGCGACCGGATCCGCACTCGGCGACCGGCCCTGGTACGGCGCGCGGGCATGGTGCCCGCCGGCCGCCGTCACCGGCTCACCCGCGCCGCCCGGCTCGCCCACCGGAGCACCCGGCCGCTGGTACGGCTCGTCCCGGTTCGGCCGGCGCGGCTCCCGGCGGTAGGCGTCGATCGCACCGCCGGGCTGGTAGGGCTCACCCGCGTACGGCTCACCCGCGCCAGGCCGCGGCGCACCAGCTGGCGGTTGCCCCGGGCGATCCGGTCGACCGGGCTCGTACCCCGGCCCGCCGACCGGCGGCCGCACCGGCCCGCCCGCTGCGCCGGCACCGGGGGGCGCGGGCGGAGGCGGCTGGCGGGATGCCGACGAGTCGGCGAAGAGATCTGTGGGGGTCGACCGGCGGCGGTACCCGGTCTCCGGTTCCGGGCCGGCCGGCGGCCGCCCCGGAGCCCCCCGTGGCTCGGCGCCGCGGTCGTCCGGCAGACCACGGCGCGGGCCGGCACCGTCGGGGCGCTGTGACATCCGCGGGTCGAGGCCGATCTCGCCTGGCGGCCGGCGTGGCAGCGGCGCGCGCTGTCCGGCAGCACCCGGGCCCGGCCCGGGGTAGCCGCCGTCCGGTCCGGCCGGACGGCGCAGCCCGCGTGGGTCACCGCCGCCGGCCGGCGCGTCCGGACGCTGCCGGTACGGACCATCGGAACCGGCCGGCCGGCGCGGCTCGCCGCCTGCGTCCGGTCGGACCGGCTGCTCGCCGGGCGGGCGGACCGGGGGGAGCGGGCCGGATGGCTCCGGGCCGGGACGGCGCTGGTAGGGCGCGCCGGTGCCGGGTGGCACCGCGGCAGCCCGCCGGCGGTAGGTACGCGCCCAACTGTCCGGATCATCGGCGTCGGCTACGTCGCTGGACGGTGCCGGCCAGACCTCTTCGGGCGAGTTGTCCGGCGCCGGGTCGGCGTGCCGAGCCCGCCATGCGGGCGCACCCGATCCCGTCTCCGTCACGCTGGTCGTGGCCCTCCTGCGCGCTGCCGGCCGACCCCCCGACCGCCGGACCCACGAGCCGCCGCTGCCGTCCGTCGATGTCAGGGCCCATCGTCGCACGGACGGCGACGGCGTGCGGAACAAGAAGTCGCCCGCGCACCGCGGGGACAGGTCGGGCACACCGGACGGCCACCTCACATCAGCCCGATCAACCGACAAAAAGGACCTTCTACTATGCGGCGCCACCCTCCCGGGTGAATCGCACCGCGCGGGAGCGCCCACCCCACCATGACCACTCTCCGAAGTCAATTGATAGCGCAGAGAAACGGAGAGTGACTAGCCTCGGCGGCAAATGACCGCCGGACGGGCAGTGGGTGGGCCGGGCCACCGTGCCGCCCGCCGGCGGACGGGGTCGAAACCACGAGGATGCGATGTCACAGGAACCACAGCTGATCAAGGAGAGTTTCGCCCGGGTCGAGCCAGTCGCCGAGAAGATAATGGCCTTCTTCTACGCCCGGCTGTTCCTCGAGAACCCGGCATTGCGGGACATGTTCCCGCTGACGATGGATGCGCAGCGGAGCCGACTGCTGCAGGCCGTGGTGAAGCTGGTGCAGGGCCTGGACAGCCCGGTCCAGTTGGACCAGTACCTCGCGGAACTCGGCTGCGCGCACCGCAAGTACGGGGTCCAGCCGGAGCACTACGCGGCGGTCGGCCGGTCGCTGGTGGCGGCGATCCGGCAGTGCACCCCCGCCGGCGACTGGACACCACAGATCGAATCGGCCTGGCTGACCGCGTACGGGGCGATCGCACAGCGGATGATCACCGCCGCCGAGCAGGTCAGGGACTCGCCGCCGTGGTGGTACGCGCGGGTCACCCGGGTCGAGCGGGCCGCCCGGGACATCGCGCTGCTCACCCTGCGCCCGGATCAGCCGTACCTGTTCACCCCCGGCCAGTACCTGAGCCTCGAGACGCCGCGCCGGCCCCGGCTCTGGCGGACGTACTCGCTCGCCAACGCCCCGCGCGCGGACGGCACGCTCGAACTGCACGTCCGGGCGGTACCGGGCGGCTGGGTGAGCGGCGCGTTGGTGGCACACACCAAGGTCGGCGACGTGCTCCGGCTGGGCCCGCCGCAGGGCGGGCTGCGGGTGCCGCCAGGCCCCGGACCGAACCTGCTGATGATCGGCGGGGGCACCGGGCTGGCCCCGCTCCGGGCGATGATCGAGGGCATGCTCGGGTGGAACCGGTCGCGCTCAGTGCACCTGTTCTTCGGCGCCCGCAAGGCCGCCGAGTTGTACCAACTCGGCGGGCTGATGCGGCTGTCCGGGCAGTATCCCTGGCTGACGGTTGTCTCGGCGGTGTCGGACGACGCCAACCATGTCGGCCGGCGCGGGCTGATCTCGGACGTGGCCCGGCAGTACGGCCAGTGGACGCAGCACGAGGTGTTCGTCAGCGGCGCGCCGGCGATGATCCGGGCCAGCATCGCCGCGCTGTGCGCGCAGCAGGTGCCGCCGGCCCGGATCCGCCACGACCCGTTCGAGGAGTAGGTCGGATGGCTCAGTCGACCGCGATACCCATCGAACGGGCGGTGCCGGCGATGACCCGCTCGGCGGCGTCCAGGTCGGTGGTGTTCAGGTCGGGCAGCTTGACCCGGGCGACGTCGCGGACCTGCTCGCGGGTCAGCCGGGCCACCGGGGTGCCGTTCGGGGCGCTGGCGCCGCGATCCAGCCCGGCCGCCTTGCGCAGCAGCGCGGACGTCGGCGGCGTCTTCGTGACCAGCGAGAACGTACGGTCCTCGTAGATGGTGATGACGGCCGGGACGACGTCGCCGCGCTGCTTCTCGGTGGCCGCGTTGTAGGTGCGAACGACCTCGACGATGTTCACGCCGTGCGGACCCAGGGCCTGGCCGGCCTTGCCCATGTTCGCCTGGCCGGCGTCCAACTGGATCGTCACCGTGGCGACGATCTTCTTCTTCGGTGGCATGGCCCGACGGTAAAGTCTCCCGTTGATGGAGACTCAAGCCGGAAGCGGCACGTACCCGATCGGTGAGCTGTCCCGACGCTCCGGGCTGCCGGTGAAGACGATCCGGTACTACTCGGATATCGGCGTGCTTCCGCCGACCACCCGGACCGCGTCCGGCTACCGGCGCTACACGCCGGCCGACCTGATCCGGCTGGACCTGGTCCGCACGCTGCGCGAGCTCGACCTCGACCTGGACACCATCCGGCGGGTGCTGGACCGGCAGGCCAACCTCGCGGACGTGCTCAGCCTGCACGCCGAGGCGCTGGATGCACAGGTGAAGGCGCTGCAGGTGCGGCGGGCCGTGCTGCGGGCGACGGTGGCGGCCGGGGCCTCGCCGGCCTACCTGGCCCGGGCGCAGCAGGTGACCCGGCTGACCGCGATCGAGCGCACCGCGGTGATCCACGACTTCCTCGACCGGGTGATGGCCGACACCCCGGTGGACCCGACCGCGGCCGCCTGGTTCCGCCGGCACAGCGCCCCCACGCTGCCGGAGGAACCGAGCGCCGACCAGATCGACGCCTGGATGGAGCTGGCCGAACTGGTCACCGACGACGACTACATCAGCCAACTGCGGGACAGCGTCCAGTGGTTCTGGCGGGAGGCCGGCGACCGGTACGACGAAGCCGCCTACCAGGCGATGAACACCGCCGCGATGGCCGCCGCCCGGGACGCGCTGGCCGCCGGCCGGGCCGCCACCGACCCGGCCGCCCGGCCGGCCATCGACGAGTTCGCCGGCGCGCAGGCCCGGCTGCTCGGCCGGCCGGACGGCCCGGAGTTCCGGCGCTGGCTGCTGGACCGCTATCAGGCGGCCTACGACCCGCGCACCGGGCGGTACTGGCAACTGGTCGCGCTGATCAACGGCTGGCCAGCCGGCCCATCGCCGGTCGCGGCGGCCTGGGCCTGGCTGATGGACGGCCTGCGCGGCACGGCCACCACTCCAGCCGAGCCAGCCACTCCGGCCGAGCCAGCCAGCCCGGCCGAGCCAGCCAGCCCGGCCGAGCCAGCCAGCCCGGCCGAGCCAGCCAGCCCGGCCGAGCCAGCCAGCCCGGCCGAGCCAGCCAGCCCGGCCGGGCTGGTGGGGTAGGCGGTGGGCTGGCCGGTCACGAGACCCGGCCGGGAGGGTCGGACACCAGCACCGCGACATCGACGCCCAACGCGGCGGCCAGCCGGACCAGCCGCACCACGTCCACGCCGTGGGCGCCGCGCTCGACCGAGCTGACGAAGTTTCGCGACATGCCGGACGCCTTGGCCAACTGCTCCTGCGACAGCTCCCGGTCGATCCGCAGCAGCTTGATCCGCTTGCCCAGCCCGCGCAGGTACTGCCGCTCGGTGACCCGCTCTTCCGTCTCCATCTGGCTATCGACATCCTTCCTGGGTGGCCAACTAGATTCATTCCGGCTCCATCATGATGTAGTCATGCATCATCATACTGCGTCAGACGGCTGCTGATCAGCCCGGCACAGGCACAATCGACCGGTCCACCGGCGCGGGGCGCGGCCGGCCCGGTAACGCGGTGGCAACCTGCCGGCCGGGGCCTGGTGCGACAATCCCTCGCAGTCGTCCGCAGGGAGGCGCCGATGGCTGCGAGGCTCGGGTGCGGCTGACCCCGCACGAGCAGGAGCGCCTGCTCGTGCACGTGGCCGCCGGGTTGGCCCGGGACCGGCGGGCTCGCGGCCTGCGGCTCAACTACCCCGAGGCGGTCGCGCTGATCACCTCGTTCCTGCTCGAGGGCGCCCGGGACGGCCGGTCGGTGGTGGACCTGATGTCCGCCGGGCGCGAGGTGCTCGACCGCGACGACGTCCTGGCCGGGGTGCCGGAGATGCTGGACGAGGTGCAGGTCGAGGCGACCTTCCCGGACGGCACCAAGCTGATCACCGTGCACCGGCCGATCCCATGACCGGGCCGGACACCGGTACCGGCGTGCCGGGCGAGGTGATCGTCGGAGCCGAACCGGTGCTGCTGAACGCCGACCGGCCGGCGCGGACGCTGGTCGTGCGCAACACCGGCGACCGGCCGGTACAGGTGGGCTCGCACTATCACCTGGCCGCCGCCAACCCGGCGCTGCGGTTCGACCGGGCCGCCGCCTGGGGGCACCGGCTGGACATCCCCGCCGGCACCGCGGTGCGGTTCGAGCCCGGGGTCACCCGGGAGGTCTCGGCCGTGCCGCTGGCCGGCCACCGCCGGGTGCCGGGGCTACGGCTCGGCGGTCCGTCCGATCTGGACGGTGCTGCCCCGGGCCCGGCCGGCCGACCGCCCGACGGTGCCGGCCCAGCCGGTGCCGGGCCCGAGTCCGGCGCTGCCGCCCCGGCCCGGACCGGACAAAAGTCCGAAGTGGACGGTGCTGATGCCGGCTGAGCTGACCCGGCAGCGGTACGCGCTGCTGTACGGGCCGACGACCGGCGACCGGATCCGGCTGGCCGACACCAACCTGCTGATCGAAGTCACCGAGGATCTGTCCCGCGGGCCGGTCGCCGGTGACGAGGCGGTGTTCGGCGGCGGCAAGGTGATCCGCGAGTCGATGGGGCAGTCGCTGGCCACCCGGGCCGAGGGCGCCCCGGATCTCGTCATCACCGGAGCGGTGATCCTGGACCACTGGGGCGTGATCAAGGCGGACGTCGGCATCCGGGACGGCCGGATCACCGCGCTGGGCAAGGCGGGCAACCCGGACACGATGACCGGCGTCCACCCGGACCTGGTGATCGGGCCGTCCACCGAGATCCTCGCCGGCAACGGGAAGATCCTGACCGCGGGCGCGATCGACTGCCACGTGCACCTGATCTGTCCACAGTTGATCCCGGAGGCGCTCGGCGCCGGCATCACCACGGTCATCGGCGGTGGCACCGGCCCGGCCGAGGGCACCAAGGCGACCACGGTCACCCCCGGTTCCTGGCACCTGGCCCGGATGCACGCCGCGATGGCCGACCTGCCGGTGAACGTGATGCTGCTGGGCAAGGGCAACACCGTGTCCGCGCCGGCGATGTGGGAGCAGCTGCGGGCCGGCGCGGCCGGCTTCAAGCTGCACGAGGACTGGGGCTCCACGCCGGCCGCCATCGACGCCTGCCTGCGGGTGTGCGACCAGGCCGGCGTGCAGGCGGCGCTGCACAGCGACACGCTGAACGAGGCCGGCTTCGTGGAGGACACGCTGGCCGCTATCGCCGGCCGATCCATCCACGCCTACCACACCGAGGGTGCCGGCGGCGGGCACGCGCCGGACATCATCACCGTGGTCAGCCACCCGAACGTGCTGCCGTCGTCCACCAACCCGACCCGGCCGTTCACGGTGAACACCATCGACGAGCACCTCGACATGCTGATGGTCTGCCACCACCTGAACCCGGCCGTGCCGGAAGACCTCGCCTTCGCCGAGAGCCGGATCCGGCCGTCCACCATCGCCGCCGAGGACGTGCTGCACGACCTCGGCGCGATCTCGATGATCGGGTCGGACGCGCAGGCGATGGGCCGGATCGGCGAGGTGATCATCCGCACCTGGCAGACCGCGCATGTGATGAAGCAGCGGCGCGGCGCGCTGGCCGGCGATGGCGCGGCGGACAACCTGCGGGCCCGCCGGTACGTCGCGAAGTACACGATCTGCCCGGCTGTCACACATGGACTGGACGCCGAGATCGGCTCGGTGGCGGCGGGAAAACTGGCCGACCTGGTGCTCTGGGAGCCGGCGTTCTTCGGCGTCCGGCCGCACGTCGTGCTGAAGGGCGGGCTGATCGCCTGGGGCGCGATGGGCGACGCGAACGCCTCGATCCCGACGCCGCAGCCGGTGCTGCCCCGGCCGATGTGGGGCGCCGCGCCGCGGGCCGCCGCGGCCACCTCGCTGACCTTCGTCGCGCCGGCCGCGCTGGCGGACGGGCTGGCCGAGCGGCTGCAACTGCCCCGGCCGCTGGTGCCGGTCGGCGATGTCCGGTCGCTACGCAAGGCCGACCTGCCGGAGAACACCGCGCTGCCGCGGGTCGAGGTCGAGCCGGACACCTTCACGGTCCGCATCGACGGCGACGTGATCGAGGCCGAGCCGGCCGTCGAACTGCCGATGACCCAGCGCTACTTCCTGTTCTGAGCCCGATGACCTCGCTACCCGCAGCAGTCGCGCTGGTGCTGCTGACCGACTCCCGGCTGCCGGCCGGCGGGCACGCGCACTCCGGCGGGATGGAGGCGGCGCTCGACGCGGGTCTGGTCCACGACCCGGCCGGCCTGGCCGGCTTCCTGCGCGGCCGGCTGTGGACGGCCGGACTGGTGGCCGCCGGACTGGCCGCCGCGGCGGCCCGGCTCGCCGGGCGGTCCACAGTGGATGCCGGTGGCGGGGCGAGTCCGGTCGACGGTGGGTCGACGCCGGACGGTGTGGACCCGCGGCCAGCAGCGGCAGCCGGGCCGGGCCGGGCCATCGACGCGTCCACAGTGGATTCGGCGGGTGCCTGGGCCGAGCTCGACGCGGAGGCGGACGCACGGACCCCGTCACCGGCGCAGCGGGCAGCGTCCCGGCAGCAGGGGCGGGCGCTGCTGCGCGCCGGCCGGGCCGCCTGGCCCGGCCCGGTACTGGCTGGGCTGGGCGCGCTGGACCTCCCGGCCGGGCCGGGCGGGCCGACCGGGCGGGCCGGCACGGCAGGGCGGGCTGGCGGGCCGCATCACCCGGTGGCGCTGGGCGCGGTCAGTGTCGCCGCGGGCGGCGATGCCACCGCCGCCGCGCTGGCGGCCGGGTACCTGGCGGTGTCCGGGCCGGCCACCGCGGCGATCCGGTTGCGCGGCTTCGACCCGCTGCTGGTGCACGCCGTGCTGGCCGGGCTGGCCGGCGACATCGCGGCGGTCGCCGACCGGGCGGTGGCGGCGGCCGCCGGGCCGCCGGCCGACCTACCCTGTCCGGCCGCGCCCCGGCTGGACCTGCTCGCCGAACTGCACGCGCGATCGGAGGTGCGTCTCTTTGCCTCCTGACCACGGCGGCGACCACGCCCATGAGATACGTCCACCCGGCCCGATCCGGCCCGACCGGGCGCTGCGGATCGGCATCGGCGGCCCGGTCGGCAGCGGTAAGACCGCCCTGGTGGCGGCACTCTGCCGATCGCTCGGGTCCGAAGTGGACCTCGGCGTGGTGACCAACGACATCTACACCACCGAGGACGCCGACTTCCTGCGCCGGGCCGGGGTGCTCGACCCGGACCGGATCATCGCCGTGCAGAC
This sequence comes from uncultured Actinomycetota bacterium, assembly GCA_963714145.1. GTDB lineage: Bacteria > Actinomycetota > Actinomycetes > Mycobacteriales > CADCTP01 > JBBWZH01. Next base: position 7,803,095 of record OY970235.1, on the reverse strand, counting down.
CGGGTGCTGCCCGCACACCGCGATCCGGGACGACATCAGCGCGAACCTGGACGCGATCGAGCAGCTGGAATCCCGGCACCCGGCGCTGGACCTGCTGCTGGTGGAGAGCGGCGGGGACAACCTGACCGCCACCTTCAGCTACGGCCTGATCGACCAGCAGGTGTTCGTGCTGGACGTCTCCGGTGGCGACAAGGTGCCGCGCAAGGGCGGCCCCGGGGTGACCCGGGCCGACCTGCTGGTGGTGAACAAGACCGACCTGGCCGCGCTGGTCGGCGCGGACCTCGGCGTGATGGAACGGGACGCCCGGGCGGTTCGCGGCGAGCTGCCGGTACTGCTGATCTCGCTGCGCGCCGAGCCGGCGGCTCCGACCGTCACCGGCTGGGTGCGCGACCGGCTGGCCGCACACCGGCGAAGCGCCCCGCCCGAACCGGCCCGAGCCGCCGAACCGGCCCGAGCCGCCGACGCGATCCGCACCACCGGACCGGCACCAGCAGGGCCGGCGCGGCCGGGTCGAACCACCGGGCCAGGCCGAGCCGCCGGGTGAAGGCGCGCGCGGCGGTCGTGGCGGCGGCCGGCCGCGACGGCGGCACCCGGCTGACCACGCTGCGCTCGCAGCCGCCGCTGACCCTGCGGCCGGCCGGCGGTGTGCTCTACCTGGCCGCCAGCGCGGCCGGCCCGCTCGGCGGCGACGACCTGAAACTGTCCATTGTGGTCGGACCGGGCGCCGAACTGGTGCTGCGGACGGTGGCCGCCACGGTCGTGCTGCCCGGCCCGGGCCCGTCCACGCTGACCGTGACGGTGTCGGTCGCGGCCGGCGGCCGGCTGGCGGTGCTGCCGGAGCCGACGGTGATCGCCGCCGGCGCCTGCCACCGGGCCAGCACGCTGGTCGAGGTCGAGGCCGGTGGGGTGCTGCTGCTGCGCGAGGAGGTACTGCTGGGCCGGCACGGCGAGCCCGGTGGCCGGTACCACGGCCGGCTGCACGCCGACGCCGCCGGTGCGCCGCTGCTGCGGCACCGGCTCGACCTGGATGGCGCCGACCCGGCCACCCGCGCGCCGGCGTCCATGGTCGGTGCCGGCGCGGTCGGCACCCTGCTCCAGATCGATCCACAATGGACAGTGCAGCGACCGGCCGGAACGGCCGGCCCGACGTGCGCGGCGATGCCGCTGGCCGGCCCCGGGCTGCTGGTCACCGCGCTGCATACCGACGCGCTCGACCTGCGCCGGGAGCTGGACCAGCACCTCCCGGACTGGATCAGACCGCGCTCAGCCGGCGTCGGATGAGGACACTGCCCCCGCCGAGGGCCAGCACGGCCAGCAGCCCGGCCAGCAGCAGCCAGCCCGGGGCTCCGGACCCACCGGCGGGTGCCGCGACCGGCGCCGCCGCCGGCACCGGGCGGGCCGGCTTCGGCGGCACCGCGATCCCGAGCTTGGCCAGCTGTTCGACCATGTTGGCCGGGCCGGTCATCCAGCCCCCGGTGGCCGGCTCCGCGCTCTCGAAGACCGACTGCCCGGCCGGCGTGTAGATGACCGGCCACGAGTCCGCCCGCGGGTAGAGATCCTGCCGGAACTGCCGGGGTTTGCCGTCCAGCACGCCGTAGTCGTAGGAGATCGTGTAGACCGGGCCGGGGTCCGTCGGCGCCGGCAGGGTCGACCTGCTGCCGACGCCGGTGTCCCAGAGCCTGGACACCTCCACCAGCAGGGCCAACCCGACGCCCGGCTCGTCCTGCAGCACGAACCGCTTCGGCGCGGTCAGCCCCGGTCCGGAGACAGTGGCCGCCAGCGGTCCCTTCGCCGCGGCCGGCGCCGCCAGGCCCAGGACGGCGACAAGCACGGCGACGCTGACCAGTAGGACGCGACGGATCATGGAAGCTCCCTGGATTCGAGACTGCACGCCGCTGCTACACCGGCCGACCCGACCGGGTTCCAGTGGTTTTCGACCGGCCCGGGGCGGATTGGCGTCCGGCCCGCGACACCGGACGTTGGTCGAGCTGGCGTCCGGATCCGGTCGGCCGCACGCTGTATCTGGGCGGCCCGCCGCCGCCTCCATGCAGTGGGGGGTGCGGGATGCCTACTGTGCCAGGGTTCCTGCCAAGTCAGGATGCGTTCGGGTTCGTCAACAATTGGCCGGCGGAGCCGGCGGTCACGATCGAGTCGCCGCTGGGCCGGCTGAACCTCGGCGACGCCAGCAACGGCCTGTGCGGCGGGATGGTGTTCGCCGTCCGCGACTACCTGCGGGCCGGCCGGACACCGCCGGAGCAGCAGCCGGCCGGCGGTACACCGCTGTTCCGCTTCATCGTCGACCGGCTGATCACCAGTTGGGACATCCCGCGCGGGGTGGCCCGGTACTACCAGTGGATGTCGGCCGGTGACGCCGACACCAGCTTCGACATCTTCGGCCACCACGTGGTCGCCAGCCGCGGCCTGGCCTGGCGCACGCTGGTCGAGGAACTGCCGCGGATCCGCGCCGACATCGACGCCGGCCAGCCCAGCTGCCTCGGCCTGGTCACCGCGCACTCGCACAACCCGGCCGAACTCGGGCAGAATCATCAGGTGCTGGCGTACGGCTACGAGGCCGCCGGCAGCACGCTCCGGCTGCGGATCTACGACCCGAACCGGGGCCGCGACGACGACGTCTGGATCACCGCCGACACCGGCGCCCCCACCCGGGCCACGACCTTCCGGCACAACCTCGGCATCAGCCACCCGGTACGCGGTTTCTTCCGGGTCGACTACCTCCCGGTCACCCCGCCGGGCACGCCCTGACCCGCGCTCCGGACCCGGAGCGCGCCGAGCCAGGACACTACGATCGCAGCGGCCAGCACCGCCCGCAGCAGCGGCGTGAACCGCTCCGGATACAGCACGCCTTCGATGTACTGATCGATGAACCCGCCCCGCAGCGGCGGCTCCCCGGCCCACCGCCGGAACGCGTCCTGCAGGCCGGTCAGCGGGCACACCACCGGCGTCACGATCCCGGCCAGCCCCCACCCGACCGCGGCCAGGTGCGCCCACACCGCCCGCGGCCACCGCCAGGCCAGAAACCCGCCCACCGCCACATACCCCAGAAACCCGAAATGCACGGCGGCCACCCCTACCGCCCCCACCCGCCAAACTTCCTGCACCGACCAACGGTACGACCGTGTTGACCGTTCGGCCGAACCTCGCGCCGCCGGCGACCGCCCGTGGTACAGATTGGACGCCACGTCGGGGGTGGGGTTATTCGCTGTCAGCTGAGGAGGATTCGTGCTGTCCCGACGTCGCGTTCGTGTGTTCATCAGTGCGCTGTTGACGGGTGCCGCGCTGCTGGTGGGGTCGGCGCAGCCGGCTCAGGCCGATCCGATCTACCTGCCCTGGCCGGCGTTATTGCCGGGCCTGCTCGACCAGTATGTGCCGGACAGCACGAATGACTGCGTGGCCGGGCGTCCGGTGTGTACCAGCGCGATCATCGACGAGATGAACGCGCGATTCGGGCCGCTCGGGCACAGTTGCAATCACCAGGCGGTCTTCGCGCTCGCCTACTTACGCACCACCCAGACGTTCCAATGGGCGGCGGCCCAACTGGGGTACTTCCAGGATCCGGCCTACGTGAACCATGAGGCGGCGGTGTTCGCCAAGTACTACTTCGCCGCGTACGACAACTGGGCGGCCGGGAATCGCGCGGCGGTGCCGCAGGCCTGGCTGATCGCGCTGGACAATGCCGGCAGCAAGCGCACCACCGGCACCGCCGACCTGCTGCTCGGCATGAACGCGCACATCACCCGCGACCTGCCGTTCGTGCTCGCCGCGATCGGGCTGGCCACCCCGGGCGGGCAGAGCCGCAAGCCCGACCACGACAAGGTTGACCAGTTCCTGAACCTGGTCACCGAGCCGCTGCTGATCGAGGAGATCGCCCGGCTGGACTCCTCGATCGTCAACCTGGCCACCCCGTACGGTGTCGGCTACGCGGGCCTGTTCCAGCTGATCGCGGCCTGGCGGGAACTGGCCTGGCACAACGCCGAACTGCTGCTGGCCGCGCCGACGCCGGCCGCGCGGGCGATCGTCGCGACCACGATCGAGACGGCCGCCACGGCCCAGGCGACCCTCCTGCTGGCGCCCGGGAACCTGTACCTGCCGCCGGTGACCACCACCGCGGCCCGGGACAACTTCTGCGCCGGGCACAACGGCACCGCCCCGCCGGCCAGCTACGCGTTCGGCACCGCATCCCCGTACTGACCGCGCCGCGCCAGGGCTGCCGCGACCGACCCGGGGCCGGTCGCGGCGGCCCCGGCTCAGGCGCCGTCCACCGCGACCACCCCGGCCATCGTGCCGACGTAGGCCCGCGAGCCGGACAGCGTCGGCGAGGCGAAGTGCGGCGCCCGGCCGATGCTGACCTGCTGGCGGACCGCGCCGGAGTCCGGGTCCAGCGCGTACAGCATGCCGCCGTCGTAGTCGACGACGAATACCGCGCCGCCGCCGAGCACCGGCGAGCCGGACGCGGACACCGCCGCCTCCCAGCGCTGGCTCGGCTGGCCGGTGGCGTCGATCCGGACCGCCCGCATCCGGCCCCGGCACGGCACGTAGACGGTGTCACCGCTGACCGCGCTGCCGCCGAACGACGCGCAGGCCCGCAACGTGGCCACCTGGCCGCCGATCCCGCCGAGGTGGTCGGCGCGCAGCACGTAGCCGATGCCGCGCTTGCCCTGGATGTACACAAAGGACCCGACAACGGCCGGGCTCATCGAGCCGAGGTCCAGGTCGGTGCGGTTGTCGTCGACCCACTCCGGCGCGGTGAACCGGTCCACCAGTTGCAGCGTCGGGGAGAGCGCGAGCACCGAGTCGCTGCCGTCGTAGTCCGAAGTGGACTCGCCGTTGCCGCTGGCGTACAGCAGCCGGCCGGCGTGCACCACGCCGCCACCGGGGGTCCAGATGCCGGCTTCCCGGGTGGTCGGGATGGCGTAGCTGCGGGCCGCCGCGGTGCCGGTGGTCGGCAGCGCCACCACGGAGCCGATGTACTGGCCGCAGTCGCCGGCCAGCCCGCCGTACGGGATGTACACCCAGCCGTCCAGCAGGGTCAGCGCGCCGCGCTGCTGGTGCGCCACCCGGTCGCCCCTCGGCGGCTCCGCCGGCCGGCTGCTGACCAGCGCGCCGGTGGCCACGTCGACCTCCACCAGGACATGTCGGGCACCGTCCATTTCGGCCAGTGCGAACACGTGCCGGCTGGCCGGGTCGTAGACCATCGTGCTGGTGATGCCGAGCGGGTCGATGTTGCCGCAGGGCAGGTCCGAGCGGCGGACCGGGGTGCCGACATGCCGGGCCCACAGCACCCGCCCGGTGGCACTGTCCAGCGCGTAGACGGTGTCGTTCTCGGTGCCCGCGAGCAGCCGGTCGCCGACGACCAGCGGCTGGCCGTAGACGGCGCCGTCCAGCTCGGTGGTCCAGGCCGGGCGCAGGGTGCCGAGCGGGGCCAGCCCGGGCGCGACCCCGGTCCGGGCGTTGTCGTGGTGGTAGGTCGGCCAGTCCGCCGGGGCCGCCACCGCGCCGGTGCTCGGCCGGGCCGCGCTCGAGGTCGGCCCGGTCGGCGCCGGCGGTGCCGCCGTGGGGGTAACGTCCGGCTGGCTCGAACCACCGCTACAGCCGGCCAGCACCCCGACCAGCAGCAGCGCGGCAACCGGCCGCCGATCCCGGGGCCGCGCCGGCGCACCGCTGACCCAACGCGATCGACGGACGGACATGAAGTAGGCAAGCATGCTTCCTACTGTTCCCCGCCGGCCAACAGGCTTGCCTCTCGGGGCGGGAGTTCGGAAGTAATTCCGCCAGGTTGGGGCCGGTCGGGCCAGAATCGAGGGCATGGCGGGGCGGCTGGTACTACACGGTGACTGCGAGTGATCGTAGTCGTCGGCGTCGACGGCTCGGGCCGTACCCACCGCCTGTCGGAGATAGCCGCCCAGGCGTCCACCGGAGTGGTCCGGATCGCCGCGGCGGCGGGCCCACCGCCCGATCTGCCGGCACAGCTCGCCGCCGCCCATGCGGCCGGCAGCCTGGTCGTGGTCGACGACGTGCACCGGCTGGACGCGGACGCGCTGCGGGCGCTGGCCGCCGCCGCGCACGACGGCCTCTCGCTGGCGATCAGCCGCCGGCCCACGCTCGACCGGCCGGAGCTGGCCGCGCTGGACGAGGCGGTCGGCGGCACGGTCGAGCAGTTGGGCCCGCTGGACGCCACCGGTATAGCCGTGTTGATCAACCAGGGCACCGGCCGGGCGCCCAGCCCGGAGGCGGTGCAGGCCGTCCTGACCGCGTCCGCCGGCCTCGCCGCGGTCGCCGCCGCGCTGACCGGCGCCGCCGCGCTGACCGCCGCCCCGGCACCGGGCGGGCCGACCCCGGCGCTCGCCGCCCGGGTGCACCGCCGGCTGGCCCTGCTGGAGCCGGCCGCCGCCGCGCTGGCCCGGGTGCTGGCGCTGCGGCTCGACCTGCCCGACGCCGCGCTGGCCGGCGCGGCCGGGGTCGACCTGCCCGGTCTCGCCCTGGCGCTGCGCGCGCTGCGCGATGGCGGCCTGCTGGTGCCCGGCGACGACCGGATGATCCCGGCGGTGGCCGTGGCGGTGCTGGCCGACCTGCCGCCGACCGAGCTGCGCCGGGTGCACGAGGCGGTGGCGGACGCGCTGGCCGGCGCCGGCGGCGACCCGGCCGCGACCGCTGCCCAACTGCGCGCTGCCCGGGCCCGGACCGGCAAGGCGGCCGCCGCCTACCAGGCCGCCGGCGACCTGCTCCGGTTCACCGATCCGGCCGCCGCGGTCGGCTGGTATGACGACGCGGTGGACGCCGGCGCCGACCCGGCGACGCTGGCCGCCGGCCGGGCCGAGGCCACCGCGCTGCTCGGCCTGCCGGTGGACCTGGACGACCCGAAGCCGGCGGCCGAGCCGGACCGGCTGCGGCTGGCCTTGGTCGACGGCGCGGTCGCGGCACATCAGGGCCGGGCCGGGCGGGCCGCCGACGCGCTGCTGGCCGCCGGTCCGGTCGGCCAGCTGCTCGCCGTCCCGCCGCTGATCGCCACCGGCCGCCTGGCCGAGGCCCGCACCGCCGCCCAGCCGCCCGGGCCGTCCGGGCCGTCCGGGCCGTCCGGGCCGCTGAGCCTGCGGCGGCTGGCCGAGGCGGCGCTGGCCGCGGGCGACCCGGCCGCGGCATTGCCGCTGCTGATCGAGGCGGCCGAAGCGGTGGAGCGCAACCCGCCGCAGCTGGTGCTGCCGGACACGCCGCACGCGCTCGGCGCGCTGATCGCCGTGGCCGCCGGCGACGCGGCCACCGCCGAGCACCTGCTCGGCCGGGCGATCAGCGGCCGGGTCGGTGGCGCGGTGGCGGCCGACCGGCACCGGCTGCTGCTGGCCTGGGTGCGGCTGCGGGTCGGCCGGTACGACACCGCGGTCGCCGAGCTCCGCCGGCTGAGCGGGACCGGCGATCTGCCTGGGCGGGAGCAGTTGCTGCGGGCGGCGGTGGCGGCCGGGGTGGCCCGCCGCTCCGGCGACATCGCGAAGATCCGGGAGAGCTGGGCCAGCGTCGAGCCGGTGCTGGCCCGGCGGGCGATCGACCTGTTCCATACCGAGCCGCTGGAGGAGCTGGCGGTCGCCGCGGCCCGGCTGCGCCAGCAGCAGCGCATCACCCCGGCGCTGGACTCGCTGGACGACATCGTCACCCGACTCGGCGCACCGGCGGCCTGGACGGTGGCGACCGGGTGGGCCCGGCTGCAGGTCGCGATCGTCAGCGAGGACGCCGGCGCGGCCGGAGCGCTCGCCGAGCGGCTCGCCGGCATTTGCCCGCCGGGCGAGCGGCAGCGGGCCCAGTGCGCGGCGGCCAGCCACTGGGCCGCCGTCCTGGCCGGCACGGTCGACCCGGACGGCGTGCTGGCCGCGGCCGACCGGCTGGCCGCGGCCGAGCTGCCCTGGGAGGCCTCCCGGCTGACCGGCCAGGCGGCCATCCGGACCACCGACCCGAGCGCGGCCCGGCGGCTGCTCGAGCACGCCCGCGAACTGTCCAATCCGGACGCCGCCGTGGCCGCGGCGGCGCCGGCGGCACCCCGGTCGGACGCCCGGCTGGCCGGGCTGTCCGAACGGGAGGTGGAGGTGGCCCGGCTGGTGCTGGCCGGCGCTACGCACCGTGACATCGGCGGGCAGCTCTACATCTCGCCGAAGACCGTCGAGCACCACGTCGCCCGGATCAAGACCAAGCTGGGCGCGACCAGCAGGGCCGAGTTCGTCGCGGCGCTGCACGAGGTGCTGGACAGCGGCTAGCCAGAACCGGCGAGCCGTCCCCCTACGAACACCTGGGGACCGGGGGGTTTCCCCGATGTTCCGAGCTCGACGCCCTAGCAATCTATGCATCAGACGCCCCGCCACGAAGGAAGGGGCAAGAGCCAGGAGGCAGAACGATGGCAGAAGACGTGACCCAGCTTCTGAAGGGCTTTGTCGAGAAGCTGTTCGGCGACCACGATCTCGCGCAGCAGTACGCGGAGGACCCGTCCGGCACGCTGGCCGCCCAGGGGATCAGCGACCACGACCTGTCCGGCGCCGATGTCCCCGCCATCGTGGGTGACGTCTGCAACGAGATGAACCTGCCCGAGGGCACCCGGACCGCGCTGCAGAGCTACAGCAGCGGCGCCCCGTCCGGTGGCTACGCCGCCCCGCCGCCGCCGGCGCACAGCTCCGCCCCGCCGGTCGAGCAGGTCATGCAGAACCTGAACTACGCGGTGTCGGTGGTCTACCAGGACGACCACTCGATCACCCAGGAGATCACCAACATCGACCAGTCCACCAACACGAACCTGGACATCGACGGCAACGTCAGCGGCTCGATCAGCGTGGACATCGACCCCACCAACGTGGCGGCCACCGGTGACCACTCGGTCGCGGCCGGCGGCGATATCAACCAGGCCACCGGCGCCGGCTCGCAGATCATCGACGGCGACAACTTCGGCCAGGCCAACACCGGCGACGGCGCGGTCCAGGTCGGCGGCCCGAACACCGGCGTGGTCAACACCGGCGTGAACACCGGGATCCAGAACACCGGCGTCGTCGACAACGCGATCGTCGGCGACCACAACCAGGCCGTGCAGGGTGACGGTCCGCACGACGGCCCGATCAACTTCGGTGACGGCGCCAACGTGGCCGACCTCAGCCACGCGACGCTGACCGACTCCTCGGTCGCCACCGGCGGCAACTCCACCAACGTCTCGCACAGCTCGCTCGAGGGCTCCGGCGTCTCCTCCGGCGACCACAGCCCGACCAGCGGCTCGTTCACCGACAGCCACAACACGGACAGCCACGACACCACGACCGTCGACAGCCACGACACCACCGAGACCAACACGGTCAACGCCGACCACTCCAACGTGCAGACCGAGCAGGGCCCCGGCGACGCGACCGCGGACCAGACCCAGCAGCACGACTTCCACCCGGAGCCGCTGCACCAGGAGCCGGTCTTCCACGCCGACGTCCAGCCGGGCCACGGCGCCGACCTGCCGATCGAGCACGGCTGAGCAAACCGACCGGCCGCAGCGGGCTCCCACTCCCGGGGGCCCGCTGCGGCACGTCGCGCGGATGATAGGGAGAGGTCATGACGGCGCCAGCCAATACGCCCGGCACAGTCGAGGCCGATCCGCTCGCGGCGGCGAATTCGATCGTGGATCTCGGGTTGAAGGCCTGCGAGGCCTACAAACGCACCGATCTGACCGACCGGCTATCGGCGGCCAAACGCTCGCTGGCCAACCCGGGCATCCACATCGTCGTCGCCGGCGAGTTCAAGCAGGGCAAGAGCTCACTGGTGAACGGGCTGCTCGGCGCGACGGTCTGCCCGGTGGACGACGACGTGGCGACCGCGGTGCCGACCTATGTCCGGTATGGACCGGAACTGCAGGCGGCGGTGCTGTTCGAGGGTGAACCACCGCGGCGCGAACCGATCCCGGTGGACGACATCCGCCGGTACGTGGTCGAGCAGTCCGGCGGCACGCCGGCGACCCCCGGTCCGGGCGGCCCGGGCAGCCTGGTGGCCGGGGTCGAGATCAACCTGCCGCGCAAGATGCTCAGCTCCGGACTGATCGTCGTGGACACCCCCGGCGTCGGTGGTCTCGGCTCGGCGCACGCGGCGGCCAGCCTGGCCGCGATCTCCATCGCGGACGCGGTGCTGTTCGTCACCGACGCGTCCCAGGAGCTGACCCAGACCGAGGTGGACTTCCTGCGCCGGGCCCGCGACCTGTGCGGCACTGTCCTCTGTGTCCTGACCAAAATCGACTTCTACCCGTACTGGCGGCGGATCCGCGAGCTGAACGAGGGCCACCTGCGCGGTGAGAACGGCGTCCAGATACTTGCGGTCTCGTCCGCGCTGCGGTCCCGCGCGGTCCGTGGCAACGACACGACGTTGAACACCGAGTCCGGCTTTCCGGACCTGGTGGCGTTCGTCAACGAGCAGGTGACCCGGCGCGGCGCGACCAAGCTGGCGGGCGAGGCGGCCGGCGAGGTGTCGGCGGTCTGCCGGCAGCTGGAGATGCAGTTCTCCGCCGAGCGGGCCGCGCTGGCCGACCCGGAAACGGCGAAGCGGGTCATCGACGAGCTCACCGCGGCCAAGGCCCGGGTCGACTCGCTGCGCAGCGCGGCGGCGAAGTGGATGCAGACGCTCGCTGACGGCGTCGCCGACCTCACCTCCGACATCGACCACGATCTGCGCGCCCGGATCCGGCACGTGCTCCAGGAGGCGGACGACGCGCTGGAGAACAGCGACCCGGCCGACAACTGGCCGGAGATGGAAGCCTGGCTGGAATCGCGGACCTCGTACGAGCTGGTGGCGAACTACACCCTGCTGCGCCGCCGCGCGGACGATCTGAGCGAGCAGGTGGCCGACCATTTCCGCGAGGTCTCCGGCGAAGTGCTGGAGCAGTTCGCGGTCTACAACCCGACGCCGCTGCTGACCCAGGCACAGATGGATCACAACATCAAGCTGGAGAAGATGAGCGTCGGCAAGCAGACGATGCTGGCGATGCGCAGCACCTACAGCGGCATGATCATGTTCACCATGCTGAGCAGCATGGCGCATATCGCGCTCGGTCCACTCGGGATCGGCATCGGCCTGGTAATGGGCCGCAAGGGCCTGAAGGACGAGAAGGAACGGCAGGTGCAGCAGCGCCGCGGCCAGGCGAAGAACGCGATCCGCCGGTATTCCGACGAGGTCAGCTTCGTCACCGGCAAGGATTCCCGGGACACCTTGCGCCGGATCCAGCGGCAGCTGCGCGACCACTACAGCGCCCGCGCCGACGAGCTGAACAAGTCGAACGCCGCGGCCCTGCAGAGCGCCAACGACGTGGCCAAGCGCAGCCAGACCGATCGGGAGAAACGGCTCAAGGACCTGGACGCCGAACTCACCCGGCTGCGGATGCTGCGCGAACGCGCCGCGGCGGTCGCCCCGTGACAGCACCGGGTGCGAGCGTCCTGCTGGACCGGACCCGGGCGGTGCTGACCCGGGCGATCGACACCTACCGGGGCACCCGCAGCGGGGCACGGCTGCTCTCGGTGCGGGCCCGGCTGGACGAGCCGCTGCGGGTGGCGATCGCCGGCCGGGTCAAGTCGGGCAAGTCGACGCTGCTGAACGCGCTGGTCGGCGAGCGGCTGGCCACCACGGACGCGGGCGAGTGCACCCGGATCGTCACCTGGTACCTGAATGGCCAGTCGTACCAGGTGGTGCTCAAGCCCCGCAACGGCGGTGCGATGCAGGCCCGGTTCACCCGGAACGAGCAGTCGATCGAGGTCGACCTGGCCGGTATGGCGCCGGACGACATCGAGGAAATGCTGGTCACCTGGCCGTCGTCCGCGTTGCGCACGGCCACGCTGATCGACACCCCGGGCATCGGCTCGCTCACCGAGCGGGCCGCCCGGCGGGCCTGGGAACTGCTCGCCGCCGACGACGAGGAAACCCCGGCCGACGCGGTGCTCTACCTGATGAAGCACCTGCACGCGAACGACCTCGACTTCCTGCGGGCCTTCCACGACACCGAGGTGTCCCGGCCGAACCCGGTCAACGCGATCGGTGTGCTGTCCCGGGCGGACGAGATCGGCGTGGGCCGGCTGGACTCGATGGCCTCGGCCCGCCGGATCGCCGGCCGGCTGGCCACCGAGCCGAAGGTGCGCCGGGTGGTACAGACCGTGGTGCCGGTGGCCGGCCTGCTGGCCGAGACCGCGCTCACGCTGACCGAGGCGGAGGTGCGCGCAGCTGCGGCTGATCGCCGATCACCCGCCGAAGGCGATCGAGGAACTGCTGCTGTCCGCCGACCGGTTCATCGAGAAGATGCCGGAGCTGGGCATCACGTCGATCGAGCGGGAGGGGCTGCTGGGCCGGTTCGGGCTGTTCGGCGTCCGGCTCGGCTCCACCCTGATCCGCCGCGAGGTGGCCGGCACCGCGACCGAGCTGGCCAAGGAGCTGGCCGACCGGAGCGGGCTGAACGACCTGCATGAGGTGCTGCAGTCGCTGTTCTTCGAACGCCGGGACGTGCTGAAGAGCCGGTCGGCGCTGCTCGCGCTGGACGCCCTGGTGCGGTCCGAACAGGTACCCGGCAGCGCCGCGATCATCGCCGAGCTGGAGGAGATCATCGCCTCGGCGCACCCGTTCAACGAGCTGCGGGTGCTGGCCTCGCTGCGCGCCGGCTGGGTCAGCGGCAAGCCCGAGGTGGTCGCCGAGCTGGAGCAGCTGATCGGTGGTGCCGGCAACTCGGCCCACCTGCGGCTGCGGTTGCCGCCGGACGCCGGGCCGGCCGAGGTCCGGGCGGCCGCCGCGCAGGCGCTGATGCGCTGGCAACGCCGGGCCGAGAACCCGATGACCGGGCACGAGCTGGTGGTCGCCGCCCGGGTGGCGATCCGCTCCTGCGAGGGCATGCTCGCCGACCTGGCCGCCGCCCGATGAACGCTGTGCTGAGCCGGCACCGGCCAACCGACCGGCACGGCCACCGCGGGTCCGGGTCAGCACCCGGCCAGGTCGGCCGCCGACCACCCGCCCGGCCGCGATGCGGACCGCCGCGATGCGGACCGCCGCCGACGCACCGGCCGGCCGGGCGGGCCGGGCTTCCCGGACGCCTGGGCGGCGGGCCCCCGAGTGCCCGCCGCCCGTACAACTGCCGGCCGGAGCTGCCACTGGCGGACCGGCGACCGCCGGCCGGGCGACCGCCGGCCGGGTCACAGGTCGGTGAGGTCTTCCGCCGGGTGGTCGGCCGGATCGTGCTCGACCGGCAGCCAGCCGTGCGCGTCGTGCCCGTGCAGCTGGCCGGGGTCATGTCCGGCGTCGTGGCCCGGGTCGGCGTCCGCCCCGTCCGCCGGCAGCAGCGTGCCGATATCGGACCCGGACAGCATGTCGTCCACATGCGACTCGTCGACGTGCGATCCGAGTTGCCCGCCCAGCCCGTGCGCACCGTCCACTTCGGATGTTCCGGTCGCACCGTGGTGCATCTGGTCAGGCTGGTCGCCGTGGCCGAAGTCAAGGTCGAACGGGTCATCCGGGGTGCCGGCGTGGCTGCCGTCGGGGCCGTGGTCGGCGTGCTGGTCGGCGGCCAGCTGCCCGGTGCCGGAGTGCCCGCTGTCCAGCTGGGCGCCGTCCAGGTCGTCCGGGGGAAGCAGGTCCAGGTACGGGTCGGCCGGCGCGGTGGCGAGCAGGTGCAGCCCGTCGGCCGGGGCGATGCCGTCCTCGACCGGGATCGGGCTGTGCGCCAGCACGAACGGCGCCAGGTGCTCGGCGACCTCCGGCGGCGCGGTGTCGGCGTAGTTCACGATCGCCTCGTTCACCAGCTGGCCGGGCAGGTCGGTGTGGCCGTGCGCCTGCAGGAACCCCTCCGGGTCGGCCGCGTGCGCCCGGCGGGCGTCCTCATCGGTCGCCAGCTCAGCGAATACGTCGCGCAGCGGTCGGGCCTCGTCCATGGGTCAACTGTAGGAAAGGCCCCCCTATCGCGCGTGGGGGACTTCCCCCGGGCATCCCCCAATCCGTTGCCAGCGCGGTGCCCGGGGACGTCCCCGCACATAGCATTCGTAGGTCCCCACAACGATTCGGAGCGGTTGCGATGTACGCACTGGGCATTGATCTCGGCACCACCTTCACGGCTGCCGCGGTCTGGCGCGACGGCCGGGCCGAGATCGCTGCGCTGGGCAGCCGCGCCGCCGCGATCCCCTCCGTTGTGCTGCTCCGCCAGGACGAGACGTTCCTGACCGGGGAGACGGCGAACCGGCGGGCACTGTCCGAGCCGGACCGGGTGGCCCGCGAGTTCAAGCGCCGGCTCGGCGACACCACGCCGATCCTGCTCGGCGGGGTGCCCTACTCGGCCGAGGCGCTGATGGCCCGGCTGCTCCGCTCGGTGATCGACCGAGGTGTCCACCCGGGAGGGTGGCGAGCCGGCGCTGATCTGCGTCTGCCACCCGGCGAACTGGGGGCCGTACAAGACCGACCTGCTGCGCCAGGCGGTCCGCCTCGCCGACCTGGAGCAGCCGGTCACGCTGGTCACCGAGCCGGAGGCGGCGGCCGTCTTCTACGCGCGGCAGCAGCGGATCGACCCCGGCTCGGTGGTAGCCGTGTACGACCTCGGCGGCGGCACGTTCGACGCCGCGGTACTGCGCAAGACCGCAGACCGGATTCGAGATCCTCGGCCAGCCGGAAGGCATCGAGCGGCTCGGCGGGATCGACTTCGACGCGGCCGTCTTCAACCACGTGGCCCGGGTGCTCGGCGGCAAGCTGGCCGAGCTGGACGAGGACGACGCCGGCCGCGATCGCCGCGGTGGCCAGGCTGAAGGAGGAGTGCACCGCGGCGAAGGAGGCGCTGTCCACCGACACCGACGTCACCATCCCGGTGCTGCTGCCGAACGTCAGCACCGAGGTCCGGCTGACCCGGGCCGAGCTGGAGGCGATGGTCCGCCCGGCGCTGTCACGACTCGATCGAGGCGCTGAAGCGGGCCATCCGGTCGGCCGGCGTGACGCCGGAGGACCTGGACACGGTGCTGCTGGTCGGCGGCTCGTCCCGGATGCCGATCGTGTCCCAGCTGGTCGCGGCCGAGCTGGGCCGGCCGGTCGCGGCGGACGCGCACCCGAAGCACGCGGTCGCGCTCGGCGCCGCCTTCGTGGCCAGTGCCGCGCCGGCGGCGGCCGGCGGGGCCGTGACCGGGCCGCCGTCGCGGCCGACACCGGCCGTCCGGCGCGACTCGTTCGACGACCGGGGACGCCGGGACGCCGCCGGTCGCCCGGCCCGACCCGGCCCGCCGTCCGGCCCGGTCCCCGCGGTCGGCCCGCTCCCTCCGGTCGGGCCCGCCTCCGGCCCGGTGCCGGCGGTCGGCCCGCTGGCCGGCCCTGGCCGGCCCAGTCTCGATCGCCCCAATCTCAACCGCCCGGGTTCCGACCGCCCCGGCCCCGACCGCCCCGGGCCGGACCGCCAGGGTGGCCGACCCGGCGTCAACCGGCCGGGCGAGCGCCCCGGGCTCGACCGCCCGGGCGACCGGCGCGAGCCGGTCGACCGGCCGGGTGCCGGATCGGGCCGACCCGGGCCGGCCGACCGGCTGGACGCCTCCGGGCGCCGGACCGGGGCCGACTCCGGCCTGCCGCCCGGGCCCCGGATGTCACCGCCGGGAGCCCGCCAGCCCGGCGGGCAGCCACCCGGAGCGCGGCCCGCCAGCTCGCCGCCGGGTGGGGCACGGCCGCCCGGTGCCGGCACGCCGCCGGGCCGGCTGCCACCGCCCGGCCGGGCGGACGACCGCGGACGGCGGCCGGAGGCCGACTACTTCCCGCTCGACCCGGCCACCCGGTCGCCGCGGCCGGCCCCCGCGGACGCGACCGAGGTCTTCGCCCGGGTACCGGCCGGCGGCCCGCCGACGTTCCAGCCGCCCCGATCGTCGCGTTCGGGCGGTCGAAGCGGGGGTGGGCGCGGTGGTGCCGGCGGGGCCCGCCGGATGCTCCCGGTGGTGATCGCGTTCCTGCTGGCCGCGGCGATCGCGGCGGTGGCGGGGATCCTGTACGCCAAGCACGACCGCAGCACCCCTAGGCAGAACAACGCCGCGAACAACAAACCGGCCAGCACCGACGCGGCGCGGACCAACAACACGCCCAGCAGCAGGCCGAGCCCGACCGTGCCGTCCGACGAGCAGTGCACCGACCAGATCAAGGCCAGCACCCGCTGGGTGTGCCTGACCAAGGCCACGTTCGACGGGAACCAGATCGTGATCGAGTACCAGGCGAACTTCGCCGGCGGGACGCCGCATGCGGCCGGCGGCTTCCACCTGCACATCTACGGCGGCGGCGGCACGCTGCCGGACGAGAGCACGATGGGCAGCCAGTCGCCCACCCCGGGCCGCTGGTACGTGGAGGACGAGAACCCGTCCATCCGCAAGGCGAGCAGCAACGACTTCAAGAAGGCGATCGGGGCGGACGCGACCAGGGTCTGCGCCCGGATCGCGGACGCCCAGCATGCGCTGATGAAGGACGCCGACGGCGGTTTCCACACCGGCAACTGCATCCCGATCCAGCGGATCTGAGGGCAGCGCGGGGGCGGCCGGGGCTGGCCGCCCCCGCACCCGATCAGTCGTGGTGGCCGAGCTCGCCGATCAGGTCCGGCGCCGGCCCGTTCCCGGTGAACCCGATCCCGTACAGCACCGGACCCGGCAGCAGCCCACCGCCCACAGTGGACAGCGTCACCTGGTACTGCAGGTAACGGGAGTTGCCCGGCACCCGGGCGCCCGGGCCGGCCAGCGGCTGCCAGCCGGTCCAGCTCCGGTCCGGCCGCGCGGTGCTGCCGGCCCGGACGGCGACCGTGAGCGTGCTGCCCACCGGAACGTCGGCCCGCCAGTAGGCCCGATCCCAGCCGATCATCGCGTGCCCGTCCAGCACCCGGGAGCTGACTGTGCTGGTCCGGCTGCCCGACTGCAGCCGGACCAGGCTCCGATCCGCGACGCCGCTCGCCGCGGAGACGAACGTCGCGGGTGGACGGTCGACGGCCGGCCAGACCGTCTGGTTACCGGCCGGGTCGGTAGCGACCAGCCGGTAGTGGTAGGTGGTGTCCGGGGTCAGGTCGGTGAGCACCACCGAGTGCGCCAGGCCCCGGTCGGTGTCGAAGCCGCCATGGTCGAGCCGGCCGGCGGCGGTGCCGTACCGGACCTCGGTGCTGGCCGGTTCGCCGGTGGTCCAGCTGACCGCGGCGGTGCCGTCCGGCAGCGGGAAGGTGGCCGGCGCCGACAGCAGCGGCGCGACCCGGTCCGCGATGGACCCGCCCGGTGCCGGCTTCGCCGCCGGGGTGCCGGCGCCGGCACTCACGCCGGCCGAGTAGGTCGCGGTGTACGCCCCGGGCGCCGCGGCGAACAGCGCGTAGGAGACGCCCTTCACGGTCATCCGGGTGAACGGCACCGCCGTGCCGGCCCGGGTGAGGGTGGCCAACCCCGCGCCGCCGCTGCCCAGGGTGGGCACCATCGCGGTCAGCCCGGTGCTGCCGGCGCCGACCGCGATCGTGAACGAGAGCGCGCCGGCGGTCGAGCTGACCCCGCCGAACGAGGACCCGTTCCGGCCGTCCAGCCAGGTGAGCAGCTGGTTGGCGGCGATCAGCGGGACGCCGCGGGCCCGCGCGCTGGTCAGCAGCTTGGTCGTCCTCGAAGGTGCTCGGGCTGTCGGTGTGCATGTTGGCGACGAACGCGCCGTAGTACCCGAGCGGACCGAGCGCGCTGTCCAGCAAGGCGTTCGGCGTCGCCGGGTACGACTGGCCGGACTCGTCGGTCAGCTGTGTCGCCGCCTGGTAGACGTCGATGATCGTGCCGTCGGTGTCGGCGAACCGCATCGGCAGGCCCGACCCGGTCATGAAGCCGGGCCGGTTCTGCACCCAGCTGCCCGGCCAGTAGTAGTAGTCGGTGTCCAGCCGGATGCCGTGCCGCAGCTCGGTCTTCGGCTGCGAGGCCCAGTCGCTGTAGACGATGCAGTGGAACCGGCTGGTCGACGGGTTCGGCAGGCTCGGCCACTTGGTGTGGAACTGCGCCAACTGGGTGGCGTACGAGCTCTCCAGTGAGGTCGGGGTGAAGTTGCCGCAGTTGGACTGCGGGTGCAGGGCCAGCTCGAAGCCGGCCGCCCGGTACGCCGACGCATCCGAATTGGACAGTGGGGTGTCCGGGTACATGTACGAGGTGAACCGCAAGCAGGTCCAGTCGGCCACGCTGCACCCGGCCGGGCTGGCCGCGGCGTACTGGTCCAGCCGGCCCGGCGTGCCGCCGGTGCCGTGGTCGTCGCCGGTGGCCACCACCACCGCTTTCAGGCTGCGCGGCAGGTACCAGAACCGCGGCAGCGGCATCCGGGCCAGCTCCATCGAGCCGATCAGGTTGGCCAGCAGCCGCTGCTGCTCGTCCGCCTGCGGGATGGCCACCTTGGACAGATCCACCCAGTCGGTGGCCGGGGTGCCGCCGAAGTACAGGTCGTCGGAGCGGACCGGGTCCTGCCCGTCCCGCTCCTGGCCGGCCCAGGCCGGGTTGCCCTGCCGGGTGTACACAATGGACTGCGCCAGGTCGTAGCTGAACGCGGCGGCCTGCCCGGCGCCGGCCGGGCTGAGCGTCACCGCCGGCGCCGCGGTCGCGCTGGTCGCGGTCGAATAGAGGGTGGCCACCGGGGTGGCGCCGGCCAGCGTGTACTGGTCGGCGGTGCCGTGGAACTGCATGGTCTGGTCGGTGATCCCGGCACCCGGCGCCGCCGCGGTGTTCACCTTCAGGTAGGCGTTGCTGATCGTGCCGGTCGTCGCGGTGAGCCCGAACAGGCCGGCGAGCTGCTTGTCCGGCCGGAACGCGATCAGCCGGCCGCCGCCGGTCACCCAGGTGCTGAGCATGCTGGCCTGGCTTGCCGACAGGGCCGTGGTGCCCAGGATGACCAGGTCGTAGCCGGCCAGCGTGGCCGGGCTGACCCCGCCGAGGTCGGCGGTGGCGAACTCGTTCAGCCCCTCGCTGCGCAGGATCTCGGCCGTGAACAGGCTGAACCGGCTGGTTGTGGAGGCCGAGTTGCCGATCACCAGGATCGGCCCGCCCGGGCCCTGGGTGGGCGGCGGTGGCGGCGGGGCCGCGGTGCTGAACTGCCAGCTGACGGGGCCGGCCAGCACGTTGCCGGCGATGTCGGCAGCCCCGGAGACAGTCGCGGTGTAGCTGGTCGAGTTGGCCAGCACGGTGCCCGGGCTGAACGTCGCGGTCCGGGTCGCGGCCACATAGTTGACCGAGCCGGGCACTGCGGTGCCGCCAGGGCCGGTCAGCGTGAACGTGATCGTGCCGGGCTGGATGTCCTCGCTGAACACGGCACTGGCGCTGGTGCCGGTGGAGACCCCGGCCGCGTCCGGCACCGGGGTACGGGTGAGCACGGTCGGCGCGGTCAGGTCCGGCCCGGTCAGGTCGAAGACCGGGTCCACCCAGTAGTTGCTGGACTGGAAGGTGTTCACCGGGAAGCCGCCGCCACCGTAGAGGTAGACGCCGTTGCCGCCATCGGTGCCGTTGGCCAGTGCGGTCAACGGGCCGTTGCTGACCGCGGCCACCAGCCCGCTGTCGTTGGCCGAGTAGAAGCCGGTGTTGGTGTGGTACGAGGCGATGTACGTGGTGTTGCCGTTGATCGGCACCGGACTCGGGAACGTCAACTGCTGCCAGCCGGACGCGCTCTCACCGCTGAACGTGCCGGTGGCCAGCCGGCTGCCGCCGGTTGTCCACAGTGAACCGGTGTGGATGCCGGTGTTCTGCGGCCCCTTGTAGAACCGGACGCCGCGGATGATGCCGGCGGTGCTGCTGCGGAACTTGACGCCCAACTCGACCGCGTTGCTGTCGGCGACGGTGACCGTCCCGGGCGTGGTGGTCGGCGTCCAGACGGTGCATGGGCAGCCGGTGGCCGCGGAGGTGGTGAACGACCAGGCGAACGGCTGCGCCAGCGGGTTGCCGGTGGTGTCGGCAGCCGCGTCGATCGTAGCGGTGTACCGGGTGACCGCGGCCAGCGGCGCGGCCGGTGTCCAGGTGGCGGTGCGGCTGTCGGCGTCGTAGCTCTGCGCCACCGGCACCGCGGCACCGGCCGGGTTGCGCAGCGTGAAGCCGAGGCTGGCCGGCTGGACGGCCTCGCTGAAGCCGGCGCTGACCGGCGAGCCGAGCGGCACCCCGGTGGTCTCGCCGCCCGGGGCGGTCGTGCTCACCGTCGGCGGGCTGGTGTCCTGCACCGAGGTGGTGAACACCACGTCCACCCAGTAGTTGGCGGAGTGCCAGGTGTTGCTGGGGAAGCCGCCGCCGGTGCCGTACCGGTAGACACCGTTGGCTCCGTCCACCCCGTCGGCCAGCGCGTGCAGCGGCGTGTTGTCGACGCCGGTGGCGAAGTAGCCGCTGTCGCTGGCGTAGTGGCCGACCGGCGCGTAGTACGAGGCCACATACGTCGTACCGGCGGTGATCGGCACCGGCGCCGGGAACAGCACCTGCTGCCAGCCGGACGCGCCCTCCCCGCTGAACGTGGCGGTCGCCAGGATGCCGCCGGCGGCCGTCCACAGGTGACCGACGTGCGCGCCGGTGTTGCCGGTGCCCTTGTAGAACCGCACCCCGGCGATCGCACCGTCCACATCGGAGCGGAACTTGACCCCCACCTCGACCGCGGCCGGGTCGGTGTCGGCCGGGACCGATGGCGTCGCGGCCGGGCTCCAGATCGTGCACGGGCACTGGGCCGCGGCGGCCGGCGCCGCGGCGAGCAGGTGCACCGGGGTGAGCAGGCCGCCGAGCAGGGCTACCGGCAGGCCGACGCGCAGCAGCGCGTGGTGCCGGGAGCGGGCCCACGACCGCCGTGAGAACAGGCTGGACATACAAGCTCCCTAGGACGCGAAGAGGAGATCGACCCAGTAGTTGGCGGACTGCCAGGACAGGTTCGGCACCCCGCTGCCACTCGGCCCGTAGCGGTAGACGCCGTTCAGACCGTCCACACCGGACGCCAGCGCGTGCAGTGGGGTGGCGTCGTGCCCGCCGATCGCGAAGTAGCCGGTGTCGGCGGCGTAGTGGCCGTTCGGCGCGAAGTACGAGATCACGTAGGTGCTGCCGGCGCTGATCGGCACCCCGGCCGGGAACGTGGCCTGCTGCCAGCCGGACCCGGTCTCGCCGCTGAACGTGACCGTCGCCAGCAGCGCCCCGGCGGCTGTCCACAGGTGACCGACGTGCGTGCCGGTGTTGCCCGGGCCCTTGTAGAACCAGACCCCGGTCACCGAACCGGCCACGTCGGCCCGGAACTTCACGCCGACCTCGACCGCCGCGGTATCCGGGTCGGCCGGGACCGACGGCGTGGCGGCCGTGTCCCAGATGGTGCATGGGCAGGCCCGGGGCGCCACCGTCACCGGGACCGAGACGGACCCGCCGGTGTTCACGCTGTCGTCGGTGGCCCGGGCCCGGATCGTGACCGCTCCCGGTGCCCCGGGGACCCACGAGTAGCTCCAGTTGCCGCGACCGGTGGCCGGGTGCCAGCTGCTGCCGTCGGTGGAGACCTCGACCCCGCCGACCAGGCCGCCGACGTCCGCGGCGGTGCCGCTGACCGTCACGGCCGCTCCGGATTGGACGGTCGCCCCGGCCAGCGGGGTGGCGATCGACGCGGTCGGCGCGGTCGTGTCGGTGGAGGCCGCGGCGGCGGTCAGCCCGGCCGCCAGCGTCGCCGGCTGGGCGCCCATGTCGGCGAACAGGTTCACCGTGGCCTGCCGCATCGCCGGGTCGGCCGGGGCGGAGCCGCGGTCGTGGTTGGCGTCCAGCCCCCAGGACCACTGCACGGTGCCGGCGCCGAAGACCAGCGCCCCGCTCGGCGCCCGGTACAGGGTGAGGTGATGCACCGCGTTGCCGTCGCCGTAGTTGCTGCCCTGATCCAGCAGCACCTGCACGCCGTCGCCCGGGGTACTCGACAGGTCGATCAGGCCGGCCGGGCGGGCGCCGTTGTCCAGGTCGGCATCCCACTCGTATCCCACCGTGCCGGCGGTCATCGTGGCGACCGCGCCGGCCGCCAACGTGGCCGCCCGGGTGCCGCGCCAGAGCCGCAGCTTGCCCTCGGCGGCCGGCACCTGCAGGTCCACCGTGCCGGCGTTGACCATGAAGCCGGTGCCGGTCATCGCGTTCTCCGGCCGGCCGCCGTCGGCCGGCGGGCTGAACCGCGGGTCCCGCCAGGTACCGGTCCAGGTCGGCGGGTCGCTCGGGTCGATCACCGCGTTGGCGTGCGTCTCCTTGTACGTGACCAGGGTCCGGTACGGGGTGCCGGAGCCGTCGACGCTGTTCTCCCAGCGGGTCTTCCAGAACGACTCGTTACCGCTGAAGAAGGCCAGGTCGACCCCGGCGTCCCGGGCAGCCTCCACATTGGACCGCTGCTGGCCGGACCAGTACTCGTCGTGCCCCACCGACAGGAACGCCTTGTGGTTGCGCAGCAGCGCACCACGTCGGTCGGTGTCCGCACCGGCCAGGTAGCTCAGGTCGTACCCGTTGGATTCGAGGAACCGCACCATCGGGTACTCGGCGTTGAAGACGAAGTCCTGCGAGCCGGTGCCCCGGGTGGTGAACGGCCGGTTGTAGCTGACCTTGTAGGCGCGGCCGTCCGGGTTGCCGACGTACAGGCTGTTCCCGCCGTACTGGTTGTACGCCTGCCAGGTGGTGTCGGAGGTCTGGACCAACAGGTCGGAGTGGCTGGCGTCGTCGCGGACCACGAACGGCACGTGGCTGGCCCCGGTGGTGCCGTCGGTGCGCACCAGCCGGGCGAAGTAGATGCCCGACACCGCACTCGCCGGCACCGGCCAGGACGCCGACACCGCCCAGTTGCCGCAGTCGACCAGCCCGGTGCTGCTCACCGACAGGCAGCTCGGCTGGGTCTGCGGCAGCGCCGCGGACGGGCTGACGGTGGCGATCTTCCGCGCGCCGCTGCCGCCGTAGTAGCCCATCCGGTAGATGTCCAGCCGGTACGTCCGGGCCGGAGTCTTGATCTTGAAGGTCTCCGTCTCGCCCAGGTTGACGCTCATCTGGGTGGCGAAGCCCTGGATCGTGCTGCTGCCCGAGCCGGCGACGTCCCACTCCGACTTGGGATTGCCGGGCTTGGCGTTCTCGCACGCGACCGGATTCGGTGCCGGCAGCGCGCAACTGTCCGCGCCGGCGGCTGGCCCGGCCAGCGGCGGCGCCGTCACTACCGCGAGTAAGAGGCCGGCGGCCACGACCCAACGCGGCGCACGCCGAACAGCATTAACAGGCACGTCGGACCCACTCCCCCCAAGCGCCACGCGCAGCGCGCGGCTCGCCACCCGGTGCAGGGTCAACGCAGCGGGCCCCCTGGCCGAACCCAGCCCCTCACACGACACCCCCGGGCTGGACCGGCGATCCAGGCTAAGGCGGCGCTCGTCACGCCCGGAGGAAAACGAGCAATCAAGTACGCAGCGTGACTACTCAATTTTGACACTAGCGGCCGGCGAGCCGCGTGCACCAGCGGGCAACCATCCGGGCCGATCAAGTCGTCTACGCCAGGAACAATGAGGCGACCGGCGGGGCACAGGGGGTTGGCAGCATGCGGGAGCCGGATGGGTTTCGCGAGTTCGTGCAGGCCAGGTCGCCGGCCCTGTTGCGGGCCGCCTGGCTGCTCACCGGCAACCCCGACACCGCGCAGGACCTGGTCCAGACCGCGCTGGCCCGCACCTGGCCGCAGTGGCACCGGTTGACCGACAAGGCCAACGGTGAGGCGTACGTCCGCCGGGTCCTGGTCACCACCTACGCGACCTGGTGGCGGCGTCGCTGGCGGGACGAGATATCGACCGCCGAACCACCGGAGCGGACCAGCCAGGAGGACGAGTTCGCCGCCGCCGACCTGCGCGACGAGGTCGCCACCGCGCTCGCCACGCTGCCCCGCCGGCAGCGCGCGGTCATCGTCCTGCGCTTCTACGAGGACCTCAGCACCACCCAGACCGCATACGCCCTCGGTTGCTCGATCGGCACGGTGAAGAGCCAGACCGCCAAGGCGCTGACCAAGCTGCGCGAGCACAACTGGACGGACACCGTGAACCGTGAGGAGGCGGCCCGATGACCGACATCGAGCAGCAACTGCGGGACCGGCTGCGGGCCGCCCCGCCGAAGTTCGACCCGGTTCCGGTGGCCGCCGTCGCCGAGCGGGTACAGCGCCGGCGCCAGCTCGCCAGCGCCGCCGTGCTGACCGCCGTGGTGCTGCTGTCCGGCGCCGCGATCCTCGTCCCGGGGCTCACCCTCGGCGGCGGCGACACGGCCAACAGCGGCGTTGCCGCCGGCGGCAGCGCCGCCCGGCCGGACACCGCCAACCCGCCGGTCGCCGGCGGGAAGCAGCCGGTCCCGGCGGCACCGACACCCGGCGCGACCGCCTCACCCCGGCCGCTCCCGGGCGGCATCAACTGCCCACCGCCGATGTCCGGCAACTCGATCGTCGACTACGTCGACTTCGTCCGGTTCGGCGGGCGGGAGTACATCGCCGGCCGGACCGGCACCGCGAAGAAGGTGCCGCGGGCCAGCCTCGGCCGCCTGCTCGGCACCGTCCGCTGCGACCTGAGCTCCGTCCAGCCCGATCCCGACTACCACCCGGTGGACGGCGACGCCGGCTATCTGCCGGCCGGCACCCCGCTGTACGAGATCCGTGGCACCCCGACCGGCAAGCGGATCGCCGCCCGGGTCGGCACGGACTGGGTGGTCTACGAGGTGTACCCGGACCGGTAAACCGGGTGCCGCCGCGGCGGCCAGCCGGCAGGCTGGCCGCCGTGGACATTCTTGGGATCACCACCGACCTACCGGTGTCGGCGCTGCCGGCCGCCGTCCCGTTCTACACCGCGGTGCTCGGCCGCCCGGCCGACCTCACGCCGGACGACCGCACCGCCGAATGGATCCTGCACCGCGACCCGGAGATCGCGCTGCGGCTGATCGAGTCCCGCGCCGACCGGCCGGACGAGCCCGCCCCGGGCACCGTCCGGGTCGGCATCGGCGTCCCGGACGCCAACGTTGAGCGCGACCGGCTACTGACCGAACTGCCGGATGTCCCCCCGGTCCGGACCCGGCCCGGCGTGATCGCCCTGCTCGAACTGCGCGACCCGGACGGCAACCGGCTCGTCCTCTGGCATGACCTGCTGGTCCGCAAGGCTTAGGAACGGGTCCAGGACAGGGACTCGGGCGGGCCGGAAGGGTCGGCCCGCCCGAGCGCCGATCAGGCCAGCAGGCGCAGGGTCAGCCCGTTGCCCGGCCCGGACAGCAGCAGGTTCAGCACCGGCGTCAGCGCGCCGCAGCCGGTGAACCTCGGGATCGTGTACGTGCCGGCGACCGTGGTGTCGAACAGGTCGACCGGTGTGGTGTTGCGCAGCGTCGCGGTTGTGGCGCTGGCGGTGCGGCAGGTGCTCGGCACCAGGTTGAGCTTCGGCAGCGCCGGCTGGTAGACCTTGATCAGCCGCAGCGTGAACGAGGTCGTCGTGGTCAGCGTGCCGTTCAGGGTTCCGGTCAGGTTTCCGGCCGGCACCAGCCGGGTCACCGCGGTCACCGGCAACGCGTTCAGCAGCTTGATGGTGACCGGGAAGTCCGGCACCTGTACCTGGCCGGTCAGCGCGCCGGTGGCCAGGTCCAGCTGAGCGTCCACAGTGGACTTGGGGATCGCCGCGGTGGCGTTCGGCTTGGCCAGGTGGGTGGAGCCGGTGGTGTTCGCGTAGTGCAACTGCCAGATCGGATCGGCGGCCGCCGGCAGGGCCAGCGTGGTCACCGTCCCACCGACCGCGAGCGCCGCGGTCAGTGCGACCAACAGACGACGGAGTGGGGACACCGTTAGCCTCCCGAGCTCTGATCCCCCGTGCCGGAATGCGCCTCGATGCCGATCCACGTTACTCACGAGTAACCGAACGCGCCACCCCGGCGGGCCCATCCGGCCGATGTCCCCGTCCGCCAACTGCTAGCCGACCTGCATCGGCCGCATCATCTCGTTGTCTTCGTGATCAATGATGTGGCAGTGCCAGACGTACCGGCCGGCGATGTCGAACGACGCCCGGAGCCGGGTGATCTCGTCCGGCAGCGCGATCACGGTGTCCTTGAAGCCGCGCTCGTTGGGCTCCGGGGGCCGCACCGCCCCGGTGCTCATCGACTCCCGGTTGATCACCTGGAACTGGGTCTGGTGCAGGTGGATCGGATGCCCGTCCTCGGTGTAGTTGTGCAGCTCCCACTGCTCGGTGGAGTTGACCGCCGGGTTCTCGGTGACCGGGTCCATCCACATCTTCGGGATGCCCATGCCCATGCTGTCCACCAGGCCGAGCTGGCCGGAGATCGGCGCGTCCGCGAACACCGCCGAGGTCAGCTCGTTCAGCGAGAGCTGCCGGGTCCGGCTGGCCGGCCGGGGGGCCGGGATGGACGGCAGCCGGAGCTGGGCCGGCGGGGTCGAGGTGTCGGTCGAGGTGCGCGGGCCGACCACGAACCTCATCACCTGTCCGGTGGTGTTCGGGTCGGACGCGTCGAAGTCGGTGACCGGCTCGCCGCCACCGAACGGCTCGTCCGGACCCTCGTTGATCAGGTAGAGCGAGGTCCCGGCCGGCACACCGGTGAAGTCGACGATCACGTCGGCCCGCTCCGACCCGCCGACGAGCAGGCTGCGCTGCGGCACCGGCGCCGGCAGGAAGCCGCCGTCCGACCCGATCTGCCAGAGCGGCAGCGCCGGGCTGGCCGGCCGGGTCGCCAGCGGGTTGGTAACGATCTTGAGGATGAACATGCGGGCGTTCGAGGCGTTCAGGATCCGGAACCGGTAGCGGCGCGCCTCCACGTTCAGCACCGGCCAGGTGCGGCCGTTGACCACGATCGTGTTGCCGAAGAACTCCGGGTTCCAGTACGGCGGGAGGTCCGTGGTCGGGATGAACGGGCCGCCCGGCGTCGCGTCGCCGAAGAAGTCGCGGCTGTCCGGGAAGAACAGCGAGCCGTCCCGGTTGAACGACCGGTCGTGCAGGACCAGCGGGATCTCCCGGTACCTGGTGCCGGCCGGGTCGCCCGGCTTGGGCGCCGGGCCGGGCAGCGTACCGGCGGGCAGGTCGGCCGAGCCGCCGCGGAGCAGGTAGAAACCCATCGTGCCGGCGTAGATGTTGGTGCGGGTCAGGCCGAGCGTGTGGTCGTGGTACCAGAGGGCGGTGGCCCGCTGGTCGTTGGTGTACTGGAAGATCGCGGTGCCCGGGTCCCAGTTCGCCCCGAAGTTGGCCTGCGCTTCGGCCTTGAACCGGTCGTAGAACGTGCCGACCCTGGCGAAGCCGTTGGGCAGGTTGCGCGCGGTCGGCAGGTACCAGGCCTCCGGGTACCCGTCGCTCTCCTCGTGGACGTGCGCGCCGTGCAGGTGGGTGACCAGCGGAACCGGGCCGCGGTACGGCGGCGGCGTCGAGTCGAACGTCGGCCGGTGATCCCGACCGGTGCTGCCACCCGGTGGGTTGGCCCAGTGCAGCGTCGGGTCGACGGTGAACAGGTGCGGCAGGAAGTTGCCGTTGCCGTCCACGAGTTGGTTGGCCCAGCGCACCCGGGTGGGCCGGTTGACGGACGCCTCGATGGTGGGGCCCGGATAGCGGAAGCTCGCCGGATCGCCGGTCGAGCCGTAGCCCCAGACGGTGGTCGCCGGGCTGCCCGGCGGCAGCACCTGCTGCCGGAACTGGCGGACGGCCGCCGAGAACCGGTCGATCCCGCCGCTGGTGCCGGCCGGTGCCATCGCCGGCAGGATCACCAGCGGTGCCACGTACTTCGGGATCGATGTCGGGTCGAGTGTGCCGCCTGGCAACGCCGCCGGGGCGGCGGTGCCAGTTCGGCCGAGCTGGCTGCGGCGGGCACCCTGGCGCACCTGCCAGGGCACCAGCAGTCCGGTGCCGACAAAGGCACCGGACAGGACGAACTGCCGTCGGTTCAGCATCCCAGGACTCCCTGCACGGTTGGCGGCGCCGGGCACGCGAAGACACGCGGTCGGCGACCGCGAGGATGGGGGATACGAACTGCGCGGAGGGCGGTTCCCGATCACGGAACCGGGCTTCGGGCGGCCTCAAGATAGACCCGTCGTCACGTTTCAGAAAAGTGACGAACAACCCCTGGGGGGACTCAGCCACCCAGACACATAGGTAAGCCTTACCTTAGAACAAACTACCCCAGCAGTCCAGCCTCGCCGGCGGCATCGCCGGCCGGGCTGATCAGGCCGAGGGCATACGCGGCGGCCAGCGCGCCGGCCCGGTTGTGCACGCGCAGCTTGCTGAACAGGTGCGCCTGGGTGTTCTCCACGGTCTTGGTGGTGATGCCGAGGCTGCGGGCGGTCTGCCGGACGGTGTGGCCCAGTGCGATGGACGACAGGATGTCCCGCTCCCTGGCGGTGACCTCCGGGACGCGGGAGCGCCGCTCGGCTGAATGCGAGATGACCGCGCGGGCCACCGGCCGGGCCTGGCTGCCGCCGATCACCAGGCAGCCCTCGGCGGCCAGCGCCAGCGCGGACATCAGCTGGCCCTCCACCCGCTCGGTCTCGATGATCCCGCCGGCGCCGCGGGACAGATCGCGCACCATCGCGGCCTGGTCCAGCACGCCGCTGCGGACGACCAGCACCCGGTGCCCGGCCGGCCGGCCGGTCGGCCAGTGCGCCGGCTCCGGGTCGACCAGCACGGTCGTGACCGGGCCGCGGTGCCAGCGCAGCCAGTGCGCGTCCCGCCGGGTGTGCTCGACCTGCACCCGGACGAACGGCACCCGGTGCCGCACCAACTCGACCAGCACCCGGTCCACCGCGCAGCCGGACCGACCACGGACCACCACCAGCGCCGGCCAACCGGCCTCGTTCGCCGGCAGCGGCGGTGGGTCGGCGGCGGACGGGGTGGACATGATGCCCACCGACGCCGCGCGGGCCACCGCGTCGGCCCCACTGGTGGCCCAGAGCTTCGCGTACAGCCGGCGTTTGTGGTTCTGCACGGTGCCGGCGCTGATCGCGAGCAGCTCGGCGATCTCGGCCACGCTGTGCCCGGAACTGATCAGCATGAGGATTTCGAGCTGGCGCTCGGTCAGCCGGGCATTGCCGGCCCGCGGCGTCGACCGGATGGTGCCCGGGTTGCGCAGTACCGCCAGCAGCGTGTGCAGGCTGTACGTGAACGGCACCAGCCCGGTCAGGTTCGACGTGCGCATCTCGGCGAGATCGGACTGCGACAACTTCTCGTACATGAGCACCGGGTGAACGACCGGGAATCGCGCCTTGAGTGTGCGCAGCACCGCCGCGACGCCGACTTCGGCGTCCAGCAGCACGACATCCGGCTGGGACAACTCACACAGAGTCATCAGGCCCTCGACATCGGCGGCGTCGCCGACGACCGTGAAGTCCGGCAACGTGGCCAGGTAGGCGGCGAGAGTATCGCGAAGCAGCCGGCGGCTGGAATGGACAGCCATCCGGATGGGGGTGTCGCGCTGAAATGGTTGCACGGCGAATCCTTCGTCCGCCGCGAGTCGATCAACCCACACTTGGCCTGTCAAGTGGCTCTTTGGGGGATTTTACCAGATGGCTACGGAAGAGCCCGTGATGACACCCCGACTGCGGGTTGGCCCGGAACACCCGGGGGCCGCGGTCGACGGGTTCTCGGCCGACCGCGGCCCCGCGGCTATTGCCAGCTCAACCCGTACGGGTCCACTGGCCAGCCACGGTTGATCGAGCCGGAGGCGGGCGCTCTTTCCCCCCGTGGACGCGCCCACCCCCGGCAGCCCCCGTACGAGATCGGACCAGATCCGACCTCGTTCGCCGGTCTGTGCCCGGACGGCTCATAGGGCCAGATCCCTGTCTGCTCGTCCGGTGCACATGCGTTATGGTCCTGCTTCAGACCGTGCAAATGCAAGGGCAAATGCACGTGCAGATAGATTCACCCGGACGGGGCAGAGTCCGGGCGCAACGAACACGGAGAGCTACGAATAGCTCAGCGTGAACATCGACCCGGCATGGACATCAGAGAGGTAGGACATGTGGCCCCCGCATAACGGAATGCCCGCCAGCGAGTTGCGGCACGTCGCCTGGTACAAGAGCCAGCACAGCAACCCGAGTGGGAATTGCGTGGAGATAGCCCGGCTCGCGGACGGTCAGTTCGCGCTGCGGAACTCACGCTTCCCGGACGGACCCGCGCTGATCTGTACCCGGGCCGAGATCGCCGCGCTCATCGGTGGCGCCCGGGACGGCCACTTCGACCATCTGATCGGCTAGGCGGCAGCTGGCCCACCGGCCGGCCCTGTTTGCCGATCGCGGCTCAGTGGCCGGCCGGTGGTAGGTCGGTCAACAACTGGTTGAGCCGCAGCACGCTCTCGGTCGGCGTCTCGGCCTCCACGCACAACCGCTCCATCGCCTCCAGGTACCGGTCCACGTCCTCGCGCTTGTCCAGGTAGAGGGCGCTGGTCAGCTGCTCGATGTAGACCACGTCGGGCAGCGCCTGGTCGGCGAATCGCAGGATGCTGAACGCCCCGCCGGCCGCGGCGTGCCCGCCGAACCCGAACGGGATCACCTGCACGGTCACGTTCGGCAGCTTCGCCGCGGCGACCAGGTGCTCCAACTGGCCGCGCAACACCTCCGGGCCGCCGATCGGCCGCCGCAACGCCGCCTCATCCACCACCGCCCACAGCCGCGGGGCGCCCGGCCGGGCCAGCACCGTCTGCCGCTCCATCCGCAGCGCGACCCGGCGGTCGATCTCCTCCGACCGGCCATCGTGGCCGAGCAGCACCACCGCCCGGGCGTACTCCTCGGTCTGCAGCAACCCCGGGATGAACTGCACCTCGTACGTACGGATCAGGCTGGCCGCCGCCTCCAGGCCGACGTACGACTGGAACCAGGACGGCAGCACGTCGCCGTACTTGTGCCACCAGCCCGGCGCGTTGGCGTCCCGGGCCAGCCCCAGCAGGGCCATCCGCTCCTCGCCGCCGTCGACGCCGTAGAGGGTCAGCAGGTCGACCACGTCGCGTTCCTTGAAGCCGACCCGGCCCAGCTCCAGCCGGCTGATCTTCGACTCGGACGCCCGGATCGCGTAGCCGGCGGCCTCCCGGCTGATCCCGCGCTGCTCGCGCAGCCGGCGCAGCTGGGAACCCAGCAGGATACGCAGCACCGTGGGGCCGGCACTGGGCTCAACCGTGCTCATCGCGTCCTCGCCCCGACTGCGTGTCCGCGAACATCATCCTTGTCACCGTCCGGGTCATGGGCGGTCAAGTAGTCAGTCTTTGCTCTTGCGGCCGATGCCCGCAAGTAGCCATCCGGCACCGACCACCGGCTGCGGCGGATCCGGCCGCCAGTCGACGGCGTAGACCAGGCCCGGCTCCACCAGGTCGACGCCGGCCAGGAAGCGGGCGATGTCCGCCCGGCTGCGCGGCACGATCGGGGCGGTGGTGCGGCTGCGGGCGAACTCGGCGGTCAGGGCCGCGGCCGCCTCGGCCTTGCCCTCCCGGGTGGCGTGCGTGACGGTCAGGTAGCTGCCGACCGGCAGCGCGGCGAGCAGCCGGTCGACCATCCCGGCCGGCGACTCCTCGTCCGGGATCAGGTGCAAGGTGGCGATCAGCAGCACGGCGACCGGCTCACTCAGGTCGATCAGGTTGCGCAGCTCCGGGTTGGCCAGGATCTCCTCGGGGCGCCGCATGTCCGCCTGGATGATCGTCGCCTGCGGGTCATTGCCCAGCAGCGCCCGGCTGTGCACCAGCACCACCGGGTCGTAGTCGACGTAGACCACCCGGGCCTCCGGCGCCAACTCCTGGGCGACCTCGTGCACGTTGCCCTGGGTGGGCAGCCCGGCACCGATGTCGATGAACTGGCGGATGCCCGCCTCGCCGGCCAGGTATCGGACCGCCCGGTGCAGGAATCCCCGGTTCTCCCGGGCCGCGTCCCGGCCGTCCGGCACATTCGCCTTGCGCAGTACCTCGTTCACCGCCTCGGCGGCGGCCCGGTCGGCAGCGAAATTGTCCTTGCCGCCCAGTTGGTAGTCCCACATCCGAGCCACGTTCGGTGTGTTGACATCAACCCCGCTGGGCGCCGGATGCTCGTCCGTCACAGGTGTGCTCCCTCATACGTTCCGGCCCGTCCCGGGGTCGGATCGTAATGGAGCGCCAGTTGTCCCGCCCAGCACCGGTTCCGGCGGGCCAACGCAGCCCCGGCCACCGACCGTCCGAACTGGACTGATGTGCCCCGGTCTGGCCGGTCGGCGTCCGCCGGGTGGGTGGCCGGGTCAGAGCCGGCCGCCGGTCTCCTCGCCGGACAACCGCTGCGCGGCCCAGATCGGCAGCACCGACAGCAGTACCAGGGCGGCCGCGACGACGTTCACCACCGGCGCCTGGTTCGGCCGGAACAGGTTGTCGAAGATCCAGAGTGGCAGCGTCTGCAGCCCGGGCGCGGTGGTGAACGTGGTGACCACGATCTCGTCGAAGGACAGCGCGAATGCCAGCAGCGCCCCGGCGAACAGCGCCGACCGCAACTGCGGGAACGTCACGTACCGGAATGTCTGGAACGTGGTGGCGCCGAGATCCATCGACGCCTCCTCCAGCCGGGTACCGGTGCGGCGCAGCCGGGCCAGCACGTTGTTGTAGACGACCACGATGCAGAAGGTGGCGTGGCCGACGATGACGGTGATGTATCCAAAGGGGACTGTCCCGGCGCGGAACGCTGAATTCAGCGCGATTCCGGTGACGATGCCGGGCAGCGCGATCGGCAGCACTACCAGCAGGCTGACCGCGTCCCGGCCGAAGAACCGGTACCGCTGTACGGCGAACGCGGCCATCGTGCCGAGCACCAGCGCCACCGCGGTCGCGCCCAGGCCGACCTTCACGCTCGTCCACAGGGCGGCACGCGCGCCGGAACTGTCCACGGTGCGCCGCCACCACTCCAGCGTCAGCCCGGTCGGCGGGAAGCTGAACGTGCGCGAGGGGTTGAACGAGTTCACGATCACGACGAGCAGCGGTACGTAGATGACCGCGAGGCCGAGTGCCATCGCCAGCCGCAACAGAACCTTCGCCCGCCGCGACAGGATCACCGCGGGGCCCCCGCGGAAACGTGGAGCGCGGCCAGCGCGCGGAGCGTTTTCGTGGGGGGCGTCATAGGTTCTCCAACGCGCCGGTGCGCCGGACCAGCAGCAGGTACAGGATGATCAGCAGCACCGGCGTGGTCGCGGCGGCGGCGGCGAACGGGAGGTTGTCGGCCACGCCGATGTTGTCGTAGATGACGTTGGCGAACAGCTGGGTGCGGCCACCCACTATTTTCACGGTGATGTAGTCACCGAGGCTGAGCGAGAACGTGAAGATCGAGCCGGCCACCAGCGCCGGGAACAGCAGCGGCAGCACCACCGAGCGGAACGTCCGCCACGCCGGCGCGCCCAGGTCGGCGGACGCCTCCAGCAGGGAGTCCGGCAGCCGGTCCAGCCCGGCGTACACCGGCAGCACCATGTACGGCAGCCAGAGGTACGCCAGGGTCAGCGTGACCGCGGTGAGCCCGAAGCCCGGGCCGCTGGCGTGGAACGGCCGCAGCACCCAGTTGACCGGGCCGTCGCCGCTGAGCATGACCCGCCAGGCGTACGCCTTCACCAGGTAGCTGGCCCACAGCGGGGTGAGGATCGCGGCGACCAGCAGCCCGCGGGCCCGCCGGCTGGCCACCTTCGCCAGGTAGAACGCCATCGGCAGCGCGATCACCGCGTCCAGGACGGTGACCAGCGCGGCCACGCCGACCGTGCGCAGCGCGATCTTCCGGTACACCGGCTGCTGCACGAGGGTCTGGAAGTTCTCCCAGGTCGGGTGCCGGATGATCGCGCCGGTGAACGAGTTGGTGGTCCACAGCGCGGACGCGAACATCACCGCGAGCGAGCCGAGGTACGCCACCACCAGCCAGGTCATCGGCGCCAGCAGCAGCGCGGCCAACCGGACCCGGGGCGAGCGGTGCAGGAAGCTCGACACCCGGGCCGGCCGGGGCGGGTCGGCCGGCGCCGCCGGCCGACCGTCCACAGTGGTCAGCTCTTGATCTCCGTCCAGGCCTGGGTCCAGGCGGCGTAGTCCTTGCAGGTGTTGCCGCGCGAGTCGCCGCAGTTGCGGGTCGGCGTGGTCCAGTAGGAGATCTTGCCGGCGTAGGTCTGGTCGGTGGCGTGGTACGTGCTGCAGAAGGACTTGTCGGCGGTCTGCTCGCAGGCCTGGGTCTGCGCCGGCGCCTCGCCGAACCACTCGGCCACCTGCGCGTTGACCTTCGGCGAGACGATCCAGTCCATCCACTTGTACATGCAGTTCGGGTGCTTGGCCTTGGCCGCGACCATCCAGGTGTCCGACCAGCCGGTGGAGCCCTCCTTCGGCACCACCGACTGCACGGTGACCTTCTTGCCGGCGTTCACCAGGTTTGCGATGACCTGCCACTCGGTGCCGACGACGGTGTCGCCGCTCTGCAGCGCCTGCACCGCCTTGGTGTAGTCGGACCAGTACTCGCCGATCAGGTTCTTCTGCGCCTTCAACAGGTCCACCGCGGCCTGGAACTGCGTGTCGTCCAGCTCGTACGGGTTGTTGATCTTCAGATCCGGCTTCGTCGCCTTCAGGTACAGCGCCGCGTCGGCGATGTAGATCGGTGAGTCGTAGGCGGTGACCTTGCCTTTGTACGGGCTGTTCTGGTCGAACACCACACCCCAGGAGTCCGGCGCCGGGTTCACCTTGTCGGTGCGCCAGGTGAGTACGTTCGCGCCCCAGCCGTGCGGAATCCCGTACATCTGACCGTTCACCGAGTTCCAGGCGCCGTTCTTGAGGAAGTCCGAGATCGTCGCGTAGCCGGGCACCAGCGAGGTGTTCACCGGGGCCACGTCACCGCTGTAGATCAGCCGCAGGGTCGCGTCGCCGGACGCGGAAACCCCGTCGTACTGGCCGGTCTTCATCAGCGTGACCATCTCGTCGGAGGTGTTGCCCACCTTCACGTTGACCTTGCAACCGGTCTGCTTCTCGAACGGGTGCACCCAGTCGACGGTCTTGTCGTTGGAGCCGTCCTCGGCGTAGCCGGCCCAGACGATGATGTTCAGCTCGCCCTCGGTCGGACCCACCGCGGTGGCCGCGGCCAGCTTCGGCGGCTGGTCGCCGCCTGTCGCACCACCGCCGCCACCACCGCCGCCGCCGGAACTCGAGCCGCACGCGGCCAGCAGCAGCGCCGCGGTGCCGGCGATGGCCGCGGTCAGCCCGGATCTCTGCCTGCGCATGGAACCCACCCCTTAGCTGTCGGTCGGTGTCGGGCCGGCCGGTGACTGGGACGTGCCGTCCGGAATGTGGGAGACGTGCTCGCGCTGCCAGCCGAGCAGCACCCGGTCGCCGGGCTTCGGCTCGCCGCCGTCCGGGCCGGCCCCGGTGTTCGGCCGGGTGACCACCAGCCGGACACCCGCGTCCAGATTCACCGTGTACCGGGTCTCCGGGCCGGCGTAGGCCGCGTCCGCCAGGATGCCCTCGACGGTGACGTCGGCGGCCAGCGCGGTGTCGGCAGCGGCCAGCCGGATCCGCTCCGGCCGGATGCTGGCCGTTCCAGGGCTGCCCAGCACCGCCTGCGCGGCCGGGCCGGAGAGCAGGTTCGCGGTGCCGACGAAGCCGGCCACGAACCCGGTGGCCGGCCGCTCGTAGATCTCCGGCGGGCTGCCGACCTGCTCGATCCGGCCGCGGTTGAACACCGCGATCCGGTCGCTCATCGTCATCGCCTCGCCCTGGTCGTGGGTGACGAACAGGAAGGTGATACCCACTTCGCGCTGAATCGCCTTCAACTCCACCTGCATCTGCTCGCGCAGCCGCAGATCCAGGGCGCCGAGCGGCTCGTCCAGCAGCAGCACCCTGGGCCGGTTCACCAGGGCCCGGGCCAGCGCCACCCGCTGCCGTTCGCCGCCGGACAGCTGCGCCGGCCGGCGCGGGCCGTAGCCGTCCAGCCGGACGGTGGCCAGCGCCGCGGCCGACCGGGCCCGCCGCTCGGGCCGGCCGACCCCCTTCACCTTCAGTCCATACGCGACATTCTCCTGCACGGACAGGTGCGGGAACAGCGCGTAGTCCTGGAAGACCGTGTTCACGTCGCGCTGGAACGGGGCGAGCCGGCTGACGTCCGTGCCGCCGAGCAGGATCTGCCCGGAGGTGGGCTGCTCGAAGCCGGCGATCATGCGCAGCACCGTGGTCTTGCCCGAGCCGGACGGCCCGAGCATGGCGAAGAACTCGCCATCGCGGACGTCGAGATCGACCCCGTCGACGGCGGTGACCGAGGCGCCGCCGGCCGGGAAGACCTTCCGCACCTCACGCAGCGTGACACTCACCGGTACCACATCCTGATCAGATCCACCGGCGAGCACACTACTCAGCCGGCCGGGCGCCGGCATGCCGTCCGGCTCGCAGTCCGGCTCCCAGTCCGGCTCGCAGTCCACTTGGGACAGCCACAAGCCGGGCACGGCCGCACGCAACCCGCCCGCGACCGGCGGATGGGCCGGTCGCGGGCGGGGGCCTGCGGACAGCTGTCAGGTGGATCGGCCGATTGCCGGTCGGCGAGCTCCCGGCTCAACGGCTGGGTGCGGCCGGGGCACCCGCCGCCCGGTCGGGTTGCCGCCCGACCGGGCCGGTGCCCGGCTAGCGTGCCGGGGGCAGGTACAGCTGCAGGTCGCGGTTCTGCACCAGGGCGATCATCTCGTTGACGGTCAGCGGCGGTTGGGCGGCCGAGTGCTGGCCATCTTCCACCAGCCGGTTGTCCGCGGTCACGCTGGTCACCGTGCCGTCCGGTCGCCAGAGCCGGACCGTCCGGCTGACGTACCGGTCTTCGGACGGGCTGAGCTGTGCTCCCCGGAGCTCCTCGATCGTCAGCTTGGCGCCGCCGGCCAGCGGCCGGGTCTCGCACCGGACGTACTTATCGCCGGCCGGGCCGGTGGACGGCGGCGGGCTGGAGGCGCCGGTCTGGCGGCCGGGGTCGGCCTGCGCGCTGGCATTCGCCTGGCCGTTGCCAGCCGCGCCGCTGGGGCGGGGCGCGGTTGCGGTGCCGTTCTTCTGGGCGATCGTGCCGTCGGCGGGCACGCACGGCTTGGCCACCGGCTCGGCCGGGGTGTTGCGTTCGAGCACCACTTGCACATCGCCGGCGTGCTCGATGGCCCGGAAGCCGACGTCGGTGCTGTCCTGCTTGGCGCCGTCCACGCAGTCCGTCAGGTAGGAAACCTGCCAGCCGCTCATCGTCTGGTAGTGCTGCCGGGTGGGCAGCCGCGGCTGCAGCCACTGCGCCAGCGCGTAGCCCTGGGTCGAGCCGGACCGGGTCTGGCCGGCGCAACCGTTGTGCGGCGCGCCCGGGGTGACCGGGATCGAGCCGCCGGCCGCGGCGTCGATCCCCGACCCGCTCAGGCCGATGCCCGGCCCGGCGAACAGGTAGGCCGGCACCCCGACCACCATCGCCACCGCCAGCGCCCCGCCGGCCCCGAGCAGCGCCTGCCGGCGGCGCCGCCGCGACCTCCCACCGGCCACCACCCGATCGGTGTCCAGGGTCAGCGGGGGTTCGTCCGCGGTGGCCGCCCGGGCCAGTTCGGCCCGCAACTCATCGGGCTCGATCATGTGATCCGCTCCTTCGCGTCTGCCGCCCCGTTTCGGGGCCTGTCCCGGTCCAGCGCCCGGCGCAGTGCCGCCAGCCCGCGGGCGGCCTGGCTCTTCACGTTGCCGGTGGAGCAGCGCAACAACGCGGCGGTGTCCTCGACGCTCAGATCCTCGTAGTACCTGAGCACGAGCACCGCCCGCTGCCGGGGCGGGACGACGGCGAGGGCGGCGATCATCGCGACCCGGTCCTCGACGGCCGGCCCGGCCCGATCAGCCATGTCCGGGGTCAGGTGCAGCGGCTCCTCCCGCCATCGTCGGCGGCGGAGCGTGTGCAGGTACGCCCGCAGCAGGGTCTTCCGGGCATACAAGTGGATCTGCTCCAGCTTGGAAACCCGCGGCCACACCACGTACAACCGGCACAACGTCTCTTGCACAAGATCCTGACTGGCATGCCAATCCCCGCAGAGCAGATACGCGGTCCGCCGCAGCCGGGCCGACTGGCCGGCTACATAGTCCCGGAACTGCTGTTCCTCCTCGTCCCGCACCGGCGTTGTCTCCATCCCGATCGACGCTGGTACTCAGTGAAAGGCGAACGAGCCGCCGCCGGGTTGCACGCCTGCCGGCACCAATGTGCCAGGCGTGCCGCCACGGCGGCGGCTCGTCGGGGTCTGCGCGGGCCGGGGCGCGGCCCGGGTGGCTCAGGAGCTGGCCGCACCGTCCATCTGCTCGCGGAGGCTGCGCGGGCGCATGTCGGTCCATACCTCGTCGACGTAGGCCGAGCACTCCTCCTTGCTGCCCTCCCTGCCTACCCGGTGCCAGCCGGCCGGTACCTCCTGGCCGGCGAGCCAGAGCGAGTACTGGTCCTCGTCGTTGCGGAGCACCTCGTACCGGGCGTTGTCGTCCATCTCCATCTCCTTCGGGTGGTTGTGACTCGGGTCGGCCGCGACGTCGGTCGCGGCGGTCTGGTGGGTGGGGAAGCCGCGCAGCGTGCCGCTGGCGGTGACGGCCACGGTGACCACGGCCATGCCGACCGCGCAGACGAGCACCGGTCGGCTGCCGTCCAGGGTCTGCGCGAGCACGCCGCCGAGCACCGGGCCGATGGTGGCCGCGACGCCGGTGACCAGGCCCAGCACGCTGCTCAGCCGGCCGCGCAGATGATCCGGGGTGAGCAGCAACTGCTGCGTCATGATCGTGGTGTTCGCCGCCGGCGGGAGCAGCGCCATCGCGGCGAACAGGCCGCCCATGGCGTATCCATTGTGGACGAACACGGCCGCCGGGGTGAGCACGGTCAACGCCCAGAAGACACCGGCGATCGACTGGTACGGGCTGAGCACCCGGTGCAGGTACGGGGCGAGCAGCGCCCCGGCTATTCCGCCGATGCCGAGCATCGCGGCCATGATGCCGATCTGTCCACTGGGGACACCGCGGCGCTGGGCGAGCACGATCACCACGATGTAGAAGGCGCTGAAGAACAGGTTCAGCACGACGGCGCAGAGCATGGTGACCCGGATGTGCCGGTGCCGCCAGACCCAGCGCAGCCCGTCGGCGATCTCCCGGCCCAGGTGCTTGCGTTCCACCTCGACCTTCGCCCGGGCGGGCACCCGCACGAAGGCCAGCGTGCAGAACGCCGCGGTGTGCGTGACCACGTCCGCCGCGAACGGCACGAACCGGCCCAGTGTGAACAGGAACCCGCCGGCGGCCGTGCCGGAGAGGTGGCCCAGGTAGCCGCGGGCCGAGTTCATCGCGATCGCGGTGGGCAGCTGCTCGGGCTCGACCAGGTTCGGCAGGCAGGACTCCTCGGCCGGCTCGAACAGCGCCGCGCACAGCCCGAACACCGCGGCCACGGCGACCAGGTGCGGTACCGTCGCGGTGCCCCAGAGCAGCACGGCGACCAGGCTGGCCGCGGCCACCGCCTGGGCCGCCTCGCAGCCGAGCATCAGTCGCTTGCGGTTCCACCGGTCCACCAGTGCGCCGGCCGGCAGCCCGGCAGCCAGTTGGGCCGCCGCGATCGTGCCGAGCACCAGCCCGGACGCGGCCGCCGAGCCGGTGAGCGCGAGCACCAGCAGCGGGAACGCGATGATCGTCGCGTTCACCCCGAACTCGGCCAGGGCCTGGCTGGTCCACAGCAGCCGGTAGTCGCGGTTGCGGGACAGCGGTGGCTTTGCCGGCGCGGCCGCCGGCGGAGCCACGGGCTGGCCGGTCATCGGGCGGCCCGGCAGTCCTGCGCGATCTGGCGCAGCGCGGCGGCGAAGCCGGCCGCGACGGATTCCACTGTGGACTCGTCGTGCCGGTCCGGCCGATAGTACCAGGTGAACTCCAGCTGCCCGCCGGACGCGGCGCCGACCACTTCGAGCAGGTGCGAACCCTGGTCGGCCGGATCATGGTCCTGGCCGAACGAGCCGTGCGAGACCTGGATCAGGCCGGTCTCGGCCTGCTGCGAGCGGGCGTCCCACTGGCCGAGGTAGTTGAACACGACCTCCGCGCCGGGAGCGTCCGGCAGCCGATCGGCCACCGCCGGCGAGCCGAGGTACCGCAGGGCGCCGTAGCCGAACCCGTTGCCGGGAACGGAGCGCAACTGCCGGCGGATCGACTTGATCAGCGTCCGCCAGTCCGGGCTGCCGGCCGGCACCTCCAGCGCGACCGGGAACACCGTGGTGAACCAGCCGACCGTGCGGGACAGGTCGACGCCGTCCAGGATCTCCTCCCGGCCGTGCCCCTCCAGGTCGACCGCGACCCGGCGCTGTCCGGTCCAGTTCGACAGCGCCGAGGCCAGCGCGGCCAGCAGCACGTCGTTCACCTGGGTGCGGTAGACGCCGGGCGCGGCCCGCAGCAGTGCCTCGGTGTCCGCAGTGGACAGTGCGATGGCGACCGTTCGGACCGGTGCCGGCTGTTCGGCCGGCGGCCGGTCGACCGGGAGCGGGCCGGCCGGCGCGGCCGCGGCCCAGTGCGCCAACTCGCGGTCCAGGCCGCCGGAGCGGACGTACTCGCTCAGCCGCTCGGACCACTCCTGGACCGAGGTGGTCTTGGCGCCCAGGTCGATCGGGCCGCCGCTGGCCGCCTGCCGGTAGGCGGTCTCCAGGTCGTCCAGCAGGATCCGCCAGGAGACGCCGTCGACGACTAGGTGGTGCACCGCGACGAACAACATCGGCCGGCGGCCGGGGCCGCGGTTGAACAGCATCGCCTTCAACAGCGGGCCGCGGCGCAGGTCGAGGCTGGCGTGCAGGTCGTCCGCGGCCTGCTCCATCGCGGCCAGCTGCCGCTCTTCGGCCAGCTCGGACAGATCGCGGCGGAAGAGCAGCTGGGTCGGCTCGGCCGGCGCGTTCCACTGCCGCCAGCGACCGTCCACCTGCTTGAACCGCATCCGCAGCGCGTCATGGTGGGTGAGCAGCGCCTCGAACGCCCGCTCCAGCAGGGTGCCGTCCACGTCCTCGGTGAGCTCGGCGAGGGTGGACTGGTTGAAGTGGTGCGGGCTGGTGGGCTGCTGCTGGAAGAACCAGTGCTGGATCGGGGTCAGCGGCACCGCCCCGGTCACCTGCTCCCGCGCTGGCTCACCGCCGGTCTCGGCGGTGACGACCGGCGCCAGGCTGGCCACGGTCTGGTGCCCGAACAGGTCTTTCGGGGTGAGCCGCAGCCCGGCCTGCCGGGCCCGGGAGACGACCTGGATGGACAGGATCGAATCACCGCCCAGCTCGAAGAAG
Source organism: uncultured Actinomycetota bacterium (assembly GCA_963714145.1). Classification (GTDB taxonomy): domain Bacteria; phylum Actinomycetota; class Actinomycetes; order Mycobacteriales; family CADCTP01; genus JBBWZH01. The sequence continues at coordinate 7,761,922 of OY970235.1, read as the reverse complement.
TTGTCCTCGATGCCGACCCGGTCCAGGCCGAGCACGTCGGCCCAGATGTCGGCCAGCGTCCGCTCGGTCGGTGTCCGCGGTGGCCGGTACTCCTCCCCCGCCGGCTGGACGTGCGCCGGTGCTGGCAGCGCCCGGTGGTCCAGCTTGCCGTTCGGGTTCAGCGGCAGCGCGGCCAGCGGGACGAACGCCGCCGGGACCATGTAGTCGGGCAGTGTCCGGCCGAGGAACTCGCGCAGCTCGGCAATGCCGGGCAGCTCCGGGCCGGCCGGCACGAGGTAGGCGACGAGTCGCTTGTGGCCGGTGTCGGCGCGGGCCGTCACCACCGCCGCGGCGATCGCCTCGTGCCGCAGCAACGCCGTCTCCACCTCGCCGAGCTCGACCCGGAAACCGCGGATCTGCACCTGGTGATCGGCCCGTTCCAGGAACGTCAGCTGGCCGTCGGCGGCCCACCGGACCCGGTCGCCGGTGCGGTACATCCGGCTGCCGGGCTGGCCGTACGGGTTGGCCACGAACCGCTCGCTGGTCAGCCCGGGCCGGTTCAGGTAGCCGCGGGCCAACCCGATGCCGGCCACGTACAGCTCGCCGGGCACGCCGATCGGCACCGGCCGCAGCAGCGCGTCCAGCACGTAGGCACGGGTGTTCAGGATCGGTCGACCGATCGGCGGCGCGCTCGGCCCCGGCACCAGCGGCGCCGACCAGGTCGCGACCACAGTGGACTCGGTCGGCCCGTACGCGTTGATCATCTGCCGGCCCGGCGCCCAGCGCTGCACCAGCTCGGCCGTGCAGGCGTCGCCGCCGACGATCAGCCCGCGGAACTCGGTCAGGTCGGCGGCCGGCACGGTGGCCAGCGCGGCCGGCGGGATCAGCGCGTGGGTCACCTTGTTCGCGGCCAGGACGTCGGCGAGCTGCTGGCCGAGCAGCGGGCCCGGCGGCGGTACGACCAGCGCGGCGCCGGCCGGCAGCGACATGCACAGCTCCAGCACGGACGCGTCGAAGCTGGGCGAGGAGAACTCCAGCACCCGGTCGCCGGGCCGCACGTCGAACCGTTCGATCTCGGCGGCGGCAAAGCTGGCCAGCCCGGTGTGCGCGATGACGACACCCTTGGGCTTTCCGGTCGAGCCGGAGGTGTAGATGACGTAGGCCGGATGCGTGATCCGCAGCGGTGCGATCCGGTCGGCGTCGGTGAGGTCACCGTCCGGCTGGTCGTCCACAATGGACTGGACGGTCGGGTCGTCGACGGCGAGGACGTTGCCGGCGGGCGCGCCGTCCCGGTGGGCCAGGGTGAGCACCGGCCGCGCGTCCGCGAGCATGAACGCGATCCGGTCGGCCGGGTAGGCCGGGTCGATCGGCAGGTACGCGGCGCCGGCCTTCAGCACCGCGAGCTGCGCGGTGACAATGTCCACCGAGCGGGGCAGGGCGAGCGCGACGATCCGCTCCGGGCCGGCACCGTGCTGGATCAGCACCCGGGCCAACCGGTTCGCCCGGGCGTTCAGCTCGGCGTAGCTGATCGGGCCGTCGCCGGTCAGCAGCGCCGGTGCGGCCGGGGTCCGGGCCACCTGGGCCTCGAACAGCGCCGGGAAGGTGACCGGCCCGATCGCCCGGTCGGTCGCGTTCCAGCTGTCCAGCCGGTCCCGCTCCGCTGCCGGCAGCATCGGCAGGTCGACGAGCGGGCGGTCGGCGTCGGCGGCGATGCCGTGCAGCAGGATGCGCAGCTGCTCGGCCAGCCGCTGCCCGGTGCTGCCGTCGAACAGGTCGGTGTTGTAGGTCAGCACGCCCTGCAGGCCGGTCTCCGACTCACCGAACTCGACGGTCAGGTCGAACGGTGCGGTCGCGGTCGGCGGCTCCAGGTCGGACAGTTCCAGCCCGGGCAGCCCGCCGGCCGCGGTCGGCGTGTTCTGCAGCGAGAGCATGGTCTGGAACAGCGGCGTCCGGCTGGTGTCGCGGGTGGGCTGCAGCTCGTCCACCAACCGCTCGAACGGGACATCGGCGTTGCCGAACGCCCCGAGCACGGTCTCCCGTACGGCGGCGAGGTGCTCGGTGAACGTGGCGGTCTGGTCCACTGTGGAACGCAGCGCCAGGGTGTTCACGAAGAAGCCGATGAGGTGGCCGAGGTCGGGGTGGTCGCGGCCGGCGGTGACCGTGCCGATCGTGATGTCGCGCTGCCCGGTCCACCGGGCGAGCAGGGTCTGGTAGGCGGCGGTCAGCGTCATGAACAGCGTCGCGTCGTGCCGCTGCCCGATCCGCTTGAGCCGCTCGGTCACTTCCGCGGACAGCGTGACGTCGACGGTGCCGCCGTTCTTGGTCTGTACCAGCGGACGCGGGTGATCGATGGGCAACTCCAGCGTCGGCGCGTCGGCGAGCGCGGTACGCCAGTAGTCGAGCTGGCCGTCCACAGTGGAGCCGGCGTGCTGTTCGCGTTGCCAGGCCGCGAAGTCGGCGTACTGGATCGGGAGTGGGGGCAGGTCCGCCGGCCGGCCCTCGACGGCGGCGGTGTAGAACTCGGCCAGGTCGGTCAGCAGGATGCCGGTGGACCAGCCGTCGGTCACGATGTGGTGCATGGTGATCGACAATGCCTGGTCGTCGGCGCCGAGCCGGATCAGCTTCACCCGGAGCAGTGGGCCGCGGTGCAGGTCGAACGGGTAGCTGCTCTCCTCGGCCAGCAGCCGCAGCAGGGTGCCGTCCGGTTCGGACACCCCGGCGAGATCGATGAACTCGATCTCCGGCTGGTACGGCGGGTGCACCACCTGGGTCGGGTTGCCGTCGGTCGAGTCGAACGTGGTGCGCAGTGACTCGTGCCGCTCGACCAGCCGGCCGAACGCGACCCGCAGCGCCTCGTGGTCCAGCGTGCCGCGCAGCCGCAGCGCGGTCGGCGTGACGTACTCGGAACCGTCCGGATCGAACTCGTGCAGGAACCAGAGCCGCTGCTGGGCGAACGAGAGCGGCAACGTGCCATCGCGGCGGCGGGTCGGGATGCCGGCCGGTGCCGGGTCGGCCGTCGACATCGCGCCGGCCAGCGCGGCGATCGTCGGCGTGCCGAACAGCGCCCGCGGCGAGAGCTGCACGCCGAGCGCGGCCCTGGCCCGGGAGACCACCTGGATGGCGAGGATCGAGTCACCACCCAGCTCGAAGAAGTTGTCCTGGACGCCGACCTCGGCCACCCGCAGCACCTCGGCCCAGATCCGGGCCAGCTCCCGCTCCGCCGCCGTGGTCGGCGGGACGTACCCGGTGCCCGCGGGCAGGTCGAACTCCGGCGCCGGCAGCGCGCGGCGGTCGAGCTTGCCGGCCGAGGTCAGCGGCAGCGTGTCCAGCCGGACGAACGCGGCCGGCAGCATGTAGTCGGGCAGCGTCCCGGCGAGCCAGCCGCGCAGATCGGCCGGCAGCTCCCGGCCCACGGCGGGCACGCAGTAGGCGATCAGGCGCAGGTGGCCGGAGCCGTCCGGCTCGCCGCCCCGGGCGATCACCGCGGCAGCGGCCAGTTCCGGGTGCTGCAGCAGTGCGGTTTCGATTTCGGCGGGTTCGATCCGGTGGCCGCGGATTTTGACCTGGTCGTCGGCGCGGCCGAGGTAGTCGATGGCGCCGTCTGGTGTCCAGCGGGCGCGGTCGCCGGTGCGGTACATCCGGGTGCCGGGTGCACCGTACGGGTCGGGGACGAACCGGTCGGCGGTCAGCCCGGGCCGGTTCAGGTAGCCGCGGGCCACCTGGGCACCGGCCAGGTACAGCTCACCCGGAGCGCCGACCGGTATCGGCTGGAGCCGATCGTCCAAGATGTACGCCTGGACGTTCCCGAGTGGACGGCCTACCAGTGGCCGCGGATCGGCCGCGGTGATCGGATGGGCGAGCGCGTCCACGGTGCACTCGGTCGGGCCGTAGTAGTTGAGGCTGGTCGTGCCTTCGGCGGTGGCGAGGTCGCGCCAGAGTGTCTCGCCGAGCGCCTCGCCGCCGAGCATCAGCGCGGCCGGCCGGTGCCGCGGGTCGGTCAGCAGCCCGGCCGCGACCAGCTGCCGAGCATACGAGGGCGTCAGGTCCAGGAAGTCGATCCGGTTGGTGGCGATGTAGTCGACCAGGGCGGCCGTGTCGAGCCGGGTGTCGTCGTCGATCAGGTGCAGTTCGTGCCCGGCCGCCATCAGCAGCGGGCCTTCCCAGGACGTGTCGAACGAGAACACCGCGGTCAGCGCGACCCGGACCCGCCCGGACCGTTCGGCGGCGCCGGCCAGCGGGGCGGCGAACAGGCCGGTGCGGTGCGCGTGGAACAGGTTGGCCAGGTTGCCGTGCGAGACCACGACACCCTTCGGCCGCCCGGTCGAACCCGACGTGTAGATCACGTAGGCGGCTGCCTCCGCGGCCAGCGGCCCGGCCCGCTCCACATCGGACAGGTCGGTGTCGGGGCAGGACGCAACGGCCGCGACCAGCGCCGGATCGTCCAGCATCAGCGGGCGGTGCCGGCAGGTCAGTCCAGCCTGGACGTTCGTGCTGTCGCGGGTGGTCAGGACGAGAGCGGGGTCGGCGTCGGTGAGCAGGTAGCCGATCCGGTCGGCGGGCAGGTCGCGGTCGACCGGGAGATAGGTGGCGCCGGTCTTGAGGACGGCGAGCAGTGCGATGATCATGTCGGTGGTGCGGGGCAGGGCGAGTGCGACGATCTGTTCCGGCCGGATCCCGACGGCGACCAGGTAGCGGGCGAGTTGGTTGGCTCGGGCGTTGAGCTCGGCGTAGCTGAGCCGGGCGTCGCCGCAGACGAGGGCGGTCGCGTGTGGCGTGTGCGCGGCCTGGGCCTCGAAGATCTCCGGATAGCTGGCGGGCGGCACCGGCAGCGCGGTCTGGTTCCAGCCCACCAGCAACTGCTCGCGCTCGGCTGCGGACAGCAGCTGAAGGTCGGCGAGGCGGCGGTCCGGGTTGCCGGCGATACCGGCCAGCAGCGCGACCAGGTGACCGGTCAGCCGCTCGATCGTCGCGGCGTCGAACAGCCGCGGGTCGTAGTCCAGCTCGAAGCAGAGCCGGTCGTCCAGGTAGGCGCTGAGGCTGAGCGGGAAGTTGGTCGTGTCGATCCCGTCCACCCCGCGCACCTGGGGCAGCCCGGCGGTGGTGTCGGTGTCGATCGGGTAGTTCTCGAACACGATCATGCTGTCGAACAGGCTTGCGCCGGCGGGCAGGTCGGCCCAGGACTGCAGCTGCGGCAGCGATACGAAGTCGAACCGCCGCGCCTCGGTCTGCGCCGCCTGCAACTCCCGCAGCCACGGCACCAACTCACCGGAACCCTCCACCCGGACCCGGGTCGGGATCGTATTGATGAACATCCCCACCATCGACTCGACCCCAGCCAACTCAGCCGGCCGACCCGACACCGTCGACCCGAACACCACCTCACCCACACCGCCATAACCAGCCAGCAACACCGCCCAGGCACCCTGCACGACCGTGTTCAGGGTCAGCCGGGCCCGCTTGGCGGTCTCCCGCAGCAGGCTCGACTCGGCCGGCGGCAACTCCACCCGGACCGACGCGCTGGACACCGCGTCGTGCGCCTCGACCGGCGGCCGGTCGTACGGCAGCGGGGTGGCGGCGTCCACACCGGACAGCACGGCCCGCCAGTGGGCCTCGGCGCCGGCCGGGTCCTGGTCGTGCAGCCACTGCAGGTAGTCCCGGAACGGCCGCCGCGGCGTCAACTCCGGACGCCGCCCGGCCACGATCGCCGAGTACTGCTCGCACACCTCGGCGAACACCTGACCCAGGCTCCAACCGTCCAGCAGGATGTGGTGTGCGGTCCAGACCAGCAGCACCTCGTCGTCGGACAGCCGGCCGATCATGACCCGGAGCAGCGGCGCGGCGGTCAGGTCCACCCCGGCCGCATGGTCCGCGGCCAGCGCCCGCTCGATCGCCCGCTCCGCGTCCTGATCGGACAGTGCGCGCCAGTCATGGTGCTCGACCGGCAGGCCGACCCGGCGGTGCACGACCTGCAGCGGCTCGGGGACACCGTCCCAGCACACGCTGCTGCGCAGCACCGGCGTCCGGTCCACCACCCGCTGCCAGGCGGCGCCCAGCGCCTGTGGGTCGGTGATGCCGCCGAGCCGTATCCGCAGCTGGTCGAAGTAGGCGCTCCGGCCGTCGACCAGGCTGTGGAACAGCATGCCGGCCTGCAGCGCGGTCAGCGGGTAGACGTCCTCCACCGACCGGCCGTCGCCGACCACGGTGTCCACCTGCGACTGGGTCAACCCGGCCAGCGGGAAGTCCGACGGCGTGCGGCCACCGGCTTCCGGCCGGGCGCAGTAGGCCACGATCTCCCGCAGCGCGACCAGCACGGACTGGGCCAGCCGGCGGACGGTCGCCTCGTCGTGCACCGCGGTCGAATAGGTCCAGCCCAGCTCCAGCTCGCCGTTCTCGACCGCGCCGGTGATTTCCAGCAGGTAGCTGCGGGGGCTGCCGGGCGCGGCGTCCTGGCCGACGCCGGCGCCGCCGCCCTGGAACAGGCCGGTCGCGGCGCCACCGACGCCCCACTGGCCGTGGTAGTTCAGGCTGATCTGCGGCATCGGGTCGGCGCGCAACACGCTGGCCGGTGAGTCCGGCCCGCTCAGGTAGCGCAGCGCGCCGTAGCTGAGCCCGCGATGCGGCACCGCCCGCAACTGCTCCTTGACCGACTTGAGCACGGCACCCCAGTCGCCGGCCGGTACCGCGCCGGTCGGCACCGCGCCGGCCGGCATCGTCAGCGCGACCGGGAACTCGGCGGTGAACCAACCGACCGTGCGGGACAGGTCGACGCCGGCCAGGATCTCCTCCCGGCCGTGTCCCTCCAGCGCGACCAGCACCCGGTCGCGACCGGTCCAGGTAGCGACCGCCGCGCCTAGCGCGCTCAGCAGCACGTCGTTCACCTGGGTCCGGAACACGCCAGGCACCTGGTGCAGCAGCGCGTCCGTCTCCTCGGCACCGAGCCGAACGGTGATCGTCTCGCTGGAACCGACGGTGTTCGTGCCGACCCGGTCCACCGGCAGCGCGTCGCCGGCGCCGGCCGAGCGCTGCGCCCAGTACGCGAGGTCGGCGTCCAACTGTCCGGAGTGGACGTGCTCGGCCAGCCGGGTGGTCCACTCCAGGTAGCCGGTGCCGACCGGGCCGAGTGCGACCGGTTGACCGGACCGCAGCTGCTGGTACGCGGTCTCGATGTCCTCGAACAGGATCCGCCAGGAGACGCCGTCGATCACCAGGTGGTGCACGGTCAGGAACAGCCGCGGCCGGCGACCGGCGCCGAGCAGGAACAGCCGGGCGGCATGCATCGGCCCGGCGGCGATGTCGAGGCCGGTCTGCGCCGCCAGCGCTTCCGCTTCGATCGCCGCCTGCTGCGCGGCACCGTCCAGTTCGGACAGATCGACCACCTGGACGCCGCCGGCGGCCAGCGGCGGGGTGAGCTCCTGCTGCCAGCGGCCGTCGATGTCCCGGAACCGGAGCCGGAACGCGCTGTGCTGCGCGATCACCGCGTCCACGGCGGACCGCAGCGTCTCGGTGTCCGTGTCCGGGGCCAGGTCCACCAGCATCGACATGGTGAAGTGGTTCGGCGTGCCGGTCTCGGTCTCCAGGAACCACTGCTGGATCGGGCCGAGCGGGGCCGGACCCTCGATCACCGGCTGGGCCGCCCCGGTCGGCTCGTCCACCAGCGCGACGCTGGCGGCAAGCTCGGCGATGGTCTGGTAGAGGAAGATGTCCTTTGCGGACAGCCGCAGGCCAGCCTGCCGGGCCCGCGCGACCACCTGGATGGACAGGATCGAGTCGCCGCCGAGCTCGAAGAAGTTGTCCTCGATGCCGACCCGGGCGGCACCGAGCACGCCGGCCCAGACCCGGGCCAGTTCCTGCTCGACCGGCGACCGTGGCGGCACGTAGCCACCATCGCCGGTGGCCTCGAACACCGGTGCCGGCAGCGCGCGCCGGTCCAGCTTCCCGCTCGACGTCAGCGGCAGCGCGTCCAGCGTGACGTAGCCGGCGGGCACCATGTACTCCGGCAGCGTGCGCTTCAGCCACGGCCGGAGCTCGGCCGGGCCAAGCAGCGTCGCGTCCGGAGCCGGCACCAGGTAGGCCACGAGCTGCCGGTGGCCGGCCTCGTTCTCCCATGCGACCACCGCGGCGGCCACGACGGCCGGGTGCGCCAGCAGGGCCGACTCGATCTCGCCCGGCTCGATCCGGAAGCCGCGGATCTTGACCTGCTGATCGGTCCGCCCCAGGTGCTCCAGCACACCGTCGGCGGTCCACCGGACCCGGTCACCGGTGCGGTACATCCGGCTGCCGGGCCGCCCATACGGGTTGGCGATGAACCGCTCGCCGGTGAGACCGGGGCGGTTCAGGTAGCCGCGGGCCAGTTGCGGGCCGGCCAGGTGCAGCTCGCCGGGGATGCCGACCGGCACCGGGTGCAGTCGCTCGTCCAGCACGTACGTCCGCAGGTTCGGCAACGGGCGGCCGATCGCCGGCCGGCTGCCCGGGCTGATCGGGTGCGCGGTGGCGTCCACAGTGCACTCGGTCGGGCCGTAGACGTTGACACTCAGGGTGCCGTCGACGGCGCTGAGCTCCTGCCAGAGCGCCTCGCTGACCGGCTCGCCGCCGGCCATCAGCAGTCCCGGTCGGTGCCGCACGTCGGTGAGCAGGCCGTTGGCGAGTAGATGCTGGATGTGCGTCGGTGTCAGGTCCAGCGCGTCGATCCGGCGTTCGGCGATGTAGTCGACCAGCGCGGGCGCGTCCAGCCGCGTCTCCTCGTCGATCAGGTGCAGCTCGTGCCCGGCCGCCATCAGCAGCGGGCCCTCCCAGGACGTGTCGAACGAGAACACCGCGGTCTGCGCGAACCGCAGCCGGCCCAGGTGGGCAACCAGTGGCTGCAGCCAGCTCTGCTGGCCGCGGGCCAGGCTGACCAGGCCGCGGTGCGGGATGAGGACGCCCTTCGGCCGCCCGGTCGAGCCGGACGTGTAGATCACGTACGCGGAACTGTCCGGCCGGATCGGCCAGCCGCGCTCGGCGTCGGTCAGGTCGACCGCCGGCTGCATCGCGGCGGCGGCCGCAACGTCCGGATCGTCCAGTACCAGCAGCCGGCTGCCGGCACTCTGGGCTCCACTGTGGACGTTGACGCTGTCGCGGGTGGTGACGACCAGGGCGGGGGAGGCGTCGTCGAACAGGTAGCCGATCCGGTCCGGCGGCAGCTCCCGCTCGACCGGCAGGTACACCGCGCCGGCCTTCAGTACGGCCAGCAGTGCGGCGATCACGGTGGTCGTCCGGGGCAGCGCGAGCGCGACGATCCGCTCCGGGCCGGCACCCTGCTGGATCAGCAGCCGGGCCAGCCGGTTCGCCTCAGCGTTCAGCTCGGCGTAGCTGCGCTGCTCGCCCCCGGCGACCACGGCGGTGTGGTCGGGCGTACGCGCGGCCTGGGCCTCGAACAGCTCGACGAAGGAATCGACCACCGCCGGCAGGTCGGTCCCGTTCCACTCCTGGAGCACCTGCCGGTGTTCCGCCTCGGACAGCACCGGCAGGTCGGCCACCGGCCGGGCCGGATCGGCGGCGATGCCGTCCAGCAGCACCAGCAGTTGCCCGACCATCCGGTGCACGGTCGACGCGTCGAACAGGTCGGTGTTGTAGTTCATCGAGCCGGCCAGCACACCGTCCCGCTCCTGGAAGTCCACCCCGAGGTCGAACGCCGCGGTCCCGGCCGGCGGTTCGATCTCGGTCAGCTCCAGGCCGGGCAGCTCGGCCACCCCGACCGGAGTGTTGTGCAGCGCGATCATGGTCTGGAACAGCGGGGTCCGGCTGGTGTCGCGGGTGGGCTGCAGCTCGTCCACCAGCCGCTCGAACGGGATGTCGGCGTGCTCGAAGGCGTCCACCGCGGTGCGCTTCAGGTCGGCCAGGAATTCGGTGAACGTGCTGTCCGGGACCACCGTGCTGCGCAGTACCAGCGTCTTGACGAAGAAGCCGATCAGGTGTTCCAGGTCGGGGTGGTCACGGCCGGCGGTGACCGTACCGACGCTGATGTCGGCCTGCCCGGTCCACCGGCTGAGCAGGACCTGGTAGGCGGCGGCCAGCGTCATGAACAGCGTCGCGTCATGGTGCTGGCCCAGCTTCTTCAGCGCCGCGGTGGTCTCCACCGGCAGTTCGAACTCGATGGTGGCGCCGTTCCTGGTCCGTACCGTCGGGCGTGGCCGGTCGGTGGGCAGGTCGAGCGGCGGTGCTCCGGCGAGCTGGGTGCGCCAGTAGTCGAGCTGGCTGTCCACTGTGGAGCTGGTGTGCCGGGCCCGCTGCCAGGCGGCGAAGTCGGCGAACTGGACGGGCAGCTCGGGCCGGCCGGCCGGCTCTGCACCGAGCGCGGCGGCGTACAGGGCAGCGAGGTCGGTCAGCAGCACACCGGCCGACCAGCCGTCGGTAATGATGTGGTGCATGGTGATGGCCAGCGCGTGATCGTCGGCAGCCAGCCGGATCAACCGCACCCGCAGCAACGGCCCGCGCTGTAGATCGAACGGTCGCCCGCTCTCCTCGGCCAGCGCGTCCTGCAGTCGGGCGTCCCGCTCGGCGGCCGGGCAGCCGGTCAGGTCGAGCACCGGGAGGTCTACTTCGGACGGTGGGTGGACGACCTGGCTCGGGCTGCCGTCGGTTGAGTCGAAGGTGGTACGCAGCGACTCGTGCCGCTCCGCGAGCTGGTTGAACGCGGTGCGCAGCGCCGCCTGGTCGAGCGTGCCGTGGAGGCGGAGCGCGGTCGGGGTGATGTATTCGGTGCTGTCCGGCTCGAACTCGTGCAGGAACCAGAGCCGCTGCTGGGCGAACGAGAGCGGCAGCGCGCCGTCCCGCGGGTGAACCGGGATGCCGGTCAGCTCCGGGCCCGTACCGGTGGGCAGGCCGGCGGCGAGGCCGGCGATCGTCGGCGTGGTGAACAACGCGCGCGGCGAGATGTCCACGCCGAGCGCGGTCCGGGCCCGGGAGGCCACCTGGATCGACAGGATCGAGTCGCCGCCGAGTTCGAAGAAGCTGTCATGCCGGCCGACCCTGGTCAGGCCGAGCACATCGGCCCAGATCTGGGCCAGTTCCCGCTCGGCCGGTGTCCGCGGGGCGGCGAAGTCGGCGCCGCTGGCCCGGTCGAAGTCCGGCGCGGGCAGCGCGCGGCGGTCCAGCTTGCCGGCTGAGGTCAGCGGCAGCGCGGCGAGCGGGACGAACGCGGCCGGCAGCATGTAGTCGGGCAGCGTCCGGCTCAGCCAACCGCGCAGGTCGGGTGGGAGTTCCGGGGTCGCCAGCACCAGGTAGGCGACCAGGCGGGTGGGTCCGCCGTCCTGCCGGGCGATCACCGCGGCAGCGGCCACGGCTGGGTGCTGCAGCAGTGCGGTTTCGATCTCGGCGGGTTCGATCCGGTGGCCGCGGATTTTGACCTGGTCGTCGGCGCGGCCGAGGTAGTCGATGGCGCCGTCTGGTGTCCAGCGGGCGCGGTCGCCGGTGCGGTACATCCGGGTGCCGGGCGCACCGTACGGGTCGGGGACGAACCGGTCGGCGGTCAGCCCGGGCCGGTTGAGATAGCCGCGGGCCACCTGGGCGCCGGCCAGGTACAGCTCGCCAGCCGCCCCGACCGGGACCGGCCCGAGTCGACCGTCCAAGATGTACGCCTGCACGTTCCCGAGTGGGCGGCCGACCAGCGGCCGCGGGTCCGCGGCGGTGACCGGGTAGGACAGGGTGTCCACAGTGCACTCGGTGGGGCCGTAGAAGTTCAGGCTGGTCGTGCCTTCGGTGGTGGCGAGGTCGCGCCAGAGCGCCCCGCCCACTGCCTCGCCGCCGAGCATCAGCGTGGCCGGCTGGTGCCGCGGGTCGGTCAGCAGGCCGGCGGCGACGAGTTGCTGCGCGTATGAGGGTGTCAGGTCCAGGAAGTCGATCCGGTTGGTGGCGACGTAGTCGACCAGGGCGGCCGGGTCGAGGCGGGTGTCGTCGTCGATCAGGTGCAGTTCGTGCCCAGCCGCCATCAGCAGCGGGCCCTCCCAGGACGTGTCGAACGAGAACACCGCGGTCAGCGCGACCCGGGCCCGCCCGGACCGCTCGATCGCCGTGTCCAGCGGCCCGGCCAGCAGGCCGGTGCGGTGTGCGTGGAACAGGTTGGCCAGGTTGCCGTGCGAAACCACGACACCCTTCGGCCGCCCGGTCGAACCGGACGTGTAGATCACGTACGCGGCGCTACCCGGGGTCAGCGGCCCGGCCCGCTCCACGTCCGTCAGGTCGGTGCCGGCGTAACCGGAGATCGCCGCTGCCGCGTCCGGGCAGTCCAGCATCCGGGTCCGCCGGCCGTCCACTGCGGACCGGACGTTCGTGCTGTCGCGGGTGGTCAGGACGAGAGCGGGGTCGGCGTCGGTGAGCAGGTAGCCGATCCGGTCGGCGGGCAGGCCGCGGTCGACCGGCAGGTACACCGCGCCGGCCTTGAGCACGGCCAGCAGTGCCACGATCATGTCGGCAGTGCGGGGCAGCGCGAGCGCGACGATCTGTTCCGGCCGGATCCCGACGGCGACCAGGTAGCGGGCCAGCCGGTTGGCCCGCGTGTTCAGTTCCCGGTAACTCAACCGCACGCCGCCGCAGACCAGCGCGGTCGTGTCCGGAGTCGCCGCCGCCTGCGCCTCGAACAGCTCCGGGTAGGAACCGGCCGGCACCGGCAGGCGGGTCTGGTTCCAGCCAACCAGCAACTGCTCCCGCTCGGCCGGTGTGAGCAGCGGTAGCGCGGCCAGCGTCCGGTCCGGGTCCTCGGCCATCCCGGCCAGTAGCAGGTCGAGATGGCCGAGCATGCGCTCGACCGTCGCGGCGTCGAACAGCCGCGGGTCGTAGGCGAGGTCGAAGTGCAGCCGGTCGTCCAGGTACGCGCTGAGGCTGAGCGGGTAGCTGGTGGTGTCCTGCGCCTGCACCTCGCGGATCCGCAGCCCGGCCTCGGCGGCCGGCGCGGCATCGAACGGGTAGTTCTCGAAGACCACCATGCTGTCGAACAGGCTTGCGCCGGCGGGCAGGTCGGCCCAGGACTGCAACTGCGGCAGCGAGACGAAGTCGAACCGCCGCGCCTCGGTCTGCGCCGCCTGCAACTCCCGCAGCCACGGCACCAACTCACGGGAACCCTCCACCCGGACCCGGGTCGGGATCGTATTGATGAACATCCCCACCATCGACTCGACCCCAGCCAACTCAGCCGGCCGACCCGACACCGTCGACCCGAACACCACCTCACCCACACCGCCATAACCAGCCAGCAACACCGCCCAGGCACCCTGCACGACCGTGTTCAGGGTCAGCCCGTTGCGCTTGACCAGCCGGCGCAGGGCGGTGGATCGTTCGGCCGGGAGGGTGCGGCGGACCGACCCGGCCGACTCGGCCCGGTGTGCCTCGACCGGCGGCCGGTCGTACGGCAGCGGGGTAGCGGCGTCCACACCGGACAGCACGCCCCGCCAGTACGCCTCGGCCTCGGCCCGATCCTGGTCACGCAGCCACTGCAGGTAGTCCCGGAACGGCCGCCGCGGCGGCAACTCCGGACGCCGCCCGGCCACGATCGCCGAGTACTGCTCACACACCTCGGCGAACACCTGACCCAGGCTCCACCCGTCCAGCAGGACGTGGTGGAACGTCCAGATCAGCAGCACCTCGTCGGCCGGCAGGTGGCCAATCGCCACCCGCAGCAACGGTGGCCTGGTGAGGTCCAGCCCGGCGACGCGCTCGGCCTCGGCCACCCTCGCCGCCGCAGCGTCCACATCGGACACCTCGCGCCAGTCGTGGTACGCCACCGGCAACGGCACCCGGCGGTGGATGACCTGCACCGGCTCGGTCACGCCGGCCCAGACCACGCTGCTGCGCAGCACCGGCGTCCGGTCCACCACCCGCTGCCAGGCCTCGCCCAGCGCCCGCGGGTCGGTGACGCCGGCCAGCCGGATCCGGGCCTGGTCGAAGTACGCCTGCGAGGATTCGTCGACCAGGCTGTGGAACAGCATGCCGGCCTGCAGCGCGGTCAGCGGGTGCACGTCCGCCACCGACCGGCCGTCGCCGACGATCGAGTCCACCTGCGCCTGGGTCAGCCGGGCGAGCGGGAAGTCCGACGGCGTCCGGCCGCCGACGCCGGGCTGCGCGCAGTACGCCACGATCTCGCGCAGGGCGTCGAGCATCTCGCCGGCGACCCGGCGAACAGTGGCCTCGTCGTGCACCGCGGTCGAGTAGGTCCAGCTCAGCTCGAGCTCGCCGTTCTCGACCAGGCCGGTGACGTCGAGCAGGTGGGCCCGTTCGGCGGCGATCGCGAAATCCCGGCCCGGGGTGGCGCACCGGGCCCGGTAGAGCCCGGTACCGGCGAGGTCCCACTGCCCGTGGTAGTTGAAGCTGAGCTGCGGGTCCGGCTGGTCGGCGCCCGGCGAGGCGGGCCCGCCGAGGTAACGCAGCGCGGCATAGCCGAGGCCGCGGTGCGGCAGCGTCGCCAGCCGCTCCTTTGTGGACTTGAGCACGTCGCCCCAGTTCCGTCCGGCCGGCGCGGTCAGCGCGACCGGGAACTGGCTGGTGAACCAGCCGACGGTGCGGGCCAGGTCGGCCCCGGCCACCGCCTCCTCCTCGCGGCCGTGGCCCTCCAGCTCGACCAGCACCCGGCTCACGCCGGCCCACCGCGTCACGGCCGCGCCGAGCGCGCTCAGCAGCACGTCGTTCACCTGGGTGCGGAACCGGCCCGGCAGCTGATGCAGCAACGCGTCCGTGTCCGCCGGGCCGAGTCGGACCGCGATGGTCCGGGCCGAGCCAACGGTGTTCGCGCCGGCCCGATCGACTGGCAGGTCGGCCGCGGCACCCTCGACCATGCTGGCCCAGTACGGCAGCTCACCGGCCAGCTCGCCGGCGGCGACCCGGTCGATCAGCCGGGCCGTCCACTCGGTCGCCGGGGTCCCCACCGGCGGCAGGGTGATCGGCTGGCCGCCGACCGCCTGCCGGTACGCGGTCTCCAGGTCGCCGAGCAGGATCCGCCAGGAGACGCCGTCCACCACCAGGTGGTGCACGGTGAGGAACAGCTGGGGCCGGTGGCCGCCGCCGAGGGTGAACAGCACCGCGCGGACCAGCGGCCCGGCCGTGATGTCGAGGCTGGTCTGCGCCGCCAGCGCCTCCGCCTCGATCGCCGCCTGCTGCGCCGGACCGTCCAGTTCGGACAGGTCGCGGCTGGCCAGTACGCCGGCCAGCGGTTCGGTGCTGACCTGCTGGGTCCAGCCGGCATCGGTGTGCTGGAACCGGGTGCGCAGGGCCTCGTGGTGCGCGACAACCGCGTCCACAGCGGACCGCAGGGCGACCGGGTCGACGTCCGGCGCCAGCTCGACCAGCGTGGACATGGAGAAGTGGTTCAGGTCGGGCGGGTCGGAGTCGAAGAACCAGCGCTGGATGGCGCCAACCGGCACCGGCCCGACCGACCCCGGGCCGGCAGCCGGCCGGATCTCGCTGCCGGCCTGGGCGGCGAGCTCGGCGACGGTCTGGTACCGGAACACGTCCCGCGAGGTCAGCTGCAGGCCGGCCTGGCGGGCCCGGGTGACGACCTGGATGGACAGGATCGAGTCGCCACCGAGCTCGAAGAAGTTGTCCTCGATGCCGACCCGGTCGGCGCCGAGCACGTCCGACCAGATGCCGGCCAGCTCGCGCTCGGCCGGCGTGCGTGGCGCCAGATACCGGCCGGCCGGGTCGGCGTTCGGATCCGGCGCCGGCAGCGCCCGCCGGTCGACCTTCGCGTTGGCGGTCAGCGGCACCTCGGCCAGCGGGACGAACGCCGCCGGCACCATGTAGTCCGGCAAGCTGCGCTTCAACCAGGACCGCAGGTCCGATGTGGACGGCAGGTCGGCCCCGGCGGCCGGTACCAGGTAGGCCACCAACTGCTTGCGGCCGCCGTCGGCGCGGGCGATGACGACCGCCTCGGCGACGTCCGGGTGCCGGGTCAGCACGCCCTCGATCTCCCCGGGTTCGATCCGGAAGCCACGGATCTTCACCTGGTCGTCGGCCCGGCCGACGAACTCCACGGTGCCGTCCGGACGCCAGCGCACCACGTCACCGGTGCGGTACATCCGCGCCCCGGGCGCACCGTACGGGTTGGCGACGAACCGCTCAGCGGTCAGGCCAGGCCGGTTCAGGTAGCCGCGGGCCAGGCCGGCACCGGCGATGTACAGCTCACCCGCCACCCCGATCGGCACCGGTGACTGTGCACTGTCGAGGACGAACACCTGCATGTTGTCCAGCGGGGCACCGATCGGCACCGTCTCAGACACCGAGCCGAGCCCGGCCATCCGGTAGGAGGTGGCGAACGTGGTGGCCTCGGTCGGGCCGTAGCCGTCCACCACCACGACGTCCGGACAGGCGGCCTGCAGCCGGCGCACGGCCGCGGCCGGTACCACGTCGCCGCCGGTCCAGACCTCGCGCAGGCCCGCCAGGCAGCCCGGGTCCTCGCCGACCAGCAGCCGGAACAGCCCGGCGGTGAGCCACATCCCGGTCACGCCGTGCTCGGTGATCGCCCGCCGGACAGTGTCGACGTCGACGTCGCCGGGCGGTGCGATCACCACCTGCCCGCCGGACAGCAGCGGGGCCCAGAGCTCGTAGGTGGACGCGTCGAACGCCAGCGGCGAGTGCAGCAGCACCCGCTGGTGCGCACCGTTCCGGAACCGGTGGTCGAATGCCAGCGCGACCACGTCCCGCTGCCGGATCGCGACGCCCTTCGGCAAGCCGGTCGAGCCGGACGTGTACATGACGTACGCGAGGTTCTCCGGCCCGGCCTCGGGCAGCGCGGGCGGCAGCGTGTCCAGGATCGCGGCCGGGCCGGCCGCGTCCCGGACGACCAGGACGTGTCCATCGTGGATGGTCTCGGCGGTGGGCAGCCAGGCCCGGTCCGTCAGCAGCACCGGCCCGGCCGTCTCGGCGACCAGTGGCCGCAGCCGGGAGGCCGGCGCCCGGACGTCGAGCGGCACGTACCCGCCGCCGGCCTTGGCCACCGCGAGCTCCGCGACGACGACATCGGCCGACCGCTCCATCAGCAGGCAGACCAGGCTGTCCGGGCCGACGCCGAGGGCGTGCAGCCGGTGTGCGAGCCGGCTGGCCCGGGCGTCCACCTCGGCGTAGCTCAGCGTCCCGTCCGGGGCGACCACCGCGGTCGCCGCCGGGGTCCGCCGCACCTGCTCGGCGAACAGGCTGGCGATCGTGCCGGCGGGTACCGCCCGGCGGGTGTCGTTCCAGCCGGACAGCACCTGCTCGCGTTCCACTGTGGACAGCCAGGGCAAGCTGGCCAGCGGGCGGCCCGGCTCGGTCGCGATCGCGTCCAGCAGGACGGTCAGGTGGCTGATCAGCCGCTCGATCGTGCCGGCGTCGAACAGGTCGGTGTTGTACTCCAGCAGCCCGGCCAGCGTCTCGCCGGCCGCCCCGGTGCGCTGGTGGAACTCCAGGCTGATGTCGAAATTGGCCGCCCGCCGCGGCACGTCAACCTCGGCTACCCGCAGCCCGGCGAACTCGGGCAGTGCCGGCTGCGCATTCTGGAGCAGCACGAGCACGTCGAACAGCGGGTTGCGGCTGGCGTCCCGATCGGAGTGGACGGCGTCGACCAGGCGGTCGAACGGCGCCTCGTCGTGCTCGAACGCCTCCAGCACGGTGCGGTTGACACCGGCCAGGAACTCGGCGAACGGCACCGACCAGTCCACTTCGGACCGCAGCACGACGGTGTTGACGAAGAACCCGACCAACCGGTCCAGCTCCGGCCGACCGCGGCCGGTGACCACGGTGCCCAGCGCGACGTCGTCCTGCCCGGCGTACCGGGCGAACAGCACCTGGCAGGCCGCTGCCAGCGTGGTGAACAGCGTGCTGCCGTGGCTACGCGCGACCGCGCGCAGCCCGGCGGTGACCGCCGGCGGCAGTACGAACTCCCGGACCGCGCCGGCCGTGCTGCGCAGCGCCGGGCGGGGCCGGTCGGTGGGTAGCTCGAGCGGGTTGAGCCCGCTGAGTTTCCGCCGCCAGTAGTCGAGGTGCCCGGTCAGCGCCGGACCGTCCAACCGGGCCCGCTGCCAGGCGGCGAAGTCGCCGTACTGCACGGGCAGCTCGGGCAACCCGGCCGGGACGCCCCGCAGTGCCGCGGCGTACAGCGTGCTCAACTCGTCGGCCAGCACACCCATCGACCAACCATCGATGACAATGTGGTGTGCGGTGATCATCAGCACGTGCTCATCGGCGGCCGAACGCACCAGCAGGACCCGGAACAGGGGGCCCTCACGCAGGTCGAACGGGCGGGCGTACTCCTCGGCCAGGACGTCGGTCAGCACCGCCGCCTCGGCCTCCGCCGCACCCGTCCGCTGTGGACTGACGAGGTCGAGTACCGGCACCGGCAGCTCGCCGGCCGGCCGCACCAGCTGCACCGGGCTGCCGTCCACCTCGGCGAACGTGGTCCGCAGCGACTCGTGCCGATCGTGCAGCAGGCGCAGCGCGACGGTCAGCGCCGGCACGTCCAGCGGGCCGGTGAACCGCAGCGCGAGCCCACTGTGGTAGCCGGTGCCCCCGGGCTGGAACTCGTCCAGGAACCAGAGCCGTTGCTGGGCGAAGGAGAGCGGCAGCGGGCCGGTCCGGTCCGCTGCCGGGATCGGGTCGGGCCGGGTGGCTGCCCCGGCCCGGCCGGCCAACCGCTGGCGTAACAGCTCCTGCACATCGCTGGGTAGCGCCGCGATGCGGTCCTCGCGCGATGAGGGCATTGTCGTCTCCTAGTTGTCGTCGCTGTTGCCGGCACCGCTGTCGGCGCCCAGGGCAACGCGCTCGAGGTCATGCAGGATCTGGTCTTCGATCGCCTGGGCCAGCACCGCGGTGGTGCGTGCGGTCAGCACGTCCCGCGGGGTCAGCGCGACATCGAACGCCGCGCTCGCCCGGGACGCGATCAGCAGGCTCCGGATGGAGTCGCCGCCGAGCTCGAAGAAGTCGTCGTGGATGCCGACGCTGTTCTGGTGCAGCACGTCCGCCCAGATCAGCGCGACCGCCTCCTCGGTGGCGGTGCGCGGCGCCACCTGGTCGGCGACCGGCGCCCGGGCCGGCTCCGGTGCCGGCAGCGCGTGCCGGTCCAGCTTGCCGTTCGGGCTGATCGGCAGCTCGGCCAGCAGCACGAACGCGGCCGGCACCATGTACTCCGGGAGGCCGGCAGCCAGGTACCCGCGCAGCTCGGCCGGCTCCGGCGGCTGTCCACTCGGGACGATGTAGGCCACCAGCTGCTTGTGTCCGGGCTCGTCCTCGCGCGCGATCACCGCCGCGTGCGCGACCGACGGGTGGCCGGTCAGGGCGGTCTCGATCTCACCCGGCTCGATCCGGAAGCCACGGATCTTCACCTGCTCGTCGACCCGGCCGGCGAACTCCAGCACCCCGCCGTCGGTCCACCGGACCAGGTCGCCGGTCCGGTACATCCGCGCCCCGGCCGGACCGTACGGGTTGGCCACGAACCGGCTCGCGGTCAGCCCGGGCCGGCGCAGGTAGCCGCGGGCCAGCCCGACCCCGGCCACGTACAGTTCGCCGGCGACGCCGACCGGCACCGGCCGCAGCTCGGCGTCCAGTACGTACGCCGACGTGTTCGGCAGCGGCCGGCCGATCGGCGGGGCACCGCCCGCCGGCTCCAGCGGGTCGGACCAGGTGGCGACAACGGTCGCCTCGGTCGGGCCATACGAGTTGATCATCCGCCGGTACGGCGCCCAGCGGGCCACCAACTCGGCGGTGCAGGCGTCGCCACCGACGATGACGCCCTGGAAGTGCGGTATGCCGCCGCGGGCGGTCTCCGCCGGCACGGTGGCGAGCGCCGCTGGTGGGATCAGCGCGTGGGTGACCTGGAACCGGTCCAGCACGTCGGCCAGGTGCTCGCCCAGCAACGGCCCCGGCGGCGGCACCACCAGCGCGGCACCGGCCGGCAGCGACATGCACAGCTCCAGCACCGACGCGTCGAAACTCGGCGACGAGAACTCCAGCACCCGGTCGCCCGGGTGCACGACGTACCGCTGGATCTCGGCGGCGGAGAAGTTCGCCAGCCCGGCATGCGAGACGACCACACCCTTCGGCCGGCCCGTCGACCCGGACGTGTAGATCACATACGCCGGGTTCGCCAACCGCAGCGGCGCCCGCCGGTCCACATCGGACACCGGGTGGTCGGGCCTGGCATCGATCGCCGCCGCGGTGGCTGGGTCGTCGACCGCCAGCACGTCGCCGGGCAGCGATCCGGCCAGGTCGGCCGCCGTCAGCACCAGCACCGGTTCCGAATCGGCCAGCATGAACGCGATCCGATCGGCGGGGTAGGCGGGATCCACCGGCAGGAACGCCGCACCGGACTTGGCCACAGCCAGCATCGCCACGATGATCTGTACCGACCGGGGCAGCGCCAGGGCCACCACCCGCTCCGGCCCGGCACCGCGTTCGATCAGCACCCGGGCGAGCTGGTTGGCCCGCGCGTCGACCTCCGAGTACGACAGCTCGCCGCCGTCGAACAGCAGCGCCGACGCCGCCGGCGTTCGCGCCACCTGCGCCTCGAACAGCCCGGCCAGCGTGGCCGGTGGCACCTCGGTCGCGGTGGCGTTCCAGTCCACCAGTACCCGCTGGCGCTCCACTTCGGACAGCAGGTCGATCGTCGCGACCGGGGCTGCCGGGTCGGTGGTGATCGTGCGCAGCAGCCGGCCGAACCGGTCGGCGATCGTCTCGACCGTGCCGGCGTCGAACAGCGCGGTGTCGTAGCCGAGCTCGACGGACAGCCGCTCGCCCGGGCTCACCACCAGGGCCAGCGGGTAGTTCGTGGTCTCCACCGCGGTCAGCCCGGCCAGTGCCAGCCCGTGCCCCGCGGCGGCCTGCTCGTTGATCGGGTAGTTCTCGAACACCACGATGCTGTCGAACAGGCTCGCGCCGCCGGGTAGCCCGCTCCAGGCCCGCAGGTCGGCCAGAGAGACATGGTCCAGCCGGCGGGCCTCGGCCTGGTCGGCCTGTAGCCGCTGCAGCCAGCTGGCGACATCGGCGGTGCCGGCCACGTCCACCCGGACCGGCAGCGTGTTGATGAAGACGCCGGCGATCGTGTCCACCCCGGACAGTCCGGTCGGCCGGGCCGAGACGGTGGCACCGAAGCAGACGTCGCGCTGTCCGCTGTACCGGGCCAGCAGCAGCGCCCAGGCGCCCTGCACGACCGCGTTCACGGTGAGCCGGTGGCTGCGGGCGAACTCGTACAACCGGTCCGACTCGGCGGCCGGCAGCGCCACGGTCAGCCAGGCGGCCGAGCGGCTGGCGTGGGTGGCGACCGGTGGCCGGTCGTACGGCAGCGGGGTGGCGGCCCGCATCCCGGCCAGTGCCTGCCGCCAGTACCGCTCGGCCTCGGCCGGATCCTGCTCGGCCAGCCAGTTCAGGTAGTCCCGGAACGGGCGCCGGCTGGGCAGCGCCGGCTGGCCGCCCTGGCACAGCGCGGCGTGGCTGGCGAAGACATCGCCGAGCACGCCGAACACGCTCCAGCCGTCCAGCAGCACGTGATGGAAGGTCCAGACCACCTGGACCTCGGTGCCCGAGAGCCGGGCCAGGGTGAGCCGCAGCAGCGGCGCGGCGGTCAGGTCCAGCCCGGCGGCCCGGTCCGCGGCGAGCAGCTGCGCCAGCTCCGACTGCCGGGCGGCCGGATCGAGCGCCGTCCAGTCCAGATAGGACACCGGGACCGCCGCCTGCCGTTGGACGATCTGGAGCGGCTGGTCCAGGCCGTCCCAGACGATCCGGCTGCGCAGCACCGGCGTCCGGTCGACCACGTGCTGCCAGGCCCGGCCGAGTACCTCCGAGTCGGGCACGCCGGCCAGCCGGAACGCGATCTGCTGGAAGTACAGGCTCTGGTCGGCCTGGGAGACACCATGGAAGACCATGCCGGCCTGGGTCGGGGTGAGCGGGTAGACGTCCTCGACGTCGACCTCGGTGCCAGTGCCGACCAGCCGGTCCACCTCGGCCTGGCTGAGCCGGGCCAGCGGGAAGTCGGACGGGGTACGGCCGCCGGCACCCGGTGCCGCGCAGTGTCCGATGATCTCGCGCAGCGCGGCCAGCATCCGGTCGGCGAGGCCGTGGATCGTCGCATCCTGGTGCAGGTCGGTGGAGTAGTACCAGGTCAGTTCCAGCCGCTGGCGCTCGACCTTGCCGACCACGTCCAGCTGGTGCGCCCGGGTCGCGTGTGGACGCTCGGTCAGCGCCAGCTCGCGGAACGTACCGCGCAGCAGGCCGGTGCCGTCGCCGGCAAGTGCGTCGAGCTGGCCGAGGTAGTTGAAGCTGATCTCGGGGTGGTGCCCGCACCTGACGCGCCGGCGAGGTAGCGCAGTGCGCCGTAGCCCAGTCCGCGCCGTGGTACCGCGCGCAACTGCTCCTTGACCGACTTGAGCGCGTCGCCCCAGTCACCCGCCGGTACTTCGAGGGTGACCGGGAACAGCGTGGTGAACCAGCCGACCGTGCGGGAGATGTCGACGCCGGCGCAGCACGTCCTCGCGGCCGTGGCCCTCCAGGTCGATCGACACCCGGTCCCGGCCGGTCCAGTCGACCGAGCACCCGGCCGAGCGCGCTGAGCAGCACGTCGTTGACCTGGGTGCGGTAAACGGCGGGCAGTTCCTGCAGCAGCGCCCGGGTCTCGTCCGGATGGAGCCGGACGGTGACCGAACGGGTCGTGGCGGCCTGATTGGCGCCCGGCCCGTCGGCCCCGTCCAGCGGCAGGGCTGGATCGCAGCCCTGCTCGACGCGAACCCAGTAGTCGAGCTCGGCGTCGAAACCACCGGCCGCGGCGTGCTCGGTCAGCCGCCGCGCCCAGTCCCGATAGGACGTCGTCTTGCGTCCCAACAGGACAGACCTACCGGCCACCGCCTGGCGGTAGGCAGTGTCCAGATCGGCCAGCAGGATGCGCCAGGAGACACCGTCGACTACCAGGTGATGCACCGCGATGAGCAGCACCGGCCGCTGTCCGGCGCCGAGATGGAACAGTACCGTCCCGATAAGCGGGCCCTTCGCCGGGTCGAGGCCGGTATGTACCTCGGCGGCGACGCGCTCGCACGTCGCCCGCCGCTCTGTTTCGTCCACATCGGACAGGTCGACCTGGGCAAGCAGGCCGGCTGGTTCGATGGGGGCGTTCCGCTGCCGCCAGCCGGTACCGATCGGCTCGAACCGCATCCGCAGCGCGTCGTGATGTGCCAGCACGGCCGCCAGCGCGGTGCCCAGCGCCGCCGGGTCCACGTCCTCGGCCAGCTCCAGCATCAGCGACTGGTTGAACTGGTCGAGCGCGCCGGCATGCGTCTCCAGGTACCAGTGCTGGATCGGGGTGAGCGGGGCGGTGCCGGCCACCGGACCCTGGTCGACCTCGACACTGTCCAGTTCGGACACTGCCGGTGCCAGCGAAGCGATCGTCTGGTGCCGGAACATGTCTTTGGAGCTCAGGTGCAGGCCGGCCGCCCGGGCCCGGGAGACGACCTGGATGGACAGGATCGAGTCGCCGCCGAGTTCGAAGAAGTTGTCCTCGACCCCGACCTCCGGGACGCCGAGCACCTCGGCCCACACCTGTGCCAGCGCCTGCTCGACCGCGGTCCGCGGGGCCACCCGGGCACCCCGCCCGGCCGCGGCCCAGTCCGGCGCCGGCAGCGCGCGCCGGTCCAGCTTTCCGTTCGGGTTCAGCGGCAGCGCCGGCAGCACAACCAGCGCGGCCGGCACCATGTAGTCGGGCAGCGTGCGGCCGAGGGACGCGCGCAGCGCCGCCGGGTCCGGCGTCGCACCGGGCGCCGCCACCAGGTATCCGACGAGTCGCTTGTGACCGGTGCTCTCCTCGCGGACCACGGCCACCGCCTCGGCCACGTCGTCGTGCCCCAGCAGCGCGCTTTCCACCTCGCCGAGCTCTATCCGGAAACCGCGGACCTTGACCTGGTGGTCGGCCCGGCCGAGGTAACGGATCTGGCCGTCGGCGGTCCACCGCACCACGTCGCCGGTGCGGTACATCCGGGCGCCTGGCCCGGCGAACGGATCGGCGATGAAGCGTTCGGCGGTCAGCGCCGGCCGGTCCAGGTAGCCGCGGGCCAGCCCGCGGCCGCCGATGTAGAGCTCGCCGGAGACGCCGGCCGGCACCGGGCGCAGCGCCTCGTCCAGCACGTAGGCACGAGTGTTCGCGATCGGCCGGCCGATCGGTGGCGGCTGCCCGTCGTCCGTGTCGCCGGAGTACCAGGCGGCGGCGTAGACGGTGGCCTCGGTCGGCCCGTAGATGTTGGCGATCCGGCTACCCGGCAGCGCCGCGCGGATGTCCCGGACCAGCTGCGGCGGCAATGCCTCCCCGGCCAGCACCACCGAGTCCGGCCGGACACTCATCGGACCCTGCGCGAGCACCTGCGCGAACGCCGACGGCACCGCGCTGATCAGGCTGACCGGCCAGTCGGCCGCCGGGCGCTCGGCCAGCGCCAGCGCGTCCCGAACCACCTCGATGCAGCCGCCCACGGCGAGCGGGCAGAAGATCTCGAACACCGAGACGTCGAAGTTGAGCGAGGTGGACGCGACCACTGTGGACAGTCCACTCGGGCCGAAGTCGGCGGCGGCCCAAGCGGCCAGGTCGACCACGCTCTGGTGCGCGACCACGACACCCTTCGGCCGGCCGGTGGACCCGGACGTGTAGATGACGTACGCCGGATGGGCCGGGGTCAGCGGCGCCAGCCGGTCGGCGTCGGTCACGTCGCCGGTTGGAACCCCGGCCAGTGCTGCGCTCGTCCCGTCCTGATCGAGAACCAGGCGTGGCACCTCCAGTGTCTCCGGGAGACGGTCGGTCGCACCGGAGGCGGTCAGCAGCAGCACTGGCCGGGCGTCTGCGAGCATCAGCTCGATGCGCTCGGCCGGGTAGGCCAGGTCGACCGGCAGGTAGCCGGCCCCGGACTTCAACACCGCGAGCAGCGCCACGATCAGCTCGGGTGATCGCGGCATCGCCAGCGCCACCAACCGCTCCGGCGCTGCACCATGCTCGATCAGCAGCCGGGCGAGCTGGTTCGCCCGCTCGTTCAGCTCGCGATAGGACAGTCGGGCGCCGGCACCGAGAACCGCCGGCTCGTCCGGGGTGCGGGCCGCCTGCGCCTCGATCAGCTCCGGCAGCACCCCCGCCGCCACGGCCTGGTCGGTGTCGTTCCACTCGACCAGCAGCCGGTGTGTCTCGGCCTCGGTGAGCAGCGGCAGGTCGGCCAACCGCCGCTCCGGGTCGGCGGCGATCGCGGTCAGCAGCCGGCGCAGGTGCCCGGCCAGCCGTTCGATCGTCTCGGCGTCGAACAGGTCGGTGCTGTACTCGACGGTCAGGTTCAGCCCGTCCGGACGTGGCAGGAACTCGAGGACCAGGTCGAACCGGGCCGCCGGGCGGGGCAGCTCCTGCTCGGTGATCCGCAAGCCGCCGATTTCCCGCGGCCGCACCATCGTGTTCTGCAGCACCACCAGCGCCTGCACCAGCGGGGTGCGGCTCGGGTCCCGGTCCGGCTGCAGTTCCTGCACCAGCCGGTCGAACGGCACCTCGTCGTGGCCGAACGCGTCCAGCACGGTCTCCCGGACGGCGGCCAGGAACTGCTGGAAGGTCAGCGCGCCGTCCACGGTCGACCGCAGCACCACCGTGTTGACGAACAGCCCGACCAGATCCTCCAGTTCCGGCCGGCCCCGGCCGGAGGTGACCGTGCCCACCGCGACGTCCCGCTGGTTGCTGTACCGCGACAGCAGCAGCTGCACCGCGGCGAGCAAGGTCATGAACAGCGTGCCGCCGCTCTGCTGACCGATGCCGGCAAGCCGCTCGACCAGCTCGGCCGGCAGGTCGGTGCGGTGCACCGCGCCGGCGGCGCCACGGACCGGCGGGCGCGGGCGGTCGGTGGGCAGGTCGAGTACCGGTACGCCGGCCAGCGCTCCAGCCCAGTAGCCGACCTGCTCGTCCAGCGCTCCGGCGGCGAGGCGGTCCCGTTCCCAGACCGCGTAGTCCGGGTACTGGATCGGCAGCTCGGGCAGTTCGACCGGTACGCCGGCCACCGCCGCCGCGTACCGCTGTGCCAGTTCGTCCACCAGCACCCGGATCGACCAGCCGTCGGTGACGATGTGGTGCTGGCTGAGCATCAGCACCTGCTCGCCCTCCGCGCACCGGATCAGCACGGCCCGGGTCAGCGGGCCGCGGCGCAGATCGAACGGCCGGTTCAGCTCCTCGGCCAGCGCCGGTTCGACGGAAACCGACGAACCGTCCACAGTGGATAGATCGATAAATCGCAGCGGGATCGCGCCGCTCGGCGCGATCACCTGTACGCCTTGACCGTCCACAGTGGAGAACGTGGTGCGCAGCGACTCGTGCCGGGCCACCAGCGCGTCCAGGGCGGATCGGAGGATGGCCAGGTCCACCCGGCCGGTGAGGCGCAGACCGATACCGGTGTTGTACTCGGTGCCACCGCCGGTGAGGTCGTCGATGAACCAGAGCCGCTGCTGCGCGGACGACATCGGCAGCACCCGATCCCGCCCAACCGGCCGGATCGCTTCATCGACAAGGTCCGCGGGCCCCGGGAGCAGGGCGGCCAGCCCGGCGACCGTCCGCGCCTCGAACAGCGCCCGGGGCGGGAGCTCAACTCCGAACGCCGCCCGTACCCGGGACAGCACCCGGAAGGCGAGGATCGAGTCGCCGCCCAGCTCGAAGAAGTCGTCGTGCACGCCGAGGTCTTCGTGGCCCAGCACCTCGGCCCAGATCGCGGCCAACCGCCGCTCGGTGCCGGTACCCGGACCTACCCGGCCCGCGCCATCATCCACAATGGACGCTGTGGGCACTGGAGCCGGCAGTGCGCGCCGGTCCAGCTTGCCGTTCGGGCTCAGTGGCAGCGTGGCGAGCGGGACGAACGCGGCCGGCACCATGTAGTCCGGCAGCGTCGCCGCCAGGTGGGCCCGAAGCTGCCGGGCCGGCGGCATCGGCCCGGCCGGGACGACGTACGCGACCAGCCGGCGCAACCCCGGCTCGTCCTCGCGGGCCACCACGACCGCCTGCACCACCGCGGGATGCCCGACCAGCGCGGTCTCGATCTCGCCCGGCTCGATCCGGAAGCCACGGATCTTCACCTGCTCGTCGGCCCGGCCGGCGAACTCGATCACACCGGCGGCCGTCCACCGGACCACGTCGCCGGTCCGGTACATCCGCGCCCCGGGCGCCCCGAACGGGTCCGCGACGAAGCGGGATGCGGTCAGCCCCGGCCGGCGCAGGTAGCCACGGGCCAACCCGGCACCGGCCACGTACAGTTCGCCGGCCATGCCGACCGGCACCGGCCGCAGCTCGGCGTCCAGCACGTACGCCGACGTGTTCGGCAGCGGCCGCCCGATCGGCGGTGCCCCGGCACCCGGCTCCAGCGGATCCGACCAGGTCGAGACGACCGTCGCCTCGGTCGGGCCGTACGAGTTGATCATCCGGCGGCCAGGCGCCCACAGCGATACGAGGTCCGCCGTGCAGGCGTCGCCGCCGACGATCACGCCGGTGAAAGCGGGCAGGCCGTCCCGGGCAACCCCGGCCGGGACGGTGGCGAGTGCCGCTGGTGGGATCAGCGCGTGGGTGACCTGGAACCGGTCCAGCACGTCGGCCAGGTGCTCGCCCAGCAACGGCCCCGGCGGCGGCACCACCAGCGCGGCACCGGCCGGCAGCGACATGCACAGCTCCAGCACCGACGCGTCGAAACTCGGCGACGAGAACTCCAGCACCCGGTCGCCCGGCCGCACCGCGTACCGGTCGATCTCGGCGGCGGAGAAGTTCGCCAGCCCGGCATGCGAGACGACCACACCCTTCGGCCGGCCCGTCGACCCGGACGTGTAGATCACATACGCCGGGTTCGCCAACCGCAGCGGCGCCCGCCGCTCGGCGTCGGTCACCGGCCGCGCCGGCAGCCCGGCCAGGATCGACTCCGTCGCCGGGTCGTCAAGCACGATGACGCCGCTGCGGCTGGCCGGTACCGGGCCACCGAGCGTCAGCACCAGCACCGGTTCCGCGTCGGCCAGCATGAACGCGATCCGGTCCGCCGGGTACGCCGGGTCAACGGGCAGGTAGGCCGCGCCGGACTTCGCCACCGCGAGCATCGCCACGATGATCTGCGCCGACCGCGGCAGGGCCAGGGCGACCACCCGCTCCGGACCCGCACCGCACCGGATCAGCCAGCGGGCCAGCCGGTTCGCCGCCGCGTCTACTTCGGAATAGGTCAACGATCCGCCGTCGAACAGCACCGCCGGCCGATTCGGCGTGCGCGCGACCTGCGCCTCGAACAACTCGCCCAAGGTCCGCCCGGGCACCGCCACCGCGGCGCCATGCCATTCGCCGGGCCATTCCGGTAACGCCGGGTCGGAGCCGCCGGGTACGGGCGGATACGTCGCACTGGCCACCATGGAGTCGCGCACCTTTCAGGCAGGTCGATACGCCGACGGGCAGCCCAAAGGGAGCCGTCGAGGAGGACTTTCGGGGTGACCGTCGAGGTCAGGCGGTGAGCCGCCGGCCGGCCAGCTGCCGGTCGGACGTGGCCCGGCGGGCCAGCCGGCCACCGAGCTGGATTCCGTCGATCATTCCGGTGAAGCGGTCCCGGAGTAGCCGGCCGTGGAATACCTGCCCAGGTGCCGCCGGGTCATGCAGTTGGAAGGTGAGATCCTCGGCGCAGGTGACCTGACCCAGCAGTTCGCCGTCCGAGGACAGTTCGAGCCGCCCGTCGGAAAGGACCAGCACCTTGTATTCGACATCGCCGTTGACATAGCTGCCGGCACACGCCAGCGGTGCGCGCATGGGCGCCGTGGCGGCGCGGGCGCGGTGCGGCCCGATCGGCAGGCCGGCGCGGCCGAGTTCGGCCAGCAGTTCCTGCCAGAGGCCGTATCCGGTGTTCGCATTGCTGGTCAGCGCGATCGCCCAGCCGCTGTCCGGCGCGACCCGGAAATAGCAGGCGGTGCCGTTCCCGTTGCCGTCATGGCCGACCCAGCCGGTGTCGCCGGCACGGAATGTCGCCAGCCCCAGGCCCCAGCCGTCGGCCAGCCCGAACGGTTCGGCACCGGCGACCGGTTGCCGCATCAGCTCGGCCCAACGGGCCGGCAGCAGGCTCGTGCCGTCCGGGTCGGCGTGCAGCAGACCCAGGCTGACCAGGTCGGACGCGCTCACCGCGAGCCCGCCGGCGGGTGCCTCGGCGCGGGCCAGCGACTGCTGCACCGGCCGGGCCCGGCCGGTGACCGGGTTGACCGAATGCCCGCTGGCTACCCGCCGCCGGGCCGGAATCTGGGCCCCGACGAACGCGGGCTCGATTCCCAGCGGCCGCAGCAGGATCGACTCCATCGCTTCCCACCAGGTCATCCCGGTGATGACCTCGACCAGCCGGCCGGCCGTGACATAGCCCAGGTTCGAGTAGGAAAATCCGAGGCCAGGCGCTTGCAGCAGGCTCTGCGGGCGGCAGTAGTCGGTGACGTAGCGGTGCAGCGAGTTGCCTACCTCGTTGGCCACCGGCGGGTCGGCGGTCAGCCCACTCGTGTGGCTCAGGATGCGGCGGACCGTGCATTCGGCGCCCAGGTCGTCCAGTTCCGGCAGGTACTCGCCGACCGGCGCGTTCAGGTCGAGATCGTCGTCAGCGACCAGGATCATCGCCAGTGTCGCGGTGAATGCCTTGGTCACCGATCCGATCGGAAATGCGGTCGCCGCGGTCACCGCACGCCCGGTCCCGGTCGCCTGCTCGCCTATCTCCACCGCGACCGTCTCGCCGCGATGGTGAATGGCCAGCTGCGCGCCCGGCACCCGGTGCTTGCCGGCCAACCGCACGAGCAGTTCGCTGATCTGGTCCGCGTCCTGGAGGCTGCGCGCCTCGGTGCGCGTCTCGACCACTATCCCCACCTTCCGCCAGTCCGCCGGTGCCGTATGACGGCCGGTCGACGGACGCTGCCCCGACCCACGGCGATTACTGCGGTCGGACCAGCCAATACTGGCTTCCGGACGTCACCCCGTGCAGTGAGTGCCGTCATGAACAAGTTGTTTTTTTCACCGGTTTAAGCCCTGTAGGCGCTGGGTAGGCGCACTAGCCTTCGCTTCTTGAGAAGATCGACAGGCCTCGGGAGTCCAGCTGGGCACAGGCCCGGCGACAATCATCCGAAGCAAACAGCCATCCGGCCAGACCCGTTGGCATCAGCCACGCCAGGCCCGATCGGCTCACTCTCGGTGGCGGACGGCTCTATGGCACTACGCGTGCCAGCGTCCAGCCGTCACCCAGGTACCCACCGGACCGCCGCTTCACGCGGCGGTCCGGTGGTGACCTATGGGTAATAACGAAGACCGGGTCAGGAGGTTGCGGGCTCCTCGGCGTCGAGGTCGCGGCTCAGCAGGTCGGCCAGGGCGGCCACCGCCTCGTCGGCGCCGTCGCCCTCGGCCTGCAGCGTCACCTCGGCCCCGCAGCCGGCGCCGAGGGCGAGCACCGAGAGCATCGACCTGGCGTCGACCGCCGGGCCATCGCCAAGCCGGATCTTCACCGCCGCCGGCTGCTTGCCGGCCGCCCGGACGAACATCGCCGCGGGCCGGGCGTGCAGCCCGCTGCTCGATCGGACGACCACCGTACGCTCAGCCATCGCAGCCTCCTTGCCGGTTCCGGGTGTGCCAAGGTCCACTCTGGACAGCGCGGACCGGTCAGGGCTCAATAGTGACCTTGATCGCCGCACCGCGCGCGACCAAGTCGAAAGCTGCCAGCACCTCGTCCAGCGGCAGCCGGTGGGTGATCAGGTCGGCCACCGGCACCGCACCGGTCGCGATCAGGTCCAGCGCCCGCGCGTTGTGCGCCGGGCTGGAGCCGTTCGCGCCGACGATCGTCAACTCGCGGTAGTGCACCAGGTTCGAGTCGCAGGAGATGATCGGGTTGTCCTTCGGCAGCCCGCCGAAGAACGAGATCCGGCCCTGCCGGGCCGCCATCGCGATCGCCTGCTCCTGCGCCGCGCCGGACGCGGCGGCCACGATCACCACGTCCGGCCCGCGGCCGTCGGTGAGCTTGCGCACCTCGTCCACCACGTCGACCTCGTCCGCGCAGATCGCCGCGTCGGGCCGGACCAGTTCGGCGGCGGCGTGCAGCCGTTCGGCGTTCTTCTCCACCAGGAACACCCGGGCGGCACCGCGGGATCGGGCCAGCCGGACGTGCAGGCAGCCGATCGGCCCGGATCCGATCACCACCACGTCGTCGCCGGCGC
The DNA here is from genome assembly GCA_963714145.1 of uncultured Actinomycetota bacterium. GTDB lineage: Bacteria > Actinomycetota > Actinomycetes > Mycobacteriales > CADCTP01 > JBBWZH01. The sequence goes on along the minus strand of OY970235.1, from coordinate 7,730,785 downwards.
CGACCCGGGCCAGTTCCTGCCCGTTCAGCACACAGGCCAGCGGCTCGGTCACCGACGCCTCCGGGTACGAGACGCCGGCCGGGATCCGGTTCAGCCCGTCCACCGCGAGCACCTTCGCCGGCACCCGCATGTATTCGGCGAAGCCGCCGTCGTAGTGGTAGCCCATCGACTCCTGGTTCGGGCATACCGTCATCCGGCCGCGCCGGCACTCGTCACACTGTCCACACGGGATCGCCGCGATCACCTGTACCCGGTCCCCCGGCTGCCAGCCCGCGACGTCCGGGCCGACCGAGACGATCTCACCGGCGATCTCGTGCCCCATCACCCGCGGCGGGACGATGTGGTGGTGTCCGAACCGGAAGATCTTCACGTCGGTGCCGCAGGTCGAGCAGTTGCGGACCCGGATCGTCACGTCGCCCGGGCCGGCCACCGGCTCGGGTGCGTCCTCGACCCGGACGTCGCCAGGGGCGTGGAATCGGGCGACCTTCACAGCTCGTCCTCCTCGTCGGTCGGCTGCAGCAGCCGGAGCACTTCGTCGGCATCGGTGGCTTCCCGCAGGCCGCGGGCACGATCGGGGTCGAGCAGGATCTGCGCCAGCTGGGACAGGATCGCGACGTGCCCGTTGCCGGCCGCGGCGATGCCGATCGCCAGCGTCACCGGGCTCCCGTCCCAGTCCACTTGAGCCGCGAACCGGAGGAACGACAGCGCGTCCCGGCGCACCACGTCCTTGCCGGCGAGGGTCCCGTGTGGAATCGCCACGCCTTCCCCGACATAGGTGGAGATGGACTGCTCCCGGGCCAGCATCGAGTCCACATAGGACGGATCGACCGCGCCGACATCGACCAGCGCCTGGCCGCAGCGGCGGATCGCGTCATCCCGGTCGGTGGCCGGTTCGGCCAGCCGGATGGCGCGGTGGTCGAGCAGGTCGGCCACCGCGCCGCCGGATAGTGCCTCAGCCATTGACGACGCCACCGTCCTTGATCGCGCTGACCACCCCGGCGACGGCCGGATCGCCGATGAAGACCTGGAACGGCACGATCACCTTCTCCGGCGCGCTGACCCGGGCCCGGTCGGCGAGGCCGGCGTGGCAGACCACCACGTCGGCGTCGGCCGGGATCGTGTTCACCGGGGTGTGCTCCACGGTCACCGCGTACTTCTTCAACTGCCGGCGGAGTTGGCTCGCCAGCATAACGCTGCTGCCCATCCCGGCGTCACACGCCACCACGAGCTTGTGCACGTCCTTGCCGTTGATGCTGGCCACGGTTCCTAGACCTCCTGAGTTACCGGCCGGGTGGCCGGAGCTGATGCCGGCGCCGGAGCCGGTACGGGCGCGGAGCGCGCGGCGGCCTCGGCCTCGACCTCAGCCTCCGCCGCCTCCTCCGCCGCGGCGAACCGGCCGAAGCCCAGCAGCGCCGAGCCGACCGCGAACGAGGCACCCGCGGCGACCAGTACCCCGGCGAACACGCCGAACCAACCACCGCGCGGCGTCTCGGCGGCGTAGGCGAAGATGCTGCCCGGTGCCGGCGTGGCGACGAGCCCGGCGCCGGTGACGATGAAGGTGAGGATGCCCGCGGCGCCGCCGGCCATCGCGGCCAGGATCATCCGCGGCTTCATCAGCACGTACGGGAAGTAGATCTCGTGGATGCCGCCGAAGAACTGGATGATGATCGCGGCCGGCACCGAGGGCCGGAGCTTCCGCGGGCCGAACAGGAGGTAGGCCAGCAGGACGCCGAGGCCCGGGCCGGGGTTGGACTCGAGCATGAACAGGATCGACTTGCCGTGGTTGGCCGCCTCGGCCACACCCAGCGGCCCGAGCACGCCGTGGTTGATCGCGTTGTTCAGGAACAGCACCTTGCCCGGCTCGATCAGCACGCTGGCGAACGGCAGCAGGTGATGGTTGACCAGCCACTCGACCCCGTTGCCGGCGCCGTTGGTGCCCCACCGGACCACCGGGCCGATCACCCAGACCCCGAGGACCGCCATCCCGCCGCCGAGGATGCCGGCCGAGAAGTTGTCGACCAGCATCTCGAAGCCGGGCCGGATCCGGTCCTCGATCAGCTGGTCGAAGCGCTTGAGCAGGTACGCGGTGAGCGGGCCGACGATCATCGCGCCGAGGAACATCGGCACGTCGGAACCGACCACGAGGCCCATCACGGCCACCGCGGCGACCACCGCGCCGCGCTGGCCATGCACCGCCCGGCCGCCGGTGTAGCCGATGAGCACCGGCAGCAGCACGAAGATGATCGGGTCGACCAGGGCGCCGAAACGTGCGTTCGGCAGCCAGCCGGTCGGGATGAACAGGGCGGTGATGAGGCCCCACGCGATGAACGCACCGATGTTCGGCATGACCATCGCGGCCAGGTGGCCGCCGACGCGTTGGATGGTGGCCTTGATCCCAGTCCCGTGGACTGTTGGTGTGTAGGGAGTGGCCATGCGGACTCCTCCGACGGGGGTCGCCGCCACGGCGACCCGGGGGTGGGCTAACTCATCGGGACGAGGGCCCGGGTCAGGTCCGGCCGGGCGTGGATACGGATCAGGTCGCGGTGGATGTCGGCCGGGCCGGGCATCCGGCTGCCGGGGAGCCGGACCGCGGCGGCACCCCAGGCCATCCCTTCGGCGAGCGCGTCCGGGCCGGCGGCACCGCGGGCGAGGAACCCGGCCAGCAGCGCGTCACCGGCGCCGACGGTGCTGCGCGGCTCGACCACCGGCGATTCGCCGACCGTGACGCCGTCGTCCTCGACCAGCACGGCCCCGTCCGCGCCAAGGCTGACCAGCACGGTGCCGGCGCCCCGGGAGCGCAGCCAGCGGGCCGCGTCGACAACGTCCTGGATGCTGTCGATCGCGCCGCCGACGGCTTCGGCCAGCTCCTCCCGGTTCGGCTTCACGACCGCCGGGCCGGCCTCCACCGCGGCCAGCAACGCCGGCCCGCTGGTGTCGACGGCGACCCGGATCCGGCCGGCCGCGCACCGGCGGCAGAGCCGGGCGTACACGTCGGCCGGCAGGTCGGGCGGGAGGCGGCCGGAGCCGACCACCCAACCGCCGGGGGCCGCGACCGCGAGTACGGCCTCGGCGACCGCGTCGAACTCGACCGCCGACAGCGACGCACCCGGCTCGTTGATCTTCGTGACGGTGCCGTCCGGCTCGGCGATCGTGAGGTTCGACCGGGTCCGGCCGGAGATCGGGACCGCGACCAGGTTGACCCCCTCGGCGGCCAGCAGCCGGACGAGTTGGTGGCCCTCCTCACCACCGCACGGCACCACCGCGCTGGACGGGTACCCGTTCGCCAGCAGCGCGCGGGACACGTTCACACCTTTGCCGCCCGGGTCGAGGCGGGCTGACGCCGCCCGGATCACGGTGCCGCGGACGAGTTCGTCCACCTCGATCGCCCGGTCCAGGCTGGGGTTCAGGGTGAGCGTGACGATGCCGCCGCGCTGGGTCCGCTCGGGGTCGCCATCGCCGGCCGGGCCGGGCCCCGCCGCCCGGCCCGGCCAGGCCTCCGGCGCTCCCCACCCGCTCACGCCCGCACCACCCGCAGGCCGGCCCGATCCAGTTCGTCCGCGACGTCCTCGTCCAGGCCGCTGTCCGTGACCAGAAGGTCCACTTCGGACAGCGAGCCGAACCGGGCCAGGTAGTCGGTACCGACCTTGGTGTGGTCGGCCAGCAGGACGGTGCGCCGGGCCGCCGCGATCATCGCCCGCTTCACGCTGGCCTCGGCCGGATCGGGCGTGGTCAGTCCACACTCGACAGACAGCCCGTTGGTGGCCATGAAGGCGACGTCCACATGCAACTGGGACAGTGGCAGCAGCGCCATGTCGTCCACCGTGGCCAGGGTCCGGCCGCGCACCCGGCCGCCAAGCATGATCACCGTGACGTTCGACCGCATCGCCAGCGCGGTGGCCAGCGGTGGCGCGTTGACCACCACGGTCAACTCCCGGTCGGCCGGCAGTGCGTCGACCAGCCGGCCGGTGGTGGAACCGGCGTCGATGATGATCGCGCCACCGTCCGGGAGTTCAGCCACGGCGGCCTTCGCGATCCGCTCCTTCTCGTCGGTCAGCACGGTGTCCCGGGCGGCCAGCGCGGGCTCGAAGCCGAGCCGCTCGATCGGGATCGCGCCGCCGTGCACCCGGCGAACCACGCCGGCCCGCTCCAGCACGGTCAGGTCCCGGCGCACCGTCTCGCTGGTGACCGCCAGCTCCTCCGCCAGGTGGACGACGTCCACCCGGCCGTCGGCGCGGGCCCGACGGAGGATCTCCTGCTGTCGTTCCTCCGCATACATCTGTGTTTCACCCCGACCTCATCTGTGTTTCGACCACTATCACGTCTGTTTATGTTGTAGTCAATGGTCAGACATGATCAGTTCAGCCCAGACACAGAACAACGGACGGAGACGGGGGCGCGCGGCGGGTCAGTGATGCCAGGGCAGCCGGACCGGCACGGCCGGGATCCGCCCGGCAAGCAGGTCGGTCAGCAGCGGGACCAGCCCGAACGGGTAGACCAGCTCCCCGGTGCCGGCCAGCTCCTCGACCGACCACCAGCGGTGCCCGGTCAGCTGCCGCCGCTCCCGCTCGTCCAGCTGGCTGGTGTCCACCTCGTGCCCGTCCACCCGGAGGAAGAAGAAATCGTCCCGGAACACCCCGACCGCCCAACCCAGGTCGACGTACCCGCTGGTGAACGCGACCACCGGCCCCAGCACCGGCGCAGCCACGACCAATCCGATCTCTTCCCACAACTCCCGGGCCGCCGCCTGGGCCAACTCCTCGCCCGGGTTCACCCCGCCCCCGGGCGCCAGCCAGGACGCCCGGTCCTGCGGCCGCTCCTCATTGAAGAACCGGAACAGCAGCAGGCGCTCGGCTCGGTCCACCAGCAGCACTCGCGCCGACCGCCGCCGGTACCCCCCGTCCGACACCCCCGCAACATAGCCCGGCAACAGCCTCCTGGCTCAGCCCCGGACGCCGATCCGCCCCGCGAACTCACGCAGCCCGGGCAGCCGGCCAGGGCCGCGCAGCAGGGCAACGGTCATCCGATGTACCGGCGGCCGGTACCGGACGTCCGCCGGCGCGGCCCGCTCAGCGACCAGCAGCGCCCGGAGACACCGCTCCGGCTTGCCCCACTGGTGATACGCCCGGGCGACATCGACCCAGTACCGCCCGCGCCGCTCGGACGTCGGCAGGGCAGCGGGGTGAACCGTCCGGGCATGCTGGATGGCGCTGCCGCAGTCGCCAAGCACCTGTGCGATGCCGACCTGGTAGACCGCGACGTTGGTCGGACCGAACGAGGTGTGCCGGAAATCGGCGTCCACACCGAGCCGGCCGGCGACGGCGACGGCCGCGCCGATCAGGTCGGTCGCGGCCGAGCGGTTGCCGTCCGCGGCGGCGGTGTACGCGGCCGTGCACAGCAGCGATCCGTACACCGCCAGGTGCTCCGCCGATGCCTGCCGGGCCGGTTCGATGGCCTCGGCCGCTGTGATCACCAGCGCCTGCGCGGCCTCCCGCCGACCGGTGCGCCGAAGCGCGGCCGCGACGCCGCGGCGGCTGGCGGCAAGGACGAGCGGGTCGTCGCCGCGCTCGGCGGCCTGCACCGCGCGGTCGGCCGCGACCAACGCCGGCCCGTCGTCATTCACCTTCACCAGCAGGTGGCTGGCCAGCGTGTACGTCTCGGCGAGCAACGTCTCAGCGCTGGCCCGGTCGGCGCCGGTGGCCGCTTCCCGAGTGGCGGCGGCGGCGGTGATCAGCGACGGCAGACCCGCCGCGAGCCGCCGGTAGCCGGCGCCCTGGTAATCCCGGCCAGCGGCGACCACCGCAGCCCGCAGCGCCGGCAGCGGCAACGGCTGGCCGGCGACGGACCGCGTCCCGTACAGCACCCCCTCGACGGCGCGGGCGAGCTCCTCCCGGCCGGACGACGCGGCAAGAGCATCCCGCCCCGGCAGCGCGGCGCCGGCAGTCAAGCCGGCGAAACCGGCGAGCAATTCACGGCGGCGCACCGGGCCCTCACCGCCTCCCGCGTCGAGGTCGGCCCTCACCCTAGCGGGCATCCCCGCGGACGCTCCGGAACCAGAACCGGCGAGTCCGTGACCGCCCGGCGCGATCCCGAGCAACTCCGGCGGGATGCCCAACTCCTCGGCCAGCCGCCGCAACACCACGACGTCCCGCAACGGCTGTTTCCCCCGCTCCAGCCGGGAAAGGCTGGTCGGGCCCACCCTGACCTGCGCTCCCTGCTACCACCGCTGCCGCCAGCCGGTCACTGGCGCGTGCATGCGGCTGATCACGCCGGGCCAGGTGGCCGGGAAGGTGGCCGAGGGCTGGGCGGTGGGGTGCGGTGCCGCGGCGCTACCCGGGCGGGAGTGGGCGGCCGGGGTCGGGTAGTGCCGGGCGGTAGTGGGTCAGCAGGTGGCGGACGGGGTGGGTCAGGTCGCGGGTGAGGGCGTCGCGGATGGTGCGCCACTGTGGACGGTGACCCTCGTCGGTCACCTGAACCGGTGGGGCCGGGCGGTCGAGGTGGACGGTGTAGGAGTGCCAGCGGTGCGCGTCGGAGCCGCGCCGGCAGCGGTCGCCGGGGATGTCGTCACGGCCGAGCGGGGTGAGCGCGGCCACGGTCAGGCCAACCTCTTCGCGCAGCTCGCGGGCCGCCGCGGCAGCGGGTTCCTCGCCGGCGTCGACGTGTCCGGCCGGGACGGTCAGCGCGAACGGGTAGAGCGTCCGCTCGAACAGCAACAACCGCCCGGCGGCGTCGAAGACGAAGACCCCGGCGCTCTCGTGCCAGTACTCGCCGTCCGCGTCGAGCCACCAGCGGACCGCCGGGTCGAGCACGATCGAACGCTCGTGCCGGCGCCCACAGGTCGCGCACCGGTAGTGGGTCCGACCGTCCGGGTCGAGCACCCGGCTGACCGTCTCGGCGTGGCAGTGCGCGCAGTACTGGTGGTACCGCCCGTCGTCGGACCAGTCGAAGTCCAGCCGCACCCGGCGCAGGCTACCTCGGTGGTAGCGCGATCAGGCCGGCGCGGGTCGGGGTGAAACCGCAGCGGTCGAAGTAGAAGGTGGCGAGTTGGTCGGTGTCGAAGTCGACGTGCAGCCACTCGCAGCCGGCGGCGCGGGACTCGGCCACGGCCACGGCGACCAGTTGCGCGCCGACACCGTGCCGGCGGGCCGGGCCGGCGACCAGCGTGTCGAGCAGGAAGGCGTGGATGGCGCCGTCCCAGGCGACGTTGACGAAGCCGACCAGGTCGGCGCCGTCCCGGGCGCAGACCCAGCCGAGGCTGTGCCGCTCGACCTGGCCGCACCAGTCGTCGTCCAGCAGCCGGTGCTCGAAGCCCTCGGCGTGCAGCGTGTTGACCTCGATGTTGGCGAAACTCCCGCGCCACTCGTACGTGATCGGCATGCCGGTGACCCTAGGCTCGGCCCGGGTAGCCGCCGAACCGATTTCCCGGGAGCCGCCGTGAGTCCGGAGTGGACGGTGTGCCCGGGCTGCGCGGTCCGGCTGCCGGCCGTCCACAGTGAACTGGACCGGCCGCTGAACGCGTCCCCGGCGTGCCGGCAGTGCAATGCCGAGGTGGTCGGTTTCGAGCTGCGGCACCCGGCGCTGATCGGCCGGTTCCATCAGCTGACCGTCGACACGTACGGCGCGCAGCACGGCGGTGCGCCCACCGGCCGGATCTACCTCGGCTACTCGCTGGTCGGCCTGGACCTGGCGCTGGAGCGGGGCACAGCGGGCGTCGAGGTGCGCGACATCCATCAGCGGATGGGCCGGCCGGACGGCACCTGGCCGGAGTTCACCCCGCCACCGCCGGCGGCGCTGACCGTGCTGCACGTGGCCGAGGCCGGGGTCCGGGCCGGCTCGGTGGACGGGCACGCCCGGGCGATGGACGAGTGGGCGGCCGCGGTCTGGCGGTCCTGGGCCGGGCAGCATGACGTGGTCCAGGCGCTCACCGATCGGGTGCTCGCCGCGCACTACCGGCCACGGCCACGGCGCCGGCGCTGACCCGGACGCGGGCCGTTCGGTCAGAGCCGTAGCCCGAACGGGCCGACGTAGCCAGGTTAGGGCCTGTTTGGTTACCGATGTCGGCACCGGCCGTGTTTGATGATCCGGTGGCTGCCGCCGGGTCGGGCCGGCGGTCGGGCGGACGCATCCGGGGGGATGGATGCCGGGTCGCGTGCTGGCGGGCTGCCGTACCGCCGGGGCAGCGCGGGTCTGGTGCGGCGCTGCCGCCGGGCTGACCGGCGTCGTCGCGGCGCTGGACGTCGCGGTGGCGCTGGCCGCCGGGCACCGGTCGACGCTGTTCTGGGCCAGCGAGTTGGTGGTCGCGGCGGCCTGGGCGGCGACCGGGCTGGCCGCGTCCATCCTCCGGCCGGACCGGCGGGCCGGTCGGCTCATGCAGCTGGCCGGCCTGGTCTTCATGGTGGACGCGCCGGCCGGGTTCGCCCTCGGCCCCGGCCCCGGCTGGGTGGACGCGGACGCGACGCTGGCCCGGCTGGTCAATCCGGTGCAGGTCGCGGTGCTGGCGCAACTGCTGCTGTCGTACCCGACCAGCCGGCTGCGGTCCCGTGCCGAGCGCGCGCTGCTGGCGGGCTGCTACGGGTACGCCGCGATGGTCGGCGGGTTCGCCACCGCGCAGGCGCAGCGGCTGACCGCGGCATGTGGCTGGGCCTGCGCGGTGGACCGGTCCGGGATCGCCGACGCCGGCACCTCGGTGCTGCTGAACACCGGCTGGCTGCTGCTGTCCGGGGGGTACGTCTGGCTGCTGGCGCGGCGGGTCCGGCGGGCCAGCGCGGCCGACCGGCGCGCGCTGGCCTACCCGCTCGGGACCGGCGCGGTGCTGGTCGCGATCTTCCTGGCCGGGGCGGTGCTGGCCGCGGCCGGCTCGACCGGGCCGGCCACCCCGCCCCGGCTGCTGTCCTACGCGCTGGAGTACGCGGCGCTGCTGGCGATGCCTGGTGCGCTGCTGGTCGGCCTGTTGCGGGAACGGCTGAGCTACGCGACGGTCGCCGAGCTGGTCCGGCTGATCGACCGGGCGCCGGACGTGCCGCTCCCGGCCGGGGTACGGCGGGCGCTGCGCGACCCGCTGCTGGTCGGCGCGGTCACCGAGGCCCGGGCCGGCCGGCGCCGGCTGCTCGAGGCCGGCCTGGACCAGCGCCGCCGGCTGGAACGCGACCTGCATGACGGCGCCCAGCAGCGGCTGCTCAGCGCCAAGCTCGCGCTGCTGACCTGCCCGGCCGGGGACGACCCGGCCACCGTCGCGGCGCTGCGGGCTGCCCGGCAGGAACTGCAGGGCGCCATCGACGAGCTGCGCGAGCTGGCCCGCGGCATCCACCCGGCAGTGCTCACCGAGCAGGGCCTCGGCGCCGCCGCCCGCGGCCTGGCGCTGCGCGCACCGCTGCCGGTCTCGGTCACCGACACGCTGCCCGGCCGGCTCGGCCCGCAACTGGAGGCGGCGGCGTACTTCGTGATCAGCGAGGCGCTGGCGAACGTGGCCAAGCACGCCGGCGCGGCCAGCGCGTCGGTCCGGCTGGAGACCGTGGACGGCCGGCTGCGGGTCACGGTGAGCGACGACGGAACCGGCGGCGTCCCGCCGGTTGCCGGGCTGCCCCGGCCCGACGCGGTGGCCCCCGGCCGGGCCGCCGGCTCGACCGACCCGTCCGACCTGGCCCCGGGCCGGGCCCCCGGCCGGGCCGCCGGCTCGACCGATCCGTCCGACCTGGCCGTCGGCCGGGCCGGCGACGGCGGACCGGGCGGGTCGGCCGGCGGCCACCCGTCCGCGCGGACCGGGCTGGTCGGGCTGGCCGAGCGGGTGGCGGCGTTCGACGGCAGCCTGCTGGTCAGCAGCGGCCCGGCCGGCACCACCCTGCTGGCGGAGTTCCGGTGCGGGTAGTCCTCGCCGACGACACCTGGCTGATCCGGGAAGGGCTGGCCCGGCTGCTGACCGCCGGCGGGCACCAGGTGGTCGGCCGGGCGGCGCGGGCCGAGGAGATCGCACCGCTGGTCGCGGCCAGCGTCCCGGACATCGCCATCCTGGACATCAAGATGCCGCCCAGCCACACCGACGAGGGCCTGCAGGTGGCGGCGGCGTTGCGGGCCGGGCATCCGGAACTGCCGATCCTGCTGCTCTCCCAGTACGTCGAGCCGGCGTACGCGACCGCGTTGCTGACGCTGGTGGACGACCGGCGCTGCGGCTACCTGCTGAAGGACAGCGTGCTCGACGCCGGCCACCTCGACGACGCGCTGCACCGGCTGCGCTGCGGCCAGGTCGTGCTGGACCCGGCCGTCGTCCGGCTGCTGCTGGACGCGCCACGCCGGCCCGATCCGCTGGCCCGGCTGACCAGGCGGGAGCGGGAGATCCTGGCGCTGATGGCCGAGGGACGCAGCGACCGCGGCATCGCCGACCTGCTGTACGTCTCGCTGAACACGGTGGGCACGCACATCCAGCACATCCTGGCCAAGCTGGACCTGACCGGCGCGGTCGCCGACAACCGCCGGGTACTCGCGGTCCTGCGCTACCTCGGCGGCTGAGCCGCCGGCCGGCCGAATCTCACGGATCCTCACGATGTGGCAGGTGGTCCGCCCCGGCCAGCCTGGTAGCCGGCGCGGCTCCCGCGCCGGACCTACGACCTTGGGGGATCACCATGCGACTGCCATCCCTGCGGCGGGCCGCCCTCGCGTTCACCGCCACGGCGCTGGCCACCGTGGCCGCCGGCGCGCTGGCGGCGCCGGCGGACGCGGCGCCGGTCGGCCCGTGCACCAGCCTGCGCGCGTTCACCTTCAACACCATCACCGGCGGCGACGACCTGCGCGACAACTCCGAGGTGACGCCGTTCCTGACCAGCACCGCCGGCGATATCGAGTTGCAGCACTTCTGGGGGCCGTACGGCAACGGCTCCAGCCACGCGGTCACCGTCACGTTCCAGAACCCGAACTGGTCGATCAGTTCCTGCTCGGTCACCGGAATCAAGCTGCACATGGTCTCGCACAACGGGATCTTCCAGACCGACGACAACTGGAACATGGACTTCGTCAGCATGTCCGGGTACGGCGTCAACGGTGAGTACCGCTACTACGTCTCGGCCAGTGTCCCGGGCGGCGGCACGGTCAAGCGCTTCACCGGCAGCGACCAGTGGTGGTCCAAGATCGGCTGACCGGACCGCGCCGGCGGGCGGCGACCACCGCCCGCCGGCGACCCGGCCGCCGTTCGGATCGCGCCGCGCCAGCGGGCCGGTCCAGCCTGCGCGGCCGGGTCTCATCGGAGCCCGCGCCAACACGGCTGACACAGCGCCGACCGGCCCCGTCCGGCATGATCGGGCGGGGCGAGGGACGGAGACCGGTCGGCATGGGTGCTGGGCAGAACGCGGCGGCCGGCGATCCGGATGAGTACATCCGGCAACTGGCGGCCGAGTCGCTGGCCGCCGGCGATCCGACCGGCTGGTTCGACCGGCTGTACGTGGCGGCCGAGGCCGGCACCGCGATCGTGCCGTGGGACCGGGGCGTGCCGCAGCGGCTGCTGGTGCAGTGGGTCCGGGCCGGGGACGTGGTCGGCGGCGGCCGGTCGGCGCTGGTGGTCGGTTGCGGGCTCGGCGCGGACGCCGAATACCTCGGCCGGCTCGGCTTCGCGACGGTCGCGTTCGACATCGCGCCGGCCGCGGTGCAGTCCGCGCGGGCCCGGTTCCCCGACTCGCCGGTCGACTACCGCACCGCTGACCTGCTCGACCCGCCCGCTGGCTGGGTCGGCGCGTTCGACCTGGTGCTGGAGAGCCTGACCGTGCAGGCCATGCCGGTGCCGCTGCACCAGGCGGCGATCGGGCAGGTGCGCCGGTTGGTCCGGGCCGGCGGCACGCTGCTGGTGATCGCCGCCGGCCGGGACGCCGACGACCAGGTGGTCGGCCCGCCGTGGGCGCTGACCCGGGCCGAGATCGACGCGTTCGGCGCGGACGGCCTGCGGCCGGTGCGGGTGGAGGACCTGGGCGACCCGCAGCAGCCGGACCTCCGGCGCTGGCGGGCCGAGTTCCACCGTCCCGCCGGGTAGCCCCGGTCCGGTTGGCCGGAGCCGTCCTCGACGCCCGCGAACAAAGGGTTAGCGGGTTTCGTCTTACGTACCATGAGCGGGTGGGTGGCACGGACGGACCGCGTCCTGGCGGGCTGCGCGAGCGCAAGAAGCAACTGACCCGGCAGGCTCTGCTGGCCGCGGCGGAACGGCTGTTCGAGCAGCGCGGGTACGACAACGTGACCGTGGCCGAGATCGCGGACGCGGCCAACATCTCGGTCAAGACCTTGTTCACCTACTTCGCGTCCAAAGAGGACCTCGCGTTCGGGGGCGAGGCGCGGCTGCGGGACGAACTGGTCGCGGCGATCATCGACCGGCCGGCGCGCACGTCGGTGCTCGACGCGGTGACCGTGGTGTTGCGCCGGCAGATCGACGCCGCCGCCGGGGCGGACGAGGCGACCGCCGGAATGGCGGGCTACCACCGCGGCTACGGCGAGTCGGCGGCGCTGCAGTCCCGGCTGCGCCGGATGTGGCACGACTACGAGGACGCGTTGACCGCGGCGATCGGCCGCTCCACCGCCGGCCTGGCGCCGGCCGAGGCGCGGCTGTTGGCGATGCGGGCGATCGTGCTGGTGCGTTCGCTGACCACCGCCGAGGTGCGCGAGCTGGTCGCCGGCGCGGACGACCCGCGGGCGGCGCTGCACGGCTGGTTGGATCAGGCGGCCCACACCCTCGCCGACGCCACCGGGCGCCTACCCGGCCGGCGGCGGACCTAGACTCGTCGGACCCGGTGTCGCAGGCGACCGAGGGAGCGGGGAATGGACGTTGCGATCAGGGTTCCGCTGGCTGGCGAGATCGACGAGTTGGTCGCGCTCGACTACGGGATCTTCGGCGAGCCGGGCTACTCGGTGATCTCGTTGCGGCAGTTCTTCGACCTGGCCGGGCCGCTGCTGCAGGTCGCCGTGCACGATGGTCTGGTCGGCTACAGCCTGGTGCTCCCCTCCTACGACGGGGTTTCCGGCTGGTTCCTGGCCTGCGGCGTACGGTCCGACTGGCGTGGCCGGGGCATCGGCCGGGCGCTAGCCGTCGCCGCGCTGGCCGCGACCGACGCGAGCCCGGTCCGGACGCTCCGGCTCACCGTGGAGCCGGCCAACCGGGCCGCCATCGGCCTGTACGAGAGCCTCGGTTTCGTCGATGACGGCATGGCGGCGGACTACTTCGGGGCCGGCGGCGACCGGATGGTGATGCGCCGGCACCGGCCGTCCAGCTGACCGCCCGGCCAGCAGCCGGACAGGCCGGCCGGCAGCCGGACGAGCCGGCTAGACGAGCCGGCCGGACGAGCCGGACGAGCCGGCCGGCCCGCATGCCGGCCGGCTCAGTCCGGTGCCCACCGGGGTTTCCGGCGGGGTTCGGCTCAGCCGAACAGGTGCAGCGGGACCGCGTTCGCCATCGCCTGGGTGCCGGCGTCGTTGGGATGCAGGTGGTCGCCGCTGTCAAAGGCGGCCAGCAACTGGTCCGGCTGCCGCGGGTCGCGCAGCGCGCGGTCGAAGTCGATCACCGCGTCGAACTCGCGGCCGGTCCGGATCCACGCGTTCACCGCCTGCCGCTTCACCTCGCGCGCCGGGGTGAAGAAGCCGAACGTGTCGTTGGCGAACGGCATGATCGTGGCGCCGTACACGCGCAGGCCGAGCTGGTGCGCGCGGGCGATCAACTGCCGGTGCGCGCCGATCACGTCGGCCGCGGTGACCTCATCGGTGGCCGGCGCGCTCACCGTGCCGGGCTGGCCGATGTCGTTGATGCCGAGCAGCACGACGACGTACCGGGCGTCCGGCTGGCTGGCGACGTCCCGGTCGAACCGGCGCAGCGCCGACTCGCCGAAGAACGACACGAAGCCCTCCCCGGCCGAACCCGGGATCGACACCCCGTCGTGCAGCATCCGGTTGCCGCTGATGCCCTCGTTCAGCACGCCGACGTCGCGCCGGCTGGACAGCAGCCGCTGCGCGAGCAGGTCGGGCCAGCGGTGGTTCGCGTCGGCCGTGGTGTTCGCGCCGTCGGTGATCGAGTCGCCGAGCGCCACCACCGCGCCCCCGCTCCGTCCACTATGGACGCTCACGCTGGAGAGGAAGTACCACTGCCCGATGGTCGCGGTCGGCGTGATGTCGGTCCGGCCGGTGACGTTGCCGGCGGCCACGTAGTTCGTCTGGAACGAGAACGCGTGGATCGTCGTACCGGGCGTGCTGACCGGCAGGTAGAGGCTGACCACCAGGTCGCTGCGGGCCGCCACGGCCAGTGCGACCGGGTCGCTGAGCAGTGGCGCACCGGCCGGGATCGACACGGCGGCCCGGCCACCGAAGGTGAGCCGCCGGTCGGTGCCCGGGGCGATCCGCGTCCCGCCGGCCGCCGCCCGGCGGGCCACGTGTGCCTCCCCGATCACCAGCGGCTGGCGGCCGAACTCGTTGGACAGCCGGACCCGGACCGCGTCGCCGCCGATGCTGACATGCACGATCTCGCGGATCGTCTGGTTGGCGAAGGTGGTCGTGTTGATCGCCGGCGTGGTCGTCGGCACGGTCGCCCAGGTGCCGACCCAGCCCCCGGCCCGGGTGCTCCCGTCGCCGGCGAGCAGGGCCGCGGCCCGCACCGGTGCCACGGTGCGGGCCGCGTCCCCCGCCGGGCGGCCGGACATCGCCGACTGTGCGGCCGCCCCGAGCAACACCCCCGCCAGCACGGCCAGAACCGTGCCTCGGCGGTGTCCGGACCATCGACGGATTCTGCGCAACACTGCGGCCTCCTCGCCTCACGGCCCGGACTCGGGCACGACGTCAGGTCAGTACAGGGTCAGGGCTCACGGCTTGACCGCCACCGCGTGGAAGATCGTGCCGGCACCGGAGATGTCCCGCGGGGTGAACGCGATCCGGCCCGCGCACAGGCCACGGCTGGCCAGGTCGCTGGCGATGGCCGGCACCGCGTCCACCGAGTTCTGCACCCAGTCGTGCATCAGGATGATCCCGCCGGGCTGCAGCGTCGCCGCGGCCGCGATGATGTCCGGGGTGCTGGCGCCGGCCCAGTCCCGCGAGTCGACCGTCCACAGCACCTCGAGCAGGTCGAGGCTGGCCACGTCCGCCCGGACCACGTCGCTGGTCGCCCCGAACGGCGGCCGGAACAGCGTCGGCGCCCGCCCGGTCACCCGCTGCAGCACGAACTGCGTGCTGGCGATCTCCTCGAACGCGGCCGGGTCGCCGATCTGCGGCAGGTTCGGGTGCGTGTACGTGTGGTTGCCGACCCACATCCCGGCCCGCAGCGCGGCCCGGGTCAGCTCCGGGTTGGCCCGCGCGTTCTGGCCGATCTCGAAGAAGGTGGCCCGCAGGTGCGCGGACCGCAGCGCGGTCAGCAGCGCCTGCCTGGTCGCGACCGTCGGCCCGTCGTCGTAGGTCAGCCCGACGTACCCGTTCCGGCACGGGCCGCCGGGGTGGCCGTGCGCCGGGCTCACCGGCGCCGCCTGCGCCGAGGCACCAGGCAGGACGAACGCGAGCGCCGCGAGCGCCACTGCCGCCACCGCGGTCTGGATCCGGCGTGCATAGCTGATCATTTCTCCTCCACGGCGGTGTCCTTGCTGGACGATCCGGTGTCCGATGTGGACGGACGGGCGGTGGCGCCGGTGCCGGCGGCGCCACCGCCCGACCTCATGCGACCGTGCAGGCGGTGCCGTTCAGGGTGACCGAGGTCGGCTTGCCGGCGTTGCCGGTGTGGTTGGCCTGGAAGCCGATGCTGGTCGAGCCGCCGGCCGGGATCGAGGCGTTGTAGTTGAGGTTGGTGGCGGTGACCTGGCCGGAGGTCGGGCTGTAGCCGGCGTTCCAGCCCGACGTGATGGTCTGCCCGGCCGGCAGGGTGAACCGCAGCGACCAGCCGTTGACCGCGGTGCTGCTGCTGATCGTCATGTTGGCGGTCAGGCCGGTGTTCCAGGCGCTGATCACGTCGGTGACCGTGCAGCCGCCACCCGGCGGGTTGCTCGTCGGCGGCGGCTGGGTCGTGATCGGCGGGGTGGGCGGGGTCGAGGTCGGCGGGGGCGGCGTCCCGTCCAGGCCGAAGAAGCGGATCGCCTGCGCCGCCATCCCGCCCATCGGCAGGCTGTGCCCGACGCCCTGGATGCTGTACGCCTCGACCGGTGGCTGCGTGCTGGTGTTGCCATACCTGGTGTGCGTCCAGCCGGACTGCGGCGAGTCCGTGGAGACCGGGGTCTGGCTCACGCCGAGCACGTTCGTCCACTGCTTGATCTCTTCGCCGAAGTTCTGGAAGAAGAGCGTGGTGTCCGCGGTGCCGTGCCAGAGCTGCATCCGCGGCCGGGTGCCGGTGAAGCCGGGGAACGAGCCGCGCGCGGCGTCGCCCCATTGCTGCGCAGTCTTGATGACCTGACCGTTCGCGCAGGCGTTGTTCCACATCGAGGGGTCGCTCGTGGCGAAGCAGGTGTCCGGGACGCCCATGAATGCGGACCCGGCCTTGAACACGTCCGGGTAGTCGCCGAGCAGGACGTTGGTCATCATCGCGCCGGACGAGGCGCCGGTGACGTACACCCGGTTCGGGTCGCCGGCGCGGTTCTGCTGCACCCAGCGGACCATCGAGACGATCCCGACCGGGTCGCTGTTCCCGTTGTGGGTCAGCGCACCGGGGGACGAGACGTCGAAGCAGGCGCCGCTGCGGGTCGCCGACGGGTAGATCACGATGAAGCCGAACCGGTCGGCCAGCGCGGCGAACTCGGTACCGGAGAAGAACGCCGGCCCGGTGCCGGTGCAGTAGTGCACCGCGACCAGGATGGCCGGCCGGGCGGTGACGTTGTTCGGCACGTACAGGTGCATCCGCAGGCCGGTCGGGTTGGTGCCGAAGTTCGTCACCTCGACCAGGGACGCCGCGGCCGCCGGCCGGGCGGTCAGCACGGCCGTGCCGGTGAGCGTGGTCAACACGCCCAGCAGTACGAGCAGGAGCACCCGTATCCGGGTGCTGCCGGATCGGCGGACTTCGAGCAGGCGGCGGGCTGCAGCAGGCACAGCGGACTCCTTCGGCCGGAACCCCCCGGCGGTGTGGCCGCCGCAGCCCATCCGCCGGCAGAAACGTTTCGAACGTTTCTTCGATTTGTTTCGACAACGTACGGCCGGAGCCGTGAGCCGGTCAAGGCACCCGAACGGAGTAACGCGAGCCGGCCCGGCTACCCACCCGGCCCGGCTACCCAAGCCGGTCCGGCTACCGGGCCGCCGGCGGGGCCGTGCTCTGCCGGACGACCAGGGAGGTCGCCAACTCGACCCGGGTCTGTGCCAGCGGCTCGCCGGCCGCGAGGGTCCGGATCATCCGCGCCGCGGTGGCGCCCATCTCGGCCAGCGGCTGCCGCACCGTGGTCAGCGGCGGCCCGGCCCAGCGCACCAGCGGCAGGTCGTCGAAGCCGACCACGCTCAGGTCGGTGGGCACCCGGATGCCCGCCTCCCGGGCCGCCTCGTACACGCCGAGCGCCTGCAGGTCGTTCGCGCAGACGATGGCCGTGGGCGGGTCGGGCAGCGCGAGCAGCGAGGCGCCGTCGCGCAGGCCGCCCTCGCCGTACAGGATCGACATCCGGACCAGGGCCGGGTCGACCGGCACGCCGGCCGTGTCCATCGCGGCCCGGAAGCCGTCCAGCCGGGCCCGGCAGCACAGCCACTCGGTGGGTCCGCTGACCATCGCGATCCGCCGGTGCCCGAGCTCCAGCAGGTGCCGGGTGGCGGCCAGCCCGCCGCTCCAGTTGGTAGCGCCGACGGACGGGGTCTGGTGCAGCGGCTCGCCGGTCGGGTCGAGCACGACCAGCGGGATGGCCCGGGTGGACAGCTGCACCTGCTGGTCGGCGGTCAGCTCGGAGAAGACCGCGATCACGCCGGTGGGGCGCCGGGTGAGCACCTGCTCGGTCCAGGCCCGGCCGGGGGTCAGCCGACCCTGCATCTCGGTCACCACCACGGCCAACTCCTGCTCGCGGGCGACCTCCTCGACCCCGCGCAGGATCTCCAGCACCCACGGGCTCTCCAGGGCGTGGAACACCAACTCGATGATCGGCGCCGGATCGATCGCGTCGGGCCGCCGGTATCCCCGCTCGCGCAGCACTTCCTCGACCCGCTGCCGGGTGCCCGGTGCCACCCCGGCCCGGCCGTTAAGCACCTTGGACACGGTCGGCGCGGACACCCCGGCCAGCCGGGCGATGCCGGCAACCGTCAACCCGTCCCGTGCCCGCCGGCCCCGGCCGACCGCCTGGCCCGTCGCCGTCACGAGCCGCAGTCTACGTCCGGCCCGGCCGGGCCCGGGGGAAACAGCCCGGCCGGGAACTGGCGGCTACTCCGTTAGCTGGGTGGCGCCATTCGCGGCCCGGCTCGGAATCATCCGTGCACGAGGTACCTGAGCGTGTCGACTGATTCTCGGGCCCGAGAGGAACATTGATGACTGGCATTTCTCGACGGGGTTTCCTGGGTGGGACGGCGGCGGCGGCCGGGGTGGCGACCGTCGGTATCGCCACGCCGGCCACCGCGGCGCCGACGACGGCGGGGACGACGACCACCCCGCCGGTGACGATCCTGCCGGCCGACCCGCGCTACCAGGAACTGACCGTCGGCTACAACCAGCGCTGGGTCGGCTCGCCGGACTACGTCCGCGTGGTCAGCTCGACCGAGCAGGTCGTACAGGCGGTGCAGGAGGCGGTGTCCGCCGGCAAGCGGCTCTCGGTGGTCTGCGGCGGGCACTGCCTGGCCCCGTTCGTGTTCAACGCCGACGTGGACGTGGTGATCGACCTCGCCGGGCTGAACAACATCTACTTCGACACCGCCCGGCGGGCCTTCGCGGTCGAGGGTGGCGCCCGGCTGGCCGGTGTCTACGAGGCGCTGTACAAGAAGTGGGGCGTGACGATCCCGGGCGGGATGTGCCCCACGGTCGGCGTCGGCGGGCACACCACCGGCGGCGGGTACGGCTTCCTGTCCCGCGAGCTGGGCGCGGTGATCGACCACCTGGAGGCGGTCGAGGTGGTCACGGTCAACCGCGCCGGCGTCGCGAAGGTGGTGGTGGCCAGCCGGGACACCGCCGACCCGAACTACGACCTCTGGTGGGCCACCGCGGGCGGTGGCGGCGGCAACTTCGGCATCGTCACCCGCTTCTGGTTCCGCACCCCGGGCCGCACCGGCACCGACCCGGGCCGGCTGCTGGTCAACCCGCCCAAGGACGTGCTGCTGTCCGCCGTCGGCATTCCCTGGTCGGCGCTGGACCGGGCCAAGTTCAGCACGCTGGTCACGAACTGGGGCAGCTGGTACGAGCAGAACGCCGCGCCCACCGCACCGGGGAAGGCACTGTCCGGGGTGGCCTCGCTGACGCACCGGTCCAGCGGCGGCATCTTCCTGCTCACCCAGGTGAACGCCACCGTGCCCGGGGCCCGCGCACTGCTGGACGGCTACCTGGCCGCGATCACCGCGGGGCTGGGCGTGGACCCGATCGTGGCCGCGCAGCCGCCGCAGCAACTGCCCTGGCTGCACGCGGTCCGGCTGATCGCGGCGAGCATCCCGTCGTTCATCAACCCCACGCTGCGCGGCTCGTCCAAGTCGGCGTACCTGAAGCGCGGCTACACGGCGGCGCAGGCCGGCGCCATGTACGACGCGCTGAACCGCACCGACTTCAGCAACCCGGCCGGCGCGGTCACCCTGGCCGGCTTCAGCGGCGGCACGATCAACGCGACCGCGTCCACCGCGACCGCCCTGGCCCACCGCAGCTGCGTGTTCTGGACCCTCTTCGAGACCCAGTGGCAGGACCCGGCCGCCGACCCCGTCAACATCAACTGGCTGCGCGACCTGTACGGCAGCGTCTGGGCCGCCACCGGTGGCTACCCGGTGCCGAACGACCAGGCCGACGGCTGCTACATCAACAACCCGGACCCGGACATCACCGACCCGGCCTTCAACCGCTCCGGCGTGCCGTGGTCCACCTTGTACTACAAGGACAACTACCCGCGGCTGCAGCGGATCAAGGCGTCCTACGACCCGCGCAACGTCTTCCGCCACCAGCAGTCCATCGCACTGCCGTAGCCGCCCACCCCGGGGCGTTCAGTCGCACCAGCGTGACGCCCGTGGGAGCGCTGCTCTGTTAGGTGTATTTCGGCTTGCTGGCGGCTGCGCCGGCCGCCGGGGCAGGCACCCTGGCCGCCCCGGCGGCCGCGGCGGCGTCCACTCCAGCCCCCGCTTGGAGCCCTCGTCCAGGACGAAGCTGCGTTCGTAGCGAGTCATGATGTTGGTGCACTTGAGGCGGAGCTCGACCCGCATACCGCCGGGGGCCTACCATGACCGTCCAAGATCAACACCTCACTACTCGACCGCACCCATGGGCGGGCTGGGCCGGAAATCAGGGCTGGTAGTACAGGATGGTTAGCAACTCTGCGATCCCGGACGGGGTGAGCTCGTCGATCACGAAGTGGCTGGCGCTGCGCGGCTGCAGGAAGATCGGAATGTCATCGACCCGGCCGCCGGGCAACACCACCGGCAGAATCTTCGGCAGCCAGGTCGGTACGTCGGTATACAACTTCTCGCGCAACACAGCGGCCTCGAACTTGGCACCCCAGCGCCCGGTCGGACTCGCGTCCCCGTCAGCCTCGTGCTTGTACGTCGGCGACGCGATGACGAGCACGTAGTCGGCGACCTCGATCTGCCCGATCGCCCACCCCGCCCAGTCACGGCGCCGCGCCCCGGCAAACTGGTCAAGACGCACGTCTACAGCGCTTCGCAACAGCAGTCGGCACAGGTCGCACACTGCCTCCTTGTGAGCCGGTGAGTCCCAGGCGTAGCTGACAAAGACACTCGGCCGCCACTCTGCCTGACCGGGCGCATCGGCAGCAGTGAGGCGGCTGACCGGTGACTTCCGTATCACCGCGCCGCCCCCGCAGGACAGCCAGCGGCCGCGGTACAGCCGCCGCAGAGGCCGGCGCGGTTCCCCCACACGACAGCTTTGCTCGGACCCTGCATCCCGGCCTCCGATCGTCCGGGTGTGCGTCCAGCCGCACATCTACCCAACACAGTGTGCGTTGTGCCGACTACAGCGTCAATATGTGCACCGGTGTCGAATGTGGGGGACTGCCCCACGACCTGGTTCGCCGTACTATGTGCGGAGGTGCATTCCAGCGCACAGCACTAAGACAGGGGTTCTACATGTCGGAGCCGAACGCCCGGGACCCGGGTGTTGATGCGGCCGCTGCCGCTGAGGTCCGGCAGCAGATCCAGAAACGACTACGGGAGGGACGGTCAGCGAAAAATCTCACCCAGGCCCGACTAGCCGAGTTGGTCGGCGCCAGCCGCTTCACCATCAACCGGCTGGAGAAGGGCAGCCTGAACCTCACCCTCCCGCTGGCTGAGCGCATCCAGGCCGCCCTCGACCTGCAGGATCTCACCTCACTCGTCGCCAGCCGGCAGCGGCTGCCGGTGGCGGCTGAGACGGAACGGGACCTGACTGTCCGTACCATCCTAGATCGGCCCGGCTTGGAGAGAGTTACCCTCATCGCGGCCGACGACCTGGACATTTACTCGATCATCTTCGATGATCGACGGGACGCGCCGCTCGAGGCCCGGGAGATCCGCATTGTCTTCCCAAGCGTCGTCCGCGAGGAGCAGCTCTTCGGCCCACGCCGGCCGCTCTACGGTTGGATCGAGTACCAGATCAAGCGACTGGCCGACCTCCAGGCGATCGAACACTACTCGCCTGACAACCTCCGGCTCTACGAGTCCGATCAGGTCCTCACCTCGTGTGTGGTCACCACGACGCGGACGAGCAGCGACTGTGCCTTCTGGCCCCCGATCCCGGTCGATGGGAAGGTGCGGGGCGAGGGCCTGCCCGTCGTGACGAGCGGCGCCCCCGACACAGTCAGCCGCCTCGAGGCGTATGCCGATGCGCTGATCCGGCCGCTTGAACCGCTGAGAACAAGCCGCGCGCTGTGTCGGCGTCCGGCGCCCGGCTCCACCGGTGTCGCGGCAGAACCTACCTTCACCCGGTTCTTCGCCGAAGGGCTCGACGATGAGGAAGACGTCGCTGAGGACGAAGGCTTCGCCGTCGCGCTCGTCCTGACCGTTGCGCTGTGCACCCGGGGTCGGCACGGCGTTGGTCGGCGCGTCATTACCTACGAGCGCCCCAAGTCGACCCGCGACCGGG
Organism: uncultured Actinomycetota bacterium; assembly: GCA_963714145.1. Taxonomy (GTDB): domain Bacteria; phylum Actinomycetota; class Actinomycetes; order Mycobacteriales; family CADCTP01; genus JBBWZH01. Next base: position 7,708,644 of record OY970235.1, on the reverse strand, counting down.
AGCGGCTGTCGCTGTTCAGCAGCAACGTCGAAGACAGTGACATTCGCGCGGCCCGGGCCCGCGCCCGAGGGCTGGAGCCGGACACGGCACGATCGACGAGCAGTGCCTTGGCGGCCGCGCTGGACATCGACGAGTTCATCCGGTCGTCCGCCGGCGTGGTTCCAGACTCCGCCTTCCATAACGCCGCGATTCGGGAATTCTCCATGTTCGACCTCCGCATCGCCCCGGAGCGGCTCAAGCGCATTCCGCTACCACCCGAGCTACAACTGATCCGGAAGGGAATGACCGGCGACAAGCGGCGGGCAGCCATCACACCCCGGCTGTTCGTGCTGGAACTCGAAGTTGGGGCGAAACCCGAACTCGACGCGCTCCGGTTCGCTGCCGACATTGAGGAGGTGGGTACGCGGGACATGGCCGAGAGCGACCGACTGAACGACTTTCTGATGATCGCCCGTGAGCGCGGCTTCCTGGGTCCACTGCTTGAAGAACTCGAGGTCGTGTCGCAATGACTATATTCATCGAGGCGGAGACCTCGTCGTCCGATGATGGGCGGCGCACCGGCGAGCGGGCGGACCAGGGCCGCGGAGCCGCCGTCACCCTCTGCGGCCTCGGCCGCTCGCTGGAGGACTTCGCCCCGGTTCTCGCGGTCACATTGCTGACCGGCCGGTGCCCGGCGGCCGAAATCCTGGTTGGTATACGCACCGCCGCGGCGAACAAGACCCACCAGGAAGTGGCCAGCGTTCCGACCCGGCGGGTGCCGCTGTTACTCGCGCAGGCGTGGATCGAGAGTCTTCGCCTGGGCCGCGCGGACGACCTGCTGACGCAGCGCGACCTCCACATCGAGATCGCCAACCTCCTCGGCATGAAGCTCGGCCTTGCCGATCCACTCGAACTCGGGCGGGCCCGGTTCACGGTCGCGCGGGTGGACGCGACCCAGGGCGTCAGCGTGATCGGCGAAAACGACGACGGCAGCCTCCGGACTGAGAACCTCACGATGTTCAACGCCTGCGTCGTGCTCGAATCCGGCCGCGACGAGATCCCAAGGGCTACCGCCTCGTATGACCCTCTGGTTTGGGCCGGCCTAGCCGACTTCCTAACCATGACCGCGACGTTCGACGTGGGGCACATCGACGCCGATCTCGCCGACGCTTTCGTGTGCGCTTACGGGCTGTGCCTGAAGACCAGCGCGCGCATGCTGGCTGATCTCGGCCTCAGCTAGCATCAATGCCTGGATAGATGCTGCCGGCATTCACCCGAACAGGCATGACCAGACAATGTTCGGTGCGTATATAGGCAGTACGAACCCCCGGACGGAAACCGTCCGGGGGTTCGGTGCTGGATAGGGCCGGTCAGGACGGGGTGGGGCTGTCCTCGGTGCGCGGGGCCGGGACGGCGACGTGCTGGGCGTCCGCCGGCAGGGCCGGTTCGGGCGCCAGTTGGGTGGCCAGGGCGTCGCGCAGCGCGGTGTCGTCCACCTGGATGCCGTTGTCGGTGAGGATCTTGCGGGTGGCGTCCAGGATCTGCTCCTGCTCCGCCATGCTCAGCCCGGACGTCGGCAGCGCCGCGATCGCGGCCAGGACGGCCGCCTCGCTGTTGGTGATCGCCCGGCCGAGCACGGTCGAGTTCGACCTGGTCAGGTTGATCAGCGCCTGGACGCCGCTGAGGGTGGACTCGATGGTCGATTGGAAGTCCCGCTGGCCGACCGCGACCGCGCCGGTCACCTGCACGTAGACGGTACGCAGCCAGTTGTGTTCGTCCGCGGTCAAGCTCACGCTTTTTTCCCTTCCCCACTGTCCGAAGTCGTCGGCGAGCGCCTGGTCGAAGTCGACCTCGACGCCGCCGATCCGCTGCCCGTTGCTGTACTGGTAGAGCTGCGCCCGCGGGTGCGGGCCGCGGCCGCCGGACCAGGCGTACGTCTGCCAGAAATAGCGGCAGGCCGTGTGCGCGGCGACGTAGTCGACCACGTCGTACTCGCCGTAGACGCCGACCTGGTCCCAGCCGATCACGCCGGCCGCGGCACTGAGATAGCTGGCCACCGCGGCCCGCTGCGCGGTGGTCGTGGTGTCGACGTCGACCGCGAAATAGATCACGCCACCGTCGGCCGGGCCGCCGGCGGCGATCACCTGGCCGCGCCCGGACGCGGCATCCGCCGCCCCGGCCGCCGAACCGGCCAGCGGCCGACCGGCCGTGGTCTCGAACACGATTGCGACGTCGATCCCGTTCTGCCGCCAGTACGTCGCCTCGGCGGCGGTGATGTTCTTCGCCCGGCCCGGCGAGGACACGTACCGGACCACGAAGTCACGACCTGCCGACCGCAGCGCCTGCGCCGCTGGCCGCGTCCCGGCGAAGTCGACCCCGTACCGGATCGCCATCCGACCTCCTGCTCATCCTCGCGAATCATTTCGGGTGGCCCGCCCGCCGCCCACGACGAGCATGTACCCCACCCGTTCGCCACCATTCCGGCACACGGTGCACCAATACCGGCAGACTAGGCAGCCCTGACACGAACCGCTGCACTGCGGAAGCAGGCAGCCTAGACCACCGACCCCCGCCCACCGGTACGCCCCCGGGACGGCGGGCGGCCGAGCCGGGTCGGGCAGCGCCGCCCGGCGCGCCCCGATCAGGCCCGCTAGCTGGGCCGATAGGGCGTGTTCGACGCACCGGTGACGGCGATGGCGTGCACCTGGTCGCGCAGCCAGCCGGCGAAACCCGGGGTGGTCCAGTCCTCGCCGGCCGGCCACATCCAGACCTCGGCCACCACCGGGTCGGCGCGGCGGCCGGCGATCGTGACCACGTAGTAGGCCACGTCGTGGCGCTGGTCGTAGCTGTCGTAGCAGGCCGTCCAGCTACGGCCGTCCGGCAGCTCGACCGGCTGGGTGAACTCGGGGAACTCGAACGCCACGGACACCAGTCTGCGGACCGGCCGGGCGGGCGGCCGGGCGCCGCCCGAACAGGCGTGATGTCCGCACCTACAGGCGATTTCGGGCTGCCGGCGGATGCGCCAGGCGATCATCGGCTGAGCACTTGCCCAGCTGGACGACCCCTCGTCCGGTCGCGTCGAGGAAAGGTCCCATGCGTTCCGTACGCATTGCCGCGACAGCCGCGGTCGCGATCGCGCTGGTCGGCGGCTGCGGCACGTCATCGACCCCCGGCTCCGCCACCCCGGGCACCGACGACGCGGCCAGGAGCGCGCCGGACAACGGCGTCGCGGCGCTCGCGCCCACCGAGATCCTGGCCAAGGCGCAGGCGGCGCTGCCCAAGGTGAGCAGCGTGCACGTGACCGGCGCGGGCAAGTCGGACGGCCAGACCTTCGGGCTGGACGTGAAGATCAAGGGCACCGAGGGCGCCGCCGGCTCGCTGAGCCTGCCGATCGGCAGCGAAGGCAGCTCGACCACGGTCAAGGTCGACTTCATCGTGATCGGCACGGACGCCTACATCAAGGGTGACGACGAGTTCTGGAAGGCCTTCGCGCCGAGCAACCCGCAGCCGGTGTCGGCGCTCAAGGGCAAGTGGCTCAAGAGCAGCACGACGAGCGGGCGGCTAAAGCAAGCTGCTGGTGTTCGGTGACCTCCGCTCGCTGTCCACCGAACTGCTCAAGCCGGACGGCACGCTGACCAAGGGCGAGTCGAAACAGATCCACGGCACCAGGTCGATCGGGCTGGTCGACAAGAGCACCGACGGCGGCACGCTCTACATCGCGACCCAGGGCGAGCCGCTCCCGGTGCAGCTCACCCAGGACGAGGGCACCGTCGACTTCACCGACTACGGCAAGCCGGTCGCCCTGCCCGCACCGCCGACCGACCAGCTGGTCACCGAGCAGCAGCTCGGCCTGACCCCCGGCGGCTGACCGGGCCGACAGAGCGAGCCGGCGTGGCGGTCCCCCCACCGTCACGCCGGCTTCTGTCCTTTCCGGACCACCGGACCACCGGTCCGCCGGACCGCCGAGCCCCCGGACCGCCGGGCCGCCCGACCTATGGCGTCCGAAGTGGACAGTCCGAAGTGGACGTCCGGGGTGGATGGTCCTAGCCCGGCACCGGCTGGCCGGCCGGGTCGAGCAGGTCGCGCACCACGTCGGCCTGCGGCACGCCGAGATCGGTGTACAGCTCCAGCGCCCGCTGCCAGTGCCGGCGGGCCGCCGCCGGGTCACCCATCGCCTGCCGGACGGTGCCCAGCCCGCGCAGCGCCCGGGCCTGCATGAACCGGTCGCTCATCTCCTCGGCGAGGCCGAGCGCGGCCTGCTGGTGGCCGAGCGCCTCGGCCGGCCGGCCGGCGGCCAGGGCCACATCGCCGAGCGTGACGAGTACGGTCAACTGCACGGTGCGGTGACCGAGCTCGCGGGCCATCGCCAGCGCCCGCTGGCAGTGCGCGGCCGCCTCCTCGTACCGCCCCCAGTGCCGGAAGATGACGGCGATGCAGGTCAGCGAGTCGGCCTCGCCGATCCGGTCGCCCAGCTCCAGCTGCATGGCAATGGCCTGCTGGTAGTAGTCGAGGGCCACCTCGTCCTGCCGCTGGCGCCGGTAGTACGTGCCGAGGCTGCTCAGCGAGTTCGCCTCGCTGGACCGGTCGCCGATCTCCCGGAAGATCGCCAGCGCCTGCTGCTGCAGGTCCAGCACTTCGCCCACCCGCCCGATCCGCTGGTACACCCGGGCCAGGTTGGCCAGCGTCGTCGCGGCGCCGACCCGGTTGGCGGTCTCGTGGTGGATCGGCAGCGCCTGGGCGTAGTACGCGGCCGAGGCCTCGTAGTGGCCCAGGTGCCACTCGATCACGCCGAGGTTGTTCAGCGCCGCGGCCTCGCCGGCCCGGTCACCGGTGACCCGGCGGAGCGCCAGCGCGCCCCGGTAGTCGTCGGCCGCCTGGCCGTAGTCGCCCAGCTGCCAGTGCACGTTGCCCAGGTTGTTCAGCGCCGCCGCCTCGCCGGGCCGATCCGCCGCGGCCACGGCAGCGTCCAGCGCGCGCCCGTGCAGCAGCAGCGCCTCGCTGTGGTGCCCGCCGGTCAGCAGGTACCGGTAGATCGTCGACTCGAGCAGCCGGATGTGCTCGGACCGGCCCTCGTCCGCCGCGTGCACCGCGGTGACCACCAGGTTGTGCCGCTCGGCGTCCAGCCAACCCAGTGCGTCGCGGGCGTCGGCGAACGCCGGAGCCGGCGGCCGGGGCGGCGGCACCGCCGGCCGGCGGTGCTTCTCGTGCGGGATCGCCACGTCGACCGCCGCCGCGGCGTTGCGCAGGTAGTGGTCGAGCAGCCGGCCGGTCACGGCCGCCCGGTCGGCGTCGGTGTCCTCGGCCCGGGCATGCTCCCGGGCGTACTCGCGGAGCAGGTCGTGCATCCGGTAACGGCCGCGGTACTCCTCGACCAGGTGCGCCGAGACCAGCGCGGCCAGCGTCTGCCGGGCGTCGGCCAGCGTGCCACCGAGCAGCGCGGCGGCGGCGTAGGCGTCCCAGTCGGCGCCGGGGACCAGGCCCAGCCGGCGGAACAGCACCGCCGCCGCCGGTGGCAGCGCCTGGTACGACCAGGACAGCACCGCCCGGGCCGCGGTGTGCGGGTCGTCGCCGGCGGCCAGCGCGTCCAGCCGGGGTTCGGCGGCCAACTCGGCCACCGCCTCGGCCACCGGCCGGCTGCTGGAGTTGATCCGGTCAGCGGCGATCCGCAGCGCCAGCGGGAGCCGGGCGCAGAGCGTGGCCAGCTCGGCCAGCGTGGCCGGGTCCGCCGCCGGCCCGAGCAGCGTACGCAGCAGCGCGGCCGCGTCGGCCGCGCTGAGCAGGCCGAGCCGGAGCCGGGCGGCGCCGTCCCGGGCCACCAGGCCGGTCAGCTCGTCCCGGCTGGTGACCAGCACCAGGCAGCCGGGCGCGCCGGGCAGCAGCGGCCGGACCTGGTCCGGGCTGCTGGCGTTGTCCAGCACGATCAGCAGCCGGCGGCCGGCCAGCAGCGACCGGTAGAGCCCGACCTGCGCGTCCAGCTCGACCGGGATCTGGCTGCTGGGTACGCCGAGCGCGCGCAGGAAGACGGTCAGCGCCTGCCCGGACGGCATCGGCCGGCCGGGATGGTAGCCGCGCAGGTTCAGCCAGAGCTGGCCGTCCGGGAACTGGTCGGCGACCCGGCGGGCCCAGTGCGCGGCCAGCGCGGTCTTGCCCACCCCGGCGGTGCCGGCGATCGCGGTGATCACCACCGGGTCGGCCTGCCCGGTGCCGGCGCCGAGCAGCGCGTCCAGCTCGACCAGGTCACGGTCGCGGCCGGTGAAGGCGCGGACCGCCGGCGGAAGCTGCCGCGGCACCACCCTGGCCGGAGCGGGAGCGGGAGCGGGAGCGGCGGCCGGCGCCGGCCCGGCCCCGGACGGCTCCGCCACGGCCGGCTCGGCCGTGGGCAGCTCGGCCGGCGGCAGCTCGGCTGCGGGCAGCTCGGCTGGCGGCGGCCCGGTCAGGCTGGCATCGCCGGTGAGCACGGCCTGGTGCAGCCGGCGCAGCTCGGCACCCGGGTCGACGCCGAGCTCGTCGGCCAGCAGCCGGCGGACGGTCTGGTACGTGTCCAGCGCCTCGGCCGGCCGACCGGACCGGTACAGCGCGGTCATCAGCTGCGCCCAGAACCGCTCGTGCAACGGGTGCGCGCCGACCAGCTCGCGCAGCCGCGGGACCACCTCGGCCGCCCGGCCCAGCCGCAGCCCGGTGTCGACCCACGACTCCTCGGCCCGGCGCCGCCGCTCGGCCAGCAACGGCAGGTCACGGCTGTGCAGCAGCTCCGACCGGACGTCGGCCAGCGCCGGGCCGCGCCACAGCCCGAGCGCCTCGGTCAGCAGCGTGTGCGCCCGCGCGAGCTCGCCGGCCGCGGCCGCGGTCTCGGCCGCCCGGGTCAGCGCGTCGAACCGGGTCAGGTCGAGCTGGTCGACGGTCAGCCGGATCAGGTAGCCATCGGCCGCCGTCTCGATCAGCTCGCCGCCACCCAGCGCCTGGCGCAGCCGCAGCACCAGGCTCTGCACCGCGGCGCGCGGGCTGGCCGGCGGTGCGGTGCCCCAGATCCGCTCGGCGATGTGATCCACCGACACCGGCTCGTTCGGGTGCAGCAGCAACACGGCCAGTAACGGCCGCAGCTTGCCGCGCCCCAACGGCGACGGCTGGCCACCAGCCGTCACCTCCAACGGACCGAGCACCTGGAACTGGAGGCCGCCCACGTCTACCCGATCCACCCGACTCGCTCCTGATACGGCCCACGTTACGGAGTTCTCCGGATAGCTGTATCAGCCATGGCGCTGCTTCTCTGAATGTGCCGCGGAGAGCGGCGGAAATCCCTCTGTGGAACGGAGTAAGGACATGTGGACGAACAGAACCCGGCGCTGGCTGCGCACCGGGGTGCTCGGCGTCGCGGCGGCACTCACGACGGTCGCCGGGCTGCCCGGCGTGGCCACCGCGGACAGCCGGGCGGCGCCGGCGGCGCTGCCGGGTGGCTTCCATACGGCCTGCGCGCTGACCGCGCCGGCCCAGGGCGACTGCCTGCTGATCGTCTTCGGGCTCACCCACACGAAGGTCGTGCCGGGTGTGACCACGTTTGACTGGGTGTTCATCCCGGCCGGCGCCGGGGCGTATTACATCCGGAACCGGGAGCGCAGCGACGTCTGCGTTGACATTCTCGCGGACAGCCAGGCCGACTCGGCCCCGGTGGTGACCCGGACGTGCGACAACACGGCGAGTCAGCGCTGGACCTACCGGGAGGACATCAGCGGTGGCGCCGGCGGCGCCTACCACCCGTTCATCAACGTCTGGAGCGGGCTGGCGCTGAGCTTCGAGTCCGTGCCGGACCCGACCGGGCCGTTCCCCACCGCGCCGGTGAGCCAGAAGTTCTTCGGCGACCGCACCACGCAGTACTTCCGGATCCTGGCTCCGGTCAGCTGACCGACCCGGGTCCGGCCGGGCCGACCACCGGACGGGCCGCCGCCGGGCTACGGCCCGGCGGCGGCGCGGCGCAGGGCGCGGTAGAGCACGCCGGGGTGGCCGAGCCGGCGGCGGAGCTGGCGCTCCAGGCCGGCGATCGGGTGCAGGTTCTGCGGTGCCCGGCGGTCCTTGTGTTCGGTCGAGGCGTACCGCGGCAGGACGTGCTGGGAGACGCTGGCCAGCCGGATGACGTCGGCGACCGGCAGCCCGGGCTCGCATTCCACCCGGACGATGCCGGCCCAGCTGCCGTTCGGCCGGCAGGGCAGCCGCAGGTACCAGCTGTACCGGTCCCAGCTGGTGCCCATGTGGAAGACCGGCGTGCGCTCCCCGGCGGCCAGCGCGACGATGACCGCGTTCAGGTCCGGCGGCAGGTAGCTGGCCCGGTGCGACTTGATGTAGCCGAGCGCGCGGGGTAGGTGGGTCCGGCCGCGCAGCGGCCCGTCCACCACCAGCAGGTCGTCGCCCGGCGGTCCGGCGGAGCCGGCCGACCCCGGCGGCCCGGCGGAGCCGGCCGGCAGCCCGTCCCGGGCCGCGGCCGCGGCCGCGATCTCGGCCGCACCGAGGCTGCGCTGCAGCGCCAGCGACAGGTCGTTCCCATCGTCCGAACCGGACAGTCGAAGTGGATAGTCGCCGGCACTGGTGCTCACCGGCTCGGCCGCGGCGGAGGCGGTGAACAGGCCACGGTGCACCTGCGCGACCGCGAGCCGGGCCGACTGTCCACTGCAGACGACGACACCCGCCGCGTACGAGGCGCAGAGGCCGAACGCGCCGGTGCCCGCCCCGGTGCCGGGCGGTTCCGCTATCCATACCTGCGCGTCGATCCGGCGCACCCCGTCGACGAACAGCACCGCGCCGGGGGTCGGCAGGCCGGGCTGCGGCGACAGCGGCCGCCAGCCGTCCCGGGGCAGCTCCACCTGCGGATCGACCGTCGCGCTGGAGTCGGCCAGGTCGTCGTCCAGGTCCACGCTGCTTCCGTACCCGGGATCCCAGCTGTCCACGGCGAACCGCATCCCGGCCCGGTCGGCGACGGTCACGCCCCCTCCCGGGTGACGCTGGAGGTGCGCTGATCGCGCCGCACGGCGAACCGGACCGGCACGCGTTCGGCCAGCCCGGGCACGTGCGTGACGACGCCGACCATCCGGTCGCCGGTGGCGGCCAGGTTCTCCAGCGTCGCCGCGACCACTTCGAGGGTGGCCTCGTCCAGGGTGCCGAAGCCCTCGTCCAGGAAGATCGAGTCGAGCCGGGCGGCACCGGCCGCCGCCATGCCGGCCAGCTGGGACGAGAGCGCCAGTGCCAGCGCCAGGCTGGCCTGGAACGTCTCCCCGCCGGAGAGGGTCTTCACCGGCCGCCGGCTGTCCGCGTCGAAATGGTCGATGACCAGGAAGTCGGTGCCGTCGTGGCCGAGCTCGAACTGCCCGGCCGACAGGTCGGCCAGCGTCCGGGACGCGTCGGCCACCAGCACGTCCAGCGCGGCGCCGAGCAGCCAGCGCTGGAACCCGTCGGCCCGCAGCAACTGGCCGAGCGACTTCGCGACCCGCTGCGCCTCGGTCGCCTCCCGCTGCTGCTGCTGCACCGTCGCCGCCTCGGCCCGGCGCCGCCTGATGTCGCGCAACGCGCCATCCGCGCGCTCCCGGGCGACCGCCACCGCCGGCTCGGCCGCCTCGGCCAGCGGGCGCCCGGCGCGCGGGACGACGCCGGCGGCGGCCAGGGCGGCCCGCAGCGCCTGCTCGGCATCGTCCCGGCCCTGCCGGGCGGTCGCGACAGCCCGGTCGGCGGCCGGCTGGTCCTTCTCCCGCTGGGCCGCGGCCTGGGCGGCCCAGGTGGTCAGCGCGGTCCAGGCGGCGACCAGATCGTCCCGCCGCAGCGCCGGCGCATCCAGGGCGACCAACGGGTCGCGGGCCCGGTCCAGGGCGGTCCAGGCGCTGCTGGCGTCCGTGCCGACCGCGGCGGCGGCCTGCTCGGCCCGGGCCGCGCCGGCCCGGGCGCCGCGCAGCCGCTCATCGGCCGCCCGCTGCCCCGTTTCCAGTACGTCCACTTCGGACAGTCGAGTTGCGACGGTGGCGGCGTCGTCCGCCCCGGCCAGCGCGGTCCGGAAGGCAGCGATCTGCTCGTCGAGCTGACCGACCGCGGTGGCGGCCCGCTGCTGCCCGACGACGGCGTCCTGCCAGCCCTTGCGGTGCCGGTCGACCGCCTGCTCGGCCTTGTCCAGCGCGCGCTGAGCCTGGTCGAGATCCACGCCGGCCAGCGCCGGCGGAAGCGCGTGCACCGGCTGCGCGCAGACCGGGCAGTCCTCGCCCAGCTCGAGGTGCGGGCGCAGCGCACCGGCCAGATCCGCCCGCTGGGCCCCGTCCAGCACAGCTCGGGCGGCGGCGAGCGCGGTGGCGGCCGCATCGGCCCGCTGCTGCTGCCGGGCCAGCGCGGCCTCCTGCCTGCGCTGCTCGCCCTGCGCGGCCGGCAACCTGCCCTCGAGCTCGGCCAGCTGTTCCCAGGCCCGCCGGATGTGCTCCAGCGGGGCCCGCTCGGGCGCCGCCGCCAGCGCCTCCCGGGCAGCGGTGTCGGCCGCTTCGGCCGCGGCCAGCGCGTCCTTCGCCCGGCGCAGCGCGCTGTTCGCCGCCGCCTGCCGCTGGTCCAGTTCGGACAGTCCAGTTGGGACGGTCAGGGCCCGCAAGGCGACCGTCTCGGCCCGGAGCCGGACCGCCGCCCGGTCCGCCTGCTCGACCGCCGCGGCCGCCGCGGCCAGTGCCGGCAGCGCCGCGGCGAGTTCGGTGTCGAGCTTGCGCAGCGCGGTCACCTGCCGGCGGGCAGCCTGCTCGGCCGCGGCGGTCGCGTCGGTGAAGCCGGCCAGCTGCTCGGTCAGCTGCTCGGCCCGGACCCGCTGGGTGGTCGCCTCGCTGTTGGCCGCCTGGCCGATCCGCTGGTACACCTCCAGCCCGAGCAGCTTGACCAGGATCTCCTGCCGCTTGGCCGGCTTCGCGTGCAGGAACTCGGCGAAGTCGCCCTGCGGCAGCACCACGCAGCTGATGAACTGCTCGTACGGCAGCCCGAGCAGTGCCTCCACCGCGGGCGTGACGCCGGAGTCGGCGGCCAGCACCTCGGTGTCACCGTCGACCGCCGCCGGGTCGGCGAGCCGCTCCAGCCGGGCGTTGCGCACGTTCACCGTGCCGCTGGCGGCGCGGCGCAACTCGCGGGCGGCGACGTAGCGCCGGCCGTCCGACGTCGAAGATCAGCCGCACGGTGCCCCGGGTCATGGTCGGCGCCAGCGCGTTCGACACCGTGCGGCGGTCGCCCCAGCGCGGCACCGAGCCGTACAGCGCGAACGTCAGATCGCGTCGATCACCGTCGACTTGCCCGACCCGGTCGGGCCGACCAGCGCGAAGAAGTCGGCGTCGGGGAAGTCCACTGTGGTCGGTTCGCGGAACGAGCCGAAGCCGGCCAGATCGAGCAGTACCGGGCGCATGGCCTAGCCCTCCGCCGCGATGATCTGGTCGTGCAGCCGGGCGAACAGGGCCTCGACCGGCGGGTCGGCCACCCCGCGCTGCGCGCAGGTACTCGCCGAACAGCTCGCCCGGGCTGCGCTCGACGCCGTCCGCCGCCGGGCCGCTCCGGCTGTGCCTGGCGGCGAACTCGGGGTCGATCCGCACCTCCAGCGCGTTCGGCAGCAGCTCCTGCACCTGCTCGCGCAGCCCGGCCCGGGCCGGCTCCCGGACGAACACCCGCAGCTACGCGTCCCCGAGGCTGCCGGCCAACGCGCTCAGGTCGGCGAGGCTGCCCCGCAGGGTGCGCAGCTGCCGGGCCGCCGTCACCGGCACCTCGGTCACCCCGGCCGGGGTGCCGACGCCGGCCGCCACCACCAACACGACCGGCTTGTTGTCCACCTCGCCGAAGTCGACGGCCAGCGGGCTGCCGGAGTAGTGCACCGGGCAGGGCGCCGGCAGCGACTGCCGCCGGTGCAGGTGGCCGAGCGCGACGTAGTGCGCCTCGGCCGGGAACGCCGTCGCCGGCACGGGGTACTCGAAGATGGTCTGGGCGTCCCGCTCGCCGCCGCCGAGCGTCCCGCCGATGACGGTCAGGTGCGCCATGATGAGGTTGACCGCGTCGCCGGTGAAGCCCGCGGTCAGCGCCCGGATCAGGTCGCGCACCAGCTGGTCGTACCGCGCGCTGTTCTCGGCCGGGGTCTGCGTGAACATCTCGGCGGCGCGCACCGCGTACCGCTGGGACAGGAACGGCAGCACCGCGACCCGCACCGGCTCACCGGTCGACCGGGCGGTGAACTCGACCACACCGCCGCGGTCCGGCCCACGCACCCGGCCGATCAGGGTGATCCCGGCCTCCGCCAGCAGCGGCCGGTAGGCGTCGAAGGTGTCGGCGTGGTCGTGGTTGCCGGCGATCGCGACGACCTCGGCGCCGGTCCGGCGCAGCCGCAGCAGCGTGCGGACCACCAATTGCTGCGCCTCCGCGCTCGGCGCGGCCGACTCGTACAGGTCGCCGGCGATGAGCACCGCGTCCACCGCCTGGTCGCGGGCGATGCCGGCGATCTCGTCCAGCACCGCCGCCTGCTCGGCCAGCCGGCTGTGTCCTTTCAGGACCTTGCCGACGTGCCAGTCGGAGGTGTGCAGGAATCGCATCGTCGCAGCCCTCAGAAGGGTGGCTCGTCGTCGTCCAGCGGCCGCGGCAGCCCGCCGAACGGATCGCTGTCCACAGTGGACGGCCCGGCGCCGCGCTCGCTCTCCCGGGTCGCCCAGGCCGGGAACGGGAACTCGATCGCCAGCGGCACCGGGATCTCCGGCTGGGAGACGAACATCGTGCCCGGCCGCGCCAGGGTGGCCCGGATCCGCTGCGATGCCGGCAGGAAGCCGTACTCCGGCCGGGACGCCTCGGCCGCGTCCAGCCGGCCGACCACCCGGACCGAACTGTTCGCCACGATCCGCCGCTCGACCTCGCTGGCCGTCTGCTGCGCGCCGATCAGGATGATCCCGAGCGAGCGGCCGCGCTCGGCGATGTCGAGCAGCATCTCCTTGATCGGGCTGGCCCCCTCCCGGGGCGCGTACTTGTTCAGCTCGTCCAGCATGACGAACAGCAGGCTGCCGCTGCCGGCCGCCTCCTTGCGCTCGGTCTCGGCGGCGAGCACCACGCCGACCACGAACCGCTGCGCCCGCTCCGGCAGGTTGTGCAGGTCCACGACCGTGACCTGATGGTTCTCGGTGGAGACGCGCCGGCTGGTGCCGGCGGTGATGTCGGCCCGGATCAGCGCCCGCATCGGCCGCAGCGACGACCGCAGCCGCCGGACGAACGCGTTGACCGTGCCCATGCCGATCGCCGGCCCGGCCCAGTCCAGCCGGGTCCCGTCGTCGGTCACCTTCGCCACGACGAAGTCCACGAGATCGTCGTACGTGCGCAGCAGTTCACCGTCGACCGACCAGGCGCCGTCCACACCGGCCGTGCTGCCGTTACGGCGCAACCGGCTCGCCACCTGGTGCACGACGGTCATGTACTGGTTGCGCTCGTCGTCGGAGTCGGCGAACACGTACGGCAGCAACTGCTGCTGGCAGAACTCCTCGATCGTCCACCAGAACGGGGCGACGCCGCTGGTCCGGGCGGCGACGTGCGGCCGTCCGGTGCTGTCGCCGGGCATCGGCGGGGCGAAGAAACCGACCGAGGCGAACGGCTCGGCCGGCAGGTCGAGCCGGGCGTAGGCGTCCTTGACCGCGCCGTCCAGCTTGTTGTTGGCATGGTCGAGGAACAGCAGGTCCTCGCCCTTGACCGAGAAGATCAGCGCCTTCGAGTTCACCCCGCGCGAGCCGAGCACGGCCGACCGGAAGATCGAGTACAACAGGAACAGCGCGAAGCTGGTCTTGGTCGCGACCCCGGACACTCCGGAGATCGACACGTGCGCCCCGCGCGACCCGTCCAGGAACTCGAAGTTCAGGTAGACCGGGATGCCGTCACGGCCCAGCCCGAGCGCGACCTTCCGATCCATCCGGTCGAAGTGCAGCGCCTGGTCCCGCTGCGCGCCGGTGGCCCGGAAGACCTTCGCCCCCGGCCGCGGCGGCACGTACACCTCCGGATCCACCCGCGTGGTGCTGACCTCCGCCGCCTCCTGCACGTCCGCCGGCAGCACCCCGTCTTCGATCAGGAACACGTCGGACGCGAACTGCGCCCCCTCGTGCCGCGCCCGCACCTGAGTGACCACACCGGACGCCGTCACCTCGCCGACCCCCGGCACCTCCCGGCTGGTCACCACGATGTCGTCCAGCTGCAGGTACGCGCCCGGCGCCACCGCCACCCAGAACAGCAGCGGGGTCGCGTCCTCGATGCCGAGCACCCGCCCCGCCGGCACGCCCTCACTCATCACCACCGCGACACGCTACCCCCGCCGCCCGCCGCCCCACGGTTGCGCCACGACCGCCCGGGCATCGGACCCGGCTCAGTTGCGGAGGTAGGTGACCAGGCCGCGGATGAAGAGGACGGCGCCGGCGATCATCGGGCCGTAGGAGACGAAGTAGGTGCCGCCGGAGTCCGAATTGGACGCCCACTCGTAGGTGATGACCGTGATCAGGACGCCGACGGCGAACAGGGCACCGCCGGCGATCATCGACTGGCGGCCGGAGGCGCGCGCCATCGCCTGCGGCGAGATGTGGGCGGCCGAGGGCGGCGGCACATAACCCTGCGCCGCCCCGTACTGCGCCGGCCCCTGGCCGGGCTGCCCGAACTGCGGCTGCCCGAACTGCGGCTGGCCGTACTGCGGTTGCCCGTACGGGGGCTGACCGCCCGCGGGCTGACCGTACGGCTGCTGGCCGTAGCCGGGTTGCCCGTACGGCTGCTGGCCGGGGCCGGGCTGACCGTTGGCCGGCTGCTGGTACCCGGCAGGGCCGGCCGGCTGGCCCGGCCCGGTCGGTGCGGGCCCGTATCGCGGCTGACCGTAGGCCGGCTGCCCGAGCCCGGCCGGCTGCCCGTACGGAGCCTGCCCCGCGGCTGGCCCCTGCGGGCCGTACCCGGCCTGACCGGACGGCCCCTGCGGGCCGTACCCGGCTTGGCCGGCCGGAACCTGGCCGGACCCAGCCTGGCCCGACCCGACCTGACCGGCCGGAACCTGGCCGTACCCGGGCTGGCCGGGTGGGGTCTGACCGGGCGGGACGGACGGCGGCTGGCTGGACTGCTGCTGGCCGTACGGAGCCGCGCCGTACCCGCCCTGGGCGGGCGGGGTCGGCTGGGCGGGCGGGGGTGTCTCGCTCGGTTGCTGCGGCCAACCGCCGGTCCCGTCGTACGTCACGCAGGTCCCTCCCAGCCGTGGAAACGCCAATGCAGACGGTACGGCGCTGGCCGGTGGGGCGGTGCGGTATCCCGCGATTACGCCGAGCGGCCGTAGCGGGAGCGGGCCGCCAGGACGGTGGGCATCTGGCTTTCCACGAAATCGATCAGGTTGGTCAGCCGGGTGGCGATCTCACGGCCCAGCGGGGTGAGGCTGTATTCGACGTGCGGCGGGTTGGTGGGCCGGGCGTCGCGGTGCACCAGGCCGTCGCGTTCCAGCGCGTGCAGGGTCTGGGCCAGCATCTTCTCGCTCACGCCGGCAACGCGGCGGCGGAGTGCGTTGAACCGGTGGGTGCCGTCACTGAGCGCGCTGAGCGCGAGGATGCCCCAGCGGCCGGTGACATGTTCCAGCGTCTCCCGGGACGGGCAGTCCGGGACGAACACGTCGAACTCGAGGTTGTCCGGGGCGGCTGCCGCCACGGCCTGGTCACGGTCCACAGTGGTCACAGTACCTCTGGCACAGTGCTAACCTTCTGATCGCGCTTACTTTTCGATAGTGTCACCCTTCACGAAGGAGAACCGATGATCGCTGTAACCGCCGCCACCGGCCACCTCGGACGACTGACCGTGGCCGGCCTGCTGGACGCCGGGGTCGAGCCCGGGCAGATCGTCGCCGTGGTCCGCAGCCCGGAGAAGGCGGCCGATCTGGCCGAGCGCGGCGTCCAGGTGCGGTTCGGCGACTACGACGACCCGCAGAGCCTCGGCACGGCGCTGGCCGGGGCCGGGAAGCTGCTGCTGATCTCCGGTTCCGATGTCGGCCGCCGGGTTCAGCAGCACTCGGCCGTGGTCGACGCGGCCCGCCAGGCCGGGGTGTCGCACATCGTGTACACCAGCGTGCTGCGGCCGGAGCAGAGCCCGGTGACCGAGCACCTGGGCTCCGAGGCGGCCATCGTGGCGTCCGGCCTGCCCCACACGCTCCTCCGCAATGGCTGGTACACGGAGAACTACACCAGCGCGATCACCCAGGCGGCCGACTCCGGCGTGATCATCGGTAGCGCCGGCGCGGGCCGGGTCTCCAGCGCCACCCGGGCCGACTACGCGGCGGCGGCCGTCGCCGTGCTGACCGGCCAGGGCCACCAGGGCAGGACGTACGACCTGGCCGGGGACGTCGCCTGGACCTACGCCGACCTGGCCGCGGCGGCGGCCGGCGTGCTCGGCCGCGACGTCGCCTACCAGGATCTGCCGCCCGAGGCGCACAAGGCGGCACTGACCGGCGCCGGCCTGCCCGCCCCGGTCGCCGACTTCGTGGTCAGCGCCGACCAGGCGATCGCGCAGGGCCTGCTCGAAGACCACTCCGGCGACCTGGCCCGGCTGATCGGCCGGCCCACCACGCCGCTGGCCGACGGCCTGGCCAGCGACCTCAAGACCAGCTGAGCGGTCTCAGCCGCGCCGGTCCAGCAGGCCGCGGACGAACGCGGCCTGGCCGGCGTGCTGCAGATCGTCGCTGATCACGCTCACCAGCCGGACACCGAGTGTCACCGGCGGGTTCCACGACTCGTCCACGATCCGGGCCAGGTCGGCGTCGGCCAGCTTGCCGACATATCCGACGGTCCGCTCGTGGACGGCGTCGTAGTAGCCGGTCAGCAGGCCGGGGCCGGAGACCCGGACGGCGGCCACGTCGGCGTCGCCGTGCCCGTAGCCGGTGGCGGACGGGCCGAACGGCAGGCCGAACCGGTCCGCCCAGCCGTCGGTCCAGACCTGGTCGGTGTCGGCCGCGTCGGCGATGTGGTCGTCCTGGATCCGGGTCAGGTGCCAGACCAGCCAGCCGATCGAGTTGGCCGACCCGTCGACCCGGTACGCCAACTGGTCCGCCGTCAGGCCGTCCACAACGCCGTGCACCAGCCCCTGGACCCGGCTGAACGCGTCGAGCAGAACCTCAGCGCTGGCCATGCCGCCACTCCCTCTGCCGATCAGTTGTCAACCGTCCGAATGCCCATCCTGCCGGTAGCTACACCGGGGCGCGGCGGCGGCCGGCGCCCGGCGGCGGTCGTGGCCCGGCCGGCCGGCGTACGGTCCGGACCGGTAGGTGACGAGGTTCGACACCGGGCGCGGTCGGCTCCGACCCCCGCCCCGAGGGGCGCCGGGACGCGATCGGCTGGGACGGGAGCTGGACAGTGGACGGCCTCAGCAGCGAGGAACTCTCTTTCGTCAGGCTGGTGCGCGACTTCGTCGACCGGGACGTCCGGCCGGTGGTGCGCGAACTGGAGCACGCGAACACCTACCCGGAGCGGCAGATCGAGCTGATGAAGGAGCTCGGCATCTACGGCCTGGCCATCCCGGCGCCGTGGGGCGCCGGCGCCGTGTCGACCTCGTGCTACGCGATGGTCACCGAGGAGCTGGCTCGCGGCTGGATGAGCCTGGCCGGCGCGATGGGCGGGCACACCGTGGTGGCCAAGCTGCTGCTCGAGTACGGCACCGACGAGCAGCGCGACCGGTACCTGCCGAAGCTGGCGACCGGCGAGATCCGCGCGACGATGGCGCTGACCGAGCCCGGCGGCGGCTCGGACCTGCAGGCGATGCGGACCACCGCCCGCCGCGACGGCGACGGGTACCTGGTCACCGGCACCAAGACCTGGATCTCCAACGCCCGGCGGTCGCGGCTGATCGCGCTGCTCTGCAAGACCGACCCGGCCGCGGACCCGCCGCACCGGGGCATCAGCATCCTGCTGGTCGAACCCGGCCCCGGTTTCACCATCTCCCGGGACCTGCCGAAGCTCGGCTACAAGGGCGTGGAGGCCTGCGAGCTGTCCTTCGACGGCTACCGGGCGCCGGCCTCGTCGCTGCTCGGTGGCCGGGCCGGCGCCGGCTTCGGACAGATGATGCGCGGCCTGGAGGTGGGCCGGATCCAGGTGGCCGCCCGGGCGCTCGGGGTCGGCCGGGCCGCGCTCGAGGACGCGCTGAAGTACGCGCAGCAGCGGCACTCGTTCGGCCAGCCGATCTGGCAGCACCAGTCGATCGGCAACTACCTGGCCGACGGGGCGACCCGGCTGACCGCGGCCCGCCAGCTGGTGCTGTACGCCGCCCGGAAGTACGACTCCGGCGAGCGGGCTGACCTGGAGGCCGGCATGGCCAAGCTGTTCGCGTCCGAGACGGCGATGCAGATCGCGCTGGACGCGGTCCGCATCCACGGCGGCTACGGCTACTCCACCGAGTACGACGTGGAACGCTACTTCCGGGACGCGCCGTTGATGATCGTCGGCGAGGGCACCAACGAGGTGCAGCGCAACGTGATCGCCCGCCAGTTGGTCCAGCGCGGATCGGTCGCGCCCTGAGCCGAGCCAACCTGGGAGGTAAACCGGATCAGGCCGACCAGCGCTAGCCGGGGCTGGTGTGCAGGGTCCGTTCCAGCGCGTCGAGTTTGGCCCGGACGGCGGTGGCGGCGCGGCGGTCCAGGTCGGTGAGGATGTCCAGGGCCTGCCGCCAGGCAGCGCCGGCCGCGGTGGGGTCGCCGGCGGCCTGGTAGACGTCGCCGAAGTGGGTCAGCACCGCGGCCTCGTGGAAGCGGTCGCCGAACTCGCGGTACAGGTCCAGGGCGCGCTGGTAGCAGCGCACGGCCTGGGTGTAGTCGGCCAGGTGGTGGTGCGCGTAGCCGATGCTGTCCCAGGTGTCGGCCGCCCCGTTGCGGTCGCCGACCTGCTGGAAGAGGGCCAGCGCCCGGGTACAGCAGGCCAGCGCCTGGACGTGGTCGCCGCGGACGGTCTGGTACCAGCCGACCGCGTTCAGGGCCCGCGCCTGGCCCTGCGGGTGGTCGGCCGCCCGGAACACCGCCAGCGCCTGCTGGGCGTGGTCGAGCGCCTGGTCGAAGCGTTCCTGGCGCTCCCAGAGCAGGCAGAGCTCCAGGTGGATGCGACCCCCGCCGACCCGGTCGCCGGCGCTCGCGCACAGGCCCAGCGCGTGCTGGTAGTTGGTCTGCGCGTCGACGTACCGGCCCTGCAGGGTGTACGCGTGCGCCAGCCGCCGGTGCGCATGCGCCTGCGCGGTCGGCTGGTCGAGCCGGTCGGCGGCCTGCAGCGCGGCCCGCCAGGCCAGCGCGTGATCGTGCCGGTGCCCGCGCCGCCAGAGGAAGACGTCCAGCGCCCAGGCCAGGTGCCAGGTGTGGCTGTCGAAGCCGGCCTCCTCGGCCAGCCGGACGATCGCGACCAGCACCAGGTGCTCGGCCGCCAGCCAGGCCTGCGCCTGCTGGTCGTCCGCGAGCTGCTCGGGCGTGGCGGCGGGGTCGGGCCCGGCGAGGTCCAGCGCGGTCGGGTCACGCAGCGGGTCGAGCAGCCGGGCCGCCATGTGCGCGGTGTGCACGTAGTGGTCGAGCACCCGGCCGAGCGCGGCCCGCCGTTCGGCGTCGGTGTCGGCGCCGGCCAGCTCACCGGCGTAGGCCCGGAGCAGGTCGTGGAAGGTGTACCGGCCGGGCGTGTGCTCGGTGACCAGGTTGGCCCGGGTCAGCTCGGTCAGCAGCGGGCGGACCGCGGCCGCGGGCAGGCCGGCGAGGCTCGCCGCCGCGGCGGCGGAGGTGTCCGGCCCGGGCAGCAGCCCGAGCAGCCGGAACAACCGGGCCGCGGCCGGGGTCAGGGCGGTGTACGACCAGGAGAACACGGCCCGGACCTGGGTCACCGGGTCGCCCGCGTCGAGGCGGCCGAGCCGCCCGCTGGCGTCGGCGAGTTCGGCCGCGATGGCGGCGAGCGGAAAGGTCGACTGCTCGGCCCGGGCGGCGGCGATGGTCAGCGCGAGCGGCAGCCGCGCACACCGGACGATGATCTCGCCGGCCGCCGCCGGCTCGGCCTGCACCCGCGCCGGCAGCCGGCGGGCCAGCAGCTCGGTGGCCTCGCCCCGGGTGAGCAGGTCGAGCGTGAGCGGCTGGGCGCCGTCCGCGGCGACCAGCGGGGTGAGCTGGTTGCGGCTGGTCACCACCGTGACCGCGGTCGGTGTGCCGGGCAGCAGCGGGCGGACGTGCTCGGCGTCGCGGGCATTGTCCAGCACCACCAGCACCCGCTTGCCGTTCAGCAGGCTCCGGTACAGCGCGGCCTGGGCGTCGAGCTCGGGCGGCAGCTGATCGGCGAGCACACCGAGCGCCTCGATGAACCGGCGGACCGCGACGGCCGGCTCCATCACCTGGCCGCCCTGGTGGAAGCCGCGCAGGTTCACGTAGAGCTGCCCGTCCGGGAACTGGGCCGCGACCCGGTGGGCCCAGTGCACGGCCAGCGCGGTCTTGCCCACCCCGGCGGTGCCGGACACCGCCGCCACCACCGCCGCGGTCGGCGGCCCGGCCAGCATGCCGTCCAGCCGGGCCAGGTGCCGGGTCCGGCCGGCGAAGCCGGGGATGTCGCCGGGCAGCTGGGCCGGCACGGCCGGGGCCGGAGCCGGGGCGGCCGCCGGCCCGGGCGGCGGTGGCGGCAGCGGCGGGAGCGGCTCGTCGTTCAGCACCGCGTCCTGCAGCTTCCGCAGCTCGGCGCCCGGGTCGATGCCCAGGTCGGTCCGCAGCCGGTGCGCGACGGTGGCGCAGTGCTCGGCCGCCTCGTCACCGCGGCCGTCCGCGGCCAGTGCCCAGCCGGCCAGCACCGCGAGCGCCTCGTTGTGCGGGTGCTCCTCGCTCAACTCCCGCGCGACCGGGACCACCCGGGCGTGCTGGCGCAGCCGCAGCGCCGCCCGGCCCCATTCGACGGCGGCCTCCAGCCGTTCCAGCCGCCAGTTGTCCCGCTGCCGGGTCGCCCACTCGCTGCGCAGGCCCGCCAGCGGCACGCCCCGCCACAGCCCGAGCGCTTCCTCCAGCAGCGCGACCCGCTCGGTGTCGGACCGCTCGCCCCGCCCGGCGGCCGTGGCGAGCCGGCGGAACCGCAGCAGGTCCACCTCGTCCGGGTCGACGCGCAGCACGTACCCGGTCGGCTGCCAGACCACCCAGCGGTCCTCGGGCCGGGGCGGCTCGGCCCGAGCGGCCGGCCCAGCGCCCGGGCCAGCGGCCGGGTCGGTGGCCGGCTCGGCGGTGGCGGCCTCGGTCAGCAACCGGCGGATGTGGGTGATCCGGACCGCGACCGCCTCGCGCGCCTGCGCCGGCGCCTGCTCCGCCCAGACCCGCTCGATCACCCGCTCCACCGGCACCGTCCGGCCGGCCTCGACCGCCAGCGCGGCCAGCACGGTCTGCTGCTGCGGCGCTCCCGCCGGCACCCCCCGGTCACCGACCCAGACTTCGACCGGGCCCAACAACCGAATCTCCACCACACCTACCCGCCTACCCGGGAGCCGGGTCGTAGCGATTGATCAGGCCGGGACGGACCGCGGACAAAGGTATGGCATTTCGCGATACAACGCCCGACCGGGCGGTAGCCGCCGGGGCCGGCCGCGGCACCGTCCACATGGCACCGCACCGGTACGGCCGTGAGCAGCCCGGTAGTTTCACGCCGCATGAGCGAGCCCGCGAGCGAATCATGGACACAGCGCGCTTGGAGTCTCCTGCCGGGTCCGCGCGCGGACCACGCCGCGGCGCCCACCTCGCCCGGCGCGGCGACCAGGGGCGAGCCGGCATGAGCGAGATCGAAGCCGCCGCCGACCAGTTGCTGACGGCGATCCGGGCCTACGTGGCCACGGTGACCGACAGTCCGGCGGCGGCGGCGAGCGTGCTCGGGGCGTCCGACCGGGTCCGTGCGGCCGGCATCGCCCTGGAGGACGCGGTGGCCGACGGCGCCGGCTGGCACATCCAGCTCTTCCTGGCCGACCCGGACGACGCCAACCCGGACGGCGAGACCGGGGCCGGCCTCGATTAGCCGGGCCTGGGGCGGAGCAGCACGAGAGTCCCGGCGTCGTCCAGCACCGTGTCGAGGCGGAGCCCGACCCCGGCGGCCAGGTCGGCCAGGCTCGCGTCGTCCAGGTCGCGCACGCTGAATCGCTGCTCGGCGGCGCCGCCGTCGAACTCGTACCGGACCGTCGCGGTGAGCACCTGACCGGCCCGGTCCAGGTCGGTCAGCACGAACCGGACGCCGTCGCGTTCGCCGGCGGACTCCTGCGCCGCACTCGCCCAACCCGGCGGGTGCCGCTCCACCAGGGCGAACCCGTCGTCCCGCAGGTGCCGCCGGACAACGCCGAGGACGGTCGACACGAACCCGGCGTCGGCCATGTCCACGAAGTGGCTCATCAGTAGCACCGCCGCGAACCGGGCGCCGAGGTCCAGCGTGGTGAGGTCGGCCTGGACGCCGGTGGCCGCCCGCAGCGCGGCGAGCATCGCCGGTTCGTTGTCCACCGCGGTGACCGGGTGCCCGAGCCGGGCCAGCGGCTCGGCCAGCCGACCGGTGCCGCAGCCGAGGTCGAGCACATCCCCGCCCGGCGGCAGCAGCCGGTGCACCAGCTCGGCCTCGGCGGTCCGTTCCGGCAACCGGGCGTACAGCTCGACAGGGCTCC
Source organism: uncultured Actinomycetota bacterium (assembly GCA_963714145.1). Lineage (GTDB taxonomy): Bacteria > Actinomycetota > Actinomycetes > Mycobacteriales > CADCTP01 > JBBWZH01. Next base: position 7,686,039 of record OY970235.1, on the reverse strand, counting down.
CGTCCGGGGCGATCCGCATCCGACCACAATGGCCGGCCCGGGCCGGCGGCGCACCCGGTACGGGCAGCCACCAGATCCGGTCGCCCACCTCGCCGGCCAGCCGTGCGTCCCGGAAATCGGCCGGCACATCCGCCGGCACGGCGGTCCGGGGCACGCCCGCGGCCAGCGGGTACGCCGCGGCGTCGATCTCCAGCACCGAACGAACGAGGCCGCAGCCAGGTGGCTGCGGCCTCGTCCAGTACGGCATGCATCGCCGCTGTTCCACACACCGTGCCGACAAGCAACGGCGCGGGGCTCGTACCGGTGGGCTGTGCCGACGCGCACTTCCCCCCAATGACTCACCCCAAGACGCAAGCAGCGCCGGCCTCGGAGAGGCTCGGCGCTGGCGGACGTCGAGGGTGGAGCCGTGGCCGCCCTGGCGAGGCCAGGACGGCCGGGAGGTTAGGAGTCGCTCTTCTGGGGACCGCTGCCGTCAAGCAGCGACCGAACCTCGGACTCCTTGTAGCGGCGGTGGCCGCCGAGGGTGCGAATCGACGTGAGCTTGCCGGCCTTGGCCCAGCGCGTCACGGTCTTGGGGTCTACGCGGAACATCGTGGCGACCTCAGCCGGGGTGAGGAGCGGTTCGGCTTCGGTGGTCTGACGCGTGGTCATGGCTCGTCCCTTCTGCCACAGTCGGACACTCCAGTCGAGGTCCGACCAACACCCATATTGCACCATTCTCCCCCATGGATCAAATGACCCGGTTAGACCATGTGGTCCTGGTCAGTCCGGATGGTCGCGACCGCTCAGTTGGCCGATTCGACCCGGTGCGCTATGCGCCAGCGCTCGATCACCCGGTCGTACGCACGCGCTGCGTTGTCAGCGTCGCCGTCCGCAACCGCGCCCAGCGCCTCGGCGACGTCGCCGACGGAGTCATCCGCCCTCAGCTCCGCGTCCGAACGCAGGTCAACGATGCCGCCGTAGTCGAGCTCCACGATCGACCGCGGATGGAACTCCTCCAGCCAGCGTCCGAGCGACTCGACCGCTCCGACTACCGGCCCTGCGTCGAACGCGCGCCGCAGTACCGCCAAAGCGCGCGCCATCCGGCGCCTCGCCTGGGCCATTTCGGTGCGGTAGACCAGGGAACGGCCCAGCGCGGTGACCGCCGCCACCACCGGCTCGGCGGCCGCGTCGGCGGTGGCGGCCTCGGCGCTGCCGGTCGGCGGCCGGGCCGGCGGGCCGAGCTGCAGCCGCCGCTCATCCCGGTGGAACGGCAGGAACCAGCGCACCGGCACCACCCAGCGGCTGGTCAGTACATGCGCCCGGGCCTGCGGATGGCTGGCCAGCCACTGCTCGTGCTCGGCGCCGGCCAGCTCGGCCTCGGCCCCGGGTAGCGCCAGTTCGGCCAGCTCGGCGGGCAGCACCGACCCCAGCTCGGCGGCGGCGGCCCAGCTGCGCAGCTCGGTCCGCCACGGGCAGATGACCAGGCCGGAGTGGCTGCTGAGCAGGTAGGCGTACTCGCCGAACTCGCCCGGACGGGGCACCCGGGGCTGCGACCGGCAGGCGACGAGCAGCCCGAGCTGCCGCTCCCGGCGCTGACCGTCCCGAGCGGAGACCGCCGACCCGGACGCCACGAAGGCCTCCCAGCGCTTCCGCTCAGCCGTCGGAAACGCCGACAGCGGCTCGTACACGCGCAGTTCGGCGGCGTACGGAGGGCTCACCGGTCGATGGTGCCACGGACCCCTTCGCCGCAGGCCACACCGGCCCGGTCCGGCCGCCGATCTTCTCGACCGAGATCCAGCCGTGGTGCGAGGTACCCGCCCTATTGTGAGTCGGTGGAGCCTAACCGGCTCCCCCGGGCGCGACCCCACGAAGGTCTGGCCCATCCACCCGCAGCGAGGAGAGCCACAGTGAGCGTTTTCGCCGCCGAACACGAACAGGTCGTCTTCTGCCACGACCGGCAGTCCGGCCTGCGAGCCATCATCGCGATCTTCTCCAGCGCGCTCGGCCCGGCCCTCGGCGGCACCCGCTTCTACCCGTACGAGCGGGAGGAGGAGGCGCTCGCCGACGTGCTGAACCTGTCCCGCGGCATGGCCTACAAGAACGCGCTGGCCGGGTTGGACCTGGGCGGCGGCAAGGCGGTCATCTGGGGCGACCCGGGCACCGACAAGACCGAGCCGCTGCTGCGGGCGTACGGCCGGTTCGTGCAGTCCCTCGGCGGCCGGTACTTCACCGCCTGCGACGTCGGCACCGACGTGGCCGACATGGACATCATCGCCCGTGAGTGCCGCTACGTGACCGGGCGGTCCCCGGAACACGGCGGGGCCGGCGATTCCTCGATCCTGACCGCCTGGGGCGTCTTCCAGGGCATGCGGGCGTCGGCCGAGCACCTCTGGGGGGCGCCGACGCTGCGCGACCGGCGGGTCGGCGTCGCCGGAGTCGGCAAGGTCGGCCGGCACCTGGTCGAGCACCTGCTGACCGACGGCGCCGCGGTGATCATCACCGACGTCAACGAGCAGGCGATCGAGCGGGCCCGGGCCGGCCACCCCGAGGTGGAGGTGGCGGGCGACACCGAGACGCTGATCACGTCCGACCTGGACGTGTACGCACCGTGCGCGCTCGGCGGGGCGCTGGACGACGACACCGTGCCGGCGCTGACCGCGAAGGTGGTCTGCGGCGCGGCGAACAACCAACTGGCGCACCCCGGCATCGAAAAGCTGCTGGAGGACCGTGGCGTCCTGTATGCGCCCGACTACGTGGTGAACTCCGGCGGCGTCATCCAGGTCGCGGACGAGATCGAGGGCTTCGTTTTCGAGCGGGCCAGGGCCAAGGCGACCGGCATCTTCGACACCACCCGGCGGATCTTCGCGCTGGCCGCCGAGGAGGGCGTGCCGCCGGCGGTCGCCGCCGACCGGTTGGCTGAGCGACGGATGGCCGAAGTCGGCCGACTGCGTACGATCTTGCTCCGCTGAGCGAGTGGGCAATTCCGCTGAGCGACGACCCGCCTGACCGTCGTCTGGCGACGTGCCCTAACCCCGTCCGGCGCTGTACCGTAGTCACACGACGATGACCACACCGCCGGGGCCGCCTTGAGCAGGCCGGCCCCGTTGTTTCGTGCGAGGGGGTCGAGCCATGGGGCGCGGCCGTGCCAAGGCCAAGCAGCAGAAGGTGGCCCGTGCGCTGAAGTACAGCGCGCACGACACCGACCTCACCGCCCTGCAGCGCGAGCTGGCTGGCGGAAGCGACGGCCAGTCGGCGCGTTCGTCCAGTACGGACGATCACGACGATGATGACGAGGACTATGACGATCGCGCCGACTGAGATCGTCAGACCACTCTCGCCGGTCAGCCGAACCCGTGCTGACCGGCGTGAGTTGGGTCACGGGCGCAGTAGCGCATCCTCGGCTCCGTAGCCACGCGGCAACGCGGTAGTCGGCGTCTCACCGGTCCGCTCGACCGGTTCGACCCGCTGCGCGATGCCTTCGAGTACGTGCTTGCCCATCAGCGCGGGCTCCGGCAGCGGGATCGGGTATTCGCCGTCGAAGCAGGCCCGGCAGAGTCGGGTACGCGGCTGCTCGGACGCGGCGACCAGGCCGTCCAGCGAGACGTAGCCGAGCGAGTCGGCGCCGATCGAGCGGCGGATCCCGTCGATGTCGAGGTCGCTGGCGACCAGTTCGGCTCGGGTGGCGAAGTCGATGCCGTAGAAGCAGGGCCACTTCACCGGCGGTGACGAGATGCGCACGTGCACCTCGATCGCCCCGGCCTCGCGCAGCATGCGGACCAGCGCCCGCTGGGTGTTGCCGCGGACGATCGAGTCGTCGACGACCACGACCCGCTTGCCGCGCAGGACGTCCCGCAGCGGGTTCAGCTTGAGCCGGATGCCGAGCTGCCGGATGGTCTGCGACGGCTGGATGAAGGTGCGGCCCACGTACGCGTTCTTGACCAACCCGAGCCCGTACGGGATGCCGGACGCCTCGGCGTACCCGATGGCGGCCGGCGTGCCCGACTCGGGCACCGGGATGACCAGGTCGGCGTCGGCCGGGTGCTCGCCGGCCAGCCGGCGGCCCACCTCGACCCGGGCGGCGTGCACGTTCCGGCCGGAGATGGTGGTGTCCGGCCGGGCCAGGTAGACGTACTCGAACAGGCAGCCCTTGGGGTGCGGCGGCGCGAACCGCTCGGAGCGCAGCCCGTCCCCGTCGATCGCGATCAGTTCGCCGGGCTCGATCTCGCGGACGAACGAGGCGCCGACGATGTCCAGCGCGGCGGTCTCGCTGGCGATCACCCAGCCGCGGTCGAGCCGGCCCAGCACGAGCGGGCGGAACCCGTGCGAGTCACGCGCCGCGTACAGGGTGTGCTCATCCATGAACACCAGCGAGAAGGCGCCCTGCAGGGTGGGCAGCACCTCCAGCGCGGCGGCCTCCACCGACAGGTCCGGACGGGCGGCGAGCAGGCCGGTCATCACGTCGCTGTCGGTGGTCGGCGCGCCGCCGCGGTCGGCCCCGTCCAGCATGCCTTCGGCCGCGGCCCGGGCCGCCAGCTCCAGGGTATTGATCAGGTTGCCGTTGTGACCGAGCGCCAGCCCGGTGCCGGCCCGCGTGGTGCGGAACGCCGGCTGCGCGTTCTCCCAGGTGGACGACCCGGTGGTGGAGTACCGGGTGTGCCCGATCGCGATGTGCCCACGCAGGCTGCTCAGCGTCGGCTCGTCGAAGACCTGAGCCACCAGCCCGAGATCCTTGTAGACGACCAGCGCCGCCCCATCGGACACGGCGATCCCGGCCGCCTCCTGCCCCCGGTGCTGCAACGCATACAGCCCGTAGTAGGTGAGCTTGGCCACATCCTCGCCGGGCGCCCAAACGCCGAAGACGCCGCACTCTTCCCGAGGCGGCGCCTCCAATTCCCCCGTTCGATCTCCCGGCGGTGCTGGCAGTGTTTGGCCTACGTCGCCGCAAAGCACCCCCCCACCCTAGCGCGCAAACCCACCCCCACCATGGGAGGTCCCGCCCAAGCCCCCACCCCCACCCGGCCCGGCCGGAGCTCGGGACCCCGCCCCACCCGTGAACCCGAAGAGCAACCCACCCGGACCGGACCCACCACAGGGCCTCCGCCCGAGCCGTGATCCCGAACGGCAACCACAAACGCACCGCAGGGGCCTCGGGGCTCCACCCCACCCGTGAACCCGAAGGGCGACCACAACCGAACCGGACGCACCGAGAGGCCGCTCGGGGCTCCGCCCGAGCCGTGATCCCGAAGGACAACCCACAACGCACCGTGGGAGCGCTCAGGGCTCCGCCCACTGTGAACCCGAAGGGCAACAAACCGGACCGGACGCACCGTGGGGGGTCTCGGGGGGCCTCGGGCCCCCCGGCCAGCATGCCGCGGGTCACCAACGGCGGAGCGTCAGCGGAGCAGGCAGGCCCTGACCCGCGGCCGGCCGCATGGGGGGGACGCGGCCGGCCGCGGTAAGCAAAGGGTACTTCGGCTACCGAGCGTTCGCAGCACTACACCACCGAAAGGTAGGGAAAGGAGCGCAACCAGGGCAGCAACGTGGTCACCTGTCCGGGCCGACATGATCGCCCGTTGAGGTTAGGCTGTTACCCAGAGTCAGACATCGCGGTATCGGTGGTGCGGTCAGCCCAGTAGGGGCAGATAGTCAGACAGATCGCTGCGTTCGCCGCTGGCCCGGACGGTGCCGGTAGCGACCTGGTCGGCCCAGCCGACCCGGCCGCAGGCGAGCCGCAGCCAGGTGACGGGGTCGGTCTCGACCACGTTGGGCGGCGTGCCGCGGGTGTGCCGGGGGCCGGGGATGCACTGCACGGCGACGTACGGCGGCACCCGGAGTTCGACCGAGTGCCCGGGCGCGCGGGCGGCGAGCAGGTTGGCGAAGCCGCGGGCGGCGAGCCGGACGGCACCGGGGTCGAGTTCGGGCGCCGGCAGGTGGGGCAGCGAGCGGCCCAGGTCGTCGGCGTGCACGACGAGTTCCCAGACGCGGCTGAGCAGCACGTCGGCGACCGCGGCGGGCCCGCGGCGCACCGCGATGCTGCCGTCGCGGGCCGAGCCGAGGGCCGTGCCGGCGGCGGCCGCGGCGGCCGCGAATTCGGCCCGGACGCCGGCGGGGGTGGCGGTGCCCCAGGCGGCGGCTTCCTCGTCCCGGTCGGCCTCGTTGGGCGCGGCGGTTTCCGGCGGGAAGTGTTCGACCAGCGGGCGGGCGGGATCTGGACCGACCCGACCGAGCAGCACCGGCACGCTGCGCAGCACGCCGACGATGTGTCCGATCAGGACGGTCACGCTCCAGCCGGGCAGCACGGACGGGGCGGCCCAGGCGGCGTCGTCCAGGGTGTCGAGCCAGCCGGCGACGAGGTTGGTCTGGGCGGTCAGCGCGGTCCGGGCCCGGTCCGGGCCCGCTCGGGTCGGCACGGCGCTGCTCAGTCGAACAGGCCCGGCAGGGTGGCCTCGTGCGCGGCCCGCAGGTCGGCCAGCGGGATGTCACCGAGCCCGGTCACCGTGAGGCTGCCGCCGCCGGTGAGGGTGCCGATCCGGGCCCACGGCACACCGTGCACTGTGGCCAGTTCGGTGACCGCGTCCAGGTCGGACTCGGCGACGGCGACGACGGCCCGGCCGGCGGATTCGGCGAACAGCGCGACGAACGGCGCGGTGCCGACGTCGATCGTGGCGCCGGTGCCGCCGCGCAGGCAGGATTCGACCAGGGTCAGCGCCAGGCCACCGTCGGACACATCGTGGGCGGCTGCCAGCAGCCCCTGCCGGGCGCCGCTGACGAGCACGTCGGCGAGGGCGCGCTCGCGGTCGAGGTCGACGGCCGGCGGCTGGCCGCCGAGGTGGCCGTGGATGGCGTGCGCCCATTCGGAACCGCCGAATTCGTCCCGGGTCTCGCCGAGCAGCAGCACTGCGCCGCTGGCCGGGAATCCGATCGGGGTGCGCCGGGCGACGTCCGGGTGCACGCCGAGCACGCCGACGATCGGGGTCGGGTTGATCGCGACGCTGCCGGTGGAGTTGTAGAAGCTGACGTTGCCGCCGGTGACCGGGGTGCCGAGGCTGGCGCAGCCGTCGGCCAGGCCGCGGACCGCTTCGGCGAACTGCCACATCACCTCGGGGTCTTCCGGGCTGCCGAAGTTGAGGCAGTTGGTGACCGCGATCGGGGTGGCGCCGGTGGCGGCGACGTTCCGGTACGCCTCCGCCAGCGCGAGCTGTGCGCCGGCGTACGGGTCGAGCCGGGTGTAGCGGCCGTTGCCGTCGGTGCTGACCGCGACGCCGAGGCCGGTCTCCTCGTCCACCCGGATCAGGCCGGCGTCCTCTGGCTGGGCGAGCACGGTGTTGCCCTGCACGTACCGGTCGTACTGGTCGGTGACCCAGCGCTTGCTGGCCAGGTTGGGGGAGCCGACCAGCCGCAGCAAGGTGGCCCGCAGTTCGTCGGCTGTGGACGGTCGGGTCAGGACGTCCGGTGTGGACGCCCGGAGCTGGTCGAGGTCGGCCGGGCGGCGCATCGGCCGCTCGTAGACCGGGCCCTCGTGTGCGACGGTGCGCGGCGGGACGTCCACGATCACCTCGCCGTGCCAGGAGATCTCCAGCCGGCCGGTCTCGGTGACCTCGCCCAGCACGGTGGCGAGCACGTCCCACTTGGCGCAGACGGCGAGGAACTCGTCCACTTTGGATGGCTCGACCACCGCGCACATGCGCTCCTGCGACTCGCTGGCCAGCACCTCCTCCGGCGCCATGGACGGCTCGCGCAGCGGTACCACGGTCAGGTCGATCCGCATGCCGCCGTCGCCGGCGCTGGCCAGCTCGGTGGTCGCGCAGGACAAGCCGGCGCCGCCGAGGTCCTGGATGCCGGTGACCAGGTCACGCTCGTACAGTTCGAGGCAGCACTCGATCAGTACCTTCTCCGCGAACGGGTCGCCGACCTGGACGGACGGACGGCGGGCCGAGCCGGCCGAGTCGTCGCCGGCGAACGTCGCGGAGGCCAGCACGGAGACGCCGCCGATACCGTCCCGGCCGGTCTTGGCGCCGAACAGGATGACCTTGTTGCCGGCGCCGCTGGCCTGGGCGAGCTTGATCCCGTCCGCCCGCAGCACGCCCACGCAGAGTGCGTTCACCAGCGGGTTGCCGGCGTAGGTCGGGTCGAACACGACCTCGCCGCCGACCGTGGGCAGGCCGAGGCAGTTGCCGTAGCCGCCGATGCCGGCGATGACGCCGGGCAGCACCCGGGCGGTGTCCGGGGCGTCGGCCGGGCCGAACCGGAGCGGGTCGAGCACGGCGACCGGGCGGGCGCCCATGGTCAGGATGTCCCGGACGATGCCGCCGACCCCGGTGGCCGCGCCCTGGTAGGGCTCCACATAGGACGGATGGTTGTGCGACTCGATCTTGAAGGTGACCGCCCAGCCACCGCCGATGTCGACCACGCCGGCGTTCTCGCCCATGCCGACGAGCAGCCGCTCGGACTTCGGCGCCCGGTCCGCGAACTGTCGCAAGTGGACCTTCGAGGACTTGTAGGAGCAGTGCTCGCTCCACATCACCGAATACATGGCCAGTTCGGCGGTGGTCGGCCGGCGGCCGAGGATCTCCCGGATCCGCGCGTACTCGTCCGGCTTGAGGCCGAGGTCGGCATACGGCTGCGGCTCGTCCGGAGTCCTGGCGGCGTTCTCGACGGTATCCGCGGTCACCGCTGGCCCCCGGCCGCCAGCGCCGGCTCGCTGCCGGTGAGCCGGCCGGTGAGCCGGCCGATGACCGAGGTGAAGAAGCCCAGGCCGTCGGTGCCGGGGCCGGTGAGCGGGTCGATCGCGTGTTCCGGGTGCGGCATCAGGCCGACCACGTTGCCGGCCGCGTTGCAGATCCCGGCAATGTCCCGATAGGACCCATTCGGATTGTCGCCGCGGTAGCGCACCACCACCCGGTTCTCCGCCTCCAGTTCGTCCAGCGTTCGGGCGTCGGCGACGTAGCCGCCCTCGCCGTTCTTTATCGGGATCACCAACTCGCCGCCGGCCGGGTAGCCGGCGGTCCAGGCGGTGCCGGCATTCTCCAGTCGCAACGGCTGGTCGCGGCAGACGAACCGGCGCACGTCGTTGCGGATCAGCGCACCGGGCAGCAGGTGCGCCTCGCACAACACCTGGAACCCGTTGCAGACGCCGAGCACCGGCAGGCCGCCGCGGGCGCCGTCGACCACCGCGGCCAGCACCGGGGCGAACCGCGCGATCGCGCCGCACCGCAGGTAGTCGCCGTAGGAGAAACCACCGGGGAGCACGACCGCGTCGACGCCGTGCAGGTCGCCGTCCGCATGCCAGAGCGGGACCGGCTCGGCGCCGGCCACCCGGACCGCGCGGGCGGCGTCCCGATCGTCAAGGCTGCCAGGGAATGTCACAACACCGATACGGACGGGCACGGACCTCAGCCTATCCGGCGTCGCCGCCCCACCGCCCGCGGCGTGACCGGGCGTCCCGACCGGCCGGCACCCCCTACGGTGAGATGGCCGAACGGGCTACCTCCGCGGCCGGCGTTGTGCGCACAATCGGGCGGCATCCGCTTCGATTGTCCCGCAGGCGGTGTCCGGCAGCCCGACCGTCGGCGAACTTTCGTCCGGCGCGGGCGTGCTGCACGGCATGTGGGCGGCTGTCACCCTGGTGCTCGTGCTGGTCGTGGTGCTCACCGCCCGGACCTGATGGCGGTAGGCCAACCGGCGCACACGGCGCGAGCCGAGACCGAACGGGGATGAGCGTGGATCAGTTTGCCGCCCGGCTGACGAGCATCGTCGGCGAATCGCACGTGCTGCTCGAACCGGACCTCACCGCACCGTACGAAGTGGACTGGACCGGGCGCTGGCGGGGCGCGGCCAGGCTGGTGGTGCGCCCCGGTTCGGCCGACCAGGTGTCCCGGGTCGTGGTCGCGTGTGCCGCTATCGGCGCGCCGATCGTGCCGCAGGGTGGGAACACCGGGCTGGTCGGCGGTGCCGTTCCGGTCGGGGTGACCGGTGCGGTGGTGCTGTCGCTGCGCCGGTTGTCCTGGCTCGGCCCGGTGGACGCGATCGCCGGCCAGGTCGTCGTCGGGGCCGGCGCGACGCTCGCCGACATCCAGCGACACGTCCGCGGTGCCGGCTGGGATCTCGGCCTCGACTTCGCCGCCCGCGACTCGGCCACCATCGGCGGCGCGGTGGCCACCAACGCCGGCGGCGAGCAGGTGCTGCGCTACGGCACCATCCGTGGCCAGGCGACCGAGGTGGAGGCGGTGCTGGCGGACGGGCGGATCCTGTCCCGGACCCGAGTCGTCCGCGAGGCCGGCGGGCCGCGGCCGGTGGGGAATCGCGGCCTGGTCAAGGACAGTGCCGGCTACGACCTGCCCGGGCTGTTCGCCGGCAGCGAGGGGACGCTCGGCATCCTCACCGCGGTGCGGCTGCGGTTGGTGCCGTTGCTGCCGGCACGGGTGGTCGCACTGCTCGGCGTCGACGGCACGACCGCGGCGCAGCGGGTGCTCGGCGCGGCCCGGTCGCGGCTGACGTCGCTCACCTCGGCCGAACTGATGCACGCGGACGGGATCGCGCTGGTGCGCGAGCATGCCTCGCTGCCGGCGCCGTTCGGCACCGAGCATGCCTCGTACCTGCTACTCGAATGCGCCGGCTGGGACGATCCGACCGACGCGCTGGGCGCCGCGCTGGACGGGCTGCCGGAGGTCCGGGACGTCGCCGTCGCCACCGATCCGGCCGGCCGTGCTTCACTCTGGCGATATCGGGAAGCACATTCAGAGGCGATCAATGCGGCCGGTACACCGGTGAAGCTGGATGTCGCGGTGCCGCCGGCCACGCTGCCGGTGGCCGAGGACGCGATCCGGGCCGCGGTATCGGCGGCGGCGCCCGCAGCCCGCACGATCCTTTTTGGACACCTGGCCGAGGCCAACCTGCACGTGAACATCCTGGATGCGATCCCGGTGGCCGAACCGGTGACCGACGCGGTGCTGCAGGTCGTTACCGACCTGGGCGGCAGCATCAGCGCGGAGCACGGCGTCGGCCGGGCCAAGGCACACTGGCTGGGGCTCTCCCGATCGCCGGTGGAGATCGCCGCGATGCGGGCCGTGAAGTCGGCTTTCGACCCCGCCGGACTGCTGAACCCGGGCGTACTGCTGCCGCCTGTGTAGGAGTTATCCACAGGCACTGGCGCGTTATCCACAGGCTGTTGATTTACTCTCGGCGCGGTCGGTCTGAACGCCTACAGTCTGCTTCGTGCGTATCAAGGTTGTTCTGGCCACGCTGGTGGCGGTGTTCGCCGCCACGGCTGCGGCCTGCACTCATGACCCCGAGCCCAGCCCGCCACCGACCGCCAGCCCGACGGCCGCGCCGAGCTCCACGCCGGCACCACCACCGATGCCGCCAGCAGCCCAAGCCGATTCCCCCACCGGCGCCGAAGCCTTCGCCCGCTACTGGCTAACGGCACTCGACTACGCCTACCAAACCGGAAACACAGAGTCGTTCCGGAGCCTCGGCAACTGTGTTAGTTGTACTGCGCTAGCGAACGGTATCGATCGCTTCTCTGCCACGGGAGGCCACATTGAGAACGGTCGGTACACCCTCATCAGAGCGAAGGTTCAGAATTTTACGGGGGGAAAGTTGGCCTCAGTGCTACTGACCTATGATCGAGGCGCGAGAACGGTAGTCGACGGGGCCGGTAAGCGATCGTCAGTGCCGGCGGAGAGATCCGCAAAGCTGCTCCTGACGCTACGTATGATCAGCAGGGTCTGGTCCACTGCCAAACTGCAGGTGGCAAGATGAAATACCGGAACCCGCGAGTACGGTCAGTCCTACTGTCCGCTGTTGCCTTTGCGATATTTGTCGGTGTGCCCAGGTCAGCGGAAGGCGCGCCGCGCGACCCTTGCGATGTCACATCGCCCGAAGCGAGCTGCGTTGACGCAACAGAGGGACATGTATCGATCGAACTATCAGACCGCCAAAGACAACAAGACCGACCGCAACCAACGGATCCACCTAACCTGAAAGTGGATCCTGTGGTTGCGGCTTGTTTGGATGCGCGGGCGGAGGCGGTGGCGCAGGGGGTTGCCGTGCCGGCGCAGGTTGAGGCGTTGTGTGGGCAGGCGGCTGCCGTAGTAACGCAGGATCTGGTGTTGCGGGCGTTCCGGGAGTTACCGCTGTACCGCGGTGGAATCCGGACCGATCCGCGGAACTGGACGTTGGTCAACCTGCAGACGTTCTTCTCCTGCGGGGACCCGGCCGGGCGGTCCTGCGTGGTGCTCGGCGAGGGGGAGCAGACGGTCGTGCTGCTCGGCCGGCAGGTGCGGATCCGGCCGCGGATCGTCTCGTACCGCTGGCGGTTCGGGGACGGTACCGAGCGGACGGTGACCGCCGGCGGCGGGCGGGTCGGGCATGTCTACCGGCATCCGGCGACGGCGGCCGTGTCGGTGACGCTGACCTGGACGGCCGAGTTCGCGGTGGGCGGGCAGCCGTTCCAGCCGATCGCCGGCACCACCACGACGGCGAGCCCGCCGCTGGCGCTGCCGGTCCGGCAGGCTCGGCCGGTGCTGGTGGGCGGCAACTGACGGGGCCACTGGTCGCGCCGGGCGCGGTGGCACCGGGCCGGGCCGCCGGTCGCGTTAGGCTCGCGCCTGGAAGCCAGCCGAGTCCTGGGAGACCGAGTGCCACGCGTGGTCGTCGACGTCATGCTCAAGCCGGAGATCCTCGACCCGCAGGGGCAGGCGATCCTCGGGGCACTGGGGCGGATGGGGTACAGCGGGGTCCGCAGCATCCGCCAGGGCAAGCACTTCGAGCTGGAGATCGACGGGGCGCTCGATGACGCCCGGGTCGCCGAGCTGGCCGAGCGGCTGCTCGCCAACCCGGTCATCGAGGACTTCGTTATCCGGCCCGGGTAAGCCGGCCCAGCACACCCGACACCCGATCACGGGCACCGACGCCGGGCGGGGCTGAGCCGGTGCGGGGCGCCGCGCCGGCGGCCGCGTGGGCCGCGAGCAGGCCGGCGACCGTCGCCGACCAGGGGAAGTCGGCGGCCCGGGCCCGCGCGGCGGCCCGGCGGGTGGCCGCCGGCACGTCCAGCAGCGCGTGTACGCCGGCGGCCAGGCCGGCGGCCGTCCCGTCGGTGATCGCACCGGACTCCGGCGACCCGAGCAGTTCGGCCGCCGCGCCGACGGCCGGGACCACCACCGGGGTTCCACCGGCCAGCGCCTCCAGCACGGCCAGGCCGAACGTCTCGACCGGGCACGGCGCCAGCGCGATGTCGGCAGCCGCGACCAGCCGGGCGACCCCGCGCCGATCGGCCACGTGCCCGAGGAACCGGACCGGGAGGCCGGCCGCCTGCCGGACCAGGCTCATCCGAAGTGGACCGTCGCCGATCATCAGCAGCCCGGCCGGCAGACCGTCCGCCCGTAGCAGCCGCAGCGCCTCGATCGCCAGCTCGGGCCGTTTCTCCCGGGACAGCCGCCCGACGGTGACCAGCTGGATCGACCGACCGGCACCGGGCCGCGCGACCGGACCGGGGCGGAACATGTCCAGGTCGACGCCGAGCGGGACGAGCCGGACGTTGGGCGCGGCTGCCCGGTCGTACTCGGCCCGGGCGTACCGGGACGCGACCACCACCTGCTGCACCGACCGGGACAGCCGCAGGTTGATCCGGTCGGCGGCCGGCGCCAGCGGGAACCAGGCCGGCACCCGGTCGGCCAGGATCGCATCCAGCCGCTCGTGCGAGAACAGCACCGCCGGCACGGCCTGGGCCCAGGCCCACGGCGCCAGCCAGCTGAGGCAGAGCTTGTCGCTGACCTCCAGCACGTCCGGGCGGAGCAGGTCGAGCAGGTCGAGCACCCGGCGCCGGTGCAGCAGCACCCGGTACACCCCGCCGGGCAGCGCCGGGCTGCGCAGGGTGATCCGGCGGCCGGCCGGCGTCCGCTCGTCCCGGTCGGCGACCCCGGGCACGACCAGCACCCGGTCATGCCCGAGCGGGCCGTACCGGCGCCCGATCTCCTCCAGCGACGTGCGCAGCCCACCCGACGTCGGCGAGTAGAAGTTCGCCAGCTGCACGATCCTCATCCGACCACCCCCGGCCACCCGGTACATCGCGGCTCGGCCGGCCACCCGGGCCGCACCCGAGATCCCGCACCGCCGGCCGGCTCACACCGCCGGCCGACCATGGGCAACAGCCCGGCCCGCCGAGCCCCACCGCCGGCAACGCGGCAAGCCTGGACGGCCGGCCCGCGAGGGTTGGTGCGTCGCTGACCGGCCACGGGTGGCGCCCCGGTCACCACCCGAGGCGCGGCGTCGGCAATGCGGGAGACCCGGGCCGCCGGCCGGCGGCGGGTCTGGGTCGGGCGCACCGCGGGCTACCCGACGACCGTGGCCGGGCGGGCGAGCAGAGCGGCGTAGGTGCACGGCCGGGCGCCGCCGGCCAGGGCGTCGTCGATGGCGTCGAGGGTGACCCGCTGCAGACCCGGACGGCCCAGGTCGGCGGGGTGCAGCGCGATCCGGATCGGCCGGCCGCGGGCGGCGGCGAGGCGCGCGCCGGCCGGCAGCAGCACGGCGCCGAGCCGCTCGCCGGCCGCACCGGGCCGGTGCGAGAGCGCGATGGCGGGCCGGAACCCGCCGGAGTGCAGGTCGTGCACGCCGAGGTGGCTGGTCGTGTAGTGGAAGCCGAGCCGGCGCAGCGCCCGGATCGTGCCGGCCGACTGCAGCCAGCCGGGCGGGGTGAAGCCGACCGCCGGCAGGCCGAGGTCGGCGAGCACGCCGGCGCCGGCGACCAGCCGGCGGTGCGCGGCATGCTCGTCCAGCGCGGCGAACTCGGCCGCGCCCCGGGCCACCGCCGCGGCGACCAGCCGGCGCACCGGCGAGCCGGCCGGGCCGGCCTGGTGCGCCCAGCCGTGCAGGACGATCTCGTCCCCGCCGGCGGCCCGCCCGGCCAGCCAGCGGACCAGGCCGGGATCCCGCGGCAGCACCGGCGATCGCCACGGCCCGGGCACCACCAGCAGCGAGGCCGGGACGCCCCGCCGGTCCAGCGCGGCGCACCACTGCCGGGTCTCCGCCGCCGTCGCCGGCGCCACGTCGTGCACGCTCACCACCAGCGGCACCGGCCCGCCGGTCATGCGGCCGGCTCGTGGGCGCGGCCCGGATGGGGCCGGTCGGCGGCGAGCACGGCGCGGTAGTGGGCGAGCAGCTCGTCGCCGATGCTGGCCCAGCTGCGACCGAGGACGGAGGCCCGGGCGCGCAGCCGCATGGTCTCGCGCAGCACCGGGTCGGCGAGCAGCGAGGCCACCTGATCGGCGAGCAGGTCGGGGTCGGCACCGGACCAGAGCCAGCCGTTCTCGCCGTGCCGGACCAGGTCCAGCGGGCCGCCGGTGGCCGGCGCGATCACCGGCACCCCGGACGCCAGCGCCTCCTGCACCGCCTGGCAGAACGTCTCCTCGGCGCCCGGGTGCACGAACACGTCGAATGAGGCGTACAGCTCGGACAGCTCCCGGCCGCCCCGGAAGCCGAGGAAGGTGGCATCCGGCAGCCGGCGTTCCACAGTGGACCGGGACGGCCCATCGCCGACCACGACCAGCCGGACCCCGGGCAGCCTGCTGACCGGGCGGAGCAGGTGCACCCGCTTCTCCGGGGCGAGCCGGCCGACGTAGCCGACGATGGCCTCGCCGCCCGGGGCGAGCACCCGGCGCAGCGCCTCGCTGCGGTGCGCCGGGCTGAAGGCGGCGACATCCACGCCGCGGCCCCAGCGGGTCACCGGCGTGATGCCGTGCCGGCGCAGCTGCCAGACGGTCGCGGTGGACGGCGCCAGGGTCAGCGCGCACAGCCCGTGCAGCCGGCGCAGGTGCTGCCAGACGAACGACCGGATCGGCCGCAGGTGGTAGCACGACAGGTAGCTGGCCAGGTCGGTCTGGAACACCGCGACCGCCGGGATGCCAAGCTCAGCGGCGGCCCGGGCGCCGGCGTAGCCGAGCAGCGCCGGGGAGGCCAGGTGCACCAGGTCCGCACCGAAGTCGGCCAGCACCGCGGCCAGCGGAACACCCGGCCGTCCGATGTGGACGGACCGGTACATGGGTGGCCGGAACGACGGCACCCGCACCACCGGAACCCCGCGGAACCAGACCGGGCCGGGCTCCGGCGCGATCACCAGCGCGGCATGGCCGGCTCCGGCGAGGTGCTCCAACACCCGGGTGACCGAGTTCGTCACGCCGTTGACAACCGGGTGGAAGGTTTCCGCGACTACCGCCACGCGCACGAGATCAGGTTGGCAGGGCCGGACGTCCGGATCGTGTTGGGCAGGAAACCGACACGTGGCAGTCGCCTGGCGGGGAGACGGCCGGCAGGTGTCGCGCGGTTAGCGGCGACCGAAATGGACGGCGCCGGACAGTTCACCGGCGGTCCGGTCGGCCGGGGCCAGCGCGCCCACCACCCGGCGGATCGCGGCGGCGAACCCGTCCACGTCGGCCTCGCCGGTGTCGAACGAGGTCATCCAGCGGACCTCGGACGTGCGCTGGTCCCAGACGTAGAACGGGTACTCGGCCTGCAGCACCGGCACCGCGGCCGGCGGCACGATCGCGAACACAGCGTTGGCCTGTACCGGCTGGGTCACCCGCACCCCGTCCACATCGGAGACGGCGGCGGCGAGCCGCTGCGCCATCCGGTTCGAGTGCTCCGCGTTGCGCCGCCACAGGTCGTCGGTCAGCAGCGCGCTGAACTGCGCCGCCGCGTACCGCATCTTGGACGCGAGCTGCATCCCCTGCTTGCGCAGGAACTTGAAGTCCTCGGCCAGCCCGGGCCGCAGCACCACCACCGCCTCGGCGCCCAGCCCGCCGTTCTTGGTGCCACCGAAGGACAGCACGTCGACGCCGCAGCCGGTGCTGACCGCGGCCAGGTCGACCCCCAGCCCGGCGGCCGCGTTGGCCAGCCGGGCGCCGTCCACATGCAGCACCATGTCGTGCGCGTGCACCCAGTCGGCGATCGCGGCGACCTCGTCCAGCGAGTACTGGGTGCCGAGCTCGGTGCTCTGGGTGATCGACACCGCCCGCGGCTGGACGTGATGCTGGTCGCCCCAGCCGCTCGCCACCGCGTCGATCGCCGCGACGGTCAGCTTCGCGTCCGGGGTGGGGACGTCGATCAGCTTGCTGCCGAGGAACCGCTCCGGCGCTCCGCACTCATCGGTGCTGATGTGCGCGGCGGCCGCGCAGATCACCGCCTGGTACGGCCGCAGCACCGACTGCAGGCCCAGCACGTTCGCCGCGGTGCCGTTGAACACGAAGTACGGCCGCGCCTGCGGGCCGAAGTGCTGCCGGAACAGCTCCTCGGCCGCGGCGGTCAGCGGATCGTCGCCATACGCCACGTGATCGCCAACGTTGGCCGCCGCGATCGCGGCCAGCACGTCCGGGTGAATGCCGGCGTGGTTGTCGCTGCCGAACGAGCGCATCCGCGTCATCCCTCCTGGCCCGGACCGAGGTGGACGAGCTCCTGCGCAACCATGTGGCTGAGTCTGCCAAACGGTCCGCCGAACGCGGTCGGCCGGGGCCGGGCGGTGCCGTCAGCAGGGCTCGGCCGGGCCGAGCTTGTCCAGCACGGCCTGGAAGATCTCCCGCAGCTGGCCCACCTGCTCCCGGCTGAGCGGATCGAACAGCGCGCTGCGCACCTGCTCGACGTGCCCGGGCGCGGCGGCTTCGAGCGCGGCGAAGCCGGCGTCGGTGAGCGAGGCGAGGGTGCTGCGGCCGTCCCGGGCGTGCCGGGCCCGGCGCACCCAGCCCAGCTCCTCCAGCTTGGCCACCGCGTGCGAGAGCCGGCTCGGCGACGAGCGCACCAGCTGGGCCAGCTCGCTCATGGTCATCGACCGGCCGGGCGTCTCGGACAGCACCACCAGGATCTGGTAGTACGCGTGCGGCATCCCGGCGTCCCGCTGCAGCTGCCGCTCCAGCGCCTCGCGCAGCAACTGGTTGGCGGCCAGGAAGGTCCGCCAGGTCTGCTGCTCCTCGTCGTCCAGCCAGCGCGGGTCGGTCACCGGTCCATCATACGAACGGATACTTGAACTCTCAACTGAAGCCGGTTACCGTCGGTTCCATGGAAATCAAGGAACTGGGACATGTCGTCCTCTACGTACGCGACGTGCAGCGCTCGGCCGCGTTCTACCGGGACGTGCTGGGCTGGCGGCAGATCGTGCCGGAGCCGGCCGACCGGGCCAACGTGCCGATCGCCGCGTTCTCCGCACCGTCCGGGCGGACCCACCACGAGCTGCTGCTGATCGAGGTCGGGCCGGACGCCGCGGCGCTGCCGGCGGGTCGCCGGTTGGGCATGTACCACTTCGGGCTGAAGGTCGGCGACACCGACGACGAACTGCGGGACGCGCTGCGGCGGCTGAACGAGACCGGCACCCCGGTGCTCGGCGCCAGCGACCACACGGTCTCGCACAGCCTCTACATCGCCGACCCGGACGGCAACGAGATCGAGCTGTACGTGGATGTGCCGGGCGTCGACTGGCGCAACGACCCGTCGCTGATGGCCGCCCCGATCAAGCCACTGCGGTTGTAGCCGGGCCGGCTCCGGGGCCAGCCCAGGTCAGGTGAGCTCGGCGAGGCGGTCGAACACCGGGCCGAGGCGGGCCACGTACCGCTCCGGGTTCATCACCTCGTCCAGCCGGGCCGCCGGGAGATCGATGCCGGCCTCCTTGGCCCGGGCCAGCAGCGCGGCCCGGAACGGCGTGCCGGTGTCCCAGGTCTCCATCGCGGCCGCCTGCACCAGCGCGTACGCGTCCTCTCTGGACAGTCCGAACGCGACCAGATCGAGCAGCACCGCGGAGGTGTAGACCAATCCGCCGGTGGACTCCAGGTTGGCCCGCATCCGGTCCGGATAGACGACCAGGCCGGTGACCAGCCGGCGGGTCGACTGCAGCAGGTAGTCGGTGACGATCGCGGCGTCCGGCAGCGCGACCCGCTCCACCGAGGAATGCGAGATGTCCCGCTCGTGCCAGAGCGGGATGCCTTCCAGCACCGGCGTCACGTAGCCACGCGCCATCCGGGCCAGCCCGCAGATCCGCTCGGACAGGATCGGGTTCTTCTTGTGCGGCATCGCGCTCGACCCCTTCTGGCCGGCGCCGAACGCCTCGGACAGCTCGCGCAGCTCGGTCCGCTGGCCGTGCCGCACCTCCAGCGCCACCGCCTCGCAGACCGTCGCGATGATGGCCAGAGTGGACACCCACTCGGCGATGCCGTCGCGCAACACGACCTGGGTGGCCACGTCCGCCGGACGCAGGCCCAGCGCCACCGCGACGGCCCGCTCGATCGAAGGGTCCACATTGGAATAGGTGCCGACCGCACCGGAGATCTTCGCGACCGCCACGGCCTCCCGGGCCCGGCGCAACCGGTCCCGGGACCGGGCCAGCCCGAAGGCGAAGTCGGCCATCCGGTGGCCGAACGAGTCCGGTTCCGCGTGGATGCCGTGCGTCCGGCCGACCCGCAACGTGTCCCGGTGGGCCAGGCCCAGATCGCGCAGTGCGGCCACCAGCGCGTCCGCCTTGGCCAGCAGCACGTCGCTCGCCTCGACCAGTTGCACCGCCAGCGCCGTGTCCAGCAGATCGGACGAGGTGAGTCCGAAGTGGACGTACGCGGCCGCGGAGCGCGGCTCGGTGTTGTCCGCCCAGGCGGTGAGGAAAGCGATCACGTCGTGCTGGGTGACCGCCTCCACTTCCTCGACCGCCTGCGGGGTCGGCGGTGGCGCGGCCCGCACCGGCTCGACCACGTCCGCCGGCACGGTGCCGGCCGCCGCGTGCGCCTCGAGCACCAGCGTCTCCACCCGGCACCAGAGCGCGTACTTGTGCGCCTCACTCCAGACCTCGCCCATCTCGGGCAGCGTGTACCGGTCAATCACACCGGCCATCCTCCCCTACCGCCGGCCGGCCGCCGTACCCGGCGGGAGCGGGACCGCGTTCCCGGTCCCGCGCGCGACCGCGCCGGCCCCGGCAGGTGTCCGGGGCCGGCGCGGCCGGGTGCTCAGGAGCTGAGCGGGAGCTGACTCACCAGCCGGGCGAACTGGTAGGCCTGGTCCGGCGTCATCGGCAGCGTCTGCCGGGTGGCCGGCGGGTCGGGCACGCCCAGGTCCGGGTTGTGCAGCTCGGCCGCCAGCAGTGCCGAGTAGGCCCAGGGAACGGTGTCGACGTTGACCTGCACGCCGCGGCGGTCGTAGTACGAGGCCTGACCCCTTGCCCCGTTGGGATACTTCGCGTAGTCACCGAGCGGCTTGACATAGACGAGGCCGGCCGAGCCGTTGGGCTCGGCCCGCCGCCGCGCCGCCGTGCAGTTGCTGTACGGCCGGGCCGTGAAGTCCCAGCTGGCCAGCGCCGCCGCGGTCGCCCCGCGGAACGGGTAGATCTCGAACCCGAAGCCGCCCGGGCCACCCTGGCTGACCAGGTCGAACCAGACAACGACCCGCGGCTCGCCGGACCGGGGGTCCACTCTGGACTCCCATGTCTTGACATGCGTCACCCGGGCGCCGGGGAGGAGCCGCGGCGCGGCGGCCAGCGCCGCGGCCCGGACGGCCGCCCCGGACGGGAGCCCGGCGCCGCGGGCGCTGGTCCCCGGCGGGTAGTCGGTGCTCGTCCGCTCCGGGCACGTCTCAGCCTCGCTGAGCCGCGGCAAGGTGACCGGCGTGGGTGTGGTCCTGACCGCGGTGGGTGGCGCGATCCGGGTGGTCGTCGGCGCCGCTACCCGGGCCGGGCCGGGCTGGCCGCCCACCAGTGCCTGCATGCCCAGGGTCATGGCCACCAGCGCGGCCGCGGTCAGCGCCGCGGCGGCGCCGGCCCAGGCCGCGTGCCGGCGGTGCTCGATCCGCTGCCCGCGGCTCATCAGCCGGCCCGGATCCAGGCTCTCCGGCAGCGGCGGCCTGGCCTCGACCAGCCGGCTGAACTCCGCCTTCACGTCCAGCTCGTCCATCGCGGTCACGCCATCTCCTCGTTCTGCGCAGTGGCTTCGGCCAGATCCAGCGCCGTACGCAGGGCGTCCAGCCCACGGCTGGTCTGGCTCTTGACGGTGCCGGTCGAGCAACCGAGGAGCCGGGCGGTCGCGGCGATGTCCAGGTCCTCCCAGAACCGCAGCACCAGCACCGCGCGCTGCCGGGGCGGCACCGCCGCCAGCGCCCGCAGCAGCATGATGCGGCTCTCCGGATCGCCAACCGGCACCGCCGCGGTCTCCGGCAGCGACTCGGTGGCCCGCTCCCGGCGCCAGCCCCGCCGCCGCTCGTCCAGGTACGTCCGCACGACGATGCGACGTACGTACCCGTCCAGCACCTCGTGCCGGACGACGCGGTACCAGGCCGCGTACAGCTTGATGAACGCGTTCTGGACGATGTCCTCGGCGAGGTGCCAATCCCCGCAGAGCAGGTACGCGGTCGACCGCATCGCGTCGGCCCGGCCGGCGACGTAGGCGCCGAACGCCTCGTCGCGGTCGTCCGCTCCTCGCGGCACCGCCCACCTCCTCCGCCCGGCCGGCCCGGTCACCCGGTTGCCGGCGGTGCTCTCCCAGCCGGGTTAGTCACGGAGGCGGACCGGCCGGAGGTTGCACGGTCCTGCCGATTAGACGGTGGCCGGCCGGTCAGCGCCAGGGCGCCGCGGAGCCGGCGACCGGCCGGCGGGCAGCACGCCTGGCCCGGGCCCTACTGGCGGCGCGGGCCGACCGGACAGGTACGTCCGGCCGGCCCGCGCCGGCGGGTCAGTGCCAGCGCAGCGCAGGTGTGCAGCGCTCGCCGGGTTTCCGCGTCCCACCGCCGAGCAGCGAGCCGTCCGGAAGCAGCCGGCAGCCCTTCGACAACACATCACCGGCCGTCCCGACCAGCCGTCCGGCCGCGTCGTAGCCGCGGATCCGGACCGGCAGCATCGGCGGACCGGGCTTACTGCGGACGGGATTCAGGAACCGGACCAGGTACGTCCCGTTCACCACCGGCACGGTGGCGGTATCCGGGCCGAACTCGACCCTCACCCGCACCACATCGCTGGTGACCCGGCCGGCGTACTCCCCGATCGCGGGTACGTGCCGGCTGAGGCTGCCGTCCCCCACGGCCGCGTAGTCGAGGGCGACCGGTCCGGGAAGCCAGTCCGGCAGTCCGGGTTTGGCGAACAGGTGGGTGTGGTTGAAGCTCAGGGCGACCGGGATGCCCACGTCCAGGCCACAGCTGAGCACGGCGTTCGGCCCGTAGATGAGAACCAGGGTGCCCAGCGCGTCCTTGATGACGTTGTAGGCCCGCAGGTCGGCCAGGCGGAGGCGCGATCTCGTCGTCCCGGACGGCCCGACCGGGACGAGATCGTAGGTCTTCGCCGCGCACTCGCGGGTGAGCCGCTGGAGGTCGGCCTGCGAGTAGCCAGGTACGCCCGACCCCGTGGGCTGCGGGCCGGTGGCCGGCGACCGGCCGAGCACCAGTACCGGCAGCAGGATCGCCACGACGGCACCGATCGCCGTTACGCCAGCCCCGGTCAGCCTGGTCCGGCGCCGGCGCCGCCCGGCCAGCACCGCGTCCGCGCCGGTGAAGCCGACCGGCGGTGGCGCCGCGACCAGCCGGTCCAGCTCAGCGCGAAGCAGCTGCGCGCCGTCGTCGTGTTGCTCGTCCATCACAATCACTCCCTGGTCATGGCGGGGTCCGGCGCGGGCTCGCCGGGTCGCGAGCCCTGCAGGACCTCGCGCAGCACCGACAACCCACGCGACGAGGCGCTCTTCACGGTGCCCTCCCGGATGCCGAGCGCGGCCGCGGTCTCCGCCACGCTCAGGTCGGCCCAGTACCGCAGCACCACCGCGGCCCGCTGGGTGCGCGGCAGCCGGCGCAGCGCGGCGAGCAGGTCGACCCGGTCGTCGACGGGATCGGCCGCGGCGGGCCGGTCGGTCAACTCGGCGGCGACGTGCTCACGCCGCCACGGCCGCCGCCGTTCGTCCAGGAAGGTGCGCACCAGCACCTGCCGGGCGTACCCGTCGACGCTCTCCTGGTGCCCGATCCGCCGCCACACCACGTACAGCTTGGCCAGCGCGATCTGGGTCAGGTCTTCGGCCCGGTGCCAATCGCCGCAGAGCAGGTAGGCGGTATTGCGCAGGACGTGGGACCGGGCGCCGACGTAGTCGACAAAGTCACGCTCCCAGTCCCCGCTCACCGGATGTCCCCGTTCACCGGATGCTCCGTATCGTCACGCGGACTACACGCGACGACCCGACCGGGAGGTTCCTCGGCCGCCTGGATCGCCAGGACGGCCTGGTCAGACCGGGACGGCGACCTCGCCGGCGAGGGCGCGGCTGGCGATGTCGGTGCGGTACCGGCCGCCGGCCAGGCCGACCCGGCCGACCAGCTCGTACGCCGCGGCCCGGGCCTGGTGCAGGTCGGAGCCGGTGCCGACCACGGACAGCACCCGGCCGCCGGCGCTGACCACCGCGCCGTCGTCGCGGCGCCGGGTGCCGGCATGCAGCACGCCGGGCAGGTCGGCGCCGGTGAGCACATCGCCGACCCGGGGCGTGCCGGGATAGCCGGCGGCGGCGAGCACCACCGTCACCACGGCGCCGGCCCGCCAGATCAGCGGCGGGTGCGCGGCCAGCGTGCCGGTGGCCGCCGCGGCCAGCAGCCCGGCCAGCGGCGTCTCCAGCAGCGGCAGCACCACCTGCGTCTCCGGGTCGCCGAACCGGGCGTTGAACTCGATCACCCGCGGGCCGGTCGCGGTCAACGCCAGCCCGGCGTAGAGCAGCCCGGCGAACGGGGCGCCGCGGCGGGCCAGCTCGACGACGGTCGGCCGGACGATACCGGCCAGCACGTCGTCCACCAGGTCGGCCGGCGCCCAGGGCAGTGGGGCGTACGCGCCCATGCCGCCGGTGTTCGGCCCGGTGTCGCCGTCGCCGATCCGCTTGAAATCCTGCGCCGGCAGCAGCGGGACGATCGCCGTCCCGTCGGTCACGCAGAACAGCGAGACCTCCGGGCCGTCCAGGTACTCCTCGACCAGCACCTGCTCGCAGCGCCCCGCGTGCGCCAGCGCGGCCGCCCGGTCGGACGTGACGACGACGCCCTTGCCGGCGGCCAGCCCATCGTCCTTCACCACGTACGGCGGGCCGAACTCGTCCAGCGCGGCGGCCGCCTCGGCAGGGGTGTGGCAGACCCGGGCGGCCGCGGTCGGCACCCCGGCGGCGGCCATCACATCCTTGGCGAACGCCTTCGACCCCTCGATCCGGGCCGCCGCCCGGGACGGGCCGAAGCAGGCGATACCCCGCGCGCGGACCGCGTCCGCCGCGCCGGCCACCAGCGGCACCTCCGGCCCGATCACCACCAGGTCGGCCCGCACCTCACCGGCGAGCTCGGCGATCGCCGCCGGACTGGCCACGTCGAGCGGCCGCTGCTCGGCCACCATCCCGATGCCGGCGTTCCCCGGCGCGGCCACCAGCTGCGTCACCGCCGGATCCGCTGCCAGCGCCAGGCAGAGCGCATGCTCCCGCGCCCCACCCCCGACCACCACAACCCGCATCAGATCACCGTGACCCGCTGGTCCACCGCGGCCCACCGCTTGTCCGCCGTCAAGATCCGTTCAGCGCCGTCGACCATGGCTACCGCAAGGATCAGCGCGTCCGGCAGCCGCAGGGAGCCGTGGCTCGCCCGGAGCCGGGCGGCGGTGACCGCGACGTCCTCATCCACGACCCGGATCGGGCCGAACGTGTCCCGCAGTTGTTGCCGCCGATGCGTCACGGTCTCCGTACTCTGCCGGTGGGCACCGACCAGCACCTCAGACACCACGGTCGCCGGCAGTACGAACGAGCCGCCGGCAGCACGCCAACGCCGCACCTCGGCAGCCGCCTGCTCGTGGTGGACATCCTTGGTATCGAACAGCGCGATCACCACGCTGCTGTCGAGGACTAGCGCTCCCATTCGTCCCGCAGGCTCTCCAAGTCGGTGGCAGCCGACAGCCCCGGAGCGGACCCGATCAGATCTTCAAGTGGATCACGAAACCGGGTGACAACAATCCGGCCATCGCCATCAGTCGCGAAGTCGACCTCGTCGCCCGGGCCAATGTGCGCCGCGTCGAGAATCGCAGCCGGCACCGTGATCTGGTGATGCCGGGAGACCCGGCTGCGCCGACGCCGCCTCCGCTCCGTGACCTCTCCGCTCATCGCTCAAGACTAGCGTTCGATCTGCCGCAACGACCGGAGCCGGGCAGCCGTCCAGGTAACCACCAGCTGCGTCACCGCCGGATCCGCTGCCAGCGCCAGGCAGAGCACATGCTCCCGCGCCCCACCCCCGACCACGACAACCCTCACCCGATCACCTCGACGAGATCGCTCGCGTGCTTCGCCAGGCGCTTGTCCCCGGTCAGCACGGCGTCCACCCCGGGCCGGTGGCCGGTGGCCAACACCAGCGCGTCCGGCATCCGCAGCGTCAGGTCCTTGGCCCGCAGCGCGGCGGCCTGTGCGGCGACGGCCATGTCGACCGGGACGACGTCGTCGATGGACGCGCTGACAAAGGCCTCCAGCGCGTCGACAGCTGCCGGACCACGGCGTAGCGCGCCGGTCAGCAGCTCGGCCCAGGAAACCGCGGACAGCTCGAACGTCGCCCCGTCAGCTTCTCGTTCCTCCACCGCGACGCGCGCCACGCCGTGCAGCGTGTCTGTTGAGCTCAGCAGTGCGACAACGATGTTGGTATCCAGCACAACCGCCGGCATCCATCAACTCCACTGATCACGGGATGCCTCCACGTCGACATCCTGCTCGAAACCCGGAAGCGTACCGACCACGTCGGAGAACCGGCTCTGGTAGCGGCGGAACTCGATCGTGCCAGGCCCGACGGCGACGATCTCCAGGAGATCGCCCGGCTTGAGGTTGGTGGCCTGTAGCACCGCCGCCGGAATCGTAATCTGGTTCTTCCGGGATACCCGGGTGGACCGCGGCGGCTTGGGCTGGCCGGACCGGCGGCGCCCAGAACCCTTTACTTCAACCGTCATAGGTAAAGCATAGCTGCCCGGTGCGAGCAACGCGCGGCGTTCAGCTGGGGCATACGTGCCGTTTGCTTCCGGGATAGGTGGATGTCCTGGGATGGTGGTGTTCGCAGGTCCCGGATCTGAGGAGGGCGTATGGCACTGCCCCGCATTCCCACCCGGCTGGTCGCGCTGGCTGCCACGTCGGCGCTGGCGCTCGGCGCGCTGACCGCGTCCGGGTCGGCGACGGCCGGGCCGGCGGCCGCCAGCCAGCAGCACACGATCGCCCCGCTGATCATCGGGCACCGCGGCACCGCCGGGTACCGGCCGGAGCACACGCTCGGCTCGTACCAGTTGGCGATCGAACTGGGCGCCGACTACATCGAGCCAGACCTGGTGTCCACAAAGGATGGTGTGCTGGTGGCCCGGCACGAGCCGGAGATCTCGCAGACCACCGACGTCGCCGACCACCCCGAGTTCGCGTCCCGGCGCACCACCAAGGTGATCGACGGGGTCAGCACCACCGGCTGGTTCACCACCGACTTCACGCTCGCCGAGCTGCGGACACTGCGGGCCAAGGAGCGCATCCCGGCCGTCCGGCAGCACAACACGCTGTACGACGGGCGGTACCAGATCCCGACCTTCCAGCAGGTCATCGACCTGGCGAAGCGGGCCAGCCAGCAGTTCCACCGGGAGATCGGGATCTACCCGGAGACCAAGCACCCCACGTTCTTCCGGTCGATCGGGCTGCCGCTGGAGCCGGGCCTGGTCCGCACGCTGAACGCCAACGGGCTGAACCGGCCGGGCGCCAAGGTGTTCGTGCAGTCGTTCGAGGTGGGCAACCTGATCGCGCTGCACCGGCAGCTGCGGGTGCCGGAGGTGCAGCTGCTGTCGGCCACCGGAGCGCCGTACGACTTCGTCGCCGCCGGTGACCCGCGCACCTACGCCGACCTCATCACGCCGCTCGGCCTTCGTGGCGTGGCCCGGTACGCCGCCGGCATCGGCCCGGACAAGAACATGATCGTGCCCCGGGACGCGACCAACCACCTGCTCGCGCCGACCACGCTGGTCCGGGACGCGCACCGGGCCGGGCTGGTCGTGCACCCCTACACGTTCCGGAACGAGAACACGTTCCAGCCGGCCGACTTCCAGCGCGGCACCGATCCGACCGGCTACGGCAACGCGTTCGCCGAGGACGAGCTGTTCTTCTCGCTCGGCGTGGACGGCATCTTCACCGACAACTCCGACACCGCGGTGGAGGCCCGGCGCGAGTTCCTGACCGGGGCGCAGCAGCCGGCCGCGTAGGTTCCGGCCGACACCCGGTCGACGGGCGTGGTCGGGAAACTGTCGGGCCGCGGTGGTAGACACCCGCCATGACCGTGGGCCCCGGGACCGTGACCATCACGCCCGTCACCGCCGACCGCTGGCCAGACCTGGCCGAGCTGTTCGGTCGCGGCGTGGTGCGCCAGTGCGCCTGCATGTGGTTCCGGCAGACACCGGCCGAGACCAAGGCCGGCTGGGACAACGGCGGCAACACCGCGGCGTTGCACGAACTGGTCCGCGCCGGTCGCGAGCCCGGCCTGCTGGCGTACGTCGACGGCAGCGCGGTCGGCTGGGTCTCGGTCGGGCCGCGGGAGGATTTCCTGCCCCGGTTGGAACGCTCCCGGCAGCTGAAACCGGCGCCCGGCGAGGGGGTCTGGTCGGTGTTGTGCTTCTGGGTCAAGCCGGGGCACCGCCGGGCCGGGCTGGCCGCCCAACTGCTGGACGCGGCGGTGGCGTACGCACGCGAGCGGGGCGCGCGGGCGGTCGAGGGGGTACCGGTCGACCCGGGTGCCGGCCGGGTCGACACCGGCTCGGCCTACACCGGGGTGGTCGGCATGTTCCAGGCAGCCGGCTTCACCGAGATCGACCGCCGCGGGTCACGCCCGATCTACCGCCGCACCTTCCCGGATTCCAACGGCCCGGAGACCAGCGGGCCGGAATCCGGCGGCCCGGAGACCAGCGCCCCAGAGACCAGCGGGCCGGCCGGTAGCCGGGCCGGCGGCAGCCCGGCTGGCGGCCGTCCGGCCGGGGGCCGTCCGGCTGACGGCCGGGCGAGTGCCCGCCCGGCTAGCGGCCGGGCCGGTGGCGATGGGCGGGCGTGACCTGGGTGCGGGACGCAGCGACGGCTGGCGGGCAGCTGTGACCGCGACGCTGGGGCGGCCGTGGCGGCGGTCCGGGTGGGACGGCGAGATCGCCCGGCTGGCGGTGCCGGCGTTCGGCGCGCTGATCGCCGAGCCGCTGTACCTGCTCGCCGACACCGCGGTGGTCGGTCACCTCGGCACCCCGCAGTTGGCCGGGCTCGCGGTCGCCGGCACCGTGCTCGGCGCCATGTACGCGATCTTCATTTTCCTGGCGTACGGCACCACCGCCGCGGTGGCCCGGCTGATCGGCGCCGGGGACGAGCGGGAGGCGGCCCGGCAGGCGGTGCAGAGCATCTGGCTGGCGCTGGCGATCTCGGCGGTGCTGGTGCCGGCCGGGCTGCTCAGCGCCGGCGCCCTGGTCCGGGCGATCGGGGCGGCCGGGGAGGCGGCCGGCTACGCCGAGATCTACCTGCGGATCAGCGTGCTCGGCATCCCGGCCATGCTGGTGATGCTGGCGGCCACCGGCTACCTGCGCGGCAACCAGGACACCCGCACCCCGCTGCTGGTGGCCGGCGGCTCGGCGGCCGGCAACCTGGTGCTGGAACTGGTTCTGGTCTACGGCCTGGGCTACGGGATTGGCGCGTCGGCGGCGGCGACGGTCTTCGCGCAGTACGGCGCGGTCGCCGTCTACCTGCTGCGGATCGGCCGGGCGGCCGGCCGGCTGCAGGTGCCGCTGCGGCCGGACCGCACCGCGGTGCGCCGGCTCGCCCAGGTCGGGCTGGCCCTGTTCATCCGCACCACCTCGCTGTACGTGACCTACGCGCTGGCCACCACGGTCGCGGCCCGGCTCGGCCCGGTCGAGGTGAGCAGCCACCAGGTCACGATGCAGGTGTTCATCACGCTGGCGCTCGCCCTGGACGCGATCGCGATCGCCGGCCAGGCGCTGGTCGGCCGGTTGCTCGGGGCCGGCGACGCGGTGGCCGCCCGGGCCGCCACCCGCCGGATGATCGAGCTGGGTGTCGCGGCCGGGGCGGTGCTCGGCGTGCTGGTGCTGGCCACCCGCAGCGTGCTGCCCGGCGTGTTCACCGACGACCCGGCCGTGGCGCACCTCGCCTCGTTCCTGCTGCTGTTCGTGGCGGTGGTCCAGCCGGCCAGCGCAGTGGTATTCGTGCTGGACGGGGTGCTGATCGGGGCCGGCGACATGCGGTTCCTGGCATTCGCGATGGTGGCCGCGGTGCTGCTGTTCGTCGGCGCCGGCGCGGTGCTGCTGGCCACGCACGCCGGGCTGGGCTGGCTCTGGGCCGCGATCTGCGGGCTCACGGTGGCCCGGCTGGTCGGGCTGGCCGGCCGCATCCGCAGCGACGCCTGGCTCGTCCTCGGCGCCACCCGCTGACCGGCGGCCCGGCCCGATCCGGCCATCGGGCCGCAGGCGAGTCCCCGGCCGCCGGGCCGGCAGCCGCCGCTGGGCGGCGGCGCCACTCGCTGACCGGCGCCGGTCAGGACACCAGATCGCGCAGCGCGAGGGTCTGGTCGCGGCCCGGCCCGACGCCGATCGCGGAGATCTGCGCCCCGGCGAGCTCCTCGACCCGGCGGACATAGGCCTGTGCCGCGGCCGGCAGGTCGTCGAACGACTTGGCGTCCACGATCTCCTCGAACCAGCCGTCCAGCCACTCGTAGATCGGGGTGGCGTGGTGGAACGAGGTCTGCGTCATCGGCATCTCGTCGTACCGGATGCCGTCGATCTCGTACGCCACGCAGATCGGCACCCGGTCGAGCCCGGAGAGCACGTCCAGCTTGGTCAGGAAGAAGTCGGTGATGCCGTTCACCCGGGCCGCGTAGCGGGCGATCACCGCGTCGAACCAGCCGCACCGGCGCGGCCGGCCGGTGGTGACCCCGACCTCGCCGCCGGTCTTGCGCAGGAACTCGCCGAACTCGTCGTGCAGCTCGGTCGGGAACGGCCCGGAGCCGACCCGGGTGGTGTACGCCTTGAGGATGCCGATCACCCGGCTGATCCGGTTCGGCCCGATGCCGCTGCCGGCCGCGGCCCCGCCGGCGGTGGGCGAGGAGGACGTGACGAACGGGTAGGTGCCGTGGTCGACGTCCAGCAGCGTGCCCTGGGAGCCCTCCAGCAGCACCACCTCGCCGGCGTCCAGGGCGCGGGCCAGCAGCAGTCGGGTGTCCGCGATCCGCGGCGCGATCATCTCGGCGTAGCCGAGGTACTCGTCCACCACCGCGTCCAGCTCGATCGCCTTGCGGTTGTAGACCTTGACCAGCACCTGGTTCTTCTCCCGCAGCGCGATCTCCAGCTTGGCCCGGAAGATTCCGGGGTCGAGCAGGTCCTGTACCCGGATCCCGATCCGGGCCACCTTGTCGCCGTAGGCCGGGCCGATGCCGCGACCGGTGGTGCCGATCTTCGCCTCGCCCAGGTACCGCTCGGTGACCCGGTCCAGCGCCCGATGGTGCGGCATGATCAGGTGCGCGTCGGACGAGATCAGCAGCCGGCTGGTGTCCACCCCGCGCTGCTCCAGGCCGGCCAGCTCGTCCAGCAGCACGGCGGGGTCGATCACGACGCCGTTGCCGATCACCGGGGTGCAGGCCGGCGACAGGATCCCGGACGGGATCAGGTGCAGCGCGTAGTGCTCGCCGGCCGGCGTCACCACCGTGTGCCCGGCGTTGTTGCCGCCCTGGTAGCGCACCACGTACTGGACCCGGTCGCCGAGCAGGTCGGTCGCCTTGCCCTTGCCCTCGTCCCCCCACTGCGCGCCGATCAGCACGATCGCGGGCATGGCCGACTCCTGTTCGTCGCCTCCGGGCCACCGCCGGCCCGAGCGAGCGTAACGAAGCCGCTGGCCGCGGCTCGGTTCGACTGGCCGTTTGGATACCGGCAGCCAGCCGGGCCGGCGGCGACGTACGCTCGGTGGCATGGCATCGTTGCCCAGCCCGGCGGACGTGTTGCGGCTCGCCCGGGCCCAAGCCGAGGCGGTGGCCGCGCTGCCCGGCGCGGTGCTGTCGCTGACCCGCGCGGTCAGCTCCCTGGACAAGACCATGCGCGAGGCCCGGGACGCGGTGGCCCGGTTGCAGCGCATCGGTGAGCGGATCGAGGGCATCCTGGACGAGGTCGAGGAACCGATCCGCGACCTCGCCCCCGGGCTGCGCCGGGTGGGTGACGTGCTGAACGACCCGGTGGTCAGCGAGGTGCCAGACACGGTCCGCAGGCTGCGCGAGGACGTGCTGCCGCTGGTCGCCACACTGCGCGGTACGTCCGACATCCTGGGCCGGTTCTCCGGCGGCGGGCTGCTCGGCGGCCGCCGCCGCCCGGAGCCACCGGCCGCCCCGATGCCGCCCACGATCCCCGGCGAGGCGGCCGACGCCAAGTCCCTGCCCACCTCTCTCCCCGCCGAAGGCCGCAGCCGGCCAGCGGGCTGACCCACCGGCCCGGCGAGATCCCGGGTCGCCGTGGTCAGCTGGCCGGTGGCTCCAGCGCGGTGGCCGCGGCGGGGTCGCTGTCGCGCAGGAAACCATCGCACCGCTCGGCCTCGGCGGTCTCGCCGATCGCGCCGGCGGCCCGGCCGAGTGCGTGCAGCGAACGCAGGAAGCCACGGTTGGGCTCGTGCGACCAGGGCACCGGGCCGGTGCCGCGCCAGCCGTTGCGGCGCAGCGCGTCCAGCCCGCGGTGGTAGCCGACCCGGGCGTACGCGTACGACTCGATCACGTTGCCGGCGGCGTACGCCCGGTCGGCCAGGTCGGCCCAGGCGGCTGAGTGGGTGGGGAAGCGGGCGGCGACGTCGGTCGGGTCGTCACCGGCGGCCAGCGCGGCCGTGGCGTCCGCCTCGACCGGGAGCAGTGTCGGCGGTGGTCCCGCGAGCAGGTTCGGAGAGCCGGTCATGCCGGCTATCTTGCCCGAACCGCTGCGGCGCGCTGGCCGGCCGGTGTCAGAGCGGCCGGCTGAAGCCGGTCCAGGCCGGCGGGTGCCGGAACGCGGCCGGTGGGATGCGGACCACCGCCAACCGCCGGGCCGCGGCCGGCGTCAGCAGCGCGTGCGGCCGGCCCCACCGGCTGCCGTCCGGTGCCGACCAGACCGCCAGCCGGGACGGCCGGTGCGCCAGCACCGGCTTGGCCTTCTTCGGGTGCCGGGCCGGCACGGTCCGGTGCTGCCGGACCTTGACCCGTACCTGTTTCGGCGCCGGCCGCGCCGCCGGGTGCCGGGCCGGCCGCTCGACCGCGGCGGTTGTGCTGGTCCGGCCGTAGCTGGGGTCCGCCCCCAGGCCCAGCCGCCGCGAGCAGGCCGGCCATGGCGACCAGCCGCGAGCCTGGTAGAGCAGCTTGGCGCGCAGGTCCTGCTCGGCCGGCGGCGCGTTGCTGGGCAGTCCGCTGCCGCCGTACGCGTGCCAGGTGCCGGTGTTGAACTGGTAGGCGCCGTAGTAGCCGTTGCCGGTGTTGGCGCGGTAGTTGTTGCCGGATTCGCAGACCCGCAGCCGGTACCACGGGTCGCCGCCCGGCTGTGCCGCGGCCGGAACGGCGGTGCCGAGCACCACCGCGGCCGCCATTCCAGTGGCCAGTACCGCGGCGATTCCTCCGCCGCCGAAGGCGCGCCAGCCGGCGCGCGGGACAGGATCGGACACGTTGGCTCGTCTCGTACCCCACGCCTGCAGGGCGAGCTGTCGGGATTCGGGCGGGGAGCGCGCCCGGCCGGGCAGCGCGAAACGATCCCCGGCGACGTCATCCGTGACGTCCGGACCGGGGCGCGGCGCTCGGCTTCACCCCGCGGCCGGACAGATCCGGCCGCTGTGCGTTGTGGTTCCCCCGCTCCTGCCCGGCGTCCCTGGTAGCGGTTGACTGCGACGACCGGCCGGGCAGGATTCGGTATGACCGGCCGCCGCGCCGCATCCGCGCAACCTCCGCGAAGCAGCCGGCCGAACCGTAAACGCCTGGCCGGTAGGAACACAAGCACACCGGCGCGGCCGGCACCTTCGTTCCGGTATTCCGCACCCGGCCCTAGCCCGTTTACCTATCGGCATTTCCGGCCGTCCGGCCCGACATCACAACTGTCCACAGTAGACTGTCAACGGTGACGAATCGGACAGGATGCCGGTGGCGCAGTTGATGCGAGCGCACGGTCGGCCGAACCATCGAGTGTCCACTGTGGACGGTCCACTGTAGATTTCACGAGAGAGACAGAAGGTAGGCCGGACGGCTTACGCCATCCGGCCTACCGGAAAAGACTCCGTTTGACCGGCAGGGTTCCCGGCCCAGATGGATCAGCCAGAGATCGCCTTGCCCGCCGAGAGCAGGTCCTGGCAGGCCAGCGCGACCCGCTCGGCCATCCCGACCTCGGCCTTCTTCAGGTAGCCCCGCGGGTCGTACGCCTTCTTGTCGCCGACCTCGCCGTCCACCTTCAGCACGCCCTCGTACCTGGTGAACATGTGATCGACGATTGGCCGGGTGAACGCGTACTGCGTGTCGGTGTCCACGTTCATCTTCACCACGCCGTACGAGACCGCTTCCCGGATCTCTTCCAACGCCGAGCCGGAACCGCCGTGGAAGACCAACTCGAACGGCTTGTCCGTACCGAGCTTGGCGCCGACCGCCTGCTGGATGTCACGCAGGATCTCCGGCCGCAGCTTGACGTTGCCCGGCTTGTAGACGCCGTGCACGTTGCCGAACGTGGCGGCCAGCAGGTAGCGGCCCTTCTCGCCGGTGCCGAGGATGTCCGCGACCCGCTGCGCGTCCCCGGGGGTGCTGTAGAGCTTCTCGTTCATCTCGCCGACGACGCCGTCCTCCTCGCCGCCCACCACGCCGATCTCGATCTCCAGCACCACGCTCGCCTTGGCCGCGGACTCCAGCAGCTCGGCCGCGATCTGCAGGTTTTCCTCCAGCTCGACCGCGGAGCCGTCCCACATGTGGGACTGGAACAGCGGCGCGCCGCCGGCACTGACCCGCTCCTGGGAGATCGCCAGCAGCGGCCGGACGTAGCCGTCCAGCTTGTCCTTCGGGCAGTGGTCGGTGTGCAGTGCGATGTTCACCGGGTACTTCGCGGCGACGACGTGGGCGAACTCGGCCAGCGCCACCGCACCGGTGACCATGTCCTTGACGTGCGTGCCGGCGAGGAACTCGGCGCCGCCGGTGGACACCTGGACGATGCCGTCGCTGCCGGCGTCCGCGAAACCGCGCAGGGCCGCGTTCAAGGTCTGCGAGGAGGTCACGTTGATCGCCGGGTAGGCAAACCCGTTCACCTTCGCCCGGTCGAGCATCTCGGCGTAAACCTCGGGGCTGGCGATGGGCATGTCATCCTCCGGATCGGGTGGCGCGGGCCGCCGCAATGGTCCTCGGTCCGCAAGTATCGCGCAGGCACCCGCCAGGACGGCAGGCACACCTGCCCGACTCCATTCGATTACGGACTGTTGCTGATGACTACTCTCGGTATAGAGTCGCCCCGAAACTGACCGCGGGGAAATCACCAGCGTCGAGTTGACTTGTGCGGCCGCAGATCCGGCCGCGCCGAACAGGCTTGCGGTGGAGCAGCCGGCGTCCGGGGATGGCGACCCAGTCAGGCCCGGGTACAGGCGCCGGCCCACCGTCCGGCCGCGGCCAGCGGTACGTCAGTCGGGGTGGCAGGGGGCGGGCTTCCGCTCTCGCGCAACGGGGGCACCACCCGGCTGTCCCGCGGGCCAGCGGCAGCGGCGGCGACCTGTGGACCGGCCCAGCGATCCAGTGCGATCAGGTCCGGTTCACCGGCCGCCGCCCCGGTCCCGGTGCCGCCCGCAGCGGGCGTCACCTTGATCGCGGTTACCCGGCTCGGCAGCACGATCCGGCTGGCCGCGTTTTGCGGGCGGGCCGCTCACCTCCTTGATCCCGAGGTGGGCGGTCCGCCCCCTTCGGGTTGTCGATTTCGCCCGGCGCGGAACCGCTAGGTCGCCGGCCGCCCGCTGGGCAGGGTGGTCCACATGCGACTCCTCGTCCTCGGTGGCACCCGGTTCCTCGGCCGCGGCGTGGTGCAGGCGGCGCTCGACGCGGGCGACAGCGTCACGACGTTCAGCCGCGGCGAGTCCGGGCCGCCGCCGGCCGGTGCGACCGCGCTGCACGGCGACCGCAGCCGGCCGGACGGCCTGGCCGCGCTCGCCGCCGGCGAGTGGGACGTGGTGGTGGACACGTCCGGCTACGTGCCGAAGGTGGTGGGTCGGTCGGCGAAGCTGCTCGCCGACCGGGTCGGCCACTACGTGTTCGTCTCCAGCATCAACGCCTACCCGGGCTGGCCGGCCGAGCCGGTCACGCCGGACTCACCCACCCACGAGTGCGAGCCGGACGCCGGGCCCGACGACGGTGCGTTCGACCTGGAGCGGTACGGCGCGTACAAGGTCGGCAGCGAGCGCGCGGTGGACCAGTTCTTCGCCGGCCGATCCACCCACGTCCGGGCCGGCTCGATCGTCGGCCCGCATGACGACACCGGCCGGCTGACCTGGTGGATCCGCCGGATCGGCCGCGGCGGCGAGGTGCTCGTTCCGGGCGACCCGGAGCACACGCTGCGCCTGATCGATGCCCGCGACCTGGGCGCCTGGTGCGTGCACTGCGGCCGTACCGGCGTCACCGGCGCCTACCCGGCCACCGGCCCGGCCGATCAGGTCAGCTACGGCGAGCTGTTCGCCGCCTGCCGCGCCGCCACCGGCTCGGCTGCCACCTTCACCTGGGTCGCCGAGGACTTCCTCGACCAGCACGGGGTGCAGGGCTGGACCGAGCTGCCGCAGTGGATCTCCAGCGCGGACTCACCCGCCGTGTGGGCCACCGACACGACCGCCGCCGAGCAGGCCGGGCTGACCTGCCGCCCGATGGCCGAGACCATCGCCGACACCGCCGCCTGGCTCGACACCGCCGGCGTCGTCGACCTGGCCCCGCACCGCCGCGCCAACGCCCCCGGCCTCGACCCCGGCAAGGAGGCCACCCTGCTGGCCGCCTGGCACGCCCGCTGACCACCCGGACGGCGGCCGCGAGCCGGGGTCAGGACGGGTCGGCGGTGACCGCGTCCCAGGCCTTCCGGGCGGCGATCAGGACCGGGTCCCAGACCGGGCCGAAGGGCGGCGCGTACGAGAGGTCGAGGTTGGCGATGTCCTCGACGGTCATGTCGTGCCAGAGTGCGACGGCCAGCGTGTCGATCCGCTTCGCGGCGCCCTCGCGGCCGACGATCTGGGCCCCGAGCAGGCGGCCGGAGCGCTTCTCCGCGACCAGCTTGACGGTGATGGCCGGCGGGTCGGGCAGGTAGCCGGCCCTGGTGGTGGATTCGACGGTAGCGGTGACGTACCGGAAGCCGGCCTGGTCGGCCTCGCCCTCGTGCAGGCCGGTGCGGGCCACCTCCAGGTCGCAGACCTTGGTGATCGCGGTGCCCAGCACACCGGGGAAGGTGGCGTAGCCGCCACCGATGTTCACCCCGGCCACCCGGCCCTGCTTGGTCGCGTGGGTGCCGAGCGCGACGTGCACCGCCGCCCGGGAGACCCGGTGGAACGTCTGCACGCAGTCGCCGGCGGCCCACACGCCGTCCGCCCAACCGCCGTCCGCGCCGGTCACCCGCATCCGCCGGTCGGTGACCAGCCCGCCGGTGCGGCCCAGCGGCAGCCCGGCGGCCTCGGCCAGCCCGGTGTTCGGCCGGACGCCGAGGCCGAGCACCACCACGTCCGCCGGGATCTCGCCGCCGCTGGTGACGACCGCCGCCACCCGGCCGTCCGGACCGGTCGCGATCTCCCGGACCGGCTCGCCGGTGCGCACGTGCACCCCCAGGCCCTCGATCGCCCGCGCCACCAGACCAGCCAGGTCCGGGTCCAATGTGGACATCAGCCGGTCGGCGGCCTCGACCAGGGTGACCGACAGTCCGCGCCGGGCGAACGCCTCCGCCATCTCCAGCCCGACATAGCCGCCGCCGACCACCACCGCGCGGCGCGCCCCACCCTCCACAGTGGACCGGACCGCCTCACCGTCGTCCAGGGTCCGTACGCTGTGCACGCCGGTCGCGTCGATGCCGGGCAGCGGCGGCCGGGCCGGTGCCGCCCCGGTGGCCAGCACCAGCTGGTCGAAGCCGAGCCGGTAGTCGGTGCCGGCGGCGAGATCGCGGACGGTCACCGCACGCCGGTCCAGGTCCAACTCGACCGCCTCGGCCAGCAGCCGGACGTCGATCCCCTGCTGCTTGAACTCGGCCGGCGTCCGCACCACCAGATCGTCCACTGTGGACACCTCACCGCCGACCCGGTACGGGATGCCGCAGGCGGAGTAGGACGCGTACCGGCCGCGCTCCAGCGCGATGATCTCCAGGTCGTCCGGGCCGCGCCGTTTCCGGGCCTGGGCCGCGGCGGTCAGCCCGCCCGCGTCACCGCCGATCACGACCAGCCGTTGCGTCATGCCTGCCACCCTAGGCTCCAGGCGTGGGCGACCCCGGCACGTTCGGCGCGGTTGCGGTGTACACCGTGGTGATCGGGTTCGTCTCCGTCGAGTGCGCGCTGCCGATCGGCTTGCCCGGCGACACGCTGCTGGTTCGCGGCCGGGGTGGTGGCGGCCGACAGTTCCCGCGCGGTGTCTCGCCGCCCTGGCTGCTGGCCGGTGTGCTTGCCGCCGCGGCGGGTGGGGAATGTGCGGGTTACCTGGTCGGCGTCCGGTTCGGCCGGTCCGGGCTGCTCGCTGCGCTGGCGCCGCGGCCGGAGCGGCGGCTAGGAATCGGAACACCCAACTCGGACCGGTAACCTCTGCTGCTGTGCACACCGCCGCGCTGCCCGCGTTCATCGACCCGGATCACCTGATCAACACGTTCGGCCTGGTCGGCCTGATGGTGATCATCTTCGCCGAGTGCGGGCTGCTGGTCGGGTTCTTCCTGCCCGGCGACACGCTGCTGTTCAGCGCCGGCCTGCTGGCCGCGACCGGCGTGTTCACGGTGTCGATCTGGGCGGTTGTGGTGCTGGTGCCGCTCGCCGCGATCGCCGGCAACCTGGTCGGCTACTGGATCGGCTACCAGGCCGGCCCGGCGGTGTTCAACAAGCCGCACTCCCGGCTGTTCAAGCAGGAGTACGTACAGCGCTCGCACGACTTCTTCGAGAAGTACGGCGCCCGCACGATCGTGCTGGCCCGGTTCGTTCCCATCGTGCGCACGTTCGCCACCGT
The DNA here is from genome assembly GCA_963714145.1 of uncultured Actinomycetota bacterium. Classification (GTDB taxonomy): domain Bacteria; phylum Actinomycetota; class Actinomycetes; order Mycobacteriales; family CADCTP01; genus JBBWZH01. The sequence continues at coordinate 7,647,906 of OY970235.1, read as the reverse complement.
GATGGCCGGCGCGAGCCGGATGCGGTTCGCCACCTACGCCGCGTACAGCGTGCTCGGCGGCATCCTCTGGTCGGCCGGCATCACGCTGCTCGGCTACTACCTGGGCCACATCCCGTTCGTGCAGAAGACGGTCCGGCCGCTGGTCGAGCCGGTGATCATCGCGGTGGTGCTGCTGTCGATCGTGCCGGCGGCGATCGAACTGCTGCGGTCCCGGCGGCGGCGCGGGATGACCGCCCAGCCACTGCTGACCGACCCGGTGGACGCCAGCGGCAACGTCGAGCACGACCACCGCTGACCCCGGGCCACCAGCCGGGCACCATCCGCGGGGCGGCCGGCCGGTGATCCGCGGCACCGGCCGGCATCCCCCGGCGGCCCGGCTGAAACGATGGCGGCATGACCGAACGGCGGCCGACCGACTGCTGGCTCACCGACATGGACGGCGTCCTGGTGCACGAGGGCACGCCGGTGCCCGGCGCCCAGGAGTTCATCTCCGCGCTGCGGAAGTCCGGCAAGCGCTACCTGGTGCTCACCAACAACTCCATCTACACGCCACGCGACCTGCAGGCCCGGCTGCGGTCCGGCGGCATCGACGTGCCGGCCGCGGCGATCTGGACGTCCGCGCTGGCCACCGCGCAGTTCCTGGTCAGCCAGCGGCCCGCCGGCACCGCGCACGTGATCGGTGAGGCCGGGCTGACCACAGCGCTGCACGAGATCGGCTACGTGCTCACCGAGACCGACCCGGACTACGTGGTGCTCGGCGAGACCCGGACCTACAGCTTCACCGCGATCACCCGGGCCATCCGCCTGATCAACAACGGCGCCCGGTTCATCGCCACCAACCCGGACCCGACCGGCCCGTCCAACGAGGGGGCGCTGCCGGCCACCGGCGCGGTGGCCGCGCTGATCACCAAGGCGACCGGCGTCGAGCCGTACTTCGTCGGGAAGCCGAACCCGCTGATGATGCGATCCGCGCTGAACGCGGTGAACGGGCACAGCGAGGCCACCGCCATGGTCGGCGACCGGATGGACACCGACGTGATCGCCGGCATCGAGGCCGGGCTGGAGACGATCCTGGTGCTGTCCGGGGTGACCCAGCGCGGCCAGGTCGACCGGTTCCCCTACCAGCCGAGCCGGATCGTCGACTCGGTCGCCGACCTGGTGGCCGAGATCTAGTCGCCCCGGCCGGCCGGCCGGCCGGAACGGCGGGGGGCCGGAACGCCGGAGGGCGGCGGCCGCCGAAGCGGACCGCCGCCCTCCGGTACGACCGAGGACGTCAGGACATCAGGTCTTGGCGCCGATCGACGTGTCGATGAACTCGTTGGTGACCAGGTCGGACGGCTTCAGCCCGGCCTTCACCGGCTTCTTCTGCCCGGCGAAGATCGGCGTCACGATGTCGATGATCTTCTGGACCCGGCTGTCGTCGAAGTCGCCGATGGTCTTGTTGTTGCCGTTGCCGACGATGCCGTTGTCCTTCATGACCTTGACGGCGTTGTCGGCCCGCGCCTGCGAGTACTCGAAGCCGTTGTAGGCCTTGACCAGCTGGACCAGCAGCTTGTTGGTGGTCTCCGGGTCGCCCAGGTAGGCCGCCGTGGACCGCTGCATGACCGGGATCAGCTTCTTCAGGCAGGGCGCCAGCTCGGTCTTGCGGTCGGCCCGGACCGAGACCATGGCCGGGTAGTTCGGGTAGCCGGCGTCGGACACCAGCTGCCAGGCCACCGGCTTCTTCCACTGCGGGATCTCGTTCTGGTACGAGTACACCTCGTTCGTCAGGAAGCCCTGCTGAACGTCCTTCCCCTTCGCCGAGACGAACCGGGTCGGGCTGCCGTCGTAGGACGGGTCGGCCTGGCCCGGCCGGAGAATCCCGGTGCCGGTGAGGAAGCTCATGTACGTCGAGTTCGGGAAGTACAGCACCTTGGTGTCGGTCTGCCCGATGTCGGAGATCGTGTTGAAGTTCGGGTAGGTCTTCGGGTCCCACATCAGCACGACCGGGCTGAGGTCCATCGGGGCGAAGACACCCAGGGTCGCCTTGCCGGAGCTGTTCGACGCGGCGCCGTCCAGGTCGGCCGCACCGAGGGTGATCGAGTTGTCGGTGAACAGCAGCGAGGCGGCCGGGGTGAAGTTGGTGAACGGGCCGCCGGCCCGGATCTCGATCTGGACCCCGGTGTCGACCCCGTTGTCGACCAGCCGCCCGGTGACCTTCTTCTTGTTCTTGTCGATCGTCGGGTTCTCGCCGAGCAACCGGTAGATGCCGCCGAACTCGGCCTGCGGGGTCCAGTCGTCCTGGAAGACGACCGTGGCCGGGCAGACGCCCTTGAGCGCGTTGGCCGCACCGGCGCTGGCGTTGTTGTTCACCGCCTGGCCGCCGTTGCCAGTGTTGCTGCTCGAATCGCTCGAGCAGGCTGTACCGGCCAGCGCAACGGCGGTGATCGCCGCTAGCAGGCCGGCGGATCGTGCCGACATGAGCCGTCGCATGACTCTCCTGTTCTCTGTTTTCCGCGTGGCGGGGAGCGGTAGTAACGCGGGGAACCACTGCGACCACCCGTCGCGTGGAAAGAGCCAGGCCGAGCGCAGGCAAAAGGCTCGCATCGCGCGTACACCGGTAGCGCGGCCGAGCGGGTTACCACGGTGTCGCCCTCTCCTCAGTCACCTCAGTGACCACTCGCTGACACGGTTCACCCTTATGGCCTAGACCAACCTTGAATCTGGTTGGTAAGGACGGTCCCATACCGTAGTGCGTGGGCATGGAGCACGCCAAACGGCCCCTGGGTTGCCCTCTGGAAGCACCAACCGCCCAGGTCAACGGCTCACCCCCCGGTTGGGTCCGGGTCGGGCGGATCGGCATGTTGCCGAATCCAGGCGTGCATGGCAATGCCGGCGGCGACGCCCGCGTTGATCGATCGGGTCGAGCCGTACTGTGCGATCGAACACACCTGCACCGCGCCGGACCGGGCAGTGTCGGACAGGCCGGAGCTTTCCTGCCCGAACAGCAGCAGACAGCGCCGCGGCAGCCGGACGGTCTCCAACGGCACCGCGCCGGGCAGGTTGTCGACCGCGACGATCGGCAGGCCGGCCAGCCGGCAGTATTCGACCAGATCGGCCACCGTGGGGTGGTGCCGGACGTGCTGGTACCGGTCGGTCACCATGGCGCCGCGCCGGTTCCACCGCCGGCGGCCGACGATGTGCACCTCGCTGGCCAGGAACGCGTTCGCGGTCCGGACGACGGTGCCGATGTTCAGATCGTGCCGCCAGTTCTCGATGGCCACGTGGAAGTCGTGCCGGCGGCCATCCAGGTCGGCCACGATCGCCTCGTGCCGCCAGTACCGGTACCGGTCGACCACGTTGCGCCGGTCGCCGGCGGCGAGCAGGTCCGGATCCAGCCGCGGGTCGTCCGGCCACGGCAGCGCCGCCGGACCGACCCCGACCACCACCCCGGCCTCGCCACCCGGGCCGGCATCCGGCTCGCCGTCCGGGCCGGCCGGTGCGTCCTGGGTGCTGGCCGCGGCGTCCGGGAGATGCATGCGGCCAAATCTAGGGCCCGGCCGGCCCGGCTCGAACCGGATCGGGGGTCGGCCCGAACGACCCGGTGAGGGGTTCGGTATGGCAGCCGGGGAGGCCCGGTCACCGGGACCGATGGAGGAACGGATGAGCATTTCGGAGATCAGGACGCGCGGGCCGCACCTGGCCGGCGCCGCCCTGCCGCGCACCGTCGGGCTGCCCGCCCGCACCCCGGCCCGGGCCTGACCCGGCCGGACCGCCCGGCGGCTGATGCCGGGGCGGTCGCGCGCGGCGGGCGCCTCCAGGCTCCTGCCTGCCGCCCCGCGCGACCGCTCTCGCAGCAGCCGTCGGGCGCTCCCGCTTCCGCCGGACCGGGCGGCCGGCACGGGGCGGCCGCCGGGTCCGGCTGAGGTTCGGGGCGGGTGTCAGTCCAGGCCGAGATCGGCGGGCGAGTAGGCGGCGCGGTAGTCCAGACCGGCGGCGCGGACGGCGGCGCCGGCGCCGCGATCCACGATCACCGCCACCCCGACCACCTCGGCGCCGGCCGCGCGCAGTGCGTCCACCGCGGTCAGCACCGAGCCGCCGGTGGTGGACGTGTCCTCCACCGCGAGCACCCGCCGGCCGGCCACGTCCGGCCCCTCCACCCGCCGCTGCAGGCCGTGCGCCTTGTCCTGCTTGCGCACCACGAACGCGTCCAGCCCGGCGGCCGGGCCGGCGGCGTGCAGCATCGCGATGGCCACCGGGTCGGCGCCGAGGGTGAGCCCGCCGACCGCGTCGTACCGCCAGTCGCTGGTCAACTCCAGCAGCACCCGGCCGACCAGGGGTGCGGCCTCGTGCTGCAGGGTGAGCCGGCGCAGGTCGATGTAGTAGTCCGCGGCCAGCCCGCTGCTCAGCACCACCCGGCCGCGGACCACCGCCAGCTCGACGATCAGATCCCGCAACCGGGCCCGGTCGGCACCCCGCATCTGGTCAGCCGCAGTCATGTCGGGCAGGGTACGGGCGGCCACGATCACCCACCCGGTGGGCCCTGCGTCGGACAGATACCCGCCGGTAGGGTTGGCTCCGACCCTGGGAGGCGCCATGGACTTCCGCGACAGTCCAGAGGAAGCGGCGTTCCGCGACGAATTCCGCGGCTGGCTGCGGGCGAACCTGCCCGACGACTGGTCGGAACGAGATCCACATGTCGGCCGGTGGGACTTCGAGGCCGCCAAGGACTGGACCCGCCGCCTCTACGACGCCGGCTACTCGGGCCTGACCTGGCCCAGCGAGTTCGGCGGCCGCGGCCTGCCGGCCACGTTCCAGGCGATCTACCTGGAGGAGGTGGCCCGGATCGACGCGCCGGACCACATCGGCGTGATCGGGCTGGGCATGGCCGGGCCGACGATCATCGCGCACGGCACCCCGGAGCAGAAGAACCAGCACCTGGCCAGGATCCTGTCCGGCGAGACGGTGTTCTGCCAGGGCTTCTCCGAGCCGGGTTCCGGCTCCGACCTGGCCAGCGTGCGGACCCGGGCCGATCGGGACGGCGACGAGTTCGTGATCAACGGGCAGAAGGTGTGGTCGTCGTACGCGCACGTGGCCGACTACTGCATCCTGCTCACCCGCAGCGACCCGGCCGCGGCCAAGCACCACGGCCTGACCTACGTGCTGCTGGACATGCGGCTGCCCGGCGTCGAGGTGCGGCCGCTGCGGCAGATCACCGGCGACCCGGAGTTCAACGAGATCTTCCTGACCGACGTGCGGGTGCCGGCGTCGGCGGTGGTCGGCGAGATCGGCGGTGGCTGGCAGGTCGCGATGACCACGCTGCTGCACGAACGCGGCACCCTCGGCTTCGCCCTGACCGCCCGGCTGGACGTGCTGTTCCGGCGGCTGGTCAGCACCGCCCGCAAGATCGGCGCCGCGGACGACCCGCTGATCCGGGACCGGATCGCGCAGCTGTACGTCGACCTGCTCGGCCTGCGGTTCACCAACTACCGGTCGCTGACCGGGCTGATGCGCACCGGCGTGCCCGGGCCGGAGGGCTCGATCGCCAAGCTGCACTGGTCGGAGACCAACCAGCGGCTGACCGCGCTGGCGCTGGAACTGCTCGGCCCGGACGGGCAGCTCGACCGGCGAGGGCGGCTTCTGGTCCGGCTACTGGCAATACCAGCAGCTACGCAGCCGCGGCAACACCATCGAGGCCGGCACCTCCGAGGTGCTGCGCAACATCGTCGCCGAGCGGGTGCTCGGCCTGCCCCGGTCCCGGTAACGGGCTAAGGAGCGTCCACAGTGGACTTCGCGTTCTCGGACGAGCAGGAGATGCTGCGCAAGGCCGCCCGGCAGTGGCTGGCCGACCGGTACCCGGTCGACCGGGTCGCCGCGCTCGCGGACTCCGACGCCGGCTGGGACCCGGCCGTCTGGCCCGAACTGACCGAGCTCGGCTGGCTCGACCCCGAGCTGAGCCTGCTGGAACTGGCCGTGCTGGCCGAGGAGGCCGGGTACGCGCTGCTGCCGGCGCCCTGGCTGTGCACCGTCGGGCTGGCGCTGCCGGCCTACGGCGACCAGCCCCCGACCCGGCCGGCGACGCTGGCCTGGGCCGACGACGGCGCCGCCAGCCTGCGCGAGGCGGCGACCACCACCGCCTGCCGGGCCGACGACGACGTGGACGGCTGGCGGCTGACCGGCGTCAAGCGCGCCGTCCCGGACGCCGGCACGGTCGCCGAGGCGGTCGTGGTGGCCCGGGCCGGCCAGGGCACCGGGCTGTTCCGGGTCGACCTCGCCGCGCACCCCGAGGTGGTGCACCCGCTGCCGACCATGGACAGCACCCGCCGGCTGGGCGAGCTGCGGCTGGACGGCACCCCGGCGGAAGCGTTCGGTGGCCCGGCCGACGCCGCCGCGGTGCTGACCGCGACCCGCCGCCGGGTGCTGGCACTGCTGGCCTGCGAGGCGGTCGGGGTGACCCAGCGGGCCCTCGACCTGGCCGTCGGGTACGCCCGCACGCGCACCCAGTTCGACCGTCCGATCGGCTCGTACCAGGGCGTCTCGCACCGGCTGGCGAACGTCTACACCGCCCTGGAGCTGGCCCGCTCGCTGGCGTACCGGGCCGCCTGGTGTGTGGCCGCCGACAGCGCCGACGCGGACGAGGCGGTGGCCAGCGCCACCGTGTCGGCCGGCGCGGCGGCGGTCGGCGGCTGCGAGAACGCGATCCAGTCGATGGGCGGCATCGGCTTCACCTGGGACCACCCGCTGCACCGGTTCTACAAGCGGGCGCAGTGGATCGAGGCGTTCGAGGGCGCCGGCCGGGCGCACCGCGCCGACCTGGCGGCGGTACTGCTCGGCAGCTAGGCCGACCGCCGGGCTACTGGGCGCGGCGACGGACCGCGTCGCCGACCCGGCGGACGGCCGTCCGGGGCGCGATCCGGGTCAGCGCGACGATCGCCTTGTACTGCGCGCCGGGGACGCTGACGGTGCGACCGCGGCGATGGTCGCGCAGCCCGGCGGCGACCACGTCGTCCGCCTTCAGGAAGAACGCCTCCGGCACCCGGGACATGTCGATGCCGGCCCGGTCGTGGAACTCGGTGTGGGTGTAGCCGGGGCAGAGCGCCGAGACCCGGACGCCGGTGCCGGCGAGCTCGGTGCCGACCGCCTCGCTGAAGCTGATTACCCAGGCCTTGCTGGCGCCGTACGCGCCCCGGCCGGTCGGCGCGAAGCCGGCCACCGAGGACACGTTGATCACGTCGCCGTAGCCACCGGCGATCATGCCGGGCAGTGCCGCGTGGGTGAGCCGCAGCACGGCCATGCAGTTCAGCCGCAGCATCAGCTCCTGGCGCTGCTGCGGCACCTCCCAGAACCGGCCGCTGACGCCCATCCCGGCGCTGTTCACCAGCAGGTCGACCGGGGCCGCCGGGTCGCGCAGCCGTTCCTCGACCGCGGCACAGCCGGCGTCGGAGCCGAGGTCGGCGGGCAGCGTGCCGACCGCGACGCCGTACCGGGCGCGTAGTTCAGCGGCCGAGTCGGCCAGCCGGTCCGCGTTCCGGGCGACCAGCAGCAGTTCGCTGCCCTCGGCGGCCAACCGGCGGGCGAACGCGGCGCCGATCCCGGAGCTTGCACCGGTGACGAGCGAGCGGCGCGGCCGGCGGGACACCGGCCGGGAGGGGGCCTCCGTCATGGCGACACGGTAAGGCACCCGGGTCACCGGCACGCCGGCCCGGGCGGCGCCCGGCCGGTCATGCCGTTCCGAACACCGCCCAGCTGGCATCCCGCGGGGGCGCGGGCGGACCGGCGCGGCTGACCCCGGGTTATGCCACCCCCACCCCGTCAAGATGGCATGTCAATGACGCAACCTTTCGACATCCATCGAGCGTGGGTAGCACCGCGGCCTCGGGGTCTGCCCGGAGCCGCGGAGCTGGAAGGGAGCTGCCATGACAGCAGCGAAGCGAGACCGGCCGCCGGGCCGGACGACCAGCCGATCAGCGTTGCTGGCCGGCACGGTGCTCGGGCTGGCCGTGGCCGGGTTGAGCCCGGCCACGGCCAGCCCCGCGGCCGCGGCACCCGCCGCGGCCGTCCAGCCGGCCGGCATGCCGGCCAGCACGGTGATGCTGCCGACCGGCGACCTGGCCCGGCTGCACACCGGGGCGGACCGCCGGCAGACCGCCAGCGTGCTGCCCCGCGACCGGCACGGCGCGGCCGGCTCGTTCCGCAGCGAGGTGCGCAACGGCGACCTCTTCCTCTATCCCACCGTGGTCCAGCCCTACCTCGGCCGGCTGCTCGACCCGGCGATGTTCAACGTCAGCCAACTGGCCCGGGCCGGGTACACGACGGCCAGCAGCCGGCTCCCGGTCCGGCTGACCTGGGCCGGCGCCGCCAGCCAGCACCCGGTGCCGGGCATCACGATCACCCGCAGCCAGGGCGGCACGTCCGACGGCTACCTCAGCTGGGCGTCGGCGCGCGCGTTCGGCCAGGCGCTGGCCACCCAGATGAAGGCGGACGCCCCCGCGCACTGGCCGATCGGCACCGGGATCTTCGCCGGCCTGACCGGCGTCCGGTTCGCCGGGCCGGCCGCGACCCAGCCGGTGCAGCCGCACTTCCCGATGGTCACGCTGCGGATCCTGGCCACCGGCGCGGACGGCCAGCCGGCTCCGTTCGCGTTCGTGACCGTGGTGAACACCGATGACATGCGGAAGTACAACGGGTTCCCGGTGCTCAGCAATGGGGAGGCCCGGCTCAGCCTGCCGCTCGGGCACTACAGCTTCGGCGTGCAGAGCATCGAGTTCGTCGGCGACTCCGTCTTGTTCCGGACCGTCCTGATCTCCGACTACACGCTCACCAAGGCGCAGACCCTGACCGTGGACCTCCGGACGGCGACCGTGCAGCCGACCGTCCGGACGCCCCGGCCCGGGGTGGTGTCCGACGGCGACCTGGCCTGGGTTCGCGGCGATGTACTCGGCGGCACGTTCACGTCGCTGTTCCAGCTCGGCGGCGGCACCGAATCGCTGTTCGCGCCGAGCGCGCCGGCCCGGTTCGGCGTATCGCACGTTTCGCCGCGGTTCCGCCTCGACTCGCCGGCCGACGCGCCGCAGCCGTACACGTACGACCTGCGGTTCGACGCCGGCAGCTCGATCCCGGCGTCGATGGACTACCAGGTCACGCCGGCCCAGCTCACCACGCTGAACTCGCGCTACCACGCGGACGGGCAGCGGATGGAGCCGATCGCGACCCGGTTCTCGTTCCTGCCCTGGCTGGACTTCGGCTTCCAGTTTTTGCTGCCGGTGCCGGCGCCGGGGGAGCGGACCGAGTACGTCAACGGCCGGCCGGACATCGCCTGGCAGGCCGACTACACCGGCTTCAACTTCTTCGACTTCTCCGACCCGGACAACTTCGTCTTCATCATCGCCGACGAGATCGTCGATACCAACCAGGTCTACGCCGCCGGCAGCCAGCTGACCGTCGACTGGGACGCGCCGGTGGTCCACCCCGGGTTCACCGTCGACGGCAGCAACGGCACCACCCAGTTCTTCTGCGAGTGGTGCCGGCAGGGCGAGACGCTCGGCATCATCCTCACGCCGGTCATCGACTCCGAGCCCGGGCACGCCGGCTTCGGCCTCGACGTCCCCGGCGACACCCCGTTCGGCCCGGTGGTCTCGACCACCCGCTACCGCCTGTTCCGGGACGGCACGTTGATCGCCGACGAGGCGGACGCGACCGGCCTGTTCGTCGACGTTCCGGCCGCCAACGCCGGCTACCGGCTCCTGTTCGACGAGACCCGGACCGCGCCCTGGCACAGCCAGTCGACCCGCGCCACGACCGAGTACACGTTCAGCTCGGCCCGCCCGGCCGCGGCGACGGCGCCGGCCAACTGGTTCTGCGGCGACGGGACCAACACCGACTGCGCCCCGGTCGCCCTGCTCAACGTCAACTACCGGGCCCGGGTCGACCTGACCAACCGGGCCCCGGCCGGACCGCAGCACCTCGCCCTGTCGGTCACCCACACCCAGGGCACGCCGGCCACCCCGATCACCAGCGTCACCGCCGAGGTCTCCTACGACGACGGGGCGACCTGGGCACCGGCCACAGTGACCGGCGGCAACGGCCAGTTCGACGCGGCGTTCGCCGCGGCCGCGCCCGGCTTCGTGAGCACCCGCGTGCACGCCACCGACGCGGCCGGCAACACCATCACCCAGACCGTGCTGCGCGCCTACACGATCGGCGCGGCGGCATGAGCCCGTTGATTCTCCGCCGCTCGATCCCCCGGGAGGGAAGCATGATCCGTTCCAGCAGACGCTGGCGGCCGGCCGTGGTCGGCCTGCTGGCGATCGGCGTCGCCGCCGGCCTGGCGCTACCAGCCGGTGCCGCGCCAGCCGGTGCCGCGCCCGCCGCGCCGAGCCAGGCCGCCGGCCAGCGGCCGGCCTGTGCGGACGCGCCGGCCGGGCACGCCCGCTGCTTCGCCCAGTTCCGCTCCGACCGGGCCGCCCGGTCCGCGGCCGGCGGCGGTGCCGCCCCGGCGGTGGTCCAGCCGGCCGGCTACGGCCCGGCCGACCTGGCCGACGCGTACAACCTGCCCACCCGGACCCGGGGCGCCGGCCAGACCGTCGCGATCGTGGACGCCTTCGACAACCCGAACGCCGAGGCCGACCTCGCCGTCTACCGCAGCACGTTCGGGCTGCCGGCCTGCACCACCGCCAACGGCTGCTTCCGCAAGGTGAACCAGCGCGGCGCCGCGGCGCCGCTGCCCGAGCCGGACGTGGGCTGGGGCGTGGAGATCGCGCTGGACATCCAGATGGTGTCGGCGGTCTGCCCGAAGTGCCACATCCTGCTGGTCGAGGGCGACGACAACCTGCTGGAGTCGCTGGCCGCCGCGGTCGACACGGCGGTCCGGCTCGGCGCCACCGAGGTGTCCAACAGCTACGGCACCGACGAGTTCAACGGGATGGACGAGTTCGCGGCCAGCTACCGGCACCGCGGCGTGCCGATCACCGTCTCGTCCGGTGACTTCGGCTTCACCACCGCGTCCTTCCCGGCCGTGCTCAACAGCGTGATCTCGGTCGGCGGCACCTCCCTGAACCGGGCCGACAACCGCCGCGGCTGGACCGAGACCGCCTGGGCCGGCGCCGGCTCCGGCTGCTCGGCCTGGATCGACAAGCCGCGCTGGCAGCACGACCGGAACTGCCAGATGCGCACGGTGTCGGACGTCTCGGCGGTCGCCGACGGGGACACCCCGGTGGCCGTGTACGACACCTTCGGCCTGGGCCCCGACAACGGCTGGATCCTGGTCGGCGGCACCAGCGCCGCGGCCCCGATCATCGCCGGGGTCTTCGCGCTGGCCGGCAACGGCCGGCAGATCAACGACGCCTCGTTCCTGTACGCCCACCGCGGCCACCTGAACGACGTGGTCGGCGGCTCCAACGGCTTCTGCGGCGAGGACTACCTCTGCACCGGTGTGCGCGGCTACGACGCGCCAACCGGGCTGGGCACTCCGAACGGCACAGGTTCGTTCTGACCGCACAGCAGGGCCGCCTGCTGCACTGAGAACGGGCCCGCTCTCCCCGGCGCCTCCGGGAGGGCGGGCCCGTCGCTGCGCCGGGACGCTCTACCGGGGCGGGCGGTAGAGGATGATCCCGTCCCGGTCCGCGATCGGCGTGAAACCCCGCGACGGCAGCGCCGCGAACGCCGGCACCTGCAGCGCGGCGTTGCCCGGCACCCCGTCCAGGTTCGCGCTGTCGACCAGCAGGTAGTCGATCGGCCGGTTGTGCACGTCCGGGAACAGCACCACGTCACACCGGCCGACCAGCAGCGGCACCAGGTAGTTGCTGGCCGAGACCCGGGCCCCGGACGGGATCCGGCCGGCCAGCTCGATCGCGGCCCGCTGGTGCTCGGTGCGGCCGCCGAGGTCGGCCCGGGCGATGTCGGCCAGCGAGAACCGGGGCAGCGTGACCACGGCGACCGCGAGCACCGCCAGCGGCGCCAGCCGTACCGCCGCCGGCAACCACCGGTCCGACCGCCCCCCGGCCGCCCGGCCGGCGGCGGCCGCCCGGAAGCTGGTCAGCGCGTCCACCAGGGCGACGAACACGATCGGCATCAGGATCGCGTTGTAGTGCACCTGGCCGGTGCTCCAGTACAGCGGGTTCGACGAGACCAGCCGCCACAGCAGGGTCGGCACCGCGATCAGCGCCAGCGGCGAGCGCAACGCCAGGAAGCAGGTGATGCCGAAGACCCAGGCGACCAGGCCCAGCTTGCCGACCGGCGTGACGACCTGGTGCGGCATCCCGGTCAGCAGCCCCCAGAGGTCGCCGAGCCCGGGCGCGCCGCCGGTGTTCGCCGGCCCGTGCGTGACCACGCCCCAGTACCGGTAGGTGTGGTAGAGGTGATCCAGCCGCGGGATGATCACCAACGTGCTGACCAGGAAGGCGCCGGCGCCCAGCGACAGCGCGGTCAGCCCCGGGCGCCAGCGCCCGCGCAGCAGCAGGTAGCCGCCGATCGCGGCCAGCGTGATGCCGAGGTCCTCCTTGACCAGCACCACCGGCGCGGCCCACCAGACCGCCGGCCACCAGCGCCGGTCGGCCAGCGCCACCATTGCCGCGGCCAGCAGCGGCACCGCCAGCGCGATCTCGTGGAAGTCGAAGACCACCGCGCCCTGCAGCCCCCAGGACAGGCCGTACGCCAGGCCGATCGCCAATCCCGGGCCGGTGCCGAGCCGCCGGCTGGCCAGCCGGGTGATCGGCACCGCCGACCCGGCCAGCAGTGCCGCCTGTGCCACCAGCAGCACCCGCGGGTCGGACCAGATCCACCAGGCCGGGGCGAGCACCGCCAGGCCCGGGCTGAAGTGGTCACCGAGCAGGTTGAAACCGGGCCCCTTGATCGGCACCATCGGCGCCTGGAAGTGCGCGTACGCACGCACCGCCTGAGCGAAGATGCCCAGGTCGTACGCCGCGGTCTGGACGTGCGCGGCGCGCACCAGCGAGCCGGCCGCATAGCCGGCGAACAGCAGCAGCGCCAGCCCGTACGGGGCCCAGCCCAGCGCCGGCCGGGCAGACGGGCCCGGCCCGCCCGGCTGCTCGCCGGACGGGCCGGGCTCTGGTTCGGTGCTGGTGGCCGGCGGTTCGGCCTGGACGTCCGCCGAGGTCACCTGCCGGGCCGGCCGGCTTTGAAGTATTCGTTCGAGGCCGGCATCACCAGCAGCGCCAGGGTGGCGATCGCCAGCGCCAGGTCGACCACGCCGAGCAGCACGATCAGGCCGCCGTACGGCTGGGCGAACTGGGCGAGCCCGCCGAGGATGCCGAGCACGGCCAGCACGATCGCCACGATCCGGGCCCAGTTCCGGCCCTGCCGCACCTTCACCGCCAGGCCGAGCAGCAGCACCGCGACCACCAGCGCGATCACCGCGCCGAACACGACCGCCGCCTTGGCCGAGTCGCGATCCAGGTCGGAGGAGGACCTGGCCATCACCTCGTCGGTGATGGTGTCCAGCCGGGCGAAGATGACCAGCGTCGAGATGATGCTGAACACCGTCCGGACGATGATCGCGATGCTGGCCCAGTGCACCGTCGGCGGCATCGGCGGGCGCGGCGCGCCCGGCGCACCGAAGCCGCCCGGACCGCCGGCGTAGGCCGGGTAGTCGTACTGCGGGGCCGACGGATACTGCGCGGCCGACGGGTCCGGCGGCGCGGATGGGTACTGCGGAGCCGGCGGGTACTGCGGGTTCTGCGGGTCATCCGGGCCGGGGCCGCTGGTGCCGGTCATGAGCTCCTCCAGGGGTCGATCTCGCTGGTCAGCCGGCCACGACGGAGTCGGCCACCGACCGCCGCGACCTGCCTGCGGTACCAGCCTGCGCAGCTGTGCCCGGCCGGACCGTCGCGCCGCCGTCGATCGGACCCTGGCCAGCGCTGACCCGGCCAGCATAGCCAGGACAAGCGGGCCCAACCCGCCCCGGCGCGCGGCCAACCCGGGGGCGCCGGGCCACACGCGGCCAGGGCGCCGGGGACCATGCCCTAGTGTCCCACCGGACGGCCACGGCGACCGTCCGGCCTGGGCGGCCAACAGACCCCGAGCAGCGACGGACGAGGTGGACGGGCCCATGCGCGACCTGGACGGTGACGGCCTCCCGAGGTACCCGGCCGGCCGGGAGCCGACCGAGCCGGCCGGGCCGGCGCGGCGCAGCGGGCTGGCGATCGCCGCGCTGGTGCTCGGCGTGCTCTCCATCCCGCTGGCCTTCACGATCTACCTCGGGCTGCTGTTCGGGCTGCTCGCGATCGTCCTGGGAGTGGCCGGGATGGTCGCCACCCGGGGCGGCCGGGCCGGCGGCCGCGGGATGGCCACCGCCGGCCTGATCACCGGCCTGCTCGGCCTCGTCTTCGCCGCCGCACTCGGGCTGTACGGCCTGCACACCTACCGCGACTGCCAGAACCAACTCGGCCACCGTCCTAACCGGGACGAGCTACGCGAGTGCACCCGCGGCACGCCCTGACCCTCTAGCCCCTGACCTGCCGGGCCTCGGACGCTCCGCTGCCGGGCCCCGGCACGGGCCCGGGCAGCGGAGCGGAGGTCAGGCCGGGACGACCGGAGCGGGCGTACCGACGGGGATGACGGTGAGCGCGGACCGGTCCGGCAGCAGGTCGACCTGGACCGTCTCGCCGTCCCGCACCTGGCCGGACAGCAGCGCGGTGGCCAGCTTGTCGCCGATCGCGCTCTGCACCAGCCGGCGCAGCGGCCGGGCCCCGTAGATCGGGTCGAAGCCGGTCATCGCCAGCCACTCCCGGGCCGCCGGGGTGACGTCCAGGGTCAGCCGCCGGGACGCCAACCGGGCGCCGAGCGAGTCGATCTGCAGCTCCACGATCCGGGTCAGGTCCTCTGTGGACAGTGACTCGAACATCACCGTGTCGTCCAGCCGGTTCAGGAACTCCGGCTTGAAGTGCTCGCGGACCACCGCGAGCACGGCGTCCTCCTTCGCCCCGTTGCTGATCGCGCCGTCCGCGATGAGCTGCGAGCCGAGGTTGGAGGTCATGATCAGGATGGTGTTCCGGAAGTCGACCGTGCGGCCCTGCCCGTCGGTGAGCCGGCCGTCGTCGAGCACCTGCAGCAGCACGTCGAAGATGTCGGTGTGCGCCTTCTCCACCTCGTCCAGCAGCACCACCGTGTACGGCCGGCGGCGCACCGCCTCGGTCAGCTGGCCGCCCTGGTCGTAGCCGACGTACCCGGGTGGCGCGCCAACCAGCCGAGCCACGCTGTGCTTCTCCGAGTACTCGCTCATGTCGATGCGGACCATCGCCCGCGCGTCGTCGAACAGGAACTCGGCCAGCGCCTTGGCCAGCTCGGTCTTGCCGACGCCGGTCGGGCCGATGAACAGGAACGAGCCGGTGGGCCGGTCCGGGTCGGAGATGCCGGCGCGGGCCCGGCGGACCGCGTCGGAGACCGCCCGCACCGCCGGCTGCTGGCCGATCACCCGAGCGCCCAGCACCTCCTCCATCCGCAGCAGCTTGCCGGTCTCGGCCTCCAGTAGCCGGCCGGCCGGGATTCCGGTCCAGGCGGAGACCACGTCGGCGATGTCGTCCGGGCCGACCTCCTCCTTGACCATCGGCTCGGCCGTCTCGTCCACCTCGGCCTCGCTGGCCTCGGCCAGCTCCTTCTCCAGCCGCCGGATGTCGCCGTAGAGCAGCTTGGACGCCTCCTCCCAGCGGCCGTCCCGCTGGGCCCGATCGGCCTGACCGCGCAGGTCGTCCAGTTGCTGCTTGAGCTCGCCGAGCCGGTTCAGCCCGGACTTCTCCCGCTCCCAGCGGGCGGTCAGCACGTCCAGCTGCTCCTGCTTGTCGGCCAGGTCGCGGCGCAACCGGGCCAGCCGCTGGAGGCTGGCCTCGTCCGACTCGCGGGAGACGGCCAGCTCCTCCATCCGCAGCCGGTCGACCGTGCGCTGCAGCTCGTCGATCTCCACCGGCCGCGAGTCGATCTCCATCCGGAGCCGGGAGGCGGACTCGTCCACCAGGTCGATCGCCTTGTCCGGGAGGAACCGGGCGGTGACGTAGCGGTCGGACAGGGTCGCCGCGGCGACCAGCGCCGCATCGGCGATCTGCACCTTGTGATGCGCCTCGTACCGGCCCTTGAGGCCGCGCAGGATGCCGATCGTGTCGTCCACGCTGGGCTCGCCGACCAGTACCTGCTGGAACCGGCGCTCCAGGGCCGGGTCCTTCTCGATCCGCTGCCGGTACTCGTCCAGCGTGGTGGCGCCGACCATGCGCAGCTCGCCGCGGGCCAGCATCGGCTTGAGCATGTTGCCGGCGTCCATCGCGCCCTCAGCGGCGCCGGCGCCGACCACCGTGTGCAGCTCGTCGATGAACGTGACGACCTGGCCGTCGGACTCCTTGATCTCGGTCAGGACCGCCTTGAGCCGCTCTTCGAACTCGCCGCGGTACTTCGCGCCGGCCACCATCGCGCCCAGGTCGAGCGCGACCAGCTTCTTGCCACGCAGCGACTCCGGCACGTCACCGGCCACGATCCGCTGCGCCAGGCCCTCCACCACCGCGGTCTTGCCGACGCCCGGCTCGCCGATCAGCACCGGGTTGTTCTTGGTCCGGCGGGACAGCACCTGCACCACCCGGCGGATCTCGGTGTCCCGCCCGATCACCGGGTCGAGCTTGCCCTGCCGGGCCTGCTCGGTCAGGTCGATGCCGTACTTCTCCAGCGCCTGGTACGTCGACTCCGGGTCCGGGCTGGTCACCCGGGCGCTACCGCGGACCTTGGTGAACGCCTCCAGCAGCGCCTTCGCGGACGCCCCGTGCCGGCGCAGCAGCTCGCCCACCGCACCCTGCTCGGCCAACCCGACCAGCAGGTGCTCGGTGGACAGGTACTCGTCGCCCCGCTGCTCGGCGTACTTGCCGGCCGCGGACACCGCCCGCATCCCGTCCCGGCTCCATTGCGGCGCCGACACGGTCGCCCCGGACGCGCTCGGCAGCCGGGCCAGCAGCGTGTCGGTCTCCGCCCGCACGTCGGCCACGTCGGCGCCGACCGCGCGCAGCAGCGGGATAGCGGTGCCGTCCGGCTGGCCGAGCAGCGCGTACAGCAGGTGGGCCGGCTCGACGACGGGGTTGCCGTTGTCGGCGGCGAGCCGGATCGCCGTGGTCACGGCCTCCTGGCTCTTGGTGGTCAGCTTGTTCGATTCCATCTATGTGTCACGTTCCTCAGGGTCGTTCGCGGGCTGGTCAGCGCCGCCGCTGCGGCCGCCACACGACCAGCGCGGTGGACGGACCACGCGCCATGATCAGCTCCTGGCTCAGCGCATCGACCTGCGCTCGTAGCGCGTCGACCTGCGCCTCCAGCTCGATGATCCGCTTGATGCCGGCGAGGTTGACGCCTTCCTCCTGGGACAGCCGCTGGACCTCGCGCAGCAGCGCCACGTCCCGGGCGCTGTAGCGGCGGCCACCGCCGGCGGTGCGCCCGGGGTTGACCAGGCCGAGCCGGTCGTACTGGCGCAGCGTCTGCGGGTGCATCCCGGCGAGCTGCGCGGCCACCGAGATCACGAACACCGGCGCGTCCTCCGGCAGTGGCATCGGACGGTCACGCATCACCCACCACCCTCCTGGTGATGTGCGGCCGCGGGTCCTCCGGCTGCGCGACCGCGTACTTCTCCAGCGCCTCCCGGGACTCCGGGCTCAGCGCGGCGGGCACCGTCACGTCGACGGTGATCAGCAGATCGCCGGCGCCGCCGCCGCGCTTCGGGGTGCCCTTGCCGCGGACCCGGAAGGTGCGCCCGCTGGTGGTGCCCGGCGGGATCCGCAGGGTGACCGCGCCGTCCAGGGTGGGCACCCGGACGCTGGCGCCGAGCGCCGCCTCCGGGAAGGTCACCGGCAGGGTCAGCGTGATGTCCTCACCCTTGCGGCCGAACAGCTCGTGCGCCTGGACGTGCACCCGCACGTACAGATCGCCGGCCTGGCCGCCGCGCAGCCCGGGGGCACCCTTGCCGGCCAGCCGGATCCGCTGGCCGTCCTTGACGCCCGGCGGGATCCGCACCGTGATGGTCCGGGTCTGCCGGGTCACCCCGGTGCCGCGGCAGTCCGGGCAGGGGTCGTCCACCACCTGGCCGGTGCCCCGACACTCCTTGCACGGCTCGCTGAACGCGAACGCGCCCTGATTGCGGGTGACCAGACCACTGCCCAGGCAGGTGGCGCAGACGTGCGGCTGGGTGCCCGGCCGCGCGCCGGTGCCCTGGCAGGTGCGGCAGCTGCCCGGGCTGGCCAGCTGCAGCGGCACCGTGACACCGGCGACCGCCTCGGTGAAGGCGAGCGTCACCTCGGTTTCCACATCCGACCCGCGCATCGGCGCGGATGCGGTGGGCCGCCGCCCGCTGCCGCCACGGCCGCCGAACAGCCCGCCGAACAGGTCACCCAGGCCGCCGCCGGAACCGCTGGCGGTAGCCCGGCCACCGCCGAACAGGTCACCGAGGTCGAACGGCACCCCGGCGCCGCCGGCACTGGGCCGGAACCCGCCGGTACCGAACAGCGACCGGGCCTCGTCATACTCCCGGCGGCGCTTGTCGTCCGAGAGCACGTCGTAGGCCTCGGACACCTCTTTGAACCGGGCCTCGGCCTTGTTGTCGCCCGGGTTCTTGTCCGGGTGCAGCTCACGGGCGAGCTTGCGGTATGCCTTCTTGATGTCCGCCTGACTGGCGTCCTTGGCGACGCCCAGCGCGGAGTAGTAGTCCTTCTCCAAGAAGTCCTTGGTGCTCACCGGGCGTCTCCTCCCTTCCGCCGCTCAGTCCTGCTGCTGCTCGCCCGGCTCGCCAAACCAGGCCACCGGCGACTCGTCATCCTCGTCCGTTTCCGACTCCGCCGGCGTGCCCGCCGACCCACCTGGCGCCGACGCCGGTGGCGTCCAGACCGCATCCGTGCCGCTCGGCGTCTTGCCGCTCGGCTTTCCCGCCGGCTCGGACTGCTCGGGCTTCCTCGACTGCTCAGCCGGCGCCGGCAGGTCGGTCGGAGCGACCGGCTCAGCCGCCGCCGGCGCATCTTCCGCCGGGTCGGCCACCGTGACCAGCGCCGGCCGGAGCAGCCGGTCGCCATGCTTGAAGCCGCGCCGCAGCACCACCATGCAGGTCGGCACGCTCACCTCGGCGCTGCCCTGGTGAGCCACCGCCTCGTGCAGCATCGGATCGAACGCGTCCCCGACCGTGCCGAACGGCTGCAGCCCGAGCTTCTCCAGCCCGGCCTCCAACTGGTCGGCGACCGCTTTGAACGCGCCCGTCAGGTCGCCGTGCGCGCGGGCCCGCTCGATGTCGTCCAGCACCGGCAGCAGCCCGGCCAGCACGGCGCCGGTGGCGCCGTCGACCACGGCCGCCCGGTCCCGGTCGACCCGCTTGCGGTAGTTCGCGTACTCGGCGGTGATCCGCTTCAGGTCCGCGGTCCGCTCGGTGGCCTCGGCGCGGGCGGCGGCCAGCTCGGCCGCCTGCGCCGCGTCGTCGGCCGGCTCGGCGGCGGGCTTGCCCGCCGCCTCCGCCGGCTCAACGGTCGGCGCCGCGGACCCTGGCTGGCGTGCTGCCCCGGTCACCGGGTCGATCCTGCGTCGATCGCGTACAACGACCTTCTGCTCCTCGACCTTCTGCTCCTCCGACCCCGCAGTCACGGCCGATCCGTACCCGGCTCATCGACGATCTCGGCGTCAACCACCTCATCGTCGGCCTGCGGGGCGGCGGTGGCGTCCGCCCCGGCGGCACCGGAGGTCGGGTCCGCCGCGAACGCGCCCGGACCGGTGCCGGCAGCCTGCGTCTGCTGGTAGAGGGCGCCGCCGATCGCCTGGGACAGCTGCGAGACCTTCTCCTGCGCCGACTTGATCGCGGTCAGGTCGCTGCCGCCGAGCGCGGCCCGCAGCTCGCCGAGCGCGTCGGTCAGCTCGGTCTTCTTGTCCTCGGGGATCTTGTCGCCGTTCTCGGCCAGGAACTTCTCGGTCTGGTACTGCAGCGACTCCGCCAGGTTGCGGGTCTCGGCCTCGTCCCGGCGGCGCTTGTCGTCCTCGGCGTGCGCGTCGGCGTCCCGCATCATCCGGTCGATCTCGTCCTTGGGCAGGGCCGAGCCGCCGGTGATGGTCATCGCCTGCTGCTTGCCGGTGCCGAGGTCCTTCGCCGAGACGTTCACGATGCCGTTCGCGTCGATGTCGAAGGTGACCTCGATCTGCGGCACACCGCGCGGCGCCGGCGGCAGGCCGGTCAGCTCGAACATGCCGAGCTTCTTGTTGTACGCCGCCATCTCGCGCTCGCCCTGGTAGACCTGGATCTGCACGGACGGCTGGTTGTCGTCGGCGGTGGTGTAGACCTCCGACCGCTTGGTCGGGATGGTCGTGTTCCGCTCGACCAGCTTGTGCATGATGCCGCCCTTGGTCTCGATGCCCAGGGACAGCGGGGTCACGTCCAGCAGCAGGACGTCCTTGACCTCACCCTTGAGGACGCCGGCCTGCAGGGCCGCGCCGACCGCGACGACCTCGTCCGGGTTGACGCCCTTGTTGGGCTCCTGGCCGCCGGTCAGCTCGCGGACCAGCTCGGTCACCGCGGGCATCCGGGTGGAGCCGCCGACCAGAACCACGTGGTCGATCTTCGCCACGTCGATCTTGGCGTCCTTGATCACCTGCTGGAACGGGCCCTTGCAGCGGTCCAGCAGGTCCTGCGTCATCCGCTGGAACTCCGCGCGGCTGATCGTGACGTCCATGTGCAGCGGACCGTCCGAGCCGGCCGTGATGTACGGCAGGTTGATCGAACTGGACTGCGCGCCGGACAGCTCGATCTTGGCCTTCTCCGCGGCCTCCTGCAGCCGCTGCATGGCCATCTTGTCCTTGGACAGGTCGATGCCGTTCTGCGCGTTGAACTGGCGCACCAGGTGCTGCACGACCCGCAGGTCCCAGTCGTCGCCACCGAGGTGGTTGTCGCCGGAGGTGGCCTTGACCTGGATCAGACCCTCCTCGATCTCCAGCAACGACACGTCGAACGTGCCACCGCCGAGGTCGAAGACCAGGATCGTCTGCTCCTTGCCGTCCTTGTCCAGCCCGTAGGCCAGGGCGGCCGCGGTCGGCTCGTTGATGATGCGCAGCAGGTTCAGGCCGGAGATCTGACCGGCCTCCTTGGTGGCTTGGCGCTGCGAGTCGTTGAAGTACGCCGGGACGGTCACCACCGCATCGGTGACCTCCTCGCCCAGGTAGGCCTCGGCGTCCCGCTTGAGCTTCTGCAGAACCCGGGCGCTGATCTCCTGCGCGGTGTAGAACTTGCCGTCGATCTCGGTCTTCCAGTCGGTGCCCATGTGGCGCTTGACCGACCGGATGGTGCGCTCGACGTTGGTCACGGCCTGCCGCTTGGCGACCTCGCCGACCAGCACCTCGCCGTTCTTCGCGAACGCGACGACCGACGGGGTGGTGCGGGAGCCTTCAGCGTTGGCTATGACCGTCGGCTCGCCGCCCTCGAGAACGGAGACGACCGAGTTGGTGGTGCCGAGGTCGATGCCGACCGCTCGTGCCATGAGTACCTCTCAGATCTGAGATGATGTCTATCGGAGCAAGCGAGCTGAGCCTACCCGACTCAGCTTTGTCTACGGCAACGCGGTGGGGTTTGGCGGTGCTCCCGGGCGAAGTATGACCTGTGCCACACCCGGTTCCGCAGCCGGTTCCGCGCCGGCAGGCACTGCGCCACCGCGGCCGACGCGACCCCCATGGCGACCAGCCAGTGCGCCACCCACCGGACCGCCCGCCGGCCGGGCAGCCAGATCGCCACCACCCTGGGCTGGTGGCCGCGGCGGCGGCGCACCGCGAGTTCCGGCGCGGCAGCGGCAAGATCACGGTGCAGCCGGTCCAGGTCGGCGACCACATCGCCGGCGCGCAGCCACCGGTACTGGCAACGCGCCAACGCGGCGATGTCATCCGGCAGCTCCGCACCGGTCGGCAGCACGGCGCCATCGGTCAGCACCGGAATCACCCGCACGCCGGCCTCGAACGCCGTCACCAGCTCACGCCGCACCCAGTCGTCGGGATCGAAGATCAGCCGGTCACCCCGGGCGTTCGTCGCGGTCAGCCAGGCCGGCCCGATGACCGCCAGCACCACCTGCGTCCGCCGCACCCGCGCCAGCAGCTCTACGGTGAAATCGCTGCCGGCCGGGATCGACATGCTGTCCATGAAGACCCGGCCCACACCGAAGTAGCGGACCAAATCGACGTAGAGCAGCGCCCCGTAACTGCCGCTGTCGGCCCGCCGATAATTGACGAAGATCTCGCTGGACACCGAATCCCGCCCCCTCCGCTCCGCGCCTACTACTCGTCCGCCGGGAGCTCACGCGGGTAGAACAGCGTGAGCGCGAGCAATAGTGTGACGAGCGCCACAGCGGTTAGGGCGATGGTCGCCAGGCACCGGTCCACGGCGACCACCCAGGTGCGAATCGCTGTCATTGCGGCCGGACAGCCGCGTCCACGAACATGCATGCCCAGGACCTCCGGATATCGAGAGGATCAATCCCGACCTGCCCGACCGCCCGTCCGGAAAGCCAGCGGAATTACCTGGAGTGTGCAACAGTCAGGCCTCTCCTCACCAGAGGGCACGTAGTTGTCCGCAGCCTTGACCGGCTCGTTATGTGGGGGAATGAGCGACCACATCCCGGTTAGTACCGGGGAGAATTTTCGGCCGCTCGCGCTCGCCGTACAGCGGCTCGCAGCGCACCAACATGATTAGCGGATACGCGCCGACGGTACGCCCGGTTAGTTGCTGCGTGCAAGCGCCGAAAATGATTAGCGGCACGCCGCCGGAACGCTTTCGGCGCGGCCGCCGGCCGAGACTCCTCGGGCTGCGGCGCAGCCCCCTGCCGACCGCCTAATCGTTGTATGCAACGCGGATACAGCAGCTAGATCGACTGCGGACCGCCCTGCGCAAGCAGACGAGAGTCAGGTCGAAACGACGCCTCAGTGCGCATTCGGAGCACAGCTGCGCCAACTGATGGCCGGCACGCTGAGCGCAGGCCAGTGGATACTACGCAACCTGGCGCCCGGCAATCTGGACCCCACCGCGCAGCCGCGATCGGGTGGCCGGCCACCCATTGGCGACCAAGCTTCGACAAGCTGCGCCTTCTGCACATAGGCTCCGTGCACCGCCACGAACTGACGCACGCCATGTGCCGTGCGTCAGGAGACACCAGCAAGGGGCCCACAATGCCTGACATGGCACCAGTCCCAGATCCCACGATCTACCGCCGCCGCCTACGCAGCGAACTTCGAAAAGCTCGCGAGGCCGCCGGCTACGCACAACGCGACGTCGCCGCCGCAATGGACTGGTCGCTGTCAAAACTTCTGCGTATCGAGACCGGCGCGGTCAGCATAACCACCAACGATCTTAAAGCCTTGCTGGCGCACTACCACATCGCCGACCCACCCCGGGTCCTGACTCTGCTCGATCTCGCACGGGCAGCGCGTGAACGATCACCATTCAGCGCGTACAAGGAGTCTCGGTTCTCCGGAGTTCATAGCGCACATGGCGTACGAGTCGGCCGCTTCCGTAATCCGGAGCTTTCAACCACTGTTGGTGCCCGGCCTGCTGCAGACTGAGGAGTATGCCCGCGAGGTGATCAGCGAGGTGCGCGGGCCGGACAAGAAGGTTGTCGATCGGCTGGTCGATCTCCGTATGGAGCGGCAGGAACTACTGGAACGGGAAAACCCACCCAGCCTGCATTTCATTATGGATGAGGCCGTGATCAATCGCGCGGTGGGTGGATCGGACGCGATGCGCCGCCAACTACGCCGCATCAAAGAGGTAGGCGAGCTACCGAACGTGACGGTTCGGATTCTACCGTTCAGCGCCGGTCTATACCCACGATTGCGCATTGCCTATGTGCTGTTCGAGTTCGCTGAACCCGAGAATGAAGACGTTCTCTCCATTGAGAACCCGCAGGGTGACATGGTCGTCCGCGAGGCGTCGCCCGGCGAGCCGAGCGACGTAAACCCGGTCAGCTACCTGGAGATCTTTTTTCAACTCGAGCAACTCGCACCGCGAGAGCGGGCGAATGAACTCATCGATACCGCGTTGGCCCGGCTGGCAGGTACGCAAAAATCCAACGGCAGCTCTGTGGACCAACAGGCCAGCATCGAGGAGTCAGTCGGTGGTTGAGCTGACTGGCAGGTCAAATTCGCCAGCACGCACGCCGCGAAGGAAGGCCGCCCATTCGTGTGAATTGAAGCTCAGAACAGGACTATCCGAAACCTTGGAGTCGCGCACGTAGGTGAGTGAACCAGCTCGGGATATTTCGACGCATCCGCCCGAGTCGCTGAACGAACTCTTCTTCCAGACCAGCGAGTCCGGCTCTGCGCCGCTCATGTACCAGTACCTTCCCTGTCAAGCGCTCGGGTTCCGTTGCCGACGGTGCGGGTGGACCGTCCCGACAGTGCCGGCTGGCCCGATACAGACGACGTTCGGGATGCCCGAACACCTGCGCAGTGCAGCGGAGAACTCGACCGGAACCTCATGAGTCGGCCGGCACCCCGCGACGCGACAATGCTCGCGCCACGCGCGGGACGCTACCACTCTCATCGACCACTTCCACACGCCGTCCAGGATTTCCGTAGCGATTCGTTAGCGGCCGCCGAGGAGGCCGCCGAGCATGCCGCCGCCGCCGGACTGTTGGGTGCCGGTTTGGCCGATTCCGGCGGCGTCTTCGGACGGCTGGACGACGACGAAGCCTGGGCCGGCGAAGTTCATCTGCCACTGCTCGCCGCCGGTGCGGCCGAAGAAGGCGCCCATGCCCTCGGAGCGGACCGCCTGCACGTTCAGGTTGGCCGACCAGCAGATGGCCGCGTTCGGGTCGACGAACGTGGGCTGGTTGGTCTCCAGCACGACCGGGGTGCCCTTCGAGGTGATCGCGACGCGGCCGGTGCCCTGCAGGATCGTGTTGAACAGGCCGGCGCCGGCCAGCGCGCCGGCGTTGGTGATCATGCGGATGTCGTATTTGAGGGTGGACTCGAAGGCCAGGATGTTGGTGCCGTTGATGGACAGCGCGTCGGAGCCGTCGAGGTCGATGAGGAAGATGTCGGCGGCCTTGTCGGCGAGGAAGACCTCGGCCTGGCCGACGACCTTCATCAGCGGGACGCCCTCGCCGCTGATCGCGCCCTTCGCCGCGCGCATCAGCTTGTCCTTCATCGTGCCCTCGCCGCTGGTCATGCCCTGGTACTCGAACCGGGCGTTGCCCTGGTAGGCGACCATCGCGCCGCGCCGGGCGTAGAACTCGCCGTTCACGGTCGCCTTGAGGAGCTTCGCGTTCTGCAGCACGAAGCCGGGACCGGGCACCTGCTGCTCGGTGTTGGAGAAGATCTCGCTGCGCACCGCGGCTCCTGTCGATGGTGGTCGGGACGGCGTCCCGGGTTGACCGGCCAGCCCGGCCGCAGGCGGCCAGAATCAGCACCGATCCAACCACCGTAGGGCGTCGACGGTCACCCGCGGGGCGGTTCGCGAAGACCGCCGAAACACTTCACGAATGTCTGCCCGCACGGGCGGGTGGGCCCGGATCGGGCCGCGGGGTGTGATCCGGGCGCGGCCGGGCGGCAGTACCGGGGTGGTGGGCGGTAGCGTCGATCAACGCCTGATGGGTAGGCCATGTTACTGACGGGTACGGAAGCCCGTACGCTGGCACGATTCCGTCCCCGGAGGAGGAGCCCGTGATCCTGCGCCTGGTCATCGGTCTCGGGTTGACCGTGGTCGCCCTCGCGGTCGCCGGCCGCCGGGTGTGGTGGCTGTACCGGCTGATCAAGGTCGGCCAGCCCGCGCCCGGGCGGACGGACGGCGCGGGTGCCCGGCTGCGGGCCGAGATCGTGGAGGTCTTCGGGCAGCGGAAGCTGCTGAAGTGGTCAGTGCCCGGGGTGGCGCACTTCCTCACGTTCTGGGGCTTCGTCATTCTCGGCCTGACGATCATCGAAGCCTGGGGCGCGCTGTTCGACCGGAACTTCCACATCCCGCTGGTCGGCCGCTGGCGGGTGGTCGGGTTCGCCGAGGACCTGGTCGCGGTCGGCGTACTGGTCGGTCTGGCCACCTTCGCGGTGCTGCGGGTGCGGCAGGCGCCGGCCCGGCAGCAGCGGGCGTCCCGGTTCTACGGCTCGCACACCCGGGCCGCCTGGGTGATCCTCGGCATGATCACCGCGGTCGTCCTGACGCTGCTGCTGTATCGCGGCGCGCAGGTCAACACCGGCGTCTTCCCGTTCGGCCAGAGCAAGTGGGCATTCGCCTCGTACGCGGTGTCGAAGATCTTCTCCGGGCTGTCCACGGACGCCAACGAGGTGATCGAGGACGTCTTCCTGCTCGGCAACGTCGCGGTGATCCTGGCCTTCCTGGTGCTGGTGGTCTACTCCAAGCACCTGCACATCGCTCTCGCCCCGATCAACGTCGCCACCAAGCGGCTGCCGAAGGCGCTCGGCCCGCTGCTGCCGATGGAATCCGGCGGCAAGCCGATCAACTTCGAGGACCCGGGCGAGGACGACGTCTTCGGCCGCGGCAAGATCGAGGACTTCACCTGGAAGGGCATGCTCGACTTCGCGACCTGCACCGAGTGCGGTCGCTGCCAGAGCCAGTGCCCGGCCTGGAACACCGGCAAGCCGCTCTCGCCCAAGCTCGTGATCATGGACCTGCGTGATCACCTGTTCGCCAAGGCGCCCTACCTGCTGGCGTCCAACGGCGACGCGCCGGAGACGCCGGCCGTGACCGGGGTCGAGGAGGGTGGCGCGGAGGCCGGGCACGTCCCGGAGAGCGGGTTCGGCCGGGTACCGGAGCCGGGCGCGGCACAGGCGGCCCGCCCGCTGGTCGGCACGCTGGCCGAGGGCGGCGTGATCGACCCGGACGTGCTGTGGTCCTGCACCACCTGCGGCGCCTGCGTCGAGCAATGCCCGGTGGACATCGAGCACGTCGACCACATCGTGGACATGCGGCGCTACCAGGTGCTGATCGAGTCGGCGTTCCCGTCCGAGGCCGGCGTCATGCTGCGCAACATCGAGAACAACGGCAACCCGTGGGGCCTGTCCGCGCGCAAGCGCGAGGAGTGGACCGAGGGGCTCCCGTTCTCCGTCCGGCGGGTGTCCGCCGGCGAGCCGATCCCGGACGACGTCGAGTACCTGTTCTGGGTGGGATGCGCCGGCGCGTTGGAGGACCGGTCCAAGAAGGTCACCAAGGCGTTCGCCGAACTGCTGCACACCGCCGGGGTCTCGTTCGCGATCCTCGGCGCCGGCGAGACGTGCAGCGGCGACCCGGCTCGGCGGCTCGGCAACGAGTTCCTGTTCCAGATGCAGGCCACACAGAACGTCGAGACGCTGAACTCGATCGGCGCGAAGAAGATCGTCGCGACCTGCCCGCACTGCTTCAACACGCTGGCGAACGAGTACCCGCAGAACGGCGGCAACTACGAGGTCGTGCACCACACGCAACTGCTCAGCCGGCTGGTGGACGAGGGCAAGCTGATGCCGGTGCAGCCGATCGACCAGCTCGTCACCTACCACGACCCGTGCTACCTCGGCCGGCACAACAAGGTCTACACGCCGCCGCGGGAGGTGCTGGCCGCGGTGCCGGCGCTGCGCTCGCAAGAGATGCACCGGTGCAAGGAGCGTGGCTTCTGCTGCGGGGCCGGCGGCGCGCGGATGTGGATGGAGGAACGGATCGGCAAGCGGGTCAACGTCGAGCGGGTGGACGAGGCCCTCGCGCTGGACCCGGACCTGGTCTCGACCGCCTGCCCCTACTGCATGGTCATGCTGTCGGACGCCGTGGTCGCCAAACAACAGGACGGCACTGCCCGCGACGACGTGCAGGTGCTGGACGTGGCGCAGATCCTGCTGCGCTCACTGGCCGCGCCGGCCGCCGCGGCGGCGTCCGAACCGGCCAGAGACTAGCCGCGGCCTAGCCGACCTTCAGGCCGGCGTCCGCGACAGCGGTGTACTTGCCGGTCTGCGCGGAGCGCTGGTACAGCCTGATCTCGTGCGTGCCAGGGTCCGCAGGCGCGTCGAACAGCGTCTGCGCGGACCGGCAGTCGGCCAGCTGGAACGGCCCGGCCAGCACCCGCCCGGCCTTGGCCGCCAGCACACCCCCGGCCACCGCGACCCCGTCGCTGTCGACAGCGACCACGTAGTCACCGCTCGGCCCGGCCACCTGCCAGGCCGCCTGGTCACCCGGCGAGATCACCCCGGCCGACACGCCGATCGCCGGGTGATCGCACTGCCGCTCGATCAGCCCGCCACCCGATCCGCGCAGCAGTGGGATCGCCCCCAGCCCGGCGAAGAGGATCAGCACGAGCCCGACGATGCTGGTCCAGCGCCGCCGCTGCCGCGGCGGCTCGTGCGCGAACGCCCGCCCGTACTCGTCCCCGATGTCCCGCGCGAACGCCTCCCGTCGCCGCGCGGCAGCCTTCGCCAACTCCGGGTCCTGCCTGCCCGGACGCCCTCCAAAGACGAAGCTCACCCGGCAAGTCTCGCACCGTACGCCTCGGGTATGCTCGGAGCCTTCCGCGGGTGTAGTTCAATGGCAGAACATCAGCTTCCCAAGCTGACAGTGCGAGTTCGATTCTCGTCACCCGCTCCGTCGCTGGGTCCCTCTGTTCGCTCCGCTTCACCGGGGGCGACGTCGCATGTCGGCCCGGGGCCGAGCCCCGGACCCCACGGTCCGGTGGGCGCTTCACCCAGACCGAGGGCATCCGTACGGATCAATGCGGCTGGACTGACGACTTACGCTCCCTGACGGGCCATCCACGGGCCAGAAGCACAGGTCGGTCAGGGACGTCCGGGCCGCTCCAGATCTGGGCCAGACATCGTTCCGCGCTAGGAACCTTCCGGGCGGGGTGGGGGTCTGGAGGGTATGCGTCGAGAGCGCGGTCGACAGACGGTCGAGATGTTCGCCTACCATCGCTCGCTGCCGGCAGAGCGGGCCGGCATGCTCATGTTCGGCTTGGTGCTCCACTCGCTGGTCGGCCTGCTGCTGCGGGTGCTGCTCGTAGCGCGGCTCGCGGTGCTGGTGCGCCGGGTCCGGAGCCGACGCGCGGCCGGCGAGCCGCTGCTGTCCGCCGAGGACGTGGACTGGTCCGCCGGGGCACTGCTCTCGGCGGCGGTCTCGGTCAGCGTCATCCGCCGGGTAGCGGTCGGTGTGCTGCGGCGCAGGACGGCCGAGGCGATCCGCAACGGCACCGCCGACCCGGCCGCCGCCGCACGGATTCTGGCCGACCCGGTCGCGCGGTCGAGGACGTCCGCTGGGCTCCGGCGCGCCCGAGACTAGTCGGCCCTGGTCAGGGGGACAGTCCTGACCAGGGCCGTGGTCCGTCTCAGGGTCAGATCAGCCCTGCTGGCCGGCGGCGGAGCATTCGCTAAGGCAGGTCAGCAGTTGATCGACACCGCGTCGATCACGTTGTCGAAGCCGCCGTAGTAGTCGGCGATGAAGCCCACCGGGACCGCCGGGCCAACCGGCACCCAGGACCCGACCCCGTCCCAGTTGTATGGCTGTATCGCTCCGCCGCCCAGGTTGACGATCGAGGAGATCTGGTCGTTGAGCGGCGGCGAGAACTCGAAGAGGTTGTAGAACCCGCAGCTCAGCGGCACCCAGATCATGCCGGTGCCGTTGTGCCCGTCGTAGTAGCAGGAGTACCCGTCCGGACAGCCGAAAGCGGAGTTCGGTTGGACGCCGGGCGTGCTGGCCGCCGGCGCGGCAGTATGCCCCGGCACGTGCGTTGCGGCCGGCATCGGCGCTAGCCGGACTGAGCCGCCGGCCGCCGGCGCCGCGGCAGCGACGCCCGGCAACGCGGCGAGCAGGGCGATCGCCACCCCGCTGAGGGCAAGAAGGTTGGTGACTCTGCGCACAGAAACCCCTTCCATAGTCGACTGGGAGCAGGGCTGGCCGCGACTCCGGCCCGTCCCGGTGGGACGGCCGTGTCATGCGACCCACTGGCCCTGGATCCCGACAAACAGAGCTTGCAAGGCAGGAAAGTTACAAGCGTTCAGGTCGCCAGAGGATGGCGTCCGCGGCCTTTGGCGGCCAGGGTCCCTGAATGGGCGGCGTCGGTCCCTGCTGGCGGGCGGCCGTCCCACCCGAATGATCGGCATCCGCGCTGATACCCCGCGACTTCCTGGTGCCGTCCGCTGCGAGGGCCGATGCTTGCCAAGGCCCGAGTGGTCACGTCCGAGATCTGCGGAGGCGACGCCGCATGACCATCCGCTCCGACACCGCGACCATGCGCGACCACTGGTGGTGGCGTCCCGGCTGGCGGCCCGGCCGCAGCTTCTACAGCTGGCACCTGACCTTCGCCGGGCAGCATGCGCTCTACGCCCTCGTCGACGCCTACCAGGACGCGCTGCGCCCGCTGCCCGGCCTCGACCTCATCCCGCACCAGTGGCTGCACCTGACCATGCAGGGAATCGGCTTCACCGACGAGGTGTCCGACGATCAGGTCCGGCAGATCAGCGCCGCGGCCGCCGACCGCCTCGCCGCGGTCCCCGCCCCCACCCTGACCTTCCACCGGCCGGCCGTCACCGCCGAAGCCCTCCCACTCGGGCCGACGCCGGCTGAACCGGTCGACGCGATCCGGGACGCGATCCGCGCCGGAATCGCGGACGTCTGGGGACCCGGCGGCGTGCCAGAAGCCGCCGGCGGCTTCCGCGCACACGTCAGCCTGGCCTACTCCAGCGCCACCGGCCCGGCCGCGCCGATCATCGAGGCCCTCGGCCGGGTCGCCACCGAGCCGATCACCGTGTCGGTCCGCGCGGCCTCCCTGATCGTCGTCAACCGCGACAACCGGATGTACGAGTGGCAGACCTACGCCACCGCGCCCCTCGGCCGGTAGCCCACCGCCCACCGCCTACCTGCTGCCGGTCGTCGCGGTGGTCCGGACCGCACCGGACAGCAAACAGCCCGGCCGGTGATGGCCGGGCTGTCTGGGGACGGTCGGGTCAGTCGTCGTCGTCCGGGGCGGCGTGGTTCGGCCTGCCCGGGGTCGGGTCGCGGGACAGGTCGATGAACGGCCGGTCACCGGCGTCGTCCGGGGCCAGGTGGTCGGGCACGCCTGGGGTGGGGTCGCGGGACAGGTCGATCAGGCGGCGGTCCGGGAAGCCCGGAGAGTCGCCGGTGGCGTCCTGCCCGCCGGACGTCGGGGTCTCGTCGGTCTCCATCTGTCCACCTCCTGCTTGCCGAAGGTAACGATGCCGGGCTCGACCGCCCGGCCGGTGGACGTTACCAGGCAGGATCAGCGGACAGCACGGCCACGGTGGCGCTACGAATGGGCCGAGCCGGCGAACTGCGCGCAGATCCGGGCCAGCTGTGCCACGCCGTGCGCGAACTCGTCGGGTTCCAGGGCGTGGAACGGGAGCCGGAGGAACTGCCGGTCCGCAGGCAGTGGCGAGCACGGCGGGTAGAAGGCCGAGCCGCGGGTCAGCGTGATGCCGTGCGCCCGGGCGGCGGTCAGCAGCGCGGTCTCGTCGGCCCGCAGCCGCAGCTGGACGCCGAGGTAGTAGCCGCCGTCCGGGATGGTGACCAGCGCGCCGCCGAGCCGGCTGCGCACCGCGGTCACCGCGGCGTCGTGCCGCGGTCGCAGCACGTGCCGGATCCGGCCGACCGCCGCCTGCAGTACGTCGCCGGCCAGGCAGCGGGCCGCGACCGCCTGGCAGAGCGGCGCCGGCGACAGGTAGGTGCTCTCGGCCAGCGCGGCCAGCGCATGCGCGGTCTCCGGGTCGGACAGCGCGTAGCCGATCCGCAGGCCCGGGCTGAGCACGGTGCTCAGCGAGGCGATCGAGATCACCCGGGCCGCGGCGGCCGGGCCGGCCAGGTCGGCCAGCGAGGGCGGCATGCTGCCGTGATAGCGCAGCTCCCGGTACGGGATGTCCTGCACGATCGCGAAGCCGTAGGTGGCGGCCAGCTCGATCAGCGCCTCCCGCTTCGACTCCATCATCGTGACGCCGGTCGGGTTCTGGAAGTCCGGGACGGTGTAGAGGAACGCCGGCGGGCCGGACCGCAGCCGCAGCCGCAGCGCCTCCACGTCCAGGCCGTCGGGTTCCATCGGGATGCCGACCAGCCGTACGCCGTGCCGGCCGAACACCTCCAGGGCCCGGTCGTAGGTCGGCGACTCGACCCACACCTCCCGCTCACCGGACCGCAGCAGCAGCGACACCAGCAGGTCCAGCACCTGCAGCGAACCGTTGCCGACGAAGATCGCGTCCGGGTCGGTGCCGTGCAGCGCGCCGAGCTGCTGGCGCAGCGCCGGGTCGCCGAGGTAGCGGCCGATCGGCGGGTACTGGAACGCCGCCTCCCGGTCCTCATCGAGCACGGCCACCGTCTGTACGGCGAGGCTGTGCGCCGGGATGGTCTCCGCCGGCGGCGCCGCCCCGGAGAACTGCAGCAACGTCGGCGCGGCGTCGGCGGCGGTCACGGCTGCGACCGGCCCGGGCCGCAGCTGGCAAAGGTCGTGTCGCGTATGGACGGTCGAGCCAGCAGGCCCATCAGCAACCGGTTCAGCCCGATGCCCAGGCCGCCGTGCGGCGGGCAGCCGTGCCGGAACATCTCGTAGTACCAGTCCGGCGGGCTGCCCTCGCCCGGCGTGGCGGCAGCGGCCTGCGCGCGCAGCGGCCCGTACCGGTGTTCCCGCTGCGCGCCGGCGGCGAGCTCCAGCCCGTGTCCTAACAGGACGAAGCCGCGCAGCCCGCCGGGCTCGTCCCGCATCGCCGAGAACGGCCACTCGGTCGCGTAGCCGGTGAGGAAGATGTAGCCGTGGCCGTAGCGCTCGTCCGCGTACCGGCAGAGGGCCTGCTCATCGCCCGCCGACAAGCGGCCGTGCGGCCGGCTGGCCCGCCCGACCAGTTCCAGCGCCCGGGCCAGCGGCAGCCGCGGGATGGTGCCCTCGGGCAGTTCGACCGGGATGCCGAAGCAGCCCTCGATGTCCACCCCGTGCACCTCCCGGACCGCGAACAGGGCCCGCCGCAGCAGGTCTTCGAGCAGGCTCATCAACTCCGCCGGCGAGTCGATCCAGGACACCTCGAGGTCGAGCCGGGTCGACTCGGCCGGCGGCTGACCGGCGTCGCCGGCCGGGAAGGCCGGCCCGACCTCGAAGACCCGGTCGAACCCGGCCGCCATCGCCAGTTGCAGGTATGCCTGCGGGGACGGGGAAAGCGCCGCCGACTGTCCATCGAAGGACACGCCGACCAGCGGGTCGCCAGGGCCACAGCCGGCCGGGGTGACCTTCGGGGTGTGGATCTCCACGAAGTCGCTGCCGAGCAGGAAGTCGCGGACCGCCGCCTCCAGCGTGGTCTGGACCGCAAAGACCAGGAACTGCTCGCGACCCCGCAGGTCCAGATGCCGCCGCTCGATCGGGGCCGACGACTCGTACTGCCCGTCCCGCGGCAGCGGCGACTCGGCCAGGGCCAGCACGTCGATCGACTCGGCGTCCACCTCGATCGCACCGAACCGGGCGCCCGCGCCGGTCCGCACGGTGCCGACCACCCGTACCGCGCTCTCCGGGCTCAGCCCGTCCACGCCGGCCGCCGCGGCGGTGCCCCGATAGACCGCGGGCACGGTGCCGGTCCGGTCCCGGATCACCAGCACCAGGCCGCCGCCGGCCCGGTGCATGCCGTTGAACCAGCCGTAGAGGGCGACCCGCTGGCCGAGCCGCTTCGGCAGGTCGCGCACGTACGTCTTCTCCAGCGCGGGCCGGGCGCCGGGCGGCACGGTGCCCGCCGCGGCCATGTCAGGCCGCGCCGGGTGAGTTCCACGGCCAGCCCCACCGAAGCGGGGTCAACCCAGGTGGCATCGCCATGATCCAGTCACCCCGTCCCCCGTCCACTGCCCACCGGTGTCCGCCAAACGGGCGATACGCTCGCTACTTGGCGTACGCGGTGAACACGTACAGTAGCGATCATAGCTGGCCGGTAATCTAAAGGCCAGGAGAGACACGGCCAGTCGGCGCGTGGCCACACTGCCCGACAGCCCAGCCGAGATAGCGCCGGACGGCGGTAGCGCCTATTTGGGCACTACTCAGGCGCTGGCTCTGGGGGCTCGTCGCCCGGTCGGTTGTCAGGGCCGTCGGCCGGCGGCAGCCGCAGGTCGTCCAGATCGGCGAGCGTGTCCGGCACGAGGAAGCCCTGCCGGCGCCAGAGCGGCACGCCGACCTGCAACAGGTGCGCGACCGCGTCGTACACCTCGTCGTCGTGAACGTCCGCGACGTGCACCTCGCAGCACTCGTCCGAAGCCTCGTTCACCGCATCGGCCACCGCCTCGGCCAGTGGCAACTGGCCGACGTCCTGATCCACCAGGACGAGCAGGATGCGCCAGGTACGCCCACGCGGCTCCTCCAGGCGGCGGAACACCCGCAGCACCTCGAGCACCTCGGGCACATCCAGCAGCGCCAGCACCACTGCGCAGTCGACCTGATCGGGGATGGACGGACCGGGGAAGTCGGTGAACTCGTCATCCGGGCCGATCTCGTACGCTTCCTCGACCTCGAGCCCGGCCGCGATGTCAGCGACCGTGCCGATGTCGGTGGGGTCCAGCGGGAAGCCGAGCTCGGCACCCGCGTTCAGCCAGACATCCACGTCCGGCGGCCACTTCGAGAACAGCGTCTCCACCGGCACCTCCAACCACGGTGCGTCGTCGCTGAGTTGGTGCGCCAGCGCGAGCTGCCGGTAGGAGGTGTAGACCAGCGCGTGCCGGCCCTCGCTGTCGGCCACGCAGGGCACCCGCATGCCACCCGCGTCCGCCTCGGACAGCCCCTGCGCCGCCGCGATCTCCGCCGGCAGGCACAGCGTCGAGCGGGCCAGCGCGCGCAGCAGCGTCGCCCGCGCCCCGTTCATCACGGAGCGGGCGAGTACGCGCTCCAGCTCGTTGACCGGCTGGAAGCTCAGGCCGAGACCGGCGTCGTCCGGCTCGGTGCTGTCCTGCGGTGCCTCGCTCGGCACGGGCGGATCCCTCGTCAGCGGCTCAGCCGGGACGGCGCGACACGCCGGACTCGCGCTGCCCCTCATCGGGCGGCGGCCCGGTGCGCAACACCGCACCAGTCACGTCGGACCCGGACGCGGTCATCGGCACCGACTCGGCACGCTGGGCGTGCGCGAGCGGGTTCGCCTCCGAACCGGCCCAGACGTGCACCGTAGCGCCCGCCCGGGGCGTTGATGCAAGACGTGTCCGCCAGGCGTCGGCACTGCGCGGGCCGGTCGCCCGGGCGCGCACCGCGCCACCGGTGCCAGCAGCGGCGCCGAACCGGCCCCGCCGGCTGCGTAGTTCAGCCTCGTCGATGCCCGCGGTGGCCAGCGCGGTACGGTCGCGGCGGCGCCGGCCGATCAGCCCAATCGCGCCGATACCGAGCCCGGCGAGCACAGACACGCCCACCACGCCGAGCTCCCGACCATCGCCGTGCTGGGCCCAGCTCTCCCAGCCGCCACCGTCGCCGCCCGCGAACGGCACCGCGTGGTCGGCGCCGAACCGGACCGCCTGCGGCACGTCGTCGGGTGCCACCACGAATCCGGACGGGTCGGCCAGGTCGTGCTCGGTGACGGTGCGGACGGTGACCGCGCCGGCGTGCAGCGTGGACCCGCCGGACGATGTGCTGGCCGAGCTGGCCGGCGCGTCCGCGGCCAGCTCGGCCAGCCGCGCCGCCGCCACCCGGCACGCCTCGGACACCTCGCCGCGGGCCCGGCGGACCACCTCCCGCGCCTGATCCCGATCCGCCGTGGCGGAGTCGGGCGTGGACTGCTCGACGATCCGGATCGCCTGCCCGGCCGCCGCCTGCCCCTCCCGCAGCGCCTGGGCGTACCCGGACAGCGCCCGGGCCGCCAGCGCGAACGCGGAACCGGCCTGGCCCAGCTCTTCCGGCATCGGGCCGACCGCTTCCCGGAACAGCTCCGCCGCGGCACCGGACCAGTGCGCCGAGTCGAGCCCGCGCAGCCGGACCGACGCGTCGGCGGCGCCGGCGGCGAACCGGGCCAGCCGGGCGGCGAGCCGCTCGACCTCGTCCGGCTGCCCCGGGACCAGCTCCGCCGGCGTCTGCCCGGCCCGTACCTCGATCACCCGGCACCGCCGTCGGCCTGGCCGGCGCGCTTGCGCACCTGCTCATTCGCCTCGCCGTACGACGACGCGGCCAGCTCCAGCATCCCGGCCAGCGCCTCGCCGCGGTCGGCGACACCGCCCAGGCCCCGGCCCCAGGCGTCGAGGAAGTCACCGGCGGCGCGCCGCACCGACGGGTCGGCGGCGTCCAGATGCCCGGCCAGGCTGGCGCCCGCGTCGTGGACCTCACGGGCGACCGCGGCCGCGTCCCGCAGCGGCAGCGCCGTCTCGGTCAACCGGTCCGGATCTACCTGCAACCTCATCCGGCCGCCCCCCGGTCAAGCTCGATCGACACCCGCTTCGCCAGCGCCGCCGGCTGCAGCCGCAGCGGCGCGCCCCCACCCTGATCCAACAGCAGGTCGTAACCGGTCGGCAGCAGATTCAGCAGTTCCGCCCCCGGCAGCGCGAACCACTCGACCGTGCCCCGGGCCAGCGCGAGCTGCTCGAGCGAGCTGTAGATCGGGATCAGCCCGTCACCCGCCGCGCCCAGCGCGCGGAAACCCGGCTGGTCACCACGCTCGCAGTAGACGGTGGCGTTGAGGAATGCGGCATACAGCTCGATCGGCGTCGCAACGCCGGCCGCGACGTCGCGGGCGACGTCAGCGAGCGATCGGCTGGCCACTCCTGGCATGCCGTCAAGGATAGAGCCCACGACATATAATGCAAAGAGGGCAGAACGACTAAAACGGACGGCCACTCGGCCCTACCAGCCGCTGGCCGATCAGCCGAAAGCGCCCGCTGCGCAGCGTACCGTCGGGCCGTGAGCAGCACGATCGGCGCCACGGCCGGTTCCGGCGCCGATCCGGCCGCCGACAGGCCGCCGACGCTGCTCGCGGTCGCGCACGGCAGCCGCGATCCGGCGGCGGCCCGCATGATCGAGGCCCTGCTCCGTCAGGTTCGGGCGCTCCGCCCCGGGTTGCCGGCCCGGGCGGCGTACCTGGAGATCGCGCCGCCGGCCGTCGGTACGGCGCTGGCCGCGACGTCCGGTCCGGTGGTCGCGGTGCCGATGCTGCTGGCCACCGGCTACCACGCCACGGTGGACGTCCCGGGCGCGATCGCCGCCGCCCGGCCGGACGCGGCCGTCGGCCGGGTGCTCGGGCCACACCCGTTGCTGGCCGAGGCACTGGCCGATCGGCTGCGACAGGCCGGCTGGCGCGCCGGCGACAGCGTCGTGCTGGCCGCCGCCGGCTCCAGCGACGCGGCCGCCGCGGTGGCCACCGAGGCCCAGGCCCGCCTGCTCGCTACTGAGCTCGGCATGGCGGCGGTCACCGCCGGTTACGCCTCGGCGCGCGAGCCGTCGGTGCCGGCGGCGGTGGCCGCGGCCCGGGCGGCCGGCGCGACCCGGGTGGTGATCGCGGCCTACCTGCTCGCGCCCGGCCTCTTCCAGGCCGGGCTGGCCGGCGCGGGCGCCGACGCCGTCACCGAGCCGCTCGGCGATCATCCGGCCGTCGTCCGGTTGGTACTGCTCCGGTACGACGAGACGCGCGCCATCGGCTGATCGGCTACTTCGGCTATGCCCGGTCGGGCAGAACTGCTTGCAGGAGTTACCGGCGGGTAATAACCTATGGGTTACTGACGAGTAGCAACTCGCCGAGCAAGGAGCGCCGAGGCCATGAGCCACTACAAGAGCAACCTCCGCGACATCGAGTTCACCCTCTTCGAGGTGCTCGGCGTAGACCAGCGACTCGACAGCGATGCGTACCCGGATCTGGATCTCGACACCGCCCGCGGCATCCTGGCCGAGGTCGACCGGCTGGCAGCCGGCCCGCTCGCCGCCTCATTGATCGACTCCGACCGGAACCCGCCGGTGTTCGACCCGGCCACCCACTCGGTGACGCTGCCCGAGTCGTTCAAGCGGTCCTACCGCGCCTACCAGGACGCCGAGTGGTGGCGGATGGACCTGCCCGCCGAGCTCGGCGGGCAGACCGTGCCGGCGTCCCTGCGCTGGGCCGTCGCCGAGCTGGTGCTGGGCTCGAACCCGGCCGTGCACATGTATTCCAGCGGCTCGTCCATGGCACACGCGCTCTGGCGGCTCGGCACCCTGGAACAGAAGCGGTTCGCCCAGCACATGGTCGACCACAGGTGGGCGTCCACGATGGTGCTGACCGAGCCGGACGCTGGCTCCGACGTCGGCGCCGGCCGGGCCAAGGCGATCCAGCAGCCGGACGGCAGCTGGCACATCGAGGGCGTGAAGCGGTTCATCACATCCGGCGATCACGACCTCTCGGACAACATCGTGCACCTGGTGCTGGCCCGGCCCGAGGGGCACGGCCCCGGCACCAAGGGCCTGTCGATGTTCGTCGTGCCCAAGTTCCTGGTCGACGACGAGACCGGCGAGCTGGGCGAGCGCAACGGTGTCTACGTCACCAACGTCGAGCACAAGATGGGCCTGAAGGTCTCCACCACCTGCGAGCTGCGCTTCGGCGAGGAGCACCCGGCGATCGGCACGCTGGTCGGCGGCGTGCACGACGGCATCGCGCAGATGTTCCGGATCATCGAGTCGGCCCGGATGATGGTCGGCACCAAGGCGATCGCCACCCTGTCCACCGGCTACCTGAACGCGCTGGCGTACGCGAAGACCCGGGTGCAGGGCGCCGACCTGACCGAGATGCTGAACAAGGCGGCGCCGCGGGTCACGATCATCCACCACCCGGACGTCCGCCGGATGCTGATGCTGCAGAAGGCGTACGCCGAAGGCATGCGGGCGCTGCTCCTCTACACCGCCACCCAGCAGGACGCGGTCGCCGAGGCCGCCGCCGGCGGCGAGCGGAACGAGGCGGCCGAGCGGCTGAACGACCTGCTGCTGCCGGTCGTGAAGGGCGTCGGCTCGGAGCGGTCGTACGAACTGCTGGCGCTCTCGCTGCAGGTGTTCGGCGGCTCCGGCTACCTGCAGGACTACCCGATCGAGCAGTACATCCGGGACGCGAAGATCGACACCCTGTACGAGGGCACCACCTCGATCCAGGGCATGGACCTGTTCTTCCGCAAGATCGTCCGGGACAACGGGCAGGCGCTGACCGGCCTTCTCGGCGAGATCCAGTCCTTTGTGGATGGTGGGATCGGGAACGGCCGGTTCAAGCAGGAGCGGGCCCGGCTGGCCACCGCGCTGGCGGATGTGCAGGGCATGCTCGGCGCGATGGTCGGCTTCCTCACCTCGTCCGTGGAAGACCCGCGCAACACCTACAAGGTCGGGCAGAACACCACCCGGCTGCTGATGTCGCTCGGCGACCTGGTCATCGGCTGGCTGCTGCTGCGCGGCGCCACCGTCGCCAACACCGCGCTGGACGCCGGCACCGCCGACGCCCGGGACCGCGCCTTCTACGAGGGCAAGGTCGTCGCCGCGACGTTCTTCGCCAACACCGTGCTGCCCGAGCTGTCCGCCCGGCGGGCGGTCACCGAGGCCACCGACAACACCCTGATGGACCTGCCGGAGACCGCCTTCTAGTTCGGCGTCGGCTCGGCCGACCCGGCCGCCGCACCGTCCACTGTGGATGGGTCCGGACTGGACCCGTCCGAAGTGGACCCGTCCGAAGTGGGCGGCGGCGGCCGGTCCGTTTTCCAGAGGCTCAGCGAGGCCCCGTACAGCTGGACGTGGAACACCGCGATCCGCTCGAACGGGCAGAACACCTCGACGCCCGCCTGTGCCGTGCCGGTGCCGGCGATCACCCTGGCCAGGCCGTGGCGGACCGCCGGCCGGTCGGCGTCCGCATCGACCAGCACGCTGTAGACCGGGAACGGGGTGCCCTCGCCGACCTGGGCCGCCGCGCGCAGCGTCGCCAGCGCGTGCGGCTGCTCGCTGATCCAGGCGACCACCGCGTTGTCCCGCTCGTCCGGCTCCTCGGCGCCGCGCTGCACGGACGCGTTCAGGTCCAGGCCGACCAGCGTGAAGCCATCGAACTGCTCGTCGTCGATCGACTCGGAGACGTCGATGACGGTATCGATAGCGCTGTTCACGGCGTGGTAGGTGGTATCCAGCTGCAGCACGCCCGGCCGGTTCGACGGGGCCCGTTCCACCTTGCGGGTCCACAGCCGGGTCGAACCCCGGTACAGCCGCAGGTGCACCGGCGACAGCCCCTTCGCCGGCTCGAGCGGCTCGACCAGCACCGGGTCGGGCAGCCCGCTGAGCGCGCTCCCCACCTCGGCCAGGATTGCCGGCTGGTCGGCCTCGCCGTCGACCACCACGCCGACCACGACCGTCCGCTGGCCGGCCAACTCGGTCCAGACGGTGACCAGGCCGAGTACACCGGCCTGGTCCGGCACCCAGGCCACCAGTGCCGCCAGGGCCGGCTCATCCTCGCCGGGGCCGGGCTGGAAGATGGCGTCGTCCGCCAGCCCGGTCCCGGCCGACGACCCGGCTCCGGCCGACGACCCGGCTCCGGCCGACGGCCCGGCCTGGTCAGCGGGCGCCGGTGCCGCCGGGTTGCCGGCCGGTGCGGCCGCCGGCTCGCCGGTCTGCGGCTGGCCGGCAGGCGGCTGGCCGGTCTGCGGCTGGCCGGCAGGCGGCTGGCCGGTCTGCGGCTGGCCGGCAGGCGGTTGGCCGGCCGGTACGGCGGACGGCTCGACTGCGGCCGGCCGAGCTGCCGGGTCGCCGGACCCGGCCGGCGGGGCGGAGGCGGCCGGATCGTGGGCCGCCGTGGCGGCCGTTCCGGTCGCCGGGGTCGGACGGCGGGCGGGCGCGCGCCAGAGGGCGACCGAGCGGTCCTCCAGCCAGCGATGTACGTCGCCGACGTCGGCCAGGCCGACGATCTCGATGCAGCAGCGCCGGGCGCCGGACCGTTGGACCAGGTCGACGATCGTGCTGCGCTCGGTCTCGACACCGGAGATCGAACCCGAGCCGACGTACGCCATCACCACCCGGACCCAGCCGCCGGCCGGGTCGGCCACCCAACTGCGGAACAGCGCGGCCAGCCGCTCCGAACCCGCGGCATACCGGGACAGCGCCGCGTCCACCCCGTCCAGCGCGATCGCGCCGGCGGCGAAGGACCATTCCAGGTTCGCCGCGACCAGTTCGAACCCACCGGCCGGGTCGTCCCGCGGCCGGTCCGGGTCGACCGCCGCCGCGGCCGGCTCGACCGCGTCCACTCCGGGCGGCTCACCCTCCACAGTGGACGCGACCGGCTCCGGCGCGGTAGGCGCGGCGGGAGCGCCGGGCGGCAGCGGCGCGACCAGCTCGGCCGGGGTGCGTGGCGAGGGTGGCTCCGGGGGTAGGTCCGGCTCCGGCCAGACCGGTACGGAAGCGGCCCAGACCGCCTGCTGCAGCGGATCCCGGCGCCGCTCGTCGGCCAGCACCGGCACGGCCAGGCAGGCCGCGCCACGCTCGGCGGCAGTCGCCGCCGCCGTGCTGACCACGCCGATCACAGCGACCAGATCGACCAGCACCGGCACGTACACCCGGACCTGGGCGACGTCCGGGCCGCGGAAGCCCTGCCAGCACCGGTGTACCGCCCGTACGCTGTCCTGAGTGGACAGTGCGGCGCCGACCGCCCGGTCGACCTCGTCCGGGTGCGGATCGCCGGGCAGGTAGGTGGTACGGCTGTTCAGCGCCGCCTCGGCGACCGGCTCCTCGGCATCCCAGCCGGCGAGATCGTCGTACCGGGCGCCGACCGCGTCGAGGCGGGCCCGCAGGCCGAGCAGGCCGAGCCCGTCGTCCTGCAGTACCACGTGGAACGGCACCGGGTCGCCCTCTTCGGCCCGGCTGCGCGCCACCTCCCGGACCGTCGCGACGAAACCGTCCAGTTCGGACAGTGGCGCGGCGGCGAGCAGTAGGGCGGCCCCGCTGATCACGAGCAGGTGCCCGGCGCCGGGCAGCCAGGACATGTCGGTGAGCAGGCTGGCCAGCGCGGGCCAGTCCTCCACCGGGTCGCCGGGCAACTGCAGCGCGGCCGCGGTCTCGTCGAACAGGCCGTACCCGGTGCGGACGCAGTGGCCACGCAGGATCCGGACCACCACGCCGTCCTGACCGAGCATCCAGCCCAACTGCCGGGCGTCCGACGGCGCGCCGTCGAGCAGGTGCAGCCAGGGTCCGGTCGGCCGGCGCAGCCGGGCGAGCTCGGCGAGCGGGTCGGCGGCCGGCACTACCCGCATCCTCGGATCTGCCCTGGCCGCGCCAGTTACGGCTCCGTCGGCCATTCGCTCATCCTCGCCACCGCCCGCATCTTGTTCATCGCGTCCAGCGCGGCGACCTTGTACGACTCGGCCAGCGTCGGGTAGTTGAACACCGCCTCGACCAGGTAGTCGATCGTGCCACCGAGGCCCATCACAGTCTGTCCAATGTGGACGAGCTCGGTGGCGTTGGTGCCGAACACGTGCACGCCCAGCAGCTGCTTGCTCTCCGAATGTACGAGCAGCTTCAGCATGCCGTACGAATCGCCGAGGATCTGGCCGCGGGCCAGCTCGCGGTAGCGGGAGATGCCGACCTCGAACGGCACCGATTCGGCGGTCAGCTCGTCCTCGGTGCGCCCGACGTAGGAGATCTCCGGGATCGTGTAGATGCCGATCGGCTGCAGCAGGTGCTTGCCGCTGTCCACCGGCTCGCCACAGGCGTGATAGGCGGCCCGCCGGCCCTGCTCCATCGAGGTCGCGGCCAGCGCCGGGAACCCGATCACGTCGCCGACCGCGTAGATGTGGTCGACCTTGGTGCGGCAGTACTGGTCGACGCTGATCCGGCCGCGGTCGTCGGCCTCCAGCTCGGCCCGGTCCAGCTGCAGGATGTCGGTGACGCCGTCCCGGCCGGCCGAGTACATCACCGTGTCGGCCGGGAGCCGCTTGCCGCTCTCCAGGATCGTCAGCGTGCCGCCCTCGTGCCGCTCCACCCGGGATACCGTCTCCCGGAACCGGAACGTCACGGCCAGGTCGCGCAGCTGGTACTTCAGCGCTTCGATGATCTCCAGGTCGCAGAAGTCGAGCATCCGCTCGCGCCGCTCGACCACGGTCACCTTGGTACCGAGCGCGGCGAACATCGACGCGTACTCGATGCCGATGACGCCGGCACCGACCACGACCATCGTCGCGGGCAGGTGCTCCATGCAGAGGATCTGATCGCTGTCC
Source organism: uncultured Actinomycetota bacterium (assembly GCA_963714145.1). Classification (GTDB taxonomy): domain Bacteria; phylum Actinomycetota; class Actinomycetes; order Mycobacteriales; family CADCTP01; genus JBBWZH01. The sequence goes on along the minus strand of OY970235.1, from coordinate 7,604,861 downwards.
ACAATGGTCAGCCCGTCGAACTGGACGGTGGCCGGGCGGGCCGGCCGGGTGCCGACCGCGATCACGATCTTCTCCGCGGTGACCTTCCGCTCGCTGCCGTCCTCGGCCGCGACGATGATCGTGTGCGAGTCGTCGAACCGGCCGGTGCCGACCAGCATGTGCACGTGGTTGCGGGCCAGCTGGCTACGGATCACGTCGATCTCGCGGCCGATCACATGGTGGGTACGGGTCAGCAGGTCGGAGACCGTGACGTCGTCCTTCACCCGGTAGGACTGCCCGTAGAACTCACGCTGCGCGAGCCCGGTGACGTAGAGCACCGCCTCCCGCAGCGTCTTCGATGGAATGGTGCCGGTATTGATGCACACTCCGCCGACCATGTGCCGGCGCTCCACCAGGCCAACCCGCCGCCCCAGCTTTGCCCCGGCGATGGCTGCCTTCTGCCCGCCCGGCCCCGAGCCGAGGACAAGCAAGTCGAAGTCGTAATCGGCCATTGCCGCACCTCGTTCGCGCCGCCCGCTGCCACCCGCCAGACCTATCCTGCCCTGCTTCACCCGACCGGCGCATCCCACGGTTGTCCCAGCACCATCTGTGCGGTGGACAACATCTCGCCGAACGGCTGACGTCGTCGGGCATATGGTCAGACCTGATGGACGAGAATTCACGCTGGATCAAGCTGGGCGGCGCTGCCAACGTTCGGGACCTCGGTGGCCTGCCCACGGTCGACGGTCAGGTGACCAGGCCCGGCCGGGCGCTGCGGGCCGACAACCTGCAGGGGTTGACCCAGGACGATGTACACACCCTGGTACACGAACTCGGTGTCCGGACGGTCGTCGACCTGCGCACCTCGGTCGAGGTGCAGAAGGAGGGCCCGGGCCCATTGACCCGGGAACCGCTGGTGGTGCACCGGCACTGCTCGCTCTTCCCGGAGGGCGGCCAGATGACCGACATCGACGCCGACACCCTGTTGCCCTGGCAGACCGTCGACCGGCCGGTGCTGATCAGCGTCGACCGGACTGCCCCGCCGGCCGAGGTCAGCGCGACGCTGGCCGTCGGCTACTACCTCGGCTACCTGCGGGACCGGCCGGACAGCGTGGTCGCCGCGCTGCGGGCGATGGCCGGCAACGGCGGGGCTTCGGTGGTGCATTGCGCCGCCGGCAAGGATCGCACCGGAGTGGTCATCGCGCTCGCTCTGTCGGTCGTCGGGGTGACCCGGGAGGCGATCATCGCCGACTACGCCGCCACCGGCGACGTCCTCGAGGCGATCCTGGAGCGGCTGCGGAACAGCCCCACCTACGCCGGCGACCTGGACCACCGGCCGGCCGACTCGCACCGCCCCCAGCCGGAGACGCTGCGCCGGTTCCTGGAGGTGCTGGACGAGCGCTCCGGTGGCCCGCTCGGCTGGCTCGACCGGGCCGGCCTCACCCCGGCCGACGCGTCCCGCCTGCACGACCGCTTCCTGAACTGACCGGCTGGCCGGTACTGACCGGCTGGCCGCCTGAACCGGCCGCCAGCAGGCATCCCTAGCTGTCGAGGCCGCGGAGGACGAGGGGGAGACGGGCCGGGGCGCCGGCGACGATCCGGACCGGAACCCCCCAGTCCTGCCGGGTGATGTGGCAGGCCGGGTGCTCGACACCCTCGTCGCAGCTGGCCGCCTGCGCGGTCACGTGCAGCACACCTTCGGTGCCGGCAGCGGCGAGTTCCAGGCCCCGGGTCAACTCGACCGACTCGCCGGCGCCACTGACCAGCAACGCCGGTGATGACGCGCTGACCTGCAGCAGCGTCGACGGGCCGAACCGGTCGTCCAGCTTCTGCCCGGGCGCCGGCTCGAAGACGACGTCCAGGACCACCGGGCCCGGGCTCAATTCGGCCGGTGGCCGCCGGGTCGGGGTGGCCGGTGCGGTGATCCGGCGCAGCGTGCCGGGCGCGACCGGGCGGGTGATCCGGTGCGCGGCCGACTCGACCACCACCAGGTCGTCGCCGACCACGACGGCACCGCTCGGCTCGGCCACCTCGGTGGCCAGCGTGGTGACCTCCCCGGCGACCGGGTCGTACCGGCGGACCGCGCCGTTGTAGGTGTCCAGCACGGCGATGCTGCCGTCGGGCAGGACCGCGACGCCGAGTGGGTGCTGGAACCGGGCCTCGGCGGCCGGGCCGTCGACGTGCCCGAAGTCGAACAGCCCGGCGCCGACCGCGGTGTGCAGGGTCGCGCCGTCGCCGTCCTCGGTCAGCCAGCGCAGCGCGGACGTCTCCGCGTCGGCGATCCAGAGCCGGTCGGCGCCGTCGACGGCCAGCCCGCTCGGCTGGGCCAGCCAGCCGTCCAGCGCCGGCCCGTCCCGCAGGCCCTCGACGGTGGTGCCGGCGAGCAGCCCGACCCGACCGGTGCGCGGGTCGAACTCCAGCAACAGGTGCACCCCGGCGGCCGCGACCGCGACCCGGCCGCGCCACCACGCCAGGTCCCAGGGCGACGGCACCGGCGGCACCCGCCCGGTGACCACGGTCGTGTCGGCGAGCGCCGCCGGCAGGTCGGCCACCGTGCGCACCGCCCCGGTGTCCAGCCGGACGCCGCGCAGCAGGTGGTTGACCGTGTCGGCGACGAGCAGGTGGTAACCGACCGCGGCGGCGACCTCGGCCGGCAGCAGCAACAGCCCCTGCGGCTCGGCGAACTCGGCGGTGCCCGCCGGCCCGTCCAGCCGGCCGCGCCGGCCGGAGCCGATCCGGCGCAGCACGGTCTCGCCGTCGGCGGCCAGTTCGACGATCGAGTGGTGGCCGCTGTCGGTGACCAGGAAGCTGCCGGTGTCCGCCCGCCAGGCGATCTTGCCCGGGAACTTGAGCGCGGACGGCGGCGCCGGTGGCGCGATGTACGGCCCGTCGCCGCGGCGCAGCGTGCCGCGGGCGTCGTGCTCCGCGATCAGCTCGTCGACCAGCCGGGCCAGGCCCTCGGCGTGCCCCTCACCGGCGGCCACCGAGACCACGTAGCCCTCCGGGTCGACGACGACCAGCGTCGGCCAGGCCCGGACGGCGTACTCCTGCCAGGTACGCAGCTGCGGGTCGTCCAGCACCGGGTGCCGCACGTCGTACCGGGCGACCGCGTCGGTGAGCGCCTGACGGTCCGCCTCGTGCGGAAATTTCGGCGAGTGCACCCCGACGATCACCAGGACGTCCCGGTACTTCTCCTCCAGCGGCCGCAGCTCCGCCAGGACGTGCAGGCAGTTGAGGCAGCAGAAGGTCCAGAAGTCGAGGATGACAATCTTGCCGCGGAGGTCGGCCCGGGTGAGCGCCCGGCCGCCGGTGTTCAGCCAGCCGCCGGCACCGGTCAGCTCCGGCGCCCGCACCCGGGGCCGCCTGGTTACCGACATGTGGCCAGCCTATGAGCCGGACGACCGATCCGACCGCCGTTCAAGATGTTAGACTGCATCTTTATGGTGAATGATTCCATCGACGACATTGCCGCCTTTCTGCACCTGGTCGGACGGCGGGTCGTTGCGGCCCGGCAGTTACGGCAGCTGAGCCTGGAGCAGTTGGCGCAGCGGTCCGGCTTGTCCGCCGCGCTGCTGGCCGCGTTGGAGAGCGGTGACAGCGGCGTCGAGGTGGACGATCTGCAGCAGGTGGCCGATGTGCTCAGCACCCCGATCACCGACCTGCTGCCGAGCGAGGCCGAGGTGCGGGCGGCGGCTGCGGCGGTGGGGGCCGGCGTGCCGCTGAGTCAGCAAGACCCGGCAGGCTTGAGGCCTGCCGGGTCCTGATGTGCTGGCCGGTGTCCACCCGCATGTGAGAGACCGGCCGCTGCTCGGGTTATCGGTTGTTCTGGATGGCCGCGATCGCGCGAAGCTCTGCCTCGACCGTTGGCGTGTTGACGGCGTCAATGGCCCGCTGGATGGCGCGCTCGCGCCGCTCCATAGAGACCCGCTGGCGCCACCGACTTGCGAAGTGCCGCACCTCTGTCATCTCCTCTCGATGCGTCACTCCATGTAGCAATGGGAGGGCATGTGATACTCCAAGACGCCTTGGTGATGTCGCTCACCCTGCGGAGTCTCTGCACGTCGTGATGGCTGTTTGTCCGGCTCGGCCGCCGGGCCGGACCGCTACTCAGCGTTCGCGTTCCGGCCGGCGGCCGTTCTCAGCTCCAGGCCAGCGCCCTGGCCGGGTCGGACAGCAGGGTGGCGATGTCGGCCAGGAACTCCGCACCGAGCTGACCGTCGATGATCCGGTGATCGAAGGACACGCTCAGCTGGGCGACCTGCCGCACCGCCAGTTGGCCGTCCACCACCCAGGGCATCTCCCGGACGCTGCCCAGGGCCAGGATCGCCGCCTCGCCCGGGTTGATGATCGGCGTGCCGGTGTCGATGCCGAACACGCCCACGTTGGTGATCGTGATCGTGCCGCCGGACATGTCGGCCGGCGTGGTCCGGCCGGCCCGCGCGGTCCCGGTCAGCTCGGCCAGCGCCACCGCCAGCTCGCGCAGCGGCAGCCGGCCGGCGTCCTTGATGTTGGGCACGATCAGCCCGCGGGCGGTCGCCGCCGCGATCCCGAGGTTGACGTACTCCTTGACCACGATCTCCTGGGCCGCCTCGTCCCAGCTGGAGTTCATCATCGGGTGCCGGCGCACCGCCAGCAGCAGCGCCTTCGCGACGAACAGCAGCGGCGACACCTTGACCCCGTGGAACTCCGGCGTCGCGGCCACCCGCTGCCGCAGCTCCATCATCGGCGTCACGTCCACCGAGACGAACTCGGTCACGTGCGGGGCGGTGAACGCGCTGCTCACCATCGCCGCGGCGATGTGCTTGCGGACGCCCTTGATCGGCACCCGCTGCTCGCGGGACGCGTCCCAGACCGGCGCCGGCACTGTCCGGACGGCGCCGTTCAGCTCCGCCTCGACCGGGCGGGCCGCGGATTCCACGTCCGAGCGGGTGATCACGCCGTTCGGTCCGCTGCCGGCCACCGCCCGCAGGTCGACGCCGAGATCCTTGGCCAACTTGCGGACCGGCGGTTTGGCCAGCACCACCAGGTCCGGTGCCGGCCCGGCGGTCCGGCCAGTGGGGCCGGCGGTGCCGGCGGGGCCGACGGTGCGGCCGGCGGAGCCGGTAGGGCCGGCGGGGGCGGCGGTTGGGCTCGACCGGCCGACCGGGGCCGGGGTGACGGAGATCGGTGCGGCGATCGGCTTGGTGCCGGCCTCACCAGCCGGACCGGTGCCGGCCGGCGGCTTCCGTGGCCGGCGCTTGGCCGCCACCGAGCGTGGGCCGTACCCGACCAGCACCGAGGTGCGCCCGCCCGGCGCCGGACCGCCGATGATGCCCGGCTCGATCGCTTCGTCCGGCAATGGGAGCTGTGGCACCAGATCGTCCCGCAGGGTGACCGGTGGCGCCGGCGGCGCCTCCACCTGGCCGGGCGGCGCACCGTCCGGGTCGATGTCGACGGTGATGATCGGGGTGCCGACGTCGACCGTGCTGCCCTCGGCGACGTGCAGCTCGCTGACCCGCCCCGCGTACGGGGACGGCAGCTCCACCGCAGCCTTGGCGGTCTCGATCTCGACCACGATCTGGTTGATCGTCACGACGTCGCCGGGCTGGACGTACCAGCGCAGGATCTCGGCCTCGGTCAGCCCCTCGCCGACGTCGGGCAGCTTGAAGTGCTTGAAATCAGGCACGCGTCACCCCCTCAGAACGCCAGCGCTCGGTCGACGGCATCCAACACCCGATCAAGGTCGGGCAGGTACTCCTCCTCCAGCCGGGACGCCGGGTAGGGAGTGTCGAAGCCGGTGACCCGCAGCACCGGTGCCTCCAGCGAGTAGAACGCGTGCTCGGTGACCCGCGCGGCGATCTCGGCGCCCACCCCGAGGGTGGCCGGCGCCTCGTGTACGACGATCAGCCGACCGGTACGCCGGACCGACTCCAGCACCGGGTCGAGGTCCAGCGGTGACAGCGTGCGCAGGTCGATCACCTCCAGCGACCGGCCATCCTCCTCAGCGGCCGTGCCGGCGTCCATCGCGACCTTGACCATCGGCCCGTACGCCACGATCGTGACGTCCCGACCGGGCCGCACCACCCTGGCCGTGTGCAGCGGGTCCGGCGTCTGGGTCTGGTCGACCTCGGCCTTCTCCCAGTACCGCCGCTTCGGTTCCAGGAAGATCACCGGATCGTCCGCGGCGATCGCCTGCTGGATCATGAAGAAGGCGTCCGCGGCGTTCGAGCAGGCGACCACCTTCAGCCCGGCGGTGTGCGCGAAATAGGCCTCGGGCGACTCGCTGTGATGCTCGACCGCACCGATGCCACCGCCGAACGGGATCCGGATCGTCACCGGCAGCCGCACCCGGCCTTGCGACCGGTAATGCACCTTGGCCAACTGGCTGACGATCTGGTCGAACGCCGGGTAGACGAAACCGTCGAACTGGATCTCGCAGACCGGCCGGTAGCCGCGCATGGCGAGCCCGATCGCGGTGCCGATGATGCCGGATTCGGCCAGCGGGGTGTCGATGACGCGATCCTCCCCGAAGTCCTTCTGCAGGCCGTCGGTGACCCGGAAGACACCGCCGAGCTTGCCCACGTCCTCACCCATGATGAGCACCTTGGGATCGCGCTCCATCGCCTTGCGCAGGCCCTCGTTGAGCGCCCGCGCGATCGTGAGAGTGGTCATCGGGAAGACGCCTCCTCGAAGGAGTCGAGGTACCGGCCGAACTCGGCCCGCTGCTGCCGCAGGTGCGGCGTCGGCTCGACATAGACCCCGTCGAACAGGCTCAGTGGCTCCGGGTCGGGCATCGTGATGCAGGCCTGCCGGATGCGGGTGGCCAGCTCACCGGCCTCCTTCTCGATCTCCTGGAAGAAGCTCGAATCGGCCGTTCCGCTGCGGGACAGGTACGCCTTCATCCGCTCGATCGGATCGCGGAGCTTCCACACCTCCAGCTCGCTGGCCAGCCGGTACCGGGTCGGGTCGTCCGAGGTGGTGTGTGCGCCCATCCGGTAGGTGAACGCCTCGATCAGGGTCGGGCCCTGCCCGGTGCGGGCCGCCTCGAGGGCCGCCCGGGTTACCGCCAGACAGCCGAGCACGTCATTTCCGTCCACCCGGACCCCGGGGAACCCGAACCCGAGGGCGCGTTTGTACAGCGGAATGCGGGTCTGCTTCTCCAGCGGCTCGGATATCGCCCACTGGTTGTTCTGGCAGAAGAAGACGACGGGCGCGTTGAAGACGCTGGCCCAGACGAACGACTCGTTCACATCGCCCTGACTCGACGCACCGTCGCCGAAGTAGGCGATAACCGCGTTCTGGGCGGCTTTACCGCCGTCCCGCTGGATACCCATCGCGTATCCGGTGGCATGCAGCGTCTGCGAGCCGATGACGATCGTGTAGAGCGCGAAGTTCTTCTCCTTGGGATCCCAGTCGCCGTGGTCGACGCCCCGGTAGAGGCCGAGCAGCGCGGCCGGGTCGATCCCCCGGCACCAGGCCACACCGTGCTCGCGGTAGGTCGGAAAGACCATGTCATCGGGCCGCAGCGCGCGGCCGGAGCCGACCTGCGCAGCCTCCTGACCGAGCAGCGAGGCCCAGATGCCGAGCTCGCCCTGCCGCTGCAGCGCGGTGGCCTCGACGTCGATCCGGCGGGTCAGCACCAGATCCCGGTACAGGTCCCGGTATTCCTCCGGGGTGAGGTCGATCGAATAGTCCGGATGCTCGACCCGCTCACCCTCAGGGGTGAGCAACTGCACCAACTCCGGACCCCCATTGGGGTCATGCGGCGGGGCTGGGACGCCGAAGTCCGCCAAGGTCATGCGTCTCTCCTCGCTGGAACTGCACGCGGGGTCGCCGCGCGAGCCGGACCGGCGTCCGGGGCCCGGCGCCGAGGGTGTCGACAACGAACCAGCCAGATGCCGGAGCGTGCGGAAACGAACGCTGCCTCCATCGTGGCAGACCCTGCGGCCCGCGTGACACGTCCATCCTTGCCCGACCCCGTCGGCCGGTACCAGCCGCGACCGCAAACCTGTGGATAGAGGTTTTGCCTGTGGACGACGAGATGCGAAATGTCGGCGGTACCTGCTACCACTTGGGTCCGGACGCCCGACCTGCCCGATCCACGCCGGTCAGGCCGACAGCTGCGAGGGGAGGGGCTGCTGGTGCAGCACAACCAACCGGGACACCGCCCGGGTCAGTACGACGTACAGCCGGCGCAGCCCCCGTGGCTCCGCGGCCACGATCGCGGCCGGCTCGACCACCAGGACGGAGTCGTACTCGAGACCTTTGGCCAGGGTCGCCGGCACGACGGTGACGCGCGCCGCCTCCGCCGCTGCGTCGTCCACGTCGTCCGCTGGCTCGGCGGCCTCGTTCCCGGGCCCGCTCGCCGCCTCCTCAGCGGTCGCGCCCAGCACGTCGTACCGCACGCCGGCGATGGTCAGCGCCTTGCCGACCAGCTCGATGGCGTCATCGGCGACGATGACGCCGACCGATCCCTCGGCCGTGAGCAGCACGAGGGTCTCCGCGGCGATCGCCGCGGCCAGGTCCGGGACGGTGCGCACCCGCAGCCCGCCGTCGCCGTGCCGCACCGAGGTGGCCGGGCTCAGCCCCTGGGCGAGGTGCGGCAGCAGCCGGTTGGCCAGCGCGATGACGTCTGCCGGCACCCGGTAACCCCTGGTCAGCGGCTCGATCCGGGCGTCGGCCTTGCCAAGGTGGCCGAGCGTGCTGCGCCAGTCCGTGGTCGCCCACGGGGTGGTGCCCTGGGCCAGATCACCGAGCACGGTGATCGAGCCGGTCGGGCAGCGCCGGGCCACCCCGCGGCACTGCATCGGGGAGAGGTCCTGTGCCTCGTCCAGCACCACATGGCCGTAGGTCTGCGGGCGTTCGAGCAGGCCGGTCACCTCATCGACCAGCACCGCGTCGGCCTCGGTCCACCGGGTCGCGCGGACGCTGCGCGGCGTCCGGTCCCAGCTGAGCAGCCGCTGCTCGGTCTGATTGAGCAGGCCGTCCGCGGCGGCGGCCAGCGCCTCGGGGTCGGACAGCAGCCGGAACACCAGCCCGGCGGCGTCCACCGCCGGCCAGACCGAGTCCACGAACGCCCGAACCGGCGCAGACCTGGCCACCCGGGCGGTGTCCCCGTCGGACGGCGCGCCGCCGGAGTACTCCCGCTGCCGGCGCAGGTCCTCGGCGAGCAGCAGGTGCAGCCGGTCCCGGGCGGCGGCGTACCGCACCTCGCCGCGCCGCAGGTCGTCCACGTACCGGCGCAGCCGCTCCGGCGGCACCCGGAAGCGGCGATTGCCGACCGGGATCATCACCGCGTCCCGCGGCCTGGTGATCCCGCCGTAGACGGCCCGGTGCAGCACCTCCGCCATCCGCGCGTCGCCTTTGAGCGTGGCCACCTCCGGCGGCTCGGTGGCCTTGATCGGCACCGGCGCCAGCAACTGTTCGATCGTCTGCTGGCCGACGCCGACCTCGCCGAGCGCCGGCAGCACCTGGCCGATGTACGAGAGGAACGCCCGGTTCGGCCCGACCACCAGCACGCCGGAGCGGCGCAGCCGGTCCGGGTAGGTGTAGAGCAGGTACGCGGCCCGGTGCAGGCCGACCGCGGTCTTGCCGGTGCCCGGGGCGCCCTGCACACAGATGCTGTCGTCCAGCGAGGCCCGGACGAGATCGTCCTGATCGGGCTGGATGGTGGCGACGATGTCGCGCATCGGCCCGACCCGGGGGCGCTCGATCTCCGCCAGCATGATCCGGCTCTCCACCGGGTCATCCGCGGTGCCGGCCGGCAGGTCCAGCGGCTCGTCCTCGTACGAGCTGAGCAGGCCGTCGGCGAACCCGAACCGGCGGCGCCGGCGCAGCCCCAGCGGCTGTACCGCGGTGGCCCGGTAGAACGGCCGGGCCATCGGTGCCCGCCAGTCGATGACCAGCGGGTCGCCGGCGTCGTCGCGAATATGCCGGCGGCCGATGTGGAAGATCTCGCCGCTCGGGTGCTCCTCGTCCGGGCGCCGGTCGACCCGGCCGAAGAACGGCGGCACCGCCGGATCGTCGGCCAGGGCCTTCAGCCGCAGTGCGCGCGCCGCGCCGAGGGCCTCGCTGGCCAGCGCGTCTACGCCGTAGTCGGCGATCCGGTCGGCTCGGTTGCGCATCTGGCCGAGCGACTCACGGGCCTGCATCAAGTGATCGCGCTCGGTGGTCAGGACAGGGTCGGTTGTGGCGGGCGGTGGCATCTGCTCCCTCGGCGGTGGTCGTCGGGACCCACTGCCCTAGGCCGCGCCCCGGATCTCGGAGCTGCCTGCCCGGCTACGACGGGGTGCGCGGAAGGCGCGCACGATCGAGCAACGTTACGCCGCATGTCACCGGCCGTCGAGGCCGTTTCCGGCGGACCTGACCGGCGCTCGCTGCCGGCGAGCCTGGCCGACGGGCCTGGCCGACGGTCACTGCCGGCGGGCCTGGCTCGCCGGCCTGGCCGGCGGTCAGTGCCGGCCGGTGCCCGCCGGGTCGGGGTCCGCCGCGGCCAGTCGGGCCAGCCGGTCCCGGTACTCCGGCGGGCAGACCGTGCGGGTGTCGCCGAGCTGCAGCGCGTGGAAGGTGGCCCGGGCGGCCTCCTCCAGGTTCGCGGCCCGCTTGTGGGCCAGCTCGATGGTCGGCGCCACCACCGAGCAGCCGTGGTGGGAGAGAACCACGCAGTTGCAGGTGCCATCCGCGATCAGGCCGGTGGCCGCCTGCGCCAGCTCCGGCGTGCCGCTGTGCCGGTACGGCGCCACCCGGATCTCGCGGACGTAGTAGACGTGGTCGGTGGTGATCAACCGGATCTGGTGACCGAGCGCGGGCAGCAGCACCGACATCTGCGGGTGCAGGTGGATCACCGCGTTGATATCCGGCCGCACCCGGTACGACTCGGTGTGCAGCGCCACCTCGACCGAGGGCGTCGGGCTGCCGCCGACGACCGCCCCGTCCACGATCCGGACCAGGCTGAAGTCGGCCGGGGTAAGCCGGTCCAGCCAGGTACCGGTGCCGGTGACGACGGCGACTTCGCCGCCGGGCGGCCGGGCCGAGAGGTTGCCGCCGGAACCGATCACCAGACCGGCGCCGACCACCTGCCGGCCGACGTGGGCGAGTTCCGCGATCAACCCGGCGTACGGCGGCGCGGCAAGGTCGACCGTCACCTGATCACCGGCCGGGGCCGGGCGTCGACCGGATCACCGGCTCGGCCGCCGGCGCCGCCGGCTGCGCCGCCGACCGGATCACCGGCCCGGCCCCGCCGGCTGCGCCACCTGCTGCGGCAACGACTGGGGCACCGGCTCCGCCGCCGGCCCGGGCTCCGGCTGCGCCGCTGGCTGCGGTCCGGGCCCGGCTACCTGCGGGCGGATCGTGCGGCGATCGGTGACGATCGCGGTGACCAGGTCGTACGGGGTCATGTCGAACGCGGGGTTCAGCGCCGGGATGCCGTCCGGCGACACCTCGGCCGGGTCGCGCTCCTCGATCTCCACGTCCGCCCCGGTCGGCGTGGCCTGGTCCACTGTCGACTCCGGGGCGGCGACCAGGAACGGCACGCCGGCCCGGGCCGCGGCCAGCGAGAGCGGGTAGGTGCCGATCTTGTTGACCACGTCCCCGTTCGCGGCGATCCGGTCGGCGCCGACCACGACCGCGTCGACCAGCCCGCGGGCCAGCAGCGAGGCGGCAGCGCTGTCGACCACGACCCGGTGCTCGATGCCCAACTGAGCCAGCTCGTACGCGGTCAACCGGGCGCCCTGCAGCAGCGGGCGCGTCTCGTCGGCGTACACCCGGTCGATCCGGCCCCGCTCGTGCAGCACCGCGACCACGCCGAGCGCGGTGCCCCACTCGACCGCGGCCAGCCAGCCGGCATTGCAGTGGGTGAGCAGCCGCAGCGGGCCGGGCGGGCACAGTTCGGCCAGCAGGTCGGCACCGCGCTCGCCGATGGCGCGACCGTTCGCGGCCTCCTCGGCCAGCAGCGCCTGCGCCTCGGCCAGGACAGCGGCCGGCCCGTCGCCGAGCCTGGCCAGCGCCCGGTCCACGCCGCGGGCGAGGTTGACCGCGGTCGGCCGGGCGGTGCGCAGCCTGGCGGCGGCCGCCGGCACGTCATCGCCGCGGTGTGCGGCGAGGGCGACGCCCAGCGCGCCGGCCGCGCCGAGGGCCGGAGCGCCCCGCACCGCGAGCCGGACGATGCTGTCGACCAGCTCGTCCACCTCGGTGATCCGCAGCCAGCGTTCCTGTTTCGGCAGCAGCGTCTGGTCGATGAGCACCACCGCGCCGCCCTGCCAGTCGATACACCTGGGCACGTGCCTAGTCTGCCTGACCGGCGGGCTCGGCTCGGCGGCCAGCCGGGTGGCCCGCGGTCAGCCGATCCGGGCGCGCAGCGTAGCCAGCTCGTCCCACATGCCGCTGGGCAGCTTCGCGCCGACCCGGTCGAACCACTCCTCGATCAGGCCGAGCTCGGCCTGCCACTCCGCCGGGACGACGTGCAGCGCCGCGTCGAGGTCGGCCGGCGCCAGGTCGAGGCCCTCGGTGTCCAGCGACTCCGGCGTCGGGATGTAGCCGACCGGCGCCTCCACGGCGGCGGCGGTGCCCTCGATCCGCTCGATCGCCCACTTCAGCACCCGGCTGTTCTCGCCGAAGCCGGGCCAGAGGAACCTGCCGCCGTCGTCCTTGCGGAACCAGTTCACGTAGAAGATCCGCGGCAGCTTGGCCTCGTCCGCGCCCTTGCCGATCTCGAGCCAGTGCCGGAAGTAGTCGCCGGCGTGGTAGCCGAGGAACGGCAGCATCGCCATCGGGTCCCGCCGGACGACGCCGACCTGGCCGGTCGCGGCGGCGGTGGTCTCGGACGAGAGGGTGGCGCCGAGGAAGACGCCGTGCTGCCAGCTGCGCGCCTCGGTCACCAGCGGGACGGTGTTCCGCCGCCGGCCGCCGAAGAAGATCGCCGAGATCGGCACGCCGCGCGGGTCCTCCCACTCCGGCGCGATGATCGGGCACTGGCCGGCGGGCGTGCAGAACCGGCTGTTCGGGTGCGACGACGGCGCAGCCGACTCCGGGGTCCAGTCGCGGCCCTTCCAGTCGGTCAGGTGGGCCGGCGGCTCCTTGGTCATCCCCTCCCACCAGACGTCGCCGTCATCGGTCAGCGCGACGTTGGTGAAGATGGAATTGCCGCGTTCGATGGTCCGCATCGCGTTGGCGTTGGTGTCGTAGCCGGTGCCGGGGGCGACGCCGAAGAAGCCGTACTCCGGGTTCTGCGCGTAGAGCCGGCCGTCCGGGCCGAACCGCATCCAGGCGATGTCGTCGCCGAGCGTCTCGACCTTCCAGCCCTTGACGGTCGGGTCGAGCATGGCCAGGTTCGTCTTGCCGCAGGCGGACGGGAAGGCCGCGGCGATGTAGTACACCCGCCGCTCCGGCGAGGTGAGTTTGAGAATCAGCATGTGCTCGGCCAGCCAGCCCTCGTCCCTGGCCTGCACCGAGGCGATCCGCAGCGAGTGGCACTTCTTGCCGAGCAGCGCGTTCCCGCCGTAGCCCGAGCCGAAAGACCAGATCGCGCGCTCCTCCGGGAAGTGCGCGATGTACTTCGTCTCGTTGCACGGCCACGGCACGTCGCTCGCGCCCGGCTCCAGCGGCGCGCCGACCGAGTGCAGCCCGGAGACGAACTCGGCGTCGCTGCCGAACAGCTCCAGCGCCGGGCTGCCCATCCGGGTCATGATGTGCATCGACACCACGACGTACGGCGAGTCGGTGATCTCCACGCCGAGTTGCGGGTGTTCCGAGGTCAGCGGCCCCATGCAGTACGGGATCACGTACATGGTCCGCCCGCGCATGGACCCCCGGAACAGGCCGGTCAGCGTCGCCTTCATCTCGTCCGGCGGCTGCCAGTTGTTCGTCGGGCCGGCGTCCGCCCGGTCCTGCGAGCAGATGAAGGTGCGGTCCTCGACCCGGGCGACGTCGGCCGGATCGGACCTGGCCCAGAACGAGTTGGGCTTGCGCTGCGGGCTGAGCCGGGCGAACGTGCCGCCGGCAACCAGCAGATTGGTCAGCCGGACCCACTCCTCGGGTGACCCGTCGGCCCATTCCACCTGGTCGGGCTGGGTGAGCTCGGCCACCTCACGAATCCAGCGAAGCAGGCCCGCGTGCCGAGTCCGGGACGTATCCAGACCAATCAGGGCGGCAGTCATGGGTACTCCTTGTCGGTCGTGGCTGACCCGGAGAATGCAAGAAACGCCGGGTCACCGGCATCTCGCTGGGGATCCGTTGAGCCTAACCCCGAGCGCACATGCATGACCTGCCCAGACATGTCACCTGTCTCACATCGCGGGATCGGTTCAGACGGCAGATCCCGGTCAGGTCGACCGAATAGGGGCGTGCGGGCGTCAACCTGGCGGTAAAGGATGGTTGGGTTCGCAACGGAGTGACACAAGCAAGGGAGGCTCTCATGCGACTCGTCCCAGCCACGCTGCTCGCGCTGGGCACGACGGTCCTGATCGGCGGGTCGACCGCCGGTGTGGCTCAGGCCGCGCCGGGGTCCGCGAATTCAGCGGCCGGCGGCGCGGCCAGCGCGGGCCATCGACTGTTCCCGCAGGTGATCCCGCTGCCGGACGGCTTCCGGCCGGAAGGTGTCGTGGTCGGCCGCGGCACCTCGTTCTATGCCGGCTCGCTGGTCGACGGCGCGATCTTCCGGGGCGACGTGGCCACCGGTCGAGGCTCGGTGCTGGTGCCCGGGGTGGCCGGCCGGGCGGCCACCGGCCTGGAGATCGACGCGCGGAACCGGCTGTTCGCGGCCGGCGCGGCCACCGGGCAGGCACACGTGTACGACGCCCGGACCGGTGCCGAGCTGGCCTCGTACCAGTTCGTCGGGGCGAACGTCGGCTTCATCAACGACGTCGTGGTCACGGCCGGCGCGGCCTACTTCACCGACTCGCTCAACCCGGTGCTGTACGTCGTCCCGTTCGGCCCGGGTGGGCGGCTGCCGGCCGCCAACCGGTTCCGCACCCTGCCGTTCTCCGGTGACCTGGTCTACCAGGCCGGCTTCAACGCCAACGGCATCGAGACGACACCGGACGGCCGGCAGTTGATCGTGGTGCAGTCCAACACGGCGTCACTGTTCACCGTGGCGCCGGCCACCGGGGCGACCCGGAAGATCACCATCGCCGGCGGCGACGCGACGGCCGGCGACGGGCTGCTGCGCAGCGGCCGGACCCTCTACGTCGTGCAGAACCAACTCAACCGGGTCGAGTCGATCCGGTTGAACGCCCGCGGCACCAGTGGGGTGGTGACCGGCTCGGTCACCGACCCGGCGCTGGACGTGCCGACCACGGTCGGCCGGCTCGGCCCGTTCCTGTACGCGGTCAACGCCCGGTTCAACACCCCGCCGGAGCCGACCACCACGTACACCGTGGTCCGCCTGCCGGCCGGGTAGTCACCAATGCGGTGAGCCGGTAGTCCCGGATGGGCCGGGGGCCGAACCGCCCCCGGCCCGCCCGGGTCAGGACGCCTTGCTGACCGTGCTCATGTTGAAGTCCGGGACGCGCAGCGGGGGCATCGCGGTACGGGTGAAGAAGTCGTTCCACTCCCGCGGCAGGCAGCGTTCGGTGCTGCCGACCTCGGTCAGCCGGCCGAGCAGGTCGACCGGGCTCTCGTTCCACCGGAAGTTGTTCACCGCGCCGGTCACCTCGCCGCCCTCGACCAGGTAGACGCCGTCCCGGGTGAGGCCGGTGAGCAGCAGCGTCTGCGGGTCCACCTCGCGGATGTACCAGAGCGAGGTGGCCAGCAGGCCGCGCTCGGTGCTGCCGATCATCTCGGCCAGCGGACGGCCGCCGGGCGGGGCGTCCAGCACCAGGTTGTCGCCCCACGGACGGGGCGTGGCACCGGTCCGCTCGGCCCAGGCCCGGGTCCGGATAAGGTCGACCAGCTCGCCGGACCGGATCCAGTCGCTCGGCCCGATCGGCTGGCCGTTGTCGAACACCGACGCGATGCCGCCGTACGAGGCGGTGGTCACCATGAACGGGGCCGCCTCCAGGCCGGGCTCGGTCGGGCCGGAGCGGAGCGTGATCGGGATCTCGCTCAGCCGCTCGCCGATCCGGGTGCCGCCGCCGGCCTTGGAGAACACGGTGCGGCCCTCGTCCGCGTCCCGGGCGCCGGCCGAGGAGTAGAGGTAGTACATCAGGTCGGCCACCGCGGACGGTGGCAGCAGCGTCTCGTACCGGCCGGCCGGCAGGTCGACCGAGCGCTCCGCCCAGGCCAGCCGCTGCGCCAGCTCGGCGTCCAGCGCGGTCACGTCGATGTCGGTGAAGTCGCGGGTGGCCCGGCCGGCCCAGGCGGACCGGACGAAGTCGGGCGACTTGCCGTTGATCTCGACCTTGCCGGTGGGCTGCACGTGTCGCCGCCGCAACCCGGTCGAGCTCCCGAGATAGTGGTTGGCCACGGTGTGCTCGGCGAACCCGAACAGCACCCGGTTGTCCGCCGCGGCCCGGCCGAAAGCCTGACCCAGCGCCGGGGCGAACGCGCTGAACACGCCGACCGAGGTCGGCACCGGCGGCGCCGCCCAGTCGTCCGCCGCGTCGTGCGGTTCGACCAGCGGGGCCACGTCGTCGGCCGGCCCGGCGTCCCGCGCGGTCTGCTCACTGGCCCGGACCAGCTCTTCCAGCGTGTCGGCGGTGACCGCGCTGCGCTCCACCACGCCGGCGGCCATGCCGGCGGCACCGTTCACGAAGCTGATCACGCTCAGCTGCCGGGACCGCATCTCGCCGTTGGTGGTCAGCGTGTTCAGCGCCCAGCGCAGGTTCGTCTGGAACTGCTCGGTCGCGATCACCACGCAGCCGTCGGCCTTCGACATGGCCAGCGCCCGCTCCACCGTCTCCTGCGGGGTCAGGCCCCCCGGCGCCGTCATCGTCCTGCCTCCCGCACCGTGTTGAGGATGTTGACGCCCCGGAACAGCGCGGCGGGGCAGCCGTGGCTGACCGCGGCGACCTGCCCCGGCTGCGCCTTGCCGCAGTTGAACGCGCCGCCGAGCACCCAGGTCTGCGGCCCACCGACCGCCTCCATCGAACCCCAGAAGTCGGTGGTGGTGGCCTGGTACGCGACGTCCCGCAGCTGGCCGGCCAGCCGACCGTTCTCGATCTTGAAGAACCGCTGCCCGGTGAACTGGAAGTTGTACCGCTGCATGTCGATCGACCAGCTCTTGTCGCCGACGATGTAGATACCGCGGTCGACGCCGGCGATCAGCTCGTCCAGCGAGGGGCCGTTCGGGGCCGGCTGCAGCGAGACGTTCGCCATCCGCTGCACCGGGATGTGCCCGGGGGAGTCGGCGAACGCGCACCCGTTGGACCGGCCCAGGTTCTTGAGCCGGGCCATTCGCCGGTCCAGCTGGTAACCCACCAGCGTGCCGTCCTTGATGATGTCCCAGCGCTGGGTGGCCACCCCGTCGTCGTCGTAGCCGACCGTGGCCAGCCCGTGCTCGACGGTCCGGTCGCCGGTCACGTTCATCACGCCCGAGCCGTACGCCAGCGAACCGAGCTTGTCGAAGGTGGCGAACGAGGTGCCGGCGTAGGCGGCCTCGTAGCCGAGCGCGCGGTCCAGCTCGGTGGCGTGCCCGATCGACTCGTGGATGGTCAGCCAGAGGTTGGACGGGTCGACGATCACGTCGTACCGGCCGGGCTCCACCGACGGCGCCTTGGTCTTCTGGATCAGCAGCTCCGGCAGCTCGGCCAGCTCGGCCGACCAGTCCCAGCCGGTGCCGGTCAGGTACTCCCAGCCGCGGCCAGCCGGCGGGGCGAGCGTCCGCATCGTCTCGAACGAGCCGTGCGCCCGGTCGACCGCGGCGGCGGTCAGCCGCGGCTCCATCCGGACCCGCTGCTGGGTCGTCATCGTGCCGGTCAGGTCGGCGTAGAACTTGTTCTCCAGCACCTGCTCCAAGCCGGCGTTCACGTGGTCGACGCCGTCCGAGGCGAGCAGCCGCTCGGACCACTCGGTCAGCAACGCGATCCGGTCCACGTCCGGGATGCTGAACGGGTCGACGTCGTATGCCGATATCCAGACCACGTCCGGGTATACCGGCTCGTCGGCCAGCTCGATCCGCTCCGAATTGCTCGCGGCGGCGACCTTGGCCACCTCGACGGCCTGCTCGGCCATCCGGGCCGCCGCGTCCGGCGTCAGGTCCACCCCGGCGGCGAAGCCCCAGGTACCGTCGCGCACCACCCGTACCGCGAAGCCCAGGTGCTCACCGTCTCGGCTCGTCTCCAGCCGGGCGTCCCGAAGGGCCAGCTCCTGCGTTCGGATCCGCTCGAACCGGAAATCGGCATGCTCGACGCCCAACTCGCGCGCCCGGCCGAGCGCCGCGTCGGCGAGTCGGCGCATCGGCAGCGCCAGGAACGCCGGATCCATCTCGGGCACAGGCCCCTCCTCGACGAGGGCTGAATTTGTCCGTACGACCCTAACCCGAAGCCCTTGAGCGGGGCTGGTTCGTTTCAGCGGCTCCAGTAGGCCGCCAGCGCGCGGATCGCCGGGTCGTCGGACCCGGCGAGCGCCTCGGCCGAAGCCGGCTCGTCGCCGCCGCCGTCGGCCGCGTGCAGATCGGCGAGCAGCGCGGCCGGCGGGTCGACCGGCTCCGGACCGACCGGCTCCAGCGGGTGGTCGCCGCCGAGCAGCTCCGGATCCACCCAGGGCTGCCCGTCGACCGGGGTCAGGTCCAGCTCCAGCGCCGGCGGGAACGGCAGTTCGGCCCCGGGTGACCCCGGCCCCGAATCGTCCACAACGGACTCGGACAGCTCAGCGCCGGCCCATTCCGCCGGTCCGGCCGGATGTTCCGGCGGTGAATCGGGTCCGGTATCGGCGTACGACTCAGCCGGTTCGGCCCCGGAACCGGACTCGGCGGCCGGCCCGTGCCCGGCGGCCGGCCCGTGTTCGCCGAGCCCGGGCTCGGCGGCTGCGGGCTCGGCCGCGGCGTCCGGGTGACCCGGGTGGCCTGGCGGACCATCCGGATCGGAGAGATCGTCGTAGAACAGGCCGTGCTCGTGCCCGGGATCGGTGAACTCGGAACCGGCCAGGCCGGCTGGCTCGCCGGCCGGCTCTGTCCACTCCGGACCGGACCAGCCCCCGTGCCCCTCGGTCATCCCGACTCACCGCCCGCGGCCGCGGCCGGCACCGTCGGCGCACCCGGCCCGGCCGGGACGGCGGGCGGCCCGGCCGCGACAGCTGGCGGCCCGGCCGGCCCGGCGGGGACGACGGGAACGGCGGGGACGGCGGGCGGTGCCGGCGCCCGCCGGACCACCTTGGCCGACCGCAGCAACGGCAGTAGGGCATCCACACGCGACAGTGCGGCGGTCACCTGGTCGGCCTCGGCGCGCAGCTCGCGGCGCAGCCGGTCCCGCTCGGCGGTGTCCATCTTGAGCGCCTCGTCCACCTGCTTGATCTCGCGGTCCAACTGCTCGACCCGGCGGGCGATGGCACCATCCAGCGCCAGCGTGAGCGCCTGCTCGGCGTCCACGAACCGGCCGGCCACCTCGGACTCCAGCGCTGCCCGCACCTCGGTCAGCGTCTCGGCCACCCAGGTCTTGTGGTGGGCCCGGTCGGCCATCAGCCGGCGGGAGCGCACCATCCAGCCGGACACCACCGCGCCCAGGCCGAGCGAGACCGGCGCCAGCACCCAGCCGATGCCCGGCACCGCGACGCCCAGCAACGCCGGCAGGAACGCCACCAGCCGGCCGGCGGCGAACCCGGCGGTGGCGCCGGAGACCAGCATCAGCCGGTCCTCCACGCTGGCCCCGCGGCGGTCCGGACCGCCGGCGGCGCCGACCTCGGGCAGCTGGTGCGCGCGGATCAGCCCGGCGTACACGTCGGCCATCTCGTCCGGGCCGAACATGTCCCGCAACGTGCTGTCCGCGACCCGCTGCAGCCGCTCGACCAGCCGCTCCATCGCGCGCAGGCCGAGCGCGTGCACGACCGCGTCCAGCTCGGCCGGCAGTTGCCGCAGCCCGTTCGCGTCGGCCGCGTCGATCCAGGCCCGCCACATCTGCAACTGCTCGCGGACCTCGCGCTGCACCTCGTGCATGGAGTCGATCCGGGCCCGGCCGATCTCCGCGCGCAGCCCCAGCTGCCAGGCCCGACCGTCGTGCCGGCGGGACTGCACCAGCCGTTCCCGGTCGGCCCGCAGCTGCTCGGCCCTGCCCGGCTCCGGGTCGACGGCCGCCTGGTCCGCGGCCAGCCGGGCGCCGAGGGCGGCGAGCTGGGTGTGCGCGGCGCGCAGCGCGTTCGCGTCGTGCAGCGCGGCGGACTTCGCGGCCACCCGGGTCTGCAATGCCAGCTGCAACCCGATCACCCCCGACTCGGTGCGCAGCAGCGCCGCCGTCTCGCCCGGCCCCATCCGGCCGGCGGTCTCGAACAGCCGGCTGGACACCGGCAGGATCTCCGCGTCGGCGAACCGCGGCGCGTGCTGCCGCAGCAGGGTCCGGTCGTCCTCGACGATCTGCCGCCAGCCGCGGTACGCGTCGGTCTTGGTCACCGCGAACAGCACCAGGTCGACCGATTCACTCGCGGTGGTCAGGAAATCCAGCTCCGGCCGGGTGAACGGGGCGGACGCGTCTACCACGAACAGCAGCGCGGTCGACTGCCGCACCGCGGCCAGCGCGATCTCGCCGTGCGCCGAGTCCAGCCCGCCGACCCCGGGAGTGTCCACAATGGTCAGACTGGCCAGCAGCGGTGAGGTCGAGTCGACCTCGATCACCCGCGGCGGCGGGGTGCCCTCCGGCAGCTGCCCGGTCACGGTGGCCCAGTCGGCCAGCCGGTCCAACGAGATCGGCACCGGGTGGTCCGAACCGGGCAGCAGCGCGCGGGCGCCGTCCTGCCCGGCGTGCTGGAAGACCAGGTAGCTGCTGGTCGCCACCGCAGCGTCCACAGGCGACAGTCCGGGGGTGTTCAGCAACGCGTTGACGAGCGAGCTCTTGCCCCGCTTGGTCTCGCCAACCACCACCACGGTCGGCTTTCCGGGCCGCTCGGCCTGCACCCGGGAGACCTCCGCCGCACCGTCCGGCAGGCCTTCGGCGAGCAGTGCCAGCGCGTCCCGCACCGCCGCGGCGGCCTGCTCGGACAGGTGCGAGCGGCCCGCCGTCACGCGCCCTCCCGGCGGTACACGCTGACCACCGGCGGCCGGACGACCATGCCGCGGTCGGCGTAGCCGGGCACCTCGGTTTCGGCCACCGTGCCGTGCCGGGCCGGGTCGTCGGTGGGCACGCTGGCCGCCGCCTCGTGCTGGCCGGGGTCGAACTGCTGCCCGTCCGGACGCAGCGAGGTGATGCCCAACCCGGCCAGCCCGGCGTCGATCCGATCGGCGGCGGCGCTGCTGTTGGCCCGGTCCCGGGCGTACAGGCACAGCTCGATCAGGGCCCGGCGCTCGTCCCGCAGGTTCTCCAACTCGGCCAGGTGCGGCGCCACGTCGGCATAGAGCACGTAGGCGCCGTCCGGGTCGCTCTCGTACCCGCCCTCGGCCGGCTCGTACCCGCCCTCGGCCGGCGGCCGGTAGCCGTCGTACCCCCGACCGTCATACGCCGCCGGCTCGTAACCTGGCGGCTCGGCCGGGTAACCGGGGTAGTCCGGGTAGTCGCCCTCCTCGCCGTCCCGCTTCCGACGGAAGATCACGGCGCACCTCCGTCCTGCAATTGCTGCCAAATCAGAAAGAACCCGCGATGGACAACGTGCGCGATCCGGCTCTGCGCCGGGGTCGAGCCGAACGTGGCGAACGAACGCCAGCGCGCCGCGGTCTCCAGCGCGACGGTGCGCAGGGTGTCCACCGGGGCGCCGGGCTGACCCAGCTGCTCGGCCGGGTCATCGCTGCCGACCAGCCTGGACAGCTCCGCGGCCAGCTCGTCCGGCAACGCCACCCGGCCCGCGGTGACCTGGGCGGCCGCCTGCAGCAACGGCAGCAGGTGCGCCTCCGGCCGGGCGGTCAGCTCTTCGATCTCGGCGCGGATCCGCATCCGGTCGGCGAGGTTCGCGTGCAGCGCGACCGCCTCCAACGCGGCCAGCGCGACGCTCGCCTTGATCCCGTCCGCCCGCCGGCGCAGCGTCGAGTCGACCAGGCCGTGCAGGGTGGGGAAGCCGGACAGCCCGGACAGCCGGCGGCGCAGTTCGCCCGCGGTCAGGCCGGGCTCCGCCGCCAGCAACTCGACCGCGCGGCGCGCGCCGTACAGATCGAGCCGCTCCAGCAGCCGGGCCCGGGCGGCCACCGACACCGGCAGCTCCGGCCGGACGAACAGGTCGGTGGAGTAGAACAGCAACTCCCGCCGGGCCGGGTCGAGGCCGGCCAGCGCGCGCAGCGCCTCGGCGTCGGCCTGGGTGAAGTGGCCGGTCTCGGTGGCCTCGGCGACGATGCCGACCAGTGGCAGGACGTCCCAGAGGTGGTGCCGCAGGGCCACCGCCTGGCCGCCGGCCAGCGCCGTCGCCGCGGACCACTCGTCCGCGTCCGCCGGCCCGGGCACCACCTGGTCGGCCTTGTTCAGCACCCCGATCGCGTTGATCGGGCTGCTGGCCTGCGGCGTCGAGTAGGCCCTGAAGATCGCCAGGGCGTCCGCGTCGTCGGCCCGGGCGGCCTGGGTGAACACGTACAGCACCGCCTCGGCCTGCGCGATCGCCGCCTGCGACCCGGCGTCCAGGCCCTTGCCGCCCGGCCTGTTCTGCACCTCGGCGACCGGGACCGGTGCGCCGCCGGCCGCGCCCAGCAACACCTCGGTGCGGCGCGCGCTCGCCGCGTCCAGCGAGCCGAGGCCGGGGGTGTCGATCACGGTCAGCCCGCTCAGGCTGGCGCTGGTCAGAAAGGCGTCCAGGTAGGCGATCTGGTCCGGCTCGGCGCCGAGATCCGGCGGGATCAGCCCGTCCGGGTCGTACGGCAGCGTCCGGCGGCTGCCGTCGACGCCGACCACCTCGACCCGGTCGACCGTGCCGTACTGGAACCGGGTCACCAGCCGGGTGCACTCGCGCACGTCCGTCGGCGCGACCCGGCGCCCGATCAGCGTGTTCACCACGGTGGACTTGCCGGACTTGATCCGCCCCGCGACGGCCAACTGCAGCGGGCCGTCCAGCCGGGTGAGCACGTCACCGACCCGAGCGCCGGTGTCGGCCGCCAGCATCGGGCGGAGCGTGGCGCACGCCTCGGCGACCGCCCGGGAGAGCGCGCCGCCCATCCGCGTCGCCTCCCCTCACCCGCCGCCGCCCGGTCGTGCCGACAGTCCGGCCGCTGTCGGAACGCTACGCCGCGGCCCGGGACGGGCCCCTCCCCAGATCGTGCCAACCGCCGCCGGCCCGACCGTACGAAGGTGCGTCCGGGCGGGGCATTCCTATACTCGGCAAGTGCTGGTGGGGCGGGACGTCGAAGCGGCCGCCCTGGCCCGGATGCTCACCGCCCCGGGCCTGGCCGTGCTCGCCGGGCCGCCCGGAATCGGCAAGTCCGCGCTCGCCGTCCAGGCCATCGAACTGGCCGGGCTCGCTGTCGCCCGGACCGGCGGGTTGGCGACCTTGCGGCACCGGCCCGGGCTGCCACTCACCCGCGCGGTGCGGGCCCCGGTCCCGCTGGACGACGTGTCGCTCGCGGTCGAGGCGGTCCGGGCCCGGCTGCGCGACCGGATACTGCTGATCGACGACCTGCACTGGGCGGACGGGTACACCCAGGCTGTGGTGCTCGCATTGGCGCCGTACTGCCGGGTTGTCGCCACGATCCGGACGCCCTGGGCCGGGGCGGCGTCGGTGCGTGCCGTGGCCGGCTGGTGGCTCGATCTGCCGGCCCTGCCGGCGCCGGCCGCCGCCGAACTGGTGCGGTCCGTGGCGCCGGGGCTGGCCGCGGCCGACGCGGACGCGGTGGTCACCCGGGCCGGCGGAAACCCGCTGGCCGCGCTGACCCTCGCCGCCCGCCCCGGGCTCACGTTGCCGCCCGGCGACCCGGTCGCGTACGGGGTGGCCAGCATGATCGCCGAACTGCCGCAGGACCAGCGGACCGCGCTGGCCGCCCTCGGCCTGCTCGGCCGGCCGGCCCCGGCAGCCCTGCTCGGGCCCGGCGTGGACGGCCTACTGGCCAGCGGCCTGCTGCTCGCCGCCACGCCCACTGACGACCGGCCCACTGACAACAGGCCTACTGACGATCGGCCCGCCGGCGACAGGCCTACGGGGGACGGGCCTACCAGGGACGGACCTACCGACGACAGGCCTACCAGGGACGGGCCTACGGGGGACGGGCCAACCGACGACAGGCCTACCGGGGACGGGGCGGCGGCGGGGGCGGAGGTGCGGGCGCGGGAGCCGTACGTGGCCGAGGTGGCCGCCGGCGTGCTGCCGGTCGACGCCCGGCAGGCGATGCACGCCCGGCTGGGCGCGCTGCTCCCCGACCCGGGCGAGGCGGCCCGGCATCTGCTCGCCGCCGGCGACCCGGCCGGGGCGGTGGCCCGGGCGCTCGCGGCGGCATCCACCGCCGGCACCGCCGGTGCCCGCGCCGAGCACCTGCTGCTCGCGCTGCGCTCGGCCGGTGCCGAGACCGGTCCGGAGCTGCCGCTGGCGGCGGCCGAGGCCGCGCTGGCCGTCGGTTGGGCCGCGGAGGCCGCCCGGATCCTGACCGACCTCCCGGCCGAGCCGCCGGCCGACCCGGACTGGTCGCCGCTCGACCCGGGCACTGGTCCGGGCGGGTGGCGGGTGCGGCGGGCGGTGTTGTCGGCGCGGGCGTTGCTGGCGACCGGCGCCCCCGGCGCGATGGAACTGCTGCAGGGCAGCGCGGCGGAACTGCCGGGCCTGCCGGTCGCGCTGCGCGGCGCGCATGCCGAAACGCTGGTGCGCGCGGCGCTCGCCGACGACCCGGAGGTGGCCTGCGCGTTCGCGGACTACGCGCTGGCCGACCTCGGCCCCGACGCGCCGGCCGGGCTGGCGGCCGCGCACGCCGAGGCGCTGCGGGCGGCCGGCCGGCCCGGCTGGACGACCGCACTGCGGTCCGCGCTGGCCACCGCGCGGGCGGCCGGCGACCTGGCCGGCGAGTGTGCCGCCGGTGCCGCGCTGGTCGCCGGCCTGGCCGACAGCTGCCGGACCAGGGCGGCCCGGGAACTGGCCGGTGAGCTGGCCGACCGGTGCGCGGCCGAGCAGGCGTACAGCGCCGAGGTCGGGTTCCGGGCCGCGGCGCTGTGGACCGACCTGCACCTGCACGGCGTCACCGACGAGCTGATCCGGGCGGCCACCGGGCTGTCCGACCGGGCCGCGCCGGCCGACGCCCGGGTCTGGCTGGTCGCCACCCTCGGCCTCGCGCAGGCGGACGCGGGCGCGATCCCGGCCGCCTGGTCGGCGCTGCAGCCCGGGCCGGCCAGCCGCACGCTGCGCTGGGTGCAGGCGGAGACGGCCTGGCTGGACGGCGGCCGGGACCGGGCCCGCGGCCTGGCCGGCCCGCTCACCGGGGACGCCGCCGACCTGCCCGCCGAGCTGGCCACCCTCACCCTGGCCTGGTGCGCGGCGGACGAGGGGCAGCCGGGCGTGGTCGAACCGCTGCGGTCCGACCGGGCGCCGGTGCAGGCGACGCTGGCGGCCTGGGCGGCCGGCGACGCGACCGCGTTCCGGCAGGCGGCGGACGGATGGGCGGCGGCGATGGTGCGCGAGCAGGTGCGCTGCCTGCTTGCCGCCGGCATGGTCGGCGACGTGGCGGCGCTGCTGGAGGCCGAGCGGTTGGCCGAGTCGGCCGGGCTGGCCGTGCTGCTCGGCCGGGCCCGCCGGGCGCTGCGGCCGCACGGCATCGTCCGCCGGTCCAGCCCGCAGCCGGGCGGCGGGCTGTCCCCGCGGGAGCGGGAGGTGCTCGCGCTGGTCGGCCGCGGGCTGTCCACCCGGCGGATCGCCGAACTGCTCGGCATCACCCGGCACACCACCGAGACGTACGTGAAGTCCGGCATGTCCCGGCTGGGCGCCCGCACCCGTACCGAGGCCGCGGTCCTGGCTGCCCGTCCGGAGCCGGAGCCGGGCCCGGAGGCGGAGCCTGGCCCGGAGGCGGAGCGGAGCGAGGTTGTGGTGCCTGGCCGGGCGGAGGTGTGAGGTGGTGACCCGACCGCCGTACCTGGTGCTGCCACCGCCGAGCGACCTGGACCGGGTCGCCCGGGATCTGGCCCGGCGTGGCTGGCAGGTGCACCGCGGCTTCACCCCGGCCGAGGAACCATGGGATCTGGCGCCGGTCCGGCTGGTCGCGGTCGGCGTGGTCGGCGACCGGGACGCGGCCGAGGCGGCACTGCTGTGCGCGGTCCGCGGCGCCGGGCTGGTGGTCACGCTGGACCAGGGCCGGTCCTGGGCGCCCGGGTTCCTGCACGACCTGGCCCGGCTCGAGCCGGCCCGGGCGGTGCCGGCCCGGGCGACGGCCGCCCGGCCGGGGCCGGACGCCGATGGTGCGGGTGCAAGCGCTACCGCGGATGGGGCCGGCATGAGCGCGCTCACCGCCGAGCAGTGCGACCTGCTCGACCTGCTCGCCGCCGGCCACTCGATCGCCGAGGCGGCCCGGCTGCGGTACCTCTCACTGCGCACCGCCAACCGCCGGGTCGCGGACGCCCGGGCCACCCTCGGCGTGCCGACCACCCGCGAGGCGGTGCTGGCCTACGTCCGGCTTCGCGGCCGGTAGCGGCCGGTCCGCCGGCCGGCGGTCGGCTCGGCGGCCGGCTCAGCGGCCGAAGTGGTCCGACCACCAGGAGCGCAGGGCCTCGTCGGTGCCGTTCTCGAGGACCGCCACGCCGGCGATACGGTCGTCCTCGACGTCCCAGTAGAGCCCCGGGTCGCCGTCGGCGTCGAGCGTCCACAGCTCGCCGCCGCGCCAGCGGCCCTGGTCCACGTTGTCGGCGCCGATCGCCTGCACCAGCGCCGACCGCCAGGTGGCCATGCTGATCCCGTCCTTCAACTCGACCAGGTTGACTTCCTCGCCGGTCTTGAACGTGCAGGTCGCCCCGGTCACCTGGGCCAGCGTCGAGGCCTTGCAGGAGGTCATGTCGGGGTAGAACGGCCGGGCGTACTTGCGCAGCGCGGAGGTGCCGAAGTAGCTGTCGTACTTGGTGTTGGCGCCGTTGACCAGCAGCCCGATCACCAGCAACAGCACCGCGCCCAGCACACCGGACCCAATCCACACCGCCCGCCGGGGGGACCGCCGCGGCGCCTGGTAGTACCCGGGCTGCTGCCCCTGGCCCGGCCCGTAGCCCGGCGCCCAGCCCGGCTGGGCATTCGGCGGCGGGCCGCCCGGCGGCCGGTAGCCGCCTGGTGGCTGCCCGGCGCCCGCGCCGTACGGGACGTTCCCGGCCGGCGGTCGGTACCCGGGTGCGGCTCCGAATCCGGCCGGCGGCGGGGCCGCGCCCGGCTGACGGTAGCCGGGCGCTCGCGGATCCGTCCCCGGCGGAGTCCGGCCACCCGGCGGCGGACCGGTCTGTGCCGGCGGGGCGTAACCAGGCGGGCTGGCCGCGGGCGGCGGACTCGCGGCCGGCGGCGGGTACCCCGCTGCCGGGCTGGCACCACTCGACGAGCCGACCCCGGGCCTGGCCACACCCGACCAACCAGGCACCTCACCCGACGGCAGGTGCCCGACCGCCGGACCACCACCCGACGCGTCAACCCCGGACCCAGCCGCACCCGACCAGCCAGGCACCTCACCCGACGGCACGTACCCAACCGCCGGACTGCCCCCACTCGACGGGTCAACTCCAGGCCCGGTCGGCCAGGCCGAACCCTGGCCGGCAGCCGCGTCGCCCGGCGGCGGATACCCGGCCGCGGGAACGGCGCCGCTCGTCGGGCCCGGCTCCGGCGTGGCAGGCCAGGCCGAACCCGCCGCCTGCTGCCCGGCCGGCTGCTCGTCCGGGGTAGCCCCACTCGATCCAGCCTGTCCGGGAGCGGCCGGCCAGGCCGAAGCCGACTCAACTGGCGGCGAATAGCCGGCCGCGGGGACGGGGCCACTCGACGAGGCCGACCGGGGGGCCGGCGGCCAGGCCGAACCGGCCGCGTCGCTCGACGGGTCAGTGCCGGGAGCGGCCGGCCAGGCCGCGGCGGTGTCGCTGGACGGCTGGTGGTCGGACTGTCCGGTCGGCGCCGAGGGGGTCGTGATCGGTAGGTAGACGGCGCCGGTGGCGACGGAGGTTTCGGGTTGGTCGAGGGTGGTGGGTGTGGTGTCGAGGGTTTCCTGGATGAGGCGGCCGACCAGGGGGATGCGGGAGGAGCCGCCGACGAGGTAGATCCCGGCTAGTTGGTGTGGGTTGAAGCCGGCCTGGGCGATGGTGGTGGCGAGTAGGTCGACTGAGCGTTGCAGGTTGGGGCGGATCAGGTCTTCCAGTTCGGTTCGGGTCAGGTGGATGTCGGTGAACGGCGGTGGTAGTGCGATGTCGACGTGGGGGTGTCGGGAGAGGGCTTCCTTGGCGTCGCGGATGTCGGTGGCCAGCGCCCGCGCCGCCCGCCGACTCGCCGGATCCGACGGAGCCAGCAACCGCTGCCAGGCAACGGGATCGGCCTGCGCGGCCGGCGACTGTCCAATGTGGTCAAGAATCGCGTGGTCGAAGTCGAGGCCGCCGAGGTCGTCCAGCCCGGCCTCAGCGAGCACCTGGTAGCCGCCGCCGCGGCGCTGCACGACGGCCACGTCGAACGTGCCGCCGCCCAGGTCGTACACCGCCAACGCCGTGCCCTCGGCGAGCCCGTGCCCGGACACCGCGGCGAAGTGGGTGGCCGCGGCCACCGGCTCCGGAATCAACACCGGCTCCTCAGCAAGCCCAGCCTGCCGACACGCCGTCACCAACGTCGACAACCGACGCCGACCCCACCGAGCCGGATGCGTCAACCGAACCTGATCAGCACGCCCACCCAACTGCCGACCAACCTCACCAGCAACCCGACCCAACACCGCCGCCACCACATCCACCACCGGCACCGACGACACACCCAACAACAACACACCCTCATCAATCCGCCGCTTCGGATTCGGCTCAAACCGCGACGGATCCAACCTCGCCTGACGATCAGCATCCCGACCAACCGCCAACACCCCGTCATCACCCAAAAACACCGACGACGGCACCACCGGCAACCCATCCACCGCCACCAACCGCGGCACCCCACCACCCACACCCAACGCCACCGCAGTATTCGACGTACCGAAGTCCACCGCGAGTACCCGCATCGCAGTCCGCCTCCAGTGGCTGTCGCTCGTTGCTGACCGGCCGCCGTGGCCGGTGCCGCCACGACTGTCCACTTGCTACTTCGATGTTCGCCGCCCGGTCGGACGTAGCTGGCCGGCGGCCGGCTCCAGGCTCCCTCTCCCCATTCCGTGCCAGCTTGGCGTCCGCCGCTACGAACTCCCGAACGTGGTCTGCCACCAGGTCCGCAACTTCGCCGAGTTGCCGGCCGGCAGCAGGGCCAGCGCGGCGACCCGCTCATCCACCTGATCCCAGTACAGCGCCGAGACCGACTCCTCCGAGATCCACAGCTGTCCGTGCGCCCAGGCCTGCTTGTCCGGATGATCCAGCAGCGGCGAGATCTTGGTCCGGAGTTCGGTGACCGAGATGTTCGTCGGGATCTCGAACAACTGGACCCGGACGTCGTTGTCGAACGTGCACTGCACCGACGCGAGCGATCCGGTGGTGGCCTTCTCGCAGGACGTGATCTGGTCGTAGTAGGGCCGTACATAGTCACGTAGCGCGGTCGAGGTGAACGCGTCATCGAACTCGGTGTCCGGCGTCTGGGTCGGGGTCGGGGTCGCCGGGGCGGGGCTGGACGTCCGACTGCTGGCCACCAGCGTTGCGCTGGGCCGAGCCGGGGTGCCGCCGCGACTGGAGGCGACCGCGATCACGCCGCCCACCACAGCGGCCACCGTGACCAGGACCACCACGCCGATCAGCACCAACCGCCGTGACCCGGTCGACTGCGCCGGCCCGGGGCCGCTCGGCGGCGCGCCACCGGGCCGCGGGCCACCGGACGACAGGCCGCCGGACGGCAGGCCTACCGGCGGGCCACCAGACGGCGGGCCGGACGGCCGGCCACCGGACGGCGGGCCTGGCGGCGGGGCACCGAGCGGCGGGCCCGGTGGCGGGCCGACCCGGCCAGGCCGGGGGGCGGTCGGGCCGGGCACCGGGCCGGTGGTCGCTGGCCGTCCCGGCGGGTCGAGCCGTATCGGCGTCGCCCCCGGCGGTAAGCCCACCCGCGGCACCGGGATCCCTGCTGGCGGCGCCGCCCCCGGCGCTGCCGGCCGGGCCATCGGCGGGCCGAACGCCGCCGGCCGACCATCCGGCCCTGGACCGGTAGCCGGCGGACCACCCGGCGCCCACCCTGGCGCCGGCCGCAGCCCCGGTGCTTGGGAAACCGCCTGACCGGGCCTCGTCCCCGGTGGCTGCCCGCCGGACGGCGTCGGCGCGGCCGGTGGCAGGCCAGAACCAGGCCTCGTTCCCGGTGGCTGCCCGCCGGACGGCGTCGGCGCGGCCGCCGATGGCGAGCCGGAACCCGCTGGTGGCGCACCAACCGCCGGCGGGACTCGCGGAGCAGGCACCGCCGGAGCCTGCGGGCCGGCCCGGCCGGCGGCCGACGCGCCCGTCGCCGACGGGTTCGGAACCTGAGGGCCGGACCGACTGGCGGACGACGCGCCCGCCGTCGACGGGGTCAGAGCCGGCGGGGTCGGAGCCGGCGGCTGGCCCGGCGAGCCGGGCACCCCACCGAGGGCCGGCTGCGGGAGCAACCCCGGCCGACCAGGCACCCCGGGTGGCGGCGCACCCGGCGGCGGGCCATGGGCAGGAGCGAAGCTCGGCGGGGCGGTCGGCGCCGAGGGGGTCGTGATCGGTAGGTAGACGGCGCCGGTGGCGACGGAGGTTTCGGGTTGGTCGAGGGTGGTGGGTGTGGTGTCGAGGGTTTCCTGGATGAGGCGGCCGACCAGGGGGATGCGGGAGGAGCCGCCGACGAGGTAGATCCCGGCTAGTTGGTGTGGGTTGAAGCCGGCTTGGGCGATGGTGGTGGCGAGTAGGTCGACTGAGCGTTGCAGGTTGGGGCGGATCAGGTCTTCCAGTTCGGTTCGGGTCAGGTGGATGTCGGTGAACGGTGGTGGTAGTGCGATGTCGACGTGGGGGTGTCGGGAGAGGGCTTCCTTGGCGTCGCGGATGTCGGTGGCCAGCGCCCGCGCCGCCCGCCGGCTCGCCGGATCCGACGGGGTGAGCAGCGCCTGCCAGGCCGCCGGGTCGATCGCGGCGGCGTGCGTCCGGCCGACGTGTTCCAGGATGGCGTGGTCGAAATCCAACCCGCCGAGGTCGGCCCGGCCATCCTCGGCGAGCACCTGGTAGCCGGCCCCACGCTTCTGCACCACAGCGACATCGAACGTGCCGCCGCCGAGGTCGTAGACGGCCAGCGTCGCGCCGTCCGCCAGGCTGTGCCCGGACACCGCGGCGAAGTGCGTCGCCGCGGCCACCGGCTCCGGAATCAACACCGGCTCCTCAGCAAGCCCAGCCTGCCGACACGCCGTCACCAACGTCGACAACCGACGCCGACCCCACCGAGCCGGATGCGTCAACCGAACCTGATCAGCACGCCCACCCAACTGCCGACCAACCTCACCAGCAACCCGACCCAACACCGCCGCCACCACATCCACCACCGGCACCGACGACACACCCAACAACAACACACCCTCATCAATCCGCCGCTTCGGATTCGGCTCAAACCGCGACGGATCCAACCTCGCCTGACGATCAGCATCCCGACCAACCGCCAACACCCCGTCATCACCCAAAAACACCGACGACGGCACCACCGGCAACCCATCCACCGCCACCAACCGCGGCACCCCACCACCCACACCCAACGCCACCGCAGTATTCGACGTACCGAAGTCCACCGCGAGTACCCGCATTCTCGCCCCCTTCGGCCGGCCCGCCTCCGGCATCCTGCCATGCGGTCGCTGGCCCGATCCGGTGAACCCGACCGCTCCAGGACAGATCACGACAAGCGCTCGCAGACCATCTCAGGACGCCGTGGCAGGCTCGCCGCCGCCGGTCAGGAAGGATGACGCCGTGCGCCCGTACCGAATCTGCTTCATCTGCTCCGGCAACATCTGCCGCTCACCGACCGCCGAGATCGTCACCCGGCACCTGGCCGCCGCGGCCGGGCTGGCCGACCTGGTCGAGGTCGACAGTGCCGGCACCGGGCGCTGGCATGTCGGCGACGATGCCGACCCCCGGGCGCTGACCGCACTGCGCCGCCGCGGCTACCCGATCGGCCGGCACTGCGCCCGGCAGTTCCAGCCGGCCGATTTCGCCGAGCGTGACCTGGTGGTGGCGCTCGACTCCGGCCACCTCCGGGAACTGCGGCAACTGGCGCCGACCCGCGAGGCCGCCGCCGCGGTGCGGCTGCTCCGCTCGTTCGACCCGGCGGCCGACCCGACCGATCTGGACGTGCCGGACCCCTACTACGCCCGCGCCGCCGAGTTCGACTACGTGCTCGATCTGGTCGAGACCAAGCTGCCGTGGTTTGCTGGCCGAGATCCGCGCGGATCTGCCTGCCTAGGCTGCCGCTCCACCCGGCCATCCGATCCGGAGTCGAGCGACCGGTCTAGACCATGTACAGCGGCGACGGCGAGCATCGGCCTATGGACGTCATCGAACGGGCCAGCGTGCTGCTCAGCTGTCGGGTCCACAAGGCTGAGCCGCACGGAGCCGCGATCACCGGCCGGACCTGGCGGATCACGCTGGCGGATGGCCGGGCGGTCTTCATGAAGTCGCAACCCGGCGCCCCGGCCGGGTTCTTCGCCGCCGAGGTGGCCGGACTGCGCTGGCTCGCCGCCGCCCCGGCCGGGCCACCGGTGCCGGCGGTGCTCGGCTCGGACCAGGAGACGCTGATCCTGCCCTGGATCAACGCCGGCACACCCAGCCCGGGCGGCGTCGAGCGACTCGGCCGGGAACTGGCCGCGCTGCACGCGGCCGGCGCGCCCGGCTTCGGCGCCGACTGGCCCGGCTGGATCGGTGCCGCCGAACTGGACAACCGGCCATGGCCGGGCTGGCCGGACTTCTACGCGGCCGGCCGGCTGCAGCCCTACCTCCGCCTGCTGCGGGACGCCGGCGACCTGGACGTGGCCGGGGCAGCCGTCTTCGACCGGCTGGCCGACCGGCTGCCCTACCTGGCCGGCCCAGCTGAGCCGCCCGCCCGGATCCACGGTGACCTGTGGAGCGGCAACGTGCTGTGGGACCGCGACGGGCGAGCGTGGGTGATCGATCCGGCCGCGCACGGCGGGCACCGGGAGACCGATCTGGCCATGCTCGCGCTGTTCGGCGCAGCTGGGCTGGACCGGCTGCTGGCCGCCTACCACGAGA
Organism: uncultured Actinomycetota bacterium; assembly: GCA_963714145.1. Classification (GTDB taxonomy): domain Bacteria; phylum Actinomycetota; class Actinomycetes; order Mycobacteriales; family CADCTP01; genus JBBWZH01. Next base: position 7,571,628 of record OY970235.1, on the reverse strand, counting down.
CCGCTCCGCTGGCCGACGGCTGGCCGGACCGGGTCGGCCTGCACCAACTGCACCCCCTACTCGTCCACGCCGTGCTGTTCGGCGGTGGGTACCTGGAGCGGGCGATGACCCTCGCCCGCCGCTACGCCGGCTGACCCGGCACCCCGACATCAGCCCGCTCGTACCAAATGAGGGTTGCCACCGACAGGTTGGCGATATATCGTGAGCGCACACCGATACACTCAGAGGAGGAGAAGGATGAGTACCTTCGAACAGGCCGGGCGTGGCCCCTGGTGGGGGCCGCGCGGCGGCTACATGGCACACACGGAAGACAGCGGGCGCGGCCGCCGGCGTGGCCACGGCCACCGGCACGGCGGCCCAGGGGGCCCGGGCGGGCCGGGTGACTTCGGCCGGGAGCCACGCGGTGGCTTCGGCGGGTCCAGCGGCTTCGGCGGGTCGGGTGGCTGGGAGCCGCGCGGCTTCGGCCCCGGGTTCCGGCCACCGTTCCGCGGCGGCCGCCGGGCGGCCCGCGGTGATGTCCGCGCCTCGGTGCTGGCGCTGCTCGCCGAGCAGCCGATGCACGGCTACCAGATCATCAACGAGCTGGCCGAGCGCAGCCACGGCGCCTGGCGGCCTAGCCCGGGCTCGGTCTACCCGATCCTGCAGCAGCTTCAGGACGAGGCACTGGTCCGGATCGAGGAGATCGACGGCCGCCGGGTGGTGCACCTGACCGACGTCGGCCGGGTCTACGTCGAGACGCACCAGGAGGAGCTCTCGGCGCCCTGGGAGGCCGTCGGCGGCCAGCCGGACGAGCAGACCTGGGAGCTGATGAACGCGGTTCGCGCCGTAACCGGAGCCGCCTCGCAGGTAGCCCAGGTCGGTGCCGCGGGCGACGTGCAGCGGGCCACCGAGATGCTCACCGACGTGCGACGCCGGCTCTACGGCATCCTCGCCGGCGACCCGGACGAGGCCGCACCGACCGAGCAGCCGGCCGACCCGGCGGGCGACCAGGCCGAGTCGTGACCGACCCGGTGAGGGGCCCGGAGTGCCAACCCTGGGCCCCTCGCTCCCGGTAATTCGAATCTTTCTTCCATCCACAGGCGGTGGACGGAAGACCCGCTGGTCAGCGCGGGTGCGCGCGCCCGCAGCCGGTCGAGATCCACAGCTTTTCCACAGCGCCCGCACAAGCCAGCTGCCGCTCTCCACAACCCCATCCCCAACTTGATCCACAGCCTGGATCGACGGCCCGCCGCCCACTCCCTAGCCTTGGCCTGCGTGAAGTGGGCGGGCCATCCGTCGCCTTGCCTCCGGTCGAACATATGTTCGATAATGACACAGGATCGAACGGGCTGACGGAGGGTGGGATCGGCGTGGCTGTCGCCGATGATCGGGGGGTCGGGCCGGCGCCGGAGTTCGAACGGCAGCCGCCGCAAGACATTCAGGCGGAGCAGTCCGTGCTCGGCGGCATGCTGCTGTCCAAGGACGCGATCGCGGATGTGGTCGAGGTGCTGCGGTCGGCCGACTTCTACCGGCCGGCGCACCAGATCGTCTACGACACGATCCTCGATCTCTACGGCCGCGGCGAGCCCGCCGACCCGGTGACCGTCAGCGCCGAGCTGACCCGGTCCGGCCAGCTGATGCGGGTGGGCGGCGCGACCTACCTGCACACGCTGATCAGCTCGGTGCCCACCGCGGCGAACGCCGGCTACTACGCCGAGATCGTCGGCGAGCGGGCCGTGCTGCGCCGGCTGGTCGAGGCCGGCACCCGCATCGTCCAGCTCGGCTACGGCGCCGCCGCCGGCCAGGGCGGTGACGTCAACGAGGTGGTCGACCGCGCCCAGGCCGAGATCTACGACGTGACCGAGCGCCGGATGAGCGAAGACTACGTCCGCCTCGAACAGCTCCTGCAGGGCACGATGGACGAGATCGACGCGATCTCCTCCCGGGGCGGCGCCAGCGTCGGCGTCCCCACCGGCTTCGCCGAGCTCGACCAGATCACCAACGGCCTGCACGCCGGTCAGATGGTGGTGGTGGCCGCCCGGCCCGCGATCGGCAAGGCGCTCGCGCTCGAGACCCCACTGCCCACCCCGACCGGCTGGACCACGATGGGCGACGTGCGGGTCGGCGACCGACTGCTCGGCGCCGACGGCCGCCCCACGACCATCGTCGCCGCGACCGATGTCATGCACGGCCGGGCCTGCTACGAGGTCGAGTTCTCGGACGGCAGCGTGATCGTCGCCGACGCGCTGCACCAGTGGCGGACGACGTCCCGGGCGAGTCGCCGCGCCGCCACGGAACGGCGTCCGGCGACGCACTACCGGGCTCCGGACAGGCTCGGTCGGGTGGCCGTGGTGGCGAGCGTCGCCGCCGAGCAGGATCAGCGGGTCACCGTGCCCGGGTTCGTCTCCGAGGTCGGCGCGGAGTTCCGTAACGTCATACACACGGCGGCACGCCCGGTCGACGTCGCCGGCCGCGAGGCGCGCACCTCCAGCGGTCCGCGGCGGACCTATGCCTGGCATGCTCCGGTCTACTCCAGGCGCCAGCTTGCGCAGGTGCTGAACGATCGAGTGAGCCGACCCGTCGACGTCTGGCACGCTGCCGACCACGCGGAGATCGTCACCACCGAGAACATCCGCGCGACGCTGCGCTGCGCGTCAGCAGACCAGCGGCCGAACCACGCCGTTGCAGTCGCCGCACCGCTCGATCTGCCCGACGCCGACCTGCCGATCGACCCGTACCTGCTCGGCGCGTGGCTGGGCGACGGCCACTCGAACGGCCCTCGGATCACCTCCGCCGACCCCGAGATTCCCGACGAGATTCGCCGCCGTGGCTACGTCGTCAAGAACGCGGGCCGACTGCTCTACTCCATCGCCCTGCCACCGCCGCCTCCTCTCCCGGAGCGGCAGTGCCCGGTCTGCGGAGAGTCGTTCACTCCGCAGGCACTCGGTGTCCAGACGTGCGGACGGTCCTGCGGCGCCGGCTTCCGAGCGACCGGGGGCCTCGGCCGGGAGTACCGCTGCCGGCTGTGCGCCGGCCCGGCGCCCGGCGGCCAGATGTGCATGGCCTGCCGGTCCGGCCCGGGCACCGTGACCGGGCGGCTGCGAGGTCTGGGCGTGCTCGGCGACAAGCACATACCGCCGATGTACCTCCGCGCGTCAGAGGCGCAACGGCGGGACCTGCTCGCCGGCCTGCTCGACACCGACGGGTACGTGTCGGTGGCGGGCAGCGTGCAGTTCGCAGTCACGAACCAGCGGCTCGCGGAAGGGGCGCACGAACTGGCCCTGAGCCTCGGCTACCGGGCCAGGATGACCACGAAGCCGGTCCCGGGCCGGACCCCCGACTCATCGACCTGCTACCTGGTCACCTTCACGCCGACCGAGCCGGTGTTCAAGCTGTCCCGGAAGGCCGAGCGGTGCCGGACATCGTCGCGCACCACGAAGGTCCGCTACATCACGGACGTCCGTCCGGTCGCCTCGGTACCGGTGCGCTGCGTCGAGGTGGACAACGTGGACCACCTGTATCTCGCTGGCCAGTCGATGATTCCGACGCACAATTCGACCCTCGGCCTGGACTTCGCGCGGTCGTGTTCGATCAAGCACGGGCTGACGTCGGTGATCTTCTCGCTGGAGATGAGCCGGTCGGAGATCACGATGCGGCTCCTCTCGGCGGAGGCGAAGGTCGCGCTGCACCACATGCGGTCCGGGCACATGAGCGACGACGACTGGGCCCGGCTGGCCCGGCGGATGGGCGAGGTCGCCGACGCTCCGCTCTACATCGACGACTCACCGAACCTGACCATGATGGAGATCCGGGCCAAGGCACGGCGGCTCCGGCAGCGGAACGACCTGCGGCTGGTGGTCATCGACTACCTGCAGCTGATGACCAGCGGCAAGCGGGTGGAGAGCCGCCAGCAGGAAGTGTCGGAGTTCTCCCGATCACTGAAGCTGCTCGCCAAGGAGTTGGAGGTTCCGGTCGTCGGGATCAGCCAGCTGAACCGTGGCCCCGAACAACGCCAAGACAAAAAGCCAATGCTGTCCGACCTACGTGAGTCCGGCTGCCTCACCCGAGACACCACGCTGCTGCGCGCAGACACGGGCGCGCCCGTGTCGTTCGAGACCCTGCTCCGGGACGGCTGGGAGGGCGTGTCTGTGTGGTCCATGGATGCCCACCGGCGCCTGGTCGCGGCGCCGCTGACGAACGTCTTCTCGGCCGGAGTGAAAGAGACGTTCCGGCTCACCCTGGCATCCGGCCGGACCGTCAAGGCGTCCGCCAACCACAAGTTCCTCACCCTCGCCGGCTGGCGCGCGCTGAGCGACATCACCGCCGGTGACCGGATCGCCGTCCCGCGCCGGGTACCGGCGCCCTCGTCAGCCGGGCTCGGCTGGTCGGTGCACCGGGTGGGCTTGCTCGCGCACCTGATCGGGGACGGCTGCGTGCTCGCCCGGCAGCCTCCGCACTACACCTCGCAAGACGAGGAGAATCTCGCCTTCGTCGAAGCCGCGGCCGCGGCGGAGTTCGGGATCACACCGCGCCGAGTGCGGCAGGGGAACTGGTCGCACACCTACCTGCCGGCGCCGTACCCGCTCACCCACGGCCGTTGCAATCCGGTCCACCAGTGGTTCCGCGACCTGGGCATCTCGGACCTCCGGTCTTACGAGAAGCGGCTGCCGGATGCCCTGTACGCCGCGGACGACGAGGAGATCAGGGTTTTTCTCCGGCATCTGTGGGCGACCGACGGCTGCGTGTTCGTGCCGGCCACGGCCTCGCGTAAGTCAAGCGCACGGGTGTACTACTCGACATCCAGCCGGGCGCTCGCCGACGGCGTGGCGCACCTACTCGGTCGGCTCGGCCTGGCCAGCCGAACCCGGCGGGTCGACTTTCGCCGCTCTGCCCGGCCCGGATACCACGTGACGGTCGCTGGATCGCGGGACATGCGCCGGTTCTGCGCGGAGGTAGGCGTACACGGAGCGCGCGGTCGCTCCGCCGCCGTGTATCTGCTGGCGAGCGCGTCCGTCGTGGTGAACACGAACGTCGACACGCTACCCGCCGAGGTCTGGCGATCGGTGCGCTCCGCGCGGATCCGTGCTGGCCTCACCGAGCGGCAGTTCCAGGCCGCGATCGGCACTCACTACTGCGGCTCGGCGCTGTACCGGTCGGCACCGTCCCGGGACCGGCTGCTGCGGTGTGCCGAGGCTGTCGGTTCGGACCTGCTCCAGGTCGCAGCGACCGACGATGCGTTCTGGGATCAGGTGGTCGCCGTCGAGCCGTTAGGCCCTCTGCCGGTCTTCGATGCAACTGTGCAGGGCACGCACAACTTCATCGCAGACGGCATCGTCGCGCACAACAGCATCGAGCAGGACGCTGACATGGTGCTGCTCCTGCACCGCGAGGACGCGTACGAACGCGAGTCGCCGCGGGCCGGCGAGGCCGACCTGATCCTGGCCAAGCACCGCAACGGGCCGACCGGGGTGGTGACCGTCGCCTTCCAGGGCCACTACAGCCGCTTCGTGGACATGGCGACCTGAGCCACAACCCTGCCTCGGCCAACCCTGCCTCGGCCAACCCTGCCTCAGCCAACCCTGCCTCAGCCAACCCGGGGTCGGCGCACCCTGCCTCAGCCGACCCGGGGTCGGCCCGCCCGGCCTCGGCCCACCCTGGGTCAGGCGGCGCTGCGTCAGCCCAGGTTGGGCCAGCTCGGCTTCGGCCGGCCGACCCTGGGCCAGGCCGGCTTGGGCCAGGCATGAAAGACCGAAGGGCCCGGCCCGCGGTAGGTACCGCGGGCCGGGCCCTCAGGCGTACGACGTGCCTATTTGGCGGAGACGACCTCGACCGGAATGGTCGCGGTCACCTCCGGGTGCAGGGCGACGCTGACGCTGTGGCTGCCCAGCGACTTGATGTGGCCGGGCATCTGGATCCGGCGCCGGTCCAGCTGCGGGCCGCCGGCGGCCTTGACCGCGTCGGCGACGTCAGCGGCGGTGATCGAGCCGAACAGCCGGCCGCCCGCGCCGGCGCGGGCGATCATCCGAACGGTCAGCGACTGCAACTGGCCGCGGATCTCCTTGGCGTGGCCGAGGTCGCGGATCTCCCGCGAGTCGCGAGCCCGCTTGATCGTGGCGACCTGCTTCTCGCCGCCCTTGGTCCAGGCCATCGCCAGACCACGCGGCACGAGGTAGTTGCGGCCGTAGCCGTCCTTGACCTCGATGACGTCGCCGGGGGAGCCGAGGCCGCCGACTTCCTGGGTGAGGATGAGCTTCACGGAGAACCCGACCTCCCTCAGCGCGCCGTGCTGGTGTAGGGCAGCAGCGCCATCTCGCGGCTGTTCTTCACTGCCGTGGCGACGTCCCGCTGGTGCTGGCTGCAGTTGCCGGTGACCCGGCGGGCCCGGATCTTGCCGCGGTCGGAGATGAACTTCCGCAGCAGGCCGGTGTCCTTGTAGTCGATGTACGCGGTCTTGTCCTTGCAGAATGCGCAGACCTTTTTCTTCGGCTTGCGCGCGGGAGGCTTGGCCATTCCTGATCTACTCCGTCTGTCTGTAATGGCGGTGGCCGCTTAGAACGGGGGCTCGTCGGAGTAACCGCCACCGGCCGCCGCGGCCGGGGCTGACGCCCACGGGTCGTCGGCCGGGCCGCTGCCGCCCGCGGGGGCGCCGGCGAAGCCGCTCCCGCCGCCGCTGCTGCCGCGAGCGCTCTTGTTCACCTTGGCCGTCGCGTACCGCAGCGAGGGGCCGATCTCGTCCACCTCTAGCTCGATCACAGTGCGCTTCTCGCCTTCTCTTGTCTCAAAGGAGCGCTGCTTCAGCCGGCCGCTGACGATCACCCGGGTGCCCCGGGTGAGCGATTCCGCGACGTGCTCGGCTGCCTGGCGCCAGATGTTGCAGCGGAGGAACAGCGCTTCGCCGTCCTTCCACTCGTTCGACTGGCGGTCGAAGGTGCGCGGTGTGGACGCCACGGTGAAGTTGGCCACGGCCGCGCCGCTCGGAGTGAACCGCAGCTCAGGATCGGCGGTGAGGTTGCCGACCACCGTAATGATCGTGTCGCCTGCCATGAGTATCGATCTCCGCTGTCCGGGCGGTGGCTAGCGGATGTCCGGCCGGATGACCTTGGTCCGCAGCACCGATTCGTTGAGGTTGAGCTGGCGGTCCAGTTCCTGCACCGTGGCCGGCTCGGCCTGCACGTCGACGACGGCGTAGATGCCCTCGACGCGCTTGTTGATCTCGTATGAGAGGCGGCGCCGGCCCCAGATGTCGACCTTCTCCACGCTGCCGCCGGAGCTGCGGACCACCGTGAGGAACTGGTCGAGGGATGGCGAGATGGTGCGTTCCTCAAGATCAGGATCGAGGATCACCATGAGTTCGTAGTGACGCACGGGTCACGAACCTCCTGTGGACTCAGGCGGCCACGGACCTTCCGTGGCAGGAGGGAAGCTGCTCACCGGCCGCGGACGGCACTGGCGAACCGGCACAGGGTACACCGCGCCGCCGGTGCCAGGCCGGACGGGCCACCGCCCCGGCAGCCGCAACGACCGGGTCGGGGTCCGGTCAGGCGGCACCAGGGCGGTGGCCTACTGGTGACGCGGGCTGCCGGCAGCTATGACGCTGTGTGTACGCAAAGTCGCCCACCTGGCGGGTCGCGTGCCGGCACCCGGCGGTGGCCCGGCTGCGCCCGGACAGGCCTTAGGGTGGAACGCATGCTTATTGGGGCGCATGTCGATCCGGCCGACCCGCTGGCGGAGGCGGCGGCCCGGCAGGCCGATCTGGTCCAGTTCTTCCTGAGTGACCCGCAGGGGTGGAAGGCACCGAAACCCCGGCCGGACGCCGACGCGCTGCGCGCCGCCGACGTCGGCATCTACATCCACGCGCCGTACCTGGTGAACGTGGCCACCACCACCAACAAGATCCGCATCCCGAGCCGGAAGATCATGGCCGAGCACGCCGCCGCGGCGGCCGCGCTCGGCGCCCGCGGCCTGATCGTGCACGCCGGCCATGTGAACGCCGGGGACGATCCGGAACAGGGCTTCCTCAACTGGCGCAAGGCGCTGGAGCGGACCGAGCACCCGCTGCCGATCCTGATCGAGAACACCGCCGGCGGGGAGAACGCGATGGGCCGCCGGCTGGACCGGCTCGCCCGGCTCTGGGACCAGGTCGGCGACTTCAACGTCGGCTTCTGCCTGGACACCTGCCATGCCCACGCCGGCGGTGAGGAGCTGTTCGGTGTGGTCGACCGGGTCAAGGCGATCACCGGCCGGATCGACCTGGTCCACGCCAACGACTCCCGCGACCCGTTCGGCTCCGGCGCCGACCGGCACGCCAACCTCACCACCGGCCAGATCGACGTGGAGGCGATCGTCGCGGTCTGCGCCGCGGCCGGCGCGCCGATCATCGTGGAGACCCCGGACGGGGCCGATGGCCAGGGCGCCGACATCACCCTGCTGCGCTCCCGCCTCCCGGCCTGACCGGCCCGGCTCCCGCGCATGAGCGACCGCACCGGCAAGGACGGGACAGCCGAGGACGGGACAGCGGACAGCTCGGCGTCGGCCGCCGCCGCTGACGCTGAGCCGGCCGATCCGGACGACGTCGAGCTGTTCACCCACCGCGCCCCGCCAGCCAGCACCGCGACAGCCACCACCGAACCAGCCGACGCCCCGGCCAGGACCAGGGCCGATCCAGTCGGGCCGGCGGCGGCGATCGGGAACTGGTTCCAGTGCCGGATGGCGATGGTGCGGCCGGAGACGGTGCTCTGGGTCGCGCTGGGGGTCACCGCGCTGACCATCTTCGGCAGCTACCTGATGAAGCGCCCGTGCCTGGGCCCGAGCTACAACGAGTTCGGCAACTCGGCGAACTTCTCGCTGCGGTACCAGAAGCTCTGCTACAGCGACATCCAGCAGCTCTGGACCGGCCGGGGCATCCGCGAACACACCTTTCCGTACCTGACCGGCCACTACCTGCCGGGCGAGCGGGGCGGCCAACTGGTCGGCGGGGCGATCGAGTATCCGGTGGTCACCGGGGTGTTCATGTGGCTGGCCGGGCTGGCCGCCAGCACCGACTCGGAGTACCTGCGCATCTCGATGCTGCTGCTGCTGCCGTTCGGGCTGCTCACCGCCGGCCTGCTGGCCCGGCTCGCCGGCTGGCGGGTGCTGATCTTCGCGGCCGCCCCGGCCCTGGTCCTCTACGGCTTGTACAACTGGGACTTCCTGGCCACCGCCTGCGTCGCCGGTGCCGTGCTGGCCTGGGCCCGGCAGCGGCCCGGGCTGGCCGCCGGGCTGCTCGGCCTCGGCACCGCGATCAAGATCTACCCCGGCTTCTTCGTGCTGCCGCTGCTGCTCGAACGGCTGGCCGCCCGGGACTACCGCGGCGCGACCAGGGTGACGGCCGCCGCGGGCGGCACCTGGCTGGCGGTCAACCTGCCGATCCTGCTGAAGAACCCGGGCGGCTGGTGGGCCACGTACGAGTTCCAGGCGAACCGGGAAGCCGACCTGACCACGAACTCGATCTGGTACTGGGGCCTGCCGAAGATCACTACCAGCCAGCTCAACCACCTCACCCCGGTGCTGATCGGGCTGGCCTGGCTGGTCGCGCTGATCATCGGCTGGTGGCGCTCCCGGGAACCGGCCGGCTACCCGTGGATCGCCGTCTCCGCCGCGATGCTGTGCGCGTTCCTGCTGTTCAACAAGGTGCACTCGCCCCAGTACACACTCTGGGTGCTGCCGTTCTTCGTTCTGCTGCGGGTGCGCTGGGGCTGGTGGGTGGCCTACCTGGCGGCCGACCTGACCCTCTACATCGGGCTGTTCCGCTGGTACTACGACATCACCCTGGGCGGCGACCAGGGCGTCGCCAAGCAGGCCGCGATCGTCGGGGTGTGGGGCAAGGCCGTCCTGCTCGGCCTGCTCTACGTGCTGTTCCTGTGCTCCCAGCTCGCGTTCTCGCCGGATTCGTCAACCGCGGAGTCGGAGTCGGAATCGGGCGGTCCGGCGGACCACGAGTACACGACGTCAGGCGCCTCGTCCAGCACGCCGCCGGCCGGGTCGTCCGCCCCGGCCGCGCGGACCACGTCCAGCTCCGGGTGAAGGATGTCCCAGACCACCAGGCCGCAGTAGCCGAGCACGGCGGCGTCCCGCAGTAGCACGGCGAGCAGGAACCACTGGAAGTCGACGCCCTTGTCGCCGGTGCCGAGGAACCAGAGCAGCCGCGGCACCCAGAGCAGGCATTCGGTGGCCTGCCAGATCAGGTAGGCCCGCCAGGACGGCCGGGCCAGCACCGCCAGCGGCACCAGCCAGAGCGAGTACTGCGGCGACCAGACCTTGTTGGTCAGCAGGAACGCGGCGACGGTGAGGAACAGCACCTGCGGCAGCCGGGGCCGCCGCGGCGCCCGCAGTGCCAGCCAGAACACCGCGGCCAGCCCGATCAGGACGGCGACCGCGGCCAGCCCGTTCACCGCCGGCACCCCGGTCGGCCGGCCGGCGCGCCGGTCGATGACGTACCGGGCGGCGTACCAGAGCGTGTCGAAGTCGGCCGGCCGGGTCCGGTTCAGCTCGAAGAACCGGCGCCAGGACGTGCTGTACTGCAGCGCGATCGGCAGGTTGACCGCAGCCCAGGCGAGCAGCGCGCCGGTCGCGGCCCAGCCCCACGCGGTCAGCTTCCGGGTCCGGATGCACAGCGCCAGCAGCGGCACCAGGAACAGCACCGGGTACAGCTTCGCCGCCGTGCCCAGGCCGATGAACACCCCGGACAGCGCGGGTCTGCGGCGTTGCCAGGCGACCATCGCCGCCCCGGCGAAGGCCACCGCGAGCAGGTCCCAGTTGGTGAACGCGTGCACGATCAGCAGCGGTGACAACGCGACCATCGCGGCGTCCCAGATCCGGCGCCGGGACAGCGCGGCGGTGCTCCAGGTGACCACCAGCATGCACAGCGCGAGCAGGATCGCGGTGACCGTGAAGTACGTCTGCACCGGCGACAGCACCGGCAGCAGCCCGCCCGAGTCGGTGCCGCCAGGCGCGGCCGCCGCGTCGTACTCCCGGCCGAGCCAGGCCGCGAGCGCCATGAAGCCGCCGGTCAGCACCGGGTACTCGACCGCGTGGTCGACGTACGGGACGGCGCCGGTGTTCAGCTGCTCCGAGTAGAACAGTGGGATCACGTCGGAGTAGCAGAAGTGGGTGTACTGCAGGCCGTGTTGCCAGGCACCGCTCTGGCAGGGCGACTTCTGCACCCAGCCGAGCGCCAGCGTGCCGAGCGTGATCGCCAGCAGCACCCGCAGCGGGGTCCAGAACCGGCGCTGGCCGACCACCCCGTGCCGGCCCCACCGGCCGCCGATCGCCGAGCTGGCCACCCGGGCCACCGGGTCGGCCCGGGACGGCAACTCCTCGACGTCCACCTCGCCACTCATGCCCCGGAGCTTGTCATCCGTCGCCGCCACCGCCACCGCCGGGACGGGTCGGGGTGGGCGGCAGCGGCAGCCCGCTCGGTTCGGTCGGCGTCGGGGTCGGCGTGGGAGTCGGCGTCGGCGTCGGGGTGGGCGTGGGAGTCGGCTGCGGCTTGCTGGTGGTTTTCGGCGGCGGGGTGGTGCGCACCGGCGGCGGCGTGCTGCGCCGCGGCGGCGTCGCGGTGTTGGCCGGCGGCGGCCGCAGCCGCGGGTTCACCTGTACCGCGCTGGTCAGCGCCTGCGCGGGCTTGCCGGCCAGGTAGGCGTCCATGAACTTCTGCCAGGTCTTGCCGGGCAGCCCGGAGCCGTAGATGGCCCGGTTCAGATCGTTGCGGATCGGGCCGGGTAGATCCTGGCCGACCCAGACCGCGGCGCTGATCGTCGGGGTGTACCCGACCATCCAGGCGTCGGAGTTGTCCGCGGTCTCGCCGAACTGCTGGGTGCCGGTCTTGCTGGCCGACTCCCGGCCGCCGGCCAACCCGTCGTGCGACCACTCGGCGACCGGCTTCATCGCGTAGGTCACGTCGTTGGCCACCTTCGGGTCGAGCACCTGCTTGCGGCTGTCCTTGTGCTCGTACAGCACCTTGCCGGAGCCGTCGAGCACCTTCTGGACGAAGTAGGGCTGGTGCAGCTGACCGCCCGCGGCGAACACCCCGAACGAGACCGCCTGGTCGATCGGCCGCACCTCGTACCGGCCGATGCCGATGCTGCCGTCCGTCCGGCCGTCCTTCTGCAGGGTCGGCCGGCCGTTGTTGGTCTGCTTGACCGGCACGCCCATCTTGTGCGCGAGCTCGGCCACGTTGTCCGGGCCGATCTGGATGGCCATGTCGTAGAAGACCGTGTTGATCGACCGCTTCATCGCCTCCAGCACCGAGCACCGCGGGCACTGGGCGCCGTCGGAGTTGTGCACCTCGACCCCGTTGAACGTGCGCGGTGAGGAGCCGTTGTAGGTCTTGTAGACGCTGACCGGGTCGCTCGGGGCGTCGCCGTTGCCGCGCACGGTCTGTTCCAGCGCGGTCGCCAGGGTCAGCGGCTTGAACGAGGAACCCGGCGGCCGCCAGGCCTGCGCGTAGTCGTAGCCGTTGCCGACCGGGCCGCCGTAGTAGGCCAGCACCTTGCCGCTGGTCGGGTCGACCCCGACCAGCGCCTGCCGCAGCGCCTTCGGCTGGCCGGTGAACACCTCGCGGACCGCGGCGCCGGCCGCCGCCTGCGCGGTGTGGTCGATCGTGGTGATCACCTTCAGGCCCTTGGCGTTCAGCGCGGCCTCGTCGAAGCCGTTGCGCGCGAGTTCGTCCTTGACCTGCTGGACGACCAGCCCGATCGGCCCGGCCAGCTGCGGCTGACCGCCGGAGCTCCGGGGCCGGACCGCCGGGTACCTCAGCCGGTACGCCGCCGTCTGGTCCAGGTGGCCCATGCCGACCATGCCGTCGATCACGAACTGCCAGCGCGCCTTGGCCGCCTCGGGATGGTTCTGCGGGTCGTACAGCGCCGGCGACCGGATGCTGGACGCGAGCACCGCGCCCTCGGCCACCGACAGCTTGCTGACGTCCTTGCCGAAGTAGGTCTGCGCGGCGGCCTGGATGCCGTATGCGCCGCGGCCGAAGTAGATCGTGTTCAGGTACCACTCGAGGATCTGGTCCTTGGAGTACTGGCGGTCGACCTTGATCGCGATCGCCAGTTCCTTGGTCTTGCGGGTGAGCGTCTTCTCCTGGGTGAGGAACGCGTTCTTCACGTACTGCTGGGTGATGCCGGAACCGCCCTGCAGTTCGCCGCCGTGCACGTTGTTCCAGGCCGCGCGCAGCACACCCTTGGCCGAGATGCCGGGATCGGTGTAGAAGGTGCGGTTCTCCGCGGCGATCACCGACCAGCGGACGTGCTCGGGCACCTGGGTGAGCTTCACGTCGGTCCGGTTCTGGGCGCCGATCTTGGCCATCAGCAGCCCGTCGGAGAACGTGATCGTGGAGATCTGGGACGTGGCCAGCTGGTTCGGCAGCGGCACCGCGACACTCACGTAGAGCGCGACGCCCAGGCCGATGAACAGCACCAGGAAGCCGGCCATGGTGCCGAGGATGATCCGGCGCCAGCGGCGCCGGCGCCGCTTCTTGTCGCCCGGCCCGCCCGCGCCACCGGCGCCCGGGCCGCCGGGGCCGGTGCCACCCGGGCCGCTCGGGCCACCCGGGCCGGGCGGCTGACCCGGGCCGCCACCGCGCAACGCCTGGCGGGTGGCGGCCGCATCGGCTGGCAGCCCACCGTAACCACCGGCGGCCTCGCCGTAGCCGTCCGCGCCGGACCGGCCCGGCTGGCCGTAGTCACCCGGTCGGTCGTCCGGCCGTCCGGGCTGCTCACCGTACGGCGTCGCCCCCCGCGCTCCGGCCGGACGGTCCGATCGGCCCGGCGGCGGCCCGGACTGCCAGCCCCGGTAACCGCCCGGCCGCTGCCCGCCGGCCGCCCCGGCCGGGCGGCCCGCCGAGCCGCCAGCCCCAGCCGAGCCGCCAGCCCCAGCCGAGCGGCCGGTGCCGGGCCGCGCGCCCGGCTGGCCGGCCTGGCCGTCGCCGCGACGCTCCGCACCGCGCCCGGCGGGCCGGCTGCCGGAGCCGGAACGGCCAGCCGGATCGCCCCGGCCGCCGGCCCGCTCGGCCCGCGGGTCGCCGCCGCGTTGCTTCCGCCCGGTGCTCCCGCCCTGGTCGGCCTGGTCGGCCTGGTCGCCATCGGGGTGGTCAGGGTCGCGGTGCGGCCGGGGGTGGTACGTGCCGGGCGGGATGCCGCGGTCGCCCCAGGCGGCGCCTGCGCCGTGATGGCCGGAATCGGGCCGCGGTTCGTCCCACCGCCCGTCAGACCTGCCGTCGTGGGTCACCTGCCTGCTTCTCCTGTGCTCTCGACGTCACCGTCTTGGGACCACCGTCGCCCAACCATGATCCACTCCATGATGCGGCATGACGGATCGGCGTCATGCATCAAGGACGCGGCCGGGCACGGCCAGGTTGGCCGGTTTCACTCGCCGGGACTACTCCCGTGCGGCCTCGCGGCGCGACGTGCCGTCGGAGCGGCCGGGCAACCCGTCCCGCCCCAGGACGTAGGACATGGCCAGGTGGTTCCATCCGCAGGACCGGCACACCTCGACGACGTAGACCCGGAACTCGGCATAGTCCATGCCCATCCGGTGCAGCTCCGACACCGACTTCGCCTGCCCGCTGGTCGACTTCGAGCTCGTCGCCGTAGACGTAGTGGACGTTGGTGAGCCGCTCCTTGCGGCACACCGGGCAGGTCGCCTCGGACTGCTCGCCGTGGTATTTCGCCGCGCGCTGCAGGTACGGGTGGGCGTCGCAGACGTCCAGCACGCTGGCCCGACCGGCGTAGAGATCCGCGAGCAGCGCACGGCGCTGCAACGCGTAGTCCACCACCTGGCGACGGGTTCTCACCCGGCCAAGGGTACGCGGTGACGTTTCGCGCGCTTCCGCCGCGCGAGTGATACCGCCGACCGGCCTGTGGTCACGCGGAGCTACCGGTTCGGGTCACCCCTCGACTACTCAGCGGTAGCCAGCTGGCCCGCCGCCGGACGCTTGCGGTTCACCTGCTGTTGCGGCAAGCATCGGACCGTCATATCTTCCTGATGTATCGCCGCGATACATCAGGCCGAGATGCGAAACCGGCCCTCAGGTGCACCCGAGGGCTGCCACTCCCGGGGGAGGGCGCGAGATGCTGGAGTTCGCCGTGCTCGGCCTGCTGCACGAGTCGCCCATGCACGGCTATGAACTGCGGACCAGGTTGCGGAGCAAACTGGGCGCGTTCCGGGCGTTCTCGTACGGCTCGCTCTATCCGACGCTGCGCCGGATGCGCGCGGCCGGCTGGATCACCGAGGAGGAACCCGATCCGGCGGCCGCCACCCCGGCGCTGACCGGCCGCCGCGGCAAGGTCGTCTACCGGCTCACCGCGGACGGCAAGCAGCGGCTGGCCGACCTGCTCACCGAGGCCGGGCCGGAGGCGTACGACGACGACGCCTTCGGTGTGCACTTCGCGTTCTTCGCGCAGACCGACGCCGATGTCCGGCTGCGCATCCTGGAGGGCCGCCGGCGCCGGGTGGAGGAACGGCGGGACGGCCTGCGGTCCGCGCTCGGCCGCACCCGCGAGCGGGTCGACCGATACACCCTTGAACTGCAGAAACACGGCCTGGACGCGGTCGAGCGGGAGGTCCGCTGGCTGACCGAACTGATCGACACCGAGCGGCGGGAGGCGGCCGGGCAACCGGCCACCGCGGCGCCGCCGGCAGAACCTCCAGCCGCCGGCGAGGCCGCTCCGGCTGACTAGATCCCGAACACCATTTCCCCGTGAAGGAGGACCCAGATGGGTTCCGTACGTGTGGCCATCGTGGGCGTCGGCAACTGTGCCGCGTCGCTCGTCCAGGGCGTGCACTTCTACCGCGACGCCAACCCGGCTGAGCGGGTACCCGGCCTGATGCACGTGCGGTTCGGCGACTACCACGTCCGGGACATCGAGTTCGTGGCAGCGTTCGACGTGGACGCGAAGAAGGTCAGCCGCGACCTGTCCGAGGCGATCGGGGCCAGCGAGAACAACACCATCAAGATCTGCGACGTGCCGCCGCTGGGCGTCACCGTCCAGCGTGGACACACGCTGGACGGGCTGGGCAAGTACTACCGGCAGACCATCGAGGAGTCGGACGAGGAGCCGGTGGACGTGGTCACCGCGCTGCGGGAGGTGCAGGCCGACGTGCTGGTCTGCTACCTGCCGGTCGGCTCCGAGGACGCGGCCCGGTACTACGCCCAGTGCGCCATCGACGCGAACGTGGCGTTCGTGAACGCGCTGCCGGTCTTCATCGCCAGCACCCCGGAATGGGCCGCGAAGTTCACCGAGGCGGGCGTCCCGATCATCGGTGACGACATCAAGTCGCAGGTCGGTGCCACGATCACGCACCGGGTGCTGGCCAGCCTGTTCGAGGACCGCGGCATCATCCTGGACCGCACCATGCAGCTCAACGTCGGCGGCAACATGGACTTCATGAACATGCTGGAGCGCGACCGACTGGAGTCCAAGAAGATCTCGAAGACGCAGGCGGTCACCTCCCAGCTCTCGCACGACCTCGGCAAGGGCAACGTCCACATCGGGCCGTCGGACTACGTGGCCTGGCTGGACGACCGCAAGTGGGCGTACGTCCGGCTGGAGGGGCGCGCGTTCGGCGACGTGCCGCTGAACCTGGAGTACAAGCTCGAGGTGTGGGACTCGCCGAACTCGGCCGGCGTGATCATCGACGCGGTCCGCAGCGCGAAGATCGCCAAGGACCGCGGCATCGGCGGCCCGGTGCTGTCGGCGTCCTCGTACTTCATGAAGTCGCCGCCGGAGCAGTACCGCGACGACGTCGCCCGCGACCGGGTCGAGCAGTTCATCCGCGGCGAGCTCGACCGCTAGGGCCGATGGGGCTCTATTCGCTCGTCTAGCGTCCAGGCAAGAGATCGGTAGAAAGCGGCAGAGGAGCCCCGCGCCACCATGTCACCCGTCCGGGTGACATGGTGGTCGCCGGCACGGTGGAACCAGTGAGTCACGGGGGCTCACCCACCGGCCGGCTAGGGGGTGGACCATGCGTCGCACCGTCGCGTCCGCACTGGTTGCCGCGACCGTCTCGGTCGCCGGCGGGCTGGCACCGGCAACTGCCGACGCGGCGCCGCCCGGCAACCCGACGCTGCTGGTCAGCGAGCTGAACAACCCGCGTCAGTTGAGGCTGCTGGGCGGCCGCAGCCTGCTGGTCGCCGAGGCCGGGAACGGCGGCGAGCAGTGCGCGCAGGACCTGGGCTGCGTCGGCACCTCCGGCTCGGTCGGCCTGGTCGACAACGTGTGGGCGGCCACGCCCACGCTGCAGCGGCCGGTCACCGGGCTGCTCTCGGCGGCCACCGAGGACGGCGGGTTCGCGGTCGGCTCGAACGGCGTCGGCGCCCGGAACCTGAACCTGATCTACGTGGCGATGGCCAACGGCGTCGCGCCCACCCTGCACGCCGGCGCGGGTCGCGGCAGCCGGAACGGGACCATTGCCGGGAAGCTGCTGCTGGCCAGCTGGCACCGGCAGGTGCAGGTGGCCGCCGACATCAGCGCGGTGGAAGAGGCACTCGACCCGGACCAGGCCGGCATCGACTCCAACCCGTACGCGGTGCTCGTGCTGCCGGACGGCAACCAACTGGTCGCGGACGCGGCCGGCAACGACATCCTCTGGGTGCGCGGCCGCCACGTCGGCGTGTTCGCGGTGCTGCCGGACCACGACGGTCACCAGGCCGTCCCCACCTCGCTGGCGCTGGGCCCGGACGGGCTGGTGTACGTCGGCGAGCTGAACGGCGAGAACCCGGATACCGCCCGGATCTGGCGGCTGAGCCGGTCCGGCGCCGTGGTCGACTGGGTCGGCGGGTTCACCACCATCACCGGGGTGACGGTCGGCGCGAACGGCACGGTCTACGTCAGCGAGCTGTTCGGCGGCGAGCAGGCCATCCCCGGCCAGGTCACCGCGCTGCTGCGGAACGGCTCGCGGGTGCACTACCCGGTGCCGTTCCCGGCCGGGATCGCGGTCGACGCGGCCCGGCACGTGTACGTCTCGGCCTGGAGCATCAGCGACTCGGACGGCGTGGAGCTGGGCAACGGCGTCACCGCTCCGCCCGGCCAGATCTGGCGGCTGACCCTCTGAGCCCGGCGCGGCGGCCCCGACACAGCGGCCCCGGCGCGGCCGGCCCGGGGCCCGGGGCCCGGCGGGCGGACCCGACACGCGGGTAGCGGTCTCTACCGAGATCTACGACTCCTAGTAGAAATGCCCATACAGTCCGATGCGTGGACCCGGTACGGAACCCGTACGCACCAGGAGCCGGTCAGCGGCCGCCCGAGCTGGCCGGCCGGGACCGGGAGCTGGCCCAGTTCGAAGTGGTGCTGGAGCGGATCGCCCGCGGCCGGCCGGAGCGCAGCCTGGTGCTCACCGGGCTGCGCGGCGTCGGCAAGACCGTGCTGCTGAACGCGCTGCGGTCGCAGGCGATCACCCGGCTCTGGGGCACCGGCAAGATCGAGGCCCGGCCGGACCAGTCGATCCGCCGGCCGGTGTCCGCCGCGCTGCACATGGCGCTGCGCGAGCTCGCCGGCCGGCACCGCGACCCGGACCGGGTCGACTCGGTGCTCGGTGTGCTCAAGGCGTTCGCGCTGCGCGAGCCGGAGAATCCGGTCGGCCCGGCCCGCCGCTCGACCAAGCCCGGGCCGCGCTGGCAGCCGGGCATCGACGTCCCGGCGGCGCTGGGCCGGGCCGACACCGGTGACCTGGAGATCGACCTGGTCGAGCTGTTCGTGGACGCCGCCTCGGTGGCCACCGACCTGAACGTCGGCATCGCGCTGTTCATCGACGAGATGCAGGACGTGCCGCCGGCGGACGTGTCCGCGCTGTGCGCCGCCTGCCACGAGCTGTCCCAGACCGGGGCGCCGCTGATCGTGGTCGGCGCCGGGCTGCCGCACCTGCCGTCGGTGCTGTCCGCGTCCAAGTCGTACTCCGAGCGGCTGTTCCACTACCTGCGCATCGACCGGCTGGACCGGGCCGCCGCCGACCGGGCGCTGATCGCGCCGGCCGACCGGGAGGACGTCGACTTCACCGCCGAGGCGCTGGACGCGCTGTACGCGGTCTCCGGCGGCTACCCGTACTTCGTCCAGGCGTACGGCAAGGTCACCTGGGACGCCGCGCCGACCTCGCCGATCACCAAAGAGGACGTGACGGTCGCGGCGCCGGCCGCGGACGCCGAGCTCGCGGTCGGCTTCTTCGGCAGCCGGTACGAGCGGGCCACCCCGGCCGAGCGGGACTACATGCGGGCGATGGCCGGTCTCGGCGACGGCCCGGTGCCCACGGCCGAGGTCGCGGACGCGCTCGGCCGCAAGCCGTCCAGCCTCTCGCCGGCCCGGGACAGCCTGCTCAAGAAGGGCCTGGTCTACTCGGCCGAGCGCGGCCTGGTCGCGTTCACCGTCCCGCACTTCGGCCAGTTCCTGCGCGCCCAGCACACCTGACGCCGCCCTCGGTTCAGTTCAGCCGGGCGTCGTCCGGGTAGGTGGCGAGCAGCGCGACCGAACCGCCCTGCCGGCGCAGCACCGCCCGCCAGAGGTCGTTGCCCGGGTCGGCGAACACATCGGTGGCGTGCCCGGCCACCACCAGCCAGGCACCCTCGGCGATCTCGTTGGCCAACTGGCCGGCGCCCCAGCCGGCGTACCCGGCGAACACCCGCAACTGGTGCAACTCGGTCTCCAGGGTGGCCGGATCGATATCGAGATCCGTCAGCCCGATCAGGCCGGAGACCGCGGTCCAGCCCTTCGGGTGCACCCCCGGCCGGGCCTCGGCCAGGCAGAGCGCGGCGTTGGTCTCCACCGGGCCGCCGACGAACAGCGTGCGCGGGACGCTGGCCAGATCCCACCACTGCGGCAGCACATCCAGCAGCGTGACGTCGCTGGGCCGGTTGAGCACCACGCCGACGCTGCCGTCGCCGCGGTGGTCCAGGACGTAGACCACCGTCCGCCGGAAGTTCGGGTCGCCCAGCATCGGTGAGGCAACGAGAAGGACCCCGGGCTCGACGCCGGCGTCTGGTCGCAGCGCACACATCGCGGTCGATCCTGCCGCACTGCGCCAAATGACGTGGCCTCGGGCTGGCTCAACACTGACGCCGCGCTGACCTGGGCGGCCGCCCCACCCAGCGGCGCCGCGTGCGGCCGGCCGCCCTGATCGGGTTACGCACATACTGCCGGACGTCCCGGTGGCGGTTAGGCTCGGCTGTCGTGACCACGGCATCACCTGGAGCGACGCACCCGGTGCGGCGGACCAGCCGGGTCGGCGGCCTGCGCGACATCACCCGCAGCGGTGATTTCCGCCGGCTGTACGCCACCCGGCTGTTCAGCCAGTGCGCGGACGGCGTGTTCCAGGCGAGCCTGGCCGGCGCGGTGCTGTTCAACCCGGAGCAGCAGACCGACCCGGCCCAGGTGGCCGCCGGCTTCGCGGTGCTGCTGCTGCCCTACTCGCTGGTCGGCCCGTTCGCCGGCGTGCTGCTGGACCGCTGGCGCCGGCAGCGGGTGATCGTGATCAGCAACCTGCTGCGCTGCCTGGTGGTCGTCGCGGTCGCTGCCGAAATGGCCACCGGCGTCACCGGCATCCCGTTCTACGCCACCGCGCTGGTGGTGATCTCGGTCAACCGGTTCTTCCTGGCCGCACAGTCAGCCGCGCAGCCGCACGTGGTCACCCCGGCCACCCTGGTCACCGCGAACGCGTTGTCCACCACCAGCGGCACGGTGATCACCGCGGTCGGCGGCGCGCTGGCGCTGGGCGTGCGCGGCCTGCTCGGCGCCAGCGACGGGACCTACGCGATCATCGCGGCCTGCTCGATGCTCGGCTACGCCGGGTCGGCACTGGCCGGTGCCGGTTTCCC
This sequence comes from uncultured Actinomycetota bacterium, assembly GCA_963714145.1. Taxonomy (GTDB): domain Bacteria; phylum Actinomycetota; class Actinomycetes; order Mycobacteriales; family CADCTP01; genus JBBWZH01. The sequence goes on along the minus strand of OY970235.1, from coordinate 7,550,807 downwards.
GGCCGACATGCTCGGGCCGGACGACGTCGAGCGATCGAGCCGGGAGACGGTCCGGGACATCGCCCGGGGCCTGGTCGCCGGTGCGCGGCACGTGCTGGAGCGGCGGCCGACCGCCGCCGCGCTGGCCGCGATCGGCGCCCACCGGTTCTTCTACGGCATCTCGACGATCTCGCTGCTGCTGCTCTACCGGAACTACTTCGTCACCGACGGCTTCTTCCGGGCCGGGCTGGCCGGCCTGGGCCAGGCCTTCGCCGCGTCCGCGGTCGGCGTGCTGGCCGCCGCCGCGATCACCCCGGCGGCGGTCCGCCGGATCGGCAAGCCGGCCTGGATCACCTGGGTGCTGGTGCTCGCCGCGGTCACCGAGGTGGTGCTCGGCACCCCGTACACCATGCAGACGTTCGTGCCGGCCGCGCTGCTGCTCGGCTTCGTGGCGCAGGCGTCCAAGATCTGCGTGGACACGATCGTGCAGGAGACCGTCGAGGACGACTTCCGAGGCCGCGTCTTCTCGTTCTACGACGTGCTGTTCAACGTGACGTTCGTGGCCGCGGCGGTGGCCGGGGCGATCATCCTGCCGATATCCGGCAAGTCGTACCCGGTCCTGGCGATGATCACCGTCGGGTACGCGCTGACCGCGGTCGGCTACGCCACGGTGACCCGGCGGCAGCGCCGGCTGGCCGCCCACCCACAGCCCGCCGCCGTCACGGCCTGAGCCGCGCCGCCCACCCGGGGCGGCCGTTCCGGCCGGACCGCTACGGGCGGAGGCCCTTTTCGCGGGCCCAGCGGTAGAGCTCCTCGATCGCCTCGTCGTGCTCGAGCGGGCCGCGGTCGAGCCGGAGTTCCTTGAGGAACCGCCAGGCCTCGCCGACCAGCGGGCCGGGCGGCAGGTCGAGCAGCCGCATGATCTCGTTGCCGTCCAGGTCCGGCCGGACCGCGCGCAGGTCCTCCTCGGCGGCGATCCGGGCGATCCGCTCCTCCAGCGCGTCGTACGACCGGGCCAGCATGGCGGCCCGGCGCCGGTTGCGGGTCGTGCAGTCCGAGCGCACCAGCTTGTGCAGCCGGTTCAGCAGCGGCCCGGCGTCGGTCACGTAGCGACGGACCGCCGAGTCCGTCCACTCGCCCTTGCCGTAGCCGTGGAACCGCAGGTGCAGGAAGACCAGCTGGGCGACGTCCTCGGTGATCTCCTTCGAATACCGCAGCGCCCGCAGCCGGGCCCGGGTCAGCTTCGCGCCCACCACCTCGTGGTGGTGGAACGACACCCCGCCGCCGGGCTCGTGCCGCCGGGTCGCCGGCTTGCCGATGTCGTGCAGCAGCGCGGCCAGCCGCAGCACCAGGTCCGGCCCGTCCTGCTCGAGCTCGATCACCTGGTCCAGGACGGTCAGCGTGTGCACGTAGACGTCCTTGTGCTGGTGATGCTCGTCGATCTCCATCCGCAGCGCCGGCAGCTCGGGCAGCACCCGATCGGCCAGCCCGGTGTCGACCAGCAGGCCGAGGCCGAGCCGCGGCTGCCGTCCGCAGATCAACTTCGACAGCTCGACCTGGACCCGCTCGACCGTGATCCGGTCCAGCTGCTCGGCCATGTCGGTCATCGCGGCGACCACGTCGGCGGCCGGGGTGACGCCGAGCTGGGCGACGAACCGGGCGGCGCGCAGCATCCGCAGCGGGTCGTCGGCGAACGACTCGGCCGCGCCGGCCGGCGTCCGGAGCACGCCGGCCGCCAGGTCACGCAGCCCGCCGTACGGGTCGGTGAACACCCGGTCGGGCACCGAGACCGCCATCGCGTTCATCGTGAAGTCCCGCCGGCGCAGATCGTCGGCCAGCGTCTCGCCGTACTGGACGATCGGGTTGCGACTGACCCGGTCGTAGCGGTCCGCCCGGTAGGTCGTGATCTCGCACCGCACTCCGTCGACCTGGGCGCCGACCGTGCCGAAGTCGATGCCGGTCGTCCAGATCGCGTCGGCCAGCGGGCCGATCAGGGCGAGCACCGCGTCCGGGCGGGCGTCGGTGGCGAAGTCCAGATCGTCGCTCGGCCGGCCGAGCAACGCGTCCCGCACGGTGCCGCCGACCAGGTGCAGTTCGTGCCCGGCGGCGGCGAACGACCGGCCGAGGCGATCGGCCGCGGCCGGGACCGGAATCAGGTCGGCGGGCGAGGTCGACACGGGCGCCTGCCGGATCTCGGGAGCGGGTCGGGACACGACCGCCGAGGCTACGGTATGCCCGGCACTACCATCGCTCTATGTCCCGGCCACCGGCGAACCAGCGGTCCCGACCGCGGCTGCGCCGGGTGGACGAGACGTCCGCCGGCGGCCTGGTGGTAGACGACTCCAACGCCGCCCGTCCGGTCGGCGCGGTGATCGGCCGGCGGGATCGGCGCGGCCGGCTGCTCTGGTCGCTGCCCAAGGGGCACATCGAGGCGGGGGAGAGCGCCGAGCAGGCCGCGGTCCGCGAGGTGACCGAGGAGACCGGCATCATCGGCCGGATCGTCGGCCGGCTGGGCACGATCGACTTCTGGTTCATGGCCGAGGGCCGGCGGGTGCACAAGACCGTGCACCACTACCTGCTGCGGGCCGAGGGCGGCGAGCTGTCCGACGCGGACGTCGAGGTGGCCGCCGTCGCCTGGGTCCCGCTGGACGAGATCGCCGGCCGGCTGGCCTACGAGGACGAACGCGCCCTGCTGGTCCGCGTCCCGCAGATCCTGGCGGAGAGCGCGTGACCGCCCGGGGTGGCCGGCTCGGCCGGGTCACGATCGCGGCGGCGCTGGCCGGCTGGACGCTGCTGGCGGGCGGGCCGGCGACGGCGGCGCCCGGGGTGGCCGGGGACGTCGCAGCCGCCCATCCGGTGCAGGTCGACCCGGTGCAGGTCGACCCGGTGCAGGCCGACCCGGGGCAGGGCAGGCCGGTGCAGGCCGACCCGGTGGAGAGCGACCCGGCGGCGGTGCGCGGCGAGCCGGAGCAGCCGCTGCCGGTCAAGGTGACGATCGAGCGGCTGGAGCCGCGGGAGGTGAAGCCGGGCGCGATCATCCAGGTGCAGGCGGTGCTGCGGAACACCGGCAGCACCCCGACCGGCCCGCTGAAGTTCCGGCTGCAGCGCGGGGTGCTGATCAGCACCCGCAGCGAGTTGGCCGGCACCGACAAGGTCGCCCCGGCGGTCACCACCCGGTTCGCGCCGTCCACCCCGCTGCCGGCCGGGCTGGCGCCGAGGCAGGCGCTCCGGGTGCGATACGCCTGCTCGGCGGACGACCTGGTACTGCTCGGCGTCGGTGTCTACCCGCTCGGCTTCGTGGTCACCGAGACCACCCAGGGGAGCACAGTCGGCCGGGCCCAGACGCTGCTACCCAGCTTCGCCGGGGTAGACCCGATCCAGACCCGGGTCGCCTGGCTCTGGCCGCTGCTGGACCGGCCGCACCGGCTGCTCGGCCAGGTCGGCGGGCTGCCGCTGTTCGACACCGACGAGCTGGCCCGCTCGGTGGCCAAGCGCGGCCGGCTGGACCAGTTGCTGTCCGCGGCGGAGGCGGTCACCGGTCGGGTCAGCCTGACGCTGGTGGTCGACCCGGAGACGATCCAAGAGCTGCAGCTGATGACCAAGGGCTACCGCTACGGCAGCCTCGGCAGGTCGTCGTTCGGGCGCGGACAGCAGGCCGCCGCCAGCTGGCTGAAGCGGCTGAGCACGATCGCCCGCCGGCACCTGCTCGTGATCGTCCCGTACGGCGATCCGGACATCGTCGCGCTGGAACGCGGCAACCTCGCCGACCTGGCCTGGAACAAGGTGACCCAGCAGTCCGACCTCGCGCTGGTGACCTCCGCGCTGGGCGTGCCGGCCACCGCGCAGCTGGCCTGGCCACCCGGCAACCTGCTCACCGGCGCCGCGCTGGACGACGTGGTCGGGGCCGGCGCCGACGCCGTCGTGCTCGACGCGGCCGCGCTGCCCGGCGGCGTGTCCGGCAGCACGCCGACACCGAGCGCGGTCTCCCCGCTGCCGTCCCTGCAGAAGCAGGCGGCCGCGCTGGTCACCGACGCCGAACTGCAGACCGTGGTAGCGCACTCGACCGAGTTCCCGGGCGGTCCCCGGCTGGCCGAGCAGCGCTACCTGGCCGAGCTGGCGATGATCGGTGCGGAGGCGCCGGCCACCCAGCGCACCCTGGTCGTGACGCCGCCGCGGCGCTGGACCCCGTCGCCCGGCTACGCCAGCGCGGTGCTCGCCGACACCGGCCGGATCTCCTGGCTGACCTCGCTCACCGCCGGCGAGGTGACGGTGAGCACGCCGCCGGTCGACCGTGGCCCACTGGTCTACCCGCCGATCGCGACCAGGGCTGAACTGCCGCCCGACATGATCGGCACGATCGGGAAGGTGCAGACCGACGTACAGGACTTCCGCGGCGTGCTAGGCCCCGAGGCCGGCAAGGAAGTGCTCCTCCCGTACGGCGACGCGCTGCGCCGGGCCGGCTCGGCGGCCTGGCGCCTCAACACCGGTCTCGGCCAGGAGTACGCGAACGGGCTGTCCAGTGGCATCAACGCGTTGCGCCGGCAGATCCGGATCCAGAAGCCCGCCACCGGTATCTACACGCTGGCCTCTGCGGACAGCCCGCTGACGCTGACCGTGGTGAATCCGCTCAGCACCCCGGTCCTGATCCGGGTCAGGATCACCGCGCCGGTCGGCTTCCACACCGGGGACATCGGCGTGCAGCAGATCCCGGCCGACTCGCGGCTGACCCTGCGGTTGCCGGCACAGGTGGTGCGCACCGGCACGTTCCCGATCCAGGCGCAGGTGACCAGCCCGAACGGCCGTGGCCTCGGCGGCGATCCGATCCGGCTGACCGTGCGCAGTACGGCGTACGGCTCGCTCGCGCTGGGCATCACCGGCGCCGCGCTGCTGATCCTGATCTGCGCGATGATCTTCCGGATGGTCCGCCGGCTGCGGTCCGGCCCGGGGGAGCCCGAGCCCGCCGGGAGCCCGGCCGACCGGAGCCTCTCGTGACCGGGCCAGCCAAGCGGCCCCCCTCGCTCCGCTCCGCGGCGCCTCGGCCGGCACCGGCGATGCCCACTCCGAGGGCCGGCTCGTGACCGATTCCCGGCCGGGCCGGGACGACCCGCGTGACCGCCGCGACGGCCGCGGCCGCACCGGCGCCGACGACCTCACCCCGCCGCCGCATCCCCCGGCCGACGATCCGCCCCCGCGCCGCCCGCCACCCCCGGTCCCGCCGGGCGCCGGCCCGTACCCACTCCCCGGCTACCACCCCCGCCCGCCGGCCAGCGGCACCGCGGAGCCGCGCCCGGGCAGCCCGGGCCAGCCGGCCGCCGGCAACCCCAACCCGCCGCCGCACCGCCCGCCGCCCGGCGCGCCGGACGGCCCCGGCCGCCCGGCACCACCGCCGGCTCCAGGCGACAGCCCCGCCCGGCGCCCACCGGCCAGCAGCGGCGGACCAGCCAGCAGCGGCGGACCGGCCGGGCGCGGTGGGCCGGCCGGGCCGCACCGGGCACCGGCCGGTGGCCCGCCGCAGCCGCCCGCCGGCCGTCCCGGCGCGGGGTGGCCCGACCAGCCACCAGCCGCCCCCGGCCCGGCGCGCCGCCCACCCGGGAACGACAACCGACCCGACCTGCCGGCCCGGCAGCCACCCGAGCCAGGCGGGAATCCCGACGTGCCCGGGCGGCGCCGGCCAGCCGCCGGCCCACCCGAACCGCCTCCCGGCCGCCCCCGGTCCGGCTGGCTGGAGCGGCCACCAGCCACCGGTGACCGCCCCGACCGGCCGCCGTACCGGCCCGCGCCCGAACCCGGACCGAACAACCCGGGCTGGTCCGCCGGTACCCGGCCACCGACCAACCAGCCGCCCTACCGCCTGGACCGGCCACCGGCGGCGGCCGGTGGCGGCGTCCCGCCCGGCCGCCCGGCGAACCATCCCCAGCCGAACCCGCCCGGCACCGATGGCCGCGGCGTACCCCCCGCCGCCCCGGGCCACGGCACCCCGCCCCGGACCGCGCCGCCCCCCGCGGCCCCGCCCGACCGACCGGGACAACCGCCGGCCGGCAGCCAACCCACCGGCCCACCACCCGACCGACCGGGACAACCGCCGGCCACCGGCCGACCCAGCCCACCGCCCAACCGACCGGGACAACCGCCGGCCACCGGCCGACCCGGCCCACCGCCCAACCGACCCGGCCCACCGCCCAACCGACCGGGACAACCGCCGGCCACCGGCCGACCGGGCCCACCGCCCGACAACCCGCGGAACCGGCCGCCGGCCGCCCAGCCGGCTACCCACCAACCCGACCCGCGACGGCCCGCCGCACCCGGCTACCGGCCCGACCCCGACCCCGACCCCGACCCGAGCCGGTACCGGCCCGAGCCCGACGCGGACCGGTACCGACCCGAGCCCGACCCGAGCCGGTACCGGCCGGAGCCCGACGCGGGTCGGTACCGGCCGGAGCCGGAGCGGGCCCAGTACCGGCCGGAGCCGGAGCAGGCCCGGGGCGCGTCCCGCAGCGGCCCGCCCGGCCACCCGCGGCAGCCGGCGAGCCCGGCGCCGAACGTGCCGACGTACGACGGGATCGACTCGCCGACGATCCAACTGCCGGCGCCCGGGTTCCTGCGCGAGCTGGGCATCGACCCGGCGGCGCCGACCCGGCCGGCCACCCAGCCGCCGCCGCAGCGGCAGGCCGGCCGGCCGGCCGAGCGGCCGGGCGGCCCGGGCCAGCCGGCCCGGTACCTGGCCCCCGGCCTACCGGGCGCCGGGCCGTTCCTGCCGCCCGGTATCGACCCGCCGACCGAGCGGCTGCCGACCCTGGGCCCCGGCCCGTACAAGCCGCCGATCGGCCGGGCCCCGCCCGGGTACCCGTCCCGCCCGATCGCGCCCGGCCGCCGCGGCGCCGTACCGGAGCACGGCGAGCCGAGCCTGGGCCGGTCCAGCCGGATCATGGCGGTGGCGACCGCGGCCAGCCGGCTCACCGGTTTCCTGCGCAGCCTGGCGATCGCCGCCGCGATCGGCCTGGGCCTGGTCGGCGACGCCTACAACACCGCGAACACGCTGCCGAACATCGTCTACGAGCTGCTGCTCGGCGGTGTGCTCACCTCGGTGGTCATCCCGCTGCTGGTGCACGCCCAGGAGCGGGATCCGGACAACGGCGAGGCGTACACCCAGCGGCTGATGTCGCTGGCCACCGCGGCGCTGGCCGCGGCGACCCTGGTCGCGGTGCTGGCCGCGCCGATGCTGACCGCGCTGTACGTCGGCGCGGACAGCCCGAAGGCGCACCTGACCACGGTGTTCGCCTGGCTGCTGCTGCCCGAGATCTTCTTCTACGGGCTCGGCGCGATGTTCGGCGCGATCCTGAACACCCGGAACGTGTACGGCGCCCCGGCCTGGGCGCCGGTGTTGAACAACCTGGTGGTCATCGCCACCGCGGTGATCTTCGTCGCGCTGCCCGGCCCGGCCAAGCTGCTGCCCGGCACGATCACGAACGCGCAGGTGCTGGTCCTGGGCGTCGGCACCACGCTGGGCATCATCGTGCAGGCGGTGGTGCTGCTGCCGGCGCTGCGCCAGGTCGGCTTCCGCTGGCGCTGGCGGCTGGACGTGCGCGGCGCCCGGCTCGGCGAGGCCGGCGGGCTGGCCACCTGGGTGCTCGGCTACGTGGCGATCAGCCAGGTCGGCTACGTGGTGGTGACCCGGCTGGCGAACGAGGTGACCACCTCCGGCCGCGGCTACGCCGTGTTCACCAACGCCAGCCTGCTGTTCCAGATGCCGTACGGGATTCTCGGCGTCTCGCTGCTGACCGCGCTGATGCCGCGGATGAGCCGGGCCGCCGCGCGCGGCGATCACGTCGGCGTGGTGTCCGACCTCACCCTGGGCAGCCGGCTGACCGCGCTGACCCTGGTCCCGGTGACCGCCGCCTTCACCGTGCTCGGCCCGGCGATCGGCATCGTGATCTACGCGCACGGCGCCACCACCGCGGACGAGGCCCGGCAGGTCGGCGTGGTGCTGGGCGCGTCCGCGTTCGGCCTGGTCCCGTTCGCGCTGACCATGCTGCAACTGCGGGTCTTCTACGCGGTGAAGGACGCCCGCACCCCGACACTGATCAACATCGGCATGGTGCTGGCCAAGATCGCGATCTCCGCACTGGTCCCGACGCTGCTGCCGGACCGGCACGTGGTGCTCGGGCTGGCCGTTGCCACCAGCCTGTCCTATCTGGTCGGCGTGGTGCTCGGCGAGGTGCTGCTGCGCCGCCGGTTCGGCGAGCTGGGTACCCGGTTGGTGGTCCAGACAACGACCCGGCTGCTGGTGCTGTCGGTGATCGGCGGGGTGGCCGCCTGGGCGGTGCAGGGGTTGGTGTTCAGCCGGCTCGGGCACGGCCTGGCCGGCTCGGCGGTCGCGGTGCTGCTGGGTTCGATAGCCGGGCTGGTGGCGCTGGCCGCGGTGGCGTCCCGCTGGCACGTGGAGGAGTTCCGGGAACTGACCGCGGCGCTGCGCGGTCGCGGCGCCCAGCCCGTCGCCGCCCGGACGCCGGCCCGGGGCCCGGTTCGCGGTCCGGCCGGCCCGGTCGGCCGGGTGCCGCTGCGGACGGTGCCGGCGGATCGTCGCGGCCGGTCGTCCGGTGGCAAGCATCGGGCCCGGTGAGATGATTGGAACGTTGCCCACTCGGGCACAGACCGGGCAGTGAAGTTGACTGGTTCCCACCCGTCAACCTCTGACCGGGCTCGGACGTCTTACCCTTGCGGGGTGGCCTGCGATCGCAGGCCGCTTTTCGGGCGGTGGGGCTTCCACGCGGCTCCTGCCGGCAGCGGCGAACGGAGGAGTAGTGAGCGTCGACGCCGCCACGCCGACCGGCTCCGCGGGTTCGGTCGGCGAACGCTACCGCCTGCTGGAATGTGTCGCGGGTGATCCGGACGGCCCTGCTGTGGCCTGGCGCGCGTGGGACACACTGCTCGCCCGGGCGGTAACCCTCACGGTGGTCCGCCCCGGCGGCCCGTCCGCCCAGGGTTTCCTCGGCCACGCGCACGCGGTCAGCGCGATCGTGCACCCCGCGCTGGCCCGGGTATACGACGCGGTGGACGACGAGAACCGCGCGTACGTGGTGAGCGAGTGGGTCAGCGGCACCCCGCTCACCGCGCTGCTGCGGGAGGGCGCGCTCGACCCGGATACCGCCGCCGCCACCGTGGCCCGGGTGGCCGACGGGGTGGCCGCGGCGCACGCGGCCGGCGTCGCATTCGGCGGTGTGCACCCCGACCACGTGGTGGTCACCCCCGGCGGCACCGTCACGCTGGCCCAGGTGGTCGGCGACGGGCAGGCCGCGGCGACCGACGACATCCGCGGCCTCGGCGCGCTGCTCTACGCCGCGCTGACCGCGCACTGGCCGCTGGCGGCCACCGGCGGCGCGGCCGCACTGCGCTCAGCCAGCGCGAACGGCGGCCACCTGCTCACCCCGCGCCAGGTCCGGGCCGGTGTGCCGGAAGACCTCTCCACGCTGGCGATGCGCGCGCTCGACCCGGGCGCCCCGCATGGCGTGCGCAGCGCGGCCGCCTTGACCACGGTGCTGGCCGATCGGATCGGCCCGGGCGAGGAAGCGTTCCCGTTCGAGCCGGACGAGGCCGACCCGCGCCGACGCCGGCGTCGCTGGGTGGCCCTGGTGGCCCCGATCGCGGCCGCGTTCGCGGTGCTCGCCATCGTGGGCTGGCTGGTCGGCAGCGCGTTGGGCCGGGTCCCGGGCGACAAGCAGGGCAGCCCGATCGCGACCGGCCCGAGCTCGGCCGCGACGACCGGCGCGACCAGCAGCACCGCCCCGACCACGCAGGCCGCGGTGCAAGCGGCCACCGTGGCCGGCGCCTCGCTCTACGACCCGAGCCCGACCGGTGACGGTGCCGAGGCGAAGAAGATCGCCGACTCTTACGACGGCAACCCGGCCACCTCCTGGCCCACCGACCGGTACAAGCGCTCGGCCACCTTCGGCAACCTGAAGAAGGGCCTCGGGGTGGCGTACAACCTGGGCTCGCCGACGACGCTGCGGCAGGTCCAGATCACCACCGACAAGCCCGGCATCGACGTGCAGATCCTGGCCGGCGACAACCCGAACGCGGGCGATCCGTCCAGTTACAAGGTGGTCGGCCAGGCGAACGGGCTGAGCGCAAACCAGACGATCCAGCTGCAGCCCGGTGCCGCCGCGCAGTACTACATCATCTGGATCACCAAGCTGGTGCCTACGGAGGGCAACGAGTTCGACGCCTCGCTCTCCGAGGTCCGCTTCTTCAAGTGAGCCGAACCGGCCGCACCGCACCACGGCGGCCCGACTGCGGGCTTGTCCCGACCCGTTCGGGTGTTCTGCTCGCTATTCTCCGGTCGTGACCGTCCCCGAGCGCAGTGACACTGAGTTGCTGCGGGCGCACGCCGACGGAGACCCGCTGGCGTTCGAGGTGCTGGTGCGCCGGCACCGGGACCGGATGTGGGCGGTCGCACTGCGCACCCTGCGCGATCCGGAGGAGGCCGCGGACGCGCTGCAGGAGGCGCTGATCTCGGCGTACCGGGCGGCCGGCTCGTTCCGGGCCGAGTCGGCGGTGACCACCTGGCTGCACCGGATCGTGGTGAACGCCTGCCTGGACCGGGTCCGCCGCCGGCAGGCCCGGCCGACCGTGACGCTGCCGGACGAGGGCCCTGGCGAGCCGGCCGACCGGCGCGACCACCTGGCCGAGCGGGACACCGCGATGGCCGTCGACGCCGCGCTCGGCCAGCTGCCGATCGAGCAGCGGTCCGCGATCACCCTGGTCGACATCGAGGGCTACTCGGTCGCCGAGACCGCCCGCATCCTCGGGGTGGCCGAGGGCACGGTGAAGAGCCGCTGCGCCCGCGGCCGGGCCCGGCTCGCGCTGCTGCTCGGCCATCTGCGGAACCTGGATGCGCCGGCCGGCGTCCCAGCCAAGTCCAGTGCGGGAGAGGAGGTGGTCTCATGACGCCCGAAGACGGCTCCCCCTCCACATCTCCCGACGGCCTGGTTGGTCACCCGGATCTCGACACGCTGGCCGACCTGGACGCCGGGCTCCTCGACGCGACCGCCGCCGCCGACGCCGGCCGGCACGCCGCCTCCTGCGCGCGCTGCCGCGGCACGCTCGCCGCATTCGTCGCGGTCCGCAGGGATCTACGGGCGCTGGCCCCGCCGGTGCTGCCGGCGGCCGTCGCGGCCCGGCTGGACGAGACGGTGGCCCAGCTGCGCGGCAGTGCCGGTCCACCGGCCGCCGCGCAGGTCCAGCCACCGCTGGCCAACCCACCGCCGCCACCGCCGCCCGTCGCCATCAGTTCCGCGGTGCCACCGCGCCCCCCGCTGGCCGAGCCGGTCGATCTGGCGCAGCCGGTCGATCTGGCCGCGGCGCGCGAGCAGCGCCGGGCCAGGGCCCGCAAGCTCACCGGCCGGGTGGCCGCGAGCGTGATCGTCGCGGCGGCCCTGGTCGGGGTCGGCAACGCGATCCTGCAGAAGTCCGACGACGGCGGCACCGTCGCGCAGAGCGCGGCCGTGCCTGGCGAGAGCCGCACCGGCGGCAACGACAGCAGCGGTGGCGGCTCCGGCGCCGGGCCGAAGGTCGGCTCGGAGCAGACCAAGGGGCCCGAGACGATCCCGAGCGATGTCCAGTCGTACGACGAGGCCAGCCTGCTCAGCGCGATCCCGGCCATCGCCACCCGCTCGGCCGTCGAGATCATCACCCGGGCCGGCCGGAACGGCCCGGCCGGTGCGCTGGCCGACACCGGGCGGCGCGAGCGGTGCACCGCGGGCATCCCCGACAGCAGTGGGCTGCTGATCGCCGTGCAGCGGATCACCTTCCGGCAGCAGACCGCGTACGTGCTGGTCTACGCCGACACCAGCGGCCAGCGAACGGTGATCGTCGTCTCCTCCACCTGCGGCGAGGCACCCATCCCGCAGGTGCTCTACCGGCACCACGATTGACCTGTTTCGACGCCGGTTACGGCGCGGTTCGGTGCCCGCCCGGTAGGGAATGTCCGCCCCGTAGGATGCGTTCCCGCGCCGTGCGGCACTAGGCCGCGCCAGGCGAGTTCCCGGAGGGCGGGTCCAGAGTGACCACCGACACCGACACCGTGCGCGACGTCATCGTGATCGGCTCCGGCCCGGCGGGTTACACGGCAGCGTTGTACACCGCCCGAGCCGACCTCAAGCCACTGGTGCTGGAAGGCAGCCAGTACGGCGGCGCGCTGATGAACACCACCGAGGTCGAGAACTACCCCGGTTTCCCGGACGGTGTCACCGGCCCGAAGCTGATGGAGGACTTCCGGACGCAGGCCGAGCGGTTCGGCGCCGAGTTGATCCCGGACGACGCGACCGAGGTAGACCTCACCGGCCCGATCAAGATCGTCCGCACGCACACCCATACCTACCAGGCGAAGGCCGTGATCCTGGCGACCGGCTCGGCGTACCGGCGGCTCGGCCTGCCGGCGGAGGACCGGCTCGGCGGCCACGGCGTCTCCTGGTGCGCCACCTGTGACGGCTTCTTCTTCCGCGACCACGACATCGTGGTGGTCGGCGGCGGCGACACCGCGATGGAGGAGGCTACCTTCCTGACCCGGTTCGGCAAGACGGTGACGATCGTGCACCGCCGGGACAAGCTGCGGGCCAGCCGGATCATGCAGGACCGCGCGTTCGCCAACGACAAGATCCGGTTCGTCTGGAACAGCGAGCTCGTCGACATCCTCGGCGACACCACGGTGACCGGGGTGGTCCTCCGCGACGTGCGGACCGGCGAGCAGACCACGATCGAGGCGACCGGCGTGTTCGAGGCCATCGGGCACGACCCGCGCAGCGAACTGTTCCGCGGCCAGGTCCGGCTGGACGAGGAAGGCTACGTGCTCACCGACGCGCCCAGCACCCGCACCAACCTGGCCGGCGTGTTCGCCGCCGGCGACGTGGTGGACCACAACTACCGGCAGGCGGTCACCGCCGCCGGCACCGGCTGCGCCGCCGCCCTGGACGCCGAGCGGTACCTGGCGGCGCTGGTCGAGGGTCCGGACGAGGCGGTCGCGGTGGCCGACAGCGCGTTACGGATGTGACCGCCGCGGCGCCCTGGAATCCGGCGCCCGGTCACGGCGTTTCATTGCTACAACAACAACAGACGAAGGAGGAACCGTGGGATACGCAACTAAGACCGTCACTGACGCGACGTTCGCCGAGGACGTGCTGACCAGCGACAAGCCGGTGCTGGTGGACTTCTGGGCCGAGTGGTGCGGGCCGTGCCGGCTGGTGTCTCCGGTTCTCGAAGAGATCGCCGCCGAGCACAGCGAGAAGCTTTCGGTCGTCAAGCTCAACATCGACGAGAACCCCAAGACCGCCCGTGACTACCAGGTCATGTCGATCCCGACCATGTCGGTGTTCTCCGGCGGCAAGGTGGTCAAGTCGATCATCGGCGCGCGGCCGAAGTCCGCGATCCTCGCCGACCTGGCCGACTACCTGTAGGTCGACACACATAACCGGCAGCCCCGGTCCGGCGGAGCCCGCTCCGCCCGGTCCGGGGCTGTTCGCTGCCCGGCCCGGTTCGCCGCCCCCGGACGGTCGGTTCCCGGACGGCCAGGCTCCCAGACGGCCAGGCGCCGCGGGCAGGGTCCGGGCGGCAGGCCCGGAGGGCCGGCCCGGGGCGGTCAGACGCCGGGGCGGATCAGGCCGGACTCGTAGGCGAAGACCACCGCCTGTACCCGGTCGCGCAGGCCGAGCTTGGTGAGCAGGTGCGAGACGTGCGTCTTCACGGTCGCCTCGCCGACGTACAGCCGACCCGCGATCTCGGCGTTGCTGTGGCCCGCGGCGACCAACTGGAGCACCTCGGTCTCGCGGTCGGTCAGCCCGTCAAGGCGGCCCGGTGGGCGTGGCCGGACGGTGAGCCGGGCGAACTCGGCGATCACCCGTCGGGTCACCGACGGGGCGAGCAGCGACTCACCGGCGGCGACGATCCGGATCGCCTGGATCAGGTCCTCCGGCGAACTGTTCTTCAGCAGGAAGCCGCCGGCGCCGGCGCGCAGTGCCTCGAACACGTACTCGTCCCGCTCGAACGTGGTCAGGATCAGCACCCGGACATCCGCCGACCAGGGTGCGGTCATGATCTCCCGGGTGGCGGCCAGGCCGTCCATGCCGGGCATCTGGATGTCCATCAACAACACGTCCGGACGGGCGCTGCGGGCCAGTTCGACCGCCTGCCGACCGTCCGCCGCTTCGCCGACCACGACCAGGTCGTCCTCGGATTCGAGGATCAGCCGGAAACCGGCCCGGACGACCTGCTGGTCGTCGGCCAGCCCGACGCGACATGTCACACCGGGATTGTCGCCTGTACCTGATACCCCACGCCCGGCCGGGGGCCGGCGGCCAGCGCGCCGCCGAGCAACCCGACCCGTTCCCGCATCCCGATCAGCCCGCGGCCGCCGCCGGCCCGCCGGCTCCCGTTGCCGACCGGTCCGCCCGCGCCGGCCATCGCGGCCGGGCCATCGTCCAAAATGGACAGTCGTAGTTCGGTGGGCCGGTAGTCCAGCAGCACCTCGGTCCGGGCCTGGCTGCCGGCGTGTTTGAGCGTGTTGGTGAGCGCCTCCTGCACGATCCGGTACGCGGACAGTTCGACCGCCGGCGGCAGCGGGCCGGGCTCGCCGGTCACGGCCAACCGGATGTCCAGGCCGGCGGTGCGCATCCGGTCGACCAGGTCGGCCACCTCGGCCAGGGTCGGCTGCGGGCTGGTGCCATCCGGCTCGCCGGTGTGGCGCAGGAAGCCGAGGATCCGGTGCAGTTCGCCGACCGCCTGCCGGCTGGACTCCTCGATCGAGGACAGCACGCTGGCCGCCCGCGCCGGGTCCCGGGCCAGCACCCGGCGGGCGGCGCCGGCCTGGATGCCCATCACGCTGACGTGATGCGCGACCACGTCGTGTAGTTCCCGGGCCATCCGGACCCGCTCTTCGGTCACCGCCTGCTCGGCGATCACCGCGTTCGCCCGGGCCAGCTCGGTGGCCCGCTGGGCCAGCTCGACCTCCCGCTCCCGGCGCCGCCGGACCGCGTCGCCGAGCAGCCAGGCGATCAGGAAGAAGAACAGGTTCAGCAGGACCGCATACGCCTGCTCCGCCACCACGACCGACTGCAGCCGGGCGCCGGTCTCGTCGTCCCGCATCAGGAACAGCTCGCGCATCAGCATGGCGGTGAGGACGGCGATGACCAGGCCACGAAGCCACCGACCCCGGCGGGCCGGCAGGTAGGCACCGGCGCTGTAGAGCGCGAGGAACAGCACCACGCTGGAGATGGTCCCTTCCGGGATCTCCTCGAGCCGGAACGCGGCGAACGCCACCGAGCTCACGATCAGCACGCTGGCCGGGTACCGGTGCCGGACCGCCAGCGGCACCGCCATTCCCAGCATCCCGCCGACCGCCCAGGGCGTCGAGAAGGTGTGCCCGACGTCGGCGTACGTGATGCGGAACAGCCAGATGCCGAACAACCCGAGCCCGCTCAGCACCGCGGCGACCGCCACATCGGTGCCGCCAGGATGGTCGACGATCACCGACCACAGCGCCCGCCACCTGGCCGGCCGCACCCGTGCGTCGCCGCTCATGCCCGCGACGTTAGGTGACGGCCGCTCCGCCTGTCGTCCGTCCCACGGCGGATCCCGCCGGCCACCCTTGTCGCGGGGCGGCCGGACCCGCCCGCTCCGTCACGCCGGAGCGGTGCCGATCGGTCAGGCGGGGCGGAGCGCGGTTTCCGGGCTCATGCTGCCGAGCAGCCGCTCCAGCGCGTACTCGACGTCCTCGCGCCAGGAGACGGTGCTCTTCAGCTCGAGCCGGAGCCGGGGGAAGCGGGCATGCGGGCGGACGGTCTTGAAGCCGACCGCGAGCAGGTACTCGGCCGGCAGCACGCAGGACGGCGCCTCCCACTTGAGGTCGCCGAACGCCTCGACCGCCCGGATCCCACGCATCCGCAGGTCCTTCGCCAGCCCCTGGACGAGCATCCGGCCCAGCCCGCTGCCGGCGAACTCGGGGCGGATGAACGCGGTCATCAGCAGCACCGCGTCCGCGCTGACCGGGCTCGACGGGAAGGCCACCGAGCGCGGCACGTACGCCGGCGGGGCGAACAGCATGAAGCCGGCCGGCACGCCGTCCACGTACGCGATCTTGCCGCAGCTGCCCCACTCCAGCAGGACGCTGGAGACCCAGGCCTCTTTCTCCAACTCGGTGTCGCCGGCCTCCTCGGCCCGCTCCCGCTGCACCGGGTCGAGCTCCCAGAAGACACAGCGACGACACTTGCGGGGAAGATCGTCGAGATTGTCCAGAGTGATGTTGACAAGCCGTCGGGACACCGACCGAAGCCTTCCTTGCCGTGGCACTGCGGCAAGCCGGTGACAGGGAGCCCGGCAGCAGGCCGTCGGTGATCGTAAGCCGTCACAGGCAGTAATGGAAAGACCTGATGGATAGACTTTCGGCGAACCCGTTGTCCCCCGACCAGTCCGGGAAGGTAACCCCATGCGCGAACAGTCGGCGCAGACCCAGCACTCCCATCAGCCCGGGCGCGGTGCCGCGCCCGCCGCCGTCCGGGCAGCCGGCGCAGCGGCACGGGCCGCTGGTGCTGCTGGGTTCGCTGCCGCGCCGTCCGGCAGGGGGGAGCGGGTATGACCGGGACGTCGCTCGACCCGTATTCGGACCGGTACGCGCAGCGCACCCGGGGGATGACCGCTTCGGAGATCCGGGCCCTGTTCGCGGTGGTCAGCCGGCCCGAGGTGGTCTCGCTGGCCGGCGGAATGCCGTACCTCAACGCGCTCCCGCTGGATGCCGTCGGCGCGATGATCGGCGAGTTGGTCAGCGTCAAGGGCACGGCCGCGCTGCAGTACGGCTCGGGGCAGGGCGACCTGCGGCTACGCGAGCGGATCTGCGATGTGATGGCGCTGGAGGGCATCCGCGGTGCCTCGCCGGACGACGTGGTGGTCACCGTCGGTTCGCAGCAGGGGCTGGACATCGTCAGCCGGGTCTTCCTCGACCCGGGCGACGTGGTGCTCGCCGAGGGCCCGTCGTACGTCGGCGCGCTCGGCACGTTCGCCGCGGCGGAAGCCGAGGTGATCCACCTGCCGATGGACAGCGACGGGCTGGTGCCCGCGGTGCTGGCCGAGATGCTGGAGCGGTTGACCCGCGAGGGTCGGCGGGCGAAGTTCCTCTACACGGTGCCGACGTTCAACAACCCGGCCGGGGTGACGCTGTCGGTCGACCGCCGGCCGGAGATCCTCGCCCTGGCCGACCGGTACGACCTGCTGGTGCTCGAGGACAACCCGTACGGCCTGCTCGGTTTCGACGGGGCGACGCTGCCGGCGCTGCGCTCGCTGTCCGAGTCGCGGGTGATCTACCTGGGTTCGTTCTCGAAGACGTTCGCGCCGGGGCTGCGGGTCGGCTGGGTGCTGGCCTCGCATGCGGTCCGGGAGAAGCTGGTGCTGGCCAGCGAGGCGCAGATCCTGTGCCCGCCGACGTTCAGCCAGTTCGCGGTCGCCGAGTACCTGGACACGCAACCCTGGCTGGAGCAGGTGAAGGTGTTCCGGGAGCTGTACCGGGAGCGGCGGGACGCGATGCTGACCGCGCTGACCGCGCTGATGCCGGCCGGCTGCACCTGGACCGAACCCGGCGGCGGCTTCTACGTCTGGATGACCCTTCCCGAGGGCCTCAACGCCAAGGTGATGCAGCCACGCGCGGTACACGCCCGGGTCGCGTACGTGCCCGGCATCGGCTTCTACGCGGACGGCAGCGGCGAGCGCGAGCTGCGGCTGTCCTACTGCTACCCGGAGCCGGACCGGATCCGGGAGGGCGTCCGCCGGCTGGCCGGCGTGATCGAGGAGGAGCTGGACCTGAGCGCGACCTTCCTGTCCGGACGGGGGGAGCGGCGGCCCGCGCACCGCGACCGCGGCTCGGCCGCATCCGCCGACGCCCCCGCCGCGGACCTCGCATGATTGCGGACGCTGCCACGCCCGGGGTCTCGGTTTCGGCCGGGGCCCCGGGCACGGTCGCGGGTTCGTTCGGCGGCCCGTTCACCACCGATCCTGAGGGTCGAGCTGAGGTTGAGGGTGGATCGGTGGCGCTGGACGAGCTGACCGTGGTCGTCCTGGCCGGCGGGCTGGACCTGGAGCGGGAGGTCTCGCTGCGGTCCGGCCGGCGCGTGTTCGACGCGCTCCGGTTGGTCGGCATGCACCCGCGCGAGGCCGACGCGGACGCCGCGCTGCTCGCCACGCTGGCGGCCGAGCCGCCGGACGCGGTGTTCATCGCCCTGCACGGGCAGGCCGGTGAGAGTGGCGCGGTCCGTACCGTGCTCGACCTCACCGGCACCCCGTACGTCGGCAGCACCGCCGCCGCCTGCCGGGTCGCCTGGGACAAACCAAACGCGAAGGCGGCCATCCGCGCGGCCGGCCTGCGCACGCCGGACTGGGTGGCGCTCTCGCACGCGACCTTCCGCGAGCTCGGCGCCGCCGCGGTGCTCGGCCGGATCGTCACCCGGTTCGGCGTGCCGCTGATGGTCAAGCCGGCGCAGGGCGGGTCCGCTCTGGGCGCGATCCCGGTCCGCGACCCCGATGAGCTGCCGGCGGCGATGGTCAGCTGCCTGTCCTACGGCGACACCGTGCTGATCGAGCCGTACGTGGACGGGATCGAGGTCGCGGTCAGCGTGATCGACCTCGGCGACGGCCTGCGCGCACTGCCCGCGGTGGAGATCGTGGCGGCCAACGGGGTGTTCGACTACGCCGCCCGATACACCGCCGGGATGACCACCTACCACACCCCGGCCCGGCTGCCGACCGAGACCGCGGCGCGGCTGGCCGAGGTCGCGGTGCGCGCGCACACCGTGCTCGGGCTGCGTGACCTCTCCCGTACGGACGCGATCGTCACCCCGGACGGTGCGGTCGAGTTCCTCGAGGTGAACGTCGCCCCGGGGATGACCGAGACCAGCCTGCTGCCGATGGCGGTAGAGGCGGCCGGGCTCGATCTCGGCCAGGTCTGCGGGACGCTGCTGGCGCGGGCCGCACAGCGGGGCTGAGCTACCCGTTAGGCAATTTGATAGGCCGCTGCGGCATGCTGCCCGCATGGAGTTTCAGGAGGTAGTGCGCCGACGCCGGATGGTCCGTAACTACGACAGCCGGCCGGTGCCACCGGAGATTCGTGACCGGATCTTGGAGAACGCGCTGCACGCCCCGTCCGCGGGCTTCAGCCAGGGTTGGGCGTTCCTGGTGCTGGAGGACGCCGCGGACCGCGAGCGGTTCTGGTCGATCACCACCGACCCGAACGAGCCGCCGGACAACTGGCTCACCGGGATGCGGCGTGCCCCGCTGTTGATCGTCTCGCTCTCCCACAAGGCGGCCTACCTGGACCGGTACGCCGAGCCGGACAAGGGCTGGACCGATCGGGACGAGGCGCACTGGCCGGTCCCGTACTGGCACATCGACACCGGCTTCGCCTCGCTGCTGATGCTGCTGACCGTGGTGGACGCCGGCCTCGGCGCCCTCTTCTTCGGGATCCAGCCGGAGTGCATGGATGCGTTCCGGGCGGAATTCGGCGTGCCCGCGGAGTACACGCCGATCGGCGCGACCTCGATCGGCTACCGGGCCGAGGACCGGCGGTCGCCCTCGCTGCGCCGTGGTCGCCGGCCGGCGTCCGACGTCGTCCACCACGGGAACTGGTAGCGCCTACCGTGCTCGTGCTGCTGCACGGCGGGCTGTGGGACGAGATGAGCGCTGGCCGGTTCTGGGCGACGCCCGGCGTGCTCGACGGGCTGACGAGCTACGGCCTGGACGTGCGCGCGCCCGATCGGCTCCGTCGACCGTCCAGTTGGGCGGCCGAGATCGAGCACCTGCTGCCGCTGCTGCCGGCTCGCCCGGTCTGGGCGGTCGGCGGCTCGAACGGCTGCTCGGTGGCCGCCCGGCTCGCGGTTGACCATCCCGACCGCGTTGCCGGCCTGATCCTGGCGTGGCCCGCCACCGCCGGCGACCCGATGATCGATCCGCGCCTCGCCGCGGACCTGGCCGGTCTCGACGCGGCCCCAGCCGTCCTGGCTGACCTGCTCGGCGGTGACACGCTCCGCGGTGTGTCCGACGCCGAATTGGCCAACCTGCGCGCCCCGGTCGGCATCCTCCCGGCGGTGCCCGGCGATCCATTCCACCAGCGCCGCACCGCCGACGCACTGCTCGCCCTGATCCCGAGGGCCACCGAACTCCCCGGCACCCCGGTGCCCCAGCAGGCTGCCTTTGCCGCCGCCCTCCCGATGTTCGTCAACACCGTCGCCCGCTACATCGCCACCCACTGACCCTCCCGCCGGCCGGTTCGCCGGGCACTCCGATCGTGTGGATGCGTCCGGCGGCCCGGCCACCGGATGGCCGCTGTGGCGGCGCCGGGCCGGTCAGCCGGCGGGCAGCCGGCGGAGCCAGGTTGGACGGCGGAGCCGGCCGTCCGCGCCCCAGTCGCGGTACGAGACCTCCCCGACGAGGGTCGGGCGGACCCAATGGGCATCGGCAAGATCTGGCGGCGGGGTACTGAATGGCGGCGTCTTGCGGACCAGCCTCCGCAGCTGTCCGGCAAGTTCGGAACGATCAGCCGCGGTCAAGCCGGTGCGGACCACGCCCGCGTACGCCAGACCGTCGGCGTTGTCGACGCCAAGGATCAGGCCGCCGATCTGGTGGTCATCTTCGGCGGCGGCCGGCGGTAGCCAACCCGCGATCGCGACCCGCAGCGTCGGCAGGTTGCTGATCGACAGCCAGCCGTCGGTGCGCCGGCCGGGCCGGTAGGTCGAGTCGAGTCGCTTGGCGACGATGCCGCGCAGCCCGAGGTCCCGGCTGGCGGCCAGCGCGTCCGGGCCGCCGGCGATCGTCGGGGACATGTGCCAGTTCGGCCCGGCCGGCAGGAACTCCTCCAGGAGCCGGCGCCGCTCCTCGTACGGCAGCGGGGTGGTGTCCTGGCCGTCGAGGTGGATCAGGTCGGTAACCAGGAACGTGACCGGTGCGATGCCGGACCGCCGCTGGATCTGCCGGGCGCTCGCCTCCCGCCGTTCCTTGAGCCTGGCCGCACTCGGGCGGCCGTGCGGATCGAGCACGACCAGAGTGCCGTCGAGCACGCAGACCTGACTGCCCAGCGTGGCGCCGAGCGCGCGCAGTTCTGGATACCGGGTGGTCTGGTCGGCCCCGGATACCTCGACCCGGGCCCGACCGCCGTCCACAACGACGATCGCCGGCTCGCCGCCCCAGTCCATCTCGAAGCCCCAGGCGGCGTTCTGATCGGCTGGAGGCAACTGCCCAACGGTCGGTCGCATCGGCTTGATGCCTACCGGCACCGGCTGCCAGTCCGGGCGTGGTGGCGGGTCCATCCGGTGCACCATCCAGTCGCCCTCGCGGATCTGGAAGAAGACGTACCGCCCGCTGGCCCGGGAGCCGTCGAACACCACCTTCACCTCACGCGGCGTCCACTTCTCGGTGACGTACCGCCCGCGGTCCCAGATGACGACCTTGCCGCCGCCGTACTCGCCGTGCGGGATGCTGCCCTCGAACGACGCGTACTCCAGCGGATGGTCCTCGGTGTGCACGGCAAGGTGGTTGGTCTTCGGGTCGAGCGGCAGCCCCTTCGGCACGGCCCACGAGACCAGCACGCCGCCCCGCTCCAGCCGAACGTCCCAGTGCAGCCGCCGGGCGTGGTGCTCCTGAATCACAAAGGTGTCGTCGTTGCCCTCGGGCAGCGGACCCGCTCCCGGCACCGGCTCCGGCGTGCGCTCCGGGTCCCGCTTTCCCCGATACTTCGCCAGCTTGTCCGCCATGCCGCCCTCCCCACCCCAACGTTTCACGCCGACGTTTCACGTGAAACCTTCCCCCGTCCCGTGCCCATCCCAAGCGAAACGGCCAACTCGTCCTCACCGGCCTCGAACGCGTCCCGCTCCTACCTCGGGCCGCTCGCCGCACCGCCGGAGGTCCTCGGCGGCCGAGTACATTCCAGCAACGTGGCTTGGACCCGGGTCACGTCCATGCGTCACTCAACGGCTGGTCGGGGGACGCATCTCCATCGGCTGGGCCGGATCAGCCCGAATCGATCCGCCTCAGGGCTCGACACACACCAGTAGCGCCTTCGGCGCGAGTCGACGCACCCAGCTCTTTCGCCGTCCTGGCCAGCCAGCCGGGTATGAGCGGTCGGGTCTCCCTAGACAGACGACCTGACGCGACGATCAGGATCGGGGCGATCTGGACGGCCATAAGCATCGCGAATCGCCGGCAGCGTGGCTGATCTGCGGACGATCGCGTCGTATCGCTGCCGGTGCGTCGGATCGACCGGTGAGCTACTGCGGTCGTGCCCTGGGCCGGTGGCATCGGCCTTCGCCTGGACCGCCCCGGTGCTCGAGCCGATCGGCACGGCGCGGTGACTGCGGTGCCGGTGCGTGGCCGTGCCGCCGGTTCGCTGCCGGTTCGAGCCGGCAGCTGTGGGCGCGGCTTGTGGGGTCGACGTTGCGGCCGGCGCTGCCAATCTGTCGATGGTTCAGAGCTTCGGGTCCGACGACAAGGCACGCATGCTGTCGGTCCTTCTTGCTCGCGATCGACCGGCCAGCTCGCGCCGTCCTCCGGTAGCGGGCCCGTCCAGCAGACGTGGGCGATCGCGATCGCAGCACTCGCCCGGGCCCCGCCTGGCCGATCGAGCCGATCGACACCGTGAGAGGAACTGTGGCGCCGGCGCCGGGGAGTGCCGGCTCAAGCCGGGCACCGGTGAGCACGACGGATGAGTCGCCGCCACGGCCGACGTGCGGACTCTGTCGACGGTCCGGCGCTTCGGGCGACAACAAGGTACGCGTGCTGTCGGTCGTTCTCGCATGCGATCGACCGAATGCTCGCGTCGTCTTTCGGCGGCGGACCGGTCCGGCGGACGTGGACGATCACAACACTCGCCCGGGCCGCCTGGGTGATCGCGTCCATCGGCACCGTGAGACGAACTGTGGCGCCGGGCGCCGGGGAGTGCCGGCTCGAGCCGGCACCGGTGAGCACGACGGATGAGTCGCCGCCACGGGCGACGTGCCGACTCTGTCGATTGCTCCGCGCTTCGGGCAGGACAACAACGTAGGCATGCTGTCGGTCGTTCTCGCTCGCGATCAACCGAACGGCTCGCGTCGACCTCCGGTGGCGGACCGGTCCGGCAGACTGGACGACCGCGCGATCGCGACACTCGCCCGGGCCGCCTGGCTGATCGACTCGATCGGCACCGTGAGACGAACTGTGGCGCCGGCGCCGGCTCGAGCCGGCACTCGTGGGCGCGGCGGATGGGTCGGCGCCACGGTCGACGTGCGGACTCTGTCGATGGTTCGGCGCTTCGGGCAGGACCAAAACACAGGCATGCTGTCGGTCGTTCTCGCTCGCGATCGACCGAACGGCTTGCGTCGTCCTCCGGTGGCAGACCGGTCCGGCAGACGACCGCGCGATCGCGACACTCGCTCCAGGCCGCCTGGCTGATCGACTCGATCAGCACTGTCAGGCGGACCGTGGTGCTAGGGCCGAGGCCGGGGGTGGGGCCCGGGGCTGGGGCCGGAGGTGGTGCCGGGGCCGGGGCCGAGGCCGGGCCGGGGCGCGGCCGGGGCCGGAGGTGGTGCCGGGTCGGGGATGGTGCCCGGTCGAGGCCGAGGGCTCAGGGCCGGGGCCCGGGATGGTGCCAGGGCCGGGGCCGGGAGTGGTGCCGGGGGTGGCCGGTTCGGGCCGGGCGCCGGTGGGGCGCGGCGGATGGTCGACGCGGCGGCCGGCGTCCCCGATCTGTCGGTAGTTCGGAGCTCGGGCGCAACGACAACGTACGCATGCTGTCGGTCCTTCTTGCTCGCGATCGACCGGACGGCTCGCGTCGTCCTCCGGTGGCGGCGTGGTCTAGCCGATGCGCGCGATCGCAACACCGGCTGACCTCTCCACTCGGCCCGCTCGACCGGCGAGACCGCGGGCACGAGGTGCCGTGGCTGTGCTCCTGACGCTCGACACCGCCTACGAGCCGGGAACTGGAGCCGACCTGCCCTGGCCGACTGTGGTCGTGCCCGCCGGGCCCGGTTGGGCCGGCCGCGCGATGGTTGTCTGGCCCGGCTCCGGCGACACCGGCTCGCCGTCGCCCCGCACCGGCGCGTAGCGCCAGCCGGCCCGGCGCTGCCCGCTGAGAGCGATCTTGGGCGGCCACGACCGCAGCGGCGACAGGCTACGGGCACCGATGGGGAGCCGGCCTTCTCGCCGAACCCGGCGCGAGTCGCCGCTGGCCGCCCCACCCTGGCCGGTGAACGAGTCGCTCCGCAGCTGGGGTGTGAACCGCACCGCCGCACCTCGACCTGGCCCGCCAGCCGACCCGGCCGACCATGACGGCTGGGTTTATCCGCTGGCCGTCTGCTCACCGGCCGCCGCTGATCGGGGCCGACCTCATCCCGTAGCCGGGCCGCCGATCGTTGCTGGTGGACGCCGTGCGGAGCTGATCAACACTCATTGGCTCTGGCGGTCGGTTGTTGACCGCGGGGTGTTGGCGAGCTCGACCGCACTTGCTGATCAGGGCATGGTCACGTCTGGGCGCGACGCCACGGTCGGGTGCTTGTGCGGCTGGGGCCGAGGTTGGCGGGCGGGCCAGGAGAGGGTCTCGGTGTCGGAGGCAGGTGGTGACGCGGGAGGGCTAGAGCGCCGGGTCGTGGTGGTCGCCGCAGGCGGTAAGGCCGGACTTTGCGTCCGTCCGGGTGGTCCGGGCGTCGGGTGTGGTGGGGTCAGGCGGTTGTGGTTTGCGCGGGGCGCGGGCCAGGCGGTGGGAGTCGGCGCCGGTCGGGCCGGGCACCGTCGTGGCCGCCGCCGCTGTCACCGCCCCGCCACCCCCGACCGGACGATCGAGTCGGCTCGGGTGGACACCGCCGCGCACCGGGGGCAGCGGGGCCGGCGCCTCGGCCGGCCAGCGTCCTGCTCACCCTCGGCGATGCCTTGCGCTGATGGCCCTGCCCGCCGAGCGCGGCAGCCGCCTGGCGTGAAGCGCCCCGCTGGGCGCCGGCCGGTCGCGAGAAGTTCCGGCGCCGACCAACCCCGCTGCTGCTGGGCGCCGTTTCCTGAGTGACAGGGAGAAAGAGGAGGCTGAGTGGCCACCGATGCTTTGGCGTATCAGGACTACGTCGCCGGCAGGTTGCAATGGTTGCGGCGGACGGCCTACCTCCTCTGCGGCGACTGGCACACGGCCGACGACCTGGTCTCGATAACGCTGACCAAGCTGTTCCGGCGCTGGCACCGTGCGTCCACCTTGGACAACATCGACGCCTACGTATGGCGGGCGCTGCTGAACACCTGGTTGGACGAGCGGCGCCGGCCGTGGCGCCGGGAACGCTCGGTGGCAGTGCTGCCGGACGTGGCAGCGGCGGTGCCGGATCCGGAGCAGCGGCTGGCGTTGCTGGCCTGCCTGGATGAGCTGCCCCCGCGCCGCCGGGCGGTGCTCGTGCTGCGGTACTTCTGCGACCTGTCGGTCCGCGACACCGCCGAGGCGCTGGGCTGCAGCGAGGGGACGGTCAAGAGCCAGGCCTCCGACGCCCTCGACACCCTGCGGGTCCGCCTGGCGGACGCCATCAACTTCGAAGGAGAACCCCTGTGGACCTGACCGACGCGTTGCACCGGGCCTCAGCCGACCCGCCGCCGAGCACGATCGACATCCGCGGACTTGTCAGCACCGAGCAGCACCGGGCCCGATCCCTGCGCCGGCTGACCGTCGCCGGCTCGGCGGCGCTGAGCGCGCTGATCATCGCCGGGATGATGACGCTGGCCGGCGCGAGGCCCGCGACCGGGCCGGGAACGGCCGCAGGCTCCAGCGACCAGGCTGCGATGGTCAGCGACCGGCCCTGCCCGACGGTCTCTCCGACCGGCCCTCCGCCACAGCCCAAACCTGACGGTCCACCGGTTCGGCCGGTGCCGGAGACCTGCGGCGTCGCGACCGCCCGCCTCGACACGGCGCTGCGCAACGCGCTGCGAGGCGCCGGAGTGGTGGGTAACGGGCGGAACCCGTTCGTCAAATCCAACGGGCGCGGGCTGGTCTACGAGACGGCGCCAGACATCCGGACGGCAGCCGGGTGGGGCACGCTGTGGGTTCGGATCCAGCCCTACAGCGGGCCACCGCCGACGAAGAAGCAGGAGCAGGACGCCCAGCGCTGCGACGAAAACTGCGTCTTTCAGACCCCACCGGACGGCAGCGTGGTGACCGGCTTCACCCTCCCCGGGACACAGAACCTGGTCAACATCTACCACCGCGACGGGACCCTGGTATCGATGATCGTCTCGTATCGGGCCGGGGACGGCACGCCGCCCACAGCCGGCTCCGCGCCGTCCGGCCCCCGGCGGTCACCGCTCACCATCGAGGATCTCGTCACCCTCGGCCGCTCACCCGCACTGACCCTCTACCCATAGCCACCGCGGCGACCGGCCGGCGCCGGGGCGACCCGGCGCCGGATCGTCCTACTCGTGCATCTACCCCCGCCACCCCAGCGCCTGTTCACGAGCGCCGCCCGACGAAGCCACTTCGCACCAACATTCGCGGTCGCCGCTCACCGCCAGAGTCAACTCAATCCCGGCGAGCGGCCTGCGGCCATCACCAGCGACCGGTTCTGTTTCACGTGAAACAAGTGAAGGAATTGAGTGCTGGGCCACGGATGCACATAGAGCGAAGCACCCAGGCGATGTTTCACGTGAAACCTGACCTGGCCGCTCGTGACGGGCGCCAGACATAGGCGCGGCAATCGGCGCCATGTCTGCGTTTCAGCGAACCAATGGGCTATCAAAGAGTGTCGGCGTAGTCGACGACACGCCGTTGAGATCGCCACTCCGGCAGTTGCCGCACAGCAAGCCAGCGGACGCGGACTCCTCCTCATGGCCGGTAGTCCAAGTCCACGGCCGGGGCGTCGTTCCCGGTGTGCGAGTTCTCCGGCCTGGAACCCGTGAGCTTGACTGCGTCGCCGCCAGGCCGCCGTGAAGCCGGGGCGGGTGCTAGCGAGGCTCCACAGCAGACCGGCCGTGGCACCGGCCGTCAGATTCGCCGCCGGCTGGATAGTTGCCGACGCCTCGAGCCCTGAGCCACGCAGGCCGGTGGCGACCCGGCGGCGAGACGGCAGCGTGAGCACGGCGAGGTTCACGGCGCCGGCGGTGAGGCCGAGGTAGGCGGCCAGGAGTAGTCCCGCCCCGACAGCGACCACCATCAGCGGGTCCCGGTTCCCGAGCCGGTCGGCGGTCAGGTCGGCAGGCAACGACGCGGCGGCGGTGAAGTCGTCGCGGGCGTACGGACCGTCGGGGTGCTTTGGGCGGAGGGAGCAGCCTGTCGGCGCGCAGAATTCGCGGCGGCGACGACGGCCGCGGCCAGTGCGGCGGTGGAAGGTGCAGCCGCCGTCGGCGGATGGGGTCGTCGGCAAGCACGCCACAGGCCAGCCGGGCCTCCCCGGCCAGCCATCGGAGCTGCCCTGGATCAGACCGAGCGCAGCGGATCGGCCCATCGTGAGCGGGCTGGGGTGACAGCGCGATCGCGCCGTTGATGGCTCATGCGAGTTTCGGGCCGCCGACATTCACCGCGGCGGGCGCGCAGCCAAGGCGATCACCGCTCGACGGCCGCGGCGCCAGCCCCCGGTCAGCAACGTGGGCGACGGCGGCGTGGTCGCGCTCACCCGGACCGGCGCGATGCTGGCGGTGAGCAAGGGCAAGGCTCTGCTTGTGGTCCGGAACCAGCGCATCCGCCGCCGGCAGGCCGATCGTGGCCGCCGTACCCACGGCCCGATCACTCCGGGCCCACCCCAACAAGCGCCGTGACGGCGGTGGCTGGCGATTCCCCGACCACCCGGCTTGGCCTGACCATGATCACGCGAGTCGCGTCATTGGTCGGCCTCACGCCGATAGGCGTGATCCCGGCTCCATCGCCGATGGCTCCGGGGTCCGGTTCGGCGGATGGGTCAACATGCAGGCCCGGAGCGGTCTGGCGCGGTTTGACGCCGGGGGAGGAGGGCTGATCGACCGCCGGAGCCCTGCATCAAGCGGCGAGCCTGTTCGTCGGCCTACACGTCGGTGAGGGCCTTCTCGTAGGCGAGGAGGGTGCTGACGAAGGTCTGGCGCTGAGTGGGGCTGAGGGACGTCAGCGCCGCCTGCCACGCGGCCGCGCCGGGTTCGAGCCAGGCGGCGATGGCGGGGCGGTGCGCCGGGGCGATGTCGACGATCCGGCGACGACGGTCGGCGTCGTCCTCCCGGCGGGCGAGGACGCCGCGCCGGTTGAGGTCGCCGACTATCAGGCTCACGGTGGTCGGCGCGAGCTCCAGCCGTCCGGCGAGTTCGGAGACCGTGAGCGGACCGTCGAAGAGTAGATAGGAGAGCAGCGAGAGGTGTCGTGGCGCCAGGTCGAACGGGCGCAGATTGTCCGGCACGGGCAGCCGTCTTGCCCGGCTCCCCAGTCGCGGTATCAGCAGCAGCAGCGCCCGGACCGTCTCGTCGATGGCGGGCTCGCCGGTGGACTCCGCCGCCACCAGATCCTCCCAGCTACCTCTGGTCACAAAGCTAATTTGCAGTCGGACCAATCATGGCGGACGGGCGACCCGGTACCGCACTTCC
Organism: uncultured Actinomycetota bacterium; assembly: GCA_963714145.1. GTDB lineage: Bacteria > Actinomycetota > Actinomycetes > Mycobacteriales > CADCTP01 > JBBWZH01. The sequence goes on along the minus strand of OY970235.1, from coordinate 7,522,274 downwards.
CCGTTCCGGTCTGCCCTCGAACGATCTCGATCGCCGGCGGGCCGATCGCTCGTTCGGAAGTCGACGGCCGCCGGGTCTGGCGTCGCCAACCCGACGCCCTCGCGTCCCGAGGCCCGGCCGCCCGACGCCCGGCTCCCGACGCCCTGGCGGCCGACCGGATCCAGCCGGGCTCGGATGATCGGATCATGAGTCGTCGGGGCGGCCGGGCTCGACCGCGGGTGGCCGTAGGCTCCCGCGGGTGCGGATCGAACAGCGGACCCGGGACGGCATCCTCGACGGCACGATCACGGTGATGTTCCGGCGCTGGAAACGGCCGCTGGCGCTGGCCGGCCGGCAGTACCGGACCACCGCCGGGCTGCTCGCCGTGGACGCGGCGGACGTGGTCGACCCGGCCAAGATCCGGCTGGCGGACGCCCGCCGGGCCGGCTACAAGTCGGTGGCGGCGGTGCTGGCCGACCTCCGGGGGGAGCCGGGCTACCCGGTGTACCGGCTACGGGTCCGGCCGGTCGAGGGGCCGGACCCGCGTGACGTGCTGGCCGGCCAAGGCGTCCTGACCGGGGACGAGCGGGCGGAGATCACCCGCCGGCTGGAGCGGCTCGACCGGGCCAGTTCGCACGGCCCGTGGACCGCGGCCGTACTCGCGGCGATCGCCGAGCGACCGGCCACCCGGGCGGCCGAGCTGGCCGCCTCGTTCGACCGGGAGCTGCTGCCGTTCAAGACCGACGTCCGGAAGCTGAAGAACCTCGGGCTGACCATCAGCCTGGAGATCGGCTACCGCCTGTCCGCGCGCGGCGAGGCCTACCTCCGCGGCTAGCTCCGCCGGCCCGATCGGGACGGCGCGGCGATCGGCGACACCGCCCGCGGCACGCGCCGCCCGCCGGCTGCCGTCCGAGGGATCGACCGGACGGTCTCGCCCGCGGCCGGGCCCACGACCGCCCGGCCGAGCTCGCCCATCGCGAAACCCGTCCGCCGGCCGCGGTCGGACGAGATGGACCGGTCGTCCACCCGTGGCGGCCATGCCATGGCCACCGTCCGAGCGGGCGGCCGGCCGGCGCGGCCAGGGCTCAGGCGACGCCGTCCGGCTGGTTCCGCCGAGATCGACCGGGCGGTTCTCCGGGGACGGGCGGCGCGGCCAGCTGACGGCCGCTAGTCGGCGGGTCGGGCCGGCGGGACACTGCCGCGCGGGCCGACCGCCGGCGCCATCAGCCCGATGATCCGTTCCAGGTCGTCGACCGAGCCGAACTCGACCACGATCTTGCCCTTGCGCCGGCCCAGCTCGACCTTCACCCGGGTGTCGAACGTGTCGGAAAGGCGGTCGGCCAGGTCGGTGAGCGCCGGCGCGGTGACCCGCGGACTGCGGGGGGTGGCGCGGGTCTTCGCCTTGGTGGTGTCGCCGGCGGCGAGTGCGACCAGCTCCTCGACCGCGCGCACCGACAGCCCTTCGGCGACGATCCTGGTCGCCAGCGCTTCCTGGGCGGCGGAGTCGTCCAGGGCCAGCAGCGCCCGGGCGTGGCCGGCACTGAGGACACCGGCAGCGACCCGGCGCTGCACCGGCACTGGCAGGTTCAGCAGCCGGATCGTGTTGGTGACCTGGGAGCGGCTGCGGCCGATGCGGTGGGCCAGCTCTTCGTGGGTGGTGCCGAACTCGTCCAGCAGCTGCCGGTAGGCCGCCGCCTCCTCCAGGGCGTTGAGCTGGACCCGGTGCAGGTTCTCCAGCAGCGCGTCGCGCAGCATCGCGTCGTCGGCGGTCTCCCGGACGATCGCCGGGATTCGCTCCAACCCGAGGTCGGTGGCCGCGCGCCAGCGCCGCTCGCCGACAACGAGCTCGTACCCGCCGTCGCCGAGCGGCCGCACCACGACCGGCTGCAGCATGCCGATCTCGCGGATCGACGTCTTCAGTTCCTCGTGCGGTTCGTCGTCAAACGCCGTCCGCGGCTGCTTCGGGTTGGGCCGGATCGAGCCCACCGGCAGCTCTCGGAACGTCGCCCCGGGCACGGCCGCCGGGCCCTGTTCCGGTGCCGGTGCAGCCGGAACCTCGCCCGGCGAGGCCGCCGGAACCGGCACGGCGACCGGGCCCGCGGCAGGTGCCGCCGGCGCCGGACCCGTCGGGATCAGCGCGCCCAGACCCTTGCCCAAGCCGCCACGCCTAGTCGTACTCACGCCAAGCCCTCCCGGTGCCCGCCGAGCCAGCCGCTCGCCCCACCCTGACACCCGCCAGTCCACACCATTGCGTCAGCGCCGACCACGGCAGCCCCGCGCCACTCGTACATCCAAGCAGTCCACGACCCGCCAAGTCGCTCCCGAATTCACCGCGATCACCGGAGCCGGCACAGGTCCCTGCCGGGCAGACGGCCGGGACGCCGGCACTCGTGTAGCCGCCGCTGGCAGCTGCGGTGCAGCCGGTCGGTGGAGTTCATGCCCGGTGGAGCGCGATCAAGCACAGGAGGTGTCGCGGACGGCCAGCGACACGAAACGGCGGGCGGCGGCTGTCACGCGCTTTCCTCGGCCCCGGCCAGGCCGGCCGCACCCCGTTCGGCGATCTCGCGGGCAGCTTCGAGGTAGGTGAGGGCGCCGCGGGAGCCGGGGTCGTAGGTCATCACCGACTGGCCGTACCCGGGTGCCTCGGACACGCGGACGCTGCGCGGGATGAGCACGTCCAGCACCAGGTCGCCGAAGTGGTTGCGGACCTCCTGGGCGACCTGGTCGGCCAGCTTGGTCCGGCCGTCGTACATGGTCAGCAGGATCGTCGACACCCGCAGGCCGCCGTTCAGGTGCGCCTGGATCAGCTCGATGTTGCGCAGCAACTGGCCGAGGCCCTCCAGCGCGTAGTACTCGCACTGGATCGGGATCAACACCTCGTCGCCGGCAACCAGCGCGTTGACCGTGAGCAGGCCGAGCGACGGCGGGCAATCGATGAGGACGTAGTCGACCTCGGCCTCGTACGCCGCAATGGCGGTGCGCAGCCGGGTCTCCCGGGCCACCACCGAGACGAGCTCGATCTCCGCGCCGGCCAGATCGATCGTCGCCGGCACCACCAGCAGGTTCGGCCCCTGGTCGACCTCGACCGCCACCTCCTGGATCGAGGCGCCCTCGACCATCACGTCATAGATGGACGGCACGCCGGCGGAATGGTCCACACCGAGGCCGGTGCTGGCATTGCCCTGCGGGTCGAGGTCGACCACCAGTACCCGCAGGCCGTGCAGCGAGAGCGCCACGGCGAGGTTCACCGTGCTGGTGGTCTTGCCGACGCCGCCCTTCTGGTTGGCGACCGCGATCACGCGGCGCCGGGTCGGCCGCGGGAAAGTGCTGGTGCGCGCCGGGTTGAGCACCCGGACCGCCCGCGCCGCCTCCCGCATGATCGGTGTATCCATCCCGGCGTCGGCGATGCTGGCCGGGAAGCCGTCGGTTTCACGTGAAACGACCGCGCTGTCCAGCACGGTGCGGATCCGCTGCTGGCTGACCTCCAGTGACGGCGCGCCGCCACTTCTCGGCGCGGTGACCCTCGTTTCGTCGGCCACGGCCTCGTCCCCCTCGTCGGATCGGACGTCTGATGTCCCCGCCGGCGGGGCCGGACGGAGCGGCGTAGGCCAGCCGAGACCGCTGGACCCATCAAGGCGCGACTGCCTCCCGGCGGCCACCTCGTCGGGATGACGGGTGGGCCAGCCGAGTGCACCAGGACGCCTCCGTGGCGTCGACTCGGTCATCGCCCGCGACCTCCTCGTGCCTTACCCGGCACGGTACCGCGCGTAATGCTCACAACCGTCGTTGGCGGCGATGCGACACTCGCCCCACACTGGACTACCCCGGTATCGGTCGCTCCCAACCGGGCAAGCACGCTCCGCGCGGCCGCTAGTTCCGATGCCGCGGAGTCACCCTTCAGCGCGAGCAACACGCCGCCGGCACGGAGCAGCGGCAGGCACCAGCCGGCCAACCGGTCCAGCGGCGCGACCGCGCGAGCGGTCACCACATCGGCGCCGCGCAGCTCGGCCAGCACGTCCCGCTCCTCGGCCCGGCCCCGCCGTACCACGACGTTCGGCAGGCCCAGCCGCTCGACGCACTCGGACAGGAACGTCACCCGCCGGGCCAGCGGCTCCAGCAGGGTGACGGACAGGTCTGGCCGGGTCAGCGCCAGAACGACACCGGGCAGGCCGGCGCCGCTGCCGACGTCCACCACCCGGGACGCCGGCGGCACCAGTTCGGCGATCACGCCACAGTTGATCAGGTGCCGGTCCCAGAGCCGGGGCACCTCGTGCGGGCCGATCAGCCCACGCAGTGTCCCGTCGGTGGCCAGCAGCTCCGCGTATGCGGCGACCCGCTCGAGCGAGTCGCCGAACACGACTGCGGCCGCTGCCGGCGGCCCCGCCGGCAACACGTCGGGGAGTGGGGAAGGGTGGTCCGTCCTCACCGGTCCGGGATGACGACGACGCGGCGCTCCGGCTCCTCGCCTTCCGACTCGCTGCGCACGCCGTCGATCGCCGAGATGGTGTCATGCACGACTTTGCGTTCGAACGGGTTCATCGCGTCCAGCCGGACCGCCTGGCCGGTGGACAGCACGTCGCTCGCGGCGCTGCGGGCGATATCGGCCAGCACCGTGCGGCGGCGGGCCCGGTAGCCGCCGATGTCCAGCATCAGCCGGCTGCGGACGCCGGTCTGCTGCTGGACCGCGAGCCGGGTCAGCTCCTGCAGCGCCTCGAGCGTGATCCCGCTCGGCCCGATCAGGCCCTGCAACTCGCCACCGATCACGGCCACGACCGCGCGGTCGCCCTCGACGTCCAGGTCGATGTCGCCGTCGTAGTCGACGATGTCGAGCAGCCGCTCCAGGTAGTCACCGGCGATGTCGCCCTCGCGGACGAGCAGCGCCTCGGACGGGCCCGCGGCCCCCTCGTCGGCCTCCTCCACCGCGTCCTCCGCGGTAGTGCCGTCGGCTGACTCGGCGGTCTGATCGCCGTCCAGCGGGGTCTCGGTAACGGGCGTATCGGTCACAGAACTCTCCAGCAGCTCGTCCCCCGGCGGATCTGACCGAGGTCGATGAGGGTTGGGGATGCCGCCATGCTCAGCGACGCTTCTTCTTCGGGCCGGTCGTCGTGGACGGCCGGCGGGCAGGTGGCCGCCGGGCCGGGCGCGGCGCGTTCGTGGGGCCGGGCTTGGGCGTGCCGTTGGCCGCAGCACCGTCGGTCGGCTCGGCCGGGCTGGCCGGCGCGTCGCCGTCGTCCGCGTCGTCGGGCGCGGGCGTGTCGAGGCCGCGCATCCCGGCGGGCGGCTTGGTCGCGCTGCCGTCGGAGCCGTTCACGCCGCGTCGCCGCCGGCGGCTGCCGCTGGCCGGCGTGGCCCCGTCAGCGTCGGCGGCCGGGTCGGCCGCCTTCGCCGGGGTCGCCTTCGCCGGGGTCGCTTTGGCCGGGCCAGCCTTGGCCGGGTCTGCCTTGGCGGCTGCCTTGGCCGCCTTCGGGTCGGCCGCCTTGGCCGGCTTCGCCCCGGACTTCGCGGTGCCCGTCGCGGCCGGGCCGGCGTCGGTCGCGTCCGTGCTGTCGATCGGCGCCGCCGGCAGGATCGTGGCGGGGCGCTTGGCCCGCGGGTTGACCGGCTTCTGCCCGGGCCGCGGGGCGAGCGTCTTCGGGTCGATGGACGGCTTGTTCGGGTCGTCCTTCTTCGCCCCCGGCGGCGGCATCCGGTGCAGGATGTAGAACTGCTGGCCCATGGTCCACAGGTTGTTGGTGAACCAGTAGAGCAGCACGCCGAGCGGGAACAGGAAGCCGGACACGAACAGGCTGATCGGCATGCCGTACAGCAGCAGCTTCTGGATCATCGCCTGCTGACCGTCCAGCACCTGACCGCTGCGGGACATGATCTGCTTCTGGGTGATGTAGGTGGCCGCGCACATCAGCACGATGAGTATGAACGTGACGGTGCGGGTGGCCGACTGGCTGGCGTCCAGGGCCTTCAGCGTCGAGGCCGGCGTCTTGAACGCGGCGGCGATCGGCGCGCCGAAGAACTTCGCGCCGCCGGCGTTGGCGACCTCGGACACCCGCCAGTGGTACTCGTCGGACAGGGCGTGCGCCTTGTCGGTGCCGATCAGCCGCAGCACGTGGAACAGCGACAGGAAGATCGGCGCCTGCAGCAGGATCGGCAGGCAGCCCCCGATGGGGTTGAAGCCCTCCTCCCGCTGCAGCTTCATCATTTCTTGGCTGAGCGTCTGCCGGTCGTTCTTGTGCTTCTCGCGCAGCGCCGCGATCTTGGGCTGCATCTCCTGCATCTTGCGCTGGCTGTGCACCTGCTTGATGAAGAAGCGGAAGAGCACGACCCGGATCGTGACCACCAGCATCAGGATCGACAGCGCCCAGCCGAGACCGCCCTTGTCCTCGAGGAACGTCGAGAACAGTCGATGCCACTGCAGCAGCACCCATGAAACCGCGATGTAGAGGGGGTTCAGCAACGGGTGGCTCCTGTCGAGGTGGACGGCACTGCGGCCGATGATGCGGGCGTCGCCGGCTGGCCCACGGGTTGTTCGACGCTGTTGCTGCGCCCAACGACGGGTGGTACCGGGTCGTGCCCACCAGGGTGCCAGGGTCCGCAACGCAGCAGCCGGCGGAGGGTCGACCAGCTGCCGCGCAGCGCACCGTGCGTGCGCAGGGCCTCGACCGCGTACGCGCTGCAGGACGGGGTGAACCGGCAGGACGGGGGCAGCGCCGGGCTGATGAACCGACGGTAGAACCCGACCAGCGCGAGCAGCAGCCGGGCCACCGTGCCCGGCTCGGTCGGGGCCCGATGCCGCAGCCGGTCGATCACCGCGCCGACGACACCGACCGCGGCCAGCCCGAGCAGGCCGATCACCAGGACCCGTCCGGCGGTCACCGGTCCGCCTCGACCGGGCCGGCCGAGCCGGCAGCAACGGGATCCGGACCGGCCGGGCCATCGGCGGGAGCAGTCGACCGACCACGCCGGCGGCCGACCCGCCGCGGCGCGGCCGCCTCGGCAGCCACCCGGCCGGAGTCAGGCCGGCCGGAGTCAGGCCGGCCGGATTCAGGCCGGCCGGAGTCAGGCCGGGCAGAGTCAGGCCGGGCAGAGTCGAGGACCCGGGTCAGGGCCAGGTCGAGATCCTGCCCGAGCACACCGGAGTCGGCCGCGCCGGCCGGCGGCAGCGCGCGGACCACCAACCGGGCGCCGGCGGGCAGTCGATCGAGCCGGTCCCGGACGAGGTGCCGCAGCCGGCGGACGACGCGATGCCGCTCGACCGAGCCACCAACGGCCCGGCTGACCACGAAGCCAGCCTGGGCGGTCACGCCGCCGGCCACCGCCACCGGCGGCGGCAGGTAGTGCACCACGAGAGTGCTGCGCCCGGCTCGCCGTCCGCGACGGACGACGAGCGCGAAGTCCTCACGGCGCCTCAGGCGCGCACCCACTGGCAGCACGACACGGTCTCGGACGGCGTCGAGCCGGATCAGGCCGAGAGTTCGGAGCGGCCCTTGCGGCGGCGGGCGGACAGGATCCCGCGCCCGGCCCGGGTGCGCATCCGCAGCCGGAAGCCGTGCGTCTTCGCCCGGCGCCGGTTGTTCGGCTGGTACGTGCGCTTGCTCACGTCAGGGCTCCATCGATGGTGTCGGCGTCAGTGTCCCCAAGGCCGCCGGACGACGGGCACAACCTTCAGCTCGCTGCCCACAGCCGGAGCCTCGGTCGAACCACGATGTCACGCCAGGCCGACCGTGACGGACGGGGGACCTGGTAACGGTACGGAACGTCTCCGGTACTGGTCAAACAGAGGTAGCCGATCCGGTTGTGACCTACGTCCTGCCGCTGTTAGCGTGCCATCCCGCCGGACTTCCCCCACCGGTCCCCAGCGGTGCGCACCGGCAGGTCGTCGGGAAGGCCGAAACGCTACTCCCGGCCCGCACACGGTCAGTGGGCTGAAGATACACAGCCTGTGGACAGTGATGTGGACAACGGGTTGGCCATGCGGCGAGCCACCCGGCGCCACGGGGAGGAGCGTAAGGCTTGCCTGACGAGATCCTGAATCTCGACGTGCTCTGGGCGCACGCCATCGAGGCGCTTGCCGATAGCGCGGTCACGCCGCAACAGCGCGCCTGGTTGCGTACCACCCGCCCGCTCGGCCTGGTCGAGGACACGGCGTTGGTCGCGGTGCCGAACGAGTTCGCCAAGGACGTCCTGGAGACCCGGCTCCGGCCGCTGATCACCACCGCGCTGTCGATGCAGCTCGGCCGGGAGATCCGGGTGGCCGTGACGGTCGAGCCGCCGCCCAGCCCCGCCCCGGACCGCCCGGACAACGCGCTGCGGGATCCGACCGACCACGTCGCCGAGGACACCGTCCCCGGGATGAGCTGGCCGCTGCTGTCCGACTCGCCGCGGTCGGCGAACAAGCCGGAGCCGACCCGGCTGAACCCGAAGTACACGTTCGAGACGTTCGTGATCGGGTCCAGCAACCGGTTCGCGCACGCCGCCGCGGTCGCGGTGGCCGAGGCACCGGCCAAGGCGTACAACCCGCTGTTCATCTACGGCGAGTCCGGGCTGGGCAAGACGCACCTGCTGCACGCGATCGGGCACTACGCCCAGCGGCTGTTCCAGCATGCCCGGGTGCGGTACGTGAGCTCCGAGGAGTTCACCAACGACTTCATCAACTCGCTGCGCGACGACAAGCAGTCGGCGTTCCAGAAGCGGTACCGGGACAACGACATCCTCCTGGTGGACGACATCCAGTTCCTGGAGAACAAGGAACGGACCCAGGAGGAGTTCTTCCACACCTTCAACACGCTGCACAACGCGAACAAGCAGATCGTGATCAGCTCGGACCGGCCGCCGAAGCAGTTGGCGACCCTGGAGGACCGGCTGCGGACCCGGTTCGAGTGGGGCCTGATCACCGACGTGCAGCCGCCGGACCTGGAGACCCGCATCGCCATCCTGCGCAAGAAGGCGGCGCAGGAACGGCTGAACGCGCCACCGGACGTGCTGGAGTTCATCGCCAGCAAGATCCAGAGCAACATCCGCGAGCTCGAGGGCGCGCTGATCCGGGTCACCGCGTTCGCCAGCCTGAACCGGCAGAGCGTCGACCTGCCGCTGGCCGAGATCGTGCTGAAGGACCTGATCCCGGAGTCCGGCGGCCCGGAGATCACCGCCGCGGCGATCATCGCGGCCACCGCCGAGTACTTCAGCGTGACGATCGAGGACCTCTGCGGCCAGTCCCGCAGCCGGGTGCTGGTGACCGCCCGGCAGATCGCGATGTACCTGTGCCGGGAGCTGACCGACCTGTCCCTGCCCAAGATCGGGCAGACCTTCGGCGGCCGGGACCACACGACCGTGATGTGGGCGGACCGGAAGATCCGGTCGCTGATGGCCGAGCGCCGGTCGATCTTCAACCAGGTCACCGAGCTGACCAACCGGATCAAGAACCGGGCACGGCAGTAGTGACCACACGCATCCGGTCGGTGTCACTGCGCCAACCGTGTGAACCAGTCCACAGTCTGTGTGCACAGCTTGGGGAGAACCCTGTGGACAACTGGGGACGAGCGGTGGACGAGGCGTGTGGTTTCCGCTCCATCCACCGGCCGTTCGCTGCCACGACACCGGGAACCCCAGCTCCTACACACGGTCGCGGCACCGGCCACCTGCACGGACGCCGGTTCTCCACAGGATCCACAGCACCTATGACGACGACGAGCATTTCTCATCCAGATACCAATAACTGCAGAAGCTCCGAGCCCGACCTGGGGACAACGGCGGCGGCGGGCATGATGTGGCGTTACACAGCCGAGCAACCTGTCTCGGCTAGGAGGGGATCCCGATGACGTTCCAGGTCGACCGCGACGCGGGTGGCAGCGGCGGCGGGCCCGCCGCCGCTGGGCACCGGATGAAGTTCCGGGTCGAGCGCGACGCCTTTGCCGACGCGGTCGCGTGGACCGCACGCAGCCTGCCGGCCCGGCCGGCGGTGCCGGTGCTGGGCGGGGTGCTGCTGGTCGTCGACGGCACCGAGCTGACCGTGTCCGGGTTCGACTACGAGGTGTCCACCCAGGCCGACGTCGAGGTGCATTCCGGCACCGCCGGCCGCGCCCTGGTCAGCGGCCGGTTGCTGGCCGACATCACCAAGGCCCTCCCGCCGCACCCGATCGACATCGCGGTGGACGGCCCGCGGGTCACGATCGCCTGTGGCAGCACCCGGTTCACGTTGCCGACCATGCCGGTGGAGGACTACCCGACGCTGCCGACCATGCCGACCACCGCCGGCATCGTGGACAGCGGCCAGTTCGCCCAGGCCGTGCAGCAGGTCGCGATCGCCGCTGGTCGGGATGACACGCTGCCGATGCTGACCGGCGTCCGGCTGGAGATCGAGGGCGAGCAGCTGCGGCTGGCCGCCACCGACCGGTACCGGCTCGCCGTCCGGGAGCTGCTCTGGAAGCCCGAGCAGGCCGGCCTGGACGTGCAGGTGCTGATCCCGGCCCGGACGCTGGCCGAGTCGGCCAAGACGCTGACCAACGGCTCGGAAGTGACGCTGGCGCTGTCCTCGGGCGGGGCCGGCGAGGGCATGATCGGCTTCGCCGGCCCGGGCCGGCGGACCACGACCCGGCTGCTGGACGCCGAGTTCCCGAAGTACCGCTCGCTGTTCCCGGCCGAGTTCCTGTCCACGGTGGATGTCTCGGTGGCCCCGTTCGTGGAGGCGGTCAAGCGGGTCGCGCTGGTCGCCGACCGGGGCATGCCGGTGCGGCTGGAGCTGTCCGCGGACGGGCTCGCGTTGACCGCCGGCGGGGAGGACGAGGGCCGGGCCGAGGAGCAGCTTGAGGTCACCTACAGCGGTGAGCCGTTGACGGTCGGGTTCAACCCGAACTTCCTGCTGGACGGCCTTGCCGCGGTACACGCGTCGATTGCCCGGTTGTCGTTCACCAACGCCACCAAGCCCGCGGTGATGACCGGTGTGGACGGCGACGGCACGGCCGACTACCGGTACCTGATCATGCCGGTGCGACTGCCCGGGTGAGCCCGCTGACCGTCGTCCGGTCGGTCGAAGGGCGGTCTGCGGGCGTCGATCCGGCGAACTTCCTGGCTAAGTCCGGCCGGGTTGCCGGCCGGCCGCCCACCTGATCCGACCGGCTGGATAGCGTGTAACTAGGCAGCAGAACACTGGCCGGGATCTACCTCAACGACTCGTCGGAGGGCACCGTGGAAATCGGTCTTGTCGGGCTGGGCAGGATGGGCGGAAACATGGCCGAGCGGCTGCGGCGTGCCGGCCACACCGTGGTGGGCTACGCCCGGTCGGAGGGTTCCGGCCGGGATGTGGCCAGCCTCGAGGAACTCGTACAGAAGCTGCCGGCGCCGCGGGTGGTCTGGGTGATGGTGCCGGCCGGTGCCGCCACCCGGTCCACCATCGATCAGCTCAGCGCGCTGCTGGCCCCGGGCGACCTGGTCGTCGACGGTGGCAACTCGAAGTACACCGACGACGCCGAGAACGCCAAGATGCTGGCGACCAAGGACATCGGCTTCGTCGACGCCGGCGTCTCGGGCGGCGTCTGGGGCCTGCAGAACGGCTACGCGCTGATGGTCGGCGGCGAGCCGGAGAACGTGGCCAAGGTGCAGCCGGCGTTCGATTCGCTCAAGCCGGAGGGCGACTCCGGCTTCGTGCATGCCGGGCCGGTCGGTGCCGGGCACTTCGCCAAGATGGTCCACAACGGCATCGAGTACGGGATGATGCAGTCCTACGCCGAAGGCTGGGAGCTGCTGATGGCGGCCGACATCGTGACCGACGTGCCCGGCGTGGTGCGCAGCTGGACCCAGGGCACCGTGATCCGGTCCTGGCTGCTCGACCTGATGGTGCGCGCCCTGGACGAGGACCCGGACCTGGCCGCGCTGCGCGGCTACGCCGACGACTCCGGCGAGGGCCGGTGGACCGTCGAGGCGGCGATCGACAACGCGGTGCCGATGCCGGCGATCTCGGCCTCGCTGTTCGCCCGGTTCGCCTCCCGGCAGGACGACTCGCCGGCGATGAAGGTGGTCGCCGCGATGCGCAACCAGTTCGGCGGGCACGCGATCAAGTCGGCCGGCGCCGAGGGCGACCACGCGGCGGACGAGCCGAAGCCGGGCATCACCCCGGCCGGCTCCGGCAACTAGCGGCCGGCAGCTCGGTATCAGGTGTACGTCCGGCACCTGTCGGTCACCGACTTCCGGAGCTGGCCCACCGCGGAGATCGACTTCGCGGCGGGTCCCAGCGTCCTGGTCGGCCCGAACGGCCAGGGCAAGACCAACCTGGTCGAGGCGATCGGCTACTGCGCCACCCTCGGCTCGCACCGGGTGGCCGTGGACGGGCCGCTGATCCGGGCCGGCGCTGACCGGGCGGTGGTGCGCACCGCCGTGGTCAGCGCCGGCCGGGAGCTGCTGGTCGAGCTGGAGATCAACCCCGGCCGGGCGAACCGGGCCCGGCTCAACCGGGCGCCGCTGGGCCGGCCGCGCGACGTGCTCGGCGCGGTCCGCTCGGTGCTGTTCGCGCCGGAGGATCTGGCCCTGGTCCGCGGCGACCCGGGCGAGCGCCGCCGGTTCCTGGACGACCTGCTGGTGCAGCGGCAGCCCCGGTACGCCGGGGTCCGGGCCGACTACGACCGGGTGCTCAAGCAGCGCGGCGCGCTGCTGAAGACCGCCGGGATGGCGCGCCGCGCCGGTGGCACCGGCGACCTGCGCACGCTGGACGTCTGGGACGGCCACCTCGCCACGTACGGCGCCGAGTTGCTGGCCGGCCGGCTCGCCCTGGTCGCCGCGCTGGCCCCGCTGGTCACCGCCGGCTACGCGGAGATCGCGGCGAACCGGGCCGGCCCCGGCGCGGTCGCCGGCATCGACTACCACTGCTCGCTCGGCCCGGCGCTGCCCGCCGCGGCCGAGCCCGAGGTGCTGGCCGCGGCGATGCTGGCCGAGCTGGCCCGGGTCCGGCCGCAGGAGGTGGAGCGCGGGGTGACGCTGGTCGGCCCGCACCGGGACGACCTGGTGCTCTCGCTCGGCGACCAGGCGGCCAAGGGCTACGCCAGCCATGGCGAATCCTGGTCGTACGCGCTGGCGCTGCGGCTCGCCTCGTACGAGCTGCTCTGCGCGGACGGCGGCGAGCCGGTGCTGATCCTGGATGACGTCTTCGCCGAGCTGGACACGGCCCGCCGCGGCCGGCTGGCCGCGCTGGCCGCGAAGGCCGAGCAGGTGCTGGTCACCGCCGCGGTAGCCGACGACGTGCCGGACGACCTGCTCGGCGCCCGCTACGACGTGGCCGATGGGGAGGTCCGCCGTGTCCGCTGAGCGGCCGAAGCCGGCGCGCCCGGAGCTGTCCATCGTGGCCCGTGACTCTTCGCCGGCGATCGACGGCCCAGCCACCGACGGCGGACGGCCGCCGGCCGACCCGGCTGGCCCGACCGCGCCGGCCCCGCGCGATGGGGCTGAGTCCGGCGGTCCGTCCGGCCCCACCCAGCCGGCGCAGCCGGCCGACCTGGCCGCGGCGGGCGGTCCGGCGGCGGGCGGTCCGGCGGAGCCGGCGGCGGGCCCGGCCGGACCGGACCTGGCCCGGGCGGCGCTGGCGTCCGCCCGGGCGGCGTCCAAGCAGCGGGCATCCGAGCAGCCGCGCCGCCGGGTGGCCGGCCGGCGGGACCCGGGCGCCCGCCGCGGCGGGTACTCCGGCGCCGGCGCGGACGAGCGCGATCCGCAGCCGTTCGGTGCGCTGGTCCGGCGGCTGGTCACCGACCGGGGCTGGGAGGCGACCGCCGCCTCGGCCACCGTGCTGGCCCGGTGGGAGACTCTGGTCGGTGCCGAGGTGGCCGGGCACTGCCAGCCGGTGAGCCTGCGCGACGGGGAGCTGACGCTGGCGGCCGAGTCCACCGCGTGGGCCACCCAGCTGCGGATGCTGGCGCCACGGCTGCTCGGCCGGATCCGGGCCGAGCTCGGGCCGGACGTGGTCACCCGGGTCCGGGTGCACGGGCCGACCGCGCCGACCTGGGGTTCCGGACCGCGCCGGGTGGCCGGCCGGGGCCCGCGGGACACGTACGGCTGAGATGGCCGGGGCCGTTCGGGACACCCGCCGCCCTGTGGGGACCTATCGACGGTCCGTGTTCGCGACCCTCGTAGCGTGTGAGGCGCCGCAGATGACCGGTGTGCGGCTCTTTTACAGGTAGAATGAACCCGAGGACTACGGTACTGGCGGCTCAGCGCCCGGCAGAGCATCCACTGCGGTTCGAGCAAGGGTTCGAGCGGTGGGTCGGGGCGAGTCGCCGGTCGCGTGTCGGTGCCCGCGTCAGCGCGGGTGCCAGACCTGTGCCCACCGCCTGGTGGGAGAGAGCGGAGACGAGTGGCGCCCAAGGCACAACCGAACGATTACCGCGCGAGCTCCATCACCGTTCTCGAAGGGCTCGAGGCGGTCCGCAAGCGGCCCGGTATGTACATCGGCTCGACCGGCGAGCGCGGCCTGCACCACCTGGTCTACGAGGTGGTCGACAACGCCGTGGACGAGGCGATGGCGGGGGTCTGCGACACGATCATCGTCACGCTGCTCGCGGACGGCGGCGTCCGGGTGTTCGACAACGGTCGCGGCATCCCGGTCGACCGGCACCCGATCGAGAAGCGGCCGGCCGTCGAGGTCGTGCTGACCACCCTGCACTCCGGCGGCAAGTTCGACGGCAAGTCGTACGCGGTGTCCGGCGGCCTGCACGGCGTTGGCGTGTCGGTGGTGAACGCGCTGTCCTACCGCCTCGACGTCGAGATCATGCGGGACGGTTTCACGTGGAACCAGACCTACCTCAACACCAAGCCCGGGCCGTTGGAGCGGGGCAAGCCGACCCCGAAGCACGGCACCACGATCACCTTCTGGGCCGATCCGACGATCTTCGAGACCACCACGTACTCGTTCGAGACGCTGACCCGCCGGCTGCAGGAGATGGCCTTCCTCACCCGCAGCCTGTCGATCACCGTCCGGGACGAGCGGGGTGAGGAACCTGTCGAGATCGTCTACAAGTACGACGGCGGCATCGAGGACTTCGTCCGGCACCTGAACGCGACGAAGGACCCCATCCACAAGTCGGTGATCGGGTTCGGGGTCGAGGGCACCGGCATCGCGGTCGAGGTGGCGATGCAGTGGAACAGCAGCTACTCCGAGTCGGTCTACACGTTCGCCAACGCGATCAACACGCATGAGGGCGGCACCCACGAGGAAGGCTTCCGCGCCGCGCTGACCGGCCTGGTCAACAAGTACGCGCGGGACAAGAAGTTCCTCCGGGAGAAGGAGGACAACCTCACCGGCGACGACATCCGTGAGGGTCTCGCCGCGATCATCTCGGTGAAGCTGTCCAACCCGCAGTTCGAGGGCCAGACGAAGACCAAGCTCGGCAACACCGAGGCCAAGACGTTCGTGCAGAAGGCCTGCAACGACTGGCTGGCCGACTGGTTGGAGCGCAACCCGGGCGAGGCCAAGACGATCATCACCAAGGCCTCGTCCGCGGCCCGGGCCCGCAAGGCCGCCCAGGAGGCGCGCAAGCTGGCCCGGCGCAAGGGCCTGCTGGACGTCGGCTCGCTGCCGGGCAAGCTGGCCGACTGCCGGTCGACCGACCCGATCCAGTCCGAGATCTACATCGTCGAGGGTGACAGCGCCGGCGGCTCGGCCAAGTCCGGGCGTGACTCGTTGTTCCAGGCGATCCTGCCGATCCGCGGCAAGATCATCAATGTCGAGAAGGCGCGGATCGACCGGGTGTTGAAGAACACCGAGGTCCAGTCGCTGATCACGGCGTTGGGCACCGGCATCCACGACGAGTTCGACCTGGCGAAGCTGCGGTACCACAAGATCGTGCTGATGGCCGACGCCGACGTCGACGGCCAGCACATCCGGACGCTGCTGCTCACGCTGCTGTTCCGGTTCATGCGGCCGCTGATCGAGGCCGGGCACGTGTTCCTGGCCCAGCCCCCGCTCTACAAGATCAAGTGGCAGCGCGACCTGCCCGGCTATGCCTACTCTGAGCGCGAACGGGACGGCCTGATCGAGGCCGGCCTCGCCGCCGGCAGGAAGCTGCCCAAGGAGAAGGACCAGCAGACGGCCCGGTACAAGGGTCTCGGTGAGATGAACGCCAAGGAACTGTGGGAGACCACGATGGATCCGGCCACCCGGATCCTGCTCCAGGTCACTTTGGACGACGCGGCAACGGCGGACGAGCTGTTCAGCGTATTGATGGGTGAGGACGTCGAGGCCCGGCGTTCGTTCATCGTGCGCAACGCCAAGGACGTCCGGTTCCTCGACATCTGAGCTGGCTCGCCCGCCCCTGGCGGACCGTACCGAGAGGACATCTACCAGCGTGACCAACGTGCTGCCACCGTCGGCGGGCGACCGGATCGAGCCGGTTGACATCCAGCTCGAGATGCAGCGGTCGTACATCGACTACGCCATGTCGGTGATCGTCGGCCGGGCGCTGCCAGACGTGCGGGACGGGCTCAAGCCGGTCCACCGCCGGGTGCTGTACGCGATGTACGACTCCGGCTTCCGGCCGGACCGCGGCTATGTGAAGTGCGCCCGGGTGGTCGGTGACGTCATGGGTAACTACCACCCGCACGGCGACGCACCTATCTACGACACCCTGGTCCGGCTGGCCCAGTCGTGGTCGCTGCGGTACCCGCTGGTCGACCCGCAGGGAAACTTCGGCTCGCCCGGCAACGACCCGGCCGCCGCGCCGCGGTACACCGAGTGCAAGCTGGCACCGCTGGCGATGGAGATGCTGCGGGAGATCGACCAGGACACGGTCGACTTCATCCCCAACTACGCCGGCAACACCACCGAGCCGATCATCCTGCCCAGCCGGATCCCGAACCTGCTGGTCAACGGTGGCTCCGGGATCGCGGTCGGGATGGCCACCAACATCCCGCCGCACAACCTGCGGGAGGTCGCCGACGGCGTCTTCTGGGCGCTGGAGAACCCCGAGGCCACCGACGAGGAACTGCTCACCGCGCTGATGGCCCGGATCAAGGGCCCGGACTTCCCCACCCGGGCGCTGATCGTCGGCCGGGACGGCATCGAGGACGCCTACCGCACCGGCCGCGGCTCGATCCGGATGCGCTCGGTGGTCAACGTCGAGGAGGACGCCAAGGGGCGGACGATCCTCGTGGTCACCGAGCTGCCGTACCAGGTGAACCCCGACAATCTGGCCGAGTCGATCGCGGACGGCGTCAAGGACGGCCGGATCACCGGGATCAGCGACATCGCCGACGAGTCGTCCGACCGGGTCGGCCAGCGGCTGGTGATCACGCTGCGCCGGGACGCGGTGGCCAAGGTCGTGCTGAACAACCTCTACAAGCACACCCAGCTGCAGACCACGTTCGGCGCGAACATGCTCGCCCTGGTCGACGGCGTCCCGCGCACCCTGCGGCTGGACCAGATGGTGCGCCACTACGTCGTGCACCAGATCGAGGTCATCGTCCGGCGCACCCGGTTCCAGCTGCGCAAGGCCGAGGAGCGGGCGCACATCTTGCGCGGCCTGCTCAAGGCGCTCGACCAGCTGGACGCGGTGATCGCGCTGATCCGCAGCAGCCCGTCCGCCGACTCCGCCCGCGGTGGCCTGATGGAGCTGCTGGACATCGACGAGGTCCAGGCGACCGCCATCCTGGACATGCAGCTGCGCCGGCTGGCCGCCCTGGAGCGGCAGCGGATCATCGACGAGTACGCCGAGCTGGAGGCACGCATCGCCGACCTGCAGGCGATCCTCGCGTCCGAGCAGCGGCAGCGCGAGATCGTCCGGACCGAGCTCGGCGAGATCGTGGAGAAGTACGGCGACGAGCGGCGTACCCGGCTGGTGGCGTACGACGGCGACGTGTCCATGGAGGACCTGATCGCCGAAGAGGACGTCGTCGCCACCATCACCCGCACCGGCTACGCCAAGCGCACCCGGACCGACCTTTACCGCTCCCAGCGCCGCGGCGGCAAGGGCATCCAGGGCGCGACGCTGAAGCAGGACGACATCGTCGAGCACTTCTTCGTCACATCCACCCACCACTGGATCCTGTTCTTCACCAACAAGGGCCGGGTCTACCGGGCCAAGGCCTACGAGCTGCCGGAGGCCAACCGGGCCGCCCGCGGCCAGCACGTGGCCAACCTGCTGGCCTTCCAGCCGGACGAGCAGATCGCCCAGGTCATCGCGCTGCACGACTACGAGGTCGCGCCGTACCTGGTGCTGGCGACCAAGCGCGGGCTGGTGAAGAAGACCAAGCTCACCGACTTCGACTCCAACCGCGCCGGCGGCATCGTGGCGATCAACCTGCGGGACGACGACGAGCTGATCGGCGCCGCGCTGATCGGCACCGACGACGACCTGCTGCTGGTCAGCCGGCTGGCGCAGGCGATCCGGTTCGCCTCCGACGACGAGTCGCTGCGGCCGATGGGCCGGGCCACCAGCGGCGTGATCGGGATGCGGTTCGGTCCGGGCGACGAGTTGCTCTCGATGGAGGTCGTCCGCGAGGGTATGGAGGTACTGGTCGCCACCGAGGGCGCCTACGCAAAGCGTACGAAGATTGACGAATACCCACTTCAGGGGCGAGGGGGCAAGGGCGTGCTCACCGCGCGTATCGTGTCTACTCGTGGCCGGCTCGTAGGGGCACTGGCCGTTCGGCCCGAGGACGAGCTCTACGCGATCACTTCCAACGGTGGCGTGATCCGCACCAGCGCACGGGAAGTACGCCGCGCCCAGCGGCAGACGATGGGAGTCCGGCTGATGAACCTCCCCGACAGCGTCACGCTTGTCGCGGTGGCGCGAAACGCCGACGAGCCGGACGAACAGGGGTAGCGGCCGATGACGGATCCCCGCTACCACTCGAGCGTGACCGATCCCGACGAGACCTCGCCGATCTCCGCTGACCGGCTCGCTGAGCTGCGCGAGAGCGCCGACCGGGACAGCGCCCGGGACGCCTCCTCCGGTCGGGACGCCTCCGGCCGGGACAGCACCGGTCGGGACGGGGCCACCCGGGACGTGCTGCGGGCCGAGCGGCCGAGCGGCGACCTCGGGGCCGAGCCTGGCACGCCGCGGTCCGGTGGGTCCCGCAGTCCGGCCGGCGCACCGCCGGGGGCCAGCAACTCGGACCGGCCTGGCCCGATCAGCCGCGGCAGTTCGCCGGTCGCGCCGGTGTCGCCGTCGGCCGCGGGTTCGTCCGCGGCAGCGGGCGGCGGGCAAGGCTGGTACGACCAGCAGCGGTACACGGCTCGGCCCGGCGACGCCGCACACAGCGGCAGCAACGGGCAGAACGGCTACTCGGGTAGCGGCTATCCGGGGTCGGCCGGGGCATCCGGAGTGTCCGGGGCCGGGCGGGATGGCGTGGCCGGGCGAGCGTCCACGCCGCCGCCGGGAGCCAGCCGGTCCGGCCGGCCGGCCGGACCGCCGAGCAGTAGCGCCTCCCCGGTAGGGGGTTCCGACCAGCGCGGTCGGGCCGGATCCACGGACGGCCTGTACGGCGGGAGCGGAACCGGATACGGCGGGGCCGGCGGATACAGCTCCGGCGCCACCCCGGCCGCCGGATCCACCAGCACGGCGTCTTCCCCGTACGCGCCGGGTGGCTCGGCCTACACGCCGCCCTCGTCCGCCGGGTACGGCAACGAGGCGACCAGCTACGCCGCCACCGGGTACAGCAGCGGCGGTTACGGCGCCACCTCGTACGCCGGCGGCCGTGACCTGAGCAGTAGCACCGGCACCGGAATGACCGTCGGTGGTGCCGCCGGCGCGGTCGGCGCCGGCCCGTTCGTCGGCGGCGCGACGCTGGGCACCTCGCCCAGCCGGGGTCGGCAGCAGCGCGGCGCCGCCGCCGGTCGCCCGGCGCGCCGGGCCCGGCTCATGATCAAGCAGATCGACCCGTGGTCGACGTTCAAGTTCTCGCTGGTGCTGGCCATCGCGATGTTCTTCGTCTGGCTGGTCGCGATCGGTGTCCTCTACGGCGTGCTGGACGGTATCGGCGTCTTCAAGAAGATCAACGACCTGTCCAGCGAGCTGTCCGGTACGGACGGGCAGCGGCTGGTAACGCCGGGCCTGGTGCTCGGCCTGGCCGCGCTGGTCGGTGCCGTCAACATCGTGCTGACCACCGCGCTGGCCACCATCGGCGCGTTCGTCTACAACATCTGCTCAGACCTGGTCGGCGGCATCGAGGTAACGCTCGCCGAACGTGACTAGCGCCCGGTCGGCTACCCGGGGAACCGGTTTGGGGCACCAGATCGGCATCGGGTAATCTCGGCCAGCGCGCGGGCCTGTAGCTCAGTTGGTTAGAGCGCATCCCTGATAAGGATGAGGCCGCTGGTTCAAGTCCAGCCAGGCCCACGGGCGGGTTTCTGTCCCGCATGCTCTCGCGGTACGCCCGCACCTCATGGTCCACTGCCTCGGACCGCGATCTGACAGACGACGGGAGACTCCACGTGCCGAAGAAGTTGCTGGTGCTGCTCGCCGCTGTCGCGGGTGGCTTGCTGTTCGCGCGCAAGCGCCGGAACGCCCGCGCCGAGTCCGACCTGTGGCACGAGGCCACCTCCTCGCCCGACCTGCGCTAACCGCGCCGGCCGACCCAGCCACCCATCGCCGGCCGCGGCAACCGCCGTGGCCGGCGACCGGTCGGGGACGTAGCTCAACTGGCAGAGCACCGCCTTTGCAAGGCGGGGGTTGGGGGTTCGAGTCCCCCCGTCTCCACACGCTCAGGGTGAGCTCTGCTCGCGGAACGCTCGAGCCTGGTTCGCTTCATGCTGGCCCAGGGGGCCGAG
The DNA here is from genome assembly GCA_963714145.1 of uncultured Actinomycetota bacterium. Taxonomy (GTDB): domain Bacteria; phylum Actinomycetota; class Actinomycetes; order Mycobacteriales; family CADCTP01; genus JBBWZH01. Next base: position 7,501,558 of record OY970235.1, on the reverse strand, counting down.
CCCCCTGGAACCCTGCGGTGCGGCCGGTGGTGGTCGGCATGGTGCAGCGTCCGCTTCGCGGACTTGGGTGCGCTCTGCTCGCGGAGGACGCTCGCCTTGGCGTCCGTCATGTTGGCCGCGGGGGCCGAGCCCCGCGGACCCCGCGGTGCGGCCGGTGGCGGTTCGCATGCTGCGGCGTCCGCTTTGCGGACTTGGGTGTGCCCTGCTCGCGGAGGGCGCTCGCCTTGGCGTCCGTCATGTTGGCTGCGGGGGATGAGGCCCTGGGGCGCCGAGAGCAGCCGCGGCGCGGGTGAAATTTCTGGGGTGGGGTGTCGGAATCGGAGCTGGGCGTTCGTAGAGCAGGGGAGAGGCGGCCGGAGAGGGCTGCCGGGGACGAAGGAGCAATGCGCGATGCCGCGGTACCTGATTTCGTTCGATGACGGCGCGATGCGCTTCCCCGCGGAGGATCTGCCGGACGTGGCCAAGGCCGCGCTCGAGGTGGTCCGGGAGGCCGAGGACGCCGGCGTGTGGGTGTACGGAGCCGGACTGGAAAGCCAGCGGGCCAGCATCGTGGGCACCGACGGGATGGTCACCGACGGGCCGTACCCGGAGACCAAGGAGGTCATCGGCGGGTTCTCGGTCGTGGACGTGCCCACGCGCGCGGACGCGCTGAAGTGGGCTGCCAAGCTCGCCGCCGCGTGCCGCTGTGCGCAGGAGGTCCGGGAGATCCTGCCCGACCCGACCGTCTGATCGAAGTAGACCCACAGGTGCGGCCGGCGGCGGCGCAGGACGCCGCCGCCGGGGAGGAGGCTTTAGCGTAGAGTAGCCGGAGATAACACAGAGTCAGTTGATGACTCTGGAGGGGCGGCAGCCGTGAGCGGATCGTCGTGGCTCGCTGCCCCCGGGGGTTTGTCACGGGGGCGGGCGGTAGCGCTCGCTGTCGCCGTGGTGACCCTGATCGCCGGATACGACCTGGTCGCCGGATCCGGGGTGGTGCTGATCGGCCTGCTCACCGTCGGGCCGTGCCTGACCGCGGTCGCCGGCAACGCCCGCGCGGTCGCCGCGGTGGGTGCCTACGTCGCCGTCCTGAGCTTGCTGTTGAGCTGGCCGGATCGGCTCTGGTGGAGTCGGGAGCAAGCGCTCTTTCTCGGCGGCATCGCGGCGGTCACGGCGGTCAGCCTCGCCCTCGCCCGGCATCTGAGTGCGCTGCGGCACAGCGGAGACGAGCGCGAGCGCGCGTTGCGGCACAGCGAGGAACACCACCGGCGCATCATCGAGACGACCAGCGAGGGCGTCCTCATGACCGACGTCGACGGTCGGGTGACGTACGCGAACCGGCAGTGGGCTGAGCTGGTCGGTTGTCCGTTCGACGGGACGATCGTCGGCCAGTTGGTCGCGGATCTGATCGGGGACGTCGCCACTGTCGACACGGTCGACGAGACCGTCGGGCAACTGGCGGCGGCCATGACCGGGCCCGCGGGGGCCGGTGGCGGCTCGGCGGACCACCACCGCCGCCACGCCGCCGGGGTCGGCGTCGGGAGGCGGCAGCGCTTTCGGTTGCGGCACCGCGACGGCCACGACGTGTTCGTCGCGTCCTCGATCACGCCGCTGACGGATCCCGACGGCGCGCCGGCCGGCATGCTGTCCATGACGACCGACATCAGCGACCAGCGGCGGCTGGAAGGGCAGCTCAGGCAGGCGCAGAAGCTCGAAGCGGTCGGCCAGTTGGCCGGCGGCGTCGCGCACGACTTCAACAACCTGCTGACGGTCATCGACGGCTACGCGGCGATGCTCCTGGAGGGTCCGGACGGACCGGGCCCGGAACGGCGCTACACCGAGCAGATCAGGGCGGCCACGGAGCGGGCGGCCACGCTGATCCGGCAGCTGCTGATGTTCTCCAGCACGCGGGTCGTCCGGCCACAGAGCCTGGACCTCAGCGAGGTCGTCAGCTGCGTCGAGGGCATGCTGCAGCGGCTGATCCGCGAAGACGTCCGGCTGACGTTCACACCGGCCGCGGAGCCGGTGTGTGTCAGTGCCGACCGGGGCCTGCTGGAGCAGGTGCTTGTCAACCTCGTGGTGAACGGGCGAGACGCGATGCCAGCGGGCGGCCAGCTGATGATCGAGACAGGCTCGATCGAGCTGAGCGGCGCGGAGGCCCAGCGCTATCTCGAGCTCGGACCCGGTCGGTACGGCGTCCTGACCGTGTCCGACACCGGCGAAGGCATGACCGACGAGGTCAAGACCCGGCTGTTCGAACCGTTCTTCACGACGAAGGAGCGCGGCAAGGGCACCGGCCTCGGCCTGTCCACCGTCTACGGCATCGTCCAGCAGGCTGGCGGTCACATCGCCGTCTACTCGGAGGTCGGTGTGGGCACCACGATCAAGGTCTCCATTCCATGGCAGGCGGTACTCGGCGGCGACGACGAGACCGTGCGGCCCGGACCGGGTATCGGCGTGGCCCGCGGCAATGAAACGATCTTGCTGGTCGAGGACGACGACGCGGTACGCGCGCTGAGCGAGCAGATACTGCGGGGCGCCGGCTACACCGTCGTGCCCGCCCGGGACGGCGACGAGGCCCTGGCAATGGACCGCTGCCAGGGGGTGGACCTGGTCCTCACCGACGTGATCATGCCGGGGATGAACGGTGTCCAGCTCGCCGAGCGCCTTGCCGACCGCTACCCACACCTGCCGGTGCTGTTCACTTCCGGGTACACCCATGGAGTGGTCGGCCAGATCGGCCCGCCTGGGCGCACCATCGGCCACCTCGACAAGCCGTACACCGCCGTCACGCTGACCCAGCACATCCGGGCCGCGCTGGCGTATCCGGTGTTGCGCGACACCGCCGAGATCGACCGGTGACGGCCCCGGCCAGGTACGCCCGCGGACGGCGCCGGCCCGGCCCGGCCCGCCCCGGCCCGGCGCAGGGCCGGGCCGCACGAGCGGTCGGTCGGCGCCGGCGGCGACCGGGAAGTGGCCGACCTGGTCGCCTCCGCGGGCGGCTAAGTGCCCATGGATCATGCGGCTAGATGCCCACGGAGGTAGCGGCTAACTGTCCACTCAGGTGGACAATGGAGGCGTGGCTGGACGGGTTGAGCTGGTTGTTCGGCGGGCGGAGGCCCAGGTCGCCGAGGCGTTGACGGATACCCGGGTGGTGTCCATCAACGGGGCGCGCCAGGTGGGTAAGAGCACGCTGGCGAAGCTCGCCGCGGCGGCGGCCGTCCAACCGGCGATCCGGCTGCTGGACGACCCGGCCACACTGCGGGCGGCGCGGGACGATCCGGCCGGCTTCGTCGAGCATGACGGGCTGATGGTCATCGACGAGATCCAGCTCGCGCCGGAGCTGTTCCGGGCGATCAAGGTCGTGGTCGACTCCGACCCGCGGCCGGGCCGCTTCCTGCTCACCGCGTCCGCCCGCATTCTCGCGTTGCGTGACCTGCCGGACGCGCTGCCGGGCCGGATGGAGATCTTCGAGCTCTGGCCCTTCTCACAGGGGGAGATCGATGGCGGCCCGGACCGGTTCGTGGACGCTGCCTTCGCGCATGGTCCGGCGCTGGAATTCCGGTCCGAGCTCAACCGGCGGGACTACCTGGACCGGGTCGTTCGTGGCGGGTACCCGGAGGCGGTCCGGCGGCCGCCACGCCGGCGGGTGGCGTTCTTCGACTCGTACCTGTCGACGCTGATCGAGCGGGACGTCTCGGAGCTCGCCCTGATCGAACGGCGGGGCGAGCTGCGCAGGCTGCTGGCGCTGCTGGCGGGCCGGTCCGGCGGTCTGCTGGTGCCGGCCGTGCTGGCCGCCCGGTCCGGCATCCCGCGGACGACGCTGACCCGCTACCTGGAGCTGCTCGCCGCGGTGTTCCTCATCAAGGAGGTGCCGGCCTGGTCGGCCGGATCGACCCAGCGCGCGATCGGCACCCCGAAGCTGGCGTACGTGGACAGCGGGGTTGCCTGCCACCTGCTCGGCCAGGACGCGGTCCGGCTCGGCGAACCGGGCGGTGCCGCCGGGCCGATGGTGGAGAACTTCGTACTCGCTGAGCTCGCCCGGCAGCTCAGCTGGAACGAGCAGCGGGCCCGCCTCCACCACTACCGGACCAGGGACGGCGTCGAGGTGGACGCGGTCCTGGAGACAGCCGACGGCCGCATCGTCGGCGTCGAGGTGAAGGCCGGCGCGACGATCCGGACCGAGGACCTGGCCGGCCTGCGCCACCTGGCCAGCCGCGTCGGCTCGCGGTTCGTGGCCGGCTATGTGCTCTACACCGGCCGGCAGACGCTGCCGTTCGGTGATCGGCTGCGGGCGATGCCGATCGAGGCCCTCTGGCAGTTGGCACCGTGAGGTCGCACCTGGATGTCCAGGACGTGAGGCGGCCGGGCCCACCCTGGGTGGACCCGGCCGGAGATGGGGCGGTCAGCTGAAGATGCGGACGGCGGACGGCATCAGGCCGCTGGTGCGGACCGCGGTCTGGTGCACGCTGGTGGAGTTGCGCGGCGAGTCGGCCTCGATCATCTGGCCGCCGCCCAGGTAGAGCGCGACGTGGGTGGTGCTGGTGCCGTCGCCCCAGAACAACATGTCGCCGCGCTGCCGCTGGGCGACCGGGACCCGGGTGGCCTTGCCGTACTGGGCGCCGCTCCAGTCGCCCACGTCCACGCCGGTGCCCTGCCAGAAGATGTACTGCATCAGGCCCGAGCAGTCGTAGCCGAACCGGCCGCGGTCGTCGAAGCCGGCCGGGCTGCAGCAGACCCCGTAGGTCGGGCCGAACCGGTTGCCACCGTCCCAGGCGTACGTGATGCCCTTACCGATCTGGGTGTTGGCGACCGCGATGACCCGTTCGATCTTCGCGGCCGAGGTGCCGCCGGTGACGACCACGCGGGTGATCCGCATCGCGGCCATCGTGTTGGTCGCCGCGATGCCGTCCGAGGTCAGGCCGTGCGCGGTCTGCCAGGCCTTCACCGCGGCGGTGGTGTTGGGGCCGAAGTCGCCGTCCGGCGAGCTGCCGGCGACCTGCTGGACCTGGCCGACCTTGCCCTTGACCGCGCTGGTCGTGGTCGGCCCGACGACGCCGTCGACGGTGATCGCGGTATCACGCTGGAACGCCTTGACCGCGGCGGTGGTCTGCGGACCCTGCACGCCGTCGACGGTGCCGGCGTTGTAGCCGAGCCCGTTCAGGTCGCGCTGGATCAGCATCGTGTCGCTGCTGGCCGCACCGGCGGTGCCGCCGACGAAGGCGACGCCCAGGACGGCCGTGGCAAGCACCAGGACAGCGGTCAGCACGGCCCGTGAGCCGCGGCGCGTCCGGGGTTCGGATGGTACGGACGGGTGCATCAAGCCTCCGGAGTTCGGCGGAACGACCATTGCTCCCCCCAAGGTCATGAGCGCCCGACACGCTGCGCCCGTACCGCCTGGAATACAAGAGCAGATGCCGTGAAGTCACCCGATTGCATCATTCCCGACGAACCTGCATAACACTCCGGTTGTCCTCTGTGGACGGACTGCACCGGCGCCCGTAGTCTCCCGTTCGCTCCGGTGCGCCCGAACTGTCCACATCGCACGGTTGCGTCCGTAGGGGGAGGGTCGCGGCTCGTGCTTCCTGGAGGTATCCGCATGAGACGGGCCCTGCTCGTGCTCGTAGCCATAGCGACCGTCGCGTCGGCGGTCGCTGTCGGCATCACCATCCGAACTCCCAACGCGTCCGCGGCGACCTGGCCGAATGTCAGCCGCGGCCAGACCGGCGCCAACGTCTACGCCGTCCAGCACCTGCTCACCGCCCGCGGCTACGCCACCACCGCCGACGGCGAGTTCGGCCCGAACACCGAGGCCAAGGTCAAGTCCTTCCAGGCCGCCAACGGGCTCAGCGCCGATGGCGAGGTCGGCCCGCTGACCTGGCCGAAGCTGATCATCCAGGTGCAGCAGGGCAGCAAGAGCGAGGCCGTGAAGGGCGCGCAGCGGCTGCTGAACAAGTACGGCTTCGGTCTCTCGGTGGACGGTGACTTCGGGCCGGCCACGAACAGCGCGGCCCGGTCGTTCCAGTCCAGCCACGGCCTGGCGGTGGACGGCGTCATCGGCCCGAACACCTGGTCCTCGCTGGCCAGCGGCAGCGGCGGTGGCGGCGGTACCGGCAGCTACCGGCTGCCGCTGCCGCACGGCGCGCTGCCCCGGTCCGAGTACGACGACCCGCACCACGACTACCCGGCGATCGACCTGCCGGTCGGCACCGGCACCGACGCCTTCGCGATCACCAGCGGGACGGTCTCGTTCGCCGGCGGCGACTGCGGCATCGGGATCATCCTCGCCGGCCGCGACGGCGCCCAGTACACGTACTGCCACCTGAGCGCCCGGCACGTCAGCAGTGGCGCGTCGGTCTCGCCCGGCCAGTTCATCGCCGACACCGGCGCGACCGGGAACGCCACCGGGCCACACCTGCACCTGCAGATCCGGGTCAGCGGCTCGCTGCGGTGCCCGCAGCGGATGCTGCTGGCGCTCTACGACGGCGCCTCGGTGCCGAGCCCGGGCAGCCTGCCGACCTCGGGCTGCACCAACTGATCGGATCGGGCTGTGCTCCGGCCCCGGTCGCGCTGCGCGTGACCGGGGCCGGTTTCTGTCGGTGCCGTCCGGCAGCATGCGCGGCATGGCGAACTGGACGGAAATCGCGGCGGCGGAGCCGGATCTGGCGGAGCGGGTGTGGGCGATCCTCGCCAAGCACAAGCACAAGGTGCTGGCGACGATCCGGGCCGACGGTTCGCCCCGGGTCAGCGGTATTGAGGTTGCCCGCAACGGCGACTGGTTGTGGCTGGGGTCGATGCCCGACGCCCGGAAGGCGCTCGACCTGCGCCGCGACGCACGGTTCGCGCTGCACGCCGGCTCGCCCGACGCGCCGGAAGACCCGGCCAGCTGGGCCGGTGACGCGAAGCTGGCCGGCCGCGCGGTCGAGGTGACCGACGCCGCCGAGGCCGAGGCCTACCTGGCCGGTGGCGAGCACCCACCCGGCCCGGCGCACGTGTTCCGGCTGGACATCACCGAGGTCGTGCTGACCGGGCTCGGCGACCCGGCCGACCACCTGGTGATCGACTTCTGGCGCGAGGGCGGCGGCCGGCAGCGGGTGAAACGGAAGTAGCCAACCGCGAGAAATCGGCGCCCCCGGCGCTGGCCCGGACGCCGGCGCCGCTTAGGCTGGTTCGCTGTGTTGCGGATCCCACCCCGGCGGGCGGCCGCGCTGGTGGCCGGGCTGGTCGCGGCCGGCCTCGCCGGTTGCCAGCAGGCGAGCACTGACGGCGCGGTCGCGGCGCCGACCGCTACCAGCGCCGTGCCGACCGTCCGGCCGACCACCCCGGCAGGGCCCCGCCCGACGGTGACCCGGCCGCGGACCACGACGCCGCCCTCGCCGGTCGTCGGCACCTGCCCGTACCTGGCGTCCGAGCAGGTGGCCGAGACGGTCGGGCAGCACATCGACCACAGCACGGTCACGCCGACCAGGCCATACCCGGGCTGCTCGTTCTACCGGCCGAACGGGGAGCAGGCCGTCGACATCCAGATCAGCGTGCTGGCCACCGCGACGGCCGCGCAGGCCAGGGCGATCACGCTCGGCGGCCGCGGCGCGAACCCGGTCAGCAACGTGGGCGACGGCGGCGTGGTCGCGCTCACCCCGACCGGCGCGATGCTGGCGGTGAGCAAGGGCAAGGCCCTGGTCGTGGTCCGGATCAACCAGCGCATCTCGCTGGAGGCCCGCGAACTCGCCGGCTACGTGGTCGCCCGCCTCTGACCCGGCCGGCCTGTGGTCCGGCCGCCTTGTGCCCCGGCTGGCCTGTGGTCCGGCCGGCTTGTGGTCCGGCCGGCTTGTGGTCCGGCCGGCTTGTGGTCCGGCCGGCTTGTGGTCCGGCCGGCTTGTGGTCCGGCCGGCTGTGGTCCGGCCGGCTTGTGGTCCGGCTGGCTTGTGGTCCGGCTGGCTTGTGGTCCGGCCGGCTTGTGGTCCGGCTGGCCTGTGGTCCGGCTGGCCTGTGGCCCGGCCGGGCTCGAGGCCGGCTGGCCGTGGTCGGGCTGGGCCCGGGACTTGGCCAGCCGGCGCGCGGGCCCGGCGAGTGACTGTGGTCAGGCCGGCGGGGGTTCGGGGGGTTGCTGCCGCCGGGGGCGGGTGGCCAGGCCGGCGAGGATGCCGAGCCAGAGGCCGATGGCCAGGGCACCGGCCGCGGTCAAGGTGCCGCGCATCGATATCGGGCGCCGGGATCGTCTGCTCCGCCGCATTACCGTCCTCCGTCCCAGCCGACCGGCCGGCAAATCCCCCGTGAGAGGATGGCCGGGTTTCCTCCGTGTCACAGCCACCCAACCGAAGGAGCCCCCTCGGTGGCCACCGCCCTATACGCGACCCTGCACACCACAGCCGGGGACATCGTGCTCCAACTGTTCCCCGACCACGCCCCGAAGACGGTACGCAACTTCGTCGAGCTGGCCGAGGGCAGCCGGGAGTGGACCGACCCGAAGACCAAGCAGCAGACCACCGCCCCGCTCTACAACGGGACGGTTTTCCACCGGGTGATCGACGGCTTCATGATCCAGGGCGGCGACCCACTGGGCTCCGGCATGGGCGGCCCGGGCTACAAGTTCGGCGACGAGTTCCACCCGGAGCTGGCGTTCAACCGGCCGTACCTGCTGGCGATGGCGAACGCCGGCCCGGGCACGAACGGCTCGCAGTTCTTCATCACGGTCGGCCCGACGCCGCACCTGAACCGCCGGCACACGATCTTCGGCGAGGTAGCGGACGAGCAGAGCCGCAAGGTGGTCAGCACGATCGCGACGACCCGGGTCGGCGCGAACGACCGTCCGGTGCAGGACGTCACGATCAACTCGATCACCGTGGAGCAGCGCGAGTCATGATGGTGGTATGACCGGCCCGAACCGCACCGACCGCGCTCGATAGGCCCCCGATGACCGCTGGGACGCCGTCCTACCAGGCCGCGCCGCGCTGCTACCGGCATGCCGAGCGGGAGACCTGGGTCAGTTGCACCCGGTGCGAACGGCCGATCTGTCCGGACTGTCTCCGCCCGGCCGCGGTCGGGTTCCAGTGCCCGACGTGTGTGGCCGAGGGCCAGGCCACCACCCGGCAGCCGCGTACCCGTTACGGCGGCCGGGTGGTGGCGCGCACCGGGCTGGTCACCGGCGTGCTGGCGGCGTTGAACATCGTGGCCTTCATCGCGACCGCGGCCACCTCGACCGGCGGCATCCAGCACAACACCGAGTCGAAGCTGTTCGACCAGCTGACCCTGGATCCGTTCCGGGTGGCGGTCGACCACGAGTACTGGCGGCTGATCGGCTCCGCGTTCATGCACATCGGGCCGCTGCACCTGGCGCTGAACATGGTCGCGCTCGCGGTGGTGGGCCCCCAGTTGGAGCGGGCGCTGGGCTACTGGCGGTACCTGTCGGTGTACCTGCTCAGCGCGCTGGGTGGGTCGCTGTTCGTCTACCTGTTCGATACCCGCGGCGCGGCCGGGGCGTCCGGCGCGATCTTCGGGCTGTTCGCGGCGGTCGTCGTGGTGGCCCGCAACATGGGCCTGGACCTGCGCCCGATGCTGGTCACGATCGGGATCAACTTCGCCTTCAGCTTCACCCCGGGCATCTCGCTGTTCGGCCACCTCGGCGGCTTCGTGGTCGGCGGGCTGAGCGCGGTCGCGCTGGTCTACGCGCCGAAGGGGCCGAACCGGACGTCGGTGCAGATCCTGGCGCTGGGCGGCATCCTGGCCGTGATCGTGGCGCTGGTGATCTTCCGGACCAGCCAGTTGACCGCGACGCTCACCCCGGGGCTGGTCGGCTAGCCTGGCCGGCCTGGCCGTACCGGATCTCGTTCAGGGTGGCCGCCACGTCCCGCGGGTCGGCGCCGAGCGAACGCCGGCCGATCACCAGCAGCAGGTCGCCGGCGTCCACTTCGAGCGCTCGCGCGGTCAGGCCGTACCGGGAGCGCTGGTCTACCCGCACCCGCTGCACCTGCGACCAGGGCAGCCGGCCGCGGACGGCGAACGTGCGCACCTGCAGACCGGCGCCGTCGGCCCGCAGCCGGGGGCGCAGCAGCAGGTCGGTGGCCACCAGCCCGGCCAGCCAGAGCGCGAGCAGGGCGAACAGCAGGCGGCCGGCCGGGTCCGCGGTGGCGGCCAGCCCGGCGGCGATCAGCGCGATCACGGCGGCCCCGGCGGTCTCCGCCGGGCGGGGTGTCCACTGCACCCCGCCAGCGTACGATTCGGTCAGGCTACCGAGGAGTAACCATGCGCGATGCGGTCATCGTCGAGGCGGTCCGGACCCCGGTCGGCAGGCGGAACGGGGCGCTCGCCGGCGTCCACCCGGTGGATCTCGCGGCGCACGTACTGACCGCGCTCGCCGAGCGCACCGGCATCGATCCCGCCATGGTGGACGACGTGGTCTGGGGCTGTGTCAGCCAGGTCGGCGAGCAGACCTTCAACGTCGGACGGAACGCGGTGCTGGCCGCCGGTTGGCCCGAGTCGGTGCCCGGCACCACGCTCGACCGGCAATGCGGCTCATCCCAGCAGGCGGTGCACTTCGCCGCCGCGGCGGTGCTGGCCGGGCAGTGCGATGTGGTGGTGGCCGGCGGGGTCGAGTCGATGAGCCGGGTGCCGATGGCGTCCTCGATCGGGTCGGGCGTCGGCCTCCCGTTCAGCCCGAAGCTGCTGGCGCGGTACGACAACGTGATGTTCAACCAGGGTGTGGGCGCCGAGATGATGGCCGAGCGCTGGCAGCTGTCCCGGGCGCAGCTGGACGAGTACAGCCTCGGCTCGCACACCCGGGCCGCCGCGGCGCAGGACGCTGGTGCGTTCAAGGCGGAGATCGCCCCGGTGCCGGTGGACGGCGGTGGGCTGGTCAGCCTGGACGAGGGGATCCGCCGGGACACCTCGCTGGCCTCGCTGGGCACGCTGAAGACCCCGTTCAAGCCGGACGGCGTGGTGACCGCCGGTTCGTCCTCGCAGATCTCCGACGGCGCCGCCGCGCTGCTGGTCACCACCAGCGAGAAGGCGGCCGAGCTGGGGCTGCGGCCGATCGTCCGGGTGCACACCGCGGTGCTGGCCGCGAACGACCCGGTGATCATGCTCACCGCACCGATCCCGGCCACCGAGAAGGCGCTGAAGCGATCCGGGCTGGCGATCGGGGACATCGGCACGTTCGAGGTGAACGAGGCGTTCGCGCCGGTGCCGCTGGCCTGGCTGGCCGAGACCGGGGCCGACCCGGCGCTGCTGAACCCGGCCGGCGGGGCGATCGCGCTGGGCCACCCGCTCGGCGGTTCGGGCGCCCGGCTGATGACCACGATGGTGCATCGGATGTGCGCCAACGACCTGCGCTACGGCTTGCAGACCATGTGCGAGGGCGGCGGGATGGCCAACGCGACGATCCTCGAACTGCTCTGAACCTTCATCCACAACCCCATCCACAGGGTTGTACACGGCGTTCGGCCTAGTCCTGTGGATGACGGGCCGGTTCCGTCCCCGAGTTCTCCACAGCTGTGGATAACCATGGGGACGAATAACAGGGCTGTCTTTTGCCCGCGTCCGGCCGTGCCGGGACGAGCCGAACCGGCGGACGGGTCAACCGCCGCGCCGCCGGCCGGGCTGGCTCAGCGCCAGCGGACAGCCATGCCCAGGCCGCTGACCATCAACCCGAAACCGACCACAAAGTTCCAGGCGCCGAGATCCTTCATGATCGGAACTCGCTCAACCGCGATGTAGTAGACGACGATGTACGCCAGGCCGAGCAACATCAGCGTGACCATGACGACCGGGTACCAGGTCGGGCTGGGGGCCTTCTTCTTGGCCGTGACTGACGCGGAGGGCAGGACGTTGCTGGGGGGCGTATATGCCGCCTTCTTACGAACTCGGGACTTCGGCACCTGTTCTCCTCCTGAGCTGCGTCCGGGTTAGCGTAGACGGCAATGGCTGCAGGGGAAGACACGGGTTCGAAATCCGGGCAGCGCGCATGGCGGGCGCTGGTACCGGTCATCGCATTGCTTGCCGGCGTGCTCTTCGCGACGAGCGCGGAGACCGCGCGGGGCACTGACCTACGGTCCGGTCGGCGGGTCGAGCTGACCCAGTTGATCACCGCCCAGGAGCGCGCTGTTGGGGCCGCCACCGAGCAGGTACGCACCCTGCAGGGCCAGGTCGACGGGATGGAGAAACAGGCGGCCGGCCGGGATTCCCGGGTCGCCGCGGTGCGTACCGCGGCCGCGCCGCTGGAGGTCAGCGTCGGGCTGAAACCCCTGCGCGGCCCGGGCCTGACCGTGGTGCTGGACGACGCGCCGCGGGCCGCCGACGGTGCGCTGCCCAACGGCGCCCGCCCCGACGACGTGATCGTGCACCAGCAGGATGTGCAGGCGGTGGTGAACGCGCTCTGGGTCGGCGGCGCGGACGCCATGTCGATCATGGGGCAGCGGGTGACCGCCACCGGCGCGGTACGGTGTGTGGGCAACACTCTCCTGCTTTATGGCCGTACCTACTCTCCACCGTTCCGGGTGACCGCGATCGGTGACGCGGCCCGCCTGCGAGCGGCGCTGGCCAGACAGCCCGGCGTCACGCTCTACCGGCAAGCCGTGCAATATTTCGGGCTCGGTTACGAGGTGAAGGACGAGCGCGAGGTGACCCTCCCGGGCTATGACGGCCCGCTCCGGCTCAGTTACGCGGAGGCGGTGCCTGAGTGAGTGTGTGGATGCCGCCCGATTGGGTTCGGGGGGTACAGGACGAACAGGCCGGCGCGGCCACCGATGAGGGGCCGCCCGCCGAGCTGAACGGACACCTCGACGCCGCGCCAGAGGCGGCTGCCCCGGACGAGGCCCCGGTGAACAAACCGGAGGCCGTCGATCCGGCGGGCGTCGATCCGGAGGTTGCCGATCCGGTGGGGCCTGGTCCGGGGGCTGCTGATCTGCAGATGGCTGATCCGGGGCTGGTTGACGCGGCTGGCCCGGGGACAGTCGACCCACTGGTCGCCGGCCCGGTTGCCGGCCACGCCGCGGGTCCGGGTGCGGACGATCCGATCACCTGGGAGGACGTCGGCGTCACACCCGCGGCCGCACCCGCCGTGCCGGCCGCTGCCGGCGCACCCGCGCTGGCCGACGAACCGACCACGGTCACGGCCCGGCCGGCTCGCTTCTTCGCCGCCGCCCGCGCATCCGCCGCCGTTCCCCGGGAACCGGCTGCCCAGCGGCCGGTCGGTCCGGTGCCAGCGACTGAGGGTCACGCCGAGGCCCCCGCCGGGGCGGTCGACGCTGTCGGGCCTGCCGATACGCCGGGCCCCGAGCCGGTTGGCCCCGGCTCGGTGGGCGCTGAGCGGGTGGGCGCCGAGCCGGTGGGGCTGGTTGCCGAGGTCGGGACCGGCAGGTCGGGCGCCACCGACGCTCCGCCGTCGGAAGCCGCATCGGCCGGGGCGGGTCCGGTTGGGACGCCGGCGGCTGAGCCGGCGGAGAGCGGTCCGTCCGCTGCTGCGGCGCGGAGGGCGAGCTCCGCCTGGGCAGAGCGGTTCGCCGGGACCGCCGGCCGCCCGGACGGCGGGTCGATGCCACCCAACGGACCAGGGTCGGCAGCGGCCGAAGCCGCCGCTGCGGCGGTGGACGAGCCGACCACAGTGACCGCGCTGCCAACGGCGTTGACCGGTTCCGGGGATGCGCTGCCCGGCGCCCGAGGCCCCGGCTCCGGGGCGGACGCTCCGGCTCCGGCCCCGCAGCCTGGCGAGGCGGGAGCGGGCCGGTCGACGCCGGCCGGCCTGCCGCCGGTTGAACCGACGGCTCTGCCCGGTTCCGTGGACGCGCTGCTCGGCGCGCGAGCCAGCGCCGAGGCGGACGCCGTGGCTTCGGCTTCGGCTCCGGAGCTTGGCGAGGCGGGCGCGGACCGGTCGACGCCGGCCGACCCGCCGGCGGTGCCGGCAGTAGAGTCGGCACCGGGACGTCCCGTCGAACTGGTGCCGGCCGAGCCGGTCCCGACCGACCCGGCGGTGCCGGATGGCCGGGCGGTGCCGGATGGCCCAGCCGAGCCAGCTGCCACCAGCCCTCCGGTTGAGTCGGCTGCCAGCAGCGATCCGGTTGAGTCGGTGGCCAGTAGTAGTCCATCGGAGTCGGTCGCCAGCGGTCGTCCGGTTGAGTCGGTGGCCAGCAGCGGTCCGGTTGGGTCGGTGGCCAGCAGCGGTCCGGTTGGGTCGGTGGCCAGCAGTGGTCCACCGGAGTCGGCTGCCGGTGGTCGTCTGGTTGAGTCGGTGGCTGCTGCGGAGTCGGTGCCGGTCGAGCCGGGGTCGCCGGATCTCGGGTCGGACGCGACGATGGTGATCGCGGTCGACCCGGACCAGTTTGTGGCGCGGCCGCATGTCGGCGCTGCCCCGGTGGCGACCTCGGTGTCGGATGAGACCGTCGTGATCCGGCCCGATCAGACCGTGCTCGCCGCCGCCGCCGCGGCGGACCAGGCCGCCGCACAGTCTGCTGACGCTGGACAGCCGGCGGCGGCCGCCCCGGCGGCCTGGCCGTGGTTCGTGGAGAAGCCCGAGCCGGCGGTCGGGCCGGTCGGTTCCGCGGCGGCGAATCCCGCGCCCGTTCGGGAGTCCGGGCCGGCTGGGAATGTCGGTGCGGCGCCGGCGGTGTTGCCGAAGCGGACGCCGCAGGAGCCGCCGGGTACGACCGTGCAGCCGGGCGGCCCGCCGTTGTTCGAGGCGTCCGGTCCGGCGGCGTTCCCGCTCACCAGCCGGCCGTCGGTCAGCCGGATCCGGCCCACCTTCGGGGACGACCGCACCGGTGCCGACGAGCCGGCAGACGAGGCCTGGCCGCTGCCGCAGCGTCCGTCCACGACGCTGCCGCCGGTCAGCTCGAACAGTGCTGCCGCGGCCACCGAGCCGGCACCACCTCCGGCTCCGGCTCCGGCCGCTCCGGCCGGCCCGATGCCGTTCGACGCGTTCAGCGCGCCGGCCAGGGTGCCCCCGGCCGCCGACGCCCCATGGCCCGGGAGCGCGGCCGAGGCGGCCGGTTCGCCCGGTCCCGGGCAGGCGCTGGTCGACGCGCTGCTGCCGAGCCGGTTGCTGTCCCGGCAGGAGATCCGGCCCGCGCCGGACCTCCTGCTCGAGCCGGAGGTCCGGCCGGAACGGCAGCCAGCGCCGGCTGAGCCGTTGGCGGGCAACGGCTACCCGCCCGCGCCGGCCGACTCTCGACCGCGCCCGGACCGGTACGAGGAAGGCCCGACCGAGGTACTCGGCCCGTTCGATATCGGGATGTGGTCCGACGGCGGCGAGGTCGACGCACGGCGCAGCCTGCCGCGGCGGAGCCGCCGTACCCGGCCGGACGAGGACGCCGCCGACGAGCACGGCTCGCCGGACCAGCGCCGGGTCGCGATCACCCCGGCGGCCGTGGAGCAGGCCCGGGCCCGGGCCAGCAGCCGCAGCGGGGGCGCCGGCAGCGGGCCGCCCAAGCCGCCGAAGACCCCGAAGACGCGGGGTGACCGGATCCGCACGGGCATCCGCGGCGCCGGCCAGACCATGATCACGCTTGGCCTGGTCGTGCTGCTGTTCGTGGTGTACGAGCTCTGGGTCACCGACCTGTTCAACAGCCGGACCCAGCACAAGCTCAGCACCACGCTGCAGAAGGACTGGGAGCAGGGCGACGACCCGCTGGTGACCGCGCCACCGAGCGGCCCGGCGAAGCCGGGAACGAAGGTCACCCGCATCCCGCTGGGCAAGGGCATCGCCAATATCTACATCCCCGCGTTCGGCCCGGACTACGTGTTCACCGTGGTCGAGGGCACCGGCGCGAACCAGTTGGCGGAGGGCCCCGGGCACTACCCGACCAGCGCGCTGCCCGGCCAGGTGGGCAACTTCTCGATCGCCGGGCACCGGGTCGGCAAGGGGTCGCCCTTCCTCAACCTGGACAAGCTGCGGGCCGGCGACGCGATCGTGATCGAGACCAAGTCGTTCTGGTACACGTACCGGGTGCTGGGCGACAAGGCCACCGGCGACACCGCGCACGGCACCCTCGGCATCCCGGGCAAGCAGATCGTCGCCCCGACCGACGTGGACGTGGTCCGGCCGGTGCCGGGCCGGCCGCCGACCGCGCAGGCGCAGTACCCGTTCATCACGCTGACCACCTGCCACCCGAAGTTCTCCGCCCGGCAGCGGCTGATCATCCACGGCCAACTCGAGGGCAAGCCGTGGCCGAAGAGTCAGGGCGATCCGCCCGCGCTGCAGGGGTGACGGGATGTACACGTGGATCTGGCACAAGCTGCCGGGCAGCCTGATGTTGAAGGTGATCCAGTCGGCGCTGCTGATCGGGATCGTGGTGGCGCTGCTGCTGTTCGTGATCTTCCCGTGGGTCGAACCGCGGTTGCCCTTCAACGAAGTGACCGTCAACCAGTGAGGCAGCCGCGGTGACCCGCATCCTTGTCGTCGACAACTACGACAGCTTCGTCTACAACCTGGTGCAGTACCTGGCCCAGCTCGGCGCCGACAGCGTGGTCCGGCGCAACGACGCGGTCGACCCGGCCGAGCTGGCCGGGCTCGACCTCGCCGGTGTGCTGATCAGCCCGGGGCCGGGGACGCCCGAGGACGCCGGGGTCAGCGTGCGGGTCGTGACCGCGTGCGCCGAGCAGCGGCTGCCGCTGTTCGGTGTCTGTCTGGGGCACCAGGCGATCGGGGTGGCGTTCGGCGGCACCGTGTGCCGGGCACCGGAGCTGCTGCACGGCAAGACCAGCGAGGTGCACCACACCGGGCAGGGGGTGCTGGCCGGGCTGCCCGAGCCGTTCATCGCGACCCGGTACCACTCGCTCGCGGTGCTCGAGCCGACCCTGCCGGACGAGATCGAGGTGACCGCGCGGACCGCGTCCGGCGTGGTGATGGCGATGCGGCACCGCACGCTGCCGATCGAGGGCGTGCAGTTCCACCCGGAGTCGGTGCTCACCCAGGGCGGCCACCTGATGCTGGCGAACTGGCTGGCCGCCTGCGGCGACCGGACCGCGCTCGACCGCGCGCCGGCGCTCGCCGCCGAGGTGGAGACGCTGCGCCTGGCGGCGTTCGCCCCCGTCTAGACATCCCGCCGGACAGCCACCCCGCCGGACCGCTACCCCGCCACCCCGCCGGACTGCACCCCGCCGGACTTGCCACTCGCCGGACAGCCACCCACCAGACAGCGATCGGGCCGGCTCCCACAGCGGGGAGCCGGCCCGACGGCTGGCTGGGTTCAGCTCACGGGGGTGGCGGTGTGGTCGTCGGGGCCGGGGTCGTGCTGGACGGCGGTGGCGTGGTCGGCGGCGTCGTCGGCGGGGTGGTCGGCGGCGTGGTGATCACCGGCTTCTGCTTCGCCACCACGATCGTGATTTTCTGATCGGTGGTGGCCTTGGAGCCGCCGACCGGGCTCTGGTCGAACACGGTGCCTGGGGTGAAGTCGTCGTTCGGCACCTGGGTGCTGACCGTGACGTTGAAGAAGCCCTTCTGGTTCAGCGTCGCCTTGGCCTCGGACGCGGTCTGGCCGATCACGTTCGGGATCGCGACCTTGCCGTTGCTCACGTTCAGCGTGACGACCTGGCCCACGGAGACCCGGGTACCGGCCTTCGGGTTGCTGTCGAGCACGGTGCCGACCAGCTTGTCGCTGTCCACGTCGTTCCGCTTCACCCCGAGGTTGGCGGCGATCAGCTGGCCGCGGGCCTGTTCGAAGCTCAGCCCGTCCAGCGGCGGCACGGTCACGCTGGCCGGGCCGCCGCCGATGGCGACGGTGACCGTGCTGCCCTCCTTGAGCGAGATACCGGCCGGCGGGTCGGTGCTGAGCACCTTGTCCTTCTGATCCGGTGTGGACGCCTGGACGGCGAAGTTCGGGACCAGCTTCTCGTCGCGCAGTTGCTGGTCGGCGGCGGCCTTGGTCTTGCCGACCAGGTTCGGCACCGCGACCGTGGAGGTCTTGTTGCCGAGCAGCCGGGAGGTCAGGAACGCGGCCAGCACGAACACCAGCAGCACGGCGACGGCCAGCGCGATCCAGCCGATCGTCCGGTTGCGCCGCTGCGGCTCCGGCGGGGTGCGGCCGCGCTGGCCGTAGTTCTGGTAGCCGGCGGTGGTCATGCCGGTGCCGGCCGGGCCGCCGAGGATGGTGGTGCGCTCCTCGTCGGACAGCACCGGCTCCGCCGACACCGGCCGGCCGTTGATCGCACGGACCAGGTCGGCCCGCATCTCGGCGGCGGTCTGGTACCGGTTCGCCGGGTTCTTCGCCATCGACTTCATCACGATCGCGTCCAGCTCCGGCGGCACGTCCGGGTTGGACGAGCTCGGCGGCGGTGCCATCTCCCGGACGTGCTGGTAGGCGACCGCGACCGGCGAATCGCCGGTGAACGGTGGGTGCCCGGTGATCAGCTCGTACAGCATGCAGCCGGTGGAGTACACGTCCGAGCGGGCGTCCACGTTCTCGCCGCGGGCCTGCTCCGGCGAGAGGTACTGCGCGGTACCGATCACGGCGGCGGTCGCGGTCACCGTCGCGCCGGCATCGGCGGCCGCGCGGGCGATGCCGAAGTCCATCACCTTGACCGCACCGGCCAGGGTGATCATCACGTTGCCCGGCTTCACGTCCCGGTGCACGATGCCGTTGCGGTGGCTGAAGTCCAGCGCGGCGCAGACGTCGGCGGTGATCTCCATCGCCCGGCGCGGCATGATCCGGCCCTCGGCCTTGAGGATGTCGCGAACCGTCCGGCCCTCGACGTACTCCATCACGATGTACGGGGTGGCGCCGGCGACCGCCGAGTCCTCCCCGGTGTCGTACACCGCCACGATCGCCGGGTGGTTCAGCGACGCGGCTGCCTGTGCCTCGCGGCGGAACCGGGTCTGGAACGACGGGTCCCGCGCCAGGTCCGCGCGCAGCACCTTGACCGCGACCTCGCGGCCGAGGCGTACGTCGCGGCCCAGGTGCACTTCGGCCATCCCGCCGTAGCCCAGCACCTCACCGATCTCGTATCGCGATCCCAGCAGCCGTGGCATGGTCATGAGGGTCTCAGTCGTCCTTACCTGTTCCGGGAGCGATCCGTGCGGATCGCGAACACCGTGATGAGCGTGTGTCGGCGAACTTTTCCGGTCGGATACAGCTTGGCGACCGTGCCGGCCGGCCCCGCAGATCCTTCCGCAGCATTCTCAACGTGGGTGAGCAGCCCCAGTGCGGTGAGCTGGCGGACCACGATTTCCTGATTCTGACCGATGTAGTCCGACGGCGTGACCAGCACGAAGCCGTCGTCCCGGTCGCTGTCGGCCGGGGGTGCGACGGTGTCCGCCGGTACCCCGCCGTAGCTCGGCGTGCTGGCCGGTGTGCTCAGCTGGCCGGGCTGGTTCGGCCCGGGCTGCTTGGGCCCGGGTTGGTTCGGGCCGGCTGGAGCGCCCTGATCGGACGGGGCTGGTCGCGGCCGCCCGTCCGAGCTGTTCGAACCGTGCCGGACCTTGATCAGCGTGACCGCGCCGGCGGCGACCAGCAGCGCGACGATCAACGCGGCCACCCAGACCGGCCAGCGCGGCGTCCGCCGGTACGGCACCGGTGCGCCGGCCGGGGTGAGGTGGCTGGACGGGTGCACCGGATACGCCGGCCCGATCCCGGTCCGGGGCGGCACGCCGGCCGTGCCGGTGCCCGCCGGCGCGCCGGGACCGCCTCCGGTACCAGGCATGCCCGCCGGCCCGGCGGCACTCGGCGGCCCGGCCGGCATCCCCGCCTGCCCGCCCTGGCCGCCCGGCCCACCTTGGCCTCCCGGACCTCCCGGGCCCGTGCTGCCTGGGCCGACCCCGGCCGGGGTGCCGGTCGGTCCGCCGGCACCGCCCGGACCGATGCCGGCGCCGTGGTCGTGCATGCCGCCGGCCGTCGGCCCGGCGGCCGACCCGCCGGTGACGCCGCCGCCCGGCCAGCCGGGCCCACCCGGCCCGGGTGGCCCGAGTGTGGGCGGGCCGGGCGGGCCGATGGGGCCGGTCCGGTTCGGGGTGGGTGGTACCGCGCCGCCCATGCCGGCTGGCGCGCCGGTCAGGCCGGACGGGGCGATCCCGCCGATCCCGCCGGTCGGCGGCGGAGCGCCGGGCTGGCTGGGGTGTCCAGGCTGGCCGGGGTGCCCGGGCTGGCCGGGCAGCGGGCCGGCCACACCGCCGCCGAGCGGCACCGGGACCACCGTGTTCGGGTCGTCGTACGGCCGCTCCTGCACCGCGCGGACCGCCGCGGCGAACTCGCCGCCGGTGCCGTACCGGTGCCGTGGGTCCTTCGCCATCGCCCGGGCGACCAGCTCGCGCACGGTCGGCGGGACGTCGTTCGGCAGCGGCGGCGGCGTGTCCCGGATCTGCATCACGGCGACCGCGACCGCGGTATCCGCGACGAACGGCAGCCGGCCGGCCAGGCATTCGTACGCGACCACGCCGAGGGAGTAGACGTCGCTGGCCGCGGTCACCGCC
This sequence comes from uncultured Actinomycetota bacterium, assembly GCA_963714145.1. Taxonomy (GTDB): domain Bacteria; phylum Actinomycetota; class Actinomycetes; order Mycobacteriales; family CADCTP01; genus JBBWZH01. Next base: position 7,481,190 of record OY970235.1, on the reverse strand, counting down.
CGGCCCTCGGCCTGCTCCGGGGAGAAATACTGGGCGGTGCCGACGACCATCCCGTTCTGGGTCAGCGGTACCGAGTCGGCCACCCGGGCGATGCCGAAGTCGGTGACCTTCACCACCCCGTCCGGGCGGACCAGCAGGTTGCCCGGCTTCACGTCCCGGTGCGCGATGCCGGTGCGGTGCGCGACGTCCAGCGCGGTGGCCGCCTGCCAGACGATGTCCAGCGTCCGCGGCGGGGTCAGCCGCACCTCGCGGGCCAGGATCGCGGACAGCGGCTCGCCTTCCACGTGCTCCATCACCAGGTACGCGGTGCGCAGCCCACCGGGGCCGCCGAGCACCGCCTCGCCGTAGTCGAAGACGTTCGCGATGCCCGGGTGGGCCAGCGCCGCGGTGGTCCGCGCCTCGGCCCGGAACCGGGCCAGGAACGTCGGGTCGCTGGTCAGCTCGCTCTTGAGCACCTTCACCGCGACGGTGCGGTTCAGCACCATGTCTTCCGCTCGCCAGACCTCGCCCATGCCGCCGATGGCGATCCGGCTGGTGAGCCGGTAGCGATCGCCGAGCAGGGCGTCCTGGGCGAGCACGACGATCTCACCCGCCCCCGCGTTGGCTGCCGAGGATGGCCTTGATCACGTCGCGGGCGATCGGCGCGGACGCCTCGCCACCGGTCGCCTCGCTGTTCTCGTTGCCGGCGTTCTCGATCACCACCGCGACCGCGACCGTCGGGTTGTCGGCCGGCGCGAACCCGATGAACCAGGCGTGCGGCTGCTTGCCCGGCGCGTTCTCGGCCGTGCCGGTCTTGCCGGCCACCTGGACGTTCTCGATCTGGGCCTTCTTGCCGGTGCCGTTGTTCACGACGCTGGTCATCATCGTGGTGAGCTGGCCGGCCACTTCGGCCGGGATGGCCTGCGGCTGGTCCGGGTTCAGCGGCTCCGGCTTGGTCGAGTCCAGTACGGACAGGTCCGGCGCCTGCAGTTCCTTGACCAGGTACGGCTTCATCAGCAGGCCCCGGTTGGCGACCGCGCCGGCGATCATCGCGCCCTGCAGCGGGGTGAGCTTGACGTCCCGCTGGCCGATCGAGGACTGGGCCAGCGCCGCCTGGTCGGTGATCGGGCCGACCGAGCTGCCGGACACGTCCAGCGGCATGCTGAAGCCCTTGTCGCTGATCCCGAACGCCTCCGCCTGCCGGCGGATCGTCGACTCACCCAGGTCCATCCCGAGCTTCGCGAACGCCGTGTTGAACGAGTTGGTGAACGCGGTGATCAGCGGCACCCGGTCGGCGCCGCAGGTCTCGTCCCCGAAGTTCTTGAGCTCCTTGGTCGACTGCGGCAGCTTCAACCGGTGCGGGCAGTCCAGCACGGTGTCCGGGGTACGGCCGTTCTGCAGCGCGGCCGCCGAGACGATCACCTTGAAGGTGGAGCCGGGCGGGTAGGCCTGGTTGATCGCCCGGTCCAGCATCGGCGCGTCGACGTCCGAGGTGAGCTTGTCGTAGTTGGCGCGGATCGCGGTCGGGTCGTGCGACGAGAGCAGCGTCGGGTCGTACGACGGCGAGCTGACCATGGCCAGGATCGCGCCGCTGCGTGGGTCCAGCGCGACGACCGCGCCGCGCCGCCCGGCCAGCTCCTTGTACGCGGTCTCCTGGGCCTGCCGGTTCAGCGTCAGCACGACGTTGCCGCCGCGCGGGTCGCGGCCGGTGAGCAGGTCGGACAGGCGCCGGGTGAACAGCCGGTTGTCGCTGCCGGTGAGCAGGTCGTTGTCGGTCTGCTCGATCCCGGTGGCGCCGTAGATCAGCGAGTAGAAACCGGTGGCCGGCGCGTAGGCGGCCTTGAACGGGTACGTGCGCAGGTACTTCAGCTTGTCGTTGGTCGGCCGGGACTCCGCGAGGGACTTCCCGTCCACCACGATCGCGCCGCGCTGCCGCTCGTACTCGTCCAGCAGCACCCGGGTGTTGCCCGAGTCGGTGCGCAGGTTGTCGCCCTCGAACACCTGCACGTAGTTCGCGTTCGCCACCAGCAGCCCGAACAGGATCAGCGCGGCGATGGACACCCTGCGCAGCGGCCGGTTCACCGGCTCACCACCTCGGTGACCGCCTCGGCCAGCGGCGGTCTCGGCGTGGCCGGCGCGGGTGGCCGGCGGGACGCGTCCGAGATGCGCAGCAGCAGGGCGATCAGCGCGAAGTTGGCCACCAGAGATGAACCGCCATAAGAGAGGAAGGGGGTGGTCAGGCCGGTCAGCGGGATCAGCTTGGTGACGCCGCCGACCACGATGAACACCTGGAACGCCAGTGTGAACGACAGCCCCGCGGCCAGCAGCTTGCCGAACGAGTCACGCACGGTCAGCGCCGCCCGGAACCCGCGGGACACGATCAGCGCGTACAGGCCGAGCAGCGCGACCAACCCGAACAGGCCCAGCTCCTCGCCGACCGTGGCGATGATGAAGTCGGTCCGGGCGAACGGCACGGTGTCCGGCCGGCCACCGCCGAGACCGGTGCCGAACAGCCCGCCGGTGCCGAGCCCGAACAGCGACTGGACGATCTGGTAGCCCTCGTCGTTGCGGTACTTGAACGGGTGCAGCCAGATCGCCACCCGCTGCTGCACGTGCCCGAACTGCAGGTAGGCCAGGTAGGCACCGCCGATGAACAGGGTGATGCCGATCAGCAGCCAGGACGTCCGCTCGGTGGCGATGTAGATCATCACCACGAACATGCCGAAGAACAGCAGCGAGGTGCCCAGGTCCTTCTCCCGGACCAGCACCAGCACCGACATCCCCCAGGCCACCAGCACCGGGCCCAGGTCGCGGCCGCGGGGCAGGTCGATGCCGATGAACCGGCGGCTGGCCAGCGACAGCACGTCCCGTTTCTGCACCAGGAACGCGGCGAAGAAGATCATCAGCGCGAGCTTCGCGAACTCGCCCGGCTGGATCGAGAAGCCGGCCACCAGGATCCAGATCTTGGCGCCGTTCACCTCGCTGAACCGGGCCGGCAGGATCGCCGGCAGGGCCAGGAAGGCCAGCCCCGCCGCGGCCAGCGTGTACGCGTACCGGGACAGCGCGCGATGATCGCGCACCACCAGCAGCACGGCCACGAACAGGGCCAACCCGATGCACGTCCACACCACCTGGACGCCGGCAGCGCCGGTCTCGATGGTCCGGCCCAGCCGGCGGTCGTTCTCCGCCTCGGCCATATCCAGCCGGCGGATCAGCACCAGCCCGAGCCCGTTCAGCAGCGCCACCGCCGGCAGGATCACCGGGTCCGCGTACGGGGCCAGCCAGCGCACCGCCACGTGTGCCACCGCGTAGATCAGCGCGAAGCCCAGCCCGTAGGTGATCACATCCGAGCCGACCCGGTCGTTCAGGGTGGCGTCCACGATGGTGTCAGCGATGACCACGAGCAGCACGGCGAACAGCAGCAGGGCCAACTCCACGCCCCGGCGGCGTGGTACGGCGGTCGGATTGGGTGCCGCCATCAGTGTGGCTCCCGGCAATCCTGCCCTGGGATCGGCTGGTCGGTCGGGGTCGGCGTGACGGTGGTGGCCGGCGGCGTGGTGCGCGCCGGCGGGGTGGTCTTCGCCGGCGGCTTGGCGGTCGACTTCGGGGTGGTCTTCGCCGGCGTCGGGGACGGGGTGGGGCTCGGCGGCGGCGTGGCCAGCGACTGGCACGTCGGCAGCGTCTGACCGTCCAGGTTGGACAGTATGCGATCCGCCTCGGACCGGTTCGCCGCGCCGATCCCGCTCTCCACCTGCCGGCGCGCCACCTGCTGCAGGTCGTCCAGCCAGAGCCCGCTGGTGTGCACCACCGAGTACAGCTTCACCGGGCCGACCGCCGCGTTCACGCCCTGGTACACCGCCACCTCGTCGCCGTCCGCGCCGACGAAGTACTGCGTCTGGGTCCACCGGTACAGCCCGTACAGGCCGCCGGCCAGCACCACCAGAACGATCAGCGCGAACAGCAGCGAGCGGCGCCGCCGGCGGCGGACCGGCCCGTCGTCCGGCGGGGACAACCGGCTCTGCCGCTGGCTGGCCGCCGCCCGGGCCGCCGGGCTGTCCGCCGGGTCGCGCTGGCCGATGTTGCCGCCGGCCGCGCCATCCACGACCGGGGCGTCGTCGCCGTACTCCACGTCGATGACGTCGGCGACGATGCAGGTGACGTTGTCCGGCCCGCCCCCGCGCAGCGCCAGCTCGACCAGATGGTCGGCGCACTGCTGCGGGTCCGGGATGTGCAGCGCCTCCAGCATCGTCTCCGCCGACACCACGCCGGACAGCCCGTCCGTGCAGAGCAGGTACCGGTCGCCGATCCGGGCCTCCCTGATCGACAGGTCCGGCTCCACGTCGGTGCCGTTCAGCGCGCGCAGGATCAGCGACCGCTGCGGATGGCTGGACGCCTCCTCCTCGGTCAGCCGGCCCTCGTCGATCAGCGCCTGGACGAACGTGTCGTCGTGGGTGATCTGCATCAGCTGGCCGCCGCGCAGCAGGTACGCCCGCGAGTCGCCGACGTGCACCAGGCCGATCCGGCTGCCCAGGAACAGCATCGCGGTCAGCGTGGTGCCCATGCCCTCCAGGTTCGGATCCTGGACGACCAGCTGGCGCAGGTGCTCGTTCGCGTCCTCGGTGGCGTCGCGCAGCTCGGTGATCGGGTCGTCGGTCGGCCGGTCCTCGTCCAGCCGGGCCAGCGCCCCGATCACGATCTTGCTCGCCACCTCGCCGGCGACATGGCCGCCCATGCCGTCAGCCACGGCCAGCAGCCGCGGCCCGGCATATACAGAGTCCTCATTGCCGTCCCGGATCAGCCCACGGTCGGACCGGGCGGCATAGCGCAGCGCGAGACTCATCGGGCTCAGGACCGCAGCTCGATAACGGTCTTGCCGATCCTGATCGCCAGGCCGGGTGGCACCAGGGTCGGGCCGGAGACCTTGTCCCGATCCAGATAGGTGCCGTTGGTGGATCCGAGGTCCTCCACGTACCAGTCGCCGTCCTTGCTGGTCAACCGCGCGTGCCGGGTGCTCGCGTAGTCATCGGTCAAGACAAGCGTCGAGTCGTTCGCCCGCCCGATCATGATCGGCTGCTCGCCCAGCGTGATGCGGGTGCCGGCGAGGCCGCCTTCGGTGACCACGAGCTGGGTGGCGGCTTTTCCCTTCCGCTTTGGCTTCGGCCGGGCCGGCGCCGGCCGGGCGGGGACCCCCGGCACGGCCACCCGGGGCTGGCCCGCGCCGAACAGGTCGGCCCGAATCACGCGCAGCGTAGCGAAGATGAAGATCCAGAGCAGCGCCAGGAACCCGAACCGCAGGACCTGGACGACGATCGGAGCGTTCATCCAGCGCCCTCGCGGGCCCGCCGCACGTGCGGAGCGGCGCGCTGCACCCGCGGAGTGGCACGGTCCGCACCCGGAGTGACACGGTCGGGCGTGCTCATGCCGCGTCCTGGCGGTACACCAGCACGGTGTGACCGAGCCGGATCACATCGCCATGCTGCAACTGCCAGCTCTGCGCCCGGTGGCCGTTCACCGTCGTCCCGTTAGTCGAGCCCAAGTCATGCAGCACGGCCACCGCGCCGTCGAACCGGATGTCGATGTGCCGGCGGGACACCCCGGTGTCCGGCAGCCGCAGGTCCGCGTCCTGACCGCGGCCGATCACGTTGCTGCCGGCCTGCAACTCGTGCCAGAGCTCGCTGCCGTCCACCGTCAGGATGTGCCGCACCCGGCTGCGCTGGTACGGCGGCGGCACCCCCGCCGCCGGCTGCTGCTCCGGCTGCTGCTGCCCGTACGGGTCCGCATACGGGTCGGCGTAGCCGGGCTGGCCACCCCCGCCGTACCCGTCCTGCTGCTGATACCCGCCGTAGCCATCGGCGTAGCCGCCGCCGTACCCGCCGGGACCCGCCTGGCTCTGCGCGGCGGGCACCGCCGGCATGCTCAACGAGTTGTACGGGCGGCGCCGGGGGCCGGCGTTCGGATCCACGCTGCTGCTCACAGTGAACATCCCGGTCCGGAAGTCGTCGTTGCGGTCGAGGTGAACTTCGATATCGCCAAACGTCGACCAGCCTTCGTCGTCGACGTACTCCTGCACCATCTCGGCCAGTGTGTTCGTGAGCTGGGTCTCCCACGGAGCGAGCCGTTCATGGTCGCTTGGGCCGAGCTCGACCACATACCGGTTCGGCACCAGTATCCGGTCCGTTCCCACTATGGCTCGTTGGGCCTCGGCCTCACGTTGCAGTGCCTTCGCCACCTCGACCGGCTCGACCTGGCCCTTGAAGATCCGGGCGAAGGCAGTGCCGACGAGGCCCTCTAGGCGCCGCTCGAAGCGCTGCAGCACACCCACGGGGGATTCCTCCTCGGACTGTTGGCCCCGATGGTAGCCGTGGCCACGCAGTGCAGGATCAATCCCACCAGGGCGCAACCCGGTCGCGTGCTACCCTTCCACGCGCCGCTTGGGCGAGTGGCGGAATGGCAGACGCGCACGGTTCAGGTCCGTGTGTCCGTAAGGACGTGGGGGTTCAACTCCCCCCTCGCCCACGGATGGGCTGGGTTCACCCTGCTTCGCCGGGTGGGCCCATCCGTCATGTCTGCCGCGGGGGCCGAGCCCCCGCGGGCCCCGCGGTGCGGTCGGTTCGCCTTGGGTGCGGCGTCCGGTTCCGTGGCGACAGCCCGTCGTTGGCTCCCCGTTTGCCGGTGGACCCGTCCGTCATGTCTGCCGCGGGGGCCGAGCCCCCGCGGGCCCCGCGGTGCGGTCGGTTCGCCTTGGGTGCGGCGTTCGGTTCCGTGGCGACAGCCCGTCGTTGGCTCCCCGTTTGCCGGTGGACCCGTCGGTCATGTCTGCCCCGGGGGCTCGCTCGGGCGAGCTCTGCTCGCGGAGAGCGCTTGCCGGCTCGCTCGCATGTCTGCCCCGGGGGCCGAGCCCCCGGGAACCCCGCGGTGCGGTCGGTTCCTGTCGGGTATGGCGTCCGGTTCCGTGGCTACCGGCCGTTGCTGGGTCCCCGTTTGTCGGTGGGTCCGTCCGTCGTGTCTGCCGCGGGGGCCGAGCCCCCCGGGCCCCGAACACCCGGCCAGACTGGCGTCCGAACCAGTGGGTGCCGCACGGTGGAGATCCGGGCCTCGCTCGCTACCGGGCCGACATGCCCGAGCGAGCCGACATCCGGCCCGACTGGCGTCGATACCGCCGGTCGCCGCACCGTGGGGTTCCCGGGGCTCGGCCCCGGGGCAGACATGCGAGCGAGCCCGGCGAGCGTTCTTCGCGAGCAGACCTCGCCCGAGCGAGCGAGCGCTCGGTCCCTTAGATGATCAGGAGTGGGTGGCGGCGGGGTTGGTCGTCGGGGAGGGTGTCCAGGGTTGAGGTCAGCTCGTCGGGGGTGTGGATGGGGATGGCGCCCCGGCGCAGCAGCATTGCCATGCCGCGCGGGGTGCCGGCGGACGGGATGGCCAGCACCGGGCGGCCGGTGGCCGACGCGCGCATGCCGGTGGCGAGGGTGGTGCCGGTCTCCCGGGGCTCGATCACCAGCAGGGCCCGACCCATGCCGAGGATCACCGTGTGCTGCACGGTCTCGGTGGCCGCGGTGGCGCGCTGGCTCGGCGCGAACGGGGAGACGACGAGCGTGCGGGCAGGATCCCAGGCTTCGGTGAGCTTGCCGCGGCGCAGCCGGAACCGCTCGATCCCCTCGGCGACCACCAGCACCGTCCGGCCGCCGGACCGCAGCGAGGCGACGTGGCTGCTCAGGCCGACGCCGGGGGCGTCACCGCCGATCGTGCACAGGCCCAGGTCAGCGGCTGCCGCGGCACAGGCCCGGGCCGCCGCCACCCCGCTCGCGCTGGCCGCCCCCGAGCCGCAGATCGCCAGCCCGGGCATGGCCAGCAGGCCCCGCACACCGCGGCAGAACAGGAAGGCCGGCGCCGCCCGGGCCGCCAGCAACCGGGCCGGGTAGTCCTCCGAGCCCATCAGCACCGCGAACACCGATGTGCGGGCAAGCGACTCGGCCCGGCGCTGGATCCGGGCCCGTTCCTTGCCGGCCAACCCGGCGTGGATCTCGGCAAACACGTCTACACCCGCGTCGCGGGCCAGCGCGGCCAGGCGGACCGGGCCTGGGCCGTGCCGCGCGGCGGCAAGAGCAAGGGTCAGGACAGCAACGTGATGCATGTAGGCGCTTTCTCGATCCGGGCAGCTACCGGCGACAGGGCGGGGGATCCGCGCCCGTTCCAGGACGGGCATCGAGGAGTCGAACATATGTTCGATTATCGGTGCCTGCGGGGTGGGATGCAAGCCGCCGGCGTGGCGGCCGGCGGGGCTAGATCTCGATGGGTTCGCCGCCGTCGAGCACCCGAACCTGGGTGCCGGTTGGGGCCAGACCTTCGAAGAGGCCGTAGTACAACTCTGGACGGGTCAGCAGAGCCTCATGGATCGGCACGGCCACCTGTGGGTGGACGGCGCGAAGGTAGTCGACCACCTCCGCGGCCTTCATCCAGGGGGCTGCGGTGGGTAGGCCCAGGATCTGCACGTCCGCATCCGGCGGGACGAGCGAGTCGCCGGGGTGGAACAGCCGATCCGCGACAAGATAGCCGACGTTCGGGATCACCGGGACGTCCGGGTGGACCATGGCGTGGTCGCTGCCGAACACCTGCACCGGCGTCCCGAGGTCGAGCACATCGCCGTGCCGCACCGTTCTGGTCGCGAAGCCCTTGTCTGCCAACCCGCCGGCGGTCGCCTCGTCGGCATGCACCACGGCCGCCGGGTTGCGCTCCAGCAGCGCCGGCAACCGGTCCTGGTCACAGTGGTCGACGTGCTGATGGGTGACGAGCACCCCGGTCAGCCCGGTCAACTCCTCGAAGCCGGACGCGAAGATCCCAGGGTCGAGCAGCAGGCGGGCGTCAGCATGCTCAACCAGCAGGCAGTCATGACCGAACTTCCGTAACCGCATGGCGACGGTCTCCTCTCAATCAGCCGCGGCCACGGCGGCGCCTGCCGTGGCGTTGGTCGGGGCCTCCGGCAGGCGCAGCGCGGCGAGTTGATGGCCGGTGGCGACCAGCGTGCCGGCGTTGTCCCAGACATCGCATTGCTCGTCCACCCGGCCCTCGGTGATCAGCCGGACCTTCAGCCGGACCCGCAGCGGCCCGGGCACCGGCACCGCGCGGACGTACACGGTGAGCTCCAGCGTCGGCACCCAGGACCCGACCAGGTCCAGATCGAAGGTTGCCGGGGGCAGGCAGTCGGCGGCGACGAGCAGGCCGAGCGGGTCCGGCTCGCTGCCGTCGGCGAACCGCAGCCAGGCCCGGATCTCGCCGGCGCCGGCGCCCCGGCCGGTGGTGAAGCCGGCGGTGGCCGGGTCCAGCCGCTGGGCCAGCACGGTCATCAGCGGCACCGGGAACCAGGGCGTCTCGCCGGGCAGCAGCAGGCAGTCTTCCTCGGCCGGCAGCTCGACCGCCGGCACGCCGTCCCAGCGGGCCGGCCCGGCGGCCGGCAGTGTGCCGCAGCTGACCAGGGCCTCGACGCAGTGCTCGCCGGCCGCGTACAGGGACGTCCGCAGCTGGGCCACCGACCGGCCCTGGCGCAGCGGCTGTACCCGGATCTGCACCGGCCCGGCGGCCGGCGCGGACAGGAAGTGCGCGCTGACCGCGCCCGGGTGTGGGTATCCGGTGCCGGCCACGTCCAGCGCCGCCCGGGTCATCGTGGCGAGCAGGTAGCCACCGTTCGGCTTGGTGCCGATGCTCCAGAGCGGGTCGAGGTCGGCAAGGTACTCGCCGTCCCCCACCCGGCGCACCGTTGTCGCCGTCGAAAATCCCGCCATATGTGGCACGGTAGCGTCAACTTGCCCAACTGGCCGGTTCGGCCAGGGCGCTCGGACGCTCGGTCGGGTGACCTGCGGGTGGCCGAGATCACAGCCAGTGGGCAACCCCGGACAACCGCCGGGCATGATTCGCGGCGTGGACCCACAGGCGGTGATCTTCGACCTGGACGGTGTGCTGATCGAGTCCGAGCAGGTGTGGGATGAGGTGCGGCGCGGGCTGGCGACCGACGCCGGCCGGCCCTGGCCACCGGAGACGACCACCGCGCTGCAGGGGATGAGCACCCAGGAGTGGTCCCGGCACCTGGTCGAGGTGGTCGGCGTGCCGGGCCCGCCGGAGCGGGTGGCCGCCGAGGTGATCAACCGGCTGGCCGACCGGTACCGGGACGGGGTGCCGCTGCTGCCCGGCGCGGTCGAGACGGTCCGGGCGCTGGCCGGCCGCTGGCCGCTCGGGGTGGCCAGCTCCTCGCCGGTCCGGCTGATCCGGCTGGTGCTGGCCACCGCCGGGGTGGCCGACCTGTTCGGCGCGGCGGTCTCCAGCGAGGAGGTGCCGCGGGGCAAGCCGGCGCCGGACGTCTACCTGGAGGCGGCCGCCCGGCTCGGTGTCGAGCCGGCCCGCTGCGTGGCGGTCGAGGACTCCAGCAACGGCCTGCGGGCGGCCGTGGCGGCCGGGATGGTGCTGGTCGCGGCGCCGAACGAGGAATACCCGCCGGCCCCGGACGCGCTGGCGCTGGCGACGGTCGTGGTGCCGGGGGTCGCCGGGGTCACCCCGGAGCTGATCACCAGCCTGCCGGGCTGAGTCGGCCGGGCGGGCTGGGCGGGCCGGCGTCCGGCGCCGATGGATCGAGGTGCCCGCCGGCGGTGCTCGCTCTGAGCGAACAGGCCGGGTATGCGGGAAGACTGGCCGCCCGCCTGCGTTGAGCCGAACACGCTCAACTCTGATGAGGTGGACATGACCAGCCTGACCCTTCCCGTCCTGCCCCTGGCCGACGGTGTGCTGCTGCCCGGCATGGTCGTGCCGGTCGAGCTGGACGCCGCCGCCCAGGCTGCTGTTGACGCCGCCCGCGCCAGCAAGGCCGCGGTGCCCGGCGCCAGTTCGCCGGCCCGGCTGCTCGTCGTGCCGCGCCTGGACGGCCGCTACCCGGCGGTCGGCACCGTCGCCGTGCTCGAGCAGGTCGGCCAGTTGCCCAGCGGCGGGCCGGCCGCGCTGGTCCGCGGCGTCTCCCGGGCCCGGATCGGCAGCGGTGTGAACGGCCCCGGCGCCGCGCTCTGGGTGGAGGCGACCGTGGTGGAAGACGAGCCCAGCGAGCGGGCCACCCAGCTCGCCCGCGAGTACAAGCAGGTGGTGCTGTCGCTGCTGCAGCTGCGCAACGCCTGGCAGGTGATCGACTCGGTGCAGCGGATCACCGACCCAGGCGAGCTGGCCGACACCGCCGGCTACGCCCCGTACCTGGACCTGGAACAGAAGGCCACGCTGCTGGAGATCACCGATGTGGCGCAGCGGCTGGAGCAGGTGCTGGAGTGGGCCCGCGCGCACCTGGCCGAGCTCGAGGTGGCCAGCACCATCCGGGACGACGTCCGGGAGGGGATGGAGAAGTCCCAGCGCGAGTTCCTGCTCCGCCAGCAGCTGGCCGCGATCCGCAAGGAACTCGGCGAGGACGACCCGGACGGCGAGGGTGACTACCGGGCCCGGGTGGAGGCCGCCGAACTGCCCGACGCGGTGCGCACCGCGGCCCTGCGCGAGGTGGGCAAGCTGGAGCGGGCGTCCGACCAGTCGCCCGAGGCCGGCTGGATCCGGACCTGGCTGGACACCGTGCTCGACCTGCCCTGGTCCACCCGGACCGACGACAACTCCGACGTGACAGCCGCCCGCGCGGTGCTGGACGCCGACCACTACGGGCTCACCGACGTGAAGGACCGGATCGTCGAGCACCTGGCCGTCCGGGCCCGGCGCGCGTCGCGCGGCCTGTCGGTGGTGGGCGGCCGGGGCAGCGGCGCGGTGCTCGCGCTGGTCGGCCCGCCCGGCGTCGGCAAGACCTCGCTCGGCGAGTCCGTCGCCCGGGCGCTGGGCCGCAAGTTCGTCCGGGTCGCCCTGGGTGGCGTCCGGGACGAGGCCGAGATCCGCGGCCACCGGCGGACCTACGTGGGAGCCCTGCCGGGCCGGGTCGTGCGGGCCATCCGGGAGGCCGGCTCGATGAACCCGGTGGTGCTGCTGGACGAGGTCGACAAGCTCGGCTCGGACTACCGCGGCGACCCGTCCGCGGCCCTGCTGGAGGTGCTCGACCCGGCCCAGAACCACACCTTCCGGGACCACTACCTGGAGGTCGAGCTGGACCTCTCGGACGTGCTGTTCCTGGCCACCGCGAACGTGGCCGAGGCGATCCCGGAGCCGCTGCTGGACCGGATGGAGCTGGTCCGGCTGGACGGCTACACCGAGGACGAGAAGGTCGGCATCGCCCGCGACCACCTGCTGCCCCGGCTGCTGGACCGGGCCGGGCTGACCACTGACGAGGTCTCGGTGACCGACGAGGCGGTCCGGGCGGTGGCCGCTGAGCACACCCACGAGGCCGGCGTCCGGCAGCTGGAGCGGGCCCTGGCCCGGGTGCTGCGCAAGGTGGCGACCGAGCTGTCGGTCTCGCCGGAGCTGGGCCGGGTCGAGGTGGGCACCGACAAGCTGGTCAGCTACCTGGGCCGGCCACGGTTCACCCCGGAGTCGGCCGAGCGGACCGCGGTGCCCGGCGTCTCCACCGGGCTGGCGGTCACCGGCGCCGGCGGCGACGTGCTGTTCGTCGAGGCCACGGCGTCCCCGGGCGAGTCCGGGCTGACGCTGACCGGCCAGCTCGGCGACGTGATGAAGGAGTCGGCCCAGATCGCGCTGTCCTACCTGCGGGCGAACGGCTCGCGGCTGGACGTGCCGGTCGACGGGCTGCGCGACCACCGGCTGCACCTGCACGTCCCGGCCGGCGCGGTGCCGAAGGACGGCCCGTCCGCCGGCGTGACGATGACCACCGCGATCGCCTCGCTGCTGTCCGGCCGGCCGGTGCGCAAGGAGGTCGGGATGACCGGCGAGATCTCGCTGACCGGTCGGGTGCTGCCGATCGGCGGGGTGAAGCAGAAGCTGCTGGCCGCCCACCGGGCCGGCCTCACCGAGGTCTTCCTGCCGGCCCGCAACTCCCCGGACCTGGACGACGTCCCCGCCGAGATCCGCGACGCACTGACGATCCACCTGGTCAGCGACGTGGCCGAGGTCCTCACCCAGGCCCTCGAACCCGCCGCCGCGGCCATTCCCGCCGCTGCCTGACCCCCGGCGGCCACCCTGGGCGGGCGTCCCTCCGGACGCCCGCCCAGTCGTCTGCGGGTCAGCTGGCGGGCCGGAACCCGGCCCGGAATGAGGGTCGGCGGAATCGGCTTGCTGGGTTTGTGGCGGTGACCGGGGTGCGGACCAGGTGGCGGCGGGGGCACTACGCGTGGGTGGTGGCCGGGGTCACCTTCGTCACGCTGCTCGGGGCCAGCGGGTTCCGGTCCACGCCGGGGGTGCTGATCGTGCCGCTGGAGGACGCGTTCGGCTGGAGCCGGACGTCGATCTCGCTGGCGGTCTCGGTGAACCTGGTGCTGTTCGGGCTGGCCGGGCCGTTCGCGGCCGCCGCGATGGGCCGGTTCGGGGTGCGCCGGGTGGTGCTGTTGGCGCTGCTGCTGGTCGCGGCCGGGTCGGGGCTGACCGTGTTCATGACCGCGCCCTGGCAGTTGGTGCTGCTCTGGGGCGTGGTGGTCGGGATCGGCACCGGGGCGATGGCTGCGGTGCTGGCGGCGACCGTGGCGACCCGCTGGTTCGTGGCCCGGCGCGGCCTGGTCGTCGGGGCGCTCACCGCGGCCAGCGCGACCGGGCAGTTGGTGTTCCTGCCGCTGCTGGCCTGGCTGGCGGTCAACCACGGGTGGCAGTGGGCGTCGGTCACGGTCGCGGCCGGCGCGCTGCTGGTCGTCCCGCTGGTCGCGCTGCTGCTCCGCAACTCGCCGGCCGACCTGGGCCTGCTGCCGTACGGGGCACCGCCGGACACGCCGGTGGTCGCGCCGGCGCCGCCACCGAACCCGGTCGGCACCGCGCTGCGGGTGCTCGGTGAGGCGGCCCGGACCCGCGCGTTCTGGCTGCTCGCCGGCAGCTTCGCGATCTGTGGCGCGACCACCAACGGGCTGATCGGCACGCACCTGATCCCGGCCGCGCACGACCACGGGGTGGCCGAGACCTCGGCCGCCGGGCTGCTCGCCCTGGTCGGCGTGTTCGACGTGGTGGGCACGATCGCGTCCGGCTGGCTGACCGACCGGGTGGACCCGCGCCGGCTGCTGTTCTGGTACTACGGCCTGCGTGGCGTCGCGCTGCTGATGCTGCCGGCGGTGCTCGGCTCGGCCAGCCTCGGCCTGTTCGGCTTCGTCGTCGTGTACGGCCTGGACTGGGTGGCCACGGTGCCGCCGACCGTGGCGCTGGCCAACGAGGTGTTCGGCCGGGAGCGCGGCCCGGTGGTGTTCGGCTGGGTGTTCGCCGCGCACCAGTTGGGCGCGGCGGCCGCCGCCTCGCTGGCCGGCCTGATCCGGACCGAGCGCGGCGACTACTTCGTCGCGTTCATCTCCGCGGCGGCGCTCTGCGCGGTGGCCGCGACGATCACGCAGGTGGTCCGGGCGCCGAAACGGCCGGCCGCGGTCGTCCCGCAGCCGGCCGTCGCGAGCTAGCAAGCCGGCCCGGGCCGGCCCGGGCCGCGGGGCGGGCGCCCGGTCCCGTGGCCGCCCGCCCCGATCGGCGTTCGTTACCGGACGAACCTCGGGATTGCCTGCAGGACGCCGGCGCCGAACACGTTGTCCGGGCCGCGGTCGCCGCGGTCGACGGCCAGCGCCGCCATCGCCACGTTCAGCAGCGCCGCCGGCACCCGCCCGCCGAGCTCCTGCCGGACCAGTGCCGCGACCCCGGCCGCCGACGGTGCCGCCGCGGACGTACCGAAGAAGCGGCAGCCGCCCTGCACCGCGCTCGGGCAGGTGGCCGGGTTGGGGAAGCCGCCGGAGCCGGAGACCGAGACGCCGTCCGCGGCCGCCCAGGTCGGCGCGACCTTGGTGGCGAACGGCCGGCCGGCGACGCCGGTGCACGGCCCGGCCCGGCCATTGCGGCACTGCGTGGTCGAGCCGACCTGCACCGGGCCGCCGGCGCTGAACGTCTCGATCGGGATGGCGGTCGGGTCGACGGACAGACTGGAGTTCACCGCGGCGGCGCTGGTCGCGGCGCCCAGGTAGTTGGAGTCGGGGTTCAGCGAGCCGGCCCGGTCCGGGGTGTCGATGTTGGCCACCGCGGCCACCGCGTTGCGCCAGCGCAGGTCCAGCACCGGCGGCCGCACCGCGGTCGAGGTGCCCTGCACGTCCACGACCAGCTTGAAGGCGGTCGCCGCCGGGTTCGGGTTCTCCCAGATCAGCTGCTCGAGCGTGTCGCCGACGCCGTTGGCCTGCACGCTGGCGCTGCTGGCCAGGCAGTCGGTGCCGGTCTCGTTCATCAGGTAGAGGTTGAGGTCGGTGAAGCCGCCCCGGCCCGGGGTCGGGAAGATCGCCCGCGGCTCGCTCCACTGCAGCGTGACCAGCAACAGCCCGCCCGCGCCGATCCGCAGGTCGAACGTGTTGCCGGCGGTGCCGCCCAGGTTCACCGTGTTGTCCGGGACGTTCGGGCAGGAGCCGAAGTTGCCGGCCGCCGGTACGCCGTCCGGGGTCGTGCCGGTGCCGCTGGCGACCACCCGGGACGAGTGCTTGGCGCCCAGGTTGCCGGCGGACGAGCTGAAGAACACGCCGTGCGCGGCGAGCTGCTCGGCCGTGGCCGCGGTCAGGCCCTGCTGGAACGCCGGCTCGTCGTCGAAGGCGAGGTCCTCGGTGATCAGGTTGGCGCCGGCCGCGGCCAGGTTGCGCAGCCCGGCCACGTGGTCTTCGAGTGTCTCGCCGGTGCCGGCGAACAGCAGCTTCGCGCCGGGCGCCTCGTCGTACAGCTCCTCCAGCATGCCGGTGCCCTCGTCGCCGTCACCCGGGTCGAGCACCTGCACGTCCGCCGGCAGTTCGCCCTTGGCCACCGAGTCGGCCAGGCTGGTCACGCCGTCCGACATCGCACCGATCTTCTGCCCGCGCCCGGTGATGCCGAGCTGGCGCGCCCGGTCGGTCCGGTGCAGCGCGACGCCCTCGCTGGTTACCGGCCCGGCGTCGGTCACCGGCCGGATCGCCGGCCGGATCGCGGCCACCCAGGGCAGCGCGGCCACCGCGTCGATCCGGTTGGCCGGCACCGTCGCCGCCAGCAGCCCGGCGGTGGGCAGCGTGGCCCCGGGCACCGCGGCGAAGTCGGCCGAGCTGCCGGTGACCGTGCCGCCGAGCGCGGTCAGTTGCGCCGCCTCGGCCTTGCCGACCGGCCCGAGCGCGTGCACGACCAGGTCGAACGCGCCGTCCGGGTGCACCCCCAGCACGCCGTCGGACAGGCTGGTCACGGCCGCGGTGGACAGCCGGCCGCTGCGCGCCACCGCGGCGCTGGCCGCGGCCGCCCGCTGCTGCAACAGCCAGGGCACCTTGCTTGGTACGGCTGCTGCCTTGGCCGGGGCCGCGCTGGCGGCAGTGGCCGCCGAGAGCGAGACCAGGGACGCGGCCAGCACGCCGATCGTGGCGACGGCCAGGGATCTCCTGCGCACGCGATCCTCCCGAGGGGACGAGGCGAGCCGCAGTCAGACAGCGACGCCGCCCGCCGGTGGATGGTGCCGATGCGGTGAAGCTAACCGTTGAACGGCCCGTCCGGGCCCGGACCAGCCTGGAGCCACCCAAACGACACAGCAAAGCCGTGGCCAAGCACTCAGGGTTGACGCCTCAGCTGGACGGGGAGGGGGCCCGGGCCGGCGGTACACCATCGGCTGCCGCTTCGGCCCCGGCCAACCTGGCCTGCCGGGCCCGCTTGGCGGTGAGCAGGCTCTGGTCGGCGGACCAGAACAGGGTGGTCGCGGTGTCGCCGGGGCCCAGCTCGGCCAACCCGGTGCTGACCGAGACGGCCAGCTCCGGCGCGACGGCGGCCCACTGGTGCTCGGTGATCTTCCGGCCGATCCGGGTCAGCGCGGTGGTCGCCTCGGCCAGCCCGGCCGGCAGGCAGATCACCAGCTCGTCGCCGCCGTACCGGGCGCACCGGTCGGCGTCCCGGGAGTGCTCGCGCAGCACCTGGGCCACCAGCCGCAGCACCTCGTCGCCGACCGTGTGCCCGTGGTTGTCGTTGATCCGCTTGAAGTGGTCGATGTCGACGATCGCCAGGGTCAGCGGGGTGTGGCCGGCATGCGCGGCGGCGACCAGCCGGGGCAGGTTCGCGTCGAACGCCCGCCGGTTCGGCACCCCGGTCAGCGGGTCGGACAGCACGTCCGACTCCAGTTCCTGGGTGCGCCGGACCAGCGCCTCCTGCTCGACCCGCAGCCTGGCCGCGGTGGCCCGGCTCATCCACGCGTCGTACTGCGCCCGGCCGTACCGCTCGTGCATCTCCCGGTGCCAGCGCAGCGCCTCGGCATGGTTGCCGACCGACAGCGCGACCCGGCCGAGCAGCCAGGCGACGTCCTCGGTCCAGACCCGGGCGCCGGCCTCCACCGACGGGCCCCAGAGCGCGAGCAACTGGTCCTGCGCGTCGGTGAACTTGCCCTCGGCGACCAGCAGCGTGGCCGCCGCGTGCACGATGGCCCGCTCGACCGACGGGTTCCGCGGCCGGACCGGGGTGCGCCGGGCCTGCTCCAGGTCGCGGCGGGCCTCCTCGATCCGGCCCATCCGGGACCCGCAGGTGGACCGCCAGGCCGCCGCCCAGGCCCGGAACAGCGAGGAGAGCCGGCCGTCGGCGAGCGCGTGGTCCAGCCGGCGGACCGCCTCCACCCACTTGGCCCGGCTCTCCTCCACCAGGCCGAGGTGCTCCAGCCGGATCGCCCAGCACAGATGCAGGTAGCCGAGCTGGAACTGGAGCCGGGCCACCGGGATGCCGGCGGCCGTGAAGCTGGACAGCGCCCGCTCGCCGGTCTCCACCGCGAGCGGGAACAGCTGCATCTGCGCGAACACGAGCGCGCAGTTGCCCAGCGCGGCGAGCAGGTCCTCATCCGGCGGGCAGTCGTCGGCCAGCGTGGCCGCCCGGACGCCGAGCTCGATCGCCCGTTCCTCATCCCGCAGCCCCTGCGCGGCCCAGGCGGCGACCGACTGGAACCGGGCCTGTAGCGCGCGCCGCGCGGCCGGCACCAGCGGCTGCAGTGCGTCGAGCGTGTCCTGCGCGGCCGGGAAGTCCGTGGCGTTCGCGTAGGCCTGCGCGAGCAGCGTGCCGAGCAGCACCTTCTCGTCCAGCGGGACCTGGATGCCGTCCGACTCCAGCCCGGCGGCGAGCTTCTTCAACTCGTCCGCCCGGCCCTCGCGGGCAAGCTCACCAGCGGTGGCCAAGGGCTTGGCCAACCGCGGGTCCTGCTGGGCTTGCTGCAGCATGCCGACACTCCTCCCCGGCAGGAGTGTAAGCAGGTCGTCCCGACCTCGGTGTGAGGTTTTGGGTCAGCCTGACGCAGTTGCCGAAACGCTGCGCCGGTGCCGGGCCCGTTTCGCCGCGAGCAGGTCGGCGTCGGCCGCGGCGAACAGGGTGGCCGGGGTGTGTGCGGCGGTGCTCTGGGCCAGCCCGCAGGTGACCGTGACCGACAGCCCGGGGGCCAGCGTGGCCCACTCGTAGCCGGCCACCGCCGCGGACAGCCGGGCCGCCGCGTCGCCCGCCTCGGCCAGCGTCGCGGTCAGCAGCAGGACGAACTCGTCACCGCCGAACCGGGCGCACAGGTCGCCGTCGCGCACCTGCTGGCGCAGCAGCCGGGCCACCCGGAGCAGCACCTCGTCTCCGGTGAGGTGGCCGCACTCGTCGTTGATCCGCTTGAAGTGGTCCACGTCGACGACGATCAGCGTGGTCGGGCCGGCGGCTGGGCTGGTGCCGGGCACCCGCTCGCGCAGCTCCTCGTCCAGCGCCCGCCGGTTGGCCACCCCGGTCAGTGGATCGGACCGGCGGTCGGACTCCAGCTGCCGGCTGCGCCGGACCAGCGCCTCCCGGTCGACCGCCAGCCGGGCCGCGGCGGCCCGGGCCAGCGCCACCTCGTACTCGGCCTGGCCGTACCGCTTGTGCACCTCGCCGTACCAGCGCAGCGCGTCCCGGTTGTTGTGGGTGGCCTCGGCGGCGCGGGCCAGCAGGAACGCGACGTCCTCGGTCCATGGGGGCTGGTGCTGGTCGCGCACCTCGGGCCAGCTCGGCGCGAGCATCCGCACGGCCGCGTCGGCCCGGCCCTCGGCCAGCAGGGTGGCCCCCTCCAGGTGGGTCAGCAGCGACCCGACCTCGCCGTGCTCGGTCGGCTCGGTGATCTCGATCGTCCGGACGGTGGCCAGCTGCCGGCGGGCCTCGACCGGGTCACCCAGCCGGGCCGCCGCGAGCCCCAGGTAGGCGTGCGTCCGGGCCACACACAGCGGGGTCAGCATGTCATCGCCCCAGGTCAGGCTCGCGCTGAGCTGCCCGGCGGCGGCCTGCCACTTCTCCTGGGCGTCCTTCGGCAGCCGCAGGTGCTCCAGCCGGATGGCCCAGGCCAGGTTCGCCGCCCCGGCCCGGAACTGGAACAGCCCGGCCGGGATGCCGCAGGCGATCGCGGCCTGCATGGCCCGCTCGCCGGCGTCGACCCCCAGGGTGAACAGCTGGGTGCGGGCCAGCACGCCGGAGCAGTTGCCGAGCACCCGGGCCAGCTCCTCGGTGGCCGGCTGGTTCTCGTCCACCAGGGCCAGTGCCCAGATCAGCTCCGAGATGGCACGTGCCTCGTTGCCCAGGCCGTGCGCGACGCTGCCGGCGATCGCGTGGTAGCGGGCCTGCCGCAGCGGCGGGGTGTCGGGCAGCAGCGGCTGGACGGTGGCCAGCTCCCGGCTGGCTTCGGCCAGCCGGTCGACATTCAGGTACGCGGTCGCGAGCAGCACGCCGGCGAGCACCGCATCATCGCGGCCGAGCGCCCCGCCGGCGGCGGCGCGGGCAGCCTCGACCTCGGCGCGCACGTCATCGACCCGCGCTTCCCGGACGTGCCGGGCCGCCACGGCGAGCCGGTCGGCGACACAAGCGTCAGCCGGCGGATGCCCCATGCGCACCACCACCCTGCCGCGAAGTCTAGTCGGACATGCCCGGTTGGCGACCCGATCGTCGCTCTACCAGAGTCCGACCGGAAATGCCGCGCTAACGACCTGCCCGAGCTTGGTCAGGGTGGCGACCTCGTGGCCGAGCAGCCAGCGCTTGCGGTCCAGCCCGCCGCCGTAGCCGGTCAGGCTGCCGTCGGCGCCGATCACCCGGTGGCACGGGATGATCACCGCGATCGGGTTGCGGCCGTTCGCCAGCCCCACCGCCCGGGACGCGGTCGGGTTGCCCAGTTCGGTCGCGAGCGCGCCGTAGCTGGTCGTCCGGCCGTACGGGATGGCCACCAGGCCCGCCCAGACGCGCCGCTGGAACTCGGTGCCGTGCGGGCGAAGTGGCAGGTCGAAGTCGGTGCGGTCGCCGGCGAAGTAGGCCTCGAGCTGCTCGATGACGGCGCGCAGCGGGCCGGTGTCGGGCCGGGCCCCGCCGGCGACCTCCGGCCGGTGCGGCTCCATCTCCAGCGCGGTCAGCGCCTCGCCGTCGCTCACCAGCAGCAGCGAGCCGATCGGCGACGGGACCGTCGCGAAGTAGCGGGACACGGCTAGTTCCTTCCGTTGCTGTCGAGACTGCCCCAGAGGTGGAGCAGGGCGTAGGACCGCCACGGCCGCCAGCGTTCAGCCAGCGTGGCCGCGGCCTTCGGATCGGAGTCGGCGCCGAGCCGGTCTAGCGCATGCCGGACGCCCACGTCTGTGGGCAAGAACACATCCGGGTCGCCGACCGCGCGCATCGTCACGTACGAGGCGGTCCACGGCCCGATGCCGGGCAGGTCGAGCAGCTGCCGGTACACCGCGGCCCGGTCGGCGCCCGGGTCGAGGACCAGGCCGCCGGAAGCCAGCGCGGCCGCCAACCCGGACAGGGCCCGCAGCCGCGCGGCCGGCATCCCGAACCCGGCCAGCTCGGCGGCGGCGAGCGTCGCCGGGCCGGGGAACAGGTGGGTGATCGACCCGACCGGGTCGGGCAGCGCGGTGCCGAACCGGGCGACCAGCCGGCCGGCCAGCGTACGGGCGGCGGCGACCGTGACCTGCTGGCCGAGCACCGCCCGGACGGCCAGCTCGGCGCCGTCGACGTGGCCAGGCACCCGGCGGCCCGGGCTGGCCGCGACCAGCGGGCCGAGCAGCGGGTCGCCGCCGAGCGCCGCGGCCACCGCGACCGGGTCGGCGTCCAGGTCGAGCAGCCACCGGCAGCGCTGCACGGCCACCGGCAGATCGCGGACGTCGGCCAGCCGCAGCGCGCACCGCACGTACCGGGCCGGCTCCGGCCCGGTCCGGCGCCTGAGCTGCCCAGCCCCGTCGGGTTGCCCAGCCCGGTCGGGTTGTCCGGCCCGGTCGAGCTGCCCGGCTCGGTCGACGGGTGCGGCGCCGTCGAGGGCCCCAGCCCGGCCGAGCTGCCCAGCCCGGCCGAGCTGTCCAGCCCCGTCGAGGGGCCCGGCGCCGGCAGGCGGGCCGACCCGACCCGGCCGGGGCCCGGCGGCGGGCGGGGCGCTCAGCGCGATCACGCCGGGACCGTGCGGCAGCGCGACGCTGCGGCGGTAGGTGCCGCCGTCCCATTCCTCGATGCCGGGCACCGCCCGGATCGCGAGGAACTCGAACAGCGCCGGCAGGTCGACCGGCGCCCGGTACGGCAGCCGGACCACGATCGTGCCCGGGGTGGTGGCCTGGTCGGCCTTTCCGGTACGGCGCAGGTCGGTCGGGGTGACCGCGAACACCTCCCGGATCGTGTCGTTGAACTGCCGGATGCTGGCGAACCCGGCGGCGAACGCGACGTCCGCGATGGCCAGGTCGGTCGTCTCCAGCAGCACCCGCGCGGTCTGCGACCGTTGCGCCCGGGCGACCGCGATCGGCCCGGCGCCGACCTCGGCGACCAGCTGCCGGTGCACGTGCCGCTCGCTGAAGCCGAGCCGGCGGGCCAGCCCGGTCACGCCCTCGCGGTCGACCACGCCGTCGCCGATCAGCCGCATCGCGCGGCCGACCAGGTCGGCCCGGATGTCCCATTCCGGCGAGCCGGGGGTCGCGTCCGGACGGCACCGCTTGCAGGCCCGGAACCCGGCCGACTGCGCGGCCGCGGCGCTCGGGTAGAACCGCACGTTCGCCCGCTTCGGCGGACCGGCCGGGCAGCTCGGCCGGCAGTAGATCTTGGTGGACGTCACGGCCACGAAGAACCAGCCGTCGAACCGGCTGTCTCGACTCTGCATGGCCTGGTAGCAGAGGTCGGAGTCGGCGAGCACGGGACCACTCTGCCAGCTGGGCCGGCCTATCCCTGGCGGAATTCAGACCTCGACCCGGTGGTCCGAAACCCGCCAGTAGAAGGCCCGGCCGGCGAGCGGGCAGGATAGCCGGTATGAAGGCGTGGGTGGTGCGGCGGCCCGGCCCGATCGCCGGCGACCCGCTGCTGCTGGTGGACAAACCGGTGCCGGAGCCCGGCCCGGGCGAGGTCCGGGTCCGGGTGCTGGCCTGCGGCGTCTGCCGCACCGACCTGCACCTGGCCGAGGGCGATCTGCCGCCACACCGGCCCGGCACCGCGCCCGGGCACGAGATCGTCGGCGCCGTGGACGCCCTCGGTGCCGGTGCGACCCGGTTCGCCGCCGGTGACCGGATCGGCATCGCCTGGCTGCGCCGTACCTGCGGGAAGTGCCGGTACTGCCGGCGCGGCGCGGAGAACCTGTGCGTGGCCGCCGAGTTCACCGGCTGGGACGCCGACGGCGGGTTCGCCGAGCACGCGGTCGTCCCCGAGGCGTACGCGTACCGGCTGCCGGCCGGGTACGACAGCGTGACCGCCGCGCCGCTGCTGTGCGCCGGGATCGTCGGCTACCGGTCGCTGCGCCGGGCCGCGCTGCCGCCCGGCGGCCGGCTGGGCATCTACGGCTTCGGCGCGTCCGCGCACCTGGTCGCGCAGGTCGCGGTGCACGAGGGCGCCCGGGTGCACGTGCTGACCCGGTCGGCCGCGGCGCGGTCGCTCGCGCTGTCGCTGGGCGCGATGTCGGCCGGCGACGCGACCGACCCGCCGCCGGAGAAGCTGGACTCGGCCGTCCTCTTCGCCCCGGTCGGCGACCTGGTCCCGGTCGCGCTGGCCGCGCTGGACCGCGGCGGCACGCTCTCGATCGCCGGCATCCACCTCTCCGACGTGCCCCCGCTGCGCTACACCGAGCACCTGTTCGCCGAGCGCCAGGTCCGCAGCGTGACCGCGAACACCCGCGCCGACGGGGAGGAGTTCCTCCGCCTCGCGGCCCAGTTGCGGCTGTCCGTGACCACCCAGCCGTACCCGCTGGCCGACGTGAACGCCGCGCTGACCGCGCTGGCCACCGGCCATGTCACCGGCGCCGCCGTGCTGGTCCCGTAGCCGGCGCCGGATGCGCTGCCGGCTCAGGCTCCGGGGGGTGCGGCTCAGGTGCCGAGGGTGCGGCCCAGCCGGATCCAGCGGTAGCCCCAGCCGTCCAGCTCGATTCCGGTCAGGTCGCGCTTGAGCGCGGGGTAGCCGCGGTTCCCGAGCACGTCCAGCGGGGGTTCGGTGAGCTTGCCGGCCGGCGGCAGGTCGACGGTGACCGGCTGGTCCGCGAGGTTGAGCACGGCGAGGACCGAGCCGCACGGCGCGTCGTAGCGCACCGCGAGCACCGCGTCCGACTTCGGGTCCAGGACGGTGGCCGTGCCGATGCCGAACTCCGGGCATTCCCGCAGCGTGCGCAGCACCCGCTCGAACCAGCTCAGCAACGAGGCCGGGTCGGCCGCCTGGGTGGTGACGTTGACCTTCCGGTAGCCGTACCCGCCCTTGCTGATCACCGGCCGGACCGGCTTGTCGCTGCTGGTGAACCCGCCCTGGGCGGCCGCCGACCACTGCATCGGGGTACGGATCGAGTTGCGCTCCGGCAGCGACAGGTCGTCGCCCATGCCGAGCTCCTCGCCGTACCGCAGCACCGGGGTGCCGGGCAGGCTGAACTGCAACAGGTACGCCAGCTCGATCCGGCGCCGGTCGTTGCCGAGCATCGGGGCCAGCCGGCGCCGGATGCCGCGGCCGTAGAGCTGCATGTTCTGGTCCGGGCCGAACGCGGCGAAGACGTCCGCCCGCTCCGAGTCCTGCAGTTGGGACAGGTCGACCTCGTCGTGGTTGCGCAGGAACGTGGCCCAGGCGCAGTTGGCCGGGATCGCCGGGCTGGCCTGGATCGCGGCCGCCAGCGGGACCGCGGAGGAGCGGGCCAGAGCCAGGAACGTCCGCGGGTTGAGCAGGAAGTTGAACAGCATCTGCAGCCGGCTGCCGCGCGGTCCGTAGAACTCGTTGATCAGCTCGCGCCGCACGTTCGCCTCGGCCAGCACGATCGCGTCGCCGCGCCGCCAGGCCACGTGGTCGCGCAGGTCCTCCAGCCACTCGAAGGCGAACCGGCGGTCGGCGGAGTCGGGGTGGATCTCCTCGATCGTGAACGGTGCCGCGTCCATCCGGAACCCGCTGACGCCCAGCTGCAGCCAGAACGCGACCACCCGGCCGATCTCGGCGCGGACCTCGGGGTTGGCCCAGTTCAGGTCCGGCTGGAAGTCGTAGAAGCGGTGGTGGTACCAGCTGCCGGCCTCCGCGTCCCTGCTCCAGGTGCCGCGCTGGTAGCCGGGGAACACCTCGCCGTCGTCGGCATTGGCCGGCTCGGTCGGCGACCAGATGTACCAGTCGCGGTACGGCGAGTCGGGGTCGCTGCGGGCAGCCTGGAACCAGGGGTGCTCGTCCGAGGTGTGGTTGACGACCAGATCGATCATCACCCGCAGGCCGCGGTTCTCGCACTGGTGCACCAGCTCGACGAAGTCGCCGAGCGAGCCGAGCCGCGGGTCGATGCCGTAGTAGTCGGCGACGTCGTAGCCGTCGTCCCGGTTCGGCGTCGGGTGGATCGGGCTCAGCCACAGGCAGGTCACCCCGAGCCGGGCGAGGTAGTCAAGCCGGCTGATCAGCCCGCGCAGGTCGCCGACGCCGTCCCCGTTGGAGTCCTGGAACGTCTCCACGTCGACGGAGTAGATGACGGCCTGCTGGTACCACCGCTCGCTCATGCCGCCCTCCTACCCGGCCCCTCCCCAGCTCACCCGGATCGGTGCGGGGCGGGCCGGGCCGGGCCGGCGGCGGCTCAGCCGGCGGCGGCCGCGGTGCGGGCAGTCGACCAGACCCGGACGATGTCGCGGACCGAGACGATGCCGATGACCTCGTTGCCGTCCAGCACGATCAGGTGCCGGAACCCGCCGCGGACCATCGCCTCGGCGGCCTGGTCCAGCGTCCAGTCCGGGCTGGCGAAGACGAGATCGGTGGTCAGGTGGGCGCCGGCGCGCTCGACGTCCGGATTCTGACCGGCACCAAGCGCGTACAGAACGTCGCGTTCGGTGAGGATGCCGATGCCGTGGCTGTCCGGGTCGAGCACCGCGACCGCGCCCACCTTGCGTGCCGCCATCTGCCGGGACGCCTCCCTGAGGGTGTGTTCCGGGCCGATCGTCAGCACCAGGGTGCTCATCGCGTCGCGTACCCGCATGGCCTGCCTCCTCGGTCCGGCTAATTCCCGAAATACGGCGCCGCCCCATGGTCGGGCCGCCGTCACCTGCCCACAACCCCTGACCGGCCCGACCGCTCCGGGGACTCGCCGCGGGCGCCTCGCGGGCGCATCCTTCATGGTGTGACCGACGAGATCGCCGGCGGCCCCGGGTGGGCGCGCCAGGCGCTGGAACCCGCCGGTCACCCGCCGCGCTGGCCACGCCGGCCGGGCGGGATCGGCGCCGGCCCGAAGGTCGCGCTGCTGGCCATCGTCGGGCTGCTGTTCGGGTACGTGCTGACGCACCGGGTTCCGGCGCCGCCAGCCACCGCGTCGATCACCGTGGCACCGCCGACCGGCCCGCTGCCGGCGCTGCCGTTCCTGGGCGGCGAACCCGGCACCGGCCCGGCCGGCCTGCAACTGCTGGTCGGCGACCGCAACCCGCGGCTGGTCGACGCGCACACCGGCCGGGTCTCACCGCCGCCCGGCCTGAACCTCAGGCCGGACACCGTCGTCTCGGTGTTCCCGCTGCACCCCGGCACGCTGGTGGCGGTGACCGAGCCGTACGGCGGGGCCGGTGGGCGGTTCCTGGTCCGGCCCGGAGCGCAGCCACTGCTGCTCGGCGCGGACGCCGGCGTGCTACCCAGCCGGGACGGCCAACTGATCCTCACCACCTACCGGCGCAGCGGCACCACCGTCACCGGCCTCACCCTGGACCGCAAGCTGCGTTGGCAGTGGGAGCTACCCGGGTTGGTCCTCGGGCTGCGCGACACCCGGGCCGGGCTGCTGGTCGAGCAGTACGACGGGCCGCACGGCCGGTCCGCCCACCTGCTGCTGCTGGACCCGCGGACCGGGGCGGTCCGCCGCGACATCGGCCGCGGTGACGTCGCGGCCAGCAGCGACACCGCCATCGCCTGGACGCCGGCGAACTGCCCGGACGCCTGCTCGGTGGTGATCACCACGCTCAGCACCGGAGCGGCCCGCCGCTACCCGATGCCCACCTACTGGCTGCCGCAGCATGGCGCGTTCGCCCCGGACGGCCACACCCTCGCGCTGACCTTCCCGGCCAGCGGCCGGTCCGGGGTCAGCCGCCCCGGCTTCGTCGTCACGCTGGACCTGCAGCTCACCACCTTCACCTGGGTCCGCGGCCTGCGCACCGGCTCCGGGCTCGGCGCCGAGGTGGGCTGGTCCCCGGACGGCCGCTACCTGGTGATCGCCGTCAACTGGCCGGACCACCAGCAGTTGGCGCTCTGGCGACCCGGCCACCTCACCGTCCTCCCGGCCGCTCTTCCCGGCCACCCCGGCCCGCTCACCGTCCTCACCTGACGACCTGACCCCGCCGCCCGGCCCGACCCCGCCACCCGGCCCTGATCCGGAGCCGGCTGGCTCCCGAGCTGTCCGGCCCTGATCCCGAGCCGCCGGGCTCCGAGTCGGCCGGGTCCGGAGTCGGCCGGCGCGGTCCCGAGTCGGCCGGCTCCGGGCCGGGCTCGGCCTGAGCCCGGGCGGATGCCGGTGGCCGGCCCAGCGGCCACACTGGGCTGATGCCGCCGACTCACGAAGTCACTAACCAGCCGCCGCCCCTGGTCGGGCACGACCTCTACGCCGGCGATCCAGCGCTGGCCGAGGCGGTCGGCCGGTACGGTGCGGCCGCGGCCGGGCCCGCGCTGCACGCGCTCGGCACCCGGGCCGGCACCGAGCAGGCGCAGCGCTGGGGCACCGAGGCGAACGCCTACCCGCCGGTGCTGCGTACGCACGACCGGTACGGCCACCGGATCGACGAGGTCGACTTCCACCCCGCCTGGCACGAGCTGCTGCGGGTCGCGGTCGGCGCCGGCCTGCACGCCACGCCGTGGACGTCGCCGGCGCCCGCGCCGCACGTCACCCGGGCGGCCGGGTTCTACCTGTGGAGCCAGGTCGAGGCGGGGCACGGCTGCCCGGTCTCGATGACGTACGCGGTCGTACCGGCGCTGCGGGCCGCCCCGGAACTGGCCGCGGCCTACGAGCCCGGGCTGACGGCCGCCGTGTACGACCCGGGCCTGCGGACGCCGGCGACCAAGGCCGGGCTGCTCGCCGGCATGGGCATGACCGAGAAACAGGGCGGCTCGGACGTCCGCGCCAACACCACCCGGGCCGTGCCCACCGCCGACGGCAGCTACCTGCTGACCGGGCACAAGTGGTTCTGCTCGGCGCCGATGTGCGACGTGTTCCTGGTGCTGGCCCAGGCCGACGAGGGCCTGACCTGCTTTCTGGTGCCGCGGGTGCTGCCCGACGGCAGCCGCAACACGTTCCGCCTGCAGCGGCTCAAGGACAAGCTCGGCAACCGCGCGAACGCCTCCAGCGAGGTGGAGTTCGACGACACGGTCGGCTGGCGGGTCGGCGATCCGGGCCGCGGCGTCGCGACGATCATCGAAATGGTCACGCTGACCCGGCTGGACTGCGTGCTCGGCTCGGCCGCCGCGATGCGGGCCGCGGTGACCCAGGCGATCCACCACACCACCTACCGCAGCGCGTTCGGCCGGCCGCTGCGCGAGCAACCGCTGATGGCCGCGGTGCTCGCCGACCTGGCCGTCGAGGCCGAGGCCGCCAGCGCGCTCGCCATCCGGCTGGCGTCCACCGTGGACACGGGCGAGACCGCGCTGGGCCGCCTCGCCACCGCGGTCGCCAAGTTCTGGGTCTGCAAGCGCACCCCGGCCGTGGTCGGCGAGGCCCTGGAGTGCCTGGGCGGCAACGGCTACGTCGAGGAGAGCGGCCTGCCCCGCCTCTACCGGGACGCCCCGCTGAACGGCATCTGGGAAGGCTCCGGCAACGTCATCGCCCTGGACGTGCTGCGCGCCATCATCCGCCAACCCGACTCGGTAACCGCCTTCCTCGCCGAACTCGAGCTGGCCACCGGCGCCGACGCCCGCCTCGACGCCGCTGTCAAACACCTCCGCGACCAGTTGGCCCACATCGAGGCATCCGTCCGGGACCTGCGCACCACCGCCGCCCCGCCGACCGCCCTGGAAGCCGGCGCCCGCCACCTGGCCACCCAGATGGCCCGCTGCCTCCAGGCGTCCCTCCTCACCCGCCACGCCCCGCCCGCCGTAGCCGACGCCTACTGCGCCCGCCTGGAAGCCCCCACCCCCGTCTTCGGCCTGCTCCCACCCGAGAATCCCGCGGCCATTCTCGAGCGCGCCCACTCCGGATCGACCGGATAGCGGACGCCACGCGCCGGCGCGGCTCGACCGCGCCCGTGGGCCGGCGGAGTGGGCGGGTCAGTTGTCGCGGCGGGGGATGCGGCGTTGGGAGAGTGGGATGACGTCGGCGCCGTCGGAGACGGCGAGCGCGCGGACGGCGGAGGACCAGAGCGCGGGGCCGATCTTGTGCGCGGACAGCGGCGGGAAGAAGTGCGCGCCCTGGCCGGCGTGGCAGCCGAGGGACACCAGGGTGGCCCGCTGCATGGCCGACGTGACGCCTTCGGCGACGACCCGCAGGTCGAGCGCCCGGGCGATCTCCAGGGTGCCGCGGACGATCGCGGCGGCCTGCGGTGAGCTGAAGAGCGACTCGGTGAAGGTGGCGGCCAGCTTCACCTCGTGCACGGGCACGCGGGCCAGGTGGGACAGCGACGACCAGCCCTTGCCGAAGTTGTCCAGGGAGAGCCGGATGCCCAGGTCGCGCAGCTCGGCGAGGACCTGGTCGACGACCTCCAGGTGGGACAGCACCGAGGTCTCGGTGATCTCCAGGGTGACCCGGTTCGCCGGCACCCGATGCCGGGACAGCGCCGCGGCGACCTGCCCCGGGAACTCCCGGTCGAGCAGCGTCCGGGGGGACACGTTCACCGCGACCGGTACCTCGATGCCATGCCGGGACCATTCCGCCGCGTTCCCCAGCGCGATGTCGAAGACCGCCTTGGTGAGGTCCGGCATCAGGCCGGCGTGCTCGACCACGGGCAGGAACTCGTCCGGCAGGAGTTGGCCGCGGGTGGGGTGCTGCCAGCGCACCAGGGCTTCGGCACCGACCGGGTCGCCGGTGTGCAGGTCGATGATCGGCTGGTAGAGCAGGCTGAGTTGGTCGAGGGTGCGCAGCGCGGTGCGCAGCTCGGAGGCCAGCACCAGCCGGCTGACCGAGCCGGCGTCCCGCTCCGGCGCGTAGAAGCCGACCCGCCCGCCGGAGCCGGCCCGGACCCCGTGCACCGCGACGCCGGCCTGCCGCAGCAGTTCGTCCAGCGAGATCGAGGCCCGTACGCAGTACGCGATGCCGGCGACGCCGGCGACGGACAACCGGCAGCCGGCGATCTCGATCGGTTCGGCGACGGCGCCGAGCAACGCCTCGGCCCGGTAGGTGGCCTGGGCCGGGTCGGAGATCCGGGGGAGCACGATGGCGAAGTCGTCCCCGTCGAGCCGGGCGACCAGCTCGCCGGGCATCGCGGCGGCGTCCAGCCGGGCGGCGGCGTGCCGCAGCACCGCGTCGCCGGCGGCGTGCCCGAGCGTGTCGACGATCTCCCGGAAGCCGGTGAGGTCGACCAGGATGGCGGCCGAGTCCAGGTCGGCGGTGGCGGTGTCGGCCAGCGGGGCCTGACCGTCGTCCAGCAGGCCGGCCCGGTTGCGCAGCCCGGTCGTCGGGTCGTGCGTCGCCTCGTGCCGGGCCTTGGCGTGCTGCTCGGCGTTGGCCAGCGCGGAGTGCAGCTCGGCGGCCAGCGCGCCGAGCATCGCCTGTTCCCGGTTCTTCAGCCCGACCTCGCCGCCGAAGCAGAGCCGGACCCAGCCGTACGGGGTGTTGCCCAGCCCGATCGGCCGCTCGATCACCCGGTGCGCGTCCCGCGGCGGGGCGTCCGCCGCCGGACCGTCGTAGACGATGTTGTCTTCGGTGCCGCGCACCAGCCGGCCGCTGGCCAGCTCGACCTCGGCGCTGTTCGCCGAGAACAGCTTGGCCGCGGAGGTGGCGGCCCGGGTGAGCACGACGCGTTCGTCCAGCTCGGCCAGCCCGCGGGTGGCCTCCAGCAACTGCTGCCAGCCTTCCCGTTCCTCCTGCCCGTTCAGCCGGCCGATGTACGCCTGCCGCAGGCAGAGCAGTACCGCGGGGACCACCAGCAGCATCCGGCTGTCGAGGTCGACCAGCCAGAGCACGGTGAGCGCGGTGGCCATGTTCACCAGCGTGCTGATCACCTGGATGCCGAAACCGGCCTGGTATACCCGCCACGGCGGCTTGCCCTGGGCCAGCCCGATCGCGATCGCCACGTTCGCGTCGGCCCACAGGTCGTGCACGATCGCGGCAACGGCCAGCACGAACAGGCCGGGGAAGCCACGCAGGTTGGTGCCGCTGTCGGTGAGCAGCAGCACCGCGCCGACCGCGAGCGCGGCGGCGACAACCTCGTTGGCCAGGTTGAACAGCGCCTTGACCGGCATCCGGCGCTGCCGGACGAGCACCGCCGGGGTGCCCAGCGCGACCACGATCGGCACCCAGGCCGGCGGCAGCAGGGTCAGCGCGGCGATGACCGCGGCACCGACCCAGTTGAACGCCAGGCCGTCGCTGCCGATCCGGACGCTGATCAGCGGCAGCCGGGCGATGACGACCACCGCGACCGTCACCAGTAGATGCAGCCAGGACGGCGGCCGGTGCACCGCGCTCGGTATCGAGATCACCAGGCAGCCCACTGCCACGATGATCATTGCGCTGACGTACCGGAGAAGCGGCCGCGGTAGACCGCCCCCCGTCGTCGAGGTCGACCTTGTCACCAGTGCCCCCGGCCGCATGCGGATACCGCATGGTAACCGCGCGCGAGGGACTACCGAAGCGTTGCGTACAGAATGAACCCGACTGGGGGCCCACCCGGTCTGCCGGCTGGTGATGTGTCGTAACAGCCCGGTGCGGTGAGTTCGTCCAGGTTGGGGCTTTACTCCCAGGCAGTCGTCCGAGTCACGGTGCTCACCTCCTGGTCGATTCGGCGGGGCGTCGGCCGATTCACGATTCACTCCCACGCTGTCGTTCGAGTCACGTTCAGTCACCTCCTGGGTCATGGCTGTGGCGGTTCTGGCGACGGCGGAGCGGGTTCACTCCCACGCTGTCGTGCGGGTCACGGACAGTCACCTCCTCCGGACTGGACGCTTCGGTCGCCGGCCGGCGCGGTGCGCTACTCCCAGGCGGTCGTGCGGGTCACGGGTGATCACCTCTTCGGGCTTCGGCGGGACGCGGTCGGGTGGGCTACTCCCAGGCGGTTGTGCGGGTCACGGGTGCTCACCTCCGGCACGGGCTCGGCGGGACCAGGACGGGGTGCGGTTACTCCCAGGCGGTGGTGCGGGTCATCGGTGTTCACCTCCGGCGGCGCGAGCGGGACGCGGGCGGGTCAGCGGCTACTCCCAGGCAGTCGTGCGGGTCACGTCCGGTCACCTCCTCCGGGTCTGGCGTTCGGTCTGTGGCGGCGGTCCGGGCTATTCCCAGGCGGTCGTGCGGGTCACGTTCGGTCACCTCCGTTGCGACGTCGCATTTGGTTGGCGGTGGATTTCCGGGCTACTCCCAAGCGGTGGTTCGGGTCACGATCAGTCACCTCCGGCACGGCGTCGCAGTCGGCTGGCGGACAGCTCTCGACTACTCCCAGGCGGTTGTGCGAGTCACGGTCAGTCACCTCCTACTCGGCTTGTCGGGAATGGCGGGCGATTCCTACTCCCAGGCGGTGGTCCGGTTCACAGCGCTCACCTCCGCAAAGTCGGCGCGAATAGGAAAAGCAGCACGAGTCACTCCCAGGCGGTCGTACGCGTCACGATCAGTCACCTCCCTGGCATTCCTGCTCGCTGTGTGCGGCCGGCGGTGCTGCTACTCCCAAGCGGTCGTGCGGGTCACGGTGCTCACCTCCAGTTCCTGCCCGGTACGGGCGACATCCCGGCGCGGAACCTCGCAGAACCGGCCACGGCTACTCCCAGGCAGTTGTACGCGTCACGTTCGGTCACCTCCCGGCTGGTGTGTCGGATATTGGGCCCACTTCAGGTGGCGGTACGGGGCGCAGTGCCCACCTCCGGAAAGTCACAGCGTGCCGCCGGTTTGGCCCGACCATGGTGAAAGCGGTCCTCCTTCCGGGGGATGCTCCACCTGTGTGGGAAACGCGGCGAGGTGGCGTCCGCTGGGACAGGACCGCAACGAGCCTCACCCCCTCTCGGGTGGGTGATGTGTTGCGCGCGGGCGGCACGTTGTCATGTGCGTGCGCCCGATCAGCCTAAGTCGACACCCGTTCGGCGGAATAGCCGCCGTCGAGCGCAACTAGGGGTAATCCAGTTTCGGACGCTGCGGTCGGAACTGGATTGAGTGGTGCTGATTCCGTCAGCGCACGACGGGCGACGGGTGTGACGCGAAGACTCGCCGGCCGGCACCGCTGACGGCCGCCAGCGTGACCAGGCCGAGTGCGCCAGCGCCGGCGATCACGGCGCTGGGCGGGAAGACGAGCGCTATCGCCCCGGCCCCGACGATGCCGAGGCCCTGGCCGGCGATGAGCCCGGCGGCGGCCAGCCCGTAGGCCTGGCCGCGCTGCCCGGCGGTGACGGTCTGCACGAAGGTGGCGTTGGCGACGAGCTGATAGCTGGCGCCCAGGCCGGCGACGACCAGCAGCGCGATGCTGATCTCCAGGCTCGGCTTCAAACCGATCAGGACCAGTGGGCCGAGTGCCACGGCGGCGAGCGGGACCATCAGGGTCAGCCGGCGCGGCGGCGGGATCAACCGGCTGAGCACGAGCCCGCCGACCACCACACCGGCCGGCTGGGCGGCCAGCACCAGGCCGATGCCGAGGGAGCCGCCGTGCATCTCTTCCTTGACGTACGGGCCGGCCAGGCCCTCCGGGACGACGTAGTAGGCGGCCAGCCAGGACAGGATGAGCAGGGTCCGCAGCCGGGTGTCGCCGAACACCAGCCGGGCGCCGTCGACGACCTGGGCCCGCCAGCCGGCGAGCCCGGACCCGCCGTTGCCGTTCGTCGCCGCCGGCCGGCGCCGCACCCGGATCGCCAGCAGGCCGGCCGAGACCAGGAAGGTACCCGCGTCGATCAGCAGCACCGGGCTCGCGCCGAGGGTTCCGACCGCGATGCCGCCCACGGCGAAACCGATGACCTGGCCGGTCTGTGTGGTCAGGTTGCCCAGCGCGGAGGCGAGCACGTACCGGTCGTCCGGCAGCACATCCGCGATCAGCGCGGACCGGGCCGAACTGAACAACGGTTCCAGGAGGACGGCCAGGAACAGCAGCACGCACAGCGCCATCAGTGGCATGCCGGGGATGGCCATCGCGCCGATCAGGACGGCGCTGGCGGTATTGCAGCCGATCATGATCGTGCGCCGGGGCAGCCGGTCGGCCAGCCCGCCGAGCAGTGGCCCACCGAGGACCCAGGGCAGGTAGGTGATCGCGTAGACGGCGGCGGTGAGCAGCGGCGACCCCGTCCGGTCGAAGACCAGGACGGTCAGCGCTACGCGCGCAAGCTGATCGCCGGCTATCGACACCGCCTGTGCCGACCAGAGGGCTCGATACTCCCTGTCGGCGAGCAGCGAACGCCAGGTAGCCGGCCTGGCCGCGGCCTCGCCCACCAATCCCTCCCGTCTCGCTTTGGTATCCAGTGTGATGCTAAGCGTCATCAATACGAAAGGCGTAGGGGGTGTGCGCGTACAGGCTCGCACAGGTTTCACCCGAACGGCGGGTAGCTGGCCGCTCCAGCGGGCGTGGACAGATTGTGATCTACCCATCACTACGTGTTGCCCGGTTCGCTAGGTAGCGTCGGCTCGTGTTCACCACCCGCCCTGAGCTCGCTGGCACATTCGGCATGGTCGCCTCCACCCATTGGCTCGCCACCGCGGCCGGGATGGCCGTGCTCGAGGCCGGTGGCAACGCCTTCGACGCGGCCGCTGCCACGGCGTTTACGCTGCATGTGGTCGAGCCGCACCTGAATGGTCCAGGCGGCGAGGTGCCCGCCGTGTTCGGTACCGCGGCCGACCCGGGGCCGACGGTGCTGTGCGGCCAGGGGGTGGCGCCGGCCGGGGCAACCACCGCGCACTACCGCGACCACCTCGGGCTGACCCTGGTACCGGGCACCGGGCTGCTGGCGGCGACGGTCCCCGGCGCGGTTGGCGGATGGCTGGCGCTGCTGCGTGACCACGGCACTATGCCTCTAAGGGCGGTGTTGTCATACGCGATTGGTTACGCCGAGTACGGGCATCCGGTGCACCCGCGGGTGGCCGCGACGGTCGGCGCAATGGCCGACTACTTCCGGTCGGCGTGGCCGACCTCGGCCGCGGTCTGGCTGCCCGGCGGCCGGCCCCCGCAGCCAGGTGAGCTGATCCGGCAGCCGGTGCTGGCCGCCACCTACCGCCGGCTGCTGGCCGAGGCGGAGGCCGCCGGGCCGGACCGGGAGGCGCAGCTGGCCGCCGCGCACCAGGCCTGGTACGGCGGGTTCGTCGCCACCGCGATCGACGCGTTCTGCCGCACCGAATGGCCGGACGACTCCGGTTCGGCGCACGCCGGCGTCCTCACCGGTGCCGACCTGGCCGGCTGGCAGCCCAGCTACGAGCCGGCGGCGACCGTGGACTGGCGCGGCTACACGGTGGCCAAGGCCGGGGCCTGGTCGCAGGGCCCGGCGCTGCTGCAGCAGCTCGCCCTGTTCGGCGCCGGCGCGCTGCCGCCGGCCGGCAGCGCCGACCTGCTGCACCTCGCGGTGGAGTACGCCAAGCTCGCGTTCGCCGACCGGGAGGCCTGGTACGGCGACGTCCCGGACGTCCCGCTGGCCGGCCTGCTCTCGGCCGACTACGCGGCGGCCCGGCGGGCCCTGGTGGGGGCGGCCGCCTCGGTCGAACTGCGCCCCGGTTCGCCGGCCGGGCGGGCCCCACGGCTGCCGGCGTACCTGAGCAGTGCGCCCGGCCCGGACGCCGCCGGTGGGGTGGCGCTGCCGTCGCTGGGCGAGCCGACTGTGACCAGGGTCGGCACCACCCGCGGCGACACCTGCCACCTCGACGCGGTCGACCGGTGGGGCAACATGATCTCGGCGACCCCGTCCGGTGGCTGGCTGCAGAGCTCCCCGGCCATCCCGGAGCTGGGCTTCTGCCTGGGCACCCGGTCGCAGATGTTCTGGCTGGAAGACGGGCTGCCGGCCTCGCTCGCCCCCGGCCGCCGCCCGCGCACCACCCTGTCGCCCACGCTGGTGCTACGCGACGGCGTGCCGGTGCTCGCCTGCGGCACTCCCGGCGGTGACCAGCAGGACCAGTGGCAGGTCTGCTTCCTGCTCGCGCACCTGGTCGCCGGCCTGGACCTGCAGGCCGCGATCGACGCGCCGGCCTGGCACACCAACGCGTTCCCGTCGTCCTTCTACCCGCGCCGTGCGGTGCCGGGTGAGGTGGTGGTGGAGTCCCGGGTCGGCCCCGAGGTGATCGCCGAGCTGGAGCGGCGCGGCCACCGCGTCGTGGTCGACCAGCCGTGGTCGCTGGGCCGGCTGTCCGCGGTCAGCCGGGACCCGGCCACCGGCGTGCTGCGCGCCGCCGCCAACCCGCGCGGCATGCAGGGCTACGCCGCCGGCCGATAGTCGACCCGCCATCCGGCCAGCAGGGCCGTGCCGCCCGGCTCCAGCTGCCGCGATCACCGCGCCGGTGACGCTCGGTCGCGCTAACGTCGCGGTCGTGGACATCGAGGTGATGCGGTCGGTGGAACGGCGGGTGCTGTGGCTGGCCACGTCGATCGTCCACCACGCCAACCACGTCCGGCCCAACGCCAGCGGAATCAAGGTGGGCGGCCATCAGGCGTCCAGCGCCTCGATGGTCAGCATCATGACCGCGCTCTGGTTCGGCAGCCTGACCGCGGCGGACCGGGTCTCGGTCAAGCCACACGCCTCGCCGGTGCTGCACGCGATCAACTACCTGCTCGGCGACCTGGACGAGGCGTACCTGCCGACGCTGCGCTCGTACCGCGGCCTGCAGAGCTACCCGAGCCGCACCAAGGACCCGGACACCGTCGACTACTCCACCGGTTCGGTGGGCATCGGCGCCACCGCGCCGATCTGGGGCGCGCTGGCCCGCCGGTACGTCGACCGGCACTTCGCCGAGTCGACCGAGCCCGGGTCCGCGGCCGGCCGGCAGATCTCGCTGCTCGGCGACGCCGAGCTGGACGAGGGTGCCTGCTGGGAGGCGATCTGCGACCCGACCGTGGGCCAGCTCGGCGAGGTGCTGTGGGTGGTCGACTTCAACCGGCAGTCGCTGGACCGGGTCGTCCCGCACCTCGCCGCGTCGCGGCTGACCTCGATGTTCGAGGCGGCCGGATGGCAGGTCCGGACGCTGAAGTACGGGCCGCTGCTGGGCCGGCTGTTCGCCGAGCCGGGCGGCGCCGCACTACGCGAGCGGATCGACGAGATGAGCAACCCGGAGTACCAGCGGTTGCTGCGGGCCGACCCAACCCAGCTGCGGGACCGGCTGCCCGGCGAGGGCCGCACCCGCGAGCCGATCGCCAAGCTGCTGACCGAGGTGGACGACCAGGCGCTGCACGCGGCGGTCCGCGACCTCGGCGGGCACGACCTGGCCGGGTTGCGCGAGGTGTTCGACGCCGCCCCGGCCGCCGGGCCGCGGATGGTGCTCGCGTACACGATCAAGGGCTTCGGGCTGCCGGTGGAGGGGCATCCGCAGAACCACTCGGCGCTGCTCACCCGCACCCAGTACGCCGAGCTGGCCGACCGGCTGGGCACCGCGGTGGACGCCCCCTGGGCCGGCTTCGCCGCCGGCAGCCCGGAGGCCGCGCTGTGCGCCGAGGCGGCCGGCCGGCTGGCCCGACCCCGGTCCCGCTCGCTGCCGCCGCCACCGGTGCCGACCGACTTCGGCCGGGCCCACCGGGGTGCCGTCTCCACCCAGGCCACCCTGGGCCGGCTGCTGCTCGACCTGCGCCGGGAGGCCCCGGACGTCGCGGCCCGGGTGGTCACCGTCTCGCCGGACGTGGCCTCGTCCACCAACCTGGCCGGCTGGCTGAACAAGGTCGGCGTGTTCTCCGTCGAGGAGCGGCCGGACTGGTTCGCCGACGACTCGGAGACCCTGGTGCACTGGCGGGAGCACCCGCACGGCCAGCACATCGAGCTGGGCATCGCCGAGGTCAACCTGGTTGGCGTGCTGGGCGAGCTCGGCGCGACCTGGTCACGTTGGGGGCAGCCGCTGCTGCCGATCGGCACGATGTACGACCCGTTCGTGGCCCGGGCGCTGGAGCCGTGGGTCTACGGCGTGTACGCCGGCGGGCAGTCGATCCTGGTCGGTACGCCGTCCGGGGTGACCTTGGCCGCCGAGGGCGGGGCGCACCAGTCGATCATCACGCCGTCCATCGGGCTGGAGCAGCCAGGCGTGCTGGCCTACGAGCCGGCCTCCGGCCAGGACCTGGAGTGGGTGCTGCTGCACTGCCTGGCCCAGCTCGGCCGGCCCGGCGGCTGCTCGGCCTACCTGCGGCTGTCCACCCGGCCGGTGGAGCAGGACCTGGCCGGGGTGCCGTCCGACCCGGCGGCCCGGGACCGGCGCCGGTCGGCGGTGATCCGGGGCGGGTACGTGCTGCGCGGGCCGCGCGGCGCGGTCGTCACGCTGGTCGCGATGGGCGCGCTGGTGCCCGAGGTGCTGGCGGCGGCCGACCGGCTGGACGAGCTCGGCGTCGTCGCCCGGGTGGTCTGCGTGACCAGCGCCGACCTGCTGTTCCGGGCCGTCCGGGCCCGGGCCGGGCTGGCCGGCGCCGACCGCCTGGCCGACGAGTCGATCCTCACCGAGCTGTTTCCGGAGCCGCTGCCGCTGGTCACCGTCCTGGACGGGCACCCGCACACGCTGGCCTTCCTCGCCACCGTGGGGCAGACCGCGCTGACCCCGCTCGGCGTGGTCGACTTCGGCCAGTCCGGCGACCTCGCCGACCTCTACCAGCTACATGGCCTGGATGCGGTCGCCATCACCACGGCCGCCCTCGACCTGGTCGACTGACGTCCGCCGCGGCGCGGCAGGTGGATCAGGAGCCCTCGGTCGCCCCCTCGGGCGTGGCCTCCGGCGTTGCCTCGGGCGTCGCCGCCGGCTCGGGCTCGTCGGCCGCCTTCTTCTTGCCGGGCAGCCGCAGCACGGCGACACCGGCGTCGAGGTCGACGGTGCTCGGCGGGTCGGCGGAGTTGCCCTCCTCTTCCCGAAGTACAGCCAACTTCTCCCGCCGTTCCTGCTCATGCCGCATGCCCGGGTTGAACAGCGCGGCAAACTCTTCCATCCCGCCCCAGCTCACGCACCCGACGGTACGCGCCCGCGGCCGAGCGTGCTTAAGCTGGTTACATGCTGTTCTCGCGGGCCAAGCTCGAACTGCCCACCCCGGAGCGGGCGCTGCGGGGTCGTGACGCGTACCCGTTCACCGTTCCGGAGACGCATTTCGTCAATGGTCACCGGATCATCCCGCCGTTCCCGGCCGGCCTGCGCACCGCCGTCTTCGCCCTCGGCTGCTTCTGGGGCGCGGAGAAGCAGTACTGGCAGACCCCGGGTGTCTGGTCCACCGCGGTCGGCTACGCCGGTGGCAGCACGCCGCACCCCACGTACGAGCAGGTCTGCTCGGGTGGCACCGGCCACGCCGAGGCGGTCCTCGCCGTCTACGACCCGGCCCTGACCTCGTACGAGCAGCTGCTGTCGGTCTTCTGGGAGTCGCACGACCCGACCCAGGGCATGCGCCAGGGCAACGACGTCGGCACCCAGTACCGCTCGGCCATCTACTACGGCGACGATGCCCAGCGCGCCGCCGCCGAGACCGCCCGCACCGCCTACGCGGCCCGCCTGGCCCGCGCCGGCTTCGCCGCCATCACCACCGAAGTCGCCCCCGCTGGCCCGTTCTTCTACGCCGAGGGCTACCACCAGCAGTACCTGGCCAAGAACCCGGACGGCTACTGCCCGGACCACTCGACCGGCGTCTCCTGCCCGGTGGGCCTGTTCGCCGGCGAGGCAGCACCCGGCTGATCGCCATGGTCGGCCCGGGTCGGCCGAACGGCAGTGCCGGAGCCTGGTAGATCTGGACCGCGATCCACTCGAGTGGGTACGGGCCGCGGTCAGCCGGTTCGGCCCGCCGCATGTCATCGTCGCCGACCGGCGCGAGACCGCCCGGCACTGATCCACCACGCCGCCCGCAACGTCGCCCTCGTGGTACGTCTCGACCCCGCTCCAGTACCTGGCCAAGAACCCCGACGGCTGCTGTGACCGCGGAAACGGCGGGGCAGGCCCCGTTCGTCGGATATGTTCCTGGACGCCCACCGGCCGCTATCTGGTGATCGGGGATGCCGATGGCATCGGACAGAGTCGGACCGGCCCGCTCCCGGACGACCGGTCCGCGCTGGTCCGGTCGGACCCGCGGCCGGGCGCCTGCGGGTAGCGCGGCGCTGGTCGCTGCGCTGGTCGCGGTGACGCTGACCGGCTGCGACCACGACAAGCCGGCGCCCGCGCCCGTACGCGAGGAGGTGCAGCGCGCCGTCGCGCTGCCGGCACCGGTCGGCGACCGTCCGCCGGGCGTGATCGCCGGATTGCCCGTCGAGCCGGCGGTGGTCGACGACCGGCTGCGGGTGATGGGCAAGGGCGACCGGCTCTGGGCCGAACCGCTCGCCGGGGCGACCGGGGCCGCGCCCGTCTGGTCGTACCGGCGGGTAGGTGCGCGGATCGGCGCGTTCCGGATCATCCGGGACGGCACCGGCCGGACGCTGGCCGTGACCGCCTGGGACGAGTCCCCGGATCGCTACGGCCCCAACGACACCGGGCTGCTCGTCGGCGTGGACCTCGCCACCGGCGCGCCGGCCTGGCGATCGGTGGTCCCGCACCCGGTCAGCTCGACCGGCGAGGGCGTCACCCCCCGGTCGGACGACCTGCTGGTCGTGCCGGCCAGGGGCGGGCCGGTCGCCGTACTGCCCTGGTTCGCCGGGGTCGAGGCGGTCGACGCGACCTCCGGAAAGCCGCTGTGGCGCTACGACCAGCACAAGGACTGCGCCGAGGTGCCGGACTTCGGTCCGGGCAGCTGGGAGCTGGGCGGGTACCTCGTCCTGGACATCACCTGCAAGGGAGGGAAGCGGAAGCCGCAACTGCGGGTGTTCGACGCGCGGAGTGCCCGGATCACCGCGTACGTGCAGCCGAAGTTGCCGCGCTCGGGCGGTCCGGAGCCGGCGGTCTACGTGTCCGGCTGCACGGACGGCAACGGCTGCGCCGTGTTCGGTGTCTCGACCGGGCCGGCCGAGGTTGAGCGGCCGCTCGCCTGGCGGCTCGACCGCGATGGGCGACCGGTCCGGGTGACCACGGACCGCGACAGCTACTGCTGCCTCCAGCACGATGGCAGATTCCTCCTGCTGGCCAGCACGGTGATCGCGCTCACCCCCGACCTGCACGCCCGGTGGCGGGTGGCCGCCGGTGCGGAGCACCGCGGGCTGTACCCGCCGGTCGTCGAGGACGTCGACCAGGGCACCGACCTGGTCTGGCTCGCCGCGTCCTCCTGGCGGGAGGGACCGGCCGCGTTGGTCGGTCTGGACCCGGCGACCGGCGCGGTGCGGACGTGCGCGGCCCCGCCCCGTGCGGTGCCGGTCAGAAGCGTGGACGCGCAAGGGAAGTACCTGGTGGTCCGCGACGATCCGAACGCGCGGACGCCGCCGACCGGGACGTACGTGCTGATCCGGCCGGACACCCGCCCGCACCCGTGCCCAGCGAGCTGACGCTCAGCCCGAGGGCGCCCCTCATGTTGGCGCGGCGCCGAGTGCGTTCATCCGGTGCGGCTTAGCATCTGGTGGGGAGGTGTGGTGTGTCGGAGCCTGAGCGGACAGATGTCGACGCGGTGGTGTCGGCGTCCGGTGATGTAGTGATTCCGTCTGACCGGTTGCGGCGCCTGTCGCTGTCGCCGGGTCAGCAGGTGCGGGTGACGATCACCGCTCGGCCGCGTCGGCAGAACATGCGCGGTGTGCTTGCCGGCCGACTGCCCGACATCGACCCGGAGGAGATCGCCCGGGTCCGTCGGGAGACGTGGGCTGACCTGGCCGGGGAGCCGTGACCGAGGTCGGACCGGTGCTCATCGATACGCATGTGTTCCTCTGGTATGTCGAAGACTCGCCCCGACTGGAGCCGTCTACGGTCGCCCTCCTCGACGCCGTGACCGAGCGAAACCAGCCCATCCTGCTTTCGGCGGTGTCGGTGGTGGAGTTGGCGTACCTCGTAGAGAAGGGCACGCTCGGCGAGGACCAGGTCGACGCGGTGCACGCCGTTCTTGATGCGGCGGGTACCGGCTTCGAGGTGGTGCCAATGGACGAGGCGGTCGCTTGGGCCGTGGGTCGGGTGCCCAGGGCCGTGATCGCTGACCCCTGGGACCGGATGATCGCGGCCACCGCCCTGGCCAATTCCGTACCGCTGGTCACCTACGACCGCAAACTACAGGCGTTGGCGGACCTACCGACCCTCCGGTGAAGGCCGCTTCCCGCCGGGCCTTGCCACCAGCAGCACCTGGCCAAGAACCCGGACGGCTACTGCCCCCGACCACGGTTACGCGAGCCGCGTCGCCGCGGACTTGTGACACAAATTATGAGACGTTTGGGACGTGACGGTCGCAGATGCGCACAGCGTTGGCCTGCGCTACCTCCACCACCACACGAGCGAGGTGCTGGCGCGGGTCCGGCATGGCGAGACCATCGATGTGACCGAGCGCGGTCGGCTGGTCGCCCGCATTGTTCCGGTTGAGGAGCGTGCGCCCACGCCGATCCTGGCCCGGCTGGTCGAGTCCGGCCGCGCAAGCCTCGCTCGGCGGCCCGGCTACCGGCCCCGCATGCATCCTCGGGGTGCTACCGACAGCCTGTCCGACGCGCTCTCGGCGATGCGGGCCGAGGATCGTCGGTGAGTCTCCACGACGCGTTACCGCTTCCCAGAACTGAACCTAACCGGCGCGGGCTGAGATGGTGGGTTGCCCTTACGGGAATGCTGGAAGGGCAGGTTGGGGGTTTGGCGTCCGGCTGGCGCCGTATGCACTTGCGCTGACCGTATGAGTGTGGTGACGTCACGTATGCATACGAACCTCCTGGGCGACGCCGGCGCCGGTGTGGTCGCTTGGGTATTCCGAGGATGGCTGCGGTTCGCCCCCGGATAGTGCGCGCCAGGCGCGAGCCGGCCGGGGATGCTGTTACGGTCCGCGGTCGGCCGTCCGATGAGATGGACATGGTCCACCTGCCGCTCGGCGAGCCGGGCGCGGAGTTCTGGGTCCGCCATATTCGGGCGTCGACGGTGCTCTACGCGCTCTGCAACATCGCGGTCTGGGTCTACCTGGCGCTCACCCCGGACGGCGCGCACCGGTTGTTGATCTTCGCGGTAGCTGTGCTCGGTCTGGCCGCGTCGGTCGTCGTGGACCGGTTCCGGTCGGCCATCGCGCGCAGCGGCCGGCACCTGCGGCTGCTGTACGGCTGGAGCGGCCTCACCTATTCACTCGTCGCGCTGATCTCCTACCTGGACGGCGGTGCGACCAGCCCGCTCTGCCTGCTGCTGTTCATCGCGCTGAGCTATATCGCGCTGGCCTACCCGCCCCGGTCGGTGCTGGCCTTCTCCGGGCTGGCCGTCATGGTGTACCTGGGGCTGGCCGCGACCGCGCCGGGTGGTTTCACCGCGGTGGTGCAGCTGTCCGCGTCGATGCTCGGGCTCTGCGGTGTGCTCGGCACCTTCGCCGCGGCGAACCAGTGGCGGCAGCGAGCCGCGCTCGCCGAACTCGCCGGGCGGCTCG
The DNA here is from genome assembly GCA_963714145.1 of uncultured Actinomycetota bacterium. GTDB lineage: Bacteria > Actinomycetota > Actinomycetes > Mycobacteriales > CADCTP01 > JBBWZH01. Next base: position 7,438,069 of record OY970235.1, on the reverse strand, counting down.
AACTGCAGGCGGCGACCGACCAGCTCACCGGCTGCCTGAACCGGCGCTCCTTCCACGACCGGCTGGCCGGCGCGCTGGACCGGGCCGGTGCTGCCGGTGACCCGGTCAGCCTGCTGATCGTCGACGTCGACCACTTCAAGACGATCAACGACAGCTACGGGCACCTGGCCGGCGACGAGGTGCTGGCGATGATCGGCACGGTGCTGGCCGGCACCGCGTGGACGGTCGGGGCGGCTGCCGGCCGGATCGGCGGCGACGAGTTCGCCGTGCTGCTGCCCGGGGCCGCCCCGCAGGCCGCGCACGACATCGGTCGGAACATCCAGGTCGAGGTGGCCGACCGGACACTGTCGGTGCCGGTGGCCGTCCGGTTGAGCATCGGCATCGGCTCGTACCCGGCCGACGCGGTGACCGTGGACGGGCTGTACAACGAGGCTGACCGGTCGCTGTACTCGGTCAAGTGGGCCGGCCGGGACGGTGTTGCCGCCGTGAACCCGTCCGGGCCGGCAGCCTGACCAACCGGCCAGAAGGGACGGAACCACCGGTGCCCAGGCGGCATCTCAGCAGCGCCCGCCGCGGCTGGGCACCGCAGACCGAATAGCCACAGGCTGCTGCTACGTTCCCGTTCCGGCAGCGAACGGATATGGGGGAAGAATCATGACCGGCGACGACCGGCCCGCTGACAGCTCTTCGACGCAACCGCAGCCTGACGGCACCGAGCCACCGGCGCAGCCCGCCGGGCCTCCGGTGCCTTCGACGTCTCCGGCATCGGGACCGCTGCCGACGAATCCACCGCCCGCCGCACCTGGCGCGCAGCCCGCCTTCGGCCCGCCGGGACAGCCATCCGGCCCGGTGCCGGGCTCCCCGTACGGCCAGGTGGTCGGTCCGTCCGGCCCGCCGTCGGCCGGCTACCCGGCCGGTCAGCAGCCGTCCGCCGGGACGGGCCCGGTGCCGTCCGGCGGTTACCCCTCCGGTCAGCAGCCGTCCTATGGAACGGGCCCGGTGCCGTCCGGCGGTTACCCCTCGGGTCAGCAGCCGTCGTACGGGACGGGCCCGGTGCCGTCCGGCGGTTACCCCTCCGGTCAGCAGCCGTCGTACGGGACGGGCCCGGTGCCGTCCGGCGGTTACTCCGGTCAGCAGCCCGGCTACCCGTCCGGTGGCCAGCCGCCGGCTGGTTACCCCTCCGGTCAGCAACCGACGGCGGGCTACCCATCAGGCCAGCAGCCGGCGAGCGGCTACCCGTCCGGTCAGCAGCCGGCGGCGGGTTACCCGTCCGGTCAGCAGCCGTCCTACGGGACGGGTCAGCAGCCGGCGGCCGGCTACCCGTCCGGTCAGCAGCCATCGGTCCCCGGTCAGCCGCCGGTCGGCGGCTACCCGGGCCAGCCGCCGGCACCGTACGGTCAGCCGGCCGGCTATCCGTCCGGTCAGCAGCCGGGCGGTGGCTACCAGACCGGGTCGTACGGGCTGGGCCAGCCGCCCAGCCAGCCGGGTGGGCAGTACTACGCCGGTGATCCGCAGGGCGGGTACCAGCAGGGCGGCTATCAGCAGGGCGGGTACCAGCAGCCGGGCGGCTACCCGGGTCAGCCCGACTACCTCGGTGCCGGCTACGCGCCGGCCGGCCCGCCACCGCGCAAGCGCAGGCGGGCGTTGTGGGCGATCGTCGCCAGTGCCACCGCGGTGGCACTGACCGCGGGCGGGGTCACCGCGTACACGCTGCTGGCTGGCAGCGGCGTCACGCTGGATACCCAGCTGCCGCGCGACTCGGTCGCCTACGCCGAGCTGAACCTCGACCCGCCGGCCGGGCAGAAGGTGGCCGCGCTGCGCTTCTTCCACCACTTCTCCGACCTGAAGGTGCGTGAGGACGCGCCGAACCTGCTGGAGGGCCTGCTCGAGCCGCTGCTCGGCAGCGCCGACGTGAAGCGGCAGTACGAGCAGAACATCAAGCCGTGGGTGGGCAAGCACGCCGCGGCCGCGGTCGACCCGCAGGGCGCCAAGGCCGAGGCGATCGTGGTGATCGAGGCCACCGACGCCGGCAAGGCCCGCACCGGCCTGGACGCGCTGCGCCGCACGGCGGACGGCGGCTTCGGCTACGTGATCAAGGACAAGATCGTCGTGCTGGCCCGGACCGAGTCGATCGCGCAGGCGGCGGTGTCCGACGCGGGCAAGGGCTCGCTGCACGACAACGGCACGTTCCAGGGCGACCTGAAGTCGGTCGGCACCGACGGCACCATCACGCTCTGGGCCGACCTCGCCCACGTCAACGACTTCAATGAGATCGGCGGGCTCCCCAGCGGCGGCGGGTCCCAGGTGGACGTGGGCGACGCGAAGGGCCGGGTTGTCGGCACGCTGAAGTTCACCGACAGCGCCGCCGACGTGGTGATCCGCTCGTTCGGCACCCAGCCGGTGTCGGCTGGCGAGGCGATCGGGCCGAAGCTGGGCACGCTGCCGGACGACACCGTGGCCGCGGTCGCGCTCGGCGGCGGCGACAAGCTGGTCAAGCAGGCCTACCAGGCGCTCAAGGACGCGGGTCTCGGCGACCAGATGGACTCGGTGGCGTCCGACCTGGACATGACCTTCCCGGACGACCTGATCGCGCTGGTCGGCACGACCACGGTGGTGGCCGTCGGTGGCTCGTCCGATGAGCCGGCGTTCGGCGCCATCACCAGGACCACCGACGTGGACCGGGCGAAGACGGCGGCCGAGAAACTGTCCAACAAGATCGGCAACAGCGATGGGCTGACCGTTCGCACGACCGGCGACAGCACGGTGTTCGCGTCCTCGGCGGACTATGCCGGCAAGCTCGCCGCGGCTGGTGGGCTCGGCAACAGCGATCTGTTCAAGGCGGCGATGCCGGAGCTGGCCGGCTCCCAGTTCGCGATGTACGTGGACGTGCGCAAGTCGGGCCAGCTCGGCGGTGGTGACCTGTCCGGGCCGGGGACCGAGCTCCGGGCGTTCGGGCTGACCGCCAGCACCTCGGGCGACGCCTCGACGCTGCACCTGCGGCTGGTCGTCTGAGCTCTCCAGAGCGCGACGCTGGTCGCCGTGGGCCGGGGGTCCGCGGCGGCCAGCCCGGCCGCGGGCCGGCCGGGCGCCGGGGGCCGGCCGCCAGGCGCGGGTCAGCCGGCTGGGCTGCCGGTGACCCGCGATGAGCTACGCCCCGTGCCGCGACGAGGACTGCCCCGCCGGCGGCAGCTGAGGCCTGATGCCGGGCCGGCCCGGGGCCTGACCGCTCCGGGCCGGCCCGGCCGCATGCGAAGCGCCCGGACGGGTAGAGCACCCGGGGCGGGCGCCGGGGGCCTTCCAACGACGGTGGGAAATCGTCAGTGGGCGGAGTTACCGTGGCCGGGCCCTGGGGAAAGGCCTGGTCGGCGCCGTGCCGGTGCCGGGCCCTGTTGGAAGGAGCGCTCGATGCTGGACACCACAGCCGATATCTACCCGGACGATCTGGATCTGGAGGCACCGCTGAGTGAGTCGGCGGCCGAGTTCTACGTCGGTCGCACCGCGTTCAAGACGGGGCCGCCGAGCCGGGTCGGGGTGGAGCTGGAATGGCTCGTGTACGACGACGACTCCCCGACGACGCCCGTTCCCGCCCAGCGTGTGCAGGCCGCGCTGGGCGATCTCGACCCAGCCTGTGACACCGAAACCGGCACCGCCGACACCGGCACCCGCCCCGCCGACCCACCCGGTCTCGGCGGCCGGCTCACCTCCGAGCCGGGCGGGCAGCTCGAGCTCAGCTCGCCGCCCGCCCCGCTGGCCCAATGCCTGCGCGACACCGCCGCCGATCTGGCGGTGCTCCGGCAGCGGCTGGCCACCGACCGGCTCTCCCTCGTCGGGTACGGCCTCGACCCGGTCCGGCCGCCGGTGCGGCAGACCGGCGAGCCGCGGTACGCCGCGATGGAGCGGCATTTCGACCGCCGTGGCAGCGCCGGCCGGCTGATGATGTGCTCGACCGCGTCCGTCCAGGTCTGCCTGGACGCCGGCGCGGACGACGCCGAGATCGCCGCCCGGTGGCAGTCGATGTACGCACTGGCGCCCGTGCTGGTGGCGCTGTTCGCGAACTCTCCCCTACTGGAGGGCCGCCCTACGGGGTGGCGATGTAGTCGGCAGGCGGTCTGGTCCCGGATCGATCCGACCAGGACCCGACCGCCTGCCGATGTCGAGCCGCTCCAGCCGAAGACCAGCGATCCGCGGGCGGCCTACGCCCGGTACGCGCTGGACGCGGAGGTGCTCGCGGTCCGCCGGCCGGACCGGCCGTGGGACGCGCCCGCCGGGCTGACCTTCCGCGGCTGGCTGCGCGGGGAGAGCCCGGCCGAGCTGGCCCGCCCCCGGCTAGATGATCTGGAATACCACCTCAGCACCCTGTTCCCGCCGGTACGGCCGCGCGGGCACCTGGAGCTGCGGGTGCTCGACGCGCAGCCGGACGACCGCTGGCAGCTGGTCGCCGCCGTGGTCGCGACGCTGCTGGACGATCCGGTCGCCCGGGACGAGGCGCTGGCCGCGGTCGAGCCGGTGGCCGGCACGCTGCCGGTGGCGGCCCGGCTGGGGCTGGCCAACCGGCCGCTGGCCCGGGCCGCGCTGGGGGTGCTGACTGCCGCGCTGGCCGGCATCCGCCGGGCCGGGCTGCCGGCCGACCTGGCCGACGCGACCGAGCGGTTCGCCGAGCGGTTCACCGCCCGCGGCCGTACCCCGGCCGACGACCTGCTCGCCAACTGGGCGGACCACCCGCTGCGGGCGGCCGACCCGGCCGACCCGGCCACACCAGCCGGCCCGACCGGGACGGCCGCACCCAACGCACGTCAGGTACTGCGTCGCCGGCCGATCGCCGAGGCGGCGTGGGGAGGGAGCCTGTGATGACCCAGCCAACGACGACCGGGCCCACGACGACCGGGCCCACGACAACGACGACCGGGCCTACCACCTCGCCGACCGCCGCCGGGCCGGCGGCCGACCTGCGGCAGCGGATCGCGGACGGGCTGGAGCGGGCCCGCCGCCGCTCGCTCGCGCTGACCACCGACGTACTGGACACCCCGGAGCTGACCGCGCAGCACTCGCCGATCATGTCTCCGCTGGTCTGGGACCTGGCCCACGTCGGCAACCAGGAGGAGCTCTGGCTGGTCCGGGATGCGGGCGGGCTGGCGCCGGTGCGCTGCGACATCGACGACCTCTACGACGCGTTCAAGCACCCGCGCAAGGATCGGCCGACGCTGCCGCTGCTCGACCCGGCCGAGTCGCGCCGGTATCTCGGCACGGTCCGGACCAAGGTGCTCGACCTGCTCGACTCACTGCCGTTCGAAGGCCGCCGGCTGACCGAGGACGGCTTCGTCTTCGGCATGATCGTCCAGCACGAGCAGCAGCACGACGAGACCATGCTGGCCACCCATCAGCTGCGGGCCGGCGAGCCGGTGCTGGCCGGTAGGCCGACCCCGCAGCGCCCGCCCGGGTTCACGTTCGGGCCCGAGACCCTGATCCCGGCGGGCACCTTCACCATGGGCACCTCGGTCGAGCCGTGGGCGCTGGACAACGAGCGGCCGGCCTACCCGGTCGACCTGCCGGCGTACTGGATCGACACCGTGCCGGTGACCAACGCGGCGTACATCGCGTTCATCGAGGCCGGCGGCTACGACGACCCGCGGTGCTGGACGGCCCAGGGCTGGGCGCACCGGCAGCGGGCCGGGCTGGTCGCACCGCAGTCCTGGCAGCGGATCGGTCCGGACTGGTGGCGCACCCGGTTCGGCCGCACCGAGCCGGTGCCGGCGGACGAGCCGGTGCAGCACGTCTGCTGGTACGAGGCGGACGCGTACGCCCGCTGGGCCGGCAAGCGGCTGCCGACCGAGGCGGAGTGGGAGAAGGCGGCCCGGCACGATCCGGCCACCGGTCGGGCCCGGCGCTACCCCTGGGGCGACGGCGAGCCGGCCGGCCAGGCCAACCTGGGCGGCGACCACCTGCGGCCCGCGCCGGTCGGCGCCTACCCGCACGGCGCCTCGGCGTACGGCGTGCAGCAGTTGATCGGCGACGTCTGGGAGTGGACCGGCAGCGACTTCACCGGCTACCCGGGGTTCCAGGCGTATCCGTACCGGGAGTATTCGGAGGTGTTCTTCGGCACCGGCGAGTACCGGGTGCTGCGCGGCGGCTCCTGGGCGACCGACCCGGCCGCCTGCCGGGCCACCTTCCGGAACTGGGACTACCCGATCCGCCGGCAGATCTTCGCCGGCTTCCGGTGCGCCCGGGACGCGCGCCCGGACGAGGGCTGACCGGTGTGCCGGCACCTGGCCTACCTCGGCCCGCCGGTCCCGATCCGGACGCTGCTGATGGACCCGCCGCACTCGCTGCTGCGCCAGTCCTGGGCGCCGCGGCGGCAGCAGCACGGCACGGTGAACGCGGACGGGTTCGGCGTCGGCTGGTACGCCGACGGCGACCCGGTCCCGGCCCGCTACCGCAGCGACCGGCCGATGTGGTCGGACACCTCGTTCACCGATGTGGCCCGGGTGGTGCGCACCCGGGCGCTGCTCGGGGCGGTCCGGTCGGCCACCCCGGGGATGCCGTACACGGTGGGCGCGGCGGCCCCGTTCGCGGCCGGTCGCTACCTGTTCAGCCACAACGGCGTGGTGCCGGGCTGGCCGCAGCAGGTCGCCATGATCGCCGGCGGGCTGACCCTGGCCGACCTGGCCCGGGTGATGAGCATGGAGGCGGCCACCGACTCGGCGCTGCTCTGGGCGCTGGCCCAGCGGCACCTGGACGGCGGCGCCAGCGCGGCGCAGGCGCTGGCCGCGGTGGTCCGGCTGGCCGCGTCCACCGCCGGTGGCCGGCTGAACCTGCTGCTCACCGACGGCGACCAGATCGTGGCCACCGCGTTCGGCGACACGCTGTGCTGGCGCGCTGACGAACGCGGCCTGGTGGTCGCGTCCGAGCCCTACGACGACGAACCCGGCTGGGTGACCGTGCCCGACCGCTCCCTGCTGGTGGCCACGCCGGACGGCGTGACGGCCACCGCCCTGCCCCTTGACGTACCCCCGGAGGTTCTGTGACCCGCCCGCTGCAGGTCGACTCGTTCCTGCCCGCCGACTACCTGGCCGAGGCGTTGCGCGCCGACGTCGTCCGCGGGCTGACCGCCAGCCCGAAGGAACTGCCGCCGAAGTGGTTCTACGACGAGCGCGGCAGCGTCCTGTTCGAGGAGATCACCCGGCTGCCGGAGTACTACCCGACCCGGGCCGAGCGGGAGATCCTGCGGGCCCGGGCCACCGAGGTGGCCGCCCGGACCGGCGCGGCCACCCTGGTCGAGCTCGGTTCCGGCTCGGCCGAGAAGACCCGGCTGCTGCTCACGGCGCTGACCGGGCCGGGTCGCGGCGGCCGGCCGGCCACCCTGCGCCGGTACCTGCCGGTGGACGTGAGCGAGTCGGCGCTGCTGGAGTCCGGGACGGCGCTGGTCCAGGAGTACCCGGGGCTGGTGGTGCGGCCGGTGCTGGCCGACTTCACCCACCAGCTCGGCGTGCTGCCCGACCTGCTGCCGCCCGACGGGCCACGGCTGACCGCGTTCCTCGGCGGCACGATCGGCAACCTGGAGCCGGCCCCGCGGGCGGAGTTCCTGGCCGAGCTGCGGGCGGCCACCGACCCCGGTGACTGGCTGCTGCTCGGCACCGACCTGGTCAAGGACCCGGCCGTGCTGGTGCCGGCGTACGACGACGCGGCCGGGGTCACCGCCGAGTTCAACCGGAACGTGCTGCGGGTGATCAACCGGGAGCTGCGGGCGGACTTCGACGTCGACGCGTTCGAGCATGTGGCCCGCTGGGACACCGCGCAGGAGTGGATCGAGATGCGGCTGCGCTCGCCCCGGGCCCAGCAGGTGACGATCGCCGATCTGGACCTCAGCGTCACGTTCAGGGCCGGCGAGGAGATGCGCACCGAGGTTTCGGCCAAGTTCCGGCCCGACCGGGTCCGGTCCGAGCTGGCCGCCGCCGGATTCACCGTCGAACAATGGTGGACCGACCAGGCCACCCGGTTCGCTCTCACCCTCGCCCGGGCCCGGTAGCCGCCCCCGCGGCGGGTGTGGGAGCCCGGCCTTGCTGGTTCCCACACTCGCCTCGGCGGCTGGCGGCCTCAGAGTGCGGCGCGGATCTGAGTGAGGTTCATTCGCAGCAGGCCACATTCCGCCGCTGGGCTGGCAGTCGGGTCGACGGGGCGCAGCGCGGCGATGATGAGGTCGTCGGGGACCAGCGCTTGGGCCGCCGTGACAAGCCGATTGTGCAGGTCGGCCTCCTGTGGATGTGCGACCCGGCTCACCGAGTAGCACGCCAGCGACTCCTCCAAGCCTCGGACGCGCTCGCATAGCAGCCGGCGCTGGTCCGCGTCACTTGCGTCTGACTCCATGGAGGTCGACAGGAGCTGAGCGAACAGCTGCACGATCTCAAGATCTTGGCCCGCCGGCTCGAAGCCCGCGTCCGAGCCGAGCCCGAGTACACCGCCGTCGCTGTCTGGCGACCCGACTGGAGCGCAGAGATACGTCATGTTCTCGCAACCCTCTCGCAGTAGCCACCATTCATGCGGCGCCTTCGAAGAATGCGCCGCGGCCGTGCCCCGAAACCAGACGCGGCCAGCCAGCCCTTCGTCTCGACCGAACGGATAGTGCGCATAACCGTCCGGCAAATTCCGGTGCTGGAAGAGAGTGAGGGTCCTGGCCGATTGGCTACTCGGGCGCAACCAGGCGACATACGAATCCGGCGCCCGAGTCAGGAAGAGTTCGGCGAGCATTGCCAGCAGGTTGCCCCGCCAGGTGTGTTGGCGCGTTGGGTCGGCGACGTGCAACCGTACCCCGGCCGAACCGTTGCCGACGCCGGTGATGAGGTCGGCCGCGAAGTGCAGGACATCCCTCGGCGGCGGGTTGTTGTGTCCGTTGGTTCGGTGGCGCGGCCCAGCGGCCTCCATCCGTTCCCGGATCCGCAGGGCTGCAGGGTTGACCTGGGCACGCAGGTTGGGTCGATCACGATGCTGGTACCGGATCGTCGTGACGCCGAGCAGGTCGGACGGTAGTGCGAGGTCCTGGTCTTGCCGGCACAGCATGAACACGCGGTCGCGACCCAGTGCGCCGAGAAAGAGGCCAAGTTCGAGCACCACGTTGTCCCGGGGTGCCCACGCCGTCTGACCGCGGCGTTCCACCAGGTCATCCGGGCTTAGCACCAGCGTGGCAAAGTCATACTCTGCGGCTGCAGCAAGCAGTCGGCCGAGGGTCTCGCCGGTGGGCTCGAAGACGTGCTGATCCCAGACGTCGGCTTCGCAATGCGTCTGGAGCGCATCCTGCAGGTACTCTGCGGCAGCCTTCCCTTCCGATGACGAACCAATGAACATCGACGGCAACCAGCCCACCGTGCCAACCTCTCGTGAAACACCGGATCGGAGACTGCGCGGCTGTGCCCGGCCGTGCGACGATGCAGCACATGCCGAAGCAGCAACCTGCGAGCATCATGGCACAGCTCGCCGAGATGGACGATCAGGCTGTCGTCGAAATTGAGTACACCAACTACCGTGGTGAACGCAGCACTCGGCGTATTCTGCCGTCCCGGCTATGGTTCGGCAGTGCCGAATGGCACGTCGGGCCGCAATGGATATTGGATGCCTGGGATCTTGACAAATGCGCGTTGCGGTCTTTCGCGGTGCGTGACATCGGTGGTTGGCGAGGTCGGGTCGAGGTCGCCCACGGGGTCGAGTAGCCGGCGCGGCCGCGGGGTTATTTGGAGGTGTTGGAATGTGGTTGCGGGTGTTGTGGAGCCCGGTCGGTACCGACATTGGAAGGGCCGCGACTACGAGGTCATTGGTATAGGGATCCACACCGAGACGAACGAGGAATTTGTTGTCTATGTCGACACTGCGCCGTCGGTGGAGCCTGCGGCCTTCTACCTGCGCCCGTTGAGCCACTTCCTCACGCCGGCCGACGTCGATGGCCAGCCTGTCCCACGGTTTGTGCCCGTGCCGCGCGGCGGTTGACCCCTCCGGGGGCTCCTATCGCGGTCGGCCAGACAGATGGTGGTCGGCTGGGGGAGGATGCCGGAATGCCGACGCTGTCGCAGAGGCTCGTTGATCGGGGCGAGCCGGCGGTGCGGGCGCAGTTGGCGCATCCGACCGTGCAGGGGATCGCCCGGGGTGACCTCGACCCGGGCGTGTTCCGGGTGTGGCTCGAGCAGGACTATCTGTTCCTGCTCGACTACGTACGGGTGTTCACCCGGCTGGCCTGGCAGGCGCCGGACCAGCATCTGGGCGAGCTGGTCGACCTGGCCTACGTGACCTGGCACGACGAGCTGTCGTTGCACCGGGGGATGGCCGCTGAGTTCGGGGCCGACCTGGTCGGTGCGGTGAAGGGTCCGGAGTGCACCGCGTACACCGAGTTCCTGCTGGCCGCCGCGGAGGAGTACGGGCGCGGGCTGGCCGCGCTGCTGCCGTGCATGTGGGGGTACTCGATGCTGGGGCGGTTGCTGGCCGAGCGGGAGCCCAGCGAGCCGCGGTACGCCCGCTGGGTGGCCGCCTACGCCGACCCGGATTTCGCCCTGCTCGGGCTGCGCTGCGCCGAGATGCTGGATGACGCGTACCGGTCCGGGCTGGTCGACGAGGCCAGCGCGACGGCCGCGTTCGACGAGGCGTTGAAACATGAGATGGCGTTCTGGGACGTCCGGGTGGACGGTTGACCGCGGTGGCGCCGGGTACCGGCCGCGCGGTCGGTTCGGCTCGGGCGTTGCTGGCCCGGTCCGCGCCGCTCTGGCAGCGGCTCACCGAGCACCCGTTCGTCCAGCAGGCCGGTGCCGGCACGCTGGGCGAGCCGGCGTTCGAGCGCTGGCTGGTCGAGGACCACTGGTTCGTGGTGGGGTTCCGCCGGTTCCTGGCCGGCCTGGTGGCGCTGGCGCCGGACGCCCGCTCGGCGGACGTGCTGGCCGCCGGGCTGGCCCCGCTGCAGGCCGAGCTGGACCTGTTCCGGCGCGAGGCGGCCAGCCGCCGGCTCGACCTGACCGGCGAGCCGGCCCCGACCACGCTGGGCTACACGTCGTACCTGCAGGCGTCGCTGGCGGACGGCTGGCCGGCCGCGGTGGCCGTGCTGTACGGCGCGGAGAAGGCGTACTACGACGCCTGGGCGGCGGTCCGCGCGGTGGCCCGGGGCGCGTCGCCGTACTGGCCGTTCATCGACAACTGGTCCTCGGACGCGTTCGCCGGCTGGGTGGCCGCGGTGGCCCGGCTGCTGGACGCGGCCGCGCCGAACGGCCCGACCCCGGCCATGTGCACCGCGTTCGACCGCGTGGTCAGGCTGGAACTGCGCTTCTGGGACGCCGTGCACAATGGCGAAACGTGGTGACAGCGATGCGATAGTCTGCTTCACCGACGGCCTGACGAGAGGAGCCGTTCACGGTGGGGCAGCACGGGGGCGCGGTAAGCACGGCTGAGCAGTTGGTATTGCATTCGGCGCCGCTCTGGCCGCGGGTGCTGGGCCATCCGCTGGTGAACGCGGTGGCCGCCGGCAACCTGGATCCGGACGCGTTCGACCGCTGGATCCTGGCCGAGCACGCGTTCGGCACCGAGTTCCGCCGGTTCATCGCCGGCATGGTGACGATCTCGCCCACCGGCTGGGACGCCGAGGTGATCGCCGCCGGGCTGGCGCCGAACAAGTGCGACATCGACATGGTGAGCCGGGCCGCGCTGCGGCACGGCACCGACCTGGACGTGGAGCCGGGGCCGAGCACGATCGGGTTCGCCGGCTACCTCCAGTCGCAGCTGCAGCGCGGCTACGACGTGGCGCTGGCCGCGCTGTACGCCACCCAGCAGGTCTACTTCGACGCCTGGGGCTCGATCCGGGACCGGACGAACTGGTCCACGCCGTACTGGCCGTTCGTGGACACCTGGTCCTCGGCGATCTTCAGCGACTGGATCGGCGGGCTCTGCCAGCTGGTCGACGCGGCCTCGCCGGGTGGCCCGAGCCCGGCGATGTGCCTCTCGTTCGATCGGGTGGTCCGGTTCGAGTTGCAGTTCTGGAGTGCGATCTACGTCGGTGAGACGTGGTGACCCGGGCCGGCTGAGGCACACTGGACGCCGTGCCTGAGCTGCCTGAAGTCGAGGCCCTCGCCGCGTTCCTGACCGAGCGCGCGGTCGGCCATGTCGTCGCCCGGGTCGACACGCCCGCGATCAGCGCGTTGAAGACGTTCGACCCGCCGATCGGCGGGCTGGCCGGGCTGGAGCTGACCGGCGCCGGCCGGTGGGGCAAGTTCCTCGACCTGGACGTGAGCGGCATCCACCTGGTCGTGCACCTGTCCCGGGCCGGCTGGCTGCACTGGCGGGACGCGCTGCCGCCGGCCCTGCCGAAGCCCGGCCGCGGGCCGCTCGCGCTGCGGGTGCACCTGGACGACGGCGCCGGCTTCGACCTCACCGAGCAGGGCACCCAGAAGCGGCTGGCCGCGTACGTGGTGCGCAACGTCACCGAGGTGCCCGGGGTGGCCCGGCTCGGCCCGGACGCGCTCGACCCGGCGCTCACCGCCGACCGCTTCGCCGAGCTGCTGCGCAGCCAGAACTCGCAGGTCAAGGGCGCGCTGATCGACCAGACGCTGATCGCCGGGATCGGCAACGCGTACTCGGACGAGATCCTGCACGCGGCCAAGCTGTCCCCGTTCAAGCTGACCAGCAAGCTGTCCGACGGCGAGCTGGCCCGGCTGTACCCGGCGATGATCACCACGCTGCGGGACGCGGTGGACCGGTCGATCGGGCAGAAGGCGGCGACGCTGAAGGCGGAGAAACGGTCCGGGCTGCAGGTGCACGCGCGCACCGGGCTGCCCTGCCCGGTCTGCGGCGACACGGTGCGCGAGGTGTCGTTCGCCAGCCGGTCGCTGCAGTACTGCCCGACCTGCCAGACCGGCGGCCAGCCGCTGGCCGACCGGCGGTTGTCGAAACTGCTCAAGTAGGCCGCTCAACCTGCCCCACCACGGCGGCGTGTTCCTGTCCGTGGCCAAGGGGCAGGAGAGCTGATGGACTCCGCAGCTGAGGACGACTTCCGCGAGTTCGTCGTGGGCCGGTCGCCCGCGCTGCTGGTGACCGCGTACCTGCTGACCGGCGACCACGGCCTGGCCGAGGACCTGCTGCAGGTCACGCTGATGAAGGCGCACCGGCACTGGGCGCGGGTCCGGTCCAGCGGCAACCCGGAGGCGTACGTCCGGCGGGCGCTGGCCAACCAGCGGATCTCCTGGTGGCGCCGCCGCCGGGTGGCCGAGTCGGACGCGCCGCTGCCGGACATCCCGGCCGGTGACGACAGCGGGCGGGTCGAGCTGCGGGACGAGCTGTGGCAGGCGCTGCGCCAGCTGCCGCCGCGAACCCGGGCGGTGCTGGTGCTGCGCTACTGGGAGGACGTGTCCGAGGCGGAGACCGCCGAGATTCTCGGATGTTCGGTCGGCTCGGTGAAGAGCCAGGGGTCCCGGGGGTTGCGCCGGCTGCGCGCGGTGCTGGCCGAGACCGAATCAGATGGCGCGACCGCGCCGGCCTCAGGAGGGCGACTCGATGATCGAGCCTGACGTGGAGCACGAATTGCGGGACGTGTTCCGGTCCCGGGCGGCCGTCATACCAGCACCGATCGAGCCGTACCAGGAGCTGCGCCGGCGGGAGCGGCGGCGCCAGCACCGGGCGGTGCTGGGGTCCGCGCTCGCGGTCGCGCTGGTCATTGCCGGCGCGATCGGGGCCGGGTTGGCGCTGCGGCCGGACGGCGTCCGGTCCACCGCGCCGGCGCTGACCGTGGTCGGCGACACCCGCGGCTCGTTGGCCGGTGATCGGGCCCTGCTGCTCGAGGCGGGGCGGGTGGCGCTGGCCACCAAGCTCACCGGCCGGGACGCGGTCGACCCGCAGTCGCTGCGGGTGCCGTATGCGGAGCAGGTGGACGGGTACACCGTGGTCCTGGCCGTCGGCCGCGGCCTGCACAAGGACTACGCCGCGGTCTTCCTCGGCCGGGCCCCGGGAGAGCGGGCGCTGACCGTTGCCGGCGGCACGTCGTTCTACTCCGGCCAGACCACCGCGGCCGGCCGGGCTGACGGCCGGGGCTTCCTGGACCCGGTGCAGGTGCTGTCGGTGGTCACCATCGGCGACCGCGGCTTCGGCGTGGCGATCTTCCCGGCCGGCAGCCGGGCCACCGTCAGCCGCACCACGACGTTGCAGGCCAACTGCACGGTAGCGGCCGGCCAGGCGGTCCCGCTCCCGCTGACCGACGGCGCAGCGATGTTCCCGGTCGCTCCGGGTGGCAACCCGCAGGTCAGAGTCACCGACGGGCGGGGTCGGCCGTTGCTGGCGCGGCCGGCTGGCGCTGTTGGCGGCGGGCCGGCCGACCTGACCGAGGAGCAGGCGGCCGCGCAGGTGGTGGCGAGCATGCGCGGCGACGCCCCGGCCGACCAGGTGGCGGGTGTGGCCGGGTTCGCCCGGGTCGACAGCGAGCAGGTGCCGGTGGCGGAGCGGCCGATCCGGTACGTCGGCATCTGGGCCGGCCGGCTACCCGGTCGGCCGGGGATCGCGGCGCTGATGGGAGCCCAGTACGCGAGCGGCGCGATCGCCCTCAACGGCTTGATCTCGGCGGAGAACGGCCAGGGCTACACCGGCTGGTCGGTCAACGAATGCCTGCCGGCCGGACAGCCCAACACACTGCTGCTTGGGCAGCGGCTGTTCGGCGACCCGACCCAGCCGGTGATCATGATCGGGCCGCCGGCCGCGGCCTCGGCCAGGGTGTCCTTCAGCACCGGCGCACCGGTTCCGGTCCGGCTCACCGGGGGCGGCGGTCTGCTGGCGCACCCGGGCACCCTGGTCCGGGTCAGCTTCTTCGACAAGGACGGTCAGCAGCTGGGCTCGGCGCTACCCAGCCCGGGGCCGTTCGTCGAGCTGCCGCACTGACCCGCCGCCTGTCGCCACTGCCACCCGCCGGCACCGCCCGGCGGGTGGCAGTGCCATGTCTGGCCATTCGCGTCGCCTCGCTGACAACCTGACCTCCTGCCGCGGACGTGTTCCAGCTCGACTGCGGGGCACCTCGTCGATCGGGTCAGGGGCTGGGATGGATCGGGACGCGGAGGACGACTACCGCGAGTTCGTCACCGCACGCTCACCAGCGCTGCTCGGCACCGCCTACCTGCTGACCGGCGACCGCGGCCTGGCCGAGGACCTGCTGCAGGCCACGCTGCTGCAGGTGTACCGGCACTGGAGCCGGATCGTGGTCGGCGGCGACCCGGAGTCCTACGTCCGGCGGGCGCTGGCCAACCAGCGGATCTCGTGGTGGCGCCGCCGCCGGGTGAGCGAGTCGGTCACCGGCGCGCTGCCCGATCAGCCCGTCCCGGACGCCGCCGCCGGCCTGGCCGAGCGGGACGAGATGTGGCGGGCGCTGCAACACCTGCCGGCCCGGGTCCGGGCGGTGCTGGTGCTGCGGTACTGGGAGGACCTCACCGAGGCGGAGACCGCCCGGGTGCTCGGCTGCTCGGTCGGGACGGTGAAGAGCCAGTCGTCGCGTGGGATCCGCCGGCTGCGCGAGGTGCTCGCCGGGCCGGATCCCGAGCCCGAGCCCGCGGCCAGTTACGTGCCGGGGCACGGCGGCCGGGCGCCCGGGTCCGACCCGCGGGCGCCGGGCCGCCGGCCGGGTAGCGCGGGTGCCGGGTTCGGCGGCGCGACGGCGCCGGCGTCAGAAGGAGCGAAGCGATGAACCAGACGCCGGACGTGGAACGCGAGCTGCGGCTGCTGATGCGGGACCGGGTGCGGCAGCTGACCCCACCGGTCGAGGTGTTCGACCGGGTGCGGCGGCGGCACCGCCGGTCGCGACAGCGGGCCGTGCTGGCGTCCGCGCTGGCGGTGGTCGCGGTCGTCGCGGCAGTGCCGGTGGTGCTCCGGCTGCCGCTCGGCCGGACCGGGCACCAGGTCCCGGCCACCCGCGGCTCGCTGGCCGGGGACACCGCGCTGATCGACGCGGCCCGGACGCTGGCGATCCGGCAGGTCTTCACCGGCATGGCGGAGATGGACGAGGACCTGGTGACGGTGCCGTTCGCCGAGCAGCAGGACGGCTACGCCGTGCTCCTCGTGGTCGGCCAGCGGCGGCGGGACAACGCGTACGCGTCGGTCTTCATCGGCCGGGCGCCCGGCAGCAGCGGGCTGATCCTGATGAACCGGTCGGCCGGGCCGTCGTACCCGGCCACGGACATCCGCTACGCCCGGCAGTACGTCGCCCCGCAGTCGCTCATCCTCACGGTCTACTTCCGCAGCCCGACCGGCGCGCTGGGCCGCCCGTTCGGCGTGGTCATCGCCCCGCCCGGTGACCACGTGACGATCAGCCGCGGCGGCACCGTCGGCGCCGGGTGCCAGCGTGCGGACGCCCGGACCGAGCAGCTGCCGCTGCGGGACGGCACCGCGCTGTTCTCATACAACCCGGACGATCGGCCCTATGTGCGGATTCTCGACCGGAGGAACCGGCAGCTCGCGGCGCTGCCACTGCGCACCGCCCGCCGCCCCGACGGGCCATCCGCGCACGAGATAGCGGCAGCGCTGCGGAGCGGCTTCCGCAGCAGACTGACCGATTGGCAGCTGACGAATGCGGCCTTGACATTGCGCGGCGGCTACCTCGTCAACCCCGGCGTGAACGAGCCGCCGGCCGGATACCTCGGCCTCTGGGCGGGTGCGGTGCCGGGCCGGGTCGCTATCGAGGGGGCCGGACCTGGCGTCGCGTATCTGGTCGGGGCGCGATACCGCAGCGGCGCGATCGTCCTGCTCGGGTTGACCAGCGGGCCCAACCACAACTCGGTCGATCTCTGGGCCGGCGGCTGCGTGCCGGCCGGCAAGTTGGATCACCTCGTCCTGGCCAGCCGGCTGCGGAACTGGCCGACGCAGCCGCTGGTGGTGGTCGGGCCGCCGGCCGCGGTGCGGGCCGAGGCGGTGTTCGCCGACAGCACGGTGGCGGAGGTCCCGCTGACCGGCGGCGGCGGCCTGCTCGCCAGGCCAGGCGAGGTCACCGAGGTCCGGGCCTACGACCGGGACGGCCAGCTGATCGGCACCGGCCGGCCCGACCACGGGCTGGTTCCGGTGCCGGTCAAGGCTGGCTGACCAGGGCCGACCCGCGCCGGTTCGGCGCCCGGCCCGGGCTGGCGCCGGGTTGCGGTGTCGGGCGGATGACAGTTCTGTGCGGATCTCGTTGCGTCGAGCGTGGTGTGACCGGGATTATCCGTGGCGTGACGGTCGCCGAGGTCGTGGTCGCGCTGGTCGCGGCGGTCGAGGTGGCGGCGCTGCTGCTGGCATTCTGGCTGCGGCGGCGCCGGGGCAGCCTCGGTACGCCGGCCGAGCGGGTCACGTTCGAGACGCTGCACACGGCCAGCCTCGCGGCGCCGCAGCTGCGGCTCGGGTTGACCGAGGCGTCGGCGGAGAAGTCGGCCCGGCACCTGCGGGCGCTGCTCGGCACGCCGACGGTCGCCGTCACCGACACCACCCGGATCCTGGTCTGGGACGGCCCGGGCGACCACCATGCCGGGCAGATGCTGGCCGCCGCGGTCCGGCCGCTGTCGGTCGGCCGCCCGGTGGTGGTGGGCGCCGAGGAGCTGGTCTGCCCGGATCCGGACTGCTCGGTGCGCGGCGCGGTGATCGCGCCGATCGCGGTGGACGAGCGGATCGTCGGCACGCTGGCCGCGGTCACCTCGACCGAGCCCGGGCCGGGCCTGGTCCAGGCCGCGCTGGAGACCGCGCGGTGGGCGTCCACCCAGCTGGAGCTGGCCGAGCTGGATCAGTCCCGGGCCCGGCTGGCCCGGGCCGAGGTGCGCGCGCTGCGGGCCCAGATCAGCCCGCACTTCATCTACAACGCGCTGACCGCGATCGCCTCGTTCGTCCGCACCGACCCGGAGCGGGCCCGCGAACTGATGCTGGAGTTCGCCGAGTTCACCCGGTACTGCTTCCGCTCGCACGGCGAGTTCACCACGCTGGCCGAGGAGCTGCGCTCGATCGACCGGTACCTGACCCTGGAGCGGGCCCGGTTCGGCGATCGGCTGCAGGTGCGGCTGCAGATCGCCCCGGAGGTGCTGCCGGTCGCGGTGCCGTTCCTGGCCTGCAGCCGCTGGTGGAGAACGCGGTGCGGCACGGGCTGGCCGGTAAGCCCGGCGTCGGCACGATCTCGATCGTGGCCCAGGACGCCGGCGCCGAGTGCCTGATCAGCATCGAGGACGACGGCGTCGGGATGGATCCGGAGATGCCTGCGGACCCGGTCCGAGGACGGCAGCCACGTCGGCCTGGGCAACATCGACGACCGGCTGCGCTCGGTGTTCGGGGACGAGTTCGGCCTGGTGGTGGAAACCGCGCCGGACGCGGGCACCAAGGTCAGCATGCGGGTGCCGAAATTCCATGCCGGGGTCCGAGCCTCGTGACGGATTCGTGCGTTGTCCCTGGTTGGACGGTGTTGGTGGGGGAGGCGGCAGTGGACGCGGGCGGATACGGCCGACCGGAACGGGGCTGGCCAGCGGGAGAGACTTCGTGACCGGACCGATGCTGCGTGCGCTCGCCGTCGACGACGAGCCGCCGGCCCTGGACGAGCTGGCCTACCTGCTGCGCGCCGACGGCCGGGTCAGCTCGGTGGTGACCGCGGCCGACGCGACCGAAGCGCTGCGGGTGCTGCGGGACAGCGAGGTCGACGCGGTGTTCCTGGACATCCGGATGCCCGGGCTGGACGGCATGGAGCTGGCCCGGGTGCTGCGCCGGTTCGCCCGGCCGCCGGCGGTCGTCTTCGTCACCGCGTACGACGACCGCGCGGTGGACGCGTTCGACCTGGGCGCGGTCGACTACCTGCGCAAGCCGGTGCGGGCCGAGCGGCTGGCCGAGTCGCTGCGCCGGGTGCTGGCCGCCCGGCTCGCGCCGGCCGCCGGCCGCCGGCCGCGGCGACGACGACGAGCCGACGATCCCGGTCGAGCTGGCCGGCCGCACCACGATGCTGCCCCGCTCGGCGGTGCGCTGGGTGGAGGCGCAGGGCGACTACGCCCGGCTGCACACCGCGGACGCCAGCCACCTGGTCCGGGTGCCGCTCGCGGTGCTGGCCGAGCGCTGGGCCGAAGCCGGGTTCGTCCGCATCCACCGGTCGTACCTGGTCGCGCTGCCGCTGATCGGGGAGCTGCGGCTGACCGCGACCGGCTACGTGGTCCGGATCGGTGAGCAGGAGCTGCCGGTGAGCCGGCGGCACACCCGGGAGCTGAAGGACCGGCTGGTCCGCGCCGCCAAGGCCGCCTGGACCCGGACATGACCCGGGCCGCCGACCCACCGGGCGCCCCGACCCCGCCCAGGCCGGCCAGCCTCACCGGGTCGGCCGGGTCGGGCGGGTCGGGCGGGTCGGGCGCGCCGGACCGCCCGGGTGCGCCGGCCGAGTCGGCTGAGCCGGTAGGGCCGGGTGAGCCGGCCGGGGCGGCCGAGCCGGCCAGCCCGGCCGGGGTGGCCGGGGCGGCCCTCGAAGTGCCGGCGCCGCGGCGGGTGCGGGTAGTGCTGGCCGGGCCGCGCCGGGTGCCGCCGGGTCCGGCCCGGCGCGAGTTGGAGGAGCACACCGGGGTCGGCGATGTGCTGGTCGGCGGGCTCATCCGGGCCCAGCTCGGGCTGGCGCTGCGGCTCGCGCTGCTGGTCGCGGTGCTGTTCGGCTCGCTGCCGCTGCTCTTCGCGCTGGCCCCGGCGGTCGCCGGGCCCGGCTGTTCGGCATCGAGCTGCCCTGGCTGCTGCTCGGCGTGCTGCCGTACCCGGTGTTGATCGGCATCGCCATCGGCTACGTCCGGTTGGCCGAGCGGAACGAGCAGGAGTTCGCGGACATGGTCGACCAGCCGTGACCGACTCGGCGGCCGCCCTGCCGGCCATAGTGCTGATCACGGTCGCCACGCTGGGGATCGGCGCGTTCGGGTACCGGATCTCCCGCAACACCTCGGACTTCCTGGTCGCGTCCCGCACGGTCAGCCCGCGGTGGAACGCCAGCGCGATCAGCGGCGAGTACCTGTCCGCGGCCAGTTTCCTCGGCGTGGCCGGGCTGATCATGAAGTTCGGCGTGGACATGCTCTGGTACCCGGTCGGGTTCACGGCTGGCTACCTGGCGCTGCTGCTGTTCGTGGCGGCGCCGCTGCGCCGGTCCGGGGCGTACACGCTGCCCGACTTCGCCGAGGCCAGGCTGGGCTCGAAGTGGCTGCGCAAGCTGGCCACCGGGTTCGTGGTCTTCATCGGCTGGCTCTACCTGGTGCCGCAGCTGCAGGGCGCCGGCCTGACGCTGGCCACGGTGACCGGCGCGGCGCCGTGGATCGGCGCGGTCGTGGTCGGCGTCGTGGTCACCGCGAACGTGGCCATCGGCGGCATGCGCAGCATCACGTTCGTCCAGGCGTTCCAGTACTGGGTGAAGCTCACCGCGATCGCGCTGCCGGCGATGGTGATCCTGATCGCCTGGCACTGGCGCGGCGCCGACGACCCGCACCAGGGCTCGCTGACCGCGCCGACCGCGCCCACGTTCGCCGTCGCCACCTCGGTCGACATCCAGACCGACACCGCGATCGTGGTGACCGACCCGGTCACCGTCGCCGCGCACGGCCTGGTGGACGGGGTGCGCCGGGACGGGCCCGGGCTGCTGCTGGCGCCCGGCACGCACGAGGTACGCAAGGGCGCCGAGCTGATCTTCCCGGCCGGCGCCGCGGTGCCGCACGCCGAGGGCCTGCGCCGGCTGGACAACGCCACCTGGGCGGTGCCGCTGGTCGGCCTGAACGGCACCGGCGACCATCCGCTGTTCACCACGTACTCGCTGATCCTGGCCACGTTCCTGGGCACCATGGGGCTGCCGCACGTGCTGGTCCGCTTCTACACCAACCCGGACGGGCGGGCCGCCCGCGCCACCACCCTGGTCGTGCTCGGCATGCTCGGCGCGTTCTACCTCTTCCCGACGGTGTACGGCGCGCTCGGCCGGCTGTACGTGCCGCAGCTGCTGCTGACCGGGAAGACCGACGCGGTGGTGCTGGTGCTGCCGGGCGCGGCGGTCGGCGGCTTCGCCGGGCAACTGCTGGCCGGGCTGGTCGCGGCCGGCGCCTTCGCCGCGTTCCTGTCCACCTCCAGCGGGCTGCTGGTGTCAGTGTCCGGGGTGCTGTCCACCGACGTGCTGGGCGGTGGTTCGGTCCGCGACTTCCGCAGATCCGCGCTGGTCGCCGGCATCGTCCCGCTGGTGCTGGCGGTCCAGGTCGGTGCGCTGGACGTATCGCAGGTGGTCGGCCTGGCCTTCGCGGTGGCGGCGTCCACGTTCTGCCCGCTGCTGGTGCTCGGCATCTGGTGGCGCGGGCTCACCCCACGCGGCGCCGGCGCGGGCCTGCTGGTCGGCGGCGGCCTGTCCGGCATGGCCGTGCTGGTCACCGTGCTCGGCTCCAACCTCGGCGGCTGGCCCGGCGCCCTGCTCTCCGAACCGGCCGCCTGGACCGTCCCGATCGCGTTCGCCGTGATGATCGTCGTGTCCCGGGTAAACCCCAGCAGCATCCCGGCCGACGTCGGCCGCACCATGCTCCAACTACACGCCCCCGAATCCCTCCGCCTGCGCTAACCGGCAATTTAGTGAATTGATTGGGCACCACCGGGCGCCGCGCCAGAAGCCCGTCTATCACCTCGTCTTCGGCACACGCAGCCAGCACGGCTTGTGGGCCTTCGGTGACAGTGTTGCGCCGGCAACGCAGGCGTGGTGGGACACGCTCGACGAGATCGAGAGTGCGCAGGAACCCGATACGCTGTTCACCTCGATATCGGTTGTCCGCCCGTCGCTCGGTTCGGTCGAAGCGGCGGCCGTTGATCGAATTGCGCGGAACCTCGGTCAAGCGCTGCGGCACACCGCGTCCTTCAGGGTGGTCGATCGGACCATCGAGGTGTTCGGCGAAGACTACGGGCAGGTTCGCGAGCCGGTCGTGCGGCAGGCCATCAAGCTGCTGTATTCGCAAGGTCGTACGGCATTCGACGGGAAAGGCTCGCCGGTGCGCGATCTCGTCGTCGCGCGGCCTCAGGCCGAAAGGCGCTGACCGGGCATTTCGTCGTACACGCGGCCGTCCAGTTCCCGCCCGCCCGCCTTGGGTGTCCGGCCGCCCCACTGCTTGAAGAAGAACGGTACCCCGGCGGCTCGACAGGAATCCCGAATGTCGAGCACCCAGGACCGGCGCAGCGGCCGATGACGTGGGCCTGATTCGCCGCCGGCGATAACCCAGTGGATTCCGTCGAGGTTCAGGCCTGGCAACGGGCCGAGCAGCGGCTCACACGACAGGAATCGTACGCTGGCCGGTACGTCACGAAGATCGTCGACGCGGTGGAGCGCCGCCGCGTTCTCCACTGACGTACCTATCCAGACGTTCTCCGGAAATTCCAGCCGGTGCGCGATCCGCCGGAGCCGCCCCGGTCGCTTGGTCAGCACCTGGTACGTGTGCTGCGGCGTCGCCTGCATCACGTCGAAGACCTGTGCCACGAATGGGAACGGCACGCGCGCGTGAAACAGGTCGCTCATCGAGTTGACGAAGACCAGGCGGGGCTGGCGCCAGCGCACCGGCACCGTCAGCGAATCCGAATGAACCGTGACACCGAAACCTGGTCCACTCGTACGAGGGTCGCCGTCGTGCTGGTACTTCGCGGCACCCATCGCCTTGAGGCGCTTTGCCAGCGTCAGCGCGTAGCAGTTGTCGCAACCCACGCTGATTCGATCGCAGCCGGTCGTCGGGTTCCAGGTCGCTTCGGTCCACTCGATCCCGCTGCCGTCAGCCATCGACCTCAACCCTCAGTACGAGTCCAACCGTTCGATCACGATAGCCAGCCGGGCTGATGTCAGGCTGCATCGGCGCGCCGGAGCGCGCCCGGTTGCGACCGGCCGGAGCACGGCGACCGTTCGGCGCACCGCTGGGCGATGTGATGGGGGTCACTCGGCGCAAGTGGATCGCCGTTTAACGCAAGATCCGCCCGGTCGTGTCCGGTGGCTTCTCCGTACGGTGGCCGGGTCCCTACCGTCCGCGGCACAAGTTGCCGTCGATCGAGAGGGGGCAGCAGATGGCGAGTGACCTCGGCACTGGTGCCGGTGCGGCGACCGCACCGCCGCCGAACAGCGCCTACGTGGCGATGGAGGCGGATCCGCGGTTTGTCGAGTTACGGCGGCGGTACCGGAGCTTCGTGTTCCCGATGACCGTCGCGTTCCTGGCCTGGTACCTGCTCTACGTCCTGCTCTCCGCGTACGCGCGGGGGTTCATGGACGCCAAGGTGGTCGGCCACATCAACGTGGCGCTGGTGTTCGGCCTCCTGCAGTTCGTGTCCACCTTCGGCATCGCCTGGCTGTACGCCCGGTACGCGAACAGCAGGCTCGACCCGATCGCGGACGAACTGCGGGGTGAGGTCAAGTGAACCTGGCCACCGGTTACCTGGCCGCCGATGTCGGTACCCGGCGCGGGCTGACGCTGGGGCTGTTCGCGGTCTTCATCGCGATCACCCTCTACATCACGGTGTGGGCCAGCCGGCAGAACAAGACCGCCTCCGACTACTACGCCGCGGGCCGCTCGTTCTCGCCGCTGCAGAACGGGCTGGCGATCAGCGGCGACTACATGTCGGCCGCCTCGTTCCTCGGCATCGCCGGGCTGATCGCGCTGTACGGCTACGACGGCTTCCTCTACTCGATCGGCTTCCTGGTGGCGTGGCTGGTCGCGCTGCTGCTGGTCGCCGAGCTGATGCGCAACTCGGGCCGGTACACCATGGCGGACGTACTGGCGTTCCGGATGCGGCAGCGGCCGGTGCGGGCCGCGGCCGGGCTGTCCACCGTGGTCGTGTCGATCTTCTACCTGATCGCGCAGATGGTCGGCGCCGGCTCGCTGGTGGCGCTGCTGCTGGGCATCGGCAAGGGGCAGACGTTCGCCGGCATGTCCCAGGGCACGGCGAAGAACGTGACGATCGTGCTCGTCGGCGCGCTGATGATCTTCTACGTGGTGGTCGGCGGGATGCGCGGCACGACCTGGGTGCAGATCGTCAAGGCCGGCCTGCTGGTGACCGGCGCGCTGATCATGACGATCGTGGTGCTGGCCAAGTTCAACTTCAACATCTCCTCGCTGCTCGGCCAGGCCGCGGAGAAGAGCGGCAAGGGCGACAAGTTCCTGAACCCGGGGCTGCGGTACGGCGCCGGTGACTGGAAGACGAAGATCGACCTGATCAGCCTGGGGCTGGCCCTGGTGCTCGGCACCGCCGGCCTGCCGCACGTGCTGATGCGGTTCTACACGGTGCCCACCGCGAAGGACGCCCGCCGCTCGGTGAACTGGGCGATCGGCTTCATCGGCGCGTTCTACCTGATGACGCTGGCGCTCGGCTTCGGCGCGGCGGCGCTCGTCGGCTCGGCGGCGATCCGGGCCCAGAACACCGGCGGCAACACCGCGGCACCGCAGCTGGCCGAGTCGCTCGGCGGCGGGGCCGGCACCACCGGCGGGGCGCTGTTCCTGGCGTTCATCGCCGCGGTGGCGTTCGCCACGATCCTGGCCGTGGTCGCCGGGTTGACGCTGGCCTCGTCCGCCTCGGTGGCGCACGACCTGTACGCCAACGCGCTGCACCGCGGCGAGGTCGATGAAGGGGACGAGGTGAAGGTGGCCCGCGGGTCGGCGTTCGTGATCGGGGCGATAGCGATCGTGCTGTCGATCTTCGCGCAGAACCTGAACGTGGCCTTCCTGGTGGCGCTGGCGTTCGCGGTGGCCGCGTCCGGCAACCTGCCGGCGATCCTGTACAGCCTGTTCTGGAAGCGGTTCAACACGCAGGGCGCGACCTGGGCGATCTACGGCGGGCTGGGCGTCGCGGTGTTCCTGGTGATCTTCTCGCCGGTGGTCTCCGGATCGGCCACGGCGATGATCAGCGACCACGACTTCTCCTGGTTCCCGCTGGAGAACCCGGGCATCATCTCGATCCCGGCCGGCTTCTTCTTCGGCTGGCTCGGCACGGTGCTGTCCAACGAGGAGAACGCGCCGAAGTACGCGGAGCTCGAGGTCCGGTCGCTGACCGGGGCCGGCGCGCACTGAGATTCAGCCGGGCGGTTCGGCCCGGCCGGTACGACCGCGGCGCCGGTGGGAGGTCGGTCCTCCCACCGGCGCCGTGCCATGTCCCGGTGCGCCGCCGGCGGCAGAAATCGGCGCCGGCCACAACCAAAGGGCGCCGCCCGCGCGTGTATTGAGGTGATCGCCGGGCCGCGTTGATAAGCGCGCGACACGGCGGTTCGGCGGCCGGCCCGGTCAATTCTCCCGGGCCGGTCGAATCGCGCCCGGCTGACGGCTGGCGGCTCCGTGCTCCGGCCGGCCACGACAATGGGAGTTGCTGTGCGGTCTATTCGGCATGCCCTCACCCGGTTATTCGCCGGCCTGACCGCGGCACTGGTCGCCGGCTGCCTCCTGATCGGTTCCTGGCACGCCAACAGTGACCGCTCCGCCACCCTGCGGGGCGCGACGGCGAAACTGCCGGTACGGGACGGCCGGCTGACCTTCGTGCCACCGCGGCTGCCGGAGCAGTTCCTGCTGTACGTGGCCGACCGGGTGCCGGCCGGTGACCCGGTCGAGTACGTGCCGGCCGACCTGGCGCTGTGCGGCCCGGGGGTCCGCAAGAACACCTGGTGGGGCCGGCTGCTCTGGGCCCAGTACCGGCTCGCGCCGCGCCGGATGGCCTGCGGCGCCGCGGCCCGCTGGCGGGTCTACCTCGGCGCGGTGCCGCCGGGAGTGCCCGCCACCGACCGCTGGTCGGACAGCTTCGCGCTGGTGCAGGTGCGCGGGTGATGGCCGACCTGCTCCGGCTGCTCGCGGCCGACCTGGTGCTGCTGCTGGCCGGCGCCGGGCCGGTCTGGCCGCTGGCCCGCCGGGCCGGCCTGCCGGTGCTGCCCCGGCTCGCGCTCTGCCTGCTCACCGGCGTCGGCCTGCTCGCCGTGCTGACCACGCTGCTCGGCGTCACCGGCGGCCCGACGGCGGTGCTGCCGGTGCTCGGGCCGCTGCTGGCAGTTGCCGCGCTGGCCGGCACGCTGCTGATCGTCCGCGGCAGCCGTACGCCGCGCGGCGCCGGCGCGGAGCCACCCGGCGCGGCCGGCGGCTGGCGGCGGCTGCCGGTCGGTTCGGCGGGATACGCGATCGTGCTGGTACTGGCCGGGCCGTACGTCTGGACCGGGTGGCGGCTGCCGGTGAACAGCAGTGACGAGTACATGATGTGGGCGCTGCGCGGCCGGATGCTGGCCGCTGGTCACCTCGACCCGACGGTGTTCGGCGCCGCCGCGAACCCGACCACGTTCCAGTCCCGGGACTACCCGCTCGGCCTGCCCGCGCTGTTCTCCTGGATGTTCGGCTGGACCGGCCCGCACACCGCCGAGTACGCCGCGCACGCGCAGGTGCCGCTGCTCGGCGCGGCCGGGCTGCTGGTCGCCGTCTGGGCGGTCGGCACGTTGGCCGGGCCGGTGGCCGGCGTCCTGGTGGCGCCCGGCTTCTTCGCCGCGACCCAGATCGGCAGGTACACCGGGGTGCTGTTCTTCGCCGACCTGCCGGTGGCCGCGGCCGGGCTGGCCGTGATCGTGCTGCTGCTGCGCTGGTTGGCCACCGGCGGGCGGGAGTGGCTGCTGCTCGCGGCCGGCCCGGCGGTGGCTGCCGTGTACCTGAAGGCCGAGGGCACCCTGTTCGTCGCGGCCGCCTGCCTGGCCGCGACCGCGGTCGCCCGCCTCGGCCGGCCTCCCGGCGTCCGCTGGACTCCCGCTGCCGATCGGATCGCACGCCCCGACCGGGCCGGCCCTGGTCCGGCAGCCAGCCCTGGTCCGGCAGCCAGCCGTGGGCTGGCAGCGAGCCGTGGGCTGGCAGCGAGCCGTGGGTCGGCAGCCGGCGCCGGGCCGATTGCCGGACCCGGGCCGACTGCCGGACCCGGGCGGCGCGGTTGGTACGGGCCGCTGGTGTTGCTGGCCGGGGCGATCGTGGCGTTGCTGCCCTGGCAGTTGTGGCTGGCCGGGCAGCATGTCTCCAGCCGGTTCATCGGCGGGCAGAAATGGGGCGCGCTCAGTTTCGGCCAATTGACCGACCGGAGCCTGCGGATTCTGGGCAACATGGCCGGGCTCTGGCCGGTGCCGTATTCGACCTACTGGGCGGTCGGCGCGGTGCTGCTCGCGGTGGCGCTGGCCGTACTGGTGCCGGAAATCCGCGGCGCGATCGCTTTCCTCGGGTTGACCCTGGCGGTGATCGTCGGCGGGCTGTGGCTGCAATATCTGCTCTGGGAATTGCAGGGCCCATTCCCGGTGGCGCTGCTGGACAGTTACATGAAATTCAACGCGGCCCGGGTGGAACTGCTGCCGGCCACGCTGGTCTGGGTGCTCGCGGCGATGGCCGTCGGCGGCGCGCTGGGCCGCCCGGCCGGGGCGGCGGCGGCCGCTACTGCGGCCGCCCGATCGCGGCGAGGGTCGCGGCCGTCAGCCGGACCAGATCAGCCGGTGCCAGTTCGATCTCAAGCCCTCGCCGGCCCGCGCTGACGAACACGGTGGCGTGGTCCGCGGCCGACGCGTCCAGCACGGTACGCAGTCGCTTGCGCTGACCCAGCGGGCTGATCCCGCCGAGCACGTAGCCGGTGGACCGTTCCGCGTCGGCCGGGTCGGCCATCGCCGCCCGCTTGCCGCCGACCGCGCCGGCCAGCGACTTGAGATCCAGGCTGCCGGTCACCGGCACGACGCCCACCGTGAGCGTGCCGTCGACGCTGGCGACCAGCGTCTTGAACACCCGCGCCGGCTCGATCCCGAGTGCCTCGGCCGCCTCCAGGCCGTACGAGGCGGCGTGCGGGTCGTGCGGGTAGGTGTGCACGGTGTGCGGGACCCGCTGGCGCGCCAGCAACGTGGTCGCCGGGGTGCCCTGTCCTGCCACGGGCCGGACGCTATCCCGTCGCCCCGGGCAACCCCCCACCCAGCGGGGTCGCAGGCCAGGATGGGGAGGTGCTCGCCGCCGTGACCCGGTTCCTGGCCTGCCCGCACTGCGGCCGGCCGGTGGAGTGTGCCGACCGGGTGCTGCGGTGCGCGGCCGGGCACGCATTCGACCTGGCCCGGCAGGGGTACGTCACGCTGCTGCCGCCGGGCGGGGTGGCGCCGGCCGGCGACTCCGGCCCGATGATCGCCGCCCGGGAGCGGTTCCTGGCGGCGGGCCACTTCGCCGACCTGGCCCGGCTGGTCGGCACCGCGACCGCCGCGGCCGTCGACCGGGTGCCCACCGGCTGCCTGCTCGAGGTCGGCGCCGGCACCGGCTACCACCTCGCGGCCGCGCTGGACCTGGCGCCCGATCGGGTCGGCCTCGCGCTGGACTCCGCCAAGCCCGCCGCGCGGCGAGCGGCCCGGGCCCATCCACGGGCCAGCGCGGTGGTGTGCGACGCCTGGCGGCAGTTACCGGTCCGGGACGGCGCGGCGGCCGCGGTGCTGGACGTGTTCGCGCCCCGCAACGGCGCGGAGATGCGCCGCGTCCTGGCCCCCGGCGGGGCCCTCGTCGTGGTCACGCCGACCGCCGGGCACCTGGCCGAACTGGTGGACGCGGTCGGCCTGCTGACCGTCGACCGGCACAAGCCGGAGCGGCTGGCGGCCACCCTCGACCCGTTCTTCCGGCGGACCGAGCGGCAGCGGCACGACTGGCCGCTGCGGCTGGACCGGGATGGCGTCCGGGACCTGATCGAGATGGGCCCGAGCGCCCGGCACCTGGCCGGCCCGCGGCTGACCGCCCGGCTGGCCGAGCTGGCCGAGCCGGTCGCCGTCACCGCGTCGGTGTACCTGTCGATCTACCACCCGGCCTGACCACCCGGCCTGACCACCCGGCCTGACCACCCGGCCTGACCACCCGGCCTGACCACCCGGCCTGACCACCCGGCCTGACCACCCGGCCTGACCACCCGGCCTGACCACCCGGCCCGACCAGCCGGCTGACCACCCGGCCGGCTACTCGAACAGGTCCTCCAGGAACGACCGGCGGCGCTGCTTCTTCCCGTACGAGCCGCGGCGACGGTCGTCATCGTCGTCGTCGTCGTACCGCGGCCGGTAGGCGCCCTCGTCGCGGCGCTCGCCCCGGGCCGGCCCGGGAGCGGCCGAGGCATGCCAGGCGCTCTCCGCGGCGACCAGTTTCTCCAGCTCACCGCGGTCCAGGAAGATCCCCTTGCACTCCGAGCACTGGTCGACGACCACCCCGTTCCGCTCGTACTGATGCATGACGTCATGGCACTTGGGACAGATCAACTGCACACCGGGTCAACGGCTTGGCGGTAGCCGGGGTTCCGGCGCCCGGATAGGGTGCTGGCGTCACCACGGGAGTCCGGCGCACCGGGCTGAGAGGGCGGCTGACACGGCCGCCGACCGTCGGAACCTGTCCGGTTCACACCGGCGTAGGGAGGGTGTAGCGATCATGCCCACTGCCACCGCTACCGACCCGGGGCCGATCGAGGCGCCGACCACGCTGACCGCCGAGCCACCGCGCGCGCTCGGCTGGCTGGACCAGCTCGGGCTCTGGGCGAACCTGGGGATCAGCCTGCTGATCCCGGTCACCGCGACGTTCCTGGTGCCGCCGGGCCAGTCGTTCCTGGCCACCGCGACCGCGATCGTGGTCGGCACCGTGCTCGGCTGCCTGCTGCTCGGCCTGGTCGCCCAGGCCGGGGCCCAGACCGGCGCACCGACGATGGTGCTGCTGCGCGGCCTGCTCGGCCGGCGCGGCTCGTACGCCCCGACCGTGCTGAACCTGGTGCAGTGCGTCGGCTGGGCCACCTACGAGGTCTGGGTGATCTCGATCGCCGCGCACGGCGTCTACGACCAGTTGCCGCGCTGGGTGTACGTGCTGGCCGCCGGGGTGGTGGCGACCGCGATGGCGCTGCGGCCGCTCGGCTCGGTCCGGCTGCTGAAGCGGGTCGCGGTGGTCGCGGTGGTCGCCTGCTCGGCGTACTTCCTGATCGAGACGCTGCGCCGGCCACTCGGCCCGCTCACCGGTAGCTGGACCGGGTTCTGGACGTCCACCGACCTGGTGATCGCGCTGCCGGTGTCCTGGATCCCGCTGGTGGCCGACTACTCCCGGTTCTCCCGCACCGGCCGGGCCGCGTTCACCGGCACCACGGTCGGCTACGCGCTCTCGTCCGGCGCGTTCTTCCTCCTCGGCGTGCTGGCGCTGCGGGCGTACGCGGGCGCCGACACGGACGTGGTCGGCGCGCTGCTGGCGGTGCCGGCCGGCGCGATCGCGCTGTGCATCCTGGCCGTGGACGAGGTGGACGAGGCGTTCGCGAACATCTACTCGACCGCGACCAGCGTGCAGAACATCGCCCCGCGGCTGGACCGCCGGCTGCTGGCGCTGGCCGTCGGCGGCCTGGCCACCGTGCTGGCGCTGGCCGTCGACGGCAACGCGTACGAGCCGTTCCTGTTCCTGATCGGCGCCGTGTTCGTGCCGCTGGCGGCGACCTTCGTGGTCGACTTCTACCTCAACCGGCGCGGCCGGGGCTACCGGGTGGACGACGCCGCGCCCGGCCGCTGGCTGATGGCGCTGCCCTGGCTGGCCGGCTTCGTCGCCTACCAGCTCACCACCCCGACCGTGCTGAACGACTGGCCCGGCTGGGGCACGTTCTGGGCGCACGCCCAGGACGCGCTGGGCATCTCGGCCACGAACGGGTTCTCCGCCTCGATCGTCTCGTTCGCGGTCGCGGCGGCGCTGGCGGCCGCGCTCGGGCCGGCCGAGCGCCGGCTACTCCGGCACCGGTAGCTGGTAGTCGGCGAACCGGGCCCGCAGCTCCTTCTTGGAGAACTTGCCGACGCTGGTCTTCGGCACCTCGTCGATGAAGACGACGTCGTCGGGCAGCCACCAGCGGGCCACCCGGGGGCGGAGGAACTCGATCAGCTCCGCCTTGCTCGCGGTGGCGTCCGAGCGGAGCACCACCGCGGCCAGCGGGCGCTCCTGCCAGCGCGGGTGCGGCACCCCGATCACCGCGGCCTCGGCCACCGCCGGGTGTGCCATCAGGTGGTTCTCCAGCTCCACCGAGCTGATCCACTCGCCGCCGGACTTCACCAGATCCTTGGTCCGGTCGACCAGCCGGATGTTGCCGTGGCTGTCGATCGCGCCGACGTCGCCGGTGCGCAGCCAGCCGTCCTCGGTGAAGGCGTCGCCGCCGCCCTCGTTGCGGTAGTACGCGGCGGCGATCCACGGTCCGCGGACCTGCAATTCGCCGGTGGCCTTGTCGTCCCAGGGCAGTTCGTCCAGCGTGCCGGGGGTCACGATGCGGGCGGTCACACCGACCGGCGGCACCCCCTGCCGGGACCGCAGCTCGGCCTTCTCCTCCTCCGGCAGCCGGTCGTACCCGCTGGGCAGCGCGTTGATCGAGCCGAGCGGGCTGGTCTCGGTCATCCCCCAGGCGTGCAGGATCGGTAGCCCGAGCTGGGCCCGGTACGCCTCGGACAGCGCCTTCGGGACGGCCGACCCGCCGCACAGCACGGTGCGCAGGTGCGAGGTGTCCCGGCCGGCCAGGTGCGGCAGCACGGCCATCCAGATCGTCGGCACCCCGGCGGCGACCGTGACCTTCTCCTCCACGATCAGCGTGGCCAGCTTGTCCGGGGCCATCTGCGGGCCGGGCAGCACCAGGTCGGCGCCGGCGAAGAGGGGCGTCTGCGCCAACCCCCAGGCGTTCGCGTGGAACATCGGCACCACCGGCAGCACCCGGTCCCGCTCGAGGATGCCGAGGCCGCTGGCGGACATCCCGGAGATCGCGTGCAGGTACGCCGAGCGGTGCGAGTAGACGACGCCCTTCGGGTTGCCGGTGGTGCCGCTCGTGTAGCACATCGCCGCGGCCTGGTTCTCGTCGTCCACCCGGAACCGGGCCGGCGCGGCGTCGGCCAGCAGGTCCTCCCAGCGCAGCACCCGCGGGTCGGCCGGGAGGTCCACCGGCGCCCCGTCGTCCATGATCACGAAGTGCCGGATCGTCTCGAACGTCGGCACCAGCGGCCAGAAGATCGGCAGCAGCGACCGGTCCACGAAGACGACCTCGTCCGCGGCGTGGTTGGCGATGTAGGTCAGCTGCTCCGGGAACAGCCGGATGTTCAGGGTGTGCAGCACCCGGCCGGAGCATGGTGCGGCCCAGTACAGGGCGAGGTGCCTGGCGGTGTTCCAGGCGAAGGTGCCGACCCGGCCGTCGGCCGAGATGCCGAGCTGGTCCAGTGCGGTGGCCAGCCGGCGGGTCTGGTCGGCCCACTCGGCGTACGTGGTCCGGTCCCGCCCGGTAGCGGTGCCGGTGACGATCACCTTGTCCCCGAACAGCCGCTCGGCCCGGTCGAACACGGGCGGGAGGGTCAGCTGGTCGGGCTGCATCAAACCCTGCATCCGGGGCCTCCTCTGGTTCAGGCTGACTGTGTCACGGCCGGTCCGAATTGGACACGGGTGCCGGTCACCTGCTGGCAACCCTGGTGCGCGAGGATGGCCCGCGTGACGGGGGGAGGCGGCGGCCGGCCGTTCGTCTACGCTCACCGCGGCTCGTCCGAGGTGGTCGCGGAGCACACCCTCGGCGCCTACCTGCGGGCCATCGACGAGGGCGCGGACGGTCTGGAGTGCGACGTCCGGCTGACCCGGGACGGGCACCTGGTCTGCGTGCACGACCGGCGGATCGACCGCACCTCGACCGGCCGCGGCGTGGTCTCCGACTTCGACCTGGCCGACCTCGGCGAGTACGACTTCGGGTCCTGGCGCGACAGCGGGCCCGGCGGCTACATCGAGGACCGCGACCTGCCGCACGGCCAGGTACCGGTGCTCACCCTGGAACGGCTGCTGGAGGCGGTGCTGGCCACGCCCCGGCCGATCCGGCTGCTGGTCGAGACCAAGCACCCGACCCGGTACGCCGGTCTGGTCGAGCAGCAGCTGGTCCGGCTGCTGCGCCGGTACGGCCTGACCGGCCCGGCCGACCCGGACCGTTCCTCGGTCACGGTGATGAGCTTCGCTCCGCTCGGGCTGCGCCGGATCCGGCTGCTCGCCCCCGGCCTGCCGACCGTGCTGCTGTTCGACCGGGTGCCGCTGCCGCGCCGGGACGGCTCGCTGCCGACCGGTGTCGGCACCGCCGGGCCGGGCATCCACATCGTCCGGGCGCACCCCCGGTTCGTCACCCGGGTGCAGCGGCGCGGTCACCAGGTCTACGTCTGGACCGTGAACGAGCCGGAGGACGTGGACCTGGTGCTCGGCCTCGGCGTGGACGGGATCATCACCAACCGCCCGGCCGCGGTGCTGGCCCAGGTCCGCACCACCGGCGCCGCCTGAGCCGGCCCGGCGGGCTCAGACCAGCAGTTCGAAGTCCTCGAAGTCGAAGCCGGGGGCGACCACGCAGGCGACCAGCGCGCCGTCCGGGCCGGTCGGCGCGGCGGACTGCCAGACCCCGGCCGGCACCAGCGCCTGCAGCGACTGCCCGGTGGCCGGGTCCGGCCCGACCAGCAGCTCGGTGGCGGCGGGCTCGGCCGGGGACGGGCCCGAGCCGCCGAGCCGGAGCCGGAGCGGGCCGAGCCCCTGCCAGAGCCACAGCTCGTCCGAGCGGACCCGGTGCCAGCGGGACGTCTCGCCGGCCGGCAGCAGGAACTGGATCGCGGTCGCTACCGCCCGTGGCCCCGGATACCCGGCCGGCGCCACGGTCAGCCCGGCCCGCCAGGTCTCCCGGTACCACCCGCCCTCCGGGTGCGGCCGCAGCCCGAGCCCGGCGACCAGCGCGTCCACCGGCCCGCTCACCAGCGGCTCCGGGGCTGCGCCGGGGGTGCGGGGCGGCTCGCGGATGGGCCTGTGCTGGGGCGATGCGGCGACATGGCACCATCGTGGCAAGTAGCCGCACGGGTCGGTCGAGCGGGCCGGCTGGCTGCACAGCGCGATCCGATCCTGACACAGCCGGGCCGCGCGAAACCCGATCGGCGGGTAGTGGATTACCCGTCGTAGTGGTTGGGGATATCACCCCCGCAGAGTGACCGTCGAGAAGCGGCGGGGAGGTGGCATTGTTCTGGGCACCCTGACGGTGCGGCACGGGGCCGAGAGCGCTGGACGGGTCCGCCGCCACCTCGTTGACGAGCTGCTCAGGTCCGGTTTGTCGGGCTCTGCCGTGGATGATGCGGCACTGTTGGTGACCGAACTGGTCACCAACGCGGTCCGGTACGCCCGCCCGCTGCCCGGCGATGTGCTGCGGGTCAGCTGGGACCTGGTCGGCGGCCGGCTGCTGCTGAAGGTCACCGACGGGGGCGGCGGTGATGGCCCGCGTCGCCAGGACGCCGGCCCGCGCGACACCCGGGGGCGCGGGCTGGCCATCGTGGACGCGGTAGCGGTCCGCTGGGGCGTCGACCGCGACAACGGCAACCGGAGCACGGTCTGGGCCGAACTGCCGGCACCCGTGTCCGGCAACGGGTCGGGCGGGCTGGGACGATCCTGAGGCCCCGCTGTCTCGTCGTGCCGTTCTAAGGAGTCCCGGTGAGCCGCCGCGCCCAGCAACGCCCCCGCCCCCGCGCCGAGGAGCCCGCCGCCGGCGCGCTGAACCCGCGCCAGCCCTGCCCGTGCGGCTCCGGCAAGCGGTACAAGAACTGCCACGGTGGTGGCGACGTGCTGGTGGCCCGCCCGTTCGAGGGCCTGGCCGGCGAGTGCGAGTGGATCGCGCTGCGCGAGGTGGTGCCGGCGGCGACCGCGCCGCTGCGGCTGGCCGACCCGGCGCACGCCGACCGGGACGTCACGCTGGCCACCGTGCTGCCGATGGCGCTGCCGGCGATCGTCCGCCCGGACGGCCAGATCCTGCTCGGCCTGCAGGTGCACGCCCGGTCCGGCGACGTCAGCCGGGACCTCGGGCACACCCTGGAGCAGGCGCTGGTGGCCGAGCCCGGCTCGATGCTGTCCGCCGGTGGGCTGCCCGGCCCGGGTGCCCGGTTGCAGGATCTGCTCGACCCGGCCGAGCCGCTGGTCCCGACCGTGCACGACGATTTCGGCTTCTGGCTGACCGGCGATCCGGCCGGGGACGACCCGGCCGGCCCGCCCGTGGACGCGGAGGTGCAGGCCTCGCTGGAGCGGGCCAACGCCGCGGTGGTGCCGACCGTCCGGCTGGCCGGGTTGGACGCCGCGTACTGGTGCCAGGTCGGCGCGAAGGCCCACCTGCGCTGGGCCCTTCCGCAGGACGAGGACCCGCTGCTGGACGCGCTGGCCCGGCTGTCCGCCGACGGCACCCTGGCGCTCGGCGACGGCACCAGGTACGCCGGCTCGTTCCGGGCGCACGGCCGGCTGGTGCCGGTCTGGGACCTGCCGACCGACCCGCCCGCCGCTGACTGGGAGCGCCCGGCTGCCGAGTTCGCCGACCGGCTCGGCACGGCGCTGGCCGCGACCGGCCCGCTGCCGGACGCCGCCCGGCGCGCCCGGGACGGCCTCCGCGGCCGGCAACTCACCCTGCGCTGAGCCCACCGACGGCAGCCGGGCCGACGGGCTGCCGGCAGCCAGGCCGCCGGCCGACGGCAGCCGGGCCGCCGGCCGGGCCGGCCGGATCGGCCGGTCAGCGCAGCAGCATGCCGTACTCGGCGACCAGGATGGCGAGCTGGCCGGCCGACGTGTGCACCAGCGCCCACGCGGAGAACCGGTCGTCCCCGGTCACCTCGGCCACCGCGTAGGTCGGCCGCGGGAACGCCCGGCTCTGCTCCGCTGCCAGGAAGGTCGCCTCGGCCAGCACCAGGCCCTTCAGCTCGCCGGAGAACACGTCCAGCCCGCACTGGTGGCCGGTCAGCTCGACCAGGTACCGGCGCCAGACCAGCACCTGCGCCGGCAGCCGGGCCAGCGCCGCGTACTGGTCGGCGGTGAGCCGGTCGGTCAGCACGATCCGCTCGCTGCGCTGGCTGCCGGCCCGGACCCGCTGGCTGAGCGTCAGCGGCGGGCCGAACCCGGCGCTGCGGCCGCCCGGGGTGAGGGTCCGGCGCAGGGTCAGCCCGGTGCCGGCGATGTACCGCTCCTCGATCATCGCGGCGACGCCGTGCGCGAGCGCCCGTGGCAGCGAGGGGAGTAGGAAGCGCCGCTCCCGCTGGATCCGGGCCTGCCCGCCGCCATCCACCGCGCCCGCCCGGTCAGTCCATCAGTCTGGCAACGGCTCGCGGACGACCGGGCAGGACATGCAGCGCGGCCCGCCCCGGCCGCTGCCCAGCTCGCTGCCGGCGATCCGGATCACCTCCACGCCAGCCTCCTCCAGCCGCGCGTTGGTCTCGACGTTCCGCTCGTAGGCGACGGCGAGCCGGGGTGCGATGGCGAGGGTGTTGTTCCCGTCGTCCCACTGCTCGCGCTCGGCGGTGACCGGGTCCAGTCCGGTGTCGATCACCCGCAGCTGGTCGATCCGCATCGCGCCGGCGGCGGCGGTGAGGAACGGGGTGGCTGGGCCGACCACCAGGTCCAGGTCGGCGCCGGACCGGTCGGCGGTGACCGGGTAGGCCAGCAGCGTGTCGGCCACCGGCGGGTACATCACCACCGCGTCGGTGTCGACCATCGTGCAGACCGTGTCCAGGTGCATGGTCGCCCGCTCCTGGGCGATCGGGACGACCAGCACGGTGTCGGCCAGGTCGGCCGCGAACACCTTGCGGGCCAGCACCTCGACGCCGGACGGGGTGGTCCGCTGGCCGGTGCCGACGGCGATCACCCGCGGGCCGAGCAGCAGCACGTCGCCGCCCTCCAGCCAGTGCCCGCCCGGTTCGTACACCTCCTCGGTGCCGGCGAACCGCGGGTGGTGCCGGTAGATCGCCTCGGTCAGCGTGGTCTCCCGGCGCCTGGCCGGCATCGACGGGCTGGTCACCGCGACCCGGTTCCCGATCCAGGCGCTGGAGTCCCGGGTGAACAGCAGGTTGGGCAGCGGGTCGACGACGAAGTCGTGCGGGTCCATCAGCCGGTAGGTCAGCCCCCGGCCGGTCTTCAGCTCGCGCTGGGTCAGCCCGGCGGTGAGCACCCCGGCCAGGTCGGTGGGATGCAGGTCGGCCAGGTAGGCGGCGACCACGCCGCGCAGGGTCTGGCCGAGCCGGCCGTCGGCGAGCACGGCCGCGATCGTGCCCTCCCGCGCGTCCGGCACCTCCAGCGCCCGCTCCAGCAGGTCGGCCAGGTAGAGCACGTCGACGCCGTGGTCGCGCAGGGCCTGGGCGAACGCGTCGTGCTCGGCCTGGGCCCGGTCGACCCAGGGGATGCCGTCGAACAGCAGTTGGTCGTTGTTGCGCGGGGTCAGCCGCTTGAGCTCGGCGCCGGGCCGGTGCAGCAGCACGGTCCGGAGCCGGCCCACCTCGGAATCCACGTAGCCGAGCACGCTCGCACTGTAACCCCTCACTGAGCGTGTCCGACCTCACCAACCGCGCCTCCGGGCGATGCCTTAGATTCGCCCGCATGGGACTCCTGGAGGGCAAGGTCGTCATCGTGACCGGCGCCGGTCGTGGAATCGGCCGCGGCGAGGCGATCGAGTGCGCCCGGCAGGGCGCGGCCGTCGTGCTGAACGAGCTGGACGCGGCGGCCGGGCAAGCCGTGGTGGACGAGATCACCGCCGCCGGCGGCACCGCCGTGGTCGACAGCGGCGACGTCTCGGAGGTGGCCGCCGCCGACGCGCTGATCGCCCGCGCGCTGGACGAGTTCGGCCAGTTGGACGCGCTCGTCAACAATGCCGGCATCCTGCGCGATCGCACCCTGGTGAACATGACCGCCGAGGAATGGGACGCGGTGATCCGGGTGCACCTGCGCGGCCACTACGCCCCGACGCACGCCGCCTGCGGGTACTGGAAGACGGCGGGCCGGTCCGGGCACATTGTCTGCACGGCGTCCACTTCCGGCCTGCTCGGCAACTTCGGCCAGTCCAACTACGGCGCGGCCAAGGCCGGCATCGCCGCGTTCGCCACCATCGTCGCGATGGAGATGGCCAAGTACGGGGTCACCTGCAATGCGATCGCGCCGGCCGCGCGCACCCGGATGACCGAGGGCGCGTACGGCAACATCGGCGGCGGGGGCGCGGACGACTACGACTTCTGGCACCCGGACAACGTCGCCCCGCTGGTCGCGTTCCTCAGCAGCGACGCGGCCGGCCACATCAGCGGCAAGGTGTTCGGCGTCCAGGGCGACACGGTCGAGCTGTACCGGCCGTGGACGTCCGCCGCCGTGGTGGAGAACGCCGGGTCCCGCTGGGAGCCGGAGAAGATGGCGTCCCGGGTGGACGAGCTGTTCGCCGAGTCCGGCATCGTGCCAGGGGCCGAAAACATGATGGCCAAGCTCCGTTACACGATGACCAACCGGGGTCAGGGCTGACGTGACCGGCGGGCGCACCCGACCGGTGCCGACCAGCGCGTCGTACTCGATCACCGTACGGCTGCAGGCCGACACCGACCCGGCCGTCGTCGGCCGGGTGGCCACCGCGGTCGGTACCGCCGGCGGCGTGGTCACCGCGATCGACGTGGCCGAGTCGCGCACCGACCGGATCACCATCGACGTGACCTGCTCGGCGTATGACGGCGGGCACGCCGACGAGATCGTCAGCACGCTGCGCGGGGTGGTCGGGGTCACCGTGCACAAGGTCAGCGACCGGACCTTCCTGCTGCATCTCGGCGGCAAGATCGAGGTCACGTCCAAGGTGCAGCTGCGCACCCGGGACGACCTGTCGATGGCGTACACCCCCGGGGTCGGCCGGGTCGCGCTGGCACTGGCCGCGAACCCGGACGACGTCGGCCGGCTGACCATCAAGGGCAACAGCGTCGCGGTGGTGACCGACGGCTCGGCCGTGCTCGGGCTGGGCGCGCTCGGCCCGGGCGCGGCGCTGCCGGTGATGGAGGGCAAGGCGGCGCTGTTCAAGCGGTTCGCCGGCATCGACGCCTGGCCGATCTGCCTGGACACCACCGACCCGGACCAGATCGTCGAGGTGGTCCGGTGCATCGCGCCCGGCTTCGGCGGGATCAACCTGGAGGACATCAGCGCGCCGCGCTGCTTCGAGATCGAGCGCCGGCTGCGGTCCATCCTGGACATCCCGGTGTTCCACGACGACCAGCACGGCACCGCGATCGTCGTGCTGGCCGCGCTCACGAACGCGCTGCGCTGGGTGCGCAAGCAACTGGACTCGGTGCGGGTCGTCGTGGCCGGCGCCGGTGCCGCCGGCACCGCGGTGGTCGACCTGCTGCTCGCCGCCGGGATCAAGCACCTGCTGGTCTGGGATCGCGAGGGCATCCTGGCGCCCGCCGACCCGTCGCTGCCGCCGGCCAAACTCGCCCTGGCCGAGCGGACCAACCCGGCCGGCCGGGTCGGTGGCCTGCGGGAGGCGCTGGTCGGCGCGGACGTGTTCATCGGGGTCAGCGCCGGCGGGGTGCTCGACGCCGACTGGCTGGCCGGGATGGCGCCGGACGCGATCGTCTTCGCGCTGGCCAACCCGGACCCGGAGGTGGACGTGGACGCGGCCCGGCGGGCCGCCGCGGTCGTTGCCACCGGCCGCAGCGACTACCCGAACCAGATCAACAACGTGCTCGCGTTCCCGGGCGTGTTCCGCGGCCTGCTGGACGCCCGGGCGCACCAGATCGACAGTGCGATGCTGCTGCGCGCGGCCGACGCGCTCGCGCACGTGGTCACCGACGAGCAGCTGAACGCCAACTACATCGTGCCGAGCGTGTTCGACCCGAGCGTGGTGACCGCGGTGGCCAGCGCGGTGGCCGGGGTGGTGGCCGCCTCCGCCGACGGCGAGGTCAGCGGGTAGCCGGCAGCGGCGGCGGCCTCAGCGGGTGGCCCAGTCGGCGGCCAGCGCGTCCCGCATGGCCTGCCGCTTGGCCCGGCCGCGTAGCCGGTCGAAGAACACCATCCCGGTGAGGTGGTCGGTCTCGTGCTGCATGCAGCGGGCCAACTGGCCGCCGTCCGCGGTGATGGTGATCGCCTCGCCGGTCAGGTCGAACCCCTCCACCACCGCGTACGAGGCCCGCGGGTTCGGGTAGTAGAGCTCCGGCATCGACAGGCACCCCTCGTACCCGTCGTCCGGCTCGCCGCCGGTCTGCACCAGCCGCGGGTTGACCACGTGCCCGCTCTGCCGCCGCTCCGACCCGTCGGCGCAGTCGTACACGAACACCGACAGCGACACCCCGATCTGGTTCGCCGCCAGCCCGGCCCCCTCGGCCGCGTACATCGAGGCGAACATGTCTTCGATCAGCCGCGCCAGCGCCGCGTCGAACTCGGTCACCGCATCCGTCGGCGTGCGCAGCACCGGATCCCCCAGGTACCGGATCCGCCGCACCGTCCCACCCGCCCGCACCATCCCCCAATCTTAGATCCGTTGGCACAACGATCATCCGCCGAGGCATGCTGTCCGGATGCACGTTTTTGTTGACGAATCTGTGCGTTCGGATGCATATTTGCTGGCTGCTGCGCTAGTTCGGGACACCGAGCTGGACCGGACCCGGGCCGGGCTACGCGACCTGCGCCGGCCCGGCCAGCGCCGGGTGCACTTCGCCAAGGAGGGCAACCCACGACGGCGGGAGATCCTGTCGGCACTCGCCGGGGCCGGGCTGCGGGCGCGGATCTACTCCTGCGGGGGCCGGCCCACCGACGCACGCGAGGCATGCCTGCTCGCGCTGATCGCCGACATCGTCCCGGCCGGTGCCCGGCGGTTGGTGCTGGAGAGCCGGGAGACCATGAATCACCAGGACCTGCGCGTCATCAACGCGGCGCTGCGGAAGCACGGCGAGCAGCGGCTGGAGTACCTGCATCTGCGGCCCGAGGAAGAACCGGTGCTGTGGGTCGCGGACGCCGTTGCCTGGGCGGTGGGGGCCGGCGGCGACTGGCGCCGGCGAGTGGCGCCGCTGTTGGATGGGCACGTGCGACTGCGGCCCTGACAGCGCAAGACCCGGCTGCTCACCGTCCGGAGAGGAGCCGGGCCTACTTCCGCGAGCCATCAGGGCCCTTGGCGTCATCCATGATGCAACCCAACCCCCCACAGCGCAAGGCGCTATGCCGGGCCGTGCCGGCCGGACCAGGTCCAGGGGTAGCCGGGGTCTTCGCAGGACTGGGCGGTCTCGGTGAGGTCCAGCGGGCGGAAGGTGTCGACCATGACCGCGAGCTCGTCGAAGAACTGGGCGCCGAGGGCGCGTTCCGGGGCGCCGGGCTGCGGGCCGTGGGTGAAGCCGCCGGGATGCAGGGAGATGGAGCCCTGCTCGATGCCGGCGCCCTTGCGGGCCTCGTAGTCGCCGCCGGTGTAGAACAGCACCTCGTCGGAGTCGACGTTGGCGTGGTTGTACGGCACCGGCACGGCCAGCGGGTGGTAGTCGACCTTGCGCGGGACGAAGGAACAGATCACGAAGTTCGGGCCGGCGAAGGTCTGGTGCACCGGCGGCGGCTGGTGCACCCGGCCGGTGATCGGCTCGAAGTCGGCGACGTTGAACGCGTACGGGTAGAGGCAGCCGTCCCAGCCGACCACGTCGAACGGATGATGCGCGTAGGTGTAGCGGGTCGTCCCCTGCTGGTGCCGGACCAGCACGTCCACGTCGGCGCCGTCGGCGGTGAGCGGCTCGGTCGGCCCGCGCAGGTCCCGCTCGCAGAACGGGGCGTGTTCGAGGAACTGGCCGCGGCCGGACAGGTACCGCGCCGGCGGCCCGACGTGCCCG
Organism: uncultured Actinomycetota bacterium; assembly: GCA_963714145.1. Taxonomy (GTDB): domain Bacteria; phylum Actinomycetota; class Actinomycetes; order Mycobacteriales; family CADCTP01; genus JBBWZH01. The sequence continues at coordinate 7,396,515 of OY970235.1, read as the reverse complement.
CGGGCCCGGACCACCAGCGTCCGAAGTGGACTGTCGCCGGTCGGCACCCAGCGGTGGGTGGTGGACGTCGGCAGCAGCACGTAGTCGCCGGCGCCGACGGTGAGCGCGCCGAACACGGTCTCCACCAGCGCGGTGCCGCTCTCCACGTACACGCACTCGTCGCCGGTGGCGTTGCGGTACAGCGGGGACGGCTGGTCGGCCACCGCGTAGCTCAGCTCCACGTCGGCGTTCACCAGCAGCGGCTGCCGGCCGGTGATCGGGTCGGTCGGGCCGGCGTCCAGCTTGTGCGTGCGCAGGTGCCGGGGCAGCAGCGGCCGGTTCGGCACCGCCCGCACCGGCGGCTCGTTCACCACCTGGGCGTCCACGATCGCGGTCGGCAGGTGCCGGTGATAGAGCAGTGCCGAGTCGGCGGAGAACCCTTCGACGCCCATCAATTCTTCGGCGTACAGGCCGCCGTCGGGCTTGCGGAACTGGGTGTGGCGCTTTGGCGGGATCTGGCCCACCTGGCGGTAGTACGGCATCGGACCGACCTCCAGACGCTGGTGCTCCCACCGTTGGTCAGGCCGGCCGGGCTGTCAACCAGCGCGCGGTGCGCCCGACTGGTTACCGCGCGTGCCGCGTCGCGACCGGCGACTCCCGCCGTTACGGGGTAGCGTCGCTGGTATGACCACCGCCCCGCCGACGCACTGGCCCGATACGCCGGCCGGGCCGGCGGGTGCGGTGCTCCCGGCGCTGTTCGAGCTGATCGACGACGCCGCGCTGTTCCCGCCCGGCAACGCCGCGATGCCGGCCGCGCTGGCCGGTCACCGGGCGCACCACGCCGGTCCGTACGGCGACGTGGTCGGCCGGTTCCTCTGCCCGGCATCCCGGATCCCGGAGCTGCGCGCGGTGCTGGACATCGGCGCCGACCGGCACCACCCGCTGGCCGGGGCCGCGCCGATCCGGGTCGCGGTGGTCGCCGACACCGGCGCCGCGGGGCTGCCCCGGGCGATGGCGGACGTCGCCGCCGATCCGCGGCTGGTACTCGAGGCGGTGGAGGTGTCGCTGCCGGCGACCGCGTCCGGCTCCGGCCGGGCGGCGCTGATCGAGGCCATCCACCGGGTGCTGGCCGCCGTCCCGACCGCGCTGCCGGCGTACGTGGAACTGCCGCTGGGCGACAGCTGGGAGGTCGTGCTGGACGTGCTGTCCGGCGCCGGCCGCGGCGCGAAGCTGCGGACCGGCGGGGCGACCGCGGCCGCCTTCCCGACCGAGGCGCAGGTGGCCGCGGTGCTCACCGCCTGCTCGCCCCGGCAGGTGCCGCTCAAGTGCACGGCCGGGCTGCACCGGGCCGTCCGGCACCGCGACCCGCAGACCGGCTTCGAGCACCACGGCTTCCTCAACCTGCTGGTCGCGGCCGCCCGGGCCCGGGCCGAGCTCGACCCGATGCCGGCGCTGTCCGAACGCGACGGTCCGCGGCTGGCCGCGGAGATCCCGGCCCTGCCGGCGGATGTCCGCAAGCTGCTGGTCGGCTTCGGTTCGTGCAGCATCGACGAGCCGGTGGCCGACCTGCGTGCGTTGGGTCTGCTGTAGACAGATGGCCGACTGCTGGGTACCGATCCCCGACGGCTCGCCGTTTCCGCTGGAATGCCTGCCGTACGGAGTGTTCGTGCCCCCCGGCACCATCGGGGTGGACCAGGCCCGGGTCGGCGTCGCGATCGGTGAGTCCATTGTGGACGTCGCCGCGGTGCTGCGGCAGGACGACCCGGCGGTGGCGGTCAGCTTCGACCGGCCGGCCCTGAACCGGTTCCTGGCCATGGGGCCGACCGTGTGGGCCGCGGTCCGGGAGCGGCTGACCGACCTGCTCACCGACAGCCGGCAGCGGCACCGGGTGGCGTCGTCGCTGGTGCCGCTGGCCGGCACCCGGATGCTGCTGCCGTTCACGGTGGCCGACTACGTCGACTTCTTCTCCTCCGAGCAGCACGCCGTGAACATGGGCAAGATCCTGCGCCCGGACGACGACCGGCCGCTGCAGCCGAACTGGAAGCACCTGCCGGTCGGCTACCACGGCCGGTCCGGCACGGTGGTGGTCTCCGGCACTCCGGTGGCCCGGCCGTCCGGGCAGCGCCGGCCACCGGGGCAGGAACAGCCCAGCTACGGCCCGTCCGCCCGGCTGGACATCGAGGCGGAGGTCGGCTTCGTCGTCGGGCTGCCGTCCACCCTGGGCAGCCAGGTGCGCCCGGCCGACTGGCGCGACCACGTCTTCGGCGTGGTGCTGGTCAACGACTGGAGCGCCCGCGACATCCAGGCCTGGGAGTACCAGCCGCTCGGCCCGTTCCTGGCCAAGTCGTTCGCCACCTCGATCTCGCCCTGGGTGGTGCCGCTGGCCGCGCTGGAGCCCTCGTTCGTGCCGGCCCCCCGGCAGGACCCGGAGCCGCTGCCGCACCTGCGACCCGCCGGCCCGGCGCTCGACCTGCGGCTGGAGATCGCGCTGAACGGCCACCCGGTCTCCCGGCCGCCGTTCGCCGGCATGTACTGGACCCCGGCCCAGCAACTCGCCCACCTCACCAGCAACGGCGCCACCCTGCGGGCCGGTGACCTGTTCGCCTCCGGCACCGTCTCCGGCCCCGCCGCGGACCAGCGCGGGTCACTGATGGAGCTGTCCTGGAACGGCCAGACGCCGATCACGCTCCCGGACGGCGACACCCGCTCATTCCTGGCGGACGGCGACACCGTGACCATCAGCGGCTGGGCCACCGGCCGCAACGACACCCGCATCGGCCTGGGCGCCGTCACCGGCACCATCCACCCGGCCCACTGACAACCCAACAGCAAGCCGAACCACCCGGCCAACTGTGTTGTTCATGGGGCTGAATCATGCAGTCCAGCATCGAAGCTGGGCCCGTTGCTGGATTCGGAGCCGGTTCGGCGCGGCTGGTTTCGAGCCTGGCGATGTTGGCGACGGCGGCGACGGGGAGTGTGTTCGAGGGACGAGCGCGCCAGCTGGGCGGTGATAGGGATGCCGCACTCGGCGGGTCGGTTGGCGGGCCAGGCCGAGGTTTTCCCGATCGCGCAGCCGCTAGGCTGATCGCCCATGCCTGGATCGCCGCCCACCCGGTTCGCCTACCTCGGCCCAGCCGGCTCGTTCGCGGAGGCGGCGCTGCGCCGGCTGCCGGCCGCCGGCAGCGGCGTGCTGCTGCCCGAGCCGACCGTGCCGGCCGCGATCGACGCGGTCCGCACCGGCGCGGCGGACGCCGCGCTGGTGCCGCTGGAGAACTCGGTCGAGGGCGCGGTCGCGTCCACTTTGGACGAACTGGCCAACGGCGATCAGTTGATGATCACCCGTGAGGTGTTCCTGCCGGTGACGTTCGCGCTGCTGGTCCGGCCGGGCACCGGCATCGGGGAGATCCGGACCGTGGCCAGCCACCCGCACGGGGAGGCGCAGTGCCGGGCCTGGCTGCGGGCACACCTGCCGGCGGCCACCGTCGCGTTCACCGGTTCCACCTCGGGCGCGGCCGCCGCGGTGGCGGCTGGCGAGTTCGACGCGGCGGTGGCCGCGCCGGTGGCCGCGCAGCACCACCGGCTGGCGCTGCTGGCCGAGGACATCGCCGACAATCCCGGCGCGGTGACCCGGTTCGTGCTGCTCTCCCGGCCGGCCCCGCCGCCGCCGCGCACCGGCAACGACAAGACCACGCTGGTCGCGTTCATCCGCGAGGACCACACCGGCGCGCTGCTCGAGGTGCTGACCGAGTTCGCGGTCCGCGGGGTCAACCTGACCCGGATCGAGTCCCGGCCGACCAAGCAGCGGATGGGCCGGTACTGCTTCTCCATCGACTGCGAGGGCCACCTGGCCGACGCCCGGGTCGGCGACGCGCTCGCCGCGGCCCGCCGGATCTGCGCCGACGTCCGCTTCCTCGGCTCCTATCCGCGCGAGGACGGCTCGCCCACCCCGCTACCGCCCGGCCGGGACGAGGGCGCCTTCACCGCCGCCGCGGCCTGGCTGGCCCGCATCCGCGCCGGCCAGCCGGACTGAGCCGCGACCGGTTCGGCGCCTACCGGCACAGCCGCCTACCGGTACGGCCTACCGGCACAGCCGCCTACTGGCACAGCCGGCTACCGGTACGGCCTACCGGCACAGCCGCCTACTGGCACAGCCGGCTACCGGCACAGCTGGCTACAGGTACAGCCCGGTGGAGGGTTCGATCCGGTGGGCGGCGACGGCGTGCAGGTCGCGTTCGCGCAGGATGATGTAGGTCTCGCCGTGCACCTCGACCTCCTGCCGGTCCTCCGGGTTGAACAGGACGCGGTCGCCGACCTCGATGGTCCGGACGTGGTTGCCGATCGCCAGCGTCTCGGCCCAGACCAGCCGGGTGGCGACCTGCGCGGTGGACGGGATCACGATGCCGCCGCTGGAGCGGCGCTCGCCCTCGTCCTTCGGGATCCGGACCAGCACCCGGTCGTGCAGCATTCTGATCGGCAGCCGACCGTCCGGGGAACCCACGGATGGCGACGCTACCGCAGCCGCCGCGGTGGAGAACGACATGGGCTCAGGCCCAACCCAGCTCGTGCAGCCGGTGGTCGTCGATGCCGAAATGGTGCGCGATCTCGTGCACCACGGTGACGGCGACCTCCTCGACCACGTCCGCCTCGGTCTCGCAGGCGGCCAGGATCGGCTTGCGGTACAGGAAGATCCGGTCCGGCAGCGCGCCGGCGTAGTCGAAGCCGCGTTCGGTCAGCGCGATCCCCTCGTACAGGCCGAGCAGGTCGGGCTCGTCCGGGTTGCGATCCTCGACCAGCACGACCACGTTGTCCATCATCCGGGCCAGCTCGGACGGGATCTCGTCGAGCGCGTCGGAGACCAGTTCGTCGAACCGCGCCGGCGGCATCTGCACCACATGGGTCATTCTGGTGGACAGCCGGGGCCACCGGCGCCAGCGGGCCGGAACCACGCCCACCGGGGTGACCCGGTGGGCCGGTCGAACCCCCCGGCCAACCCGGGGTCGGGCGGCCGTGGAGCTCCGGAGTGCCATGCCACTGCGACCGCCTTCGCACGCCGACCCGGCGCGGGACCGGTCCCGTCCCATCCCCGCGACGCTCCCGGAGGGGGTGGGAGTTCCGGGGACGGTGACGGCGACCGGCACCACAGGCACCCGCACCGCCGGGTACCGGCGCGGAGGCTTCCGAAATACCTGACTCGCTGTCAACTCTTACCCGGTTGACTCACTCGAATGGGGCATACGCAGGGTGCTCGAGGTCGCTGACGGCGACCTACTTGCTCCCAGGCGTGGCAAGAGCGTGTCCTCCCCCCGACGGGTGACCCCCGCGCCAGATCGCCTACCCTGGTCGGACGTGATCGACCTCCGCCGGCTCCGGGATGATCCCGAGCCCGTCCGCCGTTCCCAGCTGGCTCGTGGTGACGACCCGGCTCTCGTTGACGCGCTGCTCGCGGCTGACGAGCGGCGCCGCGCCGCCGTCGCCGGCACCGACCGGTTGCGCACCGAGCAGCGCGCGTTGTCCAAGCAGGTGCCCCGCGCCGCCGGGGAGGAGCGCGAGGGCCTGCTGCGCCGGGCCAAGGTGCTCGCCGAGGAGGTCAAGGCCGCCGAGGCCGACCTGGCCGGCGCCGATGAGGCGTTGCGGTCCGCGCACCTGGCCGTGCCGAACGTGGCCGAGGACGGCGTGCCGGCCGGCGGCGAGGATGACTACGTGGTGCTGGAGACGGTCGGCTCGGTGCCCGACCCGGCCCACCCGGTGCGCGATCATCTGGAGCTCGGCGAGCTGCTCGGCGCGATCGACACCGAGCGCGGCGCGAAGGTCTCCGGCGCCCGGTTCTACTTCCTCACCGGGCCGGGCGCGCTGCTCGAACTGGCCCTGGTGAACCTGGCGATGGCCCGATCGGGCGCGGTCGGGTTCACCCCGATGATCGCGCCGGCGCTGGTCAAACCGGCCGCGATGGAAGGCACCGGGTTCCTCGGCGCGCACGCCAGCGAGGTGTACCGGATCGAGTCGGACGACCTGTACCTGGTCGGCACCGCTGAGGTGCCGATGGCCGCGTACCACTCGGACGAGATCCTCGACCTGTCGGCCGGCCCGCGGCGGTACGCCGGCTTCTCGTCCTGCTTCCGCCGCGAGGCCGGCTCGTACGGCAAGGACACCCGGGGCATCATCCGGGTGCACTGGTTCGACAAGGTGGAGATGTTCGTCTACTGCCATCCGGACCAGGCGGTGGACGAGCACCGCCGGCTGCTCGGCTGGGAGAAGGACTTCCTGACCGAACTGGAGCTGCCGTTCCGGGTGATCGACACCGCGGCCGGCGACCTGGGCTCCAGCGCGGCCCGCAAGTTCGACTGCGAGGCCTGGTTCCCGTCCCAGGGCCGGTACCGGGAGCTGACGTCCACCTCGAACTGCACCACGTTCCAGGCCCGCCGGCTGAACATCCGCTACCGCGACGCCGACGGCAAGCCGCAGATCGCCGCCACCCTCAACGGCACCCTCTGCGCCACCGCCCGCACCATCGCCTGCCTGCTGGAAGTGCACCAGCGCCCGGACGGGTCGGTCCGGGTGCCGGCCGCGTTGCGGCCCTACCTGGGTGGCCGGGAGGTGTTGGAGCCGGCCGGCAGGGGCGCCCGGGCCGGCACGTGACGATGTCGGTACGGATGATCGCCACCGACCTGGACGGGACCCTGGTGCGGTCGGACGGCCGCACCATCGCGGCCCGCACCCGGGCGGCGCTGGCCGCGGCCGAGGCGGCCGGGCTGCTGGTCGTGCTGGTCACCGGCCGGCCGCCGCGCTGGATGAGCGAGGTCGCCGAGATCACCGGCCACACCGGGCTGGCCATCTGCGCCAACGGTGCGCTGCTCTACGACCTGCACACCGCGGCCGTGGTCGACTCGCACCTGCTCACCCCGCCGATGCTGCGCGCGGTGGTGCAGCGGCTGCAGGCCGAGATCCCGGACCTGCGCTTCGGGGTGGAGTACGGGATGACGTTCGCGCACGAGCCGGAGTACCGGCACGGCTGGGCGATCGGCGCCCCGCAGGCCCGGGTCGGCCCGGTCGACACGATCATCGACCAGGCCGCCGCCAAGCTGCTGGCCCGGCACCCCACGCTGGACCCGGACGAGTTGCTCCGCCGCGCGGTGCTGGTGCTGGGCGAGGACGCCACCGTCACCCACTCGTCCGACTACGGCCTGCTGGAGATCTCCGCGTACGGGGTGACCAAGGCGTCCGCGCTGGCCGAACTGGCCGGCCGGCACGGCATCGGCCCGGACGGGGTGATCGCGTTCGGCGACATGCCCAACGACCTGGCCATGCTGGCCTGGGCGGGCCGGGCCGTCGCGGTCGCCAACGCGCACCCGGACGTGCTCGCCGCCGCCGACGAGATCACCGGCAGCAACGACGAGGACGGCGTGGCCCAGGTGATCGAACGCCTGCTGGCCGAGCGCGGGGCCCCCGGCTGAGCGCCGCGGGGCCCCGGCCGCGAGCGGGGGGCTAGAGGTACTGGCCGGTTCCGGTGCCGGTAGCGGGGAAGCCCGGGACGCTGCCGGGCGGCGTGCTGCCCGGCAGCGCGCGCCGGCGCATCTCCTCCAGCTGCACCCGGGCGGCCATCTGCTGCGCGAACAGCGCCGTCTGGATGCCGTGGAACAGGCCCTCCAGCCAGCCGACCAGCTGGGCCTGGGAGATCCGCAGCTCACTCTCGCTCGGCGCCCCCTCCTCGCTGAACGGCAGCGTGAGCCGCTCCAGTTCGTCCCGCAGCTCGGGGGCGAGGCCCTGCTCCAGCTCGCGGATCGAGGTCTGGTGGATTTCCTTCAGCCGCACCCGGCTGGCCTCGTCCAGCGGAGCCGCCCGCACCTCCTCGAGCAACTGCTTGATCATGGTGCCGATCCGCATGACCTTGGCCGGCTGCTCGATCATGTCGCTCACGTCGGTGCCGTCACCCTGCTGGGTCAGCACGGCACCGTCGGGCATCTGTCCGAGCGGTTGGCCGTCCGGCCCCACAACGACCACGCGGTGTTCCTGCTCGCTCATCTGTCCATCCTCCTCCATCGGGCCGGCAGCCGTTGCGGGGCGGGGTGACTACCCGCGGGTTTTGCTTGGCCTCGTAATGTCTACCCATGCCGTTCGACGTCGCCCGTGTCCGGGGACTCTTCCCGACACTCGGAGACGGCTACATCCATCTGGATGGCCCGGCCGGCACGTTGATACCGGAGAGCGTGGCCCGGGCGGTGAGCGCGGCGCTGCGGGTGCCGCTGTCGAACCGGCACGGACCGTTCCCGTCCTCGGCCCGCGCCGACGCGCTGATGGACGCGGCCCGCCGGGCGTTCGCCGACCTGGTCGGTGGTGAGCCGGAGGGCGTGATCCTCGGGCCGAACATGACCACGGTCACCTACGGGCTGGCCCGCGCGCTGGCGAAGAGCTGGAAGGTCGGCGACGAGATCGTGCTGAGCCGGCTCGATCATGACGCGAACGTCCGGCCCTGGGTGACCGCGGCCAAGTCGGCCGGGGCCATCGTGCGCTGGGCCGAGATCGACATCGAGACCTGCGAGCTGCCGGAGTGGCAGTACGACTCGCTGATCACCCCGCGGACCCGGCTGATCTCGGTGACCGCCGCCAGCAACGCGGTCGGCACCCGCCCGGATGTCCGCTCGATCGCCGAACAGGCCCACGAGGTGGGTGCGCTGATGCATGTGGACGGCGTGCACGCCACCCCGCACATGCCGATCGACATGGCCACGCTGGGCGCCGACTTCTTCACCACCAGCGCGTACAAGTGGGGTGGCCCGCACGTATCGGCCACCATCGCCAACCCGGCGACCCTGGAGCGGCTGCAGCCGGACAAGTTGGTGCCTTCGCCGAACGACGTGCCGGACCGGTTCGAGACCGGCACGCCCGCGTTCGAGCTGATGGCCGGCGCCGTCGCCGCGGTCGACCACCTGGCCTCGCTGGACGACACCGCCACCGGCAGCCGGCGCGATCGCGTGCTGACCTCGATGGCCGCGGTCGAGCGGTACGAGCGCAACGTGTTCTCCCGGCTGGAGAACGGGCTGCTCGGGCTGCTGAACGTGACCATGCTCGGCTCGCCCCGGCTGCGCGCGCCGACCGTCTCGTTCACCGTCGAGGGCTGGAAGCCGCGCGCGGTCACCGAGGAACTGGCCCGCCGCGGCATCTGCGCCTGGGACGGCGACTACTACGCCTACGAGCTGATGGAGAGCCTCGGCGTGGGCGAGTTGGGCGGCGCGGTCCGGGTCGGGGTGGTGCACTACAACACCGCCCACGAGGTGGACCGGCTCCTGGACGCCCTGGCCGACCTGCCCTGAGCCCTCGCGGCGGAGCCGGGTGGGCGCTGGGACAGCTACTGACCCGCTGCGGGGTTGACGGCAAGGACCACCTTGCCGATGTGCTCGCTGGCTTCCACGACCCGGTGCGCCTCGGCCGCCTTCTCGATCGGTAGCACCCGGTCGACGACCGGGCGGATCTCGCCGGCCTCGATCGCCGGCCAGAGCGAGCTGCCGACCGCGGCGACGATCTCCGCCTTCTCCGGCACCGGCCGCGGCCGCAGCGCGGACGAGGTGACCTTGGCGCGCTTGGCCATCAGCTGGCCGATGTCCAGCTCGCCGGCCCGGCCGCCCTGCATGCCGATGATCACCAGCCAGCCGTTGATGGCCAGCGCGTCCACGTTGCGGCCCAGGTAGGCGGCGCCCATGTTGTCCAGGATCACGTCCGCGCCGGCGCCGCCGGTCTCGGCCTTGACCCGGGCGACGAAGTCCTCGGTCTTGTAGTCGATCGCGACCTCGGCGCCGAGCTCGCGGCAGCGCTCCCGCTTGGTCGCGCTGCCGGCGGTGCAGAACACCCGGGCGCCGTACCGGCTGGCCACCTGGATCGCCATCGTGCCGATGCCGCTGGACCCCCCGTGCACCAGGAACACCTGGCCCGGGTGCAGCTTCGCGGTCATCATCACGTTCGCCCAGACCGTGCAGGCGACCTCGGGCAGCGCGGCCGCCTCGGCCAGGCTCAGCCCGGCCGGGATCGGCAGCAGTTGGCCGGCCGGGACGGCCACCCGCTCGGCGTAGCCGCCGCCGGCGAGCAGTGCGCACACCTCGGTGCCGATCGACCAGCCGGCCACGCCCTCGCCGAGCCCGATGATCCGGCCGCTGCACTCCACCCCGAGGTACGGCGGGGCGCCGGGCGGCGGTGCGTAGTTGCCCTGCCGCTGCAGCAGGTCGGCCCGGTTCACCGCGGTGGCGGCCACCTCGACCAGCACCTCGCCCGGGCCGGGCTCCGGATCGGGTACCTCGGCCCAGGTCAGTGCTTCCGGGCCGCCGGGCTTCGGGATCGTGATCGCATGCACGCGGATCACATTACGGTCGCGCCTTGCCAGCGTTGCGTGAACACTGTTTACTGAACTGGGCTCGGCGGAACTGCCGGCCGGGTGTAATCGTGATTACATTGCAAGAGCGGAGGGAGACAGACATGACGACCGAGGCGGCACCATCGATCCGCGCGTCGGACGCCGACCGGGAGCGGGTGGCGGCGATCGTCTCCGCCGCGGCCGGTAAAGGCATGCTCACCCTGGCCGAGGCCGACGAACGGCTGGCCCAGGTGTACGCGGCGCGGTACATATCCGACCTGGCGCCGATCACCGCCGACCTGCCGGACGGTGGCCGCTCGCTGGCGCCGGCCGACCGCCAGGGCCGGTCGACGGCCCGGTCCGCGGCCCGGTCCGCGGTCCGGTCCGCGGCCTGGTCCGCCACCCGCGGCTACCTGGCGGCCTACCTGGGCTGGTCGGCCGTGCTGATCGCGATCTGGGCCGCCACCGGTGCCGGCTACTTCTGGCCGGCCTGGCCGATGATCTTCTTCGGCATCGGCGCGCTGAAGCACGCCCGCTGGGCGCACTTCGCCGGCGCCCCGGCCGCGGAACCCACCGCCGGCAGTCCGGTAGCCGGCGGCCCGATCGCCGACGGTCCGGGGTCGCCCGCAGGGCGGAGCCACCGGCACGGCGGCTACCGGCGCAGTGGTCACTGGCACGGTGGTTACCGGCACGGTGGCTGCGGGCGGCGTTAGCCGGTCGGCCGTGGGCGCGGCTGCTGCCGTCCACACCCGGCACCCCAGCCGGAATCGCCTGGCCGAGCACCGCACGTGCGTGCGCGGCGAGGGTCAGTAGGAGCGGGGGAGCCCGAGGGTGTGGGTGGCGACGAAGTTCAGCACCATTTCGCGGCTGATCGGGGCGGTACGGGCCAGCCGGGCGGCCCCCCACAAGGTCATCAGGCCGTATTCGGTGGCGAAGCCGTTCCCGCCGTGGATCTGGATGGCCTGGTCGAGTACCGCCAGCGAGGCTTCCGCGGCCGAGTACTTCGCCATGTTCGCCGCCTCGCCGGCCGCCTCGTCCTGGCCGGTGTCGTAGAGCCAGGCCGCCTTCGCGGTCATCAGCCGGGCCAGTTCGAGCTGGATCGCCGCGTGCGCCAGCGGGTGGGCGAGCCCCTGGTGGCTGCCGATCGGCGCCCCCCAGACCGCCCGCTCCTTGGCGTACGCGGTGGCCCGGCCGAGCGCGTAGCGGCCGATGCCGCCGGCGAACGCGGCGCCCATGATCCGTTCCGGGTTCAGCCCGGCGAACAGCGCCGAGATGGCGGCCTCCGGGGTCTGGCCGATCAGCGCGTCCGCCGGCACCCGGACACCGTCGAAGACCAGCTCGAACTGCTTCTCCGGGCCGGTGATCTCGACCGGGATCAGCGTGCGCTCGAAGCCGGGCGCGTCGGTGGGTACGACGATCAGCGCCGGCCGCAGCGTGCCGGTGCGGGCGTCCCTGGAGCGGGCCACCACGAGCACGGCGTCCGCCTCGTCCACCCCGGAGATGTACGTCTTGCGGCCGGTGAGCAGCCAGTCGCCGCCATCCCCGGTGGCGGTCGTGGTGATGCGGTGGCTGTTCGAGCCGGCCTCCGGCTCGGTGATCGCGAACGCCATCCGGGTGCTGCCGTCGGCGATGCCGGGCAGCCAGCGCATCCGCTGCTCCGCGGTGCCGGACCGGGCGATGATGGTGGCGCAGATGGCCGGTGAGACGACGAGCAGCAGCAGCGGGCAGCCGGCGGCGGCCAGCTCCTCGCCGACAATGGTCAGCTCCGTGATGCCCTGCCCGCCGCCGCCGTACTCGGCCGGGATGTTGACGCCCAGGTAGCCGAGGCTGCCCATCTCGTCCCAGAGCTCGCGGGTCTTCTCCCCGGCCCGGGCCTTCCGCAGCCAGTACTTGTGGCCGTAGCCGGCGGCCACCCGGGCCACCGCGGCGCGTAATTCCTGCTGCTCGCGGGTCTCGGTGAAGTCCATCATGCCTCCGGCTCGTCGGGTTCGAGCACCACCAGCACCGCGCCGGCGTCCACCTGCGACCCGGTGCCGACCGGCAGCGCGGTGACCGTGCCGGCGGCGGGTGCGGTGATCGCGTGCTCCATCTTCATCGCTTCCAGGGCGAGCAGCGGCGCGCCGGCGGCTACCCGATCGCCGACCGCCACCGCGAGCCGGAGCACCGTCCCTGGCATCGGCGCGATCAGCGACCCGGCCTGCAGCCGGGCCGCCGGTGCCGGCAGCGGTTCGACGGCCCGCAGCGTGACCGCCGCCTCTGGACCGTCCACATAGGAGGTGTCGCCGACCCGGCTGACCCGGTACTCGCGGCGCAGGCCGTCGATCTCCAGCGCGACCCGGGCCGGTTCGGCGATCAGCACCCGGACGCCGGCCGGCAGTGGCCGGTACGTCACCTCGACCTCGCCGGCCGGCCCGTCGAACCGGGCCACCGCCGGCTGCGATCGGACGTTCCGCCAGCCGGCCGGCAGGGTCCGCAGGATCCGGGCGTCGGCGCGCCGTTCCGCGGCCCGGGCCAGCGCCGCCGCCAGCGCGCACCGCCCGGTCTCGGCCGCGCCGGCCAGCGGCGCGAACATGTCGCTGTGCCGGTCGAGGAAGCCGGTGTCGGTGTCGCCGGCCAGGAAGTCGGGCTGGCGCAGGACGCGAACGAGCAGGTCGCGGTTGGTGGTGATGCCGTGCAGCCGGGCGCCGGCCAGGGCGCCGGCCAGCCGGCGGGCGGCCTCGGCCCGGGTCGGTGCCCAGCCGATCAGCTTGGCCAGCATCGCGTCGTAGTGGCCGGAGACGACCGAGCCGGCCCGGACGCCACTGTCCACCCGCAACCCGTACCCGGGCGGCACGGCGAACTCGGCGGCGGTGCCGGGCACCTCGAACCCGTGCAGCGTGCCGGTGGACGGGCGCCAGCCGGCGGCCGGATCCTCGGCGTACAGGCGGGCCTCGATGGCGTGGCCGGTGACCGGCGGCGGCTCGGTGAACGGCAGCGGCGCGCCCTCGGCGATGCGTAGTTGCAGCGCGACCAGGTCGAGGCCCAGGACGCACTCGGTGACCGGGTGTTCCACCTGCAGCCGGGTGTTCATCTCCAGGAAGGCCAGCTCGCCGGCCGGGCCGAGCAGGAACTCGACGGTGCCGGCGCCGACATAGCCGATCGCCCGGGCCGCCGCGACCGCCGCGGCGAACAGCCGGGCCCGCAGGTCGCCGGACACGGCCGGGGAGGGAGCCTCCTCGATGATCTTCTGGTGCCGGCGCTGGATCGAACACTCCCGCTCGCCGAGCGCCACCACGGTGCCGGCCGGGTCGGCCAGCACCTGCACCTCGATGTGCCGGGCCGGCGCCAGGTACGGCTCGACGAACACGGCACCGTCGCCGAAGGCCGCGGCCGCCTCGCGCCCGGCGGCGCCGGTCGCGGCGGCGAGCGCGGCGGCGGTCGGCACGATCCGCATGCCGCGGCCGCCCCCGCCGTAGGACGCCTTGACCAGCACCGGGTACCGGGCGTCGGCTGGCACGGCGCCGGCCGGCCAGGTCGGCAGCACCGGCACGCCGGCCGCCGCCATCAGCCGTTTGGCCTCCACTTTGGACCCCATCGCGGCGATCGCGGCCGGGGGCGGGCCGACCCAGACCAGGCCGGCGGCCAGGACGGCGGTGGCGAACCCGGCGTTCTCGGCGAGGAAGCCGTAGCCGGGGTGGACCGCGTCCGCGCCGACCCGCCGGGCGGCGGCGACCAGCAGGTCGATCCGCAGGTAGGTGTCGGCCGGCGCGGCGCCGGGCAGCCGGACCGCCAGGTCGGCCTCGGCCACGTGCGGCGCGTCGGCGTCCGGGTCGGAGTAGACGGCGACCGGGGAGATGCCGAGATCGCGGCAGCTGCGGATGATCCGCCGGGCGATCTCGCCCCGGTTCGCCACCAGCAGGCGGTTCATGGCCGGAACACCCCGTAACCGCGGGTGCCCTGCCATTGTCCACTGTGGATGACCGAAAGGCAGAGGCCGAGGACGGTACGGGTGTCGCGCGGGTCGATCACGCCGTCGTCGTAGAGCCGGCCGGACATCGCGAACGCGGCCGACTGTGCCTCGATCTGCTGCTCGACCATGGCCCGCATGGCGGCGTCACCCTGCTCGTCGTACTGCTGGCCGCGCGCGGCGGTGGCTTGTCTGGCCACAATGGACAGTACGCCGGCCAGTTGCTGCGGGCCCATCACCGCCGACTTGGCGCCCGGCCAGCTGAACAGGAAGCGCGGGTCGTAGGCGCGGCCGCACATGCCGTAGTTGCCGGCGCCGTAGGACGCGCCGAGCAGCACGGTCAGGTGCGGCACCCGCGAATTGGTCACCGCGTTGATCATCGCGGCGCCGTGCTTGATGATGCCGCCCTGCTCGTACTGCGCGCCGACCATGTACCCGGTGGTGTTCTGCAGGAAGACCAGCGGGGTGCCCACCTGGTTGGCCAGCTGGATGAACTGGGTGGCCTTCTGCGACTCCGCGCTGAACAGCACGCCCTGCGCGTTGGCCAGCACGCCCACCGGGAAGCCGTGCACGGAGCCCCAGCCGGTGACCAGCGAGCGGCCGTAACCGGGCTTGAACTCGTCGAAGCGGGAGCCGTCCAGGACCCGGGCGAGCACCTCGCGCGGATCGAACGGCACCTTGAGATCGTCCGGGATGATGCCGAGCAGCTCGTCCGGGTCGTGCACCGGCTCGTCCGGCGGCTCGGTGGCGCCGGGGCCGAGCTTGCGCCAGCCGAGCCGGGCGACGATCCGCCGGCCGATCCGCAGCGCGTCCCGCTCATCCTCGGCCAGGTAGTCGGCCAGGCCGCTGACCTGCGCGTGCATCTCGGCCCCGCCGAGCGACTCGTCGTCGGACTCCTCCCCGGTGGCCATCTTCACCAGCGGCGGCCCGCCGAGGAACACCTTCGCCCGGCGCTTGACCAGCACCGTGTAGTCGCACAGCCCGGGCACGTACGCGCCGCCGGCGGTGGAGTTGCCGAACACCAGCGCGATCGTCGGGATGCCGGCCGCGGACAGCCTGGTCAGGTCGGCGAAGATGCGCCCGCCCGGGACGAAGATCTCCGCCTGGCTGGGCAGGTCGGCACCGCCGGACTCGACCATCGTGACGACCGGCAGCCGGTTCGACAGCGCGATCTCGTGCGCCCGCAGCGACTTCTTCAGCGTCCACGGGTTGCTCGCGCCGCCGCGTACGGTCGGATCGTTCGCGCTGACCAGGCACTCCACCCCGGACACCACGCCGATGCCGGTGACCATGCTGGCGCCCACCGGGTAGTCCGACCCCCAGGCGGCCAGCGGGGAGAGCTCCAGGAACGGCGTGTCCGGGTCGAGCAGCAGCTCGATCCGCTCCCGGGCCAGCAGCTTGCCCCGGCCGCGATGCCGGTCGACGTACTTCGGCCCGCCGCCGGCCAGCGCCTTGGCCTGCTCGGTGGCCAGTTCGTCCAGCTTGGCCAGCGACGCGTCCCGGTTCTGCCGGTATGCCGCGCCGCTGGTGTCCACAGTGGACGATAAAGTGCTCATCGCAGGCCCAGCTTGCCGGCCACGATCTCGGTCATGATCTCGGTGGTGCCGCCGCCGATACCGAAGATCCGGCTGTCCCGGTAGTGCCGCTCCACCTCGGCGTCGGCCAGGTAGCCGAAGCCGCCGTGCAGCTGCACCGCCGCGTCTACCACCTCGGCGCAGGCGGCTACCGCGGTGTTCTTCGCCATCGACACCTCCGCCACCACGTCCTCGCCGGCCGCCAGCCGGACCGCGACGGCCCGGGTGTACGTGCGGGCCACGTCGGTCAGCCGGGCCATCTCGGCCACCCGGTGCCGCACCACCTGCCGGCTCGCCAGCGGCCGGCCGAACGTCTCGCGCTGCTTCACCCAGCCCAGCGTCAGCTCCAGGCAGCGCGCCGCGGTCGCGTACGCCTGCACCGCGAGGGAGAGCCGCTCGGTCTGGAACTGCCGCATGATCTGGACGAACCCGGTGCCCTCGGCGCCGACCAGGTTCACCGCCGGCACCGGAGAGTCCACAAAGGACAGCTCGGCGGTGTCGGAGCAGTGCCAGCCGAGCTTCGCCAGCCGGCGCACCACGGTGAACCCCGGGGTACCGCGCTCGATCACCAGTAGCGAGATACCGGCGTGGCCGGGGCCGCCGGTGCGTACCGCGGTGGTGACGAAGTCGGCCCGGGCGCCCGAGGTGATGAACGTCTTGGTGCCGGTGACGAGGTAGCCGTCGCCGTCCCGGTGGGCGGCGGTGCGCAGTGCGGCCACGTCCGAGCCGCCGTCCGGCTCGGTCACCGCCAGCGCGCCGATCGCCGCGCCGGCCAGCGCCGGCCGGACGTACCGGTCGATCTGCGCCGGGTCGCCGGCCGCGACGATGTGCGGGATCGCGATCCCGTGCGTCAGCAGCGCCGCGATCAGCCCGGACGAGCCGCCGGCCAGGATCAGCTCCTCGGTCAGCACCAGCACGTCGAGCAGGCCCCCGCCGCTGCCGCCGACCTCCTCGGCGAACCCGATGCCGAGCAGCCCGGCCGCGCCGGCCGCCCGGTGCAGCGACCGCGGCACCTCCCCGGCCCGCTCCCACTCCGCCAGCTGCGGCACGACCTCCCGCCGGACGAAAGCACGGACGGTGCCCCGCAGCGCCCGCCGCTCCTCGGTGTCAAACGACATGTCTATCCACAAGCGACACGGGCACGTCGACCAGCCGGGCCCGCAACCACTCGCCGAGGCCCTTGGCCTGCGGGTCGAACCGGGTGGACGCCGCTACGCCGGCGCCGAGCAGGCCGTCGATGACGAAGTTCAGCGCGTTCAGGTTGGGCAGCAGGTACCGGGTGACCGGGTGGTCGGCCGCCTCCGGCAGCAGTTCGCGCAGCCGCTCGACGGTCAGCGTCTCGACCAGCCACGGGTACGCCGCGGCCGACCGGGCCCAGACGCCGAGGTTCGCCGACCCGCCCTTGTCGCCGGACCGCGCGCCGACCAGCACCCCCAGCGGCACCCGCCGGACAGGCCCGCCCGACGGTCCGCCCGGTGTGCCGTCCCGGCTGCCCGGCGGCGCCCCGGCGGCGCCGGTACCGGCGCCGTCGCCAGCCGTCTCCTCGACCGCACCGTCCCGGCCGGCCGGCCCGGCGCCGGGATCGGCCGGGCCGTCCCCGCCGGGCCGGTTGCCCCCGCCGGGCCGGTTGTCGTCGCTGGCTGGACCGTCGGTGGTTCCGCCGGTGCCGGCGGGCGGCCCGCTGGGTGCGCCGGTGGCCGGGCCGATCGGGGCACTGCCGGCGCCGCCGCCCGGGCCGCTGCCGGCCCGGCCGCCCGGGGCGCTGCCGGCCCGCCCGGTCAGCCTGCTCCGCCGGCCCCCCGGGCCGCTCGCGGCGCTGACCGGGGCGCCGCCGTCGGCGACACCGCTCGCCGCGCCGGCGCCGTCGGCCGACTCGATCGTCCAGGCCGCCGCGGGGGTCGGTGGCACCGGAACCCGGTCGCCGGACGGCAGGACGGCGACGTGGTCCACTTCGGACGCGGCGACGTGGGCAGCCTCGAAGACCCCGTACGGGGAGCCGTCGGCGGGCGGGGAGGTGGCGAAGAAGCCAGGGTAGGAGGCCAGTGCCAGCTCGACGACGGCCTGGGAGAAGGCCCGGCCGACCTTTGCCGGGTCAGGGTCGCGGGCGACCACGTGCAGCAGGGCGCTCGCGGTCTCCTCGGTGGCCGGGTCCGGCTGGTCGGTGCGGGCGAGTGTCCACACCAGACTGGACGGGGCGGCGGCACCGAGCGCGGCGGTCAGCTGGGCCTGGACCAGCTCCGCCTTGGCCGGCACGGCCAACCCGGTGAGGACGAACGTCATCGCGTTGCGGAAGCCGCCGAGCCGGTTCAGCCCGACCTTGACGGTCGGGGGTGGCGGCACGCCGCGGACCCCGGAGATCCGGACCCGATCCGGCCCGTCGGCGGTCAGCTCGATCGTGTCGAAGAGGCTGGTGACGTCCGGCCCGAGGTAGCCGGGTGGGCCGATCTCGTACAGCAGCTGCGCGGTGACCGTCTCCGGGGTGACCGCACCGCCGGTGCCCGGGTGCTTGGTGATCACGCTGGTGCCGTCGGACGACACCTCGGCCAGCGGGAAGCCCGGGTGGTCCAGCCCCGGAATCTCGGTGAAGAAGGCGAAGTTGCCGCCGGTCGCCTGGGCGCCGCACTCCAGCACATGCCCGGCCACGGTGGCACCGGCCAGCGCGTCCCAGTCGTCCCGGGCCCAGCCGTGGTGCCAGGCCGCCGGGCCGGCCACCAGCGCGGCGTCGGTGACCCGGCCGGTGACGACGATGTCGGCGCCGCCGCGCAGGCACTCCACGATGCCCCAGCAGCCCAGGTACGCGTTCGCGGTCAGCGGCGGCTCGCCGGCCAGGCCCAGCTCGACCGAGCGCTCGCGCAGGTCGTCACCCTCGACGTGACCGACCTGGACGGTCAGGCCGAGTTTGGCGGCCAGCTCGCGGATCGCGGCGGCCAGCCCGGCCGGGTTGAGCCCGCCGGCGTTCACGACGATCCGGACGCCCCGGTCGACCGCCAGCCCGAGGCACTCTTCGAGTTGGCGCAGGAACGTGCGGGCGTAGCCGCGGGCCGGGTCACGCAGCCGGTCGCGGCCGAGGATGAGCATGGTCAGCTCGGCCAGGTAGTCGCCGGTGAGCACGTCCAGCGGGCCGCCGGTGAGCATCTCCCGCATCGCGGCGAACCGGTCTCCGTAGAACCCGGACATGTTCCCGATCCGGACCGGCCCGGTCACCGGGTGCCCCGCAGCGCGGCGGCCAGCTGTCGCTTGTGGACGCGGAGCAGCCGGTCGCGGCGGGCGGTGTCGTCGGTGAGCAGGTTCGCCACACCCAGGCCGCGGAGCAGGTCGAGGGTGGCCTGCACGCTCTCCCGGACGCCCGGGCGGGACTCGTCCGCGCCGAGCAGTTCCACCGCGAGCCGGTGCACCTCGCGGCCGAACCGGGCCTCCACCGGGACCAGAGCGGCCCGCAGCAGCTCGTCGGTACGGGCGGCCACCCAGACCTCCAGCGCGGCCACGAACAGCGGCCCGGTGAACACCGCGGCCAGTAGGTCGACGGTGGCGCCGACCCGGTCCCGCGGCCGCGGCCGAGCGTCCACTTCGGACCGCAGCTCGGCGGCGCGGCGCTGCGCCAGGTGCTCGACCGCGGCCAGCACCAGCGCCGACTTGGTCGGATAGTGGTGCAGTTGAGCGCCCCGGGAGACGCCGGCCCGCTCGGCCACCAGCGTGGTGGTGGTGCCGGACCAGCCGACCTCGACCAGGCAGCTGACGGTCGCCTCCAGCAACCGCAGCCGGGTCGACCGGCTGCGCTCCTCCTGCCGGCTCGGCGGCGGCTCCGCCGCCATCGCGGTCACCGGCACACTGTCTCCCCGGCGACAACAAACAGTCAAGCCTGAATCTTTCTGCCCGCCCACCGGGCGGCGCCGACCGGCGGACCTCCTGCTGGCCGCCCGCCGGGCGCCGCCCGCCGGGCGGTGCCCGGCCGCGGACGGTCAGTCGGCCGCCGGCAGGTCGACCAGGGCGGCCAGGCCGGGCCCGGCATCGGCGAGCGTCACCGTGCCACCGTGCGCGCGGACCACCTCACGGACGATCGCCAGGCCCAGCCCGGCGCCGCCGGAGCCGCGGTCGCGGGCCTGGTCCAGCCGGGTGAACCGGTCGAAGACGCGGTCCCGGTCGGCCGCCGGGATGCCCGGGCCGTCGTCGCTGACCACCATCCACACGCGACCGTCCACTCGGGAAACCGCGACGTGGACACTGCTGCCGGCATGCCGGACCGCGTTGTCGACCAGGTTGGCCAGCACCCGCCCCAACGCCTCCGGATCCGCGTGCACCATGGTTTCGCCCGGGGGCGCGGGATCCAGCCGCACCGGCACCCGGACACCCCGGTACCGCCCGAGCATCCCGGCCACGACCGAGCGCAGATCCACGGTTTCCCGCCGCGCCGGGCGGCGCGGCGTGGCCTCGTCCAGGCGGGCCAGCAGCAGCAGGTCGTCCACCAGCTTGGACAGCCGCGCGACGTCGATCAGCGCGTCGTCGGTCAGCTCGGTCAGCTCGGTGGAGCGGCTCAGCCGGGCGGCCACCTCGAGTTGGGTGCGCAGGCTGGCCAGCGGGCTGCGCAGCTCGTGCGCGGCGTCGGAGACGAACGAGCGCTGCTTGTCGCTGGCGGCGGCCAGCCGGTCCAGCATGTCGTTCAGCGTGGCGGCCAGCCGGTAGATCTCGTCCCGGGCGTCCGGCAGCGGCAGCCGGTTGGTGGTGCCGGTGCCGGTGATGTCGGCGGCGCCGCGGCGCAGCGCGGCGACCGGCCGCAGCGTCCAGCCGATCACCCGCCAGCTGATCAGCGTGCCCAGGGCGAGCAGCAGCGGGCCGCCGATCAGCAGGCCGTTGCGCAGCGCCCGGGTGCTGTCGGCGATGCTGCCGAAGGCGGACGCCACGACCACGGTCTGCGGGTCGCTGGGCGGGCCGCAGGGCACCGCGACCACCCGTAGCGTGCCGTCCCGGCTGGCCCGGTCACCGTCGATGAACAGCCGCTGACCGGCCCGGGCCCGGGCCAGCTCGGCCGGGCGCAGCAGCGAGACCAGCCGGTCCGCGTCGGCCGAGCCGGCGCGGACCCGCGCGGCCGCGTCGACCACCTGCAGCACGACGATCTGCTCGCTGCCGACCGGCACCGGGTCCGGCAGCCGGCCGGCGTCGACCAGCGCGGCCACGTCCCGGGCGCTCTGCAGCGCGCCACCGTCCACAGCGGACTGCAGCGAGTGCGAGACGGTGCTGGACAGCAGCAGCGCGCCGACCAGCAGGCCGGTGCCGAGCAGCGCGGAGGAGACGAAGGTCAGCCGGGTGCGCAGGCTCCACAGCCGCCACCAGCGCTTGCTGACCCGCGCGACCATGCCCGGCTAACCGCCGTCGGCGGCGAGCCGGTAGCCGGCGCCCCGGACCGTTTCCACCGACGTCCGGCCGAACGGGGTGTCGATCTTGCGGCGCAGGTAGCCGATGTAGACCTCGACCACGTTGGTGTCGCCCTCGTAGTTGGCGTCCCAGACGTGCCGCAGGATCTGCGTCTTGGAGACCACCTGGCCGGACCGGCGGAGCAGGAACTCGAGCAGCGCGAACTCGCGCGCGGTCAGCTCCACCGCGGTGTCGCCGCGGGCCACCCGGCGCTCGGCCGGGTCCAGGCTGAGGTCGCCGGCGGCCAGCGTGACCGGCCGTGGCGGCGCGCCCCGGCGCAGCAGCGCACGCAGCCGGGCCACCAGCACCACGTACGAGAAGGGCTTGGTCAGGTAGTCGTCCGCGCCCACATCCAGGCCGTCCGCCTGGTCGTACTCGCCGTCCTTCGCGGACAGCATCAGCACCGGCACCCAGTTTCCGGCCGCCCGCAGCTGCTCGCACACCCGGTAGCCGGACAGGCCCGGCAGCATCACGTCCAGCACGAGCGCGTCGTAGCTGCCCTCCTGGGCCAGGTGCAGGCCGGTCACCCCGTCGTGCGCGACGTCCACGGCGAAGCCCTCGGCCTGCAGGCCACGTGACAGGGCGGTGGCCAGCCGCACCTCGTCCTCGACCACCAGCAGCCGCATCGGCCCGCCCTCCTCCGGCCCCACCCGTGCGGGCGCCGCACGGGAGCCTGCCGGACCCACCCTGTGCCCACGCTGAGACCCGCGCCAGCCTGCCACCCGCAGCTCTCAGTGTGCTCACAGGCCGCGCGACGCAGTATCCAGAGCATGACTCGAACGACCCGCCTCCGTGCCCTGCGGTGGGGCGCACCCGCGCTGGTGGTGGCCGCGATCGCGGTCACCGCGAGCGGTGTGCTCAGCGCCGACGCCAACCCGCCGCTGCCGGCCCGGACCGCCGCGCAGCTGCTGGTCGACCTGGAGAGCGCCCGCGTCGACGGGCTGTCCGGGACGATCGTGCACGACGCCAGCCTCGGCCTGCCCGAGTTGCCGACCAGCGGCCCCGGTGCCAGCACCTCGCTGACCTCGCTGCTGTCCGGCCCGCACACGCTGCGGGTCTGGGCGTCCGGGGCGGACAAGCACCGGGTCGCGCTGCTCGGCAACCTCGGCGAGTCGGATGTCATCCACAACGGGCAGAATGTCTGGATCTGGGACAGTCAGGCCAAGACCGCGGCCCACTACATCGTCCCGGCCGGCGCGCTGGCCAGGCACGTCGACCCGGCGCCGACCGGGATGACCCCGCAGGAGGTCGCGGACGCGGCCCTGAAGGCCATCGACCCGACCACCACGGTGACCACCGACGGCACCGCCTCGGTGGCCGGCCGGTCCGCGTACGAGCTGGTGCTCAGCCCGAAGGACACCAGGTCGCTGGTCGGCCAGGTCCGGCTGGCGCTGGATTCGGAGACGCACATCCCGCTGCGGGTGCAGGTCTTCGCCCGTGGCGGCACCAAGCCGTCCTACGAGGTGGCCTTCAGCCGGATCAGCTTCGCCGTGCCGGATGACGAGGAGTTCCAGTTCAGCCCGCCGCCGGGCACCAAGGTGACCGACCGGGACAAGCCGAGCTCGCCCGGTATGCCGGATGAGCCCGGCAGCAAGGGCAGCGAGCCGCGCGTCGTCGGCAAGGGCTGGACCGCGGTCGTGGTGATCTCCGGGGTCAGCCTGGCCAACCCGAACGGCCCCGCCACCGGCCCGGGTGGCGGCAGCCTGGGTGAGCTGACCCCGATCCTGAACCGGCTGCCCAGGGTCAGTGGCAGCTGGGGCAGCGGGCGGCTGCTGGCCGGCACCTTGTTCAGCGCGTTGGCCACCGACGACGGGCGGCTGCTGGTCGGCACGGTCTCTCCGGACGTGCTGTACCAGGCTGCGCGGCAGCGGTGACGGCGAGCGTGCTGGCCCAGCCGCGGGCGGCGGTCACCCCGCCGCCGCCCGCGGCCGGGCCGGCCACCGCCCCGGCCATCCGCACCTATGGCCTGACCAAGCGGTTCCGCGGCGGCCAGCTCGCGGTGAACGAGATCGACCTGGTCGTCCCGCACGGCAGCGTGTACGGCTTCCTCGGGCCGAACGGGTCGGGCAAGACCACCACGATCCGGATGCTGCTCGGGCTGATCTCGCCGACCGCCGGCCGGCTGGACCTGCTCGGTGAGCCGATGCCGCAGGCCGCCGGCCGGGTGCTGCCGCGGGTGGGCGCGCTGGTCGAGGGCCCGGCGTTCCACCCGCACCTGTCCGGCTGGGCCAACCTGGTCCGGCTGGACGCGGCGGACCGGACCGCGGACCCGCGGACCGCCAGGCAACGGATCGGCACCGCGCTGGACCGGGTCGGGCTGGCCGCCGCGGCCCGCAAGCGGTACCGGGCGTACTCGCTGGGCATGCGGCAGCGGCTCGGCATCGCGGCCGCCCTGCTGCAGCCGCGCGAGCTGCTGGTGCTGGACGAGCCCACCAACGGGCTCGACCCGCAGGGCACCCGGGAGGTGCGCACGCTGGTCGCCGCGCTCGCCGCCGAGGGGGTGACCGTGCTGCTGTCCTCGCACCTGCTGTCCGAAGTGGAGCAGGTCTGCACCCAGGTCGGGGTGATGCACGTGGGCCGGCTGGTGGCGCAGGGCCCGCTGGCCGAACTGCGCGCCGCGCAGGCCACCCGGGTGCGGGTGCAGACCAGCGACCCGGCCCGGACCGCCGAGCTGCTGCGCCGGTTCGGACTGGCCGAGGTCGCCGTCGACGGGGCCAGCCAGGCCGGCCCGATGGGTTCGGTCGGCGCGCTGCTCGGCGCGGCCGAGCCGGAGTCGGTGCTGTCGGTGCTGGTGCACGCGGATGTCCCGGTGCGACAGTTCACAGTGGACACTCCCGACCTGGAAGAGATGTTCGTGACGCTCACCGGGGAGGGCTTCGATGTCAGTGGCTGAGATGGCGGCGCCGACCCCGGCGATCCCGACCCGGGCCGCCCCGCGCCGGCTGGTCAGCACCCGGCTGGTCCGGTCCGAGCTGGGCATGGTGTTCCAGCGCCGGCGCAACCAGGCGGTGCTGCTGGTGCTGGCGGCGGTCCCGGTGCTGATCGCGGTCGCGGTCCGGCTGGCCACGCCGAGCCAGGGCGACGGCCCGCCGTTCCTGTCGGACATCACCAGCAGCGGGATCTTCGTCGCGCTCACCGCGCTGACCGTGGTGCTGCCGTTCTTCCTGCCGCTGGCGGTGGCCGTGGCGTCCGGCGACGCGGTGGCCGGCGAGGCCAGCCTGGGCACCCTGCGCTACCTGCTCGCGGTACCGGTGTCCCGGGGCCGGCTGCTGCTGGTCAAGTACACCGGTGTGGTGGCGTACTGCCTGGCCGCCACGTTGGCGGTGGCACTGGTCGGCGTGCTGATCGGGCTGGCGCTGTTCCCGGTCGGCCAGGTGACGCTGCTGTCCGGCACCCAGATCTCGTACGGGGCGGGGCTCGGCCGGCTGTTGCTGGTGGCGCTCTACATCGCGGTCGCGATGGCGGCGGTCGGCGCGATCGGCATGTTCGTCTCCACGCTGACCGAGTCGCCGGTGGCCGCGATGGCCACCACCGCGGTGCTCGCCATCGCCAGCCAGGTGCTCGACTCGGTGCCGCAGCTGCACGTCATCCACCCGTGGCTGTTCAGCCACTACTGGACCAGCTACGGCGACCTGCTGCGGTCCCCGATCAGCACCGACCAGGTGCTGCACGGGCTGCTCGCCGCCGCCGGCTACATTGCCGTGTTCGGCACGCTGGCCTGGTCCCGGTTCAGCGGCAAGGACGTATCCAGCTGAACCAGGCACCAGGTGCCCGGGCCCGCCCGGTCGGTGTCCTACTGCAGGT
Organism: uncultured Actinomycetota bacterium; assembly: GCA_963714145.1. GTDB lineage: Bacteria > Actinomycetota > Actinomycetes > Mycobacteriales > CADCTP01 > JBBWZH01. Next base: position 7,371,464 of record OY970235.1, on the reverse strand, counting down.
AGGACTCGACCTCTCCGGTCGGGCGGGCCTCGGCGGTGTCCGGGTCGGCCCCGAACTCGGCCTTGGCCCGCCGCTGCCGGAGCAGGTCCCAGCACTGGTCCAGGTCCGCTTCCACCGCCTGCAACCGGGCCCGCTCCACATCGGACAGACCCGCGCCGACGTGCCGGGAGCGCAGCTGGTGCTCCTCGGCGACCAGCTCGGAGATGTGGGACATGATCGGGCTCTCGTCCATCAGGACCTTCCCCTAACCAGTTGGACGGTCTCCAGCCGCGGCCCCTCGACCGGGCAGGAGAAGCAATGCGCCAGTTCAGTCTCCGCCACCGGCTCACCCGCCGTGGCCGCGGCCCCGTCCGGCGCGGCCGGCAGCTCGTTGCGGATCAGCCCGGCGGACAGCAGCCCGCCGGCGATCAGCAGCCCGGCCGAGATCAGCATCGCGGTCCGGTACCCGGAGTCGAACGCGCCGGCTGACTCGTAGTCGGCCCCGGAGAGGCCGGCCAGCGTCGGCAGCAGCGCGACGGCGAGCAGCCCGGCGGCCCGGGCCACCGCGTTGTTCACCCCGGACGCCACCCCGGCATGCTCGGCCGGCGCGGCCGTCAGCACCGTCGCGGTCAGCGGGGCGACCAAAGTGGACAGACCAAGCCCGAACAGAACGACCGCCGGCAGCACGTCGGTGAGGTAGCTCGCCCCGGGCCCGATCCGGATCGTGAGCAGCAGCCCGCCGGCGGCGATCAGTGGCCCGGCGGTCATCTGCAGCCGGGGCCCGATCCGCTGCGCCAGCGCGCCGGACCGGGCCGACAGCACCAGCATGATCAGCGTCACCGGCAGCAGCGCGGCACCGGCCCGCAGCGCGCTGAACCCGGCCACCACCTGAAGGTCCAGCACCAGCAGGAAGAACACCGAGCCGAGCGCGGCGTAGGTGGCGAACGTGACCAGGTTCGCGGCGGTGAACTGGCGGGACGCGAACAGGGCCGGCGGCACCATCGGGTGCCGGCTGCGCCGCTCCACCACCACCAGTACCACCAGCGCCAGCACGCCGATCACCCCGGTGGTCGCCGTGCCGGGGCTCAGCCCGTCCCGCCCGGCCGCGATCGAGGCGTACGTGAGGCCGGCCAGGCCGATGGCACCCGCGGCGGCGCCGGTCAGGTCCAGCTTCCGCGCGGCGGTCGGGTCGTAACTCTCCGGGATGTGTCGCAACGCGACGACGATGACCATCGCGGCCACCGGCAGGTTGACCAGGAACACCAGCCGCCAGGACCACAGCTCGATCAGCCAGCCGCCGATGAACGGGCCGAGCGCACCGGCGATCCCGCCCAGCCCGGACCAGGCGCCGATCGCCCGGGCCCGGTCCGTGCTGGAGAACGAGGCCGAGATGATCGCCAGACTGCCCGGGGTGAGCAGCGCGCCACCGACGCCCTGCAGCGCGCGGGCGGCGATCAGCAGTTCGATGTTCGGAGCCAGCCCGCACAGCGCGGACGCGACCGCGAACCAGGCGGAGCCGATGATGAACAGCCGGCGCCGACCGAACCGGTCCGCCAGCGAGCCGCTGAGCAGAATGAACGAGGCGAGCGTGAGCGTGTAGCCGTTGAGTGTCCATTGCAGACCGCCGAGGTCCGCGTCCAGATCGGAGCCGATCTTCCGCAGCGCCACGTTGACGACGGTCGCGTCCAGCATGGCCATGCCGGAGCCGAGCACGGTGGCCAGCAGTACCCACCGCCCGGCCGCTTCACCAAACCGCACCTGCCGTTGCGCGACCGGCGCTGACGCCATCCGTGGCTCCCTCCGTTACCGGCCGGCGGCCCCCGACCAGTCGGGCAACCGTACGCCCGGCCGATGACTTCCCGGCCAGCTGACAGCCAACGCAGAGAGCCGGGCCGCCGAAGCGGCCCGGCTCTCGCCGGACGGGTGGGTCAGTTGTGCCGGATCAGCCGGGCCAGCAGCGAACCGACAATCAGGTACGCCAGCGCACCGATGCCCCAGTTCACCGTCATGTCCTGCTTGGACGTGTGCTGCGGGAGCAGGTGGTTGAACGGCCGGGCGAAGAACCGGCCGATGTCGAGGATGAAGTCGACGAGCGTGTTCCGCTGGTTCGCGCCGATCAGCACCAGCAGGATGCCGGCCACGAGGATGCCGGCGATCACCGCGAAGACCGTCATCACCGTGGACGCGGCACCGTAGTTCCTAGTCCGGACGGCCATCACCGCTCACCCTTTCGCATCGCCCGAACTGCCTTCACCACTGTCTCCACCTCCAGAGGAACCGCTGTCACGGCCCGGGACTCTGGTCCGGACCGCCCCCCGTGCGCCGTGGTGTCGAGCTAGATGTCCCCGCGTGAACAGGGTTCTCAAACCGGCTGGGCAGAGCTATCCGCTGCGGGCCCGGCTCGGCCGCCCGACCGGCCGGGTCATCAGCGCCGGCCGGGCCGTCCACACCGGACGGTTCAGGCGTGTTCGGCGGTGCTCTCGGCCGCCGGGACGCCGAGCAGGCCGCGCCGGTGCGCGATGGCGACCGCCTCGGTCCGGCCGGAGGCGGCCAGCTTGCCGAGGATGTTCGAGACATGCACGCTCGCGGTCTTCTCGCTGATGAACAGCTCCCGACCGATCTGCCGGTTGGTGCGGCCGCGGCCGAGCAGCGCCAGCACGTCCCGCTCACGCGGGGTGAGCAGCACGTCAGTGGAGATCCGGATGGGCAGCCCGGCGTCCAGCCGGCCGCGCCGGACCAGCGCCTCCACCGCGGTGCGCAGCGGTTCGGCGCCGAGCCGGGCCGCGGTCTGGTACGCCGCCCGGGCGGCCGCCGCGGCCCCGTCCCGGTCGTCGGTGGCCAGCAGCACCTCGGCCAGCCGCCACTGGCAGCGGGCCACCTCGTAGTCGTAGCCGAAGTCGAACGCGGCCACCGCGACCTGCCAGGGTGCCGGGTCGTTCGAACCGGTCAGCCTGGACCACTCCGCCTCCACCCGGGCCAGCCAGGCGGCCCCCTCCGGGCCCATCTGGCCGGTGCGCGGCCGGCCCAGCCGGGCCACCGTGCGGGCGTGCTCGGCGAGCTCCGCGCCGGCCGCGACCGCCGCCGCCGCGGCCACCGGGTCGCCGGTCAGCCGGGCTGCCGCGGCCCGGTCGGCCTCCGCGGCCAGCCCGATCGCGGCGAGCCAGATCGCGCCCATCTGGTACTTGCCCCAGGCCTTGCCGGTCCGCTTGATGGCTTCGTCCGCCGCGGCCCGGGCGCCGGCCCAGTCGCCCTGCCATTGCCGCAGGTCGGCACCGCAGCCACCGACGAGCGCGGCCATCTGCGGGTCGCAGTGCTGGTGGCCGGCGGCGTGCCGGAGCCGGTCGGCCGCGGTCGGCAGGCCGCGGCCCACCTCGACGTAGAGCGCGGCCGCGTTCAGCCGGCCGGCCAGCGGCTCCGGGATGCTGTCCGTGACCTCGGCGGCCCGCAGGCTGCCGTCCCAGTCGCCGGTCATGTACCGGGTGATGATCTGCAGCACCCGGAGCTCCAGCCCGTACGAGCTCCAGCTCAGGCCGTACCGCTCGGCCCGGCTCACCCCGTCGTCGAGCAGCTCGCTGGTGGTGGCCAGGTGGCCCTGGTAGAAGCGGGTGGCGGCCAGGTTGTAGCTGGCGCGCAGCTCGATCGCCCGGTCACCGCCGGCGGCGGCCTGGTCGCGCGCCACCGCCAGCCGGGCGGCCGCATCCTCCGGGTCGCCCTCGTGCTCGGCCAGCACCGCGAGGGTGGCCAGCGCGTCGGCCTCCACCTCGGCCAGGCCCAGCTCGCGGGCCAGCGCGACCGCATGGTCGCCGAACCGGCGGCCCTCCTCGTAGTCGTCCAGGTTCAGCGCGACCCGGGCGGTGACCGCCGCGATCCAGGCCCGCTCCGGGGTCGGCGGCTCGGCCGGCACCAGGGCCAGCGCGGTGGTGCTGGCCTCCGCCGCCGCGTCCACCTCGTCGGCGCCGAGCAGGTGGTAGGCCAGCCGCTGCAGCACGTGCCCGGCGAGCAGCGGGTCGGCAGCGCGGTCGACCTGCTCGGCGGTCGCCCGGGTGAGCGCCACCGCGCGGTCGAACTGGCCGCAGGCGCTGGCCGCCGCGGCCGCCAGCAGGCCGAGCTGCACCACGTCCAGGCCGGCCAGCTCGGCCGCGCCCGGCACCGCGGCCCACAGCTGCAGGGCCTGCTCGTACTGGCGCAGCGCCGCGGCCGGTGCGTGCAGCTCGGACGCCTCGGCGCCGGCCCGGACCGAGGCGGCCAGCGCGCCCGGCAGGTCGTGGCTCTCCAGGCAGTGGTACGCCAGCTCGGCCCCCGGCGAGGTGCCGGAGCTGTGGCTGATCCCGGCGGCCAGCGCGTCGGCGTACGCGGCGTGCAGCCGCACCCGCTCGCCCGGCAGCAGATCGGCGTACACGGCCTCCTGCAGCAGTGCGTGCCGGAAGACGTAGGTCTCGCGGCCCTCGGGCAGCAGCACGTGCCGGGCCACCGCCTCCCGCAGCGCCTCGTCGGTCTCCGGGTCGGGCAGCTGGGCCGCGTGCTGCAGCAGCGCGTAGTTGACCCGGCGGCCGGCCACCGAGGCGGCCCGGACCACCGTCTGCACCGCCGCCGGCAGCTGCTCCTGCCGGCTCAGCAGCACGTCGGCCAGCCCGGTCGGCAGGGTCTCGGTGTCCCGGTCGAGGCCGGCGGCGAGCAGCTCCTCGGCGAAGAACGCGTTGCCGGCGGACCGGTCCAGGATCCGGCGGACCGCACGGCGGGGCAGCGGGCTGCCGTGCAGCGCGCGCAGGTAGTCGGCCATCTCGACGGCGTTGAACGGGCGCACCTCGACCCGCTCGACCACCGGCAGCCGGACCAGCTCGCCGAGCAGCGGCCGCAGCGGGTGCCGGCGGTGCAGGTCGTCCGCCCGGTAGGAGGCGACGATCGCCAGCCGCTCGGAGCGCAGCCGGGTGAGCAGGAAGGACAGCAGGTCGCGGGTGGACTGGTCGGCCCAGTGCAGGTCTTCGATGATCAGCAGCAACGGCCGGTCGGCGGACAGCTCGGCCAGCAGCCCGGACACCGCGTCGAACAGCTGCAACTGGCCGAAGTCGCCGGACGGCAGGTCTGCGATGGGAGCGGCGCTGGGCTGCGGCAGCATCCGGGCCAGCGCCGGCCGGCTGCGCAGCGCCGGCACGTCGACCACCTCGGCCACCGGCTCGCCGGCCGCGGCACCGCCCGGATCGGCCAGCTGGCGCAGCGCCTCGGCGAACGGCAGGTACGGCAGCCCGGCCGCGCCGAGGTCGACGCAGTGCCCGACCAGCACGGTGAACCCGGCCGCGGCGGCCCAACCGGCCAGCTCGGTGAGCAGCCGGGTCTTGCCGATGCCCGCGTCACCGGACAGCAGCACCGCCGCCGGCTCGCCGGCCTGGGCACGATCAAGCGCCGCGGTGAGCCGGCTGAACTCGTCAGCCCGGCCCACCAGCGGCGCTTGCGAACCTAGCCGGGGCACGCTCCCGATCGTGTCACGGACCACCGACGGAAACCCGCCGTTATGCGGCGCGCGTATACGCGGTGGCCGGGGCGTTCCGTCGGTTGTCGGTGCGGGACCGCTCGGCCAGCAGGTGCTCGGCCCGCTCGGCCCGCCGGGTGCCGCGGCTGCCCACCGGCACGCTGCGCCCGGTCCGGACCAGCCGGGCCCGCCGGTATTCCAGCTCGGCCAACAGGCTCGGGCCCATCGGGTGCGTCATCTCGAACCACTCCCTCTCGTCGATGTGGTCAACCCTCGTGCTGAGGCCGGGGGCCGGGCATCGGACGACCACGCAGGTCTGCGCGGCGGCGCACCTCAGACGGGTGGCCGCGGCCGGCCCGGGGATCTAAGGGGCCTTAGACCGCCTTACGGCCGGCTACCCAGGGTGCTAACGTTTGACCGAGTCAAACAGTTAGTTGCCTGGAGTCAACAGTGTCGACTGTCGCCGAGCGGGTCGCCCGGGTCCGCGGGTTCAACCGCTTCTACACGAACGTGATCGGCGTGCTCGGCGACGGCCTGCTGCAGTCGCCGTACTCGCTGGCCGAGGTCCGGGTGCTGTACGAGCTGGCCAACCGGGGTGACCTGGCCGTGCTCGACCTGCGCCGCGACCTTGGCCTGGACGCCGGCTACCTGAGCCGGTTGCTCGGCCGGCTGGCCGGTGACGGGCTGCTCGTCCGGGAGCGGTCCGAAGTGGACGGCCGGCGCCAGGTGATCCGGCTGACCGCCGCCGGCCGGGCCACCTTCAGCGGGCTCGACCAGCGTTCCGCCAGCGAGGTCGAGCGGTTGCTGCAACCACTGTCCGAAGTAGACCAGCGCCGGGTGGTCGGCGCGATGGCCACGGTCGAGGCGGTTCTCGGCGGCGCGCCGGCGCCCGCGGCGTACCTGCTGCGCCCGCTGCTGCCCGGCGACCTCGGCTGGATCGTGCAGCGGCACGGCATCCGCTACAGCCAGGAGTACGGCTGGGACACCAGCTTCGAGGCGCGGGTCGCCCGGATCATGGCCGACTACGCACAGCAACACGACCCGCGCCGGGAGAACGCCTGGATCGCCGAGGTGGACGGCGCCGCCGCCGGCTGCGTCAGCTGCGTGCGCCACGACGACGACACCGCCCAGCTGCGCGTCCTGCTGGTCGAGCCGGCCGCCCGCGGCCACGGCATCGGCGGCCGGCTGGTCGACGAGTGCGTCCGCTTCGCCCAGCGCGCCGGCTACCGCCAGATCGTCCTCTGGACGTACGACTGCCTCACCTCGGCCCGCCGGCTCTACCAGGCCGCCGGGTTCGAACTCGCCGAGGAGCACGCCGAGCACAGCTACGGCCACGACCTCACCGCGCAGCGCTGGTCCCGCCCGCTGACCGCACCGGCGCCCGGCGGCTAGTTGAGCAGGCGGAGGTCGCGGACGGGGGAGCGGGCCGCCTCGGCCATCGCGTCGTCCGGGGCCTGGGCGGCCAGCGTCTCGGCGGCCAGCCGGGCCCGGTAGTGGCTGATCTCGGCGGCCACCTCGGCCGGCGACCAGGCCAGCACCGGCGCCATGATCCGGGCCACCGGGTCGGCCGCGGCGTGGCCGCGGTCGGCGGCCTCGATCGAGATCCGGGTGCGGCGGGTCAGCACGTCGTCCACGTGCAGGGCGCCCTCGGCGGTGGTCGCGTACCAGGCCTCGACCAGCAGGTAGCCGGCCGCGCCCGGAATCGGGGCGGCCAGCTCGGCGCGGCCGGCGATCGCGTCCAGCAGGGTGACCGCGAGCGTCCCGTACCGGTCCAGCAGGTGGTCGACCATGCCGGGCGCGAGGCGGCCGGCGGCCGGGTGGGCGCGGGCCCGGCTGCGCGCGGTGGGCAGGCCCTCGGCGCCGAGCAGCGGCACCGTCTCGGTGCGGCTGGCGGCGATCGGCTCGCCGAGCTCCAGGCCGGCCGCGTCCACCGCGTCCCTCGCCATGATCCGGTACGTCGTGTACTTGCCGCCGACGATGGTGACCAGGCCGGGCGCCGGCCGGCGGACCAGGTGCTCGCGGGACAGCTCGGTGGTGTCGCCGGCGCCCGGGTCGACCAGCGGGCGCAGCCCGGCGTAGGTACCGACCACGTCCTCGATCCGCAGCGGCACCCGCAGCACCCGGTTGACGTGGTCGAGCAGGTAGCTGATGTCGGCGCGCGAGGCGGCCGGATGGTCCCGGTCGTCGTGGCCGCGATAGTCGGTGTCGGTGGTGCCGATGATCCAGTGCGCGCCCCACGGGATGACCAGCAGCACGCTGCGCTCGGTCCGCAGGATCAGCGCGGCGGCCGAGTCGATCCGGTCGGCCGGCACCAGGACGTGCACGCCCTTGGACGCCCGCACCGACACCGGCTCGGGCACCCCGGCGGCGCGTTCCAGTTCGCTGCTCCAGACGCCGGTGGCGTTGACCACCACCCGGGCCCGGACAGTGCGCTCGCGCTGGCCCACCGGGTCGCGCAGGGCGACGTGGCGCAGGCCGTCCGGGCCCAGCGGCAGCCGGTCGACGTGCACGCCGGAGACCACCCGGGCGCCGTGCGCGACCGCGGTGCGCAGCAGCGCGACCACGAACCGGGCGTCGTCGGTGCCGGCGTCGTGGTAGCGGATGGCGCCGACCAGCGCGTCGTCCCGCAGCCCGGGGGCGAGCTCGAGCGCGCCCGTCCGGCTCAGGTGGCGGTGCCGGGGGACCGCGCGGTGCCGGCCGGCCAGCGCGTCGTACAGGCCGATGCCGGCGCCGATGTAGGCCCGCTCCCAGCCGTGGTGCCGCAGCGGGAACAGGAACGGGATGGTCCGCACCAGGTGCGGGGCGAGCCGGGTGAGCAGCAGCGCGCGCTCGGCCAGCGCCTCCCGGACCAGCCGGAAATCGCGCTGCTCGAGGTAGCGCAGCCCACCGTGGATCAGCTTGCTGGACCGGCTGGACGTGCCGGCGCCGAAATCCCGCTTCTCCACCAGCGCGACCGACAGGCCCCGGGTGGCGGCGTCCAGCGCGACCCCGGCCCCGGTCACACCGCCGCCGACGACGAGCAGGTCGACCGGCTCGGCCGACAACCGGTCGAGCGCGGCGGCGCGGGCCGCCGGACCCAGCCGGGACGCCGGTTCGGCCGCGTTCACGGTCCGCCGTCCGCCGGCTGGTCGGTGTCCGAGGCGCGGCGGTTCACGTGCAGCTCGAAGGCGTCGGCCACGTGCCACTCGGCCGAGAGCATCACCGGGCGGCCGGACCGGTCGACGTCGACCTGGTCGATGTGCAGCAGCGGGGTGCCCGGCTCGACCTCGAGCAGCTCGGCCTGCCGGTCGTCGGCGACCACCGGCACCAGCCGCGCGCTGGCCGCCCGCACGGCGTGCCCGCCGCGTTCCAGCATCGCGTAGAGCGAGGCCTCCAGGCCGTCACCGGCCGGGGCGTACCCGCGGGGCAGCCGGTCGACCGAGTAGACCACCGGGCGGCCGTCGGCGGTCCGGATCCGTTCCACCGCCAGCAGCAGCTCACCCACCGGCACCTGCAACGCGTCGGCCTCCGCCGCCGAGGCCGGGTGCTCGCTCCGGTCGATGATCACCAATCCGGGCTCCATCCCGGCCTCGGCGATCATGCGGGTGTAGCTGACCGACATGTCCAGCGCGTGCCGCCGCGGCAGGGTGCCGGTCACGTACGTGCCGGAGCCGTGCCGGCGGGTCACGTACCCGGCCTCGACCAGACCGCTGACCGCCTCCCGGACGGTCGCCCGGCTGACCCCGAACCGCTCCGCCAGGTCGTCCTCGTTGGGCAGCTTCGCGCCGTGCGGGTAGGCGCCGTCGAGCAGGTCGCGCAGCAGCCCGTCCCGGGTGCGGGCGACCATCGTGGCCCGCTGCGTCATCGCGGTGCCGCCGCGCCGGCGCCGGCCGCGATCGCCAGCACCGCCCGGACCTGCGCCGCGACGTCCGGCCCGCCGGGCAGCCGACCCTCGAAGATCGCCCCGCCGATGGTGAAGCCCCACGCGCCGGCCCGGGCCAGCGCCTCGATCTGGCCGGCTCCGGTCACCGACCCGGCGGCGATGACCGTGCCGTCGGTGGCCTCGACCACCGCCCGGGTCAGCTCCTCGACGTCCGCGCTGGCGTGCCGGTAGGCGAGCAGGTCGACCCCGGCGACGCCGGGCAGCGCGGTCAGCCGGGCGGCGTCGGCCGCGATCTCGGCGATGCTGCCCGCCAGCACGCTGGGATGCCCGACCACCTGGCCGGGGAACGGGCAGTAGCGCACCGGACCGCCGGCGAGGATCTTGACGCCGTCGTCCGCGTGCGTGCCGCCGAGCACCCAGTCGACCCCGATCGTCCCGGCCGCTTCCAGCGACCGGCGCTCGTCCTCGGCGCTGGTCGACACGACCTCGAGCATCACCTCCAGGCCCTGCTCGTGCGCGGCGGCGGTGACCTCGGCCAGCTGGCCGGGCGTCGCACCGACGTCCTTGAACCCGACATAGCGCAGCCCGCTGCCGCGCAGCGTCGAGACCAGCTCGAGCGCGCCGGGGACGGTCGCGTCGTGGTGGGTCAGCATGAAAATGAAGTTGATCACTGATTGCTCCGGGAGTCGTTGGGCTGGCCGGGAAGCAGCTGGCCGATGTTCTCGACGACGTAGTCGGGGCGCAGGTCCGAGGCCGCCAGCATGCCCGGTGTGGTAGCCCCGCTGAGCACGAGGATGCCGGTCATGCCGGCCGCCTGGCCCATCGCGACATCCGTGGTCAGCCGGTCGCCGACCATCGCGGAGTCGGCCGGGCTGGTGCCGAGCCGGGCCAGCAGGGTCTGCGCCATCAGCGCGCTCGGCTTGCCCAGCACCGCCTCGGCCCGGGCGCCGGTGCACGCCTCCAGCGCGGCCAGCATCGCGGCGCAGTCCGGCAGGCCGCCGTCCGGCGTCGGGCAGTACGGGTCCGGGTTGGTCGCCACGATGCCCGCCCCGTGGTGCCGGACCGCCCGGTACGCCGCCGCCAGCTTGGCGTAGCTGAACGTGCGGTCGAACGAGACGACCACCAGGTCGGCCGCCGCCGGATCCTGGACGACCGGCCAGCCGGCCGCGGCCAGCGTCGCCTCGACCAGCGGCTCGGCGATCGTCAACAGCCGCGCGCCCGGGTGCGCCCTGGCGAGATAGCGCAGCAGCGAGTCCAGCGCGGTGACCACGTCCGCCGGCTCGGCCGGCACGCCGAGCCGGGTCAGCTTGGCCGCGTAGTCAGCGGCGGTCTCCAGCGGCTTGTTCGTGGCGAACGCGACCGACCCGCCGGCCCGCCGGATCGCCGCGATCGTGTCGGCCGCGCCGGGCAGCAGTTCGTCGCCGAGGTAGACGGTCCCGTCCAGGTCGAACGCGTACCCGGCGAACCGCCGCCCGGGCACGGTCACGGTGTCTCCGGTTCGCTTCGCGGCATGCCTTGGGCGCTCATAGTCCGGCGCCGAGAGCCGCCGCGTCGGCGAGGACGGACTCGATGTCGTCGGGGCCCCAGGCGTCGAGGAACCAGGCCAGGTCGGCGACGGTGAACCGGTCACGCATCAGGTGGCAGTGGGTGATGGCCCAGCGGGCCTGGTCGGCGGTGACCGCCGGGTCGAGGTCGGCGAACCGGACCGGGGCGCCGGCCGCCCGCAGCGCCTCGACGATCCGGGCCGGGTCGGTCAGCAGGCGACTCAGGGCGTGCTCGTGTTCGATCCAGCGGCCGGTGAGGCCGGCGACGGCGTCCGGGGTCCAGCGGGTGAGCTTGCGGCTGTAGTCGGCCCAGCATTCCCGGGCCATCGCGCCGGTCGGGTCGAGCCGCTCGAACGCGGCGTAGACCCGGTCCCGCATCTGCGGCGCGGTGGGGAACCGCGGGCGCAGGCCGTCGCGGGCGATCCGGGCCCGGACGTGCCGCCAGGTGAGCGCCGCGATGATCGTGCTGACCCCGACCTTCGCGCCGTGCAGCGCGGTCGGCCGGCCCTCGCCGGCGGCGGCCATCTCGAGCAGGTGGCTGACCGTGTGCTCCATCCCGGACGACGGCGCGGTCCGGTCCGCGGCACCCATCGAGATGCCGCTGACCGCGAGCATCTGGGCCAGCCGGCCGACCGCGGCCGGGTCGTTGCGGCGCAGCGCCGGGGCCAGCGCGAGCAGTTCGTCGCCGAGTTCGCGGCCGAGCGCCACCGCGGTCGGCGAGTAGCTGTCGTCATGGCCGGCGGCCCGGGCCAGGTACCAGTCGGCCGGCGCGGTGAACATCGACACCAGGTCGCCCAGGCCGGCCCGGGTCATCGCGGCCGGGGCGCCGGCGAGCACCTCGGCATCCAGCACCAGCACGTCCGGCCAGCGGCTGGCGACCGTCCGCTTCACCCCGTTGCGCAGCAGCACCGACTGGCTGTCGGCGTAGCCGTTGACGCTGGCCGCGGTCTGCACGATCAGGTGCGGCAACCCGCCGAGCAGGCACGCGACGGCCTTGCCGATGTCCGCGACCGTGCCCGAGGCGACGGTCACGATGCCGCAGGCGCCGTCCACGGCGTCCCTGACGGCCATCACGGTGACCTCGTCGGCGTGTACCTGGCCGTCGTCTGGCCCGGCCCGCACCTCCCGCACCTCCCGGCCGGTGCCGGCGAGCAGGTCGCGGACGGCCGGCTTGAGGTCGGTGCCGCCGCGGCGCATCGGGGTCGCGTCCACCAGCAGGGCGACCGGGCCGGCGGTGCCGTTGAACAGGTCGTCCACGGCGCCGGGCAGGGATCCGAGCCCGCTGACGATCCGGGCCAGGCCGATCGGCCGCAGCAGCCCGGCGTCGGGCGCCGCGGCCAGCCGGGACCGCAGCGCGGCCAGGTCGACGGTGCCGGCCGTCATTCCATGCTCCCCTCGATGCCGTCATAGAGCCGGCGGTAGCCGGCGTAGCACTCCGCGTACCGGTCGGCCCGGCCCGGGTCCGGGCGGACCGGCTCGGGCGCGATCGTGCCGGTGCGGGCGGCCGCGTCGTCCAGGTCGCTGAACATCCCGGCCGCGACGCCGGCCAGCATCGCCGCGCCGACCGCGGTGGGCTCCGCGGCGAGCACCGGCCGCACCGGGCGGTTCAGCACGTCCGCCTTGATCTGCAGCCAGAGCGGGCTGCGGGCGCCGCCACCGACGACCCGCACCTCGTCCGCGCCGGAGCCGCGGGCTCCAGCGGCTCCGGCGGCGCCGGCGGCTCCGGCGGCTCCGGCCAGGCCGAGGGCGGCCAGCCGGTCGACGATGTCGCGCAGCGCGTAGGCGCAGCCCTCCAGCACCGCCCGGGCCAGCTCGGCGCTGCCGTGGTTCATGCCCAGGCCGGCGAAGGCGCCCCGCATGGTGTCGTTCCAGCGCGGCGCGGTGGCGCCGCTGAGCGCCGGCAGGAACAGCACCCCGTCCGAGCCGGGTGCGGCGGTCGCGGCCAGCTCCAGCAGCTCGGCCTGCCGGCAGCGGAGCACCGACTCGGCCAGCCAGAGCGTGCTGCCGCCGGACACGAACCCCGGGTTCTCCACCAGCAGCGTGCCCGGGACCGCGTGCGCGTGCGTCTCGACCAGCCGTTCCGGGTCGAGGGTGAGCTCCGTGGCGACCGCGCCGACCGGCTCCGCGGTGCCGGTCACGTCCACCACCAGCCCGGGCCGGAGCAGCCCGGCGGCCAGCGCGGCGCCGTGGTCGTCGCCGGTGCCGACCACGACCGGGCAGCCGGCGGGCAGCCCGAGCTGCTCGGCGGCCTCGGCGGTCAGCCCGCCGGCCAGGTCGGTGGCCGGCCGGATCTCCGGCAGCAGGGCCGGGTCGACCCCGGCCGCGTCCAGCAGGAATTCCGACCAGGCGCCCTTGCCCAGGTCGTAGACCAGCGTCGAGGAGGCGTTGGCCGGGTCGACCAGCGCCGCACCGGTCAGCCAGCCGACCAGGTACGAACCCACCGGCAACAGCCAGCGGCTGGACCGGTAGGTCGCCGGCTCGTGCTGGGCCAGCCACATGATCTTCGGGATGGTGTGCGAGGCGTCGCAGTTGAGCCCGGTGATCTCGAACAGCTCCCGGTCGCCGACCGTGCGGGCGAGCGCGTCGGCCTGCCCGGTGGCCCGCCGGTCCAGCCAGATGATCGCGTCCCGCAGCGGCCGCAGCCCGGCGTCCACCGGCACCACGCCGTCGACCTGGCTGGCCAGGCCGAGGCTGCCGATGTCGGCGCCGGCCACCCCGGCGCGGGCCAGCAGCTCGCGCACCACGGACGCCAGCCCGAGCCGCCAGCCGGCCGGGGCCTGTTCGGCCCAGCCGCTGGCCGGGTGCCGCATCGCGCAGCCGTACCGGGCCACGGCGGCCACGCTGCCGCCGGGCCCGAGCAGGCAGCCCTTGACGCTCTGCGAGCCGACGTCCAGGCCGATGACGTGGGAGTCGACCATCACTGCCCGACTGTGGCCGGCACCGGCTCCGCCTCGTCGGCCAGCGCCGCCCCGGCCGACCGCAGCGCCTGCGGCCGGCGCGCGCCGAGCCAGAGGGCGACCGCGAACATCGCCACCACCCAGGCCAGGATGATCCAGGGCAGCCAGGTGTAGGGCGCCGTGGTCTGCTCCAGCAGCTGCCCGACGGTGAGCGCGACCATCAGCGCGGCGCCGAGCGCGGGCAGCAGCACGTGCCGGACGAACCGGAAGTCGGGCCGGCCGCGGTAGAACCGGATGCAGGCCAGGTTGGTCAGCACGTACACCGGCAGGATGCCCAGCGTGAGCAGGAACCCGAGGTAGCCGTACACGTTGCTGCCGCCGAGCGGGTCACCCAGGCCGCCGGCCACCGCGCCGACGATGAACGCGATCACGACGGCGAACACGCCCTGCACCGCGATCGCGTACGAGGGGCTGCGCCGCTTGGGGTCGATGTGCGCCAGCGCCCGTGGCAGCAGCCGCTCCCGCCCCATCGTGTTCATGATCCGCACGATCCCGTTGTTGGAGTTCAGCATCACCGCGAACATCGACGAGACCGAGGCGATGATGACCGGCCACTTCATCCACTCCGCGTACTGGCCGGCCAGCACGTTCCAGGGCGCGCCGGTGCCGTCCAGGGCGTCCATGCCGGCCCGGCCGAGCCCGATCGCCTCGGCCCAGATGCAGAACACGTAGATCGCGCCGACGAACAGGACGGACAGCAGCACCGCGCGCGGGATCCGCCGCTTCGGGTCGCGCACCTCCTCGCCGAGGGTCGCCGCCGCCTCGAAGCCGACGAAGCTCAGCGCCGCGAACACCAGCCCGTCGACCAGGCCGCTGTAGCCGTGCGGCGAGCTGGCCGGGGAGAACGGCTTGGCGCTGAGGCCGTCCGCGCCGCCGTGCGCCAGCACGATCACCGCGAGCACGAGCACCACCACCACCTCGGCGGTGAACAGCACCAGCGCGGTGCGCAGCGAGGAACTGATCCCCTCGAACGCGAGCACGGCCATCACGATCGCGGGCAGCAGGCCGATCACCCACCACGGGATGTTCACGTCGAACTCGGTGCGGAAGGTGCCCTGCAGGTAGCTGCCGATCAGCCCGATCTCGGCCGGCGGCAGCAGCGCGTATGCGGCGAACATCAGCCCGCCGGTGACGAACCCGGCGCGCGCCCCCAGCCCGCGCGAGACGTACGTGTAGAAGGCGCCGGCGCTGGGCAGCGCCCGCGCCATCTCCATCACCCCGGACGCGGTGATCACCAGCGCGACCAGGGTCAGCAGGTAGACCAGCGGGGTGGCGTAGCCGGAGAACGGCGTCGAGAACTGCGGGTTGAAGAACGTCGAGACGGCCGGCCCCATGATCGCCGCCGACATGATCACCGCGCCGGTCAGCCCGACCGCGTTGCGCCGCAGCCCGGCGCCCTGCGCGGCCGTTGGCCCGCTGTGCTCCTGGGTCATGAGGAAGCTCCTCTCGCTGAGGCCAGCGCCACCCGGCCGACGGGGTCGGGAAGCCGCGCGACAAAGACATCAGTCGTCTGACGACTTGTCAAGACTCAGGAGGGGGCTACCAGGCGAGCCGGCGCGGGACGCCGGTGGCGCCCCGCGCCGGGATGGTCCGGTCGGCTACGCCGTCCAGGGGGAGCTGACGGCCCAGCTCACGTCGGCCGCCCACGAGGTGGCCGTGTCGAACGTGTTCGGCCCGCCGTTGCTCGCGATGAACAGGGTGTTGTTGAAGTGCCGGAGGAATCTGGTCGGGAAGTTGAGCGACGCGAACGAGGTGCCCTGGCCGCTGCGGCCGGCCTGCGGGCAGAACGTCGCGTCGGACCGGAACAGCGCACTGCCGTCCATCGGCTGCCGGAAGAGCTGGAAGTTCGAGTGCCGCAGGAAGTCGCCGGGGAAGTTCCTGGACTCGAACGACACGCACGAGTTGTTCGCCAGCCCGCGCCGGACGATCCAGGTCGCGTCGCTCCGGTCAACGGCTGAACTACCGGCCGCGACCACGGAGGTGATCGCGTTGTTGTTCTGGTGCCGGATGTAGCGGGTCGTGCTGTTCGCCGTCGTGGCGCGCAGCGAGATCGTCGAGCCGGGGTTCAGCGTGCCGCCGGCGACCGGGCTCGGGCCGCCGTAACCGACCGAGACGATGTTCGCCTGCACGGAATTCTCGGCCGCGTCGGACGGCACGCCCGCCGTCATCACGCCTTCGAAGAACGACCCGATCGACCCGTTGCTGTTGTCGCCGCCGGTGCCCAGGACGATGGAGCCCTCCTGGTGCATCGGCGAGTAGCCCGGGCGGAACGTCGGCAAAGCTCCGGAGTAGCGCGTGGCGAGCCCGCCGGACTGCGCGCTGCCGTCCTTGAACGCGAAGAAGTTCTGGCCGTTGTTCTTCAGTGTGGCGGTCACGAACGGCGCGCGGTTGCCGGTGTTCGCGGTGTTCTGGCTGCCGCCGGTGTTGGACTGGAACAGGCCGTTCTCGAGGTCGGCCATCACCCACGGGCCGCTTCCGTTGCACGGCGCGAACCAGCACAGCGTGCCGAAGTAGATGGCGTCCATATGGCCATTTCCGGTATCGGCGATCGGCACCTCGACGTTGCCGTAGTCGAAGCAGCAGGCGCTGTTGAAGTGCGTTCCGGAAGTAACCATGTACATGCCCTCGGGCTGACCGTTTACGGCGACCCCGGACGCCGCCCGGTGCCGGTAGCCCATTCGGCCGGAGAACGAGGCGCCGTAGACCAGGTGGCCACCGGCCGTCACCGGCAGTGCGTCCGCGGGCACGCCGGAATTGGCCGGCCCGGCGGTGCCCGCCGGCTCGATGGTCAGGTCGTTGTGCCGGGCTGTCTGGTCATAGATGATCGTGATGACGCATGACGTGTTGGCGCAGAACGAGTCCTGCGCCGCCGCGTTCGCGTAGTCGCCGGCCGCCAGCACGCCGATGTTGGCCGTCGCGTTGTCCGAGGCGCGGCGCACCTGGTAGAGGTTGCCGCCATAGGCGGCGAACAGCGCCCGCGTGGTGCTGTGCGCCGCGACGCACTGGGTGCCGGCGGAACCGTAGATGTCGCACGGGAGTGGCCCGGCCGCCTGCGCGGCGCCAGGCAGGCCGACCAGTGCGCCGGCGGTGAGTGCGACCGCCGCACCGATGAGCGGTAGCGTCTTTCTCAGGCGCCGGGACCGCGATCGAAGAAGCATTGTGGACCTCTTCCGTTCCGGTGCGGCATAGCCCGATTTCGACCGGGCCCGGCAATAGCGGTGCCGGCGCCAGGCGGCTATCCGCAGTTCGACTGGACCGACCGGCCCCTGGCCGAACGAACAAACCGGCGGACCCAATTGGTCGGCCGGCCACCAGGAGCGCCGTTGCGGAGGCCCCGGTATTGATCATGCCAGCGTGGCGGTGATCAATTCGGCGACCTTCCCTGGAGGTTTTCCGCTACGCCGCAGAACGGGAGCCACGTCGACTTCAGCGGCTCGGGCATCGTGACGCTCCGCGATGTTAGCGTTAACACAAAGGTTTCCGTATTGTAACGTTCGCGGTTATCCTGTCAAGGGGTCCGGGTCTGTACCTCGACGGCGGGTTCTTTGAGTGCACTGATCGAGCCGGCAGCTGCTCGTCGATACGGCTGGGCAATTCTGCCCGGGGAAACTCCGGAGCCGTATCCGTCCGGGCCGGTCGCAATAGGCGGGTCAGATACCGGAAGCGCCGATAGTTGGGGCGCTGATCCGGGACGCGGATCGCGCCGCGCCGCCGGTGCCGCCCGGCGTATCAGCCGCTGACCTGCACGCTCTGTTAATAGAGACCACAGAGTGTAGTCGAGGGGGACTGGCGTGAGCATGTCGCCGAGGTGGCGCCGGGGCAGTGGCCGGTTCGGCCGGCTGGATCGTCCGGTTGCCCCGCCGGGCATCGGCACGCCCCGGGGCCAGCCGGCGCCCGGGCGCCGGGTGGACCTGTTGACCAGGGTCGCCGGCGGGCTCGCCGCGATCGGCCTGGCCGTCGCCGGGGTGGCGCACGTGGTCTGGATGTTCACCCCGTGGCCGCTGGCAACCTGGGCCGACTTCGCCCGGGTGGTGCTGGGTACGGCCGCTTCGGGACCGCCGGCCGCGATGCCGGCGATGTCGGCCGCCGTCGCCGCACTGCTGCTCGCCGGCGCCTACCTCGCGGCGGCCCGGGCCTGGTGGCTTCCCCCGGTCGGCCCCCGCCGCCTGCACCAGGTCGGCATCTGGATCGTGACCGCCGCGCTGATCGGACGGGCGACCGTGGCCGGGTTCCTGCCGTCCGGGCTCGGCCTGTCCGGGGCACCGACCGACTACGTCCACTGGGACCTGCTGCTGTACTCGCCGCTCTGCCTGGTCCTCGGCGGGCTCACCGCGGCAGCTGCCGTCCCCCGCCGGCTGCTGCTGACCTGAGCGTGCGGTCACCGTCCGTATCTCGCTCGCGCTGGCCCGCGGTGCTCGTGGGACACTGCCAGCGGCTCAGGCTGCCAACAAGGAGCCGAAGCCAGACGTGCGGACGAGCCGTGGACAGGCAGGCAGGCAACTCCGCAGGTAGGAGGGCTCGCCTAGTGGCCGATGGCGGCAGTCTTGAAAACTGCTGTGGCGCGTGAGCGTCACCGTGGGTTCGAATCCCACGCCCTCCGCCGATCAACTCGCTGACCTGGCCACGCGCGTCAGCACCGGGAGGCTATCCCCGATGTTCAGCCCGTCGGCTCGTGGTCGCCAGTAGCAATCTCCGGCATCTGGGTTCGGCGCTTCTTCAGGTGTGGCTCCTGCTTGAGTTGAACCGCGGCTTGGTCGACCGGCACCTCGTGTCCCTTGGCGCAGCCGACGTGAGCCGTGAGGCGCGCGGCGCAGTCGCGATGCACAAGCTCGACTCCGGTCCGGTGGTCGTCGCGGAGGGTTTCGCCCCACTGGGTCAATGCGACGAGGATCGGGAACAGCTCACGGCCTCGGATGGTGAGGACGTACTCGTCGCGGGTGCGCTGGCCGGCTTCCTGGTAGGGGCGTCGCTCGACGATGCCGTCGGCGTGCAACCGCTTCAGCCGCCCGGCAACCACCGCCTCGCTCAGGCCGGTGCCTCGGGCCAGCTCATCGAACCTGGTGGCCCCGTAGAAGAGCTCGCGGATCACCAGCATCGCCGAGCGGGTGCCGATCAGATCGAGCGAGCGCTCGATGCGGCACCAGCCCTTGGCCGTCCACTGGTCGCGTTCGGAGAAGGCGCCCAGGCGCTCCAGGGCGGTGGGCTGAGCCTGTCCCTGGTTGGCAGTCACGACCCCATCATATCCCTGGCTTTGCTGCTCCAAAGTCAGGGTGTACGGTGCTGGCTGTGGTTCTCCTTAGTCAGCGCCGAGGTGCGGTGGTGGCGCCAGGCTGCGTAGCCAACCGCTGCGTCCGCCGAGATTCATCCGGTCGAGCCCACGGCTCCGCTGCGCGTCCTCATCGAGCGGACCGGCCTCGCCCCCGCGGCCGGTCCGGAGCCGCGCATCCACCGTCGTCGAAAGGAACCGGCAATGCCCACGCTCAACGGAGCCGTCCTGCTCGTCACCGGAGCCAACGGCGGCCTCGGCACCCGTTTCGTCCACCAGGCACTCGAACGCGGAGCCGTCAAGGTGTACGCCGCCGCCCGCAAGCCGAAGGACTGGGGCGACGACCGCATCGTCCCGCTCGTCCTTGACGTCACCTCGCCGGATTCGATCGCTGCCGCAGCCGGTATCGCCAACGACGTCACTGTCCTGATCAACAACGCCGGCGTCTCCAACGGCTCCAGCGTGCTCGGCGACCTGAGTGCGGCTCGCAACCTGTTCGAGACGAACTTCTGGGGGGCGCTCGCCGTCGCCAACGCCTTCATCCCCGCGCTCAAAGCGACGCGGGGCACCCTACTCAACGTGCTGTCGGCGCTCAGCTGGCTCGGCATCGGTGAGGGGGCCTACAGCGCGAGCAAGGCCGCCCTGTGGCAGGCCACCAACACCCAGCGGATCAAGCTTGCCCCCGATGACGTGCACGTCGCGAGCCTGCACCTCGGATACGCCGACACCCCGCTGGCCAAAGGCGTGGACGCTCCAAAGCTCGATCCGGCCGACGTCGTGCGCTCCGCCTACGACGGGCTCGAGGCGGGTGCGTACGAGATCCTCGCCGACGAGCTCAGCGGCCAGGTCAAGGCCGCGCTCGCCGGACCGATCGAGGCGCTCTACCCACAGCTGGCGCGGAGCGACGCATGACCCGCGAACGCACCTACTGCTGGGCGGACCCGAAGGTCTTCACCGACGCCGCCCGCGATCTTGACGGGCTCGAGTTCCTCAACAAGATCGGCCGCGGGGACCTTCCGGCAGTACCCGCTGGTGCCACGACCGACATCCGTCCAGTAGCCGTCGGGGACGGCTGGGCCGAGTTCGAGATGCAACCCGCCGAGTGGCACTACAACCCCCTCGGCTCAGTCCACGGGGGCATGCTGGCCGGCCTGGCCGATTCAGCCCTGGGCTGTGCCGTCCACACCAAGCTTCCCGCTGGCACCGGCTACACCTCGCTCGATCTCACGATCAAGTTCACCCGCCCCGCGAACCTCGACAGCGGTCGCCTGACCTGCCGAGCCGACGTGGTCGGCTTCGGCCGCCGCACCGCCACCGCCGAAGCCCGCATCCTCGACGGCCACGGCCGTGTCGTGGCGCACGCCATCGCCACGTGCCTGCTGTTCAACTGAGCCCGTCTCTTCAGCCAAGAACCAACGCCACCACACCTGGAGCTGCCCATGCCGGTGAACCTGTCCTACGACGTATTCATCGCCGACCCGATCCCGCAGAACGTCACCGAACTCGTTCCCAACGGCGACAAGCGGGAGTTCTCCCCCCTGTCGATCACCCTGATCTGCGGTGACCGGGACGCCGTGCTCGTTGACCCACCGCTGACGAGCGCGCAGACCGCCGCCGTCGGGGATTGGGTCGAGGCGACCGGCAAGAGCTTGACCCACATCTTCGCCACGCACGGGCACGGAGACCACTGGTTCGGCGGGGCCGAGCTAGCGCACCGGTTCGGCGCCGAGGTCGTTGCCACCACCGGAACGATCCGGCAGATGCACAAGAACATCGCGATCCGCGAAACGTTCTGGGATGCGCTCTTCCCCGGACAGATCCCGGCTACCCATGTCGTCGCCAAGGCCGTCCCCAACAACCAGATCAATCTCGAAGGTCACCCGCTCACGATCGTCGAAGTCGGACACTCCGACACCGACGACACCAGCGTCCTGCACGTGCCCGACCTCGGCCTCGTGGTCGCCGGCGACGTCATCTACAACGGCGTCCACCAGTACCTCCGCGAGGCACAAGGCGACGGGCTCAACGCCTGGCACCGCGCCGTCGACACCGTCGAAGCACTGCACCCACGGCACATCGTCGCCGGTCACAAGAACAAGACTCTGGACGACGACGCCACCAGGACCATCCGCCAGACCCGCGAGTACCTGAACGCCGCCGGCGAACTCCTCAAAGCCCACGACAACGCGCTGGACTTCTTCAACGCCATGCTGGATAGGTTCCCGGACCGGCTCAACCCAGGCGCACTGTGGGGAGGCGCCGCAGCGCTGTACGCCTGATAGCACCTCACGCGCGTGGGGGCGATGCCTTCCCCCGAGGGCCAGGCATACCCAGCCTGCGCCTACAGCCGTCGGGGCGCGCGATGAAGATCCACTGCTCGCCGTGAGCATCGATTCGACCGCTGCCGCGTCTATCCGCCTCGGCCTGCAGCGGCGCCTGGCTACCAGGGACGTCGCCGGCCGCGACGTCGGCCTCAGCGTCACCGTCGTTGCGCGGTTGCGGCTGAACCCTACCCATCCCAAGAACACCGTTGAGGAGCACGCATGTCTGCACCGTCGATCGACCGCCGCACGCTGTTGCGTCGCACGGCCATGGCCGCCGCGCTCCCGACAGCAGCCGGCCTCATGCCCAACGATCCGCGCTGGTCATCGGCGGCGGCCCCGGCCCTGCCCCGGTACGCGCCCGTTCCGCCCGACGCGTTCGGGCCGGCGATCAATGCGGCCGGCTACTTCACCGGTCACATCGGTAACAGCCTCTACTGGGTCACCGACGGCTTCTACCAGGCCATGTTCTTGACCACCGCCGAGGGCGTCGTGTTGGTGGACGCCCCGCCCACCATTGGGCGCAACCTGGTGCGGGCCATCGAGGAGGTGACCAAGCCACGCCGCCTCCCGTCCCGCGTGACCCACCTGGTCTACTCGCACTCCCACGCCGACCACATCGGGGCGGCCGGACTCTTCGACCGGGTCACCCGGGTGGCGCACGCCGAGACGAAACGGCTTCTCAGCGCCGCGCGCGACCCCCAGCGTCCGCTGCCCGACATCACCTTCGAGGACAACTACGTGCTGCGCGTCGGCGGGAAGCGCCTGGAGTTGTCCTACCACGGGCCCAACCACAGCCCGGACAACATCTACATCTACGTACCGTCCGCAGCGACGCTGATGGTGGTCGATGTGGTCTTCCCCGGCTGGGTTCCGTTCAAGAACCTGGCCGAGTCCCAGGACATCCCCGCCTGGACCGCGGCGCACGAGACCATCCTGGTCGCCCCGTGGCGCACGCTCGTCGGCGGGCACGTTGGCCGGCTCGGCACACGCGAGGACGTCGTCGTGCAACGGGCCTACCTCGACGACCTCGCCGCCAGCGTCCGCGCGACCATCAACTCGCTGGATCCGACGCCCTTCTTCGCCGAGTACGGGCCCACCGGCAACGCCTGGGCGATCTTCACGTCGTACCTTGACGCGGCCGCCGAGGCGGCCGCCGCCCCGGTCATCGCCCAATACACCGGCAAGCTGGCCGCCGCCGACGTGTTCACCAAGGCCAATGCCGCCACACTGATCAACTCGGCCCGGATCGACGCCGACATCCTTGGACCGTTCGGCATCCACCCGTAGGGAATGCCGCAGTGCGACCCCCGCGCTGCGTGGTTGGCCAGTCGAGACACGGGTGAACCACCAACGTCCACAGTGGACGCCGAGCTGCCGGAGCGAGCGGCCGGCTCAGCCGGCGAGGTGGCCAGCGGCCCAGCAGCTGGCCTCGCCGGCGCAGTACGACAGTGCGGTGACCGTGGCGATCACGACCGGCTGGTGCCGGCGCCGCGGGCGCGGGCCACGCCGTCGCGCCAGGCGGCGGTCGCGACCGCTCAAGCGGCAGGCCATGCCTGCCGCGCTCACGCAGGACACCTTCTTCCCCTCGGGAGCAAGCAACGGGCGGTCCTGGCCGTCCTGCTGTTCGAGCCGAACAAGGTCGTCCGCCGGTCGGAGATCGTCCGGCTTGCCTGGGGAACCCAGCCGGACGAGGTGCCGGGGACGATCGACAAACTGGTGGGGACCTACATTTCCCACCTGCGGGTCGCCATCCGGCAGGCGGGTGCTGAAGCTGAGGTCAACTTACGGTCCCGCGCACCCGGCTGGCTGCTCGAGGTGGACGACGAAACGATCGACTGGCATCGGTTCGGCCGGCGGGTCGAGCAGGCGCGGCGGGCCGGTGAGGCCGGCGAGCAGGCGGAGGCCGTGCGGCTACTGCGCGACGGGCTCGAGATGCTGGGTCGATACGTCGCGGAGTTCGAACACCTGCGCAGTCACGCGCTCCCGCCGGAGGAGTCCGCCACGGCCATCACCGCGCTGGCGCGAACCGGCACGCCGAGGCAGCGGAGCCCTCGCTGCAACCCCCGCGTATGAAGGGCAGGCGGTGGTGGTCAGGGCGGTACCGAGCGGCCGAGCAGTGCCGCGAGCCGGCTGCGGCGAGCCGAACGGGCTGCGGTCCGGCTGCACCTGGGGGAGCACACCCTGGCTGAACGCCAACTCTGGGGGTCAGGGGCCGGCGCCAAGAGACCACGCTGGACGGGGCCGGACCGGGTGACGTCGTGTCAGTCCAGGTATGCCGCCCGACCTGCCACCGACACGCCCATTGGAGGGCTCAGCGGGGAATAGGATTCGCGCATCCTTTCCGGCTTCGGACCGCTCTCATGGGTAGCGCGGATCACGCACCACGAACGAGAGGCGGAAACGTGACGGCTCTGGACGGCCCGCCCACCGGGGTATTACTCGTACACGGCGCATGGCACACGAAACACTGCTGGGACGGCGTAGCGCAGCGGCTGCGCGCCCTGGACATCCCGGTTGCCCTCGCCGAGCTGCACCGCGGCTCCCTGGCCGGCGACACCGCCGCCGCCACCGAAGCGATGGCCCAACTCCCCGGACCGGTCATCGCCTGCGGCCACTCCTACGGTGGCGCGGTGATCACCGGGTTGGCCCCCGACCGCATCGCCCACCTCGTCTACCTGGCCGCGATCATGCCGGACACCAGCGAGACCACACTGGACCTGGTCGCGGCCCATCCGACCGACCTGCTCGCCAGTACCGTCGGCGACCCGAGCGCCACCACCATCGACCCGGCCAAGGCCGGCGACCTTTTCTACGCACAGATCGACGAGCAACAGCGGGCCGCCCACGTCGCGACCCTGGTACCGCAGAACATGGCCCCCGGCTTCGACCGCCCGACCAGCCTGGCCTGGCGGTCCAGACCCAGCACCTACGTCGTCTGCGCCGAGGACCGCGCCATCCACCCGCAACTGCAGCGCCTGCTCAGCCAACGGGCCACCCACGCCATCACCTGGGCCAGCGACCACGCCCCCTTCCTCTCCCACGAGGACGACACGGTCGCCCTGCTCGGCAAGCTCGCGTCCTGACCAAGCGGGATATGGACCGGGGAGATCGTGCGGTTCAGCCGGCCGTGGTTGGTGGCTGCGGGGTCCCGGCTTCGAAGCGTTCACGCAGCGCGAATTTCTGGACCTTGCCGGAGGCGGTCATCGGGAACGTGTCCAGTAGTTGCCAGAGTCGTGGCACCTTGAAGCCGGCGAGCCGGTCGCGGCAGAACGCGTTCAGGTCGGCCTCGGCTGGTGCTGCGCCGGGGGTCGGCCGGATGAAGGCGGCTACCTGCTCACCCCAGCGTGGGTCGGGGATGCCGACGACGGCGACGTCGGCCACTGCCGGGTGGCTGAGCAGCACCATCTCGATCTCCCGGGGGTAGATGTTCTCGCCACCTCTGATGATCATCTCTTTGAGCCTGCCTTCGATCCGGCAGTAACCCCGGGTGTCCATCGAGGCGAGGTCGCCGGTGTGCAGCCAGCCGTCGGGGTCGATGGCTTCGGCGGTGGCGTCGGGGTTGTCGAAGTATCCGGTCATCACGTGGTACCCGCGGGTGTAGACCTCGCCGATCTCGCCGAGCGGCGTGGTCTGCCCGGTGGCCGGGTCGACGATTTTGACTTCGGTCTGCGGGAATGGCCGGCCGACGGTCTCGGCCTGGTCGGTGGGGCTGTCGGCGGTACGGGTACCGGTGATGACCGGTGCGGCCTCGGTCTGCGCGTAGACGATCACGAACGGGATGCCGAGTTCCTGCCGTACCCGGCGGACCAGCTGCGGCGGTACCAGCGCACCACCGGAGAACGCCAGCCGAAGCGAGGACAGGTCCCAGCCGGCGAAGTCCGGATGGTCCAGCGCGGCGAACAGCATCGTCGGTACCCCGCCGAAGATCGCGCCGCGTTCGCTCCCGGTCAGGGCCAGCAGCAGGGCCGGGTCGAAGAACGGCATCAGCACCTGGGTCGCCTGCGCCTGTATCGGGCCGAGGGTGCAGGAGCCGGAACCGGCGGTATGGAACAGCGGCATCGGGTTGACCATCACGTCGCCGGCGGCCAGCTGCAGTTGCGCCGCGACGTACCGGGCGTTGTTGGTGAAACCACGGTGATGGATCACCGCACCCTTGGGGACGCCGGTGGTCCCCGAGGTGTACTGGATCTGCGCCGGGTCGCCGGGGTCGACCTCGGGCAGCGGCTCGGTCGGCGAGCCCGACGCGCAGAACCCGGCCCAATCGGTGAACAACACGCTGTCCCGCAGCGCGGGTAGCCGCGGGCGGACCTGCTCCAGAATGTCCACTGTGGACACCCCGCGTACCTCGGGAACCAGGAAGACACCGGCCGCCTCGGACTGACCCAGCACATGCCGCAGCTCGTCAGCCCGGTACAGCGGGTTGACGGTAACCAGCGTCAACCCGGCCAGCGCCGCGCCGAACTGCAGCACCACCCACTCCGGACTGTTCGGCGCCCAGACCGCCACCCGCTCACCCGGCCTGAAGCGGCCGAGCAACGCCCGGGCGGCACGCTCAGCCCCGGTGCACAGCTCTGCGTAGCTGATCCGGCGCCGTCCGGCCGGGTCGGGTACCCCAGCGACCAGCGCGACCGCATCCGGGGCACCTTCGGCGGCCGCCCGCAACACCCCGCCGCAGGTCGTTTCCAGCACCGGCTCAGCCGTGTCAGCCGGCCAGTACGACGTCCCGAGCTCGACACCGGTCACCGCTTCCTCCACACCACTCGCACCCACCCCGCGCGGCCACGCCTGGTCAGAACTGGGTCGTCTCGCTGGCGACGGCCGCGTCTTCCCAGATCGCACGCCAGGTCTCCTCGTCGATCTCGACCCGCGGCGCCTGCCCGCCTTCCTCCGTACCGGTCTGGACGCCGCGGCGGCGGGCGAAGTCCGTCGCGAAGGTCAGGGCATCGTCGTAGTCCCAGCCGAACGAACCGACGATGCCAGCGGCGGCGCCGGCGATGGTGAACATACGGCCCTCCCTCGGAGGGCCAACGACACCACGGACGAACCCGAAAAGCCAGGTCGCCGCGAGCACTCAACTTCCATGGCGGGTAGGTCCGGGTGCACCGCCGGTGGACCGCGGCCGGCAGCACCAGAAACTGCCGGGCCCGTGGCGGGCCCGGCAGTTGGCGGTCGTCGAAGCCGAGATCTGGGTCGTTCAGCCGCCTGGCCTGGTCAGCAGACACCCGGCCTGGTTCAGATTGATCGTGCGGCTGGCGGTCAGGCAGGTGGTGAACCAGTACGTCTCCTGCCCGTAGCGCAGACCCTGGGTGGCCGTGATGACTCCGGTGGGGCTGACCTCGCACGGGTTGTTCAGCGTGCAGCGCCCGCCGTTGTCGTTGGCCGTGTTGTTGATGCCGACAATCTCGCCGGTGCCGGTATTGACGATGGGCGAGCCGGAGGTGCCGTGCACGGTCGCGCAGGCGGTGTTGTAGCGGATCGAGTCGTGCCAGGTCCACGCGTCCTCGCGCAGGGTCGGCACGAACGTCTGGATGTCGCAGTCGAAGACCCGGGCGAAGAACCCCGACGGTACGAAGGTGTCACCGGTTACCGGGTGGCTGGCCGAGATCGTCCGCGCCGAGATGCCGGTGGCCGACTGGATGGCGGCGAATGTGCTGGTGAGCCGGTAGAGCGTGACATCGGTCCCGGTCATCGTCGCGTAGAGCACCCGGTCCGCGGTGAGGGTGGCCACCGCGGAACCGGCGGAGCTGAGCAACGTTCCCCGCCGGGTGCTGGTCCGATTCGTGATCACCTGACCGGCGGCCAGAAAGCCGCCTTCGAAGCAGTGCCCGTTGGTCAGCATCATCGCCCGGTCGGTCGACAGCGAACTCGGGTAACGCACCAGCGCCGCCGAGCAGTTGCTCAGCCTGATCGTCGCGGTGAGGTCGGCGGCCACCGCGATGGCGGGAGCCGCCTGAACGGCGTGGCCGGGCGGGGGACTGGCCGACACCGGCGCGGCGAACAACACCGTGCCGGCCAGCGGCAGGGCCAGCAATGCCGGCAGTACGCGGCGGGTGGCGAGCAGGGAGGCCATCGGGCGGCTCCAGCGGTCGTGGGTCTCGGCGACCAGCCGCGTGCCGTTCGTCCGCCGGGTTCTGCCGGACCGGACGCGGCCGTCATGCACCTACACGGCTCGGATCACGAACCGGCAGGCCGCCCTTGGCCGCCATTATCGATGGACGGCGACATATAGGGCAATGACCCCCACACGAGTGACGACCGCCCACCACGTGCGGTCATGCGAGTCCGGCGAGTCTGTGCTGGGCCCGTCGCGGTCGGGAGTGCGTCAGCGCGGTGTGGGTGTCGATGTCGTGGGAGGATCGGAGAGCGAGGAAAGGAGGTGGGCATGACTTCATCCGTGCCGGAACGGCCTGCGGGAAGCGCCGTCGAGGAGGAGGTATCGACTGAGGAGTTGGCTCGCCGGCAGGGGGTTCGTCCGGTGACTTCACTGGCAGCGCTCGCGCATCCGGATGCGTGGGAGTCCGAGCAGGAGTTCCAGGATTTCCTCGCTGACCTGTACGCCTCGCGTCACTCCGACGCCTCATGACTTTTGTGGTCCTCGACACCGACGCGGCGTCCCACATCTTCCGCGGCCGGGTCAGCGATGGGGCGACCTGCAGGCACATGCTCAACTTCGCGGTCGGCCACGGCCTGCCAACGACACCTGGGTCGCGGCCTGTTGCCTGGTCCGGGCGCTGCCGTTGCTTACCTTCAACTACAAGGACTTCGAGGATTTCAGCGATCATGAAGGGCTCGTCCTACTGCCGGTCCGCGAGTAGCACGACAGCTTCAGATCCCTTCCGACAGGGGCCGTTCCTCTGGTCAGGAACGTGTCCACTCCGCAGCGACAGCCGTTGCCCTCCGTAGTGCCGCTGCGGGGCTTCGCCGTGCAGCTCGCGCCTTGCCGCTGAGGTACGGCTGTCGGTACTCGTTGTCGCCGAGGCAGCTGAACCCGACCGGCCGGCCGCGGTCGGGGATGGCGGTCAGGGTTGCAGGCGGGCGCGGATCACGTCGGCCAGGGCTTCGCGGTCGGCGCTTGGCGGCGTGCTGGCCGCGAGGTCGGCGAGGTGGTGGCGGTACTCGGCCAGAATCGGCCAGCCGCTGCGGGCGAGCCGGGCCAGCAGCCCGAGGGCCAGCAGGCGGGGTTCCGGTTCGGTGGGGTGGGCGGCGGCGAGTTCGACGATCCGGTCGATCCGTTCCCGGCGCCGGTCCAGCAGGTCGAGCGGGAGCGCGCCGAGGCAGGCCAGCACGACGGGGACCGCGTCGGCGTATGCCGGGATCAGCTCGTCCAGCAGCCGGGCCGCCGGGAGCGGGTCGGTGTCGGGGCCGAGCAGCATGCCGCAGGCGCTGGCCAGCCGGCCGACCAGCTGCCGGGCACCTGGACCGGTGCGGTTTCCCAGGTGCTGGTAGAAGCGGACGTGCTGGCCGTCGGGCCGCCACACGTCGATGTCCAGCGAGCGGAAGTGGGCGGCGTCCAGCCCGGTGCTGTGCCGGACGGCGCCGCCGACCAGGTAGGCCGGCTGCCCGGCCAGCCCGGTCAGGTCGAGCATCAGGTCGCGGGTGTGCCGGACGTGCAGGTCGGCGACCGGGCCGCGATCGTGCGCCAGCAGGTGCACCGACACGTCGGCGCCGGTGAGCCGGCGCAGCGCGCCGGCGACCCACACCATCAGCCCGCGGGCGACCGGCTGGTAGTCCAACCGCTGCGAGCTGAACGCCAGCGGTACCACCGCGATCCGCGGCCCATCCGCCAGCGGCAGCTCGACCGCCGGATCTGTCCACAATGGAGTCGGCAGGGTCAGGTCGCGGAAGTCGCGGGTCTGCACGGTGGGCGCGACCGGTGCGTGCCGGGTCACCCGCAGCCCGTCGAGCACGAACTCCTCCGCCCGCAGCGCGGTCCGCAGCTCACCGGCCGGCACCGCCGGCAGGTCGGCGGCCAGCAGGTACAACGCGTGCAGCACGTCCTCGGCCGGATCGATCCGGTGCAGGCGCAGGTATGCCGCGAGCAGGTGCCGCCCGGCCGCGGGCCCGTGCTGGCCGGCGACCCAGCGCGGGCCGGCCAGCGCGGCCAACTCCTCCCACATGCCGTGCGCGGCCAGCAGCCCGGTAGCGGCCGTCAGCGCCGCGGCGTGCCTCCCGGCCGCGTCCACCGCGTTCGTCGCCAGGTACCCGGCCGCGTGCCGGTCGTCGTCGGCAAGCGCGGCCGCGGCCAGCCGGAGCTTCGCCGACCAGGAACCGGCCTTGGCCTCGGCGATCACCGCCGCAGGATCCTCGGCCGGCGGCACCACAGGGGCCGCTGCCGGCATGACGCTCAGCGGCTCCGGCTCCGGCTCCGGCTCCGGCTCGCGGCCAGCGCTGCGGCGGGACCGCCACGCCGCCATGACCGCCCCCCGCCACGCCGATCCAAGCCCGGGCAAGCACATTAGCGGACGGGTCGCGTGGCACGCCCGGCCGCCCAGGACAGGACCGGCGTGGGTCGGGACTGCCGGCCGCCCCGGCGTACCGGGCCCACGGCGACTGGTCATCCGGGGCTTGCGAGGATGTGCTCATGACCGAGCCGGCCGCGATCTTCGACACCTCGACCAAGGCCGGCGCGCAAGCCGTGCAGCGGCTGAAGCAGGAGCCGGTCATCTGGCTCACGACGGTACGGGCGGACGGGCAGCCGCAGTCGTCCCCGGTCTGGTTCGATTGGAACGGCAGCGATCTGCTCGTGTTCAGCCAGCCCGGCGCGGGCAAGGTCCGCAACATCACCGGGCGACCACTGGTCGCGGCACACCTGGCCGATGACGAGGGCAGTGACGTGGTCACGATCGAGGCCCGGGCCGAGCTCGGCACGGAGTTGACCGACGCTGAGGCGGAGTCCTACCTGGACAAGTACGCCACCCGGATCGAGGCGATCGGCCTGACTCCGGAGTCGATGCGCGCCAGCTACAGCGCCGTCCTGCGGCTACGCCCGAGCCGGGTCCGGATCTACTAGACCGGTACACCCGGCCAACTCAAGATCGCCGCTGCCCTCGGCCAGGTTCGCCGGGTTGCGCCGGCCGGTCGGTTCCGGTCCGCCGGGAACCGGGGCGGCGGTGCCGGCCGTTCGCGGTGGGTGGCGATGCTGGTGGCGATGACCATCCCGGGGTTGGCGATCGGCCTGGTGGTGCTGGCCGCGGTCGACCGGCTCGCGGTCTGGGCGCAGGGTCGCAGCTGGCTGCCCTGGTACCGGAGCGGCCGCCGCCGTGGGGTCTCGAGCACGGCGTTCGACGAGCTGCACGCGCAGCTGTCGGCCGGAAAGCGGCAGCAGATCGAGCAGCGCAGGACCGAACAGCTGCGCCGCGACGAGGCCGGCGACGCGGCGCCCCCACGCACCCGTATCGACCTGGACAACCGGTCCGCGGTCCTGCACCTGCCGCCAGCCGACGATCCGTGACGAGGCGGACGACCGTACGGGCTGCTTGCCAGGCCGGCGGGTGGTACCTGATAGCCGCGCACCGCGGCCGGCCGTGACTGTTCCGGGTCAGCCCGGATCGGCTCGGCGACCCGAACCGGCCATCCCCGTTCAGCCTCGGCGTTGGACGCGTTCCCAGCCGGGGCGGGGTGCGCGGGCGCCGAATTGCGGGTCGCGGCTGCGGTAGACGATGTAGGGCCGGGTGAGGTAGCCCAGCGGCGCGGAGAAGACGTGTACGAGGCGGCTGAACGGCCAGAACGCGAACAGCGCCCAGGCCGAGAGGACGTGCAGCCGGAACCCGATGGGCGCGCGGAGGATGAGGTCGGTGTCCGGGTTGAGGTAGAAGACGGACCGGAACCAGGGAGCGACGGTCTGGCGGTAGTCGTGCGGGTGGCCGGTGAGGTTGCCCAGCACGGTGGTGCCCAGGCCGAGCAGGATGGTCCCGATGAGTAGCACGTACATGGCCTTGTCGTTGCGGGTGGTGGCGGAGAACACCGGCCCGACCGTGCGGCGGCGGTAGATGAGGATCGCCGCTCCCGCCAGGGTGCAGAAGCCGGCGACGGTGCCGAGACCGGCGGCGACGGCGTGGTAGGCGGTCTCGCTGACCCCGACGGCGTCGGTCCACGGCTCGGGGACGAGCAGACCGCCGATGTGGCCGAGCGCGACGAGCAGGATGCCGAAGTGGAACAGCGGGCTGCCCAGGCGCAGCAGGCGGCGTTCGTAGAGCTGGGAGGAGCGGGTGGTCCAGCCGAACTTGTCGTAGCGGTAGCGCCAGTAGTGCCCGACGACGAAGACGGTGATCGCGACGTACGGCACGGCGATCCAGAGGATCACGTTCAGGGCACTGTGCGGGTCGGCGCCGCCCGCGGCCACGGTGGCGGTCGTCATCGAGGCGCTCCCTGCGGCTGCGGCATGTACTCCGGCGGCGCGAAGGGTGCCAGGCCGACCTGCTCCTCGGGTGGTCCCTGGGCGGCGAGGCGGGCGACGGCCTCGCGCTGGTCGCCGCGCAGCGGCGGCAACGTGGCCGACACCGAGTCCAGTACGCCGGCCCAGGGCGAGCCGGCGTCGGCCAGGGCCAGCCGGAGCAGTTCCAGCCCGGCGCGGTGCTCGATGAGCAGCGCCGCCCCGGTCTGCGGGTTGGTCGCGGCGTACTCGAGCACGACAGCGAGGTGGTCGGGCAGTTCGTCGTCGGTGAGGCGCAGCCCGGCCGCGGCGTAGGTCTGCTTCAGCGCGAGCAGGGCCATGCCGCGGTTGCGGGTGTCGCCGTGCGCGTAGTAGGTGAGGAACAGGCAGCAGCGTTTGCGGTGGTCGAAGGTGGCGACGTAGTCGGCGGCCAGCTCGGGCAGCGGGGTACGCCCGATGTGGCCGAGGAAGCGCCGCAGCGGGCCACCGACGGGCTCGTCCAGGGTGGCTGCCACCCGGTGGAGCAGGTCCAGCCGCGCCAGTAGCTCGTCGTCGGGGTAGCCGAGCAGCAGTGACTGAGCCTGCCAGGCCGCGGCGGCGGTCACGGCTTCGGCTCCGGCGCGGTCGCGGGATCCGCGCCGCCGGGGTCGGGTCGGCGTGGGAACAGCCCCTCCGGGCTGCCCTTGCCGTCCCAGTTGAGCAGGTTGACCCGGCGGGCCTTGTCGGCGGGGTCGACGATCGTGTCGGTGGTCTGCCGCTCGCGCAGCATCTGGAAGTTCTCCACGGCGATCGGCACCGGGCCCCCGGAGGATTCACCGAAGGGTCCGGAGCCACCCATGCCGGGCCCGCCGTCGTAGTCCAGTGAGCATTCGGTGGCCAGCTCCTCCAGGCTGTGCGCCTGTTCGGCGTGCGCGGGCGGGATGACGTACCGCTCGTCGTACTTGGCCAGCGCCAGCAGGCGGTACATGTCGTAGGTCTGTTCGCCGGTCATGCCGACCGCGGCGGGGATCGACTCGTCCGGCTCGCGCCCCATGTTGATGTCGCGCAGGTAGGAGCGCATCGCGGCCAGCCGCCGCAGGACCGCGTCCACGGGGCCGGGGTCACCGGCGGTGAACAGTTGGGCGAGGTAGTCGACGGGGATGCGGAGCGCGTCGATGGCGGCGAACAGGTTGCCGCGGTCCTCGGCGTCGTAGCCGGTGTCCCGGACCACGTCGACCACGGGGGACAGCGGCGGGATGTACCAGACCATCGGCATGGTGCGGTACTCCGGGTGCAGCGGCAGCGCGACCCGGTAGGTGTTGATCAGCGCGTAGACGGGGGAGCGCTGGGCCGCGTCGATCCAGTCCCGGGCGATGCCGGCGCGCTCGGCGGCGGCGATGACGTTCGGGTCGAACGGGTCGAGGAACACCTGCCGCTGCGCCTCGTACAGGCCGTGTTCGTCCACTGTGGACGCGGCGGCGAGCACCGCGTCGGCGTCGTAGAGCATCAGCCCGATGTAGCGCAGCCGCCCGACGCAGGTCTCCGAGCAGACCGTGGGGATGCCGACCTCGACGCGGGGGAAGCAGAAGGTGCACTTCTCCGCCTTGCCGGTGCGGTGGTTGAAGTACACCTTCTTGTAGGGGCAGCCGGATACACACATCCGCCAGCCGCGGCACCGGTCCTGGTCGACCAGGACGATGCCGTCCTCCGCCCGCTTGTAGATGGCCCCGGACGGGCAGGACGCGGCGCAGGACGGGTTGAGGCAGTGCTCGCAGATGCGCGGCAGGTAGAACATGAACGTCTGCTCGAACTCGAACTTCACCTTGTCCGCGATGCCCGCCAGCAGTACGTCCTTGTGCCCGTGGTCGGGTGAGCCGCCGAGGTCGTCGTCCCAGTTGGCCGACCAGGAGATGTTCATGTCCTGGCCGGAGATCAGCGACTTGGGCCGGGCGACCGGGACGTGTTCCTGCAGCGGCGCGTTGGTGAGCGTCTCGTAGTCGTACGTCCAGGGCTCGTAGTAGTCCTGTATGGACGGCAGCTTGGGGTTGGCGAAGATGGTCAGCAGCTTGCGGAACCGGCCGCCGCCGGTCAGCGCGAGCCGGCCGCGCCGGTTCAGCTTCCACCCGCCGCGCCAGGTCTCCTGGTCCTCGTACCGGCGCGGGTACCCCTGGCCGGGGCGGGTTTCCACGTTGTTGAACCACACGTACTCGACGCCGGTGCGGTTCGTCCACGCCTGCTTGCAGGTGACCGAGCAGGTGTGGCAGCCGATGCACTTGTCGAGGTTCATCACCATCGCCATCTGCGCCATCACCCGCATCAGTACTGCACCTCCTGCGCGCGGCGCCGGATGACCGTGACCTCGTCCCGCTGGTTGCCGGTGGGGCCGAGGTAGTTGAACGCGAACGACAGCTGGGCGTACCCGCCGATCAGGTGGGTGGGTTTGATGAGCAGCCGGGTCAGCGAGTTGTGGATGCCGCCGCGCCGGCCGTTGGTCTCGGTGCGCGGCACATCGATGAGCCGGTCCTGGGCGTGGTGCATGTAGACGGTGCCCTCCGGCATCCGGTGCGACACGATGGCGCGGGCCACCACGACGCCGTTGCGGTTGACCGCCTCGATCCAGTCGTTGTCGTGCACGCCGATCTTCGCCGCGTCCGGTGTGGACATCCAGATCGTCTGCCCGCCGCGGGACAGCGAGAGCATGAACAGGTTGTCCTGGTACTCGGAGTGGATGGACCACTTGCTGTGCGGGGTGAGGTACCGCACGGTGATGCCCAACTCCCCCCGGTCGCCGACGGCCGGTTCGCCGAACAGCGCGTGCATGTTCAGCGGCGGCCGGTACACCGGCAGCCACTCGCCGAGCTCGGCCATCCAGTCGTGGTCGAGGTAGAAGCTCTGCCGCCCGCTGAGCGTGTGCCACGGCTTGCGGCGTTCGACGTTGATGACGAACGGCGAGTAGCGACGCCCACCGGCCTCCGACCCGGACCACTCCGGCGAGGTGATCACCGGGGTCGGCCGCGACTGGGTGTCGGCGAACGTGATCTGCTTGCCCTCGTGCTCGGCGGCCAGGTCCGCCAGCCGCACCCCGGTCTGCCGCTCCAGGGTCTGGAAGCCCTGGGTGGCCAGGTGCCCGTTGGTGGTGCCGGACAGGGCCAGGATCGCCTCGCACGCCTGCACGTCGCGGGCGATCGACGGGCGGCCGTCCGCGACGCCACCGCGGACGGTGCCGTTCTTGTGCCTGAGGTAGTCGAGCTCGCGGCCGACCTGGAAGGTGATGCCCTTGGTGGTGGCGCCGAGCGTGTCCAGCAGCGGCCCGAGCGCGGCCATCTTGTCGGCTATCGCCGCGTAGTCCCGGTCGACGGCGATGAGCTTGGGCATGGTCACGCCGGGGATCGGCTCGCACTCTCCGGCTTTCCAGTCGCGGACGTACCCGTGCGGGTAGGCGAGCTCGTCGGGGGTGTCGTGCAGCAGCGGCGCGGCGACCACGTCGGTGCGGCTGCCCAGGTGCGTGGCCGCGAGCCGGGAGAACGCCTGGGCGATGGTCATGAACGCGTCCCAGTCGGTGCGGGTCTGCCACGGCGGCGCGATCGCCGGGTTGAACGAGTTCACGTACGGGTGCATGTCGGTGGTGTTCAGGTCGTGCTTCTCGTACCAGGTGGCCGCCGGCAGCACGACATCGGAGAAGATCGTGGTCGACGTCATCCGGAAGTCCAGCGACAGCAGCAGGTCGAGCTTGCCGGTCGGCGCCTCGTCCCGCCACACCACGTCGCGCGGGCGCGCTTCCGGTGGCGCCTCGGTGGCGCGGACGGCGTGGTCGGTGCCGAGCAGGTGCTTGAGGAAGTACTCGTTGCCCTTGGCCGAGGAGCCCAGCAGGTTGGCCCGCCACACCGTCAGCACCCGGGGGAAGTTCTCCGGCGCGTCCGGGTCCTCGCCGGCGAAGCGCAGGTTCCCGGCCCTGAGCTGGCCGACGATGTGCTCGGCGACCGGCACCGCGGCGGCCGCCGCCTCGTCGGCCAGGTCGAGGGGGTTGCGGTCGAACGTCGGGTAGGACGGCATCCAGCCCATCCGGGCCGACGCGGCGATCAGGTCGGCGGTCGACCGGCCGGCGAACGCACCGCCGGCCTGGCCGGTGGCCAGGGTGGCGGCGGAGAACGGGTCGTAGCGGTACTGGTCGGCGTGCAGGTACCAGTACGCGGTCTGGATCATCTGCCGGCCTGGCCGCGACCAGTCCGACGCGGTCCCCAGCACCGAGTAGCCGGTGATCGGGCGGACCTTCTCCTGGCCGACGTAGTGTGCCCAGCCGCCGCCGTTGACGCCCTGGCAGCCGGTCAACGTGGTGAGGGTCAGGAACGAGCGGTAGATCGTGTCGGAGTGGAACCAGTGGTTGGTGCCCGCACCCATGATGATCATCGACCGGCCGCGGGACTCCTCGGCGTTGGTGGCGAACTCGCGCGCGATGCGGGCGGCGGTGCGGCCCGGCACGCCGGTGATCGTTTCCTGCCACGCCGGGGTGTAGGGCTGGTCCGCGTCGTCGTACCCGGTCGGCCAGTCGCCGGGCAGCCCCGGCCGGGCTACCCCGTACTGGGCCAGCAGCAGGTCGTACACCGTGGTCACCAGGCGGCTGGCGACCCGCCGGACCGGTACGCCGCGGCGTACCGGCTGGGCGGCACCGGACGGGGTGTCGAACCGCGGCAGCGTCACCTCGACCGGCGGCTCGTCCCCGCCGAAGGCGGACAGCAACGGGTGCACATCGCCGAGTTCGAGGTTCCAGCTGCCGGCGCCGGCCTCGCCGTAGCGGAACCCGAGCGACCCGTTCGGCACCACCGGATTGCCGGCCGCGTCGAGCAACACGGTCTTGAACGCCGCGTGCTGCGTCGCCGCCGCGGCGCCGTCGAGGTCCGCGGCGGTGAGCAGCTTGCCCGGCCGGAACGTGCCGTCGCCGGCCTCGTCCAGGGTGACCAGGAACGGCAGGTCGGTGTACTGCTCGACGTAGCTGGTGAAGTAGTCGACCTGCCGGTCGACGAAGAACTCCTTGAGGATCACGTGCCCCATCGCCATCGCCAGGGCCCCGTCGGTGCCGGGCTGGGCGGGTAGCCACTCGTCGGCGAACTTCACGTTGTCCGCGTAGTCCGGGGCGACCGCGATGACCTTCTGGCCGCGGTAGCGGGCCTCGGCCATCCAGTGCGCGTCCGGGGTGCGGGTGACCGGCAGGTTGGACCCCCACATGATCAGGTAGCCGGCGTCCCACCAGTCCCCGGACTCGGGTACGTCGGTCTGGTCGCCGAACACCTGCGGGGACGCGACGGGCAGGTCGGCGTACCAGTCGTAGAACGACAGCATCGCCCCGCCGATGAGGTTGTAGAACCGGGCGCCGGCGGCGTGCGACACCATCGACATCGCCGGGATCGGGGAGAACCCGGCCAGCCGGTCCGGCCCCCAGGTCTTGATGGTGTGCACGTGCGCGGCGGCGATGAGTTCGGTCGCCTCGTCCCAGGACGCGCGCACCAGGCCGCCCTTGCCGCGCACCGACTTGTAGCGCCGGGCCTTGTCCGGGTCGGAGACGATGTCGGCCCAGGCGGCGACCGGGTCACCCCCGTGGGCCGCCTTGGCGTCGCGGTACAGCTGCAGCAGCACACCGCGCACGTACGGGTACCGCACCCTCGTCGGCGAGTAGGTGTACCAGGAGAACGCCGCGCCCCGGGGGCAGCCGCGCGGCTCGTACTCCGGCCGATCCGGGCCCACCGAGGGGTAGTCGGTCTGCTGCGCCTCCCAGGTGATGATGCCGTCCTTGACGTACACCTTCCACGAGCAGGAGCCGGTGCAGTTGACGCCGTGGGTGGAGCGGACCACCTTGTCGTGCGACCACCGGTCGCGGTAGAAGGCGTCGGCCCGCCGGCCGCCGATCTTGTGGATGGTGCGCAGGTCCGGGGACACCTCGGCGCGGGTGAAGAACCGGCGGGTGCGCACCAGCGCCTCGGTCAGGCCGTCATCCAGCCTGGCGGGGTGCGGCGGGCCTGGCTGCGGGTTGGGTCGGCTGCCCACGATCGGGTTCTCCTCCCGGACGGCCAGACCGCCCGTTCTGTCCGTTTCGCCTGGCGATCTTCACCCTAGCCTCGGCGGGCAGGCAGGCTGGTGCTCCGACCCGCGGCGAGCCGGTCAACCGCCGGCCAGCGACGGTCGGTCCGCGCCAGGGGTGGGTAGCAACGTGCCGACCCTGCTGCGGATGGCATCGATGCTGTCCCACTCGGCCGGACTCAGGCTCGCGAGCGCGGCGGGGAAGACGCCGTCCTGTTCCTTCAGGATGTGCCGGCGGAGCAGGTTCAGGGCGTCGAGCAGGCGCCGCGGCCAGGCCGGGTCCGTCGGGGTGGCGGCGGCCGCCTCGCCCAGGACCGCTTCGATGCGGCGGTGTTCGGCTTCCAGGACCGCGATGTGGTCCGGGAAGTCGCCCGCGAGGGCGGGGAACAGGCCCTGCTCCTCGACCTGCGTGTGTGGGTCGAGGATCGCGGCGAGCCGTCTGGCCAGCTGGGCCATCAGCGCGATATCGGCCGCGGTGTGCGCGCCGCGAACGTCGCTGATCAGGTTGACGACCAGGTCATGCTCGTGGGTCAGGTCGTCGATCGCGGCGACGGATTGGCAGCCGCAGTACTCACACATGTGCCCTGGTTTCCTTGGCTGGGGTGGCGCGGGGGGCGACAGCCGGTGGGCTGTCGGCGGGCGGCCGGCTGGTGCTGCTCGCGACGGCGGTGACGGTCAGGGCGAGCGCGGCCAGCGCGACGACCGCGAGGGCGGCCAGGCCGAGAGCGTAGGAGCCGTACCAGCCGTAGACGGCGCCCATGACCAGCGGCGGCACGAACCCGCCGAGCCCGCCGGCGGCGCCGACGACGCCGGTGACCGAGCCGACCTTGTTCTGCGGAGCGTGCAGGGCGACGAGGGCGAAGGTCGCGCCGCTGCCGGTGCCGAGCGCGGCGGCCATCGACAGGAACGCGATCGTCCCGAGCGGGGCCAGGCCGGGCGTGAACGCCTGCACGGCTGCGCCCACGACCAGGACGCCGAGCGCCGTGGCGAGGACCCGGGTGGGGCCGAGTCGGTCGGACAGCCACCCACCGAGCGGACGCATCAGCACGGCGAGCAGGACGAAGCCGGCCATCCGGTTGGCCGCGTCGGTCTGCGCCAGCCCGTAGGCGGTCTTCAGGTAGGCCGGGAGGTAGACGGAGAACGCGACATAGCCACCGAACAGGACCGCGTACAGGGCGGACGCCTGCCAGGTGATCCGCAGCCGCACCGTGTCGCTCAGCCGGCGGGACAGCGACTCGGCCGGTACGGCTCGGCCGGGGGCGTCGCGCAGCAGCAGCGCCGCCAGCACCGCATAGCAGGCCAGTGCGATCGCGGTGACCACGAACGGGGCGGCGGTGCCGTGCGCGGTGACCAGTTTGACGGTGCTCAGCGCGCTGATCGCGGTGCCGCCCATGCCGGCGCCGAATACCCCGATCGCCAGGCCGCGCCGCTCGGGCGGGAACCAGGCGCTGACGAACGGCACCCCGACGGCGAAGGTGGTGCCGCCGATGCCGAGGAAGAACCCGCCGACCAGCAGCCCGGCCAGCGAGCTGTGGCCGGCCAGACCCAGGTACAGCACCGGGGCGATCGTGGTCACCGACACCAGCGGGAACATGATCCGGCCGCCGAACCGGTCGGTCAGCGCGCCGACCGGGATCCGGCCGAGTGAGCCGACCACGACCGGAACCGCGACGAGCAGGGCCTGCTGGAACGAGGTCAGTTGCAGGGCGTCCTTGAGCCTCGGGGCGAGCGGGCTCAGCAGCGCCCAGGCCCAGAAGTTGACCGCGAACCCCAGCGTGGCCAGGCCGAGCATCAACACCCGCTGCCGGCCGGTCCCGGTGGCCGGTTCGGCGCTCGGCCGGTGCCGCGGTGTCTGCTGTGTGCTCATCGTCGGCTCCGGTGTCATCGATGGCGGTGGTCGCTGGATCCCGGCCGGCTGGACAACGGCCCGCACCCACCGTGCCTACCTCCGGCCGGACTGAACAGGGTCGTCAGTCCCGACGGCGCGGGACCCGCGTCCGTGCGCCGCCCAGGGCACCGCGGCGGCGACGCCGGGCAGCGCCTCGGGGGAGTGGTCCGCCCTGCCCGGCGGCGTCCGAGCCGCTGCCGCGATCCACCCGAGCTAGTGCGGGTACCGGGCATTCGGGTCCGCGACCGCTCGTCGCGTAGGTCGGCGGGGTCGGGACGTTCGGGGATCGGGTACAAGCCGGCCCGTGGCCGGGCGCTGACGCTGTCAGTGCTGGGTGAGGAACGTCTGGATCTGCCGGTCGACCCGGTCGTCTATCAACGCGGTCCCGTGGTTGCGGTTCGGCAGGATCTCCAACTTCTTGTCCTTCGCCGCGCAGGCCGCGTACAGGGTCTTGGCGTCGCCGATGAACGGTTCGTCGAACTCGCCGACCAGGAACAGCACCGGGACGGCCAGCTTGCGCATGGCTCCGCTCGCGTCCACGCCGGCGAACGAGGACGGGCCGGAGAGGCTGATCACACCGGCCACCGGCGGCTGCGCCGCTGCCGCGGCGGCCAGCACGGCGGTCCCGCCCATCGACGCGCCGATCAGGAAGACCCGGCTGGACCCGCGCCGGCGCAGTTCGGCGGCCGCGGCGAGGACGTCCTGATCCGCCAGGGCAGTGGAGTAGTTGAAGATCAGTACGCGGTAGCCGTGCTCGGCCCATACCGACGCGAGCGGCTT
Source organism: uncultured Actinomycetota bacterium (assembly GCA_963714145.1). GTDB lineage: Bacteria > Actinomycetota > Actinomycetes > Mycobacteriales > CADCTP01 > JBBWZH01. The sequence goes on along the minus strand of OY970235.1, from coordinate 7,330,974 downwards.
CCAGTCGCACAGGTCGGTGTCAACCTGGTTCGCCAGAACCAGCCCGGTGCTGCCCGACCCGAGTACCAGCGCGGCCGCGGTCGCGCTCGCGGAAACGGTGAGCTGCATGCCGCCGGCCTGCTGTTCTTCCGGCGTCACGCACGCCGCGACCGGCTCCACGGTCGGCGGTGAACCCGCCGCACCCGGTGCGGGCGATCCGCCGCAGCCTGCGGCGAATACCAGCCCGATCACGACGGCCACCCGCCCCGGCCGCACTCGCCGCGCGGCACCCCACTGCATTCGTGCACCATACGGCACTTCTGGGCCACGCCGAGCTGATCGCCCAGGTTCCCGACCGGCTGTCCGGCACGCACCGGCCTGGGGTCAACAGCCCGATTCCGCCGTAGCCGCTCGGCCGGCCGCCGGTGCTCAGTCGCCCGCGGTCACGGCTTTCAGCTCGTCGAGCGACTCCCGGATGAGCTGGGGCAGGTCCGGCTGGCCGGTCTCGCTGGTCCAGCGCTCGAACGCGATCTTGAAGACGGCGATGCCCGCCTCGGCCGTCAGGCTCGCGGCCAGGTCGCTGACGCCGCGCCGGCGCAACGCGCCGGCGATTGCCGCGGCCAGCGACGCGAGCTTGATCAGCTCGCGCTCGCGCAGCTCCGCATTCGCGGCGATGACGGTCTGCCGGCGCCGGGCGTGCTCGCGGCGCTGCTGCAACAGTGCCCCGGCCGCCTCCAGGGCCGCGGCGACCACGTCGATCGGGGCCGCGGAATCAGGCGCGCTCCCGATGGCAGTCACGAGGAGCTCCTGTAGTGCGCCCTGCCCCCAGAACAGGACTTCGCGCTTGTCGGCGAAGTGCCGGAAGAACGTCCGCTCGGTGAGCCCGGCCCGCTTGGCGATCTCGGCGACCGTGGCCTGTTCGAACCCGCGCTCCAGGTAGAGCTCCAGCGCCGCCTGCTCGAGCCGACCGCGCGGGTTCGGCTCCCATCGGCCCATGCCGCGATCGTACGTGATGGCAGTGGCTGTCATCACGTGTGTACGCTGATGACAGCGACTGACATCGCGGTGTCCGGGGTAGCCCCGGTGCCCACGAAACTCGACCACCTGGAGGTTTCGCATGCGCGTTTTCGTCACCGGCGCGTCCGGCTGGATCGGCTCCGCCGTCGTTCCCGAACTCATCGGGGCCGGCCACCAGGTGACCGGGCTCGCCCGCTCCGACTCCTCGGCCGCTGCCCTGGCCGCGGCCGGGGCGCAGGTGCGGCGCGGCACTCTTGACGATCTCGACAGCCTCCGGAGTGCGGCGGCCGGGTCGGATGGCGTGATCCACCTCGCGTTCAAGCACGACATCGCCTTCTCGGGAGACTTCCAGGGCGCTGCCGACGCCGACCGCCGGGCGGTCGAGACAATCGGCGCGGAGCTCGCGGGTTCCGATCGACCGTTCGTCCTCGCCTCCGGGACGCTCGGCCTCACCCCGGGGCGGGTGGCGACCGAACGGGACGGGCATGATCCCGACCCGGCTGCGACGCCGCTGATCGGCGGCGCGCGGACCCGGCTGGGCACCGCGCAGCTGACGCTCGCCCTCGCTGCCCGCCAGGTCCGCTCGTCCGCCGTGCGGCTCCCGCCGACGGTGCATGGCGAAGGAGACACCGGCTTCATGGCGGCCCTGGTCGGCATCGCCCGGGACAAGGGCGTCGCTGGCTACGTCGGCGACGGTTCCAACCGGTGGCCCGCCGCGCACCGCCTCGATGCCGCGCACCTGTTCCGGCTGGCGCTGGAGCAGGCCCCGGCCGGATCGACGCTGCACGCGGTCGCCGACGAAGGCGTGCCGATCCGCGCGGTCGCCGAGGTGTTCGGACGGCATCTCGACCTGCCGGTGGTCTCCATCGCTCCCGCGGACGCAGCCGGGCACTTCGGCTGGTTGGGCGGCTTCATCGGTACCGACAGCCCGGCCGCCAGCACGCTGACCCGCGACCTGCTTGGGTGGCACCCCACCCAACCCGGGCTCATCGACGACCTCGACAAGGGCCACTACTTCCACCACCCATCCACCTGATCCGGGTCCGGTGACCGGCCGCCCTGCGGTCGTTCGACGTCCGCGTCCCGGGATGGCCCTGGGTTAGGCTGCCGGCCATGACTCGTCGGTCGGTGCGGACGGCCCTCGGCGGCCTGACGGTCACCGCGCTGCTGGACGCGGCCGGGCCGTTCTACCGGGCCCGCGCCGACGCGTTCGCCGGCGTCACCGAGGAGCAGTTGCGGCATGCCGACGCGGTCGACCCGGCCGCGCTGCGGGACGGGAAGCTGGTGGCTGCCGTTCCGTTGCTTCGCGGTGCGCGTCGAGGACGGCCCCGACGCCGGCCGGGTGGTGCTGATCGACACCGGTATCGGGCCGGCCGGGTCACCGGCCGCGTCCTGGGCGCCGGTGCCCGGCCGGCTGCCGGAGGAGTTGGCCGCCGCCGGCATCCACCCCGACGAGGTGAGCAGCGTCGTGCTCACCCACATGCACACCGACCATGTCGGCTGGGCGGTGCGCGGACCGGCGGAGGCGCCGGAGGCGGCGTACTTCCGCAACGCCCGCTACCTACTGCAGCAGGCTGAGATCGACGCGATCGAGGCGACCAGCCCCCGGCTGGCGGACTGGTTGCTCGCACCGCTGCGGGCCACCGATCAACTGTCCGCTGTGGACGGTGAGAGCGCGGTTGCGGCCGGGCTGCGGGTCGTTCCCACGCCCGGGCACACGCCGGGTCACCAGTCGGTGCTGTTGACCGCCGAGGACGAGACCGTGCTGTTCACCGGTGACCTGCTGGTGCACACGCTGCAACTGATCTACCCGGACCTGCCGTACGCCAACGAGAGCGATCCGGCGCAGGCCCGGATCACCCGGGTCGGCACCCTGGCCGACCTCGCCGGGCGGCCCGGTCCGCTGCTGGCCAGCGCCCACCTGGGCGAGCCGTTCACCCCGCTGCCAGCCAGCTGAGCCGGCCCGTCACCTGGCTGCCAGCCGGCTGAGCCGGCCCGGCACCTGGCTGCCAGCCGGCTGAGCCGGCCCGTCACCTGGCTGCGAGCCGGCTGAGCCGGCCCGGCGGGGCAGCGACCCGCTGCCCGGTCACCGTTCCGCGCCCGCGTCCAGCACCGGTTTCACGTCGAGGATGGGTGTCCGGTCGAGCGCCTCCAGGTGCCGGACGCCGACCCGGGTGTCCACTATGGACGTGATCGTTACCCGGTGCAGCCCGACCGGGTTGGGTCGGTCCGGCGAGCGGGTGCTGAACACGCCGGTCAGCGGCCGGGCGGCGTCCCCGCGCGGGCGGACCACGAGCACGTCGCGGTCGGCTCGGTCCAGCCACGTCAACACGATGACGTCGGTGCCGACCCGAAGGTCGCGCAGGCCCGCGCGGACGGCGGGCTGGAACACCAGCCACGCGTCCGGCGATCCCTCGTCGCCCTGCTTGGGAGCCGCCGCACGATCCGTCAGCGGCGACTCCACCCAGCCGATGGGCTGCAGCACGTACTGATCCTGGGCCGGCATCGACTACCTCCCTGCGGCGGTCACGATCGGCTGAGCCGTCCGAGGTGGGCGACCCTACCGGGGGTCGGTGGGTGGCCGGGCGCCGGTGAGGTCGGCTCCGTCGAGCCGGACCTGGTCCGAGCGCAGGAAGGACAGGTCGGCGTTGTGCAGGTCGGCGCCGCGGAGGTGCAGGACGGCGTCGGACCGGCGGAGCAGTCTGGCGGCGATCCGGATGGCGGCGTAGACGTCTTCGGGCAGCTCGTCGTCGGGCCGGCGCGGGGGGTCTTTGGAGTGCTCGCGGATGAACACCCCGAGTACGTAGACGATGGTCGTGCGGTCCTTGGCGGAGTCGTGCCCGATCCGTTCCAGGGCGTAGAGGCCGCCGACCCGGACCGACGACTGGGGATCACCCAGCTGGCTGACGGCCTTGGTGTAGCGGTCGGTCACATGCCCCTCGCGGTTGAGGACATACGAGCGGGCGGTGAATACGGACGTCGCGGCGGCACCGATGGCCAGCAGGAAGGCGATCACCGGCGTCCGTACGTCGTTGGCCGCTCTCAGCCGCTCGGCGGAGGTCATTCCGGCCGACGGCTGGCGGGTCAGCAGCGCGGGCACCACCCACAGCGCCAGCACGCCGAGCAGGACGACACCCAGCACGGCCCCAGTGAGGCGGAGGACCAGCCGCGACGAACCGCCGCGCGACCGTCGGGACTGTGCCGGCACGCACTGTTTCTACACCGTCGATCACACCGGGGAGCCGGCTCGCCGGATCATGCGGGCGTGGGCGCGGTCCCGGTGCTCGTGGCGGCGACGGGGTTGAGCCTGGCGCGCAGGTGATCGGCGTCGGGATGGTGCAGCGCGGTCATGATCGCGAGCGCGTGCTGCCAGGTGTCGCGGGCGGCGGCGCTGTCGCCGGCGGCCGCCTGGGTGTCGCCGAGGTGCGTCAGCGTGTCGGCTTCGTAGTACCGGTCACCGAGGTCGCGGAACAGCTCGAGGGCGTGCTGGTAGCTGTCGCTGGCTTCGGCGTACCGGGCGAGGTGATGGTGGGCGTAGCCGAGGGTGTCCCAGGTGGCGGCCTCCCCGTCGCGGTCGCCGTCCTCCTGGAACAGGGTGAGCGCCCGCTGGCAGGAGGTGACGGCCTGGGCGTGGTCGCCGAATTGGGTCTGGTACCAGCCGATGGTGTTCAGCGCGTTGGCCTGCCCGCGGCGGTGGTCGGCGGCCTGGTAGCAGGCGAAGGCGCGGCGGGCGTGGTCGAGGGCCTCGGTGCGGCGGTCGAACCGTTCGGCGAGGTAGGCGAGGCCCAGGTGCACGTTGGCTTCACCGACCCGGTCGCCGGCCTGGGCGTACAGACGAAGGCCCTGCTGCAGGTGGGTGTGGGCGTCGTCGCGGGCATCGAGCAGGGCGTAGGCGCGGGCGACGAAGTGGTGGGCGCAGGCCTGCGCGGCCGGGTGGTCGAGGCGTTCGGCCGCGGCCAGCGCGGTGTGCCAGCTGCTGACCAGGTCGTGCCAGTGCCCCTGCCGGTCGAGGAAGGTGGCCAGGGCCCAGGCCAGCTGCCAGGCGCGGGTGTCGAACCCGGTGTCGGCGGCGAGCCGGAGCGCGCCGAGCAGGGCCGGGTGCTCGGTGCTCAGCCAGGCCATGGCCCGCTGGCGGTCGGGAAGGTGTTCCGGGGCGGTGCCGGCGGCCGGCGGCCCCGGCGGCAGCGGGCTGGGGTCGCGGGCCCGGTCCAGCAGCCGGTTGGCCGCCTGGGCGGTGTGCAGGTAGTGGTCCAGCAGCCGTTCGACCGCGGCGGTGCGCTGCGCCGCGAGGTCCGGGCCGGCGGCGAGGTCGGCGGCGTAGGCGTGCAGCAGGTCGTGGTAGGCGTACCGGCCCGGCGTGTGCTCGGTCAGCAGGCTGGCGCGGGTGAGCTCGGCCAGCAGCCGGCGGGCCTCGGGCCGGCCCGTGCCGGCCAGGCTGGCCACGGCCGGGGCGGCGATGTCCGGGCCCGGGTAGAGGCCGAGCAGGGCGAACAGCCGGGCCGCCGCCGGGCTGAGCGCCTGGTGCGACCACGAGAACACGGCCCGGACGTCGCTGCCGGCGTCGCCGCCGCTGAGCGCGTCGAGCCGGTCCCGGGTCTGGCCGAGCTCACCGGCCAGGGCGGCCAGCGGGAGATGCGGGTGGGTGGCCGCGCGGGCCGCCGCGATCGCCAGCGCCAGCGGCAGGCCGGCGCAGCTGGTGATGATCTCCGCGACCGCGGCCGGCTCGGCGGCCAGCCGGGCCCCGGCCAGCCGCCGGCCGAGCAGCTCGCGCGCCTGCTCCGGGGTCAGGACATCCAGGATGACGGGGCGGGCGCCGTCGGCGGCGACCAGCGACACGAGCCGGTCGCGGCTGGTGACCACCACCATCGCGGTCGTGGTGCCGGGCAGCAGCGGCCGGACCTGTTCGGCGTCGCGGGCGTTGTCCAGCACCACCAGCAGCCGCTTGCCGGCCACGGTGCTGCGGTACAGCCCGATCTGGGCGTCCACGCCGACCGGGATCCGCCCGGCCGGGACACCCAGCGCGTCCAGGAAGCCACGAACCGCCTCGCCCACGGCGACCGGCTGCCCGTCCGGATCGAACCCGCGCAGGTTGACGTACAGCTGCCCGTCCGGGAACCGGGCCGCGACCCGGTGCGCCCAGTACACGACCAGCGCGGTCTTGCCGACGCCGGCGGTGCCCGACACCGCGGAGATCACCGCGGTCGGCGGCTGCGAACCGGGGTCCGACAGCACCGCGTCCAGTGCGGCCAGCTCGCTGTGCCGGCCGGCGAAGGCGGGTACGGCCGGTGGCAGCTGCGCCGGCCGGACGCTGCCGGTGGTGGCGGGAGCGGTGGTAGGGGCGCCGAGCAGGCGCGGGTCCTGGGCCAGCACCCGGCGGTGGATCTCGATCAACATCGGCGACGGCTCCACCCCGGCCTGGTCGACCAGGCTGGCGCGGGCCCGGCTGAACGCCTGCAGGGCCGCGGCCTGCTGGCCGGCCTGGTACAGGGCGGTCATCAGCTGGGCCCACAGCCGCTCGTGGCCGGGATGCTGCCCCGTCAACGTCTCCAGTTCGGCGACGAGCCGGCCGCCCAGCCCGCGGGACAGGTCCGCCTCGATCCGGTCCTGCAGCACGGCCAGCCGCAGCTGCTCCAGCCGGCCGCGTTCGGCCTGCAGGGCGCCGATGTGGCCGAACTCGGCGTACGGATCGCCGCGCCACAGCGCGAGCGCCGCGGTCAACTGCTCGGCGGCGACCGCCGGCTGTCCGGCGGCCAGCGCCTGCCGCCCACTCGCCGCGAGCCGTTCGAACCGGTCGGCGTCGACCGCGTACGGGTCCGGATGCAGCAGGTATCCCGGCGGCCGGGTCATCAGCAGTTGGCCGGCCTCGCCGCCGCCGGGCGTGGCCAGGGCGGCGCGCAGCCGGGAAACGTAGCTGCGCATGGTGCGCTCGGCGTCCGGCGGAGCCTGCTCGCCCCAGATGCCGTCCACCAACGCGGCGAGGCTCACCACCCGGCCGGCATCGGCGACCAGCAGCGCCAGTACCGCCCGTAGCCGTGGGCCACCGAGCTCCAGCAGCCGGCCACCGAGCTGAACCTCGAACGGCCCCAGCACCCGAAACTCGACGACCTCCGCGCCCGCCTGCACCGCACTCCCGTCGCTCGACCGCCGGGTACCACGGTATGGGCCGGCGCAACCGCCCGGAGCCCGGCGCCGGCGCGGCCCGCGCGGCTCGGCGCCGGGTCGGGTGGCCGTGGGACCAGCCGAGCCGCTGGTCAGCGGCGGGCCTGACCTGCCCGCCCGCAGGCGCGGAGGTTGGGCGGTGCCGCGGCTGCACCGAAGTCTGCCCGGGGGTGCCAGGACTATTGTCCGGGGTGGCCCGGTTGGTCCGGGCTGCGACTGGAGGCTGCGCGGCGGATGGGGCGGTCGGTGGCCGGTCCGGGGCTGCGCCGGCCGGTCCTGCTGGCCTATGCCGCGTTCGTGCTGATCGGGGTCACCGCCGGTGTCGGCGGGGTGCTGCTGCCGGCACAGATCCGTGACTACGGGGTCAGCCGGGCCACGATCGGGATCATGTTCTTCACCTTCTCAGCCGGGTTCATGCTGGCCGGGGCCGGCGCCGGCGGGGTGATCCACCGGTTCGGCATGCGGGCCGCGCTGGCCGGCGGCGGCGGCGCGTTCCTGGTCGCCAGCCTGTACTCGGCGGCCCGCCCGCCGTTTGCGGCGTTGGTGGCCGTGCAGGTGCTGGCCGGCGGCGGGATCGGGATGCTGGAGTCGGCCCTCAACGCCTACCTCAGCGGGTTGCCGGCGGCGGCGAGCCGGCTCAACCGGTTGCACGCGTTCTTCGGTGTCGGCGCGCTGGTCGGGCCGGCGCTGGCCGCGTGGCTGCTGCGCTCGCTGCCCTGGACGGCGGTCTGGCTGCTGCTCGCGGCGGCCTGCGTCCCGCTGGTCGGCGGCTTCCTGCTGGCCTACCCGGCACACCCCGGCCCGGACCGCGGGGACGCCGCCGACCCCGGCCGCGAGCAGGCCGGCCCGCCGGCGCCCGCCGGCGGCCTGTTCGGCCCGGCGGTGCGGCAGCCGGCGGTCTGGCTGGCCGCCCTGTTCCTCGCCGTCTACGTGGGGCTTGAGATCAGCGTGGGCAACTGGGGGTACACCTTCCTGGTCGAGGAGTACCAGCAGCCGGCCGTGCTGGCCGGGTACAGCATCAGCGGCTACTGGCTCGGCCTGACCGCCGGCCGGTTCCTGATCAGCCCGGTCGCCGCCCGGTTCCGGGTGCCCGCGGCCGGCACCTCCTTCGGCTGCATGGCCGGCGTCACGGCCAGTACCACGCTGATCTGGCTGGCACCGGCCGCCGCGGTGGCCAGCGCCGGCTTCGTCCTGCTCGGCTTCTTCCTCGGACCGCTCTTCCCGACCGCCATGGCGCTGGTACCGCAGACTGACCGCGGCGCGGCTGGTGCCCACCGCCATCGGCCTGATCAACGGGGTGTCGTTGCTGGGCGGGGCGGTGTTCCCCTGGTCGGCCGGCGCGATCACGCAACGGGCCGGCATCTGGACCCTGCTGCCGTTCACCCTCACCCTCGCCGTGCTGCAGACCGGGATCTGGTGGCGGCTGACCCGGCGCATCGTGCCGGCACCGACCGTCCGGCTGCCGAGCGGCTGACCCGCCGTCCGACCCCGGTCGGCTCACAGTGCTAGCCGTTCGCTGCGCGGAGCGCCAGACGCGGCGTCTTCCCTCGGCACCGCGCAACGACTTCGTCGGCGCGTTGCCTCAGTCCAGACGCCGCTGCGCCCCGCTCCGCTCAGAGCGCGTCGACCAGCGAGGTCGTCCAGATGCTGCGGCCGTAGGTCGCGGCGTAGAGCGTCTCGCTGCCGGCCGGGATGTCGATGTCATTGATCGGCACCAGCGGGAGGTTCACCCCGACCTTGATCCACGTCTTGCCGAGGTTGGTGGTGCGGAAGACGCCGACGTCGGTGGCGACGAACAGCCAGCCCTTCTTCGTCGGGTGCCGGAGGACGTCGTTGACGGGCGCCTGCGGCAGCCGCTTGCCGACGATGTCGACCCAGGTCCGGCCGCCGTCGCTGGTCATGACCAGGTGCGGGTAGGCCTCGCCGGAGCGCCAGCCGGAGAAGCTGGCCCAGGCCACCTTCGGGTCCTGCGGGTCGACGGTGACGCGGGTGACCCAGCGGCCCGGGAAGACCGGGCTCTGCAGCTTCTCCCAGGTCACCTGGTCGGGGGCGGCCATCGCGTTGCGGCTGACCCAGACCAGGCCGCTGTCGGTGCCGGCGTAGACCAGGTTCGGATCGGCCGGGGTCGTCCCCAGGGCGGTGATGGTGCCGAAGCCGGGCGCGCGGGGTTCGGTGCCCTCGGTGAGGTCCGGGCTGATCTGCTGCCACACCCGCTGGCCGGCGTCGGTGTTCATCCGGCTGACGAACTCGCTGCCGCCGAAGATGAAGCGCGGGTCGGCGCCGAACTCGAGCGGGGCCACCCAGTTCTTGCGCAGGCCGGGGATCGTCATGGTGAAGCCGACGCCGTCGACGAAGCCGCGGCAGCCGCCGTTCTGCGAGCAGCCGTAGTACTTCCGGTCGTTCGTCGGGTCGATCCGGTTCATCATCCCGTCGCCGCCGACGAAGCCGAACCAGTCACCGTTGACGCTGTTGTCGGCGGCCCACGACTTCAGCGAGCCGTTGTCCTGGGCGCCGGCGTTCAGCCGCGCGCCGTTCTGGACCGAGACGTCCAGCGCGTAGAACTGGGTCACCGGCAGCCGGGGGGTCTTGGCCCACAGGCCGCGCGCCGCGCCGTTCTCGGTCGACCAGTACAGGCCGCCGTCGTTGCCGAGGTACACCTTGCCGGGCGTGAACGGGTCCCACTCCAGGCCGTGCTGGTCGGCGTGCGGGGCGTTCGTCGTCGTCCAGGTGCGGCCGCCGTCGCGGCTCTCGGCGAGGCTGACGCCGGCGACGAAGACGTGCTGCGGGTCGGCCGGGTCGACGTAGACGCGGCCGAACCACCAGGCGAACCCGCCGCTGATGCTCTGCAGGGTGCCGCCGGTGGTGGGCCCGACCGCGGTCCAGGTGGCGCCGGCGTCCGCGCTGGTGAAGAAGCCGTTGAAGTTGCCGCCGGCCGCGCTGGTGATCAGGTACGCGCGGTTCGGGTCGGTGTCGCTGAAGTCGACGCCCATCCGGCCGACGTAGGTCTCGGTGACCGGCCGCCCCTCGATGTCCTGGCTCTGCGGCAGCGGCGCCTGCTGGATGTTCGCCCAGGTGCGGCCGCCGTCGGTGGAGCGGTAGAGGAACGAGTTCTTGCCGTAGATGCGCGACTTCTCGTCCCGGATCTTGTCCCAGGTGGTGGCGAGCATGATGTCGGGGTTGGCCTTGTCGATGCTCACGTCGATCGCACCGGTGGAGGCGCTGTCCGGGACGATGACCCGGGTCCAGCTGGCCCCGCCGTCCTCGGTCAGGAACAGGCCGCGGGTCGGCTCGGTGTCGTGCAGCGCGCCCATCACGGCGACGAACACCCGGTCGTCGTCGCGCGGGTCGATCACGATCTGGCCGATCGTGTCGCCGTCCACCAGGCCCATGCTGGTCCACGTCGCGCCGTCGTCGGTCGACTTGTAGACGCCCTTGCCGTAGTACGCCGAGCCGCCACCGTGGTCCGGCTCGCCGGTGCCGGCCCAGACGACGCCCCGGGAGTCGACCGCGACGGCACCCATCGACTGGGGCAGTTGGTCGTTCCACGCGCTGGTGAAGGTCTGGCCGCCGTCGGCCGTCCGCCAGAGGCCGCCGGTGCCGGTGGCGATGTAGGCGACGTCCCTGGTGGTGGGGTCGGCGGCGATGTCACGGACGCGGCCACCGATGTTGCTCGGGCCGAGTTGGGACCACACCAGCTTGGTGTGCGGCGAGCTCAGGCTCGCCGCGCCCAACGCCTCGGACTGCACGATCGCCTCGGTGACGGCGGCGTCCGGGATCGAGCCGTCGGGGTTGGCCCGCTGGCGGTACAGCCATTCCTCGGCGCCCACCGGGTCCGCCTTGGCGGCCGACCGGGGCGGTGCCTGCTGGGTGCCGTGGCGCTCGGCGCCGGTGACCGAGGCGGTACTGGCACCCAGCAGGAGGGTGAGGGCCGTCGCGGCCAGGATCGGGGCGGGGGTTCTTCCGCGCATCGCCACGCGTGCCTCCAGGTCAGGCTGGGCGCCGGCAGGCCCACATCGCGCGCGGCAACACGCCTCTGACGTGCACCGCGCCGCGGAGCAAAAATACACCCGGGAAGTCGAGATCATCAGTTCTGCGGCGGATGCGGGCGAGGACACACCTAGAATGCCGGCATGGTCGAACATGGCAGCGTCCGCCCCGGATCGTCGCCGCGGTCCTGGGCGCTCGTGACGGCCGCGGCGGCGGCGTTGTCGGTCGTTCTGGCCGGGTGCTCAGGCGGCTCCGAAGACAAGGCCGAGGGGGGCAAGGCGGATGCCGCGTGTCCGGCCCCGAGCCCGGCACCGGCGGCCGAGACGGCGCTCATGCCGGCCGGGATGTCCTTCGACAAGGTCGGAACGGTCACGCACGTCGCGACCACCGCGGGTCACCTCAAGGTGCAGGCGGTCACGACCAAGCCGCTCGACGAGGTCACCGTGCTGATTCAGGATGCGGTGACCGCCGCCGGCTACCGCCCGGGTGGGATGGACAGCGAAGAGGACGAGGCGGAGGTCTTCTTCACCACCGGGTCGCTGGCCGCCGGCCAGGCGCGGGTGCGCCGGGGCGGCTGCGCGGGCCAGTGGGCCATCGACCTCGACCTCATCGACCGGGTCGACGGGTCCACGCCGACGGCCTCGGCAAGTACGACGGCCACGCCCTAGACAGGCCACCGGCGGGGCCGGAAACCAGGCCACCGGCGGAGCCGGGAACCAGGCCCCGCCGGCGGGGTCGGGAACCAGGCCCCGCCGGCGGGGTCGGGAGCCGGGCCACCGGCGGGGCCGGGAACGGCCCCGCCGGCGAGATCCCGGTCGGTCCGGCTAGCGCGCGGTGCAGGTCGGGGTCGGGTTGGCGGTCGCGGCCGGTGCCGACCCGATGAATCCGAACGTGGTGCTGGCTCCCGCGGCCAGGCTGCCGTTGTGGTCGACGTTGGCGGCGGTCACCGCCGAGCCGTTCAGGGTCAGCACGGTGTTCCAGGACTGGGTGACGGTCCCGGCCGGGAACGTCCACCGCACGGTCCAGCCGGTGATCGGCGCGCTGCCGGCCCGGACCGTCACGTCGGCCTGGAATCCGTCCGGCCACTGGCTGGTCACCGCGTAGGTGGCGGTGCAGCCGGTCCCGGCCGGCGGCGGCGTGGTGGTCGGCGGGGCCGGGGTGGTGGTGGGTGGCGTGGTGGTGCCGGTGATGGCCAGTTCGGCGTCGGTGAAGGTGCCGTGCGCCGGGTTGACGTCGGTCTCAGCGGGGCCGCTGTCGCAGCGGCGAGTGTCCGAGAACATCAGGTAGGTGCCGGTGCCGCACGCGGTCGACGGCTCGGCGTCGCCGCCGATCACGATATTGCCGGACAGGTTCGAGCCGCCCTGCACCAGCGCGCTGCCCTTGACGACCGCGTTGCCGGTGACGGTGGCGCCGCTGTTCACCCAGGCGAGGTCTTCGATGCGGGCGTTGCCGCTGACCGTGCTGTTGCCGAAGACCGCGGCGCGGGGGCCGACGAAGGCGCTGGCGGCGACGTTCGCCCGGTTGTCCACCCAGCCGCCGCCGTTGCTGTGCCAGTGGCCGTTGCCGGGCGCCGCCGGCTTGACGAAGCCGGGCTCGAAGCCGGACGGGATCGCGCCGTCGATCCGGAACTCGTACGGGAACCGGCGGTTGCGCGGGTAGCCGTCCAGGAAGGCGTAGTGCGGCACCGCGGTCGGCGTCGCGGTGACCACCAGGTAGACGTCCCGCTCGCCGGGCTGGGTCTGGAAGGTCAGCTCGCCGTTGGTCGCCTGGGACAGCGGCCCGTACCGGGGCGTCCCGTTCCGCACCGCGACGAAGCCGTACGTCCAGCCGGACGCCCCGGTCTCGGCGTGCCCCTTCAGGTGCAGCCGGATCAGCCCGCCGTCCACAGTGGACACCAGTCGGATCTTGTTGTAGCCGTAGTCCGACGGGGCCAGCGCGTCGGAGATCCGGTAGTGGCCGGCGGCCTGGTTGACCGCCTCCACCGCCACGCCGTTGTACGCGGTCACGAACGGGTAGAGCTGGTTGATGAACGGCATCACGGTGGCCCGGTTGCTGTAGTCCCACGTCACGTTGTGCTGGGCGTACTCGCCCACCCGCCGGTTCAGCTCGGCCTGGGTGATCCCGGTGATCCGGCGGTACACCTCGAGCGGGTGCTCGTTGCTGCGGGCCTCGTTCCAGATCCGGTTGAACATCGCCAGCCCGTCGCGGTCCTTGATGTACTGCATCAGCATCCAGTTGCCGTAGTGGTGCCGGCTGCTGGACCAGTACAGGTTCTCGGTGCGGATGAACCGGGTCAGGTCACCGGCCGCGGTCGTCGGCAACGCCTGCATCGCCATGAACTCCGCGCTGGTCTCCCAGAACGTGCCGGCCGACGGGTCGGTCAGCCCCACCCCCGACCGGCCGAGGAACGTGTAGTTCTGGAACACGTGTCCCAGCTCGTGGGCCAGCCCCCAGGAGCCGGGCAGGGCCGCCCCGGGCGCGATGTTGATCACGCCGACCTTGTTGTCGGTGGACCCGCCGGTGGCCCAGGCGTTCAGCTGGGGCCTGGTCGACCAGCCGCCCGTGACGATCACGTCGATCTTGAACTGGGCGAGCAGCCCGGTCTCCGGGGTGAACCGCATCGTGTTGACGTAGAACGAGTACAGCGACTCGAGCTGGCTGAGCACGTTGTCCGGGTCGAACCGGTACTGGGCCGGCGCGGTCTTCGGGTCGGTGCCGGCCAGGTCGCCCCACAGCAGGATGAAGTTCGCCGACTCCTTCGTCCGCTGCTGCACCCACGGCACCTCGCCGGTGCTCGCCCAGCGGGCCGGGATGTAGACGGTCTTCACCGCGGCCGCCGCGGGCGGTGCCGACCGCGGTACGACCAGTACGGTCGCTAGCGCGAGCGGCACGCCGGCCAGCACGGCCGACCGGTGCCGGGAGATCCACTGGCGCATGTCGAGACTCCTCACGGTCGACTGGTTGCTCCGAGGCGGGCTGACCGCGCTGCGCGCGCCGGCCGGCCACAGCCCGGTCGGGTCAGATCAGCTCGATGCGGTCGTGCGCGGCGAAGCGGTACCGTCGGCCGATAACGGCGCACCTGTGCGGGAGCCGGACGGCGTTGCCGCCGGCCGGCGGCGAGACCCCGGCCAGCACGGCGGGAAGCGACCCTGGTCGCATGCGGCACCTCACTTCGGCGCCGGGTGCCGAATGGGCCCCGGCCGGGTCAGGCCGCCGCGCGTTCGTCTCGGGCTCGGTCGAAATGAGCGAAAACGATTTCGCTTCGCGAGCTTAGAGACCGCCCAATGAGGGTGTCAACCAGTGATATGGCACATCCGTGGCCTGAACACGTTTTCGGGACTTTGCGGCCGCCGACGGCCGGAAAGCCGGGGATGGTAATCACCCGCGGAGATAACGGCTGCTCGGATTGGTCGTTGTCGGGCCCGGCGCCGCCGCGCTTCACTGGCGCACCGAGACGATCGGCTGGCTGCAGCACCGGTTCGCCCTGGATAGGAGCCCAGGATGTCCTTGAGGCCGCCGCCACCTGGCGTTGCGTACGGTGGACGCCGCCTCGCCCGGCTGGCCGCCGGCTGCCTCGCGACGCTGGTCCTGGCGCCCGCCACCGCGCCCGGCACGGCGGCCGCCGCGCCGGTGTCCCGGGTCGACTGGGTCGGCTGCGGCCCGCGGCTGGAGTGCGCGACCGTCCCGGTGCCGCTGGACTGGGCCCGGCCCGGCGGCGCGACGATCGCCCTGTCGGTGATCCGGCACCTGGCCAGCCGGCCCGGGCAGCGGATCGGGTCGCTGCTGGTCAATCCGGGCGGCCCCGGCGACTCGGGGGTGGCCGACGTCGCCGACCGCGGCGACCTGCTGGACGCTCTCACCGAAGGCCGGTTCGACATCGTCGGCTGGGATCCGCGGGGCAGCGGCAACAGCGCCCCGGTGAGCTGCTTCGCCGACGCCGCGCAGCGCGCCGCCTTCTGGGGCCCGCTGGTCGTGCCGAGCACCCGCGCCGACGAGCGCCGGTACCTGCCGAAGACGGTCGAGCTGGCGCGGCGCTGCGGTGCCCGCAACGGCGCCCTGCTCGCCCACATCTCGACCGCCGACCAGGTCCGGGACGTCGACCACCTGCGCCGGCTGGTCGGCGACCGGCAGCTGACGTTCCTGGGCGAGTCCAACGGGACGCTGATGGGCCAGACGTACGCGAACATGTTCCCGGGCCGGGTGCGGGCGATGGCGCTGGACGGCGTGGTCGACCCGATCGACTACAACGGCGGCACGGCCGCGGCGCTGGCCGCCGGGCTGACCGACGCCGACCTGGTGTTCGGCAAGTTCCTGGAGCTGTGCGAGGCCGCCGGCCCGGCCCGGTGCGCGCTGGCCGGCCACGGCGAGTCGGTCACCCGGCGGGTGCACCGGCTGCTCGACCGGCTGCGCCGCACGCCGCTGCCCGCCCCGGGCGCCACCCCGCCGGGCCAGCTGACCTACGGCGAGGCGCTGGCTCTGATCAAGTTCAACGTGCCGTCGGATCCCGCCGACTGGCCACTCTCGGCGCAGCTGCTCGAGTCCGGCATGCAGGGTGACGGGTCAGTGATCAAGGACATCGCCGCCGCCCTAGTCTCTGACCAGTTCCGCCTCGGCTTCGAGCAGAACGTCGCGCTGACCTGCGCGGACGCCCCGGCCCGGCAGGACGCCGCGCAGTGGCCGCGGGTCGTCCGCGGGCTCACCGCGGTCAGCCGGATCGGCGGGCTGCCGTTCGGCTGGCTGACCGGCGCTCCGTGCGCGTCCTGGCCGACGCCCAGCGCGGTCCGCTACACCGGCCCGTGGAACGCGGTCACCCGCACCCCGATCCTGCTGGTGAACATGCGCTTCGAGCCGAACACGCCGCTGGTCGCGGCCCAGCGGGTGCAGCGGCGGCTGGGCAACGCGGTCCTGCTCATCCACGACGGCTACGGCCACCTCAACCGCGCCGACCCCAGCGCCTGCGTCAGCACCGCCATCGGCAGCTACCTGGTACGGCTGGCGACCCCGCCGCACGGCACCGTCTGCCCGTCCGACCGGCAGCCGTTCGACCCCGACTTCGGCCAGCCGTGACCTCCCGGGCAGCTGACGACAACCGGCCAGCTGCCCGGCCGGCACCGGGCCCGGCCGGCGAAACCCCCTGCTGGGGCGGTGTGGCCGATAGCATCGCGGTAACCAGCCGGGAGGCGGCCATGGCGTTCCGGTCGGATGCGCTCTCCGCCGATGTTCCGACCCCGCCCGGCCCGCCGACCGGGACAGGCCCGCCGACTCCGCCGGGCCCGCGCGGGCCGCCGTCCGCTCCGGTCCGCATCCCGCGCCGGCGCCGCCCGTCCGGCGAGCCGCCCCCGCTGCCCCGCCAGCTCAACGCCTCTGGACGCTACTGGCTGGTGCTCGTCGGTGCGGTGGCGGTCGGGTGGACCGCGCTGCTGGTCTTCGGCGGTGGGCTGCGTCTCGAGGTGGCCGAGGACCGGGCGCTGTCCGGCCTGGCCGGCCTGCGCGGGCCGGCGCTGACCACGACGTTCCGCGGCATCGACGCGGCGGTCGGCCCGGTGATCCTCGGTGCCTGGTGGGCCAGCGTGGTCGTGATGGTGGTGTGGCGGCGCTGGCGGCACCTGTTCGTCTGGATCGGCGCCATGCTGCTGGTCACCACCGTCTGCTCGCTGGTCGCCCAGGTGGCGCAGCGGCCCCGGCCGCTGAACGTGGAGATCCTCGGCCACTGGCAGGGCTTCGCGATGCCGTCCCGGCCGGTCGCGGTGCTCGCCGCCACGCTGGTGAACGTGCTGTACGCGATGGTGCCCGCGGGCCGGCTGCGGGAGCGCGGCAAGCTGGCCGCCGCCGCGGTGCTGGCGCTGGTCTGCTTCGGCCGGCTCTACCTGGGCGTCGACCACCCGACCGACCTGGCCGTCGCGGTGGTCGTCGGGGTGGGCTTCCCGCTGGTGCTCTGGCGGCTGCTGGTGCCGAACGACGTGTTCCCGGTCTCCTACCACCGCGGCCGGGCGGCGCACCTGGACGTCGGCGGCCGCCGCGGCGAGGCGATCGTCGCCGCGCTGCACGACCAGTTGGGCCTGGTCGCCATCGCGGTCACGCCGTTCGGCCTGGCCGGCTCCGGCGGGTCGACGCCGCTGCGGGTCACCGTCAAGGGCGACCCGGACAGCTACGTCTTCTGCAAGCTGTACGCGACCACCCACCTGCGCTCGGATCGGTGGTACAAGCTCGGCCGGACGCTGCTCTACGGCCGGTTGGAGGACGAGAAGCCGTTCAACGCGGTCCGCCGGCTGGTCCAGTACGAGGACTACGTGCTGCGGCTGCTGTACGCCGCCGCGCTGCCGGTGCCCACCCCGCACGGCATCGTCGAGATCACGCCGGAGCGGGAGTACCTGCTGGTCACCGAGTTCTTCGACGGTGCCCGGGAGCTCGGCGACGAGGCGGTCGAGGTGGACGACGCGGTCATCGACCAGGGCCTGGCCATCGTCCGGCGGATGTGGGAGGCCGGGCTGGCGCACCGCGACATCAAGCCGGCGAACCTGCTGGTCCGGGACGGGCGGGTGCTGCTGATCGACTCCGCCTTCGCCGAGGTCCGGCCGAGCCCGTGGCGGCAGGCCGTCGACCTGGGCAACATGCTGCTGGTCCTGGCGCTGCGCACGGACCCACAGCGGGTCTACGACCGGGCGGCCCGGCAGTTCACCGACGAGGAGATCGCCGAGGCGTTCGCGGCCACCCGGGGCCTGACCATGCCCTCGCAGCTGCGCCGGATGATCCGCCAGCAGGGCCGGGACCTGCACACGGAGTTCACCGGGCTGCTGCCGGTGCGGCTGCCACCGGTGCACATCCAGCGCTGGAGCGCCCGCCGGGTCGGCCTGCTGGCCGCGTTCGTCGCCGGGATCGCCCTCGCCGCGGCCGTGGCCGTCGAACTGCTGCAGGGGCCACTGTGAGCCGACGGCGGAGTGAGCATCGCAGGTGCCGTCTGGGGCGCCGCGGAGCGGAGCGACCCGGAGGCGAACCGACGAGCACTGTGAGCCGACGGCGGAGTGAGCATCGCAGGTGCCGTCTGGGGCGCCGCGGAGCGGAGCGACCCGGAGGCGAACCATCGAGCACTGTGAGCCGGACGGGGGCCGCCTTGGTGGTGGCTGCCGTGGTGCTGGTGCCGCTGCTGGCCGGCTGCTCGGACGACGCGAGCGTGACCACCGGCGGGCTGCCGCAGTGCACGCCGCGGCCGGGGACGGTCAGCGCCGGCGTCGTGGTGATGGCGCAGGCGGTGCCGTCAGCGCGGTGGCTGCCGTGTATCCGGGCGGTCCCGGTGGGGTGGACCTTCGACGAGCTCAAGCCAAGGGACGGCTCGGCCACGTTCGCGCTGAGCGCCGGCCCGGACGGCCAGCGGGCGCTCGTGGTGCTGCTGCGGCCGAGCTGTGACACCGCCGGCAGCACCGAGGGGACGGGCGCGGAGCCGGGCATCCGGCGGTTCGACGGCGCGGCGCGGGTGAGCCCCGGGTACAGCGCCGAGCGGCACTACGTCTTCGCCGGCGGCTGCGTGACGTACCGGTTCGACCTGCGCGGCGCGAGCGCGGCGCAGCCGGTGGCGCCGCTCACCGCGGCGCTCGGCTTCGTCAGCCGGGCCGAGCTGGCCCGGCTGGTGCACGACACCAGCGACGGCCGGCTCCGGCTGGACCCGCCGGCGGCTGAGCGATGACCGGCCCCGCGACCGGCCCGGCGACCAGCCCGGCAGGCGGACCGGCAGCCGGCCCGGTGACGGGCCCGACCGGGCCGGTGACGGGCCCGACCAGCCCGCTGGCCGGGCCGGCGGTCGCGGACGGGATTGGCGACCGCGGTCAGGCCCGGCCGCGGCGGGGCCGCCGGCTGCTCCGCCCGGTGCTGTCCGCGCTGGCCTCGGTGGCCCTGGTGGTCGGCGTCTTCTGGTACTTCCTGCCGCAGTTCACCAGTATCTCCGCGGTCTGGTCGTCGATCCGCGCGATGACCTGGCGGGAGCTGACCACGCTCGGCCTGGCCGCCGTCTGGAACCTCGGCACCTACCTGCTGGTGAACGTCGCCGCCACCCCCGGCCTGACCTACCGGCAGGCCGCCGTGGCCACCGAGGCGAGCACCGCGGTGTCCAACACCGTGCCGGGCGGCGGCGCGATCGGGATCGCGCTGAACTACGCGATGTTCTCGTCCTGGGGCTTCTCCCGGTCCCGCACCTCGGTGTCGGTGCTGGTCTCGGGCGTGTGGAACAACTTCGCGAAGCTGGGCATGCCGGTGCTGGCGCTGGCCATCCTGGCGCTGCAGGGCGGCCCCAGCGCCGGCCGGTTGATCGCCGGGCTGATCGGGCTGGTCGCCCTGATCGCCGCCGTCGCCGTGTTCGCGCTGCTGCTGCGCAGCCGGGAGAGCGCGGTCCGGGTCGGGCTGGCCGCCGGTCGGGTCGCCACCGCGCTGCGCCGGGTGCTCGGCCGCGGGCCGGTGCACGGCTGGGAGGACGCGACGGCGAAGTTCCGCGACCGCACGGTCCTGCTGCTGCACGCGCGCTGGCACTGGATCACCGCGACGACGCTGGTCAGTCACGTGTCGCTGTTCCTCGTGCTGCTGCTCGCACTGCGCCACGTCGGTGTCTCGCAGCAGGAGCTGAGCTGGGTCGAGGTGCTCGCCGTCTTCGCGTTCGCCCGGCTGCTCACCGCGATACCGATCACCCCGGGCGGGCTGGGCGTGGTGGAGCTCGCCCTGATCACCGGACTCTCCGCGGCCGGCGGCGACCGGGCCGGGGTGGCCGCCGCGGTGCTGGTGTTCCGCGCGCTGACCTACGTGCTGCCGATCCCGCTCGGCCTGGCCAGCTACGTCTTCTGGCGGCGCAACCGGTCCTGGCGCCGCCCGGCCGGCACCGCACCGCACAGCCCGCTGGTCCCCCGGTCCGGCTGATGACGACGCCGCCCGGGCCGGCCGCCGGGCCGGCGGCCGGGCCCGGCGCCGGCCACGTCCCGGCGCCGCTGGCGGTGCTGCGCCGCCGGGTGCTGCGGACCGGCTTGGTGCTGCTGGGCCTCGCCGTCGTGGTCAGCGTGCTGGTGGCGGCGCCGGCCACCCGGCCGGCCGTGCAGCGGGTCGACGACTGGTGGTACCGGCTGGTCGCCGAGCTGCGCTGGGCACCGCTCGACACCGTCTCCACGGCGCTGAGCACGCTGTTCGGCGCCGCGGTCGGCTGGCCGATCCGGGCCGTGGTGACGCTGGTGCTGCTGGCCCGCCGGCACTGGCTCGCGCTCGCCGCCTGGGCGGCCACCGTGCTGGCCGGCGAGGCGTGCATCGGCCCGGTGAAGGGCCTCGTCGACCGGCCCCGACCGCCGGGTTCGCTGGTCGCCACGTCCGGCGCGTCGTACCCGTCCGGTCACGCCGTCGCGTCCGCGATCACCGCGATCGGCATCGTGATGGCGCTGTCCACCGGGCGCCGCCGGCTGCACTGGATGGCCGTCGCCGTCGCCCTGGCCGCGGTCGTCGCGCTGAGCCGGACCTACCTGGCCGCGCACTGGCTGTCGGACTCGATCGGCGGCTCGCTGATCGGCGCCGGCTTCGCCCTGACCATCCCCGCCGCCTTCGAGCTCGCCCGCGACCGCCGGGCCGGCAGCCGCGCCCCACCCGCACCGGCCCGGTCCTGACCCGGCCGAGCCACCGGCGCCCAGCGCGCGGGCCGGCTGCCAGCTCAGCGGGTGCAGGCGAGGCAGGTGCGGGCGGCCGGGCGGGCGGTCAGGCGGGGCGTGCCGATCGGCTGCCGGCACCGTTCGCACCGGCCGTAGCTGCCGTCGGCCAGCCGGCGCAGCGCGTGGTCGAGCTCGGCGCGGTGGTCGCGGGCCTGGCTCAGCAGCGCCGCGCACTGCGCGCGTTCGAATGCCAGGGTGGCGCCTTCCGGGTCGTGCTCGTCATCGGTGGCGGCCAGCAGCGCGGAGTCCATGATCCCGGCCAGCTCCCGGGACAGCGCCTCGATCTGCGCGGTCACCTCGGCGCGCCGCTCGTCCAGTACCGCCCGCGGCGACCATGCCCCGGTCACTGGTAGGCGCGCAGGTCGGCGACGCTCCACCAGGACGGTGCGGTCGCGGTCGAGACGACCCGTAGGTAGCGGGCCGACCGGGCCTGGATGTCGATGACGGTGAGCTGTCCGGTGCCCGCGCCGGTGGCCGCCGGCGGTCCCCAGTGCCGGCCGTCGGCGCTGAGGTAGAGCGCGTACCCGCGGGGGTAGTCGCCGGTCGCTGTTCCGGTGTCCAGCACCAGCCGGCGCAGCTGCGTCCGGTGGCCCAGGTCGACCTGCACGAACTGGCCGGGTTGCTGCGCCGTCCCGGTGGACCAGCGGGTGGTCGCGTCGTCGTCCACGGCGCCGGCGGCCTGGTCGGCCGAGCAGCACGGGTCGGTCGGCGCGGCCGGGTCGGCGGTCGCGGTAGCGCCGGTCAGGTCGAGCAGGTCGAGGCGGCTGTCCAGGGCGCGGGTGGCCGGCCAGGTGAAGGTGGCGAGCGCGCCGCCGGGCAGCGTGTAGTCGAACGACCAGCCGCCGACGGAGACGGCGAAGGTGCGCGGGTCGTCGTTCTCGTTGTGTACGACCAGCGCCGTGGAGCCGTCGGGGTTGCGGAAGGCGGCGTCCATGATCTGGCCGTTCCAGCCGGTGGTGCCGAACGAGGTGCTGGCGATCCGGACCGCGCCGGGCCGGACGAACCGGCTCAGGTGCCCGAGCGTGTAGTACTCCGCGTTCGCCGTCACGGTCTGCCCGGGGCCGACGGCGACCACGCCGCTGCAGGTGCCACAGCCGCCGTTGTGCGGGCCGCCGGCCGGGTCGAGCGCGAGGTTCCAGTTGACGACGGTCTGCCCCCAGTTGCGGGTGACGCCGAGGACGAGGTTGCGGGCATGCCACTTCAGCGTGTCGGAGAAGACCTGGGCCGGCGGGTCGGTGGGGCCGTGCGAACCGGAGCACTCGGTGAACCAGATGCCGGTGCCGGGGAACTTCGCGTGCAGTTCGGTCTGCCGGCTCGGCTCGCCGCTGTAGCAGTGGTAGGCGATGCCGGCCACCCACCGGGCCGCCGGGCTGCGCAGTAGATCGGTCGGGTATTCGGTCTGCGGGTCCTCGCCGGGCGGGGTGGACGCGACGTCGTTCGGGTGCTCGGACCAGTTGTGGTCGTAGCCGAGGATCCTGGTCGGCAGCCGCGCCGCGCGCAGCGCCGGGCCGAGCGCCTCGATCAGCTTGATCTCCTGCGCCAGCGGCAGGTCCATGCCCGGGTAGCCGCTGGGGTTGCGGTTCTGCGGCTCGTTCTGCGGGGTGACCGCGTAGATCGGCACCCCGGCGGCGGCGTACGCCTGCACGAACCGGACGAAGTACCGGGCGTACGCCGCGTAGATCGCCGGATCGTCGATCAGCCGGCCGCCGATCAGCGACTGGTTGGTCTTCATCCAGGCCGGCGGGCTCCACGGGGTGGCGATCACCTTCAACGCCGGGTTCAGTGCCAGCGCCTGCCGCAGCAGCGGCAGGATCTGGGCCCGGTCCGGCGCGATGCTGAACCGCGCCATCGGGTAGTCGGTCTGCCCGGGCGGCAGGTCGTCGTAGGTGTAGAAGTCGCCGCTGACGAAGTCGGACGCGCCCATCGGCTGGCGCAGCAGGCTCAGCCCGTCCCCGGACCGCGGGCTGAACAGCGCCGCCATCACCCGGTTCCGGTTGCCCTGGTCCAAAGTGGACAGTACTGCGGCGGAGGAGTCGGTGATCGACGCGCCGAAGCCGTCCATCCGCTGGTACGTCCGGCTCGGGTCCACCGAGATCGTCACGTTGGCCGAACCGCCGCGGTGGAAGGCGACCGCGCCGGCATCGCTCAGCCGCAGCGCTCCGTCCGGCGTCGTCACCCAGACCCGCGCGGCCGGCTGGCCTGCCGGCGGGCCGGCAGCGGCCGGCGCCGACGTGGTGGCCAGCACCGCCGCCACACATCCGGTAAGAGCAACCAGTCGTCGCATGCCGCCTCCCGGTGTCAGGCCGCCTCCCGGTGTCAGGCCGCCCCGGTATCAGACACCGCCATACTCACCCCCACCGGCACGATCCGCCACCGGCCGGGCGTCCCGGACTCTCGCTGGCCGATACCGGCCAGGCGGCGCCGGCGGGCCGCGCCGGGCGGCTGGCAGAATCCGGGAAATGTCAGGCCCTGATCGACCGGCGGCGCTGGTGACCGGAAGCTCCCGCGGCCTCGGCGCCGTGATCGCGGCCCGGCTGGCCGCCGACGGGTTCGCCGTCGCCGTCAACGGGCTGCCCGGTGACCCGCGGCTCGACCGGGTCGCCGCCGGCATCCGCGCGGCCGGCGGCCGGGCCGAGGCGTTCCCGGCCGACGTCACCGACGAGGCCGGCAGCGTACGGCTGGTGGCCGCGGTGGAGGACCGGCTCGGCCCGCTGGAGGTGCTCGTGCTCAACGCGACCGGCCCGCAGCCGGACGCGCCGGTCGAGGACACCGGCTGGGACGAGCACCTGGCCCAGCTCGTGTTCTTCGTGAAGAGCCCGATCCTGCTGGGCCGCGCCGTGCTGCCGCGGATGCGGGCCCGCGGCCACGGCCGCATCGTACACGTCGACACCGAGGTCGCGCTCCGGCCGCCGGTCGGCCGGTCCGCGTACGTCACGGCCAAGGCGGCCCAGATCGGCATCGCGCTGAGCTGGGCCCGGGAACTCGCCCCGCACGGCATCACCGTGAACTCGGTCGCGCCCGGCTTCATCCCGGTCGAGCGGCACGCCGACCTGCCCGCCGAGACCTTCGCCAGCTACCGCGCGAGCGTGCCGATGGGCCGGCTGGGCACGCCGGCCGACGTCGCTCACGCCGTCAGCTTCTTCGCCGCGCCAGCCGCCGGCTTCATCACCGGCCAACGCGTCGTCGTCGACGGCGGCCGCGCCCTCGAATGACCCCTAGCGCCACCGACCAGTCTCGGCTCTCACCGGCCGAGGTAGAGCGCGACCGCATGGTCAACCTCGGCCAGCTCGTCGCGTTCGAGATAGTGGACCGGGCCGCCGATGATGTAGTCGGTGTCGATGCTGCGGATCTGATCGACAAGGAACCTGGTTTCCTGGCCGTCGACTTCGAAGGCCGGCCGGAACACGGCTGGCTGTGCTGTCGTCGAGGTGGGGACGATGGTGGCCACGGTCCACGGCATCGAACTCGGGCTCAACACGAGCCCCAGGCGTCGACCACGCTGTTCGTGCCCGCGCTTGGCCTCACCAAGATCCACGCGGTACACCGCGCCGCGGATCACCAGGCATCAGCCTCGCCGCTCAGATCCTCGCCGGCAAGTTGCTCCGCATCCGAGCGGGCCTGGCTGAGCCAGACCTCGCGCTCAAGCAGCCGAAGGGCTCGGCGGATCACGTCGCTGGTGCGCTCATCGGGGCGCATCGCAGCATTGAGGATCCGTTCGTCCTCATCGGTCGGCCGGAAGCCAATCGTCTTCGCCACACCGCCAACGCTACCACCAGTGTTCTACAACTGTCCTACAGATGTAGAACGCTCGGGTGGGTGGGCTCGGGGTGACTTGTTTCGGGCGGGTGGTAGATGTGGGGCGGGGCTGTTCGTCGTGTGGCTGGTCGGCGGGCTGGCTGCCGACGGACGATCGAGGAGGAACCCGTGCGGTATCTCATGTTGGTCTGTGTGGACAGCACCCCGGTCCCGGCGGACGCCAAGGCGCCCGACATCGAGGAGTGGGTGAAGGAGTACGACGCCAAGGGTGTCCGGCTGCTGGGCGACCGGATCCGGCCGGAGGCGGACGCGACCACGGTCCGGGTCCGGAACGGCGAGCTGCTGGTCACCGACGGGCCGTACGTGGAGACCAAGGAGCTGATCGCCGGGTTCGATGTGCTGGAATGCGCGGATCTGGACGAGGCGATCGAGGTGGCCGCGAAGCATGAGATGGCCTGGCGCGGCGTGATCGAGTTGCGGCCGTTCTGGACGGAGTAGGCGGGGCGGGTGCCGCGGCGGCCGAGACGGTCGCCGCGGTCTACGCCGAGGAGTGGGGCCGGATCGTCGCGACGCTGATCCGGCTCACCGGCGACTGGGACCTCGCCGAGGAGTGCGCGCAGGAGTCGTTCGCGCGGGCGCTGGAGCGGTGGCCGGTCGATGGCGTCCCGAGCCGCCCCGGCGGGTGGCTGACCACGACCGCCCGCAACCGCGCGGTGGACCGGTTGCGGCGCGGCGCGGTCGAGGCCGTCAAGTTGCGCGAGGTCGCCAGGATGGAGGTGTCGCGTGTGGACACCGCTGGCTCCGGCGCCGGTCCGGGCCGGATGCCGGACGATCGGCTGGAGCTGATCTTCACCTGCTGCCACCCCGCGCTGTCGATGGAGGCCCGGGTGGCGTTGACCCTGCGTACGCTGGCCGGGCTGTCCACCGCGGAGATCGCCCGGGCGTTCCTGGTGCCGGAGAAGACCATGGCGCAGCGGCTGGTCCGGGCCAAGAACAAGATCCGCAACGCCGGCATCCCGTTCCGGGTGCCACCCGGCCACCTGCTGCCCGCCCGGCTCGCGGCCGTGCTGGCCGTGCTGTACCTGCTGTTCAACGAGGGCTACGCGGCCAGCGCCGGCGCCGACCTGGTCCGCCACGACCTGACCGGCGAGGCCATCCGGCTGGCCCGGGTACTGGTCGCGCTGCTGCCGGACGAGCCCGAGGCCGCCGGCCTGCTCGCGCTGATGCTGCTACACGACGCCCGGCGCACCGCCCGGCTCGACCCGGCCGGCGACCTGGTACCGCTCGACGAGCAGGACCGGTCCAATTGGGACAGCCAGACCATCCACACCGGACTGTCCATCCTGGACAGCGCACTGCACCGCGGCCGGCCCGGTCCCTACCAGGTGCAGGCGGCGATCGCGGCCTGCCACGCCTCGGCGCCGGACACCGCCAGCACCGACTGGGCGCAGATCGCGCTGCTCTACGGCCGCCTGCTCGAGTTCGCGCCCAATCCCGTGGTCGAGTTGAACCGGGCGGTCGCGGTGGCGATGGCCGAGGGTCCGCCGGCCGGCCTGGCGATCGTGGACGCGTTGGCCGCCACCGGCGCGCTGGCCGGGTACTACCTGCTGCCGGCCACCCGCGCCGACCTGCTCCGCCGGCTCGGCCGGCGGGCCGAGGCGGCGGCCGCCTACCGCGAGGCGCTGGCCGGCACCGGCAGCGACACCGAGCGGCGCTACCTGGGCCGCCGGCTGGCCGAACTGCCCGACCCGCACTGAGGCCGCGTCCCGGGCGGCGATACTCGGGCGCGCCTCGACGCGGTCGGCGGTAGGTTGGCCGCCGTGGTCGTGACCCTCGGCGAGATCACCGACCGGAACCGCGACGCGATCCTGGCGCTGCGGGTAGCGCCGGGGCAGGAGCGGTTCGTCGCATCGGTGCGGGTCGCGCTGGCCGATGCCGCCGAGTACCCGCAAGCCAACCCGTGGTACCGCGCGGTCTACGCGGGCGACGAGCCGGTCGGGTTCGTGCTGCTGAGCTGGAACGTGCGGCCGCAGCCACCGGACATCATCGGCCCGTGGTTCCTGTGGAGGCTGCTCATCGACCGCCGGCACCAGGGCCGCGGCTACGGCGCCGAGGTCGTCCGCCAGGTCGCGGAACTCGTCCGCGCCGAGGGCGGCACCGAACTGCTGACCAGCTACGTGGCCGAACCCGACGGCCCAGCCGGCTTCTACGCCCGCCTCGGCTTCGCACCAACCGGTGAATTCGACAGCAACGGCGAGGTCATCACCCGCCTCCCACTGCCCTGACCGCCGGACGCGAGAAGGGGTGCTGGCGTGATCCTGCCGAAGGACCGCGACCTTCGTTTCGTGACGATCCGCCGCGGTGGGACCCTCACCGACTCGGATCATCACCTCCTTGCCCTGTGGGCGGCATCGTGCGCCGAGCACGTCCTGGACCGGTTCGAGTCGGCGCGGCCCGACGACCCGCGGCCGAGGCAGGGCATTGAGCGGGCCCGCGCCTGGGCGCACGGCGAGATCACGATGTCGCAGGCTCGCGCGGCCGGCGGCCACGCAATGGCCGCGGCCAGAGACCTGCGTGGGGCAGCACGCCATGCCGCCTACGCTGCCGGCCAGGCGGCGGTTGTCGCTCACGTCGCCGCGCATGAGCTCGGGGCGGCCGCCTATGCG
The DNA here is from genome assembly GCA_963714145.1 of uncultured Actinomycetota bacterium. Lineage (GTDB taxonomy): Bacteria > Actinomycetota > Actinomycetes > Mycobacteriales > CADCTP01 > JBBWZH01. The sequence continues at coordinate 7,303,742 of OY970235.1, read as the reverse complement.
ATCAAGGCCGTGCGCGCTGCCGCGCCGGCAGGAGCGGGCGAGCGCGTCGGGCGACTTGAGTGCCGGTGGCAGCGCGACCAGCTTCCGGCGGCGATTCGCGAGCTCGTACTCGACGACCAGCGGTTGCGGAACGACATCTGCTGGTCGGTGTTCGAGGTCGTCCCGGGACGCGCGCGGCCCCGCTAGTGCGCTGCCACCGTTCCGCCCGTCGACTTCCGCGCGATGGAGTACAGCGACACCAGCGCCCACACGCCTTCGAGCAGGATGAAACCCCACTCGACGTTGATGACCGCGGTGACCGTGAGCACTGCCGAACCCACCGCGTTCAAGATGAGGTAGCGGTAGCTCGCCTGATCGACGCGGCCGAGAAGTGCACCGACGAATGCCCCCAAGATCAGCAGCGAACCGGCCACCTGGACGACCTGGTACAGCATCGCGGGCTCCATCTCCCGCCGTCTTGTCGCTGACCGGGTACGGCGCGCCTCGTCCGGGACACCCGCGTCGGGCGGGCGTCACCGCGCCATTCTGCGCCGCACGACGCATCCCGGGCCGGTCAGATCGCATTTCGCCTGGTCAGAGGACCGCATGCCCAGACGAGGTCGCCGGCACTTGAACCTGTAGCTTGCGGACGGACCAGATGAGGAGGAGACGGGTGACTGCTGGCGGCTTCTCGTCGAGACGGCTGGGTCGGGTGCGGGAGCTGCTCGAGGGTCACGTCGACTCCGGCTTCGTCCCGGGTGCGCTGGCCGTCCTGGCCCGGCACGGCGAGGTGCACATCGAAGCGACGGGCAATCTCGCGTTCGAGGGCGCAGGGTCGGGGACGCCGATGGCGGGCGACACGATCTGTCGCATGGGCTCGATGTCGAAGCCGATCGTCGCCGCGTGTGCGATGACGCTCGTCGAGGACTGCACCCTCCGCCTCGATGACCCGGTCGACGACCTCCTGCCGGAGCTGGCGGACATGACCGTGCTCGCCGATCCGGACGGGCCACTGGACGACACCGTTGCGGCGGCACGCCCGATCACGGTGCGGGATCTGCTGACCTACACCCTCGGCACCGGCATGGTCCCGGCCGAGCCGGGCACGGTCCCGATCGCCGACGCGCTGAGCACACTCGGCGCGCCGCCGCCGGACGAGTGGATCCGCCGGCTCGGCACGCTCCCGCTCGTCCACCAGCCAGGTGAGCGCTGGATGTACGACACCGCCGCCGACGTGACGGGTGTGCTCATCGCCCGGGCCACCGGCATGTCCTTCGGGGATGCCTTGCGCGAGCGGATCTGCGATCCGCTCGGGATGAAGGACACCGCCTTCAGCGTGGACGGCGGGAGCATCGGCCGGTTGGCAACGGCGTACGAGCGTGACAATGCCGCCACCGGTGCGCCGGTCGTCGAAGACGCCCCCGACGGGCGGTGGAGCCGGCCGCCGGCGTTCGAAAGTGGTGGCGGCGGGCTCGTCTCGACCGCCGACGACTACCTCGCCTTCGCCACGGCGCTGCTCGCCGGCGGTTCCCACCACGGCGAGCGGGTGCTCTCCCGGCCGGCGGTGACACTGATGACCAGCGACCAGCTAACCCCGGCGCAGAAGGCGGCCTCCGGGTTCTGGCCGGGGTACTTCGACACCATGGGCTGGGGCTTCGGAATGTCGGTCCGCACCCGCCGCACCCACCTGGGCCCCTCGGTCGGCAGCTACGGATGGCCCGGCTTCTACGGCACCGCCTGGTACACCGACCCCGCCGAAGACATGACGGCAATCCTCATCCTGCAGCGCGCACACGCCGGCGACCAGACGGCTACCGAGATCGCAGGACTTCTGGACCGCCGTCTACCAGTCGATCGACGACTGACAGTGCCGCAGACCACCAAGTCAGGCGGCGGTGTCCGCAAGCACCACCCGGAGAACCGCGCCAGTGATCTACTCACTCGGCGCTCTCGCTCCCGAACCTGCGGATCGCGCATGTACACCAGCACTTCCACCCGAGCACGGTGGCCGAAGGCCATCCCGAAGGGCGAGCGCCGTTGACGCGCGCCGGACGCGCGTGGTGAGAGTCAGCGGTGGCGTGGGCCGGCCCGGGCGTGAGACGACAGTCAAGATCGACCACACTGGACGGACGACCGGATGGCACACTGGTCACGAGGTACGGAGGTGGTAGCGGTGACGACCAATGCAGAGCACCTGGACCCCGACGAGCCGGGCGCGGAGTCGTTGTCGCTGGACGAGCTGGCGCGGCGGCGGGGCGTCAAGCCGGTCACCTCGCTGGCGGAGATGGCGCGGCCGGACCTGTTCGAGTCGGACCAGGAGCTAGAGGAGTTCCTCGCCTTCACCGCGGCCAAACGCCGGGCGGATCTTGCCTAGTGCGCTGACCACGAACGTTCGCCGGCTGGCGACACGCCGGTCTTGATCCTTTTGTTCTGTCGCTGGTGATCGCAGGCTCGGTCTCACTGGTTGCGTGAGAGTGGGTGTGTGATGGCTGAACCTGTCCGGGCTCGACGCCTGTCGGAGGATGAGGGGCGCCGGCTGCAGCGGATCGTGCGGCGTGGCAAGCACGGGTCGGTCCGGGTCCGGCGGGCGCTGATCATCATGGCGTCGGCGTCTGGGGCACCGGTGGCTGCGATCGCCAGGCTGGTTGCCGCCGATGAAGACACCGTCCGGGACGTGATCCATGCGTTCAATGCCAGGGGGCTGCATGCGCTGGACCCTCAGTGGGCGGGAGGCCGTCCCCGCCTGATCAGTGACGAGGACATCGTGTTCATCGTCGCGACGGCCACCACCCGACCCAAGAAGCTCGGCCTGCCGTTCACCCGCTGGAGCCTGCGCAAGCTGGCCGCCTACCTGTCCGGCTCGTTCGGCCATACCGAGCCTGGCCTGACCGGGCGCGTCCAGCCCGCGCGCGAGGTACGGATTGGCCGCGAACGCCTGCGGCAGGTGCTGCACGCGGCCGACATCACCTTCCAGCGCACCCGGACGTGGAAGCAGTCGACCGACCCCGACTTCGACGCCAAGCTGGACCGGATCGACCAGCAACACCGCAGGTCAGCGACCCGAGCACTCCAGATGATCTTGATCGTGATAAAAGTCAGGTATGAGGTGAACCGAGGCGTGAGCACCGAACAGGCGCGGAAGCTGCTCGCGGCAGCCCAATCGGATCGGCTCTACGCGCTCTACGTTCTAGCGCTGTTCCTCGGGCTACGCCGAGGCGAGCTACTCGGACTCCAGTGGGAGGACATCGACTTCAAGGCCGGCACGATCGAGGTTCGGCGGAACCTCCAGCGCGTAGACGGCGAACTTCGTGCGGTGACGCCGAAGACCTCACGCTCGCATCGCGCGCTTCCGCTGCTCGGTCGCTGCGGTGAGGCACTCAAGGACCACCGGGAGCAGCAGGACGCGGCAGCTCGGGAAGCCGGCACGAAGTGGACGCGAACCGGCTACGTGTTCACGTCCGCCACCGGCACGCCGATCGAGCCGGACAACCTCCGTCGAAGCTGGTACCCGCTCCGTGCGGCTGCCGGGCTCGGCACCATGCGACTCCATGACCTCAGGCACAGTTGCGTCACGCTCCTGCTGGCCCTCAAGACGCCGCCGCACATCGTGCGCGACATCGTCGGGCACGCGGACATCGACGTCACGATGACCATCTACGCGCACGTCTCCTTGGAGGAGAAGCGAGCCGCGCTGGAGCGCCTGGACGAGCGCCTGAACTGACTGGAAGCGGACTGACCGGCGGGACCTCTATTGCCGGGTCCCGCCGGTCAAAGTCGACGATGTCTGCCGATTGTCTGCGCCCCGCATCGAGCCATACCCGACTCAGCCTCCGGCTTGTGGGAGAAGGGGAACCGAAGTCTTGATTGCCAGGATGGGAGAGTCGACGTGCAGCATCTGGCCGGCGAGATCGGTCACCGGTTGACGAGTCTCGTACAGCCCCATGACCGACCTGTCCGTGCCGCCCGCCTCGCCTCGAAGTGGAACCGTAGCGGTCGGATCGATCGATGAGGCGAGATAGACACGAATCCGCTGCTCGGAGTTGGGATCACAAAAGACGGCGAGTAGATCTGCGGCTCGTGCGGGGGCGTCCGGGCGTTTCACAGCAACGAGCGGAACGAAAATGGTTTCGCCTACTCGGGTGACACCGGAACACCAGAGTGTCACGCCATCCTGGTCGGCTAGAAGGATTGGCGCAGTTAGGGCCACGAATGCAGGCACTTCGACTCCCGGGTCGCCATGTAGGGCGCGGAGGCCCGTTGCGGACCTCCGCACCCTACCTCCCACGAGACGGAGCGGACTAGAAGGCGTTGATCCGGCAGGCCAGGTTCACATTAGGTCCGACATACGGCCAAGGGGTGGCGTGGATTCCATTCGCCGTACCGAACGCTTCGATGTGGTAGGTGTTGGTCGTTGTATCTGAACAGTAAGGCGAATCGCCGGTTCCCTGGAGAATGTTGCCTACGCCGGCCTTGAATACGTGGGCGACGGCGACCCAATCTCCGCCAATCAACCTTTCCAGGTAGACGTCGACCGTCTGTGAAACGATGATCGTGCACTGCTGCCGACCGCCGAAGAAGATGTACTTACCGACTGTGTCTTGTTCACGCTGAGGGCCAACCGCGAACCCGAAGCACTGCCACGGGGCGAGAGTGGAGTCCGACTGAGCCGAGGCATCGATCCCCCACTGCGGGCTGCTATCGGCGCTATCGAAATTCTGAGCGGATGCAGACGTCGGCAAACAGACGGCAACTATCGCCAGAAGGATGCAGGCGACGCGACGGTAGTACATGCAATCTCCATTCTCTAGAGACGAATATCCTATATGGATATCATCGACCGATTCGTCACGTCAAGGCAATTAACGGCTCAGATGGGCGGTTCCTTGGCTCCCCACTCGGCGCGACCTGCGGAGGCATCAGGGTCGACGCCCGTCTACCGCGGTTGAACAGCCGCCGAATGCAATCGAGTCTGGCTGGGTCTCCACAGCCAGCGGCATCAGATCGCCGCGACTCGGCGTCAACCAGGCGCCCGTCGCCCTGCCTGTCGCAAGCAAGGCCCGGCTCGACGCCCGGTGCACCCTCGCACTGGCCGGCGACGGCGAGATCGACGAAGCCCGCAACGGTCGCCCCGGCCCACCCGCCGCAGTGCACGTACAGGCCCGATCGTCGGTACTGCCGGACGGGGTGCAACCGCTTCCACGGACGGCCTACCGCACAGAGCCGTTGCTACAGATGCGGCCGGACGGGACCAACTCAGGCCAGACTGCCAGCCTTGTTTTGGCTGGTCAAAGGTGGTGTGGGCAGGGGCGGGGTCGAACCGCCGACCTTCCGCTTTTCAGGTCAAAACGCCCTAGCGCTGTTCAGACCTGCGCGTTTGCACCATCCTGACGAGCGCACCGCGAACAAGCGGATTGCCTTCTAGGCAGGCTACCGCGCACGGGCGGCTGTGTCAGCCTCGCCCGAACGCCCGCGACTCGGACCTCGCCGGCGGCGCTGCCCGGCCTGATCGGCGGCAGTGCAGCAGCAGCGATGGCGCGATCTGAGCCCTCGATAGCTAGCGAGCGCTGTAGGCTACGAGTCTTAGCGCAGAAATGCATCGTCAAAGGAATACGACATGGGCCTACTCTCCGCACGGCGGCACAGACAGCGGCAATTGAACTATCGGGTTGCCCTGTCTGGATGGGAGTCGTTTGGCAGCAAATGGGTTACTGCAAAAGAGAAGCTCGAACTTGCCCGTGATGCCGGCACCGTTGAGGCGGCGGGTGTAGTCGGGAGCACGACAGTAGAGATGCATCTGCGACAGGGAGGACGTCCACCACTTGTCGCAGACGCGTTCATTTCCCTGACCGGCATACAACTATTTCCGACCTTTGGGACGGCCAGTGCCAGGTCAAACCTGCTAGTCATGCAGTGGGCCTTTGGTGCGACGACGCACGTGAAACTATCCAACAACTGCAACCGGGTTGACTTTCTGGTGGATGACGACGAAGCCAGTAGCTCGCTCTATCTGACGGGCGGTACGAACCTATTCTATTGCCATATCGCTGATGTTACCGCTCGATTTGGTGTCGAGTCAGCTCTAAAGCACGTAGCAGAGGAACTAGAAAAGCACATGGCGAGGAAGCCGCTAGCAGTGGCATTTGGAATTTCCGAGCCTACATCGACCCTGTGAATCAGGTTATCCGAGCGGCGCCGGCCAGGCGAGATAACTCAAGCATCATCATGCGGGCGGGCAATTGATCATCGGAACTCGCTGCATGTGTCAGTCGGACAGCGACCAGTCGCCGCGTTGGCGGAGGGCTTCGGCTTTCATGAGGGCGCAAACGCTGGTTGATTCCATTACCTCGCCCGCGAGCACGCGTGATATCGCGTCGAAGTAGTCGAGCCAGATCAGCTCGGTCCAGTCGTCACCGCTGCTCGGCCGGTCTGGGGCGGCGGTCAGGTCTTTTGCGAGGTAGAGGTGGCCGACGTTGGTCACCGCGCTGTATCGGACGCGCCCGAGGCTTTTCCAGGTGCGGGCGGTCAGGCCGGTTTCTTCGCGGAGTTCGCGGCGGGCGGCGTCCAGGGGTGTCGCGTCGGTTGGGGCGGCGTTCCCGGCTGGAACTTCCAGCGATGATTCGTCGTAGAGGTAGCGCCACTGACGGACCATCGCGACCTGGGCTCGGTCGTTGATTGCGACGATTCCGGCGTACTGGGGGAGTTCGACGACGCCGTAGATTCCGGCTGTGCCGTCGGGGCGGATGACCTGGTCTTCGCGGACGCTGAACCATGGGTTTTCGTAGATCGGGCGGGAGGAGGTTCGGCGCCAGGGTGACGTTTGAATGTTGTCGGTCACGCGATTCCCATCTTCTTTGCGAGGGTGCGTAGGCCGGGTGTGATTGAGCGGCGTTCGCGTTCGAGGAGTTTCGCGACGACTTCGCGGCCCATGACGTGGTTGCCGACGTATTCGGGTGCCCGTTTGTGGGCTTCTATGATGATCTGTAGGGCGGCGGCGTCCTTGCCGATCTGCGAGTAAGCCCGTGCTACGTCGATGAGGTAGCGGGCCTGCCGTTCGCGGGAGGGGATGGCGTCCGCGTCGACTCGCTTCGCACGTCGGACGGCCAGGTTCCCGTCACCCATCTCCACGGCGGTGGCAACACCGAATATCGCCACGTTCGCCGGGCCGAACTGGGATTGGTAGTCGTCCCGGTCCCGGCCGTTCCGTTCGGCTGCCTGCGCGGCGGAATTCAGCGCCTCGTCGACTTCTTGGCGGTCGACATTCTGCGCGGCGGTCATTGAACGGATGAGGTGAAGTGTGCCGAGCAGGCTCAGCGCCCGTGGGGACGGCTCGCCGGAGAGATGCTCGGCTTCTAGCTGTCTAATCGCTTCTTCGCCGACTCGAAGTGCCCGCGGTGCGTTGCCGTTCCGCATGTAGAGTTCCGTTAGGTGCCAGTCGTTGGCGACGGGCAGTAGCGGGTCCTCGGAGTGGACTGCGGCTCCCCGTGCTTGTTGCACGGCGATCCATGCCAGGTCGACGTAACCGAGTCGGCGGAGCAGGATCGAACCGCTGTGGAGTGTTTCGGCTATGAGGCCTTGCAATTCGGCTGTTTCGCTCGGCGTAGCCGCCGACGCTCGAAAGAGTTCCTCTAGTAGGACGGGGAAGTCCTCGCCGAATCGGGTGTACTTGCCAAGTTCGCGGCGAGCTATCGCAGCCTGAACGTCCCGCCGGAGTTCGGCCGTGGTGCGGAATGGCCCATCTTCGATTCCGTACGGTACTGCCGTGAGGACGCGCCGTATCTCTGGAACGGTCGCGTGCTCCTTCTGTTTCCGCGTACGACTCGCCTCGCCGGTCAGCTCTGCGACGTCCACGCCCAGGGCCCGGGCGAACACGTGCAGCGTTGAGTAACGCTCCACGCCCCGGACACCGCGTTCTATCTTCTCGATCTGCGACAACGAATAGCCCGCGCGCTCCGCGAGTTGCCGCTGATTCCAGCCCTTGAGTTTCCGGTATTCCGCGATCCGCTTGCCGATCGAGTCTGCCTGCTCCATGCCCCCGCCTCCGTCGCTGTGCGGTCTCCGGGCGCGGCCCTGACACCCCCGTCTCTAGGAACGAGAGTACGGACTGAGCCTGCCGCGCACCGCACAATCTGTCCGGCCTAGCGGCCCGCACTGACTGTGCGGGTTGCGGGGCAGTCGGGCACTTAACGTCCCTTCTCGTCGCTCGGACGGTCGGTCCCTGACGTAGCCGGTCTTCCAGCGCGCGGCATAGCAACCGGAGCGGAAGGGAGCCCAAGACCATGATCATCGTCGCGCGGCCCGATCAGCCGGTCCCGGACCCACAAGGACCGGTATCGGCAGTCCGAGCAAGCGCGCCGTCACTGTGCCCGCGCTGCGGCGCGGATCAGGCGGTGTCGTTCGGTTCGCAGTTGTCGTGCGGGAACTGTGGTGCCACGTGGCAGGCGTGACTGCGGAGCCAGCCTGTGTGGAGGCGTGGCTACTGGCCGAGGGTGACGTTCTGGCCGGTGGCGAATCGGTGCTGTTGGTTCAGCGGGAACCGGTCGCGGGCGTCGTGGCGATCTGCGCTGACGACGGGAGCCGCCGGACCTTCGCTCGCGAGGAGCGGGTGATGGTCGCCTGCCGGCCGGCGTGGCGGGTGCCGGGGTTCGTGGCGGGGTTGTTGCCGGGGCGCAGCGCGGCGCCGTTGCCGGCGGCCGGGGTGGCGCCCGCGTGGGTGTGGGCCGGGCCGGGGGTGTCGTGATGGTCGCCGATCCGCGTACCGCGCTGGTGGATGCGTTCCTGCTGGGCTTTCGTCGGTCGCTGGCCGAGGACGGCCGGGTGGAGGGTGTGTCGGGTCTGCGGGTGACGTTGTTGGTCGATCAGTTGGTGCGGATGCACCGGCCGGGGGTGGCGGGGCGGTGTCGGGACTGCCGCTTGTCGGCCGGTGGCGGGCCGTGTCAGACATGGGCCACGCTGGCCGATCTGCTGGTCGGATGGGAAGCGGCGCGGGTCGAGCAGGAGTACCGCAGGCTGAGCGCGCAGTATCCGGCCAGCACGCCGGTGCCGGGCTCGGCGGGGTCGGCACGCAGGCTGCGGCTGGCCGTGATGGTGTTCCTGGGGTCCGACCGGCTGCCGGTGCGGTTGGGCCGTGATCAGGTCGTGCTCGCTGTGCCGCCCGGTGAACCGCCGGGGACTGCGGTCCTGTTGATGGTGGCGTCCGGGGTCGTCGGTGTGGGCGTCGATGGGCGGCGGTTCGCCGTGCACGGCCCGGACCGCGCCACGCTGGCCGACCCGGCCGACGCGTGGCCGCTGGCGCTGGCCGATGAACAGGTGATCCACACGACCACCGACCCGGATGGGTGGCCGCTACTGCTGGTACCGCCTTCTGGCACGGCCGGGGTGGCGTTGTTCGACACCGGCCGGCGGGAGCGGTGGGTCGCGCTGGACGTGACGGCCCGGGGGTGGCCGGTGGCGGATACCGAGCCGGGGATCGCGGGTGGTCTGGGGTTGGGGGTCAACGGTGTTCGCCGCCCACATCCATGACGTCCAAGGCCGGGCGCGGGAGGGCTACCCGGTCAAGGGACTGTCCCGGGCGCAGGCTATCGACCTGCTGGCCGACCCTCCCGTGTGGACAGACAGTCTGCTGATCTTCAACCAGGACACCGGGCGGCAACTGGTCGTCGGGTTCACCAACCGGCCTCAGTCGCGTGTGGAGGGTCGGCCGGTACTGGACCTGATCGTCGTGCCGGATGACTGGCGTGACGAGGTCTACCAACGCCGCCTGTCCGCGCGGAGCACGGCTGAGGAGGCGAGTTGATCATCTGGCCGATCACCTGTCCGAAGTGCGGAGTGAACAGGGACGCCCGGGCGAAGTGCTGGAAGTGCGGTGACCCGGCCGTGGCGTAGCAGAGCAGCAGGACCGGAGCGGCCACGTGGACGGGGCCGCTTCGAGCACGGGTCGGCAGGGCGCCGGGCAGGGCGTTCCGTGTCGGCTGGCCCGTGCGAACCGGGAGCGCAACGGTTGCCGCTCCCTGGGCACGGGTCGGCGGTGCTGGTGAGGTCTCGGTGACCAGGCTTCCCACCACACCGCCGCCCGTGTCCGCTGGACGCCACCGCGCGCCGGTACGTGCCGGTGGCTTCTAGGCACGGGTCGGGCGGGCGTAGACACCCGTCGCGCACACCGCCCGCCCGGCCCGTGCCGCCCGAATGAGGCCGGGCCGCCCCGTTACCTGGCAAGGACCTGGGCGGCCCGGCTGGGGCTCTCACCCCGATACCGATGGTATCGGGGGTCTTCGTGTCGCCTGTCTAGACCAGACAGCGCAACGCGGATGCCTCCGCCGAGTGGGAGGAGGCCGGGATATGGACGTGGAGGGACTGGAGTTGCAGGCGCTCGGGCCGGGTGACCTGGGGCGGCTGATCGCTGCCTACGAGGTGGCGTGTGGGATGGCCGAGCGGCTACGTGCGGGGCTGGCCGGTGCCGGGTTGCCGGTCGATGACCTGGAGATCGTGCCGACGCTGGACGTTGCCTGGGGGCCGCTGGTGCGGCTGGCGTTGCCGCCTGCCGCTGTGGAGCGGCTGTGCTCGCTGCTGGCACCCCCGGAGGGTCCGGCGCGGCACAGTGTGCCGACCCACCCACCTAGCGCGGCAGCGTGAACGTAGGGCGGCCCCGCTTGCCGGCTACTGCCGGCGGCGGGGCCGCGCCGTCTCCGGCTCGGCCGGAGCGGGGGTGGGGTCGACGCGGTAGGCGAGTTGCGCGTCGTCGGCGTTGATCTTGCTGTCTTCCACGGCCAGTACGGCGCCGTCCGGGCTGTGGGTGCTACGGCGGGTGACCAGCATCGGTGTGCCGTCGGGGATGTGCAGGGCGGTGGCGTCGTCGGGTGCGGGCATGCGGGCGCGGACGTGGTCGGTCCAGTGCAGCGGTCCGCCCTTCCGGGCGAGCGCGGCGTACAGGTCGGCCGGGGTCGGGGTGCTGTCGGGGTCGAGCCGGGCCGCCGCGAGCACGGCCAGCGGCAGGTACAGCCGCCACGACAGCCGCCGCCCCGCCGGACTGGCCAGCAGGCGTTCGAACACGACCAGCGGGGTGTGCTCGGCCACGCCGAGCGCGAGCGCGATGTCCGGGGTAGCGGTGGTGGCGTACCGGCCGGGCTCGCCGACCACGGTCCAGCCGTCCGCCTCGGTGTCCGCGTCCGCGTAGAGGATCGAGCCGCGCGGGCCGGGCCGGGTGGTGACGGCCCGCTCGTGGGTGTGGGCGGGCCGGTCGGAGGCTGGGCGGACGAACGCTCCCTTGCCGTGCAGGACCGTGATCAGCCCTTCCGCCTTGAGCGCGGCGATCGCGGCGCGGGCGGTAGGCCGGGAAATGTCGTGCTCGGCCATGAGCTGGGTCTCGGACGGCAGCGCGCTGGCCGGGGGCAGAGCGCCGGACACGATCGCCGCGCGGATGGCGTCGGCGACTTGCTGGTACTTGACCGGCCCGCCGGCCACGCGGCCGGTTCGGCGGGCGGGGGCGGTCTTCTGGTTCGAGGCGTTGGCCGCCTTGGGCATCGGCCCCTCCCTACGGTCGCCGGACTGCTCCGGTCGGGTGATTCTCTCGACTCATCACAATAAGCTCTTGCGACCGGTCATGTCCAGTGCTCTACTGAACTCGACAACTCATTAGGATGAGTCGTCAGCGTGACTCGGAACTCTGCGGAGAGGAGGTGAATCGCCCTTGGTGCTGTCCGTCTCGGCCGTGGCGCTGCTGTCGGTCGCGGTGGTCGTGCTGTGCCGGTGGGCCGGACTCCGCGCCTGGCACGCGGTCGTGTGCGTGCTGTGCGGGTTCTACCTGGCTTCCACGCAACTCGCACCCACCATCGCCGCCGCCGCTACCGCGCTGGCCCGGTTGATCACCGGCCAGTAGGCCCGGCCGCCCGCCCACCGTCCCCCAGGAAGGAACCGCCGTTGACCGAGCACGAACACCGTGCCCTGTCCCCGAATGAGAGGAGATCACCCCTGACCAACACCCGCCCCACCCCGCCCACCGTCCACACCGACCCGCCGGTCCCGACCCCACCGGCTCCCACCCCGCCGGCTGTCCGGCCCCGGCTGCCCCGGCTGCGCATCGACCGGGCCGCCGTGTCCGCCCGGTACCGGGCCATCCTGACCACCGGCAACGACCGGACCGCGTTCCGCGCCGCGCTGGTCGACTCGGTCACCGACGTCCCGGCCCTGCTGTCCGAAGTGGACAGGCTGTGGCTGGCGCTGGTCGCCACCCGTCGCCGCTACGCCAACCTGGTAGCCGCTACGCGCGCAGCGCTCGGGGCCGACCGGGACGGCGAGGCCGACCCGCTGTCGTACCTGCGCGACGAGCTGCCCGAGCTTGCCGAGCACGTGGCCGCCGAGCACCGGGGCCGCTGGTGACCCGACCCCGGTACCGGCACCATCCGCGCCGCCGGTACGGCGGGCGGTACGGCGGGCCAGCACCCGTCCTGCTGGTGACCGAGGACGACCGCGGCGCCGTCCTGATCGCACTGTGCCGCGCCGCCTGGCGGTACCGCTCAGAACTCGCGCCGCTCACCGTCACGCTATCCCTGGGGCTGTGCGCGTCCCGGGCACACGCACGCCACCCGGGGCTTGCCGTACCGCTCGCCGTGGCGACGGCGGCGGCTACGGCGGTCCTGGCCGTGCGGCCCGGCCGGTGGCGGGTTGGCCGGTGGCTGGCCGGCCGGTGGCCGGTAGCGGCCCGGCCAGCCGAACGCCGCTACGCCGCCGCCCTCACCGGGCTCGCGGGGTCGTGGCTGACCATCGCGACCGCCTTCGGGCCAGGGACACCGCCGCTGCCGACGGTGGCGTTCCTGGGCATGCTCACCGGCGGGGTGCCGTGGTGGTTCCACCACCGCCGCCGCGCCCGCGTCCGAGTCGAACGCACCATCGACGCCTGGCCCACCTTCGCCGACGCCATCGGCCTGCCCGGGTCGAGCGTGGCCTCGGCGGTGGTGACCCGGTGGGGCTGGACGGCCCGCCTGGCGTTGCGACGGGGGCAGACCGCCGCACACGCCACCGCGCAGACCGGCGCCATCGAATCGGCGCTCGGCGTCCGGCCGGGCGCGGTCCGGGTCGAGCCCGACCCGGCCCGGGCCGACCGGGCGGTACTGCGGGTGGTCGAGCACGACCCGCACGCCGTACCGGTCGCCTGGCCCGGCATCCCCGGTACCCGTACCGCTACGGCCGATGCCGGGGCAGATGCGGGCCGGTCCGGATCGGTGCTCACCCCAGTCGAGCTCGGCGTGTTCGAGGACGGCTCACCCGTGCTCGTCCGACTGGCGTACCGCAACGTCCTCATCGGCGGGGTGACCGGATCCGGGAAGTCCGGCGTGCTGAACGTGATCCTCGCAGCGCTGGTCGCCTGCCGGGACGTGGTGATCTGGGGCGTAGACCTGAAAGGAGGGATGGAACTACGCCCCTGGGCCGGCTGCCTCGCGCGGCTGGCCACCACACCAGAGGACGCCATCGCGCTACTGGCCGACGCACGGACCGTCCGCGACCAGCGCACGACGACCGTCCTCGGGCGGCTGTGGCAACCCGCCCCAGCCACCCCGGCGCTGATCATCGTCGTGGATGAGTACGCCGAACTCCCCGACACAGCAAAGGAAATCGCCGACTCACTCGCCCGGGTCGGCCGGGCCGTGATGGTCAACCTGCTCATAGCCACCCAACGCCCAACCCAGGCAGCCATGGGCGGCGGCGCCGCCCGCGCACAGATGGACGTCCGCATCTGCCTACGCGTACGCGAACGCCGCGACACCGACCTCATCCTCGGTCAAGGAGCGTGGTCGGCCGGCTGGCGCGCCGACACGCTGGACGCGCCCGGCAAGATCCTGCTGTCCGACCCCGAACACACCGTGCCCCGACCCGCACGGGCCTACCTGATCACCGACACCGACATCGCCGACCACGCCCGCCACTGGGCCAGCCGTCGCCCGGCCCTGGCCGACCCCGTGCCGCCGCGCTCGGCCGGACCGGGGTCACCTGATGCGCCGAGCACCCCGCAGCCGGACGGACCGCCGGCGCCGCCGGAGTCGGCACGGCTGCTGTGGGAACGGCTGACCGCCGAGACCAGCGCCGACGGGGTCTCCGTGCTCGACCTGGTCACCGTCACCGGCAAAAGCCGCTCATGGGTCTACGACCAACTCCGCGACCTGGCCGACCAGGGCCGCGCGACCCCGACCCGCCAACGTGGCCATTGGCGAGCGGTCCACCACCCCACCAACCACGGAATGTAATCGTCCGCCGTCCAGTCCGTCCGCCGTCTCTCGCGCGCCTGCACACGTAGAGGCCACACGGACGGACGGACTGGACGCGCACACAACCACCCACCGTCACCAACAGCACCCGGCCCGGCCCGCCACTCGGCGGGCCGGCGCCCGGGGCAGGAAGGAGGCCACCACGCCCGACATCAACAAACGAATAGCCGCCCACATCTCCTGGTCCCGCACCACCGACCGCCGCGCCCGCACCCAACCCGGCCGCGACAAATTCCTCGAACGCTTCGAACGCCAAGTCGACCCCGACAACCAACTCCCACCCGCCAAACGCCGCCAACTAGCCGAACACGCCAAACGTGCCTACATGCTCCAACTGGCTCGCCGTTCGGCTAAGGCTCGGAGGTCCAGGCCAGAATGATCGAAGCCGGTACCCCGATCTATGATTGGGGTACCGGCTTCCTACGCATCTCGCCAGGAACCCGCCCGGAACCTCGACGTGCGACGATGGTCGCACCTGAGGGCCGAATCTCGTTGCTGCCCCATGGGAGGCGAAAGTTGTGAGTAATCCAAAGCTCCATCACTATGTGCCGCAATTCTACCTGCGCAGGTTCGTCGACTCTGCCGGACGGCTATGGGTGTGGGACCGAAATACTGATCGAATCTTTCCCACCGGTCCAAGATCGGTGGCAGCTGAGTCGAACTTCTACCTCTTGCCCGAGTTGTCCGAACGGGGCCACGACCCGTTGACTATGGAGAGGCAGTTCGCGGATCTCGAATTTGAGGTCTCGGCTATCACCGGTCAATGGCTCGACTGGATCCGACAAGGGGAGTCAGGCGACCTCATCCCTGTGCCCGATATCAATCGGAGGCTCGTTAGCCAATTCTTGGCGCTCCAGTTCCTGCGAACGGAGGATGCTCGATCAATACTCGTAGCCTTCTCCGAGTCGGCCGGCCATGCCGTCGAGTCTGAACGTGACCGCCGGGCCCTCCACACCGAAATGTTGTGGGATCCTGGACTTGTCTCGCGATTTGCGGATCGCGTGGAAGACTGCGCGTGGCTGTTTGGTCGCAGTAGCGCCTCCACACCCTTCATAACCTCGGACAATCCGGTAGCCTTCCGCACGGCAGACAACAGGATGTGGCTAAAGAGGGGAATACTTTCCGAAGGAACATATGTCGTGTATCCGCTTGCCCCGGACGTAGTCATGTACTGCTATCCCGACGAGGGCGTATGGCGTAACGCGAGGATTTCCCGATTCGACTGCCACATTTCGCCGGTAACGTTCACGGACGAGCTCGTCCAGAGTGAGAATTCAGCGCAGGTGTTCATGGCGTCGCGATTCGTCATCTCGAATAGGGCGGCGTTTGATCTGGAGCGTGAGTTCGCGAGGACGATTGGTACCGACCCATACGAACCACCACGGTAGGAAGGCCTATGGCTGAGCACAAAGGCCAAGCCCCTCCTTGATGCTGGATCTCTTGGTCCCCCAGGTATCTGGTCGCGACCGAGTAGTCCATAGCTATTTCTCGGTCATGATGCGGTCGTAGGTGCGGCGGGCGCGGACGTTGCGGGCGCTGGCGCCATAGCGGCGGAGCATTTGTGGGGACGACCAGCCGTTCAATTCCATGAGGTCACCCTCACTGCCACCCTTGTCTAGCCAAGTGTGCGAGAAGTGGTGGCGGAACTTGTGGGGGTGGACGAACACGCCGCAGTCTGCGCCACGGCGAGCGATCATCTGATAGATGCCGTTCGCGGTCATGGGGGCGCGGTTGTTCACGCCGAGCCAGAGGGTGTGGCTGTGCGCGCGGGCATGCTTGCCGCGTACACGTAGGTAGCGGTCAATCGCGCGGGCGGCGTCGTAGGTGAACTTAACGAGGCGTTCCTTGCGGCCCTTGCCGTGGATCAGGACTTCGCGGTCTTCCATGTTGAGGTCACCGCGCTCCGGGTGGTCCGGGTCGTACGTGATGCTTGCCATTTCGGACAGCCGAATGCCGGTCGCCTTGAACAGTTCGATGATTGCCTTGTCTCGCCGGTCGATGAACGTTTTGCCGCTGCACGTCTTCGACAGCCGGATCAACTCGTCCTCGGTGAAGACTGGCACGACCTTTTCCCCGACTGCCGGTGGCTTGAGCCGTGCCATCGGGTTCGGGGCTTCCTCGTCGTCCGCCCACCACTTGAAGAACTGCTGTAGCGCCCGGTACTGGTTGTTCGCGTAGCTGTCCGAGTAGCGGTCGAGCAGGAAGACCATCCAGATTTTGACGTCCTCGTCGGTGACGTCGGTCCAGTCGGCGCGGTCCTGCTGGGCGCGGAGGTGTGCCGCCGCGAACCACTGCACGGCCTCAACGTAGGTCCGGATGGTCTTGGGGGACTTGCCCTCGGCGCCGAGGTGCAGCCGGAAGCTTGCTGATGGCCGGTTGGTACGGCCCGGCGGCAAGATCTTTTGGCTGCCGGCCAGCGGGCGACACTCGCATAGTTTACCTCTGTTCCAGCGCGGTACAGCGACGGTGCGACCCGCTGGATCGACGTCTGCGCTGGTCAGAGGTGGTGTGTGGGCAGGGGCGGGGTCGAACCGCCGACCTTCCGCTTTTCAGGCGGACGCTCGTACCGACTGAGCTACCTGCCCGGGGGACACTCGGGTGGATACCGCGACCCCGACGGGACTCGAACCCGCGACCTCCGCCGTGACAGGGCGGCGCGCTAACCAGCTGCGCTACGGGGCCTGGTGGCCATGACACATCGCCCCAGTGCGGGACGCCTTGCGAGGTTACCAGAGTCTGGCGGCGGGTCAGTCAGGGATACCGGCGCGGAGGCCGACGTAGTCGGCGAGCTGGTCGGTGGCGTATGCGGCGAACGGCTCGGCAGGGTCCATGCTGCCGACGAACTGGCCGAACAGCTCGAAGCTGATCAGGCCGAAGAGCTGGGTCCAGGCCAGGACCACGCGGGCGAGGACCAGCGGTGGCAGCCCCGAGGCGATGGTCTCGGCCAGCCGGCGGGTCTGTTCGGCGACCTGCGGTGGCAGGGGTGCCGCGTCCGCGGCGGGGGTGGTGAGGGTGCCGGCGGCGTGGCTCTCCTGGACCAGCGCGACCAGCAGGAGGGCGACCCGAGTGGCCGGCGCGACGGTGTCCTGCGGCGCCCGGTAGCCGGGGATCGGCGAGCCGTAGATCAGCGCGTACTCGTGTGGGTGGGCGCGGGCCCAGGTGCGGACCGCATGGCAGGCCGCCTGCCAGCGGCCGCGGTGGTCGGCCCGGTCGACGCCGGCGTCGGCGGCTTCCGCGGCGTCGCCGAGCGCGTCGTACGCGTCGATGATCAGCGCGGTGAGCAGCTGGTCGCGGCTCGGGAAGTACCGGTAGAGGGCCGAGGAGACCATGCCGAGCGCTTTGGCGACCGCGCGCAGCGAGAGTTGGTGGGCGCCGTGTTCGGCGAGCTGGCGGCGCGCCTCCGCCTTGATCTCCTGGGTGAGCTCGGCGCGGGCCCGGTCCCGAGCCGTCCGGATCGCTGTCATGGGCCGAGTGTGCCATCAATGTGAGAGCAGTGGCCAGAGACGAGAGCATTGCTCTTGACAGAACACCACCGAGAGGTGTGCACTGCTCGCAACAGAGAGCGCCGCTCTCGATAAGGATCAGGAGCCCGCGATGACCGACCCCCCCCGCAACGTCCGCCCCGGCCGGGCGGACCGGATCTTCAACTCGACCGTCATCGGGTTGACCAAGCTCGGCATCAGCGTCTGGGGCAGCCGGGTGCTGCGGGTGCGCGGCCGCAGCAGCGGCGAATGGCGCACGAATCCGGTGAACCTGCTCACCTACCAGGGCGAGAAGTACCTGGTCGCGCCTCGTGGGCACGTCCAGTGGGTGCGCAACCTGCGGGTGGCCGGCAACGGCGAGCTGCTGGTCGGCCGCCGGGTGCAGCCGTTCACCGCGACCGAGCTCGCTGACGAGCAGAAGCCGGAGCTGCTGCGGGCCTACCTGAAGCGGTGGAAGTTCGAGGTCGGCCGGTTCTTCAATGGCGTCGGCCCGGACGCGTCGGACCGGGAGACTGCTTGCCATCGCCAGCGGCTACCCGGTCTTCCGGTTGGCGATCGGCAAGCGCTGAACCAGTCACGCCGCAGCGCGAACCGGCCGCCGGAGCGGAATGATGCGGGGCATGCGGAGCGCGCGATGACGGGCGGGACCGTGGTGCAGGCGCTGGTCGCCCGCGGTGTGGATCAAGGGCTGGCGGTCGAGGACGTGCACCTGCCGCCGCCGGGTGCGGGCGAGGTGCGGGTGCGGATCCAGGCGGCCGGCGTCTGCCACTCCGACCTGTCGATGGTGAACGGGACGCTGGCGCCGCCGTTCCCGCTGGTGCTCGGGCACGAGGCGGCCGGCGTGGTGGCCGAGGTCGGCCCCGGCGTCGACCGGGTCAGGGTGGCCGACCACGTGGTGCTGAACTGGTCGCCGGCCTGCCGGAAGTGCTGGTTCTGCCGGCGGGGCGAGCCCTGGCTGTGTGAGACGTCCGGGACTCCGGCCGCGGTCCGGGGGGCCACGGCCGACGGCACGCCGATGAACGTCACGCTCGGCCTCGGCGCGCTGGCCGAGGAGGTGGTCGTGCCGGCGGCGGCGGTGATCCCGGTGCCGGCCGATCTGCCGTTCGAGACGGCGGCGCTGCTCGGCTGCGCGGTGCTGACCGGGATGGGCGCGGTCCGTAACACGGCGGGGGTCACGGCTGGTGATTCGGTGCTGGTGATCGGGCTGGGCGGGGTGGGGCTGGCCGCCGTCACCGCGGCCCGGGCGGTCGGCGCCGCACCGGTGCTCGCCGCCGACGTCTCGCCGGCGAAGCGGGAGCTCGCGCTCGCCGCCGGCGCCACCGAGTTCCTGGCCTCGGACGAAACGTTGCCCAAGGCGGTGCGGGCGCGAACCGGCGGCCGTGGTGTCGACCACGCCTTCGAGTGTGTCGGACGGTCGGTGACGATCCAGGCGGCCTGGCGCAGCAGCCGGCGCGGCGGCCAGGTCACGGTCATCGGCATGGGCCGCAAGGACGACCTGGTCTGCATCGGCGCGCTGGACCTCTTCCACTGGGCCCGCACGCTGCGTTCGTCGGTGTACGGCTCGTCCGACCCGGACCGCGAAGTGCCGGAGTTGGCCGCCGCGGTGCTGTCCGGCGCGCTCGACCTGGATCCGCTGATCACGCACCGGACCACGTTGGCCGGCACGGCCGACGCGTTCGAGCGGATGGGCCGTGGTGAGGGCGCCCGATCGATCGTGCTGTTCGACTGACGGGCGGTCAGGCGTCGTGGACCAGGCAGAACGGGTGGCCGGCCGGGTCGGCGTAGACCCGGAAGTTGCCCTCGCCCGGGCCGATCCTGGTGGCGCCGAGCGCCAGCACCTGCTTCTCGCCGGCCTCGATGTCGCCCACGTGCACGTCGAGGTGGAACTGCTGTGGGTGCGCCGGGTCGGGCCACTTCGGTGGCTGATGGTCAGGCGCGAGCTGGAACGCCAGCGGAGGGGCACCGTCGAGGGTCACCCAGTCGGCATCCTCGCGGACGATGGGCCGGCCCAGCAGTTCGGCGTAGAACCGGGCCAGCACGGCCGGGGCGGGGCAGTCAAGGATGATGCTCTCCAAGGTTCCGATCATGCCCCGATGCTGCCAGCGGGGTCTGACAATTCCGCCGCGCTGAGCGAGGATGATCGGGTGCAGCCGGAGTCGGAGCCGTTGATCGCAGTCGGCTGGGTGCGGGTCGTGGACGGCCAGCTACTCGCCGTGCGCACCCGTGGTCGGGACCGGTTCTACCTGCCCGGTGGCAAGCCGGAGCCCGGCGAGACGCTGGCCGAGGCGGTCGCCCGCGAGGTGTTCGAGGAACTCGGCGTCGTGCTCGACCGGGCCGAGCCGGCTTTCGTGGTCGAGGACGAGGCGCACGGGTTCGATCGGCCGCGCCGGGTGCGGATGACCTGCTTCACCGGGGCGTCCCGGGGCGAGCCGCGGGCCGCCGCCGAGATCGCCGAGCTGGCCTGGCTCGGCCATGCCGACCGGGATCGCGCCGCGCCGGCCGTCCAGCAGGTGCTCGACCGCGTGCTCGGCCTGGCCTGAGCGCCCCCGGCCGGCCGAGTCGGGTCAGGCGTTGCTACCGCCGAGGGCGTTGGCGAGCCGGCCGAGGCCGACCGGGCCGAGCGAGAGCGCGTGGGTATGCCACTGCTTGAGGTCGAAGCTGCTACCGGCGCGCCGCCGGGCGTCTTCCCGCGCGGCCAGCCAGATGCGCTCGCCGAGCTTGTACGCGCTGGCCTGGGCCGGCCAGCCGCAGTAGCGGACGACCTCGGCGTGCAGCCGGTGCGGGGCGATCCGGCCGCGGTCGCGCAGCACCTCGGTCGCCACCTCGAACGTCCACTGTGGACCATGTCGCTTCGCCTCGGCCGGCGGCAGCGGCAGGTCGAGGTGCAGGCCGTAGTCGATCACGACCCGGGCGGCCCGCAGCGCGGACGCCTTCAGCATGCCGAGCCGCTCGCCAGGCCCGGTGAACCAGCCGAGTTCGTCCGCCAGCCGCTCGGCGTACAGCGCCCAGCCCTCGGCATGGCCAGGAACGCTGGAGACCCTGCTGTACCGGGAGAGCCGGTCACCCATCAAGCGCGCCTGCCCGAGCTGCAGGTGGTGGCCGGGCACGCCCTCGTGGAAGACCGTGGTCAGCTCGCTCCAGACCGCGAACCGCTCGCGGCCGTTCAGCGGCCACCAGGTCTTGCCCGACCGGCTGAAGTCCTCGTTCGGCGGGGTGTAGTACGGCGCACCGGCGGACGAGCCGGCCGCCAGCGTCACCTCGACCGCGCGCAGCGGCGCGGCGATATCGAAATGCACACCGTTGAGCTGCTCGATCGCGCGGTCGTGCCGCTCCTGCAGCCAGCCGCGGTAGGCGTCGGTGCTGTCGACGGCCTCGGTGCTGTCGAGGGTGGCGATCGTTTCCTCGACGCTGGCGCCGGGCTGGATCCGGCTGACCTCGGCGCGGATCTCGTCCTCGATCCGGTGCAGCTCCGCCCAGGCCCACTCGTACGCCTCGATCGGGTCGATGTCCGCGCCGAGGATGAGGCGGCGGTACAGCGCGTGTCGCTCGGCTCCGACGCCGTCAGCCTTCGTGGCCCGGGGCGCGTACTCGTCCCGCAGCCAGCCGGCGGTCTCGGCATAGGCGGCGTGGGCCGCATCCGCGGCCGCTGCCAACCGGGTCCGAAGTGGACCGTCGCCATAGGACTCGACGATCGCGGCATGGGTCGGCGCCGAGCCAGTTGACCCGGCGTACCGCTCCGCCTGCAGCGACGCCTCCAGCGCCTGCCGGCGGGCGGCGGCCCTGCCCCGGTCGAGGCCGACGGCGAGGCCGGCTCGCCAGGTAGTGAGCATGAAGGGCACCGCACCCAGCCGTTCGGCCAGCTGCGCCCAGCCTTCGGCGTCCCGATGCGGCACCAGCTCGACGCTGTCCCTGATCATGCTGATCGGCCCGAACGGCGCCCGTACGGTGCGCAGGTTCTCGTCGTTCTCGTGCCAGGCCAGCTCGGCGTGCAGCCGATCGGTCAGATGGCTCGCCGCGGCTTGATCGTCCGAGGTGGACGGTACGAGCTGGCCGAGCCGGCGCAGCGTGTCGCGGATCAGGTCGGCCTTGGCGGCCTGGCCGTCCAGGCCGAAGTCGGTGCCACCGGCCGGTGTCCCGGCGACCCCGCGCATGGTGCCCCAGAGCGGATCCACCGCCGCGGCCCGGGTGACGTACTCATCACACAGCTCAAAGATCGCGCTAGCCACCTGGCCACCCTAACCCGGTGACCCCGGCCGTCCGGAAGGCCGGTTACCGCTTCGACCAGATGACGATGCCCAGGCACATTTCGTCGGCGGTGCCGTCGCCCCAGACGACGTAGCGGGGCGGCTGGGCGCGCAGGGTCGGATCCTCCTGGCGCAGCCTGGCGTCGTGGGTGCAGGTGACCCGGAGGTTGTCGCCGGGCTTGATGGCGACCGGCCTGGGCAGGATCTGGGTGCTCTGGTCGTGGAAGTTGTAGACCTTGACGTTGAGCAGGGTCTGCGCCCGGGGGGTGCCCGGGTTCAGCTCCACCTTGATCGAGTGACCGAGCAGGTGCATGTGGCCGGCGAGCCCGTAGACCAGGCCGGTCTGGCGGACGGCGTGGTCGCAGTGCTGGGTCGGGCCGGCGACCGGGCTGCGGCCGGCGTTGCAGAGCAGGTTGAGGCCGGCCACGGTCGCGCCGGCGGCGTTGCCGAACCGGTGCATCACGTCCAGCACGGCCAGTTCACGGTTGCACAGCTGGCCGGTCTGGCCCTGCGGGCAGGGCAGTTCGATCGGAGCCGGCAGCAGTGTCGTCTGAAGTGGACGGAGCTTGGCCGCACCGTCCATCAGCCGCAGTTCCATCGCGGACTGGTCGGTGCCGGCCGCCTTTCCGTTGGTGGCCAGCAGGTTGTAGTGCACCTGCATGACGAGCTGGCTGCCCGGCGGAAGCGGGTAGCCGGTGCCGGCCGGCTCCAGCCGCTCGGCGCTGCCCGGCGCCCAGGCGGCGACCCAGTCGCCGCCCTCGTTCAGCCGGTCGCCCGGCCGGCTCCGGCTGCTGATGCCGGTGCCGCCGAAGCAGGTCCAGCCCTCGCCGGGGGCGGCGGCGTCCAGCTTGCGGGCCTGGGCGACGTCGGTCGGCGCCACCCGGTAGAAGATCACGTGGTGGACCAGGCCGTCGTGCTCCGGTAGGAACTGGCTGCCGGTCAGGTAGGCGGTCCGGGTCAGCCCGGGGTCGATCAGGAAGCAGCGGTAGTCGTCGGTGGCGCCGGGCGGTGGCACCGGCCGGTACGGCTGCGGCATCGCCAGTTTGGTGAACCACTCGCCCGCGCGTAGCGGGGCCACCGGCTCGGCCGGCTGGCTGGAGTGTCCACTGTGGCTGGTGGTCGGACCGGCCGTCGCGGAGGCGGCCACCGGCCCGGCCGGGGCGGCGGCCGGCCCGACTGGAGCGGTGCCGCCGGCGCAGGAGGCGACCAGCAGTAACGCCGCGATCGCCGCTGCCGGGCCGAGGACGTACCGGACCCGCTGCCACAGAACTGGCGACCTCATACCACCGGACGTTACGCGGCGGCTGGCGATCCGGCATCAACCGCCCGGGGCCGGTATCGATCGGCATTAGTAGCGCTAGGTGACCGTAGCGTCGGCCAGTGGCCGGGCCCCGGCCGTGCCGGCGGAGCCGTTCGGGGTCGGGTTCGGCTGGTGCAGCCGGGCCTCCGCATCCGGTCCGATCTGCGCCGCGCACCGGCCGAGGTAGCTGCCCAGTGCCTGGTAGGCGTCGAACTGGCCGTGGTCGAACCATTGATCGCTGGTGCTGTCACGGGGAAAGACCGGGTTGGACACCGCGTACGAGAGCAGTTCGTACGGCAGTTCGGCCGGGAGCGTTGCCTTGGCGAGTACGAACGCTCCGTAGCGGCTGGCCGGACCGTCCGGGAACGGGACCGGCTCCGGGTAGGTGATCCGGCCGACCACCACGCCGGTCCGGCACAGCCGCGCGTTCAGCACGGCCAGCGGGTCGGCCGGGTCGAGTGCGGTGGCGCTGCCGGCGATCAGGTCGCGCGGCGCGTCCAGGGCGATCCGGACGCCGAGTTCCTCCTGCGCCAGCGTGATCGCCTCGGCCAGGGTGGTCGCGAACGGCGGGTCGTCACCGCTGGCGTCGATGCAGTAGACCAGCCGGCAGCCGTGCCGGAGCAACTCGACCAGCCCGAGGTTCTCGTAGTGCCCGCCGTCGGTGCAGAACAGCAGCCGGTCCTGCGGCGGGAACGCGCCGAAGATCTCGCGCAGCAGGTAGTTCAGCCGGCGCAACCGGGGCAACTGCGGCAGCCGCCAGTCACCGGCCGTCTTCTGTCGCAAGTGGAGGAACGCCGGATTGGGCAACCAGGCGCCGAGCCGGGCGTTGGAGAGCGCGAAGAAGGTCTGGTAGGCCCGCGCCTGCCGGCCCATCGCGGACGCGAACGCGGCGCCCGAGATCGCCACCGCGGCCTGCACCGTCAGGTCCCGGCGCAGCTGCCCGTGCGCGGTGCGCTCCACATAGGACGTCGGCATCCAGCCGACATCCGGGCCACCGATCCAGTCATGGCTGAGCGTGAACGAGACGGCACGCCGGCCAGGCGGCGTGCGGTCGGAGCCGCTGAGGTTCGCCGCGGCGGCGAAGATGACCTGCGGGAAGCCGTCCACCCGGGCGCCGTACCGGCTCAGCGTGGTCCGTTCCCGGTCGAATCCGTACGGGGCGGCCACCACCTGACCGGCCGCGTTGGTGGCGCGCCGGACCGAGAACGCGCTCGCCAGTCGCCGCCGGTAGAACGGGTGCAGGCTCAGCCAGGTCTGGTCCAGGCAGAGCACGGCGAGGGCGAAGGCGACCCAGGCGGCGATCGGCAGCCAGCGCGGCCAGTACGCGGCGTTGCCGACGACGACGCCGAGCACCAGCAGAAGTGCCGCGAGCAGCACGGCGGACACCAGCCAGAGCAGCAGCTGCTGGATGATCCCGTGCGGCACCGCCCGGCTGGCCTCGCCGGCGCCCGGCCGCAGCCGGCGGAGCAGTCCGATCCCGCCGCTGATCCTGGCCCGGCCGCGCCAGACCATCCCGACCACCGCCCCCAGGTAGGCGAGCAGGACGGTGGAAACCGCGCTGCCGGCCGGCGTCGAGGCCGGCCCGCCGCGGTCGGCCAACCCGCCGAGCACCTTCGCGGCCAGCCAGACCAGCGCCGGGATCCCCATACCCAGCAGGCTGACCAGTGCGGCCAGACCGGCCAGCGCGGCGCCGGTGAGGGTGATCCAGCCGGCGATCCGGCCGCCGACCACGGTGGGCCGGGTCAGCGCCGGCAGCATCGCCGCGACCAGGTACGCCAGCAGCGCGGCGGCCGCGACCAGCCCGGCCGCGATCAGCACCCCGGAGTGGAGCGAGGGGAACGGCAGGCTGCCACGCGAGCTGAACCGCGGCCGCAGACCGTCCATTGTGGAGCTGACCGGGACCCGCCGGTAGATTCCGGCCAGGGTGACGCCGAGAACCGTGACGGTGAGCAGGCCCAGCGCCAGCGACATCAGCAGGCCGCGCAGCAGCACGCCCAGCGCCTCGGCCCACTCCCGGGCGGTGTCGGCGACGTAGCGGCTGTGCCGGCGCAGGTGGTCCTCCTCCACCGAGCCGGGGGCGAGCACGTCGGCCGGCCGGGCCGCGTTCGGGTCGTCCACTGTCCGATCTGGATCGTCGGCGCGTGGCCGCGGTTGCATCGCCAACTGCAACGCGCCGGTCAGGTAGCCGCCGCCGGAGACCGAGACCAGGTAGCGGGCGCGGCCGAGTTCGCCGGCCGCGCGCAGCGATTGCAGCGCGCCGAGTGCCACGCAGGCGGACCGGATCCCGCCGCCGGAAACGCAGATACCGACCCCGGCCGGCCCGCGCCCGGGCGGCAGCCGGCGGCCGGCTGCCCAGTGCGCCGCCGGGGCCTGCCGGTCGCCGGGTGGCGGATCATCCGGCAGCGTCCCCCCGCCTGGCGGGGGCAGCGGCGGCACCCCCTCGATCCGGTCCGCCGCCGGCACCGGGTCGGCCGTCCGGCGGGAGAGCAGCCGGCCCACCGCGAAGCTCCAGGCCACCGCGGTCGCCGGCAGCGCGTACGCGAGCAGGCCGAACTTCAGGTACGCCGCGGTCTGGGCGGCGCGCCAGAGCCCGTCGCCGGACCGGTGCAGGGCGAGGTAGAGCAGGATGTTCTCGATCGCGTCGGCGGTGCCGGCCGCGACCCCGGCGGCGATCGCGAGCGCGGCCGCCGTCCGGGCCGCCGGCGTCCAGGCCACCCGGACGCCGAGCCAGCCGGCCGCCACCAGCGCGACCACGTAGCCGGCGATCAGCGCCCAGTCGGCGTTGACCGCGGCAGTGATCCGGCCGGGGTCAATCCCGGCCAGCTGCACGGCGAACATCGGCACCCGGGGGTCGGCCAACCGGTACACCAGCAGCCCGCCGGTGAGCGCGCCCACCGCCAGCAATGCGACCGCCGCGGCCCGCCGACGGCTCAGTGACGGTCCACATGCGACAAACGGGACGGACAGGTCGCGGACGTCTCGGATCAACGTGATCACCCTTACCCGGCAGGCAGCTCAGTACCGCGTGGCAGGTCGGGCGGACGGACCCGGGCAACCTGCGCACTCGATCACGCCGGCGGGGCCGAATCGGCGGCCGGTCGCAACTCTACGGAGTGGGAGGTCGCGCGATCTGATACCAGAGGTCTAGACCTACCGGTGCCGGGTCGCGTTCTGGCGGGAGGGGTCTCGCCTGCACCGCGTCCCGGCAGCCGCTCTGCCGGCGCGGCGTCAGCGGGGTAGCTGACGCCGGCCCGGGCGGTGCGTTGGATCCGTTCGGTTACCGGTGGCCGTCGGTGCGCCCGATACCGAACTCGTTCGCCACCGCGGATCCACCTACCGCGGCCAGCGCCTCAAGCCGGACGAATCGGGCCCGGGCCGGCTGGAACCGGGCCCGCTTGACCGTCCGGTCGGCGGCCCACCGGCCCCGGGCGACCGGCGTGAAGGAGCGACCGGTGGTGCTGACCGAGACCCGGTAGGCGGTGATGTTCCCATCGGTCACGACCTGCCCGTCGGCGCCCTTGTCCTGCCGGGGGAGGTAGGCGACGGTGTCCACGACGGCCCGATCGCCGAGGTCGAAGGTGATCGACTGCGGCAGCGGCGCGGTGGTCTGCCAGAGCCGCTGGTCGGCGTTGCCGTTCCAGCCCCAGTCGTTGTGGCCCTCGACGGCCAGAGCCGCGTCGCCGCTGGTCGCGGTGGCGCCGACCGCGGTGATCGGGTGCAGCAGCACGTCCGGCTGGGGCGGCAGCGGCGCCCGGGTGCGGTCCGGCCGCCAGACCCGGCCGACGTCGGCGAGCCGGCTGACGATGTTCGCGTCCAGCAGGCCCTGCGGGTTGGGCGGGCAGTTGAGGATGAACGTGGTGTTGCGCTGTTCCAGCGGCCGCAGGTGGCCGTCCACGATGTCCGCCGTCGTCAGCAGGTTGCCGGCGGTCGGCGTGTTCGGGTGCCAGAACCACTGGAACGGCGTGATCGTCTGGCCCTGGGTGGCGGCGACCGTGTTGCCGCCCGGGGCGAACTGGTCCGGCTTCGGCTCTTCCCAGAAGGTGAGATCGGCGTCCCAGGCGACCGGCACCCCGTTCAGGTCGACGAACAGGCAGTCCGGCTGCAGCGAGTGGATGTGCCGGCGGATCTCGCCGTACGGCACCTCCTGGTGGCCCATCGACCAGGACCAGCCGTCGGTGATCAGCAGCGGGATCCGGCCGTAGTGGGTGAGCAGTTCGGTCAGTTGGTTCTTCACGAACCGGAGGCCGGCCGCGGTCACCTCACCCGGGGCGACCCCGGGCACGGTGCGGTCCCAGATCGAGAAGTACAGCGCGGGCGTAATGCCGCGGGCCCGGAACGCGTCCATGTACTGGCGGACGATGTCGCGCCGGTACGAACTGGTCATCACCCCGTAGCTGCTGTAGGCCGTGGGCCACAGGCAGAACCCGTCGTGGTGTTTCGCGGTCAGCACCGCGAACTTCATCCCGGCCGAGGCCGCCGCGCCCGCCCACTGTGCGCAGTTGAGGTCCACCGGGTTGAACGACAGCGGGTCCTGGCCGGGGTCGGTCCACTCCGCGTCGTGGTACGTGCCCATGTTGAAGTGGATGAACATGCCGAACCGCCGGTCCACAAGGGACCGTTGCAGTTGGTAGCGGTTGCCGAGGAACCGTGCCGGGTGCCGGGCACCGCTGTCGGCGGCCGCGGTGCCGGCGAGCGGGCCGGCCAGCGGGCCGGCGACGGCGGCAGTGCCGGCCGCGGCGCCCATCAGCCCGAGGAAGCGTCGCCGGTCGACCGGTCCACGTGTCGCGTCGTCCTGCATGAAGCTCACTCCCGTCGGATCACGCTGCCTGGTAGCGATGCCGGTCGCCGGCCCGCGGCCGGACACCGGCCATGGTCACTGCGGTGCGGTTGCCGCGGCCGGCGAGGCGGCCGATACCCCTTCCGGCCGCGGCAACCTTGAACGCGGTCGCCAGGACAGCCGTTTGCCGACGCCGGTGCCGCATGGTCATCTCCGTCTCCGCCCCGGTCCGGCCGGGACGGTTCGTTCCGTCCCGGCCGGACCGCAACGGTCAAGAACCTTCGAACTGGCGGCGGTCGTAGCCGGGGGCCGGGACACCGGCCACCGGAACTCCGCCGCGCTGGTTGCCGAGCGACACCAGGCTGACCGGGCCAGGGCCGCTGGCGTCGCGCACTGTCGAGATCACGGCCAGTGCGAGCGTGTTGCCGCCGTGCTGCTGGAGCAGCCCGGCCGGCAGCACGAAGTCCCGCTGCGAGCCGCCGTTCACGTACTGCCCGAGCTGCCAGCCGTTCAGGTAGACCAGCACCCGGTAGCCACGGGTACTGGTATCGCCGAACCGCAGTCCCACCGAGACGTCCTGACCGTCCGGAGTGGACAGCCCGAAGCCGGCGCGGTACCAGGTCACCCCGGGGGTCAGGCCGGTCTGGGCCGGCGTGGTCACCCGCGGCCAGGTGCGGTCCGGGAAGCCGGGCAGGTACCAGCCGGCCCGCTCACCGAACAGGCCTCCGGTGTTCAGCGCGCCGCGGGCGGTGTCGCGCAGGTTCTCGCCGCCCCGGGCGCCCTGGATCCGCCACGAGATCGGAGCGTTCGAGCCGACCAGCGAGGCACCGAACAGGCCGCGCGGCTGGCGGAACCGGGTGTCCACCGCGATCCAGTCGTCGTTGTGGCCCATGTTCTCCACCAGCACCGACAGCACCGCCGGCTGGCCGGCCCTGAGCAGCCCGGCCGGGACGGCGAAGTCGGCCGGCCCGGGGTTCGCGTTCGGCGGGTCGCTGTCGGCGTCGGCCTGCACGCCGCCGTTCGCCGAGCCCAGGAAGTGCCCGTTGAGCCAGGCCAGGTAGATGCCGTTGCGGCCGGTGATCGCGTTCAGCGAGACGGTCGACTCGGCGCCGGTAGCGGTGAAGTGGCCGCGGTACCAGACGTTGCCGTAGTGGTAGCCGTAGTCGTCGGCGAACAGCACCGGCTGCGTCTTCGGCGTGTACCCGCTCGGCGTGCTGGTGTGGTCCGCGACCGTCCACTGCGCGTCGTTGAACCTCGGGTCGGTCTCCGGCGCGGCCGGCTGTACGCGCCAGCCGGTCAGCGTCGGCAGCCGTACCGGGGCCGGCCCGGACACCCGGCCGAGCAGCGAGCCGCTCGACGTGCGCCGGGTGCCAACCCGGTCGGATCCGACCGTCAGCCCATCCAGCCAGGACGGGCCGAACACCTCGACGTCGCCGGCAGCGGCGGTGTCGGCGCGCAGCGCCAGCCGGTCACCGCGCACCGAGCCGGACCGGACCAGCGAGGTGCCGCGGACCAGCATCGTCCCGGCCGAGGTGGGCACCCGCCAGAACTGCGCGGCGGTGCTGTCGGTGCCGAGCAGCAACAGCATCGGACGCCGCCCGCCGCCGCTGATCAGGACCCGGGCGAGTCCACTGTGGACGTAGTCGAGTTGGAGATCGCCGGTGGTCCGGTTGAAACTCGACCGAACGCCGCCGGCCAGGACGGTGACCGAAGGTGCCGAGGAGTACCGCAGTACGGTTCTTCCCGACTCACCGTCCCGGCCGTACAGCACCGCGACGTCCCTACCAGACACCGCGACGTGGGTGAGGATCTCCGAGCTGGACAGCACCAGCCGCTGCCCGCCGAGGTCGTACCCGGCCACCAGCACCTTGGCGTCCCGGCCGGTCAGCTGCACCGGCAGCAGGTAGCGCCCGTCCGGCGCCGTCCAGTCCAGAGTGGACGACTCGGCGGTGGTCGACGGCGCGTCGGCGTGCCGCACCAGCACGAACTGGGTGCCGGTGTCGGGGTTGGTTCTGGCCTGGGTGGCCAGCGCCGGGTTGGCCGACGCGGGCGCGGCGGCCGGATCCGTCTTGGTCAGCGGCGCGACCGTGGTGACGAAGTAGCCCTGCCGCTTGAACTCGTCGTACTTCGTGGTGAGCTGTCGCGCCTCGGTGATCGCCGCGCCATAGTCGTACGAGGTATAGACGTCGTTCGGTTGCCCGAGCCAGCCCCAGTTCGTTCCGCCGTAGGCCATGTAGTAGCTGAACATGGTGGCGCCGCTGCCGACGAGGTTCGACTTGTAGAAGAACTTCTGGTAGGCCGGCCCGGTCAGGTCACGGCAGGCGGGGTAGCCGGCGTTGAACAGGTCGATCGCGCCGGCCTGGTACTCGGCTGAGAACACCGGGATGTCGTCGCGCAGCCGGTTGCTGATCCCGTTGCCCCACGGGCCCCAGACGTCGGGATGCGGGCAGTCGAACGACTGCGGGTAGTCGTCCACCGCCGGGATCTGTACCGCGCCCTCGCCGGACGTCCAGTTGGCCAGCCCGCCGCCACAGCAGGCGTTGTGGGTGATCGGCACCGTGATGCCGGCCGCCCGGGCCTGCACCTGCAGATCGTTCATGTAGGCGGTGTCGACGTTGATCGAGTACTCGTTCTCGGTGTTGTAGGCGATCACCGAGCCGCCCCGGGTGATCTGGTGCCGGGCGATGATCGGGTTGATGTGGTGCAACCAGTCCCGGTACGCCGCCGTGTAGCCGGGGGCGGACGACCGCGCCCGGCCCGGCACATTCTTCAGCCAGGCCGGCAGGCCACCGCCGGACACCTCGGCGTTGATGTACGGCCCGGGCCGGGCGACCACGTACAACCCGAGTTCCTCGGTCATCCGCAGCAGCCGGTCCACGTCCCGGACGCCGGTGAAGTCGTACACGCCGGCCTTCGGCGAGTGGTATGCCCAGTCGAAGTAGAGCGAGACGCCGTTGAAGCCGGCGGCCCGGATCTTCTCCAGCGTGTCCCGCCACAGGTCCGGGCTGGGCAGCCGGAAGTAGTGGAACTCACCGGCCCAGAGCAGCACCCGCTTGCCGTCCACCATGATCGAGTAGTGGTCCCAGCTGACCGTGTGCTGACTGGACACTGTGGATGGTGCCGCCGGCGCGGCTGCGGCTACCTGCGCCGGCGGCACCAGTACGGTGGCCGCCGCCGCGACCGAGGCGAATCCGATCAGGCTCCGGGACCGGATGATCCGGGACCAGGGCATCGCTTTCATCAGTGGTTCTCCTTCCGGCCGGCGGCGCGGCTCAGCGTCGCCGGTTGAGGGAGAAGGTCGAGACCCGCACGTCACCGGTCGCGACCAGGTACACGTCGTGCATGCCCCAGGCGCCGTGCAGCACCGCGGTCGCGGTGGCGTACGTGAACACGTCACCGGTGCTGCTCACCGGCAGCGTGCCGGCCAGCCGCCCGTGCACCGGGTCGTCCAGCCGGATCTCGATCGAACTGGCCCCGACCGCCGCCCGGGCGACCTTTGCGGTGATGCTGACCGCGCCGGCGCGCAGGTCGACGCCGCTGAAGCCGATCCAGTTGCCGGCCACCGCGCTGACCGAGGTGCCGCGCAGCTTGGTCTCCGGCGCCAGCGTCGCGCCCTGGTACGAGTCGAAGTTCTCCGCCCGGGTCAGGGTGGCGAGGCTCCGGGCCGGGATCACCTCGCCGCGCACCTGCAGGGTGCCGCGGGCCCGGATGTCCGTCGACGAGCTGCCGACCATGATGTCCTGGGCGCTGGCCTCGACCACCGAGCGGCTCCGGGTGACATCCCAGAACGCCAGGTCGGCGGCCTTCAGTCGCAGTTGGACGATCTTGGTCTGGCCCGGCGCCAGCGACACCCGGCTGAACGCGCGCAGCTGCTTGACCGGCTGCTTCACCCGGGACGTGCGCTGGTGCGTGTAGAGCTGCACGACCTCGTCGCTGGCCCGGGTACCGGTGTTGCGCACGTCCACGCTGACCGTCACGGTCCCGGCCGGGTCCACCGAACCAGAGCTGAGCCGCAGGTTGGAGTACTTGAACGTGGTGTAGGTCAGCCCATGGCCGAACGGGTAGAGCGGGGTGCCCTGGTAGTACAGGTAGGTCCGGTTGTCCTTGATGATGTCGTAGTCGAGGATGTCCGGCAGGTCCGAAGTGGACTGGTACCAGGTCTGGGTGAGCCGGCCGGACGGCGACACGTCACCGAACAGCACATCGGCGAGCGCGTGCCCGGTCTCCGCGCCGGCATGGGTGGTCCACAGGATCGCCGGCACGTTCTGCTGTTCCCAGCCGATGGTGTCCGGGTAGCTGTTCTGCAGCACCACGATCGTGTTCGGGTTGGCCTGCCGGACCGCCTGCACCAGGGCATGCTGCGCGGCGGCGAGGTCCATCGTGGACCGGTCGTGGTCCTCCCGGCCGTTGATGAACGGCATGCTGCCGACCACGACCACCGCGGCGTCGGCGCCACGGGCCGCCGCTACCGCACTGTCCACGCCGCTGGTCAGGGTCTCCTTGCTGAACTCGGTCGCCGCGTCCGCGGTGGCCGCGCCCAGGTTCAGCGTCCCGTCCGGCTGCACGGTCAGGTACGGCGTGCGGAACGGCTGCGACCAGTCGAACGCGGCCTCGTAGCCGGCGTACCGGATCACGACGTTGCCGTTCGGTCGCTGCTCCAGCTTGAACTGCTGCTGGACGAACCAGTTGTTCGGCTGCGCCTGGTCGTTGCGGAAGACGGCCGGGTCGAAGTTGTAGCCGAGGTACTTGCCGTTCGCGACGCTGCGCAGCGCGAGCACGCCCTGGCCCCAGTCGAAGGCGTCGAACTGGGTGTTGGCGGTGGCCGTGGTGCCGCCCTCGGCGAGGATGGCGCCGGTCGGGCCGGTGCCGGCGGTGACGTACTTGCCGGTGCTCACGTCCTTGAGCGCGATCCGGTCGACGCCCTCGCTGGAGGTGACGCTGGCGCCGGCGCCGAGCCGCTGGGTGATGCCGGCCAGCGGGGTGACCCCGTACGGCAGAGCGCCGGAGTACCAGTCGGTGTAAAGGGTGTTCGCGAGCGGGCCGACGACCGCGACCTTCTTCGTCCGGGTCGGGTTCAGCGGCAGCGCGTTGCCCGAGTTCTTCAGCAGCACCATCGCCTCATCGGCGGCCTTGCGGTTCAGCTGCTGGTGCGCCGGGCTGTTGATGACGGCCGGCGTGATCTTCGCGTAGGGCCCGCCGTCCGGGTCGAAGTCGCCGAGCCGGAACCGCAGTTCCAGCGCGTGCCGCACCGAGGTGTCGATGTCCGCCACGGTGATCAGGCCCTGCGCCAGCGCGGTCTTGATCGCGTCGGTCATCGGCTGCGGGTTGTTGTTGTCAGCGGTGAAGCTGTCCAGGCCGGCCTTGAACAGTGCCGCGTCCGCCTCCGGCTGGCTACCGAAGTAGGCCTGCGAGCCGGTCAGGTTGTACGGCGCGAACGCGTCGCTGACGTTGAACAGCGGCTTGTCCGTCCACTTGCGAACGACGTCGTTCAGGTCCTGGCTGACCGTGTTGGGCCGGCCGTTGACCAGGTTGTAGGAGGCCATCACGCCGGTCGCGGCGTTCGCCGCGATCGCCGGCTGGAACGCCTTCTGGTCGTACTCGTGCAGCACCCGGGCCGGCAGGTTGGACGAGGTGGTGTCGCGGTGCACCTCGTTGTTGTTGGCCAGGTAGTGCTTCAGCGTCGGCGCGGCCTGCAGGTAGAACGGGTCGTTGCCCTCGATACCCAGGCCGTACGCGGTGGAGATGGCGCCGGTCAGCGTCGGGTCCTCGGAGTAGCCCTCCTCGTTGCGACCCCAGCGCGGGTCGCGCAGCAGGTTGACCACCGGCGCCCACAGGTTGGTGCCCCACACCCGTGGGTCGATCGCGTTGTAGCCGCGGGCTTCCTGACCGACCGCGTTGCCGACCTGCTTGATCAGCGCGGTGTCCCAGGTGCTGGCCAGCCCGACCGCCTGCGGGAACACGGTGCCCTGCGCGGTGACCACGTTGCCGTTGTTGGCGTGGTCGTTGGTCCAGGCGACGCCGTGCAGTGCCTCGGTGCCGGCCTTGAAGAGCTTGATGCCCAGCCGCGGGATCTCCGGCTGGTACTGGTGCAGGAAGCCGATCTTCTCGTCCAGGGTGAGCCGGCCGAGCAGGTCGTCCACCCGGGTGGCGAGCGACAGTTGCGGGTTCTGGAACGGGAACTGTGGCGCCGGTGCGGCGCTGGCGAGGCCGGGCGCGGCGGCCACCGGCGCGGCCAGCGCCAGGGCGAGCAGCCCGCTGAGGTAGCGGCGCTTCGGTCGCTGGGCGGTTAACCGCGGGCTGGAAGCAGTCCGTCGGGTGTTGTGCATGGCGCACCTCCGGAAGGCGCGGGCCTGCCGCTGGCCCTGGTCGAAGCGATTCGACTAACCGTTCGACAATTCGCTGACGGTAATAGAAGGGGAGCGGTGTGGAATATGTCACTCGCGCCCCGAAGCGTCAAGATTGGTTAGGCCGAGCGGCGTAGGCGCCGGCCTGCCGCTGCCGGTTTCCGAGCCGAGACCCTTGTCGAATCGCTTCGTCGATCTTAATCTTCGAGAAATCGAAACGGTTCGCGGTGGAGAGGGCGATGCGGTCGGAAGGGAGGGGCCGGGTGGTCACCATCGCGGAGGTCGCGCAGCACGCCGGCGTGGCGCCGAGCACAGTGTCCTACGTGCTGTCCGGGAAGCGGTCGATCTCGCCAAAGACGCGTCGCCGGGTCGAGGACAGCATCCGGGTGCTGAACTATCACCCGCACGCCGGCGCCCGGGCGTTGGCCAGCCAGCGGTCCAATGTGATCGCGCTGGTCGTCCCGCTGCGACCGGGCATGCACGTCCCGGTGTTGATGCAGTTCGCGATCAGCGTGGTGACGACCGCCCGCCGGTTCGATCAGGACGTGCTGCTGCTGACCGCGGACGAGGGCCCGGCCGGGCTGCGCCGGGTTGCCGCCAGCGCCCTGGTCGACGCGCTGATCGTGATGGACGTCGAGCTGCACGACCCGCGGCTGCCCGAGTTGCGCACGCTGCACCAACCATCTGTCCTCATTGGAATCCCGGCCGATACCGCGGGTCTGACCTGTATCGACCTCGACTTCGCCGCGGCCGGCGCGCTCTGCGTCGACCACCTGGCCGACCTCGGGCACCGGTCCATCGGGTTGGTCGGCCCGCCGACCGCGGTGTACGAGCGGGAGACCGGCTTCGCCACCCGCACGATCAGCGGCTTCGAGCAGGCGGTGGCGCGGCGCGGGCTGGCCGCCAGCACGCACCCGTGCGAGCCGACCTACGAGGCGGTCCGGCGCACGCTGGACGACCTGTTCCGGGCCCAGCCGGAGCTGACCGGGTTGGTCGTGCACAACGAGGCGGTGATCTCCCCGCTGCTCGACTCGCTGCACCAGGTGGGCAAGCGGGTGCCGCAGGATGTCTCGATCGTCGCGATCTGCCCGGCCGACGTGGCCGAGCGAGCGGTGCCGCCGCTGTCCTCCGTGCTGATCCCGGCCGAGGACGTCGGCCGGCTGGCGGTCGAGCTGCTGATGGATAGCCTCGAAGGACGCCAGAACCGGCAGACCACGCTGCTCGCCCCCCGCCTCACCCGGCGCCAGAGCGCCGCCACCGCCACCGCCTAGACCCGCGCTTGCCGACCGTCCGCATTCGTCGTACCGCTTGGTCGATCCCGCTGTCGAATGGATCGAACCGCTTCGAAGGAGACCTGGAGCAGATGGCGCCTGGCAGGCCGGCGGCGGGATGGACCGGCTCCACCGACAGGAAGGGAACGCCGTGAGCATGTTCCGAGAGGTCACGGGTGGCCTGGAATGCCGCGATGGGCACGAGGTCCTCCGGGTCGAGCCGTGGGGGCCGGACAGCGTCCGGGTCCGCGCCGGGTTCGATCGGCTGCTGGACGGCGGCCCCGGCGCGCTCGGTGACCGTCCACAAGGGACAGCCGAGATCAAGGTGAGCGCGGACGGGGCCCGGCTGGTGAACGGCCGGCTGGCCGTCGACATCAGCGCGGACGGGCTGCTCCGGTTCGAGCGGGTGGAGACCGGGGACGAGCTGCTGGCCGAGGAGCGGGCGCACTTCTGGTGGCCCGGCGCGCGCCGGTTCGTCGCGACCGGCAACGGATACCACCGGATCGAGCAGCGGTTCCGCGCCTACCCGGACGAGAAGCTGTTCGGCCTCGGCCAGCACCAGCACGGCCGGTTCGACCAGAAGGGGCTGGTCATCGATCTGGTGCAGCGCAACGCCGAGGTGACGATCCCGTTCCTGGTCTCCAGCCGCGGGTACGGCCTGCTGTGGAACTCGCCGGCGGTCGGCCGGGTCGAGCTGGCCGGCAACGGCACCCGCTGGGTGGCCGACTCGGCCCGGCAGATCGACTACTGGGTCACCACCGGCGACGGCCCGGCCGACCTGCTGACCAACTACACCGGTGCCACCGGGCGGGCGCCGATGCTGCCCGACTGGGCCGCCGGGTTCTGGCAGAGCAAGCTGCGCTACCAGACCCAGGACGAGCTGCTCGCGGTGGCGCGGGAGTACCACCGGCTTGGATTGCCGATATCGGTCATCGTCTGTGACTTCTTCCACTGGAACCATCTCGGGGACTGGCGGTTCGACCCGGAGTTCTGGCCGGACCCGGCGGCCATGGTCCGCGAGCTGGACGAGTTGGGCATCCGGTTGATGGTCTCGGTCTGGCCGTCGGTGAGCCCGCTGTCGGACAACTACCTGCCGATGCTGAACCGCGGCCTGCTGATCGGCTCCGAGTACGGCGGCCCGGTGCACGCCAGCTGGACCGACCGCGGCGTCGACGCCGAGATCCAGGTGTCCTTCTACGACTCGACGAACCCGGAGGCGCGGCAGTACATCTGGGAGCAGGTGCGCGAGCACTACTACTCGCTCGGCATCCGGGTCTGGTGGCTGGACGCCTGCGAACCGGAGATCAACCCGGGCAGCCCGGAGGGCATGCTGTTCGCCGCCGGCCCCGGCCAGGAGGTCGCCAACGCGTACCCGGTGCTGCACGCCCGCGGCTTCTACGAGGGCATGATCGCCGAGGGGGAGACCGAGATCGTCACGCTGTGCCGGTCGGCCTGGGCCGGCAGCCAGCGCTGGGGCGCGGCGTTGTGGTCCGGCGATATCGGGGCCACCTTCGAGTCGCTGGCCGACCAGATCCGGGCCGGGCTGAACGTCGCGCTCAGCGGGGTGCCCTGGTGGACCACCGACATCGGTGGCTTCCACGGCGGCGACCCGGCCTCGCCGTACTTCCGGGAGTTGATCGTCCGCTGGTTCCAGTTCGGCGCGTTCTGCCCGCTGTTCCGGCTGCATGGCGAGCGCTACCCGCGCGCGCCGCACAACCCGCTGCGCACCGGCGGGCCGAACGAGGTGTGGTCGTTCGGTGCTGATGCGTACGAGATCATCCGGGAAACGCTCTTCCTGCGTGAGCGGCTGCGGCCGTACCTGATGGAACAGATGCGGGCCGCGCACGAGCAGGGCCTGCCGGTTCTCCGCCCGCTACTGTTGGCCTTCCCGGACGACCCGGCCTGCTGGACGGTGGACGACCAGTTCCTGGTCGGTCCGGACCTGCTGGTCGCGCCGGTGACCGAGTTCGGTGCCCGGGAGCGCACCGTCCAGCTGCCGGCTGGTCCGATGTGGACGGACGTGTGGACCGGCGCGGTGCACCGCGGCGGGCAGCGGATCCGGGTGGCCGCGCCGCTGGACCGGATCCCGGCGTTCGTCCGGGACGGCCGCCCGCTGCCGATCGCCGCGGCCGCCCCGGTGGCGACCTCCGTGCCGGCCGCGCTGGCCGCGGGTGAACCGGGCCAGCGGTAGCGGCCGGCCCGCGCCGGCCAGGGCTCGCGGACGGCGACTAGCGGTAGCGGAAGCCGTCGAAGAAGCGACGGAAGACCCCGCCCTCCCGGGGAAGTGCCGGTTCCGGCGCGGGCGGGGTGGGCCGCCGGCGCGCCACCGGCTGGTCGTAGTCGGTCCGGACGATCGCGTCGATCACCTGGGCCTGGTCGAACGTCTCCGAGCCGTCGATGGACGGGACGAAGCCGACCAGCATGCCGTTGCGCATGACCTGGGCTTCCAGGCCGGCGGTGCCGTCGGTGTCCCAGATCGCCTCGCGGCCATCGGCGAGCGTGACCGTGATGCCGAACTGGTAGACGCCGGCCTTGGCCAGCTGCGCGTTGACGCCCCGGTCGCGCAGCGCGTCGACCACCTTGCGGGCCCGGTTCTCGTCCATCGGTCCCAAGTTACCGGGAGTTGCTGTGTGCCGCGTCCCCGGGCAGCTGACGCCGTGCTCACGATAAGCTAGCATCGCCTGCACTGAGTGACGATTGATCATCTGTGCCCGGAGGGAAGGCGTGCCCGGTTCACTCCTGACCTGGTCGGCGGCGGAGGCGGCGAGGTTCGGCCGGGAGCCGCTCAAGGCGGGCCACCGGCTGCACGAGTCGGCCTTGTTCGCCGATGAGGCGCTGGTTGAGCTGTTGGATCGGATGCCGCCTGAGCGGTTGCACGCGTACACGATGGGGGACGATCCGGGCGACCACACGCAGTGGCGGGCGGTGCGCTACCCGGGCGTCTGCGGGCGGGACCTGATCGAGGCGGTGCGCCGTGGTCGGCTCTGGCTGAACCTGCTGCGGGTGCAGGACACCGACCACCGCTACGAGGTGCTCGTCCGCCGCGTGTACGGCGAGTTGGCCGACCGGGTGCCGGGGTTCGCGCCGACCCGCGTCTCGGCGACGATGCTCATCTCCTCGCCCGGCGCGATGGTGCACTACCACGCTGACGGCCAGCCCAACCTGCTCTGGCACCTGCGCGGTCGCAAGCAGGTGCTGGTCTATCCGGCGCTGGACCCGCGCTTCCTGTCCACAGGAGACCTGCAGCGCATCTTCGCCGGCGAGTCGGACGAGTTCGTCCCGTACCGGCGGTCCTGGGACGAGCACGCCGCCGTGCTGGA
Source organism: uncultured Actinomycetota bacterium (assembly GCA_963714145.1). Classification (GTDB taxonomy): domain Bacteria; phylum Actinomycetota; class Actinomycetes; order Mycobacteriales; family CADCTP01; genus JBBWZH01. The sequence goes on along the minus strand of OY970235.1, from coordinate 7,264,770 downwards.
CCTGACTCCTGGTGAGGTCGCCTGCTGGCCGCAGAACGCGCCGCACCGGGTGGTCAACACGGTCGGCCTGAACGTCTCGCTGTCCACCGAGCACCGCACCCGCGCCAGCGCCCGGCGGGAGCACGTCTGGGCGGCCAACCTGCTGCTCTCCCGCCAGTTCCACCTACCGGTCAGTTCGACAAAGGAGAGTGGTCCGTGGGCGGCAGCCAAGGCGACTTGCTACCGGATGCTGCGGCGGCTGAGCGGGCCGCCGATGTCGACGCCGGCGTCGACGGTGGTGCTGCGGATAGACGACTCGGCCCCACTGGGCCACACCCTGACCAGCAGCTGAGCCCGGCGCCACCGCCCGGCTCGGACGGCCCGTCCGGCTCGGACGGCCCGCCCGGCCCGGGCGGCCCGCCGGGCGCGGGTGCCGGCGGGCGGTTGGTGGCCGAGGTACATGCCGGACCGGGCGCGCTGGCCCGGTGCGCCGGGTTCGACCGGCTGGCCGAGCGGCTCGGGCTGCCGGTGACCGCGCGGCTGGACTACCTCAGCCAGTTCGCCATGATCTACCCGGAGTGGCAGCCCTGGGTGGTCGGAGTGTCCGGAATGGACGGTGCCTGGCAGGCCGGCGCCCTGCTGACCATGCGGCGCCGCAACGGGGTGACGGTGGTGAGCGGCCTGGCCCATCAGGTGTGCGACCACGGCCGGCTACCGGCGGCGAACGGTCTGGCGGCGGCCGCGCTGGCCGAGGCGATCGCAGTCGGGCTGGCCGCGCTGCCCGGCCCGTGGGCGCTGCGGCTGGAGCAGCTGCCGGTCGAGGACCCGGTCGTCGCACTGCTGGCCGGCCGGCTCGATCAGGTGGAGATCGTCCCGGGCGTCGGCCTGCCCCGCATCCAGCTGTCCAACGGCCACTCGCCGCGCACGTACCTGACCAAGAAGTACCGCAGCCAGACCCGTGCCGCCAGGCGCCGGTTCGAGGCGGCCGGGGTCGAACCGCGGCTGGTCTTCCGGCACACCGCGGCCGAGATCGAGCCGCTGCTGGCCGACCTGGTCGAGATCCGCCGGACCCGGGACCGGGCCGCGTACTACCGGGCCGAACTGGCGGACCGGCGCCGGGCCGCCTGGTGGCAGGCCGCGCTGCTCCGGTTCGCCGAGCGCGGTCAGCTGGAGCTCACCCTGCTGGACGTCGGCGCCGGCCCGCCGGCCGCGTACAACGCGGCGCTGGTGGACGGTCGCAGCTACCGGTTCTGGGACGGCCGGATCAATCCCAGCTGGCACCAGCAGTGGCCGGGGCAGTTGCTGTTCGGTGAGCTGCTGCCGCAGCTGATCGCCGACCCGCGCTGGTCCGAAGTGGACTACCTGCGCGGCGAGACCCCGTTCAAGATGCGGACGGCCACCGACGTGGTGCCGACCAGCCGGCTGCTCGCCTGGTCGTCCCAGCCGGCCCGGCTGGTGGCCGAGACCCCCGGTGTGGTGCACCGCTGGCTGCACGACTGGAAGAGCCGGCACCCGGCGGCGGAGCGGATCTGGCGGGTCGCCCGGACCCGGCTGGGCGGCTGAGGCCGGCCGACCGTCCGGTTCGGACCGTCCGGTTCGGACCGTCCGGGCCGTCCGATTTGGACTGTCAGTTGTGGACGGTGCCGGGGTGGCTGGCGTCCTGCACCTCGCCGACCAGTTCCTCCAGCACGTCCTCGAGGGTGATCGCGCCGAGGGTCCGGCCGGCCTCCTGGACGCAGCCCATGTGGTTGCCGGCCTGCTGCAGGGCCGCGAAGCAGCCGGTCAGCGGCAGCGCGGCCTCCACCACCACCATCGGCCGCAGCCGGGGCAGCGGCTGGTCGTAGTCGGCCGGCTCGATGCCGAGGAGGTCCTTCACGTGCGCGTAGCCGATCAGCGTGTCACCGGACCGGATCGGGAACCGGGAGAAGCCGGTCCGCGCGACCAGCTGTTCCAGCTCCCGCGCGGTGGTCGTCTCGGTCACCGTGACCAGCTTCGCCAGCGGCAGCAGCACGTCCCGGGCGGTGGCGCGGTCGAGCGCGAGCGCCCGGGTCAGCCGCTGCTGCTCCTCGCCGTCCAGCAGCCCTTCCGCGGCCGACTCGCTGAACAGGTCGCCCAGTTCCTCCGCCGTATACGCCGCGGTCAGCTCCTCCTTCGGTTCGATCCGGAACAGCCGCAGCACCGCGTTCGCCAGCCCGTTGATGACCACCAGGATCGGCCGGGTGCAGCGCACCCAGAGCGCGATCGGCGGTCCCAGCAGGAGTGCCGCCCGCACCGGCCCGGCCAGCGCCAGGTTCTTCGGCACCATCTCGCCGAGCACCATGTGCAGGTACGAGACGAACGCCAGCGCCAGCACGAACGCGACCGGGTGCAGCAGGCCCTCGGGCGCGCTGAGGGCATCGAACCCGCCCTCCAGCAGGTGCGCGAACGCCGGCTCGGCGACCGCGCCCAACCCGAGCGAGCAGACCGCGATGCCCAGCTGCGAGCCGGCCAGCATCTGCGGCAGGTGCCGCATCTGAGCCAGCGTGGTGCGGGCGGACCGGCGGCCGGACCGGGCCAGCGGCTCGATCTGGTCCCGCCGGGCGGTGATCAGGGCGAACTGGGCGCCGACGAAGAACGCGTTGCCGGCCAGCAGCAGCACGGCGAGCAGGAGTCTCATGTGGACGCTCCACGGACCGGGCGGCCGGGCGCCACCGGCGCGAGGCCGGGCGGCCGCACCACGATCCGGTCGATCCGCCGACCGTCCATTCTGGACACGGTGAGCAGCCAGCCGCCGACGTTCACCCGTTCACCGGGCTCGGGCAGCCGGCCGAGCCGTTCCAGCACCAGGCCGGCGATCGTGTCGTAGTGCCCGGCCGGCGCCTCCAGACCGAGCTGCTCGACGAACGCGTCCCGGTGCAGCCGGCCGGACACCGACCAGCCGCCGTCGGACAGCGGCACCACCTCGGGTGCTTCGCCGGTGTCGTGCTCGTCCAGCACCTGGCCGACCAGCTCCTCGACCAGGTCCTCCAGCGTGACCACGCCGGCGGTGCCGCCGTACTCGTCCACCACCACCGCCATCTGCAGGCCGTGCCGGCGCAGCACGATCAGCAGCGCGTCGCAGTCCATCGACTCGGGCACCCGGGCCGGCTCGACCATCAGCTCGCTGACCGCGGTGCCGGCCCGCTGCTCCGCCGGCACCGCCAGCGCCTGCTTCACGTGCACCACGCCGACGATGTCGTCCACATCGCCGCGGTGCACCGGAAACCGGGACCGGCCGGTGGACCGGGCCGCCGCGAGCAGTTCGGCCGCGGTCTGCTCGGCCCGCAGCGCGATCATCTGCACCCGGGGCGTCATCACGTCGCCCGCGGCCTTCTCGCCGAACGTCAGCGCCCGGTGCAGCAGCACCGCGGTGCCCGCCGACAGGGTGCCCTCCCGCACCGACGAGCCGATCAGGTGGGCCAGCTCGACCGGCGTCCGGGCCGCCCGCAGCTCCTGCTGCGGCTCCACCCCGATCCACCGGACGATCGCGTTGGCGGTGTTGTTGAACAGCGAGATCACCGGCCGGCAGAGCCGGGCGAACCCGCGCTGCAGCGGGATGATCGCCCGGGCCACCGGCAGCGGCCGGGATATCGCCAGGTTCTGCGGCACCAGCTCGCCGAGCAGCATCTGCGCCACGGTGGCCAGCAGCAGCGCCAACCCGACCGCGACCGGCCGTACGGCGCCGCCGGTCCACCCCGCCCCCTGCAGGCCCGACCGCAGCGCCGACGCGATCACCGGCTCGGCCACGAACCCGAGCAGCAGCGAGCAGAGCGTGATGCCCAGTTGCGCCCCGGACAGCTGGAAGGAGAGGTCCCGAATCGCCCCGAGGACGCCCCGGGCCCGCCGATCGCCCGATTCGGCCAGCCTGGTCACCCGGGACCGGTCGACCGAGGTGAGCGCGAACTCAACCGCCACGAACAGCGCGTTGCCGGCGATCAGCACGACCACCGCGAGCCAGCCCAGTGCCGTCAGCACGGACCCTCACGCCTCCTCAGGCGGGCGGCACGCTGGCATGATCCCCACCCGCTGTGGGGACCGAGCCGCATCGTCGGCGCACCAGCCCAGTGTTTCACGGGGCCTGAATACCCCCGCCGGCCGCCGTCCCACCGCCGCCGTCGCACCACTCCGCAGTGCTGAGCCGAGCCGAGCCGAGCGGAGCGGTGCGACGGCGGGCGGGTTAGCGGTCCGGGCCGTCGGAGCCGGTCAGGCCGGCCCGGCGCAGCGCGTCGGCCAGCGCGGTGTTGCCGGCCGGGGACGAGTCGCCGCCTGGTCGGGGCCGGCCGCCGCGTTGGTCCGGCCGCGGGCCGCCTTGGCGTGGGGCGCCGCCCTGGCGTGGGGTGCCGCCCGGCCGCGGGCCGCCGCCCTGGCGCTGGCCGCCCCGGTCCTGGCCGGCCCGGTCCTGGCCGCCCCGGTCCTGGCCGCCGCCGCGGTCCGGCCGGGCGCCGGCCGCGGCCGGTGTCGCCTCGTCGTCCAGCCGGAGGGTGAGCGAGATGCGCTTCCGTGGCTCGTCCACGTCCAGCACCTTGACCCGGACGATGTCGCCGGACTTGACCACGTCCCGCGGGTCCTTCACGAAGGTTTTCGACATCGCCGACACGTGCACCAGGCCGTCCTGGTGCACGCCGACGTCGACGAACGCGCCGAACGCGGCCACGTTGGTCACCACGCCCTCGAGCAGCATGCCGGGGCGCAGGTCGCCGATCTTCTCGACGCCGTCGGCGAACGTGGCGGTCGCGAAGGCCGGCCGCGGGTCCCGTCCCGGCTTCTGCAGTCTCCTTCAGGATGTCGGTGACGGTGGGCAGGCCGAACGTGGCGTCGGTGAACTCGGCGGGCTTCAGCTTTCGCAGCACGCTGCTGTTGCCGATCAGCCCGCGCAGGTCGCTGCCGGTGTTGGCCATGATGCGGCGCACCACCGGGTACGCCTCCGGGTGCACGCTGGACCCGTCGAGCAGGTCGTCGCCGCCGGCGATGCGCAGGAAGCCGGCGCACTGCTCGAACGCCTTCGGGCCCAGCCGCGGCACCTTCTTCAGCGCCGTCCGGGACCGGAACGGCCCGTTCGCCTCCCGGTGCGACACGATGTTCTCGGCGAGCCCCTCACCGATCCCGGAAACCCGGGTGAGCAGCGGCGCGGACGCGGTGTTCAGATCGACCCCGACCGCGTTCACGCAGTCCTCCACCACCGCGTCCAGCGAGCGGGAGAGCTTCCCCTCGGCCAGGTCGTGCTGGTACTGGCCGACGCCGATGGACTTCGGGTCGATCTTGACCAGCTCGGCCAGCGGGTCCTGCAGGCGGCGGGCGATGGACACCGCGCCGCGCAGCGAGACGTCCAGCTCAGGCAGCTCCGCGCTGGCGAACGCCGACGCGGAATAGACGGACGCCCCGGCCTCGGACACCATCACCTTGGTCAGCTTCAGCTCCGGGTGCGCGGCGATCAGGCCGGCGGCCAGCTTGTCGGTCTCCCGGGACGCGGTGCCGTTGCCGATCGCGATCAGCTCCACCTTGTGCTGGGCGGCCAGCCCGGCCAGCGTCGCGATCGACTCGTCCCAGCGCCGGCGCGGCTCGTGCGGGTAGATCGTCTCGGTGGCCACGACCTTGCCGGTGGCGTCCACCACGGCGACCTTCACCCCGGTACGGAAGCCCGGGTCGAGGCCCATCGTGGCGCGGGTGCCAGCCGGGGCGGCGAGCAGCAGGTCACGCAGGTTGATCGCGAACACCCGGACCGCCTCGTCCTCAGCCGCCTGCCGCAGCCGCATCCGCAGGTCGACGCCGAGGTGGCTGAGGATCCGGCCACGCCAGGCGATCCGGACCGAGTCGAGTAGCCAGCGGTCGGCCGGCCGGCCGCGGTCGGCGATGCCGAACTTGCCGGCGATCTGGACCTCGTAGCTGGACGGGCCGGTCTCCGGGGCCTCCTCCGGCTCCAGGTCGACGCCGAGCACGCCCTCCTTCTCGCCGCGGAACATCGCCAGGATCCGGTGCGACGGCAGCTTCGGGCACGGCTCGGCGAAGTCGAAGTAGTCGGCGAACTTCGCGCCGGCCTCCTCCTGCCCCTCGCGCACCTTGGACACCAGCCGCCCGCGGGCCCACAACTGCTCGCGCAGGCCGCCGATCAGGTCCGCGTCCTCGCCGAACCGCTCGATCAGGATGGCCCGGGCGCCGTCCAGCGCCGCCGTCGCGTCCGGGACGCCCTTGCTCTCGTCGACGAAGCCGCTGGCCGCCTGCTGCGGATCGCGGGTCGGGTCGGCCAGCAGGTCGTCGGCCAGCGGCTGCAGCCCGGCCTCCCGCGCGATCTGCGCCTTCGTCCGCCGCTTCGTCTTGTACGGCAGGTAGATGTCCTCCAACCGGGCCTTCGACTCGGCCGCGGCGATCTGCGCTTCCAGCGCCTCGGTCAGCTTGCCCTGGGTGCGGATGGACTCCAGCACCGCGGCCCGCCGGTCCTCCAACTCCCGCAGGTACCCCAGCCGCTCCTCGAGCGTGCGCAACTGCGCATCGTCCAGCAGCCCGGTCGCTTCCTTCCGGTAACGGGCGATGAACGGCACCGTCGCCCCGCCGTCCAGCAGGTCGACCGCCGCGGTCACCTGTCCCTCGCGTACGCCGAGCTCGTCGGCGATCCGCTGGTGCACAGACATCGTCACGATCCCAAGTCACCTCTCCGTGAGCCGCTGGGATGCATTCTGCCGGTCTACGCCGATTCCCTCGGGTGGCCTCATGCAGCTCACGCTCCGTAGACTATTGGTCCGGCCCCGACCACGGAGCGTGCCCATGCTGATCGGGCTCGGCATCGCCCTCCTCGTACTGGGCTGCCTCCTCGTCGCCCGCGCCCGCGGCCGCGCCGGCCGCCACCGAGCCTGACCGCACCCATGTGGGATCATTGCCCCCAGACCGCCGCCACGCCCCCATCGTCTAGTGGCCCAGGACGCCGCCCTTTCAAGGCGGTAGCACGGGTTCGAATCCCGTTGGGGGCACCCCTCTGACCTGCGGAAACGTTGGTCAGGTGCTTTCGGTCCGGGCTCATGCATCCTCAGTGCCGCCCTCGGTCGTGCGGTGAAGTGGCGGCACCTGACCGTGAGCAAGGCCCAGTTCGCCGAGGCACCGGCAGTGGCGCCGACCGAGATGGACCCGCCGACTGCCGAGGAGGCCGCGCGGCCGCTGGGTGAGGCGTGGGCGGCCGATCCGGACTGGGCCCGCTGCTGTGGCTGACGATGGTCACCGGGTCGCGCCCGGGGCGAGGCGAGCGCACTGCGCTGGCATCACGTCGACTTCGACCGGGGACTGCTGACGGTTCACCGCAGCAACCCGCAGCCGCGGTCCGGCCTGAAGGAGAAGGAGACCAAGGCACGTCAGCAACGCCGGGTCACACTCGACCCGGAGACGCTGCAACTGCTGGCCGAGCACCAGTTGCGATGCGAGCAGCGGTGCGCCGCGCAGATGGGCTCGCTGTCGCCGGACGCGTACCTGTTCTCGCCGGAGCGGGGCGCCCTGGCCGCCGCGGTCGCTGACCCAGCGGTACGGCCGGCTGGCCCGCAAGCTCAAGCTGCGCAGCATCCGCCTGCAGTCGCTGCGGCACTACTCGGCCACCGAGCTGATCGCCGCCGGCACTGATGTCCGCACGGTCGCCGGCCGCCTCCGCCACGGCAGCGGGGGAGCCACCACGCTCAAGATCTACGCCGCCTGGGTGGACGAGGCCGGCCAGCGTGCGGCGACAACGATGGCCGGCATCACCATCGCCCCGCCCACACCACGCCCGCCGCGCGGCCCGTACGAGGTCATCGCCGCCGAGCTGCGCGAGCAGATCCAGACCGGTCGCCTCGCGCCCGGCGACCTGGTCCCCACCACCACCGAACTGGCCGCCACGCACAACGTGTCGATCGCGACCAGCCACCGGGCCATCGCCTTGCTGAGCGCCGAGGGCCTGATCGAGGCCTTACGTGGCCGGCGCGCTGTTTTACGCGGTCCGGCGGTCACGGACCAGCCTTCGCAGGCCAGCTGATCGCGCCCTCTCGGCGCTGGCGTCCGCCGGTTCGGAATGATGGTTGTTTTCTACTTAGCCACCTAGGTAGCGTAAGGGCATGGGTAGGAACAGTTCGGAGCTGGGACCGCCGTTCCGGATGACGTTGCCGACGCAGTTTGTGCTGCGGGCGCTGCTGGAGTTCCCGACGCGGGAGCGGTACGGGCTGGAGCTCGGTCAGGCGGCTGGGCTGCCGTCCGGGACCATCCATCCGATTCTGGCCCGGCTGGAGGGTGCGGGCTGGTTGGTGTCCCGGTGGGAGGAGGTCGACCCGAAGGAACAGGGCCGGCCGCGGCGTCGGTACTACCGGCTGGCCCCGGACGGGGCTGAGCGGGCTCGTGACGCGCTGGCCCGCGTGCGTACCCCGGTCATGGACCTGTCGGGCCTGCGGCCCGGTCTGACCGGAGGCGCAGCATGAGCGGCGCGACGGAGGTCGCCTTCGCCTTCGCCCTCGCCCGCGACCTCGCCGCCGACCTCGACCTCGACCTCGACTGCGACCGCGGCCTCGCCGGCGGCCTCGCTCGCCACCTCGCCGCCGTCCTCGACAGCGCCAGCGCGCGCACTGCCGTCCTCCCCCTTGACCGCGACCTCGTCCGCAGCCGTGCCCTCGGCCAGGTCCTCCTCGACGCACGCGACTCTGCCGCCGCCCTCGCACTCGCCCTCGACTCCGCCCACCACCGCGACCTTGCAGGCACGCTCGCCCGCGACCTAGGCCCCGTCCGCGCCCATGCCCGCGACCTCGTCCGTACCGTTGCCGCCGCCTTCGACCTCGCGAGCCCTGATCGCCAGCATGTGGCTGAGCCGATCCGGTCAGTTAGCCGGCCGATTCGGACGATGGTCGCGATCGCGGTGCGGGTGCTGCCTGCGGACGAGCGGCCGCGCTGGAAGGAAGAGTTCAAGGCCGAGTTGGGTGATTTGGTGATGTGGCGTCGGTTTCCGTATGCGGCCCGGTTATTGAGCCAGGCGATCAGTCTCCGGCGAGGTCTGCGCCATCAGCGCGCAGGCTCACCGGCGATCGGCGGGTGACCAGGATGCGCGTGTTGGCTGGGGCGACCAGCGGAGTCGTTACTGCGGTTGCCGGCGCCGGCTGGCCCGTCGCGGTGCTCGCCGGCGGGCTCGGCGTGAGCCTGGTGCTCGCGCTGTGCTGGGTGCTATCCAGCACGGCGCGTACGTCCCGCGCTGTGCGGCTCGCACGTGCTCTACGCGGGCTACGTGACTGATCGAGGCGCCGCGACGGTGGTGTCGTCGTGCGTCTTCGGCCGTGGCCACCCGCTCGCCGCGTGGGTCGGAGTTCTCGATCGTGCGCACGGTCCTGAGCCATTCCGCCGGGGGCCTGGCGCAGGTTGCCGACGACGTGCTCGCCCTCGCCGGCGTGTGTCCGGAGGTCGAGCCGTGGTCTCCGGCCGCCGTGGTCGAGACGGCGCTGGCGGACGTGCAGACTACGAAGGCCGCCTGGACGGTTGCGGATCTGACCCGGGCGATCTCTGACGCGCTGCCCGACCACCTTGGCCAGCTCGACGGCGCCCAGGTCGCCGCGTTGCTTGACGGTATGACCGCCGAGGCGCTCCGGCTGGCTGTACCACTGGATGCCGGCCGCCCGGGCGACGGCACGTTGCCGCCGGAGTTGAGGTTGGCCGACGGCCGTTCGGCGTATGAGGCGCCGGGTGGCCGGCTGTACGCCACGCACGAGCACATCCACACGGAACGGCTGCTGCGAGCGGCGGCGGCAGCAGGTGGGGCACCGGCGGTGGCTCTGTCGGATGCGGCCGGGTTCGTCGCGGCCTTGGCCGAGGCTGGCATCGAGTTGGGTGCGGACCAGGCCGCAGCCGTGCGAGGCATCCTCACCTCGGGTGCTGCCGTCGAGACGCTGGTCGGGCCGGCAGGCACGGGCAAGTCCTTTGTGGTCGGTGCGCTTGCGAAGGCATGGCAGGACCCGGAGCTGTGGGACGGGCAACAGCGGCACGTCGTCGGGCTGGCCACCAGCCAGATCGCTACCGAGGTGCTGGCTGCCGAGGGTCTGGACGCCCGGAACGTCGCTCGATGGCTGGCCGCACAGCAGCGCCTCGCCGAGGGCCGCCACAGCCCGACGATCTGCCGTTGACCTGGTCGCCACAGCCGGCCCGTCCTACGAGTTGGCCGAGGCACGCCGGTTCGCCGCCGAGTGGGAGCGCACCGTCTCGTTGCAGCTACGTGACGGCGATCCAGATGCGCTGTTCGCGTACCACCGCAGGGGCCGGCTGGTCGACGTCGACACGATCGAGCACGCCGAGCAGCAGGCCGCCCGCGCCTGGCTGGCCGACACGCTCGCTGGCAAGCGATCGCTGCTGCTTGTCGATACGAACGAGCAGGCCGCTCGACTGTCCGCGCAGATCCGTGCGCACCTGGTCGCGCTCGGCCGGGTCACGGAGCAGGGTGTCCCGCTCGGGCTACAAGGCACGTATGCCGGCGTCGGCGACCTGGTCCAAGCGCGGCGCAACGGCTGGCACCTGGCCGGCGTGGACGGCAACACCCGCCCGCCGATCAACCGCGAGACCTACCGCGTTGTCGAGACCCGCGACGACGGTGGCCTGATCGTCGCTCCGATCATCATCGGACGCGGTGTCCACGGCGAGCAGCTCGGCGAGCCGATGAGCCTGCCCGGCGAGTACGTCGCCGCGCACGTCGCACTCGGCTACGCCTCCACCGTGCACGCCGCCCAGGGCCGCACCGTCGACACCGGCCACGGCGTCGTCACCCCCGGCACCGGCGCGGATGCCCTCTACGTCGAGCTGACTCGCGGCATCGAGTCGAACACCGCGTACGTCGTCACCCGCTCCACGCCGGCCGACGCACCGACCGGAGCCGTGAGCGACGCCGTGCGACGTGCCCCGGCCGCCGTCCTCGCCGGGATCCTGGAGCAGGCTGACCCAGACCGGTCTGCCCTGGCTGTCGCTGTCCAAAGTGGACACGATGCCGAGTCGGTGCGGACACCGGTCGAGTTGCTGGTGGACGCCGCCGAGCTGGCGACCGCCGGCCGGACGGCGCGCTGGCTCGACGAGCTGGCCGCAGCCGGGCACCTGACCACTGCGCAGCGTGTCGCGCTGGCAGCCGAGGACGGCGGCACCACCCTGGCCCGCGTACTGCGTCGAGCCGAGCTGGCCGGCCACGACCCTCAGGCCGTGCTGCGTGAGGCGGTCACCACCGGCAGGTCGCTCGACGACGCCCGCCAGGTCGCCAACGTTCTCCATGATCGGATCACTGCTGCCGTGTCTCTCGACCCGGTCGCCGAGTCCTATGCCGACTGGATCCCGCGTGTCGAGAACGAGGATTGGCGCCAGTACCTCGGCAGTCTGGCTGCCGCCGCCGACACCCGGCAGAACGAGCTCGGCGCGGAGGTCGCCGCCCAGCAGCCGCAGTGGGCACTCAGTAGCCTCGGCCCGGTCCCGGACGTCGAGGAGGACCAAGCGCCCTGGCAACGTCGTGCCGGGGCCGTAGCGGCGCACCGCGAGCTGACGGGCTACGACGATGAAGCGAGCGCCCTGGACACCGCGCCGAAGGCGGGACAGGCGGAGATCTACGCATCGTGGCGAACCGCATGGCGTGCCCTCGACCGTCCGGAGGCCGATCGCGACGAGATCGAGATGAGCGTCGGCCAGCTGCGCCTCCGAGTCCGCGCGTACCAGCGCGAGCAGGCATGGGCGCCTCGGTACGTTGCGAACGAACTGGCGGCTACGCACCAGGCAGCAGAGCAGCACCGCACCACAGCCACACTACGTACCGCCGAAGCCGCCACCGCAGACGAGCAGCCCACGCGCGATTTGCTGAAGGAGGAAGCCGCACAAGCTACTGCCTCTCGCCGACGTACTCGCCGTCCGGATCAAGGAGTTGGAAGCGGCAGATACCGTCCGGGCAGAGTGGTTCGCGCACACTGCCGCCACGCGCGCCGCCGGCGACCGCGCCAGGTCGGAGCTGAGCCGGCGGCAGGCCAGCGAGGCGCGCCCAGACGGGCGGGTCACTGCTGATGAGTGGCTCGCGGCACACCTTGCCGCGGTCGAGGAGGAGGACCAGCACCGGCCCATCCGCGACGACGCCGACCTGGCCGATATCACCGACCAGCGCGCCACTGACCTCGCCGCCGCAATCGTCCAGCGCGATGCGGAGATCGCCGCCGCTGACAACCAGCGGAAGGCAGAGATGGCCGACGCTGTCGCGAGCCGCAAGGCGGACGCCATGGCCGAGGTCGCGCGGCGGAAGGCTGACATCGCCGAGGCCGTGGCGCGGCGCAAGGCGGAGATCGCCGCAGCAGCCGCCCAGCGGAGGGCCGAGATCGCCGAGGCTGTCGCTCAACGCAGGGCCGAGGCTGCCGCCGCGGTCGCCCAGCGCGGAGCCGGCCTATCCCGCCAGGTCAGAGAGACCGACGTCCCCGATATCCGCGAGACGGTCGCCCATGAAGCACCGCCGGCCGGTGAGGACGATATGCGCGTGCCCTTGGCCGTCGAATCGGCCGACGCCGTACAGCGAGCCCAGCGAGCACTACGGGAGATCCGGCAGCGAGAGGCCGCCGAGCAAAAGCAACAGGCCGAACTCAAGCGAGCCGAACAGCTCGCCCGTTGGCACGCAGCCGATCAGGCCGCCGCCGACGAACGTGCGGCCGCGCTGGAGGCGGCAGCGGAGGCCACTCTGGGGCCCCTGTGCTCAGCCGGTAGACCGTGCCGCCTGCAAGTCGAGCGGTGGCCGCTCCGATCCGCGCCAGCACCACTGCAACGTCAGGATCACGCCCTCTAGCCAGCCGGGCCGGCCGGCTAGCCACGCCGGCACCGGCTGGCGGAGCGACAGCACCTCCGCCGCCAACAGTTCCGCCTCGATCGACTCCTCGTGCGCCTGAGCCGTCCGCCCGGTCACCGGCGATTCGGCGAGCCGCCACGGGCCGGCAGCCGGGCGCACCGTCGCCGCAGCGACCCACCGACAGGCCATCACCACGCCGGCGCCGTACCAGTCGGCGACCCGCTGGCGTACCCGCCGATCGTGCTCCTCCTCAGCCGACGCCCACGCAGCCGCGAACTCCGCCCGGGGCACCCGGAGATTCCCGACCGGTACCCGCTCGACATCGGCCGCGGTCACCTGCACACCGGCCAGAGTGACATGACCGAGCGACATTTCGGACACCTCCAGACTCGTCAGGCCGGAGAGCACCGACAGCTACGCTCTACATCGTTGCGACATTTGCGAGGGGGGCGTGCTGTGGAGCCGCTATCATTGATCTTGGGTGCGTTGGCTGCCGGCGGGGCCGATACGGCCAGGCAGGCGGTCAAGGACGCGTACGAGGGGCTAAGGCGACTGGTTGCGGCGCGGCTTGCCGGCCGGCCGAGCGCCGAGGTGGCGCTGGCTGAGCACGCGAGTGACCCGGACACCTGGCAGGCGCCCCTGGCCAAGGAGCTGACCGCCACCGGGGCGGCTAGCGACGAGGAGATCCTCGCGGCGGCTCGCGCCGTTCTGGAGACGGCTGACCCGGACGGCGCGCGGGCGGGGAAGTACACGGTGGATCTGCGCGGGGCGCAGGGTGTGCAGGTTGGCGACGGCAATCAGCAGTTGAACCAGTTCGGCGGTGGTGGGTCCCCGGGGCGATGACGTCCGCCTGGCCCCTGATCCGATCGGGGACCAGGCGGAGCCCTTCCTGCGGCTACGGGACGTGTTTGGTGGGCAGTTCGGCGATCACAACTTGCAGGCTCTTGTCGTGCCCAGCAGCGGGACGGTGGTGGAGTGGCCTGTCGTGCTCGGCCGGCCCCCGCTGCGTGCCGGCGCCTATCAGGAGCGAGCAGGGCTCCGGCAGGTGGTGGACGAGGCGCTGAACGCGGTCGGCGCTGCCGTGGTGACGCAGGTCGTGGCCGGCGATGGTGGAACGGGCAAGAGCCAGCTCGCCGCTGCGGTGTTCGCCGACGTGAGGCCTTCGGTCGATGTCGCGTTGTGGGTGACCGCGTCGGAGCGGGCCGCGATACAGGGCAGCTTTGCCGATGCTTGGACGGCCACCCATCCCGACGGCCCAGAGCCGGATGCCGCGACTGCGGCCGGACGGTTCCTGGAGTGGTTGTCGACGACGCCGCGGCGCTGGCTGGTGGTTCTGGACGACGTCGCCGACCCCCGCGACCTGGCCGGATTGTGGCCGACCGGGCGGTCCGGGGCGGTGATCGTGACGACTCGGCGCCGGGACGCGGCGATGCTGGCGCGGGGGCGCCGGGTAGACGTGTCGGTGTTCACCTCAGATGAGGCTGTCGCGTACCTGACCACGAACCTCGGCGCGGTGGCCGGGCTGCCTGCCGATGTGCTGGGCGAAGCCGCCGATCTGGCCGCAGATCTGGGGTGGCTGCCGCTGGCGCTGAGCTTCGCAGCCGCGGCGGTGATCGATGAGGGGATCAGTTGCGCGGACTACCGGCGGCGGTTGGCCGACCGGACCCGGCTGCTGGACCACCTGCTCCCGACGGCGGCCGGGGAGGACTACCCGCACACGGTGGCCGGCGCTTGGTCACTGGCCAGCGAGCGTGCCAACCGGCTCGACCCGGCCGGCCTCGCCCGGCCGATGCAGGACCTGATCTGCGTCCTGGATCCCAACGGCATCCCCGAAGCCGTCCTGCTCAGCGAACCAGCCCGCCGCTACCTCAACAGCGCGAACGGCGGAGCCTCCGGCATGGCTGACCCTGCGTCGGGGGAGGCAACGTCCGGCGACGGGCTGGTGACGATAGAGCAGGCCCGGCGCGCGGTGCGGACGCTGCACCGGCTGAGCCTGGCCGAGCACGACCCGGCCGACCCGCACCGCACCGTACGGATGCATGCTCTCGCCCAGCGGGCCAGCCGAGAAACCCTCGGGGCCGGCTTGCACGCAGTGATCCTGGCCGCTGCTGACGCCCTGGTAGCCGTCTGGCCGGATGTCGACACCGCCGATGCCACCGGCGCCGCGCTGCGGGCCAACGCCACCGCCGTAACCGCCGTCGGTTCCGACACCCTGTGGATCGGCGAGGGTCACCTCGTACTGTTCCGGACTGGCCGGAGCCTGGGCGACGCCGGCTTGGTTGCCGAGGCCGGGCGCTACTACACCCACCTCGCCGAACAGGCCCACCAGCACCTCGGCCCGGACCACCCGGGCACGCTGCTCGCCCGGCACGAGCTGGCGCGGTGGCGGGGTGAGGGTGGAGATGCGGCCGGTGCGGTCGCCGCGTTCGAGCTGCTGCTGGCCGACCGAATGCGGGTGCTCGGCCCGGACCACCCGGAGACGCTGACCACCCGGCACGAGCTGGCGCGGTGGCGGGGGATGGTGGGGGACGCGGCCGGTGCGGCCGCCGCGTTCGAGCTGCTGCTGGCCGACCGGATGCGGGTGCTCGGCGCAGACCACCCAAACACGCTGACCACCCGGCACGAGCTGGCGCGGTGGCGGGGTGAGGCGGGGGACGCGGCCGGTGCGGCCGCCGCAGCCGAGCTGCTGCTGGCCGACCGGATGCGGGTGCTCGGCGCAGACCACCCAAACACGCTGGCCGCCCGGCACGAGCTGGCGCGGTGGCGGGGTGAGGCGGGGGATCCGGCCGGTGCGGCCGCCGCGTTCGAGCAGCTGCTGGCCGACCAACTGCGGGTGCTCGGCCCGTACCACCCGGGCACGCTGAACGCCCGGGCCGCGGTGGCGTACTGGCGGGGTGAGGCGGGGGACGCGACCGGTGCGGCCGCCGCGTTCGAGCTGCTGCTGGCCGACCGGACGCGGGTGCTCGGCGCAGACCACCCGGACGCGCTGACCGCCCGGCACGAGGTAGCGCGGTGGCGGGGTGTGGCGGGGGATCCGGCCGGTGCGGCGGCGGCGTTCGAGCTACTGCTGGCCGACCAACGGCTGGTGCTCGGCCCAGACCACCCGGACACGCTGACCACTCGGCACGAGCTGGCGTACTGGCGGGGTGTGGCGGGGGATCCGGCCGGTGCGGCGGCGGCGTTCGAGCTGCTGCTGGCCGACCGGACGCGGGTGCTCGGCCCGGACCACCCGCACACGCTGAACGCCCGGAACAACCTGGCGTACTGGCAACGGCAGGCGACGCCGCCGGGATAAGCGTGCAATGGTTCGTGCAATGAACTGGAGTAGGTATCGGCCGGGTGAGTCGGTGAGGCTCGGTCCAGATAGGGCGTAAGGCGCTGTAGAAGGCACAGAACGCCGGCGCGGCCGGCCTTTCAAGGCGGTAGCACGGGTTCGAATCCCGTTGGGGGCACCCAGAACATGTGATCTTGATGTTGGAGGCGTCGTAACGGGCGCGTTGCGGGTCTGCGGGTGCGTGCGGCCGGTAGAGCTCGATCTGGGGTAAGTGGTCGAGCAGGTCGACCCGTCCGCCGACATGTCACTGGCTCCTCCGCGGCTGGGGCCGTCACTATCTCGGCCACCGCAGCGCCCCGTCAGTCGGTGGCGAGGCGGGCGAACCTATGAGGGCAGCACGGCGAGGAGGAGAGCGACGACGGCGATGACGATGGCAACGGTCTGCAGCAGGTTGTTGAAGGAGGCTCGGGCCAGCGATACCCGCGCCGAGGTCACCGAGGATTTCAGGTCGATCGCCGCGCTCATGTCCGCGACTCGGTTGCGTATCGCCTCCAGCGCCTCGGTAATACCCATCTCGGCTCGTAGTTCCTCGGCGATGCGGCGGGTGAAGCCGTGCCGGGCGAGCCGGGAGAAGTCCAGGGACTCGTTGAGAAGAGTGAGATTGGCCCGGCAGGCCAGTACCAGCGGTAACGCACGGAACGGCTCCTTGACCTCCAGTGAACGCAGTTCTTCGTGTTCGCGGTGGAAACTCAACTGCTGCGTGAGCAGCGCCAGCCTAGCCACATGGTGCTCGACCGTACGCAGCAGATACAGGCGGTAGAGCCGAATTGTGTCGGCCGGATTCCAGTACTGACTGGATACAACCACTGTCGTGCGCTGGTCGGTGATGTAGATGTCGTCGGCGCGGCGCCCGAGTTGCTTGTTCTTGATCGTGGCGCAGTAGTCTCGTGCGTAGGAGCGGTACCAAGGCGCTTGATTGAGTATGCCGACGAGCTCGACCGACTCGACTACCCGGTCCCGATCGACCGTCGACCGTAGATCGGCGCCATCGATGAAACCTTCGATGACAACCAGCGTGTGCGCGTGTGTCATGCCGTTCAATTCATCCCGGGAGATGTTGTGCTGGCTCGCGAAGTTCAGCCGCTTGCCCTTGGCTGACGGCCCGAGCCGCGCCTCGCTCCCGAAATGGTCCTGGACGAAATGTAGGAACGTCCGGAACGCGTCCAGGCGGAACGTCGTCAGTGCCTTGACGACTTCCGCGACGGCGTAGACCTCCGCCGTGAACTCGGCATCGTAACTGGCCGTGATGACACCGTCGACGGCGAGTCGGTAGGTCACCCCGCGGAACACGCCACCCCGGCTCTCTCCGGTAGGGTCCAGCGCAGCGTCGACCGGAACCAGTCGTTCAGACGTCCGCAGGCAATTCTCCTGTGCGAGCAGGAGCAGCGGCGAGTAGTGCGCCACGAACTGGTGGGTCCAGACCTTCTTGCCACCTTCCGCGGCAGCCGTATCCATATGATCCGTGATGCGATTCGCCTCGCTGACCCATGCCCCCAGGCCGCTGGCGGTTCCGATGTAGTGCTGTTTCAGCAGCGTCGAGAACTCCCCGGTGGCGCGCAACTCCTGGAGGGACCGACGATTCTTCGTATCCGCCACCAGGAAGTGCGCGAGATCGACCGCGAACACGACGGAGATCTTGAATCTCTGTGCGCACATGCCGCCTTCAGTGCTCCCCCCGACCATAACAAGGACTATAGAAGCTCTTCGACGCAGCCGGACCCGTTCCCGACAATTCGTCAACCTCGGTCAGGTGGAATGTCGCGCGCTGCGCCGCTCGGCCGATGATCGGCTGGTCGGTGGGCCGCTGGTTCGCCGGCTGGTCGGATGGCACCGCCCGAGGGGCTGACGCACGTGGTCACCGATCCAGTCCCGCTCCCTTACGCTCCCATGTGGACAGTGTCCGCGATGACCAACCGCCGCTGAATGCCATCCGGTCTGCACCACGTGGGGGCACGAGCTCGGGCGCACCTTGCTCGCGCGGTGCGCTCGCCGGCTCCGGCCCCTACGGGAGCGCGGCGGTGGCCGGTTCCGTCGGAGCTGGTCGCTACCGTCCGGGTCGTGCGTGCCGCCCGCCTGCTGTCGATCCTGCTGCTGCTCCAGGCCCGGGGCCGGCTGACCGCCGCGCAGCTGGCCGGCGAGCTGGAGGTCTCGGTTCGCACGATCTATCGGGATATGGAGTCGCTGCACGCGGCCGGCGTGCCGGTGTACGGAGACGCCGGGCCGGCCGGCGGCTACCAACTGCTGGGCGGCTACCGCACCCGGCTGACCGGGCTGACGGCGGCCGAGGCCGAGGTGCTGTTCCTGGTCGGCCTGCCGGGGCCGGCGGCCGCGCTGGGCCTGGGCGCGGTGCTGGCCGCCGCGGAGCGGAAGCTCAAGGCCGCGCTGCCGGCCGAGCTGCGCGAGCGGGCCGAGCGGGTCCAGCAGCGGTTCCACCTGGACGCGCCCGGCTGGTACCAGCGCGCCGACGAGAGCCGGTTCCTGTGCCTGGTCGCCGACGCCGTCTGGGACCAGCGCGCTATCCAGGTGCGGTACAGCAGCTGGACCGCGGAGGTCACCCGGCGGCTCGAGCCGTACGGCCTGGTGCTGAAGGCGGGCAAGTGGTATCTGGTCGCCGGGCACCGTAATCAACCGCGGACCTACCGGGTGGACCAGATCTTGGCCCTAGAGCCGCTGCCCGACCGGTTCACCCGTCCCGCCGGCTTCGACCTGGTCGCGCACTGGCAGGCGCACCTGGCCGGCTTCCAGGCCCGGCTGTACCAGGCCAGCGCGGTCGCGCGGTTCTCCCCGGCCGCGGTCAGCCGGCTGCCGGCGCAGCTCGGCCGGGCCGTGGCGGACGCGGTGGCCGCCGGGGTCCGCCAGCCGGACGGCTGGACGCTGGCCACCGTGCCGATCGAGTCGCTCGACCACGTGGAAGCCGAACTGCTCAGGCTCGGCGCCGAGGTGGAGGTGCTCGCGCCAGCCGAGCTGCGCGGGCGGCTGACCCGCACCGCCCGCGCGCTCGCGGCGCTGTACCCCGACGCCGCCGGCCGGCATGCGGTCAGCCGAGCGGGCTGAAGCCCATCGTCCAATTCAGCCGCCAGCTGGCGCCGCCGTCGTAGGAGAACGACTGCTGCCAGCGCGGCGCCGTCTCGCTGGCCGTCCACTCGTACCGCACCAGCACCGCGTGCCCGTTCAGCACGTCGTCGCAGTAGAACAGGCCGAGCCCGTCGGCGAACCGGCCCGTCACCGGGACGTCCAGCACGCCGGGGAACCGGCTGGACGCCCACCAGATCCGCCACAGCCGGGTCTGCGGGTCGAACAGCCGCAGCGTGAACCCGTCGAACGGGTCGCCACCCGGCACCGCGCCGACGGCGAGGGTGTCGACATTGCCGAGACCGCCAAGAATCGGCCGGGCCTCACCGACCGCGTCGAACTCCACCCACTGCGTGCAGTCCGGGTCCCAGACATCGACGATCTTCCGGTTGCGCACCTGCCAGCGCCCGAAGAAGAAGTCGAAGTCGTGCCGCCCATCGGTGTCCGGGTCGGTGCCGTCACGTGGCCGTACCGCTGTCATCGCCGCTCCTCTCGCCCTTACCTGAGTCGAGCGGCCATCGTGGCCGGCGGTCCCTGACAGGGAGCGTCAGCGACCCGGCGGTGACCCCGGCCGCAGTGGCCGCGCCGGCAGCGGCGGTGGGTCTGCCGGCTCGCCCGGGCCGATCAGCTCGCGACCATCGAGCGGTCCCGGCGGCGTGCTTCGCGGCGTAGAGGGCCTGGTCGGCGCGGCTGACGAGCCGCTCGCCGGGTTCGACGGTGTCCCAGGTCGGCAGTCGCCGAGCTGTACCCGTCGGATATCGCGGGTTCGATCATGAAGACCCAGGACAGCAGGAAGAAGCCGCAGTTGATGACGCTCGCGTCGACCAGGCTCTGCCCGCGCTGGCCACGCAGCCGCTGCCGGACCAGCGCCGCCCAGCCGGCGATCTGCACCGAGTACGCGACGAGGAACGCCACGTTCGCCGGGCTGGGGAACGGCGCGGTCGGCATCAGGGTTATCAGCAGCAGACCGCCGATCACCAGCGCCTGCCCGATGACGACCAACCAGAGCGAGGCCGCGTGCGGCCGCCGGACATCCCAGGCCATGGCAGCCACGGCCGCACACACCAGCAGGTCGTTGTAGATCCAGAAGCCGGGCCCGATCGGCATCAGGAAGGACCCGGCGATCGCGAGGACGAACACCGACAAGAACCACCACGGCGCCATGCCCGCGCCGGGTCGGTGAGTTCGTCATGATCATCGCTTCCCAGGTCAGCAGCGCGTCGTGGCCGACAGCACCTGCCGATGGGAGCGGACGACGATGCGCAGCCGAGGTGCAGCGCGGGAGCCCAACGGGTGCGCCCGACCGACGACCGGTCCCCGCCGCCAACGGGCGGCTGCGGCCCGTCGTGGCGGCGGTCGGACCGGCGGTGCTCGGCTAGTGCGCTGACCACGAACGTTCGCCGGCTGGCGACACGCCGGTCTTGATCCTTTTGTTCTGTCGCTGGTGATCGCAGGCTCGGTCTCACTGGTTGCGTGAGAGTGGGTGTGTGATGGCTGAACCTGTCCGGGCTCGACGCCTGTCGGAGGATGAGGGGCGCCGGCTGCAGCGGATCGTGCGGCGTGGCAAGCACGGGTCGGTCCGGGTCCGGCGGGCGCTGATCATCATGGCGTCGGCGTCTGGGGCACCGGTGGCTGCGATCGCCAGGCTGGTTGCCGCCGATGAAGACACCGTCCGGGACGTGATCCATGCGTTCAATGCCAGGGGGCTGCATGCGCTGGACCCTCAGTGGGCGGGAGGCCGTCCCCGCCTGATCAGTGACGAGGACATCGCGTTCATCGTCGCGACGGCCACCACCCGACCCAAGAAGCTCGGCCTGCCGTTCACCCGCTGGAGCCTGCGCAAGCTGGCCGCCTACCTGTCCGGCTCGTTCGGCCATACCGAGCCTGGCCTGACCGGGCGCGTCCAGCCCGCGCGCGAGGTACGGATTGGCCGCGAACGCCTGCGGCAGGTGCTGCACGCGGCCGACATCACCTTCCAGCGCACCCGGACGTGGAAGCAGTCGACCGACCCCGACTTCGACGCCAAGCTGGACCGGATCGAGCATGTGACCAGCCAGTTCCTGGACCGGTGTTTCGCCTTCGACCAGTTCGGCCCGTTGTCGATCCGGCCCCACCACGGGTCGGGCTGGGCCCGCTCCGCCAAACCAGACCGACTCCCGGCGACATACCGGCGAACCCACGGGATCCGCTACTTCCACGGCTGCTACAGCCTCGGCGACGACCACCTGTGGGGCGTGGTCCGCCGCCGCAAAGGTGGCGACCACACCCTGGCCGCCCTCAAGACCATCCGCGCCGCACGACCGGATGGCGCACCCATCTACGTGATCATGGACAACCTGTCCGCGAACACCACGCCAGCCGTGCGCACGTGGGCGGCGGCACACCGCGTCGAGTTGTGCCTCACCCCGACCTACAGTTCGTGGGCCAACCCGATCGAGGCCCAGTTCGGCCCACTGCGCACGTTCACCATGGCCAACTCCAACTACCCCAACCACACCGTCCTCGCCCATGACATGCAGGCCCACCTGCGCTGGCGCAACGCCCACGCCCGCCACCCCGACGTCCTGGCCGCCCAACGCCGCGAACCCGCCCGCATCCGCTGCGAGAAAGGCCACCGCTGGGGCCGGCCCAGAATCAAGAAAGCAGCCTGACCCGGCAAACGTTCATGGTCACCGCACTAGGTGGTACGCGTCGCAGGCTGCGGTCAGCCGAAGACCCGACGCTGGATCTCGCGACGGTAGTCCGCGAGGGTGTTGTCCAGGTGGACCGCGGCGGCCCGGGCCGCGGCCTCCGGGTCCCCGTCGCGGATCGCCAGGTAGATCGCGCCGTGTTCGGCGATCGCCTCCTCGGCGTGGCCGCCGACCGTGCCGTGCAGGCCGATCGTGCTGGACTGGTGCTGCAGGCGGCGGGCCTCGCGCACCGAGGCGACCAGGAACGGGTTGTGGGATGCGGTTGCGACGCCGAGGTGGAAGTCGTCGTCACCGCGCTCGAACAGCGCGTTCTGCCCGGTGAGGTGGCCCTGCCGGCAGGTTTCGGCGGCGGCTTCGATGGCCCGCAGCTCCGGTGGGGTCGCGCGGGTGGCGGCGAGCCGGCTCGCCGCGGTCTCCTGGACCCGGCGGAACTCGAAGAGCATGTAGATGTGGTCCAGGTCCGCCGGCAGGAAGAAGCCGCCCCAGCGCGCTGAGCTCAACATGCCGTCGTCGTCGGCGACGTAGAGCCCGCGGCCCCTGTGGGCATGGACCCGGCCGATCGCCGACAGGATCTTGATCGCCTCGCGTACCACGGTGCGGCTGGTGCCCAGCCGCGCGGCCAGCGCGTTCTCGGTCGGCATGCGGTCGCCGGGGCGCAAGCCCAGCTCGGCGATGAGCTGGAGGATCCGTTCGGCCACCACCTCGTAGCCCGGCTTGTACGGACCCTCCGGCTGCGCGGCACGCTCCCGCGCCGGCGCACTGATCATCACCGGCGTGCCGCCCTCCTCGCTGGCCACAGCGGAAGTATGACCGATTTCGGACATACGGGGAACCTAAAGCTCAGGAAGATCGCAAAATATTAGTCTTACTCATCTTCTTGACTTCGATCAGAAACAGGGTTGTCATGTGACCTAGGCAACTCATACCGGACATTGTGGTCCGATCCGCGGCGGAGCAAGACATGGCACGAGCTACGGCCCGCGCCATGAGTCGTACACATGATGACCGACCCGTTCGCCGTACCCCGGCTGGCGGGCGCCGCGATGTAGTGGGGTGCTCATGACCGGCAGGACGGCACCGCGTTCGTCCTTGCGGCGGTCGCGGTCGCACCAGCGAGGTCGACCGCACCGGGTGGCTCGGCCTGCACTCCCGCCCGCCGTCCCACCGCACCCTCCGGCGACGCCGTCACGCGACGACCCCGGCCCGAGACCGCCGGCGAACCAGCATCAGCCTTCGACGAGAGGACAGTCATGCGTCACAGCACCCGACTGGCACTCACCGCTGTGGCTGCGGCGGCCACCATGGTCGCCGGCGCGGCAGTTGCCGCGCCGCCGGCATCGGCCGCCGACACCGCGGTCGTCACGATCGTCGTCGCCCCCGCCGGCAACGACCTCAACGCCGGCGACGCCAGCCGTCCCGTCGCCACCCTCGCCAAGGCACAGGCGATGGCCCGCGGCCTGTCCGACAAGTCCGACGTCGTCGTGGAGCTCGCCGGCGGCGTCCACCACCTCACCACACCGCTGGTGCTGACCGGCGCCGACTCCGGGCGCAACGGCCACACCGTGACCTGGCAGGCGATGCCCGGCGCCACCCCGCTGGTCTCCGGCGGTCAGCCGGTGACCGGCTGGACGCAGCAGGACGCGGGCCAGAACATCTGGGTCGCGTCGGTGCCCAGGGGGGTCGACTCCCGGCAGCTCTACGTGGACGGCGCGCTCGCCCCGCGCGCCTCGATAAGCATCTCGCGCAGCGACGTGCAGATCACGGCCAGCGGCCTGACGATCCTGAACTCCGCGCTGAACTTCCTCGCCACCCTGCCGCAGCAGAACCGGATCGAGGTGGAGAGCCAGAACTCCTTCACCGACCGGTTCGCGCCCGTCGACCACATCAGCGGCAACACCATCACGATGCAACAGCCCGCCTGGAACAACAACAACTGGGGCTACGACACGCTCGTCCACCCGTTCGCCGGCGGCCAGATGTTCCTGGAGAACTCCCGCTCGTTCCTGCGGACCGCCGGGCAGTGGTACCTCGACCCGCAGGCCGGACAGCTCTTCTACCGGGCGGCCGCCGGCCAGTCGCCGGTGGGGCACGACATCGTGCTGCCGACGATGACCTCGCTGGTCCGGATCAGTGGCACCCTCGCCAGCCCGGCGTCCAACATCACGATGCGCGGCATGGTCTTCGAGCACACCACCTGGCTGGGACCGAGCACCTCGGTCGGGTACGCGAACCAGCAGAGCGGCACGTTCCTGCCGACCGCCTTCCAGCAGCCCGCCGACTTCTTCACCTCGTGCAGCAACCTCGGTTGCCAGGCGTTCGAGGCCACCCGGAACAGCTGGGCCCAGATGCCCGCGGCCGTGCAGGTCTCCGCCGCCACCAACATCACCTTCGCTGACAACACCTTCCGCCACCTCGGCCAGGTGGGTCTGGGCATCGGCAACGACGCCAACGCCAACCAGTCCGGCGTCGGCCTGGCCGCCTCCAGCATCACCGTCACCCACAACACGTTCACCGACCTGTCCGGCGCCGGGATCGTCGTCGGCGGCGTGCGGCCGGACGCGCACCACCCCAGCAACCCGGCGATGACCAACCGGGACATCACGATCCGGGACAACCTGGTGACCGACGTCGCCAAGGACTACAAGGACATGGCCGGGATCCTGGCCACCTACGTCACCCACGCCGTGATCGACCACAACGAGGTGTCCCACCTCGCGTACGACGGCATCGACACCGGCTGGGGCTGGGGCGCCAACGACGCCGGCGGCAGCCAGGACTACCGCAACCGCGGCCTGTACAACTTCCAGCCGGTCTACACCACCGCTACCACGCTGCGGGACACCGTGGTCAGCAACAACCTCGTTCACGACACGAAGCGGGTGTTCCACGACGGCGGCAGCATCTACAACCTCTCCGCCAACCCCAACGCCGTGATCCAGAACAACTACATCTACAACAACCACAACACCGTCGGCCTGTACCTGGACGAAGGCTCCCGCTTCGTGCGGCTGTCGAACAACGTCGTTCAGGAGGCCGGGGTCTTCGCCTTCACGAACGCCAGCTCCAGCAACAACACCAACGACAACACCTTCGCCACCAACTGGTTCAACACCGGCGCCACCCAGGTCGCCACCGGCCCGCCACACAACAACGTCCTGACCGGCAACGTGCAGGTCACCGGGACCTGGCCGGCCGCAGCCATGCAGGTGATGGCCCAGGCCGGCATCTCGTCGGCGCTGCGCCCGAACCTCGGCGGCGTGCACGCGCTGGCCGCCGGGAAGTGCCTGGACGTACCCAACCAGACGACCACGCAGGGCACCCAGCTGCAGAGCTGGACCTGCCTGGACGGGCTGAACCAGACCTGGACCCGCACCGCGTCGAACCAGCTGACCGTCTACAGCGGCGCCACCCTCAGGTGCCTTGACGCGTCGGGTAGCGGCACCGCCAACGGGACGCCGGTCATCATCTGGGCCTGCAACGGCCAACCCAACCACCAGTGGCGGTTCAACGCCAACGGCACGGTCACCAATGTCCAATCCGGACTGTGCCTGGACGTCGTCGCCGCCGCCACCGCCAACGGCACCAAGGTCCAGCTCTGGACCTGCACCGGCGGCACCAACCAGCAATGGAGGCTCTGATGGCTCGGCGGGCGATGACCGGTGTTCTGGGCCTGGTGTTGGTCGCGGCCGGGCTGATAGCCGCGCAGCCGGCACGGGCGGCGACGACGATCACGATCGACGGCACCGCGGCCGGCCGTACCTTCGACGGGGTCGGCGCGATCAGCGGCGGTGGCGGGAACAGCCGCCTGCTGATCGACTACCCGGAACCGCAACGCGGCCAGATCCTGGACTATCTGTTCCGGCCGAACGTCGGGGCGGCCATGCAGATCCTGAAGGTGGAGATCGGCGGCGACACCTACTCCACCAGCGGTGCCGAGCCCAGTCACCGGCACTCGGCCACCGACCTCAACTGCGACCGTGGCTACGAGTGGTGGCTGATGGAGCAGGCCAAGGCACGCAATCCGAACGTCCGCCTCGCTGCGCTCTCCTGGGGCGCGCCGGGATGGATCGGCAACGGCACGTTCTTCTCGACCGACATGATCAACTATCTGGTCGCCTGGTTGCGGTGCGCCCGTGACAGCCACGGCTTGACCGTCGACTACCTCGGCGGCTGGAACGAGCGCGGCCGCAACCTGAACTGGTACGTGCAGCTGAACAGTGCGCTGGACGCCAACGGGTTCGGCAACGTGAAGATCGTCGCCTCGGACGACATCGGCGCCGGCTGGTCGGTCGCCGACGACACGGTGAACAACGCCGCCTTCCGCAACGCCGTCGACGTGCTCGGCGTGCACTATGTCTGCGGTTACCGCGGCCCGCAGACCAACTGCCCTAGCACGACCACCGCGGTGGCCACCGGCAAGACGCTGTGGGCGAGCGAGAACGGCTCGGACGACTACAACTTCGGCGCGCCGGCGCTGGCCAGGGGCATCAACCGCGACTACATCGACGGCAGGATGACCGCGTACATCAACTGGCCGGTGATCGCGGCGGCGTACCCGAACCTGCCGTTCCCCAGCATGGGGGTGGCGCTCGCCTCGCAGCCGTGGTCGGGGTCCTACTCCATCGGCCGCAACGCCTGGGTCATGGCGCATACCACCCAGTTCACCGCGCCGGGCTGGCGCTACCTGGACACCGCCAGCGGCTACCTGTCCGGCAACCGGAACGTCGGCAGCTACGTCACGCTGCGGTCGAACACGACCAACCAGTGGAGCACGGTCATCGAGACCACCGGCGCGACCGCGGCCGAGCCGTTCACGTTCACCGTCACCGGCGGCCTGGCGACCGGCGCGGTGCGGGTGTGGTCGTCCAACCTGAACTCCGCCAACCCCAACGACTACCTGGTCCGCGGCACCGACCTCACCCCGTCCGGCTCGACCTACTCGATCACCCTGCAGCCCGGCCGGGTCTACACGCTGACCACGACCACCGGCGGCGGCAAGGGCACCGCGACCAGTCCGGCCCAGGCCTCGTTCGCGCTGCCGTACAGCGACAACTTCGACGGCTACCCGGTCGGCCACGAGGCCAGGTACCTGGCGGACCTGCAGGGCTCGTTCGAGGTCAGCGCCTGCGGCGGCGGGCGGGCCGGCCGGTGCGTGCGGCAGATGGCACCGCGGGCGCCGATCACCTGGGCGACGCTGTCCGACGCCTACACACTGCTCGGTGACACCGGCTGGGCCAACTACACGGTGTCCACCGACGCGCTGCTGGAATCCGCCGGCTTCGTGGAGCTGCTCGGCCGGGCCGGTGCCCAGGCTCCGTTCAACCCACCGGGCCTGAACGGCTACCGGCTGCGTATCGCCAACACCGGGGCCTGGTCGATCCGCCGAACCACCACCGGGAACCAGACCACCACGCTGGCCAGCGGCACCACCGCGGCACTCGGCACCAACACCTGGCACACGATCTCCTTGGCCTTCAACGCCAGCACGATCAGCGCCCGGGTGGACGGCACCACCCTCGGCACGGTCAGCGACGCCACGTTCCCGACCGGACAGATCGGCTTCGCGTCCGGCTGGAACTACCAGACCCAATTCGACAACCTCACCGTCACCGGCCAGACCCCGCCGCTGCGGACCACCAGCCCGCTGCGGGCCGCCGCCGGCAACCGGTGCCTGGACGTCAGCGGCGCCAGCCAGGCCAACGGCGCCCAGCTGGTCATCTGGGACTGCAACGGCAACGACAACGAGCGGTGGACCAACACCGCCGCCGGCGAGCTGCGCATCTACGACACCAAGTGCCTCGACGTGCTCAACCAGGCCACCGCCCCCGGCTCCGCAGTGAGCATCTGGGACTGCAACGGCGGCGCCAACGAGCGGTGGACCGTGAACGGCAACGGCACCATCGTCGGCGCCCAGTCCGGCCTGTGCCTGTCCCCGGCCGGCGGCAGCACCGCCAACAACACCCCTGTGGTCATCGCCACCTGCACCGGCGCCGCCAACCAGCAGTGGACTCGCCAATAGCACAGGAGGGCACTCGTCATGTCGTCGTCCGAGCTGACTCGTCGCACGTTCCTGGCCGTGACCGGTGCCGCCGGCGTCACGGCCGCCACCGGGGTGCTGCGGGGCGGCACCGCCTGGGCCACCGCCGGGCCGAGCAGCTACACCGCGAGCTGGGCGTCGGTGGATCAGCATCCGCCGGCAGCGGAGTGGTTCCAGGACGCCAAGTTCGGCATCTACTTCCACTGGGGCGTGTGGAGCGTCCCCGCGTTCGGCAGCGAGTGGTACCCGCGCAACATGTGGATCAGCGGGTCGGCCGAGAACCAGCACCACATCGCCAGCTACGGCGACCTGTCGACGTTCCCGACGCACGCCTTCATCAACGGCGGCCGGGACCGGGCCGGGAACTTCGTGCAGTTCGCGCCGAAGCTGCGGTCGGCCGGCGGCAACTTCGACCCGAACGAGTGGGCGCAGCTGTTCGCCGACGCCGGTGCGAAGTTCGCCGGACCGGTCGCGGAGCACCACGACGGGTTCTCGATGTGGAACAGCACGGTGAACGAATGGAACTCGGTCGCCCGGGGGCCGCGGCTGGACCTGCTGCGGCTGCACGCCGACGCGATCCGGGGCAAGGGCCTGCGGCTGCTGACCGCGCTGCACCACGCGTACAACTTCACCGGGTACTACGACCACGTGCCGGCGCAGTCCGATCCGAGCCTGCGCAAGCTGTACGGCCAACTCGGCGCGACCGCGCAGAACCAGCTGTGGTTCGACAAGCTCAAGGAGGTCATCGACGGCTACCAGCCCGACATCGTCTGGCAGGACTTCAACCTCGGCCAGGTCACCGAGGCGCAGCGGCTGAACTTCCTGGCGTACTACTACAACCGGGCGGTCGCGCTGAACAAGGACGTGGTGGCGACCTACAAGGACGGGTTCGACAACCGCGGCGAGGTGTTCGACTTCGAACGCGGCGGCCCGGCCGGCATCCAGACGCCGTACTGGCTGACCGACGACAGCGTCTCCCCGTCCACCTGGGGCTTCGTCACCGGCATCGAGCGTGTTCTCGGCGAAGGCGGTGCTGCACGCGCTGATCGACCGGGTCAGCAAGAACGGCAACATGCTGCTCAACATCGCCCCGATGGCCGACGGCACGATCCCGACCGCACAGCGCGCGCTCCTGCTCGGCGTCGGCGACCACCTGCGGCGGTTCGGCGAGTCCATCTACGCCACCCGGGCCTGGGCGGCCTTCGGCGAAGGCCCCACGCAGATGGGTGGCGGCACGTTCCAGAACCCGCGCGAGGGCACCGCGCAGGACATCCGGTTCACCCGCAGCAAGGACAACACCGTGCTGTACGCGACCGTGCTCGGCTGGCCGGGCGGCACGCTGCACATCA
Source organism: uncultured Actinomycetota bacterium (assembly GCA_963714145.1). Lineage (GTDB taxonomy): Bacteria > Actinomycetota > Actinomycetes > Mycobacteriales > CADCTP01 > JBBWZH01. The sequence goes on along the minus strand of OY970235.1, from coordinate 7,235,522 downwards.
CCACGCTCGGCGCGAACCGGATCAACCCCAGCACGCTGGCCTCGGCCCAGCTGCTCGGCCCCAACGCCGGCCAGTCCGTCACCCTGACCAACCGGACCCAGGACGGCGCCGGGCTGCACCTGACGATGCCCTCGTCCAACCCGCCGTTCGGCGCCAACGCCTACGTGGTCAAGCTGACCTTCTCCGGCCAGATCCCCGCCCTCGGCGGGGGCTCGGTCCCCACCGGCTGGGCGCGGATCACCAACGGTGCGACCGGGCTCGTGCTGGACGGCGGCGGGAACGTCGCCGCCGGGTCGCGGCTCAAGCAGTGGACCTGGGACGGCAGCACCAACCTGCAGTGGCAGCTGGTCGACGCCGGCGGTGGATGGTTCCGCATCGTCAACCGCACCAACGGCATGCTGGCCGACAGCTTCGGCAACGCCGCCAACGGTGCCGCCGCCCTGGAGTCCCCCAACAACGGCGGCGACAACCAGCAGTGGCGGCTCAACGACGTCGGCGGCGGCCGCTTCCAGATCATCAACCGCGGCACCGGCACCGCGCTGGACAGCGCCGGCGTGAACACCGTGGGCGCGCCAACCGTCATGTGGGCCCCCAACAACAGCCCCAACAACCACTGGACCATCACCGCGGTCTGACCCGGGTCGGACGAAGGAGCCTCACATGGACGGTCCCACCCTCGCCGCCCGGCGGCCGCGGCGGGCCCTCGCACTGTTCGCCGGCCTCGTGCTGGCCGCGGCCGCCGCGCTGGTCAGCCTCACCCCGGCGCACGCCGACGCGTCGATCACGATCAACGGCGCCAGCGGTGGCCGAACGTTCGACGGAGTGGGCGCGATCAGCGGTGGCGGCGGCAACAGCCGGCTGCTGATCGACTATCCCGAACCGCAGCGCAGCCAGATCCTGGACTACCTGTTCAAACCCGGCTTCGGCGCGGCGGTGCAGATCCTCAAGCTGGAGATCGGCGGCGACACGAACTCCACCAGCGGTGCCGAGCCCAGCCACCAGCACACCCGCACCGACCTCAACTGCAACCGCGGCTACGAGTGGTGGCTCGCCGAGCAGGCCAAGGCACGCAACCCCGGTATCAAGCTGTACGGCCTGGCCTGGGGCGCGCCGGGATGGATCGGCAACGGCAACTGGATCAGCACCGACTCGATCAACTACGTGCTGGCGTGGCTGGGCTGCGCGGCCCAGCATGGGCTGACCATCGACTACCTGGGCGGCCGCAACGAGAAGCCGCACGACGTCAGCTGGTACGAGAACTACCGCGCGGCGCTGAACTCGCACGGTTTCAGCAGCATCAAGCTCGTCGCCGCGGACGAGCTGCCCGGGTGGGGCGTCGCCGACGACGTGGTCCGGGACCCGGCGTTCGCCACCGCCGTGTCGATCATCGGTTCGCACTACCCGTGCGGCTACCGCAGCGCGCAGACCAGCTGCCCCGCCACGAACAACGCGCTGGCCTCCGGCAAGACCCTGTGGACCAGTGAAGGCGGGTCCGACGACTTCAACGACGGCGGGCAGGCGCTGGCCCGCGGCATCAACCGCATGTACCTCGACGGCAAGATGACCGCCTACATCAACTGGCCGATCGTCGCCGCGGTCACCCCGAACATCCCCTTCCCCACCATGGGTGTCGCGCTCGCTCCGGAGCCCTGGTCGGGCTTCTACTCCATCGGCAAGAACGCCTGGGTGCTCGCGCACACCAGCCAGTTCACCGCGCCGGGCTGGCAGTACCTGGACGCCTCCAGCGGCTACCTGAACGGGAGCCGCACCCAGGGCAGCTTCGTGTCGCTCAAGTCCCCGAACAACCGCGACTACTCCACGGTCATCGAGACGGTCGACGCCGGGGCCGCGCAGCGGCTGACGTTCACCGTGGCCGGCGGGCTGTCCACCGGCACCGTGCACGTCTGGGCGACCAACCTCCGCTCGAACAACCCCGCCGACGCATTCGTACGCGCCGCTGACATCACCCCGAGCGGCGGCAGCTACTCGCTGACCGTCCAACCGGGATTCCTCTACACCGTCTCGACCACCACCGGCGCCGGCAGGGGCACCGTGACCGGCCCGGCACGCCGCAGCTTCCCCCTGCCGTACGCCGACTCCTTCGACGGCGACGCCACCGGCACCGAGGCCAGGTACCTGATGGACATGCAGGGGTCGTTCGAGGTCGTCGGCTGCGGCGGCGGCCACACCGGCCAGTGCGTGCGGCAGATGGCGCCGCAGAACCCGATCCTCTGGAACGGCCTGTCCGATCCCTACGCCCTGCTCGGCGACCTCACCTGGATCAGCTACACCGTCTCCTCCGACGTGCTGCTGGAGCAGCGCGGCACCGCCGACCTGATCGGCCGCGCCACCGCGCAGGGCAACGCCGGCGGACCCGCCGGGTTGAACGCCTACCGGCTGCGGGTCAGCGACGGCGGGGCCTGGTCGATCCGGCGGCAGAACGCCGCCGCGGTCACCACGCTGGCCAGCGGTACCGTCGCCGCCCTCGGCACCGGACGCTGGCACACCCTCGCGCTCGCCTTCGCCGGCGGGACGATCACCGCCCGGATCGACGGCAGCACCGTCGGCACGGCGAACGACTTCACCTACGGCAACGGCCAGATCGGCTACGGCACCAGCGTCGGTGAGACCGCCCAGTTCGACAACCTGTCCATCGCCGCGGGGCCCGCCACCGGCAACACCGGGCTGGTGCACGCGGCCGGTGCCGGCAGGTGCCTGGACGTGAACGGTGCCACCACCACGGTGGGGACCCAGCTGCAGATCTGGGACTGCAACGGCGGGACGAACCAGGTCTGGACGCGCACCGCCGCCGGCGCGCTGACCGTCTACAGCGGCGCGAACCTGCGGTGCCTGGACGCGCTGAACAGCGGGACCGCGGCCGGCACCCAGGTCGTGATCGGGACCTGCGGCGGCGCGGCCAGCCAGCAGTGGCGGTTCAACACCAACGGCACGATCACCGGCGTCCAGTCCGGACTCTGCCTCGACGTCACCGGCGCCGGCACCGCGAACGGCACCAAGGTCGAACTGTGGACCTGCAACGGCGGCAGCAACCAGCAGTGGGCACTGGCATGACCGGAGGGGACACGATGCGAACCCGACTCCACCGGGTCGTGGCGGCCGCCGCGGCCGGCGCCACCGTGCTGGCGATGACGGTGACGGGGACGCCGCCGGCCTCGGCGGCCGGCACCGGACCGTGCGACATCTACGCCGCCGGCGGCACGCCGTGCGTGGCCGCGCACAGCACGATGCGCGCGCTGTTCGGCTCGTACAGCGGGAACCTGTACCAGGTCCGGCGTTCGTCGGACAACGCGACCAGGGACATCGGCGTGCTGACCGCGGGCGGCGTCGCCAACGCGGCGGCGCAGGACTCGTTCTGCGCCGGCACCACGTGCGTCATCACGGTGGTCTACGACCAGTCCGGGCGCGGCAACGACCTGTGGTACCAGGGGTCGAGCGTCGTCCCCGGCTCCACCCAGAGCCGCCCGGCGAGCGCGACGACCGAGTCGCTGACGGTCGGCGGCAGCAAGGCGTACTCGCTGTTCATCAACCCGGGCAACAGCTACTGGCGCGACGGCCACCTCACCGGCGTGCCGACCGGCAGCGCGCCCGAGGGCATGTACATGGTGACCAGCGGCACGCACGTCAACGGCGGCTGCTGCTTCGACTACGGCAACAGCGAGACGACCAGAACGGCCGACGGCGCCGGCGCGATGGACGCCATCAACTTCGGCACCCAGTGCTGGTTCGGCGGCTGCTCCGGCACCGGCCCGTGGGTGCAGGCCGACCTGGAGTTCGGGCTCTACTCCGGCGGCAGCCAGACCTGGAACCCCAACCAGCGGGCGTTCACCAGCCGGTTCGTCACCGCGACGCTGAAGAACAACGGGACGTCGCGGTTCGCGATCAAGGGCAGCAACGCCCAGTCCGGCAGCCTGACCACCGCTCTGGGACGGCGCGCTGCCCCCCGGATACAGCCCGATGCGCAAGCAGGGCGCGATCGTCCTCGGCAGCGGCGGTGACTGCTGCAAGCCCGGCGGCGGCGCCAACCTCAGCGCGGGCACCTTCTACGAGGGCGCCATGGTCGCCGGCTACCCGTCCGACGCCACCGAGAACGCGGTGCAGGCCAACATCGTCGCCGCCGGCTACGGCGGCGGTGGTGGGGCCGCGACGACCGGGGCGCTGCACGCGGTCGGCGCAGGCAGGTGCCTGGACGTGCCGAACTCCTCGACCGTGGCGGGCACCCAGGCGCAGATCTGGGACTGCCACACCGCGGCGAACCAGACCTGGACCCGGACCGCGGCCGGCGAGCTGACCGTCTACAGCGGAAGCACCCAGCGTTGCCTGGACGCCTCGGGTCAGGGCACCGGCAACGGCACGCCAGTGATCATCTGGGCCTGCAACGGGCAACCCAACCAGCAGTGGCGGTTCAACGCCAACGGCACGGTGACCGGCGTCCCGTCCGGACTATGCCTGGACGTCTCCGGCGCCGGCACCGCCAACGGCACCAAGGTCCAGCTCTGGACCTGCACCGGCCAGTCCAACCAGCAGTGGACGCTCGCCTGACGCTCGTGAGCCCGACCGGAGGTAGCAGTGAGATCCGTATTCGCAGCAGGGCGGCGGGCCCGGGCCAGGAAGGCGGTCTGGATCGCCGCAGTGCTCTGCGTCGCGACGGTGTTCGCGACCGTGCTCTCGGTGCCGGCCAGGGCCGACAATCCGATCGTCCAGACGATCTACACCGCCGATCCGGCGCCCCTGGTGGTCAACGGCCGGGTGTACCTCTACACCGGCCACGACGAAGACGGCTCGACGAATTTCACGATGAAGGAATGGCGGGTCTGGTCCTCCGACGACATGGTCAACTGGACCGACCACGGTTCCCCGATGAGCCTGGCCACCTTCCGTTGGGCGAGCACGAACGCCTGGGCCGGGCAGGCGGTCTTCCGGAACGGCAAGTACTACTGGTACGTGCCGATGACGGACGCGGCGACCGGGCGGATGGCCATCGGCGTGGGCGTGTCCACCAGCCCCACCGGCCCCTTCGTGGACGCGATCGGGCACCCGCTGGTGGAGAACGGTGAGTTCGACCCGACCGTGTTCATCGACGACGACGGGCAGGCGTACCTCTACTGGGGCAACCCGCACCTGTGGTTCGTCAGGCTCAACCCGGACATGATCTCGTTCTCGGGCAGCCCGGCCCAGATCCCGCTCACCACGGCCGGCTACGGCACCCGCGCCGGCAACACCAGCCGCCCCACCCTGTTCGAGGAGGGGCCGTGGGTCTACAAGCGCAACGGCCTCTACTACAACGTATTCGCCGCGGAGTGCTGCCAGGAGTTCATCGCCTACTCCACGGCACCCACCCCGACCGGGCCGTGGACCTTCCGGGGCACCATCATGCCCAGGCAGGGCGGCAGCTTCACCAACCACCCCGGGGTCGTCGACTTCAAGGGCAACTCGTACTTCTTCTACCACAACGGCGCGCTGCCCGGCGGTGGCGGCTTCACCCGTTCGGTCGCGGTCGAGAAGTTCTCCTACAACGCGGACGGAACCTTCCCGGCCATCAACATGACAACCAACGGCGCACCCCAGGCCGGCACGCTGAATCCGTACGTCCGCCAGGAGGCGGAAACGATCGCCGTCGAGTCCGGCGTCGAGACGCAGCCGTCGAGCGAAGGCGGAATGAACGTCGGGTGGATCGAGAACCGGGACTGGATCAAGGTCAAGGGAGCCGCCTTCGGTGCCGGCGCCCGGTCGTTCAGCGCACGGGTCGCATCGGCCACCGCCGGCGGCAGCATCGAACTACACCTCGACAGCCCTACGGGCACGCGTGTCGGCGTCTGCGGCGTCCCAGGAACAGGTGGCTGGCAGACCTGGACCACGGTCTCCTGCCCGGTGAGCGGTGCGACCGGAACGCACGATCTCTACCTCACGTTCACCGGCGGCAGCGGCTTCCTGTTCAACGTGAACTTCTGGCAGTTCACCGGGTAGTGCCGGCCGGGATCCGGCGACGTTCCTCCGGAGGTAGCCGAACATAATTCGTATGACATGCTATGTCGATCGTGACCGGTGGCCACCAGAACGCGAAGGAGGTGGATCGCCAGGACGGCCTCGACGGCCTACGGGCGCTCGACGGCGATGGCCGGTCTGGACCCGCGGGAGTCTGCCAGGTCGCGCTCCCGCGGCCGCGCCGCCGCGAAGCGATCTCTCTTGCTACGTATGATGAATGGGCGGGAGCGACGTTCGCCAAGATCGTGGGCCCGCGCCCTGCGTGGTGCCCGCGCCTGCCTGGAGGTAACCGATGAGCGCTTTCGCGTTTCCCGCGCCCGACCTTCCGCAACGGCCGGGCCGCCGGGCCGAGGCCGTCATCCAACACCTCACGGACCTGATCGTGGCCGGGAGCATCGGGCCTGATCAGCTCCTGCCTGTTGAGACCGCGCTCTGTGCGGCCTACGCGGTCAGTCGCACCGTGCTGCGCGAGGCGATCAAGTCCCTGGAGGCGAAGGGCCTGGTCAGAGCCCGGCAGGGGATCGGCACACAGGTATGCGCGCAGGAGTCGTGGAACCTGCTCGACCCCGATGTGCTGGCCGCGATCGTGCGTCAGGACGAGCGGTACGACATCCTCGACCAGCTCATCCTGGTGCGTTCCTCCCTCGAGTCGAGCCTGGCCCGGGAGGCGGCGCGGAGGGCCAGACCGGCCGATCTGGCCGACCTGCGCGGCCTCATGACCCAACTCGAGGCAGCCGTTCGGGAGCCGGAAGTGCTCAACGAGGTCGACGTCGCCTTCCACGAGCGGATCATGCTCGCATCCGGGAACCAGCTCGGGCGGGCGATCGTGCATACGGTGCATGCCGAGGCCCGGCACAGCCCGCGCTACGTCGGCCATTCCACCCTGGCGCACCGCCAGCAGTCCAACCGACAGCACCTCGCGGTGCTCCAGGCGATCGAGGCCAAGGACGGCGACGCGGCGGCTTCCCTGATGGCCGACCACATCGCGACGTCCTGGCGGCAGCGTCGCCCGCCACGGCGATCCGCACACTGACGCCCGCCACGTCGCGACCGGGCCGTCGAGCACGTCCAACCCGCCGGCCGCGGTGACACGCGCGACGAGAACGTGGCTCGCCCGGTTCGTCCCAGCTCGCGGGTGCCAAGGGCGCCCGCGAAGTTAGCGTGGGCTCGACGCCCGGCGCCGGCAGCGCGGGCGTGCTGGCGAGCCTCGGCTCCGCCAGGTGTCAGGTCGGCGCCCGCACCGCTGGCAAGCGCCGACTTCGCCTCCCTGAGGGTCCAGACCTCTGATGATTGACATCAGACATCATACGACCTACGTTGCGGTGATCCTCGGCCGCCGGAGTCTCCGCAGGCCGCCGTCCACAGGAGTGAGCAGTGAAGATGCAGCGACGTCTGTGGTTCGCCGCCGTCGTGACGGCGTTGACTCTGGCGGGGTGTGGGAGCTCCTCCGACAAGGGGAACTCCAGCTCATCGGCAGGATCGGGCGAGCTGACCGTCTGGGTCGACGCGGCCCGGCTGCCGGTGGCACAGGCCTACGTCAAGGAGCATCCGGACAAGAAGGTGAAGATCGTCACCTTCGACGGCGACGGCAACGGGGCCACGAGCCTGCAGACGAAGATCCAGTTGTGGAACAGGACCGGCAACGGATGGCCGGACGTCATCTTCAGCGAGCAGGTCAACGACCCGGTATGGATGGCGCAGAAGCCGTTCGAGTTCGCCGCGCCGGTCAAGGGCCTCATCCCGGACAACCTGCTCAGCCAGTGGCCGGCGCCGTCGACCGCCCAGTGCACGGTCAACGGCACGCAGTACTGCGTGCAGGACAACCTCGCCCAGGTGGTGCTCTGGGTCAACAAGAAGCTGATGGACAAGTTCCACTACACGGTGCCGAAGACGTGGCAGGAGTGGGCGGCGCTGGGTCAGAAGGTCGCCACCGAGCACCCCGGCTACATCGTCGGGACCGTCGGCGAATCGTTCAGCCACTGGATCTACCTGTGGGGCAACCAGTGCCCGCTCGAGCAGCTGAAGGGTGACAAGAACCTTCTGATCAACTCGACGGACTCGCACTGCACCCGGGTGGCGACCTTGCTCGACCCGCTGATCCAGAACGGGACGGTTCCGCCGCTGAGCGTGTTCACCCCGGACTTCGCCAAGAAGTACGGGGGCGCGGCCGACAAGGTCCTGCTGATGCCGGGTCCGAGCTGGTACGGGCAGGCCGTGTTCGATTCGACGCTGCACGTGCCAGCCGGGGAGATCACGGCTTCGGCGCCGCTGCAGTGGGAGAGCGAGACCCCGGTCACGACCGGCCAGGTCGGCGGCGGCCCGTGGATCATCTCGAAGCACTCCAAGAACCTCCAGGGTGCCGCGGACTTCGTGATCTGGGCGACGACGGTCTTCAACCCGACTGGAAAGGACGCCAGGCCCGGCTACCCGGCCTACGGCCCGCTGGCCACCAAGTGGCTGGCGGCGCAGGCAAGCAGCAAGTTCTTCGCGGCCGATCCAAGTCCGGCGCTCCAGGCCGCCGCCACGCAGATCTGGCAGGGCTGGAACCTGGTTACGTACCCGGATCAGCCGGTCTGGTCCAACACGGTCGTCACGCAGCTGGTCGCCGGAAAGTCGCTGAGCTCGCAGTTGCAACCGCTCGGCGACGCCCTCGCGAAGGCGGCTGAGGCGGCTGGGTATGCGGTCACCCGCAACTGACGAGGAGATCGGCGGACCCGCCGCCTCCTCGCCGCGCGCGCAGGCCACGCGCAGGCGTGGCCTGCGCCGCGCGCGGGGGCTCCCGTTCGTCCTGCTCTACCTGCCGTTCCTCATCATGTTCGGCATCGGCCCGATGATCTACGCGGTCGTCCTCGCCTTCACCAGCGACGCCGGTGACTGGACCGGTTTCCGCAACTTCACCCGGACGATCCACGACTATCGCTTCCTGCCCGCGTTCCAGCACATCCTGCTCTACACCAGCGTGTGGCTCGGCTCGCTGATCGTGTTCGTCGTCGGGCTCGCGCTGGTGCTGCACGGGCGCGCCAACCACGTCTCGTCGGCCTTCCGGTTCCTCTTCTACATGCCCGGCGCGCTCGCCGGCGCGGCGTCCGTTCTGGTCTGGTTGTTCATGCTCGACCCGTCCGTCAGTCCCGGGTCGTTCCTGCTGCGCCACGTGCTCGGATCGGACCTCTTCGTGCAGTCGATCGCGCCCGGGAAGCTGCCGTTCATCTTCGCGATGATCGCTTTCTGGACCGGGGCCGGAGGCTGGATCGTGGTCATGTACGGCGCGCTGAACACGATCCCGCACGAACTGGAAGAGGCCGCGCGCATCGACGGGGCGGGTCCGGTGACGATCGCGCTGCGCGTGAAGCTGCCGCTGATCCGCAAGTGGATCGCCTACATGGCCATCCTCTCCTTCGCGACCGGGACGCAGCTGTTCGTCGAGCCGCAACTGGTGAACCAGGCGAGCCTCGGCATGGTGCCCGACACCTGGTCGTCGAACCAGCTGGCCTACCAGCTCGCCTTCCGGTACGGGGACTTCAACGGAGCCGCCGCCATCTCCGTCGACCTGCTCATGATCGGGCTGCTCGGCGCGGTGCTCGTCGTCACCCGCACCGGACTGTTCAGGACGGAGAACTGATGCGGTTGGCAGCACGCGGCGTCCGGTTGGTGATCCTCGCCGCCTTCGGCCTGTTCTTCGCGGCGCCCCTGGTCTGGCTGATCCTGGCGCCGACGAAGTCCGACGAGGCGCTCGTCACGAGCGGCCCGTTCGCGTTCGGCAGCTTCCACCAGGTCGCACTGGCATGGAAGCACCTGGACGCCTTCAGCGACCACATCTACCGCGGGTGGATCGGCAACTCGCTGCTGTATGCGATCAGCGCGACCGCGATCGTGCTGGTGACGGCGATCCCGGCCGGATACGGCCTCGCGCTCGGGGACTTCCCGGGGCGCCGGCTCGTGCTGACGCTGACGCTGGTCGTGATGATCATGCCGGCGGCCGCGTTGGTGCTTCCGATCTTCCTCGAGCTGAACTCGCTGCACCTGATCGGGAACGTCCTGTCGGTCATCCTGCCGTTCGCGTTCTTCCCGTTCGGCGTCTACCTCGCGTACCTCTACTACGCGACGGCGATCCCGCGCGACCTGCTCGACGCGGCGCGGGTCGACGGCTGCGGCGAGTGGTCGACGTTCCGCCACGTCGCGCTGCCGCTGGCCAAGCCGGTGGTCGCGCTCGTCCTGTTCTTCAGCTTCGTATCCGTCTGGAACAACTTCTTCCTGCCGTACGCCGTGCTCGCCGACTCCTCGAAGTACCCGATCCAGGTCGGCCTGTCGGCCCTGCTGTCGTCGACGCCGTCGTTCAACCCGGCGGTCGGCGGCGGTGGTCAGCAGTTGGAGATCTTCCGGCCGGAGCTGGCCCTCGCCACGTTGCTCGCGATCGTCCCCATCTCAATCGTGTTCATGCTGTCGCAGCGCGCACTGGTCCGCGGGCTGGTCGGCGGGGGCGTCAAAGGGTGATCCGCGGTCGTTTCCGGCTGGGCGTCTGATCGAGGCCACCGGGGTGCTGGCGGCTACCTGCCGTCCCAGCGTCACATCGCCAGACGGCGTGACCGTCGGCTCCACGGAGGTTTGCCATGAGGATCACCGGCTACCGAACCCTGACCACGGTGCAGGACTGGGGGCGGCCCGTGGGCGACGCCAACGGCGTCTTCCCGGACGGGGTTCTGGAGGTCCAGCTGGTGCTGGTCGACACCGACGAGGGAATCACCGGCGTCGGGATGGGGTCGCACACCGAGTTGGACCGCGTGTTCGCCGCCATCGAGGGCGAGGATCCGCGGGCCACCACCGCCCTGTACGACCGGATGCTCCGCCATGCGTTCAAGAACGGCCACGCCGGCTCGATCTTCGGCACGATCGGCGCGCTGGACACCGCGCTGTGGGACATCAAGGCGAAGGCCGCCGGGCAACCGCTGTGGCGGCTGCTCGGCGGCCGGGAGCGGACCGTGACCGCCTACGCCTCCGGCCTGGACATCGCGCTGACCGACGACGAGCTCGCCGCGCTGTACAAGTCCTACGCCGAACGCGGGGTATGGGCGGCCAAGCTGAAGGGGGGCCTGGACGTCGACCGCGACCTCGCGAGGCTCACCCTCGTCCGCGACATCCTCGCGGAGGCGAACCCTGGCCGGCGGCCCAGCCTGATGCTCGACGCCAACGAGTGCTGGACCCGCAAGCAGGCCGTGCGGCACGTGGCGGCACTGGAGCGGGCCATCGACCTGACCTGGGTCGAGGAGCCCGTCCGCCGCTGGGACGCGGACGGGATGGTCATCGTGGGACGCGCCGTCCGGGCGTCGATCGCCGCCGGGGAGAACCTCAGCGGCCTGGAACAGTTCCGGCCGCTGCTGGCTGCCGGCGCGGTGGACATCGTCCAGACAGCATCCGTCTGGGGCGTCACCCACTTCCTGCGGGTCGCGGCGCTGGCGCACGCCCACGATCTGCCGGTCAGCCCGATCGGCACCACGCCGCTGTGTCTGGTGCACGCGGCGACCGCTGTGCCCAATCACATCGCCAGCGAGTTGCAGGACCTCACGCCGCCGACCGGGCTGAGCCTCGACGTGTCGGTCGAGGACGGCCTGTTCGTCCTGGGCGACAGCCCCGGTCTGGGACTGAGCGTGGACGAGGCCGCCATACCCGCGGTCCCGGACCGGGCGGGAGTGCCATCCCCGCAGGGGCCACACGTCAGGCCGGGGAACGCCGGACGCCGGTTCGACGCCGATCCTCCGCGCTGAATGCGCGCCGAACCCGCACAGCTCGCCGACGTGTGACGTGACATGCCGAGAATGTCTCGCCGATGGGTACCCGGATACTGGCGACCATGACTTCCGTCGAACCCGTGAGTTCGGTTGACGTCATTCGTCCGGGTCGGCGTCGCGTCGTGGTCGTGGCGTTGGTGACAGTGACGGTCGGGCTCGTTCTGGCGGATTCGGCGATCGTGACGCTTGCGCTGCCGCAGATTCTGCGGCATCTCGGCGGGACCGTGAGCGGGGTCGCGTGGGTCCTGATCAGCTACAACCTCGTGCTCGCGTTGCTCGTCGTCCCGGCGGCCCGGTTGGTCAGCCGCCGGAATGCCGCCGCTCTCAGTGCCGTCGGCATCGCCGTCTTCGCCGGATCGTCGGCGGCGTGCGCGCTCGCCGGATCCATCGGCGTGCTCATCGCCGCGCGCAGCGTCCAGGCGGTGGGTGGCGCTCTCGTCGTGGTGGCCGGCCTCGAACTTCTCGTGACTGCGCTGGGCGAGCGCCGCGGTGTCGGCCTGTGGATCGGTGCCGGGGTGATCGGGACGGCGGCGGGCCCGGTGGCCGGCGGCGTGCTGACCGAGGCGATCAGCTGGCAGGCGATCTTCGTGGTGCAGGTGCCGTTCGCGGTGCTCGCCGTCCCGGCCGCCCTCGCCCTGCGCGGGAGGCCCGAGGTGTCGACGGCGACAACGCTGGTACCGCCAGCTCGGCATCGGCCGGAGGCGGCCGCGAACCTCGCCCTGGCGCTGCTGTCGGCGGCGTTGACGGCGGCGCTCTTCCTCGTCGTGCTGCTGCTGGTCGAGGGGTGGCGACGGTCGCCGCTGACGGCCGCCCTGACCGTGTCCGTGGTGCCGATCGCGGCCGTGGCCGCGGCTCCCATCGCCCGGTGGTTCCAGGCGGGCGCGATGCCCAAGGCGGTCGCCGGTTGCCTCTTCATCGCCGGGGGCCTGGGCAGCCTTGCGCTGCCGCCGTCTTCCGACCTGGGCTGGATGATCGCCCCGCAGGTGCTGGTCGGCCTCGGCCTCGGCCTGACCGTCGACGCGCTCACCGCGCGGGCGCTGCGCGACCGGCTCCCGCGTGCGCTGCACGGCGGCTGGACGATGGCCGCCCGCCACGCTGGCGTCGTCCTGGGGCTGGTGATTCTCACTCCGGTCTTCACCGCGGACCTTCGCGACGCGCAGGTACCGGCGCAGGAAGCGATCGCGTCGCTCGTCCTCGACGCGCCACTCGCCGCGGCGGACAAGATCGCCCTCGCGCAGGCGTTGGGCACACAGCTGAGCGCCGAGGCGGGGCGCGTCCCCGATCTACACCCGGCGTTCGCCCAACTGCGGCTCGCCGGCGCGCAGAAGCTGGCCGCCGAGCAGCTGGAACACGCACTGACGGGTCAGCTGGAACGCGCCGCCTCGCGCGCGTTCCGGGACTCCTTCGGCATCGGCGCGCTGCTCGCCCTGGCCGCGCTGATCCCGCTCGTTCCGTTCCGCCGCCTTGCCGGCGGTCCCGCACCGGCGCCGGACACCGGAAGTGTGCCGTCGTGACGAGGCGACCTGGTCAGGCGCTGCTGCCCGCCGTCGCGGTGGCGCTTGTCGGCGGCGTCCTCGGTGCGCAGGTGGCTGCTGGCGGCGGTGACTTCGTCCCGGCCCGGGCCCGGAACCCGTGTGTGGCTCGGAGCGTCGCGGTCGTGTCGGACGGCGTGCAGGCGCTTGGGGAGAGGCTTGTCCTGATCGGACTGGACGGCGCGGCGTGCTCCCTCGGTGTGACCCGGGAGGCGCTCATCCTCGACCTCGCCGGCGGCGGCCGGCCGTCCGACGCGCAGGTCACCGCGCTGCACGGCGGGTTGCTCGGCGCGGTCGACCGCCTGTCCGGGGACGGGGAGCTACCGAAGGCATCCGCGCTGGCCGAGGAGGTGGTCGCCACGGCCGACCTGCCGTGGCTCGTCGAACAGGGCATCCGGCTGCTGCCGGACGCCGTGATCGACGGCGTCGTGCAGACAGATGATGTCCTGCGCCGGACTGTCGACGGACTTGATCTGCGTCAACTCCTCGCCAACGTCAGCGACCCGGACGCGCTCACCGATCAGCTCAACGCCGCCGTCTCGAAGGCGGTGAAGGAATCGGTCATCGCCCGGCTGAAGGATCTGCTCCCCGGCTGACCGGCAGCGCGGAGTTGAATCATCCGAAGCTCATATAACTTGACAGCGATTCGTCCGAGCGGCCGTGGGTGTCTTTCAGGCGGTGGCCGACCCGGTGCGGCGCCGGCTGATCGACCGGTACGCCCACGCGGCGATCACCCGCCCGCACGTCGTTGGCGCGGCGACTGCCATGTTGGCGGCCAGACTTTTGCGCTACCGAACCCAACACCCCGCGGCCACGCCACCGAACATCGTATATCGATGACTCCATTCAAGCCTTATGGGCTTCCTGCTGCCGTCGGCGATCGTGACCGGCGGCGTCACCAGTAGAGAAATTCCACAATCGCGATGACATCGACGGCGCCTGCGCCACGCTTGCGGCAACTCACTCAGTCTCTTCCCCTTGCCGCTTGTCCTTTCGAACGTCATCCTCCATCGTCTTCCAGTGCTCCTCCTGAACAGGATCGAGCGGTAGCATTGGAAATCCATAGAGGAGAGACTGAGTCAACTCTACCAACTCTCCGACGAGCAAGGACGGCAAGGTGTCGAAGTCGCGAAATGCTACGTCGATGGTGAAGGTCCAGGCGGACTTATTGTCCGTGAATGCTATGGCCAGGCACCTGTAGACAGACGGGGACTCGACGAAGTATACGATCAAGAAGACGCGTGCGATATCCGAGCGCCGTTCGTGCAGCCACTCAGGTCGACCATTGGCACTCCAAGGCATGTCTCTCGCCACGGACGTCAGCCGCGCCAGGTCGGCAACGGACAACTTCTTTATATCCCCACGCACCGGGCCGTTGCCGACATCGACAACCGGCCAGTGGCGAAGGTGCTGGGGAGCCTTGCCGTGCAACATCAGGAACCTCCATAACTCTTGATGTAGATAGGAGTGTCCAACTCGATTGTAGAGGACGGATCACTGGCCCTTTTGAGTAGCTCGAAGCGCCGATGGTTGCCGTCCGCTAGTGTCTTCCCGTTGGGATATGTCCGCATGTACAAGCCGTCTTTGGGTTTGAATACCGAGTCGAGCAGTTCCTGATCAGTCCTGGCGCTGGCGAGGCCGGTCTTCACTGGTTCCCCGTCATTGCCCTTCTGAATCCTCGTGAGGTCACGGACTGTAGCATTCGCGGCGGGGATCTCGTTGTCTAGGGTCTTGAGGGTGCGTTCGGCGTCGGTGATCTCGCCCTTGGCTTTGAAGAAGTCACGCAGGAAGTCGATGCCCCGCACGGCATGGAACACGGCCGGCGTCCGGATCAACTCGAACACACAAGGCTCCTGGCCGGTGAACAAGCCCGGCGGCGTCGGGAACGCGAACTGGTCGTTCCGGGTCCACGCCGAGAACCTGCCCTCGGACGTACCGCACCTGTCGTCGGCCTGGTCGGGCTGGTACGAGTTCGTCAGCCGCGCGATCCCGCCGGCGACAGCGCCGTCGGTCACCAGCTACGACTACCCGAACAGCGGCTACTGGGGGTCACCCACGGCCTCATCGCCCACCTTCATGCTCACCGCCAACGGCTCGCCCGACGTGGTCGGCTACTCCTACACCTGGGCCGGCGCCGGCACCGAGCCGGCGTTGAAGACCACCGACTGCAACTACAACCAGACGATCGGCAGCGGCGGCCTGGTCGCGGCGAGCTCGGGCAACGCGACGCTGACCGTCCCTAGCTCGCTAGCCCCCGGTTATCACACCCTGCACGTGCGCGGCTTCGACGACGCCCACAACCTGTCGCCCGAGAGTTCGGCCTACACGTTCTACGTCGCGCCGAACCTCGGCGTCACCCGCACCCGGCTGGAACCGACCGACAGCACCCATGTCACGCTCAGCCAGCCCGCCGGCCAGTCGGTGGCCCTCGGCCCGCAGACCGGGAACCCGCAGTTCTGGTCCGCCGGTAGCCAAGAGCTGTTCCAGGGCACCGCAGTGAACCAGTCATTCACGATGTCGTTCAGCACACCGACCGGCCCAGGCGGCGTGCCGCTGGAAGCCGACTACGCACTCGGCGCGAAGACCGTCATGGGCGCGAACCACGGCCAGCTCAGGTTCGACCTCGATGACGTGCCACTCGCCGGAACCGACACGCAGGCCATTGACGGCTACAACAGCGGCTCCGCAACACGCTTCGTCCGGTTCGGCGGCACCCACCTGACCGCCGGGACGCACGCCCTGAAGGTGACCGTCGTCGGCAGGAACGCCGCCAGCACCGGATACAACGCCGGCGTCGACTACCTCACCGTCATCCCGTTCAACAACGTCACCGCCGCCAGCTTCACCGCTGCCATGAACAACCACGGCCTCGCCAACGACGGCACCGCCGCCGCCGACCTGGACCTCGGCTCGGGCGACACCGCACTTTCCAAGCAGACCCTGACCGCGGCCGGCTACGGTCCAAACACGACACTCACCGTCGGCGGTGCCACGTTCACGATGTCCGCCCCCAACGCGACGACCGGCAACGACAACGTGATCGCGGCCGGCCAGACCATCCCGCTGCCCGCCGCGCAGCAGGTCAAGGCGACCGCCGTCGGGCTGCTCACCGTCGCCACCTGCGGCGCGACCCCGAAAGCCACGGGCGCCGTGACATATACCGATGGCACGTTCACCAAGCCGGCATACATCTCGGTGCCGGACTGGGCGTTCGGCCCGGCCGCCGCGGCGGCGGTCGTGCTGGACCACCGAGACATCGGCACCAGCCCCGACACCGCTATCAAGCCGCGGATCTACGCCGTCTTCCTGCCCACCGACCCAACCAAGACCTTGAAGTCAGTCACCCTGCCCAACATCGGCACCAGCTTCCTGCCAGCCAGCTGCCCGAGGGCGCTGCACGTCCTAGTGTCCTGCGTCTGAAATTCGTCGGAGATATCGGGTGAGGGAGTCGAGGATCTCGTCGGCGGTCTTGGTCCAGATGAAGGGTCTTGGGTTGGTGTTCCAGTCTTTGATCCAGGCGCGGATGTCGGCTTCCAGGGCTTGGACGGACTTGTGTGCGCTGCGGCGGATCTTCTGGTCGGTGAGGTAGCCGAACCAGCGTTCGACCTGGTTGATCCAGGAGGATCCGGTGGGGGTGAAGTGCAGGTGGAAGCGGGGGTGTGCGGCGAGCCAGCGTTTGATCGCGGGGGTCTTGTGGGTGCCGTAGTTGTCGGCGACCAGGTGGACGTCCAGGTCGGCGGGGATCCTCTTGTCGATGGTGGTCAGGAACTTGCGGAACTCGGTTGCGCGGTGCTGGCGGTGTAGTTCGCTGATCACGGTTCCGTCGGCGATGTTGAACGCGGCGAACAGGCTGGTGATGCCGTGGCGGACGTAGTCGTGGGTGCGCCGCTCGGGCATGCCGGGCATCATCGGCAGCACCGGCGCCGACCGGTCCAGGGCCTGTACCTGGCTTTTCTCGTCCACGCACAGCACCACCGCACGTTCGGGCGGGTTGTGGTACAGGCCGACGACGTCGACGACCTTCTCCACGAACAGCGGGTCGGTCGACAGCTTGAACGTCTCGGCCAGGTGCGGCTTGAGACCGAAGTCCCGCCAGATCCGCCCGATCGTCGAACGCGACAACCCGCTGCGTTCGGCCATCGACGCCCGCGACCAATGCGTCGCGTTCCGCGGCGTCGCCTCCAACGTCGCCACCACCACCTCCTCCACCCGGTCCAGACCGATCGAGGCCGGGCGACCGGGCCGGTCCTCATCCACCAGCCCGTCCAACCGCCGCCGCACGAACCTCGAGCGCCACTTGCCCACCGTGTCCGGATGCACCCCCAGATCGGCCGCGACCCGCGCGTTACCCGCCCCCGGCTCCGCACACGCCAACACGATCCGACACCGCAACGCCAACGCCTGCGACGACTTCGCCCGCCGCGCCCACCGCTCAAGCGTGACCCGCTCGTCCTCGCTCAACACCAACGCGGCCTTCGGCCGCCCAGTCCTCGCCACCCACCCAGAATAGACTTACCCGACGAACTTCAGACGCAGCACACTAGCCATGGCACCCCGGCCAGTGAACGCAGGGTGGATCGGCACGTGGACGGCCACCGCCGAGGCCGCTGCCGCACCGGTGGGCGGCACCGGCCTGGCGAACCAGACCCTGCGGCTGATCGTGCACCCCACCGCTACCGGCACCACGGCCCGGATCCGGTTGTCCAACACCTTCGCCTCGACACCGGTCAACCTCGACCGGGCCACGATCGCGGCGCAGTCCGGCACCGGCGCCGCCACCAGCGCCGCGCCGGCGGCGTTGACCTTCTGCGCCGCCGCCGGCCAACCGGCGGGCTGCGGCCTACGCGCCCTCACCCTCGCGGCCGGCGCCGAGGCCTACAGCGACCCGATCGCTTTCCCGAGCACGACTGGCGGCAGTGGCAACCTCGTGGTCAGCCTGCACCTGCCCTCCGCCGTCACGGCCGCACCGGTCCACACCGCCGGCAACACCGCCAACTACCTCGCCTCCGGCGACGCCACGACCAACCAGACCGGCACCGGGTACACAACCACAACCACCAACTCCTACTACCTGACCGCCGTCGACGTCTCCACCACCAACCCCAGCCAAGGCACCGTCGCCATCCTCGGCGACCACACCTCCGCCACCGGCGCACCCGGCGGCACCTACCAACCCACCTGGATCGACGACCTCCCCGCGAAGCTCGGCGCCAACCTCCCAGGTGGCCTGGTCAACGCCAGCCTCGCCGCCAACCAACCCACCGCCTGGTGGCGCGCCGGCGAAACCGGCACCCCCCTCAACCAGACCATCCTCGACGAGCCCAATCTCCGCACCGTCCTCATCACACTCGGCGCCGACGACATCCTGCAGAACGTCGACCCCAGCACCATCGAGCAGAACCTCACCAATCTCATCGACGTATCGGCGACCGCCTACGGCATCCGCAACTACCAGCGCACCGACGGCACCCAGATCCTCGTCATCCTCGCCACCGTCCCACCTCTCGGCCTCGCCACCACCGACCAGCGCGAGACCAACCGCCTGACCCTCAACAACCACATCCGTAGCAACTTCGCCAACCTCGGCGCCAACGAGGTCATCGACTACGACACCGCCGTCCGCGACCCCGCCCACCCCAACAACATCAACCCGCCCTACCTCACCGGCGGGACCCCGAACGCCACCTACTACAACACGCTCGCCCAGGCACTCACCGACGCCATCGAAACATTCCCACCCACCGCACAGCTCTAAGCGCCGGCGGTGTTGGGCGAGCTGGATCCCCGGACTGTCCGTTACGCTACGGCCCACACATCGGGTCAGATCTACGAGCGACTTGCGGCTTGAGTATTTTCGATCAAGTACCTCTTGGCTGAGGGGAAGAACCGCCGACGCTGACAGATCGGCCGCCGGGCAACGGCGGATCCGGGCGTTCCAGTCTTACGGCGGTGGGTTTTGATAGCACCGTTTGTACTTCCGCTGGAGACCGTCGAGGACGGTTTTCAGCGGCTGGGCCTGTTGTAGTATCCGCGATACCGCCTCGTTCATACTCTCGCTCAAGACGGGCCAGCATCCGTTGTCCTGGGGCCGGTACCAGCCGTCTTGGAGGGCGTCGTTGATTGCCCGGTAGGTGGTTCCCTGATCCGACGGTGCGGCCGAGCTGGCGTCTTCCCGGATCGACGGCCAGGTATTCTCGCGGGCCAGCAGCTGTTGGGCCTCTCGTGACATGAGGTACTCGGCCAGGGCGACAGCGGCGTCACGCTTTGCCCCTTTGACGCCGGCCGGGATGCCAAGGACGTCGCCGCCGATGACGTGCCTGGCCGCACCGCTGGGCCCGCTCCAGCCGGCGCCGATGGCGAAGTCGCTCAGCAGCCCGCGGTTGGCGAGTTCGGACGAGGTGTAGGACCAGTTCTGGGCGAGGCAACTGGTCCCCTCCTCGAGCCAGGTCACCTCCGTGTCGAACCGCGCGCCGAAGCTGACGCGGGTCAGCAGCCCGGATTGCCAAAGCCGGGACAGGTAGGTGAAGGCCTCTACCGATTCACGCCCGTTCAGTACGCGCGGGTCACCGCCGAAGGCGAGGATGAGCTCGGATATTGTCACCGCCGTGGGGTCTCCCGGCGCCAGCGACAGGGTCAATTTCGGGGTGCCCGACCTGGCGCGCAGTTGCCTCGCTGCCGATTCCAGGGCGGCGAGCGTGGTCGGCGGGGAGAGGCCGGTCGGCAGGCAGCGTCGGTCGGTGTAGGTCAGCCGGACGTTCGGTCGGAAGGGGAGGAAATACCGCTTGTTGTCGAAGCGTGGGGGAAGCAGGTTCTGGGGAACCTCCGGCGGGTCCGGAACGTCGGGGAGCGGCTGAGCCAGCCCGCGGTGGACAAGCGGCCAAAGGGCAAGGTTGTCCTGGGTGAAGAGGTCGATGGTCGGGGTCCCGGCACGGGTCTCCCGTCCGAGCCGGTCTATGAGGGTGGTCGGGTCGACGGTGATGAGGTTGACTTGAATACGCCCGCTGTCGGAGTAGCCGACGAGCCGGCCCAGGGTGGTTCGCGGCGTCTGACGTTCGAAGTTGCGCAACAGTTCTTCGAGGGCCGGCCGTTCACGGTCCTCCACCTTCACGCTGAATGTGATGACGATCGTCCGGCCGCTGTCCTGCCCTTGGGCGGGTAGCACGGCGACGCTGGCGGCGACAAGTGCGGCGGCGAGCAGGCCGGTGCCCCAGGCGGCGGTTGTCTTCACGACCTTCCTTCCTCTGCCGGCTGCCGTAGCTGGAAGTTCGGGTGATGCGACCGGTCCGGTCGTCAGTCGCACCAACCTCGGTCTTGTGCCTTGCGAAGCAAACTGACGCGGTCTGACGCTCCGAGCTTGCCCTGAATGCTCGTGAAGTAGTTCGCTACGGTGTGCGGGGAGATGGACAGGCTGCGGGCGATCTGACCGTCCACCATTCCTTTGCAGAAGCAGTCGAGTATTTCTCGTTCGCGTCGGGTCAGAGCGTCGGCGCTGGGAGACGTTCGGCCGATGGCCCGGCGCATGTCGTCGGCGAACTCGCTCGGAACGATGACCCAGAGTTCGCCGCGGGCGACGCCTTCGATCGCGGCGAGCATGACGTCCGGCTCCGCGTATTTCGTGACGAACCCGCGGGCGCCGGCGGCCAGGGCCACCGACAGCTTCTCGACGCCCTGTTCGAGACCTGTCGTGACCAGAATGCCGGAATCCGGACAACGTGCGGCGATGTCCCGGACCGTCTCGATCCCGGCGTTGACGTCATACCGCCCGGCCGCCGTTGGCAGGTGCATGTCCACCACTACTACATCCGGCCGGAGTTCCTCGGCCTTCTGCACCGCTTCAACCGGGTCGCCGGCTTCGCCCGCTACCGTTATCGTCGGGTGCGACTCGAGGAACCCTCGCAAGAGCGACCGGAGCGCCTTGTGATCATCCACAAGAAGGATCCGAAGCGATGCCGGCGGTGTCATGGCCGGAGTATCGGGAGCTTGGCCTGCACGAGCCACCCCAGTTGTCCCGTCGGCCCGGCGTTGAACTCACCATCCAGCTCCTCCGCACAGCGCCGCATCAGCGAGATGCCCAGCCCCTCTGCGGTACGTTGCCAAGGTGCGCCGTCGTTGACGATCGTGAGCCGCACGAAGGCCTCGGTGACCGCCAGGTCAAGTTCACATCGACCGGCGCGAGTGTGGTCCGACACGTTGCCCAGTCCCTCCTGCGCGATGCGGTAAATGGCCAGTTCCAGGGCATGAGACAACTGCGGCTTGTCGTCCGGCAGACTGACGAGCAGCTGGGGCGCGTCAGGGGCGAGTTCGAAGAGCCGTGCCAACTCCTGCAGGGCACCGACGAGGCCGAGTTCATCGAGTGCCGGCGGCCGTAGATCACGGGAAAGCCGGCGTATGTCGTCGCGCGCGTTCTGCAGGCAGGACTTGGCTTCGGCCAGGAACTTCAGGCCGACGTCGGGGTTGCCCGCGACGAGGTAGTTGCGTGCGGCGTCCATACCGAGCATGACGGCCGTGAGGTCCTGCTTCACGTCCCGATGCAAGTGCGCGCTCAACCTCGCCTTCTCGTCCTCGCGCGCCGTGACCAACTGCTCCCGGGACCGCTGCAGGTCCTTCATGGATCGGGCCGCGAACGCGGCCACACCTGCCTGGTCCGCCACTGCCCGGAGAAGGCCCATGACAGATGGTTGCAGCGGGACGCCATGGGCTGGCGCCACGCTGAGCCAGCCGACCGTCTCGCTTCGATAGCGCATCGGGATCCGCACCGGCGGTTCGCCTGACACCTGACCGGCTTCGGCTGTAGCGGTGACGTCGTCCCCATGTCCGACCTCGACCCGCACATACGGTAGGTGCAGGGCCGAGGCCACCGTGCCGGCAATGTCAGGCAGCACGTCGGTCGGGGGGCGGGTCGTCTCCAGCCGCTGACCAAGCTCCCGCAACAGCGCGTACGCCTTACCACCCTGACCCAGCCGATCAACGACCGCACCCACGGCTCGGGCGGCGTAGCGCCAGGCCAGACCCGCCACCGTGACCACGATCCCGGCGGCAGCGAGCGTGCCCACCAGCGGGCTGACAACCAGGTACGTAGCCACAACCGCGGCGAACATCAACGCATGCAGCACCACTGCGGAGATCAACGAGTCGACCCGCGACGGCGCCAGATCGAATCCGTCCCGACTGGTCGCGGCTACGATCGAGGCGGCGACAGCGAGCACCGCGGCGACGCCGACCGCCTGGTAGAGCCACAACGGCACCGGAAGCGTGACCACCGGCCCGAACACGACAAAGCTGCCGGCAACCAGACAGACACCGAGGCTTCGCCGCTCATCCGGCCCCGACCGTCGGTACCCGTCGATCAGGCCAGCCAGGGCCAGTGGTCCCCCCAGCAGGAGCACAGCGACGGCAAGCCGGAGCGCGAACCCCTCCGGTTGCGGCGCACCGAGGATTGCCCCAGCACCGCTGCCGGCTACATCGGCAGCGCTCGTCGCGGTATCCGCTGCTGTGGCCACGGTGCTGGCCGCGACAAGCACGCCGAGCAGCACGGCCACCGGACGCCAACCGGGGGAGCGCGGAGCTCCGGTGGGTAGCAGCAATACCAGCAGGGTCCGCGGTAGCAGAAGTCCGGGAATAGCGAGCCATGCTCCGGCCCAGCCCACCCAACCCGCGACCGTCAGCGACCCGCGGCCGGCGACCTGTTCGTACCGGCTGTATTGCTCGGCAAGCAGAGCCAGCGACATGCACGCGCACACCGACAACAGCGGACTGATCCGCCGGCACCGGCCACCTTTCTCGGCGACCCAGGCGCCGATCAACGGGTAGCAGACCGCGATGACGATCGAGACTGGCTCGAAGATGTCCCGCGCCCCGGCGGCCTCCCGGTTCTGTACCAACAAGGCGACGCTGAGGGCGGTCAGGACCAGCGATGCGGCCGCGATGAACCGCGCCACTGGCACCCGCCGGTCCGGGCCACCGCGATCGACGCCCTGCCGAGCCGGCACGACACGGCGCTGACCGGGTACGCGCGTCAGCGCGCTGAGGGCGGCACCACGCTTCTCGCGATTCCGCAGGCCACCCCGTCGCTGCCCTACTGCCTGCGCACCGAGCCGCCAGCTTGCCAGCGTCTCGACCTCCAGGAGACGTGCGTCGTACCCGGCCGTGGGTCGCCTTCCAAGATCGCCCGCACAGCCGGATAGTAGCTAATGCGCGCCACCGTACCAGAATGCCGAACCGCGCAGGACGGGATAACCTCCCGGCCGAACCCAGGAACATCTCCTAACGCTGATCCCGACACGATCCCGGGAAGAACTCCCATTGCCTGCCGCCGCCAACGGCATAAGGTTCGACGACAGCAGTGGTGACGGCTAAAGGCGGTGACCCCGCCGCCATCAACCTTATGCAACCGTTCCGTTCGACGGTACGGACGAATACCAACTTCACGCTGATTCACCCGGCGCGGAATACCGAGGGCGGCCAGGCCGACGACAAGGTTGTGCAGCCACAACCGGGACACATTCAGGAGCGATGTCCGATGAGCGGACCCACCCAAACCCGGCATCCCTACCGCGCATGAAGTATGGATACGTCGCGGAGTCGCAGCGGTGAACCGGATGCTGCCGGTCGCGGCCTGGCGGGTCGCCGAAGGCGACCTGACGGCGGGCGGAGCCCGGGTGATCTCGGTGGTGCGGAACGCCGCCACCGGACACGTCCACATCGCGTTGTCGACCGGCGAGACGCTGGACCTCGCCGGTACGCGGTCACTGATGATCGCCGAACGGGCACCCCGGCCGGCGTGGTGGGGTCGGGTGCTGGCCGGGCTCACCGCCGCGACCCGCGACGCGCGGCGTACGTGACACGCTGCTCGGCCAGCCCCGACTGTTCACCATGACCAGCGGCCAGCACCGCCCCGCAGCCGCCAGCATCGTGGCTGCCATACCCGACGAACGAACGCAGGCCGACAGCGCGGCGTTCCTCCACGCGCCCTCGGCCAGAGACACCGAGAGGCCCGCGCACGTGACCGCTGCCGCACCCAACCGCCCAATCCGCGTCGTGATAGCAGACGACAACCCGCTGGTCCCGGTCGGGCTGCGCAGCCTGCTCGAGGACGACGACCGGGTCGTCGTGGTCGGCGAGGCGCGCAGCGGCGGGCATGCCCTGTTGGTCACCCGGCGGCTACAACCGGACGTTGTGCTGCTGGACGTGCCGATGGCCACCCACGACGCGCTGCCGGCTCTGCCGGCGCTGGCCCGCCTGGCCCGGGTGCTCGTGTTGACCTACAGCCGCGACCCGGCGCTGCTGGCCCAGGCGATGCGGCGGGGAGCGACGGGCTACGTGGTGCACGCCGAATACACCACGGCGAAGTTGGTCGCCGCCATACACGACGCGCACGCCGGCCGCCGGCACCTGTCCCCGTGGGCGGTCGGGTCGCTGCCCGCGACCGAGGCTCCCACGCCCCGGAGCCCATATCAGGGCCGCCGGGTGGGCCGTCCCGGCGGGAGACCACCTTCATCGATCAGGTCGCGCGTGGACCGTCCGCCGGCGACATCGCGCACACCCTGAACATCGGGGTGAGCGGATTCATCGCTGCCAGCCGCATCGACTTGGCTCATGCTGAGACGAAGGAACGGGTCATGCAAATCCTGGTCGCCGCCACGGAGGTCTGGACCAAGGCCAATGACGTCCTGGTTGTCGTCTTGGCCGCGGCCAAGTGCAGCCTCAATCAGACCACCCGCGCAGCCGACCTGAACTCGCCGCCAGCTTCCGATCAGATTTACCTACGAAAACGCTGACGTTGCTATAGAAACAAGCAGTTACCGAGGCGAAGTTGGTCGCCGCCATACTTGACGCGCACGCCGGCCGCCGGCACCTGTCCCGCGGGCGACCGGGCCGCTCCGCATCGGGGAATCTAGGATGCCGCCGTGGCCGCCTCCCCGAACGACTTCATCGATGTCGTGGCACGCGCCCGCGGCCTGCTGGTGACCGGAACGGGCGGCCACTTCTTCCGGCTGGAGCCGCGGGGCGGGTCCCCCGCCTGGTACTGCGATCTCGACGATGGGACCCCGACCGGCGAGAACAACCCGGCGTCGTTCGTCCGGTGGGTGTGCCCGGCGTTGCGGGTGGTGCGCTCACCGGCCGGGTCGGTGACCCCGCTGCTCGACGTGCACCGACCTGGTCCGCATTCCGACCTGGGCCGGATTGTGTCGTGGTTCGGCCGCCGGGCAGGTCGCTCGCCGGGCCCCCGCTCGGCGGCCGGCGCCGAGGGCCGGTACGCCTACACCGATCCGCACCGGATACTTGATGCCCAGCTGCGGCATCGGGTCGAGCACTGGCCCGCGGCCCCGCACGGCGACGGGGTGGTGCGGCCCGCCGAGCTGTGGTCGATCCAGGTCACCGGCGAGGGTCTCGTCATCACATCGGTCTCGTGGTGGAGCAGCGCGCCGGCCCTCGACCACCAGATCGCACTGGCTGTCGATATCGCCGATCGACTTACGGCGCAGCAGGGGGACCGGCCCGGTTCCTGACCGGAGCTCTGGTCGCGCTGGCTGACAATCCGGTGGCCTCCGGCAGCTGCGCCCGCACTGCGGAACCGGGGTGTGACCACCGGCGGTATGGCGATGCTCATGGTGGTCTGGGTCCGGTTGGTCAGCTGGACTTGACTTCGGTGCGGCTGACCCGCCAGACGCCGAAGGCGAGCGGGACGGCGATCCAGATCGCCGCGGCGACGAGCAGTTGCAGCCAGCCTTTGCCGGTGATGTCCTGGTCGTAGAGGGCCCCCGAGGCCTTGTTCAGGTCGAACCACGGCGCGATCGTCTGCAGCGACGCGGTGGCGGTGAACAGCACGCTCCACAGGCTGGGCGCCACGTAGTAGGCGATGATCGCGCCGGCGGTGATCAGCAGCACCATCCCGAAAGCCATGCCCTCCACCAGCCCGATCACCTGGACCAGGGTGATCTCGCCGAACCCGGCCAGGCCGAAGGTCCAGCTGCCGTCGCCGTGCCGCAGTCCGGCGCCGAGCACGTTGCCGATCCCGGCGGCGGCGAACGCGACCGTGATCGCCAGGAGTCCGAGCGCGAGCACGGCGGTGAACTTCGCCAGCAGCACCCGCCGCCGGTCCGGGACGAGGGTGAAGGTGACCAGGCCGGTGCGCTGGCTCCATTCGCTGGTCATCGCCAGTATCGCGAGCGCGGGCAGCAGGATCTTCTGCGGCGTCTGGGTGAAGTCGACGAACTGGTTGAAGGTCAGGTCTTCGGGTGCGGCGACGAACAGCATCACCGCGACCACGAGCGGGGTGGCCGCGACGATCGCGATCAGCAGCCACCGGCTGGCCCGGGTGTCGGTGAGCTTTCGCAGTTCGGTACGCAGCAGCCGGCCGAACGGGATGCCAGCTTCCCGGGTAGCGGCGGGCCGTTGTGCGGTGGCGGTTGTCGGCGTGGTCATGCGGTCACGTCCTCTCGCGCGTCGCCGGCGGTCAGCTGCAGGAACAGCTCTTCCAGGCCACCGCCGTCGACGGGCCGCAGCTCGGTGAGCGTCACGCCGGCGTGCGTGGCGGCGCGGGCGATCGTCTCGGCGTTGGCCGGGCTGGTGTAGCCACCGTCGCCGGCCGGCCGGAATTCGATGCCCGCGGCGTGCAGGGCGGCGGCCAGCTCGCTGTCGTCCGCGGCGCGGACGAAGGTGCCGGCGGCAGACAGCAGGTCGTGCTTGCTGCCCTGGGCGACGAGTCGGCCGCGGCCGATCACCACCAGTTCGTCGGCGATGACCTCGATCTCGCGCAGCAGGTGCGACGACAGCAGCACCGCACCGCCCGCGTCGGCGAACTCGCGCAGCAGGCCCCGCATCCAGTGGATGCCGGCCGGGTCCAGGCCGTTGGCCGGCTCGTCCAGGATCAGCACCTGGGGCCGGCCGAGCAGAGCGTGCGCGATGCCCAGCCGCTGCCGCATCCCGAGCGAGTAGGTGCCGGTGCGGCGGCCCGCTTCGGCCGGCGTGAGCCCGACGAGCTCGACCATCTCGTCCACCCGGGTGGTGGGCAGGCCCATCAGCATCGCGCCGAGGGTGAGCACCTCGCGGCCGGTGCGGCCGGTGTGCTGCGCGGAGGCGTCCAGCAGCACTCCGACGCGGCGGCCCGGGTTCGGCAGCTGCTGGTAGGGGACACCGAGGACGGTGGATCGGCCGTCGCTGGGCCGGGTCAGGCCCACCAGCATCCGCAGCGTGGTCGACTTGCCCGCGCCGTTCGGGCCCAGGAACCCGGTGACCGATCCGGGCCGCACCGCGAAGGACACGTCGTCGACCGCGATGTGGGTGCCGTAGGACTTGCTCAGCCCGGCGACCTCGATGGCTGCTGGCGGCAGCGCTGCCATGCTCGCTCCCTTGCTCCGGGCGGACCGAAGTGGTGGTCCACCGTCGCGATCAACCCTCGCGGCCTGGAGCGGGACTGTCGTCGGTGCTGCTGCGTAACTTGCGGCTACGTCCAGTGCCGTACGCGCGGATACGCCGGTCAGGCGTTCGGTCGGACCAGACCGCTCTGGTAGGCGAAGACGACCAACTGGGCGCGGTCGCGGGCCTGGAGTTTCACCATCGCCCGGCTGACGTGGGTGCGCGCGGTGGCGGGGCTGAGCACCAGTTCGGCCGCGATCTCGTCGTTGGTCAGGCCCTGCGCGACGAGGGCGACCACCTCCCGCTCGCGGTCGGTGAGCACGCTCATCGCCGGTGGGGTCAGCGCCGGGCGGGCGGGCCGTGCGGTGAACTCCGCGATCAGCCGCCTGGTCAC
This sequence comes from uncultured Actinomycetota bacterium, assembly GCA_963714145.1. GTDB lineage: Bacteria > Actinomycetota > Actinomycetes > Mycobacteriales > CADCTP01 > JBBWZH01. Next base: position 7,207,452 of record OY970235.1, on the reverse strand, counting down.
GCTCGGTGAGAGCAGCGCGTCGCCGCGGTCGACCGCACGCACCGCCCGGATGAGCTCGGTGGGCTGGGTGTGCTTGACCAGGAACCCGCTGGCCCCGGCGTGCAACGCCGCGAACACGTACTCGTCCAGTTCGAACGTGGTCAGGATGATGATCCGCACCGCCATGAACGCCTCGTCGGCGACGATCGCGCGGGTGGCGGCCAGACCGTCCATGCCGGGCATCCGGACATCCATCAACACCACGTCGGGTCGGGTCGCCGCGATCAGCGTGAGCGCGGTGGCTCCGTCGTCGGCCTGACCGACCACGGCGATGTCGTCCTCGGCGTCGAGGATCATCGCGAACCCGGCCCGGACCAGCGGCTGGTCGTCGGCCAGCAGGACCCGGATCACGCCCGCCCGTTCCATTCGGCGCGGACCTCGAACCCGCCGGTCAGGGTCGGTCCGGCGTGCAACCGGCCGCCGGTCGTGGCGACCCGCTCGCGCATGCCCCGTAGGCCCACGCCACTCCCGGTCGCCCCGTCGAGTTCCGCCGGCCCCGGGTCGACGACGCTGACCACCAGCCCCGCCTCCGGGCCGGGCGTCAGCCGAACCCGCACGGTGGTCGCGCGGGAGTGCCGCAGCACGTTGGTCAGCGACTCCTGCACGACCCGGTAGGCCGCGGTCCCGATGACAGCAGGCACCACCGGGGCCGGGTCGGCGACGCTGACCTCGACGCTCAGCCCGGCCACACCGCTGGAGGCCGCCAACCGCGCGATGTCGGCCAGCCCGGGAGTGGGAGCCCGCTCGGCCGGCTGGCCGTCCTGACGCAGCAGGGTCAGCATCGCGGTCAGCTCGTCGAGCACTTCGCCGCTGGCCCGCGCGATCGCGGCCAACGCCGCCCGCGCCGCGTCGGGGCGCCGATCCAGCACATGCGCCGCCGCGGCCGCCTGCACGTTGATGGTGGCCATCGCGTGCGCCACCCCGTCGTGCAGGTCCCGCGCGATCCGCAGCCGCTCCTCCGCGACCCGCCGCCCCGCCTCCTCCTCGCGGCTGCGTTCCAGGAACCGGGCCCGTTCCTGCAGACCGAGCAGCAGGCTGCGCCGGTTGCGCAGCGCCTCACCCAGCAGCACCGCGGCCGCCGACCAGCCGAGGAACACCAGCGGCGACAGCAGCCCGCCGCTTCCCCCGACCACGGCCGCCACGCTCAACGCGGCCAGCATGCCCACCACGCCGAGCGCGGCGGTGCGGCGGCTGGCCCGCCAACTCAACGCGCCCAGCGCCACCCAGCCGATCGCCCACACCGGCCCGTTCGGATAGTGCCGCACGAGGAACAGGCACAGCACGGCCGTCGCCACCGCGGTCACCGTCCGCGGCCAGCGGCGGCACGCCGCCATCGACACCCCCGCGGCGACCAGCAGGAAATAGCCGAATACGTCCAGCCGTCGTACGCCCGGCTCGGCGGCGGGAACGTGCGCTGAGATCGCGAGCAGCAGCGCGGTCACCACCACCCCGGCGAGCGCGTCCGGGACCCACCCCGGAAACCGGCCAGGCCGGGACCACGCGGCCGCAGCCGGCGGCGGTGTCGCCAGGCCTTCCTGCGACATGCGCATCACGCAGCCGGATCGGCCGGGATGCCGGCATGGTCGGCATCGAACGGAGCGGACCGACCGGGCACCCGCCCGGGAGCCACGACACCGGCCAGTGCGGCCACCCGGCGCGGGACACGACTCCCCGCCACCGGGTCTCGGAGGTCGTGGGTCTGCACGCACCCATTGTCGGGCGCCAGGAGCAGCCGTGGCGTCCGACGGCGAGCGCATTCCGCCGCTACGTCACCGGACGTAGCTGACGTACGAACGAGACGTGCGCGTCGGTCGGCGACGGGCTGGGGCCCGGTCGGTCCGTCGGCTCATTCCGGCTGCGACCGGCCGGCGCGGCAGCGGGTCGGGGTCGTCATCGTGCCTCCTGGTCGGCCGGGGGTGGCCACGGGGGGACCCAGGTGGGGTCCTCGTCCGGGTCGCGGTAGGCGCAGTCGAACCGGTGCCGGCCGGGGCCGGCCGGTGCCGGCGCCGCCCCGGGCAGCGTGACCAGGGCCGTCGTGCCGGTGGGCACGAGCACGTCCAGCGTGAGCCGCCCGCTCGCCCGCCGCCAGGAGACCTCGGCCAGCCCGTAGGGGGTGCGGTGCGCCGTCCTGGCCCAGGTGATGCCGCCGCCCGGCCGGGGCGCCACCAGCACCGTGCGGTATCCGGGTGCGCCGGGGGCCAGCCCGCCGAGCACGCGGTGCATCCAGTCGGCCACCGCGCCGAGCGCGTAGTGGTTGAACGAGGTCATCTCGCCCGGGTTGATGCTGCCGTCCGGGAGCATGCTGTCCCAGCGTTCCCAGACCGTGGTCGCGCCCATCGTGACCGGGTACAGCCAGGACGGGCACTCGGTCTGCAGCAGCAGCTGGTAGGCGTCGTCCAGGGCCCCGGCGGTGGTGAGGGCGTCGCAGATCAGCGGGGTGCCGAGGAAGCCGGTGGCGATGCGGTGCCGCTGCCGGCGGACCACCTGCACCAGCCGCTCGGCGGCCCGCCGGCGCTGGCGCTCCGCGGGCAGCAGCGCGAACTCCAGCGCCAGCGCGTAGGCGGTCTGCGAGTCGCCGGCCAGCCGCCCGTTGGGGCTCACGTACTCCTGGTGGAACGCGTCGAGGACGCCCTCGGCCAGCTCGGCGTACCGGGCCGCGTCCGCGTCCGCGCCGAGCACCGAGGCGATCTCCGACAGCACCCGGGCGACCCGCACCCGGTACGCCGTGGCGACCAGGACGGGATCGGTGCTGGCCGCCGCGGGGTTGTCCGGCGGGGCGGCGGGGTCGAGCCAGTCACCGAGCTGGAACGCCGGCGTGTGGAACAGCGAGCCGGGGCCGAGCACCGCGGTCCGGCCGTCCACCCAGGCGCGCATGCCGGGGTACTGGCGGCGCAGCACGTCGGCGTCCCCGAAGCGCTGGTAGAGCGCCCAGGGCACGAGCACGGCCGCGTCGCCCCAGCCGGCCTGGGCGGCGTTCTCGCGCAACGGCCCGGGCAGGTCCACCCTGGGCACGAACAGCGGCACCGTCCCGTCCGGCAGCTGGTCGGCGGTCAGGTCCTTCAGCCAGGACGACAGGAAGCCGGCGCAGTCGTAGAGGTAGCTCGCGGTCGCCGCGAACACCTGGATGTCACCGGTCCAGCCCAGGCGCTCGTCGCGCTGCGGGCAGTCGGTGGGCAGGTCCAGGACGTTGCCCCGCATGCCCCACACCACGTTCTCGTGCAGCCGGGTCAGCAGCTCGTCGGAGCACTCGAACCAGCCGGTGCGCTCCAGGTCGGAGTGGTAGACCACCGCGGTCACGTCCCCGGCGTGGAACTCCCCGGGCCAGCCGGTGACCTCGGCGTAGCGGAAGCCGTGGAAGGTGAACCGCGGCTCCCACTCCTCCCCGGCCGGGTCGCCGCGCAGGGTGTAGCTGTCGGTGGCGGCGGCGGTGCGCAGCGGCCGGACCCCGAGCTCGCCGTGCTCCAGCACCTCCGCGTGCCGCAGCCGCACCACGGCGCCGCGCGGGCCGCTGACCCGGATCCGCAGCCGGCCGACGAGGTTCTGGCCGAAGTCGAGCAGCCGCGCCCCGGACGGCGCGCTGAGCACCTCGCGCACGGCCAGCTCCTGGGTGGCCCGGACCGCCGGACCGTCCGGCGCGACCAGCGTGGTCAGGTCGAGGTCGGCGACCCGGCAGCCGGCCCACCCGCCGTCGTCGAACGCCGGGGCCGACCAGCCCGGCTGTTCCGCCGTGGCGTCGTGGTGCTCGCCGTCGTACAGGTCGGCGGAGCGGACCGGGCCGGTGCACGACCGCCAGCCGGCGTCGGTGCCGACCACGACCGTCCGGCCGTCGGCCAGCGTGACCTCCAGTTGCGCCAGCAGGCCGCAGCGGTCGCCGTAGACGTTCCGCTTGCCGGGCTCGAAGGTGAGCCGGCCGCGGTACCAGCCGTCGGCGACCATCGCCCCGACCACGTTCTCCCCGGGCGCCAGCAGCGCGGTGACGTCGTAGGTCTGGTAGCGCAGCCGGTGCTGGTAGCTCGTCCAGCCGGGCGCGAACGCGTCCGCGCCGACCCGCTGCCCGTTGATCTCCGCCTGGTAGATCCCGCGGGCGGTGATGTACAGGCGCGCGGCGACGATGCCGGCGTCCAGCACGAAGCCGCGGCGCAGCATCGGCACCGGGCCCGGGCCCGGGTCGGAGTCCCGGTCCGGGCGGGGGTCGGGTTCGGGGTCGGAGTCGGGCTCGATCAGCCGGGCCTGCCAGTCGGACGGGTCGAGCAGCCCGGCCTCCACCACCGCCGGCTCGCTCCACGCCGACGGCTGCCCGCCGGCGCCCCAGACCCGCACCTGCACGGTGCGCCGCTCGCGGGAGGCCAGCGGCGCCGCCGGCCACGGCACCAGCACCGAGTCCGGCGAGTCGACGCGGCCCGAGGCCGCGCCGTCGCCGTCGATGCGGCCCGAGGCCGCGCCGTCGCCGTCGATACGGTCCGGGGCCGGGCCGTCGATACGGCCCGAGCCCGCGCGGTCGCCGCCGACTCGGCTCGAGACCGCGCCATCGACATCGAGGCGGCCCGAGGCCGCGCCGTCGACATCGATGCGGCCCAGGGCCGGGCCGTCGACATCGAGGCGGCCCGGGGTCGGGCGGGCGACCAGGACCTCGTAGCCGGCCTGGCACCACCCGTCCGGCGCGTCCGCCACCCGCCAGGACAGCCGCGGCGCGCGCTCCCCGATGCCGACCGCGGTGCGGTGGTGCTCGAAGCGGACCGCGGTGACCGTCGGCACCGCCTCGCCCGGGCCCCCGGCGGCGGCGTCAGCGCCGGCGGTCGACGGGGCAACGTCCCGGTCAGTCATCGGGTCCGGCGCTGCGCAGCAGCCGGACGTCCCACGGGCCGAGCGGGATCGGCTCGCCGGGCCGGTGGCTCTCGCCGGTGAGCAGGTCGGTCACCTTCGCGGCGGCGGTGGCGGTGGCCTCGTCCCAGCTCCAGTTGTGCACGACGTGCAGCCGGCCGCCGGCCGCGCCGGCACCGGTCGGCACCGTGCAGGTCGACACGGTGACCGTCGCCCCGGTCGTCCAGCCGCCCACCGGCTCGGGAACCAGCCACCGCACCAGGCCGGCGGCGAGCTCCTGGTCCGGGACGGTGCCGACCACGGTGATCCGGCCGGCACCGTGCCGGTTCGTGGTCACCGCGGCCCAGCGGCCGAGGTGCGGGTGCCGGTAGGAGGAGAGGACCTGAGCGCCGGTGCTGACCAGGCCCTCGGCGTACCCGGTGGCCGCCCCCCGCAGGGCGCCGCCCGCCGGCACCGGCTCGGGCAGCGAGGCCGTCTCGTCGTACCAGACGCCGGCCGCGTCGGCGATCCGGGCCGGTGCCCGCTCGGTGCGCGCCCGCCCCTCGACGTCCCCGTAGCCGGTCCGCGGGCCGGCGACGAGGTGACCGCCGGCGTGCGCGTAGTCGATCAGGAACCCCAGGTCCTCGTCGGCCGCGGTGTAGAAGGCGGCGGCGACCAGCACCGGGTACCGGGCCGCCGCCCCGGCCGGGGTGAGCTGGCCGCCCCGCGACGGCAGCAGCTGCTGCGGCCGGACGATCCGCTGCTGCCGCTTCGCGTCGAAGCTGCCGCGGCAGAACGCGGCCACGATGTGCCGGTAGGAGTCCGGGTCGCCGAACGGCGCACCCCGCAGCGGGCCCTGCGTCGAGAGGGCGAACTTGCTGTCGGAGTCGTACAGGACCGCGACGTCGTAGTCCGGTTCGGCCGCGGTGAAGGCGTCGCCGGCGTCGCGCAGTTCCGACCCGATGCGCGCGATCTCGCGGTAGGCGCGGCCCGGGATACCGCTGTGCGGCAGTACGCCGCCCCAGTACGTCTCGGCGCCGTAGGGCAGCGTGTTCCAGTGCCAGTACTGGACCAGGCGCGCCCCGCGGGCCACCAGCAGCCAGGCCACCTGGCGCCACTGGCCGTCGTACCCGGACTCGTTCATGGCGGCGAAGCCGATCGGGCCGGCGTTGGTCTCGGTGACCAGGAACGGCGCCTGCTTGGAGGAGTACATGAGGTCCGCGAGCTGGGTGACGGCCCACGGCCCGCGCACCACCCAGCCCATCAGGCCGGTCGAGCGGGCCAGGTCGCTGGGGTGCCGCAGCGAGTCCTGCATCTCGTAGTAGGCGTTGCCGGACGCCACGTCGAGCGGCCGGCTCAGCTCGACGTCCTCGACGCCGGGCTGGTCGTAGGAGATGCAGGTGGTGACGAAGCCGCGGCCGCCGGTGATCTCCCGGACCACGCCCGCCTGCCAGCCGATGAACTCGCTGACCTGCTCCGCCTGGAAGCGCCGCCAGGCCAGGTCGTACTGCGGCTGGAAGTTCCCCTCCGGGCGCCACAGCTCGCTCCACCGCGCCAGCCGGTGCGACCAGTAGGCGAGGCCCCACTCCTCGTTCAGCCGCTCGACGGTGCCGTAGCGGTGGCGCAGCCAGTCCACGAACCTCTCGACGACGTCGGTGTTGTAGAGCAGCCGCGGGCCCGGTTCGTTGTCCACCTGGTAGCCGATGACCGCCGGGTGGTCGGCGTACCGGCCGATCACCGCGCGGATCACCCGCTCGGCGTGGAACCGGTACGCGGCGTGCGCGAAGTCGACCTCCTGCCGGGCGCCCCAGCCGACCCGGTGCCCCGAGACGTCCGCGGCGGCGATCTCCGGGTACCGCCGGGCCAGCCACATCGGCACCGCGTAGGTGGGTGTGCCCAGGATGACCCCGATGCCGCGCCGGGAGGCGGCGTCCAGGACCGGTTCCAGCCAGTCCAGCTCGAACCGGCCGTCCTCGGGCTCCCAGGTCGACCAGACCGACTCGCCGACCCGGATCACCGAGAAACCGGCCTTCGCCATCAGGTCGAAGTCGGCCTCGATGTCGGGCTCGCGCTGGTACTCGGCGTAGTAGGCGGCGCCGAACCGGATCCGGTCCATCAGCGCTCGCTGCCCCGGTACCGGAAGCCGGCGAAGCGGACCGTGCCCTCGGCCGCGTACAGCCCGATCACCCGGCCGGTGAAGGACGCGCAGGTCTCCGCGGTCCAGTAGCGGCCGTCGAGTTCGGCCAGCAGCGTGCCGCCGGCCAGCAGCCGGACGCGGTCGCCGCCCATCGCGGCCGGGGTGAAGCCGGGCGCCGCGGGTGCCAGCTCGAGGCGCAGTTCCACGTCACCTGCCGGCACGGTCGCGTGCCAGGTCTGGGTGAGCCCGGCGAGGTGCGCCCGCGCGGTGACGGTCGTGCCGCGCGCCTCGACCGAGAACCAGTGGGCCTCGTCGTAGCGGGCCGCGAGGCCGCCCGCCCCGCTCGAGGCGTCCACGGTGGTCGACACGGTGGCGGACAGGTGCCGCTGGCGGCGGCCGACGAACTGCGGGTGCGGGTCGTCCAGCCCCATCCGGCCGTGGAGCACGAGCCGGCCGCCGGTGACCGCGCCGACCGACGCCGGGGTGGTGCGGACCGCCAGCCAGCCGGGGTCGGCCAGCGCGGCCGGGTCGGTGAAGTCGAAGACCTCCTCCTGCGCCCCGTCGCGCGGGGCGAGCCGCACCGGCTCGGGCCGCGGCCAACCGTCCACCCAGGACACCGGCGTGCTGAACGTCTCCCGTCCCAGGGGCGAGAACGCCTGGGTCATGCCGAGCGGGCGCATGCCCAGCAGCACCAGCGCCGAGCCGCCGTCCGGGGTCTGCACCAGGTCGGCGTGCCCGGTGTTCTGGATCGGCCGCGACGTGCTCCGGGCGCTGAGCACCGGGTTGGCCGGGTGCGGTTCGAACGGTCCCTCCGGGGACGGGCCGCGGGCGATGCTGACGCCGTGCCCGCGCTCCGTGCCACCTTCGGCGATCATGAGGTACCAGTGGTCACCGCGCCGGTACAGGTGCGGCGCCTCGGGGAACTTCAGCCCGGTGCCGGACCACAGCGAGCGCGGCTCCTCCAGCGCCTTGCCGGCCGCGAGGTCGACCCGGACCTGCTGGATGCCCCGGTGCTGAACGTCCCCGGGCTCGACGGCCCCGGGCGCACCCAGGTACAGCCCGGAGAACGTGACGTACGCGGTCCCGTCCTCGTCCCAGGCGAGGTCGGGATCGATGCCGCCGACGCCCTCGATCGTGGTCCCGTCGCTCCACCGGCCGGCCGGGTCGGTCGCGGTGAACACGACGCACCCGCGCGGGCTCATCGCGACGGTGACGATGACGTAGAAGACCCCGTCGTGGTACCGGATGGTCGGCGCCCACACGCCGCCGCCGGTCGGCACGTCGTCGACGCCCACCTGCTCCGGCCGGGTGGCCACGTTGCCGATGTGCTGCCAGCTGACCAGGTCGCCGCTGCGGTAGACGGGGATTCCGGGCAGGTACTCGAAGGTCGAGGTGACCAGGTAGTACAGGCCATCGGCGAGCACGATGCTCGGGTCCGGGTTGAAGCCCGGGACCAGCGGGTTCGGTGTCATCAGGTCAGCTCCACCGTGGCCGCCAGCGGCAGTTCGACGGCCGACGTGCCCACCCGCAGCCGGTACCGGCCCGGCTCGTACCGCCAGCCGTCCGCCCAGTAGGCGAGCAGCCGGCTGGGCACGCTCACCGGCACCGTGGCGGTCCCGCCGGCGGGCACCCGGACCGGTGCGTAGCCGACCAGCCATCGCACCGGCCGGTCCACCGCGGAGTCGGCGCGTTCGGCGTACACCTGCACGACCTGCTTGCCGGGCCGGGCGCCGCGGTTGGCCACCTCGACGGTGACCGGGATCGGGTCGCCGGCCGGCACCGAGGGCGGCGCCTGCACGCCGGTCAGCGCGATGTCCGTGTAGCCCTGCCCGCTGCCGAACCAGTACGCCGGCGCGGCGCCGTGCCGGAGCCAGGCCCGGTAGCCGATGTGGATGCCCTCGGCGTACTCCAGCCGGCCGTCGACCGGCGCCGTGCACAGCACCGGCACGTCCGCCTCGGCCGCCGGCCAGGTGGTGGGCAGCCGGCCGCCCGGCTCGGCGAGGCCGAGCAGCACGTCCGCGACGGCGTTGCCCATCTCCTGCCCGCCGAAGTACCCGACGAGCAGCGCGGCGACGCTGTCCCGCCACGGCAGCAGGACCGGCGCGCCGGAGTTCACCAGCACCACGGTGCGCGGGTTCGCCGCGGCGACGGCGCGGACCAGGTCGTCCTGCCGGCCCGGCAGCGCCAGCGACGTGCGGTCGTAGCCCTCGGACTCGACCACCGAGTTGGTGCCGACCACGACCAGCGCCACGTCGGCGACGGCGGCCGCCGCCGCGGCGGCGGCGATCAGCGCGTCCCCGTCCACGGCCGCCGGCTCGGTGCCGAAGCGCAGCCACAGCAGCTCGGCCAGCGGGCCGCCGCGGTCGCGCAGGTCGTACTCGAAGCGGAGCTCGACCGGCGTGCCCGCGGTCAGGTTCACCTCGGCGGCGGCGGTGGGCGGGGCCATCAGGGCGGCGCCCAGGTCGGTGTGCTCGGACCGGAGGTCCGCGTCGACGATGAGCTCACCGTCGAGGTACACCGTGCCGTGGCCGACGGCGGCGAAGCCGAGGCGGACCGGGCCCGACTCGGCCGGGGTGAACCGCGTCGCCAGCTGCACGGTGGCCGAGCGGCCGATCGGGGCGTCCCCGCCGAACCAGACCAGCGCGCTGGACCGGCGGTCCTCGGCGAACAGCTCGGTGCCGTCGGCGTCCAGGAACCGGGCGCGCAGGCCGGGCCCGCCGGTGACCGGGTTGGTCAGCTGCGCCAGCGGCAGCTCGACCACGCCGTCCTGGACTACGGCCCCGCGGGAGTAGGTCACGTCCACCAGGGGCAGCGCGGCCCGCAGCCCGGCCAGCGGGGAGACGGTGCGCTCGGGCAGCACGGTGGCGCTGCCGCCACCCTGGGTGCGGGCGTTGGCCGCGTTGTCGCCGATCACCGCGACCGAGCGCAGCGCCGCGGCGTCCCAGGGCAGCTCGCCGCGGTTCGCCAGCAGGACGGTGCCCTCGGCGGCGGCGTGCCGGGCGAACGCGATGCCGTCCTCGACCCAGACCGGGCGGGCGGCCGGGAAGCCGTCGAGCGCGCCTACCCGCCGCGCGAGGGTGAGGATCCGGGCCACCTTGCGGTCGATGACCGACTCGTCGATCTTCCCGGAGCGGACGGTGCGGACCAACGCGTCGCCCCACGGGCCCTGCGGGCCGGGCATGACGAGGTCCTGCGCGGCCGTCGCGCTGTCCAGCGACCGGACGGCGGTCCAGTCGCTGAGCACGACGCCGTCGAAGCCCCACTCGCCGTTCAGCGGAACCTCCAGCAGCTCGTTCTCGGTCGCGGTGGCGCCGTTGATCGAGTTGTAGGAGCTCATCACCAGCCAGGCGTGCGCCTCGGTGACCGCCTTCTCGAACGCGAGCAGGTACAGCTCGCGCAGCGCGCGGTCGCCGACCCGGACGTCGACGGTGAACCGGTCGGTCTCGGAGTCGTTGGCGATGTAGTGCTTCGGTGTGGCGCCGACGCCGTTGTCCTGCACGCCGGTCACGTAGGCGGCGGCGAGGTCGGCGGTGAGCACCGGGTCCTCGCTGAACGCCTCGAAGTGCCGGCCACCGAGGGGGGACCGGTGCAGGTTGATGGTGGGGCCGAGCACCACGTCGACGTTCTTGCGGCGGGCCTCCACCGCGGCCGCGGCGCCGTAGCGGCGGGCGATATCCGGGTCCCAGGACGAGGCCAGCGCGGTGCCGGACGGCAGGTTGAGGGACGGGTCGCGCTCGTCCCACACCTCGCCGCGGACGCCGGACGGGCCGTCGGAGACGAGGATGCGGCGCAGCCCGATCCGCTCGATGGGCCAGGTGGTCCAGAAGTCGCGGCCGGTCAGCAGCCGGACCTTCTCCTCCAGCGTGAGGGCGGCGAGCGCTTCGGCGATCGTGGCGTCACCGGCGAGTGTGGTCATCAGTGCGGCTTCCTCAGTTCGTGGTCAGGGCGGCCTTGAGCCGCTGGCGTTCGGCGCGCCGCTCGGCCTGGGCGACCGGGTCGGGCACCGGGGCGGCGAGGAACAGCGTCCGGGTGTAGGGGTGCTGCGGGCGGGCGGTGACCTGGTCGCCGTCGCCCCACTCGACGATCTCGCCGCGGTGCATGACCGCGACGCGGTGCGACAGGAGGCGGACCACGGCGAGGTCGTGCGACACGAACAGGTACGCGACGCCGGTGCGCTCCTGGATCTCCTTGAACAAGGCCAGCACCCGGGCCTGGGTGGACAGGTCGAGGGCGGAGACCGGCTCGTCGCAGACGATGAGCCGCGGGTCGAGCGCGAGGGCGCGGGCGATGGCGATGCGCTGCCGCTGGCCGCCGCTGAACTCCCGCGGCAGCCGGCTGCCGGCATCGGCGGGCAGCCGCACCTGGTCGAGCAGTTCGCGGACCCGGCTGGTCGCCTCCGCCTTGGCGACCTTCCGGATGGTCAGCGGCTCGGTGAGGATCTGCTCGATGGTCAGTGCCGGGTTCAGCGAGGTGTACGGGTCCTGGAAGACGACCTGGATCTCGCTGGACAGCTCCCGCCGCTTCGACCGGGACAGCTGGCTGATGTCGCGGCCGTTGTAGCGGATGGCGCCGCCGGTGACCGGGGCGAGGCCGAGCACGGCCCGGCCCAGCGTCGTCTTGCCGGAGCCGGACTCGCCGACCAGGCCGACCGTCTCACCGGGCCGGATGTCCAGCGAGACGCCGTTGAGCGCCCGGAACGGCTGCTTCCTGCCGAAGCCTCCGGCCGGGTATTCGACGATCAGTTTGTCGACCTCGAGCAGGCGGCCGGTCATGGGGTTTCCTTGGTCAGGAGGGGTCCGCGGGGCTGGCTGTCCTCGGGGATCGCGTCGAACAGGGACTTGGTGTACGGGTGCCGTGGGTCGGCGAAGACGGACCGGACCGGGCCGGTCTCGACGATGCGGCCGGCGCGCATGACCGAGACCCGGTCGCACAGGTCGGCCACCACGCCGAAGTTGTGCGTGACGAGCAGGACCCCCATCTGGAACTCGGCCTGCAGGTCGCGCAGCAGGTCCAGCACCTCGGCCTGCACGGTGACGTCCAGCGCGGTGGTGGGTTCGTCGGCGATGAGCAGGTCCGGGTTGCAGGACACCGCCCCGGCGATGAGGACGCGCTGGGCCATGCCGCCGGAGATCTGGTGCGGGTAGGCGGCGAAGGTGCGCGGCGGGTCCGGGATGCCGACCCGTTCGAGCAGCTGCAGCGCCCGGGCCCTGGCCTCGGCCCGGCCGACGCCGAGCGAGCCCCGGATCGGCTCGGTGAGCTGGTGACCGATGGTGAACGACGGGTCCAGGTTGGACATCGGCTCCTGCGGGACGTAGGCGATCCGGGCGCCGCGCAGCCGGGTCATCTCCTTCTCGGAGCCGCGCGCCAGGTCCACGCCGGCGAAGTTGATGTCACCGGCCACGATCCGGCCGCCCGGCGGCAGCAGCCGCATGATCGCGAACGCGGTCTGCGTCTTGCCGGAGCCCGACTCGCCGATCAGGCCGTGCACCTCACCGCGGCGCACGGTCAGCGACACGTCCTCCACGACGGTCTGCACCGAACCGTTGGGCTGGTCGTAGCCGACCGCCAGCTCCCGGACCAGCAGCAGCTCCTCGCCTGCGGACCCGGCGATCTCGTCATGGGTGATGACCGGTTCCCGCTGCACCGACACCGTCGCCGGCGCCCGCTTCGCCCGCCGCCGCCGCTTCGGGGTGCCGCTGCGCTCCAGCTCGTCCCGCAGCGCGTTGCCCAGCAGCGCCAGTGCCATGCAGGTCAGGCCGATCGCGAGGCTCGGCCACAGCAGCTGCAGCGGCGCGGAGTAGATGTTGGTGAACGCGTCGTTGAGCATGCCGCCCCAGGTCGGCCGGGACAGGTCGCCCAGGCCCAGGAAGTCCAGGCCGGCCTCGATGGCGATGGCGATCCCGGCCAGGTTCGCGGCGAGGATGATCGCCGGCGCGCGCACCACGGTCAGGATGTGGCGGGAGATGATCCGGGCATCGCTGAGCCCGGACACCCGGGCCGCGTCGACGTACAGCTCCTGCCGCACGCCGGACACGGCCGCGTGCACCACCCGGTAGAACGCCGGCGCGATCAGGATCCCGAAGATCGTCATCGCGCCGAACAGGGACGGGCCGATCACCGCGCGGGCGGCCAGCAGCACCACGATGCCGGGCAGCGCCATCAGCAGGCTGGCCACCCAGGATGCGGCGCCGGCGAACCACCTGCCGTAGTAGCCGGAGATCAGGCCGGCCGTGACGCCGATCGCGGCGGCCACCAGCACCGCCAGGACCGCGCCTTCGAGGGTGGGCCGGATGGCGTACAGCAGCCGGGACAGGATGTCGTGCCCGGACCCGTCCGCGCCCAGCAGGTACCGGCCGCCCGGCTTGGCCAGGATGTCGGCCGCGGAGGCCTTGTCCGGGTCGTGCGGCGCCAGCAGCGGTGCGAACACCCCGGCGAGCACGGTGAGGACGAGGAAGGCCAGCGACACCACGCCGGTCGGGTTCTTCAACAGCCGGCGGAACACCCCCGCGTGCTCGACCGCGCTGACTCCGGGGACAGCGTCTGGCGGCAGCGGTACGGCGGTCATGAGACCCGCACCTTGGGGTTCAGCCAGCCCTGCAGCAGGTCGACGGCGAGGTTGACGACGACCACGATGACGGCGATGGCCAGCACCAGCCCCATCACCAGCGGGATGTCCCCCTGCCCGGTGGCGCCGACGGCGACCTGGCCGAGGCCGGGGATGGCGAAGATCTGCTCCACGATCACCGCGCCACCGAGCAGGCCGACGAACTGGATCGCGAGCACGGACAGCGCCGGGCCGGCGGCGTTGCGCAGGGCGTGCTTGTAGACGACCCGGCGCTCGGACAGGCCCCGGCTGCGTAGCGTGCGGACGTAGTCCTGGCGCAGCGCGTCCAGCAGCGAGCCGCGGATCTGCGCGGCGACGCCGGCGATGCCGCCGACCGACAGCGCGATCACCGGCAGCGCGATGGACGACAGCCACTGCGTAGGCGACTCGCCGAACTGCACGTATCCGGTCGGCTTGAACAGGTGGATCTTGATCGCGAAGAGGGTGACCAGGCCGATCGCGACCAGGAAGCCGGGGATCGCGAAGCCGAGGACGGACAGGAACTGCACGAGGCGGTCGGCCCAGCCGCGCCGGGTGGCGGCGACCACGCCGAGCACCACAGCCACCACCGCGCTGACCACCGTGGCGCCGATGACCAGGGACAGGGTCACCGCGAGCCGGCTGCTGATCGCGTCGCTGACCGGTTGGCCGGTGAACCACGAGTCGCCCAGGTTGCCGTGCGCGGCGTGCGACACCCAGTCGCCGAACCGGGTCAATAGCGGCCGGTCCAGGCCCAACTCGTGCTTTTTCTGCAGCACGGTGTCCTCGGTCGCCTGCTGGCCGAGGATGCGGCGGGCGATGTTGCCCCCGCTGAGATAGAGGAGCAGGAACGTGAGGGTGGACAGCACCGCCACCAGCACGACGCCGGCGCCGAGGCGCCGCAGCACGAATCGGAACACGATGACCCCCAGGGCCGGAACTGCCGGAAGTGGTGGTGGGAGGGCGGGCCGCCGCCCGGTCGGCGGCCCACCGGAGGGTCAGCCCTTGGGCGTGATGTTCCAGAGGTACGGATAGGCGTTGTCGCTCTGCTGGACCACGTCCGTCTTCTTGTCCGCGGCGAAGTTGCCGGCGACCCGGTACCACGGGTTGAACCAGGCCTGGTCGACGACGTACTTGTTCAGCTCCTTGGCCGCGGTGCCGGCCTCCTCGTCGGAGCCGGTCTGGATCTTCTTGATCAGGCCGTCCACTTTCGGGTCCTTGATGTGGAAGACGTTGAACGTCGCGGTCGAGCTGATCTCGAAGTTGGCGACCTGCCACGGCGTCGGGTCCTGCTGGAGCCGGAACCACGAGGCGCCGTACTTCGGGGCCAGGATCGCGGCGATGGCGTCGTTCGCGGCCACCTGCTCGTACTTGACGGTGATGCCGGCGTCGCCGAGGTACTGCTTGACCAGGTCGAACACGGTGGTGGCGCCGAAGTTGAACTGGGGCAGCGTGATCGTCAGGCCGCTGCCGTAGCCGGCCTCGGCCAGCAGTTGCTTGGCCTTGGCCTTGTCGTACGGATACGCCGTGTCCAGGGCCGGGTCGTAGGCCGGCGAGTTGGTGCCGAAGATCTGGCCGGTGACGGTGCCGTTGCCCTTGTCGACCGCCTTCAGCATGGCGTCGCGGTCGATCGCGTAGTTGATCGCCTGCCGCACCTTCACGTTGCCCAGCGCCGGGTTCATCTTGCCTTCGCGGTCGAAGAGGATCAGGCCGGTCCAGTCCAGCTCGTGCGGGAACAGCTGGATGCCCGCCGCCTTGAGCTGGTCGTTGGCGCTGTTGTCGGCCAGGTTCAGGCCGCTGACCTGCCCGCCCCGCAGCGCGTTCACCTGGGTCGCGATGGTGCTGTACACGTTGATCACCACGGTGCCGTAGTGCTGCTGGTCCTTGGCCCAGTAGGTCGGGTTCTTCGTGAACACGTACTTCGACCCGACGACGGTCTTGCCGGTGTCGAGGATGTACGGGCCGGAGCCGACCGGCTTGGTCTTCTCGTCGGCCGCGCCGAACGCCTTCGGGCTCTCCATCGCGCCGGCGTTCTGCGCGAGGTAGGTGAGCAGCGCCGGGTCCGGCTGGGTGAGCGTGATCTGCAGGGTGTCCGGCGCCGTCGCCGTCGCGCCCTTCACGTTGGCGAGGAAGGACTTGTTCGCCGAGGTGCCGTCGCGGAACCGGAGGAGGTTCTTGGCAGCGACGTCGGCGGTGAACGCCTCGCCGTCGGTGAACTTCACGTCGGTGCGCAGCTTCATCGTGAGCACCGTCTTGTCGGCGTTGTACGACCAGGTCGTCGCCAGCCACGGGAGGATCTTGGCGTCCGGTGTCTCGTGCAGCAGTGAGTCGTACACCGCCTGGATGTAGGGCGCCTCGTTGGCCCAGTTCGCGCCGGCGGCGGCCAGGCTGGTCGGCGGCACCAGGGCGCCGAGGGTCAGCGTTCCCGTCCCCGTACCGGCGCCCGCACCGGCGCTGCCACTGCTCGAGCCGCCCCCGCAGGCGGCCAGCGTGACCACCAGGGCGGCCGCAGCCGCCGCGACGGTCCCCATCTTCTTAGGAAGCACTGCTCGGTCCCTTCGTTCGGTACGCCCGCGGCCTCCAGGCGGTGTGGTCGAGGACGGTACGGTAAAAACCTACCGAGCGCTAGGTTTGTTTTAGGCCAGGTTTCGGATACGCTTCGCCGCATGACGACCCGGAGACCCCGCGGCCAGTACGCCAAGACGGCTTCCCGCCGGCAGGAGATCGTCGAGGCCGCCATCGAGGTCTTCTCGTCCTCGGGCTTCCACAAGGGCTCGCTGCGCGACGTCGCCGACAAGGTGGGGCTGAGCCAGGCCGGGTTGCTGCACCACTTCCCCAGCAAGGAGCACCTGCTGCAGGCGGTGCTCGCCTGGCGGGACGATCAGGCGCGGATCCGGCTCGGCGACCCGCTGCCCGAAGGCGTTGCCCTGCTCCGCGGCCTGGCGGAGCTCGCGGAATACAACGCGAGCACGCCGGAACTGGTTGAGCTGCACGTCATCGTGTCCGCCGAGGGCACCTCCGCGGACCACCCGATCCACGGCTACTTCGACGAGCGCTACGCCATGATCTTCGAGATGGTCCGCGCCGCCTTCGCGCACGCCGACGCACGCGGCCAGCTGAAGCCGGGCGTCGACTGCGCCGGCGCCGCCCGGACGGTCATCGCGCTCATGGACGGCCTGCAGGTGCAGTGGCTGCTGCACCGCGACGAGGTGGACATGGCCGGCGACCTGCGCCGCTATATTCAGTCACTGCTCAGCATCGAATTGTGACCAGTACGTGGCGGGCGGCCGAGATCGCCCTCACGGCGACGGACGGCTACCGCAACGCCTACCTCGACATCGACGTCTGGGCCGACTTCAGCTGCGCGGCCGGCGTAACGCTGCGCCGGCCCGCGTTCTACGACGGCAGCGGCACCTGGCGGGTCCGCTTCGCCGCGCCGTCGGCCGGCACCTGGCACTGGCGCGCGGAGGCCTCCGTCGACGACCCGGGGCTGCGCGGCGTGCGCGGCACCGTCGAGGTCGCCGACCCCGAGGTGGCCGATCCGGGCAGCGGCAACCGCTTCCACCGGCACGGGTTCTGGCGCATGTCGCCGGGCCGGCGCAGCCTGGTGCACGCGGACGGGACCCCGGCGATGCTCGTCGCGGACACCGCCTGGGCACTGCCGTGGCGGGCGAGCGAGGCCGACGTCGCGGACTACGCCGCGCACCGGCAGGCCAGCGGTTTCAACGCGGCGCTGCTGATGTCGCTCCAGCCGGACATGCGCGCCCGCGGGCCGCGCGACCGGCAGGAGGACGAGGGGTTCGACGTCGCGTTCGAGGACCTGCCCGCCGGCCGGCTCACCGAACTGAACGTCGGCTACTTCCGGACCCTCGACCGGCTGCTGGACATCCTGCTCGCGCACGGGATCGTCCCGGTGCTGCAGCCGGTGTTCCAGGGCTTCGGCTGGAAGGGCCTGGACGTGGCCGGCACCGTCGTCCCGCCCGCCCAGTACGCCCGGTACTGCCGCTACCTGGTCGCCCGGTACGGCGCCGCGCCGGTGGTCTACCTCGTCGGCGCCGACGGGTGGGGGACCGAGCCGCAGATCGAGGCCGGCGGGCGGGAGATCGAGGCGTGGGACTGCTACCGGCAGCCCACCGGCGTGCACTACAACCCGGCCGCGACGAACCGCGCGCACCAGGACGCCGACTGGCTGGACTTCCAGTGGTGCCAGACCGGGCACTCGGGCGAGCACGTGCCGGAACGGGTGGCCGACATGTGGCGCAACCTGCCGGCCAAGGCGGTCGCCAACGGCGAGCCCAGCTACGAGCACACCCGCACGGACACGACCGCCGACGGGTGGTGGCAGGGGCACGAGGCCTGGAGCAACCTGTGTGCCGGCGGGACGATGGGCGTCGTCTACGGCGCGGCGAACCTGTGGCAGTGGAAGCACCACCCGGACGAGCCGGGCCACAGCGCGTACTTCCTCGCCGGCTCCGGCGGGTGGCGCGACGCGCTGGAGTTCCCCGGCGCGACGTACGTGGGGCTGGTGGGGCAGATCCTGGACGGCCTCCCGACCACCGACATGGCCCCGGACTGGACGACCTTCCTCGCACCGCGCGGGCTGCGCGTCCCCGGCGCGCTGCAGATCACCTACCAGCAGCACGGCGGCCCGCTCGTCCCGATGCGGGAGGAGGGGCTGCCGCTGCGCTACCGCGTGGTCGACCCGTGCACCGGGAAGACCCTCGAGCAGGGCGTCCGGACGCCGGGCCAGCCCATCGAAGACCCCCGCGGACAACCGCGGCTGGTCATCTTCCACGACCCCGGCAAGGACGCCTGACGCAGCCGCGGGTGCTGTCGGTGGCGGCCGCTCCGGGCGCTACCGGACGTGCAGGTTTCCCATCATGCCCATGTCCACGTGTTCGAGGTTGTGGCAGTGGAACATGCTCTGCCGCGACCACCCGGACTGACGCCCACGCCGCGCAGGTTGAGACGCAAGCTAGGCGCCGGCAGCGGGTGGCGGGAGCAGTCGCCGCAGCATCGCGGTGAACTGGGCCGCTTCTGCCGGGTCGAGCGGGGCCAGGAACCGCCGCTCGGCCGCCAGCGTCGCTTCGCCGCCCGCCCGCAGCACGTGCAGGCCGTGCGCGGTGAGCTGGACCATGTTGCGCCGGCGGTCGGCCGGATCGGGGCGCCGGGCGACGAGATCCTTGCGCTCGAGGGCGTCGATGATGTCGACCATCGTGGTCCGGTCCACGCCCAGCTGCCCGGCCGCCTGCTGCTGGGAGATCGGTTCGTGCGCGCCCAGCACGACAAGGACGGCCAACTCCCGCCCGGTGATCTCGAACGGGGCCAGCGCCGGACCGGTGAGCTCGCCCAGCGCCAGCTGGGCGTGCTTGAGCAGGTAGCCGAGGCGCTCAGTCAGGGGCGACACCGGCGGTGGCACCGGTGACGCGGTCTTGTGCGGCTGGCGGCTCCCCGACCTGGACACCGGCACAGTCTAGATCCTAGGGTGATAGTCACTTGTCCTGACGATCTAGCGAGCTGAACATCAGGGTGGGCGCAGACAGTGGTCGCCCGCCGGAACTCCAGGAGGATCCGCCATGCCCCACCTGACCTTCGGCCTGAAAGCCTCGCAGCAGCACCAGTCGATAGACGAGCTCCGGCAGGTCTGGACCATTGCCGACGAGAGCGGGTTCGACAGCTGCTGGGCATTCGATCATCTCGTGCCGATGGGGCGCGCCCGGTCGGGCGACATCTTCGAGGCGTGGACCGTGCTGGCCGCGATGGCGCAGGCGACCCGGCGGGTGCGCCTCGGCACCCTGGTGACCGGCAACATCTACCGCCACCCCGGCCTGCTCGCCAAGATGGCCGTCACCGTCGACCAGCTCAGCGCGGGCCGGCTGACCATGGGCCTCGGCGCCGGCGGGGACGAGTACGCCGACACGATGTACGGCCTGCCGGCGCAGCCCGCCCGGCAGCGGATCGAACGGCTGGCCGAGGCCTGCCAGGTGCTGAAGCTGCTCTGGACCGGGCAGACCACCACCTTCAGCGGGACGTACTACCAGCTCCACGAGGCACTGGCCGACCCGAAGCCGGTGCAGCGCCCGCACCCTCCACTGTGGATCGGAAGCAGCGGCGAACGGTACGGCCTCAGGGTTGTCGCGCAGCACGCGGATGTCTGGCTGAACGCCAGCCTGAACCCGGACGACCTGACCGAGCTGACCAGGCTCGCCCAGATTCTCGACCGGCACTGCCACGACATCGGCCGGGACCCCGACAGCATCCGTCGCGCGGTCCAGTTCCGGCTGCCGGCCGATGCGGACGCGACGATGCGGGCGGCCGAGCGCTACGTCGACGCCGGCTTCGCCGACATCATCTTCATGCCGCTCGACGGCGGCCTGCCCCGGATAGCGGCCGTCGCCGCCCTCCTACCCAGACTGCGTACCCTCGGCTGAGCCAAAGCGTGACGGTCGGACCACCACCGCGACAGCGACCCACCTGGGCGCCCGGGGCCATCGTCCATAGTGGACGGTGGCCCCGCGGGCGAATCCCTATGCGGCCGCCTCGGCGAGCGCGTCGGTGGCCGGTTGCCGGGTCGGCCGGCCGCTGCCGCGGACGTTGATCATCAGCAGCGCCGCGGCGACCGCGACCGCGCCGAAGACCGCCGCGGCCAGGAAACCCATGGCCGAGCCGTGGGACTGGATCGAGTGCAGCGCGTGCACCGCGGTCGAGTCCTCCCAGGCGGCGCTGGGCGCCCTGGGCCCGCCGGCGTGTTCGACGTTGAGCTGCTGCAGGTGCTGGAGTGCCGTCGGGTTGCCGGCCAGGTCGTGGACCTGGCTCGTGCCCGTGTTGCGTGCGGCGGTCGCGAATACGGTGGCCAGCACGGACAGCCCGATCGAGCCGCCGACCTGTTGCCCGACGTTGAGCAGGGCCGAAACGATACCGGCGTCGGTGTTGGCCACGTTCGAGACCGCGGTGGTCGTCAGCGGCACGAACAGCATGCTCAGGCCGAGCGCGAGCACGATCATGCCGGGCAGCAGCTCGCCCCAGTAGCCGGTGCCCGGATCGACCCGCGCCAGCCACAGCAGCGACAGGGTCATCAGCGTGCTGCCGGCGGTGAGAAGAGGCTTGGGCCCGATCCGCGGGAGCAGCTGCGCGACGAGCTGTGAGCCGATCGCGATCACGAACGGGAACGGCAGGTAGGCAACCCCCGACCGGAGCGCGCTGTAGCCCATGACCTGCTGGAAGAAGAAGGTCAGGAAGTAGAACATGCCGAACAGCCCGGCGCCGACCATCAGCATGATCAGGTATGCGCCGGCCCGGCTGCGATTGCGGAGCAGCCGGATCGGCATCATCGGGTGTTCGGCGACGAACGCCTCGACCAGCACGAACGCGATCAGCAGCAGGCCGGCCAGCGGGAACAGTACGTACGTCTGCGGGTTGTTCCAGCCGTCGCGCGCCGCGTGGATGAACGCGTACACCAGGGCCACCATGCCGCCCACCGAGGCGGTCGCGCCGAGGACGTCGAAGCCGCCCTTGCGCCGCTCGCTCTCGTGCAGGTACCCGAACGCGCCGAGGATCACCAGGGCGCCGATCGGGACGTTGACGAACAACACCCACCGCCAGGTGGTGTACTCGGCCAGGATGCCGCCGAGCAGCAGGCCGAGCGCGCCACCGGCGCCGGACACGGCGGCATACACGCCGAACGCCCGGTTGCGCTCCCGGCCCTCCCGGAACGAGACGGCGATGAGCGACAGCGCGGTCGGCGAGGCGATCGCGCCGCCGATGCCCTGGATGGCGCGGCCCCCGAGCAACAGCGGGAACGTGGTGGCCAGGCCGCCGAGCAGACTGCCGAGTGCGAACAGCGCCAGCCCGATGATGAACATGCGCCGCCGGCCCAGTATGTCGCCGGCCCGTCCGCCGAGCAGTAACAGGCCGCCGAACGCCAACGTGTAGGCGTTGATCGCCCAGGTCATGTCGGTCTGGTTCTTGTGGAAGTACTCGCCCATGTGCGGCAGGGCGATGTTCACGATCGTGGTGTCGAGCACGATCATGAGCTGAGCGCCGGCGATGATCAGAAGCGTCAGCGCCGGGTGCACCCGGCGCCGGGCCGCGGGCCGACCAGCGACGTCGGTCCCGCGCCTGCTCCGTTCCACGCTGGACCCGCCTACCTGGGTTGTTGACACGTGGCTCTCCCGTTGGTCGAGGTGATTTCGCGGTTGCCGCTTGGCCCGAGCCGGGCGCGAGCCCGGGCCCGGCCTGCGCGCAGTGCCTGGATTCCCGCGTTGAACTGGCTACGACTCTTCGCCGGCCGCGCGTTCGCGTCGTCCTGCCGGCGGCGCGTTTACCCGCTGCGAGCCGGGAAGAAGCGCCGCTGGGCGGGTACTCCCGCGGGAGTAGCTGATGTTGTCCACGCTGGGCGTACGTGTTCCGGTCGGCCGGCGCCTAGGCTCGGTGGATGCGCACCGACAAGGGCTGGCGCCGGTTCTACGCCACCGGCTGGCTGGTCTCTGCCGGTGTCGGCATCGGCGTGTTCCGGATGTGGCAGCTGCACCTGCGCGAGGTCGAACAACGGGCCGAGGAGGCGGAGCGCACCCGCGACGAGGTCGCCCGCCGCCGCGCCGCCGAGGAACGCCTGCGGATCGCCCGCGAGCTGCACGACTCGCTCACCCACAACATCTCGGTCATCACCGTGCAGGCCGGCGTCGCCGTGCACCTGGCCCGCAAGCGTGGCGAGGAGGTTCCGGCCGCACTGCTGGCGATCGAGGAGGCGGGCGCCGAGGCGGCCCGCGAACTACGGGCGACGCTCGGCCTGCTCCGCGCCGACGACGGCCCGGACATCGGTCTCGACCGCCTTCCCGCGCTGGTCGCCCGCGCCCGCGCCGCCGGCGTGCCGACCACCCTGTCGATCGATGGTCATCCCGGCGCCGTGCCGCCCGCGATCGGCAAAGCGGCGTTGCGCATCGTCCAGGAGGCGCTGACCAACATCGGCCGCCACGCCGGCGAGGCGGCCGCGTTCGTGACGCTCCACTACGGGGCGAGCGCGCTGACCGTACAGGTCGATGACGACGGCGTGGGCCCGGCACAAGGGTATGACTCGCACGGTTTCGGCTTGATCGGAATGCGCGAGCGGGTCGCGGAGCTCGGCGGTACGGTGCGCGCCGAGCCGCGTTCCGGTGGCGGCTTCACCGTCCGGGCCGAACTCCCCTTTCCGACCGCGCCATGATCAGGACTCTCCTCGTCGACGACCAGCCGCTGATCCGCAGCGGCATCCGGGCCCTGCTGGAGTCCGAAGAGGACGTCGAAGTCGTCGGCGAAGCCGCCGACGGGCAGGCCGGGGTGGAACTGGCCACCCAGCTATGCCCGGACATCGTGCTCATGGACATACAGATGCCAGTCGTGGACGGCATCGAGGCCACCCGCCGCATCGCCCGCGACGAGCGGCTCGCCGCGGCGCGGGTGGTCATGCTGACCAACTACGGCCTGGACGAGTACGTCTTCCAGGCCCTCCGCGCGGGCGCGAGCGGCTTCGTGCTGAAAGACAGCAAACCGGAAGAGCTACTCCAGGCGCTGCGCGTCGTCACGGATGGTGGCGCGCTCCTCTCGCCGGCGGTCACCCGCGCCCTGATCGGGGAGTTCGTCGCGCGACCTCCGGACGCACGGACCGCGGGCGGGCTGGAGATTCTCACCAACCGCGAACGCGAAGTCGTCGCCCAGGTAGCGCACGGGCTCAGCAACGACGAAATCGCCGCCGCCATGTTCATCAGCCCGACCACCGCGAAGACCCACGTCAGCCGGGCGATGACCAAACTCGGCGCCCGGGACCGGGCGCAGCTCGTCGTCTTCGCCTACCAGTCGGGCCTGGTCCATCCCCGCCGCCCCGAGAACGCCTGATATCGGCTCAGCCGCGAGGGTCGCGGCAGCCGCCCTTGTCGCGGTGGGTCGCGAGTTGAACCTCACGTGGCGGCAGGTTCTAGGGTCGCGGCTCATGAGCCAGTCGTGGGATGTCACCACCGGGGTAGGCCTGACCGCGCTCGCCGCCGCGGCCGCCCGGGCCGTCGAGACGGCGCGCGGCTGTTCGAGTTCGACCAGCCCGCCGTGCTGTCCTTCAAAGATGTCGTGCGGGCTGGTTGCCTGGACCCGCCCGCCGGCTCAGCCGGCCGGCCGGGCCCGCAGCAGCTCCAGGATCGCGTCCAGCTTGACCGTGTGGTCGGCCAGCACCGCCGTGTGCTGGTCCAGCACCGCCGTGTGCCCGTCGACGGTCGTGCTGAGCGCGTCGAACCTGGTCTCGAGGCCGTCGAACCGGGTCTCGAGCTGGTCGAACCGGGTCTCGAGGTGATCAACTTTGGTCTCGACCCGGTCGACCCGGCCGGTCAGCTGGTCCAGCTTGTGGCCGTGGTCGCGCTGGACCGACTGGATGTCACCAACCATCTCGTAGATCGAATGAACGTCGTTCTCAAGCCGGGTCACCCGGCGCGGTATCCCGGTGGGCGAAGTCATGGACGCATCCTAGATCCGGGTGCCCGGCCGGCGTGGTGGAGAACTCCGACCTGTGGATAACCCCGGTCCGGTCGCGTCCAGGGCACGACCGGACCTTCGCCGGCCGCCTCCTCGGGAAGCCGGCGGCCCGGCCGGCGGGCGCCGGCCGGGCCATCGTCGGGCGTTCTAGCGGGTCGCGACCGGCGGCTGTGGGGCCGGCCCCCGGTGCTGGCGCTCCTGCGGGGTTGCGGCCGGCGCCAGCTGTCCGTTCGGCCGCCGCCGGGCCTGGTTCACCACCGCGACCTGCAGCAGCGCGATGGAGTTCGACATCGTGCCGATGTCCAGCCGCTCACCGCGGAACTCGTACGTCCGCGGGTCGAAGATCCACATCATCGCGTACGCCTCACCCGGGGTGGCAATCCGCGCACTGCTGCGGAACACCCCGATGCCGTGCCGGCCGGCGGCGTCCACGGTGTCCCGGACGATCCGGACGCCGGGGATCTTCGCCGCGGCCTGGTACAGCGCCGGGGCGAGGCCCGGCGGCAGCAGCGCGTAGTGGATCAGGCCGCCGATCGTTTCGAACACGCTCTGGTCCAGGTCAACGACCTTGTCCTGGCCGACCACGGCCGTCTTGGACTGCCGGATGAGGGCCAGTAGCCGGTCCGGGTCGGTGGGTAGCGTGGTCAGGAATTTGTAGGTCGGCAGGTCCAGGCTCGGGTCGGGGTTGACCTGGCCGGCCGCGCTGTACGGGTGCCCGAGATTGTCCACCGAGACGTTCCAGCCGGGCCGGCTGCCGTCGGCCGAGCTCCAGTATTCGCCGGTGCTGTCGGTCGGCAGCTGGTCCGGCAGGCCCGACCGGCCGAGCGGCCGGACCTTCGACCGCCACCGCGAGTAGACGAACTGGTCGTCGCGTGGCGCGAGCGTGCTGCTGTCCGCGGCCAGCGACGCCCGACCGAGCAGCTGCTGCACGGTCGTGACCGGCCCCTGCTGCGCTGGGTGCGAGCCGGTCGGGTCGGCGCCACCGCGTGGCGGGGCCGGGCGGGGGCCGGTGCCGGCGGCCTGGCTCGCCGTGCCGGCGGCCAGATGGTCGCCGGTGGCGACGGCGACCGTCCCGACGCCGACCGCGACCGCGGCGGTCGCGGCGACGGCGACGGCGGCTGGCCGGAGCACCCGCCGGCCCGGGCCACTCGGCCGGAACCGGTGCGGCCGGCCGCCGGCCGGCCGGCCGCCGGCCGGCCGGCCGCCGGGTGGGCCGACCGGCGCCGGCTGGTGCAGGGTGCGGGTCAGCACGGCCGTCTGCATCCGGTTCATCGCGTCGGTCGGCGCCCCGGTCAGGTCGGCCCGCAGCTCGCTGAGCGCCTGCTCGGCGGCGGTCAATTTCGCGTCCATTGTGGATAGTCCTTTCTGGATGTTCAGGTGGTCGGAGCGGGGTGGTCGGGCAGTGCCTGGCGCAGCCGGGCCTTGGCCCGGTGCAGCCGGGATCGAACGGTGCCGGGCGGGAGGCCGAGCGCGGTGGCCAGCTCGGGGTAGTCCATCCCGGCCCACACGTGCAGCAGCAGGAGGTCCCGCTGCCGGCTCGGCATCGACGCCAGCGCGCCCGCCATCGCCCGGGCGGCTGCCTGCGCGTCCAGTCGTTCGCCGACCCGGTCGGCGAACGGTTCGGCGACGAGCCGACCGCCGCCGAGCGGGTCGCTGCCGGCCCGCGCGTACGCCCGCCACGCCTGGGTCTCGGCCCGCTGGTGGTTGCGCAGCAGGTTGGTGAGGATGCCGAACAGCCACGGCCGGGCGTTCGGCACGGCCGGGTCGTACCGCTCCCGCCGGGCGAACGCGACCAGGAAGGTGTCGGCCACCAGGTCCTCGGCCACCTGCCGGCCGACCCGCCGAGCGGCGTAGTCGTACAGCTGGCCGGCATACTGGGTGAACAGGACGCCGAACGATTCGGCCGGCCCGGTGACCAGTGTGGCGTCCGAGTGGTTGGTCACCGACCTGGTCACTCGCCGCTCCTCTTGGTTGGGTTCATATCGGGTTCTTGTCGGCACGGGCTATCGAGGTTCCGGGCCGAGCGCGCAGCCGATCAGCTGGCGCGGCTGACGTCGGGCCGGACTCCGCTTCGGTGGCCTTGTCCCGGAGCGGCCACCTGACCGGTGCTGACCGCCGATTTCTGGCGCTCGCTGGATCGGGCCCTTCCTGGTGGCCTGGAGTGGGACCGTCCCCGGGGTGTTGATCTCACGGCGTGGTGGTCTGAGCACAACGCGTCAGTTATTCCATCAAACCGTCGCATTAGGACATAATCCGGTATGTTCACCGGGCGCGATGGATCCCCGTGATCGACAGGAACGAGGGCACCGGTCGGTTGCGGGCGACGAGTGGCGACGACGCAAGCCAGATGGGACGTATCGACGAACGACTTGTCGCCCGGGGGCGTCGCGGGCACGGAGGAGGTTCTGGCATGGCCAAGGGTCGGAGCGCGGGATTGGTGCCGCCGCGCACGGTCGCAATGGTGGTCGCGATGACGCTGGCTGCCGGGTTGCTCGCCCCGGCGGCGCCGGCGGTGGCCGCCCCGGAAGCCCCCACCGCCAGCGCGATCGTCGCGGGCGCGGCGACCGAACTGGTCGACTACCAGGTGGCCACCTACCTCGCCCCGGCCGAGGGCGCCGCCGGTGCGGACGACATCGAGGACGTCCAGCCGGTCGGGGAGGCCTGCCAACCGTTGCAGGGTGTCGTGACCGAAGCCGACATCAACGCCGCGGTGGGCACCGGGCCGCCGCCGACCGGCGACGGCGCCTGGCAGTACGAGGTGTGCGCCGAGGACGAGGAGGCCGCCAGCGACATCGCCGGCGACCATTCGCAGGTTGACGACGCCAAGCGATACTGCGGTCCGCCGCACGAGGACAAGATCGCCTGCACGGTGGTCATCCACTGGGTGCCGGTGATCCCGGTGATCCCGCCGTCCAACCCGGAGAGCCGGCAGACCTACCTGCGGAGCCTGTTCGACTTCGCACCGGTGCTGGAGGCCAGCCCGGGGTTCGACCCGCCGAACGGGCTCATCGCGAACCTCCCGACCTGGTTCTGGAACACCGTCGTGACCGAGTTCCCGAAGCTCGTGCCCGGCGGGCACGCCTGGCACCTATGGACCGAGTTCCACACGAACAACGAGCCGGCCTGCCGGCGAAGCGGCCTGAACAAGGTCGGCACCGTGTACCGCGTCGGCGAGTCGAACCCCGGGGCCGCGTCCCCCACCGGCTGCGGGTACACCTACCGGAACCAGGGCCGGTACGAGGTCCGCGGCTGCACCCGGTGGTTGTTCGTCATCGTCGCCCTGTTCGCCCCCATCGTCTTCGCCGCCACCTTCTGCCACAGCGACACGGTGACGGTGAAGGAAGTGCAGGTCGTGTCCGGCGGCGCGCCCCGCCGGATCCCGGTCCCCATCAACTGAGGACGCGGGGCCGTGCCGGATGGCACGGCCCCGCGGGTGTCGCCGTTCGACCGGTGCAGCCGCCCAGCGATCGCACCGGTCGATGGCCTTACGTGCCGATCGCGTAGGCCCTGATCACGGTCTGCTCCACGGTGTTGCCGGCCCGATCCGTGGCCCTGGCCCGCAGCGACGCGTATCCGGCGGCGGGATGGTTGACCCGGACGGTGAAGTGGTCACCGGCCGACGTGACCGCGGCCGGCCGCCAGGTCTTCCCGTCGTCGTAGGACACGTCCACGGCGAGCGTCGCGGCCGGTGGGGCATTGCTTCCCTGCCTGGCGACGTAGGCCGGGAAGGTGAACTGTCTGCCGCCCGGAGCCCGGTTCCGTAGATCCACGGCCGGGTCGAAGCGTGCGGTGAGCAACGGAAGAGCCGCCCCGTTGTCCGCTGCACCGGACCGGAACCCCCAGCTGGCGGTGACCTTTGTGGACAGTGTCCACCAGTTGGCGGTCAGGTTCGCCTCGGCCACCAGGCGGTACCGCGAGGCTTCACCCGGCACCGCGAAGGCCGCGGAGGTTGGTGACGCTTCGGTCCCGACCAGGCTGCCGTTGCGGTAGAGACTGATCGAACCGGTGGGCTCCTCGCGGATGACAATCGAGACGCGTGGCCGTCCGGCTGAGTCGCTGAACATGGGCAGCTTGATGTTCATCGTGTTGTTGGCGCGAACGGCCCAGGGTGTCGACGGCTCGAAGGGGAAGGCGCCGAACCGCAGGCTGGGGCCAGCCACTGCCTTGTTCCAGGCGACGTGGTACGGCTGCCCGCGCCGCAGGGTGAGTTGCTGCTCGGCTCCCCCCAGTTCCCCGGTCCACTCGATCAGCGCCCAGTCCCCGGGAGTGAAGTACTCGATCCCCTCCCGGCGAGGCTGGACATCCATGAAGCTCTGGGAACCGGCGAAGTCGGCGCCCGCGAACGCCATCACCAGGTGGCGCACTCCGGCGGCGTTGTCGTAGTAGCCCGTTCTGACGGCGACCAGGTCCCGGGTCTTCGGGTGGTACACCTGGTCCGTGTCGATCTTTCCGGATACCGGGTGAGCGAGCTCGTACCGGTGTTCCTGCGGCCGGCCCACGTACGAGACCGGCACTGGACCGGCCTTGACCGCGGCGACGAACCGGTCGCCGGTGACACCGAATACGTGCATGGTCGGAAGCGCCGGTTGGGTAGGTGCCGACGCGCCCTTACTCGTGGCCGCGGCTGACGGGAAGAAGAAGAGAATCATGGCCGCCTTGCCACCAGCGGCCTTGATGTCGGCTACCCGCTGGAAGATCTCCTCGGTCGAGCTGAATACGTTCACGTCGAAGACGGCCAGCTTCCCGCGGACGTCCACCTTGGCCAGGTCCTCCGGGGTCGCGCTTCCGGCGTACACCGCCGGCAGCGTGCCCGCTCCGGTCGTCGGCGCGTACGTCCAGTTCGCCTCGACCGCAAACGGCTCGGCGGTCTGAGCGACCAACTCCAGCGGCCGCTCGGTCGCGTCGCGGGTCACCGTGAAGCTGAAGCTCGGTGAGCTCGTGCCCGGGACGGTGGCCGCGTACCGCGCGTCAAAGCGGGGGTCCCCGCCGACAACGAACCCGGACCGGCAGGCGCAGTCAGCGATGGCGCTCAGCATGGTCATGCTCAGTGCGCCGCCCTGCGCTGCCGGATTCTCCGGAGTGCTCGACACCGGCCGGCCGATTCTGGCGTCCAGGGTCTGGACCACGTCGCGACCCAGGTGCAGTTCGGGGTGGACGATCAAGCTCTCCGACGGATTCTGCCCGGCGCGCGGCGTTTCGATGATGCTCTGAATGGCATACCGGCCGGCCGGCAGCCGGACCGCCCCTCCTGGCTCGGCCAGGTAGGCGTTGTCCGTGTGATCCAGGTCGAAGAGGACGGCGATGGAGGAGGCGTTCGTGGTCGGGTGGCCGTCACGGTCGATGAGGTTGACGGTCAGATCGAACTTCGGCCCCTCCTGGTTCACCGACAGCACGGTGCGGGTGACGGCCGTGGCGTCCGCGCTCCTGGCGGTGAGGATGCCGGCGTACTGACCCGGCGCTCCGTCCTGTGCGGTCGCGGTGACGGTCGCGGTCGCGTCGCCGCCGGCCGGCACCGTGACACTGCTCGGCGACAGCGTGACCAGCCCAGCCGGCGCCGGCTGCCCGTCGCGGCGGGTCAGCGTCGCGGCCAGGGCCAGCGTGACCGGCGCCGTGCCGGGGTTGTGCCAGGAGACGGTCTGGGTCTTCGTCGCGCCCTGGTTCGGCCAGGGCAGCAGCGTCGACACGCTGCCGGTGGCGAAGACCGGCTGGGTGGTGGCCCGGCCGACGTCGACCCGTCCGGTGCCGACCGCGTACGGTCCGGCGCCGGCGACCACGACCGCCGTGCTCATCAGCGCTGCCTTGAGCCGGTCCGCGGGCCAGTCCGGGTGCTGCTGGGAGAGCAGCGCCGCCGCGCCGGCGACGTGCGGCGTCGCCATCGAGGTTCCGGACAGCCGCTGGTAGGCGTCGCCGACCGGTTCGTCCAGCGGCGGTACGCCGGTGGCCTGTGCCGCCACGATGCCCTCGCCCGGCGCGGACAGGTCCGGCTTCGCGACCCCGTCGGTGATGCGCGGACCGCGGCTGGAGAAGGGACTGAGCACATCGGACTTGCTGACGCTGGCCACGGCCAGCGCCGCGTCGGCCGCGGCCGGCGACCCGACCGATTCGTCCGCACCGTTGTTGCCGGCGGCGGTCACGAACAGCGTGCCCGTGTCGCGGGTCAGCTCGTTGAGCGCGACCGAGACCGGATCCGTGCCGTCGGTCGGCCCGTCGGTGCCGAGGCTCATGTTGACGACCTTCGCGTGAGCCTCGGTCGCCGCCCACTGCATGCCGGCGACGACGGTGTCCAGCGTCCCGGACCCGTCGTCGCCGAGCACCTTGCCGATGGCGAGGGTGGCATCCGGTGCGACGCCCTTGTACTTCCCGCCCGAGGCGGCACCGGACCCGGCGACGGTCGAGGCGACATGCGTCCCGTGACCGTGACCGTCGACGACGTTGCCCTTTCCGGAGAAGTCCGCGGTCGGGCCCACCCGGGCGGCCAGATCCGGGTGCGTCGCGTCGATGCCGGTGTCCAGCACCGCCACCGTGACCCCGGCACCGGTGAAGCCGTGGCTCCAGGCGACCGGCGCGCCGATCTGCGGGACGCTCTGATCCAGGTTGGCGCGCACCTTGGCGTTCAGCCACACCCGCTGGACATCGCCGGCGAGCTGGGGCTTCCCGTCCGCGGCCGTCGTCCTGGCCCGGCTCGACGTGCGCAGCCGGGACCAGAACTGTGCCGCCTCGGGCTTCTTCTCATCCAGCGCCGCCAGGCCGACCCGCGGCAGCGCCCGCCGCATCGTGGTGCCGGTCGGAGCTGCCATCCTGGCGGCCGCCCCGGACTTCACCAGCAGCGGCACCCGGTCGGTGTGGGCATCGTCGTAGCCCTGCCGCAGCAGCCCGGTGACGTTGAAGAGCTGCTCATCCAGGATGCCGTCGCGCACCAGCCCGGCCGCGTCGGCGGGCAGCACGTAGCGGTCGCCGCGCCGGGTGAACTGGAGCATCGCGGTGCGGACGGCTCGTGGCGCCTGGTCCACCATCAGGTTGGTCCTGCCGTCGGTGCCGCGGACCAGGACCCGGTCGCCGGTGATCAGGGTCACCCAGCCACCCGGGTCGTTGCCGGCGGCCAGCGGGGGCCGGGCCGGAGCCGCGGTCGCGGTTCCGGCGGAGCTCACCCACGGCGCCGCCACGGCCAGCGCGACTGCCATGGTGACTGCGATCAACGGGCGGGTTTGCCGTTTCGTTCTGGCCACGTGGCCTCCTGCGTCGAGGGACAACATCTGCCAGTCCTTGTCCACGGGCACCGGCCGGGTTCCCGATCGCCGGACGAGGTCGGCTCCACATCGCTGGACCCGCGGCGACAACAGCAGCGCGGGGTGGGCATCGAGCCCACCCCGCGCTGCGAACAATCAGCTCAGCTGGTCAGCCCTGGCCTGTCGACGATCGCCGCCACGAGCCGGGTGCTCACGCTCTGGACCTCGCCCTTCTTCACCTTGATCCCCCGGCCGCCGCCGGTGTCGATCGTGTGGTCCTCGGCGGCCACGGACCGGTAGCCGACGAACTCGTACGTGTCCGGGTCGACCAGCAGCTGCTCGGCCAGCCAGCCCTGCTGGATCCGGCCGACCGCGATCACCGGGCGCCCATCGACCTTGACCGCGCCGGGCGCCTGGGTGACGCCGGGAACCAGGGCCGCCGCCCGCCACAACGCCGCCGTCACGGCGGGCGGAAGCAGGTACTGGCTGAGAATGTCGGCGATGCGGCCGAACAGGCGCTCGTTCACGTCCGCGCGGTCCAGGTGAACGCGTGGCCCGGGGGTGGTGGGCGGAGCCAGCAGTTCGGCCCGCAGCCGGGCGAGCAGTTGCCGCGGGTCGGTCGGCAGGTTGGCCAGCGCCGGATACTCGTTCACCTGGTCCCAGGTCTCGAGGGCGCCGTTCCGGGCGGAGTTGTGTTCGGCCTTCTTCCTGCCGTCGGCCCGGATCCAGGTCTGCAAGGTCCCAGCCGGCTGCTGCCCCTTGGCCCGCCCGAGCGAGCTCGGATTCAGGTACCGGTCCTGGATGTAGATCCACTGGTCGGGTCGGGGCGGGGTGAAGGGCCTCGCGGCGGCGTAGGAGGCCGCCAGGTCGAAGGTCCGGGCCACCGGCGTAAGGCCTGGCGTCGACGGGCCGGCGGCCGGCCGGGTCGGCGATCCGCCCGGGGTCTGGCCGACTCCGGAACCTCCGGCGGCGACGGCGACGGCGACGGCGGCGGCCGCGGCGACCGCGACGGCGGCCAGCGCCGAGGTCGCGAGGACAAGGCGCCGATGGGGATGGCGCCGCGGCGCCGGGTGGGTGTGGATCTCGGTCATCACGAACTCCTGGATCTGAACCTGGCGGCGGCTCGGCAGGTCCCGCTCCACCAGCTGCGGCAGCAGCCGGACGAGCTCGTCACGGTCGTTCGAGTGGGGCTGAATCGTGTTCATCGGGGATTCTCCTGAGCGAGCCGGACCGCGTTCTCGCGGTCGCCTGGTACCTGTCCGGGGCGGCGGGTCGGTTCCGGTTCTGGCGGCCGGCGAATTCCCGCCGCCAACTTCCGGCGCGCCCGGGAGAGCCGGGACCGGATCGTGCCGACCGGCACGCCGAGCGCCTCCGCCGCCTCGGCGTAGTCGAGTCCGGACCACACGCACAGCGCCAGCACCTCGCGCTCCGGCTTGCGCAGGGCCGCCAGCGCCGCCATGGCCAGGGCGAGGCGTTCGCGGTCGTCGATGCGGGCACTGACGTCGTCGGCGAAGTCCGGCACCACGTCCGCCCGCGGGAGTCGGGCCAGCGCACCCTCGTGGCGCCGGGCGGCGCGGCGGACGTTGCGAGCCACGTTCGTCGCGACCCCGAGCAGCCACGGGCGCAGCGACCCGTCGACGTCGAGGTCGACCCGGCCACGCAGCCGCCAGGCCTCCAGGAACGTCACGGACACCACGTCCTCGGCCACGGACCAGTTCCCGGTCAGCCGGAAGGCGTGGTTGTACACCGAACGGACATGGTCGTTGAACAGCTGCCTGAAGGCATCCGGGTCCCCGGCGCGCACCCGAGCACGCATACTCATCTCCACATCCACAGCTGTCCGCCGGGGCCCGCGGGTTCCCGTGACCTGCCTCACGCTAAGCGCGGCAAGCTCCAGCGGGCGGCGGCGGTGTCGCATGTGGACATAGGCGGAGCGGCTCCGTCGAGCTGGCGGGTGGTCAGCGACCGCCAGCCGTAACGGAGCCGCTCCGCCTTTCGGTGCAGCGGGTTCAGCGAGCCGGCCGGGAGCGATTCAGCCCGGCGTGGTCAGCGCGGCGATCAGCCGCCGGGGTGGAGGGCGGCGTAAAGCCGGGGCATGGCGGCGTCGGCGATCGGGCTGCTGGTGTTGCGCGCGGCGATATTCCAGGCGATCTGCGGGTTGGCGTTGCGGCCGGTGTCGCCGTTGTACATCCGGCAGGTGTAGTACTCGATCTGGCCCTCGATGCGGAACGGGACGCATTGACCCGGGGCCGGGCCGAGTTTGATCGAGACCGCCAGATAGGCGCGGAATTCGTCCTCGAGGAGCAGGTTCACGCCATTGACCAGGCCGGCCTTGGCGCGGGCCGCGAGGACTATCGCGTAGATCGGGCCGATGAGAAAGCCGAGGTTGTCGACTGCCTGCGGGCTCTGCACCGCGTTGACGTACGCGGTGGCCAGGGTGGCGCAACTGGTGGCGCTCTGCGCCCACAGGGTGAGCACCGGTGGCGGGAAGAACTCGATGTTCGCGAACTCGATGGTGTTGGCCTCGACGCACGCCTGTACTTCGGCGCTCGCGATCGCGTCGATGTGGTTGATGATGTCGACCCTGGTCGCTTCGATGGCGGCGAGGATCTGCCGTACCGCTCCGTCCGAGTTGCCGTTGTTGAGCAGGGTGGCGGCCACCGCGATGGCGGCGCTGACCCAGTCGAATACGACAACCTGGGCGACCGCGTCGGGGCGCGGTGGCTGCTTGCTCTCGGCGTGTGCGGGCTGTGCGGTGCCGGCCACGCCGATCGTGGCCGCCAGGGCCGCGGCGGCGAGGCCGCGCACCAGTCTGGATTTCATGTCGGTTCTCCATCTCGCGTCGGCATGCTCGGTACCTCGCGCTGCCTGCCCGGTCCGGGCGGGTGACCGGCCTGGCGACCGGTCCGGGCAGGTCGGGCGCCAGCCGGTGACCGCTACGGCGTTCTCAGCGTGGGCAGGATCGCGCCGGCCGTGAGCCAACTCGAATGGATGGCGGAGTCGACCTTGAGCTGGTCGACGTTGACCGGTCCGCGCAGCCACTTGCCGGTCAGCACATTGCGGACCTGATAGTCGCTGACCCGTTCCCCGTTGGCGGCGACACATTCGTAGCGCACCTCGTTGATGAACGCCGGCGTGTCCGGCGCCACCGTGCTGGTGCAGACCGGCTCCAGCCGGGCGACGATCGCCTCGAGGGCCTGGATGTAGTCCCGCTTCAGCGTGTCCTGGGCTGTTTGGGCATACCCGGCATCGTGGACGGCCGTCCGGGCCATCGGATAGACGACGTTCAGGGCGGTCCCGATCGCGTCCGCGGCCTTGCGGTCGGTGGTCGCGTTGAATTCTGTCCGGTCTATCGAGGCGGCCCCGACGGCATCCCCCGCAAAGAAGAACAGTTCCCAGGTCTGCCGCATGTTCTGGTAATTCTGGAAGCGTATGGTCAGGCCTCTGGCCTCGCCTACCGCCCGGGCCGCCACGTGCGCGTCGATATGGCTGATCATTTCGCTTCCGGCCTGGTTGGACGCGGCGATCATCGTCAGGAGCAGCCGCTCGACATCGCTGGGCGAAAGACTGCCGTCGATCAGCTTGTAGGCGGCGAACGCCAGATTGACGAACGGCCCGGCGGGCGGCAGCGTGACATTTCCCGGGAACGCCGCCTGGGCTGGCTGGGCGGTGCCGCCCACTGCAATTGCGACCGCCAGCGCTGCGCCGACGGCGGCCCGACATAGTCCGGCTCTCATACCGGCTCTCCTCTCACCCCCGTCCTTGGTCCGCTCCAGGAGGCTGGCAGGCACTGCTTAATGCCGACTGGATGCCGACTGGAGGCGAACCGGCCCGCCGGCAGGCGCTGGTTCGGCCGGGTCGACGATGGCGGCGGTCGGCACTGTGTCAGAGTTGTCGCCGTGACGGCGATGCGGTCCCGGCTCGGGTCGACGATGCGCCGGGCCGCCGCCGGGTCCCGGCGGCTCGGCTGGCTGCTGGTTGTGGGCTATCTGCTGCACGTGACGCTGCGGCTGGCGATCAGCTACGGCCGGGACGGTCCGATCAACTTCGCCGACGAGACCGGGTATCTGGTGAATGCCCGGGTCCTCAGCGGCGGGCTGGCCGGGCAGCTTGGCACCGCCGGGTTCTACCGCGGCGGTTACTCGCTGCTGCTGGTGCCGGCGTTCTGGCTGGGCCACGGCCCGCTGTGGGAGTACCGCTGGGTGCTGGTCACCAACGCGGTGATCTCCAGCCTGACGTTCCCGCTGGTCTATCTGGTTCTGGCGCGGATCTTCCGGGTCCCGCCGCGGCTGGCCGCCGGCGCGGCGTTTCTGGCCGCGCTCTACCCGCCGCTGGTCGTGACCACCCAGTTCGCCTGGGCCGAGTCGCTGCTTCCGGTGCTCGTGCTCGCCGCCGCGATCGCCCTGGCCGCCACGACAACGGCGACCCGGCGGCGGTCGGCGGTCGGCTGGGCGGTCGCCTGCGGCGGCTGTGCGGGTGTTCTCTACACCACCCACGGCCGCACCGCGCCGCTGGTGGGGCTGCTGCTGGTACTGCTGCTCGGGCTCGCCTGGGTCCGTCGCGACCTGGCGCCCAGCGCGGCCGCCGGGGTGGTCGCGGCCGGGGCGGTGGCCTTCGCCGGCGGCCGGCTCAACAGCTGGCTGAGGGTGCAGAGCTGGGGCGATGCCAGCGGCGCTGAACTGCGCCGGCTACTGGCCAACGCCGGCGATCCCGGCTCCTGGGTGAACGTGGCGGCGCTCGGCGCCGGCCAGTACTGGTACCTGTTCGTGGCCACGTTCGGGCTCGTGGTGCCCGGCGCCGTACACCTGGCCACGCAGCTGCGGCCGACCAGGTGGCCGCCCGGCCCGCCGGCGCTGACCCGGCTGGCCGGCCGGCAGGCCGCCGGCGCACCCGCTGTCGCGGTGTTCCTCCTCGGCGGCGCGGTCGGGCTGGCCGTGCTGACCGGCCTCTTCCTGAACCCGCCGAACCGCCCCGACCACGTCGTCTACGGCCGGTACGTGGAGATGGTCGTGCCGGCCTTTGTCGCGCTCGGCCTGGTCCGGCTGTGGACGGCCCGAACCCGGCGGCTGTTCATCGAACTCGGCACCGGAGCGGCCGCGGCGGCCGTCGCCGCCGTGATCATCACCCGGTACGCTGACGGCCTGATCACCCGAAGCCCGGTCAACTGGTTCACGGTGCTCGCGCTTCCCCCGTTCGCGCAGGTCCGCGAACACATCCGACCCGGGCCGGCCCTGCTGGTGGCGGCGACCGGCGCCACGATTCTGCTGCTGACCCGACGCTCCCGGGCGCTGACCGCGGCCGGACTCGCCGCCGCGCTCGCAACCAGTTCCATCGCGCTGCGCGCGGTGCTCATCCAGTACGGGGAGGACACCACCCGCGGCACCCAGCCGGTCGCGCTCACCCGCATCGACGGCCTCAGCACCGCCACGGAGGTCAGCTACGACCTCGCCGCATACAGCCCGCGGGGCCTCTACTACTACCAGTGGCAGCTCGGGGCCACCCACTTCACCCTGTTCAGCTCCCGATCCGACGCCGCCCCGCACACCACCTGGGTCATCGCCGCACCCGACTGGCCGCAGGCAGCAGCGGTCAACGCCCGCCGGGTCTGGGTCGACAACACCAACAAGCAGGCCGTCTGGCGGCTGCCGTGTGCGGGCGACGCCGGGTCGGTCGGTTGCCGCCCCCCGGTCCGCCGGGCCGGGCTAGGGCCTGAGTAGTCGCAGGATCCGCGCCAGGTCGGCGCGGTCGGCCTCGCTCAGGCTGCCGAAGAACCGCTCGGCGTCGGAGTCCCGGGCCGCCTGGATCGCCCGGCCAACCTCGGCCCCCTGGTCGGTCAGCGCGATCAGCGTCGCCCGCCGGTCACCCGGATCGGGGCGCCGCCGCACCAGGCCACGCTCCTGCAGCCCGTCCACGACCTCGGTGGTCGAGCGGGGTGCGATGCGCAGATGCTCGGACAACTCGCTGGGCCGCATGGTGCCGTCCCGCAGCAGGATGTTCAGCGCGCGGGACTGGCCCGGGGTGATGTTCCAGGGCTCGAGGGCCTGCCGGGTCACCCGCCGGAGCTGCCGGGAGACCCCCCAGAACGTCTCCGCCAGGCTCTCCGGCGCGGGGAGAGACACCGGAAGAGAATACCAGCTTTCCCTGTTGGACCCTCATAGTGAGGTAACCTCATCAATGTGGCCCGGATCCAACCCGGCCCGACAGGAAGCGAGATGCCTTGGAACCCACCACCACTCAGCGGCCGCGCCGCGGCCACACCGTCACCGCCGCCGAGAAGACCCAGGCGCGTGCGGTGTCGCTGCGCCGCATCGGCGGGCTGTTCAGCCCGTACCGGGCCCAACTCGCCGTCGTCACCGCGATCATCGTGGTGTCCTCCGTGATCGCCATGGCCGCGCCGTTCCTGCTCCGCGGGGTGAT
Organism: uncultured Actinomycetota bacterium; assembly: GCA_963714145.1. Classification (GTDB taxonomy): domain Bacteria; phylum Actinomycetota; class Actinomycetes; order Mycobacteriales; family CADCTP01; genus JBBWZH01. The sequence goes on along the minus strand of OY970235.1, from coordinate 7,169,756 downwards.
CGACCGGGCGCTGCCCGACCGCGACCTGCGCCTGCTGGTCTGGCTGGTGCTCGGCATGGTGGCCGTCGCCGCGGTCACCTCGGCCCTCGGCGTCGTCCAGACCTGGATCTCCACCAAGATCGGCCAGGCGGTCATGCACCGGCTGCGTACCGCCGTCTTCACCCACCTGCACCGGCAGTCGATCGCGTTCTTCACCCGCACCCGGACCGGCGAGGTGCAGTCCCGCATCACCAACGACATCGGCGGGATGGAGTCGGTGGTCACCTCGACCGCGACCTCGATCGCGTCCAACCTCACCACCACCATCGCGACCGCGGCCGCCATGGCCGCGCTGTCCTGGCGGCTGTCGCTGGTGTCGCTGGTCGTGCTGCCGCCGTCGATCTACCTGACCCGCAAGATCGCGACGATGCGCCGGGCCATCACCGCCCAGCGCCAGCGCGAGCTCGCCGACCTCAACGTCACGATCGAAGAGGGGCTGTCGATCAGCGGCGTGCAGCTGAGCAAGACAATGGGCACCGGCCCGTCGCTGGTCGAGCGCTTCACCGCCTCCTCGGCCCGGCTGATCGACCTCGAGCTGCGCTCCGAGCTGGCCGGCCGGTGGCGGATGGCGTCGTTGAACATCATCTTCGCCGCCATCCCGGCGGTCATCTACCTCAGCGCCGGGCTGCCGATGACCGCCGGCACGCTGAGCATCGGCACGCTCGTCGCGTTCACCGCCCTGCAGGCCGGGCTGTTCCGGCCGCTGATGGGCCTGCTGAACGTCGGGGTCGCGCTGACCAGTTCGCTGGCGCTGTTCGCGCGCATCTTCGAGTACCTGGACCTGCCGGTCGAGGTGGACGACCCGAGCAACCCGGTCGAGATCGACCCGTCCCGGGTGCGCGGGCGGCTGCGCTTCGAGGACGTCACGTTCACCTACCCCGGCAGCGACACCGCCGCGATCGCCGGCGTCAGCCTCGACGTACCCGCCGGCGCGACCCTCGCTCTCGTCGGCGAGACCGGCTCGGGCAAGAGCACCATCGCCGCGTTGATCGCCAGGCTGTACGACCCCACCGGCGGGCGCGTCACCATCGACGGGATCGACCTGCGCGAGCTGCGGCTGGCCGACCTGGCCGGCATCGTGGGCGTGGTGAGCCAGGAAACCTACCTGCTGCACGCGAGCGTGCGGGAGAACCTGCGCTACGCCAAGCCGGACGCGACCGACCGCGAACTCATCGACGCGGCCCGGGCCGCCCAGATCCACGAGCTCATCGTCGGGCTGCCCGACGGCTACGACACGATCGTCGGGTCCCGCGGCTACCGCTTCTCCGGCGGCGAGAAGCAGCGCATCGCGATCGCCCGCACCCTGCTGCGCGACCCGCGAATCCTGGTCCTGGACGAGGCGACCAGCGCGCTGGACACCGAGACCGAACGGGCCGTACAGCAGGCCCTCGACGTCCTCGCCCGCGGCCGCACCACCATCACCATCGCGCACCGGCTCTCCACCGTCCGCGGCGCCGACCAGATCGCGGTCATCGCACACGGCCGGGTCGTCGAGTCCGGCACCCACGAGAGCCTGCTCGACGACAACGGCGTCTACGCCTCACTAGCCGCCTGAGCACCGGCCTCACCAGCCGCCCGACCCGACCGGAGGTGACCCGACCGCTGTCGGCCACCTGGCGCTCGGTGGCTGGCGCGGATGTTCTGGTGGCCTGGTAGTGCAGGTGGGAACCTGGGTGGATGGGCGGTCCCGAGGGCGTCGAGGTGACCGCGTTGGCGATCAACGTGACCATTCCCGAGGCGCTGCGGTGGACCGACACGCGCCGCGGTGAGACCTTCATGCTCAGCACCCTCAACATCCGGCTGCTTTCCGATGGCCAGCTCGCTGCCCGGGCCTACGGACGTCCGATCGCCGGCGGTCGCGGCAACTATGTCTCGTTCGCCGTGCCGGACCGGCCTGAGCTCGCCGCACTCATCCTCGCCGCGGCCGATCGGGCCAGCTCCCGGTGGGCCGGCCACGCCGGCATCCGCTGACCGCGTCACCGGTGGCCCGGGCGCGACCTGTCCGCCGGTTTGGCCGATGGCGAGGATGCATGTCGAATCTGGTGGCTCGCGTTCGTTGCCTTGATGAGAGCGCCCGCCCAGGACGCGGTGATCGAACCGGAGGTGTGCCGTGTGTCAACACCGGCCCGCATGCCCAGCTGCGCACCGCCCCGACCGCGAGGCCGCCCACACCGTCGCCAGCCACCCGGAACAGGGCTGGAGCCTGCTGTGCAACGGCGTGATCGTCTTCGACGACCTCGGCGAACTCCTACCGGACGGCCGCGCCGTTCCGGCCCACCGACCCACCCCCGCCCGGCTGGCCGCCGCGGCCTGACCGACCCGCCGAGGTTCGGCCGGACCAGGGTGGACTAGACCAGATTGGTTCCGGCAGGCATGATCTGCGTGTCAGGGCCGCTGCCGCTCGGTTCTCGGGAGGCTGCATGTGCCTGGCCCCACGGCGCTCGCTCCGGCTCGCCGTCGTCACCCCGCTGGCGTCATCGGGCGCCGTCCCAGGTGCGTCGATCACCGCGCCGGTGGTGATCGAGCCATGAGGGCTCGGATGCTGATAGCGGCAACCGGTACCGCCGCGCTGACCCTGGCCGGGATGGCCGGTGCGCTGCCGGCCGCGGCGGCGAACCTGCTCGCCAACCCCGGGTTCGAGGCCGGCTCGCTGACCGGTTGGTCGTGCTCGGGCGGCCTCGGCTCGGTCACCGGCAGCCCGGTCCACAGTGGAGCGTTCGCGCTCGCCGGTGCGGCGTCCACATCGGACACCGCGGAGTGCCGGCAGACCGTGCCGGTGCAGCCGAACACCGCCTACACGCTGTCGGCGTGGGTGCGCGGCGCGTTCGTCTACCTGGGAGTGACCGGCGGTCCGTCCACCTGGACGCCGGCGGTCACCGCGTACACCCAGCTGACGGTGCCGTTCACCACCGCGGCCGGGCAGACCTCGGCGCAGGTCTTCCTGCACGGCTGGTACGGCCAGGGCAGCTACACCGCCGACGACGTCAGCCTGGACGGGCCGGCCGGCAACGGTGGTGGCGGTGGCCCCGGGGTGCCGGGGGTGCCCGGTACGCCGGCGCTCGGCGCGGTCACCGCCAGTTCGATCGCGCTGTCCTGGGCCGCGGCGAGCGGGACCGTGACCGGCTACCGGGTCTACGAGGACGGCACCGTGCGGGCCACCAGCACCGGCACCTCCGCGACCATCGGCGGGCTGGCCGCCTGCACATCGCACACCTACACGGTGGCGGCGATCAACAGCGCCGGCGAGTCGGCCCGGTCGGCGGCGGTCACCGGCAGCACGACCGGCTGCGTCAACACCGGGCTGCCCCGGCACGCGCTGATCGGCTACCTGCACGCCAGCTTCGCCAACGGCTCGGGGTACATCCGGATGGCGGACGTGCCGCCGGCGTGGGACATCATCGACCTCGCGTTCGGGGAGCCGACCTCGGTCACCTCCGGGGACATCCGGTTCAACCGGTGCCCGGCGAGCGAGTGCCCGAACGTCGAGTCGGACGCGGACTTCACCGCCGCGATCCGGGCCAAGCAGGCGCAGGGCAAGAAGGTGCTGATCTCGATCGGCGGGGCGAACGGGCAGGTGCAGCTGACCACCACCGCCGCCCGGGACCGGTTCGTCAGCTCGGTCGCGGCGATCATCGACCGGTACGGCCTGGACGGCCTGGACATCGACTTCGAGGGCCACTCGCTGTTCCTCAACGCCGGTGACGCGGACTTCCGCAACCCGACCACGCCGGTGGTCGTCAACCTGATCGCCGCGCTGCGCACGCTCAAGGCGCGGTACGGCTCGCGGTTCGTGCTGACGATGGCGCCGGAGACGTTCTTCGTCCAGGTCGGGTACCAGTTCTACGGCGGTACCAGCAGCGGCGACAACCGCACCGGGTCGTACCTGCCGGTCATCTACGCGATGCGCGGCGACCTGACCGTGCTGCACGTGCAGGACTACAACTCCGGCCCGGTCACCGGTCTGGACAACCAGTTCCACTTCATCGGCGGCGCGGACTTCCACATCGCGATGACCGACATGCTGCTGGCCGGTTTCCCGGTTGCCAACACCGGCCAGGTCTTCCCGCCGTTGCGGCCGGACCAGGTCGCGATCGGGCTGCCGGCGGCGACCAGCGCCGGCAACGGGTTCACGGCGCCGGACCAGGTGCACACGGCGCTGAACTGCCTGGCCCGCGGGCAGGGCTGCGCCGGGTACGCGCTGCGCGGCGGCCCGGCGCCGGCGCTGCGTGGCCTGATGACGTGGTCGATCAACTGGGACCGGTTCTTCAACTTCGAGTTCCAGAACAGCCATGAGCCGTTCCTGAACGCGCTGCCGTGAGCCGGCCGCCGGTTCCCGGGCCGGGCGGCCGGGTCGGCGCGGAGGCGGGACCTAGCGGATCCGGATGGCGGTCGGGCCGAACGAGCCGAACGAGCAGCCGCCGGCCGGGCCGCGGTCGCAGGCGTAGCCCGAGCCGGTCACCTGCGCGCGGCCGCGGACGAACTGCCCGGCGACGCTGTCCACCGGCGCCGACCAGGCCTGCGTGCTGCCGTCGCACACCGTCAGGAAGAGGTAGCCGTAACCGGTCGTGCCCACCGGCCCCAGTTCCTGCACCACGCTCAGGTCGACCACGCCGTCGGAGCCCGGCGCGAACGGACCGCACACGTACCGGCCGGTCAGCACGACCTGCAACCCGCCGGCGGCCAACCGGGCGCCGGTCACCGAGACCTGCAGTGTCGGGTCGGCAACCGCCGGCCGGCCCGGACCCAGCACGGCGGCCGCCATAGCCAGCACGGCCACGCTGAACCGGAGCAGTCTTCGCATCATCGTTGCCACCTTTCCTCGTGGCTACGGTCCCGCGCGGCGACCGCGGCGACCAGCCCGCGTTCGGGTCAACACCGGCCGCCAGTCACCGGACAGACCGGCCCGGCGGCCGGGCGGCCCGGGTGGTCTGCCTGCTGGTCATCAGTACGTCATCAACGCGGCGCACGGGCGGGCAGCGCAGCCATCGGCCCGGCCAGCAGCACCGCCACCGCGGTGACCGCGAGCAGGCCACCGACCAGGGCGGTGCTGCGGACCCCCGTGCTCGGCAGCAGCAGCCCGCCGATCAGCGCACCGGAGCCGATCCCGAAGTTGAACGCGGCGGAACTGCCAGCTGTGGCGACGTCGGAACTGCCGGGCGCGACCTCGAAGATCCAGTGCTGAACGCCGGTGACCATGATGGCGAACCCGAGCCCGATGACCGCCAGCAGTGCCACCGTCGCGGGCCGCATGGTGCCGAACGCGTAGAGCGCAAGCAGCGCCAGCGCGAGCAGCACCACCGGGCCGACGACGACCACTTCCGGGCGCCGCGCGACCAGCCAGCCGCTGACCATCGCACCGGCGAGGCTGGCTGAGCCGCCCAGGAGCAGCAGCAGGCTCACCGCCTCGACCGGGAAGCCGCTGACCTCGGTGAGGAACGGGGCGATGTACGTCTGCAGCGTGAACAGGCCGGTGACGACGAGGCACATGGCCGCGATGAGCACCAGGTACCGCCGCCGGTCGGGGCTGCTGCCGGCGGCCGCCGGGTTCTGCTCCGGCCGTGCGGTAGGCAGCAGCACGACGATAGCGGTGAGGGTGACCACGGCGAGCACGCTCATCACCCAGAACGCGGCCCGCCAGCCGGCGTGCTGGCCGAGCCAGGTACCCGCCGGGGTGCCCAGCACGACCCCGAGCGAGCCGCCTGAGTAGAGCGACGCGAGTACCCGCCCGCGTCGCCGCGGCGGATGCAGGCCGACGGCCGTCGCCGCGACCACTGACCAGAACACCGAATGGGTCAGCGCGATCGCCATCCGGGCCAGCAGCAACATCGGGTAGGTCGCCGCCGTGGCCGACAGCCCGGTCGCCGCCGCGAACACCGTGAACACGCCAGCCAGCAGGTAGCGCCGTGGAACCCGCCGGAGCAGCATCGTCAGCGGCACCGACATCACGAGGACCACCAGCGCGTACCCGGACACCAGCAGGCCCGCCGCGGACAGCGAGACGCGCAGATCGGCCGCGATCTGCGGCAGCAGACCGATCGGCAGGGTCTCGGTCGTCACAAACGAGAACGTGCCGAGCGCGAGCGCGACCACCGCCAGACCGGCGTACCGGACCGGCAGCGCCGCGGCGACAGCCGTGCCGTCGCGCTCCATCGCCACCCGCCAACCGCCCTCCCGGTCCCGCCCCCGTCATCGTGGGCCGCCGTGGCGGCTGCGGCCCACTCGCCGCTCGCGCCCGCGCCGACCCGACGCACCCGGCCGGGTCGGTGCGGAAGCGGGGGCCGTCGGCAGCGGGTGGCGTAGCGGTCCTGCGATCGCCACGCCACCCGCTGCCGGGCCCGGGGTCGGCTATGCCGTCCGGCAGGCGCCGAGGGTGGGCGCGGAGAAGTTGCCGTTGGCCATGACCGTGAAGCCGAAGCTGGTCGAGGCGCCGGCGGCGAGGTTGCCGTTGCCGTTCGGCCGCATCGTCATCACGTTCCCGCTGCTGTCCCAGGTGGGGCTGCCGTTCCAGGTGGCCGAGACCCGCTGCGGGGAGCGCACGGTCACGGTCACGATCCAGTTGCTGATCGCGCCGCCGGTGGCGGTGATCGTCACCCTGCCGTTGAACCGGTCCGGCCAGCTCTCGGCCGGCGAGTAGCTGGCCGTGCAGCCGCCCCCGCCCGGGTTCGGGCCGGTGGTCGGCGGGGTGGGCGGTGTGCTGGTGGGCGGGGTTCCGGTCGGCGGGGTTCCGTTCAGGGCGGTGAGGGTGGAGTTGTACGCGGCCTTCTTGTTGCCGCCGCCGTCGAACAGCAGTGGCGTGCCGCTGGCCCGCCAGGAGTCAGGGTCCCGCACGCCCCACACGGTGATGCCGGCGCAGCGGGTCACGGCCAGGCACGCCCGCACGACGCGGTCGTAGTTGCTGGCCTGGGTGCTGCCGGAGCCTTCGATGTCCAGTTCGGTGATCTGGACGTCGACGCCGAGGTTGGCGAAGCGCTGCAGGTTGGCCTGGTAGTCGCCGGGCACCGGCGACGCGCTGTTGAAGTGCGACTGGAAGCCGACGCAGTCGATCGGGACGCCGCGGTTCTTGAAGTCCTGCACCATCGCGAAGACCGCGTTGCTCTTCGCGTTCTGGCCGTCGGTGTTGTAGTCGTTGTAGCAGAGCTTGGCGCCGGAGTCGGCCGCGCGGGCCGCCCGGAACGCCGCCTCGATCCAGTCGTTGCCGGTGCGCTGCAGGTTGGAGTCACGCCGGGCGCCGTTGCCGCCGTCGGCGAACGCCTCGTTCACCACGTCCCAGGCGTAGATCCGGCCGCGGTAGTGGGTCATCACCTGGGTGACGTGGTTGACCATGGCCGAGCGCAGCGCGCTGCCGCTCATGCCCTGCATCCAGCCCGGCTGCTGGGAGTGCCAGGCCAGGGTGTGGCCGCGCAGCCGCTTGCCGTTGCTGGTCGCCCAGGTCGCGATCCGGTCGCCGTTGGTGAAGTTGAACTGGTTCTGGTTCGGCTCGGTCGCGTCGATCTTCATCTCGTTCTCGGCCGTCACCATGTCGAACTCGCGGGCCGCGATCGTGGTGTACGCCGAGTCGTTCAGCTTGCCGCCGTTGATCGCCACACCGAAGTACCGGCCTCGTTCGGCTGCCGAGGCGCCGAGCGTGCTCGCCGCGGTCGCGGTACCTGCCATGGTCGCGGCAAGGCCGATTACCAGGGCACTGACGGCGCCGGCCGAGACGAGATGGCGTCCGCGTAGTCGCCGCGGGCCGCGACTGCCGGTGGCTGCGTCATTGGACATGTCCACGCCTCCTTCAAGATCCATCCGGACGTGATCGGTGTGGACCGGTCGAGGCTGTGGCTGCGCCGCGTAGCCGGTAGGCGTTCGGTGGTCTCACGGCGATCAGAGAGCTGTAAGCGGAGTATTACAATCAAGCAAACTCGATGGCAAGACTTTCCGGAAAAGTACCGATCACTATCCCGGACGACTGATTGGCACTGACTTGCCTATTCACCCTGATCACAAGGGAGTTCGCAGCCAGTCCGGTCGCGGGTGTTGATCGAAGTGGTCGATCGTTGTCGGTTGATCAAGAGCTGATCCCGCAAGATTCCGGAAGGTTGACAGCGCGGTGACGGCAGCCACGTCTGGTAACCGAGAGTTGCCGCAGCTAGGCGAACGACGTGGTCGGTGCCGGCGGCGACCGGGCTACGAGGTTGGCGCCTCGGTCGGCGCCACCGTGGTGCTGGCCGGCGGGGTGGTGGCCGGCGCCGGCGATACGCCGCGGTCCGGTCGCCCCGGGGAGCCTGCGGGCAGGTCGATCGGAACGGCCGGAACCATCCACCGGCACGGCCTCGCGCGGGGCGATACGGCGCTCAGCCACAGCATCGGGTACGGACCGGACGGATCTGGCACGATGGGCGCGATGTTCCCGCCCGAGCGCCCGGTGGATCCCCCGACCCCGGGGCCACCGGCCGGCCCGCCGCCAGGGCGGTCGTCCCGCCGCGGCTGGCTGCTCGCGGCCGGCGCCGGCCTGGTGGTGGCGGTTGCCGCCGCGGTCGTGCTGATCGCGGTCGACCCGTTCGCCGGCCCGGAGCAGCACGGCACCCCCGCGGCCACCCCGGTCGTGGCTGGCAGCTCTGACCTGAACCGGGCCCGGCAGTGTGTCGACGCCGTCCGGGATCCGAAGGACAAGGCCACGGCGATCCGTGGCATCCGGCTCAAGCACGTGGACAGCTACGGCACGGTGCTGATGGTGGACGTCACGGTGCTCGACTGGGTCTGCATCTTCGCGACCGATGGCAGCTACCTGGGCGCCTCCGGGATCGGCGTGAAGCACTTCCCGGAGGCGTACCTGCCGCGCACCGATCCGGGCGCCCCGATCCTGCGAAAGGGTACCGGGGTCCGGCCGCAGCGGACCGGCGACGTGCTCGAGTTCGACGACGTCGGCCGGATCAGCGCGGACGTCCGCGCGGTCCGGATCGCCTGCCCCGGCGCGCCACCGGCCCCGGCCACGATCGTCGGGTCGGTCTACTACGGGCGGATCCGGATCCCGGACGACCCGAAGAAGAAGGAAGAGGACAGCTGCGCGGCCGAGGCGCTCGACGCCGACGGCCGGGTGATCGGCCGCGCCCACTGGTGATCGCGGCTGACCGGGCCGGATCGGCTGAGGTCTACCGGTATCGGATCCCAGCTGCGCGGTTGTCCGCCGTGGTCAGTGGGATTCGCGGCCGACCTCCGGGCCGCTGGAACCGGTGAGGAAGTCGAGGTCGGCGCCGAGGTCGGCACCGAGGACGGTGTCGACGTAGAGCTTCTCCCAGCCGCGGGTCGGTCGGGCGAGGGCGGCGAGCAGGGCCGCGGACGGGGTTCTGGCGTCGAGTTCGGGCTGGGGCAGGTCGACCGAGATGCGCCGGGCGTCGACGTCGAGGGTGATCGGGTCGCCGGTGCGGAGCTTGTCGAGTGGGCCACCGGCGGCGGCCTCCGGGGCGACGTGCAGAACGACCGTGCCGTAGGCGGTGCCGCTCATCCGCCCGTCGCAGACCCGCACCATGTCCCGGACGCCCTGGCGGAGCAGCTTTGTCGGCAGCGGCAGGTTGGCCACCTCGGGCATGCCGGGGTAGCCGCGCGGGCCGCAGCCGCGCAGCACCAGCACGCTGTCGGCGTCGACCTCGAGGTCGGGTGCGTCGATCCGGGCGTGCAGATCCTCGACCGAGTCGAAGACGACGGCCCGGCCCTGGTGGCGCAGCAGGTGCGGGGAGGCGGCGGCCGGTTTGATGATCGCGCCGGCCGGGGCGAGGTTGCCGTAGAGGACGGCGATCCCGGCGTTGGGTTGCAGCGGGTTGGCGCGGGGCCGGATGACGTCGTGGTCCCAGATCTGGGCGTCGGCGAGCGACTGGACGAAGGGTCTGCCGGTCACGTCGATGGCGTCGGGGTCGAGCAGGTCAACCACCTCGCGCAGCACCGCGGCGAGGCCGCCGGCCCGGTGCAGGTCCTCCATCAGGTGCTTGCCGGCCGGCTGCAGGTCGACCAGCAGCGGCACGGCGGCGGCGATCCGGTCGAAGTCGGCCAGCCGCAGCGGCACCCCGAGCCGCCCGGCGATGGCCAGCAGGTGCACCACGGCGTTGGTGGAACCGCCGATCGCGGCGAGCGCGACGATGGCGTTGTGGAACGAGCCGGTGGTCAGCAGCTGGCTCGGTCGGCGGCCGGCGGCGACCATCTCGATGATCAGCCGGCCGGTCTGGTGGGACCGGGCCAGCAGCCGGCTGTCCGGGGCCGGGATGCCCGCGGTGCCCGGCAGCACCGCGCCGAGCGCCTCGGCCAGCAGGCTCATCGTCGACGCGGTGCCCATGGTGTTGCAGTGCCCGCGGCTGCGGATCATCGACGATTCGGACGCTCCGAACGCTTCCGGGGACAGCGTTCCGGCCCGCACCTCCTCCGACAGCCGCCAGACGTCGGTGCCGCAGCCGAGCGGGGCGCCGCGGAAGGTGCCGGTGAGCATCGGCCCGCCGGGCACGACCACGGCGGGCAGGTCGACCGACGCGGCCGCCATCAGCAGCGCGGGAATGGTCTTGTCGCAGCCGCCGAGGAGCACGACGCCGTCGATCGGGTTGGCCCGCAGCATCTCCTCGATGGCCATCGCGGCCATGTTCCGCCAGAGCATCGCGGTCGGCCGCACCTGCGTCTCGCCGAGCGACACGACGGGCAGGTTCAGCGGGACGCCCCCGGCTTCCCAGACGCCCTGCTTGACATGCTCGGCCACCTCGTCCAGATGGCTGTTGCACGGCGTGAGATCGGACGCGGTGTTCGCGATCGCGATCTGCGGGCGGCCGCCGAACGCGGAGTCCGGCAGCCCGCGGCGCATCCAGGCGCGATGGATGTAGGCGTTGCGGTCCTCGCCCGAATACCACCGGGCGCTGCGCAGCTCGGCCAAGGATCTTCCCGCTATCGGCAGCCGACTCGACGGTACGGAATGCCGGGTACGGTACCCCCGTGCAGCCGGCTGAGGCACCCAGCGCGACGGTTCACGGCACCCGGACCGGCACCGGGACCGGCACACCGGGGGCCGCGCCGTGACCTGGCCGGGCCCCGCCCGGGCCGGCAGCCGGCGCCGGGTCGCCCGGTAGTGCGCGCCTTCGTCATCACCGGCCCGGGACAGGCCGGCGTCCAGGACGTCGCGCCGCCCGTGCCGCGGCCGGGTGAGGTCGTCGTCGGCGTGGAACGGGCCGGCGTCTGTGGCACCGACGTCGAGTTCTTCACCGGCGAGATGTCCTACCTGCACACCGGTCAGGCGCGGTATCCGATCCGGATCGGGCACGAGTGGGCCGGCATCGTCACCGCCGTCGGCGCCGAGGTCGACCCGTCCTGGCTCGGCCGGCGGGTCACCGGCGACACCATGCTCGGCTGCGGCCACTGCGATCGCTGCCGCGGCGGCCGGCAGCACCTCTGCGCCGACCGGCACGAGATCGGCATCCGCAACGGCTGGCCCGGCGCGCTGGCCGAGCAGCTGCCCGTCCCGGTGACCGCCGTGCAGGCACTGCCGGACTCGGTGGACGCGGCGCTGGGTGCGCTGGTCGAGCCGGGCGGCAACGCGCTGCGGGCCGTGCTCGGGGCCGGGCTGCGGCCCGGGGAGCGGCTGCTGGTGCTGGGCCCGGGCGCGATCGGGCTGCTCGCCGCGATGATCGGCGCGGCCCAGGGCGCCGAGGTGCACCTGCTCGGCCCCGGCGCCACCTCGATCGACTTCGCCAGGTCGATCGGCTTCGGCAACGTCTGGACCCGCGACACCCTGCCGGAGCTGCGGTACGACGCGGTGATCGACGCCTCCAACGCGGCCGCCCTGCCCGCGCTGGCCGCGGACCTGGTCGAACCGGGACGCCGGATCGTCTACATCGGACTCGCCGGCCGACCCAGCCGGCTGGACACCCGCACCCTCGTCCTCAAGGACGTCACCGCCGTCGGCGTGCTCAGCGCGTCGGGTGGGCTGGCCGGCACGGTGCGGCTCTACGCCAGCGGCGCGGTCGACCCGCGGCCGCTGATCGCCGCCACCGTCGGGCTGGACGAGGTCGCCGCGGTGCTGGCCGGCGAGCGCCGCCCCGAATGGGGCGGGGCGCCGAAGATCCACGTGGACCCCCGGCGCTGACGGCCACCTCGACCCGACGGAGCAGCCCGGCCCGCGGACCGGGGCCCGGACGGCTGTCCGGCCGCGGCCGGGGCGGCCGGCCGGCCGGCGCGGTCAGGGCCGCCGCGGCCGCTGACCCCGGTGGCCGGCCGGTCTCCCGGTCAGGCCGGTGAGCCTGGCCAGGGTGGCGAACCCGTCGTCGGTGCCCGGCCAGTGCGCCCGGACCGCCTCGATCCCGGCCCGGCGCACGACGGCGCGCAGTACGGCGGTAGCGATGATCGCGTCGTCGGCGTAGCCGAGCACCGGGATGACGTCCGGAATCAGGTCGATCGGCATGGCCAGGTAGACCAGCAGCAGGCCGAGCCGAACCCGGACCCCGCGGGGGAGGGTGTCATCGGCGGCCAGCCGGCGGACCAGGCGCAGCACGTCGGGCAGGATGCGCAGCGCTTGGGTCATCAGGCCGCCGCGTGGCCGGGCAAGGGCCAGCACGACGATCAAGGCGATCCAGGCCAGTACCAGCGCGACGAGCACCCCGACCAGCAGTTCCCACCACGAACCGGGCACGGATCCTCCGGACCTCGCCGCGCTCTCCACTCCGGCTCACAGCATGCTCGCGCACGGCGCTCGCGCGCGGCCGTCCGGGCGACCGGCCGTGGCCGGTCAGTCCGGTGTGGACGGTGTGGACGGTGTGGACGGTGCCGGGATCAGACCGGGAAGGTGACGCCGGTGAGGTCGGTGGAGACGGTCCAGAGGCGGCGCTGGGTGTCAGCGTCGTGCGAGCGGGCGCTGGAGCGGACCAGGACGGGATGGCCGCGGGTCTCCTGGAAGCCGTCCGGCCCGTAGTACTGGCCGCCGAGGACGGCGGGGTCGGTGGCCGCGCGCAGCGTGGGCAGCGCGCCCATCTCGGGGCTCTGCGCGATCAGCGGCCCGAGGACGGCGTTCAGCACGCGGAGGAACGCGGGGGAGTTGCGGACCAGTTCGGTGTTCGAACCGCCCGGGTGGGCGGCGACCGCGATGGTCGGGGCGCCCGCTGCCGCCAGCCGGCGCTGCAGTTCGTACGTGAACAGCAGGTTGGCCAGCTTCGACTGGCCGTACGCGGCGACCCGGCCGTAGCGGCGTTCCAGTTGCAGGTCGTCGAAGTGGATCTGGGCGCGGATCCGGTGCCCGACGCTGCTGATCGTCACGATGCGGGAGCCGGGCACCGGGAGCAGCCGGTCCAGCAGCAGGCCGGTGAGGGCGAAGTGGCCGAGGTGGTTGGTGCCGAACTGGAGCTCGAAGCCGTCCGCGGTGGTGGCCTTCGGCGTGTACATCACGCCGGCGTTGTTGACCAGCAGGTCGATCGTGTCGAAGCGGGATCGCAGCTCAGCGGCCGCGGCGCGGACCGAGTCGAGGCTGGTCAGGTCGAGCCGCTGCACGCTGACGTCCGCGCCGGGGACGGCCGAGCCGATCCGGGCGGCCGCGTCCTTGCCCTTGTCCAGGTTCCGGACCGCGAGCACCACCGCGGCCCCCCGCCCGGCCAGCACCTTGGCCGCCTCGAAGCCGATGCCGGTGTTCGCGCCGGTGACGACCGCGACCCGGCCGGACTGGTCGGGAACGTCGGTGGCGGTCCATCGCTCGTTGCTCATCGGGTCTCCATACCTACAATCGGGGCGTGCGTTCCGCTTCAGACTATACGGAACGCTCGCTCCGTTTGTCGATCGACGCCTGTGAGGTCCCAGCCGTTCATGCCTGACCAGCCCCGGCCGCTGCGCGCCGACGCCGCCCGCAACCGCGCGCGGCTGCTCGAGGTCGCCTACGAGACGTTCGCGGCCGAGGGGCTGTCGGTCCCGGTGGACGAGATCGCCCGGCGGGCCGGGGTCGGGGCCGGCACGCTCTACCGGCACTTCCCGACGAAGGAGGCGCTGTTCCAGGCGATCGTCGCCGACCGGGTGCAGCGACTGGTCGACCAGGCCAGCGAACTGCGGGAGTCCGAGCAGCCGGGCCCGGCGCTGCTCACGTTCCTGACCGCGATGATCCGCGGCGCGGCCACCGACCTGGGTCTGGTCGAGGCGCTGGCCGGGGTCGGCGTCGACATCGCGCAGATCGCCCCGGACGCCGAGCGGCGCTTCATGGACGCCCTCGACGGGCTGCTCGCGCGGGCCCAGCGGGCCGGCGCGGTCCGCGCCGACATCGACGTGCTGGACGTCAAGACGCTGCTGGTCGGCTGGCAGGCGATGCAGCGCTACAGCGGCGACGCCGACCAGACCGAACGGATGCTGGCGATCCTCGGCGACGGCCTGCGCCCCTCCGGCTGAGCGACCCCAGCCCGAGCGGGCCGGCCCAGGGGCGGGCCGGGAATTGAAAGGTCACTGACAGGTTGCGGAGGGCTCCGGCAAAGGTGGCCGGACCAGGCTCGTCCTGTCGGCCGGAACGGACCGGCCGGCCCGACGAGACGGAGTTGATGAATGAACGAGACGGACGACCGGACGAGCGGCACGCGGACGGGCGTCGGGCGTCGGTTCGGCGTGGCGGCCGGGCTGATCGGGGTCGGGGTGGCGGCGGGTGCCGTGCTGGTCATGTCCCTGTCCGCGAACGCCGCGACGGGCACGGCGGCGCCGAGCCCGTCGGTCAGCGCCCCGGCCAGCGGTGGACCGGAAGGTGGCGGTCAGGGCGCGCCCGGCGGCACCCGGGACGAGTCGAAGAGCCAGCGGCCGGACGAGCACCTGCTCACCGGTGACACCGCCACCAAGGTGACCGCGGCCGCCCTGGCCAAGTACCCCGGGGCGACGATCCAGCGGGTGGAGACCGACTCCGACGGCGTGTACGAGGCGCACCTGACGACCGCGGACGGCAACCGCGTCACGGTCGAGGTCGGCAAGGACTTCGCCGTCACCGGCGAGGAGCAGCAGCACCGCTAGAGCGCGGTCGGCGGCCCTGCCGACCCCGCCGGGCCGCCGGCTCCCGCCCACCGCGTCTCCCGGTGAGCGGGAGCCGGCCACGACCGTCCCGCTCACAGGCCGCGCTCAGCGGGCTCACCGGGATCGCTCAGGCCGCCCGGCCAGGATCGGCAGCATGACGGGGACGAGGCTGCGGATGCGTCGCGCGGACGGCGGGCCGGTGCGGGTGCTGGTGGTGGACGATGAGCCGGCGCTGTCCGAACTGGTGTCGATGGCGCTGCGGTACGAGGGCTGGGATGTCCGTACGGCGCTGGACGGGCGCACCGCGGTGCGCCAGGCGCGGGAGTTCCGGCCGGACGCGGTCGTGCTGGACGTGATGCTGCCCGATCAGCACGGGTTCGACGTGCTCCGGCAGCTGCACGCGGATTCGCCGTCCCTGCCGGTGCTCTTCCTGACCGCGAAGGACTCGGTCGAGGACCGGGTCGCCGGCCTCACCGCCGGCGGTGACGACTACGTGACCAAGCCGTTCAGCCTGGAAGAGGTTGTCGCCCGGGTCCGGGCGCTGGTCCGGCGGGCCGGCGCGGTCGGCGATCCGGACAGCGCGGTCCTCGCCGTCGGCGACCTGACCATGGATGAGGACAGCCGGGAGGTACGCCGCGGCGGTGCCCCCCTCCAACTGACCGCCACCGAGTTCGAGTTGCTGCGGTACCTGATGCGCAACCAGCGGCGGGTGCTGAGCAAGGCGCAGATCCTGGACCGGGTCTGGCAGCACGACTTCGGCGGCAATGGCAGCGTGGTCGAGCTGTACGTCTCCTACCTGCGGAAGAAGGTCGACGCCGGCCGGGCACCGATGATCCATACGGTGCGTGGGGCCGGCTACGTCCTCAAACCGGCGCCGTGAGGCCAGCCCGATGAGGGGTCTGCGGTCGCTGCGGGCCCGGCTGGTGTTCGCGCTGGTCGGCCTGCTGGCCGCGGCCTGCGTGATCATCGGGGCCGGTACCGAGATCGCCCTGCACGCCTTCCTCATCGAGCGGCTGGACGCCCAGCTCGCGGCGGCCGGCCAGCGGTCCCAGGCCGCCTCCGAGCACCCGGACAGCGGGACCGGCGGCGGTGGTGCGGGTGCCGGCCGCGGCCACCGCGACGCGCCGGGCTTCCTGCTGACCCCGGGCCAGGCGGCCGGCACACTCGGTGCGCTGGTCACCAACGGCTCGATCAGCCAGGGCGCCGTGCTCGACGCGGACGGCAGGTCCACCGCGCTCCCGGCCGGCCTGGACGCGGTGCTGGCGGCGCTCCCGCTCGACGGCCAGCCGCATACCCGGGCCCTGGCCGACCTCGGCGACTACCGGCTGCTGGCGGCGCCGGCCAGCGGCGGCGTGCTCGTCACCGGCCTGCCGATGGCCGGCGTACGGGCCACGCTGGTCCGGCTGGCCGGGTTGCTGGCGGTGGTCAGCGGGGCGGCGCTGGTCCTGGCCGCGCTGGGCGGCGCGGGGATCCTGCGGCTGGCGCTGCGCCCGCTCAGCCGGCTGGCCGGGACGGCCGACCGGGTCGTCGGGCTCCCGCTGGACCGGGGCGAGGTCGCGCTGGCGGTACGGGTTCCGCCGACCGACGCCGACCCCGGAACGGAGGTCGGCCGGGTCGGGCACGCCCTGAACGCGATGCTCGGCCACGTCGACGCGGCGCTGCGGGCGCGGCAGGACAGCGAGTCGCGGGTGCGGCAGTTCGTCGCCGACGCCAGCCACGAACTGCGCACCCCGCTCGCCGTCATCCGCGGCTACGCCGAGCTGGCCCGGCACCCGCAGGGCGACCCGGAGGCGGGCGCCCGGCGGGCGATCGCCGGCGTCGAGGCGGCCGCTGGGCGGATGGGGACGCTCGTCGACGACCTGCTGCTACTGGCCAGGCTGGATTCCGGCCGGCCGCTCGCCGCCGACCCGGTCGACCTGTCCCGCCTGGTCGTGGACTCGGTGGCAGATGCGCACGCGGCCGGTCCCGGGCACCGGTGGCGGCTGTCCCTGCCGGTCGAGCCGATCGAGGTCACCGGCGACGAGCTGCGGCTGCACCAGGTGCTCGGCAATCTGTTGGCGAACGCCCGGGCGCACACCCCGCCCGGCACCACCGTGACCGTCGGCCTGGCCACGGCCGGCACCGACACGCTGCTCACCGTCACCGACGACGGACCGGGCATCCCGGCGCAGCTGCTGCCGGTGGTCTTCGAGCGGTTCGCCCGCGGCGACCGGTCGCGGTCCCGTGCCGCCGGCAGCACCGGCCTCGGCCTGTCGATCGTCGCCGCGGTCGTGCAGGCCCACCGGGGCACGGTCGGCGTCGACAGCCGCCCTGGCCACACCGCCGTCACCGTCCGGCTGCCGGCCGGCCGCGCCCGGCGGCCACCGCCGGTCGATCAGACCCGGCCGTCGCGGCAGTGACCGGCGCGCGCCGATCGGCCGGGTAGCGCCCGCGGGTGTCCCGGGCCGGCCGACCAATGGCGGCCGGTTCGGGACCTTGGTCCCGGGTGGTACGGGTAGTGCGGCGGTTAGCGTCGCGGTGTGGATGAGGAGGCTGTCATGCGGGTCGAGAATGTCGCGGGTGTCGAGTCGGACGACCGGATGGGCGTTACCGACGTGACCGAGGCGTTGGAGTTGGCCGTGCGGGCGCCGTCGGTTCACAACACGCAGCCGTGGCGGTGGGAGTTCGGGCCGGACGGGCTGGAGCTGTATGCGGATCGGCACCGGCAGTTGGCGGCGATCGATCCGGATGGGCGCGGGCTGCTGGTCTCCTGCGGCGCGGCGCTGTACCTGGCGGAGCTGGGTCTGGCCGGGCAGGGCTGGCGGGTCGCGGTGAGCCGGTTCCCGGACCCGGCCCGGCCGGACCTGCTGGCTCGGCTGGTGCCGGACGGGCACCAGCAGGTGCCGGCTGAGGTTCGGATGTTGCTGGCCGCGGCACAGCGGCGACGGTCGGAGCGGCGCCCGTTCGACCCGCGGCCGGTGCCGGCGGAACTGCTGGACGAGTTGCGCCGGCTGGCGGAGCACGACGGTGGCTACGCGCACGCGGTGACCCGGGCGGATGAGCGGCTGGACCTGGCCGTGGTGGTCTCCTGGGCCGATCAGCTGGAGCTGGACGACGAGGCCTACCGCGCCGAGCTGGCCCGGTGGGTGCGGCCGGACGCCACCAGCGCGCGGGAGGGAGTGCCGGTGTCGGCGGTGCCGAGAGTGCCCGCCGGCCGGGAGCGGCACACCGACGTGCCGCTGCGGGACTTCGAGGTCGGCGGGCGTGGCGGTCTGCCGATGCCGGCGGACGTCGACGAGACGGCGGCCTGGCTGGTGCTGTTCAGCACCGGGGACGACCCGGTCGCCCGGCTGCGGGCCGGCGAGACGTTTGCGCAGGTGGCGGTGGCGGCCGAGCGGATGGGCCTGGCCAGCTCGGCGGCGACCCAGGCGGTTGACCTGCCGGGGGTGCGGGCCCGGCTGCGCGCGCTGATGGACTGGTCGGATCATCCGCAGATGATGTTGCGGGTCGGCTGGCCGCCAGCCGGTGACGCGGTGCCGGCGACGCCGCGGCGGACGGTCGCCGACGTACTGACCGTGCGCGAGAAGTAGCCGGCGCGCGCTGGCCGTTGCCGGCGCTGCTCCACACTGGTCCGGCCGGCCGTGCCGGCACGTGCCACTCCGCGCCGACTTCGCAGCGCCGCGGCTACCGGAAGATGAGGCAGGGCTATGGCAGACGGCATGATCCGGGTCTTCCTGCTGGACGATCACGAGGTGGTCCGGGCCGGCGTGAGCAGCCTGCTGAGCAGCCAGCCGGACCTGACCGTGGTCGGCGAGGCGTCGACGGTGGCCGAGGCGCTGGCCCGGGCGCCGGCGGCACGACCGGATGTCGCCGTGCTGGACGTGTTGCTCCCGGACGGCGACGGCGTCACCGTGTGCCGCGAGTTGCGGTCCCAGCTGCCGGAGCTGCGCTGCCTGATGCTGACGTCGTTCTCGGACGACCAGGCGCTGTTCGATGCGATCATGGCCGGGGCGGCGGGGTACGTGCTCAAGCAGATCCGCGGCAGTGACCTGGTCGGCGCGGTGCGCACCGTTGCCGCCGGCGGCTCGCTGCTGGATCCGCGGGCGACCGCCCGGGTGCTGGAACGGCTGCGGTCGAACGCGAAAAAGGACGACGGCCCACTGGCCGGCCTCAGCGATCAGGAACGGACCGTGCTGGAGCTGATCGGGGAAGGGCTGACCAACCGGGAGATCGGCGAGCGGATGTTCCTGGCTGAGAAGACGGTCAAGAACTACGTGTCGCACCTGCTGGCCAAGCTGGGCATGCAGCGGCGCACGCAGGCGGCGATCCTGGCTACCGAGCTGCGCCGGGGTGCGAACCCGGGCCGGTAGCGCGGCGGCTGTCCGGCCGGTGCCCCGCCCGGTCCGAGCGGTACCAGCTAGGGGAGTGGGACTTCCCAGACGAGTTGGGTGCCGCCGCCCGGGGCGGGGTTGATGTTCAGCGTGCCGCCGAGTTCGGTGGCGCGGCTGGCGAGGTTCGTCAGGCCGCTGCGGCGGCCCGGTGGCGGTGGGCCGATGCCGTCGTCGCTGACCTCGATCCGCAGCGTGTCGCCGGCGCTGACCGCGACCGCGGCGGTGCCGGCCTTGGCGTGCCGGATGACGTTGGCGACGGCTTCCCGGACGACGGCGATGGCGTGCTCGGCGATGTCGTCCGGGACGAGGGCGTCGACCGGGCCGGTGACCTGCATGCTGGGGTTCAGGCCGGTGCCGCTGGTGGTCTGCTCGACCGCGGCGGCGAGCCGTTGCCAGAGGCCGCGGTGGGCTTCGTCCGGGGCGGACATCAGCGCGAAGATCGTGGCCCGGATCTCCCGGATGGTGTGGTCGAGGTCGTCGACGGCGCGGTGCAGTTTGGCCTGTAGGTCGGGGTTGCGGGTCTGCGGCAGGATGCTGTCGAGCAGCATGCCGGTGGCGAACAGGCGCTGTACCACCCGGTCGTGCAGGTCGCGGGCGATCCGGTCGCGGTCGGCGTAGACGGCCAGCTGTTGCTGGGCCCGTTGCGCGGCGGCCAGCTGGAGTGCCAGCGCGGCCTGGCCGGCGAAGGCCGCGGTGACCGCGACGGATTCCGCGCTGAACTCGTTGCCGCCGGCCCGGTTGAGGGCGATGAGCACGCCCAGCCCGGTGCCGGCCGTGCCGAGTGGCACGTACAGCCGCGGGCCGTCGCTGATACCGGGCGGGAGCGACGCGATGGTGGCCAGGTCGGCGATGCTGGTGCGTTCGGTCGCGCCGGTGCGGTAGACCCGTCCGGCGATGCTGTCGTCGACCGGGATCCGGCTGCCGCGCAGCTGTGCGGCGCTGGCACCGGCGGCGACGGTGATCACCAGCGTGTCGTCGGGGTCGTCCGGGTCGGCCAGGGCGATCGCGGTGGAGTCCGCGTCGAGCAGATCCTTGGCGCGGCCGGCGATCTGCGGTAGCACCTCCTCCGGGTCGGTGCCGGACAGCAGTGCGGTGGTGATCTGGCTGGAGGCTTCCAGCCAGCGCTGCCGGTGCCGGGTCTGCTCGAACAGCCCGGCGTTCTCGATCGCGACGCCGGCGGCCGCGGCGAGTGCCTGCACCACGACCTCGTCGTCGGCGGTGAACTGGCCGCCGCGCTTCTCGGTCAGGTAGAGGTTGCCGAACACCTCGTCGCGGACCCGGATCGGCACGCCGAGGAAGGTCCGCATCGGCGGGTGGTTGGGTGGGAAGCCGTAGGAGTCCGGGTGGTTCCCGATATCGGCCAGCCGGATCGGGTGCGGTTCGCGGATGAGCGTGCCCAGCACCCCCCGCCCGGACGGCAGCTGGCCGATCCGCTCCTGGGTGGCCTGGTCGATGCCGGTGACGATGAACTCGCGCAGCAGCTTGTCGTCGCCGATCACGCCCAGCGCGGCGTACTGCGCGTCGGCGAGGGTGGCGGCGGCGGTGACGATCTGCCGCAGGGTGGCCGGCAGTTCCAGGCCGGCGCCGACCGCCACCACCGCGTCCAGCAGCCCGTGCAGCTTGTCGCGGCTGAGCACGATCTCGGCCAGCCGCTCCTGCATCTCGGTCAGCAGTTCGTCCAGCCGCAGGCCGGACAGGCCCAGTGCCGGCGGAGCCACCGGATCGGCGCCGCCGCCGGGTGGTTCGCCCGCTGGTGCGGATGTGGTCCCGTCCATCCTGGACCCTCCCACCTGGTCGCCCGGCCGCCGGCCATGCCGGCTCATCCTGGCACAGCAGGCGGCACAGCAGGCGGCACAGCAGGCGCCGCGGCGAGCCGGGCGCCGGGCATGGCCGTGGGCCGGCCGGTTGCCCGGCCGGCCCACGTGGGTCGGAAGTTCGGCTGGCTCAGATCAGCCAGGGGTTGCGCTGCACGGCGGGCTGGCTCTTCCACCAGCGGCCGAGGCCGAGGGTGTCGCCGGCGGAGAGCAGGACCACTGCCGCCACCGCGAGGCCGCCGATGATGTGGTCGTCGGTGATGGGGTTGGTCTCCGGCGGTAGCACGACGGTGTACATCATCAGGTAGAGGATCACGCCGGTCACACCCGCGACCCGCATTCCGATGCCGAGGATGAGCGCGGTGCCGATGCCGGCCAGGCCGAGCATGAACAGCCAGTTCGCCAGGCTCGCGCCGGCGATGTTGTGGTAGAAGCCGGCGAACGGGCCGGTTGCGGAGCTGAGGAAGCCCTTCGTCGGGGATCCGCCGTTGAGCCAGGACTTCGCCGCCGGGGTGGCGTGGCCGAGCCCGAACAGCTTGTCCAGGAAGGCCCACAGGAATCCCCAGCCGAGCACGATCCGCAGTGCGGCCAGGACGTACCGGGCGGCGACCGACGCACGCGCCGGACCCGCGGCAGCAGTCGGTCGCGCAGCGACAGTACGCCGGCCCTCGTGCGTGGTGGTCATCGCTTTCTCCTATCTTTCTTCGTTCCGTCCCCCGTTTGCTACCTGAATCCTGTCGTGGGCGACGGACCGGGCGCAGTGTTGGACGTCATCTACCGGCGGGACCAAGGTCCCGCGCCCCGGCGGCGCGACCCGGTCGGGCATCGGGCCGCGGCTCTCGCCGGTCCACTGTGGACGGTGGGAGCCCGGGGCGCCGGCCGGTCAGCGCAGCCGGCGGAGGAGGGGGTCGTGCCGGAGACCGTCGCCGGGTCCGGTCGGGGCCAACCGGACCTTGACGTCGACGGCCAGCACGCCGCCGGGTGTGGCGATCACCGGGTTCAGGTCGAGTTCGGCCAACTCGGGGAGTTCATCGGCCAGCGCGGCGACGCGGAGCAGCACATCCTCGACAGCGGCGACGTCGGCCGGCGGCTGGCCCCGGTAGCCGAGCAGCAGCGGCGCCGACCGCAGCGAATGGATGGCGGCGCGGGCCTCCGTGTCGGTGAGCGGGGCGAGCCGGACCGCCCGGTCGCCGAGCAGTTCGGTGGCGGTGCCGCCGAGGCCGATCATGACGAGTGGCGGGTAGGGGTCGATCCGGGTGGCACCGATGATCAGCTCGGTGCCGGCCGCGGCGGTCGGCTGGACGACGGCGCCACCGGCACCGGTGCTGACCGCGGCGAAGGCGGCCCGGACCGCGTCCGCGTCCCGCAGGCCGAGCCGGACGCCGCCGGTCTCGGTCTTGTGCACCACCCGGCCGCCGGCCTTCACCACGACCGGGTAGCCGAGCTGCTCGGCGGCGGCGACGGCCTCCGCCGCGGTGCTGACCGCGACGGTGCGGCAGACCGGGATGCCGAACGCGGTGAGCAGTTCGGTGCCGCGGACCGGGTCCAGCCAGCCGCCGGCCGGGCGGTCGGCCAGTTCGGCGGCGACGACGCTGCGAACGGCGCCGATCATGGCTGGCGGGATGGCTGGGCGCCGGCCCGGTGGGCGGCGGCGCCAGTCGGCGTAGCGGGCGGCGTGGCCGAGCGCGCGGACCGCCGCCTCGGGGAAGTCGTACACCGGGACCGGCCGCTCGCTCGCCGGCGGGTCGGCCGCGGCGGCCGCCGGACCGGGCGCCGGACCGGTCGTCGGACCGGGCGCGGGCGCGGCCGGTTCGGCGCCGAGCAGCGCGGCGGCCAGCGGGATGTCCACGGCGCTGGCGGCGGCCCGGCGGATCGCGGTGAGGATCGGGTTGGGCTGCCCGCCCGGCGGGGTGGCGTTGACCGAGACGAGGGCGTGGATGGCCACGACCGCGTCGACCTCGCCGCTGGCCAGCAGCAGCCGCAGGGTCTGTTCGTAGTCCGCCGGGGCGGCCGCGGCGCCCAGGTCGACCGGGTTGCCGGCGCCGGCCAGCCGCGGCGCGGCGGCGCGCAGCGCGGCCTGGGTGGCGGGGGACAGTTCGGGCACGGTCAGCCCGGCGGTTTCGGCGGCGTCGGCGGCCAGGATGCCGGGGCCGCCGGAGTTTCCCAGCACGCCGAGCCGGAACCCGGCCGGCAGCGGCTGGTCGCCGAGCAGTTGGGCGATGTCCAGCAGCTCCGCGGTGGTGCCGGCCCGGATCACCCCGGCCTTGGCCAGCAGCGCGGAGACGACCGCGTCCGGGCTGGCCGCGGCGGCGGTGTGGGAGGCGCCGGCCCGGCCGCCGGCCGCGCTGGCGCCGGCCTTCAGCGCGACGATCGGCTTGCGCCGGGAGACCCGGGCAGCGTGCCGGGCGAACTTGGCCGGGTTGCCGAACGACTCCAGATACAGCGCGATCACCCGGGTGTTCGGGTCGTCCTCCCAGTACAGCAGCATGTCGTTGCCGGAGACGTCGAGCTTGTTGCCCAGCGACACGAACCCGGACACGCCCAGACCGCGGCGGGCCGTCTCGGCCAGCAGCGCGATCCCCAGCGCCCCGGACTGGGACGCGAACCCCAGCGGCCCGGGCACCGGCGGGGCGGAGCTGAACGTGGCGTTCAGCCGGACGGCCGGGTCGGTACACGCCACCCCGAGGCAGTTCGGCCCGATCAGGCGGACGCCGTACCGGCGGGCGGTGGCCAGCAGTTCGCGCTCTCGATCGGCGCCATCGGTGCCGGTCTCGCCGAAGCCGGCGGTGACGATCACCGCGGCCGGCACGCCACGCCGGCCGCAGTCGGCGACGACCGCCGGCACCTGCGCCGCCGGCACCGCGACGATCGCGACGTCGACCGGTTCGGGTAGCCGCTCGACGCTCGGGAACGCCGGCCGCCCGCCGACCGTCGTCGCCGTCCGGTTGACCGGGTAGACCGGCCCGGCGAAGCCGCCGGCGAGGACGTTGCGCAGGATCGCGCCACCTACCGACCCGGGCCGGTCGCTGGCGCCGACCACCGCCACCGAGGCCGGGGCCAGCACGTGCCGCAGGCTGCGGACGTCGGCGGCCCGCTCCCGCCCGTCCACCGCCGCCTGCGCGGCCGCGGTCGGCGCGATCGGGAAGGCGACCTGGAGCAGCCCGTCCTCGACGGTGCGGTCCAGGGCGAAGCCGGCGTCCAGGAACACCCGCACCATCAGGTGGTTCTCGGCCAGCGCCGTCGCCACGAACCGGCGCACGCCGCGGCTGCGGGCCACCGCGGCCAACTGCTCCAGCAGCAACGTCCCCAGCCCGCGGCGCTGGTGCAGGTCGGCGACCAGGAACGCGACCTCGGCGTCGGCGGTACCCGGGATCGGCTCGCAACTGGCCATCCCCACCGCGGTGCCGTCCTGCTCGGCCAGCAGCGCCAGCCGGCCACCGGCCAGCAGGTGCTCGATGTACTGGTCGCCGGCCACCCGGCTGGTCCCGAAGTAGCGCAGGTAGATGCTGCGATCCGACGCGTCCCGGTGCACCGCCCGCAGCGCCGCCCCGTCATCGGGACGCAGCGGCCGGACGTGCACCACGCCGCCATCGGCCAGCAACGCGTCCCAACCGTCCATCCGCTCGACCACAGTCATTCCCGGTCTCCTCGCTCGGTCCAGCCCTCCTGCCCGACCTTCCTCGGTCCGGCCCACCGGCCGGCACGGACCTAGGTCCCACCCGGCGGGTCGTAAGGCCCTGGCGCGGCCGGCCCGGTCACGCGTCGGCGGGCGAGAGGTCGATGACGCCGTCGATGGCGGAGCCGTCGATCCGGCGGTGGGTGGACAGCAGGACGGTGCGGCGGCTGGTGCCGGCCAGCAGGTCGGCGAGCACCTCCCGTTCGGTGTCCGGGTCCAGGTGCGCGGTGGGTTCGTCCAGCACGAGTACCCGCGGATCGGCGAGCAACGCCCGGGCCAGCAGCAGCCGCTGCCGCTGACCACCGGACAGCGCGGCCCCGTCCGACCCGGCCGGGGTGGACCAGCCGGCCGGCAGGCCGGCGACGAACCCGGCGAGGCCGGCGCCGCGGGCCGCCGCGTCCAGGTCGCCGTCTGTCGCATTTGGACGGACGACGCGCAGGTTGTCGCGCAGCGAGGCGTGGAAGACGTGATCGCCCTGCAGCGAGCCGGCGACCAGCGGTGGCAGCTGGCCGGCACCGAGGTCGGCGACCGGGATGCGGTCATCGGCCCGGCTGACCGCGATGGCCCCGGCGGTCGCGGGCAGCAACCGCAGCGCCGTCGCGAGCAGGGTGCTCTTGCCGCTGCCGCTGGGCCCGGTGACCGCGAGCCGGTCGCCCGGCCGTAGCTGGAAATTCACCCCGGCGACCGCGACCGCGGCTCCCGGTGCGGGGGCGGCCGAGAGCGCGTCCGCGGTGAGCCCGGTCGGGCCGGCCGGGACCGTTGCCGCTGCCGCGGGTTCCGGCACCGGCGCCGGCCGCCCGATCAGGTCGGCGACCCGGGCCAGCCCGGTCTGGAACCGGGTCCAGGCGGCGAGCGCGGCCGGGACCGGGTTCAGCGCGTCGAACCCGGCCAGCACGCAGGCGGCGAGAATGGCGACGCCGACCGGCGCCAGCCGCCCGGCCGCCACGGCAGCGGAGCCGAGGTACAGCACCGCGGGCAGCGCCACCGCGGCCGCGCCGGTGGCGGTCGCGGTGGCCACCGCCGCGCCGACCGCCGGCCGGCCGGCCGCCCGGCACCAGCCGGCATCCAGCGCGGCGACCCGGGCCAGCGCCGTCCGGTCCGCGCCGTACGCGGTCAACTCGTCCAGGCTGTCCAGCACCGCGACGGCCTGCTCATCTCGCGCGCTGGCCAGGCCGGCCGGTCGGCTGTCCGGGCCGCCGGCCAGCCGGCCCAGCGCGGGCGCGACCAGCAGGCCGACGAGCAGCGCGAGGGCGAGCGCCACGCCGGCGGCCGGGGCCAGCACGACCGCCAGGGTGACGGCACCGGCGCCGGTGAGCACCGCCCCGGCGACCGGCACGACCGCCCGGACCAGCCCTTCCTGCACGCCGTCCACGTCGGTCACGAACCGGCGCAGCAGGTCGCCCCGGCGGGTGTCGACGCCGCCGGGCGCCAGCGGGATCAGCCCGGCGAAGACCCGGGCCCGCACCTCGGCCAGTAGCCGGAGCGCACCGTCATGGCTGACCAGCCGTTCCAGGTAGCGCAGCAGCGCGCGGGCCAGCGCGAACGTCCGGACCCCGACCACGGCCACGGCCAGCGCCTGGATGTTCGGCTGCTGCGAGGCCCGGCAGATCAGCCACACCGAGGTCGCGGTCAGGGCGAGCCCGGCCAGGCCGGTCGCGCCGGCCAGGGTGGCCGCGCCGGCCAGCCACCTGGCCGTCCGCCAGGTCGGCAGCACCAGCCCGGCCCGCCGGGCGGTCCGGCCGCCGGCCGGGCCGCCCGGGCCGGCCGCGGGTCGGCGGGCCGGGCCGGCCGCGGGTCGGGCGCCGGGGCCGGCTGCGGGTCGGCGGGGCGGTCCGGTCGCGGGTCGGGCGCCGAGGCCGGTCGCGGGTCGGCCGGCGGGGTTCGCGCCGGCGACGGCCGGCGCGGTGGTCCGGACCGGCTGCTGCCGGGTGTCGGCGGCGATCCGGCCGGCGGCGAGGACGACGGCGCGGTCGGCGGCTTCGGCGAGCCGGTCGCTGTGGGTGGCGATCAGCACGGTGGCCTGCCCGGCGAGGGCCCCGATCAGCGCGCCGACCACCTGCTCGGTGCCCGGGTCGAGGTCTTCGCTCGGTTCGTCGAGCAGCACGATCGGGACGGCGCCGGCGGCGATCTGCCGGCGGGCCCGCAGCAGCGCGCGGGCCAGTGCGATGCGCCGCCGCTGCCCGGCCGAGACGCCGGTACCGCCCTCGCCGAGCTGGGTGTCCGGGTGTGGCGCGCGGCAGGTCGCCAGGGCGTCGGCGATCTGGGCCGGGCTCGCGGCCGGGTCGCCGAGCGCGGCCTCCGCGGCGGCGGTCCGCTGGCTCGGCCGGGGCCGCTGCGGCACCCAGGCCAGCTGCTCCCGCCAGCGGTCCGGGTCCACATCGGACAGTGCCACCAGCCCACCGGCGGCGCCGGCAGTGCCAGCGGTGCCGGCGGACACGGCGCCGGCGGTGGGCTCGGCGAACCGGAGCAGGCAGGCCAGCAGCGTGCTCTTGCCGGCCCCGCTCCGCCCGCGCAGCGCCACCGTCTCGCCCGGCCGGACCGCGAGGTCGATGCCGTCCAGGGCGGGCTGCGTGCGGTCGGGGTAGGTGAGCCGGACCCCGGCGAACCGGATCGACCCGTCCGTCAGCGGTACGGTCCGGCTCGCGCGGGCCGGCGCGGCGGCGGCTTCGGCGATGATGTCCAGTGCGGTGCCGGCGGCGGCCCGGCCTTCCTCGGCGGCGTGATGATGGGCGCCCAGCGCGCGCAGCGGGGCGAACAGCTCGGGCGCCAGCAGCAGTACGACCAGCGCCGTGCCGAGGTCCAGCCGGCCGCTGTCCAACCGCATCCCCACGTCGACCGCGACCAGCGCGACCGAGAGCGCCGCGACCAGGTCCAGCACCAGGCTGGACAGGAAGGCGGTGCGCAGCGTGGCCATCGTGTGCCGGCGGTACCGGTCGGTGGCGGCCCGGACCGTCGCGGTCTGCCGCTGCGCCTGCCCGTAGACGCGCAGCGTCGGCAGCCCGGCGACGAGGTCGAGGAAGTGCCCGGCCAGCCCGGCCAGCAGCGCGTACTGCCGCTGCGTCCGGCGCCGGGTGGTGATGCCGACCAGCGCCATGAACACCGGCACCAGCGGCAGCGCGAGCGCGAGCAGCAGCGCACTCTGCCAGTCCGCGAGGCCGATCCGGACCAGCACGACCGGCGGCACCAGCGCCGCGGCGACCAGGCCGGGCAGCGCGCGGGACACGTAGCCGTCCAGCGCCTCCAGCCCGGGTCCGGCCGCGGTGACCAGCCGCCCGGCCGGCTGCCGCCCGGCCCAGCCGGGGCCGAGCCGGCGAACCGCGCGCAGCACCGATCCGCGCAGGTCCGCGCGGACCCGGGCCGAGCCCCGGGTCGCGATCCACTCGTGCCGGCCGGCGAGCAGGGCCCGGCCGATCCCGACCGCCGTCAGCAGCGCCAGCCGGCCGAGCAGCGCCCGGCCCCGCTCGCCCCGCACGAACACCGCGACCACCAGGTCGGCCAGCAGGCCCGCCTGCAGCACCGTCAGCAGCACCGCCCCGGCCTGCAGCAGCGCGAACGCCGCCAGCAGCCGGCGGACCACCGGCACCGCCCGGACCAGCCGCGGGTCCACCGGCCCCCGCCCGACCCGCGCCCGTCCCGCCCTCGCCTGCCTGGCTCTCGCTTGCCCTGCCCTGGCGTGCCCTGCCTCCGCCCGTCCCGCCCGTCCGGCCCCCATCTGCCCAGGCTGCGCCGGTCCGGCGCCCGCCTGCCCGGCGCCGGCCGGGCCGGTCACCGCTCGGCCGGCGAGGGCCGGGTGGGGCGGTCCCGGTCTTCGCCGGCGGGCAGCGCGTGCCGGCCGTAGGCCGCTGGGCCGGGGCCGAGGGCCCGGGTGGCGGGGCCGGGGGCCTGGGCCGCCGGGTCGGCCCCGGGCCGGCCCAGGGTCGTCGCGGCGGAGTGCCGGGCGGTGCTGACCCGCCGGCTGACCGGGCCGGGCCCGCCGCCGGCCAGGTCCGCACCGGTGACCCGGGCCCGGAACACCCAGTAGCTCCAGGCCTGGTAGGCCAGCACGATCGGGGTCATCACGACCGCGACCACCGTCATGACCTTCAGCGTGTACGGGGTGGAGCTCGCGTTGTGGACGGTCAGTGACCAGGCCGGGTTGTTGCGCGCCGGCAGTACGTCCGGCCAGAGGCTGGCGAAGATCCAGACCGGCACCAGCAGCGTGGCCACCGCGCTCGCCGCGAACGCCAGCCCCTCGCGGCCACCCACCGCGGCGAACACGGCCAGGCCGAACGCGACCACGATGGCCACGGCGGCGACCCACGACACCGCGGTGGACCGGATCGACGCCGTCCAGGCGAGGAACCCGACCGCCGCCACCCCGGTCACCGGCGCCAGCCACGCCTGCAGCCGGGCGGCCGCGTCGTGCACCGGGCCGCCGGTGCGCAGGGCCAGGTAGACCGCGCCGTGGAACAGGCACAGGGTCAGCGTGACCAGCCCGCCGAGCAGTGCGTACGGCGACAGCAGCGAGAAGAAGCCGTTGGTCATGTTGCCGGCGGAGTCCAGCTGGACGCCGCGCAGCAGGTTGGCGAACGCGACGCCGAGCAGCAGCGCCGGCAGGAACGACCCGACGATCACGGCCGTGTCGCACCAGCCCCGGCCGGCCGGGGTGTGCGCCTTGCCGCGGTACTCGATGCCGATGCCGCGCAGGATCAGCCCGGCCAGCAGCAGCGCGAAGGCCAGGTAGAAGCCGGCGAACATGCCGGCGTACCAGGCCGGGAAGGCGGCGAACGTGGCGCCGCCGGCGACCAGCAGCCAGACCTCGTTGCCGTCCCAGACCGGGCCGATCGACCGCAATGCGAGCCCGCGCTGCTCGTCGGTGCGGCCCACCACCGGCAGCAGCATGCCGACCCCGAAGTCGAACCCTTCCAGCATGAAGAACCCGGCCCACAGCACGGCGATGAGCCCGAACCAGAACGCCTGCATGATCAGCTCCTCAGACCAGGCTCAGCACGTCGTCGTCAGCCGCCGCCGGGGCCGGCTCGGCCGGATCCGGGCCGGCCCGGGCGATCCGCCGGGCCAGCCGGTAGCAGATGACCCCGAGCGCGCCGTACAGCAGCGTGAAGCCGACCAGCGTGCTGCCGACCGCGGCGGCGGACACGTTCGGGCTGATCCCGTCCTGCGTACGCAGCAGGCCGTACACCAGCCAGGGCTGCCGGGCGGTCTCGGTGAAGATCCAGCCGGCGCTGTTGGCCAGCAGCGGCAGCGCCACGATCCAGGTCGCCGCGCGCAGCAGCCGGCGGCTGGCCGGCAGCCGGCCACGCCGCCACTGCACCACCAGCAGCGCCGCCAGCAGCCCGGCCAGCAGGCCGAAGCCGATCATGAGCCGGAACGACCAGTAGGCCAGCCCGACGACCGGCCGGTAGTCGCCCGGACCGTACGCGGCGACTTCAGCCGCCTGCACGTCGTTGATGCCCGCGACATGGCCGCCCGGCCGGTTGGTGGCGAGGATCGACAGGCCATCCGGGATGTTCAGGTCGACCTTGTTCCGCCCCTGGCTGACGTCGCCGTAGGCGAACAGGCTGAACCCGGCGTGCGACCGGCCGTCCCAGAGCGCCTCGGCGGCGGCC
Organism: uncultured Actinomycetota bacterium; assembly: GCA_963714145.1. GTDB lineage: Bacteria > Actinomycetota > Actinomycetes > Mycobacteriales > CADCTP01 > JBBWZH01. The sequence continues at coordinate 7,139,281 of OY970235.1, read as the reverse complement.
ATCTTCATCGGCTGCTGCTCGGTCATGATCTGGCCCTGCAGGTGCCCGGAGACGCTCACCCCCAGCACCGACACCAGCACCACGCCCAGGCCGAGCGCCGCCACCCGGCGGTGCAGCGGGTCGGTCATCCCGCCCCGGCGCAGGTGCCACGCGCTGACCGAGACCAGCAGGGCGCCCGCGGTCAGGAACGCGGCCAGGATCGTGTGCGGGAAGGTCACCAGCTGGGTGGAGTTGGTCAGCACCGCCCAGATCGAGGTCAGCTCCACCCGGGCGCGCTCGGCGTCGTAGCGCAGCCCCACCGGGTGCTGCATGAAGCTGTTCGCGGCCAGGATGAAGTACGCGCTGACCACCGTGCCGATCGCGGCCAGCCAGATGCTGGCCAGGTGCACCCGGGCGCTGAGCAGCCCGCGGCCGAAGATCCACAACCCGAGGAAGGTGGACTCCAGGAAGAACGCCACCAGCCCTTCCATCGCCAGCGGGGCGCCGAAGATGTCCCCGACGAACCGCGAGTAGGCCGACCAGTTCATGCCGAACTGGAACTCCTGGACGATGCCGGTGACCACGCCCAGCGCGAACAGCACCAGCATGATCCGGCCATAGAACCGGGCCGCCCGGTCCCAGCTGGCGCCGGCCTCGGTGCCCCGCTTGCGGTACGCCATCGTCTGCATCACCGCGACCAGCACGGTCAACCCGATCGACAGCGGGACGATCAGGAAGTGGTACACGGTGGTGGTGGCGAACTGCCACCGCGCCAGCGTGGTCGCGGTCACCGCGGGCCTCCATCAGGCGGTCGGATCGGTGTGACGGCGGCGGACGCCGGCGCGTCGGTCCACCGTGCCCGGCACCGTGGCCACCGGCACAGGGTCGAACGTCAGCAGCGGAGCCCTGAACCAGGGACCTTCGTCCCCCGATCACTCCCCGTTCGTCACTGGATGGCGCCGTCGATGGCGCGAAGCTCCGAATGGGAGTGGAACGCACAACGCGCCCTGCCCGCTGGTCATCGTCCGGCCGCAGGCTTCCGCCGCCTAGGCCGCTGACCTGCGCAGTCGACGAATTGTCGGCCAGCCGTCAGCCAACCGTCGACGGGCCATGGCAACGTCCGGTCCCGGCTGCAACGCCGCTGGGTGCGCACCCGGCGGACGGGATGTCGAGGTCAGCGGACACTGACGTCCACTGCGAACTCGGACGTTCCAACCAGCCCCGGCGGCTGGGCTCGGATTCCCCCCTCCAAGCCCGGCCGCCGCTGCCTGCCGCCGGCCCGGCCGGACCGCGGGCCTCAGGTGTGGTTGTCGGGGCCGGTGACGAGGCCGGGTAGGTCGTGGGTGAGATCGTCGACGCTGGTGCCGGCCGGGTAGGTCAGGTGGGCGTAGTCGTCCAGCCCGTAGGCGAGCGCGCCGCCGCCGTGCGCGGTCGCGCCGGCCGGTGCCTTGGTGGTCTCCACGGTGGGCCGCGACACCGGGATCTGGGCCGCCTGCTGGGCCCGGACGACGTCCGCGGCGGTGCCGGTCAGCCCGATGAACGCCGGGTCGAACTGGGCGAGGAAGCGTGCCAGCACCGCCGGGGTGTCCCGGGCCGGGTCGGTGGTGACGAAGACGACGGTCACCCGTGCCCGTACCGCGGCGGGCAGTTGCCGCAGCGCCACGGCGATATCGGCGAGCATGATCGGGCACTGGTCCGGGCAGTGCGTGTAGCCGAAGTAGAGCAGCGTCGGCCGGCCGCGGGTCCGGCTGGCGAAGTCGTACCGCGCGCCGGTGGTGTCGGTCAGCACGAAGCGGGCCCGCGGTAGCGGCACGTTCAGCCGGAAGCCGCGGTCGCCGGCCCGGTCTGTGGCCGGCGCGGCGGGCTGGCCGGTAGCTACCGGCGCTGTCCCGCCCCCGGTCGCCGGCTCGCCAGCCGGCGGCGTGCCGCCGGGCCCGCCCGTCCCGCCGGGCCCGGCGGCGGGCAGTGGGTGCTGTTGTTCGGGTGCCGCGGCCGGCCTGGCACCCGGCCCGCCGCCGGCCAGCGCCACGCTGCCCAGCACCGCGCCGGCCAGCACCAGGCTGGCCAGCACCGCCAACCTGACCCGCCGCCGCACCGGCAGCCGGCTCCGGCGTGTCGGCGGGTTCTGCCCGGGCGCCCGGCGCTGGCCCGGCAGCTGGCTCCCGGCCGGCAGCTGGCTCCCGGCCGGCAGCGGGCCATGGTCCAGCAGTTGGCCCTGGTCCAGCAGCGGGCGCTGGCCCGGCGGCCCGGGCGGGCCGTCGGCCAAGGGGCCGCCGGTCATATCGCCGTGGCCAGGTCGGACTGGATCTCGGTCGGGGACAGCGCCCGGTTGTAGACGCGTACCTCGTCGATCAGGCCGCTGAAGTACTCGCCCCAGACGGAGTTCCCGCCGATCCGCAGCGGTGCGGTCGAGGCGAGCAGCGAGCCGGTCAGCGCCTGCGTCGCGACCTGTACGCCGTTGACATACAGCCGCAGCGTCGACCCGTCATACGTGCCGGCCAGGTGCGACCAGGCGTTCAGCGGCAGTGCCGGCCCGGCCGACGCGCCGGAGTCGGAGCCACCGGTGTTGCCGTAGACCGCGGGCGGCTTGCCGCTGTTGGCGTAGCCGTACAGGGCGTACGACAGGCCGCCGGTGCGTTCCTTGGTCAGCACCGAACGCCAGCCGGACGTGGACGCCGGCCGCACCCACGCCTCCACGGTCATGCCGGTGGTCAGGTGCAGCGCCGCGGTGTCGGCGACGGTGACCCAGCCGGCGGTGCCGTTGAACGACAGCGCGCCGCCAGACCTGCCGGTCGTCGACCAGGAGGTACCGGTCAGCGTGCCGTTGTTGCCGCCGCCGGAGGCGTCGGTGACGGTCGAGCCGGTGCCCTCGTTGAAGCCGTACGCGGCGACCAGGCCGGCCGGGCCGGCGTTCGCCACGGTCACCGTGACCGACCCGGAGGTGCGCAGGTTGCCGGACGTGTCGCGGGCCTGCGCGGTCAGCGTGTGGCTGCCGTTGCCGACCAGGTTGGTGTTCCAGCTGGCGGTGTACGGCGCGGCGGTGATCTCCGCCCCGAGCGCGACCCCGTCCCGGAACAGCTGCACGCCGGCCACCGCCACATCGTCGGACGCGCCGGCGGTCACCGCGACGGTGCCGGCGACGGTGGCGCCGGCCGCGGGTGCGATCACGGCGACCGACGGGGCGGTGGTGTCGGCGGTCGCCGTCGCCGACGCCTCCGGGCTCGGCGGGCCGATGTTGCCGGCCCCGTCGACGGCGGACACCCGGTAGTAGTAGGTGCCGGCGGCCAGTCCACTGTCGACATAGCTGGTGCCGGTCGGCGCGCCGACCTGGTTCCCGGCGGCCGGGGTGAAGCCGGATGCGGTGGACCGGTAGACCCGGTAGCCGGTCACCGACAGGTTGTCGGTCGCCGCGGGCCAGGAGAGCGTCGCCGCCCCGACCGTCCCGGTCGCGGTCAGGCTGGCCGGCGCGGTCGGTGCCTGCCGGTCCTCCCAGGGCGCGGGCAGCCGGGTGAACGGCGCCACCGCCGGCACACCCTTGGAGTTGACCAGGAACAGCAGGTAGTGGCCGGGCACCGCGAGGTTCGCGTTGGCCGGCGCGGTGACGGTCAGCCCGCCCGCGGTCCGGGTGAACGGCAGCTCGATGGACTGGGCGTTCTCGTCGAATCCATGGGTGACCGAGGCCGGGCGGATCAGCCGGACCGAGGCGATGTCGGCCGCGTCCGGGGTGGCGACGGAGAAGTCGCTGGCGTACTGGATGGTCGACGGCGCCGAGGTGATCGTCGGGCGGGCGCCCTTGAACAGGTACGGCGGCGAGAAGATCTCGTAGTTCGGCTCGTTCGGGACGGCCCCGTCGTTGCCGCCACCAGAGACCAGCACCCGGCCGTCCGGCAGCAGCATGCCGATGGAGTGGTAGAGCCGCGGCCGCTGCATGCTGGCCAGCGTCGTCCAGGTCTCGGTGGCCGGCGACCACACCTCGGCGGCCTTGACCGCGTTCGCCGCGTTGACGCCGTCCGCGGTGCTCTCCCCGCCGGTGGCGAGCACGGTTCCGTCGGGCAGCACGGTGAGGTTCAGGAACGCCCGCGGGTAGGCCATCGACGCGACCTGCCGCCAGGCCGGCGCGGCCGTGGTCATGTCGATCGCGTAGGCGGCGGCCGAGGACGGCCGCACCGGCGTGTTGCCGTCCGACGAGGTGCCGGCCTTGAGGATCTTGCCGGGCGCGTACATCGCGGAGCTGCCGGCGTCGATCACCCGCGGGTCGGTCACCGTCCAGGTCCAGGTGGCCGGGTCGAGCACCTTCGTGTCGGTGGCCTCCTCGGTCGCGCCGACCTGGGCGATCTTCCCGTTCGGCAGCACGTACATGAACGGGTAGTACGGGATCGGTGCCTCGGCGCTGGGCAGCGCGGTCCAGGTGCGCGCGACCGGGTCGTACACCTCCGGGATGCGGGCGATGTCGGTCAGCGTCTGCTGCGAGCCGGACGTGGTCAGCTGCCGGCCGTCGGCCAGCGGCGTCATCGTCGGGTACCAGCGCCGGTAGTGCATGCTCGGCGCGGTCGACCAGGCCTGGGTGACCGGGTTGAAGAAGTTGTTGTCGACGATGCCGTAGCCGCCCTGCGCGGTGCTCGCCTGGCCGCCGTTGATCAGCAGCGTGCCGTCCGGGAGGATGCCCTGCCCGGCGCAGAACAGGTCGTCGCGCAGCAGCGGCACGCCGGTGATCGCGCCGGTCACCGGGTCGAGCACCGCGGCGTTGTCACCGTCCTTGTAGTAGAGGACCTTGCCGCTCCCGGGCAGCAGCACGGTCTGCTGGGCGATATCGCTCATAGTGTGGACGGCGGACCATTCGCCGACCCGGGAGCGCGGATCGCTGTTGTCCACGGTGACCGCGACCGGCCCGGAGGTGGCCAGGTTGCCCGAGGTGTCCCGGGCCCGGGCGGTGAGGGTGTGCGCGCCGGGCCCGGCGGCGGCGGTGTCCCAGCTGACCGAGAACGGCGCGGTGGTGTCCTCGGCGCCGACGTTGGCCCCGTCGAGCAGGAACTGGACCGCGGCGACGGCCACGTTGTCGCCGGCGGTGGCCGTCACCGGCAGCGTGCCGGACACGGTCGCGCCGGCGGCCGGCGAGCTGACCGCGACGGTCGGCGGGGTGCTGTCCGGCGCCGGGGTGCTGAACGTGCCGTCGGCGGATAGCGTCACGTTGCCGGCTGCGTCCGCCGAGCGCACCCGGTAGTGGTAGCCCGTGGCCGCGGTCAGTCCACTGAGGACGACCTGGTGCGCGGTGACCGGCGCGGCGGCCAGCGGCGTGCTGCTGCCGTAGCTGGCCGTGCTGCCGTACTCGACCTGGCTGTCGGCCGCCTCGTCGGTGCTCCAGGTGACGGTCGCCCCGGCCGGCGACAGGCCGCTGGTGCCGACCGCGGTGATGACCGGCGGTGTCGTGTCCGGACCGGACGGTGCCACCGGGGTCGTCATGTCGGTGCCGATCTCGGCCGCCGGCAGCGCCCGGTTGTAGACCCGCACTTCGTCGATCAGGCCGCTGTAGTACTCACCCCAGGCGGAGTTCCCGCCGATCCGCAGCGGCGACGTGGAGGCGGGCAGCGGCCCGGTCCGCGCCTTCGTCGCCACCTGGACGCCGTTGACGTACAGCCGCAGCGTCGCGCCGTCGTACGTGCCGGCCAGATGCGACCAGGTGTTCACCGGCAGGGCGGAACCGCCGGCGGCGCTGACGTCGGTGCCGCCGAAGTTGCCGTAGACCGCCGGTGGGCGGTTGGAGTTGTCGTAGCCGTAGAGCGAGTACGCCAGGCCGCCGGGCCGTTCCTTCATCAGCACGGTCCGCCAGCCGGACCCGGCCACCGGCCGTACCCACGCCTCCAGCGTCATCGCGCTGGTCAGGTCCAGCGCTGCCGCGTCCGGCACGGTCACCCAGCTGGACGTGCCGTTGAACGACAGCGCCCCGCCGAACCGGCCCGCCGCCGACCACGCCGCACCGGTGAGCGTGCCGGCGTGCCCGCCGCCGGACGCGTCGCCGGCCGTCGTCCCGGCGCCCTCGTCGAACCCGTACGCGGCAACCAGGCCCGCGCCGGCCGCCCCGACCGGCCCGGCGCCCAGCGCGCCGACAGCGACGCCGGAGGTGACCACGAGCGCGGCGACCAGCGCCAGGCGCAGCGGCCCCGGCCGGGTCGCGCGACCTCCACGAGGACGGCCTGACATGATCCACTTCCCCCCTGCGGTTCCCCCCACGCCCGTCGTCGGACGCCGGCACCGCGGCCCGGGCCGAGCGGTTCGCGGCAGGGGCTCGGCGCATCGTAAGAGCGCGGACCGACATCGTCAGGCGATTGGAAAACTCTCCGACGCACCGCGGTCGTTTCCCTGCCACGGCGCCGCTACCTGGGCGTTTTCCGCAGAATCAGGGGCAGTACGCCGCACCTGGCAGCCCTCGGGCCGGGCGAGCAGCTATTGATCGGCGCGGTCGGATCGTTCTAAGGTTCTGGATCGTTCGGATCCCGCAGTCGAGAAGCGGAGTGTAGAGATGGCCGAGGTAGTGCTCTTCCACCACATCCAGGGCCTGACCCCGGGGGTCGCCGCGTTCGCCGCCGAGCTGCGCCGGGCCGGGCACACCGTGCACACGCCCGACCTGTTCGACGGCCGCACGTTCGACAGCATCGAGGCGGGCCAGGCCTACGTCGAGGGGATCGGCTTCGACGACCTGATCGAGCGCGGGGTCCGGGCGGCCGACGCATTCGGCGCCGAGGTGGTCTACGCGGGCTTCTCCTTCGGCGTCCTCCCCGCGCAGAAGCTGGCCCAGACCCGGCCGGGTGCCCGCGGCGCGCTGCTGTTCTACTCCTGCGTGCCGGTGTCCTACTTCGGGTCGTGGCCGGACGGCCTGCCGGCCCAGATCCACGGGATGGACGCCGACCCGATCTTCGTCGGTGAGGGCGACATCGACGCGGCGCGCGAGCTCGTCGCCACCGCCAAGGGGGTGGAACTGTTCCTCTACCCCGGCAACCAGCACTACTTCGCGGACAGCTCGCTGCCGTCCTACGACGCCGATGCCACCGCCCTGCTGACCAAGCGGGTGCTCGACTTCCTGGCCGGGTGACCGGCGGCGGCGCCCGGCCAGGCCGATTCCTGGCCGGGGGACCGGCGGCGGTCGCCCGGCCAGGCCGATGCCGCCGGGCCGCCGGGCCGCCGGTCAGAGTCGGGCGCCGATTTCGGGGTGGGTGCGGGGGCGGAGGAAGGTCGACGCCGGGATGCTGCCGTCGGCGGCCCGCGGGCCGGTGACCACGGCCGGGTCGACGCTGGTCAGGTCGGCGTCGGTCCAGGTGCTGGTGATGTTCCAGGAGTTGCCGCTGCCGGTGGACGAGCCCAGCGCCACCGCGGCGGCGTTGCGGACGGCGAGGTTGCCGGTGAGCGTCGAGTGGGACGAGTCGACGTCGAAGCCGGTGCGGGTGTTGCGGTAGGCGGTGTCGTGGTCGAGGCCCAGCGAGCCCGGGTTGCCGTTGTCGGTGAAGCCGTGCGCGGTGTTGTTGAACGCGATGCTGTTGCGGACCAGGTGGTTCGCCGGCGGGTCGGGGTCGCCGCCGCCGAGCTTGAAGCCGTTGCCGTCGCCGGCGAAGTTCGGGAAGTTCCACCGGTTGACGCCGTTGCCCCAGGCCATGCTGTCCTCGATCCGGATCGGGGTGAGGAACTCGAACGCGTCGAAGCCGTCGTCCACGTTGTTCCACAGCCGGGCGCCGCGCACCACGTTCCCGCTGCCGGACCCCTCCTTGATCGCCAGCCCGTCCGCGCTCTCGCCGTTCTTCCGCGGGTCGTGGTTGCCGAAGCTGTCCAGGTTCAGCACCAGGTTGTTGCTGGACGCGCCCTGGATCTGCAGGCCGCTCTCGTAGTTGTCGCGGGTGACGAGGCGCTCGAAGACCGTGTTGTTGCAGTTCGCGCAGTAGATCGCGTACGGCCCGCGGATGATCTCCAGCCCGACGTAGCGCCAGAAGGACGCCTCCTGGTGGATCGCGCCGCGCTGCGCGGCCGGGATGCTGCCCCCCACCGGCGTGTGGCTGGCCGGCAGCTGCTCGCCGTCGATGACCGGGTGCTCCCCGGCGAACGCGGTCATCGTGATCGGCTGCGCGGCCGTCCCGCTGGTGCGGACCTGCACGTTGGTGGTCAGCGGGTAGGTGCCGCCGCGCAGCGTGATGGTCGTCCCCGGGCCGGCCAGGGCGACCGCCCGCTGGATGGTCCGCAGCGGCGCCGCGACGGTGCCGGGGTTCGCGTCGTTGCCGGTCGGGGCGACGACCAGGGTGGGCCCGGCGGCGCTGGCCGGCGGCGCCGGAACGGCGAGCGCCAGGACCATACCGATCAGGAGCACCGGCGACAGCCGGACGGCTCGGAGCCGGGCGAGGGGCAATGGACGCATGTGTCGACCCATCCTGTGCGGCAGCCTCGGTGCCGCCGCTTGCACCCTTGCGGTAGAGCCTAGGCAATCGGTTTCCGACCGGCAATGTGCCGACCGGGTGTCCCGCCTTGTCCCGGTTGGGGTGGTCGCGCCCCGGCCTGGCCGGCCCGGGGGCCCGCCAGGGGCCGGCGTCAGGACGCTTCGACGGCGGCCTTGATGCGTTGGGCGAAGGCGTCGGCGTCCTTGCGGGCCGCGCGCAGCGCGACGCCGGCGATGAGCTGGCCGAAGCCGTGCCCTTCCAGCACGTTGAAGATCCGCAGCCGGGTCCGGGTGTCCGAAATGGACGCGAAGTCGTAGCCACCCTCGCTGGCGGTCACCAGGTTCTTGGACGTCTCGGCCCAGCGGATCTTGACGCCCGGCTCGAACTCGGTGATCCGGAACTGGCGCTTCGTCGTCAACCCGGCGTCCTTGACCGTGCTGGCGTACACGGTGCCCACCGCGGTCGGGCCGTCCGTCGTCCTGGCGATCTGCCGCACCCGGGGGCTGAACTTGGGATCGTTCGTGCCGTCCGCGAGGAAGGCGAAGACCTCCGCGACCGGGCGGTCGATCTCGACCGTCGCTTCGAACTGACCAGCCATGGTCTCTCCTCAGATCGTTGCCGCCCGGCCGGGGGCCGGATACGGCGGCAGGCCGAACGTACGCGCTCTCGCCGCGGTCGGTCCGGTTCTGCGGTCCTGCCCGCGGTTGTGTCGCGCTGTTGCGGCATCGGGCGGCTCGGGCCGGCGCCGCGGGCCCGCCCGGCGGCGCTGTCAGTCGGCTGGTGCGGCCGGTGTCAGCCCGGTGTGCGGGTGCTGTCAGCGGGTCGGTCCACAGTGGCCGCTGACGAGGGCAGGAGGGAAACCTGATGGAGTTCGCTATCGAGGCGGCCGGGCTGACAAAGCGGTTCGGCAGCACCCAGGCGTTGGCCGGGATCGATCTCGCCGTGCCGACCGGGACGGTGCTCGGTGTGCTCGGGCCGAACGGCGCCGGAAAGACCACAGCGGTGCGGATCCTGGCGACGCTGCTGCGCGCCGACACCGGCACCGCCCGGGTCGCCGGCCACGACGTCGTCCGCGAGGCCGAGCAGGTCCGCCAGCAGATCGGCCTCACCGGCCAGTACGCGTCGGTGGACGAGGACCTGACCGGCCTGGAGAACCTGGTCCTGATCGGGCAGCTGCTGGATCTGTCCACACGCGACGCCCGGTCCCGGGCCCGGGAGCTGCTGGACTGGTTCGGGCTCGCCGAGGCGGCGGGCCGACCGGCCAAGACCTACTCCGGCGGGATGCGGCGGCGGCTGGACCTGGCCGCCAGCCTGGTCGGCCGGCCGGCGGTGATCTTCCTGGACGAGCCGACCACCGGCCTGGACCCGGCCAAGCGCGAGGACATGTGGGACGTCATCCGGACGCTGGTGGCCGACGGCTCGACCGTGCTGCTGACCACGCAGTACCTGGACGAGGCGGACGCGCTGGCCGACCGGATCACCGTGATCGACCACGGCCGGGTCATCGCGCACGACACCCCGGACGGGCTGAAGCGGATCGTCGGCGGGCAGACGCTGCGGGTCCGGCCGACCGACCCGGCCCGGCTGGACGAGGTCCGGGCCATTCTCGCCGAGGTGGCCGGCGGTCGGTCGGCCGCCGGCGCCGACCCGCAGTCACCGGCCCGCGGCGTGCTGAGCGTTCCGGTGGCCGGCGACGAGGCGCTCACCGCGGCGGTGGCCCGGCTCGGCGCGGCCGGGATCGGCGTCACCGAACTGTCCCTGCACCTACCCAGCCTGGACGAGGTGTTCTTCACGCTCACCGGCGGCCGGGCGACGAGCACGGAGGCCGTCGCATGACCGTCACAATGGACACCGAGACCGCGCCGGTCGCGGTCCGGCCGGCGCCGCCGGGCACTACGTCGCGGCTGCCCCGGCGGATCCGGCACGCACTGGCGCTGGCCAAGCGCAGCCTGATCAAAACCATGCGGACGCCGGAAGCGCTGATCGACGTGACGCTGCAGCCGATCATCTTCCTGGTGCTGTTCGTGTACATCTTCGGCGGCGCGGTCGGTGCCGGCTCGCAGCATGACTACCTGCAGTTCCTGCTGCCGGGCCTGCTCGGCCAGGGGATCGCGATGGGTGGCATCGCGCTCGGCCAGAACCTCAACGCCGACATCGAGAAGGGCGTCTTCGACCGGTTCCGGTCGCTGCCGATCGCCCGGTCGGCGCCGCTGGTCGGCGCGGTGCTGGCCGATCTGGTCCGGTACCTGCTGCTGTGCGTGATCTTCCTCGGCTTCGGCTACGTGCTCGGGTTCCGGATCGGCACCAACCCGCTGGCACTGCTCGCCGCGGTGGCCATGTCGATCGCGTTCGCGCTCTGCTTCTGCTGGATCTCGGTGTTCGTCGGCATGGTCTCCCGGACCCCGGGTGCCGTGCAGGGCGTGATGTTCATGCTGGTGCTCCCGCTCAGCTTCGGCAGCAACGTGTTCGTCCCGGTGGCGACGCTGCCCGGCTGGCTGCAGGCGTTCGTCAAGGTCAACCCGATCAGTCACCTGGTCGGCATGGTGCGCGGGCTGATGCTGGGCGGCCCGGTGGCCCGGCCGCTGCTGTGGACGGTGGTCTGGATGGTCGGCCTGCTGGTCGTCTTCATGCCGCTGGCGACCCGGGCGTACCGCCGCCGGGCGTGAGCCGCGGCTCCGGCGCCGCCGTCCCCGGGTCGACCCGGGCGACGGCGGCGCCGCGCTCCAGCCGGCGGCCCCGGTCGTACGCCGCGGCGAACCCGTCGGCGCCGAGCGCCGCGCGCAGGTCCCCGGTGATCCGCCGGACGTCCAGGTTGGTCGGGTCGTCCGAGCCGGCCAGTTGGGCCGCCGCGCCGAGGATCTCGGCGGCGGACGCGGGCCGGCCCCGGTGGCATTCCCAGTCCGCCACCGCGATGCCGACCGCCGCCACGATCGGCATGTCCTTTGTGGACAGCGCGATCGGGTAGGCGGCGCCGAGCACCGTGCCGGCCCGGTCCAGGTCGCCGGCGGCCAGCGCGATCAGCGCCCCGCAGGCCAGGACCACCGCCCGCGCGTGCGAGTGCACCGGGTGCGTCGAGGCGAACCGGTCGACCTCCGCCTCCGCCTCCGCATACAGCCGGGCCGCCCCGGCCAGGTCGCCGGCATAGCGGGCCAGTTGGGCCGCGGCGGTCCGGGTGAAGAAGACGTGATGCAGCGTCCCGGCCGCGGCGATCGCCGCCTGCGCGCGCCGCAGTTCGGCGTGCGCGCCGGCGAAATCCCCCTGGCGGGCCCGCAGGTCGACCAGCCAGACCCGCAGCATCCCCTGGTCGCCGTTGGCGCCCAGCTCGCGCAGCAGCCCGGCCGCCTCCTGGTAGGCCGCGGCGGCCGCGTCCAGGTCACCGTCCAATGTGAACAGCCGGGCCTGGCTGGTGAGCGAGCCGGCCAGGCCCCACCGTTCGCCGATGCCGCGGAACTCGGTGACCGCGGCGGCGATCTCGGACCGGAGCCGGACGATGTCGCCGGAGTTCTCGGCGGTGCCCGCGCTCAGCATCCAGGCCATCGCCCGGACCCAGCGGTCCTGGTTGGTCATCGCCTCGGCCAGCAGTGCCGGGAACCGCTCATCCTGACCGGCCAGGACCGCGACCAGCGGCTTGAGCAGAGCCAGCAGCGGCCGGCCGGCCGGGTCGACGTCGTCCAGCTGGTGGCCGATCTCGCCCAGCCGGCGGATCATGTCGCCGGCGTCGGCCCCGTCGGTCGAGGAGATCAGCGCGTTGATCAGGTAGCCGGCCTCAGCGGCCAGCCGGTCGTCCGCCGGGACTTCGCCCGGCACGGCGAGCGCGAATCCCAGCCAGGTGGCCGCCTCGGCGTGCGCGCCCATCATCATCCAGTAGGTGCTGGACGAGTAGGCCAGCGCCAGCGCCGCCACCGCCTCGCCGGAGTCGCCGAGGTAGCTCAGCGCGGCGATGATGTTGTCCCGCTCGGCGTCCAGCCGGGCCAGCCAGTCCAGCTGCTCGGCCGCGCGCAGGTGCGGCTCGGCGACCCGGGCGAAGGCGACGAAGAACCGGGCATGCGCCGCCCGGGTCGCGGCCAGCTCGCCGCGCTCGGCCAGCCGCTCGATGCCGTACTCGCGCAGCGTCTCCAACATCCGGTACCGCGGCTCGGCGCCGACCGCCCCGGCCACCTGCAGCAGCGACTTGTCCACCAGCGCCGCCAGCAGGTCGAAGACCTCGGCGGCCGGCAGGTCCGGGCCGGCGCAGACGGTCTCCGCGCTGGCCGGGGTCACCCCGGCCGGGAACACCGCGACCCGTTCGGCCAGCCGGCGCTCGGGCTCGGTGAGCAGATCCCAGCTCCACTCCACCACCGCGCGCAGCGTGCGGTGCCGCCCGATCGCCACCCGGCTGCCGCCGGTCAGCAGCCGGAACCGGTCGTCCAGCCGGGCGGCGACGTGCTCCACCGGCAGGGTCCGCAGCCGGGCCGCGGCCAGCTCGATCGCCAGCGGCAGCCCGTCCAGGCGGCGGCAGATCTCCACCACCGCCGGCGCCGTCGTGTCGTCCACCGCGAAGCCCGGGCTGGCGGCCGCGGCCCGGTCGGCGAACAGCTTGACGGCCGGGTAGGCCAGCGCCTCCGCGGCGGCCACGCCGTTGGCCGGCAGCGCGAGCGGCGGGACGATCGCCAGGCTCTCCCCGACCAGCCCCAGCGGCTCCCGGCTGGTGCTGACGATGCGCAGCAGCGGGCAGCGGGCCAGCAGCGTGTCGGCCAGCTCGGCGACCGGGCCGACCAGGTGCTCGCAGTTGTCCAGGACCAGCACGCAGCGCCGGTCGGCCAGCGCGTCCAGCAGCCGGCCGGTCGGGTCCCGCCGGCCGGTGCGGTCCAGCAGGTCCGACTCGCGCAGGCCGAGCGAGCCGAGCACGGTCTGGGGCAGCTGCACCGGGTCGGTGACCGGCGCCAGCTCCACGAACCAGACCCCGTCCGGCGTCTCGTCCACCCAGCGGGCCGCCGCCTCGCTGGCCAGCCGGGTCTTGCCGGCGCCGCCCGAGCCGACCAGCGTGACCAGCCGGCTCTCGGCGAGCAGCTTGCGCACCCGCTCGACGTCGTCCTCCCGGCCGACGAAACTGGACAACTGCGCACGCAGGTTCGTCCGGGCGGCCGGGGCCGGCGGCTCCTCGGCCGGCGGGTCCGCACCCGCCGGTGCCGGGTCGCCGCGGAGCACCGCGAGGTGCGCGGCCTGCGTCTCCGGCGCCGGGTCGAGGCCGAGGTCGTCGGCCAGCCGGGACCGCAGCCGCTGGTACGCGGCCAGCGCGTCGGCCTGCCGGCCGGACCGGAACAGCGCGGTGATCAGCTGGCGGGCCAGCCGCTCGTCCAGCGGGTGCTCGCCGACCAGCGCGGCCAGCTCCGGCACGACCTCGCGGGCCCGGCCCAGCGCCAGGTCGGCGTCGATGCGGTCCTCGACCGCGGCCCGGCGCAGGTCCGCCAGCCGGGCCGCCGGCGCGGTGGCGAACAGCCGGTCCGCGACGTCCGCCAGCGCCGGCCCCCGCCACAGCGCGAGCGCCTCGCGCAGCAGCCGGGCGCCCCGCTCGGGCTCGCCGGCGGCGACCGCGGCGCGACCGGAGCGGACCAGCCGCTCGAACCGGTGCGCGTCGACCGCGTCCGGTTCCAGGGCCAGCCGGTAGCCGCCGGGGGCCTGCCGGACCAGGCCGGCGTCGCCCAGGCTGCGGCGCAGCCTGGACACCAGCGTCTGCAGCGCGTTGCCCGGATCGGCCGGCGGATCGTCGCCCCAGACCGCCTCCACCAGGCTGGCCGTGCCGACCGCGGTGCCGGCGTCGAGCGCCAGCCGGGCCAGCAGGGCACGCAGCCGCCCACCGCCGACGTCGATCGCCGCGCCGCCCCGCCGCACCTCCAGCGGGCCCAGGATCCCAACCTGCACACCACTACTCTCCCAGCAGCGGCCGGGTCGCCGGGCCGGCAGCCTGCCCGGGGCGCCGGCTCAGGGCCGGCCGGGCCAGTTTCAGCGGCGCGCGGATGAGGTCGACCCGGCTGATCCGGCCGGCGGCGACGGTGAACGAGACCACGGTGGTCAGCTGGTCCCCGTCGAAGACACCGAGGCCCGGGGCGCCGTTGACGTCGACGACGCGGGTCTGCTCGGTCGGCTTGGCCATGGTCGCGATGCCGAGGACGAAACGGGCCACTTTGTCCGCGCCGTAGACCGGGCGGCGGGCGGCGGAGACCTGACCGCCGCCGTCGCTGGTCAGCACGACATCCGGGTCGAGGGCGTCGACCAGTGCGGCCAGGTCGCCGCCGACGGTCGCGGTCAGGAACCGGGTGACCACCGCGGTGTGCTCGGCCGGGCTGACCGCGACCCGGGGCGCGCCGGCTTCGACGTGTGCCCGGGCCCGAGCCGCCAGCTGGCGAACGGCGGCGGGGCTGCGCCCGACGGCGTCCGCGACCGCGGGGAACGGCATCCCGAACAGGTCGTGCAGCACCCAGGCGGTGCGCTCGGCCGGCGAGAGCGTCTCCAGCACGACCAGCAGCGCGTAGCTGACGCTGTCGTCCAGGGTGACCCGGTCGGCCGGGTCCGCCTCGACCGGGCCGGCCGCGACGATCGGCTCCGGCAGCCACGGGCCGACGTACAGCTCGCGGCGCATCCGGGCCGAGCGCAGCGCGTCCAGGGCGGCCCGGGCGACCGCGACCGTGGCCCAGGCGTCCACGTCCCGGATCGGGTCGCGACCGTCCGCCGCGACCATCCGCAGCCAGCACTCGGAGACGACGTCCTCGGCCTCGACGTGGCTGCCCAGCACCGCGTACGCCACCCTGATCAGCCGCGGTCTGGCCCGCTCGTACGCCGCGGCCAGCGGTCCGGCCCGGCCCTGGTCCGGGCCGGTCATGGTCCGGCGGGGCCGGGGGTGGTCGGGACGGCGTCGGTTGCCAGCCACTGGTCGTAGGTCTGCCGGCCGCGCGGGCCGGTCCCGGTGGGCAGCAGCCCGCCGGTGCGCAGCGCCGTCCCGACCGCCCCGGGCAGCCGGACCGGGACGACGACCCGGTGGCCGCCGCGGGCCCGGATCAGCCGGCGGACCATGTCGGGCAGGGCGATCCGCTCCGGCCCGGCCAGTTCCGGCGCCAGCCCGGCCGGGCCGGCCGCGGCCAGCTCGACCAGCGCGGCGGCGACCTCCCGGGCCGCGATCGGCTGGCTGATCGACCTCGGGATCAGCACGAACGGCCCGCGGCCGCGCTGCAGCAGCTGCCCGGCGATCTCGTGGAACTGGGTCGCCCGCAGCACGCTGCCCGGCACCCGGCCGGCCAGCACCAGCTCCTCCTGGCGACGCTTGCCCCGGTAGTAGCCCAGGTCGACGCGGTCGCAGCCCACGATCGACAGCGCGACGTGGTGGCCGACCCCGGCCCGGGCACCGGCGGCGAGCAGGTTTCGGGTGGCCGCCTCGAAGAAGGCGATCGCCTTGCGGCCGCTCAGCGTCGTCACGTTGCTCACGTCGATGACCACCGAGACGCCGGCCAGCGCCGGCTCCAGGCCCGTGCCGGTGCTGACGTCGACCCCGGTCGAGCGGGCCAGCACCACCGGGGTGTGGCCAGCGCCGCGCGCCGCGGCGACGACCAGCCGGCCGGCCACGCCGGTCCCACCGGCCACTGCGATCTTCATGGGTTCACCTCTCGATGAGAGTCCTGGATCGCGACCCGGCGCGGGCCGCCGGCCGGGGACGGCAGCAGCAGCAACCCGGCGAGGACGGCGGCGCCGCCCAGCGACAGGACGTTGCCGACCCTGTCGATCGTGCCGTACATGCCCAGGTGGAGCAGGTGGAACAGGGCGTGCGGGACGCTGAACACCAGCCATGCCGCACCGGTCAGCCGCAGCGTCTCCGGCCGCGGCCGGGCCACCGCCCAGCAGCTGAGCACCAGCAGGGCCAGGTACAGCCCGCCCACGTCCCGGGTCAGGTGCTCGTTGTAGCTGCCCAGCGGGGC
Source organism: uncultured Actinomycetota bacterium (assembly GCA_963714145.1). Taxonomy (GTDB): domain Bacteria; phylum Actinomycetota; class Actinomycetes; order Mycobacteriales; family CADCTP01; genus JBBWZH01. The sequence continues at coordinate 7,122,942 of OY970235.1, read as the reverse complement.
CAGCCAGTGATGCCCCGGCAGCGGGAACGACCGGTAGAACGACCGTGGCGCGAACTGCGCCCAGCACCCCACGAACCCGGCGGTCGCCGCCAGCACCCCGGCGACGACCCGCTTGCCCCTGATCCCCATACTCAGCTGACGGGACAGCCGCCGCCAGCTGTGACATCCCGCCCGGCTGCCTGTTGGGGCGGAGCTGGGGACGGCTCCTACCGGCCCGGGCGGGTCGGCGCGCATGATCGGTGCACGACTGGCTGGACGATCGGGGGCGGCCGCATGAGCGGGCACGATCCAGTGGGCGAGCACGGGACGGAGTCGGAGCGCTCGCACCGGCACCGGGCCAAGCCGCCGGCCGAGGAGGCCGGGGTCGTCGGTGCGCCGGCCGGGTTCGCGGCGGCCGGGAACCAGGCGCTCACGACGCTGTTCCGGTCCGTCGCCGGCGGCCAGGCGGACCCCGGTGCGCTGGGCGCCGGGCCGCTCGACCCGCAGATCGGGTCGGCGATCGAGGCCGAGCGCGGTGCCGGCGCGCCGCTGCCGGACGGGCTGCGGGCCGACCTGGAGCACCACCTCGGCGTCGACCTCAGCCCGGTGCGGCTGCACACCGACCCGCAGGCGGACACGCTGAGCCGCTCGGTGCAGGCCGAGGCGTTCACCACCGGTACCGACGTGTTCTTCGCCGCCGGCCGGTACGCGCCGGGCACCTCGACCGGCCGGGAACTGCTGGCCCACGAGCTGGCCCACGTCGCCCAGCAGGCCACCGGCTCGGCGCCCGCCGACGGTCACGTCAGCCATCCCGAGGACGCGTCCGAACAGCAGGCCCGGGGCCTGGCCCGGGAGATCGCCACCGCCCCGGCCGCTGGTCCGGCGGCTGCGCCGGCCGCGGGCCCGGCTCCGGTCGCGGCGGTGCCGAGCGGGGCGGGCCGGGCGGTGCAGCGGCACAACTCGTACGAGCACGTGCTGCTCGGCGACACCAAGCCGGCCGACGTGGCGAAGGCGAAGGTGCTCGACCCGGACGTCAACGACGCGTGGCGGCACCTGGTCGAGGAGGAGTACGCCCGGATCACGTTCTTCACGACCGGCGCCGAGCGCGACCCGCGCGGGGAGTTCCCGCAGACCCGGTGGATCCAGCTCGGCACCAGCAAGCTCTGGGTCAGTTCCGGCGAGTTGTCGGCATTCGGCGACTACCTGCCCAGCCCGGACGCGATCGACTCGCTGCCGGCCGCCACGCTGATCCCGATCCTGCAGCGGATGCGCCAGGAGATCGCCCGCTCGATCCACGACCGGCTGACCGGCGGCACCGCCGGGATGAAGACCGCGGATGCCGAGGAGGCGAAGCGGGAACGCAACCGGAAGACCGCGTTCGCCGGCGCGGTCGGCAACGACAAGGCACACCTGCTGCCGGACGAGGCGCAGACGATCCAGGATCTCAACGCCGCCTCCGGCAGCCTCGGGCCGAACCGGCAGAAGGGGCTGATGTCCCGGAACGCCTGCCATTTCGCGCCGTTCTCCTGGGAGCGCTGGTCGCTCTATCACAACGAGGCGCGGAGTCTGGCCGCCGAGGCGCACCGGACCGGTCACTCCGAGTCGGCCCTGTCGATGCGCCGGAACCCGAGCACCATGACCGACGCGGAACGCAAGGCGTGGATCAACAACGGCTACGCCAACCATTTCCTGCAGGACAGTTTCGCCGCCGGCCACCTCATCAACAAGACCCTGGTCATGCAGTGGTTCGTGGAATACAACAACAAGCTCGCGTTCGCCGACCGGCCGCACTACGGCGTGCCGGACCGGGCCAAGGGCATGACCACCGGGCAGCAGCCGGGCATCGCCGACCGGCGCGCCTATGACCACACCCGGCTGCACACCACGGCCAGCCAGGACCACCTCGACACCACGCTGGGCACCGACCCGCAGACCACGCTGGAGCGGGCCAGCCAGGAGGGCCGGTTCGCCGGCGCCGGCGTGCAGTCGAAAGAGCCGGAGCCGGAGCAGGAATACCGCGACTACGCCGAGTTCCTGAACAGCGCGTACATCAACCTGGCCGCGAACGACATCCACGACTATTTCAACGAACGCGGTCTCATGGTCCGGAACAAGGCCGGCCAGGAGTTCGTCGTGGGCGGCGACGGCACGCTGCTGCTGGAGGACGAGTCGGCGATCGAGGTGACCCTCCGGGCCGACAGCATGACCGACGACGCGATCCGCGACCTGGTCACCACCGGCGCGACCCCGATCGACGTCGAGAAGATCTTCGAACTGTTCCCCAGCACGGTCGTCATGGCCGGCAAGCCGTACCCGCTGGAGCGCTGGAACGACGAGATCGTGAAGCGCATCTGCGAGCAGGAGATCTTCCCGCAGATGGCCGACAAGCTGACCTACAAGGGCGTCCGCCTGGTCGGCAGCAAACTGCTCGACGCCAGCGACCTCGCCGGCTTCACCGACCCACCCACCGGCAAGTAGGGCCCCGGTGGTGGGCCGGGGGTAGGCGCTCGCTGAATTTGCCTGCTGGTGCTACGCGTTGGCCCGGCGGAGGCGGTCGGCTGCCTGCACCCGCAACGCATCGCCGCCCATCGGGTCGCCACCGCACAGTGCCATCTCCCGGGCGTTGTACGCGGCCATCCACACGCTGGCCGCCCACGCGACCTCCAGTTCCACAGCCGTGAACAAGCGCCCTCGGATGTCCTGATAAGCCACCAGGAACGCCTCGGAGCTTTCGATCGGTGCCAGCGTGGGCGGCCCGGCACTGGCGAAGGACCCGCTCGCAGCGCCCACCAGCGCCGCCTCCGGCTGCCACGCCAGACTGTCCCAGTCGTGCACCGCCCACATCTGCGTACCCTGCCACCGCAGGTTCTGCGCCTCGAAGTCGGCGTGGCCGAGCACGCACGGCAACCCGGCGGCCAGCAGCCGCGCCCGGGCCCGCCCAGCCGTCTCAACGATGTGCTCGGACACGACAAACTGGTCCCGGCGGTCGAGAAAGTCGATCGCCGGCCAGTCCCCGGAATCGGTGTGGTCCCAGCGCACCCAGGGCGGATTCGGCAGCGGCGGTGCGACGGCTACGCCGGCAAGTTCGGCCATCAGCCGGGCGAACACCTCTGCGCAGCGCAACGCCACGTCCGGCGAGTCCCCGTGCAGCACCTCGCCGCCCGGCCGGTACTCCTCGGCGTGCACGGCCAGCCCACCGGCACCGACCACCGGCGTGAGCGGCCGGGCACACGGAAACCCGCGTTCGGCCAGCCGGGCCTGCGCCGCGACACACGAGACGGCCCGGCCATCGTCGGCGCGCGCCTTGACCACGACGTCCCTGCCGCCGGCCAACCGCACCCCGAACACCATCGAGACCTGCTGCGACCGGAACAGCACGCCAGCGGGCTCGCCGCCCAGATGGTCAAGACACCAAGCCGGCAACCAGACCGGCAGCTCGTCCAAAGCCACACTCAGGACCGTGCCACAGACACCGAACGCACCGGCGGCGAGCGCGCCTGATGTCGACGGGGTGAGCCTGCTCGGCCAGCCGCGAAGGAGCCCGGTACGGCCGGGAGCGGGTGCGGGCGGGGGCGGGTGGTGCTGAGGAGTGCTTTCAGGGGCGTGTCAGGGCCGTTCCAGGGCGGGGCGGCACAGTTTCGCGTGCAGCGGGAGCTTCCCGCCGCACAGCGCTGTGCCGGCCAGCTCCGGTCCGCCTGATCGAAGGCCTGGGCCAGCTCGCGACGTGAGGTCGAGCGCAGCCGTAACCCGATCCCCCGAAACGGAGTTCGAACGTGCGCAAGGCTCTCGCTATCGCCGGTCTGGCCGGCCTGTTCGCGCTGGCGGCATGCGGTAAGGAGGCGGACACCAGCGCCGCGGCGGATCCCGGCGCCGCCGCGCCGACGACCGAGGCCGCTACCACCGCGGCCGCCACCACCGCGGCGGCGCCGGACGAGTCGGCGGACCCGGTGCTCGGCCCGGCCGGCTTCGGTGCGGTCAAGCTCGGCGCGAGCCCGGCGGAGGCGACGGCAGCCGGCCTGGTCGTCACCGACACGTCCAGGGGCACCGGGCAGGACTGCCCGAAGAGCGCCACCCTCAGGCTGCCCCAGTTCCCGCTGGTGATGTTCTCCACCAAGCTGGGTGTCTCCGCGATCGAGGCGAAGGGCGCCATGCACACGCCCGAGGGCATCAAGATCGGTTCCAAGCTGACCGACGTGAAGAAGGCGTACCCGCAGCTGAAGAACCCGCTCGGCGACCCGAAGTTCAACGGCGAGAACTTCGTCACCGTCCCCGGCAACCCCAAGGCGAAGTACCGCATCTTCGTCATCATCGACGAGGTGCGCTACCTGCACCTGGTCCTCGCCAACAACAACTGCACGATCTAGCGCCTGCCTCGCGGGCCTGACGGCTGCCGGCCGCTGCGGAAACCCCACCGCGGCGGCCGGCAGTCGACGATTTGGATCAGGCACCTCCTCCTGACCGGTCAGCAAGAATGCGGAACGGGTCAGGCGGGAGGGGTGGCTGGAGGACTTCGGTTACCTGCCCGCAGTCGTAGCGGCTGCTCCGACCGCCGGCAAGCCGTGGGAACGTCGCGCGTACCTGCAGAAGGCGCTCGCCTACTGGGATGGCTGCGCGCGCTGGGACCCGTCACCTGGTTGGACGGCCGCGCGCAGCGACTACCGACCGGAGGATCTCGCCGAGGCGCTGCGCTGGATCTGGCAGCAGTCGACGGATCTCGCCGCCTCCTACCGCATGCGTGGCCAGCGCGAGGCGCTGCGGGAGGTCGTCGAGGGGGCGACCGTTCGGCTCGAAGCGATGCGGACTGCCGCCGGCTCGAGCTGACGAGGGTGCCGTGGCACGCTCAGCCCCGCGGTGTTGCGGCCCGCCGGGTCAGGCCGTGGCCGGTGACGTTCGGAGGTATCGGGCGAGTCGGCTGGTAGGCGGGCGCCGCCGGCCAGAACGCGGGTGTGGGTCGCCGTTGCGGCTCCCGCCGGGGCGGGCGGTCACCCGGAGGGGGCAGGCGGTGCCCTGATGGTGGCGGGTGGGCGGGTTTCCCGTACGGTGCGAGGCGCCCCCAGCTTCCGAGGAAGGAATCGGTACGTGGTCGACACGCTCAAGGCAGGTCTTCTCGCATCGGATCGTCGCGACGCGGTCGTGACGGACCTGCAGGTATTCGTGGACCAGGAGGTCGCCAGCAAGAGCGGCCTGTCCGGCGGGATCGTCAAGACCGGCTACGCGGCGGTGAAGAAGGTCAGGCCGGGCATCATCCGGAGCGCCATCGACAGCATGCTGGACGACTTCGTCGAGGCGCTCGAGCCGCACTGGAGCGCCTACCAGGCCCAGCCGACGCCCGGCTTCGGCGGCTACCTGGCCGGCCGGCCGCAGGAGGTCTCCGAGGCCCTGCTGGCGGTCACCGACCGGCGGGCCAAGCGGTCCAGCCGCGCCACGATCACGTCGGTGTACGGCAAGCTGCGGCCGAGGGGCCAGGAGAACGTCATCGAGTCCCTGCCGCGGCTGGGTGACCTGGTGGAGCGGCACGCCCGCTGACCCGTCCCGGTCCGGGCGCCGGCTGACGGCGCCCGGGCCGGTCCACGGACTCGGGTGCACCCTGCTCGCGAAGAACCCTCGCCGGGGCGTCCGTCCTGCTGGCCGCGGGGGCCGAGCTCGGCGAACCGCGGTGCGGCCGGGTCGCGGTTTGGATGCTGCACCGTCCGCTCCACCCGGCTCGGCGACACTCTGCTCGCACAGAGTGCTCGCCGGTTCGACCGTCATGTTGGCCGCGGGGGCCGAGCCCGGCGAACCCCGCGGTGCGGCTGGTGCCGGTTCGGATGCCGGACGTCCGCTCCACCGGGGGCTGGGGCGAACCGGATATGTCACCTAGTGTCGGGGCAGCTACTGACGGCTCATCGATACCGCTGTCGGTCGGCTCCCCGGTCAGGAGGCAGCATGTTCCCCGGTGCCAGTGGAATGAGACGCACGGCCAGCCTCGGGCTCGGGGTGGTGCTGCTCGGCGGCCTGCTGGCCGGTGGGCCGGCCGCGACCGCGACGGCGGACATCGGGGCGGCGGACATCGGGGCGGCGGCGGTGGTCCGGACCCCGGACCGGCTGACCTACACGATCAGCCTCAGCAGCGACGCGACCGGCGCCACCTGGACCGGCACCGAGCGGGTCGCCTTCACCAACGTCTCCGCCACCCCGCTGACCGAGGTGTACCTGCGGCTCTGGGACAACTTCCACGGCAGCTGCCCGGCCAACCAGCCGGTGCGGATCAGCAACCTGGTCGGCGGCACGGCCAGCCCGATCGAGGTCGGCTGCACCGCGCTGAAGATCACGCTGCCGGCCGCGCTGGCGCAGAACCAGGCCGGCTCGCTGAGCTTCGGCCTGACGATCGCGGTGCCGAACGGCTCGGACCGGTTCGGCCGCAGCGGTCCGTACAACTACATCGGCAACGCGCTGCCGGTGGTGGACGTCAAGGACGACGCGGGCTGGCAGCTCGCCCCGTACACGAACAACGGCGAGAGCTTCTACACGCTGGCCGCCGACTTCACCGTCCGGCTGGACCACCCGACCGCGCTGCTGGTGCCGGCCACCGGCACCTCGGTGGACACCGCCGGCGCGGCCGGCCGGACCATCACGACGGCGACCGCGAGCAAGGTGCGCGACTTCGCCTGGGCGGCCGGCCCGTTCAGCCGCTCCAGCACGACGAACACCGCCGGCGTCCGGGTCAACACCTACTGGACCAACACAATCAGCACTAGCACGGCGGCGTCGCTGCAGAACACCTCGGCGCAGGCCCTGGCCCAGCACGCGTCCCGGTTCGGCGCCTACCCGTACGGCGAGGCGGACGTGGTGCTGGACACGACGTTCTGGTTCGGCGGGATGGAGTATCCCGGCTTCGTGCTCGACTCGCCGAGCACCGCCGCCGCCGTGCACGAGCTGGCGCACCAGTGGTGGTACGGCATCGTCGGCGACAACCAGTACGGCGCGCCCTGGCTGGACGAGTCGTTCGCGGAGTACTCCACCGACCTGTTCCTCGGTGACACCGGCGCGGGCTGCCGGACGCCGACCTGGCAGTCCAGCGCGGAGCGGATCTCCAACCCGATGCAGTACTGGGACGCGCACCCGTCCCGGTACGGCACCGTCGTCTACGGCTACGGCCCGTGCGCATTGCACGACCTGCGCCGCGTCCTCGGCTCGGCGAACATGGCGACTCTGCTGCGGAACTACGCCCAGGCGCACTGGTTCGGCGTCTCCACCGCGGACGACTTCAAGGCCGCCGCGCAGGCCGCCGCCGCCGCGCTGCCCAGCCCGGTCGACCTGACCTCCTTCTGGACCAGCCACCGGATCTGACCCCGGGCCCAGCCGGCCGGGCCCAGCCGGCCGGCTCAGCCCGCCGGGCTCAGCCGGCCGGGCTCAGCCGGCCGGGCGGGGGCCGGTGGACTCGCGGACCACCAGGCGGCCCGGGAAGCGGATGACGCCGCTGCTCGGGCTGCCGTCGATGGTGGCGAACAGGTGCTTGACCGCGGTCGCGCCGAGTTGCTGCAGGTTCAGGTCGACCGTGGTCAGCGGTGGCCGGCACTCGGCGGCGAAGATCGCCCAGTTGTCGTAGCCGACCAGCGCGATGTCGTCCGGGATCCGCCGGCCCAGGTCGTGCACCGTGTCCGCGACACCGCTGGCGATCTGGTCGCTGCCGCAGAAGATCGCGTCCAGGTCGGGCTGCGCGGCCAGCAGCGTCCGGGCGGCGTGCCGGCCCCAGCGCTGCCCCCACTCGCCGTACAGCGGCTCGCCGGCCAGCGGCAGGCCGGCCTCGGCCAGCGCCTCGCGGACGCCGGTGACCCGGTCGCGGGCGGCGCGGTAGGACTCCTCGCCGGTGATGTGCCCGATCCGGCGCCGGCCGAGGCCGATCAGGTGCTCGATGGCCAGCCGGGCGCCGCCCTTGTCGTCGGCCACGATGGACAGGTCGTCCGGGTCGTCGGACTCGCAGTACACGTACACCACCGGCACCGGGATGCCCTTGGTCAGCGACGGCCGCATGTCGTTGAACTCGCCGAGCACGATCAGGCCGTCGATCTGCCGGGCCAGCAGCGTCCGGACGTAATGCTGCTCGCGGATCGCGTCGCCGCGGGCGTCGCAGAGCAGCACCGACATCTGGCTGCTGCCCAGCGTGTTCTCCACGCCGAGCAGGATCGGGATGGCGAACCGGCCGCCGAGCTCGTCGGTGAGCAGCCCGACGGTCCGGGTCCGGCCCGAGATCAGGCCGCGGGCCAGCGCGTTCGGCTGGAAGGAGAGCTCGTCGGCAGCGCGCAGCACGCGCAGTCGGGTCTCCGCGGCGACCTCGGCGCGCTCGTTCAGTGCCTTGGACGCGGTCGCGACCGAGACACCGGCCCGCCGGGCCACATCGCTGAGAGTCACCAGCCCGGCACGTTGCTTGGCCACAAAATCCCTTTCGGACGGTAGAGCCACTGGTTGGCGGGTCGCCCGCGCGGGCTCCGTGCCCCGCACTGTACGTGTTCGCCCTGGTCAGTGGCTTGCTGACGCTTGACATGCCGGAAACAACGCGCTTACAGTCCCGCTACACGTCCGAAAAGGTTTTCGTACCTATCTCCTCCTCTGGTTAACGCTCGGGCGGATCCTCCGCCCGGTGCAAGTTTGAACGGTAGCGAGCCTGCTCGTCCCAGTTCCGAAACCGTTTGCGAGGAAACCGAGGAGGTGGGCCAGGTGTCTTCCCGTCCATTCGACCGCCGGGCCTTTCTGCAGCGCACCGGCGCGCTGGCCGCAGGTGCGGTGATCTACCCGCGGCTTGCCGGGCCGGCCAGTGCCGAAGCCCCAGCGGGCGCCGCCACCGCGGCGGTGACCGAGCTGCCGGTGCCGGCGAGCTGGCAGGTGCGCCCGTTCGGGAACGACCGGGTCGCGCTGGCGCCGGGGCTGTTCGCGGACAAGCGGGAGCGGATCCTCAACTTCCTGCGCGGCTACCCGGTCGACACGATGCTCTACAACTTCCGGGTCAACGCGGGGCTGCCCACCAACGGCGCGACCCGCGGCCCCGGCGCCTGGGAGGACCCGACCGGGAACCTGCGCGGGCACTACACCGGCCACTACCTGAGCGCGCTGGCGCTGGCCTATGCCGGCACCGGCGACGTGGTCTACCAGAACAAGCTGGCCGCGCTGGTCGCCGGCCTGGGCGAGTGCCGCAACGCGCTGGCCGCCACTGCGGCGGCGCCCACCCCGCGGGTGGCCGGCCGGTTCGGCAGCGCGGTCCGGCTGTCCGGCTGCCCGACCGGGAACGTCGGCGACTGCGACTCGTTGTCGCTGCCGGTCGGCGTCGTCCGCGGCCTGACCGACTTCACCATCGCCACCTGGGTGAAGCTCGGTGAGCGCAGCACGTCCAGCCGGGTCTTCGACTTCGGCACCGACGCGGACACGCACATGTACCTGTCGGTGCACGAGTCGACCGGCGGCCCCCGGTTCGGGATCACCACCCGCGGCGCGGCCGGCGAGCAGCGGATCAACGCCACGGCGCCGCTGCCCACCGGCAGCTGGGTGCACGTCGCGGTCACCCTGTCCCGCACCACCGGAACCCTCTACGTCAACGGCAGCGCGGTCGCCAGCAACACCGCGATGACGCTGCGCCCGGCCGACCTGGGCACCACCACGGTGAACCGGATCGGCCGCGGCCAGTTCCCGCAGCGCTCGGTGCAGTGGCTGCAGGCGGACCTGAGCGACTTCCAGGTCTACAGCCGAGCGCTGTCCACAGTGGACATACAGGCGCTGGTGGCCAGCGCGGACGCCGGGCTGGCCGGCAAGGTCGCCTGGTACCGGTTCGCCGAGGCCGGCGGCCGGGACGCGCTCGACTCGTCCGGGCGCGGCCAGCACGCGACCGTGGTCGGGCCGAACGACGGCCAGCGGCATCCGGGATTCCTGGCCGCCTACCGGGAATCGCAGTTCATCCGGCTGGAGGAGTACTGCACGTACAGCGGATCCGGGATCTGGGCGCCCTGGTACACCACGCACATGATCATGCGCGGGCTGCTGGACGCGTCCCAGCTCGCCGGCAACGCGCAGGCCCGCGAGCTGGTGCTCGGCATGGCCGACTGGGCCGTCAGCCGGCTGGGCCGGCTGACCCGCCCGCAGCTGGACACCATGTGGGGCATCTACATCGCCGGCGAGTACAACGCGATGAACGACCTGATGACCGACCTGCACGCGCTCACCGGCAACGCCAACTACCTGACCGCGGCGAAGGCCTTCGACAACACGGTGCTGCTCGACGCCACCGTCGCGGACGTCGACATCCTCGGGCCGTCCGGAACTCCGCCGTCGGGGCGGCACGCCAACCAGCACATCCCGCAGTTCATCGGCTATCTCAACCTCTTCGACCGGGGCGGCGAGCAGAAGTACCTCACCGCCGCCGCGAACTTCTGGAACATGGTGGTCGGCCACCGGACCTACATCGACGGCGGCATCGCCGGGGTCGGCGAGTACTTCGGCGAACGCGACGTCATCGCCGGCACCATGCCGCCGAACCAGGCGGAGACCTGCCCGGTCTACAACATGCTCAAGCTGAGCCGGCAGCTGTTCTTCCACACCGCCGACCCGAAGTACATGCAGTACTACGAGCGCGCGCTGTACGGGCAGATCCTGGCGTCCCGGCGGGACACCGACAGCACCAGCAACCCGCTGCTGACCTACTTCGTCGCGATGGCGCCGGGCGTCGTGCGCGGCTACGGCAACCTCGGCACCTGCTGTGGCGGCACCGGCCTGGAGAGCCACGCCAAGTTCCAGGACTCCATCTACTTCCGCTCGGTCGACGACTCGACGCTGTACGTCAACCTGTACCTGGCCTCCACCCTGCGGTGGGCGGAGAAGGGCTTCACGGTCACCCAGGCGACCGACTACCCGACCAACCCCGCCGGCACGGTACGGCTGACCGTCAACGGTTCCGGGCCGCTCACCCTGAAGCTCCGGGTGCCGTACTGGGTGCGGGCCGGCTACCAGCTCCGGGTCAACGGGGTGAGCGCGGCCGCCGACGCCGTGCCCGGCTCGTACGTGGCGGTGAGCCGGACCTGGGCGCCGGGTGACACCGTCGACATCGCGATGCCGTTCACGCTGCGGGCCGAGCGGGCGCTGGACCTCCAGTCCCGGCAGGGCATCGCGTACGGGCCGGTGCCGATGGTCGTCAAGAACAGCACCACCTCGTACCTGAACCTGGGCTTCTACCGGAACCTGGGACTGTCCGGTGATCTCGCCCGGGGGGCCACGCCGACCGGGGCGCCGATGACGTTCAACACGAACGGCTTCGTGCTGGCGCCGTTCTTCATCGGCGACACCAGCCCGTACCACGGCTATTTCACCCGGGCCGAGCCACAGATCGTGTTCGGCACGGTGGACTCCGGGGTGCCGAACCGGCAGCGCGCCGGCGGGCTCAGCTTCCTGGACGCGGTCTGGGACGGCGCGCCGTTCCGGGACCAGGCGGCGTTCGTCCGGGCGGTGACCACCGTGTCGGCCGACTGGCAGGCGCAGGGCCTGCTCAGCCGGACCGAACGGCAGCGGGTGATGACCGCCGCCAGCCAGTCCACCCTGCCCGCCTGACCTGTTCCTGGTCCGGCCGGCGGTCCGGCCGGACCAATCGGCCGGACCAACCCGGCCGGACCGTCCAACCCCGACCGTCCAACCCCGACCGCCCAGCCTGACCGTTCCGCCACTCACCGCCATGAGGAGAGGATCGCCATGCGCTACCAACGAGCAGGTGTCGCCGGAGTCGTATTAACGGCGGCTGCGGCCTGCCTTGTCGCAGCCGCCGGGCCGGCGCGAGCCGGCCTGGTTACCTCCTGCACGGGGACCGCCTCGGACGTGACCGTGCCGGGTGACCTGTTCGTGCCCGCCGGCGAGTCGTGCGAGCTGATCGATGTGACCGTCACCGGCAACACGACGGTGCGCGCCGACGCCAACCTGATCCTCACCACGTCGACGCTCGGCGGGACGCTGACCGTGCAGGGCAACGGGTTCGCCAATCTCACCAGCAGTTCGGTGGCCGGCGCGACCCGGCTGAACAGCGGCTTCGGTCTCTACACCGAGGGCGGCACGCTGGGCGGGAACCTCACGGTCACCGGGGCCGGCTTCGCGTACAGCACCGGTACCGCGTTCGCCGGCAGCATCACCTCGACCAACGGCGAGACCTACCTGCGGTCGGCCCGGATCGCGCGGAACCTCAGCACCACCGGCGACCTGCTCACCGACCTGTACGACAGCGTGATCGGGGGCAGGGTCACGGTCGCCGACGCCACGCTGGGCAGCGTGGTCTGCACCTCTGAGATCGACGGCGACGTCGCGTTCAGCGGCGCGGCCGACGGCGGTGTGCTGCAGATCGGCGCGTCCGCGCCGCTGGCCGGCTGCGGGTTCGACGTGTTCGCCGGCGCGCTGAGCCTGACCGGCAACCACGCGCCGGTGACGGTCAGCGACAACGTCGTGCGGGGCGCGCTGGCCTGTGTGGACAACGACGCCGCGCTGACCGGCTCGGGCAACCGGCTGCGCGGCGGCGCCACCGGCCAGTGCGCCGAACTGACCGCACCCGCCGGCTCCGCCGCCGCCGGCAAAGCCGCCGGCAAGGCCACCGGCAGCACCGCCGGCGGCAAGAGCACGGCCGACCTGGACCCGAACGACCGCGGCGCCGGCATCCTCGCCAAGATCAACGCCCGCCGCGCGACCGGTGAGCGCGCGGCAGTCGCGGCCGGGCGCGCGCTGAGCCACTGATCGTCCACCGACCCGGCTGCCGCCGACCCGGCAGTCGCTGACCACCCGACCCACCCGGCCGACGCCGCTACATCAGGGGGTTACCGCCTTGTCCAGGCTCACCACGCAGAAAAAGGCGCGCCGGGCGACCGTGCTCGGGACCTGCGCCGCGCTCGTCGCTGGACTGCTGCTCAGCACCGGCTCCGGTACGGCCGGGGCGGAGCCGGTGCCGGCGGCCATCCCGCCGGCGGTCGACCCGGGCACGCCGACGTTCACCGGCTCGGCCACCCCGATACCGGCCGAGCCGGCGGCGTACAACCCGAGCCAGAGCATGCTGCAGGCGATCTACAACGCGGACCTGGCCGCCGGCGGGACCTCGTTCTGGTTCGACCGCATCCTGGCCCGGCCGTTCTCGAACGGGGCCGGCGAGACCTCGCTGCTGACCCGCGGCCGGGCGCTGTTCATGTACACGCACTCGCCGGCCCGGCTCGGCTTCGGCTCGTCCAGCGCCACCGACAACGGCCAGGGCGGGCAGGGCAACGGCTGGGCCTACCGGCAGCCGCTCGCGCCGACCACGCCGGCCACCCTCCGCGACCTCTACACGGTCGCGGTCTCCGGCGCCGCGCTGACCGAGAACACCGGGCAGCGCATGCAGTTCCCGAGCTACTACTCGGCGGCCTTCAGTCGGACCGGCCTGACCGTCGGGGAGAAGAAGTTCATCACCGACAACAACGTCGCGGTCACCAACCTGACGCTGACCAACACCGGCTCCGACACCACCTCGGTGACGCTCACCGCGACCTCCCCGATCGCGACCACGGCGGCGGGCGCGGAGCTCACCGGCGCGGTGACCATCCGGTACGGCCTCACCACGATCTTCCCGCGGTTCAGCGGCGACGGCTTCACGGTGAGCGGCACCAACCTGACCCGGACCGTCTCGCTCGCACCGGGCGCGTCGACCACGGTGAAGGTGCAGCTCGGCGCGCTCGCCAACGAGATCCCGGCGTCGGCCACCGACTACCAGCGCTTCCGCGCCCTGGACCCGAACACCGCCTGGCTCACCCAGATGAAGGAGTACAACCTGTTCTGGGTGGGCAACGTCCCGTACCTCGACCTGCCCGACAAGAACGTGGAGAAGATCTCGTACTACCGGCTCTGGGAGAACCGGTTCAACTCGTTCGACGGCAACATCCCGGGCAACGACTACCAGTTCCCGGTCGACCTCGAGGGCGCGTTCGGCTACAACAACCAGATCTCGCTGACCGTCCCGATGCGCATGCAGGACCTCAAGTACTACCGCGACCCGCTCGCCTCGTACGGGCCGTGGCTGTCCCAGGGCGAGGAATCCGGCTGCCAGGCGTTCCACGACAACCCCGGCAACACCGGGAACTGGAACAACACCTACGAGCAGTGGACCGCGGCCGAGGCCTGGCAGAGCTACCTGGTGCACGGCGGCCCGCCGGCCATCGTGACCAACCTGGCCAAGTACGCCGAGTGCGACGTGAAGGGCACGCTGGCCAAGTTCGACACCAACCGCGACAACCTGATCGAGTACTCGGCCGGCACGCTGCCCGGCAACGACGCCGACTCGGTCGCCTTCGGCTACTACGGCACCCGGCCGCAGAACCGCACCGAGACGTCGCTGTGGTATTCCGGCGCGCTGGCCGCCGCGGCGGAGTACAACCTGCTCGGCAACACCGCCAAGGCGAACGAGATGACCACGATCGCCAACCAGGTCAAGAACTCGATCCTGACCAACCTGTGGGCGGCCGGCCCGGTCACCAACTCCCCGACCGGCAGCGGGCTGAGCTGCGCCGCGACCGGGGCCCGGGCCACCGGCCGGATCGGCGCCGGCGCGCTGCGGCTGTGCGGGCAGAACGAGTCGGTGAACATGCCGGCCGGGATCGTCTCCGGGCTGTCCGACTTCACCATCTCGGCGTGGGTGAACCCGGGCGCGAACACCGCCTGGTCGCGGGTCTTCGACTTCGGCACCGGCACCACCGCGAACATGTTCCTCACGGTGAGCGCGGGCGGCGGACCGATCCGCTTCGCGATCACGACCGGGGGCGGCGGGGCCGAGCAGCAGATCAACGGCACCAGCACGCTGCCGCTGAACGCGTGGTCGCACGTGGCCGTGACGCTGTCCGACAACAACACCGGCACGCTGTACGTCAACGGCGCGGTGGTCGGCACCAACGCGAACATCACGCTGCGCCCGTCCAGCCTCGGCAACACCGGCAACAACTGGATCGGGCGGTCGCAGTACAACGACCCGTTCCTGACGGCCACTGTGGACGATTTCAACATCTACAACCGGGCGCTGTCCGGCACCGAGGTCGCCGCGCTCGCCGGTGGCCAGCAGGGCGCCGGCAACGTCGCCGCGTACCGGTTCGACGAGGCGTCCGGCGCGACCGCGACCGACTCGTCCGGCAACGGTCGGACCGCGACGGTGGTGTCCACGGCGGCGGCAAAGCCGACGATCACCTGTCCCGGCAAGGTGTTCCTGCAGCGCGACCTGACCACCGGCAGCCTGATCTGCTGGAAGGACCAGCAGAACTTCGCCCCGTTCATCGACGGCGTGGCGCCGAACACCGACGACTTCAAGCAGGCGCTGCGGTACTACGCGGACCGGAACGAGTTCGGCATCATGCCGGTCTACACCGCCAACCAGGCGGACAAGGCCGCCGAGATCGCCTGCGGGGCGAACTGCTCGCCGGCGGCCGCCGGCCAGTCCAACAACTTCTCCAACATCAACGCGACCCTGCAGGCCCGGCTCTACTCGAAGGCGCTGCGCGACTACCCGTCGCAGTTCATCACCCCGGAGATGTACCGGAAGCTGATCGAGTGGCTGGCCTGGAACGAGGACGTCGGCGGTGACAACCGGTTCCCGGACAACAACGAGTTCTTCTTCAACTGGAACCCGACCGCCCGGACGCTGGGCCGCTCGTTCATCCACCACGACGTGCTCGGCTCGTTCAACTGGATGTTCACCGAGGATCTGGTCGGCCTGCGGCCCCGGCTCGACAACACGCTGGAGCTGTGGCCCATCGACCTGGGCTACGACCACTTCACCCTGAACAACCTCCGCTACCACGGCAGCAACATGACCGTGGTCTGGCAGCGGCCGGGCGGTACGACCTTCTACCCGCAGGCGCCGGCCGGCTACTCGGTCTACCTGGACGGGGTCCGGATCTTCACGCTGGCCGGCCTGGCGCACGCCAGCTGGAACTCGGCCACCGGCGCGGTCACGGTGCTGGACGGCAGCGGCACCGCGGTGCAGTTCAGCGCGGCGCGACCGCTGGCGCGGGCGACCGAGGTGTCGCTGGCCGGCAACGCGCGGCTGACCGACGGCTTCCAGAAGGCCGGCGTGAACCTGACCGGCGCCACCGGGTCGGGCGCGACGATCAACCTGGCCCGCGGCAAGGCGGCCACCGCGTCGTTCACCACGACCACCCCGGCCGCACAGGCGACCAGCCCGGCGAACGCGGTGGACGGGTTCACCACCAGCGCCCCACCGGTCACCTCGGGCGGGTTCGTCGGCACCAACCCGATCTGGGGTGACCAGGGCTCGCCGAACACGCAGGACTGGTTGCAGGTCGACCTCGGCGCCGCGACCCGGGTGAACAACGTGAAGCTCTACTTCTACAACAACAAGGCGTTCGGTTCGGGCGGCAACACCTACCGGGAGCCGTCCGCGTACACCGTGCAGTTCCTCAACGGCAGCACCTGGACGGACGTACCGGGCCAGGTGCGGTCGCCGGCCACCCCGGCGCCGAACTACAACCAGGTCAGCTTCACGCCGCTGGTGGCGCGGCAGTTCCGGGTGCTGGTGACCCGGCAGGGCACCTTCGGGGTCGGCGTCAAGGAGTTCCAGATCTTCGACATCGAGCCGGTGATGGCCCAGCTGGACAGCGTGCGGACGGACGTCGCCGCGCTGTCCGACGGGGGTGCGAAGAACGCGCTGACCACGCACCTGACCCAGGCGGCGGCCCGGTACCGGGCCGGTCAGCGGGATCAGGCGGTCTCCGCGGTGACCGCGTTCACGACCCAGGTGAACGACCTGGCCGGCGCCGGCACGGTCCCGGCTGAGCAGGCGAGCTCCCTGGTCGCGTCCGCGGACGCGATCAGCGGCCACATCCTGGAGTAGCCGGCCGGTTATGCCGAGGGCCCGGACGCCGCCGCGCGGAGTTCGGGCCCCCGGCCGTACCGGGGCATACTGCGACGGCACTGTCGTGGTGTGGCTGGAGGCGCTGGATGGTCGAGGAGGCGGAACCGCCGCGGTTCGACCTGCTCGGTCCGCTGCGGGCGCACCGCGCCGGCCAGGAGCTCGACCTCGGGCCCGGCAAGCAGCGCGCGGTGCTGGCCGTGCTGCTGCTGGCCCGCGGCACCCCGGTCTCGATCGACCGGATCGTCGCCGCCGTCTGGCCGGACGAGCCGCCCGAGAACGGCGTCAACACCGTGCAGAAGTACATCGCCGGGCTGCGCCGGGTGCTGGAGCCGGAGCGGTCGCCGCGGGCCCCGGCCCGGCTGCTGGTCCGCACCGACGCCGGCTACCGGATCCCGCTCGAACCCGGCGGCCTGGACGTGGACCGGCACGCCGACCTGCTCCGGCAGGCCCGGGCCGCCCGGGACGGCGGCGACCTGCCCGGCGCCGAGGCGCTGCTCGGTGCCGCGCTCGCCCTGGTCGCCGGCGAGCCGCTGGCCGGGCTGCCCGGGGCCGGGTTCGATGCCGCCCGGCGCCGTCTGGTCGAGGACATCGCGGTCGCCCGGGAGCTGCTCGCCGAGATCGGGCTGGCCGCCGGCCGGCACCGGGAGCTGGTGCCCGAGCTGGTCCGGCTGGTCGCCGACTTCCCGCTGCGCGAGGAGCCCCGCGCGCTGCTGATGCTCGCGCTGTACCGCTCCGGCCGGCAGGCCGAGGCGCTGGACGGGTACCGCGAGGCGCACCAGTTCCTGGCCGAGGAGCTCGGCGTCGAGCCCGGCGACCGCCTGCGCGACCTGCACCAACGCATCCTCCGCGCGGACCCCACCCTGGCCGGCCCGCCCCCGCCGGTGGCCCCGTCCCCCGTTCCGTCCCCGTCCCCGTCTCCGATCCCGCCGCAGCCGGGACCGGCAGGTTGGCCGGGACCGGCGGGTTGGTCCGGGCCGGGTGGTTGGGCCGGGCCGGTCGGTTGGCCGGACCCGGGCGATTGGACCGGCCCGGGCCATTGGGAGGGGCCGGGCGGCCGGGCGGCGCCGGCTCGGCCGGTGCGCGTCGGCTGGTGGCGGCTGATGGGGCGCGGCGCGCTGGCCGCGGTGGTCCCGTTCGGTACGGCCGGGCTCGCGACGTTCATCGCGATCGGCTGGTTCGCCACCTGGCGGCGCAGCCAATGGCTGCTGCTCGCGTCGGTCGGGTACCTGGCCCTGGTCGCGACGTTCTTCCTGCTGTTCGACCCGGACGCGCCGGACGGCCCGGACGCGGCGCTCGCCATCATCGCGCTGTTCACGTCCTGGCTCGGCGGCACCATCCACGCGGTCATCCTCGCCGTGCGCCCGCGCCGGCGTGGGGCCGAACCGCCCCGGTGGAGCGCCCCCGACGGCAGCGGGCGGTTCGCCGCCCCCAGCCATCGCCCCTGACCCCGGGTAGCAGCGCAGTCGCGCCAGGTTGACGGCAGTCGGACGGCAGCCGGCCGGAAGTCGCGTCCAGCACGCTTCGGACCGCGCCGCGCCGGGCGGCGCTGCGAGGAGGAACGACGTGCGTTCAGTTCGAGTGCTCACGGTTGCCGCCGCGGCGGCAGCGCTGCTGGCCGGTTGTGCCGGCGAGGCGACGGTGGGCCGCGGCCAGCCCGCCGACCGCCTGGCCGCGACCGCCCCCGGGTCGCCGACCGCGCGGCCGGCCGGGAACGGCGTCGCGGCGCTGCCGCCGGACCAGATCGTCAGCCGGGCCAGGCTGGCGCTCAGCAAGGCCGCCACCGTGCGGATCCGGGCCGACGTCCGGTCCGCCGGCCAGCCGGTCCGGATGGACCTCCGGATCGTCGGCAGCCGGGGCGCCATCGGCACGATGACCGTCGACGGCCAGACGTTCCAGCTGCTGCGGATCGGGAAGGCCGCGTACATCAAGGCCACCGAGGCGGTCTGGCGGAAGCTGGGCGCGGGTGCCGGCGCGAGCCTGCTGGTCGGCAAGTGGGTCAAGGTGTCCACGAAGGACAAGGACTTCGCCGACGTGATCACGTTCACCGACATCGCCGCGTTCAGCAAGGAGGTCTTCGACCAGGGCCTGGTCGGCACCCCGGCGAGCAGCCGGGTGACGCTGCGCGGCCTCGACGCGGTGAAGCTGGCCGACCCGGACGGGAACTCGCTCTATGTCGCCGCCGGCACCGGGCAGCCCTACCCGCTGCGGCTGCAGTCGCTCGCTCCGAAGAGCGACAGCGGCACGATCGACTTCCTCGACTTCAACCGCCCGGTGCAGTTGTCCCTCCCGCCGGCCGGGCAGGTGGTCGACACCACCACGGGCCGGTGACTCGAGCTGACCTGAAGGTACCGGCGGTCGATTTCGCCGGCCAGTGCCGGCGCCGGCCGGTACGCTTTACCCATGACCGGGGATAACCACTTCAATATGCAGGGCAGTACGTTCGACAACTCCATGTTCGGCACCGTCTCGGTGAATAGCGGCGAGGCGGCCGGCGCCGGGAGGCAGCCGGTCGTGGCGCCATTCGAGCGGCGGGTATTCGTCGTCCAGGGTCGGGATCTCGCGGTCAATCGGGCGATGTCCGGGTTCCTCCGGGAACTGGATCTGGAGCCACTCGACTGGGAGAAGATCGTCGACCTGACCGGAAAGGCCGCGCCGCACGTACTGGAGGTGGTCCGGGAGGGTTTCGCGCTGGCCGCCGCGGTGGTCGTGCTGCTGACGCCGGATGACTTCGCGGTACTGCACGAGTCGTTGTGGCAGTCGGGCGACCTGCCGCACGAACGCGTGCTGACCGGCCAGCCGCGGGCGAACGTGCTGTTCGAGGCGGGGATGGCGATGGCGCTGCACCCGGAGCGGACGGTGCTGGTCCAGGTCGGGCCGGTGCGGGCGTTCTCGGATACCGCCGGGCTGGATTTCGTCCAGATCGACGGGTCGACGGTGAAGCTGAAGAACATCGCGCAGCGGCTGGCCCGGGCTGGTTGCCGGGTCGACACCCGCGGCGACGGGTGGCTCGACGAGTCCCGGTTCGCCGGGCTCGCCGCGCTGGGGCGGGCGTCCTGAGCCGTCCGCCCCAGCGGGTGATGCAGCGGGTGATCCAGCGATGGTCCGGCCGGTGTTACGCCGACGCCGGCTGGGCCGGGGCCGGATTGTTGTGGTTGACGTTGAGGGTGCCGAACATCGAGCCGCTGAAGTTCGAGTTCCGCTGGTCGAAATTGTTGTACGCGTTGTTCTGGATGATGTTCGCCTTTTCCCGGAACACCTTGGACGAGATCCCGCGGGCGTCCAGGAACTCGGCCGTCGCCTTGAAGATCCGGTCCTGCATGAGCATCAGGTACCGGTCCACGTCCCGGATCTTCAGGTAGTCGGTCAGCGTGTCCTGGGCGACCAGTTCGCGCAGGCTGTACCGGGCGCCGTACCGGTCGGCGGTGTACTCCTTGTCGTCCTGTCGGGCTGGCCTGGTCGACCGGAACGCGTGCCCGAGCCGGGGCAGGATGGACATCGGCAGCACCAGCAGGCTGCCGACCGCGTCCAGGATCGGTGCCACCCGGGAGCGGTCGGACAGCGTGTCGATCGCCCGGTAGCCCGAGTAGATCGGGGCGAGCACACACGGGGTGCACTCGAAATAGAGCATGTCCCGGTCGGCGCCGACGTGCAGGAATACCGACACGACCAGGTCCCGGTCCCACGCCTCGACCTGGAAGCCGCGGTAGTAGCGCAGCCATTCGATCGGCTGTTCGGCGACCTGCCGGGCGTACCGCGGATCGATCCGCGGCGCCGGTGCCTGGTCGGGGCGCGGCAGCACCAGGTTCGCCGCCGGGCTGCCGAAATTCGTCACCAGCTCCACCGCCGGTACGAACAGCGTCTCGAACTGCTCCAGCGCGCTGAGCCGGTAGCTGGGCGACAGCGCCGGCAGGGAGTTGCGCAGTTCGCCGAGATACCCGCCGATGTGGTCGTACAGCTCGGACAGCGGGAACGCGTTCGGCAGCCGCTTGGCCCCGGGCGGCGCCGACCCGTTCCCGTTCGGTTGGTCGGCCGATTCCAGCGGGATCGCGATCGACCAGGTGGAGAACTGGTCACCCGAGCCGACGAACGGTTTGTCGTCCAGGTAGACGACCACGTTCCCGCGCGGGATGGCGGACCGCTGCCGCAGTAGCCGGCCGGCCGCCCCGCTCGCGCCCAAGGTGCGTGGCCACTCGCCGGCTTTCGGCAGGGCGCTGAACCGGCCGCGCCGGAAGGTCCTGGTCAGCAGCGACCAGACCAGCAGCCGGTCGGTGATCAGCGCCGCGGCGATGACCAGCCCCAGCAGCACGGCGATCAGCGTCCGGACGCCGAACCCGCCGCTGGGCTGGGCCGGCTGACCGGTGCCGAAGCCGCCGAAGTCGGGGTTGGCGCCGCTGGTCTGGTCCTGCACCCAGGCCGCCGCGCCGACCAGGAACAGCGCCGAGATGACGACGAACGCGGCGGCATATGCCGCGGCGCCCGGCCGGTTCCGCCGGACCGAGTCCAGGTGCCGGCGCCGCGGGCCGATTCCACACCACATCGCGGCGGAACTGATCCAGGCCGCCAGCAGGACGGGACTGAGCGCCCCGAACCCGATCAGCAGCAGCGCGAGCGCGCCGTCCCGCCAGCGCCGCCTGGCCCGCGCCGCCACTGCCTCGCGGAGTACCGCTTCGTCGTTCACGCCCGGCGATGGGATGACCGCCCGCAGCGGTTCGGTCAGGAACTCCCGGATCGCCAGCGTGCAGAAGTCTGGATTGAGATGGGCCGCCGCCGACAGCAGGCGGGTGGTCTCGTCCCGAGCTTCCGGATGTGGCAGGGGTGGCCCTTGATCGGCCTGGTTCGGCCCCCCGGAATAGTCATTCATCGATCACTCACAATCTATTGTGCGTTCCCCCAGTGGTGCGCGCCCCAGAATGCCGACGGTGCCGCGCCGGCGGACCGGAACCCAGAACTCCGGCGCTGGACAATCTCGCCACCCGCCGGACAGTTGTTGGCCAGAAATTGCCCGGCCCGGCCCGGCCGCTTTTCCGGGTGCTATCGGAACGGCGGGTCGACGGATAGCAGCGCCGCCAGCCGGTCGGCGGCGGCGCGTACCTCCGGCCCGGTCATCGCGCTGTCCACCCGGACCGGGCGCCGGCCGGTGGACCGGCCGGCGACGATCGCCGCCACGTACGGCAACTGATCGGCGCCGTACGAGCAGGCGATCTCGATCGGGGTGCCGGCCGGCCCGGCCGGCAGCGGCACCACCTGGCGACCGAGCACGCGGACCTCCCCGGGCCGGGGCGAGTCGCCCTGGGTCACCTCGATCAGCGCCCGGGTCTGTCCGTCCTCACTGGTGGTGGCCGTCGTCCGCCCCTCGGCCGGCAGCCGGGCGCCGGCCGGGACGACCACCACGTTGCGGACCGCGCCGGTGTCCGCGTCCCGGGCCAGCACCCCGAGCCCGAGCGTGGCGACCTCCCGCACCCCCGGCGCGCCCCCGGCCATCCCGGCCATCCCGGCCATCCCGGCCGTCCCGGCCGGCTCGGTAGCTCCGGCCGTCCCGGCCGGGCTGGGCCGGCGGCCGGTGGGCAGGGTGGGGGTGAGCAGGGCGGCGCCGAGCGCGACCACCTCGTCCGGGCGGATCGAGCGGTCCAGCGGCACGCCCAGGGTCTGCCGGAGCATCCGGCGGACCATCGGCATGCCGGTGCCGTCGCCGACCAGCAGCACCCGGTCGAGCCCGCCGGCGTCGAGCCCGGCGTCGGCCAGGGTCCGGCGGACGAGCAGCGCGGTGCGGTCCAGCAGCGGACCCGACGCGGCCTCGAACTCGGCCCGGGTGACCGGGACCCGCCAGGCCACGGCGTCGCGCCGCAGCACCGCGTCGGCCCGGTGGGCCGTGCTGAGCCGGTGCTTCACCGCCTCCGCGCGGCCGCGCAGGTAGGCCTCGTCCGCGTCGGAGGCACGCACCAGGTCCGGGCCGCCGGCCGCGACCAGCCGCCGGCTGAGCAGCCGCATCAGCGCGTTGTCCCAGTCCCAGCCGCCGAGCGCGCGGTCGCCCCGGCTGGCCAGCGCCTCGACGCCGTCCGGGCGCAGCCGCAGCACGCTGGCGTCGAAGGCGCCGCCGCCGAGGGCGTAGACCAGCACGGTGCCGCCGACGGTGGCCGCGTAGGCCAGGGCGGCGGCGGTCGGCTCGGCCAGGATCGTGGCCACCCGCAGGCCGGCGATGCCCGCGGCGTTCTCGACCGCCCGGCGCGCGGCCGCGTCGAAGCTGGCCGGCACGGTCAGCACCGCGTCGGTGACCGGGCCGCCGAGGGCCGCCGCGGCGTCCGCGGCCAGCCGGGCCAGGATCATCGCCACTATCTCCTCCGGCCGGTACGACCGGTCGCCGGACCGGAACCGCCAGCTCGGGTCGCCCACGACCTCCTTGACGCAGCGCACGACCGCGCCCGGTGGGCAGCCGGCGGCGGGCTCGCCGACCACCGGTGGGCCGCCCGGAAACGCGACGATCGACCGGGTCTTCCGCTGCCCGTGCCGGTTCGGAATGACCTGTGGCTCGCCACCGCCGGTGTGCGCCGCCACTACCGCATATGTCGTTCCCAGGTCGACGCCGATCGTGCGCCGGGTCAATGCCGGCGGCCTTTGTCCGCGGCCGGCCGCGCATTCGAGCTGCCGACCGCCGCGGCCATCCCCCCATACCGGCCGGACGGCGTGCCCGGCTGGGACAACCCGCACTGCCAACGGTGGCGCACAAGCGCCCTCCTTTGCGGCCGCGGCGGTCAGCATCTCGATACCGGGATCCTCACCCGGCGCCGCCGTGCCGGTAAGGCGACTTCCTGGACAGAGCGCCGGTCGGTGGACAGTCGCTGGCCAGATTCTGTGCTCGCGGAAAGGCCCGGCGGCCCGCTCCGCGTCGCTAAACTGACGGCCGTCGGGAACCGGTAGGTCGTGACTGGAGGAACCTGAATGGGGGACGACAGGCACGATCTGCTGACCGAACTCAAGACGCTCCGCAAGGGCCGCGGGATAAATCTGGTCAACCTCGACCGGGAAGCCGGGCCGGGGCTGCGGGCACTGTCCGGGGTGTTGCCGGGTGATCCGCCCGGCCTGGTCCGGCAGAAGCTGACCGACCGGCTGAACGCGCTGGCCGATTTGCTGCCACCGGATCTGGCGAAGGCGGCAAAGGCCGCGCTGGCGCTGCACCCGCAGGCCCGGCATCCATTCCTGGCGCAGCGGACGGAATGGCTGGCCGGCGTCCTGGAACGGGACACCCGCACCGCCCGGCGGCGGATGGAAGACGCCCTGGCACAGCTCGCCGAGCAGGCCGGTGCGCTGGTCGAAGCGCCGCCGGACGGCCCGCCCAGTGGCCATGACGAGTACTACATCGAGCGGTTCGGCGCGCTGCTCCGGCTGGACCGGCCCACCCCGGAGGCGCTGGAACGCCGGGTCGTGGTGGCCAGCCGGGACGGGCTGACCGAGCTGGACTCGCTGCTGACCCTGCCGCGCGATCCGACCGCCCGGGAGAACCCGCATGAGCTGGATTTCGAGGTGCTCTACGGCGTGATGATCGCCGGCCGGGAGCGCGACACGGACAGCCGGTTCCGCTTCCGGTTGCGCCTGCCGCACCCGCTCGCGGCGGGGGAGCGGCACGAGTACGGGCTGCTCTTTCGGGTGCCGCCGCGGCAGGTGATGCGGACGCACTATGTCTTCACCTCACACCGCCGGTGCGACGCGTTCGAGCTCCGGATCCGGTTCGACGCCGACCGGCTGCCGGTGGACGTGCGCCGGATCAGCGGCTGCTATCCGCGGGATGTCGACGAGGGGCTGACCGGCGAGCCGGTCGAGTTGGACGGCTGCGGTGAGCTGCGGCAGCAGTTCACCGGCCTGTCGATCGGCCGCGGGTACGGCGCGGCCTGGAACAACGGCCCCGCCTACCGGCTCGACTACCGGCCGCCGGTGCCGGACGGGTGAAATGCCGGCCGCGGATAGTCGCGGCCGGCATTTCCGTGCGGTTCGGCGCTACCCTGCTGGGCGGCGCCTTGATTCGAGGTCGCTCGGCCGGTGGGAGCGCGGCGGTCGCCAACCTGCGCGCTCCTGCCGTCAGAACGCCAGCAGCTGCAGCCAGAACGTCGCCAGGTCGAACAACGCAACGGCGAACCCGATGAACCCGTGCGGCTCCATATTCGACACCTCCTTCCCGGATAGGCCTTTCAGTGGTGTCGGAGCGGTGGAATCCGCCGGTCCGACACCACCGATCCTGACGCCGCCGCGGGCGCCTGATAAGACCTTTCCTGTCGCCGGTGAGAAGCTGGAAACATGGAATCAGTGCGGCCGCCGGACAGTTCCCGGCCAATAGCTGGGCAGGCCCGCCGGGGCGGCCGCCGATCTGCGCATAATTGCCAGCGGGTCGGCCGCCGGCCGGGGAATTGAGGAGACGGAATGGTGCGGCACGTCAGCGCTGCCGGCCCGACATCGTCGGCGTGGTCCGGGCCTGAGTGGCCCAGGCGGCGCGGCGGTCCAGTTCGAGCAGCAGCCGGCGCTGCCGGGCCCGGCCCAGGTGGCGGCCGAGCCGGCGCAGGTGCGAGAGCGGAGTGGAGATCCAGGCCATGGTTGACCCTCCAGAGGCGGTGACTGGTGACGCCCAGCTACACACAGCGTGCGAAATCGCTACTACCGCCGGTAGCCGTCTCCTGTCGCGTGCTCGGACCGGAAACACCAGACGTGGCTGAGCCCCGGCCGCAGCCTCCTGCCGCGCCGGCCGGTCCGGCAGCCGCGCCGGCCGGTCCGGCAGCCGTGTCGGCCGATCTGGCGGCCGTGTCGGCCGGTCCGGTGGCCGTGCCGGCCGGTCCGGCCGGTCCGGCGGGCGGGGCGTTCGGGTCGGCGCTGCGGCGGGCCCGGGCCGAGCGTGGGCTGTCCCTGGCCGGCCTGGCCAGGCTGGTGCACTACAGCCGGGGCTACCTGAGCAAGGTGGAGACCGGGATGTCCCAGCCGAACGACATGCTGGCCCGGCGCTGCGACGACGCGCTGGGCACCGGCGGCGAGCTGAGCCGGCTGGTCCCACCGCGCCGGGCCCGGTCGGCCGCCGATCCCACCCGGCCGTTCGACCTGCCGGCCGCCCCGGGGCACTTCACCGGCCGGGCCGCCGAGCTCGCGCTGATCCGCCGGCTGCTCGCCGGGCCGGGGCGGCCCGCCGGCAGCGTCCCGGTGGTGCTGCTGCACGGTATGGGCGGCGTCGGCAAGACCGCGCTGGCGGTGCTGGCCGGGCACCTGTTGGACGCCGACTTCCCGGGCGGTTGCCTGTTCGTCGGCCTGCACTCGTACGCCCCGGACCGGTCGGCGGTGCCGGCCGCGGACGCGCTCGACACGCTGCTGCGCCGGCTCGGCGTGCCCGGGCGGGTCATCCCGGCCCACACCGAGGAGCGGGCGGCGCTGTACCACAGCGTGCTGCACGACCGCCGGGTCCTGGTCGTGGTGGACGACGCCCGGCGGGCCGACCAGGTGCGGCCGCTGATCCCGGCCGGTGCCGGCTGCGCGCTGCTGGTCACCAGCCGGCGCCGGCTCACCGCGCTGGACGACGCCTACCCGATCCGGCTCGACCCGCTGCCGTTGGCCGAGGCGACCGCGTTGTTCCGGGCCGTCGCCGGCCTGGCCCCGGCGGCCCCGGCGGACCAGGCGGACCCGACGGGCTCGGCGGACGCGACGGACGAGCATGTCGCGGACGTCGTCCGGTGCTGCGGCCAGCTGCCGCTGACGGTCCGGATCGCCGCCGCCGGTCAGCGCGGCGATGCCGCCGACCTGGCCGGGCTGGCCCGCCGGCTGGACGACAGCCGGACCCGGCTGGCCGAGCTGGACGACGGCGAGCGCAGCGCCACCGCGGTGCTGGCCACGTCCTGCGCCGGCCTGCCCGCGCCCCGGCGCCGGCTGCTCGCGCTGCTCACCCTGGCGCCCGGGGCTCGGATCCCGGCCGAGGCGGCCGGCTGGTTGGCGGACACGGCCCCGGGGGTCTGCCAGCGCGAGCTGCGCGGGCTGGCCGAGGACAACCTGCTGCTGGCCGCCGGCGGGGCTGCCTACCAGCTGCACGACCTGACCAGGGCGTACGCGGCCGAGGTGCTGCTCGCCGGCCTGCCCGGCCCGGACCGCGACTCCGCGCTGCGCCGGCTGGTCACCGGCTACCTGGCCGCCGCGGTCCGGGCCGACGAGCAGCTCACCCCGCACCGGCACCGGCCGCCGGTCGAGCCGTACCCCGGCGCGGCGCCGCCGGGCCCGTTCCCGGACGCGGACGCGGCCGGTGAGTGGGCCCGGGCCGAGCAGGACACCCTGGTCGCCGTCTGCCGGCTCGCCGCCGCCCGCGGCTGGGATGCCGCCTGCTGGCAGCTCGCCTACATGCTGCGCGGCTACTTCTTCCTGGCGAAGGCCCGGGACGCCTGGCTGGACACGCACCGGCACGCGCTGGCCGCGGCCGAGCGGACCGGCGACGACTGGGCGATCGCGGCGACCCGCAACAACCTCGGGCTCGCGCTGATCGAGCGGGGCCAGATCCGCGCCGCCGGTGAGCAGTACAGCCGGGCCCTGCCGATCTTCCGGCGGCTCGGCGACGGCTACGGCGAAGCCGCGACCCTGGGCCACCAGGCCTGGGCCGGCTACTGCACCGGCAGCGACGCGGTCGCCGTCCGCCTCGGCAAGCAGGCCCTGGCGCTGTACGAGCGGCAGGATGCCGGCCGGGGCATCGGGATCACGCTGCGCACGATCGCGATGGCGCAGACCCGGCTGCGCCGGTTCGCCGAGGCAGACCGCGACCTGCGCCGCGCGCTGGCCCTGTTCACCGAGCTGCACCTGCCGCTGGACGCCGCGATGACGCTGAACAACCTCGGCGGCCTGCACGCGCAGCTCGGCCGGGCTCCCGAGGCGGTCCGCTGGTTCGGCCAGGCGATCGAGCGCGCCGCCTCCTGCGGCAGCGGCTACGAGCAGGCCCGGGCCTACGACGGTCTGGCCGAGACCGCCGCCGTCCTCGGCCGCCCCCGCGCCGCCCGCCGGTTCGCGGACCGCTCCCGCGCCCGGTACGACGCCCTGCACGTTCCGGCCGCCGAACGGCACCGCATCAACCCCATCGCCGGCCTCGACCCGGCCGTCCCGCGCGGCGACTGAACCAGCCCGCCGGCGCGACCGGTCCCATCCGGTCGCTGTCCTGCAGTTTGGCCGGGCAGTGCGTCGGGATGACCGGCCACGGCCAGATCCTCCGCTACGACGCCGGCACCTGGACCGGCATCCAGCCGTTCGGCGACCGGGAGTTCGTACCGGCGGGACGGCGCGCCCTGCCGGCACTAGCCGGAGCGCGCTCAGCCGGTGCGCTCAGAGCATAGACGAGATGACGCAGAGATCAGACACGGTGGTGGATGTCGTGTGCATGCGTCGCACCACCCTCGTCACCGGACGGCCGCGCGGAGCTGATGCCGGCCTGACTGCTGGCACGTCACCGGCCGGTTCGTTCGTCCGTCGCTGATCCATCTCGGTCTCCCCATCGCGACGTTGCGTGTCCAAATCTCGGACAATCTTGCCAGTTGAGTCCGATTCGGCCAACGCTGCGTGATAGCGGGGTGGCTGGGGTCGGGTTCGGGGAGAGGGCTGTTCAGCAGCGCCAGAGCTCGGTAGGTTAGGTAAGGCTAACCTAACTTACGGAGGGTTGGATGACGGCTACCCGGGTGGATGCTGACGAGCTGCTACGGGCCGCGCAGGTCAACGGATACCGGTTCCCGGCCGGGTTCACCGGGTTCCGGGCCGGCCTCGTCCTGCCGGACGGGTCGAGCGGGCAGGTCACCGCGCGCTCGCCGCGCGAGATCGACGTCACCGCGGCGGCCGGTGCGGCCGAGGTCGGCTGGGTGCGCGGCGAGATCGCGTCGATCGTCGGGCACCGGTGGCCGGCCACGTACGAGGACGGCGACGGCCGCTGGGAGAAGCGGGTCGAGGATGACGGGCACCCGCTCGGCCCGCTGATCGTGCTCACCGGCGACCCGTACCACTCGTCCTACCGGGTTCAGGACGGGCACATCTCGGTGATCGATCGGACGATGGCCCGGGCCCGGTTCCTGATCGTGATCGACAGCCGGGTGACGCTGCCGGACGGGCGCGCGCTGCCGGCGCACTTCCACGTCGCGTTCTGGTCCGTGCCCGAGGGCCGGCTGGAGCGGGTCGAGACGTTCCAGCACCGCTACACCGAGGTGGCCGGAGTCCAGCTGCCCGCCTTGGTCCGGGTCGACACCGTCGACGATGCCGGGCTCACCGTCCGCCAGTTCACCGTCACCGACCACGAGGTGCTCGCCGATGCGTAGGTCCCTGATCGCCGCGGCGGCCCTGGCCGCCACCCTCGCCGCTGCCGGCTGCGGCAACGACGCCAGCACCGACAGCGCCGCTCAGCCGCCGGCCGGCGGCGCCGCCGACGCGGTACGGATCGTCCCGCTGAACGGGGACATCGCCGAGATCGTCTACGCGCTGAACAAGGGCGAGCAGGTCGTCGGCACCGACATCTCGGCCACCTACCCGGCCGATGCGGTGAAGAAGCAGAAGATCGGCTACCAGCGCTCGCTGTCGGCCGAGGGCATCCTGTCGCTCAAGCCGACGCTGGCGATCGGCACCGAGGAGGCCGGGCCGCCGCCAGTGCTCGAGCAGATCCGCTCCGCCGGGGTGCGGGTCGAGATCGTCCCGGTCGGCACCGGGGTGGACGGGGCGGCCACGAAGATCCGCGCGGTGGCCAAGCTGCTGGGCGTCGAGGCGGCCGGCGAGAAGCTCGCCACGGACGTCTCCGGCGCGGTCGACGCGGCGCGGAAGCGGGCCGCGACGGCCACCGACAAGCCCCGGGTCGCCTTCCTCTACCTGCGCGGTCCGCAGACCATGATGATCGGCGGGCGCGGCTCCCGGGCCGACGCGATGATCACCGCGGCCGGCGGCGTCGACACCGGCACCGAGGCCGGCATCAACGGCTACGCCCAGCTGACCGCCGAGGCGCTGGCCAAGGCCAAGCCGGACGTCATCCTGGTGCTCACCGCTGGGCTGAAGTCGGTCGGCGGCGTGGACGGGCTGCTGAAGCTGCCCGGCGTCGCGCAGACCCCGGCCGGCCAGGCCCGCAAGATCATCGACCTGGACGACCTCTACCTGCTGGGCCTCGGCCCGCGCACCGGCAACGCGCTGAACGACCTGGTCACCGCCCTGCACCCCGACCTGCCCACGACGTGACCGGGCGCGCCGACGCGCCCCCCGACCCCGCCGGGCCCGACCCGGCGGCGGCCGGGCCCGGCTGGCCGGATCCGCCGCCCGGGACGCTCGGAACCGATCCCGCCGATCCGGCCGGCCGGGTCGGTCCGGCCGCGACCGTCCCGGCCGGCGACGACCCGGGCTCGGTCCGGCTGGATCCGGCGGCTGGCGGGCGGCCGGCTGATCCGGCCGTCGCCGGTGTGGCCGGCCGGGTGGGCCCTGCTGCGATCGTCCCCGCCGAGCGGGGCGCGGGCCTCGCCCGGCGGGATCCGGCGGTCGGCGGGCGGCCAGCCGAGCCGCCGGGGGACGGGTCCGGCCCGCCGGGGATGGGCTCGGGTGCGGCGGTGCCGGAGCGGGCGGCGGGACCGGGGCGGGTGCGGCGGGGGATTGTGCTCGGGGTGCTGGCCGGGCTGCTGCTCGTGGTGGGGGTGGCCAGCATCGGGCTGGGGGCGGTCCGGATCGGGCCGGACCAGGTGGTCGCGATCCTGGCCCGGCGGGTCGGGATCCACCTCGGGGTCGGGTACAGCGAGCAGCAGGACGCGGTGCTCTGGGCGATCCGGCTGCCCAGGGTGGTGCTCGCGGTGCTGGTCGGCTCCGGGCTGGGCGTCGCGGGCGCGGCGCTGCAGGGGATCTTCCGCAACCCGCTGGCCGACCCGGGCCTGATCGGCGTCTCGTCCGGGGCGGCGATCGGCGCGGCCGCCATGATCGTGCTCGGCACCACGCCGTTCGGGCTGGCGTCGGTGCCGCTCGCCGCGTTCGCCGGCGGGCTGGCCGCGGCCGCCCTGGTGTACACCTGCGCCCGCTACCAGGGCCGGACCGAGGTGGTCACGCTGCTGCTCTGCGGCATCGCGGTGAACACGATCGCGGGTGCGGTGATCGGCCTGCTCATCGTCGTCGCGAACGACTCGCAGCTGCGCGACATTGTCTTCTGGACCCTCGGCAGCCTCGGCAGCGCGACCTGGCCGACGGTCGGAGCGGTCGCCCCGCTGATCGTCGTGGCGGTGCTGATACTGCCCAGGCTGGCCCGCTCGCTGGACCTGATGGCCCTCGGCGAGCGGGAGGCCGGGCACCTGGGCGTGGCGACGGAGCGGGTCCGGATCGCGGTCGTGGTGCTGGCCGCGCTGGCCACCGGTGCCGGGGTCGCGGTGGCCGGCGTGATCGGCTTCGTCGGCCTGGTGGTGCCGCACATCGTCCGGCTGCTGACCGGCCCGGGGCACCGGATCGTGCTGCCGGCCAGCGCGCTCGGCGGCGCGGTCGTGCTGCTCGGCGCCGACCTGGCCGCCCGGACCGTCGCGGTGCCCCGGGAGATCCCGCTCGGCGTGGTGACCGCCCTGGTCGGCGGCCCGTTCTTCCTCGCGCTGGTGGTCCGCACCCGGCGCCGGCACGGCGGCTGGGGATGACCGCCGCCGCAGCGGCCCGGCCGGCGGTCGAGCTGGCCGGCATCGGGTTGACTGTCCACATTGGACGGCGGCGGCTGCTGGACGGGGTGGACGTGGAGCTGCGGGCCGGGGAGCTGCTCGCGGTGGTCGGGCCGAACGGGGCGGGCAAGTCGACGCTGCTGTCGGTGCTGGCCGGCGACCGCGCGCCGGATGCCGGACAGGTGCTGGTGCGGGGCCGCCCGATTGGCGCATACCGGCCGCGCGAGCTGGCCCGGCTGCGCGCGGTGATGCCGCAGCAGTCGGTGCAGCAGTTCGCGTTCACCGTCCGTGAGGTGGTGGCGCTCGGCCGGGCACCCTGGCCGGCCGGCCCGGACCCGGACGCCGCGGTGGTGGCCGCGCTCGCCGACACGCAGACCGCCGAACTGGCCGACCGGACCTTCCTGACCCTGTCCGGCGGCGAGCAGTCCCGGGTCACGCTGGCCCGGGTGCTGGCCCAGCGGACCCCGATCGCGCTGCTGGACGAGCCGACCGCGGCGCTGGACATCCGGCACCAGCAGTTGGTGCTACGGCTCGCCCGGCAGCTCGCGGCGGCCGGGCACGCCGTCCTCGCGGTCTGGCACGACCTGCACCTGGCGGCCCGTGCCGACCGGGTGCTGCTGCTGGCCGCCGGCCGGGTCCGCGCTGTCGGCCGGCCCGCCGAGGTGCTCACCGCCGACCTGCTCGGCGAGGTGTACCGGCACCCGGTCCGGGTACTCACCGACCCGCGCGACGGCCGCCCCCTCGTCCTTCCCGACGCCCCCGCCCCGTCTGGCTGAGCTGGCGCCGTCTGGCTGAGGTGGCGCCGTCCGGCTAAGCGGGCGCCGTCTGGCTGAGGGGGCGTCGTCTGGCTGAGGTGGCCCCGTCCGGCTGAGCGGGCGCCGTCTGGCTGAGCCGGGGTGGGGACCGGCCGACAAGGCGTCCCGGCGGTGGTTGACTCGACTGACCTGGTCGAGCTCTGTCCGGTCGGGGGTGCTGTATCCGGCGCCGCCGGACCGCCGCCCGGAGCCAGCCCGCTGAGCCGGGCTCGCTGAGCCGGGCCTGCTGAGCCGGGCCGGGGCTGATCCGCGCGGGAGTCTCCAGCCCGGGCGCCCCGATCGGTCCGGCCAGGTGCGCCGCCGCCGACCTGGCTGGCGCGGGAGGCTACGCGGCGGGCGAGCTATGCCGGAGCATCGGCATAGCGCCGGACCGGGGCTGGCCGGCCGTATCCTCGGGCGATGCGGGTGGTCTCGCTGCTGCCGTCGGCGACGGAGATCGTGTACGCGCTCGGGCTGGATGACGAGCTGGTCGCGGTGACGTTCGAGTGCGACGAGCCGGCGTCGGCGCGGGCCGAGAAGGCGGTCGTGGTCGGCGGTCTCGACACCAGCGGGATGGCGCCGGGCGACATCGACGCGCACGTCCGGGCGCAGGTCGCGGCCGGTGCCGATCTGTACACAGTGGACGCGGCCGCGGTGGCCGCGCTGCGGCCGGATCTGATCATCACGCAGGATCTGTGCCGGGTCTGCGCGGTGCCGGCCGGCCAGGTCGACCGGGCGCTGGACCGGTTGGGCTGCCGGGCCGACGTGCTCTCGCTCGACCCGCACACGCTCGACGACGTGCTGGACTGCATCCTCGCGGTGGGCCGGCGGACCGGCGCGGACGCGGCGGCCGAGCGGTTGGTGGCCGGACTGCGCTCGCGGCTGGCCCGGGTCGCCGCCGCCGTCGCCGGGTTGCCGCGCCCCCGGGTGGCGGTGGTCGAATGGGTCGACCCGCCGTTCACCGCCGGCCACTGGGTGCCCGACCTGGTGCTGGCCGCCGGCGGCGAGCCGGTGGCGGGCACGCCCGGGGCGCCGTCCGGGCAGACGAACTGGGCCGCGCTGGCCGCCGCCGAGCCCGGCCTGGTGCTGGTGGCACCGTGCGGGTTCCGGCTGGACGCGGCCGCCGAACAGGCCCGGGCCGTGGTCGAAGCGCTGCCCGGCGTGCCGGTCTGGGCCATCGACGCGGACGGCCTGGTGGTCCGCCCCGGCCCGCGGCTGGTCACCGGCGTCGAGGCGATCGCCGCGATCCTGCACCCCGGCGCCGCGCCCCCCGCCCCACCAGGCACCGTCCGCCAGATCGCCGGCTAACACCGCCTCCGGCCCGCCCGGCCCGGTCAGCCCCGGCCGGCCCCGTCCGGCCCGGTCCGCCCAGCCCCGGCCGGTCCGCCCGGTCCGCGCCGGCCCGGTCCGCCCCGCCCCGCGCCGGGCCCGGTCCGTGCCGGCCCGATCCGGCAGCTTCGCCCGGCCCGGCTGCTTCGCCCGGTCCGGCGACCTCGGGTCCGTCCGACGGGATTGGGTGCCCGGTGACGGGTTCGGGCTGCGGGTGATGGAGTCGGGTTCCTGGTGATCGGCTAAGGGCTGCGGGTGACGGGTTCGGGGTGCCTGGTGATGGCGGAGAGCCGTCACCAGAGCCGCGAAGTCGTCACCTGCGGCGGAAGGTCGTCACCCGCGAGGGAAGGACGTCACCCCAGGCGGAGGGTTGCTTCGGCCCGGTCCGGCAGCTTAGGTCCGGTCCGGCGACCGCAGGTCCGTCCGACGGGATTGGGTGCCCGGTGACGAGTTTGGGCCGCAGGTGACGGGCTTGGGCTGCGGGTGGTGGGTTCGGGATGCCCGGTGACGGGTTCGGGGTGTCTGGTGATGGCGGAGAGCCGTCACCAGAGCCGCGAAGTCGTCACCCGCGACGGAAAGACGTCACCCGTAGGTGTGGAGGGCCAGCTTCGGGTCGGCCCCGGCGACCTCGGGTCCGTCCGACGGGATTGGGTGCCCGGTGACGGGTTTGGGCAGCGGGTGATGGGCTCGGATGCCTGGTGATCGGTTGGGGCTGCGGGTGGTGGGTTCGGGGTGTCTGGTGATGGCGGAGAGCCGTCACCGGAGCCGCGAAGTCGTCACCCGCGAGGGAAGGTCGTCACCCGCGGGGGGGAAATCGTCACCCGCTGCGGACGCCAGCTTCGGCCCGGCCCGTTTGGGTGGTCGGCTGGCCGTTTGGGTGGTCGGCCCGTTTGGGCGGGTGGGTGGCCCGTTCCGGCGGCCGTCCGGGCGGTGGTCGGCCCGTCTGGGCGGATCGCGATCGGCTTGATACATCGGGGGTTGCTGGTTTCAGCGTCGTGTCAGCGCGCTTGCAGCGGGATGCGGCAACGTCGGCGGCCGTTGCGTTGCTTCCGGGCGTGCGCTGCTTCCGCCCGGGAGCGCTGTGCGGCGACGGGGTCGGCGGGCTGCCGTGTGCCGGAACATCTGAACCCTCGAAAGGAACCCGTATGTCAGTCTCGGCCGCGAAGAGCCGTGTGTTGCAAGCCCAGACGCTGATCGAAACGCGCCGCTACGACGAGGTCGAGCAGGTCGTCGAGACCGGCCTCGGTTTCCTCGTCGGGCTGCCGGCGGAGGAGACCGCGGTGATCGCGGCCGAACTGGCCGCGCTGCGGGTGACCGCGGCCGAGGCCGCCACCCTGGAGCAGTACAGCGTCATGGTCCGGGCCGCTTCGCGCGAGGTGCGGTACGCCCGGGAGGCCATCGAGGCCGGCAACATCATGCCGGCCGGTATCGAGGACCGGCTGCGCAAGGCCGAGGTGGAGTACCTGGGCAACGTCCCGGACGCGGCCAAGACGGACCTGGTCGCGGAGATCGCGGCGCTGCGCGGGCGGCTCGGCGGCTCCGTCGAAGCAGCCGCCATCCAGGCGGAGAAGGACGCGGTCCGGCCGACTCCCGCGACGCCGACCGACGACGAGGCGCGGATCATGTCCCGGGCCCGCGGCGAGATCATGGGTTGCCGGTCGGCGATCGAGTCCCGCCGCACCGAGGGCGTGGCCGAGGCGCTGGACGAGATCGCCGGCAAGCTGGCCACCGTCACCGACGTGCTGGTGGCGTCGATGCTGGCCGAGATCGACGTGCTGCGGGCCGAACTGGGCGGCGTCGAGAGCGCGGAGGACATCCGGCGGATCACGTCCGAGCTGGACCGGCACTTCTCCCAGGCGGAGAACGGCCAGGCCTGGCGGGCCGACGACAGTGCCCGGGCGTTGGCGTACCTGACCGACCGGTTGGCCGACGAGGACGTCCGCCGGATCCTGCCGGCCGACGTGATGCGGCGGTACCAGGACCGGATGATCACCGCGGCCGCCGGCCGGGCCGACGTGATCAAGACCGACTCGCTGGAGCGGGCCCTGCCGCCGCTGACCGAGATCGAGGAGCGGCTGGCGACCGACCCGTACGCCGGGGTCAGCCAGGAAACCGGCTACGCGATCACCAGCGAGCTGCTGAACCTGAAGGAGCGCGTCGTCCGGGCGCTGGACCCGCTGCCCACCGACGACGCCGACGTGATCTCGATCCACGCCCGGCTGCGCGCCGCCGAGGACCAGATGGATGTCGCCAGCGCCGCGCTGGCCAAGGCCGCGCTGGAGGCGCAGGTCACCGAGCACTGGCAGATCGTGCTGCGCGAGTTCGCCGACTGGGAGCAGGAGAACATCACCCCGCCGACCCAGCCGGGCGAGGTCCCGGACCTGCCGCAGACCCGGCTGGCGATCATGCGCACCGGCTACTGGCTGCACGAGCGGGAGACCCAGCAGACCCGCACCGAGAACGCGGACAACCCGACCATCCAGGCGGTCTACCGCGCCGCCGAGGAGACCTTCGACGCGGCCGCGGCGAAGCTGCACGCGGCCTACAACCGGGTGATCGACGACGCCGCCGACCTGCCGTCGCCGGCGATCGAGGCGGACGTGTCCCGGCTCTCGCACCTGGCCACCGCGGCCCAGACCTCGTTCGAGGAAACCCCGTACCGGGAGCCGGTGCTGGCCCGGATCCGCGAGCTCGAGGAACGCTGGAAGGCCGAGTACGCGGCGCTGCTGAAGGCCCGGCAGGAGCTGTACGACAAGCTCGCGGTCGAGGCGGACGCGGCCTGGCCGGGGATCGTCGCGGCCACCGGCGCGACCGAGGACTTCAACCCGGGCGACCCGGACGCGACCGGCACCACCGTGCTGCTGTCCGGCGTCTACAACCGCTCCGGCTGGGACTTCAACGGTGGCGACTTCTGCATGCGGCGCAACGGTGTCCCGATCGGCGGCACCTACGAGTCGCACGTCCTCAAGGCACTGGAGCACGCCTGGTACGAGCTCAAGCTGGATGTCAACGACCGGATCACCTGGGACGTCATCGGCGTGGTGACCGGGCCGGGCAAGCTCGGCGAGCGCACCAACCGGATCGTCCGGGACTCGAGCGGCCTGGAGATCGGCAAGATCGAGGAGTGGCCGCCGGTGGACGCCGTCTGGCTGCGAATCATCGCGCTGCACGCCGGCCCGGTCGGGGTCGGCCCGGAGGAGTAGGCCCGCAGCAATCCGAGCCGGGCACCGTCCACTTCGGACGGTGCCCGGCCGGTTTCCGCCGTCAACCCGAGATCGTCGCCCGGACTGAACCGTCCATTTCGGACGGTGCCGGGCCGACCTCCGGCCGCCGCCAGGGGTGTCGGTCTCGACCCGGACCGTCCACTTCGGATGCGACCGGCCGAGCCGGCGGAGCGGCTCGGCTATGGGGTTTTGGCCGCCCGGCGGGTGCGGTAGGCCGCGACGGCGGCACGGTTCCCGCAGCCGCCTTCACAGAACCGCCTCGACCGGTTCCGGGACAGGTCGACCACCACGTTCTCGCAGCCCGGGTAGGCGCAGACCCGCAGCCGGCCCAACTCCTGGCTGCGCACCACGTCGACGAACGCCATCGCGGCCTCGACCGCGATCCGGGTGGCCAGCGGCGCCTCCGGCGGGGTGGCGTGCAGGTGGTAGCTCCACCGGTCGTGCCGGACCAGCTGCGGCAGCGCCCGCGCCTCCCGCAGCAGATCGTTCACCAGCGCCACCACCTCGTCCTCGCCCACCTGCCAGAGCTGCCGCAGCCGGGGCCGCAGCCGGCGGACCGCGCGCAGCTCGGCCGGGTCGTGGGTGCGCGACCCGGTCCATCCCCAGGTCTGCACGAACGCGTCCAGCGCGGGTACGTCAGGCAACCCCTCGACGCCGTCCGCGGCGGTGTTGACCAGCGCGGCGGCGGCTGCCAGCGCCTCCTCGGTGTCATGAGCGAAAACCATCTTGGCTCCTGTCACGAGGCCAGCTAGTGTCATCAGCATAGATGAATTTGACTGATGACGTGGGGAGGTCCCGTGGGCAAGCCCTCGACCGGTGTCGGGCTCGGCGTGGCACTGCTGTCCGCCGCCACCTTCGGCACGTCCGGGTCGTTCGCCCGGGCGCTGACCGATGCCGGCTGGTCACCGGGCGCCGCGGTGCTGGCCCGGGTCTGCATCGCGGCGCTCGCGCTGGCGGTGCCGACCGTGCTCGCGCTGCGTGGCCGGTGGTGGGCACTGCGCCGCAACCTCGGGCTCGTCAGCGGCTTCGGCGTGATCGCGGTGGCCGGCTGCCAGGTCTTCTACTTCAACGCCATCGAGCGGCTTGAGGTGGGCGTCGCGCTGCTGCTGGAGTACATGGGGATCCTGCTGGTGGTCGGCTGGTTGTGGGTCCGGCACGGCCACCGGCCGCGCCGGCTGACCGTGCTCGGCTCGGTCGTCGCGCTGCTCGGCCTCGCCCTGGTGCTGGACGTGGTCGGCGGCGTCGACCTCGACCCGGTCGGCGTGCTGTGGGGGCTCGGCGCGGGCACCGGGCTGGCCGTCTACTTCGTGCTCTCGTCCAAAGAGGACGATGACCTGCCACCGATCGCGGTAGCCGGTGGCGGCATGCTGGTCGGCGCGGTGGCGCTGCTGATCCTCGGCGCGGCCCGGGTGCTGCCGATGCACGCCAGCTACGGGTCGGTGCACTTCGCCGGGCACCGGGCCAGCTGGCTGGTGCCGATCCTCGGGCTGTCGCTGGTCGCGGCCGCGTTCGCGTACGTCACCGGCATCACCGCCGCCCGCCGGCTCGGCCCGAAACTGGCCTCCTTCGTCGGCCTCACCGAGGTCATCTTCGCCGTCCTGGTCGCCTGGGCACTGCTGGACGAGCTGCCCAGCGCCGCGCAACTGGCCGGCGGCGTCCTGATCATCGCCGGGGTCGCCCTGGTCCGGCTGGACGAACTGGCCGGCCCCGCGCTCACCCCCGACCCGGTGCCCGTCCCCGCCGAGCCGGCCCGATCTCCGGTCGGCTGACTCGCCAGCGGGCCGGCTGACTCATCGGCCGGTTGGCTGACTCGCCGGTCGGTTGGCTGACTCGCCGGCTGGCTGGCTGACTCATCGGTCGGTTGGCTGACCTGCCGGCCGGCATGCTGACCCGCCGGCCGGTGGCTGGCTCACCGCCCGGGAGGCTGGCCCGCCGCCCGGCAGGTCAGATCCGCGCCAGTCCCCGCCGTGCCGGCGGGCCGTCCCTGCTCCCGTCAACCGGCCGGAAGTCAGCGGCCGGAACCTCGGGCGGCCGTCCGGACAACTAGCGGGCCGGACGGCGACCGCCGCCTGCCGCCTCCGGGCGGGTCGGCACTGGCGAGGAGCGCAGGTGAGACGACGAACCAGGCTCGTAGGCGTGCTCAGCGCGATCACGATGGCGATCGGTCTACGAGATCGCGGAACCCCGGTGACCCGTGCGGACAACAAGGACCCATGAATCCAGTTGATGGGAGGGATGCCGTGCCCATCCACCTGACCGACCGCAGCGACGCTGGGCTCGTCACCGGTCCGCCGGAGTGGTTCGGCGAGCTGTTCGAGCGGTACGCCGGCCTGCTCTATGGCTACACCGCCCGCCGGGTCGGCCAGCAGGCCGCCGAGGATCTGGTCGCCGAGACGTTCCTGGTCGCCTTCGCGACCCGGGGCCGGTACGACCCGGCGGCCCCCAGCGCGCGGCCCTGGCTGTTCGGCATCCTGACCAACCTGCTGCACGACCATCGCCGGTCCGAGGTCCGGGCCTGGCGGGCGCTGGCCCGGGCCGGCGGCGACCCGCTCGGGTCGGCCCGGCAGATCACCGAATCGTTTGTGGAACCGGCCGGCGAGCGGGTGGACGCGCAGGCCGCGATCCGCGCCATCGCCGGTGAGCTCGCGGCCATGCCAGCCAAGCTGCGCGACCTGCTGTTGCTGCACGTCTGGGCCGGCATGGACTACCCCGAGCTGGCCACCGCGCTCGGGCTGCCGCCGGGCACCGTCCGGTCCCGGCTGCACCGGGCCAAGGCCCGGCTGCGGCAGGCCGTCCCCGGCCACTACGAACCGTCAATCTGACAATCCCCGCGGAGGACACCATGGATCAGCACGTGGGCGAGCAGCTGCTCGCCGAGGTCCGGCAGGATCTGGCCGAGCCGCCGCCCGGCGCGATGGACCGGATGCGGTACACCGTCCAGCACCGCACGCCGCACCTGCCAGCGGCCCGGGCGGGTTCGTCCGGCAGCCGCCGGATCCGCCGGCCGGTCGTCGTCGGCGGGGTCGCGGCCGGCGTGGCGCTGGCGGTCGCCGCCGGCGTGGTCGTGGCCGACGGCCAGCGGACCACCGGTACGCCCAGCCAGGGCGGGGCGGCCACCACCGCCGGCCCGAAACCGGGTGGTTCGACCGGGCAGCGGCCGGCGCGGCCGGCCGACACCCCGCAGTTGCTGCTCGCCCGGATCGCGCTCGCGGCGAAGCGCACCGGCCAGCCGATCCGGGACGACCAGTTCATCTACACCGAGTCGGTCTCGGACGCCACGCTGCGGGTGCTGAACCCGGACGGCAGGTGGGTCACCAAGCGCTTCCCGGACGCGCCGGGCAAGCACTGGGCCTCGGTGGACGGCACCCGGCCGGGCTGGAGTGTGTCGATCGACAAGCTGGGGCAGGTGTACAGCGCCGCCACCCCGGCCTACCCGCCCACCGCGATCGGCCTGCGGCTGCCCACCTACAAGTACCTGACCACGCTGCCCACCGACCCGGACGCGCTGCTCGCGTTGATCCGCCGCTCGGTGCAGCGGACCGCCGGCAGCAAGCCGAACGCCGTCCCGGACCGGGACCAGACCGCGTTCGCGATCATCGGCGAGCTGCTCGCGCAGGCGGTGCTGCCGCCGAACCTGGCCGCCGCGCTCTACCAGGTCGCTGCCAAGATCCCGGGCGTCCGGATCGTGTCCAGCACCGTGGACGCGGCCGGCCGCGAGGGCATCGGCATCTCCCGGAGGATGAGCGACGCGGCCGCCCGCCCGGCCCCCGGTGAGGTCGGCGCCGAGGTGGTGAACTACGTGGAATGGATCTTCGACCGGAACGACTACCGGATGCTCGGCGAGCGCCTGAACACCGCGCACAGCTCCAACTCGATCGCCATCACCAGGGCCGCGGTGGTCGACCACCCCCGCCAACTCCCGAACTGATCTGACCCGCCGGATGGCCCGGGAGACCCCTCCCGGGCCATCCGGCCGGGCTCGGTCAGCGGCGCAGTTGTTGGGTGAGCCAGGGCAGGATGGTGTCGACCCGGGAGGTGGTCTCGCGGGCGGTGTGCGGGCAGTTCGGGCCGGTGCTCTCCACCGAGACCAGGGTGGCCGGGTGGATGTCGCGGAAGTACGGGGCGCCCGAGTCGTACAGGCAGGCACTGGTGTTCCGGGCCGGGGCGCGGCCGGTGACGCCGATGTACGGGGCGCTGATCGCGGCCACGGTGAACTGACCCGTGCGCAGCACCATGGACGGGACGGGGTTGATCGAGCTGGTCGCGCCGTAGCCGGCGAGCCGGACCACCTCGCCGACCTTCGGCGCGCCCTTCGGCAGCGCCATCGGGGTGATGCCGACCACCGGCGCGGACAGTTTCGCCAGCGCGATGTCGTTCGTCGGCGACTGCCGTACGTCCACAATGGACAGCACTACGCCGATGCCCACCCGGACGTCGGCCCGGCCGATGGTGACCGTGCTGGTCTGGTACGGCGGCCGGCCG
This sequence comes from uncultured Actinomycetota bacterium, assembly GCA_963714145.1. Lineage (GTDB taxonomy): Bacteria > Actinomycetota > Actinomycetes > Mycobacteriales > CADCTP01 > JBBWZH01. The sequence continues at coordinate 7,081,625 of OY970235.1, read as the reverse complement.
CCGATCCGGCGCCGGGCCGCGTCGTGGAAGCAGTGCCCGGCGCTGATCACCCACTGCGGCGCGATCAGCGCGCCCGAGCAGGCGCTGTCGTACCGGGTGCCGTCGGTACGCGGGATGCCGGTGAACGTGAGCTTCGCGGCGAACCGGTAGCTGCCCTGCTTCACCACGGTGCCGCCGGCCACCGCACCGGCCGGGCTGCTCCCGCGGACCAGGCTGACGGTCGCCGCGGCCGCGGCCAACGCCAGCACCGCGGCCAGCACGCCGACCCGGCGCCGGGTCCAGCCGCGCCCGAGAACCCGCATCACATCTCCTTCGTCGCCCGCGGAGTCCGCCGCCGGCACCTACCTCATGTCGCGCCGGAGCATAACCGGCGGGATCAGTACGTATCGGTTGGCGGGAGGTTGAGCGCGGCCCTGATCCGGGCGGCCGCGCCGCTGGACACCTGCAGCGCGCTGTAGAGCCGGCCGAAGTCCCGTCGGGGCGCCTGCAGCACGAGCTGGTAACCGCGCAGCTGGGTCTGCTTCTCCTTGACCAGCTGCGCGACGTCGGCCGCGACGCGGTCCGGCCAGCGTGGCCGCCGCAGCGCGGCGACCTCGGCCTGGGTGGCGGCGACGTACCTGGCCACGGCCGCCCGGGCCGCGACCAGGTCGAGGCTGTCCTGGTCCGTGCCGCCGATCACGTCGTACATGGCGAACTTGGCCCGGTTGGCCGGGGCGACCGCCGCCAGGTAGGCCGGCCCGGCCGCGGCCACCGACAGCGGCACCCCCGTCTTCGCGATGGGGTCCGAACCGGGCGCTTTCGTCGCCAACGGGTTCGATCCGGTCGTCGGCCCGGCGGCTACGGCGACCGGCGTGCCGGTGGTGCTGGCGCCGCAGCCGGCCAGCGCTGCCACGGCAGCGGCGAGCAGCAGCCCGGCACCGGAATTGCGCAGCGTCACGCCTACTGCATCGGTCGCCGCGGACACCGGCTGAGCCGACCGGGCCGGGCATCCGTTCCGCCGGCGATCGACACCGGCCCACCCAGCGGCTGACAGGATCGCGGGGTGACGGACAAATCTGGTGACGGCGGCCATGCCAGCTCGGGTGAGTTCAGCCGCGACATGCGCTACATCGCGACCCGGATCACCGCCGACGGACGGGACGGCTACCCGGTCGAGCCGGGCCGGTACCGGCTGGTGGTGAGCCGGGCCTGCCCCTGGGCGAACCGGGCGATCATCGTGCGGCGGCTGCTCGGGCTGGCGGACGTGCTCTCGATGGGCGTGGCCGGGCCGACGCACGACAAGCGGAGCTGGACCTTCGACCTCGACCCCGGCGGCCGCGACCCGGTGCTCGGCATCGAACGGCTGCAGGAGGCCTTCTTCGCCCGGTTCCCCGGTTACCAGCAGGGCATCACCGTCCCGGCGATCGTGGACATCCCGACCGGTCAGGTGGTCACGAACGATTTCGCCCAGATCACCGAGGACCTGTCCAGCGAGTGGCGCGAGTTCCACCGCCCCGGCGCCCCGGACCTCTGGCCGGCCGACAGGCGCGACGAGCTGGCGGACGTCAACCTGAAGGTCTTCAAGGATGTGAACAACGGCGTCTACCAGGCCGGCTTCGCGGGCAGCCAGGAAGCGTACGAGAAGGCGTACCGGCGGTTGTTCGACCGGCTGGACTGGCTGTCCGAGCGGCTGAGCCGGCAGCGCTACCTGGTCGGCGACACGATCACCGAGGCGGATATCCGGCTGTTCACCACGCTGGTCCGCTTCGACGCCGTCTATCACGGCCATTTCAAGTGCAACCGGAACAAGCTCAGCGAGCTGCCGGTGCTCTGGGCGTACGCCCGGGACCTTTTCCAGACCCCCGGCTTCGGCGACACGATCGACTTCACCGACATCAAGAAGCACTACTACCTGGTGCATCGCGACATCAACCCGACCGGGATCGTCCCGGTCGGGCCGGACCTGTCCGGCTGGCTCACCCCGCACGGCCGGGACGCCCTCGGCGGGCGCCCGTTCGGCGCCGGCACCGCACCGCCGCCACCGCCGGCGGACGAGGCGGTCCCGGCGGCGCACGCGCTGGTCGCCGGCTGACCGCGGTTCGTCGCGGCGTCGCGGCGGGCTGCCGGCCCGGGTCTGACCCCCTTCGCTCCGGCCTCCGGTTGCCGGGGTAGTGGCGGGGCCGGGCCGGTTCCGCCCCGGTTCGGCCCGGAGCTGCCCGGAAGTTACGTTTGGCGGTGTCGTCCGCCGGAGGGCGCCGTTCAGCGGGAACGCGCCACGGCGGACCGTCAGGAGGCTTCGATGCGGAAGCGTTCACAGACGGTGTTGCGGCCGAGAGCGGTGCTGCGCGGGCTGGCCGCCGCGCGGCGGTCGACCGTGCTGGGTTCGGCGGTGCTGCTGGCCACGGTCGCGCTGACCGGGCCGGCGGCGTCGGCCCCATCGGCCCCGGCAGCCCCGGCAGCCCCGGACAGCGCGGTGGCCGCGGTGGCCTGGACCGACTGCGGTGGCGGCTTCCAGTGCGGCACGGCGCCGGTCCCGCTGGACTACACCCGGCCGGACGGTCCGACGGTCTCGATTGCGCTGATCCGGTTCCCCGCGTCCGACCAGGCGCACCGGATCGGCTCACTGTTCATCAACCCCGGCGGCCCGGGCGGCTCCGGAGTGCAGCTCGTGCGGAGCGGCGGTCCGGCGTTCGGCCAGCTCTTCGGTGCCGGCCGGTTCGACATCGTCGGGTTCGACCCGCGCGGCGTCGGCGCGAGCACGTCGGTGCGCTGCTTCAGCGGCGGGCTGCAGCAGGCGCTGTTCTACGCGAACGAGGAGCGGTTCCCGATCGGCCCGGCCGCCGAGCGGCGGTTCCAGGCGAAGCTGGGCCTGTTCACCGCCGCCTGCGGCGCCCGCAGCGGCGGCCTGCTGCCGTACCTGTCCACCGAGTTCGCCGCCCGCGACCTCGACCGGCTCCGCGCCGCGGTCGGCGACGGCGCGCTGACGTACCTGGGCCTGTCGTACGGCACCGCGCTCGGCGCCACCTACGCGAACCTGTTCCCGGACCGGGTGCGCGCGCTCGTGCTGGACGGGGTGACCGACCCGGTCGCGTACACCGGCAGGCTGTTCGACTGGGTGGCCAGCTCGCTGGCGGACACCGAGAAGGTGCTGTCCGGCCTCGCCACCAGCTGCGCGGCGGCCGGCCCGGCGCGGTGCGCGCTGGCCGGTCGGGGTGACGTGCGGCTGCGGATCGACCGGCTGCTGGCCCGGCTGCGGCAGGCACCGGTGCCGGTGCCGGACGCGTCGGTACCCACCCTGGTCAGCTACCAGCTCACCCTGACGGCGATCTTCTCCTCGCTCTACAGCACGGCGAGCTGGCCGCAGCTGGCGACCGCGCTGGCCGCGCTGGAGCGCGGGGACGGCCGGCCGCTGCTGCAGAGCCTCGGCGAGCCGGCGGCACCGCCGTCCAGCGACTACGACAACACCGCGGACGCGCAGGCCGCCATCCTCTGCACGGACGGCACGTCGCCGCGGAACCCGGCGCTGTGGCCGGCGTTCGTGCGGCGGGTCAGCCAGATCAGCCCGACCGGCGGCCCGGTCATCGGCTGGCTCAACACGCTGCCGTGCGCGACCTGGCCGGCGCGAGCGGTGTCGCGCTACACCGGCCCGTGGAACGCCCGCACCGCACACCCGGTGCTGCTGGTCGGCGTCACGCACGACCCGATCACGCCGCTGGCCAGCGCCCAGAAGCTGGCCCGGCTGATGGGGCCGAACGCGGTGCTGCTCACCCACGACGGGTACGGGCACAGCTCGTTCGGGCAGCCGGGCACGTGCACGCTGACCGCGGAGGCGCAGTACCTGGTGGCCGGCGCGCTGCCGCCGGCGGGCACCGTGTGCACCGCCGACGCGCCGCTGTTCCCGGCCCCGGCCGCGGCGTCGGCGCTCGCCCGGCAGTTGCCCTACCCGGTGCCGCTGCCCGGCCGGCAGCTCGCCCTGGCCACCCGGTAGCGCCTTCCCGTCCCGCTGGTGGCGCGCCGCCACCAGCGAGACGGGCACCACCGGCGGGGTGAGCCCGCTCAGGCCGGCTTGTGCGCGAGTAGGAACGCCTGCTGCACCTTTTCGTCCGCGTTCGGCTCGCGCAGCAGTTGGGCGTGCAGGCTGAACCCGGCCTGGCCGAGCAGGCCGGCGATGCGGTCGGGTGGCAGCCGGTACGCGTCCAGCGCCACCTCGTGGCCGTACCCCTGGCTGATGTGCCGGCGCTCGTCGCCGACCTGGAAGGCGAGCAGCAGCCAGCCGCCCGGCGCCAGCACCCGGTGGAACTCGGCGAACACCGCCGGGTGCAGCTCCGGTGGGATGTGGATGATCGAGTACCAGGCCACGACGCCGCCGAGTGCGCCGTTCCCGTGATCGAGGGCCAGCATCGACCCCTCGTCGAACCGCAGGCCCGGGTGCTCGCGCCGGGCCGCCGCGATCATGCCGGGCGACAGGTCGAGGCCCGAGGCGCTCAGCCCGAGCGACTGCAGGTGCGCCGTCACCCGCCCCGGCCCGCACCCGACGTCGAGCACCGCCCCGCCCGCACCGCCCTGCACCAGCTCGGCGAACGCGGCCAGCAGCGCCCGATCCACCGGCCGCCGCCCCAGCTCCACCCGCAACAGCTCGGCGTAGCTGTCGGCCACCAGGTCGTACGCCACCCGCGTCGCGGTCAGAAAGGACGCCTCAGCCATGCCGCAGACCGTACGACGACCCCCCGACAGAACCCCGAGCCCGGACTCGACCGAGAGCGTTGCGATAATTTCGATTTAACGGTACGTTCCTGGTGAGCTGAGGAAGGGCGGGCGACAATGACGCGGCCAACCGCAGGTGTCCCAACTGCGCCGGCCGGTGTCGCCATCCCGGTGGTCGAGCCGGTGGTGGCGCCGACGCCGGACGAGGCGGAGGGCCTCGCTCAGTTGCTGGCCCGCATCGACGAACTCGTCGGGGCCGAAACGTACGGTGTCCTGCGTGGCCCGGATGGTCACGAGGTGAAGATCCCGGCGTCCGCGCTCGAAGCCCTACGGCTGGTCGCCCAGGCGATGGCTGAGGGTAAGGCTGTGACGGTCGCACCGCACGACATGGAGTTGACCACACAGGAGGCCGCGGATCTGCTGCGCGTCTCGCGGCCGCACCTGGTCAAGCTCCTCGACCGCGGTGACATCGCCTATCACCGGACCAGCGGCGAAGCCGGAGCCCATCGACGCCTGCTGCTGAAGGACGTCATGGACTACAAAGAGCAGCGCCAGCAGGCCCGCCAGGCACACCTACGTGAGCTGACCCGCCTGTCCGAAGAAGCACCGGGCGGCTACACATAGCACCGCGACGTCTACTCGATCGCGGGGCTATTGTTCTGCGCCGTGGCTTTCCGTGCTGTCCTGGACGCGAACGTGCTCTATCCGTTCAGCCTGCGCGACACACTCCTTCGACTCGCCGAAGCTGAGCTGTACGTTCCGCTCTGGAGCACGCGCATCCTCGACGAGATGACGCGCAGCCTGGTCAGGAACGGCGTTGTGGACGAGTTGAGGGCGAAGGGTCTGGTGTCGGCCATGAAGGGCGCCTTCGAGGAGGCGAGCGTTCAGGATGACGCCGTGGCGCAGCTCGAAGGCGCGATGGCTAACCACCTCGGAGATCGCCACGTTCTCGCCGCCGCGGTCGCGGGTTCTGCCGAGGTCGTCGTGACGATCAATCTGCGGCATTTCCCTACCGCGGCTTGCGAGCCGCTGGGAGTCGAGGCGATGCACCCGGACGACTTTTTGCTCGTGCTCTTTAGCAAGGCGCCCGGTCTGGTCCGGGCTCTGCTGCGCAAGCAGGCAGCGGACCTCAGCGCTCCGCCCATGACCTATAGGGCGTTGTTGGGCCTGCTCGAGAAATCGGTGCCTCGATTCGTCGCGACAATCGCGCCGGACTCGATCGCTCACTGACGGTACGTCGCGGCCGGCCGGTGACCGGCCAGACATGATCAGCATCGCTGCGCGGATAACCGGCGGCGGTCATGATGGGTCGTCGCGTTGCGCGTGCGGCGGCATGGATGGTGGCTCGGGTGGACAGGAGTGGGCTATGACTGGGCCTCGTGGATTGACCCTGACCACCGTCAACGTCGGGACGCCGGACCCGGGCGCGCTGGCTGGTTTCTACCAGCGGCTGCTCGGCTGGGAGATCAAGTACGCGGAGCCGGGGTTCGTGATCCTGCGCGACCCGCAGCGGGACGCCGTGGCCGTCTCGTTCCAGGTCGAGGAGTCGTACGTGCGGCCGGTGTGGCCGGCCAGGCCGGGCGAGCAGCAGATGATGATGCACCTGGAGATCCAGGTGGCCGACCTGGAGTCGGCCGTCGCGCACGCCACCAGCTGCGGCGCCGTACTGGCCGAGTTCCAGCCGCAGCCCGACGTGCGGGTCTGCCTGGACCCGGACGGGCACCCGTTCTGCCTCTTCCTGGGCTGATCGGCGGCGCTCCCGGCGGCTCAGGTTTGTCGCAGGGGCTGGCTAGTCTGCGGCTATGACCCGACTTGGGCCAAGGTTCGGTGATTCGGGGGCTGGCGCGTCTGTGACCTGCGGGTTCGCCCTGGCGGGCACGCACTAAGTGGGTGGTTCTAGGCTGCCGGGTTGTGGCGTATGTCCGGACGGTGCGGACGGCGTCGGGGGCGCGGGCGGTGCAGATCGTGCATTCGCAGCGTCGGGGGTCGCGCGACATCGAGCACATCGGCTCGGCGCACACCGACGCGGACCTGGAGCTACTCAAGGCGGTTGCCGCCCAGCGGCTGGCCGCCGGGCAGGGCGAGCTGGACCTGCGGATGCCGGGCGGCCCGGCCAACGGTGGGGCGGCGCTGCCGATCACGTCCTCGCGGATGGGGCACCTGCTTGACGCGCTGGCCTGCGGCTACGACGCGCTCGGGTTCGCCGCGGCGACCGGGCGCGATGAGGTGTTCCGGGCGCTGGTGCTGGCGCGGATCATCGAGCCGACTTCCAAGCTGGACTCCCTGCGGGTGCTGGAAGAAGCCGGCATGGACCCGCCGTCCTACCGGACGGTCAAACGCCGGCTACGCCTCTACGCCGGCGCCGACGGCGACACCGCCGAGGCCAGCGAGGCGGCGCCTGTCGATGCTGCTGGTGGCCGGTGGCGGGCACGGCTGGCCCGTGCCTGCGCCGATCACGTCCGGCTCGGCCCGGCGACGCTGCTGCTCTACGACGTGACCACGCTCTACTTCGAGACCGACACCGGCGACGGGTTCCGCGAGCCGGGGTTCAGCAAGGAACGGCGGCTGGAGCCACAGGTCACCGTCGGCCTGCTCACCGACGCCGCCGGGTTCCCGCTGATGGTGCACGCGTTCGAAGGCAACAAGGCCGAGACCACCACCATGCTCCCGGTCCTGACCGCGTTTCTGGCCGAACACGACCTGGCGCAGGTGACCGTCGTCGCGGATGCCGGCATGGTGTCGGAGGCGAACAAGCGTGGCATCGAGGCGGCCGGGCTGTCGTTCATCCTCGGCGCTCGCCTGCCCGACATCCCCTATGTCGTCGGCCAGTGGCGCAAGGCCCATCCCGGCGAGCAGATCGGTGACGGGCAGGTGTTCGTCCAGCCCTGGCCCGCCGGCCCGGCCGACAAGCGGCGCGACCACACCTTCATCTACTCCTACCGCGCCGACCGGGCCCGCCGCACCCTGCGCGGGATCGACCAGCAGGTCACCAAAGCTGAAAACGCCGTCGCCGGCAAGACCCCGGTCAAGCGGAACCGCTACGTACGCCTGACCGGCGCCACCAAGACCGTCGACCGGGCACTGGAGACCAAGAACCGCGCCCTGGCCGGGATCAAGGGCTACGTCACCAACCTGCCCAACCCCGACCCCCAGCAGGTCATCGCCGCCTACAGCCGCCTGCTCAACGTCGAGCACAGCTTCCGGATGAGCAAGACCGACCTCGCCGCCCGACCCATCTACCACCACACCCGCGAGTCCATCGAGGCCCACCTGACCATCGTGTTCGCCGCCCTCGCCCTCAGCCGCTGGATCGAGAACACCACCGGCTGGTCGACCCGCAAGTTCGTCACCACCACCCGCCGCTACCGCACCATCACCATCCAAGCTGGCGACCACACCATCACAGCCGCCGACCCCCTCCCCACCGAGCTTCAAGCCGCACTCGACGCCATCCACGGCACGCACTAAATGGCCCAAGTCGGGTCGCGCACGCCACCAGCTGCGGCGCCGTACTGGCCGAGTTCCAGCCGCAGCCCGACGTGCGGGTCTGCCTGGACCCGGACGGGCACCCGTTCTGCCTCTTCCTGGGCTGATCGGCGGCGCTCCCGGCGGCTCAGGTTTGTCGCAGGGGCTGGCTAGTCTGCGGCTATGACCGAGACCTGGCCGGCCGAGCAGGTGCTGGCGCTCGCGCCGGACGCCGCGGCCGCCCAGGCCGGGCGCGGGTTGGCGGCGCCGCGCAGTTGGCCGGAGCGGGGCGCGGCCGGCGATCCTCCGCTGGTCTGGGGGCTGTGCCAGGGCAGCGGCAAGCGGCCGTACCAGGTGGTGGTCGACCGGTCCGGGCCGGCGTACAAGTGCTCCTGCCCGTCCCGCAAGATCCCGTGCAAGCACGTGCTGGGGCTGCTGTTGATGTGGTCCGTCGGCCAGGTGGCCGCGGCGGCGCCGCCGGGCTGGGCCGCCGGCTGGTTCGTCGAGCGGGAGCGGCGGGCCGAGGCGGCGGCGCGGTCCGCCCGGCCGGCTGAGGCGGGCCCCGGTTCGGCGGCCACCGCGGCGCGGCGGGCCGGCCGGGTCGCCGGTGGCCTGGACGAGCTGGATCGGTGGCTGCGCGACCAGGTGCGCACCGGGCTGGCCGGGGCGGAGCGGGCCGGGTATGCGCGGTTCGACGCGATGGCCGCCCGGATGGTCGACGCGCAGGCGCCGGCGGTGGCTTCCGCGCTGCGCCGGCTCGCCGGGGTGGCCGCCAGCGGCCCGGGCTGGCCGGAGCGGCTGCTGGCCGAACTGGCGCTGCTACACCTGATCGTCGAGGCGCACCGGCGGTTGCCGGCGCTGCCCGAGCCGCTGCAGGCGACGGTCCGGGCCCGGGTCGGCTACCCGGTCAGCCAGCAGGACGTGCTGGCCGGCCCGCCGGTGCACGACACCTGGGCGGTGCTCGGGCGGCGCGACCACGAGGAGGATCGGCTGGTCTCCCGCCGGGTCTGGCTGCGCGGCGAGCGCACCGGCCGGCCGGCGCTGGTGCTGTCGTACGCGCCGCCCGGGGCCCCGCTCGACGCCAGCCTGGTGCCCGGCACCCGGCTGGACGCCGACCTGCACTACTACCCCGGTGCCGCCCCGCTGCGCGCCCTGGTCGGCCAGCGTACGGGCGCACCGAGTCCACTGTGGACGGTTGAGGGCGGCGGGCTGGACGGCGCGGTGGCCGGGTACGCCGCCGCGCTGGCCACCGACCCCTGGCTGGTCAGTTGGCCGGCTGTGCTGGCCGGGGTGGTGCCGGTGCCCGGCGAGCCATGGCGGCTGGTCGAGCCGGCCGGCGCGGCGCTGCCGATCCTGGCCGGCAGCTGCGACACCTGGCGGCTGCTCGCCGTCTCCGGCGGCCGCCCGGTCACCGTCGTCGCGGAGTACACAGTGGACGGGGTGGGTCCGGTGTCCGTTGTGGACGGTGGTCGGCTGGTGTCGGTATGAGCGGGCCGGGAGCGCTGGCCGGCGGTTGGGCCGAGCTGGTCAGCGCGGCGTTGCTGGGCACCGAGCGGCAGACCGGTGCGCCGGTCGGGCTGCCCGGTCCGGTGGCCGCGCTGGCCGGCCGGGTGGCCGACCCGAGCGCGGAGGGGCGGTTGCTCGCCACGGCGGCGCTGACCATCAGCTACCGGCGGGCCGGCCGGCGCCAGGAGCCGGCGGTTCCGGTGCCGGCCGAGGCGCCGCCGGAGACCGCGGAGCCGGTCGGTCCGGCCGCCGCGGTCCGGCTCGATCAGCTGCTCGTCCGCAACGATGCCGACCTGCTGGACGAGTGGCTGCTCGCGGCCGCCGGCACCGGTCGGCGGGTCCCGGCCGAGGCGCTGCCCGCGCTGCTGGGCGCCGCCCTGCGGCACCGTCAGCTGGCCGACCGGCTGGCGCCGGTGCTTGGCCGGCGCGGCGAATGGCTGGCCGCGTTCCGCCCCGACTGGCGGCGGCTGGTCGGTGCCAGCCTGCCGGCCGGGCCCACCGACCCGGACGCCTGGGCGTACGGCGACCCGGCGACCCGGTTGGCCTACCTGATCAACCTGCGCCGGCGCGATCCGGCCGCCGCTCGGGAACTGATCGCCGAGTCCTGGCGCACGGAGGCCGCCGCCGAGCGGGCCGGTTTCCTCGGCGTGCTCACCGACGGCCTCGGCGACGCCGACGAGGCATTGCTCGAGCCGGCGTTGGACGACCGCAGCCGGCAGGTGCGCTGGGCCGCGGCGCAACTGCTCTGCCTGCTGCCGGCGTCCGCGTTCGGCGCCCGGATGGCGGCCCGGGTGCAGGCCTGGGTCCAGCCGCAGCGGCACCGGCTGCGGCCCCGGATCGCGGTCGCGCCACCGGCGGAGTGCGACCCGGCGATGATCCGCGACGGCGTCCCGCCCACCCCGGACACGCACGGCGTCGGCCCGCGGGCCTGGTGGCTGGAGCAGGTCGTCGCGCGCACCCCGCTGGGCTGCTGGCCGGCCGTGCTGGGGGCGGAGCCGGCGGCCGCGGTCGGGCTGCCGGTCGAGGGTGACTGGGGCCCGGTGTTGCGGGCCGGCTGGGTCACCGCTGCCATCCAGCAGCGGGATGCCGCGTGGGCGGCGGCGCTGCTGCCCGGCGAGCCGCTCACCGGGCGGTCCGAGCCGTTCCGGCTGCTGGACGTGCTGCCCGCTGCCGACCGGGCCGCGACCGTCGTCCGGATGCTGGCCAGAAACCCGGTTCTGGGCGTGCCGCCGGCCAAGGTGGGCACCGCGCAGTCGCTGCTCGCGAGCTGCGAGCGGCCGTGGCCGGCGCCGCTGGTGGACGAGTTGCTCGGCCAGCTCGCCCGGCCGACCGATGAGCAGAGCCGGGGTGCGGCGATGGCCTGGGTGCTGCCGCTGGCGGCCCGGTCGCTGCCGCCGTCCGCTGCCGGGCGGGTGGCCGAGCTGGCCGCCCGGCAGCCCGAGGGCTCGTCCTGGCGCGCCGCCCTGGGCGAGGTCGCCGACCTGCTCACCTTCCGGCACGAGATGCACGAGGAGCTCCGTTGACCGCGACCGCCCCGACCGACGGCTCGACCGACACCGGGTTGCTCCGGCCACACGCCGAACAGCTGTACGCCGCCGAGTTGGCGGAGCTGGCCGGCGCGGATGACCGGCCGCGGCCACCGTCCTGGCGGCTGTCCCCGTGGGCGGTGCTGACCTACCTGCTCGGTGGTGAGCTGGCCAGCGGGTTCACGGTCAGCCCGAAGTACGTCGGGCCGCGCCGGCTGGTCGAGGTGGCGGTCGCGACCCTGGCCACCGACCGGGCGCTGCTGCTGCTCGGCGTGCCCGGCACCGGCAAGACCTGGCTGAGCGAGCACCTGGCCGCGGCGATCTCGGGCGACTCCACCCTGGTCGTGCAGGGCACCTCGGGCACCGCCGAGGAGGCGATCCGGTACGGCTGGAACTACGCGCGGCTGCTGGCCGAGGGTCCGTCGCCGGCCGCGCTGGTGCAGAGCCCGGTGCTCACCGCGATGCGGGACGGCAAGGTGGCCCGGGTCGAGGAGCTGACCCGGATCCCGTCCGACGTGCAGGACAGCCTGATCGCGATCCTGTCGGAGAAGGCGCTGCCGGTGCCGGAGCTCGGCACCGAGGTGCAGGCGGTGCGTGGCTTCAACGTCGTCGCCACCGCCAACAACCGCGATCGCGGGGTGAACGAGCTGTCCAGCGCGCTGCGCCGGCGGTTCAACACGGTGGTGCTGCCGCTGCCGGCCAGCCCGGAGGAGGAGCTGGCCATCGTCACCCGCCGGGTCGCCGACCTCGGCGTGGCGTTGCGGCTGCCCGAGCTGCCACCGGCGCTGGACGAGATCCGCCGGGTGGTCACGGTGTTCCGGGAGCTGCGCGAGGGGATGACCGCGGACGGCCGGACCAAGCTGAAGAGCCCGTCCGGGACGATGTCCACCGCCGAGGCGATCAGCGTGGTGACCAGCGGGATCGTGCTGGCCGCGCACTTCGGCGACGGCGTGCTGCGGCCGTCCGACGTGGCCGCCGGGATCGTCGGCACGGTCGTCCAGGATCCCGTCAGCGACGTCGCCTGCTGGACCGAGTACCTGGAGGCGGTGGCCCGGGAGCGGCCCGGCTGGGCCGACTTCTACCGGGCCTGCCGGGAGATCAGCCGGTGACCGTGCGGGTCCTCGGGGTGCGGCACCACGGCCCCGGCTCGGCCCGGTCGGTGGTCGCCGCGCTGTCCGAACTGCGCCCCTCGGTGGTGCTGATCGAGGGCCCGCCCGAGGCGGACGGGCTGGTCGCGCTGGCCGCCGATGGGCAGCTGGTGCCGCCGGTCGCGCTGCTGGCGTACGCGACCGACGACGCGGCCCGGGCCGCGTTCTGGCCGTTCGCCGTGTTCTCGCCGGAGTGGCAGGCGCTGCGCTGGGCGCTCGACCACGGCGCCGCGGTGCGGTTCTGCGACCTGCCGGCCGCCCAGATCCTGGCCCGGGACGAGCCGGCCGGCGCGGCCGGCGAGCCTCCGGCGGAGAACCCGGACGGGCCGGCCGGCGAGTCGGTTACCTCCGGGCCGCCTGGCCGGCATCCGGGCGGCGGGCATGGTCCGGAGGACGGGCGTCGGGACGGCGCGGCTCCGGAGGCCGGGCGTCCGGAGGGCGAGCCTCCGGAAGGCCTGCGTCCAGAAGGCGGGGCTGGTCCGGACGGCGAGGGTCCGGACGGCGAGGGTCCGGGAGGCGGGGGTCCGGGGGGCCGGGATCCGGACGGCGGGGGTGCGGGAGGCCGGGGTTCGGACGGCGGGGGTCCGGGAGGCCGGGGTTCGGACGGCGGGGGTGCGGGAGGCGGGTGGCCGGAGGCCGCCGGTGGGGCGGAAGCGCCGGCTGGGCCGGGGGTGCGGGCAGATCCGCTGGCGGCGCTGGCGGCGGCGGCCGGGTACGACGACCCGGAGCGCTGGTGGGACGACGTGGTGGAGTCCGGTCGAGCCGGCCCCGACCCGTTCGACGCGATCACCGAGGCGATGGCCGAGCTGCGCGCGGCCGAGCCGGCCCGGCCGCCGGCCGAACGTGCGCACGAGGCGCGCCGGGAGGCGCAGATGCGCACCGTGCTGCGCCGGGCGACCCGGGAGCATGAGCGGGTGGCGGTGGTCTGCGGCGCCTGGCACGCGCCGGCGCTGACCGGCCGGCTGCCCCCGGCCGGCGCCGACGCCGCCCTGCTGCGCGGGCAGCCGAAGCGCAAGGTGGCGCTGACCTGGGTGCCGTGGACGCACGGGCGGCTGGCGACCGCATCCGGCTACGGCGCGGGCGTCCGCTCGCCCGGCTGGTACCACCACCTGTTCATGCAGCCGGAACAGACCGTGCCGCGCTGGCTGACCGCGGTCGCCGGCGTGCTGCGGGCGGAAGACCTGCCGGTGTCCACCGCGCACGTGATCGAGGCGGTCCGGCTCGCGGACAGCCTCGCCGTGCTGCGTGGCCGTGGCCTGGCCGGGCTGGCCGAGGTCACCGAGGCGACCCGGGCGGTGCTGGCCGACGGCGACGAACTACTGCTCGACCTGGTGACCCGGCGGCTGGTGGTCGGCGAGGCGCTCGGAGCGGTGCCGGCCGCGGCACCGACCGTCCCGCTGCAGGCCGACCTGACCGCGCAGGCCCGCCGGCTGCGGCTGAAGATCGAGCCGCAGGACCGGTCCGTCGAGCTGGACCTGCGCAAGCCGATCGACCTGGACCGGTCCCGGCTGCTGCACCGGCTCGACCTGCTGCAGATCCCGTGGGGCGTGCCGGCGGTGTCGGCCACCCGGGCCACCGGCACGTTCCGGGAGACCTGGACGCTGGGCTGGCAGCCGGAGCTGGCGGTCGCCGTGGTGACCGCGTCCACCTGGGGCACCACGGTCGAGGCCGCGGCGACCGCGAAGCTGGCCGCTGCCGCCGACCCCGCCGGGAGCACCTCCGGCGGGCTGGCCGAGCTGACCGCCGCGGTGGAGCGCTGCCTGCTGGCCGACCTACCCGGCGCGCTGCCCGCCCTGCTCACCGCGCTGGACGCGGCCGCCGCGGCCGACCTGGACGTCGTGCACCTGATGGCCGCGCTGCCGGCGCTGGCCCGGGCGCTGCGGTACGGCGACGTCCGCGGCACCGACGTCTCGGCGCTGGCCCGGGTGGCCGGGGTGCTGCTGGTCCGGATCTGCGCCGGCCTGCCCGCCGCCACCACCGGCCTGGACGACGAGGCCGCCGCGGCCCTCTGCCGCCAGGTGGACGAAACCCACGCCGCTGTCGCCCTCCTGCCCGCTCCCGCCCCGTCCGCTCCCGCCCCGTCCGTTCTCGGCCTGCCCGCTCCCGGCCTGTCCGGTGACGGTCCGTCCGATGACGGTCCGTTCGACGGCGGGCGGTTCGCGGCGGCCGTCCCAGGCGCCGGTCCGGCCGGGGAGCTGCCGGCGCGGGAGCGCTGGTTGGCGGCGTTGCACGGGCTGGTCGACCGGGCCGCGCTGCCGGGGCTGCTGGCCGGCCGGCTGGTCCGGCTGCTGCTGGACGCGGGCCGGCTCGACCGGGCGGACGCGGGCCGGCGGCTGGCCCGGGCGCTGTCGGTCGGCCCGGTGGCGCCGGCCAAGGCCGCCTGGGTGGAGGGGTTCCTGGCCGGCGGTGGGCTGCTGCTCACCCACGACGCCGGCCTGCTCGCGCTGCTGGACGAGTGGATCACCGCCCTGCCCCGGGACGAGTTCACCGATGTGCTGCCGTTGCTGCGCCGTACCTTCAGCACGTTCGAGGTCGGCGAGCGGCGGGTGCTCGCCGAGCAGATCCGCCGCGGCACCGGCGTGCCGGCCGCCGCCACGTCCGAGGTCTCCGATCTGGACGAGGTCCGGGCCGCCGCCGCCCTCCCGGTCGTGGCCACCCTCCTCGGCATCCCGACATGACCGCCCCTCCGGGCGGCCCGTCCGCCCGGCCTGGCGGTC
Source organism: uncultured Actinomycetota bacterium (assembly GCA_963714145.1). Classification (GTDB taxonomy): domain Bacteria; phylum Actinomycetota; class Actinomycetes; order Mycobacteriales; family CADCTP01; genus JBBWZH01. The sequence goes on along the minus strand of OY970235.1, from coordinate 7,066,580 downwards.
CGTCCGCCCGGCCTGGCGGTCCGCCCGCCCCTCCGGCTGGCCTGCCCGCGCCGCCTGGCGGCCTGCCCGCGCCGCCCGCCCGGCCCGGCCCGCCGGCAGGCCAGGCCGCCGGTCCGGTGCCCGGGCCGGCCGGCGGCGGCCCGGCCGAGCCGGCGGGAGATCAGCCGACCGGCCCGGCGGAGGACCGGTTGCGGCGGTGGCGGTTGCTGCTCGGCAGCCCGGCCGATGCGGCCGGTGGGTACGGGCTGACCGGCGACGACGTGGCGATGGACAGCACGCTGGCCGCGCTCTACGACGGCGGCGGCAGCGGCGGCCAGCCGGACCGGCGGGGCAAGCGGTCGGCCGGGCTCGGCGCGTCGGCGCCGCAGGTGGCCCGGTGGCTGGGCGACATCCGCGGCTACTTCCCGAGCACGGTCGTCCAGGTGATGCAGCGGGACGCGATCGACCGGCTGAACCTGACCCGGCTGCTGCTCGAACCGGAGCTGCTCGACTCGGTCGAGCCGGACGTGCACCTGGTCGGCACGCTCCTCAGCCTGGCCAAGGTGATGCCGGAGGCGACCAAGGCCACCGCCCGCCGGGTGGTGTCGACCGTGGTCGACGAGATCCACCGGCGGGTTGCCGACCGCACCCGGTCCGCGGTAAGCGGCGCGCTCGACCGGGCCGCCCGCACGCACCGGCCCAAGCCGGCGGACATCGATTGGAACGCCACGATCGCCGCCAACCTCAAGCACTACCTGCCCGAGCACCGGACGGTGGTCCCGGAACGGCTGGTCGGCTACGGCCGGCGGCAGCGGCAGGTGGCCTGGGACGTGATCGTCGCGGTGGACGAGTCCGGCTCGATGGCCGCCTCGGTGGTGTTCGCGAGCGTGTTCGCCGCGGTGCTCGCCTCGATGCGCACGCTGCGTACCTCGCTGGTCGTGTTCGACACCGCCGTGGTCGACCTCACCGCCGACCTGGCCGATCCGGTCGACGTCCTGTTCGGCACCCAGCTCGGCGGCGGTACCGACATCAACCGCGCCATCGGCTACTGCCAGGGCCTCGTCCGGCGCCCGGCGGACACGCTGTTCGTGCTGATCAGCGATCTGTACGAGGGTGGCATCCGGGACGAGATGCTGCGCCGGGTGGCGTCCATGGTCAACGCCGGGGTGCAGGTCATCGCGCTGCTCGCGCTGTCCGACGAGGGCGCCCCGGCGTACGACCACGAGAACGCGGCGGCGCTGGCCGGGCTCGGCGTGCCCGCGTTCGCCTGCACCCCGGACGCGTTCCCGGACCTGCTCGCCACCGCGTTGGCCCGCGGCGACGTCGCCGGCTGGGCACATCGCGCAAGTCAATGACCGCCCGCTGTCGATTCCGCCCGTCCCCGTTGGTTGAAGAGGTAGGAAGGTCGATGCGGAGAAGCATGGAGGTCGTGATGTCGAAGGAGTTCGAGGTGCACTGGGACGGCGTGCTGCCGGCCACGCCGGAGCAGGTATGGGACGCGGTCACCGTCCACTCTGGCGGGTGGCTCTGGCCGGTTTCGTACGAGCCGCGGCTGGGCGGCGCCGAACGCGGGCTGTCCGGAAATCCCGGCACGGTGACCGGCTGGGAGCCGCCGCGGCACTTCCAGACCAGGGCCGAGCACGGCGCCTGGCAGAACCAGATCGACTGCACGCTGGAGCCGTCCGGCGGCGGCACCCGGCTGCGGTACCGGCACGCCGGGGTGTTCGAGCGCGACTACGACATCCAGTACGACCAGTGCGTCCAGCACACCGGGTTCTATCTGCACACGCTCGGCGAGTACGTGGCACATTTCGCCGGCCGGGACACCGCCTACTGCACGGTGGACGCGCCCGGCTCGTTCGCCGCGCTCTGCCGCCGGCTCGGGCTGCCGGCCGGCGCGGCGGTCGGCGACCCGGTCCGATTCGGCGTGCCCGGGCTGCCTGCGTTCGACGGCACGGTCGACTACCTGACGCCGGCGTTCCTCGGCGTGCGCACCGACGCGGCGATGCTGCGGGTGTTCGGCCGGGACGCCTGGGGCGGCCAGGTGGGCGTCGCACTGCACCAGTTCGGTCCCGGCGCGGACCCGGAGCTGGCCCGCCGCTGCCTGAGCGACTGGCTGGCCGGCGCCGAGGCGGTGGCCTGATGCCCCAGTACGCGGTGCTGATCTACGAGGCGGTGCCGGCCGACGAACTGCCGCCGGACGTCATGGCCGCGCACGGCGCGCTGCCCGACCGGGTGGCCGAGGCCGGCGGCCGGATCGTCGCCGGGCTGGCCCTGCGCGAGCCGGCGACCGCGACCGTGATCCGCGGCGGCCTGCTCACCGACGGTCCGTTCATCGAGACCAAGGAGGCGCTGGCCGGGGTGTTCGTGCTGGCGGCGGACGACCTCGACCACGCGCTGAAGCTGGCCGCGCTGACCCCGATCGTGGCCGGCGGCGTGGAGGTCCGGCCGCTGCTCGGGTTCGAAGTCGTGGCGGCCGGCTGAATACGGTCGAGCTGGCCGTCGCGGCGGCGCACCGGGCCGAGTGGGCCGCGGTGCTCGCCACGACGGTCCGGCTGACCCGAGACCTGGACACCGCCGAGGAGTGTGTGCAGGACGCCTACGTCGCCGCGCTGCGCGCCTGGGCCCGGACCGGCGTGCCGCCCCGGCCCGGCGCCTGGCTGACCGTCGCCGCCCGGCGCAACGCGCTGACCGCGCTGGCCCGGCAGCGGACGCTGCGGGCCAAGCTGCCGCTGCTGCTGGAACCCGAGGCGGTGCAGCTGCCCGAACCCGCCGGCGACGTCATCCCGGACGACCGGCTCCGGCTCGTCTTCATCTGCTGCCACCCGGCGCTGGCGGCCGAGGCGCAGGTCGCGCTCACGCTCCGGCTGGTCTGCGGGGTCAGCACGGCCGACATCGCGCATGCCTGCCTGGTCAGCGAGCCGACCCTGGCCGCCCGGCTGACCCGAGCCAAGAAGAAGATCACCGCGGCCCGGATCCGGTACGTGGTGCCCGGCCCGGACGACCTGCCGGCCCGGCTGGACGCGGTGCTCACCGTCGTCCACCTGCTGTCCACGATGGGCCACACCGCGCCGTCCGGGGACGCGCTGACCCGGGTCGACCTCGCCGACCGCGCGCTCGACCTGGCCCGGCTGCTGCACGCGCTGCTGCCGGCCGAGCCGGAGGTCGCCGGGCTGCTCGCGTTGCTGCTGGTGCACCAGGCCCGGCGCGACACCCGGGTCGACGCCGCCGGCCAACTCGCCCGGCTCGCCGACCAGGACCGCTCCGCCTGGGACCACGCCATGATCACCGATGCCGACCGGCTGGTGGTGGCCGCGCTGCGGTCCGGCTCGGCTGGCCGGTTCGCCCTGCAGGCCGCGATCGCCGCGTTGCACGCCCAGGCGCCCAGCTACGCCGACACGGACTGGCCGCAGATCCGGCTGCTGTACGACGCGCTGCTGGGGGTCTGGCCGTCCCCGGTGGCGGCGCTGAACCGGGCGGTGGTGGTCGCCATGACCGACGGCCCGGCCGCCGCGCTGGCCGAGGTGGAGGAGCTGGAACGGGACGGCCGGCTCGCGTCGTACCGGTACCTGCCGGCCACCAGGGCCGACCTGCTCCGCCGCCTCGGCCGGCCCGCGGAGGCGGCGGACGCCTACCGCGTCGCGCTGGCCCTCACCACCAACAGCGCCGAACGCGCCTACCTCATCGCCCAGCTGGACTGAGCCGGGCGAGCGCGGCGCCGGCCGGCCTGGACAACGCCGGCTGACCGGGTCCATGCCCCGAACCGGGGCGGGCCCGCGAGCCCGACCGCCCGGACCGCCCGAACCGTGCCGCAGCAGCTGGCTGCGCAGAGAGCTCAGGTCCGCGCCGCGCTGGCCGAACGGGCCAGCAGGACCTGCGGTCGTCCCGGCGGAGGAACGGCGGTCGAACAGCCGGGTACCGGCGCCCGCTTCCGGCTCCGGGCGCCCCGGGCCGCCCTGCGCGGCGCGCGGCCGACCGCCGGCAACCACAGCGAACGAGGACTCACCGACAACGGGGGATCATGATGGCCAGCACCGCCACGGTACCGGTCGGCACCGCGACCGACGCGCTAGACCAGCTCCTCGCCGGCAACGAGCGGTTCGTCGCGGGTAGCCCGCAGCGGCCGCATCAGGACGCCGACCGACGCCATGCCGTCGCCGACGGCCAGCACCCGTTCGCCACGATCCTGGCCTGCGCCGACTCGCGGGTGCCGCCGGAGGTCGCGTTCGACCAGGGCATCGGCGATCTGTTCGTGGTCCGGACGGCCGGCCAGGTGGTGGACCGGGCGGTGATGGGGTCGCTCCAGTACGGCGTACTCGAGCTGGGCATCCCGATCGTCCTGGTGCTCGGCCACAGCAGGTGCGGCGCGGTGAAGGCGACCATGGCCGCCGCGGACGGCACGGCCAGCCCGACGGACACGGACATCGATGCGCTCGTCGCGGCGATCTCCCCGGCCGCCGCGGCCGCCGGAGCGGACCCGGGGCCGGACCCGGTCGCGTCGGCCGTCCGGGCCAACGTCGCGCACATCGTCGAGCAGCTGCGCGCGGCGCCGGTGCTGAACACCGCGCTCACCGCGCACCGGCTCACGATCCAGGGCGCCGTCTACGACCTGGACTCGGGCCGGGTCGCAGTGCTGTAGCGAGTGGCCGGGGCTGGTCCGCGCCGGCCGGGCACCGCGGAAAATCTGTCGGTGGCCCCCCGTACGGTGCATGGCATGGAGCTGGCAGTCGAGGCGAATCAACTCGTCAAGCAGTACAAGGGGAGGTCAGGCACGGTAGACGCGGTGCGCGGCGTCGATCTGAAGGTCGGGGTAGGTGAGATCTTCGGGTTCCTCGGTCCGAACGGGGCGGGCAAGTCGACGACGGTGCGCATCCTGGCGACGCTGATGTCGCTCACCTCCGGCACCGCGCGGGTGGCCGGTATCGATGTGACCGCGGAGCCGGACGCGGCCCGTCGCCGGATCGGGGTGGCGCTGCAGGAGGCCGGGCTGGATCCGCGGCAGACCGGGCGCGAGCTGCTGGTGCTGCAGGCTCGGCTGTTCGGCAGCAGCCGGGCACAGGCGGCCGACCGGGCCCAGGCCCTGCTGGAGCTGGTCGACCTGGTAGATGCCGCCGACCGCCGGATCAAGGGCTACTCGGGCGGCATGAAACGCCGGCTCGACCTGGCCTCCGCGCTGGTACACGAGCCGGACGTGCTGTTCCTGGACGAGCCGACCACCGGGCTGGATCCGGCCAGCCGGCTGACCGTGTGGGACGAGGTCCGCCGGATCAACAGTCGCGGCACCACGGTCTTCCTGACCACGCAATACCTGGAGGAAGCCGACCAGCTGTGCAACCGGCTGGCGATCATCGACGGAGGACTGATCGTGCGCGAGGGCACGCCGCAGGCGCTGAAGGACGACCTGCGGGAGCGGCAGGGCCTGGCCGCCGACCCCACCCTGGACGAGGTCTTCCTGGACGCCACCGGCCGCACCCGCGAACGCCAGGCCGGCGAGGTCCAGGAGGTGCGGGTATGAGCGGCATCGCGCAGGTGCGCATTCTGAGTGGGCGGGCGTTGCGGGAGGGGCTGCGGACGCCGGAGTCGTCGGTTCCGACGCTGTTCATCCCGCTGTTCTTCCTGGTGGTGAACGTCGGGCAGGCCGGCAAGATCTTCCCGTCCAGCTCGACCGGGTTCCTGTCCGGGCAGAGCTACGCGGCGTTCCAGCTGCCCAGCTCGCTGCTGCTGGCGGCCTCGTTCGGCACCGCCGCGCTGTACCTGGTGGAGGACATCGAGGGCGGCTACTTCGACAAGCTGCGCGCCTCGCCGGTCTCCCGCACCGCGCTGGTGCTCGGCCGGCTGTTGGCCGAGGCGGTGAAGATCGTCGTGATCACGATACTGCTGGTGGTGCTGGCGCTGCCGTTCGGCATCCGGGTCGCCAGCGGCCCGCTCGGCTTCCTGCTGCTGCTCCTGCTCACGGCCATGTGGGCGGTGGTGTTCGCCGGCTTCATGCAGCTGATCGCGCTCAAGACGCGCAGCGCGGCGGCCACCAACTCGGGCAGCCTGGTCTTCTTCCCGCTGCTGTTCCTCACCCCGAGCTTCGTGCCGCGCGAGCTGCTCACCCGCCCGATGGAGATCGCGGCCACCCTCAACCCGGTCACCTACGTGATGGAGGCGCTGCGCTCGCTGATCCTGCAGGACTTCGCCGCCGGCCCGCTGCTGCGCGGCTTCGGCATCGTCGGGCTGCTCGGCGTCGTGATGGTCGCCCTGAACGTCCGCCTGATCCACCACTACGACTGACCCGTCCGCGCTAGCGGTCACCGCCGCCCGGGCCGCAGGCAACCTGATCCGGCCCGGGCGGGGTGTATCACAACAGCGCCTCGCCCGTTCGCCGGTGGGTCGCCCGGTACGGGGGAGCGATGAGCATGGTCGATCAGCGTGTGTCGCGGAGCCGGCGGCAGCAGGTGCTGAGCCGGTTCGGTCGGGACCGGCTCGCGATCGCCGGCCTGGTCAGCTGCCTGGTGCTGGTGCTGGGCGCGTTCGCCGGCCCGCTGTTCTACCGCTGGTCGTACCGCGACCTGGACCGCTCGGCGCTGTCCCGGCCGCCGGGCAGCCCGGGCCACCTGCTCGGCACCGAGACCATCGGCCGTGACCTGCTGGCCTTGCTGATGCGTGGCGTGCAGCGGTCGACCATGATCGCGGTGGTCTTCGTGCTGCTGGCCGGCTCGCTCGGCCTGCTGGTGGGCGCGCTGGCCGGGTACTTCGGCCGGTTCGTGGACAGCGTGCTGATGCGGCTGGTGGACCTGATCCTCACGCTGCCGACGCTGGTCGTGCTCCTGGTGGTGGCCAACACCTTCGACTCGCTGCACTCGGCGCTGGGGGTGGCGGTGTTCCTCGCCGCCTTCGGCTGGCTGGGCCTGGCCCGGGTGGTGCGGGCGGAGCTGCTCTCGCTGCGGGAACGGGAGTTCGTCGAGGCCGCGCAGGCGCTTGGCGCGTCCGGCCGACGGATCATCCTCACCCACCTGCTGCCGAACTCGCTCGGCGCGATCATGGTCTGGGTCACGGTCGGCGCGGCCGGCTCGGTGGTCGACGAGTCGGTGCTGACCTATCTGGGCTACGGCGTGCGCGGTAACGACACCTCGCTCGGCCGGTTGGTCGCGGACGGCGTCTCGGCCGCCGAGACCCGGCCCTGGCTGTTCTACCTCCCCGGGCTGGTGCTGATGCTGCTGGTGATCTCGATCAGCCTGATCGGCGACGGCATCCGGGAGGCCGTCCACCCGTCGCCGGGGCCACCCCGGCCCGGTCCGCGGGTCCGGCCGGCTATCCGGCGGCTGCGCCGGCTGTCCCGGGGCGGCCGGCGCCGGCCGGAGCCGTCAGGGCAGTGGAGTGTCGTCCCGGAGGGCGGCGGTTAGCCGGGCGACCGCGGTGCTGAACGCGTGCGGCGGTGGCGTGCCGTAGCCGATGACCAGCGCGGGCGGGTGCTCCGGGCCGCCCGCGTGGTAGGTCCGGACGCCCTCGATGCCGACGCCGTGCCGGGCGGCCCGGGCCACCGCGGTGTCCTCCTGCTGCCCGGGCGGGAGCAGCGCGAGCGTGTGCAGGCCGGCCGCGACGCCGGTCAGCCGGATGGCGGGGACCTGCCGCCGCAGCGCCGCGAGCAGGGTGTCCCGGCGTCGCCGGTAGCTGAGCCGGCAGCGGCGGATCTGCCGGTCGTACCCGCCGGAGCTGATGAACTCGGCCAGGGCGAGCTGGTCCAGGCTGCCGGTCTGCCGGTCGGCCACCGCCTTGGCAGCGGTGACCGGGCCGACCAGCGCGGCCGGCAGCACCAGCCAGCCCAGCCGGACGCCCGGGGCCAGGCTCTTGCTCGCGGTGCCCGCGTAGATCACCCGCTCCGGGGCGAGCGCCTGCAGCGCCCCCACGGCCTGCCGGTCGTAGCGGAACTCGCCGTCGTAGTCGTCCTCCACCAGCCAGCTGTCGAGCCGGGCCGCGCGCCGGACCGCGGCGGTCCGCCGGGCCGGCGCGAGCGGCATGCCGAGCGGGAACTGGTGCGCCGGGGTCAGCACCGCCGCGTCCGCGGTCAGGTCGTCCAGCACGGCGCCGCCGGTGTCGACCGGCATGGTGACCACCCGCAGCCCGGTCGCGGCGACCACCTCGCGGTGCCCCCGGTAGCTGTAGCTCTCCATCCCGACGGCCCCGGCGCCACCGGACCGCAGCGCCTGGCAGACCAGCGAGAGTCCCTGGGTGAAGCCGGAGCAGACCACGATCCGGTCCGGGCTGGCCCGCACGCCGCGGGCCCGGGACAGGTAGTCGGCCAGCGCCTGGCGCAGTACCGGCAGGCCGCGCGGGTCGCCGTAGCCGAGCGTGTCGGCCGGGGCGACGGCCAGCGCCCGGCGGGCCGCGGCCAGCCAGGCGGAGCGCGGGAACGCGGTCAGGTCCGGCGAGCCGGTCCGCAGGTCGTAGCGGGTCGGGTGGTGGCCGGCTACGTCGATCGGGACCGCCGGCTCGACCGGCGCCGGGCGCTCGGCGACCACGGTGCCGGAGCCGGGCCGGGCCGCCAGCCAGCCCTCGGCGACGAGTTGCCCGTACGCGTCGGCGACCGTGTTGCGGGCCAGGCCGAGGTCGCGGGACAGCGCCCGGGATGACGGCAACCGGCTGCCCGGCCGCAGCCGCCCGGCCCGGACCGCCTCCCGCAGCGCCGCCTCCAGGCCCGCCCGGACCGGCCGGCCGGTCAGCTCCAGATGCAGGTCAACCCCGGAAGTGGCCCACGAGTCCGCCATGAGAATGGACCATACTTCTGGGCCGGTGCCGTACTAGCGTCGGTGCCATGACAACCACAGCGGCGACCGCAAGCGCCACCCAGGTACCCGTCCGGCTCGACTTCGAGGCGCACGCCGGGGCCTTCTACCCGGCCGTCGTCCACCTGGACCGGGCCGCCACCAAGGAACTGGACAAGGTTGACTTCGATCACCGGCTGCGCGAGCTGGTCCGGGTCCGGGCGTCCCAGCTGAACGGCTGCGCCTACTGCATCGACATGCACACCAAGGACGCCCGGGCGGCCGGCGAGTCCGAACAGCGGCTGTACGCGCTGCCGGCCTGGGCGGAGACCCCGTTCTTCACCGAGCGGGAGCGGGCCGCGCTGGCCTTCACCGAGTCGGTCACCCTGCTCGCCCGCGACCACGTCCCGGCCGAGGCGTACGACGCGGTGGCGGCGCACTTCGCACCGGCCGAGATCGCCGCGCTGCTCAGCCTGATCGTCGCGATCAACACCTGGAACATGATCGCCGTCAGCACCCGCGCCTGGGTCCCGGGCAGCTACCAGCCCTGACCGCCGTCCCCGACCCGTCCCCGACCCGTCGCCGACCCGACCCGGTGTCGCGGCAGCGCCCGGCCACCCGGAGCGGGTGGCCGGGCGCGGTGGCCGGTCAGGCGCTGGCGCCGATGCCGATCCGCGGCAGCAGCGCGGCGGCGCGGGCCAGGTCGGCGGCGCTGATCCGGACCGAGCCGAATGCCTTCACGGCCTGGTAGTAGGTCCAGGCCAGTGCGCTGCAGGCGGGCCGGACGAACACGTTGTACGTCCCGCACTTGCGCTTGAGGTCTTCGTAGAAGTAGCTGTCGATGCGTGGCTTGTTCGCCGGGAAGATCCCCATCACCTTGTAGTTGCGGTAGCCGAAGTCGTGCCGGGCGCAGGAGATCGAGAAGTCGAAGCCGAGCGGGTTGTCCGGGCTGTCCGAGCAGAAATCGGTCGACCAGTCGAAGCCGTACCCGGACCAGGCCGCCTGATTGTTCCGGCCGGCCAGCCAGGAGTTGTAGCTGCTGACGCTGGTCTGGCTCCAGTCCGACATGACGGCCAGCTTCTGGTCAGCGGTGACCGCGCCGGCAGGTTGGGCCACGAAGAGAACGGCGAGGGCCGTACCCAGGGTGGCAATGAGGCCGCCGGCAAAGCTGCGTCTACGCACGCGCACACCTCCAGCTGAGGCGAGACCCAGGGGGTGTGGGCATCGCGGGACCGTCGCTACCGGGTGGATAGCGGAATCAGTATGCGAGCGGCCGGCGCCGCCCGACCAGCTGCCGATCGGTTGGTTTTGCATGTCATTGTTGGCCCATTTCCGGCGGGCCGGACGCGGTCGGTAATAGCCCGGGCCCGGTACGCGGAGGCGTACCGGGACCGGGTGGCCGGGATTACCGCTGGGTGACCTGGATCCGCATCCACGGGTGGATGCAGCACTGGAAGTTGGTGGTGCCGCGGGCCAGCGCCGGGGACGGCACCTGGGTATGCGCCGCCACAAACAGGTTGGTCGGGCTGGCCGGTACCGGGACCAGGCTGCCGTTGGCGGCGATCGTCGCGCATTCCGGCGCCGGGACCGGGTTGCCGGACGCCTCGTTCAGCCCGGCCACGAAGCCGCCACCGAAGCGGGCGACCTGGGTGAACGTGTGCGTCTCGCCGCCCCGGTTGACCACCACGGCGGTGTCGCCGGCGTTCAGGTTGGTCTGGTCCGGGTTGTACTTCCAGGCGTTCACCGAGCCGCGCCGGTCCAATTCGTCGTTGAACTCGTCCACCGTCGTGTTGCCGTTGCCGATGCAGGCGCCCGGCCCGAGAGCCGCGTTGAACGTGGCCGGGTCGCAGTCGTCCCGGGCCCGGAATTCCTTGGCGGATGCGGCACCCGCGCCGACCGGCGGCGCCAGCACGCTGGTCGCCAGTAAGGCGGCGACCGCCACGGACAGGCGCACTGTGCTGACCAGGATGCTGCGCATTGCGTCCTCCTCAACGGGTTGCTTCGGCTTGCCCGCTCGGCGCCGCGCCCTCCTGTTCGACGTCAAACCAGACACAGAGGAGAGAACCCGGCGGAAGTGACGGCAACACCATAGAGTCACAATCGATAAAGGATGGCTAAAGAGCGTGCATTTCACCCGACAGTGGTCAGTACTCGGTCAGGGAGCCGCTCGCGGGGCCGGTCACGGGGTCGGGAACTCGGCGCCGACGTCGGCGACCTGGTGCAGCAGGGTGCTGCTGGGACGCCCGCGGACAGCGGTCGACTCGGCGACAACCAGCACGGACCCGTCCTGCCGGGACGCGTAGTAGGCGCCGGAGAACCGCACGTGCTGGCCGCGCAGCACGGTCGCGCCGATCGGGCTGATGTCGCCGCTGCCGTCGGAGTCCAGCAGGGCCTTCAGCCGGCGCGCCTCGGCGGTGGTCCGCATCGAGATCCAGTTGATCGCCAGGAACGTCATGTTGCCTTTGTCGTCATGCACGCCGAGCAGTTCGCGCTGCAGCAGTCGGCACGGCGTGCGCAGGAAGAAGGTCCGGACCTGGCCGAACGAGTTCGCCGCGCACCGGCTGGTGCGGTCGGTCGCGGCGGTGCTGCCGGTCAGCGACAGCGCCCGCCAGGCCGCGTCGCCGTCGCCCCGGTGCGCGGCCGCCCTGGCCCGGGCCAGCGGCGTGCCCCCGGTCGGCGACCCGCGGTCGTTGCTGGCGATCACCACCCCGATCAGCGCGAGCAGCACGACCGCTGCCGCGCCACCGCCGCCCTCCTTCTTCTTACGGCCCGACCCGGAGCCGCCCCGCCGGTCGCTGTCGTCCGCCATTCCACTTCCTCCCCGTGCCGCTTTCCGGTACGGGAGTCGGCCCTGGCCGATGCGTGCGGGATTGTCTACCGGCGCAATTGCCAATTCGTCGCCAAGTGCCGGCCGGACGGGTTGTCCGGTGCGCGCGGCAACCACCGCACCCGGTCGGCTCTTTGGCCGCTGCCGGCGGCGCCCGGTCTAATTCCCCCCGCTTTTGTCGCTGCGCCAGGTAGGCCCTCCCGTGGTCCACCAATGGTGGCTGCCCGTCCCCTCTCGACAATAGCGCCGCGGTCGCGGCCGGCCAGCGGTTCCGGCGAATTGCCAGGGGTTGCCTTGTTTCCCGAACTAATTGCCGCCGGGCCGGCCACGGGTTGCCTGTGCCGGGCCGCCGGGCCCGGCCCGGGTCCTGGAGTGCCGCGGCCGCGGGCCCGCCGTCGCAGTGAAAGGACGCTGGTGACATGGCTGGTCCGCGGCCGCTCTGGGCCGGTGCTTAACCGCGGTCCCGGGGGCCGGGCTCGGATTCAGCGGCCGCCGGGCAGTTGACGAAGTCCCGTCGGCGCGGTCAGCCGGGAGCGCGCCGAACAGGTCCGGAAGCCGGCCGTCGACCCGGCCGGTCCGGTCCGGCCACAGGCCCCTGAACTGCGGGAACCGGCGCAGCCGGGATAGCCGGTGGGGCCGGCGGCCGGCCCTGCCGGCGGGCCGTGCGGGGCAATACCGGCCATGGTGCGGGATACCGCCGCGGCGCACCATCGGCGCTATGTCGAATGTGTTGCGGGTCAGCGAGCGGCCGGTCGGAGCCGGGCGGTTGCCGGCGGTGGCGGCTTTCTGGATGGTCGCGGTGGTGCTCGGCGTCGTGCTGTTCGCCTCCAGCGCGCCATCGCCGCTGTATCCGGTCTACCAGGTCGCCTGGCACTTCTCGGCCGCGACGCTGACCGTCGTTTTCGCGGTGTACGCGTTCGGGTTGCTGCTGGCATTGCTGGTGGCCGGCTCGCTCTCCGACCATGTCGGGCGCCGGCCGGTGCTGGTGTTCGCGCTGCTCGGCGAGGTGCTGGCGACGCTGGTGTTCGCGCTGGCCGGCGGGGTCGGCTCGCTGCTGCTGGCCCGGGTGTTGCAGGGGTTGGCCACCGGCGCGGCGACCGGCACGCTCTCGGCCGCGCTGCTGGACCTGCAGCCGGCCGGGCGGTCCGGCTGGGGGCCGCTGACCAGCACGGTCGCGCCGTCCACCGGGCTGGCGGCCGGCGCGCTGGGGGCCGGGCTGGCGGTGCAGTACGGCCCGGCGCCGCGGCAGTTGATCTTCTGGGTGCTCGCCGTGATCTTCCTGCTGGCGGTGGTCGGCGCGGTGCTGATGCCGGAGACCGTCCCGTTCGACCCGGCCTGGCGGCACGTCTTGCGGCCGCGGATCGGGGTGCCCCGGCAGGCCCGGGCCGCGTTCGCCACGATCGCGCCGATCGTGGTCGCGGCCTGGTCGCTGAGCGGGCTGTACCTCTCCCTCGGCGCGTCGCTGACCTCGACGCTGCTGCACACGCACAACCGGCTGGTCGGCGGGCTGCCGATCGTCGCGCTGACCGGCGCCGGGACGCTCGCCTCGCTCGCGGCCCGGCACTGGCCGGCCCGGCACGCGATGCTGATCGGGTCGATGGTGCTGGTGGCCGGCGTCGGCGCCACGCTGACCGGGATCGCGGCCCAGCAGGGCTGGCTGTTCGTGTTGGGCACCGCGGTGGCCGGCGCCGGGTTCGGCCCGGCGTTCACCGGCGCGCTGCGCATCCTCACCCCGCTGGCCGAGCCGGCCGAGCGGGCCGGGCTGCTGGCCGCCGTCTACGTGCTCTGCTACCTGGCGTTCAGCCTGCCGGCGCTGGCCGCCGGGGTGGTCGTCGCCCACTTCGGCCTGGTGCACACCGCCACCGCGTACGGGGTGGGCGTGATCGTGCTGGCGGCGGCGGCCACCCTGGAGTTCTTCCGCCGCTCGGCCAGCACCGCCCTGGACGCCGGCCCCAGCCTGCCCGGCTGCGCTGCCTGCCCGGGCAGCATTCCGGCGTTGGCGCACGCCCACGCCGGGTAGCGCCGGTAACGTCCGGCCCATGCGTACGGTGACAGCGACCGCGCCGACCGGGGTGGGCTGGGCGGTCCGGGTGGTCTGGCTGCCGCGCTGGCGGCCGCTGGCCCGCCGGTTCGGCGGCTGGCGCCGGAAGCACCGCGGGCCGGATGTCGACCTCACCCCCGGGCTGGACGTACCGAGCGGTGGCGGCGGCGGTGGTGGCTTCCTGAACGGGCTCGCCGACGACCTGGCCGTGGCCATCGTGGTGGTCGTCGGGCTGCTGCTGTTCGGTCTGCTGGCGTGGTGGGTGCTGATCCCGTTGCTGCTGCTGGCCATCGACGCCATCGTGGTCGTGCTGCTGTTCGCGGTCGCGATCCTGACCCGGGTGCTGCTGCGCCGGCCCTGGACGGTCGAGGCGACCACCCCGGCCGCGGGTGGCGGCGAGGACCGGTTCGCCACCGAGGTGGTCGGCTGGCGGGAGGCCCTGCGCAGCCGCGACGACATCGCCGGCAAGCTGCGCGCCGGCTACCCCGCCCCGGTCGTCGGCACCCTGCACCACCGGCCGTAGCCCGCCCGGCCCGGTGGATACTTCGGCCGGGTGGGGGAGGAGCGGGCCGGATGCCGGATGCGGCACGGTGGGCGCGGCCGGCCACCGGGCCGGGATGGCGCGGGCGGTGGGCGCGGCGCCGGCTGACCCGGGCGGCGCTGGCCGGCGATCCGGTCGCGGTGGAGGCGCTCTGCGCACTCGCGGTCGACCGCGATGAGCTGGCCCGGGTCTGCGTCGAGCACCGGCTGGTGCCGGCCGACCCGACCCGGCGGGCGGTGTTCCTGCTGCTCACCGGGCAACCCGAGCAGTACGAGGCGGCCGACCCGGACGGCAGCCTGCTGGCCGCCGGGTACCCCGGGCAGCGTCCGGTGCGGCGCGAGCGGCTGCGCGGGGCGGTGCTGGCGCTCGGTCGGCTCGACCTGATCCAGCGGGTGGCCGGCAGCCGGGGCCGCACGCCGGACGAGACCGGCTGGCTGGCTGAGCAGTTGGTGGCCCGGGCGGACTGGCCTGCGCTCTGGAAGCTGCTGCGCGCGGTGCCGCTGCGGCAAGCCGTCGGGCTGGCCCGGGAGTTTCCGCCCGGCTGGCAGCCGCCCGGGGCGGATCGACCGTCGGCCGCCGACGCCGGCGGGCTGCTGGCGGCGTTGCTGCGGGTACGGCCGAGCGAGGTCGTGCCGTCGCTCGCTGCCACCGTCGACGTCCGGCTGTTGAGCCGGGTGCCCGCCGGCATCTCGATCTCGCCGGACGGCACCGAGCTCGCGGTGCTGGCCCATGACGGCTACGCCGGCGCGCCCGGCACCCTCACCCTCGGTACGTATCCGCTGTGCCGGCCCGGCCCGGCGGCGCTGGGCCGGGCCGGCCAACCGGACCGCCCGATCCTGGAGCCCGCCGGACGGCTGGAGTTGCGGGTCCCGCGGACGGTCGGGATGTCGATGCTGCACGCCGGCGCGGCGGTGCTGGTGCTCGTGCCGGACGGGCCACGGCTGGTCGAGGACGCCGGGGACGGAGCGCCGGGCCGCGGCGAGCGGCCCCGGGCCCGGTTGCTGCGGGTGACCGGCGGCCAGGTGACCGAGCTGGCCGGGGTGGCCGAGCCGGCGTCCGGGCTGGTCCCGACGCCGGCCGGGTTCGCCGTGGCCAGCGGGAACACGCTGGACCTGCACGATGCGACCGGTGCGCTGGCCCGCACCGTCGCGTTCGCCGACTTGGTGCCGGCCGGCGACCGGCTGTGGGGTGCGTCGCTGTCCGCCGAGCCGGGCGCCGGCCTGCTCGCGATCGGCGGCAACGAACTGCTGCTCCTCGACGGCGACGGTGCCGTGCTGGCCCGGGCACCGAGCCCGGATCCGATGACCACCCCGCGCGGCGCGGTCGACCTCTACCGCACCGCCTTCGCCGGGCCGGACCGGATCCTCAGCTTCGGCCAGCGGTCGCACCGGTTGATCAGCTGGCGGCGGGACGGCGACCGGCTGCGTCCGGAAGCCGAGCAGGAGCTGTCGATGCGGAGCCTGACCGTGCTGCCCGCGCTGGGCCTGGTCGCGCTGCGGAGCGCGCTCGACACCCGCTGGTACACCGTCGATGGGCTGCGACCGGTGAACGTCCCGCCCGGCCTGCCGGTCGACTGGCACCCGCTGGCCACCCCGGACGGCGGCTGGGCCGGGTCGCGGCACCGCGACCTGCTCGCCATCCTCCCGGTCGAGCCGCTGACCTGGCTGACCAGCCTGGTCGATCGCGACCCGGCCGGGCTCACCGCGGCCGACGCGCGCCGGTTGGTCGCCGTCGGGCATCAGACCCGTACCGCGACGCTGCGGCCGCTGCTGGCGCTGCTCAACGCCTGGCTGGCCGAGCGGTTCGGGGCCGAGATCGTCCTCGCCGACCCGGGCCGGCGCCCCGCTGGCAGCGACACCGACATCGCGCTGGCTGACCCGGACTGACGCCAGCGCAGGGGATAAGGCGCGCATTCCGGGCGGCTTGTCGGTCCGGTTTCAGCCGGCGGCCGGGCGCGCATGCCGGCGGCAAGGTGAGTCAAGGTGGACGACCAGGTCGGGTTTGCAGAGTGTTGCCATGACCAGGTTGCGGCCCACCGGGGGAGCCAGCCGGCTGGACGCGGACGCGCCGGCCGAGCGGTCGCACGGCCCCGCGCCGCAGAGCCCCGCGCCGCGGGCTCCGGCGCCGAGCGCTCCCGCGCCGCGGGCCGCCGTGGACGCCGACTGGCTGCAGTACGACATCGAGGTCCAGCACCCCGGCCCGGAGCTGTACGCGTCCCTCGGCGGCGCGCTGCGCGAACTGCTGGCCGACGGCACCGTGCTGGACGCGTTCTTCGTGCACAAGGAGCCGGGCCTGCGGCTGCGGGTCCGGGCCACCGCCGCCGCGCGGACCAACGTCGCGATCAACTGCCGGCGGCTGCTGACCGCGGTCAACCTGGCCGGGCTGGCCGACGGCTGGGCGTCCGCGGTGTACGAGCCGGAGCAGCGGCTGTTCGGCGGGCCGGTCTCGATGCGCAGCGTGCACCGCATCTTCACCGCGGACAGCCTGGCCTGGTTGGGCTTCCACGCGCTGCCCCGGCAGGCCGGCGCCACCTCGATGTCGACCGCGTCGATCTGGGCGATGTCGCTGCTGATGGTCCGCAGCCTGCTGGACGCGCTGCACATCGTCGGCTGGGAGGACGTGGACGTCTTCGACCGGATCGGCCGGGACGGCAGCCAGGAGCTGGTCGACGCGGACGCCGCCGACGAGGCACAGGTCCGGCACCTCGGCCACGCGCTGCTGGCCGGCTGGGACAAGCCAGAGCAGCTGCGGTCGGTGCTCCCGGCCGGTGCCGAGGCGCTGCTGGCCGAGTATGACCGGGCGGTCCGGGCCGAGGCCGGCCGCTGGCGGGCCGACTACTTCACCGCGCCCGGCGCCCGGGTCAGCCCGCGCCAGGCGGTGGCCCGGGCGGTGCTGCTGCACTGGAACCGGGCCCGGTTGCCCGCGCACCACCAGGCCCTGATCGTCGACCTGCTGGCCGGCAGCCAGGACGACTCGTGACAGTGCCAGCCCGGCGGCCCCTACGCTCCGCGGCGCCCCGGACGGCCCCTGCGCTGCTCACTCCGGCGGCCGCCTCGTGACCGTGCCAGCCGGCCCGGGGCGGGCCGGGTGGCGGCTCGGGTCAGGCAGCCGGCAGCGCGGTCGGCGCGTGTTTGACCGGCCGGGCACCGCCCGTCCCGGCAGCGGAACCGCCCGTCCCGGCGGCGCCAGCCGGCCCGGCGGGCCGCTGCGCACCGGCCCACGACGCGGCCGGCCGGATCGCCCGGTCGGCCTCGGCCGGCCCGCCGACCGGCACGGCGGCGGGAACGGGCGCCCAGGCGGCGTCGAGCGCGGCCAGGGACGGGACGTCGGGCAGCGGGTGGGTCGGCGGTTGCCAGCGGCGCTGCGGCATGGGAATGCCGAGGGTGGCCCACAGCGCGGGCATCGGCGCCGGCTCCAGCTCGCCGGCCAGCAGGGCCTGGTGCAGCCGGCGCAGCTCCGGGCCGGGCTCGGTGCCCAGCTCGTCGATCAGCCGCCGCCGGGTGGCGGCGTACCAGCGCAGCCCCTCGGCGGCCCGGCCGTCCCGGGCCAGCGCCTCGATCAGTCGCGCGGCCAGCGGCTCGACCAGCGGGTACTCGTCCAGCAGCGCGCGGAGCGGGCCGAGCACCTGGCCGACCCGGCCGAGCCGCAGCTGCGCGCCGGCCCACAGCACATGCGCGTCCAGCCGCTCCTGGCCGAACAGCTGCCGGGTGCGCTCCACCCACTCGCCGGTCAGGTCGGCCAGCGCCGGCCCGCGCCAGAGGCCGATCGCGGCGTCCAGCCGGTCCGCCCGGGCCTCGTCGTCCACAGTGGAATCCGACCGGACCAGCCGGCGGAACCGACAGCAGTCCACCAGTTCGGGGTCGATCTCGAGCACGTAGCCGCCCGGCCGGGAGACCACCCGCAGCACGGACTCGGCCACCCCGGCCTGGGTGAAGACCCGGCGCAGCCGGGTCAGGTAGCTGTACAGGCCGCTGCGGGCGCCCGGTTGCGCGGCGCCGCCCCAGACCCGGTCGATCAGCGCGTCCACGCTCACCGGCTGGCCGGCGTCCACGGCGAGCGCGGCCAGCACGGCGCGTTGCCGGGCCGGCCCGAGATCGACCGGCCGGCCGGCCACGGTGAGCTCGACCGGACCCAACACGCTGAGCAACACCGTCACCCGATCCGCCTCCCGACCGCCCGACCTGGCCCGCGCCCGACCGGACGGGGGTCAGCTTCCCTCGGGTGAACCGGGTGAACCGGCCTACACCGGGGCAATTGGACACCAGCGCGCGACCCCCCACGCGCGGCACCACGGGCCAATGTCTCGGGCGTCGCTGGAACGGCGCTGATGCGGCGCTGAAATGGGGCCGGTTTCGGCCGCCCGGAGCAGAATCCGCCGCCGCACCGCGCCCAGCGACGGGCCCCGTGCACCGGACCCGTCCCGGGCTGACCGATACAGGATGTGACGAGATCGGGCGGCGGTCCAGCCGACCTGATCCGGGGCGGGGTGGCGATTGCGATCCTCCCGGTCCGGGTGCCCGGTTGGTAGCGTCCGGGGGGATTGGGGGTTTGCCGCATGCCTGATCACGTGAACGTCCTGATCGTCGGCGCCGGGCTCTCCGGTATCGGCGCCGCCTGCCACCTGCAGGAGAACTGCCCGGGCAAGACGGTGGCGATCCTGGAGGGGCGGGACGCGATCGGCGGCACCTGGGACCTGTTCCGCTACCCCGGCGTCCGGTCCGACTCCGACATGCACACCCTCGGCTACCGGTTCCGGCCGTGGACCGACCGGACGGCGATCGCCGACGGCGAGTCGATCCGCGACTACGTCCGGCAGACCGCCCGCGAGTACGGCGTGGACCGGCTGATCCGGTTCGGCCACCGGGTGGTCAGCGCGTCCTGGTCCGGCGCCGACGGCCGGTGGACGGTGGCCGTGCAGGCGCCCGGCGGGCCGGTCACCATCACCTGCTCGTTCCTGTTCGCCTGCACCGGCTACTACCGCTACGACGAGGGCTACACGCCGGAGTTCGCCGGCGCCGACCGGTTCCGGGGCGAGCTGGTGCACCCCCAGCACTGGCCGGCCGACCTGGACTGGACCGGCAAGCGGGTGGTCGTCATCGGCAGCGGCGCGACCGCGGTCACGCTCGTCCCGGCGCTGGCCGCGGCGGCCGGGCAGGTGACGATGCTGCAGCGTTCGCCGAGCTACGTGCTGTCGCTGCCGTCCACCGACCCGATCGCGGACCTGCTCCGGCGGCTGCCGGCGCGGCTGGCGTACCCGCTCGTGCGCTGGAAGAACGTGCTGATCGCGATGCTCATCTTCCAGCTCAGCCGGCGCGCGCCGGGACTCATGAAGGCCCTGCTGCGCAAGGGCGCCGCCGCGCGGCTGCCGGCCGGCTATCCCGTCGACACCCACTTCGCGCCCCGCTACAACCCGTGGGACCAGCGGCTCTGCTTCGTCCCGGACGGCGACCTGTTCAAGGCGATCAAGTCCGGCCGGGCCGCGATGGTCACCGACTCGATCGAGTCGTTCACCGCGGACGGGGTCCGGCTCGCCTCCGGGGTCGAACTGCCGGCCGACGTGATCGTCACCGCCACCGGGCTGAACCTGCTGCCGATCGGCGGCCTCACGCTCACCGTCGACGGCGCGGCCGTCGACCTGGCCAGCACCGTCATGTACAAGGGCATGATGCTGTCCGGGGTGCCGAACTTCGCGCTCGCGATCGGCTACACCAACGCCTCGTGGACGCTGAAGTGCGATCTGGTCTGCGAGTACGTCACCCGCCTGATCAACCACCTGGACCGCACCGGCTACCAGGTCTGCACCCCGGTGGCCCCGCCGTCCGGCCGGCTGGTACCGATGCTCGACCTGCAGTCCGGGTACGTGCGGCGCAGCCTCGACGCGCTGCCGAAGCAGGGTGCCCGCGCGCCGTGGCGGCTCTACCAGAACTACCCGCGGGACTCGTACCTGCTGCGGCACGGGCCGCTCACCGACGCCGGCATCCGGTTCACCCGGCTCCCGGCCCGGGCCGCCGGGCCGGTCGCTGAACGGGCCGCCGGGCGGGCTTCGGGCGGCTGACCGGCGGCGCTGCCGGCCGGATTCGATTACTATGCGTTGCCAAATGTTGACACAAGGGTGATACTACACGCGCCGATTGCTTGGCTACCTTCCGCGCATGGTTAGCTGGGAGGTTGTAACTAGTAGGCGCGGGCGGCCCACCGAGCAGCAGGAACGGGCAGTCGACCGGTGGCCGGTCGAAGGCGAGTGTCTGTCACCCTCCGTGTGTCCAGAGGACCGCAACCCACTGGCTTGGGACGTTGGTGACGCGCTGTGCTGCCCGGTGTGCGGCTACCGCCCGCCGGAGCGATGATCAGGCGGGCGGGCGTGCACTGCCCGCGATGTGGGTTCCGGCTGGAGATCGGCGACGGCCGCCCCCAGGTCGATTGCGTGCACTGCGGGGGCTGCTGGCAGACCGACCTGGCGGTGGCCGAACTGCTGCGCTGGTACGCGGCCGTCTACTACCGGGCCGGCGTCCGGTGAGCCGGCCAGCCGTGGACGAGAAGGGGATCGTGCCGGTGCCGGCCTGGTTGGTCTGCGAGGGCGACATCGGCGCCAGCGGCCTGATCGTGGCGGCGGTCTACCGCGAGGTGATCCGGGCCCAGGTGCGGATCGTCTGGTCCAACGGCCGCATCGTGAACGCGCACGCGGACACCCTGATCCGGCTCGCCGGCCGGCCGCTGGAGCAGTTGACCGGCCCCAGACCCGGCCGCCTCGCCGCCGCCCGCCGTTGGCTCGCCAACCGCCTCGGCCACCCCTGACCCGCGCGCCGCCGCGGCGGCCGGCGAGCGCCGCCGCGGACCTGGCGGGGTCAGCGGGTCAGGTGGGTGACGATCCAGGCCAGGACGAAGGATTCGTTGCGCCAGGCGTCGTAGATCCCGCTGGGGCCGCCGTGGCCGCTGGCCATCTCGGTCTTCAGCAGCACCGGGGTCTCCGGGGTGGTGGCGCGCAGCCGGGCGACCCACTTCGCCGCCTCGTGGTAGAGCACCCGGGTGTCGTTGAGGCCGCACATCGCGAGGATGGCCGGGTACCGCCGGGCGGCCACGTTCTCGTACGGCGTGTACGACTTCATGTACGCGTACACCTCGGGGTCGTGCAGCGGGTCGCCCCACTCCTCCCATTCGGTGACGGTCAGCGGCAGCGACGGGTCCAGGATCGAGTTCAGCGCGTCCACGAACGGCACCTGGGCGACGATGCCGGCGAACGCGTCCGGGGCGAGGTTGGCCGTCGCGCCCATCAGCAGGCCGCCGGCCGAGCCGCCGCGGGCGACCAGGCGTTCCGGGCTGGTCCAGCCGCTCTTGGCCAGGTGGTCGGCGCAGGCGACGAAGTCGGTGAACGTGTTCATCTTGGACAGCAGCTTGCCGTCCAGGTACCAGTGCCGGCCCAGTTCGCCGCCGCCGCGGATGTGGGCTATCGCGTAGACGATGTCGCGATCCAGCAGCGAGAGCCGGGGGATGGAGAACCGCGGGTCCTGCGACGACTCGTACGAGCCGTAGCCGTACAGCAGGCAGCGGGCCGAGCCGTCCCGCGCGGTGCCGCGCCGGCAGACCAGCGAGATCGGCACCCGGGTGCCGTCCGCCGCGGTGGCGAACTCGCGGTGCTGCTCGAACTCGCCCGGGTCGTACCCGCCCAGCACCGGGGTCTGCTTGCGCAGCAGCAGTTCGCCGGTGTCCAGGTCGCAGTCGTAGACCGAGTCGGGGGTGACCAGCGAGGTGTAGCGCAACCGGAACCGGGCCGTGTCGTACGCCGGGTTGGCGTCCGCGCTGACCGTGTAGATCGGCTCCGGGAAGGACAGGTCGTACGGGGCGCGACCGTCCTGCGGCAGCACCCGCAGCCCGGTCAGCCCGTCCCGGCGCAGGCTGACGACGAGGTGCCCGGCCAGCGCGGTCACCCGCATCAGCCGGACCCCCGGCTGGTGCGGCAGCACCGGCGCCCACTCGCCCGGTGCGGAGTCCGGGGTGGACGCCAGCGCGAAGTCCTCGGCGCCGTCGTTGTGCAGGATCAGGAACCGGTCGGCCTGGTGCTCGACGCTGTACTCGACCCCGTCCCGGCGGGTGGCGATCAGCGCCGGCCCGGTCAGCGGCTGGTCGGCCGGGATGTACCGGACCTCGGTGGTGATCTTGCTGCGGGCGTCGATCAGGACGAACCGCTCCGACCGGGTCAGCTCGACGCCGACCCAGAACCGCTCGTCCGGCTCCTCGAACACCACCTCGTCGGCGCTGGCCGGGGTGCCGACCACGTGCCGCCAGACCCGGTGCGGCCGCCACGCCTCGTCCACGGTCAGGTAGAACAGCACCGAGCCGTCCGCCGACCAGGCCGAGCCGTAGAACGTGCCCGGCACCTCGTCCGGGAGCACCTCTCCGGTGTCCAGGTTCTTGATCCGCAGGGTGAACCGCTCGGCGCCGGCGAAGTCCGTCGAGTACGCCAGCAGCCGGCCGTCCGGGCTGACGTCGAAGGTGCCGAGCGAGAGGAACTCGCTGTCGCCGGCCAGCACGTTGCCGTCCAGCAGGATCTGCTCGCCGTCCAGCGGGGCGCCGTCGCCGGTGCTCGGCGGGTCGACCTCGCCGGCGGCCACCGGGCGCCGGCACTGGATGCCGTACTGCCTGCCCTCGACGGTGCGCCGGTAGTACCAGAACCCGCCGTGCCGGGCCGGCACCGACAGGTCGGTCTGCTGGGTCCGCGCCGTGATCTCGCCGTACACCTGGTCGCGCAGCCCGGCCTGGTCGGCCGTGGCCGCCTCGGTGTACTCGTTCTCCGCGGTCAGGTACGCGATCGTGTCGGGGTCCTCCTTGACCCGCAGCCAGGCGTACGGATCGGTCACCGTGTCGCCGTGGTGGGTGCGCTCGGTCGGGACGATCTTCGCAATCGGCGGCCGCGGGCCAGTCATAACAGTGCCGCTCCTCTGCACTCTCGCTATCGCGTCGGCGCCCAGCAGCCACGGCCCGGCCGCGCTGCGTGAGCAGATACAGCGTGCCAGCTACCGTCCACCCAGGCATCACTTCCGCTGCCAGCGCAAGACCGCCAGGTCCGGCCCGCCGACCCGGCGCGGCGGCACCCGGCGGCACCCGGCCGACCGGCAGGTCCGGGTGGGCTCCCGGGTGGCGCTTCCGGGTCCACTGTGGACGGTGCGGTCAGCCGGCCGGCGCAGCCCGCCGGCGGGCCCGCAGCAGGAGTCGGCCGGTCAGGCCGATGGCGAGCACGACGACGCCGGCCAGTACCGAGGTGGGTGGCAGGGTGACCACCAGGGCGACGCAGCCGGCCAGGCCGAGGATGTTCAGCGCGCGTGGCCAGCGCCGGTCGGCGGCCGGCTGGGTGAACGCGGCGGCGTTCGTGATCGCGTAGTAGCAGAGCACGCCGAACGAGGAGAAGCCGATCGCGGCGCGCAGGTCGGCGGCGAGCACCAACCCGCTGACCACGACCGCGAGCGCGGTCTCGGCGTGGTGCGGCACCCGGTGCCGCGGGTGCACGGCGGCCAGCCAGCCCGGCAGGTCGCGGTTGCGGGCCATCGCCAGCGAGGTCCGGCCGACGCCGGCGATCAACGCCAGCAGCGCGCCCAGGCTGGCCACCGCGGCGCCGACCCGGACCACCGGGGCGAGCGCACCGGCCCCGGCCGCCTGCACCGCCGCGGTCAGCGGCGCCGGGCTGGCGGCGAGCACCCGCGGCCCGGCGGCCAGCAGCGCGGAGACGCCGACCACCAGGTAGACGGCCACCGCGAGCAGCAGCGCGGCCGGGATCGCCCGCGGGATCGTCCGCCGCGGGTCGCGCACCTCCTCGCCCATCGTGGCGATCCGGGCGTACCCGGCGAACGCGAAGAACAGCAGCCCGGCCGATTGCAGCACGCCGTACGGGCCGCCCACGCCGAGCCCGCCCAGGTTGCCGGCGCGTCTCCCGCCGCCGATCCAGATGCCGGCGACCAGTACCGCCAGCGCGGTCAGGCTGGCCGCGACCAGGATCCGGGTGAGCAGCGCGGTCCGGGTCACGCCGCGCTGGTTCAGCCCGGCCAGTGCCAGCACCGCCGCCACCGCGATCAGCCGCAGCGGCCATCCCGCGCCGGGCAGGTAGCTGGCGAAGGTCAGCGCCATCGCCGCGCAGGACGCGGTCTTGCCGACTACGAAACCCCAGCCGGCGGCGAACCCCCACCATTCGCCCAGCCGCTCCCGGCCGTAGACGTAGGTGCCGCCGGACGTCGGGTACGCGGCGGCCAGCTGCGCCGAGGCGACCGCGTTGCAGTACGCCACCACGGCCGCGATCAGCAGCCCGATCAGCAGCCCGCTGCCGGCGGCCCGCGCCGCCGGCCCGAACGCGGCGAACACCCCGGCGCCGATCATCGAGCCCAGCCCGATGATCACCGCGTCCCCGGTACCCAGCCGCCGGGCCAGCTGCTCCGCCACGGGCCGACGCTAGCCGGCCGGCACCGTCCACAACCGGACGCCGTCCTGGGTGCTGCCGGTGGCCACGGTCCGGCCGTCCGGGCTGAACGCCACCGCCACCACCCCGGGGTGCTGCTTCCAGGTGGTGCCGGCCCGGCGGGCCGCAACGTCCCAGAGCCGGGTGCTGCCGTCGGTGCTGCCGGTGGCCAGGGTCCGCCCGTCCGGGCTGTACGCCAGCGCCGCGACCGGGGCGGTGCCGGCGGTCAGGGTGGCCAGCGGCCGGGCGGTGTGCGCGTCGTAGAGGATGGTGCCGCCGTTGTCCGTGCCGGTGGCGAGGGTCCGGCCGTCCGGGCTGAACGCCACCGCCGGCACGGCGGACCGGTCGTCGCCGGCCAGCCTGGTCTGCCGCCGGCTGGCGACGTCCCAGAGCTGCACGTCCCCGGTCCGGCCGGACGTGCGGCCGGTGGCCAGGGCCCGGCCGTCGGGGGAGAACGCGACCGCCACGGTCTGGTCGTAGCCGGCCGGGCCGAGCCGGCCGGGGCGGCCGGTCCGCAGCTCCCAGAGCGTGGTGCCGTCCGAGCCACCGACCGCGAGGGTCCGGCCGTCCGGGCTGAACGCCACCGCGTAGAGGATGTCGGCGGCCGCGGCCAGGGCGGCGACCGGCTGCCGGCTGGCCAGGTCCCAGCGGGCGATCCGGCCGTCCCGGCCGGTGGTCGGATTGGTGGCGGCGGCCACCGTCCGCCCGTCCGGGCTGAGCGCGACCCCGTAGACCGCGGCATCCTTGCCGAGCGTGGCCAGTTGCCGCCGGCCGGCGACATCCCAGACGCTGACCTGGCCGTCGAAGCCGTCGCCCTCGCCGACGATGAGCGTCCGGCCGTCCGGGCTGAACGCCACCGAGCGGGCCGGGAACCGGGTGGCGAGGCTCGCGGCGGGTCCGTCGGCGCCGGCCCGGACCACGAGGGTGACGACCGCGGCGCCGAGCGCGAACACGGCGACGGTGATCAGCGCCCAGATCCGCCAACCCGGCCCGCGTGCTGTCGACATAGCAATGAATCCCCTGGCTGGTCGCATCGCGCGCCGCGGCTGCGGCTGGCGGTCCGACGAGCATGCACCTGGGTGGGTTCCGGCCGATCTGCGGTGCCTAGCTGGGCCTCCGAGCCTGGCCGGGCCTGCGGGTGTCGGGCCTGGCCGGTGGGGTCGGGCCGGGCCTGCGGTGTCGGGCCGGGCCTGCGGGCGGGGCGGCCGGGCGGGCCCGGCCGGGCGCCGGGTCCGCCAGCCAGCGGGCTCGGCGGGCGCCGGCTCAGCAGTACTTGGCCGATGTGATCTGGCTACCGCCGCCGAAGATGATGATCTCGGTGTCGTCGGTGCAGGTGTTGATCCCCAAGCCGCCGTGGGCCGTGTCGGTGCCGTCGCCGCCGTCGAGGTAGTCGTCATCGTCCCCGCCGCGGAGCAGGTCCTGGCAGCCCTCGCCGAAGATGGTGTCGTTGCCCGGGCCGCCGAACAGGGTGTCGTCGCCACCGCCGCCGTAGATCACATCGTCGCCGCCATGGCCGTAAATGGCGTCGTCCCCATTGGTGCCGACCAGCACGTCGTTGCCGTTGGTCCCGTTGATGACCACCCCGGCCAGCAAGCAGCCGAAGGGCGGCGGCGGGGCGACGGCCGACCCGGCCCCCGCCGGCGCGGCGGCAACCGGCGCGGCGGTGGCGAGCCCGCCGGCCACCAGCATGATCGTCGGCAGCAGTCTGATCGCGTTACGCAGCCTCACTGTGATCCCTCCAGCCCGGCCCGGCCGGCCCGCCGACGGCGGGTCCGCGGCGCCGGGGCCGCAGCCGGGCCAGGTTCGCACCGGCCCGTCAGCATGGCGTCAGCATGCGTCCGGCCGGGATGGCGCGAGCCCTTCGGTCGGGCCGGGGTCCGGCCGGGCTGCCGGGCTGCCGGGGTCCCTGGCCGGGCCGGGTCCGGCTGGTTGGGCCGGGGTCCGGCCGGGCTGCCGGGCTGCCGGGGTCCCTGGCCGGGCCGGGTCCGGCTGGTTGGGCCGGGGTCCGGCCGGGCTGCCGGGCTGCCGGGGTCCCTGGCCGGGCCGGGTCCGGCTGGTTGGGCCGGGGTCCGGCCGGGCTGCCGGGCTGCCGGGGTCCCTGGCCGGGCCGGGTCCGGCTGGTTGGGCCGGGGTCCGGCCGGGCTGCCGGGGTCGGCCGGGTAACCGGGGGGCGGCCGGGGTAGCCGGGCGCCCGGCCGGCCCCGCGCAGGGCCGGCCGGGCACCGGGGATCTCAGCAGTTCACCTGGACCTCGGTAGCAGGTGAGCACAGGTTCACGCCGAGCCCGCCGAAACCGGAGTCGGTGCCGCTCTCGCCGTTGATCAGGTCGTCGCCGGGGCCGCCGTACATCGTGTCGTCGCAGTCGCCGCCACGGATGATGTCGTCGCCGTCGCCGCCGTAGATGGTGTCGTTGCCGCCGCCTCCGTCGATCCTGTCGTCGCCGCCGAAGCCACGGATCACGTCGTTCCACGGGGTGCCGACCAGCACGTTGTCGGCCGCGTTGCCCTCGATGACGATGCCGACGTGGTCGCAGCCGTCATCCGGCCCGTCCGCCTGCGCCGCCGGTCCGGCGGCCACCGCCAGCCCGCCGGTGGCGAGCAGTGCGGCGGCGAACATGGCCATCCTGTTGCGAACCTTCATGGATTCCCTCCCAATCCCTGGCCGCCGGATGGCAGCCACCGGGAGGCTCGCAGCCGCCGTCAGCGTGGGGTCAGCGGCGCGTCAGCATGGCGCTTCGGCCGGCCGTTCAGCAGGGCCGGGTCCGGCGCCGGTACGTCGATGCTGACCATCGCCCGGGCCCACCGGTCGAACGCGCGCTTGGCCTCGCCGTGCCGGCCGGACGCGCGCAGCACGCCGACCAGGGCGCGGTGCGCCGGCTCGTCGAACGGGTCCGCCGCCAGCAGCCGGACCAGGCAACTGACGGACTGCTCGGTCTCGCCGGCCCGGCGGCTCAGCTCGGCCAGGTCGCGCAGCGCACGCAGCCGGGCGGCCCGGGCCTGCTCGCGCAGCGGATCCGCCCACTCCGCGTACGGCTCGTCGTCGAACGCGTCGCCGCGGTGGCTGGCGTCCAGTTCGGCCAGGATCTCCCGGGCCCGCTCCGGCTGGTCGCGGCGGATCAGCTCGGCCGCGTGCGCCGCGTCCCGGAGCAGGATCTCGGCGTCGACGCTGGCATGCCGCAGGTCCAGCGAGATGCCGGCGTGGTCGGCCCGGAGGTAGCGGTCGGCCGGCCAGAGCCGCTGCGGGTCGAACACCGCGCGCAACACCGACAGCAGCACCGACAGCCGGTGCGCGGTGCGCTGCGGCTCGTCGTCGGGCCAGAGCAGCTCGCACAGCTCCGGCCGCGGCACCGGCCGGCCGCGCCGGGCCACCAGCACCTTGACCAGCGTCCGGGCCTGCCGGGAGCGCCACGCCGGCAGCGGCACCGGCTGGCCGCCGACCCAGACCTCGAACCCGCCGAGCACCTGTACCCGCAGCGGCGCGGCGGCCCCGTCCGGCGGCAGCAGCGGGGACCCGTCGATGGCCCGGACGCCCCGGTCGGCGAGCCGGTCGGCCGCGGCCCGGGCCAGCGCACGCTGCGACCCGTCGGCCCCGGCGAGGCGGCCGAGCAGCACCTGCACCCGGTCCGCCGCCGGCAGCGCCCCGGACCGCTGCCAGATGGTCAGCGCCTCGGCCAGCGCGGCCCGCGCCTCGGCCGGGTCGGCGGTGACCGCGGCGGCCAACTCCAGCGCCTCGGCCAGCGCGTCGGCGGCCCGGCCGGCGCGGGCCGCCGCGACCGCGTGCGCCGAGGCGTCCTGCGCCGCCGGCAGTTCGCCGGCCCGCAGCGCGACCCAGCCGCCGGCGGCCAGCGCGATCGCCCGCTGTGCCGGCGGGGCACATTTCGCGGCTTCGTCGGCCAGTTCCCGGGCCGCGTCCAGGTCGGCGCCCGGCGGGTCGGCCAGCAGCCGGGCCAGCCCGGAAAGCGCCGGCACCAGCACCTGCGTCTCCGCGGTGGCCCGGGCCAGGTCGACCGCCTCGGCGAACGCGGTACGGCTCTGCTCGCGCCGGCCCAGTTGCCGGTGCAGTTCGGCCAGCCCGGCCAGGCCCAGGGCGGTCCGCCGCAGCCCGGACCGCCGGCAGACCAGCACCGATCGCTCGAACTGGCGCGCCGCCGCGGCGTACTCGCCCAGCCGGGTCAGCGCCTCGCCCAGGTTGTGCAGCGCGATCACCAGGACCCCGGGCGGCCCGCCGATCTCGGCCGCCCGCAGCGCCCTGGTCGCGGCGTCGAGGGCCTGCGGGTAGCGGGCGTCCCGGAGCAGCCCGTCGGTCTGGTTGACCAGCGCCCGGGCCGCCTGCACCACGTCGCCGGCCCGCTCCGCGGCGGCCAGCGCGACCGCCAGGTGGTCATCCTGGGCGGCGCCGACCGCGGTCACCCCGGCCGCGATGTGCGCCGCCGCGATGGCCCGGTCGTCGCCGGTGTTCCGGGCCTCGGCCACCGCCCGGTCGGCGGCGGCCATGGCCGCGCCGGACTCGCCGAGCATGCTCAGCGCGCTGGCCCGGCCGGCGTGCAGCAGCACCGTGTCGACCGTGCCGCCCTCGCCGTCGGCCCGGCGGTAGAGGTCGAGCGCGGCCGGGTAGTCGGCGCGCAGGTAGTGCACCATGCCGGCGCGCCAGGCCAGCCCGGCCGGATACCGCCCGGCCGGCCGGGTCCGGTCCAGCAGCGGAGCGAACACCCGCAGCGCCCCGGCCACGTCCCCGGACATCCGCAGCGCGTCCCCCAGCATCAGCTGCAGCCGCTCGGTCCGGCCGTCCGGCCGCGGGTCCGCGGTCAGGCTGATCAGTTGGACGACTGCGGCGGCGCCACCGGCGGCCAGCATCTGGGCGCCGCGGTCCTCGATCAGCGCGCGGGCGCCCGCCTGGTCACCGGCCCGCGCCAACGCCTGCGCCGCCGCCAGCGGGAACCCGTTGCGCTCGTACCAGGCGGCCGCGGCCAGCGCCGGATCGCCCGCCCCGGCCCCGCTTCCCGCCCGGGCCCCGGCCCCGGTTCCCGTCCCAGCCCCGGTTCCCGCCCCGGCCCCGCTTCCCGCCCGGGCTCCGGCCCCGGTTCCGGCCCCGGCCCGGGTTCCCGTCCCGGCCCCCGTTCCCGCCCCGGCCCAGGTTCCGGTCCTAGTTCCAGTCCCGGTGCCGGGTCCGGCCGCGGGCTCGGCGCCGGCCAGGGCCGCCGCGACGAGCGGGACCAGCCGGTAGACGTCCCGGGCCGACCGGCCGGGTGCCCACCGGTGCGGCACCAGCAGGCCGGTCCGGACCAGCCAGCCGAACCCGTCCAGGCCGGCGGTGGCCCCGCCCGGCAGCCCGGCGGTGAGTTCGGCGCAGAGCGCCGGGCAGATCGGGTCCAGCCCGGCGATCAGGTCCAGCAGCCGGGCCACCCGCCCGGGCAGGTCGCCCAGCACCCGCTCGCGCAGCCAGGCCACCGCCGGCCCGGCCGCCAACCCGGCGGACAGCCCGGCGGACAGGCCCGCGGACAGCCCGGCGGGCGGCCGGCCCGCCAGCCCACCGCCCGGCCCGGCGGGCAGTTCGCTGCCCGGTCCGGCCGGCCGGACGCCGCCCAGCCCGGCCGCCAGCCCGGTGGGAAGCCCGGCCGTCGGCTCGTCCGTCGGATCGAGGCCGCCGGCCGCACCCACCAACCGCACCAGCGCCGGCCAGCCGGCGGTCCGGTCCCAGACCGCGTCGGCTGCCACCGGGTCGCTGATGCCGTACCCGTCGCGCAGCAGCGCGGCCACCGCGTCCCGGCCCAGCGCCAGCTCACCGGGACCCAGCTCGGTTACCGGCCCGGGCATCGCGGCCCGGGCGCCCCGACTCAGCGGCCGGCGCGACGCCAGCCCGATCCGGACCGCGGCCGGCAGCCGCCCGAGCTGCCGCACCAACTCCCGCTGCTGCGCCGCCGCCAACCCGTGCAGGCCGGTCACGACGACCCAGTCGGCACCGTCGGCGCGGCCCAGCCGGCCGGCGGCGGCTCCGGCGTCCAGCCAGACGGAGGGCCCGGAGACGGCCGCTCGCAGCGTGCCGGTCGCGCCGTAGCCCGCTGCCGCGACGACCAGTAGCCACCGGCCCGGCTCACCTTCCGCCGCCATCCACACTCCTCGCTCTCGGGAGAACGAGCCGCCGGCACCCGCCGCCGATACCGCGGCGAGGGACTGACACGGCGTCGATAGCCGAAACGGGCAGTGATCCGGCGCTAACGGATCTCACCCGGGTGGCCGTCCGGCGGCCGCCACCGCCCCGCTGCGCCGGAGTCAGCCAGAGCCGGGTCAGCCAGAGCCGGGTCAGCGAGCGCGCCCACCAACGCGGGCCGCCGCGCCCCCGGCCGCCGCGCGCAGCGCCGCCCAGCTGCGGTGCCGCTGGAACGGGAACTCGAAGATCGCCGCGAACAGCCGGGCGGTCAGCAGCGAGACCGGCACCGCCAGCGCCAGCGTGATCCAGAACCTCGGCAGGCCGGGCGCGGCGTGCGGGGTGGCGATCCGGCGGGTGATCACCACCACGATCGGCAGGTGGATCAGGTAGAGGCTGTACGACATCGCGCCCAGGCTGCGCACCGGCCGGGTGGCTAGCAGCCAGACCAGCGGGCCCGGTCGCCCGGTCGCCACCGCCGCCAGCAGCAGCGCCATCGCCGGCGCGATCGCGAGGTCGAGCCAGAAGTAGTGGTGCACGGTCCAGACCGTGCCCTTGCCGAGCATCAGCACCAGGACCGGCGTGGCGGCCAGCGCGGCCAGCCACTGCCACGGCAACCGGCGGACCCGGTCGCTGGCCGCGATGATGCCGGCGCCGAGCATGCCGATCGCGAACAGCGGGACGAGTTGCGGGGTGAGCCCGGTCAGCTTGTCCACCGGGGAGGTGGCCGACACCCGCGGAACCAGCAGGCCGACCATGATGACCGGCACGGTGACGGCGGCCAGCACCGCCGCGGCACCCACCCGGCGGCGGATCAGCAGCAGCAGCGGCAGGACCAGGTACATCCCGGCCTCGACCGAGATCGACCAGAAGGCCCCGTTGGGCAGCGGCGCCTCGAAGACGTCCTGCAGCAGCAGGCCGTAGACGACCACCGTCCGGCCGGTCGGCGGCCCGGAGTGCGGCTGCGGCGTGATGGCCCAGGCGACCGCCAGGCTGAACACCAGCGCCGCCCAGTACGGCGGCAGGATCCGCCAGGCGCGGCGCCGGGCGAACCGGGCCGTGCCGCCCAGCCGCCAGCCGTTGCGGGCCGGCGGGATGGCCAGCGAGAAACCGGACAGCACGAAGAAGAACACCACCGCGAGGTGCCCGTACAGCAGCCAGCCGAGCCAGACCGGCCCGTGGTTGACCGGGAACCCGCGGAAGTTCAGCAGCCAGCAGTGGAACACCACCACGTACAGCGCGGCCAACCCGCGCAGCCCGTCCAGCCCGGCCACCCGACCACGCTCGGCCGACCCGCCGGTACCCGCCGGCGCGGACCGGGCCTCGGGTGGGAGGCGGGGATCCGGCAGCCGCGGATCGGGGTCGACGCGGCTGACCTCCGTTGCCATCGGCACCGGAGTCTACGGCAGCCGTTCCGGCCGAAGCCGCCCCGCCGGCGGGCGCGGCCGGGGTCGTGTTGCCCGATTCACTCCTGGCAAATGCGATTACCGGTTGGAAATGCCGGTCTGAGCGAACTGGAAACGGGCCGCTCTTTCGGGTCGGCGCACCCGACCGGGAGACCGCGCCGTGCCCGTTCGGCCATGGTGGGGGCTCCGGCCGGCGAATAAAGTTGGCGGTTATCCGTCTGGGCCGGCCGCACGCTGTGTGGTCGCGCGGTGCGGCGTTGGTGAGGAAATGATGGCTCATCTGGCTGGCTATCAGAGTCCCGGCGAGACGCACGCCGCGGCGGCGGCGGCGCCGCGCCAGCGCCGCGGCCGGCACGGTCCGGAGGCGGTGCTGGCGCTGCAGCGCGCCGCCGGCAACGCGTCGGTGAACCGGCTGATGGTGCAGCGGCAGTCCATCGGTGCCGGCGGCGGGCCGGGTGGCGGCGGCGGGCATTTCACCAGTTCCGCCAGCACCGAGACACTGACCGGCTTCGCCACCGGTTCGGCCGAGCTCACCCCGGAACACCAGCAGGTGCTGGACCGGATCGCGGCCGACCTGAACGCTCAGCCGCTGACCTTCGGCGGTTACCTCACGCTGACCGGATCCGCCGACCGGCGCGGCGACCCGGGCGAGAACCAGGCGCTCGGGCAGCGCCGGGCCGACGCCGTGCGTGACTACCTGCTGGGGCTGGTCACCGACGCCACGACCAGGCAGGAGATCCGCGCCTACTCGCTCGGCGCGCCGGCCGCCGGCCCGGTCGCCGACGACCCGAGCATGCGCAAGGTGGAGATAACGATCACCCGGCGCGGCTACGACCTCGGCCTGCCCGACCTGACGCTCCGGCCGCCGGGCGAGCCCGCGGCACCGGCGCCGGCCGGCCCCGACATCTTCCACCTCCCGCCGGGCTCGATCCCGGTGCCGGACCCGGGCCATCCGCAGCTGCCCGACTGGTTCTGGCGCGAACTGCCACCGCGTCCGGTCGAGCCGTCGGTGATCTCGCAGATCTCCCGCTGGCTGAACGAGACCTTGCACACCCGCGACCTGGCCCGGGTCGCGGCCAGCATCGCCGGTGCGTTCGGCTTCGACCGCGCCCAGGTCCAGCGGCTACTGGACGACGCCTTCCAGAACGGCGGCGAGACCGCGGTGAAGGAACTGCTGAACCAGATGATCCGGGGCGCCGCGGGCCCACCGAGCGGCCGGCCGTCCAGCCCGTACGGGCCGCCGGTCGAGCCGATCCCGTTCCCGTCCCCGCAGCTGCAACTCCCGCCGATCCGGTTCTAACCGGCCCCCGGCCGGGAGCGGCTCCGTGCGGCCCGGCCGGAAATTCGGTGGGCCGCGGGCGCCGGGGGTGCGACCATGCGCGGCGATGGGTCGACCGGCGACGGGAGTAGGGACGATGCGAGGACTCGAAAACTCAGCTCCCATTCGGCCGAGAGTTTTCGAGGACCCAACGCATGCAGACCGTCAACATCGGCATTCTCGCGCATGTCGACGCCGGTAAGACCAGCCTGACCGAGCGGCTGCTGTACGACTCGGGCGTCATCGACCGGCTCGGCAGCGTCGACGCGGGCACCACCCAGACCGACACCGGCAGCATCGAACGGCGTCGGGGTATCACGATCCGGTCGGCCGTCACCGCGTTCACCGTGGACGACCGGCTGGTCAACGTCATCGACACGCCCGGCCACAGTGACTTCGTCGCCGAGGTGGAGCGGGCGCTCGGCGTGCTGGACGGCGCCGTGCTGGTGCTGTCCGCGGTGGAGGGCGTGCAGGCGCACACCCGGGTGCTGATGCGGATCCTGCGGGCGCTCCGGCTGCCGACGCTGATCTTCGTCAACAAGATCGACCGGCCGGGTGCCCGGGCGGCCGAGCTGGTCGCCGACATCGTCGCCACGCTCACCCCGCTGGTCGTCCCGCTCGGCGGGGTCACCGGGCTCGGCACCGCCCGCGCCGGGTTCGTCGAGGATCATGCCGACCTGGCCGCCGCGCTCGCCGAGCACGACGACGCCCTGCTCGCCGACCTGGTCGCGGACGTGACGCCGCAACCGGCCCGGCTGCGGGCGGCGCTGCGCGAGCAGACCGCGGCCGCGCAGGCCTATCCGCTGATCTTCGGCTGCGCGCTGTCCGGCGCCGGCGTCACCGCGCTGCGGCACGCGGTCGGCCGGCTGCTGCCGCCGGCGCCACCGCCGGAGCGCCGCCTCCGCGCCCGGGTCTTCGCGATCGAGCGCGGCCCGGGTGGCGACAAGGTGGCCTACGTCCGCTCGTACGGCGGGCAGTTGCGGGTGCGGCAGCGGGTCACCGTCCACCGCCCGCACGGCGGCCGGGTGGACGCCTACCGGGGCCAGGTCAGCGCGCTGCGGATCGTCGGGGACGAAACGGCGCCGGAGCTCACCGCCGGGCACATCGCCCAGGTCCGCGGCCTGCCGGAGATCCGGATCGGCGACCAGCTCGGCTCGCCGGACGGCCTGGCCACCGAGGCGTACGTGGCCCGGCCGAGCCTGGAGACCGTCGTGCGGCCGCGCCGGCACCAGGACGCACCCGCGCTGCATGCCGCCCTGCTCACCCTCGCCGATCAGGACCCGCTGATCGGAGCCAGGGTCGGCCCGGACGGCGAGAGCAGCCTGCTGCTCTACGGCGAGGTGCAGAAGGAGGTGATCGCGGCGACCCTGGCCGAGACGTACGGCCTGGCCGTGGACCTGATGCCGACCCGGATCGTGCACCTGGAGCGGCCGGTCGGGGTCGGCACCGGATTCGAGCCGATCGGGCACGGCTTCGCCGCCGAGGTCGGGCTGCGGGTGGAGCCCGGGGCGCCCGGCTCCGGCGTCCGCTACCAGCGCGAGGTCGAGCTGGGGTCGCTG
This sequence comes from uncultured Actinomycetota bacterium, assembly GCA_963714145.1. Taxonomy (GTDB): domain Bacteria; phylum Actinomycetota; class Actinomycetes; order Mycobacteriales; family CADCTP01; genus JBBWZH01. The sequence goes on along the minus strand of OY970235.1, from coordinate 7,031,578 downwards.
CCGCCGGCGTTCCACAAGGCGATCGAGGAGGCCGTGCACCGGGCGCTGGAGCAGGGCCGCTACGGCTGGCCGGTCACCGACGCGCTGGTCACGTTGACCGGCAGCGGCTACTGGTCGCCGATCACCGTCGCCGGCGACTTCCGGGACCTGACCCCGCTGGTGCTGGCCACCGCGCTGGCCGCCGCCGGCAGCCGGGTCTACGAGCCGTGCCACCGGTTCGACCTGGAGATCCCGTTGGACCGGCTGGGCCCGGTCAGCGCCCGGCTGGCCCAACTCGGCGCCCGCATCGACGAGACCGTCGCGGCCGGCAGCTGGCGGCTGACCGGCGAGATCCCGGCCCGGGTGGTGCCCGCGGTGCAGCGCGAACTGCCCGGCCTGTCCAGCGGCTACGGCACCTGGTCGTCCCGCCCCGGCGGCGACCGTGCGGTCGCCGGCGCGGCACCGACCCGTCCCCGCACCGACGGCAACCCGTTCAGCCGGGCCGAGTACCTGCGGCACCGAAGCGGCCAGGCCGCCGCGGTGGCGCGCGGCTGAGGCCGCCGCGGACGTAGCCGGCGCACGGGTTCAGGCGGCCGCGCGCGACCGCCCGGCGGCTGTCGGTCCGCCGGCCGCCGGGTTTGGCGGCGGTCAGGTCGGGCAGGCCTTCAAGTGAGGTCGACGGAAAAAGCGAAGTCGACAGGGAGGAAGAGGATGACCAACCTGGAGAAGTCCATCGACGTCGATGTGCCGGTACGTACCGCATACGACCAGTGGACGCAGTTCGAGTCCTTCCCGCGGTTCATGGAGGGCGTTGAGCGAATCGACCAGGTCGGCCCGACTGACACCCACTGGGTGACCTCGATCGGTGGGGTGGCCCGGGAGTTCGACGCCCGGATCACCGAACAGCATCCGGACGAGCGGGTGGCCTGGACCAGTGTGGACGGTCCGCGGCACGCCGGCGTGGTGACCTTCCATCGGCTCGGGGCCCGGCAGACGCGGGTCACGCTGCGGATGGACTACGAGCCGCAGGGCGCCGTGGAACGCACCGGCGCCAAGCTCGGCATCGGGTCGCACCGGGTAGCGGGCGACCTCACCCGGTTCAAGCACTACATCGAAGCCCGCCCGGTCGAGGCCGGCGACGGGCCCGGCGAGGTCCCGCCGCCACGCTGAGGGCAGCGCGGCGCCGCGCGGGCTATTTTCCGGCGAGCGCCGCTGCCGCGACCCGGACGCCGGCCTGGTAGACGGCCATGATCCGGTCGGCCAGACCGGTCAGGTCCAGCGGGTCGCCGGCGGCGATGACGATGTCGGCGATCTTGCCGGGCTGCAGCGTGCCGACCGTCTCGGCCACGCCCAGCAGCGCCGCGGCCGATCCGGTGGCGGCGTGCAGCGCCGCCGCCGCGGGCATGCCGTGCTCGACCAGCAGTTCCAGTTCGCGCAGGTTCCGGCCGTGCGGGTGCACCGGCGCGTCGGTGCCCATCGCGATCTTCACGCCGGCCGCGATGGCCGCTCGCGCCGAGTCGGCGGCCGCGGCCGCGACGATCTTCTCCTTGGCCAGCGCCTGCGGGTGCAGTTGGGCGCCGGCCGCGATCGCCGCCTGGACCCCCTCGGTCGCGCTGAGCGTCGGCACCAGCCAGGTGCCACGGTCCAGCATCATCGCGATGGCCTCGTCGTCCAGGAAGAAGCCGTGCTCGACCGACCGGACGCCGTTGCGGACGGCGGCCTTGATGCCGGCGTTGCCCTGCGCGTGCGCCATCACGCCGATGCCCGCCGCGGTGGCTTCCTCGACGATGGTGGCGATCTCGGCGTCCCGGAAGTGCGCGTGCCGCGGGTCGTCGCGCGGCGAGAACACGCCGCCGGTGGTGGCGATCTTGATGACGTCGGCGCCGGCGCGGATTAGCTCGCGGGTCTTGCGGCGGGCCTCGTCCGGGCCGTCGGCGATGCCGTCCGGGCGGCCGGGGTGCACCGGGAAGATCGGCAGCACACAGCCGGACGGCTCCCAGGCGTCGCCGTGCCCGCCGGTCTGGCTGATCAACCGGATCGAGATATGCATCCGCGGTCCGCGCAGCAGGCCGCGTTCCTGCGCGGTGCGGATGCCCAGGTCGGCGCCGCCGGCGTCGCGGACGGTGGTGATGCCGGCGGCCAGCGTGCGCTCCAGGTTTCCGGCGGCTTCGTAGAACTCGAGCGAGAACGGTGCGGTGACCCAGCCGAGCGGGTCCAGCGCGGACACGGTCAGGTGCACGTGGCAGTCGAAGAGGCCGGGCAGCACGGCGCGGCCGGCGCAGTCGACCGCCTCGTCGCCGTCCAGCCCGGGCCCGACGTCCACGATCCGCCCGTCCTGCACGGCGACGTCCGCGACGGCCGGCGCCGCCCCGGTGCCGTCGAAGACCTGCCCGCCGACGAACACGGTCCGCGTCATGCTGCCCTCCGCAAGGTCGACCCCGGCCGGTGCCGAGTGATTGCACAAAAGCACATCGGTTAGTATTTCCGCAATGAGTGACGAGTGCTGGACGACCCCGCCGGTCCGGCCGCCGACCGGGGCGGAGTTGCGCGCGCTCGGCCACCCGACCCGGCTGCGCATCGTGCGGCTCTGCCGCGACACCGCGCTGACCAACCAGGAGCTCGCCGCCCGGCTGAAGCTGGCTCCGGCCACCGTGCTGCGGCACGTCCGGGCGCTGGCGCAGGCCGGGTTCCTGGCGGCCGAGCCGGTCCGCACCGGGGCCCGCGGCGCGCTGGAGAAGCCGTACCGGGCCACCGACCTCTCGCTGCGGCTGGCCTGGGACGCGGCGGCCGCGCCCGGGTTGCTGCAGCAGGTCGAGATCGCGCTGCTGCACGCGTACCGCACCGAGCTGATCGAGGCCGGTCCGGCCGCCATCCGCGACCAGATCCGCGGCACGCTGCGGCTACCCGCACCGGCCCGGCAGGAGTTCCAGCGCCGGCTCCGCGCCCTGCTGGACGAGTTCACTGTGGACACCGACGACCCGGCGGCCGAACCGCTCAGCTTCCTCTGGATGCTGCACGCGGCGCCGCCCGGATAGCGGCCGTGGTGCCCGCCCGGTCGGTCGGGGTGGCAGTGCCTGCTTGCCGGTCCATCCACAGTGGATGAAGATCTGGTCGACGCCGTTGCCGAGTTCACCACCGACTGGAGTTCGTCGTGATGCTGCCGTACCTGCCGTGCACGCAGGACGTGAGGTGCACCGAAATCGCGGTGGGTTTCCGGTCGGCGAGCAGCGCGGTGCCGGCCTGATGGCGGTCCGGATCGCGGTGCTGGACGACTACCAGCACGCCGCCGCCGGCGCGGCCGACTGGGGTTCGCTGGCCGGCGTCGAGATCGACTTCGTGCACGAACACCTGCTCGGCGACGCGCTGGTCGAACGGATCGCCGGTGCGCAGGTCGTGGTCGCGATGCGGGAACGCACTCCCATCACCGGTGCTCTGCTGGCCCGGCTGCCGGCACTGAAGATGCTGGTCACCACCGGCATGCGCAACGTCTCGATCGACGCCGCCGCGCTCCGGGAGCGCGGCGTGCTGTTCACCGGTACCGGCAGCCAGCGGCCGAGCACGACCGAGCTCACCTGGGCGCTCATCCTCGGCCTGATCCGCCCGGTCGGCGGCTACGACGCGACGATCCGGTCCGGCGGCTGGCAGGACTCGGTCGGTGGCGACCTCGCCGGCCGCACCCTCGGCCTGGTCGGGCTGGGCAAGCAGGGCGCGGCGGTGGCCAAGGTCGGCCTGGCGTTCGGGATGGACGTCGTCGCCTGGAGCCAGAACCTGACCGCGGACCGGGCCGCCGAGCACTCCGTCCGGCTGGTTTCCCGGGCCGACCTGTTCGCCGGCTCCGACATCGTCAGCCTGCACCTGGTGCTGTCCGATCGCACCCGCGGCCTGGTCGGCGGCGCCGACCTGCGGGCCATGCGACCGGACGCCTACCTGGTCAACACCGCCCGCGCCGGCCTGATCGACCAGGCCGCGCTGCGTGCCGCGGTCGAGGGCGGCTGGCTGCGCGGCGTCGCGCTGGACGTCTTCGACATCGAGCCGCTGCCCGCCGACCACTGGCTCCGCAGGTCCGACCGCACGCTGCTGTCCCCGCACATGGGCTACGTCAGCGTCGCCAGCTACGCGAAGTACTACGGCGACGCGGTCGAGAACATCGCCGCCTACCTGGCTGGCGCTCCGATCCGCGAGGTGCCCTGACCACTACCGTGGTCAGATGTTGATTCGGGGTTTTGCGCCGCCGGACGCGGCGGCGATCGGCGGGTTGGTGACCGCGGGGTACCAGGGCGATCCGGGGCTCGGCGAGATGATCGGGGGCCTGCACGGAGCGGATCGGGAACCCCCGTGGTGGCGGCGGTGCCTGGTCGCCGAGGCTGATGGCGTGGTGATCGGGGTGGCCACCGCGGCGCCGTCCCGGCACCATCCGGGCAGCGTGCCGGTGGGCGTGCTGGTCGAGCCGGCGCGCCGGCGCCGCGGGGTCGGCACCGCGTTGCTGGCGGCGGTGCGTCAGGCGATCGACGAGTTCAACCCGCCGCCGCTGTGGACCACTGTGGACGGTCGGGACCCGGCCGCGGTCGGCTTCGCCGCGGCGCACGGGTTCGAACTGGTGCTGCGGTACCGGATGTGGCGGCTCGACCCGGCGGTCGTTCGGCTGCCGCTGACCGAGCCGCCGGTTCCGCTGACCCCGCTGGCGGCGCTGGCCGACGAGGACGTGGTGGCCGCGCTCGAAGCGCTGCTCGGCTGGGGGCAGGAGAGCGCACCGGGCTGGGCGCCGACGCCGCGCGAGGTGATCCGGGCCGAGCTGCTGCCCCGGCTGCTGCCGGCCGGCGGGGTGGTCGCGACCGAGGCCGGCGCACCGGTGGGGGTCGCCGTCCTGGCCGAGTTCGACGGCAACCTGGCCGGCCTGTGCGGTGTCCACAGTGGACGTGCCGACGGTGGGCCGCTCACCACGGCGCTGCTGGCCCGGCTGCTGGCCGCGGCCACCGAGCTCGGCCGGCCGGTCTCAGCCGAGGCCGTCGAAGGCGAACCGCTCGACACTGTCCTCAGTGGACTACCGGCCGACCTGACCAGCGAGCGTGACGTGCTGCAGGAGCCGGCACGCCCGGGCTGAGCGCCAGCCGGCCCGGGCCGCCGGGTCGTGCCCGCGGGTGCGCCGGTCGCCCGGGCGCCGGCCGCTCGGCCGGCTGCACCGGGAGCCCCGGTCAGGCCGTGGTCTGCAGCGCCACCGAATCCGCGTGCACCCGGTTCCGGCCGGCCCGCTTGGCGGCGTACAACAGTTGATCGGCGCGGGCGACCAGTTCGTCCGACGTCTCCCGGCCGTTCCAGGTGGCGACGCCGGCCGAGAACGTCTGCCCGGCCGGGGTGGCCTCGGCCAGCCGGTCCAGCACCTGCCGGGCGAGTACCGGGCCGGCGCCGGGCAGCAGCAGGATGAACTCCTCGCCGCCGTAGCGGGCCAGCTGGTCGACCGCGCGCAACTCGCTGGTCCAGGCCACCGCCGCACTGCGGAGCAACCGGTCGCCGGCCAGGTGCCCGAAGTCATCGTTGAACCGTTTGAAGTGGTCCATGTCCAGCATCGCGACCGACAGCGAGGTGCTGTCCCGGCGGGCCCGCTCGATCGCCGCCGGTAGCTCCGCCGACCAGGCCCGGCGGTTGGGCAGCCCGGTCAGATCGTCCACCCTGGACAGCTCGAGCAGCTTCGCCGCCTGGATCGAGACCTGCCGTACCAGCTGTGCCATCCGGGTGAGCACGAGCAGGAACAGGATCACCGATCCGAGCACGATCGCCGGGCCGTCGGTGACCGTGCCCTGCGTGAGTTCGAGCGCCAGCAGCGCGGACGGGATCAACGACGCGCCGGCGAGCAGCGCGAACATCCGGCGGCTCAGCGCCGGCCGACCGATCGCTTCCTGGTCCAGTACGCACATCGACGGGTGCAGCGCGGCGTAGCCGAGCAGGACGTACCCGGCCAGGAACACCGACGCGAGCAGGCGTTGGGTCCACCCCCCGGGTTCCCAGAACAGCCGGTTGATCACGGCCCAGCAGACGTCGCCGCAGAGGAACATGGTCAGCCCGGCGGCGATCAGCAGGTACGCGGGGGTGCGGCCACGCCCGCCGAGCACCAGCCGGAGCGTCATCGCGAGCAGGATCAGGTCGCCCACCGGGTAGCCGACGCTGACCACGCGGCCGAGCACGGTCAGATCGGGGTCGGCGGCCGGCGGGTGGATCAGGAAGATCCAGGAGAGCAGCCCCAGGCCGGTCGAGATCGTGCTGGTGTCGACCACAGCCGGCCAGTTCCGGGACCGGTTGCGGCGCCGGATGAAGAGCGCCAACCCCAGGCACAGCGCCGGGTACATGCCGAGGTACCCGATATCGGCCAGGGATGGGAGCGGGACACTGCCGTGCACCTCTTCGATGACGGTCTCGACCACGATGCCGGAGGCGTTGGCCGCGATCCCGGCCGCCAGCCAGTACCAGGCCGCGGCGGCCTCCGGCCGGTGCCGGCGCACGCCGACGAGCACGGCGCCGGCCGCCGTGTAGCCGACCCCGACCTGCCAGACCGTCGGCAGCCAGAACACGTCCGGCAGGAACACGAACGCGAGCACCGCGAGCAGCGCAGCAGCCAGGTACGCCCGGCCAGCCCGAGCCCGCACCGGCGCGCCTCCTCCCGCCTCAGGTCGCGTCACCGGCCTGCCCATCGGCCGCGCCGGGCACGGTCTGAGGACCCACCGCGACCGGATCAGCCCCGGCTGGCGTAGTCCGGGGCGGTCCAAGGCCAACCGGCGCGCAGCCACTCGGTGACCGCCCGCCAGAGGACGATGTCCAACTCCGCCCGATCCCGCCGGACCCAGGAACGGGCGCTGACATCAAACCCCTCGCGGCGGGCCGGGTAAAGATAGACGCAGCCGATCACGTCCCGGGTCTGCGCGTCGAGCACCGTGTAGGTGAAGCCGCGCCGGGCCAGGAAGTCCGCCTGATGGCGGACCAGGTCGTCCCGGTTCTGGGCCAGGGTCAGCTCGGTCGGCCAGGACCCGTCCGCGAACCCCGGCGTCGCCCGGATGTGCTCGTAGCTGGAGGTCCAGGCCGCATAGTCGGCCTCGTTGTGCTGCGGCCCGAGCGGCTCCAGGACGAACCGGTCGGTCACCAGCCCGGCCGGAATGACGAAGTCATCGGCCACGAATTCACCTGATCGCACCGACCGCACACTATCCGGCCGGAGCCGGGTGCGAAGGTGTTCCGATGGGCATTCGGGCTGTGGTGGTGGACATCGGGGGTGTGCTAGAGCGGGTCGAGCCGCCGGCGGCGCTGGCGGCGACCTGGCAGCGGCGGCTCGGGCTGGACGCGGCGGAGCTGCGGGCGGCGCTGGGCCGCGTCGACCCCGACGGCGTGATCGAGACCGGCGGGCTGGCCGAGGCGGAGTACCAGCGGCGGTACGCCGACGCGCTCGGGCTGACGCCGGCGCAGTCGGCGCAGTTCATGCGGGATATGTGGGACTGGTACTGCGGCGAGCTGGACACCGAGCTGACCGGCTACCTGGCCAGCCTCCGGCCGCGATATCTGACCGCGATCCTGAGCAATTCGGCGGACGGCGCCCGGCGCGAGGAGCAGGCCCGCTACGGCTTCGCGGACCTCGTCGACACGATCATCTACTCGCACGAGGTCGGCCTGGCCAAGCCGGACCCGCGGGTCTTCGCGCTGACCTGCGAGCGGCTGCGGGTCGCGGCGGACGAGGCGGTGTTCCTGGACGACGTGCCGGCCTTCGTGGCCGCCGCCCGGGCGTTCGGCATGCACGCGGTCCGGCACGAGAGCACGCCGGCGTCGATCGCCGCGATCGACACCCTGCTCGCCGGCTGAGGCCAGGTACTTCCGAATTCGATCGTGACCGGGTCGCGCAGTTGACACAATGCCGCCGCCACGTGATCGATTTGGGAGGGCGTGCGATGAAGCTTCGTGCCTGGGTAGTGTTCGGTGCCGTTGGGCTGATGTTGGCGGGATGCGGCAGCGATGCCCAGCCGGGCGCCGCCGCGGCCCCGACCGGGTCGGCAGCGCTGGCGACGGCAACGCCGACCACCGCGGCGCCGACCACGGCGGCACCCACCACCGCCGCCCCGACCAGCACCCCGAAGCCGAAGCCGGCCCCGCCACCGCGGCAGGCCAGCTCGGCCGAACTGCGCCGGGCCCTGCTCGGCAAGGCCGACCTACCGGCCGGGTTCACGCTCGGGCCCGACCCCGCGGGCGACGTCGGGCAGAACCCGACCTACCGGAGCACCAGCCCGGCCTGCGCCAAGGCGATCAACACGCTGTACAACGAGCTACCGCCGGCCCGGGCCGCCGTCCGGTACACGAAGGAGTACCCGACCGGGCGCCAGCAGGTCCGGGTCGTCCTGGAGGAGCTCGGGTCCTGGCCCGGCGGCGGCGCGGCCCGGGAGATGGAGGCGGTCGGGAAGACCCCGGCCCGCTGCCCCACCTGGAACTTCGCGGACAGCCAGTACGGCACGGTCCCGATCCGGGCCACCCCGCTCAAGATCTCGAAGATCGGCGAGGAGGTCTACGCCTACACCATCGTCACGCATTGGGCCGGCCGCGGCGACACGCACGAACTCCTCATCTTCATCCGCTCCGATACCCGCCGCATGCTGTTCAACTACTTCGCTCCGGTCGGCCGGCAGATCGACTACACCGAGTGCTACAAGATCCTCGGCGCCGCCATCCACAAACTCCCCAACTGGCACCAGGGCTGACCGGCGCCCGTCCGCGGCGGCCGCATCCAGGGGCACCGCCAGGCGGCACCGGCGGAGGCGACCGGCCGGCCGCGTTCCGGCCGGCCTGGAAGTCCACTGTGGACGACTGGCCGCGGCGCGGTCCACTTCGGACCGACCGCCCGGCCTGGGGGCGGGCCGGGCGGTAATTGCGTTGAGTGGTGGGGCGCGGTGGCGCAGGCTGAGGGCCCGTCATCCTGGCCGAGGAGGCCTTCCATGGGGCTGCTCCGCGATCTGCGGGCGACCGCGCCGCGCCGCACCATGGTGGTGTTCCTGCTGATCGTGCTGGGCGCCGGCGGGCAGGCGGCGGCGGCCGCGTTGGCTGGTCCGGTGCTGGTGCGCCGGTCGGGCACGGCGTTCGTGCTGCTCGCCGGGATGCTGCTGGTCGCGGTGCTCAGCGACCTGGTGGTGGGCCTGATGGCGGCCGCGCTGACCGCCGACTGGTCGGCCGACGTACGGCGCCGGCTGTGCCGGGTGGCGTTCGGGCAGGAGCTGCCGACGCTGGAGACCACGCCGGTCGGCGAGCTGCTGGACCGGATCGACGGCGACGTCTACCAGGTCGCCGCCGAGCTGCGCGGCAGCGGCGTCCGGATCGCGCAGTGGCTGTCGATGGGTGTGCTGTCGATCGTGGCCGCGTTCCTGCTCTGGTGGCCGGCCGCGACGGCGATGTTGGCGATCACCGCGCTGCTGGCGCTGGTGCTGAACAAGCCGGCCCGGCAGATCGCCCCGGCCCGGATGAGCGAGGAGGAGGCCTGGTCGGACCTCGCCGCGGTGATGGAGGAGTCCATCCACGGCCAGGACGACGTGCGGACCAGCCTGGCCCGGCCGTACGTGCTGCGGCCTCTACGCCCACCGGTCCAGCCGGGTGCTGAGCCGGGCCCGGGTGGTCTGGAACGATGTCGGCGCGGGTGACCACGGTGGCGTCCGCGGCGACCCGGCTCGGCATCGCCGGAGTGGTGCTCGGCGGCGTCTGGGCGCTGGCCACCGGCCGGATCGACGGCGCCCGGCTGACCGGGGTCTGGCTGCTGGCGCTCGCCTTCGGCGGCACGGTCGAGCAGGTCAGCCGGATGGTGCCGGAGCTGCAGTACGCGCTGGGCGCCTGGGGCCGGGTGCAGCTGCTGCAAGGCGGCCAAGCAGGAGCCGGCCGGCGGGGCGACGCCGACCGACGGCGACCTCGCCATCCGCGGCCTGACGTTCCGCTACCAGGGCGAGGCCGCCGGTGGCCGGGTGGCGCTGCGGGACGTCGAGCTGACGTTCGTCCGGGGCCGGTCGTACGCGCTGATCGGGCGCACCGGGTCGGGCAAGTCGACGCTGGCCAAGGTGCTCACCCGGGCCGTCGAGGTGCCGCGCGGCACGGTGTTCCTCGGCGGCACCGACATCCTCGATCTGGATCTGGAGCAGCTGCGCCGGTGGATCGCGGTGGTGCCGCAGCGCACCGAGATCCTGGCCGGCACGCTCGCCGAGAACATCGCGCTGTTCGACCCGGAGCTGCTCGGGCAGGCCGGCCAGGCGCTGACCGAGCTCGGCCTCACGTCCTGGGTCGCCGAGCTGCCCGACGGCATCCAGACCCGGCTCGGCGACGGCGGGTACGTGCTGTCGGCCGGGCAGGAGCAGCTGGTCGCGTTCGCCCGGATCCTGGTCCGGCGACCCGCAGGTGGTGATCCTCGACGAGGCCACCGCGCGGCTCGACCCGGTCACCGAGGCGCGGGTGCAGCGGGCCACCGAGCGGCTGCTGCGCGGCCGGATCGGCATCGTCATCGCGCACCGGCTCTCCTCGGTGCGCAGCTGCGACGAGGTGGTGGTGCTGGCCGACGGCGTGGTGCTGGAGGCCGGGCCGCTGCGCGAGTCCGAACGGTTCGCCCGAGCTGCTGGCCACCAGCCGCGGCCGCGCGCCGGCCGACCGGCCGGCCCGGCCGGCACCGCGCCAGCCGGCACCGCGCAGCCGGCACCGCGCCGGCCCTGGCCGGCGGTACGGTGCGCCGGCCCGCAGCGGAGTCGGCGGGTCGGCGCTGGCCGACGAGTGGCTGCTCGCCGACGAGGCCGAAGAGGCGCTGGAGCCGTCCGCCGCCGGGGTCAGCCAGTCCGTCCCGCCGAAGGCCGATCCGCCGCCGCTGCCGGCACCGGCCCGCACCCGGACCATGCGGGAGATCCTCCGGCTGGTCACCAACGACCCCCGGTACGGCCTCGCCGCCGTGGTGATCTTCATGCTGATGATCCTGCTCGGGCTGGACGGCTCGGTGCTGCCGCTGGCTCTGGGCCGACCTGGTCGACGGCACCGGCGGGCTGTTCTGGCCGGCCGCCGGGATCGTCGCCGGGCTGGTGCTGACCGCGCCGCTGCCGTACTACACCGGAAAGTGGTTCCCGGAGTGGTGGGTCCGGCAGATGCTGCGGATCAGCCTGCGGCTGGTGCACGGGCAGACCGGGCCGCGCCGGGTCAGCGAGCACACCCCGGCCGAGGTGGTCGCCCAGGGCGGCGACACCGAGCGGGTGGTGATGCTCGCCGACAACCTGATCGACCAGCTGATCTGCGCGTTCGTGCTGGTGTCGATGACGCTGGTGGCCGGATCGTTCGTGCCGGCGCTGTTCTTCGCCGGGACGATGCTGGTCTCCGGGCTCGCCGCGACGCTGTTCGGGCCGCGGCTGGAGCGGGCCGCGCGGCATGACCGTGGCGGCCCGCGCCGCGTTCGCGCACCGCGCTGGTCTCCTCGCTGTCGGCGGCCCGCACGGTGAAGCTGGCCGGCGCCACCAGGCCGGTGCTGGCGCACCTGGCCCGGCTGGACACGGTCCGCAGCGAGCGGCAGCGGCGGGAGATCTCGGCGCAGGTGCTGGGCCCGCTCGACGCCGTCGCTGGTCAGCGGGCTGCTGCCGATCGGCGCGTGGGCGCTGTACCTGACCGGCCGGCTGTCGGCCGGGGCGACGCTGGTGGCGGTGTCGACGCTGGGCTCGGCCCGCTGGTTCGCCTGGACCACGGCGTCGCTGGTGTCGCAGCTGCCGTCGGCCCGGGTCTGGACCCGGCGGACGGTGGCGATGACCGGCGTCGGCCGCCTACTCGGCCGCGGTGCCCGGGGTGGACATCTCCGCCGGCACGGCGCCGGCACCGGTGATCCGCAGCCGCGGCACCCGCTGCGCGAGCTGGAGCTGGCCGGGTTCAGCGCGGTGCACGAGGACGGCACGGTCGGCGTCCGCGGACGTCGACCTGACCGTCGACCGGGGCCAGTTGGTGCTGGTGCGTCGGGCCGGTCGGCTCGGGCAAGTCGTCGCTGCTGCGGGCGCTGGCCGGGATCGTCCACCACACCGGGACGCTGCGCTGGAACGGCGAGCCGGTCACCGAGCCGGAGTTGTTCCTGCGGCCCAACCAGGTCGGCTACGTGGCGCAGCTGCCGCGGGTGCTGTCCGGCACGGTCGCCGACAACATCCGGCTCGGGCACGAGGTGGACGCGGCCAGCGCGGTCTCGACCGCGCAGCTGGAGCACGACCTGGCCGCGGCCGGCGAGCGGGCTCGGGCTGCTGATCGGGCACAAGGGCACCCGGCTGTCCGGCGGCCAGCTGCAGCGCCTCGCGCTGGCCCGGGCGCTGGCCCCGCGGACCGAGCTGCTGATCGCCGACGACGTCTCCTCCGCCCTGGACGTGACCACCGAGCTGGATCTGTGGCGGGCGCTGCGCGAGCACGGCGTCACGGTGGTCGGGTCCACCTCGAAGCGGGCCGCGCTGGCCCAGGCCGACCAGGTGGTGGTGCTGATCGGCGGCACGGCGGTCGCCCAGCGGCACCTGGCGCGAGCTGGAAGACCGCTGGGGCCACCTGGCCGGCTGAGCCCGGCCCTGCCCCCCGAGGGGTCGTCGGGTTGTCCGCGCGGCAGCCGAGGGTGGCCGCGGTGCGGTGATCTGTCATCCGGTCGGGTGGCTGTGCCCGGGTCAGAGCCGGTCAGACGAACCGCGGGTAATCGATACCGCTCAGAAGGCGATAGATTCCCGATGCTGCGGGGAAGATCAAGTCAGCCGAGGAGCCACCGCACATGAGCCTGGAGCCCGGCCGAACGGCACCGCCTACCGGTGCCGCCGGCTCGGCTGCTGCCGGCGACGGTGCGGGCGGTGGCGGTGCGGGCGGCGACGGTGCGGGCGGTGGCGGGCTGGTGCCGGTCCGGAGCGCGGGCGGTGAGTGGTCGGCGGCGGTCCGGCGGGGCGACCGGGCGGCGTTCGCGACGACCGTCCGGCACACCCAGGAGCGGATCGCCGGGCACCTGCTCGGCGTGCTCCGGCTGCCGGCCGAGCAGGCGCTCCGGCTGACCGAGCAGACCGTGCTGGACGCGCTGCGCACCGCCGGCCAGGGCGCCGCGATCGAGTCGCCGCTGGCCCGGCTGTTCGGCACCGCCCGGGCCCGGCTGGACGAGCGGTTGCGCGCCACCTTCGGCCACATCGCCGGCCTCGACCTGCCGTTCGACCCGGAGCCGGCGGGCACCGTGCTGCCCGCGTTCTACGCCGGCGACCGCCGGATCGACCGGCACCTGGCGCACCGCCGCGACCTGCCGCCGTTCCTGGAGCTGATGCACGAGGCGGTGCAGACCCCGGTGCGGCTGGAAGCGCTGCCAGCGGTGGCCGGCGTGCTGTTGCTCGCGCACGTCCAGCCGGACGGCTGCCCCGGGCTGGCAGCGCAGTTGCGCCGGGCCGGCTGGGCACCCGGCGAGCCGCTCGCCGAGCCAGGGCTGACCGGCGTCCAGCAGCACGCCACCGGCTGCCCGACCTGCCGCCCCAGCTACGACCGGTCGCTGGACCGGCTCGACACGCTGCCACCGCTGGTGCTGGAAGTGACGCTCCGGCTCGCCGAGCAGCGCCGGGCCCTGACGGCTGCTGTCTTCGCCGCCGACCCCTCGGTGGCTGAGGTGACCATGATCTTCGCCGGCGCCGGCAGGAGTGTGGAGGTGGCCGGCTCGCCGCCGGGGTCCGGCGGGGCGGCCGCCGGTGTGCGGTCGGCCGGGGCCGTGGGCCGCGCTGAGATCGGGTGGACATCGGGCGCTGCGGCGGCCGCCGGGACGGACGCCCCCGGCCGGCTCGTCGCGGCCGGGCGTGGCGGACGGGATGCGGCCGGCCGGCGGCGTCCGGTGGTTGCCGTCGCGATCATGGTCGGGCTGCTGGTGGCCCTGGTCGCCGGCTGGCAGCGGCTGGCGCCGGGGGACGGCGGGCCGGCACCGCTGGCGCTGGACCCCGCCGCGTCCGGCTCGCCGGCCCGGGTACCCGGACTGAGCAGCCCGCTCAACGGCGCCGACGGCGGTCAGAGCGTGGCGCCGGCGGGCACCATGTCCGCGCCGCCGGCGTCCGCGCCGGCCGGTTCGCCGTCCCGCCCGGCCCGGCCCAGCCCGACGCCGGGCCGATCGACCGCACCGGACTCCGCTGGCCCGGACAGCAGCGGTCCGGCCAGTCCCCGCCCGCCGCCGGGGCCGACCGCGACTCCGCCGGCCACCGCCCGGCCCGCCGGCCGGCTGGTGATCGAGCTGGCCCGGGGGTCCACCGGCGACGTCGTGGTCAGCATCGGCGGGGACCGGGTCGGCCGCTGCACCGCGCGGCGCACGCCGTGCCGGTTCACGCTGCGCGTCGGTGACCGGGTCACGCTCCGCCCGCTGGACGTGGCGCTGGCCTGGAGCGGCCGGTGCGACGGCACGAGCCCCGGCGACAGCTGCACCTTCACCGCCGGCGCCAGCGACGACATCCAGGTCTGGGTACTCCGCTTCGCCCGCTGAGCCCCTGAGCTGCTGAGTCCCTGAGCTGGGGTGCGATCAGCGCCGGGCCTGCCGGTTGGCGCCGGCCAGGGTGACGGCGGCCAGCGCGGCAGTGATCAGCAGCAGGGTGCTGGCCGAGGCGTACCGGTGCAGTACGGAGAGCAGGAACGGGGCGGCGAAGCCGAGGTAGGTGGCGGCCTGGAAGACCGCGGTGAGGCCGGCCAGTTCGGCCGGGCGGGCCCGCCGCTGCACCTCGGCCAGGCCGAACACCAGGGTGAAGCCGTAGCCGGCACCGAGCACCGGCGCGGTGAGCAGCACCAGCGCCGGCTGCCGGACCCCGGCCGCGAGCGCCTCGAGCAGCAGCCCGGCGGTCACCAGCGACATGCCGATGAGCAGCAGCCGGGGCCGGTCCGGGTGGGCGAGCCGGCGGGCCAGCGGCTGCACCAGCACCCCGGACAGCGCCGTGCACAGGGCGGCGAGCGCGCCGAACAGCACCGCGATGCCGGGTACCCGGTCGGTGACCAGGCCGGGCAGGTAGACCATCGCGATCGCGGCCGAGCCGAACACCCAGGGCGCCACCGGCAGCACCACCCGCAGGAACCAGGGCGCGCCGAGGCCGTGCACCCGAAGCGTCCACGGGCCGGTGCCGGGCGGCACGGTCTCCGGGGTCCGCGCGGCCAGCGGCAGGGCTGCGGCGGCCAGCCCGAGCTGCGGCAGGTACGGCAGCACGGTCGGGGCCGGCGCCCACTGGGCCAGCATGCCGGCTGCCAGCGGACCCAGGCCGAAACCGAGCGTCATCGCCGCGCTGGCCCGCCGGGCGCCCGCACCGGCGGCGGCGCCCTCGGATAGTTCCTTGATCCAGGCGCTGCCGGCGCTGAACGCGCACCCACTGGCCACGCCCATGATCACCCGGCCGGCGAACAGCCAGCCCACGCCGTACGAGCCGAGCATCAGCACCGCACCGCCGGCCATCGACAGGGCGACCGCGAAGACCACCACCGGCCGCCGGCCGATCCGGTCCGACAGCCGGCCGGCGACCAGCAGCCCGGGCATCAGGCCGAGCGCGTACATGCCGAACGTGGCCTCGACGATGGCCGCGCTCAACCCGAGCCGGGGCCGGTAGAGGAGCAGCAGCGGGGCGAACTGGTTCGCGCCCCAGCCGACCGTGCACACCGCGAGCCCAGCCGCCAACCACCGCCCCGCCCCGGCAGTCTGGCCCGTCCCGGCAGTCTCGCCCGCTCCGGTGGTCTGGCCCGTCCCGGTGGTCTGGCCTGTCCCGGTGATCCGGCCCGTTCCGGTGGTCTGGTCTGTTCCGGTGGGTCGACCCGGGCCGACCGGGCGGCTGCCGCTGTCCGCCGTGGGGCTGCTGGCCGTGGGCCGTGTCGTTGTCATCGTCGCCCTTTCCGGCCATCGGGACCAGCGGCCTGATTCGAGGCTGCCGGGTGGGACGCCGCCGGCCAAGTGGCGGTAATGACGATGTGCGCTAAATTATTGCCATGGCCCGGCACCTGGTCGCGGTGGCCGTCACCGACGGTGCGCCGATCTTCGAGATCGGAATCCCCTGCGAGATCTTCGGGCGGCGCCGGGCCGGAATGCCCGACCTGGGGTACGACCTGCGGATCTGCGTGCCGCCCGGGCCACCGGTGCGCACCGGCGGCGGCTTCGTCCCGGACACGCCGGACGGCTACGAGCTACTCGAACGCGCCGACACCGTGATCGTCTCCGCGCTCCGCGACCCGGCCGAGGAGCCGCCGGCCGAGCTGGTCGCCGCGGTCAAGGCGGCCCACCGCAACGGCGCCCGCGTCGTCTCGCTCTGCTCCGGGGCATTCGTGCTCGCGGCGGCCGGCATCCTGGACGGCCGGCCGGCCACCACGCACTGGGTCTACGCCGGCGAGTTCACCCGGCGCTACCCGGCGGTGTGCCTGAACCCGTCCGTGCTGTACGTCGACGACGGCGACGTGCTGACCAGCTCCGGGGTCAGCGCCGGCATCGATCTGTGCCTGCACATCGTCTACACCGACCATGGCGCGGCGGCCGCGAACGCGCTGGCCCGCCGCCTGGTCGCGCCGGCACATCGCAACGGCGGCCAGGCGCAGTACATCGAGACGCCGGCCAGCGACCGGCCGGAGACCAGCATCGCCCCGCTGCTGGACTGGATGCGCACGCACCTGGCCGAGCCGCTCACCATCGGCACGCTGGCCCGGCAGGCGAACCTGACCGAGCGGACGCTGATCCGGCAGTTCCAGGCCACCACCGGCAACACGCCGATCAAGTGGCTGAACGCGCAGCGGGTGCTGCACGCCCGGCAGTTGCTGGAGACCAGCACGCTGCCGGTCGAGCAGGTGGCAACCGCGTCCGGCCTGGGCAGCCCGGCCAACTTCCGCCGGCACTTCATGGCCGCCGCCGGCGTCTCGCCCAGTACCTACCGCCGCGCGTTCCGCCCACCCCGGCAACCCGCCGGCACCCCCTGACTGCCGAGGCCGCCCCGCCCCGGCGGAGATGGGCGAATGATTGCCGGCACGCTACCGGCCCCGCCCGCCGGCGCCCGGCCGCGGCACCGGTCCGTCCACAGTGGACGCTGGCGCGGGCGGTCGCCGGCCTAGCGGGGCGGTCGGCCGCGCAGGGCGGCGGCGATGCGGGTCGCGGCGGTGTGCAGGCGGTCCGGCGGGTGGGCGGCGTAGCCGAGGATCAGGCCCGGTGGGCCGGGGCGGGTGCGGTGCCAGGAGAGCGGGTGGACCAGGATGCCGGCCTGCCGGATCTGGTCGGCCAGGTCGAGGTCGGACGGCCCCGGCGGCAGGGTGAGCAGCAGGTGCAGGCCGGCGGCGACGCCCTGGACCCGGGCCTGCGGCAGGTGCTCGCGCAGCGCGGCGAGCAGCGCGTCCCGGCGGCGGCGCTGGCGGGTGCGGACCAGGCGGATGTGCCGGTCGTACTCGCCGGTCGCGATCAGGCGGGCGAGCACGAGTTGCGGTAGCGCGGGGCTGCCCAGGTCGCTGGCGTGCTTGGCGGTGACCAGGTCGGCGTGCAGCCGGCGCGGCGGGATCAGCCAGCCCAGCCGCATCGCCGGCGCCAGCGTCTTGGACGTGCTGCCGGTGTGCGCGACCCGGTCCGGCGCCGAGGCCTGCAGTGCCGGCACCGGCGCCCGGTCGTAGCGGTACTCGGCGTCGTAGTCGTCCTCGATTACCAGGCCGTCGGCCGTTGCCGCCCAGTCGAGCAGGGCGCGCCGCCGGCCCGGACCGAGCACGACCCCGGTCGGGAACTGGTGTGCCGGCGTGACCAGCACGGCCCGGGTCTGCGGCGGTAGCGCGGCCACGTCCAGCCCGTGCTCGTCGACCGGCACCGGCAGCGGACGCAGCCCCCAGTAGGCCAGATCGTCCCGGGCGCCGCGGGAACCCGGCTCCTCCACCCCGATCGTGGTCGCACCGGCCGTGCGCAGCACCTGGGCCAGCAGCGCCAGCGACTGGGCCACCCCGGTGACCACGATGATGTCGTCCGGGTCGACCCGCAGGCCGCGGCTGCGGGCCAGCCAGCCGGCCAGTTCCTGGCGCAGCCTGGGTCGCCCGCGCGGGTCGCCGTAGCCGAGGTCGGCGGTGCCGGCCGCGGCCAGCACGGCCCGTTCGGCCCGCAGCCAGGCGGCCCGCGGGAACGCGGACAGATCCGGGACGCCGGGCGAGAGATCGATCTCCACCGGCGTGGGATACCGGTCGGCCGCGATCGGCAGCAGCGGCGCGGCCGGCGTCCAGGGCTCTGTCCGCGACCGCCCAGCACCCCACACCGGACGGTCGCCCGCCTCCGGCCCCGCTCCGTCCGCCGACCCGGCTCCGGGCTCCGGGCCGGCGCCGGTTTCCTGGCTGCCTCCGGGCTGTGAGCCGGCGCTGGATTCCGGGCGGCCCGCTGTCCCCGGGCGGGCCCCGGTCTCGGGCCGGGCCCCGGTCTCCGGGTAGGCCCCGGGATGCGGGTGGACTCCGGTCTCCGGCTGGGCCCCGGGATGCGGCTGGGCCCCGGGGTGCGGGTGGGCTCCGGGTTGCGGACGGGTGGGTGGGGCGGGTGGGGGGCGGCGGGGCAGGACCCGGGTACCGGCCCGGCGGTGCGCGCTGACCAGGCCCTCGTCGCCGAGCCGCTGGTAGCTCTCGACGACCACGCCGCGGGAGACCCGCAGCTCGGCGGCGAGTATCCGGGTCGGCGGCAGCGCCGTGCCGGCCGGCAGCCGGCCGTCGGCGATCGCGGCGCGCAGCGCGTCGACCAGCCACCGGGTCAGGCCTTTGGCCGGGGCGGCCGACGGGTCGAGTTGGAGGAAGTCGGCGCCGGGCCCATTGGTCTGGTTAGAAGTCGCGTCTGTGGACCTACTCACTGGACCACCCCCTGACCAGCATGGCAGCCGTGTCCACACCGAACCCCGCCCCGCCCCGGCCGGCCCGGGCCAGCCGGCTCGGCGTGGCCGCCGGCGCCGGCGGCATGGTCTGTGTCGGCGGCAGCGTCGCGGTCTCGTCCGTGCTGGCCGGGCAGCCGCTGCTGACCGCGCAGGCCATCCGGTACACGGTCGCCTGCCTGCTGCTGGTCGGGGCGGCCCGGGTGACCGGGCAGCGGCTGGTCCGTCCCCGCGGCCGGGACTGGGGCTGGCTGCTCGGCGTCACCGGCACCGGGCTGGTGCTGTTCAACATCGCGCTGGTGCACGGCTCGCGGCACGCCGAGCCGGCGGTGCTCGGCGTCGCGGTGGCCTGTGTCCCGGTCCTGCTGGCCGCGGTCGGCCCGTTGCTGGACGGCCGCCGCCCCAGCCCGACCGTGCTGGCCGCCGCGCTGGTGGTCACCGCCGGCGCCGCCCTGGTGCAGGGCCTCGGCCGGACCGACGCGGTGGGGCTGGCCTGGGCCGGCGTGGTCTTCGGCTGCGAGGCCGGCTTCACCCTGCTCGCGGTCCCGGTGCTCGGCCGGCACGGCGCCTGGGGCGTCTCGGTGCACACCAGCTGGCTGGCGGCGGTGGTCTTCGGCGCAGCCGGGCTCGTCACCGAGGGGCCGGCCGCGGCGGCCGGGCTGACCCGGGCCGACCTGCTGGCGATCGGCTACCTCGCCGTCGCGATCACCGCTGCGTTCGTGCTCTGGTACTCCAGCGTCCGGGTGCTCGGCGCCAGCCGGGCCGGCCTGCTCACCGGCGTGGCCCCGGTCGCCGCCGCCGGCGCCGGCGTGCTGCTCGGCGGCCCGCTGCCGCCGCCGGTCGTCTGGGCCGGCATCGCCGTCGTCGCCCTCGGCCTCACCCTCGGCCTGCGCACCCGGAGCAGCCCACCGGCCGGTCCGGCCACCGGTCCGGTCGCCGTCCCGGTGGTCGGCGCCGGCGCTGCTCCGGTCGTCCGGGCAGGCAGTGGTTGACATCAGCTGCCCGGGGCGGTCAGCCCGGTGGGAGGGTCGGCACGGTGCCGGTGTCCGGCAGTGGGCGCGATCCGGTCAGGGTCAGCCGGCCCCGGCGCCGGTCGGCCGCTGCAGGCAGGTCCAGACCGCGGCCGGGGTGAGCGGCATCTCCAGGCCGGACCGGTCGTAGCCGGTGAGCGCGTCGGACACGGCGTTGACCACCGCCGGTGGGGTGCCGATGCAGCCTGACTCGCCGGCGCCCTTGGTACCCAGCGGGACATTCGGGTTCGGCGTGACGTGCTCGACCAGCGTGATCGGCGGCATCTCGGCCGCGGTCGGGATCGAGTAGTCCAGCAGGGTGCCGGCCAGTGGCTGGCCGTCCGGGCCGTAGCTGGCCGACTCGTACAGCGCCTGGCCGAGGCCCTGCGCGATCGAGCCGTGGATCTGGCCGCGCACCACGGCCGGGTTCACCACCACGCCGCAGTCGTCCACCGCCACCAGCCGCAGCACCCAGATGTCGCCGGTGCGCCGGGCGACCTCGACCACCGCCACGTACGCGCCGAACGGGAAGCCCTGCGGTGGCGCGAACACCTCCTCGGCGGCCAGTTCGCCGACCCGGGCGGTCAGCTCCGCGAACGTGATCAGCCGGACCGGGTCGCCGGCCGGGTGCAGCCCGTCGGCGGTCAGCTCCACGGCGTCGGCCGGGACGCCGAACAGCGGCGCGGCCGCCGCCACCGCCCGGGCCCGCAGCGCCACCGCGGCCAGGTACGCCGCGTTGCCGCCGACCTGCATCGTCCGGCTGCCGAACGCGCCGGTGCCGCGGGCCACCTCGGCGGTGTCGCCGGTGACCACCCGGACCGCCGCCGGCTCGATGCCCAGCCCTTCGGCCACCACCTGGGCCAGCGTCACCCGGTGCCCCTGGCCCTGGGACGCGGTGCCGACCCGGGCGATCACCGGGCCGGTGCCGGGCAGTTCGACCCGGGCGTACTCGCTGCCGCCGCGCTCCCCGCCGGACCGCTCCACCCAGCTGGCCAGCCCGATGCCGAGCAGCAGCGGGTGGCCGGCGGCGCGGCGGCGGGCCTGCTCGGCCCGCCAGCCCGGATAGTCGGCGGCCCGCAGCGCGGCGTCCAGCGCCGAGGCGTACCGGCCGCTGTCGTACTCGGCCCCGGTCGGCGACCGGTACGGGAACGCGTCCGGCGGGATGAAGTTGCGGCGCCGGATCTCGGCCGGGTCCAGGCCGAGCCGCTCGGCGGCGGCGTCCACGCAGCGCTCCAGCGCGTACGCCGCCTCGGGCCGGCCGGCGCCGCGGTAGGAGGCGGTCGGCGCGGCGGTGGTGACCACGCTGCGGGTGGTCACGTGCAGCCGGTCGATCGCGTACGGGCCGGACATCAGCCAGCCGGTCATCTCCGGGATGAAGCCGCCGGTGCCCGGGTAGCCGCCGACGTCGGCCCAGATCTCGGCGGTCAGCGCGCGGAACCGGCCGTCCGGGTCGAGCCCGAGGCGCAGCGTGCTGACCTGGCCGCGGCCGTGCGTGGCGGCGGTGAGCGCCTCGTACCGGTCCTCGATCCAGCGCACCGGGCGGCCCAGCCGCAGCGCGGCGGCGACCACCACCAGGTACTCCGGGTAGGTCTGGCTCTTCGCGCCGAACGCGCCGCCGACCGCCGGGACGATCACCCGCACCCCGTCCGGGTCGAGCCCGAACGCCGTGACCAGCGCGCCTTTCAGCCGGTGCGGCGCCTGGTGGGAGACCCAGACGGTGAGCCCGCCGGACGGCTCCGGCCGGGCCAGGATGCCGCGCGGCTCCATCGAGGTGGCGGCCAGCCGCTGGTTGCGGACCGTGCTGGTGACCACGACCGGGCAGCGGGCCAACTCGTCCGCGCACGGCTCGCCCAGCTCCCGCTGGCTGACCACATTGGACAGTCCGGTGTAGAGGGTGGGGGCATCGGCGGTGGCCGCCGCGAGCGGGTCGAGCACCGGCGGCAGCGGGTCGATGTCGACCTCGACCAGTTCGGCGCCGTCCTCGGCCCGGTACCGGTCGGTGCCGATGACGACCGCGACCGGGTCGCCGACGAACCGGACCCGGTCGGTGGCCAGCGCCGGCCGCCGCATCGCCGCGGGTTCGCCGCCGCGCGGCGGGGACGGGACGGCGGGCAGGTCGGGCAGGTCGGCGGCGGACCAGGCGGCGAGCACGCCGGGCAGTTCCCGGGCCGGCCCGGCGTCGACGGTGCGCAGCCAGCCGTGCGCCGTCCAGGAACGGGTGAAGGCGGCGTCCAGGCAGCCCGGCACCCGCAGGTCGGCGACGTACCGGGCGGCGCCGCGGAGCACCTCGTCGGCGTCCGGCGCCGGCAGGGACCGGCCGACCTGCCGCCAACCGGCGGCGGATCGCGCCTGCTCGATCGTTCCGGTCATCGACGGCGTCTCCTATCGGCCTTCGACAGCGGTACGGGTCGGCCCCGACCGGGCCGGCCGGACGGCCGGTGGGACACCGCTGCGACCTTCGTCGGGACCGGCGGCGGGCGGGGTCCGGCGGCCATTGCCGCCCCGGCCCCGCCGACAGTAGATTCCGCCGCGGTGAAACCGCAATCGTTTGAGTACCTCGCGCCGGGCACCCTCGGCGAGGCGCTGGACCTGCTGGCCGAACACGCCGAGGCGGCCAGCGTGCTGGCCGGCGGGCAGAGCCTGGTCCCGCTGCTCAACCTGCGGCTGGCCCGTCCCGACTTCGTGCTCGACATCAACCGGTTGCCCGGCCTGGACCGGGTGCTGGTCGCCGACCGGGACGTCCAGGTCGGGGCGCTGGTGCGGCACCGGGCGGTGGAGCGGGCGCTGGAGCCCGGCCCGCTGGGCCGGCTGCTGGCCCGGGTGGCGCCCCGGGTCGGGCACCCGCCGATCCGCAACCGGGGCACCGTCTGCGGCAGCCTCGCGCATGCCGACCCGGCTGCCGAGTGGTGCCTGCTCGGCCTCACCGTCGACGCCGAGGTGCGCCTCGCCAGCGCCGCCGGCACCCGCCGGCTCACCGTGGACGCGCTGCTCGACTCCCCGTTCAGCACCACCCGCCGGCCGGACGAGCTGATCACCGAGGTCACCTTCCCGCGCTGGGCGCCCGGCCAGGTCGGCGCCGGCTTCGTCGAACGCGCCCGCACCGCCGGTTCCTTCGCCGAGGCGGCCGCCTGCGTGCTGGTGCACTGGGCCGGCCCGCCGCCCGGGGTCGGCGGCCCGGCCGGAGGTGAGGTGGCGGCGGTGCGGATCGGGGTGGCCGGGGTGGGCGGCCGGCCGGTGCTGCTGCCGGCAGCGGCGGCGACGCTGGTCGGGCGGCCACTGACCGGCCGGCAGCGGGACCTGGCTGCGGCCACCGCGGCGGACGAGATCACCCCGCGGGACGGTGCCGATCCGGCCGGTTACCAGCGGGCCATCGTCGCGGCGTTGATCACCGCCGCGCTGGACCAGGCGGTGCTGGACCGGGCGGAGCCGGGCGGCGCGGTGTTGGATCCCGACCGGCCAGGGCTGGATCCTGACCGGCCAGGGCTGGATCGGGCCGGATAGCTGGATCGGGCCGGAAAGGGGGCGGTATGGAGATCGGGCTGACCGTGGACGGCGTGCCGCGGCAGGTGGACGTCGAGCCGCGCACCACGCTCGCCGACGCGCTGCGCGACCAGTGCGCCGCGACCAGCGTGCACCTGGGCTGCGAGCAGGGTGCCTGCGGCGCGTGCACGGTGCACCTCGACGGCGTCGCGGTCCGCGCCTGCCTGCTGCTGGCCGTGCAGGCGGACGGCCACCGGGTCACCACCGTGGCCGGGCTGCCGGCCGGCACCGGGTTGCACCCGGTCCAGCAGGCGTTCGCCGACCACGGCGCGTTCCAGTGCGGCTTCTGCACGCCCGGCTTCGTCCTGCTGCTCGCCGCCGAGCTGGCCGAACCCGACCTGGACGACGCCGCCCTCCTCGACCTGGTCTCCTCGAACCTCTGCCGGTGCACCGGCTACCAGGGCATCCTCGCCGCCGCCCGGGCTGCCCGGGCCGCCGCCCAGCTCGCCGGCTGACCCGGCCGGCGACGGGCCGCGGGTCAGCCGCGGGTCAGCCGCGGCGGGCCGGCGCGGTGGAACCGCGGACGACCAGGGTCAGCGGGAGGACCACCGAGCGGGTGTGCCGGTGCGGGTCGCGCAGCCGGTCGAGCAGGAGTTGGGCGCCTTCGGCGCCGATCGCGTAGTGCGGGATGCGGACGGTGGTCAGCGGCGGGTTCAGCTTGTCCGCGTACGGCATGTCGTTGAAGCCGACGATGCTGATGTCGTCCGGGCAGCGGGCGCCGCGATCGGCCAGCGCGTCGTAGCAGCCCAGCGCGATCAGGTCGTTGCCGGCCAGGATCGCGGTGCAGTCGACGCCCGCGTCGAGCAGTTCGCGCAGCCCGGCGGCACCGGCCAGCTCGGTCCAGGAGGCGCATTCGACCCGCAGCGCCGGCTCGTCCGGCAGGCCGTGGTCGGCCAGCGCCTGCCGGAACGCGTTGGCCCGGGTCCGGCCGGTCGAGGTGTGCTGCGGGCCGGCGAGGTGCGCGATCCGGCGGTGCCCGAGCTCGACCAGGTGCGCCATGGCCAGCGCCACGCCGGCCGCGTCGTCGGCGGTCACCGACGGGATGTCGCCGCGGGACATCCGCCGGTTCACCAGCACCAGCGGCAGCCCGGCCGCGGCCAGCCCGTCCAGGAACGGGTGCTCCAGCCGGGCGGTGGCCACGATCAGCCCCTCCACCTGGCGGAACCGCAACGACTCGATCTGCGCCTGCTCCCGGTCCGGGTCGTTGTCGGTGTTCACGATCCAGGCGTTGTAGCCGGCCGGGCCGAGCACGTCCTCGATGCCCCGCACGATCGGCGGGAACAGCGGGTTGGTGAGGTCCGGGATGACCAGGCCGACGCTGGTCGACCGGGACGTCTTCAGGCTGCGCGCGATCGGGTTGGGCCGGTAGCCGAGCGCCGCCGCGGCCCGGATCACCCGCTCCGCGGTCTCGGTGTTGACCAGCCGGCGGGTCTCCGGGTTCAGCGCCCGGGACGCGGTCGCCGGGTGCACGCCCGCGCTGTCGGCCACGTCCCGCAGCGTCGGCGGCCTGGTCATGGGACGAATATCCGGGACGCCGGCACCGGCTGCAATGGATTGCTCCGCCGCACCGGCCCCACCGGCACCATCCGTCCCGCCGGATCCGGGTCGGCGCGTCATGCCGGGGCCACCGGCTCGGGCCGCTCGGGGTCGGTGAAGCGGGCCCGCCCGATCGCGCCGGCCACCCCGAGCGGCACCGCGACCGCGGCGGACCAGGCGAAGATCAGGCCGTACCGGTCGGCCGAGGCGAGGCCGCCGAAGACCAGCGCGCCGATCGCGCTGCCGGCGAACAGCGCGCAGGCGAACATCGCGACCGCGGTCGCCCGGGCCGCCGGCACCACCTGGGTGGCCCAGGTCTGCAGGGTCGAGTGCATCGCCGCCCAGGCCGCGCCGAGCAGCAGGCAGGAGACCAGCGCGACGGCGGCCGCCGCCGACACCGCCACCAGCAGCCACGCCCCGACCAGGCAGGCCGCGCCCACCGCGACCAGCCGGGCCGGCCGGACCCGCCGGGACAGCCGGGCCACCGCCGGCGCGGCGGCCAGCGTCGCCACCCCGAACGCGGCGGTGACCAGCCCGGCCGTGGTCGCGTCGGCGCCGCCGGCCTGCACGGCGGCCGGCAGGTAGGTCAGCCCGCCGAGCAGGATCGCGCCCTCCACGAACGCCAGCGCGATCACCAGCCGGGCCGGCCGGGCCGCGAACACGCTGCGGAACTGGGTCAGCGCGGACTCGTGCCGGCGGTGCGACGCCGGCTCGGGCAGCCGGCGCAGCAGCGCCACCAGGAGCACCGCCAGCGTGCCGGTGCCGGCGAACGCCCAGCGCCAGCTCAGCCGGTCGGCGACCACCCCGGCCAGCGCGGTCGCCACCGCGGTGCCGCAGGCCACGCCCACCATCAGGTCGGTGATGTCGCGCTGCCGCCGCGCGGACGGGACCGTGTCCCCGACGTACACCAGCGTGCTCGGGATCGCCGCGCCGAAGCAGGCGCCGGCAACCGCCCGGGACGCGATCAGCGCGCCCGGGCCGGTCGCCAGCGCGGCGGTCGCGGTGCCGGCGGCGGCCAGCAGCAGAGTGAGCCGGATCGTCCGGACCAGCCCGAGCCGATCCGAGACCAGCCCCCAGACCGGCTGCAGCAGCCCGTACGCCAGGTAGTACGCGCTGGCCGCCTGCGCCGCCCGGGCCAGCGGCACGTCCAGCCCGTGCGCGATGGCCAGCAGCATCGGCGGCATCGCGAACCGGTCCAGGCTGCTGACCAGCGTGGTCAGCTGCAGCAACCGGCGGGTCCGACCGGCGCTGCCGGCGACCTCGGCCGTCACCGGCCGGCCAGGAACCGACGGTCCACCAGACCGGCCGGCACGGCGGTCAGGTCGTCCGGGTCGAGCCCGGCCAGCCGGGTGTGCCGCTGCCGCAACCGCTGGACGCCGACCAGCGCCGCCGGATCCGGCTCACCGTCGAGCACCAGCCCCTCGGCCGGGTCGGCCAGCCGGGCCACGTAGGCCCGGGCGTCCGCCGGGCCGAACCCCAACCCCGCGACCGCCCGCTCCGCGACCTCCCGCAGTTGTGGACCGCTGCCCGGGCCGAGCCCGCGCAGGACCGTTCGCAGGGCGGTGACCAGCGCGTTCAGCTGGTTGTCGGGCTGCTCGCAGGCGGCGCCGGTGGCGGCGAGCACGGTGCCGAGGTACGGCCGGCAGGCGTCGACCGCGCGGGCCAGCCGGCGGCAGCCGGCCGCCGCCGCGCGCAGGTCGCTGCCGGCGTTCAGCATGGTGGCGTCGCAGTCACCGGCCAGCAGCGCGTCCAGCCGGCGCGGTGTCGAGCCGAGCTCGACCACCCGGTAGTCCGCGTCCCGGCGCAGCCCGGCCATCGCCAGCACCTCGTACAGCGCGAACGCGAAGCCCGACTCGGCCACGTCCACCCCGACCGTCCCACCGCGCACGGCCTGGATGCCGCCGCCCGGCCCGGCCGGCGGCACCGGGCGGGCGCCGACCGCCCGGGCCGGTCCGGCGGCCGGCTCGGACCCGGCGGCCGGCTCGGACCCGGCGGCCGGCTCGGACCCGGCGGCCGGCTCGGACCCGGCGGCCGGCTCGGACCCGGCGGCCGGCTCGGGCCCGGCGGCCCGGCCCAGCCCGGGGCGGGCGTACAGGGCCAGGCCGAGGCCGCGGTCGACGCCGAGCAGGATGCGTACGTCGGCGGTCCGGCCGAGCGGGTTGGCCGGCAGCAGCCGGTAGGCCAGGACGTTGTCCGGGCTGGTCAGGACCGCGTCCAGGTCGCCGGCCAGCAGCGCCCGGAACTGCGCCGGCGAGGACGGCACCGGTTGCTCGTCCACCGCCACGCCGAGCCGGTCCAGCAGGCCGGCGGCGCGGGCCACCCGCAGCACGACCGACGGGCTGAACGTGCCGAGCCGCAGTGCCGCCGCCATCCACCCTCCAGCACAAACGATTGTGAGTTGACGCCGCAGATGGTGCCACCGCCAGCCGCGCCGGCCACGTTACGGAACCGACACGACCCCTTGACACCCGTCCCGTCCGCTCGCATGCTCCATCGCAATCGATTGCGAGCGCAAGCCGCCCTCAGCTAGGAGGGGACATGGCCGTCCGGCTGCCCGGTCCGCACCGCCCGTCCGCCCGGCGAACCCGACTGCTCGCCGGCCTCGTCGCCGGCCCCCTGCTGCTGCTCACCGCGTGCGGCGGTGGCGGCAGCGGCGGGGGCGGGGGCTCGTCCACCGGGCCGATCGTCATCGGCATCTCGCTGCCGCTCACCGGGGACTTCTCCCAGCCCGGCACCGAGGCCAAGCGCGGCTACGAGATCTGGCGGGATCTGGTCAACGGCAAGGGCGGGCTGCTCGGCCGGCAGGTCCAGCTGAAGATCACCGACGACGGCAGCAACCAGGACACGGTCGTCGCCGACTACACCAAGCTGATCACCCAGGACAAGGTGAACCTGCTGCTCGGCACGTTCTCCTCGCTGCTGAACTTCCCGGCGTCCGCGGTGGCCGAGCGGAACAACATGGTCTACGTGGAGCCGGCCGGCGGCGCCCCGACCATGTTCACCCGCGGCTTCAAGAAGCTGTTCTTCGCCCAGCAGGCCACCGCGCCCCGGCAGGCCGACGTGTTCGTCGACTGGATCAAGACCCTGCCGGCCGCCGACCGCCCGAAGACCGCCGCCTACCCGACCCAGGACGACCCGTTCACCCGGCCGGTGATCGAGTCGATGCAGAAGCAGCTGGAGGCCGAGGGCGTGCAGACCGTGTACTCGACGGTCTACCCGGCCGACACGGCGAACTTCCAGACGATCGCGAGCTCGATCGCCGCCAAGAAGCCCGACCTGGTCGCCCAGGGCGCGGTCTTCGAGGACGGCGTGGGCCTGGCCCGGTCGCTCAAGCAGGCCAACTTCTCGCCGAAGACGCTGTTCCAGACGTCCGCACCGAGCAACGGCAGCCAGTACAGCGACGGCATCGGCGCGGCCAACACCGAGGGCGTCTTCTACACGGTGAGCTGGAGCGACAAGGCCAAGACCCCGCTGAACGCCGAGTTCGTGGCCGGCTACGACAAGGCGTACCCGGGCAAGATCCCGGCCGAGGACGCGGCCGACGCGTTCGCCGCCGCCCAGGTGCTGCAGGCCGCGGTGGAGAAGGTCGGCAAGATCGACCAGACCGCGATCGCCGATTGGCTGCACGGCAACGAGGTGCAGACCATCCTCGGCCCGCTGTCCTGGACCGAGACCGGCGAGCCGAAGGGCGACTTCCTGCTGGCCCAGTGGCAGTCCGGCCGGGTCGAGATCGTCGCCCCGAAGGACGTCGCCACCACCGGGAAGGTGATCCAGCCCAAGCCCGGCTGGCACTGAGGCTCCGGCGGCCATGATCGAGTTCGTCCAGGCGGTGCTGCTCGGGCTGCTGATCGGCGGGGTGTACGCGCTGATGTCGTCCGGCCTGACGTTGATCTTCGGCGTGCTCGGCATCGTGAACGTGGCGCAGGGCGCGTTCCTGGTCCTGGCCGCGATGCTGACCTGGTGGCTCTGGCACAGCACCGGGATCGACCCGCTGCTGGCCGCGCTGCTGCTCACCCCGGTCATGTTCGGGTTCGGCTGGCTGCTCTACCGGACCGCGATCGTCCGGGTGCGCGGGATGCCGGCGTCCATGTCGGTGCTGCTCACGTTCGGCCTGGCGCTCACCATCGAGGGCATCCTGAACGTGACCGCGGGCAACCGGTTCCGCTCCGCGACACCGTCCTACTTCGACGAGTCGTTCCGGGTCGGCGCGCTGAACCTGCCCAAGCCGCAGGTGTTCGGCTTCCTGGCCGCGACCGCGGTGCTGGCGGCGCTCTACCTGATCCTCACCCGCACCTGGACCGGCCGGGCGATCCGGGCCTGCGCGCAGAACCCGTCCGGCGCGGCGCTGGTCGGGGTGGCCGCCACCGGCACCGCCGCGCTGGCGTTCGCGCTCGGCACCGCCACCACCGGGGTCGGCGGCTCGATCATGTCGGTGCTGTACCCGTTCTTCCCGGCCTCGCACTACGACTGGATCTCCCGGTTGCTCGGCATCATCGTGCTCGGCGGGATGGGCAGCATGCCCGGTGCGCTGGTCGGCTCGCTGGTGCTCGGCCTGGCCGAGACGCTGACCGCCACGTACGGCTCGCTGCAGTGGTCCACGCTGGTCTTCTACGCGGTGATCGTGGTGGTGTTGCTGGTCCGGCCGCAGGGCCTGTTCGGCGCCCGGCTCCGCGAGGACGCGCTGCCATGACCGACCCCACGCCACCGGCTCCGGCCGGCCGGCCCGCGCTCGCGCCGCGCTGGGTGCCGGGCCGGTTGCGCGGGCCGCTCGGCAACCGGCATGCGCTCGCCGGCGTGGTGTTCGTGGCGCTGGCGCTGTTCCCGGCCATCCGGCCGCACGACACGTACCGGCAGACCGTGCTGCTGCTGGCGTTCCTGCTCGCGATCGAGGCGAGCAGCTGGAACATCATCTCCGGGTACGCCGGCTACATCTCGCTCGGGCACGGCGCGTTCCTCGGCCTCGGCGCGTACACCGCCGGCATCGTCGCCACCCGGCTGGACGTGCACCCGCTGCTGATCGCGCCGCTGGGCGGGGTGGTCGCGGTGGTCGCCGCGGTGCTGCTCGGGCTGGTCGTGCTGCGCAGCCGCGGGCACGCCTTCGTGATCATCACGATCGCGCTGCTGTTCGCCACCCAGGTGCTGGTGGTGAACCTGCGCTCGCTGACCGGCGGCTCGGACGGGATCACGCTGCCGCTGCCGTCCTGGCCGCCGGAGTTCCAGAACATCCCGTTCTACTACCTGTTCCTCGGGCTGCTGGGGTTGACCGTGCTGCTCAGCGGCTGGATCCGGCGGACCCGGTTCGGCACCGGACTGCTCGCGATCCGCGACGACGAGGGCAAGGCCGCCGCGATCGGCGTGCACACCACCCGGTACAAGGTGCTCGCGTACGCGTGCAGCGCGTTCTTCATTGGCGTCGCCGGCTCGGTGTACGCCTACTTCCTCACGTTCCTCAACCCGCTCGGCGCGTTCAGCATCCTGACCAGCGTCACGATCGTGCTGGCGGTGCTGGTCGGTGGCCGCGGGTCGCTGTACGGACCGGTGCTGGGCGCGTTCGTGGTGCAGATCGGCAGCGAGCAGGCCACCGTGTACGGCGGCAGCAGCCAGAGCCGGGTGCTGATCTTCGGTATCGCGCTGGTAGCGGTGGTGCTGTTCCTGCCGGCCGGCGCGGTGCCGACGGCCGCCGCCTGGTGGCACCGGCGCCATCCGGCGACCGTCGAGTACATCGACCAGGCCGGCGCGCTGGCCCGCGGCCAGCTCGCCCGGCCGGACCGCACCACCCCGACCGGCACTGACCCGGCGGTCGACCCGGCGGTCGACCCGGCGGTCGATCCGGCGGCGGCGCCGGCTGGCGCGGGTGGGCCGGAGCCGGCCCGGGCGGCCGGTCAGCCGCGGTTGGTGGTCCGGGACCGGGCGCCGCTGGCCGAGCCGCGGCGCCGGGCACTGCTCGAGATCAGCGGGCTGACCAAGGCGTTCGGTGGGCTGGTGGCGGTGGACGGGGCCGATCTGACCGTCCGGCGCGGGACGGTGACCGGGTTGATCGGGCCGAACGGGTCGGGCAAGACGACGCTGTTCAACCTGGTCGGCGGGGCGCTGCGGGCGGACGCCGGGGAGATCCGGTTCGACGGCCGGCGGATCGACCGGCTGCGGCCCTGGCAGCGCGGGCATCTCGGCATCGGCCGCACGTTCCAGCTGACCCGGCTGTTCAAGTCGATGACCGTGCTGGAGAACGTGGTGGCGCCGCTGCCGGACGCGCGCTGGCGGGCGCTGCTGTCCGGCGCGGTGTCCGGGCCCGAGGCGGCCCGGGCCCGTGACCTGCTCGACTTCGTCGGCCTCGGCCGGTTCGCCGGCCAGCCCGCCGGCAGCCTCTCGTACGGGCAGCAGAAACTGGTCGAGCTGGCCCAGGCGCTGATGCTGGATCCGCGCCTGGTGCTGCTGGACGAGCCGGCCGGCGGGGTGAACCCGAGCCTGGTGGCCCGGCTGGTGGAGATCGTCCGCGACTTGAACGCGCAGGGCGTGACCTTCCTCGTGGTCGAGCACAACATCCCGATGGTGCTGGAGCTCTGCGACCCGGTCGTGGTCTTCGCCCGCGGCCGGGTCATCGCCGAGGGCCGGCCGGAGCTGATCCGCCGCGATCCCGCCGTGCTGGACGCCTACCTCGGCGAGGACTGGCGCCCTCCGGCCGAGCCGGCCGACCCTGAGCCGTCCGGATCCGGCCGGGGGCCGGCTGAGTCGGCCGAGTCGGAGTCGGCCGAGCCCGGGCCGGCGGTGGCTGGGCGCGGTCCGGGCGATCCGGCCGGCCCGGGGTCGGCGGCCGGAGCGGCCCGGGGCGAGCCGAAGGGGGTGCGCTGATGTTGACGCTGACCGGGGTGACGGCCGGCTACGGGGCCGGCGGCGACGTGCTGCGCGGCGTCGACCTGCGCTGCGAGCCCGGGACGATCACCTGCGTGGTCGGGCCGAACGGGGCGGGCAAGTCGACCGTGCTGCGGGTGGTCAGCGGCCTGCTGCCGACCCGCGCCGGCACCGTGCTGCTGGCCGGCGCGCCGATCGGCTCGCTGCGCCCGGAGCAGGTGCTGCGGCGCGGGGTGACCCAGGTGCCGCAGACCCAGGCGCTGTTCCCGCAGCTGTCGGTGCGGGAGAACGTGCTGATGGGCGGCTACCTGATCCGCCGCGACAAGGCGCTGCTGCGGCGCCGGGTGGCCGCGGTGCAGGAACTGGTGCCGCTGGTGGCCGAGCGGGCCGGCACCCCGGCCGGCAACCTGTCCGGCGGCCAGCGCCGGATGGTGGAGATCGCCCGCTGCCTGATGCTCGAGCCGCGGGTGCTGATGCTGGACGAGCCCTCGCTCGGGCTGGACCCGCGCAGCCTGGCCGCGGTCGCCGCGCTGATCGACCGGCTGCACCGCAACGGTACGACCGTGCTGCTGGTCGAGCAGAACGTCCGGCTCGGCCTGGGGCTGGCCACCCACGGCGTGGTGATGGAGGGCGGCGTGGTGCGGCTGCACGGCCCGGCCGCCGAGGTGGCCGGCGACCCGGAGATCGCCAACCTCTACCTCGGCGGCGCCACGGTCGGCGGCTCGCCGGTGGCCGCCGCCGCGGACGGCACCGCGGTGCGCGGCGCCACGGTCCGGGAGGGCGGCTGATGGACGAGCAACTCGCGTCGGCGATCTCGCACTGGTCGCCCCGGTTCACCACGAACGGCGTGACGGTCTCCGACTTCGACCGGATCCGGTCCGAGCTGACCAGCTGGGACGGCTGGTGCAGGGCCTGGTCGGCGGTCGGCGGCGAGCACGAGGAACTCGGCCGGGCCGCGCTGGCCGAGGGCCGCACCCGGTCGGCCGGCGAGCACCTGGCCCAGGCCGCGGTCTACTACCACTTCGCCAAGTTCCTGTTCGTGCAGGACTACGACCAGCTCCGGACGGCGCACGCGGCCGCGGTGCGCTGCCTGGACGACGCGCTGCCGCACCTCGACCCGCCCGGGCGGCGGATCACCATCCCGTTCGGGACCGGCGCGATGGTCGGCATCCTGCGGCTGCCGCCCGGTGCGGGCCCGCACCCGGCGGTGGCGCTGCTGCCCGGGCTGGACTCGGCCAAGGAGGAGTTCCGCTCCACCGAGCGGCTGTTCCTGGACCGCGGCCTGGCCACGTTCAGCGTGGACGGCCCCGGTCAGGGCGAGGCCGAGTACGACCTGCCGATCCGCGGCGACTGGGAGGTGCCCGGCGCGGCGATCCTGGACGCGCTGGCCGCCGCGCCCGGCGTCGATCCCGGCCGGCTCGCCGTCTGGGGGGTGAGCCTCGGCGGCTACTACGCGCCCCGGGTGGCCAGCGGCGACCCGCGGGTGCGCGCCTGCGTGGCGCTGGCCGGGCCGTACAACTTCGGCGACTGCTGGCCCCGGCTGCCGGCGCTGACCCGGGCCGCGTTCCAGGCCCGGTCCGGCGCGGCCGACGACGCGGACGCCCGGGCCCGCGCCAGCACCCTCGACCTGGCCGGGCGGACCGCGTCCATCCGCGCCCCGCTGCTGGTCGTCTCCGGCCGGCTCGACCGGCTGATCCCGTACCAGCATGCGCAGCGGCTGGTCAGCGAGGTGACCGCGGCGGGCGGTGACGCCCGGTTGCTGCTGCTCGACTGCGGCAACCACGGCGCGATGAACGTCGCCCCGCAGCACCGTCCGTTCACCGCCGACTGGGTGGCCGCGCGGCTGGCGCCTTGACACCGCTACGGAGCGCATTCAATGATGGATAGCAATCGATTGCAGAAAGGGGCGGCCATGTCCGGATCGGACCTCCCAGCAGACCGGGTCGGCTGGATCGGCACCGGCCGGATGGGCGCCGCGATGGCGGCCCGGCTGGCCACCGCCGGCGTAGAGCTGGCCGCCTGGAACCGCACCCGGGCCAAGGCCGAGCCGCTGGCCGAACACGGCGCGACCGTGGTCGACACGATCGCCGAGCTGGCCGACCGGGACGTGGTGTTCACCATGGTGGCCGCGTCCGCCGACCTGGAACAGGTGCTCACCGGCGACGGCGGGCTGCTCCGCCAGGCCGCCGTGCCGGCGCTGGTGATCGACTGCTCGACCGTCTCGAACGAGTCGTCCGCGGCGATGCGGGCGGCCTGCGCCGAGCGCGGCGCGGAGTTCCTGGCCGCGCCGGTCAGCGGCAACGGCAAGGTGGTCGCGGCCGGCAAGCTGAGCCTGGTGGTCTCCGGCGACCGGGCCGCCTACGACCGGGCCGCGCCGCTGCTCGCGATCGTCGGCCGGGCCTCCACGTACGTGGGCGAGGGGGAGACCGCGCGGCTGGTGAAGATCTGCCACAACCTGCTGCTCGGGGTGATGGCGCAGTCCCTGGCCGAGATCACCGTGCTGGCCGAGAAGGGCGGCGTGCCGCGGGCCGCGCTGCTCAGCTTCATCAACGACAGCGTGGTGGGCTCGATGTTCACCCGCTACAAGTCCCCGGCGTACGTGCGGCTGGACTACACGCCCACCTTCACCCCGGTGCTGCTGCGCAAGGACTTCGACCTCGGGCTGGCCGCGGCCCGGGCGATGGACGTGCCGATGCCGATCGCCGCGGCCACCGCGCAGCTGATCCAGGCGGCGATCGGGGCCGGCCACAGCAGTGAGGATTTCGCCGTACTGCTGGCCGAGCAGGCCCGCGCCGCCGGCCTCGACCTCAAGCCGGAGGACACCCCGGTCGACGACGGCCTCGGCAGCTGACCCGGCCCGGGCGCACACCCGTCACGGGATGATGATCCCGGCCCTGGCCAGTGCCGCCTTCGCGTCCGCGATCTGGTCGGGGGTGTACCACTTGATGATGAAATCGGTGACCGCCGCGGCGTCCCGCATCCGGACCATGCATTCCAGGGTGTCGTGATCGAGGCCGGTGCACGTCGGCCCCCGCACCGGGTACAGGGCATCGTGCACCCGCTCGCTGGTGTCGTGGCAGCCGAAGACCCGCCCGTCGATGTCGATCTCGATGGTGCTGCCTCTGCCGCGGCCACACCGGTCGAAGTCGCCGCGGTTGATCCGGTCCACGTACCCGGCCATTGTGGCGAGGTTGTCGGCGGTCACCACAGTGAACACGCTGTGCCCCTTGATGTCGTCGGGGGTCACCTCGGTGATGCTGTGCCGGCGGACCGGTGCGGACAGCCAGACAGATCCGTAGTAGCTGCCGGTCACCAGCCGGGCCAGATCCTCCCTGTTCCGTCGCCACTTGGGGTCGGGTGCCGGTGACCGCTCCCGCCGCTTCTTTTCCTTCTTCCGCTTCTTCTCTTTCTTGCGCTCCTTCTCCTTCTTCTCTTTCTTCTTGCGCTTCTTCCGCTCCGCCTCGGTCTCTGACTCCGATTCTGAGCTGGACCGCTTCTCCTCGTCCTCTTCCTCGTCCTTGTCGCCCTTGCCCCGACCGGGCGGCGGCGGGCCGAAGACGGGGACCGGGCTGCGGACCATCCGCTGCACCGGCGGCAGCGGCTCCGCGATCAGCTCGCCGACGCCGCGGTTGCCCACCAGCGCCTGGAGGACCTGCAGTGGATGCGGCTGCACCCACTCCGCGGGCCGGGCCGGCCGCACCGCCCGCTCGGCGCCCGACTGGCGCTCCCGGCCCAGGACACCCATCCGCGCACCGCCTGTCTCCCGCCGGAGCGCACCTCCGGCCGGCGGTATCGGCCGCCGGGGCCACATCCTGCCGGAAAACGCCACCGCGGTGGCCGACCGGCTCGGCTAGGGTTCGCCGGATGAAGTTCGGGTTGTACGGACTGCACCGGGACAGCGTCGATCCGGCGACGGTGGCCGCGCGGGCCCGCCAGGCCGAGGCCGCCGGGTTCGAGAGCCTCTGGGTGGGCGACCACATCGCGCTGCCGGCGGCGGACGCGACCGGTACCCGGCTGGAGGCCGTGGTCGCGGTGACCTACCTGGCGGCGATGACCACCCGGATCCGGGTCGGCATCGGGCTGATCGTGCTGCCGCAGCGGCAGCCGGTGCTGCTGGCCAAGCAGCTCACCTCGCTGGACCTGCTGTCCGCCGGCCGGCTGACCGTCGGCGTCGGCGTCGGCTACGTCCAGCCGGAGCTGCACGCGCTCGGCGTCCCGCTGGCCGAGCGGGCCGCCCGGACCGAGGAGTACCTGGCCGTGATGCGGGCGCTCTGGGCCGGCGCGCCGTCGTACACCGGGCAGTTCGTCTCGTTCGACGGGGTGCTGCAACGGCCCGGGCCGGTGCAGCTGCCGCACCCGCCGATCGTCGTCGGCGGGCACTCGCCGGCCGCGTACCGCCGGGCGGTCCGGCACGGCAACGGCTGGTACGGCTGGGAGCTGGACCCGGCCGGGACGGCCGAAGCGCTCGGCGCGCTGGCCGCCGCCGGCCGGGAGACCGAGCGGCCGGCCGGCCTGGGCGAGCTGGAGATCACGATGACCCCGCCGCGCGGGCCGGTGGACCAGGATCTGGTCCGCCGGTACGCCGACCTGGGCGTGCACCGGCTGATCCTGCAGCCGGGCTCGGACGCCGACACCGAGGCGCTGATCGATACCGTCGGCGCGACGCTGATCTGATCGCCCGGCCCAGCTGCCGGCCCGGCTGCCGACCCGGCGCCAGGTGGCGCCGGGTCGGGTGGATCAGCGGAGGAACGGCCAACCCGCGGCGTCCCAGCCGATCAGGTTGATGCCCAGGGTCGGGCTGCCGTTGTTGTTGCCGTCGTAGTAGTGGTAGATCAGCAGCGTGTTGGCGCCGTCGGTCAGTACGGACTGGCCGCCCGGGCCGATGAACCGGCCGTGCGTGGCGACGATTTCGGTACCGCCACCGCTGGTCAGCGCCACCCCGGCGCGGTCGGTGTAGCCGCCGTTGATGCTGGTCGACCGGCCCACCATGACCCGGTAGGTGCTGTTCACCCCACGGCAGCAGAGGTCCCAGGAGGTGAACAGGTAGAAGAACCCGCCGTGCGCGATGACACCGGGCGCTTCGATGCCCAGCGACGTGGCGGTGCGGCGGGCCAGGTTGTACCGGGTCCGGTTCGTGCTCAGCTGCTTGCCGGTGGCCGGGTCGATCTGGATCATCTTGATGCCGGTCCACCAGGAGCCGAACGAGAGCCACCAGCGGCCGGCGCTGTCCACGGTCAGGTTCGGGTCGATGGCGTTGTAGTCGCCGCCGCTGGCCGAGTCGTAGACCAGGCCGCGGTCGGTCCAGCTGCCGGCGGCCGCGGACGGGCTGGTCGCCAGCCCGATCGCGGACCTGTTCGAGCCGAACGTGGAGACCGAGTAGTAGAGGTAGTACTGCCCGGCGTGGAAGGACACGTCCGGGGCCCACAGGTCACGCACGTTGCCGCTGTACGCGGTGGCCCAGGTGGCCCCGTTCGGCAGCACCGAGCCGGCCCGGGTGAACGCGATCCGGTCCCGCGAGGTCCGGATCTCGATCCCGTTGTGGGTGGAGAACAGGAAGTAGGTGCCGTCGGCGGCGCGCACCATGGCCGGGTCGTGCACGGTCACGTTGCCGGTCACCCGGCCCGGGTCCGGGTAGGCGGCGGCGGCCGGGGTGGCCGGCCCGGCGACCAGCGCCGTGGCGGCACACGCAATGAGCAGCGATCTGGGCGTCCGCATCGCGGCGTCCTCCGTCCTCGCCGCACGCTGGCGGCGCCGGACGGGTCCATCTCTCGGCCGCATGCTCGGTCTGGACCCGGTATCGGGTGAATTGCCAACTGCGACGCTGCCACCCGCCCCGGCGGCGGTCAAGGCCCGCCCCCGCCTCAGCGGCCGCCCGCACCGCCGGCTTCGCGACCGGCCTCGCGGCCGGCTCCGAAGCCAGCCCCGGAGCCAGCCTCGGGGCCGGCTTCGCGACCGCCTCCGAAGCCAGCCTCGGGGCCGGCTTCGGGGCGGAGCAGCGAGTAGATGGCGTTGTCCTGCCAGGCGCCACGGCTGAAGACGATCGCGCGCAGGACCCCCTCGCGCTGGAAGCCGAGTCGTTCCAGCACCTTCTGCTCGGCCAGGTTGTGCACGTTGGTCATCGCTTCAAGCCGGTAGACGGTGGTGTAGCTGAACAGGTAGTCGACCAGCAGCCGCTGGCCGGCGGTACCCAGCCCCCGGCCGCGGTGCTCCGGCAGCAGCGCCATCCCGATCTCGTAGCAGACCCCGGGCGAGCCGCCCCGGTTGTGCACCCGCCAGCTCACCAGGCCGGCGACCGTCCCGTCCGGCAGCACGGCGGCCAGCACCGAGGTCTCCGCACCGAGGTAGCCGTCCAGCTCCCAGCGCCGCCGCCGGGACCGGGCGTCGGTGAACCCGGGCCACTCGAACGGCCCGAGCACGGTCGGGTCGGTGCCCAGCCGGTCCAGGAACGGCAGGTCGTCGGCCTGGAACGCACGCAGCGCGATCCGGTCGTCGGCGATCGGCAGATCGGTCACGGGGGCCGATTATGCCGAGCCGGCCCACCCGCCGGCAGTTCGGTCAGGCACGCAGTCACCGACCTGGCCGGCCTGGGCGGGCCGGGCGGCGGTCCGGGTGGGCCGGGCCGGGCCAGGCGGCTTGGGCGGGCCGGGCGGCGGTCCGGGTGAGCCGGGGGCCCACCCGCCTCCGGCCCGTCCGGGCCACTGCTGCCGGGTTACAACAGCAGTCGCATGACCAGCGGGTTGGCCTCGTTGGTGGCGGCGGCGGTGAACGTGCAGTCGCCGCCGGCGGTGGATGTGCACGGGGTACCGCCCCAGGAGAGCACCACGTCGTCCGGGTCGAGGATGACCTGCTGGCCCGGCTGCACGGCGTAGTTGCACGAGGTGGCCGAGCGGGTGCAGCTGCCGGCCTCGGTGCCGCCGATCAGCACGGTGACCCCGCCGGTGGACAGCGGCGCCAGCGTCACCACCAGTTGCCCGCTCGGCGGCGTCCCGCTGCCGGTCGGCGTGCCCGGCCCGCTGCCGGGCCCGCCGGATGTCGCGCCCGGCGAGCCGGGCCGGGTGGTGGCCGGATCGGCGGTGGTCGGGTCAGGGACCGCCGCCGTGCTGCTCGCACCGGCGCTGGACGTGGCCGGCTGGCCCGGCGCCTGCGACGTCGCCCCGGTGCCGCTCGTGGTCCGCGGCCCGGACGCGGTCGGGTCGCCGGTCACCGGATCCTGGGTGGCCGGGTCCTGGCGGGCCGGATCCTGGAGGGCCGGATTGCGGCTGCTCGGGTTGCCGACCGGCCCGGTGTCGATGGCCAGCGGCTCGGCCCGGCCGTCGCCCAGCAGGGCCAACCCCAACCCCCACCCGCCCAGCCCCAACAGCCCGAGCGACACCAGCCCGGCGGCCAGCAGCCGGCTGCGGCCACGGTCCCGATCGCCGCGGGTCCGCGGGCGGTTGCCGGGTCGGCCCGTCCGGTCCTTTCGATCCGTCCGGTCCTTTCGGGCCGTCCGGTCCTTTCGGGCCTTCCCGCCGGGCAGCCCGCCGCGGCCGTCCCGGTCGACCTGGTCGACCTGGTCGGTCCGGCTGGCCGAGCCGGTCTGGCCGTTCGCGACTCCGGTGGCGCCCCGGCCGTTCTGGTCGCTGCGGCCGGCCGGGCCGGTCCGTCCGCCCCGCGGGCCCTTGCCGGGCCGGCCAGGCTGGGCGGGCCGGTCTGGCCGGGTGGGCCGGCCCGGCCGGGTCTTGCCGTCGGGCAGTCCACCGCGCCGGTCCGGGGCGACCGGGTCGATCCGGCTGGTCTGTTCCGGATCAGGCCGCTCTCCGGTGCCACCGTCCCGATCGGTCCGGGCCGACTCGGTCCGGGCCGGGCTGGCCGGGGCCTGGCGGCCGGTCCCGGGACGCGAGGACGGAGCCGGGGCCGGGGACACCGGCGCCGGCAGGATCGTCGTGGCGGAGCCAGCGGCCGCGGCGGGCTCGTCGAAGATGGTGGCGAGGATCTCGCGCCGGTGCTCGTCCAGGCGCAGCGCGGTCCAGAGCACCAGCGGCGGCAGCGTGCCGATGCGCTGCTCGGCCTGCTGGTGGCTTGGCCGGCACTCACCGCAGGCGCCGACGTGGTAGACGAGGCTCTGCTGGCGCGGCTGACCGAGGGGCTCGCCGGGCCGCCAGCCGGCGCGGCTCAGGTGCTCGTCGAAGACCGCGCAGTAGCCCGGCCGGGTGTGTGCCATCAGCGCGGCGCCGGCCAGGGCCAGCAGTGCGGGCGGGTAGCGGGTCGGTTCGTCCCCGGCCGGGTCGTCCGGTGCCCAGCGCTCGGCCAGGACCGCGCGCGGCTCATCCGGCAGGCTCTGCACCACCTCGTGCATGAGCTCGAGGAACGGCAGCAGGTCGCGGCGATGCGCCAGCTGCCGGTCGACGGTGCGGTCGCCGGCGTGGAAGGCACGCAGCAGCGCGCTGTCCGGCTCCGGGTCGAACGGCGCGTCCAGCCCGGGGGCGTCGCCGAAGGTGGCCTGCAGCCGGTCGCGCAGCCGGGCCCGTGCGGTGCCGAACAGCCGGGCCAGCGGCGACTCGATGGCGGTGCCCTGGCCAGCGGTCTCCAGCGCGTCCAGCACGGTCTGCCGGGTCAGCTCGAGCGCCTGGTCCGGGGGCAGCCGCAGGGCGCCGAGCAGGTGGCAGGCCAGCCGCTCCTGGGTGTGCCGGACTGTCGTGCTGAACGCCCTGCGGTCCCCCCGCCGGACGGCGGCCAGCCAGGCGAGCCGGGGCGCGCTCGGGTCCATGTCGGCGGGGTGTGGCGTCCGCTCGGTCTTCAGGCGCATGCTCGGCGGCTCCTCAAGGGTGCTGGGATCGGCGGTCGAAGCTGCAGAACCTACCGTCTGCGCGCTCCGATATCGACCACCTGGGCGCCGCGAGATTACTCCAAAAGGTCGTGACACGTAGCGCTGATGAGCTTGCACTCCGTTAGGCCATTAGGCCGCACGACAGCAACCCGGCCGGGCGGCTGCGCGCCTGCGGACCGGGACTCCGTCGCAGCAACAACGAGCCGGGCCGGCGGAGGTTACGGAGGCGGCGTTCCCGCATGGCGGGATCGAGGTGGGGCCAGTTCCCGAAGATGTGCCAACCTGCGGCCTACGTCTACTTCTGCGGGGGTAAATCGACCTAAGCTCCCGTACCTGCGGGGGTACGTGTCCCATTCGGTGTAACTGTCCCGTCCGGGAGGTCCCTCAGGATGCCGCAGAAGCTGATCCTCTACCTCTTGCGCTGGTCGATCGTGTTCTCGATCGCTACCGCCCGGCTGCGGTTACGACTCACTCCGCCGCCCCGCCGCCGGCCCCGCCGGCTGCCCGGCACACCGCCGCCGCGCTGGCGCCGCGCGCTCGCCGTCCCGCCGGTGGTCGCCGCGGTCGTCATGAGCGGCACCCCGCTGCTGGTCGGGGCGGCCGCGGCGGCACCGCTCGCCCCGTCCGGGGACGGCAAGGTACACGTCACGATCACCGTCCTGGGCGACTCGTTCACCAGCGGCGAGGGCGCCAAGTGGAGCACCTACAGCACCCGGCCCACCCCGCACGCCGGCAAGGGCGGCATGGTCACGGTGCCGACCGTCGACCCGGCGCACCAGTCCCTGACCGCGCCGGCCAGGCAGGCGATCGACGCGCTGCGGGCCGCGAACCCGGACATCGTCTTCGACGTCCAGTTCGCCGCCATCTCCGGTGCGACCAGCGAAGACATGCGGAGCGAGACGCGGCCCGGCACCCCGTTCGCGCACCCGTCCCAGCTGAGCCAGGCAGCCGGCGCGAACATCTCGGTGCTCGGCATCGGTGGCAACGACCTCGGCTTCTCGCACTGGGTGGAGACGATCACCAAGGAGAGCGAGGAGGTGTCGGCGCAGGCCTTCAACACCTTCCTGACCAGGGTGCTCGACCCGACCTTCCAGAAGAACCTGGCCGACACCTACCGGGCTGTGCTCGGCAAGATGGCGGCCGACGGCCAGTTGGTGGTGACCGGCTACCCGAAGCTGGTACCGAATGTGATGCCATCGCTCACCGGCAACGCGGTGGACTCCCGGGTCGGCACCACCGAGGCGCAGCTGAGCAACCGAGCTGGTCGAGTTCCTCAACAACGTCATCGAGAAGGCCGTCGCCGAGGTCGCCGCGGACGGTAAGAACGTCACGTTCGTCGACAACACCGATGCCTTCCGGGGGCACACCCTGGCCTCGCGCGCACCGGCGGTGAACAGCTTCTGGCCGCCGGACTGGAACGGCTCCTACCACCCCAACACCCTCGGCCAGAAGCTGCTCGGCGAGCGGCTCGCGCCGTTCGTCAAGCAGGCGGTCGAGCAGGCGCTGGGGCACTCGATCAACGGACCGGCCGCCGCGCCGGGCGCCACCCGGGGGCAGCAGCCGTCCAACTCGAACAAGAGCCGGTCGACCCCCAGCGGCCAGCCGCAGCGGGGCGGTCGCACCGGCACCGGCCGCTCCGGCGACGCTGGCCAGTCCGGCGCCGGACAGCAGGCCGGCGCGGGGCAACAGCCCGGCTCGGATCAGCCCGGTAACGGCCAGTCGGGTAACGGCCAGTCGGGTAACGGCCAGTCGGGCACCGGGCAGCAGCCTGGTTCCGGGCAGCAGGCTGGCCAGCAGCCTGGCTCGGGTCAGCAGCCTGGCTCCGGTCAGCAGCCTGGCTCCGGTCAGCAGGCTGGCCAGCAACCTGGCTCGGGCCAGCAGCCCGGTTCGGGTCAGCAGGCTGGCCAGCAGCCTGGTTCGGGCCAGCAGGCTGGTTCGGGTCAGCAGCCCGGCCAGCAGCCCGGCCAGCAGCCTGGTTCGGG
Organism: uncultured Actinomycetota bacterium; assembly: GCA_963714145.1. Taxonomy (GTDB): domain Bacteria; phylum Actinomycetota; class Actinomycetes; order Mycobacteriales; family CADCTP01; genus JBBWZH01. The sequence goes on along the minus strand of OY970235.1, from coordinate 6,989,055 downwards.
TCAGCAGGCCGGTCAGCAGCCTGGTTCTGGGCAGCAGGTCGGGATCGGCCCGAGCGTGCGGCCCGGGAACGGCCAGCAGCCCCAGCCGTCGGGTCAGCAGCCCGGCCAGCAGCAGCCGCAGCAGCCTGGCCAGCAGGCCGGGGTCGGGATCCAACCCGGCAACGGCGACAGCCAGGGCCCGCGGTTGGTGCCGAGCGGCAGCGGCTCGCAGCCGGTCGACTTCCAGCCGTCCGACGAGGGGCCACTCGGGCCGAAGAACCCGGAGCCGGGCGGCGACAAGCCCGCGCCGCGGGGCGACGACCCACCGCCGCCGGCGCCGCCGGCTGACCGGCCGCCGCCGCCACCGGGGGTGAAGGATCCGCCGCCGCCCGACGTGCCCGACCTGCCCACCCGTAACCCGATGCGGGATGCCCCGCCGGCGGACGAGGCCGAGCCGCCCTCGAACGATCCGCCGTCCGACGTGCCCGACCTGCCGACCCGCAACCCGCTGCGGGATGCCCCGCCGGCCGACAACCCGGAGAAGGACGACGGCGGTCGCTTCGGCGACTCGCTCATCTCCGAGAACTCCGAAGACAGCGACGAGCCGGCCAGGGACGGAACGGCGACGGACGCCCTCGCCTCCGGCGAGGACGAGTCGTTCGGCCAGGACGGGAACGTGCCCGGGGACGCCGTCGCCGATGCCACCGACGGCATCCCCGGCGACGACAGCATCAGCGGCGGCGAAGGCCAGGACTCGCTCGGTTCTGGCGAGGGCAACGACTCGCTGGGTACCGAGGGGCCGGGCGAGGCCGCGGTTGCCAGCAACGACAGCGACAACAGCATCAGCGGCGGCGAAGGCCAGGACTCGCTCAGTTCCGGTGAGGGCAACGACTCGCTGGGCACCGGAGGCCCTGGCGACAACGGCCCCGGTGAAGCCGCGGTCGCGAGCAACGACAGCGACTCGTTCGGCGGCGGCGCGGGTCAGGACTCGCTCGGCGGTGGCCCGGGCAGTGATTCCCTCGGCGGCGACTCGTTCGGCGGCAGCGACACGTCCGCCGGCGACTCGTCCGACGGTGCCGGCAGCGGCGACGGCTCGGGTGATGGCTCCACCGGCGGTGGCGACAGTGCCAGCGGTGACGGCTCCACCGGCGGCGACGGTGCCGGTGGCGGCGACAGTGCCGGCGGCGACTCGTCGGGCACCGGTTCGTTCGGCGGCGGCGACTCGTCCGGCGCCGGCAGCGATGGTGGCTCCGGCGACGGCGGCAGTTCCAGCTCCGGCGGTGACGGCGGCAGCAGCGGCGGCGACGGCGGGGGCGGTGAGTAGCCGCCGAACACGGTAGGCGCGGGGGTGGCGCCGCGGTCTGGTGGCTGCGGCGCCACCACGGCGCCCGATGCTTTTTGATCGGTTTTAACCGAACGTGCCAATCCGATCTTCGTCGCTACTTCTGAACTGATAACGGGCCTAAGCTCACGGGCTCGCAGGGTACGTATCCACTACGGCCGGATGTCACCTTTCGGGAGGTCGCTCAGGATGTCGCAGAAGTCGATCCGGTACTCGTTCCGGCGGCGCGGTCGACCGCCGGCCAGCCGGTCACCGGCCCCGCCACGGCGGTGGCCGCGAGTGCTCGCCGTCCCGGCGGCGACCGCGGTGGTGGTCATCGGCGGGACGCCGCTGCTGGTCGGCCAGGCTGCCGCCGCGCCCGCCGCACCGACCACCCCGGTGCTGGCCGGGTTGGACGGCAAGGCCCACATCACCGTCGCCGTCCTCGGTGACTCGTTCACCAGCGGCGAGGGCGCGTCCTCGCACACCTATCGCACCCGCGAGGTCTTTGTCGGCGACCAGCGGGTGCAGCAGGTCGACCCGGCGCACCAGTCCGGCGCCGCGCCCGCGCTGCAGGCGATCGACTCGCTGCGGCCGGCCAACCCGGACCTGCTCATCGACGCCCGGCTCGCCGCGGTCTCCGGGGCGACCACCGCACAGTTGGCGGCCAGGACCGGGGCCGGCACCCCGTTCGAACACCCGTCCCAGCTGAGCCAGGCGGCCGGCGCCCGGGTCGTGGTGCTCGGCCTCGGCGCCGACGACATGGGTTTCGCGGCCTGGTTCCGGACCGTCGTCACCCAGCGGCCGGAGGTCTCGGCCGTCGCGTACAACAGGTTCCTGACCAAGGTGCTCGACCCTGCCTTCGGCAAGCAGTTGGTGGGTACGTACCGCACGCTGCTCGGCACGATGGCACCCGGCGGCCGGCTGATCGTCACCGGATTCCCGAAGGTCGTCCCGGACGAGATCCCGGCGGTCACCGGGAACGCGATCGACACCGGCGTGACCACCGCCGAGGCACAGCTGAGCAACCAGCTGACCGACTTCCTCAACGGCGTGATCAGGAAGGCGGTCAGCCAGGTCGGTACCGCGAACAAGAACGTCACGTTCGTCGACAACACCGACGCGTTCGAGGGGCACCTGCTGCTCGCGTTCAGCCCGGCGATCAACCCGTACTCGCCGGTGGACGACCGCGGCTCCTTCCACCCGAACGCGGCGGGGCAGAAGCTGCTCGCCGCCCGGCTCGCGCCGGCGCTGAAGCAGGCGCTGGACCAGATCGAGGTCACCCTCGAACCGGCGCAGCAGGACGCGGTCCCGCTGCCGCCGTCCCGGTTGGCCACAGGGCCGACCACGGGCCGGCCCGGCAGCCGGACCGCCGGTACGCCGGCCACCGGCGGTCAGCCAGCCCCGGCGACGGGCCAGCAGCCGGGCAGCCAGGACGGCACGAACCAGCCGGCCCCGCCGCCGACGGGCACCCAGGGGCAGGGCGCGCAGCAACCGGCGACGGAGCCACCACCGCCGCCGTCGGTTGACGAGGAACCGCCCGCGGACACGCCGGACGACCCACCGGCCGACGCCGGCCAGCCTCCGTCGGGCCAGGCCCCTGCCGGGGAGACCCCTGCCGGTGAAGCTCCCGCCGGTGAGGCTCCCTCCGGGCAGACCGGTGCGCAGTCCGGTTCGGACGGCGTGCCGACCGTTGACGGGCAGGCCGATCCGCTTGGCCAGACCGACGAGGATGCGGCTCCGGCTGACGGGGTGCCGACGGTCGACGGGCAGGCCGATCCGCTTGGCCAGACCGACGAGGATGCGGCTCCGGCTGACGGGGTGCCGACGGTCGACGGGCAGGCCGATCCGCTTGGCCAGACCGATGAGGACGCGGCTCCGGCCGACGACGAGGACTCGGCCGCGCCGGCCGACGACAGCGAAGCCTCCGACGACGGTGCGACCGACAGCGACTCGGACGACTCGGACGACTCGGCCGGCACCGACGCGGACGACAGCTCGTCGGCTGACGGCTCGACGGCCAGCGGCACCGACGCCTCGGACAGCGATTCGTCGGACAGCGACGCGTCCGACAGTGACTCGTCCGGCAGTGGCGCCTCCGGCAGCGACGCCTCCAGCAGTGACGGCGGGGACGGCGGCGACGGTGGCGGGGATGGCGGCGACGGTGGCGGGGGCGATGGGGGCGGCGGCGACGGCGGTGACTGACCGCGGCTGACCTCTGATCGAAACGCCGGCGCGGGCGGATCCACCCGGATCCGCCCGCGCCGTCTGTCCTATCAGGACGGTCCTAGGTAGACGTCACGGGTAGCTGACCACGTTGCTCGGGACGGTCGCGGTGCCCTGCGCCGGGCCACCGGTCGTGTTGACCACGTTGGTGATCACCCCGACGCCGCCGAGTGAAACCGTGAGCAGGTCGTGGAACCGTACGCCGGCCCGGTTTGGCACCTCGAAGCCGCGGGCGGCCACGATGCTCGGGTTGACGTTGAAGAAGCAGTAGCTGCCGAGCCCCCAGCCCTCGTGGCTGGTGACCGAGTCGGCCACCTTGTAGGCGGCGTACCCACCGGCCACGTTGCGCCAGGCGGCCTGGCTCGGCGGGTCGTACGGCAGTCTCGTTCTGGAAGAAGTAGGTCCGGCCGCCGTTGCCGTTCCAGATCACCTCGTACTTCTGGTAGTGCTCGACGAACAACCCGTACGCGGTGACGTTGGCGCCGTTGACGATCAGGCCGGTGTCGGCGGTGTTGGTGGTCCAGCCGACGCCGCTGCCGTGGTCGGCCCGCCAGGCCCAGATGTGGTCGATGATCGTGTTGCCGCTGTTCACCACCAGGCTGGTGGTGGCCCGGCCGGCGCCGGCCCCGCCGATCCGGAAGAACACGTCGTGGATCGAGATCGGGTTGCCCGCGTGCGCTGCCGTCGACCCGTTCGGCCCGATCTGCAGCAGCACCGGCGAGTTGGTCGTGCCGGCGTCGAACAGCAGGCCGGCGAGCTTGACGCCGTCGACATCGGCGACCGACATCGGCGTGACGCCGCCGTCCGGGATCAGCGTCGCGTAGCCGAGCCCGAGCACCACGGTGTCCGGCCGGGTCACGTTGATCGTCTGGTTGACGTGGTAGATGCCCGGCGTGAACAGCAGGTTGAGCCCTGCCGGCCAGCGCCGCGTTGATGGTCGCGGCCGAGTCACCCGGGTGCGCCACGAAGAACTGGGTCAACGGGATCGACGAACCTGGCCCGGAGCCGTTGGCCCAGGTGATGCCGGTCGTGTTGGTCCGCAGCGAGGGCACGAACACCTGGTAGTTGCCGCCGGAATCCACGTACAGGAAGGGCTTCTCCCGGATCACGGGAGCCTGACCGACCACTGTGTACGGTGGGTTCGGGAAGCTCTGCGCCGGCGCGCCGGTCACGCCGACGAACACGTTGTTCCAGACACCGTTGAGGTTGCTGCCGATCTGGCTGTTGCGGGTGAACCACTGCTGCTGCGAGAACGGCTGCTCCGCACCGGTGATCCGGCTGTCGGCGATGTAGCCGCCGCTGGCCCAGCCGAAGCCGTCCGGCGCGAGGTTCAGGTCGCCGCGCACGTCGATCCGGCGGAACGGCGCGGCCTGCGAGACCGCCCAGCGGTTGAAGCCGGCCGGCGTGTTGATGGTCAGGTTCTCCGCCGACCGCCAGAAGTTCTGGGTGGCGTTGCCGCCGAACCACTGCGCGTCGACCGTCACCCCGTTCAGCGAGACCTGGCCGGGGGTGAGGCCGAGGCCGGAGATCGAGCTGTAGAAGCCGATGTTGGCGTTGACCGGGTAGCTGCCCGGCTTGAACAGCAGCGCGTACCGCTGGCTGCCGAACTGGTTGCTCTCCTGCTGCCGGAACACCGTGTCCAGCTGGCTCTGCACGCTCGCTGCCGACATGGACGGGTCGAACACCAGCACGTTCGGCCCGAGCGGGCCGCCACCGCCAGGCGGCGTGCCGCCGCTGGTGGTGCCGAAGACCTGGAACTCGAACAGCGAGTAGCCCCACTGGGTGGCCCGGGCGGTGCCGAGTACCCGGACGTACCGGCCGGAGCCGGAGACCGCGAGCGTCTGGGTGCCGCCGGTGCTGGTGCTGGTCGAGAAGATCGTGGTCCAGCTGGACGCGTTGGCGGACACCTGGATCTGGTACGCGGTGGCGTACGCGGCCTCCCACTGCAGCAGGACCTGGGTCACGTTGGCGGTGGCACCCAGGTCGACCTGCAGCCACTGCGGGTCGCTGAACGCGGACGACCAGCGGGTGCCCGCATTGCCGTCCACAGCGGACGCCGCCGGGAACGTGCCGGCGTTCTCGGACGACGACGCGGTGGCGGGCTTTCCTTGCGAGATAAGGGGGTCCGCCGCGGCGGCGGTGCCGACGAGGCCGGCCGGAGCGCCGCCGAGGACCACGGCCGCCGCGACCGCGGCTACCAACGAGCGTCGGCGGATCCGGCTGGGCCGCGCGGTGGCACCGCCACCAGGCGCGCGTGCGGTACGGCTGCTGCGAAGCATTACGACCAGCCTCCCGATCGGGGGTATGCCAGCGGCGTCGCCCGCGATCGCGGGCAACGCAGAAGTGCCGCAGGGAATGGCAGGCCGCCGGGGCAGCGCCGGCGGAGAGGTCCGGGGTTACAGCGACGGTTCCGAGGTTAATTCGATGCTTGAACTATGGTTAGCATCTAATCCGGACGCGATGCCGTCAAGACGCCCGGAGTGACTGTTTCGGCGGGTTTTCAGTCCCCGGACCAGCCGGCGCCGGCTGGCGAGCCGGGTGGCTGGTGGGTGAGTGCCGCGTGGTCGGAGATGATTTTTGCGTAGCGGTAGCCGCTGGCCTTGATCGTCCGCGCCTGGGTCGCGTAGTCGACCCGGATCAGCCCGAACCGCTTCGCGTAGCCGTACGACCATTCGAAGTTGTCCATCAGCGACCAGACGAAGTAGCCGGCCAGGGGTACCCCCCGGCCCACTGCCCGGCCGGCGGCGGCGACGTGCTGCTCCAGGTACTCGGCCCGCTGGTCGTCGCGGACCGCGCCGTCCTGGCCGACCTCGTCCAGCCAGGCCGAGCCGTTCTCGGTCACGAACACCCGCGGCACCCGGTACTCCTCGGTGCAGTCGGGTGCAGCAGTTGCTCCAGCCCGTCCGGGTGCACCTCCCAGTCCATCGCGGTGCGCACCGCGTCCGGCACGGTGACCATCCGGGCCCGCGGCGGTGGGCCGTCCGGGTCGTCGGTGACGACCTGGCGGAAGTAGTAGTTCAGGCCGAGGTGCTCCATCGGCGCCGCGATCAGTCTCCATGTCGCCGGCCCGGACCGGCGGTTCGACGCCGTAGACCTCGATCATGTCGGCCGGATAGCCGCTTGCCGTAAAGCGGGTCGAGCCACCAGCGGTTGGTGTGCCCGTCGGCGCGCCGGGCGGCGGCCACGTCGGCATCGCTGTCGCTGGCGGGCTGGCACGGGCTGAGGTTGACCACCGCGCCGACCCGCACCGGTGCCGGCGCCGAGTTGCGCAGCGCGGCCGCGGCCAGCCCGTGCCCGAGCAGCAGGTGGTGCGCGGCCGGCACCGCCCGGGTGATGTCCCGCTCGCCCGGGGCCATCTTGCCTTCCAGGTGGCCGATCCAGGCCGAGCAGAGCGGCTCGTTGACGGTGAACCAGTCGGTCACCCGGTCGCCCAGCTTCGCCCCGACCACCGCGGCGCAGTTCGGCGAACGCGAACGCGGTCTCCCGGGCCGGCCAGCCGCCGCGGTCCTGCTGTACCTGCGGCAGATCCCAGTGGTACAGCGTCACGTACGGCCGGATGCCGGCGTCCAGCAGTTCGTCCACGAGCCGGTCGTAGAAGCCGAGTCCGGCCTGGTTCACCTGGCCGCGGCCGTCGGGCAGCACCCGCGGCCAGGCGACAGAGAACCGGTACGCGCCGACGCCCAGCCGCCGCATCAGCGCGATGTCCTCGCGCCACCGGTGGTAGTGGTCGCAGGCCATGATCGCCGTTGTCGCCGTTGTCGACGGCGCCCGGGCACCCGGCTGAAGGTGTCCCAGATGGACGGTGTCCGACCGTCCTCAGCGACAGCACCCTCGATCTGGTACGCGGCGGTGGCCACGCCCCAGACGAAATCCGGCCGGAGGTCCCGCAGGTAGTCCATGATGCTCCTCAACGCTGTGCCGCGGCCGCGGGTGTGCGGCCGGCGCTACTTCACCGCCCCGGCGGTCAGGCCGGCGACGAATTGCCGCTGCAGCAACAGGAATCCGGCCACCACCGGGACGCTGACGACCAGCGAGGCGGCCATGACCTGGTTCCAGTACACGTCGTTCTGGGTCGAGTAGCCCTGCAGCCCGACCGCGAGGGTGCGGCGAGCTCTCGTTGGTCATGACCGAGGCGAACAGCACCTCGCCCCACGCGGTCATGAACGCGTACACGGCGACCGCGACGACCCCGGGGACCGCCGCCGGCAGCACCACCCGCAGCAGCGTCCGCACCGGGCCGGCACCGTCCACTTGGGCCGCCTCGTCCAGTCCGGTCGGGATCGAGTCGAAGTAGCCGATCAGCATCCAGATCGAGAACGGCAGCGAGAACGTCAGGTAGGTGATGATCAGGCCGAGCCGGGTGCCGTACAGCTGCGATGCCCGGTCGGCGTTGCCGAGGTTGACGTAGATCAGGAACAGCGGCAGCAGGAACAGGATGCCCGGGAACATCTGGGTGGACAGCACGGTGATGGAGAACGACGCCGCGGCCGCGGAACCTGTACCGGCTGACGCGCGTACGCCGGCGAAGATCGCCACCACCACCGAGCAGACCGTGGCCACGCCGGAGACGATCATGCTGTTCAGGAAGTAGTGCGCCAGCGGCACGGTCTTCCAGATGTCGAGGAACGGCTGCGATGGTCAGGTGTTTCGGGATCCACTGGAACGGGCCCTGCACGTCCACGCAGCGGCTTCAACGACGAGCTGATCATCACGTAGATCGGCACGACGGTGAACAGGGTCAGCCCGGTGAGCACCACCACCCGGGTGATCCGCAGCCAGCGCGGCTCACGCATCGTTCCTCCGCCGGTTCGTGACGACCAGGTAGACCGCGGTCACCACGAGCAGGAAGAGCAGCAGCAGCACGCGCATCGCCGAGCCGAGCGCCGAAGTTCCAGGTGACGAACGAGGACTGGTAGATGTGGATCGAGATCAGGTCGGCGGCGTGCGGCGCGGACTTGCCGAACAGCACGTACGGCGTGTTGAAGTCGTTGAACGTCCACAGGAACAGCACCAGGACCAGCACCTGGTTGACCGGCCGCAGCATCGGCAGCGTGATCGTGCGGCATCTGCCGCCAGAACGCCGGCGCCGTCGATCGCGGCCGCCTCGTACAGCTCCGGCGGGATCGTCTGCAGGCCCGCGGTCAGGCACGAGCAACGCGAACGGCCAGGTGCGCCAGACCGAGACGACCACCAGCGTGATGAAGCTGTTGCCGCCGATCAGCCAGAACGGACGGTGGTCGAACAGGTGCAGCTGGTCGTACCAGCACGTGGTTGACCAGGCCGGTGTCGCGCTGGAACAGGAACGTCCAGGTGATCACCGCGGCGTAGACGGGCAGCGCGTACGGGATGAGGAACAGCGTGCGCAGCAGGCCGCGGCCACGGAACGGCTTCTGCAGCAGCACCGCCGCGGTGATGCCGAGCAGCCAGGCGAAGCCGACCGAGAACACCGTGAACGCGATGGTGACCCAGAGCGAGTGCAGCAGCGCCTGGCCGGTCGGCGCTGTCGAAGTCGAGCGCGATGCGGTAGTTGTCGCAGCCCGGTGAACGGGGCGCGCCGACCAGTTCCGGATGAAGAACTGGGTCAGCTCCGCGCAGGCTCATCCAGATGCCGATGACCATCGGGACCAGGTGGACCAGCAGTTCCAGCAGCAGCGCCGGCAGCAGGAACAGGTACGGGGTGATCCGCGGCTGGGTACCCCGCCGGCGCCGGCGGGCGCGGCGACCGCCGGCCGGCGCGGCGGCCGGCCGCGATGCGGCGGCTGGGGCCGGCGGGGTCGCCGTCGTCGCCATGCGCTCTCCTTACCTCAGGCCCCGCGGGCGCCGGACCGCGGCTGCGATCCGGCGCCGGTGCGGGGTCAGCCGCCGGCCTTCACCTGCTCGTTGGCGGCCGAGAGCTTGGCCTTGATGGTCGCCTCGGTGACCGGCTTGCCACCCGCGGTGTCGGCGAACAGCTCCTTCATCGCGGTGCCGACCAGGGTCTCGAACTGGCTCTCCTCCGGCACCGCGGGCAGCGGGGCGGCGGTCTTGGCCAGGATGTCCTGGAAGGTCTTGATGTCGGCGGTCTGGAACGCCGGGTCGGTGTACGCGGTCTGCACCGAGGGCAGCGAGCCGTACGTCTTGTTCAGGATCGTCTGCTCGGCGTCGCTGGTCATGAACTTGACGAACTTCAGCGCGCGCGTCCTTGTGCTTGGTGTTGGCGAACACGGCCAGGTTGATGCCGGCCACCATGCTGTTGACGTGCTTGCCGCCGGCCGGGGCGGAGGCCGGGAACGGCACCGGGGCCAGGCCGTACTCGTCCGGCGGTCATGCCCGTGCGTCTTGAGGTTGCCGGCCGCGGCCTGCCACAGCAGCATGGCCGCCTTGCCGCTGGCGAAGTCGGTGATCGACTGGTTCTGCGGCGTACTCGGCGTTGCTCGGGTTGGTGATCTTGTCAACGGCCATGAAGTCGAGGTACCGCTTGATGCCGGCCACCACGCCCGGGCTGTCGAAGGTCGGCTTGCCGCTGGCGTCGAACAAGTCGCCGCCGTACTGCTGGCCGAAGACGAACGCGTGGTGCGCGTTCTCGGACAGGTTGCCGCCCTCGATGGCCAGCCCCCACGTGCCCGTCCTTGGTCAGCTTCTTGCCGTCCGCGACCAGTTCCTCCCAGGTGGACGGTGCGGCGCTGATGCCGGCGTCGGCGAACATCTTCTTGTTGTAGTAGAGGCCGTAGGCCAGCGAGTAGAGCGGCACCGCGGTCGGGTCCTTGCCCGGCGCGCCGGTCGCGGACGATGCTGCCGGCCAGGAACCGGTCCTTGCCGCCGACCGCGTCCAGGGCGCCGCCGTCGAAGGGCAGCAGCGCGCCGGTCGCCTGCAGCGAGGCCGACCAGGTGTTGCCGATGTTCAGTACGTCCGGGCCCTGGCCGGAGGTGGCCGCGGCGAGGATCCGGTTCAGCAGGTTCGGCCAGCCGACGACCTCGACGTTGACCTTGATGCCGGTCTCCTTCTCGAACTTGTCCAGCTCCGGCTGCAGGATCTGCTTGTCCTGTTCCAGGCTGGCGCCCTGGTTGCTGGCCCAGTAGGTGAGGGTGGTGCCGGCGGCGTCCGAACTGGACGATGGCGAGTCGCCGCCACCACCACACGCGGCCAGGGCGGGAACCAACAGCGCGGCGGCGACGATGGCCGAGGCACGTCTGCGTAACATCACGACCAGCCTTCCGTTCGGGTGCGCGGGGGAGCCGTTCCGCGCGGAGGGGCGACGCGGGGGATGGTGACCGAGGCGGCAGCCGCCGCTAGCGCCCGACGCCTGGGTAAGGCAAGTTAATTCGACTCTTGAACTATGGCTAGCATCTAACTGGCGAGGCATCCTGTCGTCAAGACAGTCCGAGACAATGGGGGACACGCCGGGGAGCCACCGCGCGGCCGGGCCGGCGCGGGCAGAAGGGGGGACCGATGCAGGTGAAGCGAACCGTCCGAGACCTTCGGCGGCACAACCGCGCGGCGTTGCTCTCGTCCCTCTTCCTCGGCGAACCGCAGAGTCGGCAGGATCTCGGCCAGGCCACCGGGCTCAGCCAGGGCACGGTCAGCAACGTCGTCGGTGAGCTGATCGAGGAGGGCCTGGTCGTCGAGGCCGGCCTGGTCGACTCCGACGGCGGCCGGCCCCGCACGCTGCTGCGGGTCAACCCCGGCTACACGCACGTGATCGGCATCGACGTGGGGGAGACCCGGGTCCGCACCGAGCTGTTCGACCTGGCGATGCGGCCCAAGGCCACCGTCGACCGGCCGCTGCTGTCCACCCGGCCCGAACCCGCCGCGGTGGTGGAGCAGATCCTGGCCAGCCTGAACGAGGTGATGCGGGAGGCCGGCGTCGGACCGTCGGACGTGCTCGGGGTCGGCATCGGCGTGTTCGGCACCGTCGAGCAGGGCGCCGAGGCGACCGTGTACGCGCAGACGATCGGCTGGGAGGCGGTGCCGTTGGAGCGGATGCTGCGCCCCGGCACCACGCTGCCGATCTACATCGACAACGGCGCGAAGACCCTGGGCCAGGCGGAGATGTGGTTCGGCGCCGGCCGCGGTGTCCGGCACGCGGTGATCGCGCTGATCGGGTCCGGCGTCGGCGCCGCCGTCGTCACCAACGGCACGACCTACCGCGGCGCCACCAGCAGCGCCGGCGAGTGGGGGCACACCTCGCTGGTCTACGACGGCCGGCCGTGCCGCTGCGGCTCGCGCGGCTGCCTGGAGGCCTACGTCGGCGCCGAGGGCGTGCTGGACCGCTACCGCCAGGCCCGCCGCGGCCGCCCGGTGCCGGGCGAGGACGAGGAGTCGGCACTGGCCGCCCTGCTGGCCGCGGCGGCGTCGAACCCGACCGCGGCGAAGATCGTGGACGAGACCGTCGGCTACCTCGGCGCCGGCCTGGCCACCCTGGTCAACCTGTTCAACCCCGAGCTGATCGTGCTGGCCGGCTGGGCCGGCCACGCCTTCGGCGCCGGGCTGCTACCCCGCATCCGGGCCGCCGCCGCCGAGCGCGCCCTGCGCCACCCGTTCGGCCAGACCACCATCACGCTCGGCCAACTCGGCCCGGACGCGGTCGCCCTCGGCGCCGCCACCCTCCCCGTCGCCGACCTGCTGGCCCGCGGCGCCGCCGCCGACCCCGCCGACCGCCGCAGCACCCTGCGCCTGCCCGCCCCGGCCTGACCACGCCGCGTCCGCGCTGGCCGGGCGGCTTCAGCGCCGGTCGCGGGCCATGGCGGTCAGCAGCGGGATGGCGGCGATCTTCTCCGGGGTGAGGTCGGGCCAGTGGATGTGGCCGGGTGGGCGGGGTGCGCGGGTGGGGCGGCAGTCGATGACCCGGTCCGGGGTGACGATCAGGTCGAGCGGGACGTCGTGGCTGGTGGTGGGGATGCTGCCGGCGGGGCGGACCTGGAGCTCGTGCACGGTGCTGACGACGACGGTGTCCGGGCCGATCAGGCCGGCCTCGCTGGCGACGGCGAACTCGAGATCGCTGAAGCCGCCGCCCTTGCCGAGCCGGGCGCCGTCCGGGGTGACGGCGACGCAGCCGGTCACCACCAGGTCGACCGGGCTCAGTTCGGCCACGGTGACCCGGCGGGCCGACCGGGACGCGCCGTTGATCGAGGACGCCTTGCGGGGCGGGTCGGCCAGGTGGTCCGGGTCGAGCAGGAAGAACGGCTCCGGCTCGGCCAGCCGGGGCACCGCCATGAACAGCAGCTTGCCGTCGGCCAGGGCCCGCTGCCGGACCGGCCACTGCGGCGAGTCCGGGTTGGCCTTCAACGTCCGGGCCCGCCGCCACGGCTCGGTGTCGCGCAGCCGGTCGGCAGCCGCCTCGGCGCCGGTGAAGTTGGGGATGCGGCCGTCCGCGCCGGGGAACCGGGTCACCTTCGCGGCGGCCAGCTCGGCCCAGACCGCCGCGCGCAGCGCCGCCTTCGCGGCCAGTACCTCGGCCGCGCCGCCGGCGTCATGGTCGTGCCGGGGGCCGGGCCGCGGGCTCATCGACCCAGGATGCCGTGCCGCCCCACCGGTCGATCCGGCGGGGCGGCACGGGCTGGAGGTGCTGGCTCAGCAGGCGTTCAGCTCGACGTGCCAGCTGCCGCCGCGGAAGTCCGCGTCGAACGCGATGCCGGTCCGGTTCCCGTCACCGCCGATGCTGCCGTCGTACCAGTGCTGCGGGCTGCCCCTCCGGCCCCAGAAGATCCTCGGCAGGGTGCCGCTGGCGTAGCCCCCGGTGCCGGCGCAGCCGTGGTTCGCCAGGTCCACCCAGGCGACCAGCACCGCGCGCTCCGCGGCCGCGGTGGAGTTCGCCCGGACCGGTGCCACCGCGGCGCTGCGGGCGGCCAGCCGCTCCAGCGCGGCCAGGTCGGCCGGGAACCGGGCGGCGAACGGAGCGTTCTTCCGCAGCCCGTCCAGGAGCAGCCGCAGCGACTCGTCGGCCCGCGGCACCGTCCCGTTCTCCATCTGCGAGACGTAGTAGAACGGCGCGCCGCGGGCGACCAGGTCGCTGTACACCAGGATCGTCGCGCTCTTCAGCGCGGGCGGCAGGCCGGCCGGCAGCACGGCCGCGCTGCGCGGGTTCGCGGCCGCCGCCGCGGTGGTCGCCGTCGCCCGGTTGAAGGTGAGCGCGGTCGGGGTGGCGACGTTGTTCAGCGCGCTGGCGGCGGTGCGGATCCGGAAGTCGTCCGCCCGGGCGGCCGCGATGAACGGGGCCAGCGTTTGCAGCGCGCTCGGCGAGACGGCACCGCTGGTGCCGGCACCGGCCGCCGCGGCCGGGATCGTGGCCGGCTTGGCCGGAGCCGCCGGTGCGTTCGCGGCCGGCGCCTTGGCCGCGGGGTCACTGCCGGCCGGGATGCTGTTGGCCGCCGCACCGGCAGCGGGCCCGCCGCCGGCCGGGGCGGCGGGCGTCGTGCCCTGGCCGCACGCGGCGAGCAGCCCGGCCAGCAGCGCTACGCCGACCACGACGGCTGGCACCCGGCGAGCCGCCGGCACCGCCGGCACCGCCGGCACCGGCTGGGTCGCCGGCACCGGCTCGGCTACCAGAGCCGGCTGGGCTGGCAGAGCCGGCTGGGCTGGCAGGACCGGCTGGGTCGCTGGAACCGGCCGGCCGGACCGGATCAAGGCATGCCGAAAAAGACCGTGCTTACGCATTGGGAGCCCCCAGATCAGGCAACGGCGCACCGTGCGCCGTGTTCGGGGAGAGAGATGCGCATCGTCCCGGTCCGGTTGACAGGGTCCCCACCAACCGTGCCCATCCGGGCAATGGCGGCAGACGGCACGGGTTCTGCTGTTCAGCGGCGAGTTATGCCGACTGCGCGTTGTCACACATACGGCCTGGTCTGGACAAGCCGGACAAGTCACACTGAGCGGCTGTTCGTGCTGTCTACGGCAACGGAGACGTTCATGGCAAATGACGACACAACCCTGTCGACGCGGCACCGGCACAGATCCACCGGCCACCGCCGGTGGTTCTTCCGGATGGGTGTTTCCGCCACGGTCATCGGCGCGATCGCCGGTGCGCTGCTGGTGGCCAACCCGGCCGGGGCGGCGCCCGCGGCGATCAGGCTGACGTCCGCGTCCTGCCCGGCCGACATCGTGCAGGGGCAGCAGAGCGGCTGCGTCACCGAGTTGCAGAACCTGCTCAACCAGCACGGCGCGGGCCTGTCGGTGGACGGCAACTTCGGCCCGAACACGCTGTACGCGGTGCGGACGTTCCAGTCCGCCGCGGCGATCGCCGTGGACGGTCGGGTCGGCCCCATCACCAAGTCGAAGCTGTACTCGTCCAGCGGTGGCGCGCCCGCGGCCATCAACCTGAACTCGTCGTCCTGCCCGAGCAACATCGTGCAGGGCCAGAAGAGCGGCTGCGTCACCGAGTTGCAGCGGCTGCTCGGCCGGCACGGCTACTCGGTCGATGTCGACGGCGACTTCGGCCCGGCGACCGCCTCGGCGGTACGCAGCTTCCAGAGCGCGCTCAGCCTCAGCGTGGACGGCCAGGTCGGCCCGCAGACGAAGGCCGCGCTGTACAACTCGGACGAGTCCGGGTCGTCCGGTGTGGACCTGCGCTCGTCCGCCTGCCCGTCGAACATCGTCGAGGGCATGAGCGGCGGCTGCGTCTCGACGCTGCAGGCGATGCTCAACGGCAAGGGCCAGCACCTCGACGTGGACGGCAGCTTCGGCCCGCTGACCGAGTCGGCGGTGCGCGCGTTCCAGTCGTCCGCCGGGATCTCGGTGGACGGCGAGGTCGGCCCGCAGACGAAGGCCGCGCTGTACTCCAACATCGGCGGGAACGGCGGCAGCGGTGCGCCCACGCCGATCAACCTGAACTCGTCGTCCTGCCCGAGCAACATCGTGCAGGGGCAGAAGAGCGGCTGCGTCACCGAACTGCAGAGCCTGCTCAACCACCACGGCGCGGACCTCGCCGTGGACGGCGACTTCGGCCCGGCGACCCGCAACGCGGTGCTCGACTTCCAGTCGGAGAAGGGCATCTCGGTCGACGGCCAGGTCGGGCCGCAGACCAAGGCCGCGCTGTACGGGGCGGTCACCCCGCCGTCCAACCCGCCGCCCGGTGGTGGCACCGGCGCGATGCTCCCGGTCGCGCAGGCCGAGGTCGGCACGGTGGAGGGCAGCGCCCGGGCGAACAGCTACGGCTCCTCGGTCGGGCTGTCGCTGTCCACCAACAACTACGCCTGGTGCGCCGTGTTCGTCAGCTGGGTGGCCAAGCAGACCGGCGCCACCACCTACCGGAACAGCTACGTCTCCGGCTGGGTGACCAAGGCGCGGGCCGGTTCGTACCACCTGTCGGTCGTCTCCACGCCGCGGCCCGGTGACATCGTCGCGTTCGACTGGAACGGCGGCAGCAACTTCACCGGTGGCAACGAGCACATCGGCATCGTGCGCACGACCACCAGCTCGACCCACACGTTCACCACGGTCGAGGGCAACACCGGCAACCCGAACGGCGGCAAGGACGGCGTCTACGTCAAGACCCGCGGCACCGGCCGCGGCTACGACGTGGTCTTCATCCGGGTCGGCTGACCGGCGGCAGCAACGATGCGGCCCGGTCGGGTCGGGACGCTGACCGCGTCCCGCCCCGGCCGGGCTCAGCCGACTCTGGGGGTGGCCCGGGCGCCGTCGTGCAGGTACCGGCTGCCGTCCGGGAGCGAATAGAAGTAGTACGAGGTCCAGCGGGTGTCGCCCGGGGCACGGCCGAGCAGCAGGTCCGCTGTCACCGGGGTGAGCGGCAGCTCCTGTGCCGGTGCGAGCACGAACTCCCCGGTCCAGGCCGAGTGCAGCACCGGTGCGCCGTCCCGGACGGTCAGCTCGAACCGCCGGCCGGCCCGCTGGTAGACCCCGGCGTGCCGGGCCGGGTCGATCGCCGGCGGCGCGGCCGGCGGTTCGATCGGCGCCGGCACCCGCAGCCCGCACAGCAGGTCCAGCAGTTCGGTGGTGACGGCCCGGTGCAGCGCCCCGGTGTCGCTGTTGGACAGCAGCGCGATCGCCACGCCGGCGTCCGGAACCACCCGCAGCGAGGCGGTCTGGCCGATCGTGTCGCCGGTGTGGCCGTACAGCCGGCGACCGTCCCAGTCGAACAGCGCCCAACCCAGGCCCCAGTGTTGGCACATCCCGTCCGGGTGCGGCATGTCCACTTGCGACTGTTGCATCGCCGCCACGGTGGACGGGGTGAGCACCTGGGTACCGTCCGGGGCGAGCCCGCCGGACAGGTGCAACCGGCCCAGGCCGAGCAGGTCGGTAGCGGTGGCGCAGACCAGGCCGGCCGGGCCGGCGCTGCGCATCAGGTACCAGCGCGGCGCGGGCTGCGCCGGCCCGCTGTCCGGGGTGAGGTGGCCCATCGCGGCCCGGAACCGCAGCACGTCCTCCGGCAGCGTCCACGTGTGCGCCAGCCCGAGCGGGTCGAGCAGCAGTCCGCGCAGCGCCGCGTCCCAACTGCGGTCGGTCAGCACCTCGATCACCCGACCGGCGATGATGTAGCCGGTATTGCAATAGGACAGGGTGCCGCCGACGGGGTGGCTCAGCGTCAACCCGGCGCAGTCGGCGACGTAGCGCTGCAGGCAGTCGTCGCCACGGCCGGTGTCGTGGAAGAAGTCCCCGTCGATGCCCGAGGTGTGGCAGAGCAGTTGGCGCAGGGTGATCCGGGCCGCCGCGGCCGGATCGGCCAGCGTGAAGCCCGGCAGGATCGACGCGACCGGGGTGTCCACTGTGGCCAGACCCTGGTCGATCAGTCGCATCAGGACGGTCGCGGTGTAGACCTTGCTGATCGAGCCGATCTGGAACAGCGAATCCGTGGTGGTTTCGACCCCGGTGCCGCGATGCAGCAGGCCGGTCGCGAAGGTGCTGACCGCACCGCCGGCCAGCACCGCCAGGCTCGCGCCCGGCACGCCGTGTTCCCGGGCCAGCGCGTCGAACCGCGGCTGCCAGCCGGCCAGGTCCCGATCAGGCATCGCGGCGCACCATCCCGTACCGAAGCGGCAGATCTGTGCAGACTCGACCACGCGGGATACCGGGCGTCAAACGACAGGCCGGTCGGCGCGCCGGACTCGCCCGGCGGACCGGTGCCGACCGACCGGGTCTGGAGGTAACATCACGAGGTGTTATCAAGCCGCTACACTCCGTGCTTGACTCGCGCAGGGTGGTCGCGGTGATCAATGAGCTGCTGGCGCGACTCGACAACTGGTCCCTGATCGGCCTGCCCCAGTTCAATGTGTCTATTTTGGACGGTGACCTGCCCTGGAGCATGCTGGCCGAGACGCTGACCCGGCACGTGCTGATAGACCTGCCGGCGCCGGAGGCGTTCACCCCGGTACAGGCCCGAAAGCTGCTGGTACACCTGGCCTTCTCCGGGGCCGCGGTGGCCCGGCACTACCAGGAGCGGGACCGCGCACACCGGATCACGCCGGGGCGGGCGTTCGATCGGCTGCGGGTCGGCCCGGACCGCATCCCGTTCCGGGCCTACTTCGCTCGCACCGCCAGCCAGACCCGCACCGGGCACCCGGCCCGGGACACCTACATCACGCTGGTGCGCTGGAACGTGCCGACGGTGGAGGTGCGCTGGTCGGGCGCGCGGATCGCCCGGCTGCCCGGCGCGTTCGGTGGCCACGAGGTCCGCACCTACACCAACGACCGCGGCGAGCGGGCGTTCTTCGTCCTGACCAAGAAGTCGGAGGCGCTGGAACGGGCCGCGAACGCGATGCTGGAGCCGATCGCGAGCGGTGCGGTCGCCATCCAGTCGGCCGAGGCGATCTATCGGCTCCGGGTTACCGCCACGATGCTGACCGCGCTGCGCCAGCTGGGCTCCGACTTCGCCGCGCTGCCGTACGAGGCGAGCCTGCGGCCCGGGCACTTCATGGACGTGTTCCGCCAGTTCGCGGTGCACTGGGAGCCCGGCGACCTGCCGCCGAGCGGGGCGCAGGACCCGGAGGCGCTCAAGCGCGACCTGCTGCTCGGCCTCGACCTGCCGGACCTGGCCGCGCATGTGCGCCGGCAGTTCCCGGTGCTGCTGGCCGCCGACCGGACCGCGCTGACCCGGCTGATGGGGCGCCCGCCGCTGCCGACGATGGTGCTGGCCGAGCTCGGCCTGGACGGTGCCGCACTGACCGGGATGTCGGCGGATCAGCTGCGCCGCACGGTGCGCCGGTTCCCGGTGCTGGCCGCCTGGTATCTGGTGCTCAGCGCGCACGCCCGGGCCGCCGGCGTGCACCTGATGCTGGCGAAGAAGTTCCTCTTCCGGCCGGGCGAGGCGCGCGCCAACGCCGGCATCCCCGATACCGGCGTGGTGCCCCGCGATCGCGGCACCACGGGAATGGATGAGTCCTTCTTGGAGCGACTGACCCGGCTGCGGCACAACCACCTGCTGGCCGGCCTGCACCAGATCCCGCGGCTGGAGCTGCTCGGGCTGGCCGGCCTCGACCCGCCGGACACGGTGGCCGGCGTCGACCTGGAGCGCCTCGTCTACTTCGCCCCGATCCGCGGCCTGATCCGGGCGTCCGGCCTGTTGCGCCCCGGTGGTCCGGCGATCCGGCCGGTGCGGGCGCACCTGGCATCGGCTGGGTAGCGGCGACATGGCCAAGCACCTGACGATCGACCGGGACGAGGCCGGCGTCGGACCGCAGAGCACCCGGGCCGCGGCACCGGTCGGGGTGGTTGCCGGGCAGCTGGCCGAGGCGCCGGTTGGAACGCACCGGGCCACCCCGGCGAGCCCGGCCGGCCGGCCGCTGGATGCCGCACCGCCGGCCGGTGTGGGCTGGCCCGCGCCGGCCGACCGGCACGTGCTCGCCGTCCTGCGCAGTCTGTCCATTGTGGCCGGTGGGCTGGTGGTGGCGATCGCGGCGGTGGTACTGGTCGGCGGCTGGTGGCTGGGCCACCCGGCCGCCGCGGCCGGCGGACTGCCCGCGCACACCGGGCTGATGCGGCCGGTCGCCGCGGTGTGCCTGGTGCTGCTGGGGATCTCGGCGCTGGCGCTCGGCGTCCGGCCGGCCAGCTGGATCGATCGGCTCGGTATCGCCTGCGCGGTCGCCGGGCTGG
The DNA here is from genome assembly GCA_963714145.1 of uncultured Actinomycetota bacterium. Lineage (GTDB taxonomy): Bacteria > Actinomycetota > Actinomycetes > Mycobacteriales > CADCTP01 > JBBWZH01. The sequence goes on along the minus strand of OY970235.1, from coordinate 6,969,508 downwards.
CGATCTGCACGGTCCCGCTGGTCGGGTACCTGGCCGGCGTCGACCTGCGGTTCGACCAGCTGCTGTTCCGGCAGGCGGTGCTGGCCGCGCTGCCGGGCCCGCACCCCGGGCGGCTTACCGTCGACGGCGTCGTATGCTGCGCCCTGCTCGGCGTCGGCCAGCTGGCGATGCGGCTGCCGGGCGGGTGGTCGGGGTTGGGCAAGGCCGCGGTGCTGGCGGGCGGTTCGGTGGCGAGCATCGACGCCTACGGCGCCATCTACGCCGGCGCCGTCGGCGGGCAGCGCACGGCCGCGGGCGAGCTGCCACTCGTCACCGCGGTCGCGCTGACCGTGCTGACCCTCGGCACGCTGGCCGCCCGGCCGGCGACCGGCCTGACCCGGGTGCTCACCGGCGGCAGCGTCGGCGCCAGCATCGGCCGGCGGATGCTCGTGGTGGCACTGACCGTCCCGGTCGTGCTGGGCACGCTGCCGATCCTGGCCCGGTACGCCGGCCTGTACGGCAACCGCTTCGGCGTAGGGGTACTGATCACCGGCAACGTGGTGGCGTTCGCGGCGATGAGCGTCGTCATCGCGAACGCCGCCGCCCGGCTGGAGTCGGCCGGCGCGCGGGCGCAGCAGGCCGCGCGGGACGGCCACGCGCTGCTGACCGCGCTGATCGACAACACCTCCGCCGTCATCTACATGCGCGACCTGGGCGGCCACTACATGCTGGCGAACCGGGAGTACGAGCGGCTGTTCGGGCTGCGCCGCGAGGACCTGCTCGGCCGCACCGACCACGACCTGTTCCCGGCGGAGATGGCCGCCGCGTTCCGGGAGAACGACCTGGCCGCGGTGGCCCGCGGCTACCCGGTGCAGATGGAGGAGGTGGCACCCGGCGACGACGGCGAGCACAACTACGTCACGGTGAAGTTCCCGGTGCTGGACGAGGCCGGTCAGGCGTACGCGGTCTGCGGCATCTCCACCGACATCACCGACCGGACCAGAGCCGAGGCGGAGGTACACCGGCTGAACGCGGATCTGGAACGCCGGGTGCGCGAGCGCACCGCGGAGCTGGAAGCGTCCACAAAGGAACTGGACGCGTTCGCCTACTCGGTCTCGCACGACCTGCGCGCGCCGCTGCGTTCGCTGGACGGGTTCAGCCAGATGCTGCTGGACGACTACGGCGGGCAGCTGGACGAGGACGGACAGGACTGCCTGCACCGGCTGCAGGCCAACACGGTCCGGATGGGACAGATCATCGACGACCTGCTGAACCTGTCCCGGGCCACCAGAGTGGAGCTCAAGCGCAACCCGGTGGACCTCTCCGAACTCGCCCGCAGCGTGCTCGCCGAGCTGCGCCAGGCCGAGCCGGACCGGACCGTCGCCGTCGACATCGCCGAGCACCTGACCACCACCGGCGACCAGCACCTGCTCCGGCTGGTGCTGGTCAACCTGTTCGGCAACGCCTGGAAGTTCAGCGCCCGGGCCGACCCGGCGACCGTCCACTTCGAACTGTTCCGGGACGACGGGGAGGAACGGGTGTTCGCGGTCCGAGACAACGGCGCCGGCTTCAACATGGAGTACGCGGCGAAGCTGTTCGAGCCGTTCCAGCGGCTGCACAGCAGGGGCGAGTTCGACGGCAGCGGGCTGGGGCTGGCCATCGTGGCCCGCATCCTGCGCCGGCACGGCGGCCGGATCTGGGCCGAGGGCGCGCCCGGCGAGGGCGCCGCATTCTATTTCACGGTGACGGCACCGGCGGAGGACCGCGGATGAACGACGGCTTGATCCTGCTCGTCGAGGACAACCCCGACGACGTGACGCTCACCCTGCGGGCGCTGAAGCGCAACAACATCCAGAACGAGGTCAAGGTCGCCTCGGACGGCGAGGAGGCGCTGGCCTACCTGCTGCCCGCCGTCGGGCACTCGATCACGCCGGCGCTGGTCCTGCTGGACGTGAACCTGCCCAAGCTCGGCGGCCTGGACGTGCTGCGCCGGCTGCGGGACGACGAGCGCACCGCGACGCTGCCGGTCGTGGTGCTGACCACGTCCAACGAGGAACGGGACATCGTCGAGAGCTACCGGCTCGGGGCGAACAGCTACGTCCGCAAGCCCGTCGTCTTCGGCGACTTCGTCGAGGCGGCCCGGGTGCTCGGCCTCTACTGGCTGTTGGTGAACCAGGCACCGCCGCGGGTGGACGGCTGACCTGCGGTGACTTCGATCGACCTGCTGCTGGTCGAGGACAGCGACGACGACGCGGTGCTGATCGTGCGCCAACTCCGCCAGGACGGCCTGCAGGTCAGCTACCGCCGGGTGGAGACCGCCGCGGCGGCCACGGCCGCGCTCGTCGAGCGGCGCCCGGACGTGGTGATCTCGGACTACAACCTGCCCACGTTCAGCGCCGAGGCGGCCCTCGCGCTGCTGTCGGCCAGCGGCCTGGACGTGCCGTTCATCCTGGTCTCCGGCGAGGTCGGCGAGGAGACCGCGGTGGCGCTGCTGCGCGGCGGCGCGCACGACTTCGTCCTCAAGGACCGGTTGACCCGGCTCGGCCCGGCGGTCCGCCGCGAACTGCGGGAGGCCGCCGGGCGGCGCGAGCGGCAGCAGGCGGAGGCCGCGCTGCGGGCCAGCGAGCAGCGGTTCCGGCTGCTCGCCGAGCACGCCCAGGACGTGATCTTCGTGCACCGGCTGATGCCGCAGCCGGAGCTGGAGTACATCAGCCCGGCCGTCGCGGCGATCACCGGCTACCGCCCGGAGGACCTCTACCAGAACGCGGAACTGCTGTTCTCCCTGGTCGAGTTGGCGGACCAGGACCGGTTCCGGGCGTCCTGGTGGGAGCCCGGCCCGGAGCCGCTGGTGGTGCGCTGGCGCCGGGCCGATGGCCTGACGGTGTGGACCGAGCAGCGGGCGGTCAGCATCCGGGACGAGACCGGCGCGGTGGTCGCCGTCGAGGGCATCCTGCGCGACATCACCGAGCAGCAGCACGCCGAGCAGCAGCGCCAGCAGATGGAGCGGCAACTGCGCCAGTCCGAGCGGCTGGAGTCGCTCGGCCAGCTGGCCGGCGGCGTCGCGCACGACTTCAACAACCTGCTCGCGGTCATCAACGGGTACGCCGACCTGGTCACCTCGGCGCTGCGCCCGGACGACCCGCTGCGTGCCGACCTGGACGGGATCAGCAACGCCGCCCGCCGCGGCGCCGACCTGACCCGGCAGCTGCTGCTGTTCAGCCGGCTGGAGCCGTCCGCGCCGCAGACGCTGGACCTGAACGCGGTGGTCGCCGACACCGAGACGCTGCTGCGCCGGACCATCGGCGAGGACCTCGACTTCGTCACGCTGCTGGCGCCCGGGCCGTTGCCGGTGACCATCGACCACACCAAGCTCGAACAGATCATCCTGAACCTGGTGGTGAACGCGCGGGCGGCCATGCCGGACGGCGGCCGGCTGACGATCGCCACGGCCGACGTCGAGGCCGAGCCGGACGCGGGCCGGTCCGGCGAGATCCGGGTCGGCCAGGCCGGCGCCGGCGTGCAGCCGGCCCCGCCGCCCGGCCTGCGGGTCCGGCTGACCGTGGCGGACACCGGCACCGGGATGGTGGCCAGCGTCGCCGAGCACGCCTTCGACCCGTTCTTCACCACCAAGGGCCCGGGCAAGGGCACCGGCCTGGGCCTGGCCACGGTGTACGGGGTGGTGCAGGAGGCCGGCGGCGAGATCCGGCTCTGGACCGAGCCGGGCAAGGGCACCGCGTTCGACATCTACCTGCCGGCCGCGGCCAGCGCCATCTCGGCGGTGAGCATCGTCCCGGACGAGCTGGTGCGCGGCAGCGGCGAGACGATCCTGCTGGTCGAGGACGAGGCCGCGGTCCGCGAGATCACCCGGCGGATCCTCACCAACGCCGGCTACCAGGTGCTGGAAGCGGCCAACCCGGCCGAGGCGCTGACCCGGCACGTGGCCAACGGGGACATCGACGCCCTGCTCACCGACGCGCTGATGCCGGGCATGTCCGGGGCCCAGCTGATCGAGCAGTTCCACCACACCCGGCCGAACCTGCCCACCCTGGTGATGTCCGGCTACACGGCGGGCACGCTGCCCAGCCGGCAGTCGCTGCCGACAGACGTCCCGTTCATCCGCAAGCCGTTCACCGCCGCCGCGCTGCTGCACCGGCTGCACGAGGTGCTCGCCCGCGCCGATTCCGCCGGCGCCGCCCCGCTCTAGTTGTCCGGCCCGGTCGGATGCAGTTGGTTGGCGAGCACGGTCAGCAGTTCGCCCGCGGTGTGTGGCTTGCTCAGGATCGTCTGGCAGCCGGCGGCGAACGCGGCCCGCTGCTGTTCGGGGAAGATGCCGGCGGTCAGCGCGATGATGGTCGGCCGGTGGGCGGCCGGCTGGTGGCTGATCTCCTGGGCCAGCGTCAGCCCGCTGCCGTCGGGCAGGTTGACGTCCAGCAGCAGGATGTCGACCGGCTCCGCGGCGAGCGCCACCCGGGCACTGGCCAGCGTGTCCGCCTCGAACAGGTGCGCGGCGGTCAACGTCGGATGGTTGGCCCGGGCCAGGATGGCGCGGATCAGATCACGGTTGATCTTCTCGTCCTCGACCAGCAGTATCCGCAGTCGCGGCTCGATATCGGTCACCGGACCGACTCCCGCTGCAGGCTCGGCTGAATGCCGGCCGTGGCGCCCGCGGGGGCGGCGGCCGGAGTGGCCGGCCCGGTCAGCGCCGCCGGGCCGGCCGGCCCGGCGGTCAGCGCGAGCCAGTCCCGTAGGGCTTCCCGCATGTCGCCACCCTTCTGCATGACGCCGAGGATCGGGCCGTTCAGTCGTGCCTTGTCCACCTCGGTGAGCTCCAGGCCAGTGATCACCAGGACCGGGGTACGGCGGGTGGCCGGATTGTCGGCCAGCGCGGCGATCAGGGTGAAACCGTCGATCTCCGGCATGATCAGGTCGCAGATGATCAGCTCGAAGCGGCGGCTCTGGACCAGCCGCAGCGCCTCCACACCGCTGCTCGTGGTCACCACGTCGACGCCGCTGGGCGCCAGGCTGACTTCGATCAGCCGCAGCGTGGCCGGGTCGTCGTCGATCACCAGCACCGCCGGCGGCTCGGTGGACCCGGCTGAACCCGCCGGCTCAACCGAACCGGGCACACCGCCCGGCCCGGACCGACCGCCAAGCCCAGGGCCGGCGGCACCGGCCGGGCGCCGGGCGAGCAGGCCGTGCCAGGCCAGCCGGCGCAGCAGGGTGTTCCGGTCCAGTGGCTTGACCAGGTAGTCCATCGCGCCGAGGGCCAGCCCCACCTCGCGCTCGTCCATCACGGTGACGATCACCACCGGGATGTCCCGCAGCCGATCCTCCAGCTTGAGCTGGCGCAGCACCTCCCAGCCGTCCATCCCGGGCAGCACCAGGTCGAGCAGGATCGCCGCCGGGGCGCACTTGCGGGCGGCCACCAGCCCGTCCCGGCCGTCGGCCGCGACGGCCACCCGGTAGCCGGCGTCCTCCAGGTAGGCGCGCAGCAGTTGGGCGGCGGCCGGATCGTCCTCGATCACCAGGATGCCGCCGGAGCAGTCGGGCTCGACCGCCGGTGTCGCCGGCTCCGGCTCGATCGGCGTCGCGGCCGGCAGCCGGACGGTGAACCGCGAGCCGTGCCCAGGCTCGGACTCCAGCCAGATCGCGCCGCCCTGCGCCTCCGCCAGCCGGCGGGTCAGCGCCAGCCCGAGCCCGGTCCCGGCGCGCCGGGACGCGATGTCACCGACCTGCCGGAACCGCTCGAACACCCGCTCCGCGTCGTCCGGCGCGATCCCGACGCCGGTGTCGGAGACCGACACCAGGACGTCCGGGCCGGCCGCGGCGGCGACCACGTCCAGCCGTCCGGCCGTCGGGGTGAACTTGATCGCGTTGGAGAGCAGGTTGTAGAGGATCTGCCGGAACCGGATCCGGTCCGCCTGCGCGGCCAGCCCGGGTGGCACGTCCACGGTCAGCTCCAGTTTGCCGCCGATCAGCAGCGGCCGGATCGTCGCCACCACCTCGCCGACCACCTCGGCCAGCTCCAGCGGCTCGGTCTTCAGATCCAGCCGGCCGGCTTCCACCTTGGCCAGGTCCAGCACGTCGTTGATCAGGTCCAGCAGGTGCCGGCCGCTGCCGTAGATATGGTCGATCCACTCGGCCGGCACCAGTCGCCGGTCGTCGGCCGGCTGCTCGCTGCGCATCAGGTCGCTGAACCCGATGATCGCGTTCAGCGGGGTGCGCAGCTCGTGGCTCATGCTGGCCAGGAAGTCGCTCTTGGCCTGGTCGGCGACGGTCAGCGCGGCCACCGATGCGGCCAGCTCGGCGCTCAGCCGCTCCTGCTCGGCCAGGATCGTGGCGCGCTCGGCGATGATGCCGGCCTGGGCGGCCAGATCGGTCAGCAGTTGCACGTCGTCGCCGGTGAACAGGTTGCGATACCGGTTGAGCAGCAGCAGCGCGCCCCGCTCGCGCGGCAGCCGCAGCGGCACCGCCTGGACGAACCGGGCGTCCATCCGCTGCGCGTAGCCGACCGCCAGCGTCGGCCGGTGCGCCGTGGTCGCGCCGACCGGGATCGGCTGCGGTCGGCCGAGCAGCCGGTCCAACTCGGCGGCCGGGCAGATCACACCCGGCTGCGCGGCCAGCCCGGCGCAGGCGATCTCGAGTACCTGGTCCTCGTCGGTGAATCGCAGCAGCACCGCGCCGTCCACCCCGCAGACCTCCACCGCGTCCTCGACGTAGTGCTGCCAGGTCTGGCTCGGCTGGTCGGTGGCCGGCGCCTGCAGCAGCCGCTGGCTGGCCCGGTAGACCGCGGTGGCCGACCAGATCCGGCGCAACCAGCCGGGCGGCACGAACGCGGCGGCGTAGCCGAGTGCGGCGATCAGACCGACGGCCCGGCCGAGGGCCCGCAGTTCGTGCAGCGCCGGGGCGAACGAGCCGGCCGCGGCGAGCGCGAACGCGAGCGCGAACGTGGCGGTGGACGCCGCCGCCAGCTGCAGCCGGACCCGCGGCGAGCCGGGCCGGCGGCGCGCCTCCTCGATCAGCAGCATGGCCGCGGCCACGCCGTTGCCGGTCATCGCGCTGGTGACCGTCAGCAGCGCCCACAGCGGCAACGGGCTGGGCTGGACGAAGACGACCACCTGTGCGGCGCCGCAGCTGACCGCCATCGCCGGCAGCATCCACCGGGCCAGCGGCCGGAGCCGGCCCAGCAGCCGGACCGTGACCACCGGCTGGGTCAGCAGCATCGCGACGAACAGGTCACCGACCACGGCCGGCAGCGACCCCCCGGACTGCAGGATCAGATCGCGCACGAAGAACGCCGACATCGCGACGAAGATCAGTACAACGTCGTACTGCACCGGGTCCCGGCTCCGCCCGTAGGCGACCAGGACGCCGAGCAGTACCAGCAGGAACAGCGCGTCCAGCACGCCTACCACCATTGTCGCCTCCACCCCGGACTCGCCTCCCACGAGACTCGCCCCCACGACGCTGGTGCACTTAGCGTACTCCTACAACTACTCTCTGAAACCAGAGAATCACCTCGACTGCAACCAGAGTCGACTAGTGGTTGCGGAGGGTGCCTGCCGTGGAACAGAACGGCGCAGGCACTGGCAGGTAAGAGGGCTGTAAGCGTCCTTCATTACGTTGGCGGCGATCTGCACCCGTCCTGGAAGGACATCGCCTTCGTGATGCGATATCGACTTCTCTCGTTGGCCATAGCCGGCGCCGCAGCGGCCGTCGTACTGCCGGCCGGGATGGCCGCGGCAGCGCCCGGCGCCGCCGCGACCCGGCCGGCCGCCGCCTGTTCCTGGCGGCTGGACACCCGCCTGCCGATCCCGACCGGCATGGCCGAGGCCACGATCACGGCCACCGACGGGGTCGCCGACTTCGCCGGAATAGCCGCGAACCGCAGCGTCGACGATCTGTTCCACGCCGTGGTCTGGCGCGGCGGGCGGGTCTCGCTGCTGCCCACCCCGCTCGGGGCCGGCAGCATGGCGTTCGGCATGAACCGGCGGGGCGACGTGGTCGGCGTGATCCAGCCGGCCGACTTCGGCCCGAGCCAGCCGGTGCTGTGGCGCGACGGCCAGGTGATCCGGCTCGGCGTCGCGGCGCCGGACATCTCGGCCAACCCGCGGGACATCAACGACGCCGGCCTGATCGTCGGTGAGGCGTTCGTGCCCAGCGAGGACAACCGGGCCATCGCCTGGTCGGCCGATACGCCGAGCAAGTTCAGCTACGTCGCGGCACCGGCGATCCCGAGCTTCCTCACCGCCGCTACCGAGGCCGACCTGGTGGCCGGCTCCTACACCGGCACCGCGACGGGCGGGTTCATCCCGAGCGTCCCGGCGGTCGGCACCGTCGCGGCCGGCCTGCACCCGATCGGCCTGCCGGCCGGTGCGAACAGCGGGCAGGTGGTGGCCGCCGGCGGCGCCTACCTGGCCGGTACGACCAGCCTGACCGGCGAGATCGAGTCGCACGCGACGATCTGGCAGGGCGAGACGCCGGAGTTGCTGTCCAAGGAGGACTCCGCCGCGGTCGGGGTCAACGCGCAGGGCACCGCGATCGGCTACAAGACCGCCACGCTGGGCCGGGCCCTGGTCTGGACCGCTGGTGTCGAGCAGGCGCTGCCGATCCTCTCGCCCGGGCCGTCGATCACCTCGGCGTCCGCCATGGTGATCACGGACGGCAATGCGATCGGCGGGTCGGTCACCTCGACGACGTCGGCGAGCCGGCCGGTGGTCTGGCACTGCCGGTAGGCACCGGCGCGGCGGCGCCGCCGGTCGACACCGGCGGTCGTGCCGGGTGTGGGCGGGAGCCCGCGGGCGGTCGGCCCGCGGGCTCCCTCCATTGTGGATGGTGGGGTTGCGCCCGTCCGGTCAGGACGGGTTGAAGGTGGCCTCGATCTCGGTGGCCAGCGCGTCGGCAGCGGTGCCGAACTCCTTGCTGCTCTTGTCTCCGGTCGCGGCCAGCCGGTCCAGGTCGGCCAGCACCTTGGTGCGCTGTGAGTTGCCCAGCCAGGGTGCCTGGTCGAACGCCCGCACCAGCGCGGTCCGGGTCTGGCTCAGCGTCAGGTCGGCGCCGCCACCGTCCTGATTGGACAGCGCGCCGGCCTCGTCGTGCAGCGCGATCACCCGTAGTCCGGCCGCCGCTTCCCGGGCGTCCGACCGCACCGCGGTCACCCGGTCGGCCACCGATGGGGCGGTGCTCCGTCCAATCAGGACTCCGCCGAACAGGCCGGCCAGCAGAGCCACGGCAGCCGCGGCGATCAGCCGGCGGCGCCGGCGGGCCGGCGGGATGTAGAGGGCCATACCGTCAGTCCCGTCCGATCACGATGGTGGTGGGCTCGCCGGCGGCGGCCAGCGTCCCGACGGCGTCCACAATGGATGGTGGGGTCGGGGCGGCCAGCTGCAGCAGCCGCGGCCCGCTGATCAGCCAGGCGGACGGCTCGACGGTGACCGGGCCGACCCGGCGGGTGCGTCGGCCCAGCGCGGCGGCCAGCGCGGCCGCCGGGTCGCCGGCCAGCGGCACGGTCTCCCCGGCCACGTCGATGACCAGGTCGGCGTACCGGTCGAACAGTGCCACCCGGCCGCCCCGTCCGGTGTCGGCGGCCAGCCAGAACTGGCCGTGCCGGGCCGGCGCCGGGTAGCCCCGGCCGGCCGCGGCCCGCGCCGCCTCGGTATCGGTGGCCGGCTGCCGGCCGGGCAGCGCGCCGGCGGTCAGCCCGACCGCGCCGGTCACCATCACCCGCACCGAACTGCGCGCGGCCACCTGCTCGACCCGTACCTCCAGGCCGGCGGCGGCGGCCCCGGCGGCGATCGCCTCGGCCTCCGCCTCGGCCACCAGCCGCTGCGTGTCGGCCGCGGTCGGGGCGGTGAACGTGCGCTCCCGCTCCACCCGGACCAGCGAGAGCGCGTCCCCGATCGCGCTGATCACCTCGGCGTTCGGCGGGATCACGAGCTCCAGGCCCATCGCGGTCGCGACCGCCCGGCCCAGCGCACCGGCCCCGCCGCCGACCGCGACCAGCACCGGCCGTTCCAGGTGGTGTTCCCTGCTGACGGCCGCGACCAGGTCACCGACCGCCTGGGTGGCGGCCTGCAGCATCCGCCGGGCCACCTCCGCGGCGGCCAGCCGCAGCTGCGCGCCGGCGACCGCGAACGCGGCCAGCGCGGCGTCCCGATCCCCGCGGGCGTAGTCGTCCGGTTCGACCAGGCCGAGCGCGTTCGCCGCGCAGGTAATGGTCAGCGCCACCGGCCGGCCGTCCGGCAACCGCAGCGCCAGGTAGTCGGCCGGGTCACCGGGCCGCGGCGCGACCAGTTCGGCGCCGGCCCCGGCGAAGTCCGCGGCGGTCAGGAAGCACGCGTACGGCAGGCCGGCGATGTGCGCGCTGCGCGGGCCGACGCCGTAGACCCGGTTCCGCCGGGCCCGCAGCATCGAGCCGCCGGCCACCCCGAACACCCGCACGTCCAGCGCCCGGATCGCGGTGGCGTGGCTGGCCACCTGCACGTACGACAGCGCCGGCCGGCCGCGCCGGATCGCGGCCACGTTCGTCGAGGTGCCGCCGACCTCCAGGATCACCCCGTCACCGATCCTGGACGAGCGCAGCGCGCCGGCCACCGAGGCGGCCGGGCCGGAGTACAGGGTGCGGGCCGGCGCCCGGCGGAACCCGGCCAGGTCGGTCGCGCCGGCATCGCCGCGCATCACCATCACCGGCGTCCGGATCCCGGCCGCGATCACTCCGGCGCTGACCACCTCGGCGGTACGCAGCGCGATCGGCACGATCGACGCGTTCAGCGCCGCCGTCACCGCCCGCATCTCCAGCCCGTACAGCCCGGTCAGCTCGGCGGACGTGGTCACCGGCAGGCCCGCCTCGGCCGCGGCGGTGGCGACCACGGCCTCGTTGGTCTCGTCGTCCGGGGCGAACGCCTCGGCCACCGCGATCGCCGCCGCGCCACCCTCGGCGAGCCGTTTCACCGCCGCGGCGGCGGTGGCCCGGTCCAGCCCGTGGGTGACGTCCAGGAACTCGGTGACGGTGTCCAGCCGGTGCCCGTCGGCCAGCTCGATCCGCGGCACCACCGTCCGTCGGCGGGCCTTGGCGAGATCCGGCGCGCGGCCCATGCCGACCATGCCGACCACCGCGACATCGCCCTCCAGCAGCGCGTTCACCGCCTGCGTGGTCGAGTGCGTGACCAGGTCCACCTGGTCGGCGCCGACGGCGGCAGCCAGCCGGCCGACCACCTCCACCACGCCGGCCGCCACCCCGTCCGGGTGATCGTGCGTAGTCGGCACGATGGCCTGGCCGGCCAGCCCGCCGGCGGCCAGGTCGTACGCGACGGCCTTGGTGAACGTGCCGCCGACGTCAACCCCGACCCGGACCGTCACGGTCAGCCGTCAGCGTCGGCGGACGCACGCACCGGCTTGGTCGGCCCGCCCTGGTCGGCCGGCCGGCCCTGGCTGTCCGGGCCGTTCAGGCTGTCCGGGCCGTTCAGGCCGGCCTGGCCGGTCGGGGCTGTTGGCGCGACCGGGGCGCGGTGCCGGCGCGGCCGGAGCACGAACACGTACAGCGCGCCGAGCAGGTACACCGCCGACAGCGCGCCCTGCGCCAGCATCGTCTCCCGGCTCGGCCAGTATCCGGCCGACTGGGCCACGAAGATCGGCGCCCGCGGCCAGCCGGGCCACCGGGTCAGCGACACCACGTCCGCTTCCTGCAGCGCCCGGATCGCGTTGCCGAGCAGCGCCACCGAGGTGATCATCAGCAACACCACCGCGGTGCCCAGGAACGCCTTGATCGGCAGCCGCCGGCCCAACCGCAGGATCAGCCAGGCCGCGATCACCAGCGCGACGATGCCGAGCCCGAGCCCGAGCGCGATGTAACCACCCAGCCCGGGGCCGAACGAGAGCAGCGCCTGGTAGAACAGCGCGGTCTCGAACCCCTCCCGGTAGACCGCGGTGAAGCCGACCAGCAGCAGCGCCGTGGTGGAGCCGACCGAGACGGCGGTCCAGACCCGGGCCCGCAGGAACTCCAGCCAGCGCTTCTGCTCCAGCCGGGCGACCAGCCAGAACGAGACGTAGAACAGCACCGCGACCGCGACCAGCGCGGTCACCGCCTCCAGTACCTCCCGGCCGACCGGCAGTGCCGACAGCACCGTCCGCAGCAGCAGGAAGGTCACCACCGAGGCGACCCCGGCGGCAGCCATGCCGAGCAGGATCGGCCGGCGGTACTGCGTCGCCTTCGCCTTCTCCAGGTACCCGAGCAGCACCGAGATCAGCAGGACGGCCTCCAGGCCTTCCCGAAAGATGATCACGAATGACTGGCCGGCGATCACCGCTGGCGCCCCGACGCCCACGTCGGTCAGCTTGCGCTCGGCCTGGTCGATCAGGCCGCGCAGCTCGACAATGTTGGTTCGGATCTCGTCCACCGGCGCCCCGGACGAGATCAGCCCGCGGATCTCGGCGAACTTGGTCTCCGCGTCCGTGGTCAGCCGGGCATCGGCGATCCGCAGCGGGATCTCGACCAGTTCGAAGTGGTTCAGGTAGCCGGTACGGGCCTCGGTCAGCGCGGGCCCGGCCTGCCCGTCCTTCATCAGCGTCAGCGTGCGGTCGATCGAGCCGCGGACCACGTCCAGCTGCTTGATCGCGTCGGCGGTGGAGACGGACGGGGCGGCGCCGGCCGCGAGCGCCGTGCCGCCGATGCCACCGGCCAGCACGAACCCGGCCAGCACCAGCAGGGTCAGCCGGAGGGCCCGGACCAGGCCGGCCCTCATCCCGGGTACTTCGCCAGGTAGTCGGCTATCGCCGTGGTCACCCCGGTGGCGCCCTGGGCCACCTTGGCGGTGTCGCCGGCCGCGGCGCCGGTGCTGATCAGCGCGAAACTGTCCTCGAAGGCGAGGTACGCGTTCTGGTCGTTGGCCTTGATCGTGCCCTCGATCTTCTGCCAGATCGGCTCGATCTGCTCGGCCAGGCTGGTGGCCTGTTCCTTGGTACCACCGGCCGCGACGATCTGCGCGACCACAACGGCGATCTGGCGCAGTCCGTCAGCGGTCGCCGAGGGGGCGGTGGTGATCGACTCTGGCGCCGGAGCGGTGGTGGTAGCGCCGCCGCTGGGGGAGTCTGAATCGCTGGAACAGCCGACCGCCAACACCGAGAACGCGGCCGCCAGCACGGCCACCCGGAATCCCCGCATCTCGCCTCCTTCGCCGGACGGATCGCCCCGTCCTGCTGTTAGGTTTGCCTAACCTAACACCACGTCATCGCTACCGAACAGAACGTCCGCACTGGTGCCTGGCCTGGGCGTTCTGGCCGTTCTGACCGGACTGGCCGGAGCGGGCGGCGCCGTGGCCGGGACCGGCCGGCGGGGCCTGACCAGGTGCGCTCCGGACGGCTGGGACCGGAAGCCGGTGCCGACCCGCCGCCCGGCCGGCGCCGTGCCGGCCCGGATTGCGGGCGCCTGGCCGGCCAGGCGGCTGGGGGTTCCTGGAGTTGCCGCCGCCCAGACGGTCACGGAGGATGCCCACATGGTCACGGCCGTTCTGCTCGATGCGTTCTGGCCGGGTCGGCGGGGCGACCAGTTCGACCAGTCCTGTCCGGCGCCCCGCCGTGGCGCAACACCGGCCGGCTGACGCCCGGCCTGCCCATCCCGCCTGTCCCGCACCTTCCGCACATTCCCGCGCAGCCCGCGCTGACAGGCGCGCAATCTAGCCAACTCGACGAAGGGGATGATCATGTCTGCGACCGACGAGTACCTGGAGAACAACGCCCGTTACGTGGAGTCCTTTCCTGGGCCGCTGCCGCTCGTGCCGTCCCGCAGCGTCCTGGTGATCGCCTGCATGGACGCCCGGCTGAACGTATACGAGATCCTCGGGCTCGGCCCCGGCGAGGCGCACGTGATGCGCAATGCCGGCGGGGTGGTGACCGACGACGCGATCCGCTCGCTGGCGGTCAGCCAGCGCCTTCTCGGCACCCGCGAGGTGATCCTGATCCACCACACCGACTGCGGCATGCTCACCTTCTCCGACGACGAGTTCCGCCGCGCCATCCAGGCCGACACCGGCATCAAGCCGCCGTGGGCCGCCGAGGCCTTCCCCGACCTCGCCGAGGACGTCCGTCAATCGATCGCCCGGATCACCGCGAGCCCCTTCGTCCCGGTCAAGGACTCCGTCCGCGGCTTCGTCTTCGACGTGTCCACCGGCAAGCTGGACGAGGTCAGCTAACCGCGGTTCAGACGGTGCCGGGCTGGCCGTCGTCGGTGACGACGGGCAGCCCGGCCGCGTGCCAGGCTTCCATCCCACCAGCCAGGTTCACCGTCTCCCAGCCCGCGCCGGCCAGCGCCGACGCGACCATCGCCGACCGCCCACCCAGGTGGCAGACGCAGACGATCTTCTGATCGGCCGGCAGCCTGGTCGCCTCCTCCGCCAGCCGCGACATCGGCAGGTGGATCGCACCCGGCGCATGCCCGGCCGCCCACTCGTGGTCTTCCCGGACATCCAGCAGCAGCGCCCCGCCGCGTACCAGGTCCGCCGCCGCCGCCACCGAAACCTCATCAACAGGCCGTTGAGTCACCACCCGAGCCTACGACCCGCCCGCACCCCGCAAACGCAGGGTTCCGGCCGCCGGCGATCCGCCCAGGTCCAACCGACCGGGGGCGGTGGCGTCGCTCCAGTCACCGCCCCCGGGTCGGTCCACAATCGGCCGGCTATCGCCCCCGCTGCCGCCGCGGCCGCACCGGATGCCCGGCCCGACTCGGCCAGTACGGTGGCGGGTCGATCCGCGGGTCGGTCGTCTGATGCCGCTGCGCAGGCTCCATCGCGTCGATCTCGACCAGACGCTGCCCGTCGACGTCGGTCAGTTCTTCGAATACCGGCCGGATGGTCGCGAGAACCGAAGCAATCGCCAGGGCAAGCCCATCGCGACCGCGCCGGGCGTTCTGGTAATACCGGACGTGGTGTAGTCGCGAGTCCCGTATTGCCCGGCATTCCTGTTCGTCATTCAGTTGGGCGCGGTCGTTGGTCAGCAGTACCTCGTACCGGCGAACCCGAGCGTCGGGCAGTACGGACAGATCCTTCTTTCCTTTCCAGCCGATATTCCTGATGTGATCGACCTGATGTCCAGGTAGCAGCAGACGCAGCGGCTCTACCAGTTGAACGGGTACGCCCTCGTCGAGGAGCAACCGCATGGCATCAAGCCGTCGCCGACGGGCGGTACCCATCGACATACAGGTCGAAGTCGAGGGCGCCATGGGCGATGTCCGCGTCGACCGTCGGGTAGATGCTGGCGACCTCGGCGGCCGTCATGCCGTCCGCCAGCAATGAGGAGACCAGGTCGTATCCCACCCGGGTGCCTTCGATCACCGGATATCCGCCGCATACGCCGGGGTCGATCGACACGCCCGGTTTCGGCTTCAACAGCGGCACGACTTCGCGACCGCGCGGGCCTTGGAACGCGGCGAGAATATCGAGCATCTCGGCGATCACGTGCTGCCCGGGCTGCTCGGTCAGATCGACGGCTTCCTCGTCAGACGCACGCCACGCGACGCCGCGGCCGACGGCGACGAGTTGGTATGCCGAGATGTGCTCGATCTCACCGATTCTGCGCAGGCTCCGGACCGCTTTGCGGACTCGCTGCAGCGGCACGTCCTGGCCGCGTAGATAGACGAAGGTCCGTAGTGCGAGTACGTCCCGAAAGGAATAGTAGACCCGGGCCCGCGGCTCGTGATACTTCGGTGCCAGTAACGGGCCCTCGCTGGACCGAGCCGACCGCCAGTACGCCAACTGTCGCACCGACCCACCACTCAACGCCGCCGCCAGAACGGCCGAATACGCCATGTTCACCCCTCCCACCTGCAGACTAGCCCATTGTCGGGGGTCGGAGTCGCGACACGCATGCGGTTTTCGGTCGATCGTGGCAGGGCAGTGCTTCGCTGACCAATCAATTGAACAATTTGCGATAAGTGAAGGTCTGTCAGTGGTCGAAATTCCGTTAACTGTCCACCCGTTGATCCAGGGTGGTTTGACGAAGCAGAGTCGTCAGGTCATCCTGACGGATATGGGAATGTGGGAGTGGTCCGAGCGCGATCCGGTCCGGGCCGTGGCGCGGAACGGCCTCCGGCGCCGCATCGCCGAGCAGCAGTGACCACGGCCGGCGACCCGTCCGACCTGCCGGGCCTGCTGACCGTCTGGGTGGACGGCAGCAGCCGGCAGGTCTGGCAACGGGCGAAGGCCCGGGCCGAGGCGGACGGTGACGCCGCCGCGGCCCGGGCCGCCGACCGGGCGCTGGCCCGGCTGCCCGAGGTCACCGCGCTGGACGCGCTGCGGGCCAATGCGGAGCTGGTCGGCCGGCTGACCGCGGACCGCTGGGTGGCCATGCGGGCCGCCCGCGAGCAGGGCGCCAGCTGGGAGCAGATCGGCCGGGCGCTGGGCATCTCCCGGCAGTCCGCCTGGGAGTTCGTCCAGCGCAAGGCGGCCGAGCATGGCGGGTAGCTACCCGGCGAGCAGCGCGTCCAGCTTCTGGTAGCCCTCGATCACGCCGGACTCCATCCCGCTGGCGATGATCGCGTCCCGGGTCGCCATGTTGTCCACAACGGACAGTGCGGTGACCCGGGTGCGGCCGTTGCCGAGGTCTTCGAAGGTCATCGTTTCCAGCGCGACGCCGTCCGGCATGCCCTCCCAGGTGAAGGTCTGCACCAGGCGCTGGGCCGGCCGCACCTCGTGGAACGAGCCGTAGAACGCGGCGATCTCCTCGCCCTCGCGCCAGGCCGCGTACCGGTAGCTGCCGCCGGTCTGGGCGTCCCAGGAGCTGATCCGCATCTCGGTGTCGTTCGGGCCGAGCCAGCGGGCGACCAGCTCCCGGTCGGTCCAGGCGCGGAAGACCCGGTCCGGCGGGGCGTCGAACTCGCGGACGATGCTGATCGTCGGCAGGTCCGGGTTGGCCTCGATGGTGGTCTCGGGCTTGGTGGTCGTGGTCATGACGCCGCTCCTCCGTGCTGGTTGGGTGTGCTCTGGGTGTCGTCCATGCTGGCCAGCACGGCGTCGAGGCGGCGGAACCGCTCCTCGGCCTGCCGGCGGTACCGTTCGATCCACTTGGTCATCAGGTCGAATACCTCCGCTTCGAGGTGGCAGGGTCGGCGCTGCGCGTCCCGGCTGCGGGTGACCAGCCCGGCGTCCGTCAGCACCTTCAGGTGCTTGGAGACGGCCTGCATCGACACGTCGTACGGTTCGGCCAGTTGCCCGACCGTCGCGTCTCCCACCGCGAGCCGGGCGACGATGTCGCGCCGGGTGGGATCCGCCAAGGCCGCGAACACCCGGGAAAGCCGATCCTCCGCCATCTCCGGCTCCTCGTTCCTCAACCGATCGGTTGATTAGGAACCGTAGGCTGACCGGCAACCGTTGTCAACCACATGGTTGAGGACGGATGCCGTCAGCGCGCGGCACCGATGGCGCAAGCCGGCGCTCGTACGCTGTCGGCCGCTGCCGGAGCGGAGGAGCCGTGGTGAGCCAGCACCATCCTGAGTGGACAGCCGATCCGTCCGAAGTGGACGGTGCGGCGGCGACGTTCGCGCGGCTGCCGCGGCTGCCGGAGGTGGGGCGGGTCGGGACGGCGGTGCTCGGGGTACCGCTGGAGTCCGGGGCGTCGCGCCGGCCGGGGGCGCGGTTCGGGCCGGCGGCGGTCCGGGCCGCGTCCCGGCTGCTGCGGGCGGACGATCCGCAGCCGGGCGTGCAGCCGTGGCCGCCGCAGCCGGCGGCCGACGCCGGAGACATCGCCGCGCCCGACGCCGAGCGGGTCAGCGCGGCCGCCGGGCAGGTTCTCGACCGGGCCGAGCGGCTGATCGCGATCGGCGGTGACCACACGATCGTGCCGCCGCTGCTGCGGGCGATGCACCAGCGGCACGGCCCGCTGGCGCTGATCCACTTCGACGCGCACCTGGACACCTGGGACACCGCGATGGCCACCCGGCACACCCACGGCGTCCCGTTCCGCCCGGCGATCGAGGCGGGCCTGCTCGACCGCAACTGTTCCGCGCACGTCGGCAGCCGCGGTTCCCGGTACGACACCCCCGAGCTGAGCGAGGATCGCGAGCTCGGCTACCCGACGGTCAGCGCCGAGGACATCGCCCGGGACGGGGTGGACCGGGCGATCGACCGGCTCCGCGAGCGGGTCGGCGCGCTGCCGATCTACCTCTCGATCGACATCGACGTGCTCGACCCGGCACACGCCCCCGGCACCGCCAGCCCCGAGCCCGGCGGCCTGACCACCCGCGAGCTACAAGCTGCTCCTGCGCGGCCTCGGCGACCTGCCGATCGTCGGCGCCGACATCATCGAGGTCAGCCCCGCGCACGACCACGCCGGCCTGACCGCACTCGCCGCCGCCAACACCGGCTACGAACTCCTGGCCCTCTTCGCCCGCATCCCCCGCTGACCTCAGCCAGGCCCGCCGGGCCTGCCGCTAAGCGGCGTGGCCGACCGGCAGAAGCTCCGCTTCGGCGATTTCGAACTCGACCGCCTCGGAGGCCACAACGGGCATCCGGACGCGGACCAGCCGGCGTCCGTTCATGCCGATCGGACCACGTTCCTCGATCACCTCGACTTCGACGTCCGTGTTGCCCAGGCGATAGAGAGCGTGGTCTCCCTCCCGGAAGACATGCTCACTGGTCACGATCACGACGGTACTGGCCTCCACGACTGCCTACCAGGGTGCGGCACAAATGATGTCGGTCAGAGCGGCGTGCATGGCACGGTCGATGCCGGCCGCCAGCTGGTCGGTGGCGCTCCGCCAGATCCGGAATGTGGGCAGGTCGGGGCGAGTGCCCCGGGCCAGCGGGTCGGAGTTGATCCGGCGGAAATCTTGATGCGCGATCGCGTTGCGCCATGCGTTGAGCTGGTCCAGCCGGCGGCGCCGGACCGCGAACTGGGCCCCGAGGGCGTCGACCGCCGGCCAGAAAGCCAGACCGAACCGGCCGAAGTCGTCGCCCAGCGTTCCGGATGTCGCGTTCTGCCGGTCGAGCTTCCGAGCGACGGTCAGGGCCAGATGCATCGCTGGTCGATACGGGGGTGGCGCGGCGGCGACGGCGACGTCCGCGCAGAGCCCGTGCAGATCCCGGCAGAAGCGCTGGAACTGCGAGGCCAGTTGAACGACGAGTGCGTGGTTGATCTGGCGGGTTGCCGTTCGCCGGCCTGGGCCGGTGCCGCCGATAGCGTGATGTGCGGCAAGCAGTTCGTCGATCTCCGCCTGGCCGATCGTTCGCCAGCGAGTCAATGATGGTGAGGCGCGATACGCGGCGCCCGGCGACATGGCTGTGAGGGTCCTTCCGGTCAGGTCTGCATAGTGTTCGCTCCGTGACGGTAGGGATTGTCCTTGTCGGATAGGCGAAGCGGTGGCCGCCGCTCCGGGGTGTCCGGCCGTTGACCATGCGATTGCGCACGCTGCACCTGGCGGCGGGCGAGGCCGCTACTCGCGGACTGCGGCCAGGTCTAGGGGCAATGCCGTGTAGTTAGGCCGGGGGTTGGGTTGTCAAGGGTCGGTCGGGGTGAGGATGTCGATGTTGATGGTGGCTTTGTAGCTGGGGCCGTGGATGCGGCCGGTGGCGGTTTTGGCGGCGTAGTTGGAGATTGCGCGTTTGACCACGCGTGGGGTGACGCGCAGCCGCCGGTCGGGCATGAGGGCGGCCAGGACGTGGCGGCCGATGGTTCCGACCAGGTCGATGATGGTGTCGGCGATGACCCCGGCTGCGTGGATGAGTTGGTCGCGGGCGGCGTTCAGGGCGATGGTGAAGCTGGCGCGGTCGGGGTCGACGTCGGGCCGGGTGAGGGTGGCGTCGGCGATCGCGGTGCGCAGCGCCTGGTAGGCCGCGAGCAGGGCGTAGATCTCCTGATCCAGGCCGGCCGGGGTGCGGGCGCGCAGGACGCGGCCGCCGAGGATGGTCTGTTTCAGTTCCAGGTAGGCGGTCTCGATCTCCCATCGGTCGTGGTAGAGCCGGATGATCTCGGCCGCCGGGCAGGCCGGGTCGCGGATGGTGGTGACCAGTTGGTAGGTCCCGGTCCGGTGTCCCGCGCTGGTGGAGATCGTGATCTCGGCGCGGATCACCCGGACCTCGACCGTGCCGATGCGCGAGAGCCAGGAGCCATCAGGCAGGCGTCGGCAGACCGGTAAGCGCCGGCCGTTCTTCACCCGGACCAGCACCTGCGCGCCGGTGCCGGTGATCGCGGCGATCAGGTCCCGGGCGGCGAAGTTGCGGTCGGCCAGCACGATCATCCCGGCCCGCAGCGACCGCAGCAGGTCCCGGGCGTAGGTCGTCTCCCCGGCCGAGGTTGGCCCGAACGTCGCGTCGATGAGGGTGCGGGTGCGGGTGCCGCAGCCGACCAGCGCCAGCAGCCGGACCATCGGATACCCGGTCCCGCCGTGATGACCACCGCCGCGGCGAAACACCGCCAGGTTCGCCGCCGTGTCCGGGCAGCACAACGTGGTCCCGTCGACCGCACACACCAGCAGCCCACGCCACCACACACCCCCGGTGGCAACGCCCGCCGCCGGGCCGCGCAGCAGGTCGAACAAGGCACGCAACGGGCCGGCACCCAACCGTCGGCGCGCCGCGGCCAACCCAGCCGCGGTCGGCCTGGCCACGTCCAGACCCTCAAGCCCGGCGACCAACCGGGCCCACACCTGCCCGTAGCCGCACTCGGCGAACAACCCCGCCGCCAACAGCAGATACACCACCACCCGCGCGGGCAGGTCACGCACCCGCTTCTGCACCCCGCCGGTCTGCACCAACACCGCATCGACCATCTCGAACGGCACGACCTGCGTCAGCTCACCCAGATGACCCGGCGCGAACCGCCCCCCAGCCACCCTGACCACACGCGAAATGACAGACTCAACAGACAGCGGAGCTCCAGGGACGAGGACGTCTTGTGAGGACGACCCCTCCTACCGGAGCTCCGCTGCCATCACCGGCACCGACACGCCAACCATGATCACTTGACAGACCAGCAACCCCGCTAACTACACGGCTTTGGGTCTAGGGGGCGGTGGCGGAGGAGGGTGGTGGCGGGGAGCAGGCTGGCCAGCAGGGCGACGGTGAGGCAGATGAGGCTCGCGGCGGCGCCGAGGGACCAGGGGATGGCGACGTGCACGACCGGGGCG
Source organism: uncultured Actinomycetota bacterium (assembly GCA_963714145.1). Taxonomy (GTDB): domain Bacteria; phylum Actinomycetota; class Actinomycetes; order Mycobacteriales; family CADCTP01; genus JBBWZH01. Next base: position 6,948,420 of record OY970235.1, on the reverse strand, counting down.
GCGTGCGCCAGCGCGTGCCGGACGCCGAAGGCGACGGTGAGGGTGACGCCGGCGGCGAGGAGGATGCCGATGGCGGCGACCAGGGCGGCCTCGGCGCCGATGGAGCGCAGGATCTGGCGGCGGGTGGCGCCGGTGAGGCGGAGCGCGGCGAGCTCCGGGGCGCGGTCGCGGGTGGCCATGACGAGCGTGTTCGCGATCGCGATCGTGGTGTAGACCAGCGCCATGCCGAGGACGGCGATCAGCGCGTTGCGGTTGAGCCGGGCCTGCTCCTCGCTTTCCGCGGAGAGGAAGTCGGCGGTCGGCGTGACCTGGCCGCCACCGGTCGCGGCCACCGCGGCGATCGGGGCCAGTGGCGCGCCCGGTTGCAGTCGCAAGTAGACAGTGTCGGCCACCGGATGCGCGGTGTGCGCGGCGCGCAGTCCGGCCGGCAGCAGCGCGGTCTGTTCGGTGTCGATCTGGCTGGCCAGGATGGCCACCACCCGCAGGTCGGCCGGCGTCGAGTCGGCCAGCCAGAGGTGCACCCGGTCGCCCACGTGCCACCGGCCGGGTGGCAGCGCGACCGTGTCGGTGCCGGTCAGGTCGGCCAGGTCGCCGGCCACGACCGGCAGTGCCAGCACGCCGGCCAGGTCCGGGCCGGGGACGTACCTGGCTGACCAGTCCTCCGGCGCGTCGTCGCCCTGCGGCAGGTACACGGTGGTGTCGGTGGCCGGCACGGCGGCGGTCACGCCGGGCGCGGTGCGCAGCGCGGCGATGGTCGAGTCGGCCAGCCCGCCCGGGCCAGCCGTGATGATGGCCGGCGCGACGATCCGGGCCTGGATCGCCGCCTGCTCGGTGTGCAGCAGGCTGTTGATGCCGGTCAGGCTGGCGGTGGCGAACCCGACGGTGACCAGCACCGGGGCGGCGGTGGCGGCGGTCCGGCGCACCGCGGTCAGCGCGCTGTGCCGGGCCAGCAGCCCGGTCGGCCCGGCCAGCGGCGCCAGCGGGGCGGTGAGCAGCCAGGCCAGCGGCGGGATGAGCACCGGCGCGAGCATGCCGAACGCGGTCACCAGCAGCATCGTGATCGGCAGGAACAGCACCACGATGTCGGTGCTGTGCGCGTGCGTGATCAGCAACAGCAGCGGTACCGCACCGGCGAGCGCGAGCAGCCCGACCAGCCAGCGGCCGGCCGTCATGGCCCGCCGGTCCACCGCCGCCGCGCGCAGCGCCTCCACCGGCCGGACCCGGGCGGCCCGGCGGGCCGCCAGCCAGGCGCCGCCGACCGCGACCAGCAGCCCGGCCCCGAACGCCGCCGCCACCGGCCAGAAGATGAAGTGCGCGGTGAAGCTCTCCGGGGTGATGTCGTGCCGGGTCAGCCAGCCGACGAACGCCTGCGCGACCGGCGTGGCCAGCGCGCCGCCGGTCAGCCCGGCGAGCACGCCGACCACCGCCGCCTCGCCCAGCACCAGCCGGCGGACCTGCCGCGGGGTCGCGCCGGCCGTCCGCAGCAGCCCGAACTCGCGCCGCCGGGCGGCCACCGCGTAGCCGAAGGTGCCGGCCACGACGAAGACCGAGACGAAGCCGGCCACCCCCGCGGTGCTGCCGAGCAGCGCGATCGCGCCGACCAGTTGGTCCTCGTCCGGGGCCGGTTCGGCGTCGTGCCGCTGTGCCCCGGTCAGCACCCGGACCGGCTCGGTGCCGACGACGGCCCGGACCCGGGCCGCCAGGTCGCCGGCTCCGATCAGCGCGACGGCGGACACCCGCCCGCCGGCCAGCGCCGCGGCGGTCTGATCGGTCAGGTAGAACGCGGGCAGCGCGTCGGTCGCCAGCACGCCGCTGACCGTGACCGGGCGCGGCCCGGCGGCGGTGTGCAGGGTGAGCCGGTCGCCGGGGTGGTGCGTGGTCGGCGCGGTCAGCACCACATCGTCCGGGCCGCGCGGTGCGCCGCCGGCGACCCAGCGGTACGGGTGCAGTGCCGCCGCCGACCACGGGTGTGCGGTGTCGCCCGGGGCGCCGGCGGTGCTGGCCGGGCCGGCGTAGTCGACCAGCACCGAAGCGTCCAGTGTGGACAGTCGATCGACCAGGCCGACCGGCACTGCCCGGGACTCCACGGTCCGGGCCGTCTCGGTCTCCGCGTCCTCGCCGCTGCCGAAGTGGACGGTGATCGAGTCGGCGCCGGCCACGACCACGTCGGCGGTGCCGAACCAGCGCACCGGGTGGTCCCGGCCGATCGTGCTGGCCAGCGTGAGCGCCATCGCGGCCAGCAGCGTGACGCCCAGGCTGAGCGCGATGAACGTCCCGATCAGGCTGGCCTTGCGGGCCCGTACAGTGTGCCAGGCCAGCGCGATCATGCCCGTGCCCCGGCCAGCTCGAAGCCGGTCATCCGGGCCGCCACCGACTGCGCGGTCGGGTCGTGCAGTTCGTCCGCGACCGCGCCGTCGGCCAGGAACACCACCCGGTCGGCGTACGCGGCCGTCACCGGGTCGTGCGTGACCATGATGACCGTCTGTCCACTGTGGTCGACCAGGCCGCGGATCAGGGTGAGCACCTCCCGGCCGGTGCTGGAGTCCAGCGCGCCGGTCGGCTCGTCCGCGAACAGCACCTCCGGTTTGGTCACCAGTGCGCGGGCGATCGCGACCCGCTGCTGCTGCCCGCCGGACAGCTCGGCCGGACGGTGCCGGGCCCGGTCGGCCAGCCCGACCGAGCTGAGCACCGCGCGGACGTCCCGTTTGGACGGTCGCTGGCCGGCGAGCCGCAGCGGTAGCGCCACGTTCAGCTCCGCGGTCAGCGACGGCAGCAGGTTGAACGACTGGAACACGAACCCGACCCGGCCCCGCCGCAGCAACGTCAGCTTGGTCTCGCTCAGCCCGCGCAGGCTCTGCCCGGCCAGGAACACCTCACCGGAGGTCGGCTTGTCCAGCCCCGCCGCGCATTGCAGCAGCGTCGACTTCCCCGACCCGGACGGCCCCATCACCGCCGTGAAGGTGCCCGACCCGAAGGCGATCGTGACCCCGTCCAGCGCCCGTACCGCCGCTGCCCGCCCGCCATAGACCTTCGTCACCGCATCGAGTGCGACCGCGTCTGCCATGCCTACCAGCACACCAGTGAAACGTGCCCGGATCAGGCCCGCTGCCCGCCCTCCCGGCCCTGGTGCTGCCCCCAGGGAGCAGTTCGGGAAGCCCGCAGCCGGGCTGCCCCGGCCGGTCAGCGGCTCAGGTCCCCGGGCCCGTCAGCCGCGGTGCCCCGGCCGGTCAGCGGCTCAGGTCGCGGTGGACAGATCGGGTCGGGCGGTGCGCGGGATGCCGGCGATGGTGTACGCCTCGTCGGCGTCCAGGGACTCGCGGTCGAGCAGCCGCCGGGCCAGCCGGTCGAGCTGGTCGCGGTGCTCGTGCAGGGTCTGCACGGCGATGCCGTAGCACTCGTCGACGATCTTGCGGATCTCGCTGTCGATCAGCTCGCGGGTGGCCGGCGAGGGGCCGTTGCCGTCCAGGCCGAAGGGCTGCTCCTGGCCGTCCGGGGGCAGCACCGTGATCGGGCCGATGCGTTCGGACATGCCCCAGCGGGCGACCATCTGGCGGGCGATCCGGCTGACCTGGTCGAGGTCGGACTCGGCCCCGGTGGTGACCTCGCCGTAGATCATCTCTTCGGCGGCCCGGCCGCCGAGGGCGCCGGCGATCCGGCCGCGCAGGTACTTCTCCGAATAGCTGTAGCGGTCGATCTCCGGGCTCTGCAGGGTGACGCCGAGGGCGTGCCCGCGCGGCACGATGGAGATCTTCCGGACCGGGTCGGCGCCGGGGGTGAGCATGCCCAGCAGTGCGTGCCCGGATTCGTGGTAAGCGGTGCGTTCCTTCTCCTCGGCGGTCATCGTGATCGACCGCGGCGCGCCCAGCACCACCTTCTCCAGCGCGTCGGTGAACTCGGCCATCCGCAGCTGCGACTCGCCGCGCCGGGCGGTCAGCAGCGCCGCCTCGTTGACCAGGTTGCGCAGCTCGGCGCCGACCATGCCGACGGTGGTCGCGGCCAGCGCGGCCAGGTCGACGTCCGGGCCGAGCGGGACGTGCCGGGTGTGCACTTCCAGGATCATCCGCCGGCCGGTCTGGTCCGGCGGGCTGATCGCGACCCGGCGGTCGAACCGGCCCGGCCGCAGCAGCGCCGAGTCCAGGATCTCCGGCCGGTTCGTGGCGGCCAGCACGACCACGCCCTCGGTGCCGGTGAAGCCGTCCATCTCGGTGAGGATCTGGTTGAGCGTCTGCTCCCGCTCGTCCACGCCGCCGACGCTGAGCCCGCCGCGGGTCCGGCCGATCGCGTCCAGCTCGTCGATGAACATGATCGCCGGGGCGGCCTTCTTCGCGGTGTCGAACAGGTCCCGCACCCGGGACGCGCCGACGCCGACGATCATCTCGATGAACTCGGACGCCGAGATGAAGAAGAACGGCACCCCGGCCTCGCCGGCCACCGCCCGGGCCAGCAGCGTCTTGCCGGTGCCGGGCGGGCCGGAGAGCAGCACGCCCTTCGGGATCGTCGCGCCGACCCGGCGGTACTTCTCCGGCGAGCGGAGGAAGTCGACGACCTCGCTGACCTCGTTCTTCACCTCGTCGATGCCGGCGACGTCGGCGAACGTGGCACGCGGCCCGGATTCCGGCTCGTACCGCTTCGCCCGGGACCGGCCGATGCCGCCGAGCCCGGCCGCGCCGCGCCGGAAGAACCAGATCATCAGGCCGAGGAACAGGATGGTCGGGCCGAAGCCGACCAGGATCGACTGCCAGATCGGCACCCGGTCCGCCGGGTTGGCGTTCACCGTGACGTTCTTGGCCAGCAGCAGGTCGATCAGCCCGTCGTCGGCGAATGCCGGCCGCTGGGTGGTGAACTTGGTGACCTGGTCGGTCTTCTCGTCGCCCGGCGGGTAGGCCACCGCGGCCCGGAACTGGCCGTCGATCGTGTCGCCGGTCGAGGTGATCTCGGCGACGTTGCCGGCCTGCGCCTGCTGCCGGAAGAAGGTGTACGAGACCGTCGTCCGCTGCGGGCTGAGCAGCAGGCTGGCGAACGCGTAGTTGACCACCAGCGCGAGCGCGATCACCCACCAGAGCCGGCGCAGGATGCGCATCCAGTCCGGCCGGCCGGACTTGCCGTTGGACGGGGCCGGCGGCGCGCCCTCCACCCGCCAGGGCCGGCGCTCCTCGCTCCGGTGCTGGTCGGAATCCGGCCCGCGCGGCGGCGCCTCGGGCGCCGGCACCCGCGCGGACGCGTCCGCCAGCCCGGACTCGCCGGCCGGGCCGCGCGGTACTTTCGGCGCTCCCGGCATGTTGCCAGCATTCCACTCGCCGTCTGGCCCCGGCACGTCTGGCCTCCCGTCGCTACCGCTGTGCTACCCGCCGCTACCCGGTCATCGGGATGCGCAGGTGGACTGTGCCGCGAAGATCCAACCAGGCCGCGTCCGGCCCGCGGACCAGCCGCAGCACCACCTCCGCGCAGCTCGGACAGCGTGCCACCAGGCCCGGCGCCGGGCCGTACACCCGCAGCGCGGCGACCGGGTGCTCCGCCCCGCAGCCCGCGCACCGGCCGGTGGCCGTGGTCAGGTCCAGCGCGAACAGCTCGCGCAGCGGCCCGGCCAGCGCGTTGCCGTCGGTGTAGCTGCCGTCGGTGTAGCTGCCGTCGGTCATGCCTCAGCTCCCTCCGAAACGCTCGGTCCTGATCCGGGACGGGTCGTGGCCGAGGTCGACCAGGATGTTCGCCGCGGTCTCCACGAAGCCGGTCGGCCCGCAGACGAAGCAGGCCGGCTGCCGCGCCGGCGACCAGCCGGCCGACCGCAGCAGGGCCGGGTCCAGCCGCCCGGGCGGCCGCGGCCAGCCGGGCGGCACCGCCCGGGTGTACGCGTACCCCACCTCGACACCCGCGTCCCCCGCTCCGCCCGAGCCGCCCGAGCCGCCCGAGCCGGCCGGGCCGGCCGGCCCGCCAGCCAGGCTGCCGGCCAGGCCTCCGGCAGGCGCTCCGGCCGGGGCGCCGTCGCCCGCGCTGCCGATCGGGGCGAGACGGTCCAGTTCGGACCGGTAGAACCGGTCGGCCGGGCCGCGGACGGAGTACAGCAGCCGGAACGGGGCGGTCGAGCCGGCGGCCCGGCGGGCCCGGATCATCGCCATCAGCGGCACCACCCCGGAGCCGCCGGCGACCAGCAGTACCGGCTCGGCGTCGGCCGGCCGCCAGACGAACCAGCCGCCGACCGGGCCGCGCACCTCCACCGGGTCGCCGAGTGCGTACGAGCCGGCCAGGAACGGGGAGACCTCACCGTCGTCCAGCCGCTGCACGGTCAGCGTGACCAGTTCGCCGTCGGCGGGGGCGGCGACCGAGTAGCTGCGCTGCGCGGTGTACCCGTCCGCCGCGGTCAGCCGGACGTCCACGTGCTGGCCGGCCAGGTGCCCGGGCCAGCCGGGCACGGCCAGCACCAGGGTGCGCGCGGTCGGCGTCTCGTCCCAGCGCTCGGCCAGCCGGGCCTCCCGCCAGGCCAGCCGGCCGGTCAGTCGCCCTGGTACCGCTGCTCGCGCCACGGGTCTCCGTAGTTGTGGTAGCCGACGCTCTCCCAGAATCCGGGATCGTCCTGATCGGACAGTCGGATGCCGCGCACCCACTTCGCCGACTTCCAGAGGTACAGGTGTGGCACCAGCAGCCGGACCGGGCCGCCGTGCTCGGGGGTGAGGTCGGCGCCGCCGTATTCGTAGACAAGCCAGGCCCGGCCGTCCAGCAGGTCGGGCAGCGGCAGGTTGGTGGTGTAGCCACCGTAGGAATAGACCAGCCCGTAGCCGGCGGCAGTGTCCACATCGGCCAGCAGCGTGTCCAGCGAGACGCCGCGCCAGCGGGTGCCTAATTTGGACCATTTGGTCACGCAATGGATGTCCACGGTGGGCGTCGCGGCCGGCAGCGCCCGCAGTTGCGGCCAGGTCCACACATGGTCCTGGCCGGCCTCGGTGGTGATCGTGAAATCCCACCGGTCCAGCTTGATCCGCGGCGTCGGGCCGGCCGACAGCACCGGAAAATCGCTGGTCAGGTACTGCCCGGGGGGTAGCCGGTCACCGCCGGCCGCGCGTCGCCCCTGGAACCCCGGCGTCACGATCGCCATCCGCCGCCCCTCTCGCGCATGCCAGCCGCCCTCCGGACGACCGACCAGACACGCGAGGATAGCGAGGCTGCGCGCTGGTAGGCACCAGTCAGGTTGCGGCCCGTTACCGCTGTGTTGACCGGCTTCGATGCCGTCGATACTCTCCGTGAGAGCGCTCTCACAGCTGCGGCGGCTGCCCTGCGTTCGGACGAATGGCGATCCGGAAGGGACATGCCATGTTTCCTGCTCGTCGCGCCGCCCGCCGCCGGCCCTGGCTGGCCGCCGGGGTAGCGGTCGCGCTGGCCGGCCTCACCGTTACCGCGACCCCCACCGCCGGCGTCGCCGCCGAGGGCCCGGAGCGGCTGCTGAACGGCAACTTCGACAGCGGCAGCTTCGACCCCTGGTGGCTGGGGGCGAATGTGACCGCCGGGGTGGCCGCCGGCCAGTGGTGCATCAACGTCAATGGCGGCTCGGTCAACCCGTGGGACCTGATCGTCGGGCAGAACGAGGTGCCGCTGGAGCTCGGCAAGGCCTACACCTACTCGTTCACCGCGACCGCCGACCCGGCGATCTCGATCACCACCACCGTGCAGCAGAACGTCGACCCGTTCACGTCGACGTTCGCCCAGCGGGTCGCCCTGACCCCGGCCGGGCAGCCGTTCTCGTTCGATTTCACCTCCAGCCTCGGCACACCCAGCGGTCAGGTCACCTTCCAGTTGGGCGCGAACACACCCAGCTCGCGGGTCTGCCTGGACAACATCTCGCTGGTCGGTGGTGACCAGACCGGCGGACCGGTGCAGGACACCGGCCCCACGGTCCGGGTCAACCAGGTCGGCTACCTGACCAACCTGCCCAAGCACGCCTCGGTGGTCACCGACGCGACCGCGCCGCAGGCCTGGACGCTGGCCAACTCCGCGGGCCGGGTGGTGGCCCGCGGCACGACCGCGCTGTCCGGCCCGGACGCCGCGTCCGGCGACACCGTGCAGATGATCGACTTCAGCCGGGTCACCCGGGCCGGCACCGGCTACACGCTGACCGTCGGCGACGCGACCAGCCACCCGTTCGACATCGCTGACTCGATCTACCGCACGCTGCCGAACGACGCGCTGGAGTTCTTCTACCAGCAGCGCAGCGGGATCCCGATCGAGGCCCGGTTCGTCGGCGCCGACCACGCCCGCCCGGCCGGCCACCTGGGCGTCGCGCCGAACCAGGGCGACACGCTGGTGCCCTGCCTGCCCGGCGTCTGCGGCTACTCGCTGGACGTCCGCGGCGGCTGGTACGACGCCGGTGACCAGGGCAAGTACGTGGTCAACGGCGGCATCTCGGTCTGGCAGCTGCTGAACGCGTACGAGCGCAGCCAACTCGTCCCCGGCGCCGACCGGCGGGCCTTCGCGGATGGCACGCAGCGCATCCCGGAGGCGCGCAACCGGGTCCCGGACATCCTGGACGAGGCCCGCTGGGAGCTGCAGTTCCTGCTGGCGATGCAGGTGCCGGACGGCCAGCCGCTGGCCGGGATGGCCCACCACAAGGTGCACGACGAGAACTGGACCGGTCTGCCGACCCGTCCCGAGCTGGACAACCAGCCGCGGTTCCTGCACGCGCCGAGCACCGCGGCCACGCTGAACCTGGCCGCGACCGCGGCCCAGGGCGCGCGCATCTGGCAGCGGTTCGACCGGGCGTTCGCGGCCCGGTTGCAGGTCGCCGCGGAGAAGGCGTGGGCGGCCGCGGTGGCGCACCCGGCGGTACTCGCGTCCGGCGCCGACAGCAACGGCGGCGGTGCGTACGACGACAGCAACGTGACCGACGAGTTCTACTGGGCGGCCGCGGAGCTGTTCACCACGACCGGCAAGCCGGTCTACCGCACCGCGCTGACCTCCTCGCCGCTGTACCTGGCGAAGAGCTTCAGCCCGGGTGGGTTCAGCTGGCAGGCGGTCGGCGCGCTCGGTGACCTGACGCTCGCGCTGGTGCCGAACCGGCTGCCGCGGTCGGCCATCAGTGCCGTCCGGGCCGGTATCGCGACCGCGGCCGACGGCTACCTGACCGCGATGCACAGCCAGGCCTACCCGGTGCCGTTCGGCGCGAACGGGTACGTCTGGGGCTCGAACAGCCAGGTGCTGAACAACGCGCTGGTGCTCGGCGCGGCGGCGGACTACACCGGCCGGTCGAAGTACCGGGACGGCGCCGTGGAGACGCTCGACTACATCCTGGGTCGCAATGGTCTGAACCAGTCGTACGTGACCGGGTACGGCGACAAGGCCGCCCAGAACGAGCACCACCGGTTCTGGGCCAACCAGTTGGACGCGACGCTGCCGCACCCACCGGCCGGCACCATCGCCGGCGGACCCAACTCGGCCCTGCAGGATCCGATCGCCGCGCGGCAGTTGCCCGGCTGTGCCCCGCAACGCTGCTACCTCGACGACATCAACTCGTACTCGACCAACGAGGAAGCGATCAACTGGAACGCGCCGCTCGTCTGGGTGAGCCAGTTCGCGGCCGATGCGGCCCGGCCCGGCCACCATTGGTGAGTTAGCGCGGCAGGTCCGGCGGGGGCGCGGCTGCGGCCGCGCCCCCGTTCCGGTATCAGCGGACCTGGCTCCGGAATCGTAGGAAAGCCACCCGCGATCTGATCGGGTGGCGGACACTTGTGTCAGATTTGCGTCACAACAACTCAATCGGGGGGTGCGCCGTGGCCACGGGGGATCCGGTGCTCTATGTCTGTTCGACCGGCGGTCATCTGGACGAACTCGTCCGGTTGGCGCCGCGGCTGACGCCGCCGGGTGGCGGTGAGGAATGGGTGACGTTCGACTCGGTGCAGTCGCGGCGGCGGCTGGCCGGCCGCACCGCGCATTTCATCCCACCGATCGAACCCAAGGACCTGGGCGCGGCGGTACGCGCGCTGCCGCGGGCGCACAAGCTGCTGCGGGCCCAGACGTATTCCCGGGTGGTCTCGACCGGGGCGGCGGTCGCGGTGCCGTTCAGCCTGGCCGCGCGCACCCGCGGGCTGGGCGTGCACTACTTCGAGAGCTGTTGCCGGCGGCGCGGCCCCAGCCTCACCGGCCGGATGATCGCCGGGCTGCCCGGGGTGCGGCTCTACACCCAGCACCAGGCCTGGGCCGGGCCGCGCTGGCAGTTCCGCGGCTCGGTCCTGGACGGGTACGCGCCGGACCACCGGTCCGTCCGGAGCGGACAGACCACGCTGAACCGGGTGGTGGTCACCTTCGGCACCCAGCGCGGGTTCCCGTTCCGGCGGGCGGCCGAGCGGCTGGCCGCGCTGCTGCCCCAGGTGCTCGCGCCGGACGCCGAGGTGCTCTGGCAGACCGGCTGGACGTATGTGGCCGACCTCGGCATCGCCGGCGTCGAGCTGGTGCCGCCGGACGAGCTGGCCGCGGCCGCGGTCGACGCGGACGTGGTGATCGCGCACGCCGGGCTCGGCTCCGCGCTGCTGGCCCTGGACGCCGGCCGCTGCCCGGTGCTGCTGCCGCGCCGGCTGCACCACGGCGAGCACACCGACGACCACCAGACGCAGCTCGCCGAGGACCTGGACCGGCGCGGCCTGGCGGTGGCCCGGGACGCCGGCAAGGTCACCGTGGCCGACCTGCTGCACGCCGCGTCGCTGCGGGCGGTGCCGCTGAGCCGGCCGGCGCCGGTACAACTGCAGCCCGGCTGATGCGCGCTCCGCTGATGCGCGCTCCGCGGAAGCCGCGGGGAGGGAGCACGGCATGCCTGGAATCACACCGCCGATCACGGACGAGCGGGGTGGCCTGCTCGCCTACCTCGACCAGCAGCGGCGGGTGTTGCGCACGACCGCGTACGGGTTGACCGATGTGCAGGCCCGGGCCACCCCGACCGTCAGTGCGCTCAGCGTCGGCGGGCTGATCAAGCACGCCGGCGCGGTGGAGCGCAGCTGGATGGACACCGTGCTGCGCCGCGGCCGGCCCGGCACCCCCGGTGAGGACGGCCACCAGGCCACCTTCCGGCTGGACCCGGACGACACGCTGGCCGGCGTGCTGTCCGGGTACGCCGCGGCGGCCGCGGAGACCAGCGCGGTGATCAGCGGCGTCGCCGACCTGGGCCAGCCGGTGCCGATCCCGCCCGACCTGCCCTGGTGCCCGCCCGGCGTCGAGGCCTGGTCGGTGCGCTGGGTGTTGCTGCACCTGATCGCGGAGACCGCCCGGCACGCCGGGCACGCCGACATCGTCCGTGAGTCGGTGGACGGGGCGACCGCGCTCCCGCTGCTGGCCGCCGCGGAGAACTGGCCGCCCACGCTCTGGCTGGGCGCCTGGCAGCCGGATGCCGGCCAGGCCTGACCGCCGGCCGGTGTCCGGCTGTCCTGCGGGCCCACGCGTCAGCCGAGGTCGGCGCCGGTCTCCTCGATCAGCAGCCGGACCACGTCCCGCAGGTCGCCGTGCCGGGCCAGCGCGGCGCGCTGCCGGGCGGCGGCGGTGCCCCGGCGGCGGGCCGCGGCGAGCAGGTCGGCCACCGCGTCCTGCTCGCCGGCCGCGGCCAGCGCCGGCCGGACGTACCCGACCAGCCGGTCGATCAGCTCGGCGGCCGGCAGCGCCGCCGCCCGGGTCGGGTCGATCAGCGTCGCGTCCAGACCGGACCGGGCCGCCCGCCAGGTGGCGGCGCGCAGCAGTTCGGGCCGGACATCGGGGACCGGGGCGCCGGCGGCCGCCTCGGCCGCGGCGGTGCGGACCAGCGCGCGGCCGAGCGCGGCGAGCAGCAGCACGTCGTCCAGCAGCGGGCAGGCGTCGGCGACCCGGATCTCCACGGTCGGGTAGCGCGCCGACGGCCGGATGTCGAAATAGACCATGCCCGGGTCGCTGATCGTGCCGGTGCGGATCAGCGCGTCCACCACCCGGTCGTACTCGGCGGCCGAGCCGAACCGGGCCGGTGGCCCGGCGGTGGGCCAGCGGGACAGCAGCATCGTCCGGTACGAGCCGTAGCCGGTGTCCCGGTTGCCGAAGAACGGTGAGCTGACCGACATGGCCAGCAGCGCCGGCAGCCAGACCCGGACCCGGTCGGCGACCGCGATCGCCAGCTCCCGGTCCGGCACGCCGACCTGCACCTGGCAGGCGCAGACGATCTGCTCGCGGGCCACCTGCTGGTACTCCTCGGCCAGGTAGCGGTACCGGTCGGCGGGGTAGACGGCGACCACCCGGGCGCCCGCATCCGGCACGGTGCCGGATGCGACCACGTCCAGCCCGAGCTCCGCCACCGCGGCCCGCAGGGTGGACCGGCGCCGCGCCAGATCGACCCGCAGCTCGTCCAGCGTGCGGCAGACCGCGGTCGCGGTCTCCACCACCGTGCGCTGCAGTTCGGGTTCGGCGACCGGCTCCCCGCCGAGGCCGGCCAGGGCATGCGCGTCCACCGCGGTCAGCCGGCCGCTGCCGGGGTCGAGGACGTGGAACTCCTCTTCGACCCCGATGGTCTCGCCGACGCTGCTGGTTTCCGCCGGCTGGTCTGGGATCGGCACTTCGTGATCTTTCCCGGCCCGGCGCCGGCCGACACGAGCCGACCGGCTGAACGGTGCCACCCGGCGGTGCGGATCCACCGGCTGGTAAAGTTGCCGTACGGCGGCATGTGCTGCCGCCACTCCCGCGGGCGAGTTGCCCGCGAGGTCGCTCCAGGTGAGTAGTCCGCCTCCGGTGCCTGCCGGTGCGTCGACGCCGCCCGCTACGCGGCCGTCGACAGACCCACGGAGGGTCATACATGCCTGAAGTCAAACGATCACGGCCCGCGCGCGGGCGGCCCCAGGGCCAGCGCCAGGGCCGGCCCGAGGGCCAGTGGCAGGATCGGCACGACGGCCGGCCTGAGGGCCAGCGCCAGGGGCGGCCGGCGGCTGGCCGTCGCCGGTCCGCGGCACCCCGGTCGGCTGCACCCCGCACCACCCAGCCGGCCACGTCCGAGCTGGATCTGGCGCTCGCCGCCGCGCTCCGCGTGCCGGCGCCGGCGGCCAGCACGTTCGCTGAGCTGGATGTGCCCCAGCCGCTGACGGCCGCGCTGGCCAAGCGGGGTATCCACACCCCGTTCGCGATCCAGACCCGCGCCCTGCCGGACGCGCTGGCCGGCCGGGACGTGCTCGGCCGCGCGCACACCGGCTCCGGCAAGACGCTCGCGTTCGGCCTGGCGATGCTGGCCCGGCTGTCGGCCACCGGCCAGCGGGTCGAGCGGGCTCCGCAGGCGATGGTGCTGGTGCCCACCCGCGAGCTCGCCTGCCAGGTCGCCGAGGTGCTGGCGCCGCTCGGCCAGGTGCTCGGGCTGCGCCTGGCCACCGTCTACGGCGGCGTATCCATCGGCCGCCAGATCGACCAGCTACGCCGCGGCGTCGACATCGTCGTGGCCACCCCGGGCCGGCTGATCGACCTGCTGGAGCGCCGTGCCTGCCGGCTGGACCGGATCGAGATCACCGTGCTGGACGAGGCCGACCACATGGCTGACCTCGGCTTCCTGCCGGCCGTCACCCGGATCCTGAACGACACTCCGGCCGGTGGCCAGCGGATGCTGTTCTCCGCCACCCTCGACCGCGGCGTCGGCCGGCTGGTGCGCGACTACCTCACCGACCCGGTGGTGCACGCGATCGCCCCGCCGGCCGAGGCCGTCGCGGCGATCGACCACCGGGTGTTCGTGCTCCCGGCCACCGACAAGGTCGCGGTCGCGGCCGAGATCGGGTCCCGGCCGGCCCGCACGCTGATGTTCGTCCGGACCAAGCACGGGGCGGACCGGCTGGTCCGGCAGTTGGGCCACGCCGGCGTCGAGGCGGCGGCGATCCACGGCAACATCAACCAGAGCCGGCGGCAGCGGACCCTGGCCGCGTTCGCCGAGGGACACCCGCGGGTGCTGGTCGCCACCGATGTGGCCGCCCGTGGCATCCACATCGACCACGTCGACCTGGTTGTCCACTTCGACCTGCCGAATGACCACAAGGACTACCTGCACCGCTCCGGCCGGACGGCGCGGGCCGGTGCCCGTGGCACGGTCGTCGCCCTGGTCCAGCCGGATCAGGTGCGGGAGGCCGGGCGGTTGCACGGCGCGGCCGGGGTCACCCCGACCAGCGCCAGCGTGCAGGCCGGCGACCGGGTGATCCAGGAGATCGCGATCTCGGAGCCGGCCAAGCTGGCACCCCGGGCCCCCGGCACCGCCATCAGCGGCAGCACCTCCAGCGGCCGCGGTGAGGGCAGGTCCGACGGCCCGCCCCGGTCCCGCAGCTCAGCCGCCGCCCGGCACCGCCCGCAGCGCGACAACACCCGCCCACCCCGCTCAGCCGCCGCCGGCTGACCCCCTCCCGAGCCCCCGCCCGTCCGCCGGGCGGACCAGCCACAACAAGGTGACCCCTGCCCGCTCCACGCGGCAGGGGTCACCTCGTCACCACCCCGTGGCCCGGGCTCGTCCCCCGCGGCAGACATGACAAATGACCCCGACCCACGCTCTCCGCGGGCAAGGGTCACTCAGGACCGACGTGCATGACACGAACCGGAACCAACCGCACCGTCCGAAACCGGAAACCGACCGCACCGCGGGGCTCGCGGGGGCTCGGCCCCCGCGGCAGACATGCTGAGTGACCCCCGCCCGCGCTCTCCGCGGGCAGGGGGTACCCAGGCACTCAGCCCTCGCGGCTGGCCCGCAGTCGCTCCAGCGCCTCGTCGAGCGCGCGCTCGCCCTCTTCGGGGCTACGTCGCATCTGCAGGTATTCCAAGGGCGTCCGGCCGCCGTTCGGGGGCGCGGGGGCCGCACGCGGTGGCGGCTGATCCGAATCCGGACCGGCTGCCTCCCCGCACGCCCCACACGGCCACCGGTCCGGCACGTCGGCGTCAGTCGCCAACCGGACCGTGGTCGTGTGCCCAGCGCAGCACCAGAAGCTCACCAGCTGACTTGCGACCGGACCGTAGCGGCCGGCGGAAGGCCGACCTGTACGGCCGGCTGCTGATGCGCCAACTCTGCTGCCACGCAGCGCCGACATTACTGGACGGCGTGTACCCGCGCCGCCTGGGGGCCCTTCTGCCCCTGCTCGACGTCGAAGGTCACCCGCTGGCCCTCTTCAAGGGACTTGTAGCCGGAACCTTCGATGGACGAGTAGTGCACGAACACGTCTTGGCCGCCGCCGTCAACCGAGATGAAGCCGAAGCCCTTCTCCGAGTTGAACCACTTGACCGAACCTTCAGCCATTGCCGATCTCCCTGCCGCATTTCGTCGTGCGCGTGCTTCGCGCACCACATCCGGCTTCGGCAGCGACAGCATCGAAGCTCGGAGATGCCGTCCTCGCACCGTGGTGTCACGTCGGAAAAGGGCAACAGTTCAAACGTACCGCACGATGGGCGGCCCGTCGCCCACGCGGCCGACCATGAGGCCCGGCGAGTCAGCCGGCGGCCCGGGCCTGCGCGCTGACCAGGGCGGTCAGGTCACCGAGGGCGAGGCTGATGTCGCCGCGGTGGAGCCCCCAGGCCGGGCCGAGGCTGGGCCGCAGCAGGTCGGCCGGCAGATTGGCCGACCGGGCGATGTCCACCTGCAGCCAGTTCACGCCGTTCTGGCGCCGGCAGGTCGCGGTGATCGTGTCGGGAAACGCGACGAAGCCGCGGGCGGCGGCGCCGGCGCCGGCCAGCCGGCCGACCGCCCGGCCCAGCGCCGAGGTGGGCAGGTAGGGATGGGTGCGGCCCGGACCGCCGGCCAGCGCGCCCGGGTTCACGCACAGCACCTCGAGCCCGCCGCTGGGCCGGCCGAACAGGCTGTTCGCCGGCGGCACCACGTTGTAGCTGTTGTACGCGACCACGCAGCCGAGCTGGTCGTTCTTCCGGCAGGCCGGGATGTGCTTGAACGTGCCGCCCACGTCCCGGCCCGGCGGCACCTGGACGAAGCCGCCGATCAGCAGCGCCGACAGCAGCAGGTTCCGCTCGGCCGAGTTGCCGTCGATCTCCTCCTGGATCAGGGTGGTCAGCTCCAGCGTGCCCTGCGAGTGACCGATCAGGACGAACCGGCGGCCGTGGTTGTCGTGTGCCAGGTAGTCGTGCCAGGCGGAGACCACGTCGCCGTGCGCGAGCGCCCGCGCGGCCGGGTCGGAGATCTTCCCGGTGAGCAGCCCGGCCGCGGTGACCTGCCGGTAGACCGGTACGTACAGCCGGCAGGCGGACGCGAACCGGGCCGCCTGTGCCCGCGCGGCCTCCACCACCGCCGGCTCGGACGCCAGCGGCGCGTTCGCCGTCGGGGCCCGGGAGACCGTCGGGTAGACGTAGAAGCAGTCGATCGGCGGGTCGGCGGCCGGCTGGAACGGCTCGACCGTCCGGTGCCCGGCGCTGACCACGGTGGCGTCCAGCTTGCCGGCGCAGGGGTTGGCCGGCAGGCCCGGACGGCACAGCCAGACCGTCGGGTGACTCACCGGCAGCCGCGCCGGGTCGATCGGCGCGGTGGTCGCGGTGGCGGTGGCGGTGGCCCCGGTCGGAGTCGCCGCCGGCGCCGGGTCGGACCCACCGCCGACACACCCCGACGCCAGCGTCACCAGCAGGCCCAGCGCACCGATCGTGCGCACCCTGTGCCGCATCCGCTCGACCACCCTTGACCGGCCCCCGCCGCGCTCCGACCCTACCCGCGGCCCCGGCTGTCCGGGTGTGTCGCCGGTACGCCCCGGATCAGCCGCGGGTAAGCAGGTAAGGAGGTGTCCGGCGGATCAGCCGGCCGGCCGGCCCCAGGGCCGCGCCGCCAGGCACTGCGCGGGCAGCTCGAACCAGCGCAGCCGTTCGAAGTCCGGTGGCAGGCCGGTCTCCTCGGTGCTCGGCCAGGCCGCCGTGGCCGGTCGCTCGGCCAGGATCGAGCGGGCCTGCTCCAGGTGGTCGGCCAGGGCGGACTCCGGCGCGGTCCGGTGCCGGGCCGGGTGCCGCAGCCCGCCGTCCGGGTCGTAGTGCACGTCGGACAGCCGCAGCGGCGGTTCGACCGGGCCGGCGTGGTGCCGCCAGAGCCCCGTCTGCGGGTCGAACCGGTAGTCCGGCAGCAGCTTCCAGCCCTCGTCCGCGATCAGGTGCACGGCGGCGATCAGGTAGTCGCAGACCGCGTCCGAGATGAAGTAGTTGAAGTTGACCCGGACCCAGCCCGGTTTGATCCCCTCGCAGCCGATCTGGATCTCCGCGCGCAGCGCGTGCGAGTGGTCCGCGTCGATGCCGAGCAGCCGGTGCCCGTACGGGCCGGCGCACGAGCAGCCGCCCCGGGCCTGGATGCCGAACAGGTCGTTCAGCACCGCCACCACGAAGTTGTGGTGCAGGTAGTGCGGCCCGTGCCGGACCAGGAACGAGACGATCGACAGCCGCGGCGCGTTCGGGTTGCCCAGGATCCGCAGCCGTTCGTTGGCCTGCCACGACGTCAGCGCCCGGCGCCAGTAGCGCTCCTCCCGGGCCTGGATCAGGTCGGTGCCGACGGCCTGCTTGAGCTGGAACACCAGGCCGGCCCGGATCGACTCGACGATGGCCGGCGTGCCGCCCTCCTCGCGGGCGATCGGGTCGTCCAGGTAGCCGTGCTCGACCGGGTCGACGAACGCGACGGTGCCGCCGCCGGGCACGGTCGGCACCCGGTTGCGCACCAGTTCCCGCCGCACCACCAGCACGCCGGGCGTCTGCGGCCCGCCGACGAACTTGTGCGGGGAGAGGAACACCGCGTCCTTGTGGTCGCCGGCGCCGGGCCTGGACGGCCGCACGCCGATCGGCACGTACGGCGCCGCCGCGGCGAAGTCCCAGAAGGACAGCGCGCCGTGCCAGTGCAGCAGCGCGGCGATCCGCCGGGTGTCGGACAGGATGCCGGTCACGTTGGACGCGGCGGAGAAGCTGCCGATCAGCAGCGGCCGGTCGGCGTACCGGCGCAGCTCGGCCGCCAGCGCGTCCGCGTCGATGTGCCCGTCCGGGTCGGCCGGGATGACCACCACGTCGGCGATCGACTCGCGCCAGGGCAGCTCGTTGGAGTGGTGCTCGAACGGTCCGGTGAACACGACCGGCCGCTGCTCCGGCGGGATCCGCTCGGTCAGCGCGTACCGGTCGTCCAGGTCGGCCGGGATGCGCAGGCCGAGGATGCCGACCAGCTTGTCGATCGCTCCGGTGCTGCCCGAGCCGCAGAAGATGACCAGGTCGTCCGGGCCGCCGCCGACCGCGTCCCGGATGATCTCGCGGGCGTCCTCGCGCAGCCGGGTGGTCTGCAGCCCGGTGCCGGAGCTCTCGGTGTGCGTGTTCGCATACCGGGGCAGCACCTCGTCCCGGATGAACGCCTCGATGAAGTCCAGGGCCCGGCCGGACGCGGTGTAGTCGGCATAGGTGATGCGGCGGGCGCCGTACGGGCCGACCATCAGCTCGTCGTCGCCGACGATGCCGCGCCGGATCCGCTCCAGCAGCGCCGAGGTGACCGGCGGGACGATCGTCTGCTCGCTCATCAGTGGCGCCTCCGGCGGGTTGGGGGTGGCCCGCCGACGTTCGCACAGGCGGTCCGGTTCGGCCAGGGCCGACCGCCGCGGCGCCTCGGCCGGCCGCCCGCCGGCCGGCCGGAGCCGACAAAACATCCCATCCGATAGGTTGACGTCGGTTCAGCGACACTGTTGGGTGTTTTGTACCGGGGGGCAATCTGGCCGGGGGAGGGGGTCCGTTGTCGTCGCCTCCGGAACCGCTGCCGTCCTGGGAGCTGCCGTTCTGGGACCCTCGGCCGCCGGTCCAGGCGCCCCCGCGGCGCCGCCGGGGATGGCTGATCGCGGCCGGGGTGCTGGTCCTGGTCGGCGGCGGGGTAGCCGTCGCCGCCGCCTGCGCGGACGAGCATCAGCTTGCCGACGTCCCGCCGGCCCGGGCGGTGGCCGGCGCCTACTGGACCGCCGTACAGCACCGGAACCTGGCCGCGATGCGGCGGCTGCTCTGCGACGACGACCGGGTGCTGCTGTCCGCGGCGGACGACCAGACCCTGTCGCGCTCGCTGTTCCCGACCGCCCGCGCGGTGCTCGGCCACACGGTCGCCGGCCAGCAGGAGCAGGGTGGCGTCACCGTGGTGTTCGTCGAGGTGGTCCGGGACGACAATGGCCGGGTGCACACGGTCACCCGGCCCACGCCGGTGGTGCAGCAGGCCGGCATGTACTCCGTCTGCTTCCACAGCGCCGGGCTGTCTCCCGGCAGCTGAGGCGATCGCCGCGGCCCCGGAAGCAACCTGCCGCCCGGTCAGGCGTCTTCACAACGAGCACGCCCCCGGGGGTGGGCCAGCTGGATGGGGACGATGCCCGATGATCACGCGGCCGGTGGAGGGAACGGGGATGACCGACCTGCTGCCGGGCGCGGCCGGCGCAGCGGAGCCACCTGGGCTGGTCGAGCTCTACCACGCGCACCGGCTGGGGATGGTCCGGCTGGCGGTGCTGCTGGTGGACGACCTGGCCACCGCCGAGGACGTGGTGCAGGATGCGTTCGCCGCGCTGCACCAGCGCTGGGACCGGTTGAACGACGTCAACTCCGCGATCGGGTATCTGCGGACGTGCGTGGTGAACGCGGCCCGGTCGGTACTGCGAAGACGCCGCACCGCCCGGCTGTACACGGCGCCCGACGAACGGGCGCACGAGTCGGCCGAGGCGGAGGCGATGCTGGCCGCCGAGCACGAGGAGGTGCTCGTCGCGGTGCGGCGGCTGCCGCGCCGGCAGCGTGAGGTGCTCATCCTGCGGTACTGGTCCGACCTGTCCGAAGTGGAGATCGCGGAGACGCTCGGTGTCTCCCGCGGCACGGTGAAGTCCACCGCCAGCCGCGGACTGGCCGCCCTTGCCGGCCTGCTGGAGGTGCCGGAATGACCCCGGAACTGGAAGACCGGCTGCGCGCCGCGTTGCAGGCGCGGGCCGCGCAGGTCACGTCCGACAAGCTGCGGCCCGGGTCGATGCCGAAGGCCGGGCAGCAGCGCACCGGCCGCTGGCTCGCCCCGGCGTTGCTGGCCGCGGCCGCCGGCATCGCCGGGCTGATCGCCGGAAGCGTCGTCATCCACCCGCGGCTGTCCAGCGGGCCGCTGGTGCCGGCCGTGACCCCGCCGGCGGTGACCACCCCCGCCACCGTGTCGCCGACCACGCTGCCGCCGGCCAGCAAGCCGTCCAGCCCGTCCACCACGCCGCCGCGGACTGAGGTGGTCGGCAGCGGCCACGGACAGAGCACCGCCAACCCACCGCCGGCGCCGACGATGCAGACGTTCGACGGGGTCCGGCTGCCGGTGCCGGCCGGCTGGCGGCTGACCACCGTGCGGGACGGCCTGGCCCGGGTCGGGTGCCTGCTGCCACCGTCGGCAGATCAACCGGCCGACAAGCAGGGCTGCGCGCTCGCCGTCCAGTCGGTGCGCCAGAGCCCGGACGGTACCCAGATCATCGACCCGAACGCCGCCGGCGGCCTGCGCGACCGGGTCACCGATTTCTGCCCCGGCGACGGCTTCAAGGATGTCAAGGGCGGTGAGCGGCGGACCGTGACGGTGGACGGCCGCACCGGCGAGTACCGCACGATCGTCGCCGACTGCACCCTGAACGACTATGTGATCAAGCAATGGGTGTTCGCCGACCGGCCGGGCATCCTGCTGGTCCGGTGGCGCGGCGGTGCCACGTACGACGCTGAGGTCGCTTCGGTGGTGGCGGGGGCGCAGCTGCCGGCCGGCACCGGCGTACGGATGACCGACTTCGGTCGGGTGGTCGGCTCCCGGCAGACCGCGACCGGCCTGACGCTGACCTTCGACCGGGTCACCCACGGCAGCCTCTGGACCGGGCCGGAGCTCAACGACAACCCGCGCACCTACGACCTGCCGGTCGGCAACGTGGACGACGTGGTGGTGCTGTCGGCCACCGCGCTCTGCGGTCCGTCCACCGTGATCACCGTGGACGCCGGTGGGCTGGGCACCTCCCGGTGCACGGTCGCGGCCGTGCTGCAGGCGCTCACCGACGACGAACAGTCGGTCGCCGGCGCGAGCGTCTGGGTGCAGTACAACGCGGATGGCACGGTGGGCGCACTGGTGCAGGAGTACCGGCCCTGATGTCGGCCGGCCGTCCCCCGCCCGGGGACGGTCGGGCTGTTCGGCCACGCCGGGGCACGACTGCTGCGTACCATTCTTGCGCCAATAGCAAGGATCGCTCCGCTCACGCCAGGGCTCATGGCATGCGGCGAGGAGGCAGCGGTGCTGGACCGGCGGCCGCTCAGCCGATGGCTCTACCTGGTCTGCCCGCTGATGGCGGTGGCCGGTATCGGTGCGGGACACCTGTGCGGCCTGCTGGCCAGCCGGGCGGCCGTCGACGCCGCGGCGCCGCGGCTGACCCGGGCCACCCTGCCGGGCCGGGCCGAGCTGACCCTGCCGGCCGGTGAGTACGTGACCTACTTCGAACGGTCCCGGCCGGCCGAGCCGATCGGCGACCTGTCCTGCCAGCTGACCGATCCCGGCCACGGCGCGGTCGGCCTGATCGACCCGGCCGGCCGGTCCGGCTACCAGCACGCCGGCCGCACCGGCGTGCCGCAGTTCCGCTTCCACGCCGCGACCACCGGCGGCTACGTCCTGGACTGCGCCTACCCGCCGGCCACCGACAACCGCCGGGTGGTGCTCGCGATCGGTCCGGACGCCGACGTCACCGTTGCGGCCACGGTGCTGGTCGGCCTCGGCGGGCTGGCCAGCGCGCTGGTCGGGGCCGTGGTCGTGGCCTGGCAGCGGCACCGGATGAACTGGCGCCCCGGGGCCGCCGCCGACCCATCGGGACGGCCGCCGGGGGTTCCCGGCCGGCGGGCGGCCGCGGGCGGCCTGCTGCTCAGCCTGCTCGGGCTGAGCGTGGTGTCGGTGCTGCCGGCGGCGGTCGGGCTGGCCCGGTCGGCCCGGTCGGACTGGGCGACCCGCGGCTACGCCAGGGCCGCGCTGGGGCTGTCCGCGGTCTGGCTGGTGCTGGCGGTCGCCTTCCTGGCGGTAGCCGCCGCACCGGCGGCGGACGCGGTGACCGTCGCGGCGGTGCGACCGCCGCCCGAAGCGCCGGCCGGGCCGGGCACGCCGATCGAGGTCCCGTTCCGCGAGCTGCACGTCGGCGATTGCATCGACGCGGACCGCGGGGTGATCACCGTGGTGACCCGGCTGTCCTGCGGCCACCCGCACGACGCCGAGGTCTACGCGATGCCGGAGGTCGGCGCTGAGCGGTGGCCGGGCGTCGACGTCGTGGCCCGGCGCGGCGACGCAGCCTGCGACCGGGAGTTCAAGCCGTACGTCGGGGTGGACCACATGGCTTCCGGCCTGGACGTCATCCTGTACCCGCCGAGCCAGGCCAGTTGGCTGAAGTGGGACCACCGGGTGATCTGCGTGCTCGGCCAGGAGGGCCGCAAGACCCTCGGCACGCTGCGCGGCGCGCGCCGCTGAGCGCACCGGCCGGGCCGGCGGGTCAGCGGCTGGGCCAGCGGGTCAGCGGGTCAGCGGCGGGGCCGGCGGGTCAGCGGCCGGGTCCGGCGGCGGACAGCCGGGCGGCCAGCGCGGTCCGGGCCTCGTCGTCCGCCTCGTCGCCGACCAGGATCAGCGCGTTGTCCCAGGCCAGCCGGGCGGTGGCCGGGTCGCCGCCGCGGGCGGCGACGTCGCCCAGCGCGATCAGCACCCGGATCCGCCGCCGGGTCAGCCGCAGCTCGCCGTACAGCTGGTCGGCCCGGCGCAGCGCGCCGGCCGCCTCGTCCAGCTGGCCCAGGTCGCGGTGCAGGTCGGCCAGGTCGGTCAGGATCATCGCCTGCGCCAGCCGTTGGCCAACCTGCCCGGACACCCCCAGGCCCCGGGTGAGCAGCCGCAGCGCCTCCGCCGGCCGGCCGCGCCGGACGTCCACCCCGGCCAGGTCACGCAGCATCGCCGCCTCGCCGAGCCGGTCGCCGAGTTCGACCGAGATCGCCAGGCAGCGCTCGAAGCAGCTGGCGGCCGCGTCCAGGTTGCCCTGGTCGCGGTGCACCCGGCCGAGCTGGGCGCAGGTGAGCGCCTCGCCGTAGCGGTCCGGCAGGTCGGCGAACGCGCGCAGGGCCTCGGCCATCGTCGCGCCGGCCTCGGTCAGCCGGTCCTGCCCGGCGACGGTGACCGCGAGCGCCAGCTGGGCGTACGCCCGGGCCCGGGTGTCGCCGGCCGCGGTGAAGATGGCCAGGGCCCGCCGGCAGCATTCGACCGAGGCGGTGAGCTGGTCCAGGATGCGGTGCACGTCGCTGGCGGCCCAGAGCGCGTACGCCATCCCGGGCTGGTCGGCCACGCCGGCGAACAGATCCAGCGCGGTGTCGAAGCAGTCCAGCGCGTCGGCGTACCGGCCGTCGCCGATGTGCACGCCGCCGAGGCCGCAGAGCAGGGTGGCGGTGCCGCGCCGGTTGCCGGCGGCCCGGGTGGCGGTCAGGGCCTGGTCGTGGGTCTGCTGCCAGTCCGCCCGGTGATGGTGCACGGCCAGGTAGCGGCGCAGCGCGGTGGCCAGGTTCCAGGCCAGCTCGTGCTGCCCGGCCGCGGCGGCCTGGCCGACCGCGGCCACCAGCGCCGGCCGCTCGGCGGCGAACCAGTCGGCCGGACTCGCCACCAGCTCAGCCGTCCAGTCCGGGGCGGCGGTCGATCCGGTGGCCCGGCCTGCCGGGCCGGCGGTCGGTCCGGTGGCCCGGGGCGGGTGGGCGGTCGGGGTGGCGGTCCGGGCGGCCGGGCCGGCGGCTGCGGCGGTGGGCCGGGTCGGGTCGGCGGTCGGGGCGGGGGACCAGCGCGGCGCCGCGTCGTTCAGCGCCGGGCGCAGGTCGCCGGGCAGGCCGGCGTCGGCGGCCTCGGCGAGCGCCAGCCAGCCGGCGAAGGCACGGGCCAGCGCCGCCTGCCGGGCCGGCGCAGGGTCCGGCTCGGCCAGCTCGGCGGCGTACAGGTGCAGCAGGTCATGCAGCCGGTAGCGGGCGGCCGGGCCAGGGCTCACCACGTCCAGCAGCCGGGCGGTGACCAGCGCGTCCACCAGCCGGTCGGCCTCGGTCAGGTCGGTGTCCAGCAGCGCGGCCACGGCCCAGCCGGCCACGTCCGGCGTGGCCAGCAGGCCGAGCCGGCGGAACGCCAGCTGTTCCCGCTCGGCGAGTTGCCGGTAGCTGACCGAGAAGCTGGCCCGGACGTCCAGGTCGCCGGCCACCAGGTGGTCGAGCCGGTGCCGCTCATCGGCGAGCAGGCCGGCCAGCCGGGCCACGGTCCGGTGCGGTGCCGCCGCGAGCTTGGCCGCGGCGATCCGGACCGCGAGCGGCAGCCCGCCGCAGAAGTCGATGATCTGCGCGGCGGCGGCCGGCTCGGCGGCCACCCGGTCCGGGCCGGCCGCCCGGCGCAGCAACTCCAGCGCCGGCGCGAACTCCAGCGCGTCCACGTCCAGCCGGTGCCCGCCGGCCAGCCGGGCCAGCCGGGTGCGGCTGGTGACCAGCACCGCACAGCCGGCGCTGCCCGGCAGCAGCGGCTCGACCTGCCGCTCGTCCGCGGCGTCGTCCAGCACCACCAGCACCCGGCGGCCGGCCAGCCGGCTGCGGTACAGATCGGCCTGCTCCTCCAGGTCGGCCGGCACGGCCTGGCTGTCCACGCCGAGCGCGCGCAGGAACCGGCCGAGCACCTCGCCGGGCGGCAGCGGCGCCGCGGTGGTCCCGCGCAACGTGACGAACAGCTGGCCGTCCGGGTAGCCGGCCCGGATCCGGTGCGCGGCGTGCACGGCCAGCGCGGTCTTGCCCACGCCGCCCCGGCCGGAGATCGCCGCGATCGGTACCGCCGGCCCGGTCGGGGTGCCGAGGATCTGGACCAGTTCGGCCACCAGCCCGTCCCGGCCGGTGAAGTCGGCCGCATCGGCCGGCAACTGCGCCGGCGCCACCCGCCCGGCCGGGGCCTGCCCACCACCCGGCCCGGCCGCGTACATCCCATCCTCGGCGGCCGGCCCGGGCCCGGCCGGGCTGGGCCCGGACGGGCTGGGTCCGGAAGGGGTGGGTCCGGCGGACGGGCCGGAGTCGGCGGACGGGCTCGGTCCGGAAGGGCTGGGTCCGGCGGACGGGCTGGGTCCGGAAGGGCTGGGTTCGGCGGACGGGCCGGGTCCGGAAGCCCTCGGTCCGGCGGACGGGCCGGAGTCGGCGGATGGGCTGGGTCCGGAAGGGGTGGGTCCGGCGGACGGGCCGGAGTCGGCGGACGGGCCGGGTCCGGAAGGGCTGGGTCCGGCTGAAGGGCTGGGGCCGGA
Source organism: uncultured Actinomycetota bacterium (assembly GCA_963714145.1). Lineage (GTDB taxonomy): Bacteria > Actinomycetota > Actinomycetes > Mycobacteriales > CADCTP01 > JBBWZH01. The sequence goes on along the minus strand of OY970235.1, from coordinate 6,923,197 downwards.
AGGCCCGGGTCCGGCGGACGGGCCGGAGTCGGCGCGGCTGGGGGACGGCACGGGGGTTGGGTCCGGAAGGGTCCCGGCGTACGGGGCAGGGCCGGTCAATGCCGGGTCGGCGTGCAGCAGGGCGGCGTGCAGGCGCCGCAGTTCGGGGCCGGGCTCCAGGCCGAGTTCGGTGACGAGGGTGCGCCGGGCGTCCCGGTAGGCGGCGAGCGCCTCGGCCTGCCGGCCGGCCCGGTACAGCGCGAGCATCCGGTGCCCGTGCAGCGACTCGCGCAGCGGGTGCGCCCGGACCAGCGCGGTCAGCTCGGCGACCAGGTCCGGCCCGCGGCCCAGCCGCAGCTCGGCGGCGATCCGGCCCTCCGTGGCGGACAGTCGCGCCTCGGCCAACCGGCCCGCCTCGGCAGCGACCGCCGGGGTGGCCGGCACGTCGGCGAACGCGGCGCCGCGCCAGAGCGCCAGCGCGGCGGCGTACCCGGCGGCGGCCACCTCGTCCGCACGCCGGGCGGCGGTAGCCGCCCCGGTCGCCAGCCGCTGGAACTCGACCGCGTCCAGCTCGCCGGGCTCCACCCGGAGCTGGTAGCCGGGCCGCCGGGTGGTCAGCCGATCGGCGGCGCCGAGGGTGCCCAGTGCCCGGCGCAGCCGGGAAACGTACCCGTGCACCAGGTTCACCGGGCCGGCGGGCTGCCGGTCGGTCGGCCACAGCTCCTCGACCAGCCGGTCCAGGCTGACCACTTCGCCGGCGTGCACCAGCAGCACGGCCAGCACCGCGCGCTGCATCGGCCGGCCGACCGGGCACCGCGAGCCGCCGTCGCGGACCTCGATCGGCCCCAGCACCCGGAACTCCACGCCCTACCCCCGGCCGGTCAGATTCTCATCCGCGCCGCCGCTGCGTCCAGGTTTCGTCCAGATCACTACCAGAACCGCCGTCCACGGTATGCCCGGTCGGGTTTCTGCCCTACCGCGGCGGTCGGCTCCGGCCGCCGGACACCAGTGCAGCGCACCTGCCGGGCCACTGTCCCGCCGGTTCCCGCTGGGAGGAGTCACGAATGGAACGGAAGTCTTCCCGGTCGGTCGGCTTGGCGCCGCGGCCGGCCCAGCCACCCGCTAATCGTCCACTTTGGACTATCCACGGAGGAGTATCGCGATGCGAAAGTTACGACGCCGGCTGCTGACCGGAGTGGTGCCGCTGGTCGCGGTGCCGGTACTGCTGCTGGCCGGCGCGGTACCGGCCAGCGCGCACACGGTCACCGTGTTCAATGGCTACACCCCGACCGTCTACGCCGGCCCGGGCACCTCGTACGCGGTGACCGGCCGGCTCGGCAGCGGGCAGCAGGTCGCGATCGCCTGCACCCGTACCGGCAGCTCGGTGACCGGCCCGTTCGGGGCGACCACGGTCTGGGACTACACGCACCTGGAGACCGGCTACGTCTCGGACGCGTTCATCAACACCGGGCAGGCCGGCGCGGTCGGCCCGACCTGCGGCGGTGCCGAGTTCCACTACGACTACGCCGCGATGAACCTGCATGTGAACCAGCCCGGTCTGGTCCGGCTCTACCAGGAGATCTCGTCGAACCCGGGCTACAACCCCGGCAACCAGAACCGGAACCTGGGGATCTACGCGAACAAGCCCCTGCTGCACATGGAGGGCCGGGCGCTGGACTACCGGATGAACGCCTTCGACAACAACCCGACGGCCATGACCGGCGAGTACTGGACCGGCTGGAACCTGGCGACCTACCTGCACGACAACGCCGCGGCGTACGGCATCCAGGAGATCATCTGGGATGACTGGGCCTGGGACGTCCGGCACCCGAACGCGGCCTGGACCCCCTACGACGAGTCCACCTGCGTCAACAGCGGGGGCGCGGTGAACACCTGCCGGCACATGGACCACTTGCACATCGGCATGAACTGGGCCGGTGCCGTGCTGCAGACCCGGCACTGGGGACCGCCCCGGTAACCCGGCGACTCCCGCTGGCGGGCCGGTCCAGGAGGCCGGCCCGCCAGTGCGGCGGCCGGCGGAGCGGTCAGCTGACCTTGCGGCCGATGCCGCCGAGGAACGAGCACCACTCGTCCCCGCCGGCGTCCCGCGGGCTGTCCGGCCGCCACTGCGGCAGCAGCACCATCCCCGGATCGACGGGATCCAGGTCGCCGAGGAAGCTCTCCACCTCTGCCCGCACCCGCGGGAACAGCGGCGTGGGGGTCCGCCGGTAGAGCTGCAGCACCTCGCTGCCGTGGTCGATCGGCTCCTCGGCCAGGCCGTGGGTGAGCACCAGCAGGCTGCCCGGCGCCACCCGGTCGGCGTACCGGGCGACCAGGTCGGCGGGCCGGTCCTCGTCCGAGACGAAGTGCAGCAGCGCGACCATCAGCACCGCCATCGGCTGGTCGAAGTCGAGCACCCGGTGCACCTCGGGGTGCTCGAGCACGTCGTCCGGCCGGCGGGCGTCGGCCAGGATCGCGGTCGCGCGCTCGTTGCCGGCCAGGATCGCGCCGGCGTGCGCGATGGCCACCGGGTCGAGGTCGACGTAGACCACCCGGGCGGTCGGGTCGAACCGCTGCGCGATCTCGTGCACGTTGCCGACGGTCGGGATGCCGGAGCCGATGTCGAGGAACTGCCGGATGCCGGCGTCCAGGCAGTACCGGACCGCGCGGTGCAGGAAGGCGCGGTTGGCCTGGGCCAGCCGGGGCAGGTCCGGGATCCGTTCGATGACCTGGTCGGCCACCTCCCGGTCGACCCGGAAGTTGTGCGAGCCGCCGAGGTAGTAGTCGTACATCCGGGCCACGTTCGGCCGGTCCAGGTCGACTCCGGCAGGGGCCCAGTACGGCCGTGACATCGCCTCTCCTCCAACCCCTTGCCGGTGTCCCCGGCGTACTGTTCCACGGTCCGGGCGGCGATAACCAGTCCGGCATATTGCCGGACAATTAGTCCGCCCGAACAGGCCGGCCGCCCGGCACCGCCGCCGGAACATGCGCGTAATTTGGTCGTAGCAGAGGGTGACTAACTTGCCGGCGTATGGAGAGCGAGCCGATCAGGCCGGCGTGGGTCGGCCGGTACGACCCGTACGACCCGCGCAATCCAATGTGGACCGACCCATTCTGGGCCGCTTACTGCGTAAACCCGCTCCGCCCGGCGGAGTCGGGGGCGACCGGCCGGGTGCGTGGGCCGGCTGACCGGCCCGGTCAGCCAGCCCAGCGCTGACCGCGGGCCGCTCCGTCTCGATACGTAAAGTTATGGTTGTCCCCGCCCGTCGGTCGATCGGTGCCGCAAGTTTGCCCTATCGGCCAGGGGTTCGGTCGGACAATTCCCGTAATGTGACCGGTGAACTCGCCATGGAGTGGAGGCAGTCCTGCGCCGCATCGCTGTTGCCCTGGCCGTCATCGGGCTGGCTGCGCTGGCCGGGTGCTCCACGGACGAGGTGTCGGCCCGCGCGGCGGACGTCCGGGCTTCGGCGGGTGTCTTCGCCTCCAGCGCCCGGGGCGTGCACAGCAAGGAGGCCTGCGCGTCGATGCACGACCCGCTGGACAAGGTCGGTTCGCTGGCCGGCCAGCTGGCCGCGCATCCGGATCTGGGCGCCCGGCTCTCTCCGCAGGTGACCGCCGCGCTGTCCTCGCTCGCGCGCGCCGCCGCCGGGTCGCGTGCCGAGTGGACCGCGCTGCTGGACGCCACCGATGATCTCGGCGCGGCGCTGCGTAGCGCGAACGAGACGACGATCCGGGTGACCGCCGGCCAGGTCGTGGTCGCGGTCAAGCTGGCTCAGGCCGGCTGCAAGATCGCCGGCTGATCCGGCCGGCCGCGGTGGGATTTCGTCCCGCCCGGCCGTTTGACGTGCAACATGTTCACGATCTTGACTGTCCGCGACGGACAGCACCCGTCCGGGTACCCTCCGCCCTCAGTTGCTGTCTGTCCGCCACTTGTCCGGCAGGATGAGGCGCATGTACGAGGCGGAGGTACCACCGGCCCCGTTGGACGACTTCCTGCACGTGCTGACGCCGCAGCAGGTGGCCCGCTTCGAGGCGGCTGCGGCCCGCGCCCGTGACGTGCTCGCCGGCCGGACGGTCTGGAACATCAGCTCGACCGAGACCGGCGGCGGGGTGGCCGAGATGCTGCACTCGCTGCTCGGCTACGTCGGCGCGGCCGGGGTCAGCTCGCGCTGGCTGATCATCTCCGGCGACTCGCGGTTCTTCGAGATCACCAAGCGGCTGCACAACGCGGTGCACGGGTTCGGCGACGTACGGCTGGTCCCCGGCGCCGCGGACCACGGGCATTACCAGCAGATCCAGGACACCAACCTGCCCGGCGTGCTGGCCGCGGTGCGGCCCGGCGACCTGGCGGTCCTGCACGACCCGCAGCCGGCCGGGCTGGTCAAGCCGCTGCAGCAGGCCGGCCTGCAGGTGATCTGGCGCTCGCACATCGGCCGCGATCAGCCGAACGAGCAGTCCACCGGCGCCTGGGAGTTCATCCGCCGGTACGTGGACAGCGCGGACGCGTTCGTCTTCTCCCGGCCGCAGTACGCGCCGGCCTGGGTGCCGGCCGACCGGCTGCGGGTGATTCCGCCGTCGATCGATCCACTGTCCACAAAGAACCGGCTGCTCGCGGCGGAAGAGCAGCTGCGCATCCTGGTCGAGGCCGGGCTGCTGGCCGGCAACGGCGCGGCGCCGGCGGGCGTGGTGACCGGCGCGCCGGCACCGACGCCGGACACCCGGCTGGTGGTGCAGGTCAGCCGGTGGGACCGGCTGAAGGACATGGCAGGTGTGATGGCCGGTTTCTGCCTGGTCGCGCCGGACGTGCCGGACGCGCACCTGATGCTGGTCGGCCCGGCGACCGCCGGCGTCACCGACGACCCGGAGGGCGCCGACGTGTTCGCCGAGTGCGTCGCCGCCTGGCAGGACCTGGCCGAGCCGGTCCGGTCCCGGGTGCACCTGGTGAGCGTGCCGATGGTCGACGTGGAGAAGAACGCCGCGGTGGTGAACGCGATCCAGCGGCACGCCAGCGTGGTGACGCAGAAGAGCCTGGTGGAGGGCTTCGGGCTGACCGTGGCCGAGGCGATGTGGAAGGCCCGGCCGGTAGTGGCCAGCGCCGTCGGCGGCATCCAGGATCAGATCCGGACCAACCTGGACGGCCTGCTGCTGCCCGACCCTACCGACCTTGACCACTTTGGACAGACATTGCGGACGGTGCTCACCGACGACGGGTTGGCGCACCGGCTCGGTGTCGCCGCGAAGGCCCGGGTGCACGACCAGTTCCTGGGCGACCGACACCTGACCCAGTACGCCGACCTGATCGAGTCGCTGCTGGGTACGGCTGTCGCCGATTGAGCCCTAGCCCGGTGCCCGGCCGCGGCTGAGTCCCGACCGCCGGCTCGGGCCCGGCCGCCCAGTCCGGCCCGGCGCGGGCGCGCGGCAGCGGCGGGTCGGCCCGGGCGGCCCGGCGTTCGGCCGAGTCGGCGGCACCGTAGTGGCCGAGCCGGGCGCCGACCAGGTCGCGGATCCGGAGCGTCGGCCGGCCGAGGTCACCGGCCGGATCGTCGCCAGTGGACGGTGCTGCCGGCGGGTTGGCCGCTGGGCCACTGGGCGGGCGAACAATGCCTCGAACGCGCGGTCGAAACGCCGTCGTGGTGGGCATCCTTGACCTGGGTGGTGCGCAACGCCGCCCGCACCTGCCGACGATCGGCCAGTTCCACCACCGCGAGCGCGCCTGCCGCGTCGATGGGTTCGCATGTGGACACTGGCCGGCCGCCGGCGGGCGACCGCCGGATGGCCAGCACCGGCAGGACAGTGGTTCAGGCCAGGTGGGCGTCGTACGCTGCATGAACGCCGGTCCGCATCTCGAACATGCTAGGAGGCGTCAAATGCCCGCGCCAGGGCTCCTGCTCGACCTCGCGCTGACCCTGCACCCGGCGCATCCGGCGCAGCAGCAGGATCAGCAGGCGGTGCTGGCGAGCCGGCTCGGGTACGCGGAGGTCTGGCTGCCGGTGGACGCGGCGTGCGGGTTCCCCGGGGCGGACCGGCTGGCCGGGCTGGCCCGGGCGGCCGGCCCGGCCCGGCTCGGGCTGCTGATCACCGGCACCGAGCCGGACGTGATCGGCGGGCTGCTGCGGCAGTCCGGCGGGCCCGGCACGGCCGCGCTGATCGAGTTGGTCGGGGTACCGGCCGGCCCGGCGCTGGTGCACGCCGTCGGCGGCGCGCAGGCGTGGCGGGCCCGGGTCCGGCTGCCCGCGTTCGACCCGACCGCGGCCGGCACGGTGGTGGCCGCGCCGACCCGGCCGGACAGCCTGACCGGGATCGCCGTGGCCGCCGCGCAGCGGGCCGCAGCCGGCCTGGCCGTGGCCGCCCACCCGGTGGTCGCCGCGCTGCCGGTCTCGATCGGCCGCACCTTGAACGAGACCGAGGCACGCGCCGGGCGGGGTCCAGGGTCTACCAGTGGCACCGGCGACGCCCGGGACAGCGGGCTGTTCGGCACCTACGAGCAGGCCCAGATCCAGGTGCTGGAACTGGCCGCGGCCGGCGCCGACGCGCTGCGGGTGACCGTGCCGGACGAGGTCGATGAGGTCGACGTGGCCGACCTGCTGGCCCAGGTCCGCTCGGTCGTGGTGGGCGCGACCCCGGCGCACGTCCGGCGCAACTAGCGCCGTCTCCCGCTGACTCATCGGGCCGGCCTGCTGTCGACAACGGCCCGGGCCGGCGCGGCGCTGGGCCGCCCAGGTCGGCTGAGCCGGCTCAGCGCCGGGTGGCGGTGACCGCCCGCAGGTCGGCGTCGATCCGGGCGGTGGCGGCGAGCAGGTGCGGCAGCAGGTCGCGCCGCAGCGACTCCAGCGAGGTGCGGCTGGCGTGTGCGGACAGGTTGACCGCGGCCACCACCCGGCCGGCCCGGTTGCGCACCGGCGCGGCGATCGACCGCAGCCCGTCCTCGAGTTCCTGGTCGACCAGGGCCCAGCCCTGGGTGCGCACCTTGGCCAGTTCGGCCCGCAGCGCGCTCACCGTGCTGATCGTGCGCGAGGTCAGCCGGGTCAGCTCGGCCCGGCCGAGGTACCGCTCGAGGTCCGGATCGGGCAGCGCGGCCAGCAGCACCCGGCCCATCGAGGTCGCGTATGCCTGGAACCGGGTACCGACCGAAATGGACACCGTCATGATGCGCGCGGTCGGGACCCTCGCCACGTAGACGATGTCGTCGCCGTCCAGCACGCTCAGCGAGGACGACTCGTGCACTTCGGCCGCCAACCGTTCCAGGTGCGGCTCGGCCACCTCGGGCAGGGTGAGGCTGGACAGGTAGGCGTACCCGAGCTCGAGCACCCGCGGCGCCAGCGAGAACAACTTGCCGTCGGTGCGCACGTAGTCGAGATCCACCAGGGTCAGCAGGAACCGCCGGGCGGCCGCCCGGGTCAGCCCGGTGGCGCGGGCCACATCGCTGAGGGTCAGCTCGGAATGCGCGGCGTCGAAGGCGCGGATCACCGCGAGCCCGCGTTCCAACGACTGGACAAAGTGCGCGCCCCGCGGCCCGCGCTCGGCGACGCCGGTGCTGCCGCCGGCGCCACCCAAGGTGTTCGAGATCATCGGTGTGCCAAGCCTCGTCTCGTCGGTCGATGGTCGTGCGCAACCCGGGTGGCCCGGCTCGGGTGGCCCCGGCCCGGTGGCCCCCGCCCGGTGGCCCCGGTCAAGCCGGATTCAACTCCGGCTCGTGTGCGTCATGCAAACAGTTGTCCTCATCGCGCATGGCGGGCCGGCGACCGGTCGGCGCCGGCGCACTAGTCAACCTTGATCTACCTGGTCAGGTGCGTTGTGGGCGGTGATGTCGGCAGGGCTACGCTACGAAGGTCACCGTCCATTTGTGATAGCGAACCGGTCAGAACGCGACAGTGTCGGCACTTTGACCCCCGCTGGTATGGCGCGCTGACCACTGGCCCCGAGGAGGGATAGAACCGGTGACAACGACGTTGCCCGCCACCGGCGCTGTCGTCGACAACGGCTACGTACCAGTAGTGAGCCTCGCTGGGATGGAAGACCCCAGCCATCGCGAGGAGATCGCGCGCCAACTCGGCGACGCGTTCCGCCGGTCCGGCTTCTACATCGTGGTCGATCACGACGTGCCCAGGACGCTGTTCGACGACCTGAACACGGCGGCGCTGGAGTTCTTCCGGCAGCCGCTGGCAGACAAGGCACTATTCGGCCCGGAACCGGGGGACAAGACCCACCGTGGCTGGACATCCAAGTACAAGGCCGGCGCCGCTCTGGTGGAGACCGAAGAGGACGCCGCCGAAGCCTGGGCGATGAACCCGTACGACGAGACCCTGGGCTGGCGCGATCTGGAAGGTCTGGACCAGCGCTACCGGTCCGCCTTCGTGCACCCCAACCGGTTCCCGACCGTTCCCGGCTTCCGGCGCAACGTGGTGCCGTACTACGCCGCGATGGAAACGCAGATCCTCACCCTGCTGGCACTGCACGCGATCGACCTCGACCTGCCGCCGGACTACTTCAGCCGGCTGATGCAGGGCGGGCTGACCAACCTGGTGGTGAACTACTACCCGCAGCAGCGCGAGGAACCGCAGGTCGGGCAGAACTGCCTCGGCCCGCACACCGACCTGGGCATCATGACCGGGTTGATGCACTCCGGGCAGCGCGGCCTGCAGGTGGTCGACCGGGTGCACCCGGACCGCTGGGTCTCGGTTCCGGACCAGCCCGGCGGCATCATCGTCAACGCTGGCGACCTGCTGGTGCTGGTCTCCGGCGGGCAGTACCAGTCGGCGCTGCACCGGGTGGTCTGCCCGAGCGCCGAGGAGCGCATCTCCATCCCGGTGTTCGTGCAGCCCGCACCGCAGACGATGGTGGCACCGGCCTTCCCGCCGCCGGCGAACGCGCCGGGCTACGAGCCGGTGCTGTTCGCCAGCTACTTCGCCAAGCGGCTCGGCCTGATGTACGACGACGATCCCGAGTAGACAGCCGCGGACGCGACGGGGCCCGGCCGATCGGCCGGGCCCTCCGTCGTCTCACCGTCCAGGTTGGACGGTGGCCAGGAACTCGGCCACCTGCGGGACCAGCAGGCCGCGGAAGGTGGCCGACTCGGCCAGGTCCGGCCCGAACACCTCGGCGACCGGCAGCAGCGCGTCGACCAGCGCCGGGGCGGACGGGACGGTGCCGGCGCGGGCGGCCAGCGTGGCCGCGAGCGGATCGTCCACCGGCAGCGGCCGGCCCATCCGGTCGGACCGGACGCCGACGTAGACCATCCAGGCGGCCACCGCCCGGGTGGCCCAGCGCGGCTCGGCCCCGGCGGCGAGGCGGTCCCGGACCGTACCGAGCACCCGGATCGGCAGTTTCTGCGAGCCGTCCATGGCGATCTGGACGGTCCGGTGCCGCAGCGCCGGGTTGCCGAACCGCTCGATCACCTCGTCCTGGTACGCCGGCAGGTCGAAGCCGGGCGGCAGGTCCAGCGTCGGCGCGGCGTCCTGCGCCATCAGCGCCCGCGCCGGCCCGACCAGCGATTCGTCCGCCACCGCCGCGCTGATCAGGTCGTAGCCGGCCAGCGCGCCGGAGTAGGCGAGCAGCGAGTGGGCCGCGTTCAGCAGCCGCAGCTTCGCCTTCTCGTACGGCGCGACGTCCGGCACCAGCAGCACGCCGGCTCGTTCCCAGGCCGGCCGGTCGGTGCCGAAGTCGTCGGTCAGCACCCACTGCCGGAACGGCTCGGTCACCACCAGACCGGCATCGGTCCGGCCGAGCTGCCGGCTGACCTCGGCCTGGTCGGCCGCGGTGCTGGCCGGGGTGATCCGGTCCACCATCGAGTTGGGGAACCGCACCGCCGTGCCGATCCAGTCCACAAGCGACTCGCCGGCCCGGCCGGGCAGCGCGGCGCAGAAGTCCCGCACCAGCTCGCGCAGCGCGTCGCCGTTGCCGATCAGGTTGTCGCAGCACAGCACGGTGAGCGGGGCGCCGCCGGCCGCGGCGCGGCGCTGCAGGCCGCGGACGAGCTGGCCGACGACGCTGCCCGGCTCGGCTCCGGCGAGGTCGGCCCGGACCGTCTCGTCGGCCCGGTCCAGCCGGCCGTACCGGTCGCGCCGGTAGCCCTTCTCGGTCACGGTGAGCGTGACGATGCGGACGGCCGGGTCGGCGATCCGGGCGGTCACCCCGGCCGGGTCGTGGCCGGCGTAGCGCACCTCCCGGATACCGCCGATCACCCGGGCCGGTGCCGCGCCCGAGCCGCGCTCCAGCAGCGTGTAGAGGCCGTCCTGCGGGGCCAGCTGGTCGACCACCGCGGCGGAGCGCTGGGTCACCCCGCAGATGCCCCAGCCGGTGTCGCCGGTGGCCGCGGTGGCATCCTCGGTGAACGCCGCCTGGTGCGCCCGGTGGAACGCGCCCAGCCCCAGGTGCACGATGCCGACCCGGAGTGAGCGTGGGTCCAGCACCGGCCGCGCTGCGGCCGGCACACCATCGAGTGTGGACAGTGACAGCCGGGTCATCCGGGTTCCGCCAGCAGGCGCTCGGTCTCGGCCCAGCACGGCAGGTAGCCGGTGCCGCCGATGCCGCGCAGCGAGAGGCTGGCCGCGGCCACGCCGGCCCGCACCGCGGCCGGCAGCGGGTCGCCGAGCGCCAGCCGGGCCGCGGCGGTGCCGGCCAGCACGTCGCCGGCCCCGGTCTGGTCCACGATGGACTCGGGCTGGGCCGCCGCCAGGTCGTACCGGGTTCCGCCGTCGTCCAGCAGTACCCCGGCCGGGCCGCGGGTCAGCGCCACCGCCGCCGCGCCGAGGGCCAGCACCGCCGCGCAGCCGGCCGCCTCGTCCCGGACCGGCCCGCAGAGCGCGGTCACCTCGTCCGGCCAGGCCGGGGTGACCAGGGTGGCCAGTGCGGCGAGCCGGCGCAGGTGCCAGGCCGCGGTGGCCGCGTCCACCAGCCGGGGCCGCCAGTTCGGGTCGTAGACGAACCGGCCGGCGGCGTGCGCGGCCGCTTGCACGGTGGCGTACGCGGAGTCGGAGATCGCGCAGGCGATGCCGCTGGCCAGCACCACCGCGCCGGGCAGCGCGGCCATCGGCAGGTCGGCCGGGGCCAGCATCGAGCCGGCGCTGCCCCGGCGGACGTAGACGTAGCCGCGGGCACCGGCCGGGTCGGCATGCTGGAAGTAGAGCCCGTGCTGGCCGCTGACCCGCTTCAGGTAGCCGGTGTCGACGCCGAGTGCCGCCACCCGGGCCACCAGCTCGTCGCCCAGCTCGTCGGTCGGCACCCGGGCCACCAGCGCCGTGTGCGCGCCGGCGGCGGCCGCGGCGGCCGCCGCGTTGAGCGCGTCCCCGGAGAACCCGAGGCTGAGCCCGATCCCGTCGCGCAGCGGCTCGGTGCTGGACAATTCGACCAGCACCTCGCCGACCACCAGGACGTCTACCACGGGTGGACGGTCCCGTCCTCGAGCCGGTTCACCGGCAGATACGCCGGCTGGTAGGGGTGTTCGGCCGCCGCGGCCTCATCGATGTCGACGCCGAGGCCGGGTTCCTCGGCCGGCTGCAGGCCACCGCCGGCGAACCGGTAGCCGTGCGGGAACACCGCATCGGTCGCCGGGGTGTGCCGCATGTACTCCTGGATGCCGAAGTTCGGGATGCTGATGTCCAGCTGCAGCGCGGCCGACATGCACACCGGCGACAGATCGGTGGCGCCGTGCGATCCACTCCGGACATGGTGCAGCGCGGCCAGGTCGAAGATGCGGCGCAGGTGGGTGATCCCGCCGGCGTGCACCACGGTGGCCCGGATGTAGTCGATCAGCTGTTCCCGGATCAGCTGGTGGCAGTCCCAGATGCTGCTGAACACCTCGCCGACCGCGATCGGTGTGGTGGTGTGCTGCCGGATGATCCGGAACCCCTCCTGCAGGTCGGCCGGCACCGGATCCTCCATCCAGAACAGCCCGTACGGCTCCAGGCTGGTGCCGAGCCGGGCCGCCTCGATCGGGGTCAGCCGGTGGTGCACGTCGTGCAGCAGCCGGAGATCCGGGCCGAACTCGTCCCGCACCCGGGCGAAGACGCCCGGGATCGTGGCCAGATATCGCGGTGTCGACCAGGTCGCCTCGGACGGGACGGCGGCGTCCGCCGGCTCGTAGAACAGCTTGTCCGCGCTCACCCCGTAGGTCGCGGGCAGCCCGGGGATTCCACATTGGACCCGGACCGCGCGGTAGCCGAGCTCGACGTACCGGCCCACCTCGGCCAGCACCTCGTCGACGGTCTCGCCGTTGGCGTGGCCGTAGACGGTCACGTCATCCCGGCTGCGGCCACCGAGCAGCTGGTAGACGGGCAGGCCGGCGACCTTGCCCTTGATGTCCCAGAGGGCGGTGTCCACCGCGGCGATCGCGGTCATCGTGACCGGCCCGCGCCGCCAGTACGCGCCCTGGAACAGGTACTGCCAGGTGTCCTCGATCCGGGCCGGGTCGCGCCCGATCAGCAGCGGCGCGACGTGGTCCCGCAGGTACGCCGCGACCGCCAGTTCGCGGCCGTTCAGCGTGGCGTCGCCGACCCCGGTGACGCCTTCGTCGGTGACCAGCTTGAGCGTGACGAAGTTCCGGCCGGGGGAGCAGACGATGACCCGGGCGGCTGCGATCTTCACCGCTGGCCCGCCGGTGGCTCGATGACACTCATCCTGCGCTCTCCTCGCGGACCCGGGCGACGAGTTGGGTCGGGTTGACGAACCGCAGCGCCAGCACGAGCAGTACCAACATCGTGCCGGTGTAGAGGACAGCCATCGCGTCCACCGACTGCTGGGCCCGGATTCCGGCCGCCGACATCGACGCGTACAGCGCGACCACCAGGGTCTGTGAGTCCGGCCCGGCGGTCAGGAAGGTCAGCTCGAACATGCCGACCGTACGCACCAGCACCAGGATCGCCGCGGCCAGGATGCCCGGCACCAGCAGTGGCGCCAGCACCCGCTGCATGATGGCGCGGGTGCCGGCGCCGCACATCCGCGCGGCGCTCTCCACCCGCGGGTCGATCTGCTCGATGAACGGGGTCATCGTCAGGATCACGAACGGCACCGCCGGCACCAGGTTGGCCAGCACCACGCCGGCCAGCCCGGGCGCGAACCCGAACTTGTACAGCACTGTCGCGAGTGGAATGCCGTACGCCAGCGGTGGCATCAGCACCGGCAGCAGGAACGCCAGCAGGACCAGCCGCTTGCCCGGGAACGCCCGGCGGGCCAGCACGTACGCGGCCGGTACGCCGATCAGCACGGACAGCAGCACGACCAGCAGCGACACCTCCAGCGTCACCACGATCACGTGCAGCAGGCCGAACTCGTCCCAGGCCTGCCGGTACCACTGGGTCGTGTAGCCCTGCGGTGCCCAGGTGTCGAACCAGCGGGTACCGAACGAGCTGACCAGCACCGAGCCGACGATGCCGAGCAGGTTGACGAAGAAGAACGCGACCGCGCCCCAGACCAGCCACCGCCCCGGCGACGCGACGAGCCGGCCCCGGGCGGTTGCGAGCGCGGTCATCCCTTGCCTCCGGTCGATCCGGTGTAGAGGGTGCCGCGCCAGAGCAGCACCAGCCCGATCACGACGAGTTCCACCACGGCCATCACCATCGCGATGGCCGAGGCCAGCGAGTAGTCGTACTGCTCGTACGCCGCCTGGTACGCCGCGATCGAGAGCACCCGGGTGGAGCCGGCCGGATTGCCGACCAGCACCGCGGACGGGAACACGCTGAACGCCAGCACGAAGGTGAGGCAGAACGTGGTGGCCAGCCCGGGCGCCAGCAGCGGCAGCGTGATCCGGCGGAACCGCTGCCAGCTGCCGGCGCCCAGCGTGGCCGCCGCGCTGTCCAATGTGGAGTCGATCCCGGACAGGTACGACTGCACCAGCAGGAACGCGAACGGGAAGCCGGTGATCACCAGCGAGAAGAAGACGCCGGAGTAGTTGTGGATGAGCTGCACCGGCTGGTCGACCAGGTGCAGTTTGAGCAGGATCCGGTTCAGCCAGCCGGTCGGGCCGAGGTAGTTCAGCAGCCCTTCGGCGGTGAGCACGGTGCCCAGCGTGATCGGCACCACCAGCAGGATGGTGAGCAGCCGCCTGCCCCGGAACCGGCCCCGCATCCGGTACGCGATCGGCACCGCCGCCAGCACGTTCAGCAGCGCGGCCGGCAGCGAGATCTTCAGCGTGATCCAGATCGTGTCCCGCTGGTACGGGTCGGTGAAGAACTTCCGGTAGCTCTCCAGCCGGCCACCTTCGGCCGGTTGGAGGGAGAGCCCGAGGCCGTACAGGAACGGGTAGAGGAACAGCAGGACGAAGAACAGCAGCGCGGGCGCCAGCAGCAGCAACCGCGCGTCGACCCCGCGCTCGGCCAGCCGGTGCCGCAGCCCCGGGTCGCCGCCGGTGCCGGCGACCGCCGGCTCCGCCGGGATCAGCGTCCGGGTCACGAGGCGGCCGCCGGAGTGAGCATCGCGGCGGGGTACCTGGTCACGACCGCACCTCGGCCGGGGTGGCTGGCGCACTGTCGGGTTCGGACGGTGCCGCGTCCGGCTCGGCCGCGAAGACCAGCAGCCGGGCCGGGTCGCTGGTCAGCGTCACCTCGTCACCGGGCGCCAGCCGCTGGGTGGTCCGCAGGTGCAGCGCGGTGCCGTCGCCGGCCCGGGCCTCCACCGCGACGTCGCGGCCGCTGGTACTCGACCACCTCGACCACCGCCGCGATGGCGTTCGGGCCGGCTCCGGCGGCCAGGTCGTCGGGGCGGACGCCGACGATCACGTTGTCGCCGGCGCGCACCGGGCCCACCGCCGCGCCGGCCAGCCGCAGCCCGCCGCAGGTCACCTCGGCCCGGCCGGCGGCCACCGAGACCGCCGTACCGGGCAGCAGGTTGCGGTAGCCCATGAAGTCGGCCACGTGCCAGTTGACCGGTTGGGTGTGCAGCTCCTCCGGGGTGCCGACCTGCTGCACCCGGCCGTCCCGCAGCACCACCAGCCGGTCGGCCAGCGAGAGCGCCTCCTCCTGGTCGTGCGTGACGTAGACGGTGGTCAGCCCGAGCGACTGGTGCAGCCGGCGGATCTCGGTGCGCATCTCCAGCCGCAGCTTGGCGTCCAGATTGGACAGTGGCTCGTCCATCAGCACCAGTGCCGGCTCCAGCACGATGGCCCGGGCGATCGCGACCCGCTGCTGCTGCCCGCCGGACAGCTGTGCCGGGCAGCTTGTCCGCGTGCTCGGCGAGCTGCACCAGCCGCAGCGCCTCGTCCGTCCGGCGCCGGACCTCGTCCTTGGCCAGCCGGCGCATCTGCAGCCCGAACGCGACGTTGCGCCGGACGGTCAGGTGCGGGAACAGCGCGTAGTTCTGGAAGACCATCCCGAACCCGCGGCGTTCCGGCGGGACCGTGTCGATCCGGGTGCCGTCCGCCCAGATGCTCCCGCTGGTCAGCGGCAGCAGCCCGGCCAGGCAGTTCAGCGCGGTCGACTTGCCGCAGCCGGACGGGCCGAGCAGGGCGACGAACTCGCCGGACCGGATCGTCAGGTCCAGATCGGACAGTGCGGTGGTGGCGCCGAACCGGCGCCCGACACCGGCCAACCGCAGTTCCGCGAACCGCTGCGGGGTCGAGACGGCCATGACTACTTCGCCTTGCCGCTGCCGATCTCGCGGTCCCAGGTGCTGAACGCGGTCACCAGCGCCTTCGCGTCCAGCGGCACCTCCTTCGGGGTGTTCGCGATGAGCTGGTCGAACTCGGGGTCGCCGTACGTGGCCGAGCGCCTTCTGGCTCTTCTCCGGCGCCATCGCGACGGTCACGTCCTTGATCGCCGGGCCGGGGTAGAAGTACCCGTTGTCGTAGGCCTTCGCCTGCTGCTGCGGGGTGAGCATCGACTTGAGCAGCAGCAGCACCGCGGCCTGCTTGTCCGCCGACACTCCATTCGGGACGACCGCGTAGTGCGCGTCGGTGACCCAGTGGAAGCCCTGCAGCGTGCCGGATCTTCGCCTCGGCCGGCACGGTGCCGAGCACCCGCGGGTTGATGTACCAGCCGGTGGTGCTGGCGATGATGTCGGCCGATCCGCTGGCCAGGTTCTTCATCGTCTCGGTGGTGCCGGACGGGTAGTAGCTGACGTACTTGTTCAGCTCCTTCAGGTACGCCCAGGTCTTCGTCCAGCCGTTGACCGGGTCCTTCGGGTCGGAATCGCCGAGGATGTAAGGCAATCCCATCAGGAAGCGTGCGGCCCGGGCCGGAGTTGGCCGGCCGGGCGTACTGCACCTTGCCGGGGTGCGCCTTCGCGTAGTCCAGCAGCGCCTGCGCACTCGTCGGCGGGTTCGGCACCTTCGCCGGCAGGTACTCGATGAACGGCCCGGACGGGTAGTAGGTGACCTCGACGCCGTAGTTGCCGGCCAGCTTCTGCATGGCGGCGGCCGGCTCGAGGTAGTCCTTCATCCCGGCCAGCCGGTCGGCGTACTTGGGCAGCAGCGGCGTCCACAGGTTCTGGTCGATGCCGGCGGCCAGACCGTCCACCCCGGTCAGCACCAGGTCGATGTCCACCTTGCCGGCGCTCTGCTGTGCCTTGATCTTGCCGGGCATCTCCGGCGCGGTGGACTTGGAGTAGGTCACCTTGGCCACCACGTCCGGGCTGGCCTTGACGAATTCGTCGATCATGCCCTGGGTCAGCTGCAGGTTGCCGGCGACGTCGAGGATGTTCAGCGTCACCGCCTTGCTCGGCTTGTCAGGCGCGTCGCCGGCCGGCTGGTTGGAGCCGCCGGAACTCGGCGCGCCGCAGGCGGCGGTGACGGCGAGCACAGTGAGTGCAGCAGCAATCAGCGGACCGTGTCGGGTGCCGCGCATAGCGGGTCCCTTCGTCATGCCCCGGCGAGCGGGGCGGTGGCCGTCAGCAGCCGTGGCCTGCAAAGCCGGGACGCCTCAGGGGTGGGCGGGTGGCGCGACCCCGGTCGAGTCGCGGACGAGTAGTTGGGTGGGCAGCTCGCGGCGGGCCGGTGCGGTGTCGTCGCTCTCGTGCAGCACCGACATCAGCAGGTCGACCGACTGCCGGCCGGCAGCTTCCTTGGGCAGCGCCACGGTGGTCAGCGCCGGGTTGGCCATCCCGGACAGCGGGATGTCGTCGGTGCCGACCACGCTGATCTGATCCGGCACGGCGATGCCGCGGGCCCGCAGCCGGCTCAGCACGCCGAGCGCCATCAGGTCGTTGTAGGCGATGACCGCGGTCACGCCGGCGGCCACGACCAGGTCGGCGGCGGCCACCCCGCCCTCGTACTGGGGCGCGAAGTTGCCGGTGTCGACCAGCTCCATGCCGGCGGCCGCGGTAGCCGTGCGCAGGGCCCGCCGGCGTTCCCGGTTGGACCAGGAGTCGCGCGGCCCGCCCACCCAGGCGACCCGGACGTGCTGCAACGCCTGCAGGTGCGCGATCGCCTGCCGCATCCCGCCGGCGTTGTCCAGGGTCAGTGCCGGCAGCGCGCCGACCCGCCGGTTCACCAGCACCAGCGTGGTCTCGGCGCTGACCGCCAGCAGGTCGGCCTCGGTCATCCGGGGCGAGCAGAGCACCATGCCGTCCACCTGCTTGGCCAGCGCCCGGACCAGAGCCGGCTCGGCGGCGGCGTCCTCGTCGCTGTCGGCCAGGAAGACCGCGTAGTCGAGCTGCCGGGCGCGGGCCTGGATGCCCTTCACGATGCTCGGGAAGAACGGGTTGGCCAGGTCTGGAACGATCAGGCCGAGGTTGCCGGTGCGGCCGGTGATCAGCCCGCGGGCGGCCCGGTTCGGCCGGTAGCCGAGCCGGTCGGCCGCCTGCTGTACCCGCTCGCGGGTGGCCGGGTTGACCAGCTCGGAACTGGCCAGGGCCCGCGACACCGTCGACGGGGACACCCCGGCGGCTCGGGCAACGTCTCGGATCGTCGCAGCCAATGGGACCTCCTTGCCCCACGCTGAGCCATCTCGCCCCACGCTGGGCTATGGCCGCAGAGTGTCCAACCGATTTCAGAACAATGTCAAGACCTGCTTGCGAAGTGCTTGCCAGACAGCGCCCACTCGGCACATGCTGCAACTGCAATCCTTTTCATTCTGACGCAGCCCCGGCCGCGGGAGGAGCGCGCGGATGAAGTCACTGGCTTTGCATCCCGACCGGGCGCTGCCCGCCGAGCCCACCATCCGGGCCGTTGCCCGCCGGATCTACCAGGCCACCCGGGAGCTGCCGCTGGTCTGCATGCACGGCCACGTCCCGGCCGAACTGCTGGCCGCCGACGAGCGGTTCGACGACCCGGCCCAGCTGCTGGTGGTGCCGGACCACTACGTGACCAGGATGCTGTTCTCGCAGGGGGTGACCCCGGCGGAGCTGGGCATCGCCGGGCCCGGCGGGCAGCCGGTCGAGGCCGACCCGCGGGCGATCTGGCGCCGGTTCTGCGCGCACTGGCACCTGTTCCGCGGCACGCCCAGCCGGTACTGGCTGGAGCACGAGCTGGTCGAGGTCTTCGGTGTCCGGCTGGCCCCCTCGGCGGAGACCGCGGACGAGCTGTACGACCAGATCAGTGCCCGGCTGGACGATCCGGCACTGCGCCCGCGCGCGCTGCTGGACCGGTTCCGGATCGAGCTGCTGTCCACCACCGACCCGGCAACGTCCACTTTGGAGCACCATCACCGGCTGCACGCGGACGGCCTGGCCGGCCGGGTGATCCCGACCTTCCGCCCGGACGCGCTGGCCCGGCTCGACCATCCCGAGTGGACGGACGAAGTGGACCTGCTGGGCCGGCTGGCCGATGTGGACACCGGCAGCTACGCCGGCTTCCTGCACGCGTTGCGGTTGCGCCGGCAGGCGTTCGCGGCGGCCGGCGCGCTGGCCAGCGACCACGGCCAGCAGAGCGCGCAGACCAGCCCGCTGCCCGAGGCGGAAGCGGCCCGGCTGTTCGCGGCCGCCCGGCAGCAGCCACTGGCCGCCCCGGCCGCCGTCGCTTTCGCCGCGCACCTGCTGTTCGTCCAGGCTGAGATGGCCTGCGTGGACGGGCTGGTGATGCAGCTGCACCCGGGCGTGCTGCGCGACCACGACCGCGGCATCCAGGCCGCGTACGGCTCGGACCGCGGTTTCGACATCCCACTCGCGACCGAGTTCACCCTCAGCCTGCGCCCGCTGCTGGAGGCGTTCGGTCGCCGGCCGGAGTTCCGGCTGGTGCTGTTCACCGTGGACGAGACCACGTTCAGCCGGGAGTTGGCCCCGCTGGCCGGCGTCTACCCGGCCGTCCGGCTCGGCGCGCCGTGGTGGTTCCTGGACAGCCCGGACGGGCTGCGCCGGTTCCGCGAGCTGAGCACCGAGACCGCCGGCTTCTACAACACCACCGGCTTCGTGGACGACACCCGGGCCTACGCGTCGATCCCGGCCCGGCACGACCTGGCCCGCCGGGTGGATGCCGGTGCGCTGGCCCGGTTGGTCACCGAGCACCGGCTGGACGAAGACGAGGCGACCGACACCGCGGTGGACCTCGCCTACCACCTGCCCAAGGCCGCGTACGCCCGACGTGACGCGCCAGCGGCGGTCGCCACGGCCGCCAGCTGACCCGGAGTCTGCGGCCGGCGAGTCTGCGGGCGGGCGAGTCTGCGGGCGGGCGAGTCTGCGGGCGGCGAGTCTGCGGGCGGGAGGCCGGGTCGGTCGAGCCGGGTCAGCGGGCCTGGATCAGGGGACCCGGGTCAGCGTCGCCTCCGACTCGACGACGTCGTTCGCCAGCTTCCACTGCACGTAGATCCGCTTCGCGTCCAGCAGCTTGACCTGCACCTGCAGCGGCCGCTGCACGCACGGCCCCTGCGCCAGGGTGGCCGCCAGGGTGAGCACGGTAGGCGTGCTCTTCTGCAGCTGCCAGGCCTCCTGGCAGCCGAGGTTCGGGAAGTCGGCGGTGGCCACCACGCTGGTGGCCGTCTGCGCCCGGAAGGTGACCACGGTGTCGAAGTTGCCGGTGCCGACGAAGTTCACCCCGTGCCCGTGCCAGCGGCCCTTGAACGCGTCCGGCACCCCGACCGGCCGCGGCGGGGTGGGGCTGGCGACCGGCGGCGGCGAGATGCTCCGGTTGGTGCGGGCGGCGATCTCGGCACCGGCGGCCAGGCCGGGCCGGCCGCCCGCACCGGGAGCCTCGCTGCCGGCACCACGGCCCTCGAACGGGGACCGCCACGGCAGCGGGTTGGGCACCAGCCAGCCGAGCAGCACGACGAGCAGGCCGACCGCCACCCAAAGGCGGGTTTTCGATCCGGGCTGCGCCCTACCGTGCATAAACAGACACGCTACGGCGTCGGCCGGCGCTGCGGAACGGCCCCGCCGATCTGGTCCGCCCGGCCACCCGATCGCCGGTGGCGGACTGAGTTTCCGAGTTTCCTAGTCCGGTTGCCGGAATCGATTCGTTCCGGTCCGTACGGCGGACGAAATGAATAGGCCTGACAATCCTTGACTCTCGGGAACGATCGCTCATAGCCTGCCAGAAATCGGTTTCTCGACTTTCCGAACCTGGGCTCTGACGAGGCAGGCCCCAGCGGCATGCGGTGCGCGGCGGGCACCGGACGGACAGCGATCCTCCGGGCTGCGCTCCCACCCAAGCGAGGTACACCGTGCATCACAGGACACTCCGGGTCGCACTCGCGACCGCCCTCCTGATCACCGCTCTCGCGGGCCTCACCACCCCCGCCGAAGCCGCCGGCCAGACCCTGGTCGTGGCGGCCGGCACGGCGTTCCGCCCGGTCAGCCACGTGGCCGCCGGGGGCCTGTACGCCCTCGCCGAGGGCAACCGGCCGGCCGACAGCACCCTGCTGCCGCTGCGGCTGAACACGCTCACCCAGCCGGCACCGGGAGTCGGGCAGCGGCCCAACGGCCAGCCACCCGGGGGTGACGCGCTGCTGGTCGCGCCGCAGGCCACCCGGGTCGGCGCGGCCGAATACATCCGGATGCCGGACATCTACCCGGACTTCCCGTACCGGTGGGTCAGCTGGGCCGACTGGATGTCCAAAGTGGACACCCAGGTGAGCCGGCGGCTGGCCGCCGGCTCGGTCAGCAACATCAGCGGCTGGGAGCTGTGGAACGAGCCGGACTTCACCTGGAACACCGGCGCGGCCGGTGACTTCAACACCGGCTGGACCCGGACCTTCCGCCAGGTGCGGGCCCGCGACCCGCTCACCCCGATCGTCGGGCCGAGCACGACCCACTACAACGCCACGTTCATCCGCTCCTTCCTGACCGCCGCCAAGGCCGCCAACACGCTGCCGGACATCATCAGCTGGCACGAGCTGACCGCCGCGTCCAGCATCGCCGGCGACATCGCCGCCTACCGGGCGCTCGAGGCCTCGCTCGGGATCAGCCCGCGCCGGATCTCCATCAACGAGTACGCGACGCCGACCGAGGTCGACCAGCCCGGCCCGGTGGCCGGCTACATCGCCAAGTTCGAGCGTGGCGGCGTGGACAACGCCGCGCGTGCGTTCTGGTTCGAGTACGGCACGGTGAACGGGCTAACCGTGAACAACCAGCCGACCGGCAGCTGGTGGCTCTACAAGTGGTACGGCGACATGGCCGGCAACATGGTGGTGACCACGCCGCCCGCGCAGACCGGGCTGGACGGGTTCGCCGCCACCGACCCGACCCGACGAATCGTCCAGATCGTGCTCGGCGGCGGCTCCGGCACCAACAGCGTGCGAGTCACCGGACTGTCCACAGTGGGCAGCAGCGTGCAGGTGCGGCTGGAGTCGACGCCCGCGTCCGGCCGGTTCACCGCGGTCGCCGCACCGACCGTCATCTCCACCACGACCGCGACCGTCACGAATGGCGAGTTGACCGTCCCGGTGCCGAACATGGTGGCGACCAGCGCCTACCACCTGGTGATCCAGCCGACCAGCGGGGTGCCCAGCTTCCAGCAGCGGTACGAGGCGGAGAACGCCGCGATCTTCCGGGCCAACCGGTTCGGCAGCGGCAGCGCCTCGGCCGGCGGGTACGTCGGGCAGATCGACAACACCGGCGACGTGCGCACCGCCAGCTACGTCGACTTCATCGTCAATGTGCCGACCGCGCGGACGTACACGATGCGGATCGGCTACGCGAACGGCACCGGCGCCACCTCGACCCAGGGGCTGGCCTTCAACGGCGGCCCGTGGACGACGATCAGCTACCCGCCGACCGCCGGCTGGGGCCAGTTCGGGCCGACCGTCAGTACCACGCTCAGCCTGCGCGCCGGGTACAACGTCATCCGGCTGGCCAAGGGCGCCCCGTCGTTCGCCGGCGGCACCGGGTTCGCCGAGCTGGACTACATCGAACTCAGCTGAGCCCACCGGCAGTCCAGCCCGCGGGTCGCCGGCCGCCACCGCAGCCGGCCGCCAGTGCGGCCGGCCGCCAGTGCCGCCGGCCGGCAGTGCGGCCGGCCGGCGATCTCGGGCGGTCAGCCCGGGGCGCCGGCCGGCTGGTCGAACCGGTGCGGGTCGAACAGGCCGATCGGCAGCTGGCAGCCGCCGGTCAGCGCCAGCTGCGCGGCGATCTCGCCGACCACCGGGGCGAACTTGAAGCCGTGCCCGGAGAAGCCGGCCAGCAGGGTCAGGCCGGGCAGGTCGGTGCGTGGCCCGAGCACGAAGTGCTGGTCCGGGGTGAGGGTGTACATGCAGGACACCAGCCTCACCGGGTCCGGCCGCAGCCCGACCAGGGTGTTCGCGACTATCCCGGCCAGCGCCCGGCCGTCGGCGGCGTCCGGCCGGCGTGGCCCGGCGACCGGGTTGGCCGGCTCGTCCAACCCCTGCCGGACATGCAGCCCGATCTTGACCGTGCTGCCGTCCACCTGCGGGCAGCCGTACCAGACGGCCGCCTCGACGCCGTCGCCGCCGGACCGGATGTAGACCGGGAACCGGTCCGGCGCGAAGTCGGCCGGACGGTCGGCGACGAACCAGCCCAGCACCCGCCGCACCGGCCGCAGCCGGCTGGCCAGCCCGCCGGCCGGCGCGGGCAGCAACCGGCCGGTCCACGCGCCGGCCGCGACGACCACGTGCCGGGCCACCAGCGTCCGGCCGGCGACCCGGACCCAGGGCCGGCTCGGGTCCGGCCCGATCTCGGTCACCGGCAGGCCGATCATCGTCTGGGCGCCGGCCGCGGTCGCCGCCCGGACCGCCGCCCGCACCGCGAGCTCCGGGTACAGCACCCCGGCGTCCGCCTCGACGAAGCCGGTGCCGGCGGCGAACCGGTGCTGCGGGTAGCGGCGGCGCACCTCGGCCGCGCCGAGCACCTCGTACCGCAGCCCGTGCCGGCGCGCCGACTCGATCGGCCCGGCCACCGTGGTCGAGTCGGCCGGCCCGAGCATCAGCCCGCCGGTGCGCCGGATCAGGTCGGCGCCGGTGCGCGCGGCCAGTTCCGCCCAGAGCCGCCAGGATTCCTGCACCAGCGGGACGTACTCCGGCCCCTCGGCGTACGCGGTGCGGATGATCCGGGTCTCGCCATGGCTGGAGCCGCGGTCGTGCCCGGGCGGGAACTGGTCGACCCCCAGCACCCGCGCGCCCCTTCCGGCCAGCCGCCAGAGCGCCTGGCTGCCCATCGCACCGAGACCGACCACCACGACGTCCGCGTCCAGCGCACTGGGTCCCATACCGCCATGGTGGGGCAGCCGGGCCGCCCCCGCCCAGCGGCGGGGCCAGCGGCGGGCAGTGGGGCAGCCGGGCCGCCCCCGCCCGGCGGCGGCGGGGCCAGCGGCGGGCACCGGTGGCGGGGCCCGCGGCGGGCGGCCTACTCCCGCAGGTGGGTGAGAGCGGCGAGGACGCGCCGGTGGTCGTCCGGGCTGTCCGGCAGTTGGAGCTTGGTGAAGATGTTGGTGATGTGCTTCTCCACCGCGCGGTCGGTGATGAACAGGTGCTTGGCGATGCTGGTGTTGGTGCGGCCCTCGGCGAGCAGCGCCAGCACCTCCCGCTCGCGCGGGGTGAGCGTGTCCAGCGGGCTCTTCCGGCGGCGCCGGCCGAGCAGTTGACCGACTACTTCGGAGTCGAGCACGGTGCCGCCCTGGTCGACCCGGTGCAGCGCGGCGAGGAATTCGTCCACCTCGACCACCCGGTCCTTGAGCAGGTAGCCGATGCCGGCCGGGTTGGCCTCGATCAGCTCCAGCGCGTACCGCTCCTCGACGTACTGGGAGAGGATCATGATGCCGATCTCCGGCATCATCCGGCGCACCTCCAGCGCGGCCCGCAGCCCCTCGTCGGTGTGCGTCGGCGGCATCCGGATGTCCACAATGGCCAGGTCCGGGTGCAGCGCGGCGGCCGCCTTGACCAGGCTCGGTCCATCGTGGACGGTGCCGACCACGTCGAATCCCTCGTCGGCGAGCAGCCGCTCCAGGCCGGCCCGGAGCAGGACGGAATCTTCCGCGATCAGGACTCGCATGGCAGCTCCGCGTGGATGATGGTCGGCCCGCCGACCGGGCTGGTGATCTGCAGCGAGCCGTCCAGCGAGGCCACCCGGTCGGCCAGCCCGGTCAGCCCGCTGTGCCCGGACGCGGCGGCCCCGCCGCGGCCATTGTCCCGGATCTCGATCACCAGCCGGTCGCCGGTGCGGGTGACCCAGATCGCCGCCCGTTCGGCCTGCGCGTGTTTGTCCACATTGGTCAGCGCCTCCGCCACCACGAAGTAGGCGGCCGACTCCACCGGTGGCGGCGGGCGCTGCGACAGCCGGACGTCCACCTCGATCGGCACCGAGGCGCGGCCGGCCAGCGCCGAGATCGCCGCGTCCAGGCCGCGGTCGGTGAGGATCGGCGGCCGGATGCCGCGGGCCAGGTTGCGCAGCTCCACGATGGCCCGCTTCGCCTCCTGCTGCGCCTCGTCCACCAGCGCGTACGCCTGCTCCGGGTCGGTCGTGAACTTCCGCTTGGCCCGGCTGAGGTCCAGCGCGAGCGCGACCAGTCGCTGCTGCGCGCCGTCGTGCAGGTCCCGCTCGATCCGCTGCTGCTCGCTGTCGGCCACCCGGACCGCCGCGGCCCGGGCGGTCCGCTGCTCGGTCACCTGTGCGGCCAGCCGCCGGTTCACCTCGGCGTACGGGTCGACGTCCAGCAGCCGGGCGGCCAGCCGGGCCCGGGCCCGGGCGATCACCCGCAGCGGGCCGATCAGGATCGGCACGGCGACCAGGCCGATCCCGCCGACCAGCAGCACCTTCGGCAGCGTGTCCGCGTGGATCCCGATCGTCTCGCCGAGGTCGGCGGCCGCGCCGGGCGCGAACCAGTACCAGATCAGGGTGGACGCGAGCAGCACCGGGGCGATGAACATCAGGTACACGCTGGCCGCCCAGATCAGCCCGAGCGGTACCGCCAGCACGGCGAAACCGAGATCGCGCCAGGTCGCCGCCCGCGCCGTGCGGCCGCGATACCAGGCCGCGACGGTGTCGCCTGTGGACGGTGCGGAGAGCAGGTACGGGGAGGGGATGTCGGTGTCGGCCAGCCGGCCGGCCAGGAACCGCTCGACCGCGGCGACGCCCCAGGCCACCGGTAGCACCAGCACCAGCCAGCCGGCCGGGTCGATGACCCGGCGGCGCAGCCGGTCCACCCGGGCCGGCGGCAGCGGCCGGTTCGGGTCGAACAGCGGGTGCCGGACGATCAGCCGGAAGATCCGGTCGAGTACCGCCGAGATGGCCCGGATGATCGAGGTCAGCACCAGCGGCAGCACCGTGCTGGCCACCGCGATCACGATGCTGAGCGGCAGCGCGAACAGCAGCAGGTACCCGGTGACGAACGCCATCGGCAGCCCGGTCAGCAGGTAGCCGAGCCGCACCAGCGTCCGCCAGTCGGTCAGCGGCCGGACGGCGGTGCGGACCCGGGGTCGGAGCGTGGTTGTCTCGGGCACAGCTCCAGGCTGCCGCACCGGCGGCCGGATTCCACTACGGAAGCCACCTGAACCGGGGTGGGGGCAGCCGCACCGTTGCCGGTGCTGAGAACTGGTGCGTCCGGCCGGGCTGCCGGTGCGGCTGGGTCGGTCCGGCCGGCAAGCCGCACCGTTGTCATACCTTTCAGGCGGGTTTCCACCGTCAGGGTAGGGGTGAAACCGGCCTTGATCGTCGGCAGCGCGCTGAACCAGGAGTGCGAGCCGCCGTCCGAGCCGTGGCAGCCCACGTCGCTGCGGCTGTGCAGGCCGTAGCCGTACCGGTTGCCCGACGACGGCAGCCAGTACCAGCCGCCGCCGCTGTCGCCCGGGCAGCCGTCCAGCCCGGTCACCCGGACCATGCCGTTGACCGCCGGGTCGCTCGCGGTGTCGACCACGCCGCAGTAGTTCGGGCCGTTCGGCGCCGGGAAGTTGGCCGCGAGGCAGACCGCGTCGCCGGCCCAGATGAAGCCGAGGGTGGGGGCCACCGCGGTCAGCGCCACCGACCGCTTGCCGGCGTACTCGTTGTAGATCTCACCGCCGGCGTCGTAGCCGAACCAGGCGTTGGTGACCTTGATGATGCTGGCGTCCAGCGCGCCGGTCTGCACCGAGTTCGACATCGGACCGATCGCGGTGGCGCCGGTTCCCCAGGTGATCCCGTTGCCGCCGGAGCAGTGCCCGGCGGTGTAGACGTACCGCTGGTTGCTGGCGTCCCGGGCGGTGAAGCCGACCGAGCAGACGTTGCTGCCGGGCGCGCCGGTCCATAGGGCGGCACCGGCCCGGACGGTCCAGTCGCAGGCGGTCCGGGCGGTGCAGCCGGCGTCCAACTGGGTGCGCCGGCCCGGGTCGGCGATCAGCTCGACACCGCCCGGCCGGGCGGCCCGGGCGGCGGGCCGCAGCGCCGCGAGCCGGTTGGCCGGCACGGCCACCAGCACCCGGTTGCCGGCCACGTCGATGCCGACCTGCCCGCGGGCCGCCTGGCCCAGTTCGGCGTCGGCGGCCCGGCCCGAGGTGGCCCCGCCGGCGCGCAGGGTGTCCGCCTGCCGCTGCAGCGCGGCGAAGCTGTGGCGGGCGGGGTGCGTCCGCACCCGCAGCCCGAGCCGGGCGCCGACCGCGGCGGCCCGGTCACCCGCGGCCGGGGTGGTGGCCAGGATGTGCAGCTGCCCGCTCGGTGGGTCGAACCAGGCGCCGCCGAAGGTGGCCGCGTCGAGCGCGCGGTAGAGCGACTTGCGGGCTTCCTGCCCGGCCGCGGCCGCCCGGGCGGCGGCCGCTGACAGCTGCGGGTAGACGGTCAGGTAGGCGCGGGCGGCGGCATCGAGGGCAGGCCCGCGGTCGGTGCCCCGCTGCCGGTCCGGGCCGGCGGCAGCGGCCGGTACGGCGATCGCCAGCGCGGCCAGTCCGGCTGCTCCGAGCCCGGCCACCCTGAGTTTCGAACTGATCATCCGGGTCCCCCGTTTCGGATTCCGCCGGCGGCCGGCCGGCGGCTCGTGCGGTCGCCGAAGAGACCGGGCCGCCCGGTCAGGGGTACACGGTTGCTCGGGCAAGACGCCGGGCGCGGCAGGCGCGCCGAGCTGGCGGGCTAATTCGCGACCGGCCATCTGGCGCTGGCCGCCCCGGCCGTCCGGGCCAATACGGTCACGGGACGCAGCGGGTGTTTGGCGGAATGTAACAGCCTGTTCACATACATCGCGCGCCATGGGATACTACCGGATGTGAAAGCGCTTACACCCAGCGAAAGCCCCGCCACCGGTGCCTAGCCGCCGGGCGGTCGAAGCGGGCGCCGAACGGGCCGGGTCGGCTCATCCGAACGGCCCTTCCAGCGCGCCGCAAGGTGTCACTATCTACCAGGTCGCGGCGCACGCGGGCGTGTCGATCACCACCGTGTCCCGGGTCATGCGGGACAGCGGCCCGGTCGCCGGCGAGACCCGTGACCGGGTGCTGGAGGCCATCGACACGCTGCGGTTCGTGCCCAGCCGGCTCGGCCGCGGGCTGGCCGAGCGCCGGCACGCGGCCAACGGCATCGTCTTCCCCGACCTCTCCGGCCCCTACTACGCCGAGGTTGTCGTCGGCTACGAGGAGGTCGCGGCCGAACTGGGCCGCTCGGTGCTGATCCTCTCCACGCACGGCCGGGAGGCGGTCCGCGGCCGGGTGCTCGACCTGGCGTCCCGTGTGGACGGTCTGGTCATCTTCGGCCGGACGGTGCGCGACGAGGTGGTGGACGAGGTCGTCGCGATGGGCGTTCCGGTGGTACTGCTGGCCCGCCCCGCGGTTGCCGGGGTGGACACGATCAGCGCGGAGAACCTGGCCAGCGCCCGGCAGCTGGCCGGGCACCTGCTCGACCACGGTTACCGCCGACTGGCCTTCCTCGGCGATCCGGAGTCCTCCCCGGACACCGCCACCCGCTGGGCCGGCCTGGCCGGAGTGCTGACCGAGCGCGGCGTCCGGCCGCGGCAGCCGGTGCCGTGCGGGTTCAGTGAGGAGTCCGGGCAGGCGGTGGCGCGCCGGCTGCTGTCCGCGGCGCGCAGCCGCCCGCAGGCACTGGTCTGCGCGGACGACGAGATCGCGCTCGGCGCGCTGCTGGCGGCCGAGGAGCTGGGCCTCTCGGTCCCCGGCGATGTCGCGATCACCGGCTGGGACGACATCATGGCCGCCCGGTACGCCCGCCCCGGGCTGACCACCGTGCGGCAGCCGATGCGGGAGCTGGGTGGCCGGGCCGCCCGCGCGCTGGACGAGCGCATTGTCGGCGACCGGGTCGCGGCCCGGCACGACGTACTGCACACCGAGGTGGTCATCCGGGCGAGCTGCGGAGACCACTGACCACAAAGGACCGCCACGAGGAGGCGCGATGAGCGAGCTGCGGCGGAGCCGCGCAGTTGCCCTACTGTGCGTGGCCGGCATGATGCTGACCGGCTGTGGCCGGAACAGCGGGGACTCCGGCGATGAACAAGCCCGGAGCGTCACCGGCGGCGCGGCAACCGGCACCATCACGGTCTGGGCGATGGGCACCGAGGGCGAGAAGCTCTCCGTGCTGGCAAAGGACTTCGAGGCGGCCAACCCCGGGGTCAGCGTGAAGATCACACCGGTGCCCTGGGACGCGGCGCACGACAAGATCGCGACCTCGATCGCGGCCCGGCAGACGCCGGACGTGAGCCTGATCGGCACCACCTGGATGGGCGAGTTCGCCAAGACCGGTGCCCTCGACCCGACCCCCGATGTCGTCGACAAGAGCCAGTTCTTCCCCGGCGCCTGGGACACCACGGCGGTCAACGGCACCTCCTTCGGCGTGCCCTGGTACGTGGAGACCCGGCTGATCTACTACCGGAAGGACCTGGCGCAGCGGGCCGGTGTGCAGCCGCCGGCGTCCCAGGCCGACCTGTCCGCGTTCGCCACCGGCCTGCAGCAGAAGGCGAAGGCGAAGTGGGGGATCTACCTGCAGCCGGGCGGCCAGGGCTCCTGGCAGACCTTCCTCCCGTTCGCCTGGCAGAACGGCGCCTCGCTGACCGACAGCGCCAACAAGAACTTCACCCTGGACAGCCCGGAGATGGCCAAGTCGCTGGACTACTACCGGTCGTTCTTCACCTCCGGCATCTCGCCGAAGGACCTGGCCCAGGGCCAGCTCGAACAGGGCTTCATCAACGGGACGATCGGCTCGTTCATCTCCGGCCCCTGGCACCTCGGCATCCTCAAGGACCAGGGCGGGGCGGCCTTCATGGACAAGGTGGGCCTGGCCCAGATGCCGAAGGAGCAGGCCGGCACCTCGTTCGTCGGCGGTGGCGACCTGGTGGTCTTCAAGGACAGCAAGAACCGCGACTCGGCCTGGAAGTTCGTCCAGTACCTGAGCAAGCCCGAGACGCAGGTGAAGTGGTACCAGACGGCCACCGACCTGCCGGCGGTCAAGGCGTCCTGGGATGACGCGGCGCTCAAGGCCGACCCAATGCTGTCGCAGTTCGGCCAGCAGTTGAACGACGCGAAGTCGCCGCCGACGGTGTCCACCTGGGAACAGGTGGCCAGCGTCATCGACGGCGAGGTGGAGAAGGCCACCCAGAGCGGTGAGACCGGCAGCGGCGCCGCGAAGGCCATGCAGCAGAAGGCGAGTCAGATCGGCACCGGAGCGTGAGGTGGTCCGTGCCGGCAGCGCTGCCGACCGGTCCGGCGGTCGGCAGCCGGTGGATGGGTTGACCGGCCCGGCGGGCACCACCGTGCCGGCGCCAGGGGCAGGCGGGCCGGCCGACCGTGCCGCTGTGGCGGGTGGCACGGCCGCCGGCCCGCCGGGCGGGTCTCTAGCCGCCGGCCGGGCCCGCACCCGGAGCCGGGCCTCGGGCCGGGGCCGGACCCCGGGCCGGGGGCGGAGCCGGGTGCGGCGGAACCAGGGCCTGGCCGCGTGGGGGTTCGCGCTGCCGTTCGTGCTGCTGTTCGCCACGTTCGTCGCGGTGCCGGTGCTCTCCTCGTTCATCTTCAGCTTCACCGACATCCGCAGCTCGGACCTGCGGCACCCGCTCGCGGTGAACTTCGCCGGGCTGCGCAACTACACCAAGCTGTTCTCCGACGAGGTGTTCGGGCAGGCGGTGCTGAACACCGTCTACTTCGTCGGGGTCGCCGTGCCGCTGACGATGTGCCTGGCGCTGGCCGTCGCCGTCGCGCTGAACAGCGGGGTGAACCGGCTGCGCACGTTCTTCCGGGTCGGCTACTACCTGCCGGTGGTCACCAGCATCATCGCGATCGCGGTGCTCTGGCGGTTCCTCCTGGAGCCGACTGCCGGCCTGCTGAACCAGCTGCTCGGTCTGGTCGGCATCACCGGGCCGAACTGGCTGGGCAGCCAGTTCTGGTCGATGCCGGCGATCATCGCGATGGCCACCTGGCGGAACATGGGCTTCCTGATGGTCATCTTCCTGGCCGGCCTGCAGGCGATCCCGGCGCAGCTGTACGAGGCGGCCGATGTGGACGGTGCCAGCGGCTGGTCCCGGTTCCGCTTCGTGACGCTGCCGATGCTGCGCCCGACCCTGCTCTTCGGCGCGGTCATAACCGGGATCGGCTACCTGCAGTTCTTCGAGGAGCCGTTCGTCCTGACCCAGGGCAAGCCGCTGAACAAGACGCTCTCGGTGTCGTACGACATCTACAACCAGTTCGGCTTCGGCAACTACGGCTACGCCGCCGCGATGAGCTACCTGCTCTTCGCCACGATCGTGCTGCTGACCATGCTGCAGTTCCGGCTGCTCGGCCAGCGTCCGGACGCGCCGGTTCGTGGGCGGAGGTGACGGAATGACCACAGTGGACGATCGCGCGGTCCGGCCGCGGCGGCGGGGCGGCCGGGGTTGGGTCTACACCGCCCTCGGGCTGGGCCTGATCGTGGTCGCCGGGCCGTTCGTCTGGATGCTGCTCGGCTCGGTCAAGACCGAGGGCGAGCTGCGCCAACTGCCGCCGACCTGGCTGCCGAACCACGTCACCCTGGACAACTACCGCCAGCTGTTCTCCCGGCTGGACTTCCCCCGCTACTTCCTCAACTCCGTGCTGGTGGCCGGTGCGGTCACGGCGGCGAACCTGGTGGTCTGCGCGATGCTCGGCTACGCGCTGGCCAAGCTGGAGTTCGCCGGCAAGCGGGCACTCTTCGGGCTGGTGCTCGGCATGCTGATGGTGCCGTACGTGGTGCTGCTGGTGCCGCAGTTCGTGCTGGTCAGCAACCTGCATCTGGTCAACACGTACGCCGGGCTGATCCTGCCGGCGCTGGCGGTCGCGATGCCGTTCGGCGTGTTCCTGATGCGGCAGTACATCGCCGGCCTGCCGGACGACCTGATCGACGCGGCCAGAGTGGACGGTGCCGGTGAGTTCCGCATCTTCGCCAACGTGATCGCGCCGCTGACCCGCCCGGCGCTGGCGACGCTGGGCATCCTCACCTTCCTCGGCTCCTGGAACAACTTCCTCTGGCCGCTGGTCGCCGCGCAGACCGAGGACAAGTACACGCTGCCGGTCGCGCTGGCGCTCTACAGCATCGGCCAGAACCGATCCCAGTACGGCCTGCTGCTGGCCGGTTCGGCGGTCACCGTGCTGCCGGTGCTGGCCGTGTTCGTCGCCCTGCAGCGGCACTTCGTGCAGGGCATCGCTATGACCGGGCTCAAGTGACACCGGCGGAAGGAACCGCGATGAGACCAATTCGCACCGCAGTCGTGGCGGGCTGTGCGGCGCTCCTGCTCGGCACCGGGACGGCCGCCGCGGCGGCGCCGGCTGCCGCCATCCAGAGTGGACAGTCCGGGTTGAGCCGGGCGGATCAGGCGACGCTGTTGCGGTACGCCGCCGACACCTGGCGCTCGATGGTTGCGATGGTGAACCCGGCGACCGGGCTGCCGGCGGACAACATGAACGACGACCTGACCGCGGCCAGCCGCAGCCGGTACACCTCGCCGACGAACATCGGTGCCTACCTGTGGAGCACGGTGGCGGCGCGCGACGTCGGCCTGATCGGCCCGGCCGAGGCGCACGCCCGGTTGGCGTCGACCCTGCGCGCGCTGTCCCGGCTGGACCGGCACCCGGCGTCGGGCATGTTCTACAACTGGTACGACCCGGCCGATGGCGCCAAGCTGCGGGTCTGGCCGGTGGACGGCAGCGCGGTGCACCCGTTCCTGTCCAGTGTGGACAATGGCTGGCTGGCGGCGGCGCTGATGGTGGTGCGCACCGCCGACCCGTCGCTGCGCCGCCCGGCCGAGGCGCTGCTCGACCCGATGGACTTCGGCTTCTACTACAACCCGGACGCGAAGGGGCCCGGGCTGCCCGGCCTGATCCGCGGCGGCTTCTGGGACGAGGTGCCGCCGGACTGCTCGGTGGTCGGCAACTACCGCGATCGCGGTCCGGACGTCTGGTACACCTGCAACCACTACGACATCACCAACACCGAGCCGCGGATCGCCAGCTACATCGGCATCGCC
Source organism: uncultured Actinomycetota bacterium (assembly GCA_963714145.1). Taxonomy (GTDB): domain Bacteria; phylum Actinomycetota; class Actinomycetes; order Mycobacteriales; family CADCTP01; genus JBBWZH01. The sequence goes on along the minus strand of OY970235.1, from coordinate 6,890,538 downwards.
CGCGGCCAGATCCCGGCGGAGCACTACTTCGCCACCTGGCGCACATTCCCGAACACCTGTGACTGGAACTGGCAGAAGCAGCAGGCGGTCGGGGAGAACCGCAGCTACCTCGGCGTCCCGGTGTTCGAGGGCGCCTACCAGTACGCCGGCCAGCGGTTCGTGCCGACCTGGGGCGGCGACATGTTCGAGGCGCTGATGCCGGCGCTGTTCGTCCCGGAGGAGCAATGGGGCCCGCGCAGCTGGGGTCGCAACCACCCGGCGTACGTGCAGGGCCAGATCGCGTTCGGCCTGCAGGAGGCCGGCTACGGCTACTGGGGCTTCTCGCCGGCCAGCAACCCGCAGGGCGGCTACGCCGCCTACGGCGCCCCGCCGCTGGGGATGGCCAGCCCGGTCGACGGCTACCCGTCCGACCTGGAGAAGACCCAGTGGGACAAGGGATTCGGCGACTGCCGGCCGGCCCAGCCGGAGCCGACCTGGGGCGACGGCGTGATCACCCCGCACGCCTCGTTCCTGGCGCTGCCGTACGCACCACGCGCGGCCATCGACAACCTGGCCAAGCTGCGGCGGAACTTCGACGTCTACGGCCGTGGCGGTTTCGCCGACTCGGTGGCGGTGCGCAGCGGCACCGTGGCGCACCGGTACCTGGCGCTGGATCAGGGCATGATCATGGGCGCGCTCGGCAACGTGCTCGGGAACTCCGGCGTACGCCGCGACTTCGCCCAGGGCGAGGTACAGCGCCGGATCAGGCCGCTGCTCGGCATCGAGGAGTTCAACGCCACGCCGCAGCACTGAGCGGCACCCGCTGGGCCGGCTCCGGCCGGCTGGCCGGCCCGGCGGTGCGACCAGGACCTTGACTCGGAAGGGGAGCCGGTGAGTGCTGGGCGGCATGCCGAGGAGGCGCGGGCCGACTGGGACGCGCGGATCGGCCGGCGTACCGGTGGGGTGGCGGCGGTCGATCGGCCGCCCGCGCCGAGCGGGCTGCGAGCCGTCGCCGGTCGCGGCCAGGTCACCCTGGACTGGGAGCCGGTGCCGGGAGCGGCCGGCTACCTGGTGCACCGGGCGTCCACATCGGACGGTCCGTTCGCGGTGGTGGATCACCGCGGGCTGGATGTGCTGGCGGTGCCGCACCCGCCGTACGCGGACAGCACCGGCGAGCCGGGCGTACCGGCCTGGTACGCGGTGGCGGCGGTCCCGGCGGCCGGGGCCCACGGTGAACTGTCCACTCCGGCCAGCGCGACGCCGGCCGCCGGTGGGGTGGCGGGGGTGTCGGCGTGGGTGGACTCCGGCGCGGTGCGCGGCGAGCTGGCCCGCCCCTGGCGGCCGATGGTGGGCGCCGAGCACCTGAGCCACCTGCTGTGCACCGACCGCACCGGCGGCCGGCTGATCGGCGCCGAGGTGGCCGAGGCGCTGCGCATCGCCCGCACCGAACTCGGTGTCCGCACCGTCCGGGCGCACGGCATCCTGTGCGACGACCTCGGCGTCTACCGGGAGGTGGGCGGCCAGCCGGTGTACGACTTCGCCGCGGTCGACCGGGTCTACGACCAGGTGCTGGCGATCGGGCTGCGGCCGGTGGTGGAGCTGTCGTTCATGCCGCGCGACCTGGCCGCCGACCCGACCGCGACCGTGTTCAGCTACGGCGCCATCATCTCGCCGCCCCGGGACTGGGACCGCTGGGCCGACCTGATCCGCACCTTCACCGCACACCTGGTCGAGCGGTACGGGCTGGCCGAGGTGCGCGACCGGTGGAGCTTCGAGGTCTGGAACGAGGCCAACCTGGAGGTGTTCTGGACCGGTGGGCTGGCCGAGTACCTGCGCCTGTACGAGGTGACGGCGCGGGCGGTGAAGTCGGTGCACGCCGGGCTGCGGGTCGGCGGCCCGTCCTCCGCGGCGGCCGGCTGGGTGGACGAACTGCTCGGCCACGCCGGCGACACCGGAGCCCCGCTGGACTTCGTCTCCACGCACACCTATGGCAGCCCGCCACTGGACCTGCGGCCGGCGCTGGCCCGGCACGGCCGCCCGGACGCCGCGATCTGGTGGACCGAGTGGGGCGTCACCCCGCAGCACTTCAACCCGGTCAACGACGGCGCGTTCACCGCGGCGTTCACCGCGCGCGGGATGCGCTCGGCGGCCGGCCGGCTGGCCGCGCTGGCTCCGTGGGTGGTGTCGGATCATTTCGAGGAGCTGGGCCGGCCGCCGGCGCTGCTGCACGGCGGGTTCGGCCTGCTCTCGGTGGGCAACCTGCGCAAGCCGAAGTTCTGGGCGCTGGCCATCCTGAACCGGCTCGGCGACCAGGAGCTCGCCGTCGAGCTGGCCGGCGACGGCGCCGGTTCGCTGGTCGAGGGCTGGGCCGGTCGCGATCCGTCCGGCCGGTTGGCGCTGGCGCTCTGGAACGGCACCCTCGATCAGTCCAAAGTGGATGGTGCGGCGTTGCTCGACCGGGCCGTCTCGGTCCACTTCACCGGGCTGACCGGGCCGGCCTACCGGCTGCGGCACTACCGGGTGGACTCGGTCCATTCGAACCTAGCCACCCGGTGGGCGGCCCTCGGCGGCGGGGACTGGCCGGACCGGGCGGGCTGGGCGGCGCTGCGCAGCACCGACCGGCTGGACGAGCTGACCCCGCCGCAGCGGGTCGTGCCGCACGGCGGCACCGTCCAGATCGATTTCGACCTGCCGATGCCGTCCGTTTCGCTCCTTGAGCTGATTCCCGACCTGTCCTAGTTGGACGGTGGACGGGGGCCGTAACTCGCAGTCAGTTGCTTGCGCTCGAACTTGAAGTCGACGTGCCGGTCGATCGCGTCCTTCGGCTTGTCCGCCCTGCCGACCGTCACGGTGGCGGAGGTGATCGGGTCGAGCCGGCTGAGCCAGAGTGAACGCACCGCGTCGTCCGCGGTGCGCTGGAGGTCGGTGCCGGGCTCAACGGTGATCGACAGCACCGCCGCGCCACCCGGGTTGCTGGCGTCCCGCCGGTAGCCACCGTCCACCCGCGATACCCCGGGCAACTTGCGGAGAGTGCCGGCGATCGTGTCCCACTCGGCCCGGTTGCGGGCGTCCCGGTCGTCGCCGCGGCCGGAGATGCCGGAGCCGCTGCCAGCGCAGCCGGCCAGCATGAGCACCAGCAGGACGGCGAGCGTGGACAGCGGGGGCCACCGTCTCACTTCTGCTCCCGGGTCACCTGGTAGACGTGGCTGGTCGCGCTGTCGCCGTTGAGGAAGTCGCTGGCACTGTCCAGGTAGTGCCGGATGGACGGGTCGCCGCTGCTGTCGACCGCGATCGCGGCCGGCGTGTACGAGGAGTCGATGCCGTGGTTCTCGCCGACCGTGCCGTACTGCCGATCGAAGGTGACCGTCGTCCGGTTGGGCAGGTCCGGATTGTCGCGGGCATCGAGGTGCGGCACGATGTCGTGCTGGTTCTCCAGCGAGAGCACCTGCACCGACGCCGGCACCGGCGTCCGCGCGACCGGCGAGCCGGCGGTGACCACGTGCGTCACGTTGAACTGTCCAGATTGGACGAACTGGTCCGCGGCGTGCACCGCGACCATCCCGCCCTGGCTGTGCCCGACCAGCATCACCGGGTCGCCCGGCTGCACCCCGGCCCGGCGCAGCGCGTCCGCGATGCCCTGCTCGTAGGCGGTCGTCTCGGCCGACAGCGCGTGCAGGTTGGTGCCGAAGTCGTTCAGGTGGGTCCGGTCGCCGAGCGGGTTGAACTGCCAGTCCTTGGTGCCGGGGATGTCGACCACGTACGACTTGTGCACGCTGCCGTCCGGCATGGTCTTCACGATCGTGCGGACGTCGATCTCGCCCTGGTCGGCGCCGCTGGCCTCGGCGTTGCGGTAGTTCAGCGCGGTCATCAGGTCGCCGACGCCCTGCGGCGGCCGGGTGCCGGCGATCGCGGGGTCGTCGCCGCGGTCGGCCACCACCGGGGTGCCGTCCGGGTAGAGCAGGCCGAGCAGCCCGGCGCCCTCGGTCGGCGAGGTCGGGAACAGCGTCTGCCCGGTGGCCTCCTTGAAGATCAGGCCGGCCAGCGGCGCGGCCGGCCCGAGCAGCAGCGCGTTGGCCGTGGTGATCGCTCCCGGGCTGGCGCCGACGATCGTGTCCACGATGCCCGGATGATCGGTGATCAGCTTCTGCAGGTCGTCGCCGATGTTCCGGCCGCGGACCAGTTCCGACGCGACCCAGGCCGGCGCGGCCACGAGCGCGCCCTGGATCAGCGCCGGTGCGGCGAGCACCGCCGCCGCGCCGCCGGCGAACCGCATCCCGTCGATCAGCCGGGCCTGTAGGTCGTCGGTGGTGCGGTAGGTGACCACCGCGGCCTTCAGCTTCACCGCCTGCACGCCGATCTGCCCGGCCGCCCAGGTCAGCCCGTCGCCACCGTCCAGCGCGCCGACCATCGCGCTCTCGAACCGGGCCGCACCGACCGGGTCGAGCACGGCCGAGGCCACCACGTTCGGGTCGACCAGGTACCGGTGGCAGGTCGCGGCGACACCGAGCAGGTCACCGCTGGCCCGCCCGAGCAACCCCGCGGTGGTCTCCATGTCGTCGTACTTCGCGGTCGTCCCGCCGGTCCCGCCGGTGACGGTCAGCGGCCCCACGTCGGTCACTGTGCCGGCTCCTCTCGGCGGCTGAGCGCCGGTCGCCCGACGCCCGGTGTCAGCGTTGCCGGCCCGGTCACGAGAGCGCCTCGGCAACTAGGGGGGCGAGCCAGGCGCCGAGGTCGATCGGGTCGGCCGGGCGGAGCCGGACGGTGCGGCGGTCGTCCGGGCCGGGCTCCGGGTCGAGGCCGACCCAGCCGCCCGCGGTGGCGTACCAGAGCACCTGACCGACCCGGGCCGGCTCGCCGGGCCCGCGCGGCGGCGCGGTCACCAGGCAGTGCAGCACCCCGCCGGCCTGTGTGGACAGTGCCCGGGCGAGCTGCTGCTCGGCCGCGGTCAGCCTGAGCTCGGCGGCCAGTTGCCGGACCACCTCGTCGCCGCCGACCTCGTCGGCCAGCCCGACCTGGGCGATCGCGTCCAGCGGCAGCAGCCCGGCCGGGCGCTGCCCGGCCCGTGCCGCCGACCCGGTGGCCGGCACCATCCGGACCAGTTCCAGACCGAGCCGTTCGGCCGGGAAGATGGACAGCTCCACCGTCGCGGTCTCGCCGAGCCTGGCCAGGGACGCCCCGAGGCCACCGGCCACCGCGTGCGCGGCCCGGATGGTCTGACCGTCCACGCTGACGTGGGTCTCCAGCAGCACTTCGGGGGCCGCCAGCACCTGCAGGTTCGCCAGCACCGACGGGTGCGGCTCCCCGCCGAGTGGACTGTCCGAATCGGACCGCAGCGCCCCGCGCTCGGCCAGCGACCGGCCGGCCGCGGCCAGCGTCGCCGCCTCCACACCGAAACCAGGCGCCTGCGCAGGTTGCCCGACCGCGAAGTCGGCGGGCAGCGTCAGGTCGCCGGAGACCCGGCGGAGCAGTTCCAGTTCGGCCGCCGCCAGCACCAGCCGGCGCGGCTGGATCTTCATCGCCGGCGCCGTCATCGCAGCACCCCCTGGCCGCGCATGAACTGCGCGACCTCGAGCCACTCCTTGTCGCCGGGCGCCGGCAGCGAGTGCGGCGTGTACGGCCAGCTGTGCCAGGGCGGATCCGGGATCATCCGGCGGATCGTCTCACCCGGGTGGGTCACCGCGTGCCAGGCGGCGTTGGCGGCGTTCTCCAGCGCGCGCCCCTCCCGGACGAACCAGTCGGTCACCGCGTGCTCGATCGCCCTGATCTCGGCGATCCGGGCCCGTACGGTCGCGGCGTGCGCCCGCAGCGCCGCGGCGGCCTGATCGAGCTCCGCGGCGGACTTCTCCAGCGCGGCGGCGTCCCGGTCGACCTGGCCGCGGAACGCGGTGGCCGCCGTGGACTGCCACTGCGTCGTGCTGGCCTTGTTCCGCGCCTGCCCGGCCTGGTCACGGACGTGCGTGGCCGCCGCCGCGATCTGCCCAGCCAGGCGATCCAACTCGTCCGGATCGCCGTAGAAACCCATGTCGCATCCTCGCGTCGTTCCGGCGCCGATCCGCCGCCCGGTGCCGTGTGAAGTCAGGATAGGGCAAGCCACTTTGTTTCACCACGAGTACGCGCAAACTGGACACGGTGGCTGGTCTGCCCGTGCGTTCGGCTCCGGGCCGAGGCCGGTTCAGCCGCCGCCGTCCGAACTGGACAGTGGGCGGCCCCGGCAGCGCGGGTCGACCGTGGCCGGCAGCCGCCGCGGCGCCACCCACTGCAGCACCGTCTCCTCCACCGGCCAGCCGTGCACCTCGGTCTCGCCGGCCGGCGGGCGGGCCGCTCCCGGGCACAGCACCTTCGACCGGACCCGCGTGTTCGGGATGAACAGCACCGCGCCACCGTCGTCCAGCAGCGTCGTCATCGTGTCGTCCACGTCGATCACGAAGCCGCGCAGCACCTGTACCGGGCCGTGCGGTTGCTCCGGGTCGAGTTCCAGCGCGGTGGTCGGCAGCACCGGCGTCCGCAGGAACAGCGCGCCGACCACGAACGGGGCGAGCACCGCACCGGCCGCCGCGGTGCGGGAGGTGAACGGATGCGCGGCGCGGGCCGGGATCGGCCCGGTGAGCGCCACTGCCGCCGCCGGCGGGAGCGCGAGCAGCAGCAGGGTCACCAGCTCACCCGCCCGGGCCGCGAACGCGATCGCCGGCCCGAGCCAGGCGTACTCGAGCACGGCGACCGCCACCGGGACGGCCAGCGCGAGGGTCCGCCAGACCCGGTCGCCCTGATGCCCGGCCCGCACCCGGAGGCCGGCGATCATCAGGCTGAGCATCAACAGGGCCGGCAGGAACCGCAGTTGCCAGGTGACGGCGGCGATCAGCCCGGCCAGCCCGAGCACCCAGTCCGGTGTTCGCGCGGTGGCCCGGCCGAATCGGGACCGCAGCGGGTCGGCCGCGCTGGCCCGCAGCAGCGCACCGAGCGCGCCGGTCACCAGCATGACCACCGGGAACACCCAGATCAGGCTGATCAGCAGCGCGCTGACCAGGCCGAGCGGGCTGACGTGCTGAACCAGCAGCAGCATGGTCGGCAGGTCCTGCCGGCTCAGGTACCACAACCGCAGCACCAGCAGGATGATCGGGAACGCCGGCAGCAGGCTCAGCAGCCACTGCCGGTCCCGGGCCGGCGCTCGTCCCTCGGTCACCCGGCTACCGCTGCCAGGGCCACTCGCGCACCGCGGGCCGGCGTACCTCCGGTTGGTTGTCGATGGCCACATCCTGGCTCGGACTGTCCACTTGCAACGGACGCAGGTGCCGATCGAAGGCGTCCTCCCAGCGCCGGTCGCCCGGGTCGTGCCAGGACCGGTACAGCGACAGGTTCACCAGCTTCCGCAGCGCCTCGTTCGGGCCGACGTTCACGCCCCAGTCCTCATCCGCGTCCAGGCCGATGTCGTGGTGGATGAGCCGGCCGCGGTATCTCGGGTCGTGCATGAAGCCGGCCAGAATCGCCGCGTCCGTGGTCACCGCCTGGTATTCGCGGCTGTCGAACAGGCCCTGCACGCACTCGCTGATCTCGTTCTCCTGCCGGCCGTCCCGGATGCCGGCCCGCTGCATGGCCGCCGCCGAGGTCGATGTGGACAGTGTGCAGACCCGCTCGTCCTTCAGGTCCGACAGCGCCCGCACCGGCTTGTGCCCGAGCGGGGTGAGCACCGACTGCTCGGTACGCAGGTACGGCGCGGAGAAGCGGGCACCCTCGGCCTCCCGGGCCGGGGTGATGCTGTAGCTGGCGATCACCAGGTCAACCGTCACCGTCTCCCGGGTCCGCAGGTCGCGGGCCCGCATCCGGAGCCGGTCCTCGCTCTCGATCGGCAGGAACCGCACCTCGGTCGGCCGGAACCCGAGGTCGCTGGCGATCATGTACGCGATGTCGATATCGAACCCCGTGAAGACGCCGGTCTGCGGGTTCAGCAGGGCGACCCCGGGCTGGTCCTCCTTGACGCCGACCAGCAGCTGCCGCTTGTCGATCAGCCCGGCCTGCCGCAGCAGATCGTCCTCGGACGGTGGTCCGGTCACCGCGACGATCACGCCGGCGATCACCACCGCGACCGCCAGCAACGCGAGCGCGACCACCAGCCGCACCCGCGGCACGATCCGCCCGCGCGACCGGCGGCCGGCGGCCGGCCGAGGCGCCGTCGGGGAGATGGCGGGTGGGCCGCCGTCCGGTGGGTCGCTGCGCATGGACCACCTGCCTCTCCTGCGGGCACCACCGTATGTCACAGCGATGATTCTGCCCGCGCCCTCGGGCTCGGGGCCGACACGCGGACCCGGCCCGCGCCGCAGCCCGGCCGCCCGGCGCCGTCGGCGGCTTGCCGCCGGTCTCCTCGGGTCGCCTTCGATTGCCTCGAGCCGCGGTCACCGGTGCCGGCGCGGGCGCGGCTACCGGCTACCGGTGATCGCGGCGCTGAGCGGTCAGCGGGCCGGGGCCCCGACGGTACGGGCGACGGCGGCGACCAGGATGGCGAGCGTCTCCATGGGTAGCTCGGACAGACGCAGGCTGAGGGCTCGTTCCGGGACGCCGGCGGCCCGGACGATCGCCCGGGCCTGGTTCTTGGTCAGCGTCGGGTCGTCCCCGGTGCCCTCGGCAACCGCCACCAGCGCGTCCCGCCAGGCGTTACCGACCTTCGCCTCGGGATGCCGGACCAGGAACTCGTACGCCTGCCCGGCCGGGAGGTCGGGTGTCTGGGTGCGCCGGAGCAGTACCAGGCCGGCCGCGGCGTCCGGCCGGATTTCGATCTCGGTGCCGGCCAGCAGCGTCCACACCGGACTGTCCACAATCGCCTGGACGTCCGCCGCCGGGGCGACCAGCACCGCCCGATCGGCTGCCGCGGCCGCCAGCATCGCCTGCGGCAGCGCGGCACCGAAGTGCGGGTGCAGGTTGATCGCGACCGCGCGGCGGCGCTGCGGGCCCGCGGCAAGGTACTCGGGCAGGTCGAGCAGCCGGCGGTGGCCGCCGGCCGGCCAGCCGTCACCCACGTACGTCGGCTGCTCCGCCCCGAGCGCGGCCCGGACATCGTCCACAACGGACTCCGGCAGCTCGGCCGGGGCGGATTCGGTGGCCGCCGTGCCCCGGCTGTAGATGCGCGGGTCGCCGCCGGTCGTGCGTTCGATCACCGGCCAGCTGAACCGGGTCGGCCGGCAGACGTACAGGTCACTGGCCGCGCCGATGGCCTCGGCGCCGTCGAACCGGTTGAACCCGGGCAGCAGCGCCTCCAGCACCAGCCGCAGTTCGTGCAGCACCGCCTGGGTCCGGAAGCCGCGGGCAAGCTGCCGGCTGGCGAACCCGTATGCCAGCGCGATCCGCTCGTGCCCGGAGCGGCGCAGCCCCTGCAGCCCGCGGGTGAGGAACAGCCCCACCCCGTCCGGCGTGTACGGCGGGTCGGTGAAGACCAGGTCGGCCGCGCCGGCGAAGCTTGCCGGCAGGCCCAGCCGCAGGTCCGCGAAGGCGGTCGTGATCGGCAGCCCGCGCTCGGCCGCGACCTGCTCGATGTATCCCAGAATCCGCTGGTCGATGTCGACGACCAGTACCTCACTGGACGGCTCGGTCAGCGCTATCGCCACCGAGGTCAGATCATGATCACCGACGCAGAGCACGGTCGCCCCGGCCAGTGCGTACCGCTCGGCGAAGTAGCCGGCCCGGGCCGCCATCGTGGCCGGCCGGGCCGGCACGTGGTCCAGGTCGTACGCCGGCGCCGGCAGCCCGGCCGCGATCTCCGCCATCGTCGCCGCCAGCACCCGCTGGTCCGGCACCCCGGCCGGCTCGTCCACCGGCTCGGTCAGGACGTACCGCTCCCCGTCCCGCCCCAGCCACGGCTCGACCCGCCGCAGCACGTCCTCGACCTGATGCCGATCAGCCGCAGTCCGCGCCACGACCTCGCCGACACTCCCGCCGCCGGCAAGCGCCCCCAGCACCCGCTCCGCCACCCGGAAGTCGAGCCGCCACTCCGTCCGCAGCGCATCCACCGCGTCCCGCAGGCCGGCACTCACCCGTTGATCGTAGATCGGCCGCCGTCGCCGGCTACCCCACCCCACCAGCACCCTCACCTGGCCATGTGCGACACTAGAGCGGACTCGCGCTCGTAGCTCAACGGATAGAGCACTTGACTACGGATCAAGAGGTTGCAGGTTCGAGTCCTGCCGAGCGCGCGCTTGGTTGAGACAGGCCGGAGGCGCTGACCGCACAGGTCAGCGCCTCTGTTTCATTCCCTGGCGGAGATCACGGGCCGGCCCGCGCCGGTCGAGCGGATGAGTGACTACCTGCGCGACTACGTGTCCCTCTCGTCCCCGAAGATGTGATCCATCGCGCTTGCACCGCCGCCAGAGCGCGGTCCGGCTGTGTACCCAGCTCTGTACCAGAGCCGTCGGGTGACTGGCGGTATCCTTCGGCTAGCTGAGAGGAGGCGCCGTGAGCACCGCAGTAGATCTGCCGCACGAGCTGCTGGTTGACGCGCCGCTTGCCGAGGAGTTGGAGCGGCACGGCGTCCACCTGCACGCCGGTGACCGGGTGCGGCTCCAGCTTGTAGCTGACCAGGGATCGGCCGCCGACGAGCTGTGGGATGCGTTCATCGGCAGCTTCGAGAGTGCCGAACCGGATCTCGCCGAGCGGAGCGAGGAGATCCTGCGAGCTGAGTTCGGCCGGTAGTGATCCTTGTCGATACCGGCCCCTTGGTCTGGCGAGCCTCCCAGATTCCGGACAGGGGACCCAATAAGGTCCCGGTCTGGAATGGAGGATGGGAATGCCGGAACGGCGGAGGAAGTTCTCGCCCGAGTTTAAGGACGAGGCGGTGAGAATGGTGATCGAGACGTCTCGTCCGGTCGCCGAGGTCGCTCGGGAGATTCAGGTCAATGAGGGCACGCTCGGGAGTTGGGTGGCGAAGTACCGGGCCACCCACGCCGGTGATGAGCCGCCGCTGACGGTGTCGGAACGGGCGCGGCTGCGTGAACTGGAGCGGGAGAACCGGGAGCTGCGGATGAAGGCCGAGTTCCTGGGGAAAACGGCAGCCTTCTTCGCCCGGGACTATCGGTGACCGCGAAGTACGAGTTCATCGACGCGGAGAAGGCGAATTATCCGGTGACCGCGATGTGCGGCTGGGCTGGCGTGTCCCGGTCCGGCTATTACGAGTGGCGTGACCGGCCAGCGTCAGCGACCGCGGCCCGCCGCGACCGGCTCAAGCTGCTCATCCGCCGCGTGTTCGCCGACTCCGACGGCACCTACGGCCACCGCCGCGTGCACGCCCAGTTGGCCCGCTGGGGCACCGCGGCCAGCCCCGAACTGGTCCGCGCGCTGATGCGTGACCTGGGCCTCGTGCCCTGCCAGCCGCGGCCGTGGCGGCCGACCACGACCATCGCCGGCGACGCTGCCGGCCTGCCCGACCTGCTCGGCCGGGACTTCACCGCTGCCACCCCCGGAACGAAACTCGTCGCCGACATCACCTACATTCCGACCTGGGAGGGATGGCTCTATTTGGCGACCGTGATCGACTGCCACACCAAAGCCTGCATCGGCTACGCCATGGCCGACCACATGCGTACCAGCCTCGTCACCGACGCCCTGGACATGGCCGCCCGGAACTACCCGCTCGCCGACGGCGTCATCTTCCACTCCGACCGCGGCACGCAATATATGTCTCAAGAATTCGCCGACCACGCCGCCGAACTTGGCGTGCGGCGCTCGGTGGGCCGGACCGGAGTGTGCTGGGACAACGCCCAAGCCGAATCGTTCAACGCCGCCGTGAAAGTGGAACGAGTGAACCGGACCGTCTACCCGACCCGGGAACACGCCCGGAAAGACGTGACCCGGTACATCGAGTTCCGCTACAATACCCGCAGGCTCCACTCCGCACTCGGCTACCGCACCCCCGCCGAGGCCTACAACGACTACCTGAACACGCACCGGGCAGCATGAACTAACCACAAATCAACTGTCCGGAAAATGCGAGGCAGACCAGTCGCCGCCGCGGTCCGCAACGATCCTCACCATGAGGCATAGAAAGACGTTCTGCGTGTCGTTGCGGGGCGTGGGAACGTCCTCCTGATGCGCTGCGGGCTTGGTGTCCCATCGCAGGAGGAGGACGTTCGTGGTCGACGGTAGTGGAGTGTCGCGGGGTGACCGCAACCGCAACGCGAGGTTGGCTCGGTTGCGGGTGTTGGTGCCGCCGGCGAACGCGATCGTCGGGATCGATCTGGCCGATGCCAAGCAGATGGTCGTGGTGTGCGATCACGACTCGAAGGTGCTGGCGCGTAAGACGTTTCGGTGCCGGGCGTGGGATCTGGGCGCAGCGCTGGACTGGGCAGCTGGGCGTGCGGCGGCGAAGGGCTTCGCGGGGGTGACGGTGGCGTGCGAGCCGACCGGGCACCGCTGGCAGGTCCTCGGTCAGCTGGCGGCGGATCGGTCGATGCCGTTCGTGTGTGTGCAGCCGATGGTCACCTCGTGGTCGCGGCGTGCCGAGGATCTGACGTTCGACAAGACCGACGAGAAGGACGCGGTGCTCATCGCCCGGCTCGCTGCCCAGCTGCGCTGCTACATCCCGGAGCCGGTCGATGCGACCTGGGTGCGGCTGCGTCATCTGGGTGCTCGCCGCGAGCAGCTGATCACCGAGATCGGCAGTCAGGTCCACCAGATCCGCGACCTGCTGGAGTGTGTCTGGCCGGCCGCGTTGGCCACCGCGGCACAGCCGTTACGGTCCAAGACGTGGACGGCTGCGCTATGGGTGATCGTCGAGCGCGACCGCGGGGACTTCGGCCGTACCCGACGCCTGGGCGCGGTCCGGTTCGAGCAGGCGGTCCGCCGCGTCATCCTCAGCCGTGGCGGGCAGAAGCCGTCGCTGCGTATCGTCCGTGGCCTGTTCACCGCCCTGGCTGATCCCGCCGGTGTGACCGCGGCCCGGCCCGGGGCGTTGGAGCGCGTGCAGTTCCTGCTCGCCGACTGGCAGCACGCCCAGCAGCGACTGGCCGAGGTCGAGGCACGCATGACCGGCGTGCTCGACGAACTCGGCCTGACCACCCTGGCCTGCTCGATCACCGGAATCTCCGCCGTGGGCGCTGCGGCGATCCTGGCCCAGACCGGCGACCCACGACGGTTCGCCACCGCCCGCGCGCTGGTCAAACACGCCGGCCTGGCCCCCCGGGAGAAGCTATCCGGCGCGTTCGTCGGCCGAACGAAACTTACCGGCCAAGGCCGCCCCGGGCTGCGCCTGGCCGCCTGGCGTGCGGTCTGGGGCGCGCAACGAGCCAACCCCGTATACGCCGCCCGCTACCAGCACCTGACCAGCCGGGAGCACAACAAGCTGACCCCCACCCAGGCCCAGACCGCCATCGCCGCCGCGATCCTGCGACACCTGCACGCCGTGATCACCACCGGCCAGACCTGGGACCCGACCATCGCCACCCACGGCAGTCGAGCACAGCGCGAGCCAGCCACCGCCGCCTGAACCAATCACCGTGGCCACCAAGCTGACGGTCGGGGCGAGCCCTACGCGGCATTGAGACACACCGTGATCTCGACGCACATCACGGGCAGCCCCGCCCGTCGTCTCACCAACCCGATCACACGCTGCCGGGACCAACCCCATTCAGCTATGCAGGGACGAGACGACGGACGAGGCACCGACCCAACGCTTGACAAGAACGACTCACGCTGATGTGCGGACCTTCTGCGGCAGCGGTCCGGTGAGCTGGCGGTGCCGGGTCCGGTTGTGGCTGAGACCTGCTACATGCTGGAGTCCCGTGGCGGTTCGGACGTCGAAGAGGCGTTCCTCCGGCTCTTGGCTGCTGGGCGGCTGATGTGTCTTGATCCGGGCGTCGAGGACTTCGCTCGGATGGCTGACCTCGTCCGGAAGTACCGTGACCTGCCGCTCGGCGCCGTTGACGCCTCGGTGATCGCTCTTGCCGAGCGGTTCGGTATCGCCGAGGTAGCTACCCTGGATCGTCGTCACTTCACCGTCGTCCAGCCTCGTCATGTCGACAGCCTGACCTTGCTGCCATAGCGCTGTTGGCAGCAAGGGCTGATTGTCGGGCGCTGGACGAGGAATTCCGCGAGTCGACGCAGCGCAGGCGCGCCGAACCGAACACAGGGAACTCGGCCGGCTGGCGAGTTGCCGGCGGACGGTTCGCAGAAACCCTTGTGCGAAGGCTCTTACTCGCAGAGACGCCGGGTCGCGGCCGACCAGCCCGACGACCGGGTCACAACGGGCTCTGCCGGCGCTGACCAGGCCGGAACAACCGCATGGCGTCCCTGCACGCCAACCAGCGTGACACGCCACCACGACATTTCCCACGCCAATCCCGACGACCCGGCCCCGATCAGGAACCCCGGCCTCCGACCGGAACCTGTCCCGCCACAGCGGCGCAGCGCCCACCACGTGCGGCCTGCGTTAGCACGGCCGGCCTCCCGGGCAAGGGTGCTTTCGGCGTCGCTACGCGACCGGGCTACCACCCGGCCCTTGACCGCGAGCCTCCCAGGCCGCGCCCGGCGCCGCAGGCGGCGAGGACAAAGCCGTCGCCCCGCCTCAACGGCCGCACGGAGACATCTATGATCGGTCCCTAGCAAAGCAAGGCTGCCGCCCGCTACTGCATCCACGGCGTACCCGTCACAGAGCCTGGCCGCCGCTGTGGCTGCAGCTGACAGCCTCCCCGGCGCGGCGGCAATGATGGGCGGGTTCGTGCCCCTCACTGCCGTCCGGCGCATGTCGGCGTATCAGGCGTGGGACGATCTGCTGGTGAGCGAGGAGGACGGGGGCAGGTTCGACTGGGACTTCTTCGTCTCCTACACGCAGGCTGACCGGCTCTGGGCGGAATGGGTCGCGTGGCGGCTTGAGGCGGACGGTCATCGGGTCCTGGTGCAGGCGTGGGACTTCGTTCCTGGCTCGAACTGGATCAGCCGCATGCAGGACGGCGCGGCTAAGGCGCGTCGGACAATCGCGCTGTTGTCGGCGGCTTACCTGAAGTCGGAGTATGGGTCGGCGGAGTGGCAGGCCGCGTGGGGCACCGATCCGGCTGGCCGCGACCGGCGGCTGCTGACGGTGCGGGTGGAGGACTGCGAACGGCCGGGCCTGCTGGCCAGCGTGGTCGGGATCGACCTGATCGGCGTCCCCGAGGAGACCGCGCGCCGGCGGCTCGCGGACATGGTTGCTCGGGCGCTGGCGGGCCGGGCGAAGCCGGTGACCGCGCCTCTGTTCCCGCCGGCCGGGCGCGCTATCCCGCACGAGCCCCGGTTCCCGGGCGTGTTGCCGCAGGTGTGGGAGGTGCCGGCGCACAATCCGGCCTTCACCGGTCGCACCGCCGACCTGCAGGAACTGGACGCCGCATTGACGGTGGGCACGACCGTGACCGTTCAGTCGGTGCGCGGCATGGCTGGGGTGGGCAAGACCCAGCTGGCGACCGAATACGCGCACCGGCACGCGGCCCGGTACGACCTGGTCTGGTGGGTCGCGGCCGAACAACCCGCGCTGATCGCCGACCAGTTCGCGCGACTCGCCGCTGAGCTTGGTCTGGATCCTGGACCCGACGCCGACGCGGTGCGCGTTGCGACGCATGGTGCGTTACGTGGCGTTCGCCGGTGGTTGCTGGTATTCGATAACGCCGACGTGGTCGACGACGTCCGGCCGTGGATCCCGGCAGCGCCGCGCGCGCCGGGCGAGCCCGGGCATGTTCTGGTCACCACCCGCCGTGGCGGGTTCGCCGAGCTGGGCGCGGTCTTGGATTTGGACGTGATGTATGAGATCGAAGGGCTGGCCCTGCTCGCCCGCCGGGTGACCGGGCTGCATCCTGCGGTTGGTCGACAACTGGGGGACGAGTTGGGCTGGCTGCCGCTGGCGCTGGAGCAGGCCGCCGCCTACATCGACCAGACCCGGATTCCGCCGGCCGAGTACCTGGAGCTGCTCATCCGCCGCGGCGACGAACTGCACACTCGCGGCCGTGTCCCGGGCCGGCCGGACACCATCGCCACCCAATGGGATCTCGCCGTGCAGCGGATCAGCACCGGCAGCCCGGCGGCGGCCGACCTACTGGGGATCTGAGCCTACCTGGCCCCCGAACCCATCCCGCTGGACCTATTCACCGACCACTCCGACCAGCTACCCGCGGCGCTGGCGGCCGCGGTCGGCGACCCGCTCGAGTTCACGGACACCCTCGCTGTGCTGGTCGACTACTCCCTGGTCAAACGTGACACTGGCGGCCTGCAACTGCACCGCCTCACCCAGGCCGCCATCCGCCACCAACATCACCGCGCGAGCCAGGCCACGGGTGAGGGTGACCAACAGCTGACACTGCCGCCGCTGCTCACGGCGGTCGATCTGCTGTACGAGGCGCTACCTGCGGAGATCATGGGTGAGCCGCGTAACTGGCCCCGCTGGCGGGCGCTGCTCCCACATGTGCTCGCCGTGGCCGCGCGAATGACCGACCCCCGCGGCGAACCGGCGGAACGTACCGGATGGCTGCTCGACCGCGCTGGCGCCTACCTACGAGTCCACGGCCAACCCGCCACGGCCCGGCCGCTGGTCGAGCGGGCGTTGCGGATCGATGAGGCGGTGTACGGGCCCGATCACCCCACGGTCGCTACCGCCCTGAGCAACCTCGCCCTGGTGTTGCGGGATCTGGGGGACGCGGCCGGTGCCCGGCCGCTGCTGGAGCGGGCGTTGCGGATCGATGAGGCGGTGTACGGGCCCGATCACCCCACGGTCGCTACCCGCCTGAGCAACCTCGCCACGGTGTTGCAGGATCTGGGGGACGCGGCCGGCGCCAGGGCACTGGCCGACCGAGCCGCGGTGATCTCCCAGGCGTCAGCCGCACGAGAGGCCAGCGCGCCGTGAACGTGGCGACCGAGGCGGTGCTGGCCTACTGGTCCGAGCACCGAGCTCAGCTGCGGCAGTCGGAGAACCAGCGCGCCACCATGACCAACTTCGTACTGGCGATCACGGCGGCATTGACCGGCTTCGTGGTCCAGCTACGGCTCGACGCCAGGACGCTGCCGCTGTCGGTGTTCATCGTCTTGCTCGGCTGCTACGGCGCGCTGACCGCGGCCAAGTACCACGAGCGCGCCGAGTATCACCTGCACCAAGCACGGGCACTCACCCGTGTCCTGCGGGACCTGGACGCGCTACCGGACACCGAGGCGGCGTTGACCGAAGCCCGCGACGAGCATTACCAGCGGCATCCACGACTGCACCGCGTCCGGCTGCATCAACTCTGGACCGGCCTCAACCTCGCCATCGCTCTCCTCGGCGCGGGCCTGATCATCGCCACACTGGTCCGTTAACTAGCCGATCTTGACCCGCCGGCGGTACGCGGCCCCCGACTACCCACACACACCCGACCTGGCCGGAGGTCTCAGCGACGATCACTGACCTTCTCCGGGATCAGTCGATTCTTGAGACGATCAGTACGACTAGCCTGGCGGCTACTGACGGTGGCGGCGAGCTGCTGCGACCGGCCGTGGCGCCATTCGTGGCCACAACTGCGGTCCCGTAGGAAAGTTGGAGGGGCTGGGGCCACGCCGTGAAACGGCGAAGGCCCTGGTAGACGGCTTGGACCGGCAAGTGGCAGGGGTTCCGAAACCGTGTGTCGCAGGTCGGGCTCTTACCCGGCCGCCAGGCCACGGACCACCCACTCTGGTGATCTTGGTCCACGTGCTGGTCCACGAACCTATGCCAAGAGATGCGACGGGTGCCCAGTTCAGCCCCAGCGGTACCGGACAAACCGGTCCACCGCAACGGATACGAACCTGTCGCTCGCACTACGGATCAAGAGGTTGCAGGTTCGAGTCCTGCCGAGCGCGCGCTTGGTTGGGACAGGCCGGAGGGCTGACCGTGCAGGTCAGCCCTCTGTTTATGTCCCCCAAGATCGTGGCGGACGGTCTCAGTTCGAGAGTGCGTCCGTCAGCAGTTCCGCCACGAATGTGATGTCGTCTGCGACGATCTGTTGCCCTCTGGCGCCTCGTGTATGCGCCGCACCGTCCTCGTGGCGTGCTGCTCGAACCAGAGGCGCGAGTGCCTGAGCGCGTCGCTCCGAAGAATGGGGTCGGCAGTTCGGAGAGCCTGACGCGAGGCGGTGCCGGTGCTCGCGTCCATAGCCAGGTTGATGACGGGGCCTAGGGTCCCGGATGTTCGGTGTTCGGTGTTCGGTCAATACCGAACACCGAACACCCGGACAGCGTCGGGTCCGGCCGGATCGCCCGGTCATGGCCGGGCGATGGCGCTGTCAGTGGGTGTCCAGGTCGGCGAGCGCAGTGCGGTGGCGGAGCGACCAGGGCCGGGCGACCCAGAGTCCGGCGAGCAGTGCGAGCAGCAGGCCGGGCAGGCCGGTGCCGCCCGACACGGTGAGCCCGTTGTCGGACTGGTAGCTGCCCTGGAGCAGGCCGAGGACGCTGAACGAGTGCTCACCGGGCCGGCCGCCACCGGCCTCGACGCCCCAGCCGAAGACGAGCGTGCACACCATCGAGAGCAGGAACAGGCCGACCAGCACCGTCAGGCCGGCGCCCAGTCCGCGCAGCCAGCGGGGGCGGTCCGTGAAGCCCTCGGCGTAGGAGTCGGCGAGCCGCCGGGCCGGGCCGAGCGCCCGGACCGCCGCGGGCATCGACCCGTGCTCGGCGGCCGCCAGCGTGTTGGTGCGCAGTTCCCCCAGCAGCCGGCCCATCGCCCGGTGTGGCACCCGACCGTCCAGCAATAGCCGCAGCCGCAGCAGGTACCAGGACAGCAGCAGCCGGTCGCGGAGCCTCATGGCGCGTCCTCCGTTCGTGCGGTGGCCACCGCCGGCGCGGTGGCGTCGGGGTCCAGCCGCTGCAGCGCGTCGCTCACCCGGCGCCAGGAGGCGCGAGCGGCCACCCGGGCCTCCCGCCCGACCCCGGACAGCGCGTAGTACTTCCGGGCCGGGCCGCTGGTCGACGCGACCAGGTGGGACGTGAGCAGGCCGACGCGCTCCAGCCGGGTGAGCGCCGGGTAGACGCTGCCCTCCGCGACGTCGAGCCCGGCCGCGCGGAGCCGCAACACGATCTCGAACCCGTACGACTCGGCCGCGGCCAGCGTCTCCAGCAACGCGAGCGTGAGCACACCACGCATCAGCTGGCTGTCGAAGGCCTCCGGCACGTCTATGAGACTTCATCAAGTACTATGCAGTGTCAAGTACCCGGCACCGCCTGGCGGACTGACGCGGCGGGTCACGGCGCGGTACGACTCCGCCGAGCCGGCCGGGCTGCCACGACCGCGTACCGAACTGGCGCGCTCGGCTCCCTACCTGGGGCGACGTGTCGACGACTGCGGCGCAGGCCGGGTGTGGGGCACTCAGCGGGCTGCCGGTTACAGTGCCCGGCGTGTGGACGGAAGAGGTCACTTTGGTGGATCCGGCCCAGGCGAAGCCGAAGTACGTGCGGCTGGCGGCTGACGGCACCCGGTTGGTGCGCGAGACCTGGACCGGGCCCGGCGGGAAACCACGGATGACCGAGAAGACGTTCGCCCCGGAGTCCGGCCTGCCGGCGGACCACGTCGCCAGCATGGAGCTGCGCTCGGAGGCGGTCCGGCGGATGAGAGCCGGGTACGTCCTGATCCGCGATCAGGCCGAGTCCGGTCCCGGCGACGTCGTACTGCTGTGCGCCGCGCCGAACCGGGCCGCCAGCGGGGTCTTCGACCTGAGCCCGGACGGTCACACCCTGGCCGTCGGCACGACGCTGGCGGGTGGCGTCGGGGCCGAGATCCACCTGATCGATGTCCGGACCGGGCTACGGCGCAGGGTGCACGCCATCGCCAATGACCCCGATCCGGCGAGCTACGACTACACGACCTTCATCCACCAGGTTCTTTTCGACGCCGACGGCCAGGGCATCGTGTACGCGGTGAACGGGCAGACCGGCCATCTGGACCTGAATACCGGCGCCACCAGGTCGCTCGCGCACTTCACCTACGTCCGCGGCGTGGAGATCTTCTACTCCCAGTGGGTCAAGCCATCGTGGGATGCGGCCCGCCAGCGGCTGCTGGTGTTCGACGCCGACTCCCGCATCCGGGTCCTCGACCGGACCGGTGATCCGGTGCTGGACCTGCCCGTCCGCGATGCGTCAACGTGCCGTGGCGGGGCGCTGTCCCGGTCAGGTCGGTTGCTGGTGCTGCGTTACGGCCACGCCGACATCGAGGTCTGGGAAGTCGACACCGGGTCGCTGGTGCGGCGCATGGACTTCCCGTTCCCACCCGACCAGCAGTCGGACCTCGGGGCCCGGCAAGTCGGGTTCGATGTGAGCGAAGGACTCGTGCTCGTCGACCGTGACATCGTGGCCGGCCCCTTCGCCGCGTCGATCGAGACCGGTGAGCTGGCCTGGAGCGTGACCAACCAGGACGGGCCGACGTGGACCTGGAGCTTCTCGCCGGACGGTTCGGTGCTCGCGCTCGGCGGTGTCGACCACATCTCGCTCTACCGGGCCACCGACCTGGAACGGATGCCGGCCCAACCGCCGCGGGCCCCGCTCAAGCAGCTCGGCCGGGTTGCCTTCTCCGCCGACGGGAGCCTTGTCGCGGGCGGCGGAGACGGCGGCCAGCTGGGCGTCTTCACGGTGCCGGCGCACGCCTGCGCGCCGGCACCCGATCGCCACTACACCGAGGTGTCGCCGGCAGCACCCATGGACGCCCGGTAGCGCCGGTCATACTTGGCTGGTGGATTTCCGGGCCAGGTACCGGGCGTGGACGACGCCGACGCGGCGCTCTACCGGCGTCATGCTGATCTTCGAGCTGGGTGGCGCCGTCGTTCTGCTGATCGCGCTGATCGCCAAGCTGTGGATGCACCGGGGGCACTGGCTGGTCTGGAGCGCGGTCTACCTGTTCAGCCTGTACGGGGTGCTGGTCAGCATCGGTGACACCCGCCGGCAGCGGCGCGTGTTGGACGGGGGCGATTGCCGGTAGGTCGATGACCAGCCGGACGGCGCTACCGGCGCATCCCTCAGCCGACGCCGACCGGCAGTTTGTCAGGCTCGGGCAGTGCTTCCGGGGGGACGATCGGGCGTAGTGGTGAAGGTGCGACGAACAGGATCCGGGCGAGCCAGCCGGGTAGCCACCAGTTCCACCGGCCGAACGAGTTGACCAGGGCCGGCACCAGCAGGGCGCGGACGATGGTGGCGTCGATGAGGATGCCGACTCCCAGTGCGGTGCCGATGATTTTGCCGTCGGTGCCGGGCGACGAGGCGAGCGCGGAGAACGCGCAGAAGAGAATCAGCGCCGCGGAGGTCACCAGCCGGCCGGTCCGGCCGATGCCGGTGATGACGGACCTGGCGGTGTCTCCGGTGCGGTCGTACTCCTCCCGCATCCGGGACAGGATGAAGACTTCGTAGTCCATGGACAGGCCGAACAGGAACGCGAAGATGACCACGGGTAGCCAGAAGTTGACGGCGCCGGTGGCGGACACGTTGAAGATCGCGTTGGACCCGTGGCCCTGCTGCCAGAAGAACACGACCAGGCCGAAGACAGCTGCCATCGAGACCAGGTTGAGCAGGACGGCCTTGAGTGGCAGGAGCAGGGACCGGAAGGTACGGACGAGCAGCAGGAACGTGATGAGCGCGATCAGCGCCAACACATACGGGAACTTGTCGTAGACCGCGCTGGAATAGTCCTCGGCACTGGCCCCGACACCGGTCACGCCCACCTTGCCGCTGGCGGAGTTCTCGACCGCGGTCCGGACGTCGTTGACCAGGGCCGCACCGTCGTTGTCGACGGTGGCGTCGGTGGGCAGGACGTCGACGATGGCGTTGTCGCCCTGTGTCGTGCCGACGACGGCCAACTGGACACCAGCGACGCCGCGGGCCGCCTCGGCCGCCGCCGGAGCGTCGCTTGCGGACACCAGCACTTCGATGGGGGTGAGGACTCCGGTCCCGACTCCACCGTTGGTCAGGGCCTGCTGGGCGTCGTATCTGGATCCGCTGCGGGCGAGCGAGTCGATGCCCGACTGCCCGATTTTGAGGCTGAACACGGGGACGATGAGGAGGCCGAGCAGAACCACGGCCAGTCCGGTAGCGATGGCGCTGTGATTGACGATGAGGCGAGCCCACGCCGTCCAGCCGCGTGACGCCGCGCCTTCGTGGCGGAGGCGGGGATAGTCGATGCGCGGCCCGACACTGGACAGCAGCGCGGGCAGCAGCGTGAGGACAGCGGACACGCTCACGAGCGGGATCAGCAGGCCGGCAATTCCCATGCTGCGCAGCGCCGGCACCGGGACGATCAGCAGTGCCAGCAGGCTGATGGCGACGGTGACGCCGGACGCGAAGACGGCATGTCCCGCGGTTTTCATGGCGACGACGACCGCCTGCTCATTGGTGCGGCCGTGGGCGCGTTCCTCACGCCAACGCGACACCATGAGCAGGGAGTAGTCGATGGCCACGCCGAGCCCGATCAGCGCGATGAGGTACTGGACGATGATGTTGACGTCAGTGAACGTGGTCAGACCCAGCACGAGGATGAAGGTCGTCAAGATCGACACCGCGGCGATCAGCAGCGGGAGCAGGGCGAGGAACGACGCGAACACGAAGAGCAGCACGAGGAGGGCGCCCGCGGCGCCGAGCAGCAGCTCGACCAGAACGCCGGTGCCGGCGGTGTCGCCACCCGCGGACAGCAGGCCGTACGACGTCAGGCCGCTGGTGAAGCCGTGCGCCGACGCCGCCTTCGCCAGGGCGGGGTCGAGCGAGGCCTCGATGTATGGACCGACGGCCACCGGGATCGGGGCCTGGATCAGGGCGAATGTGGTGCGCCCGTTGTCCGTGACGAAGCCCGGGTCTCGGGTGCTCGCGAGGTCGACGACACGCAGCTTCACATCCGGCACCGCCGTCAGCGCCGTGGCGAAGATCTCCGCGACGGCGGGCCGGTTCGCGTCGATCGTCGCGCCGGCGGGCACGGTCACCACCGCGACATAGGTGTCGTAGGTACTGACACCGTACGTGTCGATCAGTTGATGCTCTGCCCGGTCACCCGGCTGACCGGGCAGTGAAAAGTCGAGCGACCACCTGTTGCTGAGCCCGGCGGCAGCGAACAAACCACCGACCAACAGCAGAAACCACGTCGCGCTGACGATTCGACGGTGATGTATGACGAGGTACGCGAGACGCTCCACGGGAACTCCAGGTGAATGGTCGCAATGCACTGGGGAAGTGATCCCGATGGCCCGAACTCGCTCATGCGAAGGAGGTTGCCGGCGTCGACGTCAGGTGTATGGGTCGATTCCGTCGCATAGCCTCACAGGCTTGGCGCGGCGCTGCCGACCACGGCCGCGCGGGAATGCCGAATGCACTCCTGGCTGCTGGTCGAACGAGGCTCAAAGGCAATTTCGGGGCAGCGGCGCACGCCCTCGACACGGCCGGTGTGGGCGGCACCCGAAGCGGATGGAGACTAGCCGGATGGTGCGGATGTTACACCCGTACCGGCGGCAACGGTGGAGCCGGCGAGATCAATTGTGAGTTCGCTTCGGTTCAAATCCGCCGCGCTCGATGCGCCGCTGCGGGCGTCATTGCATCGGGCCGGACACCCGACATTGACGGATGGCGGCCGGGCGGCCAGGCAGTCCGGACCATTGTCAGATCCTGGGCATCCCAATGGAGCTCGGACGACCCCAAGTCGACATGAAAGCCGGCCCGCGCGCAGCGTGGCCGAAATCGGGCAGCCCGCCGCGTTCGGATCCCAGCCAGCCGCCGGTCTTCTGCAGACCGTTGTCACGGTTTTCTCACGGCCGACTCGTACAGTCCCGGCCGGCAAGCCCGAACAATGGCTGGATAGCCAGCCCGTCAGGACGGAGTGAGAAGTACCGATGACTCTACCCAGGACCATCAGTCTACTGATCAGGCTGGCCACCGCGGGTGTCGCCCTGGCTGGCCTCGCCGTCGCCTCGCCGGCTCAGGCCGCCGCCCCGGCGACGTCCGCGTTGCCGGTCCTCGCGGTGACAGCCGCCAGCCCGCAGCACTTCCACCTGGAATACGGTGCCTCCGTCACGGATGGCGACATCACCTTCTTCAATCGGAGCCTGCACATCAGCGGCTTTGTCAAGGCGGTCAGTGCCTCCCGAACCGTCGAGTTCATCGGCTACAACGGCAACTTCACCTGCTTCTTCGACGAGACCAGAACCGCATCGGCTGGCACCACCCGGGGGTTCGGCTTCGACGAGACATGCGACGTTCCTGGCGGTTTCTCGCAAGTCGACATCTACTTCCCCGCGTAGCGGCCCGGGCTGCGAAAGGCTTTTGGCTGAAAGCGGGGTGGACCGCAGGGGTCCACTCCGCTTTCAGCGGCTCCGGCCTGTGTCGCCGGCTTACGGGATCCTTACCGCGAGGTCCGGGCGGCGCCCGTGGCCGGCCGCGATCGGGCCCGGTGGAGATGGCCACCCGTACCGCCGCCGCGCGGTAGCGCCGGGGTCGGGTTAATCGGGTTGATGGCGGCAGGGCTGCCGCGGTGGGATGCCGCTGTGAATCTTCGTCCGCTGGGTCGTACCGGGGTGCGGGTGGCGCCGTTGGCGTTGGGCTGCATGAACTTCGGCGGGCGTGCCGACGAGGCCACCGCGACCGGGATCCTGGATCGCGCCCTCGACGCGGGGGTCACGCTGGTCGACACCGCGGACGTGTACGGGCACGACCCGGCCGACATGATGGTGGGCCGGGGGCGCAGCGAGGAGATCCTCGGTCGGGCGTTGGAGCGCGGCGGTCGGCGCGGCCGCGTCGTGCTGGCGACGAAGGCGTTCTTCCCGACCAGCGGCGACCCGAACGATCAGGGCAGCAGCCGGCGGCACCTGATCACCGCCTGCGAGGCGTCGCTGCGCCGGCTGCGGGTCGACCACATCGACCTGTTCCAGTTGCACCATCCGTCCAACGACGTGCCGATCGACGAGACGCTACGGGCGCTGGACGACCTGGTCCGGGCCGGCAAGGTGCGCTACCTGGGCACCAGCGCGTTCGGCGCCTGGCAGATCGTCGAGTCGCTGTGGGCGTCGGCGACCCTCGGTCTGCACCGGTTCGTCACCGAGCAGCCGCCGTACCACCTGCTCGACCGCCGGGTCGAACGCGAACTGGTGCCGATGGCCCGCAGCCACGGGATCGCTGTGCTGCCGTGGTCTCCTACCGCCGGCGGGTTCCTGACCGGCCGGTACCGTCGCGGTCAGCCGCCGCCGGCGGGCTCCCGGTTCGACACGTTCTGGGCCGGCGGCCGGGACGAGCAGTTCACCGGCCCGGCCTTCGACGTGCTCGACGTCGTCGTCGCGCTGGCCGCCGAGAAGGGCTGTACCCCGGCGCAGTTCGCGCTGGCCTGGTGCGCCGCGCAACCCGGGATCACCGCGCCGATCATCGGCCCGCGCACCCTGGAACAACTCGAGGACAGCCTCGGCGCGCTCGACGTCACGATTACCGCCGACGACACCGCCAGGATCGACGCCGTCGCGCCCCCGGGCCGGGCCACCGTGCCCTACTACGGCGCCGACGGATTCGCCTGGACCACCTGGGGCCCGCACACCCACCACTGGCCCTGACCCGGCGGCCGCCGCCGGACCCTCCATTGTGGACGCTTCGGCGGATCTCCGGCCGGCACCGGTCCGACGTCCCCGCTACGAGGTGACTGCCGCGGCACAGTTCCGCCCGGCCGTCGAGGGGACGACCGGAGGGGTGATCCGGCCAGCGTCGGGGGGTAACGCCCTGGTCCGTCCGGGCAAACCGGCGGCGGATCGGTCGGGTCAGTGGGCGTGCAGGCGTGCTGCCCGATGGGTCAGGGCTCGGTTACCGATGTTGATTGAGCTCATGGCGGCATGTAAGAGTTTCTTTAGGATTATCTGACGTCGGGGGAGATTCCTGAAATGAAAGCGCGGGGGGACGGGGTCACCGGGGACTTCGTGTCGGTGGTTTCGGCGCATGCCCAGGAAACGCCGGAGCGGTCCGCCGCGATCTTCGTGGCCGACCCGGCCGAGGACGATCCAGCCGAGATCGCATTATCGTACGGCGCGCTCGACACCGCGGCCCGGTCGATTGCCGCGTGGCTGCAGGAACAATGCGCCCCGGGTGATCGCGTGCTGCTGCTCTACCCGTCCGGGCTGGAATTCATCAAGGCGCTGCTGGGCAGTATGTATGCCGGCGTGCTGCCAATTCCGGCGCCCTTGCCGCACGGCTACAAGCACCACCTGATGCGGGCCACCGGGATCGCGCTGGATGCCGATGTGCGGCTGGTGCTGACCGACCGGTCGAGCCTGCCGGCCGTCTCCGCCTGGATCCACCAGGAGGGGCTGGACGACCTCACGATCGTGGCCACCGACGCCGCCGAGCTGGGTGACCCGGCCGGCTGGGCCCGGCCACAGCTGTCCGCGGACTCGCTCGCGTTCATGCAGTACACGTCCGGCTCGATCAGCGACCCGCGCGGGGTGATGGTCCGGCACGGGCAGCTGCTGCACAACCTGGGGCTGATCCAGCGCAGCATGGGCGTCGGGCCGGAGACGCGGGCCGGCGGCTGGCTGCCGATCTACCACGACATGGGCCTGATCGGCCTGGTGCTGGAGCCGCTGTACCTCGGCTCGGGCACCGTGCTGATGCCACCCACCGCGTTCCTCAAGCGGCCGTACGGCTGGCTGCGGCTGATCGACCGGTACGGCCTGGAGGGCACCTCCGCGCCGAACTTCGCCTACGACCTGTGCACCCGGCGGGTCACCGACGAGCAGCTGGCCGGCCTGGACCTGTCCCGCTGGCGGCGGGCCTGCAACGGGGCCGAGCCGATCGACGCCGACACGCTGGACCGGTTCGCCGACCGGTTCGCCCCGGCCGGGTTCCGCCGCGAGGCGCTGCTGCCCTGCTACGGGATGGCCGAGGCGACGCTGTTCATCGCCGGCACCCCGCCCGAGCGGCCGCCGGTGATGACCCGGGTCGACGCCGCCGCGCTGGAGCAGAACATGTTCGTCCCGGCGCCGGACGGGGGCACCGGGCCGCGGCTGGTCAGCAGCGGCCGGGTGCTCGACCTGGACGTCCGGGTGGTCGACCCGCAGACCCGGCGGCAGCTGCCGGACGGCCGGCTGGGCGAGATCTGGGTCCGCGGCGAGAGCGTCGCCGCCGGCTACTGGCGCAACGAGGCGGAGACCGAGACGGCGTTCCACGCGGTCACCGCCGACGGCGAGGCCGATTTCCTGCGCACCGGCGACCTGGGCGTCTTCCAGGACGACGAGCTCTACATCACCGGCCGGATCAAGGAGACGCTGGTCATCCGCGGCCGGAACCTCTACCCGCACGACATCGAGCGCGAGGTCCGGGCGCTGGACGAGGCGTTCGCCGGGCTGGCCGGCAGCGTGTTCTCGGTGCCGTCGCCGCGCGAGGAGATCGTGGTGTTCCACGAGGTGCGCGCCCGGCAGCTGACCGGGGCGGCGCTGGCCGGGCTGGCCGCCCAAGTCAAGATCGCGCTCGGGCAGCGGCTCGGCATCCCGGTCACGAACGTCGTGTTCGCCGCGCCCGGCCAGGTGCGCAAGACCACCAGCGGCAAGATCCAGCGGACGCTGATGCGCCAGCTGTTCATGGCCGACGCGCTCGACCCGCTGTACGAGGACCTGGACGCCAGCACCCGCCGCCGCTACCGGCCCGGCGCCCCCACGGCCGCCGCGTCGGTGGCCGTGCTGACCGGGTCCGGTGAGGGCGCTGTCTGAGCTGGCCGCCTTCGAGTACGCGCTGGGCGACCCCACCGACCGGGGCGGCGCGTTCTCGTTCGCCCGCTGCGCCGAGCTGGACCGGGCCGAGGAGTTCCCCGCCGCCATCTGCCGGCTGCTGGACGAGCTGGGGTTGCCGCGGCAGTACGTGCCGGCCGAGTTCGGCGGCGGGCTGGCCAGCTACGAGCAGGCGATGCAGCGGATCCGGCTGGTGGCCCGGCGGGACCTGACCGTGGCGATCGCGCACGGCAAGACGTACCTGGGCTCGGTGCCGGTCTGGGTCGGTGGCAGCGCGGCGCAGGCGTGCCGGCTCGGCGCCGACGTGCTCGGCGGCGCGGTCGTGTCGCTCGGCCTGACCGAGCCGGAGCACGGCAGCGACCTGCTGGCCAGCGATGTCACCGCCACCCCGGCCGGCGCCGGCTGGCTGGTCGACGGGGAGAAGTGGCTGATCAACAACGCCACCCGCGGTGATCTGCTGGCGGTGCTGGCCCGCACCGCCGACGGCGCCGGCCCGCGGGCGCTGAGCCTGCTGCTGGTGGACAAGCGCCGGCTGCCGGCCGGCAGTTTCCAGCACAGCCCGGCGGTCCGGACGCACGGCATCCGCGGCGCCGACATCAGCGGCATCACGTTCACCGCCGCCCCGGTCCCGGCCGGCGCGGTGATCGGTCCGGTCGGCACCGGCGTGGAAACCACGCTGAAGGCGCTGCAACTGACCCGGACGATGTGCGCGGCGCTCTCGCTCGGCGCCGCCGACCACGCGCTCCGGCTCGGCCTGCGGTTCGCGCTGGAACACCGGCTGTACGACCGCGGGCTGATCGACCTGCCGCACGCCCGCCGCATCCTCGCCGAGGCGTACACCGACCTGCTGGTCGCCGAGGCGCTGAGCCTGGTCGCCGCCCGCAGCGTGCACACCCTGACCGGCGAGCTGTCGGTCACGTCCGCGCTGGTCAAGTACTTCGTCCCGGCCACCGTCGAGGAGCTGGTGGGCCGGCTGGGCCAGCTGCTCGGCGCCCGGGCGTTCTTCACCGGGACGTACGCCGACGGGATGTTCCAGAAGGTCGAGCGGGACCACCGGGTGGTCGGCATCTTCGACGGCAACACGCTGGTGAACCTGAACGCGCTGATCAACCAGTTCGGCCGGCTGGTGCGGGGATACCGGGACGGCTCGGCGGACCAGGCCGGGCTGGCCGCCGCCGCCACCTTCGCGGCGCCGCTGCCGGCTTTCGACCGGGACGCGCTGACGCTGCTGGCCCGGCGCGGCAGCAGCCTGGTCCAGAGCCTGCCGGCCTGCGTGGACGAACTGCAGGCGCTGGCCGGTGCCGGCGTGGTGCCGGCGGAACTGGCCGGGCACGCCAAGCAGATCCGCGAGGCGGTGGACGACCTGCACGCCCGGCTGGCCGCGCACCGGCCGTCCCGCGACGTGCCGGCCGCCGCGTTCACCCTGGCCAAGCGGTACACCTGGGCCGCCGCGGCGGCGGCCTGCACGCAGTTGTGGCTGCGCAACCGGGCCGGCCGCACCGGCGAGCTGTGGGCCGGCGGGCTCTGGCTGGACGCCGCGCTGCGCCGGACCCTGCGCCGGTTCCAGCCGGCGCTGCCGGACACCGACGACGCCGTCTTCGACCGCCTCGCCGGCTGCCTGCGCCAGCAGTACGCGGCCGGCCAGCTCTTCTCCGTCCAGCCGTTCCCGCTCGCCGAGGCGTCCGGACCTGCCGAGGCGTCCCGATGACCGGCCGGGCGACCGCGCCGGTAGCCATCGGCTCCGCCGGGCCGGCGCCAGTGCCGGCAACGCCGGCGGGACGGGCCGGCGAACCGGCGCCGGACCGGATGGCGGAACTGGATCGGCGGCTGGGCGACCCGTACGACGACGGCAACCCGGTCGGCTACCGGGCCGTGCTGGCCGCGGACGAGCGGGCCGAACTGCTGGCCGACGGCGAGCGGATGCTGGACGGGTACGGGCTGAACGCGGAGTTCGTGCCGGTGGCGTACGGCGGCCGGTTCACCGAAGCCGACCGGCTGGTGCGCACGCTGCGCAGCGTCTTCCGCCGGGACGGCACGCTCGGCCTGGGCTACGGCGTCACGAACTTCATCGCCGGCGCGCCGATCTGGACCGCCGGCGACGCCGACCAGTGCCGGTTCGCCGCGGACGTTCTGCTGCGGCACCGGAAGATGGCCGCGGGCTACAACGAGCTGCCGCGCGGCAACGACTTCACCCGCTGCGAGCTGACCGCCGACCGGGTCGGCGACCAGTTGCGGCTCACCGGCCGCAAGCAGGTGGTCAACAACATCGCCCGGGCCGACGCCGCCGTCTTCCTGGCCCGGACCAGCCCCGAGCCGGGCAACCGCAGCCACTCGCACGTGCTGGTCGACCTGACCGCGCTCGACCCGGCCCGGCGCCGGTACCTGGACCGGCACCACACGGTCGGCCTGCGCGGGTGCCAGATCGCCGGGGTCGAGTTCGACGGCTGCCCCACCCCGGCCAACATCGTCGGCGCCCCCGGCGAGGCGATGGAGACGGTGCTGCGGGCATTCCAGGTGACCCGCGCGGTGCTGCCCGCGATGGCGGTCGCCGGCCTGGACACCCAGCTGCGCACGGTGCTGCGGTTCACCCGCGCCCGCCGCCTCTACGGCCGGACCCTGCTCGAGCTGCCGCACGCCCGGTCCGTGCTGGTCGGCGCGTACCTCGACCTGCTCGCCGCCGACTGCCTCGGCACCGTCGTCGCCCGCGCCCTGCACGTACTGCCGGCGCAGACCAGCGTGCTCAGCGCCGCCGCCAAGTACCTGGTCCCGAAGCTGATCTACGAGGCCAGCAACGAGCTGGCCGTGCTGCTGGGCGCCAGGTCGTACCTGCGCGAGGGTCCGTACGCGATCTTCCAGAAGAACCTGCGGGACATCCCGGCGGCCTCGTTCACGCACGCCAACGCGGCGGTCTGCCTGGCCACGATGATCCCGCAGCTGCCCCGGCTGGCCAGCCGCAGCTGGCTGCGCGCGGATGAGCCGCCGGCCGAGCTGTTCCGCCTCGACCACCGGCTCGGGCCGCTCGACTTCCGGGCGCTGGAGCTGACCGCCCGCGGCGTCGACAACCTGTCCGGGACGCTGCCGGCCAGCCAGCCGGCGGTGGCCGGCGAGCCGGCGCTGGCCAGGCTCTGCGCCGGTTTCGTGGCCGAGCTCGGCCGGCTGGCCGGCCGGGCCACCGAGCTGCCGCCGCGGGACCGGACCATCGCCGCCGGGCGCGGCAGCTTCCTGCTCGCCGACCGGTACGCCGTGCTGCTCGCGGCCAGCGCCTGTCTCGGCGTCTGGCGACGGAACCGGCGGTTCCAGGCCGACACCGGCTGGTTGACCGGCACGCTCTGGCGGCTGGCCGACCGGCTCGGGCACGAGCCCGGACCGCTGCCGGACGGGCTGGAACGCCGGCTCGCCGCCGAGCTGATCAGCCGTGCGGACGAGCCCCGCGGCTTCGACCTTGCCGCCCCGCGGCTCGCCGGCTGACGCCGGTCCAAACCCCGTTCAACCGGAGGAACCATGTCTGACACCGTTGTCGGCGCGACGCCTGAGGCCGTCCGCGACTGGCTGATCGAGCGGGTCGCGTTCTACCTGGAGACGCCGGCCGGAGAGGTCCACCCGGACGCCCGGTTCGTCGAGCTCGGCCTGGACTCGGTCTACGCGCTGACCCTGTGCGGCGACATCGAGGAGCGCTACGACCTGTCCGTCGAACCGACGCTGGCCTGGGACTACCCGACCGTCAACGCGCTGGCCGGCCATCTACACGGAGAGCTGAACGGTGGGTGAGACGCCGCGGCAGCTCTCGGTCGGCCAGGAGGCGTTCTGGTTCCTCTACCAGCTGGCGCCCGAGAGCCCGGCCTACAACGTGATGGCGGCGGTCCGCATCCACACCCCGCTGGACCTGCCCCGGCTGCGCCACGCGCTGGCCGCGACGGTCCGGCGGCACGACCTGCTCCGCTCGGTGTTCGTCGAGCGGGACGGGGCGCCGTGCCGGCTGGTCGGTGCTCCGGACACGATCGAACTGCTGGTCCGGGACGCGCCGGGCGCGTCCGGGTACCGGCTGCCGGCGCTGGTCCGGGAGCTCGGGCTCGCACCGTTCCGGCTGTCCGAGGGGACGTTCCGGGCGGTGCTGATCCGGTGCGGCCCGGCCGACGCGGTGCTGCTGCTGGCCGCCCACCACATCGCCACCGACGCGACCTCGCAGTGGCTGCTCATGCACGACCTGCTCGACGCCTACGCCGCCGGCGCGCCGGGTGCGGCCGGGCCGGGCGGGGCGGGGCCGGGCGGGGCCGGGCCGGAGCCCTGGCCGCCGCTGGTGCGGGACTACGACGACTACGTGGCGGCGGAGCGGGAACTGCTGGCCGGGCCGCGCGGCGCCGAGCTGGAGCGGTACTGGCTGGACGTCTGCACCGGCGCCCGTGCGGCCGAACTACCCACCGACCGGCCGCGGCCGGCCCACCCCAGCTTCGCCGGGGCGACCTGCGAGCTGCGGCTGCCGGACGAGCTGCTGCCCCGGCTGCGCTGCGCGGCCGCGGTGGCCGGGGTGACCCCGTTCGCGTACCTGCTCGGCTCGTTCCAGGCGCTGCTCTACCACTACACCCGGCAGCCGGAGTCGC
Source organism: uncultured Actinomycetota bacterium (assembly GCA_963714145.1). Classification (GTDB taxonomy): domain Bacteria; phylum Actinomycetota; class Actinomycetes; order Mycobacteriales; family CADCTP01; genus JBBWZH01. The sequence continues at coordinate 6,858,305 of OY970235.1, read as the reverse complement.
TGATCGGCTGCCCGACCGCGACCCGGTTCGGCCGCAACCTGCGCCCGCTGGTCGGCTACCTGGTCAACACGCTGGTGCTGCGCGGGTCGTTCAGCCGCGCGACCACGTTCGCCACGGCGGTGCAGGCGGCGCAGCGGCAGGTGCTGGGCGGGCTGTCGCACGCCGGCTACCAGCACGCGCTGCTGGCCCGGGCACTCGGCCTGCCGCGCGCCGGCGCCGGCTCGGCACTGCTGCGGATCGTGTTCACGATGGTCGCCACCGACCGGCTCGACCCGCTGCTGCACCTGCTCGCGGACGGGGCCGAGCGCGGCACCGGGGTCGAGTACGCCGGGCTGCGGCTGGCCCTGTTCGACGTCCCGCAGCTGGAGGGGCAGTTCGACCTGTCGGTGGAGATGCGGCAGAGCCCGAACTCGCTCACCGCCGTCTTCCGGTACAGCACCGAGCTGTTCGACCGGGCCACCGTCGAGCGGCTGCTGGAGCACTACGCGCGGTTCCTGGACGCGGCCATCGACAACCCGGCCGGCCGGGTCACCGCGGTGCCGCTGGTGGACGATGCCGCGCTGGCCGAACTGCTCGCGCTCGGGCAGGGTGCGCCGCGGTCCGGCCGGCAGACAGCGCCGATATAGGAAAGTTATGGCCGCCGGCCGCATGATGTAGCTGGAAATGAACTGCGGCTGCCGCGAAAGACCGCGGCCGGTCGCCACGCCCGGCGGGGGGCGGCGCCAGGACCCACCGTGCCCACCCCTGGTCAGGCTATTCGACTGGCCTGCCGGAAATCTTTGTCGCGGTGAGGGAGCAGCGTGCCCAACAAGGTGCTCAACAGCGTCCTGGAGACGATCGGTGACACGCCGCTGGTCGAATTGGCGGGGTTGTACGACGGCTTCGCGGGCCGGGTTTTCGCGAAGCTCGAGCGATTCAACCCGGGCGGCAGTATTAAAGACCGGTCGGCCCTGTCCATGCTGCACGCGAAGATTTCCAATGGCACCCTGGTGCCCGGCCGGTCGGTCGTCGTGGAATCCAGTTCGGGCAATCTCGCGGTCGGCCTGGCGCAGATCTGCCGCTATTTCGGGTTGCGTTTCATCTGCGTGGTGGACGCGAAGACGACCGAGCAGAACCTGGCGATCCTGCACGCGTACCAGGCCACGGTCGAAGTGGTGACCGAGCCGGACACGGCCACCGGCGAGTACCTGCCGGTGCGCATCCAGCGGGTCCGTGAGCTGCTGGCCAGCACGCCGCACGCGTTCTGGCCGAACCAGTACACCAACCCGCTGAACCCGCAGGCGCACCGGCGCACCATGCAGGAGATCGTCGACGCGCTGGACGGCCGGGTCGACTACCTGCTCTGCGCGGTCAGCACCTGCGGCACGCTGCGCGGCTGCGCCGACTACGTCCGCGCCCAGCGGCTGCCGACCCGGGTCATCGCGGTGGACGCGGCCGGCAGCGCGATCTTCGGTCAGCCGCCGGCCGTCCGGCTGATCCCCGGCCACGGCGCGTCGATCCGCCCGGTGCTGCTGGACGAGTCCACTGTGGACGAAGTCGTGCACGTGACCGATCTGGACTGCGTGGTGGCCTGCCGCCGGCTGACCGGACGGCAGGCGATCCTGGCCGGCGGCTCGTCCGGGGCCACCGTCGCCGCGCTGGGCAAGCTGCGGCACCGCATCCCGGCCGGCGCGAACTGCGTGCTGATCTTCCCGGACGGCGGCGACCGCTACCTGGACACGATCTATTCCGACACCTGGGTGAGCCGGCACTTCGGCGAGGTGTCGCACCTGTGGAAGGAAACTGCCGAGTTGGGAGCGGTCCGATGCTGATCCTGCGCCACGCCGACGTAGCCGAGATCCTGTCCGGGGCCGAAGCGTCCACTGTGGACGTTGTGCGGGCGGCGTACCGGCTGCACGACGAGGGGCGCACCACCGTCCCGCAGTCGACTTTCCTGCGCTTCCCGCACAGCGACCGGGACCGGATCATCGGCCTGCCGGCGTACGTCGGCGGACCGGATCCGGCCGCCGGCTTCAAATGGGTGGCCTCTTTTCCCGGCAACCTGGACGCCGGGATGCCGCGGGCCAGCGCGGTGGTGGTGCTGAACTCGCTGCGCACCGGCCAGCCGGAGGCACTGCTGGAAGGCTCGCTGATCTCGGCCACCCGCACCGCGGCCAGCGCCGCGCTCGCCGCCGGCATGCTCTGCGATCCGGCCCCGGCCGGCGTCACCCTGGTCGGCTGCGGCGTGATCAACCTTGCCGTGCTGCGGTTCCTGCGGGTGACCGTGCCGGGCCTGCGGGCGGCGGTCGTGTACGACACCGACCCGGCCCGGGCCGCGGCCTTCGCGGCACGGTGCGCCGCGCTCGCTCCGGAGCTGGCCGTGACCACAGCGCCCGGGCTCGGCCGGGCCCTGGCCGCGCACCCGCTGGTGTCGATCGCGACCACCGCGACGGTCCCGCACCTGAACCTCAGCCCGTGCCCGCCGGGCACCGTCGTGCTGCACGTCTCGCTCCGCGACATCTACCCGGAGACGATCCTGGCCAGCCAGAACGTGGTCGACGACGCCGACCACGTGTGCCGGGAGCGGACCTCGGTGCACCTGGCCGAGCAGCAGTCCGGTGGCCGCCGCTTCATCGACGCCTCGATCGGCCAGTTGATCCGCGGCACCGTCGAACTGCGCCGGGCGCCCGACCGGCCGCTGGTGTTCTCCCCGTTCGGGCTCGGCGCGCTGGACATCGCGCTGGCCCGCTCGGTGGTCCAGACCGCACGCCGGCGCGGCACCGGCATCGACATCGACGGCTTCCTGCCGGCCGGGCCGGAGCCGGCGGGGCCGGAGTCGACCGGGCCGGAGCCCGCCGGTGCACCCGGCGACCGCGAACTCGCCGCGGCCACTGACGGCCGGGTCAACTGACGGCCGGGTCAACTGACGGCCGGGTCAACTGACGGCCGGGTCAACTGACGGCCGGGTCAACTGACGGCCGGGTCAACTGACGGCCGGGTCAACTGACGGCTGGGTCAACTGGCGGCCGGGTCAACTGGCGGCCGGGCCAGCTGACGGCCGCGGCTACCGACGGCGCTGGCGTACCGATCGAGCGCGTACCGACAACCATGGCGAACTGAGGAGTGGCAGTGAACGAGGAAAACGACGACCAGACCTACTCGGTCGTGCTCAACGACGAGGAGCAGTACTCGATCTGGTGGGCGGACCGGCCGCTGCCGGCCGGCTGGCGGGCCGAGGGCACCGAGGGCGACCGCGAGGCCTGCCTGGCCCGGATCGCCGAGGTCTGGACCGACATGCGCCCGCTGAGCCTGCGCCAGCGGATGGACTCCGCCGCGGTCTGACCGACCGCACCATCCGCAGTCCGGAGCTGGGGCCGCCACGCCGGCGGCCCTGGTTCCGGCCTGCGCCGAACCCCTTGCCTGAGATCTCTAAGGAGTACCGATGAACCCCTGCCCGGCGCCGGCTGACGGCTGGGATCGGCCTGCCCGCGACGACGCCGCGGCGACTCGGCCCGAGGTGCCCCTGCCTGCAGTCCTGCCTGCAGTCCTGCCTACGGCTCCGCCGGAGGCGGGTCTGCCGGAGGCGGGTCTGCCGGAGGCGGGTCTGCCGGAGGCGGGTCTGCCGCGCGAGGTGGTGGCGCTGCCCGAGGTGGCGATGCTGCCCGAGCTGGCGATGCTGCCGGAGTTGGTGGGTCGCCAGGCGGTACGGACGCCCGGCGCGACCGCGGTGCTGGACGGTCCACCCGGCGCGCCGCGGCCCACCACGTACGGCGAGCTGGCCGGCCGGGCGAACCGGCTGGCCCGGTACCTGCGCGGGCTCGGGGTCGGGCCGGAGACGCTGGTCGGGGTGTGCCTGCGCCGGTCGGTGGACCTGGCGGTGGCACTGCTCGGGGTATGGCAGGCCGGCGCGGCGTACCTGCCGCTGGACCCGGATGCGCCGGCTAACCGGCTGGCCTGGCTGATCAAGGACACCGGCACCGAGGTGGTGCTCACCGAGCAGGCGCTGCTCGGCGTGCTGGCCGGGCTGCCGGTGCGCCGGGTCAGCCTGGACACCGGCTGGGCCGAGATCGCCGAGCTGCCGGACACCCCGCTGGACGTGCCGATCGAGCCGACCTCGACCGCGTACGCGATCTACACGTCCGGCTCGACCGGGCGGCCTAAGGGTGTCCTGATCTCACATGCCGGGATCGCGAACCGGGTGCTGTGGACGGTGCACCAGCATGCGCTATCGGCAGCCGACATCGTGCTGCAGAAGACCGCGCTGACCTTCGACGCGGCCGGCTGGGAGGTGTTCGCCCCGCTGGTCAGCGGTGGCGTGGTCGCGATGGCGCCGGCCGGCGTGGAGCGCGACCCGGCCGCGCTGGTCCGGGCCGCCGCCGAGCTGCGGGTGACCGTGCTGCAGGGCGTCCCGTCGGTGCTGCAACTGCTGGTCGACGAGCCGGCGCTGGCCGGCTGCACGGCGCTGCGGCTGGTGTTCTCGGCCGGGGAGCCGCTGCACGCCGAGCTGAGCCAGCGGTTGCTGGCCCGGTTGCCCGGGCCGGTCGAACTCTGGAACACCTACGGCCCGACCGAGTGCTCGATCGACGTCACCGCGCTGCGGGTGGACCCGGCGCAGCGGACCGGCCCGATCCCGATCGGCCGGCCGATCGACAACACCCGGGTGCTGGTCCTCGACCCGTACGGCGACCCGGTGCCGGTCGGTGTGCCCGGCGAGCTGTACGCCGGCGGCGCCGGCGTCGGCCGCGGCTACCTCGGTCGCCCCGACCTCACCGCGGACCGGTTCGTGGCCGACCCGTACGGCCCGCCCGGGGCGCGCCTGTACCGCACCGGCGACCTGGTCCGCTGGCGCGGCGACGGCACCCTCGACTACCTGGGCCGGCTGGACGCGCAGGTGAAGGTCAACGGGGTCCGGATCGAGCCGGCCGAGGTGGAGGCGGCCCTCGCCGCGCACCCGGACCTGCGCGGTGCGGTCGTGACCGCGTTCACCGACCCCGCCGGCGGCACCCGGCTGGCCGCGCACGTGCTCGCCGGGCCGGTCGGGGTGCCGGCCGACGAGCTGCGCTCGTTCCTGTCCGGCCGGCTGCCGGCCAGCTACCTCCCGTCGGTCTTCCGCCAGGTGGCCGAGTTCCCGCGGACGTCCAGCGGCAAGGTCGACCGGGTCGCGCTCGCGGCCGTCCCGCTGGGCCCCTCGAACGGTCCCGGCGACCGGCCGTACCGGGCGCCGCGGACCGCGCCGGAGCGGCTCGTGGCCGACGTCTGGGCCGACCTGCTCGGCGTCGACCGGGTCGGACTGGACGACGACTTCTTCGCCCTCGGCGGCTCCTCGCTGCTGCTGACCCGGCTGGCCGGCCAGTTGCGCAGCCGGTCCGGGGCGGACATCAAGCTGCGCGGCCTGTTCGCGGCGGCGACCGTCGAGGCGCAGGCGGACCTGATCGCCGGCCAGCTTTCCGGGCCGGCCGGGTCGGCGGGTACGGAGCCGGCCGCCGGCCGGACTGCCGGCCTGGCGGAGCCGGGTGGCGAGGCGGAGCCGGGTGGCGAGGCGGAGCCGGGTGGCGAGGTGGGGGCGGCCGCGCCGGCGGAGCCGGGCGGTCTGGTGGAGCCGGGCGGTCTGGTGGAGCCGGGCGGTCAGCCGGCGACGGGTGGCCGGGCGGGGTCGGCGGGCCCGGTGCAGCCGGCGGACGAGGCGATCGGGCGGGTCGAGGGGGACGGGCCGCTGCCGCTCTCGTTCGGGCAGCGCCGGCTCTGGTTCCTGGACCGGATGCACCCGGGCAGCCCGGAGTGGGTGTCGCCGCTGATCGTCCGGCTGCCGGCGGCGACAACGCCGCTGACCGTCCGGCGGGCGCTGGCCGAGTTGGTGGCCCGGCACGAGATCCTGCGCACCCGGTACCTGGCCGACGCCGGTGGCGAGCCGGGCCAGCTGATCGACCCGACCGGCCCGGTGCCGCTGCGGGTGGTGGACTGCGCCGACCGGGCCGAGCTGGCCGGCTTCTTCCGCGAGGAGTTCGCCGGCGGGTTCGACCTGGCCGCCGGGCCGGTCTGGCGGGCGTTGCTGGCGCGGTTCCCGGGTAGCGCCGAGGACCACGTGCTGCTGATCACGTTGCACCACATCGCCTCTGACGGCTGGTCGTCGGTGCTGCTGGAGGGCGAGGTGCGCGCGCTGTGCGCGGCGCTCTCGGGCGGGCGGCCGGCTGACCTGCCGGCGGTGCCGGTGCGGTACGCCGACTACGCGAGCTGGCAGCGGGGTCGGCTCACCGACTCCGTCCTGGCGCAGGAGCTGGACTACTGGCGGTCGGCGCTGGCCGGTCTGAGCCCGCTGGCGCTGCCGACCGACCGGCCCCGGCCGGCCCGCCGCGACTCGCGCGGCGCGCTGGTCAGCTTCACCGTGCCGGCGCCGCTGGCCGCGGCGGTCACCGAGCTGGGCCGGCGGCACAGCGCGACACCGTTCATGACGCTGCTGACCGCGTTCGGCACGGTGCTGGCCCGGCACAGCGGCCAGTGGGACATCCCGGTCGGCACCCCGGTGGCCGGCCGGAGCGCGCCGGAGGTGGCCGGCGTGGTCGGCTTCTTCCTGAACAGCCTGGTGCTGCGCTGCCGGCTGGCGCCCGACCGCGGGTTCGATGCGGCGCTGGATGCCGTCCGGGCGGCGACCGTCGCGGCGCTGGGTCATGCCGAACTGCCGTTCGAGCGGCTGGTGGACGAGCTGCAGCCGGACCGGGATCTCTCCCGCACGCCGCTCTACCAGGCCGCGTTCGACCTGCACGACGAAGGGCTGAGCAGCATCGCCCCGACCGCCGCCGACCTGGCCACGTTCCACCAGGTCTGGCAGGTGGCGAAGACCGACCTCACCCTGTTCGTCCGGCAGCGCGCGGACGGCAGCCTGGCCGGCACCCTGGAGTACGCGACCACGCTGTTCGAACCGTCCACAGTGGAGCGGATCGCGGCGCACCTGGTCCGGCTGCTGGAGTCGGTCGTCGCCGACCCGGCGGTGCCGCTGGCGGCGGTGGACATCCTGCCGCCCGGCGAGCTGGCCGCGCTGCTGGGCGCGGCATCGAACGCCGGCCCGGACGTGACCGGCACCGTGCTGGCCGGCTTCGAGCGGCAGGTCGCGGCGACACCGGCCGCGATCGCGATCGCCGACCCGACCGCCGGCCGGCCGGGAGCGGCCGGCCTGACCTATGCCGAGCTGGATGCCCGGGCCAACCAGATCGGCTGGCGGCTGCGGCAGCTGGGCGTCGGGCCGGAGTCGGTGGTCGGCGTGCTGGCCGAGCCGGGATCGCGGCTGATGGCCGGCTTGCTCGGCGTCTGGAAGGCCGGCGCCGCCTACCTGCCGATCGATCCGGCCGCCCCGGCCGACCGGGTGGCCTACCAGCTGGCCGATGCCGGTGCGGCGGTGCTGCTCGGCGCCGCGGTGCCCGGGTTCGACGGGGTCGTGGTCGGGCCGGACGACCCGGCGCTGGCCGCCCAGCCGCGCGGACCGGTGCCGGGCGGGCCGGTCGACCTCGACGGGCTGGCGTACGTGATCTACACGTCCGGCTCGACCGGGCGACCGAAGGGTGTCCTGATCTCACATCGTGGGCTGGCCAACCACATCGGCTGGGCGGTCCGCGAACTGGCCGGGCCCGGGTTCGGCGACGGCGCCGCGGTGCTCTCCTCGCCGGCGTTCGACCTGGTGGTGCCGAGCCTGTGGGCGCCGCTGCTGACCGGCCAGCGGGTCTGGTTCCTGCCGCCCGGCGCGGGCGTGGCCGAGCTGGGCCCGCTGCTCGAGGCGGCCGGGCCGTTCCGGTTCCTCAAGCTCACCCCCGGGCACCTGGACGTGCTGACCCAGCAGCTCGGCGCCGGCGCGGCGGCCGGGCTGGCGGCGCGGGTCGTGGTGGCCGGCGAGGCGCTGCCGGCCCGGCTGGCCAACCGCTGGCTGGAGCTGCTCGGCCCGGGCCGGCTGCTGAACGAGTACGGCCCGACCGAGGCCTCGGTGGGCACCTGCACGTTCCCGATCGAGGCGCCCTGGCCGGGCGAGGTGGTGCCGATCGGCCGTCCACTGCCCGGCATGCGCATGTACGTGCTGGACAGCCGGCTGCGGCCGGTGCCGCCCGGCGTCGTCGGCGAGCTGCACGTCGGCGGCACCGGGGTCGCCCGCGGCTACGCCGCCGCGCCGGCGCACACCGCCGACCGGTTCGGGCCCGACCCGTTCGGGCCGCCCGGCGCGCGGCTGTACCGCACCGGCGACCTGGCCCGCTGCCGGGTCGACGGCGCGGTCGAGTTCGCCGGCCGGATCGACCACCAGGTCAAGATCCGCGGCTACCGGATCGAACCCGGCGAGATCGAGGCGGTGCTGGCCGAGCACCCGGCGGTGGCGGCCGCGGTCGTGCTGGCCCGGCCCGGCGCCGACACCGGCCAGGCAACGGCCGACGCCCGGCTGGTGGCCTACGTCGTGCCGGCCGAGTCCACAGTGGACAGTACGGAGCTGGCCGAGCACTGTGCCCGGCGGCTGCCGGGCTACCTGGTGCCGGCGGTGTTCGTCCCGCTGGCCGAGCTGCCGCTGACCGCGAACGGGAAGCTGGACCGGGCCGCGCTGCCGGACCCGCAGCCGCGGCCGGCCGGGCCGGATCGGGTGGCGCCACGCACCGTCGTCGAGCAGCGGATCGCCGTGATCTGGGCCGACCTGCTCGGCGCGGACGGCCTCAGCGTGCACGACAACTTCTTCCAGGCCGGCGGCAACTCGATCCTCGCCATCCACCTGACCGCGCGGTTGGTGGACGAGTTCGAGATCGACGTCCCGGTCCGGACCGTGTTCGAACGGACCACCGTGGCCGAACTGGCCGACGCCGTGACGGCCCTGATCCAGGACGAGATCGACGCACTGACCGACGCCGAAGTGCTCTGCAGCCAGGGGGAACGAGCATGACCACGGGAGAACTCGAGCGGGATCCGGCGGCGCCGGCCGGCTCGCGCCACCATCCGGATGCGGGTGGCCCGGCGGTGGGCGGCCCGGCGGTGGGCGACGCGGCGGCGGTGCGGGCGGAGTTGCTGCGGCAACGGCTCGCCGGGCACCGCGGTGGCCGGCGGTCGGCCATCGGCCGGGCCGACCGGTCCGGCCCGCTGGCGCTCTCGTCCGGCCAGCAGCAGATGTGGTTCCTCAACCGGCTGGCCCCGGACAGCCCGGAGTACCTGGTGCCGCTGGCGCTGCGGCTGCGCGGCCCGCTGGACCGGGCGGCGCTGCGGGCGGCCTGGGAGCGGATGCTGCACCGGCACGAGATCCTGCGCACCCGGTACGAGTTGGGCGCCGGCGGTGAGCCGGTGCAGTTGATCGACGAGCCGGCTCCGGCCGAGCTGCCGGTGCTGGACCTGGCCTCCGGGGCGGCCGGGACAGCCGGGGCGGCCGAACAGGTCGAGGGCCGGCTGGCCGAGCAGGTCGAGGCGGCCGCGACCATGCCGTTCGACCTGGCCCGGGAATGGCCGGTGCGGGCCCGGCTGCTGCGGCTGGCCGACGACGACCACGTGCTGGTCGTGGTGTTCCACCACATCGCCTGCGACGCCTGGTCGGCCCGGGTGTTCGTGGCCGAACTGAGTGCCCTCTACCGTGGGCTCACCGGTGCCGATCAGCCCCCGCTGCCGCCGCTGCCGGTGCAGTACGCCGACTACGCCGCCTGGCAGCGGCAGCAGCTGGCCGGCCCGGCCCTGGACAGGCAGCTCGACTACTGGCGCCGGCAGTTGGCCGACCTGGCCCCGACCGAGCTGCCGACCGACCGGCCGCGGCCGGCGATCCGGGACGGGCAGGGCGCCACCGTCCCGTTCCGGTTCCCGCCCGGGCTGGCCGAACGGGTGCGCGCAGTGGCCAGCAAGCACGACGTGACCGTGTTCGTGGTGCTGCTGACCGCGTTCCAGGCGCTGCTGGCCCGCTACACCGGCAGCACCGACATCGCCGTCGGCACCGTCGTCTCCGGCCGGGCCCGGCCCGAGCTGCGCAACCTGATCGGCTATGGCATCAACAGCCTGGTGATGCGGTCCACCTGGAACGGTGATCCGTCCGGCGCGGACCTGCTGGCCGCCACCCACCGCACCGTGCTGGACGCGTTCGACCACCAGCAGGTGCCGTTCGCCCGGCTGGTGGACGAGCTGCAGCCGGACCGGGACATGTCCCGCACGCCGCTGTTCCAGGTCGCGTTCACCATGCACGAGACCCGCACCGCCGACTTCGAGCTGCCTGGCGTCCGGGTCGAGCCGCTGGACCCGCCCTGGCGCACCGCGAAGTTCGACCTCACGCTGCAGGTCGAGGACGGCGCCGACGGCGCGCTGAACGCTCAGCTGGAGTACGCCACCGCGCTGTTCGACCCGGCGACGGTGGAGCGGATCTCGACCCACTTCCTGCGCCTGCTGGACGGCCTGACGGCCGCGCCGCGGACCCGGCTGTCCCGGCTCGCCATCCTGGACGCCGCCGAGCTGGCGGCGGCGACCGCGCCGGCCGCCCCGGCCGAGCCGGTGGCCGGGACGATCCACGGGCTGTTCGAGCGGTGGGTGGCCGAAGCGCCGACCGCCGCCGCGGTCACCGGTGCCGATCAGGAACTGTCCTATCTGGACCTGAACGCCCGGGCGAACCGGGTCGCGCACTACCTGCGTGGCCTCGGGATCGGCCCGGAGGACCTGGTCGGCGTCTGCCTGGACCGCGGCACCGATCTGGTCGCGGTACTGCTGGGCGTGCTGAAGTCGGGCGCGGCCTACCTGCCGTTGGACCCGGCGCAGCCGGCCGACCGGCTGGCGTTCATGCTGGCCGACTCTGCCGCCGCCGCCGTGCTGACCTCGTCGTCCAATGTGGACCGGCTGGCCGGCTATGCCGGTCCGGTGCTGGCCGTGGACGCCGATACGGCCGTCCTGGCCGGCTGCCCGGCGACCGACCCGGCGCCGGTCGGCGACCCGGCGAACCTGGCGTACGTCATCTACACCTCCGGCTCGACCGGGCGGCCGAAGGGCGTCGGCGTCACGCACGCCAACGTGCTGCGGCTGTTCGCCAGGACCGATGCCGAGTTCGGGTTCGGCCCGGCCGATGTCTGGACGCTGTTCCACTCGTACGCGTTCGACTTCTCGGTCTGGGAGCTGTTCGGCGCGCTGCTGTACGGCGGCCGGCTGGTGGTCGTCCCGTCCACAGTGGCCCGAGCACCGGAGGATTTCCTGGACCTGCTGGTCGAACATCAGGTGACCGTGCTGAACCAGACGCCGTCGGCGTTCCGCGGCCTGGTCGCGGCCGCCGCCGCGGGTGATCCGCGGCTCGACCGGCTGGCCCTGCGTGTGGTCGTCTTCGGTGGTGAGCAGCTGGCGGTCGCCGAGCTGGCGCCCTGGGCGGCCCGGCTCGGCCTGGACCGGCCGGCCATGGTCAACATGTACGGGATCACTGAGACCACCGTGCACGTCACCTACCACCAGGTCACCGCGGCCGACGTGGCGGCCGGCGGCAGCCCGGTCGGCGGCCCGATCCGCGACCTGGCCGTCTACCTGCTCGACCGGTACGGCAACCCGGTGCCGCCCGGCGTCGCCGGCGAGGTGTACGTCGGTGGGCCCGGGGTGGCCCGGGGTTACCTGGGTCGGGCGGAGTTGACGGCGCGGCGGTTCGTGCCGGATCCGTTCGGGGTGCCGGGGTCGCGGTTGTACAGGTCCGGTGACCTGGCTCGGCGGTTGCCCGGTGGTGGGTTGGAGTTCCTCGGCCGGGCCGACGATCAGGTGAAGATCCGCGGCTACCGGATCGAGCTGGGCGAGGTCACCGCGGCGCTGGCCGGGCTGCCCGGCGTGCGCGCGGCGGTCGTGCTGGCCGACGAGCCCCGGCCGGGCCAGCGGCGGCTGCTCGGCTACTACGTCCCGGCGTCCGGAGTGGACGGACCGGACCCGGCTGGGCTGGACCCGGCCGGGCTGCGGGCCGCGCTGGCCCGCGCGCTGCCGGACTACATGGTGCCGGCGCACCTGGTCCCGCTCGCGGAGCTGCCGCTGAACCAGAACGGCAAGCTGGACCGGCCGGCGCTGCCGGTGCCGGAACAGGCCGCGCCGCCAGCCGGGGACGGCGTCCCGCCACGCACGCCGACCGAGGAGCGGGTCGCCGCGATCTGGCAGCAGGTGCTCGGCGTCGAGCGGCTCAGCGTGACCGCGAGCTTCTTCGACCTGGGCGGTGACTCGATCCGCGCGGTCTCGCTGGTCGGCGAGCTGCGCGCGGCCGGCTTCGACGTCTCGGTCCGGGACGTCTTCGCGCACCGGACGGTGGCCGCACTGTGCGAGCTGCTCACCGGCCGGCCGGCGCCGGCCCGGGTCGAGCCCGGGGTGGCCCCGTTCGCGCTGCTGTCCGATGTGGACCGCGACCGGCTGCCGGCCGGGGTCCTCGACGCCTATCCGCTGTCCCAGGTGCAGGTCGGCATGTTGGTCGAGATGCTGGCCGGCGACGGTCGCAACAGCTACCACAACGTGACCACGTTCCGGATCCCGGACCCGGAGCCGTTCTCGCTGCCGGCGCTGCGGGCGGCCACCCGGCTGGTCACCGAACGGCACGAGGTGCTGCGGACGTCGGTCAGCCTGGACGGGTACTCGGTGCCGCTGCAGCTGGTGCACGCCGATGCCGAGATCCCGCTGTCGATCAGCGACCTGACCGGGCTCGACCGGGCCGGGCAGGAGCGCGAACTCCGCGCGCTCATCCGGGCCGAGCGGGCGGCGCTGTTCGACCTGGCCGCGCCGCCGCTGCTGCGGATCGGCGTGCACCTGGCCGACGGTGCCTGGTGGCTGTCGATCACCGAGTGCCACGTGATCCTGGAGGGCTGGAGCTACCACTCGCTGCTGATGGAGCTGCTGGACTGCTACCGCCGGGTCCGGGCCGGCGAGCAGGTCACGCCGGCCCCGGCCGGCGGGGTCCGGTTCGCCGACTTCATCGCCGGCGAGCTGGAGTCGCTCGGCTCAGCCGAGGATCGCGGCTACTGGCGCGGCGTGGTCGACGGCTACGGCCGGTTCGCGCTGCCGGCCGGCTGGGGCGGTGACCGCTCCGAACCGGCCCAGCCCTACCTGCTGCGGGTGCCGTACGGCGATCTGGAGAGCCAGCTGCGGGCGCTGGCCACCAAGGCACACGCCTCGCTGAAGAGCGTGCTGCTGGCCGCGCATCTCAAGGTGCTCAGCCAGCTCACCGACGAGCCGTCGTTCTACAGTGGACTGGTCTGCGACGCGCGGCCGGAGGCGCTCGGCGCCGACACGGTGTACGGCATGTACCTGAACACCGTGCCGTTCCCGCTGACCGGCACCGCCGGCACCTGGCGGGAGCTGGTGACCGAGGTGTTCGCCCGCGAGGTGCAGCTCTGGCCGCACCGGCGCTACCCGCTGCCGGCCATCCAGCGGGAATTCGGCGACGGCCGCCGGCTGATCGACGTCTACTTCAACTACCAGGACTTCCACCAGGTCGACACCGAGCTGGTCGACTACCGGGCCAGCATCGACGAGAGCCCGAACGAGTTCGCGCTGCACGTCGGCACGCTCGGCGGCCACCTCGGGTTCAGCACCAACACGCACGCGCTGAGCCGGGCCAATACCGAGCGGTTGGCGGCCATGCACCGTGCCGTGCTGGAGGCGATGGCGTCCGATCTGGACGGTGACGCGACCCGCACCTTCCTGCCGGCCGGCGAGGCCGAACTGCTGCGCGGCTGGGCCAATCCGGCCGGCCCGGCGGTGCGCCGGTGCCTGCCCGAGGCCTTCGAGACGCGGGTACTCGCCGCTCCGGACACGGTCGCGCTGGTGGCCGGTGCGGTGACGCTGACCTACGCGGAGCTGAACGCACGGGCGAACCGGATCGCGCACCACCTGCGCGGGCTCGGCGTCCGGCCCGACGACCTGGTCGGGGTCTGCCTGGTTCGCGACGCCGACCTGGTGCCGGTGCTGCTCGGCGTGCTGAAGTCGGGCGCGGCGTACCTGCCGCTGGATCCGGCCCAGCCGGCCGAGCGGCTCGCCTTCATGCTGGCCGACGGCGCGGCCCCGGTGCTGATCACCTCGTCCGCGCAGGCGGCCCGGGTGGCCGGCGACTTCACCGGTGCCCTCGTCGTGCTCGACCGCGACGCCGACCGGGCCGCGCTGGCCGGGCAGCCGGCGGATGACCCGGTGCCGGCCGGTGGCCCGGAAAACCTGGCGTACGTCATCTACACGTCCGGCTCGACCGGGCGGCCGAAGGGTGTCGGCGTCACGCACGCGAACGTGCTGCGGCTGCTGGCCACCGGCCAGCGGCACTACGACTTCGGCCCGGCCGATGTCTGGCCACTGTTCCACTCGTACGCGTTCGACGTGTCGGTCTGGGAACTGTTCGGCTCGCTGCTGCACGGCGGCCGGCTGATCGTGGTGCCGGCACCGGTGACGCGGTCGCCGGAGGATTTCCTGGACCTGCTGGTCGAACATCAGGTGACCGTGCTGAACCAGACCCCGTCGGCGTTCCGCGGCCTGGTCGCGGCCGCCGCCGCGGGTGATCCGCGGCTCGACCGGCTGGCGCTGCGCGCGGTCGTCTTCGCCGGGGAGCGGCTGGACGTCGGCGACCTCGCGCCCTGGGTGGCCCGGTTCGGCCTGGACCGCCCGGCGCTGCTGAACATGTACGGGATCACCGAGACCACCGTGCACACCACGTTCCACCGGCTCACCGGGGCCGACCTGGCGCCGGGCGCGCCGAACCCGGTCGGCCACCCGCTGGGCGACCTGTCCGTACACCTGCTGGACCGGCGCGGGCACCTGGTTCCGATCGGCGTCCCGGGCGAGATCCACGTCGGTGGGCCCGGGGTGGCCCGGGGTTACCTGGGTCGGGCGGAGTTGACCGCGCAGCGGTTCGTGCCGGATCCGTTCGGGGTACCGGGGTCGCGGTTGTACCGGTCCGGTGACCTGGCCCGGCGGTTGCCCGATGGTGGATTGGAGTTCCTCGGCCGGGCCGACGATCAGGTGAAGATCCGCGGCTACCGGATCGAGCTGGGTGAGATCTCCGCCGCGCTGTCGGCCCAACCGTCCATCCGGGACGCCGCCGTCGTGGTGCGGCCGGACGGCGCCGGCCAGCCGGAGCTGGTCGCCTACCTGGTGCCGGTCGACGGCGTCGCGCCGGCCCCGGCCGAGCTGCGCGCGGCGCTGGCCCGGACGCTGCCGGAATACATGGTGCCGGTGGTGTTCGTCCCGATCGGGGCGCTGCCGCTGACCGTGAACGGCAAGCTGGACCGGCGCGCGCTGCCCGCGCCGGACCGGGCCGCGCAGCGGGCGGAGCGGGAGTTCGTGCCGCCGCGCACGCCGGTGGAGGAGCGGGTCGCCGCGATCTGGCGGCAGGCGCTCGGCCTGGACACGGTCGGTGTGACCGACGGCTTCTTCGATCTGGGCGGCGACTCGATCCGGGCGGTCTCCCTGGTCGGTGCGCTGCGTACGGCCGGCTTCGACCTGAGCGTCCGGGACGTGTTCGAGCGCGGCACGGTGGCCGGCCTGGCCGAACTGCTCACCGGCCGGGTCGCCCCGGCGGCGACACCGACCGTCGCGCCGTTCGCGCTGCTGTCCGATGTGGACCGGGGCTGGCTGCCCGCCGACGCCGTCGACGCGTACCCGCTCTCGCAGGTGCAGCTGGGCATGCTGATCGAGATGCTGGCCGACACCGGCCGGAACAACTACCACAACGTCACCTCGTTCCTGGTCCGGGACGACCACCCGGTCGCGCTGCCGGCACTGCGGCGGGCCGCCGCGCTGCTGGCCGACCGGCACGAGACGCTGCGCACCTCCATGCACCTGGACGGCTTCACGGTGCCGGTGCAGATCGTGCACGCGCACGCGGAGATACCGCTCGGCTCGGCCGACCTGCGCGGGCTCGACGGGCCCGGGCAGGACCGGGCGCTGCGCGAGTTCGTCGCGGCCGAGCGGGCCCGGCCGTTCGAGCTGGGGACCGCGCCGATGCTGCGGCTGTTCGTGCACCTGTACTCCGACGGTGCGTTCCGGCTTACGTTCACCCAGTCGCATGCGATCACCGAAGGCTGGAGCTACCACTCGCTGCTGATGGAGCTGCTCGACTGCTACCGGTCCATCCGGGACGGCGCCGAGCCGGTCCTGCCAGAGCTGCCGGCGGTGCGGTACGCCGACTTCATCGCCGCCGAGCTGGACGCGTTGGAGTCCACTTCGGACGTCCGGTACTGGCAGCAGCTGGTCGACCGGAACGCCAGGTTCACCCTGCCCGCCTGGGGCGAGCGACCGGACCGGCCGAGCCGGCCGTCCCGGGCCCGGGTGCCGCTGCACGACCTGGAGCCGGGGCTGCGCGCGCTGGCCACCCGGGCGAAGGCGTCGCTGAAGAGCGTGCTGCTGGCCGCGCACCTCAAGGTGCTCAGCCAGCTCACCTCGGAGCCGTCCTTCTACAGTGGACTGGTCTGCGACGCGCGGCCGGAGATGGCCGGGGCCGAGCGGGTGCCCGGCATGTACCTGAACACGCTGCCGTTCGCGATCGACCGGTCCGCGCGCACCTGGCGGGAACTGGTCACCCAGGTGTTCGCCGGCGAGGTCGCGCTGTGGCCGCACCGGCGATTCCCGCTGCCGGCCGTGCAGCGGCTGGCCGGCGGCCGGCACCTGCTGGACGTCATCTTCACCTACCTCGACTTCCACCACGTCGACACCGACGCGGTCGGCGTGGACGAGACGGTCAGCGACGCGCCGACCGAGTTCGGCCTGTCGGTCACCACGATGGGCGGCTACCTGGGCCTGAGCACCAGCACGCACGTGCTCAGCCAGGCCGGCGTGGAGCGGCTGGCCGGCATGTACCGGGCCGTGCTGACCGCGATGGCATCCGATGTGGACGGTGACGCCGGCCTGACCTTCCTGCCGGCCGGCGAGCAGGAGCGGGTCACCTCGGCCTGGGCCACCCGGCCCGGTGTGGCGGCCACCGACGTGCCGGCCCGGATCGCGGCGCAGATCGCCGCGACCCCGGACGCGGTCGCGGTGCAGAGCGGCGACGCGACGCTGACCTACGCCGGGTTGGACGCGCGGGCGAACCAGGTGGCGCACCGGCTGCGCGCGCTCGGTGCCGGGCCGGAGGGCCTGGTCGCGGTGCTGCTCGACCGCGGGCCGGAGCTGCTGCCCAGCCTGCTCGGCGCCTGGCGGGCCGGCGCCGCCTACCTGCCGCTGGACCCGTCCTGGCCGGCCGAGCGGCTGGCCCGGGTGCTCGCGGACGCGGGCGTCACGGTGGCGCTGACCGCGGCGCCGTACGCCGAGCTGCTCCCGGCCGGGGTGCGGGCGGTCGACCCGGCCGCCCTGAGCGACGAGCCGACGGCACCGCTGGCGGTTGCGCCCGATCCGGACCGGCTGGCGTACGTGATCTACACGTCGGGGTCGACCGGGACGCCGAAGGGCGTCGGCGTCAGCCATGGCGGGCTCGCGACCTACCTCGACTGGGCCGTGGACCGGTTCCTCGGCGCGCCCGGTGGGGCGGTCGTGTTCTCCTCGGTGGCGTTCGACATGGCGGTGACCGCGCTGTTCGGCCCGCTGCTGGTGGGGGACCGGGTCTGCCTGATCCCGGCCTCGGTCGACCTGGCCGACCTGGGCGCGGCGTTGTCGGCGGCCGGTCCGTTCGGCTTCGTGAAGGTCACCCCGTCGCACCTGGAGGTGCTGGCGGCACAGCTGGACGAGGCGCAGTTGGCCGCGCTCGCCCCGATCTACGTCATCGGCGGCGAGGCGTTCGCGCCGGCCACCGCCAACCGCTGGCTGGGCATCCTGGGCCCGGGCCGGCTGGTGAACGAGTACGGGCCGACCGAGGCGACGGTGGCCACCACGGCGTACACAGTGGACGGTGTGCAGGCCGGTGAGGTGGTGCCGGTGGGCGTCCCGCTGCCGGGCTCGGCGCAGTACGTGCTGGATGCGCGGCTGGAACCGGTGCCGGTCGGGGTGGTCGGCGAGCTGTACCTGGGCGGGGCTCAGCTGGCCCGCGGGTACCTCGACGCGCCGGCGCTGACCGCGGCCAGGTTCGGCCCCGATCCGTACGGTCCGCCCGGCGGGCGCCTGTACCGGACCGGTGACCTGGCCCGCTGGCGTCCGGATGGGACGGTGGAGTTCCTCGGCCGGGCCGACGACCAGGTCAAGATCCGCGGCCACCGGATCGAACCCGGCGAGGCCGCCGCGGTGCTGGCGTCCCACCCGGGGATCCGGGAGGCCGCGGTGCTGGCCGATGGACCGGCCGGCGACCTCCGGCTGGTGGCCTACTGCGTGCCGGCCGGTGGCGAGCTGCCGGCCGACCTGGCCGAGCACTGCGCCCGGGTCCTGCCCGACTACCTGGTGCCGACCGTCTACCTGGGAATCGACCAGCTGCCGCTGACCGCGAACGGCAAGCTGGACCGGCGCGCGCTGCCGGCGCCGGACACCGCCGCGATGCCCGCCGGTCCTGCACCGGTCGCCCCGCGCAGCCCGCTGGAGCAGCGGGTCGCCGCGATCTGGCGGCAGGTGCTCGGGGTCGAGCAGGTCAGCGTGACCGCGAGCTTCTTCGAGCTCGGCGGCGACTCGATCCGGGCCGTCTCGCTGGTCGGCGCGTTGCGCGCGGCCGGCTACGACCTCGGCGTCCGGGACGTGTTCGAGCGCGGCACCGTGGCCGACCTGGCCGAGCTGCTGGCCGGTCGGACCGCGCCGGCCGAGGTGGCGGCGCCGGTGCCGCCGTTCGCCCTGCTATCCACAGTGGACCGGGAGCGGCTGCCGGCCGGGGTCCTCGACGCGTACCCGCTGTCCCAGGTGCAGGTCGGCATGCTGGTGGAGATGCTGGCCGACCCGGGCGGCCGGCCGCACAGCTACCACAACGTGAACTCGTTCCCGATCCGGGACGATCGGCCGTTCTCCCCGGCCGCGCTGCGACAGGCCGCCGCGCTGCTGGCCGACCGGCACGAGGTGCTGCGCACGTCGATGCGGCTGGACGGGTTCAGCGTCCCGCTGCAGCTCGTGCACGCCACGGCGGAGATCCCGGTCGAGGTGCTCGACCTGCGCGGGCTGCCGGTCGGGCGGCAGGAGTCGGCGGTAGCCGAGCTGATGGACCGGGAGCAGGCGGCGCTGTTCGACCTGGCCCGGCCGCCGCTGCTGCGGCTGGCCGCGGTGGTGCAGACCGACCAGGTCTGGCGGCTCGCGTTCACCGTCTGCCACGCGGTCACCGACGGCTGGAGCCACAACTCGCTGCTGATGGAGCTGCTGGCCTGCTACCGGTCGATCCGGGACGGTGCCGAGCCGGCGCTGCCCGCGCTGCCGGCCGCCCGGTACGCCGACTACATCGGTGCCGAGCTGGCCGCGTTGGAGTCCACTGTGGACAGCTCCTACTGGCAGGATGTGGTCGACCGGCACGCCCGGTTCGCCCTGCCCGACGGTTGGGGCGGCGACCAGCCGGGCAGCTACCGGGCCGGCGTCCCGCTGCACGACCTGGAGCCGGGGCTGCGCGCGCTGGCCACCCGGGCGAAGGCGTCGCTGAAGAGCGTGCTGCTGGCCGCGCATTTCAAGGTGCTCGGCCAGCTGACCCCGGAGCCGTCGTTCCTCACCGGCGTGGTCAGCGACTCCCGGCCCGAGGTGGCCGGCGCCGAGCGGATGTACGGGATGTACCTGAACACGCTGCCGTTCCCGGCCGAGCGCGCTGCCGGTACCTGGACCCAGCTGGTCGAGCGGGTGTTCGCCCGCGAGGTCGAGCTCTGGCAGCACCGGCGGTTCCCGCTGCCGACCATCCAGCGGCTAGCCGGCACCGGCCGGTTGCTCGACGTCCTGTTCACCTTCCAGGACTTCCACCAGCTGGACACCGACGCCGTGGACGTCGAGGCCAGCCAGAGCAGCAGCGCCAACGAGTTCGCGCTGTCGATCACCACGGTGCCCGGTCACCTGGTGCTGCGGGTCGACCTGGCCCGGATCGGCCGGCCGGCCGCCGACCGCCTGGTCGCGATGTACCGGGCCGTGCTGGCCGCGATGGCGTCCGATGTGGACGGTGACGCGACCGGGACGTTCCTACCCGCCGCCGAGCTGACGGACGTCACCTCGGCCTGGGCGATGGGGGCAACGGCGGCCGCGGCGCTCGGCACCCTGGCGCAGTTCGAGGCCCAGGCGGTGGCGACACCGGGGGCCACAGCGGTGACCAGCGGCGGCGTCCGGCTCAGCTACGCCGAGCTGGACGCCCGGGCGAACCAGATCGCGCATCAGCTGATCGGCGCCGGCGTCGGCGCCGAGGACCTGGTCGGCGTGCTGCTGGACCGGACCGCGGACCTGCTGCCCAGCCTGCTCGGCAGCTGGAAGGCCGGCGCCGGGTACGTGCCGCTCGATCCGTCCTGGCCGACCGACCGCATCGCCGCGGTGCTGGTCGACGCCGGCGCGGCCGCACTGATCACGTCCGCCGCGGCGGCCGGCCGGCTGTCCGGTGGGTACACCGGACCGGTGCTGGCGGTCGATCTGGACCGGGAACCGCAGCCGACGACCAGCCCGGGCATCCAACCGGACGCCGGCCAGGTGGCGTACGTGATCTACACGTCCGGGTCGACCGGGACGCCGAAGGGTGTCGCCGTCAGCCAGCAGGCGCTCAGCGCCTACCTGGGCTGGGCGACCGGCCGGTTCCTCGGTGCGCCCGGTGGGTCGGTGGTGTTCTCGTCGGTGGCGTTCGACATGGCGGTGACCGCGCTGTTCGCCCCGCTGCTGGTGGGGGAGCGGGTCTGCCTCGTCCCGGGCGCGGTCGACCTGGCCGACCTCGGCGCGGCCCTGGCGGCGGCCGGGCCGTTCGGCTTCCTGAAGCTGACCCCGTCGCACCTGGAGGTACTGGCCGCCCAGCTGGATGAGTCGCAATTGGACCGGCTCGCGGCGGTCTATGTCATCGGCGGCGAGGCTTTCCACCCGGCTGTGGCGAACCGGTGGCTGGCCACGCTCGGCCCAGGTCGGCTGGTGAACGAGTACGGCCCGACCGAGGCGACGGTCGCCACCACCGCGTACACGGTGGACGGTGTGCAGGCCGGCGAGGTTGTTCCGGTCGGCGTTCCGGCACCGGGTTCGACGCAGTACGTGCTGGACGGGCAGCTGGGGCCGGTGCCGGTCGGGGTGGTCGGCGAGCTCTACCTGGGCGGTGCGCAGTTGGCCCGCGGGTACCTGAACGCGCCGGCGCTGACGGCGGCCAGGTTCGTGCCTGATCCGTACGGGCCGGCCGGGGCGCGCCTGTACCGCACGGGTGACCTGGCTCGCTGGCGTCCGGACGGTGCGGTCGAGTTCCTCGGCCGGGCCGACGACCAGGTCAAGATCCGCGGCCACCGGGTCGAACCCGGCGAGATCGTCGCCGCCCTCGGCGGCCTGCCGGCGGTGCGCGAGGCCGCCGTCATCGCGCACGAGGCGGCCGGTCAGGTCGAGCTGGTCGGGTACGTGGTGCCGGCGGACGGCCGGCCGGTCGAGCCGGCTGAGCTGCGCGCGGCGCTGGCGCGCAGCCTGCCGGAGTACCTGGTGCCGACCGTCTACCTGGAAATCGAGCGGCTGCCGCTGACCGCGAACGGCAAGCTGGACCGCCGGGCCCTGCCCCTGCCCGATCAAGCCAGCCGGGCCGACCGGGCCGGCCCGGTCGCGCCGCGGACGGCCGAGGAGGCCCGCGTCGCCGAGATCTGGCAGCACGCCCTGGGGCTGCCCGAGGTCAGCGTGACCGCGAGCTTCTTCGACCTGGGCGGCGACTCGATCCGGGCCGTCGCGCTGGTCGGCCAGCTTCGCGCGGCCGGCTTCGAGGTCGCCGTCCGGGACGTCTTCGCGCACCGCACGATCGCCGCGCTCTGCGCGGCGCTGACCGGCCAGCCGGTGCCGGACGAGGCGACCGTGCGGCCGTTCGCGCTGCTGTCCACAGTGGATCAGGAGCGCCTGCCGGCTGGGGTCGTCGACGCCTATCCGCTGTCCCAGGTGCAGGTCGGCATGCTGGTGGAGATGCTGGCCGGCGCCGGGGACCGCCCGCGGAGCTACCACAACGTCAGTGCCGTGCCGATCCGGGACGAGCCGTTCTCGCTGCCGGCACTGCGCGCAGCCGCCGCGCTGCTGGCCGGCCGGCACGAGATCCTGCGTACGTCGGTCCGGCTGGACGGGTTCAGCGTCCCGCTGCAGCTGGTGCACGCGACCGCCGAGATCCCGGTCGAGCTCGTCGACCTGCGCACGCTCCCGGACAGCCGGCACGAGCAGGCCGTCCGCGAGCTGATCGCGGGGGAGGAGACGCGGCTGTTCGACCTCGACCAGCCACCGCTGCTCCGCCTCACCGTGCAACTGCTGAGCGACGACGACTGGGTGCTCACCTTCACCCAGGCGCACGCGATCCTGGACGGCTGGAGCAGCAACGCGCTCATGCTGGAACTGCTCGACTGCTACCGCTCCATCCGGGACGGCCAGCCGCCGGTCCGGGAAGCCGTACCGGCCGTCCGGTACGCCGACTTCATCGCCGCCGAGACCGCCGCGCTGCAGTCCACTGCGGACACCGCCTACTGGCAGGAACTGCTCGGCCGGCACGGTCGGTTCGCGCTGCCGGCCGGCTGGGGTGACCGGCCCGGCCAACCCGCCGAGACGTTCGCCGTACCGGTGCCGTACGCCGACCTGGCCGACGGCCTGCGGGAACTGGCCCGGACGTCGGGCACCTCGGTCAAGAGCGTGTTGCTGGCCGCGCATCTGAAGGTGCTCAGCCAGCTGACCGATGAGCCGTCGTTCCTCACCGGGCTGGTGACACACGGCCGGCCGGAGCTGGCCGGCGCCGAGCGGGTGCCCGGGATGTACCTGAACACCGTGCCGTTCGCGGCCGACCGCACCGCCCGCACCTGGCGGGAACTGGCCCGGCAGGTGTTCGACCGCGAGGTCGGGATGTGGCCGCACCGGCGGTTCCCGCTGCCGGCGATCCAGCGGCTGGCCGGCGACGGCCAGCGGCTCGACGTCTACTTCACCTACCTGGACTTCGGGTCGCTGGACGGGGACGGGGACGGGGACGCGGCGGCCGCGGACCGCAGCCTCGGTTCGGCCCGGACCGAGTTCGGGCTCGCGGTGACCTCGCTGCCGGGCCGGCTGGTGTTGCGGGCCGACAGCGGCCAGCTCAGCCGGGCCAACGCGGAGCGGATGGCCGGCATGTACCGGGCCGTGCTGGCCGCGATGGCGTCCGATGTGGACGGCGATGCGACCGGCACGTTCCTGCCCGCCGGCGAGCGGGAGCGGCTGCTCGGCGACCGGGACGGCACCGCCGCGCAGCCGGTCACCCGCTGCCTGCACGAGGTGTTCGAGGCGCAGGCCGCCGCCACCCCGGACGCGGTGGCGACGATCGCCGGCGCGACCACGCTGACCTACCGGGAGCTGAACGCGCGGGCCAACCAGGTCGCGCACCACCTGCGCAACCTCGGTGTCCAACCGGAGGACCTGGTTGGCGTCTGCCTGGACCGGACCGCCGACCTGGTGCCGACCCTGCTCGGCGTGCTCAAGTCCGGCGCGGCCTACCTGCCGCTGGACCCAGGCCAGCCGGCCGAGCGGCTCGGCTTCATGCTCGCCGACGCGGCCGCCGCGGTCGTCCTCACGACGTCGTCCCAAGTGGACAAGCTCGCCCCGGTACACGCCGGCCCGATGCTGGCCGTGGACACCGACCGGGCGCTGCTCGCCGCCCAGGACGGCGGCAACCTTCCGAACGTCAGCAGCCCGGCGAACCTCGCGTACGTCATCTACACCTCCGGCTCGACCGGGCGGCCGAAGGGCGTCGGCGTCACCCACGCCAACGTGCTGCGGCTGCTCACGACCGCCCAGGAGCACTACGCGTTCGACGAGACCGACGTCTGGCCGCTGTTCCACTCGTACGCGTTCGACGTCTCGGTCTGGGAGTTGTTCGGCGCGCTGCTGAACGGCGGCCGGCTGGTCGTCGTGCCCGGTCCGGTGACCCGGTCCCCGGAGGACTTCCTCGACCTGCTGGTCGAGCACGAGGTGACCGTCCTGAACCAGACCCCGTCGGCGTTCCGCGGCCTGATCGCCGCCGCCGGCGGCAACGACCCGCGCATCGGCCGGCTCGCGCTGCGGGTCGTCGTCTTCGCCGGCGAACGCCTGGAACTGGCCGACCTGGCGCCGTGGGTGGCGCGGCTCGGGCTGGCCCGGGTCGCCCTGGTGAACATGTACGGGATCACCGAGACGACCGTGCACACGACGTACCAGCGGCTGCAGAAGCGGAACTTCGAGCCGGGCGCGGGCAACCCGATCGGCCGCCCGCTCAATGACCTGCGCGTGCACCTGCTGGACCAGCGCGGGCACCTGGTGCCGGTCGGCGTGGTCGGCGAGATCCACGTCGGCGGGCCGGGCGTGGCCCGCGGCTACCTGGGCCGGCCGGAGCTGACCGCGCAGCGGTTCGTGCCCGACCCGTACGGCGCCGCCGGCAGCCGGCTCTACCGGTCCGGTGACCTGGCCCGGCGGTTGCCCGACGGCAGCCTGGAGTTCCTCGGCCGGGCCGACGACCAGGTCAAGATCCGGGGCTACCGGGTGGAGTTGGGCGAGATCACCGCGACCCTGGCCGGACACCCGGCGATCCGGTCGGCGGTCGTCATCGCCGACGAGCCGGCCGCCGGGGACAAGCGGCTGGTCGCCTACTGCGTGCCGGCCGGCCCCGATCCACTGGCCGACCCTGATTCGCTGGCCGGCTCCGGCTCGCCGGCCAGGGCTGGCTCGCTGGCCGGCCTTGGTTCGTTGGCCGGGTCTGATTCGCCGGCGGCGGTTGAGTTGCCGCCGCCGGCTGAGCTGGCCGCGTACTGCGCCGAGCGGTTGCCGGAGTACATGGTGCCGGCGGCGTTCGTGCCGCTCGACCGGCTGCCGCTGACCGCCAACGGCAAGCTGGACCGCCGCGCGCTGCCGGCGCCGGACCGCGCCGCACTGCCCGCCGGCCGGCGGTACCTGCCACCGCGCACGCCGATCGAGGACCGCATCGCCGCGATCTGGCAGGACGTTCTCGGCCTGGACCAGGTCGGTGTCGAGGACGGCTTCTTCGACCTCGGCGGCGACTCGATCCGCGCGGTCACCCTGGCCGGCGCGCTGCGGGCCGCCGGCATCGAGGTCTCGGTCTACGACATCCTCACCCACCGGACGGTTGCCGGCCTGGCCCGGCTGGCCGCCGAACACGCCGGCACCGCGGAGCCGGAGCGGACGGTCGCCCCATTCGAGTTGCTGTCCACTGTGGATCGGGAGCGGCTGCCGGCCGGGCTGGCCGACGCCTACCCGCTCTCCCAGGTGCAGACCGGGATGCTGGTCGAGATGATGGCCGGCGGCAGCCAGCCGAAGTACCACATCGTCACCTCGCTGCGGCTGTCCGACCAGCAACCGTTCGAGCTGCCCGCGCTGCGCGCGGCGCTGAACCTGGTGACCGAGCGGCACGAGGTGCTGCGTACCTCGGTCGACCTCAGTGGCTACTCGGTGCCGATGCAGCTGGTACACGCGACCGCGGAGATCCCGATCGACGCGGTCGACCTGCGCGCCATGGCGCCGGCCGAGCAGGACCGCGCGATCACCACGTACGTCGAGCAGCAGCAGGGCAGCTTGTTCGACCTGGCCACGGCGCCGCTGCTGCGGCTGGCCGTGCACCGGTGCGGCGACACCAGCTGGCAGTTCACCACCACCCAGTGCCACGTGATCCTGGAAGGCTGGAGCTACCACTCGCTGTTGCTGGAGCTGCTCGACTGCTACCGGTCCATCCGGGACGGCCGGCAGCCGGCCCGGCCATTGGCCCCGGTCACCAGGTACGCCGACTTCGTCGCCGCCGAGCTGGCCGCACTGGCGTCCACTTCGGACCGGGAGTACTGGCGCGGGGTGGTCGAGGACGCACCCACGCTGACCCTGCCGGCCGGCTGGGCCGGCGACCTCAGCCAGCCGCGCGACGGGTACCGGCTCGGGGTCGACTACGCCGACCTGACCGACCAGCTGCGCCTGCTGGCCACCCGGGCCGGCGCGTCGATCAAGAGCGTGCTGCTGGCCGCGCACCTGAAGGTGCTCAGCCAGCTCACCCCGGACCGGTCGTTCCGCAGCGGACTGGTCAGCCACGGCCGGCCCGAGGTGGCCGACGCCGACCGGGTGTACGGCATGTACCTGAACACGCTGCCGTTCCGCTACGACCGCGGCGCCGGCACCTGGCGGGAGCTGGTGCGGCAGGTGCACGCGCAGGAGACCGCGCTCTGGCCGCACCGGCGGTTCCCGGCACCGGAGATCCAGCGCGAGTTCGGCGCCGGTCGCCGGCTGATCGAGATCTACTTCAGCTTCCAGGACTTCCAGCAGTTCGAAACCGACGCGGTGGAGGTCACCGGGCAGCTCGGCGACAGTGCCAACGAGTTCCCGTTCTCGGTGGCCGCGCTGCCCGGCCGGCTCAGCCTGCGCACCGATACGCACGCGCTGAACCGGTCCGACGCGGAGCGGCTGGCCGCGATGTACCGGGCCGTGCTGGCCGCGATGGCGTCCGATGTGGACGGTGACGCGACCGCCTCGTTCCTGCCGCCGGGTGAGCGGGAGCTGCTGGTCACCAGCTGGAACGGCACGGCCACCCCGACCCCGGCCGGCACCACCCTCGACCTCTTCGAGGCGCAGGCGGCGCGCAGCCCGGACGCGACGGCCGCGGAGTGCGGCAGTGACCGCCGCAGCTACGCGGAGCTCGATCAGCGGGCGAACCAGATCGGGCAGCACCTGCGTGGTCTCGGCGTCGGCCCGGAGGACCTGGTCGCCGTGCTGCTCGACCGCGGCCCGGAGCTGCTGGCCGCCCTGCTCGGCGCGTGGAAGGCCGGCGCGGCCTACCTGCCGATCGATCCGTCCTGGCCGGCTCAGCGGGTCGCCCGGATCATCGCCGATGCCGGGGTCGGGGTGGTGCTCACCGAACCCGGCTACGCCGACCGGTTCCCGGCCGGTGGGCCGCCGATCGTCCACCCCGCCGACACCCGGACCGGGCCGACCGGGCCGGTCAATGTCCGGTCCGATGTGGACCAGCTCGCGTACGTCATCTACACCTCCGGCTCCACCGGGGCGCCGAAGGGCGTGCAGGTGCCGCACCGCGGCCTGGCCAACCACCTGGCCTGGGCGCGCCGGCAGCTGGCTGGCCGGGGCACCGGCGGCGGCGCGGTCTTCTCCTCGGTCGCGTTCGACCTGGTGGTACCGAACCTCTGGGCGCCACTGCTCTGCGGGCAGCGGGTCTGGTTCCTGCCGCCGGACGCCGATCTGGCCCAGCTCGGCCGGCACCTGCTCGGCGCCGGGCCGTTCAGCTTCCTCAAGCTGACCCCGGGCCACCTGGAGGTGCTGACGTCCGAAGTGGACCCGGCCCGGATGGCCGAGCTGGCCGAGGTGATCGTGGTGGCCGGCGAGCCGTTGCCGTCCCGGCTGGCCGAGCGCTGGCGCGGCCGGCTCGGGTCCGGCCGGCTGATCAACGAGTACGGGCCGACCGAGGCGTCGGTCGGTACCTGCGTCCAGCCGGTCGACCAGCCGGTCGGCACCGACATCGTCCCGATCGGCGCCCCGCTGCCGAACATGACGATGTATGTGCTGGACGGTGCCGGCCAGCCGGTGCCGGTCGGGGTGACCGGCGAGCTGTACGCCGGCGGCGCCGGCGTCGCCCGCGGCTACCTCGGCGCACCGGCGGCCACCGCGGCGAAGTTCGTCCCGGACCCGTACGGGCCGCCCGGCGCCCGGCTCTACCGGACCGGTGACCTGGCCCGCTGGCGTCCGGAAGGGACGGTCGAGTTCGTCGGCCGGATCGACGACCAGGTCAAGATCAGGGGCTACCGGATCGAGCTGGGCGAGGTCGCCGCCGCGGTCACCGACCACCCGGCGGTGCGCGACGCGGTCGTGGTCGCCGCCGGGCCGGCCGGGCAGGCCCGGCTGATCGCGTACTGCGTGCCGGCCGGCGGCGAACTCCCCGACCTCACCGGGCACTGCGCCGCCCGGCTGCCGGACTACATGGTGCCGAGCCGGTTCGTCCCGCTGCCGGCCCTGCCGCTGACCGCGAACGGCAAGCTGGACCGGCGCGCGCTGCCCGACCCGGACGGGGCCGACCCGCACGGCGCGGCGCGTGAGCACATCGCCGCGCACACGCCGACCGAGCGGGCGCTGGCCGAGATCTGGGCCCGGGTGCTGAACCTGCCGCGGGTCAGCGTGTCCGACGACTTCTTCCAGCTCGGCGGCCATTCGATCCTGGTCATCCAGGTGATCGCGGCGGCCCAGCAGGCCGGCGTCCCGGTCTCGCTCTGGATGCTCTACGAGCACCCGACCATCGCCGGTCTGGCGGCGGCCGTGGACGCCGCCACCCCGCCGGCACCCCCGCCGGCCGAGCCGCCCCGGTCAGCCGCGTCGGCCGAGCCGCCTCGGCCTGCCCAGCCGGCCGAGCCGGCCCGGTCAGTCGAGCCGGCCCGGTCAGTCGAGCCGGCCCACTCAGCCGAGCCGGCGGAGCCGGCCCGGTCCGCCGGGCCAGCCGGGCCGGCAGCGGGCAGCCGAAAGTCCACTGTGGACGGCAGTGCGGCGGCCCAGCTGCTGGCGACCATGGCCGAGCAGCATGTGCCGGGTGCGAGCGTCGCCATCATCCGGGGCGGTGAGCTGGTCTCCATGCAGGGCTACGGCGTCCGCCAGGCCGGCGGCACCGACCCGGTGACGCCGGAGACCCTGTTCCAGGCCGGCTCGATCAGCAAGCACGTCACCACGCTGGCCGTGCTGCGGCTCGCCGGCGCCGGCGACCTCGACCTGGACGAGGACATCCACCACTACCTGACCTCCTGGCACGTGCCCAGTGGTCCCATCCCGGCCGGCCCAGGCTCGTCCGGCATCACGATCCGGCACCTGCTCGGCCACCGCTCCGGCCTGACCCCGGTGGCCAGCCCGACCGAGGGCGACCTGCTCGACCTGCTGCACGGCCGCCCGCCGGTCGGCACCCCGCCGGTCACCGGCGACGTGGCGCCAGGAGCGGCGTTCCGCAAGGCCAACGTGCACTTCTCGGTGCTGGAGCAACTGTTGCAGGAGCTGACCGGGAGCCCGTTCCCGGAACTCGCCCGGGAGTTGGTGTTGGAACCGCTGGGCATGTCCGGCAGCAGCTTCGACCAGCGGTTCCCGCGGACGTCGGGCCGGCCGGTGGCGCTCGGCCACGACGGGGCCGGCACGGTGCTGCCCGGTGGCTGGAAACCCCGGGTGGAGCGGGCCGCCGCCGGGCTCTGGACCACGGCGCCGGACCTGGCCCGGGTCGCGATCGAGATCCGGTCGGCGTACCTCGGCCGGCAGCCGACCCTGCTCGACCCGGCGCTGGCCCGGCTGATGCTGACCGCCGACCCGACCAGCATGTACGGCCTGGGCACCGTGGTCGACGGCACCGGCGCGGGTCTCGAGTACGGCCACGCCGGCGAGCCGACCGGCTACCGGGCACTCACGATGAGCCGGCTGGCGGACGGCCTCGGCATCGTCGTGCTGACCAACGGGGAAGCCGGCAAGCAGGTGCTGACCCAGATCGTCAACGCGGTGCGGGCTGCCGCACCATCCACACGCGACAGCCAGGAGTGACCGGCGATGCGGCATCTGATCTCGATCGACGACCTGACCGACGGCGACCTGCGAGCGATCCCGCGGCGGGCGGCCGAGTTCGCGACCGCGTTGCGGCAGCGGAGCCCGATCGACCAGCCACTCAGCGGTGACGTGGTCGGCGTCTACTTCCGCAAGACCTCCACCCGGACCAGAACCGCCTTTTCCGTCGGAGCGGTCCGGCTCGGTGCGCAGATAGTCACGTTCGGCCCGAACGACCTGCAGACCAACACCGGCGAGACCATCGAGGACACCGGCCAGGTGTTCTCCCGGATGCTGGACGTGCTGGTGGCCCGTACCTCGGCCGACCCGGCCGAGTTGCGGGCACTGGCCGACCAGCCGCGGATGGCTGTGGTCAACGCGATGACCCAGGACGAACACCCGACCCAGGCGCTGGCCGACCTGACCACGATGCTGCAGCGGTTCGGCCGCCTCGACGACCTCAACGTGCTGTACGTCGGCGAGGGCAACAACACCGCGGCGGCGCTGGCGCTGGCACTGACCCGGCTGCCGGGCAGCCGGCTGGAGTTGCGCACCCCGCCCGGGTACGGCCTCGAGCAGCCGATCCTGGAGCGGGCCGGTGCGCAGGCCGGCCGCACCGGCGCCACCCTGATCGAGCGGCACGACATGGCTGGCCTGCCGCGCGCGGCGCAGGTGGTCTACACCACCCGCTGGCAGACCACCGGCACCAGCAAGCCCGACCCGAACTGGCGGGCGGTGTTCGCGCCGTTCCAGGTGCACGCCGGCATCTGGCGGGACTGCCCGGACGCGCTGTTCATGCATGACCTACCGGCGCACCGGGGCGAGGAGGTCACCGCCGAGGTGCTGGACGGCCCGGTCAGCATCGCCTTCGACCAGGCCGGGAACAAGCTGACCAGCGCGATGGCCGTGCTCGAGTACTGCCGGTCCGGAGCATCCATAGTGGACAGAGAAGCGGTGGCGGCCCGATGAGGCAGCCGACCCACGACGTCGCGGCGGAGGAGGCCGGCAAGCCGGCCGGCAAGCCCGCCGGGAAGGTAGCCGGGGAACCGGCCGGCAAACCGGCCGGGAAGCCGGCCGGAAAACCGCTGCGCGGCAACCGCACCTTCCTGCTGCTCTGGACCGGCGCCGGCGTCTCCGTCCTCGGCGTCCGGGTCAGCGCGATCGCCTACCCGCTGCTGGTGCTCTGGCAGACCGGGTCGGCCACCGCCGCCGGGCTGGTCGGCTTCGCCGCGCAGTTGCCTCAGCTGCTGGTGCAGCTGCCGGTCGGGGTGCTGGTCGACCGGGTGAACCGGCGCCGGCTGATGATCGGCGTCGACATCGCCGGCTGCCTCGCGGTCGGCAGCCTGGTCGCCGCGCTCGCCGCCGGCCACCTCTGGCTGCCGCACGTGATGGCGGTCGCGTTCATCGAGGGCAGCGGCACGATCGCCTACCGGCTGGCCGAGCGGGCCGCCGTCCGCAACGTGGTGCCGGTCGAGCACCTGCCGGCGGCGATGTCCCGGAACGAGGCGCGCGGGCAGGCGGCCGGGCTGCTCGGCCAGCCGGTCGGCACCATGCTGTTCACCGCGACCCGCGCGCTGCCGTTCGCCTTCACCGCGGTCACCCACGCGGTCGCGCTGGTACTGCTGCTGCTGATCAAGCAGGAGTTCCAGACCGCGCGGCAGCCGGTGCGGCGCCGGCTGCGTACCGAGATCGCCGAGGGTATCGCCTGGGTCTGGCGGCAGCGGTTCCTGCGGGCGGCGGCCGGCATCATCGCCGGCACCAACGTGCTGTTCCAGATCATGGCGCTGGCCCTGTTGGTGATCATGCACCGGCAGCACCGGCCCGCCATCGCGATCGGGCTGATCCTCACGGCGGCCGGCATCGGCGGGATGATCGGCGCGCTCACCGCCGACCGCTGGATGCGCCGGCTCAGCCTGTACGCGCTCGCGGTGGGTGCCACCGCCAGCTGGGCGGTGCTGATGCCGGCGGTCGCGCTGGTGCACGGTCCGGTC
The DNA here is from genome assembly GCA_963714145.1 of uncultured Actinomycetota bacterium. Taxonomy (GTDB): domain Bacteria; phylum Actinomycetota; class Actinomycetes; order Mycobacteriales; family CADCTP01; genus JBBWZH01. Next base: position 6,826,866 of record OY970235.1, on the reverse strand, counting down.
GCGTTGGGGCTGATCTTCGCCGGGATGGCCTACGTGGGCGGGGTGCTGAACGTGGCGGCCAGCGTCTACCAGGTCCGGATCACGCCGGACGAGTTGCAGGGCCGGGTGGCCAGCGTGTCCACACTGCTCGCGTCCGGCGCGAACTCGCTCGGCGTGCTGTCCGCCGGCATCCTGCTCGACCACCTGGGCGTCGGCCACACCGTGCTCGGTGCCGGCGCGGTGATGGTCGCGCTGGCCGTGCTGGCCGCGACCAGCCCGGCCGTCCGGGCCGAGGGTCGGGCGACCAGCGGGACTATCGAAGAAATATAGGGATCCGAGCGATATTGGTGGGAAATCCGGCCGCAGCCGGAGCGCACCGAGGGGGTACACAATGGACGGTCGGCCGGCCTGGAGGCCGATGGAGATCAGCCCGGGCAGTACCGGGGCCGCACCCGGCCCGGACGGCCTGGTCGACTACCTGCGCACTGTTGACCTGACCGGGCTGCTGGTCGAGCGGAAGGCGCTGGTGTTCCGCGACTTCGCGGTCACCGCGACGACCCTCGACGGCGTGCTGGACCTGCTGCTGCCCAACCGGCTGCCGTACGTGCACGGCAACTCGCCGCGGACGAAGGTCGGCAAGAACGTCTACACGTCGACCGAGTACCCGCCGGAGTACACGATCTCGATGCACAACGAGCTCTCGTACGCCCACCAGTGGCCGTCCCGGTTGGCGTTCTTCTGCGAGCGCGCCGCGGCCACCGGCGGCGCAACCCCGGTGGTGGATGCCGCGCTCTGGCTGGAATCGCTCGACCCGCAGCTGCGCGCGGCGTTCGCCGGCGGCATCCGCTACGTGCAGAACCTGCACAGCGGTCGCGGTCTCGGCAAGAGCTGGCAGGCCACCTTCGAGACCGACGAGCGCGACCGGGTCGAGGAGTTCCTGCGCGGCGCCGGCGCCGACTGGAAGTGGTACCCGGACGGCGGTCTGAAGGTCATCCAGCACCGGCCGGCCACCACCCGGCACCCGGTGACCGGCGTCGAGGTCTGGTTCAACCAGGCTGACCAGTGGCACCCGGCCGGGCTCGGCGACGAGACCGCGAAGGCGCTGGCCCGGCTGATCCCGGCCGACGACCTGCCACAGTCGGTCACCTTCGCCGACGGCGCCCCGATCCCGGCCGAGTACGTGCTGCAGGTCCGCGACCGTGGTCTGGACCACGCCGTCGACGTGCCCTGGCAGGCCGGCGACCTGCTGCTGATCGACAACATCCTGGTCGGGCACGGCCGGCGACCGTTCACCGGCCAGCGCCGGGTGCTCGTCGCGATGTCCGACCAGGGGTGAGCGGCATGACCGACCTGCCATTGCCGGCGGTGCTGACCAGCACCGGCACCGGGCTCGACGAGTTCCTGGCGACCGAACGGCCGCGCATCCGGCAACTGCTGCAGCGGCACGGGGCGGTGCTGCTGCGTGGTTTCGACGTGGACGGTGTGGACGGCCTGGACCGGACGGTGCGCACGCTGTCCGGCGCGCCGCTGACCTACTCCGAGCGGTCGTCGCCGCGCAGCACGATCAAGGGGCAGGTCTACACGTCCACCGACTACCCGCCGGACGAGGAGATCTTCCTGCACAACGAGAACTCCTACCAGGCGGCCTGGCCGCTGACCCTGTACTTCTACTGCGCCCAGCCGCCGGACACGCTCGGCGCCACCCCGCTGGCCGACATCCGCCAGGTGTACCGGTCGATCGACCCGTCCGTGCGGGCCGAATTCACCCGCCGCAAGTGGATGGTGGTACGCAACTTCCACGACGGGTTCGGGGTTTCCTGGCGGCACGTCTTCAACACCGAGGACCGGGCCGAGGTGGCCGGGTACTGCGCCCGGAACGGCATCGAGCTGGAATGGCGCGGCACCGACGGCTTGCGCACCAGGGCGATCCGCGAGCCGGTGCACACCCACCCCGGCACCGGCGCCACCGTCTGGTTCAACCACGCGACGTTCTTCCACGTGACCACGCTGCCGACGGATGTCCACACCGGACTGCGGGAGATCTTCGAGGACGAGGACCTACCCAGCAACACGTTCTACGGCGACGGCGGCCGGATCCCGGACGACGTGATCGCGCACCTGCGGGCGTGCTACCGGGCCGCGTCGGTGCGGTTCGACTGGGCCCGGCACGACATCCTGGTGGTGGACAACATGCTGGCGGCGCACGGCCGGGAGCCGTTCACCGGCCCGCGCCGGATCGCCGTCGCGATGGCCGAGCTGTCCACCGCCGCCCGCTCCCTCGCCCCGGTCGGCTAGCTGAGCCGGCCAGCCAGGCCGGCCAGTATCGGTAGGCGACATCTGCTGGCATTCCGGTTGATGTATCAAGGCCCATTGCCGCAAATACATCGGTTGGGCCCAGCTAGCCGTTCAGCACCAGCTTCGGGCCTTCCGGGCAGACAACCGCTCGATCCAGGGCATTCCCCAGCGACCGCTCCTATCCTCGGGATCGGTCATCAAGGGGGATGCATGGAGTTCCGGCTACTGGGCCCGGTCGAGGTACGCGCCTCGACCGGGCCGGTCGATGTCGGCGGCGCGAAGCCGCGCACCGTGTTGGCGATGCTGCTGCTGTCCCGCGGCCGGATGGTGTCCGACGGCCGGCTGGCCGCGATGCTCTGGGGCGACGACCCGCCGGCCACCGCGAGCGCGCAGATCCAGACGTACGTATCCCGGCTGCGGCAGCGGCTCGGCGCGGCGGCCGAGATCGTCCGGCGCCGGCCCGGTTATCTGCTGCGGGTGCCCGCCAGCCGGGTGGACCTCGCCGAGTTCGATCGGCTGTCCAGGCAGGGCCGGGCGGATCTGACCGCCGGCCGGGCCGAGTCCGCCGCCGCCGCGCTGCAGGCGGCCGCCGCGCTCTGGCGCGGCCCCGCGCTGGCCGGCGTCACCGACCTGCTCGCCGCGGCCGAGCTGCCCTGGCTGGAGGAGGCCCGGCTGGCCGCGCTGGCCGACCGGGTCGAGGCCGAGATGGCCCTGGGCCGGCACACCGCGCTGGTCGCCGAGCTGACCGGGTTGGTCGCCGCGCACCCGGCCCTGGAGCGGCTGCGCGCGCAGCTGATGATCGGGCTGCACCGCTGCGGCCGGACCGCCGACGCGCTCGCCGCGTACCAGGACTACCGGCGGATGCTGGCCACCGAGCTCGGCCTGGACCCGGGCGGCGAGCTGCAGCGGCTGCACAACCGGCTGCTGGCCAGCGACCCCGGGCTGGACCGCCCGGCGACCGCACCGGCGGCGATACCGGCCGCCGCGCCACCGTCCCTGGCTGCCGATATCGCCGACTTCACCGGCCGGGACAACGAGACCGCGCGGCTGGTCGACCTGCTCACCCCGCGGCCGGGCCAGCGCCGGCCGGCCATCGCGGTGCTGGCCGGCATGCCCGGCATCGGCAAGACCGCGCTGGCCGTGCACGCCGCGCATCTGCTCCGCCAGCACTACCCGGACGGCCAGTTGCAGGTCGAGCTCGGCGACGCCACCCCGGCCGAAGCGCTGCGCCGGGCGCTGCGGTCGCTCGGGGTGCCCCCGACCGCGATCCCGCCCGGCCTGGACGAGCGCCGCCGGCTCTACCACAGCCGGCTCGCCGGGCACCGGGTGCTGGTGCTGCTGGACGACGCGGTCACCGAGGCACAGGTCCGGCCGCTGCTGCCGGGCGGTCCGGGCTGCGCCGCGCTGCTCACCAGCCGGTCCCGGCTGACCGCGCTGGAGGGCGTCCCGGCGATCGACCTGGCCGTCTTCGATCCGGCGCCGGCGGTGGAACTGCTGGCCCGGGTCGCCGGCCCGGGCCGGGTCGAGGCCGAGCCGGACGCGGCCCAGCGGCTGGTCCGGCTCTGCGGCTACCTGCCGCTCGGCATCCGGGTCGCCGCCGGTCGGCTGGCTGCCAAGCCACACTGGCGGATCCGGCAGCTGGCCGACCGGCTCGCCGACCCGCGGCACCGGCTGGACGAGCTACGGCTGGCCGACCTGCAGGTCCGGGCCCGGCTGGAACCCAGCTACCGCGGCCTCGTCCCGGCCGCGCAACGGGCGTTCCGGCTGCTGGCGCTGCTGGACGCGCCCCAGTTCGGGCTCTGGACCGCTGCGGTCGCGCTGGACCTGACGCTCGGCGCCGCGCACGACCTGATCGAGCAACTGGTGGACGCCAGGCTGCTCGCGGCGCAACCGTTCGCCGCCGCGCCCGGCCAGGCCCGGTATGCCTTCCACTGCCTGGTCCGGCCGCTGGCGCTGGAGCGGGCCGCGGCGGAGGAGACCGCGGTGGCCCGGCACGCGGCGCTGGACCGGGCCCTGTGCCGCTGGGCCGGCCCGGTCGCGGAGGCCTGCTGATGACCACCAGTGCCGGCTGGTTCCGCTGCTTCGCCCCGCGCCCCGGGGCCGGTCTGCGGCTGGTCTGCTTCCCGCATGCCGGCGGCAGCGTCACCACGTTCCGCGGCTGGCCGGCGCTGCTGCCAGCATCGGTCGAGCTGGTCGGCGTGCAGTACCCCGGCCGGCAGGACCGGTACGCCGAGCCCTGCCACGAACAGATGGCGCCGCTGGCCGACGAGATCGCCGCCGCGGTGCTGGCCGAACTCACCGGCCCGCTGGCCTTCTTCGGGCACAGCATGGGCGCCGCGGTCGGGTTCGAGGTGGCCCGCCGGCTGCAGGCGGCCGGTCGCGAGCCGGTCCGGCTGTTCGTCTCGGCCCGCTCGGCACCGACCCGCACCCGCCCGGACCCGCTGCCCATCCACAGCGACGACGAGCTGCTCGGCTACCTCCGCGCGCTCGGCGGCAGCTCCGTCCAACTGCTGGAGCACCCGGACCTGCGCGAGCTGACCCTGCCGATGGTGCGCAGCGACCTGCGGCTGATCGAGTCGTACCGGTGCCCGGACGGGCCGCCGCTGCGCTGCCCGATCACCGCCATCGTCGGCACCGAGGACGCCAGCTGCACGGTCGCCGACGTCGCCGGCTGGCGCGGGTACACCGCGGCCGGCTTCGAGGTACGGGCCTTCCCGGGCGGCCATTTCTACCTGGAGCCGGTGCCGGCCACCCTGCCCGGCTTCCTGTTGGACCGGCTGCCGGTACGGGCCGGGCGCCGGTCGGGCTGACCCGACCCACGCCCGGCCCGCCACTCACTTCGCCGGCGCCAGCTCCCCGGCAGGCTCGGTGCTGCCAGCCGGCTCCCGACCGTCCGCTTCCGCCGATCCGTCCGACCCGTCCGACTCAGCCGACCCGGCCGACTCGGCCTGGCCAGCGGCCTGGCCGGTCGCCGCCGGCGCCAGGGCCGGACCCGCCGGACCGTCCGCCTCGGGGATGCCGTCCAGCTCCAGCCGGGGCAGCCAGCCGAGCCAACGTGGCCAGGCCCAGTTCCGCTCGCCCAGCAGCGACATCGCCGCCGGCAGCAGCACGCCGCGGACCACGGTCGCGTCCACCAGCACGGCCATCGCCATCCCGACGCCGGCCATCTTGTACTCGGTGACCGAGAGCGTGGCGAAGATGGCGAACACCGCGATCATGATCGCGGCGGCGCTGCTGACCACCCCGGCGCTGCTGCCGACGCCCTCGACGATCGCGGTCCGGGTGTCCCGGCCGACCGACCGCAGCTCCCGGATCCGGCTCAGGATGAACACGTGGTAGTCCATGCTCAGTCCAAAGAGGATGGTGAACATGAACAGCGGCAGCCAGCTGACGATCGCGCCGTACGGCTGGAAGTCGAGCAGGCCGGCCAGGTGCCCGTCCTGGAAGATGAGGGTGAGGATCCCGTACGAGGCGCCGATCGAGAGCAGGTTCAGCGCGATCGAGACCAGCGGCACCGCGATCGACCGGAACGCGACGGCCAGCAGCAGGAACGCGAACAGCAGCACGAACCCGAACACCAGCGGGGTGCGGCCGTTCAGCGCGTGCGAGAAGTCCTGCTGGCCGGCGGTCTGCCCGGTGACCGCGTAGCTGGCCCCGGGCACCGTGCCCAGCGTCGTCGGCAGTGCCTGCTCGCGCAGCACCCGCAGCGCCCGCCCGGACGTGTCGTCGGTGCCGCTGCCGGCCAGCGGCACGGTCACCATGATCACCCGGCCACCGGCCAGCGGGTTGACCTCGATCGGCTCGTGCAGCAGCCCGCCGCTCGCCTCGGCCTGCTGGCGCAGCGCGGTGACCGCGCGGGCCAGCGCCGGGTCGTCCGGCCGGATGCCGCTGACCACCACCTGCGCCGGCGCCGGGTCACCCGGGAAGGCCGCGCCGATCCGGCTCAGCGCGTCCACCGCCGGGACGCTGCGGGGCAGTTCGTTCTGGGTGTTCGGGTCGCCCAGCCGCATCCCGGCGGCCGGCAGCGCGAGCAGACCGAGCGCGAGCACGGCCACCCCACCGGTGAGCAGCGGCCGGCGGACCACCACCCGGGCCAGCGCGGTCCAGAACCGCGAGTTGCCGGCGGCGGTGCGGCGCCGGCCCAGCCAGGGGATCCGGCCGCGGTCCACCCAGCGCCCCAGTCCGGACAGCAGCGCCGGCAGCACCGTGACCGAGCCGAGCACGGTCAGCGCCACCACCATGATCGTGCCGGCGGCCAGCCCGGTGAACACGTCCACGCCGGTCAGGAACAGCCCGGCCAGCGCGACCATCACGGTCAACCCGGAGACCACGACCGCGCGGCCGCTGGTCCGGGCGGTGATCCGCAGCGCGGTCGGCAGGTCCCGGCCGGCCATCCGCTCCTCCCGGGCCCGGCGCAGGTAGAACAGCGAGTAGTCGACGCCGACGGCCATCCCGATCAGCAGCACCACCGAGCCCGCGGTCTTCCCGATCGGCAGCCAGTGGCCGGCCACGTCCAGCAGCCCGAGCGCGGCGAACACCGCGGTGCCGGCCAGCAGCACCGGAATGCCGGCGGCGATCAGCGCGCCGAACACGATCAGCAGGATCACCAGGGTGAGCGGCAGCGCGGACAGCTCGGCCCGGCGGAAGTCCTTGTCGATGGTCTCGTCCACGGCCCGGCCGACGCTGGCCGAACCGGCCTCGGCGATCAGCACGTCCGGGTGCCGGGCCTGTACGGCGGCGATGCCGGCCAGCACCGGGCCGACCGTCTCGTGCGCGTCGTCCGGATCGCCGCCGACCCGGAAGGTGACCAGCGCGGACCGGCCGTCGGCCGAGATCAGGCCGCGCGCCTGCGGGTCCAGCGGCGAGTGGAGCTGGGTCACACTGCCCGGCAGCGCGCGCAGCGTGCTGACCACATCGTCGGCCGCCCGGCGCAGCGCCGGGTCGGTGCCGAAGCCGGAGGTGTCGCCGCGGGCCTGGATCAGCACGTTCTCCCGGGGCGCGGTGACCGCGTCGGCCTGGTCCAGCACCCGCTGCGCCCGGCCGGACTCACCCGGGTCGTACGTGCTCGGCCCTCCGCCGCCGAGCACACTGCCGAGCGCGACGGCCGCGAACACCAGCGCCAGCCAGCCGCCGATCGCGGCCGTCCGGTGCCGGGCACTCCAGCCGGCCACCCGCTCGACCACCGGCCGCCGCCGCACCCGGGCCGCCGGGCCCGGCCCAGCCGTCGGATCCGGCCCAGCCGTCGGGCCCGGCCCATGCGTCGGGTCCGGCCCGGTTGTCGAAGTCTCAGCTGCCGTTGGTCCGCCTGCCGGCGGCTCGGCACTGAGGTCAGCGTCGAGTTTCACTCGATCTCCTTCAGGACGTGTTCGAGCGCGGCCATCCGGGCCGCCAGTTCGGTGACCTGCGCGGTGAGGTCGCGCAGGTGTTGCTCGGTAGCCTGCTGGGACGCGACGGCCTGCTCGGCCAGGGCGCGGTAGCCCTTGTCGTTGGTGGCGACCACCCGGGTCCGCCAGGTGGCGAAGCCCTGCCAGATCAGCACGACGCCCAGCAGCGTGAGCAGGGCGAGCGTGCCGAATCCCCAGACGACTGTGGCGTCCACTACGACTCCTCGGTCGGCTCGTCCGGGCCGGTCTCGGTGGCACCGGAGCTGAGTGAGGGCACGGCGGCGGCGATGGTGCCCGGCGTGAGGTGCAGGACGAAGTCGGTGACCTCGTAGAACTTCATGGCCTTGCCGTCGTCCGACAGCTCCAGCCGGGCCGAGACCAATCCGACCGCCTCCAGTTTCCGTAGGTGTACCTGCAGCAGCGGCCGGCTGATCCCCAGCTCACGGGCCAGCTGGCTGACGTACGTGCGCTGCTTGACCAGCGCCGCGACGACCCGCAGCCGATGCGGGTTCGCGAGCGTCGCGAGCACCTGCACGAGCCGGTCGCCGGCGAGCTCAGCCGGCGCCATGTCGTACACCAGTGCACATGCTAAGGAATGGTTGCAGGTGCCTCTTGCAATTGTCTATACGCCCGCGCCGAGCCTGCCCTCCAGGGCAACACCGCCGGATGGGCCGTTAGTTGGACTGCCGGGTGGCCGTAGCGTGAACCGCCCGAACGGGCGTCTGCCGGGTCGGACGGGAACAGCCGCCGGTCGGCCGGACAACCCAGCACGGGCGTGCGTCACCGCGCTGACTGGCTTGCCGCCGGGTCCCTCGTCCGGTCCGGGCCCGGCTGACCGGGCGGGACCTCAGCCCCGGCGTCGGGCCGCCTGTCTGCCGGCGGCCGGAGCGCCAACGGCCAGGGGCCGGGGCGTCGGGGGCTGGATGTCAGGGGTGGGTCGCCACCGGCGAGGCCAGCGGCCCGGTGGTGCGGCCCGGAACCTGCCCGGAACCCACGGTCTGGGTGGGCGAGCTGGGGGTTCCGGACGTGGCCCTGGTGGTGCCGGGCACCGGCGCTGTCGGGTCCGGGCGGGCGGACGGGTCGCCGGCCGGGCTGATGGCCGGGGTGGCGGCCGGGCTGACGGCCGGTGTCGGCTTCGACGGCCCGGGGCTGGGCACCGCCGGCTGGCTCGGCCCGGCTGGCGCGTGACTCGGCACCGGCGTCGCGGCGCGGGACCCGGCCTGGATCCCGAGCCAGGCCGAGGCGACCACGATCACCACCGCGGCGGCAGCGGCGAGGGCCTGGAACCGCGGGCGGCGCAGCCCGGTCCGGTCGGTCGGTGCGGCCTGCCGGGCGCGGTCGAGGAGGTCGGGGGTGGCCACGATCTCGGTGGACCGCTGCTCGAACGACCTGCGCAGCAGGTCTTCGATCTCGCTCATCGTGCCTCCTCCCGCAGGGCCAGGTCCTGGTGCAGCCGGGCCAGCGCCCGGGCGGCCTGACTCTTCACGGTTCCGACGGATATCCCCAGGTCGGCGGCGATCTCCCGCTCGGTGAGGTCGCACCAGTACCGCAGTACCAGCACCGCGCGCTGCCGCGGCGGCAGCGCGGCGAGCGACCGTTCGACCAGGTCGCGCAGTTCCAGGTCGGCGATCCGCCGGTCCGGTGCCGCGCTGCCGAGCTGGTCCAGTTCGTGCGCGCCGCCGCCGGGCAGCGCGGGCTTGCGGCGGCGGCGCCGGGTGTCGTCGATCGCCAGGTTGACCAGCACCCGCCGGGCGTACGCCTCCGGGTTCCCGGACCGCACCACCCGGCGCCAGTGCCGGGCGGTGCGCTCGAACGCGATCTGTACCAGGTCCTCGGCCTGGTGCCGGTCGGCGACCAGGAAGACCGCGGCACGCAGCAGCCGGGTCGCCGCACCCGCGACGAAGTCCTCGAACGTCTCGTACTGGTCGCGCTGCATCGACGGGCGGCTCCGGTCCGGTCTACTACCGCGACGGCGTAACGCTGGGCCGGGGGGCCGGGGTCACCTGAGGGGCGGGCCTGGTCGTGCGGGGGACGGGCATGGCCGGGGTCACCTCGGGGGTGTACCTGGTCGGGCTGGCCACCGGGCCGGGCACCCCGGGGCTCACCTCAGGGCCTGGCCTGGTCGTGCCCGGGACCGGGCCGGGTACCCCGGGGCTCACCTCGGGGCCCGGCCTGGTCGTGCCGGGGACCGGGGCGGGTGTGCCCGGGCTGATCGCCGGCGTCGGGGCCGGGGTCACGTCTGGGGCGGGCCGCGTCGTGCTGGGCGCGGGAGCCGGCGTGCCACCGCCGCCGGCGGCCGAGGCCAGCGTCGTCACCCCGACGACGCCACCGAGCAGGGTGACGGCGCCGGCGACGGCAAGAACGGTTCGTCTCATGCCCCTCGAAACTCCGGCTGACCCGCCCAGGTTGTCACGCCGACCCAGCGAATGCAGCGCGCCCGGCCCGGCCGCCCCGCCCGGCCCGGCCGCCCCGCCCGGCCCGGCCCGGTCGGTCGGTCGGCCCGCCCGGCCCGGTCGGTCGGTCGGCCCGGTCGGTCGGTCGGCCCGGTCGGTCGGTCGGCCCGCCCGGCCCGGTCGGCCGGCCGGGTAGCGCCCGAAAGGCCCTACCCGGCCGCGCCGCGGTGGCTGCGGATCAGCCCCGCAGCTCCGCCGGGAAACCGGTCCACCGCAGCTCGACCGGCAGGTGGCCCAGCTCGTTGAAGCTGACCAGGCCGGCCGGCCGGGCCGGCCGGAACAGCAGCGTGCTGATCGCGCCGTTGCACTGGTTCAACCCCAGCCAGCGCCAGCTCGGCGCGTCCAGCACGTGCCGGATGAACCAGCCGACGATCTGGTTGTGGGTGACCAGCACCTCGCGGGTCTCCGCCTCGGTCGGTACCGCGAACCGGGCCAGCGCCGCTGCCGCCAGTTCCGCGCCGGCGGCCACGTCGGCCGGTGAGTTCTCGGCGATCAGCTCGGCATAGCTGGCCGGCAGCGTGCGCAGCAGCTCCGGATCGGGTACCGCCGGGATGTAGTCCCCGATCAGCTCGGACTCCGCCACCCGTACGCCGGACGGCAGCTGCGCGGCGATCAGCGCGGCGGTGTCGGCCGCCCGGGGCAGCGGGCTGTGGTAGATCGCGCCGACCGGCGCGTCAGCCAGCCGTTGCCCGACCAGCCGGGCCTGCCGCTTGCCGGCATCGCTGAGCCTGCCGTCGATCGCCTCGCCGTGCCGGACCAGGTAGAGCCATCGCGCCATGCCGGTAGACCCTAGCTGCCCGGCCGGAGGTGGCCGGCTCAGCCGGCGCTGACCGGCTCCTGCAGCTCGGTCACCCACTGGTCGCGGTCGTCCGGGCACTCCAGGTACAGCTCGCGGGCGTAGCCGGTGGACCGGTAGCCGTGCTCGTCCAGCCAGCGGGCGAGGGTCTGCACGGTCGGCATGACGTTGTCCATCGAGCCGTGGTGCACGATCGTCGCCGCGTTCTCGATCGCCGGCAGGTCCACAAGCGACACTCCGGGCGGGGCGTCGCCGCTGACCGGCAGCGCGGCGTGCACCAGGATCGTGTCGCCACCGTCCGGGCCGGCCTCGTAGTAGGCGATGCTCGGCCCGACCGGCACCACGCCGGCCTGGTCCAGCCGCTTGCACAGCTCGACGAACAGCGGCGAGATCACCGGCCCGATATGTTCCGGCTCGTAGCCGGCGGCGACCGCGGTCAGCTCGGCCACCCGGACCGGCGCGATCCGCTTCAGTACGACGTCCGTGGCGGGCATGCGTCCCTCACTTTCGATGGTTCGGAGCCGCGCCTCGACCCGGGCCAGCCGGTCGGCGTCGGCCGCCATCGCGGCGGCCAGCTCGGCCTGCCGCAACCGCAGCATCCCGCGCAGTTCCTCGGCGCTGACCTGCTCGTCCAGGATCAGCTGGACCTGCTGCAGGGTGAAGCCGAGATCCTTCAGCGCGATGATGCGGTTGAGCCGGGCGAACTGGGCACCGGCGTACGACCGGTAGCCGCTGGACGGGTCGACCTGGGCCGGCGGCAGCAGTCCGATCGCGTCGTAATGACGGAGCATGCGAATGGACACGCGACCGTGCCGGGCGAAGTCTCCGATGCTGAACATGACGCCTCCAAGGACACCGCCTCACACCGTGTCATGGTCAAGCATCCCGCTCAGCGAACTTCGCCCGGCCGGTCCACATCGGACGGGCCGGCCCGCCGGCCGGCCCGTCCACTTCGGACAGCCGGCCGCCGGCCGGCCATCCACAAGGGACAGTCGGCGCGCTACTGCCCGCGGCTGGCCGGGTCCAACTTGGCGAACCGGAGCAGGTCGACCATGCCGAACTGGCCGGCGGTGCGGCTGGGCAGCGTCGGCGTCCAGCCGGGCTGCGCGGCCAGGTAGGCGTTCGGATCGAGCTGCAGCAGGCCGATGAACACCTCGCCGACGATCCGGCCGCCGACCGGGCCGAGGGTCAGCCCCTGCGCCAGGATCTCCGCCTCGGCCAGCACGTAGTACCAGAGCGGGGTCTGGTTCTCCAGCGCCAGCCCGTAGTCGGCGAGTTCCTGCAGGTGCAGCATCTGCACACCCATCGTCTGCGCGATCCGCTGCCCGGCCGGGATGCTCCAGGTCACGTGCCGCAGCAGGTTCCGCTGGGCGAGCGAGATCGGCGGCGCGCCGCTGGCGATCGCCGACAGCGGCAGCCGGAACAGCGGGGTGGAGATGCGCCGGTCGATCCGCTTGTTCGGGCGCACCGCGCCGTCGCCGAAGTCGAAGAACGTCTGCCAGCCGATGAACCGGCGGCGGGCCCGCCGGCCGCCGCGCAGGTCGACCGGGTCGGCCTGGCCCTCCCCGGCCGGGTCGAAGATGAAGCCGAAGAACGCGCTGCCGTCGGGGTTTCCGGCCAGGTTCGCCCGGTAGGACGGGCGCACCATGCTGTGCCCGAACCGGTAGGCGGCGCCCTGGAACTCGACCGGGATGAACGCCGGCCCCGGCTCCGGCCGGTAGTAGCGCCGGCCGTTGGTGAGGATGTCGTTGACCATCGCCGGGCCGATGATCTGCGGCAGGAACTCGTGCACGATGATCCAGTGGTAGTGCCAGGTGACCAGCCGGCGCGCCTGGTCGAACACGGCCGCGGCCGGCACGCCCTGCGAGCGCAGCAGGTCGACCACCCGGTTGTGGAAGGTGATCATCGCCGTTTGCAGGCCGGAGATGATGACGTTCTCGTCGTTGCGCGGGTCGGAGATGATCGCCCGGCCGTCCGCGCCGCGCGGCACATCCTCGAACAGTCCGCCGGATTCGATCCGGAGCTTCACCGGGTCGGCGCTGTCGTAGAACTGCGGGTCGGCCACCCGGCCGCGGCCGTAGACGGAGTCCAGGTCCAGCGCCGGGCTGCGGGTGTTCGTCGAGTTCTCCGGCACGGTCGGCACACCGAGCGGGGAGGCGGCGTCGAAGGTCATGTCATGGTCGAGGAACTGACCGAAGAACGTGGTGCCCGCGGTGTGCGTCGGGTTGTCCTGGTTGCCCACGCTCTGGGCCGGGTCGGTGATCAGCAGCACCGGGCCGACCGCGAGGTTGTCCTTGGCGTCCAGGATGCCGCCGGGCTTGGCGATATCGGTCAGCGCCGCGGCCATCCGGCCGTCGCCGTTGGAGAACGACGGGAGTTGCGGGAAGATCCGGCCGAACCGGTCGGCCGGAGTCGCAGCGGCGCCGGCGCCGGGTAGCCCGGCAGCGGCGGTATCCGCGCTGGCCTGGCCAGGCAGCACCACCGCCCCGGCCGCTCCGGCCGCGCCGGCGCCCAGCCCTAGCAGGAATCTGCGCCGGCCGACGACCGGTTTGGACGTCGGCGGGCGCGCTGAATCCACCATCCTTACCCCCTCGGGCGATTTGGCCGCCGCCGGCAGGGGGCAGCCGGTGTACGGATTCTGGTGTGGCGGATCGAGCGACCGCACCGCCCCCGGGGGTATTCCGTCCGTTTCGACGTACGCGAGGGAGGGACGGGGAGTAAGAGGGCATTATTGGTTTGAATAACTAACGAATGTGCAAACTAGACTTTACGCAACGTGGACGCCTACTGTGGGGCGGGGCCTGCGGCGCGCCCTTCCCAGTCGACGACGACAGGTGGGGCAGGTGGGGACGCAGCAGTCAGGTGCGCCGCTCCGGCTCGCCGTGCAGTCCAGCCGGCGGCTGCTCTGCGACGCGCTGGTCGCCTACTTCTCCACCCTCGCCGACCTGGCCGTGGTCGGCCATGTCGCCGGCCCGGCCGGGGTCGCCACGCTGTGCCGGCTGCGCCGCCCGGACGTGCTGCTGGTGGACGCGGAGATCCGGCCGTCCGAGGCGTTCCGCACGCTGTCCGTGCTGCGCCGCCGGTTCCCGCAGGTGCGCGCGGTGCTGGTGTACGAGCGGATGACCGCGCAGCAACTCGGCGAGGCCCGCCGGGCCGGCGCGACGGTGCTGGTCCCGTCCCGGCACGGGCTGGAGTCGCTGCTAGCCCAGCTGCGCCAGCCGGTGCCGGCGGTGGTCGGCGCGGCGCGGGCCCGGGCCGGTCTCACCGACCGCGAGCTGGAGATCATCATGCTGGTCGGCAGCGGGCACAGCGTCCCGGAGATCGCGCTGCTGCTGGGCATCGCGATCGACACGGTGGAGAACCACAAGCGCCGGATCTTCGCCAAGCTGCAGGCCCGCAGCTGCGTGCACCTGGTGGCCCGGGCCGCCGCGCTGGGCGTGCTGACCAGCGGCGGGTCCGGCGGGCCGGCCGGGCCGGTCGACCTGACCGCGCGCGAGTCCGACATCCTGGTCTCGATCTCGCTCGGCCACACCGTCCGGCAGACCGCGCACGCGCTCGGCATCGCGCCCAAGACGGTGGAGAACACGCAGGCCCGGCTGTTCGGCAAGCTCGGTGTCCGGAACCGGGCCAGCGCGCTGGCCACCGCCTACACCCTCGGCCTGCTCCAGCCGGCAAGTCCCGTGCCGGCCCCGATGCTGCCGCCCGGCTGACCTCGTCACCGAGCTGACGGCCGCCCGGCTGCCGGGCCTGCCGCGGGTCCTGATAGGACAATGCGATGGACGCCGATGTGATCGTGGTGGGTGGCGGGTTGGCCGGGCTGGTCGCGACCGCCGAGCTGGCGGACGCCGGCCGGCGGGTGATCCTGGTCGAGCAGGAACCGGCCGCGAGCCTCGGCGGGCAGGCCTTCTGGTCGTTCGGAGGGCTGTTCCTGGTCGACTCACCGGAGCAGCGCCGGCTGCGCATCCGCGATTCGGCCGAGCTGGCCTGGCAGGACTGGCTGGGCACCGCCGGCTTCGACCGCCCCGAGGACCACTGGCCCCGGCAGTGGGCGCGGGCGTACGTCGAGTTCGCCGCCGGGGAGAAGCGGGCCTGGCTGCACCGGCAGGGGGTGCGGTTCTTCCCGCTGGTGGGCTGGGCCGAGCGCGGCGGCTACCTGGCGACCGGGCACGGCAACTCGGTGCCCCGGTTCCACATCACCTGGGGCACCGGGCCGGGCGTGCTGGAGCCGTTCGCCCGGCGGGTGCAGGCCGCGGTCGACGCCGGCCTGGTGCAGCTGCGGTTCCGGCATCAGGTGGACGAACTGACGGTGACCGGCGGGGTGGTCGACGGGGTCCGGGGCACCGTGCTCGAACCATCCACTGTGGACCGTGGGGTTGCCTCGTCCCGGACCGGGGTCGGCGAGTTCGAACTGCGTGCGCAGGCCGTGGTCATCACCTCGGGTGGTATCGGCGGCAACCACGACCTGGTCCGGGCCAGCTGGCCGGCCCGGCTCGGCACCCCGCCCGAGCGGATGCTCACCGGCGTACCGGCCCATGTGGACGGACGGATGCTGGAGATCACCGCGGCGGCCGGCGGCAGCATCGCCAACCCGGACCGGATGTGGCACTACACCGAGGGCATCCAGAACTGGAACCCGATCTGGCCCGGGCACGGCATCCGCATCCTGCCGGGCCCGTCCGCACTCTGGCTGGACGCGCTCGGCCGCCGGCTGCCGGCGCCGCTGTTCCCCGGCTTCGACACGCTCGGCACGCTCGAACACATCATGACCACCGGGTACCCGCACACCTGGTTCGTGCTCACCGAGAAGATCATCGAGCGCGAGTTCGCGCTGTCCGGCTCCGAGCAGAACCCGGACCTGACCGGCAAGGACTTCCGGCTGCTGGCCGGCCGGCTGCGGCCGGGCGCCCCCGGCCCGGTGCGCGACTTCCTCCGGCACGGCGCCGATTTCGTCGTCGCCACCGAGTTGGCCGACCTGGTCGCCGGCATGAACGCGATCGTCGGTACGCCGGCGCTGGACCCGGCCGCGGTCCGGGCGGAGATCGTCGCCCGGGACCGCGAGGTGGCAAACCCGTACAGCAAGGACCTACAGATCGTGTCCATCCGCGGCGCCCGCGGCTACCTGGCCGACCGGCTGACCCGGGTGGCCAAGCCGCACCGGCTGCTCGACCCGGCCGCCGGCCCGCTGATCGCGGTGCGGCTGTCGATCCTGACCCGCAAGTCGCTCGGCGGCCTGCAGACCGACCTGGCCGGCCGGGTGCTGCGCGCCGACGGCTCGGCGCTGCCCGGCGTCTACGCGGCCGGCGAGGTGGCCGGGTTCGGCGGCGGTGGCGTGCACGGCTACCGGTCGCTGGAGGGGACCTTCCTGGGCGGCTGCCTGTTCAGCGGCCGGGCCGCCGGCCGGGCGGCCGGCGCCGCGGTCGGCTGAACCGCGGCTTGACCCCCTGCTCGGGCCGGCCGTAGGGTCCGGTGAAGTATCGGAAGAGTTACGAAAATTTCGGGCAAGCGGCGGCCCGGTGGGGGCTGCTGCATGACTCTGCGAAGGTTCCTCGGCGCACTCGCCAGCCTGGTCACGGTGGCTGCCGGCGCGGTCGCGGTGGCCCCGGCCGCCCGGGCCGCCGACCCGGTCGTCGTGCTGACCAGCGACTTCGAGAACGGCACCAGCCAGGGCTGGTTCGGCCGGGGCAGCGCCGCGCTCGCGGTCAGCCCGGACACCCCGCACGCCGGCGCGGCCAGCCTGCTCACCACCGGCCGGACCGCGACCTGGAACGGCCCGGGCCGCGACGTGCTCGGCCTGCTCGCTCCGGGCGCCACGTACACGGTCCGGGCCCAGGTGCGGCTGGCGGCCGGCGCCGCGAACACCGCGATGCACCTGACCATGCAGCACACGCCGACCGGCGGCACCCAGACCTTCGAGCGGGTCGCCAACGCGACCGGCACCGCGACCGGCTGGACCGAGCTGCTCGGCGAGTACAGCTTCCAGACCGACTCGTCCGAGCTGCAGCTCTACCTGGAGAGCGACGACGCCTCGGTCAGCTACTACCTCGACGACCTGACGATCACCCAGACCGCCCCGCCGCCGAACGGCCCGCCCGACGAGGCCGGCGCCGCCAGCGACTTCGAGGGCGGCACCGCGCAGGGCTGGTTCCCGCGGATCAGCTCCGAGCAGTTGACGGTCAGCACGGCCGACGCGCACAGCGGCCAACGCAGCCTGCTCACCGCGAACCGCACCGCCGCGTTCGCCGGCCCCGCGTTCAACGTGCTCGGCAAGATGACCAAGGGCAAGAAGTACGCGCTGTCGGTCTGGGTGAAGCTCGCGCCCGGCCAGGCCACGGTCGACATGCGGCTGAGCGTCGAGCGGCGGCTCGCCGGAACCCCGGCGTTCCAGACCATCGCCGCCGGCGCCGGTGTCACAAGTGGACAGTGGGCGCAGCTGTCCGGCACCTTCGTGCTCGGCGTCGACGTCGACTTCCTGACCGTGTACGTGGAGACCGCCAGCGGCACCGCGTCCTTCTTCATCGACGACTTCGTACTGACGTTCCTGCCGGCGAAGCCGATCCAGGCCGACCTCCCGTCCCTGAAGGACGTGCTGGCCGGCGACTTCCCGGTCGGCGCGGCCGCGTCGCCGGCCGACACGGTCGGCGAGAAGGCGAAGCTGCTGGCCAAGCACTTCGACTCGATCACACCGGGCAACGCGATGAAGTGGGACGCGACCGAGCCGACCGAGGGCAACTTCACCTTCGGCGACGCGGACACGCTGGCCGCGTTCGCCGCCGCCAACAACATCAAGCTGCGCGGGCACACCCTGGTCTGGCACAGCCAGACCCCGGCCTGGGTGTTCCAGCACCCGGATGGCACCCCGCTGACCGCGAACCCGGCCGACAAGGCGCTGCTGCTGAGCCGGCTGGAGACGCACATCCGCGCCGTCGCCGGCCGCTACGCCGACCAGATCTACGCCTGGGACGTGGCCAACGAGGTCATCGACGAGAGCCAGCCGGACGGCCTGCGGCGCAGCCCCTGGTACACCATCACCGGCCTGGACTACCTGCGCGTCGCGTTCCGGGTCGCCCGCGAGGCCGCGCCCAACGCGAAGCTGTTCATCAACGACTACAACACCGAGTACCCGGCCAAGCGGGTCGCGCTGTTCAACGTGGTGCAGAGGCTGCGCGCCGAGGGCGTGCCGATCGACGGCGTCGGGCACCAGTTGCACATCAACATCGAGCGGCAGCGGCTGGACGAGATCGAGAAGACGTTCCAGCTGTTCGCCCGGCTCGGCATCGAGCAGCAGGTCACCGAGCTGGACGTGAGCTCCAACTTCGACTTCGTCCAATCGCTGCCGTCCTTCCCACCGGACGTGCTCGCCGCCCAGGGCTACCGGTACCGCGACCTGTTCAACCTGTTCCGCCGGTACCAGCGGGATCTCACCGCGGTCACCATCTGGGGCGGGGCGGACGACGGCACCTGGCTGAAGAGCTTCCCGATCAGCCGGCTGGACCAGCCACTGCTGTTCGACGAGGACCTGCAGGCCAAGCCGGCGTACTGGGGGATCGTGGACCCGAGCCGGCTGCCACAGATCACCCGCACGCTGCTGACCCCGCAGGCCCACCCGCGGGTGGACGGTCAGCAGGATCTACAGTGGACACTGCTGCCGAGCACGCAGGTCTTCTCCGCCGGCGCCATGCGCGGCGATTTCCAGGCCCGCTGGGACGGCCGGTTCCTGTACGTCGACGTGACCGTGACCGACCCGTCCCGTGACCCCGCCGACGCCGTCGACCTGTTCGTCGACCAGGACAACGGCAAGACCGGCACGTACGGCACGGACGACGCGCACTACCGGATCCGCCGGGACGGCCGGCACACCGCGGGCATCCGCGTCGAGACCCGGCCGACCAGCACCGGCTACCGGGTGGAGGCGGCGCTCCCGCTGCGCGCCGCCGGCGCGGTCGACCGGCCGCTCGGCTTCGACCTCCGGCTCACCGACGTCCACAGTGGACAGACGGTGTCCTGGAACGACAACCGGCAGGGGCAGGACACCGACACCTCCCGCTGGGGCACGCTGACCCTGGCATCGCCGGCCGGCACCGCCGATGTCGGGCGTGGCACCCCGGTGATCGACGGGGTGGCCGACCGGGCCTGGGCGCACGCCGCCCGGCTCGGTACCGCGGTGCGCGTCCTCGGCACGACCGGCGCCACCGCCACCGCGAAGCTGCTCTGGGACGCCGGCCACCTGTACGTGCTGGCCACCGTGCACGACCCGACCCTGGACAACTCCAGCCCGAACGCGTTCGAGCAGGACTCCGTCGAGATCTTCGTGGATCCGGACAACACCAAGAACACCGGCTACACCGACGACGACGGCCAGTACCGGGTCTCGTTCACCAACGCCCAGACCATCAGCGGCAACTTCAACGCCGGCCTGGTCGCGAACAACCTGACCAGCGCGACGAAGCTGGTTCCCGGCGGGTATGTGGTCGAGGCGTCCATCGCGTTCAACCCGGTCACCCCGCACCCCGGCTCCCTGGTCGGCTTCGACCTCCAGGTCAACGACGCCACCGCCGGCACCCGCACCGCCGTCACCACCTGGCAGGACCCGACCGGCCTGTCCTTCCGCAACACCTCCCGCTGGGGCACCCTCCACCTCACCCACTGACTAGCCGGCGCCGTCCGGTCGTGGTTGGCTTAGGGTTGCCGCGTGCGTACGGGGCCAGCCAGGAAGACGAACGGATTGAACATGCGATTCGAGCGGATCACGGTGAATCCTGACCAGATGGGTGGGGTTCCGTGCATCCGTGGGTTGCGCATACCGGTGGCGACCGTCGTCGGCATGGTCGCTGACGGTATGACCACGGACGAGATCCTCGATGCCTTACCGGACCTTGAGCCCGAGGACGTGCGGGAGGCGCTCCGGTTCGCGGCCGAGGCGATGCTGGAACAGCACCTCCCGCTACTCTCCGGTGCGTGAAGTTCCTGCTCGACCAGAACCTCTCGACACAACTTGCTGACGGCCTGACGCAGGCCGGCTACGACACGGCGCACGTCCGGGACCGGGGCCTTTCCCGGGCGGACGACCCAACCGTGCTGGCTCTGGCTCTGACTGAGGATCGGATCCTGATCTCGGCAGACACCGACTTCGGCGGGTTGCTCGCCCGATCCGGCGCCACCGGACCGTCCGTCATCTTGTTCCGGCGCGAAGGCGCCCGGCGCCCCGCAGAGCAGCTACAACTCCTGTTGGCCAATCTCGGCCAGCTCGCGCCGGCGCTAGAGGCCGGCAGCCTGGTCGTCATCACCGAGACCCTGATCCGGATCAGGCAGCTCCCGATCCTGCCGTAGCCCGGGGTGGTGATCGGGCGGTCAGGTGATCGGGCCGGTGAAGGTGTCGCAGGCGGCGGGGTTGCCGGTGCCGTAGCCGGTCTTGAACCACTGCTGGCGTTCGGCGGATGAGCCGTGGGTCCAGGTCTCCGGGTTGACCCGGCCCTGTGACTCCTGCTGGATCCGCTCGTCGCCGACCGAGGCGGCGGCGTCGAGATCTTCGTGGATCCGGACAACACCAAGAACACCGGCTACACCGACGACGACGGCCAGTACCGGGTCTCGTTCACCAACGCCCAGACCATCAGCGGCAACTTCAACGCCGGCCTGGTCGCGAACAACCTGACCAGCGCGACGAAGCTGGTTCCCGGCGGGTATGTGGTCGAGGCGTCCATCGCGTTCAACCCGGTCACCCCGCACCCCGGCTCCCTGGTCGGCTTCGACCTCCAGGTCAACGACGCCACCGCCGGCACCCGCACCGCCGTCACCACCTGGCAGGACCCGACCGGCCTGTCCTTCCGCAACACCTCCCGCTGGGGCACCCTCCACCTCGTCCACTGAGCGGGATTCAGACGGTGACGATCGGGAGGATGCCTTCCAGCCCACGGAGGTCGTCGGCGTTGCGGGTGTAGAGGGTCGCGTCGTGGGCGACCGCCGTGGCCGCGATCAGTAGGTCCATGACCCGGGCACGCGGCTGGCGCCCGGCGGCGACGACAGCCGCGGCGAGCCGGCCGTACGCCCGGGCGACCGTGACGCCGATCGGCAACGCCTCGAAGCCGGCTTCGATCATTCCCACCCGGTTGAGGCGGTCGGCCCGGACCTTCTCGTCCCGGGTGACGAGCACCCCGAAGTGCAGTTCAGCAAGGCTGGCCGCGCTGATCGCGAGTTCGCCCGGTATCGGCGGAAGCTTGGTAGCCAGCAACACGCTGGTGTCGAGGATGGCCCGTTGGCTGCCGCTCACCGTTCCGTCCACGGATCGGTGACCGCGCCGTCCAGTAGGTCGCGCTCCTCGAGCCAGCCTTCGGCGGCCCGGTCATCCCGGAAGAGGTCGGCGATGTCTTCCCAGCGGCGCCAGTTGTTGCGACCAACTGGAACGATCCGCGCCGTCGGCCGCCCGCTGACGGTGACGGTGACCGGAGTCCCCGCTTCCACCCTGCGGATGATGTCACTCGCGTTCTGCCGCAGCTCGCGTAGCCCGATCGCGTCGGGATCAACTGGCGTGGTCATGAGATCACGGTAGCACATGTGCTAGCAGGGTGCTGTGGGTCAGGTGATCGGGCCGGTGAAGGTGTCGCAGGCGGCCGGGTTGCCGGTGCCGTAGCCGGTCTTGAACCACTTCTGGCGTTCGGCGGATGAGCCGTGGGTCCAGGTCTCCGGGTTGACCCGGCCCTGTGACTCCTGCTGGATCCGGTCGTCGCCGACCGAGGCG
Organism: uncultured Actinomycetota bacterium; assembly: GCA_963714145.1. GTDB lineage: Bacteria > Actinomycetota > Actinomycetes > Mycobacteriales > CADCTP01 > JBBWZH01. Next base: position 6,805,224 of record OY970235.1, on the reverse strand, counting down.
GCGGCGTCCAGGCCGTCGGCGATGTTCTGGTCGGTGATCTCCAGCAGTGGCCGGCCGGACGAGTCGGTGGTCTTCTCCGCGTGGTTGGCCCAGACGCCGGCGTAACAGTCGGCCTGCAGCTCCAGCCGGACCGAGGAGCCCTCCGGGCCTTCCTGCACCCCGGTGGCCGCCTTGTCCATGGTGCCGAGCAGGTCCTGGACGTGGTGCCCGTACTCGTGCGCGACCACGTACGCCTGCGCGAACGGCCCGCCCTGCGCCCCGAGCTTGGTCTTCAGGTCGTCGAAGAAGCCGAGGTCGAGGTAGACGTGCTTGTCGCCGGGGCAGTAGAAGGGGCCGACCGCGGAGGTGGCACTGCCGCAGCCGGTCTGGGTGGAGCCGGTGAACAGCACGGTGGTCGCGGGCGTGTACCGCTTGCCGCTGGCCCGGAACTGCGCCGACCAGTACGCCTGCACGCTGTTCACGAAGCCGACCACCCGGCACTCGGTCTTGGCGTTGGCGTCCGCGCCGGTCTTGCACTCCTGGGCCAACTGCTGGGACGAGATGGCGCCCTGCCCGGTCGACCCGCCGGTCCCGCCACCTCCCAGGGTGTTGATGACCAGGTAGATGATCAGGCCGACGATGCCGAGCCCGCCGCCGCCGACCGCGAGGCCGCCGCCCGGGAACCCGCCACCACCGCGCTGGTCGGAGACCTGCGAGGTGTCCAGCCCGGCGTCGTCGTTGAAGGTCACAGCGGACCTGTTCCCCTTCCCGGCGGCGGTGAACCCGGCCGGTCAGGTGTCGGCGGCCGGCAGCCAGCAGTCCAGCACGGTACCGGCATGGCCGAGCACGTGGCCACCGGCGGTACCCAGCGCGGCCAGCGCGGCCCGCCCGCCCGGAGCCGCTATATCCACTGTGGATGGTCGACCACCGAGCCCGGTGCCGGCCCACCGCTTCCGGGCGGCCCGGCCGGCGGTGACCAGCGGGGCGACCGTGCCGCCGGACCGCAGCGCGTCACGGGCTTCGGTCAGCAGCGCCAGCACCTCGTCGGTGACGGTGGTCAGCGCGTCCCGGTTGCCGTCGCAGAGCACGCCGAACAGCTCCGGCCGGGCGCCGGCCACCCGGGTGCCGTCCCGGAACGAGCCGGCCGCGAGCGCGAGCGCCAGCGGGCCACCGGCCGCGCCGGCGGCGGCCAGCGCGAGCGCCAGCAGGTGCGGCAGCCCGCTGACCCGGGCCACCGCCGTGTCGTGCGCCGCGGCCGGGCAGGGCACCACCCGGCAGCCGAACCCGGTGACCAGCGCGGCGACCGCGAGCCAGGCGGCCAGGTCGGTGTCCTCCTCCAGGCAGAGCACCCAGGCCGCGCCGTCGAACAGCGCCGGGTCGGACGCGGCGAACCCGGACCGCTCGGTGCCGGCCATCGGGTGCCCGCCGACATACCGGATGCCGGCCGGCTCCAGGATGGCCCGGGCGGCCGCCAGCGGCTCGGCCTTCACCGAGGCGACGTCGGTGACGATCGCACCGGCCGCTGCCTCCGCCAGCGCCGGCAGCACCTGCGGGTAGGCCGGCAGCGGCAGCGCGAGTACGACCAGGTCCCGGCCGCGCACCGCGTCCACAATGGAATCCGCGGTGGTCAGGCCGGTGGTCGCCGCGGCGGCCCGGGTGGCCGGGTCGGCGTCGTAGCCGAGCACGTCGTGGGCCGGGGCGAGCCGCCGGGCCAGTGAGCCGCCGATCAACCCGAGCCCGATCACCGCGACAGACCGCACCGTCCGCTCGTCCACACCCGGCATTCTGCCGGGCTGGACCGCGCCGCCGGGTGATCTCGATCAATCCGTCCGGGTCGGTTCACCTGCTGGTCGCGTTGGTTCCCCGCTCAGGTCGTCCGGGGCCGGTCGGTGCACGGGCAGCGGCGGGACCGGACCGGCCAGGTTCCAGTCCGGCAGGCCGAGGCCGAGGCTGCGGATCAGTTCGGGGACGTCGGCGGCCAGCAGCCGGATGGTGCCGGTGCAGCGGGCGCCGTCCCAGATGCTCAGCACGACGGCGTCATCGTCCGCGTGCCAGCTCACCCGCAGCGCCCGGGCCGGGCGGCGGGTGTCGAAGAACACACCGCCCAGCGTGGGTAGTGGCCGGACCTCGCCCATGTGTCGAGCATGCGTGACCCCGCCCGCTCCGTCCAGCCCGAGTTCGGACCGACCGGCGATAAGTCATAACCCGGCGGCCCGGGACTGGTCGTCCGGCTCGGCCGTCGTCGGCGGGCTGCCGGGGCGGCCGGCGGTCGCCATCCGCTCGATGTCGGCCAGGATCGCGGCCAGCAGGGCCTGCGCGTCCGGCACCGCGCGCGGCTCACCGGCCAGGCCCAGGCAGAGCGCGTCGCCCCAGACTAGGCCGCCGAGGGTGAGCCCGACCCGCGGCGCCATCGGCAGCACCGGGTAGGCCGAGTACAGCTCCGCCGGCCCCAGCGTGGGGATGCGCCGGGGCCCGGGCATCACCGAGACGATCGTGTGGAAGAACCGGCCGCGGTAGCTGAACCGGACGGCGAGCCGGTGCAGCGGCGCCGGCAGCACGCCGAACAGCCGTTCCAGCACGAACCGGGTGCCGGCCGGCCGGTTCGAGCTGGCCGCAGCGGCCCGGTCGGCCGCGACCGTGCGCAGCCGGGCGACCGGGTCGGGCTGGTCCAGCGGCACCCGGACCCAGAGCGCGGCGGTCCGGTTGCCGGTGTCGGTGGCCTCGGCACCGGTCCGGGCCAGCACCGGGACGGCCGCCCGCAGCACCTTCCGCTCGCCGATCGCGTCCGGCAGCACCTGGCCGATCGCGCCACCGAGGGCGGCCAGCACCACGTCGGTGGGCTGCGCCTGCGCGGCCCGGGCGGCGGCCCGGACGGTGCCCAGCGGCACCGACCCGGTGGCCAGCCGGCGGGCCGGGCTGGACCGCCGGGTGAACGGCCCGGCCCGCACCATCCCGTCCGAGGCCAACTGCAGCACGCCGCGCGCGGTGCGGCCGCCGGCCAGCAGGCGGGACCGCCGGCTGCGCGGCTCGACCGGCGCGGCCCGCCCGCCGGACGCGTGGATCGGCCGGTCGAACATCGCGCCGAGCAGCTCGATCAGCGCCGGGCCGTCGCAGACCGCGTGGTGCACGGCGACCACGTAGCCGGCCCGGCCCGGGCCGATGTCCGGCAGCACCCACATCCGCCAGGGCGGCCGGTCCCGGGGCAGCCGGCGGCCGGCGATCCGGGCGGTGAACGCGGCCAGCCCGGGCAGCCCGCCGGGCACCGGCACCGCGGCCTCGGCGACGTGCCAGTACAGGTCGATCTCGGACAGCTCGCGCCAGGCCGGCCGGCGCAGCCCCAGCCACCGCGACACCAGCCGGCGGCGCATCCACGGCATGTCGCCGAGCCGGGTCACCACGTACGCGGCCAGCGCGGAGCGGGTCATCGTGATGTCGGCGACCGCGCAGGCCACCACGGTCTGCGGCACCCGGCGACTCTCCGCGTAGACGAAGAACGCGTCGGCCGGGCCCAGCACGCGGTCGGCCGGCTCCGGCTCCGGCTCCAACTCCGGTGCCGGTTCGGGCGCGGGCCGGCGCGGCAGGCGGGGACGGGCCATGGCTACGCGGCCGGACGGTGGCCGGCGGCCGGGCGGTGGCCGGCGGCCGGACCGGGGTGGGCGGCCGGGCGGGAGTGGGCGGCCGGGCGGGGCGGGGTGGCTGGCGGGGCCATGGCCTACAGTCCGGCCGTGCGGTTCGAGGGTGCGGTGGTGCTGGTCACCGGGGCGTCGGCCGGGATCGGCGCGGCGGTCGCGGCCCAGTTGGCCGGCCGCGGTGCGCGGGTGCTGGCCGCCGGCCGGGACCCGGTGGCGACCGCCGCGGTGGCCGACCGCACCGGCGCGCACCCGCTGCTGGCCGATCTCGGCACCCCGACCGGCCCGGACGAGCTGGCCGCGGCGGCGCTCGCGGTGCACGGCCGGGTGGACGCGCTGGTCGCCAGCGCCGGCGCGGGCTGGCGCGGGCCGCTCGCCGAAATGCCCGCCGGCACCCTGGACGAGCTGATCGCGCTGAACCTGCGTGCCCCGATCCTGCTCGCCCGCGCGCTGCTGCCGGGCATGCTGGCCCGCGGCACCGGGCAACTCACCCTGCTGGCGTCGATCGCGGGCCTCACCGGGGTCGCCTCCGAGAGCGTCTACGCGGCCACCAAGGCCGGGTTGGTCGTGTTTGCCGAGAGCCTACGGCTGGAGGTGGCCGGGTCTGGCGTGGGTGTCGCGGTGGTGAGCCCCGGCGCCGTCGACACCGGGTTCTTCGCCCGCCGCGGCACCCCGTACGACCGGGGGTTTCCCCGCCCGCTGGACGTGCGGCGGGTGGCCCGGGCCGTGGTCCGGGCCACCGAGCGGGACCGGGACGTGGTGCTGCCGCGCTGGCTGGGCGTGGCGCCGAAGGTCCGGGCCGTGCTACCCGGCACCTACCGGCGCCTCGCTCGCCGCCTCGGCTGACCGGCGGGTCAGCTGCCGTTGTAGATCACCCGCTCCGGGACGAACCGGACGGTGATCCGCTGCTCGGTCGGGGTGCGGCCGGGGTAGCTGTCCACGCCGAGGTACTTCTTGGCCAGCGCGTCGATCACCGCGTCCCCGTCGCTGGTGTCCAGCCGGGCGCTGCCGGTGACGCTGAGCAGGTGGTACGGGTTGTCCGGGTCGAGCACGCTGACCGTGACCCGCGGGTCGCGGCGCAGGTGCCGCTCCTTGGCCCGGCCGACCGCGGTGTTGAAGACCACCTCGTCGCCGTCCACGTCCACCCAGACGACCGTGCTGTGCGGCGAGCCGTCCGCGTACAGCGTCGTCGCCCAGGCGTAGATCGGTCGGCGGAGCAGGTCCTTAGCGTCGTCCGTGAGCGTGGCCATGCGGGTTCCTTCCAGCTGAGCCGGGGGTTGTCGCTAGCGGCAACTCTGCCAGCCGGCGACCCTTCCCGCCGCCCGGGCGGTGCCGGGTGGCCCGGAAGTCAGTCAGCCGGGCGGGCGGAGCCGGCCCGGCGCAGCCGGATGCCCTCCGAGCTGAGCGCCCGCCAGCCCCAGAACGTGCACACGGCGATGGTCAGTAGGGTCAGCAGTGGGCTGAACAGGCCGCGGGCGAGCAGCCCGGCGTCGATGCCCCGGTGCAGGAACAGGAAGTTCAGCGCGGCGTCGGCCACCCGGGACAGCCCCCAGATGATCGCCACGTTCCGGAACATCCGGCGCACCCGCCAGCGGCCCAGGATGTGCGCGGGCACCGAGACGAAATCCCGGGCCAGCCGGACGGTGACCGGCCGGCCGACCAGCGCGCTGCCCATGAACAGCGCGGCCATGAGTAGCGAGCCGAGCACCGGCTGCAGCAGGAACAGCAGCGCGCTGGACGCCACCAGCGCCACGCAGGCCCGCCCGGTGAACATGCCGACGCAGAGCATCAGCGTGCCGGGCAGCCGGCGACCGCTCACCCAGCGCACCACCACGATCAGGTAACACCAGCTCAGCGCGGCGGCCAGGGCCGGGCGCAGGCCGCTGGTGTGGAACACCAGGCCGAACAGCGCGGTCGGCACCAGCACGCTCTCGGCCAGCAGCCGGATCGCGCCGAGCAGAGCCGGCCGCAGCGGCGGCAGTTCGATCACCAACGGGAGGTTGGCCCGCACCAGGACGCCGGCTCGAGGAGCCAGCACTTGCTCGTCGGCCCGCCACCGGGGCCCGGCCCGCATGGGTGCATCTTCCCGCATCAAGGGGCTGAGTATGCACACCTCGGCTGTGTCCACCGAATTTGGCCGTCCGTGGTCACCCGGCCGGATGAGGGCGGGCCCGCACGTCGCCCGCCGGCCGCTCGGCGGCCGCATCGGTCGGCGCGTACTCGTCGTGCACGTTCGGCGACTGGGCGAGTGCGATCACGCCGACGATCACCAGCAGGCCGGCCGAGGCGACGCCGGCCAGCGCGCCGGGTGTCTCCGGGGCCATGCCGTCGAAGACGAACACGCCGGCCAGGTAGCTGGCCACCGGGTTGGTGATCGTCATCGCGGCGACCGCGGTCGGCAGCGAGCCGGCGGCGAACGCGTCCTGCTCCAGCAGCAGGCCGAGCAGGGTGGACGCGGCCAGCGCGTACCCGGGCCAGTCGGTCGCGGTGGCGCCGACGCCGCGGTGGATCAGGTCGCCGGTGGTGAGCGTGATGAAGACGGCGCTCATGCAGAAGCAGATCCCGGCCGCCACCGAGACCAGCGCGGCCCGCACCTGGGGCTGCTCCTGCGCCCGGCGGCCGGCCGCGACCAGGCCGACCACCAGCACGATCGCGGCGGCGGTGGCCAGCAGCACGTGCGGCCGGCTCGGGTCGCCGCTGTCCGGCGCGGCGCCGCGCACCGACAGCAGGACGATCAGCCCGGCGCAGACCGAGGCCGCGCCGAGCCAGTCCCGGCGCAGCATCCGCCGGTGGCTGAGCATGGTGCCCAGCGGCAGCGCGAACAGCAGTTGGGCGACCAGCAGCGGCTGCACCACCGAGATCGAGCCGAAGTGCAGCGCGGCCGCCTGGACGAAGAACCCGGCCAGGTTGGTCAGCCAGCCGAACAGCCAGATCCGGTCCCGGACCAGCCGGTGCAGCAGCGTCACCACCGGCAGCCAGGTGGTCCAGTGCCGGGCCGAGGCGGTCATCGCCGGCTCCTTGGCCGCCGCCGCGCGGCTGGCCGTCCGGTGCGCGGCGACCTGCTGCAGCGCGGCCGAGGCCGCGAACATGAACGCGGCCAGCAGGCTCAGCGGGATGACGACGAGCAGCACCGGCTCAGCCCGGGCCGGCGGTGGCGTCGGCCAGCTCGGCCCGGCTGCCGCCCTCGTCGCGGGCCCGCGCCCGGGCCCGGACCCGCCGGAACACGGCGGCCGCGACCAGCTCCACGGTCAGCGTCAGCAGCAGGCCGGCCACCGCGTCCAGGATCCAGTGGTTGCCGGTCATCACGATCACCGCGGTGGTGGTGCCGATGTGCAGTACCCCGGTGCGGCGCAACCACCAGGGCGCCCGCTGCACGATCAGCGTGATCGCCACCCAGGTCGCCCAGGCCACATGCAGGGACGGCATCGCGGCGTGCTGGTTGGCCGTGGACGAGACCAGCCCGGTGCCCCAGGAGCCCCAGGTGCCGTGCTGCTCGACGGTGTCCACGAAGCCGGCCGCGGGCAGCAGCCGCGGCGGGGTGCACGGCCAGATGAAGAAGAACGTGATCGCCAGCACGTTGATCGCCAGCAACGAGGCGATGTGCCGGCCGTAGTTCGGCCGGTGCGCGAACCGCAGCCACAGCACCACACCCAGCGTAGTGGCGAGGTAACCCACCGCATAGTGGTAGTTGGCGACCTGCGATATCAGCTTGTGCCCGGAGGTCCACGCGTTGATCGACCGCTCGGACGGCAGGTGCAGCCAGCGCTCGGCGGCGTCGATGTTGCCGGCGACGCCGTTGGCCCTGGCCAGCCGGCCGGCGACGTTGCCGGCGACGACCAGGTAGAGGCTGAACACCAGCAGCCCGGCGCCGACATCCCAGAGATCCCGCAGCCAGGCCGGCGCGACGGTGACCTCCAGCCCCCGCGCCCGGCTCGCCTGCCCGTTCGTCAACCCGTCCTCCCCGCCCCGGTGCCGGCCTCCCTGCCGCCACCCGCTTGGTGGCACCCGCCCGGTGCCACCCGCCCCGGCGGCCGCCGGGGCAGCGCCGCCTGCCGGCGGCGCTAGAGATCCCGTACGGCCCGGATCGACTCGCGCAGCGAACCCGCCGTGGCGATCACCGCGGACGGCTCGTAGCCGCAGTGCGCCATGCAGTTGTTGCAGCGCGGGTCCCGGCCCCGGCCGTACTTCTCCCAGTCGGTCGTCTCGACCAGTTCCTTGTACGTCTCGGTGTATCCGTCGCGACATCAGGTAGCACGGCCGCTGCCAGCCGAACAGCGAGTACGACGGGACGCCCCAGGCGGTGCACTGGAAGTCGACCTTGCCCTCGAGGAAGTCCAGGAACAGCGGCGAGTGGTTCAGCCGCCAGCGCCGCCGCCGGCCGGCGGCGAACGCCTTGGCGAACAGCTCACGTGGTCTCCTCGGACGCCGAGGAAGTGCTCCTGGTCCGGCGCCTTCTCGTACGCGTACGCCGGCGAGATCATCATCTCGGTCCACGCTCGAGTTCGTCGTTCAGGTAGTCCAGGACGTCGATCACGGTCTGCGGGGTGTCGGTGTTGAAGAAGGTGGTGTTGGTGGTGACCTGGAAGCCGCGCCGCTTGGCGTCGCTTGATCGCCTCCACCGCCTCGTCGAACACACCCTCCTTGGCCACCGACTCGTCGTGCCGCTCGCGCAGCCCGTCGATGTGCACCACCCAGGCGAAGTACGGCGAGGGCTTGAACTTGTGGATGTGCTTGGGCAGCAGCACGGCGTTGGTGCACAGGTAGACGAACTTCTTCCGCTTCAGCAGCTGGCGGACGATCTCGTCGATCTGCGGGTGCATCAGCGGCTCGCCGCCGGCGATCGAGACCATCGGCGCGCCGGACTCCTCGATCGCGCCGATCGCCTGCTCCACCGGCATCCGCTGCTTGAGGACACTGGCCGGGTGCTGGATCTTGCCGCAGCCCGCGCATTTCAGGTTGCAGGCGAACAGCGGCTCGAGCTCGACGATGAGCGGGAACTTCTTCCGGCCGCGCACCTTCTGCCGGAACATGTACATGCCGATCTTCACAGACTGCCGCAGGGGAACCCCCACCGTCAGCCCACCTCCCTTTCCGCTTCGTCCGCCCCGAGCTTGTTCGCCGGCACTGACAGTTCCTGACAACCGGGGCCGCCGCGTGCAGCGAGCGCAGCGCCGACAGTCCATTGCGGACGATCCGGACCGAACGCAGCGGCTGCGCCGGGGTGTCGGAGACCACGCGGATGACGACCACCGGCCGGTCGCCGGCCGCCGCGGCGAGGATCGCCGACTCGGTGTCCACCGCGATCGCCCCGGTGGCCGCGATGGTGGCCCGCTCCGGCCCGTCCACGAGGTGGTCCGCGGTGTACATCCGTCCGATATGGACCATGTGGCCGTACCGGCGGAGCGCCTCGGTCAGCTCCTCGACCAGCTGTTCAGGTTCGACGCACCGGACCGGTCGGGCCGCCGGCACCCGACCGCCAGGTTCGGACCCCGTGAGGTCGGACCGGGCCAGGTCAGACCCGGCCAGGTCCGAGCGGGCCAGGTCGGAGCGGGCCAGCCCGGGAGTGCAGTCCACTTCGGACGCGACGACAAGGTCGCCGGGATGCATCCCGGTCATCAGCCCGCCGCAGGTGCCGGTGATCAGCAGCCCGGCGTACCGGCCACTGTCCAGTTCGGACCGGATCCGGCCGGCCGCGGCGGCGGCCCGGCGCGGCCCGGCGCCGACCCGCAGCGCCGGCACCCGCCGGCCGAGCGCGACCCGCTCGGCCAGCAGCGGCACCACGACCAGGGCGGTCACCCGGCGGCCCGCTGGTCGGACCGGCCCAGGTAGCGGCCGAGCGCGCGTGACCGGGAACACCTGCCGGTACAGGTGGTAGTTGAGGTAGAAGTCGCCGGGGAAGCCGGTGCCGGTGAACTCCGGCTCGTCCCAGCTGCCGTCCGGGCGCTGGGTGCGCACCAGCCAGTCCACCCCGCGGGTGACCGCGGCCGACCGCTCGCCCGCGGCCAGCAGCGCCAGCAGCGCCCAGGCGGTCTGCGAGGCGGTCGAGGTGCCCCGGCCGATCCAGCCCGGATCCCGGTACGAGCGCAGGTCCTCGCCCCAGCCGCCGTCCGGGTTCTGCACCCGCTCCAGCCAGCGCACCGCCCGCCGGATCGGCGCCACCCCGGGCGCGACCCCGGCCGCCACCAGCGCCGGCAGCACCGCGCCGGTGCCGTACAGGTAGTTGGCGCCCCACCGGCCGAACCAGGAACCGTCCCGCTCCTGGTGCCGCAGCAGCCAGGCCACCCCGCGCCGGGCGGCCGGGTGGTCGGCCTTCCCGTCGGCGGCCAGCATCTCCACGATGTGCGCGGTCACGTCCGCGGACGGCGGGTCGATCACCGCGCCGAAGTCGCAGAACGGCAGGCTCGTCCGGCCAGCCGGCGGGTGTTGTCCGCGTCGAACGCGCCCCAGCCGCCGTCCTTCGACTGCATCCCGATCACCCAGGCGACGCCGCGCTCGACGGCCGCCCGGCGGGCGCCCTCGGCGCCCCCGGTGACCCGGCGCAGGGCGAGCACCACCTCGGCGGTGTCGTCGATGTCGGGGTAGCCGTCGTTGGCGAACTCGAAGGCCCAGCCGCCCGGCGCCAGGCCGGGCCGGCGCACCGACCAGTCGCCGGGCACCCGGATCTCCTCGGCCACCAGCCAGTCGGCCGCCCGGATCAGCTCCGGCTGCGTCCGCCGGCAGCCCGGCGTCGCGCAGCGCGATCACCGCCAGCCCGGTGTCCCAGACCGGCGACTGGCACGCCTCCAGCCGGCGCACCGGACCGTCCGCAGTGGACTCCAGCACGGTGAAGCCGGCCAGCCCGGCCAGTCCGGCGCGCAGCACCGGATGGTCGCGCGGGTAGCCGAGCAGGTGCAGCGCCAGCAATGAGTACACCCAGGGCGGCTGGATCCCGCCCCAGGAGCCGTCCGACTCCTGCCGGGCGACGATCCACTCGGCGGCCCGGCGCATCGCCAGCCGGCGCAGCGGCCGGATCGGGTGCCGGGCGTACCGGTGCAGCAGCACGTCCAGCCGCTGGAACAGCCCGGGCACGCCGCGGCGCGGCTCCAGTTCCGGCCGCCGGGCGCCGGTGCGCAGCTCGGCCAGCTCGAACGGCACCGGCACGGACGGCCGCAGCGTGCCGACCACGGTCAGCGGCACGACGGTCTGCCGGGCCCAGCAGCCGAAGTCGTACATGTTCAGCGGCATCCAGCGGGGCAGGAAGATCATCTCGGGGGGCAGCGCCGGCAGCTCGTCCCAGGACCACAGGCCGAGCATGGCGAACCAGACCCGGGTGAACACCCGGGTGCGCTCCAGCCCGCCGGCGCCCTGGATGTACCGCGCGGCCGTGCGCATCCAGGCCGCGTCGGCCGGGTCGCCGGCCAGCCGCAGCGCCGCGTACGCCTCGACCGTGGTGGACAGGTCCGGCGGGCCGCCGAAGAACGTCGCCCAGCTGCCGTCCGCGCGCTGCTTGGACCGGATCCAGCGGGCGGTCTGCTCGGTGAGCACCGGGTCGCTGATGCCCAGGAACGTGCCGGAGGAAGCAGGTCCTCCGCCTCGATGGTGACGTTGGTCTCCAGCTCGCCCTTCCACCAACCGGCCGGATCCTGCTGGCTGAGCAGGTGTGCCGCGCCGCGGTCGAGCGCCGCCGCCGCCGACAGCACCCCGCTGTCGGCCAGCCTGCTGTCGGCCAGGCCGTTGTCGGCTGGCGTCGTCCGGGCTGGGCCAGCCGCTGTCGGTCCGGTCCGGGCCGGCATCACCGGTCCCGCTCGGTGACGAACCGGGCGACGGCTTCCAGTTCCTGCCGGGAGCCGGTGGCGAGCGCGGTCTCCTCCAGCGCGGCCAGCGCGCCGGCCAGCCGGCGGTCCGCCTCGGCCACGCACCAGTCCCGGGCGCCGGACTCCTCGATCAGCGCGGCGGCCCGGCCCACGTCCGCCTCGTTGGCCGGCGGCCCGTCGGCCAGCAGCCCGGCCAGCTCCTCGCCGGCCGCCGTGCCGGACCGCATCGCCGCCACCACCGGGCTGCTCCGCTTGCCGGTGCGCAGGTCGGCCAGCACCGGCTTGCCGGTCACCTCCGGCTCGCCCCAGATGCCGAGCAGGTCGTCGATCAGCTGGAAGGCCAGGCCGAGTTCGAAGCCGTACCGGTGCAGCGCGGCCACCAGCGGCGCCGGCGCGGCCAGCGCCCGGGCCCCGATCGAGGCCGCACAGGCCAGCAGCGCGGCGGTCTTGTCCGCCTCCATCCGCAGGCAGGCGTCCATCTCGATGTCGGTCCGCGGCTCGAAGGCGAGGTCGTCGAACTGGCCGCGGATCAGCTGGTGCACCGCTTCCAGCAGCGCGGCCAGCGCATCGTCCCGGCCCGGCGCCGGCGACTCGGCCGCGACCTGGACGGCCAGCGCCAGCACCGCGTCACCGGCCAGCAGCGCCTGCGGGGTGCCGTACACCGCCCAGGCCGCCGGCTGGTGCCGGCGCTCGGTGTCGCCGTCCATCACGTCGTCGTGCAGCAGCGAGAAGTCGTGTACCAGCTCGACCGCCGCCGCGGCCGGCAGCGCCAGCTCGGCCGGGCCGCCGGCGGCCTCCGCGGACAGCACGGTCAGCGCCGGCCGGATCGCCTTGCCGGCGCCCCTGGTCACCGGCTGGCCCTCGGCGTCCCACCAGCCGCGGTGGTAGCCGGCGATCAGCCGGGGCCGCTCCGGCAGCCGGTCGACGGCCTGCCGCAGCACCGGCTCGACCAGGGTCTGGGCGCGGGCAATGGTCTCGGGCAGCACGATGGTCATGCGGGACCCCCACGGAAACGTGGAGTGCGCTCTGCGCGCGGAGCGTTTTCGTGGGGTGTTCTCATGCGGCACTTCCCCCTCGTCTGTCGGCCGCGCCGCGCCGGGTCGGCGAGGTGCGGGTGAGGTGGTCGAGGGCGCCCCGGACGGCGGACCGTCCACTTCGGACGGCGCTCTCCATGGTGTCCGGCCAACCGGTGTCGGTCCAGGCGCCGGCCAGCACCAGACCAGGCAGCGCGGTGGCCGGCCCGGGCCGGAGGGCCGCGCTGCCCACCCGCTGCCGGAACGTGGCCCGCCGCTCGCGGGTCACGAAGAACTCCCGGATCCGCGCGTGCCGGGCGCCCGGCAGTACGCCGGCCAGCGCGGGCAGGAACGTCTCCCGGATCTCCGCGGTCGGCCGGTCGATCCAGCCGTCCGCCGCGGACACCGAGACCGCGAGGTACTGCCCGTCGGTGAGGCCGGACGGTCCGGTCCGGTCGAACACCCACTGCACCGGCGACCGGACGGCGGCCGCGAGCGGTACCGGCAGCACCGGCCGGTCGTAGATCACGTGCACGTTCACGATCGGCGAGGCGCCCAGCGCGGCCAGCCGTTCCGGCGCCGGCAGCGCGCCGGGCGGCAGCAGCTTCTCCGCGTCCGCCGCCGGGACCGCGAGCACCACCGTGTCGGCCCGGATCGGACCGTCGGCCTCGGTGTGCACCAGCCAGCCGTCGCCGGTCGGTTCGACCCCGCGGACCACGGCGTGGGTGCGGGTGGCCACCCCGGCCGCGGTCAGCGCGCGCAGCCCGGCGGTGCCGTGCAGGTCGCCCAGCGGGACCGCGGACCAGCCGATGTCACCGGCGTCCGCGGTGTCCAGCAGGCCGGTGCGGAACACCTTGGCCGCCGTCTGCAGCGAGGCCTGCCGGGCCGGCAGGTTCAGCGTGGCGATCGCGAACACGTCCCAGAAGGCGGCCAGCATCTGCTCGCTCTGCCCGTGCGCGGCGAGGAAATCGCCCAGCGTCCGGGTGTCCAGCGAGCGGTCGGCCGGGTCCAGGCGGCGCAGCGCCAGCGCGCCGCGCACCACCTTCGCCCGCTGCAGCGGGGTCAGGTGCCGGTAGCCGGCCAGCGCGGAGGTCAGGTGCGCCGGCGCCGGCAGCGGGTCACGGCGCAGCCGGGCGCGCACCCCGCCGGGCGCCAGCACGGTCACATCCAGCCGGTCCTGCAGGGTTACCTGGCCGGCCACGCCGAGCCGGCGCAGCAGCGCGCGGTACTCCGTGCAGCAGCGCAGGAAGACGTGCTGTCCATTGTCGACGGTCAGCTCGCCGTGCTGGAACGAGGTGGTCGCCCCGCCGAGGCGGGGCCGCCGCTCCAGCAGCGTGGTCGGGACGGCCGCGTCGGCCAGGCCGAGCGCCGCGGTGATCCCGGCCAGCCCGCCGCCGATCACCACCGCGTGCGGCCGGCGCCGGTCCGCGCCGTGCCCGGGCTCGGCGGCCCGCGGCTCGGCGGCGCGGGGTTCGGCGGCGCGAGCTTCGGCGGCGCGGGGCTGACCGGAGCGGGGCTCGACCGGGCGGGGGGTGGTCGGCGCGCCTGCCGGCGGGGCCGAATCGGTCGTCGTCATGCGGACCGCCGCAGCAGCGCGCGGGCCGCGACGGCCAGCTTCGCCTCCCGGCTCAGCGAGGTCCGGCCCAGGCAGATCCGTTCCGGGTCGGCGTCGATCACGTCCAGCAGTTGCCGGTAGATGCCGGCCATCGCGCCGCAGCAGGCCGCGCTGCGCCGGTCCAGCAGCGGCAGCAGCCCCAGGCCGTCGTCGTAGAGTTCGCGGGCCCGGGCCACCTCGCGGCGGACCAGGTCGACCAGCCGGCCGCCCTGCGGGTCCAGCCGGCCGTCCTCGGCCAGGGTCAGCGTCACGCCGAAGTCGTCCAGATCCTCCTGGGGCAGGTAGACCCGGCCGTTCAGGAAGTCTTCCCGGATGTCCCGCAGGATGTTCGTCAACTGCAGGGCCACCCCGAGCCGGTCGGCCAGCCGGACCGCCTCGGCGTCCGGGCTGGGCGAGAAGACCGCCAGCGAGAGCCGGCCGATCGAGCCGGCCACGCACCGGCAGTACCGGTCCAGGTCGGCGAAGGTCCGGTAGTGGGTGCCCCGGACGTCCATCTCGCAGCCGTCCACCAGCTCCGTGAACGCCTTCAGCGGCAACGCCATCCGCTGCGCGGCGTCGGCCAGCGCGACCAGCACCGGGTCGCCCGGGTGCTGCTGCGGGTTCAGCACCGCGTGCCGGGCCTCGTCCAGCGCGGCCAGTTTCTCCGCCGCCGGCAGCGTGCCGTCGCCGATGTCGTCCACCCGGCGGGCGAACGCGTAGACCGCCGACAGCGCCCGCCGCTTGGGCCGGGGCAGCAGCCGGATGCCGTAGGAGAAGTTCTTCGCCTCGGCTTTGGTGATCTGCTCGCACTGCTCGTAGGCCCGCTCGACGCTGCTGCGGCCGGGAATGGCAAATGTCACGCGGGCCTCCTGAACCTGGCCGGGGCGGTGACCAGGCGCACCGTCTCGACGATCACGTGCCGGCGAGACGGATGTACAGCCTGCCGCAGCGTGTCGAAGTGCACACCCGCAATTCCGGTTACGGCGGCCCGCCCGCCGCCGACGTACCCGGCGACCGCCAGCCGGGCCCAGCCGTGCAGGCTGGCGACCAGCGGACGGCCGGAGTCGAGCAGCCGAGCGGCCCGCCGCGCCTCGTAGGCGACGAGACCGCGTACCGCCGGGCTGGCGGAACCGGCGGCCAGGTCGGCGTCGGTGACGCCGTACTCGGCCAGATCCTGCTGGGGCAGGTAGATCCGGCCGGCCCGGTGGTCCTCGCCGATGTCCTGCAGGTGCTCGATCACCTGCAGGGCGGTGCAGACGTCGTCGGACTGGGCGATCCGGCCGGGGGTGGCCCGGCCGGCCACGTGCAGGACCAGCCGGCCGACCGGGTTCGCCGACAGCTCGCAGTAGCCGACCAGGTCGGCCCAGGTCTGGTAGCGGGTCACCCGCTGATCGACCCGGTTCGCCTGGATGAGATCCCGGAACGGCTGCTCCGGGAGCTCTTTCGCGCGGACGGTCGGGGCCAGCGCGGCCAGCACCGGCAGCGTGGGCGGCCGGCCCGCGTAGAGCCGGTCGAGGTCGGCGGCAACCGCGTCGAGCAGCCGCAGCCGGTCGCCGGGCGCCTCGTCGCCGATGTCGTCGACGAACCGTGCGTAACCATAGATCGACTGAAGATGACGACGGGCGTCCTTCGGGAGCAGCTTCAGCGCCACCGGAAAGTTCTCGCCGGACGCCTGCGCCGCGATCTCCTCGGGTCCGCGCCGCAACGGGGATTGCGCGTCACCGCCGCCGCGGCGTGCCGGGGCGGGAGCGGGTTCCGATGAGGCGGCATCCATCGCCAGAGGGAAGACTTCCCGTCACTAACGATATTCCTGCGCGGACGTTACACCTGGGTGGCCAGTAATGATCACGGCGCGCCGCTGTGATCCATTCCACCTGACGGTTGGTAACCGTCCGAATGGATCTGAGTGCACTGAGTGACTGGTCGACCGGGTGCGGGTCAGTGTGCTGGGCGGACGGGCCACCCGGCTACCCGGCTACCCGTCCTCCCGACTGGGTGCTAGCCGGCTGGTGGCGGGGGGAGCGCGACGCCCGGCCCGGCCGGTCCGGGTCAGCCAGCGGCGTCGCCGATGGAGATCACCTTGTCCACCTCGGCCCGGCGGCCGGCCAACTCCCGCTTCTCCGCGTCCACCTGCTCGGCCAGGCTCTCGTCCTGCGGCCATCAGCTCGTCCAGGTTGACCCCGGCCATGTCCAGCACGCCCATGTCCACGTACGCCTGCTGGACCTTCGGGCCCCACAGGCCGATGTCCTTGCACGCACGGCACGATCCGGCTGAACAGCAGCGCCTGGTACGCCTGCATGAACGGCGAGGTGCGGACCGCCTCCTCGCAGTCGGCCCGGTCGTAGCCGAGCAGGTCCCAGATCTCCTGGCCGCGGAACCGGTCCCGCATCAGGTAGCAGCCCTCGACGACGAACTCCTCGCGCTCGTCGCCGCTCCGCCGTCGGTCAGCTCGCGGTAGTAGTCCCGCAGCGCGATCCGTCCGAACGCGACATGCCGGGCCTCGTCCTGCATCACGTACGCCAGGATCTGCTTGGGCAGCGGCGTGGTCGTCATGTCCCGCAGCACGCCGAAGGCGGCCAGCGCCAGCCCTTCGATCAGCACCTGCATGCCGAGGTAGGGCATGTCCCAGCGGGAGTCGGACAGGGTGTCGTCCGAGCAGCGCCTTCAGGTCCGGGTTGATCGGGTAGACCAGGCCGATCTTCTCCTGCAGGAACCGCGCGTAGGTCTCGGCGTGCCGGGCCTCGTCCATCGTCTGGGTGGCCGCGTAGAACTTGGCGTCGAGGTCGGGCACCGACTCCACGATCCGGGCCGAGCAGATCATCGCGCCCTGCTCGCCGTGCAGGAACTGGCTGAACTGCCAGGCCGCCTGGTGCTGGCGCAGTTCGCCGACCGCCTTCGGGTCGTCCTGGATCCGCTCCCAGGTGCGGGAGGTGGCGATCGGGTTGGCCAGCGGGGGCATGCCCAACGGGTCGTCCGGGTCGACGTCGAGCTCCCAGTCGATCCGGTGGATCGCGTCCCACTGCTTGTCCTTGCCCTTCTGGTAAAGGCTGAGGAGCTGGTCGCGGCCGTCGTCGTAGTCCCAGTTGAAGCGGGCGGCGCCGGTGGCCGCTATGTCCCAGGTCCGCAGTTCCACCGGAATGACGTACTTCTCGCTGGTGCTCATTGCCTTGCTCCTCCCGGCAGCGCGTCGTCGTCTCCGGGTTCCGGCGCCGGTGTGCTGCCCGGTCGCGCCACGGACCCGTCCGCTCGCTCGGTGCCGCACCCCCCTGCGGGACAGGCGGTAGCTACGATGCTTGGCCGGCCCGGCACGGAATGTCAACGGCACCTCGGACGAGTGGAACACGTACAGTCACTGACTGTTGCGCGCAGTGGTCAGCGGGTTAGGGGTGGCACGCGACCGGGGAACTCCCCTATGCCGGGTGGTCGCCGGTCTGCCACGATCCGCGTGGAGATTGCGAGGGTTCCGGATGGCGGAGGACGGCTTCGCGGTAACGGTGTACCGCGAGGGAGAACGCTGGCAGTGCGCGTTGCTGCCGCCGGCGGTACTCAGCGACCTGGACCACTGCGTGGCGGCACTGCGCCAGCAGCCCAAGGAGGGCGGCCCGTTCGCGCTGCTCGACGTCGATGACGAGTTCTTCGTCGCGCTGCGGCTGGCCCCGACCGGGGAACTGCGGGTGCTGCTGTCCGACGCGACCGCGGCGGTCGACTGGGACCTGGCCCGGCAGGCGGTCGAACTCCTCGGTGAGGACGTGCCCGCCGACGAGGAACTTGACGAAGTATGGCCGGCCGGGGATCTGGGCATGTTCGCCGACCTCGGCCTGGACGAACGCGACCTCGGCATGATCCTCGACGACCTGGACCTCTACGCGGACGAGATGCTGACCCTGATCGCCCGCCGGATCGGGGTCGGCGACGAGTACGCGAAGGTCGTCGACGCTCCCGCCTGACCGTCCCGCCGGGCCGACCCGATCCGGTGCCCACCGCTCCCGCCGCCGACCTGTCCCGCCGCCTACCTGTCCCGCTACCCGCCGATTGCCCGCCCGCCGATCAGCCGGAGGAAGGACGTGGCCTACTTTGCCGCCGCTCTCGCCCGCACACCCGATGGATGGGCCGCCCACGAGGTCGACCTCGACGGCGTGGACGACCTCGACGACCTCGCCGAACTGATCCGGGACGTCGACCCGGACGCCAGCAGCACGGTGCTGTTCGTCGAGGAGGACGACGAGTACGTGGCGATCGTCCGGGTCGACGCGGGCGCCGAGGAGCCGCGCGTCTTCGTCTCCGATCGCCGCGCCGCCGCCGACTACCTGACCGTGGCCATGCTGGCGGCCGCGGCCGGAACAGCCGACCCCGACCCCGACTCGGACTCCGACCTCGGCTACGACGCCGAACCGCTCGGCGCCCCCGACCTGCTCGCCGACCTGGGCACCCCGGCCCGGGCACTGCTCGCCCTGTGCGCGCACGAGGGCAACCTGCCCGCCGACGTGATCACCGAGCTCTGCGAGCGTGCCGGCTGCCTGGACGAACTCGAAGCTCTCCGGCTCGGCGTGTGACCCGGCCAGCCCGGCGGCCCGCCGCGCTCCGCGGCACCGCACGGAAACGCTCCGCGCGCAGGAGGGCCGGCTCGTGACCGCTCCCGCCCCGGCCCGCTACCGCGACTGGATGCGCCTGGCGCTGGCCGTCGCCCAGGCGGATGCCGGCGGCGCGGCGGGGGACGTGCCGGTGGGCGCGGTGGTCATCGGACCGTCCGGCGCCGTGCTGGCCGAGGCCGCCAACGAGCGGGAGCGCGCCGCCGATCCGACCGCGCACGCCGAGATCCTCGCCCTGCGCCGGGCCGCCCTCGCCGTCGGGTCATGGCGGCTGACCGGCTGCACCCTGGTGGTCACGCTGGAGCCCTGCACGATGTGCGCCGGCGCCCTGGTCCTGGCCCGCGTCGACCGCCTCATCTACGGCGCCACCGACCCCAAGGCCGGCGCCGTGGGCTCCCTCTGGGACGTCGTCCGCGACCGCCGCCTGAACCACCGCCCCGAGGTCATCCCCGGCATCCTGGAAACCGAATGCGCCGCCCTGCTCCGCGAGTTCTTCGACCAGCACCGGCCGTGACCACCAGCCGGGCTTCGCCGCCGGCCGGGCAAGGCCAGCTACAGCTGCGAGGGTTGCGGGAAGCCCTGCTGCCAGAGCCCGTAGCCGACCAGGATCAACAAGCTGAGCCCGTACGCCAACAGGAGCAGGCGCCCGGTTCCGCGACGTGTCATCCAGCCGGCTGCGACAAAGGCGAGAGCCGACAAGAGGCCGAGCGCTGCCGTGCCACCTTCCAGCGTATTTGTCGCGGCCGTCACGCCTAACGCGGCCGCCAGACAATAGGGCCAGGGCCCCCGCGGTGCGGGACGGCCGGCGAACACCGCGGTCAACGCGGCGAGCACCAGGATCCAGCCGGCCTGCCAAAGGTAATGGCCGGCCGTCTCGTCCCAGAAATGCGCAGCCGGCCCAGGTGCGACATTGCCGATCGAGTTCGCGGCCAGATGGATTCCGTGCCCCTCGACGTAGGTCACCGCCCCGACCGCATAGACGCCCCACACCCACGCACCGGCCCGCCCGGAGCGGGCCAGGCCAATTCCGGCGGACAGCACCACGGCGTACGGCGTGCCGAGATCCACCCAGTCCGCCCATCGGGTGAGACCAACGCTGCCGAGCCAGCCGAGGGCGGTGCCGACATGATGGAGCAGAACGTATGCCGTCGCGGTGACCGCCAGCCAACCAGCGGCACCGGGCCCGGTGCCGCCAACATCAAGATCATGCCCAGACCTGGACAGCGCGGGCCGAGCCGGGCCGGAATCCACCATACCGACCACCATGTCAGATCCCGCCGCCCCGCCCCGGGTCGCTACCCAGGCGAGCGGCTTCGACAAACCCAGCTATTGCCGCGTCAAGCGACGTTGGCCAATTATTCCGGCCGTCGTACGACCGGCAACCGGCCCGATCACGATGTCACGTTTCTGGGTGAAGCAGTAGCTAACCGGCCGGCGGCGGATCCCGACCCCGGCCGAATGCACAGCCGCCGACCGCCTCGGTACACCACGCAGGGCGGCCAGTCGGCACCGGTCTGCGTGACCACGACGGCGGGCTTGAGCGAGATCGTCCAGGAGGGGCAACCAGACGGTGGGGGCGCCGCGAGGTGCGCCACTGCTGTCGGTCGATTCGCCAAGGTATAATCGAACATACGTTCGAAGTTCGAGGGTGGTGTCGCGATGGCAGGCAGTCGGGCAGCCCGTTCGACGGATCCCTGGTCACCGGGCGCCGTCGTCAGTCGTTCGTGGGGTGGAGACCGTAGGCTGGGCGCCGTGGGTGCCGATCGGGACGGCGAGGAGCGGGCAGCGCTGGTTGCGTTGCTGCGGGCACGTCCCGAGCGCCTCAGTTGGCCGGAGATCACGGCCCTGGTCGCCGAGGCGGGCAGTGCGCGTGAGGTCTGGTCCCGCACCGTGACGGGTGACCTCTTCGATCCTATCGCTGATGATCACCCTGTGCTGGTAGAGGCCCGGGCGGATGTCTGTCGCTGGGAGAGCGCGTCGTTTGACTTCCTGACGTTCATGGACGCCCGCTATCCTTCCCGTCTTCGCGACGTCCATCAGATGCCGCCAGTGGTGTTCAGCTACGGCAGATTCACGGGCGACGATGTCGGTGTCTGCGTTGTCGGCTCACGGGATGCCTCTGATCGAGGGGTGGCGCTCGCGACCGACATCAGCAGAGGACTGGCTGAACGCTCATTGTCGGTCGTGTCGGGTTTGGCGCTAGGCATCGACACTGCCGCCCATCGCGCAGCGATGGAGGCGGGTGGCCGCACGGTAGCCGTGATCGGCACCGGTATCGAACGTTGCTATCCAGCGGCGAACGCATCGCTCCAGCATCGAATTGGCGAGGATGGTCTCGTGCTGTCGCAGTTCTGGCCGTCCGCTCCGCCGACCAAACACTCGTTTCCCATGCGCAATGCCGTGATGAGCGCGTACGGCCGGGCAACGATCGTCGTAGAAGCAGGGGAGACTAGCGGAGCCCGGATCCAGGCCCGCCTGGCGGTCGAGCACGGCCGTCCCGTGTTGCTTTCCCAGACCGTGGTCGACTCGACGAGCTGGGGACGGGCAATGGTCGGCAATCCCGGTGTGAGCGTCATTCGGACCGCCGAGCATGCGCTGGATGCCGTCGCCGAGATTCTGGAATCGGAGGCACAGGTCGATCGGTGGCTGACCCTGGCGAAGCAGTGATTTCCGACGAGGCGCAATCGGATCTTCGCATCTTGCTACGTGATCGCGTCGGCGGTTTCTTCCACAACACAAACTTCGTGCCGGGGTTGTCATGTGCCGGCTGTCGAGGGCCGGCAGACCGGCACCTCTGTCCGCAATGCCAGCAACAGTCCGACCAATTCGGGCCGCGACTGGCTGATCTTGCGCTGACGCTTGCGTACGCACGTGGAAACGCGCCTGGCTACCACCAGTCCGCGTTTACGATGCGTGCTTACAAGGCGCAGCCGCCATCCGAGAAGGCGGCCGCGGACTTGGCTCTCATGGTGTTGGCGGCGACTGGGGTTCATGCGGCGTGCGCGGCGCGAGCTCTCGGCACGCCGTGGACCGCCGTCAGCTTCGTCCCATCCGCGACCTGGCCTGGGCCGAACCACCCGGTTGCTCAACTTGCTAGGAATGTATGGGGAATGACGCCCGAGCAGCGATTCCTGATTGAATGCGGCCTGCGCCTGCAACAGGACGGCCGGGCGGTCCTCGCCGACCGCTTCGTCGTCGCATCAGGGCAGGCCGAACGGATCCGGGGCAAGAGCGTTCTCCTGGTGGACGACACATGGACGTCAGGCTGCAAGGCGCAGTCGGCGGCATTGGCGGTTCGTACCGCGGGAGCAGCGAAGGTCACCGTGCTCTGCGTGGCGCGCTGGTGTCGACATGACTGGCCTGACCATCGGCGGCTGTTGGACCGGTTCTCCGAACCGTACGACGTCATGCTTTGCCCTGTCACGGGCGGCGCATGTCCGTCATGAGGCCGGCCGGAAGCCATGCTGAAACTGAGACCAGACGCGCGAACGCCGGTCGGCCCGGGGTGGGCCGGCCGGCGTTTCCGCTGGTCAGGGTGGCGGTGGAGGTGGGATTTGAACCCACGGAAGCTTGCACTTCACACGCTTTCGAGGCGTGCGCCCTCGGCCACTAGGCGACTCCACCGTCCGCGAGTGTACGGGATGGCCCGCCGTGCTCCCGCCGCATATCCGCGCGGCCGCGCCGGCGATGGGCCGCGCGGGCCCGGACAGGTCCCGGTGACGGGTTCCGGCGCGAGGTGACGGCGTCCGTCCCCGGGTGATGGATTGGTGGCTGGGGTGACGGCGGGTGGGCGTCACTGGCGGAGCGAGGCCGTCACCGCTCGGCGGAAGACGTCACCGGGGGCGCCGCTGTCAGCCTGCGGGCGGCGCGGCAGGTCGGTCGCGCCGGTTCGGGCGCTACCGCCGCCGGGACGGAGCCCGGTTCAGTCGGGGAGGTGGGCGGTGACGCGGGTGGCTATTTCGGCGCCGATCGGGAGGGAGGCGGTGGCGGCGGGCGAGGGCGCGTTCAGGACGTGTACCAGTGGGCCGCGCTCGACCAGGAGAAAGTCGTCGACCAGGCGGCCCTCGGGTGTGATGGCCTGGGCGCGGACGCCGGCGCCGGAACGGATCAGGTCGGTGTCGGCGAGGTCGGGGATCAGGCGGCGGGCGGCGGCGGCGAACTGCCGTCGGGACAGCGATCGGCGCATCTCGGCGGCGCCTTCCCGCCAGTTGGCCCGGGCCAGCTTCCAGAAACCCGGGTAGCCGAGGGTCTGGGCCAGGTCGCGCGGGCTGGCCGAGGCCCAGCGGTAGCCCTCCCGGCGCAGCGCGAGCACGGCGTTGGGTCCGATATGGACGGAGCCATCGATCATGCGGGTGAAATGTACGCCGAGGAAAGGGAAATCCGGGTTGGGTACCGGGTAGATGAGGTTGCGGACCAGGTGCCGCCGATCGGCCGGCAGTTCGTAGTACTCGCCGCGGAACGGCACGATCCGGGCCGGCACCGGCCCGCCGGACAGCGCCGCAACCCGGTCGCAGTGCAGCCCGGCGCAGTTCACCACGGTCGCCGCCCGGACCTCGCCGCGTCCGGTGTGGACGAGCACGCCCCGGCCGTCCGGCCGCAGCGCGGTGACCGTGGTGGCGACCCGCAGGTCCGCGCCGGCCGCCTCGGCCAGCTTCGCGTAGGTGCGGGCGACCGCGACGTAGTCGCAGATGCCGGTGTCGGCGACGTGCAGCGCGGCGATGCCGCTGGTGTGCGGCTCGTACTCCAGCAGGCCGGCCCGGTCCAGCCGCCGCACCCGGACCCCGTTGGCGGTGCCACGGTCGTGCAGCCTGTCCAATTGGGACAGTTCCGCGTCGCCGGTCGCCACGATCACCTTGCCGGTGACCTCGTACGGCAGGTCGTGTTCCTGGCAGAACTCGACCATCTGTCGGGCGCCCTGGACCGCGTACCGCGCCTTGCGGCTGCCCGGCGTGTAGTAGATGCCGCTGTGGATCACGCCGCTGTTGTGGCCGGTCTGGTGGCTGGCCCAGCGGTGTTCCTTCTCCAGCACCACCACCCGGATGCCCGGCCGCTGCCGGGTCAGCTGGTACGCGGTGACGAGGCCGACGATGCCGCCGCCGATGACCGCGACGTCGTAGCGCCGCCCGTCCAGATCGTCCCGCGGCGCGGCCTCGACCACGATGCGCTCGTCCGCCCCCCGGTTGCTCACCTGGCGAGCCTACGACGCGGGGCCACCCCCGGCGCGCAGTGCGCGGAGTTGGTCGGCGTGGGCCGGCAGGTGGAACGACGCCTGGAGGCCGAGCAGTTGGCCGAGCGGCATCGGCTGGTCCATCGCGACCTCGGTGCCGTCCAGGATGTGCACGTCGAGGCTGGTCGCGGCATGCTCGTCGGTGATCCGGCCGGCGACCGCGCAGACCCGCTCCCCGGACGCCCGCACCGCTTCGATCCCGCCGGCCAGGCTGCCGTGCTCGTCGGCGAACGCGCTCACCTTCGCCCAGTCGACGGCGTTCGTGTTGTCGAACCGGGCGGGCTCGCCGGCGATGACCTGTTCGGCCGCCGAGGCGAGCAGTTCGTCGTTCACCGCGATGTGCGCGACCAGTTGGCGGGCGGTCCACTCGCCGGGCGGCGGTGGCCCGAACCTGCCGGCTTTCGCCTCGGCGATGAACGCCTGGTACGCGGCTTCCAGTTGCTCGGTCTGCACGGCTTCCCCTCAATCGCTGCCAGCCCGGGCGAACAGCCCGAGCACGTGGTTCCAGGCGTCGGGCGCCTGGTACGGAGCGCGTCGCTGCTCCGCCTCGTCGCCGTAGATCTCCCAGCCGGAGTGGGTGAGTTCGACCCGGGTGCCGTCCTCGTCCGGCTGGAACTCCACCTCGATCAGCGTGTGCACGCCGTCCTGGGCGCGGCCCGGGTGCCAGGTGCAGGCGAACCGGTGCGGCGGCTCCCAGCGCACCACCTCGCCCCAGACACTGGTCTCGCCATGCGCCGACCGCTCCACCAGTTGACCGTCCACAATGTCCAGTCCGACGGCTGCTTCGCCGTAGACGCCGTGCGTCCGCAGCGGCCACCAATCGCTGATGCGTTCGGTGAACGTCCGGAATGCGGCTTCTGGCGACCGCCGCACGTGTACCGCGGCGAGGACCGGCACCGTGGTCATGGATCCTCCACATCGGACTCATCGGCCTCGGCGAGGTCTCTCATAGCGCCCAGCGCCGACCCCCAGAGATCGTCGAAGTACGCCCGTACCGCGGCTAGCCCGTCCGGCTCCACCCGGTACAGCCGCCGCGTCCCAACCCGGGTCTGGCTGACCAGCCCGGCCTCGCCCAACACCCGCAGGTGCTGCGACACCGCCGAGCGGGTCACCGGCAACCCGTCCGCCAGTTCGCCGACCGCGCGCGGGCCGTCCCGCAACCGCTCGAACACCGCGCGCCGGGTCGGATCCCCCAACGCCGCGATCGCCGCCGCAACGTTAGCCACGCCTAACGTTAGTACTGGCTAACCGACCTGTGTCAAGTTGCTGGGAACAGGTCGGCAGCCGCCGCGGTTGCCGGCTTGACGTGGACGACAACGGGATGACCCCGCCGTGGACGGTCGCACTGGTCTCGGGCAGCACCCGGGCCGGGTCGGGGAACACGGCCGCGCTGCGCACGGCCGCGGTGGTGGCGCCCGACGGCGTCCGGGCCGTCTTCTATCCGGGGCTGACGCAGCTGCCGGCGTTCGTGCCGGACGGGGAGCAGGGGCCGGCAGTCGCGGCGCTGCGTGGACAACTGGCCGGGGCGGACGCGGTCCTGTTCTGCACCCCCGAGTACGCGGGCACGCTGCCGGGCAGCTTCAAGAATCTGCTCGACTGGACGGTCGGCACCGGCGAGCTCTACGGGAAGCCGGTCGCGTTCATCAACGTCGCCGCGCCGGGCCGGGGTGCGGGCGCCGAGGCCACCCTGCGGGTCGTGCTCGGCTACGTCGCCGCGGAGATCATCGAGGCCGCCTGCACCCGGATCTTCGTCGCCCGCGACACGGTCGGCGCCGATGGCCTCATCGCCGACCCCGCCGTCCGGGATGCCCTCGCCGGCGTCCTGGCCGCGATCGCCGCGCACCTGGGCACCCGGACGCTGAATCCGAGCTGAGGAGCCGGCAGCGCCTCCGCGCCGGAACGGCCCGGGCGGCTGGCCGACCGCCGAGGCGGCCGGGGGCGCCGGCCGCCGGCGCCGGCCAGCCCGGGGATCTCAGCCGGTGCGGGTTGTCGTGCCGTTCGGGCCGGCTGGGAGGGTAGCCGGGGTCAGGCTGGTGCTCGCGGGTTCGATGGCGCCATCGTCCGGCGTGGTGCTGTCGGGCTCGGGCGCCGGCCGGGCGGGCTCGCGAGCGGTTGCGGGCTGCGTGGCGTGGTCGAGGAAGCGCAGGAGTTCGACCGGGAACGGCATGACCAGCGTGCTGTTCTTCTCGGCGGCGACCTCGACCACCGTCTGCAGCAGGCGTAGTTGCAGCGCGGCGGGGTCGGCGGCCATTGCGGCGGCGGCCTGGGCGAGCTTCTTGGATGCCTGGAACTCGCCGTCAGCGGCGATGACCCGGGCCCGGCGCTCCCGCTCGGCCTCGGCCTGGCGGGACATCGACCGCTTCATCGAGTCGGGCAGGGCGACGTCCTTCACCTCGACCCGCTCGACCTTGACGCCCCACGGGTCCTCGGTCGGGGTGTCGATGATGCCGGTCAGCTCCGCGTTGAGCTTGTCCCGGTTGGACAGCAGCTCGTCGAGGTCGGCGCGGCCGATCACCGCGCGCAGCGACGTCTGCGCCACCTGCGAGGTGGCGAACAGGTAGTCGCGCACGTTGACCAGCGCCTTGACCGGGTCGATCACCCGGAAGTACACGACCGCGTCGACCCGCACGCTGACGTTGTCCCGGGTGATGCAGTCCTGCCCGGGCACGCTGAAGGTGGTGATCTGCAGGTTCACCTTCCGCATCCGGTCGACGATCGGGACGATCAGCCGCAGCCCCGGTTCCCGGACCACCCGCCGGACCCGGCCGAGGCGGAACACCACTCCCCGCTCGTACTGCTGCACCACCCGCACCGACAGCATCAGCGTGAGCAGCGCGAGCCCGGCCACGACAATGAGTGCGACGGTTACCCCTGTGTTCACGACGACCTTCTCACCAGCGCTCGCCGGGGGCGACGGAGACCTGACTGTCAGCGTGCGAGATGTCCTCGGTAGTTCCACCGTACGCCTCGCCGTGCCCCGATCGGCCGCATCCGGCGTAGCGTCGGGTCGCTGGGCAATTGCCGCCCTGGCCTCCAGCCGCCGCACGTGCTGCCGCGCCCGCGCGAGCGTTTCCACTCACCACCGGGGTGGCGACGACGACGGTCGGTCGAGCGCTGTTCGCGGCAGTGCACGGCTAAGTACAGTTACGCCGGTTTCCCCGGGTTGCGGCGGATGTCGCGGGAGAGCGGTTTCGATGAGCGAAGGGCACCGGGTGCAGGAGACCACAGCCGCTTCCGCGCGGCCGGCGGCTCCATCGTCGTTCGGGGAGCGGATCGGTGACTGGGCGGGGCGGCAGGCTGAGCTGGATCTGGAGTCCAGCCTCGCCGATCTCGGTGCGCTGCTGGTCGACGGCCAGCCGTTGCAGGACACGCTGCGCCAGGTCGCGGACTACACGGTGGCGGCGATTCCCGGGGCGGACGGCGCCGGTGTGACGTTGCTGGAGAACCGTGGCCCGGCCAACGTCGTCGCTTCAGCGGAGTTCGTGCGGTCGCTGGACGATGCGCAGTACTCGCTGCGGGAGGGCCCGTGTGTGGCGGCGCTGGATTCGGGGCGCACGCACGTCGTCCGGTCGGTGCACGCGGATCGGCGTTGGCCGAGGTTCGCCGCCCGGGCGGTCGAGCACGGGGTGCTGTCGGTGTTGTCGTTGCCGCTGCAGGTGCGGGGCGTGACCCGGGGGGCGTTGAACGTGTACTCCCGGACCGAAGGCAGCTTCGATCTGCCGGCGGTCCGCATCGGTGAGCTGTTCGCCGGCCCGGCCGCGGTGACCGCGGCCACCGCGCAGATCCTGGCCGACAGTCGCCAGCTGGCCGAGCATCTCGGCGAGGCGCTGCGCGGCCGGGCCGTGATCGATCAGGCCAAGGGGATCCTGATGGCCGTGCACGGCTGTGACGCCGACCAGGCGTTCGCGCTGCTGCGGGAGGCCAGCCAGAGCAGCCACCGCAAACTGCGGGACGTCGCCCACGACATGGTCACCGAGATCGCCCGCCGCCCACCGGCCAAGTAAATAGCTCATACCCGGCTAGCCGGTCGGCCGGCCGGGTAAGCACAGACCACCGCTGAGCCAGCAGCAGGTGCACCGGGCCAAGGCGGGGTCCAGCCGGGAATGCGGGCCGGACGCCGTGTCAGGAGCCACCATGGCGCACAGCGCCGAGATCGCTCGGCTGCTTGACGACCTCTCGGCTGCCCTCGATGACGATGTCGATCTTCGCGCCGGCTTCGGGCTCGTGGTGGCGGGTTGGCGCGTCGCGGTCGATGCCCCCGTCACCGTCTCCATCACCGTCCAGCCCGATGACGACAGCCCGGCTCTCGTCCTCACCGACGCCGTGGACCGGTCAGCCGGCGCTAGTTCACTGTCGATACCGCTGGCCGCAGCCGGTGGCCACACGGTCGTGCTGCGGCTGGACGCGAGCACACCGCTCGCCCTCGATCCGCTGCGTGCCGGCATCGGCTCCGAGCCGATCCCCGACGCGGGGGTCGTCCGGGTGCCCGCCGCGGCCGGCGGCCAGGACCGGGGACCGGCGGACCCGTTCGCGGCGGAGGGACTGCGGAACCAGGCCATCGGGGTGCTGATGCACCGCCACGGCGGCTCGCGCGAGCACGCCAGCGCCCGGCTGCGTGCGCTGGCCAGCGCGAAGCCCCAGACCGCCGCTGCGGCCGCCGGCGAGGTGGTCGCCGCCGCCGGCTCCGTGCCCCGCTGGCCGGATCCGACGGGCACGCCATAGCGGAGCTGACCAAAAGCCCCTACGCTGCAGGTAGCTGAGCAAACAGCAGCCGGCCGAGCCACTTGCGTCCCCCCGCCGAGCGCGGGCAGTGAGCAAAGGCGACGCCGAGTACCGCGTCTTCCCGCTTGGGAGCCGCAATGGCCACCGGTCAACTCTCCCGTCCGTCCTTCGACAGCCTGGGTCTCGACCAGCCCAGCGCACCCGTCGCGGCAGGTCCGGACGGGGATGCCGCGGGATTCCGGGTGGATGTCCGGACCGAACCCGGCCGGCCGCCGGCTCTCGTCCTTGCCGGCGAGATCGACGTCGTCGCCGCCCTGGCGATCACCGCGACCGCCGACCGGCTGCTGTTCGCCGCCGCCGGCACCAGCAACACCGACCGCGTCGTCCTCCTCCAGCTCGCACGCGTGACGTTCCTCGACTGCGCCGCCCTCGGCGCTCTCGTCGGGCTGCAGCACCGGCTCGACCGCGCGGGCGGCAGGCTCGTGGTCGAAGACGTGAGCCGGCCCGCGCTGCGGCTGCTCACCCTCACCCGCCACACCCACCAGCTCCTGCCCGAACCGGCCGGCGGAATCCCGTCCTGCCGCCGCGGTTCAAACCCGTGATATTCACGATGTCTGGTGTGTTGATTCACGAGTGATACAACGCCGGCTGGGTAGGTAATCCCCAGACGATGGAATAGCGGGGAAACGGGCCCGGTGGATCGAATTCACCCGGCAGCGGGCAACGCCAGCGTGGTAAGCGCGCGCTTCGACCTGCGGTCAACCGAATTTCATTTGTCCGCATCATGGCACTTGTCGGCGTCGTGGATCCCCACGGCCGCGCCGTAGCCGCGTGATTATCGCTCCAAGAAGGTGACGTCGTGAGACGTACAGTTCAAGCATGTGTCGGGACGACCGTCCTGGCCCTGGGCATGGCTCTCCTCGCTCAGCCCGCGGCGCACGCCGTGGCCACCACGCCACCGTTGGGCGCCGCCGCGGGCTTTGCCGTGCTGGGGGCCTCGACTGTGACCAATACCGGTCCGAGCGTCGTGACCGGGGACCTGGGCGTCAGCCCCGGCACCGCGGTGGCCGGATTCCCGCCGGGCCAGGTGACCGGGACGATCCACGCCGGCGATCCGGCGGCGACCCAGGCGCAGGGTGATGTCGCCACGGCCTACGCCTTTGCCGCCGGCGAGCCGTGCGACCAGAACCTCAGCGGTCAGGATCTGGGCGGCATGACGTTGCCGCCCGGCGTCTACTGCTTCAATTCGTCGGCGCAGTTGACCGGCACCCTGAGCCTGGACGCGCAGGGAAATCCCAACGCCGCCTGGCTCTTCCAGGTCACCAGCTCCCTCACCACGGCGAGCAATTCGGCCGTCGTGCTCGTCAACGGGGCGACCCCGTGTAACAACAACAACGTCACCTGGCAGGTCGGCAGCAGTGCCACCGTCGGCACCGGCTCCAGTTTCGTCGGCAACATCCTGGCGAACACGTCGATCACCTTCAACGCCGGCGCCACCAGCACCGGCAGCCTGTACGCGCACACCGGTGCGGTGACGATGGACAGCAACAACGTCAGCACCTGCGCGGGCGCCGGCGGCAAGGCCAGCCCCGCGATCACCACCACGCCCTCGGGTTCGGTACCAGCCGGTGGCAACATCTCGGACTCCGCGCACCTGACCGGTGGAGCGGCCCCGACCGGGACGGTGGTCTTCGCCCTGTTCGGGCCGGGCGACAACGCCTGTGCGACACCGATAGCCACCAGAACCGGCGTCCTGAGTGGCGGCAACGCCGCCTCCGGCAACGTCCCGGCCAGCACCGCGGGCACCTACAACTGGGTGGCCACCTACAGCGGCGACGCGAACAACAGCCCGGTCACCTCGCCGTGCGGGAGTGAGCGGGTCGTCGTCACCGCCCAGACGCTGACCGGCCGGGCGTACGGCCTGAAGGCGAACGCCACCCTGCTCGGCCTTCCCCTCCTCACCATTCCGCGCACACCCGACACCGGCCCGATTTCCACCACGTCACCATCGACCACCTCGACGCCGTGTGTCGCGACCCTGAACGGAGCGATCGCCGCGCACGTGCTCTGCGCCAACGTCACCACCGCGACCGGCCCGGGTAGATCGACGGCCACCGCGTCAGTAGCCGACGCCGGCGTGGCAATCCTCGGAATCCCCGCGATCACCCTGACCGCCGTCCAGTCGTCCTCGACGACCAACTGCGCGGGATCCACCGGTAGCACCACGATCGCCTTCCTCAAGGTCGGCAACACCGTGGTCATCTCCCAGCCCACTCAGATAGCCCCGAACACCGGGGTCAACGTGGGCGTGGTCGCGCTGATCCTCAACCAGCAGATCCCCTTCAGCACGCCGGACAAGGGCCTCACCGTCAACGCCATCCGCATTGACGTCAACACCCTCGGATTGGCCGCCGTCCACATCACCGTGGCCTCGTCCGAAAGCGACATCGGCAACTGCCCGTAACACATCGACCCTACGAGCTTTGCGGGGACGAATCCCCGCGGCTCCGGTAGGGATCCAGCGGCGCGGGTGGGCAGCGGAGCCCACCCGCGCTTCGGGCGAATCCGCCCGCCGAACCCCGAGGGGTCGCCCCAACGCTTTCCCGGGTCTGCGTGCCGGTACACGCGAAGGTACGTCCGGGTTACCAAGCCTGCTGAGGGCCCCGTTCATGGCCGTCCGTGGCAGTCCACGCGCTATTTTCCGGGCTGTAGCCACTGCTCCACGCTCGCCGGCGTCGGGCCGGCCGCTCGAAGCCAGGTGTCCAAGGCGTCGATGAGGGGCCCCGGGTTGCGCCGGCTGCGGGGGAAGGTGCGGCTGCTGGTGAACAACAGGGCGGCGACCGGGCTGCCGGCTTCCTCAGCGCGGGTGAGGATGGGCCGGAAATCCTTCACGTTCTCGGTGACGAGGCACCGTCGCTGGGCAGCTGCCCAGGCATACACCTCGTCATCGCTCAGCGCTCGTAGACCGGAGTCGGCCACGATCGCGATAACGTCATAACCCTTGTCTCGCAGGGCTTCTGCGACGATCGGGGCAAACATCTCATCCAGTAGGAGCGGGACGGTGATCGGGTCCGACGGTGGCGTCACGCGAGCAGGCGCTGCTCGGTGATCCAGGCGGCCTCGGCCGCAGCCGACTCGGCGTCGGCGAGCGCGATCTCACCCTCGATATCGGCGTCGTAGTCGGTGTAGTACCTCATCGCTGTGCGCACCCGGGCCTCGGGCAGACCGAACACCTCGGCCGCGGCGGCCACCGCTGCTTGGCCACGCTCATCGATCTCATGCAGGAACTTGATCATCTCCCAGACATCGGGGCCGTTCGACAGCGCTGCCCGCCGGCCGCTCGGCCCTGACTTGAAGACGATCCCCGGGTGCTCGGCCATCCGCAGTCCTTCATCGATCAGCGTCTGCGCCAGCGTCGACACACTGCCGCCGGCCGCCGCCTCCGCCCGTCGCCGCAGTCGAGCCAACAGCGCCGGGTCGAACCTGATCGACAGTGGGGATGACATGTAGTGCAGTGTAGTCGCGGCCGAGCCAGGCGGACGGACCTCGCCGACCGGATCACACGAGGCCGAGCTGAGACCGAGGCGGCCGAAATGACGAACAGCCTGAACGCCGGGTGGGCGGGCAGCCGCCGCCCGCGTTTGTCCTGGTCAGGGAGCGGAGCAGGCGGGACCGCGCGGACTGCACGAGCGGGCATCGAGTTGGCTAGTGGTGGCGCGCCGGGCTCGTCACGCCGGCGCCCGCGGTCGTGCAGGTCATGCGGACCCGGGGAGCGCTTGTATCCGCCGCTCGGCGAGATCCGGCAGGTGCTGCACGGCCACGACGAAGTCATTGTCGTCATGCAGAATCACGAGTCCCCGGATGGCCGCACAGGCGCAGGCGAGCAGATCCACACAGGACAGCGCTCGGTGCGCCCCAACCCGCAGTAGTCGGTACTGGGCCGACTCGACCCACTGCCAGGCCGCGTTCGGCACCGGGAAATCGGGGTACAGATCGACAAACATCGCGGTCATCTGCTCGTACTCGTCGAGATTGCGAGCTGAGCGGCGAAACTCGGTGCGCTGCGGCTGGCACGACCCGATCGCGTGGCTGGAGATCACCTCATTCCAGCCAGCCCGTACGTCGGGGTCGCGCAAAACACGCCAGAGGGCCGACGAGTCGGCCAGGTAATGCATCACGCAATGGGTGCCTTGCCCTCGCCTCGCAACTCCCGCCAGCCCTCGTAGTCCCAGCCCTTGGCGACAGTGGCGTAGTGATCAAGTGCCGCGATGCGGCGGTGCCGAGCGGAGTACTCCCGCAGTGCGAGATTCACCGTCTCCTTCTTGCTCTTCGCGCCGGAGAGCCGCATCGCTTCGCTGAGCGCGTCGTCATCAAGATCAATCTGCGTCACGGTTATCGCAGCTCCCTGTGGGCGATGTACATGCGATTCAAACTACCCGCTCGGCGGCCGGCTCTCGGCGTTCGTGCTGGTCAGGGGAGCGGGGAAAAGAGATTCGAGCTCTTGAGGGGTTGCCCCCAACACGCTTTCCAAGTCTGCCGGTGTCCGTTCCGCCCGGTTCGGCTGGGCCCGTTGGTTCGTTGCGGCGCCCCGGACGTACCCGCCGGCACCCGTCTGAACGGCCGTGAACAAGACGGCAAACGAGACGCACGCGGTTGCCGCTCGCGCCCGCACTCCGCATCGCCGCAGGAGCGATGGCTGGTCGTCAACTGTTCTTGAGTCGGTCGCGGATATCTTGTTGCCAGCTCTTGAATTGGTCGCGGATCTCCTGGATGGCGGCTGCGTCTATCCCGTAGACGGCGAACTGGCGATCGTTGAGACGGTACAGGCTCGCAAACATGTCCGCGAGGACTGATTCATCGAAGCCCGCGTCGCGCCGTTTAGCCAGCTCGATGAGCTGGCTCCGGTTGTATCCGCCCCGCAGTAGGGCGTCCACGTCGATGAAATCACGGACCTCGGCGCGGGTGAACAGCGCTTCAAGCTTTCCAGCGGCAACGTCGTCTGGGTGCAGGACGGGGCCGAGATCGGACGGGACGGGTGGATTCATGAGGAATTCTGCGACGAGTTCGACCTTGACGGTACGGCCGATCGCCGGATCGGTGACATCGAGGCGTACATAGGTATCGGCGTGCTGGCGAATCTGCGCCCGAAGCCCGGCCTGGTCGTATGCTGCGATGATTCGAGCAGTCGCGGTCGGCATCTCATGCTTGCGTTCTATGGGCACGAACAGGTCAACGTCGTCGCTGAGGCGGTCGATGAAGTGGTGTGCCTGGACGGCGTAGCCGCCGGCCAGCGCGTAGCCGTCGTCAACGGCCAGTGCGTCCAAGCCGATCCGGATCAGGCGTTGATGGAACTCGTCCACTACGCGACCGCTTGGTGGGCCAGTTCCTCGAAACGTGCCTCCCACCTGGCGCGGGCCGGCCGGGGAACGATCAGCGTGGGCCACAGCCGGCGCAGCGTCGCCCCGTCCAGGAAGGCGGTGAGATCATCAGGGGTCTGGGCCTCCCGGATCACCCGCTCGTAGAGAAGAGCCAGATCTGACTCATCTGCGAGGTCGTACACATATGCGGGGCCCCAATCGATGTGTCGGGGCAGCACGACGGTGCCGCCAGTCGGCCCGGTCAGGTCGGACAGCGACCTCGGCACCGCGTATGGCTTCGCCTCCGCATACCGACTCACCCACCCAGGATGCCTCACCGGCTCGCGCTGACGACAGCCCGGCCGCGCCGGGCCGCCAGCACAACCTCGCAAACCGGGATAGAGCGGCCGGGTGGAGCACCAGTCGACGGCGACGACCGGACGCTGGCACTCGGCGGCAGGTCATCGGCCCGCCACCGACACCGCCGCTAGCCGGCCGTGACGCCCGCGGGTCACGAGTGCCGAGCACGTCGAGACTGCTGGTGTGCCGTCGGCTCAACTGAGACGGGCTCGCGCTCCAAGGATCGCAGCGGTCCAAGGATTGAGCATCGTGCCTGATCGGAGACGCGGAGGATAAGAGATTCGAACTCTTGAGGGGTTGCCCCCAACACGCTTTCCAAGTCTGCTCCGCGCCGTCCGTGGCGGTCCGTCTCGTGCTGGCAAGCGCTGGCCGGCCAACCGCGGTCCTGTCCGGCCGCCAGTGGACTGAGACGAACGAGACGGGAACTGAGACGGACCGGCCGACGAGGTGTGGCGTAGGTGGCAGGCGAGCAGCGTTGGAGACGCCGACGATCCCCCCATCGCTCGGGCTGATCAGGTGAGGGCGACCGACGAGGTAGCAGAACTGACGCTAGAGTCACCCAGGTCCAAGGGTGTGGCGGCGAACGGGGGTTCGGTTCGATCACCTTGATGAGGGTGAATCCTGGCTTGGGCTGGTTCATGGCATGCTGAGAAGTGGAAGGCTGATGACCCGTAAGGTTGCCAACATCATCCAATGGGCGAGCATTGTTATCGGTATTACTGGAATGTCTTTTGACAAGTTGGTCAACGTTCAGTCGACCGTGTCCTATCTGCTTATCGGTATTTCTTTCGCGGCCTTTGCTGTGCTGGTCTTCGTGCAGATTTTCCACCGTGACGCAAACGTGTTTAACGGCAAGCGAACGGTCGACTTGGCTTGGCGCGCGCTCCTCACCCGGGCGGATTCATCCGTGGCGGTCTTTGCCGGTGATGTTTCCTGGGCGGAGAGTAGTAAGAATCCGATTCTTGAGCGGACTCAGCTAGGGGTAGTAATTCGCGTTCTTTGTAGGTGGCCTTCTAC
The DNA here is from genome assembly GCA_963714145.1 of uncultured Actinomycetota bacterium. GTDB lineage: Bacteria > Actinomycetota > Actinomycetes > Mycobacteriales > CADCTP01 > JBBWZH01. Next base: position 6,769,943 of record OY970235.1, on the reverse strand, counting down.
GCCTATTCTGCTAGAGCAGGTTCGGGTTCTTTTCGGGGCCGGCGTGCAGGTGAAGTACTACACCGGAGATATGGTAAAGCTGCGGGGTCTGGTCGTCGACACGAAGACTAGCCTTGACAATGGAACTGCGCTTACCGTGACCAAGCACCCGAAGCAGCGCATTGCTCTAATTGAAGGAGAGGCCGGCACGGACAGCCTATTTGACTATCATGCTCGCCGCTACCTCCCTGGGCGGGACATGAGCTACATCGCCATGTTGCACCAGCTTTTCGATTCAGTCTGGGAGACTCTCCCGCCGGGAGTGATCTTGGATCGCTTGGTATTGGATGCGGACGAAGTCCGTCATATTCTGTCGCGAATTCCGCACTACAGTCGCTTGACTACAAATTCGATCTCTATCGAAATGGTTTCTTGTGCGTCGCTATACTCATGTTGTCGCACCGTAAAGGCCGCGAACGTTGCTAAGGGTTCCCCTCTCCTTGAGGGATATGAACGGTTCGGATTAGAGTTCTTTGAGCCGTGTCGAGTTGAGGGCAGCGGCAATCGCACGGTGGTTCTGCCGCCAATTGTTGAACGGCAGCCCGATGGTACATTGGTGATAATTGATGGGATGCATCGAATATACAATTTGACAACACGAACCGACGCCCAGCAGGTGATGTGCCTCGTTCTCTCCGGTGCGGGGCCACTGCCTTCAGATCCCATTCCGTTTCAGGATGTTCGACTGAGTGTTACAAAGAAGCCGCGAGTGGACAACTTTCCGAACTATAAGCACGAGCACTTCCGAGACATCGAAGCGGTCGATCGGTATCTGTCAACGGTCGCGGATCGCTACCCGTATGGCCGAACCCAAGCGCGGCCTCCTTATGTCGTGTCGCATGGCGGACAGTAGGTCAGTCTTCATAGCGAAGCGCAATTACCTCGCCGGACCTCTGATGTGTGTTCATTGGCTGACATGTCAGTAGTTCTGTCGTCCACGCTGCGTTACAGTTGGCTCGAAGGCCAGCGGATAGTTAGGACGGTACTGTCGGCCTGGGCTTGCCAGGAGTGGTCGATGCCGGGTCCCCAGACGATATAGTCGCCGGGGCGGTCAAGGGTGAAGGTGCCGACGGTGAGGTCTAGGCGCCACTTGCCGCTGATGAGCATGAAGAGGGTTGTGCGGTCTTCGCCGGTGGTCCATTCGGGGCGTTCCTCGCCGGCCTTGTGGATTCCCCATTTGACTTCGAGGGCGTTGGTCTTGCGAATGGTGGCGTCCTCGCCGTCGATGAAGTGGCCGAGCAACCAGCCGCGGTGCTGGTCGTTCTCGGCGGCGGCGTTGCCCTGGTACCAGTTGTCTGCCATATCAGGTCTCCCAGTCGATTGCAGGTAGGTCGGTGCGGTCGCTGTCGATCTCGGCGAGGCGGCGTAGTCCTTGGAGGAGGGCGAAGAGTCCTTCGTTGCTCCAGGCTGGGTCGAAGGCTAGTGCGGTGATGGCGTCGCGGTCGCGGGTGGAGTAGCGGCGGAGGCTGGCGGATTCCCAGTTGGCTTCGATGTGGCCGCCGTACTCGGCCCACCAGGTCTCGTCGTGGACAGCTATGAGGGTGGCGAATTCGTAGTTTCCGGTCAGGAGGTTGTAGCCGTAGCCGGTGCACTCCATCCGCCAGGAACCGTCGTCGGGCCGGTCCATCAGCGACCGCATCGGGACGGACAGGCGGCTTCGGTGCATCGGGTCGGCGCTGCGCTGGCCGGACAGGACCGAGTCGACGTCGTCCCGGCCGAACAGTTCCTCTTCCATCTCGCGTTCGACCGAGCGGTGAATCTGTGCGTCTTCGGCGTAGTCGACGAGCGGCCCGTGGAACGACTTCGGGATGACCGCGAGCCGGCGGGCGGAGTTGAGGACCCGGCCGGAGCGCTCTTGGATGAGCAGGAGGTAGTCCGGGCCGCGGTTGCGGGTGGCGGGCCGGGCGATGGCGCAGAGGGCGGGCGGGCCGCCGGCGCAGAGCCGGCCGGCGACGTTGAGCACGCTGGCGAGGTCGGGTAGGTAGCGGTCGCGCAGTGGCAGGTGTCCGCGTGCCGGTGGCAGGCCAGCGCCGATCGCGTCCGTCAGCTCGGCTTCGAGCAGGTCGAGGGTGAGGGCGTAGTCGAAGAAGCCGGCCAGGCTGACCATGCCGGCGATGCCGCCGGCCGACACGGTCACGTCGGTCAGGGAGTAGATGGGCGCGTTGACCATGCGCAGGTCGGCTTGCAGGCCGGTGGCGATGCGGTCGACCGCCGCGGCGGCGCCGAGCTGGTCGACGGCGATCGGCGCGGCCGGCCCGGGCGACAGGCGTAGGTGTTCCCGGCCAGCACCGAGCGGGAGCCGCAGGTCGAGCCAGGACGGCCGGGTCAGGACGCTGGTGGTCAGCCGTTGCCCGGCGCAGACGCCCCGGTAGACGCCGTGCTCGTCGTCGGTGCCGTAGTACGCGGCGAGCGCGGCGGCCAGGTCGTCACGGCCGACCCGGGCACGCGCGGCGGCAACCTGCCGGATGCGCCGACGGTCGGTCAATGCCGCGCGCTCGGCCAGCAGCCGCGACGCCGTCTCCGGCTGCCAGCCGGCGGCCTGGTCGACCCAGGCGAGCGCGGCGGCGGCGCTGCTGTCGTCGCCGGCCAGCTCGGCCGCCGCCGCCTCGGTCACCGGCGGGGCGGAGGCTGGCAGGTCGGCCGCGAGAAGCAGCGTGAACCGGGCACGGGCTGGCTCCGGCGCCCGGCTGAGCACCGTGTCGAGCGCTCGTTGCATGTCCGGGACCGGGACGAGGTCGGGATCGGCGTTCCACTTGGCAACCGTGCGCACGGCGGTGCCCAGCTCCTCGGCCAGTGCCTCGTTCGTCAGGCGCAGCGCCCGGCGTAGCGCGGTCGCGTGCCGGCCGGTCCAGGTGTCGACGACATCCACGGCTGCCTCCCCTCCGCGAGCCGAGTGCACTGCGGGTGCACTGCCAGGTCATCACGGACGGCCCCGATCCCGACTTCACTGGCTCCCAGCACAGCAGCCGGGACAGGGAGGCGGAACGACATGATCGGGCAGTCAGGCACCGGACCGGCCGCGCTTGGGTCGTTCGAGCTGGTCGAGCCGCCCTTCGAGAGCCTGGACGGTCGCGCGGAGGTCGCTTACCTCCCGGGCCAGGCCGGCGAGGGTCGGCCGAGTCTCGGCGCCGTCGCCGGGCTCGGCCGAGCGGACGAAGGCGCCGCGGCTCTTGTAGAGCGCGACGTGGCCCTCCTCGGCCAGGGCGCTCAGCGCGCGCTGCATCGTCATCAGGGCGACGCCGTACTCGCGGGCGAGGTCCCGGCCGGAGGGCAGCCGCTCGCCCGGCGCGTACCGGCCGGATGTGATGGCGGCCCGCAGGTCGTCGGCGACCTGGAGGTAGGGCGGTCGGGGGTCGTTGGGGGTCACGGCCACCTCTGAACAGTAGATGACCTAGGTCATCGGCATCGGCATCATTGTGATCTAGATTGACCTAGGTTAGCCTAGGTCAATCTAGATCAACGGGACGAAGGGTCGAGTCATGACGGCAGTGAACGGACGGGCGGTGGCCGCCGCGGCGGCGCTGTTCCCGGCGGTCCGCACGCATGCGGACGCGGTGCGGCAGGTGTGGGAGTCGGCGTTGTGCTCGCAGGTCGACCCCGAGGTGTTCTTCCCGGAGAAGGGCCAGTCGCCGGACGTGGCGAAGGCGGTCTGTGCGGCGTGCCCGGTGACGGCGCTGTGCCTGGCGACGTTCGGGCCGCTGCTCACGCATGGCGTGGTCGGTGGGCTCAGCGCCGAGGAGCGCCGGTCGGCGCGGCGGGCGGACCGCGAGCGGCCGGCGGCCTGACCCGCCGCGTCATCGCCGGGGAGGTCCGGAGGTGGCGCCGCGGGCCGGGACGAGCCTGGCCGCGAGGAAGGCACTTTCATGATCGAAAAGATGGTCGGCGGCGCGGTGCACGCGCTGACCGGCGCCATCAAGGTCGTGGTCCTGTTCGGCGTCCTGGTCGGCCTCGTCATGTGGGCGCGGAACGACCCGGAGTCCTGGAAGGCCGCGATGGCGAAGGTCGCCGGGATGCTCGTCGCGCTGATCAGTTGGGTCACCGACCTCGTGGTCAGCCTGCTCCAGCAGGCCAGCAACTGAGCCGCCGCGACCGCGCTCCGGCCCTCCGCTTGGGGGCCGCCCGTGCTGAAGACACGGGCGGCCCGACAACACCCCTCCTGGCTCCCACCAAGGAAAGGCGCGCCCATCATGGCTGCCCGCTTCCGCACGCCACCACCCGCCCAGACCCGACGCGCCGACCCGGCGCCCCGGTTCGCCGCCGGCTACGTGATGCCCCGCCCGGCGCTGCGGCCGGCGCGGCTCGTGGTGCTCGACTGCCCGGCCTGCGAGCTGCACGCCGGCCCGTTCCCGCCGGCCGAGGCCGGCCAGCTCGCCGGCACCCATGACGACCTGATGCACGGCGGCCGGCCCACTGCGCTCGTGTCGCCCGACCCGGACCCGCGCCCGACATTCACCGTCGGCGACCCGGCCGGCGGGCAGACGTTGGGCGGTGCGGCATGACGGCCGTCGCCGCGTACGCGGCTGTGGCTGCTGGTCCGGTGCTGGGCTGGGTGGCTGGCCGGTGGCCGGTTGTCCGGCGCGCGGCTGCCGCCGGCCGGGCCGCGCGTACGGATGCGCTGACCGGGGTGGCCAACCGGGTCGGGCTGTCCGCCGCGGCGGACGAGGTGTTCGGCCCCGGCCGGGCCGGCCGCGTGGGCGTGCTGCTGGTCGACCTGGACCGGTTCAAGCCGGTCAACGACCGCTACGGGCACGCCGCGGGCGACGAGGTGTTGTCCGCCGTAGGCCGGCGGCTGTCGGCAGCCGGCCGGCCGGGGGTGACGGTCGCCCGGCTCGGTGGGGACGAGTTCGTCGTCCTGCTGCCCGGGCTGCCGGCCGACCCGGACGCCGCCGTAGCTGCGGCGCTGGCCGTCGCCGAGCGGGTGAGCGCGGCCCTGGCCGCCCCGTACGTGGTCGGTGGGGTCGAGTTGGCGGTCGGCGCGTCCGTCGGTGCCGCGACGGTGCCGTGCGCTGCTGTCGTGCCGGCGGCCGGGTTGGCTGCCGCACTGGCCGCCGCGGATGTGGCGATGTACGCGGCCAAGGGCGGCGGGGGCGGGCTGCGGGTCGCGCCCGACCTCGACCAGGAGCCGGCGCAGGTCCCGCCGCCACGGCGCCCCGCCGGCCGGCTGCGCGACACCGCAGTAGCGCCGGTGGCCGGCGCTCGCCGGGTCGGCGGTGCGGCATGAGCCTGACTCTCGTCGAGCATCGCGACGCTGCGTGCCGGGGCTGGTCGGCGCTGATCGACCAGCCGGTGTTCGCCGACCAGCGGCCCCGCCGGGTCGAGCTGATCTGCTGGACCTGCCGGCAGGTCATCGAGCTGGCCGCGTGGACGCCGGCCACCGACGACCCCGGCGCGCACGGCTACGACACCGCCCGCGACGTCCCGGCCGAGCACCGGCCGGCCCTGGCCGTCTCGACCTCGGGCACCCGCAGGTACCCGGCCTCGGTACCGCCCGAGCGGGTCGGCCGGACGCTGGTGCACGTCGAAGCGTGGCTGTATGGGCGGGCCGAGGACGCCTACCAATGGCTCGCCACCGACCGGGACGGCAACGTGCTCGGCCTGGTCGAACGGACCTGGACCGACCGTGGCGCGCTCCGATTCCGGTGGGGAACGTGGGGCGATGCCGCCGGGCACGGCGACGGCTTCCACACCCGCGACGCCGCCGTCCGCGCGCTCGTCCGGGCGGTCCTGCCGGCGGTCGGGGGCCAGCGGTGAGCCGCGGTTACCGGGCGCACCACGACCCGGAGGGCACCCGGCATGGCGGGCTGCCAACGTGGCCCTGGCGGATGGCGCCGGACGGGTTGATGACCCGTCGCCAGCTCGCTGCCGCAGGTCTGCGGCCCGCCGGGCAGCCGGCGGCTGGGCAGGTCTGCTGGACGTCGCGCCGGTACTCACCGCGGCGGCAGTCCCGGACCCGGTTCGCGCTGCTGTACCGGGTCGAGCTGGCCGCGCCCCGCCGCGAGCCGACCGTGGCCCAGCTCATCGCGTTGGCGAAGGCCGATTCGGCTCGCCGCACCTGCCCGACCTGCGGGCGGGTCGCCAGCTACGTGATCCCGCGCTCGCTCGGCGAGTGCCTCGACTGCGCCGACGAACCCGGCGCGCCCGACCAGATCGGAGATGCGGCATGAGCACGACGACCAGGGCGACGACGAGCCGAGCCGGCCGGGGCCGCGGCTGGGCGTACGCCGGTGCCGGCCTCGGCGGAGCCGTGTCGATCGCAGCCAACGTGGCGCACTCCTTCGTGCCGCCGGCCGGACTGCCGCCGGCCGCCGCTGGCTGGGCGCCGGAGCCGGGAGCCGTGATCGGTGCCGTGTTCTGGCCGGTGGCGCTGTTCGTGGTGGTCGAGATCGTCGCCCGGACCGCGTGGCCGGCCGGCCGCCGGTGGGTGGCGCTGCGGTACGTCGGGCTGCTGCCCGTCGCGCTGGTCGCCGCCGTGGTGTCGTACCGGCACCTGTCCGGCCTGCTGACCCACTACCGGGAAGACCCGCTCACCGCAGTCATCGGCCCGCTGGCGGTCGACGGGCTCATGGTCATGGCCTCCGGCGCGCTGATCGCCTCGGCCGCCCGGGCCGCGCTCGCCGCCGCGGTCGAGGCTGTCGTCGAGCCGCCCGCGGAGCCGGCCGAACCGGGGGAGCGGACCGCACCGGCGACGCCCCGCCGACCGCGTACCGCCGGCCGTACCGGTACCCGCCGGCCAGGCCGTACCGGTACCCGTACCGCCGGCCGTACCGATGCCGAGCTGACCGCCGTACTGGCAGCGCTGCCGCGGGAGCCGGACGGCACGGTGCCGATCCGCCGCGCGACCGCCGCTGCCCGCTGCGGCCCGGACCGCGCCCGCCGACTGCTCGCCGCCGCCGGCCTGCTCCGCACCGCCCCGACCACCGACCAGGACCAGCCGGCCGAGCCGGCTCCGGTCGCCGCCTGACCCGGAAGGAGACCAACGATGACCGAGAACCCGATGCCGGTCGATGACGACGGCGCCGACCAGCCCGACCAGGAGCCGGCCGACGTGCTCCGCTTCCGCCCGGCCGCAGAACCGGCTGACGTCGACAACCCGGGCGACGAGGACGCCCCGCCCGTCCCGGTCGACCCCGAACCGCTGCCGGCATCGACCCTCGGGCCGGCCTGGGAGCGACCGACCGAGCGCCGGCCAGTGCTGCCGCAGTGGCTGACCGACCGCGCCACCCGGAAGGCCGCGGCCCGGTGGGCAGCCAACCGGGCCGGGCACACCATGGCGTTCCACGCGGTACGGGTACCGCTGTACTGCGCCCAGCTCGCCGGGCAGTCGCCGCGCGGCCTCGGCCGAGCAACCGTCGCGCTGGCCCGGTGGACTGTCGACGCGGAGTCGGCCGGGCTGCGCCGTGACTCGGCCTGGCGCGGCGAACCGCGCGACTACATGGCCCTGCTGCGCCGTCGGGACGAGCGCGTGCGGACCCGGATTGGAACAGTCCTCTTTGGACTGCTCGTCGCCACGACGACCGCGCTCACGCTGTGGACGCTCGCGCCCGGATGGCTCAATGCCGCCGTCGTCGCCGGCACGGTCGCGCTGTTGGGCGCTGCCGGCCGGCGGCAGGACCGGCCGCTGATCGGCCCGGCCGTCGTCACCACGGCACCGCCGAGGCTGACCGCCGACGTGGTGGTCCGGGCGCTGGGCTCGCTCGGCCTGGCTGGCATCAACCAGGCGCTTGCCAAGGGCGGAGGCGGGATCACGTTCCCGTCGCCGATCACCCGCGACGGCCCCGGATGGCGCGCCGAGGTCGATCTCCCTTACGGGGTAACGGTTGGCGATGTCGCCGAGCGGCGGGAGAAGCTCGCATCCGGGCTACGCCGTCCGCTGGGCTGCGTGTGGCCGGAGCCGGTGACCGAGGCGCACGCGGGTCGGCTGGTCCTGTGGGTGGGTGACCGGGACATGGCGCAGACCAAGCAGCCGGCCTGGCCGCTGCTCAAGGCGGGCCGCACCGACCTGTTCCAGCCGATCCCGTTCGGCACCGACCAGCGTGGCCGGCCGGTGACGCTGCTGTTGATGTTCGCCTCGATGGTGTTCGGCTCGGTCCCGCGGATGGGCAAGACGTTCGCCGTCCGGCTCGCGCTGCTGGCCGCCGCGCTCGACCCGCGCGCCGAGCTGCACCCGTACGAGCTGAAAGGCACCGGCGACCTGTCCACATTGGAGCCGGTGTCGCACCGCTACCGGTCCGGCGACGAGGACGAGGACATCGCCTACGCGCTCGCCGACATGCGCGAGCTGCAAGCCGAACTACGCCGACGGGCAAAGGTGATCCGCGGCCTACCGCGCCACCTCTGCCCGGAGAACAAGATCACGCCAGAGCTGGCCGGCATGAAGGCGTACCGGCTGCACCCGATCGTCATCGTGGTGGACGAGTGCCAGCGCTGGTTCGAGCACCCGACCTACGGGGACGAGCTGGTCGCCATCGCCGAAGACCTCGTCCGGCGCGGCCCGGCCGCCGGCATCATCCCGATGTTCGCCACCCAGCGGCCGGACGCGAAGTCACTGCCGACCGGCATCTCCGACAACGCCGTCCTCCGGTTCTGCCTCAAGGTCATGGGCCAGCTCTCCAACGACATGGTGCTCGGCACCTCGGCCTACAAGAACGGCATCCGCGCGACCACGTTCAGCCGCAAGGACCTCGGCATCGGCTACCTCGCCGGGGAAGGCGACGACCCGCGGATCACCCGCTCCTACTACATCGACGGCCCGGCCGCCGAGCGCGTCATCGCCCGCGCCCGAGTCATGCGGGAGCAGGCCGGCACGCTGTCCGGGCACGCGCTCGGCCAGGAGCCGGAGCAGGCCGCCGACCTCGCCGCGGCCTCGCTGCTGGACGACATCCTGACCGTGGTCCCGGTGACCGAGGGCAAGATCTGGTCGGAGACCGTGGTCGAACGGCTCGCCGAGCTGCGCCCGGTCGTCTACCTCGGCTGGCGCCCCGAACAGCTCGCCGCCGCGCTGCGCCCGCACGCCGTCACCACCGGCCGGCAGGTCTGGGGCACCGACCCGACCACCGGCAAGGGCGCCAACCGCAAGGGCATCCACCGCGAGGACGTCGCCGCCGCCGTCGCCGAACGTGACCGCCGCAGGCGCGCCGGCTGACCGCGGGCGCCGCTAGGTCTAGCCCCTGCCCCCGCTAGACCTAGCGCCCCCGCTAGCCCTCAACAACCCGACTGGCCAGGACGCTAGCGCGCTAGCGCCCCTACCTGACCCATGCCCGAAACAGGCTCAGGAGGCGTCATGACCCCCCGCCCCGGCACCGCTAACCGACCCTCGACGCCGAACACCCAGCGTGACGCGAGCGTCCTTCGTGACCGCGCCTGGCGAGCGCTGGTCGACCTCGACGGCGGCCCGGTCACCGCCGCCAGCCTCGCCGAAGCCGCGCGGATCACCCGCGGCGGGGCACTCGCCTTCCTCGCCGGCTGGACGGCGGCCGGCCTGGTCGAGGCCGGGCCGCCGCCGGCTGGCCGGCACGCGCCAGCCGACATTCCGCACACCGCGCCGGCCCTGGCCGCCGCGCTCGCCGCCGCCGGCCGCGGCTGGCGCGTATTCCCGCTGCGGCCCGACGCGAAGCGGCCCGCGTTCCCCGACCACACCGCCGACCGCTGCACCCGCGCCGATCCCTGGTGCCGGGACGGTCACACCGGCTGGGAACCACGCGCCACCACTGACCGCGACCGCATCCGCCGTGCCTGGTCGACCCGCCGCTACGGCATCGGAGTCGCATGTGGACCGTCCGGCCTGCTCGTGGTCGACCTCGACCAGCCGAAGACCGATGACGGCCCGCCGGAGCCGTGGCGACTCGACGGAGTGCACGACGGCTCCGACGTCCTCGCGGCCCTTGCCGAGCAGGCCGGGCAGCCGTTCCCGGCCGCCACCCACACCGTCCACACCGGACGGGGCGGAACCCACCTGTACTTCACCGCCCCGGCCGGCACGCGACTGGGCAACACGGCGGGCGCGCTCGGCTGGCTGGTCGACACCCGCGGCCACGGCGGCTACGTCGTGGGCTCCGGCTCCACAGTGGACGGACGTCCGTACACGGTCGCGCTCGACCAGCCAGCCGCGCCACTGCCCGACTGGCTCGCCGGCCGCCTCACCGCACCGGCTGCGCGACCCCGGCCCGCGGCGCCCGCTCCGGCGGCCGGCCGGCTGCCCGCGTACCTGCGGGCCGCAGTCGCCCGCGAGGTCGCCGTGGTCGCCGCCGCGCCGGAGGGACGCCGCAACCGCATCCTGTTCACCGCCGCGGTAGCCCTCGGCCAGCTCGTCGCCGGTGGCGCTCTGCCCGCCGACCTCGTCACGGCCGAGCTGGAACAGGCTGCCGTCGGGATCGGGCTGGGCCAGGCCGAGGCGGCCAGCACCATCCGGTCCGGGCTGCGTGCCGGTGGCCGCCGGCCGCGCCGTCCCGGCCAGGCCGCAGCATGACTGCCCTTGACCCTGCCGGAGCCGATCCCGGCCGGCCGCTGCGGGTGCTGGCCGGCACTGGATGGGACGGCGAGCCGGTGCCGCTGTCCGCTCGTCGGCTGCTCCCGCCGTTCCCGGTCGACGCGCTACCGGGCTGGCTCGGCGACCAGGTCGCCGCGGTCGCCGAGTTCACCCAGACCCCGGCCGACCTCGCCGGCTGCATCGCACTCGCCGCGATTTCGACCGCGGCCGGCGGCCGGGCCGTGGTCGAGGTTCGGCCCGGCTGGCGGGAGCCGGTCAACCTGTTCACCGCGGTAGCGATGCCGCCCGGCTCCCGCAAGTCGGCGGTCTTCGCCGCCATGACCGCACCACTACTGGCAGCCGAGGCCGCGCTCGTCGAGCTGGCCCGCCCGCAGGTCGTCGAGGCCGAGCTCGCCGCCCGGGTCGCCCGGGCACGGGCCGAGCGGACCGCGAAGGCCGCCGAGAACGCCGCAACCACTGACGCGCGCATGACCGCGTTCGCCGACGCATCCTCGGCCGCGCTCGCCGCCGACGAGATCAATGTCCCGGTGCTGCCTCGGCTGGTCGCCGACGACGTCACCCCCGAGGCCGCGGCGTCGCTGCTGGCCGAGCAGGGCGGCCGGCTCGCCGTCCTGTCGGCCGAGGCCGGCATCTTCACCACACTGGCCGGCCGCTACTCCGGCGCGCCGAACCTCGAAGTGTTCCTCAAGGGCCACGCCGGAGACATGCTCCGCGTCGACCGCAAAGGCCGGCCCGCCGAGCACGTCGAACAACCCGCCCTCACCCTCGGCCTCGCCGTCCAACCCGAAGTCCTGGTCGACATCGCACGCATGCCCGGCTTCCGCGGCCGCGGACTGCTCGCCCGCATCCTCTACTCGCTGCCGGCCAACACCGTCGGCCGCCGCCGCATCGGCACCCCGCCGCCGCCCGCCGCCGTGACCGCCGGCTACGCGGACAACCTCCGCGCCCTGGTCCTCGCGCTCGCCGACTGGACCGACCCCGCCGTCCTCCCGCTCGCGCCCGACGCCGACGCCCGTGTCCTCGACCTCGAAACCGCCATCGAACCCCGCCTCGCCGCCGGCACCGGCGACCTCGGCCACCTCGCCGACTGGGCATCCAAACTCACCGGCGCAACCGTCCGCATCGCCGGACTCCTGCACGTCGCAACCCACCACGACAGCGGCTGGAACAGGCCGGTGCCCGCGTCCACAGTGGACGCCGCCGCCCGGCTCGGCCACTACTACCTCGCCCACGCGCTCGCAGTCTTCGACCACATGGGCGCCGATCCCCTCGTCGACGACGGCCGCGCCGTCCTCGACTGGATCGCCCGCACCGGCGCCGACCGATTCACCCGCCGCGACGCATTCGCCGCATTACGCGGTACCCGGTACCGCAAGGTCACCGACCTCGACCCGGCACTCGGGCTGCTGGTCGACCACGGCCACATCCGGCCCGTCCCGCCGCCGGCATCGACGCCGCAAGGCGGCCGACCGCCGTCGCCGGCCTACGAGGTCCACCCCGCCTGCACAGAACCCACACAACCCACAGAACCGCCCGCCGGAGGCCGGCGATGACCCCTTCTGTGGGTTCCGCGAGTTCTGTGCGGCGCCCCGCCGTGACGGCCTCGGCCGCCGCCCCGGTCCCTCACACCGGCCGGCCCGAGAACGGCGCTCTATGGCCCGTACAGGGATCCCCCAGAGGCCCGCCACCGGTCGCCGACCGCGGCCCAGTCCTCGACCTCCGCCCGGACCGATCCGGCGTTCTCCCGCCCGCTCGGCCCCGCCGCCGGCCCACCCAAACCCCGCCTCGAAAGGCTCGCCATGTTCCAGCACCCCGACCAGCCCACCACCGTTCCCGCTCGGCTCCTGCTCACCATTGAGGAAGCCGCCGACCAACTCGGCATCGGCCGCACCCTCGTCTACGCACTCGTCAAGGCCGGCGAAGTCGAGTCCGTCCAAATTGGACGGCTCCGCCGCATCCCAGCCGACGCCCTACCCGCCTTCCTCGACCGGCTCCGCGGCCTGGCCGCCGACCGGCCGGCCGCCTGAGGAGCCGCCCCATGCCTAGCGACAAGGGCCGCGCTCCGAACGGCGCATCTTCGATCTACCTCGGCAAGGACGGCAAGTGGCACGGCCGGGTCACGATGGGAACGCGCGACGACGGCAAGCCGGACCGTCGGCACGTCGAAGCGAAGACACGGACCGAGGTGTACCGCAAGGTGCGCGAGCTGGAGAAGCAGCGCGACTCCGGCCACGTACGCAAACCCGGCCGCCCCTCGACCGTCGAGCAGTGGCTGAACCACTGGGTCGAGGAGATCGCCGCGCCGTCCATCTCGGAGAACACGCTCGCTGGCTATCGGGTCGCCGTCCGCGTCCACCTCATCCCCGGCGTGGGCGCGCACCGCCTCGACAAGCTCCAGCCGGAACACCTCGAAAAGCTCTACAAGCGAATGCAGGCCAAGGGCAGCTCGCCGGCCACGGCCCATCAGGCGCACCGCACAATCCGTACCGCGCTCGGCGAAGCGGTCCGTCGTGGCCATATCACGATCAACCCAGCCGAGCTGGCGAAGCCGCCTCGGCTGACCGAGACCGAGGTCGAGCCGTACACGGTCGACGAGGTTCAGCGCATCCTGGCCGCCGCCGCGGAGCGGCGAAACGGTGTCCGCTGGGCGGTCGCGCTCGCGCTCGGCCTCCGTCAGGGCGAGGCGCTCGGCCTCCGCTGGCCGGACGTCGACCTCGACGACGCGTCGCTCTTCGTCCGCCGGAGCCGCAACCGTCCGAAGTACGAGCACGGCTGCGACGGGAAGTGCGACCGGGACCGCGCCGGCTACTGCCCAGCTCGCCGGCTCATCCGGTCGGAAGCCGGCAACACGAAATCGGCCAACGGCCGCCGCGCCATCGGTCTACCCGAGGAGCTGGTGAAGCTCTTGGGCATCCACCGCGACGAACAGGACCGCGAGCGCCAGCTCGCCGGCCAGCTCTGGCACGACGGCGACTGGATCTTCACCTCACCCACCGGCCGGCCGGTCAACCCGAGCACCGACTACCACGATTGGAAACGGCTTCTCCGCGTCGCCGGAGTCCGCGACGCTCGCCTGCACGACGCCCGCCACACCGCCGCCACGGTCCTGCTGATCCTCGGTGTACCTGAGCGGGCGGTCATGGCACTGATGGGCTGGGCAGACACCGGCCTGGCCAAGCGCTACCAGCACATCACGAGCCAAGTCCGACACGACATCGCGGGGCAGGTCGGCGGGCTCCTATGGGCACCCAGGCCGGTGAAGGACGACAAGGCTCAAGACGCAGCCGACGGAGAAGAGGGTGCAAGCGATGACAGCTAAGTCACGTCTGGTCCTCGAAGCCCGGTAGCCACGACGGGTCATCCTCGTCAGAGTCCAACGAAGGCGGCATGATCGCGGCGAGTTCGGGCTCGACCTCGATCTCGTACTCGCCTGCGATCGTGGCCACCTGCCAACCAACGAGAGTCCGGAGGTCGCCGAGAGCGAGACCAAAGGGCCCAGCGTCCCAGGGCGCGTCTCCGAGGAAGTTCCGTCCGCGCGGCCCACCTGCCTCCACGAACTGCCGGCAGGCCGCCCGAATCGCGCGCAGACTCATGGACAGGCTGCTGCCTTGCTTGGTCAAGCCAAGCTCGGTCGTCAGATAGTTGCGAATCTCGATCGCCGAGGCGACGCAGTGGTCCTGATCTTTGGAATGGCGCGATCCGAACAATAGCCGTCGATTTTCAAGGTAGGCGATCACGCGGTGTGCCACCTTTTCGTCGCCTGGAACCTTCTCCCACTCGACGCCAAGGCCGAAGGCGCTGAAGCCAGTCATTCTGTAGCCCATGCCGATCACAATAGCGAGCTCAGCGGGCGCACGGGGACACTTCGCCGACATTTGCTGATACTCGCTCGACCGTCGGCCTCCGGCAATGGCCGCCGCGTCGTCGGCCTACCTGACGAGCTGGCGAGGTTCTGCGCGCCCACCGCGTCGCGCAGGACCGCGAGCGTCAGCCCGTCGCCCCGCTCTGGTGCGAAAGCGACTGGGTCATCACCTCACCCACCGGCCAAGCGGTCGGCCCCAGCACCGACTACCACGACTAGAAAACGACTCCTCCGCACGACCCGAGTCCCGCGCCGCCCCGCCTGCGCGACGTTCGCCACAACGCCGCTACCGTCCTCCCTGGTCGTCGGTGTCCCCGAGTGCACCGTCATGCCCCTCATACGCTGGGCCGACACCGGCATGGCAAGCCCTACCGACATGTGACCAGCAAGATCCGGTGCGTCATCGCGGCTCAGGTCGGAGAAATATTCTGGACGCGGCTCCGGACAGCGGACGTTAGGCACGCCCTCCGAATACCTCGTCGAATTCAGCTATGGCCGCCCGAATGCTAGCGAGGAGCGCGTCCAGCAAGGGTCTGAGTGCGTTCGCGTCGAGAACTTCCTCTGGCAGGCCCTGCACGAGTCGGTCGCCGTCAGCGCCTACCCAAGCGACTGGCAAATACTCGCGCAGAGGTAGTGTTAGTGCTTCAAGCTGCCGGTCCGGCGATGGCACCCGCGAGGTCGGACGCAGGCTCAGAAATCGCGCGACAGACCATGGTGTCAGGAGATAGGCCAAGGCAAGGTGCTTGTCCTGGAGCGCCGAGAATCTGGCCTGTTTCGTCGGGGGAAGCGCCTCAAGGTGCGGAAAGATGCGGAAGTTGACCGGCTCGGTGTACTCCAACAGTGGCTCCGCCTGGTCTAGGACCTTCGGTACCATGCAATCTCGTCTCCACCGCTCGACGAACATCTCTTCGAACGCTCGCCAGTCGAGTAGGCGAATGTTGCTGTGCGCCGCGGCTTCTAGGGCTCCACTCTGAAACCCGGCTGCCGAGAGCAGGAGTCCTAAGTTGACGCCAGTGTCACCAAGGACAGTCCGGAAAGCGTGGACGACTGTCTTCGGCACCCGCTTTCGCCAATTCTTGCACTCCACGATGATGGTTGTCTGAGGAGTAGTGGTCGGATCTACAGCGTGTACGTCGACCACGACTTCGCCGCGGACCGTCGCCATCTTGTGCGCACGCAGGGTCTCCATGCCGCAGTCCGCGAGGATCCGCGCCGCCCTCTCCTCAAGGTCACGCCAGTCGACTGGCGGTGCTGCTTCGATCTGACGGTTCATCCTGGCCTCCGCCGGGACGGTGCTCCGACCCTGCGGCCGGCCACAGCGAGGCTGGACGGTCTAGGCACCCAACCTCCGACTGAGACGGGAACTGAGACGGACCCGGCACCCGTGGGACACGGCGTACCCCACACGGCCGGCGTTTGCCCTGGTCAGAGACGCGGAGGATAAGAGATTCGAACTCTTGAGGGGTTGCCCCCAACACGCTTTCCAAGCGTGCGCCCTAGGCCACTAGGCGAATCCTCCGGGCGGGAGTGTACCGGGCGGTCGGGGTGGGGCGCGTGGCAGTACAGTGGCCTGGGACCCCTCGTGCGGCGTCCACCTTGTGAACTCCCCCAGGGCCGGAAGGCAGCAAGGGTAAGCGAGCTCTGGCGGGTGCACGGGGGGTCCTTCCTGTCGGTGGTTGCGACTAGGGTTGCCGCTCGTGGCTCTCGCGCTGTACCGCAAGTACCGTCCGGCGACGTTCGCCGAGGTGATCGGGCAAGACCACGTCACCGAACCGCTCGCGCAGGCGTTGCGGTCGGGGCGGATCAACCACGCGTACCTGTTCTCCGGGCCGCGCGGGTGTGGCAAGACGTCCAGCGCGCGGATCCTGGCGCGGTCGCTGAACTGCGTGAAGGGTCCGACGCCGGAGCCGTGCGGGGTCTGTGACTCCTGCGTGGCGCTGGCTCCGGACGGGCCGGGCAGCCTGGACGTGATCGAGATCGACGCGGCCTCGCACGGCGGCGTGGACGACGCGCGTGACCTGCGGGAGCGGGCCTTCTTCGCGCCGGTGAGCTCGCGCTACAAGGTCTACATCGTGGACGAGGCGCACATGGTGAGCACGCAGGGCTTCAACGCCCTGCTGAAGCTCGTCGAGGAGCCGCCGGACTTCCTCGTGTTCGTCTTCGCCACCACCGAGCCGGACAAGGTGCTGCCGACGATCCGGTCCCGCACCCATCACTACCCGTTCCGGCTGATGCCGCCGGGCAAGATGCGCGGCCTGCTGGAGCAGATCTGCACAGCCGAGGCGGTCAAGGTGGAGCCGCCGGTGTATCCGGTGGTGGTCCGGGCCGGTGGTGGGTCGGCGCGTGACTCGCTGTCGGTCATGGACCAGTTGCTCGCCGGGGCCGGCGCGGAGGGTGTGACGTACGCCCGCGCGGTCGCCCTGCTCGGCGTCACCGACGCGGCGCTGCTGGACGAGATCGTGGACGCGCTGGCCGCCGGTGACCGCGCCGCCGTCTACCAGACCGTCGACAAGGTGGTAGACGCCGGGCACGACCCGCGCCGGTTCGCCGTCGACCTGCTGGAACGCCTGCGCGACCTGGTGATCCTGGACGCGGTGCCGGACGCGGTCACGAAAGGCCTGCTGGACGGGCCGGCCGACCAGTTCGACCGGATGACCGACCAGGCGGCCCGGCTCGGCACGGCGACACTGTCCCGGCTGGCCGACATCGTGCACACCGGGCTGGTCGAGATGCGCGGCACCACCTCGCCGCGGCTGCTGCTGGAACTGCTCTGTGCGCGGATGATGCTGCCGGCGGCGTCCGGCGAGGATGGCGCGGTGCTGCAGCGGCTGGAACGGCTGGAGCGGCGGCTGACGATGACCGGCGCCACGCCGGCCGAGGCCGCCCCGGCCGGGCCGCGGGCTGCCCCGGCCGGGCCGCGGGCCGCCCCGGCCGGCGACGACCGGCGGGCGCCGGCAGACGCCGCGGCGACGGAGCGGCCGGCCGAGCCCGCCGCGCGGTCCGCCGCCGGTCGGGCCGCCTCGGGTGGCGGGCCGGGCCGGGCCGGCGGCAACGCGCCGGGCCGGGCCGCGGACGCCGCGTCGGGCCAACCGTCGGGCGGCGCGCCTGGCCAACCGGAGGATGGTTCGAGTCGGGCCGCCGGCGGTCGCCCGGGGCAGGTTCCGGACGGCCCGGGTCGCGCTTCGGACGGGGCCACCGGCCGTGGTCCGGCAGCAGACCAGGGCGCGGCCCGTCCAGCGCAGCCGGCGGCGCCGCAGCGCCCGGCGCCGGTGCCGGCGGGGGAGATCGACGCGGCGGCGGTCCGGCGGATCTGGCCGGAGGTGCTGGAGGCGGTCAAGCGCCGTCGCCGCACCACGCACGCGCTGCTGATGAACGTGTCGGTGCAGTCGGTCGGCGGCGGGCTGCTCACGTTGGCGATCTCGTCCGAGCCGCTGTCCCGGCTGCTCGGCGAGGAGCTCAACCTCGAGTGCGTACGCGGCGCGGTGCGGGACGTGCTCGGCGTCGACTGGCGGGTCAAGGTCCAGGTGGACGGCGGCACGGCGGCCGGCGGTGGGCGCGCCGGCGCGGCCGAGCCGCCCCCCGACGACCCCCGGGACGACGACCCCGGCTACCAGCCCGGCGCACCGGCGGCCAGCCCGCCGCCGCGCGCCGACCCGGAGCAGGCCGCGATCTCGCTGCTCGAATCCACCCTCGGCGCCCGCCGGATCGACCCCACCGGCTGACCCACCGCTCAACCGCTGAGCTCACCCTCGCGGCCACCCGGACCGGCCCGCGCGGACCGGCCAGCCGGACCGGCCAGCCGGACCGGCCAGCCGGCCCGGTCACCCGGGCCGGTCACCCGGCCTGGTCACCCGGGCCGGCCAGCGGCGCTGAGGCTCAGCCCGGGCTGAGCGCGGCCAGGATGCCGTCGGCGAGAGCCGTGGCGACCCGCTGCCGGCCGGCCGGGGAGGTCATCCGGGCGGCGTCGGCCGGGTTCCGCATGTTGCCGCACTCGACCATGATCGACGGGCGGGTGGCGAGGTTGAGGCCGCCGAGGTCGGAGCGGTGGTCGAGGCCCCCGCCGCCGGCGACGTAGGTGGCGTAGCCGAAGCCGGACTCGGCCAGCATCGCGGCGCGGACCCGCAGGGCCAGGTGCTGGGTGGCGGCGGCCACCGCGGCGCCGCCGGGTGCGCCGGCCGCCTCGATCACGTGGAAGCCGGTCCCGCTGGGCGGGGCGCCGTCGGCGTGGATGGAGATCACGGCGTCTGCCTCGCGGCTGTTGCCGAACTCGGCCCGGACGTCCACGCACGGGCCGACCCCGGTGTCGTCCGGCCTGGTCAGCAGCACGGTGACGCCGTGCCCGGTGAGCAGCCGCTCGACCCGCAGCGCGACGTCGAAGTTGAAGGCGTGTTCCGGGTAGCCATCGACGGTCTCGGCGCCGACCGTGTTGCACGCCTTCCGCTGGCCGAGACCGGCGTCCACCGGCTTGTTGATGATCTCCGGGTGGTCGGCGTTGCCGCCGTTGTGGCCCGGGTCGAGCACCACGACCAGCCCGGGTGGCGGCGCCGGCCGGACGGAGGACGGGGCACCGGGCGGCTGGGACGGGGACGCCCGCCGTGGCGCGCCGGTGACCGGCCGGGTCCCGGCCACCGGGCGGGCCGGGATCGGGGGTGTCGGGGTGGCGGTCGGGGTGGGCGGTGCCTGCGCGACCGCCTGCGGCACCCGGGTCGCCGGCCCGGCGCAGCCGACCAGCAGGCACACCGCCGCGGCCGCCAGACCGAGCCGGGCCAGCGCCGCGGCGGGGGCCGGGGGGCGATCGCGGCCGGTCATGTCCCATAGGGTGCCAGGCCGGCCGGAAAGGCGCGCCGGGGAGCCGTGCGCGGCAGGTTGTCGGTGCCGGCGGATACCCTCAAGCCGTCCCGCCCACCAGATAACAGGAGTTCCCGTGCGACCCGGTGGCCAGCCCCCGAACATGCAGCAGCTCATGAAGCAGGCGCAGAAGATGCAGCAGCAGCTGCTCGCCGCGCAGGAGGAACTGGCCAGCGCCGAAGTCACCGGGACGGCCGGTGGTGGCCTGGTCACCGCGACCGTCAACGGGTCCGGCGAGCTGCAGAACCTGGTGATCGACCCGAGCGTGATCGACCCGGAGGACGCGGAGACCCTGCAGGACCTGGTGGTCGCCGCGGTGCGGGACGCGGCCCGCGCGGCTCAACAGTTGGCCAACGAGAAGATGGGCCCGGTCACCGGTGGTCTCGGCGGCCTGGGCCTGCCGGGAATGTAGGGGCGCATGTACGAGGGTCCCGTACAGGACCTCATCGACGAGCTCGGCCGGCTGCCCGGGGTCGGGCCGAAGAGCGCGCAGCGGATCGCCTTCCACCTGCTGGCCGCCGAGCCGGCGGATGTCGTCCGGCTGCAGTCGGCGCTGCAGCGGGTGAAGGACGAGGTGCGGTTCTGCCGTACCTGCGGGAACGTCGCCGAGGCCGAGCAGTGCCGGATCTGCCTGGACGCCCGGCGCGACCAGGCGGTGATCTGCGTGGTCGAGGAGCCGAAGGACGTGGTGGCGATCGAGCGCACCCGCGAGTTCCGCGGCCGCTACCACGTGCTCGGCGGCGCGATCAGTCCGATCGAGGGGGTCGGGCCGGACGACCTGCGGGTCCGCGAGCTGATGGTGCGGCTGCAGGACGGCACGGTCACCGAGCTGATCCTGGCCACCGACCCGAACCTGGAGGGCGAGGCCACCGCGACCTACCTGGCCCGGCTGGTCAAACCGATGGGGCTGCGGGTGACCCGGCTGGCCAGCGGGCTGCCGGTGGGCGGCGATCTGGAGTACGCGGACGAGATCACGCTGGGTCGCGCCTTCTCCGGCCGCCGGCTGCTCGACGTGTGACGCCCCGTCCCGGTCACGACGGTCCCGGTCACAGCGGGCTCCCGGTCACGACGCGTTCCCGGTCACGACGGGTATAAGGGCCCCAGAATTGGGCCGCGGGAGTGGGTGGTCTTCATTGACCACCCACTCCCGCCAGGGAAGCAACACGACTAAGGACGGCGGATGCGCATCGCGCTCGGTGACCAGATCCGCCAGCGCTGAGGAGCCTAGCGCGCCTGAGAGCACGTGTCCGCTCACGCTCGGTGATTCGCCCGACTGGCCGCCGGACGGCAGGGCGTGGTGACGGTGAGTGGCCTCAATCCGGTCGTTCAGGCTCAGTCGGGCTGTTACCGTCCGGCCCGGTTCACCGCGCTGACGACGGCGCGGAGTGAAGCTGTGACGATGTTCGCGTCGACGCCGACACCCCACAAAATCTGGTCACCCACAGCTACTTCGAGGTACGCCGCGGCCCGCGCGTCGCCGCCGGCGGAGAGGGCGTGTTCGGCGTAGTCGAGCACCCGGACCTCGTGCCCCACCCCGGCCAGCGCCGCGACGAACGCCGCGATCGGGCCGTTCCCGCTGCCGGCGACGTCATGGTCGGTGCCGTTGGACCGGATCCGCGCCCGGACCCGGACCTGCCCGCCGTCGTCGCCGTCCGCGCTGGTGGACTCGTGGCTGAGCAGCGCCACCGGACCGGCCGGCTGCAGGTACTCGGCGGCGAAGATGTCCCACATCTTCTCGCCGCTGACCTCGCCCCCGTCCGCCTCGGTGACCCGCTGGATGACCTGGCTGAACTCGATCTGCAGCCGGCGCGGCAGGTCGAGCGCGTGCTCGGTCTTCATCAGGTAGGCCACGCCGCCCTTGCCGGACTGCGAGTTGACCCGGATCACCGCCTCGTACGACCGGCCCACGTCGCGCGGGTCGATCGGCAGGTACGGCACCGCCCACTCGTGCTCGCCGACCGGCACGCCGGCCTCGGTGGCGTCCCGCTCCAGCGCGTCGAAGCCCTTCTTGATCGCGTCCTGGTGCGAGCCGGAGAACGCGGTGTAGACCAGATCGCCGCCGTACGGGTGCCGTTCGTGGACCGGCAGCTGGTTGCAGTACTCCACCGTGCGGCGGATCTCGTCGATGTCGGAGAAGTCGATCATCGGGTCGACGCCCTGGGCGAACAGGTTCATCCCGAGCGTGACCAGGTCGACGTTGCCGGTGCGCTCGCCGTTGCCGAACAGGGTGCCTTCCACCCGGTCGGCGCCGGCCATGACGCCCAGTTCGGCGGCGGCCACCGCGGTGCCCCGGTCGTTGTGCGGGTGCAGCGACAGCACCACGGCGTCGCGGCGGGGCAGGTTGCGGTGCATCCACTCGATCTGGTCGGCGTACACGTTCGGGGTGGCCATCTCGACGGTGGCCGGCAGGTTCACGATCGCCGGCCAGGTCGGCGTCGGCTGCCAGACATCCAGCACCGCGCCGCACACCTCGACCGCGTACTCCAGCTCAGTGCCGGTGAACGACTCGGGCGAATACTCGAACCGGACCTCGGTGTCGCCGGCCGCCTCAGCCAGCTTCAGGCAGCGCCGCGCCCCCTCGACCGCGATCTCGGTTATCCCGTCCCGATCCAGGCCGAAGACCACCCGCCGCTGCAGCGTCGAGGTGGAGTTGTACAGGTGCACGATCGCCTTGTCGGCGCCCTCGATCGACTCGAAGGTGCGGTCGATCAGGTGCTCGCGGGCCTGGGTCAGCACCTGGATCGTGACGTCGTCCGGGATCAGGTCCTCCTCGATCAGCTGCCGGACGAAGTCGAAGTCGGTCTGGCTGGCGGACGGGAACCCGACCTCGATCTCCTTGTAGCCGAGCCGGATCAGCAGCTCGAACATCCGCTGCTTCCGGGGCGGGGTCATCGGGTCGATCAGGGCCTGGTTGCCGTCCCGCAGGTCGACCGAGCACCACAGCGGGGCGGCCGCGATCCGGGCCGCCGGCCAGGTGCGGTCGGGCAGGTCGATCGGAGTGAACGGCGGGTACCGGTGGATCGGCATGCCGGACGGCTGTTGTACGGGCGGCTGGTAGCGATGGATGGACACGTCGGCTCCTCGAGAGCGTCGCCGGGAAGGTCAACTGGATCGGTTAGGTCGTCCAGGACCGTGGGCCGGCGCGCACCGCGATTACCCGCGGCAGGGGAGCCAGCCCGCTACGGGCCCCCGCCGCGGCCCATAAGCAGGAGGCCACGTGACATCGCCGTTACCTTACCAGCGAACACTTAGCTTCAAACCTGACGCACCGCCCCGCCGGGAAACCCACGCCAGCCCCCGGTCAGGCCCCCGGATCAGGCGAGCCGGATCAGGCGAGCCGGGCTCAGGCGATCCGCTGGCCGCGGGCGAGCTTGTACGTCGGGGTGCGCAGCCGGCGGGCGGTCAGCCAGACCGCGCCGATGCCCAGCAGCAGGTCGATGATCAGGCCGGTCGGCCAGACCGAGCTGCCGACCACGCCGTCCGGGACGTCGTAGAAGGTGCCCATGCCGCTGTCCTGGATCGTCGGCTTGACCCGGATCTGGTGCAGCGCGCGGGACATCGCGCCGAGCGGGTCGAGCGAGACCCCCTCCCGGACCAACCGGCCGTCCGGCGCCCGGACCTCGCGGGTCGGGCCGGCCGGCGCCGAGTCGGCCAGCACCGCGAACGGGTTCGGGGCCAGCAGCCACCAGGTGCGGTCGGTCCGCGGCACCGAGGTCTCGTACTCCTGCGGCACGCACGACCCGGGCACCTCGTTGCCGGTCTCGTCGTACGCGCAGCCGACCGTGCTGGCCTTGGCGTGTTCCTGGGTGAGCACGGTGGCCAGGCCGAACGCGATGAACGTGCCGACCGACAGGGCGAACACGGTCAGGTAGGCCAGCACGCCGGACGTGGTGCTGCGGGCCAGCAGCGCGGACAAGGCCAGTGCCAGCGCACAGATCACCCCGAGCAGCAGCGCGGTCACCAGGTAGACGCCGAACACCCGCAGCACCGACAGACCGCCCTCGGCGAAGCACCAGAGCGCCAGCGGCAGCGTGACGCCGAGGAACACCAGCGCGGTGCTCCAGGACGCGAGCAGCTTGCCGACCGCGATCTCGCCCGGACGCAGCCGGGTCACCTGCAAGGTGGCCAGCGTGCCGCGTTCCCGGTCGCCGTTCACCGACTGGGCCGCCAGCGCCGGGCTGACCAGCAGCGCCAGCGCCAGCACAATGATCATCACAACCCCGAACATGACCGCGCCGCGGGCCTCGACCTGCTCGGTGGACAGGTTCCGCTCGGTCAGCGACGCCCGGACCAGCGCGGTGATCGCCAGCAGCAGCACGAACCAGGCGGCCACCAGCCAGCGCCACCGCCCGGCCCTGATCCGCAGCCGGAACTCCAGCCGGGCCACGGTCATCACCCCAGCCAGCGCGGTCCTCATGACCGGCCCTCCATCAGGTTGAGGTAGGTGGCTTCCAGCGCGCCGCCGAGGGGCGCGAACGCGGTGACCGGGACGCCGGCGGTGACCAGGCTGGCCAGTAGCCGGGCCGCCTCCGGCTCGCCGCCGGTGACCTGTACGTCCAGCCCGGCCTGGCCGGCGTCGGAGCACGGCCAGCCGGAGCGTTCCAGCGCGGACCGCATCCCGGGCAGGTCCAGCGCGCGCAGCCGGTAGGTGCGGACCGCCTGACTGGCCGGCAGGTCGTCGATGTCGTGCTGCCCGACGGTGCGCCCGGCGTCCACGAACACCACCCGGTCGGCGACCTCCTCCAGGTCGGACAGGATGTGGCTGGAAACGACCACGGTGCGGCCCTCGCCGGCCAGTTGTCGCAGCAGGTCGCGCAGTTCGGACCGGCTGCGCGGGTCCAACCCGGAGGCGGGCTCGTCCAGCAGCAGCACGGTCGGGTCATGCACCAGCGCGCGGACCAGGCCGAGCCGCTGTTTCTGCCCGCGGGACAGGCTGTGTACCGGCATGTCCGCCTTCTCCGGCAGCCGGGCCAGTTGCAGCAGGTAGTCCGCGCGTTCGGTCCGGGCGGCCACCGGTACCCGGTACGCGGCGGCCATCACCTCCAGGTACTCCCGGGCGGTGAGGTTGTCGTAGAGCCCGAAGACGTCCGGCGACCAGCCCATCCGGGCCCGCACCTGGTCGGACTGGGTCATCGGGTCGAAGCCGGCCACCCGGACGTCGCCGGCGTCCGGCCTCAGCAACGTGGCCAGCACCAGCAGCAGCGTCGTCTTGCCGGAGCCGTTCGGGCCGACCAGCGCGGTCACCTGGCCGGGTGGCGCGTCCAGATCGACGCCCTGCACGGCGTGCACCGGGCCGAACGACCGGCGCACCCCTCTGGCCCACACCCCCGGTTGCGCTGCCCCGGGTGGCGGCGCGTCGGCCGCCGGCTCACTGCCGAGAACGTCCGGCTCAGTCATGAGGTGGCCTCCGGAGTGAGCATCGCAGCGAGCCCCAGCGACCAGTAGCGGAGGAGGCCGCCGGGCGGCACGGTCATCGGCACAACCTATCCTCCTGCCGCGACACCGCCGTTCGGGCTCGGTGCCGGGTCCGCTGGTCGGTGGAATGACGTCGTCGGACCCTGCGATGTTGCCGCCCGCCCCCAGGTTCCGGCCCGACTCCGGCCGGCTTAACGAGTCGGGCGGTTCCGACCCGGCCGGTAGGCTGGCGACGGCATCTGGTCAGGACGAACGAGGAGGGTCCGGGTGGGGCTCGTCGTACAGAAGTACGGCGGCTCGTCGGTCGCGGACGCAGAGCGGATCAAGCGGGTGGCCGAGCGCATCGTCGCTACCCGGCGTCTGGGGCACGAGGTGGTCGTCGTGGTATCGGCCATGGGAGACACCACCGACGAACTGCTGGACCTGGCCAAACACGTCTCGCCGCTGCCGTCCGGGCGCGAGTTGGACATGCTGCTCACCGCCGGCGAGCGGATCTCGATGGCGCTGCTGGCGATGGCGATCTCGACGCTCGGCTTCGAGGCGCGTTCGTTCACCGGCTCGCAGGCCGGTGTGATCACCGACAGCACGCATGGCAAGGCCCGGATCATCGACATCACGCCCGGCCGCATCCGCGCCGCGCTGGACGGCGGCGCGATCGCCATCGTGGCCGGTTTCCAGGGCGTCTCACAGTCCACAAAGGACATAACTACGCTGGGCCGGGGCGGTTCGGACACCACCGCGGTGGCCCTGGGCGCCGCGCTCGGCGCGGACGTCTGCGAGATCTACACCGACGTGGCCGGGGTCTACACCGCCGACCCGCGGATAGTGCCCCGGGCCCGCCGGCTGGACCGGATCACCTACGAGGAAATGCTGGAAATGGCGGCATGCGGCGCGAAGGTGCTGATGCTGCGCTGCGTGGAGTACGCCCGGCGGTACGGCATCCCGGTGCACGTCCGCTCGTCCTTCACCCAGCAGGACGGCACGCTGGTCATCGGCTCGACGGAGGATCTGCCCGTGGAACAGGCCATCATCACCGGTGTCGCGCACGACCGCAGCGAGGCCAAGGTCACGGTGGTCGGCGTGCCGGACAAGCCGGGCGAGGCCGCGGCGATCTTCCGCTGCCTGGCCGACGCCGAGATCAACATCGACATGATCGTGCAGAACGTGTCGGCGGCGGCCACCTCGCGCACCGACATCTCGTTCACGCTGCCGAAGACCGACGGTCCGACCGCGATGGCCGCGCTGCAGAAGGTGCAGGGCTCGGTCGGCTTCGACTCGCTGCTGTACGACGACCACATCGGCAAGGTTTCGCTGATCGGTGCCGGGATGCGCTCGCACCCCGGGGTATCGGCGAAGTTCTTCGGCGCGCTGGCCGACGCGGGGGTGAACGTCGAGATCATCTCCACGTCGGAGATCCGGATCTCGATCGTCTGCCGCGACTCGGACGTGCGGTCGGCGGTGAACGCTGTGCACGACGCGTTCGACCTCGGCGGCGACGTGGAGGCCACCGTCTACGCCGGGACCGGGCGGTGACCGGGCCGCGGCCGGGGGCCGCGGGGCAGGCGGCGGCCCGCCGGCCGACCCTCGCGGTGGTGGGCGCCACCGGCGCGGTCGGCAGCGTGCTGCTGTCCATCCTGACCGAGCGGGCCGCGGTCCGGCCGGACCCGTGGGGTGAGGTGCGGCTGATCGCCTCGCCGCGCTCGGCCGGTCGGTTGCTGCCGGTACGCGGCGTCGAGGTCCCGGTACAGGCACTCGCCGCGGACGTGTTCGACGGCGTGGACGTCGCCATGTTCGACGTCCCGGACGAGGTCTCGGCGCAGTGGGCGCCGATCGCGGCCGCCCGCGGCGCGGTGGTGGTGGACAACTCCGGCGCATTCCGGATGGACCCGGACGTGCCGCTGGTGGTACCCGAGGTGAACCCGGACGCGATCCGGAACCGGCCGCGCGGCATCATCGCCAACCCGAACTGCACGACCCTGGCCATGGTGGTCGCGCTCGGCGCGCTGCACCGCGGCTTCGGGCTGACCGCGCTGGTGGCGGCGTCGTACCAGGCCGCTTCCGGGGCCGGTCAGGCCGGCGTCGACCGGCTGTACGCGGAGCTGGCCGCGGTCGGTGGCGACTCCTCCGTCGGCCAGGTGGCCGGCGATGTGCGCAAGGCGCTGGCCTCGGCCGGGCTGCCGGACGAGTCGCCGTTCCCGGCGCCGCTGGCGCTGAACGTGGTGCCCTGGGCCGGCTCGGCGCGCGACGCCGGCTGGTCCTCGGAGGAGCTGAAGATCCGCAACGAATCGCGGAAGATCCTCGGCATCCCCGGCCTGGCGGTGTCGGCGACCTGCGTCCGGGTGCCGGTGGTCACCACGCACTCGGTCGCCGTGCACGCGACGTTCGATCGTCCGGTCAGCGTCGAGGCGGCCCGGGCCGCGCTGGCGGCGGTGCCCAGCGTGGTCGTGCTGGACGACGCCGCGGCAGGCATCTTCCCCACCCCGGCGGACGCTGTCGGCACGGACGCCACCTACGTCGGCCGGATCCGGCAGGCACTGGACTTTCCGAACACGCTCGAGCTGTTCCTGGTCGGCGACAACCTGCGCAAGGGCGCCGCGCTGAACACCGTCGAGATCGCCGAAGCGGTCGCGGCCGAGCCGCCCGGCTGACCGTCCACATCGGACTCAGTCCGATCTGGACGGTCCCGGGCCGCGGGAGCTCGGCGCCGGGGTTGGTACGCGCTGGGTCACTGTGGCAGCACCGCCAGCACGATCGCGACTATGGCGGCGACCAGCCCGACCCCGGCGACCAGGTACCCCCAGCCGGCGCTCAGCCCCGCCCCGCGGCCGACCGACCCGGCCAGCTGGACCTGGATGCCGGCAAACGTGTGTGCCGAGTCCTCCTTCAGGTCGTCGACCCGCGCGGACACGGCGTCGAACCGCTTCTCGGCGGCGGCCTCGGCCTTCGAGACCGCCTTCTCCGCCGCCGCCAGGGCCGCCTGCATGGCCGTGTCCGCGGCCACCCGAGCGGCGTCCAGCGCCTTCGTCTGCGCCTCGTACCGCTGCTGGTACCGCAGGTCGGCCTCGTTGATCTGCCGCCGCACGTCGTCGATCTGGGCGGTCAGCAGCTCGCGGAGGTGCGCGATCTCCCGTTGCAGCGCCTCCGTGGTGAGCAGCGTCGGGTCCGGGATCGGTACCCGGCCGCCGGCCGGCGACGGGTCGGCCATGGGGTCACGGGTTCGCAAGGACGTGGCTCACTGCCATGATCAGCCTCCTGCCGGTGGTGCTGTTGGGTTCCGGCGCGACGCGGTGCCGGCTGGCCCCGGATGTCTGCGCGACCGGGGCCGCCAGCAAACGGCGGGCCGAACACGTCGACCGCCGTACCGGCGCGGAAACCCAGGTGGACCGAGCCGGGGCGCCGGTCCAGGACACCCCGAGCCGGGGTGTGCTGCCACGGTAGGACGGGACGAGGTCCGGCGCGTTCGGCTGCCCGCCGGCTAGCCGGGTGTCGTCCGTCTTGCCCTCGATCGACCGCGCCGGGCCGGCAGCGGACCCGGGTCGGCGGCGAACCGGACCGGCTCGTCCGGTTCCGGGCTGGAGCCGCGGGTCCGGTCCGTCCGATCCGTCCCGTCCGCACGATCCGATCCGGACGGGTCCGGTCAGGTTCGGTCAGCTCGGACGGTCCGGACGGTCGATCAGGACAGGCCGGACTGGACCGCGAAGACGACGAGCTGGGCCCGGTCGCGAGCGTGCAGCTTGACCATCGCCCGGCTGACGTGGGTGCGGACGGTGGCCGGGCTGAGCACGAGTTGCCGGGCAATGTCCTCATTGGACAGACCGGCCGCGACGAGGCCGACGATCTCCCGTTCCCGGTCGGTGAGCCGGCCCAGCTCCGGGTGCGGGGTGGTCGTCCGGGACGCGCGGGCGGCCAGCTCGCCGATCACCCGGCGGGTCACCGACGGCGACAGCAGCGACTCGCCGGCGGCCACCACCCGGACCGCGCGGAGCAGTTCGGCCGGCTCGGTGTCCTTGATCAGGAAGCCGCTGGCGCCGCCGCGCAGCGCCTCGAACACGTACTCGTCCAGCTCGAACGTGGTCAGCACGACGACCCGGGTGTGCGCCAGCGCCGGGTCGGCGACGATCTGGCGGAGCGCCCCGATCCCGTCCAGCACCGGCATCCGGACGTCCATCAGCACCACGTCCGGCCGGGTGCGCCGGACCACCTCGACCGCGACCTGCCCGTTCTCCGCCTCGCCGACCAGTTCCAGGTCGTCCTCGGTATCCAGGAGCACCTTCAGCCCGACCCGGACCAGCGCCTGGTCGTCGGCCACGACCACCCGGATCACGCGTCGTCCCCGACCGGTAGCTGGGCGCTGACCTGGAAGCCGCGGCCGGGCAGCGGGCCGGCCGCGAGCGTGCCGCCGACCGCGACCGCGCGCTCGCGCATCCCGGCGATGCCGTGCCCCGGCTGGACGGCCGCGACCGGCGCGCCGTCATCGGTCACCCGCACGGTCAGCTCGGCCGGCTGGTAGCCAAGCCAGACCCTGGCCCGGGCCGGTACCGCGTGCCGCAGCACGTTGGTCAGCGATTCCTGCACGATCCGGTAGGCGGCGTGGTCGACCACCGCGGGCAGGTCGGCCGGCTCGCCGGTACGGGTCAGCTCCACCGGCAGGCCGGCGTCCCGCATGGCACCGAGCAGGGTGTCGAGCTGACCGAGGCCGGGGACCGGCTGCCGTGCCTGGACAGCGCCGTCCAGCCCGCCGCCCGGCCGGCCGGCCCCGCCGCCGACCGGACCGGGTCGGTCCGGGCCGTCCGCCGGTTCGCGGAAGACGGCGAGCGCGGCGCGGAGCTCGGCCAGGGCGTCCTTGCTGGTCTGCTTGACCGCGGCCAGCGCGACCCGGGCCTGCTCCGGGCGCCGGTCCAGCACGTGCAGGGCGATGCCGGCCTGCATGTTGATCACCGCCAGTCCGTGCCCAACCACGTCGTGCACCTCCCGGGCCACCCGCAGCCGTTCCTCGTACGCGGCCCGGCGCAGGTCGTCGGCCCTGGCCCGGGCGACCGCGTCCCGGCGCAGCCGGACCACGGTGCCAGCCGTCCAGGGCACCAGCAGCCAACCCGACCAGGCCACCAGCCAACCGGTTGCGTGCGGGGTCGGCCGGCTCAACCCGGAGTAGATCACCACCGGCAGCGCGACGGCCAGCGCGGCCAGGCAGGCCGCCAGCGAGCGCAGCAACGGCAGCCGGCTGGCCACCGCGTACGTGGCCAGCCCGACCGTGAAGAGCACCGGCCCGTACGGGTAGCCGATCGCGAGGTAGACCGAGGTGGCGCCGGCGGTGATCCCGAGCGCGACCAGCGGGGCCCGCCGGCGGGGCAGCAGACCGGCCACCGCGATGGCCAGCAACAGGTAGCCGACCCGGTCCACGGCTACCCGCTCCGGCACCTGCAGTTCGGCGGCATGCGGGGTGCCGAACAGGATCACGACCGCGGTGGCCAGCGCCAGTAGCGCGTCGGCCACCGCGGCTCGGCTGATCCGCGTCGGCAGGTCCATGCCGTCGAGATTAGGCGCTCGGGCGGCGCCGCTCGTCCGCTCCCGGCGGTAAGCGCGGTACGCAGTAATGCGTAGCGGCGGACCGGACGAGTCCACATTGTCCTCAGTTGCCGAGCCGGGTCGCCGAATCGACCTGCTGGGCGACCGCGGGACACCAGAACGGAGCCACGGATGAAACTGCTCGGGTCGATCAGCGCCAAGATCTTGGCGCTCACCGTGTTCGCGGTGCTCGTCTCGGCCGGGGTGGGCGCGATCGGCTGGAACGCGATCGCCGGTCAGCAACAGACGGTGTTGGACATGAACGTGATCAATCAGGCGCTCTACAACCAGGGCGAGACCGACGGCGCCAACCACGCCATCGCCTATGACACCCTGCTGCTGTCCACTTCGGACAGTGCAGAGGAACGGAAGGCGGCCACCGCGGATCTTGACGAGCGGCTGCTCACGCTGACCGAGGCGACCGCCGAGAACCAGCGGCTGCTGGCCGGTCTCGGTGCCGGGCCGGCGGTGACGCAGGCGTTCGCCAACATCGCGCCCGTGCTGGCCGCGTACATCCAGGCCGGCAAGGCGGTCGAGGCGGTGTCGTCGGGCGGGGCGGCGGTGGGCACGAAGGACCTCGCCGCGGTGGTGGCGGCGCAGGAGGCGTTCGACAAGCGGTTCGACGAGTTGACCGCCGCGATCGGCGACTTCGGGGACAGCTACACCGCGCTGGCCAACAAGTCGGGTGCCGATTCGCGCCGGCTGATGGCCATCCTGATCGTGCTGACCGGGTTCTGCATCGGGGCGGTGGGCCTGCTGATCCGGCGGGCGGTCAACCGGACCGTCAATCAGACCGGCCAGATCCTCGCCGTCGTCGAGGCGGCCGGTCGCGGCGACCTGACCCAGGAGATCACCGTCACCGGCCAGGACGAGATCGGCCGGATGGGCCTGGGTCTGCGGGAGTTCCTGCACGACCTGCGCCGCAGCATCGGCGGTATCGGGGTCACCGCCGAGACACTCGGTTCCTCGGCGGAGCGGCTGCTGGACATCAGCAACGAGATGGGCGGCACCGCGCAGGACGCCGCCCGGCAGAACCAGGCGGTGTCCGGTACGGCGGCCCAGGTTTCCGACGACGTCGCCACGGTAGCCGCCGGTGCCGAGGAGATGGGCGCCGCGATCGACGGGATCGCCCGCAACGCGGGCCACGCGGCGACCGTGGCCGCGACGGCCGTCCGGGTCGCCGCCGACACCCACGCGACCGTGGCGCGGCTCAGCGCCTCGTCCGGCGAGATCGGCGACGTGGTGCGCATGATCAGCTCGATCGCCGAGCAGACCAACCTGCTCGCCCTGAACGCGACCATCGAGGCAGCCCGGGCCGGCGCCGCCGGCAAGGGCTTCGCGGTGGTCGCCAGCGAGGTCAAGGATCTGGCCCAGGAGACCGCCCGGGCCACCGGGGCGATCACCCAGCGGATCGAGGCGATCCAGACGGAGTCGGCGGCAGCGGTCAGCGCGATCGGTCAGATCAGCGAGATCGTCGCCGAGATCAGCGACACCCAGACCACGATCGCGACCGCGGTCGAGGAGCAGACCGCGACCACCGCCGAGATGCGCCGCGGGGTCGCGCGGGCGGCCACCGGCTCGGCCGAGATCGCCGACGGGGTCAGCGCGGCGAGCGAGGCCGCCGCGAAGACCACCGACGGTGTCGCGAAGACCGAGGAAGCGGCGCGTGACCTGGCCGGCCTGGCCGCCGAGATGCGCCGGCTGGTCAGTACTTTCACCTACTGACCGGACCGCCGCCGGCCGGGCGGTCAGCTGGTCGGGTTGCGGCTGGCCGATTCCAGTTGGGCGGCGACCTCGCGGTAGCGGGCGACCGGGACCAGGTGCACGCCGTCGAAGGCGCCGGTGTCGCGCAGCGCGAGGATCTGCGCGCAGGCCGCGTCCACCCCGGCCATCCGGTCGGCGGCGACCCGCTCGACCAGATCGGCCGGGATCTCGATGTCCGGGATGGTGGCCGCGATCCGGGCCGCCATCGCCGCGCTGGCCAGCACCATCACCCCGGCGTACACCGGTACGTCCAGGCGGACCGTCTCGCGCCAGCGCAGCAACGCGTCGACCGAGTAGCTGACCTGGACGAACACGAAGTCGGCCGCCTGCTTCCAGGCCGGCAGCGGGCGTAGCCCGGTGGCCACGCCGGCCCGGAACGGCGCGGTGCCGGCGAAGGCCGGGTCGGCCGGCAGCCCGTGCACCTCGTCCAGCATCGACCGGACGGTCAGGTCGCTGGTGCGGCCGCCGGCGGTGGGCTTGTCACCGGCCACGAACAGGAACTGGTCCACCCCGTACGCGGCGGCGGTGAGCAGGTCGCGGCGGAAGCCGAGCAGGTTGCGGTCGCGGGAGTTGAGGCAGGCGATCGTCCGGCCACCCATCGCCTCCACCTCGTGCGCCACCGCCACGCTGGACACGGTGGCCTGGCCACGGTGGTTGTCCGGGACCAGGAACGCGTCGGCGACCCGGCTCAGCACCCCGATCTGGTGCCGGACGTGCTTGAGATCGGGCCGGGGCGACGGCTCGATCTCACAGATCAACTCGAACCCCATGCCTGAGCACGCTACGGCTCGCCGGCGGCCGGCTGGGGAGCGGGTGAACCGCGCGTACACCGGGGGTGCACCGGGGGGCGGCAGGGTCGGTGCACCGCCGGCTGGCCTGGCCAGCCGGACCCCGCTGATCGGAGGAACCACCGTGTTGGAACACGTACTTCGAAGCCGGCTGCGGGCCGCGAGGTGGCGGCGCCGGGCGGTCGCGGCCGGGACGCTGGCCGCGCTGGCGTTCGGCGCCGCGATGCCGCCCACCGCGCTCGCCGTGCCGCGGCCGGCCACCGAAACCGCCGCGACCACGGTCGTGACGATCGGCGCCAACGGCGCGTTCTGGGCCACCCAGCAACTGGGCCA
Source organism: uncultured Actinomycetota bacterium (assembly GCA_963714145.1). Lineage (GTDB taxonomy): Bacteria > Actinomycetota > Actinomycetes > Mycobacteriales > CADCTP01 > JBBWZH01. The sequence continues at coordinate 6,736,843 of OY970235.1, read as the reverse complement.
GACCCAGTGGTCGCCGGCGGTCCAGGTCAGCCCGGCCGGGCTGGCGCCGGCCGGCGCGCCGGTGAGCGTGCTGCGCTGGCCGGACGGGTCGCTGGACGTGCAGACGGTCGGCCACAACGGCGCCGTGCTGGACCTGCGCTGGCAGGATGGCGGCTGGCTGGCGATCCGGCCGGTCAGCCCGCCACAGCTGGCTCCACCAGGCGGCGAGCTCACCGTGACGGGCAGCGGATCGAGGGCGTACCTGTACCTCATCGGCACGACTGGCCGGATGCTGGTCCTGCAGCTCGACCCGAATCTGCCATTGCCGCCGGAGGACCCGCTGCCGATCAGCGCGGTCGGGCTGTTCTCGCCGGGCGCGCCGCTGGGCGCGAGCACCGCGCCGGACGGCAGCACGCTGGTGGCCTCGATCACCACGAGCCGGGCGGTCATCGCGATCCGATGCCCGGTGCCAAGCCCGATGTTCTGCGGCAGCCCGGGCGCATGGCGGCAGTACGAAGTGCCCGGCACCCGGCCGGCGGGGGGCATCCTCGGGTCCACCCCGGTGGTCGGCGGCGGCGTGGCCACCACCAGTTCGGGCACCGACGCAAACGTGGTCTATGTGGGCGGCGACGGCACGCCGCGAGTAGCGCCGCTCCCGCCATCGGGTGTGCTGTCGAACCCGCGACCGATCCCGTCGCCCCCCGCCCCGCCCGCTGCCGGGCTCAGTGCTGCCACGCTGAACGGGCAGGTAGCGATCGCGTACGCCGGCACCGATGGCGCCGTGCACGCGTTGCGACGCACTGGGACCAGCTGGGGGTCGGTGCGGCTGACGGCAACCGGGGTGGTCGCGCCAGGCAGCCACATCGGGACCATCTGGAACGGTGGGGGCTACCAGGTCGTGATCATCGTGGTCGTGATCATCATCTGGTGGTGGCCGCTCCCCGTGCCGCCGCCGGACCCGATCGGCCCGGTCGCGGTGCCCGGCCAGTTCATCGAAGGCGGCGGGGTGGCGATGTTCTGACCCAGAGATCGTGCGAAGCGGGCGCCCCCGGCGTTGTCGGGGGCGCCCGTTTGTGGCGATACTGCGCGCACAACAGCCGGTATCTGCCCGGATGCCGCTGTAGCGGGTTTCTGGTCGGATCGGCGGTTCGCGTGGCGGTACGGTTCCGGCTGCTGGGCTCGGTCGAGGCTCTGGTCGGCGATCGGTGGGTGGTGGTCACCGCGCCGAAACAGCGCGCGCTGCTGGCCCTGCTCGCGCTCGGCGCCGGGCACCCGGTGAGCGCGGGCCGGCTGGTCGACGAGCTCTGGTCGGCCGATCCCCCGGCCGGCGCGGGCAAGCTCGTCCAGGCCTACGTGCTGCGGCTGCGCCGGCTGCTGGGTGATCCGGACGGCCGGCTGCTGGTCACCCGGCGCCCCGGGTATCTGCTCGCCACCCGGCCGGACCAGGTCGATGCGCGGGTCTTCGCCAACCTGGTCGAGCAGGGCCGGCGCGCGGTCGCCGCCGGGGACGCCGGGGCCGTGCACCTGCTCGCGTCGGCGCTCGCGATCTGGCGTGGCGATCTGCTCGGCGGCGATCTGCCCGGCGGCGATCACCGCGGCGGTGCGGCCGGGCACTCCCTTGCGGCGGAGGCGGCCCGGCTCGCCGAGCTGCGGCTGGACGCGGTGCAGGCCCGGATCGCGGCCGAGCTGCCGACCGACCCCGCCCGGGTCGCCGGCGAACTGGAGCTGCTGCTGGCCGAGCACCCGCTGCGCGAAGGCCTGTGGGAGCTGCTGATGCTCGCGCTCTACCGGGCCGGTCGGCAGGCGGACGCGCTGGCCGCGTACCAGCGGGTGCGCCAGTTGGTCAGCAGCGAGCTGGGCATCGAGCCGGACCCGCGGCTGCGCGACCTGCACCAGCGCATCCTGCTGGCCGACCCCGTTTTGCAGGCAACCGGCGCGGCGCGGCCGGAGCAGCCGGTTCCGGCTTCCGCCGACGGGCCGGTGACCGGCCTGCCCCGGCTGGCCCGGCACTTCCTCGGCCGGGACGAGGAGCTACGCCGGCTCTGCGCCCTGCTCGACGCCAGCCCGCCGGTCGAAGGGCTGGCCAGTCCGGTCTGCGCGGTGGACGGGATGGCGGGTGTCGGCAAGACCGAGCTGGCACTGCATGCCGGCCGGCTGCTGGCCGGCACGCTGCGGGACGGCACCGTGTTCCTCGACCTGCTCGGCTACACCCCGGACGCGCAGCCGCTGGCGCCGGCCGAGGCGCTGGACCGGCTGCTCCGGCTGCTGGGCGTACCGCCGGAGCGGGTGCCGGCCGACGCCGCCGACCGGGCCGCGCTCTACCAGGCCACGGTCGCCGGTCGGGAGCTGCTGCTGATCCTGGACAACGCGCGTACCGGGGCGCAGGTGCGGCCGCTGCTGCCGGCGGTGCCGGGCTGCCGGGTGGTGATCACCAGCCGGCGCCGGCTGACCGCGCTGGACGACGTGCCGTACCTGAGCCTCGACGCGCTGGGCGGGGAGCCGGCCGCCGAGCTGTTCAGCCGGATAGCCGGCGTCGCCGCGGGCGAAGGACCGGTGCCGCGGGTCGTGGCGCGCTGTGGGCGCCTGCCGCTGGCACTGCGGATCGTCGCCGCCCGGTACCGGGACGGCGCGTTCGGCTCGCTCGCCGAGCTGGACCGGCTGCTGGCCGACGAGCACGAGCGGCTCGCGCTGCTGGACGACGGCGAGCGCAGCATCAGCGCCGCGTTCGCGGTCTCGTACGCCAGCCTCGGGACGGCCGAGCGGCGGCTGTTCCGGCTGCTCGGCCTGCTGCCCGGCACCGACGCGGACCCGTACGACGCCGCCGCGCTGGCCGGCACCGGCCTGCCCGGGGCGCGGACCCTGCTGGCCCGGCTGGCCGACAGCGCGCTGCTGGCGCGGCCGGCGGGCAGCCGCTACGCGTTCCATGACCTGCTCCGGGCCTACGCGGCCGACCGGGCGGAGCGGGACGAGACCGAGGCGGACCGGCGGGCCGCGCTGATCCGGCTGCTCGACCACTACGCGCACGCCGCGGCCGGCGCGATGGACGCCGGCTACCCGGCCGAGCGTGACCTGCGCCCGGCGGTGGCCCAGCCGGCCGGCCCGCGGCCGCCGCTGCCCGACGCGGCCAGCGCGCGGGACTGGCTGGACGCCCAGCACGACAACGTGATCGCCGCGGCCGGGTACGCGGCCGAGCACGGCCTGCCGGGGTACGCGGTCACGTTGTCCCAACTGCTGGGCCGGCACCTGCGTACCCGGGCGCGCTACCAGGACCTGCGGGCGTTGCAGGAGAACGCGCTGCGGGCGGCCCGCGAGCTGGCCGACGGCGCCGGTGAGGTAAGGGCGCTGGTCGGGCTCGGCGACGTGACGCGGATACTCGGCCGGCACGACGAGGCGGTCGACTGGCAGCGGCAGGCGCTGGAGCTGGCCCGCGAGCGCGGCGACCGGCGCGGGGAGCGGGCGGCGCTCAGCGGGCTCGGCGAGGTGCACTGGATCGTCGGCCGGCACGACCTCGCGCTCGAGCACCTGGAGCGGGCCCGTGCGCTGGCGGCCAGCATCGGCGACCACAGCGGCGAGGCGTACGCGCTCGGCACGCTCGGCGAGGTCTACCGGATGGTGGGCCGGCTGGAGCCTGCGCTGGACCACTACGAGCGGGCGCTGCGCCGGCTGCGCGAGCTGGGCGACCGGATCGGCGAGACCTCCGCCCTGATCGGGTTGGCCGAGGTGCACCGGGTCGCCGGGCGGTACCCGGCGGCGCTCGACCACCACCGGGCGGCGCTCGCGCTGGCCCGGCAGACCGGGCACCGGCAGGGCGAGGCGTACGCGCTGGTCGGGCTCGGCAACACGCACCGGCAGGCCGGCGAGCCGGCGCCGGCGCTGGCGCACCTGGCGGCCGCGCTGGCCGTGATCCGGGACATCCACGACTGGGCCGGTCAGACCTACGTGCTGGCCAGCCTCGGCGAGACGTACCGGCAGCTGGGACGGCACCGGGAGGCGCTGGAACATCACGGGGAGGCGCTGGCCCGGTCCCAGGACAACGGCGACCGGAACAACGAGTGCGAGGCACTGCTCGGGCTGGCCGAGACGCTGCGCGAGACCGGCGACCCGGTCGCCGCGCTGACCCGGTACGACGCGGCACTGCGCATCGCGGGTGAACTGGGCCAGCGGCTGGACGAGGCGCGGGCGCACCAGGGCGTCGCCCAGGCGTACCGCGACCTCAACCGGTCAGCCGAGGCGGACCAGCACGCGCGCCGGGCCGGCGACATCTACCGTGCCGCTGGCCTGCCCGACGCCGTGGTGTCCACCGTGGACTAGTCCACAGTGGACACCACGGTCTCAGGGGGTCAGTGCCGGGCGGTGGCCGGGATGGTGCCCAGCCGGCCGGCCTGGTAGTCCTCGAAGGCCTGTACGACCTCGGCCCGGTTGTTCATGACGAACGGCCCGTAGGTGGCGATCGGCTCCCGGATCGGCCGGCCGCCGAGCACCAGCACGTCCAGCGCCGGTGCGTTCCCGTCCTGCTGGCCGGCCGCACCGAGGGTGATCACGTCGCCGGGGCCGAAGACGGCCAACTGTCCACTGTGGATGGGGCGCCGGTCGGTGCCGGCACTGCCGTGGCCGGAGAGCACGTACGCCAACGCGTTGTAGTCCTGCTGCCAGGGCAGTTCGAGGGTGGCGCCGGGCGAGACGGTCGCGTGCAGCAGGCTGATCGGCGTGTACGTCACGCCGGGACCGTCGTGCCCGCCGACCGAGCCGGCGATCACCCGGACCAGCGCCCCACCGTCCGAAGAGGACAGCAGGGCGACCTTGCCGGCGCGGATGTCCTGGTAGCGCGGCGTGGCCCACTTGTCCTTGGCCGGCAGGTTCACCCAGAGCTGGATGCCGTGGAACAGCCCGCCGGAAATGACCAGGTGCTCCGGCGGTGTCTCGATGTGCAGCAGGCCGGAGCCGGCGGTCATCCACTGGGTGTCGCCGTTGGTGATCACCCCGCCGCCGCCCTGCGAGTCCTGGTGCTCGAACACACCGTCGATCATGTACGTGACCGTCTCGAAGCCCCGGTGCGGGTGCCACGGCGTGCCCTTCGGCTCGCCGGCCGCGTACTCGACCTCGCCCATCTGATCCATGTGTACGAACGGGTCGAGCGTGCGCATATCCACCCCGGCGAACGCGCGCCGGACCGGGAAGCCCTCGCCCTCCAGCCCGCTCGGCGCGGTCGTTACCGACCGGACCGGCCGCCGGACCGCCGCCGGATCGGGCTGCTCCAGCCGGGGCAGAGCCAGGATGTCGTTGACGGTGACCGCAGGCATGGTGTCGTCCTTTCCTCTGGCGTGATACTGCCGCAGCGTTAGTTGCACCTGCAACATTCCCACCCCAGGTGGTCCGCCGGGGTCGACGGCTCAGGATCAGGCCGCGGGACCTCGCGATCCTCCCGCGCCATGGACGCGGCGGAAAGGCGAGCCGCTACGCCCTCGCCTGGCCGGCATCCGCTCCGCGCTACCCCCGTACGGTCGAGGCCGCGGATCCGCCGAAGTTGCTCTGCACGACGATGTTCTGTGGGTTGTCCAGCCAGCCGCGCTGGTCGGAGAACTGCCCGAGGCTGGTGGTCACGGTGAACATGGGGAACCGGGACCCGTCGAAGGACGAGACGCCGAAGACGCTCAGGATCGCGTTCGGGTTGGAACTGGCCGCGCTGATCTTGAGTAGCCGCTTGGACCAGCTGGCGCTGTTGACCCGGACGCTGTCCGCGGCCGGTGGGGTGCCCGGCGTCACGGTCAGCGTGCCGGTGCGGGTGACCCCGAACGAGCTCGCCGTGATGGTCACGGCCGTGGTCGCGGCCACCGGGCTGGTCGTCACCGGGTAGAAGCCCCTGGACTGCCGCCCGGGCACGATCATCTCGGTCGGCACGCTCACCACCGCCGGGTTGCTGCTGGTCAGCGAGGGGATCGCGCCGTCGGTCACCGAGCCGAACGTGATCGTCCCGGTCGCCGCCCCGCCGCCGACGACCGTTGCCGGCGCGAACGTCACCGTGGCCAGCACCGGAGTGCCGGTCGGCGGGTTCCCACCGCCGCCGCCACTGGCTGCGGCCGGCCCGGCCGAGCCGACACCGAGCACCAGCAGCGCGCCGGCTGCCACCGCGACCCGGGCGAGCTTCTCCAGCTGACGCATGACGACCCCTCCAGACCAACCGCGGCGCGTCCGGCCGGTGCCGGCACGCTTCCGACCACCGCTCAGTCGAGTCCAGCCGGGTCCAATGCGGGCCAAACAGCCCGTTAAATCCAGGCAATCTGGCCGAGTCTGCGCTCAGTGGCACCAGCGTCAGCCTTGACCCATCGATCCGGGCGCCACGTGCTCCCGGCACAGCCGGCCGCCGGCAGCGGGAGGGGCCCGCTGCCGTCAGCCGGCCGGCGGCGAACCGGCGGCGGGACGGAGCACCATGGCGCTGCCGCCGCCGCGGCGGGTCGGTTCGGCGGCGGCCAGTACCCGGCCGCGGCCGAGGAACTCCAGCCCGGTCGCCGCGCCGATCTCCGGGTTGGTGCTGAATGCCTGCCCGAACCCGGCCAGGGCGGTGCCGTAGCGGGCCAGGAAGTCGGGCTCGGCCTCGCCGGCCGCCGCGTTGCGCTGGCTGGCCCGGGGTGCGGCGATCGCCTGCGGCAGCGTCATGCCGAGATCCAGCCGGTTCAGTAGTACCTGCAGGACGGTCGTGATGATGGTGGCGCCGCCGGGGGAGCCGACCGCCAGGAACGGCGCGCCGTCCCGGGTCACGATGGTCGGCGACATCGAGCTGCGTGGCCGCTTACCCGGCGCGGGCAGGTTCGGGTCGGCCGCGGTGCCCTGGGTGGGCGCGAAGTTGAAGTCGGTCAGTTCGTTGTTGAGCAGGAAGCCGCGGTGCGGGACGACGATGCCGCTGCCGCCGGTCTGCTCGATGGTGAGCGTGTACGCGACCACGTTGCCCCACCGGTCGGCGGTGACGAGGTGACTGGTGTTGGTGCCTTCGACCGGCTGGGCGGCAGCCGCGCCGGTGCTGCCGCAGCCGCCGTACCGGCCGTCCGGGCTGCCCGGCGGCACCGGGCTGGTCGCCGCCTGCCGCGGGTCGATCCGGCAGGCCCGTTCGGCGGCGAACCCGGGGGAGAGCAGTTCGCCGGTCGGCACCGCGACCTGGTCCGGGTCGCCGACGTACCGGTTGCGGTCGGCGTACGCGAGCCGGGTCGACTCCAGGTAGTAGTGCAGCGACTGGACCGGGTCGGTGGCCGGGAACGGGACGCGGCCCAGGATGTTCAGCGCCTCGCCGACCGTCGTGCCGCCCGACGACGGCGGGGCCATGCTGTAGACGTCCAGCCCGTGGTAGCGCACGTGGGTCGGGGCCCGCCCGATCGCCCGGTACGCGGCCAGGTCCGGCTCGCGCAGCAGGCCCGGCCGGGCGAGATACGGGTCGCCCGGGGTCACCGGCGGCCGCCGCACGGTGTCGACGATCTCGCCGGCGAGCACGCCGTGGTAGAGCGCGTCCACCCCGCGGCGGCCGAGCAGTTCGTAGGTGTCGGCCAGGTCCGGGTTGGCCAGCCGGCTACCCACCCGGGGCGGCTGCCCGCCCGGCAGGTACAGCGCCGAGGTGGATGTGAAGTGCGCGAACCGGGCCGCGTTCGCGGCGGTCTGCTGCTGGAACGTCGCGTCCACCACGAACCCGCGCCGGGCCACGCCGATCGCCGGCCGCAGCACCCGGCCGAGGCTCAGCGTGCCCCAGTTGCGCAGCGCGGTGGCCCAGGTCGCCGGCGTCCCCGGCGTGCCGACCGACAGGCCGCTGGTGACCGCGTCCGCGAACGCCAGCGGTTGGCCGGTCGCCGGGTCGATGAACGCGGTCGGTGTCATCGCCCGCGGCGCCGTCTCCCGGCCGTCCAGCGTGAACACCCGACCGGTGCCGCCCTGCCGGAACACGAAGAAGCCGCCGCCGCCGATGCCGGCCGAGTACGCCTCGGTCACCCCGAGCGTGGCCGCGGCCGCGACCGCGGCGTCCACCGCGTTCCCGCCGGCGCGCAGCACCTCGATCCCGGCCCTGGTCGCGTCGAGATCCACCGTCGAGACGGCCCCGCCGTACCCGACCGCCACCGCCTGCTTCGCCGGGCCGGCGGTGCCCGGCGCCGCTGCCGCCGGGGTGGCAGCGACCAGCCCGGCCGCCAGGAGACCCGTCACGACAACGCCACGCCATACCGTCATGGATGATCGCCTCCCGGTCAGAACTACCCAACCCGCACATACCCCCGTCCGCCGCCGGGGTAATCGGATTGCCGGTGATCGGCCGGCCGGCGACGCGCGGGTTGCCCTTAGGGGCCGGTTGGGCTGGCCGCGGCAACGGCCATCCGGTGCCACCCGTCCCAGGATCGGTGCCCCGCGTCCGCGGGGGTTGCGGAGGTGATCGCCGTGTACCCGAACCCCGCGGGACAGCCGGGCAGCATGCCACCGCCGTCGATGTGGGCGGCGCCGGCACGGAAGGCGCCGAGCGGGTGGTGGTACGCGATCGGTGCCGCGTTCCTGGTGGTCGGCATCCTCTCGCTGGCGCTGATGTTCCGCGACCTGCTCGCGTTCCCGGCGCATGCCACCCGGGTGCTGGCGCCCGGCGAGGGCCGGGTCGCGCTGAACCCGGGGTCGTATGCGGTCGCCTACGAGTACGAGTCGGTCCTCGGTGGCGAGGTGATCAGGGCACCGGTCGAGGGGACCGGCCTGCAGGTGACCGTGGTCGCGGCCGACACGCAGGAGCCGGTGCCGGTGCGGGTCCCGTCCGGTGAGTTCACCTACCAGTCCGGCAGCTATGCCGGCCGGCTGATCGCCCGGTTCACCGTCGACCGCCCCGGCGCCTACCTGATCAGATCCGGCTATGCGGCCGACGGCGACGGCCCGCGCGCGGTTCTCGCGGTCGGGCCGGACGGCCGGCTCCGGTTCGGCCTGGAAATCGCCGGCCTCGTCGTCGGCCTGCTCGCCGGCGTCGTGATCCTGCTGATCACGATCATCCGCCAGGTCCGCGCGCATCAACCCCGCCGCTGAGCCGGCCGCGTCGCAGGCCCCGGCGCGGTGTGGAAAAGTGCCCGGAATGGCACCGAGGATCGCGACCGCCGCGCGGGTGGACCTGGCCGAGCTGCTGGACTTCGTCCGGGTGCGGCACCACGGGCTGCTCGCCACCACCCGCGCCGACGGCCGGCCGCAGTTGTCGCCGGTCGCCTGCGGCGTCGACGACGGCCTGATCGTCATCTCCACCTACCCCGACCGGGCCAAGACCCGCAACGCCCGCCGGAACGAGCGCGCGTCGATCTGCATCCTGTCCGACGACTGGGACGGTCCGTACGTCCAGATCGACGGCCGCGCCGAGGTGCTCGACATGCCGGCGGCGCTGGACGGCCTGATCGGCTACTACCGCTGCATCGCCGGCGAGCACCCCGACTGGGACGACTACCGCGCCGCCATGGCCCGCCAGAACAAGTCCCTCATCCGGCTCACGATCGACCGCTGGGGCCCCATCGCCACCGGCGGCTTCCCGGCCAACCTCGGCACCGCCTGAGCGCCCAGCCGGCCGGCCCGGCGGCGGCTGATCCGGGGACGGCCGCGCCGCGGCCACCCGGGGCCCGCCGGGCGGCAGCTGGAAACCGGCCGGTGCCGGCCGGAATGCGTGCGTAGCCGGCTGGGCCGGCTGGCCGGGCCGGTGCCGGCCACCGACGGCGGCACCACCAGGGCGGGTCGCCCAGGTGGTGCCACCGGACCGGTCGGCGCGGACGGCTACCCGACCGGCGCCGCCGCGGTCCGGGTCGCCGGGGTGTCCGGGTCGGTGCCGGCCGGTCCGTCCGGGTCGGCCGGGATGATGCCGAGGTCGATCAGGATCGCCGGGTCGATGTCGAGGTCGGCGAGGTCGGCGGGGTCGAAGTACGGGTTGTCGTCGGCGGCCGGATCGAAGTCGGCGTCGGCGTCACCGGGGTCGGTTCCGGTCGGCTCCTGCCCCGGCGTATCGGTCACCGTCGGCGCACCGGTCGAGGGCGCACCGGTGGTCGGCGCACTGCTCGTCGGCGTACCGGTCGAGGGGGTGTCGGTCGGCGCGTCGGTGCGGTTGGTCGGGCGGACCTCGCGCGGCATCGGCAGCAGTTCCGGGACCGGCCGGATCTGGTTGGTGTTCTTGCACAGCGGGTCGGTCTTGATCTTCCGTAGCTGGTCGGCGAGATCGCCCTCGCGGTTGTGCAGCCTCAGGTTGGCCGCGTCCAACTTGGCCTGGATCGCGAGCCGCTGGGCTCTCGGCTCGAGCGCCGTCGCCCGCAACTGCGCGGTGAGCGAGGTGACGATCTCCTTCAACTGGGCCACCTCGTCGGCGATCTGGTTGAAGTCGAGCCACAGCTCCTTGCACTTGTCGCCCTGGCCACCGTTGGTCAGCCGCAGGTGGCAGCGCGCCTCGGCGTAGCGCGCTGCGATCAGCGCGATCCGGGCCTCGATCAACGCCTGGTGCGCCTCATGAACCGCGGTCACCGAACCGGCCTGGCGCCTGAGCAGCGCCAGCTCCAGGGCATAGCTCTCGCCCCTGGTGACGACGAGGGCTTCGGCCGATGCCCGCGCCTGCGCCCGCGCGTAGCAGGGATCGTCCCGGTTCTGGTTGTTCGCCGGGTCGAGCACGACCGCCGGGTAGACCTGCACCACCCCGAACCGATCCACGGGCGCGTCCACCGCTCCCGCTGGGCCGGCTGATGCCAATACGCCGGCGATGATGCCCAGCGCCGCGACGAGCGCGGCTACCGCACCACGCCGGCGCGATCGATTACTCACTGACACTGCGAAGTCCCTCCAGCACTGATGATCGGTTTCCGCGCGGCGGCCTCACGCCACACCTGCGCACCGGATTCGGCACCGACCGCCGACCCGATCACCCTGCCGCCGAAGATCACCCGAACAGCCGAGTCCAATGTGGACTGATCCGTCCGGGTAGGTCCGGCTCGCCGGGCCGCGCCGGCTGGATCGGGGCCGGGCGGCCCGGCGGGGCTGGGCGGCCCGGCCGGGGCTGGGCATGGATCAGGGGAATTCACTGGCCGGCGGCTTGATCTGTGCCGTCGAATCGGGTATTCCGGGTTAGTCGGTCTCCATCTGGCGGCCGGCCGGTCGCGGTGTGGTCCGTGGTGGCGCTGGGCGCCGCCGGGCGAGGAGGGTGTGCGGTGCGACGACTGGGCAGAACCGCTGTCACGACTGCTGGTGCGCTGGCGCTGCTGGCCGGCGCCATCCCGGCCGCGCAGGCCATCGTGGTCCCGGATACGCACTGTGAGTCGGGTGCGTCGAGGTTCGTCTGCGACGCCAACCTCAGCCACGGGCCCACGGACTGGACGCTCACCATCAACTGGCGTGGCGGCCCGCCGCCGTCGGTGATCCCGATTCACACCGACAGCAACTTCCTGAACGGCAATTGCTCGACCAACACCATCAGCTACCTGGCCAAGTACACGTACGTGGACAGCGCCGGCGTCACCCGCACGGCCGCGCAGGCCGTCTTCCGCTGCAACCCGGGCGACTGGCCCTAGAGACGGGGCGCCGCCGGTTGCACCGCCACCGCACGCCACGACATGGTCGCCTGGGCGCGGTCGGCCGCTGCTCGGCGGCGTCCGCGGCCGGCCGGCTGGCGGTGCCGAACCCGGGTGGCGACCCGCGGGGTCGCCGGCCGGGCAGATGCACGTGGGGGAGCGGGCGGCCCGACCCGGCCGCCCGCTGCCGGTGGCTGACCCGCCGGCCGCCGCCCCCGCCGAGAACGCCGGCAGTGCGGTGATGGCCGCCGCACTGACCGACTCGCCGCTGCCGCCGGCCCGGATGTCCGGGCCGGACCTGGCGAGCTCAGCCCCCGTTCCGGGCGCCACCGATCCCCCAGGTCGAGGAGTACCTGGCTGGCGTCCGGCCGAGCTGAGCCGCATCGTTCCCGACGAAAGGTGACCGCAAATGCTGCGGACCAGACAAGCTCCACTCGGGACAGTCGCGGCGCTGGCGTTGGTTCTGGCGTTAGCACCGGCCGCCGGGGCGGCACCGGCCGCATCTGTCGCCGGGCCGGCCGCGGGCAGCCCGTGCGCGGGCGCGCCCTGGCTGAACCGTCACCTCAGCCCGGACCGGCGCACCGACCTGCTGCTCGGCCAGCTGACGCTGGACGAGAAGATCGGCCTACTGCACTCGATCTCCGATAACGAGCATGCCCGGGAGATACCGCCGGTGCCGCGGCTGTGCATCCCGGCGCTGAAACTCAACAACGGGCCGGCCGGGGTCGGCTCCAGCGGCGTTGTGCAGGTCCAGTCGACCGCATTGCCTGCGCCGCTGGGCGAGGCCGCCTCGTTCGACCCGGCGGTCGCCCATGCCTACGGTGCGGTCGAAGGCCGGGAGACCTGGGCCACCGGGCGGAACCTCATGGAGGGGCCGAACCTGAACATCGCCCGGACCCCGCTGAACGGGCGCACGTTCGAGGCGTTCGGCGAGGATCCCTTCCTGGTCGGGCAGATCGCCGCGGCCAACATCCGGGGCATCCAGTCCGAAGGCGTCATCGCCAACGCCAAGCACTACCTGGCCAACAACCAGGAGGTCGACCGGGACAGCGTCAACGAGCTCATCGATGACCGCACGCTGCACGAGATCTACCTGCCCGGCTTCGAGGCCTCCGTCAAACAGGGCGGGACCGGCTCGGTGATGTGCAGCAAGAACAAGGTGAACGGCTCGTACGCATGTGAGCATCAGCAGCTGCTGAACGAGGTGCTGAAGGACGACTGGGGCTTCGACGGCTTCGTGGTGTCCGACTTCAGCTCGTGCCACAACACCGTCCGCTGCGCCACCAACGGCATGGACTTCGAACTGCCGGACGGCGCCCACTTCGGCGCCCCGCTCAAGGCAGCCGTCGAGTCGGGGCAGGTCAGCGTGGCGGAGCTGGACGACCACGTGCACCGGGTCCTGCGCACGATGTTCCAATTCGGACTGTTCGACCGGCCGCACCCGACCACGCCGATCGAGGTCGCCCGGGATGGCGCAGTCGCCCGCGCCGCCGCCGAGGCCGGCACCGTGCTGCTGAAGAACTCCGGCCGGGTACTCCCGCTGGACCCGCGGCGGGACCGCTCGATCGCGCTGATCGGCCCGGCGGCCGGGACCGCGATGACCGGTGGCGGCGGCAGTGTCGGGGTGGCGCCGCTGTACAAGGTGAGCCCGCTGGACGGCATCACCCGCCGGGTGGCCGGCCGCGCGCAGATCAACTACGCGGCCGGGATGGGCCCGGTCGACCTCGGACCGCAGCCGGCGCTGCCCGCGTACACGGTGACCCCGGAGAACGCGGCGGCCGGCGAACACGGCTTCACCGCCCGCTACTACGCCAACACCACCTGGTCCGGCGAGCCGACGCTGACCCGCACCGACCAGTGGGTCGACATGGACCCCACCGGCGGCATCCCGGCACCGGGCCTGCCGACGAACGGCTGGTCGGTCCGGTGGACCGGCACGTTCACCGCGCCGGTCGACGGTGACTTCACCTTCCACCTGACCAACCACGCCCGGGCCACGCTCTTCCTGGACGGTGCGACGGTCATCAACAACGGCGGCGGCTTCCCCGGCGTCACGAGGTCGGCGACCGTACACCTGACCGCCGGCCAGCCGCACCCGATCCGGGTCGACTGGGCCAAGCCCACCGGCCAGGCCATGATCGAGCTGGCCTGGACCCCGCCGGCGGGCACACCGAACGTCGAGATCGCCGAGGCGGCAGCTGCCGCGGCGCGATCCGCCGTCGCGGTGGTCTTTGTGTCCACAAAGGACACCGAAGGGTTCGACCGCACCGACATCTCGCTACCGGGCCACCAGGACGCGCTGATCGAGGCGGTCGCCGCGGCGAACCCGCGGACGGTGGTGGTGCTCAACACCGGCGGCCCGGTGCTGATGCCGTGGCTGTCCAAGGTGGCCGGGGTGCTGGAGGCCTGGTACCCGGGTGAAGAGGCCGGCAACGCCGCCGCGGCGGTCCTCTTCGGCGACACCGATCCGGCCGGACGGCTGCCGATCACGTTCCCGCGGAGCCTCGCCGACCTGCCGGCCAGCACGCCGGCGCAGTATCCCGGCGTGGGCGGGGTCGCGACCTACTCGGAGGGCCTCGACGTCGGCTACCGGCACTTCGACGCGAACGGCATCACACCGCTGTTCCCGTTCGGGTACGGCCTGTCCTACACCACGTTCCGGCTCAACCAGTTGCGGCTGTCGCCGCAGCGCGGCGGGACGGTGCTGGTCAGCGTCGACGTGACGAACACCGGCCGCCGGCGGGGCAGTCAGGTGGTGCAGGTGTACGTCGGCGGCGCGGACGGCACCGGTCCGATCACGCCCGGCCAGGTCGCCCCGCCGCGCCGGCTGGCCGGCTTCGCCAAGGTGTCGCTGGCCCCCGGCCAGCACCGGCGGGTGCTGGTGTCGCTGCCCTCGCGTGCTTTCGCGCACTGGGACAGCACCGGCCAGCGCTGGCTGGTCAACCCCGGCAACTACCCGGTGTCGGTCGGCACGTCGTCGCGGGACCTGCCGCTGACCGCGGCGATCCACCGGAGCGGCGGCACCGTGTCCTGACGGGCGCGGTGCCGGGCAGCTGAGCCGGCGGACCTTGCCCCCGGCGGTACGGCCGGGGCGGCGGTGCCTGTCGCCGCCGCCCCGGCCGACCTGCTGGTGGTGGCCCCCCTCCGGAGCTGTGCCTAGCCGGATGGGTTCGAGCCGGCCTGGTTCATACGGTCGTTTCGTACGGAGTCCGGTCGGGATTCCGCGAGGGAGGACCGTATGAACGAATCACTTGACGGCCGCCGGATGCGGCGTGGCTGGCGCACACCGGTCGCGGTGACGGCGGTGCTGGCGGCGGTGTGCGCCGCCGGCGGTGGAGCGGCCTCGGCTGCCGCCGACCCGGGGCCGCGGGACCGGGCCGGCTACGGCCAGAGCGACCTGCAGCGCGATCTTGACGCGATCACCGCGACCGGGGTGACCGGGGCGCTGGCCGAGGTCGACCTGGGCCGGCGGCGGCTGACCGGTCATGCCGGCGTGGCCGACGTGACGACCGGCCGGCCGGTGGCCGAGGACGGCTATTTCCGGATCGGCAGCCAGACCAAGACCTTCGTCGCGGTGGCGCTGCTGCAGCTGGTGGGTGAGCGGCGGCTGGCGCTCGACGACACCGTGGACCGGTGGCTGCCCGGTGTGGTGGCCGGAAACGGCAACGACGGCCGGGCCATCACGATCAGGCAACTGCTGCAGCACACCAGCGGCCTCTACGACTACACCAACGACCTGGCCGACGTCATCGGCTCGGCGGACGCCTTCCGGCAGCGGCACCTGGACCACGTAAACCCGCAGGATCTGGTGGCCATCGCCATGCGGCACCAGCCCGAGTTCGCCCCGGGCACCGCCTGGAACTACTCCAACACCAACTACATCGTGGCCGGCATGGTGATCAAGAAGGTGACCGGCCGGACCTGGTCCCAGCAGGTCAGCGCGCGCATCCTGGGGCCGCTGGGGATGACCCACACCTCCGCGCCGGGTGACCGGCCGTACCTGCCCCGGCCGCACGCCCAGGGATACAACGAGTTCCCGGAGGGCGGGCCGCTGGTGGACACCACGATCTTCAACACCACCTGGGGCGACGCGGCCGGCGGGATGGTCAGCACCACCGCCGACCTCACCCGGTTCTGGCAGGCCCTGCAGGGCGGCGCACTGCTGCGCCCGGCCGAGCAGGCGCAACTGCACCGGACCGTGCTGGCCACCACGTTCCAGGACATAGTGCCCGGTGGCCGGTACGGGCTGGGCATCATGTGGCTGCCGCTGAGCTGTGGCGGCGGGTACTGGGCGCACGACGGCGACGTCCCCGGGTTCGCCACCTTCGACGGCGCGAGCGACAACGGGCGGCGCAGCGTCGTGCTCTCGCTGTCGACCCGGCTGGCCTCCGCCGATCCGTTCCGGAAGTCCCTCGGCCTGCTCGACCACGCCCTCTGCGCCACCGGCTGAGTACCGACCCGGCGGCCCGCGGCAACCCCGCGGGCCGCCGTGTCGCCGTGTCCCGGCCGCACGGTGAGCACACCGGGTCAGCCTGGTCCGGAACGGGTGGACCCTGCGAGTATGTCCCGATCGGAAAGGACGGTTGCTGAGATGGTCCTACCTCGAGCGGTCGCCCGGGTGAACCGCCGCGTCACCAACCGTCTCCTCGGTCCGCTGGCCGCCCGGGCGCCCGGGTTCGGTGTGGTCACGCACACCGGCCGAAGGTCCAGACGCCGTTACCGGACGCCGGTCAGCGTCTTCGCCACCTCCGGCGGCTACGTGATCGCGCTGACATATGGCAAGGACACCGACTGGGTGCGCAACGTCGTGGCCGCCGGCGGCTGTGAGTTGGAGATCCGCGGGCGGCAGGTGCAGGTGACCGCGCCCCGGCTCGTCCACGACGAGACCCGCGGTCAGGTGCCAGCGCCGGTCCGGCCGATCCTGCGCCTGATCGGCGTCACCGACTTCCTGCACCTGTCGGCCGTCCCGCCGGCCGCCGGCGCCGCTTCCTAGCCCGCGCGCGGGGCGGGCCCTGGGCTATCGATCGTCCTCGGGCTTCGGCGCCGGCTGGTCGAGGGTGGCGAGTTTGGCCCGGACGGCGTCGGCGTCCGGGTGGTCGAGGTCGGTGAGGATGTCCAGCGCGGCGGTCCAGGCGGCGCGGGCCTGGTCGGGCCGGCCGGCGGCGTGCTGGGTGTCGCCGAGGTGGGTGAGGGTGTCGGCTTCGTAGTAGCGGTCGCCGATGTCGCCGTAGAGGGTGAGGGCGTGCTGGTAGCAGTCAGCGGCCTGAGCGTGGTGGCGGAGGTGGTGGTGGGCGTATCCGAGGCTGTCCCACGCGGCGGCCTCCCCGTCGCGGTCGCCGAGCTGCTGGTTCAGGGTGAGGGCCTGCCGGCAATAGGCGAGGGCGTGGGTGGGGTCGCCGAGCAGAACGTGGTACCAGCCGACCGCGTTGAGCGCGAGCGCCTGGCCGCGGCCATCGCCGGCGGCCTCGAACAGGGTGAGGGCCTGCTGGGCGTCGTCGAGGGCCCGGTCGGGTCGGTCCCGACGCCGCCACAGGACACCGAGGACGCGGTGGGTGTGGGCCTGGCCGACCAGGTCGACGGCCTCGGTGCACAGCCGCAGGGCGTGGCGGAGGTGGGTGTGGGCCTGCTCGTCGTCGCCCAGCCTGATCATCGCCGCGCTGAGGAGCCGGTGGGCGTTTGCGGCGGCGGGATGGGGCAGTCGGCCGGCGGCCGGCAGGGCGGCCTGCCAGACGCCAACTAGCTCGTGCCAGTGCCCTCGCCGGTCCAGCGCGGTGTGCAAGGCCCAGGCCAGCTGCCAGGCGTGGGTGTCCCGCCCGGCATCGGCGGCCAGTTGCTGGGCGGCCAGCAGCACCGGCAGCTCGGTGTCCAGCCACCTGGTCGCCGCCTGCTGGTCGGCGGGCTGTTCGGGGATGGTTCCGGGGGCGGGCGGGGTGATGGGAACGGGGTCGCGGGCCGGGTTCAGGTGCTGGTCGGCGGTGTGAGCGGTGTGCAGGTAATGGTCCAGCAGCCGCACCGTCGTGGCGTCCCGCTCCTGCCCGGTGTCCTCGGTGTGGGTGAGGTGGGTGGCGTAGGCGGCCAGCAGGTCGTGGAAGCGGTACCGGCTTGGCGCGGGCTCGGCCAGCAGCCCGGCCCGGGCCAGCTCGGTCAGCAACGGCCGCACCTGCGCCACTGGCAGGCCAGCGAGGCTGGCCGCCGCTGCGGCGGTGGTGTCGGGGCCGGGGTGTAGGCCCAGCAACCGGAACAGCCGGGCCGCGGGCGGGGTCAGGGTGGTGTAGGACCAGGAAAAGACCGCCCGCACCCGTCCGATCACGTCGCCGGCGTCGGCCAGTGCGGGTGCCTGGCCGGCGGCGTCGGCGAGCTCGGTGGCCACCGCTTCCAGCCGGAAGCCGGGGTGGGTGGCCGCGCGGGCCGCGACCAGCGCCAACGCCAGCGGCAGCCCCGCGCACACCGCGACGATCCGCGCGACGGCGTCCGGCTCGGCCGCGACCCGGCCCGGGCCGAGCCGGCGTTCCAGCAACTCCCACGACTCCGCCTCGGTCAGCAGGTCCAGGGCCAGCGGGTGCGCGCCGTCGGCGGCGACCAGATCGGCGAGGGAGTCGCGGCTGGTCACCACCGCCAGCGCGGTCGGGCTGCCCGGTAGCAGCGGCCGGGCGTGCCCGGCGTCACGGGCGTTGTCGATCACCACCAGCACCCGCTTGCCGGCCAGCAGGCTGCGGTACAGCCCCACCTGCGCGTCGAACTGAGCCGGCACCCGGTCCGGTGGCACCCCGAGCGCGTCCAGGAACCCCCGCACCGCGGCCGCCGGCTCGACCACCTGCCCACCCGGGTCGAACCCGCGCAGGTTCACGTGCAGCTGCCCGTCGGGGTACCGGTCGGCGACCCGGTGCGCCCAGTGCACCGCGAGCGCGGTCTTGCCTACCCCGGCGGTGCCGGACACCGCGGTGATCACCACCGCCATCGGCGCTTCGGCCGCCGCGGCGGTCAGGGTGGTGTCCAGCCGGGCGAGCTCGTCGCTGCGGCCGGCGAAGCCGTACACGTCCGCCGGCAGCATGGCCGGTGTCGCCCGGGCCGGGGCGGTCGGCGGGTCGGCGGGCACCGGGTCGAGTTCGCCGCGCAGGACGCCCTGGTGCACCGCCAGCAGTTGCGGCCCCGGGTCGGTGCCGAGCTCCTCGGCGAGGCGTCGGCGGATCCGGGTGAACTGGTCGAGGGCGTCGGCGCGGCGGCCGGCGGCGTGCAGGGCGCGCATCAGTACCGCCGCCAGCGGCTCAGCCAGCGGGTGCGCACCGGCGAGGTCGGTCCCGGTGGCGATCACCGCGGCCGGGTTGCCGACGCGCAGTTCGGCCTCCGCCCACGCCACCACCACCTGCAGGTGTTCCTGCTGCCAGGCCTCCCTGGTCCGCGCGGCCCAGTCGCCGGCCACCCCGACCAGGGCCTCGCCGCCGCTGAGCGCCAGGGACTCGCGCAGCGCCAACACCCGCTGCGCGCCGGCCGCGCCCGGGTCGCGGGCCTGGTCGACCAGCCGGCGGACGCGGTGCAGGTCGACCCGGTCGGGGTCGATGTCCAGCAGGTACCCGCCGGTGCTGCGCACCAGCGGGGCCGGCTGGTTGCCCCGGCAGCTCGCCTCGGCCAGGACCCGCCGGATCCGGGTGATGTTCGGATACAGCGCGTCGCGGGCCCGCGCCGGCGGCGCCGCGCCCCACACCCGGTCGATCAGCGTCTCCGTCGTCACCAGCCGGCCGGCGTCGATCAGCAGCGCGGCCAGCACCCCGCGCTGCCGCGGCTGGCCGGCGTCGACCGGCTGCCCGGCCGCCCACACCTGCACCGGACCGAGCACCCGGAACTCGGTCACCCGCCGCTCCGGGCGACCACACCGGCTGCGGCATTGACCACAAGACGGTCACAAGGTCGCGTCCGGGGTCGCTTGTCCAGACTCACACCGGATATCCGAACACACCGATCGCCGGCGACGCAGTCACCTGTCTCCGAATCGAAGGAGAACCCAGATGCATTTCGCGCACCGCGCGCTGACGGGCGGACGCCAGGCCGTGGCCGGCCTCCGGACCGCCATCGCCGGCCAGGGCGGCCGTCCGGTCCCGCTGCCAACCTCGAACGGCGGATCCGTGTCGCGATCCGCGAGACGCGTACGGCACCTGGTGGTGCTGTTGCTCTCCGCCGCCGCGTTCATCGGCGTCCAGAGCGCGCCGGCCAGCGCCGCCGGCGGCCCGAACTGTCCGGCCGGCTACGTCAAGGTCTCCGTCGAGGACTTCAGCGACGGCGGATTCGGCTCCTGGCGGGTGAACATCTTCCGGTCGCCGGACAACGTCCGGGTGGCCGCCAAGATCGAGAACACCGGCGCGATCGACCTGGTGAACGAGGTGTGGCACGGCAAGTCCGGTCTCGGCCGGCAGCTCATCAAGCCGGGCCATGGCTGGTGCTCGAACACCGCGCCACAGCCGATTACGGTCTGGACGAACCCGGTCGGCAGGCACGTCTGGTACTGGAGCAGCACCTATCCCAGCAACGGCTACCTGTCGCCGGACCCGCTCGAACTGCGCGGCCCGGCGCTCTGAACCGGTCCGGGCTCCGGCGGCCACTCCCGCCGGAGCCCGGATCCGGGCGGCGCTCCGGCACGCCGCCGCTCCAACCGCGCCGCCCGGAGCCACCTCGCGGCGGCGCGGCCGGGGCGGCCGGGTCGCTTCGGCGCAGCCGCGGCACAGCTGACAGTGGATCAGGCGCGGATCGCGTCGATCGCCTTCTTCAGCGCGGCGGGTTCGGTGGGCCGGCGCGGCGCGGTCTTCTTCATCTCGATCATCGTCGCGCCGAGCTCCTGCAGCTGCTTGCGGCCCAAACCGTCACGCACCTTGGGGAACCACGCCTGTTCCTCCTCCTCGATGTGGTGCTCCACGCTCTCGATGAGGACGGTGGTCTTCGCCTCGTAGTGCTCGTCGTCCGGGGACATCGTCGCCAGCTCCATGCAGAGCACATCGGCGACGTGGTGCTCCTCGTACGACTCGAGCACGTCGTCGTCCAGGTCGGGCAGCAGCTTGGCGGACCGCCGGGTACAGGCACTCGTTCTCGATGTACGTGTGCACGGTCAGCTCTTCGAGGATCCGGCCGACCAGTTTCCCGCGCTCGACCGGCCCGCCGGCCTTCTCGACGGCCCGGAACAGCCGCTTGACCTCCTTGTGATCCTCTTTGAGCAGCACGATCGCATCGGTCGACATCAGCGGTCCCTTCAGTGCAGAACGACTCAGCCCGGTGGAACGACGTGCCGCAGGTACCCCGGCACCCCGCCGCCAAACCCCGACCGCCCGGGGCCCGGGCCCAGAGAGAAACACGTTTGGCGGCGGGGACGCCGGGCACGATCGGAGCCCTGCCCCGGCCGCGCGGTCGGCGCGGGCGCAGTCGGTTCGGTCCGAGGCGCGGCCATCGCGCCGCGCAGCGGGCCGTCCGACCGCGGGTAGCGACTGTCGCCGATCGCACCGGCACCCGTGCCTCAGTGAGTACTACCAGGAGCCGACGAATGTGCCGATGGTCTGGCGCATGAACGTCGCCGAGTCGCGGGCGCGATCCTCCCAGGCGAACACGCAGGAGGTCATGATGTTGTCGGCGCCGCCGGCGAAGCCGAGCCGGTTGAGCGTCGAGAAGAACGTGTCCCAGTCGACCTCACCCTGGCCGATGTCCAGGTGCTGGTGGATCCGGGCGGTCGAGCCGGGTGGGTTGACGATGTAGCGCAGGCCCGAGGACGCGGTGTGGTTGAACGAGTCGGCGAGGTGCAGGTGGGTCATCGTCGGCCCGGCGTACTCCATGATCTCGACCATGTTGCCGCCCATGTGGAACGTGTGCGGCGCGCAGTAGAGGAAGGACACGTTGGGGCTGTTGATCCCGCGTACCAGGTCGACCGCGATCAGGCCGTCCTCGACGAAGTCGTCGGGGTGCGGTTCGAGCCGGAGCTGGATGCCTTCCCGCTCGAACACGGGCAGCAACTCCTCCATCGACTTCCAGAACATCGCCTCGCTGCGGCTGGCCAGCTCCGGGCGGCCGTTGAACTCGGAGTTCATCACGGCGCAGTCCAGCTGGACGGTGATCTCGACGGCCCGCTTCCAGTAGCGCACGGCGGCCTGGCGTTCATTCTCGTCCGGGCCGGACCAGCGGTAGAGCGGCAGGTGCGAGGCGACCCGCACGCCGGCGCCGTCCAGCGCCTTCTTGAACGCCCTCACCTTGTCGTCGTCGGCCCGGGGGTGCAGGAAGAACGGGGTGAAGTCGGCGCGCGGCGACAGCTCGATGTACTCGTAGCCGAGGTCGGCGACAAGCCCCGGAAGCTCCAGCAGCGGCGTGCCGCGGAACATGTACGGATCGAGCGCGATCTTCATGCTGGCCAGCCTTTCGAGTGGAAGGTCACGGCTCGACCAGAACCTCGGCGCCACCGGACCGGGCGGACTGGACGACGGCGTTCATGACCCGCAGGTTGTGCAGGCCGTGCCGGAATCCCGGGACGGGGTCGAGCCCGGCCAGGCCGGCGACCTGATCGAGGAAGGCGCGGGCCTGGAACACGAACAGATCGTTCTGTCCATATGCGACTCCCGGAAAGTCCATCGGCAGGCCGCCCGCGATGAACGGGTGCTCAGGACCGATGAGTACCTGGCGGTACCCGGACGTCGGAGAGTGCGCGCCCGCGTCGAAGAACCTGAACTCCCCCGCCCGGGCCAGGTCGAACATCGCGGCGCCGCCTTCGGCGAAGAGTTCGAAGCCGAGCGAGTTCGGCAGACCCGGTGCGATCCGGGACGCCGACAGCGAGCCGGCAGCGCCGTCGGCGAAGCGCACCGTGAAGATGGCCAGGTCCTCGTTCCCGACCGGCTCGACGACGTCGCTGAGGTCCGCGGTCGCGTGCCCGACCGCGTCGCCAGCGGGAAGGGCCCGCTCGGTGACGGACGTGTGCAGGACGGCCCCACGCACCGAGGCGATCGGGCCGCAGAGAAATTCCGCGGCGTCGATCAGATGGCTGCCCACGTCGGCCAGCGCACCCGAGCCGGGGCCGCCCCGGTAGCGCCAGCTCATGGGCGCCTTCGGGTCGGCCCCGTAGTCGCACCGGTAGTGGCCGTCGAAATGAACCGGCCGGCCGATGGCTCCGCTCCGGACCTGTTCGCGGACCGCGCTGATCGCGGGTGAGTGGCGGAAGCTGAAGCCGACGCCGGCCTGCCGGTCGGCGGCGTCGGCCGCGGCGACCATGGCCTGCGCGTCAGCGATCGTCGGCGCGAACGGCTTCTCGCACAGCACGTGCTTGCCCGCGGCGAGCAGACCTTCGACGACTTCGCGGTGCAGGTGGTTGGCGACAACCACGCTGACCACGTCGACATCGTCGGCCTCGGCCACCGCCTGCCAATCCGCTTCGGCTCGCCGGTAGCCGAACCGGCGAGCGGTCTGGCTGGCGAAGTCCTTGTTGAGGTCGGCGATGGCGACCAGGTCGACGTCGGGCAGGCCCGGGCCGTACAGGGTCGGGGCGGATCGGTAGGCGGCGGCGTGGGCGCGGCCGGCCATGCCAGCGCCGATGACCGCGACGCCGAGCCGGTCAGGTGTCATGTATCGGGTCGCCTTCCGGGAGGATCGGTGGATGGCTTCGCGGCCGCGTCAGTGCAACTGCGGCGGGTGCCCGTCAGGCGCGTCCTGGTAGGTCGCGAGTTCCGCCTCCAGTTCGGCCATCGCCTCGCCACCGGCCATCAGATCGGTGATCTCCTCCCGGGACCGCTCCCCCTTGCGGAAGTCGGCGGCGAGCGCGCCGCGGATTAGGACCGCGAAGTGGTCGCCGACCGTCATGGCGTGGGTGACGTTGTGGGTCACGAAGATGACCGCGACGCCCCGCTGCCGGGCCTGCATGATCAGGCGCAGCACGTGGGCGGCCTCCTTGACGCCCAGCGCCGCCGTCGGCTCGTCGAGGATCAGCACGGTCGCTCCGAAGTAGACTGCCCGCGCGATGGCCAGGGCCTGCCGCTCGCCGCCGGAGAGGCTGCCGACGAGGCGGTCCCCGTCGGTCACCCGGGTGATGCCGAGCCCGCGCAACTCGCGGACGGCGATCTCGCCGGCGAGCTTCCGGTCGAAGCGGCGGAGCGGACCCCGGCCCTTCGTCGGCTCGGCCCCGACGAAGAAGGACCGGCCGATGCCCATCAGCGGGAACGTCCCGCCGAACTGGTGAACCGTCGCGATGCCGTGGCCGCTCGCGTCCCGGGGACTGCCGAACGACACCGGCTCGCCGCTGATCTCCAGCGTGCCGGAGGTCGGCGGGTGGAAGCCGGAGAGGATCTTGATGAGGGTGGACTTGCCCGCCCCGTTGTCACCGAGCAGGCAGAGCACCTCGCCCGGCCGCACCTCCAGCGACACGTCGCTGACCACGTCGGTGCCGGCGAAGGACTTGCAGACATCCGTCAGCGTCAGCAGCGGTGCCGTCACAGCTTCCGCCCGCGGGGTGCGTACGACAACGCGAGCTTGCGGAAGGTGTTGTTCATGAGCACGGCCACCAGCAGCAGGATGCCGAGGATCAGGCTCGCCCAGTCCGAGTTCCAGTCGGTGTAGTAGATGCCCTGGTTGACGATCGCGAAGGTCAGGGTGCCGAGTACGACACCGACCACCGAGCCGTAGCCACCGGTGAGCAGCACGCCGCCGATGACGACCGAGATGATCGAGTTGAAGACGAACGACTGTCCATTCGCGACCTGTGCCCCGTTGTAGAGGCTCGTCTGGATGACACCCACCAGGGCCGCGCCGAGCCCGCTGCCCATGAACAGAGCGATCTTGACCTGCTGTGTCGGGATGCCGCTGGCGCGTGCGCTCTCCTTGTCGCCGCCCACCGCGAAGATCCAGTTCCCGTAGCGGGTCACGTGCAGCATCCACCCGACACCGAGCACCACGGCGAGCCACCAGAAGATCGCCACTTCGAACTTGTTCCCGATCAACATGCCGAAGACGTGCTTGGTGAGCGGGTCTGGGTGCAGCGGGACGCTGGTGGTGCCGGTGATGACGCGGGACAGGCCGAGCGTGAAGCCGGACAGCGCGAAGAGGGTGGCGAGCGTGACGACGAACGAGGGGACGTTGGTCCGCGTCACGATGATGCCGTTGACGAGGCCGACGACCAGGCCGAGCCCGAGGGCCAGCAGGACGCCCACGATCAGCGGCGCGTTCCAGTGCCCCGACACGATTGCCAGCGTCATCGAACTCGCCGCCAGCACCGACCCGACCGACAGGTCCAGCTCCCCGGCGATCATCAACAGGCCGACCGGAATCGCGATGATGCCGAGCTCCGCGGCCACGTTGAGCCAGCTGGCGGCCCCGCCGGAGGACCCGAACTTCGAGCCGCCGAAGATGACGAAGAAGACGAAGACGGTCAACGTCCCGATGAGTGCGCCGGCCTCGGGCCGGTGCGTCAGGCTGCGCAGCGAACGTGCGGCCGACGACGGTTTCGCTGGCGCGGCAGCCGTGGGTTGCACGCCGGAAACGTGGACTGTCATGAGCGGACCACCTTTGAGGTCGGACGGCCTGGGTGCGCCGGTATCGGCCGGGTGCGTCGGGTCCTGAGTGGACGCAGGACCCGACCCACCCGATCGGTCAGCGGACGCCGGCCTTAGCTCCCGCGATCGCCTGGTCGATGTTGCTGGCCGTGATCAGGTTCGGGCCGGTGAGGATCGGGTTCTGCGGCAACAGGAGCCCGAAGGCCACGTACTGGTAGGCCATCGACACCCCCAGGTAGCCCTGCAGGTAGGGCTGCTGGTCGATGGCGAGCAGTTGCTTGCCGGCCTTGATGCGGTCGAGTTGGGTCTGGTCAAGGTCGAAGGTGGCGAGCTTGACCTTGCTGCCGGCGTTGGCCTGCTGGATCGCGTTCGCCGCGCTGTCGGCGTCCGCGGTGCTGATCGTGATGACGCCGTCGACGCTGCTGTCCTTCAGCAGCGCCGCCTTGATGGCCTGGGCGACGGCCGTCGGGTTGCCGAAGTTCGACGACGGGAGCGGGAGCTGCTTGGACTTGCCGCCCGCGCCGCTCTCGCCGTCGGCGATGCCCTTGCACCGGTCCTCGGTGTTCGAGGCGCCGGGGAGCGTGTTGACACACAGCACGTTCTTGACGCCCTGGGTTCCCATGTACTTGCCCGCCACCTGACCGGCGGTGAACTCCTGCGATCCGATGTAGCTGACGGCACCCACCCGCGCCGCCGCTTCGGGGCCGCCGGCGTTGTAGAGGAACACGGGCGTTCCGCTGGCGGTGATCTGCTTCCAGGCGGCGTCCTGCGCGTCCGGCACCCAGTCCGGCCCCACGACGGCCGACGGGTGGTTGCTGAGCGCGGTGAGCGTGAGCTTCGCCGCGTCCGGACCGAGGTTGTCGTAGTTCTGCGGGCCGAGGAAGGTCACCGAGCCGCCGGCCGCCTTGACCACCTGGGCCGCGTCGTCCACCCCGCGTTTGACCTTCGACCAGAACGGGTCGTCGGACTTCCCGCCGATGACGTAGATCGAGATGGCACCCGTGCCCGCCTTGATCGGGGCGCTCCCGGTCGCGCTGTTGTTCGTGGTCGAGCTGGGCGAGTCGTTCGCGCCGCCGCCGGAGCAGGCCGCGAGAACGAGTGCCGCAGCGACCGCCGGCACGGCGTACAAGCCCTTGCGGGCGCGCACCCGGAGCCCGACCGGGCTGCGTGCGCAAAGCTGCGTGGACCGCATACCACGACGTCCTTTCGTGAGGCCGAGCCGTCGTCCGCTTCGTTCGCCGCGGCCGCCGTGAGGTGCGTGCAGGCGGGCCGCGGCCGCTGTGGCCGTGACCCGGTTCGAACGGATCTGCGTGCGCCGGGGCCGGATCCGCGGTGCGTCCGGGCCGGCGCGGTGGGGTGCCACGGCTCAGTTCGCCGCGGCTTCGGCGGCCGCCTTGAGCAGGGTTTCGGCGGCCGAGCGGAGTCCGGAGAACTGGTCGAGTTCCTGGTCTTCGTGCTCGATGTTCACCGCCATGTCCGGATCGATCTCACCGAGCGCCCGGAGGAACTCGGCCCACCAGGCGGCGTCGTGCCCGCGGCCCACGGCGACGAAGTCCCACGACGGGGTGTCCGGCCACCGGCTGAGCGTGTAGCGGCCGCCGAGGCCGACGGCGCCCGGGGCGTCCGGGGCGACCCGGCCGAAGCGGTCGTCGAGCACGCCGTTGAGCCTGGCGGCCGCGTTGATCCGGACGTCCTTGGCCGCGGCGTTGAACACCAACCCACCGAGGTGCCGGACGGCCAGGATCGGGTCGATCTGCTGCCACATGAGATGGCTCGGGTCCATCTCCGCACCCACGTGCGTCGCGTTCAGCTCGGTCGCCAGCCGTTCCATCGTGGCCGGGTTGTAGACGATGTTGTGCGGGTGCATCTCGAGGCACACCTTGACGTCGGCATCGGCGGCGCGGCTGTGCACCTGTTTCCAGTACGGGATCGCGACGTCGTTCCACTGGTAGTCGCGGGAGTCGAGGTACGCGCTGTCCCACGGGACCACGTTCCACGCCGGCAGCCGCCCGCCCGGGTCGGAGCCGGGCAGCCCGCTCATGGCCACCACCCGGTTGACCCCGAGCAGTGCGGCCAGTTCGATGGCGTCCAGCACGTCCTGGCCGTGCTTGTCCCGGACCGCGGGGTCGGGGTGCAGCGGGTTGCCGTTGCAGTTCAGCGCGGTCAGCGTGATGCCCGCGGCGGAGAACAGGCCGAGGTATTCTCCGCGCGCCGTCGGGCTGGCGCGCAGTCGCTCGATCGGCAGGTGTGCGGCCGGCAGGAAGCCGCCGGAGTTGATCTCCGCACCGGTCAGGCCCAGCGCGCTGAGCGCTTGCAGGGCCGCTTCGATCGGCTTGTCGTGCAGGCAGGCGGTATAGGCACCGAGCTTCATCCGCGGTCAGTCCCTTGTGGTCGCAGCGTCCTTCGTGCCCGCTGATTTGAAGCGCTTTAAGTTCTCGCTACTGTGGGAGGTGGTGACGCCGCTGTCAAGAGCCCGTAACAAAGAGGGGCGGTCCGTCCACCGCACCGGGCGCCCGGCGCCGGCGCGGCGAACCGGACGGCACGGGCGCCATGGGGCAGGGCAACTGGAACCGGCGCGGCCGGTGACGAAAGTGGGGTGCCGGTCAGCCTGGGGGTCGCGAGTGCGGCACCGGGGTCGAACCGTGCGCTCCCCGGGCCGGGAGGCTGGACGAGGCGGCGTCGGCCGGTCGGGTGCGTGCCACGCTCGTCGTGCTGCGAACGACCAGTTGCGGGGCCAGCAGGATCTCCCGCGGTTCGGCCCGGCCGTTGAGGCGCTGGTGGGCGGCGGTCACCGCGTGTTCGGCCTGCTGGCGGGCATTCTGTTGCACAGTCGTGAGCTCGATGTGGGCCCAGCGGGATTGCGGGCTGTCGTCGTACCCGACGACCGAGACGTGGCCCGGCACCGGGACGCCGGCCCGGGTCAGCGCGTCGAGCAGGCCGACGGCGCACCGGTCGTTGTACGTGATGACGGCGGTGGGCAGGTCGGCCTCGCGCAGCAGGCATTCAGCGGCGGCGATGCCGGCGATCTCGGTGTGGTCGCCGGGGAGCACCCGGACGAAGCGTTCGAGATCGCGCCGGCGCATGGCAGTGCGGTAGCCGCGGCGGCGGTCGGTGGCGATGGTGCCGGGGCCGCGCCCGCCGTCGACGAAGACGATCTGCTGGTGGCCCAGGTCGGCCAGGTGGTCGACGGCTTGTCCGATGCCGGCGGCGTCGGCGGCCCGGACCACATCGGTGACCAGCGGGCTGAGCCGTCGGCCGACCACGACGGCGGGCAGTTGCTCGGCGAGTTGGGCGAGCCGGGCGGCCGGGATGCCCGGGCCGAGCAGGATCAGCGCCTCGCTGCGGAAGTCCAGCAGGGTCTCGATCGCGCGGGACTCGTCCCGCACCCGGGTGAGCGGGCTGAGCACGATGTCGTACCCGGCGGCCTGGGCGGCGGCGTCGAGCTCCTCGACGAGCTCGGCGTGGAACGAGCTGTGCGGGTCGACGAGCACCCCGAGCAGCCGGCTGCGCCGCCGGGCCAGCAGGCTGGCCGTGCGGTCCGGCCGGTAGCCGAGGGCCGCCGCGGTCTCGAGCACGCGGCGGCGGGTCTCCGTGCTCGGGCCCGGCTCACCGCGCAACACCAGGGACACCGTGCCGGTTGACACACCGGCGCCGCTGGCCACGTCCGTCAGCCGTGGACGCCGAGGGGCATCGGCGGGGCCCGGCCCCCCGGTCGGCTGACCCGTCACGTCCGCCTCTCCATTGCTAGGTGCTCTCGGCAGCGCTCGCGCCGGCTCTCACAGTAACGGGCCGATCGCTTGAAGCGCTTCAAAGCTGCAGCACGTCGCGCTGGCCGCGAGCGGAACCCGGCCGGTGCCGTCGCGGGACTTCGGTCGACCAGGAGTCGACCAGGAATTGGCGAGGCGGCGGTGGCAACCGTGGACGGGCCGAAGCCGTGCCGGCGTCGAGGTCAGCGCGGGAGGCGGTCCTGGGTTCGGGCGGCGGGTGCGGTGGCGGTGTCGTGCGGGACAGCCGCTGTGGCGGGGGCGGTGTGGGCCAGGTCGGGGTAGAGCAGCCAGACGGTGGCCAGACCGAGAGCGGCACCGGCGGTCTGGGCCAGGACGTAGGCCGGCACGGATGCGGGCGCGATGCCGGCGAAGGTGTTGGTGAAGGCGCGGGCGATGGTGATGGCGGGGTTGGCGAAGGAGGTCGAGGAGGTGAAGAAGTAGGCGGCGCCGATGTAGGCGCCGATGGTGGCGGCCGACAGCGCCGCGCGTCCGCTGCGGGCGAGGGCGAAGACGACGGCGATGAGGCCGGCGGTGGCGACGACTTCGGACAGCCAGAGGTGGCCGGCCGACCGGTTGGTGGTCGACCAGGTGACGGCGGTCAGGTCGTACATGAGGTTGGCCAGCACGGCGCCGGCGATGCCGCCGATGGTCTGCGCGGCCGCGTAGGGCGCGACGTCGGCGAGGTCGAGTCCGGTCTGGTCGCGGCGGCCCAGCCACCAGTCGGCGAGGCTGACCAGGGGGTTGAGGTGGGCGCCGGAGACCGGGCCGACGAGCAGGATGATCACGGCGAGGGCGGCGGCGGTCGCCACGGCGTTCTCGAACAGCTGCAGGCCGACGTCGGCCGGGGAGAGGCGGGCGGCGGCGATGCCGGAGCCGATGACGGCGGTGGCGAGGAGTCCGGTGCCGAGCGCCTCGGCGGCCAGCCGTCGGAGGAGAGGGGCCGGCGCGGTGCTCATGCCTTGATGGGGACGTTGAGCTGGGTGAGCAGGCCGCGGACCCGGCCCTCGATCTGATCGCGGATCGGCCGGACCGCCTCGGTGCCCAGGCCGGCCGGGTCGTCCAGGACCCAGTCCTCGTAGCGCTTGCCGGGGAAGACCGGGCAGGCGTCGCCGCAGCCCATCGTGACCACGACGTCGGCGGCGCGGACCACCTCGTCGGTCCACGGCTTGGGGAACTCGGCGGAGATGTCGATGCCGACCTCGCGCATCGCCGCCACCGCGGCCGGGTTGACCGTCGAGGCCGGTTCCGACCCGCCGGACCAGGCCACGGCGGCGTCGCCGGCGAAGTGGGTGAAGAAGCCCATCGCCATCTGGCTGCGCCCGGCGTTGTGCACGCACAGGAACAGCACCACAGGCTTGCCGTCGTCCATTTTCCTCACCTTCGCCAGGCCGGTGGCCGTTGCCGGGTCGCCGCGTCGTAGGTCCCCGTCATCGGGTTGTCCCGCCCTGGGGGCGTGTCTCGTCGGGCCCCGCGCCGGTGCCCGGGGCGCTGGCGCGTGGGGGTGGGACGAGTGCTTGGGCCAGCCGCTCGACGCGTGCCTCGATGTCCTGGAATGCCTGCTCGAACGCCTCGGGTGACCCGGTGCGGACCGGGTCGGGTACGGACCAGTGCAGCCGGTCGGGCCGGCTGGCGAGTTCTTCGTAGGCGTGGTCGCAGACCGCGATCATCAGGTCGTCCGGCCGGGCCACGTCGCGGACGTGGGCGGTGCGCGCCCCGGCCAGGGCCAGGCCGTGCCGGCGGGCCACCGCCGCCGCCCCGCGGTGCACCCGCGGCGCCGGGCTGGTGCCCGCCGAGGCGACCTCGACCGGGCTGCGCCTGGCCCAGAGCGCCGCGGCCAGCTGGGAGCGGGCCGAGTTGTGCGTGCAGACGAACACCACCCGGCCGGCCTCCGGGACCGCCGCGGCGGGTACCAGGCCGCCCAGCGCGGCCGGGAGTAGCCGCAGGTAGGTACGGCGCCGGTCGGCTTCCGACCGCGACCGCGCCACCACCCCGGCGTCGGTCAGGACGTGCAGGTGGTGGGCGAGCAGGTTCGACCCGATGCCCAGGGCCTCGCCCAGTTCGCCTGGCGAGCGGTCGCCCAGGGCCAGTAGCTCGACCACGGCCAGCCGCGCCGGCTCGGCGAGTGCGGCATGCACCGCGGCCCGCCCCCGCACACCCGACCAGTCAATGCCCATTGACTCAATGGTTGCTGAGTCGAACGACCCGCGTCAAGGATTGCGGTCCGGTGGGCCGGGCGGGACGGGAAATCCGATCTGCTCGCGGAGGATGTCGCCGTGGCCGGCGTGACGCGCGAAGTCCTCGATCGCGAGCAGGTAGATGAACCGCAGGTTGACGTCGCCGACGCGGGGGTGCGTCCTGGTGTCGTCGAGGTCGAAGTCGGCGGCGATCACGCGGGAACGCTCGCTGGCGCGCTCGAATTCGGCGATCACGTCGGCGAGGGTCTCGTTGTCGGCGACGACGAAACTGGCGTGGCCCGGGGTCGTGCCGCCGTCACACTCGCTCGCGGGCAGGCCCGCCAGGACGCGCTGGAACCAGATTCGTTCGGCGACCGCGGCGTGCTTGAGCAATCCGATCGGTGTGGTCAGGGACGCAACGAGACGGCGGCGGGCGTCATCTTCAGACAGGCCGCGCACCGCGGCGACCAATTCGGCCCGGTTGCGGTCGAGCATGTACTCGAGCAACTGGCGTTCGGTACCGGTCGTGATTCGCGGTATCGACCAGGTCATTGTCGGCTCGATTCTGTCGGGTCGGGTTGGATCCGCGGGTCGTGCGTCATCGCCGATGCCGGCTGGCGGACCCGTCCACACGATCGCACCGGACGTCACGACACCCCGCACCATCCTGCCGTGCCGCGGATCGTGTGGCGGTGCCGGTCGGCTTGCCGGCGGGTCAGCTGATGTGTCGCTGATCAGCGGCACCTGACAAGCAAGGACGGCCTCGGCGCCACGCCACCAAGCAATCGCGCCGAGGCCGTCATCCCTCCGGCCCTCGAGACAGAAAGGACAGCCAAATCGTGACCGCGGCACGGCCCGCCCAACAGCAAAAGCACCAGACGTCCCGAGACGGCAGGCACACCAATCGGCGCCGGTTTGTTCCCGTGCAACCTTGCACGGCTCTCCGGAGTGTTTGTGTCCGGAGCCGGGGTCGACCCGGCCGCCGACTCGAGGGGACTGGTATGACACCAGCGGAACGACGCCGTTCACCCGTCCGTGCCACGGCGCGATCGCTGTTTCTCGTCGGCACGGTGCTCGCGTTGGCCGCCGCCGGTCCGGGGCCGGCGAAGGCAGCACCCGCACGCTCAGTTCCCGGGGCGGACCATCCGGCGAACGTCCCGGCGACCAGCGTCATGCTGCCGACCGGTGACCTGGTCCGGCTGCGCACCGGGCCGGACGGCAAGCAGGCGGTGACTGTGCTGCCCCGGGACCGGCACGGCATCGCCGGGGCCTTCCGCACCGAGCAGCGCAACGGCGACATCTTCGTCTACCCCGGGGTGGCCCAGCCGTACCTTGGCCGGCTGCTGGACCCGGCCATGTTCAACGTCAGCCAGCTGGCCCGGGACGGCTACACCACCGCCGCCAGCCGGACGCCGGTGCGGCTGGCCTGGGCCACCGCCGGCGGCCAGCACGCGGTGCCGGGCGTCACGGTCCTACACACCCAGGGCGCCAGCTCTGACGGCTACCTCGACTGGGCGGCCGCCAAGGCGTTCGGCCAGGCGCTGGCCGCACAGGTCCGGGCCGACGCCGCCGCGCACTGGGCGATCGGCGGCGGCATGTTCGCCGGCCTCACCGGCATCCGGTTCGCCGGGGCCATCGCGGCGCCGCCGGTGCTGCCGCACTTCCCGATGTTCACGCTGCGGCTGCTGATCACCGGCGCGGACGGTCTGCCGGCCCCGGTGGCCAACGTGACGGTGCTCAACATCGACGACCTGCGGCGGGTCCCTGGCCTGCCGGTCGTCCAGAACGGCGAGGCCCGGATCAGCGTGCCGGCCGGACACTACAGCCTGTTCGCGCTGACCTTCGACAGCGCCGGCGACGACATCGTGGTCCGGACCGTGGTGGTGACGGACTTCCAGGTGACCAAGGCGCAGACGCAGACCGTCGACATGCGGACCGCGACGATCGCGCCGGCGGCACGCACGCCGCGCCCCGCGATGTTGACCGACGGCGACCTTGCCTGGCTGCGGACGGACGCGCTCGGCGCGTCGGCCGCCGTGGTGTTCCCGATGACCGGCGGCTTCCAGGCGCTGTTCGCACCGGCCGAGCCGCCCCGGTTCGGCAGCCAGCACGTCGCCCCGCGGTTCCGGCTCGACTCGCCGGCCGCCGCACCCCAGCCGTACACCTATGACCTGCGCTACGACACCGTCAACAGCTCCATCACCTCGCTGACGTACGAGGTCACGCCGGCGCAGCTGACGACCCTGCACTCGCGCTACCACGCCGATGGGCCGCGGCTGGGCGCGGTCTCGACACGGCAGTCGTACCTGCCGTGGCTGCCGTTCGGCTTCGCGACGTTGCTGCCGGTCACCGTCCCCGGTGAGCGCACGGAGTACCTCAACGGCCGGCCGGACGTCGAATGGGCGGCGGACTACGCCGGCTTCAACACCGACTCGGTCTTCCTCGCGGATGAGCTCGTCGAATTCAGCCACGGGTACGCCGCGGGCGCCGAGCTGACGGTCGACTGGGACGCACCGATCATCCACACCGGGCTGGCCGTCAACGACCACAGCACCAGCCCCGGGCTGTTCATCTGCGATTCGTGCCGGCAGGGCGACCGGCTGTCCATCTCGCCGGCCGCGGTCATCGACTCGGAGCCCAGGCACTTCGGCCTCGGCCTCGACACCACCGGTGACACGCCCTACGGCCCGGTGGACTCGACGACCCGGTGGCGGCTGTACCGGGACGGCACGCTGATCTCCGACCAGGCCGACACCACCGGCCAACCGACCGACGTCCCGGCCGCGGACGCGGCGTACCGGATCCTCTTCGACGAGACCCGGATCGCGCCGTGGCACACCCAGGCGATCCGGTCGAGCACGGAGTACACGTTCCGCTCGGCCCACGCCGGCGCGACGTCGGTGCCAGCGAACTGGATCTGCGCCGACCGCACCAACACCGGCTGCGCCGCGGTGTCGCTGCTCAACCTGGGCTACCGCACCCAGGTCGACCTGACCAACCAGGCCCCACCCGGGCCGCAGCACCTGAACATCTCGGTCACGCACAGCCCGGGCACCCCTGACCTGCCGATCAGCACCGCCACCGTCGACGTCTCCTTCGACGACGGCGCCACCTGGACGCCGGCCACCGTCACCGGCGGGAACGGGCAGTACGACGCGACCTTCACCGCGCCGTCGCCCGGCTTCGTCAGCACCCGCGTGCACGCCACCGACGCCGCCGGCACCGCGATCACCCAGACCGTGGTGCGCGCGTACACGATCGGCGCCGCCGCATGATTCCCCGGGAGGGACGCATGATCCGTTCCAGTGCGAGCCGGTGGCCGGTCGCCGTCGGCGCGGTGACCATCGCGCTGTTCGCCGGCCTGGCCGCACCAGCGGCCGCCGCGCCAGCGGCCGGTGTGGCGGGGGCCGGCGCGGCCGGGGCACCGACCACGGCAGCTCCGCGCACCGGGGCCCCGGCCACCAGCCGGGCCGCCTGCGCCAGCGCGCCGGCCGGCCACGCCCGCTGCTTCGCGCTGGTGAAGTCCGGCCGGGCGACCCGGGCGGCCACGCCCGCCGCGCCGCCGGCCGGGTACGGACCGGCCGACCTCGTCGACGCCTACAACCTGCCGGCCCGCACCCGCGGCCGCGGGCAGACGGTCGCGGTCGTGGACGCGTTCGACAACCCCAACGCCGAAGCCGACCTCGCCGTCTACCGCGCCACGTTCGGCCTACCACCCTGCACGACGGCCAACGGCTGCTTCCGCAAGGTCAACCAGCGCGGCGCCACCGCACCGCTGCCGGACACCGACGTCGGCTGGGGCGTGGAGATCTCACTGGATCTGCAGATGGTCTCCGCGGCCTGCCCGCGCTGCCACATCCTGCTGGTCGAAGCCGACGACAGCCTCATCGACACCCTCGCCGCCTCGGTCGACACCGCGGTCCGACTCGGCGCCACCGAAGTCTCCAACAGCTACGGCGCCGACGAATTCGGCGGCATGACCGACTTCGCGGCCAGCTACCGGCACCCGGGCGTCCCGATCACGGCGTCCACCGGCGACTTCGGCTTCGCGATCCCATCGTTCCCGGCGGTGCTGACCAGCGTCGTCGCGGTCGGCGGCACGTCGCTGAAGCGGGCCGACAACCGCCGCGGCTGGACCGAAACAGCCTGGGCCGGCGCCGGTTCCGGCTGCTCGGCCTGGATCGACAAGCCGCGCTGGCAACACGACCGCAACTGCCCGATGCGCACCACCTCCGACGTCTCGGCCGTCGCCGACTCCGACCCCGGGCTGGCCGTCTACGACACATTCGGCCTCGGCCCCGACAACGGCTGGATCACCGTCGGCGGCACCAGCGCCTCCGCCCCCTTCATCGCCGGCGTCTTCGCCCTCGCCGGCAACGGACGGCACATCAACGACGCGTCGTTCCTGTACACCCACCGACACCACCTCAACGACGTCATCGGCGGCTCCAACGGCTTCTGCGGCGACGACTACCTCTGCACCGGCCTACCCGGCTACGACGCACCCACCGGGCTGGGCACTCCCAACGGCACCGGCGCGTTCTGAACCGGCGGCAGGGCCACCTGCTGCCGCATGCGGGCCCGCCGTCCCCGGCGCCTCCGGGACGGCGGGCCCGCCGCTGTACCGGCTCCGACCAAGCCGAACAGGCGGCCGGTAGCGGATTCCCGTCCCGCTGCGCGATCGGCCGGAGCCCTGGGGCGGTGGCGGACTAACCGAACGAGGGGTCGTGCTTCGGGAGCGTGGCGGTGATCCACGAGCCGATCCGTCGGGCCGCCGACATGCTGGCCCACGAGGTCAACTCGATCAGGGACCGGTCGTCCGGCTGGGTGCGCCGGAACTCCGCGATCGTCGACGCGTCCACTTGGGCTGGTGTGAGTGCGGTACGCACGGCGATCCGGCCGGCCGCGCGGTCGGCCGACGGCAGCTCGTCGATCGCCTCGGCGACATTGTGCGGGGTGTCGCCGGTCCAGTCTTCCAACATGTGGTGCAGCAAGGTCCGTACGGTCGCCGGTGCCGAGCGGGTGCCGGCGGTGTCTATGGCCGCCGCGGCACGGGCGAACGCCTCGGCCACCGGGGGATGATCGCGCGTCCAGGCCAGATCGCTGGGCAGCGGCGCGGCCGGCAGCAGGTCGAGCGAAGCTCCCGGCTCGTGCTGGGTACGGGCGGGCGCGCGCATGAAGCGACCGAGCATGCGCAACGCCTGGGTGCGTGCCGCGGGCGGCATGCCACGGGGGAGTGGCGATTCCGGCAGGAAGATGTTGACCATTCGGTTGATGTAATGAAACGTCAGCACAACGCCGACCAGCTCCGGGACGTGGGCGAGCGGGAACGGCATTTCCCGGGCTGTTGTCGCGTGCGCACAACTGCGCGCCCAGTCGGCCATGCGGCGAACCGCGTGGTCGGTTTCCGGATCGTCGGGAGCCGTGGCGCCCAACGCCTCCAACGTCATGCTGTGCACGTCGACGCAATAGGGGCAGACGTTGCACAGCGACACAGCCGTAGCGACCGCTTCCTTGGTGTCCCGGTCGACCCGGCCGGTGACGATGAGGGACTCACGCAGCATCAGCCAGCAGGCGGCCATCACGGGTGGTGCGGACGAGTGCAGCGCGACCGGCGGGGCCAGCAGGCCGAAGTCCCGCTCCACCTGCCGGTACACGGATCCGGTCAGGTCACCGGCCCGGCGCACCGGGATCGGCGACACGTGCTGGATTCCCTTCAGCGATCTGCGAAGCGCGGTACGGAGCAGAGCTCTACTCATGTTCGCCCCCCGTTCGGGTCGCATGCCGTCGGCACGATACGTCTTGTTGGTTCGTTCAAGCAACTGACCCTATGATGTGACGAATGATGAAACGGACGTATGCCGGTCAGCGGTGCACCGCGGCGCGTGCGTTGGAAGTGGTGGGGGAACGGTGGACGCTGCTCATCGTCCGCGACGCGCTCATGGGTGTGACCCGCTTCGTGGGTTTCCGTGACACGTCGGGGATTCCCCGCAACGTGCTCACCGCCAGGCTGAACCTGCTCGTCGAGCACGAGGTCCTGGAGCGGGTCGAGTACCAGCGGCGGCCGGTCCGCCACGAGTACCGGCTCACCGACAAAGGACGTGCTCTCGGGCCCGTTGTCAGCACGCTCATGGAATGGGGGAACGAGTACTACGCCGCCGACCTGCCCTCGCCACCCACGCTGGTGATGCACAAGGACTGCGGTGGGCGCGTGGTTTCCCAGCGGGTGTGTGAGAGCTGCCGGCGTACGGTCAGGCCGGTCGAGACCACCGCGGTCCCGGCGGAGTGGCGGTTGGCGGAAAGCCGGGTGGAGTAGGGCATCACACCGTTGCCGGTGCCGCCATCGACACCGACGTGACACCCACGGGAACCTCCGCGTGATAGCGCGCGTCGACCCCGCGTTCCCGGGCCGCCGCAACGATTCCGGGGATGGCACGTTCCGCCAACGCGCCGATCGTGAGCGCGGGGTTGACGGTGATGGCGCCCGGAACGGCCGACCCGTCGGTGACGAAGATGCCCGGATGCCCGCGCAGTTCGTGCCGGTCGTCCAGGGCGGATGTCGCAGGGTCGTCGCCGATCCGGCACGACGCCAACGGATGCACGGTGTACGCGCCGACCAGGTCGTTGGTCCACGCGGTGACCTCGGCCAGCCCGTCGCGTTCGAGGATGTCCTTGACCTCCGCGTCCGCCTCGGCCCAGCCGCGCCGGGTGTTCGGTGACGGTTCGTACCGCAGCGGGCCCCGGCCCAGCATCTGTTGGGAGATCCGGACGGCGTTGCCGGTCGGCGGGGGCGCCCCGAACACACCCTCGTTGTCGTCCTCGATCATCTGGAAGATGATCAGCCACGATTTCCAGCGGTCCAACATCTCCTTCTTGGCCGGCCCGAACCACGCCGGATCGGCCGCGCCCGGCGCCTGCGCCAGGATCGTGCCGAGACCGGGTGGGAAGTACAACTGCTCCAAGGAGAACCTGGAGTACTCGGGCAGCGATCCGTCCAGCCGGTCCCAGCTGGCCACGACCGGGCCCTTGCCGACCTGGTTGGCCTGGTAGGCAAGCCCGCCGCCGCGGCTGAGGCGCAGCACGTCCCGGACCCGGTCCTCGTTGAGCACAGCGGTGTTCAGCCGTTCGCCGTTGCCGGAGAAGTACCGGCCGACCGCGTGCGGCATGGCGCCGAGCGCCTCCTCGGAACGCTTCAGGATCACCGGCGTGGCGCCCGCTCCCGCGGCCAGCACAACGATCTTGGCGTCGATCGTGCCCGCGCCGGTGTGGATCCGGTAGTCCTCGCCGTCGATGTTCGTGTAGTGCACGCGGTAGTCGCCGTCGTCGGTCCGTGCGATGCGCTGCACCTCGTGCAGCGGCCGGATGTCGGCGCCGTGCGCGACCGCCGCGGGGATGTAGCTGAACAGCAGTGAGCGCTTGGCGTCGAAGCGGCAGCCGGCCATCATCCAGTTGCAGTTCACGCACCTGTCCCGGTCGACGCCGACCGGCACGGGATTGGCCGTACGACCGGCGTGGTGGCAGGCGGCAGCCCACAGACCACCGGCGTACGTGACGTCGTCCCAGGTCTGCTGCTCGACGACCATCGCCTCGGCAATGCGGTCGTACCACGGGTCCAGGGTGTCCCGGTTGATCGCCGCCGGCCACATCCGCCGGCCGATGCTGCCCTGCCGCTCGAACACGAACCGCGGCGCGCGGGGAAGCGCGGCGAAGTACACGACGCTGCCGCCGCCGACGCAGTTGCCGCCCAGCACGCTCATACCGTCGCCGACGACGAAGTCGAAGACCCTGGTGTACGAGGACCCCAGCAGGAAGTCGTGCTCGAAGTCCCGGCCCGACAGCCAGGGGCCGCGTTCGAGTACGACGACACGCGCACCGCCGGCGGCCAGGTGGTACGCCGCGATCGCGCCGCCGAACCCGCTGCCGACGACGAGGACGTCCGTTGACTCCTCGG
This sequence comes from uncultured Actinomycetota bacterium, assembly GCA_963714145.1. GTDB lineage: Bacteria > Actinomycetota > Actinomycetes > Mycobacteriales > CADCTP01 > JBBWZH01. Next base: position 6,697,948 of record OY970235.1, on the reverse strand, counting down.
TCATGCTGGGCTCCCGGAAGACGTGGTGTTCGGATGCGGGCGGGCCAGCGCCCGGCGGTAGGAGTGCTCGCGGTACCGCCACAGGCCGTCCTCGTCGGGGCGGCCGAACCCGATGGCGAGCAGGCCGGGGTGGCCGGCCGCGATCGCGTCGGCCGTGTGGACGTGCGCGGCGCTGTCGTAGGCCATGTAGGAGAACAGCGCGAGCAGTACCCAGCCGTCCTTCTCCGGCCGGCCCGGGGCGACCAGGCGGGCGACGAGCGCGGCGCGGCGCTCGTAGTCGAGGCTGACGAACGGGGGGACGTCGTCGTCCAGCTCCAGGCCCAGTTCACTGGCGTACGTGGTGGCGTGCGTGTTGAGCGCGTCGGCCAGCGGGCCGAGGCCGGCCACGATGCCGGTCGCCGGGGTCCGCAGCAGGTCAAGCGCGCCGGCCTGGACCGCGCCCGGTCCCGGTGCGGCGCCGGCGACCGCCCTGTCGTCCGGTGACCGCCGCTCACCAGGAATGATGGTGTCGGCAAACGCCTCGAGTGTCATGACCTGGACATCGTCGGCATCCATCGATTTCCTCCCGTCCGCACTGGCACGAAGCCACAATGGGAATCCCCTCGCACGGTGTGCACACGTGCCGCCCGCCCGGTCCATCCTCCGGGTGACTGCCATTCGGCCGCACCTCCGAGCGTGCGGTTCCACTGCGGGCATTCGGTAATTGACTGGCGTTTGGAAGCGCTGTTCGTCACGCTGTGTAAGAGCGAGTTGTTGTGTTCGTCCCCCGAGCGCCAACACCTGTCCGTTCGAAGAGTGATCGGCAGGTCACTATGCGCTTGCGTGGTCCGGAACCGGCTGCTAGCGTGGGCTGGAGGCAGGTCTCAACCGGACTCTTCGACATTGTGAACAATGTTTCGGCCATCGATTCAGGTCCCAGGTGCGGGCGATTTCCGTGAATCGATGTCTCCCTGTACGGGCTGGGGGTGCAGTGGACGAGCTAGTTGAGACTGCGATTGGCCGGGCTATCGATGTCATGTACAACCAAATGGGCGAGCGGGTCACCCTGGACGACATGGCCCGGGCGGCCATGTTCAGCAAATTTCATTTCTCCAGAATTTTCCAGCGGGCCACCGGTATCTCGCCCGCCCGTTTCCTGTCCGCGATGCGGTTGCAGGAGGCGAAAAGACTCCTGCTGGCCACGTCCCTGAGCGTCACCGAAATCAGCCAGCGCGTCGGCTACCAGAGCATGGGCACCTTCAGTTCCCGGTTCCGCAACAGCGTGGGCATATCACCGAGCACGTACCGTCGCCTCGGCGGCCTCACCATCCAGGGCTGCGGCACCACCCCGCGGCCCCGGCCAACTTCGAACCGCCCGGTGAACGTGTACGGCCAGATCGGCGTCCCGCACATCCCGGCCGGAGTGGGCAAGATCTTCGTAGGCGTGTTCCCCGACCGCCTGCCCGAGGGCCGGCCGGTGCGCTGCACGGTGTTACACCGGCCAGGGCCGTACGAGTTCAACGACGTACCCCTGGGAAGCTGGTACCTGCTGAGCTATTCGGTCGCCGCCGACCGGGACCCGGTGATCTCCAGCCCGCGCGACTTCAGCAACGGGCTCTACATAGGCTGCCACGGACCGATCACCGTCCGCCCGGGGACCAACGCGTTGCCCGCGGACCTGAGGCTCCGGCCGATGAGCCGGCTCGACCCACCGGTCCTCCTGGCCCTCCTCGACGCCCGCGCCCTGCAGGCCGTCGCCACCTGAGATAGGCGCCGTTGGCGCCGGTGCTGTGCACGGATGGTCAGCTCGGCAGGGACGCGAATCGAGCCCGGATTTTCTGTCGCCACAACTCGTACGTCGGGGCGTCGCCGGTGCTCTCGCCATGAATGACCGTGGCGTCCGCCAGTGCCACCGCGTTGTCGACGCTCATCTCGCCGAGCGCGCTCGCCGCCCAGTCGGTGTGCTCGGGCACGTACCCCGCGTACCTCCGTGCCTTGGCGGCGAACACCATTCCGAGCGCCGCCTCGTCGCGGTGTTCGCCGGCGAGGCTGCGGAGCCTGCCGCAACGCCTCCGGTTCCGCGCCGCCCGCGAACGTGGCGGCCAGGCCCACTCCGCTCCACAGGTCCGGCTGGCGGTTCGGGGCGAACCGGGCCACCGCGGCGGCCACCTCGTCGGGGCGGGCGGCGTGGATGAACCAGAGGGCGCGGCCTATCCCTTGGTCTATGGCTCGGGGAAAGTAGTCCGGTCGGCCCTGCCACGGGTACGGCGCGGGCACGTGTTGGCGTTCTACCCATTTATGGGTGTCGAAGTAGGCGCGGTCGAAGCCATAGCCGTCGACCGTCAGCCAGCTCATCGTGGGGTGGTACGGCGCGGAGTCGGCCAGGTCCGGGATGACCCGGCGCCACAGCGGTCGGGGGAGGCGGGCGATGGCGAAGCCGATGCCGATGTACGCCAGGAACAGGTGCGGGCGCCCCGGGCCGTCGAGGAGGTTGCGGGTTTTGTGCCCACGGCCGCCGCGCATCGCGTCGAGGACCGTGCACGCCATCGTTGCGCCTTCATAGGCGAAGCCCAGGTGTTCGGGGCGGACCAGGGACAACCTGCGTTCCAGTTCCCACTGGGAGCGGGTGTCAATGCCCCATTCGAAGCCGCAGATCACGGCTTGCGGGATGGCTTCCAGGTGCTCGGCGACTTCCGTCCGGCCGGGCCGAAAACCTCGGCGTTCCAAGGTGACCTCGGCCAGCGACGGCGTCAGCAGCAGCCTGCGCAGCGAACCCAACCTGGTCGGCATGGCCCCTCCTCGCCTACGTGCGCACGCCGGCAACAGGACCAGGCCGCGCCGGCGCGGAAAATGCCCGGTGCCGAGCGTCGCGCGTACTGGTGCCGAAAAGCGCGCCATGGGTTTGCACGCTATCAACGCTTTCCCGGCGCCCGCCCCGATTCTCGGCGAGGTTCGCACAGAAAAAGAAACGAGAATAAGTCAGGCTGTCCGGGTCCGGTGCCGGATGGGGCGGAACAGCGTCGGCAGTTCCGCCACGGCCGCCATGTTTCCGCGGACCAGGATATCCCCGCATTCGAGCGAGTCACGCAACGAGCGGGCCCGGCACAGGTACGCGTGCAGGGTGGCGATGTTGGTGTCGATGGTGGCGTCCGGTGCGTCGACCTCGCCCCTGGCCAGGTGGAGTTCACCGGCCACGACACACACCTGGTACCGGCGTTCGTCGACGTGCAGACCGAACCGGACGGTCCGTCCCTCGGCCGCGACCGGGTCGAACATGACCCGCAACGACAACACGTTGGCGTCGACGCTCTGCGGCGGGGTGCGCGGCGGGTCCGGTGACTGCAGCGCCCAGGTGCCCAGGGACTGGATCACGGGGTCCAGCTTGTAGCCCCACTCGGTCAATTCGTAGACGTGCGAGGGGGTCGGCGGGGGTAGCCGCCGGTGCCGCACGACACCGGCCCGGATGAATTCCCGCAACCGTTGCGCGAGCACGGTGGGACTCATCCCCGGCAGGTCAAGGCGCAGATCCGTGAAGCGTTTCGGGCCGAGCAGGAGTTCGCGGACGATCAACAATCCCCAACGCTCGCCCATGATGTCCAGGGCGTACGCGGTCGCGCACCCGTCGGCATAGGAGCGTTTGGGCGCCATACTGCCAGCCTAATCGTCGTCGGTCGCTGCACCCGCGACCCGTGGTGAGATTGCGAAATTTACGCGATATTGCTTTATCGCCGCGGGAGGTGCGGTTCGGCCACGTACCGGTCCAACACCGCCTGGGCTTCGGCGGACGCGCGGGTCAGCCGCTCCACCGGGTCGATGTCGTGCACGAGCACGTCGTGCATGGCGCCCGCGACCATGTCCTGGATCTGGAAATAGCCGCCGACGAGGCCGCCCGCGGTGGGCCGGCCGCTGGCCGTCGGCAGGTCCAGCTGGTGGCTGGGGGCGCGGTGGTGCGGGTGCTTGGCAAACCAGCCCTGCTGTTCCAGCAAGGTGAACGCCGACCGGGTGACCGGGATGAAGCTGTGTTCCTTGTGGTACTCGGCGGCGTTGGCGGGGTTGGCGAGGAACTGCATGAACGCCAACGCCCCGTCCCGGGTCTGCTGGTCCAGACCATTGGCGAGCCACAGCGAGGTGCCGGCGACGACGTTCCCGTGGTAGGGCACGTCCGCGTTGTACGGGAACCGCGTCACGGCCAGCTCGAACCCGGCCTGCTCGGCGGCTTCGGCGGTGCTGCCGATGTCGTTGGTCGAGCTCAGCCGGAACGCGAGCCGCTGGTCGGCGAACAGCTGGAAGGTGCCGAACCAGTCGCGCAGCTCGCCGGAATACTCGTACAGCCCGTCCTTGTGCAGCGCCCGCCACCACGACACCCAGGCGAGCATCTCCGGAACGGTGAAGTCGATTCTCCGCGCGGGTGCCCGCCGGCCGTTGTCGTTGTCCGCGATCTTCCCGCCCTGCACGGCCATGGCCTGCTGGAACGGAATACCCTGGTTCGCCCAACCAATCGCATGCTTGGGCCCGTTCGGCGTCCGCACCACCCGCTCACAGGCCGCGCGCAGCTCCTGCCACGTCTGCGGGACCTCGGTCACGCCCGCCGTCCTGAGCATGGTGACGTTGGTGAACAGCTGGTACGTGGTCGCCACCGTCGGCAGCGAGCGCAGCTCGCCATAGCAGGTGTATTGGGCCCGCAGCGCCGGCAGGAGGTCGTCGAGCACGACCGGCTCGCCGAGGATCTCGGTCCGGCCCTCGACCGCGGCCGACACCGACGTGAACACCGGCCGGCCGGCGGGATCGACCTCGTCGAGCGCGTTCGGCGTCTCGGTGTAGTAGTACTCGGCGATCGCCGGAACCGTGCCCGCACGTGCCGCCCGCGTGATCTCGCCGGGCATGTCCTCGAAGTAGACGCCGCGGATCCTGACCTCGTACCCGGGGTGGCTCCGCTCGAACTGACCGGCCCGGGCGTACAGCGTGTCCAGGTAGTGCGGGAAGGTCAGGTCCGCCAACCACGCTTCCACGACGGTCCGGTCAGTCATGTGGCTCCCCTTCCGTCGTTCGTGTCGTTGGTCGCGGCTCGACCATGTAGTCACCGACGACGTCCCGGACGACCTTGCAGTCCAGCAGCAACGTGCCCACGCACCCACGGTCCCGCCAGTCGCGGACGGCGTCGAGGTCGCGCAGGGTCCGCACCACCGCGGCGTCGGCGCCGAGCGACCGGGCCAGGCAGCAGAAGTCGGTGTCGGTGAAGACCGTGCCGGCGGCGATGTCGAGATGGCCGTACATGTGGACTTCGGCGCCGTAGGCCGCGTCGTCATACACCACGACGAGGGCTGAGTCGGCGGTCCTGACAAGGGTGTCCAGTTCGGACAGTCCCATCAGCGCGCCACCGTCTCCGATGGCGAGCACGACGGCGCGGTCGGGTCGCCCGGCGGCGGCACCGGCGGCACCGGCGAAGCCGAGGCCGATGCTCTGCAGCGACACGCCGGTGAACACGAATCCCGCCGGGTCGGTGACCGGCCAGTACCGGGCGGGCCAGCCGATGAAGTGGCCGCCGTCGGTGACCAGGGTGCGGTCCTTGGGCAGGAGTTCGGCCAGGGCCACCGACAGGGTCCGCGGGTCGATGCGGTCGGCCGTGCTGCGGTCGGTGTGGTCATGCTGGTCCCAGTGGACGCCGTCGAGGCGGCCGGCGACCTGCTGACGCCAGGCGGACCGGGTCGTGGGCATGGCGTCGCAGAGGGCGGTCGCGATGTCACGGGCGTCGGCGACGATCGCGATGTCGGTTCGTGCGGACATCTGCTCGGGGCGTAGGTCGATCTGGACGACGGTGGCGTTGCGGTCGAGCATGCGGCCGCCGTGGATGGTCCAGTCGCTCATGCTCGTGCCGAAGGCGAGGATCACGTCGGCCGCACCGACGAGCGCGGTGGCCGCGGGGGACGCCAGGCTGCCGACGATGCCGAGGGACCACGGGTCGGCGCCGAAGATGCCCTTGGCCAGGAGGGTGGTGGCGAGCAGGGCGCCGCAGCGGTCGGCCAGGGTGGCGATCTGGATGTGGGCGCCGGCCTGCCACGCGCCGAGGCCGGCCAGGAGCAGGGGGCGGTGGGCGGAGTGGAGGAGCCGCACCAGCGCGCTGACGTCCGGTGCGGGTGACGACGTCGCCCGTGCCGGCTCGCGCAACTCCGGTAGCGGTGTCCCGGTGGGCGCTGATTGCACGTCCACCGGCACGAACACGACCACCGGTCGGCCTTCGGCGCGCGTGATCCGCAGCCCGTCCACGACCTCCGCCGGGGTGGTGGCCCGGACCACGGCCGCGCCGAGCGAGGCGACGAACCCCTCCTGGTCGACGTCGATGGAACGTTGCCGACCGGCCGCCGGGGCACCGCACAACACAACCACCGCACTACGGTTCTTCACCGCGTCGGCCAGGCCGGTGGCGGTGTTCGTCAGGCCGGGCCCGTAGGTCACCGTGCAGACGCCTACCTCGCCGCTCACCCGGTGGTACGCGTCGGCCATCACCACGGCACCGACCTCGTGGCGGGCAGGTACGTACCGCACCCCGGCCCTGGTCAGCGCGGCGACGATCCGGACGTTACCCACCCCGACGACACCGAACGTGTGCCGCGCACCGGCCTCGGCCAGTGCGCTGCCTATCCGCTCCGCGACGGTGGTCACGGGAGTACGCGCCGCCGCAGTCCCGGCTCCATCAGCGTCGACGGAGGATCGACCAGGCCGGCTACGCGCATGAACGCGGTCAGCACCTGCGGGTCCCGGCACGCGGCGGCCATCACCTTGGCCAGGTACGCGTTCATCTCCTGAACCTCCACCGGGCGGAGCCCCTCCGCCTCGGGATACGCCAGGTCGCCGGCCGCGGCCGTAGCCCAGGGCGCGTCGATCACCTCGGCGATGGCGCGCTGGAACGCCAACGGCGCCACCGGGCCGGAACGCACATGCTCGCGCAGCACCAGCGCCTCCAGCGCCGCCACCGTCATGCCTTGGCCGTACACCGGGTTGAAGCTGCACGCCGCATCGCCGAGCACCACCAGGCCGGCCGGGAAACGGGTCAGCTTGTCGTAGCGGGGCCTGATGCTGGCCGGGAAACGGAAGGGGACCGGGTCGGTGAGCGGTTGCGCGTCGCGGACCGCCCGGTAGATGTCCGCGGTGGGTAGGGTTTTGATGTAGGCCAGGAAGCCGGCCGGGTCGGTGGGGGCCCGGTCGCCGAAGACCCCGCCGGCCGAGAGGACCCACTTTCCGTCCTCCATCGCCGAGAAGAAGGCGCTGCGCGGGGTTGCCGGGGAGGGCAACGGGTTCACCGACTTGACGCCGTTCAGCACCGACTCGTCCGGCAGCCGGTAGACCCGGGTGGTGTAGCTGAAGTCGATCTTGATCTGATCGACGGCCGGCCGGTCGTAGCCGAGTTCGGCAAGCCACACCGGGGTCCGGGAGCCGCGGCCGGTGGCGTCCACCACGAGGTCGGCGTCCAGCGTCGCGGCCGAGCCGGCATGCACCCGGGCACCGGTGATCCGGGTACGGTCCGGGGTCGCGACGAGGCCGACGATGTCGTGCTGTTCCAGGAACTTCACGTTGCCGAGCGCCGCGACCCGGTCCCGGACGAAGCTCTCCAGCACCGGCCTGGTGGCCGACAGGTACCGCATGCCCGTGACGGCCTTGCACGCCTCCTGGCCGGCGAAGAACCAGCGGTGCTCGCCGAGGTCGCCGGTCAACGCGCCGGCCGCCAGGGCGTTGTCGGTGAAGCCGTCGAACAGCTCGTCCAGGATCTGGTGGCCCCGGGCGAGCAGCCCATGGATGTGCCAGCCCTGGGGGACACCGCGGCGCGGTGCCGTCACACCGAGCAGTTCGTCGCGGTCCACCACGAGCACTTCGGTGCAGGTCTCGGCCAGCACCCGCGCTGCGAGCAGCCCGGCCATGCTCCCGCCGAGGATCACCACGCGGGTACCCATCACGGTGCTCACCAAGGGTTGTTCACGGGCGTGTTCTGGTACGCGGCCAGCCGCCACTCGTCGCCGTGCCGCACGACCACCCAGGAGGCGTGGATGGCCCGCTGGTGGCTGGGGCGGGTCTCGCCGGGCGCCAGCACACCGCCACGAGACAGCAGGATCGCGGCGTTGTCGCCGAGCATGCGCATGCTGATCGGCGTGCCGGTCACCCGGGTGCCCTTGAACGGGCCTTGGAACGCCTTGGTCAGGAAGTCGCGGGCCGCGGTACGACCTTCGCAGAAGACACCGGTGAGGATCATGGTCGCGTTGTCGACGAACTGGTCGGCGAAGGCGTCCGCGTCGTGGCCGGCCCACGCGGCGGCCACCTTCTGGGTGAGTGCGGCGATGGCGGCCTTGTCCGTGTCGTTCGGTTCGGTGACGAGCTCGGTGCTCGTGCTCATCGATCTGTCCTTTCCGGACGGTCAGACGTACTGGGAGTTCGGCGTGAGGCCGCACAGCACGCGGCCGTACAGCTCGGTGTTGGTGTTCGGGTGCATCAGCGCGTGCTGGTGGACCGCGTGGATGTCCCGGGCGACGCGCTGGATCGGCACGTCGGTGTAGATGGACGTGCCGCCGCTGGCGGTGGCGAGGATGTCGACCGACTCACGGACCAGGCGTACCGCCTGGCCCAGATCGGCACGGGCCAGCACGCGTTCCCCGGTCGTCCAGTGCGAGCCCTCGGTGGCCTTGGCTTCCACCGTGGTCGCCAGGCGGTGGATGTGAAACTCGGCCTCGTCCAGCTTCATGGTGGCGTCGGCGACCTGCAGGTGGGTCAGCGGCGCGTCCCGCTGGCTGTCGTAGTCCGTGTAGGTGATCTTGCGGCCGGGCAGCCGCTCGAAGAACGCCTCCTTCGCCGCCCGCCCCATCCCCAGCACGCATCCGGCCGACGAGGCCGCGGCCACCGGCAGCAGCGGCACCCGGAACGCTTTGGACTCCGCGGTACGGTGGGACATCGGCTCGCCGTTGATCGCCGCCACCAGCGGCTGCAGGCGGTCGGCCGGGACGAACACATCGTTGGCGACCGTGCTCACGCTTCCGGTGCCACGCAGGCCCGAGGTGTGCCAGTCGTCGACGATCTGCAGGTCGGACATGGGAACCAGGGCCATCACCGGATGTGGTTCGCCGGCCGGCGGGACGAGGATCGCGATGATCTCCTGCCACTGGCTGTGGTGCGCACCGCTGATGAACTGCCAGCGGCCGTTGACCACGTACCCGCCCTTCGCCGGGATGGCCGTCGCGCTCGGGCTCAACGTGCCGCAGATCCGCGTGTCCGGGTCGGCGAACACCTCGTCCTGCACGTCGTCGGGGAACATGCACGCCATCCAGCCGGGGATGGTGTACACGGTCGCGACCCACCCGGCCGACCCGTCGCCGCGGCTCAGTTCGGCCAGCACGTCGACCAGCGTGCCGGCGTCCACTTCGTACCCGTCGTAGCGCTTCGGCTTGCGCAGCCGGAACACGCCCGCGTCGGCCATCGCCTCGATCACCTCGTCGTGCAGGCGGCGGTTCTCCTCCGCCCACGGCGCGTGCTTGCGCAGGACCGGCACGATCTCGGACGCCTTGCGGGCCAGGTGCTGCCGCGACGGGAAGCCGATCTTCGTCACGATGTCCTCCAGGGGTGGGTGTGGGGGTGGGCTACTCCCGGGCGAGCGCGGGCAGCACTTTCGCGCCGATCAGCTCGACCTGCCGGAGCGGGTCGGCCGAGGTGACGATGCCGATGGTGGTCTGGATGCCCTGATCGGCGAGCTGGTGCAGGGTGTCGAGCAGCTCACCGGTCCCGTCGCCGACGTCGAAGGGCAGGCAGGCGGTCTTCTCGATGTCGTCGTAGTCCCGGCCGGCCTCGGCGCAGAGTTCCCGCAACCGCGCCAGGCGGTCGGGCAGGTCGGGAGTGGGGTAGAGGTTGCATGCGTCGGCGTACCTGGCGACCAGTCGCAGGGTCTTCTCCCCGGCGCCGCCGAGCATGATCGGCGGATGCGGCCTGGTCAGGCTCTGCGGCACGCCCAGCACGCGGTCGACGCGGTAGTGCGTGCCGTGGTACGCCTCGCCGTCGCCCTGATCGCCGGTCCAGTAGCCGAGCAGGATGCGCACCGTCTCCTCGAGCATCTCGAACCGTCGCGCCACCGACGGGAACGGGATGCCGGACCCGGTCGCCTCGTCGGCGTTCCAGCCGACGCCGAGGCCGACCCCGGCCCGGCCACCGGACAGCACGTCCAATGTGGTCACCGTCTTGGCCAGCAGGGCCGGGTGCCGGAGGTGCACACCGGCCACCACGGGCAGGACGCGGCAGCGGCGGCTGTGCGCCGCCATCACCGCGAGCGTGGTGAAGCACTCCAGGTACGGCTGTTCCTCGCCGCCGGCGTTGAAGCCCTGCCACAGGTGGTCACCTGTGCTCAGCGACGCGAACCCGGCCTCGTCGGCAAGTTGGCTGAACCGGGCGACCGTGTCTCCGATCGCGGCCGGGCCGCCGGGCCAGGCGAACGCTCCCAATTCAAGGCCGACCTGCACGACGGGCCTCCTCTCAGGCGGTTGCGGGCACGGCCGCGGTGACCCGGACCGGCAGCGTGGTGTGGGCGTTCATGATGAACGTGGGCAGTGGCCGCAACTGGTCCCGGTCGACCGCGAGGGTCATGTCCGGGAACCGCTCGAACAGTGCGGGCAGGCCGATCGACGCGACGAGCCGGGCGATGCCGGAGCCGAGGCAGTAGTGCGGGCCGTAGCCGAACGAGACGTGTTCCTTGTCCGGTCGGGTGATGTCGAACTCGGCCGCGGTCTCGCCGTGCAGCTTCGGGTCCCGGCCCAGCGCGGCGTAGTTGATCAGGATCGGCTCACCCTGCTTGATGGTCAGGCCGTCCAGGTGCACGTCCTGAACCGCGAACCGCAGCGGCAGGCTGGCCAGCGGGCACTCCACCCGCAGCGTCTCCTCGATCACGTCCGACCAGGTGGCCTTGCCCGCCCGGACCAGGGCGACCTGCTCGGGGTGGGTGAGCAGCGCGGTGATCGCGTTGTCCAGGAAGTTGATCGTGGTGTCCGAGCCGGCGCCGAGGATCGCGAAGGTCGTGTCGGTCAGCTCCTGGTCGCTCAGCTTCGCGCCGTTCTCGTCGTCCCGCGCGGCGATCAGGTCGCTGGCGATGTCCGCGGCCGGGTTGGCGCGCTTGTCCGCGATCAGCGCCTCGATGGACGCCCGCCAGCTGGCCAGAATGCCCGCCGCCTGCTCGGGTGTGACATCGACGTCCGCCATCCGGTTCATCGCGGCCGCGGTCTGCCTGCGCTGCTCCTCAGTCATGCCGATGACACCGGCCATGAGCCGCGCGGGCAGCGGGTAGCAGTACATCGCCCGCATGTCGACCACGCCACCATGCGCGGCGATATCGTCGAGCAGGTCGTTGACGATGCCGGTCACCCGCGGCCGCAGCTCCTCCACCCGCCGGGCGGTGAACGCCTTGCCGATCAGCTTGCGCAGCCGGAGGTGGTCGGCACCGTACGAGGTGGACACGTTGTCCATCGCCACCCAGCTGATCAGCTGCCAGCCTGGCGGGATCTTCCCCTCCCGGAACGCCGGCCAGTGCGCGTGCGCGCTCTTGGTGACGTTGCGGTCGCTGAGCAGCTGCTTGGCGACGTCGTAGCGGTTCACCCACCACGTCCACACGCCGCCGGGCAGCTCCACCTTGACCGCGGGCCCCTGGTCCCGCAGCTTCGTGGCCAACTCGTGGATCCCGCTGCCGCTGCTGTCGAGCACCGGGCATCGGCCTTCGGACATCGCTGTTCTCCTTCGTGGGATCAGCCGGCGAAATGGGCCCGCGCCAGCTCGCGGTTGGCCATGCTGGCCAGAAAGGTGCCGAGGCCGGCGTGGCTGTGCAGCATCGACATGTCGCGCCAGACCCGCTCGACCCGGTCACCGGCGCGGACGGAACTCGAACCCGCCGTGGGGAACAGCTGGCCCTCGACCGCGCGCCAGCACAGCCGGACAGCCTCCCGGCCGATCAGGGCCAGCCGCAGCTCCCGTTCGCGGGTGATCGCGGCCGGGCCCCGGGCGCTCAGGTCCTGCCACTGCCGGACCGCGTCCAGCACCGCCGCCTCGGCCGCCGCGATCATGCCGGCCGCCTCGCCGTACCGGAACTGGTAGTCCGGGTCCTCGGTCCGCGCCACGATCGGCCAGAACGACGTGGTCCTGGCGCGCATCAGCTGCTCGTACGCGTCCAGGGCGCCGTGCGCCATGCCCACCGCGAGGAACCCGAGTTCGAGCAGCATGAAGCTGAGCGGACCACCGCCGTACTCCGGGTTGGCGTGCACGGCCCGTCCCGGCGTGCCCTGGGTCGGGTCGACCTGGCTGAGCAGGCCCGCGCGGGTCAGGTGGTCGGGGACGTACGCGTCGACCGCCGTGATGCCGTGCGAGCCGCTGCCACGCAGGCCGAGTTGGGTGCCCCAGTCGTCCTCCCGCCGCCACGACCCGCGCGGCAGCACGAACATCAGCGGGGTCGGCTCCGGCGAGTCGCGTTGCACCATGGTGTGGCCGATGAAGTGGGTGGCGTACGGCGAACCGGAGCAGTACCGCCAGGTGCCGTTGACCAGCCAGCCGCCGCCGACCCGCGTCGCCGAGCCCGCGGGCGCGACCGTCGCGGGACAGACGAAGTCGGGGTCGGCGAACAGCTCGCGCTGTGCACGCTCGTCGAACAACGTGGCCACGATCAGGGCGTGGGCCGCGCCGAACAGGTACATCCAGCCGGTCGACGGGCAGCCACGGGCGATCGCCATGCAGACCCGGGCGAACGTGTCGGCGCCGAGTTCGAGGCCGCCGAACCGGCGGGGCACGAGCAGCCGGTAGAGGCCGGCGGTGACGAACCGGTCGTGCACGTCCGGCGCGCAGTACGTCCGCCGCTCGGTCTCGGCCTGCCGGTCGACGAGGCCGGCCGCAATGGCCTCGGCCCGGGCCACCGCCTCCGCCGGGGTGACTCGCAGGTCTCCCGGCTCGGTCCTGGTGCTCGTCATGGGCGCTGACTCTCTTCGTCGCGTGCGGGCGGGGACGGCGCGATCACGCCAGTGCGGCCCTGAGCCGGTGCCGGAAGTCGTCGACGATCCCGGTGATCGTGGTCTCGTCGAACATGTTGGCGTTGTACTTGAAACTGCCGGCGATCCGGCCGGACGGCAGGATCTCCAACGCCCACGAGCCGCCGTTGGGGATGCTCGAGGCCAGCCGCTGTGACAGCCGCCGGTCGCGGATCGCGGTCCCGGTCGCCGTGCCGAACACGAGATTGTCGGCGAAGGCCGGCGGTTGCAGCACCTGGAACGCCACGACGGCACCGCCGGGGTCGGCGAACGGTTCAGCGATCTCCGGCGCCGCCGCGACGACGTCGCCGAACGGGATGTCGTGCGCGTACGCCTCGAAACACGTCGTACGCACCCGGCCGACGACATCACGCAGGTGCCGGGTGCCGGTCAGGTCCGTCACCAACGGCAGCAGGTTGAAGAACGGGCCCACGGTGTCGTTGAACCGCTCCTGGTACCGGCCCGCGGTGAAGGTGGGTGTCATGACCTTCGTCGTGCCGGTCAGGTCGCGTAGCTGCATCTGGTGCGCGGCGAGCAGGAGCATGAACGGAGTGCTGCGCATCGACCGTGCGTACCCGAGGACCCTGGCCGACAGGTCCGGGTCGAGGACGAACCGGTGCGCGGCGTAGACATCGTGCTTGTCCTCGGGCCGCGGACGGTCGGCGGGGACGGCCGTCATGGCGCTGCCGGTGACCTTGGTCCGCCAGTACGTCCGTGCCTCGTCGGTGGCGCCCCCGTTGGCCCGCTGCCACGCGGCGAACTCCGTGTACTGCACCGCTTCGGGAAGGCCCGTTGGTTCGCCGGTCAGGCGGGCGGTGTAGCCGGCGGCGAGGTCCCGGACCAGCAGGCCCATCGACCAGTCGTCGCTTGCCACGTGATGGGTGGCGAGGACCAGTACGGAGCCCTCGTCGTCGTACTGACCGAGCACCGCGCGCAGGTGGGGGATCTCCTTGACGTTGAACGGCCGCGCGTCGACCTCGTTGAGCAGGGCTTCCGCGTCGCCGTCGAGGGTGCGCACGGACAAGCTGGCCGGGCCTGGCGGGTGGACGACCTGGTGGCCGCCCTCGGCGTCGGCCACCACGTCGGTGCGTAGCACGTCGTGCCGGGCTACGACGTCGTCGAGCGCCTGCTGAAGCACGGCCGGGTCCACCGGGCCGCGCAGCCGCCAGGCGTCGGCGAGGACGTGCCGTTCGCCGAACGCGCCGTCGGCGTCGCCCCGGTCGAACGCGAGCAGGAACTCCTGGTTGAAGGAGAGCGGGGGGCCGGTCATCCGTCCACACTCCGCACCGGCACCCGGCCGTCCAGCCAGGTGTCCAGCTCACGGACGGTCGGCGCGTCGAACACGTCGCTGACGGCCACCTCGACGCCGAGCTCCGTGCCGATCCGGGCGGCCAGGCGCACCGCCAGCAGCGACTGCCCGCCCAGGTCCAGGAAGCTGTCGTCGATGCCGACCCGGTCCGCCCCCAACACCTCGGCGAACAGCGCGCACAGCAGTTCCTGGCCCGGGGTCGCCGGCGGTTGGTAGCCCACGGTCTCGTCGAGAGCCGGTTCGGGCAGCGCCCCGCGGTCGACCTTCCCGTTGGGTGTCAACGGCAGCGCGTCCACGGTGACGAACGCGGCCGGAACCATGTAGTCCGGCAGCTGGGCCCGCGCACGAGCACGCAGTGCGGCCAGGTCGACCCTGCCGTCGGGCACGACGTACGCGACAAGCCGCTTCTCCCCGGACGACGCCACCCGCGCCACGACCGCGGTGTGCGCGATCCCCGGATGTCCACTGAGGACGTTCTCGACCTCGACCGGCTCCACCCGGAACCCGCGGATCTTCACCTGGTCGTTGACCCGGGACACGAACTCGACCAGGCCGTCGGCGGCCATCCGGACCAGGTCTCCGGTCCGGTACATCCGGCCGCCCGCGAACGGGTCGGGCCCGAACCGTTCCACGGTCAGCTCCGGGCGGCCGTAGTACCCGAGCGCGAGCCGTGACCCGCCGACGTACAGCTCGCCGACGGCCCCGGTCGGGACGGGCGCGCGGTTGTCGTCGAGGACGTACGTCAGCACACCGGCCATGGCCCGGCCGAGCGCGACACCGTCCCCCACCTCCGGCCGTGGGACCGGTGTGGACGTGGCGAACAGCGACAGCTCGGTGGCGCCGTACATGGCCCTGACCGCGATCCCGGGGTTGGCGTCCAGCACCCGGCGCACGGCGGCGGCACTGATCACGTCCCCACCGGTGAGTACTTCCTGAACACCCGCCAGGCATTGCGGGGACTCCTCGGCCAGCACCCGGAACAGCCCGGCGGTCAGGTGCAGTCCGGTGATGCCGTGCTCGCCGATCCTGCGCCGCAACGACTGCGCGTCGACCTCGCCGGTCGGTGCGATGACGACCTGGCCGCCGCGGAGCAACGGCACCCACAGTTCGTAGCTGGACACGCTGTACGCGTACGGCGCCACCGCAAGCACCCGCTGGTGCCTGCCGCTGTCCCAGCACGGGTCGGCGACCAGTTCCAGGATGGCCTGGTGGGGCACCGCGACACCGAGCGGCTCACCGGTCGAGCCGGAGGTGTGCATGACGTACACCGTGTTGCCGGGCGCGGTCGGGACGCCCGGTTCGGTGACCGGCATCCCGGCCGGCGCCTGGTCGGTGTCCACCTCGATCGTGACGCGGGCCGCCGGCCTGCACCGCGTGGCGCTGTCCGTGAGGAGCACCGGCCGGCCCGCGTGGTCCATGATCCGCTGCACCCGGTCGAGCGGGTACGCAGGGTGCAACGGCAGGTAGAACCCGCCGGCCTTGAGGATGGCCAGCAGCGCCACCACCAGGTCGGCGGAGTAGTCCATCAGAACCGCGACCGGGGTCTCGGGTCGGACACCGAGCGGGCGTAGCCGGTTGGCGAGCTGGTTCGCGCGGTCGTTCAGCTCCCGATAGGACAGCCGGGCGTCGCCGCGGACCACCGCGATCGCGTCCGGCGTCCGGGCGGCCTGCGCGGCGAACCGGCTGTGGATGGAAGGGAATCCCACGGCGCTGGCCCCCTTACCCCAGGATGGTCGAATCTGTCGGGTGTTCATGGTTCAGATTCCGCCGGCCGGGAGACAACTCATGGATTGCGGCCCGTGCTCGGCGGTTCGATCGACAGGACGTGGCGGAACTCGTTGCGCGGGTCGTAACGCTGCTTGACCCGTTGCAGGCGCGGGTAGTTGTCCAGGTAGTAGAGCGTCGACCACGGCACGCCGGACCTGTTCCACTGTGGATCGGTGAGGTCCCGGTCCGGGTAGTTGATGTACGCGCCCTCGTTGCGTTCGTTCGGGACTGGAACGCCACCGGTGTCGGCGTAGACGTCCCGGTAGAGCGCCCGCAGGTTGTCGATGTGGTAGTCGTCCTCGGCCGGATCCCACCAGGACGACAGGAACGAGCCCTTGAGGATGGAACTTCGCTGGGCGGCGGCGGTGGCGTCCGGCGCCGTCGCGTTGACCTGGCCGCCGTAGCCGATGAACATGAAGAAGATCGACTTCGGGTTCTCGGTGTCCAGGTGTCGGTAGGCCCTGGCCAGCTGCGCCTCGGTGTACCCCTTGCGCAGGTACGCGGACTTGAGCTTGAACCGGGACCCGCCCAATGCGTTGTGGTCACCGCGGTTGGAATGGGTGAAGAAGTAGAGCCAGGACACGACGTCGTGCCTCCGGGTCGCCGGCCCGACCTCGACGCCATCGGTGACCGCGTCGAAGAACTCGTTCGTCAGCCGCTCCGCGTCCGGGATGTCGTCGTCGATGAGCGATCCGACCGTGAACACACCGCCGGACCGGTGGGTCGCGCAGAAGAAGCCGGTGAGGTTCGCCGCCCTGCTCCCCGGAGCGCTGTTGCGTTCGAACCAGCCGGTGTAGTTGCGCATGATCCGGACGAAGTCGCGCTCGGTCATCGTGTCCCATGACCACATCAGGAAACCGTTGCGCCACTTGACGGGCGCCCTCGGAAGCAGTTCGCGCGGGTCGTTCGACAGCGCCCCCGGCTGCCGCAGCCAGTACCGGGTCACCACGCCGAAGTTGCCGCCGCCACCACCTGTGTGCGCCCACCACAGCTCGTGGTGCGGGTCGTCGGGGTCGTCGGTGGCCACGATCGCGCTGGCCCGGCCGGACTCGTCGACGACGACCACTTCGATCGCGCACAGGTAGTCGACGAGGGCGCCGTACCGCCGGGACAGCGGGCCGAAACCACCGCCGACGAGGTGCCCGCCGATGCCGACCTCGGTGCCCTCACCGGCGGGAATCGTGACCCCCCAGCGCTTGTACAGCGTGCGGTAGGTGTCGCCGATCCGGGCGCCCGGCTGCGTCGAGAACGCGCGCCGCGCGTGGTCGAAGTCCACGTCGGTCATCGTGGACAGGTCGAGCAGCACGCCGCCCTCGGTCGACCCGGTGCCCTCGTAGCCGTGGCCGCCGCTGCGGACAGTCACCCGCTTCCCAGCGGCCACCGCGGCGTCGACGGCTTCCACGACCTCGGCAGTGTTGCTGGCGTAGCAGATGTAGTCCACAGTGGACACGAACCGCTGGTTGAACCCACAGCGGACGGCCACCTCGTAGCGCGGATCGTCCGCGGTCACCACGGCGGCGGCGAGCTTCGGCTGGGTCTGGGTCACGACGCGCCCGCCAACTCGCGTACTTCCCGGCTGTTCTCGGTGCGGTAGATCCACCACTGGACCAGCATCAGGTTGCCTACCCAGCCGATCCACCGGACACCCTCGGCCACGTAGTTGATGTCGATCGCCGGCACGAACGCGAAGCCGATCCGGCCGAGGATCACACCCCACACGTTGTTCATGACGATCGCGAAGCTGTACAGCATCAGCCGGCGGTGGTTGGCGAACCTGCCCTGCCGGGCCCGGACGAACGCCATCACGGTCACGGCCATCCAGGTGACCGTGGCCATGGCCACGCCGATCTGCCCGACCACCGGCGCGAACCGGACGATGGCCAGGCCGGCGAGGCCGGCGACCAACGCGGACACCACGTAGGTCCGGCCGCTGGCCCGGTGTACCCGCGGGTGGTTGTGCCGTACCCACGGCCACAGCTGGATCACGACCGTGATCATCGCGATGGTGCCGAAGAACATGTGCGTGAGCAGGAGCGGGTAGTACAGCGCAAAGCCGTCGTGCGGTGGTATCGGCGCCGTCCGCTCGTCCAGGTCCCGGAACGGGCTGAGCTGATAGACCAGGAACGCGAGTACGACCAGGGCGAGCGGGATGATCCACGGGCGGCGCCACCAGGTCGGCCGCTGCCGCTGGTCCGCCGGGTCGACGGGTCGGCTGCCGGGCTTCGTGACGACGTTCTGGCTCATGGTGTCAGCACCGCCCCCGCCGCCGGCTGCTGCTGGCCGGCGAGCACGGTACGGAACGCCTGCGCGATCGCGTCGGGACCGCTCGCGTGCTGGACGGCCAGCCAGGACCTGGTGCCGGCGAGGAACTCCAGTTCCGCCGCCCGGTAGCGGCGCTGGTAGGTCTGGGCGCCGACCTCGGCCATGAGTCTGCTGTTCCACCACCGGTGTGAAGTACTGCTGCGGCTGCGGGTCGCCGACCTCGGGTGGGGCGAACGACGTGCTCGGGTGGGTGAAGCCGACCAGGATGGTGCCGGTCAGCTGTGGCCCCGTGTGCCGGTAGACCGCGCGGATCCGGTCGGCGGAGTTGGTGAAGTCGACGAACACGGCCGGGTTCGGCTCGGCGGCGGTGCCGAGCTCGTCGTAGCACAGCACCGTGTCGTAGCACTTCAGGTCGTCCGTGAATCCCTTGTGCTCGCGGGACGTCACCCCGGTCACCGAGATGCCATCCTGGCCGGCCAGCAGGTGCGCCAGGCCGATGGCCGTCTTGCAGGACGCGCTGCTGACCAGCACCGTCTTCACGTCCTGCGTGCCGATGATCTCGGCCAGGGTGAAGGAACACGGGAACAACGGGTGCAGCAGCGCCCGTCGGTCGTCCAGCTCGTCCACCTCGGTGCTGGCCGACTCGTACGTCCGGTACCAGTCGTGCGGCACGGCCTGCTGTGCGGTGTCGACGAACCCGCCGGGCACCGCCTCGGGGGTGACCGTGTGGTGGGTCGACATCGGCAGGTACCCGAAGAACCGGCCGCCCGCCGCGACACCCGCGGCCCGTGACTCGACGACCCGCGCGAAGCCCCACACCGGTACCCGGCCGAACCCCTCGGGTGCGGGGAACACGTCGAAGAACCGCATGGGCGAGTCGCCGAACAGCGCGTATGTCGCGGTGAGCGTGGTGATGCCGAGACGTTCCACGGCCAGGCGCACCTGGCCCGGCCGCAGCGGCGCGAAGGTGGCCTCGCGGACCTCGTGCCCGGTGAGATCGTCCAGGCGGACCAGCAGATCCCAAGCATCCACAGTGGACATAGTTGCTCTCCTTGCGGTCAGCCGACGACCTCGTCGACGGCGGCTCCGACCACGGCGCAGATCTCGTCCAGCTGCGTGGTGGTGGTGATGAACGGAGGGGCGAGCATGATGCCGTAGGGCATGCTGCGCACGATCACGCCGTGCTCCCAGCACGCCGCTTCGATCAGGTCGCCGACCCCGCGCCCGTCCGGGTCGGCGACAATGACACCGCACAGCAGGCCGGCGACGTTGGCCGTGGCCTTGTCCTTGAGCGCGTCGGCCAGGCCCTGCCGCAGGTGCGCCGAAAGCTTCTGGATCTTCGGCAGGAAGCCGCCCTCGACGAAGTGGGTGACCGCCGCCAGGCCCGCCGCGGCCGCGATCGGGTTACCGGAGAAGGTGTGCGTGGTCCCGAAGGCCATGTACCCGTTGTCGTCTCGGAACGGCGCGGCGACCCGCTCGTTGATCAGCAGCGCGGACAGCGGGGCATAGCCACCGGAGATGCCCTTACCCGCGCACATCAGGTCCGGTGTCACGCCGACGGTGTGCGCGCCGAAGTTCTGGCCGGTGCGCCCGAAGCCGGTGACGATCTCGTCGAACACGAGCAGCACGCCGTACCGGTCGCAGATCTCGCGCACCCGGGCGAAGTAGCGCGGGTCCGTCGCGGCGAGCTCACGCAGCTGGCTGTACGTCTCCACGACCAGCGCGGCGACCTGGTCCGGGCCCTCGTCCTCGATGGTCTGCTCGATGATGGCCGCGGCCCGGTCGCCGGCCTCTTCGGCGGTCAGGTTCCACCGACTGGCCAGCGACTCCGGCGGCGGCGTGTGCACCACACCGGGCATCGCGGCGCCGAACACGCTCACCCCGGGCAGACCGGTGAGGGCGAGTGAGCCGTACGTGGCGCCGTGGTAGCTCTGGTAGTGGCTGATGATCTTCTGCTTGGCCGGGTTGCCGGTGGCGCTGTGGTAGATGCGGGCCAGCCGGATGGCCGCCTCGATCGCCTCCGAACCGCTGTTGAGCAGCTTCACCGCCGTGATCCCGTCCGGCGCGAGCTCGGCCAGCGCGTGCGCCAGGCGCAGGGCGTTGTGGTTCGTGCCGTGCAGCGGCGGCTGGAACGGCAGCCCTCGGCGCAGCTGTTCGGTCGCGGCCGCGATGATCGGCTCGCAGTCGTAGCCGAAGCAGGTGACGAACACCCCGGACAGCGCGTCGAGATAGCCGCGGCCCTGGACGTCGAACAGCTGGATTCCCTTGCCGTGGTCGAAGATCGTGGTCCTCGGCGTGAACGGCAACTCGGCGCAGAACGACCGGGTCTCGGCCGGCCACTGGATCCCTTCGACGGCTGCCATGGCACCTACTCCTGTCCGGCGTGGGTGGGCGACACGTCGTCGCGGAACAGCCCGTCCGGGTCGACCCGGGCCCGGATCCGGTCGACCTCGGCCGCCACCGCGGTGTCGAGATGCTGCTGGGGTTGGGTGACGTCCTCCACGAAGCTGGGGACGACACGCCCGGTGTTCCACGGGTCGAGCGCGCGCCGGACCTTCGCGCAGTGGGCCCGCAGCGCCGCGGTGGCGTCCTGGTCGAAGGCCAGGCCCGACCCGGCGTACGAGTAGCTCGCGTCCAGGCGGTCGAGCGCACCACCTGCGGTGGGCGGGTTCGCGTACGCGCCGCTCAGTTGCCGTAGCCCCGCGCCCACCAGCGGTGAACCGTCGCCGAGAACGTCGAGCAACCGTGTCACGCCGTCCGCGTTGAGTTCGGTGAGCAGCATGTGGTCGCCGATGATGGGCAGCGGCCCGGCCGGGTCCAGGTGCGCGCGGAGCACCGCCGAGGGCACGTCCTCCTGCCAGGTGTCGATCAGCGGAGCGCCGACCGTCCGAAGTGGACCCAGCAGGTCCGCGGCGGATCGCCGCGCGGCCATCTGGTCGCCGGCGTGCACCACGCCGTCGAGCACGAACGTCGCACGTCCGGCGAGTTCCGGTGGCACGTCGGGGACGTCCGGGAGGTTCATCACCCGCACCGACGTGGTGGCGATGACGGGCGCGTCCCGGGTCCAGTCCAGCCACGCCGCCAGCAACCGGTCGACCAGCGGCCCCGGCCAGAACGCGGCCCCGGTGATCACCCCGGTGACCGGGAACAGGTCGAGCTCGACAGCGGTCACCACCCCGAAACCGCCGCCACCGCCGCGCAGCGCCCAGAACAGCGCCGTATCCGCTCCGGCGTCGACCCTGCGGTGCTCCCCGTCCGCCGTCACCAGTTCGACCGCACGGACGCCGTTGGCACCCAGGCCGACCAGCCGGCCGTACGGGCTCAACCCGCCGCGCAGCGCGTGACCGACGACCCCGACAGTGCCCGACGACCCGTGCGCCGCGGCCAACCCGTACGGCTCCGTGGCCAGAACCACGTCCTGCCAACGCTTTCCCGCGGGCACCCACGCGGTCCTGGTGCCCGGGTCGACGGTGACGGCGCCGTCCATCGCGGTGCGGATGAGCATCGCGCCGCGCACCGGGCGGACCGAGGCCGCGCCGTGGCCGGTGGAGTGGACTCGTACCGCCAGGCCACGGTCCCGGGCGTAGCGGATCGCGGTACGGACGTGCTCGACGGTACGGGCGACAACCGCGGCGGCCGGTTCGGGCACGGCCGCGGAGTTGAACACGGCGGTGGCCGCCGCGAAGCCGAGGTCGCCCGGCGTCGCGATTTCCGGTGTGCCGGAATACGATTCATGCCGCACCCACCCCATACGCGCTTTCCCTTTCCGGCGGCGATCGACCCCGGTCAACTATGGCAGCGGGTCCGGCCGGAGTACTTCTTCGATACTGCGCGATCCGGTCGAGTCGATCGAGGACACCGGTTGTGGCGTGTAGATTCCGAATGATCGATCCCACGTCGTACGGCACTCGCCGATTTTCCTACCGTTTATCGAGGTGACTGCTCGATGACTGTGCAGCATTCAGAATCCGGCGCCGGCGCACAGCAGTGGATCGGTCTCGCTGTGATGTGCCTCGCCACTCTGTTCATCGCGGCCGACGCGTTCGTGCTCCTGCTCGCATTTCCGCATATAGCCGTCGGCCTCAACGCCGACGGCATCCAGCAGCTGTGGATCGCGGACATCTACGGAATCGTGCTGGGCAGCCTGTTGATCACCATGGGCGGTCTCGGCGACCGGATCGGCCGGCGCCGACTGTTCCTGGTCGGGGTCACCGGTTTCGGCGTGGCGTCGGCGCTCGCCGCGTACGCACCCGACCCCGGCACGCTGATCGTGGCGCGGGCGCTGCTCGGTGTGGCCGCCGCCGCGCTGATCCCGTCGACGATCGGGCTGATCCGCACGATGTTCCGCGACCCCCGGCAGATGGGTGTGGCGTTCGGGATCTGGGCGGCGTTCTACACCATCGGCGCGGTCATCGGCCTGCTCATCGGCGGTGTGCTGCTCGTGCGCTTCTGGTGGGGCTCGGTGTTCCTGGCCAACGTGCCCGCCGCCGCGGTCGTGCTGATCCTCGGATCGCTGGTGTTGCCGAAGGAGCGCGACGCGGACGCCGGACGGCCGGACTGGATCAGCTCGCTGCTGTCGCTCGCGGCGATCCTACCGGCGGTGTGGGGTGTGAAGGAGGCGTCGCGGGACGGCTGGGGGGTGCTGCCGCTCGCGGCGATCGCCCTCGGCGTGTTGTTGGGTGTGGTGTTCGTGCGTCGGCAGCGTTCGTTGCGGGAGCCGCTGCTGGACCTGACGTTGTTCCGCAACCGCAGTTTCGCCACGCCGTTGCTGGCGATGTTCGTTCAGGCGCTGCTGACCGGGACCGTGCTGTTCCTGCTCATGCTGGACTTCCAGCTGGTCGAAGGGCTCACCCCGCTGGAGGCCGGGCTCAGCCTGGCACCGGGCCTGGTGTTGAGCTCGCTGTGCGCGCCGGTGGTCGGGGTGCTCGCCCGCCGTTTCCGGCCCGCGGTGCTGATCGCCTGGGGTGAGGCGGTCGTGATCGCCGGGCTGGTGCTGGTGGTCCTGGCCGGCTCCGGCGGGCCCGCGCTGTTCGTCATCGGCTTCGCGCTGTGGTCGGCGGGCGGGTCGCCGCTGCTGGCCGTCGGGATGACCCTGATGGTCGGCTCGGTCCCGCCGGAGCGGGTCGGCGCCGCTTCCTCGATGCCGCAGGTCAGCGCCGAGATCGGCAACTCGGTCGGAGTGGCCGTGGTGGGCAGTGTCGCGGTCGCGCTCTACCACGCGCAGATGACCCGCAGCCTGCCGCCACAGGTCCCGGCGGAGGCCGCGGCCACCGCCGGGCAGAGCATCGCCAACGCGGCCCAGGTGTCCGCTGGCCTGCCGCCCGACCTGGCCCGGGTGGTGTTCGACCAGGCGCGGGAGGCGTACACCACCTCGTTGCAGGCCGTGACCGGGTTCACCGCGCTCGTCCTGGCCGGCGTGATCGTACTGATCGTGACCCGGCTGCGGCACGTCCTTCCGCTCGGTCAGGAGGAACCGGCCGAGCCGCCGCGGGTCGCGGAATTGACCAGGGAACTGCGTTGAGGGAAATGGTTGAACGATGAGTGAGATACGCCCTTTCCGGGTCGACATCCCGCAGCCGGACATCGACGAACTGCACCGCCGGATCGACGCGACCAGATGGCCGGACGAAATCCCCGGCACCGGCTGGGAACGCGGTGTCCCACTGGCCTACCTCAAGGAACTGACCCGCTACTGGCGGTCGGAGTTCGACTGGCGGGCCGCGGAGAAATGGCTCAACCAGTACCCGCAGTTCAGCACCGAGATCGACGGCGTCAACGTGCATTTCCTGCACGTCCGCTCGGCCGAGCCGAACGCCACGCCGATCATCCTCACCCACGGCTGGCCCAGCACGTCCGCGCAGTACATCGACATGATCGGCCCGCTGACCGACCCGGTGGCGCACGGCGGCTCGGCCGCGGACGCCTTCCACGTGGTCGTGCCCACCATTCCCGGCTACGGGTTCTCCGGCCGCACCGGCCAGCAGGGCTGGAGCATGAGCCGGGTGGCGCGGGCGTGGGCCCGGCTGATGGACCGGCTGGGCTACGACCGGTACGTAGCGCAGGGCGGCGACTGGGGCAAGGTGATCTCGCTCGAACTGGGCCGTATCGATCCCGAACGCGTGCTCGCGGTGCACATCAACATGCTGGTCACGATGTTCGCCGACGACCCGGAAACGCTGGCTGGACTGTCCGAAGAGGACATGAAGAAGGTCGAGCACACCCGCTGGTTCGCCGACGTGTGCACGGCCTGGAGCCGGCAGCAGGCGACCCGGCCGCAGACCATCGCGTACTCGCTGACCGACTCGCCGGTCGGCCAGCTGTCCTGGATCGCCGAGAAGTACAAGGAATGGGCGGACACCGTGGACCGCCCGGAGGACGCCGTCGACCGCGACACCCTGCTGGCGATCGTGTCCACGTACTGGTTCACGGCCACCGCCGGTTCCGCCGCCCACATGTACTTCGAGACCATGAACACCATGGCGGACCACATCCGCACCTGGGGCGGTCCGTGGCCGCTCACCGTGCCGGTCGGTGTGGCGGTCTTCCCGGCCGACGCCACCCGGCCGATCAGGCGGTTCGCCGAGCGGGTGCTGCCGTCGATGACGCGCTGGACCGAGTTCGACCGGGGCGGCCACTTCGCGCCGCTGGAACAACCGGAGCTGCTGGTGGGTGACATCCGCGCGTTCGTCCGGTCCGTACTGCCGGCCTGAACGCGGAGGTGCCCCTGGATGGTCCAGGGGCACCTGTGTCCGGTGCGTCAGCCTTCTTTCCGGGCCGTGATCACGTAGTGCAGGTGCGGGCCGGTGCGGTCGACGACGGTCAGGCCGGCGTCGGCGAGCCAACGGTCCAGGTCGGTCCGGTGGAACAGGACGAGACCGTCCTTGTGGATCTTGGGGAACCGGTGGGCGCGGACGAAGTGCCGGTAGATCTCGTCATCCGAGTAGACGAACGTGAACAGGGTGAACGTGCCGCCGGGGCGCAGGCACCGGCCGACCTCCGCGATGGCGAACGGCGCCTCCTCCGGGAACGCCTGCAACGCGTCCCAGCAGATCACCGCACCGAGCGACGAGTCGTCGAACGGCAGGTAGCGGGCGTTCGCCACGACGGCGGGCACGTCCGGCCGGCGGTCGCGCAGGGTGGCCAGGCTGCCGGGCAGGATGTCCAACGCCAGCACCCGGTCCATGCCCACCGCGTTGGCGAGCGTGTCGGTCCACAGTCCGCCGCCGGCCGCCAGGTCGAGCACCGTGCCGTCCACTGGGCGGACGTGCTCCTTGATGTAGTTGCCCTCCCACTGCGGGCTGACCTCGTTGCTCCAGTTCAGCCCGCACAGCCGCTTGAACGCCGGCCGGGCGTAGACGTCGATGAAGTACGGCATGGTGCCGATGTTCGACAGCTGGAACAGGAAGTCGGCGTCGTGGTCCTTGCCGTCGTGGATGGTGGTGAGCACGTTCAGCATGCCGTTGGCGATGGGGAAACCCGGGTCGCGGCCGCTGGCGCACTCGGCGAGGCCCTGCTGGATCTTCAGCTTTCCCTGGCAGCGCGGGCACCGCAGCGCGTACGTGTGCGGGGCGAAGATCGCGACGTCGTCAGCGTCCGGCGGCCGTGCCTCCCGGGACGGGATGCTGTCCGGGTACACCGGCTCGGGCTTGCCGTAGCGGATGGCGTAGTACGCCTTCGCGCCCGCGTGGCCCCGGACGGCCTCGATGTCGGCGTGCCACTGGGCGACGACCTGCTCCGGGGTGAGCGTCCGGATCCAGGCCCGGTCGACCTCCTTCTCCGACTCGAACATCTCGTCGTACGCCGCCGGGTACGGGAACACCCGGCCGATCACCGGCTTGTCCGGGTCGAGCGTGTCGACCGCACGGTCCAACCTGGACATGTCGTCCACGTCCAGGTCCACTGTGGCCGCTGCGGCCAGGATCCGGTCCCGGTCCGCGGGGAAGTGCGACAGCAGGTACAACAACGCCCAGTGCGTCGGCTGCTCGCGGGTGCTGCCCGTCCAGAGGTCCAGGTACTGGTCCATCCCGGTGCGGACCACGGTGGCCACCGGGCCGTCGGTGTCGGGGTACTCGGCCTGGACCAGCAGCCCGAACAGCTCGGCCAGGTATGCCTTGCGCAGGTCGTCGACCTGGCTCACGCGGGGCACGAGTTCGGACACCGCGGGAGCGGCCAGGGTGGTCAGGTGACCGTCATGCCACACCGCGCCGACCAGCCGGCGGTAGCTCGCCTCCAGCTCGGCCGGCGCTGCCGTGGCGAACGAGTCCACCAGCGCCGAGATCGTGTTCGGGTTACTGGTAACAGTCATTCCGGTATGTCCTCCTGACCGCCCCGCGCGAGAAGTGGCTTGCCGACAACTCTGCGGTGTTCCGGGGCGCACCCGCCCCTTCTGGCGTGCGAAAACCGCCCGGCCCAGCGAGGACGACCGGGCCGGGCGGTGCGGAGATGCGTCAGGCCGGGCGGTAGTGCGCGGCCAGGACACCGGAGTCGAGCTGCTTCACGCCGACCAGTTCCAGGTCGAGGCGGGCATCGAGCAGGACCGTCCCCGCGGCGATGGTCGCCGGGTTGAGGTGGAGGTAGTAGTCGTCGATCAGCCCCGCGGTCGCGAGGGTGTTCGTGATCCCGATCCCACCGGCGATCAGGATGTCCTGCCCGGACTGCTCCTTGACCGCTTTGACGTCGTCGACGCTGCCCAGGATCGTGGTGTTCGGCCACGCCGGGTCCGGCTCGGTCAGCGTGGTCGACAGGACGTACTTGGGGATGTCGAACTGCCAGCGGGCGTGCCGGGCGACCTGCGAATCCGACTCGTCCTTGGCCGCCGCCGGCCAGAAGCCCAGGAAGTCCTGGTACATCTTCCGGCCCATCAGCACGGCGTCACAGGTGTCCTGGAGGTGGTTGGTGGTCTCCCAGGTCTGGTCGCTGATCTTCGCCCAGAACATCTCGTCCCCGGGGTCGGAGCCGTAGCCGTTGAGGGTCGACTGCATGAACAGAGCGAGCTTTCGCATAACTTCCTCCCTGGTTCTTCTTCTCCGGTCCGGCGGATCGCTGACCGCCGGACCGCCAACAGTGGGGGTTGGCCGCGGTCAGGTCGCCGGCCGGGCGCCCGCCGCGTCCGCACTCGGATCTGCTGCCTCGCCGGCGCCGGGTTCCCCGGCGCCCGTCGGCGGTACGTGCCGCAGCAGCACGCCGATCACGATCGAGGCGACGACCAAGATCGCGACGCAGACCATAGCGAACACGTTCATGCCGCTGACGAAGGCGGCCTTGGCCGCGGCCGACAGCTGGCCGCCCAGCTGCCCGGGCAGCCCGGACGCCACGGTCAGCGCACTCGCCACGTTCTCCCGCGCGGAGTCCAGCACGTCGGCGCGCACCCCGGCCGGGGCGGTGTCGCTCAGTTGGGCGACGTACACGGCGGCGCCGATGCTGCCCATCACGGCCACCCCCAGCGAGGACCCCGCCTCGTTGGCGACCTGCGTCATCGACGAGGACGTCCCCGCCTTCTCCGGCGGCGCCGACCCGACGACCAGGTTCGTGCCCAGGGTCAGCAGCGGGCCTTCGCACAGGCCCATGATCGCGAAACCGACGATCAGCACTGCCGGGCTCGAGTCCACGTCCAGCCGGGAGAACATGACGAACGGGATGATGATGCCGGCGATGCCGCCCGCGATCAGGTACGCGGGCCGGAACTTCTCGCCGAGCTTGGGCGAAACGGTGGCGCTGGCAGTGGCCACCACCATGCCCGGGAGCAGGCAGAACGCGGCCGCCAACGGCGTCATCCCGGACACGGACTGCAGGAACTGGGTGATGTAGAACATGCTCGACCCGCCGATGAGGGCGTAGAGCACCAGGCCGACCAGCATCGTGCTGAACGACCGGTTGTGGAACAGGCGCAGGTCCATGAACGGCTCGGTCAGGTGCAGCTGCCGCCGGACGAACACCACGGCCAGCGCGATGCCGACGCCGCCGACGACGACCGGCGCCGCCTGCCAGCCGTGCCGGGCGACCTCCTTGAGGCCGTAGATGAACGCGATCATGGCCAGCACCGACAGCACCGCGCTGACCAGGTCGAGCTTGCCGGCGTCCGGGTTCTTGAACTCGGGCACCGCGATGGGGACGACGACCAGCAGCAGCGCCATCACCGGCACCGCGAGCAGGAACACCGAGCCCCACCAGAAATACTCGAGCAGCACGCCGCCGATCACCGGGCCGAGGATCGAGCCGATTGTGAACCCGCCGGCCCAGATGCCGATCGCGAACCCCATCTGCCTGGGGTCGCGGAACATGTTGGTGATCAGCGCCAGGGTGGACGGCGCCAGGGTCGAGCCGGCGATGCCCAGCAGTGCCCGGCCGGCGATGAGCAGGCCGGTGGTCGGCGCGAACGCGCACAGCAGCGAGGCGACGGCAAAG
Organism: uncultured Actinomycetota bacterium; assembly: GCA_963714145.1. Classification (GTDB taxonomy): domain Bacteria; phylum Actinomycetota; class Actinomycetes; order Mycobacteriales; family CADCTP01; genus JBBWZH01. Next base: position 6,669,202 of record OY970235.1, on the reverse strand, counting down.
CAGGCGGCGCCGATCATCAGCAGCTTCCGCCGGCCGATCCGATCACCGAGCGTGCCCATCGTGATCAGGAAGCCGCCGACGAGAAAGCCGTAGATGTCCAGGATCCACAACTGCTCGACGGTGCTGGGCCGGAGCTCGGTGGTGATCTTGGGCAGCGCCAGGAGCAGCACGAACATGTCGAACGTAATCATCAGTGTGGCTAGGGACAGCGCCGCGAGGCCGGCCCACTCCCGCTCGCCGGCCCTGGGCGGGGCTTCTTCGGTAGTCACCCTGAGTCCTCCGGTTTCGGCTGTGAAGGGTGGGGCTACCAACACGACGTGCCAGCCGGCGCCGATTCAACAGCCGCCGGGGCCCGATCTCGGATTAGTCCGAAAGGGTGGATCGGGCGGGTCGGGTCGGACCCGGTCGTGGGCAGCACTCTCGAAGGTGGTCGGGCGTGTCGGCGCTGCCAGCATGGGTCGGGAGACGACGACAGCTGGAGGAGACATGACCACGGACCAAGCTCCGGCCGACCTGACCGAGTCTGACGTCGCCAGGTTCAACGATGTCGTCGGCCGGATCCTCACCACCGTCTGGGGCGACAACTACCACGCCGGCTACTGGGAGTCCGACGACGACACCTCGTCCAACGAGACCGCGCAGTGGCGGATGAACCACGTCATGATCGAGCACCTGCGCGTGTCCGCCGGCCAGCGGGTGCTGGACGTCGGCTGCGGTGTCGGCGCGCCCGCGTTCCAGCTGGCCGAGGAGACCAGGGCCACGGTGGTCGGCCTGACGATCAGCCGCACGCATGTCGACGGGTTCCGGGACCGGGCCCGCGAGCGGGGCCTGGACGGCCTGGTGTCCATCGAGCTGATCGACGTGCTGGACATGCCGTACCCGGACGACTCCTTCGACGCCGCGTGGGTGGTGGAGTCGTTCATCAACATCGACCGGCAGCAGGGCCTGAAGGCGATCGCGCGCGTGCTCAAGCCGGCCGGCCGGCTGCTGTTCACCGACGTCCTGACACCCGACCGGCAGCTCACCGACACCACCGAAGCCCGTGCCGACATGCTCGACGCCATGGAGATGGCCGAGCTGCCCACCCGGGAGCAGTACCGGCAGTGGCTGCGGGACGCCGGCTTCACCGACATCGAGATCCTCGACATCACCGCGCACACCCGGCTGACCGGCGAGCGGATCGCGGCGGGCGCCCGGCAGCACTACAGCGCGCTGGTGGCCGAGCTGGGCCCGCAGGCCGGCGAGATCCTCGACCAGATGATGACCGCGATCGACCACGACTACGTGCTCACCACGGCGCGACTTCCGCAGGCGTGACACCGGGTCTCCGGTAACCGAACTCGCCGGCCTTTTCCCGGCGGTCCGTGCTGACGGTTCCCGTCGCCGACCGCCGACATCGTTGTGATTCGCAAGGAGCGACCATGCCAGCTGACCGTGCCCGGAAATCGGTGCCCATCCTCGCCGGCATCCTCACCCTTCTGGGGCTCTACGTGGCCGGGCAGCGCGCGGTGGCGGTGGGTGGCGCGGACGAGGCCGCCAGGCCGTACAAGTTCCGGGAACTGCCCATTCCGCTGCCGGACGGCTACAACGACAAGCCGATGAAGACCCTGCGCCAGGTGAACCCGGGCTACCAGCACATCGTGGCGTGGATCTCCGCGGTCGGCGCGTCGGTGGCGATCAACGACCTCACCGGCCACGGCCGCGCCGACTCGCTGTGCCTGGTGGACCCGCGGACCGACGACGTGATCGTCACGTACGCGCCGACAGCGCCGCGGCAGGACCGGTTCGCCCCGTTCGTGCTGGACCCGGCGCCGCTGCCGTACGACTCGACGATGGCGCCGACCGGCTGCACCCCCGGCGACTACAACATGGACGGCCGGATGGACCTGATGGTCAGCTACTGGGGCCGCACCCCGATCCTGTTCCTGGCCAGGTCGGACGCCACCACGGTGGGCAACGACGCCTACCGGCGGCAGGAGCTGGCCGCCAACGAGTCGGTGGACGGCCGGTACCACGGTCAGAAGTGGATCACCGACGCGGTGCACGTGGGCGACTACGACGGCGACGGGCGGCCGGACATCTTCGTCGGCAACTACTTCCCCGACTCGGACGTGCTCGACCCGGGCGGCCTGAAGAACGTCCAGATGAACCTGTCGATGTCCAGCGCCAGCAACGGCGGCGGCGGGCACGTCCTGCGGTGGTACGCGGCCACGTCCGGCCCGGAGCCGACCGCCTCGTACGTGCCGGAGCCGCAGGCGATCCCGTACGAGGCGGGTACCGGCTGGACCCTCGCCGTGTCCGGCGCCGACCTGGACGGCGACGGGCTGACCGAGCTGTACGTCGGCAACGACTTCGGTCACGACCACCTGCTGCACAACCGGTCCACCCCCGGGCGGATCAGGTTCGAGGAGGCGATCGGGTCGCGGTCGCCGATCACCCCGAAGTCGTTCGTGCTGGGGCACGACTCCTTCAAGGGCATGGGGGTCGACTTCGCCGACCCTGGCGCCAAGGGCCGCTTCGACATCATGGTCAGCAACATCACCGCCGCGTGGGGCCTGCAGGAGAGCAACTTCCTGTGGGAGAACCAGGCCCGCGACAACGCCGACATGCGCCAGCGGCTGTCCAACGGCGACGCGCCGTTCACCCAGCGCGCGGAGGACTACGGCCTCGCGTGGACCGGGTGGTGCTGGGACCTCAAGTTCGGCGACTTCCTCAACAACGGCGACCTGGCCGTGGTCCAGTCGGACGGCTTCATCAAGGGCCACCGCAACCGGTGGAACTGGCTGCAGGAGCTCGCGATCGTCAACGACGTCCTGATGAGCAACCCCAACATGTGGCCGAACATGAAGGAGGGCGACAACCTGTCCGGTGACGACGTGTTGGCCTTCTACGCCAAGGGGCCGGACGGCCGGTACGTCAACATCTCCCAGCAGCTCGGGCTGGGCGCGCAGGTGCCGTCGCGGGCGGTGGCGACCGGTGACACGACCGGCACCGGCGGGCTGGACTTCGCCGTCGCCCGGCAGTGGGCGCCATCGTCCTTCTACGTCAACGAGTCGCCGGACCGGGGCCGGTTCCTGAGCCTGCGGCTGTACCAGCCGGCGGTCAACGGCGGCACCGCGTCCGGGCTGTCCGGGATCGGTTCGCCCGCGTACGGCGCCACCGTCGGCATCACCACCCCCGACGGCCGTACCCAGCTGTCCCATTTGGACGGCGGCGGTGGGCACAGCGGCTTCCGCAGCTTCGAGGTCCGCTTCGGCCTCGGCGAGCGCACCGGACCGGTCCAGGCGCGGCTGACCTGGCGGGACGCCGGCGGCCAGGCGCGCAACCAGACCGTGGAGCTCACGCCGGGCACCCATTCCCTCGTGCTGTCGAGCACCGTCCAGGAGGTCCCGGACCGATGACCGCCACCGTCCAGCAGCCGCCGCGGACCACCCTCGCACCGGTGCCGGTGCAGCCCCCGGCGCCGGCGAAACCCGCGCCGGACGTGCGCTACCTGGCGCTGCGCAACTTCGCCATCTCGATCTCGGTGTTCAACATCTTCGGCTACACCCTGCTCGGGTTCGAACAGCCGTGGCTCTGGCCGATCCTCAGCGTGCTCACCGGCTACACCGCCGAGCTCGTGCTCGAGACGCTCACCGCGTGGGCCCACCGCCGGGCCCCGCGGTACGCCGGCCGGGGCGGCCGCGGGCTGTACGAGTTCCTGCTGCCGTCGCACATCACCGCGATCGCGGTGAACATGCTGCTGTACGCCAACAACCAGTACTGGCCGATCGCGTTCGGCGTGGTCGCCGGCGTCGGCGCCAAGTACGTGCTGCAGGCGCCGATCGCGGGCCGGACCCGGCACTACATGAACCCGTCGAACTTCGGCATCTCCGTCACGCTGGTGGTGTTCTCCAGCTGGGTCAGCCTCGCGCCGCCGTACGAGTTCACCGAGAACGCCAACACATACTGGCGGGTGATGATCCCGATCATCATCATCACCGCCGGCACGACCATCAACGGCCTGCTGACCAAGCGGGTCCTGTTGATCGTCGGCTGGCTCGGCGGCTTCGCCATCCAGGCGTTCGTGCGCAACTGGATCTGGGACGTGTCGCTCTACGGCGCGCTGGGTGTGATGACCGGCGTCGCGTTCGTGCTGTTCACCAACTACATGATCACCGACCCGGGTACGACCCCCGTGAAGGGGCGCAACCAGTTCATGTTCGGTGCGTCCGTGGCGACCGTGTACGGCGTCCTGATGGTCTTCGACGTGGTGTACACCATGTTCTTCGCGACCGCGCTGGTCTGCCTGTCCCGTGGTCTGGGCTGGTGGGTCGTGCACTACCACGGCCAGCGGCGGGTGCAGCGGGCCGCGGCGCTGCGGGAGAGCATCCTGAGCAACGGGGCGACGTCGTGATGACCCCGTACTACGAGCTGCGGCAGCTGGTCGGCTTCGAGGAGACGACCGTCGTCGGGAACGTCTACTTCGTCAACTACCTGCGCTGGCAGGGCAAGTGCCGGGAGAAGTTCCTGATCGACAACGCCCCGGAGGTGCTGGCGAACTTCGGCGCGGAGTTGACCCTGTTCACCGTCAAGGTCGAGTGCGAGTTCCTGGCCGAACTGGCGCTGTTCGACGAGCTGTCCGTCCGGATGCGGCTGGTGGACCTGACGCAGACGCAGATCGAGTTCGGGTTCGACTACGTCCGGGTCCGTGGCGACGGCGTGGAGGACCTGGTGGCCCGGGGCCGGCAGCGGGTCGCCTGCATCACCGGCCAGGGCGCCGACGCCCGGCCGATCAAGGTGCCGGCGGCGCTGCGCGACGCGCTCGTGCCGTACCTGGCCGGCCTGCCCCCCGGGCAGCGGACGCACCAGCTCGCCGCGGTGCGGAACAGTTGACGTCATGCGTGACCAGGGACCGGCGGTGGACGCTGGTGACGTCCGTGACCTGCTGCGGTTCCGCAGTGTGATGGGCAGGTTCGCCACCGGGGTCACGGTGGTGACCACCGGCCCGGACGTGCCGCGCGCGATGACCGTGAGCGCGTTCACGTCCGTGTCGCTCCAGCCGCCGATGGTCCTGGTGTGCGTACGGCGAGCCAGTTCGATGCACGAGGCCATCCTGACCAACGACGCCTTCGCGGTGTCGGTGTTGTCGGCCGAACAGGAGTGGATCGCCCGGCACTTCGCCAACGGCGCCCGGCCACGCGGCGAGGGCGAGTTCGCCGCCATCGACTGGGTGACGGGCCGGCGCACCGGCGTCCGGCTCGTCGCCGACGCCGTGGCTTGGCTGGAATGCCGGCTCGCCGCCGTGTACGACGGCGGCGACCACTCCATCTTCCTCGGTTCCGTGCTGGCCATCGAGTGCGGTACGGCACCGGACCCGCTGCTGTTCGTCTGCGGCGGCTTCCGCGGCCCGCGGACCGTACCCAGATAGGGCAAGCGACCGATGGCCCTCCGGCGGGGAATCCCCGGGAGGGCCATCGGTGTCCGGCGGTCCCGCCTCATTGCGCTTGGCGCATCGCCATCTCCTCCGGTGGCCGGCAGCTGTCGAGCTCGGGGATCACCAGCAGGATCGGTGTGTCGACCGGCCGGGTCGGGTGCAGCACCAGGTCCACCTTGCTGGTCACACCCGGGCGTACCGAGACCGGCGCGCTGGCGGCGAAGAACACCGGCCTGCGGTCCCACGGCTGGGTGTGGAAGTTGTCGACCTCCACCGCGGCCGCGCACACGTGCCAGTCACCGGGCGGCACCGCGTTGAGCACGTAGTGGTTGGCGTAGTCGACGACGTCGCACGACACCGGCACGCCCTGCAGGATCGGGCTCCCGAACACCGCCGCGTACACCCGGACGCGGCGTTCGGTCCACGGGACGTGCAGCCGGCCGTGCACAGTGCCGCACAGGGTCGGGTCGTCTGACCGCCGGGGTGGCGGCACCATGCCGATCCCGGTCCGGGCGAGGTGCCGGTACTGCCCTGGCGCCAGGCCGACGCTCTTGGCGAACCGGGTGGTGAAAGTGCCGAGGCTGTTGTACCCCACCCGGTAGGAGATTTCGGTGATGCTCAGCGAGGTACGCACCAGCAGGTGCTTGGCGCGATAGAATCGTACGGCGGCCAGGAAACGACCTGGTGAGGTTCCGGTGGTCGCCCGGAATACCCGGGTGAAATGGAACTTGCTCAATAGCGCCGCACCGGCCAGGTCGGTTAATGTCAATGGTTCGTCGTAGCGCTGCCACATCATGTGGATCGCCTCTTCGACGTGTTTGTACACGCAATCTCCTTCCTCGAAATGCCAGGAGACGTCGATTCGAAGTGAACGTGACCCATTCGCGAAGGGGGCTACATTTCTGTTCGAATGTCACGATAGTTGGGCCGGCCGGCCGATGACATGCACCTGATTGCTCTCACCGGGCAACCACGAAGTAGTGGGCGCGGGCCGGAGCGTGTAGTGCACGCGAAGCGGTCACCGGTACGAGGCCGTGATCGGCCCGAGCCGGCTCGACGCGGCGGCCATGCTGGCCCACGCCGCGACCTCCACCAACCGGCGGTCGTCCGCGCCCGAGGCGGTGAACTCGTCGACGTCGGCCCGGCCGACCTGGTGCGATGCCAGGGCCGTGAGCAGGGCGATCCGGCCGGCACGGCGGTCCGCGGGCGGCAGCGCGGCCACCGCGTCGACGACCCAGGCCCGGCTGATCCCCAGGGGTGTGCCGTCCCAGGCCGCCAGCTTGGCCTCGGTGAGGTGCCGGACAGCGTCCGGCACCGACCGCTCACCGGCGGCGTTGATGGCGGCTGCGGCGCGGGCGAACGCCGCGGCGATGTGCGGGGCGCCGGCGGCCCACGTTCCGGTCGTTCCGGCGGCGGGCAGCAGGTCGAGGGACGCGCCCGGTTCGTGCGGACGGCTCGCCGGGCCCCGCATGAGCACGCTGAGCAGCCGCAGCATGGTGCCGTGCATCCTGGTCGGCACGTGCGGCGGCAGCGGCGACTCGTCGAGGAACACGTTGACCATCCGGTTGAAGTACTCGAACGTGACGGCCACGCCGACGAGTTCGGGCGCCTGCTGCGGCGGCAACGATGGCGGGCGGCCGGTTCGTACCCACGAGGCGACGGCCGCCAGCTCCGGGTCGACGATGTCGTCGAACCGGAGCTCGGAGATCGCCGCGGCGGTCGGGTCCCGAAGCAGCCCGTGCAGGGTCGCGCTGTGCACGGCAACGCAGTACGGGCACGCGTTGTTGACGGACACCGTGCTCGCCACGACCTCCTTGGCGGACCGCGAGGCATGCCAGGACGCGATCATGGTCTCCCGCAGGATCACCCAGCTGGCGGCCATCACCTCGGGCGCGGGGGAGTGCAGTGCGACCGGCGGCGCCAGCATCCCGAACTCCCGCTCGACCTGCCGGTACACCGCCCTGGTGAGCCCGGCCGACGCGCCGAACTTGACCGGCTTGACGTACCGGACCTGTTCGAGCGACCTACGCAACGCCTTGCCGGGAACCACCGGGCTCACGGTGCTGCCCCCGGTTGTGGAGTTGGGGCCGTCACGCCTGGTCAGGCAGCGCTTCTGCCAGTTCCTCGGCGATCCGCCGCCGCCAGACCTCGAACGCGGGGAGACCGTCGTCCGGGTCCTCGGTGGGGATGGACTTCTGGCAGATCCGGTCCGCCTGGTCCGGGGTGACGCCGCAGAGCACGCGGGTGGCCAGTTCGGTGTGCGGGGTCACCAGGCCGGCGATCACCCGGGCGGAGGCCGCGAACGCGCTGCCCTGGGCCAGTTGGGCCCGGCAGTCGCCGGCCCGCGCGGCCAGGGCGCGTAGTTCCGGGTCGTCGACGCCGCCGGCGTAGGTGGCGGCCAGGCCTACCCCGGCGTACAGGTCGGGCCTGCGGTCGGCGTCGAACTTGTTGATCATGTTGGTCACCAGCGTGACGTCGGTGCCGCCGACGAACCACATGGCCCGGCCGATGCCCTGGTCGATGGCGCGTGCCGGGTAGCCCGCGGGGGCGTCGGCGGGCCAGCCGAAGTTCCGCTCCCGGAACTGCTGGCGGACGTACTTGTCGGTCTGGAAGTAGGCCTGGTGGAAGCCGTAGCCGTCGTGGACCAGCCAGCGCAGCAGCGGGTCCGTCACGCCGCTGGTCACCGCCGGCCAGCAGAACCTCGGGACCCGGGCCAGCGCCCAGCCCACCCCGACGTACGTCATGTACGTGTGCGGCTCCGCCGGGCCGGCGAGGAAGTCGGTGATGTGGTGGCGGTGGCCCAGCGGCAGGCCGTCGCGGATCGCGAGGGCCATGGCCGCGCCCTCGTAGGCGAAGCCCTGGAACTGGCGCTCCAGGCTTTCCAGGCGTCGTTCCACCTCGCCCACGGCGGCTGCTTCGGCGGCGTACGCGAAACCGGTGAGGAACGAACCGCCCACGGCCTCCAGCAACTCACGGGATTCCTGACTCTTTTCCGGAAATCCACGGACCGCGAGCCGTGTTTCGGACGTGCTGGGCGTGAGGACCCGCCGCCGGACCTTTCCCAGGATGTTGGCCAATGGTTCCTCCTCGACGAATGGGGTGTCCCCGGTCCAACGTGCCGTGATTTCGCCGTGGTGTCTTCTCGGAGCTTGCGGCACTCGACCGGCGCACTGCCCCGCGGAGAATCGCACGTCTGAAGGTGCCGGTCTCGGCGCGGAACTGAAAGTGTAGTGAAATAGCGCAACTGGAAGGTAGTTGAGACGCCATGAATGACAGCACCGACCCGGTGGCACACATCTTCAACTCGGCCGTCGCGGCGTCTGCCATCGGCGCCGCGTGGGAAGTCGGCATCCTCGACGTCCTGCACCGCGACGGGGCGCTGACCCTGCCCGAGTTCGCCGTGGAGCGCCAGCTCGACCCGTTGTCGACGCACGGGGTCGTGCGGGCGCTGGCGTCCGTTGACATCGTCGAGACCGTCAACAACAAGGTCGTGCCCGCCGACCACTTCGCGGCGGTGTACCGGACGCGTTCGTTCTTCCATTGGCTGGCCCGGGGGAGCGGTGAGGTGTTCCGCCGGATGCCCGAACTGCTGCCCGTGGCCGCCCGGACGGGTGACTACTACCAGCGCGACGCGAAGGCGATCGCCTTCGCCTGCCGGGAGATGAACACCTTCTGCTACGACCCGTGGTTCTGGGACGCGGTCGACCGGTTGCCGACCCCGCCCGCGGTCGTGGCGGACCTGGGTTGCGGCAGCGGGGAGCGGCTCGTCCAACTGCTGTCCCGGTTCCCGGACGCGGACGCCGTGGGCATCGACATCGCCGAGCCCGCGCTGGCCGAGGCGGCGGCCGCGGCCGCGGCGGCCGGCCTGGCCGACCGGATCACGCTGGTCACCGATGACGTGCTCACCATGGCGGCCCGGCCCGAGTTTGCGGCGGTCGAACTGCTCACGTGTTTCATGATGGGACACGACTTCTGGCCACGGCAGCAGTGCGTCCGGACCCTGCGCCGGCTCCGTGAGATCTTTCCCCGCGCCGGCACGTTCCTGCTCGGCGACGCCACCAGGACGGTCGGGGTCGCCGACCGCGACCTGCCGGTCTTCACCCTCGGGTTCGAGGTCGCGCACGCCTTGATGGGCGTCTTCCTGCCGACGGTCACCGACTGGGAGTCGGTGTTCGAGGAGGGCGGCTGGGTGGTGCGCCGCACGCACTGGATCGGCATCGCCGTCAGCGAGGTCATCTTCGAGCTGGAACCCCGATAGACCGCGGCCGCGCACCGGACCGCGGCCCCCGTCCACCGGACGGGGGCCGCGGCGTTGTCGGCTTCGTCAGCACGAACCCCTGTCGCCGGTCAGGCTGCCGACGGTGCTGCCGACCGGCTGCGCCGCGGCGTTGGCCATGACCTCCTCGGCGGTCATCGCCATGAAGTGCACGATGGTCTCGTGGTTGGTCGACGCGACCGCGCTCTCGCACCCGGGCTTGTAGTAGAGGTCGACGTCGGTGGGTTTCCGGCTCAGATCCGGCTGCTGGTCGGCCCGCAGCGCCGCGACGATCGTCGGGACGTCGTAGCCGAGGTGCAGGGTGCGCCGGTAGTACTCCTCGCCGCGGACGCTCACGAACTCGAACCCCGTGGTGTCCGGCTCGTCGACGCCCGGCGGCGCCGCGATCGGCTGGGTCAGCAGGTCGTAGCGGAGCATCTCGTCCAGCAGTGCCGACACCTCCTCGGGGACCTGCGGCCGGATGCACTCGTTCCACCACCGGGTGAGCATCCGCTTGACGTCCGGTTCCCGGTAGAGGTAGCTGATAGCCGCGCCGACCTCGCCGGTGCCCACGATCACGCTGTCCACCGTGCTGCGCAGCGGTTCGGCCGCCAGGTCGTCGGTGGTCGCGATCCACTCGTCGATGCTGCGCAGCACCGAGGTCTGTCGGATGCCGGCGAGCTCACGCAGGCCGACCCAGGTGTGGCGCAGCACGACCATCTCGGCGATCACCCTGGCCCAGAACAGGAATCGCTGCATGTACTGGTTCTCGGCGAAGGACACGTTGCGGTTCTTCAGCACGTACTCGAAGTCGTCGTTGTCGCCGCGGACCGAGGCGATCCCGTGCACGTCCCGGCGGTCGCCGTAGTCGGTGTTGGGCAGCAGCAGCATCGGGTAGCAGGCGATCCGGGACACCCGCCGGGCCAGCTTGTCGTAGCCGGCCAGGAACGACTCGACGGTCTCGCCCGGCGCGCCCCAGATCAGCTCCGCGTAACAGTCGAGACCTTCGCGGTCCAGCCACTCCGCCAGGTCCTCCCAGTCGTTGACCTTCATGTTCTTGCGGTTCATCAGGTCCAGGGTGTCGCTGTCGAGCGTCTGCAGGGCCAGCGTGAAGGAACTGCGCATGCCGGCCTCCTTCATCTTCTTCACGATGGCGTAGAACGTCGCGGACTTGTTCTTCGCCCACGACGTCTCCAGCGCCCGCGGAAACCCGTACTGGTCACGCACCTCGATCAGGTCGTCGACAAACTTCAGGTCACCGGGCAACAGGCCGAAGTTTGCGTCGCACACCACGATCGTGTGCACGCGCAGCTTCGCGAAGTACTCCAGCTCCGCCCGCAGCCGTTCCCGGGAGAACGCCCGGACCTTCTGGCCCACCGCGCCACCCCAGTAGCAGAAGGCGCATTTGTACGGACACCCGCGGTTGGTCTCCATCAGCGCGACGTCGTAGCGGAACTGGCCGCGTTCGTCGGTCATCTCGATGGCATTGGTGAGGAACGGCGACGGGATGTCGTCCAGGTTGGCGATACGGTCGCGGTCCGGGGTGTTGTGGAGCGTGCCGCCGGCGTCCCGGAAGGAGATGCCGTTGATCGCGGCCAACGTGTCGTCCTCGGGACCGTCGAGGTACGCGTGCAGCAGGTCGCGGAAGACGAGCTCTCCCTCGCCGTTGACGACCACGTCGACCTCGGGGAACATCGCGAAGGTCCGCTGTGCCTGGTTGGCGACGTGGGTGCCGCCGAAGATGACCCAGCCGCCCGGGTTGAGCTGTTTGAACGTCGCGGCCAGGGCGCCGAACGCGCGGTAGCTCCAACCGAACACCGAGAACGCCAGCACGTCCGGGACGCGTTCGCTGAATAGCTGGTACGCCATGGACGACAGCGTGACCTTGCCCCGGAAGTTGCGGATGCTGACGTCGAACTTCGTGGCGAGCAGGTCGTCCGCGAGGACGGTCGCCTTGAGGTATCCGGACGCGAGCGGCATGGACTCCAGTGGCATGTCCCAGATGCCCTGCTGGACGATATCGACGGTCAGCTTGCCGCTGTCGGCCATAGCGTTCCCTCTTTTCGGTAGGACTGGATGACCGGTCGATCGGCGAGCGATCAGATAAGGGCAGCATCACATCGGTGTTGTGCCGCAAACACCTTTCCCAGTGCGGTTCGTACATTTCTTGGACCAGCTGGTACCGCCGCTGATGTGCGTCACGAAAAGTTGGCGCGGACAACTCCTGGCGTGCCGTGTCGCCCGCACCGAGGGAGATGCCGGCGACCGGGCCGGGGTGTGACGATGGCGGCGCAGGCGCCGTGCGACCAGAGGGGGCAATGTTCGATGAGTTCTCGGCCGCTCACCGGCGACGAGTACCTGGAAAGCCTTCGGGACGGACGCGAGATCTTCCTGTACGGCGAACGGGTCAAGGATGTGACGACACATCCGGCCTTCCACAACGCCGCCCGGATGACGGCGCGGTTGTACGACGCCCTGCACGATCCGGCGCACCAACCGGTGCTCACCGCCGCGACCGACACCGGCAGCGACGGCTACACCCACCGGTTCTTCACCACGCCCCGCAGCGCGGACGACCTCGTGGCAGCCCAGCGGGCGATCGCCGGCTGGGCCAGGCTGTCGTACGGGTGGATGGGCCGTAGCCCGGACTACAAGGCGTCCTTCCTGGGCACCCTGGGCGCCAACGCCGAATTCTACGAACCGTTCGCGGACAACGCCCGGCGGTGGTACCGGGAGTCGCAGGAGAAGGTGCTGTACTGGAACCACGCGATCGTCCACCCGCCGGTCGACCGGCACCTGCCGCCGGACCGGGTCGCCGACGTGTTCGTCCACGTGGAGCAGGAGACCGACGCCGGGGTCGTGGTCAGCGGGGCGAAGGTCGTCGCCACCGGATCGGTGCTGACGCACTACAACTTCGTCGCCCACTACGGATTGCCGGTCAAGGACGCGCGGTTCGCCCTGGTGGCGACCGTGCCGATGGACGCGCCCGGCATGAAGCTGATCTGCCGCCCGTCGTACGCGGCCACCGCGGCGGTGATGGGCAGCCCCTTCGACTACCCGTTGTCGTCCCGGCTGGATGAGAACGACACGATCCTCGTGCTGGACAAGGTGCTCATCCCGTGGGAGAACGTGTTCGTCTATGGCGACGTCGGCAAGGTCCAGCTGTTCAGCGGGCAGTCCGGGTTCGTCGAGCGGTTCACTTTCCACGGCTGCACCCGGCTGGCGGTGAAGCTGGAGTTCATCGCCGGGCTGCTGGCCAAGGCCCTGGAACTGACCGGGACGCAGGACTTCCGGGGCGTGCGATCCCGGCTCGGTGAAGTGCTCGCGTGGCGGGACCTGTTCCAGGCGATGTCCGACGCCGCCGCGCGCAACCCGGTGCCGTGGCGGGACGGCGCGGTGCTGCCGAATCCGCTGTACGGCATGGCGTACCGGTGGTTCATGCAGACCGGATATCCGCGGGTGCGTGAGATCGTGTTGCAGGACGTGGCCAGCGGGCTGATCTACCTCAACTCCAGCGCCGAGGACTTCGGGAATCCGGAGATACGGCCGTACCTCGACAAGTACCTGCGCGGCGCGAACGGCGCCGACGCGGTGGAACGGGTCAAGGTGATGAAGCTGCTGTGGGACGCGGTGGGCACCGAGTTCGGTGGCCGGCACGAGTTGTACGAGCGCAACTACGCCGGCAACCACGAGAACACCAGGATCGAGCTGCTGACGGCGCACGAGGCGAGCGGCCGGCTGGACAACTACAAGGCGTTCGTCGAGCAGTGCCTCGGCGAATACGACCTGGCCGGCTGGACCGTGCCCGACCTGTCGTCGTTCACCAACCTGCGGGCCAGTCGCGCAAGCAGCCTGAACGAGTGACCCGGGCAGTCGGGTGTGGCGGCACCTGGCGTACTCCTGGTTTGACCGGTGTGACACGCTGGGTAATCGACTGACCCCCACCGGATCAAGTACGCCACCCGACGACAAGGACTGTTGAATGCCGCAGTACGCGATTTTGATCTACGAGAAGGAAATCCCGGTCGAGGACATCCCGGCCGACGTCATGGCGGCCAACATGGCCGCCGGGGACAAGATCGAGGCGATGGGCGCCCGCGTGGTCAGCGAGCAGCCGTTGCAGCCGTCCAGCGTGGCCACCACGATCCGCAAGGGCGGCATCGTCACCGACGGGCCCTTCCTGGAGACCAAGGAAGCCTTCGCCGGGATCTTCGTGGTCGAGTGCCGTGACCTGGACCAGGCGATCGAGATCGGCAAGCTGTTGCCGATCATGGACGGCGGCGTCGAGATCCGCCCCCTGATCGAGATGTGACCGGCACCCGCCGACCGGCGCTGGTCGAAGTTCAACGGGCGGTAGCGGACGCGCACCGGCGCGAGTGGGCCAAGGTGCTCGCCGCGACGGTGCGCGTCGCGCGTGACCTCGACCTGGCCGAGGAGTGCGTGCAGGACGCGTACGTCGCCGCGCTGCGGACCTGGGTTGAGGGCGGCGTACCGGCGAACCCCGGGGCCTGGCTGGTCACTGCGGCCCGGCGCAACGTGCTGGACGCCCTGCGTCGGGCCCAGGTGTTCCGGGCGAAGATGCCGCTGCTGGTCGTCGACGAGGTGGCGGAGGTGAGCTTCACCGGCGACTCGGCCGGCCGCGACGACCGGCTGAACCTGATCTTCATGTGCTGCCACCCGGCCCTGCGCCCGGAAGGCCAGATAGCGCTCACCTTGCGCCTGGTCTGCGGCCTGGACACGCCGGACATCGCGCAGATGTTCCTGGTCTCCGCAACGACGTTGCGAGCCCGGATCGGCCGCGCCAAGAAGAAGATCGCGGAGGCGCACGTCCCGTTCCGGATGCCCGCCGCCAGCGAACTCCCAGACCGCCTCGACGCGGTGCTCACCGTGATCCACCTCCTGTTCACCACCGGCCACACGGCGCCGTCCGGCGACGACCTGACCCGCGTCGACCTGGCCGAACGAGCTGTGGACCTGGCGCGCACGTTGCATACGCTGATGCCGAACGAATGTGAGGTCCGTGGCCTGCTCGCGCTGCTCCTGGTGAACCACGCCCGCCGGGCGACGCGTACCGACGCCACCGGCCGGCTGTTGCTGCTGGCGGACCAGGACCGGTCCAAGTGGGACCGGGCGATGATCGCCGAAGGCCACCAGCTCGTAGTGGATGCCCTTCGTGGTGGGATCCCTGGACGGTTCGCGTTGCAGGCGGCCATCGCGGCGTTGCACGCCACCGCGCCGACGTACGCGGACACCGACTGGGAACAGGTGCTCGTGCTGTACGGCGAACTGCTGACCGTGTGGCCGTCCCCGGTGGTGGAGTTGAACCGGGCGGTGGCCATGGCGATGGTCGCCGGCCCGGCCGCCGCACTGCGGGAGGTCGAGCGACTCGAACGGGACGACCACCTCGCCGGCTACCACTACGTGCCCTCGGTCAAAGCTGAGCTGTACCGCCGCCTCGACCGCCATGCGGAGGCGGCCGAGGCGTACCGCCGGGCGCTGGAGCTGGCGGACAACGAGGCGGAACGGGAGTTCCTCACCGGTCGGCTCGCGCAGTCCGTGAACGGGTGACCGGCCGGTTCTCCGGCCGGAGGCGGACCCGCTGGCGCCTCGCCGGCTCCGGGTCAGCAGTGCCCCGCCGCCCGGTTGAAGTCGAGCCGGTAGGCCACGATTTCCGCCTTCTCGCTCGCGTTCTGCGGCCAGCCGCTCGCGGCGAGCACAGTGTCCCCGGTGATGGCCACCGGTGAGTTCGTCGTCCCCGGGAGCTTCTTCTCCCACGCTGGCTTCCCGGTTCGGGTCTGGTAGGCGTGCACGACCCCGTCGAACGTGGTCGTGAACACCAGGTCGTTCGTTACCGACGTGCCCCCGTACGGTGAGGAGCCGAGGGGTTGGGACCACCTGGTCCGCCCGGTGGCCAGGTCGAGTGCGACGACCTCGCCGCGGCCCGCGGTCAACGGTGGGATCTCGGGCGTGGTCTGGCTCTGCCACGTCACCTTCATGTTGTTCACGGCCACGTACACGGTTGTCCGGTCCACGGCGGCGGGGGCCGGGACGCCGCCGAGCGCTCCGGGGTAGAGGTCCATCGGCAGGGTGGGCATCTGGTCGAACCTGCCGGCCATCGCCAGCAGGTTGTCGTTGTCGTGGCCGTTGTGCCTGCCGACCGGGGTCTTCCACAGCTGGCGGCCGGTGACACGGTCGAGGAGGTAGACGTAGCCGGTCTTCCCGGACGCGACCACGACCGGCCGGCCGCGGACCGTGGTGAGGATCGGTGGGTTCTGCAGGTCCCAGTCGTAGATGCCGTGCGGCAGCACCTGGTGGTACCAGATCACCTTGCCGGTCCGCGCCGACAGCTTGACCACCGAGTTGGAGTACAGGTTGTTGCCCGGCCGGCTCGATCCCCACGGCTGCGAGTCGGTGCCCACGAACGGGTTGGGGTTCGCGACGGCGCCGTAGACATCGCCCTTCCCGTCGAACGTGGGCGGGTACCACAGGCCGCCGCCGGAGTTGACGTCCGGACGTCCCCACAGGTCGGCGGGCACGGTGTCCCATGTCCACCTGGTCTTGCCGGTGCGCGCGTCCATCGCCCACAGGACCCCGACGGCGCCCACGGCGGTCCCGCCGTTCAGGAAGCTGGGAACGGTGGAGAGGTAGACGGTCCCGGCATGCACACCGGGCGCCATGTCGATGGCCTCGTTGGCGTTGCGCGTGAGCACCCGCCGCCAGACCTCCCGGCCGGTACGCGCGTCGAGACCGAACGCCTCGGTCAGCGTGGCACCGAAGACCAGGCCACCGGTGACCGCGACCCCGTTGGGGCCGTTGGTGTGCGAGCGGTACATCCGCGTCCACAGTGGACGACCGGTGCGCAGGTCGATGGCGTAGACGTTGGAGTCGAGGTCCTGTGTGTAGACGACCCCGCCGGACACGACCGGTGTCGCGGCGTACGAACCCGGCCACTGGTCCGTCGCCCCCTTGATCGGCACGGACCAGGCGGCGCGCAGCTGCGACACGCTCCGGGAGCTGATCGGTCCGGGCACCGCGCGGGTGCCGGCCGGGTCCGCGTTCGGTTGTGCCCACGTACCCCAACCACAGCGGGCGGTACCGGTGGCGTCGGCGTCGGCAGCGGTGACCGTGGTCGCGGTCAGCACTGCCACGGCGAGCGCGGTGAGGCCACGCGCCCAACGGTCAACGGTCATCTTCGTCGCCCTCCCAGGTCCTTGATCACGACGACGGGATCTGACCCGTACGCCGCCCGGGTCTGGTTGTCAGTGCGCTCCAGCGTGTCAGCCCACGCGCCGGCCGTGCATCTCCTGGAATGCGCGAGGATCCGGCCGGCCGGGCTGACCGGGCAGCACCACGGTGCAGCCCATCAGCGCGGGATTTCCGCGCAAGATGGAAGATGCGGGCGCGCCGGCCGGAGTCCCAGCATCAGGCCGGGAGGATTCGCTGACGACTTCAGTCGGCACACGCCGATGGCTGCGCCCGGGCGGGCTGCTCAACACCTGGATGGATTTCCGGCAGCTGTCGTGACAAGCCCCGGTCATGTGGTGGCGAGGAGATTCCATGGTGGACAACACGACTGTGCCGACCGAGCGGTTCGGGCCGGAATTCCTGCAGGATCCGCACTCGGTGTACACCCGGTTGCGCAAGGAGAGCCCGGTCCAGCGGGTGGTGCTGCCGGCCGGTCTGCAGGCCTGGGTGGTGACCCGGCACGAGGACGTCCGGGACGCATTGGCCAATCCGGCCCTGCACAAGGACTTCCGGCGCTATCCCGAGCTGTTCGCCCGCAACACCATGCGCAGCCAACCCGGTTTCGTGCACCCCGCGCTCGTCGCGCACATGCTCAACATGGACCCGCCCGACCACATCCGGCTGCGCAAGCTGGTCACCAAGGCGTTCACCCTGCGCCGGATCGAGCAGATGCGCCCCCGGATCGAACAGATCGCCACTGAACTGCTGGACGCGATGGCCGGCAAGGACGAGGTGGACCTCGTCGAGGCGTTCGCGTTCCCGCTGCCGATCACGGTGATCTGCGAGCTGATCGGGATGCCGGCCGAGGAGCTGGAGCAGTTCCGTGGCTGGTCGGTCACGCTGATCTCGGGCGGCGAACCGGACGAGGTGCAGCACGCGGCCGACGCCACCCGGAACTACCTGATGGGCCTGATCGCCAGGAAGCGCGAGCAGCCCGTCACGGACCTGTTGGGCGCCCTGGTGCACGCACGCGACGATGACGACCAGCTGACCGAGACCGAGCTCGTGTCCATGGTGTTCCTGCTGCTGGTCGCCGGCCACGAGACGACGGTCAGCCTGATTGCCTCGGGTGTCCTGTTGCTGCTCAAGAACCCGGAGCAGTTCGCCGCGCTGCGGGCCGACCGGTCGCTGTTGCCCGGCGCGGTCGACGAGTTCCTGCGCTACGAGGGCCCGCTGAACATGGCGACCTTCCGCTACACCAACGAACCCACCGAGATCGGCGGCATGCTGATCCCCGCGGACGAGTTCGTGATGCTGGCGCTGGCGTCGGCCAACCGGGACGAGGAGCAGTTCGCCGACCCGGACCGGTTCGACATCCGCCGGGACACCGCCGGGCACCTGGCGTTCGGCCACGGCGTGCACTTCTGCCTCGGCTCGCCGCTGGCCCGGCTGGAGGCCGAGATCGCGTTCAACCTGTTGCTGGACCGGTTCGACCGGATCGAGCTGGCCGTCCCGGCGGAAAAGGTGCGGTGGCGCGAGGGTGTGGTGATCCGCAGCATGGACGCCCTGCCGGTCCGGCTCGGCTGACCTGGACCCGCGAAACGACCCCGGCCTGCTGCCTGGCCGGGGTCGTTCGGTGTGTCCGTCAGCCGACCTTCGCGAACTGACCGGGTGCACGGCCGGCGCCGGCCGGCCCGCGGTACGCCTGGGCGATCTCCAACCAGCGCTGGGCGTGCTCGCCGGTGGCGACCAGGGACAGGTCCGCGTGGTGCCGGCGGCGCGCGGCCAGCAGGCAGAGGTCCACGGCGGGGCCTTCGATCCGCTGGCTGGCGTCCGGCGGGCCGAACGTCCACAGTGCACCGGACGGCGCGGTGACCTCGAACCGGAAGTCGGCCTCCGGCGGCGTCATACCGCTGGCCAGGTAGCCGAACTGCCGGGTGTGCACGACGAACCCGACGAGGTGCCCGATCCGGTCGGTACGCTCCAGCCGCTCGCCCAGCGCGTCGGCGATGTCCTGGCCGTGCGCGAACAGCTCCATCAACCCGCCGCTGGCCAGCACAGCCGGTGGCAGCGGGTTGACCAGCCACGGCACCTCTTCGCCGGGCGGCACCGCGGCGAGCGCGTCGGCCGCCGTGACCATCTCCTCGTACCAGCGGTCGCGCAGCTTGTCCGTCGGCAGTTCGAGGTACGGCCGCATGACCGCGGCCACCTCGTCGGCGAGATCGGGTTCTGCGTGCGCCATCACATCCCGGAACGCGTCGGGGTCGCCCGCGGCCAGCCCCGCGCGCTGGAAGGTGGCGGCCAGGTGCGCGACCTGGTGGGTGATCGTCCAGCCTGGTGCGGGGGTCGGCGTCGTCCACTCGGCCGCGTCGAGGCCCGAAAGCAGTCGCCGCAACTCCGCCGCGTCGGCTTTCAGCGCCGAGAGCACGCCCTGGGGCTCGGTCATCCGCCTGTCCTCTCGCTGAGGTCGGGGTAGGTCCACTTCAGACTGCGGCAGCGGCGCGGACGGACGCACCTTCCTAAGTGCTCGCGCGGGCCAGCACGGCACCCACCACGAAGTCCGGGTACCTCTCGGCCACCGCGTCCACATCCGGCAGGATCGTCACATCGGCGAGGCCGGCGGCCTCGAACGTGGCACGCCAGGCGACCGGGGTCAGGAACCCGTGCGTCGGCCGCTTCACCGGGTCGGTGACGACGTCGGTGAAGCTGTCCAGGAAGTCGAAGATGATCTCCGCGTGGATCGGCCGGGCGAGCCTGCTGGGCCGCACGCACTCGGACACGACGACCGTGCCACCCGGCTTGAGCGCCGTCGCCGCCTCGGCGGCGACGAAGTCCAGGTCGGGCGCGACGTGGAAGCAGTTGACGGCGTAGACGACGTCGAACGTGCCAGGCCCGACCCCCTGCGCCGCCCACGGTGTCGTCATGTCCAGCCGCGCGGACTCGACCGTGGTCGACGGTGCCGCCGCGGCCCGGGCCGCCTGCTCGCCGTACCGGGCGAAGGTCTCGGCCACCTCGGTGAACCGGTAGCGCGTGACGGCCGGGCCGAGGGTATGCAATGCCTGCTCGGCTCCGCTGCCGCAGCCACCGCCGACTTCGAGGATCTCGCCGCCGCCGGCGGGAACGACGCGGGACAGCGCCTCGGCGCCGACCGCGTTGTTGATCGCGTACAGAATGTTGTCGTTGGAGAAGTACCGCAGCCAAAGCGGGAGTTTGTCCGGCACGAACAGGATCTCGTCGCCGGTCGCGTCACCGCGGAAGAAGCGGCCGGCCTCGTCGACCAGCAGCCGCAGGATCTCCGCGGCCGCCGCGGCACCGGGGCCCAGCTCGGCGAGTTCGGCCGCGACGACGTCGAAGTCCTCCACCGCGTCGGTTCCGGGGAAGTAGTGGCCGCCCCGCTCGGCGAGGATGCCGGTGACGGCGAGCTTCTCGTACATGAACCGCAGCGGAACCGTACGACGCCAGGGAATCGAGAGGTGCTGCTTGGCCTGCGCGACCGTCACGCCCGTCGCCGGCGGCAGTGCGCCGACCGACGCGAGGATCCGGTACGCGGCCGCGTCGACGAGCCGCGCGAATGTCTCGTTCGCCGCGAGGAACGAGGACGTGAACAACGCCCGCACCCGCTCGTCGTCGATGGCGGCGCGCAGCTGCGCGAACCGGGGTTCCGGCATGGTGTCAACCCGTCGCGTTGTGGACGGTCATGGGGAGTCCGCCACCGAGGCGTAGCGACATCATGGGCTCCGCCTTCACCTGGAAGCCCGGCTGCCCCACCAGCCGCAGGTCGCGCATGAGCGTGGAGATGACGAAGGTGGCCTCCATCATCCCGAGGTGGTTGCCGACGCAGAACCGGGGACCGCCGCCGAACGGGATGTGCGCGTAGCGCGGCCGGTCCACCGGCACGTCCGGGTCGAACCGCCCGGGGTCGAAGCGGCCCGGCTCCGGCCAGTACCGCGGGTGCCGGTGCAGGGTGTACGGGCAGACCAGCACCTCCGCGCCGGCCGGCACGTGGTAGCCGCCGACCTCGTCATCGGCCACCGCCCGGCGCGGGAGGATCCACACCGGCGGGTACAGCCGCATGGCCTCCTGCAACACCATGTTCGTGTAGCGCAGTCGTGGCAGGTCCTCGTAGGTCGGGCGCCGTCGCGTGTAGACGGTCACGGCCTCCTCGTGCAGCCGCTCGCGGACCCGCGGGTGCCGGCTGACCAGGTGCAGTGTCCACCCGACCGTGCTGGCCGTCGTCTCGTGACCGGCCAGCAACAACGTCACCAGCTCGTCTCGCATGCGACGGTCGGTGACCCGCTTGTCGGTCTCCTGGGCGGTGGACGCGATGAGCCGGGTCAGCACGTCGTCGCCGGTCCGGGACGGATCCGCCTTCCGCTGTGCCACCAGGGTGGCCACGACCTGTTCCAGGTGGGCACGGGCCGCGCGGAACGTCCGCTGTCCCTTCAGCGGCAGCCACCGCGGCACCAGGCCCAGGGTCTCCATCTCGAACATGGCCTGGTCCTGCACGGCCTCGAAGGAGTGCTCGACCGCGTCGAACGCACTGAGGTCGGTGTCCAGCAGGGTGTCGCCGAGCACGCCCAGCGTGAGCGCGGTGACCTCGGTCAGCACGTCCACCGGGCCCGTGCCCACGTGCCCGCGTAGGCGTTCGACCAGGCCGAGCGCCTCGTCCACGATCACGTCGGCCCGTTCGGCGATCCGCTTGTGCTGGAACACCGGCTGGATGGTTCGCCGCTGTTCCTTCCACAGCGCGCCCTCGCTGGTAAGCAGTCCATCGCCGAGCGCCCGCTTGGCCTCGGTGTAGCCGATGCCCTTGTGGTAGTTGGCGGCGTTGTCGGCGAGCACGTGCTTGGCGTGGTCGGGGTGGTTGAAGATGTAGAGCTTCTTCGGGCCGATCGCCACCCGCACCGCGTCGCCGTACTCCCGGACCGCCTCGCTCATCAGGCCCAGCCGGTCGGCGCGCAGCTGGCGCAGGATGCCCAGCGCAGCCCGTCCCGGCGGCCCCGGCGGCGTCCGGCGGCCCGCCTTCAGCATGGCGGCGGGTCGGGAAATGCGTTCTTCCACGTGGCGGGATTTCCGGTCACCTTCGTCCCCTTGCCGGTTTCCAGAACGGGTTTGTCCACAAGCGTCGGCGTCGCGATCGCCGGTCCGCATCTCCGCCAGTGCGGTGTGGTGCCTTTTTCGGGGAAACCGGGCCGCCACGGCACATGAGGAGAAGCAATGTGTCACGGCACGACGGCAGGCTTGGGGAAGAACCAGAAGCGCGTCGAACAGGCGGTAGAGGTTTGAGCACCGAGCGGATCGCGATCGTTGGCATCGGACTTCGGTACCCCGACGCCGCCAGCCCCCAGGAGCTCTGGGAGAACGTCCTGGCCGGGCGCCGGGCGTTCCGCCGGCTGCCCGACGAGCGGATGAACCACGCCGACTACTACTCGCCGGACCCGAACGCGCCGGACCGCTCCTACACCACCAAAGCGGCCGTGCTGCGCGACTTTGAGTTCGACCGGCTCAGGTACAAGGTCGCGGGCAGCACGTTCCGCTCCACCGACCTCACGCACTGGCTGGCGCTGGACGTCGCGTCGGCGGCCATGGCCGACGCCGGCTTCCCGGACGCCGAAGGCCTGCCACGCGAATCCACCGGCGTGATCTTCGGCAACAGCCTCGCGGGCGAGTTCTCCCGCGCCAACCTGATGCGGCTGCGCTGGCCGTACGTCCGACGCACCCTCGCCGCCGCCCTGGCCGCCAAGGGCTGGGACGACGACGAGACGAGCGCCTTCCTGCGTGACCTGGAACCGGTGTACAAGGCGCCGTTCCCGGCGATCAACGAGGACAGCCTGGCCGGAGGGCTCGCCAACACCATCGCGGGCCGGATCTGCAACCACTTCGACCTGCACGGCGGCGGGTACACAGTGGACGGTGCGTGTTCGTCGTCGCTGATCTCGGTCGCCACCGCGGCCAGGGCGCTGGCGGACGGCGACCTCGACGTGTGTCTCGCGGGCGGTGTGGACCTGTCCATCGACCCGTTCGAGGTGATCGGCTTCGCCAAGACCGGCGCGCTGGCCACGGACGAGATGAGGGTGTACGACAAGGGCTCGAACGGTTTCTGGCCGGGCGAGGGCTCGGGTGTCGTCGTGCTGATGCGCGAGGCCGACGCCGTCGCGCGGGGGCTGCGGAGCTACGCGTCGATCACCGGCTGGGGGATCTCGTCGGACGGCAAGGGCGGCATCACCCGCCCGGAGGCCGGCGGCCACCGGCTGGCCATCAGCCGGGCCTACGCCAGGGCCGGGTACGGCGTGCAGACCGTCGGCTACTTCGAGGGTCACGGCACCGGAACCGCGGTCGGTGACGCCACCGAGCTGGAGGCGATCGGCTCGGCCCGCCGGGACGCCGACCCCGCGGCGCGCCCGGCGGCGATCAGCTCGATCAAGGCCAACTTCGGCCACACCAAGGCGGCCGCGGGCGTCGGCGGCCTGATCAAGGCGGCGTTGTCCGTGCACCACCAGGTCATCCCGCCGGCCACCGGGCACTACGAGCCGCACCCGAAACTCACCGGCGCCGCGCCGGCCCTCTACGTCCCGGCCGCACCGGAGCTGTGGCCCACGGACGCGCCGGTCCGGGCGGGTGTGTCCGCGCTGGGCTTCGGCGGCGTCAACACCCACATCGCGCTCGAACAAGCGCCCGGTACGACCCGTCGCGCCGAGCTGGCCGCACGCACGGTGACGCTGGTCAGCGGCCGCCAGGACGCCGAGCTGCTGTTGTTCGCCGGAGCCGATCACGCCGCCCTTCGAGCGGAGGTCGCGAGGTTGGTCGAGCTGGTGCCGAAGCTGTCGTTCGCCGAGGTCGCCGATCTGGCCGGTACCTTGGCCGGGCAGTTGACCGGCGGGCCGGTACGCGCCGCCGTCGTCACCACCAGCCCTGCGGACGCCACCGCGAAACTCCGCCGCCTGCTCGCGGCGCTCGACGGGGGCGAGCGGCGCCTGTTCACCGCGGACGGCGGGTACCTCGGCCACGGCCGCACCGCGCCGCGGATCGCGTACCTGTTCCCCGGCCAGGGTTCCGGCCAGGGCGCCGTGGGCGCGATCCGTCGGCGGTTCGCCGCGGCGGAGGCCGTGTTCACCGAGGCCGGCGTGCCCACCGGGGGCGACCAGGTGGCCACGGAGGTGGCCCAGCCGCGGATCGTCGCCGGCTCCGTCGCCGCCCTGCGGGTTCTGCGGAGCCTGGGTATCGAGGCGGACGTGGCGGTCGGGCACAGCCTGGGGGAGCTGACCGCGCTCGCGTGGGCCGGCGCGATGGGCGCCGAGGACGTGCTGCGCCTGGCTAAGGTGCGGGGCCAGGTCATGGCCAACGCCAGCCGGGGCGGCGGCGCCATGGCCGGCCTGGCCACCACACCGGACGTGGCCGAGCGGCTGTTCGCCGACGACCCGGTGGTGGTCGCCGGCTACAACGGTCCACAACAGACGGTCATCGCGGGTGACACGGACGCCGTGGACCGCGTGTGCGGGCGGGCCCGCGCCGCCGGCCTCACCGCGAACCGGCTCAACGTGTCGCATGCCTTCCACTCGCCGCTGGTGGAGCCGGCGTACGAGGCGATGGGGGCGCGGCTCGCCGAGTTCACCTTCACCCGGCCGACCCGCTCGGTGATGTGCACTGTGACCGGTGACGTGCTCGACCCCGCCACCGACCTGACGGCGTTGCTGCGTGACCAGATCCTGCGGCCCGTCCGCTTCCACGAGGCCGCTGCCAAGGCTGCCGCCGGGGCCGACCTCGCCGTGGAGGTGGGACCGGGGCGCGTGCTCGCGGGCCTGCTGACGGACATCGCGCCGGGCACACCGGTCCTGGCCGTCGACACCGACAGCCCGTCGCTGTGCCCGCTGCTGTCGGTCGTCGGTGCCGCGCACGCGCTGGGCGCCGTGCTGGACACCGAGGCGCTGTTCACCGGTCGGGTCGTCCGTCCGCTGCCGCTGGACGGCGGGTTCACGTTCCTGGCCAGCCCCTGCGAGACCGCTCCCGACCTCGCCGTCGGGCTGAGCCAACCCGACACCAGCACCGAGCCGGCCGGGCCGGCCGGTGTGGCCGAGGACGGCACGTCCACGCTCGACCTGCTCCGCACGCTCGCCGCCGAACGCGTCGAGCTGCCCCTGGAGACCGTCACCGCGACCACCCACCCGCTCGACCACCTGCACCTGAGCTCGATCACCGTCGGCCAGCTCGTCAACGAGGCCACCCGCCGGCTCGGCCTGCCCACGCTGGAGGCGACGACCAACTTCGCCACCGTGACCCTCGGCGAGCTGGCCGATCTGATCGACGAGCTGTCCGCGTCCGGGCCGGACGGCGGCGGCAGCACCGAGGTGGCCGGTGTCGGGCCGTGGGTACGGCCGTTCGCGCTCGACCTCGTCCCGGCTCCGGCGCCTCAGGTGGAGATCGGCGCCGGCCCGGCCGGCAGCTGGCAGGTGTTCGCCCCGGCCGGCCACCCGCTCGCCGAGCGGCTGCAGGTCGCGCTCGCCAAGGCCGGCATCGGCGACGGTGTGCTGCTGTGCCTGCCGGACAGCGGCGAGGAACACGTGGGGCTGCTGCTGACGGCCGGGCAGGCGGCCGCGGTCGCGCCACCGGGCAGCCGGTTCGTCGTGGTACAGCACAGGTTCGGCGCGTCCGGCCTGGCCCGGACCGCGTTCCTGGAGGCGACGGACGTACCGACCACGATCGTCACCCTCGCGAACGTCACTGCGCCGACCGAGGCCGAGATCGACGACGCGGTACGACGGGTGGTCACCGAGGCCGCGGCCACCACGTCGTTCAGCGAGGTCTGCTACGACACCGACGACGGCACGCGCGCCGTGCCGGTCCTGCACGTCCTCCAGCCGCCGGCCGAGCAACCGACCGGCACACCCTTGGACGGCACCGACGTCCTGCTGGTCACCGGCGGCGGCAAGGGCATCACCGCCGAGTGCGCGCTTGCGGTGGCGAAGGATTCCGGCGCGAAACTCGCCCTGATCGGCCGGGACGACCCGGCCCAGGACGAGGAGATATCGGCGAACCTGGCCAGGATGGCCGCCGCGGGCGTGGTCTGCCGCTACGAACGCGCCGACGTGACCGACGCCGAGCAGGTCGCCGGGGCGGTGGCACGGTTCGAGGCCGACCTCGGCCCGGTCACCGCGGTGATGCACGGCGCGGGCCGCAACGATCCGGCCGGGCTCGTCAACCTGACCGAGGAGTCGTTCCGCGACACCGTCGCGGTCAAGATCGCCGGCCTGCGCGCGGCGCTCGCCGCGGTGGACCAGGACCGGATCAACCTGCTGGTGACGTTCGGCAGCATCATCGGCCGTGCCGGCCTGCGCGGTGAGGCGCACTACTCCACCGCCAACGACTGGATGACCGAACTGGCCGTCGAGTTCCACCACGCGCACCCGCGGGCGCGGGTGCTGGCGATGGAGTGGTCGGTGTGGTCGGGCGCCGGGATGGGCGAGCGGCTCGGTGTGGTCGAGGCGCTGGTGCGGGACGGCATCACCCCGATCTCCGTGGAGGACGGCCTGGGCGTGCTGCGCCAGGTGCTGGCCGACCCGTCAGCCGGGCCGGTGCTGACGATCACCGGCCGGATCGGCGGCCTGCCCACGCTTCCCCTGGACACCAGCCAGGAGTTGCCGCTGACCCGGTTCGTCGACCGGGTGCTGGTGCACTACCCGAGCGTCGAACTCGTCACCGAGGTGGAGCTGTCCGCCGGCAGCGACCCGTACCTGTCCGACCATGTGCTGGACGGCGAACCGCTGTTCCCCGCGGTGCTCGGCATGGAGGCGATGGCCGAGGTCGCGACGGCGGTGCTCGGCCGGACCGGTGTGCCGCTGCTGGAAGACGTCGAGTTCGTGCGCCCGATCGTGGTCCGCCCCGGCGCGGCGACGTCCGTACGGGTGGCGGCCCTGGTCCGGGACACCGAGACGGTGTCGGTGGCGATCCGGGCCCAGGACACCGGCTTCAGCGCCGACCACTTCCGCGCCACGCTCCGGATTCCGCGGCCGTCCCTGCCCGCCGGCGGCACCGCACCGGATGCCACCGCGCTGCCGTGCGTGCCGCTCGACCCGATCACCGAGCTCTACGGCACGGTGATGTTCCAGGGCAAGCGGTTCCAACGCCTGCTCGGCTACCGGCGGGCCAGCGCCCGGCACGCGGTGGCGGAACTGTCCACCACCACACCCGCACCGTGGTTCGCCGCGTACCTGCCACAGGACCTGGTGCTGGCCAACCCGGGCACCCGGGACGCGGTGATGCACGCGCTCCAGTGCTGCGTGCCTGACGCGACCCTGCTGCCGCAGGGCATCGAGCGGCTGTACCTGGCGGCGCCCGCCGACCAGGCCGTCGAGTACGTGATTCTGGACGGCCGGGAACGTACCCAGGACGGCGACAGCTACGTCTACGACATCGACGTGCTCGAACCGTCCGGCCGGGTGGTCGAACGTTGGCAGGGCCTGACCCTGCGGGCCGTACGCCAGAAGGACGGCTCCGGGCCGTGGGTGCCGTCGATGCTCAGCGGCTACCTGGAGCGGACGTTGGAGCGGGTGCTCGGCGGCAGCCGTGCCGTGGTCGTCGAACCCGATCCGGCCCCGGGCGTGCCGGCCGACCGGCGGGCCCAGACCCAAGCTGGCCGCGAGCCGCGCCCTCGGTGGCCCGGTGACGGTACGCCACCGCCCGGACGGCCGGCCCGAGGTGGCCGGTGCCGAGATCTCCGCCGCCCACGGCGCCGGTATGACCCTCGTGGTGGCCGGGACCACCCGGCTCGGCTGCGACGTCGAAACGGTCGCGCACCGCGCCGTGGACGACTGGGCCGGCCTGCTCGGCGACCGGCTCGTCGCCGTCCGGGACCTGGTGACGGCGGAGTCCGGCGAAGATGTCGACGTGGCCAGCACCCGGCTGTGGTGTGCCCTGGAATGCCTGCGCAAGGCCGGGGTGGCGGACCGGACACTGACCCTGTACCGGGTGCGCGAAGGCGGCTGGGTGGTGCTGTCGGCCGGCGACGCGCGGGTGGCCACCTGGGTGACCACGGTCAACGGCATTACCGCGCCGGTGGTGTTCGCCGTCCTGTCGGCCTGACCACCGGACAAGATGTAGCGAGGGCTATTCAGCCAGCCGGGTAGAAGTGTAGGGCGACGACGTGCCGGCTTCCGGCGACCGGGTCGGAGATCCGGGCGAGGCGTCCGGATAGAGTGCAGGCGGCCTGACCAAGCCGCGGCGCATGGCTCGTCGCCGCATGCGGGCCACCTCGATTCGAGCCGCTTAATTCGGGCTTGGTCCTGCGGGGTGGGCGTATTGCCGAAGAACTGCCAGTCGTGCTCGCCGCGGACGAAAGCCGCGGCCATTGCCGTCCGGGCCGGCGACCGTGACGAAGGTACCGCCGGGCTGGCTTTCCGGTTCGGTCGCCGGACCCCCTTGGCGGCCAACTCCGCAGGCAGTCCCGCCGTGGCGAGGCTCGCGCGACCGTATCCCACGTTCGGCGGCGCCCGCTTCTCGCATATTGCGCAGTGGCGGTCATGGACTGCTGCTACTCTGGCGTCGGGTCAGCTTGATCGTGCGGCTAACCTACCGATGCAGCCTCCGGATGGGCCGGATCAGCCCTCTCTGTCACCGCGCCGTGCCTCGCACTCACGGGAGTGACGTCGATGTCCATTGCTCGTCCCGCTAACGTTGAGAACCCTATTCTCCGGTCGTTGAATGGGCCCCACCATCGAGCGCTTCTTGTCTTGTTCATGGTGGTGGTCATCGCGCACTGGTCGGAACACGTCAGCCAGGCGACTCAAATATGGACGTTAGGCTGGAAGCCCGCACAGGCCCGTGGCGTGTTGGGTCTGTGGTTTCCGGTCCTGATCACGTCCGAGTGGCTGCACTACGGCTATGCCTTGCTGATGTTGCTGGGGCTCTGGACACTCCGGCACGGTTTCGTGGGGCGTTCACGCAGGCTGTGGGGGCTGGCGCTCAAGATACAGATATGGCACCACTTCGAGCATCTGCTGCTACTGGTGCAGGCTTTGACCGGCAAATATTTGTTCGGCGCCGCGGTGCCGACGAGTGTCCTTCAACTCCTGTTTCCGCGGGTCGAACTGCATCTCTTCTACAATGCGATCGTCTTCATACCGATGGTGATCGCCGTCGTCCTGCACATGCGACCCAGGGCTGTCGATCAGACCGCGACGGGCTGTAGTTGCCTACCGGCGGCCAGCACCACGGTCCCGGTGTCGGCCTGAGGCGCCGGCGGCAGTCTGCTCCCGCCGGGCGGCTGCGCCGCGGCTGCGACGGCACGCGCCCCGGCCGCACCCGTACCTGCCGCCGGTCGAGCCGAGTTCGACCACCGTGCTCCCCGGCCGCGACGAGGTGACCCTGCCGCTGCCCGCGGCCGGGGTGGGGCCGGTCGGTGCCGCGGTCGAGGCGGTGGCCTGGTGCAACGCCGACTACCAGGGTGGCGGCGGTCAGCCCGCGCTGGTGCCGTCCAGGAGGCCATCGCGGGGCCCGCCGAGCATGGCGTGGGCGGCGCGCGCGTGCTCCCGGTGCGCGCGGGCGACGGGTGAGTCGGCGCCGGCCGGGTGGGTCCGGGCGAGCCCGGTGTGGGCGCGGCCTTCCTGATAGCGGTCCCCGATCTCGACGGCCAACCTGAGGGCGTCGCGATGATGCGCGTGCGCCTCGGCGGGCAGTCCGCCGGCCGCCCGGGCCTCGCCGACGCTGTTGAGCGCGTGCGCCTCGCCGGCCGGCTCGCCGAGCTGGCGGTACCGCCGCAGCGCCTCGTCGAGGTACCCGGTTGCGGCTGGCAGGTCGGCCGCGCGCAGGTGGGCGTCGCCGAGGTCGGCCAGGGCGGACGCCTCCCCGGCCCGTTCGCCGGCCTGCCGGAAGAGCGCGAGCGCCCGCCGGTGGTGGTCGACGGCCGCCTCGTGCTCGCCCCGGCGGCCGCGGATGTGGCCGAGGCTGCCCAGCGCGTACGCCTCGCCGACCGCGTCGCCGGCGCTCCGGCAGAGGGCGATGGAGCGGTGCAGCGCGTCGGTGGCCTCGGCGTGGCGCCCCTCCCGCTGGTAGATGTGGCCGAGGTTGCCGAGGGCGCGGGCCTCGCCGGTGGAATCGCCGGCCTGGCGGCAGAGCAGCACCGCGCGGTACAGCGCCTCGATGGCCTCGGCGTGCCGGCCCTGCCGCTGGTGGATGTGGCCGAGGTTGCCCACGGCGCGCGCCTCGCCCGCGGTGTCCCCGGTCTGCCGGCATATCGCGGCTGCCTGCCGGAGGTGCCGCGCCGCCTGCTCGTAGCGCCCCCGCTGGGCCAGGATCACGGCCTGGTCGGTACGGATGCGGGCCTCGCCGGCGCGGTCCCCGGTCTGCCGGGCGGCCCGCAGCCCGGCCTCGTGGATGCTGCCCGCCTCCGCGTAATGGCCGCCGGCTTCCAGGTATCGCAGCAGCGTGACGGCCAGCTGGACGGCATGCCGCGGCCACCCGTGCGCGCCGGCGTGGATGGCGGTCGCGACCAGGTTGGCCCGCTCGGCGTCGAGCCAGGACTGTGCGGCGGGCCCGTCCGGTAGGGCCGGTGCGGGGGCGGCCGGCCGCCGCAGTACCGGCCGGCGGTGCCGTTCGGCCGGGAAGAGGGCGTCGATCGCCGCGGCGGCGGTGTGCACGTAGTAGTCGACGGCGCGGGTCAGGGCAGCGTGTCTGGCCGGCCCGGTGTCCTCGGCGGTGGCGAGGACCAGGGCGTAGGACTGCAGCAGGTCGTGCAGGTCATACCGGGTCGCGCCGGAGCGGTGGACCAGGTGCGCGCGGGTGAGCTCGGCGAGCGCCCGCCGGGTGGCGGCCGGGTCGGCGCCGCTGAGCGCGGCGGCGGCGTACCCGTCGAAGTCGGGGCCGGGGTGCAGCCCCAACGCCCGGAACAGCCGCGCGGCGTCGGCGGACAGGTGCTGGTAGGACCAGGAGAACACGGCCTGGACGCCGGTCCGCGGGTTGCCGCCGGCGTCGAGGACCTCCAGCCGGCGCTGCTGGTCGGCCAGCTCGCCGACGAGATCCGCGAGCGGGGCGGCCGGCCGGGCCAGGATCAGCTCGGCGGCCACCCGCAGCGCCAGCGGCAGCCGCGCGCACTGCCGGAGCAGGGCGCTGACCGCGTCCGGCTCTGCCTCGACCCGCTCGCCGACCAGGACGCGGACCAGGTCGGCGGCGTCGCCGGGGGGCAGCAGGTCGAGCTCGATCCGGTGCGCGCCGTGCCGGGCGACCAGGGCCGGCAGCAGATCCCGGCTGGTCACCACCGCGACACAGGACGGCGTGCCGGGCAGCAACGGTTCGACCGCCTCGACCGAGGCCGCGTTGTCCAGGACCAGCAGCATCCGGCGCCCGTCCAGCAGGCTGCGGAACCGGGCGGCCTGCTCGTCGATGCCGGCCGGGACGTCGGCCCCGGCCACCCCGAGCGAGCGGAGGAACCTGGCCAGGGCGTCGCCCGGGGGCACCGGCCGGTCGGGGTCGTAGCCACGCAGGTCGACGTAGAGCTGGCCGTCCGGGAAGCGGTGCCGCACCCGGTGTGCCCACCGGACGGCCAGCGCGGTCTTGCCCACCCCGGCGGTGCCCGACAGCACCACGGCTGTCGCCGGCGGCGGACCGCCGGGTGCCGCGGCCGACCGGTCGAGCGCGTCCAGCACGGCGTCCAGCGCGGCCAGCTCGGCGGCGCGGCCGGTGAAGCCCGCGACGTCGGCCGGCAGCTGCGCCGGCACCGGCGCCACCCGGTCCGGCGCGCCGACCGGCCGGCCACCGAGGTCATCCGGGCCGTGCAGCAGGGCGGTGTGCGCCGCGGCGAGCTCCGGTCCGGGCTCGACCCCCAGCTCCTCGTCGAGCAGGTGGCGCACCTCGTGGTACCGCTCGAACGCCCGGGCCCGGCGGCCGGCGACCTGGTAGGCCCGGATCAGCCTGGCCTGGCCGGCCTCGTCGAAGGGGCGGGCCGCGGCCGCCTCCTCGAGGGTGGGCAGCGCGTCGACGGCGGTCCCGGCGGCGACCATGGCGTCGCCGTACGCGCCGAGCGCGGCGTACCGCTCCTCGACCAGCGCCACCGCCTTCGGGTGGTCGGCCAGGGCCGGGACGTCCACCAGCGGCGGGCCGTCCCAGAGCGCGAGCGCTTCGGTGAGCAGCGTCACCGCGCGGTACGGGTCGGCGTCGCGCCGGGTGGCGGCGGCCGCGGCGACGAGGCGGCGGAACCGGAAGACATCGACGTCGTCGGGGTCGATCCGGAGCGCGTACCCGTCGCCGACGCCGGGCAGCACCCGGCTGCGCGAGCGCGGGCGGCGGTCGGGTTCCAGGATGCGCCGTAGCCGTTTGATGTAGGTCTGGAGCACGTTCGCGACGCTCGCCGGCGGGCTCTGCTGCCACAGCGCGTCGACCAGCTCGCCCCGGCTGAGCGGATGGCCGCCGGCCAACGCCAGCAACGCCAATACCGCCCGCTGGCCGGCCGGACCCGGGCTGACCGGCTCACCGTCGTCCCGCCACAGGCGGACCGGGCCGAGCACGCCGATCCGCATCAGACCACCCCCGGGGGCCGCGCCGGCGGCTACGTCCACCCCCGTCGTCCAGTGGACGTCCAGTCGCCGACGCAATTCTGCACCGCAACCGGGGCGCAGTTCGAGCGCTTTCCCGCCGACCGAGTTGGAGACGCACCATGAGATGCACGATGAGGCAAGCTGCCGTACCGATCCGAACGCTCGCCGTCGGCGCCATCGCCCTGGGGCTCGCCGCCCTTCCCGGCGTACCGGCGGCGGCCGGGAACTTCGGCTGCCAGGTCGAGCCCACCGTGACCACATCGGCCACGGCCTTCACCCTCGACCTGACGATCCGCAACACCGGCGCCACCGTCATCGACGGCTGGACCCTCCAGTTCCCGCTCGCCGCCAGGCAGACGGTCACCGCGGTCCGCAACGCGACGCGCCGGCCGATCTCCGGCGTCCTGGTGGCGGTGAACGTCGCCACCAACGGCGTCGTCGAGCCCGGGGCCGGCGTCGACGTCGGGTTCACGGTGGCCCACCTGAACAGCCCTGCCCCGCCCACTGCCTTCACCGTCAACGGCGTCCCGTGCACGGTCGGCTGACGGGGCGGCCGCAGCCGCGTCCCGCCCTGGTCGCCTCGACCAGGGCGGCGTCGCTGCCTGCGAGGTAGCCGGGCGGGTTGATCGACTGCGGCAGCCGGCGTCAGCGCACCCCGGTCCGGTCCGCCACCGCCAACTCGGCGGCGATCGCCTGCCGGGTGAGTCCGAGGGCGGTGCGGTGCTCGGCGAGCACCCGCCGCTGGCCGGCGAGTTCGGCCGCCCAGCGGACGCCGACCAGGTTGGTCCGCCGCTTGCAGGCCACGTCGGCCCGCGCCACCCGGACCTCCAGCGCGGTCAGCCGCCCGGCGAACCGCGGATCGGCCAGCGGGTCGAGCGGGCCGGCGTAGCGGAACCCGGCTGCTCGCATGCAGTCCGACCAGCCCCGGGTGGCGGCCACGACAGCCGGCTCGCGCTCAGCGGCGAAGAACACGGCCGACGCGAGCCGCTGGCCCAGGTCGCGGTCGGCACCGGCCGGGTGCCCGGCGACCAGCGCGCGCCGGGCCTCGCCGGCGCACCCGCCGGCGGGCACCCGCCGGCCGCGGACCATCGCCGGCCCACCGCCGCCGACGAGCGCGCCGAACTCGGGTGCCTGCCGGGGCGGCGTGGGCCGCGCCGCCAGCCCGCGCTCCCCGGCCCAGTAGCCGCCGCCGGCCAGGGCCGGGTCGGTCAGCCCGTACCTGCGCTCGTTCGGGGTCCGCGGGCCGCTCCGGACCCCGCCGGGCTGGACGAACCCGACACCGAAGCGGTGCAGGCAGCCCGCCAGCAGGGCCAGGTAGGTACGGCCGAGGCGGGCACCCTGCGCCGGGGAGGTCTGGTAGGCGTCCAGCGGCAACGTCAGGTCCGCGGTGCGCAGCAGCACCGGCACCGGCTCGCGTGGCGCGGGCCGGCCCGGCGCCGACTGCGCGGCGGGCACCGGCGCCGGGCCGGCGGAGCGCACCGCGATCACACCGGACGCCGTCACCGCCGCGACGACGACGGCGAGCACGACCCGGGAGCGGGACGACAGCACGGGACCTCCTGGCGATGCTGGAACAACTGGAAGACTGGAACAACTGGGAAGACCGGTGCTGCGACCGGCCGGTGGTGGAACTGGCCGGCCCGGCGCGTGGATGCCGGGCCGGCCAGGACTGGGGATCCGTGCCGGTCGGGACTACGGCGTGCCGGGCGGAAGGAACTGCAGCGAGAGCACCTTGTTCGCGAATTCGGAGATGAAGTTGCCGCCGCTACCCGGCAGCGCCTCGCCGCGCAGGCCACCGCCGTTGGGCTGGGTGTAGAGGTTGGCTGAGAACAGCAGGTCGAAGTTGCGGCCGGACTGGTGGTTCCCGGCGACGGTCAGCGCGGTGAGCGTCGGGTAGCGCAGGATGCTGAGGTTGCTCACGGCGTTGTAGAAGTCAGCGGCCGGGCCGGCGAAGTTCGACGACACGTAGAAGCAGAATTCGCCGGTGCCGTTGACGAGCTGATCGCACCGCCCGTCGAAGAGCGCGTTGGTCAGCGGGCCGGTCGGCCGCACCCGCGGCTGCACTGCGACCGGACTCGGGGTGAACGGCGCGGCGCCCACCTTGGCCTGGGTGGGTGCGGCCGGCGCCCGCCCCGGAGTCGCTCCGGCCGGCGTCGCCGTAGCCAGCACGGCGACGAACGCACCGGCTGCCACCACGGTCAGCGCGGTCTTGAGTCGTGACACAGGATTTCCCTTCGTCTCTCGCCCGGCGGATCCGGGACAGGCGAAGGCTCGTGCTGCCGACTGGACACGTACGGGACACCGACTGGACGGCGACCGCGGACCACCTCGGCACTCGCACCGCCGCTACCGCACAGCAGCTACCGCGTCGTCCTCGATGCGGCATCCGGGGTGCCCGGGGGAGGTTCGTCGGTGCGGCCGAAGTCGGCGGTGGCGGTGGCGGTGGCGTGCAGCTGGTGGAGTTGGGTCGGGGTGGGGCACCAGGTCGATTCGAAGCCGGTGGTGTCCCAGTCGGCGAGGCGGGCGCCGGCCTCGTAGGCGCTATGGCAGAACGCAAGCAGGGTCGCTGCGGGGGAGCGGGCGGTGCGGACCGTCTCGTAGGGGAGGACCGCCAACGAGCCGGCGGCCCATTCGATCCAGCTGCCGGCCGACAGCGGCTGGTCGCGTAGCCCGGCGGGTTCCGGGGCGGTGTAGGAGTAGTAGGCGGCGTCACCGACCCGGTCGTCGCCGGGCCAGAATCCGAACGAGATGACCTCGTGCGAGTAGGCCTCCCGGGTGACGGGATCGGCATCGATCGGCACGCCTGGCCGGCCCGAGAACCGGGTCACCGCAAGGTCGAAGCTGTGCCAGAAGAAGTGCACCGGGCTGGTCTTGCCGTTGAACCACCCGCTGAACTCCTCGAAGACCGAGTCCGACCAGTCCAGGATCCGGCTGAATCGCGCGATGGCCGCACGATCCCACGACGCATGCTCGAAGTCCTGGGCGAATGGCGTTGTCATCGGGACACCGAACGGCTCTTCCCTGATCTCGACGTCGATGTCGAGTTCGCCGAGCAACGCGTGGATGCGGGCATCGAACTCGGCGACCGGCAACCCGTCGCCGAGTTCGAACGACCTCGTACGGCCGTCGCCGGTCCGCACGACCAGGGCGTGCTCGACGAAGTCGATGGTGATATCGAACGTCGTGCCGCGATGGTGCAGGCGCCGCGTCGCGAGACCGCGGACATCGACGTACAACGGGACGTTCCACCAGTGGTTGCGCGGTGCCGTGGTCGCCAGCCGGATCTTGCCGATGATCTGGGTGTACAGGTGCAGGGTGTCCTTGGTCGCGCGCCAGTCGTCCAGCCGAAGCTCCGGCAGTGTCACCGGTTCGGGCGCACGAACGCGACGTTGTCGAGGTAGCACCGGCTCCACCTTCCCCCGATCGTCAGGCAATCCTCGCAGCCGGCGATCACGTCCGGTAGCGCGGACACCTCGATGCCCGGGTATCCCGGAGAACGGCCTGGGTCCCGTCCCGGGCGGCTGCGGGCCGGGCCGGGTCAGCCACCCAGGAACAGCGCGCTTTCCGGGCGGCGGTGCCCGTCGGTGACGTGCCAGTAGTCCCGGGTCTCCACCGCGAGGCCGTCGGGGTTGAACCGGACCCAGACGCACCCGGCGATCGTGACCGGCTTGCCGCCGTCCGCCTCGACCTGGGTCGCCCAGAACTCGACCACCGCCCGGTCGCCGCCCACCGCCGGCGGCCCGAACCGGACCTCGACCGCCCGCTCCTGGCCGAACGCCCACCGGGCGTACTCCAGCACACCGGCCCGGCCCCGATGGACCGGGCGGAACGGCGCCGACCGGTGCACGCAGTCCGGCGCGTACAGGTCGGCCAGCGGGTCGGCCTCGCCCCGGCCCCAGCACGCCTCCCAGGTCCGCGCGAACCGCTGCGCCGCCTCCCGCGTCGTGACCACCGTCGTCCTCCAGCCGTCCAAGGCGCCCGGCACGGCAGCGCGGAAGTCGCGCGGTCCACCGGGCCGTACCGCACAGCAGCATGCCGTACCGCACAGCAGCATGCCGTACCGCACAGCAGCATGCCGCAGCGAGGAAGCGCCGCCGAATCGTGCGCCGTGCCAGTTGCTCGGCGTTGCCGCGGCCCCCCGCCTGTACCAGTCAAGGCGGCGGGAGTGGTCAGGCCGTGGTGATGTCCCTGCCTGGCATCGGCTCGGCGAGCGCTGTGCGCCATGCCGGCGCCGCGAAGGGGTCCGCGAAGTACTGGGTCTCGTGCACCACGTGGTCCTGGACGAACTGCATGACGCTCACCGAGTAGGTGGGTGCCCCGTCGTACGTGATGACACACTCGCTCACCCACAGGTTCCCGCCGCCGAGGATGCGCAGGACGGTGAAGTGCCGATCGGCAGGGTGCCCGCCGCGCTGCGCCGAAATCGTCGCGCGGCCCCGGAACCGTTCCCCCGACTGGGGATAGTCGAGGACCGCGTCCGCGGCGTAGATGGCGTGCTCGGCCTCGATGTCCCCGCTCTCCGATGCCCGCCAGTGTTTCTCGATCGCGACCCTGGTCCGCATGTCCGGATCCATCGCAGTCCCTTCTGCAAGCAAGGAGCGCGGCGACGGTGTGGACAGTCCAGGCCGTGCGCAACTGCGCCGAAGGGTACGGGTCGCCGGCCGTTGAGCCCCGCGAGTCGCGCCCTCCGCTGCTCGCACCGGCCAGCTGCCTCCCGCACCTTTGCCGCGCGGGCGGGCCGGCCGGCGGAGGCGGCCGGGGGCGGAGTTCAATCGTCGGCGTCGGTCGGCGTGGCTGGGCCGGCCGGGTACGGCGTCGGCTGCTCGGTGCGCGAAGGAGGTGGGGACGATCGTGCTGCATTCCGGTCAGGCGCCGCAGTCACGCGGGATCGGCCGCGGTGGGAACCCGTTCGCCACGGTGGCGAACCCGGCGCTCGCGCAGGAGGTGGCGC
The DNA here is from genome assembly GCA_963714145.1 of uncultured Actinomycetota bacterium. Lineage (GTDB taxonomy): Bacteria > Actinomycetota > Actinomycetes > Mycobacteriales > CADCTP01 > JBBWZH01. The sequence goes on along the minus strand of OY970235.1, from coordinate 6,631,874 downwards.
TGCCGCTGCACGCGCTCGGCGACGAGCCGGTGCCGGCCGACACCGCCTGGCAGCTCGTGCACGACGAGCTGATGCTCGACGGCAACGCCCGGCTGAACCTGGCCACCTTCGTCACCACCTGGATGGAGCCGCAGGCGACCCTGCTGATGGCCGAATGCGTCGACAAGAACATGATCGACAAGGATGAGTACCCGCAGACGGCAGAGTTCGAGCGCCGCTGCGTGAACATCCTGGCCGACCTCTGGCACGCCCCCGACCCGGCGGCTGTCATCGGCTGCTCGACCACCGGGTCCAGCGAGGCCTGCATGCTGGCCGGGCTGGCGCTCAAACGCCGCTGGGCCGGCAACCAGCCGGCCGGGCGCACGGCCCGGCCGAACCTGGTGATGGGGATCAACGTGCAGGTCTGCTGGGAGAAGTTCTGCAACTACTGGGAGGTCGAGCCCCGACTCGTCCCGATGGACGGTGACCGCCTGCACCTGACCGCGGACGAGGCGGCGGCCCGCTGCGACGAGAACACCATCGGCGTGGTGACCGTGCTGGGCTCCACCTTCGACGGCAGCTACGAACCGGTCGCCGGGATCGCGGCGGCGCTGGACCGGCTGCGGGACCGCACCGGGCTGGACATCCCGCTGCACGTGGACGGCGCGTCCGGGGCGATGGTCGCCCCGTTCCTCGACCCGGATCTGGTCTGGGACTTCCGGCTCCGGCGGGTCGCCTCGATCAACACCTCCGGGCACAAGTACGGCCTGGTCTATCCCGGTGTGGGCTGGGTGCTCTGGCGGCAGCGGCAGAACCTGCCCGAGGAGCTGATCTTCAACGTGAACTACCTGGGCGGCGACATGCCGACCTTCGCGTTGAACTTCTCCCGCCCCGGGGCCGAGGTCGTGGCCCAGTACTACACGTTCGTCCGGCTCGGCCGCGCCGGCTTCCGCGCGGTCCAGCAGGCCTCCCGCGACGTGGCCACCTACCTGTCCGGGCAGATCGCCGACCTGGGCCCGTTCCAGCTCATCACCCGCGGCGACGAGCTACCCGTCTTCGCGTTCACCACCACCGACCAGGTCAGTGCCTTCGACGTCTTCGACGTGTCGCGGCGGCTGCGCGAGCGGGGCTGGCAGGTGCCGGCCTATGTGTTTCCCGCCAACCGCACCGACCTGGCCGTGCTGCGGATCGTGGTCCGCAACGGCTTCACCCACGACCTCGCCGACCTGCTGCTGGCCGACCTCCGCCGGCTACTTCCCGAACTCGGCGCCCAACCCGGCCCGCTGCGCGCCGCCGATGGCGGCACGGGCTTCCACCACTGAAGCGACCCGGCCCGGTACCGCCACCCGCGGCCGGTGACCCGGCCGTCAGCCCGACAACGACGGATGAAATCTTCGCCGACCAGCGGCGGATGTCCGGCAGTTTGTCCCGCAGCGGGGGGTGCCAGACCTTCAGGCACCCCCCGCTGACCTGGTCGGGGTGGCGGGATTTGAACCCACGGCCTCTTCGTCCCGAATTTGACGCAGCGCGGTCGGCAACGGTCGATACCGAGGTCAGACGGGCGACCTGGGTCACGTCCCGCCGGCTCAGGCCGGTGCGGTTGCTGTACTTCGCTGCTGTACAGCAGCGCGGGCCGGGACCAGGCGGGGACACGTGTCCGGTCGTTCGGCTGACCAGTTTGGGACCTTCCTGGCGGCGGTCCGGTGCGGTCGGATGGTGCCGGTAGAGCAATCACGTGGTCGGCCCCGGCGGGTGTTGGAGCACCTACCGGGGCCTGGGCCACCACCCTTGGCAAGAAGGGCGGAGACCGTATGAACGACCCTACCGACCCCATGCAGCGACCCTTTCGCCTCGTCCTGGACGGCGGCGAGGTGGTCGAGTCGGGCGGCACGGTGCGGCCGCGACACGCGAAGGCCGCGGTGCCCGAACTGGTGCTGCGCATGCCGGCGTCCCGTGCCCACTGGCTGGCGCACGTGCTGGACGCCCGACAACAGTCCATCGCGGACCGCGAGCCGTCGGACCGCGTGTTGGCCCGATCGCTGGAGGCTGCCGCGGCGGCGATGGGTGACATCGGCGCGATGAGCTGCATGGCCCGGGAGCTGGGCGGAGTCGGCGCGAAACAGCGACTCGCGGCTACCGCCGTGCTGGGTGAGCGGGAGCCGCGATTGTCCGGCGTGCAGCGGATGGCCGTGGTGGATGCCGCCGCGCGCTGGTTCAGCGAGGAAGCGGGCGACGAACTCGCATTCGCGCTCCTTGGCGCGGTCTGCCGCTCCGACGTGACGACGGCTCAGGTCTACACGGCGTTGCTGGTGCCGCCGGTCGAGCCGGAGCGGGGTGATGTGTCGTGAGGCTGGTGGCGGGTGTGGAGGACGAGGAGCCGCGGGAGCTGTTGGCGTTCTACGGGGTGCTGGGTCTGGATCGGGCGGCGGTGGACTGCGTGAGCCGGGTGGCGGCTGAGGTGTGTTCCAGCGATGGCGACTACATCGCGGTCCGGCGGCTGGATGTGCGGGAGCTGCTGACGCGGCTGGATCGCGCGGCCGGGCAACGGTGGTTGGAGGTCCCGAGGCTGGCGATCAGTGATGAGGAGTACGACCGGCTGGTCGGACGGCGCGTGCGGGATGCGCGGGTGGCGTGTGGGCTGTCGCAGGCGGAGTTGGCCGCCACGCTGGGGACGGGTCCGGGCTGGGTGGGTGGGGTGGAGCGGGGTAGGCCTCGTGCGTCGGTGCGGATGGTGCGGCGGTTGGCGGCGGCGCTGAGTGTGCCGGTCGGTGCGCTGCTGGTCGAGGACGAGTGGGTGGTCGGTGCGGGTGGATCGCCGGCGCCGGTTGCGGGGTCGTGACGCGGTGGTGCGCAAGTCGACCAGGGGAGAACAGCGGTACTTGCGGACCTTGGGTCTGCGGGTCTATCGGGCTCGGACGGCTCGGCGGTGGTCGCAGCGGGAGTTGGCTGCGCGGGCGGGGCTGTCGCAGGTGTTCGTCGGCAGCGTCGAGCGCGGTCGGTACGGCGTGGATCTCGTTCGGATCGCCTACCTGGCTCGGGCGCTGGACATGAGCATGGCTGATCTGGTGCCCGAACTGGATCTGCTCGACGTAGCGGTTGACCGGTCGGTGGACGGGACGTCAAACACGGTGAGCGGGGTGAGCCGGCTGTGAGTGAACGGCGAGGTAGTGGGATTGGGGATGAGCAGCGCTCGGAGTGGCCGGGTGGGGTGGGGTCTGGTTCTGGTCCGGTGGCGGTGCCGATCTCGCCTGCGCACAACCGGCTGTTTCTGCGGGCGATGGGCAAGCGAATCAAGCTGACCCGGATCGACCGCGAGTTGTCGCAGGAGCAGTTGGCGGCCCGGGCGGGGATGTCGCGCAACTTCGTGAGTTCGATCGAGCGTGGCGCGCATGGGGTGGACGTGGTCCGGCTGCGTGCGTTGGCCTGGGCGCTGGGCGTGCGCCTCGACCAGCTATTGCCAGACGAACAGGCCGGCGCCGTCGATGAGCGGCCGGTGCAGCGAACCGCCTGACACAGAGGAGACGACAAATGTCCACATGCGACAGTGACTCGGCTACCGGGGTAGCCGCGTCGGCAGCGGCCGGCAGACCTGAGCCGGTGGTGTGGGTTCAGACGCCGGACGGGACCAGGCTGCCGGCAACCATCGTGATCGAACTACACCGGTTGGAGGTGCCGCCGGTCACCTCGCTGGACGACCTGCGCGGACCGGGACTGGACGACGAGGAGTTCGCCGCGTTCCGCGCCGCGCTGATGGCTGGCCGGTCCGGCTACGACGACCAGGGCCAGCCCTTGGAAACCTGAGAGCTACCCGGCCAGCCGAGGACGAACGCTTCCGGCCGCTGCGTCGCCGACCCGCCCTGGGCGACGCAGCGGCCGGCCGCTGTCTGGCCACAACCCGATCCGCACCGAACCGGCGCACTGAGGGCATGGCCGGCCGGCCGCGCCCTGTCGAACCCGGCGACCGCGCCAACCACAGGCGCCGCAGCGAACTGCCACCCGGTCGGTCGGCTTGGGCCACTCGAACGTCAGCCACAGCTGCCCGTCGCACTGCCGCGTGCTCGTGGTCCTCATGGTCGTCCTCCAAGCGAGCCGGGCGCGGGTCACGTCTTCGAGCGGCGTCACTCCGCGGCGTCGTTCTCGCCACTGCGGATCTTCGGTTCGGACGGAGGCTTGTCAAGGCACGCTTTCCCGCCTTGACAAGCCTCCGTCCGACTGGAACCACTCTCGGGCGAGAAGGACGCCGCTCCCGGCAGCCGGCAACGTCAGCTCGGGAGACGGCTTCTCCTGGTCCGTCCGGCCCGTGGGCTCGTCCGCTGGCCGGTGCGGTCCGAGCACGGCGCGCCAGCGCCGCGCGCAGCGGCCGCGACCGGCCGAGCGGGCCGGCCCGCAGGGCCGGCACTCGACCAAGAAGAGAAACTCCTCACCGGGCGAGGCCGGCCGGCGAGGCTGCCGGCGGTGCTAAGCGGCGTCGGACTCCGCGGCACGCTGCTGGGCGTGATTCACGGCGGCGGCCAGGCGTGCGGAGTCATGGTCGGTGAACCAAGCGACCGGACAACCGCCGGTGGCCTCGTTCAGGGCGGCGTGTGCGCGGTCCAGCGCCTCCCGGGCCGCCGAGTGGTGGCCGTTGTCGGCATGCGCCGTAGCTTCGATGCACGCGAGCCACGACCGGACCGTGGCGTCAGTCGCACCGAGTGCGCTGGCCGTACGGAGGTGGGCGAGGGCTGCCGCCGGCTGGGCCTGGCTGCAGGCCAGTTTGGCGGCATAGCCGATCGCGATGGCGGCGAGTAGGTGATCGCCGAGAGTGAAGGCGTCATCGGCTGCCTGGGCGAAGTACGCGCGAGCGGCGAGGGTGTTCCCGAGGCTGCCTGCGAGGCGGCCGGCGGTGATCGCGACCCGCATCCGGTTGCGCAAGAGGAAGCTGCCGCCGACCTGTCGACAGCGGACCATGCAGAGCGTCGTCAACGATCCGTACGTGTGCGGAGACGGCGGTCATGAGGGTCGCGGGTGCCGCCGTCGCATAGGCAGCGTCGTACCCGTCCGCCAAGGCTTCCAGCTCTGCCGGGTCGGCGACTTCACCAGACGGGCCGTCAGCTCCGGGATCGAGCATGCTCAGCAGGGTGCGGCGGCTCAGTGCTTCGCTGGTGAGCGCGGCGAGTACCCGGGGTCGGAGGTTGCGGCCTGCTCCGCCGAGCTGGTCGAGAAGCTCTACGGCGTTGTCGAGCACCGTCACGAGCGAGTCAGGGTCAGCGGGCTCGGCGGTCGAGGGCTCGGCGTCGGGTAAACCGAGCTGGCCAACGGCGACTCGGTAGAGGTCGGCCAGCAGGCGGCGGTAGCGGGCGCTGACGCCCTTGGCGCCGCGTTCCCACTTGGCCACCATGTTGGCGTTGACGCCGATCTGGACGCGGTGGCGGGACCAGGCGAGCTGGCCGAGGCGTTCGGCGACGTCGGCCTGGGTCCAGCCGCGGGCGAGCCGGAGCTCCCGGAGGCGGGGACGCTCGGCCGGCGTGGTCACGGTGGCGGCTCCCTCCGGCTCTGGGGGCGGCGGGACTGGTCCCGCGCTGGTCCCTACCAGCGTCGAGGTGGAGCGCCCGGACGAAGCACAGCGCGGAAGGCCGGACACGGAGGCTGGAAGGCGGTCAACCCGGCCTCTGAGGCAGGGAACGGCGCCGGTAGCGTTCGCCGGGTGGACCTGCTGCCCTTCGATGAGTACGCGCGCAGCCTGAACCGGAAGCGGATAGCTGCTGGCGTGCTCTACCGGGACACCCACGACCGGGTGCTGCTGGTCGAGACGAGCTACAAGACCGAGTGGGAAATCCCGGGTGGCTCGGTGGAAGCAGATGAGCCGCCGTGGGTCACTGCGTACGTGAGGTCCGCGAGGAGCTGGGGTTGGATCGGCCGCTCGGCCGGCTGCTGGTCATCGACTTCACGCCGACCGCGGGCGTGATGCCGGAGGGCATGGCGTTCGTCTGGGACGGCGGCGTGCTCAGCAATGATGAGTTCGCCGGTCTGACGCTGACCGACCCGGAGATCAAGTCGGTGAAGTTCTGCACTCTGGCCGAGGTTGCGTCGCTGGTGCGCCCGCGGATGGTTGGGCGGATCGAGGCGGCATTGCAGGGTATTGACGCCGAAGCGATCGTCCTCTGCGAAAGTGGTCGGCCGGTCACGCAAGGCTGACGATTCGTGACCGGCTGGGCGTAGCATCGATCAGACATCGCCGGCTGGCCGGAGGCATTCGGTACATGTCTGACCCGTCATCTCTCTCGGAGAACGTGGCACGGCTGCGCAAGGCTCGGAACCTGTCGCAGGAGGAGTTGGCCGAGGTCGCCGCGTCGGAGTCGACACGGTGGGCCGGATCGAACGCGGAGAACGCCAGACGGTCCGGCCACAGACGAGGAACGCCTGGCCCGGGCGCTCGAGGTGCGGCCCGCGGCCTTGCTCGGCGGAGAGCGCACAGCTGCGGTGGTGACGGCGGCCGACGTGGCGCAGCTGCGAGCAGCGATCGGCTCGGTTGGCGAGTTCCTGGGCGTGGTCGAGTTCGCGGACGGTGACGATCTGCCGCCGGTGGGCGAGGTGCAGGCGGTCGGTCGCCGGGCGTGGGAGTACTACGTGGCCGGCCGGACGTCGGAACTGCTGGCGCTCCTCCCGCCGCTGCTCACCGACTCACGCCGGCTCGTGCATTCGTCGGCCGGCGACGCGCAGGCTGTGGGCCAGCGGGTGCTCGCGCTGTCGTACCGGCTCGGTGCCGGGCTGGCGGGCCGACTGGGGCTGCATGATCTCGCCTGGAGCAGCGCCGAGCGGGCCGTATTGGCGGCGCGCCAGTCGGACGCGGTCGAGATCGAAAGTGCGGTGTCGTTCCGCTACCTGGCGTGGGTCCTGGTGCGGCAGGGCCGGGTAGACGAGGCGGTCCGCGTCGCCGTCCGCGCGGCCGAGACGGTCGAGCCCGGCATGTTGGACGCCGACCGCGGCAAGGCCGGTGTCTTCGGCAACCTACTGTTCAACGCCGCGTCGGCTGCCGTGCTGGCCGGTCGCGGCGACCAGGCGCGCGACTACCTCGCCATTGCTCGCGCGACAGCCATGCGGCACGGGCACGATCACGCCAGCGAGGCGGCCATCTTCGGGCCACGTGCGGTCGGCCTACAGACGGTCGACCTGGCCGTACGGCTCGGCGATCCGGAACGGGCGCTGCGTCTCGCCGCACGGCTTCCGCGTACCGGCGGCAAGCTCCCGCGGTTCTGGGAGGCCGGGCACCGGCTGCACCTGGCGCGAGCCGCGGCCGATCTACGGCGCACCCAGGATGCGCTCGCCTACCTGGACGAGGCACGTGAGATCGCGCCCACCTGGTCCGCTCAGCAACCGCTCGCCAAGTCGACCATGAACGCTCTGGTCGACCGCGCCGCCCGTCGCCCGGGCGAGACGTTCGCCCGGCTCGCTGCGCACTACGGCGTCGCCACCAGCTGAGTTCTTGCGCTTCGGTCGACTGCCGGGACCAGAACGGGACCAGTAGGAGAACCAGTTCGCGGACCAGTTCAGATCGGACTTCCCGCCGTCTGATTGACGTGCGATCGCAACCGGGTCGCACACGAATCGGCGAGAGGGCACACCGTGCGGTTGGAGATCAAGACTCAGGAGTCGACTTCGTCGTCTCCAAGGCACCGGAGCCGAAGAATGACGGTAGGCCGGCAGAAGGCAGAGCGCACCACGGGCGAACTGCTGTACGTGACCGAGGTCGTGGCGATGGACGACTCTGGCGCCGAGGTCATCAAGGTCACCACGGCCGGGGAGCCCAAGGTGGGCAAGCGGCAGATGGTCGCGGTGACCGGGCTGGTGGCATTGCCGTGGGCGATGGACGGCCGGTCCGGGGTCGCGTTCAGGGCCGACTCGATGGCCCCGGCCAAGGGGGCGGCGGCGTGACCGTGGTCGCGACCGAGGCCGAGGCGACCCGGTTGCAGCGGGAGTACGACCGGGCCGAGTTGGCGTGTGACGACGCGGCGTCGGCGGAGCGGGCGGCGTTTCGCCGCTGGGAAGAGGCGATGGGCGCCTACGAGGTCGCCCTGGACGAGTCCGCGCAGGCGTGGCGGGCCTACGCCGAGGCGATCGGCTAGCAGCTCCTCTCCGCGGCGCCCAGCCGGGCTTGGCTCTGCGAACCGTCCGGCTGGGCGCCCCACCCCCACCTAACCCAAACGGCAGGCAGGGAGACCTTGCAATGAGCGTACTTCGGCGACGCCGCGCCCAGGAGCTGCGGCAGCTGGCGCGCGGCCGGCTTGACCGTGCAGACCTACACCCTGGCCGACCGGCTACGGGCCAGGCGGGACCGGACGACCCGCGCCTGAGCCGGCCGGGTCGCCGTGGGGTGTCGCGGGGTCCGCGGTGAGCCGGGAGTTCCGGTCGCTGGCCCGGGAGCTGCGCCCGTACGAGCGGCGGCGCCGGCCGCTGCTGCTGGCGGTGGCGGCGTGGGTGCTGCGGTACCTGCCCGAGCTGCTGACCGTGCTGGTGGTGCTGGGGCTATGGCAGGCCAGCGTCGACGCGATTGGTCCACTGTGGACGCCCGTCGGCTGGGTGTCGGTAGCGGCCGGGTTGCTGTCGTGGCGGCGCTCACGGCGATGGGTTGCTGGCGGGGCTCGGCTGCGTCGTGACCCGATACCGGCTACGGACAGCCCTGATCGAGCTGCGGCTGACCACCCGGGCCGGACGGCTTCCACTGGTGCTCTGGCTGGCACCGACACCCGTCGGCGAGCGGGTCTGGCTGTGGTGCCCGGCCGGGATATCGGCTGAGGACATCGCCGACGAGATCGACGGTATCCGCGCTGCCTGCTGCGCCCGGGACATCCGCGTCACCCGGGATCGGCGCTGGGCGGCGCTGGTCACGGTCGACGTGATCCGCCGTGACCCGCTCGCCGCGGCCACCCCGGTCACGTCGCCGTTCGCCGCTCGCGCGGCGCGGCCGTTGCGACCTGAGGCCGACGGTGGCCGAGCCGACCGGACTGTCCATCTGGGACGCCGTGCATCTGGGCGTGGACGAGACCGGCCAGCCGGTCCGGGTCAGGCTGGCCTAGCGGAACCTGCTCATCGGTGGCGAGCCGGGGTCCGGGAAGTCGGTCGCGCTGAACCTGATCGTCGCCCACGCCGCGCTGTCACTGGATTGCCGGCTGTTCCTGGTCGACGGCAAGCGGGTCGAACTGGGCCTGTGGCGCGACTGCGCCTACACCTTCGTCGGCCCGAGCATCGGCGATGCGATCGACGCCCTAGGCGAGCTGCAAGCCGAGATGGACATCCGCTACGCCATCCTGCTCGCCGCGCGGCGCCGCAAGATCACATCCGACTCAGGCAGTGCCCGTCGTGCTCGTCGTCATCGACGAGCTCGCCTTCTACTCGGCCACCGTCGGCGACAACAAGGCAGCGGAAGCCAGTTCGTCGGTCCTCGTCCGCGACCTCGTCGCCCGGGGCCGCGCGGCCGGGATCATCGTCGTTGCCGCGACCCAGCGGCCGTCGGCCGGACATCATGCCCGACCTCGCTGCGGGACCTGTTCGGCTACCGGGTGGGCGTTCCGCTGCACCACCGAGACGCGTCCTCGGACATCATCCTCGGCCACGGCTGGGCCACACCAGGGCTACACCGCCGCCGCGATCAACCCCGACCACACGCGGCGTCGGGCTGGCTGCTCGCCGAGGGCGGCGTACCGCGCCGGATGAAGGCCGCCTTCCTCACCGACGCCCAGGTCACCGCTCTGCCGACATCGCCGCGCAGTTACGTGCCGGCACAGCGACGACCCGACGCCGGAAGCCCGCAGGCATGACCAGGCCGACGCGGCCGGCTGGCGAGTGTGGACGGCCAGCTGTGGCTGACCTTCGACTGGCCCAAGCCGACCGACCGCGTACCGGCCGCCTGCTCGGCCTGCCCTTGGCGCGGTCGCCCAACCTGTCCAGTCATTGCCGCCCGGCCGTGCCCACGCTGCGGCGGTCCGGTCGGCCGGCGCATCACCCGGGCGGCGCGGTGACCACCTACCTACCCGAGACGGTCGGGAAGATCGTCCGTCGGGCCGAGCGGCCGGACTTCGATCGGTGGGCCGATCAGGTTGCCCGGTGCGGGCACTGCTCGCGGCCGGTGCGGCTGCGTGGCCGGGTGGTCGGGCGCGGCTCGGATGGTCGGCGGCGGGAGGTGTACTCACCGACCGGGAGCCGGATCGGGTGCTGCTGGTGCGGTGTGGGAACCGGCGGGCGTCGGTGTGTCCGTCGTGCTCGCGGAGTATGCCGGCGATATGTGGCAACTGCTGTACGCCGGCGCCGCTGGCGGCCGCAAGGGCGTGCCGGAGTCGGTCCGGGCGCATCCGCTGGTGTTCGCCACGCTGACCGCTCCGGGCTTCGGTCCGGTCCACGGACCCGGATGGCACGCGGCGGCAACACCGGCCGGTGCCGTCCGCCGCGTGGAAAGCCGCAGCTGTGCCAACACGGCCGGCCGACCTGGTGCACCCGCGTCCACACCGACGACGATCCCCGGCTCGGTCAGCCGCTGTGCGGCGACTGCTACGACTATCCCGGCACGTCGCATTCAACTGGCACGCCCCAGAGCTGTGGCGCCGCTTCACGATCACCCTGCGCCGCGTCCTCGCCCGCCGGCCGGCGTCCTGGTAGCCGACTTCCGCGAACTGGCCCGACTGTCGTTCGTCAAGGTCGCGGAGTTCCAGCGGCGCGGCGTGGTGCACTTCCATGCCCTGATCCGGCTCGACGGCCCGGCGACTACACCGCGCCGCTGCTGCCGCTGGATGCGGCCACGCTCGCGGCGGCGATCGAGGAAGCCGCCGCAGCTTCCGGCTCACCGTCGAACTGCCCAGCGCGCCGGTCGTGCTCCGGTTCGGCACCCAGACCGATACGCAACCGATCAACGGCGACCCGGCCGCCAGCTCACCCCGGAACGGGTGGCGGCCTACATCGCCAAGTACGCCACCAAGTCCGCCGAGGACTTCGGGCTCGGCGGCCAACGGATCACCCCCGCCACGCTGCCCTACCTCAACCTGAGCGACCACATCGAAGCAGTGGTACGGACAAGCCTGGGAGCTGGGCGGTACACCCGACTACGCCGGCCTGCGCCGCTGGCTACATATGGCAGGTTTTCGCGGCCACTTCGCCTCCAAGTCCCGCCGGTATTCGACCACCCTCGGCGCCATCCGGGGCGAGCGACGGGCCTACCGGCAGCGTCAGGCGGCCGAGCACGCCCGGCAGCTCGGCGACCAGGACGACGCGGACACCACGCTTGTCGTCGCGCGCTGGCAGTTCACGGGCATCGGCTACCTGACCGGCGGGGATGCGGCGCTCGCCCTGTCCGCCGCTGCCCGGGCCCGGGAGCGACGCGAGGCCGCACGAGACGCGATCGGTCCGCTTGAGACAGAGAGGACAGCTCTGCCGTGAACACCGTCATACACCGGAAATGCATACCGTCGCCGAGGTCGCCGACATGCTCGGCTTCGGCCTGAGCAAGACCAAGATGCTCGTCGCAACCGGGCGAGATCCGCTCTCTCAAGGACGGCCGCCATCGCCGCGTCCTCCCGCGAGTGGGTGGACGAGTACGTGAAGCGCCGCGCCGACGAGGCGGCTCGTGACGAGCCGCGACCCGCGCCAACGGCGAGGGTTCGATCTTCCCCTACCGCAACGGCGCTACGCCGCCTACGCGTGGGTGACGAAGCCGGACGGCGAGCGGAAGCGCAAGTACGTCTACGGCAAGACCCGGGACGAGGTACACGCGAAGTGGATCGAACTGCACAAGCGGCGGCGGCCGGCCCGGTCGCGACGACGATGCCGACGCTCGGGCAGTACCTGGACTACTGGCTGCGTGAGATCGTTGAGCCCAACCTGGCTCCGTTACGCCACGTCGACATACGAGACGATCACGCCGGCTCTACCTCGGTCCCGGGTTCGGAGACAAGCGTCTCGACCGGCTACAGCGTCCGGGTCGTCCAGACCTGGCTCAACGGCCTCCAAGACGCGTGCCAGTGCTGCGCGCAGAGGCAAGGACGCCCAGCGCCCCACGGCCAAGCGGCGGTGCTGCGCGGTCGGGCGCGTGCTGCAAGCGGTACCCGTCGGCCCGGATCATCAGCGACATCCGGAACGCTCTCCGATCGGCGCTGTCGTGCGCGATCGCCGATGAGCTGATCAGCCGCGAACGTCGCGCGCATGGTCAAGATGCCGGCCGTCCGGTAGCGCAAGGCGCAAGGCCTGGACGAGCGACGAGGCGCGACGTTCCTCGAAGTCGGCCACGCGGGGACGAGCGACCCGATCTACGCGGCGTACGTCCTGGTCCTCGTGCTCGGTCTCCGCCAGGGCGAGGTGCTAGGGCCTGCGCTGGGAGGACATCGACCTGGACGCGGCCGAGCTGACCATCGCCTACCAGCTCCAGCGGGTCCGCCGGTAGCTGCTGCACCGCGAGACCAAGACCGAAGCGTCGGACGCCACGCTGCCGCTGCCCGACATCTGCATGGCGGCGCTCCGGCGCCGGTAAGCGGACCAGAACGCGGCCAGGCTGGCTGCCGGCGAGAACGTGGCAGGGCGCCCGGAAGGACGTGTTCGTCTTCACCGGCCGGTTCGGCACCCCGATCGACCCGCGCACCCTCAATCGGACCTTCACGGCACAGATCGGCCAAGGCCGGCGTGCGGCACGATCACCGTGCACGACGCCCGGCGGACCTGCGGCTACGCTGCTCGCCGACCTGGACGTGCACCCACGCGTCGCGATGCAGATCCTCCGGCACGCCGACTTCAGCGTGACGATGGAGATCTACACCCAGGTCTCGTCCAAGCAGACCCGCGAGGCGCTGAAGAAGCTCGGCGAGAGCCTGGGATGACCGGCGCTGCTGTACTTCGCTAGCTGTACGGGCCTGAAAGAAGGCGGTGCCCGGCGAGCGGGCACCGGCCTTCTGACCTGGTCGGGGTGGCGGGATTTGAACCCACGGCCTCTTCGTCCCGAACGAAGCGCGCTACCAAGCTGCGCCACACCCCGATGGCGGTGCGAGCTTAGCGGATGCGGTTGGCGGTGGTCGCCGCCGGGTTAGCTGGTGGCGGCGGGGGATCAGGGTGAGCAGGGTCGCCTCCGGGGGGCAGGCGAAGCGGACCGGGGCGGTACGGGTGGGTGCCGAGGCCGGCGGAGACGTGCAGCCAGGTGGCGGTGTCGGGCCAGCGGTGCAGGCCCGGGCCGCGGGCGCGGTCGAGGCCGCAGTTGGTGACCAGGGCGCCGAAGAACGGGACGCGGACCTGGCCGCCGTGGGTGTGGCCGGCCAGGAGCAGGTCGTAGCCGTCGGCGGCGAACGGGTCGAGCGACCCGGGGCTCGGGGGAGTGGGTGAGGGCGAGCCGGAGGTCGGCGGTCGGGTCGGCGGGGCCGGCGACGCGCTCGTAGCGGTCGCGCTTGAGGTGCGGGTCGTCGACGCCGGCGACGGCGACCAGCCGGCCGCCGGCCTTGATGGTGGCGCGGGCGTTGTTGAGGTCGACCCAGCCGGCGGCGAGCATGCTGTCGCGCAGGTCCTGCCAGGGCAGCGTCGGCGCCGTAGACCCGCTTGTGCTCGGTCCGGAAGTACTTGAGCGGGTTCTTCGAGGCGGGGCGCATAGTAGTCGTTGGTGCCGAAGACGAACGCGCCGGGGCGGGCCAGCAGCGGGCCGAGCGCGTCCAGGCTGGGGTCGATCGCGTCGAGGGCGGCGAGGTTGTCGCCGGTGTCCACGACCAGGTCCGGGTCGAGCGCGTCGAGCCGGCGGACCCAGGCCTGCTTGCGGCGCTGACCGGGGGTCAGGTGCAGATCGGACAGGTGCAGCACCCGCAGCGGCTCGGCGTCCGGCGGCAGCACCGGCACGTCGAAGCGGCGCAGCGTGAACAGGTTCCGTTCGACCAGCGAGGCGTAGCCGAGCGTGGCCAAACCGGCGGCAGCGAGGGCGAACGGAATTCTGATTCGGGCCGACATGGGGACCAGAGTAGTTTCCGCAGGCATGACGGAGCTCAAGGAGCGGCTGCGCGCGGACCTCACCGCCGCGATGAAGGGCCGGGACGAACTGACCACGGCGACCCTGCGGATGGCGCTCACCGCGGTCACCACGGAGGAGGTTTCCGGGTCCCAGGCGCGCGAGTTGACCGACGACGAGGTGCTCCGGGTGCTCTCCCGGGAGGCCAAGAAGCGGCGGGAGGCGGCCGACGCTTTCACCGCCGGCAGGGCGTCCGGAGCGCGCCGAGCGGGAGCGGGCCGAGGGTGAAGTCCTTGATCGATACCTGCCCCAGCAGCTCCCGGACGCCGAGATCGAGGCTCTGGTGCGGGCCGCGATCGCGGAGACGGGCGCAGCGAATCTGCGCCAGATGGGTGCTGTGGTGAAGGCCGTTCAGGCGCGGGCGGGTGGTCGGGCCGAGGGGAAGCGGGTTGCCGACGAGGTTCGGCGGCAGCTCGGCGGGTGACGGGCGCCGCCCGCGCGCCTGACGCGGCCCGGTAGACGGACGGAGCCCCCGCTGGCGCTGAGGCGCTCGCGGGGGCTCCGGTCGTTTCGGTCAGGGCGTCGTTCCGGTCAGGGGCTAGGGGTGTCTGACGGATCTTGGCTTGGTTGTGGGTCAGGATCGGTGGTGTGAGTGATCGTCGGGTGGTGTCGGATGCGGCGTGGGTGTGGTTGGAGCCGTGGTTGCCGGATCGGCGGCCGGTTCGGGGTGGGCGGTGGCGTGATCATCGGCAGGTGATCGAGGCGATCGCGTGGAAGTACCGGACCGGGGTCGCCGTGGCGGGAGATCCCGGAGCGGTTCGGGCCGTGGCAGACCGCCTATGAGCGGCATTCGCGGTGGACAAGGGATGGGACGTGGGCGCGGTTGCTGGCCGCGGCGCAGTCCGATGCTGATGCCGGTGGTGATCTGGACTGGCTGGTGTCGGCGGATTCCTCGCTGGTGCGGGTGCACCAGCACGGTGCGGCGGCCCGGCGTCGGGGTGGCAACGCGGCGAGCGCGGCCGGCGCCGGTGCCGGCCGGCGCCACAGGGGGCGGGGTGGAATCACAAGAGTTCTTCGGGTGAACCGGTTGCCGGGCTGGCTGTCGGTGAGCCCGCCGATCATGCGATCGGCCGGTCCCGGGGTGGGCTGACCACCAAGATTCACCTGCTCGCCGACGGCCGGTGCCGGCCGCTGGTCATGGTGCTCACGGCCGGGAACGTCAACGACACCACCATGTTCCCGGCACTGCTGGCCTCGCTGCGGGTGGCCCGGACCGGCCCCGGACGGCCCCGGACCCGACCAGAGCACCTGCTGGCCGACAAGGGCTACAGCTCCCGCGCCAACCGGACCCTGCTGCGCCGCCGAGGCATCCCCCACACCATCCCCGAACCCCGAGACCAACAGGCCAACCGGGCCCGCCGCGGCAGCAACGGCGGGCGCCCGGTCGGCTTCGACAAGACCCGCTACCGCCACCGCAACACCGTCGAACGCGGCTTCTGCCAGCTCAAACACTGGCGCGGCCTGGCCACCCGCTACGACCGACACGCCCGCAACTACCTCGGCGCCCTCACCCTCGCCGCACTCCTGACCTGGATCCCATGATCCGTCAGACACTCCCTAGCCGCCCCCACCTCCGCCACCCCCGCCCCCGCCGCCCCCGCCGCCGCCGCGGCCGCCCCCCGTTGTTGCCACCGGGCGGCTGAGCCCCGCCAGGCGGCTGGGCCCCGCCGGGCGGCGGGTTCTGGCCCGCCGGTGGCTTACCGGAGCTGAGGTAGACGGTGACCCGCTGGCCGGGGATGCCGCGGGTGTTCGGGGACTGCTCGGCGATCTTGTCCGGCGGCTGGGTGGAGTCCTTGCGCTCGGTACCGACCTGGATGCCGAAGCCGGCTTCCTCCAGCTTCGAGGTGGCCGAGTTGATGTCCATGCCGACCACGGACGGGATCGGGACGCTGTTGCCGTTGACGACCTCGGAGTCCTCCGGCGGGAAGTCCCAGGACTGGCTCAGCAGCGTGGGCCGCAGCGCCTCGATCCAGATGCTGGCCGAGAACGCGCCGAAGACGTCCCGGCCGCCGTTGTTGAAGCCGGGGATGTCGTACAGCGCGGTGGTCGGATTGTCCGGGTTGAACACCGCGACCGAGCCGGCGAACTTCGGGGTGACGCCGACGAACCAGGCCGCCGAGTTCTTGCCGGTGTCATCCGTGACAGCACCGGTCGCCGGGTTGATGTCCTTGACTGCGCTGGCGCTCGCGGTGCCGGTCTTGCCGCCGACCGGGTCGCCACCGGCGTTGTAGTAGTTGGCGAACTTCGGGTTCGCGGTGCCCTCGAAGCCCGGCATGGTGTCTTTCTCCAGCACGTGCGTGATCGTGTTGGCGATCTTCGGGTCGAGCACCTGGGTGCAGGTCCGCTCCGGCAGCGACACCGGCTTGCCGGCCGCGTCGACGATCTTGCGGACCGGCGTCGGCGGGCAGTACTTGCCCTGGTTGGCGATGGTGCCGTAGGCGCCGGCCAGCTCCAGCGGGTTGGTGCCGGTCGGGCCGAGCGTGAAGGAGTACTGCTTCTCGCTGGTGACCGCGTCGTAGATCTTCTTCTTGCTGTTCGGCGCGTTCAGCGTCTTCAGCGTGTTCATGCCGAGGCGGACCGCGTAGTCGGCCGGCAGGGTCAGGTCGCAGTCCAGGTTCTGGTCGATCAGCGCCACGAAGAACGTGTTAACCGACTCGTACATGGCGTGCTCGATGTCCCACGGGCCCGGCCCGTAGTGGCCGGCGTTCTGGACCGGCTTGTCGGTCCGGCCGGGCGTGTGGCAGTTGTCGGTCACCTCGTACTCGTCGCCGACCGTCATCTTGAAGTCGCGCAGCGGGATCTTCCGGGACAGCGCCGCGATCACCGTGAACAACTTGTAGGTCGAGCCGGCACCGGCGGCCGGCAGCGTCGGCAGCGGCACCGTCGTCTGCTCGAAGCCCTTCTTGACGTTGCTGTAGCGCTTGCTCACCGCCATCGCCTTGACCTCGCCGTTGCTGGGGTCGAGGAGGTCCATCACCGCGGCGGCCCGCAGGTTGGCCGGCACCTTGTCGAAGGCGGCGGCCTGCGCGGAGTTCTGCAGCTTCGGGTCGAGGGTGGTGTAGATCTTGTAGCCGCCGGTCTCCAGCCGGCTCTGCGGGAAGCCGATCTTGGCCAGGTAGGTCTTCAGGTAGTCGCAGAAGAAGCCGACGTTGACGATCTTCTTGTTCGCGTTGGAGCAGTCCCGCGAGCTGTTCGGCTTCGGCGCGACGTGCAGCACCGAGGCCTTCGCCTTGGTCGCCTGCGCCGCCGTGATGTAGCCCAGCGCCCGCATCTCGTCCAGCACGACGTTGCGCCGGGCGGTCGCGGCCTTCCGGTTCGTGTACGGGTTGTACCGGGTCGGGCTCTGCACCAGGCCGGCCAGCATCGCGGCCTGCTCGAGCGTGATTGTCTTCAGCGGCCGGGCGAAGTAGGTCCGGGCCGCGGTGCTGATGCCGTACGCGCCGGCGCCGAAGTTGGCGATGTTCAGGTACCGCCAGAGGATCTCGTCCTTGCTGTACTTCTTCTCCAGGGTCAGCGCGCACTTGGCCTCGAGCAGCTTGCGGGCCGGCGTCTGCTCGACCGCGGCCTGCTGGTCGGCCTCCGTCTTGGCGTCGTAGAGACGGGTCTGCTTGACCAGCTGCTGGGTCAGCGTGGAGCCACCCTGCACCGTCCCGCCGGACGTGCTGTTGCGCACCAGGGCCCGGAGGAGGCCCTGCACATCCACCCCGTGGTGGTCGTAGAAGCGGCGGTCCTCGATCGCGACGACGGCCTTCTTCATCACGTCCGGAATGCCGTTCCGGGGGGTGATCTCACGGTTGTACGCGAACAGTGACGCGATCGACTGGCCGTCCGCGGCGTAGATCACCGACTTCTGTGGCGGGGTGGTGAGGTCGACGTCGCAAGGCTGTTCCTCGAAGGACTGCAGGCTGTTCCGGGTGGCGATGCCTAAGCCGCCGACAGCCGGAAGAGTCAGCCCGGCTACGAGGAGCCCGGAGACCAGGATGGCGAGTGAGAGCTTCATCACGGCGGCGGTAACCTGCCGCGCTCTGGGGCCTGGCATGCGAAGCAGCGTACGACGTCCGCCGTCGACAACTCGACCCGGCCGTCCCGGGACGGTCCAGTGAGTCCCGCTGGAGCCCTTTGGAAGGCCTAGTACTCGTTCACCCGTACGGCGGCTTGATGGGGCGCCCTAATCGCACCGGAAACGGGCGTCCGCCTTAGTCAGGGCGGGCTACATCTAATGATCCGTTCGGGGACTGTCGCGTCGTCTATCCGATTTCCTACGGTGTGGCGCGGCGCTGTCGTGGGGGGCGCCGAGGTTAGGGGACCTGGAATCATGATCACTGATTGGTCAGCAGGCTGGGCGGTCCGTGCGGCATGTCGCACGACCGATCCTGACACTCTCTTCGTGCAGGGCGCCGCGCAGAATCGCGCGAAGCTGGTCTGCATGGGGTGCCCGGTTCGAACCGAGTGCTTGGCAGACGCACTCGACAACCGGGTGGAGTTCGGCGTCTGGGGGGGAATGACGGAGCGTGAGCGGCGGGCGCTGTTGCGGCGCCGCCCGGACGTGACGTCTTGGCAAGCCCTGCTCGAGGCGGCCCGTCGGGATCACACGTCAGCGGCGGTGGCCGGCTAGGCCGGGCTACGGCGCGGTCGGTCGCTCGCCACTGAGCGCCCGCCCGACGGCCCGCAGGCCGTCGAGGTCGTGCACATCCTCGGGTAGCGCCGGTACCTCGGCTACGGCGACGTCCGGGTGCGCGCTGGTGAACCGGTCGCGCATCCGGCGGTCCCGGGTGGCCAGCGTCATCCGTTCGGCGTGCAGTCGCAGCACCGCGGCCGTGGTCGCGTGCCCGCCCTGCTCGTCTAGGGCGGCGGCGGCCACCTCGGCCCGGCCGGCGGAGAGTTCCGGCGCGAGCGAGCGGCGCACCCGGTTGAGCACCAGCCCAGCCAGCGGCATGCCCTGCTCGGACAGCCGCTCGACGAAGTACGACGCCTCCCGCAGCGCGTCCGGCTCGGGGGCGGCCACCACCAGGAACGCCGTGCCGGGCGTGCTGAGCAGCTGGTATGTCTGCTGGGCCCGCTCCCGGAACCCGCCGAACATCGTCTCCAGCGCGCCGACGAACGAGGACAGGTCACGCAGCGCATCGGTGCCGATGATCTTGGTGAGGATCCGGGTGAACAGCCCGAACGACGCGCCGACCACCTTCAGGTAGGCCCGGCCGCCGGCCCGGGCCGGGGCCAGCAGCAGCCGCAGCATCCGACCGTCCAGGAACCGGCCGAGCCGCTGCGGGGCGTCCAGGAAGTCCAGCGCGGACCGCGACGGCGGGGTGTCGACGACGATCAGATCCCACTCGTCCCGGGCCCGCAGTTGACCGAGTTTCTCCATCGCCATGTACTCCTGGGTACCGGCGAAGGAGGACGACAGCGATTGGTAGAACGGATTCGCGAAGATCTGTTCGGCGCGGTCCGGAGTGGCATGAGCGGACACGATCTCATCGAATGTCCGTTTCATATCCAACATCATCGCGTGCAATTCGCCGCCTTTATCGGCGGCGCCCGTCTCGTCACCCGAATCGCCGGTGTCGACCCGGCGGGGGGTGTTGTCCAGTTCGGTCAGCCCCATCGACTGGGCCAGCCGGCGGGCCGGGTCGATGGTCAGCACCACCACCTTGCGACCCTGCTCGGCCGCCCGCAGGGCCAGCGCGGCCGCGGTCGTGGTCTTGCCCACACCGCCGGAACCGCAACAGACGATGATCCGGGTCTTCGGGTCGAGCGCGACCTTGTCCAGGTCGAGTTCGCCCTGGCCCCGGCGCGCGGCCGCGCCGCCGCCGCGGGCCTGGCCGGCGCGGGCCGCACCGCCGCTCCGGGCCGGACCGCTCCGGGGTGCACCGGACCGGGAGACGCGCTCGGTCATGCCCGGGCTCCCACGCCCTGCTCGCGCAGCCGCTCAGCTAGGGCGTAAAGGCCGCCCAGATCCACCGGTTCGGACAGGAACGGCAGTTCGTAGGTTGGGAGACCGAGGGCGGCCACGGCGGCCCGGTTCTCGTCCTCAAGCGCCCAGCGCTGCGCGTGCTCGACCGTCTCCGCGGCCAGGGGGCCGGCCAGGCTCGCGGCCAGCCCGGCGGCGGCCAGGCCGGCGGCCAACCCGCCGGCGTCCACCGT
Source organism: uncultured Actinomycetota bacterium (assembly GCA_963714145.1). GTDB lineage: Bacteria > Actinomycetota > Actinomycetes > Mycobacteriales > CADCTP01 > JBBWZH01. Next base: position 6,611,758 of record OY970235.1, on the reverse strand, counting down.
GCCGGCCGCGGCGGCCAGCAGTGCCGGCTCGGGCAGCCGCGGCGGCCGGGTCATGTTCACCAGCACCGCGCCGACCGGCAGCCCGCTCGCCCGCAGTTCGGCGATCGCGTCGACGCTCTCCTGCACCGGCATCTCCTCCAGCAGCGTGACCACGTGCACCGCGGTCTGGGTCGACCGCAGCACCGCCATCACGCCCTCGCTCTGCGCCTTGATCGGACCGACCCGGGCCAGCCCGGCCACCTCCGCGGTCACGTTCAGGAACCGGACGATCCGGCCGGTCGGCGGCGCGTCCAGCACCACCGCGTCGTACACCCGGTGGCCCTGCTCGACCCGGGTGACGGCCTCCTTGACCTTGCCGGTGAGCAGCACGTCCCGCATGCCCGGGGCGATCGTGGTGGCGAAGTCGACCGCGCCCATCCGGCGCAGGGCCCGGCCGGCCCGCTTCAGGCCGTAGAACATCTCCAGGTACTCCAGCAGCGCCTCTTCGGGGTCCACCGCGAGCGCGCGCACCTCGCCGCCATCGGGGGCCACCGCGATCCGCCGTTCCTGGTAGGGCAGCGGCGGGGTGTCGAACAGCTGCGCCAACCCCTGCCTGCCCTCGACCTCGACCAGCAGCGTGCGCCGGCCGTCCGCGGCCAGGGCCAGCGCCAGCGCGGCGGCCGCCGTGGTCTTGCCGGTGCCGCCCTTACCGGTGACGACGTGCAGCCTGGCCTGTGGCCAGACGGGCGCTGGATGACTCACCGGTCCAGCCTACGAGCGTGGCCGAACCCCGGCCCGGGCCGGCCGGCCGGGCGGTCCGGGTACGGTTCCGGCATGCAGAAGTGGGAGTACTCGACCGTGCCGCTGCTGGTACACGCGACCAAGCAGATCCTGGACAACTGGGGCCAGGACGGTTGGGAACTGGTCGCGGTGATACCTGGGCCGAATCCGGAGCAGTTGGTGGCCTACCTCAAGCGGCCGCTGGACGCCGGATGAGCCCGCAGCCCGGCCCGGCCCGGCTGGAACCGGCCCGGCCGGAGCCGGCCCGGTGACCGCCGGGCGGCCGCGGCGGCGCCTGGACCGTAGCGTCGCGCGAGCGAAGCTCCCGGGACGCGGAGGGAAGGCGCCGGCTGTGCGGCCGGCCGAAGCGAACAAGGAGACCCGGTGAGCGCCGGGTGGCCGCGGCGGCGCCTGGACCGTAGCGTCGCGCGAGCGAAGCTCCCGGGACGCGGAGGGAAGGCGCCGGCTGTGCGGCCGGCCGAAGCGAACAAGGAGACCCGGTGAGCGCCGGGCGGCCGCGGCGGCGCCTGGACCGTAGCGTCGCGCGAGCGAAGCTCCCGGGACGCGGAGGGAAGGCGCTGGCTGTGCGGCCGGCCGAAGCGAACAAGGAGACACGGTGAGCGCCACCGCCCGGCTGGCCGAGCTCGGCATCGAGCTGCCCGAGGTGGCGGCGCCGGTGGCGGCCTACCTGCCGGCCGTGCGGACCGGGAACCTGGTCTACACCTCCGGGCAGCTCCCGTTCGTGGCCGGCAGGCTGCACCGAACCGGGCTGGTCGGCGGCCCGGTCACGGCCGAGGACGCGGCCGACTGCGCCCGGATCTGCGCGCTGAACGCGCTGGCCGCGGTGCACGCGCTGGTCGGGCTGGACGCGGTGACCCGGGTGGTGAAGGTGGTCGGGTTCGTGGCCAGCACGGCCGACTTCACCGGCCAGCCCGGCGTGATCAACGGGGCCAGCGGGCTGCTCGGCGAGGTGTTCGGTCCGGCCGGCGAACACGCCCGGTCGGCGGTCGGGGTGGCCCAGCTGCCGCGCGGCGCGCCGGTCGAGGTGGAGCTGATCGTCGAGGTGGGCTGACCGGTGACCGAGAGTCCGCTGCGGCTGGCTGACGACCCGGCGGCGGTCCCGATCCGGGACGCGGCCACCGTCGTGCTGCTGCGGGACGGGCCGGCCGGGCCGGAGGCGTTCCTGCTGCAGCGGGTCCGGGCGCTGGCGTTCGCGGCCGGCATGTCGGTGTTCCCCGGCGGCGTGGTGGACGAGCGGGACGCGGACGCCGATATCGGCTGGGTCGGGCCGCCGGCGGCCGACTGGGCCGCGGCGCTGTCCGCGCCCGAGTCACTGGCCCGGGCGCTGGTCTGCGCCGCGGTGCGGGAGACATTCGAGGAGTGCGGGGTGCTGCTGGCCGGCCCGTCCGCCGGCTCGGTGTGCACTGTGGATGGTCCACAGTGGGCAGACGAGCGGGCCGCGCTGGAGCGTGGAGACCTTTCCCTGGCGGCAATGTTGGCCCAGCACGGGCTGTTGCTGCGCGCCGACCTGCTCCGGCCGTGGGCGCACTGGATCACCCCGCTGGGTGAGCGCCGCCGCTACGACACCCGGTTCTTCGTCGCCGCGCTCCCGAGTGGACAGTCCACTCAGGACGATGCGGGGGAAGCGGACACGGTGGTCTGGCTGCCGCCGGCCGAGGCGCTTGCGCAGGCCGAGCGGTCCGAGCGGGGGCTGCTGCCGCCGACCTCGGTCACCCTGAGCGAGATCGTCGGGCACCGCACCGTGGCCGATGTACTGGCCGCCGCCGAGCGGCGGACGATCACCCCGATCATGCCCCGGCTGGACCATGACCCGGACGGCATCGTCGTCGTGCTGCCGGACGGCCGCCGGATCGTCCCGCTCGTCCCGGGCGCCCGGAAACCATGAGCCACCCGTCGTACGGGGTGGTCCGGCCGGTGACCGGCTACGCGAGCGTGTTGCTGGCCGGGAACCCGTCGCCGATGACGCTGGAGGGGACGAACACCTGGCTGCTGCGGGCGCCCGGCGAGGCGGCCTGCGTGGTGGTCGACCCCGGGCCGGACGACGGGGCGCACCTGGCCGCGGTGGCCGCGGCCGGGCCGGTGACCGAGATCCTGCTCACCCACGGGCACCCCGACCACAGCGCCGGCGCGCGGCAGCTGCACGAGCTGACCGGGGCGCCGGTCCGGGCCCTGGACCCGGCGTACCGGTACGGCACCGAGGGCCTCGGCGACGGGGACGTGGTCGCGTCCGCCGGGGTCGAGATCCGGGTGCTGGGCACCCCGGGGCATACCGGCGATTCGCTCTGTTTCCTGGCCAGCGGCCCGGGCGGGGATCCGGCCGTGCTGACCGGCGACACCGTGCTGGGTCGGGGCAGCACGGTGGTGGCGCACCCGGACGGCCGGCTGGCCGACTACCTCGACTCGCTGCGCCGGCTGCGGGACCTCGGCGCACTGGCCGTGCTGCCCGGGCACGGCCCGGAGCTGACCGACCTGGCGCTCGCCGCGGACGGCTACCTGGCGCACCGGGAGCAGCGGCTGAACCAGATCCGGGTGGCGTTGGCCGTGCTCGGCCCGGACGCGTCGGCCCGTGCCGTGGTGGAGCGGGTGTACGCGGCGGTCGACCCGGAGCTCTGGTGGGCGGCCGAGCTGACCGTCCGGGCCCAGCTCGACTACCTGCGGGCCCAGCCCGACTAGCAGCCCCACCCTGCCGGCCCCACCCTGTCGGCCCGGCCCGGCCGACCGGCTGGGTTGGCCCGGCCCGCCCTACCGAGCGGGTGAATCGGCCCGACGGCCTGGGTCAGCCCGTCGGCTGGGTCAGCTTGGCGGGCTGGGTCAGCGGGCCCGGCGGGCGAGGCGCTCGCGGTCGAGGATGACCACCGACTTGCCCTCCAGCCGGAGCCAGCCGCGCTGGGCGAAGTCGGCCAGCGCCTTGTTCACCGTCTCCCGGGAGGCGCCGACCAGTTGGGCCAGCTCCTCCTGGGTCAGGTCGTGGGTGACCCGCAGGTGGCCACCCTCGACCGTGCCGAACCGCTGCGCGAGCTGCAGCAGCTGCTTGGCCACCCGGCCCGGGACATCGGTGAAGATCAGGTCGGCCAGGTGGTTGTTGGTGCGGCGCAGCCGGCGGGCCAGTACCCGCAGCAGTTGTTCGGCTATCTGCGGCCGGCTGGCGATCCAGCCGCGCAGCGCCGGCTTGGAGATCCGGGCCAGCCGGGCGTCGGTGACCGCCTGCGCGGTGGCTGTCCGCGGCCCGGGGTCGAAGGTGGACAGCTCGCCGAACTGGTCGGACGGGCCCATCACCGCGACCAGGCTTTCCCGCCCGTCCGCCGTCCGCCGGCCCAGCTTGATCTTGCCGGCGAGCACGATGTACAGGCTGTCACCCGGTTCGCCCTCGTGGAACACCACGGAGCCACGCGGGTAGTCGAGGTACTCGAACTGCGCCGACAGTGCTTCCGCGTCTTCCGCGGCAACGCCCTGGAACAGGCCGGCCTTCGCGAGGACCTCGTCCACTGCGTCCTCCCTCCGCCGACGGCTGAATCGTCAGATGATCGCGTTCAATTCGCCTGACGTCCAGCCGAATGGCGAGGTCAGGCGCGCTGGGATCACCGTACGACGTCGGCCGTAGGGAGCGCGGACCGGGCGGCGTTCTGGTTACCGGCGAGTCGCCGGCGGATGTCCTACGGGCGGGGCGAGGAGGAGCCGGCCCGGGCGGCGTGCCGGCCCCGGCTGGCCCGCGGCAGCGGCAGCAGCCGGGACAACCGGCGCCGTCCCTTGAACCGCTCCAGCGCGACCGGCAGACCTTCCCGGACGAAGGTATCCAGCTCTTCCGGCCGGGCCTCATCCAGGAACGTCTCGACCTGGGTTTCGACCGCGACCTGGCGGAGCGGGCTCTCGACCCGCTCCATCACCACCATGAACCCGAGGAGCACAAATGGGAACAGCAGGACCAGCAGACCGACCATAGTGAGGTCATCGTCTCCTATCACGCAGCGTGGTGTACCCCAGGGTGCCCGCTGTTAGGCCAACCGTCACCGATAGGACGCCCGACGCGCCGTAACTGGCTTACCCGTAGGCTGGCCGGCGTGACTGGGCGGCAACCACGTGCACGGCGGGTAGCGGACGAGACCCCGTTGGCGCTGACCAGGCGGGCCCGCCGGATCAACCGCGAGCTGGCCGAGACGTACCCGGACGCGCACATCGAGCTGGATTTCAGCACACCGCTGGAGTTGGCGGTAGCGACGATCCTGTCCGCGCAGTGCACGGACAAGCGGGTCAACGAGGTCACCCCGGCGCTGTTCGCGAAGTACCCGACCGCGGCCGACTACGCCGGCGCGGACCCGGCCGAGGTCGAGACGCTGATCAAGTCCACCGGTTTCTTCCGGAACAAGACCAAGTCGCTCATCGGGTTGGGCCAGGCGCTGGTCGAGCGGCACGGCGGCGAGGTGCCGCGCAAGATGGACGCGCTGGTGAAGCTGCCCGGGATCGGCCGGAAGACCGCGAACGTGATCATCGGCAACGCCTTCGGCGGGGCCGGGTTGACCGTCGACACGCACTTCCAGCGGCTGGTGCACCGCTGGCGGCTGACCGCCGAGACCGACCCGGTCAAGATCGAGACGGCGGTCGCCAAGCTGATCCCGCGGCCGGAGTGGACGATCTTCTCGCACCGGATCATCTGGCACGGCCGGCGGATCTGCCACGCCCGCCGGCCGGCCTGCGGTGCCTGCCCGCTGGCCCAGTGGTGCCCCTCGTACGGCGAGGGGCCGGTCGACCCGGTCGCGGCCGCCAAGCTGGTCAAGTCCGCGGCGCAGGTCGCGGAGTCGCTGGCATGAGCCCGGCCGGCGCGGCGCTGGGCCGCCCCGCCGGCAGCACCCGCCCGGGCCGCGGCGTCGGGCGGCGGCTGGCCGGGCTGGCGGCCGGGGTGGCGCTCGTGCTGGCCGGGTGCACGTCCGGGCCGCGGCCAGCGGCAGACGGGGCGGCCGGGCGGCACGCGGAGACGGTGCGGCAGCCGGTGCTGGCGGCCGGCTGCCCGCCGGTGCGCGGGACGGCGACCGCACGGCCGGGGCTGCCCGACCTGACGCTGCCCTGCCTGGGCGCCGGGGCGCCGGTCTCGCTGCGGGCGCTGGCCGGCACGCCGACCGTGCTTAACCTGTGGGCGAGCTGGTGCGGTCCGTGCCGGGCCGAGTTGCCGGCCTTCCAGCAGTTCTCCGGGCGGGCCGGCGGGCGGGTCCGGGTGCTCGGCGTGGTCAGCGAGGACGCGCCGGACAGCGCCCGCTCGTTCGCCGCCGCCGTCGGGGTGCGTTTCGCCAGCGTGGTGGACGACACCGGCAAGCTGCGCCGGGCGCTGGGCCGCTCCGCGCTGCCGGCCACCGTGCTGGTCGCCGCGGACGGGCAGGTGGCGAAGGTCTACAGCGGCGCGCCGCTGGCCTTCGACGACCTGCGCCGCCTGGTCCAGGACGCGCTCGGTGTCGTGATCGGCCCATGACCGTGCCAGCCCGGCGCCCCCCGCCGCTCCGCTCCGCGGCGCCGCGGGCGCTACTCACCCCGGGGGTCGCCTCGTGACGGCGCCAGCCCGGCGCCCTCGGCCGCTCCGCTCCGCGGCGCCGCAGGCGCTGCTGACTCCGGGGGTCGCCTCGTGACCGGTGCGGCGGCGCCGGCGTGGCTGCGCCGGCTGGTCGAGGAGGCCGGTTCGGTGCTGCCGGCGACGATCGCCCGGTTCACCCCCAGCCAGCGGGGCGGTCGGGCAGCCGCGGTGCTGCTGCTGTTCGGCAACGGCCCGGACGGCCCGGACGTGCTGCTGATCGAGCGGGCCGCCACGCTGCGCCAGCACGCCGGGCAGCCGGCGTTCCCGGGCGGCGCGGTCGACCCGACCGACGACGGCCCGGCGGCCACCGCGCTGCGCGAGGCGACCGAGGAGGTCGGCCTGGACCCGGCCGGGGTCGAGGTGGTGGCGCTGCTGCCGGACCTCTACCTCGGCGTGACCGACTTCCTGATCACGCCGGTGGTCGGCTGGTGGCGTACCCGCGGCCCGGTCGGCGTGGCCGACCCGGGTGAGGTGGCCCGGGTGGAGGCGGTGCCGCTGGCCGAGTTGGCCGACCCGGCGAACCGGCACTACGTCCGGCACCCGTCCGGGTACCTCAGCCTGGCCTTCTCGGTCCGCGGCATGATCGTCTGGGGGTTCACCGCGATCGTGCTGGACGGCATGCTCACCCTCGGCGGCTGGGCCCGGGACTGGGACCAGACCGACATCCGCGACCTGCCCCGGCCGGCGCCGACCGCCCCGGCCGGGGACGCGGAGGACACGGTCGCCCCGTACGAGCCGGAGCCCAGCGGCGACCCGATCACCGTCCCGCCGGCCGCCCCGGCTTCGGCGTCCGGTCCGGTTGGCGGCACCGGACGGATGGATCCGCCCGGTACCGTCGCAGGGTGACCGGCACCCGTCCCGTGGCAGCGACGTCCCGCGCGGTGACCCGCCCGGCCGGCCGGGCAACGCGGCGGCGGCCGCCGGGCCCGGCCGGGTTCGCCGCCTCGGATCCGGGCCGGCCCGGGTTCGTCGGTACGATCCACCAGGCCTGGGGCCGGGCCGGCACGCCGGTGGCACCGCCCAGGTGAGGCAACGGGGACGCTGGATGAGCACAAGCCGAAGAGCGGGAGCGCGCCCTCGATGAGCATCCTCGACGTGCTGGTCGTCGTCCTTGCCATCGGGTTCGCGGTGAGCGGATACCGGCAGGGGTTCCTCACCGCGACTCTCTCGTTCGTCGGCTTCTTCGGCGCGGCGGCGGCCGGCGCGCAGATCGCCGAGCCGATCGCGCGCAAGTTCGCCGACCAGTCCAACGGCCGGGTGGTGATCGCGGTCGCGGTGGTGCTGGTCTGCGCGCTGGCCGGGCAGGTGCTCGCGGTCTGGGTCGGCGCCGAGCTGCGCCGGCGGATCACCTGGGAGCCGGCACAGACCGTCGACTCGGTGCTCGGCGCGATCGTCTCGGCAATCGCGGTGCTGCTGGTGGCCTGGATGGTGGCCACCCCGCTGGCGTCCTCGCCGTACCCGGGGCTGTCGTCCGCGGTGCGCCGCAGCGAGATCATCAAAGGCGTCAACGCCGCGGTGCCGGACCCGGTCCGGGACATCTACCGGTCGCTGCGCGACATCGTCCGCCGGTACGACTTCCCGGAGGTGTTCGGCCCGCTGGTGCCGACCCAGGTCAAGCGGGTGGAGGCGCCCGACCCGAAGCTGGCCGCGAGCCCGGCGGTGCAGCGGGCGCACCCGTCCGTGCTCAAGATCACCGGAGTGGCGCCGAGCTGCTCGCGCCGGATCGAGGGCTCCGGCTTCGTCTTCGCCACCGACCACATCATGACCAACGCGCACGTGGTGGCCGGCGTGCAGCGCCCGCGGGTGGAGGTCGGCAACCAGCAGCGGGACGCCACCGTGGTGCTCTACAACCCGGAGCGTGACATCGCTGTGCTGCGGGTGCCGAACCTGGGCCGGGCGCCGCTGCGGTTCAGCACGACCCGGGGCGACACCAACGACGACGCGATCATCCTGGGCTACCCGGAGGACGGTGACTTCTTCGTCGGCCCGGCCCGGATCCGGGACCGGATCGAGGTGCGCGGCCCGGACATCTACGACGACCGCACGGTGACCCGGGAGTCATACACCATCCGCGGCTCGGTCCGCAGCGGCAACTCCGGCGGCCCGCTGCTCGCCCCGAACGGCGGGGTCTACGGCGTGATCTTCGCCGCCGCGGTGGACCAGGCCGACACCGGGTTCGCCCTCACCGCCGAGGAGGTCAAGCCGGACGCGGACCGCGGCGCCACCGCCACCTCGCCGGTGCCGACCGGCGACTGCGCCTGACCCACCCGGGCGGTCCGGATCGCCGGGGACGCCGTCCGGGCGGGGTGCCGGACCAGCCAGGTCGGCCGGACCGCTTGCCGGCTGCCGGCTCAGCGGCGCAGGCGGGGTGGTTCGGTCGGGTCGCCGTCCCAGCGTTCGGACCAGGCCAGCAGGCCGGGGACGTCGATGCCGTGCGGTGGCCGGGCCGCGTACGGGCGGAGCCGGGCGCTGCCGCGGCGGACCAGCGTGGCCGCGCCGCCGCGGTTGCCGCGCTGGCCGTGCGTGATCGCGACGCAGAGCTGGGCCAGCCCCTGCCAGAGCTCCCGCTCGCCAGCCGGCGCCGCCTTCCAGACCGCTTCCAGTACCTCGTGCGCGCCGAACGCGCGTCCGCCGTCCAGCAGCGACTGGGCCAGGGCGAGCGCCTCAGCCGGCGGTAGCGCCTGCTCCGGCACCGGCTGCACGCCGCCCGGGTCGCCGTACCGCAACGGCCGGCCCAGGGCGTCCCGCGGCCGTGCCTGCCTCGGTCGCCCGGCCGGATCCCGGTCCCGTCCGATCCGGTCGGCCGGGTCCGCGCCGCCGGCTGCGCCCGGGCTGCCGGCTGCGGCCGGGTCCGGGTCGGCGTCTCTGGCCGAGTTAATCGCCTTTGGCCCAGCGCAGGAGCTCGCCGGTGACCAGGTCGGGGGCCTCCTCGGGGAGGAAGTGGCCGACGCCGTCGATCAGGCGCCACTCGTAGGCGGCGGCGACGTACCGGCCCGAGCCGAGCGCGGTGCGCGGCAGCAGGGCGCCGTCCAGCTGGCCGTGCAGTTGCAGGGTGGGCGCGGTGACCGGCTCGGCCATCAGCCGGGCGTAGCGCAGCCCGTCCGGCCGGGGCATCGAGCGGACCGCCCAGCGGTAGTACTCCAGCGCGCAGTGGGCCGAGGCGGTGATCCGGATGGCCTCCCGGTAGCGCCGCACCGCGTCCTGGTAGTCGGCGGTGAGCTGCCAGCGCGGCCCGGCCCAGGACCGGAACAGACCGGCGACGTAGGCGGCCCGGTCGCGGGTGAGCAGCGACTCGGCGTACCGCGGGGTCTGGAAGGTGAGCGCGTACCGGCTGGCCCGCAGCTGGCCGCGCGGGTCCTGCAGCAGGGCGGCGCGCAGCCGCAGCGGGTGCGGCGCGTTCAGGATCGCCAGCCGGCGGACCACCCGGGGGTGCAGGGTGCCGACGCTCCAGGCCAGCAGCCCACCCCAGTCGTGCCCGACGATCATCGCGTCCCGCTCGCCGAGCGCCCGGACCAGCCCGGCGACATCGGCGGCCAGGGTGAACGCGTCGTAGCCGCGAGGCGGCTTGTCGCTGGCGCCGTAGCCACGCAGGTCGGGCGCGACCACCCGGAACCCGGCGTCGGCCAGCGCGGTCAGCTGGTTGCGCCAGGACCACCAGAACTCGGGGAACCCGTGCAGCAGCAGCACCAGTGGGCCGGTGCCGGCCTCCGCCACGTGCAGCCGTACCCCGTTCGCGCTGACTTCACGGTGCGTCCACGGGCCGTCGACAAGGACGGCCACGGACTCGGGCAGATCGGGGTTCACGCCCGCCAGAGTGTCAGAAGCCGGCTGACAAAGTTCGCCAGTATCGGTGACTTCACAGCATGTTGAAAAGTAGTAACACGCGGCTACGCGGTGGGCGGTACGGTTGCCGCATCGGACGCCGCCGTACCGGATTCGGTCGGGTGCCGGGCCCAGCGCGCGGTCTCCTTGACCGCCTCGATGGTCCGCTCCGGCTTGCGCAGCCGGCGCACCAGCCGGACGCCGATCAGGCCGAACAGCGCCGCCGCGAGCACGAACAGCCCCCACACGATCAGGTACGCCGACCAGCGCGGCAGCCCGAGCGCGACCAGGCCCTCGGCGACCGCGACGAACAGGAACGGCAACGAGAGCAGCAGCGTGGCCGCGGCCACCACCATGAATCCGGTGCCGGTGCCGGCCCGCTTCGCGGTCGCCGACAACTCCGCCTTGGCCAGCTCGAACTCGGCCCGGATCAGCGCGGACATCTGTTCCGAGGCGGCCCGGACCAGCTCGCCGACGGACGGCCCGTCCGGCTCCGCTGGCCCGGTCGCCGGGTCGGTCGCGGCGGGGTTGGTTTCGGCGGTCACCCGGCACCCTCCTCGGACTCGTCGACCGTGTGGGACGCCATGCTCCCGTGCGGCCCCGGTAGCGGTCCAGCGGGCTCGCCGGGTGAACCGGCCCGGGCCGGTTCACCCGGTTCGGAACCGGCCGGATCGACCCGTCCGGCGCGGTCCGGGCCGCCGCGGGGCGGAACCGGACTTTGGGCCGCACCGTCCGCCGGGGCGGGCCGGGACCGCCCTCAGTGGCAGGCGTTGAGCTGGGCCAGCGAGCCGCTCCACCGGTACGTGAAGCCGGTCCAGGACAGGCTCACCACCACGTCCAGCCGCCCGGACGAGGAGCTGGTGACCACCGCGACGGCGAACTGCCACGGGTCCAGCCGGACCGCGGTGGGGGTCGGCGGCGGCACCGGCGCGGTCGTGTTCGGCGCCGGGGTGGGCGCCGTGGGCACACCGGTCGGGCTGATCGTCGGCCCGACACCGGGCACGGTGGGCAGGTTCGACCCGCCGGCCGGGCCGCTGGTGGGGCCGCTGGCCGGGCTGCTGGTGGGGCCGGCCGGTGGGCTGCCGCCGGGGCCGGGGAAGCGGCCGGAGCCGAACCGGGTCCGCGGCGGGGTGACCAGCTGGACGCTGTGCGCATCGGGGTCGCGGCAGTAGCGGCCGATCACCAGGTCGACCGCCTTGCGGGCGGCCACCTCGCTCGGCGCCGGCGCGAACACCGGCACCTCGCCGACCACCCGCTGCCCATCCTGGCTGACCAGCCTGGGCGCCGGGATCGGGGTGCGGCCGGGCAGCTGGTCGTACGGCGGCCCGAGCGGGCCGGCCCAGGCGGCCGTGCGGTTGGTGCGCGACTCGCCGGCCGGCAGGCCCGCCCGCAGCCCGATCATCGCGGCGGCCGCGACCAGCATCACGCTCAGCACGGTGGCGGTGCGCCGGTGCCGCTGGCTGAAGGGGCCGAGCCGGCGCGCCAGCACCCGGAAGGTCTGGCGCAGCCGGCGGCGACCAGTCCCGACCGGCCGCTCCGGCCCGGAATCAATGACATCCATCCGCGTCCTCCGGTCCCGCCGCGCTTCGAGCGTACGTCGGGGTCCGCGGCACCGCAGTTCCGCGAACGGTCGGCCAGCCCCTGCCGGGCGCGGGCTCCGGTCGGGTCAGCCGGGCTCCGGTCGGACCGGCCGGGCTCCGGTCGGACCGGCTGGGCTCCGGTCCGGCCGGGCTCCGGTCCGGCTGGGCTCCGGTCCGGCCGGGCTCCGGTCGGGTCAGCCAGGCTCCGGTCGGGCCGGCCGGGACGGGCGGGACCGGACCGCGACCGGGGCGGAGCGGGCGAGGGGGCGGCCCGATCAGGCGGCCGGGGTCAGGGGCAGCGCCGGAGCTGGTCGACCCAGCCCCGCCACTGGTAATCGCCCCCGTTGCCGTCCTGGTACAGGACGACGGCCACGACCGCGTGGCCGTCCCACGGGCTCGTCGCCACTCCGACGGCCGCCACCCCGACGAACGTGACGGTGAGCCCGTCCGGGTCCGTGCAGTAGCGGCCGAGCACCATCCGCACCGCGCGTTCCTCGGGCGCCCGGCCTCCCCCGCCGTCCTGCGGCCCGATCGGCAGGGTGCCCTCCACGACCCCGGGGTCGTCCCGCACCGGGGTCGGCGCCGGGATCGGCTGCCGGCCCGGCAGGTGGTCGTACGGTGGCCGGAGCTGGCTGGTCCACGGCGTCACCGGGGCCGGTAGCCCGACCCGCAGCAGCACGACCGCGCCCAGCACCAGCACCAGCACCAGCCCGCCGGCCGCCCCTCGGCCGTCCCGGCGCCGGTCGCGGAACCGGCGCCGGACGGAGCTGGCCGCCCGGCGGGCCCGGGGTCGCCAGCTGTCCGGGCCGGCCGGTGCCGTCCCGATGACGTCCACGAGCTTGTCCAGGTGGACCGTCCCGCTTACTCCTCGCCGGAGGCGGTGGGCAGCTTGTCCTTGATCAGGTCCATCACCGACGAATCGTTCAGCGTGGTCACGTCGCCCAGCTCGCGGTTCTCCGCGACGTCCCGCAGCAGCCGGCGCATGATCTTGCCGGACCGGGTCTTGGGCAGCTCCGGCACGACCATGATCTGGCGTGGCTTGGCGATCGGGCCGATCTCCTTGGCCACGTGGTTGCGCAGCTCCCTGACCAGGGCGTCGCCGGATGACTCGTCCGCGGCGACCGAGCCGCGGACGATCACGAACGCGACGATGCCCTGTCCGGTGGTCGGGTCGGTCGCGCCGACCACGGCCGCCTCGGCCACCTTCGGGTGCGAGACCAGCGCCGACTCGACCTCGGTGGTGGAGATGCGGTGGCCGGCCACGTTCATCACGTCGTCCACCCGGCCGAGCAGCCAGATGTCGCCGTCCTCGTCCTTCTTCGCGCCGTCGCCGGCGAAGTAGACGCCCTCGAACCGGGCCCAGTACGTGTCCCGGTACCGGTCCGGGTCGCCCCAGATGCCGCGCAGCATCGACGGCCACGGCTCGGTCAGCACCAGGTAGCCACCGCCGCCGTTCGGCACCGGCTTGCCGTTGTCGTCCACCACGTCGGCGCCGATGCCGGGCAGCGGTCGCATCGCGGCGCCGGGCTTGGCCGCGGTCACCCCGGGCAGCGGGCTGATCATGATCGACCCGGTCTCGGTCTGCCACCAGGTGTCCACCACCGGGGCCCGGTCGCCGCCGATGTAGGTCCGGTACCAGATCCACGCCTCCGGGTTGATCGGCTCGCCGACCGAGCCGAGCAGGCGCAGGCTCGACAGGTCGAACTTGCCCGGGTGCTCCTCGCCCCACTTCATGAACGTGCGGATCGCGGTCGGCGCGCAGTACAGCACCGACACCTTGTACTTCTCGACGATCTCCCACCAGCGGCCGCGGTGCGGCGTGTCCGGGGTGCCCTCGTACATCACGCTGGTCGCGCCGTTGGCCAGCGGGCCGTAGACGATATACGAGTGGCCGGTGACCCAGCCGATGTCGGCCGCGGTCCAGTAGATGTCGGTGTCCGGCTTGATGTCGAACACGGCGTGGTGCGTGTACGAGACGCCGGTCAGATAGCCGCCGGTGGTGTGCAGGATGCCCTTCGGCTTCGCCGTCGTACCCGATGTGTACATCACGTACAGCGGGTGCTCGGCGTCGTGCGGCTCGGCCGTGTGCTGATCCGGCTGGCGGTCGACGATGTCGTGCCACCAGACGTCCCGGCCATCGGACCAGGCGGTGTCCTGGCCGGTGCGGCGGACGACCAGCACGTGGTGCACGTCCGGGCAGTCGGTCAGTGCCTCATCCACCGCGGGCTTGAGCGCGCTCGGCGCGCCGCGCCGGTAGCCGCCGTCCGCGGTGATCACCAGCCGGGCGTCGCAGTCCAGGATGCGGCCGCGCAGCGCGTCCGCGGAGAAGCCGCCGAAGACGACCGTGTGCGGCGCGCCGATCCGGGCGCAGGCCAGCATCGCGATCACCGTCTCCGGGATCATCGGCATGTAGATCGCGACCCGCTCGCCCTTGTTGATGCCCAGCTCGAGCAGGGCGTTCGCGGTCCGGGAGACCTCGCGGAGCAGGTCGGCGTAGGTGAGCGTGCGGGTGTCGCCCGGCTCGCCCTCCCAGTAGTAGGCGACCTTGTCGCCGCGGCCGGCCTCGACGTGCCGGTCCACGCAGTTGTACGCCGCGTTCAGCTGCCCGCCGACGAACCACTTGGCGAACGGCAGCTTCCACTCCAGCGTCTGCTCCCATGGCGCGGCCCAGGTCAGCCGGCGTGCCTGCGTCTCCCAGAAGGCCAGCCGGTCGGCGCTCGCCTGCTCGTACGCCTCGGCCGTGACGTTGGCCGCGCCAGCCAGCTCGGCGGGCGGCTCGAACCGGCGGGTCTCGTGCAGCAGGTTCGACAGCGTGACGTCGCTGGTCGGTGTGTCGGTCAAGGCGCCCCTCCGCAGACTGCTCTGTCGGTGCGAAATCGGGCGGTGCGGCCGGGTCGGCGCAAACCGGTCCGGTCGCGTCGTCGGTGTACCGCCGTGTCCGGCCGACCCTACGACGCGCCGACTACACCGGTCACCCCAAGGTCGGCGGAACGGCCGCCGTCCGCGCCCAGCGGCCCCGTTCGCTCCCGGTCCGGCGGCGCTGCCGGCCGCGGCGCCGCTCAACTCACTGCGAGATACCTGCCCCGGACGTCGCGGCCGCCGTCCCGGCGGTCTACCCGTCCCGGCGCCGGCCGGCGGGGGTGGTCAGCGGCTCAGATACTGGCCGAGGGCGGTGGCCCGGAACTCCTCGATCTGGTGTTGCAGGTCGAGCGCGATCCGGTTGCCGACGTACCGGTTGCGGTGCAGCACCGCCCGCATGTCCCCCAGCCGCTGGGTGAACGTCTCCAGCCGCTGCTGGGACGGCAGGTTGAGCACCGGGTTGAGCTTCTCGATGGCACCTTCCAGTTCGTCGGCCTGCAGGTGCGCGCTGGCCGCGTCCATCAGCGCGATCATCTCGGCGCCGTAGAACCGGTCCTCCGGTTCGCCGACCTCGTACAGCCAGACCGCCCGGTCGGCCGCCCGGAGCGCCTCGGTGGACTCCTTCAGCCAGAGGTACGTGCTGCCGGCCAGGTAGCTCTGCTGCGCCTCGCTGAAGCCGAACAGGCCACCCACCTCGTCCGGCTCGGAGACCGCCTCCCGCTCGTCGCCGGCCCGGGCCAGCGCCGCGTGCGCCTCGTCGACGTGGCCCAGCCGGGCCCAGGCGCGGGCGGCCAGGCTGGCCAGCAGCACCCGGGCCGTGCCGGTGGCCCGGCACGCCAGCCCGGCCTCGGCCAGCCGGGCCGAGTCCAGGATCCGCCCGTCCCAGTAGGCGGACTTGCTCTGGGTGGCCCGGATCCAGGCCCGCAGCCCGTCGTGGTCGGCCACCTCGGCGCACAACCAGCCGGTACGCGCCTGGGTCTCCGCCTCGGCGGTCCGGCCCACATCCCCGGACATCCAGGCCAGCAGGCCGCAGGCCCGGCCAGCGATCATGTACAGGCGCTGGCTCTGGGTCGGGTGCTGGCGCCCCTCCAACTGCGTGAATACCCGGTTCCGGAGCCGGACGGTGTCCAGCACCAGCGGCAGCGGCGCGCTGCGCAGGTAGGACCGGGCGATCGTGCGGACGTCCTGGTCGAACTGGTCGAGGGTGTTCGGTCCGACATTTGTCGTCTCGGCCCACTCACCGAACTCGGCCGACTGCTTTGCCGCTGCCATGATGATTTCCTCCTCCGCGGATGCCGTGCCGGTGCACCTGTCCATCAGGCGATCCCGGCGTAGGCGCCGGGCCGCGGACCCGCTCCGCGGCGCGATCTCCAACTCGGCCGCCGAGATGGCGGCGACCGGAGTCAGCGAGGTGGCGGCAGTCACCAGAGCCGTGCCCGGCGGCACTGTCAGCGTGGCGTGGCCAGTTGCCACGCCGGTAGCGGGCAAGTGCAGGCCGGGTGCGTCCACGTACCCGACTGGCTCGCTCGGCGTGCCCGGTCCGGCGGCGGCGCACCCGGAGGTGGCCGGTGCGGCTGGCTGCGGAGTGGCCGTGGCCGGCGCCGGCGGCTGGGGTGCCACGACGATCGCCGACGCCGGGATCACCGGCACTACCTGGCTGGTACCGCCGACTGAGACCAGTACCGGGGTCACCGGTACGTAGTCGGCTGGCGCGGCATTCCAGTGGGCCGCGGGCGTTGCGGTGGCGGGGGAGACCGGGCCCGGGGTCACCGGTCCGGCGGTGGGTTGGGTGCTGCCGGGGCGGGACAACAGCGTGCTCAGGACCATCCGGTCCTGATCCGGCAGGTGGCGGTAGTCGTCATAGTCGAGCAGTCGATCGACGGTGGTGCCGTAGATGCTGGCGAGCACGGTCAGCACATACGTGGACGGGCGCCGGCCGCCGTGCGGCCAGCGCTCGTACTCGCCGATTCGGGTCCCGATCATGGGCGAATGTGGGCTGCGGTCGGAGCTGACCCGGGCGGCCGCCTCTGTGAACTGCACGGCCACCTGATCCTGACTCCAGCCGAGCGCATGCCGACGCGCCTCCCGGGACCGAAAACCCCACCGCTGCTGCATTTCCTGCGCTACCAGGTCGTGCGAACAGTGCGCGGCGAGCATCTCCTGCCGAAGTGCGTCACGTTCGGCCTTTGACCCCGTCTTGGCGTTTCGTGACAACAATGCCCTCCAGTTCGAACCTTGACGGGCAGGGACCCGCCGAGTGTTCCGCCGCTGCCGGCGTCATTCGTGTGCGTCTGGGGCCGGAGGACCGGGGGCGTTGGTGGGTTTTCCCGTTCGCGCTCCGGAACACCCAGGTCAGGCCGCCGCACCTGGTGTGGAGAAGGCAACCGTCCAGGGTAGTAGTCGAATTGTGATCGATCTGCCACGCTCTGTTACGGACGGATCGATGCTAGCTCGTGTGTCGCCCCTCGTGGGTGACCAAATGGGGGACACGGCAGCTCGACCACGACGGGGAGGAAGACACAGTGGTGCTCCCGCGGCACGCTGAACGTTTATCCGGCCAGGACGGCCGGCCTGACGCTCACCCGCACCAGCGGCAGGAAGAGTCGGGCCCGGCCGAGGCCACCACGTTCGCCCACCGGCCCAGTCGCGACCCCGGTCGACCGCCAGCGGCCATCCCGGCCGGGGCCGGTGGGCCTGAGCCCGAGCGACCACCATGTACCGGCTCAGGAGCCAGCACCAAGATTGCCCAGCCAGCTAATTCCGAGCTTGCCCACCTTGCCGACCAGTCCACCCATCCCACCACCCACCCGGTACCCGCCAGCCTGACCGCCCCGGACGCTGTCGTCCTGGCGCTGCAAGGGCGGAGTGAGGCTGGCCGGGTCGAGGCCGACCGGAGCGCCGAGGCCGAACGGAGCGAGGCTGGCCGGGTCGGGGCCGACCGGGTGGAGCCTGGGCGGAGCAAGGCTCGGCGGGTCGGGGCCGACCGGGTGGAGCCTGACCGGGTCGAGGCCGGGCGGAGCGAGGCTGGGCAGGTCGAGGCCGACCGGCTGGAGCCTGGGCGGAGCGAGGCCGGGCCGAGCGAGGCTCGGCAGGTCGGGGCCGACCTGGTGGAGCCTGGGCGGAGCGAGGCTCGGCAGGTCGGGGCCGACCTGGTGGAGCCGGAGCGGAGCGGGGCCGGGTTGGGCTCGGCGGCCGCGGCACGGGTGGCCCGCACGTTGCGGCTGGTCGTTGGCGAGTGGCGGTGGCCGGTTGTCCCGGGGGTGCAGTTGACCCGGGCCGGCGCCTGCTCCTGCGGCGAATATTGTGCCGAACCCGGTGCCCACCCCGTCGACACCGCGTCCTGGCTGGCCGCGAGCGCCGACCCGGACCGGATCCGGGAGTGGTGGCTGGCCGCCCCGCTGGCCGCGATCGTGCTGCCGGTCGGCTGGCATGTGGATGTGATCGACGCGCCCGAGTCCGGCGGCCGGGAGGCCCTTGGGCGGCTTGAGATGATGGGCTACCGGCCGGCGCCGGCGATCTCGACGGCGTCCGGACGGCTGTTGTTCCTGGTCGCGGCGGGGGCCCGCCGCACCGCCGACTTTGCTGAGCGCGGCCGCGGTCGTAGCCGCAAACGGCCCGTTTCCGGCGGGGCTTCGCTGCCCACGCAGCCCGGCCCGGAAACCGGCCTCTGGTTGGGCGGGGACTGCTCGGGCGCGCCGGACATCGTGGTCCGTCGCCGCGGCGTCCTCGTGCTGCCGCCGATCGGTCCCGAGCCGCCTGGCGTCACCCGCTGGTTGGTCGAGCCGGACCAGGTCCGGCGCCCACTCCCGCGCGCCGAGGACCTGCTCGGCCCGATCGTGCACGCCTGCCGGGACGTCGTCGCCCGGCACCACCGGGGCATCCGCGCCGACTCACCGGCTCGTCCACTATCCGGGCCGATCCGCCCGACGTCCACTGTGGACCGCGCCCAGGCCGCACCGCCGGCCGGCCCCTCAGCATCCACAGTGGACGGTGAACCGGCCGGTGTGGCGGCCGGGCCGGGAACGCTGCCAGGCTTCGAGTCGCCGGTGCGGCCGGCCGGGGTGATCGTCGGCGGGCTGCCGGCGACCGGCCCGTGGTCCGGTCGCGCGGCCCAGCTGACATCGGTGGCGGAGTGCGCCCTGGTAGCCGGGCTGCGGCCGGGCCAGACCGGGATGTCGCCCGGCGGCCCGTGGCAGCCGCGAACCGCGGCGAGTGACCCGGGACGGCCGCCGGTGGCAGTCGCTCCGGCGCTGGCCGGCGCGGCCCGCGCCGTCAACCGCCGCGCGGCCACCGCGGACGGGCAGTCCGCCGGGAGCGCCCCGGCTGCGGTCGCCACCGCCGCGTTGAGCGCGGCGCACCGGGCGGCAGCCGGTGCCGTGCCGCCGCCGGCCCGGTCCGTGGCCGGCAGCGGACCGGCGCACCAGGGTGACGGCGAGCCACGAGCCGGCGGTCCGCGGACCGTGCCGCGCCGCGCCGGCAGCCGCTCGACCGGCCGGCCGGCGAATGGCGCCACCGACCGCAGGGCGGCCAGCCGCCGGAGCGAGGTGGCCAGCACCGCGTGGAAGGAGCGACTGCGGCGGGTGAGACCGGAGCCGCCGCCGGCGCCCGCCTGATAAACGTCCGGGACTCCCGGCCTGCCCGGACGGCCGTGGCCGACCCGTGCTGCCCTCACGGGTCGGCCCGGCACCCCGGATCTGCCGGATCGCCGTGCCATGCCGCTCTGACACCCTCTCGCCAGTGCGGCTCAGGACCCCAGCCTGGCACGGCGGTCCGGCCACAGACGCAGGGCCGGTGTCGGCGTTCGCGTGCACTCGCGGGGTGCGCACGTGGGAGAAGCACCGGCGCCGGCCCTGCCTCCATGCCCACCCCGGCAGCTGTCCCGCCACCGCGGCGGGACCAACCGTTCGCCCGTTGCTGGGCGGCCGGACGTCGGGTCGTAGCCTCAGCATGTGTTTCCCAGCGGCTCGCGACCGGCAGCGTGGGCGCCCGGCGGCGCACGCCCGGACGACCCGCTGCTGCCGCTGCTGGGCCTACCGGGCGTGACGGCGGCGGTGGCGGCGGCCCGCGAGTCGGTGGACGAGCTGCTCGGGCACCGGGTGCTGCGCCGGCACAGCGCCGCGGTGGCCGCCGAGTCGGCGCTACGCGGCGCGCGGGCGTCGGCGGCCCTTGACGGCGTGAACGTCCCGTTGCCTCAGCTGCGGACCGGTGCCGCCGGCGATGATCCCGTCGTCCGCGGCGCACTGCGGGTCAGCGCCGGCGTCGGCGAGCTGGTCGACACCTGGGCGCGGGCGCCGCTGCAGGTGCTGGCCCGGCTGCACGTCCTGGCCGCGGCGGGCGCGGCCGGTTCCGAGTCGCTCGGTCGTCCGTCCGGCCGGTCGGACAGCACCGCCCGGCTGGATGCGCTCGGCCGGCTGGTGGCCGGCGACACCGCCGTGCCCGCGATCGTGCTGGCCGCCGTCGTGCACGGTGAGCTTCGCACCCTGGCACCGTTCGGCTCGGCGGACGGGTTGGTGGCCCGTGCCGCCGCCCGGCTCACGATGATCAGCCAGGGCCTGGACCCGAAGTCCATCACCGTCCCCGAGGTCGGCCACCTGGAGTTGCAGGCCGAGTACGAGGCCGCCCTGGCCAGCTACCGCACCGGCACTCCCGACGGCGTCGCCAGCTGGCTGCGGCACTGCTGCGCCGCCGTCGAACTTGGCGCCCGCGAGGCACTCGCGATCTGCGAGGCCGTCCGCCGCCGCTGACCGGGAGGTGCTCGGCGCACCCCGGAAATGCCGAGGCGGGTAGCGAGTCTGCGCGCAGACGCGAACGGCGCTCCAACAAAGGGAGCGCCGTCGCCCACAGGCAACCGGGTTACCAGGCGTGCACCTCAAGTCGACGGCACGGACCCGGAAGTCCGTCCCGACGTGCCTCCCGCGGCTGGTCGCGCGTGGGTGCCCGGCGTCCGTGCGCGGAGTCCGGTCGAGGAGAACTGATCTGCCTGCTGACCTTCGTCCGTTGCTCCTTTCTACGCCCATCCCGCCGGCTTCGGAAGACCCGATCGCCGGACCGCGCCCTGGATTTCTGCGGCGAATCAGGCTTGCCGTACCGCGCCGACACACCCTGGTGCCGGCGGGCGCAGCGGCGGTCGGGTGCCGTGGTGCCGGCGGTGCGGGCAGTAGTGCCGTGGCGACGCGGGTAGCGGTGCCGTGGTCACGCGGGCAGCGGTGCCGTCGCGACGCGGCGGTGGCGAGCGTGGCGGCGCGGGTAGTGACGCGGGCAGCGGCGACGGTGGCGGCGCGGGTAGCGACGCGGGCAGGGCGGCGTGGTGGCGCGGGTAGTGGTGGCGTGGGCAGTGGCCGGTCAGGGTGCCGTGGCGAGGAGGCGGCCGCGGCGACGGGCGGCGTACCAGGCGATGCCGACGACAGCGGCGCCGACGCCGACAGCGGTACCGGCCACCACCGGGCCGGCCGGCGTCCGCATGCCGGCCAGCCGGCTCTGCAGCGACACCGCCCGGCTGAACGTGAGCACCGGCCAGCCGCGCTGCACCGCCAGCCGGCGCAACGCGCGGTCAGGGTTCACGACGGCGGGATGGCCCACCGTCTCCAGCATGGGCAGGTCTGTCGCCGAGTCGCTGTAGGCATAGCAGGCATCCAGGTCGTAGCCCATCCGGCGGGCGTGATCGACGATGGCCGAGGCCTTGTTCGGGCCATAGGCATAGAACTCGATCTCACCGGTGTACCGGCCCTCCGTGACCACCATCCGGGTGGCGATGACATGGTCGGCGCCGACCATCTCGCCAATCGGTCCAACCATCTCCTCTCCGCTGCTGGACACGATCACAATGTCCCGACCTCGGGACTTGTGCTCCTCGATGAGAGCGGCCGCCTCCTCGAAGATCAGCGGGTCGACGATGTCGTGCAGCGTCTCGGTCACGATGTCGCGAACCTGCCGTACGTCCCAGCCGGTGCACAGGGCCGCCATGTAGTCCCGCAGACGGTCCATCTGGTCCTCGTCGGCACCCGCGACCAGGTACACGAACTGCGCGTATGAGGCCTTGAGCACCGCCCGACGGTTGATCAGGCCGCCGTGGAAGAAGGGTCGACCGAAGGCCAGCGTGCTCGACTTCGCAATGATCGTTTTATCGAGATCGAAGAACGCGGCGGCGCGATGCACACTCGGAGGATAGGAGGCGGCGGAGTGCTGGTTCACGGAAATCACGCGGACGGCCCTGTTTGCCATGCCCTCGTATGGGGTACACGTATACCAGGCGGGGGCAGATTCATGTCCTCGCAGCAAGCGTCCGGCTCAACCCCCCGGAGCCGGGCTTTGACGGCCCCCGCTATCCCCCCAGGCGGGGGCCGTCCCTTTTCTCCGATGCGCGACACTTCGCTCTCCTCTGCCTGATTCGGCGCGGGCCCGCTGCTGGCCCGATTCGCTGGGCGATCGAGGTCATCCTCGTCCCGATCCGGGTGGCTGCCAAACGGCTATCCACAGGCTCGAACGTTATCCACAGATTTGCGGAGGGGGGTTCCGCGGCGACTCCGGACCGGCTTCGGTGATGGCGAAATCCGCACCCGAACCGCTCCGGAGGAGCCATGGCAGAGCCCCGCCCGCTGCTGGCCACGAACGACGCCGATCTGCTGGACGACCTGCTCCGGCTGGCTGCGGCCGCCGATGTCGAGGTGGATGTCGCGGTCGATCCGGTCGCCGTCCGGGCTCGCTGGAGCGCAGCCCCGCTGGTGCTGCTGGGAGCCGACCTGGCCGGGGCGTCGCTGATCAGCGAGAGTCCGGCGCGCGTCGGCGTGCTGCTCGTCTGCCGTGGTTCGCCGGCTGCCGATGCCGCGGTTCGAGCGGCCGGCCTGGCGGTCGACGGCGTTCTCGCGCTGCCCGACGCCGAGGGTGAGTTGGTCGAACGGCTGGCGACGTCTGTCGCCACCGCCGACGTGGCGGCTCGCGTGATCGGGGTGCTGGGTGGCTGTGGTGGTGCCGGTGCGAGCGTCCTGGCCGCCGCACTCGCGCTGACCGCGGTCCGCCGCAACGAGCCGGCGCTGCTGCTGGATCTCGACGTTCTCGGCAGCGGTCTGGACCTGCTGCTCGGCGCGGTCGACGAGAGTGGGCTTCGCTGGCCCGAGTTGGCCGGCGTCTCAGGTCGATTGCCGTCGCCCGCGTTGCGGGCGGCGCTGCCCGCGGTGCAGGGAATCTCGGTGCTGTCGCACCGCCGGCGGGGCCGTCCGCCCGTGGGCAGCGAGGCCATCTGTGCTGTGGTCGAGGCAGGACGGCGCGGCGGTGGGGTGATCGTGCTGGATCTCCCGCGGTACCCGCCGGCCGTCGACGTCGCGGTCGGCCTGGCCGATGAGCTGATCATGCTCGTTCCGGCGGATGTCCGCGCGGCGGCGTCGGCGGTGCAGGTCGCCGAGCGGCTGGCCGGACAGGCACGCAGCGTCGGGCTGGTCGTCCGGCGGCCACCGGCGTCCGTGGTGTCGGCCGAGACCGTGGCCGAGGTCGTCGAGTTGCCGCTGCTTGGTGAGATCCGATCCGAGCCGGGGCTGTCGGTCTCACTCTGCCGCGGTCGCCCGCTCGAGCTGCGGCGCCGCGGGCCGCTCGCCTTGCTGTGTGAACGCTTGCTCGACCAACTGCTCGGCGTGGGGAGGGAGGCGGCATGACAGCCGAGGTTGTCGACCGCGTCCGCCGGCGGCTGGCGCAGAGCGGCAGCATGCCGAGCCGGGCCGAGCTGGCCGCGCTGGTTCGGGCCGAGAGCGGTGGCCTCGCGGCTGACCATCAGCTGCTCGACCTGGTCCGGGAGGCGGAGGCCGAGCTGGCCGGAGCCGGGCCGCTGGAGTCGCTGCTGCGCCAGCCCGGCACCACCGACGTACTGGTCAACGGCCCGGATCAGGTCTGGCTCGACCGCGGGCACGGCCTGGAACGGGTCGGTCTGCGGTTTCCCGACGACACGGCTGTCCGCCTGCTGGCGCAGCGGCTGGCCGCCGCGGCCGGGCACCGGCTGGACGACGGCCGCCCCTGGGTGGACGCGAGCCTGCCGGACGGCACCCGGTTACACGCGGTGCTGGCCCCGGTGGCGGCCGACGGAACCTGCCTGTCGCTGCGCTGCTTCCGGCCACGCGGCTTCACGCTGCGGCAGCTGCAGGGCGTCGGAACGCTGACGGACGAGTCGGCTGAGTTGGTCGAGGCCATCGTCCGGGCCCGGCTGGCGTTCCTGGTCACCGGCGGCACCGGGTCGGGCAAGACCACGCTGCTCGGCACGATGCTGGGCCTGATCGACCGGTCCGAGCGGCTGGTGATCGTCGAGGACTCACCTGAACTCCGGCCCGATCACCAGCATGTGGTGCGGCTGACCACGCGGACGGCGAACGTCGAGGGCGCTGGTGTCATCACGCTGCGCGACCTGGTCCGGCAGGCGCTCCGGATGCGGCCGGACCGGCTCGTCGTCGGGGAGGTGCGCGGCGCCGAGGTGGTCGAGATGCTGACCGCGCTGAACACCGGCCACGACGGCGGCGCCGGCACGGTGCACGCCAACAGCGCCGCGGAACTGCCGGCCCGGCTGGAGGCCCTGGCCGGGCTGGCCGGGCTCGGCCGGCCAGCGTTGCACAGCCAGCTCTCGGCCGCGGTGCAGGTCGCGCTGCACCTGCACCGCGGCGCCGGTGGCGGCCGTGAGCTGGCCGAGATCGGTGTGCTGCGGCGGGCGCACGACCTGGTGACCGTGGCGCCGGCCTGGCGCCGTGACACCGGCCCCACGGTGGCCTGGGCCGACCTCTGCGCGCTGCTTCAGGCCGGCCCTGGTGGCCGGTGATGGCTGATCCTCGGGCGGCGCGATGTGGTGGCTGATGTTCGGGGCGTTTGCCGGCGCGGTGCTGCTGGCTCCGGCGCCGTCGCTGTCCGCTGCGCGGCTGCGGCAGGTCGGCCTGCTGCCCGCGGCGCGGCGGCGGTCGCTGCCGGCGTTCCTGCGCGGTCGGCGGCATCCGCGGGCGGTGGTCGCCGTCGCTGGTGCGGGAGGTGGCCTGATCGGAGCGTCGGCCAGCCTGGTCACCGTTGGGCGGCCGGCCGCGGTGCCGGCCGTGGCGACCGCCCTGTTGGCCGCGGCGGGCTGGCAGGTGCTGGTCATCGAGCGGTCGATCCGGCGGGCCGACCGGGAGACGCTGGCCGCCGGCGAGGCACTGGGCTGCCTGGCCGACGAGTTGCGGGCCGGGCAGCGGCCAGGGCTGGCCCTGGTCGCCGCGGCGGAGGCCGCCGGGCCGGCCGCGATCGCCGGCGTGCTCGGTCACGCGGCGGCAACGGCGGCGCTCGGCGGCGCGGTGGCGCCCGTACTGGCTGAGCGGGTGGCGACGCTCGACGCCGACCCGGCGGCGCGCGCCGGCGTCGCTGGGCTCGCCGCGGCGTGGCTGGTCAGCGAGCGGACCGGCGCTCCGCTGGCCACCGTGGTGGAGCGGCTGGCGGACGATCTGCGATCGCGGCACCGCCAGCGCCAGAGCGTGCTCGCCCAACTGGCTGGCCCGCGGGCCAGTGCGGTGCTGCTCGCGTTGCTGCCGGGCGTGGGTGTGCTGCTGGCGGCCGGCACGGGCGCCAGGCCGCTGCACGTTCTGTTCGGTACGCCAGCCGGTCAGATCGCGCTGCTCGTCGGCGTCGGTCTGGATGCGCTGGGTGCGCTCTGGTGTGCCCGGATTCTGGCCGCCGCGAGCGCCGAGCCATGACGAGCCTCGCGTTCCTGTTCCTCGCCGCCGCGCTGGCGCTGCTGGGCAGATCCGGGCGGGCCGCGGCGCGGCAGTTGGCCCTGCTGCGGCCGGCGGCGGCAGCGCCGCGGTCGCCACCGGTGTCGGCCCGCCACCTGGCCATCGCGGTGGCCGCGCTCGCAGCGGCGGTGGTCGTCGGTGGACCGGCCGGGATCGTTGCCGCGGCCGTGGTCGGGGTTGGCGCGGCCCGCCTGTTGCGGCAGCTGGAACCGGCGGCCAGTCGCCGGCTCCGTGAGCGGCGGGCGGGCCAGTTACCCATGGTCCTCGACCTGCTCGCGGTCAGCCTCCGTGCCGGCAGTCCACTGGTTGTCGCGCTCGAGGTCGTCGCCACCGCGCTGCCCGGTCCACTCGCGACCGACCTGGCCACGGTGGCCAGGCTGCAACGGCTCGGCGCCAGCGTGGACATCGCCTGGTCGCAGTACGCGGACGATCCGGTTCTGGGTGCGGTGGCCCGGTCGGTCCGGCGGTCGGCGCGCAGCGGCAGCGCGCTCGCATCGGCACTCGAGCGGCTCGCGGCGCAGCGGCGGGATGCGGCGGCGGCCGCCGGTGAGGTGCGGGCGCGCCGGGCCGGCGTACTGGCGACCGCGCCGCTGGGGCTGTGCTTCCTGCCGGCGTTCGTCAGCCTCGGCGTCGTCCCGTTCGTCCTCTCGCTCGCCGGCACCGCGCTGCTCTGACCGACGCTCGATCGTCCACAATAGACAGTCGATCAGCCTGTGCACTATCACGGCACGGCCGTGATTTCACCCGACCGTCCACAGGCGAAACCTCCATCCACAGAAGCGATCCGACCACTGGTCCCGGCCGGCAAGCGCAATGAGGCTTGCGGCACGACACCACAGCGGGTGGTGCGGGCAGAAGGAGATGCGAGATGCGATGGGTGTTCCGGCGGCTGCGTCAGGACGACGGGATGGCGACGGCCGAGTACGCGGTGGTGATGCTGGCGGCAGTCGGGTTCGGCCTGCTGCTCTACAAGTTGCTGACCGGGCCGAACGCCGCGGCCGCCCTGGGGCGGATCATTCAGACGGCGCTTACCGCCGCGCTCTGAGCCGATGCGACCGGGGCTCCGCGACGGCCGAGGTGGCGATCGCGCTCCCCGTCCTGGTCGCTCTCGCGGTGGCCGGGATGGCGGCGGTGGGCGTTGTCGGTGCGCAACTGCGCTGCGTCGACTCGGCCCGGGCCGTGGTCCGGGCGGTTGTCCGGGGCGAGCCGGTGCCGGCAGCACGCCGGCTCGGCTCGGCCACGGCTCCGACCGGCGCGCGGATCGTGATCGCGTTCCAGGGCAGCCAGGTGGTGGTCACGGTTTCGGCCGAGATCCGGTCGGCGGCCCGGTTCGTTCCGACCATGAGCGTCGGGGCCCGGGCGGTCGGCGAGCTGGAGCCGGGGGTGGTGGACACCGGTGGTGGGTGACCGATCGCGGCGGCGGCACGGTGCTGGTCCTCGTGCTCAGCATGCTGGTGGTGCTGGGCGGCGTCGCCGGCGTCGTCCGCGGCGTCGCGGTGGTGGCCCGGCACCGGGTCGAGACGGCCGCCGATCTGGCCGCGCTGGCCGGAGCGGCGGCTGCCCTTGACGGCACCGGCCCGGCCTGCGCGGCGGCTGGCCGGGTCGCCCGCGCCAATGGCGGCCAGGTGAGCCGGTGCACCGTGACGGGCGAGGTAGTCGAGGTGGTGGTCACTCGGCCGCTGCCACTCGGCCGGCTCGGGCGGTGGACCGCGAGCGGCAGGGCCAGGGCCGGGCCCGCACCGGCCGAGCTGGCGGCACCGGGCCCGACATGAGCCTGGTGGGGAGGGCCGCACCGGGGTCGGTGCCGCCCTCCCCACCAGGGAGGGTTTCGCCAGCAGGCCGGTCGGGTCCGACCCGCGGCGGGAGTGGAACTGGCAGGCAGAGGCGGGTCGGCCGGGGCCTGGCCGACCCGCGTCCGCCTGCCCTCAGCGGTCGATCGGTTCAGATCGGCGGAGCTGGCCAGGTCAGCCGGATCGGCTCACCGGCTCCGTCGAGGTCACTGAGGTCTCCTGCGGGTCGCTCGCCACGACGCGGTCATCGGTCCGCGTCGGACGCCCACCGGTGTCGGCCCGGGTATCAGTGGTCGAGCGCCGCGGGCTGAACAGGCTGCGCCGCTGCTGCGGCCCGACCGGCTCCTCGGTGACCCGCTCGGTAACGGGGTACCTGGTGGTCGTCTCGTCGGGGGCCACACCGGCCTCAACCCGCTGGGACAGCCGTTGGTTCTCCCGGCGCAGGACTCGGCGTTCCTGCCGCAGTCGCTGGTTCCGGCGTACGCCGCCCATCATCATGATGATGCCGACCACTGCGGCGACCGCCGTCAGCATGCCGGCGACGAAGACGACGCCGAGTGACACGTTGGAGATGGTCGCATTCCAGAGATCTGTCTCGACCGCGCCGGTATTGCTGGTTACGACGGCTGCGGTGAGGACTCCAGCGGCGGCTAGCAAGAGCAGACCAAGGACCGCCACGGTCATCAGCTCCTTTCGAGGGTGGCGGGGAAGTCCGCGATCGCAACCTCCCGTCAACGCATCCCTACCCCCTTCACGTCGTACACATGCCCGGCTCGCGGTACGTCCTTTCGGCTCGTCCGGAGCACCCCTCGGCGCACGTCAGCCGGCCAGCGCGCCCAACACGACGTCGAGCAGCCGGATGGCGCCGGCCTTGTCCAGTGGCTCGTTGCCGTTGCCGCACTTCGGTGACTGCACGCAGGACGGGCAGCCGGCCTCACACTCGCAGGCGGCGACCGCCTCGCGGGTCGCCCGCAGCCACGCCTCGACCTGGTCGTACCCGCGGGCGGCGAAGCCGGCACCGCCCGGGTGGCCGTCGTAGACGAACACGGTCGCCCGACCGGTGTCCTCGTGCCGGGCGGTCGACACCCCGCCGATGTCCCAGCGGTCGCAGGTCGCGAACAGCGGCAGCAATCCGATCGCCGCATGCTCGGCGGCATGCGCCGCACCGGGCAGCTCGGCCGGTTCGGCGCAGCGCGCGACCGCCTCGGCGGAGAGTGTGTACCAGACCGCCCGGGTCCGCAGTTGCCGCGCCGGCAGGTCGAGCGGGTGCTCGTCGATCACCTCGCCGGTCGCGATCCGGCGGCGCAGGTAGGACACCACCTGGTTGGTCACGTCCACGACACCGAAGTGCAGCGAGACGTCGCCGAGGACGCGTTCGCGGACGGACGAGACGATCCGGATGTCGGTGGTGTCGCGTGCCGCCGTGGTCCAGTCCGGCTCCTCGGCGTGCACCAGCGCGACCGCGTCGTCCAGGTCGAGCTCATCGACGAGGTAGGACACCCCCTGGTGCAGGTAGACCGCTCCCGGGTGCACCGAACTGTGCGCCGCCCACGCGTCCACGGTGCCGAGCACGCGACCGGTGCCGGCCTCCACGACCCGGATCGGCTCGCCACCGGTTCCCCGGATGTCCAGCTCGGGGCGGCGCCGGCTGGTCCAGTACCAGCCGGTCGAGCGGTGCCGCAGCAGGCCGCGCCGCACCAGATCGGGCAGGAGTTCGCGGCTGGCCGCCTCGCCGAACAGTGGCAGGTCCGCCTCGGTCAGTGGCAGTTCGGCGGCCGCGCAGCACAGCTGCGGA
Organism: uncultured Actinomycetota bacterium; assembly: GCA_963714145.1. GTDB lineage: Bacteria > Actinomycetota > Actinomycetes > Mycobacteriales > CADCTP01 > JBBWZH01. Next base: position 6,582,848 of record OY970235.1, on the reverse strand, counting down.
GCGAGCACGTGTGGGTTCGCCGGATCCAGCACGGTCGCCTCGACCGATCGCCCGAAGATCGCCTCCGGGTGATGCACCAGGTAGGTGTCGAGCGGGTCGTCGCGGGCGACGAAGACGACCAGGGCGTTCTCGGCGTCGCGCCCGGCCCGCCCGGCCTGCTGCCAGACCGAGGCGAGCGTCCCGGGGTAGCCGGCGAGTACGACCGCGTCCAGGCCGGCGATGTTGACGCCGAGCTCGAGCGCGTTCGTGGTGGCCACGCCGAGCAGGTCGCCACCGGACAGCGCCGCCTCCAGCGCGCGCCGCTCCTCCGGCAGGTACCCGGCCCGGTAGGCGGCGACCCGGTCGGTGAGCTCCGGCGCCGCGTCGGACAGCAGCCGCTTGGCGTTCAGGGCGACGATCTCAGCGCCCCGCCTGGACCGGACGAAGGCCAGCGTGCGGGCGCCTTCCACGACGAGGTCGGCGAGCAGCCGGGCCGCCTCGGCGCCGGCCGACCGGCGGACCGGAGCGCCGTGCTCGCCGGTCAGCCCGGTGAGCGGCGGCTCCCAGAGTCCGAACGCGGTGCCGCCCCGGGGTGAGGCGTCGTCGGTGACCTCGGCGACCTGCAGGCCGGTCAGCCGGGAGGCGGACCGGGCCGGCGCCGCCACGGTGGCCGACGCCAGGATGAAGCTGGGTTCAGCGCCGTACGAGGCGCAGACCCGGCGGAGCCGGCGGAGCACGTGGGCGACATGCGAGCCAAAAATCCCCCGATAGGTGTGGCACTCATCAACGATTACGTACCGTAGTCGACGCAGGAACCCGGACCAGCGCGCGTGGGCCGGCAGGATGCCGCGGTGCAGCATGTCCGGGTTGGTCAGCACGAGCCGGCCGTGGGCCCGTACCCAGTCGCGTTCGTCGACCGGAGTGTCGCCGTCGTAGGTGGCCGCCCGCAGCGTCGGCAACACCAGCGACCGGAGCGACCGCAGTTGATCGCCGGCCAGCGCCTTGGTCGGCGCCAGGTAGAGCGCGGTGGCACGATCGTCGGCCAGCAGGGCGGACAGCGTGGGCAGTTGGTAAGCCAGCGATTTCCCGGACGAGGTTCCGGTGGACACCACGACCGAGGTGCCCGACCAGGCGAGCGCGGCCGCCGCGGCCTGGTGCTCCCACGGCGCGGTGATGCCGCGGGCGGCCAGGCGATCCACCAGCAACCCCGGCACCCAGTCCGGCCAGGTGGTGGGGCGGCCGGACCGGGGTGGAACCTCCTCGACATGGGTCAATCGGCTCCGATTACTACCCGTGACAATTCGGTCCAACAGATCCCGACCAAGCCACCGGGGGGCGTCCGAAGCGAGCATCTCCACCACGCCGTTCACTCTTGCACGACGTGGTTTGGTTAGATCGGGGCCGAGCACCTGGTTGGGAGCTGCCCTGACCACGTTGTGACCACGCGGAGGCAATCGGTGGATCTCACCTTGAATACCCGCACCCAGGGGGAGCACACCGTGCTCGAAGTGGCCGGGGAAGTCGACGTCTACACAGCGCCCGGCCTGCGGGACCGGGTGTCCGATCTGCTGGACGGCGGTGAACATCAACTCGTCATCGACCTGGGCGGGGTCGAGTTCCTCGACTCGACCGGGCTCGGCGTCCTCGTCGCCGGCCTCAACCGGGCCCGCGAGGTCGGTGGCAGTCTGTCTCTCGTCTGCCCGCAGGAGCGGGTGCTGAAGCTCTTCCGCATCACCGGGCTGGACGAGGTCTTCACCGTTCACGGCACGGTGGACGAGGCGCTCGCCAGCTCCACGACCGGTTGACCGGGATGGTCGACTCCGGCGAAAGCTCGCCGGCGACCGTGATCCTGCGGCTGCCAGCCAGCCCGGCGCATGTCCGTACGGCCCGTCTGGTGGCGGCCGCGATGGCCAGGCGCAGCGGCGTCGATGAGGGCCTGCTGGATGAGGTTCGGCTCGCCGTCGGCGAGGCGTGTGCCCGGGCGGTGCGCCAGCACGAGCGGTACGGCGTGCAGGAACCGGTGACGGTCGAATTCATCGACCGCGGAAAGTTCGGCGTCGCAGTGATCGACTGTGTGCCGGCCGCCTTCACCGGTCCGGCCGATGCGGTGCCGGCTGAGGGCCCGGGCGCCGGGCCCGTGTCCGCGTCGACCGCGCTCGGCAACCTCGTCCCGGTGCCGCTCGACCCGACGGGCGACGCGTCGGCCGCGGCGTCGGCTGTCGATGCCTCCGCCAGCGGGCCGGAGTCGCAGCCCGGTGGCCGCTTGGACGTCACCGCGGACAGCCTCGGGTTGGCCCTTCTGGACGCCGTCGTCCAGGATCTCGCGGTTACCCCCGCTGAGGCCGGAATCGGCACCCGGGTGTCGATGTCCTGGCCGCTGGAGGGCTGATCGCGGGCGGCCGCTGGGCGGCGGTAACGCAGCGTCATCGGTCGACGTCGTGACACGGATCGCAGTGTGTGCGCCCAGAGTTGGGCGGGGGGGATGCGTCCCGTAAACTCCGCGCGGTCTGCGCGGACCCGTGGGCCGACCGCCCTCCGTGCATCGACGCGACCAGCTCCACCCGCCAGCCCCGGCGTCCTGTGGCTGTTCGCCATCGCCGTCGTACAGGAGGACGCATGCTCCGGCTTTCCCTCGCGGAAGCCCCGAAGATCGCCGGCTTCGGCGACTACTTCACCGTGGTCGTCATCCTTGTGATCTCGCTCGGCGCCCTGGTGTTTGCCTCCTACCTGGTCCGCGACGTCTTGGCGGCCAGCCAGGGCACACCACGAATGCAGGAAATCGCGAAGGCCGTGCAGGAAGGTGCCACTGCCTACCTGAACCGCCAGTTCAAGACGCTCGGTGTGTTCGTCGCGCTCGTCTTCTTCCTCCTGCTGCTGCTCCCGGTGAACGAGGGCGGTGTTGCGGTACGGGTAGGCAGGTCCCTCTTCTTCATCATCGGGGCCTCGTTCTCGGCCCTGGTCGGATACATCGGGATGACGCTGGCCACCCGCGGAAACGTCCGGATGGCGGCGGCAGCACGGGAAACCGACGGTAACCGTATCGCTATGCGGATTGCGTTCCGCACTGGCGGTGTCTGCGGCATGGTGACAGTCGGCCTTGGCCTGCTGGGCGCCTCGCTGGTGTTGCTGTTCTACAACGGCGACGCGCCCACCGTGCTCGAGGGCTTCGGCTTCGGCGGTGCCCTGCTGGCGATGTTCATGCGTGTCGGTGGCGGCATCTTCACCAAAGCCGCGGATGTCGGCGCCGACCTGGTCGGCAAGGTGGAGAAGTCCATCCCGGAGGACGACCCGCGCAACGCCGCGACGATTGCCGACAACGTCGGTGACAACGTGGGTGACTGCGCCGGAATGGCCGCCGACCTGTTCGAGTCGTACGCGGTCACGCTGGTCGCGGCACTGATCCTGGGTAAGGCTGCGTTCGGCTCGGAAGGCCTGATCTTCCCGCTGATCGTGCCGGCCATCGGCGTGCTCACCGCGGTAGCCGGAATCTTCCTGACCGAGCCGCGCGCGTCCGACCGGAACGCGCTGGCCACGATCAACCGCGGCTTCTTTGCCTCGGCCGGCATCTCCGCCGTGCTCGTCGTGCTCGCGGCGTTCATCTTCCTGCCCGGCCACATCCGTGACCTCGAGAACGTCAGCAGCGGAGTGGTGGCCGCGGTAGGCGACCGCGACCCGCGGCTGATCGCCATCGGTGCGGTGCTGATCGGGCTCGCGCTGGCAGCCGCCATCCAGTTGCTCACCGGCTACTTCACCGAGACCAGCAGGCGACCGGTCCGGGAGATCGGGCAGTCGTCGCTCACCGGCGCCGCGACCGTGATCCTCTCCGGGTTCGCGGTCGGGCTGGAATCCGCCGTCTACTCGGCGCTGCTGATCGGCGGTGCGGTCTACGGTGCCTTCCTGCTCGGCGGCGGGTCGATCGTGGTATCGCTGTTCGCGGTGGCCCTCGCCGGCACCGGCCTGCTCACCACCGTCGGCGTGATCGTCTCGATGGACACGTTCGGCCCGGTCAGCGACAACGCGCAGGGCATCGCCGAGATGTCCGGCGACATCGACGAGCGGGGCGCCCGGGTGCTCACCGAACTGGACGCGGTCGGCAACAGCACCAAGGCGATCACCAAGGGAATCGCGATCGCGACCGCCGTACTCGCCGCGACAGCATTGTTCGGCTCGTTCACCGACGCGATCAGCACGGCCCGGGACAAGACCGGGGCCGGGTTGGCGAACCTCGATGAGCAGTACTTCGGGGTCCTCAACGTGGCCAACCCGAAGAACCTGGTCGGGCTGATCATCGGCGGCGCGGTCGTGTTCCTGTTCTCCGGTCTGGCCATCAACGCGGTCTCGCGGGCGGCCGGCCGGGTGGTGTTCGAAGTGCGCGAGCAGTTCCGCACCAAGCCCGGAATCATGGACTACACCGAGCGCCCCGACTACGGCCGCGTCGTCGACATCTGCACCCGTGATTCGCTGCGTGAGCTGGCGACCCCCGGGCTGCTCGCGGTACTGGCCCCGATCGCGGTCGGCTTCGGCCTCGGCGCCGGCGCACTGGGCTGCTATCTCGCCGGAGCGATCGCCTCGGGTGTGCTGATGGCGGTGCTGCTGGCCAACTCCGGCGGCGCCTGGGACAACGCCAAGAAGATGGTGGAGGACGGTGCGTACGGCGGGAAGGGCAGCGAGGCGCACGCCGCGACGGTCATCGGCGACACGGTCGGCGACCCGTTCAAGGACACCGCCGGCCCGGCACTGAACCCGCTGATCAAGGTGATGAACCTGGTCTCGCTGCTGATCGCCCCCGGGGTGGTGCAGTTGAGCATCGGATCGGACGCCAATGCCGGGCTGCGAGCGGTCATCGCGATCGGGGCCATCGTGGTGATCGTGGCGGCCGTGTACATCTCGAAGCGCCGGTCGGTCGCGGTCGGCGCGGAGCCGGCGACGAGCAACGTCTGAATTGTGGTGGTGGTCGGCCGACCTGGGCCGACCACCACCCATGACGCCGCTAGTGTGGCTGCCGTGACCCGTCCCGTCCGCTTGGTGCTGTTGGTGACGTTTCTCCTTGCCGGGTTGGTCGCGGCGTGCGGCCCTAGCAATGGCGGCGATGTCGCGGCCGGGGACTACGCGAAGGCGGTCTGCTCCGGGCTGCTCAGCTGGCGGCAGGGCGTTGCCGGCGACAGTGCCCGGCTCTCGACGGCGCTGCAGGCCAGCTCCGACGTCCGCACGGTGAAGGCCAGGTACACGGCGTTCTACCAGGGCGTGGTCAAGCGCACCGACACGCTGCTCACCGCGGTCGGCAAGGCCGGCGCGCCGAAGGTCGACAACGGCGTCGCGTACGCCCGGGACCTGACCGCGGCACTGACCCAGACCCGGACCGGTCTGGCCAACGCCCAGCGGCGGTTCGCCGCGCTGCCGATCAACGATCTCAAGTCGTACGCGACCGGGGCGGCCAGGATCCGGGACGATCTCGGCACCGTGTTCCTCGGAGTCGGCACCGCGCTGGATCAACTGGGCAAGACCTACCCGGACAAGGGCCTCAACAAGGCGTTCGAAGAGCAGACCGACTGCAAGAGCCTCACCTAGGCGTAGACCGGCATGAGCAGCCAAGCGGCCGACGAGGTGATGCCGGGACGGCTCGGCGACAGCCCGACATCGACGCGCCGCACCGCTGGTCGGGTGGTAGCGCCTAACCTGCCCGTTGTGACGAGCCAGTTGTCGTTCTTCACCGCCGGCACCCAGCCGCCTGCGGTCGCCGACCTGGAAGGGCTGCTGCTCGGCACCGGCCAGGTCGTCAGGATGGGCGGCACCGCTCGGCTGTCGGTGGTCGTCCCGGCCGACGACTGGCGGCCGACCGCGCTGCTCCAGGCGTACGCCGCCCGCGGGCTGCACGGCGAACGGACGGAGGCGGTGGACGGCCAGATCTCGGTGCGTACGCCGTTCAGCCGACAGCTGCTGCCGGTCGCGCAGCGGTGGGCCCGTGGCGCGATGAAGGCGATCCCACCACGTTGGCTGCTGGACGGCCCGCGGCTGCGGATGTGGGCGATCTCCACTGGTCAGGCCGACGCGCATGGCTACCTGTTCCGGCTCGCGGCCAGCGACGCCGGTGTCTGGGAGCCGGCCGGCGCGGCGCTCGCCGCCGCCGGGCTGGCCGCGACCTTCCTGGGCCCGCGCGGCGGCGGCCCGGCCTACCGGATCGTCGGCCGGCGGCGGCTGGCCCGACTGCGTGAGTACGTCGGCGAGCCGCCGCCCGGAGCCCTGCCGCCGGACTGGCCCTGACCCGAGGCGCTTCCCCCTGGCCATGACGCCGACAACCGCCAGGCGGGGGGTGCGGCGCCGCTGCCGGCTGCGGTCGTGATCGGTCATGCAAGGCACGTTTGCAGCGGACGGCGGACCCCGGAAGGGGTCGACGGCAATCTGTGGATAACCGATCTGCCTGTGGATGACGCGTGGCAGACCTTCGACATCTGTGTCTATCGTCGCGGCCTGATCCGAACTTCGGATCGGTCGCGGCGGTGGGCCGCGATGCCGCACCAGCGCGCCGGAAGGAGGCAGCCATGGGTTGGCGGGTCTGGGCCGACAAGGCGCAGCGGCTGCTCACCGACCACTTCTGGGACGGCCGCCGGCGGATCTTCCGGGTGCGGGCCGGCCACCGGCTGCTCCGTTCGCCGCACTGGCACTACTGGTGGCAGGCGCATGCCCTGGATGTGCTGGCCGACGCGGCCGGTCGTGCGGGCGACCGGAACGGGGAGGTCCGGGCCCGGATCGCGGCGTTCGTCCCCGGCATCGTGGCCCGCAACGGCGGCCGGGTCGGGAACGACTACCGCGACGACATGGCCTGGATGGGGCTCGCGTTGCTGCGCGCCGGGCCGGTCGCCGGCGTCCCCACGATCGGCCTGGTCCGTGAGCTCTGGGCGGAGATCCTGGCCGGCTGGGACCATGATCATGGCGGGGTCATCTGGCGCCGCGGCGACACCTACACGAACGCACCGACCAACGCTCCGGCGGCCATGCTGGGCGCCCGCCTCTACCTCCGCGACCAGGATCCAGCCGACCTGACTTGGGCGCAGACCATCGACGCCTGGCTGCACGAAACGCTGGTCGACGCGACGACCGGCACCGTCCGGGACGGAATCCATCCCGGTACCGACCCCGGCCCGTCGATCGAGCGGTACACGTACAACCAGGGAACTGTGGTCGGGGCGAGCCTGGCGCTCCACCAGGCAACCGGCGACGGCCGGCATCTGGCGCGGGCGGGTCGGGCGGCCGGAGCGGCGCTGACCGGATTCGTCCGGGCCGAGGACGGCTTGCTGATCGCCGAGGGCACCGGAGACGGTGGGCTGTTCAAAGGCATCCTGGCGCGCCACCTGGGAGACTTTGTCCTCGCCCTGCATGGTCTGCCCGATCCGCCGGGCGATTGCCGGCAACTCGCCGAACAGATTGCCGGCACGCTGCGCCGCAACGGCGTCGCGATCGCGCCGGCGGCGGCCCGCGGGCCGGTCGGTCCGGACTGGGCGAGGCCGCAGGCGGGAGCCGGTGACCTGTCCACTTACCTGTCCGCCGTACTGTTGCTGGAGACGCTCGCCCGCATGGAGGCCGCGGGCGTCGTCCTGGAGCCGCCCGGGCAGCCTCCTTGACCCCGATGACCTGCGGTTCCGTTGCGATCGAGCCGTGCCACGGTGAGCCGTGGGCGTGACCGGTGAGCGCTGCCGGGCGTCCCGGAACAGCGGTTGGCGCGGCAGGCAGGATGGAAACGGGCCTACCGCCGGTTTGACAGGAGATGGAGGGAAGACCGCACACTGCCCGCGCTGACCTCTGTACCTAGCAGCACCACGGCATCACCACGCACCGTCGACCTCAGGAGCACCGTGGCCACGACCGACTCGAAGGCACCCACGCCACGGACCCGTCGCAGCCCGACCCGTCCGGGTGGGGGCAACGGCAACGGCGTTCGTCTCGTCATCGTTGAATCGCCAGCCAAGGCGAAGACGATCTCGGGGTACCTGGGTCCCGGTTACGTGGTCGAGTCCAGCATCGGGCACATCCGTGATCTGCCGCGCAATGCGGCGGACGTGCCGGCGAAGTACAAGGGCGAGTCCTGGGCCCGGCTGGGGGTGGACGTCGACCACGGCTTCGTTCCGCTCTACGTCGTCAGCCCGGACCGCCGGCAGCAGGTCACGAAGCTGAAGGATCTGCTGAAGAACGCCGCCGAGCTCTACCTGGCCACGGATGAGGACCGCGAGGGCGAGGCCATCGCCTGGCACCTGGTGGAGACGCTCAAGCCGACCGTGCCGATCAAGCGGATGGTGTTCCACGAGATCACCCCGCAGGCGATCCAGTCGGCTGTCGACAACCCGCGGGACATCGACGCGCACCTGGTCGACGCCCAGGAGACGCGGCGGATCCTGGACCGGCTGTACGGCTACGAGGTCAGCCCGGTGCTCTGGAAGAAGGTCATGCCGCGGCTGTCGGCCGGCCGGGTGCAGTCGGTGGCCACCCGCATCGTGGTCGAGCGGGAGCGGGCCCGGATGCGGTTCCGGGCCGCCAACTACTGGGACATCGAGGGCACGTTCGACCTCGACCCGAGCCGGATGCCGCCGGCCGCGGTGGCGCCGGACGCCGGTGAGCCGACCAGCCTCACCGCAACCCTGGTCGCGCTGGACGACGATCGGATCGCCACCGGCCGCGACTTCGATCCCGAGACCGGCCGCACCAAGAGCAACGTGGTGCACCTGGACGAAGCCGGCGCCCGGGGCCTGGCCGCCCGGCTCGAGGGCGCCGACTTCGCGGTCAGCCGGGTGGAGGAGAAGCCGTACCGGCGCCGCCCGTACGCCCCGTTCATGACCAGCACGCTGCAGCAGGAGGCGAGCCGCAAGTTCCGGTTCGCCGCCGACCGCACCATGCGGGTGGCGCAGCGGCTGTACGAGAACGGCTACATCACCTACATGCGTACCGACTCGACCAACCTGTCCGAGTCGGCGTTGACCGCGGCCCGGCAGCAGGCGCGCGAGCTGTACGGCGACGCGTACGTCCCGCCGGAGCCGCGGCGGTACGTCAAGCGGGTCAAGAACGCGCAGGAGGCGCACGAGGCGATCCGGCCGGCCGGTGACTCGTTCCGGACCCCGGGTTCGGTCGCCGGCGAGCTGTCCGCCGACGAGTTCCGGCTCTACGAGCTGATCTGGCAGCGGACCCTCGCCTGCCAGATGGCGGACGCGGTCGGCACCAGCATGTCGATCCGGTTGGCCGGTTCGAGCATGACCGGCGAGCGGGCCGAGTTCGCCGCCACCGGCAAGACGATCACCTTCCCCGGCTTCCTGCGGGCCTACGTCGAGAGCAACGACGACGACGCCGAGCGGGACGATGCGGAGAAGCGGCTGCCCCGGCTGGAGCGCGGGCAGGGCCTGATCGCGCGGCAGCTCGAGCCGCAGGGTCACACGACCGTGCCGCCGCCGCGGTACACCGAGGCGAGCCTGGTCAAGGCGCTGGAGGAGCTCGGCATCGGCCGGCCGTCCACGTACGCCTCGATCCTGCAGACGATCCAGGACCGCGGCTACGTCTGGAAGAAGGGCAGCGCGCTGGTCCCGTCCTGGGTCGCGTTCGCCGTGGTCGGGCTGCTGGAACGGCACTTCACCCGGCTCGTCGACTACGGCTTCACCGCCGCGATCGAGGAGGACCTGGACAACATCGCCGGCGGCGCGCAGCAGTCGGTCGACTGGCTCACCCGCTTCTACTTCGGCTCCGACCAGGGCAACGAGGGCGGCATCGCCCGGGCCGGCGGGCTCAAGCGGCTGGTCGCCGACCGGCTCGCCGACATCGACGCCCGCGGGGTCAACTCGATCTCGCTGTTCGAGGGCGTCGTCGTCCGGGTCGGCCGGTACGGGCCGTACCTGGAGCGGGCCGACGCGGCCCGGGCCAGCCTGCCCGAGGACCTACCACCGGACGAGGTGACCCCGGAGAAGGTCGAAGAGCTGTTCTCGGCGCCGAGCGGAGACCGCGAGCTCGGCACCGACCCGGAGACCGGCCAGGAGGTCACCGCGCGCGCCGGCCGGTACGGGCCGTATGTCGTCTCGGGCGAGAAGACCGCCAGCCTGTTCGCGAGTATGTCGCTGGACACGGTCACCATCGACGACGCGCTCAAGCTGCTCCAGTTGCCGCGCACGCTCGGTACCGGGCCGGACGGCGAGGAGGTGACCGCGCAGAACGGCCGTTACGGGCCGTATGTCAAGCAGGGCAAGGAGTCGCGGTCGCTGCAGGGCGAGGACCAGCTGTTCACGGTCACCCTGGACGAGGCGCTGGCCCTGCTGGCGCAGCCGAAAACGCGGGGTCGGCGGGCGGCGGCGGAGGCTCCACCGCTGCGTGAGATCGGTGCTGACCCGGTCAGCGGCAAGCCGATCGTGCTGCGCGAGGGCCGCTTCGGGCCGTACGTCACCGACGGCGAGACCAACGCCAGCCTGCGCAAGGGCGACTCGGTCGAGGACGTGACGCTGGAACGGGCGGCCGAGCTGCTGGCCGACCGGCGGGCCCGTGGGCCGGTCAAGCGCACCGCGAGGAAGGCGCCGGCAAAGGCCCCCGCCAAGCGTGCGGCAAAGGCCGTGAAGACAGTGAAGGCAGCGAAAGCACCAGCCAAGAAGACGCCCGCCAAGAAGGCCTGACGGTCGGGCCCTAGCCGGGGTGGGGTGCCAGCGGTTCGAGGAGTTCGAGGCGGTTGCCGACCGGGTCGGTGACGTAGCAGCGGCGGTGGCCGGGGAAGAGGTCATCCCAGGTCACCGGGTGGCCGGCGGCGTCGAGCCGGGCGGCGAGGCTGTCCAGGTCGCGTACCAGCAGGCCGGGGTGGGCCTTGCGGGCCGGCCGGAAGTCGGCCTCGACGCCCAGGTGCAGCTCGGCCTGGCCGCCGCGGAACCAGGCCCCGCCGCGGCCGGCCAGGCCAGGCGGCTTGGGCACCTCGGCCATGCCCAGCACGCCGCCGTAGAACGCCCGCAGCTCAGGCTCGGCGCCGGCCGGAGCGGCGAGCTGCACGTGATGCAGCCCGAGCACCCCGGTCATGCCGGCCGCCGGGCGACGACGAACAGCCGGCGGAACGGGAAGACGGTCCCGTACGGCTGGGCGGGGTAGGCGGCCCGGAGCTGGGCCGCGTACTCCTGCTCGAAGTCGGCCGCGTCGCCGCCGAGCGCGGCCAGCACCGGGCGCAGCGCCGAGCCGCGGACCCAGTCCAGCACCGGGTCGGCGCCGGACAGCACGTGCAGGTAGGTCGTCTCCCAGGCGTCGACCTGGCAGCCGAGCGTGGCCAGCCGGCCGAGGTAGCCGGCCGGCTCGAGCACCGCCGCGGTGCGCCCGGCCAGCCCACCGAGCCGATCGGACCAGCGTGGCGCCCGGCACAGCGCCGCCAGGATCGTGTGCGACGGGAAACCGAAGTTGCCCGGCACCTGGAATGCCAACCAGCCGCCGGGGGCGAGCCAGCTCACCAGCCGGCCGAGCAGGTCGCCGTGCCCGGGCACCCACTGCAGCGCCGCGTTGGAGACCAGCACGTCCAACGCGCGGCCCGGCTGCCAGCCCTCGATGCCGCCCAGCTGGAAGGCTAGCCGCCCGGGCAGTTCCCGCCCGGCGGCGTCGGCCAGCATCTCCGGCGACGAGTCGACGCCCAGCACCGATGCCGCCGGCCAGCGTTGCGCCAGCGTCGCGGTCAGCGCGCCGTTCCCGCAGCCGAGGTCGACCACCTGGCGCGGCTCCTTCGCCGGCACCCGCGCCAGCAGCTCATGGAACGGGCGGCTGCGCTCGTCCGCGTACACGTCGTACTGCTGCGGGTCCCACATCAACCGACTCCTCTCGACGTCGAGATAATAACTCTCGATGTCGAGAGATCGGTATCCTGGCGGCATGCGGGACGAGGTGGACCGGCTGGTCGCCGCCTGGCGCCGGGAGCGGCCGGACCTCGACGTCGAGCCGCTCGCCGTGCTCAGCCGGGTCAGCCGGCTGGCCCGGCACCTGGCGCTGGCCCGCCGGGCCGCGTTCGCCGAACACGGGCTGGAGGAGTTCGAGTTCGACGTGCTGGCCGCGTTGCGCCGGGCCGGGCCGCCGTACGAGCTGTCGCCGGGCCGGCTGCTGACCGAGACGCTGGTCGGCTCCGGCACGATGACGCACCGGCTTGACCGGTTGGAGCAGCGCGGCCTGGTCCGCCGCCGGCCCGATCCGGAGGATCGACGGGGCGTCCGGGTCCGGCTCACCGCGCGCGGCCGGTCCAGGGTGGATGCCGCCTTCGCCGACCTGCTCGACCGCGAGCGTACCCTGCTGGCCAGCCTCGACCCGCACCAGCAGGCCGCCCTCGCCGCCCTGTTGCGCACCCTCGCCACCCCCTTCGACACACCGGAGCCCTGACCGCCGCGCGCGGCCCGCCGGCTCCGCCCGCCGGCTCCGCCCGCCAGTTCCGTCCGCCAGTTCCGTCCGCCAGTTCCGTCCGCCAGTTCCGTCCGCCGGCTCCGCCCGCGGCGCGCGATCCGCCGGCTCCGCCCGCCAGCTCCGCCCGCCGCGCGCGGTCCGCCGGCTCCGGCCCGCCGGCTCCGCCCGGCCGCTCCGCCCGCCGGCTCCGCCCGCCGGCTCCGCCCGCCCGGCCCCGGCCGCCCGGCCCCGCCCGTCCCAGCGGCGACGGCCACGGAAGCTGCGGAAAGGGCGGAAACGCGGTCTGAGCGGGGCGTATGCGAAAGCCGTCGGAGCTGCCCGTTACAGTGGCCAGGTCAGTTGGTCCCGCCATCGCTGTAGCAGGTAGGGGTCCATCATCAGCTCCGACCGGACTGACGAGGGCGCCGTACGACCTGACCCGACCCGGGCGTCCGCGTACGGCCAATTCGGCGTGTCCAGCACCGGGGCGGACCCGGCTTCCGGCGGCCCGGCGGCAGAGACGGACGACCGGCGCGAGCCGATCGTCTCGCCGGCGCGCAAGGTGCAGGGGGTGCTGCGGGGGCGGGACTTCCGCCGGCTGTGGATCGTGATGACGTTCTCCAGCTTCGGCGACTGGCTCGGCCTGCTGGCGACCACCGCGCTCGCGGCCGACCTGGCCAAGAGTTACCGGGCGGCGAACTTCGCGCTCGGCGGCGTGCTGGTCGTCCGGCTGCTGCCGGCGGCGATCCTGGGCCCACTGGCCGGCGCCTTCGCGGACCGGTTCGACCGGCGGCGGACGATGGTCGTGGCCGACATCGCGCGGTTCGGGCTGTTCGTGTCGATACCGCTGGCCGGCGCGCTGTGGTGGCTGTTTGTCGCCTCGTTCCTGATCGAGTGCCTGGCGCTGTTCTGGATCCCGGCGAAGGAAGCGTCGGTGCCGAACCTGGTCCGGCGGGACCAGTTGGAGGCGGCGAACCAGCTCAGCCTGATCACCACGTACGGCATCACCCCGGTGGTGGCCGCCGGGGTCTTCTCGCTGCTCGCCCTGGTCAGCCGCGAGCTGGCGGCGTCGGTGTCGTTCTTCCGGACCAACCAGGTCGACCTGGCGCTCTACATCAACGCGCTGACCTTCCTGGTTTCCGCGTTGACCGTGCTGCAGATCCGGCGGATCGGCCGCGCCGACCGCAGCAGGAAGACGGCCGCGCAGCCCGGCTTGTTCACCCTGCTGCGCGAGGGCTGGGTCTTCATCGGGACGAACCGGCTGATCCGCGGGCTGGTGTTCGGGATCTTCGGCGCGTTCGCGGCGGCCGGCACGGTGGTCGGCACCGGCAAGATCTACTCGGCCAGTCTGGGCGGCGGCGACGCCACCTACGGCGTGCTGTTCGGCGCGGTGTTCGTCGGGCTGGGCCTTGGCATCGGGCTGGGCCCGCGGGTGGCCCGGGACCTGTCCCGACGCCGGCTGTTCGGCCTGTCGATCGTGTTCGCCGGCGGCTGCCTGGTGCTCGCCTCGTTCATGCCGCACCTGGTGCTCAGCCTGATCACGATCATGGGCGTCGGGTTCGGCGCCGGCACCGCGTACCTGTCCGGCACGACGCTGCTCGGCCAGGAGGTCGCGGACGAGGTCCGCGGCCGGACGTTCGCGTTCGTGCAGTCGCTGGTCCGGGTCGACCTGATCCTGTCGGTGGCGGCGGCGCCGTTCCTGGTCGGCGTGCTGCGGCAGCGCCGGGTGGTGTTCGCCGGCCTCGACTTCACCGTGGACGGCACCCGGATCCTGCTCGCCGCCGCCGGGCTGCTCGCGATCGCCGGTGGCATCGCGGCGTACCGGCACATGGACGACCGGCACGGCATCCCGGTGATGGCCGACATCGTCACGGCGGTCCGCGGCGACACCACCGCCCGGCGCCGGCTCAGCCACGGCGGCGTGCTGATCGCGTTCGAGGGCGGCGAGGGCTCGGGCAAGTCGACGCAGGCCGAGCGGCTGGCCGGCTGGCTGCGCGAGCGCGGCGCCGCGGTCACCGTGACGCATGAGCCCGGGGCGACCGAGTTCGGCGCCCGGCTGCGGCACATCCTGCTGGAGGCCGCGGACGGCGAGCTGACCTCCCGCGCTGAGGCGCTGCTGTTCGCGGCAGATCGTGCCCAGCACGTCGACGCGGTGATCCGCCCGGCCCTGGACCGGGGCGACGTGGTGATCACCGACCGGTACGTCGACTCGTCGCTGGCGTACCAGGGGGCCGGCCGGTCGCTGGCGCTGGAGGACGTCCGCCGGCTGTCCCGGTGGGCGACCAGCGGGCTGGAGCCGGACCTGACCGTGCTGCTGGACGTCGATCCGGAGCTCGGCCTGGACCGGGCCCGGGCCCGCGAGGCGGTCCAGGACGAGGAACCGGACCGGCTGGAGCGGGAGTCGCTGGAGTTCCACCGCCGGGTCCGGCAGGCGTTCCGGGCGCTGGCCGATGCCGCGCCCGACCGGTACGCCGTGGTCGATTCGTCCCGGCATCCGGAGGCGGTCGCGGCGATCGTGCGGACGGCGGTCACCAAGCGGCTGGCCGCCGGCCGGGGCCGCGACCGGGACCGCCGCCGGCGGCGCCGCCCGCCCACGATCCGGGTCCCCCGGCTGGCCCGCCCGCGCCCGCGGCCGTCGCCCGGACCGGCCCCGAGCCCGGAGCCCGCGCCCCTCGCGGAGACGGTGGCGGCCATCGAGACCGGCGCCGCCATCGAGAACGTCCAGCAGCCCCCGGCCGACCAGCCGCCGGAGTGGTCCGGCGACCCGGCCGGCACGCACCGCCCGTAGCGTCCCGGCTGACATGATGATCTCCGGGAGGGGGTGCCAGTGACTGTCTGGGACGAGGTGGTCGGGCAGTCCGACGCGGTGGCCACGCTGCGGGCCGCGGCGACCGCGGCGGCCCGGATCGTCGCCGGCGAGCCGATCAACCCGGGCGCGATGACGCACGCCTGGCTGTTCACCGGGCCACCCGGGTCGGGCCGGTCGGTGGCGGCGCGGGCCTTCGCGGCGGCCCTGCAGTGTGAGCGGGACGGCGTCGGCTGCGGCGAGTGCGCGGGCTGCCACACGGTGCGGACCCGGACCCACGCCGACGTCCACTCGGTCATCCCGGAAGGGCTGTCCATCCCGGTGCACGAGATGCGCGCCATCGTGCTGACCGCGGCGCGCAAGCCGGCCGGGGGCCGGTGGCAGGTCGTGCTGATCGAGGACGCCGACCGGCTGACCGAAGCCGCGTCCGACGCGGTGCTCAAGGCGGTCGAGGAGCCGCCGCCGCGCACCGTGTTCCTGCTCTGCGCGCCGTCCACCCACCCGGACGACGTGGCGGTCACGGTGCGGTCCCGGTGCCGGCTGGTGCCGTTGCGGATCCCGCCGCCGGACGCGGTCGCCGCGGTGCTGGTCGCCCGTGACGGCGTCGACCCGGAGCAGGCGGAGTGGGCCGCGCAGGCCGCACAGGGCCACATCGGCCGGGCCCGCCGGCTGGCCCGGGACGCCGCCGCCCGGGAGCGGCGGCGCGCGGTGCTGTCGGTGCCCGCGTCGCTGACCAGCCTGGCCGCCTGCTTCACCGCCGCCGACCACCTCGTCAGCACCGCCGAGCAGGAGGCCACCGCGCTGTCCGCCGAGCTGGACGCGCCGGAGACCGACGCGTTGAAGCAGGCGTACGGGGCCGGCGGCACCGGGCGTGGGGTGGCCGCCTCGGTGCGCGGCAGCGCCGGCGCGCTGCGCGACCTGGAGAAGCGGCAGAAGTCCCGGGCCACCCGCGCCCAGCGGGACGCGCTCGATCGCGCCCTGGTCGACCTCGCCGCGTTCTACCGGGACGTGCTGCTGGTGCAGTCCGCCGCGGACGTGCCACCGGCGCACCCGGAGGCGCAGGCCGACGTCCGCCGGGTGGCCGGCCGGCTCAGCTCGGAGGAGGCGCTGATCCGGCTGGAAGCGGTGCTGGCCTGCCGCGAAGCGGTCGAACTGAACGTGAAACCGCGCATCGCCGTCGAGGCCATGGCGGTAACGCTGCGCCTGCCGTAGCCGGCCGGGGCCGCCGAACCCGGCTGCCGCAGCGGCCGGCGGCGGGTTGTCCGGCCAGGCCGGCGAGCCGCCGGCAGGCCAGCGGCCCGGCGACGCCGTAGGCTCCACCGCATGGGCATGGTCTGCGCGGTGAGCTTCGAGCGGTACGGACGGCTGTACTACCTCGATCCGGGCGGGTACACGCCGAAGGTCGGCGACAAGGTGCTGGTGCCGACCGACGACGGTGCCGAGGTCGCCGAGTGCGTCTGGGCGCCGCAGTGGGTCTCCGAGGAGACCGACGGCTTCCCCCGGCTGGTGGGCATCGCCGCCGACGCCGACCTGGAGCGCGACGCGCTGGTCCGGCGGCGCAAGGCGGACGCCCGGGTCGCGGCGAAGCAACTGATCCGCGAGCACAGCCTGCCGATGAAGGTCGTCGGCGTCGACCACCTACCGTCCGCGAACCGCACCACGATCTACTTCACCGCACCGCACCGGGTCGACTTCCGCGCCCTGGTCCGCGACCTCGGCGCCACCCTGCAAGTGCCGGGTCGAGCTGCGCCAGCTCTCGCGCCCGCGACGAGGCCCGGGTGCAGGGCGGCATCGGCTCCTGCGGCCGCGACCTGTGCTGCGCCACGTTCCTGAACGACTTCGAGCCGGTCAGCATCCGGATGGCCAAGGACCAGGACCTGCCGCTGAACCCGCTGCGCATCTCCGGCGCCTGCGGCCGCCTGATGTGCTGCCTGAAGTACGAGCACCCGCTGTACGTGAAGGCGCAGGAGACGATGCCGGCCAAGGGCGCGCAGGTCGACACCCCGGACGGCCCCGGCCGGGTGGTCGACCACAACGTGCCGGGCGACACCGTCCGGGTCCGCCTGGCCGACGGCGGCCGCACCTGCACCTGCTCCCGCGCCTCCGTCTGCGCCCCCCGCCAGGCCCACGACGAGCGCTACAACCCGCCCGCTGAGTGACGCTGTACAGCCTGCTGGGCGCCCGGCGCGGGCACTTCCGGTACGAGTCCGGCCACCACGGCGAGCTCTGGCTGGATCTGGACGGGCTGTTCGTCCGCCCCCGCCGGCTCGACCCGTTCATCGCGGCGCTGGCCGCGGCGCTGCCCCCGGTGGACGTGCTCTGCGGCCCGCTGACCGGTGGCGCCTTCGTGGCCCAACTGCTGGCGGCCCGCCTCGACGTGGACTGCTGCTACACCGTCCGGTCCGGTGCCTCGTACCGGCTGCCGGGGAGTCTGGCGGGGCGGCTGCCCGGCCGGCGGGTCGCGGTCGTCGACGACGCGATCAACGCCGGGTCGGCGGTCGGCGCCACGCTGGCCGCGGTGCGGTCCGCCGGCGGCGAGCCGGTCGCGCTCGGCGCGCTGCTGGTGCTCGGCTCCGCGGTGACATCGGTGGCCGGTGCCCTGCCGGTACACGCGGTCGAACGCGTCGACGCCCCACTCTGGTCCGCTGTGGACTGTCCACTCTGCACGGACAGGGTGCCGCTGACCGACCTGGCGCTGATGGATCGCCCCGATCAGAGCTCGGGTCGGGCGATACCGAGAATGCGCGGGGCGACCGGGGAGAACCGCGCCGTCGGCGGGTAGACCAGGCTGCGGCACTTGACGATCTGGTAGCCGGCCAGCTCGATCGCGGTACGGGTGTCCCGGTTCGGGTGGCAGCCGCCCATCAGCCGCGGCCAGAGCACGTTCGCGGCGTCCTGGGTGCGGCCGCGCAGCCGCCCCGCCGCCCGTACGTGCTCGTAGAACCGCAGCTCGCCGGCCGGCCGCAGCACCCGCCGCAGCTCGGCCAGCGCCGCTGGCGCGTCCGCCACCGAACACAGCACACCGGACACCACCGCCGCGTCGAACGACCCGTCCGCCGCCGGGATCTGCCCCGCCACCCCGCCGACCACCTGAATGCCCACCGGTGCCGCCTGCGCCGCCGACACCGCCCGCCCCCGCAGGTACGCCTCCGGCTCCACCGCGACCACCCCGGCCACCGTCGCCGGGTAGTGCCGGAAGTTCAGCCCGTTGCCCGCGCCCAGCTCCAGCACCCGCCCAGCCAGCCCGGCCAGCAGCTCCCGCCGCAGCTCCGCCTGCCCGCGTTCCTCGTCCCGGGCCGCGAACCGGCTGAAGAACCGCGCGAACAGCGGGTGGCGCACCACCTGGGCACCGTCAGAACTCGGCATGCAGCACTCCCGGGTCACGGTCGAGACGTCGCCGCCGGCGTTTCGTGGACGCCCGGCAGCCCGCTCCATCATGACCGCCCGCGCCGCCACCCCACCTCACCCGCTACACTGACCCGGCTTGCCGCACCCCCCGCGGCATGCCGCCTTAGCTCAGTCGGCAGAGCGGCTCACTCGTAATGAGCAGGTCATCGGTTCGATTCCGATAGGCGGCTCCATGTCTGGCCTGGGCTTTTACGCCGGAGGGTGATCTTGCGCCGCGCCGGACGAGTCCCAGATTGACCAAAAATTGACCACGCGGTCGGCCAGCGTGCAAACGAAGATCAACAGGGGTCCATGCGCCGGCCAATTTGATCACTGTGAGTGACCGTCGGCCGGCTAAAGGACGGCTGGTCGAGGCGGCACTCCAGGTCTGGCTCAGCTGGGCGCCTGGCTGACAGGTGACGGTCCGGAGTGGTGTGGCCACGGTGTGCTGTCTGTCTCGTAGGTTGCTGGTCGTGCCGGAGTCGCGGCGACGCAAGGCGAAGAAGTCCAAGGGCGGCGGCCGGGCGGGGTCCGGTCGTTTCGGCAGGTCCCCGAGGACATTGCCTCGATGATCGCGATGGGGGGCGCCGCCGGATCGGCTGCCGATCTGGCTGTTGCCGCACCTGTACCGGTACTACGCGGCCGGTGAGCGGGCGAACCATTGCATCGACGCCGCGCTGACGCTGGCCGCCGCGTTCGGCCAGTTCGGGATCTCGGCCCAGGCGTGGCCGGTGGAGCTGGTGATCAACCCGGCCGATGGCCGGGCAGCGACGCGGTACGGGGCCAACCCGCGCTGGGACGGTGCGGACTTCCGGGGCCACTGCGTGCTGTGGCTGCCCGAGCACCAGCACTTCGTTGACGTGACACTCGAACAGTTCGCCGAGACAGCCCGGCCGCTGATCGGGCGGGCGGTCCTCGCGGTCGACCCGGTGACCGGCCGCGGCACGGCGGTGGACTGGGCAGCCGCGGGTGGCACGGCAGTGGTCCAGCGGCCGACCATGTTCCACCCCATGCACGTGCACGGCCACACCCTCGCCATCCGCGGCAACAGCGGACCGGGCCCGCGCAAGGACACCGTCATCGTCCGTCCACACCAGACAGTCGTCGCCGACCTGGTCGCCGACAACCCCGGGCAGTGGGCCAGCCACTGCCACAACACCTACCACGCCGAGGCCGGGATGATGACCCGCCTGTCCTACCAACGCTGACCCGCGCGGCAGCGGCCTGACAAGACAGGGGCGGGTCGGACGGCGCCGCCCCTGCCGGCCGCCTGGGTCCGAGTCGAAGCGCACGGCCCAGGCCAGGCGCGGCGACCTCCGGTGCGGACGTCCGCGCGCTGCGCCCACCCGATTGGCGGCTTGGCGCGGGATGTGACCGGCCGATCCGGTCAGCCAGCGGGGCGGCGGCCGATGTCGGCCGGGCCGGGCAGAGTCTGGAGGAGTTCGGTGGCGAACGCGGCGGCGTGGGTCATGAAGCCCACGTGCCCGCCGGGCAGTTCAGTCACGCGCCGGCCGAGTCTCGTGCCCAGTTCCATGGTGGCGTCGTGGCAGGGGTGGCCGCCTGATTCCCGCCCGGCTGCCAGCACGATCCGTCCGGCGTGCCCGCTCAGCGCGTCGAGGTCGAGGTGGACCGCCGGGTACTGGCGCAGCTCGTGTTCGAACCAGTATGTGGCGTTGGCGAGGGCCTGTTCGTTCGTGTTGAGGTCCGTCGCCCGGGCCATGGCCAGTCGGTCGGATTCCGCGAACGCCTCGCCGCGGAATCGGCCGAGCGCCGGCGCCACGCCGCGGCGGCGGTAGAGGTCGTAGACCGCGGCGAAGAAGTCGATCCACTGCTGCCCGTCGGTCAGCAGCCGCACGGCCGGCGGCTCGAGCACGCGGCGGCGGGTCTTCGCGCTCGGGCCCGGCTCGCCGCGCAGCACCAGCGACACCGTGCCGGTTGACACGCCGGCGCCGCTGGCCACGTCGGCCAGCCGTGGACGCCGAGCGGCGCCGCCCGGCCCCGCTGTCGGCTGACCTGTCACGTCCGCCTCTCCTGTGCTCTTGACAGCGCTCGCACTACCTCCCACAGTAGCGGCCGGCCGGTTTAAGCGTTTCAAGCGCCCGAACCGCCGGGTGACGCAGCCTTCGGCGGCTGCGCTGCCGGACCCACGGTCAGCCGAACCGGCCGGTGATGTAGTCCTCGGTCTTCTTGTCCGTTGGCTGGCTGAAGATCTGCGCGGTGTCTGCCAGTTCGATGAGCCGTCCGGGGTGGCCGTTGCCGGCGACGGTGAAGAACGCGGTGCGGTCGCTGACCCGGGCTGCTTGCTGCATGTTGTGGGTGACGATGACGATGGTGTATCGCCGTTTCAGGTCGGTGATCAGCTGCTCGATTGCCAGGGTGGAGACCGGGTCGAGGGCTGAGCATGGCTCGTCCATGAGCAGTACCTGCGGTTCCACTGCGATCGCCCGGGCGATGCAGAGGCGTTGCTGTTGCCCGCCGGACAGGCTGGTTCCGGGTTTGGCCAGGCGGTCCTTGACCTCCTCCCACAGGTTCGCCCGGCGCAGTGACCGCTCGACCGCGTCGTTCCACCCGGACCTATTGCGGCGGTCGGTCAGCCGGAGCCCGGCGGCCACGTTGTCGTAGATCGACATGGTCGGGAACGGGTTGGGTTTCTGGGAGACCATGCCGATGGTCCGGCGCACCCTGACCGCTGGGATGGTGGGGGCGTAGATGTCCTCGCCCTCGAGGAGCACTTTTCCCTCCACCCGGGCGCCGAAGGTGACCTCGTGCATCCGGTTGAGAGCCCGCAGCACAGTGGTCTTGCCGCAGCCGGACGGGCCGATCAGTGCGGTGACGGCGTTGGGTTCGATGGTCATCGAGACGTCCTGGACGGCCAGGAAGCTGCCGTAGTAGACGTCAAGACCGGAGATGTCCAAGCTCTTGGCCACGGTTGACCTCCCACCTACCGTGGGGCTGTGCCTGCGTGTGGCAGGCCTAGCCCCTGACCCGGGCGAACCGGGCGACGAATCGGGCCACGAGGTTGAGCAGCCCGATCAACACGATGAGCACCAGCGCCGCGCCCCAGGCCCGTTGGAACGGCGGTGACTCGGCATTGCCGGCCGCTACGCCGAACTGCTCGAAGATCAGCGTCGGGAGCGTTTCCTGCGGCCGCGGATCGGTCTGTCCGGCGAACGGGTTGAACTCGATGCGCTGGTTGAGGCTGACCAGCAGCAGCAGCGGGGCGGTCTCTCCGGCTATCCGGGCTACCCCGAGCATGACGCCGGTGACGATGCCGCCGAGCGCGGCCGGCAGGACCACTTGGAGGATCGTTCGCCACCGGGGGATGCCGAGGGCGTAGGCCGCTTCGCGTAGTTCGTCGGGTACCAGCCGGAGCATCTCGTCGGCGGAGCGGATCACCACGGGCAGCATGACGACGAACAGGGCCATCGCCCCGGCGAAGCCGGACTTCTGGAACCCGAGCACGAGGATCCAGGCGGTGAAGATGAACAGGCCGGCGACGACGGACGGCACGCCGGCCATGACGTCGACGACGAAGCTGACCAGGCGGGCGAACCGCCGCCGGCCGCCGTACTCGGCCAGGTAGATCGCGACCAGGACGCCGACCGGAGTGGCCATCGCGGCGGCCAGCAGTGCCTGGACCAGGGTTCCGACGATCGCGTGGTAGACGCCGCCGCCGACCTTCTCCGGGTTGATCCGGAACATCGAGTGGGTGAGGAACTGCAGGTCGACGACCTTGAGACCCTGCCGAACCGTGTATCCGACGATGAGCAGGAGCGGCAGCGCGGCCGCCGCGAACGCGAGGCACAGTAGCGCGGTACACAGCCGGTCGACCGCGCTGCGCCGGCCCTCCACCAGGTAGCTGAGCGCTGTCTGCGCGGCCGCGAACAGCAGCGCGGACACCACCACGAAGCCGGCCACCCCTTGCAGGCCGGTCACCGCGAACAGCCCGAGAGCTGCGACCGGCACCGCCGCGGCGGTCACCGGCAGGGCGTACCGCGGCAGGCAGCGGGCGGTCAGTCCGTCCGCCAGCGCGGGCGGGTGCCGGCTGGGCCGACCCAGGAGCGCCATCGGCTATCCCACCTTCTGCCGGGCGAGGATCATGCGGGCGACGAAGTTCACCGCGAGCGTGATGACAAACAGGCACAGTCCGGCGGCGACCAGCGCGCCGGTGCCGACCTCGCCGGCCTCGCCGTACTTCAGCACGATGATCGAGGCGAGCGTGACGCCGCCGCTCTCGGTGATGTGCACGGTCAGGTTGTAGGCGGTGGACAGCACCATGGTGACCGCCAGCGTCTCGGCCAGCGCCCGGCCGAGGCCCAGCAGCGACGCCGAGGTCACCCCGGCCCGGCCCACCGGCAGCACCGTCATCCAGATCGTCTCCCAGCGGGTCGCGCCGAGCCCGAGCGCGGCCTCGACCTGCTCGCGCGGCACCCGGCGGAACACCTCGCGCGACAGCGACGAGATGATCGGCAGGATCATGATGGCCAGCACGATGCCGGCCGCGAGCGGGGAGTAGCTGTTGGGCTCGTTGTCCGGCCGGTATCTCAGCACGATGGTCCAGCCGAACCAGCGGTCCAGCCAGCTGACCAGCCCGGCCAGGTTCGGTGCGAGCACCGTGAACCCCCACAGGCCGTACACGATGGACGGCACCGCGGCGAGCAACTCGACCAGGTAACCCATGCCCTCGCTGACCCGCCGCGGCGCGAGATAGGTGATGAACAGCGCCACCCCGACCGCCACCGGCACCGCCAGGACCACCGCGATCATCGAGGTCAGCAGCGTGAAGTAAAGGGCCGCGGCGACGCCGAACCGGGGCTGGTCCGCATCCGGGCTCCACCGCTGCTCGGTGGCGAAGTTCGCCGTGTTCGCCGCCAGCGCCGGGAGTGCCCGGTAGACCAGGAACGCGGCGAGAGCGGCCATGATCAGCAGGACGAACACGCTCGCCGCGGCGGTCAGTGCCCGGAAGACCCGGTCGCCCTGATCTCCGCCTCCGTGGGCCAGACCAGAACTGCCGTCATCCGGTTCCACCCACGCTGGACGCTGGCCGGGCGGCGGGGGTGGTGCCGGTTGGGAGGCGGTCGGAGATCCAACGACATCGGAGGTTGTCATCAGTTACCTGCCGGTCGGGTCATTGCCGCCCCTAGTCGCTGGCTCCGCGGCCGCCCCGCCGAGCGACCTGGCCGATGATCGCCATCACCCGGCTGCCAGCTGGGCGACCGCGGTCGTGACCCGGTTGTGCAGGTCCGGCGGCAGCGGGATGTAGCGGGCGTCGGCGAGCAGCCGCTGGCCTTCGTCGCTGGAGGTCAGCGTGAGGAACGACTTGACGAACCGCGCCTGGGCGGCCGGCAACCCGCGGGTGCAGGTGATCTCGTAGACAGCCATGATCGCCGGGTACGCCCCTGCTTCATGAAGGCCGTAGGCGAGGTCCAGGGTGATGTCCTGACCGTCCTGGCTGGTCGTGCTGGCCGTCAGCACCTTCGCGACCGACTCGGAGCTGATCATCACCGGACCCTTGCCGGTGTCCAGCGCAGCGAGCGACAGCTTGTTGTCGACCGCGTCGGGGTAGTCGACGTAGCCCAGCGCACCGTCGGTGTTCTTCACCGCTTGTACGATCGTGGTCGAGATGGCGGCGCCGATACCGATGCTGACTGGCCAGGATTGGCTCGGCTTGTGCGGCCAGTCGGCCGGAGCCTGCTTCACCAGGAACCGGGTGAGGTTCTCCGAGGTGCCCGCGTCGGCCGAGAAGAACACCGGCGTGATGCTCTTGTCCGGCAGTGCGACACCGGGGTTCACCGCCACGAGCTGCGGGTCGTTCCACCGCTTGATCTTGCCGTCGAAGATCCGTGCGATCAGGCTGGGCGTGAGGATGAGTCGGTCGACGCCGGGCAGGTTGTAGGACAGTGTGATCGGGATGATCGCCATCGGGAGGTCGACCGCCGCGCCCGGTGCGCAGCGCTGCTGCGCCTGCACCTTCTGGTCCCCGGTGAGCGAAGCGAGGGAGCTGGCCATCGGGACGTGCTTCTGCACGAACTGGGTCCGTCCGTAGCCGGAGCCCTGCCCGTCGAAGTTGACCGCCACGTCGGTGCAGCGCTGCTGGTAGGCCTCGATCCAGGCGGCGATCCCCTTCTTCATCGAGCTGTTCCCGGCCACGGTGAAGGTGCCGGACGCGCAGTTGGCGGCTCCCGCTGCGCCGCCGCCCGAGGCGGCAGGGTCGTCGGTGCCGCAGCCGGCCACCAGGAAGATTGACGACAGCGCGGCGAGCATCCAAGAGAAAGTCGAACGAACCGTGGGCATAATGTTCAACCTTTCCCGACCCGTGACTGTTTGCCGTCCTACTCCGCGATACCCACCCGGGCAGCGAGCGACCGGCGGGCGTCGTTCCGCTGCGCCCGGGATTGGGGTGTCGGCGGTACGGAATGCCTCGCTGCTGGTGTGCTCGGGAGAGAGACCTCGGAAGCGAGAGTAGGTACCTACCGGTCAGTAGCTACCACCATTCGTGGCATGTAGAAACACCACTCAGCGGGACGCTACCCACCCGTGGGCTACTGGCCCAACACCTGTGCCACGCCCTGAGAGCTATGGGGCACACCATTCCCCGGGGGATTTCAGCCTCAAATGAGGACCGCAATACGATCCACCAGAAGACCCCGAGCAACGCCCTCTCCATGACCTTCTCCTACGAGTAGCTCCCGACAGCGGCCCGCCGGGTTGGGTGGTCAGCCGGGCTGAATGTCCAGGAGTTCGAATGTCGGTGCCGGCTCGGGGTCGGGCCAGCGGCAGCCTTGGGGGAACGGTTCGGTGTGGCCGAGGCGGATGAGCACGGTGTGTTCGGGCGGGCCCAGCCGGATCTGCCAGGTGCTGGCGTCGCGGGCGACCGCGCTGCGGGGTTGCAGGGCGTCCAGGCTGGTTTCGCCGAGTGCCTGCCGGGCGAAGTGTTCGGCGGCCTGGGCCGGTGGGGGCAGGCAGGTCCGGCCACGTAGCCAGGTCGGCTCGACGTGGCCGCGCTCGTAGGCGTCGGCTACGGCGACCGCGGTGGCTGGGGTGAGGCGGCCGTAGCTGAGGCCGTGCGGGAGCGCGAGGAGGTTGGCGGCGAACCGGTCGCCGCCGATGTGCGAGCACTCCCAGGTCTGTTCGGGCCGGGCCCGCACCAGCACCGCGGCGACTGGCCGGCCGCGGACGCCGCAGCAGGGGTCGCGCCGGCCGTTGACGCAGACCAGGTAGGTCGCGACCGCGGTCGGCGGCCCGGCCGGCGGCACGTGTGCCGGCAGGTCGAGTAAGTCGGCGGGCGTGCTCCAGTGGCCCCACCAGGACGCCTCGCGGCCGGGTCGGGAGTCGACGTACGCCCAGCGCCTGGTGCCGGCGGGGTCACGGCCGGGTCGGCGGATCAGCATCAGCTTTACCCCGGCGTACGCGGCCCACGCCGACAGCTCCGCGGCTGCTGCTCCGTCCAGACGCGAGTCGCGGGGCGGTTCGATGCCCCACGGGCCGGGGTGTTCGATGAGCAGCCAGCGGCTGGCCGGGCGGGCGGTGCCGGCGAGGGGTTCGCCGCGCGACTCGGCTACCGGCGCGCAGCGGCTCTCGGCCGGTGGCAGCGGCCCGGGCGAGGGAGCCCGTCGCGGGCCGGTAGCGGGCGGCGGGTAGCCCTGGTGCCGCCGTGGCCCGGCGGGCACGGCCGGGCCGGGGGTGGCGGCCGGGCGGGTCGGTGGGGTGCTCATTGGTAGTAGAAGGTCATCGGCAGCGCGTTGCTCGGCGTTTTCTGGTGGTTGGTGTTGAGCATTCGCCCGGGGATGTTCCGCAGGGTGTTGCGGGCGGTGTAGACGCCATTGATGGACAGTCCGCGGCCGACCACACCGATCGTCCACACCTGGTCGGCGTGCAGCCGGTAGAGCTGCTGTCCCAGGGCGGCGCGGTCGGCGTCGGTCGCCGCTTGGCGGCCACGCTCGTACAGGCGCATCGCGTCTTTCAGCAGCCCCACCGCCGGCGGCGGCTCGGTGCCGTCGCGGCCGCCGGAGGCGAACCACTTCGCGTAGGGAATGCCGATCATCCCGGTGTAGTTGGCCACGATCGTCGGCAGGAACGTATCCGCGGCGAGGAACGGGTCGTCGGTGCCGACCTGGTGGCCCGACAGCATGAGCTCGTTGGCGATCGCCCGCTGCACGATGAGCTCGCCGGTGACCGTCGCGACGTTCAGGTCGATCCCGATCTGCTCCCACTGCTTCTTGATCATTTCGCCGATGGCGGGGAAGTCGGCGAACGCCGTCACCGCCTGGTAGTCCAGCCGGATCCGGCCCCTGCCGTCGGCCCGGGCCCGGTAGCCCGAGCTGTCCCTGGCGGTCAGTCCGATCCGGTCGAGCAGCGCGTTGGCCTGGGCCGGGTCGTGGGCGGCCCATTTCAGCCGCCAGTCGGGCCCGGGGAAGTACGGGCTGTCGTCGGCCGGCACGGTCGCGGTCGGCTCGCTGGTGCCGAGGAAGAACGCCTGATTGATTTGGCTCCGGTCGACGCCCAGCGACAGCGCGCGGCGGAAGTCGGCGGTACGGATCAGATCGCCGAGGTAGGTGTCCTTGGCGTAGGCCAGGTTCAGCCGGACACCGAAGTCGAGTTCCTTGGTCGGGGCACGGTGGACGGTGTAGCTGCCGCGCTTCTGGTTCTGCACGAGCACCGGCAGGCCGGCGACGCTCAGGTGGCGGTCCTGGAAGTCGTACTCGCCGGCGGCCGCGCGCAGGTTGATGATCTCCAGGCTGTCGGCGCTGCTCATGGTGATGGTGTGGATGTAGGGCAGTTGGTTGCCGGCGGTGTCCACCCAGATGCTGTACGGGTTGGCGGTCAGCTCCCACGGCGGGTTGTTGATCGGCCGGGTCACGATCCACGGGGTGACCGACGGCAGCTGCGGGTTCTTGCTCCAGGTCGCCCGGTTGGCGAAGTACGACGCCCACCCGTCGAATCCGGCGTCGCGGGCGAGCCTGTCCGCCCGGGCCTTCGACGTGTACTTCGGGTGGAAGCCGGACAGATAGTGCTTCGGCGCGAACCCGCCGCCGCCGAAATGGCCGTTGGCGGCCAGCCCGGCGATGTCGGTGTTGCCGGCGAGCAGCCGCGGCAGCAGCGAGTTCGGCACCGCCGAGAGGTACCGGACGGTGAACGTGTCGACCTTCTCGACCCGGACCTGCCGGCCGCCGGCCAGCAGCGAAGTGCCCCCGCCGCCGAGCTCGGCGTCCAGGCTGACGTCCTCCCGCCAGAAGATGATGTCATCGGCGGTGAACGGGACCCCGTCCGACCACCGCAGGCCGCGACGCAGGTGCAGCGTAAGCACCCTGGCCCCGTCGCTCAGCTCAAAGTCCGCGGCGATGTTCGGCACCACGTGCTGCCACTGGAAGTCCCAGTACAGCAGGCTATCCGGGCCGGCGCAGAACCGCGCGCCGTTCTGCCGGTCGGAGGTACCGATGAAGCCGCGCCGCAGCCCGCCGCCGTACCTGCCCACCTCGTGCACCGGCCGGACCACCAGCGGGTCCCGGCCAACCCGAGCGGCCACCGGCGGCAGCCTCCCTGCTGCGGTCAGCGCGGCGAATTCCGGCGACTCGTGGAAGACGGTCGGGAACAGCGCCCGGTCGGTGACGACCTGCCCGCCCTCCACCACAGGCAGCCCCGCCACCTGCACACCTCCGCCCGCCCCGGGCCCCGTCGGCCCTGAGGACGGCGGCGTGGCCGCCGGCGTGCACGCCACCAGCACGACAGCGCCGCCACCGAGCAACCCGGCGTCCCGCAGAAACCTCCGCCGGCTGTACGGCTCGCCCACACCGACCACCTACTCCCGACCAACCCGCGGCGGCCGGTCACCCACCACCCCGGCCCGCCTCCAGCAACAGCACAGCTGATCCATCGCTTGCCGCATTCATACGCATTCATGCTTTGTAGTGCGCCATAAGGCATGAATATTCGTTTCAGCTCAGTCAACCACCGCGCCAGTGTTGACACACTCACCCGCCGTGACACTCCCCACGTCGGGGCAGGTCGGCGAAGAGGCACCGCCAGACGCCGCCCCACGCCGACGACAGCGGAGGGCCTACCGGTAGTAGGCGGAGGGCCTACCGGTAGTAGAAGGTCATGGGTAGGGCGTTGCTCGGGGTTTTCTGCCGGTTGGTGTTGAGCATCCCGGCCGGGACGTTGCCCAGTTTGGTGCTGGCGGTGTAGATGCCGTAAAGGGACAGGCCGAAGCCGACGACGCCGATCGACCAGACCTGGTCGGCGTGCAGCTTGTAGAGCTGCTTCCCCAGCCGGGTCCGGGCGGCCTCGCCGGCCTGCAGGCCCTGCCGGTACAGGCTCATCGCGTGGGTCAGCAACGCCAGCGGCGGCGGGGGTTCGGCGCCGTCTCGCCCGCCGGAGGCGAACCACTTCGCGTACGGGACACCGATCATGCCGGTGTAGCTGGTCAGCACGGTCGGCAGGAATGTCTCCGGCGCCAGGAACGGGTCGTCGGTGCCGACATGGTGACCGGAGAGCATCAACTCGTTGCCGACCGCCCGAGCCACGATCGCCTCCGCGCTCACCGTCTGCACGGTCAGATCGACCCCGATCCTCCGCCACTGCTCCCTGATCATCTCGCCGATGGCGGGGAAGTCGACGAAGGCCAGGACGGCCTGGTAGTCCAACCGGATCCGGTCGGTGCGGTCGGCCCGCAGCCGGTACCCGGCCTGGTCGCGGGCGGTGAGCCCGATCCGGTCCAGCAGCACATTGGCCAGGTTGGGGTCATAGCGGGCCCACTTCAGGCGCCAGTCCGGGCCGGGGTAGTACCGGCTGTCGTCGGCCGGCATGGTGGCGGTGGGGATGCTGCTGCCCAGGAAGAACACCTGGTTGATCTGGTTGCGGTCGATCGCCAACGACAGCGCCCGGCGGAAGTCGACGTTGCGGATCAGCTCACCGAGGTACCGGTCGGCGTCGTAGGCCAGGTTCAGCCGTACCCCGAAGTCCAGGTCCCGGCCCAGCGCATGGCGGACGACGTAGCCGCCGCGGCCCTGGTTGGCCATCAGCGTCGGCAGGCTCGCAACGGCCAGGTGCCGGTCCTGGAAGTCGTATTCCCCGGCGGCGGCTCCCGCCGCAATCCCCTCCAGGTCGTCGACCGCGGCCATCGTGACCGTGTGGATGTAGGGCAGTTGGTTGCCGGCGATGTCCACCCAGACGCTGTAGGGGTTGGCCTCCAACTCCCACGGCGGGTCGGTGATCGGCCGGGTGACCAGCCACGGCGTCACCGAAGGAAGATCGGGATTGCGACTCCAGTCGTTCAGATACAGGAGGAATGCCGCCCAGCCGGCGAATCCCGCCTCCCGCGCCTGCCGGTCCACCTGCGCCATCGACGTGTACGCCGGGTGGAACCGGGCCAGGTAGTGCTTCGGCGCATACCCACCGCCACCCGCATGACCGTTGCCCGCCAGCCCGCCGATGCTCGCCGGCCCGGCCAGCAGCCCCGGCAGCAGCGGATTCGGCACGGCCGAGACGTACCGCACGGTCAACGCGTCCACCATCTCCACCCGAACCGGCTTGCCCCCGGCCAGCAGCGCGGTGCTGCTCGCACCGAGGTCCGGGTGCAGGCTGATGTCCTCCCGCCAGAACACGATGTCCTCGGCAGTGAACGCGGCACCATCCGACCACCGCATCCCCCGACGCAGCCGCAACGTCAGCACCCGATCGCCGTCACCGAGCTCATAACCCCAGGCGATGTTCGGCACCACATTCTCGCACCGGAAATCCCAATACAGCAGACTGTCCGGCCCCGCGCACAACCGCGCCCCGTTCATCCGATCGGCGACACCGATGAAACCCCGCCGCAGCGTGCCGCCGTACCGGCCAACCCCGTGCACCGGCCGGATCACCAACGGATCCCGCCCCACCCGCGCCGCCACCGGCGGCAACAACCCCTCGGCAAAGCGCCTGGCGAACACCGGCGACTCCCGCAACACCGTCGGGAACGACGCAGGGTCCATCACCACCTGCCCACCCTCAACCGCTGACAATCCCGCCGGCCGCGCACCGGCTCCACCGGCCGAACCCACACCCGCCTCCGACCTTTGTCCCTACACCCACCCGCGACCTCGCCAGCCGCGACAACCGCCCAGCCACCCCTCGTGCCGCATACGTACCCGCCACGATCCGCCGCAATGACGCAGACGTCCACCCGACGCCCGCCACACACACCCAGTGATCCGTTCAGACGGCTACACGGGTGTACTTGCCGGTGGTGGGCAAGCGCCGATAGCAGTGAGCTGATCGATGACCAGCCGGTGGAGTTGGATAGCGAGGCGGCGGTGGTGCCCGGCCGTGGGTTCGGAGACGTCTCGGGTCGGGTCGAGGCGGGCAAATCTTGGTGACAGCGGCGGACCATCTCCACGATCGCGTCGCATTGGACGGCTGTCATGACATAGATGATGGCGGCGCGGTGAATCAGGTCTGGAGTGAGCTGGCGCGCGCGGTGCCGGCCGGATGGAACGCCAAGTTCGCGCAGGGCGAGTCTCGCCGGCCTGCTCATCGGCTCGCCCGGTCGGGCCGTCAGCCCAGCGCTCAGCGCCTGCCAGGCTGGGGTCCGTGCTCAGGCTCGGGAAAACAGTTCGAAATAGTCAGGCTCAGTAGACAATGCCCACAGACTGTTGGCTCGCCGGAACTGTCTGATATGTGGGCACGAGCTTTCTGTGGGACGGCGCGGGCACTCCGGCACCGTTTGGTGGCGTCGCAGAGTGTGGTGTAGCGGAATTGGTCGGCTGCCGGATGAACTGGGGCGGGTCGTTATCATCGTTCCGTCCGGAGCATATTGGTCACGTCGGTAGCAACGTGAAGGCTGGTACATGCGCGGGCCGGACGACGGTGAAGTGTCGTCGGTCGACGGTGGCGACGTCGGTGACGCCGAGACGTTCGGCGGTGGCGATGACGGCGGCGTCGGTGCCGCCGAGGGGTAGGTCGCCGTACTGGCGGACCAGGGCTGCCATGCGGGGCAGGTCAGCTTCGAGGAGGTTGCCGAGGGTGAAGGCTTGGCCGGGGCCGAAGGCGTCCAGGAAGGCGGCCTCGGGGCCGGGGCCGAGGGCGCGGCCGATCAGGTAGCAGGCTTCTGCGATGACCGGAGGCGGGACGATCAGTGGATCCCGTGCGGTGGCCAGCCAGCGGACGCAGGCGGCGTGGTGGGTGTCGTCGCGGTCAGCGAGGGCGTAGAGGACTCCAGTATCGACGACGATCACGAAGCGGCAGGCTACCGGCCGAAGCCGTCCAGGAACTCGTCGGCGCGCTCGGAGATGTCGGAGCGGCCGCTGGCGCCCATGCCTACGAACGCTGGCAGCGGCGGATGTGGCTCCGGCGCGGCATAGAGGTCGGTGGCGAGGCGCAGCAGCTCGTCAGCCTGATCGTCGGGCAGGCTGTCCACGAGCAGGTGCAGCTTCTCCTTGCCAGTCACACTGGTGATGATAGGTCAGGCAACGATCGACCGGTGGCGGTGTGCGAGCCGCCGGCCGCAACGGATAATTTGAGCGGCTCCGCTCGTCGTTGGGCTGCGTCTTCGCAGGTCTGTACACCGTTTGTCCTTGGATCGCTCGTAATGAGCAGGTCATCGGTTCGATTCCGATAGGCGGCTCCACGTCTGACCTGGGCTTTTACGCCGGAGGGTGATCTTGCGCCTCGCCGTAGGGGCCCTATATTGCCCAAATGTTGCCGACGCGTGCACCCGGCGTGCGTTGCTTGATCATCAACGGCAAGACACCGCGGCGTTCTTGGCTACCGGTCGACAACCTCGACCTCGAGCTTCCGTCCGGGGTGGTCGCCGGCTTCGTCGGCCCCAACGGCGCGGGGAAGACCACGACCATGGCCATGCTGCTCGGCCTGGTCCGGCCGACGGCGGGCAGCGGCACCGTGCTCGGCGGGTCGATCGCCGAGCACGCGGCCTACCTGCACCGGGTGGGCGCACTCATCGAGAGCCCGGCCTTCTATCCCGCGCTGTCCGGCACCGAGAACCTGCGGGTGTTCGCCACGGTCGCCGGGCACCCCACCGCAGCGATCCCGGAGCTGCTGGACCTGGTCGGGCTCGATGGTCGCGGCGACGACCGCAACCGCAGCTACTCACGCGGTATGAAGCAGCGGCTCGGTATCGCGGCCACACTCCTCGGCGATCCCGAGTTGCTCATCCTCGACGAGCCGGCAAACGGCCTCGATCCCCAGGGCGTCCAGGACATGCGTTCCCTCATCGGCCGGCTGGCGGGTACCGGCCGGACGGTGCTCGAGTCCTCGCACGATCTCAGTGAGCTCGAACAGGTCTGCGACTGGCTCGTGCTCCTCGACACCGGCCGCTCGCTCTACCAGGGACCGACCCGGGCCCTGCTCGACGGCGTCGTCGCGGGGTTGGCCGTCGTGCCCGAGCACGCCGAGGACTTGCCCGAGTTGCGGGACCTGTTGGTCGCCGATGACCGTCAGGTCGTGCTGCAAGACGACCGGTTGGTGGTCCAGGGTGCCGCAACCGGCATAGACAACGTGGCGGCCGCGATAAATCGGGCTGCGTTCGCCAGCGGCATGGTGCTGGTGGAGCTCAGTCCACTGCGGACCACACTGGAGGACCGCTACCTCGCGATGGTGCACGGGACCGCGCCATGATCCGGATGATCCGGGCCCAGCTGCTCCGCCTGGTCCGACGCCGAACGGTCCTGACCCGCAATCCCCATCGGCTGCAAGTGATCCTCGGCATGCTGATCGGGACCCTCCTCCTCGCCGCCGTCGCGGTCGCCGTCGCCGAAGCCGGCACCCTCGTCGCGTCGCTCCTCGTCGCTCCCACCAAGGACATTCCCACCGCCGACTGGTTCTCCGCCGGCAGCCTCGTCGCAGGGCTACGCGACTACGCCACCGTGTTAGGCGGGGTGACCGGCTGGGCGGTCTTCGGCGCCACCCTCGCTGCCGTCTTCCGCATAGTGCCACTCGCGCTGGGCGTCGGCTTCGCCTGGGCCGGCCCGATCGAGAACATCACTGTCCAATCCTGGGCGACCGGCTATCGCGTGTTCCCCGGCCAAGTCCTCGCCTCCCTCATCCAGGGCGGCACCGCCGAACTAGCCATCGGCCGCGCCGTTCTCAGCACCTTCCTCTACACCGCTGCCGCGGCCGCCATCACCCTCGTCGTGCTATCCCGCCGTGACGTCACCACATGATCCAGCGAGCCCCATCGACACAGCGGTGACGAACTGCCGAGGAGCGGGAGTTGGGTGGGGGAAGGTCAAGCGCATCAAGGCGAGGGGTAGGCATTGCGCTCCGGGCCAGAGGGCGGCACATCCTGGTCGTCGACAGCTTGGCCACCCGTTCGAAGGCACGCAAGCGGCATCGTGGCGAAGTCGAGACGCTGCCGAGCGGCTCGCTCCGCGTCAAGGTGCATGCGGGCATTTGACGGGTGTCGAAGCGGCGGCACTACCTCACCGAGACGATCCCGGCCGGGCCGAAGGCGGCCTTGATGTGACGCGCGCGGCGGCTCCGCCATGGCCACCGCGCGCGTCACGGGCCGGTCCGCGGGGTCAGCAGGTGGAGGCGGAGCTGATCCTGATCTTGTCCACGACGAGGCCGGCGGTGTAGTAGTTGTTGTTGGGTCGCAGGCAGTCGGTGTAGCCGTTGGTGAAGTGCAGGTGGGCGACGTCATCGTTGCGGGTGTTGACGATCCACGCCGACCCGCGGCTGCGCGAGCCGAGGGTCTGCCAGCCGCTGGTGACGTCCTGGTACGAGGCGGTCGGTGAGCCGCTGAAGTAGTCGTTCTGGGTGAGGTAGAAGCAGACCCGCGGGTACACGCAGCCGGACCTCGAGGTCGCGTTGGCCGGAGTGGCGGCGGTCAGCACGGCCGCCGTGGCGAGGACCGCGCCGGCACCCGCGGCGATCATCGTTCGTCTGGTGGTCATGGCCGGCAGTTTGCCGGAGCACCGCCCGGCGCCGCCCCATCAGCGAAACATCGGCATAGCACGGACGTATGCATAGGACGGGCGCCGATATCGGCATGACACGTCGAAGGTCACGACCTGGCCGGCCAGGTACCGCATGATCTGGCGGGCGGACGGCACCCGGTCGCCCTCGCGTAGCTTGCCGACCGGATCTGATCGCGGATCTGCGCCACCACCTGCATGTCCTCGTCCCGGCTCGCCACCCGCGCCGACCCGCTGCCGAGCAGGCTCCGCACGTCCGGGTCGACCGTGCCGGCCAGCGGCGCCAGCCGCACCACCCGGTCCTTCGGCTGCGGCCCGGCCTCGTCCGGCGTCTGCCACCAGGCGATCTCAGTGCCCCGCGCTCGATTCGAAGGCCCGAAAGCCGCGACGCTCGTAGTTCGCCAGCGCCTGCGGATGGTCGCCCGAGGAAGTCTGTAACCACACTCGCTTAGTCGGGCCGCCGGCTAGAGATCCGATCCGCCACGCCGTCTCCGTCGCCAGAGTGAGGAACGAACCACCGAATCCCCTTCCCTGAAACTCAGGTACCAGGCCGAAGACAACGATGCCCACGTCCCCGTTCGCGTCACCCTCCAGCTCCACGAAGCCAGCGGTCTCATCGCCCACCTGCGCTACCCACGAGTGCACTCCTGGACGGGAGAGTTCCTCTCGCCACCGGTCATCGGACCAAGTCATACGACCGCGTGCCACAAGGGGCTCCCAGATCCGCGCGTAGATCGAGCGAACGAGCTGCGCGGAGCCGGCACCTACCTCCTGCAGCTGAACCGGAGCCGGTGGAGGGGATCCCGGCACGAGCTGGCGCGGAGAGGTCATCTCAAGGCGGGTGACGATCTCACTCACGGCAGAAAGCGTAGCGATCCGATCCCACAACCCGGCCCCCTGGACCACAACAACCCCGACGAGTGGTCCGCCGAGATGCCGTCGACCAACGGCATCTGCACGGCCCGCGCGCTCGCCCGCTTCTACGCCGCGCTCATCGGCGAGGTCGACGGCCACCGCATTCTCTCCGCCGGTACCCTGGCGGCGGCCACGGTCGAGCAGGCCAGCGGTATCGACAGCATCCTGCGCACGCCGGTCCGGATCGGCACCGGCTTCGGACTGCCGACCCCCGACGCCTTCTGGTACAGCCCCACCGCCTTCGGGTTTCCCGGCTACGGCGGATCGATCGGCTTCGCCGACCCGGCGACCGGCCTCGCCTTCGGCTATGTCATGAACAATATCCGGGAGGGCGTGCCGGACCGGAGAGCCGCCACCCTCCTCGACGCGGTCAGGAGCGCCGTCAAGACCTGATGCCGCGTCGGCCATACATCGCTGGGACGACGCCTCGGCCCCCGAGGCAACATGAAGCGAACCGGCGAGCGCGAAGCGCGAGCAGGGCAGGCCTGAGCGCGTGCACCAACCCGCCACGAGGCGAACCAGTGAGCGTGACTCCTGGTCGATAGGGTGGTGCGTGAGACCCGGTCGGGGCACTGCGGAGGAGAGCCCTGTTGCGGGTCGCCGACGTAAGAATCCTGCGCTGCGGCGGGCTGCTACTGCACTCGCCGCGGACTACCAGCGGGAGCGCCGCCAGCTCGCCGCAGCGCACAAGACGGTGTTCGTGACCCCCACCGGACGGCCCGAATCAGGTTTGGCAACTGGACTTCTCCGAGTTCGAGACCGCCGGCGGTGGCACCTGGCGCACCGCCGCCTGCGCGGACTACTGGTCGAAAGTCGAGCTCGGCTGGCACCTGGCGCTGACAGCCAACCTGCACGACGCGATCGCCGCTGTCGAGGCCGCTATCGCCGAGGCCGAACGCATCGCCGACGGCATCAGCCTCCTCGAACAGCGCAGCGGATAATTCTGACGATCTCGCTCGGCGCCGAACCGGCCTTCGCGGGTCTGCACACCGTCTGTCCCCAGATCGCTCGTAATGGAGCGTGATCTGCGTGGCCACCTGACCGGCCCGCCGCGGCGGCTCCGCCTGCAGCCCACGCCCCGCTCCATGCTGCGCTGACCGGCGCCGGGCACGGCCGGGGAGAGGAGCGGTAGGGGCCCGACCTGCGGCCGGCGAACACCGCCGGGGTCGGCTACCTGCTGGTCCTCGAGCTGCAATCTGCGCACCACCGATATCGACCACCGGGTGCGGCCGTCCGGCGATTCCGGGCGAGCCGTCCCGCCGGCGAGTTGACACCGGCCCGCCGGGTTCGACAATTCGTGGACTTTATCGGGCCGACTCCGCGAGCTATCCCCGGAGAATAGCGGGACATATGTCGAACGTGCCACCGACCTCGGGTGACCGGTTCGGTGAGAATGGTAAAGGGCTCCGTCGTCGCGTGTAGAGTAGCAATTATGACATGTTTCAGGAGTCCACCGAATAAGGGAATGTGATGCGCAGACTCATCAGCGCGGCCGTGCTCAGTGCAGGTGCCGCATTGATCGGCTCCGGCTGCGCAAGCCCACCCGTCGTCAACGTGACCGCCCCCGCACCGGTGGTGGCTACCACCGCTGTAACGCCACTCGCACCGATCATCGTCACACCCGCGGCGCAGGCCTCAACCAGGACGGTGACCATTCCCGCGCCGGCGCCCCGGGTGCCACCCCCGCCGGCGGATCCGTACCAGGCCGCCTACGACGCGTTCAATTTCCACCCCGGGAGAGTCTGCCGGGAAATGTGGGACCGTAACTGGTCATATACGTCCATGTACTCCTGGTACAGCTCGCACGGATATCCGAACCACATGGACGCGGACGGAAACGGTATTCCCTGCGAGACGGTCTACCCGTAGCGGCCGGTTGGCCGCGCTTCGCGCTCAACTGGCGGTTGGTCGTTACGGGCGCGGCCAGCCTGACCCACTCCGCTCATCCGCTCGCCGTCACCCGTCGAGGGCCGGCTCCCTCCGGTCGTCCGGCACCGGAGCGGCACCTCGCGGTTTCTGGTCGGTACGGCCGGCGCGCGGGCGCCGGCGGATCCCGAGCACGGACGCCAGGCCGGCGGGCAGGAACAGGATGATCAAGATGAACAGCACGCCGAGAATGAAGTTCGGCTGGGTGAGCGGCACCCGGATCACCTCGGGGAGACCGGTGACGGTGGCCGAGTCCGACAGTGCGGTGAGCCGCTGGTTCAGGTAGGTGTAGAGGACGCCGCCGAGCGCGGCGCCCCAGAGGACGCCGCGGCCGCCGAGCGCCACCATCAGGACCAGCGAGAGCGAGTAGCCCAGGACCACGATGCTCGGGTTGGCGCCACCCATGACCACCGAATACACGGCACCGCAGGCGCCGGCCAGGGTGCAGGCGATGGTGCCGGCACCGAGCTGGAAGACGTAGACGTCGTAGCCGAGGACCCGGGTGCGCAGGGCGTTCTCGCGGATCGCCTGCCAGACGTGACCGGCCTCGGTGCGCACCGCGAGCCAGCACAGCGCGTACACGGCCAGGAGCAGCGCGAGCGCCAGCCAGTAGGCGTTGCGGGTGTTGGCGATGCCG
The DNA here is from genome assembly GCA_963714145.1 of uncultured Actinomycetota bacterium. Classification (GTDB taxonomy): domain Bacteria; phylum Actinomycetota; class Actinomycetes; order Mycobacteriales; family CADCTP01; genus JBBWZH01. The sequence goes on along the minus strand of OY970235.1, from coordinate 6,544,933 downwards.
ACGAACGGGCCCGGGAGCACTCCGAAGCCGTACGTCACACCCACCTCGCCGCCACTGCGCAGGAAGCCCCGCTCCACGCCGATGGCGAGAGCCTGCGCCAGCGCGAGGGTCGCCATGCTGAATCCGATCCCGGTCAGCCGTAGCGACGCCGCGTTGCCGGCCAGCGCCACCACGAAGGTCAGCAGGATCGCCAGCACGGCACCCTTGGCGAACCCGAGCGAGGAGATGTTGCTGAGCACCACGGTCGAGTAGCACCCGAAGCCGAAGTACAGCGCGTGCCCGAAGCTGAGCAGGCCGGTGTAACCGAACATGACGTCGAGAGTCACCGCGGTCGCGGCGGCCACCAGCATCAGGGCAAGCAGCTGCAGGCTTCCGGCGCTGTTGATCGGACCCGGCAGCAGGCCCCCGAGGTTGCGGTTCGTGAAAGGCGCCAGGGCCAGCAGCACGACGAGCAGCAGGACCGCCGCACGCTTGACCAGGACGCGCTTGACCAGGCCGCGTTTGACCAGGCCGCGCTGGACGGAGGCCGGCGTCCTCACACCAACCGCTCCTTCTGCCCGAGCAGGCCCTGCGGGCGCACGAGCAGCGTCATGACGAGCAGCACCACGACGAAGATGTCGCCGATGCCGTTCTGCACGTAGAAGTTGACCAGCGATTGGCTGAGCCCGAGCACGATCGCCGCGACGAGGGCGCCCACGATCGACCCGAGGCCGCCGATGATGAGCACGATGAACGAGAAGATCAGCATGCCGTCACCGAGGTAGGGCGAGACGCCACCGTAGTAGGAGCCGGCCAGGCCGCCGCCGAGCCCGGCGAGCATGCCGCCGACGGTGAACACCAGCGTGAACGAGCGCTTCACGTTGATCCCGAGCGCGGAGACCATCTCGCTGTTCTCGACGCCGGCCCGGATGATCAGGCCGTAGCGGCTGCGCGTGAGCAGCAACCGGATCGCCGCCATCACCAGTGCCGCCGCGACGATCAGCAGGAACCGGGTGTGCGGGATGGGCGCGCCGAGCACGGAGCTCGTCGAGTCCAGCCACTGCGTGCGCGGGATCAGGTGCTCGTCCGGTCCCCAGATGGCGGCCAGGAGTGCCACCAGCGCGAGGCCGAGCCCTACCGTGGCGAGCAGTTGCTCGAGCTCCCTGCCCTTGAGCGGCCGGATGATGGCGAGCTCGGTGACGAACGCCAGCGCGCCACCGAGGACCGTGGCCGCCAGCAGCGCGAGCGCCAGCCGCCAGGTCGACGGGCTGTCGTCGGAGCGCAGCACCAGCCAGGAGGCGAAGGCCGCGACGGACAGGAACGCGCCGTGCGCGAAGCTCAGCACCCGCATCAACCCGAAGATCAGCGACAGGCCGGTGGCGAGCAGGAAGTAGAGCGCGCCCAGTCCGAGTCCGGAGACGGCGATCAGGATGAACGTGGCCACGGCTAGGCGTCCCTTCGGGAGTCGTCCGGACCGACACCGAGGTATCGACGCAGGGAGGCCTCGTCGGCGAGCACGTCGGACGCGGGTCCGTCCGCGGTGACCGACCCCTGGGCGAGCACGACCACGTGGTGGGACAGCCGTCGCGCGACGGCGAGGTTCTGCTCGACCAGCAGGACGCTGGCGGACGCGGTCACCCGCTCCAGGGTCTCGACCACCTCCCGCACCAGCCGGGGGGCGAGCCCCTTGGTCGGCTCGTCGATGAGCATCAGCCGGCTGTCATGCAGCAGGGCGCGGCCCAGTGACAGCATCTGCTGCTGGCCACCGGACAGGGTGCCGGCCCGCTGGCTGCGTCGCTGCTTCAGTTCCGGGAACAGCTCGAAGACCCGGTCGTAGTTGGGCTGCTGGCCACGGCGCTCGGCCAGCCGCAGGTTCTCCGCGATGGTCAGGCCGTGGAAGACGTCACGGTCCTCCGGCACGTACGAGATGCCGAGGCGGACGATCTCGTGGGTCTCCATGGCGGTGAGGTCCCGTCCGCCGAACTCGATCCGGCCCGCGCGGTGCATCAACCCGAGGATGGAGCGCAGCGTCGAGGTCTTGCCCACCCCGTTGCGGCCCAGGATCGTCGTGACCCGGCCAGCCGTGAGCGCGAAGGAGACCCCCTCGAGGATGTGCGACTGCCCGATGTAGGCGTGCACGCCGGACAGCACCAGCAGCGGACGGCCGGTGCCGGCCGCCGCCACTCCCGGCTCGACGGCGGACCACGGGCTCACAGCGGCTCCCCCATGTACGCGGTCTGCACGGTCTCGTTCGAGATGATGTCGCCGGGCTCGCCGACCGCGATCATCGCGCCGTGGTGCATGACGCCGATCCGTTGGGCCAGGTCCAGCACGACGTCCATGTGGTGCTCGACCATCACGATCGTGCGGCCCTGCTCGACGTGCACCGACCGGATCAGCTCGACGAGGTCGGCCAGGTCGTCGACGTTGACGCCGGCCATCGGCTCGTCGAGCAGGATCACCTCGGACCCCTGGGCGAGGACGATGGCCAGTTCGAGCTTGCGCCGGTCGCCGTGGGACAGGGCCGACGCCGGTCGGTCGCGATGCCGGCCGAGCCCGACATGGTCGAGGAACTCGTCGATCCGCCCGCGGTCGGCGCCGCTCGACGGCACCGGCCGCAGGCTCCGGAAGAACCCGGACTCCCGGCCGCCGGCCGCCAGCCGCACGTTCTCCCGCAGGCTCCGGCCGAGCAGGAGGTTGGAGGTCTGGAACGTGCGGCCCAGCCCGGCCCTGGCCCGCCGGTGCGGCGGCTCGGCCGTGATGTCCCGACCGAGCAGCCGCACCGAACCCGAGGTGGGCGTCATCGCCCCGCTCAGCACGTTGATCAGGCTGGTCTTGCCGGCGCCGTTGGGACCGATCACAGCGAGGAACTCGCCCGACCCGACCTCGAGGTGCACGTCGGTGAGGATCTGATTGCCCTCGATCACGAGGTTCAGTGCGGTCCCGACGAGCACTGCGTCGCCGTCCCGGCGGCCTGGTGCGCCCACTGCCGCTCCTCCCGGCTGGTGCGCCTTCGTCCCGCGGGGCGTTCCAGCCGTCGTCGCTCCCCGCTCGGCCTCGCCACCTCCGACCAGCCCGGCCCTCGTTCCTCGGGCCGACCGGACCTGCGGCACTCGGCGCTCGCTCATGGGATCGACTTGACCACCGGCGACTCGACGTCTTTCGCGGCGTACGTCTTCACCAGCTTGAGCATCCACTTCCCGCTCACGTTCGTCATGGTGTAGCCGAAGATCGGCTGGACCGGGATGTGGTCCTGCGGGCGGATGGTGACCGTGCCCACCGGCGTCTCGAACGTCGCGCCGGACAGCGCCGTGTTGACCTTGTCGACGTCCAGGTCCGGGCCGGCGTCCTTGATGGCCTTGACCGTCATCTCCGCCGCGAGGTAGCCGCCGGCCTGGTGGATGTCGATCGGGGTCGGGTCGCCTTTGAGCGCGTCGAGCATGTCCTTCTCCGCCTTGTTGCCCATGGTTCCCTCGGCGTAGAAGGTGATCAGCTCGGCCTTCGGCAGGTTGGCACCCAGCGCGGTCGCGAACGCCTCGAACTGCGGCCGGGTGGGGCCGATCGTGATGATGTGCGCGCTGTCGAAGACGCGCTGGTCGGCCAGCGCCTTGAACAGCTGCGGCTGCCCCTCACCGGCCCAGCCGACGAAGATCGCGTCCGGCTTCTTTCCCAGCGCCCGCGCCACGCCGGCGGTGAAGTCCTGGGTCTTGACCGGCAGCAGCACCGAGTCGACGCCGATCCCCTTGGCGTCGCCGATGGTCTTCAGCGAGGCCGCGGCGCCCTGGCCGTAGGCGTAGTCCTGGCCGAGGTAGAGCAGTTTCTTGTCCCCGGCCGCGATGGCCGACTGCACCACCGCGGTGTTGAGCTGCGGGGTGGTCGGGGCGCTGCGGAAGATCCCCCGACCCATGCCGTCGATGTCGGCGGTGCCGGTCTGGCCGGCGATGAAGACCGCCTTGTTCTCCATGGCGAGCCGGGCCACCGGCACGACGACGGCGGAGCTGGCCGGACCCACGATCAGCTTCACGCCCTTGCCCAGCAACTCCTTGGCGGCGCTCAGGCCGGTGGCCGGGTCGCTGTTGTCGTTCTTCTTCTCGATGACGAGCTTGTGTCCGTCCACGGTCATGGAGCCATCGGTCAACACCTTGAGGCCGGCCCGGTAGCCCGCCTCCCAGGACGGGCCGAACGTCGCGATCGGACCCGTGTAGGAGTTGATGAGCCCGATGGTGACGTCCGACCCTCCGCCGGACGATCCGCCGGTGTCAGAACTGCAGCCGGCGAGAGCACTCAGGCCGAGGGCGACCAACCCCAGGGCCGCGCCGTTCTTCCTTCTCATCTGCCTACCTCGCTTCGAGGCTCAAGCCGAGCCCTGGGGACGAACGGCCGTTGGCTACCGGCCGCCGTGTCGTCGGGGAGGGGGTGGGTCCGGGCACTTGCCCACCGGCACCGTCCCCCTGGGCGCCTATCCGTTTTTCGGAGGATCACCTCCGAACTTCGGCACACTCAACCACCGAGGCCCGAGTGCCGTCAAGCACAAGCCGGCAACATCGCCGAAACCGATCGACCTCGCCGGCGCAGCGTCAGCGCGGCTAAACTTGGAGACTTATCTCCGATTATCGGAACGGGGGATGAGGATGCAAGAGCACGCCGGCAAGGTGGTCCTGATCACCGGTGGGGCCCGCGGTCAGGGCGCGGAGGAGGTGCGGCGACTCGTCCGGTCCGGGGCGACGGTCGTCGTGGCCGACGTCCTGCGGGCCGACGGCGAGGCGCTCCTCGCCGAGCTGCCGCCCGCCGCCGCCCGGTTCGCCGAGCTGGACGTCAGCTCGGAGGAGTCCTGGATCCGGGTCGTGGCGGACATCCGGCGGCGGGAGGGCCGGCTGGACGGTCTGGTCAACAACGCCGGGATCGCCCGGCCCGGACTGGTCAGCACCACGTCGTACGACACCTGGCGCGAGGTCATGGCGGTGAACCTGGACGGGACGTTCCTCGGGCTCAAGCACGGTTGCCCGCTCATCGCCGCGTCCGGCGGCGGCTCGGTGGTCAACATCGGCAGCGCCGTGGCCCTCGCCGGCTACCAGACCGCGGCCTACGCGACGAGCAAGTGGGGGGTCCGCGGTCTCACCAAGGCGGCCGCCATCGAGTTCGCGGCGCGGCGAGTGCGGGTGAACGCCGTGCACCCCGGACTGGTGGAGACCCCCATGACGACCTCGAACCCGGACAACTTCCGGGCGATGACCCGGGCGACGCCGTGGGGCCGCGCGGCGAGCGTGGCCGAGGTCGCCGACGTCGTGGCTTTCCTGCTCTCCGACGCCGCCGGCTTCGTCACCGGCGCCGACATTCCGGTCGACGGCGGTTTCTCCGCGGGCGGGCTGGCCAAGCACATCGGCGAGGCCAACGGCAGCCTGCCGGCTCCGGTCGCGGAGATCTAGGGGGTGCTACCGTCCGGGCGACCCGGTGTCGCAGAGGTCGCGGATCGCCACCGGGTCCCAGTGGAAGATCTCCATCGTGGCGATGAGCCCGTCCCGGAGCTCGATCCGCTGCAGCACGGAGTTGGTCATCCGGCGACCGGTGGCCCGGGCGCGGACCCGGCTGCGCAGCAGCACGAAGATCGCGTCGCCGGCGGCGAAGACCCGGCGATCGTCGAAGCGCGCCTCGTCGTAGACCTCGCGCAGCCGGCGGACCAGGGCCTCCACCCCGTCGCGGCCGCGCCACACCCCGCCGTACGGGAGCGACTCCGGCTCCCGGATCACCACGTCCTCGGTGAAGCAGCCGCGGTAGGCCGCGCGCGCCTCCCTGTCGGGAAGCGCGCCGGCCAGGTAGGCCTCCTCGGTCGCGTAGAAGACGTCCAGCGCCGGGCTGGTTCCTGGGCCGGCCTGCTCCCCCGCCATGACTTCTCCCGTCTTGCCACCTCGTGCCGTCCGGAGCATAGTATCCGTTTATCGGTCACTCGCGGAGCGAAGGGCGGCACCCGGTTGTACAAGCTGGAGGAGATCAGTGCCCGCCTGGAGATCCGGGACGTCCTGTCCCGGTACTGCCGCGGGATCGACCGGCGGGACAAGGACCTGCTGGTCTCCGCCTACTGGCCGGACGCCGTGGACCGGCGCAGCTACGGACCGCCGGACGCCGGCCCCGGCGAGTTCGCCGACCGGGTGATCGACGGCTTCGGCGACCTGCCTGCCTACAGCCAGCACCACGTGACCAACGTGTTCATCGACCTCGACCTCGACGCGGGGGTGGCGCACGTCGAGTCGTACAACCTGGTCGTGCACCCGGTCGGTCCGCAGACCACGCTGGTGCTCGCGCCCGCGGCCGGCGACGACGCGATCCACCTCCGCGTCATGGGCGGGCGGGCGCTAGACCGCTTCGAGTGCCGCGACGGGGAGTGGCGGATCGCCCGGCGGGTGATGCTCGTGGACTGGTCCCGCGACGACCTGCCGGGGGCCCCGCTGTTCACCCGGGCGAGTCATGGGCTCGCCACCGGTGGGAAGGGCACGGACCCGTCCAACACGGTGCTGCCCACCCTCTGACCGGGCCGGGCCGCGGGCCCGAGCCGGTCTCCAGCGTGCGCATCGCAGGGCCGCCAGAGCCCGAGGAGCCAGGAGGCCGGCGGGCCAGCACGGTCAGGCGGTGGCGAGCTCGATCCGCAGTCTCCCGCACGCGGGGCGCCAGGGCCTGGACCGCGTAGGCACGCCGCAGGTACGCCTGCGCCGCCCCGGCGCGGGTGAACCCCATGGCTCCGTGCAGGAGCACGACCGCCTCCGCGACCCGCACCACCGCGTCGAGCGCGTGCGAGGCGGCGGCCAGCGCCCCCACCAGGGCGAGGTCGGAGCCGGCCGCCCACGCGACGCCGCCCTCGGTGACGGCCGCCCGGCTGGTCTCGACGTCCACGTACAGGTCGGCGCAGCGGTGCCGGACGGCCTGGAACGCCCCGATCGGCCGGCCGAACGCCGCGCGGTCGCGGGCCTGCACGAGCGCCAGGTCGAGGCATGCCTGCATCGTGCCCACGCAGTCCGCGGCCAGTACGAGCAGCCAGAACGCGCGCAGCGCGCGGGCCGCCGCCGCGGCCAGCCGGCCGGACGCGAGCACCGGGGCGCCCTCGAGGGCAACACCGGCCAGCGGGCGGGTGGGGTCGAGGGCGTCGAGCGGTCTCCGGCCGGCGCGGCCGAGGTCGACCACGACCACCTCGGCCGAGCCGTCGTCGTGGCCGCGCACGCGGACCAGGCGGTCCGCCGTGGCTCCGTCGAGCACGGCGGCCTCGGACCCGAGCAGGCCCGGCCAGCACACCGCCGTCCGCCGGGCACCGGCCAGGACCTCGTCCAGGCAGGTGCGGGCGTCGGCGACCGCCAGCAGTGTCCTCGCGGCCAGGACCCCGGTGAGCGTCCAGCCGGGCGACGAGAGGTGCCGGGCGCACTCCTGCGCCACGGCCAGCGGCAGCGTCAGGCTCCCGCCCGCGCCGCTCGGCTCCGGTATGCCGGCGTAGAGCAGGCCGAGCTGGCGCAGCCCGGCGTCCAGGTCGCTCCCGGGGCCAGCGGCGTACACCCGCCGCAGCTCCCGGAGCAGCTCCTCCGCTTCGCTCACGGCGGCCGCTCCCGGGGCAGCCGCAGCAGCCGGTCCGCGACGATCGACTTCTGGATCTCGTCCGTGCCGCCGGCGTTCTTGATGCCCGGCCAGGCCAGGGCGAAGCGGCTCAGCGGCGACTCCAGCGCGAGCTGGGGCCCCTGGATCAGCCGAGCCACCCCGGCGGCGACCCGGACGCTCTCGGCGAGGTAGAGCTTGGCGACCGAGCCCTCCGGCCCCGGGTCCGCGCCCCGGGCGACCGCGTGCAGAATCCGCTGCCGCAGCTGCTCGACGACGATCCGCCGGGCGCGGACGTCGCCCAGGGCGGCGGCGACCTCCGGGTCGCCGAGCAGCCCGCGCGCCTTCGCCTCGTCGTGCAGCCGCTGGTAGGGGATCTGGTCGGCGCCGACGGCGAGCCGCTCGTTCATCAGCGTGGTCATCGCCACCGCCCAGCCGGAGCCGGGCGGCCCGAGGCAGCAGCCGGGCGGCAGCCGTACGTCGTCGAGGAACACCTCGTTGAACGTCGCCGCGCCGGTGGCCTGGACGACGGGCCGCACCGAGATGCCCGGCGCCCGCATGTCGATCGTGAAGGCGCTCAGGCCCGCGTGCCCCGCACCGCCGGTACGGGCCAGCAGGTAGCCGCGGTCGGCGACGTGCGCCCAGGACGTCCAGACCTTCTGGCCGCTGACCCGCCAGCCACCGTCGCCGCTCGGTTCCGCGCGGGTGCGCAGCGCGGCGAGGTCCGAGCCCGCGTCCGGCTCGGAGAACAGCTGGCACCACAGCTCCCGACCGCAGATCAGCCGGGCGATGTCGCCGACCTTCTCCGGCGCCCACTGCACCAGCGTGGGCAACACCATCCGGGTGGTGACCTCGAGCACGTGCGTCGGCAGCCGGTAGCGCGACTCGGCGTCCCAGAACTCCACGTCGGCGGCCCGCGGGAGCCCCCGGCCACCCAGCGGTGGCGGAAGCGAGAGGGCCGCCCAGCCGTGCGCGGCCTTGTGCGCCTGCCACCGCCGCGCGAGGTGGACGTGGGCCCGCTCCTCGTCCGGGCGGAGCGGTTCGAACGGGGACAGCGGCTCCGGCCCCGGCACCTCGTACGCCGGCGCGTGCTGGCGCAGCCAGGCCGCGGCCGCACCGGCGACGTCGGGCCCGATCACGCTGCGCGCTCGTAGACCTGGGTGATGGCCACCGAGCCGGCGCCGAGCAGGTGGCACAGCCCGAGCCGGCTACCCGCGCGCAGCTGCCGGACCGTCTCGTGCACCTGGGCGACCCCGGTCGGGCCGCCGGGGTGGCCGCCGGCGAGCAGGCCGCCGTGCGTGGAGAACTCGGGCAGGCCGAACCGCTCCCGCGACCCGGGTCCGAACGCCCCCCGCTCGACCAGCCCGTCGGCCTCGCCCTCGGCGCAGAAGCCCAGCAGCTCGTAGTAGAAGAGCTCCTCGATGGCGAAGGCGTCGTGCACCTGGACGACGTCGATGTCGGCGGGCGCCACGCCGGCCTTCGCGTAGACCGCCGCGGCGGCGGCCCGGCTCATCGCCGGGGGTCCGACGATGGCGCCGGAAAATACATGGCCCGGCGCGTAGGTCTCGCTCTGCACGTGGGATCCGCGCAGCCGCACCGGCGGTCCGCCGCTCCGCCGGCGGGCCAGGAAGTCCGCCGAGCAGACGACGGCGGCGGCCGCACCCTCGCCCCACGGCGTGCACATCATGCTGGTCAGCGGCGGGGCCACCATCCGGCTGGCGAGCACTCGCTCGATCGTCACCTGCGCGGCGGAGCGGCGGGCGGCAAACGGGTTGGCGCGCGCGTAGTTCCAGTTCTTGGCGGCGACCGCGGCCAGGTGCCGGTCGGTGGTGCCGCGGTCGTGCATCCGCCGGGCCGCCCACATCGCGAACAGCGCCGGCGCCGGCAGGTTGCCCTCGCCCTCGATGATCGACAGCACCGACTGTTCCCGCTCCGGGCAGTCCACGCCCAGCACCAGTACGGCCTCGGCCGCGCCGGCGCCCACCAGCGCCCAGGCCTGATGCATCGCCGCCAGCCCTGAGGCGGACGCGTGCTCCGCGTGCAGCACGGCGAGCCCGGTGACGCCGAGCTCCTTGGCGAGGTACACGCCACGCGGGGTCAGCGGGTGCGCCGAGCCGGCGACGAAGCCGTCCAGGTCGGCGAAGGTGACGCCGGCGTCCGCCAGCGCCGCGACACCGGCGCGGCGGGCGAGGGCGCGGGCGCTGCCGGCGGGGTGCCGGCCGAACGGCGCCATCCCCGTCCCCGCCACGAACACCTCACGCACGGGCGAACCACCACTCTCCGGTGACGTCGCCGGCCAGGACGTACGCCGTGCCGATCTGGTGCGGCCCCGGGCCGAGCCGCGTCTGCAGCCGGACGCCGTCGGCGAGATCGACCTGGCCGAAGTCGGTCCCGTCGAAGCTGGTCCAGGAGTGCAGGACCGCACCCGGGGCGAGGTCGACCGGCTCCAGGTCCCGCAGGGTCCCGTCGACGCTCAGCGCCCGCCGCGGGAAGTAGGTCTCGCCGGTGCGCGGGTCCCGGCTGCCGCGCAGCCGCGTGCCGGCCGGATCTGGCGCGGTGGCCGGCGGCGGGGTGAGCACGAAGGTGTTGCGGTAGCGGGCGCGCAGCCCGGTCCGGTCGGACAGCTCGGCCACCAGGTCGACCAGACGCAGCTCGCCGGCCGAGCCGGCCCGCGCCCGTTCGGCGCCGACGTACTCGCGCACCGCGAAGACCTCGCCGACCCGCAGCGGGCCGTCGGCCAGCTCCACGGCGGTCTCGCCGAGCAGGGTGCGCTCGGGGGGAAGGCCGACCCGGGCGATCGGGTCGGGCTGCGGCAGCCAGAAGCTCAGCACCGTGGGAAAGGTCGGCGGTACCGCCGATCCGGCCGGCACCGGGTCCGGCCAGCGGACCGCGGCGGCGAAGGCGCGGGCGGCGCCCTCCTCGACGGGGAACCGGGTGCGCTGCTCGTCGCGGCCGCCGCCCGGCACCGGCGGCTCAGCCAGCCTCACGATGCGCGCGGTCGCGCACACCCGCGGGTTCCGGAGCACCGCCTCGTGGCCGCCGTCGACCGCCCCGACCTCGGCGGTGAGCGGCACGCCGAGCGGCACGATCTCGCGGAACCGCAACCGCACCGAGGACGGCCCGGACGCAGGGATCGCCGCCCCGCGGGTCACAGCGTGCGAGACCAGCCAGCCGCCGTGCAGCGCGCCCATCGCGAACAGCCCGTCATACCCGGCCGCCCGGGCGTACTGCGGGTCGTAGTGCAGCGGGTTGCGATCGCCGCTGGCGCCCGAATAGCGGACCACGTCGGCGATCTCGACGGCGCCCAGCTCGACGGCGCCCCCCTCGACGGTGGCCGGCTCGACGGTCCCGGGCTCGGCCGTCACGCGGACACCGACTGCGCCGAGAGCCCGGGGGCGGCCGCGTCGAGGAGCTCCAGGGTCCAGCGGCGATTGCCGGCCTTGATCTTCCGGGTGGCGGTCCACGGCTGCACCAGGGTGACCTCGTCGCCCTCGACCGTGTACACGCTTCCGGACGGCGCGGTGCACTGCGGGCCGGCCAGCCAGACGACGAACGGGCTGACGTTGTCGGGGTCGAAGAAGTCGAAACCGCTCTCCGGCTGGGCCACCGCGTCGACGGCCGCGGGCGAGTTCTCGGTGAGCCGCGTGCGGGCGCTCGGGCCGATGGCGTAGGAACGAACGTTGAGCCTTTCGTGCAGCTCGAGGTGGCACTCGTAGGAGAACGTCGCGATCCCGGACTTCGCCGCGGCGTAGTTCGCCTGGCCGGGGCTGCCGAACAGCCCGGAGATGCTGGTGGTGTGGATCAGCACGCCCTCGCGCGGCGGCTCGGCCGGGTTCGCCCTGGCCCGCGCGCGCCAGTGCGCGGCGACCGCCCGGGTGGGACAGAAGTGCCCGCGCAGGTGCACCCGGATCACGTCGTCCCACTCTTCGGCCGACATGTTCACCAGCATCCGGTCGCGGAGGATCCCGGCGTTGTTGACCAGGATGTCCACGTCGCCGAACTCGCCGACCGCGGTCTCGACGAGCCGGTGCGCCCCGTCCCAGTCGGCCACGTCGGAGGCGTCGGCGACCGCCCGGCCGCCGCGGGCCCGGATCTCGCGGACCACCTCGTCGGCCGGCGTCCCGGTCGGCGCGGTCGCCGACTCCCCGTGCAGGCCGCCACCCAGGTCGTTGACGACGACGGCAGCGCCTTCGCCCGCCAGCGCGAGGGCGTACGAGCGCCCGAGCCCGCGGCCACCGCCGGTGACGATGGCGACCCTGCCCTGCAGGCGTGACATGTACTTCTCCTTCTTCCCCGCCAGGCGGGGCCGTGGGTGGCCGGTCGCGTCCGGTTCTCAAGCCGTCCGGGTCTCAAGCCGTCCGGGTCTCAGACCGTCCGGTTCTCGAGCCGTCCGGGTCTCAGGGCGCCGGTGACAGCCACGAGGTCAGGTAGACCCCGTCGTCGGTCGCGAGTGCCGCCTCGCCGAGCCGCAGCGGTCGGAACGTGTCGACCATGACCGCCGTCTCGGTCACCGCCTCGACGCCGATCGAGGCCTCGTACGCACCGGGCTGCGGGCCGTGTGAGTGGCCCGAGGTGTGCAGGGTGACCGAGCCGGGGCGCACCCCCGACCCGGCGCGCGCCTCGTAGCGGCCGGCCACGTAGAACATGACCTCGTCGCTGTCGACGTTGGCGTGGTAGTACGGCGCGGTGACCGCGCCCTCGCGGTAGCTCACCTTGCGCGGCACGAAGTTGCAGACCACGAAGTTGCGGCCCTCGAAGGCCTGGTGCACCGGCGGCGGCTCGATCACCCGGCCGTTGATCGGCTCGTAGTCGGCGAGGTTGAAGGCGTACGGGTAGAGGCAGCCGGCCCAGCCGACCACGTCGAGTGGGTGGTGCGGCGAGGTGTGCACGCTGCCCGCGATGCCGGTGGGCCCACCGCGGTGCCTGATGTAGATGTCGACCTCGGCGGCCGGGTCCGCACCCGCGTCCTCGGCGAGCAGCCGGCCGCGCGGGATACGCAGGTCGCGCTCGCAGTACGGCGCGGCCTCGAGGAACTGGCCGTACTTCGACCGGTAGCGGCTCGGCGGCGTGATGTGCGAGCTCGCCTCGATGCAGTACGCGCGCAGCGGCCCGCCGGGCCCGACCAGCCAGCGGTGCGTCGTGGCCCGCGGGATGACGACGTAGTCGCCGGCACCGACCTCGAGCGCTCCGAAGACCGACTCCACCCGGGCGCTGCCGCTCTCGACGAACACGCACTCGTCACCGATCGCGTTCCGGTAGAACGGGGACGGCTCGCTCGCGACGACGTAGGAGATCCGGACGTCCTCGTTGCCCAGCACCAGCCGGCGGGAGCACACCGGGTCGCGGCCGGCGCCGCCGTCGGGGAACAGGTCGGGCAGCGTGAAGTGCCGCGGGATCAGCGGCTCGTTCTCGTGCAACTCGGTGCCGGGCTGCGCCCAGACCGACGAGCGGACGATCGCCGCCGGGATGCGCCGGTGGTACAGCAGCGACGAGGTGGACGAGAAGCCCTCCTCGCCGATCATCTCCTCGTAGAGCAGCGCTCCGTCGAGCCGGTGCGCCACGTGCCGCTTGCGCGGCACATCGCCGACGGAGACGAAGTAGGTCATGAGCCGGCCTCCGGACTGGGCATCGCGGGGTTCGGGTTGCGGCGCGGGAGCAGCCGGTTGCCGGCGTCGACGACCAGGTCGAGCCCGGTGACGTCGCCGGCTCCGGCGGAGGTCAGCCACAGCACCGCCGCGGTAACCGACTCCGCGGCGAGGTGACCGCGTCCGGCCAGCGCCGTGGTCGCATAGCCGACCGCGAGGAAGTCCTCTTTGGACGCACCTGGCCGGAGCCGGTCGTAGACGTCCTGGAAATGGATCATCGGGGTGTCGACCAGCCCCGGGCTCACCGAGTTGACCCGGACGCCGTAGCCGCCGAGCTCGAGGGCAAAGATCTTGGCCAGCTGCACGACCGCCGCCTTGGACGACGCGTAGTGCGCGTAGTTCGAGGTCGGCACCGTCGCGGACGTCGAGCCGATCAGCACCACGCTGCCGCCGCGCTGCTCGATCAGCCTGGGCGCCAGCGCTTTCATCACCCGCCAGCTGCCGTGCACGTTGACGTCGTACGTGGTGAGCCACTGTGCTTCGGAGATCTCCCAGAACCGGCCGGTGCTCCAGACGCCCTGGTTGATCACCGCCACGTCGATCGACCCGAACGCCGACCACACCGTCTCGACGGCGTCCGCCACCTGCCCGTCGTCGCGGACGTCGCAGCGCAGCGGCAGGGCCCGGACGCCCGCCTTCTGCACCAATGCGGCCGTCTCGTCGAGATCGTCCTGAGTGCCGGTCGGGTACGGCAGCGAGGTCACCGGGGCGGCGACGTCGAGCAGCGCCACGTTCTTCCCGGCGCGGGCGAAGGCGAGGGCGTGGCTGCGGCCCTGCCCTCGCGCGGCACCGGTGATGAGGACCGTCTGCGCGCCCATCCCGCCCCCTCCGGTCATATCGGAGGTCAGACTCCGATAATCGGTCAGCGCCACCCTCAACCGTCCGGCCGGTTCTGTCAACCCGTCCGGCGCTCTTGCCACCTCCTCTTTCCGGAGAATACTCTCCGAAAATCGAACGGGAGGGAGTGTCGGTGCCGGGTGGAGGTGAGCTCCTGGCCGTCCCGATGGCGGACGTGGCCTCGGCGAACGAGGTCTACTCCGGGGTCGCCCGGCTGGCCGGGACGCTGTGGTGCGTGCGGCACCGCGCCGAGGCCGGCCGGCGCTCGCGGACCGTCGTGGTGCTGCTGCACCCCTCGTCCAACTTCATGGGCCACTACGCGCTGGAGCACGTCGCGGCGGCCGGCCACGACGCGGTCGGCATGACCACCCGCTACCTCGGCAACGACACCGCGCTGCTGCTGGAGAACTGCGTGGTCGACGTGGGCGCGGTCGTGCGACACCTGCGGAACGAGGGGTACCGGCGGGTGGTCCTGGTCGGCAACTCCGGCGGCGGCGCGCTGGCGGCCATGTACCAGAACCAGGCCGAACGGCCGACGATCACCTCCGCCCCCTGCGGCGGCGGCCCCGACCTGACCCGCGCCGACCTGCCGCCGGCCGACCTGCTGGTGCTGGCGATGGCGCACCCCGGGCGCTCGCAGCTGCTCACCGAGACGCTCGACCCGAGCGTGCGCGACGAGCAGCGGCCGTTCGACCGCGACTCCGCGCTCGACATGTTCGACCCGCGGCACGGCCCCCCGTACGACCAGGCGTGGGTGGCGTCGTACCGCGCCGCGCAACGGGCCCGCAACGACCGGATCACCGCGTGGGCCGAGCGCGGGCTCGCCGGTCTGGCCGAGCGCGGCGTGCACGACCTGCCGTTCGTCGTGCACGGCGTCTGCGCCGACCCGCGCCACCTCGACCTCGGCCTCGACCACAACGACCGGGCGCCGGGCACCCTGTGGGGCGAGCCGTGGAACGCCAACTTCCAGCCGGCCACGCTGGGTCACCTGACGACGCTGCGGGCCTGGCTGTCGCAGTGGTCCCGCGCGCGCAGCCACGGTCACGGCCCGGACCTGCTGGCCAGCGTCGCCGCGCCGACGCTGGTCGTCTACGGGACCGCGGACCAGAGCTGCTTCCCGTCGCACGCCCGGGAGCTCTACGACGCGGTGCGGCACGAGGACAAGCAGCTCAGCCCGATCGCCGGCGGCCGGCACTACCTGTCCGGCCAGCCGGCGCAGATCGGCGAGCTGGTCTCCGTCCTCGACGCCTGGATCACCGCCCATCCCCATGCCGACCCGGAGGCCCGATGAGCTACGACGCCGATCAGTACGCGCTCGGGGCGCTCGCCTCCCGCGCCGAGATCGCCGATCGGATGTACCTCTACTGCCACTGCGTGGACCGGCGCCGGTGGGAGCTGCTCGCGCAGGTCTTCCACGATGACGCCACCTGGTGGGTCTCGTCCATCGGCGGCGAGAACCCCTGGCGGCCGGCCATGGAGAGCTCGCGTGAGCTGTTCGCGGCCGCGCTGGACCAGACCCACCACTTCGTCGGCAGCATCCTGATCTCGCTGGACGGCGACCGCGCGGTGAGCGAGGCCCTCATCACGGCGTACCACCGGGTCCGGGCCGACGCGCCGCTCGGCGGGATGTTCGGCGGGACCGGCTGCGCGTACGACCTGATCGCGGGTGGCCGCTACCTCGACCAGTGGGAGCGCCGCGACGGCTCGTGGAAGATCGCCCGCCGTCGCGTCCACTCCGAGTGGCGGCACCTCCAGCCGGCATCCGACGGCATCCTGGCCTCGATCCCGTTCCAGGCGCGCGGCAAGCACGACGACACCGACCTCTCCACGCCGGTCATCGAGCGGTTCCGCGACACCCGGTGAGCGCCGGTCACCTGCCGAACCAGACAGCCGGAGGAGCCAGCCCATGTCACATCCCCGGATCACCGCCTGCCTGGCGTACTGGAGCACCCGGACCCCGGACGCCGTCGCCCTGCAGTGCGCCGGCCGGTCGCTGTCCTGGCGCGAGCTCGCGACCTCCGTCGAGGCGGTCGCGGCCCAACTCGCCGGGGACGGACTGCGCGCCGGCGACCGGATCGGCTACCTGTGCGAGAACGGGGTCGCCACCATCCAGACGATCCTGGCCGCCGCGGCACTGGACGCGATCGTCGTGCCGCTGAACGTACGGCTCACGACGCCCGAATTGAGCTGGATCTGCCAGGACGCCGGCCTGTCGGCGCTGCTGACCGACGGCCCGTTCGCCGACCGCGGCGGCCGGCTCGCCGCCGACCTGCCGGTGCGGGCCTACTGGCAGGGTCCCGACGCCCCCGCCTGGGCGACCCCGGTCACCGGCGAGCACGCGGACGGGTTGCGCACCGTGGCGCGGACGACCGCGGCCGCGGACCTGCCGGCGTTCATCTGCTACACCTCCGGCACCACCGGGCGGCCCAAGGGAGCCGTGCTCACGCATGGCAACACGCTGGCGGCCGCGACGTCGTTCGCCATCACCGAGACGATGACCCGCTTCGACACCTGCCTGCTGGTGCTGCCGCTCGCCTTCACCGGCAGCATCATGGCCACCTGGGCGCCGACGTACTACAGCGGCGCACGCTTCGTGCTGCACGCGCGGTTCGACGCCGCGCGGACGCTGCGCGAGCTCGCCGGCGGTGGGGTGACCGTGTTCCCCGCGGTGCCGGTGGTCTTCGACCAGCTCGCCCGGCTCGACGGGTTCGCCACCGCGGATCTGTCCACGTTGCGGGTCGCCAAGGCCGGTGGCGCGCCGCCGTCCGCCGCGACCCTGGACACCTACGCGCGCCGGGGGATCCCGATCGGCCAGGGGTACGGCATGACCGAGAGCTCGGGCGTCGGCACGTCCCTGCCGCAGGAGGACTTCGAGCGGAAGGCCGGCTCCGCGGGCGTCGTCAACTACGGCACCGACCTGTCCATCCGGGACGGCGCGGGCAACGCGCTGCCGGCCGGCGAGGTCGGCGAGATCTGCCTGCGCGGGCCGAGCATCATGCAGGGCTACTGGGGTGACCCGGCGGCCAGCGCGGAGGTCCTCGTCGACGGCTGGCTGCGCACCGGCGACCTCGGCCGGCTCGACCCGGACGGCTACCTGCGGATCATGGGCCGGGCGAAGGACATGGTGCTCTCCGGCGGGCTCAACGTGTACCCGAGCGAGATCGAGCGGGTGCTGCTGCTCGACGCGCGGGTCCGGGAGACCGCCGTGGTGGCCGTGCCGGACGAGCGCTGGGGAGAGGTGCCGGCCGCGGTGGTCGTGACCGACGACCCCGGCCTCGACGAGGAGTCGCTGCGCGCGCTGTGCCGCCGGGAACTGGCCGACTACAAGATCCCGAAGTACTTCCACCTCACCGCGGATCCGCTGCCGCGCACGATGTCCGGCAAGATCGCCAAAACGGACGTACGGGCACAGCTCCCGGCGCCGTCGCGCTAATGCCGCGTCAAGCGATGTTGGCTACGTGATCCGGGCCGTGGCAGGGCCGGCGACCGGCACGATTCAACGTTTCTGGGCCAGGCGCTAGTCCTCGCTGGACGTGAGCTGGTCGCTGATCGCGGCCGCGGCCTCGCGGACCACGTCCCCGGCCTTCGCCACCGCGGTCATCCGATCCTTCTCGGTCGGCGTGTAGACGACCACGCTCGCCGCCACGCCGTCGATGGAGCTGATCGGCGCGGCCAGCGCGGCCAGACCCGCCTGGTTCTCCTCGATACCGACGGCGAAGCCGCTGGACCGGATCCGGCCGAGCTCGGCGGCGACCGACCGGCGGCTGCCGACCAGGCGGCGCAGGTCGTCGGCGTCGGCGAACGCGGCCATCACCCGGCCGGCCGCGGTGTCGAGGATGTGGTGCCGCAGGCCGGGCGGGTAGCTCACCTGGACGATGTGGTCGCGGCTGACGATGCGGTGGACCGACAGCGACTCCTTGCCGTCGCGGACGACGAGGACGACGGTCTCCCGCAGCTTGTCGACGAGGGCGGCCATGTGCGGATGCGCCGCGTCGCGCACGGCCCACTCGACGTGCTGCGCGAGCGCGAAGAGCTTGGGGCCGAGCCGGTAGACGCCCTCGGTCCGGCGGATGAACCCGCGGACCTCCAGGGTGCTGAGCAGCCGGTAGGCGACGGTGCGGGAGAGGTCCAGCTCGCGGGCCACCTCCGCGATGGTGGTGCTGCCGCGATCGCCGACGAACTCGAGGATGTTCAACGCACCATCGGTCGTCTTCGAGACCTCGGGCATCCATCCCCTCCTTCCGCATCCGAATATCGGAGGCCGACGGTAGACGTACGCGGGTGCCTCGTCCAGCCTCCAGCGCGTTCCGGCACCTATGATTCGGACGTTCATAGCCGATAAACGGAGAGGGGAGGCGCGACGGGTGACGCGAGCGACCGAGATCCACCTGGTCCGCCGGCCGCGGGGGGAGCCGGTGGACGACGATTTCCGCGCGGTGCAGGTCGAGCTCGACGACCCCGGGCCGGGTCAGGTGCTGGTGCGCAACGTGGTGATGTCGGTCGACCCCTACATGCGGGTGCGGATGGCCGCCGTCCTGCCGGGGTACCCGTCGTGGGACCTCGACGCGCCCATGGACGGCAGCGCCGTGGGTGTCGTGCTGGCCTCGGCAGCCGAGGCTTTCCCGGTCGGCACGGTCGTCAGCCACCGGTACGGCTGGCGCGACCACGCGCTGGTCCCCGCCGGCGGGCTGCGCCGGATAGTGCCCGACCCGTCGATCCCGCTCACCGCGCACCTCGACGTGCTCGGCATGACCGGGCTGACCGCCTTCGTCGGCCTCCGCGACGTCGCCCGCATCCGGCCGGGGGAAGACGTGTGGATCTCCGGTGCCGCCGGTGCGGTCGGCGCGGCGGCCGGGCAGATCGCGCGGCTGCTCGGCGCCGGCCGGATCGTCGGCTCGGCCGGGTCGGCCGCAAAGGTGCGGCAGCTGGTCGACGAGCTCGGCTACGACGCGGGGTTCGACTACCACGTGCCGGACCTGCCGGCAGCCCTCGCGGCGGCCGCGCCGACCGGCATCGACGTCTACTTCGACAACGTCGGCGACGACCACCTCGAGGCGGCGCTGGGGTCCATCCGCGCACACGGCCGGATAGTCGTCTGCGGTGCGATCAACCAGTACAACGCGCTGGGCGAACGGCCCGGCCCGCGCAACCTGATCGCCATCCTGACCCAGCGGCTGCGGGTCGAGGGGTTCACGGTGCGCGAGCATCTCGCGGCGTACGACGGGTTCGTCGCGCAGGCATCGGACTGGCTGCGACAGGGAAGCCTGGTCAGCACGGTGACGGTCGTCGACGGCCTGGACCGGGCGGTGCACGCGTTCCGCGAGATGCTCCGCGGGGCCAACCGGGGCAAGATGATCGTCCGCATCTCGGACGATCCGGCAACCACTGGATCGGCAGGTTAGCCGGGTGCCGACAGCCAGCTCCGGACGATCGCGTCGGTATCCGCCCCGGCCGGCCGGGGCGGCCGCGGCGTGACCGCGGGGGTGCGGGAGAACCGCGGCGCCGGCGCGGCCTGCGGCACGCCCGCCACGTCGATGACACTCCCCCGCTGCCGCAGGTAGGACTGCCCGGCGACCTCGTCGAAGGACAGCACCGGCGTCACGCACGCGTCGGTGCCCTCGAACACGGCCGCCCAGTGGTCCCGGTCCTGCGACCCGAACACCTCAGCCAGCCGGGTGCGCAGCTCCGGCCACCGGTCGCGGTCGAGCTGGCCGGGCAGTTGCGCCGGGTCCAGGCCGAGCCCGCGCAGCAGGGCGGCGTAGAACTGCGGCTCGAGCGCGCCGACCGCCACCCAGCGCCCGTCCGAGCAGCGGTAGGTGTCGTAGAACGGCGCGCCGCCGTCCAGCAGGTTCGAACCCGGTTCGGCGCTCCACTGGCCGACCCCGCGCATCGCCCACATCATCTGGGCCAGCACGTTCGCGCCGTCGATCATGGCCGCGTCGACGACCTGGCCGCTGCCGGAGGCGTTCCGCTCGAACAGCGCGGCCAGGATGCCCAGCAGCAGGAACATCGAACCGCCACCGAAGTCGCCGACCAGGTTCAGCGGCGGCACCGGGCGCTCGCCGGGGCGGCCGATCGCGTGCAGCGCCCCGGTCAGCGAGATGTAGTTGATGTCGTGCCCGGCGGTCGCGCTGCGCGGGCCGTCCTGACCCCACCCGGTCATCCGGGCGTACACCAGCCGGGGGTTGACCGCGGCGCACTCGTCGGGCCCGACGCCGAGGCGCTCGGCCACCCCCGGCCGGAACCCCTCGATGAGCACGTCCGCCCGGCCGATCAGCCGCAGCACGAGGTCCCGGTCGGCGGGGTTCTTCAGGTCCGCGACGAGCGAGCGCCGGTTGCGCAGCAGGTGGTCGGGACCGCCGCCGGAGACGTCCAGGCCGGCCCCACCCGCGCGCTCGACCCGCACCACCTCCGCGCCGAGATCACCGAGGATCATCGCCGCGTGCGGACCCGGCCCGATCCCGGCAAGCTCGATCACCCTCAGCCCGGCAAGCGGTCCGGTCATCGCCGCCCTCCCTCTGCGCACAGGCTAGCCGCAGCCGGTACTTCTGGATCTTGCCGGTGCCGGTACGGGTACGGGTGCCGGTATGACACCGCATCCATCCAACTACGTGTTGGAACGGCACCGCACCGGTCGGACGTGGTCAGAACTGCAGGACGAGCCGGCCGCGGACGCCGCCTGCTTCGAGTCGCCGGTGCGCGGCCGCGGCCTGTGTCGCCGGCAGGGCGTCGGCCACGCGCAGGGTCAGCACGCCGTTCTCGACCTGCTCACGCAGCCGGTCGAGGGCCTCCCACTCCTGCGCGTGCTGGGCCACCCGCACCGGGATGACCGTGACGCGGTCCTGGTCGCCGCCGTCCCATCCGCGCACGGTCGCCATCCGGCCGCCGTCCTTGACCGCGGCCAGCGCTGCCGCGTTGAACAGCGCGCCGTCGGCGAGGCCGTCGACGCCGTCGGGATAACGCTCGCGCACCGCCGCGATGAATCCGTCACCGCGCGGCAGGACGACATCCGCGCCGAGTTGCTTGACGAGGTCGCGGTCCGGCTCGGCCGCGTCGGCGACGACGGTGATGCCCTCGGCCTTCGCGAGCTGGATCACATAGCCGCCCACAGCACCGGCCGCGCCGGTGACCGCGAGCACGTGCCCCGATCGCAATCGCAGCGAGTCGAGCGCGAACCGTGCGGTCAGCCCGTTCATCGGCAGTGTGGCCGCCTCGACGTCCGACGCGCCGGCCGGAACACCGACGACCGACCGGGCGGGAACGACCAGGTCGCTGCGGTAGGCACCGTGCGGGCCCGACGGCACCACCACGGCCATCACCCGATCGCCCGCAGCGATGCCGGTGTCGACGTCCGTCCCGACCTCGACCACCACGCCGGCCGCGTCCATGCCGGGCACCACGCCCGGCGGTTGCGGACTCGGCTTGTCGTCACGCATGCCGCTGCGCACGCCGGTGTCGGTCGGGTTCACCGCCACCGCGGTCACCCGGATGCGAACGTCCGACGCGCCGAGCGGCTCGGGTGGCACACCGATCTCGCGCAGCGCGTCCGGCCCGCCGTACCTGGTCACTCCGATTGCGATCATTCACCACCGAACTACCTGGCGTCGAGGATGATTCCGACCCGGCCGGCAGAGAGGCTTTCCCGGGGTCTTGTCTCTGGTAGGCATGGTGATGGCCGGTGTCGCGCGCGCCGCCGAGGGTCTGCGGGCCTGCCCCGGGTCCTTTGGGTCGCTCGTAGTGAGCAGGTCATCGGTTCGACTCGTCGTCAGTGTCGTTCGCCGGTGCCGCCGAGTGCTCCGACGGGCGGGCTGGCGGCGGCGATCGGTGGGCTGAGCTGCTGAGGTTGCGCGAGTTTGGCACGGACGGCGTCGACATCGGAGTGGCGCAGGTCGGTGAGGATGGTCAGGGCTTCGGTCCAGGCGGTGTGGGCGGCGTCGGGTCGGCCGGTGGCGGAGTGGGCGTCGCCGAGGCGGGTCAGGGTGACGGCTTCCTGGTAGCGGTCGCCGAGGTCGCGGTACAGGGTGAGGGCGTGCTGGTAGCAGCCGGCGGCGTCGGTGTGGTGGCCGAGGTGGTGGTGGGCGTAGCCGAGGCTGTCCCAGGTGACGGCCTCCCCCTCGGGGTCGCCGGCCTGCTGGAACAGGGTGCGGGCCTGCTCACAGGGGGCGAGGGCCTGAGCGTGCCTGCCGAGCAGGGCGTGATTCCAGCCGATTCCGTTGAGCGCGATCGCCTGACCACGGGGATCACCGGCGGCCCGGTACAACACAAGGGCCCGCTCGGCGTGCTCAAGGGCAGGGCCGAATCGGTCCTGCAGCTCCCACAGGATGGCGAGGCCGTGCTGGGTGCGGGCTTGCCCGGCCAGGTCGCGGGCTTCGGTGTACAGGTCGAGACCGCGGTTCAGCTGGTGTAGGGCCTGGTCGTAGTCGCCGAGCAGGCTGGCGGCCAGAGCGATGCGGCAGTGGGCGTACGCGGTGGCGGTGCGGCTGCTGAGGTGGTCGGCGGCGGCTAGCGCGGTCTGCCATGTACCGGCTTGGTCTGGCCACTGCGCCCGCCGGCTCAGGAACGTGTCCAGGGCCCAGGCGAGCTGCCAGGTGGAGGTGTCGAACCCGGTCCGGGCGGCGAGTCGCTGCACGGCCAGCAGGACCTGGTGTTCGGCGGTCAGCCAGGCCAGCGCCGCCGGCAGGTCGCCGAGCTGTTCGGGAGCGGTGCCGGGGGCCGGTCGGGCGAGGGGGATCTGGATCGGGTCGCCGCCCGGGTCCAGGAGTCGTTCGGCGGTGTGCGCGGTGTGGACGTAGTGATCCAGCAGCCGGGCGGTGGCCGCTCGGCGCTCGGCGTCGGAGTCGACGGTCTGCGTGAGGTCGGTGGCGTAGGCGTGCAGGAGGTCGTGGCAGCCGTACCGGCCGGGGGCGTGTTCGGTCAGCAGGCCGGCGCGGGTCAGCTCGGCCAGCGATCGGCGGGTGTCGGCGGGGGACGCGGCGGTGAGGCCGGCCGCCGCGGGCGCGGTGGCGTCCGGTCCGGGGTGCAGGCCGAGGAGGCGGAACAGGCGGGCGGCGGCCGGGGTGAGGGTGGTGTAGGACCAGGAGAAGACCGCCCGTACCTGGCCCAGGACGTCGCCGGTGTCCGGATGGCCGGGCTGGTCGCCGGCGGTGGCGAGTTCGGTGGCCAGCGCGGCCAGCGGAAAGGTGGGGTGGGTGGCGGCGCGGGCGGCGACCAGGGCGAGTGCCAGCGGCAGCCGTGCGCAGCTGGAGATGATCTCCTCGACCGCGTCCGGTTCGGCCGCGACCCGGTCGGGGTCGGTGCGCCGCGCCAGCAGCGCTCGGGAGTCCGCACTGGTCAGCAGGTCGAGGGTCAGCGGGTGGGCGCCCTCGGCGATCAGGGGCGTGAGGGGATTGCGGCTGGTGACGATCGCCAGCGCGGTCGGACTGCCCGGCAACAGCGGGCGGGCGTGGTCGGCGTCGCGGGCGTTGTCCAGCACGACCAGGATCCGCCGGCCGGCGAGCAGGCTGCGGTAGAGGGCGGTCTGGGCGTCCAGGCCGGCGGGGATCCGTTCGGCGGGCACGCCGAGCGCGTCGAGGAACCCGCGTACCGCGTTGGCCGGTGACTCGACCTGCCCGCCGGGGTCGAAGCCGCGCAGGTTCACGTAGAGCTGCCCGTCGGGAAACCGGGGGGCGACGCGGTGCGCCCACCGCACCGCCAGGGCCGTCTTGCCCACCCCGGCGGTCCCGGCTACGGCGGTGACGACGACCGCCGGGACGTCCGCCGGCCGGTCCAGCAGGGCGTCCAGCGCTGCCAGTTCGGCCGTCCGACCGGTGAAGCCGGTGACGTTCGCGGGCAGTTGCGCCGGCGCCGGGCCGTCGGTCCGCCACCTGCCGGCCGGCGGGGGACCGGTGTCCTCGGCCGCGGGACCGCCGCCATCCAGCTCGCCGCGCAGTACGGACTCGTGCAGGCGGCGCAGTTCCGGGCCGGGTTCGGCGCCCAGTTCGTCGCCGAGGCGCCGGCGGGCGTCGGCGAACGCGGCCAGCGCTTCGGCGGGCCGGTCGGCCGCGGTCAGCGCCCGCATCAGCACCGCGACGGGCCGTTCGGCGAGCGGGTGCTCGGCGACCAGCGGGCGGATCACCGGCAGCGCGGTGTCCGGGCGGCCGGTCGCCAGCTGGAGGTCCGCCCATTCGGTCGCGGCCTCGATCCGTTCCTCCGTCCACGACTGCCGTATCCGCGCCGCCCAGGCGCCGGGCGTGCCGGCGAGTGGTTCGCCCTGCCACAGGGCCAGCGCGGCGGCCAGGTCCGCGGCCCGGTCGGACGCGGCCCGGTCGGCCGTCCGGGCCCGGTGGGTCAGGTCGGTGAAGCGCAGCCGGTCGATCGAGGCAGGTGGAACGTCGAGGAGGTACCCACCGGTGTGCCGGACCAGGACCACCCGGGTGCCGTCGACCTGCTCGACCCGGGTCAGCAGCCGGCGGATCCGGGCGACGTAGGAGTACAGCGCGTCCCGGGCCTTCGCCGGCGGTCGTTCACCCCAGACCCGGTCGATCAGCGTCTCCAGGGTCACCAGCCGGCCGGCGTCGACCAGCAGCGCCGCGAGCACGGCCCGCTGCCGCGGCAGGCCGGCGTCCACCTGCTCGTCGCCGGCCCGGACCGTGACCGGGCCCAGCAGCCGGAACTCAACCACGCCCGGCCGCCACCCACTTCATCCGCCCAGTCAAGTCGTGCCGGGAACGTACGACAAGTGCCGTCCGGGCAGTTCGTCGGCGGCGCTCTCGGCGGCAGCATCTCGCCTCTCCAGATTTCCGCAAGGTTCCCGTCCACCGCCCCGACCTACGGTCCGCCGCTAGCAACCGGCGGATCGCCGGCCCGGAACGGAGCCGCAATGACATCCACTCGCGTCCCTCGTCGAATCCTCGTCGCCACTGCCGCCCCCAGCTTCGGTGCCGACAGCTCGGGGGTGCGGCGATGAAGGTCGCCCGGGTCCGCCCGCTCATCGTCATGCTCGTCTGCGCGCTGTCGGTCGGGGGAGTCGTGACCGGCGCCAGTGCGGCCAGCTCCGCCCCGGCCCGGCCGGCGCCCGCGTCCGCGCCGTACCGCGCCACGGTGGTCGAGGCCCACCCGGTGACGGCGACCGGGCGGAAGAAGCTGGTCGACCGGGAGAAGTCGGTGTCGCGCTTCCCGGCGGTGTGGCGGGCGCGCGTCCGCGACGCACTGGCGGCGGGGGCGCGGCCGAGCGGATCCACCCCGGGGCCGCTCGTCGACGGATCGCCGCAGTCGCCGCTCCCGGCGGTCGGCCTACCCGGCGAGCTGATCTGGGGTGTCACCTGGCTGCACAGCGTCTCGGGCGGGCCGCCGACCCCGCTGACCCTGACCGTCCTCCGGACCGCTGACAACGCGGTGGTGCTGACCCGGACCGTGTCGTCGTGGACCACCGTGAACGGCTACTTCGTGCAGAACCCGATGAAGTCGCCGCTGTTCGACTACCCCGACCAGGTCGCGTGTCTGGCCGGCTTCAACTGCGTGTGGTACTTGCTGGGCGCGCCGTTCGTGGCCGGGGTCCAGTACAAGGTCACGATCAGCCAGCCGAACGGCACGGTGACGAGTCAGTCGTGGCCGGCCCGGCAGTACTCCTCGGTCCCGGCGTCGCTCACCGGCAGTTGCACCTGCGCCTACCAGCAGCACCGCGGTGACCCGGTGAACACCGGCACCGGCGCGCTCACCGAGACCGGCACCGACGCGACGCTGCCCGGCGCCGGCACGACGTTCGCGCTGGAGCGGCACTACCGGTCCGACACTGACCGCGTCGGTCTGCTGGGCCGCGGCTGGTCGACCGGGTTCGAGGCGAGCCTGGTCGCCGGTACCAACGCGCAGACGCTCGTCGACGCCGACGGCGCCCGAATCGTGTTCACCCGCAACGCGGACGGCACGTACACCGCACCGAAGCCGGTGCGCTACAGGTTGACCGCCGCCGGCAGCACGTTCACCGTCACCGCGCCCGACCGGACTGCCCGCCGGTTCGACGCGACCGGCCGGCTCACCGCAATCCTCGACGCCGGCGGAGTGGGTCTCACGCTCACCTATGGCGCGGCCGGTCTGGCCGGCGTCACGGACGCCGCCGGCCGGGTCGTCACCATGACGCTGACCGGCGGCCGGCTTACCAAAGCCACGCTGCCGGACGGGCGGTTCGTCCAGTACGGCTACACCGGGACCCTGCTCAGCAGCGTCCGGGGCCTCAACGCCGGCACGACCACGTACGGCTACGACGCCGGCAACAGGCTCAGCACCGTGCGGGACCCGCGGCTGAACACCGCGACGACGACGTACGACGCGACATCCGGCCGGGTCACCCGGCAGGTCGACAGCGCCGGCAAGGTGACCGCGTTCGGCTGGGACGCGACGCGGCAGATCGCCACGATGACCGACCCCAACGGCGGCGTCTGGACCGACGCGTACGCCGGCGGCGCGCTGCTGTCGCACTCGGACCCGCTCGGCAACGCCACGACCCGCAGCTACGACCCTGACCTCAACGTCATCTCGGAGACCGACGGCGAGTTCCGCAGCACGTGGATGACGTACGACACCCGGGGCAACCTGACCGGCCGGACGAACGCCGGCGGCAGCACCGAGTCGTGGACGTACGACGCCGCGGACAACATCAGCAGCCACACGAACGGGCGTGGGGTCCGGACCGACTACACCTACGACACGTCGAACCGGCTGACGAAGGTCGTCACGCCGCTCGGCACGTCGACGCTCACCTACACCGCGAAGGGTCAGCTTGCGACGACGGTGACGCCGGCCGGGCGGACCACGACCCACACCTACGACGCGGCCGGCAACGTGACGGCGCAGACCACCCAGTCGGGCGCGAAGACCACGTTCGGCTACGACGGTGCCGGCCGGGCGACGTCGACGACCGACCCGCGCGGCAACGTCACCGGCGCCACCCCCACCGCTTACACCACGACGTTCAGCTACACCGACGACGACCTGCCGCGGACCAGCACCGACCCGCTCGGACGGGTCACCACCTACGGCTACGACGTGAACGGCAACCGGACGTCGACCCGCGACGTGGCCGGCGGCACCTCGACCCAGGCATACGACGCGCTCAACCGCCCCACCACCGCCACCAACCAGCTGGGCAAGCAGACCACGACCGGATACGACGGCAACGGCAACGTGGTCTCGCAGACCGACGAGCTGGGCGCCAGGACGACGTTCAGCTACGACGCTGCCAACCGCCGAGCGTCGATGACCTCATCCAGGGGCAACCTGGCGGGTGCACCGGCCGGGTCGTACACCACGACGTACGGCTACGACCGGGTCGGCAACCAGACGTCGGTGACCGATCCGACCGGGGCCGTCACCCGCACGACCTATGACGGCCTCAACCGTCCCCGGGTCGTCACCGACCCGCTCGGCCGGACGACGACGACGGTTTACGACGGCAACGGCAATCCCACGTCGGTCACCGATCGCACGGGGGCGAAGACCGTCAACGCCTTCGATCAGGTCGACCGCCTGCAGACGGTCACCGACCCGCTGGGCAAGATCACGACCTACGGCTACGACGCGGACGGCAACCGCACATCGGCCACCACCCCACTCGGGAACAGGACCACCTGGACGTACGACGGCGACGGCCGCCAGGCCACGATGGTCGACCCGCGCGGGAACGTGGCCGGTGGGACGCCGGCGCAGTACACGACCCAGTACCGCTATGACCCGGCCGGCAACCGCACCTCCGTCATCGACCCGCTGGGCCACACCACGACCACGGAGTACGACGCGCTGGACAACGCGACGTCGGCCACCGACCCGCTGGGCCGCAAGACCACCCGCGGCTACGACGCGCTCGGGCGGGTGACGTCGGCGCGGGATCCGGCCGGCGCGCAGACCGGGTTCGCCTTCGACGCCGTCGGCAACCTCACCCGGCGCACCGACGCCAAGGGACACGTGACGACCTACGACTACGACGCGGCGGGCCAGCTGAAAAAGATCACCGACCCGCTGAACCGGGCCCGGTCGTTCGGCTACGACGTTGACGGCAACCGCACGACGTCGGTCAACGCGCGCGGCACGACCGCCACCCGAACCGTCAACCCGCGCGGCGAGGTGACCGCTGTCGCCTACTCCGACGCGACCAGGCCGCTGGCATACGCCTACGACAAGAACGGGAACCCGACGTCCGTCACCGACGCGACCGGCACCCGGGCGCTCACGTATGACAACGAGGAACGGCTGCTGACCGTCGGCGTCCCCGGCGCTACCACCAGGTTCTCCTACGCCTACAACGCGAACGGCGACATCACCACCCGCACCTTCCCCGACGGCCGCGCCACGGTCTACACCTACGACGCCGACCGGCGCCGCGTCTCGCACACCGTCGGCGGCAATCAGATCGTCTTCGGCTGGGATCCCGCCGGCAACCAGGTGACGACGAAGTACCCGGCGACCAACGGGTACACCGAGGCCCACACCTTCGACCGGGCGGGCCGGCTGACGAAGGTGGACAACACCAACCCGACCAGCGGCGCGGTGCTCGCGTCCTGGACGCTCACCCTGGACAACGCCGGGCAGCCGACCCGGATCGACGCCGCCCGCGCCGGCCTCGCCGCCGGCAGCCAGAACTACACCTACGACCCGGCCGGGCGGTTGCTGACCGGGTGCACCCCGTCGGTCACCACGGCCACGGGCTGCCCCGCCGGGTCCGCCATCACCTACACCTACGACGCCGTCGGCAACCGGGCGACCAGCGTCGCCGGCGGTGTGACGACCAGCTACGCCTACGATGCCGCGGACCAGCTGACGTCGACCGCCGCCGGCGCGGCGACCACGAACTACAGCTACGACGCGGACGGCAACCAGACCGGTGACGGGACGCGGACCTACACCTACGACGCCGGCAACCACCTCACCGGGATCACCAGCGGCGCGACGGTGACCACATTCGTCAACGACGCGGACGGCAACCGGGTGACCGTGAACCAGAACGGCGCGCTGTTCCGCACCCAGCTGTGGGACGTCAACGGCGACGGCGGGCTGCCGCAGCTCGCCACCTACCTGGACGCCACGAACAGCCTCATCGGCGACCACGAGACCGGCCCGGACGGCACGCCGCTGACGATGCAGACCGGCACCGGCAACTTCTACCTGCACCACGACTGGATCGGGTCGATCACGGACACCACCGACAACGCCGGCGTCAACGGGTGGCGCAACGCCTACGACCCGTTCGGCATCCGCACCCAGACGAAGCTGGTCGCGACCGCGCCGACTCAGCCGTTCGGCTTCACCGGCGCGACCTACGATCCGTACGCGCCGAACCGCGTCAACCTCCGCGCCCGCGACCTCGACTCGCCCACCGGCCGGTTCACCCGGCCCGACCCGATCGAGCTACGCCCGGCCGAACCGGTCGAGCCGGACTACACGTACGCCGGTAACGCTCCGACCCACCGGACCGACCCGAGCGGCTTGTGTTCGGCCAGAGACCGGATCGAATCGGTCGGACACATGCTCACCGGCAACACCGGCCCGAGCCGATGCGAGCTGCAGGACCAGCAGAAGCAGCAGCAGGGCACCGGCAGGTTCGGACCCATGATCAATGCCGCCGCCGGCAACCTGGACGACGCACTACTCTGTGCCATGGTCGTCAGCGAACGTTACGTCTGGGAACACACGACGCTGGGGTTCGGCGGCTGCCTGTACCTCTGCTGGGGGCTCACGTTCCAGGGCGGCACGATCAGCTTCGGCTGGGGCCCATTCGGAATCGTGGAGCACGGACCGTCGATTGGCTGGTCGCATCTGGCGGCGCGAGACCGAGGGAGTCACAGCCGGGGTGAGCAGGCTGCGCTCTTCATCGGTGGCTACGATACGTACGGGATAGACGACGCCGGTTACCCCGACCCGAACGATTTCGAGGCCGGCATATACCTGACGGACAGCATCGGGCTCAGCTTCGGGGATTGGCACTCGGCTTCGTACAATCTCGGGAACCTCTCCAGCGATGGGTCGGCGATCGCTGGAAAGACGTGGGGCGCGGTCAAGGGTTGGCTCGGTCTCGGCTGACCGTTCGGACAGCGGTGCGACATCGGTGATCGGACGAGGCTGAGGAGCTTTCGGATGTCCCTGTTCAGGCGCCGGCAGGCGGCCGCCGTCGACCGGTCGTACAGCCTGGTCCGCGACTCCAGCGGCGAGGCCGTCGGTCTCTGGCTGGCCTCGGCGAAGGACGCGCGCGACTCGGGGCTGATCGAGGCGCTGCTGGCCAAGGAGGACCTGTTCCACCTGCTCGGCCGGCAACGGACCCGGCAGGCGAACACGGCCGACGACCGGGGTGGGATCTTCGTGTTGTTCGGCGACGCCGCGTCGGCCGCGGAGGGCACCGGCTCGCGCGGGACGGGCCGGGAACTGACCGTCGACGGCACGAGCTACCAGCTGCACGACGAGTTCGCGTCCTTCGCGGCTGACGCGGCGGCCGGCAAGGTCGCGCTGCTGCGGACCACCTTCGACGTGCCGCTGCGGACGCACATGGAACGGCTGATGCCGGTGCTCAGCGAGGCGTACGGGATCGACGCGCCGCAGACCCGGGCCATCACCGAGGGCGGCTTCCACTGCCTGGAGTGCTTCGCCGACCACAGCCGGGCCATGCTGCTGGGCGGACTGCTCGGTAGCAGCGGCACGGCGATTCTGACGAGCGGTCCCGGCTCGGCCGACCGGCTCCGGAAGCAGCTCGGGGCGAAGTCGTGCACCAAGTGCGGCAGCCGCGACGCCGTCTGGATCTACGATCCGTCGCGCCGCCCGCGCTGACGCGTACGGCGAGTGTGGTGTGTTCCTGGCGGAGGTGGATTGTGCGTCTGCATGTCGGCTGCGCGATGTGGACGCACCAGGCCTGGCGGGGTCGCTTCCTGCCGCCTTCGCCGGCGCGGGAACGCCTGCGTAGCTACGCCGGCTGGTGCAACGCCGTCGAAGGGAACACGACGTTCTACGCGACTCCGGCGCGGAGCACGGTGACCGCGTGGGCGGAGCAGACCGACGCCGACTTCCGCTTCGTGCTCAAGCTGCCGAGGGAGATCACGCACGACCGTCGGCTCGTCGACGTCGATGCGCCGCTGTCCGCGTTCATGGCAGCGATCGAGCCACTCGGACCGCGAGCGCACGCGCTCTGGATACAGCTGCCGGCCTCGTTCGCACCCGCCGACCTGGCCGCGCTCACCGGCTTCCTGCGCGGCCTCAGCAGGTCGTACCGGTACGCCGTGGAGGTCCGCCATCCCGCATTCTTCAGCGACGTGCACGCCGCGCGCCGGCTGGAAGAAATCCTGGCCGGCACGGCCACCGAATGGATCCCGTTCGACACCACCGCGTTCTTCCGCAGTCCGCCGAGCAGCGACGCTGAGCGGGACGCCTGGAGCAAGAAGCCGCGGCTGCCGTTCCGGTCGCGCGCGCTGACCGACCGGCCGATCATCCGTTACCTCGGCCGCGACGACTCCGCGCGGACCGTCGAGGGCTGGCAGCGCTGGGTCGACGTCACCGCTGATTGGCTGCGCGAGGGCCGCTCACCCACCGTCTTCGTGCACACTCCCGACAATGCCGACGCGCTCCTGCTCGCCCGCCAGTTCCACGACGAGGTACGGGCTCGCCTACCGGAACTGGCCGAGCTACCGCGGTCACCACGGAGCGAGCCGTTGACCCTCTTCTGATGTGACCGGCGGTGGACCGTTCGGTCGGCGTGCAGCCGACGGGTAGCTACGGCTGTGTTGGGCGAAGTCGCGGATTCCCTCGGCGCCGGCCTGTTTCCTGGCGGCGCGATCCGCGATGACGCGGGCGCCGGACATGCGCCATTGGGCGAAGTCGGGGCTGACGCCGTAGCGCGCGGCGAGCTGGTAGTTGGTGGTGCCCCGGAAGGCGGCTCGGACCGCGGCTTGGTCAGGGATGAGGAGTTGGCCGGAGAGGAATCTGGCCTGGCCTTCCTTCTCCTTGTCGAAACGACACGAGCCGTCGTCGGCGAGGAGAACGCTGTCGAACTCGTGCTCGAGCAACTGGTGGCTCAGTTCGTGCGCGACGCTGGAGCGGCGGCGTCGGGGGCTGTGTGCGGTGTTCTCGATGATGAACCGGCCGGTTCCCTGCGGGACGAGCGCCGCGGACCACTTGCCGAGCTGGCGGCGGGTGAAGTGTTCGATCGCCTCGGTGGTGCAGCCGTTCTCGATGAGCTCGCAGATCCCGTACACCGGAATCCCGTGCTCGGCCGCCAGGTCGTACGGGTTGAGCGCGGCGAAGGGGCCGAGGTTGAGGTTGGCGCGTTCCTCGGCGGCCAGCGCGCGCATGTCGGCCTGGTTGTGACAGTTGCTCACGACTACCTCCGCCCGGTGCCCCGCTCGCTGTCGAACCGGCGCACCGCGGCGCCGATGAGCTCCTCCAGATACCGCACGTCGTCGGCGTCGAGGTCGGTGCGTGCCCGCAGCAGCGGCGCGAGCTGTGCGAGCAGCGGAGGTTCCTCCCGCGGCGCGGTGTCCTCGTCGATCATGAAGGTCTCGGCCGGCATGTTGAGCCACCGAACCATCGCGGCGAACGCGTTGATCTCGGGCTTCTGGCTGTTGCCCATCCGGGTCATGGTCGACGGGCTGACCCCGATCTCCTTGGCCAACTGCCGCCAGGACAGCTCCTTGCTGGCCCGCGCCGCGTCCAGGGCCGCGTACAGGCCGCCGACGTCGACGGTTGCCTGTGCCATCGCCACCCCCTCATGTCCGTGCCCCGGCAAGCATACCGCGAGTTTTTATCAGCGTTCGACTGTCGCGTCATGGGGTGGTACGGTTCTCGCGAGGGGTGTTCGACATGTCAAACGGTAAGTCGAGATCCGAGCACGCTGTCCCGTTGCGTCGGGGTGGAGGTTCGCGAGGGGAGGCGGACGCCGATGGGCGGCAGCATCGAAGTCGGCAGGATCCCAGGAATGGTGGGTGCGGACACCGGCGTCCAACTGATGTCTTGCCGGGGGCAAGTTGACCAACCCCTGCGGACACCCGGCTGAGGTCGGGTAGGAAACCCCGAGGACGGGCGAACCGTCCCCGGGGTCCCTCGTCCGGATCGTCCCTACCGCGAAGCAGTTTCGATCCGGAGTCTGGAGAGAGCCCCCGTCGAACCCTCGACGGGGGCTCTCTCTGTCGGACGCGCACTCTACGTCATCTATGGCCGACTTTGGCATTCTTCGTGTCACACCGTGCCGCATCGATTTGTATTCTTACTACACAGAGTCACTGATCTCGGAGTTCTGATAGGTCGGCCTTTCACGTGCAGGATGACAAACCTGCTGGTCAGCCCTGTCGGAGCGGCAGTGAGTGCTCGCTGCGGCCGACCCGATGGCCTATGCTTCTCGTCGCAGTGAGTGTCCGATGTCGTCCAGGCCGACCCGGCCTGGACAGGCGCCGGGCGCGTCCCTACCGCGAACTCGGCCAGGCTGGAGCACCTGCGGCCTGGCTGGCTGAGCACGCCATGAAGCCGGCTTCGAGGGACGACTGCCACAGTGGACCATTCATCGCGCGCGCCAGCGCCGGAGCTCATTCATCGCCCGCTCGATGTCGGTTCACCGCGTGTGCACAAGGCGGCGAGAAGAGGTCGGCGCCGGCCGGGGTTGCGGACGGTGGAGGCACCGCGCAGTCCGCTGGAGTTGGTGCTCGACTTCTTGAATCCGGAGGACTGGGGTCGCACTTTCCGCCTCGTCGTCGGGATGCTTGGCGCCGCGACGGCGGTGCTCCTGGTGCTCGGCGGACTGATCGGCCTTGCTGTCGCCCTGGGACGGATCTCGCCCGGCTTCGCGTTCGGCGTTGGCGCCGGCGCCGGTTGCGCCGGATCGCTGCTCGCCGCTCGGCTGCGGCGGCAAGCCGGGTCGGCGGAAGACGACAGGCATCGCGCGGCGGTTGGGTAGCGCCGATCCGCGCAGGAGGCGGCCGAGGAGGCGGACGGCGATGGCGTGTTTGGGGAGGATCCGGTCTCGACTAGCGTCGCGCGTTCCATTGCTCGGCCGGGTGCCTCTCTTCGCCATGATCCGCATCCATCGCAAGACACGAGGCGGCACCCAACCCGAGACGGTTCACTGGCGCTGGGGGACGTGACGGTTCCGCTCGTCGCGTGCAGGCACCACCGATGAGGAGGGGTAGTGCCCGAGGTTCGCAGGAGGGATGGTTGGTCGCTGACCGTGTCGAGGTGAGGTTCCGGCTGTTGGGTCCGGTCGAGGTATGGGCCGGGTCGACCCAGTTGGCGGTGGGTGGGCCGCGGCAGTATGGCGTGCTGGCGGCGCTGGCGGTCGACGCCGGCCGGTTGGTGCCGGTGGAGGTGCTGGTGGATCGGGTCTGGGGGGAGGATCCGCCGGAGCGGGCGCGGCGCACGTTGCACACCCACATCACCCGGCTGCGGCGCTGCCTCGAACGGGGGCCCGCCGCGTCGGACCCGAACGTCCGGATCACCCGCCGGGCCGGCGGGTACGTGCTGGAGGTCGACCCGGACGAGGTGGACCTGCACCGGTTCCGCCGGCTGCTCGAGGTGTCGCGCGGTGCCGGCCGGGACGGCGAGCGGCTGGGGCTGCTCCGGGAGGCGGTCGGGTGCTGGCGGGGCGATCCGCTGACCGGAGTGGCGGGGGAGTGGGCCGGCCGGCTGCGCGACTCGTGGCGGCAGGAGCACCTCGCGGCGGTGGTGGCGTGGGCGGACGCGGAGTTACGGGCCGGTGAGCCGGCAGTCGTGCCGGCGCCGGTGCGCGCACTGCTGGACGAGTTTCCGCTGGCGGAGCCGCTGGCCGCGGTGCTGATGCGGGCGTATGCGGCGACCGGTCGGACGGCCGACGCGCTGGACGTGTACGCCCCGCTGCGGGAACGGCTGGCGGACGAGCTCGGCGCCGACCCGGGCGCTGAACTGCAGGCGGTGCACCTGGCGGTGTTGCGCGGTGAGGTGTCGCGGCCGGCCGCGTCGCCGGCCGGTGCCGAGCCCGCCCCGGCGGACCGGGTGGCCGTGCTGCCGGCGCAGCTGCCCGGTGACGTGCCAGGGTTCACCGGCCGGGCCGTCCACCTGGCCCGCCTCGACGCGGTGCTCGCAGCCGCTGCCGCCGATGCGCCGACCGCGGTGGTGATCACCGCGGTGTCCGGCACGGCCGGGGTGGGCAAGACCGCACTGGCCGTGCGCTGGGCGTACCGGGTCGCCGACCGGTTCCCCGACGGGCAGCTATACGTGAACTTGCGCGGGTTCGACCCCGGCGGGCAGGTCATGTCCTCGGCCGCGGCGGTGCGCGGGTTCCTCGACGCGCTCGGGATGCCCGCCAACCGGATCCCTGCCGACCACGACGCGCAGGCCGCCCTCTACCGCAGCCTGCTGGCGGGCAGGCGGATGCTGGTGGTGATCGACAACGCCCGCGACGCCGCGCACGCCCGGCCGCTGCTGCCCGGCACCCCCACCGCGGTCGCGGTGGTGACCAGCCGCGACCCGCTCACCGGCCTGGTCGCCGCCGACGGCGCCCACTCCCTCAGCCTCGACCTGCTCACCGCTGAGGAGGCCCGGGAGCTACTTGCGTCCCGGATCGAACCCGGCCGGACCGCGGCTGAACCCAGGGCGGTTGAAGAGATCATCGCTGCCTGCGCGCGGCTGCCGCTCGCGCTGGCCATCGTCGCCGCCCGCGCCGCCGCCCACCCCACCTTGCCCCTCACCGCGCTGGCCGCCGAACTCACCACCGCCAGCGGCCAGGCCGGTCGACTGGACGCAGACGACGTCCTTGGCCAGGTGCGGGCGGTGTTCTCCTGGTCCTATACCACCCTCACCCGGGATGCCGCCCGTCTGTTCCGCCTGCTCGGCCTGCACCCCGGCCCGGATAGCTCCGCGGCGGCCGCGGCCAGCCTCACCGCCACCCCCCTGGCCAGCACGCACCGATCGCTGGTGGAGCTGACCCACGCCGGTCTGCTGACAGAGCACGCCCCCGGCCGGTACGGCTTCCACGATCTACTCCGCGCCTACGCCGCCGACTTCACCCAGACGGTTGACTCCGACGATCAGCGCATGGCCGCCATCACCCGGCTGCTGGACCACTACACCCACACCGCGCACACTGCCGCTCGGCTCGCCTCCCCGGCCCGGGACCAGATCCAGCTTCCCCTCGCCCCACCCGCCGCTGGCGTCACCCCGGAACAACCCGCCGACCTGCGGGCCGCCCTGGCCTGGTTGACCGCCGAACATCCGGTCCTGTTGGCAGCGCAACGAGTCGCCGACGGGACCGGGTTCGAAACCCATACCTGGCACCTGGCCTGGGCTCTGCACACCGTGCTGTACCGGCGG
Organism: uncultured Actinomycetota bacterium; assembly: GCA_963714145.1. GTDB lineage: Bacteria > Actinomycetota > Actinomycetes > Mycobacteriales > CADCTP01 > JBBWZH01. Next base: position 6,508,619 of record OY970235.1, on the reverse strand, counting down.
GGGCACTGGCACGACCTGGCCAGCGTCTGGGAGACCGCCTTGGCCGCCGCCGATCGGCTGGGCAATCTCACGGCCACGGCGCAGGCCCACCGCCTGCTCGCCCAGGCCGGCAGCTTGTTGGGCCGCCACGACGAGGCCCACACCCACCTCCGTCGCGCCCTGGACCTGTTCGCCGAAGCCGGGGACATGGTCGGCCAGGCTCACACCCACCGCGCCCTCGGCGGCATGTGGGACCGGCGCGGCCGGCCCGACAGGGCACTCGACCACGCCCAGCAGGCCCTGACCCTCTTCGGTGCCATCGGCAACCGCCGTGGCCGGGCGAACGCGCTCAACAACATCGGCTGGTGCTACGTCCTGCTGGGTGATCACACCCGGGCCGTCACCCGGTGCCGGCAGGCCCTCGCCTTGTTCCAGGAGCTCGGTGACCGCGACGGGGAGGCCGCCGCATGGGACAGCCTCGGCTACGCCCACCACCACCTCGCCCAGCATCCTGAGGCCGCCGATTGCTACCACCACGCCCTGACCCTCTATCGCGACCTGGGCGACCGCTACGACGAAGCCGACACCCAGACCCACCTCGGCGACACCCACCATGCCGCCGGCCAGCCCGACCAGGCCCGCACCGCCTGGGCCGCCGCGCTGGACATCTTCGCCGACCTCAACCACCCCGGCGCCGGCACCGTCCGCGCCAAACTCGCCACCCTCGACCAGACCCCGGCGCCACCCGCAGAGCCCGGCACCAGTCCACCGGGCTGACCGCCGGCGAAGCCGAGCCACCGCCGGTGGGCGGGCCAGCCCGGTCGGATCAGTAGCTGACCCGAGCCGCGGTCCGGCGCAGGGTCAGCGCCTCGCGGACCAGAGTGGCAGCCAGGCAGGCACCGACCCCCTCGCCGGCCCGGATGCGCAGGTCGAGTACCGGTTCCAGGCCGAGCTCGGCAAGGACCAGACTGTGCCCGAGCTCCCGGCTGCGCTGACCGGCGACCAGGTGCGCGGCCACCCCGGGCTCGACCCGCACCGCGCAGAGCGCCGCGATCGACGTGGCCAGCCCGTCAAGTACCACCACCGCACCGGCGTCCGCGGCACCGAGCACCACCCCGGCCAGCGTCGCGATCTCCGGTCCGCCGAGCGCGCCGAGCGCCACCAGCGGGTCGGCCAGGTTCGCGCCGTGGGCCGCGCGTGCACGCGCCAGCGCGGCGTTGACCACGGCCCGCTTCCGGTCGAGCATGTCGGTGTCGGCACTCGCGCCCAACCCCACCGCTGCCTGCGCCGCCACATCGAGCAGGCCACAGGTCAGCGCCGCGGCCACGGTGGTGTTGCCGACCCCGACCTCGCCGAGCGCGACCAGCCCGCCGGCCGCGACCCGGCGTCCGACCACCCGGCCGGCATCGACGACGCGGCTGGTGTCTGCGGCGGACATGGCGTCGGCGGCGACCAGATCGCCGCGCGGATCCAGACAGGCGATCCGGTCGACGCCGGCGACCGGGTCGCCGGCCACACCCGCGTCAACCAGTTCGACCCGTAACCCCGCCGACCGGGCCGCCGCCACGCCCATCGCTTCCCCGGCGGCCGCGGCCGCCAGCACCTCCCTGGTGATCTCGGCCGGGTAGGCCGAGATCCCGTGCTCAGCGACCGGGTGGTCGGCCGCGGCCAGCACCAGCACGCCGGCCGGTAGGTCGCCGTGCCCGAGCGCGATGGCCCGGTCGGTGACCTGATCGAGCACGCCGAGTGAGCCGGGTGCGGTGAGCAGCCGGTCGCCGGCGTCCCGGGCGGCGACCACCGCGGCCGGCGACGGCGCGCGCAGATGGGAGCGTGGCGGCGGTGGTGTGGCCTCGGCCGACCACCGCTCCTCGATGACGACCTGTGACAGCGGCAGCCGGCGCGACCAGCCAGCCCGCTGCAGCCCTGGCTCGGGCGGGCGCTGGTCGGGCCAGCCGAGGCACAACCACCCCAGCGTGACCACGCCGGCCGGCAAGCCGAGCAGGTCAGCCAGCTCGGCGGGCTGGAACAGCGTCACCCAGCCGAGCCCCAGGCCCTCCGCCCTGGCAGCCAGCCAGATGTTTTCGATCGCGCAGGCACAACTCCAGATGTCGGTGTCCGGGAAGGTGGCCCGGCCGAGCACGCCAGCTGCCGGGGCCCGCCGGTCGCAGCACACCACCACCCCGAGCGGGGCCTCCCGGATGCCCTCCAGCTGCAGGTCCAGCAGCCGGCGGGCCGCGTCCGGCTCGAACATGGCGGCCTGCCGCAGCCGTTCCCGGTCGGCCATCAGCGCGGCCCGCTCCCGTGTCTGCGCCTCGGTCACCACCACGAACCGCCACGGCTGGCTGTGGCCGACCGACGGCGCGCCATGCCCGGCGGCCAGGACCCGATCCAGCTGCGCCGGGTCGACCGGGTCCGGCCGGAATCGGCGGACGTCGCGGCGGGCGGCCATCACGTCATACAGCGCCTGCCGGGCCGGATCGGGAAATGCCCAGCCAGCCGGATCACGCGCCCGCTCCGAAGCCGCGCTCGCGTCACCGATCAGCGGAACCGGACGCGACCAAACCACGTAGACCACCCTAAAGGGCTGCGGGCGCGGGCTGCGGGCCGCGCGGCAACCGACGGTGAGATCGCCGCGGCAGCCCAGGTGGCCACGTCGCGCAGGTCCACCGCGACGTGCTCATGCAGGTACAGCACGTCCCCGCTGGTCTCGGTGAAGTCCCGGGACACCCGGCGCAACCGCCACAGCGCGGTGCGTAGGTCGGACTGCGCCCTGGACTGCGGAAGGTCGGGCCACAGCACGCCGGCCAGCTCGCCCCGGCCGGCGGCGTCGTGCACGGCGAGGTACGCCAGCACGCGCTGCGCCGCGCCGCCGAACAGTAATCGCTGGCCGCAGGCGCCCGGCACCTGCCGGCGGCAGTGCTTTCGAGACTCGACCTTGGTCAGCGGTGGTCGTTCTCGGTCAGTGCGAGCACCCAGGCGCGGCGTTCGGCGATCTTGCCGGCACGCATTACGAACAGCTCGGCCATCGACAAGCGCACGGGTTCACCGTAGGCCCGGGGCGCCCACCCGAGGAGTTCGGCCATCACGGTGTCGCCCTCCTCGACCATCCGCACGACCTCCAGCCGGGGCGGGCCGACGAACCCTGGTTCCTCGATGGCGTTGCCGTACGCCTCCTTACCGGTCAGGTGGAAGTGGCCGAACACGGTCCACTCGATGTCATCGGTCAGGCAGGACAGGATCTTCGAGTGATCGTTTGTCCGGAAACCGTCAAGGTAGGTCTCCACGGTCTGCTTGTTCAGGGACCTGCTCATACGGACTGCTCCTGTCCTTCCGGGCGGCCAGGGCGGACGCCTGCATGAGGAGTCGTAGCCGGCGTCCAGCTCTCGACATCACCCGACCGAAAGGTGACCGACCGCCGGCCCGCGCGCCCGGCAGCGGACGTACGAGGCGGTCGCGGCGGCCGGGGTCCCGCGGACGGTGACGTGGTTTGCCGGGCTGATGCGGGGCAACGGAACGGCCGAGCAGGCCGCGGGTGGCGCTGGTCCGGGGACCATCCCATCTCGCCGGCTCGACGGGGTCGCAGCCGGCCGGCGCAGTTGGGTCCCGAGCCAGATCGGCTCGGGACCCAACCAGCGGGCGGGAGTGGCTAGCCTTCGCCGCCTCCGCCGCCTCCGCCGCCTCCGCCGCCTCCGCCGCCTCCGCCGCCTCCGCCGCCTCCGCCGCCTCCGCCGCCTCCGCCGCCTCCGCCCCCTCCGTCACCGCCGGACACGCCGCCGCCGGTGTCACCGCCGGACAGGCCGCTGCCGAGATCGGCGACCGCGGTACCGGGGTCGGAGACCGACGACGGTGGATCGATGACCGACGGGGGCAGTTCGCTGACCAGTGGCGGGGGTTGCGGCACGATCACCGGCGGGGCCGCCGGCGGGACCGGGTCGTTGATCACCGGTGGCGGTATCGGCGGCAGGCCGGGGTCGACCGGCGCCGCCGGCGGTGGTGGTGCCGGCTCCACCGGCGGCGGTGGCGCCGGGTCCGCCGGCGGCGGCGGAGCCGGATCCGCCGGGGGCGGGATTGCCGGCGGTGGTGGCGCCGGGTCCGCCGGGGGCGGGGGTGCCGGGTCCGCCGGGGGCGGCGGAGCGGGGTCCGCCGGGGGCGGCGGAGCGGGTGGCGCCGGGTCGGCCGCGGGCGGGTTCTGGTCGCTGCCCGCGGGGCTCAACGAGCCGCCACCGCTCGCCGGCGGGACCAGACCGGCGGGTGGCGCCGGCGGTGCCGGGACCGGTGGGACCGGGCCGCCGCCGAGCGGAGCACCGCCTGGCTGGGCGGGCGCAATGCCGCTGCCGGCGGGCAGGGCCGGAGTGCCGCCGACGGACTCCGGCGGCGCGGCACCGCCGCCGGCTGGGACACCCGTGCCGCCCGGGAGGACCGGAGCGGTGCCGATCGACCGCGTCGGTGCGCCGACGCCGGCCGGATTGGTGCCGCCGGCCGGCTGGGGTGCCTGACCCCGCCCGGCTGGACCGACGTCGCCGAACGGCGGCGGCGCGACACCGCCTCCGCCGGCCGGGCTGCCGCCGCCAGGCTGGAGGCCGGCAGTTTGAGTGCCGGCCGGCGGCTGCAACGCCGGACCGTTGCCAGCAGGCGGCTGCGCCGCCGGGCCGCCCGCGGGGCCACCGCCGCTGGGCGGCTGAAGCGCCGGCCCGTTGCCGGTCGAGCCGCCGGAGGAACCGCCGCCGGACGGCTTGGGCGTACCGCCGCCGGACGGCTTCGCCGCACCGCTGCCGGACGGCTTGGGCGTACCGCTGCCGGACGGCTTGGCCGTACCGGCGCCGGACGGCTTGGCCGTGCCGCTGCCGGACGGCTTCGCCGTACCGCCGGTGAGCGGCGGCAGGATCGACGCGGTCTGGGTCCGGGTCGGGCGCCGGCCGCTGTCTGGTGTGGACGACGGACCGAGCGAGCCAGTCCGGCCGGGGCCGGTGATGTCGGTGCGTGGCCGCGGTCCGGTCCGGCTGCGGTCATTCGGCCGCTGGTCGGTGCCGGGGCGCGGACCTGCGCCCGGCGTCGCGGGTGGCTGGGCCGCCGGCCCGGATCGGCCGCCCGGCTGGGCCGGTGTGGCACCCTCCTGCGTCGGCGGGCGCCGGCCGGCGGGAGAGTCCGGCCGGCCCGGCGGGTTCGGCGCGGGGCTGCCCGGCTCCGGCGCCGGTGGCGTGGCCTGCCGGGTCTGCTCCCACCGGATCGCCCGCTCGATCACCGGGCGCAGCCGTTCCCCGATGATCCGCTGGCCGAGCGGGTTCGGGTGGTAGGAGCCGTTCGGGTTGGACATGTCGATGCCGTGCACGCCTGGCTGCGGGTCGCCGAGCAGGTGGCCGTCGAGGGCGTCGGTGGTGTCGGCGAACGAGAAGTGCGGGCCGGTCTGGTTCTGCGACCGCTCCGTCGCGATGATGTTGGCCGCGTTGATCATCAGGGCGAGCTGGTTGGACAGCCGAGCCAGCTGGTCGCGGATCAGCCCGCCGGGATGCTCGGACAGCACCCGGGGGTAGCCGAGGGTGATGACCGTGCCGTTCCGGTCGATGCGGGCGCCGATGTCCTTGTAGAACTGGGTCTGCTTGGCTATGTAGCCGTTCGGACCGCCGTCCCGCAGCGTGCTCATCATCCGGGCGAACATGTCCCCGGCCGCGATCGTGTTGCCGGGTCCGGTGGCCGCGGTCAGCACGCTCTTGATCCACTGGGAGAAGCCGATGTCGTTGCCGCCGACCCCGACGATGACGATGTTGGCGCCGTTGACCTGGTCCAGCTGCGCCGGGTGCTGGAACGGCGGGGCACCGCTGGGCTGCCGCATCGAGTCGCGGGTGGCGCCGGAGACCGCGGCGTACGTCACGTCGAACGTGACGTTCGGGTACTGCGCCCGGAGCGCCTCGATCGCCTGCTGCGCCGGCGCGGTCGAGGACAGGTGGGCCGGGTCGACCAGCCGCTGAGACTGGCCGTTGCGGCTCGGGACCGTGGTCCCGGCGTACGTCGACGGGTCGGCTCCCTCACCGCTGGTGAACGAGTCGCCGATGACAACGATCTTGATCCGGGTCTGCGGCTGCCCGCCGGCCGGCGGATCGGCCGCGGCGGTGCCCTGGCCGAGCGCGATCAGCATCGGCAGCGCGGCCAGCGCCGCCGTGAACACCGCGCCGAGCCGCCGGAGCCACGCCAGCCGGTGCGTCGCGGCAGCCGGCCCAGCGGGACGGCCGTCGGGCGGGCCGGTCGCCGGCCGATGCCGGCCGGCCGACCGCATCGCCGCGCGGAGGCGCCGCCGCAGCGGCCAGGCGAGGACGAGCAGCGCCAGCAACAGGTCCAGGATGATGGTTTCGGATAACACGGGCTGCTCCATGAGAAGCACGGGGACGGTCATGCGGTCCGGCCTAGGTGCCGGCCGGCGCAGCCGGTGGGCTGTGTCGCATCCCGCCCGTGGTCAGGTCCGACCGGTATCCGGTGCCGGCCGGACGGTCAGCTCACCCACCTCCTCACCAGACAACCGTGTCGAGGGCGATGACCAGGTCGGCGGCGCCGGCGTTGTGCACTTCGAAGCCGATACGCCGGACCGTGACGTCCGGGACCTGCCAGTCGTAGGTGGTCCAGCCGCGGCGGGTCAGCGGCAGCGCCGGGGTGGCGCTCCAGTCGATTCCGCCGCCGGAGTCCTGCACGTACGGCCTGATCTGGCCGCTGCCACTGCCGGCGAGGTAGATCCGGACGGTCACCATCCCGCCGGGGTGGAGGCCGGCGACGGCATCGGTGCCGATCGCCGGCGGCGCGCCGGCGTCCGGTGTGACCTCCAGCCGCAGCGAGCGTTGCCCGGTATCGGCCAGCCCGGCGTCGAGGTCGGCCCGCAGGTTCGCGGCGTTCCAGGCCGCTGCCCACCCGGCCACGGAGTCCTCGAACCCGAAGCGGAGTTGCCGGCCGGTGCCAGCGGCAGGCCCGGCACTAGCCGCAGGGGACGGCACGCTGCGCCCGGCGTCGTACGCCGACTGGCGGCCGAGGACGAAGTTCGCGGCGGCGACGGCGAGCAGTGCGACCGCGGCGGCCGGGTAGCGCCAGTATCGGCGCGGCGCCCGCCCCGGCACGGCGGCGTGTGGCTGCGCGTCGGCCGCCGGTGTCGGCGCGTCGGCGGCAGTGTCCACGGGGCTCTCCGGCCTGCCCACCGTCCGCCTCCAGTCGGCTGGCTCAGCCGGCCACCGGGCCGTCGCCCGAGACCGGGTACGTCGCGACAGTCGGCGTATTTACCCACCTACGCGCCTGAAACTCGCGGCCGGCACAAATTACGGCAATCGGGTGACGAGCGGGCCAAGCACATCGGCAGCTTGCTGGCCGAACTCGACCTACTGCCGGACCAGGACGACCACCGGCGGGTCCGCGCGGTCCTGGCCTACCTACGTGGCTGATCTCAACGCGCGCCGGACACGGGATGACCTCGACCGATCGCGGCCCGGCCGGGTGCCTGGCCAGCGGGGGTGGGGAACCGAACCCGCTCGGACGGTCCGGCGAGCAGTTGCTCGCCGAACCGGCCGACCAGCACCGGGCCGTGCCGCACCTCGACGATGTAGGAGTCCGGCCGGCTGCGGGCGCTGACCTCCACCGAGGTGCGGCCGCGTTTGGCCAGCAGCCGCAGGTAGCGGGGGAACTTCGGGTCGCGGCGGCGGGTGTCCCAGCCGTCCTCGATCAGCGCAGCGTGCCCGGCAGCGACCCGGCGGACCCGGTCGGCCGGCAGCGCGTCGTGCCGGGCGACGGCGAACGCCACCACCGCGCTCGGGTGCGTGTCCTCCTGCTGCCACCCGGTCCGCACGGTCGGCGGTGTCGGCAACCCGCAGGTCAGCACCGGCCAGAGCTCGGCCAGCGTGCGCAGCACCTCGCTCATCGCGGCGGCGCTCTGCTGCTCGACCTGCGCGGCGTGCACGCCGAACATCGCCCGCTCCTTCGGCTGCGGCAGCACGACCAGGTCGACGTCGGGCACCAGCTGGTGGAACCTGGCGAACATCCGCTCCCCGAACGGCTGCTGGCTCACTGCGCCACCGCCCGTGAGGTTGGCTTGCGGAACCCTTCCGGGTCGTAGATCTCGTATCCGGCGGCGTCGGCCCGGTGGGCCGCGGTCTCCACGTCCGAATAGTCGCCGGTCACCACCGCGCCGATGTTGCCCAGCGACTCCGTGCCCTCGTTGTAGTACTTCGAGTGGTCGCCGAACAGCGGGACCGCCGCCCGGTCGGTGGCCTCGGCCTGGAACCGGGTCGCGCCGAACGAGGCCGCCGACGGGTCCTGGCCCAGCGGGTCACCCATGCCCGTCCGGGTGAAGTGGGTGACCATGTCCTTGTTCGCGCTGCCCACGTACACGTGCTCCTTGTCCATGCCAAGGTCGCCAACGTCGTCGGCGTGACCCGCACCCGGGCTGCCGATCAGCACGACGTCATCGGTCTTCATGCCCTGGTCGGTGATCGCGATCGAGGTCGTGGTGGACCCGTAGCTGTGGCCGACCACGGTCAGGTGCGGCGGGTTGCCGGAGCGGGTGGTCTGGATGTCCCGCACGTCGCCGGCCAGCAGCTTCGCGCCGGCCTCCGCGTCGCTGTCGGTGGCGACGTCGATGCCGTTCGGGGCGTCGTAGCCCATCCAGGCGACCACCGCCGTGCTCTCCCCCGGCGCGCCCCGGCGGGCCTCGCCGTACAGGTTCGTCGCGTTGCCGACGAGATTGTCCATGTAGTCCGGCACGTCTGAGGTGAAGCCGGGCACGGCCACCGCCACGTTCTGCGCGGTGTCCAGGTCACCGACCACGATGGCGGCCCGGCCCTGGCCCTCGAACGCGAAGGGGTCGTAGATGTACAGCTGCGCCTTCAGCGGCTCGCCGGTCACCGGGTCCCGCTGCTTGTGCTCAACCTCGTCGAGCTGCTTCTTGACCGCCCTGGCGCCGGCCAGCGCCTTCTTCTCCGCGTCGGTGGCGGTGCCGCGGGCGACCTTGTCCTCGAGGTCGGCGATGTCCCGGTCCAACTGGATGCGGTTGGCCATGTCGCGGCCCTCGGCCGGCAGGCCCTCCATCGAGCCGTACCCCTTCGGGTCCTGGCCGACGAGCTTGTTCTTCTCGTCCGGGTTCAGCGCGTTCCACCACGCCGCCCGCTTCTTCGGGTCGGTCGGCGGGTCGAGCCCGTACGCACCCCCGCCGCCGGCCGCCTTCAGGTCCTCGATGTGGGTCAGCGGCAGGTCCTTGGTGACCGCCGCCCGGGCCGCCGCCGCCGCGGCGGCCGGCGACATGCCCGGCTTGAAGCCCGGCACCGCGTCTTCCAGCGCCTTCGCGCACGCCTGCGCCTTGGCGGTCAGCCCGGCGACCGCCTCCTGGTACGCCTGCCTCTCGCCGCGGACCGCGTCGTTGACCCACTGCTCGCGCGCGCCCCGCGCGTCGGCCGGCCCGGTCCCGTTCTGTGGGAGCTGCCGCGCGGCCTCGTTGTCCGCCGCGATCGCCCTGGCCTGGCAGCTCCTCGCGGTGGCGATCGCCTCCCGCAGCGCCGCGGCGTAGCTGCTGACCGCGGTCGCGGCGCCGCCGGTCTTCTGGCCGAACTCCTTCGCGTGCCGGGACAGCGCCGCGACCTGTGCCGTCGCGGAGTCGGCGGCCTGCCCCTGCCAGGCCCGGCCCAGCGCGCCGGCCTCGGCGGTGTACGCCGCGCCGAGCTTGTCCAGGTCACCGGCCGCGCCGCGGAGCTTCCCGGCGGCCTGGTCCAGCGCGTCCGGATCGCCCGCCGGGACCGGGAACATCCCCTGGGCGTCCACCGGCTACACCGCCCTCGGACCGGCCGGCGCCGGCGGCACGTCGGCGCTGGCGACCTGCACCGCGGTGTCGTCGGTCACCTGGTAGGTGAGCGCTGCCTGCCGCACGTTGCCGCCCATCAGCCGTGACTCGTCGGCGAACGCGTCCACGACCGCTGTCGTCGACTGGCCGTAGACGCCGGCGGCCGCGGAGAGCACTGGCTGCCCGCCGCTCGCGCTGATCGCCGATGCCGCCAGACCGATCACCCGCCCGAGCAGGTCCAGCCCGTCGGCCGCCACCTCGAACCGCCGCGCCGGCTGCCGCAGTTCGGCCGGATCGACCCGGATGCCACCGGACATGCTGGTGCAGCTCCCTCCGCTGATCAGGCCCGCCCGCCAACGTCACCGGAGTCGGTGCGCGTCGTACCGGTGGGCCTGGGGCTCGTTCTGGGAGGGTGGGCGGGCGGTGTAGAGCGGCGTGTCAACGAGTTGTCGACTGCCCTGGTCAGGGCCGCGGCCGGCGCCGGTCGAGTGGTCGGCGCCGGGACTACCCGCTGGGGTGCGTCCGTCCTAGGGCTGGTCGCCGGAGTCGCTGGACGCGGCGTGGTCGAGCGCGGCGAGTTTGGCGCTGACGGCGTCGGCGTCGGCGTGGTTGAGGTCGGTGAGGATGTCCAGTGCGGTGGTCCATGCGGTACGTGCCTGTGCCGGGTGACCGGCGGCGTGGTGGGTGTCGCCGAGGTGGGTCAGGGTGTCGGCTTCGTTGTAGTGGTCGTCGAGGTCGCGGTAGAGGGTGATGGCCTGGGTGTAGCAGGCGGCGGCCTGGGTGTGCTGGCTGAGGTGGTGGTGGGCGTAGCCGAGGCTGTCCCACGCGGCGGCCTCTCCCCAGCGGTTGCCGAGCTCTTGATATAGGGGGAGGGCTTGGCGGCAGTAGTCGAGCGCCCGGGCGGGGTCGCCGAGCAGGGCATGGCACCAGCCGACCGCGTTGAGTGCCTCGGCCTGGCCCCAGCGGTGGCCGGCGGCCTGGAAGAGGGTGAGGGCCTGCCGGCCGTGGTCGAGGGCCAGGTCGGGTCGGTCCCCCTGCGCCCACAGGCCGCTGGAGGTGATGTGGGTGTGGGCCTGGCCGACCGGGTCGGCCGCCTCGGTGTAGAGGTGCATGGCGTGCTGGAGGTGGGTGTGGGCCTGCTCGTGGTCGCCGAGCATGCTCAGCGCCCCACCGAGGAGGCGGTGAGCCGCGGCGGCGGCGGCGGGCAGCGGTCCGCTGGCGGCCAGGGCGGTCTGCCAGGCGGCGGCCAGCTCGTGCCAGCGTCCCTGCCGGAACAGGGCGGTGGTCAGGGTCCAGGCCAGCTGCCAGGCGTGGGCGTACCGCCCTTCACGGGCGGCGAGTTGCTGGGCGGCGAGCAGGACCGGCCGTTCGACGTCCATCCACCCGACCGCGGCCTGCAGGTCGGCAGGTTGCTCAGCGCCGGCACCGGACGCGGCCAGGGTGAAGGGAACCGGACTGGGATCGCGGTGCGGATGCAGATGCCGGTCGGCAGCGTGGGCGGTGTGGGCGTAGTGGTCCAGCAGCCGAGTGGTGCCCGCCTGCCGCTGCCGGTCGGTGTCCTCGGTGTGGGTGAGATGGGTGGCGTAGGCGGCCAGCAGGTCGTGGCAGCGGTACCGGCCCGGCACCTGCTCGGCCAGCAGGCTGGCCCGGGTCAGCTCGGTCAGCAACGGCCGCGTTCGCGCCAGGGGCTGGCCGATCAGGCTGGCGGCGGCGGGGGCGGCGGTGTCCGGGCCGGGGTGCAGGCCCAGGAGGCGGAACAGGCGGGCCGCGGGTGGAGTGAGCGCGTGGTAGGACCAGGAGAACACCGCTTGTACCTGGGTTGCCGGGTCGCCGGCGTCGAGCGCGCCGAGGCGGCGGCGCGCGTCGGTGAGTTCGCCGGCCAGGACGCTCAGCGGGAAGCCGGTCTGCGCGGCGCGCGCCGCGGCGATGCTCAGCGCGAGCGGCAGCCGGGCGCAGGCGGTGACGATCGCGTCGACCGCGTCCGGTTCGGCGGCGACCCGATCCGGGCCGAGCCGGCAGCTGAGGAGTTGGCGAGCCTCCGCGGCGGACAGCAGGTCGAGGGTCAGCGGGTAGGCGCCGTCGGTGGCGATCAGCGGGGTGAGCTGGTTGCGGCTGGTGACCACGACCAGCGCGCTGGGGGTGCCGGGCAGCAGCGGCCGGACGTGCTCGGCATCGCGGGCGTTGTCGATCACCACCAGCACCCGCCGGCGGTCGAGCAGGCTGCGGTAGAGGCTGGCCTGGGCGTCCGGGTCGGACGGGACCCGGTCGGGGTGCACGCCGAGGGCGTCGAGGAACCCGCGTACCGCGGCAGCGGGCTCGAGGATCCGACCACCGGGGTCGAACCCGCGCAGGTTGACGTACAGCTGCCCGTCGGGGAACCGGTCGCGGACCTGGTGTGCCCAGTGCACGGCCAGCGCGGTCTTGCCGACCCCGGCGGTTCCGGACACGGCGGTGATCACCACGCCGCTCGGGCGTTCGGCGGCGGTGCCGGCCAGCAGCGCGTCCAGCCGGGCCAGGTGCTCGCCCCGGCCGGCGAAGCCGGCCACGTCGGCTGGTAGCTGGGCGAGGATCACCTGCGGTGGGTCGGTCGGGCCCGGCAGCGGTTCCCGGCGCAGGATCGCCTGCTGCAACCGCTGCAACTGCGCCCCCGGCTCGGCGCCGAGCTGGTCGACCAGCCGCTCCCGTGCGGCGGTGAAGCAGGTCAGCGCGTCCGCGGTGGAGCCGGCCGCGTACAACGCGGTCATCAACGCCAGAACCAGCGGCTCGGATAGCGGGTGTTCCTCCAGCAGTTCGCCGACCGGCCCCACCACCGCGCCCGGATTCCCACTCCGGGTCTCCGCCTGCGCCCAGGCCACCACCGCCTCAACCTGCTCCTGCCGCCACACCACCCGCATCCCCGCCGCCCACTGCCCAGGCAGCCCGGCCAGCGGCTCACCCCGCCACAGGCCCACCGCCTCCCGCAGCCAGGCCACCCGCTGGGCGTTGTCGCAGGTCGGGTCACGGGCCTGCGCCACCAGCCGGCGGAACCGGTGCAGGTCCACCCCGTCGGCAGCTACCTCCAGCAGGTACCCGCCGCTGCGGTGCACCAGCCGCGATCGGCCACCCGCACCCTCGCCGGCGGCCTGCTCCAACACCCGCCGGATCGCGGCGACGTAGGTCTGCAGCGTCCGCCTCGCCCGCGGCGGCGGATCCGGCCCCCACACCTGGCCGATCACCGTCTCCGCCGGCACCAGCCGCCGGGCGTTGGTCGCGAGCACGGCCAACACGATGTGCTGCTGTGGCCGGCCCAACCCCAGCTCGCGGCCACCGGCCCACACCCGGACCGGTCCCAGCACGCCGAACTCCACCACCGGCCCCCGATCAGGCGCGCCCTGACCGCCGCCCACGGCAGACGCGGCCCTGATTTTACCGACCTGGTGCCGGGCCGACTGCGGCGCACCACGGAGCACGCAGCCTGGCGGCGCCCGGCCGCAGCCCTCCGGACACCGGCCGGCGGATGTCCGACAGCGTCCGACCCCGTCCGAGATAGGGCCGCCGCGGCGATGGCGTCCAGCACCATCCGGACCGGCGGGCAGACCGACCGACCCGCTCGTCACCTCGCCAAGGGAGAGCTCTATGAGCCGGAAACCCAGAACGTCCGCGCGCCGGCTGCTGGCCTGCGTCGCGCTGGCTGTCGCCGGGGCGCTGGGCGTCGCCGGAACAGCCAGCGCCGACCCGTTCGGGCTGGACACGCCGACCCACAACGAGCCCGGCGTCGGCTCCATCCCGGACAGCACCATCCACACGTTCTGCTTCAGCGGCGCCGGCTGGACCGCGGCCTGGCAGGCGGTCGTCAACACCCGGATGCAGAACCTCGACATCCAGACCCTGTACGAGGACGCGACCGTCGCCTGCGACGCCGCCACCGACGTCACGTTCCAGCTGAGCAGCACGATCGGCGCCCGGGGCGACTCGCGCTGCGTGACCTGGAACGCGGTGGGCTTCTGCGACGCCGCGATCGTCCGGCTGAACTCGAACACCGCCGTGCTGCCGGACGACCACCAGCGGCGCAAGACCGCCTGCCACGAGATCGGGCACACGGTCGGCCTGGCGCACGGGGACGACACGGCCACGTTCTGGGACGACTGCATGCTGTCCGGCACGGTGGACGCCGGCAACCAGTGGGAGCAGTACAACGCCCATCACATCGCCCACATCAACTCCCGCGCGGCCGCCACCAGCTGACCCCCGTCGCCGCGGCACCCGGCGGCCGGCCGGGTGTCGCGGCGCAAGCGAAGGAGCATCGGATGCCCCACCCGGCACCGCGGACCGCGCTAGCCGCGCTCGCCCTGCTGCTCGCCGCCGTGCCGGCGTGCGCCCCGGCCGGCCAGGCCCCCGCCGGCCGGTCCGCGGCCGACCGGCCTGCGGCCGACCGGCCGGGGGCGGACCCGTTCCTGCGGCTGTACGACGGCTACCAGGTCGACTACGAGCCGGCGGCGACCGTGACGGAACTGGCCGAACGGTCCGAGGTGGTCGCGCTGGCCCAGCTGACCGAGATCAGGGAGGGCCGGGTCCTGGGCACCAGCCGCGGCGACCCGGCCCGCGCCGAGCACCTCGTGTACGTCTTCCGGGTCACCAGGCAGTTGCAGGGGACGCTCCCGGGCGCCCTGGCCTACGTGGAGGCGCTCAAGCCCAGCTTCGAGCCCGCCACCCGTTTCGACGCGACGGCTCCCAAGGGTGCCGAGGCGCTGCTCTACCTGCGGCGCGCGATCCCGGCGGCGGCGGGGGAGCCGTCCGTGCCGGCGCCGCAACCACCGCCGGCCGGCGCGACGCTGATGTGGTTCACCACCCCGCAGGGGTTCCTGGTCCGCATCGGTGGTCGGGTCGCCCATCCGCTGGAGCAGGCCGGACCCGGCCGCTCGCTCTTCAAGCACATCACGCCCGACCCGGCCAACCTGTACAGCTGGCTTCCGCCGCGCCTCGTGCCCCGGTAATCCGTGTCCACGGCGCCCGCCATCGGCCATGATCAGATCCTGGAGGTACCTGCCGCTGCCAGCCGGGGTCGCGGCGCAGTTGGAATGGACGTTCCAGCCTGGAGGGCGGGTGAGCAAGACCGTTCCAGTTGGGTTCGCTGGTCGCGAGCTCTGGGCCTACGACGTGAGTCTCTCGATTCTGCTCGCGGAGGTTGTCCAGGTCGGCGCGGAGGAACCGACCGAGGGTGGCCGGCTGAGCTGGCTTCCGGACGTGCTCGAAACGCTGCGCCGGCATGCGGTGCTGGGCGCCAATGCCTATCTCGACCTTGAACTCGGACTGGACTCCGTCCAACGGGCTGTTCTGCTCGACTACTTCGTCGCGGCCGGCCGGCGGCTGCGGCGCCGGGACACGATCACGGCGGCCGAGGCCCGCAAGTGGCACGTTGTGGACGACCGATCTGTGCTTTGGCGCGGAGAAGCTGCGGTCAAGACCGCGCCCATTGCGGATCTCGCCGACGCGCTGAAGCAACTGGCCGAGGGAAAGTTGCCGCCCACGCCGGCTGGAAAGTGGTGGTACTTCGGGCTCCCGGACGGCCCGCACACCATCGCAATGCGCCCGGAGGGGACCGGACCCTGAGCGGCCTGGGCCTGCGATCAGAGGGCGGCGCCTTGGCTCTGGGTCGCGTCGGGTTCACGACCGTGGGTTGCTGTCGCGGCCGGTTGTCTGCGCTGGCGATCGGAGCCTGACTGGTCGCGTGCCGGGTGTGCTGGCTCGCGGGTGGGGCCGGGGGTGGGGTTGCCGAGGTGCGCGCCGCGGAGGAGGACGGTGATCTCGGCGCCGGTGGCCGGTCTGGCGAAGTAGTAGCCCTGGCCGAGTTGGCAGTTGAGGCGGATCAGTTCTTCCCATTGCCCGCGGTGCTCGATGCCTTCGGCCACCACGTACAGGCCGAGCGTGGCGGACAGGTCGATGATGGCGCGGGCCAGGGCGGACTCCTCCGGCCCGTGCAGGATGCCGTCGATGAACGGCTTGGGGATCTTGAGGCTGTCGATCGGGAAGCGCCGCAGCCGGCTGAGGGACGAGTAACCGGTGCCGAAGTCGTCGACGGCGAGTCGGATGCCGAGCCGTTTGAGCGCCCAGAGCCGTTCGGTCAGGAGTTGGTGGTCGTCGGCGAGCACCGATTCGGTGATCTCCAGTATCAGCGCCGACGGCGGCAGTCCGGTGCTGGTCAGGGTCTCGGCGACCTCGGCGACGATGTCCGGGTGCTGGGCCTGGCACATCGACAGGTTGACGTTCATGGCGAGTGACGCGGTCGGGAACTGCCGGCGCCAGCCGGCGGCCTGCGCGCAGGCTTGCTGCAGGACGCTGTGGCCCAGTGGCCCGATCAGCCCGGTCTGCTCGGCGAGCGGGATGAACTCGTCCGGGCCGATCGGGCCGCGGTGCGGGTGGCACCAGCGGGCCAGCGCTTCCACGCCGACGATGCGCCCGGTGCGCAGCTCGACGATCGGCTGGTAGTGCACGGTGATCTCGCCGCGGGCAAGCCCGTCGCGCAGGTCGGCGGTGAGCGCGAGCCGGCGCAGCAGGTTGTCGTGCATGCTCGACTCGAAGTAGGCGTAGCCGCCGCCGTCCTGCTGCTTGGCCAGGTACATCGCGACGTCGGCGTTGCGCAGGACGTCTTCGGGGTTCTCGGCCCGGTCCGGGTTGGCCAGCGCGATGCCGATGCTGGCCTTTGCGACAAGTTGTTGGCCGTGCAGGGTGATCGGGGCCCGCAACGTGTCGAGTAGCCGTTCGGCGAGTCCGGCCGCCTGGCCGGCGTCGGTGAGGTCGTCGACCAGGATGGCGAACTCGTCGCCGCCGAGCCGGGCGACCGTGTCGGACGGTCGGAAGAGCTCGCGCAGCCGTCCGGCCACGCTGCACAGCAGTTCGTCGCCGGCGCCATGGCCGAGGAAGTCGTTGACGTCCTTGAAGTCGTCCAGGTCGAGCAGCAGTACGACGATCGGGGCGTCGGCGCGGCCGCGCCGTTGCATTGTCTGGCCGAGGCGGTCGAGGAACAGGGCCCGGTTGGCCAGCCCGGTGAGGCTGTCGTGAAATGCCTGATGGGTCAGTTGCTGCTCGAGCGCCTTCCGGCTGCTGACATCCCGGATGGTCAGCACATAGCCGTGCACATCGCCCTCGTCGACCGCCGCGCTGACGGTTTCGGCGACGATCCAGGCGCCGTCGTTGCGGCGCATCCGGCACTCCACCACGGTGGAACCGTCCGCGATGGTCTGATCGAGCATGAACAGCAACGCGGCGTGGTCATCGGGGTGGGTCAGCTCGGCCAGGCGGGAACCGACCAGGTCGTCCGGCTGCCAGCCGAGGACCCGCCGTACGGACGGGGTCAGGTAGCGGATCGTGGAGTCCGGCTCGCAGATGGCGATCAGGTCGGTGGCGTTCTGGACCAACCGCTGCAGCCGGGTCTCGCCCTGCCGGCGGTGCATGTCAGCCAGTGCCGCGACCAGACCGCTGGTGCGGATCAGCGCCAGCGCGAACAGCACCATCGAACCCACGACGAGGCTCGGCGGGTCCACCGAGCGATCCCGGGCGGCTTGGATCGCCACGATCACCGGAGCCATCAGGGTCGCCAGGGCGAGCACCAACCCGAAGCGGGCCCGGCTCACCCTGCCGTCGTCCTGGTCGCCGGGCTGGTCGATTTCCCGCATGGACGGGTGCAGCGCGGCGGCGCCGAAGCCGGCGTAGAACACCAGCCACCCCGCGTCCACCGGGGTGGTCAGCCGCCAGGTGCCGTACAGCTGGATCAGCCCGTAGAGCGTGTCCGCAACCAGCAGTGCCACCGTACCGATGGTGAGCAGGTAGAAGGCCGGATTGCGGCGTCCCCGGCCGACCCACAGCCGGGCCACCACCGCCAGCATCAGCACGTCGGCGAGCGGATAGGCCACCGACGTGAGCAGCCCCGGCAGCGGCAGGCTGCCGTCGACCACGTACGGCTCGACCAGGAACACCCACGACAGCATCGCCATCCCGACGGTGATCATCAGGCCGTCCAGCAGACCGGCCCAGTCCCGGCCCGGCGTACGCGCGCGCAGTAGCAGCACCAATCCGACGATCATGGGCGGGTAGCTGGCCAGGTAGAACCCGTCCGCGACCGACGGCAGCGGCAGCTCGTGCAGCAGCAGCAGGTCGTTGACGTAGAAGGTGATGTCGCCGACGGTGAACAGGGCCTGCCCGGCCGCCAGCAGCAGCCAGGCCATCGCCCGGACCGGGCGGTGCAACCTGACCCCGGCCAGGATCGCGACCACCGGCGCCAGTCCGGCCACACCCCAGATGACCACCTTGACCAGCGGCGACGGCACAGCGTAGTAGCACACGCCGAGCAGGGCCGCGGCCGCCAGGAACCACCGCCACGCCCGCCGCCCCATCCATCACCCCCGACCGCCGGCACTGACCCAACCATCGGCCGGCACCGGGCCACCCCGAGCCAAACCGTCCCGCGTCGAGGTTCCGGCTCAGGAGTCGCGGCTCGGACTTGAACAAGTCCGCTCCGGTGTTCGCCCGGCCGGGCAGCCGGTGCCAATACTTGCCTGTCGGCAGAGCCGAGGTCGGCCGTGGGAGTCACCGCGCGCCGGTGCCGAGCGGAGGGTGACGCGATGGGCGGAGTTGAGCCACAACTGGCCGAGTTGGCCGCCGGGTACGGGATCGCCACCGACTACGTGGATTGGCGTGAGCAGCACGCCCACCCGCCGGCGGCGACCGTGGTCGCGGTGCTGCGGGCGCTCGGCGTCGACGCGAGCAGCCCGGAGGCGTGCGCGGCGGCGCTGGCCGAGCACCGGCTGCGGCCGTGGCGCCGGCTGCTGCCGGCCTGCGTGGTCACCCGGGCCGGCCAGGCGGCGACCGTCGACGTGCACGTGCCGCACGGCGCGGACGTCCGGGTGTGGCTGGAGCTGGAACATGGCGGCAGCCGGGACGACATCAAGCAGGTCGACAACTGGGAGCCGCCGCGCGAGGTCGACGGCCGGCTGGTCGGCCAGGCGTCGTTCACCCTGCCCACGGATCTGCCGCTGGGGTACCACCGGCTGCGGGCCCGCTCGGCGGACACCGAGGCGACCGGCACGCTGATCGTCACCCCGGCCTGGCTGGGCCTGCCGGACCGGATGGCGCAGACCACGACCTGGGGGCTGGCCGCCCAGCTCTACAGCGTCCGGTCCGGCCGCTCCTGGGGGGTCGGCGACCTGGCCGACCTGTCCGACCTGCTCGCCTGGGCCACCTCGCTGGGCGCCGGCTTCGTCCAGGTCAACCCGCTGCACGCGGCGGCGCCGGTGACGCCGATGGAGCCCTCGCCGTACCTGCCGACCAGCCGGCGCTTCGTCAACCCGATCTACCTGCGGGTCGAGCAGATCCCGGAGTACGCCTACCTGGCCGACGCGGACCGGACCGGGATCGAGGCGATCCGGGCCCGGCTGCAGGCCACCACGGCGGCCGAGGACCTGATCGACCGGGACGCCGCCTGGGCGGCGAAGCAGGCCGCGCTGCGCACCGTGTACGCGGTGCCGCGCAGCGGCGGCCGGGAGCTGGCGTACCAGGCCTACCGGCGGCACGCCGGGTCGGCCCTGGACGACTTCGCCACCTGGTGCGTGCTGGCCCAGCAGTACGGGGCCGACTGGACGCAGTGGCCCCAGCCGCTGCGGCACCCGGGCACCGCGGCGGTGGCCGCGTACCGGGCCGGGCACGAGCCCGAGGTCGACTTCCACCGCTGGCTGCAGTGGCTGCTGGACGAGCAGTTGGCGGTCGTGCAGAGCGACGCCCGCCGCGCCGGGATGGCCATGGGCGTGCTGCACGACCTGGCCGTCGGGGTGCACCCGCGCGGGGCGGACGCCTGGGCGCTGGCCGACTCGCTGGCCGCCGGGGTGCGGGTGGGTGCGCCGCCGGACGCGTTCAACCAGCTCGGCCAGGACTGGCAGCAGCCGCCGTGGCGGCCGGACCGGCTGGTCGCCGCGGCGTACCGGCCGTTCCGGGAGCTGGCCGCGGCGATCGTCCGGCATGCCGGCGGGGTGCGGGTGGACCACATCATCGGGCTGTTCCGGCTGTGGTGGATCCCGGACGGCAGCGGCCCGGCCGACGGCACGTACGTGCGGTACGACCACGAGGCGATGATCGGCATCCTGGCGCTGGAGGCGTACCGGGCCGGCGCGATCCTGGTCGGCGAGGACCTCGGCGTGGTGGAGCCGACCGTGCGCGACTACCTGGTCGACGTCGGCGTGCTGGGCTGCTCGATCCTGTGGTTCGAGGAGGACCACGCCGGCCAGCCGATCCCGCCGGACCGGTGGCGGGAGTACTGCCTGGCCTCGGTCACCACGCACGACCTGCCGCCGACCGCCGGCTACCTGGCCGGTGAGCACGTCGAGCTGCGCGAGCGGCTGCACCTGCTGACCCGGCCGGTGGCCGAGGAACTGGCCGCCGACGAGGCGCACCGCCGCCGCTGGCTGGACACCCTGCGCGCGCATCAGCTGCTGCCGTCCGGCGCGGAACCCGGTGCGGCGGAACCCGGTGAGGAGGAGACCGTCGCCGCGCTGCACCGGTACCTGACGCTGACCCCGGCCCGGCTGCTCAGCGTGGCGCTGACCGACGCGGTTGGCGACCGGCGCACCCAGAACCAGCCCGGCACCCGGGACGAGTACCCGAACTGGCGGGTGCCGCTGACCGGTCCGGACGGCAGCCCGCTGCCGCTGGACGACGTGCTGCGGTCGGAGCGGGCGGCCCGGCTGGCCGCGGTGTTGCGCGCGGACGGCTGACCCGGGTCGGGCCCGGTGCGCGCCCGAACCTGAACCGGCCGTGTCCTTGGCAGGGGTGGCTCGTTCTTTCCAGTGATCCCACCGACCCCTGACGGCGCCGGTCACCTGGTGGTGCGCGGCCGCCGCGACGCGAGGAGGCCGACATGGCCACCGATCTGACTCGGCGCGGCTTCCTGAGTCTCGCCGCCTCCGTGGCCGGGGCGGCGGCCGTGCTGCCGACGCCGGCGCGGGCCGCGGGCCGGGCCGCGGCGGTGCCGACGGTGGCCGAGCGGCACCGGGCGGTGGTGATCGGCAGCGGGTACGGCGGCGCGATCGCCGCCTACCGGTTGGCCGCCGCCGGGGTGTCCAGTGTGGTGCTGGAGCGGGGCCGGCGCTGGCCGGTGACCCCGGCGGGCGACACGTTCCCGCCGTTCCTGCGGCCGGACCGCCGATCGTCCTGGTTCACCCCGACGCCGACGTACCCCGGCATGCCGCCCGCGGTCTACCAGCCGTACGCCGGCCTGTTCGAGAAGGTGTACGGCCAGAACATGAACGTGATCTGCGCTGCCGGTGTCGGTGGCGGGTCCTTAGTGGACGGTGTGATGCTGCAGCCGGACGGGGCGGTCTTCAGCCGGGTGATGCCGTCCGAAGTGGACTATCAGGAGCTGGCCGACCGGTACTACCCGCTGGCACGCAGCCGGATCGGGGTCGGCAGCATCCCGGACGACGTGCTGGCGCACGAGCGGTACGCCGGGACCCGGCTGTTCCTCGACCAGGCGCGGCGGGCCGGCCTGCCCGCGGGCCGGATCGACGAGGCGGTCGACTGGGACGTCGTCCGCGCCGAGCTCGCCGGCCAGGCGGTGCCGGCCGCGTCGATCGGCGAATACCTGACCGGGATCAACAGCGGCGCCCGCACCTCGGTCGACCGCGGCTACCTGGCCTGGGCGGAAGTCAGCGGGCTGGCCACCGTCCGGCCGCTGCACGTGGTCACCGAGCTGGCCACCGACGCGCAGGGTCGGTACGTGATCCGGGCCGAGCACATCGACGCCGACGGCCACCTGCTGGAGCGGGTGGTGCTGACCGCCGACGCGGTGTTCCTCGCGGCCGGGTCGATGGGCACCGCGCGGCTGCTCGTCCGGGCCCGGGACGGCGGAGCACTGCCGCGGCTGAACGAGCACGTCGGCCGGCACTGGGGCAACAACGGCCTGCGGATCTACCTGCGCGCACTGGTACCCGAGCCGACCGGGGCGCACCAGGGCGGCCCGACCAGCGTGGCCATCATGCGGTGGGACGACCCGGCGAACCCGGTCACCATCGAGTTCGGCCCGGCCCCGTTCCCGCTCGAGACACACGCGATGCCGGTGCCCGGCTTCGGGCTCTGCTCCCCGGTCGGGCACTTCGACTACCTCCCGCTGACCGGCGACGTCCGGCTGACCTGGTCCGCGGACGGCGACCGGGCCGGGCAGCAGTCCATTCGCGACACCCTGCGGCAGCTGGTCACCGCGACCGGCTGGCCGCCGGGCCGGACGCCGCCAACCCCGCCGCCGTCGCCGCAGTCGCTGGACGGGCTGTCGCTGGACGGGCTGCTGTCCCTTGCCGCCGCCGCGCCGTACGGGCTGCTCGACCTGAACGGGCTGGAGTCCTACACGTTCCACCCGCTCGGCGGCGCCGTCCTCGGCCGGGCCTGCGACGGCTACGGCCGGCTGGCCGGCTACCCGGGGCTCTACGTCGTCGACAGCGCGCTGATTCCCGGCTCGACCGGCGCCTGCAACCCGGCCCTGACCATCGCCGCCCTGGCCGAACGCTGCCTGGACCACGTCGTCAGCCACGACGTCGGCACCGTCTTCTGACCGCGCTGCCGGGGCCGCCGGCCGGGCAGCGGTATCGCCCGCCCGGTCCGTCCGCCCGGCGGGACGCGGGTGGCGGCCGGGTGACGTAGGACGGATGTCCCGACCGATCCCCGTCACCCGACCGACGCGTGGCCACCGGCGGTGGGTCCAGCATCGTCGCCGACAGCCGGCCCGGTGCGGCCGGGTCAGGCGGGGACGAGATGCGAAGGACGGTCGTCGATGATGGGCAGGGACACCACCACGCCGCAGCCGGGACGGCCCGGCCACCGGCGGTTGTGGGGCGGCGGCTCCGGGCCCGGCGTGCTGGTCGGGGTGCTGGTCGGGTTGCTGGCGATCACGCTCGCGCTGGCCGGGACGGGCGGCACACTGGCCGGTGCGACCGCCGGGCCGGGCGGCGGAACCCGGAGCGGCGGGGCGATCGGCTGGGGCGACTGCCCGGCGGACGAGGTGGCCGAGCTGCCCGCGGCGGTCCGGCCCAGGTTCAGCTGCGCCAGCTATCCGGTGCCGATCGACTACGACCACCCGGCGGCCGGGACAACCGGCCTGGCCCTGTTGCGGCGCGCCGCCGAGGACCCCGCGCACCGCATCGGGTCGCTGTTCGTCGCCGCCGGCGGGCCCGGCGGCAGCGGGATCGTCCGGCTGATCGAACTGGAGGGCCGGCTGCCGGCCGACCTGGTCCGGCGGTTCGACCTGATCGGCTTCGACCCGCGTGGCGTCGGCCGCAGCGCGCCGGTGCGCTGCTTCAGCACCGCAGAGCAGGCCGCCGCGGTGTACGGGCGGATCGTCGGGGTGCCGGTGACGGCCGCCGAGATCAGCTCGACGCTGGCGGCGAATCAGGAGTTGACCGCCGCCTGCGCCGCCACCGCCGGCCCGCTGCTGCCGCACCTGTCGACCCTGAACGTGGCCCGCGACCTGGACCGGCTGCGCCAGGGCGCCGGCGACGAGCAGCTGACCTTCCTCGGCTACTCGTACGCCAGCCTGGTCGGCGCGACCTACGTCAACCTGTTCCCGCAGCGGGTCCGGGCGGTCGTCCTGGACGGCAACGTCGACCCGGTGCTGCGGACCACCGACGGCATGGAGTACCTGCGGCAGCGAGCGGTCGGCGGCGAGGCCGTGCTCACCGCGCTCCTGGCCCGCTGCCGGGCCGCGGGGCCACGCTGCGCGTTCAGCGACGGCGACCCGCAGGCCAGGTTCGCCGAGATCCGGGAACGCCTCCGGCAGGGCCCGGTAGACGTACCCGGATTCGGACCGCTCACCCTCACCGACTTCACCGAGCAGCTCGGCGACACGATACCCAACCCGGAGGACTACCCGGACCTCGTCGCCGGGCTGCAGCTGATCTACACCGCGATCCACCCCGGCGCGCCGGCCGCGACCGCCCGACCGGCCACCGCGGCGACGGTGTTCGGCGGCCGGCCGGCTACGCCCGATACAGCCGCGCCCGGCACCCCGTACACCGGCAGCGAGGCGGCCCTGGCGGTCAACTGCCTGGACGAGCCGTTCCCACCGCGGCCGGCCGCATACCCGGTGGCGGCGGCCCGCTGGGAGCGCCAGGCACCCACCGCCGGCCGCGCCGAGGCGTTCAGCCAGCTCGCCTGCGCGACCTGGCCGGTACGCGGCGAGCGCTACCACGGACCGTGGAACCGCCGTCCGGCCAACCCGGTGCTGCTGTTCGGCAACCTGCACGATCCGTCCACGAACTTCACGTTCAACACCCGGATGGCGGCCAGCCTCGGCGCGGCCCGGCTGGTCGCGGTCGATCTGTTCGGGCACACCGTGATCGGCAAGGCCCGCAGCGGCTGCGCCGACGCCCTCGCCGCCCGCTACCTGGTCAGCCTGGCGCTGCCGGCGCCGGGCACAGTCTGCCCGGCCGACGCCCAGCCCTTCGACTGACCCGGATCCGCCGCCCCCGGCTCACCGGTGTGGCCCGTCCAACTCGGCTGACCCAGCCCGCCCGTGCCACCCGGCCCGGCGGGGCCACCCGGCCGGACCCGGACCACCCGGCCGGGCCGGCGGTACCGGTGGGTCAGATCACTCGGCCAGGCCGCCCTGCCGGTCGGGTCGGGTCACTCGGCCGGGCCGGGCAGGCCGGCCCGGACGGCGACCAGCGCCGCATGGGTGCGGGACGGGAGCTCAAGCTTGCGCAGGATGTTGCTGACGTGGGTCCGGGCGGTCCGCTCACTGATCACCAGTCGCCGGGCGATCTCCTTGTTCGCGCATCCGGCCGCCACCAGGAGCAGGATCTCCCGCTCCCGCCCGGTCAACGCGCCGAGCCGACCGGTCGGTGATCCATCCGGCGCCGGCCCGGCCGCGCTGGAGCCGGCATCCGGGCCGGCGTCGGCGCCGGCCGGCGGCACGGTCGTCCCACCCGGCTGGTCGGCCGCCGACCGATCCGTCCCGGCCGGCAGCGGACCAGGGTCGGCGTCGGCCGGTACCGGCGGATCCAGCCGGCCGGTCGCGGCGAGGAAGTGCGCGAGCACCGCCAGCCCCCAGATGAGCGCGACCCACAGCGGCCACCAGTAACCGGCCCCCTCGTCTCCGGGCCGCGGAGTGTGGTCGCGGGTCAGCTCCCACAGCCCGGTCAGGCCGACGTTGGCGACCAGCGCGAACATGGCGTGGGTGTGCCACGGCGGCAGGCTCAGCCGGCCGACGCGCACCGTCCGCTGGTCCATCGGCGTACTCCCGTCTGCCCGCGACCGGCCCGACACCCGGCACCGGCAGCACAACGACGGTAGCCGCGGCGGCCGGGGGCGAGGCAGGCGGTGCACTCCGCTGGCCCACCGTTGTGCCGGGCCAGCGGTCGGGGGTGGGCGCACAAGCGCCTACCGGGACGCGGCGACCGGCTGGTCGGGCTGTCCCGGCGCGGCACCCCCGGTGGCCGGATCGGCATCGCCTGCCGGCTCCCGGAGCGCATGGGCGTCTGCACGGTCGGTGCCGTGGTCGGCAGCCAGGGCCCGGTGGACACGCTGCGCCGGACCGACACCACCGGTTGGGAGCCGGCCTGGTCGTCGCCCCCGGGGCAGCTGACGCCGCCCCGGCTGGGCGTCCCGCGCCGCCCGGTCGCCGAGCCCGATGGTGGCCAGGTGGAATCCACCTGGCCGCCCCGGCCGGCGCGGTCGACCGGGCCGGTCATCCGGACCAGCGGCCGGTCGCCGCCGTCCGCCGGCCGGATCCAGCTGACCGGCGGATCAGCCGCCGACGACCCCGCTGCTCTGGCCGCCGCCGGTGACTCCGCTGGGTTGGCCGCTTCCGCTGATCCCGCTGGTCTGCCCGCCGCCGGTGACTCCGCTGGTCTGGCCGCCGCCGGTGATTCCGCCGGTCTTGCCGCCGCCGCTGATGCCGCCGGCCTGGCCGCCGTCGGTGATCCCGCTGGGCTTGCCGCCGCCGCTGATCCCGCTGGGTTGGCCGCTTCCGCTGATTCCGCTGACGTCCGCGCCGCTGCCGTCCAGGCCGCTGCCGTCCATGTGGATCACGCCGTTGTCGGCGAGTACCCGCTGGGCGTGGAGCGCACCGCCGTCGGCGAGGACGCCCGGGCCGGATGCCGCTGCCCCGCCCAGGACCCCTCCGATGGCCGCCGCGAGCATGCCCGCCGTGACGGCCCGGCGGCCGGAAACCCTGATTGCGGCACCCATCACAACCCCCTCGTCCGTGACCTACGGCGCAACTATGACACGCCCGGCCTTGGTTCCCGGCCACTCGCTCAGGTGATCCGTCCGGTCGCGGGCGCCCCGAGCACCACACCACCGGGACGACCTGCGGGGGTTCGGTGCCGCCCACCGATCGCTGGGCGGCGGCGGCCTATTGGATGAGTTCGTAGATCAGCGCTGATCTGCTGCTCAGGAAGCCGTTGGCGCCGAGGTAGACGGCTCTGATCAGGTGCAGGCCGGTGGTCAGGGTGATGGACAGCGTCGCGTGCCCGTTGACGTCGAGGCTGACGACGCCGATGAGGTCCCACCTGTCCACGAACACCACGAGGCCCGAGGGGATGGCCGGGCCAGCGCCGGCAGCCACCGTGGCGGTGAAGGTGACCGGCTGGCCGGCGGTGCCGGGGTTGGCCGAGCTGGTCAGGTCGGTGGTGCTGGGGCCGGTCGGTAGCTCGCAGGTCGGCCGGGTGATCGTGTCGGTGTCCAGGGTGACCGCGGCGTCGCGGGTCAGCGCCCGGCCATCCACTGTCACCCCGGTGGTGACCGTGATCGACGCCATGGCCAGCACGTTCCCCCGGATGATGGAGTAGGTGCCCAGCGTGGCGGAGCTACCGACCTGCCAGAAGACGTTGCAGGCGCGCGCGCCGTTGATGAGGCTCACGCCGCTCGCGGACGCGGTGATGAGCGTGGACGCGGCCTTGAAGATGAAGACGGCGTTCGGGTCGCCCTGCGCGTCGAGGGTCACGGTTCCGGTGATCCCGAACGTGCCGGCGGGCGAGGCGTACACGCCGGGGGTCTTGGTGGTACCGCCCAGTTCGACCGGGACGGTGCCCGTGGTCGGCCGTGCGGCGGCGTCGTTGTACGCGGCGACCAGGTCGCTCTTGGCCTGCACCGCGGCGTCGTCGGCGATGTGCGCGGCGCCGGTCAGCTGTCCGGGCGGGAACCCGGTGACCGCGGTGCCCGGGCTCAGCCCGAGATCGCCGGTGACCGTGGTAGCGCCGGTGTTCGTGACCGTCGACCCGGCGAGCACCGCGAAGTCGGCGCTGCTGCCCAGCGGGACCGGCGCCATGGCCGCGGCCGCGTCAGGTACCCCGATCACCCCGACCAGAGCGGTTGTCGCGCCGCCGATGGTCAGTGCGGAGGCCAGCCAGAACGGCACGGCGATCCGGGAGCGGGTGCGCCTGCGGCGAGGCGTGGCCATGGGTTCCTCCGGAGTGGTCGCTACGGCATGGCACCGAGCGAACACTATACGTCACATCAACTACGGAGTGTAAACATCTGTTGAGTCGACGGCGCGCCGGAATTTCGATTCGGTGCTCGGCCGGTCCGGCGGATGTCGGGTCGCGGCAACCCGGCGGGGCGTGGGGTCCGTTGTTCGGGTGTGCTGTCAGCGGGCTCAGCGTGAGGAGCGTGGATGAAGTCCTCGGAGGAAGCGGCGTACCGGGAGTACGTCACCGGCCGGTTGGGGGTGCTTCGGCGAACCGCCTACCTGCTGTGCCGCGACTGGCACACCGCCGACGACCTGGTGTCGACGACGATCACCAAGCTGTACCGGCACTGGGGTCGGGCGCACCGGTTCGAGGGCCTCGACGGTTACACCAACCAGATCCTGGTCAACGCCTGGCGGGATGAGCTGCGCCGGCCGTGGCGGCGGGAATGGGCCACCGACACGCTGCCGGACGTCGAGGCGGAGTCGGCCGGGCCGGCGCTGGTGGACGAACGGCTCAGCCATCTCGACCTGCTCAGCCAGCTGTCGCCGCGCCGTCGGGCGGCCGTTGTCCTCCGCTTCTACTGCGACCTCTCGATCGAGCAGACGGCGACGGTCCTCGGCTGCAGCGCCGGCACCGTCAAGAGCTTGACCGCGCGCGGCCTTGCGTCCCTGCGCGAGCTGACCAGCCAGACCGGCGAACGGAGAAGCTGATGAACGAGTTGAAGGACGCGCTGGACCGCGAGATGCCCGACGCACCGCCGAGCACCGTCGATGTCGACGCGGTGATGCTGCGGGAGCGACGCCGCAGCCGGCGACTGGGCACCGGCGCAGCCGGTTCCGCCGC
Organism: uncultured Actinomycetota bacterium; assembly: GCA_963714145.1. Taxonomy (GTDB): domain Bacteria; phylum Actinomycetota; class Actinomycetes; order Mycobacteriales; family CADCTP01; genus JBBWZH01. The sequence continues at coordinate 6,480,575 of OY970235.1, read as the reverse complement.
CGTGGCCGTCGCCGGCCTGGTCGCCGGTATGGCGGTACTGGTCCCGATGGGTTCGGGTAGCAGCGTGGCCGGCCAGCAGGTGTCCGTGCCGGCCGCCAATCCCGGGCCGACGACGCCGGTGACCGTCCCCGGCACCAAGACACCGGCCGGGACGGAGGCGTCGACCAGCCCGACCTCCTGGCCGCCGCCGAAGTGTCCGCCGGGCACGAACATGGAACAGGCCGCTCCGGAGGGGCAGCGGCCGCTCCCGGTCGGTCGCGGGCCCCAGTTCACCGCCGCGCTCACCGGCGCCGTGCACGCCGCCGTCGGCAGTCCGCGGCTGGCCGACAGCCGCTGGGGCAGCGTGGATCAGCCGCTGGTCTTCAGCGGCGGGCCGTGCGACCCGAAGTACGCGGCGTACATGGCCGCCGCCGCCGTGCTCGCACCCCGGCCGTCCAACACCCGGCTCGGTGACCTGACCGTGAACCTGGAGTGGGACAACCAGTACTCCACGGACTGCCAGCGGACGCGGGTGACGGGCGAGGCGCCCGCACTCGCCTGCGTGGAGCGGACCGGACCGCGGGGCGAGAAGGTGATGGCCGAAACGCAGCGGATCGGCGCGCAGGGTTCTCCGGTGGCCATCTGGCACGACATCACGATCATCCGCCCGGGCGGCACGGTGGTCTGGGTCAAGTGCGGCGGCACCGGGCCGAGCCAGCCGAACCCGCCGTTCACCGTCGAGCAGTTGATCGAGATCGGCCTCAACCCAGGGCTGACTCTGTCCTGACCAGGAAGCGACCGCCGGCCGGCCAGGGCTCAGCCCGGCCGGCCGGGCCGGTGCGGTCCATTGTGGACCGTGCTGGCCAGCGCGGCTGACCAACTGTGCCGGCCGGTCCAGCACCCGGCGGCCCAGACCGCATCCCCGAATGATCCCCCGGCTCGGGCGCACGGCGCCGCCGAGCCGGGCGGCGCCGTGCGTCACCACCCCCAAAACGTGAGGAGAACCCGGTGCGTGTTCGGGTCCGAAGACTGGCCGTGGCCACAGCCGTGGCCGCGGCAGCCGCGCTCGCGGTGCCGACCGCCGGGTCGGGCCTGCCCGGCCCGGCCAGGCCCGGCGGACCCGCCGGGTCGAGCGGTGCCGGCCCGGTGTCCCCGGCCGGGCTGTCCGCGGCTGTCCGCACCGGTGGGCCGCGCTGGCTGACGCTGATCACCGGCGACCGGGTGCTGGTGCGCCCGGACCGGCACGGTGGCGGCCCGATGACCGTGCTGCCCGGCCCGGGGCGGCGCGGCATCGCGTTCCGGCAGTACCGGCTGGGCCCGGACACCATGGTGGTGCCGGCCGACGCGGCTCGGCTGGTGGCGTCCGGCCAGGTGGACCAGCGGTTGTTCGCGGTGAACCGGCTGCTGGCGGACGGCTATGACGACCGGTCCAGGTCCGACCTGCCGTTGATCGTCTCCTACGCCGGGGCGGCCGGTGGGCGGGCGGGCACCCGGGCCCGGCTGGGCAGCGCCGGCGCCGGCGCGGCCCGGGAGTTGGCCAGCGTCGGCGCGGTCGCGGTGCGCCAGGACAAGCGCTCCGCCGGGAAGCTCTGGGACAGCCTGCGCGGCGGCCGGCCGGCGGCGGGCAAGGCCAGCGGCCTGCCAACCGGGATCGCCCGGGTCTGGCTGGACGCCAAGGTGCGCCCGACGCTGGACGTCAGCGTCCCGCAGATCGGCGCCCCGGACGCGTGGCGCGCCGGGTTCACCGGGCGTGGCGCGACGGTGGCGGTGCTCGACACCGGGATCGATGCCACCCACCCTGACCTGGCCGACGCGGTGGCTGGCGAGAAGGACTTCACCGCAAGCCCCAGCGGCACCGGCGACGTCGCCGGCCACGGCACCCACGTCGCGTCGATCATCACCGGCAACGGCGCGGCATCGGCCGGCCGACGGGTGGGGGTGGCGCCCGATGCCCGGCTGCTGATCGGCAAGGTGCTCGGCGACTCCGGCTTCGGCTTCGAGTCGGACGTGATCGCCGGGATGGAGTGGGCGGCCGCGGAACACGCCGACGTGGTGAACATGAGCCTCGGCACCGGCCCGACCGACGGCGTCGACCCGGTGGAGGAGGCGGTGAACCGGCTGACCGCCGAGACCGGCACCCTGTTCGTGGTCGCGTCCGGTAACGACGGCGGCGCGGTGGGCAGCCCCGCGACAGCGGACGCGGCACTGGCGGTCGGCGCGGTGGACACCGACGATGCGCTGGCCGAGTTCTCCAGCCGGGGCGTGGACGGCGAAGCCGCGGCGATCAAGCCGGAGATCACCGCGCCGGGCGTGGGCATCGTGGCCGCTCGCTCGGCCGACAGTGGGCTCGAGCCGGTGGACGGCGGGTACACCCGCCAGTCCGGGACCTCGATGGCGACGCCGCATGTGGCCGGTGCGGCGGCGATCCTGGCCGCGCAGCACCCGGACTGGACGCCGGCGGAGCTGATCTCGACGCTGACCGGCAGCGCGAAGCCCGGCGGCACCGTGTTCGAGCAGGGCGCCGGCCGGGTCGACGTGGCCGCCGCGGTCGCCCAGACCGTCCACACCGAACAGGCCACGGTCAGCCACGGCGTCGCCCGCTGGCCGCACGCCGACGACACCCCGGTGACCAGCACGGTCAACTACGTCAACACCGGCAGCACGCCGGTCACCCTCGACCTCGCCGTCGACCTGCGCGACCCCGCCGGCAACCCGGCGGCGGCCGGGCTGGCCGCGGTGCACCCGGCCCGGATCACCGTCCCGGCCGGCGGCAGGACACCGGTCACGCTCACCACCGACACCGCCAAGCCAGGGCCGGACGGCCGCTACGGCGGGCCGCTCACCGCGACCGGGGCCGGGCAGGTCGTGCGTACCCCGGTCGGGCTGGTCAAGGAGGTCGAGAGCTACGACCTGACCCTCTCGTTCATCGACCGCAACGGCGCGGCCACCCCGGAGTACGGCTTCACGTTCTTCGACACCGCCGCTCCGACGTTCACGGCGTACGGCAGCTACGACCCGTCCGGCACCGCGGTGGTCCGGGTGCCCAAGGGCCGGTACTTCCTGGACGTTTTCGTCCAGACCTTGAACCCGGCGGACCCGGTCTCCAGATTCCAGACCGCCGACGCGTTCGAACCCGGCATCGTCGTCGACAGCAACCAGTCACTGCGGTTCGACGCGCGCGACGCGCGGAGCCCCGGGGTCAGGGTGGACCGCCCCGGCGCGGCGGAAGCGGCGGCCATCATCGCCCACCGGGACAACGTGGCGGCGTTCGGCGGCGCGTGGTCGTACATCATCGGCTTCGACTTCAAGCACGAGCTGCTCCTGCCGTCGCGGACCGCGACCCGGCACGGTGAGTTCCAGCTCGTCATCGGCGCGCTGCTGGCGCGGCCGGACGGCACGCCACCCCCGCACGGCCCGGGCGAGGGCTTCACCAACAGCCCGTACTACTACAACGTGCACTGGACGGCGGCGGACCGGGTGCCGAGCCGGCTGGTCCGGCCGGTGCAGACCGCCGACCTCGCGGTCGTGCAGACCCGGATACCCGCCCCCGCGCCCGGCAAGACGGGGTTGATAGCCGGCCTGGTCACGGTGGCGCTGCCGGCCCGGCTCACCGTGTACTACACGGCGGGCTTCCCGATCGGGACCCAGTTGCTGCAGCTCGACGCGAACGGCGAGCCCGAAGCGGAGCTGGACAGCGGCATTCCGGCCTACCACCGGGGTGAGCACCGGACCGAGAGCTGGGGCGCCGCGGTGGCGGGGCCGGCCTTCGCCGACCTCGACTTCTTCGTCGGCTTCCCCTCGGGGTCGCCGTCGATGGGCCGCAGCGAGAACACCATCTTCGTCTTCACCGACCAGATGTTCTCCGACGCCGAACCCACCCACCGCGGATCGTCCACTATGGACTCCGGATCGATCCGGCTGCTCCGCGACGGCGTCCAGGTCGGCCGGTTCAACGACCCGTTCGGCGCCGGCTTCCAGGTGCCGCCGGAGCCGGCGACGTACCGGATCGAGACCACGGTCAGCCGCAGCGGGGTATCCGAGTTCTCCACCCGGGTGGACGCCGCGTGGACCTTCCGGTCCGCCCGCCCGGTCTCGGCCGACCCGTCGCTCGGCGAGGCCCTGCCGCTGATGGCGGTGCGGTTCGCCCCCGGCACCGACCTCGACAACGCCGCACCGGCCGGGCGGCGGTTCGCGGTACCGCTGTACGCGCAGTGGCAGCGCGGGGCCGGGTCCGCCGCGATGCGGTCGGTGACCGTCGACGTGTCCTACGACGACGGCAGAACCTGGCGGGCGGCGCCGCTCACCGGCGCCGGAGACCGGCGGGTCGCCATCCTCGACCACCCGGCCCGGGACGGCTTCGTCTCGCTCCGCGCCCACGCCACCGACTCGGCCGGCAGCCAGGTCGAGGAGACGATCATCCGCGCCTACCGGATCCGTACCCGAGGCGCCTGACCGGCGCGGCAGCCGGTGCGCCAACCCCACCGGACGATCCGCCCCGCGGGTCGTCCGGTGGGCGACCGGCCGCGGGGTCCCGGGCCGGTGCTAGACCTCGGGCAGGCCGCTGATCCGGTCCTCGAGGTCGGCGGTGGGCAGGCCGAGCTCGACGAGGATGTCGACGGCGTGCCGCCAGCTGGCAGCGGCGCCGGCCGGGTCACCGGCCCCGCTCTGGGCGTCGCCGAGATGCACGAGTGTGTCGGCCTCGTAGTAGCGCTCGCCGAGGGCCCGGAACAGGGCGAGCGCGCGCTGGTAGCAGTCGGCGGCCTCGTCGGGCCGGGCGAGGTGGTGGTGGACGTAGCCGAGGCTGTCCCAGACGTTCGCCTCACCCCAGCGGTCCGCGAGTTGCTGGTGCAGGGTGAGCGCCTGCTGGCAGCTGGCGAGCGCCTGCGGGTAGTTCCCGAGCAGCGCGTGGTACCAGCCGATCGAGTTGAGGATCTGCGACTGCCCGATGCGGTGGTTGCTGGCGCGGTAGAGCCGCAGCGCCTGCTCGGCCTCGTCCAGGGCCACCTGCGGGCGGTTCCGCCGGTCGGCCAGATAGGCGAGGTGGCGGTGGATGTGGGCGCGGCCGACCTGATCGCCGGTCCGCTCGTACAGCTCGCGGGCCAGCCCCAGGTTGGCGTCGGCCTCCGGGTAGCGGTCGAACAGCGCGTGCGCGATGGCGAGGCGGCGCAGGGCGTGCGCCCGCCAGGCCGGGTCGCCGAGGCGCTCCGCCGCCTGCTCGGCGGCCTGCCAGGTGGTGACCAGGTCGGACCAGTGCCCCCGGCGGTCCAGGAACGTCTCGACCGCCCAGGCCAGCTGCCAGGTGTGGGTGTCGAAGCCGGCGCTGGCGGCCGATCGCTGGGCCGCGAGCAGGGCGGGACGTTCGGCCGCCAGCCAGTCCATCGCCGCCCGGTGCCCGAGCAGGCGCTCGGGACTGACGTCGGCTGCCGGCGCGGCGGGGATCACCGGCGGATGGGTCGGATCCAGGATCTGATCCGCGGCATGCGCGGTGTGCAGGTAGTGGTCGAGCACCCGCCCGATCGCGGCCCGGCGGACCGGTTCGGTGTCGTGCCGGTGGGCGAGCTCGGTGGCATAGGCGCGGAGCAGGTCGTGCAGCAGGTACCGGCCGGGGCGGTACTCGGTGAGCAGGCTGGCGCGGGTGAGCTCGGCGAGCAGCCGGCGGGTCTCGGGCCAGGCCCGGCCGGCGAGACTGGCCGCCGCCGCGGCGGAGATGTCCGGGCCGGGCTGCAGGCCGAGCAGCCGGAACAGCCGGGCGGCCTCGGGTGTCAGGTGCCGGTAGGACGAGGAGAACACGACCCGCACCGCGGCGCGCGGATCACCGCCCGCGTCGAGCAGGTCCAACCGGTGCTGCTCGTCGGCCAGCTCACCGACCAGGTCGGTCAGCGGCCCGGACGGACGGCTCGCTGCCAGTTCAGCGGCGAGCCGCAGCGCGAGGGGCAACCGGGCGCACTGCTCGGCCAGCGCGGCCGCGGCGGCCGGGTCCGCGTCCACCCGGGCGCCGATGAGCCGGCGCAGCAGCGCGACCGCGTCGGCGAGCGGGAGCAGGTCGAGGTCGATCCGGTGCGCGCCGTGCAGGGCGACCAGGCCGGACAGCGAGTACCGGCTGGTGACGAGCACGACACAGGACGCGGTGCCGGGCAGTAGCGGCCGGACCTGCTCGACCGAGCCGGCGTTGTCCAGCACCACCAGCATCCGCCGGCCGGCGATCTCGCTGCGGTACCGCGCCGCCAGGTCGGTCACCTCGGCCGGAAGGTCCTGGTGCGGCACACCGAGCGCGGTCAGGATGCCGGTCAGCGCCGCCGCCGTGGTCACCGGCTGTTCCAGGTCGGCGCCGTGCAGGCTGACGTACAACTGGCCGTCCGGGAAGCTGGCGCGCGCCTGGTGTGCCCACCGGACGGCCAGCGCGGTCTTGCCGACTCCCGCGGTACCGGACACCGCGGAGATCACCGCCGCGGTCTGGTCCCGGCCGGCCGCGTCGGTTCCCCCGCTGCCGGGCCGACCCGGGTCGAGGATGCGGCTGAGTTCGGCCAGTTCCAGGCCGCGGCCGGTGAAGCCGGCGACGTCGCCGGGCAGTTGCGCGGGTACCGGCCGGCGGGCGGCCGCCGGTTCCGGCGCGGGTCGGGCCGGGGCGGCCGCCCGGTCCGCCCCCGGAGGTGCGACGGTGCCGTGGTGCAGCAGCGCGGCGTAGGCCTCGGTCAGCGCGGGCCCCGGGTCGACACCGAGGTCGTCGATCAGGCGCGCCCGGGACTCGGTGTAGGTCGCGAACGCGTCCCCGAGCCGGCCGGTGGCCTGGTAGGCCCGGATCAGCCGGGCCTGCGCCTTCTCGTCCAAGGGGTCGGCGCTGGCGGTGGCGGCCAGCAACGGCAGCACCTCCTCCGCATCGCCGATGGCGATCATCAGATCGCCGTAGCGGGCGACCACCCGCTGGCGTTCCCGGGCCAGCGCGGCGACCGCTGGATGGGCGGCCAGGAACGACACGTCGGACAGCGCCGGGCCGTGCCACATCGACACGGCCTCGCCGAGCAGCCGGGCGGCATCGGGCAGGTCGTCCTGCTGCTGCGCGCCGGTCGCGGCGGTGACCAGGCGGCGGAAGTTGACCAGATCCACGTCGATGGCGGGCGACCGGAGCGCGTACCCGTCTCCAACGGTCAGCAGGACGTCGCTGTGCGTGCGTGGGCGCCGCCGGGGTTCCAGCAACCGGCGCAGGTGCGCGACGTACGTCTGGATCACGTTCGCCGCGGTGGCGGGCGGCCGCTGCCCCCACAGCGCCTCGATCAGCTCGGACCTGGTCAGCGGCTGACCGCAGGCCAGCGCCAGCAGCCCCAACACCGCCCGCGCCCGGGGCGTCCCCACCGCGACCTCGTCGGCGCCGCGCCAGAGCCGGACCGGACCGAGAACCTGGATTCGCACGAACCCCCCGGCCACCGGCGTCAACTCCGCTGGGACGGACGAGACCGGCGCACCCGCTGCGCTGTCAGGTCGCGGCGTGCCGGTCGGGCTGGGCACGGGCCAGTCCGGTCGAGACCCTATCGGACGGTACATGACTGGTCAGAGTGGCATCTTCGCGTTGAATGCGCCGTAATCGCTGCTCACCGGTGGTGACAGCCGGCCCGGCGGCCGTCGCCGGGAAAGCGATTCGGCCGGTCGGCGAAGTAACGGTGTCATGCACCATTCGCCAGGGAGGCTGGATGACGGGAGCAGTGAGATGACCGCCGAGCTGGGGGAGCAGGAGGCGACCGAGGCCGAGTTGGTCGCCGGGTTCCGGTCCGATCCGGACCGGTTCACCGCGGTCTACGACAGGTACTTCCGGGACGTCTACCGGTACGTGGCCGGCCGGCTGGACGTACAGGCGGCCGACGACGTCGCGGCCGAGACGTTCCTGGTGGCGTTCGGCCAGCGGCACCGGTTCGACCCGGCCCGCGGCGCGCTGCGGCCCTGGCTGTTCGGCATCGCGACGAACCTGGTCGCCCGGCACCGGCGCGCCGAGGCCCGCCACTACCGGGCGCTGGCCGGCGCCGGCGGCGCGACGGCGGTGGCCGACAGCCACGAGAACCGGGTCGTCGCGCTGGTCACCGCGCAGCGCATGCAGCCGCAGCTGGCCCGGGCGCTGGCCACGCTGTCGGCCGGTGAGCGGGACGTCGTGCTGCTGGTCGCGCTCAGCCAGCTCAGCCACGAGGAAGTGGCGCAGGCGCTCGGTATCTCGTACGGCACCGTCGGCTCCCGGCTCAGCCGGGCCCGCGGCAAGCTCCAGCACGCGATCAACCAGGAGGCAGGCAATGGATGAACTGCAAATGATCAGCACGATGCTGGCCAAGCCGGACCCGTCCGAGGACGTGGTCGAGCGCGGCCGGCGGCACCTGCAGGACGGCGGCGGCGCGCCGCTGCGGCCCCGGCGGATCGGCTGGATGACCGGCGGGCTGGGCCTGACCGCGGCGGCCGCCGCGGCGGCGGTGCTGGTCGTCTCGCAGACCAACGCACCGACGCCGACCACGAACAGCCCGCCGGTGCAGGCGGGTCAGCGGCCGGGCGCGGCGCCGCCGGCCGGGACGCAGGCGCTGTCCGGGCAGCAGGTGCTGCTCGCGGCCGCCACCACCGCGGCGGCGCAGGCTGACGAGGACGGCACCTACTGGTACGTCCGGAACAAGTTCATCGGGGTCGGCCCGTACGGCTCGAGCACCCAGGAGCAGTGGACCCGGCGGGACGGCACGAGCTGGTACCGGGGCCCGGACGGCAAGCTGGTGGGCCAGACCCGGTTCCCGAGCCGCGGGTTCGGGCTGGCCTACACCTCGCTGACGCTGGCGCAGCTGCGGGCGCTGCCGACCGACCCGGCCGCGCTGACCGAGTGGATCAAGCACTCGTTCACCCACCCGCCGCAGTACCGGCCCGACCGCGGCGGGAAGGTGACCGCGGACGGTCGCAACCGCCGCGGGCTGCCGGTGGCGAGGATCGACCCGCTGCCGGCGAGGTACCTGGAGAGTGAGACGGCGCTCCAGCTGGCCAACCTGCTCTTCCGGGTGCCGGCCCCATCCGCCGTCCGGTCGGCGGCGTTCCGGGCGCTCGCCGCGATGCCGGGCGTGCGCAACCTCGGCCCGGCCGCCGGGGGCGGCGTGCACCTGCGGATCGCGCTGCCGGTGGACGCCGCCAAGTACCGCGGCAAGCTCCCCGCCGGCGTCGATCGCTTCGACCTGGTGGTCAACCCGACCACCGGGAAGGTCCTCAGCGAGACGAACTACCAGGGTACGAACGAGATCCTGGCCGCCAACTGGACCGACCACCTGCCGCGCTGACGACACCCCAGGGCGGGCGCCGATCCGCGGCGCCCGCCCTGCCCATGCCCGCGGGACGCGATGCGCGATGACCTGACCGATCGGGCATAGCTGGAACCGAAGCTGGACAATCCCGCTCCAAGCGCCCGACTCGGCGGACAATGTGGCCGAGCGGGCACATGGAGGTACGCGCGGATGTCTCACTGGGACGGCTCCGGTAACCCGTACGACTGGACCGGGAGTCCCCGGCGGCGGCTGTGGACCCCGGCATTGTTCGTGGTGGTGGCGCTGCTCCTGACCGCCGGGGTGGCGTACGGCGTCATCCGGCTGACCCGGGACGAGCCGCCGACCGACAGCCTGCCGGCCGGCGACGCGGCGCCGGTCTTCCCCGGCGGCCCGGCCGGCCCGCCCGCCACCGGCCCCGGTGCCGGCACCGCGGGCCCGAGCTCCCCGGGTGCCGGCTCCCCGGGCGGGGGCGCCCCGAGCGGCAGGGTCGGGACGCCGCCGGCCGACGCGGTGTTGCTGGCCAGGTGCCGGGCCGGCGGCGACCCAGCGGACCAGGCCAAGGCGCAGGCGTCCCGGGTCCGCGCCGTCTTCGCCGACCAGGCCGGCTACCTCGGGTGGATCGGCACGACCGGGTTCGATCGGATGTGCGCCTACCGGTGGGACGGCAGCCCGGACGATCGGCAGGTCGACGGCATGTCCGTGGCGACGTCGATCTCGACCGACTACCTCAACGGCACCGGCGGTGTGTCGCCGCTGTTCGCCGGCTCACAGCTGCGCGGACGCGATCGGGTCATGACCATGGACGGCGTCGTTTCCCGGGACGTGCGGCGGGTCGTGGTCGGGTGGGCCGGCCGCCCGGCGACCCAGGCCGTGGTGCACGAGCAGTTCTTCCTGGCCCGCCGGATCGAGCCGGACGGCGCCGCGCCGTCCTCGCCCATCGACGACGGCTGCATCCTGCAGGCCTACAACGCCCAAGGCCAGATGGTCGCCCGGCGCCGCTGCTGACCGCCCCCTGTCTGCCCGGGCGGGATGGTCGGCGGCACCGATCGGACAGCGACTGGCGCGGACCGTCCAATGTCGTCACTTAGGGTAGTTGAGTCGACACGAGACGTCGGCTACGGTCCGGTCCCATGACATCCGCGGAGGTCGGGTCCGCGCAGCGGCGCAGCCTGCTGATCGGCCGGGGCTGGGTGCAGGCGGCCGCGCTGGTATCCCTGTCGGGGCTGTTCGTCCTGGTGCTGATGGGTTTCCTGACCTACCAGTCCAGCCCGCCGATCCCGGCGCGGGTGGTGTCCGACACCGGGGCGGTCGTGTTCACCGGCGCCGACATCCGGTCCGGGCAGGATGTCTTCCTCCGCAACGGGTTGATGGAGTACGGCTCGATCTTCGGGCACGGCGCCTACCTCGGCCCCGACTTCACCGCGGACTACCTGCACCGCTCCGCCGAACTGGTCACCACGGCCTACGGCGGGCCGGGTTCGGACACCGCGGCAAGCCGGGTCCGGGCCGAGTTCACGGCCAACCGGTACGACCCGCGGACCGGCACGCTGACCGTCCCGGCCGCGCAGGCAGCGGCCTTCGACACGCTCGTCGGCCACTACCGCGACACGCTCGGCAACCCGGCCGGCAGGACCGGGCTGCGCCCCAGCGCGATCACCGATCCAGCCCAGGTCCGCCAGCTGACCAGCTACTTCGCCTGGAGTGCGTGGTCGGCCGCGGCGAAGCGGCCGGCGCAGCGGTACAGCTACACGAACAACTGGCCGCCCGAGCCGCTGGTCGGCAACGGCCCGAGCGCCGACACCGTGGTCTGGAGCGTGCTGAGCCTGATCGCGCTGCTCGGCGGCACCGGCGCGCTGCTGGCCGCGTTCGGTCGCTGGAACTGGCTCGGCTGGCACGGCCGGGAGCGCGAGGAGCTGCGGTTCCGGGAGCCGCAGGCGGTGCTGCTCACCCCGGCGCAGCGGGCCACCGCATGGTTCTTCCTGACGATGGCCGCGCTTTTCCTGGTGCAGGCGCTGGTCGGCGCGGCGGCCGAGCACTACCGGGCGGATCTCGGCAGCTTCTTCGGCATCCCGCTGGACCGCTGGCTGCCGTACAACCTGGTCCGCACCTGGCACGTCCAGCTCGCCCTGTTCTGGGTGTCGACCAGCTTCCTCGCCGCCGGCATCTTCCTGGTCCCGATGATCACCCGGCGGCGCGAGCCGCGCGGCCAGGGCGGCCTCGCGTACGCGCTGCTGGGCGCGCTGGTCGTGGTCGTCGTGGGCTCGCTGCTCGGCGAACTGGCCGGGATGCGCGGCGCCTTCGGCCGGCTCTGGAGCTGGCTGGGCATGCAGGGCTTCGAGTACCTGGACCTCGGCAAGTTCTGGCAGATCCTGCTGACGATCGGGATGGCGTTCTGGGTCGTGCTGCTGTGGCGCGGGCTGCGCGGCCGGCTGGCGACGGAGAGCCGGGCGAACATGCCGTGGCTGTTCTTCTTCGCCGCGCTGGCCCTGCCGGTGGTGTACGCGACCGGGCTGCTCGCCCGGCACGGCGACACCTACACGATCACCGACTTCTGGCGCTTCATGGTCGTCCACCTCTGGGTGGAGGACTTCCTGGAACTGTTCACCACGGTGATGGTGGCGTACATCTTCGTGCTGCTCGGCGTGGTCCGGGAGCGGATCGCGCTGCGGGTCATCTTCCTCGACGTCGTGCTCTACAGCGCCGGCGGCGTCATCGGCACCGCGCACCACTGGTACTTCAACGGCGAACCGGCCAGCGTGCTGGCGCTCGGCGCGTTCTTCTCGGCGTTCGAGGTGATCCCGCTGACCTTCCTCACCGTGGAGGCGTGGAGCTTCATCCGGCTCGGCGCCCGGCAGGAGTCCCGGAGCCAGACCCCGTTCCCGCACCGGTGGGCGGTGATGTTCCTGGTCGCGGTCGGCTTCTGGAACTTCCTCGGCGCCGGCGTGTTCGGCTTCCTGGTCAACCTGCCGATCGTGTCGTACTACGAGATCGGTACGGCGCTGACCGCCAACCACGCGCACGCCGCGATGATGGGCGTGTACGGCATGCTGGCCGTCGGCTTCGCGATGTTCGCGCTGCGCTACCTGGTCCCGGCGGACCGCTGGTCGGACCGGCTGGCCGCGATCAGCTTCTGGTCGCTGAACATCGGGCTGGCGTGGATGGTCTTCGTCACGCTGCTGCCGATGGGCATCTTGCAGCTCTACCACTCCGTCGACATCGGCTACTGGGACGCCCGCACGCCGGAGTTCCTCGGCAACGCCACCAACTCGATGCTGGAGTGGCTCCGGCTGCCCGGCGATGTCCTGTTCATCGCCGGCGGTGCCGGGCCGCTGCTGTGGCTGGCGGTCCAGGGGGTGCTGCACCGCGGCCGGCCGCGGCCGGTGCCGCCGCCGGAGCCGGCCGCCGACCTCGACCTGCGCCTGTTCACCGAGGTCGAGACGCACGAGGCGGCCGAGGCCACCGCGGCCGGCGCGCTGCCGGGCTGACCCGCCGGGGGGTGGTCGGATGCGGTCCGAAGTGGCCTTCGTCGCCGGGTACGCGGTGATCCTGCTGGCCGCCGCGGCGGTGCTGCACCGGCTCGGCCGGCGGAACAGCGCGGCCTGGGCGAGCCCGGCCCTGGCCGCGTACCGGCGGCAGTTCGGCGCGCCGGAGCCGGCGCCCACCGACTGGCCGCATCGCGACGTGGGCCGGCTGCACACCGCGGTCGGCCTGGTCGCCGCGCTCGCCGCGGGGCTGCTGGTGACGGCCGAACTGGTGCGCTTCCATCGGCTCGCCGACGCCGCGCTGCTCGGCCCGGTCGGCACCGGCACGCTCGTGGTCGTGGCATACCTGGCCCGCCGGCTGCGCCGCTAGCATCGGGCTAGCGGCGCGGTGGAGGGCGAGGTCGGTGGAGTCAGGGCAGGTCGACCGCGGGGACGGCGCGGCGCTGGCGTGGTGGTCGTCCGGACCGGGACGGCCGCTGCTGCTGGTGCACCCGAGCGGAACGGACCACACGCTGTGGGATCCGCTGCTGCCGGCGCTGCCGCCGGGCCGCCGGCTGATCCGCTACGACCTGCGCGGGCACGGCAGCTCGCCGCCGGGCAGCGGCGGCTACCGGCACGCCGACGACCTGCTGGCCCTGCTCGACGCGCTGGGTCTGGACCGCGTCGACCTGATCGGCGCCTCGTACGGCGGGCAGATCGCCGCCGAAGCGGTGGCCGCCGCGCCGGCCCGGGTCGGCGCGCTGGCGCTGCTCGGCCCGTCGCTGCCCGACCACGACTGGTCCACCGAGGTGATCGCCGCGGCCGGGGCACAGCAGGCCGCGCTCGCCGCCGGTGACGAGGACGAGGCGGTCCGGCTGTGGATGGACACCTGGGTGCGCGGGCCGAGCCGGGCCTGGGCGGATCTCGATCCGGCGCTGCGGGCCGGGCTCGAGCCGCCGCTGCGCCGGTCCTTCGCGCTGCAGTCCGCCGGCACCGCGACCGACCTGGGTGCCGACCCGGCGCTGGCCGCCAAGCTCGCCGCGGCGGGCCGGCCCGCGCTGGTCGCCGTCGGCGAGTACGACCTGGCCGACTGCGGCCGGATCGCCCGCCGCGTCGCCGGCCTGCTGGACACCGAGGTGACCGTGGTGCCCGGTGCCGGGCACCTGCCCGGGCTGGAGCGGCCGGCGGCCACCGGCGCGCTGCTCACCCGGTTCCTGGCCGCGGTGGCGTAGCGGCCGCCGGCTCACCCGCCGGGTCACCGGCCGGATCGTCGGCGATACAGGCGAACAGCACGGTCTCGGCCACGGTGCGGCTGCGGCCGCGGTCGGCGGCCAGGGCGTAGTCGACCGGGTCCAACTGCGCGCGCACCCTGGCCACGGTGGCGGCCAGCCCGGCGGCGTCGGCCGGCGGCACCGGTGCCTCCACCGCCTCCCGCACGGCCGTCGCCGCGCCGATCAGCGTCGCGGCCCGACCCGGTGACCGCACCGCCGCGGCCAGTTGTTCCAGCGTGGTGGCCACCCGGCCGCGGTCGCCGAGCCGGTGGAAGCCGACCAGCGCCGCGGTGAGCGGCTCCGCGGCGCCGGCCGGGTCGCCGGCCGCGAGCGCCACCCGGCCGAGCGCCAGCTGCGCCCGCGCCGTCCCGGCCGGCACGCCGAGCTGCCGGAGCCGGCCGCGGGCGTCCGCCAGCAGCGCCCGGGCGACGGTCCGGTCGCCGTGCAGCGCCTCCAACTCCCCGCGCAACAGCGCCGCGGTAGCCAGTCCGGCCGCGTCGTCGAGGGTCAGGTAGAGCCCGGCCGCCCGGTCCAGGAGCTGGCGGGCCGGCTCCGGGCGGCCGACCGTCGCCTCCAGTTCGGCCAGCTCGACCAGGCACTGCGCGATGGCGCGCGGGCCGCCACCCGCCTCGGCGGACTGCAGCGCCCGCCCGTACAGGCCGGCGGCCTGCGCGTACCGGCCACGGACCGCCGCGACGGAGCCGAGGATGGCCAGCTCCCGGTGGGTGGCCAGGCGGCCCGCGGCCGTCGGCCCGTCCTCGGCGTCCGAGCGCAGCCGGTCCACCGCCGAGGCCAGCCCCATCGCGGTGCCGACCTGGTCCTGGGACAGGTACCAGGACATCGCCTCGCGCAGGTTGTCCGCGTCGGCGGCGAGGACGGCCGGCTCGCCGCCGCGGGCCCGGGCGGAGAAGTGCTCGGCGTGCCGGCGCCGGCAGCCGGCGAGGTCGCCGCGCTGCTCCAACCGCTGCCGGGCGAACTGCCGCAGCGGCTCCAGCAACCGGTACCGGGCCACCGGACCGCGCGCCTCGGCCATCACCATCGACTTCACGGCCAGGCTGGCCAGCAGCTCGAAGACGTCGGTGCTGTCGTCGGGCGGGGTGCAGACCGCCGCCGCGGCCGCGGCGGTGAACCCACCCGTGAACACCGACAGCTCCCGGAACAGCCGCTGCTCGGCCGGCTCCAGCAGCGTGTAGCTCCACTCCACGGCGCGCCGGATCGTGCGGTGGTCGGCCCGGCCGGTGCGGTTGCCGCCGGTGAGCAGCCCGAGCTGATCGTCCAACCGGGCCGCCACCTCCTCGATCGGCAGCGCGCCGAGCTGGGCCGCGGCCAGCTCGATGGCCAGCGGTACGCCTTCCAGCTTCCGCACGATGTCCTCGACGTACGGCGCCAACCGCGAGGTCAGCGCGAACCCGGGCCGGGCGGCGCCGGCCCGGTCCACGAACAGCGTGACCGAGTCGTACGAGCGCGGGCCGGAGAGGGCCGGCCGGCCGGAGCGGGGAGTGGGCAGCGGCGCGAGCCGCATCAGGTGCTCACCCGGCACCGCCAGCGGCTCCCGGCTCGTGCACAGCACCCGCAGGCCGGGGCAGTCGACGAGCAGCCGCAGCACCAGCTCGGCACAGCCATCGACGAGGTGCTCGCAGTTGTCCAGCACGAGCAGCGCAGCCCGGTCGCGGAGCTGTTCGGCGGGCGGCTGATCGGCGCGCAGCCCCAGCACGACGGCGACCGCGCCGGGCAGCCGGGCCGGGTCGGTCAGCCCGGCCAGGTCGATGTAGTGACAGGTGTCGAAGTCCGGCTGCGCCAGCACGTGCTGGACCAGCCGGCTCTTCCCGCAGCCGGCCGGGCCGGTGACGGTGAGCAGCCGGGCCTCGGCGATCAGCCGGATGATCTCGTCGGCCTCCCGGACCCGCCCGACGAACCGGGTGAGCCATCCCGGCGTCGCCGCCGCCCGGCCGGGCGGCGACGCCGGCGCATCGGCGGGCGCCGCGGTGGGGGCCGGGCCGCCGGCGACCGGACCGGTGGTGGCCGGGCCGGTGGTGACCGGGCCGGTGGTGACCGGGCCGGCGGTGGCCGCGGTGGGGGGCTTCGCTCGCTGCGGGGGCGGCGGGCTGGCCCGCGGCGGCGCGGGCAGATGTGCCGCCGCGCGATCGGTCCGGGCCAGATCCAGTGCCGGGTCCCGGCTCAGGATGGCGGCCTGCAGTTCCTGCAGCTCGCGGCCGGGCTCGATGCCCAGCTCGGCGATCAGGGTCCGGCGGGTGTCCCGGTACGCCTCCAGCGCGTCGCCCGGCCGACCGGACCGGTAGAGCGCGAGGATGAGCTGGCCGCGCAGCCGTTCCCGCAGTGGGTGCGCGGCCACCAGCTGGACGAGGTCGTTCACCAGCTCGGCGTGCCGACCGAGCTCCAGGCCGACGTCGGTGCGCTCCTCGACGGCCCGCATCCGGCGTTCCTCCAGCCGGACGGCTTCGGTCCGGCGCAGGTAGTCGGAGCCGACATCGGCCAGCGGCTGGCCGCGCCACAGCCGCAGCGCCTCGTCCAGCGCGTCCGCGGCCGCCTCCGTCGGGCCCTGTTCGCGCAGCTGGTGGGCCTGGTCCAGGAGCGCGTCGAAGCGGTGCAGGTCCAGCTGGCCGGGCTCGAGCGGCAGCTGGTAGCCGGGTGCCCGGGTGCGGATGACCGGCTCGCCGAGCAGCCGCCGCAGCCGCAGCACGTAGGTCTGCAGCGTCACCCGCGCGGTCTTGGGTGGATGGCCTCCCCAGAGCCGCTCGATCAGCTCGTCGGTGGAGATCACCTGCCCGGCGCCGAGCAGCAGCGCGGCCAGGACCGCCCGCTGCATCGGTGCTCCGACCGGGAGCGCCTGCCCGTCCCGGATGACCTCGAGCGGACCCAGGATCCCGAACTGCATCTGCCCTCACACCGGCCACCGGAGGTTGTCCTGCCCGACTGATCGATTTCACCGTAGTTGAGCCTCACCGACACCATGTGGACGTCTTCTTGCCTGCTAGCGGCCCTCTAGTACCGAACGCGCAGTTTTGAACGGTGCTCACGACCTCCGCACCGCCGCCTGCCGCCGCCGCCCCGCTCAGCGGCGAGGCCGCCGCTCCGGACGGCGGTGCCGCTGTCCCGGGCGGCGGGGCCGCTGTCCCGGGCGGCGGAGCCGGTTCGCACCTCGACGTGGCCGGGCCGGGCCGGCTGGACGTGACCGGCGACCTGCCGCCGGAGTGGGACCGGCTGGCCGCCGCCGGGCCGGTCTGGGCGACCCGCCGCTGGCTGGAGCTGGCCCCGTCCCGGCTGCCCGGCCGGCCGCTGACGCTCACCCTGCGCCGCGGCGGCGAGGCGGTGCTCGCCGTGCGCGGCACGGTGGTGACCGAGCCCTCGCCGAACACCCGCCTCGACCCGTACGCGATCTTCTCCGGCGGGGCGGCGCACCAGGGGCTGGCGGTCGCCGGGCCGCACCCGTGGCGATCGGTGCCGGTGGCCGAGGTGCTGCCCTGCCTGCTGCTGATGCTGCCGCACTACCAGACCGTCGCGGTCGGCGCGGCGGCCGCCGGCCCGGCCGGCTGCGCCGAGCTGGTCGGCGCGGTACTGGACTGGGCGGCCGGGCACGGGATCCGGTCGGTCGCCGCGCAGTACCTGGACCCGGCCGCGGCGCCGCTGCGGGACGCGCTGGTCGCCGCCGGCGGCACCGCGGTCGCCTTCGCCGACCGGTGCGACCTGGCGGTCACCTGGCCGGACTTCGACGGCTACCTCGCCGGGCTGCCGGCGAAGCGCCGGGTGGTGGTGCGGCGGGAGCAGCGGGCGCTGGCCGAGCGCGGGGTGACCGTGACGCACGGCCCGCTGACCGCCGACGTCGACGACCTGGTCACGTTGCGCTGCGCGCTGGTCGGCAAGTACGGCGGCACCCCGGACCGGGCCAAGGAGACCGCCGCGCTGGACCGGATCCGGCGCACCTTCGGCACCGCCGCCACGGTGTTCGCGGCCCGTCTCGACCAGACCCTGCTCGGCTTCGCCGTGTTCGCCCAGGACGGTCCGATGTGGACACCGCTGTGCTGCGGGGCGGACTACGCCCGGCCGGCGGCCCGGCTGACCTACTTCGCCACGCTGTTCTACCAGCCGGCCACGCTGGCGCCGGGCCTCGGCGTGCGCACGATCCCGTACGGGCTCGGGTCCTGGGAGGCGAAGCGGCTGCGCGGCTGCGCGCGGGTGCCGCTGACCGGGGTCTGCCTGCGGCTGCCGGGCGGTGCGCGGTGACCGGGGCGAGCTGGCGCGGCGCGGTGTTCAGCCTGCTGGCGCCGGACGCGTTCCGGCGGCACCTGGCCGGGGCGGTGCTGGACCGGCTGGCCGGCGGCGGGCTGGCGGTGGCGGGCTGGCGGGAGGTGCTGGTCACCAGCCGGCAGATCGACGCGGTCGCCCAGATCCAGCGGGCCGGTGCCGGGCAGGCGTTCCGGTACCGGGCGCTGGACGCGATCTTCGGGCTCGGCCCCGCGGTCGCGCTCCGGCTGGCCGACACCGCGGGCCGACCGGCCGACCGGCTCTACCGCGAGGTGAAGGAGCTCAAGGGCGCGTCGATGCCGGCCGACACCCGCCCCGGCAGCATCCGGTACGACCTCGGCTCGGTCAACGCGGTGCTCAGCCTGCTGCACGTCTCCGACTCGCCGGAGAACTCGGCCCGGGAGTCCCGGGCGATCCTGCGCGGCGCCCCGGACGGGCCGGCCGTCGAGGAGCTGTTCCTGCCGGCCGGCACGCTGCCGGGCTACCTGCTGGCCCGGACGGCCGGCCTGCCGGCGGAGGTCAGGGGTCACCGCGAGGTGGTCGCCGCCCTCCGGGGCCGGGTCGCCGCCCGGCTGTGGCCGGGGCTGTCCGACGCCGGCCGGGCCACGCTCGCCCGGCTGGCCGCCCGCGGCGGGCTCGGCGACCCGGCGGCCGGTGCGCTGCTCGCCGCCGAGCTGACCGGGCCGGCGGCCACCGACCCGCTGGCCGACGTGCTGCGGGCGACCTTCCAACCGGGGCCGGCCGGACCGGACCCGGACGAGCCGGACCCGGACGAGCTCGACCTGCTGCTGCGCCGGCACCGCATCGGCCTCGACCCGTGGGAGCGGGTGGTGCTGGCCACCTCCCGCTATTTCGCCCCCGCCGGTGACCGTCCCGCCGCCGACCGTCCGGCCGCCGCCGGTCCCGCTGACCATCCCGCCGGCGACGGTCCGGCCGGCGACGGTCCGGCCAGCGACGGTCCGGCCGGCGACCGCCCTGGCGCCGACCGTCCCGGCGGCGACCGCATAGCAGCCGTGCCAGCCGCCGTACCAGGGGAGAGGAGTGCCGCCGGTGCCTGATCCGAACTTCGCCGCCGTCATCGCGCTGGGCCGGCTGGACCCGGACCCGGCCGCGGTCCGGGACGTGCTGGCCCGGCTCGCCGGTGGCCGGTTGGTGGCCGACCGGTTGGTCGCCGGCCTGGAGTTGTCGAAGGTCGGCCGGCTCGCCCGGCACGCGGTGGCCGCCGCCGAGCCGGCGGCCGGCCCGGGCCGCGAGCTGCTGCGCCGGCTGGTCGAGGCGGACGAGGCGGAGGAGCGCTGGCGGGAGCGGGCGGTACCGCCGATGCGCGCCGCGGTCGCGGCCGCGGCCCGGCACGGCGGCCGGGTGGTCAAGGGGCTGGCCGTGCAGAGCTGCTACCCGCACCCGGAGCTGCGCCACGTCGGGGACGTCGACCTGCACTTCCCGTCCTGGGCCGCGGCCCGGCCGCTGCTGCGCGAACTGCGGGCCGCCGGCTGGATCTGGGACACCGACGAGCTGTCCTGGCTGAAGTGGCACGACTCGGGCGTGCTGTACGGCCAGCTGTCGCTGGTGGTGGACGACAACGCGGCGCCGTACGCCCGGGTGGACCTGCACATCGGCCCGTTCTCGGTGGGGCATGCCGGGCTGCTGCCGATGGCCGGCTGGGCCCCGGGCAGCGCGCTCGGCGTGCCGGTGGCGGTACCGGACCCGGTGACCGCGCTGGCCATGGTCGCCGCGCACGCGGTCGTCGACCGGGTGCTGTCGGTCAAGGACCTCAACGACCTGCGGGTGCTGCTGAACCCGGGCGCGGACGGGGCCGACCGGGTCGACTGGGCCACGGTCTGGGAGCTGTGCCGGGCGGCGCAGGCGGCGGGCGCGCTGGCGCAGTGCCTGCGGGCGCTCGCCGACGCCTACCCGGACCTGCGCGAGTCGGTGCTGCCGGCGCTGCCGGGCAGCGGCGGCCTGCGTACCAGCGTGCCCGGCCCGGCCCGGCGGGCGGCCGCGTTCGCCGCCCACGCCTACCGGGACGAGCGGGCCCGCGGGTCGGCGCTGCCGGCGGCGGTGCGCACCGGCTGGACCGCGCGCCGCTACTTCTCCGCCGACCTGCGCCCGCGGCTGGCCACCGGACCGGTCCGGGCCGCGGCGCCACTGCCGGCGCTGCGCCGCCGGGACGTGTGCTGGCGGCTGGTCCCGGCACAGCTCTGGGAACCCTGGCTGGCCGGCCGGCCGGACGCCGCCGGGGACCGGCCGGACGCGGACCACCGCGAGCAGTTGGCCGACGGGCTGACCCTGGTCACCGGCCCGGCCGGCGCCGCGGTCACGCTCGACGGGGACGTCTTCGTACCGACCGTCTGGGGCCGGGTCCCGCCGGGCGGCGCCCGGCTGGCCGCCCGCCTGGCCGGCCGGATCGCGGCCGGCCAGGGGGTGCCGGGATGACCGGCGCCGGGGCGCGCGGTGCCGGGATGTCCGGCGGGGGACCGGGTGCCGGCGGCGCGCGCGGTGCCGGGCGGACCGGGGGACCCGGTGCCGACTTCGGCGGCGGGCAGCCGCCGTGGCCGGTCGACGCGGTCGAGCTGTGGGCCGGGTGCGCGGCCGCCGCGGCCCGGCGAGCGGAGCTGTGGCGGGTGCCGGCGCCGCGCGGCGACGACCTGCTGCGCGAGCAACTGGCCGCCGCGCTCGAGCTGGACCCCGACCTGCTCACCGTCGTCGGCAGCGTGCGGGCCGCGGCGGTGACCTACGCCCGCCGGCACGGCCAGCTGGTCCTGGAGCGGCCCGGCTGGCGCGGGCTGACCGCGGCGCTGGCCGACTCCCGGGCGCGGGTGCGGCGGGCCGGGCTGGACGAGATCGCCGGTGCCGACTGGCCGGCCGGGACCGTGCTGTGGCTGACCTCGCCGCACCGCAACCCGGACGGCGCCACCCTGGACGCCGACCTGGTGACCCGGCTGGCCGGCCAGGTCCGCCGCGGTCGCCGGGTGGTCCTGGACGAGGCGTACCGGTGGTTCGGCGCCGGCCCGCGGGTGCCCGGCGCGGACCTGGTCGGCTCGCTGCACAAGCTCGCCGGCATGGGTGCCCGGCTGGGCTGGGTGCACTCGGCGGACTTCTTCGGCGAGGCGGTACCGGAGCTGGTCGGCAGCACCCCGTCCGCGGTCTGGCAGCACGCCTGGGGCCGCTTCCTCGCCGCCGGCGGGCTGGAACTGCTCCGCGCGGCGGTGGTCACGCCGGCGCTCGCGGCGTCGGCGGCGTTCACCGCGGGGCTGCCGGCGGGCGAGCCGGGTGCGACAGCGGTCCCGGGCCCGCACCGGCTGCTCCGGCTGCCGCCGGGGGCGGACGAGCCCGGCGGGCTGCGCCGGCTGGGCGCCCGCGGCTGGACGCTCGGGCCCGGCTCCGCGTTCGACGCGGACGTCCCGGCGCTGCGCGTCTCGTTCGTCGGGGCGACCGCCGACGCGGCGGCCGAGCTGGCCGCGGCGCTGGCCGATCCCGACCTGCTGGGTGGGGAGGTGGCGGCGGATGTCCGCACTGGCGCCTGACCTGCTGCTGGCCGGGCTGCGGGCCCGCGGGGTCGATCTGTTCACCGGCGTCCCGTGCTCGACCCTCGGCGGCCTGTTCACCCTGCTGGAGCCGACCGGTGACTACCTGCCCGCCGCCAACGAGGGGACCGCGCTGGGGCTGGCCTGCGGGGCGGCCATCGGCGGCCGCCGGCCGGCGGTGCTGATCCAGAACTCCGGGCTGGGCAACCTGGTCAACCCGCTGTCCTCGCTCGCCGCGCCGTACCAGGTGCCGGTGCTGCTGCTGGTCGGCCACCGCGGCGACCCGGCCGGGCCGCCGGACGAGCCGCAGCACGAGCTGATGGGGCGGACCACCGGGGACCTGCTCGACCTCTACGGCGTCGCGCACCAGCCGCTGCCGGCCGCGCCGGAACGGCTGGACGCGGCCCTGGACGCGGCGTGCGCCGCGGTGGCCGGCGGCCGCTCCGCGGCGCTGCTGGTCGGTCGGGGGACGGTCGCGCCGGCCGGCGCCGGCACCGTCCACACGCGACGGTCCGGAGTGGACCCGGGGGTGGCGCTCACCGAGTTCGCCGCCGCCGTCGGCGCCGCGCTGGTGGTGGCCACCACCGGGTACGCGTCGCGCTACCTGTTCGCCGCCGCCGACCGCCCGGAGAACCTCTACCTGCAGGGGTCGATGGGGCATGCCAGCGCCGCCGGGCTCGGCCTCGCGGTGGCCCGCCCGGACCGCAGGGTGGTCGTGCTGGACGGCGACGGCGCCTGCCTGATGCACCTCGGCTCACTGTCCACAGTGGCCGCCGCGGCGCCGGCGAACTTCGCCCACGTGGTGCTGGACAACGGCACGTACGAGTCGACCGGCGGCCAGCCCAGCACGTCCGGGGTGACCCGGATCGAGGCGGTGGCACTGGCCGCCGGCTACCGGCGGGCGGCCATGGTGGACCGGGCCGAGCAGCTGCCGGCCGCGCTGCGGGCCACCTTCGCCGCGTCCGGTCCGGCGCTGCTGCTGGTGCGGACCGCCCCGCGCTCCGGCCCGCCGCCGCCGCGGGCGAGCGCCGTACACCACCCCTCGACCCTGCGCGCCCGGTTCCAAGCCGCCTGCGGGACGGCCCCGAAGCCGTGATCCGAAGCACTGACAGGAGCACCGTGACCACCTTCTCCGTCCCCCCGACCGGCGACCCGGTGCAACTCGGCGTCGGCGTCCACGACGCGCTCACCGCCCGGCTGGCCGAGCGGTCCGGCTTCGATGTCGTCTGGCTCGGCAGCCTCGAGGTCTCCGCCCGGCACGGCGTACGGGACGCGAACCTGCTGACGATGACCGAGATGGCCGCGACGACCGCCGAGGTCCGGGCCGCCTGCCGGCTGCCGGTCTACGTCGACGCGGACAACGGCTACGGCAGCGACGCCGCCGCGGTGCGCGCCGCGCGGCTGGTCGAAGCGGCCGGCGGGGACGCGATCTGCCTGGAGGACAACGTCTTCCCCAAGCGCAACTCGCTGCTGCGCGGCGTGGACCGGATGCTGCTTGAGCCCGACGACTTCGCCGACCGGCTGACCGCCGTGTGCAAGTCCCGCAGCCGGCTCGCGGTGATCGCCCGGACCGAGGCGCTGGTCGCCGGACTGGGCGTCGACGCCGCGGTGCAGCGGCTGCGCCGGTATGCCGAGACCGGCGTGGACGCCCTGTTCGTCCAGGTCAACCAGGACTCCAAGGAACTGCTGCAGCCGACGCTGGAGCGGGTGCGCGGGCTGCTGCCGGTGGTGCTGGCGCCGACCGCGCTGCCCGAGGTGCCGGCCGCCCAGTTCGGCCGGTGGGGCGCCGGCACGGTGCTGTTCGCCAACCTGGTACTGCGCACCATGGTGGCCGCGCTGCCGCGCGCGATGGCAGCCGTCCGCCGGGACGGCGTGCTGGCCGCCGCCGGCGACGCGACCGCCGGCATCGACGAGGTGCTGGCTCTGGTGGACCAGGACGGCGCGCGGTGACCGAGCGGACGGTGAGCCGGCACGACAGCGTGCCGGTCGGCTGGGACGACGTCATCGAGGCGGCCGGCGGGCCGGTCTTCTACCGGGCCGCGCTGCTGGCCGCGTACCACCGCCGGCCGCTGCAGCCGACGCGGGCCGCCTGCTACCTCACCGTTGACGGTCCACAGGGGACGGACGCGGTGCTGCCGGCCTACCTGGTCCCGGCCCGGGACCCGTTCGCCGCGGACCGGTCCGAGCTGCCCGGCACGATGGTGATCAGCCACTTCTGGCACTGCTACGACACCCGGCTGCCCGCCGCCCGGCTCACCGCGGAGGTGCTCGGGCTGGTGTGGCCCGAGCTGCGCCGGCTCGCCGCGGACTGGGGTGCCGACCGGTACGGCCTGCTCAACGTCGCCGGCGGCGGGCCGCTGGCGGAACTGCTGCGCGACACCGGGCTGACCCCGCGCGCCCGCGGCCCGCGCTACCGGCTGTCCCTGGACGCGGTGGGGTCGCTGGAGGAGTACTGCGCCACGCTGACCTCCTCGGCCCGCCAGGACCTGCGCCGGCACACCCGCCGGGCGGCGGCGCTCGGGCTCGAACCCACCGTGCACGCCCCGCCGTTCGACGACGACACCGTGCGGCACGCGGTCCGCCTGCTCGGGCACACCGAGGCCCGCTACAACCCCGGCTACTACCCGGCCGGCCCGCTGGCGCACCTGCTGCGCACCGGCGGCCCGCAGCTCCGGCTGATCGCGCTGCCGGCCGCCGCGGCCGGGCCACCCGCGGCCATCTCGGTGTCCTTTTTGGACCCACCGGTGCTGCACAACTGGGCGATCGGGGTGGATCCGGACGCCGGCTCGCCGGTCAGCCCCTACCTGGTCCTGCTCGCCGGCACCGTCGAGCTGGCGCTGGCGGCCGGCTGCCGGACCGTCGAGATGGGACGGACGAACGGCGGCTGGAAGCAGCGCTTCGGCGCCGGCCCGGTGCCGCTGGACGGCTGGCTCGAACAGCTGCCCGCCGCCGACCGCCGGCCCCCGGTGCGCGCCGCGAGCCGAGCCGGCGGGAGGGAGTGGGAATGAGCGAGCGTGGAGCGCCGGACGACTGGTCGGCCCGAGGAACGAGGGCCGGGCTGTCGGGAGGTGGCGACGCCGAGCGGGCACAGCGCGGGCCTGAAGACACGTGGTCGCTGCTGGATCTGTTCCGGATGGGGGAGGCGGCGCTGGCGCTGGTGGCCGCCGAGCACGCCGGGCTGGTCGGCGCGCTGCTGGACCGCGAGCCGGCCGGCACCGACCCGGAACTGGCCGCGGAGCTCGGGCTGGACGCCCGGGCCACCCGGCTGGTGCTGGACGTGCTGAGCCTCTTCGGCGTCGCGGCCCGGGCCGGCGACACCGTGCGGGCGTCGGACGAGCTGCGGGAACTGCGCCGTAGCTCGCCCGGTGGGGTGCACACGGACCTGCGCCTGCTCGGCCACGTCGAGGACTTCCTGCGCACCGGCAAGCCACTGCTGGCGATGGACGGTTCGCTCGCCGAGCGGGGCGAGCAGTACGCCGCGGTGGTGCCGGGGCTGGCGAACGCCTACCGGCCGGCCGCCGCCGAGCTGGCCGCCCTGCTGCCGTCCGGACCCGCCGTGCTCGACCTCGGCGCCGGTTCCGGCGTGTGGGGGCTGGCGCTGGCCCGGCGCTCGCCGGCGGTCCGGCTGACCGCCGTCGACCTGCCGCCGGTGCTGGACGTGCTCCGCGCCGCCGCCCGGGCGGCCGGTGTGGAGTCGCAAGTGGACATCCGCGCCGGCAGCTACTTCGACGTCGCGCTGCCGGACCGCGGGTCCGACGTGGTGCTGCTCGGCAACGTGCTGCACCTGGAGCAGCCGGCCGGCGCGGCCCGGCTGGTGGCGCGGGCCGCGGCGGCGCTGCGGCCCGGCGGCACCCTCGCAGTGATCGACATCCTCGGCGACGCCGAGCACCCGAGCGACCGGGAGCGAGCCATGTACGCGCTGTTCCTCGGCCTGCGTGCCGAGCACGGCCGGATGTACCGGCAGGTCGACCTGGCCGGCTGGCTGGCCGCCGCCGGCCTCCCGGAAGGGCGCCGGGTGCCGCTGGCCACCGCCCCGCGACTGCTGGACGTGGTGCTGGCCACGAAGCCGGCCGACCAGCCCGGAGGCGCGGCATGACCGAGGTCGACGCGTCCGGGCGCACGAGCCTGCTCGAGCCGCTGGCGAACCGGGAGTTCCGGCTGCTGTGGACCGGCCAGTTGCTGTCCGCGCTGGGCAGCGAGATGCTGCCGCTCGCGCTGGCGGTGCTGGTGCTGCGGCGCGGGTCCGGCGCGACCGGGCTGGGGCTGCTGCTGGGACTGCTGACGCTGAGCACGGTGGCGGGCACGGTCGCGGCGGCCGCGGTCGGCGACCGGTGGCGCCGGGCCGACGTGATGATCGGCTCGGACGCGATCCGGATCGTCGCGGTCGGGGCGCTCGCCGCCGCCGGCCTCGCCGGCCCGACCTGGCTGCTGGCCGTGCTCGTGGTGCTCGCCGGCTTCGGCGAAGGGCTGTTCCGGCCGGCCTTCGGCGCGATCGTGCCGCGGCTGCTGCCGCAGTCCCTGCTGCAGCAGGGCAACGCGCTGACCACGTTTTCGCTGCAGGTCGCCGCGTTCGCCAGCCCGGCCGCGGCCGGCGTGCTGGTCGCCGCGACCTCCCCGCTGGTCGCGCTCTGGGTGGACACGGCGTCCTTTGTGGCCAGTCTGGTCACGCTCGCCCTGCTGCGGTCCCGGGAGGAGCAGCCGGCGGTGCGGCCGCGGCTGCCCGGCATCCGGCACGCCGTCCGCGAGGTCGGCACCGACTTCGTCGAGGGGGTCCGGGCGGTGACCGGGCGGCCGTGGGTGGCCGCGTCGATCGCGATGGCGACGGCGATCATGACGCTGTCGGTGGCGCCGGCGTTCGTGCTGCTGCCGCTCGCCGCGCAGGACCGGCTCGGCGGCCCCACCGGGTACGGGCTGGTGCTCGCCGGCCTCGGCATCGGCTCGCTGGTCGGCTCGGTGATCGGCGGCCGGATCCGGCCGCGCCGCCCCGGGGTGGTCGCCACCGCCGGCGTGCTGACCATCACCTGCTCGGTGTCGGCGCTGGCGCTGCTGCCGTTGCCGGGCGTCGTCGCCGCCTGGGCGGTCGCCGGGGTCGGGGTGTCGATCTTCCAGATCCTCTGGGTCACCGCGCTGCAGCGGGACGTCCCGGACGAGGTGCTCGGCCGGGTGCTGGCGCTGGACTGGCTGGGCACCTCCGGGCTGATGCCGCTGGGGTACGCGCTGGCCGGCCCGCTGGCGCTGGCCGTCGGCGCGAAGCCGGTGCTGCTGGCCGGTGCGCTGGTGGTACTGATCGCCGCGCCACTGCCGCTGCTGGTCCGCGGCGGTACCACGTTCTCCAGCACACCGCCGGAGCCCGCCGCCGGGCCGCCGGAACCCGCCGCCGGGTCGGCTGAGCCGGTCGCCGAGCGGGCCGAGCCAGCCGGCTCTGCCGCCGGGTCGGCCGCGAACACAGCGGGAGGGGCGTCCGATGTTGCCTGACCAGGTGCAGCGGGAGCTGAGCCGGCTGGTGGACGCCGCCTGGATCACCGCCGCCTGGGCCGCGCAGCGGCGGCCCGAGCTGGCCCAGGACACCCGGGCCGCGGTCGCCGAACTGCTGCTCCGGTCCGGGCTGCCGGCCGGCGGCGACGACCAGTTCGGCAGCGCGCTGGCCAGCCAGCTCCGGCAGGCCGCCGCGTTCGCCACCACCGGCCGGCTGCCCTGGTCCACTGTGGACGACGACACGCTGCTGGAGCAGGGCCGCGGCTCCCGCGCGGTCGGGCACTGGCTGGCCGACCAGGTGGCGCCGGCGGTCGGGTTGGCGGACCGGTTGGCCGCGCCGGGCGCCGCCTTCCTCGACGTCGGCGTCGGGGTCGGGATGATCGCGACCGCGCTGGCCGAGCGGTTCGGCGCGCTGCGGGTGGTCGGGCTGGACGTGCTGGACCGGTCGCTGACCCTCGCCGCCAAGACCGTCGCCGCGGCCGGCTGCGCGGACCGGGTGACGCTGCGCAAGCTCGACGTGGCCGAGCTGTCCGATGTGGACACCTACGACCTGGCCTGGCTGCCGACCGCGTTCCTGCCGGAGCGGGCGGTCCGGGCCGCGCTGCCGCGGCTGCGGGCGGCGCTGCGGCCCGGCGGCTGCGCCGTGATCGCCGCCCGGTTCACCGCCGAACTGCCGGTGGTGCAGGCGGTCGAGGGCCTGCACGCGCAACTCACCGGCGGCTCCGCGCTGCGCCGCGACGAGCTGGCCGGCCTGCTGCACGGTGCCGGCTTCGATGTGGTGGTGGATCTGCCGGCCACCCCGCTGACCGGAACCCTGCTCGGCGCCTGCCGCGCCGCCATCACCTGACAACCCCGACAACACCTCTCGACAACGGCGTCCGACAACGCCACCTGACAACGCCGCCCTGACGAAGGAGACACCGTCCATGCCGGACTTCGCGGAGATCAACGGCGCCAGGATCCACTACGAGACCGCCGGATCGGGGGAGCCGGTGCTGCTGCTGCACACCGGCAATGGCAGCACCGAGATCTGGGCCGGCCAGTTCGAGCGGCTCGCCGAGCACTACCAGGTGACCCGGTTCGACCTGCGCGGCTTCGGCCGCTCGGACTACCCGCCCGGACCGTTCTCCTGGCCCGACGATGCCCGGGAGCTGCTACGGCACCTCGGCATCACCCGGACGCACGTGCTCGCCCCGTCGCTCGGCGGCCGGATCGGCATCGAGCTCGCCCTGATCGCCCCGGGCCTCGTCGCCAGCCTGGTGCTGGCCGCCCCGGTGCTGCGCGAGCAGAGCTGGCGGGACGAGCTGATGGCGGTGCGGATGCGGGAGTGGGAGCTGTTCGTCGCCGGCGACTTCGCCGGCGCCACCGAGGCGATGATGGAGGCCTGGCTGGCCGGGCCGTACCGGACCATCGACCAGGTCGACCCGGCCGTGGTCGAGCTGATCCGGCGCACCCAGGCGGTGTCGTACGCGACCAGGCACCCGCGGGAGGCCGGTACCGAGCTGGCCGGTCCGGAGCTGGAGCTGGACCGGCCGGCGGGTGACCGGCTCGGCGAGATCGCGGTGCCGACGCTGGTCCTGGTCGGCGACCACGACCAGCCCGACTGCGTGCGGGTCGCGCACCAGGTCGCCGGCGAGATCCCCGGCGCGGCGCTGGAGATCGTGCCGGGCGTCGCGCACATGCTCACGCTGGAGCGGCCGACCCTGTTCGTGGACCGGGCCCTGCGGTTCCTCGCCGAGCACAGCCGGCCGCGCGCGGGCGTCCGGTGACCGGGGTCGTCGACGCCCCGGTGCCGGGCGTCCTCACCGGCCGGCGGCTGGCGCCGGAGCTGGCCGAGGCGACCGCCGCGCTGGTCGCGTCCGGCGCGCCGTTCCCGTTCGCTACCGGGCCGGTGCGGCTACCCGCCGCGGCCCGGGACCGGATGGCGGCGACCTGTGCGGCGTTCATCGACGGCGTGGACGCCTTGCACCAGGCGTACCGGGACGACCCGGCCGGGCTGACCGCGCTGCTGCGGCAGCCGGCGCACCTGGCCGCGATGTGGGACCCGCGGCCCGCGGACCACTGGGCCGTCATCGCCCGGCCGGACATCCTGGTCGCAGGCGACCGGACCCTGCTCATCGACGTCAACGCCAGTTCGCACGCCGGGCTGTTCCCGTTGCACGACCTGCTGGCCCGGGCGCAGCGCGAGCTGGCCGACGCGACCGGCCGGCCGCGGCCGCCGAGCCCGGAGCCGACCGTGCCGGTGCTCGCCGACCTGGTGCGCGCCCGGACCGTCGACCCGGACGGCCTGGTGGTGCTGGCCTACTTCGCCGAGGAGGAGGTGGACGGCCGGGTCTGGGCCGAGTGGTACTACCGGATGCTGGCCTGGGAACTGCGCCGCTGCGGGCTGCAGGTCCGGATCGCCACCGCCGAGGAGCTGGCTGTCCGCGGCGACCGGGTCACCGTCGGCGGCCGGCGGGTCGGCCTGGTCTACCGGTTCTTCCCGATGCCACCGCCGGACACTCCGGAGTGGACGGTGATGAGCCGGCTGGTGGACGCCGACCGGGCCGGCGGGGTGGCGCTGTTCACCGACTTCGGGGGCGAGCTGTTCGCGGCCAAGGTGGTGCTCGCGCTGCTCTCCGACGAGCGGACCCGGCCGTTGCTGCCCGGCCCGGTGGCCGACCGGCTGCGCACCGCGCTGCCCTGGACGCGCCTGCTGGAGCAGCGGTCCACCGAGGCCGGCGGGCACACCGTCGATCTGGTCAGCTGGGTGCTGGCGCACCGGGATTCCCTGGTGCTGAAGCCGGCCGACGGCCTCGGCGGCGACCGCGTCCACATCGGACGCGAGTGTGCCGAGGCGGAATGGGCCGCCGCGGTGGCTGCGGCGCTGGCCGGGCCGGTGCCCTGGCTGGTCCAGGAGCTGGTGCTACCGGACCTGAGCGAGGTGGCGGTCGCCGAGCCGGACGGCACGGCCAACCGGCAGCGCCTCCCGGTGGTGTACGGCGCGTTCCTGCTCGACCGCCGCCTGGTCGGCGCGATCGGGCGGCACGGCGTGGGTGGGGTGGGGCGGCTGAACATCAACGGCCACCTCGGTGTCATCCCCACCCCGGTGGCGTGGACGGCCTGACCGTCCACACGCGACAAGTCGGGAAGGAGGTGAAACATATGACCATCAAGAAGACCGTGCAGCGCGACAGCGGTGCGGCGCCCGTCGTGGACGCCTACCCGGTCGTCAGCGTCGTCTCCTGACCTCCAGGAGCGGTACGCCGGCCGGGGCCACCACCGAGGTGGTGGCCCCGGCTCCCACGCACGGAGTCCGGACCGAGGAGAGCGATGCGGATCCACCTGGTCGCGATGCCCTGGCAGCTGCTGGAGCTGCCGTCCCTGGCCGTGGGCATCCTGCACGCGCGGCTGCGGCAGGCCCGGCCGGCCGACGAGGTGCGCGAGCTGCACGCCGGCATCGGCTGGGCCGAGTACCTGATGCGGTGCAGCGGCGGTGCGCTGAGCCCGAGCGACTACACGCACCTGGCCGAGACCGGCCTGCACCACGGGCTCGGCGACTGGGTCTTCGCCGGGGTGCTGCACGACGACCCGGACTGGGGCACGGACACGCTGCGCGGCTACGCCGAGCGCCGCGGCCTGGACATCCGCGCGGCGAGGGCGATGCGCGCGCACGCCGCCGGCTTCGTCGACGAGGTCGTCGCGACCCTGCTCGCCGCCGAGCCGGACGTGGTCGGCTTCACCACCACGTTCATGCAGAACGTGCCGAGCCTGGCGGTCGCCAAGCGGCTCAAGGCGGCCAGACCGGACGTGCTGGTCGTCTTCGGCGGCGCGAACTGTGACGGGCCGATGGGCGCCGCGCTGCACCGCAACCATCCCTACGTCGACGTCGCGGTCCGCGGCGAGGGCGAGGTGGCGTTCCCGGCCTACCTGGACTGCCTGGCGGCCGGCGCCGCACCGGCCGGGATCGGCGGCCTGTGCTGGCGCGACGGCGACCGGCCGGTGGCCAACCCGGAGGCGACCGTACTGGTGCCGCCGGCGAGCATCCCGGCACCGGACTTCGACGCCTGGCAGGAAACGCTGGAGGCGTCGCCGGTGCGCGAGTACACCGAGCCGAAGCTGGTCTTCGAAGGTGCCCGGGGTTGCTGGTGGGGCGACAAGCACCAGTGCACGTTCTGCGGGCTCAACGGCTCCAGCATCGCCTTCCGCAGCAAGCCGGCCGACCAGGTCCGCACCGAGCTGTCCGCGCTGATCGCCCGGCACCGGATCCTCGACGTCGTGATGGTGGACAACATCATCGACATGGCGTACTTCGACGGCCTGCTGCCCAAGCTCGCCGGCAGCGGCTGGGACCTGCGGGTGCACTACGAGGTGAAGTCCAACCTGCGGCCCGACCAGATCGACCTGCTGGCCGGCGCCGGCGTGGTGCACATCCAGCCCGGCATCGAGAGCCTCAGCGGCACCGTACTGTCCATCATGGACAAGGGCGTCAGCGGCTGGCGGAACGTCCGGCTGCTGCGTGACTGCGAGGACCGCGGCCTCACCGTCAGCTGGAGCTATCTCTACGGCTTCCCGGGCGAGACGGCCGCCGACTACGTCGCGGTGCTCGACCAACTGCCCGCCTTGGTGCACCTGCAGCCGCCGGTCGGCGCCACCCGGGTGGCGCTGGAGCGCTTCAGCCCGTACTTCGAGCGGCCCGAACTCGGTTTCCCGGAGCGCCGGCCGGCGGAGATCTACCGGCACGTGTACGACCTGCCGGACAGCGAGCTGGCCGACCTCGTCTACCTCTTCGACACCCCGCCGCGCGGCATCGGCGGCGAGGTGGAGCGGCGGCTGCACGAGGCGGTGGCCGGCTGGGCCGAGGGCAACCCGCGCTCCACCCTGGTGATCGTCGCGGACACCCCCGACCAGCTCGTCATCGCCGACCGGCGGGCCGGCTGGGCCGCCCGCGACGTACGGCTGACCGGCTGGCGGGCGGCGGCCTACCGGGCCCTGGAGCGGGGCCGCGGCCTGCCCGCCCTCGCCGCCGCGGTCACCGCGTCCGGGTACGCGGTGCAGCACGCCGATATCGCCGGCTGGGTGGCCGAGCTGGTCGCCGCCGGGCTGGTCTTCCGGGACGGCGCCGAGGCGGTCGCGCTGGCCACCCGCCGACCGCCGCTGCGCCCCACCCGCGCACCCGCCGCCGTGCTGGCCGGAGTGGCGCCGTGACCACCGTGGCAGCTCCTGCGCCGGCCGGGATCCCGGCCCGGCTGGCCGCCGTGCCGCACCGCTGGCTCGGCGCCGATGAGGTCGAGCTGACCGAGCCGCTGCCGCTGGCCGGCGCGCTGCCGGGCACCGCGGACGCGGTGGCGCTGCTGCGGGACTGCGCGACCGCGGCGCTGCGGGTGCGCTGGTGGACCGGGCCGGAGCCGGAGCTCGATCTCAGCCTGCTGCACCACCTGCCGCCGCCGGCCGGACCGTCGCCGGCCGGACCGTCGCCGGCCGGACCGTCGCCGGCCGGGCAGCTCGCGGCCGGGCAGCTCGCGGCCGGGCCGTCGCCGGCCGGGCCGCCGGGGGCCGGGCTGGACCGCTGGCGGCGGGCCTACCGCTACGGCAGCTGCCACTTCCGCCGGGGCCCCGGCTTCGTCCAGGTGAAGGACGCCCGTGACCCGGCCGGGCCGCCGGTCGTGCTGGTCGCCGACCATCCGGACCTGGTCGCGACGTTCCTGCGCTGCCTGGACCCCACTCCGCTGGCCGCGCTGGACGCGACCGGCCGGACCGCGGTCGACCTGCTGCTGGCCGAGCGGCTGGTGCTGCTGGCCGGCGGCGCGGTGCTGACCCTGCCGCACCGGATGCGCCGCTGGCCGGTGCCCTACAACGCGGTCTGACGACAGGAGCCGAGATGCCGACCGACCCACCGCTGCTGCTGACCCCGGGGCCGGTGACCACCACCGGCCGGGTGCGCGCCGCGCTCACCCGCGGCGACCTCTGCCACCGGGAGCCGGAGTTCGCGACCCTGCTCGCGGCGCTGCGGGCGGACCTGGTCTCGGCGTTCGGGATCGCCGACACGCACGAGGCGGTGCTGCTCACCGGTTCCGGCACCGCGGCCATGGAGAGCGCCCTGACCAGCCTGGTCCGGCCGGGCCGGGCGGCACTGGTGGTCAACAACGGGGTCTACGGCCAGCGGCTGGTCACGATCGCGCGGTCGTACGGGATTCCGGCGCACGAGGTGCGGTCCGGCTGGACCGTGCCCGCCGACCCGACCGAGGTCGCCGCCGCGCTGCGCCGGCATCCCGACGTCGACCTGGTCTGCTGCGTGCAGCACGAGACGACCACCGGGCTGCTCAACCCGGTCGCCGCGATCGGTGCCGCGGTGGCCGGCGACGACGCCTGCTACCTCGTCGACGCGATCAGCGCGCTCGGCGCGGAGCCGCCGCCGCCGGCCGAGGTCGGCGCCGACGTGTTCTGCGGGACGGCGAACAAGGCGCTGCACGGCCAGCCGGGCGTGTCGTTCCTGCTGCTGTCCGCGGCTGCCCGGCGCCGGGTCGCCGAGGTGCCGGCGCGCGGGCTCTACCTCGCCGTGGCCACCCACCTCGACCAGCAGCGGGCCGGCACGGTGCCGTTCACCCCGGCTGTGCCGGCCTGCTACGCGCTGGCCGAGGCGCTGGCCGAATTCGCCGAGGAGGGCGGTTTCCCGGCCCGGTCCGCGACCTACCGGCAGCGCGCCGGCGACCTGCGGGCCGGGCTGGCGCCGCTGGGACTGGCGCCGCTGGTCGCGCCGGCGCACCGGGCCGCGTCGGTGACCGCGTTCCCGGTGCCGGCCGGCATCCGCTACCCGGACCTGCACGACGAACTGAAGCGGCGCGGGTTCGTGGTGTACGCCGGGCAGGGGCCGCTGGCCGGCGGCGTCTTCCGGGTCGCGGTGATGGGCGCGTTGCCCGCCGGGGCGATCGGCGAGTTCACCGCCACGGCCGCCGATGTGCTGGCGGCCCTGCGGGCGGCGGCCCGGTGACGGCGCGGCAGGCGGGAGCCCGGTGGCGACCCTGCGGGCGGAGCCCGGTGACGGCGCGGCAGGCGGGAGCCCGGTGGCGGCGCTGCGGGCGGAGCCCGGTGACGGCGCGGTGACCACCCGGCGGGCGCTCATCGTCGGGCTGGACGGCGTACGGGCCGACCGGCTGGCCGCCGCCCGGGTTCCGGTGCTGCGCGGCCTGGCCCGCCGGGGCATGTCCGGCTGCGGCTGGCTGCACGCGCCGCCGGAGGCGCTGACCTCCAGCGCGCCCGGCTGGGCGACCGTGCTGACCGGCCGCTGGCCCGGCCGGCACGGCGTGACCGACAACGATCTCGACCCGCACGGCGCGGACCGCCGGCCGGACCTGCTCGGGCTGGCCCGGGCCGCCCGCCCCGGGCTGGGCACGCTGGCCGCCGCCGCCTGGGCGCCGCTGGTCGGCCCGGCCCGCGGCGGCCCGCTGGCCGGCGGCGCGCAGCACCTGCTGCTCGCCGACGGGCCGGACCCGGCCGTCCGGGACCGGCAGGTGGTGGACGCGGCGGTCGCCGCGATCGCCGACGGAGCGGTGGACCTGGCGTTCGTGCACCTGGACCAGGTCGACGCGGCCGGCCACGCCGCCGGGGTCGGGCCCGACTACGCCGCCGCGATCGAGGCGGCCGACGCCGAGCTGGGCCGGCTGCTGGCCGCGGTCGAGCGCCGGGCCGGGGAGGACTGGCTGGTCGTGGTCACCACCGACCACGGGCAGGCCGACAACGGCGGGCACGGCGCCGGCACCGAGCCGGAGCGCCGCTGGTGGGTGGTCGCCGCCGGTGGCGACCTGCCGGCCGGGTCGACCGCGGCGGAACCGCGGCCGGTCGACCTCGCGCCGACCGTGCTCGCCCACCTCGGTGTGTCCACTGTGGACGGCATGGACGGCGGACCGCTGGTGACCACCCGGCCGGGCCGCGGCTGGGACGGCTGGGCCCGGTCCGGCTGGCGGCTGGTGCCGGCGGAGGAGTGGCTGCCGGCGCACGGCTTCCCGCGCGGTCGCGGTGTGCTCGCCGTCACAGCAGAGTCCACTGTGGACGCCGTGCTGACCGCCCCGCCGCTGCCGCCCGGGCCGGCCACGCTGACGTTCGACTGCCACCTGCGCGCGGCCGCCGGCCAGGCCGAGGTGACCGCCGGCAGCGGGCCCGGTGAGCGGCTGCTCTGGCAGGCCGGCGGGGACCTCGTCAACGCCCGGGTGCGGGTGCCGGTGGACCCCGGCGCCGACCGGGTCGTCCGCTGGCGGCTGCGGGCCGCGGCCGGCCGGCCGGGCGGCCGGCCGGGCGGCAGCTGGGCCGTGGCGCGGCCGGAGATCGCCTGACCCGCGGCACCGTGACCCGCGGCACCCCTGATCCGCCGGCACCCCGACCCCGTCCGCACCCGGAGGCCCGATGCTGCTCAGCTCCGACGAGGTCGTCGCCGTGCTCGTGACGCTGTGCCTGCTGCTGGTCGCCGCGCACGGCGTCGGCCAGCTGTTCGTCCGGCTGCGGCAGCCGCGGGTGATCGGCGAGATCGGCGGCGGGCTGCTGCTCGGCCCGACCGTGCTCGGCGCCGCCGCGCCGGGCGTGCAGCGGCAACTGTTCCCGACCACCGGCACGACCGCGGCCGTGCTCGGCGCGATCTCCCAGCTCGGCCTGCTGTTCCTGATGTTCCAGGCCGGCCAGGAGCTGCGGACCACGGCCGGCCGCCGGCAGCGGCGCACGGTCGGCTGGGTGACCGGCTTCGGGCTGCTGCTGCCGCTCGGCCTCGGGGTCGCCGCGGCGCTGCCGCTGGACGCCGGCCACTACTCCGGTCCGGCCGGCTCCCGGGCCACGTTCGTCCTGGTCTTCGGGATCGGCACCGCGGTGACGAGCATCCCGGTGATCTCCCGGATCATGCTCGACCTGGGCATCCTCGGCACCCGGTTCGCCCGCACCGTGCTGTCCGTCGCGGTGCTGGAGGATCTCGTCCTGTACGTGCTGCTCGCCGTCACCCTCGGTCTGGCGCAGGCGGGCACCGCCGGGCCGGGCGGCCTGATCGGGCTGCTCGGGGTCACCTCGCCGGCCGCCGTCTGGGGCCTGTACGTGCTCGGCGCGCTGGCGCTGTTCGCCGTGTTCCTGGCCCGCGGCGGCGCGCTCTACGCGCTGCTGGCCCGCGGGTCGGCCCGCCGCGACCCCACCGCGCTGCGGCTGACGTTCCTGCTCGCGGTGGTGCTGTGCTGCGTGTTCCTGTCGGTCAACCCGGTGTTCGGCGCGCTGGTCGCGGGCATCTCGGTGGCCCGCGGGCAGGCGCTGCTGACCCGAGCCGACCCCGGCCTCGCCGAGCCCGGCCGGGTGTCGCAGGAGTCCGTCCGGCACTTCTCGCTGGCCTTCTTCGTGCCGCTCTACTTCGCCGTCGTCGGGTTGTCCCTCGACCTGCACCGCAACCTGGAGGTCGGCTTCCTGGCCGGCTTCGTCGCCTTCGGCTGCCTGGTCAAGGGCGGCAGCGTGTGGCTGGGCGCCCGGGTGGCCGGCGCGGATCGGGCCACCGCGCTCGACCTGGCCGTGGCGCTCAACGCCCGCGGCGGCCCCGGCATCGTGCTCGCCAGCGTGACGCTCGCCGCCGGGGTGATCAGCGAGGGCTTCTTCACCAGCCTGGTGCTGCTGTCCGTGCTCAGCTCCCAGCTCGCCGGGGGATGGCTGCGGCACACCCGGCCGGCCGGGCTCCCGGAGCTTCCCGCCGCGGCCCCGGAAGCCCGCCTGGCACCCGAGGGGTAGCGCCCGGCCCGGCCCGGCCCGGCCCGGCACGAAACGCTCAGGCCGGATCGACCACCTTGCTCACGATCCAGGCGTGCTTGCCAACCTGCCGGCCGCGGGTGAATCCGTACTGCTCGAAGAGTTCGACGGTCGCGCTGTACAGGAACCGGCCCGGCGCCTCGCGGCCGGTGGTCACCTCGGACATGGCCTCGACCAGGCCGCCGCCGGCCCGGGCGATCTGGTCCAGCGCGCCCTCCAGCGCGGCCCGGGCGACGCCCCGGCCGCGGTGCTTCTTGTCGACGTAGAAGCAGGTGATCCGCCAGTCCGGGCGCGGCGGCGCGTCCTTCTCGTACTCGCGCCTGCGCTTGATGCGCGGGAGTTCCGCCGGGCTGCCGTACTGGCACCATCCCTGTGCGGCGCCGTCCGCGTCGAGGACGAGGGCGGCGTGCGCCCGACCGGTCCGGACCCGGTCCTCCTTGGCCGCGCGGTGGTTGATCCCCTTCTGGCCGCCGTCGGAGTGGAAGCCGATGCACCAGCACCCGCCGAAGATCCCGTTGTTGCGCTCGACGAGGTCGGCGAAGGCATCCCAGGTGGTCGCGTCGAGGGGTCGGGTCGTACACGACATCGTCGGGTCGGCTCCACCACCCGGCACGTCGGCGGGGCTGGCCGCCCCGGCGGCAGCGACGGTGCGTCGGCCGGCCTCGGGCCGCGGCGCCATCTCAGCCCTCGGCAGCCGCGGTGGCAAGGAGCCGGGCGAGTTCGACCGGCTTGGTGATCATCGGCCAGTGGCCCGAGTCGATGTCGACGAAGTCGATGTGCTTGGCCTCGGCGAGTTCGGGCAGGTCGCCGGCATCGATCCACTTCTGCGCCTCGGCCGGGGTGAACTCGGGGCACAGGAGCACGATCGGGACGTCGAACCGCCGCTCGTCGGCCAGCCGCACCACGCCCTTGGCCACCCCTTCGGGGACCGGGATCGCGGCAGCCGCAATGCTGCGCCTGGCCTCCTCGTCGAGATCGGCGGAGTCCGGCCCCTCGAACGGACCCCAACCGGGGAACGGCATGCCGCCGTCCGTCAGCTCGAAGAAGTCGGCGTAGAGCGCTCCGTCGGCGGACGGGAAGCCGCCGATGAGGGCGACCTTGGCCACCTTCTCCGGGCGCGCGTCGGCGGCCAGCCAAGCCAGCGTGGCGGCCGCGGAATGCCCTACCAGCATGGGCTTTCCGGACGCTGAATCCACCGCGGCGAGCACCGCCGCCAGCTGGTCGTCGAGCGTGGCGGAGGCGGATCCCGCACCTTGACCGGGCAGGGTCAGCGGCACCGGGCGGTGGCCGAGTGCCTCGAGCGCGGGCACGACGTCGTCCCAGGCGGATCCGTCCAGCCACAGGCCGGCGATGAGCAGGATGTCCATGATCAGTCCTCTTTCTCCAGTACGGTCAGATCACGTTCGGCGTAGAGCCGGTGTTCCCATTCCTCGTTGAGGACGACGCGGAGGCATTCCTTGACCGGGAAGTTCTCCATCCGGGGCCAGCCGGGCTCGGTGCGGGTCATCCCGGCGGCGAGTTGCTCGTCGGTGAGCGACTCCAGGACGCGGCGCACCATGGCCTGGCGGTCGCGCCGGACCGTGAGCACCTCGTCGAGCGAGGGTCGCGCCGCGCGGTCCCACGGGATGCCGTCCCAGCCGGGCGCCTCGTCCCACGGCAGGTCCAGCCGGTGCCACGGTGCGGCGGTGCCGACGATCATCCGGCCCACCCAGGCGGCGCTGGCGAAGTTCAGGTGCCGCAGGGTCTGGATGAACGACCACTCGTCGTCGACGCCGCGGTGCAGCGCCGCTTCGGGGAGTGCCCGCGCCCGCGCGACGGTGCCCTCCCACAGCCGCTCCAGGATCGCCCACGCCGCCCGGAACCCGTCGGCGTCGTCCGGGCGCATCGTCGCCCGCTCAGGCATCCGACGGTCCAGCTCGGCGTCGACGAGTGGGGCGATGTCGACGCCGTTCACGACGACGTTCCGTAGCTCGCCGGTGATCTCGACGTCCACCAGCTCGACACCGCGCAGCCGGCTCCCGCTGAACAGGGCGGCGCGCACCTGCGCCCCGGTGAAGTCGACCCTGCGCAGGCTGGCGTTCTTGAGGGACACCTTGCTGAAGGTGGCGCCCCGGAGGTTCACGCCCTCGAAGCGCGCTCCGGTGAGATCTTGCTCGCGGAACTCGGCCATGGGCGTCACGCTAGAACCAGTTCCGGATGATCTACGTCCGGTACCCCTCGGGACCACCTAGCCCGCCCGACGCGCCATCGGCCGGCCGATGGCCGGCCGGCCGATGGCCGCCCGGCGGATACAGCCGATCAGGAGTCGGTTGCTCCGCGCGGGCGGCCGTCCGGACGCCGGGTCCCGGGCTCAGATCCTGCCGGTGCCCGCGTTGGCGAGCACGGAAGCCCGCACCTGCGAAGTCGCGAGCGTCGGGTAGCTGTACGGCACGGTCCAGCCGACCGCGGTCGGCGCGGTGCAGCCGGCCAGGGTCGCCCCGTTGACCAGGGAACCGGTGTCCCGGAAGTTGCCCTCGGGGTTGTCCGTGTTCGGGTTCTTCACCACTGCCGGGCACGATCCGGCGGCAGCCCCGGCGATGTCGAAGGCGTTGTTGGTAGAGATGATCTTCGAATTGAGCCCGGTCCCGATGCTGTACGAGTGCGGGTAGACCGGGTCCGTCTTGCTGCCGACGAAGTAGTTGTTCACCGTGTGCACCTTGCCGAAGCGCACCCGCGGGGCCCGCTGGCCGAGGTTGCGGTAGAGGTTGCCGGCGAAGGTGATGGTCTGGTGCCCCTCGTCGCTGGTGTTGCTGTCGGACTGGCCGACCAGGCCGGTCTTGTCGTGCTGCTCGACGATGTTGTTCGAGACCGTGACGAAGTCGGAGGCGTTCTTGATGTCCAGGGCACCGTCGTGGCACTGGATGCGCTTCCGCACCCCGTTCCGGTCCGTGTTGCCGAAGGGCTCCATGTCGTCGGTGAACGGGGCGTCGGTGAACCACATGTGGTCGATCCAGACGTGGGTGGCCCCGTCGATGGTCAGCCCGTCCCACTCGGAGTTGTAGTTGCCCGCACCGTCCCCGGAGTCCCATTCCGGTTCGAGATCACACGGGTTGGTGACCTTGATGTTCCGGATGATGACGTTGTCGACCTTGCGGATCATGAACCAGCCGTTGGGCAGGTAGGCGTTCGAGCCGACCCCGATGATCGTCGTGTTCGGCTGCAGTTTGACCTCCGCGCGGGCGGCCTGGTCGTCGTGGCTCGTGTACGCCCGGCCCTCGGTCATGTCGATGGAGCCGACCCATTTGATGATCTTCGGCGCCTTCTTGTTGGTCTTCCCGGTCGCCGGGTCGGTCCCGGCGATGGCCGCCAGCAGTTGGGCCCGCGTCGACACGGTGAAGGTGAGCGCCGCGGTGGCGGCGCCGCCGCCGGCCGTCCCGCCGGACTGGGTGGCCCAGCCGATGTTGGCGGCGGCGGTCGACACGTCGGCGGCGCCGGCCGGCAGCACGTAGCCGACCGCCGTGCCGGCACCGATCAGCACGGCCGCGCCGGCGCCGAGCACCGGTCGGCGTAGCCACGACCGGCGAGCCCCGCAGCCGGTGTTCTTCCTGCGTTCCATTCGGCGACCTCCTCGCGCTGGCGCTGCCAGCGGAGCGCGCCGCCTCGCTCCGGTGATTCAGCTACGTGAACATCAGACACGTGTGTGAACCTGCTCGAACCCTACGAACGTCGTCGCGCCCTTGTCAACTACTCCACGGAGGGCCAGACGGGCCAGCCCGCATCGGCTCACGGCGTAACCGGAGCCGGGTACGGGGGACCGGCCCGCGCTGCCGGGCCGCACCCCGGTACGGCGCCGACGCGGCAGTGGGTACCGGAACGCCAAGCCGGGCCGGGCGCCGACGAGGCGCCCGGCCCGGCTGTCGAGGTCTCGCCGCCGGCTGGTGGGCGGCGGCCGGACGGGTCAGGACCCGG
Organism: uncultured Actinomycetota bacterium; assembly: GCA_963714145.1. Taxonomy (GTDB): domain Bacteria; phylum Actinomycetota; class Actinomycetes; order Mycobacteriales; family CADCTP01; genus JBBWZH01. The sequence continues at coordinate 6,439,644 of OY970235.1, read as the reverse complement.
CGGGGACCGGCTTGCCGTACAGCGTGCAGGCCTGCTGGTCCAGCAGCGCCACGGCCGGCGGCAGCAGGGTCTGCTCGATGACCGCCGGATCGGCCGCCGGGTCGACGTTGCCGTTGATGATCGAGACCAGGCCGCGGCCGCCGTCCTCGGAGAAGCTCGCGGTGCTCAGGTAGCCGATCGAGGCGCCGTCGTTGCCCCAGGTCGTGCCGCAGGGGGTCTCGGCCCGCGCCAGCCCCAGGCCGTAGCTGCGGCTCGGGTCGCCCTGCACCGGGATGGTCCGCTTCATCTCCGCCAGCTCGGCCGGGCGCAGCAGGTGCCCGCCCAGCAGCGCCTGGAAGAACCGGGTGAGGTCGGCGGTGGTGGACACCAGGCCGCCGTCCATGCCGGTGCTGAGCAGGCCCACGTCGGTGACGTCGGTGTAGGTGAGCCGGCCGGCGTCGGTGCCGATTCGGTAGCCGCGGGCGTGCCGGGCGGCGGTGAACCTGGACCCGGCGGCGTAGTAGGTGTGCCTGAGGCCGAGCGGGCGGATGATGCGTCGGGCGAACAGGTCCCGCACCGACTGGCCGGTGGTCCGTTCCAGGATCATGCCGACCAGCAGGTAGCCGGTGTTCGAGTAGAGCCGCTGGGTGCCCGGCGCGAAGTTCGGCGGGTGCGCCAGGGCCCGCGCGAGCAGTTCGGCCTGGGTCCAGGCGTGGTCGGGGTCGGTGCGCAGCGCGGCCAGCCACTGCTCGTCCTCGGTGTAGTCGAACAGGCCGCTGGTGTGGTTGAGCAGCATCCGCAGGGTGATGGCGGAGCCGTTGGGCACGGCGCCAGGCAGCAGCGTGGCCAGGGTGTCGGTCAGGCTCAGCCGGTGCTGCCCGACCAACTGCAGCACGACCGTCGCGCCGAACGTCTTGGTGTTGCTGGCGATGTCGAACGCGTCCGCCGGCGTCAGCGGGCGGCCGGTGCGGCGGTCGGCCAGGCCGGCCTGGACGTAGCTGACCCGCCGGCCGTACGTGACCTGGGCGGCGTAGCCGGGCAGGCCGGCGGCCACCACGGCGTCGGCGTCGGCCTGCAGCGCGGTGACCTGGTCGGGGCGGCCGGGCACAGCTGCGGCGGCCGTCGGCAGCAGCCCGGCGGCCGCCGCGGTCGTGATGAGGCTGGCGGTGGCGATCAGGGCGGCCAGCCGGGGTCCACGTCGGGGTAGCAGTTCCATGATCAGAGCGTGCCCCGGCGCCCGTCCCCGGTCAGTAGCGCCAACCGCGGCCCGAACCTGCGGAAAACCCCACCCCGCCCGGCGGCTACCCGCACGGCCGGCGATCGACCGCCCGACACCGACCGCCCGACACCGACCGCCCGCCGACCGGCGGGGCCGCCGGTCAGCTGAACTGGACGCCCTGGGCCAGCGGCAGGTCGGCGGAGTAGTTGACCGTGTTGGTGGCCCGCCGCATGTAGCCGCGCCAGGCGTCCGAGCCGGCCTCCCGGCCGCCGCCGGTGGACTTCTCGCCGCCGAACGCACCGCCGATCTCCGCGCCCGAGGTGCCGATGTTGACGTTGACGATGCCGCAGTCGGAGCCGTCCGCGGCCAGGAACCGCTCGGCCTCGCGCTGATCGGTGCTGAAGATGCTCGACGACAGCCCCTGCGGGACGGCGTTGTGCAGCGTGACCGCCTCGGCGAAGGTGCGGTAGGTCAGGACGTACAGCAACGGCGCGAAGGTCTCCCGCCGGACCAGCGCGGTCTGGCCGGGCATCCGCACCAGCGCCGGGCGGACGTAGTACGCGTCGGCCGCGCCGTCGACCGGCAGCCGGTCACCGCCGGCGACAACCTGCCCGCCATCGGCCACCGCCTGCTCCAGCGCGGCCCGCATGGCCGCGTAGCCGGCGCCGTGGATGACCGGGCCGACCAGGGTGTCCGGCGCGAACGGGTCACCGACCGCCAGCCGCCGGTACGCCTCGGCGACCCGGCCGACCAGCTCGCCGGCCACGTCCGCGTGCACGATCAGCCGGCGCAGCGTGGTGCAGCGCTGCCCCGCGGTGCCGGCCGCGGCGAACACGATGCCGCGCACCGCCAGGTCGAGGTCGGCCGACGGGGTCACCACCGCGGCGTTGTTGCCACCCAGCTCCAGGATGGTCCGGCCGAACCGGGCCGCGACCCGGGGCGCGACCTGCGCGCCCATCCGTTCCGAGCCGGTCGCGCTGACCACCGGGACCAGCGGGCTGTCCAGCAGCGGCGCGGCGACCGCGGCGTCGCCGAGCAGGCAGGTGTTCAGGCCGGCCGGGGCACCGCAGTCGGCGGCGGCCCGGGCCAGCAACGCCGAGCAGGCGGCGGCGGTCAGCCCGGTCAGCTCGGACGGCTTCCACACCACGGCATCACCGCAGACCAGGGCGATCGCGGCGTTCCAGGCCCAGACCGCGGCCGGGAAGTTGAACGCGGAGATCACCGCGACCACGCCCAGCGGATGCCAGGTCTCCATCAGCCGGTGGCCGGGCCGTTCCGACGGCATCGTCCGCCCGCCGAGCTGCCGGGACAGGCCGACCGCGAAGTCGCAGATATCGATCACCTCCTGCACCTCGCCCAGCGCCTCCGAGCGGATCTTGCCGACCTCGATACCGATCAGGTCGGCCAGCTCCGCCTTGTGTTCGGCGACCAGCTCACCGAACCGCTTGACCAGCGCGCCGCGGGTCGGCGCCGGCACCGTGCGCCAGTCCAGGAACGCCCGGTGCGCCGCGGCGACCGCGGCCTCGACCTGCGCCGGCGTCGTGCCGGGCAGGTCGAACAGGTTCGCCCCGGTGACCGGCGAGCGGGCGGTGACGGCCGGCGACCCGGCCGGCCCGGCCAACTGCACCCCGCAGCGCGTCAGGCCGGCCCGGGCCAGCTCACGCAGCTGCTCGGTGGTCTGCCCGAGCCGGATCGTCGGGGCGGCAATGGTCACGGCAACCTCCTCGGCCGGACGGGCCGGCCGGATCGCCGCCCGCCGCGCAGCGATGGTAGAGCCGCCCGGGCCCGGCTCGGGGTCAAGCCGGGCGCTGGTCCAGCGGCTCGGCCAGGCTGGGGTCGGCGACGTTGTGCCGGAGCCGGTCGAGCAGGTGGTCCAGGGTGGCGAGGTCGTCGTCGCTGAGCCCGGCTCGCAGCCGGCGGTCGTGGCTGACCGCCGCGGCGGCGAGCCGATGGAACAGGGCCTCGCCGCGGTCGGACAGCTGCACGTCGTGCACCCGCCGGTTGTCCGGCTTGCGGCGTCGCACGACCAGGCCGTCGGCCTCCATCGCGTTCAGGTGGTGGGTCAGGGTCGCGGCCTTGATCCCGACCGCCTCGGCCAACTCCCGCTGCGTCTCCGAGCGTTCGGTACGCAGCGAGATCATGATCAGCCAGATCGGCAGGGACCCGCCGGCCGTGGTCAACGCGTCGTCGAAGGCGCGGCTGACCACCTTGGCGGTGCGCGCGAGAGTGCGGCCGACCGGCGGCCGGGCAGGTGCTGGCACCGGCTGATCGTAGCCGATGCGTAGCCATCGAATCGTTTGACATCTAATGATTCGTCTTCTAGCGTCGAGTCGTGCGCTACTGCCTCGCTACGAAGGAGACGTCATGACTGTGCCCGCCCGGCGACCCCCCTCGCTCCGCTCCGCGGCGCCCCAGCCGGCACCTGCGATGCTCACTCGGGAGGCCGCCTCGTGACCAGCGCCTACCTGCGGCCGCCCTGGGCGGCGCGCGTCATCGGCGGTCGGATGGCACGGCTGTTCCGGCCCTCGGTGGTCAGCCTGCTCTCGGTACGCGGGCGAGCCTCCGGCCAGTGGCGGTCGACGCCGGTGGCGATTCTCGAACGCGACGGCCGGGAGTACCTGGTCGGCGCGTACGGCCACACCGAGTGGTCGCGCAACCTGCGCGCGGCCGGCACCGGGCGGCTCACCCGGCGCGGGCGGGTCGAGGAGTTCGGCGTCGTCGAGGTGCCGGTCGAGCAGCGGCCACCGCTGATCGAGGCCTACCTGGCCCGGTACGGGAAGCTGCCCACCGTCGGCCGCACCTTCCGGGCCCTGCCCGACCCCGCCGACCACCCGACCTTCCAGATCACCGACCGGCGGGCCCCGGCCCGCACTGCCTAGGGAGACCTGGCGGCCGGGCCGGAACGGATCTCCAGCCGACCGGCCGCGTCCGCCAGCACCCCACCGGTCGGTGCGGTCAGGCGGATTGAAGGTTGCCGGTCAGCACGGCCTGGTGCATCCGGCGGAGATCAGCGCCGGGTTCGGTGCCGAGGGCCTCTATCAGCCGGCGGCGGGTCATCGCGTACCAATCGAGGGCTTCGGCGGTGCGGCCATCGCGGCCGAGGGCTTCGATCAACCGGGCGGCGAGGGGTTCGACCAGCGGATGTTCGTCGACCAGGCCGCGCAGCGTGCTGACGACCGGGCCGGTGCGCCCGCGCTGCAGTTGGGTGCCGGCCCAGAGGACCACGGCGTCCACGCGTTCCTGCTCGAGCAACTGGCGGGTGCGCTCGGCCCAGTCGCCGGAGAGGCCGGCCAGGGCCGGGCCGCGCCAGCGCCAGACGGCCTGGTCGATCAGTTCGGCAAGGCAGTCGTCGTCGGCCGCACCGGACCAGACCGCGCGGATCAGCCGGCGGAAGCGGTGTACGTCCACCAGTTCGGTGTCGACCGCCAGCTCGTAGCCGCCGGCCCGGGAGGCCAGCCGCAGTGCGGTCTCCGGCACCGCGTCGCGGGTGAGTGCCTGCCGCAACCGGGTCACGTAGCTGTACAGCCCGCTGCGCGCTCCGGGTGGCGGGTCGACCCCCCAGACCCGCTCGATCAACTCGTCGATGGCCACCGGCCGGTCGGCGTCGACGGCCAGCGCGGCAAGCACCGCCCGTTGCCGGGGCGGCCCCAAGTCCGTACGGCCGCCATCCACGGACAGCTCGACTGGCCCCAGTACACGCAGCTTTAGCAACACGCCCTCCCGTCGCGGAGCTCTGCTTCTCGCCCGTACGGAGTGCCGATCTCGCCAATCTCATACATGTTTCCGGCACATTGGCACAGCCAATTCGGCGACGGCGCTGGCGCCAGCAGGCGCCACCGGACAGCTGGGTGTCGGCGCTCACGAAATTCCCCAGTTGTCGGGTTTGACGCTCAGGTAATTCCCCACCCCGGTTGCTCGTCGCTCAGGTAATTCCCATGGGGACGGCGAGCGTGCCGTCGGGTGGTGGTCCTCGCTAGTCGTGCAGGGTGCTGCCTCGTCCGGGTGACGGGGGAGCCGATGGCGAGGAGAACGTTCGACGTGGTCGATGTGACCGAGATCTTGATCCACTGGTATGCGGGCCGCTCGCTGAGCGAGGTGTCGGTGTCGCTGGGGGTGGACCGCAAGACGATCCGTAAGTACCTGGCCCCGGCGGTGGCCGCGGGGCTGGCCCCGGGTGGGCCGGCGATGACGGCCGGGGACTGGGGCGAGCTGGTGGCTGGCTGGTTCCCGCAGCTGGCCGACACCAGGCTGCGGCAGACGACGTGGCCGCAGATCGCCGCGCATCACGAGTACATCGTGGAGATGCTGAAGGCCGGGGTGACGCAGGCGACGATCCACCAGCGGCTGCGTGACGAGCAGGGTCTGGCCGCCAGTGTGGCGTCGCTGAAGCGGTATGTGGCGGCCAACGTCGCGGAGGAGGCGCGGCGGGACCGGGTGGTGGTGCTGCGGGAGGAGACCGACACCCCGCCCGGTGAGGAAGCTCAGATCGACTACGGGCACCTGGGGCACTGGGTCGAGCCGGGCACGGGCCGGCGGCGGCGGGTGTGGGCGTTCGCGATGGTGCTGGCCTGCTCGCGGTACCTGTTCGTGCGCCCGGTCCTGGTGATGGATCAGCGGGCGTGGACCGAGGCGCACGTGGCGGCGTTCGCGTTCTTCGGCGGCGCCCCTGCGCGGCTGGTGCCGGACAATCTGCGGACCGGGGTGGACCGGCCGGACCTGTATGACCCGAAGATCAACCGGTCCTATGCCGAGCTGGCCGACCACCACGGGGTGCTGGTCGACCCGGCGCGGGCGGGCAAGCCGCGGGACAAGGCCCGTATCGAGCGGCCGATGCCCTATATCCGGGACAGCTTCTGGCGCGGGCGGGAGTTCACCTCGCTCGCGCAGATGCAGGCAGCCGCGGTCGAGTGGTCCCTGCAGGTCGCCGGCCGGCGGGCATGCCGGCCACTGCACGGCGCCGCGCCCGCCGCGGTGTTCGCGGCGATCGAGGCCGCGGCGCTGCGGCCGCTGCCGGCGCGGGAGTTCGTGCTCGCCAGCTGGTCGAGGGCCACCGTCGGGCCGGACATCCACGCCAAGGTCGGGCGCACGATCTACTCGGTGCCCTGGCGGCTGATCGGTGAGCGGCTCGACGCCCGGGCCACCCCGACCACCGTGCAGCTGTTCCACAATGGACAGTTGGTCGCCACGCACCCGGTCAAGACGCAGGGGAAGCAGACCGACTTCGCCCACTACCCGCCGGAGAAGGTCGCGTTCCGGATGCGGACCCCGATCTGGTGCCGCACCCGCGCCGGGCAGATCGGCCCGGCCACCGCCGAGGTGATCGCCGGCCTGCTGGCGGTCAACGCACTGTTCCGGCTCCGCGCCGCCCAAGGCGTGCTCGGCCTGGCCGACAAATACAGCACTGCGCGGCTGGAGGCCGCCTGCGCCAAGGCCACCGCAGTCGGGGACCCCTCCTACCGCACCATCAAAGGAATCCTCGCCGCCGGCGTCGAGACCGACCCGCCCGCGCCGGCCGCCGGTGACGGCGGTGCCGCCGCGCACCTGCGTGGCCCGACGCAGCTGTTCTCCAACGTCGTCCCCCTGCCCACCGTCCCCCTGCCGACCACGACCGGCCCGCTCGGCCAGGACCCGGCCACCTCGGGCGAGGCCCACACCGGCCACGGTGAGGGCTGTGACGACGACCGCGCCGAGGGAACAGCGCCATGACCCAGACCACCCAGACCAAGACCGCCCACGCCGCCGCCGGGCCGGCCTACCCGCTGCCCACACCGGCGGCCGATCCCCGGTTCACCTACGGCCTGATCCTTGATCTCGCCGACGTACTCACCGCCCACAGCTACCCGCCACCGGCGGGCACCGACTGGGTGGACCTGATGAGCGCCGTGTTCGGCTTCCTCTACCAGCCCGACCGCCAGCCCAAGCAGGAGACCCGATGACCGTCCTGGACACCGCCCTGCACGACAGCCTGCGCGCGCTGAAGCTCTCCGGCATGCTGCACACCCTCGACGCCCGCCTGGTCCAAGCCCAAGCCGGCGAACTCGGCCACCTGGACTTCCTCCAAGTCCTCTGCCACGACGAAATCACCCGCCGCGAAGCCATGGGCATGGAGCGGCGGCTGCGCCGCGCCCGGTTCGAACACCCCGTCACCCTCGAGGAGTTCGACTTCACCGCCAACCCCAAACTCCCCGCCGCCCAGATCCGCGACCTCGCCGCCCTGCGCTGGCTCGCCGCTGGCGAGTCCGTGATCCTGCACGGCCCGGTCGGCGTCGGGAAAACCCATGTCGCACAAGGCCTCGGACACCTCGCCATCCGCCGCGGCGCCGACGTCCGCTTCACCAAAACCAGCCGCGCCCTGGCCGACCTCGCCGGCGGCCACGCCGACCGCACCTGGCCCCGCCGCCTCGCCGAACTCACCCGACCCGACGTCCTCATCCTCGACGACTTCGCCATGCGCGAACTCACCCCGACCCAAGCCGACGACCTCTACGAACTCGTCTCCGAACGCGCCCGCACCGGCCGGTCACTCATCATCACCGCCAACCGCGCACCCGCCGACTGGTACCCGCTGTTCCCCAACCCCGTCGTCGCCGAGTCCCTGCTGGACCGGCTCATCAACACCAGCCACCAGATCCTCATGACCGGACCCAGCTACCGCCCCAACAAGCGACCCGGGCGAGCCGCCTCGACACCGAAGGAGGCCAACCAGTAGAACAACCCCCGAGGCCCACCCCCTGGGGAATTATCTGAACACAGCCCCGGGAATTATGTGAGCGTCGACAGCTGGGCGGCCCGGGCTACTGCGGCACCGGTTGACCGACGTCGCGGCCGGGGTCCCGGGTCGGTGCCGGACGAGATGCCCGCACCGTCCGGCTGCGTCGTGGCCCCGGGCCGGCGTGCCTGGCGTAGGCTTGGCGTTGCTGAGCAGACAGCAGACCTGGGTTCAGGGCCACCACACGCGTCACCGGCCCGAGCCGCGGGTGCGGGGCACGCACCGCCGGGTCGTCGTTGGTGAACGTTACTGCGAGGCAACCATGCCGACTGACAACAAGAATGCGATTCGACCGGATCGGCCGCCCGTGCTGGGCAGCCACCGCGGGATGTGCCGGGGTAGGAGTGCCTACGCCCGCGAGACCAGCCCGGGCAATTGGCAGGTCAAGGTCCACGATCCGACCAACCGCCAGGCCGGGCATGACGGCTGGCTGCTGCTCGGAACCGGCTGGGCGACGCTGGCCGCCGCGTCCGACGCTACCGGCCTGACCTGATCTGACCGGCCGCCAGCTGGGCGGGCCGCGCCGCCCGCCCGCGCCGCCCGCCGCGCGCAATGGTCAGTCGCGGCCCTGCCAGGTGCAGATGCAGGCTTCGTTGCCTTCCGGGTCGGCGAGGATCCAGAACGCGGGGGCCGCATCCGCGCTGACCAGGGTGCCGCCGCCGGCGAGGGTGGCCTTGATGCGGGCCTCGGCCTCGTCGTGCGGGACGGACACGTCGAAGTGGATGCGGTTGCGCTGCGGCCGCGGCGCGTCCATCTGCTGGAACCAGACCGGAGGGCCCTGGCCTCGCGGGTCCATGATCGAGTCGTCCGAGCCGGGCTCGTTCACGTAGTCGAGCACGGCCCGCCAGAACGGGAGCACCGCCGGGATATCCAGCGCGTCGATGGCGATCTCCAACCGCTGCACCGGCGACGGCCCGGCCGCCTCGCCGAGCACGGCGCCGATCCGGTCGATCAGCTCGCCACCGCCGGCGCTGACCGCCTCGGCGGCCACCTCGACGACCAGCCGGTCGGCGCGCACGTCCAGCCGCACCGACCCGGTGCCGGCCGGGCCGGCGGCCGCGGCCACCCGCGCCGCCAGCTCACCCGCCTCGGCCAGCGAACCAGCCGGCACCGAGGTGCTGACCGAACCCAGCACGTACCGCCAGCCCCGATCGGCCGCCGCGGCGGAGATCTCTGCCCTGCTCAGCTTCGCCATGCCGGGCATCGTGCCAGCCGGGTCTGACACTTCCAGCCGGCCGGCGGCTACCGGTGCCCGTTCCGGGCCAGGCTTTCGAGCAGCGGGGCCACTCCGTCCGCCACCGTTGTCGCCGCCCGGAACCACGTGTTGAGCCGGTCCGGCGAGCCGATGCGCCGGTCGACCCCGGCGGGTTTGCTGAGATCTCCGCGGATCGTCGGCTGGTAGCCGACGCAGGCGGCGGCGATCCTGGCGACGGTCAGGAAGTCGGTGCCGACGCCCGTGCAGACGTTCAGCTCCGGCGCCGACTCCTGCCGGTGGGTCGTGGCGATGGCCGCGACCGCATCGTCGATGTAGACGAAGTCCCGAACCTGGCGGCCGGAGCCCCAGAGCGTGAGCGGATCTTCCCCGGCCAGGGCCCGGGCGGCGATCGCGGCCACCGGGTAGTCGCGGCTCTGCTCCGGCCCGTACACGGTGAAGGGGCGGTAGCACACCACCGGCACGTCGAACCGCTCGCGGACGAGGTGGGCCAGGTGCTCGCCGGTCAGCTTCACCCAACCGTACGTGCCGTCCGGACGCCCGAACTGGGCCGCGAGCGGCTGCACGCTGCCCTCCGCGTAGCGGAAGGCGCCGTTGCGCCCGGCGTCCCGGGCGGCGGGCCGCGCCGGATAGACCGCGGAGGAGGACATGTACGCCGCATGAGCCGGCCGGGTGCGGGCGACGTACTCGAAGAAGGCCAGGTCGGTGGCGAGGTTGCCGGCGACGGTGAGTGGCCCGCTCTCGATGCCGCCGCGCCCGCCGACCAGGGCCGCCAGGTGGAAGACGGCGTCGTAGCGGCTCAGCCCGGGCAGCACGTCCCGCAGGTCGCCGAGGTAGGTCCGGCCCGGGCCCGGGCACCGCTCATCGGGCGCGCTGATGTCGACGCCGTCGACCACGTCGTACATGCGCTGGAGCGCCCGCACCAGGTGCCGGCCGAGGAAACCGGATGCTCCGGTGACGAGGGCTCTCGATGTGGGCATGGCCGGTCAGGGCTTGTGCACGGTGGCCTCGGCCAGCAGCCGCTGGAACGTTTCGCTGAACTGCCGGTAGGTGAACCGCTTGCTCCGTTCGACCGCGGCGGCGGCCATTCTCGCCCGCCGGGCCGGATCTCCGATCAGCGCCAACGTCGCGTCCCCCAGATCGTCGAAGGTCTCCCAGAGCAGGCCGGACGAACCATGCTCAATGACTTCGGGCTGACCCGCGCGCGCGTACGACAGCGGGACGCAGCCACTTGCCATCGCTTCCACGGTGGTCATGCCGAAATGCTCGAAGCGGTCCGGATAGCTGTCCGGGTCCTCCCCGTAGCCGGTCGCGTTCCAGTACAACGAACTCTCGGCGTAGCGGCCGACCAGTTCGTGCAGTGGGGCGTTCGGATGCAGCCTGATGGGGTACCCGGCGGCGGCGTCCAGACAGTCTTCGAGATAGCGGGCGGAGCCTGGATCGTGGTGGGTGCCGCCGACCAGGTGGTACTCCCAGCCGGACAGCCCCGCGTCGCAGAGTCGCCGGAACGCGCGGATCATGTCCAACTGCTTCTTGCTGTGTCCCTCGACGAAGAATCGACCGACGCTGATCACCTGCTGCTTTTTCGGCCCGGGCTGGAACTGCCCCACCTGCACCGGCGGATAGAGCAGCTCGCTGGCCCGCCCGAACCGGCGGGCGATCCAGCGCTGGGTGAAGTAGGAGTTGGCGAGAATCAGGTCATACGTGGAGATGGCGTCGAAGTAGCGGAAGTGATGCGTCCACCGGTCAATGCCGGCGGCCGACCGCCGCCGGGTGCGGCCACCGGGACGATGCGCGGTTCCCGGCCGGACGACGTGTGCGGACGCGCCGGCGATTCGCACACCCAGCGCGGCCCGCCTTTCGCCGTGCCGCCTGGCCGGGCTGAACGTGTCGCTGTGGACATCCAGGAACTGGGCCCGGCCGTGCAGCAATTCAGCCGGCACCCGAACGTCGAGGTCGACGAACCCGGCCCGCGGCAGTCTCGTCGCCGAGTGCAGCGGTATTCCGTCGACGCTCACCGAGACGACTGCCGGCGGCACGCCCGGCGGCCGGTTGCTGGCGACCGTCAGCGTGACGAGAGTCGGGCCCGCCTCCGCTGCCCGCAGTTCGAAACGCGCATGGCCATCGGTCCAGGCGAACACGTCGTTGTCGGCATACTCCAGCGGATACAGCCCCGCGATCGCCCGCACGCGGGCCGCTTCGTCGCCCGGCTGGTTCGGCACCGGTGTGATGTCACCCGGGTGGGCCGGAGCTTCCGGCGGAAAGAACACCTGCATCACGTTGAGATCGGCGTACGCGCGCACGGCGTCCAGGTATGAGCAGTTGACGAAGAGTTGGTAATCCCGGCTAGCCGCCTGGACCGGCCGGTAGTGGTCCGGGTCGTACGCCACGACCCTGCTCCGCAGCCCGGCCAGATCGAATCCCAGCCGCTCCTTGAACCCGGCCCAGTCGGGCGGCTCATGCGAAATGATGTCGACGTCGTGGTGCTGGCCGAGGGTGGCGGCGATGGCGCCGAGGGTCTGCTCACCACCGCCGAGCGTGTCGATCCAGCGGCTGTAAATCCCGACCCTCATCGCGGCCGCCAGGTCTGGCGTCGGTGGGCGCGCCAGGGCGCATCCCGTTCGCGGGCGAGGGTCAGCACATCGCCGAGCATGGCGTCGGCGACGCGATTATCGCCGCCGACCGGGCCGCACAGGGTGACACCCGCCGGCCCGGTCCGTTCCGTGCGGACGATCGCGGTACGGATATCGCCCGGAGGTGGCCCGTCGACGGAAGACACGGCGGGGAACCGGGACCCGATGACCGCCCGCCAGCGGCCGGCACCACTGTCGCCGTTGAGCCGAACGTGCCGCCGCTCCAACTCCAACCCCAGCAGAGCGGCGACCGTGAGCGCCTCGTCGACCAGGCCGGACGGAGCGGATCCGTCGATCTCGACCTGCGTCACCACGTCGCCGGCATCCCGGTGCCGCGCCAGCGTCTCCGCCAGTGGCAGGCCCGGAAGCAGCGCCCCGGCCAGGCCGAGCCGGCGGTCGGCGCGGAGTACGGCGAAATCCGCCGGGTGCTGGACCAGCCCGGCCAGGTCAGCCGTTACGGCGGCGTGCCCGCCCCGGACGGCGTCGAGCAGTGCTGCCACCTCCTCGCCCGGCACCTCCTCGGCCGGCACCGTGTCGACCAGAACGGACGGCTCCGGGCCGAATTCTGACCCGATGTCGAGCATGATGCCCTCGCGGCCGGCGATATCTTCGCCCAGTTCCCGGACAAGTGCCGAGAACCGGTCAGCGAGGGACCCGGTGCCGTTAATGACCAGGGGGACGCGTCGCACAGTCAGTGGCCCGCCCCGTGCCGGAATCGACGGATTGGGCTGATCATCTCCCGGCCGAGACGTCGAATGGTTCGGCGAGCGATATCGGTGAAGTCCCGCCGGGGTGAGTTCGCGGGCGGCGCGGCGAGCCGGGCCTCGGCGGCGAGGCAACGCTCGCGCCACAGCGCCACGGACTGTTCAAGGCCCGCGATTACCTCGCCACGGGCTACTGTGGATTCGTGCCAGTAGTTGAACTCGTGCAGGCTGCGAATCACGTTCCCGCGGGTCTCGGCCGACGCTCGCCAGAACTCCAGTTCGGCCCGGGCATCCGGCGGCTCAGCGGGCAATGTCACGCCACACCTGCACCGGGGTCGGTCGGATGATCCCGGTCCACGCACCTGAGCTGGGAGCCACCGAGCTCGCGGCACTCAAGCGCTGCATCGATGCCGCTGAGGCGGGCGGTCACAGCCCGGCGGTCGAATCCTTCGAAGCGGAATTCGGACTCCGCGTGCAGTCTTCGCATGCCGTCGCCACCTCCAGCGGAACCGCAGCGCTGCATCTCGCCTTTGCCGCCCTCGGCATAGGGCCCGGCGACGAGGTGATAGTACCATCGTTCACCTTCGCGCCGTGCGCGGACATGGTCACGCTAACCGGCGCGACGCCCATTTTCGTGGACTCCGATCCGGATACCTTCAACATCGCGTACGCCGACGTCCGGTGTGCTATGACGCCCGCCACCAAGGCGGTCCTGGCGGTTCACCTGTACGGCCGTCCGTGCGCATTGAGCGCCCTGTCCGAGCTGTGCCGGGAGCGTGGTGTGGCGCTTGTCGAAGACTGCGCGCAGGGCCTCGGCGCGGAGCACGACAACCGGCCGGTCGGCCTCTTCGGCGTGCTGGCCTGCTACTCGTTCTATGCCAACAAGGTCATCACGACCGGTGAGGGAGGCATGGTCACGACCGAAGACGGCGCGCTCGCCGATAGGCTCCGGTGGCTGCGCAGCCACGCCCAGGTGGCCGACGCCGAACGTGCCTACTTGCACACCGCCGTGGGCTACAACTACCGGATGTCGGCATTCAACGCCGCGGTCGGTCGGGCCCAGCTCGGTCGCCTCGATGAGTTCCTCGCCCGGAAGGCCGCTAACGCCGCCCGCTATTCGGCCCGGCTGGCTGACTGCCCCGGTGTTCGGGTACCCGCGGCCACCCCGGCGGCCGATCGGCACGCGAACTGGGCCTACGCCATCACCGTCGATCCGCGCATTGTGGTCGGTGGCGCCGGCGGTCTCGCGACATTCCTGCAGGCCCACGGATGCCAGACGCGCCGCTTTTACCATCCGCTGCACCTGCATCCGGTGGCGGCCGCCGGCAGACCCACCGCGCGACGGCTGATCGCGTGTGAGACGTTCGCGCCGGCGGGCCTGGTGCTGCCGTCCGGGAATGCCTTGGAACCGGCGCAGGTGGACGTGGTCACCGCGGCGATCCGGTCCTACGTCAAGGCCTGATCCGGCTGGGGCGGCCGGCCGTCGTGGCCGGGTTCACCTGCCGACGAGCCATGCTTCCTCGCCGGCCTGGCCGGGTGGCTCGGATCAGTGCCCTGCTCGCGGTTGCCGGGGCGGCTGACGGTTCCGCTGTCAGCGCGCCGGCCCGGCCTCCTGGACCAGTCGCATCTGGGTGATCACTTCCTGCGCCACGTGGAACAGCGGGTACGCCGGGTGCCGCCGGTAGCCGAGGTCGTCCTCGGCGGCGGTGACGCTGTGCTGGGCGCCACCGAACAGCAGCGCGCGGATCACGACCTGCCCGGGGGCGGGCAGCCCCGGCGGGTCGGTGTCCGGCAGCAGCGCGAGCTGCCCGTCCAGCGCCGACAGCCACCGGTCGGCGGCCGCGGCCACACCGGGGTGGGTGCCCGCGCCGATCACACCACCGCCAGAGCTGGTGTACAGGCTGACCGTCCCGTCGCCGACGACGACCACCGTCGCCCATCGCTGGGCGGGGTAGCCCATGTCCATCAGGCCGGCCCAGACGCGCGGGCGCCCGGGCGTCGGTGCGAGCCCGACGGTCGACGGATCCAAGCCCAGCACGTTCTGGCGCAGGCCGGCGAAGACCTCCGCCGGCGATGACGGCCCCGGCGGTTCCTTCGGTCTGCGCCGCCCGAACATGGCGGAAACTCTACGGCCACACCGCCACAACCGCCCCATCCGGCACCCGGGGGACCGGACCGGTACTTTCCGCCGTCGCCTTTACACCCGGCCGGCGGCGGGCTTCAACTTTCCTGGAGCCGCCGGCATCGGGTGCTCGGCCGGGTCGAGTCAACGCGCGGGCAACTTCAGCCGATTGACTGCCTCGGGCGCCGTCCGCATGCTGATACGGCCCGTGTCGCGGCGAAGGGTGGCTGGGTGGCTTCCGAGGCGTCCTATGACGACATCGCCGACTGGTACGAGGAGGAATTTCTCGGCCGGCAGCAGGTGCTGGCGGGCATCGATCTGGACGATGGCGATCCGCTCGGGATCGACCGCACCATGCGGGCACTGCTGGGCCGCGGCGAAGGCCTCTGCCTGGAGTTGGGCTGCGGCACCGGTGCCAATGCGGCGGCTGTCCGGATGTTGGGCTGGACACCGGTCGGGATCGACCTGTCGGCCGGGATGCTGCGATATTCCCGTGGCCGGTTGCCGGCGATACAGGCGGATGCCGAACGGCTGCCGGTGGGTGACTCCAGCGTCTCGGCCGTCATCGCGATGATGGTGCACACCGACATGCCGGAATATCCGGCGGTGCTGCGCGAGGCGGCCCGGGTATTGCGCAGTGGCGGAGTGTTCGTCCACATCGGTGTCCACCCGTGTTTCTGCGGTTCCTTCGCCGACCGCTCCGACCCGGCTGCCGTGCTGATCCGGCCGGGGTATCTGACCCGGCATCGCAGCACGTCCTCGTGGAACACCAAGGGATTGCGCAACAAGGTCGGCGCCACCCACCGGCCGCTTTCCGACCTGCTCCAGGCCATGCTGGATACCGGCCTGGTGCTCGAGAAATTCGCCGAAGGCGGCCGGCCCACCCCGGTCGTCCTGGCGGTCCGCGCCCGGAAACCAGGCTGAGGGCCGGCGACTAACCCCGGTGATACCGGTCCAGCGCGGCCCGATGGAATGCGTTGAGCCGCTCGAGCAGCGTCGCCCGATCGAGGTCGGCACGGCCCTGCGCCCGGATGGTCGGCAACCAGTCACCGATATCGACCGGGGTGTTCAGTGCGCCGACCAGATCCCAATAGGCCACGTCGGCGGCCTCCTGACCCATCGCATCCTGCCAACCGTCGAGTACGTCGGCGGCGGCCGGCACGCCATACATGAGCGCGACATCGCACCGCAGTGACCCGAGATCCACGCCGTACGGCCCGGCGCCGGCGTATTCCCAATCGATTAGGCCGACGAGCTTGTCGGCCTGCCACAGGGTATTGCCCTGCCAGAAATCGCCGTGCACGAACACGGTGGTTCGGGCCGGCGCGGGAGCCGCCGCGACGAGCCGCGCGGTCGGCTCCAACAGTGCACCGGCACCGGCCGGCCGGGGGCGGCCGACCAGGACGCCGGCGACCGGTCGGGTCCGCAATGGCAGCCCGAGCTGGGGCGTCCGGTGCACCCGGTGGATCGTTGCCGCCGCGGCGCCGAGGGAACGGAGCCGGGCTTTCGTGGCGGTGGCCGGCACCCGGCTGGATCCGGGCAGGGCGGTCAGCACCAGTGCGATTCTTCCGGCAACTCCACCGTCGAGGTTCGCGGCGACCGGCCGCGGCACCGGCAGGCCGAACTGCCGCCCCAGTTCCAGCGCGGCCAGTTCCGTGGTGAACCGTTCCCGGTCGGGGGCATGGTTCACGGTGCCGGTCTTCAGCACCACATCCGTTGAAAATGTGGCCCCTTCTATCCGGAGGAGCCAGGGCGCGCCGCCGGGACGCAGCGGGCGAATCCCGGTGACCCGGGAGCCGGCGGAAACAGCCGAGGCCACCCAGGCGAGCAGCGCGGACGGCGGGGCGCGCACTCAAAAGAGCGTAGCCGGCGATTGGCCCGGCTTTCGTACCCCGTCCGGGTGGTCGTAATGCTGCGATAGGCTGGCCGGGTGGTCGGGCCGGTCGCGGGTCGTGAATATGATGTGTGCCTGTCTTTCGCCGGCGAGCAGCGGGCCTACGTCGAGCGAGTGGCGCGGCTTCTCCAGGCCCGCGCGGTCCGGGTGTTCTACGATACGGACGAGCGGGCCCGCCTCTGGGGCGAAGACCTCTACGAGCACCTTGACAAGGTCTACCAGCACGCGGCGACTATCTGCGTGATGTTCGTCTCGGCCGACTACGTGCAGAAATTGTGGACGAACCACGAGCGGAAGAGTGCACAGGCGAGGGCGTTCCGCGATTCACAGGTGTATCTGCTGCCGGCCCGGTTCGACGATACGGAGGTGCCCGGCCTGCGGCCGACCATAGGGCACATCGACCTGCGTACGACAACACCGGAAGAACTCGCCGAGCTGATAGTCGGGAAACTCGCCCTGGCACAGGGTGGAGCGACCGCCCCCGGTGGTGGGCCGCCGCCACCGGAGCCGCCGCCGGAACGTCGGCCGGGTCCGGCGTCCGGCCCGGCTGGTCCGGTGTCCGGCCCGGCCGTCCCGGTGTCCGGCCCGGCCGGTCCGGTGTCCGGCCCGGCCGTCCCGGTGTCCGGCCCGGCTGGTCCGGTGTTCGGCACTGGCGGCCCGGTGTCCGGGGCCGGGATCGCCCCGCCGGTGGGGCGCCTGCCGGTAGCCGGGGTGCGCGGCCGCGATCCGGTACTGGCCGCGCTGCGGCGGGCCGCGGTGGGCCGGTCCGGGCGCGTGCAGGTGCTGGCCGGGATCGGCGGGGTCGGCAAGTCGGCGACGGCGCTGGCGTTGTGCTCACGGCGCGGCAGGTCCCGGTGGCCGCGGCGGGATGTCTGGTGGGTCTCGGCCTCGGATCCGGCGAGCCTGACGGCCGGCCTGGTCGGCCTGGCCCGCCGCCTCGGCGGCAGTGAGCGGGATCTGCGGTTGATCGCCGAGGCGGCGCCGGAAGCACCGGAGCGGCTCTGGGCCCTGCTCGCCCGGGCCCGCCGGGGTTGGCTCCTGGTGGTGGACAACGCCGACGACCCGCAGTTGCTGGCCGCCCCGCGGCCGGTGGGTAGCACCGCGTCGGTATCCGTTGCCGATGGCACCGGTTGGGTGCGGGCCACCCGCCGCGGCCTGGTGGTGGTGACCAGCCGGGTAGCCGACCCGCAGGTCTGGGGTGTCCGGTCCAGCGACGTGCACCGGCTGGAGGTTCTCGGCGCCGACGTGGCGACCGAGGTACTGCTCGACCTGGTTCGGCAGAACCGCCGGGCACCCGCGCCGGACCAGCCCTGGGTGGCCTCCGTGCTGGCGGCCAGCGAGTTCGACGCGACCCGGAGGCTGGCGGTCGCCCTGGGTGGGCTTCCGCTGGCGCTGCACCTGGCCGGCTCGGTGATCGCGTCGCCGTTCTCGTCCTGGGCTTCGGCGACCGACTATCTCAGCTCGTACCAGGCGGCCGGCGTGAGCCTGCTGGCCCCGGCGCCGGACTCCCCGTTCGCCGACGATCCGCGGGCGACCGTGATGCGTACCTGGGAACTGACGCTGGACGCCCTCGCCGCCGGGCAGTTGCCGCTGGCCCGGCCGTTGCTGCGGCTGGTGTCCTGCTTCGCCGCGGCGGTGCCGATCCCGGCCGAGCTGTTGAGTCTGGATCTCCTGGCCGACCTGCTGCCCGGCTCGGCCGCCCCGGGCAGCGAGGGCGGGTCATCGGCTCGGGACGGCATCCGGCCGGCGGTCGACGCGCTGGCCCGGACCGGGTTGATCGACCTGATCTCGCTGCCGGATCTCGGCGGCCACGGCTCGGCGTTCATGGTGCATCCGCTGATCGCCGAGACGAGCCGCAGTCACCTGGTGAACTCCGGCACCGACCCGACCGCGGCGCAGACCATCTGCCGCGCGGCCGTCGTGCTGCTGGCCCGGGCGGTGACGAGGCAGCCGGCGGACGACCCGAGGAACTGGGCCGCCCTGCGCCTGCTCGCTCCCCATCTGCACGCCCTGCTGGATTTCGCCGCGCTGCAACTGCCCGCCGCCGATCTCGTGGCGCTGCTCGACGCGACCGTCCAGCTGGTCAGTTTCCATCAGTGGACCGGTGCCGACATGGCCGGCGAGCAACTGGCCCGGCGCGCGCTCTCGTTCGCCACGCGGGTCGATCCGGACCAGGCGGCCGTCGTCGACCTGCACTTCCAGCTCGCCCACACGCTGGGCAACCGCGGTCGGTGGCAGGAGGCCGAGGCAGGGTATCGCCAGGTTTTCGAGAGCCGGTCGCGGGTGCTGGGGGCGGATCATCCGCGTACGTTGAGCGCCCGCCACCAGCTCCGCCTGGGTGATGGCGAACCTGGGCCACTGGCAGGACGCGGCGGCGGGATACCGGCAGATCCTGGCGAGCCGGTTGCGGGTGCTGGGGGCCGACCATCCGCGCACCTTGAGCGCCCGGCACCAGCTCGCCTGGGTGATCGGAAATCTCGGCCACTGGCAGCAGGCGGAAGCGGAGTTCGAGCAGGTTCTGCACAGCCGCAACCGGATCCTCGGGCCCGAGCACCGGGACACGCTGGCCGCGCGCCATTGGCTCGCCTGGGTTGCCGGGCGGCAGGGTCGGTGGGAGCAGGCCGAGGCCGGGTACCGGTCGGTGCTTGCCGATCGGCTGCGGGTACTCGGCGCCGACCACCGGGACACACTGGCCACCCGCGACCGGCTCGCCTGGGCCATCGGGCACCAGGGTCGGTGGGCCGAAGCGGGGACGGCGTACCAGCAGGTACTGCACAGCCGGTCGCAACTGCTGGGCCCCGAGCACCGGGACACGCTGGCCAGCCGTAACCAGGTTGCCTGGGTGGCGGCCAACAGTGCCGTCACCGAGGCGGACTGGGACGCGGCGGAGGCCGCGTACCGGCAGGTGCTCGACAGCCGGATCCGGGTGCTGGGGCCGGAGCACCCGGACACGTTGACCACCCGGCATCAGCTCGCCTGGGTGCAGGGCCGTCGCGGCCGGTGGGCCGACGCCGAGTCGGCCAGCCGGCAGGTGCTCGGTGTCCGCACCAAGGTGCTCGGCGCGGACCACCCGCACACCCTCGACACCCGCTACCAGCTCGCCTGGATACTCGGCCAGCGCGAACGCTGGGACGAGGCGGACGCGGAGAGCGGGCAGGCGCACCGCAGCCGGCTCCGGCTGCTGGGGTCGGACCACCCGGACACTCTCGCCAGCCGCCGCCAGGTCAACCGGCTGGCCACCCGCCAGCAGGAGTGAGCGGAGCGGAGCGCAGCGGCGTCTGGACTGAGGCAACGCGCCGACGGAGTCGCTGCGCGGTGCCGAGGGAAGACGTCGCGTCTGGCGCGCAGCGCCGCGAACTGGCAAGCACAGCGGTGGTCGGACCAGCCCCGGGACTATTCCTGGGCTGCCGGGTGGCGCCTCCGGCGACCTACGATCGCCTCGCCTGTTGATCAGCAGGCATCCCCGTCTCGATCGTGAGGCCGGCCAACGATGTCTCGGGTACCAGCAGGCAACGGGCGCAGGCCCGACAAAGCTCCGAGCCGGCGCGGGTTCCGCGGCGCCGGCATCGCGGCGCTCCTCGCACTGTCCACTGTGGTCGCGGTCGTCGGGCTGGTGCAGGCCGGCCTGATCTCGCGCGGGGCCGCGGCCGGGCCGGCGGAACCGCAGGCCGGCCTGGACGGTCTGCAGGCGGCGGTGACCGGCGCGCAGTGGCTGGACCACGCGCACGCCGATCCGATCCCGGCCAGCGGCAACGGCACCGCGGCGGCGGTGGGCGACCCGGCCGGCTACCAGATGCCGGCGCAGATGATGCCGGGGATGCCGGCCGACGGGCAGACCCGCCTGCTGGTCCGGATGAACCTGGCCAACGGCAACGACGCGGCCCGGGCGGTCGACCCGGCGGTCGAGTTCGTGCTGCGGGACGAGCGCGGCGGCCGCTGGCCGGCGGAGGGTGACACGTTCGGCGGCTTCACCCGGCTGAACCCGCGCAACGGCGTGACCGGCGGGGTCTTCTTCGACGTGCCGAACGAGCGCGTCGCCCAGCAGGGCTGGGTGCTGGAGTGGACCCGGGACGGGCGGACGACCCGCCTGGCCGTGTCGCTCGGCACGCCGGCGCATTCCCACTGACGGCCGGCCGGACGAGCCGGCCCGGGGACTGAGCAGCAGGGGGGACAAGGCAACACGGGTGGCGGCCCGGTACCAACCAGCAACGGTCATGGCTTCGGCTGAGCCAGGGAGAAGACCCCTGATCGGTATACCCATCCGCCAACTCGATTGGGGCGCCAGCGTGCATCCACCCGAAAGATCCGATCCGCAACGAGCACCAGCGGGCCGCCCGCCGGACGAGTTCCGCCGCCGGGCCGTCCTCACCCTCGCCGGGTCAGCCGCCGCCGTACTGTGGCTGCACCTGTTGGGGACCATCGGCGCGAGCGGGCCGGGGCAGGCGATCCTGCCCGACCACGCCCGGGACGTCGCGCTCGACCTGATGCTGACGATCCCGGTGCTGGCTGCCGCGCTCTGGCTGGCCGATCGGGTGCTGCCCGCCCGGGGCGGCGACCGCCGGCCCAGCGACCGGTACGCCGGCCTGGTCGCGCTGTTCTGGCTGCCGCTGGCGGTGCCGCTGCTCGCTGTCCAGAGCGGCGTGCATCAACTGCTGCACGGCGCCGCCGCCGGCCATCACCATGGTGTGGCGGCCGCACCCGGGCTGGCCGGGGCCGCGTTGGCCGCGGTCCGGTCGGCGCTGTCCGCGCAGCCGGTGGTGTTCGGCACCGTGCTGCTGGCCTCGGCCGCGCTGGCCTTCCGGCGCCCGGGCCGCTCGGCCCGCCGGGCGTTGCGGGCCGGCCTCGTCACCGGCGCGGTGGCCCTGATCACCGCGGCCGTGCCGGCGCTGCCGGCCGGTGCCGCGCCGGCCGCGGCGCCGGGGGACGACGAGGTGCTGGCCACCGGCGGTTGCGCCACCGCGCCGACCCGCACCTACGACGTCTCGGCCATCAACGTGGACATCACCCTGGACCGGTTCGGCGACCACGACCCGTTCGGCTACATGTACGTGCTGAACGCCGACGAGGCCGCCGTCCGGACCCAGGAGGCGGCGCTGCAGGCCGCCGCCCGGGACCCGAACGGCGCCACCACCGGCGCCAAGGTCTCCACCGGCCTGGCCGATGACCCGATCCAACCGCTGGTCATGCGGGCCAACCTGGGCACCTGCGTGGTGGTCAACCTGACCAACAAGCTGACCGCGCCACCGCGCGGCGGCCCGGGCGCGGTGATCACCCAGCCGGGCGGGATCCCGGCCATCTCGCTGGAGCTGCAGGGTGTCGCGTACGACGTCGCCGAGGGCGGCGAGGCGGTGGGCAACAACCCGGGGACGCTGCTGATCCCGCCGGGCGGCACGCACACCTACCGCTACTACCTGGACCCGCTGATGGGCGAGGGTGCCAAGCCGTTCCGCAGTGGCGGCGAGTCGAGCCAGCTGACCGCGCACGGCCTGTTCGGCGCGCTGGTGGCCGAGCCGAGCGGGGCCCGCTGGTTCGACCCGAGGACGGGGGCGAACCGCACCGCGGACCTCACCTGGAACAGCTGGGACGCGATGGTGACCTCGCCCGGCGAGCCCACCTTCCGCGAGTTCACGATCATGTACCACGAGGTCGGGGACGAGAACTTCAACGTCCGCCGGCCACCGCGGGAGGTTGGGTCGGTCGGCGTGGGCGCCGACCCGGACGGCAACGGCCCCACCCTGCCGATGGTGGACGTCGCCGCGGCCGCGGCCGGCGGTGCGACCACCAACGTCTACCGGCCGGCCAGCCGGGCGCTGAACTACCGCAGCGAGCCGTTCTTCCGCCGGCTGCGGCTGCTCGGCGCGGCCGGCCAGACCGACGCGCAGCTGCGGGCGGCCGAGTCGCTGGCCTACGGGTCGTACGCGAACGGCGATCCGGCCACCCCGATGCCGCGTTCCTACCTCGGCGAGCCGACCAAGACCAGGTTGGTGCACCCGGGTTTTGAGCAGCTGCACGTGCATCACCTGCACGGCGGCGGCGACCGGTGGCGGCAGAACCCGGACGCGGACGACACCGACATGGACGGCGGCCTGACCAAGGTGCCGGTGCAGAACGCGCGCTCCATCCGGCTCGACTCGCAGACCGTGAGCCCGCAGGAGTCGTACAACCTGGAGCACGAGTGCGGTGCCGGCGGGTGCCAGCAGGCGGCCGGCGACTTCCTCTACCACTGCCACATCGCGCACCACTACATCGCCGGGATGTGGAGCTTCTGGCGGGTGTACGACACCCGGCAGGCCGACCTGGCGACGCTGCCGAACCGGGCCGCGGCGCCGACCGCGGTCACCTCGGCCGGCCTGCTCGGCCGGTCGATCGGCGGCCGGACCGTCGTGCTGCAGGCCAACCTCACCAACCCGGCCACCCAGGTCTCGCTGGAGAGCCTGGTCGAGGGCCAGCTGCCGCCACAGGGCGTCCGGCTGGACGACATCGACGCCACCGTCTGGGACTGGACCAAGGCCGGCACCGCGACCGCGCCGGTCTACCAGGGCGAGCCGGAGGACACCACGGTGTGGCCGGACTTCGCGTCGCCCACGCCGGGGGTGCGGCCGGACATCATGTTCAACCCGGTGAACGGCCGGGCGGCCTGGCCGATGCTGCGGCCGCACTTCGGTAAACGCCCGCCGTTCTCGCCGAACGGCCACTCCGGGGCGCCGTTCCTGGGTGACACGGCGAGCCCGAACAGACCCGACGGCCTGTGCCCGGCCAGCGCGCCGGTGCGGACGTACAACGTGACCGCGGTGAGCGTCCCGTTGCAGCAGACCATCCGGGAGCGGGATCCGGACGGCGAGGTCTACGTCCTGAACGAGGACAAGGACGCGCTGGTCGCGGCGGCCAGGGCGGGCACGAAGTCGCCCGAGCCGCTGGTGATCCGGTCCAACGTGGGCGACTGCGTGGCGATCACGCTGTCCAGCGAGCTGGATCCGAACGTCCAGCAGAAGGTCAACATGCACACCCACTTCGTGCAGTTCGACCCGCGGGCCTCGGACGGGGTGATCACCGGGTTCTCCTACGAGCAGTCGGTGTACACCGACGCCAAGGACGGCGGGACGACGGCCGCGGCCATCCCCGCCGGCGCGACGTCGGTGCCGGTGACCAGCACGGCCCGGTTGCGGCCGGGTATCTCGGTGGCCGTCGGCGCCGGCCGCGCGGACATCGAGGTCCGCACGATCACCGCGATCACCGGCACGACGCTCACCGTCGACCGGCCGCTCGGGCAGGCGCACGTGACCGGTGAGCCGGTCACGGTGGAGTTCGCCCAGTACCGCTGGTTCTCCGACGTGGACTCCGGCACGGTGTTCTGGCACGACCACGTCGACGGGATCAAGTCCTGGGCGCACGGCCTGTTCGGGGCGCACATCATCGAACCGGCCGGGTCCAGCTACCACGACCCGGCGACCGGTGCGCTGATCCGCAGCGGCGCGACCGCGGACATCTACACCAACCGCTCGGTCGGCGTCGGCCAGAGCGGCTCGTTCCGGGAGTTCATGATCTTCCTCAGCAACGGGCGACGAGGTAGACCTGAGCTGACCAACCCCGCGCTCGGCGGCCAGAACCGCAACTTCGGACAGGAGTGCGAGGAGGGCTCCATCAACCTGCGGGCCGCGCCGATCGGCGAACGGGTACCGCCCGGCGCCACGCCGGCCGACCCGAACACCACCGACCAGCGGCAGGAGTTCAACGGCACGGTATGCCGGACCGCCACGACCAACGTGAACGACGGGACCGGCAACAACACCACCAACACGACCGTCGCCGCGGTCGACCCGTACGCGTTCTCCTCGGTCAAGTACGGCGACCCGAGAACGCCGCTGCTGCGGGCGTACGCCGGCGACCCGGTGGTGATCCGCACCATCGGGCTGGCCGAGCGGGCCGAGGCACTGCGGATCCAGGGGCACCGGTTCCGATCGGAGCGGTTCAACGCCGACGGCCAACTCGTCGACACGGCCACCACCGGCATCTCCGAGCGGTTCGACTACGTCCTGGACGGCGGTGCCGGTGGGCCGTCCCGGATACCCGGCGACTACATGTACTACAGCACCCGCAACTTCGCCTTCGAGACCGGCGCCTGGGGCCTGCTCCGGGTGCACGACCGGCGGCAGGCCAACCTGACCCCGCTGCCGGACCGGACCGCACCGCCGAGTGGCACCGGGTTCCCGCTGCTCACCGCGGCGGCCGGGAACACCCAGCAGACACCCGGGCCGAACCCACCGCCGGCGACCCAGTCCGGGGTCGTCTCGTCCACCACCAACCCGTGCCCGGCCACCGCACCGAGACGGAACTACGACGTCTCGCTGCTGACCGCGACGCTGCCGTCGGCGCCGTTCACCGACGCGAACGGGGTGATCTACGCGCTCAGCTCGGACGTGGCGGCGATCCGGGCCGGCACGAAGCGGGTGGAGCCGCTGGTGCTGCGGGCCAACGCGCGGGACTGCGTCCAGATCACCTTGCGCAACCAGGTGCCGGCCGGCTCGCTGTACGGCGGCACCCGCGCCGGGTTGGACCTGAGCCTGTTGCAGGCCAACCCGCAGACCTCCGGCGGCGGTGCGATCGGGCTCAACCCCGACACCACCGTCGGCGCCGGGCAGGCGATCACCTACCAGTACTACGCCGACCAGCAACTGGGCACCGCGATCTTCCGCAACGTCGGGAGCGAGGCATCCCAGCGGCACGGCGGGTACGGCCTGCTGATCGTGGAGCCGCAGGGGTCGAGCTGGTTCAACAGCTCGGACAACACCCCGCTCGGTGCCACCGCGACCAGCGCGCAGGCGATCATCCGGGTGCCGAACTCGGTCCGGTTCCGGGAGTTCGCGCTGACGATGGAGGTCACCGACCAGCAGGTGGGCCGCAGCATCGTCCCGTACCAGGACGTGGTGGCCGGGGCCGGGGTGAACAGCCTTACCACCGGCGCCAACCCACCGGTCGCGGACAAGGGGTGGAACACGGTCAGCTACAGCAGCGAGCCGCTGACCGTGCGGCTGGGGTTGACCACCTCGCCGCCGAACCCGTCGCCGGACTTCTCGACGGCGTTCAGTTCGGCGGTGCACGGCGACCCGGACACCCCGCTGTTCCGGTCGTACGCCGGTGACCAGGTGGTCTTCCGGGTCGGCATCGGCGGCTCGGACCAGTTCCACTCCTTCGCGGTCGGCGGGCACGTCTTCCCGAAGGAACCGCTGATGTGGAACGGCACCACCGACAAGCGGTCGTCGTTGCTGACCTCCCGGACGATCACCGCCGGGGAGACGCTCGACGCCGTCATGGTCGGCGCGTCCGGCGGTCCGGTGCCGTCGGCCGGCGACTACCGCTACGGCGATACCCGGCAGCAGTTCACCGCCGCCGGGCTGTGGGGCCTCTTCCGGGTGGCGCCGGCCGCCACCACGTTGCCCAACCTCGCCAGGCTGTAGGTAGCTAGCTAGCTGGTGGGTGGTGGGGCCCGAACGCTCGGGCCCCACCACCCACTGCTGTGCTTCGAAAGTCCACAGTGGACGGATCCCGGTCGACGGCTCGCTCCGTTCAGACCACTCCGCTCGGACGGCTCAGTGTGAACCGCTCCGTCTGGACCGTCGGTGCCGACGGTTCCGTGTGGACGGTTCTGAGCCGAACTGCTCGTGCGGATTGTCCCGTGCGGATGGTCGCGTGCGGTTGGTTCTGTGCGGATGGTTCTTTGTGGACGGTCCCGCATGGACGGTTCCGTGCGGATGGTCCGTATGGACGGTCCTGTGCGGACGGTCAAGTGTGGACGGTCCGGAGTAGGCGCCGGCGGTCGGGCCGGTGCGGCCTCGCGGGGTTGCGCCCGGATCAGCGGACGGCGATGTCGAGGGTGCTGGTGGCCGCGTCGAACTCGCCGGTGCGGACGTGCAGTTGCAGGCGGCAGACGCCGGCGGCCGGCACGGCCAGATCGCGGGCGATGTACTGGCCCGGGCCGGTCCGGCGCAGCGGGATCGGGACGGCCGCGGAGTCCACCGCCGGCACGGTGAGCTTCGCGTCCAGGCCGGGAACGTCCAGGCTGGTCCCGTCCGGCTTGCGGACGTTGAGCACGAGCTCGTTGCGACCGGGGCGGGCCGGGTCCAGCCAGACGTCGACGGTGTTGCCGCCGGCCAGCGTGACCGCACCCCGGTACGGCCCGGCGTACGCGGCGGGTGCCGCGGCCAGCGCCAGCCCGGACGGCTGCGGCGAGGTGGCGACCAGCGCCGCGGTCAGCCCGAGTACGCCGACCGCGAGCGCGACCTCGTACCCGACCGGGCGGCGCAGCCGGGCCAGGGTGGCGATGGCGTCCGTCTGCTCAGCCTGGTCCCGCCGGCGGGCCGCCCGGCCGGCCCGGCCGGCCCGGGGCGGCGCGGCGGTGACCGGCCGCAGGTAGCGGGACCGGACCAGCGCGCGCGAGCCGGCGGCCAGCACGATCAGCAGCCCGAACGCGGCGACCTTGAAGACCAGCAGACCCACCCAGGGCGAGCCGGTGAGCGGCCCGCTGCCGACCAGCTCGCGCCAGGCCTGGAAGGTCCCGGTCAGCACCAGCACGACCACCGCGATCATCGCGGTACGCGAGAACCGGGTCAGCGCGGCCGCCGCCGCGCCGACCGGCTGCCCCGGCGCCAGCACACCGGCGACCAGGAACACCAGCCCGCCCAGCCAGACCGACATGGCCAGCAGGTGCACGGTGTCGGCGAGTATGGCCACCGGCACGTCCGCGCCGGCCCGCGCATGCCCGCCGGCTGCCCAGGTCGCGGCCAGCCCGGCCGCGATCAAGCCAGCTCCGACGAGTCCGGCCGTGGCCGGCCGGGCGGTCGTGAGCCGGGCCGTGGCCAGCCCGCCGCCGGGCCGGGCCTTGCCGAGTCCGGCCGCGCTGGTCCGGCCGGGTCCGGCTGCGCCGGCCTTGCCGGGTCCGGCTGCGCCGGCGCGGCCGACTCCAGCCGGCTCGGCCGCGGCCGGCTCGGCCCGGGACGGCCGGGCTGACGACGGCCGGGCTGACGACGGCTGGACCGAGGACGGCCGGGGTGCGGCCGGGTCGGCCGGGGCCGGTGTCCGGGCGGCGACGAGGCGGACCAGCAGCGGCCAGCCGGCGACCAGCAGTCCCAGCCGGGCGGCGACGAGCAGGCCGTAGTTGTCGTGCAGGGTGGCGCCGAGCAGCGCCGGGTCCAGCGCCCGGGCCAGCGAGCCGCCGGCCACGTACGGCCCCTGCAAGAGCAGCGCGCCGACCGCCGCCGCGATCGAGCCGTACCAACCGGCGCGCAGCAGCCGGCGGGACCGGTCGTCGGTCCCGTCCCGCTGGCAGATCAGCACGAAGTAGCCACCGCCGACGAGCAGCGCGAGGGTGAGGTAGCCGACGCCACGGACCAGCCAGAACGCGATGGTCAGCGCCCGGCTGGTGCCACCGCCGGGCAGCTCCGCGGGGCCGGCGCCGGCCGCCGCGCCAACCGAGAAGGTCAACGCGCCGGCGACTGGGTGCGAATCGAGCGAGACCACCCGCCAGGACAGCACGTAGTAGCCGTCGGGCAGCCCGGCCGCGACCGGCAGCCGCACCTGCTCCGGCCGGCCGGGCACCGTGCCGGCGTCGGCGGGACCGACCTGCCGGCCACGGGTGTCCAGCAGCCGGACGCCACCGGCGACCGGCGTTACCGGCTGGCTGAACCGCAGCACGATCTCGGTCGGCGCCCGGTCCAGGTGCGCGCCGTTGGCCGGGTCGGTCGCGGTCAGCTCGGCGTGCGCCCAGGCCGGCATCGCGGCGAGCACCAGCCAGGCCAGCGGCCCCAGCCCGACCACCAGCACCCGCGCGTACCAGCGCCGCCGCCCGCCGACCCCGGATCGGTTCATGACACGCTGCGCCAGGTCGTGTCCGGGCGGCTCGCCGGCCCGGTCGGTGGATCCGGCAGCAGGCCGGAGGCGTGCGCGGCGACCAGCGCGCTGGGCCGGTTGTGCGCGCCGAGCTTGCGGAACAGGTGCGACTGCGCGTTCGCCACCGTCTTCATCGCGATGCCGAGCATCTGGGCCGTCTCGCGCAGGGTGTGGCCCTGGGCGATGGACCGCAGGATGTCGTGCTCCCGGGCGGTGATGTCGGCGCCGTTCGCGCCGGTGCCCGGCCCACTCGGCCGGTGCAGCAGCGGGTGGGCCTGCTCCCGGCCGACCACCAGGTAGCCCTGGGCCACCACGCTGAGCAGGTGCACCAGCCGGTCGTCCACCCAGTCGGTGGTCAGCGCCGCGGCGGCGCCGGTGCCGAGCGCGATGGCCGGCTCGGTGCGGTCGGCCGCGGAGTAGAGCACGACCACCGGCCGGTGGAAGGCCTGGGCGGCCCGCCAGTCGGCCGGGTCCGGGTCGACCAGCAGCACGACCACGGGCCCGCGGTGCCAGCGGGACCAGTGGTCCGGCCTGGTGGTGTGCGGCCGGTGCTCGCGGGCCACCGGCAACCCGTGCCGGATCAGGATCTCGGTGGCCGTCCGCAGCAGGGCCTCGCCCTGGCCGGCCAGCACGACGAGCAACGCCCGGCCGGCCTCGTCGGTCAGCTGCGGGTAGGCGCCTTCGGGCGAGGGCCGGTCGGCCTGGTCGGCCGGCGGGGGTGGCAGTTGGCGGCTGTCGCTGACGTAGTCGTCGATGATCCCGAGCGCGACGGCCCGGGCCACCGCCTGCACGCCGGTGGCCGCTTCGAGCTTCGCGTACAGGCGCCGCTTGTGGTCCTCCACGGTGCCGGGCCCGATGCCGAGCAGGCCGGCGATCTCCACCGCGCTGTGCCCGGAGCTGAGCAGCATCAGCACGTCCCGCTGCCGCTCGGACAGCCCGGTCGGCGTCGGCCCGGGCGCTCCCGCCGGATGGCTGTGCAGGGTCGCGAGCAGCGCGGCCAGCCCCCGCGCGCACGGAACGAGGGCGGCGACACCGCTGGCCCGCAGCGCCTCGACGTCGGCGCCGTCGATCGCCTCGTACATCACCACCGGGTAGATGGCCGGGAAGCGGTTGCGCAGCTCGCGGCAGATCGGTACCACCGCCGCTGCGTCCCGGTTGGCGTCGATCACCGCGACGTCGATGGCGGCGAGCTCGCACAGGGACAGCAGGCTGGCCGGCTCCGCCACCCGGCTGACCGCGGTGACCTCGGGACGGCTCTTCAGCGCCGCCGCCAGCGACTCGCCGAGCAGGCGACGGCTCGAGAACACCACCAGACGCATCGACTGGAACCCTTCGCCATCGCACGGGTGTGCCTGCGAAAGCCGCATGGGGCACGGGACAGGAGTCAAACGAAGGTGTCCGCGACGAGTTCACGGCCGCCGGCCGAATGGCAGCCTACTCGGACCTCATGGAGTGCTAAACACTCATACAAGTGAATTTTGTCGACTACTTGTCGTTAGGGTATGTAACGACATGTTATAGCTAACATAGAGTGGCTAATTTATCACGTACTGTCAGGATCTATCCATCGATCCGGGGCGGTATGGTGGCATCTCACCTGCTCGCCCGTGGAAGGAGTGGACCGTCGGCGCCGCTCATCATCGTTCTGGGCACCGGCCGGTGTGGGTCGACGATGCTCTCGCGGCTGGTGCACGAGCATCCGAAAGTGCTCGGCCTCAGCGAGTTCTTCGCCGGTCTTGACCCGTCCGGGTTCACCGGCGGGGAGCCGGACGGCGCGGCCTTCTGGGAGCTGCTCAGCGCCCCCCGGCTGAAGCCGAACACCTTGCTGCGCAAGGGCGTCCGGGTGCCGGAGTTCGAGTACCCGGTCGGTTCCGGCCGGTACGCGGCCGGCGACGTGCCGGCGATCAGCCTGATGACCCTGCCGCCGCTCACCGACGATCCGGACGGTCTGCTGGACCGCATCCGGGACGAGGTGGCGCGCTGGCCGGCGGCCCCGCTGGCCCGGCAGTACGTCCGGCTGTTCGACTGGTTGGCGGCGCAGTTCGGCCGGGACGTGGTGATCGAGCGGTCCGGGGCGTCGCTGCGGTACCTGCCCGAGCTGCTCACCTACTTCCCCGCGGCCCGGTTCGTGTTCATGTACCGGGACGGGCCGGACTGCGCCATGTCCATGAGCCGGCATCCGCTGCCCCGGCTGGCGCTGCTGATCCAGGAGATCCGCGGGGAGTTGGGCGTGGACCCGTTCCAGGTCCGCGACCCGGCGCACGCGCCGCGCCTGCCGGAGCGGCTGCGCCCGTTCACGCCGGACACGCTGGACGCCACCGCGCTGGCCCGGGTCGACATCCCGCTGGACCGGTTCGGCGCGCTGTGGTCGTACGCGACGGTGCGGGCGCTCGAGTACCTCGCCGGACTGCCGGCCGGCCGGCTGCTGCACATGTCCTACGACCTGCTGGTGGCCGACCCGGTCACGGAACTCATCAGGTTCGGCCGGTTCGCCGCCGTCCCGGACGCCGAGGAGTGGGCGCGCCGGGTCGCCGGCCGGGTCGACGCGGGCCGGGTCGGCGCGGCGGACGCGCTCACCCCCGAGCAGGCCGGCGAACTCCGGCGGGCCTGCGCCCCCGGCACCCGCGGCATCGCCGAGTTCCTGAGCCAGCCGCTGCCGGCCGGAAACTGACGGCACGGTCGCTCCAGCCGGGCCGGCGCCTGCTCGGTATCCCGTAGCTGCAACAGACTTGATACGGTCGCCTGGCTGCACGGGACGAATGGGGCTGGTTGTGGCTGATCAGGTCGATCTTGGCGTGGCGGAGTTCGAACGGCTGTTGTCCGAGACCCGCCGGGCGCTGGCGGACAGCCGGGCCGGTGCGGCGGCCGACGGGGCGCCGGCCGACGGCGCGGCGGCCGGCCTGCTCGGCACCGGCGTGGCCGCGGACGGGCAGGTCCGGGCGACGGCGCGGGCCAGCGGGCGGCTGGCGTCGATCGCCCTGGAACCGCGGGCGCTCCGGCTGGGGACCCAGGCGCTCGGTGAGCAGATCCTGCTCGCGGTGAACGCCGCCCTGGACGACCTGCAGGCACAGGCGGCCGCCCAGGCCGGCCCGGCCGCGGACCCGGCCGCCCTGGCCGAACGGATGCAGGAGTTGCAGGACCAGTCGGTGCGGCAGATGCAGCTGTTCGCGCAGAACATCGCCGGCGCGGTCGGCCGGATCAGTGCCGCGGCCGGCGCCCGCCCGTCCGGCGATGCGGTACCGCCCGCCGGTACGCGGCCCGCGGCGCGGCCGGCCGACCCGGATGGCCCGGCGTGACCGGCGAGTTCACCGCCCAGCCGGACGAACTGCAGGCGGCCGGCCAGAGCATGGTGGACGTGGCCGGCCGGCTCGCCACCGCCTGGCAGGGTCTACAGGCGACCGTGCAGGGCATGGGCGAGCTGTTCGGCGCGGACATGGTCAGCTCGCTGATCGGGATGTCCTACGGCGCGGCCCAGGAGATGGCGGCCGAGTCGTTCGGTTCCGCGGCCGAGAGCCTCGGCTGGTTCGGTGACGGGCTGGCGGCGATGGCGGACCAGTACCGGGCGGCCGAGGCGGCCAGCGCGGCCGCCATCGACGACGTCGGCGCCCGCGCCGCCCTGGCGTGATCGGCGATGGGCATCAACCTGCCGGGTGAGCTGGCCGGCCTGCTCAACGACATGGGCTACACCTGGCCCGAGGTGGACGAGGAGAAGCTGTTCCAGCTCGGCGGCCACTGGATGAGCTTCGCGTCCACTGTGGACGGCATCCGGACCGACGCGGTCGCCGCGGCGGACCGGGCCTCGGCCGGTAACCGGGGCGATGCGATGGACGCGTTCAGTGCCAAGTGGAACGACCAGGACTCGGCCGCCGGCGTGCTCGGCGACGGGGTGACCGCGGCCAACGTGGTCGGTGCCTGCCTGTACGTCTGCGCCGCCGTCGTGCTCGCGCTGAAGATCAACGTGATCGTCCAGCTGATCACCCTGCTGATCGAGATCTACCAGGCGATCGCGACCGCGGCGCCGACGTTCGGCGCGTCCCTGCTGGAGATCCCGGCGTTCAAGAAGCTGACCGACATCGCCATCAACCTGATCGTCACCATCGCGATGGAAGCGATCCTTGGCTAGGGGCGGCCGGGCGGCCGGCCGGGCCGCCGAGGGCATCATCGCCAAGGCGGTGCGGGATCTCTTCCGGCTCGCCGGCCGCGACGTGGCCCGCGACGCCGCCCGTTCCGGCGCCCGGGACGCCGCCCGTACCGGGGCCCGGGACGCGGCCCGGACCGCGGCCCGGGACACGGCGCGGACCGCGGCCCGGGACGCCGAACGGGACACCGCCCGGGACGCGGCCCGGTCGTTGCCGGGCCGGTCCACCCGGGGCGACCCGGTGGACGTCGCCACCGGCGAGGTCGTACTGCGGCAGGTGGATGTCGACCTGCCCGGCCTGCTGCCGTTGCTGCTGGCCCGCACCCACCTGTCGTCCTACCGGGACGGTCGCTGGTTCGGCCCGTCCTGGGCGTCCACACTGGACCAGCGGATCGAGGTCAGCGCCGGCGGGGTGCGCTATTACGCCGCCGACGGCGCGCGGCTGTTCTACCCGCGCGGCGGTACCACCCTGGCCGGCCTGCCGATCGAGGGTGCCCGGCTGCCACTGGCCACAGTGGACGGTAGCTACGCCGTGCAGTTGCCGGAGCTGGGCCAGACCCTCCACTTCGGAACGGCCGACGATCCATTCGCGACGGTGCTGCCGCTGGCCGCGGTCACCGACCGGAACGGTCACCGGATCGAGCTGGGCTACGAGGGTGGCGTACTGGTCGAGGTGCGGCACTCGGCCGGCTACCGGGTCGGCGTGCACACCGTGGGTGGTCTGGTCACCGAGCTGCGGCTGCTCGGCGCCGCCGGAGTCGACGCCGGCGCCGGCGCCGGCGCCGACGCCGACGTGACGCTGGCCCGGTTCGGCTACGACACCGAGCAGCGGCTGACCGAGGTGATCAACGCGTCCGGCCTGCCGCTGCGGTTCGACTACGACGGGGCCGGCCGGCTGACCGGCTGGGCCGACCGCAACGGCACCAGCTACCGCTACCGCTACGACGGGGCCGGCCGGTGCGTCGGTACCGCCGGTACCGGCGGCTGCCTGAGTACCAGCTTCGAGTACGGCGACGGCAGCACCCGGGTCACCGACTCGCTCGGCCACACCAGCACGTTCCGGCTCAACCAGCTGGGCCAGGTGGTCGGCGAGACCGACCCGCTCGGCCACACCGCGACCACCGAGTGGGACCGGTACGACCGGGTGCTGTCCCGTACCGACCACAGTGGACGGACCACCCGGTACGGGTACGACGAGGCCGGCAACCTCGTCGCGGTCACCCGGCCGGACGGGCGGCAGACCACGGCCAGCTACACCGAGCTGCGGCTGCCGGCCACGATCACCGGCCCGGACGGCGCGGTCTGGCGCTGGGCGTACGACCAGCGCGGCAACCTGGTCAGCGGCACCGACCCGGCCGGCGCCACCACCCGCTACGGCTATGACGACCGCGGCCACCTCGCCACGGTCACCGACCCGCTCGGTCGCACCAGCCGGATCGGGTCCGACCCGGCCGGCCTGCCGGTAGCCGTGACCGACCCGCTCGGCGCCACCACCCGCTACGACCGGGACGCGTTCGGCCGGGTGGCCGCGAGCACCGACCCGCTCGGCAACATCACCCGGTACGGCTGGACCGTCGGCGGTCGGTTGGCGTCCCGGACACTGCCCGACGGTGCCACCGAGCGGTGGAGTTACGACCCGGAAGGCAACCTGGTCACCTACACCGACCCGCTCGGCCAACTCAGCCGGACCGAGGTCGGGACGTTCGACCTGCCGGTGGCGCAGACCGGGCCTACCGGCGCCCGGTTGGAGTTCGGCTACGACACCGAGCTACGGCTGGTCACGGTCACCGACCCGCACGGGCTGACCTGGCGGTACGAATACGACCCGGCCGGCAACCTGGCCCGGGAGACCGACTTCAACGGACGGGTGCTGACCTACCGGCACGACCCGGCCGGGCGGCTGGTCGAGCGCACCAACGGCGCCGGCGAGACGGTGACGCTGGTCCGCAACCAGGTCGGCGAGGTCGTCGAGCGGCGCGCCGGCGACACGGTCACCACCTTCGAATACGACCCGGCCGGCCGGGTGCTCCGGGCCGCCGGCCCGGACGCCGAGGTCGACTTCGAGTGGGACGCGCTGGGCCGGGTACGGGTCGAGCGCTGCAACGGCCGGGCGGTGGAATCCGGCTATGACGCGGCCGGCGACCGGCTCCGGCGGCGCACACCGTCCGGTGTAGACAGTCGGTGGGAGTACGACGCGAATCGCCGGCCGGTCGCGCTGCACAGCGCCGGCCAGGTGCTCCGGTTCGGCTACGACCTGGCCGGGCGCGAGGTCGCCCGGCGGTTGGGCTCGGCCGCGCTGCTGGTCCAGACCTGGGACCACAACGGGCGGCTGCGCTCGCAGACCCTCGACGGCACGGCCGGGCCGCCGCGCCAGCACCGCGGCTACGGCTACCGGGCGGACGGCTACCTCACCGGTCGCACCGACCAGCTCGACGGCCCGCGCCGCTACGACCTCGATCCGATCGGGCAGGTCACCGCAGTGCAAGGTCCACAATGGACCGAACGGTACCGGTACGACCTCGCCGGCAACATCACCGCCGCCGGCTGGCCGGCGATCGACCCGGCCAGCGCCGACGGCCAGGGCGAGCGGGAGTACGCCGGCACGCTGCTCCGCCGGGCCGGCGCGGTGCACTACGAGCACGACAGGCAGGGCCGGCTGACCCGCCGCCGGCACCGCACACTGTCCGGCCAGTTCCGGGACTGGCGGTACGAGTGGGACGCCGAGGACCGGCTGACCGCGGTCACCACCCCGAGCGGCGAACGCTGGCGGTACAGCTACGACCCGTTCGGCCGCCGGATCAGCAAGCAGCTCAGCACCGCCGATGGCACCGGCGCCGCCCGGGTCGACTTCAGCTGGGACGGCGTGCTGCTCGCCGAGCAGACCGACGGCACCGGCCGCACCACCACCTGGGACTGGCAACCGGGCACCTTCCGCCCGCTCACCCAGCACAGCCACGGCCCGCCCCGGCCCGGCACCGACGAGCAGTTCTACGCGATCGTCACCGACCTGGTCGGCACCCCGACCGAACTCGTCACCGCGGCCGGCGCCGTCGCCTGGCACCGCCAGGCCACCCTCTGGGGCATCAGCCCCCGCACCCCGACCGACTGCCCACTCCGCTTCCCCGGCCAATACCACGACCCCGAATCCGGCACCGACTACAACTTCTTCCGGTACTACCTGCCCGCCGAAGGCTGCTACAGCGCTAGCGACCCGTTCGGCCTCGAGGGTGGCATGAACCCGCACGGGTACGTACCGAATCCACTCAGCTGGCTGGACCCGCTCGGGATGGCACCGTACGAGATTTTCGAGCGGTACGGGAGCGAGGCCGAGGCCAAAGCCACCCAGGACGCCGGTGGGCTGGTGCCGAAGTCGCCGCCGCATCAGAACAATCCAAAGTGGATCGGCGACCGCGGCACAGTTGACCCGCGGACTCTGGGTAAGCGGCAGAACTACACTCACCGGATGGAGTTCGAGGCTAGACCTGGAACTCGCGAATGGCTGAAGCAGTATGAACTGAAGCCGACGAATGAGCCGGGCCGGTACGCCGTCCCCGCCGACAAGATCGATGAGTTCAATCGGCGGTTGAGAAGGGTCGGGGTGACGAGAAGATAGTGGCCACACATACGGCTCGCGACAGGTTCCTGGACTCCCTGCCATTGCGCGCGGCCGGCCAGTCGGACGCCGCCGACCGGGATCGCGCCTTCGTGGCAGCGGTCCTCGCCTACGGATCGGACACCGATGACAACCGGCTTGGCGTCGAGCGGATCGGTATCCAGCCGATCGGCGGCGGCCCGGATGGCACCAGCCGGATCGGATACGCGCTGCGCGGCAGCGGTATCCCGGTGGCCGATCTGCTGAATGCCGCCGAGGGCACCCCGTTGCCGGCGGCACTCGCCGAAGGCTTCGGCGCGGTGACGCAGCAGGACTGGGACGCGGTGCTGCGCCTGGCGACGCTGATTTTCGTGGCGTTCGAGTCGTCCGCCGAGCCCGGCTGACCGTCGGCGATCGGCACCAGGGGCCGGAGGGCAGCGTGCGGGTACGGGCGGTGGCGATGCTGCTGGTGGTGGCGGGGCTGCTGGTCGCAGCAGCCGGGCCGGCGGGGGCGGTGGAGCGGCAGCCGCGGGAGGCCGCGTGCAAGTACCACGATCCGGAGTTGCTGGCGAGCCGGCTGGGGCCGGTGCAGGCGGCGGCGCCAACGTGGGCGCAGGAGCGGCTGCGGTACGCCGAGGCGTTGCGGTACGGCCGCGGCGCCGGGGTCACGGTCGCGGTGGTGGACAGCGGCGTGGACGGGGCACAGGAGCAGCTGCGCGGGCGGGTGCTGCCCGGCTACGACGTGACCAGCGGCCAGGTCCGGCCGGGCGCGGACACCGACTGCGCAGCGCACGGCACCGCGGTGGCCGGCATCATCGCGGCCCGGCCGCGCGCCGACCGCGGCCTGGTCGGGGTGGCGCCGGACGCGCTGATCCTGCCGGTGCGGCAGAGCTGGGGCGTCGACGACAACGGGAACCTGGCCCCGGGTTCGGCGGTGAACCTGGTCAGCGCGATGCAGGCCGCGCTGACCGCCGGTGCGCAGGTGCTGAACGTCTCGGTCACGGTCGCCGCGGACCAGTTGACCGCCGCGGGCAAGGCCGCGTTCGCCGGGGTCGCGCAGCGCGCGCTGGCCCGCAACGCGGTGATCGTCGCGGCCACCGGCAACCGGAACGAGTACAAGAACCAGAACGTGATCACCTACCCGGCCGCGCTGGCGCAGGGGTACGACAGCGTGATCGCGGTCGGCGGCATCGGCCGGGCCGGCAAGGTGGACGAGAACTCGATCACCGGCCCGTTCGTCACGGTGGTCGCACCCAGCCAGGAGCTGCCCTGCCTGCTGGCCGGCGGCGGGCTGGTGCCCTTCTCCGGCACCAGTTTCGCGGCGCCGTTCGTCAGCGGGCTGGTGGCGCTGCTGCGCGGCCGGCAGCCGCGGCTGACCCCGGCCGAGATCAAGCGGCGGATCGAGCTGACCGCCGACCACCCGTCCACCGACCTGCCCAGCCCGGAACTGGGGTACGGGGTGATCAACCCGGTGGCGGCGCTGACCGCGGTGCTGCCGACCGCGTCGCCGCCGGTGCAGCGGGCCGCGGCGCCGCTGCCGGCACCGTCCACTCCGGAC
This sequence comes from uncultured Actinomycetota bacterium, assembly GCA_963714145.1. Lineage (GTDB taxonomy): Bacteria > Actinomycetota > Actinomycetes > Mycobacteriales > CADCTP01 > JBBWZH01. Next base: position 6,401,940 of record OY970235.1, on the reverse strand, counting down.
AGTCGGGCCCGGCTGATCGGGCTGGCCGTGGCGGCCGGCGCCACGCTGCTCGCGCTGGTGGTGATCGCCGCCGCGGTCGTGATCCCGCGCGGCCGGCGCCGCCGCTGGCAACCCGGCCACCCGGCCGACCCGGCACCGTCGGTCCCAATCGGTCGGTAGCCCCGGCCGGACGGCAGCGCTGTCGGGCAGGCGGCCCTGTCGGGCCGGCGGCCCGGTCGGGCGGCGGCCCGGTCGGGCCGCCCCGGCTACTCCGGCTCCCGGGCGGGCCGGCCGGTCAGGGCGGCGGGGGGAGGTAGGCGGTCTGGATCAGGGTGCTGCCGCGGCGGGTGGCCAGCCGGCCGCGGCCGGGGGGTAGCGCGTCGGGCTTGACGTTGCCGAACAGCGCACCCTCCTCCTTGCTGCCGGACATGATCAGCGCGGGGGTGCCGGTCTCCCGCAGCCGCTGCAGCACCGGTTCGAACATGGCCCGGCCGGCGCCACCGATGGCCCGGGCGATGATCAGGTGCAGGCCGATGTCGCGGGCCTGCGGCACCAGGTCGAGCAGCGGCAGCAGCGGGTTGGTGCTGCCGGTGGCGACCAGGTCGTAGTCGTCGATGACCACGTACAGGTCTGGACCATTCCACCAGTCCCGCGCCTTCAGCCGGTCGGCGGTCAGGTCGGCCGGCGGCAGCCGCTTGTTCATCCCCTCGAGGATGTTCCGGACGATCGGCGGTGCGTGGTTGGACGCGAACCCGTGGGCCAGCTTGTGCGCGGTGCCGGCCGCGTCCAGCAGCCCGTAGCGGTAGTCCAGGAAGATGATCCGGGCCTGCTCGGCGGTGTACCGGGTGGTGATGCCGGTGACGATGGCCCGCAGCAGGTTGGTCTTGCCGCACTGCGAATCACCGAAGATCACGAAGTGCGGGTCGGTGCTGAAGTCCAGGTACACCGGGGCCAGCGCGTCCTCGTCCACGCCGATCGGGATGCCGGCGCGGCCGTTGGCCGGTGCCGGCAGCGCCGCGTACGGGAGGTTGTTGGGCAGCAGTTCGACCTGCGGTGCCGGCGGCCCGGCCCAGGCGTCGGCGACCGCGCTGACCAGGCTGGCCACCCCGTCCACCAGGGTCTCCGGGCGCTGGTCCCGGTCGATCCGGGGCAGCGCGGCGAGAAACTGCAGCTTGCCCCGGGTCAGCCCGCGGCCGGGCGCCTTCTCCGGCACGTTCGCCGCCGCCCGCCTGTCCACATCGGACTCGGTCGGGTCGCCGAGGCGTAGCTCCAGCCGGGTGCCGACCAGGTCGCGCAGTGCCGGGCGCACCTCCATCCAGCGCTGCACGGTGATCAGCACGTGCACGCCGTAGCCAAGGCCACGCGCGGCCAGCCCGGTGATCTGCGCCTCCAGCGGGTCGAACTCGCTGCGCACCATGCCCCAGCCGTCCACCACCAGGAACACGTCGCCGTAGCCGTCGCCGGGCAGCGAACCGTCCCGCCGGCGCCGCCGGTAGGTGGCCATCGAGTCGATCCGCTGCTCGGTGAACAGCTTCTCCCGGCCGGCCAGCAGCGCGGTGACCTCGGCCAGGGTGCGCCGGATCAGGTCCGCCTCCAGCCGGCCGGCGACCGCCCCGACGTGCGGCAGCCCGAGCAGCCCGGACAGGGTCCCGCCGCCGAAGTCCAGGCAGTAGAACTGGACCTCGGCCGGGGTGTGGGTCAGCGCCAGCCCGGCGATGATGTCCCGGACCAGCGCGCTCTTGCCGCTCTGCGGCCCGCCGGCGACGACGACGTGCCCGCCGGAGCCGGAGAGGTCCAGCCAGAGCGGGTCGCGGCGCTGGTCGTACGGCTTGTCGACCAGGCCGACCGGGACCTGCAGCTGGCCGCGGCCGGCCCAGCCGGCCGGGCGCAGGCCGTCGGCCGGGTCGGCGGCCAGCGGCGGCAGCAGCTGCGCCAGCGTCGGCGGCTCGGCCAGCGGCGGCAGCCAGACCTGGTGCGCCGGCGAGCCGCGGCCGACCAGCCGCTGCGTGACGATCTCCAGCATCGTCTCGGCGTTCGCGTCCACCGGTGGCGCCGCCACCGGCTCGGCCACCTGCGCCCGCAACGGCCGCAGGTAGCCGACCGTGTACGGGACGACCTGCCCGGCCACCGCGGCCGCCTGCTGGGTCGGCGTCTCCCGCGGCCCGGCGTACGGCCCGGAGACGTACGCCGCCTTGAACCGCAGCATGGTGCTGGTGTCGATCTTCAGGTAGCCGTGCCCGGGCGCGTTCGGCAGCTCGTAGGCGTCCGGCACGCCGAGCACCACCCGGGACTCCATCGCGGAGAACGTGCGCAGCCCGATCCGGTACGACAGGTAGGTGTCCAGCCCGCGCAGCCGGCCCTCCTCCAGCCGCTGCGAGGCGAGCAGCAGGTGCACGCCGAGCGAGCGGCCGATCCGGCCGATCGTGACGAACAGGTCGATGAAGTCGGGCTTGGCGGCGAGCAGTTCGCTGAACTCGTCCACCACCACGAACAGGCTGGGCACCGCGGCCAGCGGCGCGCCGTTCTCCCGGGCCCGCTCGTAGTCGCGCAGGCTGGCGTAGTTGCCGGCGTCCCGGAGCAGCTCCTGCCGGCGGTTCAGCTCGCCGTCGATCGCGTCCCGCATCCGGTCGACCAGGGACAGGTCGTCGGCCAGGTTGGTGATCACCGCGGAGGTGTGCGGCAGGTCCTCCAGCCGGGCGAACGTGGCGCCGCCCTTGAAGTCGACCAGGACGAAGTTCAGCGCCTCCGAGGAGTGCGTCACGGCCAGGCCGAGTACCAGCGTGCGCAGCAGCTCGCGACTTGCCCGAGCCGGTCGCGCCGATGACCAGGCCGTGCGGGCCCATGCCGTCCTGGGCGGACTCCTTGATGTCCAGCTCGACCGGCTCGCCGACCGGGCCGACCCCGATCGGCACCCGCAGCCGGTCCCGCGGCGGCCGGGGTCGCCAGGTGACCGACGTCTCGATCCGGGTCGGGTCGCCGAGGCCGAGCAGCCGGGTCAGACCGAGATCGCGGGACAGCGGTCCTCCGCCTCGCCGGCCGCGGTGCTGACCCGGTACGGCGCGAGCAGCCGGGCCAGCGACTCGGCCTCGGCCAGGCTCAGCTGGTCCGGCTGGCCGAGCGAGCTGCGGGCGTCGGTGCCGGCCCGGTCCCGGACCAGCCGCTCGATCCGCTCCGGGGTGACCGACAGCCGCAGCGTGCCGCGCTCGCCGGCGTCCCGGGGCAGCCGGCCGCCGACGTCCAGCACGGTCACCGCGTGCACGTCGGTGCCGGCCAGCTGGGCGTCGAAGGAGACCTCGCCGCCGTCCAGGATCACCAGGCAGTGCGGGTAGGCGTCGGCCGGGCTGGCCGCGCCGAACCGGGGCCGCTGCGCCAGCTCGCCACCGAGCAGCTGTTCCAGCTCGGCCAGCTGCCCGGCGACGACCCGGACCGGGCCGGCCGCGTCCACCTCGGTCGGGTGCAGCGCGTGCGGCAGCCACTTCACCCAGTCCCACCGGGGCAGCTGGCCCGGGCCGGCGCAGACCGCGATCCGCAGGTCGTCCGGGGAGTGGAAGACTGCCAGCTGCGCCACCATCGCCCGGACCAGGCCGAGCATCGCGTCCTGCGCCGCCGGGGTGGCCGCGTCCAGCACGATCCGGCCGAAGCCGCGGATGGACAGCGAGACCGGCAGATCGGCCACCGTCGAGTGGGTCCGGACGAACCGGCGCAGCGCCCCGGCCGACACCGGCTCCAGGTCCTCCACCGGCTTGGTCTCCGGCGGGACGAGCGTGACCGCCAGCCGCTGCGGGCCGAGCCCGACCCGGACCGTGCCGAAGTCCTCGTCCGCCGGCCGGCGTTCCCAGAGCCGGGCCGACAGGGCGATCGACCAGAGCGCGTCCGGGTCCGGGCTGCGCCACAGCAGCGCCTCGCGCTGCTGGCTGGCCGCCCGCCGCACCCGGCGGCGGACCTGGGAGAGGTAGCGGGCGTAGTCGCGGCGCTCGGCGTTCAGCGCCCGCTTCTTCTCGCTCGCGCCGCGGCCGACCTGGCCCACCGCCATCCCGGCCATCGACAGCGCGTACATCACGCCGGCCACGACCGTGATCCCGCGCGCGGCCGGGCCGATGAACAGGAACGCCATCGCGCCGCCGCCGGCCAGCATCGGCAGGTAGGTCAGGGCCGCGCCGAAGCCGCCGCTGAGCGTCTCCGGGAGCTCCGGCGGTGACTCCAGTACCAGCTCGCCGCGGGGCAGCTCCGGCGGCGGGCGGCGGCTCGGGCGGCGGAGCACGATCGTGTTCACCCGCGCGATGCCCCTTCTGCCCGTACCGGTCTGCCGTTCACACCGTACCGTCGCACCGGTGTGACACCACTCGGTTAGCCTGCACCTGGCGAATGGCGGGAGGAGCGCACGGTGACCAGCATCGGCGGCGACCTGTGCCGGGTGACGATCATCGCCCCGAACGGCCGGGTGGACGTCGCGCTGCCGGTGGACGTGCCGCTGACCGACCTGCTGCCGACGCTGCTCCGGCACGCCGGCCCGGACCTCGCCGACCGCGGCGTCGGGCACGGCGGCTGGGCCCTGCAGCGGCTCGGCGAGATCCCGCTGGACGGCAGCAAGTCGGTCACCGCACTGTCCATAAGGGACGGTGAGCTGCTCTACCTGCGGCCGCGCCAGGCCCAGCTGCCCGAGCTCGCCTTCGACGACGTGGTGGACGCGATCGCCACCGCCTCCCGGGACCGTTCCTCGCGCTGGCTGCCCGGCACCACCCGGCGGGTCAGCCTGACCGCCGCGCTGGCCGCACTGCTGCTGGCCGCCCTGGTCAGCCTGATGTCCGGGCCGCCCTGGCTGGTGCCGAGCATCCTGACCGGGGCGCTGGCCGGCGCGCTGATCCTGGCCGGCGCGGTGCTCTCGCGGGCCGTCGGGGACGCCCCGGCCGGGGTGCTGCTGGGCTGGTCCGCGCTGCCGTACGCGGCGATCGGCGGGGCCACCGCGCTCGGCGCCGGCCGGACGCCCACCCACTTCGGGGCGCTGCCGCTGCTCGGCGGCGCGGCGGCGGTGCTGGTCGCCGCGCTGCTGGCCGCGTTCGCGGTCGCGGACGGCGTGCCCGGGCTGGTCGGCGCCGGCACGGCCGCGCTGGTCGGCATGCTCGCGGCGCTACTGGACCTGGGCACCGGGCTGACCGCACCCGGGGTCGCCGCGATCACCGTGGCCGCGGTGCTGGCGGTCACCCCGCTGCTGCCCGCGCTGGCGTTCCGGCTGGCCGAGCTGCCGCTGCCGGTCATCCCGCTCACCGCCGACGAGCTGCGCCGGGACACCTCGGTGGTGCCCGGCCGGACCGTGCTGGCCCGCACCCTGGTCGCCGACCGGTACGTGACCGGGCTGACCGGCGCGACCGCCGCCGTGGTCGCCGGCTGCGAGCTGGTGCTCGCGCCGGAGCCGGCCGGCACGGCACCCTGGCTGGTGGCGGTCGTCGCGGTCGCGGTCGTGCTGCGGGCCCGCCCATTCCTCGGCCGGCTGCAGCGGATCTGGCTGCTGGCCGCGGCCGCGCTCGGGGTCGCGCTGCTGGCGCTGGCGGTTGCCGCCCGGCACGGCCAGGTGGTGGCGCTGGTCGCGGTCACGCTGCCGCTGCTGATCGCGGCCGCCCTGCTGGTCGGCCGCGGGGTGCGCCCGGCGGGCAGCCGGCCATCGCCGGTCTGGGGCCGGGCCGCCGACCTGCTCGAGTCGCTGGCCGTGATCGCGATCGTCCCGCTCGCACTTGCCGTCCTCGGCCTCTACGGCTACGTCCGCGGCCTGGCCGGCTGACGGTCCCACCGGCTGAGGGTGCCAGTCGGCTGAGGGTGCCTGCCGGCTGAGGGTGCCTGCCGGCTGAGGGTGCCTGCCGGCTGAGGGTGCCTGCCGGCTGAGGGTGCCGGGCGGCTGACGGGTCAGCCGTCGCGGCGGGTGGGTGGGCCGAAAGCGGCGGTCTCGACCTGGGTCGGGACCAGGTTGACGAACTGGACCCGGCCGCCGGCCAGGGCGGCCACCATGTCGTCCGGCAGCTGCGCGAACCAGCGGGCGGTGTCCGCCGGCAGGCCGAAGGCGAGCTGGATCGGGCGCACCGCCTCCGGCGGCACCCGCTGCAGCACGACCAGGTCGTAGGACCGCATCGGCGCGATCAGCTGCGGCGTCACGTACGGGCGCAGCTGCAGCTGGGTCTGCCAGGCGCTCAGATCGCGGCGCAGCGGAGCCTCGCCGGCACCGACGTCCTCGCCGAGAAGCAGCGGCCGGACCGCGGTGTTGCCGGCCGGCGCCGGCTGCCCGGGCCGGTCCAGGGTGACCCGGCGGCGCGGCGCGGCGCCGACCAACGATTGCCAACTGGCCGGCCGCGGGGTGAGCACGGTGACCTGGGCGCCGACCGCCAGGCTGCGGAAGGCGAGCAGCCGGCCCACGTACGCCGCGGCGAAGATGCCCACGTAGGTCGGCCGGTTGCCGAACAGCCGGACCACGACCGGCTGCCCCGGCCGGGACTGGCCGAGCACCAGCCCGCCGGCCGCCAGCGGGACGTCCAGCTGCGGCAGCGCCTCCACCGGCAGCAGATGCGCCCCGGTAGCCGGTTCCCCGCTCATTGTTTCCCCGGTTCGCTGCGCTCCGCGCCAGACGCGGCGTCTTCCCTCGGCACCGCGCAGCGACTTCGTCGGCGCGTTGCCTCAGTCCAGACGCCGCTGCGCTCCGCTCCGCTCACGGTGCTAGCCAGTTCGCGGCGCTGCGCGCCAAATGCGACGTCTTCCCTCACGGGGTGCCGCCGCCGAGGGGGAGGGTGGCGGCGTAGCCGAGTGCCTGCTCGCCGTCCAGCCGGAACAGGCCGAGCCCGGCGGCCGCGGTGAGCTGCTCCAGCGCGGTGGCGGCGAGCTCGGCGGCGTCCGGCGAGACGGCGGCCAGCCGGACCAGGCAGCGGAACCGGGCGGTGCCGGCCGGTGCCGGGTGCAGGCTCAGCGAGAGCGTGCAGGTGAGCGCCGGTACCGCGGCGAGCACCTCGGTGAGCAGTTGCAGCGGTGCGGCCCGCCCCGGCCAATCGGTCACCCACCAGGTGATGTGCGCGATGTCGTCGGCCTGCCAGCAGGTCCAGGCCTCGATCGTGCGGCGGGCGCCGGCCGGCTGCTCCACCGGGCGGGTCGCCCCGGCCAGCGCGAGCACCGACCGCAGCGCCTCGCCGTCCAGCGCCAGGCCGGTCACCCCGGCGGCGGCGAGCAGTTCCAGCACCCGGGCGACGCACCGGCGCAGTGCCCGCTGCGCGCCCGCACTGCCGCCGCCGCGGGCTTCGATCGCGTCCGGGCCACGCGCCGGATCCAGCCGCAGCGCGATCCACATCTGCTGGCTGGCCGGCGTCCGCCCGGCCTTGACCTGCTGGTAGGACGCGGCCACCGGCGAGCCGGCCGGCAGCGTCCCGGACGGTGCCGGGGTCACGTGGCAGACCAGCTGCACCGAGGTCAGCTCGATGTCGTCGACGACCAGGGCACCGGCCAGCTCACGTACCGGTAGCCAGTCCGGCTGCAGCGGGTCGGCCAGCACGTCGTCGCCGGCCTGCACCGCGATCACGCCGACCCAGGCGGTGCCATCCGAGCAGACCCCGAACCGCTGCCCCGGGCGGGGTTCCACGTCGATCACCGACAGCTCCGGGCGGAGTTCGGTCAGCGCGGCCAGCCGCAGGTCGGTCTCGGTGCCGGCCGGCCGCCGGTGCCGCCGGGCCCGGTACCGCAGCCGCACCGCGAGCACCGCGTACAGCCAGCGGCCCTGCCAGCGGACCAGGGTCAGCGCGCCGATCAGGGCGGCACCGGCCACGGCCGGCAGCAGCGGCCAGCCACCGTGCACCGCTCCGGCCAGCAGCACCGCCGCGGCCGCCTCCCAGCACAGGATCTGCCCGACCGGCACGCCCAGCAGCCGCCCGGCCGGCCGCTCCCGCTCCGGCCGCGGCCGATCCCCCGGACCCGGCCCGCCCCGGTCCGCCGCTCCCGGCGCCCCGACCGCCGGCCCCGACCCGGCGGCCGCCCGCCAGCCCGGCGCCGCGGACAGCTGCCCACCAGGCCCGCTCGGCGGCCCGGCCAGCGGCCCGGCCGGCGGTCTGGTCGGTGGCCCGGGTGGGCGGCCGGGACCCGGCGGTCCGGTCAGCGGCCCAGCTGGCGGTCCCGCTGCCATCGGATCCACCTCCCCGGTACCGATCGGGATCCAAGCGCGACTCAGGCGCTTTCGGGAGCTATCGTATGGGGCAACTTTGATCCATCTTGCCATTGCCCGTCTGACATGGCTGGACCGATCTCCGCGCCGTGGCGGTCGGCCCAGACGGAGGAGCCGTGCAGAGCCGCCGCGACCAGGCACAGGCGTACCGCTTCGTGCTGCACCGGGTCCAGGCGGCGCTGCTGCAGGGCGAGCCGGACGCGCCGGAGCCGCCGCTGCGCCGGATCGGGGTGGCCACCTTCGTCAGCGTGATGGTGGCCGTGCTGGTGGTCGCCGGGTTCGGCATCGTCGGGCTGATCCGGCCGGGTGGCAAGCAGGGCTGGCGGCAGCCGGGCGTGCTGGTGGTGGAGAAGGAGACCGGCACCCGGTTCGTCTACGACCCGGCGGACGGCGCGCTGCACCCGGTGCTCAACTACACCTCGGCCCGGCTGATCCTGAACACACCGGACGTGTCGGTGCGGCTGTTCTCGCGCCGTTCGCTGGCCGACGCCCCGCGCGGCGCGGCCCGTGGCCTGCCCAGCCTGCCGGACGCGCTGCCGGCCGCCGGCGGGCTGGTCCGCGGCCCGTGGACGGTGTGCAGCCAGCGGTCCGGCGGTGGTCCGGCCGCGGTCACCGTCTCGATCGGGTACCCGGCCGGCGGCAGCCGCGTCGACCCCGGCCGCGGGCTGCTGGTCCGTGACTCGGCCAACCGGCAGTACCTGATCTGGAACGACACCAAGCTGGAGATCCGGCACCCGGAAACCGTGCTGGCCCCGCTCAGCTTCGCCGCCGCGACCCCGGTGGTGGTGGCCGACACCTGGGCCAACGCGGTGCCGTCCGGGCCCGACCTGGCCCCACCGGAGGTACCGGGCCGCGGTGGGCCGGCGCCGTACCGGGCGGCCGGCGCGGCGGTCCAGGTGGGCCAGGTGCTCAAGGTCGCGGCCGAGGGCGGCGTCCGGGACCAGTACTGGTTGGCGCTCACCGCCGGCCTCACCCCGGTCACCGATACCGCCGCGCTGCTGCTGCTGGGCGTGCCGGACCGGCCCGATCCGATCGAGGTGCAGTCGGCGGACGTCAACGCGATCCCGCACGTGGCCAACCAGATCACCCCGGCCGGGTTCCCGGACCGGGTGCCGGCGCTGGTCGAGATGCCCGACGGCGCGGCGCTGGCGCTGTGCGCGGCGTACACCGACACGTCCGGGAGCAGCGCCGCGGTGGCCATCTCCACCGTGGCACAGCCACCCGGGCAGCGGCCGGCGGCCGGCGGCGCGGCCGGGTCGGTGCTGCTGCCCCCGGGCGCCGCGGCGGTGGTCCGGTTGCTGCCGCACCCGGGCCAGGACAGTGACTCGATCTACCTGGTGACCGAGACCGGCGCGAAGTACCCGGTGCCGTCGGCCGAGGTGCTCGCCGTGCTCGGCTACGGCGGCAGCACGCCGGTGCCGGTGCCCGGCGGCCTGCTCGACCTGGTACCGACCGGCCCCGCGCTGGACCCGGCGCGCGCCAACAGCACCGTCCCGGTCGGCCCCGCTCCCACTAGCCAGAGTGGACAGTCGCAACAGGACGGTGGTGCCTAGCTGGTCGACACCCGCTGTGTGGCAGGAAGAACCCGACTGTCAAGTGTGGATGGAGGAAGACAGTGGCCGGTGGCTACGACGTTCAACAGGATGCGATGGCGAAGGGCGCGGCGGCGGTCGACGAGGCCGGCACGCTGGTCCGGCAGCACATGCAGACGCTCGACTCGGAGATCCAGACCATGTTCGGTGGCTGGACCAGCGGCGCGCAGCGATCACTGGGCAACCTGCACGCGAACTGGGTTGCCCAGCAGCAGAAGCTGCTCACCGCGTTGCAGGAGATGCACGGCGCCCTGGTCCAGACCAAGCAGACCTACGCCGCGCAGGAAGAGTCGCAGACCAGCCAGTTCGACAGCATCGCCGGCCAGCTCTGAGCCAGGGCCGGATCCTTCTCCTGTTTGGGGCACGCAGTGAGTGACGAGGTACATGTCAAGTTCGAATCGCTCAGCGCCGGCGCGGCCGGCATCCTCTCCACGCACAAGGCGCTGGAAGGCACGCTGCAGAACCTCGAGTCCGAGCTCGGCCCGATGGTGAACAGCTGGACCGGCGACGCGCGCGAGGCGTACTTCCAGCAGAAGCGGAAGTGGGAAGAGGCGTCCGCGGCGATGGCCACGATCCTGCAGCAGATGGGGCAGGCGGTCGAGCAGGCGCACAGCAACTACACCTCGGCCGAGACCGCGAACCGGAACATCTGGAGCTGACCGCGGCCCACCCCGACCCGGCGCCGGCCCGGTCGTCGACCGGCCGGCTCGGGGTGTCCCGCCGGGCAAGGAGACATTGGTGACGGACTACAACTACGACCAGCACCGGGTCACGCTCGGCGACGACCGGAGCCAGAACGCCGCGACCGGGCTGACCGGCTACCCGCTGGACGTGCGCCCGGACGCGCACTGGCCCGGCCTGGACCGCAACCCGCGCGAGCAGCGGTTCGACCAGACCGCGATGAACGACGTCGCGGACAAGATCGACCAGTTGATCGCCGACGTGGGCACGATCAACGTCAGCTCGGCCGGCGCGGTGAGCTTCGGCCCTGACTCCTGGCAGGCGGCGGTCTACCTGAAGCACGCCTCCGGCCAGGTCGCCGGTGCCGTGCAGACGTACTCGCAGCAGCTGATCCAGAACCTGCAGCAGGCGGCCGCCGCCATCCGGGCCGCGGCCGGCAACTACGCCGGCGCCGAGAACGCGAGCAGCACCGGCGTCGGCAACGTGAACAACAACCTGGCGGCGTCCGGGGAGGCGCCGTCCGGCCCGAGCCCGGCTCCCTGGTAGGAGGTGCCATCCGATGGCCAACGTCAGCAACCGTGAGGAATCGATCACCCGGACCCAGGACACGTCCACCTACCGGCTCACCTCCGACCAGGTGCGGCAGCAGTTCGAGCAGCTCAACCCCGGCCCGATCAACGTCGCCTGCTCGGACTGGGCACGGGCGGCCGACCGGCTCGGCACGATCGCGAACCGGCTGCTCAGCGAGGCCGGCCAGGCCCTGCACCGGGCCTGGGAGTCGGACAGTTCGCCGGACGCGCAGCAGCACCTGCAGGTGGCCCAGGCGACCGCGCACGCGCTGGCCGACCAGTGCATGCAGATGGCGCGCGCCACCGACTACGCCTACCGCTACGCCGACTGGTACAAGGCGCACGTCCCCGGCGACGGCCACTTCTCCACCCAGGCCGACGCGGACCGCGCGGGCAGCCACCTGACCGACATGCTGAGCCGGTACAACGAGGTGATCGTCACGGTGATCCCGGCCGCGGTGCGCGCCCAGTACGTCGAGTCCCAGCCGGACCGCCAGCCGCCCGGTGGCCACGACACCTTCACGCCGGACCGGCCGACCGGGGGGCAGCCGCCGGTGACGCATCCACCGGGCATCGTCCCGCCGCACCCGCAGACCGGCCAGCAGCCCGGCGGCACGTCCGGCGGGTCGTCGCCCGGTAGCGGGCTGGCCGGGTTTCCGCCCGGCTCGGGCCAGCCCGGCCTGGGCAGCCCGACCGGCCCGGGCGGCGCCGGTTCGGTGCCAGCCGGGTTCGGCGGCAGCCCGTACGACGCGGGTTCGGCACTGGCCGGCAGCGGGCTGGACGGCGGCCTCGGCGCGGGCAGCGGATTGGGCTCCGGCGGCCCCGCCGCGGGCGGGGTGGGCTCCGGCGCCCCGGCCGCGGGCGGGTTGGGCGCCGGAACGGGTTCCGGCGGGGTGGGTGGCGGCCTGCCCGGCGGGATCCCGGCCGGCGGTCGGGGCGGCACCGGTTCCGCCGGTGGCCGCCCCGGAGCCGGCGCGGGTGCCGGTGGTGCCGGCGCGGGTGCCGGCGCGGCCGGTCGCGGCGGCGCGCCGATGCACGGCGGCGGCGACGGCGACGAGCAGGAGCGGGAGCGCAGCACCTGGCTGACCGAGGACGACGACGTCTGGGGCGGCGACCCGGACGCGCCGCCGCCGGTGATCCGCAGCTGACCCGCGGCGCCCCGGCGGCCCGGCCACGGCCGAACCGGCCGCGCTGGTCGAGCCGCCCGGCCCGACCGGCGGGGCCGGCCGAGCCGAACGGCCCGAACCGGCCGCGCTGGTCGAGCCGACCGGCCCGAACTGGCGGGGCCGGGCGGGGCCGGGACGGCCGGGCCGAGCCGGCGGGGCCGGCCGGGCCGGGCCGGACGAACCAGACCGACATGGATGGCGGACGAGGTGCGGGTGCGGACAAGGATCAGATCCCTGCTGGTCGTCGTGACGCTGGTCGGGCTGGCCGGCCTGCCCGGGCTGGCTGGCCTGCCTGGGCTGGGCACCCTGCCCGGGCTGGGCAGCCGGCCGGCCAGCGCGGCGGCGCCCGGGCTGCCGAACTCGTCCCGGGACGGCCAGTGGTGGTTCGCGACGCTCCAGATCGGCAAGGTGTGGGCGGCCGGCGCGCAGGGCCAGGGGGTCACCGTCGGCGTGCTGGACAGCGGGGTCAACGCTGGCCGGCCTGAGCTCGCCGGGGCCGTGCTGGCCGGCGTCGACCTGGTCACCAGGGGCGACGGGCGCACCGACACCGACCGGTCGCGGGCCCACGGCACCGCGATGTCGATCCTGATCGCCGGGCAGGGTGGCCGGTCCGGCCTGGTCGGGATCGCCCCCCGGGCGCGGATCCTGCCGGTGCGGGTCAGCGGCGGGCCGGCCGAGACCGGCCGGCCGCGGGTCGCCACCGGCATCCGCTGGGCGGTCGACCACGGCGCGAAGGTGATCAACGCCTCGGTCGGGCAGGACGGCCAGTGCCTCCCGGAGGTGCAGGACGCGGTCGGCTACGCGGTACGCCGCGGCGCCGTCGTGGTGGTCTCCGCCGGCAACGACGGGCGGTCCGGCAACACCCCGCAGTTCCCGGCCGACTGCGCCGGCGTGCTCACCGTCGGGGCGGTCGACGCCGACCGGCACGCCTGGGCCGGCAGCACCCGAGGGTCCTATGTGGACGTTGCGGCGCCCGGGGTGCAGATGGCCTCGATCAACGCCAGCGGGCAGTCCGGCAAGAGCGAGGGCAGCAGCGACGCGAGCGCGCTGACCGCCGCGGCGGTCGCCCTGGTCTGGTCGAAGTACCCGGCGCTGACCAACCGCCAGGTGCTGGCCCGGCTGCTGGCCACCCTGCGGGACGACGCCGACCGGCCGGGGGTGGATCCGGCCACCGGCGCCGGCCTGGTCCGCCCGTACAACGCGATCACCGCGGCGGTGCCGGCGGACGCGCCCAACCCGATCTTCGACCAGCTGCCGCCGCCGGGCGGGGCACCGGATTCCCCGGACCCGAGCCAGGCTCCGGCCCCGCCGGTGATCCCGGGCCGGCCCGACCCGACGGGCTCGATCCCCCCGGGCACCGCGGCGCCGGCCAGCCCGTCCGCGGTGGCGACCGGCGGCGTGCCGGGGGTGCTGCTGGTCGCCGGGCTGGCGGTCGTCGCGCTGCTGGCGGTACTGATCACGGTCCTGCTCGCCCGGCGTCGCCGCCCCGCCGCACCGCCACCCTGGCCACCGCCGGGCGGCCCACCGCAGTGGCGCTGACCGGACCGGTCGCGACTGCTACGGATCGCCGGCCAGGTCGATGATCTGGTCGATGATCAGCGGGAGCGGGGTGGTGCGGCCGGTGTTCCAGGCGGCGGTGAACGCGCGGCCGCCGAGGATCGCCCGGGTGGTCGTCAGCGTGTCGTTGCGGTGCGTCTCGGCCTCGGACGGGGTGGGCAGGTGATGCCGGTCGCGCAGGTGGTCGGCGGCGCCGAGCAGGCTCGCGGCCAGCGTCGGGTTGCTGCTGGCCAGCAGGTTCGCCAGGCAGTCCAGGGAGATCGCGAGGTCCTCCCGGTCGTCCAGGTCGTGCCGGCGGACCAGCGCGTCGGCCAGCAGGGTGAGCGCCTCCGGCGGGTCGCCGGCGTCCTGCGCGGTGAGGCCCAGCTGGTGCAGCGCCATCGCCTCGCCGTACGGGTCGCCCAGCGTGCGGCTGAGCGTGTGGCTCTCCTGCAGCGCCGCCCGCGCGCCCGGGTAGTCCTGCCGGACCAGCAGGATCCGGGCCAGCGTCTCCAGCCCTAGCACGATGCCGAACGTGTTGCCGTCGGCCCGCTCGATCGCCAGGCACTCGTCGATGTAGGTGGTGGCCGCCTCGATGTCGTCCAGCCGCAGCGCGAGCTTGGCCAGGTTGCCGAGCGCGACCGCGGTGCCGTGCTGGTCGGTCAGCTGCCGGAAGATGGCCAGGCTGTGCCGGAAGTGGCTGGCGGCGGTCAGGTAGTTGCCGGCGCCGATCGCGGCGATCCCGGCGGCGTTGCGGGCCTGCGCGGTGGTCTCCAGGTCGCCCGCGGCCTGGGCCAGGTGCAGGCTCTCCGCGGCGAGCTGGCCGGCGGTCTCGTGGTCGTCCTGGGCGGCGGCCAGCACCGCGGCCGGGTGCAGCACCCGGGCCCGGACGTCGTCCGGCAGCCGACCGGGCAGCGCGAGCACCTGGGCCAGCCACTGCCGGCCCTCGGCGAGGTGGTAGCCGTTGCGCCAGTAGCGCCAGAGGCCGAGGCAGACCCGGGCGGCGCTGGCGGCGTCGCCGGTGGCCAGGATCCACTCGATGGCGGCGCGCAGGTTCTGGTACTCGCGTTCCAGCCGGTCGGCGGCCGCCGCCTGCCCCGGCCCGGCCATCGCCTGCCCGGACTGCTCGGCAAACGCCACGTAGTACGCCGCATGCCTGGCATACACCAGCTCGGCGTCTGGATCCTCGGCCAATTGTCCCGCCGCGTAAGTCCAGATCGTCTCCAGCATTCGATACCGTACGCCGTCGTCCGCCATCTCCTCCACCAACAGGCTTTTTGCCGCGAGGGACGCCAGCCGGGCGGCCAGGTCGGCCGGCCGGCCCGGGCCGGCGGCCACCGCCGTCGCCGCCGCGACAGTCGCGCCGCCGATGAACACCGCCAGCGTCCGGAACAGCTCCCGTTCGGCCGGCTCGAGCAGCCGGTAGCTCCAGCCGATGGCGCCGCGCAGGGTCTGCTGCCGTTCCGGCCGGTCCCGCGGGCCGGTGCCGAGACCGTCCAGGTGCAGGTGCAACCGGTCCAGCAGGGCCTGCGGGCTCCACCGGCCGACCCGGGCGGCGGCCAGTTCGATCGCCAGCGGCAGCCCGTCCAGCCGGCGGCACAGCGCGACCACCGCCGGCAGCGTCTGCGGGGTGAGCTCGAAGTCGGCGTCCGCGGCCCGGGCCCGTTCGTCGAACAGCGCCACCGCCGGTGACTCGGTCAGTGCCCGGGTCACCCCGGGCACCCCGGGCGGCAGCAGCGCGGGGTCGGGCAGCGACAGCGGCGGCACCCGGTACACCTGCTCGCCGTACAGCTCCAGCGGCTCCCGGCTGGTCACCAGCGCGGCCACGTGCGGCGCGGCGGCGAGCAGTTCGCCGATCACCGGGCCGGCCGCCAGCACCTGCTCGAAGTTGTCCAGCACCAGCAGCAGCGACGCCGCGCCCAGGTGCTCGGCCAGCGCCGGCAGCAGCGGCTGCCCGGACCCGTCGGCCAGCTCCAGCGCCCCGGCCACCGCGGCCAGCACCTGCTCGGTGCTGCTCGTCTCGGCCAGCGGGACGAACACGACGCCGCCGGTGAACTCCTCGGCCACCGCCGTGGCCACCGCCACCGAGAGCCGGGTCTTGCCGATACCGCCGGGGCCGACCAGGGTGACCAGCCGGCCACCGCCGGCCAGCATCGCGACCAGCCGGCCCTGCTCGCGGTCCCGGCCGAGCAGCCCGCTCATCGGCGCCGGCAGCCGGACCCGGCGGCGTGGCTGGCCCAGCATGTCGGCCGCCACCGTCCAGCCGGCGCCGTCGGTGGCGACCAGGCCGCCGCGCTCCTGCAGCCGCTCCAGCTCGCGGACCACCCGGCCCGGGATGCCGCCGGTCTGCCCGGTCAGCCAGTTGACCAGCGTCCGGCTCGGTTCACCGCCGAGCTTGGTGCGCACGCAGATCCGCACCGCGGCCGGGGTCCACGGCTCCAGCTCGACACTGCCGCGCACCGGCAGGCCGACCGCGTTGGCCGCGTCGATCGCGTCCAGCGGGCCGGTGGCCGCGCAGACCAGCCCGATCACGCCCGCCGCGCGCCCGGCCCCGCCCCGCCTGGCGCCCAGCGGCCCGGCCCCGAGCTGGCCGGCGCCGAGCTGGGCGGTCTCGACGTGGGTGACCGCCTCGGCCAGCCGGTCGGTCGCGTCCCGATCGGCCAGCAGCAGGACGCCCACGCCGGGCCGGTCCGGCGCGGTGGGCAGCGGCTCCGGCGCCGCCGGCACCGGCAGTACGGCCAGCCCGTGCAGCTTCGCGATCTTGATGACCTCGGCCAGGAACCGGGTGTGCCCGGCGCCGCGCGGGCCGGTCACCCGTAGCGTGCCGCGCCGGTCCGCGGGCAGCCGGGCCAGGAACGCCTGCGCCGCCGCCAGCGCCGCGTCCCGCTCCCAGAGCCGGGACGACGCCGGTTCCAGGCTCAGGTCGTCGTCGTCGGCCACCGCGCAGTCCCGGCCACGCCGCTTCGCCAGGTACGTCCGCCGGTCGGCGCGGCCGAGCAGGCTGGCCGGGTCGGCGCCGTCCTGCGGGTAGGTGGCGAGGCCCAGGCTGACCGACAGTTGCAGCGGCGGGTCGCCGGCGAACTCCTCGTCCCGGATCGCCGCGGTCAGCCGCAGCGCCAGGGCCACCGCGTCCTCCCGGCCGGTGTCCGGCACCAGCAGCACGAACTCGTCGCCGCCGTACCGGAACAGCACGGCGTCCGGGCCGGCCACGCCGGCCACCCGGTTGGCGAACTGGCGCAGTACCAGATCGCCGCGCAGGTGCCCGTAGACGTCGTTCACGGTCTTGAAGAAGTCGAGGTCGAACAGGAACAGCGCGCAGTTGCCGCCGGTCTGGGCGGCCCGGCTCAGTTCGTCGGCCAGCCGTGGCTCGAGCAGCGCCCGGGGGCTGGCTCCGGTGACCGGATCGGAGATCAGCTCGGAGATCGGGCCACCGCCCCTCGCTTGTGCCGCCGTTGCAACCAGGTTTTCCTGGTTGCGGATGGCTAGTCCTCTGCTGGGTGATCGCCGGTACTCTAGCTCGGCTATCCATTCTCATTTTGCGAAATGCCCTACTGATTACGAAGAGCGAGTGCGATGACAGCCGGAGGCAGCGAATTGCGGAACGGGCCCGAGTCGATTGTCAGTAACGACCCTCCGTTACGACAAGTCCGATCTCTTCCGGTCAAAGCCCCCGGCCCGGCCGACCGCGTCCGCCCAACCGGAGGGTCCGGGCGACCGGCCCGCCGCGGCGCGGTGGTCGCGGCGGCGCTCGCCGTCATGCTGGCCGTCCCGGCGTCGCTGGCCGGGTCCCAGCTGGCCGGGTCCCCGTTGGCCGGCGGCCAGGCCGGCGCCTGGGCCGGCCTCTGGCTCGGTGCCGACCCCGGTACGACCGCGACCACGCTCGCCGACGTCCGCGCGATCATCCACGGCAACACCGGCACCGCGGCCACCCTGACCGGCCAGGGCGTCGGCATCGCGCTGATCGACACCGGCGTGGTGGCGGTGCCCGGGCTGCCCGCGGCGCAGATCGTGAACGGCCCGGACCTCTCCTTCGAGTCGCAGTCGGCCACCCTGGACTACCTCGACACCTACGGCCACGGCACGCACATGGCCGGCATCATGGTCGGCAACGACACCGCCAGCGGCACGCTCGGCATCGCCCCGCACGCCAAGCTCACCTCGGTCAAGATCGGGACGGCGAACGGCGCGGTGGACGTCTCGCAGACGATCGCCGCGATCGACTGGGTGATCGCGCACCGCAACGACGACCCGGCCAACCCGATCCGGGTGCTGAACCTCTCCTACGGCACCGGCGGCTACCCGGTCTCCTGGACCGACCCGGTGCAGTTCGCGGTGGAGCAGGCCTGGCTCAGCGGCATCGTGGTGGTCGCGGCGGCCGGCAACGGTGGCGTGGCCGACGGCACCCTGACCGACCCGGCCAACGACCCGGCGGTGATCGCGGTCGCCGCGGCGTCCACCAAGGGCACCGCGACCACCGCCGACGACGACTACGCCCCGTTCACCACCGGCGGTGGCCTCGGGCGCAACATCGACCTGCTGGCCCCCGGCGAGTCGATCGTCTCGCTGCGCGACCCCGGCTCGAACATCGACGTGAGCTACCCGTCGGCCCGGGTCGGTACGACGCTGTTCCGCGGCAGTGGCAGCTCGCAGGCCGCCGCGATCACCTCGGCCGCGGCCGCGCTGCTGCTGCAGCAGCACCCGAACCTCACGCCGGACCAGGTCAAGTTCGCGCTGATGCAGTCGGGCAGCTTCGTCTCCGGCACGGCCGCCGGACGGGGCATCCGGGAGCTGAACGTCGGCGCGGCGGCCACCATGAACATCCCGACCTACGTGCAGGGCTGGAACCACTCCTCCGGCACCGGCGCGCTGGAGGCGGCCCGCGGCCCGAGCCACGTGCTGCGCGACAGCAACATCACGCTGAGCGGCGAGAACACCATCTTCGGGGCCTGGAACTCGGCCACCTGGGCGCCGAAGTCGGCGACCAAGACGGCCTGGGTCGGCGGAGTCTGGATGGGCTGGCGGTTCGCCGGCGACGGCTGGACCGGCTCCTCCTGGGCGTCCCGGACCTGGTCCCCGGCGACCTGGACGTCCGGCCCGTGGGCCGGCGGCACGTCCTGGACCGACCCGAACTGGGTGGCCCGGTACTGGTCCGGCGGCGCCTGGACCGGCGGTGGCTGGGTGGCCCGGTACTGGTCCAGCGACGACTGGTCGACGGCCCACTGGGGCTGACCGCGACGCGTCGCCGCCACCGGCCGGGTGACTGCCCGGCCGGCGGGCGGCGTCTGCCTTGCGGAGTAACTGTCCGCCTGGATAGATTTCGGGCGATACGGGGCTTGGTGCCCTGATCCTGGCCGGCCCGATTCTTCGGATCCAGGTCGGGAGCAGCGATGGCGTCGGTGGTCCAGCCGGTCAGACGGCGTTCGGTCCGTGGTGTTGCGGCGGTGGCCGCGTCAGTCATGATCGTGGCGTTCGGTCAGCAGCCGGCCAGCGCGGGCAAGCCGGTACCGGCCGCGCCGGCGGCCCTGCCCGGCACCGCTGTCCCGGGCGGCTTCGCCAGCTGGGCCGAGCTCTACGAGTTCCAGGGCCGGCTCAACGCCGCGGCCGAGCAGTTGCTCGCCGCCGGAGGCGCCGGGACCGCCAGCATCGTGGCCGACCCGACCAGCCGCCAACTCCAGGTCTACTGGTATGGCCAGCTACCGGACGCGGTGCGCGCGATCACCGCGAAGCTGGCTGTCCCGGTGCGTTTCGGATCGGCCCGGTATCCGCTGTCCGAGCTGGTCGCGGAGGCGACCCGGCTCACCGCCGATTCGCGGCTGGCCAGTGTGGCGCCGGCGCCGGACGGCAGCGGGTTGCGCATGACCCTGATCCGGCGCGAGTTGGCCGCCGGCCAGGCCGACCTGGTCGCCACCGCGCGGGTGCCGGTCAGCGTCTCGGTGGGGGTGCGGCCGACCGCGACCGCCGGCCGGCAGGCGGATACCGCGCCGTTCTGGGGTGGCTCCCGGTACATCCACGGGTCCAACGGCTGCTCCAGCGGGTTCTCGCTGTCGGTCGGCGACCGGCCGACCGACAACTACGCGATCACCGCGGGCCACTGCGGCGCGCTGTTCGACCCGTTCACCGTCCCGGGCCAGCCCGACCCGACCGGGCAGATGTTCGGCGCGGCGGCGTGCCGGGACAACCTGCTGCTGGGCTACACCCCCCAGACGGTGACTCCGCGCATCTACACCGGCCCGTTCGACTCGCTCAGCAGCGCCCAGGTCGTGGGCGCGGCCCCCGACCTCGTCGGCAACATGGTGCAGACCGGCGGCGCGTCCAGCGGCGAGCACTTCGGCATCCAGGTGCAGTCGGTCGACACCTTCGCCGCCTTCCCCGGCATCCCATGCGCCGCCGTCGGCCCGCTCACGTTCGCCGCCTACCCGACGTCCACCTGCGCGGCCGCGCCGGGCGACAGCGGCGGGCCGGTCTACACCTACTCCGGTCCGGACGTGGTCGCCCGCGGCACGATCACCGGCGGCTTCGTGGGCACCGCCAGCTGCCCTGGCGTGGTCCCGAACGGCTCGAGCTCGGTCTACTACGCGCCGCTGCTGCGGCCCGCCGGCGACCCGCAGCGCGGCTCGTTCCAGACGTACTCCGGGGTCTCGATCCTGACCTGAACCCACCCCCACCCACTGGTACGGCCGGGGACCCCGATCGGGCCAGCCCGTCCTACCGTCGGACGGCCGGGCAGCTCCGGCTGGCCGCCCGACGGTGCTGCCCCGACTCGCCGGCGTGCACCTCGCTGGCCGAGCTCGATCCACTGCGGAATGCTGGCGGGTGGGAGGTACCGATGGTGGATGAGACGCTCGAGGTCACGATCGGCCAGGACGGCAAGGTCACGATGACGGTCGTCGGCGTCGCCGGGCCCGGCTGCGTCGAGCAGACCGAGGAGTTCGTCCAGCTGCTGGGCGGCGAGGTCGAGTCGCAGGAGCTGACGGCCGAGGCGTACGTCGAGGTCGCGCAGCAGGAGCCGAACCAGCAGTGGCACTGACCCGGCCCGGTCCGGCCGGCCCGGGCAGCGGAGTCGGTCCGGCCGGCCGGCCCGGTCCGGCGGGCGGCGAGTGCTGGCAGCTGCACGCGGTGCTGCCGCGCAGCCGGGCGAACGGGCCGGGCGCCCGGTTCACGGTCTGGCTGCAGGGCTGCTCGCTGGGTTGCCCGGGCTGCTTCAACCCGACCACCCACCCGGCCCGCGCCGAGCCGGTCCCGGTGCGGGAGACGGTCGCGGCGGCGCTGGCCGAGCGGCCCGGCATCGACGGGGTGACGCTGACCGGCGGCGAGCCGCTGCAGCAGCCGGCCGCGGTGGCCGAGTTCTGCGCGGCCATCCGGGCCGCCGGCGACCTGGGCATCATCGTGCTGACCGGCTACGACCGGGCCGAGATCGAGGCCGACCCGGCCCGCTCGGCCGCCGTCGCGGATGCGGATCTCGTTATCGCCGGCCGGTACGAACGGCGCCGGCACCTCGGCAGTGGCCTGCGTGGCTCGACGAACAAGGCGTACTTGGCCCGGACCGGCCGCTACCGGCCGGCCGATCTGGCCGCGGTGCCGGAGACGGAGATCGTGATCGGTGTGGACGGCGAAGTAACCGTGACCGGGATGGCGGCGGCACCGGCGCTGCGCCGCACCCTGGCCGCCGGGCGGCCGCGGTGACCGCACCCGGGTCCGGGGCCACCTCCGGGCCGGGCGTCTGGGAGGAGATCCTGCTCTACCTGCGCGCCCGGGTCGGCCTGATCGTGCTGGTCACGGTCGAGGAGCAGCGGGCGCTGGCGGTGCTGGACGAGGTGCGCAAGAGCCGTGACCCCGACTCGGACCTGATCACCTGGGACATCGCCGACCGGTTCCGGTCGGCCACCAGCCGGCAGGTGCCGGACGCCGCCGACCCGGGGCAGGCGCTGGAGAAGATCCGCGAGCTGACCACCAAGTCGCCCGGCCGGCGCGACCTGTACGTGCTCAAGGACTTCCACGAGTTCTGGAGCAAGGACCCGCGGGTGCGCCGCCGGCTGCGGAACCTGGCGCAGCAGCTGGTGTTCACCGGCTCCTCGCTGGTGATCACCACGCCGACCCGGGACGTCCCGGTGGAACTGCGCGACGACGCGGTGCTGGTGGAACTGCCGCTGCCGACGGAGGCCGCGCTGCGCCGCGACCTGGACCGGCTGATCGGCGACACCAGCGGGGTGAAGTCCGAGCTGACCCCGGACGGCCGCGGCAAGCTGGCGCAGGCGGCGCTCGGGTTGACCGCGGCGCAGGCGAAGCGGGCCTTCGCCAAGGCGATTGTCCGGGACGAGGTGCTGGACGAGCGCGACATCGACGCGGTCATGCAGGAGAAGAAGGCGGTGATCCGGGAGAGCCAGGCGCTGGAGTTCTACGCCGCCGAGGAGACCCCGGACGACGTCGGCGGCCTGGACGCGCTGAAGGGCTGGCTCACCCTGCGGGAACGGGCCTTCAGCCCGGAGGCCGCCGCGTACGGGCTGCCGGCGCCGAAGGGGCTGGCGCTGATCGGCATCCCCGGCACCGGCAAGAGCCTGACCGCGAAGATGATCGGCGGGCTCTGGCGGCTGCCGCTGCTCCGGCTCGACGTCGGCGCGCTGTTCGGTTCGCTGGTCGGCGAGTCGGAGGAGCGGGTGCGCCGGGCGCTGCGGCTGGCCGAGACCGTCGCGCCGTGCGTGCTCTGGATCGACGAGCTGGAGAAGGGCTTCGCCACCGGCGATCTGGACGGCGGCACCTCGCAGCGGGTGTTCGGCTCGATCCTGACCTGGATGCAGGAGAAGACCGCGCCGGTGTTCGTGGTGGCCACCGCGAACGACGTCTCCCGGCTGCCGATCGAGACGCTGCGCCGGGGCCGGTTCGACGAGGTGTTCTTCCTCGACCTGCCGACCGAGTCCGAGCGGCGCGAGATCATCACCGTGCACCTGCGCAAGCGCCGCCGCGACCCGGGCCAGTTCGACGTGCACCGGCTGGCCGCGCTGGCCGACGGCTTCGTCGGGGCCGAGCTGGAGCAGGCGGTGATCGACGCGATGTACCGGGCCTTCGCCGAGCAGCGCGACATCCACACCGGCGACTTGGTCGCCGCGATCGAGCGCACCGTGCCGCTGAGCCGGTCGCAGCGGGAGATCATCGAGCGGCTGCGGTCCTGGCTGCACGAGGGCCGGGCCCAGTCGGCCACCTTCACCGAGACCGCGCAGGCCGAACGCGCCCAGGTCCGGCTGGAACTCGGCTGACCGATGTCCACAGTGGATGGTGCCGAGCCGCCGGCGCCGACACCGTCCACCTGGGACGGTCCCGGACCACATTCGTCCACAATGGACGCTCGGACGCCGGCCGCCGAACCGCCCAACGCCGAACCGCCCAACGCCGGGCCGCTTAACGCCGGGCCGCCCAACGACGGGTCGCTTACCGCCGGGCCGCCCAACGCCGGGCCGCCGGGCCGCCGGGCGGCGCCGTCCACACTGGACGGCCCGGGATGACGCCGGCCCGGCTGCGGCGGCTGGCCGGCCGGGTCGGGCGGCCCGGCTGGCGCGGGCGGGCGGCCGGGCGCCGGCTGGACCGCGCGGTGGCGGCCGGCGGGCCTGGGCGGCAGGCCGCCGTCGACGCGGCCTGGGCCGCCTGGCTGGAGACGCCTCACGTTCCACTGTGGACGCTGCTGGCCCGGTGGCGGGAACCGGCCGGCGGCGCCGACCGGGAGCTGACCCAGGTCGCCCTGACCGGCCTCGATCCCGCCGGCTACCCGGACCCGCACCCGGCCGGCCTCCAGGACGACTGGGCGGCCGCCCGGCCCGACGATTGGGCCGCCGCCCTCCCGGCTCGCGGCGAGGCCGCCCCAACGGACGGCGCGCCGGTGAGCGCGGCGGCGGTGCTGGCGGCGTTCGGCCGGGGCCGGCACCCGCTGGCGCTGGCCGCGGCGGCGATCCTGGCGAGCACCCGGGACAGCGCGCTGGTGGACGCGGCGTGCGCGGCGGCGGCCGGCGAGCCGGCCGGCCGGCTGGCCCGGTTCTGCGTGGCACACGGGCTCGCGCCGGCCGACCCGATCAGCCGGGCGGCGTTCTTCCTGCTCACCGGCCAGCTCGAGCACTACCGCTCGGCCGACCCGGACGGGAGCGCGCTGGGGCTGGCGTACGCCGGCGCGAGCGGGAGCACGCGGCAGCTGCTGCGGGAGGCCATGGTCGCCGTGGGCGACCTCGACGTCGTGCGGGTGGTGGCCGGCCGGCCCGAGCAGGCCGGCACGGCCAGCCCGGCGGAGGTCGACTACCTGGCCGCGCAGCTGGCCGCGCGGGCCGACTGGGCCGGGCTGTGGCGGCTGCTCACGGCCACCTCGCCGGCCCGGGCGATCGTGCTCCGGCGGCGGTTCCCGCCCGGCTGGCAGCCCGGCGGGGTGGCGGCCCGACGGCTGGCCGCCGCGCTCGCCGCGGTGCCGGCGTCGACCCGCATCATGGGCCCGCCGTCGCGGCTGGTGCTGCGCCAGAACCTGCCGCCCGGCCATGTCCTGGGCATGTCGATCGCGCCGGGCGCCGACGAGCTGGCCGTGCTGGTGTCCCGGGTCAGCGGCGGCCCGGTGCTGGCCCGGTACGCGCTGCCCGGCGGCGAGCGGCTGCTCCGGCTCGAGCTGCCGGGGCACGGCAGCTGGCAGCAGCTCGACCAGGTGCTGGACCTCGGTGCCGGCACGGTCCTGCTGGCCGGGCGCGACCTGGTGCGGGTCGCCGGCGGGCCGCCGGAGACGATCGGGCAGGCGCACTTCCTCGCCGCGACGCCGACCGGGTTCGCCGCCCTGCAGCGCTTCGCCGGCACCATGTCCGCCGGCTCGGCCGCCGGCGCCATCACGTCCAGGCTGAGCCTGTCGCACCTGGACATCAGCACCAGCCGGCACGCCGCCTTCAGCGCCGACATCGGCTCGGGGCGGGT
Organism: uncultured Actinomycetota bacterium; assembly: GCA_963714145.1. Taxonomy (GTDB): domain Bacteria; phylum Actinomycetota; class Actinomycetes; order Mycobacteriales; family CADCTP01; genus JBBWZH01. The sequence goes on along the minus strand of OY970235.1, from coordinate 6,377,303 downwards.
CGCGGTCGCCGGCGACCGGGGCGACGACACCGTGCTGCTGCTGCTGGATCCGGCCGGCGGGCTGCTCGCCACCGGCCTCGACCCGGGCCTTTCCGCCGGGCCGGACCGGGTCAGCTCGATCGCGTTCACCGGGCCGGATGAGCTGGTCAGCACCGGGCGGGGCGGCGCGCTGAGCTGGCAACGGGACGGGAGCCGCTTGATCGGGCGGCCCACCGCCCGCGGGCCGGAGGCCGTGCCGGGAAGTGACCCGCGGGCGGCCGAGCGCTGGGCGACGCTGGCGACCCCGTCGACAGCGGCGCTGGTCGACCCGGACGGGCTGATCGAGCTGCACGCGACCGTCACGCCGTCCGCGGATGGGCGCTGGCTGGCGGTGGCGGCGGACGAGCAGCTGCGCGTCTACTGGCTCGGGCTGCCGGGCTGGCTCGCCGCGCTGCTGGCCCGGCCGCTGGCCCGGCTGGCCCCGGCCGATCTGGCCGCGGTGCCGGCCCGCCCGCCGGACGGCTGGCCGGCCGGCCGCGGCCACGGCGTCTCCGGCACCGGCATCGGCGCGGTGGCCGACGCGGTGCTGGCCTGCCTGGAGTTCCGGTTCGGCACCGAGATCGAGCTGGGCACCGGGCCGTCGACCGCCGAGCACGATATCTGGCTGTCCCGGCCGGACGGCGCGGCCTAGGGTCGGCGGATGGTCAAACGTGTGCCGCTCACCGGCGGCGAGAAGGAGAGCCTGCAGGCCAGCCTGGACCGGCACCGCGACGTGGTGCTGTGGAAGCTGGACGGGCTGACCGACGAGCAGCTGCGCCGGCCGATGGTGCCGTCCGGCACCACCATGCTCGGGCTGGTGAAACACCTGGCCGCGGTCGACTACGGCTGGTTCTGCGACACGTTCGGTCGGCCCACCGAACCGCTGCCGTTCGACGACGACGACCCGGAAGCCGACCTGCGGATCGAGCCGGACGAGAGCACCGCCGACATCCTCGCGTTCTACGCCCGGGCCCGGGCCGCGTCCGACAAGGTGGTCGAGGAGGTGCCGGTGGAGGAAGTCGGCACCTCGTGGTCCGGCGAGTCCGTCTCGATGCGCTGGGTGCTCATCCACATGATCGAGGAGACCGCCCGGCACGCCGGCCACCTGGACATCCTGCGCGAGCTGATCGACAGCTCGACCGGGTACCACCCGGACAACCCCAGCTAGCCGCGGACGCCCGGCCGGCCGCGAATGTCCACATCGGACGGTAGGTGATGCGGCGGGCGGCCGCGGCCCGGTTGGCCCGGGCGGCCGGTGCCGGGCGCCGGTGGGCGCGCTGGCGGTTGGGCCGTACCGGGGGCGCCGACCAGGCTGCGGTGGACGCCGCCTGGGCCGCCTGGCTCGACCGGCCCGACCCCCCACTGTGGACACTGCTGTCCCGGTGGCGCCGCCCGGCCACCGGGGCCGATCGTGCGCTCAGCCTGATCGCGCTCGGCCCGGGCTCGGACGCCCCCGGCAGTGCCGCGCCGGGCGGTGCTGGTCCGGGTGGTGCCGGGCCGGGTGGTGCCGGATCGGGTGGTGCCGGGCCGGGTGGTGCCGGGCCGGGTGGTGCCGGGCCGGGTGGTGCCGGGTCGGGCGGGCCGGTTTCCGGTGGGCCGGGCCCCGGCGCGGACGACCCGGCGGTGCGGGCGGCGCTGGTCACCGCGGCGGCCCGCCAGGAGCACCCGGTCGGCGCGGCCGCCCGCCGGTACCTGCTGGTCGCCCGCGACCGTTCGGACCCCGGCGACCGGGCCGCGGTGGATGCGGTCTGCGCGGCGGCGGCCGCCGAGCCGGCCGGCCCGCTGGCCGGCTTCTGCCGGCAGCACCGGTTGGCCCCGGCCGACCCCCGGACCCGGGCCATGTTCTTCCTCCTCACCGGGCAGCCCGCGGAGCACGCCGCGGCGGATCCGGACGGCCGGCTGCTGGCCGCCGGCTATGCGACGGCCGGCCCGGCCACGCAGGCCCGGTTGCGGGCGGCCATGGTGGCGTCCGATCTGGATCTGGTCCGGGTGGTCGTGGGGGAGCGGCCGGACCGGGCCGCCCTGGTCAGCCCGGCCGAGCTGGAGTACGTGGCCGCGCAGCTGGTGGTCCGGCGGGACTGGCCCGGCCTCTGGCGGCTGCTGGTGGACGTCTCACCGGTCCGGGCACTGGAGCTGGTGCGGCGGTTCCCGGCCGGCTGGCAGCCGGCCGGCGACCCGGACCGGCAGCTGTGCGCGGCGTTGCGGGCCACCCCACCGGACGTGGTGCGGGCCGCCACGGTGCCGGCCGCCGCGCGCTGCGGCATGCTCGTCGGCACCGGAACCATCGGCACGGTGGCGTTCGCCGCCGACGAGTCCGCGGTGACGGTCGTGCGGGAGCATGGCGGTTCGCGGCGGTCGGCCAGGTCGTCCATCGGCATCTACACGGTCCCGGCGCTGCGCCTGCTGATCCGGCGCACGCTGACCGATCCGCTGGCCGCGGACGCCGCGGCGCTGCAGGTCGGCGACGCGACGGTGCTCGCGGTCGGCCGCGGTCAGCCCCGGCACGGCCGGCTGATCCTGCGCTCGCCGACCGGCCCGGCCACGCTCCGGTACGGCCTCGCGGAGCTCTCCGGGCCGGTGCCGCTGCCGTCCGGCTACGCGGTCGCGAGCTGGCCGGAGCTGCTGTTCGGCGGCGCCGACGGCCGGCTGGTACGGCAGCTCCCGCTGACCGGGCTGGGCGTCGGATGGCTGGATGTGGGGCCTGGGTCGCTGGTGTCCGAACCGACCACCGGGCGGCTCGCACTCGGCGGCAACCGGCTGCTGGTGCTGGCACCGGACGGCACCCCGATCGCCAACGCGGTCAGCTCGCCGGCGGCCCGGGCCGGTCTCGGCCGGGACACCGTCCAGGTCGCCTTCACCGGCCCGGGCCAGCTGGTCACGTACGGCCAGCGGGCCAGGTCGGTGATCGCCTGGCGGCTGTACCCGCGCGGGCTGGTCCCGACCGCGGAGCTGCCGGCGCCGGCCCCGGCCCGGCTGGCCGCATTCCCGGCGCACGGGCTGGTCGCGCTGAACGGCTCCACCTGGTGCGCCGCCGGCACGCTGGCCGAGATGCCCGGGCCGCGATCGCTGGAGCTGGTCGAGGGCACCCGGTTGGTCGCTTCGCCGAGCGGCGACTGGGCCCTGGTCGTCGCCGGGTCGGCGGCGACGCTGGTCCGGATCGAGCCGGCGGCGTGGGCCATCGAGCTGGCCGAGCGGCCGGTGTCGGCCGCCGGGGTGGTGGACCTGACCCGGGTACTGGCGGCCGAGCGGGCCGCGCTGACGCTTGCCGCGCGGCGGCTGCTCGGGCTGCTGCGGGCCTGCCTCGAGCCCCGGTTCGGATCGGATATCGAGGTAGCCACGGGTGGCGGCCCGATCGGTGCGGACTACGACATCGACCTGGGCTTGACCGGCGCACCCGGGTGGATCGGGTCGGCTGACCCGGCCGCGCCGGACCCGGTCGGCCCGCACCGGACAGCGGAGCGGGACGACCCGGCATGACCGGCCGACGCACGGCCGGCGGTGCCCAGGGCGGCCGGGCCGGAGCCGGCCGGGCCGGTGCCCAGCTGCTGCCGTCCATTGTGGACGGTTTCGTGGCCGGGTGGTCGGGTTGATGCCGGCGCAGGCGGCCCGGTTGGCCCGGCGGGCCGGCCGGGCCGATGCGGGGCGCTGGCGTGGCCGGCGAGGTCGCCGGGCGGTGGCCCGGCTGCAGCAGGTGGGCGGCGGCCGCGGGTCGCCGATTGTCCTGGACGCGGTCTGGGACGAGTGGCTGCGCCGGCCGACCGCGCCGCTGTGGCGGTTGCTGGCCGGTTGGGACCGGCCGGCCAGGCGGAGGGCCGAGCCGAACCTCAGCGTGGTTGCGCTGGGCGGCCGGCACCGGAACGATTCGGCGGCCTACGGCGAGTGCCTCGTCGCCGCGTTCGACCTGCGTACCCCCGCTGGCGGTCCGCATCCGGTGGCGCGGGCGGCGGCCGAGCAGATCCTGGCGGCCGGCGACCAGGCGCTCGACCCGGTGTTCGCGGCGGCGGCGGCCGAGCCGGGCGGCGCGCTGGCGGCGTTCTGCGTCGAACACGGGCTGGTCCCGGCCGATCCGGCGGTGCGGGTGGCGTTCCTGCTGCGTACCGGGCAACTGGCGCAGTACCGGGCGGCCGACCCGGACGGCTCCCTGCTGGCGCGGGTCTACGCGGCGGCCCCGGCCGCCGACCGGGCGCTGTTGCGGGCCGCCCTGGTGGACGCCGGTGGGCTGGATCTCCTGGGTGTCGTCGCCGGTCAGGCGCCGGACCGGATGGCCCGGATGAGCCCGGCCGAGATCGACTACCTGGCCGACCGGCTGGCCGCCGAGCGGGACTGGGACCGGCTCTGGCGGCTGCTGCTGGAGGTTTCGCCGGCTCGGGCGCTGGCCCTGATCGGCCGGTTCCCACCCGGCTGGCAGCCCGCGGCGGCGCGCGACCGGCAGTTGTTCGGCGCCCTCGCCGCGGTGCCGCCGCAGGCGCGGGTGGCCGCCGCGACCCCGTTCGTCCACCGGGTCCGACTGCCCGGCAAGGGCTACCCGGACGCGATGTCGTTCGCCCCGGGCGGCTCGCAGCTCGCGGTGCTCTGGCGCCGCCCGGCCCGGCTGATCGTGTATCAACTGCCCGGCGGTGCGCCGGTGTGGAGCACCGAGCTGGAACCCGCCCGCAGCCGCGCGGTGGTGCACCTCGGCGGCGCCGCGGCCGTCGTGTTGGACGCCGAGCTGTACCGGCTGGCCTGGGACGGGCACGACATCGTCCGGGAGCCGCTCGGTCCGGCCGCCGCGTTGATCGAGGCCCCGGCCGGGTTCGCCGCGTTCGGCTCGGCCCGGACGATGCTGGTGGGCGACCACGCCGGTTCGCTCACCCGGATCCCGGTGGCCGGCATGGACACTTCCGGACGCTGGGGCGGTGGCGGGTTCGCCGTCGATCACACCACCGGCCGGTTCGCCCTGCACACCGGGCACGACCGGGGTGGGTCCCTGCTGTTGCTGGATCCGGCCGGGCGGGTGCTCGCCCGGGTCGAGTCGCCCCGCCCCACCCGGCTGGCGCTGGTGGCCGCGGACCGGCTGATCACCGCCGGCTCCGGCCGGCTGCGGCTGTGGCGGCAGGACGGGGAGCGGCTCGTGGCCGCGGCCACCGTCCCGATCGACCGCGCCTACGGCCTGGCCGCGGTCGGCAGCGTCGGCAAGATCGCCGTGGACGACGCCGAGGCACGCTGGTACAGCACCGGGTCGCTGGCTCCCGCGACGGCCCCGTACGACGGCGCGGACGGCCGCGAGCAGGTCTGGGCCTCGCCGCGGGCCGACTGGCTCGCCGTGCCGGGGGCCGCGCTGGCTGACCACACCGTCGACGTGTACCAGTTGCGGTTGCCGGCCTGGCTGGCGGCGCTGGTCGACCAGCCGCTGGCCACGGCCCGGCCGGCCGACCTGCGCGCGGCCGCGGGTGCCGCCGACGGGGGTACCGCCGGCGGGGTGGTCGCCGACGAGGTGGCCGCGGCGGTGGCCGGCGCCGTGCGGGCCTGCCTGGAGTACCGGTTCGGGTCCGACTTCGAGGTGGCTGCGGGCGGCGGCCCGATCGGTGAGGATTACGACATCGGCGTCGGCCCGCGTCCTGCCGACGCGCCGGCGGAACGGACAGAAGGGCAGGAATGACGACCCGGATCGGGATCGACTTCGGCACCGCGAACACCGTGGTGGCCCGCTGGGACGAGGCGCGCTCGACCGGCGAGCCGATCCCGCTGGACGGCATCGACCTGAACCGGGAGGCCCAGCCGGGAGTGCTGCAGCGGGTCGTCCCGTCGCTGCTGGCGTACAGCCATGCCGACGAGCGGCGCTGGCTCGGCGCCCAGGTGCTGACCCAGCCGGACCTGCTGACCCGGCCGGACGTGTCGGTCTTCCAGTCCACCAAGAGCGCGGTCACCGGCCGGGTGGTGGACATCCCGCGGTCGGTGGGGGAGCGCCGGATCAGCGCCCGGGACGCGGCGACCCAGTTCCTGCGCGACGTGACCGCGCTGACCGTGCTCGCGGTCGGCGCGGACGACCTGGAGATCGTCGCGACCGCCCCGGTGGAGGCGTTCGACACCTACCGGGACTGGCTGGTCGGCGAGGTCGGCGACGGCCTCGGCGGCACCCGGCTGCGGGTGGTGGACGAGGCGACCGCCGCCGCCGTCGGCTACAGCGCCCGGATGCGCCCGGGCGAGGTGTTCTGCGTGGTCGACTTCGGCGCGGCCACGCTGGACATCGCGGTGGTCCGGGTGACTGACCCGGACGCCACCCGGGTCGGCCCGGCGGTCCGCACGATCTCCGCGGCCGGGCTGGACCTCGGCGGCAACCACATCGACGCGCTGCTGGCCGAGCGGGCCGCCGCGGAAGCCCGGCTGCCGCTGGGCGACCCGGTGGCGGCCAACCGGGTGTTCCGGCAACTGCTGCGCGGCGCGGAAGCGGCCAAGATCGCGCTCACCCGGCACGGCCGGGCGTCCATTGTGGCCAGTGACCCGGTCACCGGCCGGGAGTTCCGCACCGAGCTCGACCGGGCCGGGTTCGACCGGTTGCTGCGCGAGGCGGACGTGCTCGGCCGGGTCAACCGCGCGCTGCGCCGCAGCCTGGACGGGGCCGCCGCCCGCGGTCACCCGGCCGACTCGATCGGCGCGGTGTTCCTGGTCGGTGGCAGCACCCTGCTGCCGGCGGTACAGGATCTGATCCGGCTGCAGTTCGCCCCGGAGATCGTGCACAGTGACCGTCCACTTGAGGCGGTCGCGGCCGGTGCGGCCAGTATCGCCGGCGGTTTCGAGCTGCATGACCACATCCAGCACGACTACGCGATCCGGCACGTGAGCCGGCAGTCCGGCGGCTACGAGTTCGAGCCGCTGGTCGCGTCGGGCACCGCCTACCCGACGCCAGGGCCGGTGAAGACCCTTACGGTAAAAGCGATACGCGACGGGCAGCGGCAGTTCGGGCTGGCCATCTACGAGCGCGCGCACGCCACCTTCCGGGATGCCAGCGCCGACCTGGAGATCGTGTTCGACGCCGGCGGCGGGGCCCGTACGGTCGCCGTCACGGCGCAGTCCAAACAGGAACGCGCGATGGTCTGGCTGAACGAAGACAAGCTGACCTTCCTGGAGGCCGACCCACCGGCGGCCGCCGGCACCGACCGGTTCCGGCTGGAGTTCCAGGTGGACGCGCAGAAGCGGCTCACCGTCAGCGCCTTCGACCTGCACCGCGGCATCCTGGTGCTGGACCACCAGCCCGTCGTCCGGCTCGCCTGAACTCGTCTGTCCACTGTGGAGGAACCATGTCGCACGTGACCCGGGTCCGCACCACGCTGCGCGATCCGGTCCTGCTGGCCGCCGCGCTGCGGGCCGCCGGCTTCGGCACGGTGGAGGTGCACGACAAGCCGCGGGAGCTGACCTCCCGGTGGGGGTGGACGGCCAAGGCCGAGATCATCCTGCGGGCGGCCGCCAACACCGGCGTCCGGCAGGATTTCGGCTTCGCCCGCGGCCCGGACGGCAGCTTCGAACTGGTCATCGACGCGATGGAGCAGCACCGCTACAACGCCGGCTGGCTGTCCGCCCTGTCCCAGGGCTACGGCTACGCCGCCACCCTGCGGTACGCCGAATCCAACGGCTACGACGTGGTGACCGACGAGGTCGAGCAGGACGGCACCCGCCGCCTCACCCTGCGCCGCACCAGCTGACCACCGCCGGCAGCGGCCGGCCGCCGGGCTCAGAGCTGGATCGGGAGCCGGCCGAGCGGGTCGAGCAGCTCCTCCTCCTCGTAGCCGAGGTGGCTGAGCAGGGCGGTCCGCAGCCGGCGGGCTTCCTCGGCCACCTCGGTCGCACCGGAACTCTCGTTGACCATTCGGACCAGTAGGCCATCCAGCGTGACCAGGATGTCGTGCACCACCTCGTGCTCCTCGTGCAGCCGGGTCAGCACCGGCTCGAGGCTGGGCTCCAGGTCGGCCATTTCCGGGAACAGGCGCTGGCTCTCGATCCGGTGGTGCATCGTCACGATCTGGCAGTACTGCGCGCAGAACGCGCCGGTGAGCTGGTAGTTCTGGTTGATGGTGGAGTCGTTGACCAGGGTCCGGGCGGTGCCCGGGTCGAGTTCGCCGGCCGCGGCCGCCTCCACCGCGCGGACGATCTGGGCCAGGTCGTGCCGCAGGTGGTCGTGGATCGCCACCAGTGCCCGCTGCCGGTACCGGCCGGCGGTCGAGATGGTGCCCGGTTGCTTGGGCGCCCGCGGCCGGGTCGCCTCGTCCAGCGCGGGCCGGGGCGGGCTGGCGGGGGAGTCGGTCATCGTGGTTTCGCCTGTTCAGCTCAGTTGGCACAGCGGGCCGGTCAGGGTCAGACCGAGATCTGTGCCCAGCGTACGGTCGGGTCGGGTCAGCACACGCCGCTGGTGGTGCCGTCGTCGACGATCAGCTCGACCCAGAAGGTGCTGCCGCGGCCGACCTCGCTGTGCACGCCCATCGCACCACCCATCGCGGTGACGAACCGCTTGGACAGGGCCAGGCCGAGGCCGGTGCCCTCGACCGCGGCGACCCGTTCGACGCCGAGCCGTTCGAACGGGGAGAACAGCCGGCTCAGGTGGTCCGGCGGGATGCCCGGGCCGGTGTCGGTGACCTCCAGCCGGCCCCGGTCCGGCAGGGACAGCCGGCAGTTCACCGTCACGGTGCCGCCCGGACGGTTGTACTTGATCGCGTTGGAGACCAGGTTGATCAGCACCTGCTTCAACCGCTGCCGGTCGGCGGTCACGCACAGTCCGCCGATCTGGCAACTGTTCGCCAGCACGATCCGCCGGTCGGTGGCCAGCGGCCGAAGCAGTTCGAGCGTTTCGGCCAGGATGTCTTCCGTGCTCACCGGCTCCGGGCTGAGGCTGAGCTCCCCCTCCTCGATCCGGCCGATGTCGAGCAGGTCGTTGATCAGGTCGAGCAGGTGCTGGCCGGCGGACTGGATCATGCTGACCGACTTCTGGTCCTCGGCCTCCAGTTCGGCCATCTCCAGCAGTTCGGCGAAGCCCAGGATCGCGTGCAGCGGGGTGCGGATCTCGTGGCTGACCCGGGACAGGAACTCGCTCTTGGCCCGGTTCGCCCGCTCCGCCTCGGCCCGGGCCAGCCGCAGCTCCCGGTTGGTCTCGGCCAGCGCGTCGTGCTGCTGGCTGAGCTGCTCGAAGGTGGAGAACAGCAGCTCGATGATCTGCTGCCGGTCGGCGGTGACGTTGATCCTGCGGCCGCCGACGTTGAGCATCACCTCCATGTCCAGCCGGTTGTGCCTGCGGTGCTCCAACTCCGCGAAGACGCGCCGGATCCGCTCCAGCAGGTAGCCGTCCTCGTACGGCTTGGGGATGAAGTTGTCCGCGCCGCACTCGAGCCCGGTGATGATGTCCGCCGGTGTGGATCTGCCGGTGAGCAGGATGAACGGGATGCTGCGGGTGTCGGCCGCCGCCTTCATCAGCCGGCAGAACTCGAAGCCGTCCATCTCCGGCATGGTCACGTCGGAGATGATCAGATCCGGGGTGCTGGCGGTGGCCTGGTGGAGCCCGGCCCGCCCGGTCGCCGCCTTGTCGACCAGGTAGCCCTCCCGGGTCAGCAGCAGCCGCAGCCGCTCGGCCTGGGTCGCACTGTCATCCACCACCAGGATCCGCTTGCCGGTCACCGCTGCCTCACCGCCAGCCGGGTCCGGCCCGGCACCGGGGCCGCCGCCCAGGCCGACGCCAGGGCGCCGGCCATCTCCGCCAGCGGCACCACCCGGTCCACCGCGCCGGTCGCGCAGGCTTCCCGGGGCATCCCGAAGACGACACTGCTGGCCTCGTCCTGAGCCAGCACCAGGCCGCCGGCGGCGCCGAGCTCGAGCAGCCCGGCCGCTCCGTCGTCGCCCATCCCGGTCAGGATCACGCCGACCGCGTCCGCCCCGAACACCCTGGCGATCGAGCTGAACAGGTACGTCGCGGATGGCCGGTGCGAACCGACCGGCGGTGCCGGCGACAGCACCACCCGCCCGGTCCGGGACACGCCCAGGTGCCGGTCGCCCGGCGCGATCAGCACCTCGCCGGGACGCAGCAGCCGCCCGTCGGTGGCCACCTGGACGGTCAGCGGGCAGACCGCGTCCAGCCAGTCGGCCAGGCCCTGATGGAAGGTGGCCGCGATGTGCTGCACGACCAGGATCGGCACCGGCGGGTCGGCGGGCAGCGCGGCCAGGATGGTGGCCAGCGCCGCCGGCCCGCCGGTGGATGCGGCGATCGCGGCGATCCGCACCCGCCGCGCGGGACCGTCGCCGGCCGCCGCGACGACCGGCCGGGTCGGACCGGCCGGGCGCCGGCGCACCACCTTGACGTCGGCCATCAGCTTCACCGTGGCGCGCAGCGCGGCCGCCTGCGCCGCGAAGTCCGGGTGGCCGGGCCCGCGCGGCTTGGCCAGCAGGGTCAGCGCGCCGGCCTGCATCGCCTCGAACGAGCGGCCGGTCTCCTGGCTGTCGACCCCGGCGCTGACCAGCACGATCGGGGTCGGCCACCGCTCCATGATGAGGCGGGTGGCGGCCAGCCCGTCCAGCACCGGCATCAACACGTCCATCACGATCACCTCCGGCCGCACCCGCTCGGCCTGCCGCACCGCCTCGTCGCCGTCCGCCGCCTCGCCGGCCACCAGCAGGTCCGGGTCGCGGTCGAGGATGTCGACCAGCAGCCGGCGCGACGACGCCGAGTCGTCCACCACCAGCACCCGCAGCTGCGCCGTCATGGGGCGATCACGTCAGCCGCCGGATGGTGTCGAGCAGCCGGTTCTGGTCGAAGCCGCCCTTCACGATGTACGCGTCGGCACCGGCCCGGATACCGCGTTCCTTGTCCTCGCGGGAGTCCCAGGAGGTGACCAGCACCACCGGCAGGCTCTGCAGGTGTGGGTCGGCGCGGATCCGGCTGGTCAGCGCCAGCCCGTCCAGCCGGGGCATCTCGATGTCGGTGACCACCAGGTCCACGCCCGGGGCGCGGCCGGCGGCCCGCAGGATGTCCCAGGCGGCCAGCCCGTCGGCGGCCGTCTCGACCCGGTAGCCGGCCGCCTCCAGCACGTTCTTCTCCAGCGTCCGGGTGGTGATCGAGTCGTCCACGACCAGGATCGTCGGCGGCCCGGTCTCGGCCGTGACGGTGCTGAGCGGGTCCGGCCCGGACCGCTCCACCGAGGCGACCAGGTCGGCCGCGCTGAGGATGACCGCGACCTCGCCGGAGCCCAGGATCGCCGCGCCGCTCACATGCCGGACCCGGGCCAGCGGCGGCGGCAGGCTCTTCACCACCAGCTCGTGCGCGCCGGCCAGCCGGTCCACCAGCAGGGCGATCAGGCTGCCCTGGAAGCTGAGCACAACCGCCGGCTGCCTGGCGTGGCCGTCCGACCGGGCGGCCGGATCGTCGTCCAGGCCGAGCACCTGGGCCAGCCGCGCCAGCGGCACCGGCCGCTCGCCGACCAGCACCACCTCGCGGCCTTCGGCCCGGCGCACCTCGCCCGGCGGCACCCGCAACACGCAACCGACCACTGTGGACGGTAGGGCGAACGTCTGCCCGCCGGCACCGACCAGCAGGCAGTGCATTGTGGACACCGACAGCGGCAGTGACAGCTCGAACGCGGTGCCCTGGCCGGCGGTGCTGCGCACATCCAGCAGCCCGTGCAGCCGCTCCACCGCTTCCCGTACGACGTCCAGCCCGATGCCGCGGCCGGAGATGTCGGTCACCGCCGGGCTGGTGGACAGGCCGGCCCGGAAGATCAGCGAGATCGCCTCCCGGTCCGGCAGGTCGGTCGCCACGCCCGCGGCCAGCAGGCCGGTGCGGACCGCCACCGCCCGCACCCGGGCCGCGTCGATGCCGGCGCCGTCGTCGGCCACCTCGATCACCAGCATGTCGTTCTGCTGCCGGGCGGACAGCGTGATCGTGCCGCCGGGCGGCTTGCCGGCGCCGGCACGCACGGCCCGCGGCTCGATGCCGTGGTCGACGCAGTTGCGCAGCAGGTGGGTCAGCGGATCCTTGAGCTGCTCCAGGACGGATCTGTCCACATCGGTCTCGCCGCCGGAGACCTGCAGGGTGATGTCCTTCCCGGCCGCACCGGCGAGATCCCGGACCATCCGCGGGAACACGTCGAAGACGCCGGCCACCGGCACCATCCGGGTCCGCCGGACATCCGCCTGCAGGTCCGCGGTCACCTGGGTCATCCGCCGGACGTCGGCCGCCAACCCGTGGCGCACCTCGGCCAGCGAGACCCGGGCCAGCTTGAGCCGGTCCCGGTCGTCGGCCAGCAGCGTGCCGCCCCCGGCCCGCTGCTCCAGCCGGCGCCGGCGGCGCGGCTTCCAGTCCGAGTCCCACTCGGCCAGCAGCGCGTCCAGCGCGCACACGTCGGCCAGCCGCTGCTCCACCCCGATCCGGGCCACCAGCAGCTCGCCCACCTCGGCCATCAGGGCGTCCAATTTGGACGTCGCGACCCGGACGGTGTCGCCGGCCGGCCGGCCCACCCGACCCGGCCGCCCGCCCGGCCCGGCGGCTCCGCCCGGCCCGGCGGCTCCGCCCGGCCCGGCGGCTCCGGCCGACCTGATGGTTCCGGCCGACCTGATGGTTCCGGCCGACCCGGTGGTTCCGGCCGACCCGATGGTTCCGCCCGGCCCGGTGGTTCCGGCCGGCCCGGTCGTCCCGGTGGTGCCGGCTGGTCCGGTGCCGCCGGCCGGTCCGGTCGTCCCGGCCGGCGGGTCCGGCCCGGTGCTCGGCCCGCCGCCGGCCGGCGCCGGGCTCGACACCGGGACCGGCTGGTCCGCGCCGGCCGCGCCGGCTGGGCCTGCTGGGCCGGTCGCGACCGCCGCGGTGGCGACGGCGACCAGCGACTCGATGGCGTCCAGCGTCCGGTAGGCCTGGTCCACAGTGGACGGGCTCGGTTTCTGCTCGGGGGCCTCGGTGAGCGCGGCGAACACGTTCTCCAGTTCGTGCGCGAGCGCCTCCACGCCCAGCAGGTTCACCGCCCGGGCCGCGCCCTTGAGGCTGTGTGCCGCGCGGAACAGGCCGGCGCGCAGCTGCGGGTTGTCCTGCCCGTGCTCGAGGCCGAGCAGGTACTGGTTCATCGCGTGCAGGTGCTCGGCGGCCTCCTCGGCGAATACGGCCAGCAGCGGGCCGAGTAGATCGTCGACGGCCGCACCAGGCTGCGACATCGCCCTAGACCCGGTACCGCTCGGTGACCGAGGTCAGCTGGCTCGCCAACCGGTTCAGGTCCTCGGCCGCCACCTGGGACTGCCGGGCGCCGGCGACGAACTGGGTGGTGCTCTCGGTCAGGTCCTGCATGGCCTGCGCGACCTGGTCCATCCCGACGCTCTGCTGGTGCGCGGACGCGGCGATCTGCTGCGCCGCGTGCGCGGCCTGCTGGATCGTGCCGGCCTGGCTGCGGATCACCTCGCCGGCCCGCTTGGCCAGCACCTCGCCCTCCTCGACCACCTTGGTGCCCTGCTCGATCGCCAGCACGGCGCCGGCGGTGGCCTGCTGGATGTCCCCGAGGATGGCCCGCACCTGGCCGGTGGCCTGCTTGGACTGCTCGGCCAGGTTCCGCACCTCGGTAGCCACGACCGCGAACCCCTTGCCGTGCTCGCCGGCCTTGGCCGCCTCGATCCCCGCGTTCAGGGCCAGGATGTTCGACTGGTCGGCCAGGTCGTTGACGGTCGCGATGATCTCGCCGATCTGCTGGCCCTGCTCGGACAGCGCCAGGATGTCCCGGGCGATCGCCTCCACCCGGTCGCTGATCTCGCCCATCGCCCGCCCGATCGCCTCGACCGCCTCGGTGCCCCGCTCGCTCACCTCAGCCGAGGCCCGGGCCGCCTCGGCCACGTCGCCGGCCTTCCGCGCGGTCTGCTCGGAGGCCACCCGCACCTCCTCCACCGTGCTGGTGGTCTCGCTGATGGCCGCGGACTGTTCGCTGGCCGTCGCGGTGTGCTGGCTGACCGCGGCCAGGATCTCCGAAGTGCTCGACCCCAGCTGGGTCGCGCCGTCCCGGACCTGCCCGGACAGCTCGGCCAGCCCGCTGGTCATCCCGTTCAGGTTCGCCGAGAGCACCGTCAGCTGCTGGCTGCCGTTGACCGAGAGCACCCCGGTCAGGTCACCCCCGGCCACCTTGGCCGCGAACGCCGAATACTCCTGCACTGCCGCCTGCAGCGCCTCATTGCTCTCCCGTTGGGCCCGGTTGGCGGCAGTCAGCTGTTCGGCCATGTCGTTGAACGCGGTGGCCAGCTCGGCGATCTCGTCGTCGCCGCGGATCTCGGCGCGGACCGCCATGTCACCGCCGGCCAGCGCGTGCGCGGCCTTGGTCACGTCCCGGGCGCTGCCGGCCAGCTGGCCGGACAGCACGATCCCGATCCCCAGCCCGAGTAGCACCACCGCGCCCAATCCCAGCAGGGCCAGCAGTTGGGCCCGGTGCGCGGCCGATTCGCTGGCTGCGTTCCGGGTCCGGAGCAGGTCCTGCTCGGTGCCGATGAAGGCGTTGGCGACCGACCGCAGCTGGTCGACCAGCCGCTTGGCGGTGCCCAGCTGGATCAGCGCGGCAGCCGGGGCAAAGCCGCCGTCCCGGCGGGCGTCGACCACCTTGGTCGCGATGCCGTCCAGCCAGTCCCGGTGCAGTGCGGCCATCTGGTCGACGCGGTCCACCTGCGGCGGGTTGTCCGATACCAGCGCCCGCAGCCGGGCGGCGGTCACGTCGAAACCGCTGTTCCCGGACCGGTACGGCTCCAGGAAGGCGTCCGTACCGGTGATCACGTAGCCGCGCATCCCGGTCTCCGCGTCCACCGCCTCCCGGACCAGTTGGGTGGCCGCCGCGATCACCTCACCGGTGTGCCGCACCCGCTCGGAGTAGTGCTGGGTGTTGCCCAGCGCGCGGAACAGCAGCACGCAGATGACCAGCGTGACCAGCGTCGGCACCCCGAACCCGACCAGGATCTTCGCCCGGATCTTCATGTCGGCTCCTCCCGGACAACCAGCCGCAGGTCGGCGAGCAGGCCGGCCACGTCGAGCACGGTGAGCAGGTCGGGTGTGACCCCACGGATCTGTCGCCGGGCCGCGCTGGTCGGCCCGACCAGCGGCGGCCCGATCAGCGCCGCCGGCACCCGGCGGATCTCCACCGCGTCGTCCACCAGCAGGCCGACGGTGAGCCCGGCATCGCTGACCAGCGACACCTTCCGGCCGGAGCCGGCGCCCGGTGGTTGCGGGCCGGCCGGCAGGCCGAGGTAGTGCCGCAGGTCCAGCACCGGCCGGAGGGTGCCCCGGACGTTCGCCACGCCGGCCCACACCGACGGCAGTCCGGGCACCCGGGCCAGCCCGACCAGCGGCTGCACCTCCAGCACGAACCGGGTGTCCAGCCCGTACCACTCCGGCCCGATCGCCAGCACCACCAGATCGACGGTGTCCGCGGGCTCCGCGCTGTGCAGCGGCACGGCCAGCGCCCGGGCCCGCTCGGCCAGGATCTCGGCCACGGCGGCCCGGCCCGCCGTTCCGGTCACCGCTGCCGCCCTGGTCACCGCCGGTCGCCGGGTGTCGGGCCGCCGGCCAGGGCGGTGGCCAGCACCCTGCGCTGGCTGGCGATCAGCTCGCGGACCTCGGCCACCCGCAGGTCGGCGCCGGCCACGATCGGCTCGTCCGGCTCGCGGCCAGCGGCCAGTTGGGCCGCCTGGGCGAGGGCGATGCCGGCCCGGTGATGCTGGCCGAGCCGGGCCAGCACGCCGGCCTGGGCCAGGTGCGCCGGCGCGAAGCCGGGGTCGGCGTAGGTGCAGCGCCGGAACCCGGCCAGCGCCTCGGCGTCCCGGCCCCGGTCGAGCATGATCAGCGCGTGCAGGTAGTGCACCTGCGGCAGCAGCGGATCCCGGCTGGCGGCCCGCTCCAGCCGGGCCAGCGCGGCCTCGTGCTGCCCGTCCTGCCACAACTCGATCGCCAGTCCGCAGGTCGTCGCCTCATCCACCGCCGGCTCCGCCCGGTCGGGCCCCGCCCGGCCCGGCTCCGCCCGGTCGGGCTCTGCCCGGTTCGGCTCTGCCCGGCCCGGCTCCGGTCGTACGGCCGACTCCGGCCGACCAGCTATCGGTCGAACGGCCCCTGCGTCGGACGCCGGAGTGGTGCCGGCCCGGGCCGGGGGGTCGCCCCAGGCGCCGGCCCGCGGGCGGCAGCGGAAGGTGGCGCCGGCCCGGGTCGACACCAGACCGTCCTGGTGGCCCAGGCTGGCCTCGACCTGGCTGAGCAGCAGCCAGCCGTCGTCCCGCAGCGCGTCGCGCAGCCGCCGGACCACCGTCCGGGCGGCCGCCTCCTCGAAGTAGAGCAGTACGTTCCGGCACAGGATCAGGTCCATCGCGCCGGTGCTCGTCGGGTAGCCGCCGCCGGCCAGGTTGAGCTGCTCGAACGTGACCATCCGGTGGATCTCCGGCGTCATCTGCACCTGGCCGTCGGCGGCCGGTCGCAGGTACGCGGCCTGTGCCGATTCCGGCATCCCGCGCAGCGACCAGGCCCGGTACCGGCCGCGCCGGGCGGTGGCCAGGGATCGGCCGTTGATGTCGGTGCCCAGCACCAGCACATCCCAGGCCGGCCGGTCCGGGAGCAGCCGGTGGATCAGCATGGCCAGCGTGTACGGCTCCTCGCCGGTGGAGCAGCCGGCGCTCCACACCCGCAGCCGCCGCTCCGGCCGGCGCCGCGCGATCAGCTCCGGCAGCACGACCCGCTCCAGCGTCGCCATCTGGCTGGCGTCCCGGAAGAAGTGCGTCTCGCTGATGTTCAGCGCGCCGACCAGGGCGTCCAGCGGCTCGCCGGGCAGCGCCCGGGCAGCCAGCAGGCGGTAGAGCGTGTCCGCGTCCGGGACGGCGGTCTCCTCGGTGGCCTGGCGGACCGCCCGGGCCAGGTCCGGTCCGCGCGGCGGCAGGGCCAGCCCGATCCGGCTCCGGACCAGGTCACGGAACCGGGCCGTCCGGTCCGGGTCAGCGGGCAGCCGCATGGATTCCACCGCCGGTCGACGCCGGGCCGGGCCTGGCGCCGTCGGCGCAACCGGCGGTCAGCCGGGCCGCGTCCAGCAGCACGATCAGCCGCTTGCCGTGCCGGGCCAGGGCGGTCACCGCGGGGGACGCGGCGGCCACCGGGTCCGGCGGCTGCACCGCGTCCGCCGGCAGCGCCAGCACCTCGTCCGCCTCGTCGACCAGCAGCGCGGCCGGCTGTGGGCCGGCGTCGACCACGATCAGCGGCGTGGACAGGTCCGGCTCGCGGCGCGGCAGCCCGAGCCGGACCCGCAGGTCGATCACCGGGATCACCCGCCCGCGGTAGTTGAGCACGCCCGCCACCCAGGGCGCCCCGTCCGGCAGCGGGGTGATCGCCACCATCCGCACCACCTCGACCACCTGGTCGACCGGCAGCGCGTGGTCCCGCCCGTCCAGCCGGAAGGTCAGCAGCCGCGTCGCAGTTC
This sequence comes from uncultured Actinomycetota bacterium, assembly GCA_963714145.1. GTDB lineage: Bacteria > Actinomycetota > Actinomycetes > Mycobacteriales > CADCTP01 > JBBWZH01. The sequence goes on along the minus strand of OY970235.1, from coordinate 6,359,871 downwards.
GGTTCACGTCGAGACGCCCCCCGTCGCGCGTGCTGTCGGCAGGAATCCGCATCGCGCCGGGCGTCACCGCCGGCCAGCGACGCCCCCGGGTCGAGATCAACCAACTACACAACGTACGCAACTAACTACATATGGTAGACGGTTCGACGGTATACAGCCATCCGGCGAGCAGGTTCTGGCCGGCCGGTGGCGGAGCGGCGCCGATAGCCGGGACAACCGCCGATCAGTGTCCCGAGTGGTCGAGCTGGTCGCCGACCGCCCCGGCCGGAGCCGGGTAGGTCGCCCAGTTGCCGGGCCAACGGGCGGCTGGCCCGCCTCTTGGGGCGAACTACGTGCTCAGCGGCTTGCTCGGATTGCTTCGCCAATTTCCTGGAGCTACGCTCCGTGCCGCTTCTATCCCACTCGTCACCCATCTGGGGGAAAACAATGGCGCTCCGTGACGCTATGCGGGAGTCGGCCACTCCGTATCTCGCACCCGGCGAACCCGTGCAGGCCGTGTTCGGCGCGCAGACGCGTAGCCAGTACCTTGCCGCGCTCGGCGGCATCTTCTTCTTCCTCGGCCTGAACCGGTACCGGATCTTCGTCGTCACCCCGGCCCGGATCCTGGTCCTGGACGCCGGCCCGATGAGCATGAAGAAGGCCAAGGGCGTCGTCACCGAACTGCCCCGGGCCACCCGGCTCGGCCCGACGTCCGGCGTCTGGCAGGTGATCCCGGTCGGCGCGGAGAAGCTGCGCGTGCACCGCCGCTTCTTCAAGGACATCCAGGCCGCTGACGCGGCCCTGACGCAGCGCTGATCCGCTAGCCGCGATTCGGCGGTAAGGGTCGCATCGCAATGGAGATCGGCATACCGGTGGGGGGAACAGCGCCGCACCGCAGCGGTGTTGCTGCTGGTATGTCGGTCTCTTTCGCAGTTACCTGGGATTACCGGTGCCCGTTCGCGCGTAACGCGCACGAGCACATCCTGACCGGGCTCGCCGGTGGCGCCGAATGGGACGTGCGGTTCCTGCCGTTCTCGCTCGGGCAGGCGCATGTCACCGAAGGCGCCCCGAGCGTCTGGGAGAAGCCAGAGCAAGACACCGGGATCATCGCGCTGCAGGCCGGCGTGGTCGTCCGGGACGAGTTCCCGGCGCAGTTCCCGGCCGTGCACCGGGCCCTGTTCGCCGCCCGGCACGACGACGGCTTGCACCTGGAGGACCGCGCGGTGGTCGAGCGGGTGCTCACCGAGCACGGCGTCCCGGCGGCGCAGGTGTTCGAGAAGATCGACTCCGGTGCGCCGCTGGCCACCGTCCAGGCCGAGCACGAGCAGTTCGTCGGCTCGCACAGCGTCTGGGGCGTACCGACCTTCATCGTCGGTGCCGAGGCGGTGTTCGTCCGGCTGATGGACCGGGCCCCGGCCGGCTCCCCGGTGGACGCCTCGGTCCGGAACATCGAGCGGGTGGTCGACCTGGCCGGCGGCTGGCCGAACCTGAACGAGTTCAAGCACACCTCGATCCCGCGCTGATCTTCGGCGCCAGCGCGGCACCGTCCACATCAGACTCCGAGGCCCGGCGGCGACCCCGCCGGGCCTCGCCGGGCTTTCCGCCCCGGATGGGGGATCGATCCGGAACCTGGTGGCGGACATTCGAGACACGGTCGTACGGTTGCTCTGATGTGTACGAGTTCGGTGTCCGGTGGCGCCTCCAGGGCAGCTGAGTCGGAGGAGGTGTCACGCAACCACGCTGCAGGGAGGTGACCAGATGACGGCCGAACCAGAGCGCAACAGCCCGCTGGCCCGGTTCCCGGAGCCACGCCGTTCGATGCCCACCGACGTCCGGGACACACTGTCCTGGCTGGCCCACCTGCTCGACGGCAGCCTGCCACTGCGCGCTGCCGAGGACGATGACGAGTTCGCCCGCCGGCACCTCGGCGCCAGCGCGGCCGATGTGGTCGCGGTGACCGAGGCGCTCGGCCCGTTCACCGCACCGCTGGTCGCCCGCGCGTTCGGGATCGACCTGCGCACCCACCCGCCGTACGAGATGGCCGGGCAGAGCAGCGACCAGAGCCCCCGGTGGGACCGGTTGGAGCTGGACGACACCACCGAGCGGATCCCGAGCGCGCTGGTCGCCGCGTTCGCCGCCGAGACGCTGCTGCCGGTGCCCGCGGTGGTCAGCATCGACACCCGGTGGGACCACAAGTGGATCGCCGTGCACGTCCGGGCCGACCGGGCCGCCGAGGCCGAGAGCTACCTGCACGATCTGGTCGGCCGGGCCCGCGGCGAGCACAACCACCTGCGCGGCCGCTGCCTGCACGTCGACGACGGCGACCGGGGGCTGCGCATCCAGTGCGTGCCGGTGCCGACCGCCAACCGGTCCGAGGTGATCGTGCCGGAGGAGGTCTGGGCCGAGATCGACCTCAACCTCAGCGCGCTGTCCGACCGCCGGCAGCTGCTCACCGACCTGGGCCTCGGCACCAACCGCGGGCTGCTGCTGGCCGGGCCGCCGGGCACCGGCAAGTCCGCCATCTGCCGGGTGCTGGCCGCCGAGCTGGTCGGCACGGTGACCGTGGTGTCCTGCTCGGCGATCGCGATCGCCGCGCACCTGGGCAAGCTCTACGCGGAGCTGACCCGGCTGGCGCCGGCGCTGGTGCTGCTGGAGGACATCGACCTGGTCGTCGGCACCCGGTCCGGCCGGCACGACATCGCGCTGCACGATTTCCTCACCGCGTTGGACGGCGCGATGAGCCGGCACACCGACGTGGTCACGGTCGCCACCACCAACGACGCCCGGGCGCTGGACGACGCGGCGGTGCGGGCGGCCCGGTTCGACCGCATCATCGAGCTGCCGCTGCCGGACACCGCCCTGCGCGGGGCGATCCTGCGGCGCTACCTGGGCCCGCTGGCGGCCCAGGTGGAGCTGATGTCGGTCGCCTCGGTGACCGGCGGGGCGTCCGGGGCCGACCTGCGGGAGCTGGTCCGTCGCTCGGTGCTGGCCGACGGCGCGGAGCTGCGCACCGCCACCATGCTCGACCTCGTCCGGACCGGGGTGTGGGCGGTCAGCACCCCGTCCGGGCTGTACCTGTAGGCCCGACCGGCGCCGGGCCCGGCCGCGGGCCCGGCGTCAGCCGGCGGTGTACGGCTTGATCACCGACGCGCCGAAGCGGGCCATCTCCTCGTGCTGCGGGGAGAACTGCAGCAGCATCAGGTCGACGCCGGCCCGCTCGTAGCCGCGGATCCGGTCGATGATCTGCTCCGGGGTGCCGATCAGGCCGGCGCGCAGGCCGCGGTTGGAGACGCTGTACTCCTCCAGCGAGACCCGCGACTCGAGCTGCGAGCCTTCGATGAAGTCCTGGTAGGACGCGTACGCCTCGGGGGACGCGCGTACGTCCAGCACCCGGTCCAGCTCGGCCTGCGCCTCGGCCTCGGTGTCCCGGCAGATCACGTAGCCGGAGACGCCGAAGTGCATGGCGGGCTGGCCGGGCTGGCGCCGGGCGGTCAGGTCGGCGACCTTCGCCGCGATCACGTCCGGTGGGTCGCCGTGCATCACGTACGCGTCCCCGCCGGCGGCGATGATCTCCTTGGCCCGGGGCGACTCGCCGCCCATGTAGACGGTCGGTGGCCGGGACGGCTTGGGTTCCAGCACGGTGCCGGCCAGCTGGTAGAGCGGCCCGGTGTGGGTCACCGTCTCCTCGGTGAGCAGCCGCCGGACCAGCCCCAGCCATTCCTCGGTGCGGGCGTACCGGGCGTCGTGCACGTCGAACGGTGCGCCGTACTGCGCCGCCTCGTCCTTCCACCAGGACGAGACCACGTTCAGGCTGATCCGGCCGGGCGCGATGGTGTCCAAAGTAGACAGTGCCTTGGCGGTCAGGCTGGGCGAGTGGTAGTTCGGCCGGACCGCCAGCATCAGCTCCAGCGTCCGGGTGACCGCGGCCAGCGCCGGGGCGAGCGTCCAGGCGTCCAGCGCCGGCGCCCGGTGGCCCTTGATGTCGTTCAGGTTCAGCTCGGCGACCAGGGCGAGGTCGAAGCCCTGCTGCTCGCTGGCCACGGTCAGGTCGCGGAGGTACGGCCAGGCGATGCTCATCCCCTCGTCCGGGACGTTGCGCAGCCAGCCGCCGAAGACCGGCATCCAGTATCCGAAGCGCATCAGCGGGCCCGCTCCTCGTCCAGAAGGCGGCCGAGGAAGGCGGCGATCGCGCCCGGGCCGGACCGCGGCGCCACCGCCTCCACCCCGGCGTTGTAGTTGGTGTTGGTGTTCACGTCGTACGTGACCAGCCGGCCGTCCGCGGTCTCGATGAACTCGAACCCGGCCACCTCGATGCCGTGCTTCGCGGCGTAGTCGAGGTACTGGCCGATGATCGGATGGTCGAAGCCCTCGCGCAGCGAGAACAGGTTGCCGCCGTCGGTGCCGCAGGCGTCGGCCGGGCAGAGCTCGAAGCCGCCGCGGGCGGTGTCCGCGGCGATCGCGTAGACGAATTCGCCGGCCACGATCTCGACCCGGGTGATGAACGGCCGCGCCGCCGGCAGGTACTCCTGCAGCAGCGTGATCCCGTCCACGGGCTGCTGGTAGCCGGGCGAGGCAAGGTGTTCGGCCAGCGCGTCGACGCTGTCGAAGCGGTGTACGCCCAGCCCCTTGCCGCCCTGGTTCGGCTTGAGCACGAACGGCGTCGGCAGCTTGCCGGCGGCGGCGAGCAGGTCGTCCGGGCCGACCACCGCGACCGTGCGCGGCACCTCGATGCCGGCCGCCCGCAGCGTGGCCAGCTGGTCGACCTTGCTCATCTCCAGTTCCAGCACCCGCCGGCCGTTCACCACCCGGCGCCGGTGCGCCCGCAGCCAGGACAGCACCGCCCGGGTGTGTTCCTTCGCCAGCGGGTGCCCCCGGGTGTGCGCCGACGCGCTCATCCGGGACCAGAACACCCCCGGCGGCGGTGCCTCGGCCAGGTCGAGCGGGCCGGCGCCGAGCAGCCATTGCTCGTGCTCGATGCCGGCCGCGTCGAACGCGGCGGCGAACGGCGGGTACCAGTCGGGGTTCTCGTGGATCACGTGAACGCGCACCAGGCCCTCACCTCACCTCGGCGGCGGGCCCGCAGTACGGCCCGGCGCGGTGGCAGTGTCCGGATGATCCTCGCATGGGTCCGGTGCGGGTGCCGTGGGCCGGTGCGCGCGGCGGGCGCGGCGGAGCCGATCAGGACGCGGGTTCGGACGGCGGGTCCAGCCAGCAGGCCTTGTAGGCGATGGCCGGGTGGCGGTGCGGGCGGGAGGTGCGGCCGGCCACCGGATAGCCCAGGGCGCGCACCCGATCCTCGATGCTGGTGCGGTCGCGTTCCTCGTTGTAGACGCCGATGATCAGGCGGCCGCCGGGGGCGACGGTGTGATCGATCAGGTGGCGCAGGTAGGCGCCGGCCTGGCTGGCCGGGACGTACTCCAGGCCGGTGCGGACCACTTCGAACCGGCGGGGTGGGCGCCAGGTCGCGGCGTTGGCGGTGACGATGCGGTCGGCCCACTGCGGGCAGCGGCGGCGGGCCAGGTCGGCCAGCCCGGCGGAGATGTCGACGCCGTACGGCTCGACGGTGACGCCGTCCGCGGCGGCCCACTCGACCAGGGTTTCCAGCAGATGCCCGCCGGCGCAGCCGATGTCGAGCAGCGTGCAGTCGCCGGGCAGCGCGTCGGTCAGCAGCCGCCGGCCCCGCATCCATCTCGCCGCGTCACCAGACATCCCGGACTGCGCCCGCGGGTTGTCCCCGGCCAGGTACGCCGGCTCGACGATCGCCAGCCACTCCGCGTGCCAGCCGGCGACATCGATCTCGCCACGCTCGAGAGCGCCGTCGATGCGGATGACCTCCCGCCACGCCCCTTCCTTGACCGCGGCGATCTGCTCCGCCTCGTTCTGCTCAGGCGCGTTGTCCATCCGGCGACCGTATGCGGCGCCGCGGCGCCGGGTCAGCAGGTTTTCCGGGCGGCCCGGGCGCTACCGCGGTCCGTCCGGCCCGACCGGCCGCAGCACCTGGTTCGCCAGCACGTACAGGGTGCCGCGGGCGCCGAGGTACCAGTGCCCGGCCAGGTACCGGGCGGTGTTCCGCTGGCCACCGGTGCGCTGGCTGTCCCAACCGCCGAGGCCGTCGGCGAGCAGCCTGGGCTGGCTGCCGAGCCGGCCGAGGTACAGCCGGTTGTTGATGGCGTAGAGCACCTGGCCGTTCGGGCTGAGCGCGACCAGGTGCAGGTTGGCGCTCGCGGCCGGGGCGGTGGAGACCGACCGGAGCAGGCCGTCCGGTGCGCGCAGCCACACCCGCAGGCGCCCGTTCGCCGGGTCGGCCGCGAGGAAGGCGGTCCAGCCGCCGGACGTCTCGTAGCCGGTGCCCGGCTGGCGGGTGCCGGCCGGTGCGGTCGGCGCGAGGTGGGTGAGGGCCGTCCGGCCCAGCTGCCAGAGGCCGAAGCCGGCCGCCACCGGCCCGTCGGTGCCCTGGTAGACGACCGTGTTGGCGTCCGCCACCGGGTCCTGGACGACCCGGGTCGCGACCGGCAGCACCGTCTCGATGCCGAAGTGCTTGCGGAAGATCCGGTTCCGGCCCACCGAGCGGTCGAACCGGGTGAACAGGACGTCGCCGTTCGGCAGCACCTCGTTGCCGGTCTCGGCCGCATCCGTGGTGATCGGGTGGGTCACCCGGGTCGCCATGTCGTACACCCGCAACACGTGGTTCCGGACCCACAGCAGGTGACCGCGGCGCAGCCGGACCGACGCCGCCGTGTGCACGCTGCCCAGGTCGAGCAGCCGGCTGCCGGTCCAGACCGTGACCCGGTCTTCCGTGTCGCCACCGGGCCAGGCGACGAACGCCGCCCCGTTCGGCCCCAGCCGCGCGTACGGGATGCTGGCGTACGTGCCGGGCACGGTCTGGTCCCGGCCGGTCCGCCGGTCCTTGATGCGCAGCCGGAGCTCGGTCGTGCCGGTGCGGTAGAGGATGCGGCCGGGGGAGATGTCCAGGATCTGGCCGGCGACGTGGTTGAGCGCGACCAGGTGCGGGTCGGTCCCAGCCGGCTCCACGCTCGGCGGGCCGCCGGCGCTGCCGGCCTGGGCCGGGGCCGCCCACCCGGCTGGCACCGCCAGCAGCCCCGTCATGATCGTTAACCGGATGAGCCGTCTCCGCATCGTCGCCACCCCTGCTCTCCGTAGGTTCGGACACGAAGAGTGTAGAGATGATTACCGACTGTGGTAGTGGGTACTCGTGTGCCTGCCTGGCTGGAAGCCGAGCGACCGGTCGCTCACCGCGGGGCCCGCCCTCACTGAAGCTCCCGCCCACACGCCTTGATCAGCGCCACCGACTCATCTGGACTCAACGCCCGCGCCTGCAACTGCGCAAAGGCCGCCTGATATCGCCCGATGTGCTTCGCGTCGTCGGTGTAGTGCTCGCTGATGAGTAGTTCGGCATACCCGATCTTCGGATCGGCGGGATCGCTGAATCCGAGCAGTGTGAACGGGAACCCGCCGTCCGGATGGGAGCCGGTCGACAACGGCAGGATCTGGATGGTTACGTGCGGCAGTGTCGCCGCCGACATGAGACGATCGTATTGCTCGGCCATCAGGCCCTTACGCTCGGAGGTTCGACGCAACGCACTTTCCTCGACAAGGGCGTGTAGTTGCGGGGCGTCGCTCCGATCGAGCAGTTGCCAGCGCATGCGGCGTATCTCCAGTCCGCGTTCAACAACTGGCAGCGTCGCATGCGGCCGGCCGGTCATCACTGCCCTTGCGTATTGCTCGGTTTGTAGCAGACCAGGAATGAAGTACGTCTCGTATGTGGCGATCGTGCTGGCCTCGTCCTCTAGGCCGAGATAGGTCACGAACTCCTCGGACACCAGGTCTGCGTAGTTGTGCCACCAGCCCCGAGCGCGCGCCTGCCGGCTCAGTTCCACCAGCTTGTCTCGCTCGGGGCCGGTGACCCCGTAACAGTCGAGGAGATCCCGGACATCCTGCACACGCGTGCCGACCTGCCCGGCCTCGATCCGCCGCACCTTCGCGGTGGAACATTCCAGATATTCCGCCACATCTTCGACGGTCTTCGCTGCAGTGGCCCGCAGGCGACGCAGTTCAGCCGCGAGTCGCCGGCGCCGCACCAACGGGCTCACACCCATCCCGACCTCCTGACCTGGATGGGAAGAGCAAACCCGCTCGTCAGCTACCTCTGGCGGTCTGCCCCGTGATTGGCCCAGTCTGACCGGTTGACTGACCGCCTCCGGCTGGCGAGCTATGGCTGGCGAACTCGCCGGCCGTGACACCCCGGATGAAGGCGTCCCACTCGCCGGCACTGAATGTGAGTGCGAAGCCGGTCGGGTGTTTCGAGTGCCGCACGACCACGCCGCTAGAACCGAGGTCGACTACCTCGACACAGTTCTGCTCGGCACCTCCGCTGAAACTGCTCTTGCTCCATGCTGCGCCGGTGAAATCTGTCATTCGTCCCCCGTTCTGTCCGAGGGCCCGCATCGGCGGGCCCCGACCGCCGTTCGTAACAGATAGTGATCATTCAGCGCAGAGGGAGCCAAGCCAGTCTGTACCAACATTGAGGCAGTTTCAGCAGTTCGACGGGGCAGGGGTGCCGGCTAAGCGGGCGGACAGGTAGTTGGTGACGTCGGTTTGGGCTACTACCTGGGTCAGGACGTGTTCGGCGAGGTAGCCGCGGAGTTGGGTGCGGGTGCCGGCGGCGCACCACTGGTTGTGCAGGGTGTTTTCGACCGAGTACGGGATGACCTCGTCGAATAGTCCGTGGTATTGCAGGATCGGGACGGTGGGGCGGCTGGTGCCCAGGTTGTTCTGGTTCAGTACGGCGGCGATGGCCGGGACGGTGATCGGGTTGACGCCGCCGACGGTGAAGTTCTCGATTCGCTGGCCGGCGAACAGGGCCAGTGCCGGGAGCTGGCAGAGCCCGTTCAGGGTGGCGACAGCGGCCTTGCCGACCGGGGTGAGCCGGCTCTGCAGGGCGACGGCTGCCGGATAGGCGGCGTTGAAGCCGATCGCGGTGCCGGCCAGGAACGCGAAGAACGGCGTGCCGTTGATGTTTCTCGCGACGGCCTGCAGGTTGGCCGGCGTGCCGCCGGCGGCGATGCCGGCCAGCCGCAGTTCCGGTGCGTAGGACGGCAGCTGCTGGGCGGCCCAGCCGGCGGCGGCGCCACCCTGCGAGTAGCCCTCGATGGCCATCGGCGCGGCCGGGCTCAGCGCGGCCGGCGCCAGCCGGGTGGCCGCGCGCAGCGAGTCGAGGACGGCGAAGCCCTCGGGAATGCCGACGTTGTAGGTCTCGTCGCCGGGTGTGCCGAGGCCCGGGTAGTCGGTGACGGCGACCGCCCAGCCCCGGTTGAGCAGGTTGGTCACCGCGAACTGCTCGTCGAAGCTGTTGCTGGCGATCGACTTGGACGGCGCGCACTGGTCGCCCCAGCCCTGGGTGCCGGCGGCGTACGCGACCACCGGGCGGGTGCCGGCGAACGGCGCGGTCGGCACCAGGACCGTCCCGGAAACCGCGGTGGCGGTGCCGGCGGCGGTGGTCGACCGGTACAGCACCTGCCAGGCCCGCGCCGACCCGACCGGCGAGGCCGAGCCGCGCCACCAGATCACGTCGCCGGGGCTGCCGGCGGGCAGCGGGTTCGGCGGGACGTAGAACGCGTCGCCGGCCGGGCCGGTGTCGGCGCTGGCCGGTGCGGCGGCGACCAGCGGCACCCCGGCCACGGCGATCACCGCCGCCACGGTGAGCAGGATCCGGCCCAGCCGGCGGACGTGGAGACCTCGCGGAAGCGGCATCGTCGCCCTCCCATGTGCGCGCGGAGTATCGACGGACATAAGCGGCCTGGGCGGTAATATCCGGGTCGCGATCCGGATATTACCGCCCAGTAGGAGTCAGGCCAGCGAAGTCACCTGATCGGGACTCGCATGCTCTCCGGCGGCCCCAGGTAGCTGGGTCGCAGCCCACCGGTGTCGACCACCAGCTTCTGCACCACCACGGTCGGGTCGATCATCCAGAACCGGAGCGTGTGCACCCCGGGCGAGCTGATCAGGTGGGTGGTGCCGGTGCGGTTCACGTTGTCCGAGGTGTTCCGTTCCCACTGCCGGTTCATCGAGGTGTCGTTCGAGCCGGTCGCGGTGGTGATGTTGACGACCTGCGGGGCGGCGCCGTCGATGGAGATCGCGTACTTCAGGCCGTCCGACGGCAGCACGTTGTTGCGCGGTGAGAGGTACGCCCAGACCTGCACCGGGCCGGTGCTGGTGAGGGTCATCGTGTAGTCCAGCCGCGGCCCGGCACCGACGGCCTGGCTCGGCGCGGTGGCCGGGGTCGGCGTCATCCCGTCCCCGGTCCGGCCGATGTCCGGGATCCGCGTCCAGTTGGCCAGGCCACCGTTGCCGTCCGTGATCCGGGTGGCGTGCGCGGCCTCCATCGAGACGACCCCGTTGGCCTCGACGAACCCGGACAGCTGCGATCGGCGCAGGTTCGGGTTCGTCACGACGGCCTGGACGACCAGGCTGCGCCCGGCTCCGGTCACCGTGATCGGCACCGTCGTGGTGCCGGCCGGCGCCCGCGACCAGTCCACCCGCACGGTGGCCCGGACCTGCTTGCCGACCCGGCCGCGGTCCGGCGTGACGGTCAGCCAGCCGACGGCCGGCCGGATCCGGTAGTCGAATCCGGCGGTGCCGCGGTTGAACACGTCGATGTACTGGGCCGGCCCGGTCTGGTACGGGCTGAACGTGGGCAGCACCGCCGGGGCGGTCGCCGCTGGCCACCACTGGGTGGAGCCGTCGATCGCGACGCCCAGGTCCGCCGCCGCCGGTACGGTGATCCGCCGCAGCGCCGGGAAGATCACGTCCGGCAGTGCCACGTTGTTCAGTTCCGGCTGTTGCCAGGGCGCGTTCGGGCCGTACCGGGCGATGTCCCCGTAGTCGATGTGCGGCTGGGTCTGCCAGCCGTTCCATTTCCCGCCGGCAATGCCGGTGTTGTATTTGCCGGACAGTTTCTGGTCGTCGGTGAACCGCGCCTCGGCGATGTCGGCCAGGTCATTGGTGGCGGCCCGGCCCTGCGCCGCGTACAGGATGTTGGTGAACTCGGCGGCGCGCAGCGCGTACAGGTTCGCGGTCGCCTTGATCTGGTAGAGCACCAGCTGGAAGTAGGCGTCCTGGGCGGCCGCCGGAAGGCTCCGGCCGATCCGTTCGGCCGCGGCCGCGACCTGTTGCCATTGCGCGGTGACCGAGTCCAACTCCCGGTAGTTTGACAGGCTGAACGGGGTGGCCTGGTCGTCGTACAGGACCGCACCGGAGTCGGTGCCGACGTTCTTGGTCGGGTCCAGCGTGATGGCCCGGTTCAGCAGTTCCGGCTTCCGTCGGGATTGCAGCACCGAGTAGGCGTGCAGCACATCGGCGATGGCCGCCGCCGGCGCCGGCCCGAAGTTCTGCGCGGCGTACTGGCGTTCCCACCGCGGCAGCGCCGAAACCGGCAGCGCGTTCGGGTTCCAGGCGTAGTCGAGGAAGAACTGCAGTGGCTGCTCCTCGTTCTTCATGTCGCCGACGTTCGCCACCCAGAGCCGGTCGACGCCGTGCGCGTAGGTCTGGTGCAGTTGTTCCCAGGTGTTGGCGAGGTTGGCGGTGTCGACCCACTTGTAGTTGCGGCCGCCGCCGACGTAGTCGAAGTGGTAGTAGAGGCCGTAGCCGCCGCTGCGCGGGGCCAGGCTCGGGTCCGGTAGCTTCCGGACGTTGCCCCAGTTGTCGTCGGTGAAAACGACGGTCACATCGTCCGGCGCGCGCAGGCCCTTGTCCCAGTAGCGCTGTACTTCCTTGTACAGCGTCCAGACCTGCGGGATGGTCGTGGCGTCCTTGCCGGTGACCTGGCCGAGGATTTCCCGCTCGCTGCTGATGATGTTCTGCATGAGATCGATGCCGTCGCCGTCGGGCAGCCCAACGTCGCCGTTGCCGCGCATGCCGAGGGTCACCACACCGTCGAAGTTCTCGGTCGCCATCCGGCGGATACCGTCCGCCCAGTACGCCTTGATGGCGTCGGCGTTGCGCCGGAAACTCCACTCGCCGGTGCCGCCGTACGGGTCGTGCCCGGGCGTGACGATGTTGCCGGCGGAGTCGCGCACCGCGGCGACCGCGTGCCGGTTCCATTCCTCGATGCCGCGCATCATCGGCGCCTCGTGCGAGGTGCCCATCACCACGCCGTATTCGGTGGCGGTGGCGTGGTTGACCGGGTCGTCCTCGGCGAAGGCGCGGCCCCAGACCGCCGGCCAGAGATAATTCGCCTTCAGCCGCAGCATGGTCTCGAAAATCCTGGCGTAGTAGGCGTGGTTGAGCCCGCCCGGGTTGCCCGGCGCCAGGCCGGGGCCGAAGGTGGCTGGCGCCCAGGTGCCGGTGGCCGGGTTCTCGTCGTTGATGAAGAAGCCGCGGTACTTCACCGCCGGCGTGCCTTGGGTGTGCCGGCCGGGCAGCACGTACAGCGCTGGCTGGTGCCGGGCCGGCACATCGTCCCACCAGTAGTAGGGCGAGATACCGATCCGCTTCGCGACGTCGTACCCGCCGTAGATCGTGCCGCGCTGGTCGCTGCCGGCGATCACCAGCGCCCGCCGGACGCCGGGCAGTGGGTTGCTGACCACCTGCTGCAGCGAGGTCTCCCACTTGCCGGCGATGCCGGTGACGTCCAGCCTGCGGGTGGCGATGAGCCGGTCGATCAGCGGGCTGCGGCCGATCGTGCCGACCAGCACCGGTTCACTACCGCGCGGGACCCGGTCCCGGACGACGGCGGGCCGCACTCCGGTGACCTTCGCCAGGTCGCTCTGCAGGTCGTCGACCATCCGCAGCACGCCGGGGTGGTCGGCGGCGCTGACCACCAGTGGCGCGGCGGCCCGGTCGGCGACCAGCGGGAACCGGCCGGGGCCGGCGGCGGTGGCGATGTACGAGTCGGGATCGCCGGTCGGGTTGGCGCCGCTGGCCGTGGCTGCCGTGGGGGCGGCGCTGGCCGCGACCGCCGGCGCCACGAGTAGCCCGGCCAGCACCGACACCAGGGTCCTGAGCGGGTGCGGTACCGGACGGCGCCGCGCGCCGCGGTGGCGGGTGGTCGGGGTGGGCTGTTTCATCGCGGGCCTCCGTAGCGGAGAGGCGGCCTGAAAACTTTCGGAAGACAACTGAAAGTAACGGCACGGTAGGCCGGCGTAACCAGGTCGGTCAAGGCTCGGTTGGGCTGCTTCGTGTCCGAGTGTGCCTATTCTGCTGCGCCCACGGCCCGGCACCGTCCGGTCGGCGTCCGGAAGATTTCGTTGACCGGCGCCGATCGACGCTCCTAGGCTGGCTTCTGCGCTCCGTCCTTCTTCCTCTTGCGGCGACCCCTACCAGCGGGAGCGCGAAGGGATCCGCAATGAGGCATGCGCGTGCTCGGGGACGACTGCTCCTGTTCGCGGTGCTCGGCGCCGCCGGCCTGCTGCTGGCCAGCCAGCTGCCGGCCGGGGCGCTGCCCGACCCGCCGGCGGCCGGGGTGACCGCGAACGCCACCCACTTCGACGGCCTCGGCCAGCCCTACGGCGGCTGCGGGATGCCGCAGGACCAGCTCGACTCGCCGGACTTCGTCGCGCTGAACGTCTACAACACCCCGCGGGTGTACGACTTCTTCCCGCGGCCGATGCCGGCCGGCGACCCGAAGATCGGCGCCTGGAACAACGGCCACAACTGCGGCCGCTGGGTGAAGGTCACGATCGGCGACTTCTGCACCGGCACCAACGACGGCGCACCCAACCAGGCGTTCTGCCGCAACGGCTCGTTCGTGAGCGACCAGTTCAACGGCGCCACGCTGAACATGCTGGTCGCCGACAGCTGCGGTGACTCGAACGGGTGGTGCCGCGACGACCCGTACCACCTCGACCTGGTGACCTCGTCGCTGAGCCGGTTCCAGCTGAACGGGGCGGCGACCACCGGGCTGCCGAACAAGTGGAACAACCGGCACCTCTCCTGGTCGTACATCCCGGCGCCGAACTACACCGGCGACATCCAGATCGGCTTCCTGCAGGGGGCGCAGCGCTGGTGGGGCGCGCTGTCCGTCTCGCACCTGGCGAACGGCATCCACAGCGTCGAGTACTTCCAGAACGGGGCCTGGGTGCCCGCCCAGATGGACGGCGACATGGGCCAGGCGTTCATCACCAGCGGCCTGACCGCCGGCGGCACCGACTTCCAGATCCGGGTCCGGGACGTCAACGACACGCTGATCAACAACGGCCGGGTCTACTCGTTCTCGCTGCCGGCCAGCTGCGCGAACCAGTGCGGCCCGGCGTACACCCGGGTCAGCTACACCACCGGGACCGGCCCCGGCACCCCGCCGACCACCCCGCCGACCTCGCCGCCCTCGTCGCCGCCGAGCAGCCCGCCGTCCTCGCCGCCGGCCGGGAGCCCGAGCTGCGCGGCCACCGCGTCGGTGGCCAGCGACTGGCAGACCGGCTACATCGCCAACTTCACCGTCACCAACAACGGGACCGTGCCGATCCGCACCTGGACGGTCGGCTTCTCGTTCGCCGGCAGCCAGCAGGTCAGCAATTCCTGGAACTCGACGCTCACCCAGACCGGCGCCGCGGTGAGCATCGGCGGGGTCAACTTCAACTCGGCGCTCGCACCGGGCGCCTCCACCAGCTTCGGCATGCAGGTGAACGGTCCGAACCAGCCCCTGGCCAACCTGCGCTGCACGGCGACGTAGCCCGCCGCGGGTCGCCACCCTGGCGGCCCGGCCAGTCACCTGGCCGGCCGGGCCCGCCGGGGGCGGTCGGCGTCCGGCAGGATGGTCCGGTGGCGACCGGGCTGGACGACGAGCCGATCCGGCGGCTGACCGGGGCGGTGCGCCGGCTGGCCGAGCACACCGCCGGCCGGGCGCCGACCGGCCGTTCGCACGACGACGCCGACGACGCGGCCGGCACCGTCGACACCGACGACGCGGTCGGCTTCGACCCGCTGCCGCTGCTGCGCCTGCTGGCCGGGCACGGCGCCGTGGTGACGGTGATCGGCCAGGTCGCCGGCATCATGCACGGCTCCACCGAGCTCACCGGCGACCTCGACCTGCTGTGGTCCGGCGCCGCCCCGGACGCGGCCCGGATGGCCGTCGCCTTCGCCGCCGCCGGCGCCGCGCTGACCGACGACGACGGCCACCCGCTGCCCACTACCGAGCCCGCCTTCGCCCGGCCCAAAGTGGTCTTCCGCACCGCCTGCGCAAGCGGCGACTGCTGCACCCCGGCCCTGCCCTGGGGCACCCTGGCGGTCGCCGACTTCCACGCCCGCGCCCTGGTCGCGCACACCGCCGACGGCGTCCCGATCCGCTACCTCACCCGCGCCGACCTGATCCAGATGCGCCTGGCCGTCGCCCGCCCCAAAGACCTCCGCCGCGCCGCCGAACTGACCCAACTCCCGCCCGACTACATTGGCAGCTTCGCGAGCGGCCAGCCCGACCTACCGGAGCGATCCGCTGACATCCTGCGGACGGAGTTCCCAGGTCAGTGATCCACAGGCGGCCGCGGGTCAGTGGGTGAGTTGGGTCAGGTCGATGGTGTTGGCCATGGCCTGGTAGCCGCCGTCGTTGGGGTGCAGGTGGTCGCCGGAGTCGTACTTGGGGTCGAGCAGGTCGGGGTGGCCGGGGTAGCTCACGGCGCGGTCGAAGTCGATGACGCCGTCGAAGGCGTGCGCGGTGCGGATCCAGGTGTTGACGACCTGGCGCTTGGCCTCGGCGGCGGGCGACCAGTAGAAGAAGCCCTCGGCCGGCATCAGGGTGCCGCCGTAGATCTTCAGGCCGGCCGCGTGTACCCGGGCGATGATCCGGCGGTAGCCGGCGATCAGCTGGTCGGTGCTGACCTCGGTGTTCGGGGCGGTGCAATCGGCGTTCGGGGTCTGGCTGAAGCCGAGGTCGTTGATGCCCTCGAGCAGGATGACGGCCCGGGCGCCGGGCTGGCTGAGCACGTCCCGGTCGAGCCGGGCCGGGGCGTTCACGCCGAAGCAGACCGAGTCGTTCAGGATCCGGTTGCCGGAGATGCCCTCGTCCACCACCGCCGGCGCGGCGGCGCCGAACCGGTCGGCCAGCCGGCGGGCCAGGTAGTTCGGCCACCGGGTGTTCGCGTTGACCTGGCCGTTCGCGCCGTCGGTGATCGAGTCGCCGAACGCGATGATCGCCGACCGGGCCGGGCCGCGCACCTGCACGGCGTCCAGGAAGAACCAGGTGCCGACGGTCGTGAAGGCCGCTGCGCCGGTGCTGCCGGTGGCGTCGCCGGGGGCCAGGTAGTTGGTCTGCTGCGGGCCCTGGTGGTAGGTGGCCGGGCCGGTGAAGTCCGGCAGGTAGAGGCTGACCGCGAGGTTGGCCAGCGCCGGCACCCGCATCCGGACCGGGTCGCTGACCGCGCTGCCGCCGCGGGCCAGCGTGATCGCCGGCCGCCCGGCGAAGGTCAGCCGGTGCACCGTCGCCGGGTCCAGGCCGGCGTCGCGCAACTGCCGGGCCACCGTGGCGGCGCCGATCCGCACGGCCCGGTCCCCGAAGGCGTTGCTGACCCGGATCCGTAGCTGGTCGCCGCCGGTGCTGGTGTAGATCACGTTGCGGACGGTCTGGTTCTGCAGCGTCTGCACGCCGGACACCAGCGCGCTCGGCGACATCGCGCTGCCGCCCCAACTGGTCACCCACCCCGGGGCGGCCGGGCTGGCCGGGTCGGCGGGCGGGCCGGCCGTGGCCGGGTCGGCGCCGGCACCGGCGAGCAGGGCGGCGAGCAGCGGACCCGCCGTGATCAGGGCAAACCGGCGTCGACGGGCGGAAAGAACGCGGAGCAGCACTGGATCCACCTTCCGGGGAGTTTCCGGGAGTTCTCACCGTGGCGTCCGGAAGGCCGACCTGTCAACGATGTCATTGGCCCGCCGGCCAGGCCGAGCTGCGCCAATGCGGCGGCACTGGGCTAGACCAGTTGCCCTGCGACAGTGCATGATCTGGGCAGTTCCATCGTCAGAACCGCTGCCGCTCGGTACCTCGGGAGGCTGCATGTTCCTGGCCCCGCGACGCTGGCTCCGGCTCGGCGTCCTCACCCTGTTGGCGCTGCCCGGCGCGGTCGTCGGCACCGCGACCGCTGCCCACGCCGCCGCACCCACCGCGACGTTCGCCAAGACGTCCGACTGGGGCACCGGCTGGGAGGGCAAGTACACCATCACGAACAACGACACCGCCCCGATCGCCACCTGGGCCGTCGCGTTCGACCTGCCGGCCGGCACCACCGTCGGCACCTTCTGGGACTCGCTGCTGACCGCCAGCGGCAATCACTACGTGTTCCGCAACCGGGAGTACAACGGCAATGTCCAGCCCGGGCAGTCGGTCAGCTTCGGCTTCATCGCCAGCGGGTCGGGCACCCCGGCCAACTGCACGCTGAACGGTGCCGCCTGCGGTGGTGGCGGCGGCGGGGGCGGCGGCGGTGGGGCACCGGCCGCACCGGGCGCGCTGCGGGTGACCGGTACCACCGGCAGCAGCATCGCGCTGGCCTGGACCGCGCCGGCCGGCACGGTCACCAGCTACCGGGTGTACGAGGGCGGCACGGTGCGCGCCACGGTCACCGGCACGTCCGCCACGATCGGCGGGTTGGCCGCCTGCTCCTCGCACGCGTACGCGGTCACCGCACTGAACGCCAGCGGCGAGTCGGCCCGCAGTGCCGAGGTCGCGGCGATCACCACCGGCTGCCCGGCGAGCCCGCTGCCCCAGCACTTCCTCACCGGCTACTGGCACGACTTCGCCAACGCCGCCACCGAACTGCGGCTGTCCGCGGTGCCGGCCGACTACGGCCTGGTCGCGGTGGCGTTCGCGACCGCGACCGGCACCCCCGGCGCGGTCACCTTCTCCGTCGACCCGGGGCTGGCCAGCTCGCTCGGCGGCTACACCGACGCGCAGTTCCGGGCCGACGTCGCAGACCCTGCACGCGCGCGGCACCAAGGTGATCATCTCGGTCGGCGGCGAGGCCGGCACGGTCTCGGTCAACAGCGCGGCGTCGGCCACGAACTTCGCCAACAGCGTGTTCAGCCTGATGCAGTCGTACGGCTTCGACGGGGTCGACATCGACCTGGAGAACGGGATCAACCCGACGTTCATGGGGCAGGCGCTGCGCAGCCTGCGGGCCCAGGCCGGGGCGAACCTGATCATCACGATGGCGCCGCAGACGATCGACATGCAGTCGACCGGGGGTGGCTACTTCCAGCTCGCCCTGAACATCCGGGACATCCTCACCGTCGTGCACACCCAGTACTACAACTCCGGCACGATGCTGGGCTGTGACCAGGGCGTCTACGCCCAGGGCTCGGTGAACTTCATGACCGCGCTGGCCTGCATCCAACTGGAGAACGGGCTGCGGCCGGACCAGGTGGCGCTCGGGCTGCCGGCCGGCCCGGGCGCGGCCGGTGGCGGGGTGGTCGCGCCGTCGCTGGTCGTCAGCGCGCTGAACTGCCTGGCCCGCGGCACCAGCTGCGGTAGCTTCGTCCCGCCGCACACGTACCCGACCATCCGCGGTGCGATGACCTGGTCGATCAACTGGGATGTGACCAACGGCAACAACTTCGCCCGGACGGTGAAGCCGGCCCTGAACGCGCTGCCGTAGCGGTGCGCCGGCGGGCGGGTCGGCCCGATCCGCCCGCCGGGTCACCCGATCCGCCCGCCGGGTTGCCCGATCCGCCTGCCGGGTTACGGATCAGTGTTGCCTCTTCGTCCTCCTCCAGCCGATAACATCCGCATCGGTCCGGGGCGGCGGTCCGGACGGCGTGCGGAGGAGGCTGGATGGAGCGCCGCCCGGCGGCTGTCTGGGACGTGGTCCGGCGGCGGGTGACGGGGTGGCTGCGGCTGGCCCGGCTGGTGCCCGGGGCGGGGTGGCCGCTGGTGACGCTGGCCGCCCTCGCCGCGCTGCTGTCCGGGCTGCTGCCGGCGGTGTTCATCCTGGCCATGTCGCATGTGCTGGCCGGGCTGTACGCGAGCGGCGCGGCGGCGCTGAGCACCGGGCTGGTGCTGGCGGTGCTGGCGTTCTGTGTACAGCAGTTGGTCGCGCCGGTGCAGACGTCGGTGGCCGAGCTGATGGCCCGGCGGATCGACGGCGCCACCCTCACCGACCTGATGGGCACCGCGCTGGCCGCGCCGCTGCCCGCGGTGGAGCGGGACCGGGCGCTGAGCACGCTGACCGACGCGTCCGCGGCGTACCTGCACACCGGGGCGACCCCGGGGCCGGGCGCCGCCGCGCTGTTCCCGCTGGCCGCCCGGTACCTGCAGTTGACCGCCGCGCTCGGGCTGGTCGGGACGCAGCTGTCCTGGCCGGTGGCCGGGCTGGTCGGGGCCACCGCGGTGGTGATCCGGTTCGGCCAGCGCGGCTCGCTGGGCCGGTTCGCCCAGTTCTGGAGCAGCCTCGAAGCCGACCGCCGCGGGCTGCACTACCTGCGCGCGTTCGGGGTGGAGAGCGGGTCGGCGAAGGAGATGCGGTCGCTGCGGCTGGCCGGCTGGCTGGAGCGCCGGAACCAGGCCGACTCGGACCGGTACCTGCGCCGGCTCTGGGCCGGCCGGCGGGCCATCTACTTCCGCCCGTTCCTGGGCTACACCGGCCTCGGACTGGCGATCGGGCTGGCCGCGTTCGCCACCATCGCGGTCAACCCGGCGTACCGCGGCAACGCGCTCGGCCTGGCGGTGGCGATCCAGGCGCTGCTGGTGCCGCTGCGGTTCGGTGTCGCCTTTCCCGAGTGTGACGTGCCGACCCAGTTCGGGCTCCAGTCCTACCAGGCCCAGCTCGCCTACCGGGCCGAGGTCGGCGCCGTCCCGCTGACGGTCCATTCCGAAGTGGACAGTGAGCCGCCGGCCTGCGCGAGTGCCCCGGTGGTGGCGTTCGAGGCGGTCCGGTTCGGGTATCCGGGCGCCGGCCGGCGGGTGCTGGACGGCCTGGACCTGGTGCTGCCGGCCGGGCGGTCCACCGCGATCGTCGGGGCGAACGGCGCCGGCAAGACCACGCTGGTCAAGCTGCTGGCCGGGTTCTACCCACCGGACGGCGGCCGCATCACGGTGGACGGCCGCGACCTGGCCGGCCTGGATCCGGCCGGCTGGCGCCGCAGCATCGCGGTCATCCTGCAGGACTTCATCCGGTACGAGGTGAGCCTGCGGGAGAACGTCCGGTTCGGCGCTGCCGGGGCGGCCGGGGACGACGCCGCGGTGCTGGCCGCGCTGGACCGGGCCGGGGCCCGGGAGATCCTCGATTCCGTCCCGAGTGGACTGTCCACTGTGCTCGCTCCGGAGTACGCCGGCGGGGTGGGGCTGTCCGGCGGGCAGTGGCAGCGGGTGGCGCTGGCCCGGGCGCTGTACGCGGTCCGCGCCGGGGCGTCCGTACTGGTGCTGGACGAACCGACGGCGCAGCTGGACGTCCGCTCCGAGTACGCCTTCTTCGACCGGTTCCTGGCGCTGACCGCGGGGCTGACCACGGTGGTGATCTCGCACCGGTTCTCCACCGTCCGCCGGGCCGACGCGATCGTGGTGCTGTCCGGCGGCCGGATCGACGAGCGCGGCACGCACCAGGAACTGCTCGACCGGGACGGCACGTATGCCCGGATGTTCCGGCTGCAGGCCAAGCAGTTCGCCGCGGCGGGGGAGTAGCGGTGCGGACGACCGGGTGGGCCGCACGCACGTTGCTGGCGCTGGGCTGGCGCACCGACCGCGGCAAGCTGCTCACCGCGGCGGTGCTGATGACGTTGGGATACCTCGCCACGCCGGTGGCCGCGGTCGGGCTGAAGGTGCTCCTGGAGGCGGTGCTGGCCGGCCGGCCCGGCCGTGCGCTGGCCGCCGGCGCCGGGCTCGCGGTGCTGCTGATGATGGAGCTGATGTGCGCGCACTTCGCGCACCTGTCCTACTTCGAGCTGTCCGAGTCGATCCAGGTCGCCTTGCACACCAGGCTGTTCCGGACGGCGTCCGATGTGGACGTTCCGCTGGAGCGGCGCGAGCAGCCCGACTACGCCGACACGCTGCACCTGGTCCAGGACGGGCTCTGGCGCACCACCCAGGCGCTGGAGGCGACGCTGCAACTGGGCGGTGTGCTGCTGCAGTTGGTCGCCGGCACGGTGCTGCTGGTCGGGCTGAACCCGCTGCTCGCGCTGCTGCCGCTACTGGCGTTCGGGTTGGTCGCCGCCGGGCAGCGGGCGCAGCGCATCCTGGACCGGGCGCAGGCGGACGCCGCCGCGGACAACCGGCGCGCGCAGCACTTCCTCCGGCTCGCGGTCACCCCGGCCGCGATGACCGAGCTGCACCTGTTCGGGCTGGAGCGTCTCGTGCTGGCCCGGCATCAGGCCGCCTGGGCAGCCGCCACCGAGACGCTGCGCCGCGGGCACGTCCGGGCGGCCGCGGTGCGCTGCGCCGGGCAGCTGCTGATCGCCGCCGGGTACGCCGGCTCGCTGCTGCTGGTGGCCCGGGAGGTCGCCGCCGGCCGGGCCACCGTCGGCGACCTGGTGCTGGTGCTGGCCCTCGCGGTCGCGGTCAGCCTGCAGATCAGCACCGCGGTCACGCTGCTGGCCGCGCTGAACCGGGTCGGCCGCACGATCGAGCGGATCGACTGGCTGGGCGCCGCCCGGGTCCCACCCCCCGACCCGGCGGCTCCGGTCCCGGCGGCCCGCGTCCCAGCGGCCCCAGCCTTGGCCGGCCCGGTCCCAGCTGCCTCCGGCCCAGCTGCCGCCGGCCGGCCCCGACCGGCCACAGTGGACGGAGCCGGCGGGATCGTGCTGCGGGATGTGTCGTTCCGTTATCCCGGCCGGGACAAGCCAGCGTTGGAAGGGGTGAACGTCGAGCTGCCGGCCGGCGCGGTGGTGGCGGTGGTGGGCGAGAACGGGGCCGGCAAGAGCACGCTGGTCAAGCTGCTCTGTGGGCTCTACCGGCCGTCCAGCGGGTCGATCCGGTGGCCGACCGCCGGCCCGGCCGCGGCCCTGTTCCAGGACTTCGCCCGGATCGAGCTGACCCTGGCCGAGTCGGTCGGCCTCGGCGACGCCGACACCTTCACCGACCGGTCGGTGACCGGGGCGCTGCACCGCGCCGACGCCGGGGCGCTGCCCAGCCGGCTGCCGTCCGGGCTCGGCTCGATCGTCGGCCACCGGTACGCCGCCGGCGTCGACCTGTCCGGCGGCGAATGGCAGAAGGTCGCGCTGGCCCGGACCCTGCTGCGGCCCGGTGCCGGCCTGCTCGCGCTGGACGAGCCGGCCGCCGCGCTGGACGCGGCGGCCGAGCACGCCCTGTTCGCCCGGTTCGCCGCCGCGGCCGAGGCCGCGGCGGGTGGGTCCGGCGCGATCACGCTGTTCATCTCGCACCGGTTCAGCACGGTCCGGATGGCCGACCTGATCCTGGTGCTGGAACGCGGCCGGCTCACCCAGCACGGCAGCCACGACGAGCTGATGGCCGCCGGCGGCCTGTACGCCGACCTGTTCCGGCTCCAGGCCCGCGCCTACGCCTGACCGGCACCCCGGCACCCGGCACCCCGGCAGCCGGCACCCCGGCAGCCGGCACCCCGGCAGCCGGCACCCCGGCAGCCGGCACCCCGGCAGCCGGCACCCCGGCAGCCGGCACCCCGGCAGCCGGCACCCCGGCAGCCGGCACCCCGGCAGCCGGCACCCCGGCAGCCGGCACCCCGGCAGCCGGCACCTGACTGCCGGCTGCCGGCCCGCCCGCCCGGTCTACGCGCGGGCCGCGCCGTCGGCCAGGGCCCGGCCCTGTGCGGTCTGGACCGCGGTGGCGACTCCGGTCAGCAGCGCCGGCAGCCCGTACCGGTCGGCCACCAGCGCCTTGCCGGCGCGGGTCAGCCGGTCGGCCAGCGTCGGCCGGGTGGCGACCGCGACGATGGCCGCGGCGAAGTCGGCGTCGGACTCGGCCAGCAGCAGGTGCCGGCCGGGCTCGGCGGCCAGGCCCTCGGCGCCCCGCGCGGTGCTGACCACCGGTCGCTCCAGCTGCCAGGCTTCCAGGATCTTGATCCGGGTGCCGCTGCCCTCGGTCAGCGGCACCGCGACCAGGTCGGCCGCGGCCACCACCGCGGCCATGTCCCGAACCTGGCCGAGCACCGACACATCCGGCCCGGCCAGCGCGTCCAGGTCGCCGGTCTGCCGGCCGGCCAGCCAGACCTGGGCCGCCGGCAGCGACCGCCGGACCTGGGGCAGGATGCCGGTGACCAGCCGGTGCGCCGCGACGATGTTCGGCCGGTAGGTGAAGTCGCCCTGCAGCAGGATCCGCGGCCGGCGGCCGTCCGGGTCGGCGGCCGGCCGGGCCGGGGCCGGTTCCAGGAACACGTTCGGCACGACGACGGACTGGTCGGTGCCCAGCCGGGCCTGGTCCAGCGCGCTGCACACGACCAGGCAGTCGACCTCGGCCTTGAGCAGCGCGTGCAGCCGGCGCCAGGCAGCCACCTCGCGGCGGATCTCCGGGGCACCGGTGCGGCCCTCGGCGGCGGCCTGCTGCAGCACCAGCCGGTCGGTCAGGTCGTCCACGTCCACCACGGTCGGCGCGCGCAGCAGGCCGCGCACCGTCCACCAGGCCAGATCGCGGTTGCACCAGACCAGGTCGTACTCGTGCTCGGCGAGCCAGGCCGCGGCCTGCCGGCGGGCACCGAGCCGCAGCTTCCCGCGCCGGCTCCGGCACCTCCGGCTCAGCCCGCTCCGGCCCGTGCCCCGACTCGGAACCCGGCTCGGAGCCCGACTCGGAGCCCGGCTCGGAGCCCGACTCGGAACCCGGCCCGGAGCCCGGCCCAGGGCCCGACTCGGAACCCGGCCCGCAGCCCGGCCCGGGGCCTGGCCCGGGGCCCGGCTCGAGGCCCGGCCAGGGGCCGGGTCGGGGGGCGCGCGCCGGCAGCACGGTCACCGCGTTCCGCACGCCGACCGGCGGCTCGTCCGGCCAGGCGTTCCGCCAACCCTGGTCCAGGTAGAGAACGTCCACCTGGCCGAGGGTGCTCAGGGCCTGGACGGTGGCCGCGGCGCGGCGCCGGGCGCCCATTCGCTGCGGCCATGGCCAGAAGGCGGTGACATAGAGGTTGCGTGTTTCGGTAACCTGCCGCTGCATCCGGACAGCTCATCCTTTCCGCGCGGACAACACCTCGCTGGCGACGTCGTTAACGCAACTGACTCAGTTGGCTCTTGACGTCTCTCTCCTGGGACAGTAAGGATCAAACGTGCCCTATCAGTGCCAAAAAACTACCCGATCCCGCACCCGTCGCGCTGCTCCCGAGGCGCTCGCCGCATCGGTCGCCGGTGCCCTGGTAATCGCCGCGGATGACGGGGCCAAGGCCGCCAACATCTGGTATTGGCACCAGGCCCAGCCGCTGCTTGCCGAGGTCCGCGAGCAGATCGCGGCATATCCGGATGAGCGGCTACGCATTGCTGCCGACACCTTATCGCGCACGCCGGGCGACCCTCGCGCTTACCATCGGTTATATACGCTGGTAGTCGAGGCGTTGGAGGCGGCACCCGATTCCATCGAGCCGGTGGTCGAAGCGGCCTGGACCGTTCTCACCAGGTCGCGACTCGAACACCATCTTGGCGCCGATTACCGGACGTGGCCAGAATTGTCACTGACCGGATTGCTGGCCCGGTCCGACTGTGGCGAGGCGGTGGCCACCGACGACCCGGACGTGCTGGTGGTCATCCCGTTCCGGGACCGCGGCGAGGACGGCCACCGGGCCCGCAACCTGGTCGCCTGCCTGCTCGCACTGCGCGACCAGACGCTGGACCGCAGCCGGTACCGGGTCACCGTGGTCGAGTCCGACTCGAAGCCGCGCTGGCAGGACACGATCTCGCAGTACGCCGATGAGTACCTGTTCGCCGAGAAGGCCGGCTCGTTCAACAAGTGCTGGACGATGAACGTCGGCGTGCGGCACGCCGCCGGCCACGCCGACCTGATCTGCCTGCTGGACGCCGACGCCCTCGTCGACTCCGACTTCCTGACCCGGAACGTGGCCCGGTTCCACCGGCCGGACACCGGCGCTTTCCAGCCGTACCGGGACAGCTTCTATCTGGACGCCGCGGCCAGCGCCTGGGCCATCGGCGAGCGCTGCGGCCGCCGGCTGCCCAACGTCGACCGGGCCGCGCTGCGCGGATTCCTGGTGCACCGCGGGCAGGGTGTCTGCGTCTGGCTGCGCCGGGACATCTTCGACGGTGTCGGCGGGCTGGACGAGCGGCACGAGGGCTGGGGCAAGGAAGACATGGACCTGCTACTCCGGCTGCAGCTGGCGACGTCGCTGCTCACCTTCGACGACCCGATGCTGCACCTGGACCACCCGCCCTCCTTCGTGCTGACCGGCAATGCCCATATTCCCTGGTTGAGCTGGGTGCCGGACGCGCCGATCGGTCAACTCGACCGGTTCGCCGGCATGCCGGAAAGCTGATCTGCGCTAACGCTCCGCAGCATTGCTGAACATTCGCGCGAGACCCGCGCAACCCCGTCGCCCCTGGCGCCCGATCGGCGCCGGTCGACCGTCGCGTCCCCGTCCGGGGCCGCCACCCGTCAGGCGCCGCCACCCGCATCGGCTCGGAACGGGGTGCCGGACGCGTCGCGGGCCGGGCCGGGTGGCCTGGCCCCGGCATCGAGTTCCGCCAGCCGGCGCCGGGCGGTGTCGGCCTCCTCCACGCCGAGGTCGGTGTAGAGGGCGAGCGCGTGCCGCCAGTGCGCGCGGGCCTGGTCCAGGTCGCCGGCGCTGAGGTGGGCCTGGCCGAGGCCGGCGTGCGCGTGCGCCTGCACGTCCTGCTCGCCGATCTCGACCGCCAGCTCCAGCGCGGCCAGGTGGTCGGTGATCGCGGCGGCGGGCTGGCCGGTGCCCTGCCGGGCGGCGCCGCGGCCGGTCAGCGCGGTGGCCTCGCCGACCCGGTCGCCGATCTCCTGGAACGTGCGCAGCGCCTGCTGGTACCGATCCATGGCGGCGCGGCAGCGGCCGACCCGGACGTCCACGTCGGCCAGGCCGGTCAGGGCGTGCGCCGCGCCGTCCAGGTCGCCGGCCACGGCGAACAGTCGCAGCGCCTGCCGGTGGTGGTCGGCGGCCGGGCCGTACTGGCTCAGCCGCTGGTAGATCAGGCCGAGCCCGTTGCGGGCGCAGCCCTGGCCGATCTGGTCGGCCAGGTCGGCGAACAGCGCCAGCGCCTCCCGGTAGTGCCGGGTGGCGTCCCGGCAGCGGCCCATCCGGGCCTCGACCAGGCCGAGGTTGTTCAGCGCCCGGGCCTCACCGACCCGGTCGGCCAGCCGGCGGTGCAGCGCCAGCGCCTGCCGGTGGTGCTCGGCGGCCTGCTCGTACCGGCCCAGCCGCCAGTACGTGATGCCGAGGTTGCCGAGCGCCCGGCCCTCGCCGACCGGGTCGTTGGCCGCGGCGAACAGCTTCAGCGCCCGCTGGTAGCGCGCGGCGGCGGTGCGGTACCGGCCCAGCCGCCAGTCGGCCAGGCCCAGCCCGGTCAGCGCCCGGGCCTCCGCGGCCTGGTCGCCGCTGCTCTGGGCGGCGGCCAGCGCGTGCGCGTGCACCGCCTGCGCGTCCGCCCAGCAGCCGGCGGTGTCCAGGTAGCGGTAGAGCACGCCGGCCAGCTGGGCGGCATGCCCGGGCCAGCCCTGCTCGGCGGCGTGCCCGCAGGCGGCGACCAGGGTCGCCCGCTCGGCGGTCAGCCAGGCCCGGGCGGCGGCCGGGTCGGGCAGCGGCGGGACGGCCGCATCCAGGCGCTGGAACTGCGGCCGGCGGTGCTGTTCAACCGGGTGCAGCAGGTCGGTTGCGGTGGTGCTGGTGGCCAGGTAGTGGTCGAGCAGCCGGGTCCAGGCGGCGCGCCGGTCGGCGTCCGGATCGGTGCTGTCGGCGAGCTGGCGGGCATAGCCGCGGAGCAGGTCGTGCATCCGGTAGCGCCCCGGGCCGCCCGGTTCGACCAGGTGGGCCCGGGTGAGCGTGTCCAGCAGCGGGCCGGCGCCGGCCACGTCGGTACCGGCCAGCGCGGCCGCCGCGTACGGCTCGAAGTCGGCGCCGGGATGCAGGCCGAGCAGCCGGAACGCGGTGGCCGCCGCGGCCGGCAGGTGCCGGTAGGACCAGGAGAAGACGGCCCGGACCTCGCCGCCGGGGTCGAGCAGGTCCAGCCGGCGGTGCTCGTCGGCCAACTCGCCGACCAGGTGCGCCAGCGGCACGTCCGGCCGGGCGGTGGCCAGCTCCGCGGCCACCCGCAGCGCCAGCGGCAGCCGGGCACACAGCTCGACCAGGGTGGCCGCGGCGGCCGGCTCGGCGTCCACCCGCGGGCCGGCCAGCCGGCGCAGCAGCCGCAGCGCGTCGGCGGCCGGGAGCAGGCCGAGGTCCAGCCGGCGGGCGCCGTGCCGGGCCACCAGGCCGGCCAGCGAGTCGCGGCTGGTGACCAGCACCAGGCAGCCGGCCGAGCCGGGCAGCAGCGGCCGGACCTGCTCCACCGACGCGGCATTGTCCAGCAGTACCAGCAGCCGCCGGCCGCTGACCTCGGTGCGGAACCGGGCCGCCCGACCGGCCAGGTCGACCGGGATCTCGGCACCGGGCACGCCGAGCGCGGCCAGGAAGCTGGCCAGCGCTTCGGCCGCGGGCACCGGCCGGTCCGGGTCGTAGCCGCGCAGGTTCACGTACAGCTGACCGTCCGGGAACGCCGGCCGGAGCCGGTGCGCCCAGGCGACGGCGAGCGCGGTCTTGCCCACCCCGGCGGTGCCGGCGACCGCCGAGACCACGACCGCGGTGGCCTCGGCCCCGGCCCGCAGCTCGTCCAGCTCGGCCAGCTCCGCGGACCGGCCGGTGAACGCCGACACGTTGGCCGGCAGTTGCGCGGGCACCGGGCGAATCGGCCCGTCGCGCGCTACCACGTCCAGCACACCGATCACCACCTGCCCCGTCCGGATGACGCATCGGGCGAATTCTACCGACTCCGGGCGAAGCGGTACGTCGTGCGAACGGCTGGACGAGCGAACTGTCAGCGCGTTCCGCTACGTTCCCCCGATCTGACCCCCGATCTGACCAACGGCCGGCCACTACCCGCTGCCCACCGTGACCGGGCCGACGACCGGCGGGAAGGATGGTGCCGGTGACCACGCTCTACCACCTCACCGAGCGGCACGACTGGGCCGAGGCTCAGGCCGCCGGCAGCTACCAGAGCTCCACCCGTGGCGTCTCGCTGGCCGAGCAGGGCTTCATCCACTGCTCGCTGCGGCACCAGGTGCCGGGCATCGCCGACGCCCTTTACGCGGGCGTGGCCGAGGTCGTACTGCTCGTCATCGACGGCGACCTGGTGCCGGCGCCGATCCGGTACGAGGCGCCCGAGCCCGGCGCCGAGGAGTACCCGCACATCTACGGCCCGCTCCCGCTGGACGCGGTCACCGCCGCCATCCCGCTCGACCGGGACGCCGCCGGCACCCTGCTGCTGCCCTGAGCCCCCCGGCTGCCGCCGGATGGCGCAGGCCCTGCGCGAAAACGGTATGCCAGGGCGCGTCCCGCCGGACACGATAGGACGTATGGGTGAACCAGGGCTGCTGCCCGAGGTGATCGCGCACTACCAACTCGAGTACAACGAGATCGATCGGCTCGGCGGTGACGAGGCGCCCGGCCTGGAACTGCTGCGCACCCGGGATGTGATCAGCCGGTACGCACCGGCGGCGCCGGCCCGGGTGCTGGATGTCGGCGGCGGCCCCGGGGTCTACGCCAGTTGGCTGGCCGGGCGGGGTTACGACGTCCGGCTGGTCGACCCGGTGGCCCGGCACATCGAGCAGGCCCGTGCGCTGGCCGCGTCCGGCCCTGGCTTCCAGGCAGATGTCGGGGACGCCCGCCGGCTCGACGACGCGGACCGGTCCGCCGACCTGGTGCTGCTGCTCGGCCCGCTCTACCACCTGACCAGCCGGCCGCACCGGCTGGCCGCGCTGGCGGAGGCCCGCCGGGTGCTCCGCCCGGGCGGCCTGGTGATCGCCGCCGCGATCTCCCGGTTCGCGTCCATGTACGACGGCCTGCTCCGCGGCTGGCTCAACGACCCGGAGTTCGGCGCCGTGGTCGACCGCGACCTGCACGACGGGCAGCACCGCAACCCCGACCACCGCCCCGGCTGGTTCACCACCGCCTACTTCCACCACCCGGACGGCCTGGCCACCGAGATCCGCGCCGCCGGCCTCACGCTGCGCACCCTGGTCGGCGTCGAGGGCGCCGCCTGGCTGCTCCCCGACCTCCCCGCCGCCCTCGCCGACCCGGCCCGCCGCGTCCAACTGCTGGACCTGCTCCGCCGCACCGAGTCCGACCCTGCCCTGCTGGGCGCCAGCGGCCACCTGCTGGCCCTGGCCCACCGCTGACCCGGGTCGCCTCGTTCGGGGGTTCTGCGGGGGGTGGAGGGGGCGGTAGGTTGCTGGCGCGGCGAATCCACAGTCCATCGCGCCGGCCCGCCGGCCGGCGACTCCGAGGCTGATTCGGGAGATGCCGTGCGCGTCGACAGGTCGCTTTCCTCGCTGGCCGGAAGATCACTCCGTCGGAAGTTGACAACGTTGGCGGCCGTGGGGCTCGCGGTGGCCGCGGTCGGGCCGGCCAGCTCGGCGGCAGCCGACGGCTCGGCGCGGTCCGCCGCGCAGCGGTGGGTGGCGGGCTGGGCGGCCAGCCCGGTGATCGGGACCGTGATCCCGTTCTCGTCCTGCCCGGCCGGTGCCGGGCTGACCGACTCCACCGTTCGGAACGTGGTGTTCGTCAGCGCCGGCGGCTCGGCGGTCCGGGTCCGGCTGACCAACGCGTTCGGCACCCGGTCGATGCTGGTCGGGCACGCCTCGGTCGCGGTGCAGGCCGCGAACGCCGAGCCGGTGGCCGGCACGCTGCGCGGGCTGACCTTCGGCGGCAGCCCGCAGGTCCGGATCGCGGCCGGCGGCGAGGTGTTCAGCGACCCGGTCGGGCTGCGGGTGGCCGCGCTGTCGACGCTGCTGGTCAGCGTGTATGTGGCCGGGCCGACCGGGCCGGTGACCAACCACCCGTTCACCGCGCAGGGCAACTTCCTCGGCGCCGGTGACCAGACGCTGGCCAGCACCGGCGCCGGTTTCACCGACACGCCGTGCTGGATGCTGGTCGACGGGGTGGACGTGCAGGCGTCCGGCCGGGTGGTCGGTTCGGTGGTGGCGCTCGGCGACTCGATCACCGACACCGCCAACACCACCGGCAACGCGAACCGCCGCTGGCCGGACGACCTGGCCCGCCGGCTCGCCGCCCGGCGCGGCGACACGCTGTCCGTGGTCAACGCCGGCCTCGGCGGGAACCGGCTGCTGGAGCCGCGCGACGGCGAGCCGTTCTACGGCATCCCGGCGCTGGCCCGGCTCGACCGGGACGTGTTCGCCCAGACCGGGGTCCGCACGGTGATCCTGCTCGAGGGCGTGAACGACATCGGCTTCAACGCACCGGCCGCCGACATCATCGCCGGCTACCAGCAGGTGATCGCGCTGACCCACGCCCGCGGGCTGCGGATCCTGGGCGGCACGATCACCCCGTTCGGCGGCTCGTTCCTGGGCGACCCGGCGCGGATCGCGACCCGGAACGCGGTGAACGCCTGGATCCGGACCAGCCACGCGTTCGACGGTGTGATCGACTTCGCCCGGGCGGCCGCCAGCCCCGCCGACTCCGAAGCGCTCGACCCGCGCTTCGACTCCGGCGACCACCTGCACCCCAACGACGCCGGCTGCCAGGCCATGGCCGACGCCATCAACCTGTCCGCCCTGTTCTGACCGGGCCGGACCACCCGGCGGCGGCCGGCTCCCGGTCGCCGCCGGTCCGCCGGGTTTGATCGTCCGGACGGCTGGTCCGGCCGGCGCTCCGGTCAGCCGGAGGCGGCCACGCTGGGGTCCGCCGCGGCGGTGACCGGTGCCGTCGCGGCGGTCCAGTGGGTGGTCTTCTCCCAGCTGTACGGCGAGCGGACGAGCTGCACCACGGCCCGCACCGCGGCGTACCCGTGCAGCAGCCAGTACGCCGGCAGCAGCACGGCGGCGGGCCACGGCAGCCGGCGCCGGTAGCCGGCCAGCCCGGCGAGCGCCGCGGCGAGCCCGGCGGCCCCGACCATCGCGGCCGCTCCCACCGCGGCCGGCCCGCCGGAGATCGCGAGCACCGCCGCGACCGGCCACAGCAGGTGGGTCAGCGGCGTGCCGGCGATCATGACGAGCAGCGAGGCCAGGCCGGCCGGGCCGAACCGGCGCGCGGTGGACCAGGGCCGGCGGGTGTGCACCAGCAGGGTGAGCAGGAAGCCCTTGAGCCAGCGGGTCCGCTGCATCATCCAGGGCCAGCACCCGGCCGGGCACTCCTCCCAGGTGGTCGCGGGCGAGACCGCGACCCGGTGCCCGGCCGCGGCCAGCCGCATGCCCAGGTCGGCGTCCTCGGTGACGTTCCAGGCGTCCCAGCCGCCGACCGCGCGCAGCACCTCGGTGCGTAGGTGGTTGCTGGTGCCGCCGAGCGGGATCGGCAGCCCGAACCGGGCCAGCCCGGGCAGCACCAGGTCGTAGAGCAACCCGTACTCGAGGCTGAAGAGCCTGGTCAGCAGGTTGCGCCGGGCGTTGTAGAAGTTCAGCCGGGCCTGCACGCAGGCCAGCCGCGGGCCGCCGGCGGCGAACTGCCCGGCGACCGCGCGCAGCTGCCCGCGTTCCGGCCGGTCCTCCGCGTCGAAGATCACCAGCAGCTCACCGGCGGCCAGCAGCAGGCCCAGGTTCACCGACCGCGGCTTGGTCTGCGGCGGGCCGGGCGGCAGCTCGACGATCCGGACGAAG
The DNA here is from genome assembly GCA_963714145.1 of uncultured Actinomycetota bacterium. Lineage (GTDB taxonomy): Bacteria > Actinomycetota > Actinomycetes > Mycobacteriales > CADCTP01 > JBBWZH01. Next base: position 6,328,181 of record OY970235.1, on the reverse strand, counting down.
TCCGGCGGGTCGACCGCGCGGACCGCGTCCGCGGTGGCCCGGTCCCGCCGTTCCAGCAGCACCAGCACCTCCAGCTTGTCCGCCGGGTAGTCGAGGTCGGCGATGCACCGGACGGTCTCGCCGATCACCGCCTCCTCCTGGTACGCCGGCACCAGCACGGTGTACGTGGGCAGGTCCGCGTCCGGCAGGTCCACGGCGACGGGCGCCGGCAGCCACGCCCCGGCGACCGCGAGCAGCACCCGGAGCAGCACGGCGGCCACGAACACCACCGCCACCAGCAGCAGCACGGCGGTCCGGTAGCCGAGCCCGACCGCGCCGAGCAGGCCGACCGGCAGCGCCGCCGCGGCGACCCGCTGCCAGGTCGCGATCCCGGTGCGGGCGGCCAGGTCCGGGTGCCGGCGGGTGAAGCCGTTGGCCATCTCGTCGGCCACCTCGTCGGAGCGGGCGGCCAGGATCTGCGCCTGCGTCGCGGCCCGGCCCTGCGGGTCGAACAGCACCCGCTCGGCCGGGAACCAGCCGGCGGCGACCGCCTCGTCCGGGATCGGGTCGGCGGTGACGATCAGTACGCCGGCGGCGGTCCGGCGGACCGGCAGCATGCCATGCGTCAGCAGGCTGGTGACCGGTATGTGCGCTGCGCAAGCCTGGTCAAACACAGCGGCCATGATTTCCGGTTAGCTACCTACTTGACACATGTCGCAGCGCGACGAGTCGAGTGCCGGATATTGGTGGAACTTGATCTAGACAGCCGGCGTGCCGGCCGGGACCCGGTACGCCGCGGCGATCGTCCGCCGGTCCAGCACCCGCCAGGTTGTCGCTGTGACCAGCACGGCGACCACGAAACCGATCCAGTACGGAGCGGTCAGCCCGAAGTGGGTGGCGATCAGGCCGCCGAGCAGCGCGCCGATCGCGTTCCCGCCGGCGGCCAGGAACAGGTACGCGCTGTTCACCCGGCCGAGCATCTCCGGCGGGGTGAGCCGCTGCCGGATCGACGTGGTGACGATCGTCCACAGCATCCCGTGCACGCCGAACACGCCCATCGCCACGCTGACCCAGATCGGGCTGTCGGACAGTGCCAGCGTCAGGTGGAAGCCGGTCTCGATCAGCAGCCCGACCCGCAGCGTGACGCTCGCGGTGAACCGGCGCACCAGCCGGTCGCCGACCAGCGCGCCGAGCAGGCCGCCGACCGACATCGCGGTGAACAGCAGGCCGTAGCCGACCGACCCGAGGCCGAGCCGCTGCTTGGCCACCAGCACCAGGATCGACGTCGCCGCGACCAGCGTGATGTTGAGCAGGCCGATCAGCACAGCCAGCGTGCGCAGCAACCGGTGGCCGAACAGGAACCGTACCCCGACCGCGATCTCCGCCCGCAACGAGGTGCGCGCCGCCGGCTCGGCCGCGGCGGGCAGCTCCGGCCCGGGCCGGTCGGACGTGTCCAGCTCGGCGGGCCGCCCCCGGGTGGCCCGGAAGGTGCCCGGCAGCAGGCCGAGCAGCACTGTGCCGACCAGGAACGAGCCCGCGTCCAGCAGGAACGGGACGGCCGCGGCGACCACGAACAGGAACCCGCCGAGCGGCCCGGCGATCATGTCGTGCACCACGGTGCGGGCGCCGTTGAGCCGCCCGTTGGCGCGTTCGAGCTGGCCGGGCCGGACGACCGCGGGCAGCACCGACTGGCTCGCCGCCCGGAACAGTGTCTCCCCGATGCCGACCAGGAACAGCACCGCGTACAGCAGGGCCGGGCCGGCGTGCCCGAGCCCGATCGTCAGGCCGAGCCCGGCCAGCGCGGCAGCGCGCAGCAGGTCGACCAGCACCATGACCCGGCGCCGGTCCAGCCGGTCGACCAGCCCGCCGGACAGCAGCGAGAACAGCAGCCAGGGCAGCATCTGCGCGAACATCGCGCCGGAGATCACCAGCGGGCTGTCGGTCCGCGCCGCCAGCCAGAGCGGCGCGGCCACCGCGAGCACTCCGTCGCCCAGCGCGGAGACCGTGCTCGCCGTCCAGAGCAGGGTGAACGGACGACCGAGCCGGCTGCTGGTGGGGGCACTCATCCTGGTCACCCTGCCATCGGGGCCCGTCCGGCGGCACCTTATTTGACCCGGCGCGAACTACGCTCGGCGCATGTCGGACGGGGTATCCGCGCCGGTCCGGGTGGCGATGTGGTCCGGGCCGCGGAACGTCTCGACCGCGCTGATGCGCAGCTTCGGCGCCCGCCCGGACACGCTGGTCGTGGACGAGCCGCTGTACGCGCACTACCTGGCGACCACCGGCCTGGACCACCCCGGCCGGGACGAGGTGCTGGCCAGCCAGCCGACCGACTGGCCGGCGGTGGCCGCTGCGCTCACCGGCCCGCTGCCGTCCGGCGTGGGCGTGCACTACCAGAAGCACATGGCGCACCACCTGCTGCCGGACGTCGGCCGCGACTGGCTGGCCCGGCTCAGCCACGCCTTCCTGATCCGCGACACCGGCGCAGGTGGTCGCCTCGTACGCGAAGGTGCGCGGCGAGCCGACGCTCGAGGACCTGGGCTACCCGCAGCAGGTGGAGATCTTCCGCCGCGTACGGCGGGCCGGTGGTCGACGCCGCCGACCTGCTCCGCGACCCGGCCGGGGTGCTCCGCCGGCTCTGCGCCGCGCTCGGCATCGGCTACGACCCGGCGATGCTCTCCTGGCCGCCCGGCCCGCGCGACACCGACGGCGTCTGGGCCCCGCACTGGTACGCCGCCGTCGAGTCCTCCACCGGTTTCGCTCCGTACGACCCGCCGGCCCGGCCGACGTCCCACCCCGGCTGGCCCCGCTGGTCGCCGCGGCAGAGCCGTACTACGCCGAGCTGGCCGCCCACCGCCTCGGCGGCTGACCGGCCCCGCGGGGTCTCAGTCCGGGGCGATCGGGGTGCCGTGGGTGCGGGCGTAGGACTGGTACGCGGCCGCGAGTTCGGTGGTCACCGGGCCGACCTCGCCGGGGCCGATCGGGCGGCCGTCGATCTCCGTCACGGCAGCGATCTCGCCCATGGTGCCGGTGCAGAAGACCTCGTCCGCGGTGTAGAATCTCGGTCAGCGTGAGGTCGCGCTCCGCGGCCGGGATGCCGGCCGTCCCGGCCAGCCGCAGCACGGTCGGCGCGGGTGATGCCCTCCGGGCAGGCGACCGCCCGCGGGGTCGCCAGCCGTCCATCGTGCGACGGCGAACAGGTGGGTCGCGTTGGTCTCGGCGACGAAGCCGCGGCCGTCGAGCATGATCGCGTCGTCGGCCCCGGCCGCGTGTCGCCTCCATCTTGGCCAGGATCGAGTTGAGCAGGTTGTTGTGGTGGATCTTCGGGTCGAGCACGTCCGGGCCGGGGCGGCGGACGCTGGCGGTGATCAGCCGCAGCCCGGCGGTGTCGTACACCGGCGGCTTGTGCTCGGCCAGCACGATCAGGGTGCAGCCGGCCTGGTTCAGCCGGGGGTCCATGCCGCTGGTCACCTTGACGCCGCGGGTCAGCGTGAGCCGTACGTGCACGCCGTCGCGCATGTCGTTGGCCCGCAGCGTCTCCCGGACCGCCGCCGACGATCTCGGCGTCGGCCGGGATGCCGGCGAACCCCAGCGCGTGCGCCGAGCGGCGCAGCCGGGCCAGGTGCGCGTCCAGGCCGTAGATCCGGCCGTCGTAGAGGCGCAGCCCTTCCCAGACCGCGTCGCCGCCCTGCACCACCGAGTCGAACGGCGAGATCCCCGGCTCGTCCCGGTGCCGCAGCACCCCGTTCACCCAGTACCGGAGGTCGGCGTTGCGTGCGTCGTACGCCTGCAGCACGTCAGCCCGTCTCGTCGCAGTCGGGACCGCCGCGGCCTGACCCGGCGACCAGGCCGCCGTCCTCGCCCGGGAAGCCGGGTGCGGGTGCGGCGCCGTCGGGCTCGGGCCCGAGGCCATCCGCTTCGGCCGCGATACCGCGCGGGTCGATGGCGAAGCCGGCGTCCGCCTCGGCCGAACCGGTCAGCCGCAGCCGGCGCTGCGCCCGCTGGTAGAAGGTGGTGCGGCCGAGCCGGACCACCCGGGCGGCGGCCGGCAGCATGGTCAGGTCGACCATGTCGCCGGGCCGCACGTGCCCCACCACCCGGCCGTCCGCCTCGACGGCCAGTTCGCCGCTGGACGGCAGCACCTCCAGGGCCAGTTTCTCCCCGCTGGACAGGAACAGCGCCCGGTTGAAGGCGGAGTGCGGGGCGGCCGGCGTGACCAGCAACCCCTCCGCGCTGGGTGAGACGATCGGCCCGCCGGCGGAGAAGTTGTACGCGGTGGAGCCGGTCGGGGTGGCCACGATCACCGCGTCGGCGGCGTACCGGACGAACAGGTGCCCCTCCACCCGCAGCCCGACCGCGGTGCCGGCGTTGCCGGGGATGCGGACCAGCGCGATGTCGTTGAACGCGACCGTGTCGACGCCGCCGAACGTGGCCCGCACCGCCGACCGCGGCTCGACCACGAACCGGTGTTCATCGATGTCGGACAGGGCGCCGACCAGGTCCGGCGGGTCGACCTCGGCCAGGAAGCCGAGCCGGCCCAGGTTCACCCCGAGCACGGGGGCCTGGCTGCCCCGGGCCAGCCGCATCGCGCGCAGCATCGTGCCGTCGCCGCCGAGGCTGACCAGCAGGTCGGCCCGGCCGGCCAGTTCGGCCGCGGTGACGGCGATCGTGGGGCCGTCGATGCGGGGCACGTCGGTGTCCAGGCCGAGTACCTCGGCCTGCCGGTCGCGGGCCCAGGTGGTGACCGTGCCGACCACGCCGCCGCAGTCTCGCCGCGGGTGCAGCACCAGGCCCACCGAACTGATCATTCCCATGTCCGACACCCTCCGGGTGGTGGCGCGCGGGGACCGCCGTCGCCGGCAGGGTAACCGGCCGGGGTTCGGCCCGCCGCTGTGCGCGGCCGGCCGCTCCGCCGCGAGCGCCGGCCGATCGTCGAACGGGCAATCGACATGATCAGACCGAATGGGATGTTTGACAGGTTCTCCGCGGTGCCCGCATTATCGGGGAGCTTCCGTGACACGGGCGTGACTGGTACTCGCCGTCCGGGAGTGCGGTGCGGGATGTGTGGTGCCGATCTGAGGTTGGCGCGCTCCCGGCGGCGAGCCGCGTCCTGTCATGCTGATCGGAGGACAGTGACGTGCCAGCCGACCATGCCGCCCGGTCCCAGCGGGCGGCGCTCACCGGAGTCCTTGCGCTGCTGATGGTGGCGGCCGGCGCGGTCGCGACCGCGGCGCGGCACCTCGACCAAGCGGCCGCGGCCGGCCCGGCCAAACAGATGGAACGTCTCGACCGGGGCGTGATCAGCGTCCGGTCCGGCAGCAACAACCTGGTCGAGCTGGCGGCTGCTGGGCACCGACCCGGCCGGCGTCAGCTTCAACGTCTACCGCGCCGGCACCAGGCTCACCGCGACGCCGATCACGACGTCCACGAACTTCCTCGACTCCGGCGGGCCGGCCGGCGCCAGCTACACCGTCCGTGCGGTGCTGAACGGCGTCGAGCAGGCCGCCTCGCCGGGGTCGCTGAACTTCGCCAACGGCTTCCTGGACGTGTCGATATCGCCACCGAGCAGCACCTACTCGGCCAACGACGCCAGCGTCGGTGACCTGGACGGCGACGGCCAGTACGAGATCGTGCTCAAGTGGGACCCGTCCAATTCCAAGGACAACTCGCTGGCCGGCGTGACCAGCGACGTGTTCGTGGACGCGTACCGGCTGAACGGCACCCGGCTGTGGCGGATCAACCTCGGCCGCAACATCCGGGCCGGCGCCCACTACACCCAGTTCCAGGTGTACGACTACGACGGCGACGGCCGGGCCGAGGTGGCGATGAAGACCGCCGACGGCACCGTGGACGGCACCGGCCGGGTGATCGGCAACGCGGCCGCCGACTTCCGAAACTCCGACGGTTACGTGCTTTCCGGCCCGGAGTTCCTGACCATGTTCAACGGGCTCACCGGCGCGGCACTGTCCACAGTGAACTACCTGCCGGCCCGCGGCACGGTCTCGTCCTGGGGCGACTCGTACGGCAACCGGGTGGACCGGTTCCTCGCCGGCACCGCCTACCTGGACGGCGCGCGGCCCAGCCTGATCATGACCCGCGGCTACTACACCCGCACCGTGATCGTGGCCTGGGACTTCCGCAACGGCACCCTGACCCGGCGCTGGACCTTCGACAGCAACGCGTCCGGCTCCCAGTACACCGGCCAGGGCAACCACCAACTGTCCATTGCGGACGTTGACCTGGACGGCCGGGACGAGATCATCTTCGGCGCGATGGCGATCGACGACAACGGCAGTCCACTGTGGAACACCCAGAACGGCCACGGCGACGCGATGCACGTGGGCGACCTGGACCCGAGCCGGGCCGGGCTGGAGGAGTTCAAGGTGGACGAGAGCGGCAGCAAGCCGGCGTCCTGGCTGGCCGACGCGCGCACCGGCCAGGTGCTGTGGAGCACCGCGCCGAACGGGGACAACGGTCGCGGCGTGGCCGCCGACGTCTGGGCCGGCAGCGCCGGCGCCGAATCCTGGTCGGCGCACGCCGACGGGCTGCTGAACACCCGCGGGCAGAACGTCGGGCGCAAGCCGTCGTCGATCAACTTCCTGGCCTGGTGGGACGCCGACCCGGTGCGCGAACTGCTGGACGGCACGCACATCGACAAGTACGGCACCAGCGCCGACACCCGGCTGCTGACCGGCAGCGGGGTGCACTCCAACAACAGCACCAAGGCCACCCCGACGCTGTCCGGTGACCTGTTCGGTGACTGGCGCGAAGAGGTGATCTGGCCGACCACCGACAACCGGGCCCTGCGTATCTACGCGACCCCGACGCCGACCACCCGGCGGATCTACACGCTGATGCACGACGTGCAGTACCGGGAAGCCATCGGCTGGCAGAACACCGCCTACAACCAGCCACCGCACCCGAGCTTCTTCATCGGGGACGGCATGGCGGCACCGCCGGTACCGAACATCTTCGTCACCGGCTGACAGGACGGCGGACCGGCCGGTCCGTTGTCGCCGGACCGGCCGGTGTGCCCACCCGCCCGCGTGGGAGGACGGTGCTCGGCAGCGCGGGCCGCACCGTCGCGCGCACCCCGGCCAGCCTGGTCCCAGGCTGGCCGGGGGCGTCCGGACCGGACGCTGGTCAGGCCAGCGTCACCGTGATCGTCACGTTGCCGCAGCCGGCCGCGAGCGAGGTCAGCGCGGACTTCTCGGCCGAGTCGACGGTCAGCGCCCAGCGCTTCTTCACCGCCACCCACTCCTGGACGTACCGGCAGGTGGCACCGCTGTAGGTCGGCATCCACTCGGCCGGGTCCCGGTCGCCTTTGCTCTGGTTGACCGAATCCTTGACGGCGACCAGAGTTCGACTGTCGGTCAGGTCGTTGGCGTATGACTGGCGCTTGGTCGTGGTCCAGCTACGGGCGCCGGAGTCCCACGCCTCGGCCAGCGGCACCATGTGGTCGATGTCCAGATCGGACGGCAGTGTGTAGGAGGTGTTGTTGTAGTAGCTGTACCAGCGGCCGCCGGTCAGCGTGCAGCCCGAGCCCACACTCGGCGTGGTCGTGGCCTCCGCGATGAGCACCTCGTAGCGGGTGTTGCAGCCATCGTGGTCGGCGTCGATCCAGAGCGGGAACAGATCGCGGTCGTAGCCGGTGCGCACCTCGGTGGCGACGGTGAGCGAGGAGACCGCGGTGCGCAGCGGTGCCGAGTAGGTGGCGGCGTAGGCGGGGGTGACCCAGGCGAGCGTCGCCAGCAGCGATGCGGCCAGTGCGGGGGTCACCCAGCGAAGGGCACGGATCATGGAGGGCTCCGTCCGATTGGAGGCCGGCGGGATCTGGCCCGGCCAGTCTCGGCCGGCCCGTCCCCAACTCGTCATCGTTCCGTCCCCACCCGGTCTGAGCCTTCCGGGACGGCCGCGATGATCGAGTTCCGGATGCTCGGGCCGTTGCAGGTCTGGGCCGGCCCGACCCGGCTGAAGTTGCAGGGTGCGCGGCAGGAACGGCTGCTGGCTGCGCTGCTGCTGGACGCCGGCCGGGTGGTACCGATCGACCGGCTGGTCGCCGCGATCTGGGTCGACGAGCCGCCACCCACGGCGCACCACCAGGTGCAGAACCTGGCCACCCAGCTGCGCCGGACGCTGGTCGCCGCCGGGGCCGCGGACGGGCTGCTGGTCACCGAACGCGGCGGCTACCGGCTGTCCGTCGACGCCGGGCCGGCCGAGACGTCCACTGTGGATGGGTCGGCGGGCGGGTCCGGTGTGGACGGCGCGCCGGGTGGGTCCGATGTGGACGGTGCAGTTGGTGCGGCCGGCGCGGGCTGGCTGGACGCGGCCCGGTTCGACGCGCTGGTCCGGGCGGCGCGGGCGCACCGGGCCGCGGACCCGGCCGCGGCGGCCGGCACCTTCCGCGCGGCGCTGGCGCTCTGGCGCGGGGACGCGCTGGCCGGCGTCCACGGTGGGCCGGTCGAGGCGGCCGCGGCCGGCTGGAACGAGCGCCGGCTGGCGGTCTGGGAGGAGTGCCTGGCGCTGGAGCTGGCGCTGGGCCGGCACGCCGACCTGGCCGCCGAGCTGACCGCGCTGGTCGCCGAGCATCCGTTCCGGGAACGGCTGACCGAGCTGCTGATGATCGTGCTGTACCGGTGCGGCCGGCAGTCCGAGGCGCTGGCCGCGTACCGCCGGCTGCGGGACCGGCTGGCCGAGGAGCTGGGCATCGACCCGGGCCCGGCCGCGGCCCGCCTGCACGGCGCGATCCTGCGCCGCGACCCGGGCGACCCGGGCGGCCCTGGCGAGCCGGGCGGCCCTGGCGACCTGGGTGGCCCGGGTGGCCCGGGCGGTGCGGTTGGCCCGGGCGGTGCGGTTGGCCCGGGCGGTGCGGTTGGCCCGGGCGGTGCGGGTGGCCCGGGCGGTGCGGGTGGGCCGGGCGGTGCGGCGCGGCCGACCACCCCGGCCGGTGCGCCGGTGCTCCCGGCGCTGCCGGCACCGGCGCAGCTGCCGGCCGAGGTGGCCATCGTGGGCCGGGACGAGCAGCTGCGCCGGCTGGACGGCTGGGCCGCGCGGGCCGGCCCGGCCGCCCCGGTGGTGATCGTGGCGATCACCGGTACCGCCGGGGTCGGCAAGACCGCCCTGGCCGTGCACTGGGCGCACCGGGTGGCCGGCCGGTTCCCCGACGGCCAGCTGTACGTCAACCTGCGCGGGTTCGACCCCGGCGCGGTGCCGATGGATCCGGCCGAAGCGGTCCGCGGCTTCCTGGACGCGCTCGGCGTGCCGCCGCAGCAGGTGCCGGTCGGGCTGGCCGCGCAGTCCGCGCTGTACCGCACCCTGCTGGCCGGCCGGCGGCTGCTGGTGGTGCTGGACAACGCGCGCGACGCCGAGCAGGTCCGGCCGCTGCTGCCCGGCGCACCCGGCTGCCTGGCGCTGGTCACCAGCCGGGACGGCCTCGCCGCACTGGTGGCCGGGGACGGCGCGCAGCCGCTGCCGCTGGACCTGCTCTCCGCCGGCGCCGCCGCCGACCTGCTGGCCGGCCGGCTCGGCGGCGCCCGGCTGGCGGCCGAGCCGGACGCGGTCGCCGAGATCATCGACCGGTGCGCCCGGCTGCCGCTGGCACTGGCCATCGTCGCCGCCCGGGCCGCCGCCCGCCCCGGATTCGAGTTGGCCACGCTGGCCGCCGAACTGGCCGAGACCCGTGGCGGCCTGGACGCGCTGGCCGGCGGCGACGCGACCACCGACGTGCGGGCGGTGTTCTCCTGGTCGTACCAGACGCTGAGCCGGCCGGCGGCCCGGCTGTTCCGGCTGCTCGGCCTGCACCCCGGCCCGGACATCGGGGCGGCCGCCGCGGCCAGCCTCGCCGGTACCCGCCCGGCGGCGGTCCGGCCGCTGCTGGCCGAGCTGGCCCGGGCGCACCTGGTCGCCGAGCCCGCGCCGGGCCGGTACGCCTTCCACGACCTGCTCCGCGCGTACGCCACCGAGCTGGCTCAGGACGCGGACCCGGCGGCCGAGCGGCGGGCCGCGCTGCACCGGCTGCTGGACCACTACCTGCACACCGCGCACGCCGCCGCGTTGCTGTGCAACCCGCACCGCGACCCGGTGCCGGTCGCCGCCGCGCAGCCCGGGGTCACGCCGGAGCGGCTGGTCGGGGCCGAGCACGCGCTGGCCTGGCTCACCGCCGAGCGACCGACCCTGGTCGCGGCCGTCGAGGCGGCGGGCGGCAGCGGCTTCGACCCGCACAGCTGGCAGCTGGCCTGGGCGCTGGCCCCGATCCTGGACCGGCACGGGCACTGGCAGGAGTGGATCGGCGTGCAGACCGCGGCGCTGGCCGCCGCCCGCCGGCTGGCCGACCGGCCCGGCGAGGCCGACGCGCACCGGCACCTGGCCAGCGCGCACGCCCGGCTGGGCCGCTACGGCGAGGCGGACGCGCACTACCGGCAGGCCCTGCACCGGTACGCCGAGCTGGCTGACCGCACCGGCGAGGCCAACATGCACCTGAACCTGAGCTGGGTGCACGAGCAGCAGGGCCAGCTGCGGGAGGCGCTGGGGCGGACCGAGCAGGCCCTGGAGATCTTCCGCGGCACCGGCAACCGGGCCGGCCAGGCGACCGCGTTGAACGCGGTCGGCTGGTTCCACGCCCAGCTCGGCGATCACCGGCGTGCGCTGGTCGACTGCGAGCAGGCGCTGGTGCTGCACCGCGAGCTCGGCAACCGGACCGGCGAGGCGGACACCTGCGACAGCCTCGGCTACGCCCACCTGCGCCTGGGCAACCACCGCGCGGCCGCCGCCTGCTACCAGCGCGCGCTCGACCTGATCCGCCCCACCGGCGACAGCTACACCGAGGCCAGCGTCCTCGACCACCTCGGCGACACCCACCACGCCGCCGCCGACCCGGACGCCGCCCGCGCCGCCTGGCGCCAGGCACACGCCATCCTCGCCGCCTTCGGCCACCCCGACGCCACCGACATCCACACCAAACTCAGCACCCTCCCGCTGAGCTAGGTAGGCAGAGTCAGGGCAGCAACGTGAGCGCGCGGTTCGCCTTCACCACGGTGAAGTGCCGACGGTCCACAGTGGCCACGTCATCGACGCCGAGCCGTTCGGCGCAGGCGATCACCGAGGCGTCAACAGTGCCGAGCGGCAGATCGCGGTACCGGTTGACCAGGTCGGCGATGCGCAGCCAGTCGGTGGGATGTACCGGTTCGACATCAAACGCGCCAGATGCGAGGTCGCCGAGGAACTGGAGTTCGGCGGCGTTGCCCAGCCGGCTGCCGAGCAGGTAGACGACCTCGGTCAGCACCAGGGTGGGCACGATCAGCGGCCCCGGGTGGGTCTCCAGTAGGTCGAGGCAGGCCAGATGGTGTCGGTCGTCGGCATCGACGTACGCGTACAGCGGGCCGGCATCGACGATCAGGGCGATGGTGCAACCTCGCTGCGGAGGATCTCCTCGATGCGCTCGGAGATGTCGTGCTGGCCGCTGTGGCCGGCCGCCCGGGCGCCGAGGCGGCGCCGGCCCGAACCGGCCGCGTTGCTGCGCTCCAGCAGCTCGGCCAGCCCGGCCGGGACGATTGCGGCGAGCCGGCGGCCCTGGTCGGTGAGGTAGACGACCTGGCCGGACTCGGCGGCCGCGCGCGCCACCTCGGTGAGGTGCTCGCCGTCCGGCAGGGGGATCTCGCTCACGCTGTCATGATAACGCCGGCGGGCCGAACGAACGGGCAGAAGGGGCTGCCCCCCGGCGGAGGGGGCCGGGGGACAGCCGGTTCGGGGGTGGGGTGGGTCAGGTGCTCGCGGCCAGGCGGCGGGCGTGGGCGGACAGGACGTTGGCGGTGGGGGACGGCCAGACGACCCGGTAGCCGTCGAAGTTGGGGTAGAGGGTGCCGTCGTCCTGGCGGGCGGTGAGGATCCAGAACTGGCTGCCGTTGCCGCCGGTGCTCTCCACCGCGTCCGTCCACATCGTGTAGATGGGGCTGCGCACGGCTTCGAGTTGCTCCTCGGTGCCGCCGGGCACCGTCCAGCCGAACTCCTCCAGCACCACCGGCTTGCCGGCGGCGTGTCCATCGTGGACGTGGTCGACGATCCACTGGGTGGCCCACTCCGGGGTCTTGTTCCCCCAGCCCTGCGGGTAGAGGTGGACGGTGCCGTAGTCGACGGCGGGCAGCGCGACCAGCCGCGGCCAGGCGACGCCCTCGAAGTTCGAGTACGGGTAGTCCGGGTCGTTCGTCCGGCCGTAGAAGCCCTCGTCCCCGACGGTCACCAGCTGCCTGGGCGCCAGCCGCTTCAGGAACCGGCTCATCTCGTCGGCCCAGCGGACCAGCGTGTCGCCGGTCTTGTCGGACGGGCAGCGCGGCTCGTTGGCCAGCTCCCAGGTCATGATGACCGGCTCGCGGTCGTGCCGGACGCCGGTGTAGCGGTTGGTCCGGCCGACCACGAACCGCACCCAGGACCGGTACGCGGCCCGCATGTCCGGCCGGCGGAAGAAGTCGTCGTGCTCGGCGCCGAACCAGGTCGCGTACTGCGGGATGCCGCCGAAGTCGCCCCAGTTGTTCTCCAGCGCGACGACCAGCCGCAGGCCCAACTGGCCGGCCTTGAAGACCGCGTAGTCGAACAGCTCGAACGCGTCCTCGTTGTAGACGAACGGCTCCGGGTGCATGGTCAACCCGCCCGCACCGGCCCCGTCACCATCCACAAAGGACCAGCAGCGGACCACCCGCAACCCCATCGCGGCCGCGTCGTTCAGGGCACTGTCGATCATGTAGTGGCTCTTGTAGTGCAGGTAGTAGTTGTTGGTCCCGCCGAACCGCCAGCGCTGCCGGTCCACGATGAAGTCGGTGTGCCGGGTGGTCACGAAGGACCTCGGCCACAACGGCCAGACGCTCTGCGGCGAGCCGGACGGGTGCCCGGCCGCGGCAGCCGGCGCGGCCAGCGCGGTGCCCGGCCGGCTGGTGATCAACCCGGCGGCGGCCACCGCGCCGGTGGCGGTGAGCACCCGCCGCCGGCTCACCGACCGCTGGTCGGCAACCGCCGGCTCAGCAGCGGCAGCGGTCGGCACAGCGCCGGTGACCGGCGCGGCGCCGGTGGCGGGCGGCGCGGGTGGCGGGGAGGTGGGATGGTCCATGACCACTCCTTGCTCGGACGTCGGATCCGTTGCTCGGATCCGTCACTGGGGCCTGGCTTCGTCAGGCGTCCCCGCCGCGGGCACCTGCCGGGTAACTCGAATCCCGAACGGGGGCAGCACACACCCGTCCGTGACGTCCTCTTTGGACAGCACATCGATCAGCCGGATACCGGGGCACACCGGCGCTACGGTCAGCTCCTGCGCCGCGGTGCTCACCAGCCAGCTGTAGCGGGTGCCATCGGTGTGCACGAGTTCGTCCACCGCGACCAGCGGACTGTCCACTGTGACCGGTGGCCGGATGCCGGCCTCGACGGCCAGCGCCCGGTACAGCCGCCAGGTGTCGTCATCGAGGTTCGCGTCCCGGCGGACCGCGCCGAAGAACTCGACCGGGACGGTGCCGAGGTACAGCACGCCGGCTCCGATCCGGCGCCGTACCAGCACCGGCCGGCCGTCCTGGTCGGCCAGCAGCACCTCGGCGTCGAGCACCTCGATCGGCAGGTACGCCCGCGAGTCGTCGGACCCGGCCGGCCGGAACCGCAGCGTCGCGCCGGCCGGCAGGTCACCCAGCCCGACCACGGCGGTGGCCAGCACGTCGGCGTCCACCAGTTCGTTCAGGCCGTACCGGAGCAGGTGCCGGACGCCGAAGATGGGCTCCAGCTTCGGCCACCAGGCTCCGCGCTGCCCGCCGCTGACGCCGGCGAACCAGGAGATGTAGACGTGCCCGCCGGCCGCGACCCGCTCGGTCAGCGCGCCGAAGGTCGGCCCGATCAACGCCTTGTTGGACGGGATCAGCAGCAGGTCGGCGTCGTCCGGTACGCCCTCGGACTCGCGCACCACCGCCGGCGCCAGGTCGGCCCGCTTCGCCGCGATGTACGCGTGCAGCGTGATCTCCGGGATGATCGTCCGGTTCGGCGGGTCGACCATCGGGTGGTCAACGTCCACATAGGACGGGAACAGGATCGCGGTGCGGCTCGGCGGCCGGCTGCACCCGGCGATGTCGACCGCGTCCAGCACCTGGCGGAACGCCGCCAGCTCGACCAGCGCCGCCTTCGGCGTACCGTCCGCTGTGGACACCCCGAAGTTCAGCTCGTACAGGTGGTGCCGGTACGGATCCTGGTCGAGCAGGTCGAAGTCGGTGTTGTTCCAGCCGATCCAGCCGGTCGCGCCGGCCAGCAGCGAGTTGTGCAGCACCTGCCGGTAGTAGTGCCCGGCGTGCTCCTCGGCGGCGAACGCGCTGGTCAGCCCGAACTCCTCCTGGATCACCGGCTTGCCCAGGTGGCACAGCTCGCAGGTGAACGCCGCGTGGTAGAACTGCCGGGCCTGATCGTCGCCCATCGGGTAGGCGTGCGGGCCGAAGAAGTCGACCAGGTCGAGCTGGTCGCGCAGCCGGAAGCCGTTGTCGCTGCCGCGTACCTCCATCGTCCAGGCGCCGTCGCCGAGCGACACCGGCAGGTCCGACCCGCCGGCCCGCACCGCGTGCACACACACGGTGCCCCAGGCCCGGGCCAGCTCCCGCGTGGTCGGCCCGCCCAGCAGCGGCATCTCGTTGGAGATCAGCCAACCCACGACGGCCGGCGAGTCAGCCAGCCGCCGGGTCATCTCGCGGATGAAGAACGCCTGCTGGCCGAGCATGAACCCGTCCGCGTAGAGATCCCGGCCGTCCCGCCAGGCTACGTTCCAGTTCTGCCCGGACATGTGCCCGACGATGAACGTCGGGATGGTGCCGATGCCCAGCTCCGCCGACACCGCCAGGAACCGCTGGTACCGCCGGACGAACGTCTCGTCGATGACGTCCGGGGCCGGCTGGAAGTCCGGCCAGTAGCAGAACGACCGGGTCACGGTCAGCCCGTGTTCGACCAGCAGGGTGAGCTCGGCCCGGATCACGTCGTCGTCGTAGTGCCGCCACATCAGTGGGCCGCCGCGCCGGGACCAGAAGTTCACCCCGAGCCAGGGCGTCGCGGTGCCGAGGCGGGCGGCCGGGCGGCCGGTCATATCAGCCCTCCATACTCCGGGTCCGAGACAGCGCGGGCGGGCGGCGGCATCTCGCCTGAGCCGCGGGCCACCAACCAGGTCGGCAGCACCACGGTCTTCGGCTCGTCGGTAGCACCGTCCATCCGGGACAGTGCGAGCTGGGCGGCGATCCGGCCCATCTCCACCGGGTCGTGCGCCACCACGGTCACGCCGAGCACGTCGGCCAGGTCGAAGTCGTCGAAGCCGACCAGCGCCGGCCGGCGCCGGTGCTCCCGCAGCTCCCGCAGTGCCCGCAGCGCTCCGGTGGTGTTGCGGTTGTTGGTGGTGAACAGCGCGGTCGGTGGCTGCGGCTGGCTGAGCAGCTCGCGGGTCAGCCGCTCGGCCGAGTCCACGTCGTGCGAGTCCGAGCGCAGGTACCGCTGCCAGTCCGGGACGCCGGCCGCGCGCATCGCGTCGCCGAAGCCGGCGATCCGCTCCCGCTGGGTGGCCAGCCGGGAGAAGTCGCCGATCAGCCCGATCCGGCGATGCCCGGCGGTGAGCAGGTGGTGGATCGCGGTGCGGGCGCCGGCCCGGTTGTCCAGCAGGATGGTGTCCGCGGCCACCCCGCTCGGTGGCCGGTCCAGGAACACCACCGGCAGGCCGTGCCGGGCCTCGGCCTCCAGGTACCCGTGGTCGGTGGAGCTGGGCACCACCAGCAGCGCGCGCACCCGGCGCTCGACCATCTCGCCGGTCAGCGCCCGTTCCAGCGCCGGGTTCTCGTCCGTGCTGGTGGTGATCAGTTGCAGACCGCGGGCGCGCAGCACCCGCTCGGCGCCGCGGGCGATCTTGGAGTAGAACGGGTTGGCCAGGTCGCCGATGATCAGGCCGACCGAGCGCGAGGTTGCGCCGGAGCGGAGTTCCCGGGCGATCCCGTTCAGCCGGAAACCCAGCCGTTCGGCGGCCTGCCGCACCCGGGCCGCGGTCGCCTCGGCCACGTGCTGGTGCCCGTTGAGCGCCCGGGACGCGGTCTTCACGCTCACCCCGGACAGTTCGGCGACGTGCCGCAGGGTCGGCCGGGTCGGGCGCCGCTCCGGCCCGGCCGGGGGGTTCTGCTCGGTCATCTACTCACCGACTCATCGCGACGCTGGACCGGCCTGGATGCCGGCCCTCCGGGTCGTGCAGCCAGCACCGGGCCAGGTGGATGCCGGGCCGGCGGCCGTCCGCCGGCATGGTGCCGCCGGGCTGATCCGCCGGCACCGGGAACGGCGGCGGGTCCTGCGCGCAGATCTCCGCCGCGTAGGGGCAGCGCGGCGCGAACCGGCAGCCGGTCACCGCGCCGCCGGTCGGCCGCCGGGCCGCCTCGGCCGCCTCGGTGCTGCCGACCCCATCCAGCGGCACCAGCTCACGCCGGCCGAGCGGGTCCGGCGCGGCGCTGGCCAGCAGCGACGTGTACGGGTGTGCCGGCTCGAGGATCACCTCATCGCTGCCGCCGCGCTCGACCACGGCGCCCCGATACAGCACCAGCAGCTCGGTCGAGAAGTGCCGCGCGGTAGCCAGATCGTGGGTGATGTAGAGGACGGCGAGGTCGTCCTCGGACTTCAGCCGGTCGATCAGGTTCAGGATCTCCAGCCGGATCGAGACGTCCAACATGGACACCGGTTCGTCGGCGAGCAGCACCCGCGGCCGGGGCGCCAGCGCCCGGGCGATGGCGACCCGCTGCCGCTGCCCACCGGACAGCTCGTACGGGTACTTGTCCATGTACTGCTCGGCCGGGTTGAGGCTGACCCGGCGCAGCAGCGCCAGCACCTCGGCCCGCTCGCTGGCCCGGTCGTGCACCACGCCGTGCAGCCGCAGCGGCCGGCGCAGGTGGTACCCCACCGTGTGCGACGGGTTCAGCGACGAGAACGGGTCCTGGAAGACCATCTGCACGTCACCGCGGTACCGGCGGACCGCCGCGGCCCGCTGGCCGACCGGCGTGCCGTCCAACGCGATCGTGCCGGCGGTGGGCCGGGTCAACCGGGCCAGCATCCGGGCGATGGTGGACTTGCCGCTGCCACTCTCGCCGACCAGGGCGACCGTCTGCCCGGACGTCAGCGTGAACGAGACGTCGTCCACCGCGCGGAACGGCTGCCGGCGCAGCGTCGAGCCGAGGTTGTACTCCTTGACCAGCCCGCGCACCTCGAGCTGGGCCGCACCGCGGCCGCCGGTCATGCCCGCTCCCCAATGGTCCGCCCGGTGTCACCGGTCGGCGCGGCCGGCGCCCCGCCGACCGTCCCGGGTGGACGGTCGATGCCGTGTAGTTCCGGTGGTGGCCCGGCCGGGTGCCGGTGCCCATCATGCAGCAGGCAGGCCACCGCGCCACCGGGCAGGTAGTCCACTTCGGACAGCGGCGGGACGATCTCGCGGCAGTCGGCGAACACGTGCCGGCAGCGGTCGGTGAATCCGCAGCGGACCAGCGGCTCGGCCAGGTCCGGCGGGTTGCCCGGCACGCCGCGCAGGTCCCGGCGCGGCCCGCGCAGGCTGGGGAAGCAGTTCAGCAGCCCGGCGGTGTAGGGGTGGCCGGGCTCGCTGCCGATCCGCCGGGCCGGCCCGTGCTCGACCACCCGGCCGGCGTACATGATGGCGATCCGGTCGCTGATCTCCAGCAGTAGCGAGAGATCGTGCGTGATGAACACGACCGCGAACCCGAACTGCTGCCGCAGCCGGTCGATCTCGCGCAGGATGTCCCGCTGTACGACCACGTCCAGCGCGGTGGTCGGCTCGTCCATGATGACCACGTCCGGCCGCAGCGCCAGCGCCATCGCGATCATCACCCGCTGCCGCATCCCGCCGGACAGCTGGTGCGGGTAGGCGCGCAGCCGGGACCGGTCGATGCCGACCAGCTCGAGCAGCTCCGCGCAGCGCTCGTCCCGCTCGTCCCGGGACTGCCCGGGCAGGTGCGCGGCCAGCGTGTCGGCCAGCTGCCGGCGGACGGTCAGCACCGGGTTCAGCGCGTTCATCGCGCCCTGGAACACCATCGCCACCTTGCGCCAGCGGAACTGGCGCAGCTGCTCGCCGGCCAGCGTAGTGATGTCCACTGTGGACCCGTCGCCGTCCGGGCCGGTGTCGTGGAACAGCACCTGGCCGGACGTCAGGTCGCCGGGCGGTCGCAGCAGCCGGGTCAGCGCGTAGGCCAGGGTGGACTTGCCGCAGCCGCTCTCGCCGGCCAGCCCGAGCACCTCGCCGCGGCGCAGGTCCAGGCTGACGTCACGGACCGCCCAGGTCGGCCGCGAGCCGTGGTAGACGACGTTGATATCGGAGGCGGAGAGCACCAGCGAGCCGGCCTGACCGGGCGCGGCGAGGTCGACCGTCATTCGTGGCCTCCGCGGAAACGTGCGGCGCGCGGAGCGTCTTCGTGTGCTGCTCCGGCCGCCCCCCGCTGCTCGCGTTCGGCCGCGGTTCGCTCGGCCACCGCGCGCACCGCGTTGCGCGGCCCGCCGGTCGGCCGGCCGACCGCGCGCAGCCGCGGGTTGACCACCTCGTCGATGCTGAAGTTGATCAGCGACAGGCCGGTGCCGGCGAGCGCGATGCACAGCCCCGGCGGGATGAACCACCACCACGCGTCCAGCGCCAGTGCCTGCCCGTTCTGGGCGAAGTAGAGCATGCTGCCCCAGGATGCCGCGTCGGTGTTGCCGAGGCCGAGGAAGGCCAGCCCGGCCTCGGTGAGGATGGCCGCGATCATCCCGAAGACGAACTGGGAGAAGATGATCGGCAGCAGGTTCGGCAGCACCTCGAAGCCGATCACCCGCCAGGCCGGCTCGCCGCTGGCCCGGGCCGCGTCCACGTAGTCCCGCTCCCGGATGGACATCGTCTGCGCGCGCAGCACTCGGGCCGACGCCGCCCAGCTGGTGAACGCGATCACGGCGGCGATCACCAGGGTGCCGCGGTTCGCGACGAAGTCGGTGATCACGATCACCAGCGGCAGCCCGGGCAGCACCAGCACCACGTTGCTCAGCAGCGAGAACACCTCGTCGGCCCGGCCACCGAGGTAGCCGCCGATGACCCCGACCAACACCGACAGGATGACCGCCAGCGTCGCGGCGACCACGCCGATCGTCATCGAGCCGCGGGCACCGACGACGAGCTGCTTGAACACGTCCTGCCCGGTGTTCGTGGTGCCCAGCCAGTGCTGACCGGACGGCCCGACCAGGCCGACGTCGGAGATCTCGTTCTGGCCGTGCACGAAGAACGGGCCGATGATGCCGACCGCGATGAAGGTCCCGACGATCGCGCAGCCGACGATGAACTTGGCTGACCGCCGGATCACCCGGGGCCGCCGGCTGGCCGCCGGCACGCTCGCGACGGTGGCCACATCGCCGGTCGGTGAGATGTGCGTGGCGAGCCCGTCGGCCGTGGCCGGCACCGGAGCCGGTTCGGACATGGTCACCGCCCCCTCGTCCGCGGGTCGATCAGCCCGTAGAGCATGTCCACCACGAAGTTGGCGCCCAGCACCGCCAGCGTGATGACCAGGAAGATGGCCTGCATCAGTGGATAGTCCACATTGGTCACCGCCTGCAGCAGGGTGTAGCCGAGGCCGGGATAGGAGAACACGGTCTCGGTGATGAGCGACCCGCTCACCACGAAACCGAGCGAGATCGCGAAACCGGCGATGCTCGGCAGCACCGCGTTGCGGGCGGCGTAGGAGAGCAACACCCGGCGCGGCCGCAGTCCCTTGGCCTGCGCGGTGAGCACGTAGTCCTCGCCCATTGTGGACACTGTGACGTTGCGCATGCCCAGCATCCAGCCGGCCACCGAGCTGAGCACGATGGTGCCGGCCGGCAGCAGGCCGTGGTAGATCGCCGACGACAGGAACGACCCGTTCGGGCCGATCGTGCTGGTGGTGTCGTCGTAGCCGCCCGACAGCGGGAACCAGCCGAGCTTGCTGGACAGCACGAACTGCAGCACCAGCGCCAGCCAGAAGTACGGGATCGCGGCCAGGAACGTGCTCGCCGGCAGCACCCCGTCCAGCCAGGTGCCGCGCTTCCAGCCGGTGATCGCGCCGAGGGCCAGCCCGAGCGTCACCGCGATCACGGTGGCGAGCCCGACCAGCACGACCGTCCAGGGCAGCGCCTGCCGGACGATCGTGGACACCGGCGCCGGGTAGTAGGTGACCGACAGGCCGAACTGCCCGTGCACCAGGTTCACCAGGTAGTGCCAGTACTGCAGCCACAGCGGATCGTCGGTGATGCCGAACTGCAGGTTGAGCGCGGCCCGGGCCTCCGGTGGCAGCGGCTGGGTCTGCTGGGTGCGCGCCAGGATGACGTCCACCGGGTTGCCGGGGACCAGCCGGGGCAGCCCGAAGTTGATCGAGATCGCGGCCCACACCGCGACCAGGTAGAACAGGACCTTCCGGAGCAGGTAACGCACCAAGCCTCCCGGCATCGGGTCACAGCGTCGGCTTCGACCGGGAGGTGCCCCGGGGCTGGCGGGGCACCTCCCGGTGTCGGTAGCTGGTTCCTACGAGGTGAGCTCGGCCGCCACGACCCCGATGTCGGGCTGCGACCAGGTGACCGGGAGCGCGTACGGGTTCTCCGCGGTGGGGAAGCCGCTCAGCCGCTCGGTCCGGAACTCGGTGAGCGCGCCGACCTGGGTCACCTCGATGTACGGCAGCTTCTGCACGTAGATCCGCTGGATGCTGTAGTACGCCTGCTTCTGCTTCTCCGGGTCCTGGGTGCCGGAGGCGTCGCCGAGCAGCTTGTCCACCTGCGGGTCGCGGAAGCGGGCGTAGTTCGAGGTGGCCTGCTTTCCGATCGGCGCGGTGGTCTTGCTGTTCAGCATGTAGTTGTAGAGGTAGTAGGGCCCCGGGCCGCCGTACGCGGCGTCCATCTCCAGCTGGTAGTCGCCGGTGTTCCGCTTCGCCGTGAACGAGGAGTACGAGAGCTCCTGGTAGTTGAAGTCGATCCCGACCGTCTTCAGCTGCTGCTTCATGATCTGCAGCGCGCTGATGTAGTCGGTGTAGCCGGTGATCACCAGGCAGTTGATGGACAGCTTGCGGCCCTGCTTGTCGACGAAGATGCCGTCCGAGCCCTTGGTGTAGCCGGCGTCGGTGAGCGTCTGCTGCGCGGCCGCGGTGTCCTGGGTCAGCTTCTTGCCCTGGAACTCGGGGGCCAGGTACTGCGAGTCGCGCGGCTCGATGATCGCGGCCGGGTTCGGCGGCGCGATGTGCGCGCCGCTGAACGCCAGCTTGGCGATCTGCTCCCGGTCCAGCGCCAGGTTGATCGCCTGCCGCACCGGCAGTTCGCTGGTCGGCCACTTGTCCAGGTTGGGCACCAGGTTGGCGATGAAGCCGGGCGGGATGTTGACGTACTTGTTGTGCTGCGGGTCCTTGGCGACGTAGGCCTTCTCGATGTCCGGGATGAAGATGCTGGCCCAGTCGATCTTGCCGGCGTTCAGCGCGGTGAGCGCCGCGGTGTTGCCGTTGTACGAGACGAACCGCAGCGAGTTCAGCTTCGGCTTGCCGGGCTGCCAGTACTGGTCGTTCTTGCTGAGCGTGTAGGACTGGGTGCTGAACTGGGTGAGCTTGAACGCGCCGGTGCCGACCGGGTTCTCGTTCTGGTCCTTGGTCGGGTCGGCGATGTTCTTCCAGATGTGCTCGGCCACGATCACCGTCTGCCCGGCGAGGTACCACATGTCGGCGAAGCCGGGCCGGGTCAGGTCCACCTCGGCGGTCAGGTCGTCGATCTTCTTGGCGCCGGCGATCGGCAGCCCGCGCAGGTTCGCCTGCGGGTACTTCTTCAGCAGTTCGTAGGTGAACACCACGTCGTCAGCGGTGAACGGCTGGCCGTCGGTCCACTTGATGCCCGGGTGCAGGTTGAACGTCACCGACTTGCCGTCGGCCGCGACCTGGTACTTGTCCGCCAGCCAGGGCCGGATGTCGTTCGCCTTGCCCTGGTTGTAGAAGAGCAGGGTCTCGTAGATCATGCCGCGGGTGCCGCCGCGCGCGCCGTCGATGAACGGGTTGAAGTTGCGGACGATGTTGCCGCTGTCTCCGTTGTAGACGTTGATGTTGTTGCCGGTACTGCCGCCGGCTTTGTTGGCGTCGCTGCTGTTGTCACCGCACGCGGCCAGTGCGGACGCGGCGATCAATGCGGCGGCCATCGCCCCGGCGTACCGGAACATGGTTCGGCTACTCACTACTCGGCCCCTCCTGCTCGGCGGGCGGATGCCCGATGACCCGCTGACCAGCCCCTCAGCAGGCGCCGCCGCCGGCCCGGAAGAGGGGAATGACGCGGTATGACAACGTTGTCGGTGATCGGCATCGAACACCGGACTGACAACGATGTCAATAGTTCTGGGCTGGTCTGGGGCAGTCCTGTCACATCGCGCCGGAACTCCCGGTCACGATGCGACCGTACCGACTTGCCGGAGGAAAACACCCGTCGCCACCGAAGCTTTGGAGCCGGTGCCCGGATCGGCGCTCAGCCGATCCGGGCACCCGCGGGGTTGCCTGGCTGTGCTCAGCCAGCCGTGCAGGCGGTGCCGTTGAGCCTGACCCCGGTGGGCCCGGCACCGAGCGCTCCGTTGGCCGTGAAGCCCACCGTGGCCGAGGCGCCGGCCGCGAGCGACTGGGCATGGCTCGGCGCGGCAGCGGTGACCGTTCCGTCGCTGCCCTGGGTCACGGTCGCGTTCCAGCCGTTGTTCAGGGTCGCGCCGGCCGGCATCGCCCAGGTGGCGGTCCACGGCGTGACCGCCGCGGTGCCGGTGTTCCGGACCGTCACGCTGGCCTGGAACCCACCCTGCCAGGAGTTGTCGATGTGCACCGTCGCGGAGCAGGACGTGGTCGGCGGCGGCGCCGTGGTTCCGCCGCCGGGGCCACCGCCGGCCGGGGCGACCGGCGGGATCAGGAACGGCTGCAGGATCGTCTGCTTGTTCTGGTTCACCGTGACCCAGTCGTCCTGCACGATGCCGCCGGTGTCACCGGAATCCGGGTTCCACGACCAGTAGGTGAAGCTCATCCCGCCGGTGCCGGGGCCCATGTACTGCATCAGGGCGCGCAGCCAGGTGGCGTCCTTCGGGTCGGCCAGCGTGCTGCCGAACTCGCCGATCAGCACCGGTGCGATGTTCTGCTGCACCAGGTAGCCCCACATGTTGTTCCAGATCGCCGGCAGGTTGTTCGGGAACGCCGGGTCGTCGAACCAGGTCTGGTGGAACACCGAGAGGCCGTACTCGTGCGCCGAGTAGACCAGCTTGCTCGGCTTGCTCAGCCGGACCGGGAACTGCCGCGCGCCGGACAGGTTGCCGCCCCACCAGCCACAGGGCGCGTCCGGGATGTTGTCCCAGATGTTGGCGTTGCCGCCGCTGAGGCAGCTGATGCCCTCGACGATGATCAGCCAGTCCGGGTTCGACTGCAGTACCGCGTTGCCGGCCCGCTCGGCGGCCAGCCGCCAGTCCCGGGTGGTGTCGCCGCAGCCCCAGCAGGAGCCGGTGCTCTGCGGTTCGGTGCCGTCCGCGTGCGGCTCGTTGTGCAGGTCGATGCCGACGACCGTGGGGTTGCTCCGGTACCGGGTGGCCAGCATCTGCATGTTGCTGATCCACAGGCTCTCCGGGGTGGCCGCGTTGTACCAGAGCGCGGTCTGCCCGGCTGCGGTCGGCCGGTGCCGGTCGAGGAAGACCCGCATGCCCTTGGTGCCGGCGTAGTCGATCACTTTGTCCAGGATCTGCAGCGGGGACAGGCCCACCAGATCCGGGTTGGTGAACGTGTTCACGCTGGTGGCCTGGGCGCCCGCGCGCAGCGCGTCGTCCGTGTACGGGATCCGGATCGTGTTGTAGCCCAGCTGGGCCATGTGATCCATCATCGAGCGCCAGGTCACGTTGGCCCAGAGCCCGTGGAAGGTCTTGTTGTCGGTCTCCATGCCGAACCAGTTCAGCCCGGTCAGCCGCACGGTCGCGCCGGTCGAGTCGACCAGGTGCGCCCCGGACGCGCTGAGGAAGCCGGTGCCCGCGCCGGCGGCGTAGGCAGGGGCTGTCGTGGTGGCTACGGTGACGGCGGTCGCGGCGGCGGCAGCGAGCGCGAGCGCGCCGGCCAGCCCGGTAATTCGCGCGGCCAGGCCGCGAGGTGTCCTGATCAATTTGCCTTCTCCTGTCGGCGTACCGGTAAGAGGACCGGCGCGCCGGGGTCCATCTGGGTAGAACGTTGCCGTACCGCAACGGGACGTTCCGCCTGACCGCGCACGCCGCGGCGGGTCAGGTCGATCCGACAGATGGCCGGAAGCGCCGGAGAGAGCGCTCTCACAGGCAGGCTACGGTCCCGCTATCTCGGTGTAAAGCCCACGATGGCTGGCGGATGGCACTCTCCGGACAAGTGGCCTGGACAACCTGGACGTCCACAGAATGAGACAAGTGTGTGCCATCGGTGCGGCGCGGGAATGCTCGCCGTAGGGGAGGTCCGGTTACCTCGGGGCTACCGCAAAGGCGGGTGAGGCATGCGCATCTGCGAGCCACGCCAGTTCCTGCGACCTTGCTTGTTGCTGCTGCTGAAGGAGCGGCCGGGGCACGGGTACGAGCTGGCGGACCGGCTGAAGCCGTTCGGGGTGGGCGACGGCGACTCCGGCACTGTCTACCGAACGTTGCGGGCACTGGAACGCCTCGGCCTGGCCCGCTCCGTCTGGCGCCCGTCGGACGCCGGGCCGGCCCGGCGCACCTACCACCTGACCGACGAGGGTCACCGGGCGCTGGCGGAGACGGTGCGCGAGGTGCACGACACCATGCGCACCCTGGACGACTACCTGGACCGGTACCGGCGCAGCCAGAGCTCCGCCTCCGGATCCGCGCCGCTGCTACCCGCGCCGTCCGATGTGGACGTTCAGATCCGGTGGGCCGCGGCTGCCGGTCAGTCGTCCGCGGCCGACCAGTCCAGTGTGGACTCGAACGCCGGGTAGCCGCGGTCGATGTCCCAGGTCTCCAGCCGGCCGCACATGCCCCAACCGTCCGGACCCGGGGGTGGGTCGACCCGGTACGCGGCCGACTGGGCCAGGTGATCGCTGCGTCCGGCGGCCAGCTCGTGCAGCTGCTCGCCGGTCCGGATGGCCTGGGCCAGCGGGCCTTCCCGCCACTGCTCCAGCCACTTCGCCGCCTGCGAGCGGACCAGTCGGGCGGCGGCCACGTGCAGCGACCGCAGCGCCGCCGGGCCGTCCGCGATGACGTGCTCGCGCAGCAGCAGGTAGCCCTCCACGGCCAGGTCGCGGCGCTGCCGGGCGGCCTCGGCCCAGGCGTTGCCGGTGCCCGGCCGGCCGCCGCCCGGGCCCGGCCCCGGCGGCAGGCTGGCCGCCCGCTCGTACGCCACCGGGTCGGCGAGCACCGCCGGCGGGAAGGTCAGCACCGAGTCGGCGGCGTTCGGCAGGCCGTTCTGCATGATCGCGAGTACCTGCAGGTCGCCGCTGATGTTCACCAGCCGGTGCACCGTGCCGGGGGTGAACCAGAGCAGGCCGCCGGGGATCAGCGGGGTCTCGGTGTAGCCGGAGCCGCACAGCGTCTCGGCCGTGCCGGTACCGGCGAGCACCAGGTAGCCCTCGGTGCAGGCGGTATGCAGGTGCGGGGAGCCGCCGGCCAGGCCGTCGGCGCCCGGCCAGTCGTACACCCGCAACCGGGAAACCCCGGTCCCACCGGGGAATCCGGTCACCGCCGCACCGCGCCGGCCGTCAGGCCAGCTGGCGCGCAGCCCTCCCGCACCGCAGCACCACCTCCACCGTCGTCACGCTGTCACCGCACCGTGGCCGGGGCCACCAGTTGGCGCCGGTGGTCGACCACCCGCTCCGGGCCGGTGAGCCGCACCCGCACCACTTCCCGGATGTCCACGCTGGACGCCGCCAGCCGCAGCTCCAGCTCGCCCGGCTCGACCACCCGGCGGCCGTCCCGGCCGGTGAACGAGGTCAGGTCGGCGTGCACTCCGAAGCCGACCCGGCGGGTCTCGCCCGGCTGCAGCCGCACCTGGCTGTACCCGATCAGCCGCATCACCGGCCGGGTCACCTGGGCCACCGGGTCGTGCAGGTACAGCTGCACCACGTCGGTGCCGGCCCGGTCGCCGGTGTTCGTCACCGCGACCGAGACGCTGACCGTGCCGTCGGTGCCGGCCTCCACCGTCTCCGCCGGGCCGACCGGCCGGCCCGCGGCGTGCGGGTCGGCCCACTCGAACGTGGTGTACGACCGGCCGTGGCCGAACGGGAACAGCGCGGTCGGGTCCACGGAGGACACCTCGGTCTGCCGGCCGAGCAGCGGGGCCAGGTAGCTGGCCGGCTGCCCGCCGGTTTCCCGCGGCATGCTCACCGGCAGCCGCCCGGACGGGTTGACCCGGCCGCTGAGCACGCCGGCGACCGCCGGCCCGCCCTCCTCGCCCGGGAAGAACGCCTGCACCACCGCGGCCAGCCGGCCGGCCCACCCGCCCAGCGCATACGGCCGGCCGGTGAGCAGCACCAGCACCACCGGCGTGCCCGCGTCCAGCAGGTCGGTCAGCAGGTCGGCCTGCACGCCGGGTAGCCGTAGGTCGGTCACGTCCGAGCCCTCGCCCACGGTGCCGCGGCCGAACAGGCCGGCCCGGTCGCCCAGCACGGCGATACAGACGTCGGCGCCGCGGGCGGCGGCGACGGCCGGGCCGAAGCCGGACCGGTCCGGGCCGTCCACAGTGCAGCCGGGCGCGTGCTCGATCCGGGCCGCCGGCAACTCGGCCCGCAGCGCCGCCAGCACGGTCGGGATCGGCACGCCCAGCGGCAGCTCCGGGTGCTGGCTGCCGACGTGAATGGGGAAGGTGTAGCAGCCGAGCATCCCCCTCGGGTCGTCCGCCTGCGGGCCGACCAACGCGATCGAGGCGTCCGCCGGCAGTGGCAGGGTGCCGGTGTTGGACAGCAGTACGACCGCCTGCTCGGCGATCTCCCGGGCCAGCTGCCGGTTGGCCGGTGGGTCGAGGTCGATGCCCGCCGGGGCGCCGTCGAGCAGCGCCACGCTCAGCCCGGCATCGTCCACGCCATCCATTGTGACCCCAACTGCTGTGCTTTGACCGGAACGACCTGAACTAGCAGCCAGCGCTGGTGGTGTCGGATTCCAGCCGGGGTCCAGCAGGCCCAGCTCGCATTTCTGCACCAGCACCCGGCGGGCCGCCCCGTCCACCAGCGACTCGGGCACCAGGCCGGCCCGGATCGCGGCCAGCAGCGGCTCGGCGTAGCAGCGGGCGGCCGGCAGTTCCACGTCCACCCCGGCGGTGAGCGCCAGCGCGGCGGCCTCGGCCTGGTTGCCGCCGACCTGGTGCTGCGATTCGAGGAACGAGACGGCGAAGTAGTCGGCCACCACGGTGCCGCGGAACCCCCAGGTGCCGCGCAGCAGTTCGGTCAGCAGCCGCGGGTCGGCGGTGGCCGGCATCCCGTCCACCTCGGCGTACGAGGCCATCGCCGAGCGGGCCTCGCCGTCCCGGACGGCCATCTCGAACGGCGGCAGCAGCACGTCGGCGAGCTCCCGCGGCCCGACCCCGACCGGCCCGAAGTTGCGGCCGGCGCGGGAGCCGGAGTAGCCGGCGAAGTGCTTCAGGGTGGCGATCACCCCGGCCGCCTGCAGGCCGCGGACGTACGCGGTGCCGAGGGTGGCGACCAGGTACGGGTCCTCGCCGAGGGTCTCCTCGGTGCGGCCCCAGCGGTGGTCCCGGCTGACGTCCAGCACCGGCGCCAGGCCCTGGTGCACGCCGACGCCGCGCATGGCCGCGCCGATCTGCCCGGCCATCCGCTCGACCAGCGTCGGGTCGAACGTGGCGGCCCAGGCCAGCGGCGTCGGGTAGATGGTGGCGCCCCAGGTCATGAAGCCGGTCAGGCATTCCTCGTGGGCCAGCGCCGGGATACCGAACCGGCTGGCCGCGATGATCTCCGCCTGGGCCCGGGCCAGCGCGTGCGCCCCGGTGTCCGGCGTGACCGGAGCGGTGCCGAACGGGCGGGTCAGCTGGCCCAGCCCGGCCGAGATCATCTCGGCCCAGTCGAACCCCCGCTCCTCGCTGAAGTCGTGCTGGTGCGGCGCCACCCCGTCGCCGCCGCCGGCGTTGACCCACACCCCCCGCAGCTGTCCGATCTTCTCCGCCAGCGTCATCCTGGCCAGCAGGTCGGTGACCCGCTCCTCGGCCGGGAGGGTGCGGTCCTGCCAGCGGGGCCGGTCGCCGTTCCGGGTCGGCTCACCGTTCGGCTCGCCGTTCGGTGCCGGCGCCAGGCTGGTGCCGGTCGTGGCGAGGTTGCCGTCCCCGTGGTCGTCAGTCGGCATCCGGGTCCGTCCTGTCTCGTGGCGGCCGGCAGCCCGTGGTACGGACCCCGGCCGGTGGAAGCGCCAGCGGTGGAGCTGCGCCATGGGTGGGGCGACAGTTCCCGACATGTTTTCGGAACGCTTTCCGACCGTCGAGACCTGGACGTCACGTTACGATAACGCCTACAGTCGCCCATTCCGAGGGGTTGACCGGCTGTTCACGTGGTCGTACCTTGCGCCAAGGTCCTGAAAAGTACCGCAGCACTACCGAAACATTCCGCTGGTAACCCGCAGGCCCCCATCCGTGAAGGAACCGGCCATGACGTCGAGTGAGCCCGTCTCCCGTAGAAGCTTCATTGGCCTGATGGGCGCTGGCGCCGGCGCGCTCGCCCTGGGCACAGCCGGCTGCAGCGCCGGCTCCAGTTCCACCCCGAGCGGCGGCAGCGCCGGCGGTGAGTTCCAGATCTGGGCCCTGCAGGACCAGGTGCAGAACCGGGTCCAGCAGGCCGCGATCAGCCGGTTCAACGGCAAATCCGCCACCAAGGCCAAACTGGTGCCGTTCCAGAACAAGTCGTACACGAACAAGCTGCGGGTCTCGATGGGCAGCCCGAACAAGCCGGACGTGTTCTTCAACTGGGGCGGCGGCAGCATCCGCACCTACGTGCAGAGCGGCCTGCTGCAGGACCTCACCCCGGTCTTCGACGCCGACCCGGCCTTCAAGGCCAAGTTCCTGCCCGCCGTGCTGGACGCCGGCAAGATCGACGGCAAGTTCTACGGTGTCCCGCTGCGGGGCATGCAGCCGGTCATCCTCTTCACCAACAAGGACGCGTTCAGCAAGGCCGGCGTGGCCGCCCCGCCCACCAACTGGGCCGAGATGATGAGCCAGATCCCCAAGTTCAAGGCCGCCGGCATCGCGCCGTTCGCCCTGGCCGGCAACCAGAGCTGGACCCTGCTGATGTGGCTGGAGTACCTGACCGACCGGTTCGGCGGCCCGGAGGTGTTCGGCAAGGTGGCCGCGAACGAGAAGGACGCCTGGCGGCAGCCGGAGCTGACCCAGGCGCTGGAAGCGATCACCAGCCTGGTCGAGGCCGGCGGGTTCGCGTCCAACTTCGCCTCCGTCGGCTACGAGGAGGGCGGCGCCGGCACCTTCTTCGCCAAGGGCCGGGCCGCGATGCACCTGATGGGCTCCTGGGAGTACACCAACCAGGTCGACCAGCAGCCCAAGTTCGCCAAGGGCGGGCTGGGGTGGGCCAACTTCCCGGCCGTCGAGGGCGGCAAGGGCGACCCGAAGAACATCGTCGGCAACCCCACCAACTACTTCTCGATCACCTCGTCGTCCAAGAGCGTGCAGGCGGCCACCGACTTCCTGAAGCAGGAGATGGCCGGCGACGCCTACGTGGACGACTTCATCAAGGCCGGCGACGTCCCGCCGGTGGCCGACGTGGAATCCCGGCTGAGCGCCTCGCCCAGCCCGGAGTTCGCCAAGGTCGTCTACAACATGGTCAAGGACGCGCCGGCGTTCACGCTGTCCTGGGACCAGGCGATCGACAACAAGTACGCCCAGCCGATGCTGGACAACCTGCAGAAGGTCTTCCTCCGCAAGCTCGACGCGAAGGGCTTCGTGGACGCGATGGTGGCCCTGCAGTGACCACGACGGCGGCCACGCCTGGAGCACTCGCCGCCGCAGAGCGCGCCAGGCGTGGCCGCGGGCGCCCGGCCCTGGGTTCTGACCGGGCACCGCGGCCGGGGGCACTCTACGTGCTCCCGGCCGCGCTCTTCTTCCTGTTCTTCGCGGTCTTCCCGCTGGTCCTGGTGGTGTTCCTGTCGTTCACCGACTGGAACGCGGTGGGGGATCCGAAGTTCACCGGCACGGACAACTGGCGGCGGTTGTTCACCAGCCACGACGTGCTGTCGTCGCTGGGCCGGACGTTCTTCCTCAGCGCGCTGTGCTGGGCGACCCAGACCGTGCTGTCGATGGGCATCGGGGTCTGGTCGGCCGGCAAGCAGCGCAACCGGGCGGTGCTGTCGGCGATCTTCTTCGTCCCGCTGCTGCTGTCCGCGGCGGCGGTGGCGCTGACCTGGCGGTCGGTGCTCGACCCGAACTTCGGGCTGGACGCGTCGTTCGGGCACTGGCTGGGCCGGGTGGACGGGCTGAACCTGCTCGGCCGGGACGCCGGCGCGCTGGCCGCGATCGTGCTGGTGGTGAGCTGGCAGTTCGTGCCGTTCCACGCGCTGCTCTACCAGTCCGCCGCGCGGAACATCCCGCAGTCGCTGTACGACGCGGCCACCATCGACGGGGCCAGCCGGTGGGGCATGTTCCGCAACATCACCCTGCCGCAGCTCCGCAACACGATCGTCACGTCGTCCACGATCATGATCGTCGGCTCGCTCACCTACTTCGAGACCGTGCTGCTGCTGACCGACGGCGGGCCGGGCGGCGCGACCCGGGTGCTGCCGTACGTCATGTACCGCACCGGGTTCACCAACTACGAGCTGGGCTACGCGTCCGCGATCGCCACCGTGCTGGTGCTGCTCGGGACCGGGCTCTCGCTGTTGATCGTCCGCTTCTCCGGGTTCGCCTCGATGCGGTCCACCTTGGAGGGTATGTAGCCGTGGCACTCTCGACCGAGGCGCGGCCGGCCACCGGTGGGGTGGGGGCCGCCCCGCCGGCCGGGCCGCGCCGCCGCCGCTCCGCCAGCCGGCCGAACTGGCTGGCCGGTGCCCTGGCCACGCTCTGGCTGGTGATCGTCGGCACCCCGCTGTACCTGATGATCTCGTGGGCGGTGCAGCGGCAGGACAAGTTCACCGACAACGGGCCGCTGGCCCCGCCCACCCATCCGACCGGGTTCAACTTCACGTACGTGCTGGACCAGGGGTTCAGCACCAACCTGCTGGTGACCGCTCAGGTGACGGCGGCCAGCGTGGTGCTCACGCTGCTGCTGGCGTTGCCCGCGGCGTTCGCCATCGTCCGGTCGAGGAGCTGGCTGGCCGGCAGCGCGTTCCGGATCTTCCTGCTCGGGCTGGCCATCCCGGCCCAGGCGGTGATCATCCCGGTCTACCTGATCATCATCAAGCTGCAGTTGTACGACACCCTGCTGGCGATCATCCTGCCCACTGTCGCGTTCGGACTGCCGCTGGGCATCCTGGTGCTGGCCGGCTCGCTGCGTGATGTCACCAGCGAGATGTACGAGGCGATGGCGGTGGACGGGGCGACCCCGCTGCGGATGTTCGTGAGCCTGGTGCTGCCGCTCTCCCGGGGCTCGATCACCGCGGTCGGCATCTACACCGGGCTGAACGCCTGGAACGGCTTCATCTTCCCGCTGGTGCTCACGCAGAGCCCGAACCGGCGGCCGGTGGCGTTGGCGCTGTGGAACTTCCAGACCGAACACGGCCTGAACACGCCGGCGCTGATGATGGCCGTGCTGCTGTCGGCGGTGCCGCCGTTCGTGCTGTACATCTTCGCCCGGCGCTGGCTGGTGGCCGGTCTGGCCGGCGTCGGCGGCCGGTGATCGATCCGGATGCAGGGCAATACTTTCGGAGTGTTTCCGAGAAAGGATCGGCCGGATCTCCGGCCGATCCCATGGTCCGGTGGTGGTTGGAAGACGGCGCCGGTCGCCAGCTCCGGACCAGCGACCGGCGCCGCCGCTCTAGCGCCCCCGGTTCGCGACCGCGAGGTCGGTGAGCAGGGCCTGGTAGGCGGGCTTGGCCACGAGGTCCTCGGTGAACAGGGTGGCCGCGCCCTGGCCGGCGAAGACGCCGGGCACCCAGGAGTACTTGTCGGTGAAGCCCCAGACGGTCAGCGACAGGCAGCGGGGCGAGAGCAGGCAGGCCTGCAGCAGCACGTTGTAGCCCTGCGCCTGGGCCTGTTCCTTGATCACGTCCTTCGGCAGTGGCATCCGGACGTCCGCCTCGGTCACGGCGGTGAACAGGCCGAGCGCGGCGAACCGGTCCAGGTTCTGCCGGACGTCGCCGGGGAAGCCGAACTGGACGCCGAAGTGGCCCTGCACCCCGACGCCCTGGATCGGCACACCGTCCCGCCGCAGCTGCCGGACCAGCGCGTAGGTCGCGTCGCTCTTCGCGTTGACGCCCTCGATGTTGTAGTCGTTGTAGAACAGCAGCGCCTTCGGGTCGGCCTCGTGCGCCCACCGGAACGCGTCCGCGATGTAGCCGGGCCCCAGTTGCTGCAGCCAGATCGTCTGCCGCGGGGTGCCGTCGTCGTTGAACGCCTCGTTCACCACGTCCCACTGCCAGATCTTGCCGCGGAAGTGGCCGACCTCGTCCCGGATGTGCTGGCGCAGGATGCCGCGCAGCTGGGTGGGGCTGATCGAGCCGTTCGCCACCCCGTCGGTGAGCCAGGTCGGCAGCTGGTTGTGCCAGATCAGGGTGTGCCCGCGGACCAGTTGACCGTGCGCCCGGGCGAACGCGACCAGCCGGTCCGCCGCGGCGAAGTCGAGCTGGCCCCGGGTCGGCTCGATCAGCTGCCACTTCATCACGTTCTCCGGCGTCACGGTGGAGAACTCGGTGCCGATCCGGGCGTTGTAGGCCGGGTCGGCGGCCAGCGCGTCGGTGTCGACGGCGGTGCCGATCCGCAGGTGCTGACGGGCGGCGGCGGCACCCAGCGTCGGCGCGCCGCCGGTGTGCGCCGGCTGCGCCCCGGGTTGGGCGGCCGGTTGGGCGCCGGCCGGGGCGGGGCCGGCGGGTGCGACCCGGGCGGCGGCGCCCTGCATGCCGGTGGCGCCGAGCGCGGCCAGGGTGAGGGCGGCGAGGGCGGTGCGGGTGGTGGCCCGGGTCAACTTCATGGCGTCACTCCTTGCCGGACAAACAGCCAACAGGGAATTGTTTCCGGAAGTTTTCGGTAATGTTGGGCAACGCTAACCGGTTACTTTTCAGTCAGTCAACCCCCACTGATCGGCCTGGCCGGGCCGATCGGCAACGCTCGCGAATGCGCTCGGAGCGGTCGGGGCGGCCCTAGGCTGGGAGACGTGATGAGGGAGGGCCGGCTATGACGGTCGATGAGGGACGCAGAGTGACCATCACGGCGATCGCCCGTGAGGCCGGCGTCTCGGTCCCCACCGTGTCCAGGGTGGTCAACGGCCGGTCGGATGTGGCGCCGGAGACCCGGGAGCGAGTGGAAGAGCTGCTGCGCCGGCACGGGTACCGGCGCCGCTCGCCACGGTTCCGGGAAACCGCGAGCCTGATCGACCTCGTCTTCAACGACTTGGACAGCCCCTGGGCGGTGGAGATCATCCGCGGCGTCGAGGACGTGACGCACGGGGTCGGCGTCGGCACGGTCGTCTCGGCGATCCACCGCCGGCCGATGTCGGCCCGGCAGTGGCTGCGCAACCTGCAGGCGCGGGCCACCGACGGGGTCATCCTGGTCACCTCCGACCTGGAACCGCCGCTGCACGCCGAGCTGCGCCGGCTCAAGGTGCCGACCGTGGTGGTCGACCCGGCCGGCATCCCGTCGCTGGATGTGCCGACCATCGGCGCCACCAACTGGGCCGGCGGGCTGTCCGCCACCGAGCACCTGCTCTCGCTCGGGCACCGGCGGATCGGGTTCATCGCCGGGCCGCGCCAACTGCTCTGCAGCCGGGCCCGGCTGGACGGCTACCGCGCCGGGCTGGACGCCGCCGGCGTCGAGCTGCGCGCGGAGTACGTCCGGCCCGGCAACTTCTACCACGAGGCCGGCTTCGAGGGCGGCGCCGCGCTGCTCGACCTGCCCGAGCCGCCGACCGCGATCTTCGCGTCCAGCGACCAGATGGCGCTGGGCGTGTACGAGGCGGTGCGGCTGCGCGGGCTGCGGGTGCCCGACGACGTCAGCGTGGTCGGCTTCGACGACCTGCCCGAGGCGCGCTGGTCCTCGCCGCCGCTGACCACGGTGCGCCAGCCGCTGGCGGAGATGGGCCTGCTCGCGGCCCGGACGGTGCTGCGGCTGGCCCGCGGTGAGGAGCTGGAGAGCCCGCGGATCGAGCTGGCCACCGAGCTGGTGGTCCGGGACAGCACCGCGCCGCTGCACTGACGCCGAACCGCTGGCCGTCGACCGGGGAGGGGTCGGTCACCCCGCCAGGTGACCGACCCCTCCGGACGTGGCCCGGTCGGAACCGGGGAGCAGCCCGTCAGGCGGTGCAGACCGTCCCGTTCAGCGACACCGCGGACGGCGCCGGCGTGGCTGAGCCGTTGGCGACAAAGCCGAGCGACACCGTGCCGCCCGGTGGTATCGCCAGGTTCCAGCTGGGCGCCGATGCGGTGACCATATGAACGTCCTGGACCATCGACGCGTTCCAGCCGCTCACCACCGTTCCGTTCTCCATGTGCCAGCCGATCACCCACGGGCTGATCGCGACCGGCCCGGTGTTCCGCACCGTGACCGTGCTCTGGAAGCCACCGTTCCAGCTGTTGTCGATCCTGATGCCGCCGGTGCAGGACAGCGCGACCGGCGGGGCGCCCTGCACGCCGACCCCGGTCTCCTCGCCGCGGCCGCCGTCGAAGACCACGTCCGAGCAGCTGTAGAAGGTCTCCTGGCTGTCGGTGCGGGCCCAGACCGTGTAGATCAGGTGCCGGCCGGTCTTCGCCGTCGGCAGGTTGCCGGTCCACAGGTAGTGCCCGTTGGGCGTGCCGACCGAGCCGACCTGGGGCGCGCTGGCCACCGTCAGGAACGGGGTGTCCTCAAGGTCGTCCCAGCTCAGCGTCCGGGTCGGGCTCCAGGTGTCCTTGGTGACGAACATCTTGAACGGGCCCGGGTGGGCGGCCCAGTTGCTGTACCACCAGTCGAAGCTGGCCCCGGCGGTCAGGTGGGTCAGCGGCCAGTCGGCGCGGGGCTGGTCGAACCCGCTGTACGTCGGGTTGCCGCCGCTGCACAGCTGGCCGTCCGGGATGAAGCCCTTGGTCCGGCCGGCGCCGTCGGACCGGAGCACGCCGAACCAGTTGTAGAGCGAGTTGACCCCGCTCTGCGCCACGGCGGCGCCGCAGGCCGAGTTCTTCGGCACGATCTCACCGGTCGCGGTGAGCCCGTCCCGCCAGCAGAAGAACGTCCGGCTGGCTGGTTTCATCATCGTGCCGTGCGCCGACGCGACCGGCGCCGACAGCATGTTGGTGAACACCGGAATCAGCGCCGCGGCAGCGCCGAGTGTGAGTAGTCGTCGGATCCTCACGGAGCCTTCCCTTCGGTAGATCGAGGTCAGTCAGCGGTACGGCCCGGGCCCGCGGGGCGTGCCAGGGCCGCGTTTCGGTGTCGAAACGCGCTGCCTCCTTAGGGCGCGGTCGGTCCAGTACCCATCGATCGGGTGGTCTCCAGGGCCGCCGGAGTGCCGGCCTCCGCGGTGGCGTGGCTAGCCGACCCTCGTTACATGACCGCCTCCGGCACGACTGGGCCGCGCCGGCGCCGCAAGGCAAACCTCGATCAGCGCCGACCCATGCTGGCTGCGTCGACAGCATGTGAGAGCGCTCTCACGAGCAAGCCCAGAATAGCCTGTAAGCGTCGTAGGAGGGAATACCTGGAAATGTCCCCGTAACTCTTTCGGGATGCCGTCCGGCCCGGCCCGGCGGTGGCTGCCCGGCCGGTGGGGTCGGCGGAAAAGTGTCAGACCCGGATGAGATGGTCAGGTCCGGCAGCGATGAGGGAGGCGGAGGCGAGGCGATGGGCCGGTTGCGGGAACGCCAGGAGTGGCAGTTCTTCAGCGCGCTGGCCCGGGCCGACCGTCGGCTGGCGTGGGCGTGGTGGGCCGTCCTGCTCGCCCGCGGCGTGCTGCCGGCACTGTTCGCGATCGCGACCGGGTGGCTGGTCGGCGCGGTGCTGGCCGGCTCCGGGCTGGCCTGGCCGCTGGCCGCCACCGGCGCGGTGTTCGTGGCGCTGCAGGTGTTGACCCCGATCCACACCGCGATCGGGTACGGCCTGGGCGACCGCACCGCGGCCTGGCTGAACGACCGGCTGATGGCCGCCTGCGTCGGCCCGCCCGGTCTCGGCCACCTGGAGGACCAGGAGCTGACCGGCGACCTGACCGTGGCCCGCGATTTCGACCTGGGGATGACCGGCCCGCCGCTGTCGCTGTCGATGGATTTCATCGCCGCCGGGCTGGTCGAGCTGGTCGCCGGCGTGGCCTCCGCGGCGGTGCTGGCCGGCTACCGCTGGTGGGCGCCGATCGTGCTGGCCGGCGGCTGGGCGTCCACGCACTGGCTGCTGCGCGAGAGCGGGGTCTGGAAAGACCGGAACACCGACGAGGTGCGGTCCGCGCGGCGCGACTCCGACTACGCCTACCGGCTGGCGGTCGACCCGCCGGCGGCCAAGGAGCTGCGCCTGTTCGGGCTGGTCGGCTGGACGGTCGAGCGGTTCACCGCGCGCCGGGTCACCCTGCACCGGCTGCAGTACGAGGCGACCCGGCTGCGGGAGAAGTCGGTGTTCGGCTGCCTGCTCGTGGTCGCCGCGGCCAACCTGGCCGTGCTGATCCCGCTCGCGCTGGACGCGGCCGCCGGCCGGGTCAGCCTCGGTGCGCTGGTGGTGTTCGCGCAGGCCGCGGTCGGCACCAGCACGATCGCGTTCGGCGGGCTGAGCTGGGCGCTGGACGGGGCGGCGGCGCCGGTCGCCGCGGTGCTCCGGCTGGAGCCGGCGATGCGGGCAGCCGGCGCGCTGCCCGAGCCGGCCCGGCCCCGGTCCGCCGCCGGGGCGCCGGCCAGCGAGATCCGGTTCCGCGACGTCACCTTCGGCTACCCGACCGGCGGGCCGGATGGCGGTGCCGGGCCGGCGGTGCTGGCCGGGTTCGACCTGACCATCCCGGCCGGCTCCTCGCTCGCGATCGTCGGCCGCAACGGCGCCGGCAAGACCACGCTGGCCAAGCTGCTGTGCCGGTTCTACGACCCGCAGGGCGGCGCGATCGAGGTGGACGGCGTCGACCTGCGCGAGCTCGACCTGGCCGACTGGCGGCGCCGGGTCACCGCGGTCTTCCAGGACTTCACCCGGTACGAGCTGCCGCTGCGGGCGAACGTGGCCCCGGCCGGGGCGTCGGACGACGCGATCCGGGCCGCCCTCGCCGCGGCCGGCGGCACCGACCTGGCCGACCTGGGCACGGTGCTGGCCCGCGGCTACGCCGGCGGCACCGACCTGTCCGGCGGCCAGTGGCAGCGGGTCGCGCTGGCCCGGGCGCTGTGCGCGGTCTCGCTCGGCGCCGGCGTCGTGCTGCTGGACGAGCCGACCGCGCAGCTGGACGTGCGCGGCGAGGCGGAGATCTTCGAGCGGATCCTGGCCGCCACCGCCGGCACCACCACGATCCTGGTCTCGCACCGGTTCTCCACCGTCCGGCAGGCCGACCGGATCTGCGTGGTGGAGCACGGCCGGGTGATCGAGCTGGGCAGCCACGACGAGTTGATCGCGCTCGGCGGCCGGTACCGGGAGATGTTCGACCTGCAGGCCCGGCCGTTCGCGGTGCTGGAGGGCGAGGAGGAGGCGGTGTTCGATGCCCTCGCTTGACCGGCCCGGCGGGTCGGCCGCCGACGACGAGCTGCCGCCGGCGCTGCGGTCGATGTGGCGGCTGTGCAAGCTGGGCTACCAGCACGAGCCGGGCCTGCTGGTCGCCGCGTTCCTGCTCACCCTGCTCGCCGCCCTGCCGGACGCGCTGATCGCGGTCTGGCTCAAGCTGCTCGGCCAGGGCGCGGTCGAGCACAGCCGCGGGCTGCTGGTCGGCGCGGCGGTGGGGCTGGCCGGGTCCGCCACCGCGACCTGGTACCTGCGCACGATCAGCACCCGGGTGGAGCGCCGCTTCCGGGACCGGGTGACGATCGCGCTGGAGGGCCACGTGGCCCGGCTGCAGGCGTCCATCGGCACGATCGCGCACCAGGAGCGGCCGCAGCTGCTCGACCGCCTCGCCGTGCTGCGCGACCAGGTGTTCGTGCTCGACCACATGTACGGCTCGGTGTTCAGCACCGGCGGCTGGATCCTCCGGCTCGCGGTCACCGTCGGGCTGCTCGCCTCCATCCACCCGGCCCTGGTGCTGCTGGTCGTGTTCGCGCTGCCGACCGTGGCCACCGCGGGCTGGCGGCCGGCGGTGGAGAAGGTCGCCGAGGAGGCCGCCGCGCCGGACAGCCGGCTGGCCCGGCACCTGTTCACGCTCGGCACCACCGCGGCACCGGGCAAGGAGGTGCGGCTGACCGGGATCGGCCGGCGCCTGGTTGGCCAGCGCCGGGAGGCCTGGGAGCGCTGGTACCGGCCGGTGTCGGCGGCCCGCTGGGGCAGCGCGGTCTGGCACACGCTGGGCTGGGCCGTGTTCGGCGCCGGCTACGTCGGCGCGGTGGTGTTCGTCGCGTCCGGGCTGGACGCGCCGGCCGGCTCGGTGCTGCTGGTGCTCGCCGCCGGCTCCCGGCTGTCGGCGTACCTCGGCGCGACCGTGGGCGAGATCGGCTTCCTGCGCGGCATCTGGATGGACGGCTCGCGCCGGCTGGCCTGGCTGGAGGACTACGCCGCCGAGGTGGCGGCCACCGCCGACCAGCCGGTGCCCGATCGGCTGCGCGACGGGATCACGCTGGAGCACGTCTCGTTCGCCTACCCCGGCACCGAGCGGCTGGTGCTCGACGACGTCTCGCTGCGGCTGCCGGCCGGCACGGTCATCGCGGTGGTAGGGGAGAACGGGGCCGGCAAGTCCACCCTGATCAAGCTGCTCTGCAAGCTGTACGAGCCGGTCTCCGGCCAGATCCTGGTGGACGGTGTCGACCTGGCCCGGCTGCCGGCGCCGGCCTGGCGCGACCGGTTGGCCGGCGCCTTCCAGGACTTCTTCCGGTTCGAGTTCGCCGCCCGGCAGTCGGTCGGCCTCGGCGACCTCGACCGGCTCGGCGACGAGGCCGCGGTACTCGCCGCGGTCGACCGGGCCGGCGCGGACGACGTGCTGGCCAAGCTCGCCGCCGGTCTGGATACCCAGCTGGGGCCGACCTGGCCGGGCGGCGTCGAGGTCTCGTTCGGCCAGTGGCAGAAGCTCGCGCTGGCCCGCGGCCTGATGCGCGACCACCCGCTGCTGCTGGTGCTGGACGAGCCCACCGCCGCGCTGGACGCGGAGACCGAGCAGGCGCTGTTCCAGCGGTACGCCGCGGCGGTCCGGGCGCAGGGGCCGGCCGGCGCCGACGGGCGGATCAGCATCCTGGTCTCGCACCGGTTCTCCACCGTCCGGATGGCCGACCTGATCGTCGTGCTGGACGGCGCCAAGGTGGTGGAGACCGGCAGCCACGACGAGTTGATGGCCCGCGGCGGCAGCTACTCCGAGCTCTACCAGATCCAGGCCGCCGCCTACCGGTAGCGGGGGCGGGCCCCTGCTCGCGGGGAGCGCGCGCTGATTCAGCCGTGATACCGGCCCGGGCCCGGCCCCGCGGACGCGGACCGTAAACGTCCGGTCGACTGTTCGTGCGCCAACCGCGCGGTGAATCGGCATGATGACGGGCGGGACGGAACTGTTGGGAGCGGGAGTTGCGTGAATGGGATCACAGGGCACGTTGCTGAAGCCGTTGCAACGGCACGATCCGGACCGGATCGGTCCGTATACGTTGCTTGGCCGGCTCGGGGCCGGCGCGATGGGTCGGGTGTATCTCGGGAAATCACCCGCCGGGCGGTTGGTCGCAGTCAAGACGATCAAGCTGGAGTATGCCGAGGAGGCTGATTTCCGGGCCAGATTCGCCCACGAGGTGACCGCGGCGGGCAAGGTCAGCGGGGTGTTCACGGCGGCCGTGGTGGAGGCCGACGCGGACGCGGACGTGCCGTGGCTGGCCACCGCCTACGTGCCGGCGCCCTCGCTGGACCAGTTGGTGCAGGCCTGCGGTCCGTTGCCGGTGCCGGCGGTGCGCTGGCTGGCGGCCGGTTGCGCCGAGGCGTTGGAGTCGATCCACAACGTCGGTCTGGTGCACCGGGACCTGAAGCCGTCCAACGTGCTGGTCGCCGCGGACGGGCCGCGAGTGATCGACTTCGGGGTGGCCCGGGCGGTCGACCAGCTGCACATGTCCACCGCGCACGGGTCGGTCGGCACGCCCGCCTACATGGCGCCCGAGCAGGCCCGGGACAACCGCCGCGCGACGATGGCCAGCGACGTCTTCTCGCTCGGCTCGACCCTGCTGTACGCGGCGACCGGGCACGCGCCGTACCAGGGCGAGACCGTGCTGGACATCCTCGTGCAGCTGGCCACCGAGCCGCCGGACCTGTCCGGGCTGCCGCGCGAACTGGGCGACATGGTGATCGCCTGCCTGGAGCGGGAGCCGCGGGACCGGCCGACGCCGGCCCAGTTGCTGGCCGAGTTGGCGCCGTACGTGGAGCTGGCCGGCGGGCACGATCTCGGTCCGTCCGCGCTGCCAGCCTCGGCAATGACGCTGATCGACGCCTACCGGGCCCGGCCGGAGGCGGCCGGGCGGGTCACCGAGCCGGCCACGGCCGACGCCACGGTCGGCTCGCAGCCCGGCCTCCCCGGGCCGCACCGGGCCCTGGTGGCCCGCCGCCAGGGCTGGCTGCGCCGCCGTCCCGGCGGCCGGTTCGGCAGTGCCCCGGGTGCCTGGGCCCGCCCCCGGCCGACGCTGGGCAGCCGGATCCTCCCGGTGGTGGTGGCCATCGGCGCCGTCATCGGCCTGGTGATATTCGGCGCGATGCTGAACCGCTGGATCGAGGGTGGCAGCCCGTCGCCACAGTCCCAGTCGCAGCCCGGGAGCGGCGGCCAGCAACCTGACGGCCAGCAGCTCGACGGCCGGCCCGGTCCGCCGTCGGCACCTCCTGCCGGCGGGCGGCAGGCCAACGCGGACCTGAAGGTCAACCAGCCCAGCGGGGACCAGTACACGACCTTCGTCGTGTCCGGTCGCGGCTGGCCGCCGGGCACCCAGGTCACCGTCTCAGTGGATGGCCGGCTGTCTGCCGACCGCGTTCTCGTCGACCGGGCCGGAGCATTCAACTACGTCATCAATCAGAGTCACGAGTTCTACGATCTGCTTCCGGTGGGCGTCCTGACCGCTCGGGCTCGCGGCTCGAACGGGATGACGATGCAGGTCAAGTTCGTCGTGCACCACTAGCGGCGGCCGGAGCGGCCGGCGCCGGGCCGCTCGGTCCACCACAGGTCCTCCTGCCGGGAGCACCAGGCGGGGTCGGTGAGGTGGGCGAGGTCGGCGGTGGTGATGATCGCGTGCTCGATCAGCGCGTCCACGACGACCTCGTCCGACAGCCGCACCCCGGGGCGGACCAGCCCGCGTTCGGTGATCTTGTGCCGGAGCACCTTGAGGTGCTCACCGACCCGGGCGGCCAGCCGGTCGCGGAAGGCCGGGTCGCGGTCGAACAGCTCCAACTCGTAGAACGCGTCGGTGACCTCGAGCGCGGCCCGGGCGATCTCCGGGGTGCGGGGCAGCGGCGTGCCCCGGGACGGCTCGACCAGCCAGGGCCGGCACCAGAGCAGGGCGACCAGGAACAGCTTGGTCATCGGGTCCAGCGAGAGCGGCACCACGGTGGAGTCGCCGGCCGGCCGGGCGGCGGCCCAGTCGGCGTCCGCGTCGTCCGGCTCGGCGGCGTCCGGCCGGGCGAGGTCGAGCACGGTCAGCCGCAGCGGCCGGCCCTCGTCCAGCATGGCCCGGGAGCCGACCAGCACCGAACCGGTCCGGACGAACCAGCCGCCGCGCGGGTCGCCCTGCTCCTCCAGCCGCGGCAGCCGGACCCGGGCGCCCTCGCTCTCGATGTAGAGCGCGTGGGTGCGGCTGAGGTTCGCGACCCAGGCGCCGCGGTCCATCGCGGCGATCACACCGGCCCGCCGGGACAGCCCGGGGCCGGCCGGGACGGTCAGGTCGGCGTCCTCGCCGCGGCCGAACACCAACTGCTCGCCGGCCGAGATCCCGGCCACCTGACCGTCCGGGGTGGTGACGGTCGCGGTCACGGACGTGATCCGATCCGTCACAGCCGCCGCCCCTTCACGTTGTCAGGTCTCCCCGGTCGTCCCGTTTTGGGTGAGTCTAGATCGTCGCCGGACCAACTATCCCGGAACTCGGGGATGGTCATTGCCGCCCGGTCGCGGTTCGCTGGTACAGCCCGAGGCGAGGCAGGGGTACGGCATGCAGGGGCGGTGACTGGTCGTGGGAGCGGATAGCGGGCAGGCCTGCCGGCGGGCAACCGGCGTGGCAGGCGGGGGCTGTCCGACCCGATCCGATCCACGACCTGGCGCCGAACGGGGCCCCTGATCCCGGCTCCTATCCCGCCTCGCCTCGGGTTTCGCTGACCGGGCAGTTGCCCGTCCGGCCAGCCCGAGGCACCCGGTTCCGATCCGAGCCACCGTCCCGGCGCGGGTCCGGATCCGGTCCAGGCCCGGCCGGCTTCCCGACGCCGGCCGGGCCGCCAGACGGCCGGGGTCCGGCCGCGGTAGGCAGTTCTCAACGGGGGGACTGCTCCCACGCCGCGGCCGGATCCCCGGCATCGGCCTGCCGGCCAGCCCGCTCGCCGCCGCCCGGGCGACCCGCCGGCCGCGGTGCCCCCGGCGGTGCCGCGGGATTGACCGTCGCGCCGGATCACCGGCGATCCCGGCGCCCGCCGGGAGGGTCGGCCGCCGGGCTCGGGGGGACGCCGGGCCCGGCGGTCAGCGCAGGCCGGAAGCGGTGGAGCCACGGACCACCAGGTCAGGCTGGAAGACGAACTCGGTGCTGGGGCCGGCGTTGCCGGCGATCTCCTCCAGCAGCGCGCGGACGGCGGCGGCGCTCATCGCGGTGACCGGCTGGCGCACCGTGGTGAGCGGCGGGTCGGTGAAGGCGATCAGCGGCGAGTCGTCGAAGCCGACCACCGACACGTCCCGCGGCACGGCCAGCCCGCGCTCGCGGGCGGCCCGGATCACTCCGAGCGCCATCAGGTCCGACCCGCAGACGATGCCGGTGCAGCCGCGGTCCAGCAGGGCGCTGCCGGCGGCCTGGCCACCCTCGACCGAGAAGATCGAGTGCTCGACCAGCGCACCGCCCTCGGCCGCGGCGGCACCCTCGCCGAGCAGTTCCCGGATGGCCGCGGTGAAGCCGGCGATCTTGCGGATCACCGGGACGTACCGGCGCGGCCCGACCGCCAGCCCGATCCGGCGGTGGCCGAGCTCGACCAGGTGGGAGACGGCGAGCCGGGTGGCGACCCGGTCGTCCACCGAGACGAACGGCGCGGCCACCCCGGCCATGTAGCCGTTGATCAGGACGATCGGGATGCCGGCGGCGAGCAGCCGGGTGTACCGGTCCGGGCTCGCGGTCGAGTCGGCGTGCAGCCCGGAGACGCACAGGATGCCGCTGACCCCGCGCTCGACCAGCAGGTCGGTGAACTCGTCCTCGGTCGCGCCGCCGGGGGTCTGGGTGCACAGCACCGGGGTGTAGTTCTGCCGCATCAGGTCCCGCTCGAT
The DNA here is from genome assembly GCA_963714145.1 of uncultured Actinomycetota bacterium. GTDB lineage: Bacteria > Actinomycetota > Actinomycetes > Mycobacteriales > CADCTP01 > JBBWZH01. The sequence goes on along the minus strand of OY970235.1, from coordinate 6,284,564 downwards.
CGCCTGCGCGAAGGTCGGGAAGATCGGGTTGTCCAGTTCCGGGGTGATCAGCCCGACCAGGCCGGCGCTGCGCTGGCGCAGCCGCAGCGGCCGCTCGTAGCCGAGCCGGTCGAGCGCGGCGACCACCGCGGCCCGCCGCGCCGCGGAGACCCCTGGCTTGCCGTTGAGCACCCGGCTGACGGTCGCCTCGCTGACGCCTGCCTGCGTCGCCACGTCGGCAAGCCGGATACCCACAACACTTCACTCTAGGGGCTACAGCCGACGCTTGATCGCACGCCAGTTGACGCGCAAGTTTCTGCATGTTTCAGCAATGTCTTGACCGAGGCGTGTACCAGATGCACGATTCGTACCGCGCACCATGCGATCCGCCCACCCCCTGGTTTGGAGAGCGCCATGGGTACATCTGGACGATCCGTCAGCGCCGGCAGGTTTGGTCGGGGCGGCAGGGCTCCGCGCTGGCTGCTCGCACTAGGCCTGCTGGCCGGACTGTTGCAGGTCGGTCCGCAGGCCCAGCCGGCGGCGGCCACCCCGCCGGGCAGTCATCAGGTGATCGTCCACCTGTTCGAATGGAAGTGGGCCGACGTGGGCCGCGAGTGCACCACCGTGCTCGGCCCGAAGGGGTACGGCGGGGTGCAGGTCTCGCCGCCGCAGGAGCACGTCGTGCTGCCGGACCGGGGCTACCCGTGGTGGCAGCGGTACCAGCCGATCAGCTACCAGCTGGTGACCCGCAGCGGGAACCGGCAGCAGTTCGCCGACATGGTGGCGGCCTGCCACGCCGCCGGGGTCAAGGTCTACGCCGACGCGGTGATCAACCACACCGCGGGCAGCTGGCCGGCCGGCACGGTGGGCAGTGCCGGTTCCACGTTCAGCCACTACAACTACCCGGGCACCTACCAGACGCAGGACTTCCACCACTGCGGCCGCAACGGCAACGACGACATCGCCAACTACGGCGACGCGTTCGAGGTACAGAACTGCGAGCTGGTCGACCTGGCCGACCTCGCGACCAACGCCGACTACGTCCGCGGCCGGCTCGCCGCGTACCTGAACGACCTGCTCGCCCTCGGCGTGGACGGGTTCCGGGTCGACGCGGCCAAGCACATGCCGGTGGCCGACATCGCCAACATCGAGTCCCGGCTGAGCCGCTCGGCGTACGTGTACCAGGAAGTGATCTTCGGTGCGGGTGAGCCGATCCAGCCCAACCAGTACGAGGGCAACGGCGACCTGCTCGAGTTCCGGTACGGCACGACGATCGGGTCGGCGTTCAAGGGCGGCCAGCTGGCGTCGCTGCAGAGCCTGGGCTCGCAGTCCGGCTGGGAGCCGAGCAACAAGGCGCTGGTCTTCACCGACAACCACGACACCCAGCGCTCCGGCGCCGGCAACATCCTCACCTACAAGGACGGCCAGACGTACACGCTGGCGAACGTCTTCGAGCTGGCCTGGCCGTACGGCACGCCGGTGATCATGTCCAGCTTCTCGTTCAGCAACAACGATGCCGGCCCGCCCAGCAACGGCGGCGGCACGACCGCTGACGTCAGCTGCGGCAACGGCTGGGTCTGCGAGCACCGGCAGCGGCCGATCCAGAACATGGTCGGCTTCCGGAACGCCGTCGGCTCCGCGGCGATGGGCAACTGGTGGACGAACGGGAACAACCAGGTCGCGTTCAGCCGCGGCAGCGCCGGGTTCGTCGCGATCAACCGCGAGGGCGGCTCGCTGAACAGGACGTTCAGCACCGGGCTGGCGGCCGGCACGTACTGCGACGTGATCCACGGCGACGTCAGCGGCAACACCTGCACCGGTCCGACCGTCGTGGTCAACAGCGCCGGCCAGGCGACGATCACGGTGAACGCGATGGACGCGGTCGCGATCCACGCCGGCAGCCTGGTCAGCGGCGGCGGCGGGCCGAGCCAGGTGCAGGTGACGTTCCATGAAAACGCGACCACGTTCTTCGGGCAGAACGTGTTCCTGGTCGGCTCGATCCCGGCGCTGGGCAACTGGGACCCGAACGCGGCGATCCCGCTGTCCGCGGCCACGTACCCGATCTGGGCGGCGACCGCCACGCTGCCCGGCTCGACCAGCTTCCAGTACAAGTACATCAAGAAGAACCCGGACGGCGCGGTGATCTGGGAGAGCGACCCGAACCGGTCGTTCACCACACCCGCCAGCGGGGCGGTGACGCTCAACGACACCTGGCGCTGACCCCGCCAGGGCGCCAGGACGACCCGGTCGCGGGCCGGCGAACAGCCGGCCCGCCACCCGCGGGTGACGACCCGGCTCCGCGGGTGATGCCTTGGCCCGCCGGGTGATGCGACCAGTGACGAGTTCCAGCCGCCGGTGATGGCGCAGAGCCGTCACTGGGTGGGCGAACCCGTCACCCGTCGGGAGAAGCCGTCACCGGCGGGTGGGCCGGCCGGCCGGGATCAGCGGATCTGCATACCGGAGATGGCGCGGGCCACCACGAGGCGCTGGATCTCGCTGGTGCCCTCGAAGATCGTGTAGATCTTGGCGTCCCGGTACCAGCGCTCGACCGGGTGATCGCGTAGGTAGCCGGCGCCGCCGAGGATCTGCACCGCCTTCTCGGTGACCGAGACGGCGACCTCGCCGGCCCGCAGCTTGCTCATCGAGCCCTGCGCCGCGTCGAACGGCTGATCGTTGCGGCCCATCCAGGCCGCCCGCCAGACCAGCAGCCGGGCCGCGTCGATGTCGGTGCGCATGTCGGCCAGGGCAAAGGCGATCGCCTGGTTCTCGATGATCGGCCGGCCGAACTGCACCCGGCCCTTGGCGTACTCCAGCGCGTACTCGTAGGCGGCCCGGGCGATGCCGATCGCCTGCGCGCCGACGGTCGGCCGGGTCAGCTCGAACGTACGCAGCGCCGCCTGCCCGCTGGCCCGCTGCCCGGACCGCGCCTTGGCCAGCCGCTCGGCCAGCTTCTCCCGGCCGCCGAGCACGCAGTTGCCCGGCACCCGCACGTCGTCCAGGAACAGGTCGGCGGTGTGCGAGGCGCGCAGGCCCAGCTTGCGCAGCTTCTTGGGTGAGGTGAGGCCCTTCGTGCCGGGCGGGACGATGAACGCCGCCTGCCCCCGGGTGCCCAGCTCCGGCTCCACGCTCGCGGTGACCACGTGCACGTTCGCGATGCCGCCGTTGGTCGCGTAGACCTTCTGGCCGGAGATGACCCACTCGTCCGCGGCCTCGTCGTAGCGGGCCCGGGTGCGGATCGCGCCGACGTCCGAGCCGGCTTCAGGCTCGGTGCTGCAGAATGCGCCCACCTTCGGGTCGGCCGCGTCGCCGAAGCACTGCGGCACCCACTCGCCGAGCTGCTCCGGCGTGCCCGAGCCGAAGATCGCGGCCACCGCCAGCGAGGTACCGAAGATGGCCATCCCCATCCCGGCGTCACCCCAGAACAGCTCCTCGTTCGCGATCGGCAGCGAGATGCCGCTCTCGTCGGCGTACGAGGTGGCCAGGAACTCGAAGCTGTACAGGCCGATCTTCGCCGCCTCCTGCAGCACCGGCCAGGGGGTTTCCTCTCGCTCGTCCCACTCGGCGGCGGCCGGTCGCAGCACGTCGGCGGAGAACCCGTGCACCCAGTCGCGCAGTTGCCGCTGCTCGTCGGTCAGCTCCAGGGTGAACCCCGGCATGGCGATCGCCTCCTAAGCTACTCGTCGGTAACTTTACGGAGGTCGGCTCGACGACCGCAATCCGGGCGTCGCGTACGTCACTCGCTCCGGTCGCTCCGGTCGAGCCGGCCGACCGCGGCGATGGCCGCCTGCTCGTTCGGATCCGGGCCGTCGACCTCGAGGAACGCGTCCAGCACCTCGACCGCCACAGCCGGGGCGAGCCGGGCCAGGCTGAGCGCGAGCACGTTCGCGTCGTTCCACTTCCGGGCGCCGCGGGCCACCCAGGGCTCCCAGGCCAGCGCGGCCCGGACGCCGGCGACCTTGTTCGCCGCGATCGAGACGCCGGTGCCGGTCCAGCACATGACCACGCCCAGGTCAGCGGCACCGCCGGCTACCGCGCGGCCGACGCTGGCACCGACCTCCGGCCAGTCCGAGGACGCCGCCGGCCGGATCACCTCGTGCCCCGCCTCGACCAGGCGGGCCAGTACCGCCGCCGTCGTCCCGTTCGCGTCGTCCGCCTCGAACGCCACCCGCATCCGTCCATCCTGCCTTGCCTCGGCGGGCCCTGCCGAGCCAGTTGGGGTCCGGCGGGCTGTGTTCAGCCGGCTTTGTCCGGCGGGGCTGGGTCCGGCGGGGCTGGGGTTCGGCGGGCTATGCCGATTCGGTGCTGGACGGACCGGTGCGCCGGGCCGAATGCGACCATATCGGCCGGCACGGGGCGCTACGACGAGGAGTGACGATGCGGCGATGGGTCGGGCGAGGTCTGGCGGCGGCGGCCGTGCTCGTGGCGGCCGCGGTGGGCGGGGCCGCCCCGGCCGGCGCGGCTCAGCCCGGCGCGGCGGCGGGGTGCCCGATCGGCGGTGCGTGCGTGTACTCCGGCCCCAGCGAGACCGGTACGCAGGTGGAGTTGCCCGGCGGGTTCGGCTGCCGCTCCGCGGCGAGCCTGGGGCTGCCCCAGGTCCGCTCGGCGGTGAACCGCGGCGCCGAACAGACCATCCTGCTGTACCTGGACAGCACCTGCCGGACGCCGGCCAGCCCTGCCTTCGTGACCCGGCAGGTGGACAACATCGACCCGGCTGCGCTCAGCGTCCGCATCCGTCCACTGCCGTAACCCCTGACCGCGGACCACGGTGTGCCGCGGTGGTGGGGTGTGGTGATGCCGTGGTGGGGCCGGTGACGAGTTGCGGTCGCCGGTGACGGTTTGCTTCGCCAGTGATGGCTCTGCGCCATCACCCCGCGGGCCGAACCCGTCACCCGTGGCCCGAACCCGTCACCCGTGGCCCGAAGCCGTCACCCGTGGCCCGAAGCCGTCACCCGCGGGCCGAAGCCGTCACCCGCGGGCGCGTGGAAGCGGTCACCCGCGGGTGGACCCCATCACTCCCGGGCGGCATCCGTCACCCGCGCCGGGCCCGTCGCTCGCGCGGGCGGAGGCCGTCATCCGCGGGCCGAAGCCGTCGACCGCGGAGCACGGTGTGCCGCGGTGGTGAGGCGTGGTGATGCCGTGGTGGGGCTGGTGACGAGTTGCGGTCGCTGGTGACGGGTTTGCTTCGCCGGTGATGGCTCTGCGCCATCACCCGCGGGGCCGAACCCGTCACCCGCGGGCCGAAGCCGTCACCCGCGCGGGTGGAATCCGTCACTCCCGGGCCGCATCCGTCACACGCGGCGGGCCCGTCGCCCGCAGGCCGGAGCGGTCGCCCGCGGGGCGGGGTCGGTTGCCCGCGGGGCGGAGCGGTTGCCCGCGCGGGCAGAGCGGTCGCCGGCGGGGCGGGGTTGGTTGCCCGCGGGGCGGGGTTCGGCGTTACGGGAGCAGGGTGTTGAGGAAGGGGTTGGTGAAGGTGCGGTGGGGGTCCAGGCGGTTGAGGGTGGCCAGGGTGGCATCCCAGCTGGGGTCGGGGCCCTGCCGGTAGGCGGCTGGGACGGTGCCGGTGAGGACGGTCTGGTTGGTCCAGGCGCCGGCGTCGGTGTAGGCCCAGCCCTTCGACCATTCTGGCCGGACCGTCGCGTAGCCGGTGTAGTTGGTCAGTACGAACTCCTCCAGCCGGCGGTAGAACTCGTCCACGTAGGGGCTGGCGGGCAGGGTGAGCAGGTCCAGCCAGACCGCGACGGTCCACTCTGGATGGTCCGGGCGCGGGCGCAGTGCGGACAGGCCCGGTGGCCACGCGCCGGGTACGCCAGGGTCGGCCGGCTGGTCCAGGCCGGTGACCCGGATCTCGACCGGGCCGTTCACTGGATACCGCCCGTCGGTCTGGTACGCGGTCAGCAGGTCCTGGTAGGCGGCGACGAACTCGGCGACCACCCGCTGGATGTTGGCCCGGCTGGTGAGCACCGCGTAGCCGTTGGCGGTCAGCCGCATCGTGGTCGGCCGGACGTAGAGCAGCAGGTTCGCGGACGGGCCCCAGAGGTCGGCGGACCCGGTCGCGGCCAGCCCGGCCGCGGTCGCGGTGAACTGGGCCTGGCCGAATGCCGGCGCCAGCTCCGGCTCGCCGGACACGATCCGGCCGGCCAGCCTGGCCACCGGCTCCGGGACGTTGTCCGAGAACGGGTAGTTGTACGGGGCCACCGCCGGCCGGGAGGTGAGCGGCCGGTTCGGGCTGACGCTCCATACCTTCAGCCAGGGCCGGTCGGTGAACGGGAACCAGATCGCCTCCACCCGGCCGGCCTGCTCGACGTAGCTGGCCAGCGTGCGGCCGGTACCGGCGGAGAACAGCTCGCCGGCCGGGATGGTCAGGTCGCTGACGCAGCGCAGGCTCTGGTCGGCGCCGACCCGCAGGGTGACCTCGGTGACGAAGGCCCGGCCGAGGTGGGTGAGCAGGGCCGCGCAGTCCGGTTCGGACCGGTCGACCGTGCGCAGCCGGTAGCCGCCGGCCGCGGCGTCCCAGACCACCGCGGTGATCGAGAGCACCAGGTTGCTCAGCGAGCCGTACGTGTGGCCCGGCAGCGGCGTCTCACCGGCGGCCGGGACGGCGGTGCCGTACGCGTCCACGGCCAGCGCGCCGCCGACGGACAGGTCGCCCGGCGCCGGGACGGCGGTCAGCCCGTAGCCGGCGTCGCGCAGGTAGCGCAGTAGGTCCTCCATCGCGGCGCCGGCCTGCACCCGGACCGCAGCCGGATCGCCGCTGACCAGTTGCATGCCGGCGAGGTGGTGGGTGGTGTCGACCAGCACGGTCCGGAGCGCGCAGCCGTCGCCGGTGGTCAGCGTGAGCGGGGCCCAGCTGTGGGCGTGGCCCTGCGCGCGCAGCCGGTAGCCGTTGGCCTGGGCCCAGTCGGCGAGCAGGACGACGTCGGCGGGCTGGCGGGGCAGGCAGGTCCAGACATCGGCCACCCGGATCTCGCCGACCCAGTTGCGGTAGGCCTGCCGGAACAGCTCGATGGACGCGGGGAACTGCGGCGGGGCCGGGCAGCCCGGGTCGGCCGCGGCGGACAGCCGGGTCCAGGGCATCCAGCCGGTGGCCAGCGCGGCCGCGGAGCCGGCGAGGAACAGCCGCCGGGGTAACGGGGGGCCGGCGTCGCGGATGGTCGTCATGGGTGAGCCCCCTTCGGTTGGACCGGATTGCGCCGCAACGACCAGGGGGCAGGTGATCGCGAAGTTGTCACTGCCTTACCCATCCGTACCCCTGCTGCCACCTCCGCCGACGGGGCCGGGTGGTGGGTCGGGCTGGGTGGTGGGTCGGGCTGCGCAGCCCGTCGGGCTGGGTGGCGGCCCGGCTGGGCGGCAGGTCGGGCTGGGGCGGGTCCGGCTGGCCGGCAGGTCGGGCTGGGCGGCAGGTCGGGCTGGGTGGTGAGTCGGGCTGGGTGGCGGGCCGGGCTGGGGGTGGGCCGCGGCCGGCGGGCCGGAGCGAGCGGCGGGCGGGTGGCGGGTCGGGGTGGGGTCGGCGGTGCGAGGATGGCCAGGTGGCTGGGCCGTCCCGGGTGGAGTTGCTCGCCGCGGCCGGTGCGGTGCTGCCCGACCTGGTCGGGCCTGGGCTGCGGCTGCTGCTGGTCGGGATCAATCCGGGGCTGTACTCGGCCTGGTCCGGCTGGCACTTCGGGCGGCCCGGGAACCGGCTCTGGGTCACGCTGCACGAGTCCGGGCTGACGCCGCGCCGGTTGCGGCCGGACGAGTCCGCCGCGCTGCTCGCCGCCGGTATCGGCATCACCAACCTGGTCAGCCGGGCTACCGCACGCGCCGACGAGTTGACCCCGGACGAGATCCGGGCCGGTGTGCCGGCGCTGCGCGCGCTGGTCGACCGGTGGCGGCCGCCGGTCGTCGCGATCCTCGGCGTGACCGCGTACCGGATCGCGTTCGGCCAGCCGCGCGCCCGGGTCGGCGCGCAGCCCGGCCGGCTGGGCCCGGCGCGGCTCTGGGTGCTGCCGAACCCGAGCGGGTTGAACGCCCACTACCAGCAGCCGGCGCTCACTGCCGGCTACGCCGAGCTCCGGTCCGCGCTGGCCGCGGCCGGCTGACCGGGCGGGTCGCCAGCGGTTCCGCCGTCCGGCTCGCGGCTCTGCCGCCCCGGGCCCGCGGCTCCGCCAGCCCGACCCGCCGGTCAGCCCGCCGACCCGCCGACCCGCCGCCCTGACCCGCCGGCCGGCCGGCCCCTGGCTCGCCGGCCCGCGGCTCCGCCGGCTCGACCGCCGGGCGGTCCGCCAGCGGCAGGCCGCTGAGCTGCGGGTTCTTGTTCCGGATCGACTTGGGTCGGGCGTCGGTGGAGGATCTGGCAGGGGTTACCGAACGCCATTCTGTTTGGTGGCCGGTCAGTTCAGCGGTGGCGGAGCGGGAGGCACCGGTGGAAGAGGCCGACTTCGTCGAGATCCTGGCCAGCGTCGGCCGGTTCGTCCGGGAGCGGGTGCTGCCCCGCGAGGCCGAGATCGACGAGCGCGACGAGGTGCCGGCCGACCTCGTCCAGGCCTGCAAGGAGATGGGCCTGTTCGGGTACGCGCTGCCGCCCGGGTACGGCGGGCTGGGGCTGACCATGGAGCAGGAGACCCGGCTGGTGTTCGAGTTGGGCTACACCACGCCGGCACTGCGCTCGCTGTTCGGCACGAACAACGGCATCGCCGGGCGGACCGTCCTGCTCGGCGGCACCGAGCAGCAGCGGCAGGCCTGGCTGCCCCGGCTGGCCAGCGGCGAGGTGGTGTCCGCGTTCGCGCTGACCGAGGCGGAGGCCGGCTCCGACCCGACCGGGCTGCGTACCGCCGCGGTCCGGGACGGCGATGGGTGGGTGATCGACGGCGCCAAGCGCTACATCACCAACGCTCCGGTGGCGGGCGTGTTCATGGTGTTCGCCCGGTCCGACCCCGATGCCACCGGACCGGCCGGGATCACCGCGTTCCTGGTGCCCAGGGACGTCGCCGGCCTCGAGGTCGGCCCCCGGGACCACAAGATGGGCCAGTTCGGCGCCTGGACCGCGGACGTGTCCTTTACCGGCGTCCGGGTGCCGGCCGACGCGGTGGTCGGTGGCGCCGCCGGGGTGGGCCAGGGGTACGTGACCGCGATGCGCAGCCTGGGCCACGGCCGGATCCAGATCGCCGCGCTCTGCGTCGGGATGGCCGGCCGGCTGGTGGACGAGATGGTCAACTACGCCCGGGACCGGCGGCAGGGCGGCACCCCGATCGCCGAGTTCCAGTTGGTGCAGGGGCTGCTGGCCGACTCGGTCACCGAGCATCTGGCCGGCCGCAGCCTGGTGCTGGAGGTCGCCCGCGGGTACGACGCCGGCACCGACACCCGGCTCGGGCCGTCCGCGGCCAAGTACTTCGCCAGCGAGATGGTGGGCCGGGTGGCGGACCGGGCGGTGCAGGTGCACGGTGGCGCCGGCTACATGCGTGGCGTGCCGGTTGAGCGGTTCTATCGGGACGCCCGGCTGTTCCGCATCTATGAGGGCACCAGCCAGATCCAGCAGCTGGTGATCGCCCGGCAGGCACTGCGGCGGACGTCCTAGCCCGCAGCTCAGCCCGCGGCTCGGCCCGGCCGGGATGGCCGGGTCGGCTGGGCTGGCCAGGCCGGGCCGGCTGGGCTGGCCGGCCCGCTCTGGGCGGACCGACCAGCCTGAGCTCGCCGGACCGGCCAGCCGGCCCGGCGGCTGCCGGGCCGGCGTCGAGCCGGCGGCGGGATCGGGTGCGTCAGCCGACGGCGTCCTCCGGACCGATCTGGCGGGCCGGGAGCTTCGGCCGCGCGTTGGTCCAGCCGGCGCCGACCGTCACCTCGTACGTCGCGACCTGGCCGGCCTGCGCGCTGCGCGGGTCCGCCGGGTAGGCGGCGAGGACGACGACCTCCCAGGCCAGGGTCGCGCCGGTGCGCAGGTCGAGGATCAGCCGCTGCTCGTTGACGGCACCGCCGGACTTCTCCGGCAGCCCGACCGCGTAGCCGGCGCGGCCGAGCGGGTCACGCACCTGGCCGACCGCGCGGACCCCGGGCAGCCCGGCCAGCATCCGGAAGGTGGCCGAGCGCAGCGCCGGCGAGACCGGCAGGTGCGAGGCGATCTGCATGCCCTGCTCGAACAGGTCGGCCGACATCGACCGGCCGGTGCCGCCGTCCCGCCGGTACCCGGCCCGGATCTCCCGTTCCAGCCAGGCCTGCAGCGCGGCCGGGTCGGTCGGCAGCGCGGCCACCTCGGCCAGCGTGCGTGGCTTGTTCGCGATCACGCCGACGGTGCCGTGGCTGTCCTCGCGGGCGGCGAACGGGGCGCCGCCGGCGGCGGTCATCGTCTGTGCCTTCGGTGCCCTGATCAGCGGCCCGTTCGGGTTCAGCTTCCGGTTGATCTGGATCTTCTCGGCCTGCTGCCGCTGCTCGGTCGGGGTCAGCTTCCGCAGCGGGATGGTCCACCGGGTCGGCGCCCCGGCCTGCTTCCAGGCCGCGACGTCGGCCGGGGTGGCCGGGCGGGCGCCGAGGTCGTGCATGATCCGCCAGGTGGGCTCGGCTGCCGCCGTCGGCACCCAGAGTTCGGTGTCGTACCGGTGGTCGATGAAGTAGCCGCCGGTGGTCAGCACCTGCCCGCCGGACAGCGTGTGCAACTGCCAGCGGGCACCGGTGGCCGGCGCGAGCGCCGCCTTGTCCGCCGCGACCAGGAGGATCTGGCTGGCCGACAGTCCGGCGGCCTGACCGGCGCCGGCGCCGTCGCCGGCCCGGCCGGCCGGCCCGGGCCGGCCGGTAGCCGTGCCGCCCGGTCCGGACGCGCCGCCGGGGACGGTGGCGACGGCCACCGCGACCGCGGCGGCGGCCGCGCCGACGGCGGCGAACCCAGCCCGGCGCCGGTAGCTCGGGCCGCGCGGCGCCCGTCGCGCCGTCCCAGCGAGTTCAGCGGCTTCCCGGCCGGCGGTGGCGGGGCCGGCGGTGGCCGCTGTGCCGGTGGCGTCGGCGAGCGCGAGCGTGCGGATCAGCTCGTCGGTGCCGGATGGCTCGGCGCTGCCGAGCACCCGGCGGCGGGCCGCGGCGACCTCGGTTGCGGTGGGCGCCGGCTGGTCGTCCAGCATTGCCCGTACCAGTCTCAGTTCGTCCATTGTGGACAGTCCTCTCTCAGTTGTCTTCGGTGGCGCCGAGGGCGGCGCGGAGTTGGCGGCGGGCCCGGTTCAGCCGCGAGGCGACGGTTCCGTCCGGAATGGACAGCGCCCGGCCGACCTCGGCGTAGCTGAGCTCGGCCAGCGCGACCAGCAGCAGCACGTCCCGGTCCGCAGTGGACAGTCCGGCCAGCGCGCTGGCCAGCCGGGCGTCGAGCTCGGCCGCGGCCATTGGTTCGGCCGCGCCATCTGGCGCCGGTCGGCTCGGCTGGGCGTCGAGCCGGGCCAGTGCCCGGTACCGGCGCAGTTCGGCCCGCCGGTGCGCGCCGACCTCCCGGGTGGCGAATCCGTACAGCCAGGAGCGCACGTTGCCCTGGCCGGGGTCGTAACTGCCGCGCTTGCGGAACGCGGCCAGGAACGCGTCCGCGGTCACGTCGTCGGCCACCTCGGCGGTCAGCCGCCGGGCCACGTAGCCGCGGATCTGCGGGTAGTACCGGTCGAAGATCGCGGCGAACCGGTCCGGGTCCGAAGTGGACGCCCGCATGGTGGCGGCGTCCTCAGCGGTGTGGTCCGCGTCGGTGCGGCCGTCCGCGTGGGCGGCGGGCCGGGCTTCGGGGGGTGCGGTCATCGGCGACTCCGGTTCGTTGGTGGCCCGCCGGCCGGCCGGGCGGGCGGGTTCGCCCCGCCCGAGCCGGGACCGGTCGGCCACTGTCTCGTGCGGAAGCATCCGTCAGCGCAGCCCGTACGCGCGGATGATGGTCTGCGTCACGGCGTCGCCGGAGCCGTCGGCGGCCCGGATCCGCAGTGACACGTAGTGGGCTCCACGCGGGGTGCGCGCCAGCGCGGCCCACCGGTTGGTCCCGGTCGCGGCCGCCGGCGCCGGGTGCCAGCTCGCACCGTCGTCAGTGGACAGTTCGAGGCTGGTCAGCCGGATCGGCGTGCGCGGCGTCGTCGGTCCGTCGAACCGGTCGAGTTGGGCGGAGACGTCCAGCCGGAATGGCTGGCCGGCCGGCGCCCGGTTGGCCAGGTCGAAGTCACCGGTGACCCGGACGTTGATCATCGGCGGGCTGTCCCAGGGGTCGTCCAGGTTCGGCGTGAACGCCGAGGTCCAGGTGGCGTCGGCGTGCGTGCCCAGGGCGCTGAACGCCAGGCTGCGGTCGGCGGTCAGGTGCAGCGCGTACGACGCGGCGCCCGGCGGGGTGGCGAAGCAGCCGCCGATGTCGTCCACCGAGCCGAGCGGTGCCCCGTTCCGCAAGACGGACACCTGCTGGGTGCCCGGGGTGAACCCGTACGCGTCGCCGGGCGAGACGAACGGGAAGGCGACCATCAGCACCTGGCCGGGCCTGCACTTGGCGCGGGGGCCGGGCGCGACCACGGCGCCGAGCGCCGCCGAGTTCCAGTCGAACCGGAGCCGGTCACCCGGCCGCATCGCCGGGTCGTTGGCGGCCTCGGAGAGGAACTCGCCGTCCGGCCCGGTCGAGTCGGCGTCCAGCACCCGGAACCAGCGCAGCCCCGGGGACGCCGAGTACAGCTCGATCCGGCGCCCCGGCAGCTGGACGGGGTAGTCGCCGCCGCCGAACGGGAAGTCCTCCCCCGGCAGCACCTGGATCGTGGTGCGGGTGCCGGCCAGCGGGGTGCCGTCGGCGTGGAACCTGCTGTCCAGCTGGGCCAGGTCGCGGTCAGCGACCCGGAAGGTGGGTCGGCTCGGCACCTGGCCGTTCACCATCAGCGCGAGGTTGTACGCCTTCGGGGCGGCGCCGCCGAGCGGTTCGGCGCGGATCGTCTTGTAGTAGAAGGCGTACGGCCGGGACGTGACCTTCGGTGTGGCGGTCACGTACAGCCCGACCGCGGGGTCCGCGGAGCCGGTGCCGGACGCGGTGAACCGGCCGGCGACGGTCTGTGCCACGCCGGCCACGTCGACTCCACTGTGGACGGCGGTGCGACTGTCCACAGTGGCCGAGAGCAGATGCGCCGTGCGGGCGTCGGCGGTCACCGTCACGTTCTTGCGCACGGTCAGCGCCGGGATGCTGACCAGCGCGCTGCTGGCGATCTGGCCGTCCGGGCCGGGGGTGTCGACGTACACGGCCAGGTCGTACCGGCCGGCCGGCACCCGGGCGGTCACGCCGTTGCCGCTGACGAAGACCGGCGCGTACTCGCCGGTGGTCAGGTTGAGCAGGTCCAGCCAGGGGATCGTCTCCAGGGTGCCGCCGGCGGAGTGGCCGGCGCGGTCGATGCCGGCCACGTGGACCGTGTACAGCTGCGGCTCGGCCACCACACCGACCGGCACGGTCAGTTGGCTGCCGGCCGACGTGGCGGTGAGCCGTCCGCTGTACCGGCCGGTGGCGGGCCGGTGCGCGGTCACGGTGACCGGTGCGCTGCCGCCCGGCGGGATCGTGACCTGGGCCGGCGCGACGGCCAGCACCGCCGGCGCCGGCTGCCCGTCCGGTCCGGTCGCGGCCGCGGCCAGGGTGAGGGTGACCGCGGTGTCGGCGTCGTTGTGCAGCGTGACCGGGCGGGTCACCGTGGCCGGCCCGTCGGGCGTGAGGTCCACCGCGACGCTGGCCGGGCTGGCCCAGGACTGCGTGCTGACGGCGCGCGCCACATCCACCCGGCCGGCGCCCTGGCCGTACACGCCGGTGCTGGGGTTGACCGCCGCGGTGTTCATCAGCGCGGCCTTCAGCCGGCCGGCGGTCCAGTCCGGGTGCTGCTGGGCCAGGATCGCGGCCGCGCCGGCCACGTGCGGGGTGGCCATCGAGGTGCCGTCCAGCCGGACGTAGGCGTCCCCGACCACCTCGCCGAGCTCGGTTCCGGCCGCCCTGGCGGCGACGATGCCGACGCCGGGCGCGGTCAGGTCCGGCTTGACCCCGGCGTCGCCGCGGCGCGGGCCGCGGCTGGAGAACGGCGCCAGCGCGTCGGCACCGTCGACCGCGCCGACGGTCAGCGCCGCGTCGGCCACGCCCGGGATGCCGACCGACTCGTCGTGCTCGCCGAACTCGTCCTGGCCGGCGTTGCCGGCGGCGACCACGAACAGTGTGCCGGTGCTGGCGGTCAGCGAGTTCAGCGTCGCCGAGATCGGGTCGGTGCCGTCGCTGCCCGCGTCCAGGCCGAGGCTCAGGTTCACCACGCGGGCGTGCTGCTCCGTCGCCGCCCACTGCATACCGGCGATGACCTGGGAGAACGCGCCGCTACCGGTGTCGTCCAGCACCTTGCCGATGGCCAGCCGGGCGTCCGGCGCCACCCCGACGTACCTGCCGCCGGACGCGGCCCCGCTGCCGGTGATGATCGACGCGACGTGCGTGCCGTGCCCGGCACCGTCGGTGGTGCCGTTCGAGCCGCCGGTGAAGTCCTTGGCGGCGGCGACCGCGTCGGCCAGGTCCGGATGGGTGGCGTCGATGCCCGAGTCCAGCACCGCCACCGTCACCCCGCGGCCGGTGTAGCCGGCCTGCCAGGCCGCGGGCGCGCCGATCTGCGGCACGCTGTGATCGAGCCGGGCGTGCACCCGGCCGTCCAGCCAGACGTGCCCGACGTCGGCTGCCGCACCGCCGGTCAGCGCCGTCCAGAACGCGCCGGCGTCGGCCTTGCGCTCGGATACGGCCAGGCCGTTCAGCGCCGGCAGGGCGCGGCTGGTGCGGGTGCGGCCCAGCGGCCGCGGCCGGTGGCCCGGCCGGTTGCTGACGATCAGCGGCAGGTCCGGCCGGGCGCTGTCCGCGAACCCTTCCCGGACCAGCCCGGTCACGTCGAACAGCCCCTGGTCGAGCTGGCCGCGGGCGACCATCGGCGCCGCGTCCGCCGGGAGCACCAGCAGTTGCTTGCCGTGGCTGCGCCGGAAGAACACCATCCGTTCCCGGCCGGGCGCCGGCTGGACCTGCGCCACCTGCTGGCCATCGGCCCCGGTGCCGACCCGGACGTGGTCTCCGGTCAGCAACGTGACGGTCTGCCAGGTCAGGCTCGCCGCCGGGCCGGTTCTGCCGACCGGGTTGGCGGGGGAGCCGGCGGCCTGCGGCGGGTGCACCGCCAGGCTGGTCGCGGCTACCGCGGCCACCAGCACGGCGGCCGCGGCGGGGCCGGCCGTTCGTCGACGCATGAAGGACTCCAGTGTCGAGGGACAGGTCACCCGACACTCGTCCGGACCCGCCCGGATCCTTCACACCGGAACGCGAAACCGCCCGGGCCGCCGTGCTGGCGGACCCGGGCGGCGGGCGGAACCCGCTAGCGGTGGCCGAGGACGGGGTGCGGCCGGTAGGGCGCCTCCAGCCGGGCGACCTCGTCGGCGGTGAGCGTGACGTCGACCGCGGCCACCGCATCCTGCAGGTGGCCGAGCTTGGTCGCGCCGACGATCGGGGCGGTGACCGCCGGCTTGGCCAGCAGCCAGGCCAGCGCGACCTGCGCCGCCGGCAGCCCGCGCTCCGCGGCGACCGCGCGGACCACGTCCACGACGTCGAAGTCGTCGTCGGTGTAGAGCTCGTCACCGAACTGGTCGCTGCGGGCCCGGACCGTGTTCCGGACGCCACCGCGATCGCGGTTGCCGGCGAGCAGGCCGCGGGCCAGCGGGCTCCACGGGATCAGGCCGACTCCCTGGTCGAGGCAGAGCGGGTTCATCTCCCGCTCCTCCTCGCGGTAGGCCAGGTTGTAGTAGTTCTGCATCGAGACGAACCGGGTCAGCCCGGCGTCGGCGGCGACGTGCTGCGCCTTGGCGAACTGCCAGGCGAACATGCTGGACGCGCCGAGGTAGCGCGCCTTGCCGGCGCGCACCACCTCGTCCAGCGCGCCCATCGTCTCCTCGATCGGCGTGTCGTAGTCCCACCGGTGGATCTGGTAGAGGTCGACGTAGTCGGTGCCCAGCCGGCGCAGCGAGTTGTCGATGCCGGCCAG
The DNA here is from genome assembly GCA_963714145.1 of uncultured Actinomycetota bacterium. Classification (GTDB taxonomy): domain Bacteria; phylum Actinomycetota; class Actinomycetes; order Mycobacteriales; family CADCTP01; genus JBBWZH01. The sequence continues at coordinate 6,268,605 of OY970235.1, read as the reverse complement.
GATGTGCTTGCGGGACAGGCCCTGCTCGTTCGGGCCGGGGCCCATCTGCGAGTACACCTTCGTCGCCAGCACGTAGTCGTCCCGGTGCGGGAACAGCTTGCTCAGCAGCCGGCCGGTGATCTCCTCGCTGACGCCGACGGAGTACACATCCGCGGTGTCGAAGAAGTTCACCCCGGCGTCGACGGCGGCCGAGACGATCGGCAGCGCCGCTTCCTCGTCGAGTGCCCAGGGCCGCTGGGCCGGGTCGCCGTAACTCATCATGCCCAGGCAGATCGGCGAGACCTTCAGCCCGGACGCTCCCAGTCGCGTGTATCGCACCGGGCCCATTCTGGTAGTCCGGTCCGGCGCCCGAAAGTTGGTATCCGGTCATCCGCTGCCCGATCGGGCAGCGGATTCCGCTGCGCCGCCCCTGGTCGCGGCGTTAACATCGCCCGCCCGGGATGGCACCGCCGAAACAGGGGAAATCCGAGATGAACCGCATGCACTGGCCGCGTCGGACGACGCCGGCCCGCTGGCGCCCTGCCGGCGACCGGCCCGGCCCGGCCGCGGGTCAGCCACCGGTGCCGCCGCGGGCCGCGGACAACGCCGCCAGCGGGAGCGCCGTCGCCGGCTGGCGGCTGGCCGTGCGCCGGATCGGTGCGGTGCGCCCCGGGCGGGACGAGTCCACAGTGGCCGGTGCGGCCCGGCCGGGCGTCGGCCGGCGCGCCTTCCGGAGCGTCGCGGTCCGGGTAGCCGTCGCGGCGGTGACCGCCGGTGCTGCCGTTGCCGGGGTGACGGCGCTGACCGGGGCGCCGGCGGGCGCCGCGGTGGTACCGGTACAGGTGATCACGGTGCGGGCGGCGGCGGCCTCATCCACCACGGCGGTGCTGGAGGCCTGGCAGCGCACCACGGCCGGTTCGTACAAGCGGGTGTACGGGCCGGTCACCGCGTACATCGGCAAGCAGGGCATCGGCGCCGCGAGCGAGACGCTCAGCCGCACCCCGGCCGGCCAGTTCACGCTGACCGAGGGCTTCGGCATCGCCGCCAACCCCGGCACCACCATGCCCTACCGCAAGGTGGACGGGTACGACTGGTGGGTCTCGGACACCCGTTCCAAGCTCTACAACACGCATCAGCGCTGCGCGGCCGGGCACTGCACGTTCAACGAGCGGGTGTCCGAGCGGCTGGCCGCCGCCGGCGCGGTCTACGCGAACGCGATGGTGATCAACTACAACCGCAGCCCGGTCCGTGCCGGTGCCGGCTCGGCGTTCTTCCTGCACGTCAGCAACGGCCGGCCCACCGCGGGCTGCGTCGCGATACCGGCGGCCAACCTGGTCTGGCTGATGCGCTGGCTGAAGCCGGCGAACCACCCGATCATCAGCATGGGCGTCGGCTGGCGGGCCTACCTCCCGATCCCGAGCCGCTGGGTGCCGTAGCCGGCTGATCGTCCTAACGCGACAGCAGGACCAGCAGCAGGGCGATGCCGGCCGGGACGGTCTGGATCAGCAGGATGCGGCGGTTCACCGTGATCGCCCCGTACAGGCCGGCCACCATGACGCAGATCAGGAAGAAGATGCGGGCGGCGTACCCGGTGGGGTCGGACGCGATCAGGCCCCAGATCAGGCCGGCGGCCAGGAACCCGTTGTAGAGGCCCTGGTTCGCGGCCATCGGGGCGCTCGCCTCGGCGAATTCGGGCGTGGTGCCGAATGCCTGCCGCCCCCGCTCAGTGCGCCACAGGAACATCTCCAGCACCAGGATGTACACGTGCAGCGCCGCGATGGCGCCAACCGCGATCCCTGCAGCGATGTCCATCCGGCCCGCCTTCCAAGATCACCCCGGTGAGCCGCCAGCGTACTGCCCAGCCGCCCCGCCCGGCACAGGTTGCCCGTCCACCTCACCCGTCCAGCGGCTCACCCGTCCACGGCGAGGACGAACGGGTAGACGGCGCTGGCTCCGGCCTGGCGCAGGGCGCGGGCGGCCACGGTCAGCGTCCAGCCGGTGTTGGTGCGGTCGTCCACCAGCAGGACGGCCTGGCCGGTGACCGCGCCCGGGTCGGAGAGCGTGAGCCGGTCGGACACGGCCCGCAGCCGCTGCGCCGAGTTGGTGGCGGCCGATCCGGGTGCCCGACCGTCCGGCTCGAACCGGGCCAGCAGCGGCCAGCCGGTGTACCTGGCCAGACCGGTCGCGAGGTGGTGCACCAGTTCGCTGCGGGTGACCGAGCCGATCGCGACGATGCCGGTCGGCCGGGTGGGGAACTCCCACGCGTCCAGCACGGCCACGGCGGCGTGCCGGAGCGGCACCGGCACCGCACCGTCCGCGCTGCCCGGCCCGAACAGGGCCCGGAGTTGGTCGCCCCAGCCGAGGTCGGTCAGCCGGGCGATGGCGCGGCCCGGCTCGGCCGCCTCGTCCACCGGGATCCGGCCGGTCAGGTTGACGCCGAGCGTGCGCATCGCGGTCGGCCACTGCCGCCGCGGGTCGACCGGCACGCCGGGCCGGTCGAGCTGCTGGGTGGCCGCAGCCACCGCGGCCTCGCTGGCCGCGCTGGCCAGCGTCAGCCCGCCACACCGGTCGCACCGGCCGCAGTCGGTGGCCTCCGGATCGTCCAGCGCGGTGCGCAGGTACCGCATCCGGCAGCCCGGGGCGTCGATGTAGTCGAGCATCGCCTGCTGCTCGGCCCGCCGGGTGGCGCTGACCCGCTCGTACCGGTCGGTGTCGTAATCCCAGCCGGCGCCGGTGGACTCCCAGCCGCCGCGCACCCGGCGGACCGCGCCGTCCACGTCCAGCACCTTGAGCATGGTCTCCAGCCGGGTGCGCCGCAGCGGGACGTACGTCTCCAACGCGGCGGTGGACAGCGGGCGGCCGGCGTCGGCGAGCACCCGCAGCGTGCCGCGCACGTCCTGCTCCGGTGGGAACGCGAGGGAGGCGAAATAGTCCCAGATCTGCCGGTCTTCCCGGCCGGGCAGCAGCACCACGGTGGCCCGCTCCACTCCACGCCCGGCCCGGCCGACCTGCTGGTAGTACGCGATGGGAGAGGGCGGCGCGCCCAGGTGCACGACGAAGCCGAGGTCGGGCTTGTCGAAGCCCATGCCCAGCGCGGAGGTGGCGATCAGCGCCTTGACCCGGTTACCCAGCAGGTCTTCCTCGGCAGCCAGCCGGTCGGCCGGGTCGGTCTGCCCGGAGTAGGCGGCGACCCGGTGACCACGGGCGGAGAGGTAGTCGGCCACGTCGACGGTGGCGGCCACGGTGAGCGTGTAGATGATCCCGGAGCCGGTGAAATCGTTCAGGTGCTCGGCCAGCCAGGCCAGCCGGTGTGCGTGGTCGGGCAGGCTCAGCACGCCCAGCCGCAGCGACTCCCGATCGAGCGTGCCGCGCTGCACCAGCACGTCGGCGTCGCCGCGCGGGTCGAGCTGCTCGGCCACGTCCAGGGTGACCCGGGCGTTCGCGGTGGCCGTGGTGGCGAGCACCGGAATGCCGGCCGGCAGGTCGGCCAGCAGCGTCCGGATCCGCCGGTAGTCCGGCCGGAAGTCGTGCCCCCAGTCGGAGATGCAGTGCGCCTCGTCCACCACCAGCAGGCCGGTGGCGGCGGCCAGGCCGGGCAGCACCTCGTCCCGGAAGCCGGGGTTGTTCAGCCGTTCCGGCGAGACCAGCAGCACGTCGACCTCGCCGGCGGCGATCCGGCCGTGGATGGCCGACCAGTCTTCGGTGTTGGTCGAATTGATCGTGACGGCCCGGATGCCGGCCCGCTCGGCGGCGGCGATCTGGTTGCGCATCAGCGCGAGCAGCGGTGAGACGATCACCGTCGGGCCGGCGCCACCCGCACGCAGCAGCGCGGTCGCGACGAAGTAGACCGCCGACTTGCCCCAGCCGGTGCGCTGCACCACCAGCGCCCGCCGGCGGTCGGCCACCAGCGCCCGCACCGCCGCCCACTGATCATCTCGCAGCCGTGCCGCCGCGGACCCGACCAGCGCGCGCAGGCACTCCTCGGCCCGCTCGCGCAGCGCGTCAAGGTCAATAGCGGCAGTGGGCACAAGATCCTCCATGATCGGCAAGCGGGGTGGCTGGCGAGCTCAAGTCAACCCGCTCGGCGCCCGGAACGGACGACCGAACCGCATTCTGTGGAGGACGGATCTGCCTGTGGATAACTCGGCCGGCGGGTACCCCGGTCACCGGCTCTGATCGGCCGGGCCGACCGGCCCGTTGACCGGCCCGCTGACCGCGGCGAGTGCGGCCTGGGCGGTGGCCAGCCGGCCGCGGCCGTCGGCGAGCGCGGCCAGCGCCCCGTCCAGATCCGCCCGCACCGCGGCCACCAGCTCGGCCGGCGCCCCGAGCGCACCGTCCACCTGCAGGCGCGGGGCGTGCTCGGCCAGCCAACCGGTGAGCTGGTCGAGCAACTGCGGCAACAGTTCCAGCGTGTAGCCCAACGCACCGAGCACCGCGTAGACATCAGCGGCACCGGTCAACCCGGGCCAGCCGGTGGACGCGTCGGTCGCGTGCACCGCGGTGCGCAGCGCCTCCTCGGCGGCCCGGGCGGCGCTGCCGGCGTCCACCGTCTCGTCCAGCCGGAGCACATCCTCGATCTCAGTCATGAGGTTGCCTCCGTCTGGACGCCGTGGAGTGGAGCGAGGGGTCGGCGGGCTAGCACAGTCATGAGGTCGCCATACCCATTCGTCTAGGGTCGAGACCATGTCCGAGGGTGTGGGTGGGACGGCCGGGCGCGGCACCGCGGTGGTGACCGGGGCGAGCAGCGGCATCGGAGCGGCGACGGCGCGGCAGCTGGCCGCGGCCGGGTTCGCCGTGGTGCTCGGCGCCCGCCGGAAGGACCGGCTGGACGAGGTCACCGCCGGTATCGGCCCGGCCGCCCGGGCACACCCGCTGGACGTCACCGACCAGGCCTCGGTCGACTCGTTCGCCGCCGCGGTGCCCGAATGTGCGGTGTTGATCTGCAACGCCGGCGGCGCGCTCGGCCTCGACCCGGTGCTGGACATCGCCGACGAGCAGTGGCGCTGGATGTGGGAGGCGAACGTGCTGGGTGTGGTCCGCACCGCGCGGGCCTTCCTGCCCAAGCTGGTGGCCAGCGGGGATGGCCGGCTGGTCGTGGTGACCAGCATGGCGGCCCGGGAGGTCTACCCGGGCGGCGGCGGGTACACGGCGGCCAAGCACGCCGCCGCCGTGGTCGCCGACACCCTCCGGCTGGAGTTGATGGACCAGCCGGTGCGGGTGATCGACGTGGCGCCGGGTCTGGTCGACACCGAGTTCTCCACCGTCCGGTTCGGCGGCGACGCCGACCGGGCCGACCGGGTCTACGCCGGGATGACCCCGCTCACCGGGGACGACGTGGCCGAGGCGATCACCTTCGCGGTCACCCGGCCCGCACACGTCACGATCGCCCGGATGGACCTGATGCCGCGCGACCAGGCCAGCACCCGCGACGTCCACCGGGCCTGACCGGCCCGAACCGGGTCTGACCGGCCCGTCCGACCGACCATCCGGCCGGACGGCGGGTTGGCTGGCCGGTGGTCCGGCCCGGTCACCCGTGGGTCACCGGGCCGGACCACCGGGCCGGAGCGGTCGGTCAGAACGAATGGCCGATCGCGGGTGCGCCCTGGCAGGAGCTGGACCAGACGTGCGCCGAGCCCTGGTTCAGGCCGCCGCCGGCGCCGGTGCTGTTGAAGTCGGCGTAGTAGCCGCGCCGCAGGCAGACCGTCGGGGTGCTCGGGTTGCCCGACCCGCCGTTGCCGTACTTGAACACGACGACGCTCAGCCCGCTGGTGCCGTTGTTGTACCAGCTGCGGTCCTTGTTGTTCGGCCCGGCGTTGCCGCCGTCGTTGCGGTACCAGTCCCGGTCGGTGCCGAACCAGCCGTAGATGGTGCCGAAGCCCCAGTCGTTGGCGGAGATGCAGAAGTCACCGGACGGGCAGGTGGCGATGTCGCCGTTGCCGACGTAGTAGTCGTAGGCGTTCGCCTGCCCGGCGGACAGCAGCGATCCGGTGACCGCCAGCGCCAGCCCGGCCAGCAGGGTGGTGATTCTTCGCAGCCGCACTGCGGCTCCTTTCGTCGGTGGGACAGGCCCCGGCCGGATGCCCCGGCCGGGTCGGGTGAGCGGGCGCCGCCGTCAGCGGGCGAGCGCGGCCTGCGCCTGGGGCAGCGCCGCCTGCTGCAGCCGCCGGTAGGCCTGCAGGAGGGCGCGGTCGGTCGGGCTCAGCGCGTCCCGGAGTTCGCGGTCGACGGCCGCCGCGACCCGGCCGAGACCGGTCCGTTGCGCGCAGCCGGCCTCGGCCACCGCGACCTTGATCTCGGCCGACTGTTCGGCGGCCGGGCTGGCGGCGCGGCCGGCCAGCTCGCCGAGGCGGTCCCGGATATCGGTCGGCGTCCGGTAGGGCTGGCCGGCGGCGCGCATGCAGCCGGCCCAGGCGGCCTGCGCGCTCAGGTACCGCCGGTCGGTCAGCACCCGCGGCGGGATCTGCCCGGTGAGGGTGTCCACCTGGACGGTGGCGGTTGACCAGGCGGCGAGATCGCCGTAGAGGCCGCGCTCGGCCTCGGCGACGCAGCCGTCGGTGCCGCGGCCGATCACGCCGCCGCCGGCCACCCGGATGTTGATCTGCCGCCCCGGCGCCAGGCTGCCGTTGAGCGCGGTCGAGTACGCCTTCTGCCGCTCGGCGGGCAGCCCGTGCACGTACTTCAGGTTGGGGTCGGCCGCCAGTTCCGCGTTGCTCGGCGTGACCGAGGTGACGCTGCGGTAGCCGTGGGCGCGGGCTTCGGCGACGTCGGTGAGCACGTACCCGGGTGGCTGCTCGCCGCTGGACGGGTGCGTCGACTCCCAGTACCGGAAGCCCTGTTGCCGCATGCAGCCGGCGATCAGCCGCTCCTCGGCGCGGTCCAGCATCGTCGCCTGGGCAGCGGTGAGCGGTTCGGCCACCGCTGGCTGTGCCGGCGTGGCCGCCTCGCCGGTACAGCCGCCGGACAACGCGATACCCGCGAGCGCCGCGCCGGCCAGCGCCGCCCGAAGTGCCCTCATCCCGCCCCCTTGCCAGCCGCCCCCGATCGCCGCGCCAGCCTCAGCGAATGGCCCGGTCCGGGCCAAGGGCGGCCGCCGGACCGACATAACCGGCCTGGTGATCGGCATGACGCAGGCAGGTGGCCGGCCCGGACCGACCCGGCCGGGCGGCGCACCGGCGGCCGGGCCGGATGGCGGTGGGCTCGTAGCCCGGGCGACCTGGCGGCGGGCCCGGACATGCGGCGGGCCCGCCTAGACATGGCGGCGGGCCCGGCCGTGACCACCGAGGTGGTCGCGGCCGGGCCCGCGGGTGCGTTCAGGCCCTCAGCGGGGCCCGCGCCGGTGCCTGCTTACAGCGCCGGGAACGCGTTCGCCATGAGCTGCGCGAACTGTGCCGGGAACCACTGGCCCGAGATCGGTGCGTTGGGCAGCGCGTTGGTCGGCTGGTTGTTGTTGCGCGGGTTGCCGGTGTAGGTCGGGTCGCACATCCGGTCGAAGCCCTTGCCCTCGTTGTTCGGGATCATGGTGCTGGAGCCGTCGGACTCGCCCGGCGGCTTGATCCAGACGTAGGCGTCGATGCTGGCGGCCGGCTGGGCGACCGGGCGGATGCCCAGGCCGGCTCCGGTCGGGTTGCACCAGTTGCCGCGGCTGGGGCGCCGGTCGATGCGCGACTGGTCGACGTAGGTGTTCAGGACGGTCGACGTGCTGACCGCGGTCGGCCGGTTCGGGCCGCCCCACCCGTTGCGCGAGGTGTCGATCAGCATGCCGAGGTTCTGGCTGAACCCGGCCGCCTTGGCCCGGGCGGCGAACGCCTGGGCGAACGGCAGTTCGGCCAGGAACGGGTTGAACTGGTAGAAGTTCGACGAGCGGACCGGCTGGCCACCGATGTTCAGGTCCGGGTTGGTCAGGAACGGCTCGGTCAGCGGGGTGGTGTTGGCGGTGTCGGTGATGAAGCCGTCGACGCTCGCGAAGCCGGCCGTGGTGCCCTGCGCGACCTGTGCGAACAGCGAGATGGCCGGGCCGAGGTTGGTGTCCCAACCCAGCCAGCCGGAGTGCCCGGCGTCGATGTAGGTGTACACGTTCGGGATCGCGTGCAGCTTGTTCAGCGCGTACTGAACGCCCTTCACGTAGTTGCCGTTCTGGTTCATCACGCCGCACTCCGGCGTCGCGCCCGCGCTGCTGACGTTGGTCACCAGGTTGGGCAGCGAGTCGGGCTCGATCACGGTGACGATCCGCAGGTTGGCGTACTTGGCCTGGGACATGATCGCGGCGATCGGGTCGATGTACTGCGTCTGGTACCGGGCCAGGTCGGCCGGGGCGATCTCGCCGTTCGACGCCAGCGCGGCGCAGTCCCGGCCGGGCAGGTCGTAGATGACGAACTCGATCGCCACCTGCTGGGTGCCGGTGGCCTGGGTCAGCGCGGTGTCCAGGTGCGCGGCCAGCCCACGTGCGGTGGCCGTGCCGGCGATCGCGGCGATCCGGTCCAGCCAGACGCCGGTCGACTGGTTGGCGATCCGGCTACCGCCGGCCTCGCCCGCGGCCCGCGCCGACCATTCCGGGTTCACGTAGAACTTGGCGCCGACGAACGGGTTGTCGAAGTGGTTACCGACCGGCGGCTGGGTGGTCGGCGGGCTGGTGGGCGGGCTGGTCGGCGGGCTGGTGGGTGGGCTCGTCGGCGGGCTGGTCGGCGGGATGCCACCGCATGCCGTGCCGTTGACCGCGAAGTTGGTCGGCACCGGGCTGGCCGAGTTGGCCGGCTTCGTGCCGTTGAAGCCGAACGTCGTGTTCTGGCCGGTGGCCAGGGCGCCGTTCCAGCTCATGTTCGTGGCGGTGACCGTGGTGCCGCTCTGCGACCAGTTGGCTGACCAGTTGTTGGTGCTGACCTGCCCGTTGGGCAGCGTGAACGTGAGCCGCCAACTCGTCATCGCGTCACCGGTGTTGGTCAGCGTGAAGTTCGCCGTGAAACCGACGTCCCAGCTGTTCGTGGTGACGTCCACCCGACAGCCAGGGGCCGCGGATGCTGGGGCGGCGGTAAGTGCCACCGCCGCGGCCGAGACCAGGCCGGCGGCGGCTATCCCGGCCACCATTGGACGGGGACGCCAGAAGCGTCGTGACATCGTGCTCTCCTCGCGGGGGGATGGAGGGGCCCCGCTCCGGGGCTGCGGCCGACGCGCGGCCGCAGCCGGGGCGGGACCGGGAATCGTCGGGAAGGACTCGACGACCGGAACCGGGATCCGCGCGGCCGAATGCGCGGAACTGGGTGATGACACCCGCGTGGTGCAACAGAGCGTAGGCCGGAAGGACGCAGCGGCACAAGGGTCGCCATTCGGACCACCCAGCGCCGGTGCCGTGGCCGAGCCGGCCCGGTCAAAGCGGCGCGCGGGCGCCTAGGCTGAGCAGATGCCCCGCCCAGCCGATGCGGCCGCCGCCGAGGGGCGGTGGGTCAGCGTCGATCCGGAGCGGCTGGCCGGGTGGCTGGTCCGGTTCGCCGAGCGGCACGGGCCGGCCGGGTGCACCGCCGGGCCGACCGAGGTGCTCTTCACCGCGGCGGACGGGGCCGTGGCCGCGTGCCGGGTGCCGTTCCCGCCGCTCCCGGTCGATCCGGCCGCGGCCGACGGCGGCCTGGTCGCGCACGCCCTGGCCGAGCGGCGGGTCGGTGTGCTGCTGGTCCGGCTCGGCGGGTACGCGGCGGGCGTGTTCGACGGAACGCGGCTGGTCGCGTCCAAGGTGGGGTCCCGGCAGGTGCATGGCCGGTCGGCGGCCGGCGGCTGGTCCCAGCAGAGGTTCGCCCGGCGTCGGGAGGGGCAGGTCAAGATGGCGCTGTCGGCCGCCGCGGACGTCGCCGCCGGCACGCTGGTGCCGGCCCGGTCCGGGCTGGCCGGGCTGATCACCGGTGGCGATCGGCGGGCGGTGGAGGGCGTGCTGGCCGATCCGCGGCTGGCCGGGCTGCGACCGCTGGTCACCGAGCCGCACCTGGACGTGCCGGACCCGCGGCTGCGGGTGCTGCAGCAGGTGCCGAAGCAGTTCCGCGCGGTCCGGATCAAGGTGCTGGAGCCGACCGAACCGGCTGGCTAGGCCGGCGGCGGCGCGGGGCCGGGCGCCATCCGATCGGCCTGGCCGGTCGGTGGACGGCTACCGCGGGCCGGGTGGGGTGCCGTCGGTCGCCGCGGCCCAGACCAGGTGCTGCCGGCCCAGCAGCCGCCGGGACCGCGTCCACAGCTCGTGCCAGGCGTCCAGCACGGTGATCACGGCCGCGGCCAGCGCGGCCGCCAGCGCCACCCGCTCCGCGCCACCGACCGGTACGTGCAGCACCGCGACGGTGATCGCCCAGACCTGGACCCCGGTGAACAGCACGCTCAGCACCGCCCGGCTCGCCAGGTCGGGCCGCCCTCGGGACACCGCCGCGGTGGGCATTTCAGCCTGATCTGTGAACATCTGTCCTCCTGGTGATGCCTGTTCACTCACTATTACCGTTGGTGGCGCATCAACCTCGTTGCATTGCTTCAAATATCAATCCTGCTACTTTCTCTTCAGTTGACGAGAGGTGCCCTGCACCCAGCGTCAGCAGGCAACGGGAAACAGGGGGTGCCGTGGCCGGCAAGCTGTCACCGTTCGGATCGGAGCTGCGGCGCCGGCGCCTGGAGGCGGGTCTCTCCCTGGCCGGGCTGGCCGCACAGGTCCACTACAGCAAGAGCTATCTCAGCAAGGTCGAGACCGGTCAGAAGCCGGCCGGCACCGTGCTGGCGCGCAGCTGCGATGCCGCGCTCAGTGCGGGTGGCGAGCTCAGCGCGCTGGCGCGCTCGACCCGCCCCGCGCCGCCGCTCGACCCCGGGGACGACGGCGAGGTGTGGGTAGTGAGTCTTGCGGCTGACGGCGCAGGTGAGTTCAGGCCGATGCGCCGGCGCGACCTGCTGTCGCTCGGGGCGGCGTCCTTCCTCGGCATCGGGTTCAGCACCCGGGCCAGCACCGCGGCGGCCAGGGACGAGTCCGCGCTGCTGGCGTTCCGGGCGATGTTCGACGAGTCGCGCCGGTTGGGCCAGCTGGCCAGCCCGGGCGCGGTGCTGCCGAGCGCGATCATGATGACCCAGGCGCTGCGCGGGATGGCCAGCGCGGCCGGCGGCGGCGGTACCCGCGACGGCCTGCTGCTGCTCGCCGGCCGGTGCGCCGAGTACGCCGGCTGGATGTCCCAGGAGGCCGGCGACGACCGGGCCGCGACCTGGTGGACCGACCGGGCCACCGAGCTCGCCGCTACCGCCGGGGACGGCGACCTGGCCGCGTACACGCTGATCCGGCAGGCCGAGATCGCCCTCTACCGGGACGACGCCCGGCGGACCATCGCGCTGGCCCGGGCCGCCCAGCAACGGCCGGGCACGCTGCCCCGGGTGCGCGGCCTGGCCGCGCAGCGGGAGGCACAGGGGCACGCGCTGGCCGGCGACTACGACGCCTGCCGCCGGATGCTGGACCGGGCGTCGAACCTGCTCGCCGCCGACTGGAGCGCGGCCTTGCCGCACCCGTTGCTCGGCTCGTCCACGGTGCCCAACCTGGACCAGGTCGTCACCGCCTGGTGCCTGCACGACCTGGGCCGGCCCGGGGACGCCGCCGCGATCCTGGACCGGGAACTGCCGCGGATCCCGGCCAGCGCCCGCCGGGCCCGGGCCCGGTTCGGCGTGCGGCAGGCGCTGGCCCACGCCGAGGCCGGCGACGTGCAGCGCGCCTGCACGCTCACCACCGAGCTGCTGGACCCGGTGGAGCTGGTCGACTCGGCCACGATCCGGCTCGACCTGCGCCGGCTCGCGCACACCCTGGCCCGCCGGCACCGGCATTCCGCGGTACGCGCGGTCTACCCGCGCCTCACCGCCTCGCTGCGCTGAGCCGTCCCCAGCGCTGAGCCGTCCCCGGCGCTGAGCCGTCCCCGGCGCTGAGCCGTCCCCGGCGCTGAGCCGTCCCTGCGTTGGGGTGGCCGCTGGGCTGGCCACTGGGTCGGGTGTCGCGCCGGGCCGGCGAGGCTGACCTGCGAGTAGCAGACTTCCGACATCGGTCGTGGTGTAATGCCGGCTCGTGACCGTCCGTCCGGCGCGTGGGCGCCCGGCGTTGACCACGGCAGCGCTCGTCGACGATCTTCGCCGGCTGGGCGTCCGGCCGGGGGAGACGCTGCTCGTGCACTCCTCGCTGCGCGCGCTCGGCTGGGTCGCCGGGGCCGCGCCGGCGGTGGTGCGGAGCCTGCTGGACGTGCTCGGCCCGGCCGGCACGGTGGTGGTGCCGAGCCAGACCGCGGACAATCGCGACCCGTCCACCTGGGACGATCCGCCGCCGGAGTCCTGGTGGGCGGAGATCCGCAACCACGTGGCCGGCTTCGACCCGGTGTGCACGCCGAGCCGCCGGATGGGCGCGATCGCCGAGTGTGTCCGCACCTGGCCCGGGGCGGTCCGCAGCGCGCACCCGCAGACGTCGTTCGCCGCGGTGGGCCCGGCCGCCGGTTGGCTGCTCCACCCGCACGAACTGGCGGCACAGCTCGGCGAGGCGTCCCCGCTGGGCCGGCTGGCCGGCACCGACGCCCGGATCCTGCTGCTCGGCGTGGGCTACGACCGGTGCACCGCGTTCCACCTGGCCGAGCACCGGCTGCCGGCGCCGCCCAGCCGGCCGGACGCCTGCGCCCTGCTCACCCCGCAGGGCCGGATCTGGCGCGGGTTCACCGCGGTCCATCTGGACGCCACCGACTTCGCCGCGCTCGGCCACGACCTGGAAGCCGAGACCGACCTGGTCCGGCACGGCCGGGTCGGCGCCGCCGCGGCCCGCCTGCTGCCGCTCGCGCACGCTGTCGACTACGCCGAGAAATGGCTGCTCGCGCACCGGTAACCGGGCGGGCCTAGGGTTGACCGGACGGCGAGACCGGAGGTGTCGGGTGGTGCATGAGCGGGCCGGGCGGCCGGCGGAGCCGGCGGACCTGGTGGACGTGGCGAAGCTGGTCACGGCGTACTACGCGCAGCGGCCGGATCCGGCGATGGCCGAGCAGCGGGTGGTGTTCGGGACGTCCGGACACCGCGGGTCATCGCTGCGGACGGCCTTCAACGAGGACCACATCGCGGCGACCAGCCAGGCCATCTGCGAGTACCGGACGCAGGCCGGGATCGGCGGGCCGCTGTTCCTGGGCAAGGACACGCACGCGCTGTCCGAGCCGGCCACGGTGACCGCGCTGGAGGTGTTCGCGGCCAACGGCGTGACCGTGCTGGTCGACGCCCGCGACGGCTACACCCCGACGCCCTCGGTCTCGCACGCGATCCTGCGGCACAACCGGGAGCACGCCGGCGCCGCCCGGGCCGACGGCGTGGTGGTCACCCCGTCGCACAACCCGCCCAGCGACGGCGGCTTCAAGTACAACCCGCCGAACGGCGGCCCGGCCGACACCGACATCACCAGCTGGATCGCCGACCGGGCCAACGCGCTGCTGGCGCGCGGCCTGGACGGCGTCCGCCGGATCCCGTACCAGCGGGCCAGGAAGGCCGACAGCACCGGCGAGTACGACTTCCGCGAGCACTACGTGGCCGATCTGCCGGCGGCCATCGACCTGGCGGCCATCCGGACCGCGGGCGTGCGGATCGGCGCCGACCCGCTCGGCGGGGCCAGCGTCGGCTACTGGGGTGAGATCGGCGACCGCTACGGGCTGGACCTCACGGTGGTCAACCCGCTGGTCGACCGCACCTGGCGGTTCATGACGCTGGACTGGGACGGCAAGATCCGGATGGACTGCTCGTCCCCGTACGCGATGGCCTCTCTGATCGCGAACCGGAAGGCCTACCAGGTCAGCACCGGCAACGACGCCGACGCCGACCGGCACGGCATCGTCACCCCGGACGCCGGCCTGCTCAACCCGAACCACTACCTCGCGGTCGCGATCGGCTACCTGTACCGGCACCGGGACGCCTGGCCGGCGGGCTCGGCGGTCGGTAAGACACTGGTCTCCTCGGCCATGATCGACCGGGTGGCGGCGGATCTGGGCCGGCCGCTGATCGAGGTCCCGGTCGGGTTCAAGTGGTTCGTGCCGGGGCTGCTGGACGGCTCGGTCGGGTTCGGCGGCGAGGAGAGCGCCGGTGCCTCGTTCCTGCGCCGGGACGGCGGCGTCTGGACCACCGACAAGGACGGCGTGCTGCTGGCCCTGCTGGCCGCGGAGATCATCGCGACCACCGGCCGGTCGCCGGGCGAGCACTACCAGGAGCTGACCGGGCGGTTCGGCGCTCCGGCGTACGCCCGGATCGACGCGCCGGCCAGTCGGGAGCAGAAGGCGATCCTGGCCAGGCTGACCCCCGACCAGGTCGGCGCCACCGAGCTGGCCGGCGAGCCGATCGTCGAGAAGCTGACCAGCGCGCCGGGCAACGGCGCGGCCATCGGTGGGCTGAAGGTGACGACCGAGCACGCCTGGTTCGCGGCCCGGCCGTCCGGGACCGAGGACGTCTACAAGATCTACGCGGAGTCGTTCCGCGGCGAGGCCCACCTGGGCCAGGTGCAGGAGGAGGCCCGAGCGGTCGTCAGCCAGGCCCTCGGCGGTTAGCCGCCTGCCGCCAGGGCGCGCCGCCGGCGCCAGGGCGTGCGGCCGGCGCCAGGGCGTGCCGCCGGCCTCAGGGCGTGCGGAGGCCGTCGAGCAGGAGGGAGAGCAGGCGGTCGGTCTGGCCGGCGTCACCGGTCTGCTCGGCGGTCAGGAAGACCGCGTGCACCAGCCGCATCAGCTCGGTCGGCGTCAGGTCGGAGCGGATCGCGCCGGCCCGCTGCGCCCGGCTGAGCAGCCCGTCGACCGCCTCGCGCAGCAGCTGCTTGCAGTTCGACAGCGGTGAGCCCTCTTCCCGGGTGGCGGCGGCCAGCACCTCCTTCAGCCCCCGGCTGCGGACGTTGTGCTGGGCGAACGCGCGCAGCCAGGTGACCAGCGCGGCGCCCGGCTCGGGCTCGTCCAGCAGCCCGGTGGCCTGCGCGCAGAGCGCCTCCAACTGGACCAGGTAGCTGGCCTCGAGCAGGGCGGCCCGGGTGGGGAAGTGCCGGTAGAGGGTGCCGATGCCGACGCCGGCCTGCCGGGCGATGTCCTCCAGCGAGGTGTCCGCGCCGCGTTCGGCGAACGCGGCGGCGGCCGCGGTGAGCAGCCGGTCGTAGTTGCGGCGGGCGTCCGCGCGCATCGGCCTGGCCCCCGCGCCCGCGCCCGCGCCGGCCACGGCTGGCGGCGTGGCTTCGGGCGTGACGACGCCGGGACTGGCGCCGGGCCTGCTCATCGAACGGCTCCCGATCTGCGGGTTGCGAAGCGGAGGCAGCCTCCGTATGGTTTCCGGAGGCACCCTCCGGTTCTATCCGGAGGCTGCCTCCTCAATCATCGTCCCGGAGGCGACCCTTGTCGACATCCGCGCTGCCGCGGCGCCGGACCCGCGCCGTACCCCGCGTCCCGCACCCGAACCTGGTGCTGGCCGTGATCACCCTCGGCTACCTGATGGTGGTGCTGGACACCACCGTCGTGAACGTGGCACTGCCCCGGATCCAGACCGGCCTCGGCTTCTCCAGCACCGGGCTGTCCTGGGTGCTGAACGCGTACATGCTGGCCTTCGGCGGGCTGCTGCTGCTCGGCGGCCGGTCCGGGGACATCCTCGGCCGGCGCCGGGTGCTGCTCGGCGGCGTCGCCGTGTTCACCCTCGCCTCGCTGGCCGGCGGCCTGGCCACCAACTCCGGCTGGTTCCTGGCCGCGCGGGCGGTGCAGGGCGCCGGCGGCGCGTTCATCGCCCCCAGCGGGCTCGCGCTGATCGCGACCAACTTCGCCGAGGGGCCGCCGCGCAACCGGGCGCTGAGCATCTACGCGCTGGTGGCCGGCTCCGGCGGCGTGGTCGGGCTGATCCTCGGCGGCGCGCTGACCGACCTGGCGTCCTGGCGCTGGGGGCTGTTCATCAACGTCCCGGTCGGCCTGGCGCTGCTGGTGCTGGCGCCGCGCTACATCCAGGAGCCGGACCGGCGGCCGGGCCGCCTCGACCTGGCCGGCGCGCTCACCGGCACGCTCGGCGTGGCCTCGCTCGTCTACGGCTGCATCCGGGCCTCGGCCGACGGCTGGACGGACGGCCTGACGCTGGCCGCGTTCGTGGCCGCGGCCGGGCTGCTCACGCTGTTCGTCGCGGTGGAGACCCGGGCGGTCGAGCCGATCATGCCGCTGTGGCTGTTCGCGCACCGGAACCGGGCCGGCACGTACCTCGCGATGCTGCTCGTCCCGGCCACGATGTACGGCGTCTTCTTCTTCCTCACCCAGTTCGTGCAGGAGGTGCTCGGGTTCAGCCCGCTGGTGGCCGGCCTGGCGTTCCTGCCGATCATGCTGCCGATGTTCGTCATCGTCCGGCTGGTGCCGCGGCTGCTGGCCGCGTTCGGGCCGCGGCCGCTGCAGCTGGTCGGCGCGGCGCTGGTGCTGGTCGCCACCGCCTGGTTGAGCCGGCTGGGCGCGGACAGCGGCTACGCCACCGGCCTGCTCGGCCCGATGATGCTGTTCGGCACCGGGGCCGGGCTGGTGGTGATGCCGGCCAACGTGGTGATCCTCTCCGGGGTGGGCCGGCACGAGGCCGGGGCGGCATCCGGGCTGCTGCAGACGATGCAGTGGGTGGGTGGCTCGCTCGGGCTGGCCGTGCTGGTCACCGTGTTCGACACCGCCCGCCGGGGAGCACCGGCCGGGAGCACCGCCGAGGCGGCGCTCAGCCGGGGCATCGGCACCGCGTTCGGCGCCGCGGTGCTGTTCGTCGTCCTGGCGCTGCTGGTGCTGCTGCTGGTGGTCCGGCCGGCGGCGGCCCGCCGGCAGCCGGCCGAGGCGGACGTGGAGGCGGCCGCGGCCTGACCCCGGCGCCTGGTCTCAGCCCGCAATGCCATCGGGCCGGCCGGCCACAAGAGCGTGGCTGGCCGGCCGATGGGGCGGGACAGGTAGTTCGGGTCAGATGCCGGGGCCCTGCTGGTAGCCGGGCGGCGGACCCTGCTGGTACCCGGGCGGGGGCGCCTGCTGGTACCCGGGCGGCGGTGCCTGCCCGTATCCAGGCGGCGGGCCCTGCTGGTACCCGCCGGGCGGCGGGCCCTGCTGGTAGCCGGGCGGCGGGCCCTGGGGATACCCGGGCGGCGGACCCTGCTGGTACGGGCCGCCGTGCGGGACGGCCTTCTGCGAGTCCTGGAAGCGCAGGAACGCGCCGTAGACGAGGCCGGCGACGAACACGATGCCGAGGTACGCGCCGATCGACCGCGGCACCTTGTGGTCGCCGATGATCACCTGCAGTACCACGAACAGCGCCGCGACCCCGGCGACCACGAGCTGGATCAGGCCCCAGGACAAGGTGCCGACACTCGGCAGCGCCGTCCCGGAGAGCTCCAGCACCACGTGCACGACCAACGCGATGGCCAGCAGGATGGCGATCAGGCTGAGCACGTTGTTCCAGCCGTTGTGCGAGCCACAGACCTTGCCGCCGAACTGGCCGAAGTCCACGCATGCCCGGAACCACGGCAGCAAGGAGTCGATGAACAGCAGCAGGCCGGCGATGGCGACGATCCGCCCACCGAGGGTGAGCCGGTTCAGGTTCACTACGTCTGGCATCCTTCCAGGTCACGGCGTCATCACTCCTCGTGTTCAGGACATGAGGAGAGGAGCCATGTTCTAGCGGGCCTGGGCTTGCCTAAGTTGACATTCCTTGCCACATTTCCTGCCAGAGGCGTACGCCGGCGGGGGCAACGTCCGGGGGAAGCGGCAGGCCGTGTCCATTCACCACGCAGTCGTTGCGCCAACCAGCTCAACCACGTTCGGAGATCTGCTCCGGTTCCTGCGCCGTCGTGCCCGTCTCACCCAGCGTGAGCTCGGTGACGCGGTTGGCTACAGCGAGGCACAGATCTGCCGATTGGAGCAATCCCGCCGGCTGCCCGACCCGTCCACCGTGGCCGCGCTGTTCCTGCCCGCGCTCCGGCTGGTGGACGAGCCCGAGCTGGGCGGTCGGCTGGTCGACCTGGCCACCGCGGCCCGGGCCGGGCGCCGCCGCGGCCGCCCGTCCGGCCACGACCCGTCCCCCGGTACGGCGGTCCCCGGCCTGGCGGGCTCCGGCATGGCGGGCTCGGGCGTGGCGGTCCCCGGCGCAGCGGGCTCAGGCGTGGCGGGCTCGGGCCTGGCGGGTTCAGGCCCGGCGGTCCCCGGCGCGGCGGGCTCGGGCCTGGCGGGCTCCGGCCCGGACGCGGTCCCAGGGCCACGCCGGCCGACCGGCGCCCGCCGGCTCGATCTGACTCAGGTGCCGGCCGCGCCGCGGCACCTGATCGACCGGCCGGGTGCGCTGGCCCGGCTGCGGTCCCGGCTGGACGCCGAGCGGCTGGTCGTGCTCAGCGGGCTGGCCGGGGTCGGCAAGACCACCCTGGCCGGCACGCTGGCCCGGGAGTTGCCCGGCTCGCACCTGATCTGCTGGCTGGCGCCGAGCCCGGGGCTGCCGCTGTCCGTCGACGGGTTGCTGCTCCGGTTGGCCCGGTTGCTGCCGCAGCCCGCCGACGCCGAGCATCCCGTCAACGCCGAGCATCTCGCCGACGCCGACCGGGCAGCCACCGCCGAGTGGCCGGCCACCGCCGAGCGGGCAGCCGACGCGGAGCGGGCGGCCGACGCGGAGCGGGCGGCCGGCGCCGCCGGCGAGGTGGCGGAGCGGGCCCACCGGCTGGTGGCCGCGCTGGCCGGCCAGCCGGTGCTGATCTGCGTCGACAATGCGCACCTGCTGCGGGACGCGCCCGACGTGCTGGCGCTGCTGGTCGACCTGGCCCAGCTGCGGTCGGTGGCGGTGCTGCTGGTCAGCCGGGAGAAGCTGCCGCTGCCGGGCATCGCGGTGGTCCGGCTGGGCGGCCTGGACGGGGCCGAGGGCCGGGCGCTGATCGCGAAGCTGAACGGCGCCATCCCGGTACCGCTGGCGCAGCGGCTACTGGCCCGTACCGGCGGCAGCCCGATGCTGCTCCGCCTCGCGCTGGGCCACCTGAACGCGGACGACCCGGACGCGCCGATGCTGGTCGACCGGCTGGAGGCGCAGCCGGAGGTGGCCTCCTACCTGGTCGAGACCACGCTGGGCCGGCTGGACCCGGGCAGTGAGCGGCTGGTCGCGTTGCTGTCGGTGTTCCGCCGCCCGGTCGACCTGCACGACGAGACGCTGGTGGAGCTCTGTGATGCCCTCGACCGGGCCATCGACGGGCCGTACGACCTGCTGGCCGCGATCGGCGAGCTGCAACGCCGGCAGATCATCGACCACCCGGCCCGGGCGGCGCTGCACCCGCTGCTGCGCGACCACGGCTACGCCACGCTGATCTCGGACGTCGGCCGGCGCCGGCGGCTGCACCGGGTGGCCGCGGAGTGGTCCGAGCGGGTCGCCGACGACGTGCTGGAGGCGGCCTGGCATTACACCCGGGCCGGCGACGCGGACGAGGCGGCCGACCTGCTGGCCGGCCGGGTCACCGCGCTGGTCGAGCGGGGCCAGGCGTTCGCCGCCGGTGACCTGGCCGCGCACCTGCTGCGGGCGGTGCGTACCCGGGCCACGCCGGACCCGGACGTGATCCGCCGGCTGCTGGTGGCCCGCGGTGACCTGCTGGTGCACACCGACCGGGCGGCCGAGGCGGAGGACGCCTACCGGGAGGCGTTCGTCCAGCCGGCGGCGCCGACCGCCCGCGGCCAGGTCGGCTGGCGGCTGGCCAACGTGTTGCTGGAGCGCGGCGGGGTGACCGAGGCGCTGGAGTTGTGCCGGGCGGCCGCGCCCGGCACGTCCGACCAGGACGCGGTACTGGCCGGACAGCTGGCCGCGGTGGAGTGCCGGGCGCACCTGATGCGGTCCGACCACGACACCGCGATCTCGGTCGGTCGGCAGGCGCTGGAGCTGGCCGACCGGATCGCACCGGTCTCGCCGCAGGTGGCCGCCGAGGTGTCGGCCCGGGCGCACGCGGTGCTCGGCGTCGTCCGCCGGCTGCGCCGGGAGACCGCGGCGGCGCTGGCGCACCTGGACAGCTCGGTCGCGGCGGCCCGGATGGCCGGCCTGCCGCAGTTGGCCGCCCGGTCCACCTTCAACCTCGGCGCGCTCAGGTTGGAGCAGGGCGACCTGGCCGGCGCCGGCCGGCTCTTCACCGACCTGCTGCCGGAGATGCGGGCCCGCGGCGACAGCTACGGCGCCGGCCGGGTGCTGCACGCGATGGGCGTGATCCGGCTGAACCAGGGCGACCCGACCGGTGCGATCGACCTGCTCGAGCAGGCTGTGGCGGCCAAGCGCGGGCTGGGCGACCTGGCCGGTGCCGCCACCTCGGAGCACAGCCGGGCGCTGGCGCTGCTCGCGCTCGGCCGGGTGGCGGACGCCCGGCAGTTGGTCGACCGGGTGCTGGCGGCGTCCACCGGCACCGGCGAGCGCTGGGCCCGGGCCCACTTCCTGGACACCACCGGCATGATCGCGCTGGTCGAGGGCGACCTGACCCGGGCGGCCCGGGCGTTCACCGACGCGCAGGGGCTGGCCGCCGAGATCCGGGCCGACCCGCACCTGGCCGCGTTGCTGCAGGTGCACCTGGTGCTGACCCGGCTGGCCGCCGGCGACCTGGACGGCGCCGGCTGGCTGGCCGGCAGCCTGGTGGTGGACGGGCTCGGCGGCACGCTGGCGTTCGAGGCCGAGTTCGCCCGCGGCGCGCTCGCGGCTGCCGCCGCCGACCGCTCCGCCGCGCTGGCCGCCACGGCCGCGATGGCCAGCCGGGCCGCCGCCACCGGCAACGCCTACTACGCCGCCGCCGCGGCCCGGCTGGCGGCCACCATCGACGCCCCGCCGCCGCCGGGCCGGTTCCCCGCGCTGCTCTGGCTGCACACCGGCTGACGCGGGTCACGGTTGACACTAGGGTCAGCCGTGACATGGCCGGGCGGTGAAGGGTTGGGTCGCGATGACTGGTGCGGCGACAGGGGTGGTCTTTCCGGGGTTCGCGCCGACCCCCGGCCGGCAGGCGCACTTCGACCCGGAGCAGGGCGCCTGGCAGGTGTACGGGTACCGCCAGGTGCAGCGGGTGCTGGCCGACTACGCCGTGTTCTCGTCCGGCCGGGGCGCGCTCGACCCGAACGACACCGCCACCACCGGCTCGGCCAGCCTGATCGATCTGGACCCGCCGCGGCACCGGAAGCTGCGCACGCTGATGTCGACCGCGTTCACCGTCCGGTCGGTGCAGCGGCTGGAGCCCTGGGTCGAGGAGTTGGCCGAGGCACTGCTGGCCCCGTTCCTGGACAGCGGCGAGTTGGACGTGATCAACGACTTCTCCCACCACCTGCCGCTGCGGGTGATCGGCAAGCTGGCCGGCTTCCCGACCGCGGACCTGGAGATGCTGCGCGGGTGGGGGAACGCGTCCAGCAACGTGCGCTCGCCGGAGGCGGCCGAGGCGCAGCGGCTGATGTGGGACTACTTCTCCGCGCTGATCGCCGACCGGGCCACCCACCCCGGCGAGGACCTGCTCACCGACCTGATCGCGGCCGAGATCGACGGCGAGCGGCTGTCCGAGCGGGAGCTGGTCGCGGTCTGCCCGCTGCTGCTGACCGCCGGCAGCCACACGGTGCGGGACACCCTGGGCAATGCCTGGCTGTGTTTCGACCGGCATCCGGCCGCGCTGGCCGACGTGCGGGCCGACCCGGGCCTGATCCCGGGGGCGATCGAGGAGGTGTTGCGGTACCTGCCGCCGGTGCCGCAGTTCCCCCGGGTGGCGGCGGTGGATACCGAGATCGACGGGCAGGCGGTGGCGGCGGGTGACTGGGTGATGGCGCGGATCCCGTCGGCGAACCGGGACCCGGCCGAGTTCGACCGGCCGGACGAGTTCGATGTGCGCCGGCAGCCGAACCGGCACCTCACCCTCGGCCACGGCATCCACTTCTGCCTGGGCGCGCCGCTGGCCCGGATGGAGACGCGGGTGGCGCTGGCCGCGATGCTGCGTCGGCTGCGGGACGTGCGGCTGGCGGACGTCCCGCTGGTGCCGCACGAGAGCCCGTTCGCCTACGGGATGGAGGCACTTCCGATCACCTTCACCGCGGCCTGACGGCCGGCGGTACCGGTCCGGGGTCATGACTTAGGGTCTGTCCTGATTGTCCCCGGATGGTGGTGGGTGAGGCTGATGACTGGTGCGGCCGAGGTGGTCTTTCCCGGGTTCGCCCCCACGCCCGGGCGGCCCGCGCACTTCGACCCGGCGCACGGCGCCTGGCAGGTGTACGGCTTCCACCAGGTGCAGCGGGTGCTCTCGGACTGGGCCGCGTTCTCGTCCATGCGCGGCGCGAAGGACCCGAACGACACCTCGTCGGGTGCCGGCTCGGCCAGCGTGATCGACCTGTCCCCGCCCCGGCACCGGCAGCTGCGCCAGCTGATGTCCGCCGCCTTCTCGGTCCGCGCCGTACAGCGGCTGGAGGGGTGGGTCGAGGAGTTGGCCGACGAACTGCTCGAGCCGTACCTGGATCAGGGCCGGATGGACGTGATCGACGACTTCTCCCACCACCTGCCGCTGCGGGTGATCGGCAAGCTGGCCGGGTTCCCGACCGCGGACCTGGAGATGCTGCGCGAGTGGGGCAGCGCGTCCAGCAACGCCCGGTCGGCGGCCGGTGGCGAGGCGCAGCGGCGGATGCACGAGTACTTCAGCGCGTTCGTGGACGACCGGGTCGCCAACCCCGGGGACGACCTGATCAGCGAGCTGAGCCGGGCCGAGATCGACGGGCAGCGGCTGTCCAAGCCGGAACTGATCGCGGTCTGCCCGCTGACGCTGACGGCCGGCACGCACACGGTGCGGGACACGGTGGGCAACGCGTGGCTGTGTTTCGACCGGCATCCGGCCGCGCTGGCCGACGTGCGGGCCGACCCGGGCCTGATCCCGGGGGCGATCGAGGAGGTGTTGCGGTACCTGCCGCCGGTGCCGCAGTTCCCCCGGGTGGCGGCGGTGGATACCGAGATCGACGGGCAGGCGGTGGCGGCGGGTGACTGGGTGATGGCGCGGATCCCGTCGGCGAACCGGGACCCGGCCGAGTTCGACCGGCCGGACGAGTTCGATGTGCGCCGGCAGCCGAACCGGCACCTCACCCTCGGCCACGGCATCCACTTCTGCCTGGGCGCGCCGCTGGCCCGGATGGAGACGCGGGTGGCGCTGGCCGCGATGCTGCGTCGGCTGCGGGACGTGCGGCTGGCGGACGTCCCGCTGGTGCCGCACGAGAGCCCGTTCGCCTACGGGATGGAGGCACTTCCGATCACCTTCACCGCGGCCTGACGCCCGGCGGGCGCAACGGGCGGCGCGGCAGGTTTCCGGCGTCCGGGTGAGGTGGTACTTCTGCTGGTGTGAGCCGTCGAGTGCGTCGCAGCAACCGGATCGTGCTCGGTGTGCTCGTCGGTCTGGGGGTGGCCGCCTGCGCCGCGCTGCAGTCCGGGGCGGTCGGCGGGCCGACCGACAGCGGCGGCCCGCCGGTCGCGGTGCGGCCGGCGGACAGCGTGACCGCCCGCGCGGAACTGGCCAAGCTCACGGTCGCCGCGCCGCGCACCGGCGGCTACGAGCGCACCAAGGACTTCGGCCCGGCGTGGTCGTACGACTTCGACCACAACGGCTGCCGGCAGCGCGACGACGTACTGCGCCGCGACCTGACCAAGGTCAAGCTGAGCGGCAAGTGCACGGTCGTCGCGGGCGTCCTGGCCGACCCGTACACCGGCCGGACGATCGTCTTCACCAAGGCCAAGGCGGCGGCCGTGCAGATCGACCACATCTACCCGCTGTCTGCCGCCTGGTCGCACGGCGCCCGGTCCTGGACGCCCACGCAGCGGCTGCACCTGGCCAACGACCCGGGCAACCTGCTCGCCGTGGACGGCCCGACCAACGCGTCCAAAGGGGACAGCACCCCGTCGGAGTGGCAGCCCCGGTCGGCGTACCGGTGTACCTACGCGATCAAGTACGTCGATGTGGCCAGCCGTTACCACCTGACGATCTCGGTCGCCGACAAGACCGCGCTCGGCTCGATGCTCGGCACCTGCCCGAAGCCGAAGCCGAAGTAGCAGCCGGACGGTCAGTCGTGCGCGGCCAGCGAGGCGCGCATGGTGGCCCGCCCGGCCAGCCCGGTCAGGTCCGGGAACAGGTCGTAGCTGTTGATCCCCATCGCGTCCAGGTCGGACAGCGCGTGCTCGGCGTCGGCGGCCGGCAGCACGCACTTGGTCAGCGCGACGTCGGTGGCGAACCGCTCGACATACTCCTCCAGGGTGGCGAACGGCGCCCGGGACAGGGTGAACCGGCCGCCCTGGTTGCGCAGCCGGACATTGTCGAGTGACGGCGCGCTCACGATCTCCACGCCGCGCTCCCGGGACCAGACCGGGTTGTCCAGGTGCAGCGCCCAGACCGCGACGTGGTCGAACGAGGCGCCGCCGGTGATCAGGTGGTCGTGGAAGGCGAAGAACGCGGCCACGTACGGGCTGGTGGTCCAGTCCAGCAGCCGGGTCGGCAGGCCGTGGTGCTGGCCGAGGGCCCAGAGCTTGCGGTCGTCCTGGAGCACCGGGTCGGGCACGCCGGCCTCGGTGCAGCCGTTCTGCCACTCCCGGATCAGCTGGTCCCACAGCTGCATGCGGCGGGTCAGCGGGACGCCGGCGAACCGCCGGTCGAACGAGGAACAGAGCCCCCAGTTCGCGTCGCCGACGCCGCGGAACAGGTACCGGTCGGGCTGGAACCGCTGCGTCTCGAACAGCTCGGCGAACAGGTCGCGCTTGAACTCGGCCCAGTTCGTGTACTGGATCGGCCGGACGTGCCTCATCGCTCCCACCCGGCCGGGGCGGCCCGGCGCGGGCTGCTCAGCCCGACGCTGCGGGCCAGGCACGGGTGCAGCACGTAGGTCTCCACGTACGGCGGCAGGTGGAATTCGGCCACGTCGCCGAGGGAGTAGAAGCGGCTCTTGCCGTCCTTGTCGACGTAGCCGAGCAGGCCGTTCTGCCAGAGCACGGCGGCCAGATCGGTGGCGTTCTCGAAATGCGGGTTGGCGATCTCGCGCAGCCCGTCCAGATCGGACCGGGGGAACATGTCCGCGCCGATCAGCCGGATGATCGAGCGCATCTCGTCGACGATTTCCCGGATGTAGGTCTGGGTGCTGGTGTAGACGTCGGAGTAGTTGTGCTGGGCGGCGTTGCGGGGCATCAGGTCGGACGTGATCTGGTTGGCGCACTGGGCCAGCTGGGAGTCGCCGAACCGCTTGGCGCAGCGGGCGACGATGTCCCGGATGGCGGCCTCGGGCAACCGGTCGCGGCCGGCGCGTTTCTGCCGGAACACCTCCTCGGCCAGCTCGTTCCCGAGCGAGACGAGATCCCGCGGGATCAGCCGGGTGTGCCGGATCAGGTACTCGTCGATGCGTTCCTTGCCGCCCCACTCGTCCGCGATCGTGCTGACGCCGAGCCAGTCGCGGGTGGTGACGCCGTCGGTTGGTTGGCGCATCAGGAAGGACGGGGGCAGCCGCTCCAGCTTCTGCCGGAGCAGGAACTGCAGGGACGGGCGGTCCCAGGTGAGCACCCGGATGTGCGGTTCGTTGTAGTAGCGC
This sequence comes from uncultured Actinomycetota bacterium, assembly GCA_963714145.1. Classification (GTDB taxonomy): domain Bacteria; phylum Actinomycetota; class Actinomycetes; order Mycobacteriales; family CADCTP01; genus JBBWZH01. The sequence goes on along the minus strand of OY970235.1, from coordinate 6,243,094 downwards.
GGCGCGTGTTCGGAGCGGTAGACCGAGGACATCACGATGTCGCGGATGCCGACCACCACGTGCAGCCGGCCGCCGAAGCGGTGATCCCGGAGCAGCCGCATGACCTGGTAGAAAAGCCCCTCCTGGCATTTCAGCCAGTACATGGGGGCGTGGCTGAATTCCTCGTCCACCGCGTCCAGGTAGAAATAGATCGGTTTGCTGCGGCTGATCAGCTCGGCCAGCACATCCTCCAGGTCGTCCCACATCGGGTCGTCCAGGTAGGTGGAGAGCTGGTGCGCGGTGTGCTGGGACAGCACGATGTCACGGACCTGGTTGTAGATCGACCGCGGCCGGCGGAAGTCGTCCAGTAGCTTGCGGTAGGTGTCCCACAGTTCGGTGCGTTGCTCGGCCGGCACGTAGCAGCGCAGGTCAGGGTGCAGCAGCAGGTGCGAGGCCAGCGAGCGGAGGATGGCCCGCTCCCAGATCTGCATCCACTTCTCCACCAGCACCTGGCCGGAGTACCACTGGCAGACCCGGACGATCACCTCGGTCTTCGGCGGGCTCTGCTGCGGCACGTCGGCGTAGACCGAGTCGTGGTGCGACTGGAAATCCTGCAGCCGGCGCAGGTAGACGGTCTTGCCGGCGCCGAGGTTGCCGACGATCACCCGGACCTTGGAGTCGTCCGCCCGGGTGGCCAACCCGCCGTGCGCCAGTTCGCCCTCGAAGTCGACGAACTCGCCGAGCAGATCGTCGATGTCGGCACGGGAGCCATCCGGATTTCCGAACGGACCGACCGGATCGACGGCATGTCGCCTGCCGCTCATGAACGCCCCAAGGTGCCGGCTGCCTGCGAGGATTTCACCCTACCCGGCCACCGGAACCCGAGGCGATCGAGTTGCCCGTTCGGCCCCGGGCGAGAATAGGGCCGGCGGGTAGACCGGAAGGAGAATGCCGGGTGGTCGAAGCTGGTCCGCAGCCGCGCAGCTACCTTATGTCCCCGATCGAACGGCTCCGCCGGCATATCCGGCTGAACGGAACGCGCGCGCTGCTGGCCGGCATCAGTACCAGCGCGGTGATCGCCGGCTTCCTGGACGCCACCCAGCACACCTGGCCGCTGTTCGGCTTCCTCGGGCTGACCGCCGGGATCGCCGCGGTGGTGCTGCTCGCGATCGGGCTGCGCGCGCCCCGGCTGAGCCGGGTGCTGCTGGTGCCCGGCGCGGAGCGGGCCCGGTCCGACCGGGCCCGGCCGCGCCGGCTGCAGCTGCTCGCGGTGGAGCGCCGGGCGCCGATGCGCCAGATCGACGCGGCCAGCCAGGACGACCCGGTCTACCGGGCCGGGCTGCGGGTGCTGCTGCCGCCCAGCCGGCCGCTGATCGTCATCCCGAGCAACCGCCGGGACGTCGGCCGCGAACACGAGCTGCTGCTGCCGATCTTCGCCGACCGGCAGCGGCGGTCGCATGTGGAGGTTGACCTGCGCCCGTTCGGCATCCCGCTGGCGCCGTACGTGTTCGAGCGCGAGCTGCCCGAGGGCGTCCAGGACGTCGACCACACGCTGGCGGTCAAGGACCTGGTCTTCGTCCCGGAGCTGGCCACCGCGCTGCGCGGGCCGGACGCGCTGCGCGGGCCGGACGGGCTGGCCGACGCGCCGATGATGTGGCCGGAGCACTGCGTCGACCCGGGCCTGCTGGCCGAGCGGGACGTGGTGGTGATCGGCGGCCCGGACACCAACTTCTGGCACGGCGCGCTGTTCGAGGCGGCCGCCCGCGAGTTCGCCGAGCCGCGCAGTTCGATCCCGCTGGCCATGGACATGCGCGACGAGGGCGCGTTCCCCACCTACGGTTCCCGGTCCATGACCGTCCTACTGGGACGGTCCGAGGAGGTCTTCCCGTACGGCCGGAACGGGTTGGTCGAGCTGGACGAACGGCTCTACCCGACCTACGCGATGATCCTGACCTGCCGCAACCCGTTCGCCGCGGCGCTGGGTCGGTCGCACTGGTGCACGTTCGTGGCGGGCACCCGCAGCCTCGGCACCAGCGGCGCGGTGCTCGCGCTGACCCTGATGCTGCAGGCGATGCGGGCCGACCCGGCGGTGAACTTCTTCGTCGAGGTGCCGACCGAGTCGGCCAAGGTGCACGCCCCGGTCTCCGCGGCACTGTGCCGCACCATCGAGGTGGAGCAGGCCGCGCTGCGCCGGGACGGTCACCTCACCCCGCGGCAGCGCCGCCGGCTGCCGCCGGAGAACCTGGACGTGCACTACAGCGACAGCTACATCCCGGTCGAGGTGGAGCACCTCTCGTACTCCGGCGGTGGGCCGCCGCGGTGGGCCCCGCTCGGCCGCATCACCCCCTAAGCTCCATGCCTGTTCGCGTCGCGGGCGGGTGTCTGCGCCGATTGCACCCGCCAGTGCGACTCCGTACGGCGGAAGGACGGTACGGCTGTGGATGGTGCGTCCGAGGACGTGGCGGAGGGCGACCGGGCGACCCGCTCGGGTGACGCGCCCGCCGGCGCCGGGGTGGTGGCCGAGCCGGGTGGCCCGGACGGCCCGGCCGGGGTGGTCGAGGCGACCGAGCCGGCCGGGTTGACCGGGCCGGCCGGGTTGACCAGTCCGGCTGGGCGGCGGGGCGCGGTGCTGACCCGGCTGCAGGCGCCCGGCGGCGGGCTGTCCGACCGGCAGCGGTTGGTGTTGGCCAGCTTCCTGATGTTGTTCGTGGAGTTGGCGCTGATCCGCTGGACCGCCGCGAACGACGTCTACCTGGCGCACCTGACCAACTTCGTGTTGCTGGCCAGCTTCCTCGGCATTGGCCTGGGCTTCCTGCGCGGTCGCTCGGCCCGGGACCTCTTTCCCTTGGCCCCGGTCGCGCTGGCCGTGCTGGTCGGCTTCGGGCTGGTGTTCCCGGTGACGATCATCGCGCTGTCCGGGCCGCGGCAGATCGTCGGGATCAACGGCTCGGCGCCGCTGCCCCGGTGGGCCAGCCTGGCCGCGATCTTCCTGCTCACCGTCGCGGTGATGGCGCTGCTGGCCGAGGAGGTGGCTCGCACCTTCGGCCGGTTCGAGCCGCTGGAGGCCTACCGCCTGGACATCATGGGCAGCCTGGCCGGCATCGTCGTGTTCGCCGGGCTGTCCTTCCTCAGCCTGCCGCCGGTGGGCTGGGCGGTGCTGGTCGCGGTCGCGCTGGTGCTGCTGCTCGGCCGGCGCGCCGGCCGCTGGCAGCAGGCCGGGATCGCCGCGGTGCTGCTCCTGCTCGGCGCCCAGTCGATCTTCGGCGGGGACCACTGGTCGCCGTACTACAAGGTGCACGCGGTGCCCGGGGAGAACGGCTCCGGCCTGGTCGTCTCGGTGAACAACGTGCCGCACCAGACCGCGTACACGCTGGACCGGCTGAAGGAGTCGCCGACCTCGCGGTACCTGCTGCCGTACGCGCACCGCCCGGCGCCGGCCGACGTGCTGGTGATCGGCGCGGGCACCGGCAACGACGTGGCGATCGCGCTGGACCAGGGCGCCAGGCACGTGGACGCGGTGGAGATCGACCCGGTGCTGCAGCACCTGGGCCGCGACCACCACCCGGCCCGCCCGTACCAGGACCCGCGGGTCAGCGTGCACATCGACGACGGCCGCGCGTTCATCGAGCGCACGCACAAGCAGTACGACCTGATCATCCTGGCGCTGACCGACTCGGCCACGATCGTGACCGGGCAGTCCGCGCTGCGGCTGGAGAACTACCTGTTCACCACCGAGGCGATCGGCCGCGACCGGGAACTGCTCAAGCCCGGCGGCCAGTTCGCCATGTACAACTACTACGAGGCGTGGCTGCTCGACCGGTACGCCGGCAGCATCACCGCGGTGTACGGCACGACGCCGTGCGTCCAGATCAGCGGTGAGCAGGTCGGCGCCCGACTGCAGGCCGTCCTCACCATCGACAAGGACGGCACCACCCCGAGTTGCGCGACCAACTGGACCCGGCCGCCCGGCGCACTCTCGCCGGCCACCGACGACCGGCCGTTCCCGTACCTGGCCGACCACAGCATCCCGTCCTTCTACCTGTGGATGCTGGGGCTGATCCTGCTCGCCTCGCTGGTGCTGATCCGGGGCACCTCCGGCAAGCCGATCCGGCAGATGCGGCCGTACCTGGACCTGGCGTTCATGGGCGCGGCGTTCCTGCTGCTGGAGACGAAGAACGTGGTGCAGTTCGCGCTGCTGTTCGGCACGACCTGGTTCGTGAACGCGGCCGTGTTCGCCGGCGTGCTGCTGTCGGTGCTGGCCGCGGTCGAGGTGGCCCGCCGGTTCCGGCTGCCCCGTCCGGCGCTGCTGTATGGCGGGCTGCTCGCGACCCTGGTGCTGGCCTGGCTGATCCCGCCGGCCGCGCTGCTCGACCTGGCGCTGCCGCTGCGGTTCCTGGCCGGGGTGGCGATCGCGTTCGCGCCGATCTTCCTGGCCAACCTGGTGTTCGCGCAGCGGTTCCGCAGCGTCGGCGGGTCCGGCGTGTCCACCCTGGCGTTCGGGGCGAACCTGCTCGGCGCGATGGTCGGCGGCGCGCTGGAGTACCTCGCGCTGATCACCGGCTACCGCTTCCTGCTGATCCTGGTCGCGGTGCTGTACGGCCTGGCGTTCCTGACCGGCCGCCGGCACCTGCGTCCAGCGGCGGCATAGCCACGGCCCGGTCGGCCCGGGGATTCCGGGCCGACCGGGCCGGTCCGCGCCAGTCCGCCAGTCTGGGCGGGCAACGGGGTCGTGCGGGCAACAGGGTCGTCAGGGCACGCGGTCGTCAGGGCACGCGGTCGTCAGGGCAACGCGGTCATCAGGGCAACAGGGGTCGTCAGGGCAACAGCCAGGGGGTGAGCACCGGTCGACGCTGGCCGGGTTGGCAGCGCAGCCGGATCGGGCCGTGCCCGGGCAGCGGCGCGACGAACCGCCCGCCGCTGTCGACGTCGACCGGACGGGTCGCGCCGGTCGACGTCATCACCTCCAACGTGACCGGCATGGCCGGCAGCACCTGACCGATCAGGCCGGTCGCGTCCACCTCGCACTCGATCAACAGGTCCCCGACCTGGTAGGTGAGCTGGCGGGGCCAGGCCGGCGGGCCGCGGAGACCCGCCGGTGCCGGCACGTCCGCCGAATCGAACAGCAGTTCGGCGAACTCCTCGTCCAGCCGGCGGAGCGCGAACGCGGCCCGGGCCGCGATCAGCGCCTCGGCCGGGACCGGACTTTCCTCGTCCAGCACATCGGCAAGCTGCGCAAGCAACTCGTCATCATCGAGCACGCGTGATCACCTGTCTGTAGCGTCCGGAAATCCCCCATCACCTACCCTCGGGGCGGCCCCTGCAATGCGATCGGCGCCGCGGTCAGCGCCTTGCTCTTCTCGCCGTTCACCTCGATGTCGCGAGCCGCGTCCATCACCTTGTCCAGCGCGAAGCGACGGCGCTGGATCGGGTCGGTCACGCTGCTGAGCTTGCTGATCTCGGCCGCGATCGCCCCGGTCACCGCCGGCGCGGCGAACGAGGTGCCGTTCCACCGGGCCCAGCCGGCGAACGGCGCGACCGGCCGGGTCGCCGGTGCCGGGGTGGGCGGCGTCGGGTCGTGGTGGCCGGGCCGTTGCGCGACGGCGCTGTTGTTGTGCCCGCCGCCGTGCTCATGACCGTGCTCGTGGCCGCCGTGCTGGTGGCCGTCGTCGGGTCCGTCGTCGTGGTCGTCCGGCTGGTTCGGCGCGAGCAGGCCGTTCCAGTGCACGAACGAGCTGATCACGTCGACGCCCGGGGCCCACAGGTTGACGAACTGGGTGTTGCTGAACCAGGCCGGCTGGCCGCTGAGGTCGAGCGCGCCGACCACCACGGTCAGCTCGTCCTGCGGGGCGAGGTGCTCGACCGGGAACTGGTCGCCGCTGTTGCCGGCGGCGACCACGAAGATCGTGCCGCATTCGTCCTGCAGGGCGCGGACGGCGGCCAGTGTCTGGCTGGTGCCCTCGTCCACGGTGCCCGGCTCGACCTCGGGGCTGAGCGAGAGGTTGATCACGTCCGGGTTCAGCTGGCGCAGGCCGTTGATCACCGCGGCCAGGTCGGCGTCGTCGGCGTGCCCGTCCAGGTCGACCACGCGGCGCGAGACGAGGCTGGTGGCCGGGGCGTACTGCAGCACCACGCCGGCCACGAACGTGCCATGGCCGACGTGCCGCGGCAGCGCCGCACCGGAGAGATCCCACAGGTCAGAGGCGTCCAGGCCGAGCGGCTGGTGGTAGCTGCCGGCCAGCCAGGGGTGCCGGCTGATGCCGCTGTCCAGCACGGCGACGGTGACCCCCCGCCCCTCGCCGAAGCCGCCCTTGTCGCGGAGCCGGGGCTCCTCGGCCCAGCGTGCGGGCTCGGCGGGTGCGCCGATGATGTGGTTGGCCAACCGGAACCGGGTGGCTGTCGTTCGCCGCAGGCTCATTCCTGCCCTCCTCGCCGACGAAGGTTCTACGATGAGAGCAGTGTCGCCGGTTTGCTGATACGCAGAGCGACGAATCCCACAAGAAGGCGTCCCGCTTCTTGGTGAGCGACGGTGTGATGGTGGCGAGGGCCGCAACGCACGGTGGTGGGCAACGCGGGTATCTCGCCCGCGCGCAGGAGGCTGTCCAACTCGCGGCCAGCGACCCGGTGGCGGCGCGTGCCGTAGCCAATGAGGTGCTGCGGGCGGCGCCGGACGGCCGGCCCGCCGCCACGGCCGAATGGGCATTGGGGTTGGCCGCGCGGCACGAACAGGACATGCCGGCGGCGGTGACGCACCTGACCCGCGCGGCCCGGCTGGCGGATCGGGCCGGCGCCGCGGCGACCGGAGCCGAGGTGCGGATCAGCCTCGCGCTCGCGCTGGCGTACCGGGGCCGGATCACCGCGGCGTTCGCCGAGTTGGACCGGGCGGCGGCGGTGGTGCCGGCGCCGCGGCCGGGCCGGGTGGAGTTCCAGCGCGGCGCGGTGTTCCAGTTCCAGGGCCGGTTGGACGCGGCGCTGGCCGCCTACGAGAGTGCCGAGCCGCTGCTGGTGGCGGCCGATGACCTGTTCATGCTGGCCGCGCTGCACAACAACCGGTCGCTGATCCGGTCCCGGCAAGGGGCGCTGGCCGCGGTGGAGGCGGACCTGCGCCGGGCGATGGGGCTGTTCACCGAGCTGAATCAGCCGCGGGCGGTGTCGGACGCGGGGCACAACGTCGGCGTGGTGGCGGCCCGGCGCGGTGACGTGATCGCGGCGCTGACCGCGTTCGACGAGATCGACCGGTACCTGGCCGAGCACGAGATGGTGGAGGCGGTCGGCCTGATGGACCGCAGTGAGGCGCTGCTGTCGGCGCGGCTGCTGGTGGAGGCGCGGGCGACCGCGGAGCGGGCGGTCCCGGAGCTGGACAAGCGCGGGCTGACCGCATACCTGGCCGAGGCGCAGCTGGTGCTGGCGCAGATCTCGCTGCTGGACGGCCGGTTGGACGAGGCGCGGGAGATGGCCGGGGTGTCGGCGGCCGCGTTCGGCCGGCAGCGGCGGGCAAGCTACCGGGCGGCGGCCGAGGCGACCGGGGTGCGGGCGGCCTGGGCGTCCGGGGCGCGCACGCCGGAGCTGCTGGCCGCCAGCGTCCGGTTGACCCGGCGGCTGGAGGCGGCCGGCTGGGCGATCGGGGCGTTGGACGCGCGGCTGGTGGCCGGGCAGATCGCGCTGGAGCTGGGCCGCGTCCGCACGGCGCGGGCGCAGCTGGCCCCGCTCGCGGCGCGGCGCGGCGACGACCCGGCCGACGTGCGGTCGCGGGTGTTCCACGCCCGGGCCCTGCTGCACCTGGCCGCGGGGGACCGGCGGCGGGCGGATCTGGCGCTGCGGGCCGGGATGTCGGCGGTGGAGCGGCACCGGGAGGCGATGGGCGGCACCGAGCTGCGGGCGAACGCGTCCGCGCACGCCGCCGACCTGGCCCGGCTCGGCACGAAGCTGGCGCTGCAGGACGGCGATCCGGGCCGGGTGCTGCGCTGGGCCGAGCGCTGGCGGGCCGGCGTGCTCGGGCTGCGCCCGGTGCGGCCGCCGGCGGACGAGCAGCTGGCCGAGGCGCTGGCCGAGCTGCGCCAGGTGGTGCACGAGCAGCGGGACGCCGGCGGCCGCGACGCCGCCCGGCTGCTGCGCCGGCAGGTCACGCTGGAGCGGTCGGTGCAGCGGCTGGCCCGGCACAGCCTGGCCGCGCAGCGGTACTCGTCCGGCCCACCGTCCACTGTGGAGATACGGCGGGCGCTGGGGGAGCGGGCGCTGGTCGAGTTCGTGGAGTCCGACGACATGCTGTACGCGGTGGTGCTGGCTGGCCGGCGGCAGACGCTGACGCCGCTGGCGCCGATCGAGCAGGTGACCCGGTCGGCCACGCTGCTGCGGTTCTGGCTGCGCCGGCTGGTGCACCGGTTCGGCTCGACCGAGTCGCTGGAGCGGGCCGCCCGGCAGGCCGACGCCGAGGCCCGCGCCCTGGACGACCTGCTGCTGGGCCCGCTTGCGTCCACTGTGGACCGTCCACTGGTGATAGTGCCGACGACAGTGCTGCACGCGCTGCCGTGGGCGCTGCTGCCGTCCCGGGCCGGGCAGCCGACCAGCGTGGCGCCGTCGGCGGCCTGGTGGCAGCGGGCGGCCAGCGCCGGCATCGAGACCACGCCGGGCAACGGACCGGGGCGGGTGGTGCTGGTGGCCGGGCCGGACCTGCCCGAGGCCGGGCCGGAGATCGCCGACCTGGGACGGCTCTACCAGCACGCGGTGACGCTGACCGGTGCGGACGCCACCGTCGCCACCGTCGCCGCCGCGCTGGACGGCGCCGACCTCGCGCACGTCGCCGCGCACGGCACGTTCCGGGCCGACCAGCCGCTGCTGTCCGCGCTGCTGCTGGCCGACGGCCCGATCACGGTGTACGACCTGGAGCGGCTGCGGCGGGCGCCCCGGTGCATGGTGCTGGCCTCCTGCGACGCCGGGCTGGCCGAGATCCGGCCCGGTGACGAGTTGATGGGCCTGTCCGCGGCGCTGCTCGCGCAGGGCACCGCCGCGCTGGTCGCCCCGCTGTTCCCGGTGCCGGATGATGCCACCCGGCCGACCATGCTCGCGCTGCACCAGGCCATGCGGGCCGGCGCCAGCCCGGCCGCCGCGCTGGCCGCCGCCAGCGCCCCGGACACCGGGCAGGACCGGTTCACCGCCGCCGCGTTCGTCTGCCTCGGCGCCGGCTGAGCCGCCGCCCCCGCGGCCGTCCGGCGAGCCGGGGCCGTCCTGTGGTGTGGGCCACTTGACCCTGAGGCCGGTGCTCGGCAAGGCCGGGGTGGTTCCAGGGTCCGTCCCCGATGTGCCCCGGGGCGGCCGGGGCGCAGGCTCTGTGGTGTCAGGTTCACTCGCGAAGTTCGAAGGGAACGAACTCATCATGGAGAAGATTCACGCCGCTTTCCGCAGCGAGGGCCTGGTGCGGTCCAGGGACGGCCGGCTGCTCGCCGGCGTCTGCTCCGGCCTCGGCCGGAAGCTCGGGATCGACCCCTGGCCGGCCCGGCTGCTGTTCTTCCTGGTGCTGCTGCTCCTGCCGGGCAGCCCGATCGTGGTCTACCCGATCCTCTGGATCCTGATGCCGATGGAGGAGGCCGGCGCCACCAACATGTACCAGGCGCCGCCGCAGACTCCGATCGCATGACCCGGCCGACCCGCTGGCCCAGACCGGACCGCCGGCCAGCGGGTACCGGGGTCAGTGGGTACTGGGGTCAGCGGGTACCGGGTCAGCGGTAGGGGCCGAAATCGGGCGGGCGTTTCTCGGTGAAAGCCCGGGCGCCCTCCATGCCCTCGTCGCTGTGTGCGTACAAGCTCCAGCCCGTCGAAGGCCAGGTGCGAGATGCCGCTGAGGTGGTCGGAGTCCGCGTTGAACGAGTGCTTCAGGAACCGCAGCGCGGTCGGCGAGTAGGACCCGATCTTCCGGGCCCACTCCCGGGCCGTGTCCAGCAAGGACTCGGCCGGGACGACCGCGTTCACCAACCCCCAGCGTTCGGCCGTCTCCGCGTCGAACAGGTCGAGCAGGAACCAGATCTGCCGGGCCCGTTTCTCGCCCACCACCCGGGCCAGGTACGCCGAGCCGAAGCCGGCGTCGAAAGATCCGACCCGCGGCCCGGACTGGCCGAACCGGGCGCCGGTGGCCGCGATGGACAGGTCGCAGAGCACGTGCAGCACGTGGCCGCCGCCGACCGCGACCCCGTTCACCGCCGCGATCACCGGTTTCGGGATGTCGCGGATCATCCGGTGCAGCCGTTCGATCTCGAACGTGCCCCATTCGGTTTCCCCGTAGCCGCCGGTCTCGGCGCGTTCCTTCACGTCACCGCCGGCGCAGAAGGCCTGGTCGCCGGCCCCGGTCAGGATCACGCAGGCGACCCGCCGGTCCGCCCAGGCATGCTTGAACGCGGACAGCAGTTCGTCCACGGTGCGGCCGCGGAACGCATTCCGCCGATCTGGGCGGTCGATGGTGATGACCGCGATGCCGTCGGCCTCGACGGCGTACCGGACGTCGGTGAACTGGGCCGGGTCGATGGTCATCAGGCGCGCAGCGCGATCGCCAGGCCCTGGCCGACGCCGATGCAGGCGGCCGCGATGCCGATGCCTCCGCCGCGCCGGCGCAGTTCGCGGGCGCAGTCGACGACCACCCGCGGCATCGACGCGCCGAGCGGGTGCCCGATCGCGATCGCGCCGCCGTGCGGGTTCACCTTCTCCGGGTCGATCCCGGCCAGTTCGTGCAGGTTGGACAGCACCATCGCGGCGAACGCCTCGTTGATCTCCCAGACCGCGACGTCCGAAATGGACAGTCCGGTACGGGCCAGCAGCCGGCGGATCGCCGGCACCGGCGCCACCGTGAACCGCTCCGGGCTGAGCGCGGCCACGGACGAGCCGAGGATCTCGGCCAGCGGCTCGACGGCCAGCTCGCCGGCGGCGGCCCGGGTACCCATCAGGATCGCGATCGCGCCGTCGTTCAGCGGTGACGCGTTGCCGGCCGTGACCGTCCCTTGTGGAGTGAACGCCGGCCGCAGCTTGGCCAGCGCGGCGGAGGATGTGTCCGGGCGGATCGACTCGTCCCGGTGCACGCCGTCCACGGCCAGCACGTAGTCGTCGTGCAGGCCCTTCGCCCAGGCCTCAGCGGCGCGCTGGTGCGAGCGCAATGCCCACTCGTCCTGGGCGTCCCGGCCGATGCCGAATTCGGCGGCCACGTTCTCGGCGCAGACGCCGAGCGGGGCGGTCCACTCGGCCGGGAACTGCGGGTTGACCATGCGCCAGCCCAGCGCCGTGGGCCAGAGCTGCATCGAGCGTGGCAGCGCCTCGTCCGGCGCCGGCAGCACGTACGGCGCCCGGGACATGCCCTCCACCCCGCCGGCCACCAACAGCCGCGCGTCGCCGACCGCGAGCGCGCGGGCGGCCTGCACGATCGCCTCGCCACCGGAACCGCAGAGCCGGTTCACCGTGCTACCCGGGACCGTCACCGGCAGCCCGGCCAGCAGCGCCGCCATCCGGCCGACGTTCCGGTTGTCCTCGCCGGCGCCGTTCGCGTCGCCGTAGACGACGTCCTCGATGCTGGCCGGGTCGACCTCGGGGTGCCGGCGGACCAGCTCGGCCAGCGGCAGCGTGGCCAGGTCGTCGGTGCGGATGCCGGACAGGCCGCCCCGGTACTTCCCGAACGGCGTGCGAACCGCGTCGAGCAACAGCGCGTCCATCGTCGCATCTTGACCCGGGACGGCACCGTTGCCAAGGTGACCTGGGTGACTCACTCGCTGGTGAATCCCGCCGAGCTGGCGCGCCCGTCCGGGTTCTCGCACGCCGTCGTCGCGACCGGATCGCGGCTGGTCTTCCTGGCCGGGCAGACCGCGCTCGACCCGGCCGGGCGGATCGAGGGCGCCGGCATCGTCGCGCAGTTCGACCGGGCGCTGGGCAACCTGCTGACCGTGCTGACCGCGGCCGGCGGTGAGCCCGAAGACCTGACCAGCCTGACTGTGTACATAGTGGACATAGACGACTACCGGGCCCATGCTGGGGAGCTGGGCGCGGTCTGGCGCCGGCGGGTCGGTACGGCGTATCCGGCGATGGCCGCGATCGGCGTGTCCAGACTCTGGGACGCCGAGGCGCTGGTCGAGGTGCAGGGCCAGGCCGTGCTGCCCTGACCGGCCGGTCCGCCGGCCGCCAGGGCCGCCGCCCGGGCCGCCGGGGCCGGGGTGCCGGGCCGGGTCGGCTGGCTGGTCGGCCCGGCGGGCCGTGCCGGGTCGTCCGGTCCGCTGGCCGGGTGGGCCGACCGGGCGAATACTGGCCAGACCGCGTGCCCGGCCGGACGCACAGAGAGGTGCCGTCATGGAACTGTTGCCCACGGCCCATGTCGACACGTTCTGCCGGGACTCGCTGCCGCCCACCGACCAGTGGCCCGACCTGCGCTTCGACCTGCCCGAGCTGGCCTACCCGGACCGGCTCAACTGCGCCGAGGTGCTGCTGGACCAGACCATCGCCCGGTACGGTGCCGACCGCCGCTGCCTGGTCTCGCCGGCCGGGACCTGGACGTATGGCGAGGTGCTGCGCCGGGCCGACGCGATCGCCCAGGTGCTGGTCGAGGACCTCGGCCTGGTGCCCGGCAACCGGGTGCTGCTGCGCGGGCCGAACAACCCGTGGCTGGCCGCCTGCTGGCTGGGCGTGATCCAGGCCGGCGGGGTCGCGGTGCCGACGATGCCGCTGCTGCGGGCCGGTGAGCTGGCCACCGATCTGCGAGATCGCGAAGGTCGACCTGGCCTGCTGCGACGCGCGGTTCACCGCCGATCTGGCCGCCGCGGCGGTGCCCGGGCTGCGGCTGATCCGGTACGGCGGCGACGGTGCCGACGACCTGGTCCAGCGGTGTGCGGCGAAGTCCGGCGAGTTCGCACCCGTGCGCCACCGCGGCCGACGACGTGGCGCTGCTCGCGTTCACCTCCGGCACCACCGGCCGTCCAAAGGCGACGATGCACTGCACCGGGACGTCGCTCGCGATCGCCGACACGTTCTGCCGGCACCTGCTGCGAGCCGACTTCGGACGACCTGTTCACCGGCAGCCCGCCGCTGGCGTTCACGTTCGGGCTGGGCGGCCTGCTGATCTTCCCGCTGCGGGCCGGCGCGGCCAGCCTGCTGCTGGAGAAGGCCACCCCGGACCTGCTGCCGGACGCGATCGCCGAGCACGGCGTCGACCGTGCTCTCCACCGCGCCGACCGCCTACCGGGCGATGCTGGCCGCCGGCAAGGCCGCCCAGCTTGGCCAGCCTGCGGCGCTGCGTCTCGGCCGGTGAGCCGCTGCCGCGCTCGGTCTGGGAGGCGTTCCACCAGGCGACCGGGCTGCGCATCATCGACGGCATCGGCTCCACCGAGATGCTGCACATCTTCATCTCCGCCGCCGACGACGACATCCGGCCCGGCTCGACCGGCCGGGCGGTGCCCGGCTACCAGGCCGCGGTGCTGGACGACGACCGGCCAGCCGGTGCCGGACGGCACCATCGGCCGGCTGGCGGTCAAGGGCCCGACCGGCTGCCGCTACCTCGCCGACGACCGGCAGCGCACGTACGTGCAGGACGGCTGGAACCTCACCGGCGACACCTACGTGCGGGACGCCGACGGCTACTTCTGGTACCAGGCCCGCAGCGACGACATGATCATCTCGGCCGGCTACAACATCGCCGGGCCGGAGGTCGAGGAGGCGCTGCTGGCCCACCCGGACGTCGCCGACTGCGGCGTGGTCGCCGCCCCGGACGCGGACCGCGGCATGATCGTGGCGGCCTACGTGGTGCTCCGGGACGGCGCCGCCGGCCGACCCGGCCGACCGGGCCACCGCGTTGCAGGACTTCGTCAAGCAGCGGATCGCGCCGTACAAGTACCCGCGGGCGGTCGACCTTCGTCGAGGCGCTGCCGCGTACGAACACCGGCAAGCTGCAGCGGTTCCGGCTGCGCGAGCGGGCCCGCGCGGCGGGCAGCGCGCCGGCCACGCCGCGTGAGCGGTCGGGCGGCGGCGGTGCGCATCGCGGTGGTCGGCGGCGGGCCCGGCGGGCTCTACTTCGCCGCGCTGGCCAAGCAGCTCGGCCCGGCGCACGAGATCACCGTCTGGGAGCGCAACGCCGCCGACGACACGTTCGGCTTCGGCGTGGTGTTCTCCGACGAGACGCTCGGCGGCATCGAGCACGCCGACCCGGTCGTCTACGCGGCGATGGAGCGCGAGTTCGCCCGCTGGGACGACATCGACGTGCACTGGGAACTCGGCGCGGAGCCGGTCGTGATCACCTCCGGCGGGCACGGGTTCGCCGCGATGAGCCGGCGCCGGCTGCTGCAGATCCTGCAGCAGCGCTGCGCCGACCTCGGCGTGACGCTGCGCTTCCAGCACGCGAGGCACCGGACCCGGACGGCTGGCCGCCGAGCACGACCTGGTGGTGGCCAGCGACGGGGTCAACTCCGGCATCCGGGCCAAGTACGCCGACGTGCTTCGGCCGGAGTCTGGACGTCCGACGGTGCAAGTACATGTGGCTCGGCACCGACCGGGTCTTCGACGCCTTCACCTTCGACATCCGACAGACGCCGTACGGCGTGATGCAGATCCACGGCTACCCGTACGACGCGACCGGCAGCACGTTCATCGTGGAGATGCACGACGCGGTCTGGCGGGCCGCCGGGTTCGACCAGCTGGCCGCCCGCAGCTTCGCCCCGGGGGAGAGCGACCACGCCTCGATCGCCAAGGTGGGTGAGCTGTTCGCCGACGTCCTCGACGGACACCAGGTGCACGCGAACAACTCCAGGTGGGTCAGCTTCGCCACGGTGCGCAGCGAGCAGCTGGCGGCACGGCAACGTGGTGCTGCTCGGCGACGCGGCGCACACCGCGCACTTCTCCATCGGCTCGGGCACCAAGCTGGCGATGGAGGACGCGCTGGCGCTGGCCGCCTGCCTGCACGAGCAGTCCACAGTGGACGAATGCGCTGGCGGCGTACGAGGCGGAGCGGCGGCCGGTGGTGCCGTCCACCCAGCGGGCCGCGCAGGCCAGCCTGGAGTGGTTCGAGAACCTCGGCCAGTACCGTGCACCAGGAGCCGATGCAGTTCGCGTTCAACCTCCTGACCCGCAGCCGCCGGGTCACCTACGACAACCTGCGGCTGCGCGACCCGGAGTTCGTAGCCGCAGTGGACAGTTGGTTCGCCGGGCACGAGGCGCGCCGCGGGATGGCGCCGGTGCCGGAGGTGCGACCGCCGATGTTCCAGCCGTTCCGGCTGCGCGGGCTGGAGCTGAAGAACCGGGTCGTCGTCTCGCCGATGGACATGTACTCCGCGGTGGACGGCCTGCCCGGCGACTTCCACCTCGCCCACCTCGGCAGCAAGGCGCTCGGCGGCGCCGGCGCTGGTGATGACCGAGATGGTCTGCGTGTCCGCCGAGGGCCGGATCACCCCCGGCTGCACCGGCCTGTACACGCCCGGGCAGGAGGCCGGCTGGCGCCGCATCGTCGACTTCGTGCACGCCGCCAGCACCGCGAAGATCGGCCTGCAGCTCGGCCACTCCGGCCGCAAGGGCTCCACCAGGCTGATGTGGGAGGGCATCGACGAGCCGCTGCCGGCCGGGCAACTGGCCGGTCTGCGGCCCGTCCCCGCTGCCGTACCGCCCCGGCATCGCAGATCCCGCGCGAGCTCACCGGCGCCGACCTGGCCGAGATCCGCGGGCAGTTCGTCGGCCGCGGCGCGAGACGGGCGACCGGGCCGGCTTCGACCTGCTCGAGCTGCACTGCGCGCACGGCTACCTGCTGTCATCGTTCATCTCGCCGCTGACCAACCGGCGTACCGACGGCTACGGCGGATCGCTGGCCAACCGGCTGCGCTACCCGCTGGAGGTGTTCGACGCGGTCCGCGCGGTCTGGCCGGCCGGCAAGCCGATGAGCGTGCGGATCTCGGCCACCGACTGGTACGACGGTGGCACTGGACGCGGACGACGCGGTCGAGATCGCCCGCGCGTTCGCCGAGCACGGGGCGGACGCGATCGACGTTTCCACCGGCCAGGTGGTGGCGGCGGAGCGGCCCGCGTTCGGCCGCTCGTACCAGACCCCGTTCGCCGACCGGATCCGCAACGAGGTCGGCCAGCGGTACCCGGTGGCGATCATCGCGGTCGGCGCGATCTCCTCCTACGACGACGTGAACTCGCTGATCCTGGCCGGCCGCGCCGACCTGTGCGCGCTCGGCCGGGCGCACCTCTACGACCCGCACTGGACGCTGCACGCGGCGGCCGAGCAGGGCTACGCCGGCCCCGGGGCGGGCTGGCCGCCGCCGTTCCAGGCCGGCAGCCGCCGGCCGCAGACCGGCCGCACCGACGGGCCGAAACCCCGGCTGCAGCTGGTCCGCGACGGCGTCCCCGGCACCCGGCACGCCCGCTGGCGCCCGACCACACCGCCCTAGAAGGGATCCCAGATGTCAGTGCTGACCGGTCTGCTGGCCGCGATCGGCGGCGGTCAGGTCGAGGTCATCGACCTCACCGCGCCGCTGTCCGACAGCACCCCGATCCTGCAGCTGCCCGAGCCGTTCGGGAACACGATCGGGTTCCCGCTCGAGGAGATCAGCCGCTACGACGACCGCGGGCCCGGCCTGGTACTGGAACAACATCCACACCGGCGAGCACACCGGCACCCACTTCGACGCGCCGATCCACTGGGTCACCGGGCGGGACGCGCACGACGTCTCGCAGGTGCCGCCGGCCAGCCTGATCGCGCCGGCGGTCGTCCTGGACGTCGACGGAGCAGGCGGCCGCCGACCCCGACTTCCTGCTGGAGATCGAGCACGTCCAGGCCTGGGAGGCCGAGCACGGGCCGCTGCCGGCCGGCGGCTGGCTGCTCTACCGCACCGGCTGGGACGCCCGGTCGGCGACCAGGCCGCGTTCCTCAACGCCGAACGAGACCGGCCCGCACACGCCGGGCATCTCGGTCGAGTGCGCGCGCTGGCTGGCCGAGGAGACCCCGATCCTCGGCGTCGGCGTGGAGACGGTCGGCACCGACGCCGGCGCCGCGCACTCGTTCGACCCGCCGTTCCCGTGCCACTCGTTCCTGCTCGGCGCCGACAAGTACGGCCTGACCCAGCTGCGGAACCTGGCCCGGCTGCCGCCCACCGGCGCGGTGCTGATCGCCGCGCCGCTGCCGATCGTCGGCGGCTCCGGCAGCCCGCACCCGCGTGCTCGCGCTCGTCGAGCGCTGAGCGGCATGCTGGTCGCCGAGGCCGTCGGCCGGGCGGTCGCGCAGCTGGGCGTCGACCACGTGTTCGGCGTGGTCGGCAGCGGCAACTTCCACGTCACCAACGCGCTGGTCGCGGCCGGGGCGCGCGTTCGTCGCGGCCCGGCACGAGGGCGGCGCGGCGACGATGGCCGACGCGTACGCCCGGTGTCCGGCCGGCTCGGCGTCGCTCACGGTGCACCAGGGGCCGGGGCTGACCAACGCGATGACCGGCATCACCGAGGCGGCCAAGAGCCGCACCCCGCTGCTCGTCCTGGCCGCCGAACGGTGCCGGCGCGCTGCGCTCGAACTTCCGATCGACCAGGCCGGGCTGGTCACCGCGGTCGGCGCGGTCGCCGAGCGGGTTCACTCGGCCGAGACGGCGCGTGGCCGACACCGCCCGGGCCGTGCGCCGGCGCGGTGCAGGAGCGGCGCACGGTCGTGCTCAACCTGCCGCTGGACGTCCAGGCGATGGAGCTGCCCGCGGGCGCCGAGCTGCCGCCGGCGCCGGAGTTGCACCGGCGCCGCGGCGGCCGCAGCCGACGGTGACCGCGCTGGCCGACGCTGCTGGCCGGCGCCCGCCGGCCGGTGTTCATCGCCGGGCGCGGCGCGCCGGCAGGCCGGGGCGGAACTGTCGCGCGCTGGCCGACCGATGCGGCGCGCTGCTGGCCACCTCGGCGGTGGCCAAGGGCCTGTTCGCCGGCAACCCGTGGTCGCTGGACGTCTCCGGCGGCTTCGCCTCGCCGCTGGCCGCCGAGCTGATCGCCGGCGCCGACCTGGTGGTGGCCTGGGGCTGCGCGCTGAACATGTGGACCACCCGGCACGGCCGGCTGATCAGCCCGCAGGCCACCGTCGTGCAGGTCGACCTCGACCCGGACGCGCTCGGCGCGCACCGGCCGGTCGACAGCTCGGCGCGTCGGCGACGTGGCCGCGACGGCGAGCGCGGTGGACGCCGAGCTGGCCGGCCGCGGGCACCTGTCCGCGGGCTACCGGGAGCCGGCGCTGGCCGACCGGATCGCCGCGAGCATCCGCTGGCGCGATGTGCCCGTACGAGGACGACCAGCACGCGCGACCGAGATCGACCCGCGCACCCTGTCGATCGCGCTCGACGACCTGCTGCCGGCCGAGCGGCATGGTCGCCGTCGACTCCGGCAACTTCATGGGCTACCCGAGCATGTTCCTGTCGGTGCCGGACGAGCTGGGTTTCTGCTTCACCCAGGCGTTCCAGTCGATCGGGCTGGGCCTGGCCACCGCGATCGGCGCGGCGCTGGCCCAGCCCGGACCGGCTCACCGTGGCCGCGCTCGGCGACGGCGGTGCGCTGATGGGCATCGCCGAGCTGGACACCGCGGTCCGGCTGCGGCTGCCGCTGGTCGTGGTGGTCTACGACGACGACGCCTACGGCGCGGAGGTGCACCACTTCGGCCCGGACGGCCATCCCGCTGGACACGTGTCCGGTTCCCGGACACCGACATCGCCGCGATCGGCCGCGGCTTCGGCTGCACCGGGGTGACCGTCCGGACCGTGGCCGACCTGGCCGCGGTGCCGGAGTGGCTGGCCGGCCCGCGGGACGCCCCGCTGCTGATCGACGCGAAGGTCACCGGCGAGCACGGCGCCTGGTGGCTGGAGGAGGCGTTCCGCGGGCACTGAGTACCCGGGCCGACGTTATTCGGTCGGGTGAACCTGTCGCGGCGAACAGGCCAATAGGATGCCGCCGGCTGACAACCCCGGCCGGGGCCGTCGATATTGACTGCCCGGTGGGGCACACTGCGGATGGCGGCGTCCAACGGCGGGCGGATGTACGTATCGGTGAGCCGCGGCGCGGGCTCGTACGTATACCGCAGTAGATACGTTGCCCGACCACTAGCCGGAGGGCCGGAGAGAAATGGTCCGCTTCGCCAGTCACAGCGAAGAAATTCGTGCAGTTGCCGCCCGCACCCTGGAACACTGCCCTTACCACTCCGGCCGGCGTATAGACATCAGCACCGGGGCGACCAGTCTGACCCAGGCACTGATCCTGGCCGCCGGCGGCGCGATCCGCGCCGGTCGCGGCTGGGCCTGCGAGCCGGCCGAGCCGGCCGCCCGGGAGAACCTGCACGAGGTGGCCCGCACGCTGCTGGCCGAGGCCGGGGTCCCGGTTTCGCCGCAGGCCTGCCCGTCCCGCGCGCTGGCCCGGTGGGAACGCGCGGTAGCCGACCCGCCGCTGATCTACCGGCTGGTCGGGGCGCACCTGGCCGCCAGCCACCACCTGCGGATCCCGCAGCCGGTCGCCGCCTGAGCCCGTTCCCGGCCGTGCCCGCTGGCGGTGCCTGCTCGTCGGGCCTGCTGGCCGGGCCTGTTGGTCGGGGCCGGCGGGTGGGCCCGGCGGGTGGGTCCGGGCGGGCGGGGCGCCGGCCGCGGACTGACCGCTTACGCTGCCGGTGTGGATGATGTCGCGGCCGGTTTGACCGATCTGCTGCTCGGCGCGGTACTAGTCGGCGCCGCGCTCTGGCTACGGGCGCTGCCCTGGGTGCACAAGTACTGGACGCTCACCATGTGGACCGCCGGCGCGGGCGCCTGGGCCGGCACCGTGCACCACCTGGTCTTCGCCGGCTCGCCCCGGTCGGCCGACCTGAGCTGGGTGGTGGTCGGCGTACTGGTCGCCACCGGCATCTCCTACCTGCTGGCCGCCACCGCCGTCGAACTGCTGCCACCGCGCGCCGCCCGCTGGTTCATCCGGGTCCGGATCGCTGGCCTGATCGCGTACGTCGTGGTCATCTCCACCACCGGGGTCGGCCGGACGCTGCCGCTGGTGCTCAGCGAGAGCGTGACGATGGCCAGCATCGTCGGCCTCTGGCTGTACGCGCTGTACCGCCGGCAGCCGCGGGCGGCCCGGATGGTGGTGGCGATCGTCGGCTGCGGCCTGTCCGCGGTCGCGTTCGCCGTCCCGGAGGGGGTCAGCCGCCACCTCGGCCTGGACGGCCGGTCGCTGCAGCACCTGGCCCAGATCCCCGGCGTGTTCCTGCTGGCCCGCGCCGCCGCCGTCAACCTGACCAGCGCCCCCGCGCCGGCGACCGCCGATTCCGCCGGATCGGGCGGCTCGGGCGGCTCGGTCGGATCGGGCGGGGCCAGGTCGGCCGAGGCCGGGTCGGCCGGGGGGCGCCGCCAGCCCGGCGAGTGACGGCTTCGGGTCGCCGGTGATGGCCCGACCCAGTCAGTGACGACTTCGCGGGTCTGGTGACGCCTGTACGACACCACCCGCCACCCGTACCCCTCACCGGCCACGCCACGACGTCACCCGCGGCCCGAAGCCGTCACCAGCCCCGGGCGATCCGGGACGGGATCGCCCACGACGAGGATCACGGTGACGTCACCGGCCGGCCGGTGACGTCATCTCAGCGCCGGTGACGAATTCACCCACCCGGTGACGCCTGTACGACACCACCCGCCACCCGTACCCCTCACCGGCCACGCCACGACGTCACCCGCGGCCCGAAGCCGTCACCAGCCCCGGGCGATCCCGGGTGGGATCGCCCACGGCGACGGGCACGGTGACGTCGTCGGGCGGCGGGTGACGTCATCTGTGCGCTGGTGACGAGTTCACCCGCCCAGTGATGGCCCTACGACACCACCCGCCACCCGAACCCGTCACGCCGTCACCCGCGATCCGAAGCCGTCACCAGCCCCGGGCGATCCGGGACGGGATCGCCCACGGCGACGGGCACGGTGACGTCGTCGGGCGGCGGGTGACGTCATCTGTGCGCTGGTGACGAGTTCACCCGCCCAGTGATGGCCCTACGACACCACCCGCCACCCCAACCCGCCACCCGGCCGCGCCACGCCGTCACCCACGACCCGAAGCCATCACCAGTCCCGGGCGGGATCGCCCACGACGACGGCCACGGTGACGTCGGCGGCCGGCGGGTGACGTCGTCTGTGCGCCGGTGACGAGTTAGCCCGCCCGGTGACGTCCGTACGTCATCAGCACGTGCGTGAATCCATCACCCCGCCGCGTCTGGTCCTCGTCGGGGCTCCGTTCGGGTCCCGGCGGGGTGCCGGGATGGCGGATCTGGCAGGCTGCCGGCGTGGCTGAGCCGTACCGCCGGCTGGTGATCGTCCGGCATGCGAAGTCGGGCTGGCCGGACGGTGTGCCGGACGAGGATCGGCCGCTGGCCGAGCGGGGTCGGCTGGACGCGCCGGCGGTCGGCCGCTGGCTGCGTGACCAGGTCGACCGGGTCGACCTGGTGCTCTGCTCGCCGGCCCGGCGGGCCTGGCAGACCTGGCAGCTGATCGAGGCCGAGTTGCCGGCGCCGCCGCCGGCCCGCTCCGACGAGCGGCTCTATGGCGCCGGCACCGACCACCTGCTCGCGATCATCCACGCGCTGCCGGCCGAAGCCGGCACCGCGCTGATCATCGGGCACAACCCGGGCCTACAGGACCTGGTGCTGCTGCTCGGCGGCGAACCGGTCGAGATGAACACGGCCGCGGTCGCGGTACTGGGCTGGCCCGGCGCCTGGGCCGACGCCGGACCGCGAGCGGCCACGCTCGAAGCCCGGGCCAGACCCCGCGGCTGAACTTCCGGTCGCCAGCCCAGATCCCGCTAGCGCGGTTGGATGTTGTTCGAGACCACGATCGTGACGACCGAGCCGCGGCGGGCGGTCTGGCCGCCGCGCGGGGACTGCAGGAAGACCTGGTTGGCCTGGCGCGGCCGGCCGATCGGCGCGGAGACCAGGTTCACCTGGAAGCCGGCCGCGCGCAGCCGGCGGATCGCCTGGTCCGCCGGTAGCCCGACCACGTTCGGCACCTGGACCCGCTGCTGGTTCGGCGGCGTGCTCGGGGCGGTCGTCGGCGGCAGCGGCGGGGTCGCGGTGAGCGGCGGCGGAATCGTCACCCGGGTGCTCGCCGGGACCGTGGTCGGCAGGCTGGACGGTGTGGTGACGGGCGGTTCGGTGGTCACCCCGACCGGTCCGGACGGTGACGCCGGCTGCGAGCCCAGGGTGACCGCCGTTTTCGGCGAGCCGTGCGGAAGCATCGCGCTGATCAGCGCGATGACCCCGCCGACCGCGAGCAGCCCGACCAGCACCAGGCCGACCAGCCAGAGCCAGCGCCGGTCGGCACCCGGCGGGTCGCCGTCCAGCCGGTGCCCGCCACTGCCCGGCCCATACGGGGCGCCCTGGCGGTAAGGGTCGCCCTGGCCGAACGCGGAGCCCTGCGCGTACGGGTCGCCCTGCGGGTACGGGTTGCCTTGCGCGTGCGGGTTGCCTTGCGCGTACGGGTCGCCTTGTGAATAAGGGGAGCCCTGCGCGTAAGGGGAGCCCTGCGCATAGGGGGAGCCCTGCGCAACAGAGGAGCCCTGCGCGTGCGGGCCGGCGTGGCCGTACGGGGCGGGCCCGGCCGGGTCGTCCGGCGGCCCGGCGGCCGGGCCGCCGGTCGGGTAAGGGCTGCCGGCGGTGGTCAGCCCGGCGATCGGCATGGTCTGCTCGACGGCCGGGATCGGCTCGGGCAGCCGCGGGATCGCGGTCGTCGCCTGCAGGTCGGGGTCGTCAGTCATCTCGGCTCAGCTCGGGGAGGCAGTGGTCGGGGCGGCGGTGGTCGGTGCGATGGTGGTCGGGGCGGCGTCGATGGGTGCGACGGTGACCGGGATGCCGTTGAGCCGGGCCGTGCCGGAGAGCGGATCCAGCGGCCCCGGGTCGGTGAGGATGTTGCTGTTCACCCCGGCGTGCGTGGCCGCGGTGGCCAGCCGGGTGCCGGGCCGGTCGTGCCCCCAGCCGTGCGGCAGGCTGACCACCCCCTCCCGGACGGTGTCGGTGACCTCGACCTCGGCCTCGACGGCGCCGACCGCGGACTCGATCCGGGCCGGCGCGCCCGCCCGCAGCCGCAGCCGGTCCGCGTCCGCCGGGTGTACCTGCAGCGTGCACCGGTTGCGGCCCTTCACCAGCGGCTCCAGGTTGTGCATCCAGGAGTTGTTGGAGCGCAGGTCGCGCCGGCCGACCAGGAGCAGCCCGGGGTCGGGGCGGCCGAGTGTGCCGGCCAGCCGGGGCAGGTCGGCCAGCAGTTGCGGCGGGGCCAGCTCGACCTTGCCGCTGGGTGTGCGCAGCACGCCGGGCAGCCGGGGGCGCAGCGGGCCGAGGTCGATGCCGTGCGGGTGCGCGGCCAGCACATCCAGGCTGAGCCCGTCCGGGTGGCTGCCCAGGCCCTCGCCGTACGGGCCGGCCCGCAGCATCAGGTCGAGCAGGCGTTCCTCGGCCCGGCGCGGGACGACCGCGGCGAGCAGTTCGTCCGCCGACCGGCCGGCCACCCGGCTGGCCGGGTCGGCCACCAGCCGGCGGGCCAGCTCGGCGGCGATCGTGTCGTCCAGCGCCGCCGGGGTCAGCCCGTTGCCGAGCAGCACGCAGATCAGCCGGAGCAGGGTGCTGGCGACGGGCCGCTCGGTCGGCCGCAGTGGCAGCGTCGCCGGCGACCAGCGGGCCACGTTCCGCACCGCCAGCCCGGTGAACGCGAGGTCGTAGTGCCCGCGGGCCAGCGGGGACGGCGCCGGCAGGATCACGTCCGCGTGCCGGGTGGTCTCGTTCAGGTACAGGTCGACGCTGACCATGAAGTCCAGAGTGGACAGTGCCGCGTCCAGGCGGGTGGCGTTCGGTGCGGAGAGGGCCGGGTTGCCGGCCACCGTGATCAGTGCGCGCAGCCGGGTGCCGTCCGCGCCGGGCGTGTCGATCTCCTCGGCCAGCACCGCGGTGGGGAACTCGCCGAGCGTGCTGGACAGGCCGCGCACCCTGGTCCGGCGTGACCCGGGCACCCGGATGCCGCGGCCCACCCCGGCTGGCCCGGTGGTGTTCGGCGAGCCGGCCGCGGGCAGCGGGAACAGCACCCCGCCGGGCCGGTCCAGGTTGCCGGTCAGCGTGTTCAGCACGTCGACCAGCCAGCTGGCCACGGTGCCGAACTCGGTCGTGGTGGTGCCGATCCGGCCGTACACGGCGGCCGACGGGGCGGCGGCCAGCTCGCGGGCGACCCGCCGGATCGTGGCCGCGTCGATGCCGCACGCCTCGGCCACCTTGTCCGGGGCGAACCCGGCGACGGCCCGCCCCACCTCGGCCACCCCGACCAGGTGCGGCTCGGCTGGCCCGAGCGTGACCAGGCCGGCGTCGAACAGCTCGTGCGCCAGCGCGGCCAGGAACAGCGCGTCGGTGCCGGGCCGGATCGGCAGGTGCTCGTCGGCGACATCCGCGGTCCGGGTGCGGCGCGGGTCGACCACGACCAGCCGGCCACCGCGCTCGCGCAGCCGGCGCAGCCGCCCGGGCAGGTCGGCGGCGGTGAACAGGCTGCCGTTGGAGACCATCGGGTTGGCGCCGAGCACCAGCAGGTAGTCGGTGCGGTCGACGTCCGGGATCGCGATGCTCAGCTCGGTGCCGAACATCAGCCCGGACGAGACCTGCTTCGGCCACTGGTCCAGGGTGCTGGCGCTGAACCGGTAGTCCGAGCCGAGCGCCCGGATCAGCACCGGCAGGTACAGCGTCGGCGCGAGGTCGTGCACGTTCGGGTTGCCGAGGTAGGTGGCGACCGCGTTGCGGCCGTGTTCGGCCAGGATCGGCGGCAGCCGGCGCTCGATCTCGCCGAACGCCTCGTCCCAGCTCACCTCGCGCCACCGGTCGCCGGTACGCAGCAGCGGCGCGCGCAGCCGTTCCGGGTCGTCGTGCAGCTTGCCGATGGAGACACCCTTCGGGCACAGGTAGCCGGCGCTGAAGACGTCCGCCCGGTCGCCGCGCACGGCGCCCGGACGGTCACCGTCGCGCAGTTCGATCTCCAGCCCGCACATCGCCTCGCAGAGCGGGCAGGTCCGGTACGCGAGCGTTGTCATGCGGCCCTCCGCAGCGTCAACGGGCGCAACTCCGCCAGATCCCCGGTACCGGGCCGACACTACCGGCTGTCCTGGCTACGCACCGAAATCGGTACGTCACGTTCGTCGGGTAGCGGTGCGGCGCGGTTTCGGGGCCGAGCCGGGCGGGGTGGGCGAGATGCGACACCGCCGTGCGCCCGATCAGGCGCGATGGTCACACTGGACAGGTGCTGTCCGCGCTGTCCCCGGCCCGGCGGCGGCTGCTGCTCGCGCTGCTGGCCGCCGCGCTGGTGCTGGCGTTGGTGCTGGTGGTCGCGCTGGTCCGGGGTGGCGACGGCCCGGCCACCCCGGTCGCGCAGGACCGGCCCGGTCCGGTGCTGCTGATCCCCGGCTACGGCGGCTCGACCGACGCGCTGCAGTCGCTGGCCACCCGGCTGCGCGCGCAGGGCCGGGACGCGCGGGTCGTCGAACTGCCCGATGGCGGCACCGGCGACCTGGTCGGGCAGGCCACCGCGCTCGGGGTGGCGGTGACCGCGGCGCTGGCCGGCACCGGGGCCACCTCGGTGGACCTGGTCGGCTACTCGGCCGGCGGCGTGGTGGCCCGGATCTGGGTGCGGGAGCAGGGCGGCGCGGCGCTGACCCGGCGGGTGGTCACGCTCGGCTCGCCGCACCACGGCACCCGGCTGGCCAGCCTGGCCGGCTCGCTGCTGCCCGGCGAGTGCCCGCAGGCGTGCCGGCAGCTCATCCCGGACAGCGACCTGCTGCACAAGCTGAACAGCGGCGACGAGACGCCGGCCGGCCCGCAGTGGGTGTCGGTCTGGTCCACAGTGGACGAGGTGGTCAGCCCGCCGGACTCGGCCCGCCTGGACGGCGCGGTCGACCTGACCGTGCAGGGCATCTGCCCGGCCTCGCAGGTGCGGCACAGCCAGCTGCCGACCGACCCGGTGGTGCAGGGCATCGTGCTGTCCGAACTGGGCGTCGCCCCGGTCGCCGCGCTGTCCACATCGGACTGCGCCCGGCTCGGCTCGTAGCCCGGCTCGGCTCGGATCCCGGCTCGGCTCGTAGCGGGGATCAGCTCTTGATGTCCTTGGTGGCGAAGTTGGCCCAGGCGGCCCCGAGCAGCACGAACATGTAGACGCCCTGCAGTGCCATCCCGCGGACCAGATCCCGCCACAGGATCGGTTGCCGGAACACGTCCACAAAGGACAGCCAGTACCGGGTGGGCAGGTACGGCCGCAGCGACTGCGCCGCGTCCAGGGTGAGCAGCAGGGTGGACGTGACCAGGAACGCCAGCGCGCCGAGCGCCGCGGCCAGCGGCGAGTCGGTCACCGTGGACAGGAACAGCGCGACCGCCGCGACCCCGAGCATGGACAGCGCCACGTACACCATGGCCAGCACGGTGCGCAGCACGGCCTGGCGCGGGGTCAGCACGGTGCCGGAGACCGTCGTCACCCCGATCGGCTGGTTGCCGAACAGGTGGGTGCCGACGAAATAGGCGGTCACCGTCACCACCACGACCGCGATCGCCACGAACACCAGCACGGTGACCAGCTTCGCGATCAGCAGCCGGGTCCGGCCGACCGGACGGGCCAGCAGGTAGCGCAGGGTGCCACCCTGCGCCTCGCCGGCGATCGAGTCGCCGGCCATCACCGCGACCGAGACCGGCAGGAACAGCGGCAACACGATGGCCAGCGCCGCCGCCGGGAACAACCGCCCGTTCGCCAGCACCGCGGACAGGAACGCCGGCCCGGCGCCGGGCCGCGGCCCGATGTCGGTGATCGCCAGCAGCACCGCCACCAGTGTCGGCAGCGCGTCCAGCAGCAGGATCATGATCCAGGTGCGCGGCCGGCGCAGCAGCTTGCGCAACTCGACGCCGATCACGCCCCCGCCCCCTCACGCTCGGCGGCGAGTTCGTCCACAGTGGAATCGTCCCCGGTCGAATCGTCCACAGCGGACGGAGCGGGGCCGGGGGAGCGGTCGACCCGGTCGCTGCCGGCGGTGGTGGCGGCCAGCACCACCTGCTCCAGGGTCCGCCGCTCGGCGGCCAGCTCGCGGACCCGGATGCCGGCGCCGACCAGCATCGCGTTCAGCTCGGCCGGGTCGCCGGCCCGGACCACCAGCCGGTCGTCGGCCCGCTCGCTGAGCTGCCCGTCCAGCAGCGCCACCGCCGCCGCCACGTCCGGCGTGTGCAGCACCACCCGGCCGGTCGGCGTGCGCAGGGCGGCCAGATTCTCCTGCAGCACCAGCCGGCCGCGGTCCAGCACGCCGACCCGGTCGCACATCAGCTCCACCTCGGCCAGCAGGTGGCTGGACAGGAAGATCGTGGTGCCGGCCGCGTTCAGGGCCAGCAGCAGATCGCGGATCTCGTGGATGCCCTGCGGGTCCAGGCCGTTGGTCGGCTCGTCCAGCACCAGCAGGTCCGGCTTGCGCAGCACCGCGGCGGCCAGGCCCAGCCGCTGCCGCATGCCCAGCGAATACGCCTTCACCGGCCGCCGGTCCACCCCGCCGAGCCCGACCTGCTCCAGCGCCGCCTCGATCCGCCGCCGCCGGGTGCGGCGCGCACCGCCCGGGCCGGCCGCGTCCAGCAGCGCCAGGTTCGCCCGCCCGGAGAGGTGCCCGTACGCGGCCGGCGCCTCCACCATCGCGCCGACCCGGCCGAGCACCCGGCGGGCGTGCCGGGGCACCCGCTCGCCCAGCACCTCGATCCGCCCGGACGTCGGCAGCACCAGCCCGAGCAGCATCCGTACGGTGGTGGTCTTGCCCGAGCCGTTCGGGCCGAGGAACCCGTAGACGTCGCCGGGGCGGACGGTCAGGTCGATGCCGTCGACCGCGGTCACCCGGCCGTACCGTTTGGTCAGTGCCTCGGTCGTGATCATCGCAGCCTCGGCGGTTGCCGGGCCAGGTCGTCGGCCGCGCGCAGCAGCGCCGCGGTGCTGACCGTCCCGGTCAGCAGCCAGGTCCGGCCGCCCAGCACGCGGTCGGTGAGCAGCAGCGACAGCGGGCCGACCGCGAGCAGCGGCCCGGCGGCGGTCTCCTGGATGCCCGGCGTGTCGCCGAGCTGCCGGTCCAGCCGGAAGGCGACCTGGCCCGGCAGCGGCACCGCGACCAGCACGGTCACACCGCGCCCGTACGTGCCGATCGAGCCGAGCCCGTCCACCCGCTCCCGCAGCGGGTAGCCGGCCAGTCGCTCCGGCGGCAGGAACGGCGCGAATGTGTCCACCCTGGACGCCAGGTCATCGGTGCCACTCTCCACTGTGGTGTGTTGGCCGGGTGGTGGCTCGAATGCCGTGTCCGCCCGGCTCGGCATCGTGCTGGTGAAGTCCAAAAAGGACGATTCAACGACCGGGCGGGCCGAGTTGGCGCCGTAGACGCCGACCCGCAGCGGCAGCCCGGTGTCCGGGTCGACCCAGACGTCCACATTGGTCACCGTGGTCTGCGGGTCGGTCGGCCGCAGCCGCAGGCCGGGCGCGTCCCGGCCGGCCACCCGGCGGGCCGGCAGCCGGCTGACCTCGGCGGCGTCGGCTTCGGACAGCAGCCGCCGGCCGAGCTGGGCCGGGTCGAGATCGGCCGGCGCCGGCAGCCGGACCGCGGCCGGCGCCGTCCGCTGCGCGTGGTCGTCCTCGTAGTCCCAGGTCCAGCTGCCGGTCGCGTCCTGGTGCAGGTCGGTCTCGCCGGTGGCGGTGAGCGCGTCCACCCGGAAGTCGTCCCGGCCGCGCCACCAGACCCGCAGCCGGGTGCGGTCGCCGAACAGGTCGGTGAGGGCGGAGAACTGGTCGGTCAGTGGCAGGTTCAGCCCGCCGACCGCCTCCGCGTACCCGGAGTAGCCGGCCCGCGCGGACCCCTGCACCTTGGCCAGCAGTTCGCCCGCGGTCAGCCCGCTGTCGCTCACCGGCAGTAGCCGGACGGCGGACGGCAGCGACGCGAGCAGTGTGACCCCGACGGCGACCGCACCCCACCGCAGCAACCGTCCGTCGCGCACGCCGCCCACCGTACGTGCCGCCGTGTCAGGAAACCGTAGGGCGCCGGCCGATCCGTCCCGGCCGCGGTCAGCTGGCGAGCTTGCGTTCCAGCGGGGTGCGGAACCGGGGGGTGACCCGGGCCGGACCGAGCCAGCGGCCGACCCGCTCGGCCTCGGCGGCCACCGCGGCGGTGGCCTCGACGCCGATGTCCTCGAACAGGTGGTGGACCACCTCGCCGCCGGCCCGCTGCGCCCAGCCGCCGACGATCCGGCCGTCGCACCAGACCGTCGGCCCCGGGTTCCCGGACCGGTCGAACAGCTCCGGCCCGTACTCGCCCAGGTACCAGCCGCGGCCGGTCCAGCCCATCACGGTCGGGTCCAGCGCCGGCAGCAGCGCCACCCACGGCCCGGGCTCGGGCACCGGCTCCAGATCGTCCGGCAGCAGCAGGCCGGTGCCGCCGCCGGCCAGTCCGACCTCGACCGCGCCGACCGCCGCCACCGCCGGCTTCAGCGCGCCGAGGGTCCAACCGGTCCACCACTTCAGGTCGGCCAGCGTGCCCGGGCCGTAGCTGGCCAACCAGTGCCGGACCAGCTCCGCCCGCGCCACCTCGACCGGCAGCTGCGGCAGCCCGGGCAGCCAGGTCGCCACCGGCATCCACCGGTACTGGCTGGACAGCCACGACCCGCGCGGCCGGCCACGGACGATGTGCCCCTCGGCGGCCAGCACGAACAGCAGCCTGGTGGACACCCCGACCTTGCCCTCGTACGCCTTGCCGGCGGCCATCGTCAGCTGCTCGCGCAGCCCCGGCACGGCCGCGGACAGCTCGGTGGCCAGCGCCTCGCCCCGGTCGGTCAGCTCGGCCAGCGTCGCCGCCTCGACGTCCGCCAGCCAGCCCGCCGGGTCGGTCGTGATGCCCGCGTCGGCCAGCAACTGCAGCAACCGGCGCCGTTCCTGCACCGCGATCTGCTGCGTGCTGGACGCCTGCACCACCGGCACCAGCTCCGCCGGCACCACGTACACCGTGCGCCGCATCCCGAGCATCCGCACCAGCGTCCGCTGCTCGTACAGCGCGGCCGGGAGCAGTTGCATCGGGTCGCCCGCCGCCGGGGCCAGCCGCGCCCACGCCGCCAGGTACACCGAGGCCGCGTCGGTCGAATGCAGCGTCACCAGCCCCCGGGTCAGCGCCAGCAGATCAGCGGCCCGCGCCGGCCCGGCCAGGCAGTGCCGCCAGCCCACCCGCGCCCGCCGCTCCGCATCCCCCACCACCCGCTGACCCATCCCGGCATCCTCCCACCCGCCGGGCCGTTCCCAGGAGCGGCAGATCGACCACCGCACCCCCGGCAGATCGACCACGGACCCGCCGGCAGATTGACCACACAAGATCGTCGACTCGGCCGCGATCGGGCCGGTGAGCTGCGGTTTCTCGGTTCACCTGGGGAGCGGTGGCCGGCCGCACCGGTCGTTGAACTGGACGCGGGTGGGGCGCCCGGTGGGCGCCCCACCCGCGGGGTGGAGTGGTTGCTCAGTGGGCGTGGTGCGGGGTCGGCGGGCGGGTGACGGCGGCCAGGTAGGCGGCACCGTTGGGGGTGCCTACGCCGGTGACATCGTCGTAGCCGCGGCGGGTGAAGATGGTGCCGGTGTCGTTCAGGGTGCGCAGCGAGGTGATCGTGCCGTCGGTGTCGTCGACGCTGTTGACGTAGTCGACCCGGACCACGCCGCGGGTGACGCCGGCGGAGTTGATGTCCTTGAAGGCGGGCGTGCCGGCGAGGCTGTAGACGGTCGGGTTGAGGAAGCCCAGCGAGCGGCGGGCGATCTGGTTGGCGACGGCCTGGATGCCGGCCAGCAGCGGGCAGGACAGGCTGGTGCCGCCGATCCGGTACTGGCTGTACCGGAAGGTGCCGTCCGGGAACTGCTGGGTCTGGCCGACCAGGTAGCCGGTGTTCGGGTCGCCGAGCAGGGCGAGGTCCGGCACCGCGCGGTGCGGGCCGTTGCCGTTCACGTTCGCGATCGCGGCCGGGACGACGCCGAGCTGGTAGCGCGGCTGGTCCCAGACGAAGCTGGTGCCGCCGCCACCGCCGCCGCGGAACTCGCCGGGGAACGGGGTCCAGGCGCCGTCGGTGAGCACGGAGCGCTTGTTGCCCCAGCCGGTCTCGAACAGGTACTGGCCGCGGTCGCCGACGCCGAGCGAGGTGCCGCCGACAGCGGTGACGAACGGGTCGGCGGCCGGGTAGTCGGGCTGCCGGATACCGGTGTCCGCGATGTTGTCGCCCGCGTCACCGGACGAGAACAGCACGGTGATGCCCTGCGCGGCGGCCTGCATGTAGGTCTGGTGCTCCTCGGCCGCGTCGGTGGCCGACACCTCGCCGGCGTTGCCGTACGAGTTGCTGATGATCTGCGCGAGGTCGTTGTCGACCACCGAGTTCACCGCGGCCACGATGTCGACGTCATTGCAGCTGGACGCGCCGACGTAGAGGATCGACGCGGCCGGCGCGGTGCCGTGCACCGCCTCCACGTCCAGGCTCTCCTCGCCGTACCAGCCGGCGGCGTCGCACGCTTCGGTGTCGGTGAACGTGGCCGGCAGCAGCTGGCGGAACTGCGAGGCCCGCAGCGGGTGCCGGGAATCGTTCAGCTGGGCGTAGGTGGCCGCGTCGCCGAAGATCGTCGGTGAGGCGTAGGCGTCCACGATCGCCACGGTGGCGCCGCGACCGTCCAGGCCGAGGCGCTGCGAAGCGGTCAGCCCGTAGGCGCTGCGCAGCTGCTCGGGGACGTAGCCGCAGGGCGCGTAGGTGAGCGGGGTGGCCAGCGGCTGGGGCACGTTGCGGACGAGCTTCTGGCCGTAGAAGTCCGAGCAGGGCGGGGCGTTGCGGAACACCGCGCCGGGCGGCGGCAGCTCTTCCTTCGGCCGCGGGTCCGGCGGCCCGGCCGCGTGCGGCAGTGGGTTCGGCGGCCCGGCCGCGTGCGGCCGCGGGTTCGGTGGGCCGGCCGCGGCCGGGATGGCGTCCTGGGTGGAGTGCGTCGGGGTCATCCGGGCCGAGGTGTCCAGCCCGGTGATGCCGGTGATGGACGTGGCGAGCTCGGCCGGCACGGTGACCGCCCGGCTCGGCGCGGACACGTGCGCCCCGTCCTTCACGTAGTTGGTGAGCCCCGCGCCGAACGCGGCGTTGGCGGCGCCGGCCGAGCCGGTGAACGCGACGTACCGGTGATTGGCCGGCACCGAGGTGACGCTGAAGCCGCGCGCCCGCAACCAGCCGGTGACCGTGGCCACGGTGGTGTCGGTCGGCGCGAACCGGGCCCGCCACTGCGCCGCGGTGAGGTAGTGGCCGTACTGGGCGTCGCCGGGGGTGGACACGGCGAGCGCCAGCCGTTCGGCGCCGGCCGGGTCGCGCAGCGGCAGCACCGCGGCGAGCCGGACCGGGGCCGCGGCCGGGGTGGCGCCGGCCGGCGTGGCCGCGTGGGTCCAGACCGGCGCGGCGTCCAGGGTGACCCGGGGGCTGACCGGCGGCGCGGCGGTGGCCGGCAGCGCGACGGACAGGGCGGCGGCGCAGGCGGCGGTGACCGCGAGCAGCCCGCGCAGACGTAACGACATGGGTGTCCTTTCGACTATCCAGATGGAACTGCGCGGAGCCTTTCGGGGTGCGCCCGTCGGCGTCAATAGATCCTGAGCCGGTTGGCGGTACCGGGCACCAAATCTTCCTTCGGCACCCCATTGCGCTGCCTTGGGCAGCAGCCGGCGCGGCCACCGGCCGGCCGGAAAATGGGCTGGGCCGTGGTGACGAGGTCACCACGGCCCATCGATGCCGGCACGGGGAGCCGCGCGGCGAAGCGAGTGTGGCGGCCGGGGGCCACGGGGGGAGCCCCCGACCGCGCAGAAAGACGCTACTTCACCGTGCTTGGCCAAAGGAAGCGCACTTTGACATCAATGCTGTGGCGGGGTCCGGCGCGGCCGCCTGGTTACACTCTGCTACCGGTCCGCGGGCCGGCCTGCCACCCGTCCGGCCGGTGCCCATCGCCCGGACGCCGGCAGCCCAGGCACACCGCGTACCTGATGGCGACAACACGTCACATTGGTCACGCCCAGGCGATATACGCCGTTCACCTCGGCTGTGCCCGCTACTGTATGCACGCTGTTTATCGCCGTGTGCGACGCCGGTGGCGGCGCGCGCACCAACCCGCGGAACTGGTGCCGATGCCCTGGCAGGCGAACTCGTCCCGGCTGGTGGGCCGGCGTGCCGAGCTCGGGCACCTCGGCGAGTTGGTGGACGGTATGGACGCGGCCGCGGCGGCCCGGCTGGTGCTGATCACCGGTGAGGCCGGGGTGGGCAAGTCCCGGCTGGTGCGGGAGACCATGGCGCTGGCCCGGGACGCCGGGCTGACCGTGTTCTTCGGCCGGTCGGTGCCGGCGGGGGAGGCGTACCGGCCGTTGGTCGAGGCGTTGAGCGTCGCGCTGCGCGACCGGTCGATGCCGACGGATCCAGGGCTGCGGCCGTACCTGCCGGTGCTCGCGGCGCTGCTGCCGGACGCCCGGATCGAGGGCCGGCCGGACCCGCGCGGCGGCGTGGTGCTGGGCGAGGCGGTGCTGCGGCTGCTGACCGCGCTGGCCGGCCGGCGCGGCGCGATGCTGGTGCTGGAGGACCTGCACTGGGTCGACCCGGACACCCTGGATGTGCTGCGGTACCTGGCCCATGCCGCCGACACGTCACCGCTGCTGGTGCTGGCCACCGCGCGGGACGAGGTGGACCCGCCGGCCGCGCTGCTGGACCTGGCCGCATCCGCCCAGGCAGACCAGATCGGGCTGCGCCGGCTGGACGATGGTGACGTCGAGAGCGTGATCGAGTCCTGCCTGGCGTCGCGGCCGCCGACGGAGCTGGTCAGCTTCGTGCTGGAACATGCGGACGGGCTGCCGTTCCTGGTCGAGGAGCTGCTGACCGGGCTGGCCACGGTCGGCGC
Source organism: uncultured Actinomycetota bacterium (assembly GCA_963714145.1). Taxonomy (GTDB): domain Bacteria; phylum Actinomycetota; class Actinomycetes; order Mycobacteriales; family CADCTP01; genus JBBWZH01. The sequence continues at coordinate 6,209,204 of OY970235.1, read as the reverse complement.
GCTCGCCCCGGACGGTCAGCTGACCGGGCCGCTGGCGACGAACGTGCCGCGGACGTTCGCGGCGACCGTCCGGCGCCGGCTGGCCGACCTGGATCCGGCCGCCCGCCGGGTGGTGGACGCGGCCGCGGTGCTCGGCCGGCGGTTCGACTGGCGGCTGATCCCGGAGATCACCGGGCTGTCCGAGCTGGCGGTGCTGGCCGGGCTGCGGGCCGCGGTGGCCAGCGGCCTGATCGCCGCCGGCAGCGGTCTCCCCGCTGGTGGCGCCCCGGGCGGTCTCCCGGCTGCCGGCGGTCCCCCGGCTGCCGGCGGTCCCCCGGCTGGCAGCGGTCTCCCGGCTGGTGGCGCCGCCGGCAGCGGTTTCCCGGCCGGCAGTGGCGTCCCGGCCGGCGGCGGTTTCCCGGCTGGCAGTGACCTCCCGGCTGGCAGTGGCGGCCCGGCTGGCGGTGGCCTCCCCGCCGCTGGCGGCGTCCCCGCCGGTGCTGGGCCTACAGCCGGGGCCGGGACCGGGACCGCGGGCGGCCCGGGCCGGTCGAACGGCGCGGACACCTTCCGGTTCCGGCACGCGCTGACCTGCGACGCGGTGCGGGGTGACCTGCTGCCGCCGGAGCACCGGGCGCTGGCCCGGGCCGCCGCGATGGTGGTGGAGCGGCGTTACCCGGACGCCTGTGATCTGGCCGCCGGGCTCTGGGTGGCCGGCGGCGACGACGCCCGGGCGGCCCGGCTGTTCGGCTACGCCGGCGCGGCCGCGCGGCGGCGGGGCGCGCTGCAGTCCGCCGACGCGCTGCTGTCCCGGGCCGCCGCGCTCGCCGCCGACCATCCCGAGCTGCGCCGGGAGACCGAGATCGCGCTGCTGGGCGCGCTGGCCGCGGCCGGCGAGACCGACCGGGCGCTGGCGCTCGGCGAACGGCTGCTGACCGCGGGGGAGACGTCGGTGCGGCTGACCCTGGCCGAGGTCGCGGTGGCGGCCGGCCGGTGGCAGGCGGCGGCGGCCTGGCTGGCCGGCGTCGGGAACCCGGACGACCCGCGGGCGACGGTGCTCGCCGCCCGGCTGGCGTTGGCCGACGGCGACCCGGCCGATGCCCAGGCGACCGCCGAGCGCGCGCTGGCCAGGGCCCGCGAGCAGGGTCGCTGGGCGGTGGCCTGCCAGGCGCTGCAGGTGCTCGGCCGGGTGGCCCGGGTCAGCGACGCGGAGGCGGCCCGGGCCGCGTTCGGCGCCGCCGAGCAGCTGGCCCGCGAGCACGACCTGCCGGTGGAGCGGGTCTCCGCGCTGCACGAGCTGGGCACCGTCGACCTGCTGGTGGACGGCTCGACCGGGGCCCTGGAGGAGGCGCTCGGGCTGGCCCAGCAGGCCGGCATGCTGGGCCTGGCCGCCACGCTCGAGGTGCAGCTCACCGCGACCCTGCTGCACAAGGACGCGGACGTCGCGCTGCGGCACGCGCAGAGCTGCGCCGAGCTGTCCCGGCGGCTGCGGATGGACCAGTTGCGGGCCACCGCGTTGTTCTTCGAGGCGGCCGCGCACGCGCACCGGCGGGACCGGGCCGAGATGCAGCGCTGCGTCCGGGCCGCCGAGGAGCTGGCCCCGGACGACCTGGACGTCAACGCCGGCATCTGGGGCGCGGTGCACGCGCACGTGGCGCTGATCGACGATGACCGGCGGCTGCTCGCCGGCTGCCTGGACAAGGCGATGGCGTACTACCGGCGCAGTCCGACCACGAACCCGGCGCCGATCCGCGGGCTCTGGGCGCTGGTCCGCACGCTGGACGACCGGGACGGGTCGGCCGCCCGGGACGAGGCCCGCCCATCGGTGGTCAACTGGGAGAACCGGGCCCTGCTCGGCTACGCCGACGCGGTCGAAGCCGGCCGCCGCGGCGAGACCGTCCGGGCCAACGCGTACCTGGCCGCCGCGGACGCGTCGATGGCCGAGCGGCCGTGGTGGCGGCACCGGATCCGGCTGCTGCTGGCCGACGCCGCACTCACCGACGGCTGGGGCGACCCGGTCGGCTGGGCCCGCGAGGCGCTGCCGGCGTTCATCCGGCGCGGCGACGACAAACTGGCCGTGGGCTGCCGCGACGTGCTGCGCCGGGCCGGCGCGCCGGTCCCCCGGCAGGGCCGCGGCGACACCCCGGTGCCTGACCAGCTGTCCCGCTGTGGCGTTACCAGCCGGGAGATGGACGTGCTCAGGCTGGTGGCGCAGGGCATGTCCAACGCCGACATCGCCCGCCGCCTCGTCCTCTCCCCGCGAACGGTCGAGACGCACGTGGCCAACCTGCTGGCGAAGACCGGCGTCGATGGCCGGGCCGGGCTGACCGCCCTGGTCAACCGGCTCCGCCAGGCGACCGGCGGCAGCACGACGGATCTGGCCGGTCGGGCCTGATTCCACCCGGTCGCCCGACACCGTCGGCCGGCGGCCCGACGGGTGACCCCCGATCGGGGGACGCTATGGTGTACTCGGAATGCCCGGCTGTCCGGAAAATGCCACCCGGCGGGAGGCGCCGGATGGGCCTGGCGGGCTATTGTGACGAGCGATCGCGCCTCCCTGCGCGCGGCCGGATGGTCCAGCGGACGGCTGGGTCCGGATCAGCCGCGGGCCCGGGGCTTAACTCCGTGCTGTCCACGGCCTAACTCAGGGCCGCTTGGCCTAGCCGCCTCCGCACCGGCACGGGAGTCTTATCTCGAACGACGCCCGTGGCGGCCAGTGGCGCCGGGGAGCTGGAGGAGACGGGGGACTCCTGGCGGTCCCCGTGTCCTCGGTCGGTGGCCTTGCCCTCGGATTGCAGGGGGTCTGAGGGCTGGTCCCACGGGCGTCGTTCGATGTGTCCGCCAGCGCACCAACGCCGGAACCCGGCGCGGCCGCATCGCCTGATCCAGCGGCGCGGTCTCGACTTCTCCGCGGATTCCGGTCCGGCCGTCGCCGCCCAACCGTCCCTCCGTCCCCGGTGGGAAGGCGGCGGCGGCTTGCGTTGGGCCGCACCTCCGCGGCGGCCCGACGCAAGGCTGCGACACGCGCCGGGGTGGGGGATGCCCGTCGAGGTCACCGGGGTGCGATCATGTCGCGGTGACCGCACGGATCGCCTGCCGTGCCGCGATTGCCGGGCTACTGCTCGCCGGCTGCGGTGGCGGGTCCGGATCGGCGCCGGGCGCGTCGACCGGGCCGACCACCGCCGCGCCGGCAGCGCTGACGGTGACCAGTTCGGTGTTCGCCGCCGGTGCCGAGATCCCGACCAGGTACACCTGCGCCGGGGCCGGCGACGCGCCGCCGCTGGCCTGGACCGGCGCCGACCCGACCCGGCCGCTGGCGCTGGTGGTAGACGACCCGGACGCGCCCGGCGGCACCTTCGTGCACTGGGTCGTGCTCGACCTGCCGGCCGGCACCAGCAGCCTGCGGTCCGCCGGCGCGCTGCCGGCCGGGGCGCACCAGGCGACCAACTCGGCCGGCGCGGCCGCCTGGGCCGCCCCCTGCCCGCCGTCCGGCACCCACCACTACCGGTTCACCGTGTACGTGCTGAGCGCGCCGACCGGCCTGTCCGACGGGGTGGACAAGGCCGAGGCGCAGACCGCCATCCAGCGCCTGTCCACCGCGACCGGCCAACTCGTCGGCCTGGTCACCAGCAACTGACCCCGCGCGGGCCGGATCGTCCGCGGTGGTCACCCGGCCAGGCCCGCCGCGGTCGTCCGGTCCGGTGCCGCCGCCGGGATCGTCCGAACCGGACGGTCGGGCCGGCCAACCGGGCTGGCCGATCGGGCTGTCCGATCGGACAGCCCGATCGGGGTTGTCCACTTCGGACGGTGTCAGGGCAGGCCGAGCCAGTCCTCCACGCCGGCGACGTGCACCGTGGCCCAGGAGCGGGCGACCTCCGGCTGCCGGCTGCGCAGCGCTTGGTGGATCGCCCGGTGCTGGTCGTGGATGCGGCCGGCGAAGTCGGCCGCGGTCAGTCCGCGCCAGACCCGGGCCTGCAGGGTCGGCGCGGACAGGCTCTCGATCAGCGCGGCCAGCGCCGGGTTCCCGGAGCCGGCCGCGATCCGGCGGTGGAACTCCAGATCGGCGGCGACCAGTTCGGCCAGCTCGGGTTCCGGCGCCGATGTGCTCGGGCGCAGCAGGTCGACCAGCGTGCCCAGCTCGGCGATCTCCGCGTCCGACATCGCCAGCGCGGCCAGCGCGGTGGCCGCCGGCTCCAGGATCCGGCGCACCTCCACCAGGTGCAGCACGCTGTCGTCGCGGTGGAAGTCGATCACGAAGCCGACCGTGTCCAGCAGGATCTCCGGCTGCAGGCTGGTCACGTAGGTGCCGTCGCCCTGCCGCACGTCCAGCACCCGGACCAGGGACAGTGCCTTCACCGCCTCGCGCAGCGAGTTGCGCGACAGCCCGAGCCGCTCGGCCAGGTCGGCCTCCTTGGGTAGCCGATCGCCGGGCCGGAGTTCACCGGAGACGATCATCTTCTTGATCCGCGCGATCGCCTCGTCGGTCAACGCCATGCACGGAGGATAGGGGCGGGCAAACCGCGGGGACGACGATTTGCGCATACCGGCAATAACCCGACCGGCTTCGTTACCTTCCGCCGGCCGCCGGGGCGGCACCGGCCGAGCAGGTGATCCGGGGATTGCCCCAATCGGCGTGGTCGGAATTGATGCCGTCGCCGGCGTCGGTCACCACCAGCCGCAACGTGCTGCCCCCGGTCAGATCGCCGGTGAGATGGGTGGGCCCCTGCGCGGTGGTCTTCAGCCCGCTGTCGGCGATCTTCGTGCCGTCCCGCCAGAGCTGGAAGACGACCGTCCCGGTGGCGGTCTTCTCATCGTCCAGGCCGACGTCGGCGACCACGGTCGAGCACCGCCCGGCCAGGTTCACATCGATCTCGCCGGCCGCGTGGGCGCCGATGCCCTTGGCGAAGGTGCTGCCGTTCACGGTCAGGGTGCGGCCGTCGCCGGCGGCCTGCTCGCCGTTGCTGGTGTCCCGTTCGGCCGGGCCCCAGCCGTTGCTGGCCGAGAGCCAGGGCAGGTCACTGAGCTGCGAGGTGCCGGCCGGCGGTGGCGCCAGCCCGACCGGGGTGACCCGGTAGAGGACGGTGCCGTGCGCCGGGACCGACGCGCTGATCGCACCGGTCGTGCTGCGGCTGGTCCCGGCCCACAGGTCGCGCAGCGTGTAGGAGGAAGCGCCGCCGATGCCGGCGGCCGCCGCGGTGGTGCTGACCGTGGCGGTGGCGCCGGTCTCGTTCACCAGCGCGACCGCCCGGTCGCCGTTGGCCAGCGGCCGGCTGTAGACGACCGACCCGCCGGCGGAGCTGACCACGCTGGCCTGCCGACCGAGCGGGTCCTGGTCGACGGCTATCACCTCGGTGTTCTTGAGGATGGTCAGGGTGGCGGCGGATGCGGACCGGATGTCCGAGCCGATCAGCAGCGGCGCCGCCATCACCGCCCAGAGGCTGAAGTGGGTGCGGTACTCGGTGTCGGTCATGCGCCCGTTGCCGACCTCGAGCATGTCCGGGTCGTTCCAGGCACCCGGGCCGGCGACGGCGGCGTGGCCGGCGTTGGCGTGCGAGATATTAATCATGCTGGTCCAGTTGTCGCTGATGTCGCCGGTGGTGCGCCAGGAGTTGCCGACCGCCGGGGCCCAGTTCCACGGCGCGTTCTGGCCCCACTCCACGATCGAATAGACGATCGGCCGGCCGGTCGCGGCCAGGGCGTCCCGCATCGCGGTGTACCGCTGCTGCGCCGGGACATTCTGGTTATTGCAGTTGTCGTACTTCAGGTAATCCACGCCCCAGGACGCGAACAGGTTGGCGTCCTGCTGCTCGTGCCCGAGTGCACCCGGAAAGCCGGCGCTGTTACAGGTCTTGGTGCCGGCGCTGGTGTAGATGCCGAATTTCAGGCCGCGGGCGTGCACGTAGTCGGCCAGCGCCTTGATCCCGCTGGGGAAGCGGGCCGGGTCGGCGACCAGGTTGCCGCCGGCGTCCCGGGTCGGCCGGGCCCAGCAGTCGTCGATGTTGACGTAGTTGTAGCCGGCGTCCCGCAGCCCGGAGGAGACGAACGTGTCGGCGATGCCGCGGATCATCGCCTCGTTGAACACGCTGCCGCAGCCGGTGGTGTTCCAGTTGTTGAAGCCCATCGGCGGCGTCCGGGCCAGACCGTTGGCCAGGGCGAACGCCGGCGGGGCGGCCAGCATCGGGACCGCGGTGCACCCGAGGACCGCCAGCATGGCGCCGGCCAGCGCGGTGGACCGGCGGCGGGCGCGCCCGCCGGGGCCGTTTCGGCGCCCGGCCGATCGGTCGGCGGGCGGCCCGGGAACAGCGGCCGGGCGGGCCATCGGGCGGTGTGGTCGGGGCACGGCGGGCTCCTCGGAACGGCCGGGCCGGACCGCGCTACGGTCCATGGCCCGGCGCCGGTCGGCCGCGCGGGCTCGGCGATACATGGGATGGCTGCATCGCCCCACCCGGTGGCCGCTTGCTGATTGCCGCCCGCTCATCGGCGTTCTCGCGATCAGAAACAGAATATATCGATCAAAGAGTGCGCCGAGCGGACATCGTGTCGCACGTGAAACATAGGATGTCAATTTAGTTACGTCAACGCCACGTCCGGTGGAAAAGTGGTGCGCTCCGCGCCCGCACGGGTGGCTACCCTGTGGCCATTCAATTCGAGCTCAGCTGAAGGGGAGTCCCATGTCCCAGCCCGTGCAGCCGGCTGCCCGCGTCGTCGTCCCGGTCCCGGCCGGCACGACCGCGCTGACCGCGCTGCGGACGGCGGGGATACCGGTGGACGGCCCGACCGGTGCGGTGGCGGTGCGTTCGCTGCCCGGCCGGGAGCTGCGCGACCTGGCCTGGGCGCCGGCCGCGGACACCGAGGTGGAGCCGGTCGGGCTGGACTCGCCGGCCGGCCGGGACGTGCTACGGCACTCCACCGCGCACGTGCTGGCCCAGGCGGTGCAGGGCCTGTTCCCGGGCACCCTGCTCGGCATCGGCCCGCCGATCGAGGACGGCTTCTACTACGACTTCCTTCCCGACCGGCCGTTCCAGCAGGACGACCTGGTCGCGATCGAGCGGCGGATGCGCGAGATCGTCAAGGCCGACCAGCGGTTCGCCCGGCGGCCGGTGACCGACGATGAGGCCCGCGCCGAGCTGGCCGGCGAGCGGTTCAAGCTGGAGCTGATCGACCTGCGCGGCGCCGCGGCGGAGATCGCCGACGGTGCCGCGGCCGAGGTCGGTGCCGGCCAGCTCACCATGTACGACAACATCGACGCCGCCGGCAGCCGGGTCTGGACGGACCTGTGCCGGGGCCCGCACCTGCCCAGCACCCGGCGGATCCCGGCGTTCACGCTGACCCGGCCGGCCGCGGCGTACTGGCGCGGCTCGGAGCGGAACCCGCAGCTGCAGCGGATCTACGGCACCGCCTGGGAGTCCAAGGACGCGCTGGCCGGCCACCTGCACCGGGTGGCCGAGGCGGAGAAGCGCGACCACCGCCGGCTCGGCGCCGAGCTCGACCTCTTCTCGTTCCCGGCCGAGATCGGCGGCGGGCTGGCGGTCTGGCACCCCAAGGGCGCGATCGTCCGCCGGGTGCTGGAGGAGTACGCCCGGCTGCGGCACGAGCAGAGCGGGTACGAGTTCGCGGTCACCCCGCACCTGGCCAAGTCGACCCTGTTCGAGATCTCCGGCCACCTGCAGTGGTACGGCGACGACATGTACCCGCCCATGCAGATGGAGGGCGCGGACTACTACCCGAAGCCGATGAACTGCCCGTTCCACATCCTGATCTTCCGGTCCCGCGGCCGGTCGTACCGGGAGCTGCCGCTGCGGCTGTTCGAGCTCGGCACGGTCTACCGGTTCGAGAAGTCCGGCGTACTGCGCGGGCTGACCCGGGCCCGCGGCTTCACCCAGGACGACTCGCACATCTTCTGCACGCCCGAGCAGCTCGCCGACGAGCTGGCCTCGCTGCTGCAGTTCGTCCTGGACCTGTTGCGCGACTTCGGGCTGACCGACTTCGAGGCCGACCTGGCCACCCGCAAGGACGACTTCATCGGCACCTCGCAGCAGTGGGACCATGCCGAGGCCGCGCTGGAATCGGCGCTGGTCAAGGCCGGCATCCCGTACGTGGTCGCGCCGGGGGAGGCCACCTTCTACGCGCCGAAGATCGACGTGCACGTCCGGGACGCGATCGGCCGGCGCTGGCAGATCTCGACGCTGCAGGTCGACCTGCAGCTGCCGATGCGGTTCGAGCTGCAGTACCAGGCCGCCGATGGCAGCCGGCAGCAGCCGTACATGATCCACCGGGCGCTGTTCGGCTCGGTCGAGCGGTTCTTCGGCATCCTCACCGAGCACTACGCCGGCGCCTTCCCGACCTGGCTGGCGCCGGTGCAGGCGGTCGGCATCCCGGTCACCGACGCGCACGTGCCCTACCTGACCGTGCTCGCCGACCGGTTGCGGGCCCACGGCGTCCGGGTGCAGGTGGACGACTCGGACGACCGGATGCAGAAGAAGATCCGGACCGCCGCCCGGCAGAAGGTGCCCTACCTGCTGATCGCCGGGGACGAGGACGTCGCCGCCGGCTCGGTCTCGTTCCGCTACCGGGACGGCTCGCAACACAACGGCATCCCGCTGCCGCAGGCGATCGACGAGATCGTCGAGCACATCCGCCGGCGGGAGAACACCGACCCGACGGCGGGGTAGCGGCCGGGCGGCGGGAGCGGCTGGTTCCAGCTAGCCGACCGGGTCCAACTCCGGGGTGAGCCGGCCGGGGCGGGCCGGCGGCGGGGTGCTCGCCACCGGTTCGCCGGCGCCATGGTCATCGGCGCCCTCGATGTTCACCCGCGGCAGCACCCGGCTCAGCCAGCCCGGCAGCCACCAGTTCAGCCGGCCGAAGAGGTGCATCAGCGCCGGCACCAGCAGCAGCCTCACCACGGTCGCGTCGATCAGGATCGCCGCGGCCATGCCGACCCCGATCACCTTCAGGATCACGTCCGGGCTGGGCACGAAGGCGGCGAACACCGCGATCATGATGGCGGCCGCGGCGGTGATCACCCGGGCGGTGGCGGCCAGACCGTCGGTCACGCTGCCGGCGTTGTCGGCCGAGCGCAGCCAGTTTTCCCGGATCCGGGAGAGCAGGAACACCTCGTAGTCCATGGAGAGCCCGAACAGCACCGCGAACATCAGCACCGGGATGAACGCGGGCAGCGGGGTCGGTGTGTCGATGCCGACCAGCCGGCCGGCCCAGCCGCCCTGCAGCACCAGCGCGACCACCCCGTACGCCGCGCCCAGCGAGAGCAGGTTCAGCACCGCCGCCTTGATCGCCAGCACCAGGCTGCGGAACACGGTGAGCAGCAGCAGGAAGGAGAGCCCGACCACGCCGACGATCAGCAGCGGCAGCCGGGACGCGGTGTCGGCGGTGCTGTCGATCGCCGCCGCGGTGGCGCCACCGATGTAGACCTGCAGCCCGCTGCCGGCGGTCGCGGCCGGCACCACGGTGTCGCGCAGCGTATGCACCAGGTTCTTGGTCTCGGTGGACTGCGGGCTGGTGGTCGGCAGCACGGTCAGCACGGCCGTGTCAGCGGCTTCGTTCAGCCGGGGCGGTAGCACCGCGGCCACGCCCGGGGTCTGCCGCAGCCGGTCGGCCAGCCCGGTCAGCGCGGTCTGGTCGGCCGGCCCGGACAGCTCGGCGGACAGCAGCAGCGGCCCGTTGGCGCCCGGCCCGAAGCCGTCGCTGAGCAGCTGGTACGCCTGCCGGCTGGTGGTGCTCGCGCCGTCGTTGCCGGCGTCCGGGAAGCCGAACTTGATGGTCAGCACCGGCAGCGTGAGCACGGCCAGGATGCCGAACCCGGCCAGCGTCGCGACCCAGGGCCGGCGTTGCACGCCGCGGCTCCACCGGGCCGACAGCGCACCGTCGCGCTCCGGGTGCCGGCGCAGCCCGGGCAGCCGGAGCCGGTCGATGCGGGTGCCGACGTACCCGAGCAGCGCCGGGAACAGCGTGGTGGCGGCGAGGACGACGACCGCGACCGCGGCGATCGTGACGACCGCGGCGCCACGCATCGCGGTCAGCCCCATCCCGAACAGGCCGAGCAGGCTGATGATCACGGTGCTGCCGGCGACCAGCACGGACCGGCCGGCGGTGTCGGCGGTGGCCATCACCGCGGACCGGGCCGGCAGGCCGCGGCCCAGGTACTCGCGGTACCGGGTGACCATCAGCAGCACGTAGTCGATGCCGACGCCGATGCCCATCATCGCGGCGAGCGAGGTCGACCAGTTGGGCACGTCCAGCAGGGCGGCGAACAGGCCGACCAGCGCGCCGCTGATCGCGACGCCGGTCACTGCGACCACGATCGGCAGGCCGGCGGCGACCACCGAACCGAACACGATCAGCAGGATCAGCGCGGCCGCGGCGAGCCCGATGCCCTCCGAGCCGATGCTGCCCTGCTGGGCCTGCTGCACCACCTGGCCGCCGAGCTCGACCTGCAGGCCCTGGGCGCTGGCCGCCTCGGCCAGCGACATGATCTGCTTGGTATCGGCGATGGGCATGTCGTCCGGGATGGTCACGTCGAGCTGGACGGTGGCCCGGCCGGTGCGGCCGTCCGCGGCGATCGCGTCCGGCACCTGGTACGGGTCGGCGATGGCGCGCACATGCGGCACCCCGCCGATCTTCGCCAGCAGCGCGCTGACCTCCGACTTCGTGGCCGGCGCGGTGAGCGGACCGGAGCTGTGCAGCACCACGTCCACGGTCTGCCCGGACTGCGCCGGGAACCGGGCGGTGAGCAGGTCCTGCGCGGTGCGCGAGTCGGAGCCGCGGGCGGTGTAGTCGGCCCGGAACTCGCCCGCGAACGCGGCGGACAACCCGATCGTGGCGACCACTGCCGCCAGCCAGACCAGCACGACGGTGCCGCGCCGACGGTGGGCGAAGCCGGCCAGCCGACCGAGTACGCCGACCCGCGGCGCGGTCGGCGGTTGCGCCGCTACCGGTCGGTCGAGGGTGGACGTGGACACTGGTGCCCCCTGGAAGATAGATCGTGATGAGCTGTAACTGTGCGACGAGTCATAACTAACGCGATGAGCTGTAGTCTTGTCAAGAGGTTTCACTGATGCGACGATGAGAAACAGATAAGAGTGCAGGTCAGCGAGTTGGACCAACCACAAGGAGGTGGTGCCGGTGCCTACCCGGCGTGAGATCACCCGCGAGGCAACGCTCCGGGAGATCAAGGACGTGGCGCTGGCCCGGATGCGGGACAGCGGCTCCACCGAGGTCCGGTTCGCCGACATCGCGCGTGACATGCAGATGTCCGCGCCCGGCCTGTACCGCTACTTCGACGGCCGGGACGAACTGCTCACCGCGCTGATCGCGGACGCCTACACCGACCTGGCCAAATCCCTGGAGCAGGCGCGGGACGCGGTGCCGACCGACGACGTGGGCGGCCGGCTGATGGCGATCTGCCAGGCCCTGCGTACCTGGGCTGTCCGCGAGCCGCACCGGTTCGCGCTGGTCCTCGGCCCGCCGGTGCCGGGCTACGCGGCGCCCGAGGAGGGGCCGACCACGGAGGCGGCGCGGCGGGCGATGACAGCGCTCAAGAGCGTCGCGTACGAGGCGAAGCTCGCCGGGCGGCTGCGCCCACCGCGGCTGACCGAGGTTGACCCGGGCCTGGCCGCCGACATCGCCGACGGCGAGCTGACCGCGGAGCCGGAGCTGTCGGCTGCGGTCTTCCAGGGCCTGCTGCACGCCTGGGCGGCGCTGCACGGGTTCGTCTCGCTGGAGGCGTACGGGCACCTCAGCTTCCACGGCGAGGCCGCCCGGGACGCGCTGTTCGTCGGCGTGGTCCGGTTGGCCGCCGATGTCGTCGGCGTGCCGCCCCCGGCCGGCGGCTGGCCGGCCGGCCCCGACTTCGGCTGCCCGCCCGACCGGTTCTCCCGGTAGGCCGGTCAGCTTCTCCCGGTCAGCCGGTCAGCCGGCCCGGCTGACCGGCTGGTCAGCCCGGCGGCCGGCCCGCCGGGCCCACCGGCCCACCGGGCTGGCGGGCCCACCGGGCTGGCGGGCCCACCGGGCTGGCGGGGCGGCGGGCCCACCGGGCTGGCGGGGCGGCGGGCTCGTCGGGTTGGCGGGGCGGCCGGGCCTGCCGGGTCAGTGGCTGACCCGGCTCGGGGTCAGCGGCCGATCAGGGCGAAGGCGAGGGCGGCGGTCGCGGTGAAGTCGAGCGCCGGTTCCACCGTCTGCCAGGACCGGACGTCGTCCACCAGCCGGCTGCCGTGGCCGGTGAACGCGGCGTACCGGTCGCCGCCGTCCGGCGGGCAGGTGCGGCCGGTGTCGAAGAAGTCGCCCAGCCCGTCGTCGAACAGGCTGGCGTCGTTCGGGCCGTTCACCACCGCGCCGCGCAGTACCGGCCGGCTGCCGTCGAGGCTTCCGGCCAGGTTCGCCACCACGTGCTGCGGGCAGTCCGCGAACGTGCTGCCGACGCCGATCATCATCGACATGCCCCACGGGTTCGCGCCGAGCACCCAGTTGCGTTGCTCGCTGGCGAACCGGTCGTAGGCCCGGCTGCCGGTCGCCTGCCGGTACAGCGCTGCGGTCGCGACCAGCCCGAACGTGTGCGAGGCCACGTCGAAGTCGTCGTAGTTGCCAGCGGCGCGGAACGGGTCGGCGGCGGCCCGGGCCTGCCCGATCGCCAGCTGGGCGCGCAGGTCGGCGATCAGCCGGGCCGGGGTGACCGCCAGGTGACCGCGGTGGGCGCGGAGCAGCGGGATCAGCTCGGCGTGCGCCAGCGCGCTGTCGTCGTACAGGTTCAGCGTGTCGCCGCCGGCCTCGGTGGCCAGGTACGCGCTGGCCCAGTGACCCGCGGTGGCCAGCCAGCCGGCGGCCCGCCGGTCGTGCAGCAGGTAGCCGGCCCGGGCCAGCTCGGTGGCGCCCAGTTCCAGGTCGTCCCGCCAGGCGCTCTCCGGGTAGAACGCGTGCGGCAGCGCGGTGACCACGTCCGCCTCGGTGACGCCGGTGGTCTTGGCCCGGCTGAACACCTGCGCGGCCAGCGCCAGCTCGGCGCGGGCCCGGGCCGGTGCGCGCACCGCGTCCACCTGCGCGGCGAGGGCGAAGGTGGCGGCGACCCGGCCGGCCAGGTTCGGCGCCAACCGGCCGGGACCGGCGTCGGTGCCGAACGCCGGCCGGTGGCTGAGGTACCGGTTCTCGGCGCCGGTCAGGCTGTCGTCCGCCTCGGGCAGCCGCCACAGGTCGTGGTCGCCGGCGAAGGTGCCGGCGGAGTTGCCGGAGCCGATGCCGACCTGGATGTAGAGCCTGTTGTGGGCCGGGTCCCAGGCCTTGCCGAGCCAGTCCAGGCCGAACCTGATCTCCCGGTCGAGCGTGGCCGGCGCCGTGCGGCCGAGGTCGCGCTGGGCGACCAGCAGCAGGCTGTCGGCGTAGGCGGTGGTGTGGGTGAACTTGATGAAGTCGCCGGCGTCGAACCAGCCGCCCTCGAGGTCGACCGGACCGCCGATCCGGCGCAGGCTGTCACCGACGATCACGTCACTGTCCGGGTCCTCGTACGCCGGGTGCGCGTAGACCCCGGCCGCGGCGTCGTTCAGATGCGCGGGTTGCCGCCGCAGCGGGCCGGGCAGCACCTCGGCACCGTCCCGCTGGGCCTGGAAGAACGCGACCGCGTCGGCCACCCGTGGCCGCCAGAGCCGGCCGGCCGGCGCGACCTGGAACGGCGCCGACGGCGCGCTCAGGTCGCCGACCGCGATCCGGTACGTACCGGGCCGGTCGAGCCGGCTGAAGTCGAGCGGGTAAACCGCCGGGAAGCGGGCGTTCCAGCTGCCCAGGCTGGCGCCGGCCCGGCCGGCCAGGACCAGCCGGCCGGCCGCGTCCCACACCGTGAACCGGGCGCCCGGCGAGGCCGCCGAGGTCATCAGGTAGGCCTGCTTGCTCTCGCCCGGGGCATAGCCGAGCTGGTCGACCCGGACCAGCGCCGTGACCGGCGGCGCCGCCACCGGCGCTGCCGCCACCGGCGCCGCCGCCACCGGCGCCGCCGCCACCGGCGCCGCCGGGCTGGCGGCCCCGGCCGCCAGCAGAGCCACCAGGACGAGCACGGACGACCGCAGCGGGCGCATCGGCAGACTCCAATGGTTAGGAAGTCTTCCTATCAGATCCGGTAGGACGTTACCGCTGCCCCGCTCCGCCCACCAGCCCCGCCCCGGTGATGCCTTCGCGGCGCGGGCGACGGGTTGGTGTGGCGGGTGATGCGTTCGGGTTGCGGGTGGTGGCGGAGGGGCGTCACGGGCGGGGGTGAAGCCGTCACTGGTGGGTGGGAGGCGTCACCGCGGGGCCGCTCCGCGCGGGTTGGTGATGCCTTCGCGGCGCGGGTGACGGGTTGGTGTGGCGGGTGATGTTTTCGGGTTGCGGGTGGTGGCGGAGGGGCGTCACTGGTGGGGGTGAAGCCGTCACCCGAGGGTGGGAGGCGTCACTGGGGTGGATGTCGTCCCCGTGGGGTCGCTCCGCGCGGGTTAGTGACGCTTCGCGGCGCGGGTGATGGCGTGGCGGGGCGGGTGACGTTTTTGTCTGGCGGGTGGTGGCGCCGGGGCGTCAGTGGCGGGGTGAGGTCGTCGCCTGCGGCGTCAGTGGGGCTGTGCTTCGCGGCGCGAGTGATGCCTTCGCGGCGCGGGTGACGGGTTGGTGTGGCGGGTGACGTTCTAGCGTCGCGGGTGGCGGCGGAGAGGCGTCACTGGCGGGGGTGAAGCCGTCACCCGGGAGCGGGAGGCGTCACTGGGGGGTCGCTCCGCGCGGGTTAGTGACGCTTCGCGGGGCGGGGCGGGGCGAGTGACGTTTTGTATGGCGCGTGGTGGCGCTGGGGCGTCAGTGGCGGGGTGAGGTCGTCACCCGGGGCGTCAGTGGGGCTGTGCTTCGTGGCGCGAGTGATGGCTTCGTGGCGCGGGTGACGGGTTGGTGTGGCGGGTGACGTTTTCGGGTTGCGGGTGGTGGCGGAGGGGCCTCACTGGCGGGGGTGAAGCCGTCACCCGGGGGTGGAAGTCCTCACTGGTGGGTGGAGGTCGTCACCGCAGGGTCGCTTCGCGCGAGTCACAGACGTTTTGGTCTGGCGTGTGGTGGCGCTGGGGCGTCAGTGGCGGGGTGAGGTCGTCACCCGGGGCGTCAGCGGGCTGTGCTTCGCGGCGCGAGTGATGGCTTCGCGGCGCGAGTGACGGGTTGGTGTGGCGGGTGATGTTTTCGGGTTGCGGGTGGTGGCGGAGGGGCGTCACTGGTGGGGGTGAAGCCGTCACCCGGGGGTGGAAGTCCTCACCGGGTTCGGGTCGAGGGGGGTGAGGGCGGTGCGGAGGGCGGCGGCGGGGTCCAGGTGGCGGTGCCGGCCGTCGGCGACGATCAGCTCGCCGGCGACGATCGTGTGGGTGATGTCCGCGGCGGTGCCGGCGAAGACGAGGTGTTCCAGGGCGTCCGCCGGGCGGATGCCGGCCAGCCGGACGCTGCCCAGGCCGACGGTGGCCAGGTCGGCCAGCCGGCGCGGCTCGATCCGGCCGGCGTCCCAGCCGAGCGCGCGCATACCGGTGGCGGTGGCGGCGGTGAGCAGGTCCGCCGCGGTGAAGTGGCCGCGGGTTTGGGTGGCGAGGCGCTCGTCCAGTTCGACCGCGCGGGCCTCCGCGAGCAGGTCGATCACCGCCTGCGAGTCGCTGCCGAGGCTCAGCGGGACGCCGCCCGAGCGCAGCGCGGCGGCCGGGCCGATGCCGTCGGCCAGTTCCTGCTCGGTGGTCGGGCACAGGCAGACGCCGGTGCCGGTGCCGGCGAGCAGGGCGCGGTCGGCGACCGTCAGGTGGGTGCCGTGCACCGCGGTGGTGCCGGCGGTCAGCGCGCCGGCCCCGGCCAGCAGTTCGGTCGGGGTACGCCCGTAGTGGGCCAGGCAGGCCTCGTTCTCGGCCGGCTGCTCGGACAGGTGGACGTGCAGCGGCGCGCCCCGCTCGGCTGCCCACCGGGCCACCTCGGCGATCGCGCCCGGCGGCACCGCCCGGACCGAGTGCACCGCCGCGCCCACCCGGGCCACCGGACCGGGACCGCGCACCGGCGCCGCCGGGCCGACCGCACCGGCCAGCGCCTCGACCCGGTCGGCCCAGGCGGTGGCGGAGCCGTCGGAGAACCGCACCTGCACGCCGGTGATCGGGACGTCGACCCCACCGGCCAGGTAGCAGGTGTCCAGCAGGGTGATCCGGATGCCGGCGTCGGCGGCCGCGGCGATCAGCGCCGCGCCCATCGCGTTCGGGTCGGTGTAGCGCCGGCCGCCGGGGGCGTGGTGCAGGTAGTGGAACTCGCCCACCGCGGTCACCCCGGCCAGGGCCATCTCGGCGAACACGGCTCGGGCCAGTGCGTGGTAGCTGTCCGGGGTGAGCCGCTCGGCCAGGGCGTACATCTGCTCGCGCCAGGACCAGAACGAGCCGGGCCGGTGGGTGCGCCCGCGCAGCGCCCGGTGGAACGCGTGCGAGTGCACGTTAGCCAGCCCGGGCAGCGTGATCCCGGGCAGCGGCACCGCGCCGGCCGGCTGCGCGGCGTTCGGGGTGACCGCGGTGATCCGGCCGCCGGCCGTCTCCAGCAGTACGGCTGCGGTCACCGCCGCCCCGCCGAGCCAGGCCCACTCGCACCAGTAGCTCGGCCCGGCCGCGGGCTGCGGGCCGAGCCCTGCCGGCGAGCTCATGCGGCCGCCGCCGCAGTGAGCATCGCAGCGAGCGCCGGCGAGTGCGGAGCGGAGCGGAGGTGGCCGCCGGGGTACGCGGTCATACGGCGGCCGCCGCGGTGAGCATCGGGGCGAGCGCCGGCGAGTGCGGAGCGGAGCGGGGGTGGCCGCCGGGGTACGCGGTCATGCGGCGGCCGGGCAACACCGTCACGAGCCGATGGTGTTGACGAAACGGGTGATGCGGTCGATGAAGGTGGCGCGGTGGTGGCGGTCGAACTGGTCCCAGGTGGCGAGGGTGCGCGGGTCGATCCGGTCGACGATCAGCGTGCCGTCCAGGTGGTCGATCTCGTGCTGGAAGGTGCCGGCGGTCAGCCCGCGCCTGACCTCGACGTGTTCGACCCCGGCCCGGTCCAGGTAGCGGACCCGGATCTCGACGTGCCGGGTCAGGTCGCCGCGCAGCGGGACCGAGAGGCAGCCCTCGTTGATCACCACCGTCGGTTCGCCGATCGGCTCGAGGACCGGGTTGACCAGCACGGTCAGCGGGATCGGCGGCTTGTACGGGTAGCGCGGGTTGCCGTCCACCTCGATCACCGCGATCCGGACCGGCTCGTGCACCTGCGGGGCGGCGATGCCGGCGCCGTGGGCGTCCCGCATCGTGTCGATCAGGTCGTCGATCAGCCGCTGGGTGGCCGGGTCGGCCAATTCGTCCGGAGTGACCAGCCGGGTCGGTGTCCGCAGCACGGGGTGGCCGATCGCCGCGATCTTGCGGATCGTCACGCCGCCCCCTCCGCCTCGCCACGCCCCATCTGCTTCGCCACGCCCGGCTCGCTTCGGCAAGCCCGGCCCGCTTCGGCAAGCCCGGCCCGCTTCGGCAAGCCCGGCCCGCTTCGGCAAGCCCGGCCCGCTTCGGCAAGCCCGGCCCGCTCCGGCAAGCCCGGCCCGCTCCGGCAACGCCGGCCCGCTTCGGCAAGCCCGGCGCGGCCGACGGGCCGGCCGCGCCGCCCCGACGATACGGCCAGCCGGCTACCCCGGCGTGCTGATCAGCACGTCCCGGACCACGTGCCGCTGGGTCCGGCCGCCGGTGGCGGCGGTGAAGCCCGGGCGGACGTCGGCCGGCAGCGGTACCGCGGCGTCGATCTTCAGGTCGCCGTCCACGGTTACCCGGAGGTGCCCGTTGTAGACGTTCACGGTCACCTGGTGGCTGCCGGTGCGCAGCGGGCCGAGGTCGGTGGACGTGGCGGCGTAGACCAGCGCGTCGGATGGCGCCCGCCGCCCGGTGGCCACCGCGACGAAGTTCGGGCCCGGGTCGGTGCTGTTCTGGAAGGTGTCCAGGGTGACCGCGACCGCGCCGGGCAGCCCGCCGAAGCCGAGCGAGCTGCCCGGGCGGCCGAGCGAGGTGGCCGGAGCGGACGCCGGCAGCAGCGTGAAGGTCAGCCCGTCCGCGCCGGTGCCACCGCTGATCTCGGCGGTGAACCGGGCGGTCAGCCCGTCGCTGGGCACCGTGGTGCGGGCGAAGGCCGAGCCGGTCTGGTCTGCCCGCGCCGCGGTGAGCACCAGATCCGTGCCGCGGGCGGCAGCCGAGCCGGTTCGGGCCCAGCCGGTGCCGGTCGGCGCCGGCAGCGGCACCCCGGGCACGCCGGCCCCGGTCAGCGTGACCGCCTGCACGCCCCGCCCGTCGTCCGTGGTGATCTCGTACCGCCCGGAGGCCGTGCCGCGGTCGGTCGGCGCGAACGTGACGTCCTGGTGCAAGGTGTCCTCGGGGCCGATCGTGATGCCCTCCGACATCGGGTTGGCCGTGCCGAACGCTCCGGCCGGCGCCTTCGCCTTGGTGATCGTGACCGGGACGTTGCCGGTGTTCGCCAGGTCGAAGCTGAGCGTGCGGGCGCTGCCGAGCACGGTGTCGCCGAAGTCCAGCCGGGGCGGCAGCAGGCTGAGCCGGCCCCGGCCGGCCTGGGCCACCCCGGCCAGCGGCACCACCAGCGTGGACCGGGTGGACGTGACGGCCAGCTGGCCCGAGTCGACGGCCGGCAGCACCGGCCGGTACCCGACCGTGATCGCCACCGACTGCTGCGGCGGGATGACCGTGCCGACCGGTGGCAGGCCGGTCGCCGTGAACGGGGCCGCCGGCCCGGTCACCGCGAGCACCGTCTCCGGCTGGGTGCCGCTGTTGCTCACCACGACCGTGCGGGTGGGCGCGGTCGTGGTGGGCGTCGGGCCGAAGTCCAGCGTGGTCGGCGCGGCGGCCAGGCCCGGCGCGGCCCCGACGCCGTGCAGGTCGGCCAGCGCCCGGCCGCGGTCGGTCGTCACCGTGAGCGTGCCGGTGACCGGGCCGGCCGCGACCGGGTCGTACCGCACCGGGATCGCCAGCACTTCGCCGGCGGCCAGCGTGACCGGCAGTCCGGTCGGGTCGGCGCCGAAACCCGCGCCGCTGGCGGCCACGCCGGTGATCGTGACCGGGCCGCCGGCGGTCAGCCGCGCGGTGAGCTCGGCACCGGCGCCGACCGGCACCAGCCCGAAGTCGACCGGCCGACCGGACAGCAGCGCGCTGGCCGGCCGGCCGAACGCGCGCACGTGCCCGTCCCGGGTGCCGACGTACACCCGGCCCCGGCTGGTCGCCGGCAGGGCGAACTTCGAGGTGACCCCGATCGGGGCGGACCAGCGCAGCCGCAGCGTGCCGCCGCTCGGCACCGCGTCGTACGCCCGCAGTTGGGCGCCGGTGCCACCGCCGCCGGTGGAGTAGATGGTCCAGACCAGTGCCGAGCCGGGGCGGGTGCCGTCCGAGGTGACCACCGGCGAACCCGAGGTGTAGCCGAACGTCTCCATGCTGGCGCCGACCGCGGACAGCGCCGGGTCGCCGGCCGTGGTGACCGACCGCGCGTACGCCCGCATCGGGCCGCTGTTCTCCACGTAGTAGACCCAGCCGCCCTCGCCCGGATAGACCGCCGGGTGCCCCCAGACGCCGCGGAACGGCCCGAGCACCTGGACCGCGGCGTCGGTGCCGCCGGGGCCCTGCTGGCGGCCACCGAGGTGGTCGCGGTCGAGCAGGAAGATCCGGCCGTCCTTGCCGTCCTCGACCAGCAGGTGCGGGTGCCGCGCGGTGCCGAACGAGTCGGGCAGCGCGACCGGGCCGCCGGCGCCCAGGTCCTTGTCGTCCTGGGCCAGCGCGGCGACATCGTGCGGGGCGAAGAAGTCCCTGGCGGTCAGGTGGCCGCTGGCGTCCAGCCCGATCCGGACCACCGCGTCGCCGAGGAACCCGGGCGGCCGGCGGCCGGGGCCGACCGGCGGGGACAGCCCGTTGCCGGTGGCCAGGAAGATCCGGGCCCGCCCGTTGGCGTCGTTGCCGTCGCTCATCAGCCCGCCGCCGGCATGCCAGATCCCGGCGCCGCCGCCCGTGCTCGCCTCGCTGGTCCAGACCGACCGGACCAGCGGCGGCCCGCCGGCGACCTGGACGGCGATCACCCAACCGCGGTACCCGCCGATGTCGCAGTGCGCGCCGAAGCCCAGGTAGACGGTGCCGTTGGCGAGCAGCAGGCCGGTCCGCTGCAGTTGCAGGTAGGGGTCGAAGGTGACCGTGGGGTCGTTGTCCGCGGTGCCCTGCAGGATGACCGGGAAGCCGGCCGGCTCGGTGCCGTCGGACGGCCGGACGGCGTGCAGGTACCAGTGCGGCTGCCGCGGCGTCGGTCCGTCGGCGATCTTCGTGGTCAGGTAGACCAGGTCGGCGGCCGGGTCGTAGACGCCGGTGGACGTCTGGCCCAGGTCCGGGGTGAGGTCGCCGCAGCCGATGGTGCCGGCCTGGAACGGCGCGCCGAACGAGCGGCTCCAGCGGACCGCGCCGGTGCTCGCGTCCAGCCCGTACGCCCTGGCCCGCTCGGTGGTGATCACCACGGTGTCGCCGATGACCAGCGGTTGGGCGTAGACGCTGCCGTCCACCCGGGTGTCGAACTGCTGGCCGAAGTCGCCGGCGGTGACCTCGGCCGGGGCCAGCCCGGGCTCGGCGCTGTCCCAGCCGGTCCGGGCCCGGTTGCCGGAGGCGGTCAGGTTGTCGGCCGCCGCGGGCGGCGCGGCCGGCACCCCGACCAGCAGGCCGGCGAGGCAGACCGCGCCGAGGCAGGTCACCCCCGGCCGCTTCGCGCCCGGCCGCTTCGCGCCCGGCCGGTTCGCGGCCAGCCGGAGCGGGGTGCGACGGTTCGCGGCCAGGCGGTTCGCGGCCGGGCGGGGCGGGGTGCGGCGGGGCACGGCCGGGCGGGGCACGGTGGCGGGCAGGATCGACCAGCGGGCGGCATGACGTCGACGCACACGTCCCCCATGACAGTCCGTAGGTAGCCGCTACGAACTGTAGTCGAGGGGTGCCTACGCGGCGTGCAGCCAGCGCCGGGTGTGTTCGTCCGCCGGGGTGTACGTGACGATCCGGGTCTCCGGCATCCCAACCACCGCCAGGCTGGTCGAACGCAGCGTCAGCACGCCGACGCCGGGTTGCCAGAAGCGCTTGGTGGTGTCCGCCGGTTGGGCCACGTCGTGCCGGGCCCAGAGCCCGGCGAACTCCGGGCTGGCCTGGCTGAGCCGCCGGATGAACCCGGTCCATGCCGGCTCGCCCAGGTGGTGGGCGAACGAGGCGCGCAGCGTGCCGACCATCCGGGGCAGGGTCTCGGCCATGTTCAGGAACCGCTCGGCGGTGTGCTCCTCGACGAAGCAGCACCAGAGCACGTTGTGCAGCTCGCAGTCGCCGTCGTGCCAGTCGCTGAACAGGCGGCGGTAGCCGGCGTTGCGGGCCAGCACGTCGAACCGGCTGTTCAGCAGGCTGGCCGGCAGCGGCTCCAGCGCGGTCATGATCTCCAGCACGGTGTCCGGGACGACCGCCGTCTCGGCGGCCGCCGGGAGCGCCGGCGTCTCGGCCAGCCGGAACAGGTGTTCGCGCTCGGTGTCGTCCAGCCGCAGGGTGCGGGCGATCGCGGCCAGCACCTGGACGCTGACGTGGATCTTGCGGCCCTGCTCCAGCCACGTGTACCAGGTGACCCCCACGCCGGCGAGCTGGGCCACCTCCTCCCGGCGCAGGCCCGGCGTCCGGCGGCGGAAGCCGGGCGGCAGGCCGACGTCGGCCGGGCTGATCCGGGACCGGCGGACCCGCAGGAACTCGGCCAGCTCGGCCCGCCGCTCACCGGGCCGCCCGCCGGGCGGCCGGGCCGCCGGCGCCACCCGGACCGGCGCGGTGGTCGGCTCCTCGATCGTGGTCATGAGGCGGCCTCCGGAGTGAGCATCGCAGCGAGCGCCAGCGAGTGAGGAGCGGAGCGGAGGAGGTCGCCGGGGTACACGGTCACGGGACCATCCTCACCCCTGGCTGATCCTGGTAGCAGGTGCTGCTACTACCAGGATCAGCAGGCTCTCTGCACCCGGTGCCGCCAGCCCGCACGGTGGCGACATGAGCACTACAACACTGCCCACCGACAAATCCGTGCCGGCCGGCGCGGATCCGGCCGCGGCGGTCGACCGGCGCCGCTGGATCATGCTGGCGGTGCTGGTCACCGGCCAGTTCATGGCCCTGCTGGACGCGACCATCGTGAACGTGGCGATGCCGACGATCGGCGCCGACCTGCACGCGTCCGGCTCGGCGCTGCAGTTGATCATCTCCGGTTACACCATCACGTACGCGATGCTGCTGATCACGGCGGCGCGGCTGGGCAACACGTTCGGCACCCGGAACCTGTTCCTCGGCGGGCTGGTCACCTTCACGCTCGCCTCGCTGGCCTGCGGGCTGGCGCCGACCACCGGCCTGCTGATCGCGGCCCGGTTCGTGCAGGGCGCCGGCGCGGCCGGGATGGTGCCGCAGATCTTCAGCGTGATCCAGCGCGAGTTCACCGGCGCGGCCCGGACCCGGGCGCTCAGCGTCTACGCCACCGTGATCGCGGTCGGCGCGGTGGCCGGTCAGATCGTCGGCGGGGTGATCGTCACCGCCGACCTCTTCGGCACCGGCTGGCGTCCGGTCTTCCTGCTGAACGTGCCGATCGGGCTGGCGCTCGCGGTGCTGGTGCCGCGGCTGGTGCCGGCCGGTCGGGTGCCCGGCGGCCGCCGGGTCGACCTGGTCGGCCTGGTCACCGCGTCCGCCGCGGTGCTGCTGATCGTGCTGCCGCTGGTGCTCGGCCGGGAGCAGGGCTGGCCGGCCTGGACCTGGCTGAGCCTGGTCGCCGGCCTGCTGCTGGCGGCGGTGTTCGTCCAGGTCGAGCGGGGTATCGCCGCCCGCGGCGGCGACCCGCTGCTCAACCTGAACGTGCTGCGCGCGCCCGGGATGACCGCCGGCGTGCTGGCGCTGGCCGCCGGCATGGTCACCTACGGCGGGTTCCTGTTCACGCTGGCGCTGCACCTGCAGCTCGGCCTGGGTGACACCGCGCTGCGGGCCGGCCTGACGTTCGCCCCGGCCGCCGCCACGTTCGGCCTGGTCGGCTACTTCTGGCGCCGGCTGCCGGCCGGCGTGCACCACGCGGTCAGCCCGATCGGGCTCGCCCTCGCTGCGGTCGGCTACCTCGGCGTCGGCATCAGCCTGCACGCCGGCGGCAGCGGCGAGCCCTGGCTCACGCCGACGCTGGTGCTGCTGGGTATCGGGTTCGGCGGCGCGCTCAGCCCGATCCTCTCGCAGGCGCTGGTGCGGGTGCCGGTCTCGGCCGCCGCGGACGCCAGCGGCCTGCTCACCACGACCATGCAGCTGGCCCAGGTGATCGGGATCGCCGTGTACGGCACGCTGTTCCTGAACCTGGCCGGACGCGTCCGCCCGCACGCGTCGGCGCACGCGATCACCCAGGTCTACAGCTGGCTGTCGGTGCTGGCGCTGGCCGGCATGGTCGGCGCGCTGGTGCTGGCCCGGACCGTTCGGGCCGCGACGCGGGCCACCGCCGGCGGGTGACCCGCGCTCCTTCGCCCGGTGCCGGGCCGGCTGCCTCAGCGCAGCCGGCTCGGCCGGTCCTGCTTGACGCCGTCCACGTAGAGCTCGACCCGCTCGTTGTAGAAGCAGGCCATCCCGGCGATCTTCTGGCTCTCCGGCAGCGGCGTGCGGTAGATCCAGACCAGGTCCTTGTGACTGCGGCCACCGGCCTGCACCGACCAGTACGCCGCGATCCCCTTGTACGGGCAGGCCGTGCTGGTGTCCGACGGCTCCAGCAGGTCCATCCGGACGTCGGTGAGCGGCAGGTAGTAGCGCGTCGGCAGCCCGGTCTCGAACAGGATCCGGGGCTGGTGCGAGTCGGCCACGGTCACCCCGTCCACCTTCACCTCGATGTGCCGCGAGCTGCCCAGGATGTCGACCCGGCTGTACGGATTGCGGGCGTGCACGTAGACCAGTTCGTCCTCCTCGAACCAGTCGTCCATCGCGTTCCAGTCCAGCTTGACCAGGTCGTGCAGCCGCTCGTCGGCCACCGCCGGGTGCCTGCGGGCCGCGCCCGGGGCGGTCTTCCCGCCGGAGACCACGTCGTAGAGCTCGGCCGGGCCGATCCCCTTGGTCTCCTCGGTACGCCCGGTCGGCACCAGCTCGGCCCGGATGTCGCCGGCCGGGAAGTAGTACGTCGGGTAGTGCGGGAACTCCCAGACCAGTGCGGTGCTGGTGCTGTCGGCCACCGCCGCGCCGCCGAGGTAGGCCCGCACCCGCTTCGGTGACGTCTCGATCCGGGTCTTCTCCCGCTCCGTGGTCGCGGTCATCTCGCCTCTTCCGTGAAGGGTCAGATACCGG
Organism: uncultured Actinomycetota bacterium; assembly: GCA_963714145.1. Classification (GTDB taxonomy): domain Bacteria; phylum Actinomycetota; class Actinomycetes; order Mycobacteriales; family CADCTP01; genus JBBWZH01. Next base: position 6,184,878 of record OY970235.1, on the reverse strand, counting down.
CGGCAACCCACCTGGCCGGCCAGACCTTCCAGCTAGGCTCGGCGGCCTGCCCCCGGGGAGCGCGGGGCGGGGCGGAGGTGGTCGGGTGGAGTACCTGCTGGTAGACCAGCGCAAACCGGACAGCCAGTACCACGACGTGCTCGAACGGATCCTCGCTGAGGGCGAGGAGGTGCCGACCCGGCAGGGGCCGCCGGCACTCACCCTCATGCAGCAGACGATGCGGTACGACCTGGCCAACGGCTTCCCCATGATCACCGAGCGGAGCATCGCCGCCTTCTGGCAGAAGCCGATCGGCGAGCTGTGCGCGTTCATCAACGGCGCGACCACGCTGCCGGAGCTGGCGGCGTTCGGCTGCGACTGGTGGGATGCCGTGGGCCACCCCGGAGAAGACCGGCAAGCGCGGGCTGCCGCCGGGCGACATCGGCCCGGGGTCGTACGGCGGCGCCTTCCACGACTTCCCGACCTCCGACGGTGGTTCGTTCGACCAGTTCCGGCACCTGGTCGAGCAGATCAACGAGCTGCCGGAGATCCGCACCCACTTCGTCTCGCCGTGGATCCCGCAGTACCAGGTGCGCGGCGCCGGCAAGCGGGCCCGGACGACGATCGCGCCGTGCCACGGCTGGGTGCACGTCCGCGTCCTCAATGGACGGTTGCACCTGCACATGTTCCAGCGCTCCGGCGACGTGCCGGTCGGGGTGCCGTCGAACATGGTGCAGTACGCGGCGCTGCTGCTGATGCTGGAGCAGCCTCACCGGCTACCCGGCCGCCAGCTACTACCACACGATCTCGGACGCGCACGTCTACGCCGACCAGGTGGACAAGGTGCGGCTGATGCTCGACCGCGAGCCGCGCCGGCTGCCCACCGTCCAGTTGACCGCGGCGGGCCGCGCGGTGACCGACATCCACGACTTCCGGGCCGAGCACTTCGAGCTCACCGACTACGCCCCGCACCCCGGCATCGGCCGCATCCCGGTGGCCCCGTGAGGACCTCGCTGATCGTCGCGGCGGCGGAGAACGGCGTCATCGGCCGCAGCGGCAGCCTGCCCTGGTACCTGCCGGCCGACCTGAGCCGGTTCCGCGAGCTGACCACCGGGCACGTCGTCGTCGTCGGCCGGCGCACCCACGAGTCCATTGTGGACCGTCTAGGGCACCCGCTGCCGGGCCGGATCAGCGTGGTGGTGACCAGTGCCGCGCGCGCCGCGGACGGGCCGGTGCTGCCGCAGCCGTCGGTGCCGGCGGCGCTCTCGGTGGCCCGCGCGATCGAGGGTTTTGCCGGCCGGGACGAGGTGTTCGTGATCGGCGGTGCCGGCGTCTACGCGGCCGCGCTGTCCGAAGTGGACCGGGTGTACCTGACCCGGCTGCACGCCGAGATCCCCGGTGACGTCGTGATGCCGCCCGGCTGGCTGGGCGGCTTCACCCTGGCCGAAACGACCGAACTGGCCACCGACGCCGAGGTCCCGTACTCGTGGCAGCGATACGAACGGCGCTGACATGCCGCTCTACTACCTCGGCAACGCGCGAACCGACGCGCAGCGGGCGGACATGCGCGCCCTGGATGCGGCCGGCACCTGCGTCTTCTGTCCGGAACACCTGGCCGCCGACGGGAACCAGCCGATCCTGCACCGCACTCCACTGTGGACGGTCACGCCGAACGAGTTCCCGTACGCCGGCACCAGGCTGCACCTGCTGCTGGTGCCGGACGAGCACGTGGCCGACCTGCTCGACCTCTCCGCGGCCGCGCAGGCGGATTTCTGGCCGGCGCTCGGCTGGGTGCGCGAGCACTACGGCCTGACCTACTACGGGCTGGGTAGCCGCAACGGCGACTGCCGCTACTCCGGCGGCACGATCTACCACGTGCACGTACACGTGATCGTCGGGGACGTGGCCGACCCGGCCCACCAGCCGGTCCGGCTGAAGCTCAGCTCCCGGCCGGGGTCGCCGGGCTAGCCAGGTCGACCCAGTAGAGCTGGATGCCGGCCTGGCGCAGCACGTTCTCCCCGTCCAGCAGCGAGTACGGGCCGGCGAAGTACACCCGCCGGAAGCCGGCCTCGGCGACCAGCCGGGCGCAGGCCGGGCACGGGAACGTGGAGACGTACAGATCGGCGCCGGCCAGCGGGCGGCCGTCGCGGGCGGCCCGGGCCACGATCGCCGCCTCCGCGTGGATCGCCGTCGACAGGTCGATCCGCTCGCCGCGCCGGTAGCTGTTGCGCGGGTCGCCATCCAGGTACGGCGCGTACTCGGTCGGGTGGTGCTGGTTGTGCGCGGTGGCCAGCACGGCGCCGTCACGGGCGGCGACCGCGCCGACCTGCCGCCACCAGTCCGAGCTGCGGCCGGCCGCGGCGACCGCCGCGCCGAGCAGCCGGCGGGACAGTTCGTCCACGCCGACCGCGCCGTCCCAGTCGGCCGGCCGCTGCGCCGCGCTCCAGGACCGGTCCCAGCGCAGGAAGGTCCGGTCGAACACGACCTCGCGCGTTGCGCCGAGCGAATGCCGCTCGACCAGCTCGCGCAGCACGTCCTCGTCCGGCACCACCAGCGTGCCGGCCCCGATCGCGGCCGGCAGGTCCGCCGGCTCGATCACCCGCACCGGCCCCCGCCCGACCCCGCGCAGGTAGGCGGCCGCCCGGTCCGGCGGCAGCGCCCGGATCTCCTTCGCCAGCGCCGGGAACTCCGCCGCGAACCCCCGCCCCAGCAGCAGGATCTCGGCTGCGTCCGGGTACCGGTCGAGGAACGCCTCGTACCCGGCGTGCAGCACCGGCAGGTACAGCAGAACCTGCGCCGCGTCCTCGCTCACTGTATCTGCTGGTTCGCTCCGGTCGGCCGCTAAGTCGACGCCTTCCCGTCGCGCCGCGCTGGGCGCGTCGCGCCGGTCCAGGCGCCGCCGCGGCCGACCTGCGCTCACGGTGTCTCCGGTTCGCTCCGGTCGGCCGCTAAGTCGACGCCTTCCCGTCGCGCCGCGCTGGGCGCGTCGCGCCGGTCCAGGCGCCGCCGCGGCCGACCTGCGCTCACGGTGTCTGCTGGTTCGCTCCGGTCGGCCAACCTGCGCTCACTTGCCGACGATCTCGTCGATGATTTCCTGGAGCAGGCGGGGGAGGCGTTCGGAGAGCTGTTCGGAGAGCAGTTCGGCCAGGCCGAGCTGGAGCAGCCGGAGCCGGGCGGACGTGGTGACGGTGGCCATCCGCTCCAGCACCTCGACCTTGCCGCAGTGCTCGGCCTCCAGTTCGGCGATCTGGTCCGGCGAGTAGGTCTCGGCGGTCGCCACCAGCACGTCCGGGCGGACCGCCTTGATCAGCGACCACCGCGGTTCGTCGATCGTCTTCAGCGTGACCAGGCCGACGCCGCGCTGGTGGGTGACCATGCGCAGGCGTTCCTGCTCGGGCACCGCCGGCCGGTTCGGGCCCTTGCGCTTGCGGATCTTCTCGTCGCTGTCCACGCCGACGATCAGGAAATCGCCGAACGCCCGGGCCGCCTCGAGGTACATCGAGTGGCCCTCATGCAGGATGTCGAACGAGCCGCTGGTCAGCGCCACCCGGAGGCCGAGGTCGCGCAGCGACGTGACGATCTGGCTGATCCGCTGGTAATCCGGCACGAAGCGCAGCGCGAAGTTGGAGGCGTCCGCGAACAACCCACTGTTCGTGGTCATCGGCCGGAGTGTAGTCACCGGCCACATGCGGCCGTTGCGCTGTCGGCGAAGACGGGCTGCCGGCCGGCGCCGGGCCGGCTTACCGTGGCCTGGCGCCGTCCCGCCCGCAGACCGCTCGCAGACCGAGCCCGCAGACCGAGGGAGCCGCCCGATGTCCGGATTCCAGCAGCGCGCCGGTTGGCCGCAGAACCCGCCCTGGGAGCCGCCGGTCGGCGGGCCGCTGCGGCCACCGGAGGTCCCGCTGCCGCGGCCCTCGCCGGCACCCTGGCCGGGGATGCCCGGGGCACCGGCGGCGCTGCCGGCGGAGCAGTCGCCGCTGAGCCAGGAGCTGCGTGAGCGGCTCTACGAGCGCCGGATCGTGCTGCTCACCGGCCACCTCGACCAGCCCGCGGCGACCAGCGCGGCGGCCCAGGTGATGCTGCTCGACGGCAACTCCGAGCAGCCCATCCAGCTGCACATCAGCTGCTCGGACGGCGACCTGGACGCGTCGATCATGCTGGCCGAGGCCATCGACCTGCTGCGCGCGCCGGTGCACGCGGTGGCCGGCGGCATCCTCGGCGGCGCGGCGATCGTCGTCTACGCGTCGGCGGCCAGCCGGATGGCGCACCGGCACACCGCGCTGCAGACTGCGCGAGCCGCGGTTCCAGACCGCCGGCACCGCCGACCAGTTGGCCAGCCGGATCGCCCAGCACCAGCACCAGCTCGACTACCTCTACCAGCACGTGGCCGACGCCTGCGGCCAGCCGGTGGCGAAGGTGATCACCGACATGCAGGCCGGGGTGCTGCTCACCGGGGCCGAGGCGGTCCGCTACGGCCTGGTGCAGACGCTGCTCGGCCGTCCCGCGCCGACCCCGCCGGCGGCCGACCCGGATGCGCCGCCGACCGACCCGCCGCCCGCCGGCTGATCCGGCCCCGGCCCGCCCGGACCCGGCCCGCCCGGCCCGCCCGGCCGCCGGCCGGCAGCGGCCGGCGGCCGGGGCTGCTCAGCCGATCAGGGCGGCGGTCAGGGCGTCGTGCTCGGACTCCAGGAAGGCCTGCCGGCGGCGGATCGCGTCGCCGACGCCCTCGGCCCACATCCGGGCCCAGCCGCCGCCGCGCTGCTCGGCGTTCGCCTTCATCAGATGCCAGCTGCGCCGCGCGCCGCGGTGGGCCAGCGCCAGGAAGCCGGCCCGCCGGTCGGCGTCCAGACCGTACGCGTCGACCAGGACACGCAGCCGGGCCGGCACGTCCACGCCGGCGTACACCGGCTCCCGGTCGTCCGGGTGCTTCAGCGGCAGCCAGTGCACGGCGGTGTTGACCACGTCGGCCAGCCGGACGGTGGGCCGGGTCATGTCGAAGTCGATCAGCGCGACCGGGTGCCCGTCCCGGCAGACCACGTTCTGCGGGGTGACATCGCTGTGCGAGACGAGTTCCGGTGGCCCCTCGAAGAGTGCCGGCAGGTCCGGCGGCAGTTCGACGGTGCGGTCGGTGCCGAACCAGCAGGCGTCCGCCGGCGGCCGGTACGAGCTGGACGCCTCGTGCAGCCGGCGCAGCAGCCGGCCGACGTCGGCGAGCACCGCGTCCGTGGTCGACCAGGGCTCCGGCGGCGAACCGGGCACGTCGCCGGCGATGAAGTCGAGGATGTCGCGGCCCTGTGCGTCCACCCCGTGCCAGCGCGGCGCCCCGTCGAAACCCACCGCGGCCAGGTGGCCGAGGTAGCCGGCGACCGCGTCCGACCAGGGCTGGTGCGGCCGGCGCACGGTGTCGCCGACCCGGACCACCCCCTCGGTGACATCGCCGCCGAGCAGCGGCACCTCAGCCAGTTCCGGCTCTGCCGGCTCGGCCATCCCGACCTCCCGTGTCCGTCCGGCTGGCCAGGTTAGCTACCGAGCGGTCGGCCGGCCCGCCGAGCATTTTTCGGCATGAGTGCAATAACTTTCCGCAGTTTGACTGTGACATAGAGCTACTGAAGATTAGGGTGCCGACGGCACTCGGGAAATCGGTGTGCCCGCGCTGGGGGGCGGCGACGGCAGCACGAGGTCCGCAGCGGGAGGGGTGGTCGGATGGAACGCCCGGTGGCCCGGTTCTGGTGGGGTCGGCGCGGGCGCGGCGACGCCGAGCCGGCGGCCGGAGCGGTCCGTACCGGCCGGCGGCACGCCGAGCCGCTGCCGGAGCCGGTCGAGCCGGCCGGCACGTTCTGGTCGGCCGCGGTGCAGCTCGACGGCGCCCGCGTGCTCGACGCCAGCTACCAGATCGACCCGCCGCTGCTGATCGGCGCGCCGCTGCCCCGGGTGGCGGCCCGGTCGGTGCCGGCGGCGCCCGCGTTCAGCCTGGACCTGCGGCTGCCCACCCCGGCCGCGCTGCTGTATGTCGGCGTGCTGCGGTTCACCGACAGCAACAGCCGGGCCGGGCGGGCCCGGGTCGCCGGCACCTGGTCCGCCCCGACCAGCACGTTCTGGGGCACCTGGCTCGGCGCCGGCCGGCAGCGTGGCACCGTGCGGATCATGCTGCGGCGGCACTGACGCAGGAGCCGGTCACCAGCCTCCGGCTCGTTCCGTGATACACAGCGGAGGGAGCCGAGCGAGGGAGCGGGCATGGGTTGGTCGCGCCGGGCAATCGTCGGCGGGGCGGTCGCGGTGGTCCTCGGCGGGGTGATCGTCGCCGTGGTCGCGCACAACTCCGGCACGGACGAGCCCGCGCCGCCGGCCCGGGCCGTCCTGCACACCGGCACCGAGGCCTCCGAACAATCCAACGTGGACGCGGTGACCAAGCTGCTCGCCGGCCTGCCGGCCGCGTTCGCCGCGGGCCGCAAGGACGGCCTGGCGGCATCCGCGGCGGGCCGGTTCGACGACGTCCGCAAGGCGCTGCCGCCCGGCTCGACGGTGGCGGTGCACCCCGACACCTGGCGCCGGGCCGGCACCACCGGCACCGTCGGCGTCACGATCACCGCGCCGAAGTCGGGCCCGCAGACGTTCATCGTGGTGCTCACCCAGGAGCCGTCCGGCTGGAAGGTGATCAGCACCCAGGCCGCCGCCAGCCCGAGCTAGCCACCGCCCGGCCCGCCCGGCCGCCTGGCCCGCCCGGCCCGTCCGGCCGGGCCGTCCGCCGGCCTGGCCGGCCGCCCGGCGCGGCGGTGCGGCGGCGGAGCCGGGGGGGTCAGCCGATCTCGGCGATCACCCGGCCGAGCACGGCGATGTGTTCGTCCACGTCGGCCAGGTTGGCGCCCATCGTGTTCACCCCGAGGTGGGTGGCGCCCAGCTCGCGCCAGCCGGCGGCATAGGCGACCCAGCCGTCCGGCGGGACCAGGCCGGTGCTCAGCCGGGCCTCGATGCCGACGTCCGCCCGGTCCCGGCCGGCGTCGGCGGTGTGCTGCCAGAGCCGGTCCAGCATGGCCCTGGCGGTGCCGTCCGGCGGGCGCTGCGGCAGCCAGCCGTCGCCCATCTGGCCGGCCCGGCGCAGGGTCGCCTCGGCCTGGCCGCCGAGCCAGATCGGGATCCGCCGGCGCACCGGCAGCGGGTTGATGCCGGCGTTGTCGATCTGGTGCCAGTGCCCCGCGTAGCTGGTGGTGGGGCTGGCCCAGAGCGCGCGCAGCACCTCGATCTGCTCCTCGCAGCGGGTGCCGCGGTTGCCGAACGGCTCGCCCAGCGCGTCGTACTCCACCGCGTTCCAGCCGACCCCGATGCCCAGCCGCATCCGGCCGCCGGACAGCACGTCCACCTCGGCCGCCTGCTTGGCGACCAGCGCGGTCTGCCGCTGCGGCAGGATCAGCACCCCGGTGGCCAGCTCCACCGACTCGGTCAGCGCGGCCAGGTAGCCGAACAGCACGAATACCTCGTGAAACGGGATGCCGGCGTGGTACGGCCCGCGCCAGTCCGGCCGGGTGTCCAGACCGGCACCCAGAACGTGGTCGTACGCCAGGATGTGGCGGTAGCCGAGGCCCTCGATTGCCTGCGCCCAGGCCCGGATCGCCGCGGGGTCGGTGCCGATCTCGGTCTGCGGGAAGACAGCACCGATTTGCATGGCGCTCCGATCATCGTGTCCGTCCGGGGGAGTAAACCTCGTGATCTGGTGGTAAATGATCGCTGATCGACTTCACAGTCCGGCATCCCGACCCGGCACGTACGCCGGGACGTGGAACCGGACGTCGTCCGACAGGAGTCACCATGTTCGCGATCATCGCCGCAGTCATCTTCGGGCTGGGTCTCATCCTCGACTGGGCCGACGCGAAGGTAAGCGACGCGTTCACCCCGGCAACGTTGATGATGGCCGGCCTGTTCTGTGTCGCGCTACACCTGGCCGGCGTCGGTACCCGGGTCCGGTCCGGCTGGGCCACCAGCCGGCGGCGCTGACCTGACCCCGGCGGCCGGCGGTACGGGCGTTCACGCCGGTGCCGCCGGCCGCTGCCGTCAGCCCGCCGCCGTCAGGCCAACGCCGTCAGCCCACTCCGTCGATCCACGCCGTCAGACCGCTGGTGGGCGGCTCGCCAGTGGGCCAGCCCGCCGGCCGGGTGGCCGGCTACCCTGGCTGACCGGCCAGCGCCGGCGACTCGGCTCTGACCAGCCGGGTCACCGTCCGCTCGGCCACGAAGGAGAGGAACGGGACGGTGCCGGCCAGCATCACCAGCAGCGTCCGGCGCAGCGGCCAGCGGCCGCGCAGGGCCAGGTCCACCGCGGTCAGCAGGTAGACGATGTAGAGGAAGCCGTGCACCGGCCCGACGATGGCCACCACGATGTCGTTGTGGCCGGCGTACTTCACCGGCAGGCCGATCAGCACCAGCACGACCAGGCCGACGCCCACCACCCAGGCGATCACCCGGTAGCGCAGCAGGGCCGCGGCGGTCATCGTCACGATTGCTCCTGTCGGTCCCGCTCGTAGAGCGAGGCAAGATAGCGGTTGTACGCCGCATGCGCGTCGTCCGGCTCGGCCGGGTCGGCCGGCAGGGCCGGCACCGGGGTCGGGGCCGGCTCGGCGGCCCGCAGCCGCGGGCCGGTGGCGTGCCGCTGCCGCTGCGGCGGGCGGACCGCGTCACGCAGGATCCGGCCCCACATCGCGACCCCGAACGCCGCGAAGACCGGCCACTGCACGGCGTAGCTGAGGTTCTGCAGGTCGCCGTGGCTGACCCGGTAGCGGCTGAACTGCCACCAGCCCAGCCGGCAGAACACGATCGCGAGCACCACCACGGCCGCATGCCCGAACAGCCATCTAGGCGTGAGCAGGACCCGGCGCACCCGCCCACGCTACTGCGCCACTGACACGCCGCCGCGCCCGGCCGGCCCTGGACGGGCGGCCGGGCGCGGCGGCGGTTGTCCGGCGGGCGGTCAGCCCATGTCGTCGGCGGAGGAGTTGACCCCCAGCTCCTCCAGCGCGAGCTTCAGCGCGCGCAGCGCGTAGTACGTGCGGGACTTCACCGTGCCCTCCGGGATGCCCAGCGTCGCGGCGGCCTCGGCGATCGAGCGGCCACGGTAGTAGACCTCGCCGAGCACGGCGCGGTGCTCCGGTGTCAGTGAGGCGAGAGCCTGCTGCACCGTCCAGGACGTCAGTGCTGCGTCGATGTCGCTGATGGTAGCGGGAGTGCTCGCCAGTACCGCATCGCTCACCTCGGTTGGCCGCCGGCTGCGGGCGCGGTGCTTGTCGATGACCAGGTTGCGGGCGACCGTGAAGAGCCAGGGCCGGATCGACATCTCGGCGTTGTCCAGCTTGTCCGGGTGCCGCCAGGCGCTCAGCAGCGTCTCCTGGACGACATCCTGGGCCAGCTGGTGGTCGCCGTAGATCAGCCGGCGGGCATACCCGTACAGGGCGCCCTCGTGCTCCCGGCACACCTGCCGGAACGCGTCCTCGTCCATGGTCCGCGGCGCGTCCACGGTGGCAACCTCGCCGGCAGCCCCGGAGGCCTTGCCGGCAGTCCGGGCAGTCCCGGCGGCGCCGGCAGTACCGGCCGGGCGGGTGGGCCCGGCCGGGCGGGTGGGCCCGACCTCGACCGAGCGGTCGCGACCGTCGGTGCCAGCGGCGGCGGTGCGGCGGCGCACTGCGATCATTGGTAGCCCCCCTTGAGGTGCGGGTCCCGGTCTCCCGGTCGCCCGGCTTCTCGGTTGGTGTGGGGGAACCGTAAGTAGTGCCGGAAGTCCTGCATAAGGGGTCGGAATCAGGCTGGCGCCAAGCGGGCTGTGACTGGCGACACGCGGCTGGGAACGCTCCCTCAGCGGTCGAACGGTCGCCGTTAAGCGGCCACAACGGTGCGACGAGCGGCTGAACCGGCAGCTGATCGGCTGCGTTGTCGGACTTTTTGCAACGTATGTCCGTCTCGGCTGACCGCCGGGCGTGTCCGGTGCCGGTCAGCGGCGCCCAGCTGGAACCGCTCCCTGCCCGTTTCCCACCCGAGGCCGGAGCTGAGCCGGGAATCCCCTTAGGTCATAGGGCGGGAACGCTCCCACGCAATCCGGCCTGGCCGGCCGCGCCCGCGTCAGCGGCGGCCGGGTGGGAGGGGTTTGCCCAGGCCGAGGTCCCAGGGGCGGCGGGCCGGGTGCAGGTCGGTGTAGATCGTCGTGCAGCCGACCTGGGTCCTGGTCGCGGTGACGCGGTCCCGGGCCAGGGCCTGGTCCATCGCGGCGACCTGGTCCTGCGCCTGGCCCATCGGGTCCGGCGCGCGGCTGAGCACGTACACCGGCGGGGCCGCGTCGGCGGCGTATCGCAGCGCCGGGAACTTGGCCCGGCCCGAGTTCATCGGCGCCACGCTCAGCCGGTGGCGGTCGCCGGCCAGCAGTTGCAGCGGCATCCCGGTCCAGTAGTCCGAGTACGCGGCGGTCACCCCGTGGTCGGCCAGCCAGTTCCCGGCCGTGCGCAGGCAGTCGTCCCGCCCGGCGTCCCCGTCGCCGGCGTGCCGGGCCGCGGTGGCCAGCGAGGTCGCACCGACCGTGACCACCAGTGCCGCCGCGACCAGCGGGGCGCCCAGCCGACCGACCCGTCCGGACCGCCCGGCCGCGCCGAGCCAGGCTCGCGCGCCAAGCCGCCGATCCGGCCCGGCCGCCCCGCCCGGACCGGCGAACCGCCCGAGCGCGCCGACCCGGGCCGGCCCGGCGGGGCGCCGGCGGGGTGGCAGCGCCGCCAGGCCGAGGGCCAGAGCGGGGTAGGCGGCGAACAGGTAGCGCGGCTCGCCGGCCCACCAGGTGTACTTGGACAGCAGGTAGAACAGCACCACGACCGGCGGGACGAGCAGCAGCAGGTCGGCCGGCCGCCGATCACCGCCGGCCCGGAGCAGGAGCAAACCGGCCAGCCCGCGCCGGCGCCACCAGCAGCCGGCCAGGTAGGCCGCGGCCAGCCCGAGCACGGCCGCCGTCTGCAGGGCCCGCGGCCAGCCGGGCGCCGCGTCGAAGTAGCCGACCCCGACGAACTCCCGCAGCACCGGCCCGAACAGCAGCCGCAACCGCTCCACCGGCCCGGTCGATGGCTGCGATCCCACCAGCAGCGGCAGTTCGTGGTGCCGCACCGCCCAGGCCAGCGCCGGCAGGTAGCCGACCAGGCCGCCGGCCGCGATCGGGCCGAGCAGCCAGGCCCGCCGGCGCAGCGCCGGTGCCAGCCAGACCGCCGCCGGCGCCAGCAGGTACCCGGCCGTCCACGCCGACCACGCCGCCGCGCCCAGCACCACCCCGAACCAGGCCGCCCACCATCCGGCCGGGCGCCCGCTCGCCGGCCACCTGGCGGCCCGCCACCGGCCGAGCCGGCCGGGACCGGCGTCGAGCCGGTCCGTCCCGGCGGGTCGGTCCGGCGGTGCGGGGCGGTGGCCGGGCTGCAGGCGCAGGGCGAGCCAGATGCCGAGCAGGCCGAGCACCTGGGCGGTGGGGTAGGCGCCGTGGCTGCGGATGCCCTTCCAGGCCAGGAAGAACGGGCCGACCGCGAACAGCGCCGCGGCCAGCCAACCCCGCCGCACGCCGAGCAGTTCGCGCCCGACCAGGAACACCAGCCAGCAGGCCAGCACCGCCAGCCCCACCTGCGGCAGCCGCAGCGTGCCGGGCGTCTGCGGCAGCACCGCCCAGACCAGCGCCTGCGGGTACTGCTCGATCGCGCCGTTGTAGTGCTGGTCGGCCAGGAAGGCGTACGGGTGGCCGGCCAGGATCCGCCGGACCATCAGCCCGGTCATCGCCTCGTCGCCGTCCAGCTGGGCCTGCGGCCTGGTCAGGTACCAGAGCCGGTACGCCGCGCAGACCAGCAGCAGCGGCCAGACCGGCCAGGCCCGGAACCGGGGCCACCGCGCCGGGGGGCGGGCGGGCGCCGCGGCCAGCGTCGGCGCGGACATCCGTGGCCCCTTCCGTCCACCCTGCGGTCGGCCGAACCCTACGGCACAGCCGACCCCGGCCGGCCGCCCGCGACGGGCCGGCTGTAACTGGCCGGCCGCCCGCGACGGGCCGGCTGCGGCGGTCCGGCTGGCCGGTGCGGGCCGGCCGGCCGCGGCCAGCCGGCCGGCCGTGACATGGCAGACTCCGGTCGGTAATCGGCTGGGTCGGTGACCGGAGGGGAGGCCGCCGTGCCGGAGCGTGCGGACAGCTACGACGTGATCGTCCTCGGCGGCGGCCCGCCCGGTGAGAACGTCGCCGGCCGGGCGGTCCGGGGCGGGCTGTCCACGGTGCTGGTCGAGCACGAGCTGGTCGGCGGCGAATGCTCGTTCTGGGCCTGCATGCCGAGCAAGGCGCTGCTGCGCCCGGTCGAACTGCTCGCGGCGGCCCGGCGGCTGCCCGGGGTGGCCGAGGCGATCACCGGCGAGCTGGACGCCGCGGCCGTGTTCGGCCGCCGGGACCAGTTCGTGCACCGCGCCGACGACCGCGAGTTCGGCCACGACGACACCAGCCAGGTCGACTGGCTCACGGCCAACGACATCGCGCTGGTCCGCGGGCACGCCCGGCTGGCCGGCGAGCGCACGGTCGAGGTGGCAACCGCCGACGGCCGGCGCACGCTGACCGCCAGGCACGCGGTGGTGCTCGCGGTCGGCACCATCGCCGCGGTGCCGCCGATCCCGGGGCTGCGCGAGGCCACGCCGTGGATCAGCCGGGACGTGACCAACGCGAAGTCGGCGCCGCGCCGGCTGGTGGTGCTCGGTGGCGGCGTGGTGGCCTGTGAGATGGCGCAGGCGATGCGGGCGCTCGGCGCCGACGAGGTGACCGTGGTCGAGCGCGGCAAGCGGCTGCTCGGCCGGAGCGAGCCGTTCGCGTCCGCGATGGTCACAGAGGCGTTCGAGGCGGCCGGCATCAGCGTGCGCAGCGGCGTCTCGGTGACCGGGGTACGCCGCCCGGAGCCGGGCGGCCCGGTCACCGTGACGCTCGGCGACGGCCAGACGATCGAGGCGGACGAGGTGCTCGCCGCCCTGGGCCGGCAGCCGACCACCGCCGACCTGGGCCTGGACACGGTCGGCCTGAAGCCCGGCAAGTACGTCGACGTGGACGACCACCTGCATGCGCTGGGCGGCTGGCTGTACGCCGTCGGCGACGTGACCGGCCGCAACCTGCTCACCCACATGGGCAAGTACCAGGCCCGGATCTGCGGGGACGTGATCGCCGCCCGGGCCAAGGGGGAGCCGGTCGACGGCCGGCCGTTCCAGGCGCTGGCCGACCACCGCTGGGTGCCGCAGGTCGTCTTCACCGACCCGCAGGTCTGCCAGGTCGGCCCGACCGAGCAGGACGCGGCGGACAGCGGGCTGCCGGTCCGCGCGGTCGAGTACGACATCGGCAACGTCGCCGGTGCCTCGGTGCTGGCGGACGGCTACCGGGGTCGGGCCAAGCTGGTCGTGGACACCGACCGCCGGGTCGTCGTCGGCGCCACCTTCGTCGGACCCGAGGTGGCCGACCTGCTGCACTCGGCGACCGTCGCGGTGGTCGGCGAGGTGCCGCTGGACCTGCTCTGGCACGCCGTGCCGTCGTACCCGACGGTGAGCGAGGTCTGGCTGCGGCTGCTGGAGGCGTACGGCCTCTGACCGGGCCGGCCCAGTATCCCGCCGGTTTGCTGACAGCCGGTCACTATCGGCTTGCTGACCTGGGTGGGAAGTAACCGGGTTGGGTACTGTCGGTGACCGCCAGGCGCGCTTAGGCTCGACCCCGCGGTGTCAATGATGCGACATCGTTGGGGATGCGGTCGTCCGGCGGCCGCGTGGGGGGTTCGATGTCGCTGTCATCCACCGTGCCGCGTCGGCGCCGGCGCTGGCTGGTCCAGCTCGACGCTCGCGGCGACTCTGGCGTCACTGGTCATCCAGCTGCCGAGCGCCGACGCGGGGGGCGCCACCACAGCACGGTGCCGATCCACGCCACCTGACCACAACCGCTCGACCTTGCCGGGACGGCCCCGGCCTACCGGGTCGACGCGGCGCGCCGGGGATCGGCCCGGCGCGCCGCGTCGACCCAGCTACCCGTTCCGGGTGTCCGGCTCGCGCTGGGCGTCCAGCCGGGCGGTGAGCTCGGCGAGCCGGCGGGCGGCCCCGTCCCGGCCTCTGCCGGCCGCATCCCGGCGGCGCTGGGCGTCCCGGACCTGGCCGCCGGAGTCACGCTGCGCGCGCCGCGCGGCGTTCAACTGCTCCTCCAGGCTTTCCACCAGGTCGGCCGCATCGGTGCGGGCCTGTTCGGCGGCGGCCAGCCGGTTGGCCGCGTCCCGCAGGTCGGCCTCGGCCGCGTCCAGGTCGGCCTGCGCGGTGTCCCGGGCCGCCTGCAACCGCTCCCGTTCGGCCTGCCGGCGGGCCGCTTCCTGCGCGGCCCGGTCCCGCTCGGCCTGTTCCCGTTCCTGCTGCCGCCGTTGCGCCCGGTCCGGCCCGCCGCCGGCCGGCCTCGCTCTCGCCGGCCGCTCCTTCGCCGGCTCGGCTGGCCCGGCCGGCTCGGCTGGCCCGGCTGGCCCGGCCGGCTCGGCTGGCTCGGCGCCCGGCCCGGCGGGTCGCGGCGCGGCCCTGGGCGCCGGCCGCTGCGCGGGTTCCGGCCGGCCGGCCGGGCCCGCTACCGGCTCGGCCCCGAAGCCGGCGACGGTCACCGGCTTGACCAGGCGGCCGGTGCAGACCTGCTGGGCCACCCCCGGGTCGGCGAGCGCGGCGTGCAGGGTCTGCTCCACCTCGTACCCGGTGTCGGCGCTGACCGGGTGGCCGGCCTCGGCGGCCCGGCGCCGGGCCGCCCGGACCAGCTCGGCCACCACCCGCTGCCGCTGCCCGGCCAGTTCGCGCAGTTCCGGCCCGCGCAGTTGCTGCTGCGCCAGGCGCAGTTCGGCGCCCAGACCGAGCAGCTGGTCAAGCAGCCCCGGCTGGTCGCGGACCAGCAGGTTCACTACCCAGGCGCTGGTGGTCGGCCGGCGCAGGGCGGCGAGCCCGGTGGCCAGGCCCCGGTCGCCGGCGGACCGGGCGGCCTTCGTCTGCTCGTCCCTGGCCGCGACGAAGTGCTCCGGCGGTAGCGCGTAGAGCTCGTCGGCGACCTCGTCCAACGTCGTGTTCCCCGCCATCCACCCATCCTCCGCCGGTCGCCCGCCGGTGGCAGCGGCCGATGGGGTGCCACCACCGGCCGCGGGCGCACCGGTCAGGCGCTGGTGCTGGCGGTCGTGGTCGAGTCGGCCGGGCCGTCGACCCATTCGCCGGTGCTGGGGTCGACGTGGGCGGTGCCTTCGACCTGTCCGGTGTCGGGGTTGACGATGATGGCCTGGTCGGCTTTGCCGTCGGGTGCGCCGTCGCCGGTGGTGTTGTTGTCGGTGTCGGCGAAGACGATGAGTTTGCCGTCTTCGGTCTGGACGGTGGCGTCGGGGCGTCCGTCGCCGGTGTAGTCGTGGCTGGTGGGCAGGGTGCGGGTCTGTCCCTCCACCTCGACCGTCATCGAACCGCTGGCCGGGGTGCCGCCGCTGCCGTCGTCGGTGGGCGCGGTCTGGGTGCCGTCATCGGAACCGCCGCCGGAGTCCTCCACCCACTCACCGGTGGACGGGTCGACGTGCATGGTGCCGACGACGTGGCCGGTGGAGTCGAAGACCGCGGCCCGGTCGCCGTCGCCGTCGCCATCGGTGTCGGTGATCGCGATGACCCGGCCGTCGCTCTCCACCAGGCCGGTGTCGGCGGTGCCGTCGGAGTTGGCGTCGACCGTCTTCGCCACGCCGATCTCGTGCCCGTCGACCTCGACGGTGACCATGTCCGGCCGAGCGTCGGTGTCGCCGCCGGTGCCACCGGTGCCGACCTGGGTCCCGTCGGTCTCGCCGCTCTCGGTGCCGGTCGAGTCGGTGGGGGCGGCGGAGCCGTCGGCCGGGCCGTCGACCCATTCGCCGGTGCTGGGGTCGACGTGGGCGGTGCCTTCGACCTGTCCGGTGTCGGGGTTGACGATGATGGCCTGGTCGGCCTTGCCGTCGGGTGCGCCGTCGCCGGTGGTGTTGTTGTCGGTGTCGGCGAAGACGATGAGTTTGCCGTCTTCGGTCTGGACGGTGGCGTCGGGGCGTCCGTCGCCGGTGTAGTCGTGGCTGGTGGGCAGGGTGCGGGTCTGTCCCTCCACCTCGACCGTCATCGAACCGGTGTTCGTGCCGCCCGAGTCGCTGCCGGTGGACTGCCCACCGGTCGAATCGGTGCTGTCGGTGCCGCCCGGCGCGGCATCCGGCCCGCCGTCCGGACCGGTGGTGTCGTCCTGGCCGGGAGTGTCGTGCCCGGGGCCGTCCAGGCCGGTGGTGTCGTCCAGGCCGTGGTCGGCGCTGACGCCGCTCTCCTCGCCGTAGCCCGAGCCCGGCGGCTCCCACATCGTGTGGGTGCTCTCGTCCGGCGCGATCTCGTGGATGTCCATCGCTGTTCCCCTCGTCCGAATGCCGCGATCTGGGCCGAACGCTATGGCCGGCTCGGGGCGGTCAGCACCCCCTGTTCGTGCCAGCCCGGACCGGTCGGGGGTCGACCCGGTGGCGCCACCACCCGGACACGCAGAGTGCTGGATATATACGGATTGTTATCACCAGAACGCGCATAGTCGTCGCTGTCTGTGTTCATCCCCACCGTGTAATTCGTGATACTGCTTACGCTCCGCGCTATCCATACGGTATTACGTCACCCAGGAGTGCGATTGGCGTCACACGTTTGATAGAACGGCATGCTACTCAGGGTAGGTATCGGCTACGCTCCGTGTAGCTCGTCATGTTCCGGCTCAACCGGGCTGGGGCATCATCGGACGGACGACGTCTGCCTGATTGGAGATCACAATGTCCGCTCGCCGCACTGGTCACGTCACCCGCCGTGTCGCCCTCGCTGTCGCGCTCGGTTCGGTCGCCCTTGGTGTGCAGGTCGCCGGCGGTGTCACCGCCTCTGCCGCCACCCCGCAGGCCGTCGCCCCGGCCGGGCACGCCTGGCAGGCAGTCACCCCGGCCGGCCACGCCTGGCAGGCCGTCACCCCCGACGGCCACGCCTGGCAGTAGCCCACCTGGCGTACAGCCCTGATTCACTCGGCCGAGTGGTAGTTACCTCATCCCCGGCCTACCCGCCGTTCGGCTGAATGACCCCTACGCATCTGTGAGTTGGCCGGTTGACGCGGTAACGTTCCGCTCCGGTCGAGCCGCCGGACTGGTGGGCGGCTGCTGCTGAACTCCGGATCGAGTAGCGGGTAGATAGGAACTATGGCGCGGTCGGTGCCCCCGGGTCTCTTCCCTCGGCTCGTGCACCATCGTTTACGGACAGTGGCCTTGTGGTTCCTGCCCGGCGCCATCGGAGCCGCGCTCTGGATCTTCGCCGGTCTGCCGGGCCGCTTCGGCTCGCTGCCCGTCCTGCTCGCCGTCTTCGCCGTCTTCCTGGTCGCTGAGCGGATCTCGCTGCGGATCGAGGTCCAGCAGCAGACCTGGATGATCATGCCGACCGACATCCCGCTGGTGCTCGGCCTGTTCCTGCTCTCGCCGCTGGGCCTGCTGGCGGCCCGGGTGCTGTCCGGCCTGTCGCTGATGCTCGACAAGCGGCTCATGCGCGGGAAGCAGATCTACAACGCCGGCGTGTTCACCATCGAGGTGGGCGTCGCCGAGATCGTCTACCGCTCGGTCGAGCAGGTCTCGATCAAAGACCCGTCCACCTGGCTGCTCACCCTCGGCGCGGTGGTCGCCGCCAACTTCGCGTCCGCGCTGATGGTCGCCTTCGCGATCTTCGCCACCGGCCACCTGGATCGCCACCGGGTTGTCTCGCTGGTCCTGCCGAGCCTGCTCACCGCCTCGCTGAACACCACAATCGGCCTGATTGCGCTGCTCGTCATAGATGTCAACCCGCTGGGCGCGGTGCTCTTCGCGGGGCTCGCACTGGTCTTCGCGGTCGCCTACCGGGCCTATGGGCGGTCGCTGCGCCAGCATGAGAACCTGGGCCGGGTGTACGAGTTCAGCCGCTACATCGAGCGGGCGCGATCCGATCCGGCCATGTTCGGCGACGCCGTGGCGCACGCCCGGGAGATCCTGAACGGGTCGGCCGCGCAGCTCTGGATCCGCTCCGCCGGCGCCGCCGAGTCGGTGCTGATCACCGTGGCGGCGTCCGGCAAGCCACGCACCGAGGTGGTCCGCGATGGCGAGGCCGACCCGCTGCGCAACGCGGCCATGCACAGCCGGCGCAGCCGCCGCTTCGTCACCCGGGACGTGCAGGACACCCGGACCCGGTCCGCCCTGGTCGAGCGCGGTGCCGAGGAGGCGATCGTCACCCCGCTGCGGGCCGGCGACCAGGTGCTCGGCACCCTGGAGCTGATCGATCGGCAGGGCCAGCTGGCCAGCTTCGGTGAGGACGACCTGCGCCTGCTCGACTCGCTGGCCACCCACCTGACCAGCGCGATCGAGAACCAGCAACTGCTCGACCGGCTCCGGCACGCCGCGTATCACGACCGGCTCACCGACCTGCCCAACCGCGGTCGGCTGGCCCAGGCGATCGACGAGGCCATCGCCGCGGTCGGCACCGGCGGCGGCAACGTGGTGCTCTGCCAGCTCGACATCGACCGGTTCAAGGAGGTCAACGACTCACTCGGGCACTCCTGGGGCGACCAGCTGCTGGTCCGGCTCGGCGAACGGCTGCGCGCCACGGTGCCGCGGGAGGCGATGGTGGCCCGGGTCGGCGCGGACGAGTTCGCGATCCTGACCACCGCGGTCGACGCCGGCGCGGCGGAGGCGGCGGCGACCGCGCTGCGCGACGCGGTGTCCAAGCCGTACTCGCTGGCCGGGCTGACCATCGACGTGGGTGTGGCGGTCGGCGTGGTGCTGGCTCCGGAGCACGCCGGTGACGCCGACGCGCTGATGCGCCGGGTGGACATCGCCCTGTCCAACGCCAAGAGCACCGGCCGGCCCGTCGCCGTCTACCACCAGACGATGGACCAGGAGAGCCTGCGCCGGTTGCAGCTGATCACCCAGCTGCGCGAGGCGCTGGACACCGGCCAGGTCGTGGTCCGCTACCAGCCCAAGGTCGCGCTGCGCACCCGCGAGCTGATCGGCGTCGAGGCGCTGGTGCGCTGGAACCACCCCGAGTACGGCCAGGTCCGGCCGGACGACTTCGTCGGGCTGGCCGAGGTTACCGGGCTGATCCTGCCGCTGACCATGTACGTGCTGAAGACCAGCCTGGCCCAGGTCCGGCAGTGGCTGGACCGGGACCTGCGGATCGGTGTCGCGGTGAACCTGTCCGCCCGGACGCTGGTGGACAACAGCTTCCCGGAGCGGGTCGCCGAGCTGCTGTGCGAGCACCAGGTGCCGGCCGAGATGCTCACGTTCGAGCTGACCGAGAGCAGCGTGATGTCCGATCCGGAGCGGATGAAGCCGGTGCTGCACCGGCTGCACGCGCTCGGCGTCGGCCTGTCCATCGACGACTTCGGGATCGGCTACTCCTCGATGGCCCAGCTCCGCCGGCTCCCGGTGGACGAGGTCAAGATCGACAAGGAGTTCGTCCTCAGCATGGGCACCGACCTCGGTGACCTGGCGATCGTCCGGGCCATCATCGAGCTCGGCCACAGCCTGGGCCTGCGGGTGGTCGCCGAGGGCGTCGAGGACGAACTGGCCCGCGACCTGCTGGTCGGCAACGACTGCGACGTCATCCAGGGCTACCTGGTCAGCCGTGCGCTGGAGCCGGAGCGGCTGGACGCCTGGATCACCGCCCGGACCAGCCCCCGCCCGGCGCAGCCAGGGGTGCGTGGGCGCCGGTTGCAGTTGGTCAGTTAGGCCTGGTCCGAGCCGCCCGCGCCCGGGAATCCCGGTGCGGGGTATCCGGTTTAGAGGATCAGGGGCGGGCCGTGTACCCTTGCCAGGCCTCGCCCCCTTAGCTCAGTCGGCAGAGCGTCTCCATGGTAAGGAGAAGGTCTACGGTTCGATTCCGTAAGGGGGCTCTGCGCGGTCCAGCGCCGCACAGGCGGAGTAGCTCAGTCTGGCAGAGCAAGCGGCTCATAATCGCTGTGTCGCCGGTTCAAGTCCGGCCTCCGCTACGAGAGCCCGCGTACGCCGGGCGCTCGCGATCGTCTCTACTGAAAGGCATATCCCGTGGCAGCCACCGACATCCGCCCGAAGATCACCATGGCCTGCCAGGAGTGCAAGCACCGCAACTACATCACCCGCAAGAACCGCCGCAACGACCCCGACCGGCTTGAGCTGAAGAAGTTCTGCCCGAACTGCGGCCGCCACACCGCGCACCGAGAGACCAGGTAAGCCTGCTTCGCGGGCACGCTTCGCCGGGGGGTCTCTCGGTGATGCTGACCCGGGGGGCCGAGCCCCCCGGAACCCCCACGGTGCGGCGGGTTCCTGTTGGGATGGTGCGGGCGGGTTCCTGTAGGGGATAGCGCTCCAGGTAGGAGATAGCGGCCCGGATCGGCAGTGCCGATCCGGGCCGAATCACGTTCGGTTCCGGGCTGCCCACTTCGCTACCGGGCGATAGGGTTCGGCGTCTGGGCTTCGGGTGGAGGGGGTGCGGCGTGGGACGGCTGGCCGGCAGGGTCGCGATCGTCACCGGGGCGGGGCGGGGGATCGGCCGGGCCACCGCGCTGCGGCTGGCCGCCGACGGCGCCATCGTCGTGGTCAACGATGTGGACAGCGAGCCCGCGCATGAGACCGCTGACCTGGTCAAGCAGGCCGGTGGCACGGCCAGCGTGAGCCTGGCCAACACCGTCGCGCTGGCCGAGGCGCGGGAGTTGGTGGAGGCCGCGGTCGGCACCCACGGCGGGCTCGACATCGTGATCAACAACGCCGGCATCACCCGCGACAAGATGTTCCACAACCTGGATGACGATCTGTTCGACGTGGTGCTGAACGTGAACCTGAAGACCGCGTTCCACACCACGCTGGCCGCGATGCCGCACCTGCGCGAGGTGGCCAAGCGGGAGATCGCCGAGCGCGGCGCGCCCGACCACCACCGCAAGATCGTGCTGACCAGCAGTTCGGTCGCGCTCACCGGCAACCCGGGGCAGGCGAACTACACCGCGGCCAAGGGCGCGATCATCTCGCTGACCAAGACGCTGGCCCGCGAGCTGGGCCCGTTCCGGATCAACGTGAACGCGGTCGCCCCCGGCTTCATCGAGACCCGGCTGACCGCCGCCAAGGCCGACGGCGACGAGCTGGGCATCCCGGAGCCGATGCGGCAGATGGCGATCGGCATCACCGCGCTCGGCCGACCGGGCCGGCCGGAGGACGTGGCCGCCGTACACGCGTTCCTGGCCGGGCCGGACAGCGACTTCGTCTCCGGGGTGACAATCCCGGTCACCGGTGGCCAGTTCGGCGCCATGTAGTCAAACCCGCGGGCAGCTGGACTGGGAGGGCAGATGGGGCTGGACCTGTCGTTCATCGGGCGGACGTACCCACCGACCGAGCCGTACGAGGTCGGTCGGGAGAAGATCCGCGAGTTCGCCGACGCGATCGGCGACCCGAACCCGGCCTACCGCGACCGGGCCGCCGCCGAGAAGCTCGGCCACCCGGACGTGATCGCGCCACCCACCTTCCCGATCGTGCTGTCGGTGCCGGCCAGCATGCAGGTCGTCGGCGATCCGGCGCTCGGCCTGGACTACAGCCGGGTGGTGCACGGCGAGCAGCGGTTCGTCTACACCCGGCCGATCCGCCCGGGTGACCGGCTGGTCGTGCTGGTCAGCGTGGCGAACATCCGCAGCGCCGCCGGCAATGACCTGATCACCATCAAGGGCGACGTCGCCACGGTCGAGGGCGAGCCGGTGGTCACGTCGTACTCGACGCTGGTTTCCCGTGGCACGGCGGAGGTCTGACGGTGACGACCCGGATCAGCTACGACGAGGTCGAGGTCGGTGCGGAACTGCCGGCACAGACGTTCCCGGTGCGCCGGGTCAACCTGGTGATGTACGCCGGCGCCTCGGGCGACTTCAACCCGATCCACTGGAGCGAGCGGTTCGCCACCGGGGTCGGCCTGCCGAACGTGATCGCGCACGGCGTGTTCACGATGGCCGAGGCCTGCCGGCTGGTCACCGACTGGGCCGGCGACCCGGGCGCGGTGCTCGAGTACGGCGTCCGGTTCACCCACCCGGTGGTGGTCCCGGATGACGACACCGGCGCGCTGATAGAGGTCACCGGCGTCGTCGCGGCGAAGCTGGACGGCGGCAAGGTCGCGGTCGACCTGAGTGCCCGGTCGGCCGGGCACACCGTACTGGCCAAGGCCCGCGCGGTGGTCCGCCTCGACTGAGGGCATTGCTGCTCGATCGTGCCACCAACACCTCTTGACGGTCTTTCTGCGCCGCTTGTACGTTCCGGGCGCTGGCCGGCGGCTCGTGCCCCGGCTCGGACGACGGGAAGGAGGCGCGCGATGCACGTCATCACGACTGAGTTCAAGGTGAAGCCGCGTACCAGCGGCTGAGCCATCACCAACCGCGGCGGGGTGCCACCGGGCGACCGGCGGCACCCCGGCCGTCATTGCGTCGCCAGCCGCTCGGCCTCGGCCACGGCCCGTTCGTGTAGCTCGGCTGGGATGACCGGATCGTCCACCAGCAGGCAGCTGCCCAGCGGGGTGCGGACCAACTCGCCCCCGTCGAACGGGTGCACGTCCGCCGCGAGCACCCCGTTCGGCCGGTCGTCCAGCGGGAAGCCGAAGCGGAGCCGGTGCATGCCGGCCCGGCCCGGGCCGCGCTGCGCGCGCTCGGCCACGGCGAGCGGTTCGAGCGCCGCCTGGACGTCCGCCCAGCGGGCCGGCAGCGGCGCCCAGTCGGCGGCCTTGCCGACCAGTTGCCGCAACTCCGGCGCCAGGCAGAGCGCCAGCGCCGGTTCGGTGACCCGCTCGACCAGGTCCGGGCCGAACCGGCGGTCCAGGACGCCGGCCAGCGCGACCAGGTCGAGCAGGTCCTTGACCCGGAACTTGCGCTGGAACCGTTCCTCGGCGATCGCGAACAGGCTGCACAGGTCGGTGTCGGCCAGCGGCTCGGCGCGGACCGGCACGCCCCGGAAGTCACCGGAGAACGCGCAGGTGGTGACGTCCGCTCCCATCGGTTTGTCCAGGTAGGGCTCCTCGGCCGGCCACTTCATCGACACCCCGAGGTGCAGCCGGCCGCCGGCCAGTGGCTGCAGCACGCTCACCCCCTGCGGCACCGCGCCGTACCGGTCGCGCAGGTCGAGCACGCAGCCCCAGAGGCTGGCCTGGTCGGCGGCGACCAGGTCCACGTCGCCGGACTCGCGCAGCAGCCCGGCCGGCAGGTGCGCCGCGATCCGCATCCCCTTGAGCACGGTCACCCGGTGCGCGGCGGCCAACTGGTCGGCCACCGCGTACAGGTCGGCCATCCGGCGCCGGACCCTGGCCAGGTGCTCGGCCGCGGCCGGCCGCAGCGGCATGCCGCGAGCCTCGGCCGCCGACAGCCAGGTCGCCAGCACCCGCTGCCGACGGGCCATCTCCGCCGCCCGCCACGGCGGGTACCCGGGCGGGACGCCGAGCAGGGCGTCCAGCACATCCAGCCCCAGCACCGGCCCGCTCGCCGGCTCGCTCGCCGGCCGGGTCGGCTGGGTCGGCGGCGTCGGCGGCGTCGGCGGCTCGTCCGGCGGCTGGTCCGGCCGGAGTTCGCCCGCTGGTCCGGCCGGCGACTGCCCGCCCATCGCGGCGGTCATCGGGCCGCCTCGGGTGCCGGGCCGGGGACGTCGCGCAGGCCGCGCAGCGGGGAGAACAGCAGCCAGAGCACGGACAGCACCAGCCCGGCCGCGGCCACCCAGAGCGCGTTGCGGATGCCCAGCCACTCGCCCAGGACGCCGCCGAGCAGGCCGCCCAACGGCAGCGTGCCCCAGGCCAGGAACCGGTTCGAGGCGTTCATCCGGCCGAGCAGCCGGTCCGGGCACATGTGCTGCCGGAACGTCACCTGCGCCACGTTGTAGACCGTCCCGCCGTAGCCGATCGCGAACCAGCCGATCCCGAACAGGGCGACCCGCCAGCCCGGCATGGCCAGCGCCAGCAGCAGGGTGAACGGCCGGGAGCAGAGCATGGACAGCCAGATGGTGCGGGCCTGGCCGACCCGCAACGAGATCCACCGGGCGGTCAGCGCGCCGAGCGCGCCGCCGACCCCGCTGACCGCCAGCACCAGCCCGGTGGCCGCCGGGGACAGGCCGATCTCCCGGGTCAGGAACAGCACGGCCAGCGTCACCGCGATCACCTGGAACAGGTTGTTCGTGGCCGTACAGCAGGCGATCGCGCGCAGCATCCGGTCGCCG
Organism: uncultured Actinomycetota bacterium; assembly: GCA_963714145.1. Lineage (GTDB taxonomy): Bacteria > Actinomycetota > Actinomycetes > Mycobacteriales > CADCTP01 > JBBWZH01. Next base: position 6,160,664 of record OY970235.1, on the reverse strand, counting down.
AAGACGAACCGGAAGCCCTCGCCGATCTCGGCCCGCAGGTTGCGCCGGGCCGGCTTCGGCGGCGGCACCTCCGGGGTGCGGATCCGCCAGAGCTGCGCCGCCGAGACCAGGAACCCGGCGGCCGTGGTGAGCACCGCGTTGGCGGCCCCGACCAGCCCGGCCAGGGTGCCGCCTAGGGACGGCCCGGAGATCACCGCGACCGACTGGCTGGCCTGCAGCTTGGCGTTGCCTTCCATCAGGTGCTCCCGGCCGACCAGGGACGGCAGGTACGAGCCGTACGCGACCTCGAAGAAGACCGCGGCCAGGCCGACCAGGAACGCCGTGCCGATCAGCTGCGGGATGGTCAGGGCCCCCAGCCACCAGGTGATCGGGATGCTCAGCAGCAGGGCCGACCGGGCCAGGTCCATGCTGAGCATCAGCCGGCGCCGGGCGATGCGATCCACCCAGGCCCCGGCCGGCAGCCCGACCAGCAGAAAGCCGACCGTCTGGGCGGCCGTCAGCACGCCCATGTCCAGCGGGGTCGCCGCCAGCGCCCGGACCGCCAGCAGCGGGATCGCGATCTGCCCGACGCTGGTGCCGAACTGGGCCACCGTGGTTCCGGCCCAGAGCATCCGGAAGTCGGCGTTCCCCAGCAGCACCCCCCGGGCCGGCTGGCCCGGCTGGCCCGGCCCGGCCGCCCCCGCCGCTCCGGCCGGTCGGTCCTGGCCCGGCCGGCCGGGCTCGGCAGCCCCCGCCGCTTCTGCCGGTCGGTCCTGGGCCGGCCGCGGCGGCTGGCCGGGCTCGGCTGCCTCCGCCGCTTCTGCCGGTCGGTCCTGGGCCGGCCGCGGCGGCTGGCCGGGCTCGGCCGCCCCCGGCCGGGGCGGGCCGGCCGTCTCGGTCACCAGGTCACCGGCAGGGACTCCGGCCCGCGCACGAGCAGGCCGGCCTTCCACGGGATCTCCGCCTCGGCGACGGCCAGCCGCAGGCCGGGCAGCCGGCGCAGCAGCGCGCTCAGCGCGACCTGCAGTTCGAGCCGGGCGAGCTGGGCGCCCAGGCAGTGGTGGATGCCGTGGCCGAAGGCCAGGTGCGGGTTGTCCGGCCGGGTCAGGTCCAGCTCGCCGGCCCGGTCGAAGACGGCCGGGTCGCGGTTGGCCGCCGGCAGCGAGGTGAAGACCGCCTCGCCGGCCCCGATCCGGACGCCGCCGAGCTCGACCGGTTCGGTGGCGATCCGGGCGAAGTTCGCGCCCAGCCCGAACATGGTGAACCGGAGCATCTCCTCGACCGCGGCCGGCACCCGCTCCGGCTCGGCCCGCAGCCGCTCCCACCGCGCCGGCAGGGCCAGCAGCTCCACGGTGAAGTTGGCGATCGTGTTGGCGGTGTTCTCGTAGCCGGCGGCGAGCAGGGTGGCCCCGGTGGTGACCAGCTCCTGCTCGGTCAGCCGGGCGTCGTCCCGGGCCCGGACCAGCTCGCCGAACAGGTCGGCGCTGATCACCCCGGCGTCCGCCTCGGCCCGCCGCCGCCAGATCAGCTCGCTGAGGTAGCCGCCCAGCTCGCCGACCGCGTCCCGGATCTCGTCCGGCGGGTAGGCGGTGCTCGACAGGGCCACCGTGGACCAGGTCCGGAACTTGTCCCGGTCCTCGTACGGCACGCCGAGCAGCTCGCAGATCACCCCGATGGACAGCGGCAACGCGAAGTCGGCGACCAGATCGGCCGGCGGCCCGGCCGACCCGATCGCGGTCAGCAGCCCGTCCGCCTGCTGTTCCAGCCGCGGTCGCAGCTCGGTCACCCGGCGGGCGGTGAACGCCTTGGCCACGATGCCACGCAGCCGGGTGTGTTCCGGCGGGTCCATCATCACGATCGAGGCGCGCGACGCCGGCTCCGGCACCAGCCGGGGGACATCCGCGGCGGCCGCGGCGGCCCGGCTGAACCGCGGGTCGGTGAGCACCAGCCGGACGTCGGCGTACCGGGTGACCAGCCAGCCGGTGCCGCCGTACGGCAGCCGGATCCGGGACACCGGCTCCTGCTCGCGCAGCTGGTCGAACAGCGGGTGGACGGCGAGCCTGGAGTCTGAACCGAACGGGTAGTCCCGGACCGGCCGCTGCCCGTCGATGTCCACCTTCTCCTCCAGACGACCCGACTGTACGGATGCACGATATCGAGACGGATCCGGTTGCGGGCCAACTGGGCAATTTCGCCCGGAGCGCTCGTTCACGGCGATCACACCGGCCGTCCTCGTAAGGTGGCCGGCATGCGCCGAGCCACTGCCGTGCTCGCCGTGACCCTGCTGACGACCGGCTGCGGGGTCATCGGCGGCAGCGACGCCCGGTTCGACCGGTCGGCGCCGTCGGTCACCAGCTCGACCGGTGGCACCCCGTCCGACCAGAGCCCCGGCCCGGGGTCCAGCCCGGGGTCCAGCCCGGGGTCCGGGGCGGCCGGCGACTGCCCGACCAGCTACGCCGAGCCGGACCCGAACCGGCCGCGGATCCGGCTCAGCTTCGAGCTCAGCGCGGACATGACCAGCGTGACCGGCACCGAGCACGTCGACTTCACCCCGGACCTGCCGATCCGCGAGATGGTGTTCCGGCTCACCGCGAACACGGCGCCGAGCGTCGACATGGGCAATTCGATCAAGATCCAGTCGGCCACCGCGACCCCGGACGGGCAGCCGTTCCGGATCGACCGGGCCGGCGCCGGCGCGGGCACCCAGGGCGGCCTGCTGGTGCTGCCGCTGGGCCGCGAGGTGCCGGCCGGCCAGCAGGTCAGCGCCGACGTGGCGTTCACCCTCAAGCTCGGCAACGGCGCGTTCGACCGGTTCGGCCGGGTCGACCAGTACGCCTGGTGGGGCAGCGGGCAGCCGCTGCTGGCCTGGGAGCGCGGCGTCGGCTGGCACACCGAGCCGCTGCTCCAGTTCACCGCGGAGAGCGCGACCAGCGAGGCCGCCCAGATCGACCTGACGGTGACCGCGCCGGCCAGGTACACGGTGCTGAGCAGTGGCGTCGCCGACCAGCCCGCCGACGCGGGCACCGGCCGCCGGCGCTGGCACGCGATCGCCGACCGGGCCCGCGACGTCAGTGTCGCTGTCGGCCCGTTCAGCGTGAAGGAACAGACCGTGGCGGGCACCCGGCTGATCGTCGGGGTGCCGGCGGATCAGCAGCCGGCCGAACTGGTCCGCCAGCACAGCCGGGCGCTGCGCGAGCTGACCAAGCGGTTCGGCCCGTTTCCGTTCCCGGTGCTGACGGTGGCCCGGCTGCCGATCGGGGGCGGCGGCATCGAGTACCCCGGCTCGATCCTGATGCTGGCCGACGATCCACTGGTCGCCGTGCACGAGACCGCACACCAGTGGTTCTACGGGATGATCGGCGATTCGCAGGCCCGTGATCCCTGGCTGGACGAGGCATTCGCGACCTACGCCGAGCAGCTCGTGAACAACGACGGGCAGCCGGGCGCGGTGAACCTGGCGGACCGGGTCGGCGGGTCGATGCAGGACTTCGGTGCCGACTCCGGCCGGTACTACAGCACGGTTTACGCGAAGGGTTCAGCCGCGCTGGCCGCCGCGCGGACAGCAGCCGGCCCGGACCGGTTCGACGCGGCGCTGCGCTGCTACGTGAACCGGAATGCCTGGCGGATCGCCCGGCCCACCGATCTCGCGACGGCGCTCAGCGGCCTCCCGGCGGCCGTGGCGGTGTTGCGGAAGGCCGGCGCGCTGCCCTGACCCTGGGAGGCAGGGACAGCGCACCGGCCTTCCAGCGGTTCGGCCTCAGCGTGGCTTCTTACCTGATTCGGGGCCCGTGATCAGTGGCTCAACCTGGGACCAGTTCAGCCGCTACGGGTGCCGAGGGCTCATGAACCGCTCAGCCCTTGATCAGGGCGTCGGCGTTCCGTCGTATCCCATGCCGCCGGGGGCGGCGGTGTCGTAGCCCATGCCATTGGGCGCGGCGGTGTCGTACCCCATTCCTCCGGGGACCTTCCCGGCATCGTCCACAGTGGAGCCATTGCTGATGTTCGTATCTCTTTTTTCGACGGATCCAGCAGTGCCGAACGTGCTGGCGAGCAGAATTCCGGTCAGCGTCAGGGCCAGTACAACGGCTGCGACGAGGCTCCGGCGAATTCGCACGATCTTTCCTCCGGCGACGGCTGCAGAGCGCGACAAACGATCATGGAATCGTTCATTCTCTGGCGCTCCATGCGGGCGGTGGTCGGTAAGAAGCCGTCGCGACCCTAGCAGGATCTCTGCACCGATCAAGCGCTCCCGGGACTTATCCTGGATAAATCCGGCGATGATCGTCTAATGGAAGCGCTGCCCTATGGGGCATCGGGCGCCTATTGAAAACACTGCATGAAGATTTGCGATCATCGAAGGTACGCGGTACACGTGACCCGATTGTGATCTTCTTGTTGGCCACCGGAAGCGGGATTTATCATCCTGGTGTGTCCGCTCAGCCGCCGATCCGTCCGATCCTGGGGCGCGCCCGGGAATCGGCGAGGTTCGGCGGGTGGGTGGCCGAGCTGATCGCCGGCCGGGGCCGTGCCGTGCTGGTCGAGGGCGAGCCGGGCATCGGCAAGACCGCGCTGGTCCGGGCCGCGGCGGCCGCCGCGGCCGAGGGCGGCGCGCAGGTCTTCTGGGGCGCCGGCGACGAGCTCGGCCAGCAGTTGCCGCTGCTCCCGCTCACGTACGGGCTGCGGGTGCGGGAGACGCCGGCCGATCCGCGCCGGGCCGCGATCGCCGGGCTGCTGCGCGGCGAGTTGGCCGTCGACCTGCCCGCTGCGGCCGCCGAGCGGCTGCTCGCGCTGGTGGACGAGCTCTGCGCGGCCCAACCCACCGTGCTGGTGGTGGACGACCTGCAGTGGGCGGACGGTGCGACGATCGCGCTCTGGCGCCGGCTGGCCGACTCGTCGGTGCGCCAGCTGCCGCTGCTGCTGGTCGGCATGATGCGCCCGGTGCCCCGGCGCGACACTCTGATTGCCCTGCGCGACGGCGTCGACCCGGCTGACCGGATCCGGCTGACCCGGCTGGCCGACGTCGCGGTGGCCGAGCTGGTCGCCGAGCTGGCCGGCGGCACCCCGTCCGCGGGGTTGCTCGAGCTGGCCGCCAATGCCGCCGGAAACCCGCTGTACGTGACCGAGCTGGTCGACGCGCTGGGCCGGAGCGAGGTGCTGGAGGTCACCCCGTCCGGCGTCGCCGAGGTGACCGGTGAGGCCGGCTCGCGTTCGCTGTCCGAGGTGATCGCCGACCGGCTCCGCTTCCTGTCCGCCCCGGTACGCGAGATGCTCCGGGCCGCCGCGCTGCTCGGCGTGGACTTCTCGGTCTCCGACCTGACAATCGTCTCCGGCCGAACGATCACCGAGCTGATACCGGTGCTGGAGGAGGCCCGGTCCGCCGGCGTGGTGGTCGAGGCCGGCGACAACATGGCCTTCCGGCACCCGCTGATCCGCACCTCCCTCTACGAGCAGATGCCCGCGGCCGTACGGGCGGCCTGGCACCAGTCCGCGGCCCGGGCGCTGATCGAGTCGGGCGCGCCGGTCGACCGGGTGGCCCGGCAGATGCTGCCGTCGGTCGGCTCGTCCGGCGTCGTGTCGGCCACCGAACCGGTGGACGACTGGGTGCTGCGCTGGCTGATCGACGCGGCCCCGCTGCTGATCGGCCACTCCCCGAAGGCCGCCGTCGACCTGCTGCGCCGCGCGGTGGCCGGCGCCACCGACGAGGCCGGCACGGTGGCCGGGGTGCCGGGCGCGCACGACCTGCTGGCCTGCCGGCTGGCCGAGGCGTTGTACCGGGTGGGCGACCCGACCGCGGCCGCCACGGTCGCCAGTCGCGCCCTGGCGCGGGTCACGGACTTCGGCGTACTGGTGGATCTGCACTGGACGCTGGCGCAGTGCCGGGCGATCGCCGGCCGGTCCGACGAGTCGATCGAAGAACTGCGGCAGGCGCTGGAGCGGCCCGGGCTGGCGCCCCGGCACCGGGCCCGGCTGCTCGCGCTCACCGCGCGCATGCAGCGGGACGTGGGCCAGGTCGAGACCGCGCACCGGACGGCGACCGAGGCGCTGGCCGCCGGCGAGGAGATCGGCGACTCCTGGACCAAGGGCTGGGCGCTGCACGTGCTCATCCTGGTCAAGATGATGCGCGGCGAGGTGGCCGAGGCGCTGCCGCTGTTCGAGCAGGCGCTGACCGCGGCCACGACCGATTCGGCGCTGACCGACCTGCGGCTGCTGCTGCTGATCAACCACGCGGTCACCCTCGGCGACCTGGACCGGCACGAGAAGGCGATCGCCGCCGCGCAGAAGGTGCGCCAGCTCGCCGAGCGCAGCGGCAGCGTCGTCCGGCTGGTGCAGGCGCACAGCGCGCTCGGCCAGCTGCGGCTCGAGGCCGGCCAGTGGGACGACGCGCTGGTCGACGTCGACATGCTGCCGGACGACCTGAAGGACCCGTCGGTGGTCTGCTGCGACCACGGCGTCGCGGCGATCATCAACTTCCACCGCGGCGACCCGGCCGCCGGCCGCCGGCACCTGGCCGCCGCCGAGTCCGCCGCCGGCCGCATCGAGCACCGGGTGGTCGCCACCTACACCCTCGCCCGCAGCCTCGACCTGGAGGACCTCGGCGAGCCGGCCGAGGCGCTGGCCCTGCTGCGTACCGCGCTGGCCAACGACGCGGACGGGGAAAACCTCCTGCTCGACGCGGTCCGGCTGGCGGTCGACGTGGGCGAGCCGGAGGTGGCCGACGCCGCGACTGTACGGGTGGAGGCGCTGGCCGCGGCGGCCGACATCCCGCACCGGCACGCCGCCGCGCTGTTCTGCCGCGGCCTGCTCGACCGGGATCCCACCCGGCTGCTGCGGGCGGCCGAGCAGGCTCAGCTGGCCGGGCGACCGCTGTTGCGGGCGCAGGCGCTGGAGGCCGGCGCGCTGGTGCTCGCCGAGGGCGGCGACCTCGGCTCGGCGCAGGCCGCGCTGAACCACGCGCTGGACGACTTCAGCGTGCTGGCCGCCGGCTGGGACGTGGCCCGGGTGCAGGCCCGGCTCCGCGCGTACGGGGTGCGGCGCAGCCCGCGGGTCGCGCACCGGCGGGCCCGGCAGGGCTGGGAGAGCCTGACGCCGACCGAGGCCAAGATCGCCGCGATGGTGGCCGGCGGGATGTCCAACCCGGCCATCGCCAGCCAGCTGTTCCTCTCCCCGCGCACGGTCGCGACCCACGTGTCGCACATCCTGACCAAGCTGCAGGTGCACTCGCGGATCGACGTGGCCAGGGAGGCCGGCCGCCGGTACAGCGCGTCCTGACCGCGGCACGCGGTCGCGGCACGGTAAGCGCTTACAGCCGTACACCGCCATACAGCCAACGTATGTAGACACCACCGCGGGCTGTTCGAGCCTCCGGATGCCGTTCGGATATCCGTCAGCCGACGGATACATCGGTGGTTACCCGCCAGTCAGCATTGCTACTGCCAGGAACGCCCAACGGCCCAGCCGCCTCCGGCCGGGGTCCCAGCGTACGACCGGCAGGAGGCGATCCGTCATGGTCCTTGACGCCGACGGCTCCCAGTACCTCCGTTCCACGACCCTCTCCGCTCCCCGTCCCGGCACCGACCTGATCGGCCACACGCTGGCCGAGCTCGCCGCCGGCCGCCCGGTCGTCGTCGCGGACGACCCGGACCGGGAGAACGAGATCGACTTCATCGCCGCGGCCGGTGGCATCACCGCCGAGACCGTCGCGATGCTGGTGCGGCACGGCACCGGCCTGGTCTGCGCGGCGATGCCGGCGCAGCGGGCCCACCGGCTGCGGCTGCCGGCCCAGGTGGCCGAGAACGAGGACGGCAAGCAGACCGCGTACACGGTGCTCTGCGACGCCCGCTGGCCGGCCGGCGAGACGCACACCGGTATATCGGCCGCCGACCGCGCGCGCACCCTGAACGTGCTGGCCGACCCGGCGTCCGACGCGGCCGACCTGACCCGGCCCGGGCACGTACCGGCGCTGATCGCCCGGCCCGGCGGGGTGCTGGAGCGGCGCGGCCACACCGAGGCGGGGGTGGACCTCGCCCGGCTGGCCGGGATGCCCGCGGTCGCCGCGATCGTCGAGATCCAGCACGACGACGGCAGCATGGTGCGGTTGCACGAGTGGCCGGAGTTCCGCCGCCGGCACGGCCTCCCGGACCTCGCGGTGCTGACGATCTCCGGCCTGGTCGCGTACCGGCGGCGGACCGAGACGCTGATCCGGCACGCGGGCGTGGCCGACCTGCCGACCCGGCACGGCCGGTTCCGGGTGCACGCGTACCGGGAGACCGTCACCGGTGTCGAGCACCTGGCCATGGTCATGGGCGAGGCTCGGGACGGGGCCCTGGTCCGGGTGCACTCCGAGTGCCGCACCGGCGACGCGCTCGGCTCGCTGCGCTGCGACTGCCGCGCCCAGCTGGAGGCCGCGTTGGCCGCCATCGGCTCCGCCGGCGGCGGCGTACTGGTCTACCTCGGCGGGCAGGAGGGCCGCGGCATCGGCCTCGGCAACAAGATCGCCGCGTACGCCCTGCAGGACCAGGGCGCCGACACGTACGAGGCGAACCGGATGCTCGGGCTGCCCGACGACTCCCGCGACTACCACGCCGCCGCGCAGGTGCTCCGCCAGCTCGGCATCACCTCGGTCCGGCTGCTCACCAACAACCTGGCCAAGCAGCACGGCCTGGCCGAGCACGGCGTGAAGGTGCTGGACCGGATCCCGCTGGAGACCGGCGTGACCGGCGACAACCGCCGGTACCTGGCCGCGAAGGCAGCCGCCGGGCACCTGCTGAACACGCTCACCCACGCGGCGAGGACGGCATGACCGCCGCCAGCTCGCCGCGACCGGATCGCCTTTCGATCCCCTTCAGACCCCGGTCGACTCCTGGGACCAGTCGACCGGTTGCTGCGGTGGCGGCCCCCAACGGCTGCGGGGCCGCCACCCGGCCTGGCGCTGGTCCCAGCGCTCCATCGACAGCGGTCCTGTCGACGGCGGCGCTGTCGACGGCGGCTGAGCCGGCCGCCCGGGGCGGGTGACCGGCCATGATCGCCGCGCTGGCCGCCCTGATCGCCGCGTTCGGCTACGGCACCGCGAACCTGGCCGGCGGGCTGGCGTCCCGGCGCCAGCATGCCGCGCTCACGCTGCTGATCTCGCAGGCCACCGCGTTCCCGCTGGTGCTGCTGGCGGCCGTCGTGGTGGCCGGCCGGCCGGAGGGGTTCCTGCTCGGGGCCGCCGCCGGCACGCTCGGCTTCTGCGGCTGCGCCTGCGCGTACCTCTGCTACTCGCTGGGCCGCCCGGTCGGCATCGGCGCCGTGCTGCTGGGCACCGCGTCGGCCGCGGTACCGGTCGCGATCGGGGTGGTCTCCGGCAGCAGCCGGCCCGGCCCGGCGACCGTGGCCGGGCTGGTGATCGCGGCCACCGCGGTCGCGGTGCTCGGCTGGCCCGAGGAGACGAAGACCGACACCCAGGCCGCGCTGCTGGCGACCGTCGGCGGCGCCATGTTCGGCTCGTACCACGTGGTGATGTCCAGGACGCCGAAGGACAGCGGGATGTGGCCGCTGGTCGGCTCCCAGGGCACGATCGTCGCGCTGGCCGTCGTCTTCGCGATCGCGCTGCGGGTCCGCCGCGGCCGCGGCCGGGGGCCCCGCGGTGCCGCGCTCTCGGTCACCGACGGCGTCGCGTCCACGCTGGCCACGGTCGCCGCGCTGGTCGCGGTACGCACCGGCAGCCTCACCTCGACCGGCATGCTGATCGCCCTGGCGCCGGCCGTGACCACCCTGCTGGCCTGGGTGTTCGTCGGCGAGCGGCCGGTCGGCCGGCGGGCCGCCGGGCTCGCCCTGGCGCTGGCCGCGATCGCCTGCCTGACCTGACCGGACCACCGGACGAGCCCCGACATCACCCCGGACCTGGTCGGTTCGGCCGGATGCTGACCCGGCCGGACCGATCAGCTACGTTCGGTCAGCCCGTACCGGTCAGCCGAGCAGCTTCTGCAGCCGGATGATGCCCTCGACCAGATCGTCGTCGCCAAGCGCGTACGAGAGCCGGAGGTAGCCCTCGGTGCCGAAGGCCTCACCCGGCACCACCGCCACCTCCACCTGGTCCAGGATCAGCGTGGCCAGTTCGGCGCTGGTCCGGGCGGGCCCACCGGGCAGTTCCCGGCCGAGCACGCCGCGCACCGACGGGTACACGTAGAACGCGCCGAACGGCTCCGGGCAGCTCACCCCGGGGATCTCGGACAGCATCCGGACGATCGTCTGCCGGCGCCGGTCGAACGCGGCCCGCATCGCCGCCGCCGCGGACAGGTCGCCGGTGACCGCGGCCAGCGCGGCCCGCTGCGCCACGTTGCAGACGTTCGAGGTGAGGTGCGACTCCAGGTTCGCGGCCGCCTTGGTCACGTCCACCGGGGCGATCATCCAGCCGACCCGCCAGCCGGTCATCGCGTACGTCTTGGCCACGCCGTTGACCACGACGCACCGCTCCGCCAGCTCCGGCGCGACCACCGGCATCGAGACGTGCTCGGCGGCGCCGTAGACCAGGTGCTCGTAGATCTCGTCGGTGACGACCCAGATGCCAGCTTCGGCGGCCCACCGGCCGATCGCCGCGACCTGGTCGGGCGGGTAGACCGCGCCGGTCGGGTTGGACGGCGAGCAGAACAGCAGCACCTTCGTCCGCGGCGTGCGGGCCGCCGCCAGCGCCTCGACGGTGGCCAGGTAACCGGTGGCCTCATCGGTCGGCACCGGCACCGGCACGCCGCCGGCCAGCCGGATCGCCTCCGGGTAGGTGGTCCAGTACGGGGCCGGCACCAGCACCTCGTCGCCCGGGTCGAGCAGCGCGGCGAATGCCTGGTAGACGGCCTGCTTGCCACCGTTCGTGATCAGCACCTGGGCCGGCGTGACGGCGTAGCCGGAGTCGCGCCGGGTCTTCGCGGCCACCGCCTCGCGCAGTTCGGGCAGCCCGGCGGCCGGCGTGTAGCGGTGGTTGCGTGGGTCACGGCAGGCCGCGGCGGCGGCCTCGACCACGTAGTCCGGGGTGGGGAAGTCCGGCTCGCCGGCGCCGAAGCCGATCACCGGCCGGCCGGCCGCCTTGAGCGCCTTGGCCCTGGCGTCCACGGCCAGCGTGGCCGACTCCGCGATCCCGCCGATCCGCGCCGAAACCCGAGCCCGTGGTGCATCCGTCATGCGCACCATCGTCGCAGAGCGTCCGACCCGATCCGAGCCGGACCCGGCGCCGCTGGCCGGCACCGGCCCAGTACGGGCCAGGCCCGAACAAACCGGGCAGCCAGATGCGTTGGAGCGTGGTCGGTCGCGTGCCGTACACTTCCGTAGCTGGGGTGTATCCGTCCTCTGCGCAGCCCTGGGCGGAGACGGGTGCTCCCCGGTGGCGTTTCCCGGCTCGCCGGGTGGGCGCCGAAGGGGCGTAGCTCAATTGGCAGAGTCCCGGTCTCCAAAACCGGTTGTTGCAGGTTCAAGTCCTGTCGCCCCTGCGCTCGTGGCCACCACACCGCCGGCATCCGACCTCGACCGAGGAGAAGAAGACCTCGTGACCCAAACCCGTGGGGACGCGGCCGAAGCCCGGCCAGCGCCGAAGGCTGCCGTCCGAGGCCGTCGTGGTCCGGTGTCCCGCATCGGTCGCTTCATCCGCGAGGTCATCGCGGAGCTCGGCAAGGTGATCTGGCCGACCCGCAAGGAGCTGGTCACCTACACCATCGTCGTGATCGTGTTCGTCTCGATCATGGTGGCGCTGGTGGCCGGGCTGGACATCGGCTTCGCCAAGATCGTGCTGGCGGTGTTCGGCTGAGCTGGCGCCGCCCACCCGCACCACCCGACGCACTGAGAGAGAGTTCACCGCGTGCCGCCCCCCGATAACGACATGGTCGACAACGACGTGGTTGACGACGACCTGGTCGACGAGAGCGCGAATCTCGCCGACCTGACGGCGGCGACCGAGGCGACCGAGCCCGAGCCGCCGGCGGCCGCACCGGTCCCGGCCGCTCCCGCCGACGAGGAAGACCCGGTCGCCGAGCTGCGCCGGGCGCTGGACGCCGCCCCGGGTGACTGGTACGTGGTGCACTCCTACGCCGGCTACGAGAACAAGGTGAAGACCAACCTGGAGAGCCGGATCGCCTCGCTCGACATGGAGGACTACATCTTCCAGGTCGAGGTGCCGACCGAAGAGGTCACCGAGGTCAAGAACGGCAAGCGGCAGCAGGTGCAGCGCAAGGTGTTCCCGGGCTACATCCTGGTCCGGATGGACCTCAACGACGAGTCGTGGGGCGCCGTCCGGAACACCCCGGGGGTCACCGGTTTCGTCGGCGCGACCTCCCGGCCGTCTCCGCTGCTGCTGGACGAGGTGGTCCGCATCCTGGCCCCGACCAGCGAGCGGAAGAAGACGTCGACGCCGACCGTTAAGGTCGTCGACTTCGAGGTCGGCGAGTCGGTCACGGTGATGGACGGGCCCTTCGCCACGCTGCCCGCGACGATCAGCGAGATCAGCCCGGACGCCCAGAAGCTCAAGGTGCTGGTGTCCATCTTCGGCCGGGAGACTCCGGTCGAGCTGTCGTTCAACCAGGTCTCGAAGATCTGATCCAAGGTCTGCAGTTTGCAGATCGGAAGCCGAGAGAAGAGAAGACGTGCCTCCCAAGTCGAAGAAGCTGTCCGCGGTGATCAAGCTGCAGATCCAGGCCGGCGCGGCCACCCCGGCGCCGCCGGTGGGTCCGGCGCTCGGTCAGCACGGCGTGAACATCATGGAGTTCTGCCGGGCCTACAACGCGGCCACCGAGTCGCAGCGCGGCCAGGTGGTCCCGGTCGAGATCTCGGTCTTCGAGGACCGCTCGTTCACGTTCGTCACCAAGACCCCGCCGGCCGCCCGGCTGCTGCTCAAGGCAGCCGGCGTCGAGAAGGGCAGCGGTGAGCCGCACAAGACCAAGGTCGCCACCGTCACCCGTGACCAGGTCCGCGAGATCGCGCAGGCCAAGCTGGCCGACCTGAACGCGCTGGACATCGACCACGCCGAGCGGATCATCGCCGGCACCGCCCGCTCGATGGGCATCACGGTCAAGGACTGACCCGCTCGGGCCGGTTCCGGCCCGGCACCCGTGGGAGGGCCCGCCGCGTGCGTGCCCGCCATCACCACTGAAGGAGTACGGAAATGAAGCACGGCAAGAAGTACCGGGCCGCGGCCGAGAAGGTCGACCGGGAGCGGCTCTACACGCCGCTGGAGGCGGTGAAGCTGGCCCGGGAGACCTCGGTCACCAGCTACGACGCGACGGTCGAGGTCGCCATGCGGCTCGGCGTCGACCCGCGCAAGGCCGACCAGATGGTCCGCGGCACGGTCAGCCTGCCGCACGGCACCGGCAAGTCGGTCCGGGTGATCGTGTTCGCGACCGGCGACAAGGCCGCCGAGGCCGGGGCCGCCGGGGCCGACGTGGTCGGCGCGGAAGACCTGATCGCGCGCATCCAGGAGGGCTTCCTGGACTTCGACGCGGCCATCGCCACCCCGGACCAGATGAGCAAGGTCGGCCGGATCGCCCGCATCCTCGGCCCGCGTGGCCTGATGCCGAACCCGAAGACCGGCACCGTCACGATGGACGTGGCCAAGGCGGTCGCCGACATCAAGGGCGGCAAGATCGCGTTCAAGGTCGACAAGCAGTCCAACCTGCACCTGATCATCGGCAAGGCCAGCTTCCCGACCGAGAAGCTGGTCGAGAACTACGGCGCCGCGCTGGACGAGGTGAACCGGGCCAAGCCGTCCGCGGCCAAGGGCAAGTACCTGCGCAAGGTCACCTTCGCCACCTCGATGGGCCCCGGCATCCCGGTTGACCCGAACCGCACCCGCAACCTGCTCGACGACGGGACTCCGGCCGGCTAGCCGCAGTCTGCTCGCGGAACGCGCTCGCCGAGGGCCGGCCGGAGTCATGCTGGCCGCGGGGTCGAGCCCCGCGGACCCCACGGTGCGGTAGGTGCCTGTTTGGTAGTTGGCTCGGCCCCCCGGTCTGCGACCGGGGGGCCGAGTTGCTTCCGGTTGGCCGACAACCCGGCCCCGGTATTTGACCGGGGGCGGGGTGCGGCCAGGGAACGGTTTTGGTTGGTGTCCGTGCGGTCGGGTACCGTTGATGTGTTCAACCGAAGACCGCTGGTCGCTGGGTGTGAGCCCGGCCTAAGGTCCCGTCGAGGCGGGCGGCCCGCGCAGGATGGACGGTGTTGTGCGTTGCCCGCTCCGGCGGGTGGTGTTCGCCCCGTGCGCCCTGCGCCGGGGCGTCTCTCGTTCTCGGGCCGTGTACCGACCGGCCGAGAGAACGAGAGGAGGCACATGGCGACACAGGAGAAGGTCGCGGCGGTCGCCGAGCTGACCGAGCGGTTCGAGAAGTCGTCCGCGGCGCTGCTCACCGAGTACCGCGGCCTGACGATGGCCCAGCTGACCACGCTGCGCCGGTCGCTCGGCACCAAGACCACGTACGCGGTGGTCAAGAACACGCTGACCAAGCTGGCCGCCGCCGAGACCGGCTACCCGGTCCCGGCCGAGCTGCTCACCGGCCCGACCGCGATCGCGTTCGTGGGCGGTGACCCGGTCGAGGCGGCCAAGGGGCTGCGCGACTTCGCCCGGACCCACCCGCTTCTGGTGATCAAGGGCGGGGTGGTCGAGGGCCGGTCGCTGACCGCCGACGAGATCCGCCAGCTGGCCGACCTGGAGTCCCGCGACGTGCTGCTGGCCAAGCTGGCCGGCGCGATGCAGGGGTCGCTGTCCAAGGCAGCCGGCCTGTTCCAGGCGCCGCTGTCGCAGGTGGCCCGCCTGGCGGCCGCCCTGCAGGAGAAGAAGGAGGCCGACGCCCCGGCGCCGGCCGTGGCCGACGCGGACACCGCCGAGGCCAGCACCGACGCCGCCGAGCCGGCGGCCGAGTAACCCGTCACGTTCCGCCGGCTCCCCGGCGTACCAGAAAGGAATAGGCCGTCATGGCGAAGCTCAACACCGACGAGCTGCTCGACGCGTTCAAGGAGATGACGCTGCTCGAGCTGTCGGAGTTCGTGAAGCAGTTCGAGGAGACCTTCGGCGTCACCGCCGCCGCACCGGTCGCGGTCGCGGCCGTCGGTGGTGGCGGCGGTGCGGCGGAGGCCCCGCAGGCCGAGGAGCAGGACGAGTTCGACGTCATCCTCGAGGCCGCCGGCGAGAAGAAGATCCAGGTCATCAAGGAGGTCCGGGCGCTGACCAGCCTCGGGCTGAAGGAGGCCAAGGACCTCGTCGACGGGGCCCCGAAGCCGGTCCTGGAGAAGGTCGCCAAGGAGGCGGCCGAGAAGGCGAAGGCGCAGCTCGAAGGCGCCGGCGCTTCGGTCACGCTGAAGTAGCACCCGCACCAACCGCGAAGGGCGGCCCCGCGTCGGGGCCGCCCTTCGTGCTGCCCGGCCGCGCACGGGTACGGCGGCCGGCGCGGTCGGGCCCGTCCAGCCGCTGCCGGGCTCCGGCCCGCGCCGGCCCGCTGAACTGCGTACTCGCGTCGGCAACCGGGGCGTAACCCGGTGGGCGCGGCGTCGTTGTCACCGCTGTGGGCGTCGAGGTGCGGGTCGAGGGGCTGACCAAGTCCTTCGGTAAGCAGCTGATCTGGCAGGACGTCACGCTCACGCTGCCGCCGGGGGAGATCTCGGTGCTGCTCGGGCCGTCCGGTACCGGCAAGTCGGTGTTCCTGAAGTCGCTGGTCGGGCTGATCCGGCCGGACCGGGGCCGGATCATCGTCGGCGACGTCGACCTGGTCGGCTGCTCCGAACGCGAGCTGTACGAGCTGCGCCGGCTCTACGGGGTGCTGTTCCAGGACGGTGCGCTGTTCGGCTCGATGACCCTGTACGACAACATCGCGTTTCCGTTACGCGAGCACACCAAGCGCAGCGAGCGGCAGATCCGCGAGGTCGTGACCAGCACGATGGCGCTGGTCGGGCTGGAAGGCGCGGAGGGCAAGCTGCCCGGCGAGATCTCCGGCGGGATGCGCAAGCGGGCCGGGCTGGCCCGGGCGCTGGTGCTGGAGCCGCAGATCGTGCTGTTCGACGAGCCGGACTCGGGGCTGGACCCGGTCCGCACCGCGTACCTGAACCAGCTGATCGTCGACCTGAACGCGCGCACCGACGCGACGTTCCTGATCGTCACCCATGACATCGGCACCGCCCGATCGGTGCCGGACAACCTCGGCCTGCTGTTCCGCCGTGAGCTGGTCATGTTCGGGCCACGCGAGCTGCTGCTCACGTCGACCGAGCCGGTGGTCGAGCAGTTCCTGAACGGCCGGCGCGAGGGCCCGATCGGGATGGCCGAGGAGAAGGACGCCGCGCAGGTGCAGGAGGAGCTTGCGCGGTTGGGGGGCGGCGGCGCGGCGGGAACGGGGGGCTCGCAGCCGCCCGCGCCCGCCGCGCTGCCCCCGCAGCTGGCCCCCACGGCGGGGCTGCCGGAACGACGCGCGGTGGCCCGGCGGCTGGACCGGGTCCGCCGGTCGCTGCCGGCGCTGCCACCAGACGCCCAGGCGGCCGTGCGCGCCAGCCTGGCGGCGGCCGGGCCTGACCCGTCCGGGTCGGGGACGGACGGGCCAGGCCCCGGCGCTACCCGACCGGGCCGGCCCCGCCCCCTCCCCCCGGACCACCGCCTCCGGCCCGCCGCCGACCTCCGGCCCGAGCCCACACCGGCCGACCGGCCCGGGCCGGCCCAGCGGCCCGTACCGGACCAGCGGCCGGTGCCGGGTGAGCGGCCCGGGCCGGGCCAGCGGCCGGTGCCGGGTGAGCGGCCCGGGCCGGGCCAGCGGCCGGCGGCGGACGACGGGCCGGCGGCGCGGGAGTTGACTGATGTGGCGCCGGCCGGGCCGGCGGCACGGTTCCCGGGTGACCCACCGGGCGACCCTGGTGGACGGCCGCAATGGTGACGGGGGACCGGGAACGGCCCCGCCCGCAGACGGCCGGTGCGGCGGGAACCGGCGGCGCGGCGTTCGGGGCCGCCGCCGCGGGGGTGGAGCTCGCCGTGCCGGTCCCGCTCGACCGGACCCGGCGCGTCAACCGGTGCCCCCACTGGCGCCGGGTCCGGTCCCCCGCGATCTTGGCTGGACTGGCTGGCCCGGCCGAGGTGGCCGGCTCGGCGTGCCGCGTCGGACCGGCGCGCCGAGCCGGCGCAACCACCGCGGGGGCGGTGCGCCGGTGACCGGGGTGCTGCGCGGGTGCGGCGAGCTGTTCGGGCTGCTGCTGGACGTGGTCCGCGCGGCGTTCCGGCGGCCGTTCCAGCTGCGTGAGCTGATCCAGCAGGCCTGGTTCGTGGCCAGCGTGACGATCCTGCCGACCGCGCTGGTGGCGATCCCGTTCGGCGCGGTGATCGCGCTGCAGCTCGGCTCGCTGACCCGGCAGCTCGGGGCGCAGTCGTTCACCGGCGCGGCCAGCGTGCTGGCGGTGATCCGGGAGGCCAGCCCGATCGTGACCGCGCTGCTGGTGGCCGGTGCCGGTGGCTCGGCCATCTGCGCCGACCTCGGCTCGCGCAAGATCCGCGAGGAGATCGACGCGATGCGGGTGCTCGGCATCGACCCGGTACAGCGCCTGGTGGTGCCCCGGGTGCTGGCCACGATGCTGGTAGCAGTGTTGCTGAACGGCCTGGTCAGCGTCGTCGGCGTGGCCGGCGGCTATTTCTTCAACGTGGTGCTGCAGGGCGGCACTCCGGGCGCCTACCTGGCCAGCTTCTCGGCGTTGGCCCAGCTGCCCGACCTGTACGCGGGCGAGTTCAAGGCGCTGGTGTTCGGCGCGATCGCGGCGCTGGTGGCCGCGTACAAGGGGCTGTCCGCGGGCGGCGGGCCGAAGGGCGTCGGCGACGCGGTCAACCACGCGGTGGTGATCACGTTCCTGTTGCTGTTCTTCACGAACTTCGTGCTCACCGCGCTCTACTTCCAGCTCGTCCCGGCGAAGGGCGGCTGAGGTGGCCAGCCTCGGTGACCTCGCCGCCCGGGCGGTCCGCCGGCCGCTGGCCGGGCTGGACGCGCTCGGCGAGCAGCTGTCGGTCTACCTGCGCGCGCTCGCGGCGATCCCGCGGGCGATCCGCCGGCACCAGCGTGAGGTGCTCAAGCTGCTGGCCGACGTCAGCTTCGGCGGCGGCGCGCTGGCGGTCGCCGGCGGCACCGTCGGGGTGATCGCGTTCCTCTGCTTCTTCACCGGCACCGAGGTCGGCCTGCAGGGGTACGCGGCGCTGAACCAGCTCGGCACGTCCGCGTTCACCGGCTTCATCTCCGCCTACTTCAACACCCGGGAGATCGCCCCGCTGGTCGCCGGGCTGGCGCTGTCGGCCACGGTCGGCTGCGGCTTCACCGCGCAGCTGGGCGCGATGCGGATCAGCGACGAGATCGACGCGCTCGAGGTGCTCGGCGTCCCGTCGCTGCCGTTCCTGGTCAGCACTCGGATCGTGGCCGGTTTCGTCGCGGTGATCCCGCTGTACGTGGTCGGGCTGCTCTCCTCGTACCTGGCGACCCGGCTGATCGCGACCAGGTACCAGGGGCAGTCGGCCGGCACGTACGACCACTACTTCAACCTGTTCCTGCCGCCGGGGGACGTGATCGCCTCGTTCGGCAAGGTGCTGGTGTTCTCCGTGGTGATCGTGCTGACCCACTGCTACTACGGCTACCGGGCCAGCGGCGGTCCGGCCGGGGTGGGGGTGGCGGTCGGCCGCGCGGTGCGGACCAGCATCGTCGCGATCAACCTGATCGACTTCTTCCTCAGCCTGGCGATCTGGGGCGCCACCACGACCGTCCGGATCGCCGGATGACCGCGCTGCGCCGCCGGGCGCTGGGGGTTGCCTTCCTGCTGGTGCTGGTGCTGCTGGCCGGGCTGTCGGTGGCGGTCTACCGCAAGACGTTCGTCCGGATCGTCGCGGTCACCCTGGACGCGGACCACGTCGGCAACCAGCTCAGCCCGACCTCGGACGTCAAGCTGCGCGGCATCGTGGTCGGCGAGGTGCGCTCGGTCCGGTCCAGCGGGGACGGCGCCCGGGTCCGGCTGGCGCTCAAGCCGGACGCGGCCGCGCTGGTCCCGGCGAACGTGGCCGCCCGGCTGCTGCCCAAGACCCTGTTCGGGGAGCGGTACGTGGCGCTGGTCATCCCACCCGGGCCTGCCGCCGGGCCGATCCAGGCCGGCGCGGTGATCGGGCAGGACCGGTCGGTGGCCGCGATCGAGCTGGAGCAGGTGTTCGCCGACGTGCTGCCGCTGCTGCGCACGCTGCAACCGGAGAAGCTGGCCGCCACGCTGACCGCGCTGGCCCAGGCGCTGCGCGGCCGCGGCGACCGGCTCGGCGCGAACCTGACCGGGCTGGGCGACTACGTCCGCCGGCTGAACCCGGCGCTGCCCGCGCTGGCCGCGGACATCCGCGGCGTGGCCGACGTCGCCGACACCTACGCCGCGGCCGCGCCGGACCTGCTCGGCGTCCTCGCCAACCTCACGGTGACCAGCCGGACCATCGTGGCGCAGCGGGCCGCGCTGGCCGCGGTGCTGAGCCAGACCAGCACCGCGGCGGACGAGACCCGCGGGCTGCTGTCGGCCAACGGCGACCGGCTGATCCGGCTGGCCGCGACCAGCCGGCCGGTGCTGGAGACGCTGGCCCGGTACGCCCCGGAGTACCCGTGCCTGCTCGCCGGCGTGCGGGCGTTCGGCCCCCGGGCCGACCAGATCTTCGCCGGCGGCGCGTTCCACATCACGCTGGAGGTGGTCCGGGACCGCGGCAAGTACGTGCCGAGCGACCGACCGGCGTACGGCGCGGACAGCGGACCGAGCTGCGCGGGGCTGCCGACGCCGGCGGTTCCGTTCCCGCAGCGGCACATCCCGGACGGCAGCGCCGCGCGCGGCACCGGCTCGCTGGACGCACTGCCCAGCCTGGGCGGGCAGCCCGCCAACTTCGCGGACCTGGGCGAGGCCGGCGGCCCGGCCGAGCGCGACCTGCTCGGTGCGCTGCTGGCGCCGTCCCTGCACACCACCCCGGACGCGGTCCCCGATATCGCCCCGCTGCTGTTCGGCCCGCTCGCCCGCGGTGCGGTGGTGACGGTGTCATGACCGTGCCGGCCCGCCGCCCCCGTCCGCGCCGCCGCGCGGGCGCCGGCATGCTCGCTCCGGAGGCCGCCCGATGACCCGCGACGCGCGAGCCGTGGGCGGGCCGCTGGTCAAGCTGGCCCTGTTCGCCGTGGTCACGCTGGCCGCCAGCTACGTGCTGGCGGTGACGATCTCGAACCAGGGGTACGGCACGACCAGCAGCTACCGGGCCGAGTTCACCGATGTGACCGGCCTGCTCAGTGGCGACGACGTCCGGATCGCCGGGGTCCGGGTCGGCGCGGTCGGCCGGATCAGGGTGGTCCGGCACGCGGTGGCCGAGGTGACCTTCACCGTCCGCCGGGACGTGGCCCTGCCGGCCGGGGCGCTGGCCGCTGTCCGCTGGCGGAACCTGGTCGGCCAGCGCTACCTCGCGCTCACTCAGGGCCCCGGCCGGGTCGGCGTGAGCCTGCCGCCGGGCGGGGTGATCCCGGTCGCCCGGACCACCCCGGCGCTGGACCTGACCGCCCTCTTCGGCGGGTTCCAGCCGCTGTTCCAGGCGCTCGACCCGGGCCAGGTCAACCAGCTCTCGTACGAGATCATCCAGGTGCTGCAGGGCGAGGGCGGCACGATCGAGTCGCTGCTGGCCCACACCGCCTCGCTGACCTCCACGCTGGCCGCGAAGGACGCGGTGATCGGCCGGCTGGTGACGAACCTGAACACGGTCGTCGGCACACTGTCCACTCGGGACACCCAGCTGGCTGGGGCGATCGGTGAGCTGCGCCGGCTGGTGTCCGGGCTGGCCGCCGACCGGACCGCGATCGGCGAGTCGCTGGCCGGCATCGACGGGCTGGCCGCCGCCACCGCCGACCTGCTGGTCAAGGCGCGCCCGGCGATCAGGTCCGATGTGGACCAACTCGGCAAGGTGGCCAAGAACCTGAACGACTCGTCCTCCGTGGTGGACGGCGTGCTGCGCCGGCTGCCGGACAAGCTGGCCACGATCACCCGCACCGCCAGCTACGGCTCCTGGTTCAACTTCTACCTCTGCTCGCTGGACGGGCAGATCGGCCTGCCGGCCGGCGCGACCTTCACCCCGAAGCTGTCGGTCGACCAGGCGAGGTGCAGGTGAGCACCGCGACCGGCGCCGGCCGCCCGGCCCGGCTGCGGCGTCCGGCCTGGTTGCGGCGTCCGGGGCGAGCGCGGCGGGAGCGGAACCCGGTGCTGCTCGGCGTGCTCGGGCTGGTGCTGGCCGGGCTGTTCCTGCTGGTCGCGTTCAACGCGGACCGGCTGCCGATCATCGGCGGCGGCAGCACCTACGCGGCGGCCTTCAGCGAGGCGGCCGGGCTGCGGCCGGGCGACGAGGTGCGGGTGGCCGGGGTGAAGGTCGGCGCGGTCACCGCGATCGGGCTGGACCGCGACCACGTCCGGGTCCGGTTCCGGGTCAAGGGCGCCTGGCTGGGCGACCAGACCTCGGCCGCCATCAAGATCAAGACGCTGCTCGGTCGCAAGTACCTGGCGCTGGAGCCGGCCGGCGACCGCGAGCTGCCGGCCGGCGGCGAGATCCCGCTGGCCCGCACCACCGCCCCGTACGACGTGCTGGCGGCGTTCGCCGGGCTGACCCGGACCGTGGACGCGATCGACACCAGCCAGCTGGCGAAGGCGTTCCAGACCCTGTCCGCCACGTTCGCCGGCACGCCCGCGCAGGTGCGCAGCTCGCTGGCCGGCCTGTCCGCGCTGTCCCGGACGGTGGCCAGCCGGGATGCGCTGCTGCGCCAACTGCTGGCCCGCACCCGCGGCGTGACCACCGTGCTGGCGGCCCGCAGCGGCGACCTGACCGCGCTGATCAGCGACGCGAACAAGCTGCTCACCGAGGTGAGCAACCGGCGGGCGGTGATCTCCGCGCTGCTCACCGACACGGTCGCGCTGTCGGTGCAGCTGTCCGGGCTGGTCGCGGACAACCGGGCCCGGCTCGGCCCGGCGCTCACCCAACTGCACGGCGTGCTGGACGTGCTGCGCCGCAACCAGTCCAATTTGGACCGCAGCCTGGCGCTGCTGGCCCCGTTCGTCCGGGTCTTCGCTAACACCGTGGGCAACGGCCGCTGGTTCGACACCTACCTGCAGAACCTGGTCGTCCCCGGCCCGCTCACGATCACCCCGGGGCGGACCCGGTGAGCCGCGCCAGCCGCTGGCTACCCGACCGGCTGCGCCGCCCGCTGCCCCACCGGCTGCGCCGCCCGCTGCCCGACTGGCTGCGCCGCTCGCTGCCGAACCGACCGGGTCGCCGGCGGCCCGGCCCACTGCCCGACCGGCCGGCGGACCGGCGGCCGAGGCGGCTGCCCGGCTGGCTGCCGCCGGTGACCCTGCTGTCCCGGTCCACCCGGGCGCTGCTGATCGTCTTCCTGCTGGTGGCGGGGTTCGCGGCCGGCTCGGCGGTGCTCGGTGGCGGCGCGCGGGTGCACATCACCGCGCACTTCAGCCGCGCGGTCGGCGTCTACCCGGGCTCGGACGTCCGGGTGCTCGGGGTGAAGATCGGCACCATCACCGAGGTGGTGCCCGAGGGGGCGACCGTCCGGGTGCGGATGTCCTACGACGCCGACCAGCCGGTGCCGGCGGACGCGATCGCGGTGATCATCCCGCCGTCCGTGGTCAGCGACCGGTACGTGCAGCTGGCGCCGGTGTACCGGGCCGGCCCGATGCTGGCGGACGGCGCCGACATCCCGCTGCGCCGCACCGCCAGCCCGGTCGAACTGGACGACATCTACGCCGCGCTGAACGACCTGTCCGTGGCGCTCGGCCCGAAGGGCGCCAACGCCGGCGGCGCACTGTCCACAGTGGTCGACGTGGCCGCGGCGAACCTGGCCGGCAACGGCGCCGCGCTGGGCCAGTCGCTGGCCGACCTCTCCCGCGCGGTGCAGACGCTCGGCGACGGCCGGCAGGACCTGGTCGGCGTGCTGCGCGACCTGGCCACCTTCACCCGGGCGCTGGCCAGCAACGACCAGCAGGTGCGGCAGTTCAACCAGCTGCTGTCCTCGGTCGCCGGCCAGCTGGCCGGTGAGCGCACCGAGCTGGCCGCCGCACTGTCCAATCTGGCCTCCGCGCTCGGGCAGGTCAGCGCGTTCGTCCGGGAGAACCGCAACCAGCTGCACGCCGACATCAGCGGGCTGGCGCTGGTCGCCGGCGTGCTGGCCAAGCAGCGGGCCGCGCTGGCCGAGGTGCTCGACACCGCGCCGCTGGCGCTGGGCAACATCGGTAACGCGTACAACGCCTCGTCCGGCACCCTGGACACCCGCGACCAGCTCGGCTCGCTGGCCGACCCGGCCGTCCTCTGTGGACTGCTGGACGCCGCCGGCAAGCTGCCCGCGCTGGACCCGGTGAAGCGGCAGCTGTGCCAGGCGCTGGCCGGCAAGCTGGCCACGCTGCCGACCATTCCGGGCACCGCCCCGCCGCCCGGAACTCCCGGCACCGGGCCGGGCCTGCCCAGCATCCCCGGCCTGCCCCCGCTGCCGCTGCCCAGCCTGCCGATCCCGGTGCCGACCCTGCCCTCGCTGCCGCTGCCATCCCTGCCGCTGCCCAGCCTCCCGATCGGCGGCGGCCCATGACCCCGATCCAGCCGGCCCAACCGCCCGCCGTCCGGCCGATCCCGGCTGGGCTCGCCGTCCGGCCGATCCCGGCTGGGCTCGCCGTCCGGTCGAGGCCGGCTGGGCTCGCCGTCCGGTCGAGGCCGGCTGGGCTCGCCGTCCGGTCGAGGCCGGTCGGGCCCGCCGTCCGGTCCAGCCCGGCCGGGCCGGCCGCCCGCGTCGGGCCGTCGCGGGGCACCCGGCTCGTCCCGGCCGCCGGCGGGCGGTCCCGGCCGGCCGCCGGGCGCCGGCTCGCGGCGATGCTGGCCGCGGCCAGTGTGGCGCTGGCCGGGTGCGGGTTCCACGGGCTGTACGACGTCTCGCTGCCCGGTGGGGCGGACCTGGGCGACCACCCGTACCGGATCCAGGTCGACTTCGCCGACGTGCTCGACCTGGTGCCGCAGTCGGCGGTGAAGGTGAACGACGTACCGGTCGGCCGGGTGGAGACGATCGCGCTGGTCGACTGGCACGCCCGGGTCACGCTGGCGGTCCGCGGTGATGTGCGGTTGCCCGCCAACGCGACCGCCGAGCTGCGGCAGAGCAGCCTGCTGGGGGAGAAGTTCGTCTCGCTCGGCGCGCCGACCGCCGAACCGCCGGCCGGGCAGCTGGCCGCCGGGGCGGTCATCCCGCTCGGTCGGTCCGGCCGCAACCCGGAGGTGGAGGAGGTGCTCGGCGCGCTCTCCCTGCTGCTGAACGGCGGCGGGCTGCCCCAGCTGCAGACCATCACCCGCGAGCTGAACGCCGCGCTGGGCGGCCGGGAGGCGGCGCTGCGGTCCACAGTGGACGCCCTCGGCACGTTCGTCCGGGGCCTGGACGCGCAGCGCACCCAGATCGTCCGCGCGATCACCGGGCTGGACCGGCTGACCCGCACCCTGGCCGCCCAGCACCAGGTGATCGGCACCGCGCTGGAGACGCTGCCGGGCGCGTTCACCGTGTTGGCCGACCAGCGCGGCCAGCTGACCCGGATGTTGACCGCGCTGAACCGGCTCGGGCAGGTCGGTGTGCACGTGATCGAGGGCAGCGAGGCGGACACGGTGGCCGCACTGCGCGCGCTCGCCCCCACGCTGACCCAGCTCGCCGCCGCCGGCCGGGACCTGCCGAACGCCCTGGAACTGCTGCTCACGTACCCGTTCCCGCGCACCGCCACCAGCGCGATCCGCGGCGACTACACCAACCTGGACGTCACCGCCGACCTCGACCTCGGCGACCTGCTGGACAACCTGCTCGGTGCCTATGCCGCCCGCGCGGTCGCGGCCGGCAGGACCGGGGCCAGGTCGGCGCAGGGCGGCGCCGGCCTGCCGGTGGTCGGCGCGCTGCCCACCATCCCCGGCGTCCCGCTGCCCGGAGCGACCCGATGATCACCAGGTCGGTCTGGCTGCGGCTGGTCGCGTTCGTGGTGGTCGCCATCCTCGGCGTCGGCTACGTCGCGGTCCGGTACGCCGGGCTGGGCCGGCTGCTCGGTTCCAGCTACACCGTGCACGCCGACTTCCCCGATTCCGGCGGCATCTTCGCCGGCGCCGAGGTGACCTACCGCGGCGTCCGGGTCGGCCGGGTCGGCTCGCTGCACCTGCGCCCGGACGGCGTCCGGGTGGATCTCGTGGTGGACGGCAACGCCCCGCCGATCCCGGCGGACGCCCGGGCCGTGGTGGCCGACCGGTCCGCGGTGGGGGAGCAGTACGTGGACCTGCAGCCGGCCACCGGCGGCGCGCCCTATCTGCTGGCCGGCGCGGTGCTGCCGGCCAGCCGGAATCGGATCCCGATCCCGACCGAGACGGTGCTGCTGAACCTGGACCGGGCGGTCCGGTCGGTGGACCGGGACCACCTCGGCACCGTGATCGACGAGCTCGGCACCGCGTTCACCGGCCGCGGCCCGGACCTGCAGCGGCTGCTCGACTCCGGCGACGCGCTGCTGGCCGCGGTCCGGTCGGCGCTGCCGGAGACGCTGCGGCTGATCGAGGACGGCCGGGTGGTGCTGGCCACCCAGCGGGCGTCCGGCTCGGCGATCCGGTCCTGGGCGCACGACCTGCGGTTGCTCACCGCGCAGTTGAAAGCCAGCGACGGCGACCTGCGCCGGCTACTGGCGAACGCCCCGCCGGCGGCCACCGAGCTGACCGCGCTGGTCCGCGAGAACCGCACCGATTTCGGCGTGCTGGTGGCGAACCTGCTGACCGTCAGCGAGGTCACCGTGCGCCGGCTGCCCGCGGTCCGGCAGTTGCTGGTGACCTACCCGATCGCGGTGGCCGGCGGCTACACCGTGGTCCCGGGCGACGGCACGGCCCACTTCGGCCTGGTGCTGAACGTCGGCGACCCGCCCGACTGCACCGCCGGCTATGGCGGCACCAGTCGGCGGCCGCCGACCGACACCCGGCCGGCCGCGCCGAACACCGGCGCCCGCTGCACCGAACCCGCCGGCAGCCAGACCAGCGTCCGCGGCGCGCAGAACGCGCCCCGCCCCGGCGGCGCCGAGCCCGGCCGGGTGCCGCCACCGGCCAACCCGGCCGCTGCGCCGGCCCCGGCCGCTACCGCTGATCCGCTGCCTTACCTGCTCGGTTCCACCGGCGGGCAGCGCGACCTGCTCGGCGACCAGTCCTGGCTGGCCCTCCTCCTCGCCGGCCTCGGCACCGGCTGACCGCGCTGATCAGGAGCCCGTTACCTCGCCCGGCTGTCCTCGTTGGACTGGCATGACCGTCGAGAAGCCCGATGCCAGCGCGGAACCGGCCGAGCCGATCGAGTCCACTGAACCCACTGAACCCACTGAACCGGCGGCCCGCGGTCGGCTGCCGCGACTGCTGCTCGGCCTGTTGGTGATCGCGCTGGCGGCCGGCAGCCTGGTGCTCTGGGCCGGCAGCCGGTCGGCTGGCGCGGCCGACGCGACCCGGGCCGACATCCTGGCCGCCGCCCGGCAGGAGGCGGTCAACCTCACCAGCCAGGACTACCGCACCGTGGACGCCGACCTGCGCCGGATGGCCGACGGCGCCACCGGCCAGCTCCGCGACGACCTGGACCGGCGCTCCACCGAAGCCAAGCAGGTGGTGGTGAAGAACAAGGCGGTCGCCCGCGGTGTCGCGGTCGAGGCCGGCCTGGTCGTGCTGCGCGACGACTCCGCCACCGCGCTGGTCGCCGTGGACAGCACGGTCACCAGCGGTGGCACCGCGTCCGCCAGCCGCCGCTACCGGCTCCAGCTCGACCTGACCCGGGTCGGCGACCGCTGGCTGGTCAGCAACCTCACCGCCATCGGCCTCACCTCCTAGCCTCACCTCCCAGGGAGAACCCAGTCGTGACCGCCACCGACAGCTCGCTGGCCCGCACGCGGATCCCCGACCTCGCCCCGGCACCTGCCCCGGCACCTGCGCCGGACCCGCCGGTGACAGCCGCCGAGCCCCTGGCGGTAGCCGCCGAGACCCCGGCGGTAGCCGCGGAGGGTCCGGCGGTGGCCGCCGAGGGTCCCGCCGGGGCCGCGGCGAGCCAGAACACCACCGACCCCGCGCCGGTCGCCGCGAAGTCGCTGACGGTGACCACCGGGCCCGCGGTGCCAGCGAAAGAAGATCCGGCCGGGATCCCGCACGACCCGGCGGGCACGGCGCCCGCCTCGGCCCACGCAGTGCCCACCGCGGCCGCCGCGGAGGACTCAGCAGACCACGATGGCGACCCGGATTCCGACCGGTCGACTACTGACAGCGATGAACCGGGCGGCGGCCCGCCCACCCGCCACCGGGACGCCGCGCGGTTGCGCGGGCCGGTGCTCGTGGTGCTTACCGTGCTCGCCGCCGCGCTGGTCGGGCTGACCGCGATCGAGGCGGTCGGCTACCACCGCGCCCGGCTCCGGGCGGCCGCCGAGCAGAGCGTGCTCGGCCCGGCCAAGACCGCGGCCGCCCGCATCCTGTCCTACGACTACCGGCACATCGAGCAGGACGCGACCCAGGCCAGTGCCGTACTGACCGGCGTCTTCCGCGGCCAGTACGAGGCGGTCATGCGGCAGCAGATCGTCCCGCAGGCGCCGAAGCAGCACGCCGTGGTGCAGGCCGAGGTACTCGGCGCCGGGGTCACCTCGGTCAGCCCGGACGGCGCGCAGGCGGTCGTTTTGATCTTCGCGAACCAGACCGTGTCGAACACCTCGACGCCGCGGCCACGGGTCGATCAGGTCCGGGTCCGGCTCACCTTGGACCGGGTCGGTGAAGGCTGGCTGGTGTCCAAGGTTGACGCTCTGTAATCGCTGGCCAGACCCTCTCCCGTCCCCCGATCGGACGGATCTTCGCCACCGTCCGGCTACCGTCCGGTCACCGTCCGGGCGTCTTCCCCGGGCCTGGCCGGCCTGCTCAGACCACCCCTGACCTGCCCCGATGCGATGGCAACGGTGCGTGCCCTCTTGACGACGGGACCCGTCCCGAGTCACTCTGTGGCCACTGTGAGCGTCCCTCGCCCGCCTCGGACGATGACGTCCTGGACAGCTGTGGCCATCAGGGCTACACTGCTCGTTTGCGCTGCCCCCTGACCTCCCGACCCCTGATCGGGGCGTCCTCGGGGTGCGCGTGTATCGACGGCGCCTGTCCTCGGAAGGACGCATCTTGGCAGTCTCCCGCCTCGGCCTGACCACCTCCGAACGTTCTGGGATCCCCGGTGCCCCGCCTCGGGTCTCGTTCGCCAAGATCCGTGAGCCCTTGGAGGTCCCCAACCTTCTCGCCCTGCAAACCGACTCGTTCGACTGGCTGATCGGAAACGAAGGCTGGCGAGCCCGGGTGGCTGGCGAGGAGGGGCCGCAGTCCGGCCTCGAGGAGATCCTCGGCGAGATATCGCCGATCGAGGACTTCTCCGGATCGATGTCACTGTCCTTCTCCAACCCGCGCTTCGAGGACGTCAAGGCGTCCGAGGAGGAGTGCAAGGACAAGGACATGACCTACGCGGCCCCGCTGTTCGTGACCGCGGAGTTCATCAACAACACCACCGGCGAGATCAAGAGCCAGACGGTCTTCATGGGTGATTTCCCGATGATGACCGCCAAGGGCACATTCATCATCAACGGCACCGAGCGGGTCGTGGTGTCCCAGCTCGTCCGTTCCCCGGGCGTCTACTTCGACCGGAACCTGGACAAGACGTCCGACAAGGACGTCTTCTCCTGCAAGGTCATTCCGAGCCGGGGCGCCTGGCTGGAGTTCGACGTCGACAAGCGCGACACGGTCGGGGTCCGGATCGACCGCAAGCGGCGGCAGCCGGTCACCGTGCTGCTGAAGGCCCTCGGCTGGACCGAGGAGCGGATCCGGCAGCGGTTCGCCTGGTCCGAGACGCTGCTCGCGACGCTGGAGAAGGACCACATCCAGACCCACGACGAGGCGCTGCTGGACATCTACCGCAAGCTGCGTCCGGGTGAGCCGCCGACGCGGGAGAGCGCGCAGACCCTGCTCGACAATCTCTTCTTCAACTCGAAGCGGTACGACCTGGCCAAGGTCGGCCGGTACAAGGTCAACAAGAAGCTCAACCTCAGCCTGCCGCTGGCCTCCGGCGTGCTCACCGAGGACGACGTGGTCGGCACCATCGAGTACGTCGTCAAGCTGCACGCCGGCGAGGAGGGTTACGAGGTCGACGACATCGACCACTTCGGCAACCGCCGGCTGCGCACGGTCGGCGAGCTGATCCAGAACCAGATCCGGGTGGGCCTGTCCCGGATGGAGCGCGTGGTCCGGGAGCGGATGACGACCCAGGACGTCGAGGCGATCACGCCGCAGACCCTGATCAACATCCGCCCGGTGGTCGCCTCCATCAAGGAGTTCTTCGGCACCAGCCAGCTCTCCCAGTTCATGGACCAGACCAACCCGCTGGCCGGGCTGACGCACAAGCGCCGGCTGTCCGCGCTGGGTCCGGGTGGTCTGTCCCGGGAGCGGGCCGGGTTCGAGGTCCGCGACGTGCACCCCAGCCACTACGGCCGGATGTGCCCGATCGAGACCCCGGAAGGCCCGAACATCGGCCTGATCGGCTCGCTGTCCACCTTCGGCCGGGTCAACTCGTTCGGCTTCGTCGAGACGCCG
Source organism: uncultured Actinomycetota bacterium (assembly GCA_963714145.1). GTDB lineage: Bacteria > Actinomycetota > Actinomycetes > Mycobacteriales > CADCTP01 > JBBWZH01. Next base: position 6,131,062 of record OY970235.1, on the reverse strand, counting down.
TACCGCAAGGTGACCGACGGTCGGGTCGGTGACCAGGTCGACTACCTGACCGCGGACGAGGAGGACCGGCACGTCATCGCCCAGGCGAACGAGCCGCTGGACGCCAAGGGCGACTTCGTCGGCAACCGCGTCCTGGTCCGCAAGAAGGGCGGCGAGGTCGACTACCTCGACCCGTCCGAAGTGGACTACATGGACGTCTCGCCGCGGCAGATGGTGTCCGTGGCGACCGCGATGATCCCGTTCCTGGAGCACGACGACGCGAACCGCGCGCTGATGGGCGCGAACATGCAGCGCCAGGCGGTGCCGCTGCTGCGCAGCGAGTCGCCGCTGGTCGGCACCGGCATGGAACTGCGCGCCGCGGTCGACGCCGGTGACGTGATCGTGGTGCAGAAGGCCGGCGTGGTGGAGGACCTGTCCGCCGACTACGTCACGGTGATGGCCGACGACGGCACCCGGCAGACCTACCGGCTGCACAAGTTCCGCCGCTCCAACCAGGGCACCTGCATCAACCAGAAGGCCATCGTGGACGAGGGCGACCGGGTCGAGGTCGGCCAGGTCATCGCCGACGGCCCGTGCACCGACCAGGGCGAGATGGCGCTCGGGAAGAACCTGCTGGTCGCGTTCATGCCCTGGGAGGGGCACAACTACGAGGACGCGATCATCCTGTCCCAGCGGCTGGTGCAGGACGACGTGCTCACCTCGATCCACATCGAGGAGCACGAGGTCGACGCGCGCGACACCAAGCTGGGCGCCGAGGAGATCACCCGGGACATCCCGAACGTCTCCGAGGAGGTCCTGGCCGACCTCGACGAGCGCGGCATCGTCCGGATCGGCGCCGAGGTCGTGCCCGGCGACATCCTGGTCGGCAAGGTCACGCCCAAGGGCGAGACCGAGCTGACCCCGGAGGAGCGGCTGCTGCGGGCCATCTTCGGCGAGAAGGCCCGCGAGGTCCGCGACACCAGCCTCAAGGTCCCGCACGGCGAGTTCGGCAAGGTCATCGGCGTCCGGGTGTTCAGCCGGGACGACGGCGACGAGCTGCCGCCGGGTGTGAACGAGCTGGTCCGGGTCTACGTGGCGCAGAAGCGGAAGATCCAGGACGGCGACAAGCTGGCCGGCCGGCACGGCAACAAGGGCGTCATCGCGAAGATCCTGCCCCAGGAGGACATGCCGTTCCTGGAGGACGGCACCCCGGTCGACATCGTGCTCAACCCGCTCGGCGTGCCGGGCCGGATGAACGTCGGCCAGGTGCTGGAGACCCACCTGGGCTGGGTGGCCAAGCGTGGCTGGGAGGTCGAGGGCAAGCCCGACTGGGCCGCCCGGCTGCCCGAGCAGGCCCGGTTCAGCGTGCCCGGCACCCCGGCCGCCACGCCGGTCTTCGACGGCGCCCGCGAAGAGGAGATCATCGGCCTGCTCGGGTCGACGAACCTGAACCGGGACGGCAACCGGCTGGTCGAGCCGACCGGCAAGGCGCGGCTGCTGGACGGCCGCACCGGCGAGCCGTTCCCGGAGCCGATCTCGGTCGGCTACATCTACATCCTCAAGCTCCTGCACCTGGTCGACGACAAGATCCACGCCCGGTCGACCGGCCCGTACTCGATGATCACCCAGCAGCCGCTCGGCGGTAAGGCCCAGTTCGGCGGGCAGCGCTTCGGTGAGATGGAGTGCTGGGCGATGCAGGCGTACGGAGCCGCGTACGCCCTGCAGGAACTGCTCACCATCAAGTCCGACGACGTGCTCGGCCGGGTCAAGGTCTACGAGGCGATCGTCAAGGGCGAGAACATCCCGGAGCCCGGCATCCCGGAGTCCTTCAAGGTCCTGCTCAAGGAGCTGCAGTCGCTGTGCCTGAACGTCGAGGTGCTGTCCAGCGACGGTGTCTCGATCGAGATGAAGGACAGCGACGAGGACGTCTTCCGGGCCGCGGAGGAGCTCGGGATCGATCTGTCCCGGCGTGAGCCGAGCAGCGTCGAAGAAGTGTGAGGGTCGGGTCGCCGGGCGGGTTCGTCCCGCCCGGCGACCCAGCGGCTAAGCAACAGGCCAGAACAACCCGAAAGGGACAAATAAAAGTGCTCGACGTCAACTTCTTCGACGAGCTGCGCATCGGCCTGGCCACCGGCGACGACATTCGGCAGTGGTCGCACGGCGAGGTCAAGAAGCCCGAAACCATCAACTACCGCACCCTCAAGCCGGAAAAGGACGGGCTCTTCTGCGAGAAGATCTTCGGTCCGACCCGCGACTGGGAGTGCTACTGCGGTAAGTACAAGCGGGTCCGGTTCAAGGGCATCATCTGTGAGCGCTGCGGCGTCGAGGTCACTCGCGCCAAGGTGCGGCGGGAGCGGATGGGCCACATCGAGCTGGCCGCGCCGGTCACCCACATCTGGTACTTCAAGGGTGTCCCGAGCCGGCTGGGCTACCTGCTCGACCTGGCCCCGAAGGACCTCGAAAAGATCATCTACTTCGCCGCGTACCTGATCACCTCGGTCGACACCGAGATGCGGCACCGGGACATCTCCACCGTCGAGAACGAGATCTCGGTGGAGAAGAAGCGCGCCGAAGACAAGCGCGACGCGGACGTCGAGGGCCGGCAGAAGAAGCTGGAAGTCGACCTCGCCGAGCTGGAGACCGAGGGCGCCAAGTCCGACGTGCGCCGCAAGGTGCGCGAGGGCGGCGAGCGGGAGATGCGGCAGATCCGCGACCGCGCGCAGCGCGAGATCGACCGCCTCGACGAGGTGCTCGACACGTTCCGCAAGCTGGAGCCCAAGCAGCTGATCGCGGACGAGATGCTGTACCGGGAGCTGCGCGACCGGTTCGGTGAGTACTTCAGCGGTGGCATGGGCGCCGAGGCCCTGCAGAAGCTGCTGGAGGGCTTCGACCTGGACGCCGAGGCCGAGTCGCTGCGCGAGACCATCCGGTCCGGCAAGGGCCAGAAGAAGCTGCGCGCGCTCAAGCGGCTCAAGGTGGTCGCGGCGTTCCTGAACACCCGCAACTCGCCGATGGGCATGGTGCTCGACTGCATCCCGGTGATCCCGCCGGACCTGCGCCCGATGGTCCAGCTGGACGGCGGCCGGTTCGCCACCTCCGACCTGAACGACCTGTACCGCCGGGTGATCAACCGGAACAACCGGTTGAAGCGGCTGCTCGACCTGGGCGCGCCCGAGATCATCGTGAACAACGAGAAGCGGATGCTGCAGGAGGCCGTCGACGCGCTGTTCGACAACGGCCGCCGCGGCCGTCCGGTCACCGGCCCGGGTAACCGCCCGCTGAAGTCGCTGTCCGACATGCTCAAGGGCAAGCAGGGCCGGTTCCGGCAGAACCTGCTGGGCAAGCGCGTCGACTACTCCGGCCGGTCGGTCATCGTGGTCGGCCCGCAGCTCAAGCTGCACCAGTGCGGGCTGCCCAAGCAGATGGCGCTGGAGCTGTTCAAGCCGTTCGTGATGAAGCGGCTGGTCGACCTCAACCACGCGCAGAACATCAAGTCCGCCAAGCGGATGGTGGAGCGCGCCCGTCCCGTCGTGTGGGATGTGCTGGAGGAGGTCATCACCGAGCACCCGGTGCTGCTGAACCGGGCGCCGACCCTGCACCGGCTGGGCATCCAGGCGTTCGAGCCGCAGCTGGTCGAGGGCAAGGCCATCCAGATCCACCCGCTGGTCTGCACCGCGTTCAACGCGGACTTCGACGGTGACCAGATGGCGGTGCACCTGCCGCTGTCCGCCGAGGCGCAGGCCGAGGCGCGGATCCTGATGCTGTCCTCGAACAACATCCTGTCCCCGGCGAACGGCCGGCCGATCACCGCGCCGACCCAGGACATGGTGCTGGGCGTCTACCACCTCACCTCGGAGCGGGAAGGCAAGGTCGGCGAGGGCCACTCGTTCGCGTCGATCGCCGAGGCGATCATGGCGTACGACAGCGGCAAGCTGGCCCTGCAGGCGCCGGCGAAGATCCGGCTGCGCGGCGTCACCGGGGTGGACAACGGCCGCGGCGCCGAGCCGTGGGCCCCGCCGTACTCGGCGGCCTCGGCGGACGGGCCGGAAGAGGTGTGGCAGTCGGGCGAGCCGTTCGTGCTGGCGACCACGCTCGGCCGGTGCCTGTTCAACGAGGCACTGCCGGCGGACTACCGGTTCGCGAACTACGAGATCTCCAAGAAGGAACTCGGCGCGATCGTCAACGACCTCGCCGAGCGGTACCCGAAGGTGCAGGTGGCCGCGACGCTGGACGCCCTCAAGGCGGCCGGCTTCTACTGGGCCACCCGGGCCGGTGTCACGATCGCGATCGACGACGTCGTCACCCCGCCGCGCAAGCAGGAGATCCTGGACAAGTACGAGAAGGACGCCGACAAGATCGAGAAGCAGTACCAGCGTGGCGTGATCACCGACGAGGAGCGCCGCCAGGAGCTGATCGAGATCTGGACCAAGGCGACGTCCGAGGTCGCGAAGGAGATGGAGGCGAACTTCCCGAAGACCAACCCGGTCTGGATGATGGTCAACTCCGGCGCCCGCGGCAACATGATGCAGATCCGGCAGATCGCCGGTATGCGTGGCCTGGTGGCCAACCCGAAGGGCGAGATCATCCCGCGGCCGATCAAGACCAACTTCCGCGAGGGCCTGACCGTGCTGGAGTACTTCATCTCCACCCACGGCGCCCGCAAGGGGTTGGCCGACACCGCGCTGCGGACCGCCGACTCCGGCTACCTCACCCGCCGGCTGGTGGACGTCTCCCAGGACGTCATCATCCGCGAGGAGGACTGCGGCACCGACCGTGGCGTCGCCACCCCGATCGCACACAAGGCGGCGGACGGGACGCTGATCAAGGACGTGCACGCGGAGACCAGCGTGTACGCCCGGGTGCTGTCCGAGGACGCGCTGGACAGCAACGGCCAGGTCATCGTGGCCAAGGGGGTCGACCTCGGTGACCTGCTGATCGACAAGCTGGTCGCGGCCGGCATCATCGGGGTCAAGGTGCGCTGCGTGCTGACCTGCGAGTCGGCGCTGGGCACCTGCGCGACCTGCTACGGCCGGTCGCTGGCCACCGGCAAGCTGGTGGACGTCGGCGAGGCGGTCGGCATCATCGCGGCCCAGTCGATCGGCGAGCCGGGCACCCAGCTGACCATGCGTACCTTCCACACCGGCGGGGTCGCCGGTGAGGACATCACGCACGGCCTGCCCCGGGTGCAGGAGCTGTTCGAGGCGCGCATCCCCAAGGGCGTCGCCCCGATCACCGAGGCCGAGGGCCGGGTCCGGATCGAGGACACCGACAAGGCCCGCAAGCTGGTCGTGGTCCCGGACGACGGGTCGGAGGAGATCGCGTACGCGGTGTCCCGCCGGGCCCGGCTGATCGTCTCGGAGGGCGATCGGGTCACCGTCGGCCAGCAGTTGGTGGTCGGCTCGGTGAACCCGCACGAGGTGCTGCGGATCATGGGCCCGCGCGAGGTGCAGCTGCACCTGGTCCGCGAGGTCCAGGAGGTGTACCGGTCGCAGGGCGTGTCGATCCACGACAAGCACATCGAGGTCATCGTCCGGCAGATGCTCAAGCGGGTCACCGTGATCGAGTCGGGCTCGACCGAGTTCCTGCCCGGCGCGCTGGCCGAGCGGGCCCTGTTCGAGTCGGAGAACCGGCGGGTGGTGGCCGAGGGCGGTGAGCCCGCGTCCGGCCGGCCGGTGCTGATGGGCATCACCAAGGCCTCGCTGGCGACCGAGTCGTGGCTCTCCGCGGCCTCGTTCCAGGAGACCACCCGGGTGCTCACCGACGCGGCGATCCAGGCCAAGAGCGACTCGCTGGTGGGCCTCAAGGAGAACGTCATCATCGGCAAGCTCATCCCGGCCGGTACCGGCATCTCCCGGTACCGCAACATCCGGGTGGAGCCCACCGAGGAGGCCCGCGCGCAGGTCTACTCGATGGCCGGGTACGACGAGGCCGACTACTACGGCAGCACGTTCGGCCCGGGCACCGGCCAGGCCGTCCCGCTGGAGGACTACGACTACGGTGGCGATGGTCGGTACCGCTAGTCAGAACTGACAGACCGGTTGGGCCGGCTCCCGAACCTGGGAGCCGGCCCAACCGCGTCTTCGGGTCGGCCTCCGCCGCGGCCTCCAGCGGACGGCCCGGCCGACGGCTCAGCCGACGGCCAGCCGGCGGTGGGCAGCCGGCCGTGGGCTCAGCTGACGGCGGGCTCAGCTGGCGGTGGGCTCAGCTGGCGGTGGGCTCAGCCGCCGGCGCGGGAGCGGGCCCGGAACGCGGCGACCTTGGTCCGGTTCAGGCACGCCTCCGAGCAGAACCGGCGGGACGCGTTCCGGGAGACGTCCACGAAGACGCGGTCGCAGCAGCCGGCCCGGCAGACCCCGAGCCGGCCGGTCGCCTGACCGTCCAGCACGACCGCGAGGCCGACCGCGCAGCCGGCGCCCGACTCGGTGGCCAGGCCCGCGACCGTGCTGCGGTAGTGCAGGTGCCACGGCTCGCCGTCGTGCCGGGACAGCTCCGGGGCGGCCCGGTAGTCCCGCAGCAGCGCGTTCACCAGCGCGGCCACCCGGTCCGGCTGGCCGGCCTCGGCCGCCTCGAACACCGGCCGCAGCCGGCCGGCCAGCGCGACCAGTTCGGCCGCCTCCGGCCCGGTCACCGGCCGGCCCACGATCAGCTGGCAGCGCTCCCGGACCAGGTCGCTGACCGGCCCGCCGGGGCCCCCGTCGGCCGGCCCGCCCGCGGCGTATCCGGCCAGGTCAACCGGCCGGCCGCCGTCCTCACCGGGGGTGAGCGCGTTGACCAGCGTGACCGCGGTGCCGACCACCCGGTCGGTGTAGCTGTCGAAGTTCACGACCCGCCTCCCTTCCGGTGGCGTCCAGCGTATGTCGCACCGGCCCGGGTGCCGCCAGCTCGCTCGACGAGCGTTGTCCGCCGACGTATCCTTGACGGCGGAAACCGACGTGGGCGGCTGCTGGCCGGCATCGATGACCGGTTGGTGCAGCCGGCACGATTTTGACCCTGTCGCCATGCTTCGGTAACCTCCTCCTTCGCGCCCAGGGAGACCTGGGCCGTCCTGCGCGCCTGTCGGTCGGGGTGGAGCCGCGCGGGTCTCGACGGATACCTGCCTGATTGTGCTGGTGGGTGTATGCCGAGCCCGCACGACACACCCGACCGCGTGGGTCGGAGGAAGTACCACCCGGCAGTACAAACCGAATAGCTCCGAACGAAGACGCATCGAGACAAGCCAGGAGACGCAGGCCGCTCATGCCCACGATCCAGCAGCTGGTCCGCAAGGGCCGCCAGGACAAGGTCGAGAAGACCAAGACCCCTGCGCTCAAGGGGAGCCCACAGCGGCGCGGGGTGTGCACGCGCGTGTACACCACCACCCCGAAGAAGCCGAACTCGGCGCTGCGCAAGGTCGCCCGGGTCCGGCTGACCAGCCAGATCGAGGTCACCGCGTACATCCCCGGGGTCGGCCACAACCTCCAGGAGCACTCGATCGTCCTGGTCCGCGGCGGCCGGGTGAAAGACCTGCCCGGCGTCCGGTACAAGATCATCCGTGGCTCGCTGGACACGCAGGGTGTGCGCGGCCGCAAGCAGGCCCGCAGCCGCTACGGCGCGAAGAAGGAGAAGAGCTAATGCCCCGCAAGGGTCCGCCCCCGAAGCGGCCGCTGGTGACCGACCCGGTCTACAGCTCGCCGCTGGTCACCCAGCTGGTGAACAAGGTCCTGCTGGACGGCAAGCGGTCGGTCGCCGAGCGGATCGTGTACGGCGCCCTGGAGGGTGCCCGCGACAAGTCCGGCACCGACCCGGTGATCACGCTCAAGCGCGCGCTGGACAACGTGAAGCCGACCATCGAGGTCAAGAGCCGTCGGGTCGGTGGCGCGACGTACCAGGTTCCGGTGGAGGTGCGGCCCGGCCGCAGCACCACCCTGGCGCTGCGCTGGCTGATCCAGTACAGCCGGGGGCGCCGCGAGAAGACGATGACCGAGCGGCTGATGAACGAGCTGCTCGATGCCAGCAACGGTCTGGGCGCCAGCGTCAAGCGGCGCGAGGACACGCACAAGATGGCCGAGTCCAACAAGGCCTTCGCGCACTACCGCTGGTGATGCACGCAGCCGGGAACGCTGGCCTGTGCCGGCGCCCGGCGCGTTGCCCCACCGCGGGCGACGCACCTACGACGAACGAAGAGAGCTGACTGCAGTGGCTACCGCCGACGCCGCCCTGGCCAAGGTCCGCAACATCGGGATCATGGCCCACATCGACGCGGGCAAGACCACGACGACCGAGCGGATCTTGTACTACACCGGCATCAACTACAAGATCGGCGAGGTGCACGAAGGCGCCGCGACGATGGACTGGATGCCGCAGGAGCAGGAACGCGGCATCACCATCACGTCTGCCGCCACCAAGACCGAGTGGGACGGGCACACCCTCAACATCATCGACACCCCCGGGCACGTCGACTTCACCGTGGAGGTGGAGCGGTCGCTGCGGGTGCTGGATGGCGCGGTCGCGGTCTACGACGCCGTCGCCGGGGTGGAGCCGCAGACCGAGCAGGTCTGGCGGCAGGCCGACAAGTACGGCGTGCCGCGGATCTGCTTCGTCAACAAGATGGACCGCACCGGCGCGAACTTCTTCCGCACCGTCGACATGATCATCGACCGGCTGCACGCGGTTCCGCTGGTGCTCCAGCTGCCGTGGGGCGCCGAGGCCGACTTCATCGGCGTGATCGACCTGGTCGAGATGAAGGGCCTGCGCTGGAACACCGAGGACAAGGGCGCCTCCTACGAGACCGTCGAGATCCCGGCCGAGCTCACCGAGCTCGCCGCGGAATGGCACGGCAAGCTGATCGAGACGCTGGCGGACGCCGACGACGCGATCATGGAGGTCTACCTCGATGACGGTGACTTCGACGTCGCGGCACTGAAGGCCGGGATCCGGCGGGCCACCCTGGCCAGCAAGCTGACCCCGGTGCTGTGCGGCTCGGCGTTCAAGAACAAGGGCGTGCAGCCGATGCTGGACGCGGTCGTCGACTACCTCCCCAGCCCGCTGGACGTGGCCGCGGTCGTCGGCACCGCGCTGGACGGCGAGACCGAGGTGACCCGCAAGGCCAGCCAGAACGAGCCGTTCTCGGCGCTGGCGTTCAAGATCCAGACCGACCAGCACCTCGGCAAGCTGACCTACATCCGGGTCTATTCCGGCAAGATCTCCGCTGGTTCGCAGCTGCTCAACAGCACGAAGGACCGCAAGGAGCGCATCGGCAAGATCTACCAGATGCACGCGAACAAGCGTGAGGAGCGTCCCGGCGTCGGCGCCGGCGAGATCGTCGCGGTGGTCGGCCTCAAGCAGACCACCACCGGTGACACGCTGGCCGACTCGGACAAGCCGGTGATCCTGGAGTCGATGACGTTCCCGGCGCCGGTCATCGAGGTGGCGATCGAGCCGAAGACCAAGACCGACCAGGAGAAGCTGGGTACGGCCATCCAGAAGCTGGCCGAGGAAGACCCGACCTTCCAGGTGCACAACGACGAGGACTCCGGGCAGACGATCATCGGTGGGATGGGCGAGCTGCACCTCGAGGTGCTGGTCGACCGGATGCGCCGGGAGTTCAAGGTCGAGGCCAATGTCGGCAAGCCGCAGGTCGCCTACCGGGAGACCATCCGGCGCACCGTCGACAAGCACGAGTACACGCACAAGAAGCAGACCGGTGGCTCGGGGCAGTTCGCCCGGGTGATCATCGCGGTCGCTCCGCTGGAGGCTTCCGCGGACGGCGCGACGTACGAGTTCGTCAACAAGGTGACCGGCGGGCGGGTTCCCAGGGAATACATCCCGTCGGTCGACCAGGGCGCCCAGGAGGCCATGCAGTACGGCGTTCTGGCCGGGTACCCGCTGGTCGGCATCAAGGTGACGCTTATCGACGGCGCCTACCACGAGGTCGACTCCTCCGAGATGGCGTTCAAGATCGCAGGTTCGATGGCGTTCAAGGAAGCGGTCCGCAAGGCCTCTCCGGCCCTGCTGGAACCGCTGATGGCCGTCGAGGTCGTCACCCCCGAGGACTACATGGGCGACGTGATCGGGGATCTGAACTCCCGGCGTGGCTCCATCCAGGCGATGGAGGAGCGTGGCGGCGCCCGCGTCGTGCGCGCTCTCGTGCCGCTCTCGGAGATGTTCGGCTACGTCGGTGACCTGCGTTCGAGGACACAGGGCCGGGCGAGCTACACCATGCAGTTCGACTCCTACGCCGAGGTTCCGCAGAACGTCGCGAAGGAGATCATCGCGAAGGCAACGGGCGAGTAACCGACCAGCTGCAGACGTACCAGGACCAGTACAGGAGGACCTCAAGTGGCGAAGGCGAAGTTCGAGCGGACCAAGCCCCACGTCAACATCGGCACCATTGGCCACATCGACCACGGCAAGACCACGCTGACCGCGGCGATCACCAAGGTGCTGCACGACGCGCACCCGGACATCAACCCCTTCACGCCGTTCGACCAGATCGACAAGGCGCCGGAGGAGCGGCAGCGGGGTATCACCATCTCGATTGCGCACGTCGAGTACCAGACCGAGAAGCGCCACTACGCGCACGTCGACTGCCCCGGGCACGCCGACTACATCAAGAACATGATCACCGGTGCGGCCCAGATGGACGGCGCGATCCTGGTTGTGGCGGCCACCGACGGCCCGATGCCGCAGACCCGCGAGCACGTGCTGCTGGCCCGCCAGGTCGGCGTCCCGTACATCGTGGTCGCGCTGAACAAGGCCGACATGGTCGACGACGAGGAGATCCTCGAGCTGGTCGAGCTGGAGGTCCGGGAGCTGCTGTCCAACCAGGAGTACCCGGGCGACGACCTGCCGATCGTGCGGGTCTCCGCGCTCAAGGCGCTGGAGGGCGACAAGGAGTGGAGCGAGAAGCTGCTCGAGCTGCTCGCCGCCTGCGACGAGTCGATCCCGGAGCCGGTGCGTGAGATCGACAAGCCGTTCCTGATGCCGATCGAGGACGTCTTCACGATCACCGGCCGCGGCACCGTGGTGACCGGCCGGATCGAGCGGGGCATCGTCAAGACCGCGGAGACCGTCGACATCGTCGGTATCCACGACAAGAAGATGACCACGACCGTCACCGGTGTGGAGATGTTCCGCAAGATCCTGGACGAGGGTCGGGCCGGTGACAACGTCGGCCTGCTGCTGCGTGGCATCAAGCGCGAGGACGTCGAGCGCGGCCAGGTCGTGATCAAGCCGGGCACGACCACCCCGCACACCGAGTTCGAGGCGCAGGTGTACGTCCTGGGCAAGGACGAGGGCGGGCGGCACACGCCGTTCTTCAACAACTACCGCCCGCAGTTCTACTTCCGGACCACCGACGTGACCGGCGTGGTGACCCTTCCCGACGGCACCGAGATGGTCATGCCGGGCGACCACACCGACATGAAGGTCGCGCTGATCCAGCCGATCGCCATGGAGGAAGGTCTGCTGTTCGCGATCCGGGAGGGTGGCCGCACCGTCGGCTCGGGCCGGGTCACCAAGGTCGTCAAGTAGCACCGCGGGGCCGGTGGGCCGGGAGCAACCGCCCGGCCCACCGGTACGTACGGGTAGAGCACAACACGCAGCGGGACTGAAGCGAGAAGGAAACGATGGCGGGACAGAAGATCCGCATTCGGCTGAAGGCCTACGACCATGAGGCGATCGACGCCAGCGCGCGGAAGATCGTGGACACCGTGACGCGGACCGGCGCACGGGTGGTGGGCCCGGTGCCGCTGCCGACCGAAAAGAACGTCTACTGCGTCATCCGTTCGCCGCACAAGTACAAGGACAGCCGCGAGCACTTTGAGATGCGCACGCACAAGCGGCTCATCGACATCCTCGACCCGACGCCGAAGACGGTGGACGCGCTGATGCGCATCGACCTGCCGGCCAGCGTCGACGTGAACATCCAGTAGGGACAGCGAACTCATGGCTACCGAGATGAAGGGCATCCTGGGCGAGAAGCTCGGCATGACCCAGGTCTTCGACGAGCGCAACCGGGTGGTACCGGTCACGGTCGTCCGGGCCGGGCCGTGCGTGGTCACCCAGGTCCGCACCCCGGAGAAGGACGGCTACTCCGCCGTCCAGCTCGCGTTCGGCGCGATCGACCCGCGCAAGGTGACCAAGCCGGTCGCTGGCCACTACCGCAAGGCCGGGGTCACCCCGCGCCGGCACCTGGTGGAGCTACGTACCTCCGGCGCCGGCGGCTACGAGGTCGGCCAGGAGGTCGGCCCGCAGGACGTGTTCGAGGCCGGCGCCCGGGTCGACGTGATGGGCACCAGCAAGGGCAAGGGCACCGCCGGCGTGATGAAGCGGCACGGCTTCAAGGGCCTCGGCGCCGGCCACGGCACCCAGCGCAAGCACCGCTCGCCCGGCTCGATCGGCGCCTGCGCCACCCCCGCCCGGGTGTTCAAGGGCGTGCGGATGGCCGGCCGGATGGGCCACGAGCGCACCACCACGCTCAACCTCACCGTGCACGCGGTGGACGCCGAGCAGGGCCTGCTGCTGATCAAGGGCGCGGTGCCCGGGCCGACCGGCGGTCTGGTGCTGGTGCGTACCGCGATCTCGGGCGGTGCGGCATGAGCCTCACCGTGGCCGTTCGCACGCCGGACGGCGAGACCGACGTCGCGCTGGCGCTGCCCGCCGAGGTGTTCGACGTGCAGGCCAACATCCCGTTGATGCATCAGGTGGTGGTCGGTCAGCTGGCCGCCGCCCGGCAGGGCACGCACTCCACGAAGACCCGCGGTGAGGTCTCCGGCGGCGGCAAGAAGCCGTACCGGCAGAAGGGCACCGGCCGGGCCCGGCAGGGCTCCACCCGGGCGCCGCAGTTCACCGGCGGTGGCGTGGTGCACGGCCCGACGCCGCGCGACTACACGCAGCGGACGCCGAAGAAGATGAAGGCGGCCGCGCTGCGCGGGGCGCTGTCCGACCGCGCCCGTGGCGGCCGGCTGCACGTGCTGTCCGCCCTGGTCGACGGCGACGCTCCGTCCACAAAGGACGCGGTGGCGGCGCTGACCGGGCTGGGCGATGCGGTGCTGGCCGCCCGGCACCTGCTGGTCGTGGTCGAGCAGACCGACGAGCTGGCCTGGAAGAGCCTGCGCAACGTGACCGGCGTGCACCTGCTCGACCCGGGGCAGTTGAACACGTACGACGTGCTGGTCAGCGACGAGTTGGTGTTCACCCGCAGCGCCCTGGACGCGTTCCTGGCCCGCAGCGGCGCCGCGGCCAGCGAGGTCGAGGTCGAAGCCGCCGAGGCCGAGGCAACCGACACCGGGGCCGCCGCGGACGACACCGTGGTGGACGAGGCCGACGCCGAGGCCGAGGAGACCGAGACCGATGAGGATGCGGAGGCGGAGAAGTGATCCCGGACCCGCGTGACGTCCTGCTCCGGCCGGTGATCTCGGAGAAGAGCTACGGCCTGCTGGACGAGAACAAGTACACGTTCGTGGTCCACCCGGACGCGAACAAGACCCAGATCAAGATCGCGGTCGAGCAGGTGTTCAACGTCAAGGTGCTCGACGTGAACACGCTGAACCGGCAGGGCAAGCGCAAGCGCACCCGCACCGGGTACGGCCGGCGCAAGAACACCAAGCGCGCCATCGTCAGCCTGGCCGCCGGCGATCGGATCGAGATTTTCGGCGGTCCGGTGGCATGACCGAGCGCGTTCAGACAGGGGACTGACCAGATGGGCATCCGCAAGTACAAGCCGACGACCCCGGGCCGCCGGGGCGCCAGCGTCGCCGACTTCGTCGAGGTCACCCGTGACCACCCGGAGAAGTCGCTGGTCCGGCCGCTGCACAGCAGGGGCGGCCGGAACAACTCGGGCCGGATCACCACCCGGCACCAGGGTGGCGGGCACAAGCGGGCGTACCGGCTGATCGATTTCAAGCGGGCCGACAAGGATGGCGTGATCGCCAAGGTCGCGCACATCGAGTACGACCCGAACCGCACCGCCCGGATCGCGCTGCTGCACTTCAACGACGGCGAGAAGCGCTACATCCTCGCGCCGGCGCGGCTGCGCCAGGGCGACACGGTCGAGTGCGGGGCCGGCGCGGACATCAAGCCGGGCAACAACCTGCCGCTGCGCAACATCCCGGTCGGCACCGTGGTGCACGCGATCGAGCTGCGGCCCGGTGGCGGCGCCAAGATCGCCCGCTCGGCCGGCTCCAGCGTCCAGCTGGTGGCCAAGGAGGGGGTGTACGCCCAGCTGCGGATGCCGTCCGGTGAGATCCGCAACGTGGACGTCCGCTGCCGGGCCACCGTGGGCGAGGTCGGCAACGCCGAGCAGTCCAACATCAACTGGGGCAAGGCCGGCCGGATGCGGTGGAAGGGCAAGCGCCCGTCCGTCCGCGGCGTGGCCATGAACCCGATCGACCACCCACACGGTGGCGGCGAGGGCAAGACGTCCGGTGGCCGGCACCCGGTGAACCCCAACGGCAAGCCGGAGGGCCGTACTCGCCGGGTGAACAAGTCCAGCGACAAGCTCATCGTCCGCCGCCGCCGTACCGGCAAGAAGCGCTAGGAGTAGCCCGGCATGCCGCGCAGCCTGAAGAAGGGCCCGTTCGTCGACGACCACCTGCTGAAAAAGGTGGACGTGCAGAACGAGCGAGGCACCAAGAACGTGATCAAGACCTGGTCCCGCCGGTCGACGATCATCCCGGACATGCTCGGGCACACGATCGCCGTGCACGACGGCCGCAAGCACGTCCCGGTGTACGTGACCGAGGGCATGGTCGGGCACAAGCTCGGCGAGTTCGCGCCGACCCGGACCTTCCGTGGCCACATCCGGGACGACCGCCGGAGCCGCCGCGGCTGACCGCCGCGACACTCAGCCGGGCGAGCAGACGGTCCACAGTAGACAGCCGCAGACGAGCACGCAGACAAGCAAGGGGATAGCGAGATGGCCAAGGGCAGCGCGACTACCGCGGGCGCGGCGGAGGACCTGCGCGCGCGGGCGAGTGCCCGCTACGTCCGCATGACGCCGATGAAGGTCCGGCGGGTAGTCGACCTGATTCGCGGCATGGAGGCGCGCGAGGCGCTGTCGGTGTTGCAGTTCGCGCCCCAGGCCGCGAGCGAGCCGGTGTCCAAGGTGCTCGCCAGCGCGATGGCGAACGCCGAGCACAACCTGCAGCTCGACCCGGAGTCGCTGATCGTCACGGTTGCCTACGTAGACGAGGGCCCGACGCTGAAGCGGTTCCGGCCCCGGGCGCAGGGCCGGGCGTACCGGATCCGCAAGCGCACCAGCCACATCACCATCGAGGTGGAGAGCGTGGTGCCGGTCGCCCGGCCGGCCAAGGCCGCGCCGGCCAAGGCCGCGAAGGCGACCAAGGCGGAGCCGGCCAAGGCCAGCAAGGCGACCAAGGCGAGCAAAGCCACCAAGGCGACCAAGGCCACCGAGCCGGTCGAGCCGGCTGAGCTCGAAACGACCGAGCTCGAAACGACCGAGCTCGAGCCGACGGAGACCGAGACGGCCGAGGCAACGGCGCCGGCGAAGAAGTCCGGCAAGGCCACTCGGTCCACCCCACGGGCCACCGCCGAGAGCACCGACGCCGCGGATGAGACCGCGGACGACGGCCAGGACGCCGAGTCGGCTGCCGCCGATGACGCGGACACGACAGAGGAGGGGACCCGCTAGTGGGTCAGAAGGTCAACCCGCACGGGTTCCGCCTCGGCATCACGACCGAGTGGAAGTCCCGGTGGTACGCGGACAAGCTGTACAAGGACTACGTCAAGGAAGACGTCGCGATCCGGCGCATGTTCACCAAGGGCATGGAGCGGGCCGGCATCTCCCGGGTAGACATCGAGCGCACCCGCGACCGGGTCCGGGTCGACATCCACACCGCCCGCCCGGGCATCGTCATCGGCCGGCGCGGCGCGGAGGCTGACCGCATCCGGTCCGAGCTGGAGAAGCTGACCGCCAAGCAGGTGCAGCTGAACATCCTCGAGGTCAAGAACCCCGAGGCCGATGCCCAGCTCGTCGCACAGGGCGTGGCCGAGCAGCTGTCCAGCCGGGTGAGCTTCCGCCGGGCCATGCGCAAGGCGATGCAGTCGGCGTTGAAGAGCCCCGGCGTCAAGGGCATCCGGGTGCAGTGCTCCGGCCGGCTCGGCGGCGCCGAGATGTCCCGGTCGGAGTTCTACCGCGAGGGCCGGGTGCCGCTGCACACGCTGCGCGCCAACATCGACTACGGCATGTACGAGGCCCGCACCACCTTCGGCCGGATCGGCGTCAAGGTCTGGATCTACAAGGGCGACGTGATCGGCGGGCTGCGCGAGCGGGAGGCCGCCGAGGTCGCGCTGCGCCAGCAACAGCAGCAGCGTCGGGAGCGGCCGGGCCGGCCGCGCCGGTCGGGTTCGTCCGGCACCACCGGCACGAGCACCGAGGCCGGGCGGGCCGCCGTGCAGGAGACCGAGCTGCCCGTCCAGGCGCCGGCCGAGCCGACCTCGGCGCCGGCCGACGAGAGCACGGAAGGCTGAGACAGATGCTCATCCCGCGCAGGGTCAAGCACCGCAAGCAACATCACCCGAACCGGTCCGGCGCCGCCAGCGGCGGTACGAAGGTCAACTTCGGTGAGTACGGCATCCAGGCCCTGGAGCCGGCGTACGTGACCAACCGGCAGATCGAGTCCGCGCGTATCGCGATGACCCGGCACATCAAGCGTGGCGGCAAGGTCTGGATCAACATCTACCCGGACCGCCCGATCACCAAGAAGCCGGCCGAGACCCGGATGGGTTCCGGCAAGGGCTCGCCGGAGTGGTGGGTGGCCAACGTCAAGCCGGGCCGGGTGATGTTCGAGCTGGCCGGCGTGCCGGAGCCGATCGCCCGCGAGGCGCTGCGCCGGGCGATCCACAAGCTGCCGATGAAGTGCCGGTTCGTCAAGCGCGAGGTTGGTGACGTCTGATGGTTGCCGGTTCTCCCCCCACCGAGTTGCGGGAACTCCTCGACGACGAATTGCTGACCCGGCTGCGGGAAGCCAAGGAGGAGCTGTTCAACCTCCGCTTCCAGGTGGCCACCGGGCAGCTGGACAACAACCGGCGGCTGCAGACCGTTCGCCGCGACATCGCGCGGATCTACACGATCATGCGCGAGCGCGAGCTCGGCCTGTCTACCGCTCCGAGTGAAGGTGTGGCATGACCGACAGCGAGCAGAGCAGCCCAGAGTCGCGCGGCTCCCGCAAGACCCGCGAGGGTCTGGTGGTCAGCGACAAGATGGACAAGACCGTCGTCGTCATGGTCGAGGACCGGGTCAAGCACCCGCGTTACGCCAAGGTGCTGCGCCGGTCCAGCAAGCTCAAGGCACACGACGAGCAGAACACCGTGGGCGTGGGTGACCGGGTCCTGCTGATGGAGACCCGGCCGCTGTCGGCCACGAAGCGCTGGCGCGTCGTGGAGATCCTCGAGCGCGCGAAGTGAGTACGGGCATCCGCACGTTCCGCCCGCACGGCCGTCCGGCGAATAGTTAGGAACCGAAGGTGATTCAACAGGAGTCGCGGCTACGGGTCGCCGACAACACCGGGGCGAAGGAGATCCTTTGCATCCGGGTGCTCGGCGGCTCCGGCCGGCGCTACGCCGGTATCGGCGACATCATCGTCGCCACGGTCAAGGACGCCCTGCCGGGTGCCGGGGTGAAGAAGGGCGACGTGGTCAAGGCCGTCGTCGTCCGCACCGCGAAGGAGAAGCGGCGCCCGGACGGCTCGTACATCCGCTTCGACGAGAACGCCGCTGTGTTGATCAAGCCCGACAACGAGCCCCGCGGCACGCGCATCTTCGGCCCGGTCGGCCGGGAACTGCGCGACAAGCGGTTCATGAAGATCATCTCGCTGGCCCCGGAGGTGCTCTGACATGCCGGCCTCGTCGATGAAGGTGAAGAAGGGCGACACGGTCATCGTGGTCGCCGGCAGGGACAAGGGCGCCAAGGGCAAGGTGATCGCCGCCTACCCCAAGGAGCAGCGGGTCATTGTCGAGGGCGTGAACCGGATCAAGAAGCACACCCGGATCTCGTCCAACCAGCGCGGCGCGAAGACCGGCGGCATCGTGACCCAGGAGGCCGCCATCCACGTGAGCAACGTGATGGTGGTGGACAGCGACGGCAAGCCCACCCGGGTGGGCTACCGCAAGGACGAGGACGGTCGCAGCGTTCGCGTGGCGCGCCGGTCCGGTAAGGACATCTGATGGCTCGCGGCACCGCCACCACCACGCCGGCGGAGACCCCGGCGTACGACGGCCCCCGGCTGCGCGCGCGGTACCGGGAGGAGATCCTGCCGGCGCTGCGCGAGGAGTTCAGCTACGGCAACGTCATGCAGGTGCCCGGGCTGGTCAAGGTCGTCGTCAACATGGGCGTCGGCGAGGCCGCTCGGGACGCGAAGCTGATGGACGGCGCGGTCCGCGACCTGGCCACGATCACCGGCCAGAAGCCGCTGGTGCAGCGCGCCCGCAAGTCGATCGCACAGTTCAAGCTGCGCGAGGGCATGCCGATCGGCGCCAAGGTCACCCTGCGCGGCGACCGGATGTGGGAGTTCCTGGACCGGCTGCTGACCATCGCGCTGCCCCGGATCCGCGACTTCCGCGGCCTGTCGCCGAGCCAGTTCGACGGCGCCGGCAACTACACGTTCGGGCTGACCGAGCAGTCCATGTTCCGCGAGATCGACATGGACCGGATCGACCGGCAGCGCGGGATGGACATCACCGTTGTCACCACGGCGGGAACGGACGACGAGGGCCGCGCGTTGCTGCGGCTGCTCGGCTTCCCGTTCCGGACCGCCGAGGCGGCGGCCCCGGTCGCCCCGATCCGGACCCGGCGGCCCGCTCGCCGGTAGCCCGCCGAGAGTCGTCGGGCGTCCCAGAAGAGAGAGAGAATGGCCAAGAAAGCCCTGGTCGTGAAGGCGGGCCGGAAGCCCAAGTTCGCCGTTCGCGCATACACCCGCTGCCAGCGTTGCGGCCGCCCCCGCGCGGTCTACCGCACGTTCGGCCTGTGCCGGATCTGCGTGCGCGAGATGGCACACGCCGGCGAACTGCCGGGCATCACCAAGTCGTCCTGGTAGCCGTCCCGACCCTCCGCCGAGGTACCACTTCACCGCAGGCCCGCCCCCGGGCGGGAACCGCGGCGAGAAAGGCCTGACATGCCATGACCATGACCGATCCGATCGCGGACATGCTCACCCGCGTCCGTAACGCGAACTCCGCGTACCACGACGACGTGCGGATGCCGCATTCCAAGATCAAATCGCACATTGCCGAGATCCTGCAGCAGGAGGGCTACATCGCCGGCTGGAAGGTCGCCGACGTCGAGCGGGACGGCACCGTCTTCCGCGAGCTCATCGTCGACCTGAAGTACGGCCCGAACCGGGAGCGCAGCATCGCCGGTCTGCGCCGGGTGTCCAAGCCCGGGCTGCGGGTGTACGCGAAGTCCACCGGGTTGCCGAAGGTGCTCGGCGGGCTCGGGGTGGCGATCATCTCGACGTCGTCCGGGCTGCTCACCGATCGGCAAGCGGCCAAGCGCAGGGTGGGCGGGGAAGTCCTCGCCTACGTCTGGTGAGGCGGGAGGAACGGCATGTCGCGCATCGGTAAGTTGCCGATCCCGGTTCCCAGCGGGGTCGAGGTCGCGGTGGACGGCCGCGAGGTCCAGGTCCGGGGCCCCAAGGGGGTACTGAGCCACACGGTGGTCGAGCCGATCACCATCCAGCAGGAGGACGGCGCGCTGCACGTGCTCCGGCCCGACGACGAGCGGGAGAGCCGCTCGCTGCACGGGCTGTCCCGGACGTTGATCGCCAACATGGTCACCGGCGTCACCCAGGGCTACTCCAAGACCCTGGAGATCGTCGGCACCGGCTACCGGGTGCAGGCCCGCGGCTCCGACCTGGAGTTCGCGCTCGGGTTCAGCCACCCGGTCCCGGTCAAGGCGCCGGAAGGCATCACGTTCCGGGTCGAGACGCCCACCCGGTTCGTGGTGGAGGGGATCGACAAGCAGAAGGTCGGCGAGGTCGCGGCGAACATCCGCAAGCTGCGCAAGCCGGACCCGTACAAGGGCAAGGGTGTCCGCTACCAGGGTGAGGTCGTCCGCCGCAAGGCCGGGAAGACGGGTAAGTAACGGCATGGCTACTGCAACCATCGGCAAGAGCGTCGCGCAGGAACGGCGCACCGCCCGGGCACGCCGGCACTTCCGGCTGCGCAAGCGGGTGCGTGGCAGCGCGGCCCGGCCGCGGCTGGTCGTCACCCGCTCGTCCCGGCACCTCTACGCGCAGATCGTCGACGACGTCAAGGGCGTCACGCTGGCCGCGGCCTCGACGTACAAGCTGGCCGCGGACGGCGACAAGACGGCCCGGGCGCGCCGGGTCGGCGAGCTGCTGGCCGAGCGCGGCAAGGCGGCCGGCGTCAGCACCGTGGTCTTCGACCGCGGTGGCAACGCCTACCACGGCCGGATCGCGGCGCTGGCCGACGCGGCCCGCGCCGGCGGGCTGGAGTTCTGATGCGCACAATCCGGATGACCACGGGGACGAACGGAAGGGAAGCCTGATGCCTGGACCGCAGCGCCGAGGCGGGCAAGGCGGCGGAGATCGCCGCGACCGCCGGGACGGCGGCCGGGGCGGGGCTGCCCCGGAGAAGAGCCCACACGTCGAACGGGTCGTCGCGATCAACCGGGTGGCCAAGGTCGTCAAGGGTGGCCGCCGGTTCAGCTTCACCGCGCTGGTCGTGGTGGGCGACGGCGACGGCACCGTAGGCGTCGGCTACGGCAAGGCCAAGGAGGTGCCCGCGGCCATCGCCAAGGGCGTCGAGGAGGCCAAGAAGCACTTCTTCAAGGTGCCCCGGATCGCCGCCACCATCCCGCACCCGGTGCAGGGTGAGGCGGCCGCGGGCGTGGTGCTGCTGAAGCCGGCCAGCCCCGGTACCGGCGTCATCGCCGGTGGCCCGGTGCGCGCCGTGCTGGAGTGCGCCGGCATCCATGACGTGCTGTCCAAGTCACTCGGCTCGGACAACCCGATCAACATCGTGCACGCGACCGTGGCGGCGCTGCGCGGGCTGGTCCGCCCGGAGGAGGTCGCGGCTCGCCGCGGGCTGCCACTGGAGGACGTCGCGCCGAGCGGCATGCTGCGGGCCCGGGCTGGCCAGGGGGTGTGAGTTGGCACGGCTGAAGGTCACGCAGGTCCGGTCGGCGATCGGGTCGAAGGACAACCAGCGGCAGACGCTGCGCTCGCTCGGTCTCAAGCGGGTGCACGACGCGGTGGTCAAAGAGGACCGGCCGGAGATCCGCGGCATGGTCGCGACCGTGACCCATCTGGTCACGGTCGAGGAGGTTGAGTAGGGAATGACACTCAAAGTCCACCACCTGCGCCCGGCTCCGGGCGCGAAGACCGCCAAGACGCGGGTCGGCCGGGGTGACGGCTCCAAGGGCAAGACGGCCGGCCGGGGCACCAAGGGCAGCAAGGCCCGCGGCAACATCCCCGCGCATTTCGAGGGCGGGCAGATGCCGATCCACATGCGGCTGCCCAAGATGAAGGGCTTCCGCAACCGGTTCCGGGTCGAGTACCAGGTGGTGAACGTCGGCCGGCTGGCCGAGCTGTTCCCGTCCGGCGGCACGATCGGCCCGGACGAGCTGGTGGAGGCCGGCGCGGTGCGGCGCGGCCAGCTGGTGAAGGTGCTCGGCACCGGCGACCTGGGGGTGGCGCTGCAGGTGACCGCGCACGGCTTCTCCGGCTCCGCCAAGGAGAAGATCACCGGTGCCGGGGGCACCGTTACCGAACTGTAAGGAACTCGACGGCCGGTTCGGGCCAGGTGGCGACTTCCTGGTCCGGCCGGCTGACCAGTTCGGCCGTCCTGACTGTTAGAGTCGCAACCTGCGGATATTGCCCCCCGCAGGACGTCCACTCAACTGCTGGCCGGAGCCGACCGGTGCGTCGGCCGGCAGATCCGCTGGGCCGGGCTGACCGGACCCGTCAGGCGCAGGAGGATTCGTGCTTTCCGCGTTCGCATCGGCGTTCCGGACGCCTGACCTGCGCAAGAAGCTGCTGTTCTCGTTGGCGATCCTGGCCTTGTATCGGCTCGGCGCCAGCGTCCCGACACCCAACGTGTCGACACCAGCGATCAACACCTGCCTCGACGAGGCCAACAACGGTGCCTCCAAGGACCTGTACGCCCTGGTGAACCTGTTCAGCGGCGGGGCGCTGTTGAAGCTGTCCGTGTTCGCGCTGGGCATCATGCCGTACATCACGGCGAGCATCATCATCCAGTTGCTGGTGGTGGTGATCCCGCGGTTCGAGCAGTTGAAGAAGGAGGGTCAGTCCGGCACCGCGAAGCTGACCCAGTACACCCGGTACCTGACCATCGGGCTGGCCATCCTGCAGTCCACCGGCATCATCGCGCTGGCCCGCAACAAGCAGCTGTTCCCGAACTGCTCCGCCAGCATCCTGTTCAAGGAAGACATCTTCTCGCTCACCGCGATGGTCATCACGATGACCGCCGGCACCGCCGTCATCATGTGGCTGGGCGAACTGATCACCGACCGCGGCATCGGCAACGGCATGTCGGTGCTGATCTTCACCTCGATCGCGGCCCGCATCCCGGCCGAGGGCGGCACGATCCTGCGCAGCGGCGGCACCTTCGTCTTCATCCTGATCTGCGCGCTGGGCCTGGCCATCATCGCCGCGGTCGTGTTCGTGGAGCAGGCACAGCGGCGCATCCCGGTGCAGTACGCCAAGCGGATGGTCGGCCGGCGGATGTACGGCGGCACCTCGACGTACCTGCCGCTGAAGGTCAACCAGGCCGGTGTCATCCCGGTCATCTTCGCGACCTCGCTGCTGTACCTGCCGCAGCTGATCACCCAGGTGTCCGGCAACGGCACCAGCACGTGGCGCCGCTTCATCGAGAACCAGGTCATCAACCAGAAGAGCTGGGTGCACATCGGGCTCTACTTCGCGATGATCATCTTCTTCACCTACTTCTACGTGTCGATCACGTTCAACCCGGAAGAGCGGGCTGACGACATGAAGAAGTACGGCGGGTTCATCCCCGGCATCCGCCCCGGCCGGCCGACGGCCGAGTACCTGAGCTATGTGCTCTCCCGGATCACGCTGCCCGGTTCGCTGTACCTCGGCATCGTCGCGGTGCTGCCGAACTTCTTCTACACGCTGACCCAGGGCAACAACCAGAACTTCCCGTTCGGTGGCACCGCTGTGCTGATCATGGTGGGTGTCGGTCTGGATACCGTTAAGCAGATCGAGAGCCAGCTCATGCAGCGCAATTACGAGGGATTCCTGCGATAGTGCGCCTTGTCCTCGTCGGGCCGCCGGGGGCGGGCAAGGGCACCCAGGCGCAGTTCATCGCGGCCCAGTTCGCGATCCCGAAGATCTCTACCGGGGACATCTTCCGGGCCAACGTCAGCCAGGGCACCGAGCTGGGCATCGCGGCGAAGAAGTTCATGGATGCCGGCGACCTGGTGCCGGACGAGGTCACCAACGCGATGGTGGCCGACCGGCTGAGCGAGGACGACGCGGCGGACGGCTTCCTGCTGGACGGCTTCCCGCGCAACGTCCCGCAGGCCGAGACGCTGGACTACCTGCTCGCCGAGTTGACCATCGACCTGAACGTGGTGCTGGAGCTGGTGGTCGACGACGAAGAGGTGATCCGGCGGCTGTCCGGTCGGCGCACCTGCCGCAGCTGCGGTCACATCTGGCACATCGACTTCGACCCGCCCACCCGGGAAGGCATCTGCGACCACTGCGCCGGCGAGCTGTTCCAACGCGACGACGACAAGCCCGACACCGTTCGGCACCGGCTTGAGGTGTACGCGGAACAGACCGCGCCGCTGGTCGCTTTCTACGCCGAGAAGGGCATTCTGGTCGGCATCGACGCCACCGGTCCGGTGGACGACGTGACCGAGCGGGCGATCGCGGCATTGCGCCCGTACGCCTAGTTTCGCCGCGGGGTCCTGGCCGGTCGACGCATGACCTGGCCGTGTCAGACTGGCAAAGCGGTAAGGGCCTCCGGTCGTGGGATGGCGGCCGGCCCGGTAGGACATAGGGTCGGGGTGACGGCGGTTCGGGGGCAGGTGGCACGAGTGCGGTGGTCGAGAAGGCGGAGCCGGATGATCCAGATCAAGACGGTGGATGAGATCGCGCTGATGCGTGAGGCTGGCCTGGTGGTAGCGCGGGCGCTTGCCCGGATGCGGGACGCGGTCGCCGCCGGCGTCAGCACCGGCGACCTGGACGCGATCGCCGAGCAGTCGATCCGCGGCGATGGAGCGGTGCCCTCGTTCAAGGGCTACCGCGGCTTCCCGGCCACCATCTGCGCCTCGATCAACGCCGAGGTGGTGCACGGCATCCCGTCCAGGCGGCGCAAGCTGCGCGACGGCGACATCATCTCCATCGACTGCGGCGCGATCGTGGACGGCTGGCACGGCGACTCGGCGATCACCGTCCCGGTCGGTGAGGTGCGGCCGGACCTGACCGAGCTGATGCGGGTTACCGAGGCGTCGATGTGGGCCGGCTTCTCGGCCGCGCTCGCCGGTGGCCGGCTCACCGACATCAGCGCCGCGGTGGAGCGGTCGGTCCGCGCCGCCGGCTCGTACGGCATCGTCGACCACTACGGCGGCCACGGCATCGGCACCGAGATGCACCAGGAGCCGCACGTGCTCAACTACGGCCGCCCCGGCCGCGGCCCGAAGCTGGTGCCCGGGCTGGCGCTGGCCATCGAGCCCATGGTCACCCTCGGCGAACCGGGCACCCGCGAGATGGACGACGGCTGGACCGTCGTCACGGTGGACGGCTCGTACGCCGCGCACTTCGAGCACACCGTGGCCATCACCGAGGACGGCCCCTGGGTGCTGACCGCCGAGGACGGCGGCGCGGCCAAGCTGGCCGAGTACGGCATCAAGGTCGCGGCACGGGCGTAAGCGGGAGAGGTGTGCTCGCGGAGAGCGCTCGCCGGGGCTTCGCCCGTCATGCTGGCCGCGGGGGCCGAGCCCCCGCGGACCCCGCGGTGCGGTGGGTGGCGGTTGGGTAGGTTGTGAGCCGAGGCTTGGTCGCGGTGGCCGGGCGGTTTTGTAAACTGGGCTACTCGTCCGTACACTGTGGTGCTGGCGCTGGCGCCGCCATCTCATTGTGCTTTGGCCGCACTTGTGATGGCGCTCTCAGGTTCGGCGCTCCCAGTAGTTCTAGATCTACGGATAGCGGAGGACATGCCAAAGAAGGACGGGGCCATCGAGGTCGAGGGCCGGGTCGTCGAGCCGCTCCCGAACGCCATGTTCCGGGTCGAGCTCTCCAACGGGCACCGGGTTCTGGCGCACATCAGCGGCAAGATGCGACAGCACTACATCAGGATCCTGCCCGAGGATCGTGTGGTGGTTGAGCTCTCGCCGTATGACCTCAGCCGCGGCCGCATCGTCTACCGCTACAAGTAGATCCGCCGCCGCATCAAAAGACAGTGCCGCGTTCCGCGCGGCAGCTGGCCTGCTGGCCGCACGGCTGGCAATGCCTTGTAAGGAGTCTGGTCAGCCGTGAAGGTCAAGCCGAGCGTCAAGCCGATCTGTGACAAGTGCAAGGTGATCCGCCGGCACGGTCGGGTGATGGTCATCTGCGAGAACCTGCGCCACAAGCAGCGTCAGGGCTAGGTACGGCACATCGCGGCCCTACCCGCACGCATCCCGTGCGGGTACCACCCCCGGTCGGAGGCCGGGGCCCCGGGTGGGCGCTCGGGGGCGGGCCGTGGCAGACCTCCGCGAACCGAAGGAGCACGCCCGCATGGCACGCCTCGCCGGCGTCGACCTCCCCCGCGAAAAGCGGCTGGAGGTGGCGCTTACCTACATCTACGGCATCGGCCGCACCCGGGCCCACGAGACGCTCAAGCAGACCGGCATCAGCCCGGACCTGCGCGCCCGCGACCTCGTCGACGACGACATCGTCCGGCTGCGCGAGTGGATCGACGCCAACTACAAGGTCGAGGGTGACCTGCGCCGCGAGGTGGCGCAGGACATCCGCCGCAAGATCGAGATCGGTTGCTACCAGGGGCTTCGGCACCGCCGCGGCCTGCCGGTGCATGGCCAGCGCACCAAGACCAACGCGCGCACCCGCAAGGGCCCGAAGAAGACCATCGCCGGCAAGAAGAAGGCCGGGAAGAAGTAGGAGCCGCTGAGCCATGCCCCCGAAGACCCGAACCGGCGCCGCTGCTGTCAAGAAGGTCCGGCGCAAGGAAAAGAAGAACATCGCCCACGGGCACGCACATATCAAGAGCACCTTCAACAACACGATCGTCTCGATCACCGACCCGGTCGGGAACGTCATCTCCTGGGCGTCCGCGGGCCACGTCGGCTTCAAGGGGTCGCGTAAGTCGACCCCGTTCGCCGCGCAGATGGCGGCCGAGAACGCGGCCCGCAAGGCGCAGGAGCACGGCATGCGCAAGGTGGACGTGTTCGTCAAGGGGCCGGGCGCCGGCCGGGAGACCGCGATCCGCTCGCTGCAGGCGACCGGGCTCGAGGTCGGTTCCATCCAGGACGTAACCCCGCAGCCGCACAACGGCTGCCGGCCGCCGAAGCGCCGCCGGGTCTGAGACGACGAGGAGATACACGCAGACATGGCCCGATACACCGGTGCTGACTGCCGCCGCTGCCGGCGGGAGAAGATGAAGCTGTTCCTCAAGGGCAGCAAGTGCGAGAGCCCGAAGTGCCCGATCGAGATCCGGCCGTACCCGCCGGGTGAGCATGGCCGCGGCCGCAGCAAGGACAGCGAGTACCTGCTGCAGTTGCGCGAGAAGCAGAAGGCCAAGCGCATCTACGGCGTGCTGGAGAAGCAGTTCGGCGGCTACTACAGCGAGGCGAACCGCAAGACCGGCAAGACCGGCGAGGTGCTGCTGCAGATCCTGGAGAGCCGGCTGGACAACGTGGTGTACCGGGCTGGCTTCGCGAAGTCCCGGGACGCCGCGCGCCAGCTGGTCCGGCACGGCCACCTGGTGGTGAACGGGCACAAGGTCGACATCCCGTCGTACCGGGTGTCCGAGAACGACATCATCGAGGTGCGGGAGAAGTCCCGGGAGCTGACGCCGTTCGTGGTGGCCCGGGCCGAGGCCGGGTCCCGCCCGGTGCCGGCCTGGCTGGAGGTCATCGCCAACCGGATGCGCATCCTCGTGCACTCGCTGCCGGTCCGGCAGGTCATCGACACGCCGGTGCAGGAGCAGTTGATCGTCGAGCTCTACTCGAAGTAGCCGGCTCGAACCCGCCCGGGGCTTGGCCCCGGGCGGGGCCCAAGCCCGGGCCGGCCAGATGCCGGCCCGGGTCGCAACACCCCTCGCGGCGTCATATGGCGGGCGCCCGGGACCCCGGAGGTAAAGAAGTGCTCATCACCCAGCGCCCGACCCTCGTCGAGGAGTCGATCGGCGAGTTCCGCTCCCGGTTCATCATCGAGCCGCTGGAGCCGGGCTTCGGCTACACGCTCGGCAACTCGCTGCGCCGCACGCTGCTGTCGTCCATCCCGGGCGCGGCGGTCACCAGCATCCGGATCGACGGCGTGCTGCACGAGTTCACCACCGTGCCGGGCGTCAAGGAGGACGTCACCGACCTCATCCTGAACCTCAAGGAGCTGGTGGTCAGCTCCGAGAGCGATGAGCCGGTGACCATGTACCTGCGCAAGCAGGGCCCCGGTGAGGTCACCGCGGCCGACATCGCGCCGCCGTCCGGCGTGATGATCCACAACCCGGACCTGCACCTGGCCACGATCAACAAGAAGGGCCGGCTGGAGATCGAGCTGGTCGTGGAGCGCGGCCGCGGCTACGTCCCGGCCACCCAGAACAAGCAGCCCGGCCAGGAGATCGGCCGCATCCCGGTGGACTCGATCTACTCGCCGGTGCTCAAGGTCACCTACCGGGTCGAGGCCACCCGCGTCGAGCAGCGCACCGACTTCGACCGGCTGATCGTGGACGTGGAGAGCAAGCAGTCCATCCTGCCGCGGGACGCGATGGCGTCCGCCGGCAAGACGCTGGTCGAGCTGTTCGGCCTGGCCCGCGAGCTGAACGTGGACGCCGAGGGCATCGAGGTCGGCCCGTCCCCGCAGGAGCAGCAGGACATCGCCAACTTCTCGATGCCGATCGAGGAGATGGAGCTGACCGTCCGCTCGTACAACTGCCTCAAGCGGGAGGGCATCCACACGGTCGGCGAGCTGGTCTCGCGCAGCGAGGCGGACCTGCTCGACATCCGCAACTTCGGCGCCAAGTCGATCGACGAGGTCAAGATGAAGCTGGCCGGGATGGGCCTGGCCCTGAAGGACAGCCCGCCCGGGTTCGACCCGGCGAACGTGGTCGACACGTACGGCACCGACGAGTACGACGGCGGCGGCGACAGCGACTACGCCGAGACCGAGCAGCTCTAAGCCATCCCGGATCCCGGATCCACCGAGGAGTAATCGATATGCCCACGCCCACCAAGGGCCCGCGCCTCGGCAGCGGCCCGGCGCACGAGCGGCTCATGCTCGCGAATCTGGCGACCTCGCTGTTCGAGCACTCGCGCATCACCACCACCGAGGCCAAGGCGAAGCGGCTGCGCCCGCTGGCGGAGCGGCTGATCACCTTCGCCAAGCGGGGCGACCTGCACGCGCGGCGTCAGGTGCTCGCGGTGATCCGGGACAAGGACGTGGTGCACACGCTGTTCGCCGACATCGGCCCGCGGTTTGCCGAGCGTCCGGGCGGCTACACCCGGATCGTCAAGGTCGGCCCGCGCAAGGGCGACAACGCCCCGATGGCCGTGATCGAGCTGGTCGAGGGCCAGACCGTGGCCCAGCAGGCGGTCGGCGAGGCCGAGCGCGCCCGTGGCACCCGTTTCACCCGACCGCTGTCCCGCCGCCGGGCGACCGCAGCCGCTGCCGCTGAGGCCGCCGGCACCGGGGCGTCCACAGTGGACACCGACGAGGTCGCGGACGAGGCCGGCGAGCAGCCGGTCGAGGACGTCACCTCCGACCAGACCGCTGCCGCGACCGACGAGTCCCAGGCCGAAGGCGACGACGACGCCGAGGCCGACCCCAAGGACGACACCAAGTCCTGACCTCCCGCACCGGCCGAGCCCGCCCGCCCCACTTGGGGCCGGCGGGCTCGCCCGTGTCCGGGCCGAGGTGGACGAACACGCGAACTAGGCTGGCCGGGTGGCGACCGACCTGGCAGCTGGGGCCGGCTACGAGGCCGAGCGTGAACGGCATCGGCTGGCTGGCGCGACAGTCATGATGACGGTCGAAACGCGGGTGCCGTCCAAGCACCGCCTGCTCGACCTGGAGACCGGTTGCGGATGGCAATGGGATGTCGCGGCCGGCCGCTGGAAGGCCGCCGAACTGCTTGCCAGCGCTCCTGGCGGCGGGAGCGGATCCACGTATCCGGCGCGTGAGGCGTAGATGGACTCGGCAGTGTGAGCGTGGCGTCGATGGGTGCCGAGCTGGTTCGACTTCGGGTGGACCTTGGCTATGACGGGGCGGGGTTCTCGGGGTGGGCGGCGCAGCCGGGGCGGCGGACGGTGCAGTCCACTGTGGAGGGTGGGCTGGCGACCGTGTTGCGGGCGCCGGTGGGGTTGACGGTGGCGGGGCGGACGGACGCGGGGGTGCATGCGGCCGGGCAGGTGGCGCATGCGGATGTGCCGGGCGAGGCGTGGGCGGCGACCGGGGCGACGATCGTGCGGCGGTTGGCCGGGGTGTTGCCGGCGGATGTGCGGGTGTGGTCGGTGGTGCCGGCGCCGGCCGGGTTCGACGCCCGGTTCTCGGCGCTGTTCCGGCGGTACGTGTACCGGGTCAGCGACCGGCCGGGGGGCGTGGACCCGCTGCGGCGGCACGACACGGTGGGGTGGCCGCGGCCGCTGGACGGCGCGGCGGTCCAGGACGCGGCGGCGCGGCTGCTGGGCGAGCACGACTTCGTGGCGTTCTGCCGGCGCCGGGAGGGGGCCACGACGGTCCGGGCGCTGCGCCGGTTCGACTGGGGCCGGGACCCGGCCGGGGTGCTGGTCGCGACGGTGGAGGCGGACGCGTTCTGCCACTCGATGGTGCGCAGCCTGGTCGGGGCGCTGCTGGCGGTGGGCGAGGGGCGGCGGCCGGTGGAGTGGCCGGCGGCGCTGCTGACCGCGACCGAGCGCAGTAGCGCGGTGAGCGTGGCGCCGCCGCACGGGCTGACGCTCGTGCACGTCGGCTATCCGGCGGACGCCGAGTTGGCTGCCAGGGCCGTGGAGACCCGGCGCCGCCGGGAGTTGCCGACCGGCTCGTAGCGGCGGCCGCCCGGATCGGAGCGTGGCCAGGTGGCAGCCAGCGCCGAGGTGCGCCCGCGCGGGCCGCTCGGGCCACCGTGCCGTCGCACCGGCGCTGGCCGCTGCGAGCGGCCCGCAAGCCGGGCTCAGAGCGGGAAGGCGAGGTTGGGGCGGTTGCACCACTGCTCGACGGCGGGCCAGGGCCCGTAGCCGGCGTCGACGTTGAGGTGACCGGCGCCGGAGACGACGGTGACCGGGATCTTCAGCGGCCGGCCGTACGCGCTGGCGGCGCCCTCCGGGCAGTACTGGTCGTTGTCCGCGCAGACCAGTAGCGTGCCGTCGGCGGCGGCGCGGACCGCGTCGACGTCCAGCGGCACGGCGAGGAAGCCGGCCAGTTCCGGGATCGGCGCCCGCGGCGACGGCGGGGCGACCAGCAGCACCCGGGCCGGCCGCGGCGTGACCGGGCCGCGCGCCGCCCGGTGCAGCCACAGCAGCACCCCCAGGCTGTGGCAGACCACGTCGTACCCGTCCGGCGGGAGGCCGTCCAGCACGCCGTCCAGGGCCGTCAGCCAGTCGGCCAGGACGGGAAGATCCGGGGCGGGCAGCGTCGGGTAGCGGACCTCGTGGCCGCCGGCGGCGAGCCGCTCGGCCAGCCAGGTCTGCCAGTGGTCCGGCTCGGACCCGCGCCAGCCGTGCAGGATCACCACGGGTTGGCTGCGGGGCGGGACGCGGGGCACGGGACGCAGCCTAGAGTCGGCCGTCCAGGTACGCGAGCACCGCCAGCACCCGGCGGTTGTCGTCGTCGGACGCCGCCAGCTCGAGCTTGCCGAAGATCGTCGTGGTGTGCTTCCCGACCGCGCCCTCGCTGACCACCAGCCGCTGCGCGATGGCCGCGTTCGACCGGCCCTCGGCCATCAGCGCGAGCACCTCCCGCTCCCGCGCGGTGAGCCGGCTCAGCGGCTGGTCGCGGTCGCCGCGGGCGAGCAGCCGGGAGATCACCTCGGGGTCCATTACGGTGCCGCCGGCGGCCACCCGGCGGACCGCGTCGATGAACTGGTCGGTGTTGAAGACCCGGTCCTTGAGCAGGTAGCCGATCGCGCCGGTGCCGTCGGCGAGCAGCTCCCGGGCGTACAGCTGCTCGACGTACTGGGAGAGCACCAGCACCGGCAGGCCGGGGATCTGCTGCCGGGCGGCGAGCGCCGCCTGCAGGCCCTCGTCGGTGAACGTGGGCGGCAGCCGGACGTCCACGATGGCCACGTCCGGGCGCAGTCCGGTCAGCGCCCGCAGCAGCTCGGGCCCGTTGTCCACGGCCGCGACGATCTCGAAGTCGTGCGCGGCCAGCAGCCGGACCAGACCTTCCCTCAGGAGGAAGAGATCTTCGGCGACGACAACTCGCACGGCAGCTCCAGCGTCGCCACGGTGGGGCCGCCGGACGGGCTGTCCACGGCCAGGGTGCCGTCGAATGTACCGAGCCGGCGGCTGATGCCGCGCAGCCCGCTGCCGGCGCCCACCAGGGCCCCGCCGTGGCCGTCGTCGGTGACGGTGATCCGCAGCCGGCCGTCCACATGCCGCAGGTCGACCCAGGCGCGGCTGGCCCGGGCGTGCCTGGCCACGTTGGTGAGCAGCTCGGAGACCGCGAAGTAGGCGGCCGACTCGACCGGCGGGGCGGGCCGGCCGGGCACCGAGACGGTGACGTCCACCGGCAGCGGGTGGTCCAGCGCGAGCGCCCGGACCGCGTCGCCGATGCCGCGGTCGGCCAGCACCGGTGGGTGGATGCCGCGGACCAGGTTGCGCAGCTCGTCCAGGGCCCGCGCGGACGCCTCCCGGGTCTCTGCCAGCAGCGCTCGGGCCGCCGCGGGGTCCCGCTCCAGCAGCTCCTCCACCGCGCCCAGGTTCATGCCCATCGCGACCAGCCGGGCCTGCGCTCCGTCGTGCAGGTCCCGCTCGATCCGGCGCAGCTCGGCGGCCTGCGTGTCGACCGCGTCGGACCGGGTCTCGGTCAGCCGGGCCACCCGGTCGGTCAGCTCGGCGGTCGGGTCGCCGGCCAGCAGCCGGCGGGCCAGCCGACCGTGCAGCCGCAGCCACCACCGCGCGGACCGCAGCCCGGCGACGATCAGCCCGGCGCCGAGCGGAACCGCGGCCAGCGCCGCCCACAGGCTGTCGACCTTGATGAACAGGTACCAGTTGTCGCCGTATTCGTGCTCGATCGGGTCCCAGATGAACGGCTGGATGACGCCGAACAGCCCTTCCACCAGCAGCATGGCCGGGATCAGGACGAGCACCCAGCCGGCGGTCGCGTCCACCGCCAGCCAGGCCAGCTCGCGCCAGGTGGCCCGGTCGGTGACCAGCCAGAGATAGCGCCGGACCCAGCCGACCGGCCCGGGCTCGTACGCCGGCTCCGGCCGGTGCAGGGCCGCGATCTCGACCCCGGACCAGTCCCGGGCCAGCCGGCGGTCCAGCCGGACCCGGGCCTGGACCGCCCGCAGCGCGAGCGGCGCGAGCAGCATGCCGACGCCCAGCAGGCCGACCGCGATCGTGTCGAGGGCCACGATGACGAACCCCAACCCGGTCAGCCCGAGGAACGACATGACCAGGCCGCGCCAGGCCGCGGTGAGCTGCCGGGACAGCTGGTCGCGCCAGCCGCCGGCTGGGTCAGCTGTTCCGGTGCTCATCACGCCTCCCACAGCTCCGTGTCCGGTACGAGTCTGGCCCGCGGGCTGGCGCCGGCGCACTGGCGCCGGCCCCCGGGCCGGGGTGGGTCCAGGCCCACCAGCGGTAATCGGGGTGACCACGGTGACCGCCGGCCGGCACACTGACGCGGTGGGATACGTCGACGTCGCGCACGTCTCGGTCGTGCTGCCGGATGGGCGTTCGCTGCTCGACGACGTGAACTTCCGGGTCGGCGAGGGCGCCACGGTGGCGCTGGTCGGCGCGAACGGGGCCGGCAAGTCGACGCTGCTGCGGATCATCGCCGGCGACCAGGTGCCGGCCGCCGGGTCGGTTGCCCGGGCCGGCGGGCTGGGCGTGATGCGGCAGTTCATCGGCTCGGTGACGGACGGCACGACGGTCCGGGAACTGCTGCTGGGCCTGGCCCCGGAGCCGCTGCGGGTCGCCGGGGAGCGGCTGGAGCGGGCCGAGTGGGCGGTTGCCGAGCGCGACGACGAAGCCAGCCAGCTGCGGTACGCACACGCGCTCACCGCCTGGGGCGACGCCGGCGGCTACGACGCCGAGGTGCTGTGGGACACGGTGACCGTGGCCGCGCTCGGCCTGCCGCTGGACGCCGTGCAGCACCGGATGGTGCACACCCTGTCCGGCGGCGAGCAGAAGCGCCTCGCCCTGGAGGCGCTGCTGCGCGGGCCGGACGAGGTGCTGCTGCTGGACGAGCCGGACAACTTCCTGGACGTACCGGGCAAGCGCTGGCTGGAGGAGCAGCTGCGGGCCACCGCGAAGACGGTGCTGTACGTCAGCCACGACCGGGAGGTGCTGGCCCGCACCGCCGACCGGTTGGTCACCGTGGAGGCGCGGACGGCCTGGACCCACGGCGGCGGCTTCGGCAGCTACCACGAGGCCCGGGCGGCCCGGCTGGAGCGGCTGGACGAGCTGCACCGGCGCTGGGACGAGGAGCACCAGCGGCTGCGCGAACTGGTGATCACACTGCGTGAGCAGGCGAAGCGCAGCGATGCGATGGCGCCGAAGTACCGCGCGATGGTGACCCGGCTGGAGCGGTTCGAGGCGGCCGGGCCCCCGCCGGAGCGGCCCAAGGAGCAGAACGTCACCATGCGGCTGCGCGGCGGCCGCACCGGGGTGCGGGTGCTGCAGGCCGCCGGGCTCACGCTGGCCGGGGCGGACGGGGTGGCGCTCACCAAGCCGTTCGACCTGGACCTGTTCTACGGCGAGCGGGTCGCGGTGCTCGGCCCGAACGGCACCGGCAAGTCGCACTTCCTCCGGCTGCTGGCCGCCGAGCCGATCATCCACAGTGGGCAGTGGAAGATCGGCGCCCGGGTGCTGCCGGGAATGTTCGCCCAGCTGCACCAGCATCCGGAGCTGGCCGGGCGCACGTTGGTGGAGATCCTCGGCCGCGGCGAGGGCCGCCGCAACGGGGTCGACCGGGGCCGGGCGATCGCCGCGCTGCGCCGGTACGAGCTGCACCAGCAGGCCGACCAGAGCTTCGACACCCTCTCCGGCGGGCAGCAGGCGCGGCTGCAGATCCTGCTGCTGGAGCTGTCCGGCGCCACCATGCTGCTGCTCGACGAGCCCACCGACAACCTGGACGTGGTCAGCGCGGACGCGCTGGAGGAGGGCCTGGCCGGGTACGACGGCACCGTTCTCGCGGTGACCCACGACCGCTGGTTCGCCCGCTCCTTCGACCGGTACATCGTGTTCGGCGCGGACGGCACGGTCACCGAGACGCCCGAGCCGACCTGGGCCGGCGATCCGGGCCCGCGCCCCGCCGCGGTCCGCGCCCGTTCGGGACCTCCGGTGCGGTCCGCGCACCCGTAGCTGCGCGCCGGGCCCGGCCCCCGTCATGTTCACCGCGGGGGCCGAGCTCGCGCGTACCCCACGGTGCGGTCGGTGGTTGGCTGGCGGGACGCGTGGGTCGGCTGAGCTGCCTTCCAGCGGGGGCCGGCGGGGGCTGGCGGGCAGCTCAGGCGGCGGTGGTGCGGGCCAGGGCGTGTTCGACGAGCATGATCAGGGTGGCCAGGCAGGACTGTGGGTCGCGGGCGTCCATCCGCAGCAGCGGGCAGTCCGGCCGGAGCGCCAGCGCGTCCCGGATGTCGGCGTCGCCGAACCGCTCGGTGCCCGGGAAATTGTTCACCGCGACCACGAACGGGACGCGCCGGTCCTCGAAGTAGTCGATCGGGCCGAAACAGTCGTCGATCCGGCGCAGGTCGACCAGCACCACCGCGCCAACGGAGCCGCGGGAGATGTCGTCCCACATGAACCAGAACCGGGACTGCCCCGGGGTGCCGAACAGGTACAGGATCAGCTGGTCGTCCACGGTGATCCGACCGAAGTCCATCGCCACCGTGGTGGTGGTCTTGCCCCGGACCGCGGACAGGTCGTCGATGCCCTCGGACAGCGAGGTCATCACCGCTTCGGTGGTGAGCGGCTGGATTTCCGAGATCGCGCCGACGAACGTCGTCTTGCCCACCCCGAAGCCGCCGGCGATCACCGTCTTGACCGGGATCGGCGCCAGGCGCCGCGTCGGCTGGCCGCCGGCCGCCGGGCCGGGCTCGCCCCGGCCGGGGGTCGCGTATCCCGGCGTCGCGTATCCCGGCGTCGGGTATCCCGGGGTCGGGTATCCGGGGGTTGCGTATCCCGGCGCCGGGTATCCCGGCGTCGCGAGCCCGGACTGGCCCGGTCCGTACTGGCCTGGTCCGTACTGGCCGGGCCGGGGCCGGCCCTGGCCCGGCGGCCCGGCCGGTGGGTAGTTCGAGCTGGTCTGGTAGTGCGGGCCCCCCAGTGGCACACCGCCGGTAGGGAGGCGGTCAGCGCGCCCGAAGTCCATCTAAGAGCCTCTCCAGAATCGCCACATCCGGCCGTTCGTTGCCGGCATGGCGCGGTAAATGCACGGTCAGGTAGCCACCGGAGGCGAGGTCGCTCACCAGCACCCGGGCGACGCCGAGTGGGATCCGGAGGTGTGCGGCGATCTCGGCGACGGACATCGGCCCGGCGCACATCTCTACGATCATCCGCCGCTCGGCCTGTAGCGAGGACGGATGGCTGCGGCCCGGCTCGGTCGCGGTGACCAGGGTTTCCAGTGGCAGGTCGCGCCCGACCGAGCGGGTCCGCCCGCGGGTCAGCGCGTACGCCGGCACCACCCGGCCACCGTCCGCGCCGGGATAGCTCATCGGTACCGGCTGGGCTCAGTCCCGAACCGTGTCGGCGAGTTCAGCAGCTTCCCGGTCCGGGCGACCAGCAGGGTCATCTCGTAGCCGATCATGCCGATGTCGCAGTCCGGTGCCGCGAAGACGGCGAGCGCGGAACCGTCGCCCACCGAGGTCACGAACAGGTACCCGCCACGCATCTCGACGATCGTCTGATTGACCGGCTCGGCCCGGAAGCAGCGGGCCGCTCCCTGGGTCAGGCTGGACAGCCCGGACGCCACCGCGGCCAGTTGATCCGCCCGCGCCTCGTCCACCCGCGCGGACACCGCGAGCTTCAGGCCGTCCGCCGACACCACCAGCGCATGGAAGACACCGGCGATGCGTTCGGCGAAGTCGTTGACCAGCCAGTCAAGTTCCCCGCTGATAGGCGCCGCCTGGGTCATGGGCCGCCCCTCCCCGTTCTATGTCACTAGGCGTGGCTGTCGCCACCTGGTTCATGATGTCGGTCTTCGATACCGTCAAGCATGGCCCGAGCGGCCCGCTGACTCGCTTGGAATCGGGAAAGTGCCTCTCTGGCCTGCTCCGGGTCGCGGATGGGCTGCGGCCCGGTTTCGGTCGACTCGTCCGGCCGCCGCAACCCCTCGGCCAAGTTCGCCAGCGGAACCCGCCGGCTCAGCCTTGGCTGGTCACTGTCCGGCATATCCGGCGTCCCGGCGCCCCTCGGCTCGGTCCGACCGTCCGCCGGCTGGCCGGCCTGGCCGGTGCCCGGCAGGTCGCCCGGGTCGGCCCCGGGCCGGGCATCGTCCGCACCGATCCGGTCAGCCGGACGGTCGAGATCACTGATCGGGTCGACCGGACCGGACCCGCCGGTGCGATCGGCCGGACGGAGCGAGCCGGTCGGATCTGCCGGGCCGTCGATCGGCCGGGCCGGGGCGGCGGCCGGATCGGTCGGCCGGGTCGGGCTGGCCGGATCGGTTGGCCGGGTCGGGCTGCCCGGGTCGGTCCTGTCGGGCACGCCAGCCGTGCCGACCGGGCCGGCCGGGTTGGGCGAGCCAGCCGTGCCGACCGAGCCGACCGAGCCGACCGGGCCGACCGGGCCGGGGGTGTGGGGCGTGCCGACCGAGCCGGGCGAGCCGGGCGAGCCGGGCGTGCCGACCGGGCCGGCCGGGCCGGCGGGGCCGGCGGGGCCGGCCGAGCCGGCGGGGCCGGCGGGGCCTGGGCGGGACAGGTCCGGGACGGAGCCGGTGCGCCGGGTCGGGCTTACCGGGGTCGGGCGGGTCAGGTCGGCTGGCAGGTCCGGCCGGAGCGGGTTGCGTCGGGGAAGGTCCGGCCTCGGCTGGCTCGGCCGGTCCTGGCCTAGCCGGTCCTGGCTCGGTCTCGGCAGGCCCAGCCGGTCCTGGCCCGGCCGGTCTGGGCTCGGCCGATCCGAGCCCGGACGGTCTGTGCCTAGCCGGTCGGAGCTCGGCCGGTCCTGGCCCAGCCGGTCCGCGCCGAGGTGGTCCGGGCCCAGACGGTCCGGGCCCAGCCGGTCCGAGCCCAGCCGGTCCGAGCCCGGACGGTCCGAGCCCGGACGGTCCGGCCCTGGCCGGGGCAGATCGGCCGAGCGGACCGGGTCCGATCCGGTCTGGCCGGGGCGGATCAGGTCAGCCGGCCGGGTCGGCCCGGCGGCTCCCGCCTCGCCCTCGACCGCGGGAACCGGCCGGGTCCGGTCGTAGCCCGGAGTGAGCCCGGCAGGACGCCCGGGTGCGTCCGGGGCGGCCCGGTCGGTGGGCCGACGCGACAGGTCATCGCCGGTGGATCCGAGCGGCTGCGGCGTCCAGCGCCGGGCCGGCGCGGGCGGCGCCGACTCCTCGGACCGCGGTGCCGGCAAGCCGGTCCCCAGGTCATCCGGCCGCTCCGGCCGGAGCGGCCGCTCCGGCCGGCCCGGACCGGTCGTCGACCCGGAACCGGGATCGTCCGGCCAGGTCTGGTCGGGGCCGACCGGCTCCGGTCGAAGGTTCGCGAGCCCGGGCCGGTCGGCACCGGCGGGTGCCGAGCCGGCGTTGCTGTCCGGCCACTCGGGGCGGCGTTCGGCCCCGGCCTGGCTCGGCCACGCCGGATCGGGTCGGGCCTGGCTCGGCCACGCCGGATCGGGTCCGGTCTGGCCCGGCCACGCCGGACCAGACCCGGTCTGGTCGGGCCGGAGGTCGTCGAGTCCGGGGCGCGGGGGACCGGCTGCGGGTCTGCTCGTCCGCCGATCGTCCGCCGGACTCGGACCGGGACCGGGACCGGGACCGGGACGGGTCGGCCCGGGCGGCGGCGCGCTGGGGCGCAGGTCGGACGGCCGGTCGGGTGGCAGGCCCGGTCGTGCTGGTCCGCTCGGCGGCCGGCCATCGGACGGGGCGGGGCGGCTGGGGAGCGGGCCCGGGGCGGGTGGGTCCATGCGGCTCGGGCCGGGGCGGAGCTCGTCCAGGTGGCCGGTGCGGGCGGCGGGCGGGGTTGATCGGGGTGCGGCGTAGTCGGCGCGGAGGATCTCGTCGCCGGGGGAGCCATTGGCCTTCTCCTGCGGGGTCCACCAGCTGTGCCACTCGTCGGCGACGCCGCCCGGGGTGCTGAACGGCTCGGGTGCGCCGTATTGCGCTGGCGGCGGGCCGGCGATGGCGGGGACCGGAGCGGCGAACGTGACGGTGCGGGTGGGCTCGATCGGCGGCATCAGCGGGGCGGACTCCAGCGCCGCGGCTGGCCGGCTCGGCGGGGCGACCGGCATGACCGGGCGGCGGGCGAGGAAGTCCGGCTCCTCCTCGCGCAGGTCGAACAGTTCCGGCGG
Organism: uncultured Actinomycetota bacterium; assembly: GCA_963714145.1. Classification (GTDB taxonomy): domain Bacteria; phylum Actinomycetota; class Actinomycetes; order Mycobacteriales; family CADCTP01; genus JBBWZH01. The sequence continues at coordinate 6,092,265 of OY970235.1, read as the reverse complement.
GAGCACCACGACCGCGGTCACGCCGCCGCCCGGGGTAGCGGTGAGCGATACCGAGATGCGGTACCGCTGCGCGAGTCGGGCGACCACGTGCAGGCCGAGCCGCTGGGAGACCGAGAGGTCGACCTCGCGCGGCGCGGCCAGCATCTCGTTCGCCTCGGCCATCTCCTGGGGCGTCATGCCGACGCCCCAGTCCTCGATCGAGAGCACCTGGGCGCCGGCCGACTGGTGGTACGTCCGGCTGCGCAGCATCACCGACATGGCCGGCGGCGAGAAGTGCACCGCGTTCTCGATGATCTCGGCGAGCAGGTGGGTCAGGTCGGACACCACCCGGCCGGAGACGGCCAGCGACTCGTCCACGGCGAAGTCGACCCGGTCCAGGTCCTCGGTCTCGGCGATCGCGGCGCGCACCACGTCGGCCAGCGGGACCGGGCGGCCCCACTTGCGGGCCGGCTCCTCGCCGGACAGGACGAGCAGGTTCTCCGCGTTGCGGCGGATCCGGGTGGCCAGGTGGTCGAGTTGGAACAGGTCGGCGAGCGCATCCGGGTCCTGCTCGTGCTCTTCCAGCTGGTTGATCAGGTCGAGCTGGCGGTAGAGCAGGTTCTGGTTGCGCCGGGCCAGGTTGACCAGCATGTCCGAGGTGAACCGGCGGCGGCTGATCTCGCTGTTGGCCAACTGCTCGCGCAGCTGCATCGTCTTCTGCTGCTCGTCCTCGGTCTGCTTCCAGAAGAGCACCACGCCGATGGACGCGGCGAGCACGGCCAGGCCGTGCAGCAGTGACCAGCGCCACGGGTGGGCGACGGCGTCCGCGTGGTTGAACATCAGGCCGGACTTGAACGCTGAACCGAAGCCATGGCTGAGCACCGTGAAGATGATGTTCGCCAGGAACGGAATCCAGTCCTGATAGAGCGCGATAAAGCCGATCATGATGAAGAAGTGGAAATGCGCTTCGATAGCGCCGCCAGAGAGCCCGACTAGTGCGGCCGAGCAGGTAAACAGCCCAGCCGTGACGAAGAAGGACGCCAGCCGGCGGGTGTGCATGAGCCGGCCGACGATGAGCAGGGCGAACGGGACCGCGACCGTGGCGGCGACCTCCTGCACCTCGTAGCCCCGGGCCAGCCCGAACACGAACAGGGCCGGCACGTGCAGCAAGAGCAGCCACTGCAGCAGGAGATGCCGCTTGTTCCAAGCTTCGTCGCTGAGGGTGTTACCGCGCGGAAGGTAGGAGAGAACCGCGGACACCATCTTCTCCTTGCAAGTCCGCTGGGCAGGGCAAACGAAAGGAATCATCTGAGCCGCCGCGAGGCATTGCAAGGTGAGCACGGGACTATCGCGGACGGTAACTGTGCGTGCACTGACGGCGATTCCGTGACGCGGGGGTCAACGTCGACCATACTGCCCGAGCAAGCGGTTGCAAGATTTTTCAGCCGTAGCTCTTCCGTTACCCGGCCGTGACTGCCAGGCTACCCGCCCTAGAGGCGTTTTGTTCGAGACCCGCACTGGTGCTGTCGCTCTGGCCCGGAGACTGGCGCCGCAAGAATTTTCAGGAGACGCTGATGTCCCTCCGCCGCCTGCCCCTCCGCCGCCCGGCCCACGGCCACCGAGCCGCCGCGCGCGCCCGCCGAACCAGCCGCCGGCTGCGCGGCATCCCGCTGGCCACGCTCTGCCTGGTGCTGCCGCTGGTCGGCGGCGTCGCCGCGGCGCCACCCGGGTCCGCGGACGACACGCCGCCGGCGGCGACCGTGACCGTTGCCGGCTCGCTGCAGAGCGAGCTCGGTTGCCCGGCCGACTGGCAGCCCGAGTGCGCGCAGACCCGGCTGGCCTACGACGCCGAGGACGACCGCTGGCAGGCCACGTTCGTGTTGCCGGCGGGGACGTACGAGTACAAGGCGGCGGTGAACGGCAGCTGGACGGAGAACTACGGCGCGCATGCGCAGCGGGACGGCGGCAACGTCGTGCTCACCGTGCCGGCGACCGAACCGGTCACGTTCGTCTACAGCGAGCACAGCCACTGGGTGGCCGACTCCGAATCGTCCGTGCTGGCGACCGCGGTCGGCACCTTCCAGCACGAGCTGGGCTGCCGTACCGACTGGGCGCCGGACTGCCTGCGCAGCTGGCTGCAGGACCCGGATGGCGACGGCACCTACACGTTCGTCACCGCCGGCCTGCGTCCTGGCAGCTACGCCACCCGGGTCGCGCTCAACCAGTCGCTGGCCGGCGCGTTCCCGGCGTCCAATGTGGACTTCACGGTCGGGGCGACCAGCGACACCGTGACGATCTCCTACGTCGCCGCCACGCACGCGGTGACCGCGGTCGTGCGGCGGACCGGCAGCGGGCTGGAGCCCGGCGATGACCGGCTGGCCGGCAGCAGCCTGCGGGCCGGGCTGGCCGGGGAGAAGTTCTACTTCGTGATGCCGGACCGGTTCGCCAACGGCAGCGCGGCGAATGACCGCGGTGGGCTGACCGGGTCCAGATCGGACACCGGATTCGATCCGACGGACAAGGGCTTCTACCACGGCGGCGACCTGGCCGGACTGACCCAGCGCCTGAACTACATCAAGGGCCTGGGCACCACGGCGATCTGGATGACGCCGATGTTCAAGAACCGCCCGGTGCAGGGCACCGGCGCGGACGCCAGCGCCGGGTACCACGGCTACTGGGCGACCGACTTCACCCAGATCGATCCGCACTTCGGCAGCAACGCCGACATGCGTGCGTTCATCGCCACCGCGCACGCCAAGGGCATCAAGGTCTTCTTCGACATCGTCGCCAACCACACCGCCGACGTCATCTCCTACGCGGAGAACCGGACGACGTACCAGACCAAGGCCGCGGTGCCCTACCTGGACGCGAGCGGTCGCGAGTTCGACGACCGCGACTATCTGGGGGCCGGCCAGGCGTTCCCACCCCTGACCCGCGACTCGTTCCCGTACACGCCGGTGTTCCGCACCCCGGCGGACGCCACCGTGAAGAAGCCGGCCTGGCTGAACGACGTCACGCTCTACCACAACCGCGGTGACACGACGTTCGCCGGCGAGAACGCGCTCTATGGCGACTTCTTCGGGCTCGACGACCTGTTCACCGAGAACCCCCGCGTGGTGGCCGGAATGACCGGCATCTTCGAGTACTGGATCGACCAGCTCGGCATCGACGGGTACCGGGTGGACACGGTCAAGAACGTCAACCTGGAGTTCTGGCAGCAGCTCGCGCCGGCCGTACAGGCGTACGCCCGCAGCCACGGCAAGCCGAACTTCTTCGTGTTCGGCGAGGTGTTCGACTCCGACGTCGCGGTGTCCTCTTTGTACTCGACGAAGGGGCGGCTGCAGGCCGAGCTGGACTTCCCGTTCCAGAGCGCGGCCCGCGGGTTCGCCGCCGGCCGGGCGCCGACCGACCTGGACGCGCTGCTGCGGAACGGCGACCGCTACACCGACGCCGACTCGAACGCCTACTCGCTGCCGACCTTCCTCGGCAACCATGACATGGGCCGGATCGGCTACATGCTCAAGACCGACGACCCGGCCGCCGGCGGCCCTGAACTGCTGGCCCGGGACAAGCTCGCGCACGACCTGCTCTACCTGACCCGCGGCAACCCGGTCGTCTACTACGGCGACGAGCAGGGCTTCGCCGGCGCCGGCGGGGACAAGGACGCGCGGCAGGACATGTTCGCCACCCGGACGGCCGAGTACCGCGACCAGCCGCGGATCGGCAGCACCGCGACCGGCGCGACCGACAGCTACGACCCGAACCACCCGCTCTACCGGCACATCGCCGGCCTCGCCACGCTCACCGCGGCCAACCCGGCGCTGCGTGACGGCGCGCAGATCCAGCGGTACGCCGCGACCGGCCCGGGCGTCTACGCGTTCTCCCGGATCGAGGCCGGCCAGAACACCGAGTACCTGGTCGCGCTGAACAACGCGAGCACCGCGCAGACCGCTGCCATCCCGACGTTCAGCCCGAACGCGACGTACCGCCAGTTGTGGCCGGCCGGCGGCACCACCTTCCGGCGTACCGACGCGGCCAGCCGGCTGACCGTCACCGTGCCGCCGCTGTCCACTGTGGTCTTCAAGGCGCTGCGCGCGCTGCCGGCGCCGGCCGGGGCCCCGGGCGTCACGCTCACCCCGCCGCCCGCCGGCAGCGAGGTGAAGGGCACCGTCGAGGTCGGCGCGACGGTCACCGGTGGCGGCTTCAACCAGGTCACGTTCCTGGCCAAGCCGGCCGGGGCGGCCGGCTGGCAGCCGCTCGGCACCGACGACAACGCGCCGTACCGGGTGTTCTACGACGTCTCCGGCCAGCCGAAGGGCTCCACCGTCGAGCTGAAGGCGATCGTCAAAGACTCCGCGGGCCACCTGAACGCGGACAAGATCTCGGTCGTGGTCGGCGCCGAGCCGCCGTCGCCACCGCCCGGCTCGACCGCCCCCCGGGACTACGCGATCGTGCACTACCACCGGGCGGACGGGAACTACGCCGGCTGGGGGCTGCACGTCTGGGGCGACGTGGCCAACCCGACCGACTGGGCCAGCCCGGTTCCCTTCGCCGGGGAGGACGGCTACGGCCGGTTCGCCTGGGTGAAGCTCACGCCGGGTGCCAGCACGGTGAACTTCATCGTCCACAATGGAGATACCAAGGACCCGGACGGGGACCGGTCGTTCCAGCCCGGGCAGACACCGGAGGTCTGGCTGCAGTCCGGCGACGCGCGGGTGTACCCGGCCCGGGCCACCGCTCAGGGTTACGTCACCGTCCACTACCGACGGCCAGCCGGCGACTACGACGGCTGGGGTGTCTACCTGTTCGGTGGGGTGGACGACTCCGAGCTGACCACCTGGCCGGCGACCCGGCCGCTGACCGGCACCGACGGCTACGGCCGGTTCGCCAACGTGAAGCTGAAGGGCGACGGCAGCAGGGTCGGCTTCATCATCCAGAACAACGGGGTGAAGGACACCGAGCCGGACCGGTTCATCGACCCGGCCACCACCTCGGACGTCTGGATCAACTCCGGCGACGGGAAGATCTACGGTTCGGCCGCCGCCGCGCAGAACTACGCGGTCATCCACTACCACCGCGACGATGGCAACTACACCGGCTGGACGATCTACCACTGGACCGGCTCGGCCACCCCGACCCCGTCCTGGGAGGCGTCCGCGGCGCCGGACGGCACCGACGGGTTCGGCGCCTTCTGGCTGGTTCCGCTGCTGCCGGGTGCGCCCGCGCTGAACTACATCATCCACAATGGAGACACCAAGGACCCGGGCGGCGACCAGGTGCTGGATCTGGCCAACCTCGGCTACGACGCGTACTTCCTGTCCGGCGCGGTCGACTCGTCCGGCAAGGTCAGCTACCTGCTGCCGGTCGTCGGAGGAGCGGGCGTGGACGCCGACCTGACCCAGGCCCGGGCGCAGTGGATCTCCCGCGACACCGTGGTCTGGAAGGTCGAGCCGACCGCCGACCACGCCTACTCGCTGCGCTACTCGCCCGCCGCCGACATCACTTTCAGTGACGGCACGATCCACAACGGACAGACGATCCGGCTGTCCTACGACCCGGCCGGGCTGTCCGATGTGGAGCAGGCGAAGTGGCCGCAGCTGGCCAGCTACCCGACGTTCCGGGTGCGACCGAGCGACCTGTCCCGGGTGTCCGCGGCGGTCCGCGGTCAGGTGGTCGCCGTGGATCGGGCCGGCGACGGCACCCTGCGCGGCGCCACCGCCGTGCAACTGCCCGGCGTGCTGGACGACCTGTACGCCGCCGCGGCGAAGCCGGTCGCGCTCGGCCCGAGCACCGCCGGAACGCGGACCACGATCCGGGTCTGGGCGCCGACCGCGCAGTCCGCCGCGCTGCTGCTGCGCCGCCCCGGAGCCAGCACCGACGAGGTGCTGCCGATGGTCCGGTCGGACGCGAGTGGCGTGTGGACGGTCAGCGGCACCGGCTGGCGGGATGCCAGCTACCTGTTCCGGCTGCGCGTCTTCGCGCCGACCACCGGGAAGATCGAGACGAACGACGTGACCGACCCGTACTCGGTCGCGCTGACGGTGAACTCGCAGCGGTCGGTGGTCGTCGACCTGGCCAGCGACGCCCGGCTGCAACCGGCCGGCTGGCGGCTGGTCCGCGCGCCCAAGCCGGCCCAGCAGGTCGACAACAGCGTCTACGAACTGCACGTCCGCGATTTCTCGATCAACGACAGCACCGTCCCGGCCGCGCACCGGGGTGGCTACCTCGCCTTCACCGACACCGGCTCGGCCGGGATGAAGCACCTGACCGCGCTGGCGAAGGCGGGGCTCAGGGACGTCCATCTGCTGCCGGCGTTCGACATCGCCACCATCGCCGAACGCAAGGACCAGCAGGCCACCCCGGACTGTGACCTGGCCAGCTACCCGCCCGACTCGCCCGCCCAGCAGGCCTGCGTCAGCGCCGTCGCCGCGCGGGACGGCTTCAACTGGGGCTACGACCCGCTGCACTACAACGCCCCGGAGGGCTCCTACGCGTCCGATCCGGACGGTCCACAACGGACCAGGGAGTTCCGGGAGATGGTCGCCGGGCTGAACCGGGCCGGCCTGCGGGTGGTGATGGACGTCGTCTACAACCACACCGACGCCGCCGGGCAGGACCCGAAGTCGGTGCTGGACCGGGTGGTGCCCGGCTACTACCAGCGGCTGGACGAGAAGGGCGAGCTGACCACGTCCACCTGCTGCGCGAACACCGCGCCGGAACACGCGATGATGGGCAAGCTGGTGGTCGACTCGGTGGTCAGCTGGGCCAGGTACTACAAGGTGAACGGCTTCCGGTTCGACCTGATGGGCCACCACCCGAAGCAGAACATCCTGGATGTGCGGGCCGCGCTGGACAAGCTCACGGTCGCCCATGACGGGGTCGACGGCGCGGCGATCTACCTCTACGGCGAGGGCTGGAACTTCGGCGAGGTGGCCGACAACGCCCGGTTCCCGCAGGCCACCCAGGCCAACATGGCCGGCACCGGCGTCGGCACCTTCAACGACCGGCTGCGCGACGCGGTCCGCGGCGGCGGCCCGTTCGATGACGATCCGCGGAAGCAGGGCTTCGGCTCCGGCCTGTTCACCGACCCGAACGGCGCCGCGACCAACGGCACCCCGGCCGAACAGCGGGCCGCGCTGCTGCACGCCCAGGACCTGATCCGGGTCGGGCTGACCGGCAACCTGGCCGACTACACATTCGTCAACTCGGCCGGCACCACGGTCCGCGGGTCCGAAGTGGACTACAACGGCTCGCCGGCCGGCTACACGGCCAGGCCGGACGACGCGATCACCTACGTGGACGCGCACGACAACGAGACGCTGTATGACGCGCTGGCCTACAAGCTGCCGCAGGGCACCTCGATGGCCGACCGGGTGCGGATGCAGCAACTGTCACTGTCCACAGTGTTCCTCGGCCAGGGTGTCCCGTTCCTGCAGGCCGGTACGGACATCCTGCGCTCCAAGTCGCTGGACCGGAACTCGTTCGACTCCGGCGACTGGTTCAACAGGCTGGACTGGTCGTACCGGACGAACAACTTCGGTGTGGGCCTGCCACCCCAGGCCGAGAACGAGTCGAAGTGGCCCTACATCGGGCCGCGGCTGGCCGACCCGGCGCTCCGTCCGTCCACATCGGACATCACCCGGTCCGCCGCGGTGTTCCGGGACTGGCTGAAGCTGCGGGCCGACTCGCGGTTGTTCCGGATCGGCGATGCGGGCGCGATCCGGCAGAAGCTGTCGTTCCCGCCGTCGGTCGCGGCCACCCCGGGCGTGATCGTGATGCGGCTGGACGACACGGTCGGCCCGGACCTCGACCCGAGGTACGCCGGCCTGGTGGTGGTGTTCAACGCGACGCCACAGGCGCAGACCCTGACCGTGCCGGAGTTGGCCGGCCGGTCGCTCACCCTCAGCCCGATCCAGGCGGCCGGCGCGGACCCGGTCGTCCGGACCGCCGGCGCGGCCGGCGGCACGCTGACCGTCCCGGCCCGGACCACGGCCGTGTTCGTGGACACCACCGGGTAACGCCTTGACACCGGATACCCCCGCTCGGATACTCGGTTACGAGTAATCGGGGGGGTATCCGGCATGGCGAGCAGAGGACGGTCCAACCCGCTGGCGCTGGCTGTGCTCTCCTGCCTGGCGCAGCAGCCGATGCACCCGTACGAGATCGCTAGCACGCTCCGGGAGCGGGGCAAAGACACCAGCATCAAGATCAATTACGGCTCGCTCTACACGGTGGTCGAGTCGCTGTTGCGGCGCGGGCTGATCGCCGAGAAGGAGACCGTGCGCGAGGGCCGGCGGCCAGAGCGGACCGTCTACGCGATCACCCCGGCCGGCCGGAACGAGCACGACGACTGGCTCGGCGAGCTGATCAGCCGGCCGGTGGCCGAGTTCACCCAGTTCGAGGCGGCGCTCTCGCTGGCCGGCGGGCTGCCGCCGGCCGAGGTCCAGCGGTTGCTGGAGCTGCGCCGCAGCGCGCTGCGGATCCAGCTCGAAGCCGACAAGGCCACCCACCAGGCGTGCCTCCAGCAGGGCCTGCCGGAGCTGTTCATGATCGAGTTGGAGTACCGGATCGCGCTGCGCAAGGCCGAGCTCGAGTTCGTGACCGAGCTGACCGGCCGGATCCGGAACCGCAGGATCGGCGGTATCGAGATCTGGGAGTCGTTCCACTCCGGTGCCGACGACGCCCAGGCCGAGGCGGCGCACCAGGCCGCGGTGGCGGCGCTGGAGGAGCGGATGCGGGCGACCGCTACCCGTGGCGGCCACCCCGTACCGGCCGCGAGCGCACCGGAGGCGGGCCCGCCGGCCGCGAAGGAGCCGCCGATGCGGTAGCGGAAGAACGACCCAGCGGCCCCGGCCGGGGTGTGGCAACACCCGGGCCGAGACCGCCGTTCCTTCGAGTCGGTCCCGCGCGAGGCGGCACCTGGCACCCAAAGGCGCAGGCACCACGATAGGCCAGGCGCGCCGCGGCCGAGCCGGATCGACTCCTCACCCGAGTACAGAGGAGTACGAGCATGCCCGCAGACCGGGCCATCGAGGTGCGCGACCTCGTCAAGACCTACCCCGGCGACGTCCGCGCGCTCGCCGGGATCAGCTTCGCCGTCCCGGCCGGCACCGTGTTCGGCCTGCTCGGCCCGAACGGGGCCGGCAAGTCGACCACCGTCAAGATCCTCACCACGCTCACCAGGGCCGACTCCGGCACGGCGACCGTCGCCGGGATCGACGTCGGCAGGCAGCCGAACCGGGTCCGCCGGGCCATCGGCTGCGTGTTCCAGAAGGCCGCGGTCGACCTGGAGGCGACCGGCCGGGAGAACCTCGTCCTGCAGGGTCAGCTGTACGGCCTGCACGGCGGCGGTCTGCGGGCCCGGGCCGACGAGCTGCTCGGCCGGTTCGGCCTGGCCGAGGCCGCGGACCGGATCACCCGCACCTACTCCGGGGGCATGCAGCGCAAGCTGGACGTCGCGATGGGCCTGGTGCACCGGCCGCGGGTGCTGTTCCTGGACGAACCCACCACCGGGCTGGACCCGGAGGCCCGGGCCGAGATGTGGACCGAGATCAACCGGCTGTCCACCGCGGAGGGCCTGACCGTCCTGCTCACCACGCACTACCTGGACGAGGCGGACCGGTTGGCCGACCGGCTGGCCATCGTCGACCGCGGCGGCATCGTCGCCGAGGGCACCCCGGAGGAGCTGAAGAGCGAACTGCGCGGCGACGCGATCGTGGTCGAGTTGGCCGCTGACCTGGCCGCCACCGCGCCCGCCACCGCCACCGCGGCCGGCGGCGGAGCCGGTGCCGCGGCCGGCGGCGGAGCTGGTGGTGCGGCCGGCGGGGCGGCCCTGGAAAGGGTGCGCGGGACGCTGGCCGGGCTCAACGGCTCGCTGCGCGAGCTGACCCTGGACGGGCGGACGCTGCGGGCCCGGGTGGACAGCGGCGCCAGCGCCGTCCCGGCCGTGCTCGCCGCGCTGGACGCCGGCGGCATCCCGGTCGCGTCCGCCACGGTGGCCCGGCCGTCCCTGGACGACGTCTACCTGCGCTACGCCGGCCGGGCGTTCAGCGCCGCGAACGCGGAGGAGCCCCGATGACGCAAACCTACGAGAACGCTCCGCGGACCGCCGCGGCGCAGGTTTCGGCGGGGACCTCGCCGGCGGCGTTCCTGCTGGACGGCTCGCACTTCGTCGGCCGGCAGGTGCGGGCGCTGCTGCGGCAGCCGGCGTTCCTGGTGATCACGCTGGTCCAGCCGGTGATCTGGCTGCTGCTGTTCGGCCAGCTGTTCAAGCGGGTGTCCGAGATCCCGGGCTTCGCCACCGGCTCGTACGTCGCGTTCCTCACCCCGGGCATCGTGGTGATGACCGCGCTGTTCTCCAGCGGCTGGGCCGGGATGGGCTTCATCATCGACATGGAGCGCGGGGTGCTGAACCGCTTCCTGGTCACCCCGGCGCCGCGCGGTTCGCTGATCGCCGGCAACCTCGGCTACCTGGCGCTCACCTCGGTGATCCAGTCGCTGATCATCATCGGCCTCGGCCTGGCCACCGGGGCCCGGTTCCCGGGCGGGCCGGGCAGCCTGGCCGCGCTGATCGGGTGCGCGGTGCTGCTCGCGGCCGCGTTCGGGTCGTTCTCCAACGCGCTGGCGCTGCTGCTGCGCAGCCAGGAGTCGGTGATCTCGGTCGCGCAGCTGCTGGTGCTGCCGCTGTCGTTCCTGTCCTCGTCGCTGATGCCGGAGAACCTGCTGCCCGGCTGGATCCACGGCGTGGCCCGGTTCAACCCGGTCAACTGGGCGGTGGTCGCCGGCCGCGAGACGTTGCACCAGGACGTCGACTGGGGGATCGTGGCCAGCCGCGCCAGCTGGTTGCTGCTGCTCGCGCTGGCCTGCGGCTGGCTGTCCACCCGGGCGTTCCGGGCGTACCAGCGGTCGGTCTAGCGGTCCCGTGTGAGCGCAGCGGAGCGCTGCGGCGTCTGGACTGAGGCAACGCGCCGACGAAGTCGCTGCGCGGGGCCGAGGGAAGACGCCGCGCGGGCGCGAAGCGGAGCGAACTGGCAAGCCCCGCCCCGGCGTTTTGACCGGGTCGGGGCGGCGCCGGTATCCTCGACCGCTGGCGCGTCGACAGCCGTTGACAGACCTGTCGGACGCGCCGTTTCGATGCATCCGAATCGACAGAAGAAGGCAGCTTCGTGCGCACGTACAGCCCCAAGCCCGGCGAGGTCACGCGGCAGTGGCACGTGATCGACGCGACCGACATCGTCCTCGGCCGCCTCGCCAGCCAGACGGCGATCCTGCTCCGGGGCAAGCACAAGCCGCAGTTCGCCCCGCACCTGGACACTGGCGACTTCGTGGTCGTGATCAACGCCGGCAAGGTCGCGCTGACCGGCAACAAGCGTGAAGACAAGTTCGCCTACCGGCACTCCGGCTATCCGGGTGGCCTCTCGAAGCGCTCGTACGGCGACCTGCTCGACACCCGGCCCGAGCGAGTGATCGAGAAGGCAGTCAAGGGCATGCTGCCGAAGAACACGCTCGGTCGGAAGATGCTCACCAAGCTCAAGGTCTACGCCGGTCCGGACCACCCGCACGCGGCGCAGCAGCCGGTCCCGTTCGAGATCATTCAGGTCGCGCAGTAGCGCCCGGAACGACGGAGAGAGATACAGCGTGACCATCCCCGCTCTTGACAGGCCCATCCAGACCGTCGGCCGACGCAAGGAGGCCGTGGTCCGGGTGCGCCTGGTGCCCGGCACCGGCAAGTTCACCCTGAACGGCCGCCCGCTGGAGAACTACTTCCCGAACAAGGTGCACCAGCAGCTCATCAAGGAGCCGCTGGTGATGCTGGAGAAGACCGAGACGTACGACGTCTACGGCACCCTGCGCGGCGGCGGCGTCAGCGGCCAGGCCGGCGCGCTGCGGCTGGGCATCGCCCGCGCGCTGGTCGAGGTGTCCAGCGACGACCGGCCGGCGCTGAAGAAGGCCGGCTTCCTCACCCGCGACCCGCGGGTGACGGAGCGCAAGAAGTACGGCCTGAAGAAGGCCCGCAAGGCCCCCCAGTACTCGAAGCGGTAGTGCGGATCGGAGAACCCTGCTCCGCGGGGTTGGGCGAACCTGCTCCGCGCGGGGTTGGCGAACCTTGCTCCGCGTCGCTCCGCCGGGACCCCGCGCTGATGCTGGCCCGGGGGGCCGAGCCCCCCGGAACCCCACGGTGCGGTCGCCTCCGTTGGCACTGTGGTCATGGTGCGTCGCTTCCACTGGCAAGGTGGTCACCGGAGAGTTCGTTGTCCGCTTCATCGTTAGTGCTCGCGGGGGTCTAGGGGGAGGCGCTGATGGGGCGGCTGTTCGGGACCGATGGGGTGCGCGGCCGGGCGAATGACGACCTGACGCCTGAGCTCGCGCTCGGGTTGTCGGTGGCCGCGGTGCACGTGCTGGCCAGCCACCTGCAGGGCGCGCCGCACCGGCCGGTCGCGGTGGTCGGGCGGGACCCGCGGGCCTCCGGCGAGATGCTGGAGGCGGCGGTGGTCGCCGGCCTGACCAGCGCCGGGGCGGATGTGCTGCGCGCCGGGATACTGCCCACGCCGGCGATCGCGCAGCTGACCGCCGACCTCGGGGCCGACCTCGGGGTGATGCTGTCGGCCAGCCACAACCCGATGCCGGACAACGGGATCAAGCTGTTCGCCCGCGGCGGGCACAAGCTGCCGGACACGGTCGAGGACGAGATCGAGGCGAAGCTCGGCCAGGCCTGGAGCCGGCCGACCGGCGCCGGGATCGGCCGGGTGCGCAACCTGGACGACGCGGTCGACCGGTACGCCGAGCACCTGCTGGCCGCCCTGCCGCACAAACTGGACGGGCTGCGGGTGGTGGTCGACTGCGCGCACGGCGCCGCCTCCCGGGTGGCCCCGCTGGTGCTGGCCCGGGCCGGTGCCGAGGTGATCGCGCGGGCCGCCGAGCCGGACGGGCTGAACATCAACGACGGCGTCGGCTCTACCCACCTGGACGGGCTGGCCGTCGCCGTCCGGGACGCCGGCGCCGACGTCGGCATCGCGCACGACGGTGACGCCGACCGCTGCCTGGCCGTCACCGCGGCCGGCGAGATCGTCGACGGGGACGCGATCCTGGCGATCTGCGCGCTGGGCCTGCGCGAGGCGGGCCGGCTGCGGGACGACACCGTGGTCGCCACCGTGATGAGCAACCTCGGCTTCCACCACGCGATGCGGGACGCCGGCATCGGTGTCGTCACCACCGCCGTCGGCGACCGCTACGTGCTGGCGGAACTGCACGCCCGGCGGCTCTCGGTCGGCGGTGAGCAGAGCGGCCACGTGGTCTTCCTCGATCACGCCACCACCGGTGACGGCATCCTGACCGCGCTGCAACTGCTCAGCCGGGTGGCCGCCACCGGCGTCCCGCTCGCCGACCTGGCCGCTGTGGTCCGCCGCCTGCCGCAGGTGCTGCTCAACGTCCCGGTCGCGGACAAGGCCCGGGTCGCCGAGTCGGCGGCGGTGACCGACGCGGTCGCCGCGGTCCAGCGCGACCTCGGCGACGACGGCCGGGTGCTGCTCCGCCCGTCCGGCACCGAGCAGATCGTCCGGGTCATGGTCGAGGCGCCAACCCAGGAGCAGGCCGACGCCATCGCCCACCACCTGGCCACCATCGTCGCCGCCTCCTGAGGCCATGACGGCGTCCCCCGGCGGAACCCCGTGACGGCGCCCGGCGGCGGTGCCCCGGACGAGGTGGACCGCCTCCCCGAGATCGACGCCTACCTGGCCGAACTCGACGCGGGCACCGCGCCCGAGGACACCCTGACCCGAGAGCAGGCCCAGGCCCGCTGGCTGCACATCGCCGTAGCCGGCGCCCTGGTCGCCGACCCGGCGACCGTCCTCGCCAACGCCACCGCCACCCTCGACCGCCTGCTCGCCACCATCCCGGACGGCCCGGTGGCCGCCGCGCTACGCGAATGGCGGACGCTGCTGGCGGCCGGCCCCGACCCGGTCCTCGACGCCCTGACCTCCCGTTCGCCACGCGCGATCGCGCTGCGCGAGAACTCCCCGTTCACCGACCTGCTGCCCGAGTCACGCTGCCAGGCCGTCCTCGACGCGTTCAACCGCCACGACCCCGGTTGAGCGGTCGAAGATCGCGGTCAGGCCCGTCCTTTGTGATAACTTTTTGTTATGACAACGACCATGGGGATTCGTGAAGTTACCCGCCACACGTCCAAGGTGATTCACCGGGCGGCGGCGGGGGAGACAGTGTTGATCACCGAGCATGACCGGCCGATTGCGATGTTGGTGCCGCTGCCCAGCACCGGCGACCCGGTGGTGGACGAGCTGATCCGCACTGGCCAGCTAACCCCGGCCAGCAACCCTGGTGGTATCGAAGCGCTGTTGGCGATCAAGCCGGTGCCGGCCAGTGGCGGTCCGGACGTCTCTGACATCGTGTCGGAACTGCGCGAGGAACGGCTGTGATCTTCCTGGACAGCTCCGCAATAGTGAAGCTGGCGAGACAGGAGACCGAGAGTGACGCGTTGCGAGCCTGGCTGGCTACGCGCCAGTCGGTACCGCTCGTCGCGTCAGCGTTGGTACGGACCGAGGTGGCCAGAGCTCTGCAACGCGGCGAGCCGGCGGCACTGCCCCTTCTCCCCGCAGTGCTGGCGGTGCTGCATCAGAAGCCGGTCACCGACGCGATCCTGGACGCAGCTGCTCGGTTGCCGGGCGAGACGCTGCTGAGCCTGGACGCGATCCATCTGGCCACCGCCGAAGAGTTGCGCGTCGGACTTGACTGGTTCGTCGCGTACGACAAGCGATTGCACGATGCCGCCTCGATGCGTGGCCTGCCAGCGGTTGCACCCGCCTGATGGACTCGGGGCGTCGTTCGGTGCGCCTGGGCAGCTGAAGCCGCCGGGGAGCTGGTGGGTGGCAGCCTGCGAGTGGATGAGGGGAAGTGAGATGACCGCCACGCCTGGGCCGCGTCGTTATGCGAAGCCGTACGTGGTCGCCGACCGGCTGGGTCTCCTGACCGGCCCGACCAGCGGGGTAGTCCGGCTGCCGCGCTATCTCTCCTGGTCCGGCAACAGTCAGTACGACCTTGATTCCCCGGGACGGATCATCGATCTCTACCGCGCCGTCCTGAACGAGGCGGCGAGGCCGGCCGATCTGCACACGTATCTGAACGAGGCGGCGTTGAAGCGGCTCTGGTCGTACCTGTGGCTGCCGCCCGTGCTGCGGACGGCTTGGGAGAGTCGGTTCCCTGAGTTGGCTGAGCCGCTTGGCTGCGGCAAGCGGGTAGGTCGGCTCACCGACCTGGAGTTCGCCGACTACGGCCTGCCGGCTGGCGACATCCTGGCACTGCGGCGGCGGTTCGCCGGGTGGCGGGACGAGCTGCTGGCGCGGTGACGGTCACGGTGTCGTGTTGATGGCGTGTAGGAGGGTGGGTTCGGAGAGGGCGGGGGCGTGGTGTTCGGCGGTGATCCGGCCGCGGTGCAGGATGATCACGCGGTCGCAGACGGTGGCCAGTTCGGCCAGGTCGGTGGAGCAGATCAAGACGGTGCGGCCCTCGGCGGCCAGCCGGCGGATGATCGCGTGCATCTCGGCCTTGGCGGCCACGTCCACGCCGCGGGTGGGGTCGTCCAGCAGCACCAGGGACGGGTCGGCGTGCAGCCACTTGGCGAAGACGACCTTCTGCTGGTTGCCGCCGGACAGGGCACTGACCGGGTCGTCGGCGGAGCCTCTGATGCGCAGTTCGGCGATCCGGCGGGCGGCGGCGGCCCGCATCCGGGCCGGCCGGAGCAGGGTGCCGCCGCGGCGGTCGGCCAGCCAGGAGACCGTGGTGATGTTCTGGCCGACGCTGGCGTCCAGCATCAGGCCGAGCCGCTTGCGGTCGCTGGGCAGGTAGGCGACGCCGTGCCGGACGGCCGCGGCCATGCTGGCCGGCCGACCGGTCCCGTCCGGTAGCCGGATGGTGCCGGCGGTAGGGCGCAGCCGGCCCCAGAGCAGGTCCAGGATCGCGGTGTGGCCGGCGCCGGCCAGGCCGGCCAGGCCGAGCACCTCGCCGGGGCGGGCCACCAGGGAGACCGCGTCCAGCTCGCCGGGGACGGTCACCCCGGTCAGCCGCAGGTCGCCGGCCGCCGGGTCCGGGCCGGCCGACGCCCGGCCCGGACCCCTCCCCGCGGCGGCCGCCACCTCGCCGGAACCGGTGGCCGGGCGACGGCTGTCCGGATCCCCGGCCCGGCCCGGGCCCCGTCCCGCGGCGGTATCGGCCGGGCTCAGCACGTGGCTGGCGAGCGGGGAGTCGCCGAGCATGGCGGTGACCAGGGTGGGGATGGTGACGTCGGCGGCCGGCGTGCCGGTCATCACGTTGCGGCCGTCGCGCAGCACGGTGATCCGGTCGGCCAGGCCGACCGCCTCGGCCAGGAAGTGCGTGACGTAGAGGACGGCGACGCCGCGGCCGGTGATCTGCCGGATCACCGCGGTCAGCCGGCGGACCGCGGCCGGCGGCAGCGCCGAGGTGGGCTCGTCCAGGATGACCACGGCCGGGTCGTGCAGCAGCGCCCGGCAGATCTCCACGAGCTGCTGCTGGGCGAGGGTGAGCCCGTCCAGCGGCGCCCGCAGCGGCACGTCGTCCAGGCCGAGTTCGGCCAGCAGCGGGCCGGCCCGCCGGGCCATCGCGGCGGTGTCCAGCAGGCCGTACCGGCGTGGCTGGTGGTGCGGGAACAGGTTGCCGAGCACGTCCAGGTCCGGGAACAGGCTCAGTTCCTGGGAGACGATCGAGACGCCCTGCCGCTGCGCGTCCAGCGGGCCGGTGAACCGGACCGGGGCGCCGGCCCGCTCCAGCCGCCCACCGTCCGGCTGGACCACACCGGCCAGCACCTTCACCAGCGTCGACTTGCCGGCCCCGTTCTCGCCGACCAGCGCGTGCACCTCGCCCGGGGCGAGCGCGAGGCTCGCCCCGGCCAGCGCCCGCACCCCGCCGTACTGTTTGCGGACGTCGACGGCGGCGAGCCCGGCGGCCTCGGGTTCAGCGGGCATCGGATTCAGCGGGCCTCGAGTTCGGCGGGCCCGGGTTCAGCGGGCATCGGTGAGCGGTTCGAAGTACTTGCTGGTGTCGGCGAGGATCTCGGCGATGATCGGCTTGTAGTAGGCGCGGCGCTCGGCGTCCGACTGCTGGCGCTTGGTGATCTCGTCGATGTTCTTGCTGTCGACGACCAGGCCGGGCTCGTTGAACCAGCCCTTGGGCAGGGGCTTGCCGGCCTTGACCGCGTCGGCCAGCAGCCGCATCGCGAGGTAGCCCTTCAGGTAGTGCTCCGGCGAGATGGTGACGAAGTTGGTGCCGTCCTTGACCGCCTCCAGGGTCTTGGCGTCCAGGTCGAAGCCGGCGGTCAGGAACGAGCCGCGCACCTCCTTCTTCAGCCGGGCCAGCGAGTAGCTATCGGCGTCGCCGACGCCGAGGAAGGCCACCGCCTTCGGGTTCGCCCGCACCTGGGACGACCAGGCGTTGTAGCTCTTGCCCGGGTCGCTGAAGGTCTGGAACGGGCCCTTGACGGTGATCTTCGGCAGCTTCGCGGCGAAGGTGTCCTTGATGCCCTTGGCACGGGAGTCGAGCACCGGGACGCCCGGGTTCGGCACCCCGATGATCACGGTGCCGCCGGCGTCCGCGGGCAGCCGCTTGATGGTCTCCTCGGCCAGCTGCACGCCGAGCGCGTAGTTGTCGTTGCCGACGTACAGTTCGACGTTGCTGCCGGGCAGCGGGACGGTGTCCAGCGCGACGACCGGGATGCCCTTGGCCACCGCCTGCGCGTACGGGCGGGTGAACAGGTCGGGCGCCAGGTTCTCCACCACCGCGCCGTCCTTCGAGGTGACCAGCGCGTTCTGGAACAGCTGCACCTCCTGCGGCCCGTCGGTGGTGGCCGGGCCGACCACCTTCAGGTCGATGCCGCCGGCGTCGTCCACCGCGTACTTTCCGCCGTTGGCCATCTCCAGCGCGAAGTTCAGGCTCACGTTGGCGACCGCGAAGACCATCTTCCTGGTGCCGCCGGACGAGCCGGAGCCGCTGCCGGAGCCGGAACCGCAGGCGCTCGCGGCCAGCAGGGCCGCGAGGCCAACGGCCAGCGCGGCGGTACGACGGGGACGCAACATGGCGGGCTTCCTTCTGTGCGGGGTCCGGCAGGGCGGGAGTGGCGGGTCAGGTGCGGCGGCGCGCGGCCCGGGCTCGGCGGAACGCGCTGTCCAGGGCGACCGCGAGCAGGATCACCGCGCCGGTCGCGAACGTGGTCCAGTTGATCGGGACGTCGAAGAACACCAGCGCGGCCGCCACCACGGAGAGGATCAGCGAGCCGAGCACGGCGCCGGGCACCGAGCCGGTGCCGCCGCGCAGCGGGGTGCCGCCGATGATGCAGGCGGCGATCGCGAGCAGTTCGTAGCCCTGGCCGACGGTGGGGTCGCCGGCCGCGAAGAACGCCAGCGAGAGCACCCCGGCCAGGCCGGCGAACAGCCCGGAGACGATCAGCGCCTTGATCCGGACCCGGGCGATCGGGATGCCGCTGAACGCGGCCGCCTCCGGGTTGGAGCCGACGGCGCGGATCTGCGCGCCGAACCGGGTCCGGGTGAACACCACGGTCAGCAGCGCCACGGTGAGCAGCAGCAGCCAGACCGCCCCGGACAGCCCCAGCACGTCGCCACCGATCACCCGGAAGAACGCGTGGTCCTGGGGCAGCCCGCCGACCTGCTGGCCGTCCGACAGGGCCAGCGCCAGCCCGCGGTAGACTGACAGCGTGCCGAGCGTGGCGATGAACGACGGCACCCGGACGAACGTGGTGAACAGCCCGTTGCCCAGCCCCAGCACCCCGCCGAGACCGATCGCGACCGGTGCGGCCAGCCAGGGTGACAGCCCGTCCCGGATCAGCACCGCGCCGGCCACGATGCACAGCGCGTAGGTGCCGCCGACGGACAGGTCCACCTCGCGCATGGCCAGCGGGAACACCATGCCGCAGGCCATGATCCCGACATAGGACGACTGCCGGGCGATCTCCAGCAGGTTGTCCGACTGCAGGAAGTCGCGGCGGAACAGGCCGACACCGACCACCAGCAGCACCAGTACGACCAGCACCCCGGCCTCGTCCAGCAGCCAGGGGCGGCGCCGGCGACCCCGGCCGGGCGCGGCCGGGGCGGCCGGTGGGGTCGTCGATTCGGACGGAGCCCGCTGCTCGACCGACGGGTTGGACATCGCGGACATCGCCTCCCGGCGCGGACGACGGCTGGCTGTATCAAGGACCCGCGGCGCGCGGTCCTGATGGTCAGCAGGGCGTCAGCGTGGTCGGGCAACCCGGACGTTACAACGGAGTCGTTCCGGTGAATGAAACGGTGCGATTGGGACCGCCCGGGGCGGCGCCCGTTTCGCTGAGTGAAATGTGGATCTTGGTGCCGGGTGCGCGGTGGTTGACGCTGTGGCGACCACCGGGGCGGACGTGCCGCCACCGCGCCCGCCCCGGCGGCCCGTCACGCTGGCCTGCCGGAGCGGCCCGGGTGCCGGCCGAGCCGGAAGGAGCTGGCGGATGCGGCCCGTCGAGGCCTTCCTCGAGATCCTGCGCAGCGAGGGGATCCGCCGGGTGTTCGGCAACCCCGGCACCACCGAGCTGCCGCTGCTGGACGCGCTGTCCGGCGCCGACGACCTGGAATACGTGCTGGGCCTGCAGGAGGGCTCGGTGGTGGCGATGGCCGACGGGTACGCCCGGGCCACCGGCACGCCGTCGTTCGTCAGCCTGCACGTGGCGGCCGGGCTGGCGAACGGGCTGGTCGGGATGCTGAACGCGAGCCGGTCCCGGACGCCGATGGTGGTGGTGGCCGGCCAGCAGGACCGCCGGCACCTGCTGCAGGACCCGATGCTGACCGCCGACCTGGTCACCCTGGCCTCGGCGGCGGCCAAATCCGCGGTCGAGGTGCAGCAGCCGTACGACCTGGCGCCGGTGCTGCGCCGGGCGTTCCTGCTGGCCCGGCAGCCACCGGCCGGCCCGGTGTTCGTCTCGGTGCCGATGGACCTGCTGGACGCCGACGACCCGGTGGACCTGCCGGCCCGGTCCCGGCTGACCCCGCCGGCCGCGGCCGGCGGGGTGGTGGAGGCGGCCGCGCTGCTGGCCGGCGCCCGGCGGCCGGCGATCGTGGCCGGCGACGGGGTGGGCCGGGACGGCGCGGTGCCGGCGCTGGTCGAGGTCGCCGAGCTGCTCGGCGCGACCGTCTACCACCAGCCGATGAACGACGGCGTCAACTTCCCCGGGAACCACCCCCTGTACGCGGGCATGCTGCTGCCCCGCAACAGCGCGATCCGGGCCGCGCTGGCCGGTCACGACGTGATCTTCGTGGTGGGCTGCCACGCGTTCATGCCGCACCACTACAGCCCCGGGTCGGCCATCCCGGACGGTGCCGCGGTGGTCCAGGTCGACTCCGACCCGGCCGAGCTGGGGCGCAACTTCGCCGTGGCCGCCGGCCTGGTCGGCAGCCTGCCGGGCACGCTGCGGCTGCTCGCCGCCGCGCTGGACCGGCGGGTGCCGCAGGCCGCCGCCCGGCTCGCCGCCGCCCGGGTCGGCGCCGCCGCCCGGCGGGCCGAGGTGGACGCCGACGCGGTGCGCCGGTACGGCCATGCTCCGCTGGACCCGCGGGCCGCCGCGCACGCGGTCGCGGCCGGGCTGCCGCCCGACGCGGTCGTGGTGGAGGAGGCGATCACGGTCGGGATGGAGCTGCGCCGGGTGCTGCGCCAGGACCGGCCCGGCTCGTACGTGCACACCATCGGCGGCGGGCTCGGCTGGGGCATCGGCGCCGCGGTCGGCACCCGGCTCGGCCGGCCGGACCGCCCGGTGGTGGCCGTGCTCGGCGACGGCTGCGCGATGTTCGGCCTGCAGGGACTGTGGACCGCGGCGCACCACCGCGTCCCGGTGCTGTTCCTGGTGATGAACAACGGCGAGTACCGGACGCTGAAGGACACCATGGACGCGGCCAAGAGCCGGTCCACGGCGACCGGCCGGTACCTCGGCCTGGACCTGACCCAGCCAAGCCTGGACTGGTCCGCGGCCGCCCGCCTGTTCGGCGTCCGCGGGCTGCGGGTCGGCAGCGCGGCCGAGTTGCGGGACGTGGTGGCCGGCGCCACCGCGCTGGACGGCCCGCTGCTGGTGGACGTCCCGGTGCGCAGCCACGCGGACGCGCACCGATCGGACGCCGCGGTGGTCGGCGCCCGACCGGCGCCCGAGCCCTCGGTGACGGTATGAGTGGCGCGGAGCGCAGCGGCGTCTGGACTGAGGCAACGCGCCGACGAAGTCGCTGCGCGGGGCCGAGGGAAGACGTCGCGTCTGGCGCGGAGCGCAGCGACCAGGGGGCACAGGGCGGGGACGGGTTGGCCGGCCGGCTAGCCTTGGGAGTGCTGGCCGGGCGCCCGGTTGTTGGGTTCCGGCCGAAGCGAGTGGGACCGAGGCGATGGACGAGTCGTTGCGGGTAGAGCCCGGCCAACTGGCCGATCTGGGCACATACGTGGAGCTGGCGGCCGATCCGGCCGACCCGCCCGGCGACGACCCCGCCGGCGACCCGGCCGGCGGCGACCCCGCCGGCGACCCGGCCGGCGGCGATGAGCCGGGGGCGTGCGGGCCGGACGGGGTGCCCAAGTCGGTGCTGGCCCGGGGCCTGCGGCTGCTGGACGCGTTCGGCTCGGCCGACGTCGAGCTGAGCCTCAGCGAGCTGGCCGAGCGGACCGGGTTACCCAAGTCGACCGCGTACCGGCTGCTCTGCGAGCTGGTCCGGTGGGGCGGGTTGGAGCGGACCAGCAGCGGCTACCGGCTCGGGATGAGCCTGTTCATGCTCGGCCAGCAGGTGCCGCGGCAGCGCGAACTGCGCGAGGCCGCGCTGCCGTACCTGGAGGACCTGTACGAGGCGACCCACGAGAACGTGCACCTGGCCGTGTTCAACGACGCCTGCACGCTGTTCCTGGAGAAGGTCAGCGGGCGGGACTCGATGTCGATCGGCTCCCGGGTGGGCATCAAGATGCCGGCCTACTGCACCGCCACCGGCAAGGTCTTCCTCGCCTTCGGCCCGCCGGAGTACCTGCGCCAGGTGCTGGCCGCCGGGCTGATCCGGCACACCCCGCGGACCATCGTGATGCCCGGGCTGCTGCGCCAGGAACTGGCCCGCACCGTGCAGCGCGGGTACGGCATCAACCACGAGGAGGCCGAGGTCGGCGTCTCCGCGGTCGCCGCGCCGGTGCTGAACCACCACCGCCGGGTGGTGGCCGCGATCTCGATCACCGGCTACGCCCGCGGCCTGGACCTGGAGCGGCTCGCCCCGGCCGTCCGCACCGCCAGCTTCGCGCTGTCCCGGGACCTGGCGCGCAACCCGGCCAGCACCCGGCTCTGTTGGCCGCCGGCCCGCAAGCCCTGACCGCAGGCCCGGCCCGGCCCCGGCTGTCCGGCCCGGCCCCGGGGGTCCGGCCGGTCCGCGGCCGGGCTCGGCGGCCGGGGTCAGGCCGGATGGCGGTCCCCGGCTCGGGTCGGGTGGTCGGGTCAGGGGTGGGACAGGGTCAGGTAGCGGCGGATGGCCACCTCGGTGCGGGTGGCGGTGCTGGGCATCGCCGCGGTGAGCGCGCGGATGTCGGCCGCGGTGCCGTCCTCGGCGACGGTCATCAGCCGCTCGCAGAGGTTGGCGATCGCGGTTGCGCCGAGCATGGCACTCGCCGACCTGAGGGCGTGCGCGGCGGCCTGCAGGCCGCCGCGGTCGAGCCGCTCGCCGGCCTCGGTGATCGTGCCGCAGCGGCCCGGCAGCTCGCTCAGGTAGAGCTCGACCGCGCTGCTGACCAGGGCGGCGTCCTGCAGTTGGGTGGCCAGGTCGGCCAGCCGGGCGGCGTCCAGGTCGGCGGCGGAGACCTCCAGCGCGGGCGAGACGTAGCGCTGCAGGGTGGCCCGCAGGGTGGCCAGCCGCATCGGCTTCGGCACGTAGTCGTCCATCCCGGCGGCCAGGTAGGTCTCCCGGTCGCCGCCCATCGCGTTCGCGGTCAGCGCCACGATCGGGGTGTGCCGGTCCGACTCGGCCGCGCGGATCCGACGGGTCGCCTCCACCCCGTCGGTGCCCGGCATCTGTACGTCCATCAGGATCGCGTCGTACCGCTGGGTGCTGGCCGCGGCGACCGCGGCGGCGCCGTCGGAGACCGAGTCCCAGCGCAGCCCGAGCAGGTCCAGCATCCGGCCGATGATGGCCCGGTTCACCGCGTTGTCCTCGGCCAGCAGCACCCGACCGCCGGGCAGTGGCTCGATCGGCACCGGCCGGTCCGGCACCGGGGCGATACCGCGGACGGCGTCCAGCAGCCGGTCGGCCCGAACCGGCAGCGCCAGCACGGTCACCCCGGACGGGGGCCGCCGCGGCGGGTCGGTCCGGCTGAGCAGCACGACGGTGGCCGGCCGACCGCGGCCAGGCCCTGCGCCGGCCGTGCCGGCCATGCCGACGCCGGCCGCGCCGGTGCCGGTCGTGCCGATGCCGGTCGGATCGGTGTCGGCCAGCTGGGGGCCGGCCGGCTGAGGGCCGGTCGGATCGGTGCCGGTCGGCTGAGGGCCGGCCGGCTGAGGGTCGGTCGGATCGGTGCCGGTCGGCTGGGGGTCGGGCGGCTGGGGGTCGGGCGGATCGGTGTCGGTCGGCTGGGGGTCGGGCGGCAGCGGGCCGGTCGGGTCGGTTGCGGCGGTGGCGGGCGGATTGAGTGCGTTGGCCAGGCCGGCGGCCCGGGCGCGGACCCGGGTGTCGCGGGCGTCGTCCACCCAGACCACCGCGTCCACCGGCTCCAGTTGCTGCTGCCGGGCCAGCACCTCGGCCAGCGGGTCGGCGGCCAGCACGTCGACGGTGGCGCCCTCGCCGCGCAGCAACGCGGCCAGCGCGGCCGCCGACCGGGCCACCCCCGGGGCGGTGACCAGCAGCCGGCGGCCGGCCAGCCGGTCCGGCCGGTTCGCCGGGGCGGTCCCGTCCGGCTGGCGCAGCGGCAGCACCACCCGGAACCGGGAGCCGACCGCCGGCGCCGAGTCGACCGCCACCCGGCCGCCCATCAGCCGGACCAGCCGGGCGGTCACCGCCAGCCCCAGCCCGGAGCCGCCGTGCCGGCGCGCGGTCGACGCGTCCTCCTGGACGAACGGCTCGAAGACCCGGTCCAGGGCGTCCGGGGCCATGCCGCGGCCGCTGTCCACCACCTCGATCGAAAGCTCCGGCGCCGGGCCGGCCCCGGTGGGGTCGGCGCCGACCTCGACATTCAGCACGATCTCGCCGACCTCGGTGAACTTGATCGCGTTGCCGACCAGGTTCAGCAGCACCTGGCGCAACCGGGCGTCGTCGCCGAGCAGCCGGGCCGGCAGCTGCGGCGTGACCCGGACGACCACCGCCAGCCCCTTCTGCCGGGCCCGGCTGCCCAGCGTCTCGGCCACCCCGTCCACCAGTTGGCGCAGGTCGAACGGGGCGTCGTCGAGCTGCAGCCGGCCGACCTCGATCTGGGCCAGGTCGACCATGTCGTTGAGCATCGCGGTGAGCGCGTCCGCGGACAGCCGGACGCCCTCGACCACCTCGTGCACGTCCGGTTCCAGCGGCAGTGCGAGCAGCAGGTCGACCATGCCGACGATGCCGCTGATCGGGGTGCGCACCGCGTGGCTGAGCGTGGCCAGGAATTCGGGCCTGGCCCGGTCGGTGCGGTCCGGGTCGAGGGTGACCAGCGCGTAGCCGGCGCCGTCCGCTGCCGGCAGCGGCGCGCACCGGAACCGCACCCGGGAGCCGTCCGGCAGGCCGCAGACGACGGTGCCGGCCGTGCCGGTCGGGCCGCCGGCGGCGCTGATGGCGGCGGCCAGCGCGGCGGTGTCCGAGGGACCGGGCGGGGCGGGCGGCAGCGCGGCGCCGGGTTCGGCCGGCAGGGTGCCGACCGCCCGCCAGGCCGCGTTGGCGGCGATCAGCCGGCCGTCGGGGGCGAGCACGGCCGCCGGCGGTTCCAGCGCGCGGACGATGTCCGGGGCGATGAAGTCCACCAGGTGCCCCTTCTGGTCGCGACGCTTAGTGTTGAAATTACTACATTCAGTAGTCGGTAGCGTTGTTGGTTCCCGGAACGCCGACCGGTCCGGGCGATCTGGGGTGCGCTGCCGCCGGGAAAGCGGTGAACTGGGTGATGTCCGGCAAGGGGGTGGCGCCATGCGGCGGCTGCTGATCACGGGTGGGACCGGCTACCTGGGCACCGAGTTGGTGCGGCTGGCCCCGGTGGCCGGCTGGGACGTCACGGCCACCCACCTGCGCACCGGGCCGGACGCCGGTGCGCCGGCCGGTGTGCACTGGTGCCGGCTGGACGTGACCGATGCCGGCGCGGTGGACGCCACGGTCCGGCAGGTGGAGCCGGACGCGATCGTGCACACCGCGTACGTGCGCGCGGGCGCGGGCGCGGACTCGGTGACCGTCGGCGGCGCGGTGGCGGTGGCGGTGGCTGCCCGGGCGGCCGGGGCCCGGCTGGTCGCGCTGTCCACCGATGTCGTCTTCGGCGGCGAGGCTACCGGCCGGTACACCGAGGACGACGTGCCCCGGCCGGTGTCCGGGTACGGGCAGGCGAAGCTGACCGCCGAAACCGCGGTGGCCCGGGTGGATCCGCGCGCGCTGCTGGTCCGCACCTCGCTGCTGTACGGCGGTCCGCTGCCCGGGCCGCACGAGGAGGCCGCCCTGGAGGTGGCCCAGGGGGAGCGGGACGGCACCTTCTTCACCGACGAGATGCGGTGCCCGACCCAGGTCGGCGACCTGGCCGTGGCGCTGCTCGAACTGGTCGGCACGGACGCGGCCGGCCCGCTGCACGTGGCCGGGGCGGACGCGGTCAGCCGGTACGAGTTCGCCCGGCTGGTGGTGACCGCGGCCGGGTTGCCCACCGACCGGCTGCGCGGCGGGCTGAGCCGGGACGCCGCCGCGGTCCGGCCGCGGAACTGCGCGCTGGACTGCACTCGCGCCGGCCGCCTGGTCACCGACCCGCCGCGTGGGGTCTACGAGGTCCTCGGCGTCCCCGCGCTGCCCGCCCCCGCGGCGCCCTGACCGCCGGACCGGCGGCTGGCCGGCTGGCCGGCCGGGAGGTGGATGCGGATCAGCGCCCCGGCGCCGCCCGCCCCGGCGCCGGCGGGGCTGATCGTGGTGCTGCCGTCGTGCCGCTTGGCGATGGCCCGGCCGATGACCGGGCCGAGGCCGGCGCTGTGCCGGCTGGCCTCGGCCGGGTCGGCCGGGTCGACCGGCGTGCTGGGGTCGGTCGCCTCGATCAGCCAGCCGGCCGGCTCCGGTCGCAGCGAGATCCGGACCTGGCCGCCCGGTGGGCTGGCCTGCACCGCGCCGGTGACCAGGTCGTCCAGTAGCCGGGTCAGCATCGGCTCGTCGCCGCGGACCGGCGGGTCGGCCGGGGCCGGCGGGTGGTCCAGCCGCAGTGCGACCCCGGCCGCGGCGGCCACCGCCCGCCAGCCGTCGGCCCGGGTGGCGATCAGCTCGGCCAGGTCGACCGGCTCGTCCCGCAGCGGCAGCCCGCCGGACTCCAGGCCGGCCAGCAGGGTCAGGTCGTCGGTGAGCCGGAGCAGCCGGTCGGCGCTGCGGTCGATGGCCTGCAGGCACTCGGTCTGTTCCGGGTCGAGTCGGCTACCGCCGTCCAGCAGCAGGGTGGAGAGCCCGACGATGGACGTCAGCGGCGTGCGCAGTTCGTGCGAGAGGGTGGCCACGAAGTCGGACCGCAGCGCGGCCAGGTCGGCCAGCACCCGGTCCTGCTCGGCCGCCGTGCGCCGGGCCGCGGTCTGGTCGGTGATGTCGCGCAGCAGCCAGAGGTGGCCGAGCGGCTCGCCGCCGGACTGCAGTGGCACGTACTCCGGCTCGACCACCCGGTGGTTTCCGGCCGGGCCGGTGGCTGGCGTGCCGGTCGCTGGCCCGCCGGCGGTGCCGCCGGTCCGGACCAGGTCCTCGATGTGTTGGGCGGTGCCGTCGAAGGTGAGTCCGATCAGTTCCGGCGGCCGGGCCGGGATGCCGGCCAGCCGGACGAACGCGGTGTTGACCAGCAGCACCCGGTGCTCGGTGTCCTGTACCAGCACGCCGATCGGCACCGCGGCCACCAGCGCGTCCAGCACGGAGGCGGCCGGCCCGGCCAGCCTGGTCGCCGCGGCCAACGCGGCGTGCTCGCCGGACATTCGTCCCACCCCTCGGCGCGTGTCACGAGCCGGGGAATCGCCCCACCGGCCTCTAGTAACCTACTGTAGTGCTCTGTCACTGTGAGTAAAGGTTGATCGGACGGTGAAGCCTTGACCCGGCTTCTGGTCGTGGAAGACGACAAGGACATCGCGCTGGCGCTGCGGCTCCTGCTGGACCGCAGTGGCTACGCCGTCGAGCACGCCGCCGACGGCCGGAGCGGGCTGCGGATGGTGCACGAGATCCACCCGGACCTGCTCATCCTGGATATCGGCCTGCCGGTGATGGACGGCTGGCAGGTGCTGGAACGGGTTCGCGACATCAGCGACCTGCCCATCCTGCTGCTGACCGCACACGGCCAGGATTCGGACAAGGTGCGCGGGCTGCGTGGCGGCGCGGACGACTACCTGACCAAGCCGTTCACCAACTCGGAGTTCCTGGCCAGGGTGGAGGCGCTGCTGCGCCGCGCCGGCTCCGGTGAGTGGGCCGCGGACGTGTACGACGACGGGGTGGTCCGGGTCGACCCGAGGTCCCGCGCGGTGTTCGTCGGCGACCAGGAGATCCACCTGACCCCGACCGAGTTCCGGCTGCTGAACTCGCTGCTGCGCAACGCCGGCGGCGTGCTGTCGCCGAACCAGTTACTCACCCACGCCTGGGACGACCCGACCGGGATCGGTCAGGAGCGGGTGAAGTTCGGGGTGCTCCGGTTGCGCCGCAAGCTGGGCTGGGGTGACCCGGCGACCTCACCGATCGAGGCGGTCCGTGGTGTCGGATACAGATACCGACCGCCTAAGTAGCGCTCCGGCGGTGCCGGCGCAGGGCGTCCCGAACTGCCACCGTCCGGCAACCCCCGACGTTCCTGCCGTGCGGGACGGTGGCCAGGTGAGCAGCCTGCCGGCGGAGGCCGGCCGCCTGGGCGGCGTGGACCTGCGC
The DNA here is from genome assembly GCA_963714145.1 of uncultured Actinomycetota bacterium. Classification (GTDB taxonomy): domain Bacteria; phylum Actinomycetota; class Actinomycetes; order Mycobacteriales; family CADCTP01; genus JBBWZH01. Next base: position 6,064,213 of record OY970235.1, on the reverse strand, counting down.
GCCGACCACCACGCGCCGTCGATGTTCTCCGGCGGCAGCGGCACGGTGGACCAGAACGTCCGAGCCGCCGAGGAGGCCGGGCTGACCCGGCTGGTGGTGGTGGACCGGGTCACCTGCGACACCGACTGGCTGGCCGCGCACCGGGCCGTGATCCGGCGCGCCGCCGCGCGCACCGACCTGACGCTCTGCCGCGGGCTGGAAACCGCGATCCTGGACACCGCCGGGACCCTCGACCTGCCGGCGGATCTGACCGCGGTGGAATTCCTGGCCGTGACCGAGCACGGGTACCCGCTGCGGGCCGGCCCGGGCACCCCGGCGGACGTCCGGATACTGCTGGCCACCGGCATGCTCACCCCGGCCCAGGCGGTGGAACTGCTGGTCGGCGCGTCGGTGCGGGCGCTGCACCGGGCGGCCGAATGGGCCCAGCCGGTGCTGGCCCGGCCGTTCGGGCTGCTGCCCGAGGTCGGCATCAGCGAGGACCTGCTGACCGGCGACGTGCTCGGCCAGTTCGCCGAGGGCTGCCTGGCCACCGGCTCGGCGGTAGCGATCAACGAGCGGTGGCGCTGCCCGTCGCCGCGGGTGGCCGCGACGCTGGCCGCCGCCGGGGTGCCGCTGGTCGCCGGCAGCGCGGCCCGGCACCCGGACGGCATCGGCCGCTGGGACTACGTCCGCGACATCGCCGCCGCGCTCGCCGGCCCGCCGGTCGGCTGAGGACGGCGGCGCTGCCGCCCGCCCCAGCCGCACCGCTGGCCGGCTGTGGGCGGCGACATCGCCGCCCGTCCCAGCCGCTGGCCGGCGCGAGTGGTCAGCGCTTCATGTTGACCAGATCGTTGAGCAGTTCGTCCGCGGTGGTGATCACCTTGGAGTTGGCCTGGAAGGCACGCTGGGCGATCACCAGGTTGGTGAACTCCTGGGAGAGGTCCACATTGGACATCTCCAGCGCGTTGTTCTGCAGGCTGCCACGGCCGCCGACGCCCGGTACGCCGACCAGCGCCGGCCCGGAGTTCACCGTGGTCCGGTAGTCGGAGTCGCCGGCCTTCTCCAAACCGGGCGGGTTGTTGAAGTTGGCGATCGCGATCTGGGCCATCGGCTGCTTGAGGCCGTTGGAGAAGACCCCGATGATCGTGCCGTCCGGGCTGATCGTGAAGCCGGACAGCGAGCCCATCTCGGAGCCGTTCTGGTTGATCAGCGCGATCGTGGACTGGCCGGCGTAGTTGGTGACCTGGGATACGTCGACCGCGATCGAGCCGAAGGCGAGCGTCGCCGGCGTCGGCGTGGTGCCGTCCGCGGCGAACGTGACCGTCTGCGCGGCGGCGGTGGTGACGCCGTCGGAGATGGTCGCGGTCCAGGCGTTCGCCGAGGTCTTGGCCCAGGTGACGGACAGCGTCATCGGGGCACCCTGCAGGTCGTACGCGGTGATCGAGGTCAGGATCGGCAGCGTGCTGGTGGTGTTCTGGGGCAGGTTGCCGGCGGCCGAGGCCGCCGAGGTCGGGATCGGCGCCTGTGACTGGGTGACCGGCAGCACGATGTCGGCCGGGCTGGCGTTGCTGTTGATCACACCCCGGTTCGCCATCCAGCCCTGCACGGCCGAGCCGCGCTGGTCCGCCAGCATGCCGTTGGTGTCGAAGGAGAACCCGCCGGACCGGGTGAACAGCTGCTCGCCGATGTGCCGCACCACGAAGAAGCCGTCTCCGTTGATCATGATGTCGGTGTTGCGCCCGGTGATCTGGGCCGAGCCCTGGCCGAAGTCGGTCTCGATGCCGGACATCCGGACCCCCAGCCCGATCTGCGCCGGGTTGACCCCGCCGACGGAGTTCTGCGGCGCGCCGGCCGCGCGCAGCAGTTGGCTGAGCGCGTCCGAGAACAGGGCCTGCTGCGTCTTGTAGCCGGTGGTGTTGACGTTGGCGATGTTGTTCGCGGTGACATCCATCATCTGGGTGTGTGCGCGCAGGCCGCTGATGCCGGAGAACAGTGAGCGGAGCATGTCCGACTTCCTTCAGTTGACGTGAGGTGGAGCTGGACGACCGGGCCGGTCAGGCGCCGGTGGCACGGACTCCGGTGATCGAGGACAGCGGTACGTCCTGGTCACCAACCCGGACCGTCGGGCCGGTGCTGGCGAAACTGGCGCCGGTGACCACACCGGTGCCGTTGCCACGGCCCGGGATGGTGTAGTCGACGGTGCGGCCGACCATCGTGCTGGCGCCGAGAAGTTGCTGCGTGGCAAGCAGTTTCTGCTCCATCTCGACCAGGTCGCCGAGCTTCTCGACCTGGGTGAACCCGGCCAGCTGCGCCATGAACGCGGTGCCGTCGGCCGGGCTGGCCGGATCCTGGTACTTCAGCTGGGTCACCAGCAGCTTCAGGAACGCGTCCTTACCCAGGTCGGAGTTCGAGGTGCGGGTGCTGGCCGGCAGTTGACCGGTTCCCGCACTGTTCGGCGAAATCGCGCCGATTGGACTGGTCATCCTGTTCCCTCCATTGTGGACGGTCAGACCCGCAGATCGAGCCGGCCGTCGCCGCTGGCCGGCGGATCGATCGGGAGCGTCGCGGCCGGACCCTGGACCACCGGCCGGTAGTGCGGGCCGCGCCCGGCCTGGTCGGCCTGGTGCTGGCTGAACTGGCCGGACTGACCGGCGAGGTCCGGCCCGGGCCGGCCGTCCGGCTGGACGTCCAGCGATCCGGCGGTGAAACCGGCCGCCTGCAGGTCCCGGCGCAGTTCCGGCAAGGCCATCCGCAGCGCGTCCCGAGCGGCTTCGGTCGCGCCGGCCAGGTGCAGGTGGATGTCCCCGTTGCGGATCTCGGCCCGCACGCTGACCGGGCCCAGCTCGGCCGGGTGCAGGTGGACGGTCAGCTGGTGCACGCCGTCCGGCGCCGACCGGAGCGGGTGCAGCACCGCGACCACCTGCGCGGCCGGGCCTGACTGTGCCGCCTGGCTGGCCGGGGCGGCTGGCTGGGCCGGGCTGGCCGGCGCCGGGCCGGCCGCCGGAAGTCCACTCAGGACGGACGCGGTACCGGTTCCGGCCGGGGTGTCCTGATCGGCTGCCTGCCGCTCGGCAGCCGGGACCGGCACGGCCTGCGCCGTCCCCGGCAGGCCGGCTGCCGGCAGGCCGGCTGCCGGTAGGCCGACCGTCGGCTGGCCGGCTGCCGGGACGGCGGCTGCCGGTAGGGCGACTGCGGGCTGGCCGGCTGTCGGCTGGCCGGCCGGCTGCGGGCCGGTGCCGGCCGGCACCGCCGTGGTCGGCGGCTCGATCGGGATGGTGTCGCCAGGTAGGCCGATCAGGGCCGGATCGACCCCGCGGATGCCGGCGGCCGGGGCAGCGACCGGCAGGCCGGTGCCGGGCTGGCCGGCCCGGATCGGTCTCACCGTCGGCAGCACCGGCGTGCTGAGCTGCACCGCGACCGTCCCGAGTGGACCGGCGGTGGTCAGCCCCCCGGCGGCCGGGTCCGGACTGTCTACTGTGGCCGGACCGGTGGTCGGCTTGGCGACCGGCAGGCCAACCGGGAGGTGGTACTGGTACTGGTCGCCGGCCAGCAGGGCCACCGCCCGCGGTACGGCCGGCTGGCTGGTGTGGAGTCCAGGGGAGGCGGCCGGCCCGCTCGGGCCGAACCCGGTGCGGCCGCCGGCGGCGCCCGGCATCCCGCCGGCCGCGATGCCGGCGGCGCCCAGCGCGGCCCGGCCGGCTTCCGCCGCGGTCGCCGTCCGCATCACGGTCGCGGCCTCGCCGGTCGTGGTGCCGGCCGCTCCGGCCACCCGTCCGGCTCTGCGGGCGGCGGCGGAAACGGCCGCGCCGGTGGCACCCGGGGCGGCCGAACCAGCAGCGGCGCCGGCCGCGGCGGCGGCGCCGGCCGCGGTCGACGAACCGGGGAACCCGGCCGGGCCAGCCACTGGGCCAGCTGCTGGGCCAGCCGCTGGGGCTGGGCCGGTGGTGGCTCCGGCGACACCCGGCGGGCCGGGCGCGGCCGGCCCGCCCACGCTGCCGGCAGCCGGTCCGCCGGCGGCATGCGGCCCGGCTGCGCCGGTGCTGCTGCCCACGGAGGTGCCGCCGCTGGTGCTCGTGCCGGGGCTGGTGGCCGGGCCGGTCGCGGTGGCCAGTTGCGCGCCGGCCAGCGCGGCCGGGCTGATGCCGGTCGGGTTGCCGGGCAGGCCGTCCAGGTCGGGGTCGGCCGGTTCGGCGTCCGGTGTGCGGCCGCCCCGGCCTGGTTCGTCCACTGTGGCCGATCGGCCGGTTCGGGTCGCGGCGACGGCCGTGGCCAGTTGGGTGTCGAACTCCGCCGGGCCGCCGGGTGCGGGCGCGTCCGGCGCTCGGGCCGGGCGCGCGGTCCGGCCGGCCGGGGCGGTCGGGATCATCGGTGCCGCGAGGGTGGTCATCAGGCTCCCACTCCGGTCAGTGCGGCCAGTGCCGCCTGCACCTTCTGTACGTACGACTGGGTTTCCGGGTATGGCGGGACGCCGCCGTAGCGGCGCACCGCGCCGGGGCCGGCGTTGTACGCGGCCAGCGCCAGCGGCACCGAGCCGAAGTCGGCGAGGTGGCCGGCGAGCAGCCGGGCCGCGCCGTCGACGGCCCGCGCCGGGTCCATCGGGTCGACGCCGAGGCCGGCCGCGGTGCGTGGCATCAGCTGCATCAGGCCGCGCGCGCCGGCCGGGCTGACCGCGTTCGGGTCGTACCCGGATTCCACCTTGGCCACCGCGGCGAGCAGTGCCGGCGGCACCCCGTACCGGCTGCCGGCCCGGCTGAACAGCTCGCCGTACGGGACGGCCGCCAGCCCGCCCGGGCCGGCCAGCCCGGACGGGCCGGCCACGCCGCCGAGGTTGGCCGGCCGGCCCACCGGAGTCGTCCACAGTGGACCGGCCGGGTCCGGCAGCAGGCGCCGGATGGCGGTCGGCGGGGCGTACACCTGCTGCACCCGGACGTGGTCGCCCGGCTCCGGCGCGGCGATCATCTGGTTGCCACCGAGGTAGATCGCGACGTGGTCGACCGGGTGGCCGAAGGCGAGCACGTCGCCGGGGCGGGCATCGGCCAGGCTGGCCACCGCGGTGCCGGCCCTGGCCTGGTCGCCGCTGACCCGGGGGAGCCGCACGCCGAGGTCCGCGTACACCCGCTGCACCAGGCCGGAGCAGTCCAGGCCGGTGGCCGGGTCGGTGCCGCCCCAGACGTACGGCACGCCCAGGTAGCGCCGGGCGGCGGCGACCGCGTCAGCCCCGGTCGGCCCCGCTCCGCCGCCAGTGCCCGGCTGGCCGGCCTGTGCCTGCGCGAGCGCGCTGGCGAAACCGGCACCGGTCGTGGCCGGCGGTGCCGGCCGCATGCACAGGTTGTGCAGATCCTGCACCCGGCTGGCGATCTCGGCGATACCGGTCACAGCTCGGTCCTTCCGGTCAGGTGGCGGTTGCCGGCCACCTCGTCCAGCGCGCGCTGTTCGGTCGCGAGCTCCTCTTGCTGTTCGGCTGCCCACTGCCGGTCCGCCAGGGTTTCCACCGAACGGCGCCGGATCGCCGCCCCGGTCAGCTCGGTGGCCCGCTCGCCCACCTCCGCCGCGGCCCGCACGGCCAGCCGGTCGGCGGTGGAGAGCTCGTCCGCCAGCGCCGCCCGGGCGGACGCGGCCGCCACCCACCGGGACGCCGGCCCGCCGTCCGGCGGCGGGCGTTCGAGCAGCGAGCGTTCCCGCTCGGCGTGCCGCTGCACCGCCGCCGTCGCCGCCAGCCGGGCCCGCACCACCGCGCTCTTGGCGACGTCCTCCTGGACCTGGCGGGCGCGCAGCACGGCGGCCAGCCGGAATCTACGCGGCATTGAGGGGTCCTCCGGTCTGCAGCAAGGTGGCCAGCTCCGCCCACGAGTCGGCGACCGGGCAGCGGGCATCCAGATCCTGGGTGAGGAAGGCCTGGATGCGGGGCCAGAGCGAGCGCGCCCAGTCGGCGTCCGGGTTGGTACCGGGCACGTACGCGCCGATCTCGACCAGTTCCCGGACGTCCCGGTACGCGGCCAGCAGCCGGCGCAGTTGGCGCGCGTCGGCCCGCTGGTCCAGCGTGGTGACGGTGCCGGCCACCCGGGAGATCGACTCCAGCACGTCGATGCTGGGAAAGTGACCGGCGGTGGCCAGCCGCCGGTCCAGCACGACGTGACCGTCCAGGATGGACCGCGCGGCGTCCGCGATCGGCTCGTTGTGGTCGTCGCCCTCGACCAGCACGGTGTAGAGGCCGGTGATGCTGCCGGTGAGCGCCGGGCCCGGCGCGTTCCAGCAGTTGCGGCAGCAGCGCGAACACCGACGGCGGGTAGCCGCGGGTGGCCGGCGGTTCGCCGACGGACAGGCCGACCTCGCGCTGCGCCATGGCGACCCGGGTCAGGCTGTCCATCAGCAGCAGCACGTCCTGGCCCTGGTCCCGGAACCACTCGGCGATCCGGGTGGCGACGAAGCCGGCGCGCAGCCGGATCAGCGGCGGCTGGTCGGACGTGGCGACGACCACCACCGCCCGGGCCAGCCCGGCGGCGCCCAGGTCGTTCTCCAGGAACTCGCGTACCTCCCGGCCGCGCTCGCCGACCAGGGCCACCACGGTGATCTCCGCCTCGGTCCCGCGCGTGATCATCGACAGCAGGCTGGACTTGCCCACCCCGGAGCCGGCGAAGATGCCCATCCGCTGGCCCCGGCCGCAGCGGCACCATCGTGTCCAGGGCGCGCACGCCGAGCGGCAGCGGAATCAGCACCCGGTGCCGGTGCAGCGCCGGCGGCGGCGCGGCGTCCACCGGCACCCGGGGTGCGGCGGCCAATGTCGGGCCGCCGTCCAGCGGCCGGCCCAGCCCGTCCAGGATCCGGCCGCGCAGCGTCGGTCCAACCGGGACGGTCAGCGGACCGCCGGTGCTGGCGACCGGGCTGCCGGTGCCGATCCCGGCCACCGGGCCGAGCGGCAGGCAGCTGACCTGGTCCCGGCCGAGCGCGACCACCTCGGCCAGCACCGCGTCCGGTCCGGTACCGATCCGGATCAGCTCGCCGATCCGGGCGGAGATGCCGGCCACCCGCACCGACAGCCCGATCACCGCGGTGACCTTCCCGGTCAGCTGCGGCCGGGCCACGGCTGCCGCCGCGGTCAGCCGAGCGGCCAATCCGCTCACTGTGTTAGCCGTTCGCTTCGCGGAGCGCCAGACGCGACGTCTTCCCTCGGCACCGCGCGGCGACTTCGTCGGCGCGTTGCCTCAGTCCAGACGCCGCTGCGCTCCGCTCCGCTCACTGTGTCTCCTGTTCGCTTCGCGGAGCGCCAGACGCGGCGTCTTCCCTCGGCACCGCGCGGCGACTTCGTCGGCGCGTTGCCTCAGTCCAGACGCCGCTGCGCTCCGCTCCGCTCACTGTGTCTCCTGTTCGCTTCGCGGAGCGCCAGACGCGGCGTCTTCCCTCGGCACCGCGCAGCGACTCCGTCGGCGCGTTGCCTCAGTCCAGACGCCGCTGCGCTCCGCTCCGCTCACAGTGCTAGCCGTTCGCGGCGCTGCGCGCCAGACGCGGCGTCTTCCCTCGGCACCACGCAACGACTTCGTCGGCGCGTTGCCTCAGTCCAGACGCCGCTGCGCTCCACTCCGCTCACAGTGCCAGCCGTTCGCTTCGCGGAGCGCCAGACGCGACGTCTTCCCTCGGCACCGCGCAGCGACTCCGTCGGCGCGTTGCCTCAGTCCAGACGCCGCTGCGCTCCACTCCGCTCACAGTGCTAGCCGTTCGCTTCGCGGAGCGCCAGACGCGGCGTCTTCCCTCGGCACCGCGCAACGACTTCGTCGGCGCGTTGCCTCAGTCCAGACGCCGCTGCGCTCCGCTCCGCTCATTTGGTCGCCGCCGGCTTGGCTGGGAGGCCGAGCAGTTCGCGGACCCGGTCTATCGCCGGACCCAGCCGGGCGTCGATGGTGGTCGCGTCGCATTCGGCGATCGCGTCACCGGGCTCCAGCATCGGGTCGGGTACCAACCGGACCACCCGACCGTCGACGATCCGCTCGTCGACCCGGGTGCCGGGGACCCGGGCGCCGGTGCCGCGGGTACCGGCGCCCCGGGTGCCGGCGGCGCGGTTGCCTTTGCGGGCCGTGCTGTCGCTCCGGACCCCGGTCGTGATCATCGCGTAGGCGGCCGGGTGCAGCCGGACCCGGACCGGCCGGTCCAGCGGCGCGAGCGCGAGCGCCCGCTGCAGCGCGTCCTCGCCGGGCGACTTGCTGGCGGCCAGATCGTGCCCGACCAGCACCTCGGCCAGCTCGACCGCGGCCCGGACGAGCATTTCCTCGGCGTCGGCGGCGGGCTGCGCGGCGCGCTGCTCCAGCCCTCGTGCGGCGGCGCCGATGGCCTTCACCGCCTGTTCCAGCAGGCCGCTCCAGTCGGCCGCGGCGCGCTGCGCGAAGGCCTCGGCCTGATCGGTGGCGGCCCGGGCAGACTCGGCGGCGGTCCGTTTGCCCTCGGCCCAGCCGGCCGCGTAGCCCTGCGCCTGCGCGGTGGCCCGGGCGTCGGCGTCCAGCCGGTCCGGCAGGACGCCGGTGCGCAGCGCCAGGTTGAACTGGGCCGCCGGAACCGCGCCCGCCTGGGCGGCCGGCAGTACCGGGGCGTCCCGCCGGTCAGGAGACATACTCGTCCTCGTCCCCGCGCCGGACCATGATCTGCCCGGAGGCCTCCAGCGTCCGCACCGCGGACAGGATCTTGGCCTGCGCCTCCTCGACCGTGCGCAGCCGCACCGCACCGAGCATGTCGATCTCGTCGCCCAGGTTCTCCCGGGCCCGCTCCGACATGTTCGACATGATCTTCTCGCGGACGTCGGCCCGGACGCCCTTGAGGGCGTTGGCCAGGTCGCCGCCCTCGACCTGGCGCAGCACCAGCTGGACGGCCTTGTCCTCGAGCGCGACCAGGTCCTCGAACATGAACATCTGGCTGCGTACCTGGTCGGCCAGTTCCGGGTTGCGGCTCTCCAGCCCTTCCAGGATCAGCCGCTCGGTGGTCCGGTCGGTCCGGTTGATGATGTCCACCAGCGGCTGCAGACCGCCCACTGTGGACAGATCGCTGGGCTGCAGGACCGTGGACAGCTTGCGCTTCAGCATGCCCTCGACCTCCCGGATGATGTCCGGCGAGGTGCGGTCCATCATCGCGATCCGGTGCGCGACGTCGGTCTGCACCTCGCCGGTCAGGCCGGACAGGATCAGCGAGGCCTGGCCGGCCGGCAGGTGCGCCAGGATCAGCGCCGTGGTCTGCGGGTGCTCGTCCTGCAGGAAGGAGAGCACCTGCCGGGGGTCCGCGTCCTGCAGGAAGCTGAACGGCAGGTCGGACATCGTGGCGGTGAGCCGGCTGAGGATCTCGTCGGCCTTGTCCACGCCGAGCGTGTCCACCAGCAGTTGCCGGGCGTAGTCCAGGCCGCCGCGGGTCTTCTTGCGCTGCGGCGAGGTCAGGTCGTGGAACTCGGTGAGCACCTGGTCGGCGATGTCCTGATCGACCCGGCCGAGCCGGAGGATCTCGCTGGTGAGCTCCTCGACCTCGCTGTCTTGCAGCTTCTCGAGTACTGCCGCCGACCGTTGCCGACCCATCTGCACGAGCAGCACCGCGGCCTTCCGGAGCCCGGTCAGCGTCTCGGCCATGCGGTCGGATCAGCCCTTCTTGTCGGCCAGCCAGCCGCGCAGCAGCGCGGCGACCTCCTCCGGCTGGCGCTCGACCAGCACGGCGAGTTCCTCCTGGTGGGCTTCCCGGTTCCCGGCGAGGTCCGGATCCGGCCCCGATTCCAGCGCCGGTAGCTCGCCGCCCCCGGTCAGCGCCCGGGCCCGGGCGTCCTGCAGCGCCAGCTGCATCTCCGCCAGCTGCGCGTGCTCCTCCTCGGTGAGCGGCACCGGCTTGGACTTCTTGCTCGACCGCCAGGCGCCGAACAGCAGCAGCAGCACGATCAGGGCCGCGCCGATCGTCTTGCCGGTGGCCAGCAGCTGGTTGCGCTGGTCGGTCTTCCCCGCCGAGTCGAGCGCCGACTTGGCCGCCGCGGCCGCGGCGGCGTCGAACGGCAGCGCGGTGACCGCCATCGTGTCGCCGCGCTTGGTGTTCAGGCCGACCGCGTTCGCCACCAGCTGCTCCAGCGCGGCCTTGTCCACTTTGGACGCCGTGGTGCTGTCGAGCAGCACGGCCACGCTGAGCCGGCGGACCCCGCCGGGTGCGGCCAGCACGGTCTGCGTCACCACACCGACCGCGTTGTCCTTGGTGCTGCTGGTCTTGGCGTACTTACCGGCGGCGTTGGTACCGCTGGTTCCGGTGTTGCTGCTGGCCACGTTGGCTCCGATGGGGACCTGGATGTTGTCCGGCCCGAGCACGCCCGCGGCGGTGCCGATGCCGGGCAGGCCGTTGCCGGTATAGGTTTCGCTGGTCGATGTCTCGGACAACGGCGGCGACTTCGTGTTGGCGACGTAGGTCTCCGACTTGGTGCTGGTCTGGTCGAAGTTCAGATCCGCCGAGATCTTCACCGCCGAGTGCCCGGGGCCGACCACCTGATCCAGCATCTGCTGCAGTGAGACGTTCACCCGTTGTTCGAAAGCCAGCGTCTGCTGCGCCCCGGACGAGGTACCGCCGGAGCCGCTGTAACTGTCCATAGTGGGCGCTCCGCCGCCGGCGGACAGCACCCGGCCGGTCGCGTCGGCCACCGTCACCTGGTTCGGCGACAGCCCGACCACGCTGGACGAGACCAGGTGCACGATCGCCTGCACCTGGTCGGCGGACAGCGTGGTGCCCTGCCCGGTGGCCACCAGCACCGACGCGGTCGTCTTCTGCTGGTCGTCGGTGAACACGTCCTTCTGTGGCATGGCCAGGTGCACGGTCGCGCTGTTGACCCCGTCGATCGCGCCGATCGTGCTGGCCAGTTCGCCCTCCAGCGCCCGCTGGTAGCCGACGTGCTGCATGAACTCCGAGGTGGTGACACCCTGCTTGTCCAGCAGCGCGTAGCCGGTGTCCTTGCCGGCGGGCAGTCCGGCGCTGCTCATCGCCAGCCGCAGGTCGTACACCTTGTCCTGCGGGACCAGCACGGTCTGGCCGCCGTCGGCCAACCGGTGCGGGGTGCCGCCGGCGGTCAACTTGTCCACAATGGCCGATGCGTCGGTGCCGGACAGGTTGCTGTACAGCGGGGCGAACGACGGCTGTGCCGCCCAGTTCGCGAAGAAGAAGCCGCCGATGGCCAGGACCAGCACGGTGCAGATGGTGGCGGCCTTCTGCCCGGGGGTGAACCGGGCGAACCCGTCGAGCACCCGCCGGCCGGCCGTGCTGAATCCCTGCATCATGCCTGCATCCGCATGATCTCGTTGAACGCGTCCACCGCCTTGTTGCGGACCGCGACGGTGAGCTGGGTGGTGAGGCTGGCCTCGGTGGCCGCGATCATGTAGTCGTGCACGTCGAGCAGGTCACCGGTGGCGGCCTGCACGGCCAGGTCGTCGGCCTTGGTCTGGGCCTGCTGCAGCGTGTTCAGGCCCTGTCCGACCCGCGCGGCGAAGTTGCCCTGAGTCATGTCGTTCTCGGCTGTCGACGGCCGGGTGATCGGCGGGACAACCGGGATGGTGATCGGGCCCACGGCTGCGATCGTCATGCGGACCTCCCTAGTTCGAGGGCTGCGCTGTACGCGTCGTGGGCACGATCGACCACGGCGAGATTGGCCTGGTAGCCGCGCTGAGCCATGATCAGCTGGGTCATCTGGCTGCTCAGATCGATGTCCGGGTAGCGGACGTAGCCTTCCGCGTCGGCCAGCGGGTGGTCGGGCTGGTAGGTCAGCCGGCCGGTGGCCGGGCCGAACACCGCGCCGCCGACCTGTACCCCGGCGCCGGAGGTGGCCGGCACCGACTGCGCGATCACGTACCGGGCCTGGAATGCCGGGCCGCTGGTCGGCGCGACCGTGTTCAGGTTGGCGATGTTGTCCGACACCGCGTCCATCCACTTGCGATAGACGGTCAGGCCGGTGCCGGCGATGCCGATCGCGCCGAAGATGGGCATCAGGAACCGCCGCTGATCACGTGGTGCAGCAGGCCGTACTTGCTGTCCAACGCCCGCAGCATCAGGTTGTAGCGCAAGTTTGTGTCCACATTGGACAGAGTCTCGTGGTCGAGGTTCACGTTGTTGCCGTCCAGCCGGGTCGGTTCCAGCGACATGGCCATCCGGGCCGTGGTCTGGTCCGGGGTGCCGTCCTGCAGGGCCGAACGCAGCGAGTCCTCGAAGGTCAGCCGGCCGGCGGCGAAGCCCGGCGTCTGGATGTTCGACATGTTGTTGGCGATCACCCGCTGCCGGGCGGCGAGTGCGTCCAGCGCGATGTGCTCGGTGGCGGAGGCGATGTCGTCCAACACGGGACGCGGCTCCTTCAACGGTGCGGTTCTGCCGTTCCCTGGCAACCGGGGCGAGCTTCCGTGCTCCACCTCTGGTCATCGGCCGGCGGGCCGGCCGGCTGAGGGTTTCCGGAGCGGTTCGGTGCGCGGCCGGGTGCGATCCGCCGGCCGGCGGCGGCGCTACAGCGCCTGGTCGAGGTAGGCGGGGACGGCGTCCCGGCCGGTCTGCAGCCGGAACGCGACCACGGCCTGCTGCCGGGCACTCGCCGCTGCCCGCGCCACCGCGGTGGCCACCGCCAGTTGGCGGGTCAGGATCGCGTCCGCGCGCGGCTGGAGCTCCACCGGCAGCGGGCCGAGCCCGCGCGGTGGCGACCAGGGATCGACGGTGGGCAGGTCCCGGCCCAGTTGGCAGTCGGCCAGCATGGCCTCGGTCGCGGCGACCTTGAGTTCGAGCGCGTCCAGCACCGCGACCCAGGCCCCGGGCCGGTCCCCGCTCACGCTGGCCCGCCCGCGGGCGCGGCGGCCGCTGGCACCCCGGGTGCCGGTCCGGCGGTGCACACAGGTCATCCGACCCGGACCGCGACCGGCTCCGGCTGGGCCGTGTGTACGGCCTCCCGCCAGGCATCGCGCAGTGGCTCGATCAGGCCGCGGCACCGGGCCACCCGGTCCGGATCCCGGCGCACGTTGGCGCCGATCAGTTCGGTGACCAGGAAGCTGTACAGCTTGGCCAGCCCGGGAGCGCCGGACCAGGCGGTCACGTCCAGGCTGGCCCGCAGCTCCAGGAGGATCTCCTGAGCGTGCAGCAGCCTTTCCGCGCCGCGGGTCCGGTCGCCGTCGCGCAGGGCGGTCTCGGCCCGGATGAGGTCGAGCACGAGACGGTCGTAGAGCATCACGATGAGCTGCCCGGGCGACACGGTGGTGACCGCGTCGGCCAGGTAGCGGGCCTGCATCGCGGCCGTAGCCGACGTCATCGTCACCCTGCGCTGGGCAGGCTGGCGATCTGCCCGGAGAGCCAGGCCGACTGGTTCTTCAGCTGACCGAGAGCGACCTCGAGGTGGGAGTACTGCCGCTGCAGGGCTCCCTGCCGGGTCTGCAGCCGGACGTCCCAGTCGCCGATCGCGTTGTTCAGGCTGCGGACGGAGTCGTTGCGGCTCTGGATGGCCAGCGTGACCGAGCCGGTGGTCGGGTCGGTCGCCTTCTTCGCCACCGACTGCAGCGCGGTGGCCAGCCCGCCGGCGACCGCGGACTGGGTCGTCACCGGGTCGGCCTGGTAGGCGGCGAGGAACGCGGTCCGGTCGAAGCTGAGCGTGCCGTCCCGGCTCAGGCTGACCCCGAGCTGGGTGAAGCTGCCGTAGCCGGTCTGCCCGTTGCTGATCGAACTGAGCATGTTCTGCTCCAGTTGCCGGACGGTGAAGTTGCCGGTCAGCGCCGCGGGCGTCTTCGATGTCGCGTCGTACGCGGTCCGGGTGCCGATCTCGGTCATCGCCGCGTTGGTGGCGTCCACCAGGGCCTGCATGTTGTCGGCGATCTTGGCGGCATCCGGCGCGATCGAGATGGTGACGTTGCTGGCGGTCTGGGTCGCGGTGAATGTCACCCCCGGCACCACATCGGTGAACGTGTTGGTCGCGCTGCTGGCGGTGTAGCCGCCGGCGAGCGGGTCGCCGATCGTGACCTGCGCGTCGGTGCCCTGCACCGCCACGTTCGGCGGGTTCGCGGTACCGGTGATCACGAAGGCGGCCGCGAAGCCGGTATGGCTGGCCGCCACCTGCAGCAGCGAACCGGAGTCCGTGGTGATCACGCTGGCCCGCAGGCCCAGCGAGGACGCGTTGATGGCGGCCGCGACCCCGGCGAGCGTGTCGCTGGTGATCACGATGTGCACCGTCGGGCCACCACCGACGCTGACGTCCAGGCCGCCGTCGGCGCTGACGGTGCCACCGATGCTGCCGGTGAGGGTCACGATGTGCGCCCGGGCCAGCTTGGTGACGTCGAAGGTGCTGCCGCCGGCGGCTGTGCCGGCGGCGGCGGTGGCGACCACCGCGGTGGACGAGGAGGTGGCTGTGACCGCCTGCCAGGTAGCCGGCTTGGTCAGCTTCTCGGCGGCGGTCTGCAGCGCGGCGAGCTTCGAGTTGACCGCCTGGTAGGCGGTGATCGCCGTCTGCTCGGTCTTGACCTTGCTCTTCAGGGTCGTCTGGGACTGTGCTTCGACCTGCATGAGCTGGGAGATCAGTTGGGTGGTGTTCAGGCCGCTGATGAGGCCGTCAACGCTACTGGTCATCGTTGCGTCCGTTCGCTACTGCCGGTCGTCCATTGTGGAGCCGGGCCGGGGATGGCCGGGGTGGCGCGTCGGCCACCCCCAGCCCGGTGCTTGCTAGCCGCGCAGGAGCTGCAGCACCGACTGCGGTGCCTGGTTGGCTTGCGCGAGCATCGCCGTACCGGCCTGAGCCAGGATCGACGACTTCGTGAACTGCACCATCTCCGAGGCCATGTCGGTGTCGCGGATACGTGACTCCGACGCGGACAGGTTCTCAACCGTGACGTTGAGGTTGTTGATGGTGTGCTCGAACCGGTTCTGGTACGCACCCAGCGTTCCACGGGTAGTGGAAACGTTGCTGATCGCGGTGTCGACCGCCGTAAGAGCGGCCTGCGCGTTCGTGGTGCTGGTCAGCGAGACGGCTCCCGTGCCGAGCGTCACCGAGTCCATCTTGGAGATGGCGACGCTGATCCGCTCGTTGGAGTTGTTGTTCGCGCCGACCTGGAACGTGCCGCCGGCGCCGGTCGAAAGCTGACCGGTCACGGCGGTGACGCCGAGGTTGACGTTGGCCACCGTGGTCAGCGAGCTGGCCACACTGGACTGCAGGGTGACCTTCCAGACGCCGTCGCCGGTGTCGTTGACCTTCACCGCGACGTCGCCAGCCGCGCCGCCACCGGCGACGGAGACAACGTCGACCGCCGCCTGCAACGCGGTCTGGTACTGCGCCGAGGTGTCACCGGTCTGCGCCGCGAGCGACACCGAACCGGTGACCGGCACGGCCACGCCGGTCTTGGAGTAGGTCAGGGCGAATGCCTCGACCCCGGCGGTGGTCAACGTGTTGTTGGCGGACACGGTGATCGTGCCGGTGGTGCTGACCGACGAACCGAAAGACCCGTCGAGCAGCTTCTGGGTGCCGAACGCGGTGGTGTTGGCGATCCGGTCCAGCTCGTCGTTGAGCTGACCGAACTCGGTGTCAGCCGCGGCGTGTGCCGCGGAGTCCTGAGAACCACCGTTGGATGCCTGCACGGCCAGGTCGCGCATACGCTGAAGAATGGCGTGCGTCTCGGTGAGCGCACCTTCAGCGGTCTGCACGACACTGATGCCGTCCTGCGCGTTGCGAACGGCGACCTTCAGGCCACCGATCTGCCCGCGCAGACCCTCGCTGATGGACAGGCCAGCAGCGTCGTCGGCGGCCCGGTTGATGCGGAATCCGGAGGAGAGCTTCTCCAGCGACTTCTGCATCTGACCGTCGGTTGTGGACAGGTTGCGGTAGGCGTTGGCTGCCGCAATGTTCTGATTGATACGGAGACCCATGGTAATTTCCTCCTTGAAATCGGGTCCGGTCCCCGGACCTTCCGTGGTCCGGTTACCCCTACAGTCGGTTGACTGGCGGGGAAGCTGAGCGAAACTGCGGGGCCGTCCGTGCCGCCGGCTGGTTCTGCCGGCTAGGCCGTCCTGGCCACCGGGAGGCCATGCTGGTCGCTGGCCTCCAGCCGGGTGCGTAGATCGCCCCGGGTGGCGATTTCGGTGTAGTAGGCCTGCCGGCGGCGCGCGATGCAGCCGTCCGGCCGGCGCTGGCTGCCGACCAGTTCGGGATCGAGCTGCGCGTTCATGCCGTCCCGCAGCAGGGTCAGCGCCTCGGCGCCGAGCTGCGAGATGCGCGACTCGGACACGCCCAGTTCCACGGCCAGCTCAGCCATCGGGCGCTCCCGCAGGTAGTAGCCGGTCACCACCAGCCGGAGCCGGTCGGGCAGTGCGGCGATCGCGTCGGTCAGGTAGCCGAGGCGCTCCCGGTGCAGCAGCAGTTCCTCCGGGCCGGGGCCCTGCTCGGCCACCGCGTCCTCCGCGGTGCCGGCGGCGAACCCCTGCAGGCTCAGCACGACGGCGCGCTGCACGTCCTCCTCGACCGCGTCGATCTCGTCCACCGAGACGCCCAGCGCCTGCGCCAGCTCGCTGCTGGTCGGGGTGCGGCCGAGCGCTGCGGTCAGTTCCTGCTGCACGTTGTCCAGCCGGCGGGCCCGGGTGCGCACCGAGCGGCTGGCCCAGTCCAGGCCGCGCAGCTCGTCCAGCAACCCGCCCTTGATCCGGGCCGAGGCGAACCGTCCGAACGGGATCCCGCGGGTCGGGTCGTAGGACCGGGCCGCGGTGACCAGCGCGATCATGCCGGCGGAGACGAGGTCGTCCCGGTTCACGTGCGCCGGAACCCGGTTGAGCAACTCACGGACGTGGTGTCCGACCAGCGGCAGGTGCTCGCGGATCAGGGTGTCGAGGGTTCGGGGGGTGGTTCCGGCGGCCGTGGTGGTCGTCACAGAGGGGCACCTTCCTGTGGTCGGCTGCCTGGTTTCCGGCGGCGGAACCGGTTGGGCAATAGGGAGCCTCGGCTGGGACGGGTGCGCGAACCGGAGCCCGGAGATTGCTAATCAGTTGCGAGATCCGGGTCCCGGCGTGTCGAAGTCCTCAGCCACGGCGGGCCGATGCCGATCCATGAAGCATCGGGCGGTGTGCCTACGACCGAACTGACCACATTGGACTGACCACAGTGGAGGGACCGATGGGACTGGCGGAGGTGGCCAACATCCTCTGGCGGGAACGGGAGAGCCTGGAGTTGCTCCTGTTCAAGCTCGAGGAGGAGCAGTTGGTGCTGGCCGCTGGCCGAACCCGCTGGCTGGGCCACGCCACCCGCGAGGTCGAGATCGTGCTCGATCGGATCCGGCAGACCGAACTGCTGCGGGCGACCGAGGTGGCCGCGGTGGCCCCCGGCCTCGGGCTGCCACCGAACCCCAGCCTGACCCAGCTCGCCGACTCGGCCGGCTCGCCCTGGTCGGACCTGCTCCGCGAGCATCGCCGGGCGTTCCTGGCGCTTACCGCGGAGATCACCGCGCTCGCCGAGGCCAACCGCGACCTGCTCACCACCGGCCAGCGCACCGCGCGCGAGGCCATGCTCACTGTTACCGGTTCGCTGGAGACCTACGGGCGGGACGGCGGTACCACCGCCGACGCGCCGTCGGTCCGGCTCCTGGATGAGGCGATGTAAATGGCCAGCAACTTCTCCGGACTATCCACCGCGCTGACCGCGCTGACCGCGAACCGCCGTGCCCTGGACGTGGCCGCGCAGAACATCGCGAACGCCAACACCCCGGGCTACAGCCGGCAGCGGGCCGACCTGGTGTCGCTCGGCGGCACCGCCGTGCCGGCCCTCTGGTCCGCCTACCGCGGCCCCGGCGACGGGGTGATGGTCGCCGACATCAGCCGGCTGCGGGACGCCTTCCTGGACGCCCGCAACCACTCCGAGCGGGCGGCGTCCGGGTACCTGAACAACGAGCACCAGCTGTACGGCCAGCTCGAACAGCTGGTCAGCGAACCGGGCGACCAGGGCCTGCAGGCGCAGCTGGCCGACATGTGGGGCGCCTGGGAGGACGTCGGCAACAACCCGGGCGATCTGGCCACCCGCAACGCGCTGCTGCGGCAGGCGACGACGACCGCCAACAGCCTCAACAGCCGGCACAACGGGCTGGACACGCTGTTCACCGCCACCCGGGACCAGCTGGAGGCGCTGACCGCCGACGTCAACGCCACCGGGGCCCAGATCGCGCACCTGAACCAGGCGGTGGTGCGGGCGAGCGGTGCCGGCGTGTCCGCCAACGAGCTGGCCGACCAGCGCGACCAACTGGTACTGCACCTGGCCGACCTGACCGGTGCCCGGGCGCTGCGCCAGGACAACGGCGCGGTGGATGTGCTGCTCGGCGGCGCGGCCCTGGTCAGCGGGCAGACCGTGCGCAACCTGACCGTCACCGGCGCGCGGGCGCTGGACAACCAGGCGAGCTCGCCGGTGGGCCTGCAGTGGCAGGACACCGGTACGCCGGCCATCCTCCCGTCCGGGCAGGTCAGTTCGGTGCTGCAGTCGCTCACCACGACCGTGCCGTACTACTCCGCCCAGCTGGACCAGATCGCCGCGACGCTGGCGAACAGCGTGAACACCCAGCACGGCGCCGGCTACGACCTGTCCGGCACCGCCGGCGGGCCGTTCTTCACCGGCAGCACGGCGGGCGCCATCCGGGTCGCCATCACCGATCCGGCTCTGGTTGCCGCGGCCAGCACGCCCGGCGCCAGCCGGGACGGTGGCAACGCCGACGCGATGGCCGGGCTGGTCAGCCTGCCCGGCGGCGCCGACCTGACGTACCGCCAGCTGGTGGCCAACCTCGGGGTCATCACGGCCAGCGTGAACCAGCGGGCCGCCGTCCAGGCCTCGCTGAGCGAGACCGCCGCCGCCGGGGTGGCCGCGGTGTCCGGGGTCAGCCTGGACGAGGAGATGACGAACATGCTCATGTACCAGCGCGGGTACGAAGCGGCCGCCCGGGTCGTGTCCACAGTGGACAGCATGCTGGGTACCCTGATCAACATGATCTGAGCCGGCTACCGCCGGTCAATTGGAGACACTGATGCTCACCTCGATGCGGGTCACCGAGCGCTCGTTGGCGGACGCCACGATGCGCGGACTGCAGGCCAATCTGAACCGGCTCGGCGCGCTGCAGGAGCAGTTGTCCAGCGGCCGGATGATTTCCCGACCGTCCGACTCACCGACCGGCACGATCGTCGCCATGCAGATCCGCGGCGACCTGCGCCAGTTGCAGCAGTACAGCCGCAACACTGACGACGGCAAGGGTTGGTTGAACACCGTGGACAGCGCGCTGACCGCGTCCATGGAGCTGGTGCACCGGGCCCGCGAGCAGGCGCTGACCGGGCGGTCCACTGGCTCGTCCGACCAGGCCGCACGCGAGGCGCTGGCCGGGGAGGTGGACCGGCTGCGGGAGTCGTTGATCGGCCTGGCGAACACGAAGTACCTGGACCGGCCGGTGTTCGGCGGTACCACCACCGGCAGCACCGCGTTCGACCAGAACGGCAACTATGCCGGCGATACCGGGCAGGTGCTGCGCAGCGCCGGTGCGGGCATCAAGGTGCGGGTGGACTCGCCCGCGGCGAGCACCTACGGCACCGGCCCGACGCAGCTGTTCGCCGTGCTGGCCCAGGTCTCCACCGACCTGCGGACCAACCCGGCCGCGCTGGGCAACGACCTGGACCTGATCGACACGGCGTCGAAGCTGCTGCAATCGCAGCTGTCCGACGTCGGCGCTCGGTACAATCAGCTCGTGCAACTAGGCCAGGCGGGCACCGAGCGCACCGACCAACTGCGGGCGAGTCTGTCCGATGTGGAGGATGTCGACCTGCCGAAGGCCATCATGGAGTTGCAGTTGCAGCAGGTGGCGTACCAGGTGGCACTGGGCGCCGCCGCGAGGGTGATCCAGCCGTCGCTGCAAGACTTCCTGCGCTAGCCCGATGCCGGCCGTGATGAGTACTGAGACCGACGATCTGCCGATCATCCAGTTCGTCCGGCCGGTTCCGGGCTTCCCGGAGCACTTCCGGTACGTGCTGACCAGGGTGGCCGACGACGGGCTGCTGTACGTGCTGCGGTCGCTGGACGACCCGTCGGTGCGGTTCCTGGTGATCGCGCCGATACCGTTCTTCCCCGACTACGCACCCGAGATCGACGACGACACGCTCGACCTGCTGGACGTGCACGCCGCCGACCGGCTGGTGGTGCTGCTGGTGGTCAGCGCGGGAACCTCTGCCGCGGAGGCGACGGTGAACCTGCTGGCGCCGATCGTGGTAGACCGGGTCAGCCGTCGGGCCGCCCAGGTCCTGCTGCACGAGGAGTTCCCATTGCGCGCGCCATTGGTGGCGGTCTGAATGCTGGTCCTGAGTCGGCGGGCCGGCGAGAGCGTGTGTATCGGTGACGACGTGGTCGTCACCGTGCTGGATGTCCGGGGGGACGTGATCCGGCTCGGTATCCGGGCGCCGCGGTCGATCCAGGTGCACCGCGAGGAGGTCTGGCGCGAGCTGCAGCGGGTCAACCTGGAGGCCGCCTCGTCCACCGAGCTGGCCGAGCAGGCGCTCAGCACGCTGCTCACCCTCGCCCAGACATCCGCCCCGGCCCCGGCCCCGGCCCCGGCCCCGGCCCCGGCCCCGGCCCCGGCCTCCGCCCCGGCCCCGACGCCCGCGCCGGCTGAGTCCACTTCGGACTGACTCCGGCCCGGCAGGTCCACTATGGACCTTGGCCGGCCGGCAGGGCGCGCGGGCGGTGCAGCCCGGCGGCCGAGCCCCGGGCCCGCAACGTCAGCACGAATGCCAGCACCCGGGCCACCGCCGCGTAGAGCTCGCCCGGGATCTCCTGGCCCACCTCGCACGCCGTGAACAGGGCGCGGGCCAGCGGCACGTCCTCGATCAGCGGGATGCGGTGCTCGGTGGCCACCTCGCGGATCCGGGCGGCGATGGTGCCGGCGCCCTTGGCCACCACGGTCGGCGCACCCCGGCCCGGCTCGTACCGCAACGCGACCGCGACGTGTGCCGGGTTCACCACCACCACGTCCGCCTGCGGCAGGTTCGCCATCATCCGGCTGCGGCTCATCGCCAGCTGCCGGGACCGGATCGCGCTGCGCAGGTTCGGGTCGCCTTCGGACTGCCGGTGTTCGTCCTTCACCTCCTGCTTCGTCATCTTCAGCTGCTTGTTCAGCTTCCGCCGGATGAACGCGTAGTCCGCCGCGGCCAGCACCAGGCCGGCGTACGCGGCGGTCTGGAACAGCGTCATCGCCGCGCTCCGCACGGCGCCGAGCACCACGGCCAGCGGCAGTGTCCCGCCGCCCAGCAGCAGCGGTATCAGCCGGCGCACCGACAGGTACATCACCAGGCCGATCACCACGGTCTTGAGCACCACCTTCGCCGCCTCCCAGAGCGCCTGGGTGCCGAAGGTGCGCTTGAACCCGGCGAGCGGGTTCAGCCGGCTGGCCTTGGGCTTGAGCATCTTGGTGGCCGGGTGCAGCCCACCCTGGACGATCGCGGCGACCATGCCGACCAGCATCAGCGTCCCGGCCAGCGGGGCCGCGGCCAGCACGATGGCCAGCCCGGCATGGCGGAGCAGCGCCCGCGCGGCGGCCGGATCCGGGTCGGCGATGACGGCACGCACCCGGATCAGCAGGTCGGTGCCCGCCGAGATCAGCCGCCGGGCCGCCAGCGGCAGCAGCAGGCTGGCGACCAGGATCCCGGCCCAGGCGCCGAGGTCGGGTGAGCGCGCGATCCGGCCCTCGCGGCGGGCCTCGCGCAGTTTCCTCGGGGTGGGTTTCTCGGACTTCTCGCCGCTCAGCGCGCCCACCTCCGCCCGCGCCGGGGCACCGCGGTCACTGGCCGGCCAGCCCGACGACCGCCCGGACGGCCTGGTCGACCAGGCTGCTGACCGCCTGCGGCAGCAGCAGCAGGCCGAAGCCGGCCAGGCTCAGGGTGAGCAGGATCTTGGCCGGGAAACCGAGCGAGAACGCGTTCAGCGCCGGCGCCGCCCGGGTCAGCAGGCCGAGCGCGAGGTCGGCCAGGAACAGCACCGCGATCAGCGGGCCGGCGATCTGCACGGCGGCCAGGAACAGCTGGTCCAGCCCGGTCGTCAGCACCCGGGCCAGCTCGCTCATCGCGAGCCCCTGATCCAGCGGCAGTGCCTGGTATGACTGGGTGAACCCGCGCAGCACCAGCTGGTGCCCGTCGGTGGCGAACAGCAGGGTGCTCGCCAGCAGCCTGTAGAACCGGCCGAACACCGAGTTCCCGGTCTGGGACAGCGGGTCGAAGGCGAACGCGACCGAGAAGCCGCCGAACAGGTCCACCAGGTCGCCGGCGCTCTGTACGGCGGCGAACAGCAGGGCGGTGACGAACCCCAGCGCGAACCCGACGAACGCCTGTTGGGCTGCGCTGAACAGCAGCGCCGGCGCCGTGTCGGCGGGTAGCTGACCGGTCAGCCGCGGGGCGATCGGCAGCGCGATGGCGACCGACAGCAACGCCTTCGCCGGGCCCGGGATCGCCCGGTAGCTGAACGGCGGGCAGATCACCAGCCAGGCCGCCGCGCGCACCGAGGCGAGCAGCAGCGCGATCAGCTGCGGCTCCGCGATCTGCAGCGACAACGGTCCGTCCACCGGTCAGCCGAGCAGGTTCGGGATCTGGGCGTACAGCGCGGTGGTGAACGAGACCATCTCGTGCAGCATCCAGTTGCCGGTGAGCAGCAGCGCGATGCCGACCGCGATCGCCTTCGGCACGAACGAGAGAGTGACCTCCTGGATCTGCGTCACCGACTGGAACAGCGAGACGGCGAAGCCCACCAGCAGCGCGGTCAGCAGCACCGGCGCGCCCAGTTTCGCGGCGATCATCATCGCCTGCAGCCCGATGTGAATGACTGCGGTGTCGGTCATCGGATCCCCCCGCGCGCCGATCAGTGGTAGCTGGCGACCAGGGCGGTGACGACCAGGCCCCAACCGTTGGCCAGAACGAACAGCAGCAACTTGAACGGCAGCGACACGGTGACCGGCGGCAGCATCATCATGCCCAGCGACATCAGCGACGCGGACACCACCATGTCGATCACCAGGAACGGGATGTAGATGACGAACCCGATGATGAACGCGGCGCGCAGTTCGGACAGCACGAACGCCGGCACCAGAGTGGTCAGTGGCACGCCGTGCGGGGTCTTCGGCAGCGGCTGGTCGGCCACCTTGGTCAGCAGCGCGATCTCGTCCGGCCGGGTGTGCTTGAGCATGAACGTGCGCAGCGGCGACGATGCCGTCGTTGAACGCCTGCGCCTGGGTCTTCTCGCCCGTTCAGGTAGGGCTGCACGCCGAGCTTGTTCATCTCGGTGAGTACCGGCGCCATGATGAACAGGCTGATGAACAGCGCCAGCCCGGCGATCACCTGGTTCGGCGGCACGCTGGTCAGCCCGAGCGCGTTGCGGGTGATGCTGAGCACCACGAACACCTTGGTGAAGGAGGTGCACAGCAGCAGCAGCGCCGGCGCCACCGACAGCACGGTCAGGGCGAGCAGGATGACGATCGAGGTGCTCGGCTTGCTGATCCCGTTCACGTTCACCGACACCGATCCGGACGGCGTCGGCGAGGGCGTGGCCGGGCCGGACGGTCCGGCCGGTCGCGGTGGCGGGGTGGGCGCCGCGGCCAGCACCGGCTCCGCCGCCGGCGGCATGACCGGGCGGGTCACCGGTCGGCCGGTCGCGCCGGCATGACCGGGCGGCAGCACCAGGAACAGGGCCGCACCCAGCAGCAGTCCGGCCGGGAGCAGCGCCCAGGCCAGCCGGCCGCTCATTGTGTCTCCAGTTCGCGGCGCTGCGCGCCAAACGCGGCGTCTTCGCTCACCGGTACCGCCCGGTCCGATCGCGGACGTAGTCCAGTGCCCTGGGCCAGAACCGGCGGTCGGTGCGGATCAGGCTGTTCAGCTCGTCCACCGGTAGCGGCACCCGGTGGTCCGGCAGCGCCGGTCGGGCGAACTGCGCCGGGTCGGCCTCGCCGAGCAGCGTGACGTGCTGGTCGGTGACGCCGAGCACCAGTGCCCGGTCCAGCACCCGCAGCACCGCCACCGAGGAGCCGCGGCTGAGCTGCTGCCGGGCCAGCAGCGCGATTGTCGCGTCGGCGCGGCGGGCCAGCGGCCGGCGGGCCAACCGGGCCACGCCCCACATCAGTGCCAGCACGACCAGCAGCGAGAAGGTGATCCGCAGCACCAGTTCGAGCACGGCGGCGCCCTACCGCTCACTCGGGCCGGCGATCTCGGTGATCCGGATGCCGAAGTTCTCGTCGATGACGACCACCTCGCCGCGGGCGATCAGCCGGCCGTTGACCAGCAGGTCGGCCGGGCTGCCGGCGGCCCGGTCCAGCTCGACGATCGCGCCGGGGGTCAGCGAGAGCAGTTCCCGCACGCTCATCCGGGTCCGGCCGAGCTCGGCGGTGACCTCCATCTCGACGTCGTGCAGCAGGTCCAGGCCGCCGCGGGTGGTGGTCGGCGGCACGGCCCGGCGGCTGGCCGTCGCGGCGGCCGCCGGGGCGCCGGCCGGTTTGCCGCCGACGATCAACGCCAGCATCGCCCGTACCGTCTCGCCGTCCAGCAGCGGGACGTAGATCGCGGCGCCGGTGGTCGCCATCGCCTCCAGCGCCGCGGTCGACTCCAGCACGTCGCCGGGTCGACCACCACCGGCCCGAACGTGCCCGCCGCGGCCTCCAGCGCCGGCCGCACCGCCTGGGCCAGGTCCAGCTCGCCCATCGGGCTGTTCCGCAGCGCGTCGACCAGGTCCTGCCCGACGACCACCACGACCTCGCCCGAGGTGACGCCGCCGAAGTGCGCGCAGACGGCCTGGCCGGCCGGAGCGATCGGCCGGTCCCGGGTCGGCGCCCCGGCGGTGAGTGTGGTGCCGGCCGGCAGCGCGGCCGCGAGCGCACGTGCCGCCACCGCTGCCTCCGCGAGCGGACCGTCGTCCGGAACCGCGCTGAGGGGCTGCGCAACCGGCCGGCCGGCCGGTGAGGGCGCGGTCATGGGGCGTTGGGCTCCTTCGGCGGGGGGACCACCAGGCAGGCCAGCCGCGAGCCCTGGTTGCCGGGCACGGCGTACGCGAACGTCACGCCGGCCACCATCACGTCCAGCGGCGCGCTCACCGGATGCTCCAGCGGGACCACGTCGCCGGGCCGCAGCCCGACCAGGTCGGTGGGTCGCATCGTGCGCGGCGTGAACCGGACGGACACCTCGACCGGGGTGTCCTCCAGGCCGGCCGCCATCCGGCTGTGCGCGAGCTCCCGGGCCTCCCGCTGCGCCGTGGTGTAGGTGATGTCGCTGTCCGCGTCCAGCTTGCTGTAGATCGAGGTCAGCGGCAGGCAGAAGGTCGCGACGATTCCTCGGTCACCGATCTTGAGCTCGAAGGACGCCACCACGACCGCGTCCGATGGCGCACCGGCCTGCGCGAACTGGGGGTTGTACTCGATGGCGCCCAGCTGCGGGGCGATGGCGACGATCGGCTCGAAGGCGAACCGCAGCTCGCCCAGGATCGCGGTCGAGCAGCCGCGCAGCAGCGGCTCCTCGATGTCGGTGAGCGGTCGCTGCGGCTGCTCCCCGCCGCGGCCGCCGAGCATGTGGTCGAGGCTGGCCATCGCGGCGCTCAGCGAGAATTCCAGCACCGCGGTGCCGGGCAGCGGGTCCAGCGTGACCAGTGCGAGCATCGTCGGGTTGGACAGCGAGGTGATGTACTCGTCGTAGGTCAGCTGCTCGATCGAGACCAGCGACACGTGCGACACGACCCGCAGCGTCGAGGTCAGCAGCGTGCCGTACCGCCGGGCGAAGGTCTCGTAGACGATCTGCAGCGTCCGGACGTGCTCGCGGGACAGCTTCATCGGCCGGCGGAAGTCGTACAGCAGCGGACCATCCGCTTTGCTGCGGCGGGTCGCCCGACCGGCGCGGGCACCGCCGGCCGGTGGCTGCGACGTCATCATGCCGCTACCCATCGTCCAATCGGTCACCGCCCTGAGACATCCGGTGGTCAGCTCACTGCATGACGAACTCGGTGAAGAAGAGGTCCATGACCTCACCCTCGTAGGCTTCGATCACTTTCTCCTTCAACTCCGCCTTGATCGTTTCCCGGGCCTTGTTCGTCGAGAGCTCGGCGACCGAACGGTTGCTGAGCTCGGCGATCGCCAGGTCCAGCGCCTTGCTGCCGTCCGGAACCTCCTTGACCACCGCGGTGGCCTGGATCGCCAGGCCCAGCTTGAGGAAGTGGCCGCCGGTCAGATTGATCGTGATCGCTTCCATCGCCACCACCGCGCCCGGCTTCGGCGCCGCCACCGGCTTCTTCTTGCCGAACATGAAATAGCCGCCGCCGCCCAGCAGCAGCACCGCCACCACGATGATGATCAGTTTCTTCTTCGATTTCTTCTTCTTCGGCTCCGCCGCGGCGTCGCCGTCGGCCGCCTTCAGGGCGGTGGTGGTTGCCATCAGGTCCTCTCGGGTCGTCGACGCGGGCGGGGGGTCAGCCGATGCGGGTCAGCCGCCGGCCGCGGTCGGCAGCAGCGCCCGTTCCGCGGCGGTCAGCGCGGACGCCACCACGATCTCGACCCGCCGGTTCAGGACCGGTGCCCGCGGGTCGCTCGGCCGGTACAGCGGCCGCTCGCCGGCGAACCCGGCCGCGGTCAGCCGGCTGGCCGCCAGCCCGCTGCTCCCGACCAGGTAGCGCACCACCGTGCAGGCCCGGGCGGTGGACAGCTCCCAGGCGGACGGGTAGCGCCGGGTCGGTACCGGCAGCTGGTTGGTGTGCCCGTCCACCTCGATCCGGTTGGGCAGCCGGCGCAGCGGGCCGCCGATCGCAGCCACGATCCGCTGGCCGGCCGGCAACAGCTCGGCCCGGTCACCGGCGAACACCACCGAGTTGGTCACGATCGTCACGACCAGGCCGCGTTCGTCGATCCGGAACTGGACGGCGGCGTTCACCTTGGCGTTGGCGAGCGACTGCTCGATCTGCTTCTGCACCTTCTTGAACTCGCTGACCTCGCGCTGCGCGGCCTTCAGCTGCGCCTCGACCTTGGCCCGGTCGGCGGCTGAGATCGCCTCGTGGATGGCCTGCTGCTGGGCCGGGTCGCGCGGCGCCGACGGCACGTCCGGATTGATGGTGAAGGCGGAGTTCTCCTGCCCGTCGTCCCGCAGGGCGCCGGTGCCGCCGTCGAACACCGTCTGCGCACCGAAACCGGCCGCGATGCCGTTCTTGAGCGCGGCGAACTTCTTCTGGTCCACCGCGCTGATCGCGAACAGCACGATGAACAGCACCATCAGCAGGGTGATCATGTCGGCGTAGGTGACCAGCCAGCGCTCGTGGTTCCCGTGCTCCTCGTCGTGCCCGGCGCCCTTGTGCCGCTTCTTCGACGCGTGGCTCATGCCCACCCCTCCGGCGTTCCGCGTTCGCTCATGCCGCCTTCTTCGCTTCCGAACCGGGCGGGAGCAGGCTGCGCAGCTTCTGCGCGACCAGCCGCGGGTTGGCGCCGGCCTGGATCGCCACGACGCCCTCGATGGCCAGCTCCATCTGCGCGGTCTCCAACCCGGACAGGCGCTTGGCCCGGGCCGCCAGCGGCAGCCAGACCACGTTGGCGGTCATCACGCCCCAGAGCGTGGCGACGAAGGCACCGGCGATCAGGTGGCCCAGCTTGTCCGGGTCGCTCAGGTTCTCCAGCACGTGCACCAGGCCGAGGACGGTGCCGATGATGCCGATGGTGGGCGCGTAGCCGCCCATGTCCGCGAAGATCTTGGCGCCGACGTTGTCGGCCTTGCGCTTGGCCTCGACCTCGGCCTCCAGGATCTCGCGGAGCTCCTCCGGGTCGGTGCCGTCGATGGCGAGCTCCAGGCCGCGGCGCAGGAACGGGTCCTCCACCGCCCTGACCGCGTCCTCCAGGGCCAGCAGGCCCTCCCGGCGGGCCCGCTCGGCCAGCTTCACGACCGCGTCGACCAGGACGTCGGGCGGCGTGACCTTGGTCATCAGGGTCCGCTGCAGCAGCTTGCCCAGGCCGATCGTGTCCTTCAGCAGGCCGCCGGCCATCGCGGCGCCCAGCGTGCCGAAGATCACCAGGACGATCGGCGGGATCAGGATGATCGAGGCCGGGTTGCCGCCCTCCAGCAGCATCGAGACGAAGATGGCGGCGAAGGCCAACCCGATGCCGGCGAAGCCGGCCGGATCCATCAGGTCTCCCGGCGGTGCAATGGGACGACGGCGCCGGCCGGCGGTCCGTCCGGATGGCCGGGCGTGCGGCCGGCGGGGTGTCGCTCCAGCCGCTGCGCCTCGTTGATCACCGACGCCCGGAACTGCCGGATCAGCAGCGACCAGGTCGGCCAGCGATTCGGTGATCACGTACTTGGTGCCGTCCACGAGCGTGACGACCGTGTCCGGCGTGCAGTCGGCACGCTCGATCAGGTCCTGGTTCAACGCGAACACAGGCCCGCCAAGCCGAGTCAGCATTATCACGACGGCCGTCCGTGGGGGTGTGCGGGTTGGGGCCGGGACGCCGTCGTGACGCTCAGCCGGCTCAGTGCCCCGTCCGTGGGCCACCGGTCTGTTCATCGGCGCCGCGGCTGCCGGGTTAAGGCGAACGGCCACCGCTTACCGGCGCGCCGATCTTTTTCTCAGCCACCCCGGGCCGCCGTCGATAGGACGGACGCGACTCATCGGGGGAGGATAATTGTGGACGAGATGGACGAAATCGTCCAGGAATTTCTGGTCGAGAGCCATGAGAACCTGGATCAGCTCGACCGTGACCTGGTCGCGCTGGAGCAGCAGCCGGATTCCCGGGACCTGCTGTCGAGCATCTTCCGGACCATCCACACGATCAAGGGGACCAGCGGTTTCCTCGCCTTCGGCCGGCTGGAGCGGCTGACCCACGCCGGTGAGTCGCTGCTCTCCCGGCTGCGGGACGGCACCCAGTCGATAACCCTGGTGAGTGCCGACGCGCTGCTGCGCATGGTGGATACGGTGCGCGCGCTGCTGGCCGAGATCGAGGCCACCGGCACCGACGGCGAGATCGACATCGACTCCGCGATGGAGGCGGTCACCGCCTGCATCGAGGACCTCGGATCGCCCGCCGGCGCGAAGCCGGCCGCGCCGCCGGCCAGCCCGGCGGTCGAGCCGGCGGTGGCCACCCCCGAATTGCTGGCCGCGGCATCCCACGCCGGGTCCGGTCCGGCCGACCCCGCGCCCGGGTCGGCGGCCGCGTTGCCGGGCGGATCGGTGGTCAGCGGGCCGGCCAGGGAGGCGGAGCCAGCCGCGGACGAGCCGGCGGGCCCGTCGAGCACCAAGCGCAGCGTGGCGGACAGCTCGATCCGGGTCGACGTGGATCTGCTGGACACCCTGATGCGGCTGGTCGGCGAGCTCGTGCTGACCCGCAACCAGCTGATCCTGGGCGTCGGCGACAGCGCCAGCGCCGCGCTCACCCGGACCACCCAGCGGCTCGAACCTGATCACCAGCGAGCTGCAGGAGAGCGTCATGAAGACGCGCATGCAGCCGATCGAACACCTCTGGGCGAAGCTGCCCAGGGTCGTCCGTGACCTGAGTGGCGCCTGCGGCAAGCAGGTGCGGCTCGCCCAGGTCGGCCGGGAGACCGAGCTGGACCGCAGCCTGCTGGAGGCGGTGAAGGACCCGCTGACGCACCTGGTGCGCAATGCGGTCGACCACGGGGTCGAGGGGCCCGCCGCCCGGCTGGAGGTCGGCAAGGACCCGGAGGGCACGCTCACCCTGCGCGCCTACCACGAGGGCGGGCACGTCATCGTCGAGGTGTCCGACGACGGCGCCGGCATCGACCCGGACCGGATCGCCACCACCGCGCTGGACCGCGGCCTGATCACCCGCGACCAGCTGGCCCGGATGGACCGCCGGGAGCTGTTGGCGCTGCTGTTCCGGCCCGGCTTCTCCACGGCGAAGGCGGTCACCAACGTGTCCGGCCGCGGTGTCGGCATGGACGTGGTGAAGACCAACATCGAGCGGATCGGCGGCGCGGTCGACGTCGACTCGACCCTCGGCAAGGGCACCACCTGGCGGCTGACGATCCCGCTCACGCTGGCCATCGTCCAGGCGCTGACGGTGGAGTGCGGGCCGGAGCGGTACGCCATCCCGCAGGTGGCCGTGCACGAGCTGGTGTTCCTGGACGGCACCGCCGGTTCGAAGATCGAGAACGTGTCCGGGGCTCCGGTGTACCGCCTGCGCGGCCGGCTGCTACCGCTGGTCCGGCTCGACCACGCGCTCGGGCTGCCGGCCCGGGGGGACAGCGACAGCGGCTACATGGCGGTGCTGCAGGCCGACGGGCGCCGGTTCGGCCTGATCGTCGACCGGGTGCTGAACACCGAGGAGATCGTGGTCAAGCCGCTCACCGCCCGGTTCAAGGACATCGGCATGTACGCCGGCGCGACGATCACTCGGCGACGGCCGGGTGGCGCTGATCCTGGACGTCCAGTCGCTCGCCCGCCGCTCGCACCTGTCCGCCGAGGCGGCCGACCAGCTGTCCAGCGTCGCCGACCCGCAGCTGCGGGCCAGCACCGCGGACCGGCTGTTGATCGCCGGCGTCGGCGACCGGCGGGTGGCCATCCCGCTGGACATGGTGACCCGGCTGGAGGAGTTCCCGGTCGACCGGGTGGAGCGGGTCGGCAACCGCGAGGTGGTGCAGTACCGGGATCAGATCCTGCCGCTGGTCCGCCTCGCGCACCTGCTCGGCGTGCCCACCCCGATGGACGAGGAATCGGTGCCCGTGGTGGTTTACACCGAGGGCGGCCGCAGCGTCGCGCTGGCGGTGGAACAGATGCTGGACATCGTCGAGGACCTGGTCGAGACCCGCAGCGATCTGCAGGACAGTGGGCTGCTCGGCTCGGCGGTGATCCAGCAGCGGGTCACCGAGCTGCTCGACGTCCGGCAGGCCATCCTCGCCGCCGACCCGATGTTCTACGCCGCCGCGCTGGAGGCGCCGCACCCGAGCAGCGAGATGGTGGCCTGAGATGACCAGCCGCAAATACGCCACCTTCGAGGTGGCCGACCAGCTCTTCGGCGTGGACGTGGCGAAGGTGCAGGAGGTGCTGCGGTTCTCCGAGTACACCCACGTGCCGCTGGCCCCGCCCGCGGTGGGCGGCCTGTTCAACCTGCGGGGCCAGGTGATCGCCGCGGTCGACCTGCGGGTGCAGCTCGGGCTGGGGCCGCACAGACCTGTCCGAACCGGTGATGAACGTGATCGTCCGGCTGGAGGACGAGGCGGTCAGCCTGCTGGTGGACCGGATCGGCGAGGTGGTCGAGCTGACCGACGATTCGATCGAGCGGACGCCGGACACGCTGGCCGGGCCGACCCGCGAACTCATCGCCGGGACGTTCAAGCTCGACGACCGGCTGATGCTCGCGCTCGACGTGCAGCGGGCCGTGGACACATCCATCACGGCCGGGAAGGGCTAGGCCCGTGGCCAACGACAGCTCCGACGGTCCGGCCGCTGCCGGGTCGGGCGGCAATCCGCTCACCCGCATGATCACCGACCGCTCGGTCAACGCCAAGATCCTGATCACGGTCGGTCTGGTCGCGCTGGTGGCGCTGAGCGTCGGCGTGGTTGGCGTCCTCAAGCTCGGCTCGGTCAGCACCAAGGCCGAGAGCGTGTACATCGCGGGGATCCGGCCGGTGGTCGCGATCAACGAGGTGCTCAAGGCCCAGATCCGGATGCGCGCGGATGCCGCACTACAGGTCGCCGCGACGTCGGCAGCCGGGATCGCCAGCCACGAGAAGGACTTCGCGACCCATGAGGCCGGGTTCACCGCCGGCGTGGCCACGTTCCGGTCGGTCGAGACGGACCCCGAGCTGCTGGCCCAGTTCAGCCGGTACGAGCAGGCCTGGTCCCAGCTCCGGGCGGTGTACGTGGACGTGCTCTTCCCGCTGGGCCGCACCGGGGACCGCGTCGGCTGGGCCAAGGCGTACGCGGAGAAGGCTCAGTCGCTGGTGACCCAGACCACCGGCATGCTGGAGCAGCTCAGCACGAGGGAGCAGAGCGACGCGAAGGCGGAGGCCGACGGGTCGGTGTCGACGGCCAACAGCGGCAAGCGCACCGTGCTGATCCTGCTGGTGGTCGGGCTGGTGATCGGCCTCGGCGCGGCACTCTACGTGGCCCGGTTGATCGTCAACCCGCTCCGGCGGGTGGCCGTCGTGCTGGACCGGATGGCCGACGGCGACCTGACCGTGCAGCTGGACCTGACCAGCAAGGACGAGCTGGGGGTGATGGCGCGGTCGCTGAACCGGGCCACCGACAGCATGCGCACCACCCTGCGCACGATCGACCAGTCCGCCGGCTCGCTGGCCGCGGCCAGCGAGGAACTGAGCGCGACCTCCGCGCAGATCGCGTCCAGCGCCGAGGAGTCCAGCGCGCAGGCCGGCGTGGTGTCCGCGGCGGCCGGCGAGGTCTCCCGCAACGTGCAGACGGTGGCGAGCGCGTCCGAGGAGATGGGCGCGTCCATCCGGGAGATCTCGCAGAACGCGAACGAGGCGGCGAAGGTGGCCGGGCAGGCCGTCTCGGTGGCCGAGGCCACGAACGCGACCGTGGGCAAGCTGGGTGAGTCGTCCACCGAGATCGGCAACGTGGTCAAGGTCATCACCTCGATCGCCGAGCAGACCAACCTGCTGGCGCTGAACGCGACGATCGAGGCGGCCCGGGCCGGCGAGGCGGGCAAGGGGTTCGCCGTGGTCGCGAACGAGGTCAAGGACCTGGCCCAGGAGACCGCCAAGGCCACCGAGGACATCTCCCGCCGGGTCGAGGCGATCCAGGCCGACACGGCCGGCGCGGTCGACGCGATCGGGCAGATCGGCCGGATCATCGGGCAGATCAACGACTACCAGCTCACCATCGCCTCGGCGGTGGAGGAGCAGACCGCGACAACGAACGAGATGAACCGCAGCGTGAGCGAGGCGGCGACCGGTTCCACCGAGATCGCCGCGAACATCTCCGGGGTGGCCAGCGCGGCCGCGAACACCACGCAGGGCGTGGCGCAGGCGCAGCAGGCCGTCGACGACCTGACCCGGATGTCGGCCGAGCTGCAGACCCTGGTCGGCCGGTTCACGGTCTGACCCGTGACCGTCACCTTGCCGGAACTCCAGATGAGAGGGCTCTCATGAGCAACGCTCCCGCCGGCCAGCGCCGGGGTATCAAGGGCCGGCTCGCCGACCTCACGATCCGTACCAAGATCCTGGCCGCGATCGGGTTCGCGGCCGTCGTAGGGGTCGTCGTCGCGGTGATCTCGCTGTCCACGCTCAGTTCGGCCAACGCGGACACGCAGAGCTTCGCCGACACCAGGCTGCCCCGGGTGCAGGAGCTGGCCAGCGTCGATGCCGGCATTCTCGCCGGCTTCCAGCACCTGGCCGTCGCGGCGCTGGCGCCGGACCCGGCCGCCACCGCGACCGACCTCGCCGCCGTGGTCAAGGACGACGCCGTGGTCGACGCGGGCCTGGCCGGGTACAAGCCGGACAAGCCGGCCGAGACCGCCACGCTGGCCAAGCTGACCAGGGCGATCAGCGCCTACCGCGCGCTGCGCGACGAGCAGCTCATCCCGGCGGCGAAGGCGAGCGACGTCGCCAAGTACACGGATGTCTGGACGGCCTCGGCCGCTCCACTCGCGGCAACCCAGCGGGCCGCGATCGCCGAGCTGATCCAGGGGGAGGCGGCGGAATCGGCGGCGGCGGCGGACAGCTCCCAGTCGGCGTACCAGCGCAGCCGCACCATGGTGATCATCCTGCTGGTCGTGGGGATGGGGCTGGCGATGCTGGTCGGCCTGTGGGTGGTGAGGCAGATCGTCGGGCCGCTGGGCAAGGTGAGCGCGGTGCTGCGGTCGGTGGCGGAAGGTGACCTGACCCAGTCGGTGACGATCGACAACAAGGGCGTGATCGGCGACATGGCGCGGGCCCTGAACCAGGCGACCGGGTCGATGCACGACGCGGTGAAGATGATGGACGACTCGGCGTCGTCGCTGTCGACGGCATCGGAGGAGATGACCGCCACCTCGAGCTCGATCGCCGCCTCGGCCGAGGAAACCAGCGCGCAGGCGAATGTGGTGGCCACCGCGGCCGAGCAGGTCTCCCGCAACGTGCAGACGGTGGCGAGCGCATCCGAGGAGATGGGCGCGTCGATCCGGGAGAT
Source organism: uncultured Actinomycetota bacterium (assembly GCA_963714145.1). Taxonomy (GTDB): domain Bacteria; phylum Actinomycetota; class Actinomycetes; order Mycobacteriales; family CADCTP01; genus JBBWZH01. The sequence goes on along the minus strand of OY970235.1, from coordinate 6,030,156 downwards.
CTCGCAGAACGCGAACGAGGCGGTGAAGGTCGCCGCGCAGGCGGTGTCGGTGGCTGAGGCGACCAACGCCACGGTCAGCAAGCTGGGGGAGTCCTCGACGGAGATCGGCAACGTGGTGAAGGTGATCACGTCGATCGCCGAGCAGACGAACCTGCTGGCGCTGAACGCGACGATCGAGGCGGCCCGCGCGGGTGAGGCGGGCAAGGGGTTCGCGGTGGTCGCGAACGAGGTCAAGGATCTGGCCCAGGAGACGGCCAAGGCGACCGAGGACATCTCCCGCCGGGTGGAGGCGATCCAGGCCGACACCGCCGGCGCGGTGGAGGCGATCGGTGAGATCGGCCGGATCATCGGGCAGATCAACGACTACCAGCTCACGATCGCCTCGGCGGTGGAGGAGCAGACCGCGACAACGAACGAGATGAACCGCAGCGTGAGCGACGCGGCCACCGGCTCCACCGAGATCGCCTCCAACATCACCGGGGTGGCCGAGGGCGCGCAGACCACCAGCCAGGGTGTGGCGGAGTCGCGGGCGGCGGTGCAGGAGCTGACCCGGATGTCCACCGAGCTGGCCGAACTGGTGCACCGCTTCAAGGTCTGAGCCGGCGCGCTGTTCCGCCGCACGACGCGGACCGGCGCCGGTCGCACCGTGGGGTTCGCGGGGCTCGGCCCCGCGGTCAGCATGACGGACGCGGCGGCGAGCGTTCTCCGCGAGCAGGGGGCACCGAAGCCCGTCCGTCCAGAGCAGGGGTGGCGCGCCAGGGAGGGGCTGGCGCGCCACCTCTTCCATTGTGCCGGTTGCCCCCTGATTACATTCGGTAGTCAGAATCGACGCTTTTCGTCGCGTCGGCCAGGCACGTTCACGGAAAGTAACTACAGTGGCCGTTCGACCTGACAGACTTGAGCCGTGTACAGCCTGGTGAGCGCGCCCGTCCTCGGCTTCGACCTGGCCCGCCTGGACGGTGGCGCCGCGACCGCGGAGCTGCTGCTCGCCGCGCTCACCCTGGCGCCCGAGGACCTCGGCGTGCTGGCCGCCCGGCTGCCGGACGACGACATGCGAGTCGGGCTCTGGCAGGAGGTCGACGCCGCCGAGCTGCGCCGCTACCCGGTCCGGGCACTGGCCGCGATGGACCCGTCGGTCTCGCTGCGGCTGGTCGAGCGCGCACCCATCGGCAGCCTGAACGCGCTGCTGCACTGCCTGCGGCACGACGTGCTGGACTGGACCTGGGCCGCCGACCCGCCGGCCGACCCGGCCGATCCAGCCGATCCGGCCGACCCGCTGACCGGCCCGCTGGGCGACCGGCCCGGCCGGGCTCCGGCCGACCCGCCGGCCGGACCCGGTGAGCGATCCGGCCGGGCTGACCGCCCGATGCCGGCGGATCTGGACGACGAGGGCATCGAGAGCTGGGTGGGTAACCGCCGCTCCCGCCGGCGGGAGGCGGCCGGCCGGCAGAGCGAGCCCGCGGCCCGGGCCAGCGCGCTGCTGTGCGACGCGCTGGTCGCGTCCTACCTGCGCGAGGAACTGTCCGCGCCGACCCGGCGGCGGCTGGCCGCCGGCTGGGTGGCGGCGGCCCGGCGGATGCCCGCGCGGCCGGCCGACCTCGGCCCGGAGCACCGCGTCGTGGCCCGCACGCTGGACCGGGTACGCCAGGCCACCCCGGCCGAGGTGGCCCGGCTCAACGAGGTGGTCGACCAGAACCGGGCCCGGCCGGACTGGGCGGCCGCGATGCATTCGGCCTCCTGGGCGGTGCACCTGTCCGGCCGGGTGCGGGCCGCCGCGGCGGCCCAGCTGCAGCTGGTGGTGGCGGTGCACGATGCCGGGGTGCCGGTCGCCGACCTGGCCGCCGGCTGCTGGAACGCGCTCAGCGGCGGGGTGCAGGCGCTGCTGGTCAGTGACCTGGTGGACCGGAAGACCGGGGAGCGCCTGCTGGAGCCGTACCTGGCCGGGTTCGGCGGCTGACGGACCCCGGGCCGGCCGCCGCTGGCCGACCAGGCCGACCCCCGGTCGGCGGAGAATCCTCAGCCGACCGGTTGGTGGGCCGATAGGAGAGCCGGAACGGTCCTCGCCGCGCGCGCGGCGCGGCGACCCGTGGAGGCTGCCCGTGATCTCGGTACTCGTGGTGGACGACTCGGCGCTGGTGCGTCGGGTGGTCACCGACGCGTTGGCCGAAGACCCGGAGATCCAGGTGGTCGGCACCGCGGCGAACGGTCGGCTGGCGCTGGCGAAGATCGAGCAGCTGCTGCCCGACCTGATCACGCTGGACATCGAGATGCCCGAGATGGACGGCCTCGCCACGCTGAAGGAACTGCGCAAGACCCGCAGCAGGCTGCCGGTGATCATGTTCAGCACGCTCACCGAGGTAGGTGCGGCCGCGACGCTGACCGCATTGTCGCTGGGTGCCAGCGACTACGTGACGAAGCCGAGCAATACCGGCAGCTTCGCCCAGGCCCGCAAGAACGTGCAGGACCAGCTGATCCCGCGCATCCACGCGCTGTGCAAGCGCCCCGGCTCGTCGGCCCGGTCGGCCGCGCCGGTCGCGCCGGCCGCGGCGGCCCCGGTCCGGCCGGTGGCGCCGCCGCACCCGGTGGCCGTCAGCTCCGCCCGGCCCAAGCCCGGGCGGGTCGACCTGGTCGCGATCGGCTGCTCCACCGGCGGCCCGGACGCGCTGACCAAAGTGATCTGTGGGCTGCCCGCCAGCTTTCCGGTTCCGGTCGTGGTGGTGCAGCACATGCCTCCGGTGTTCACCCGGATGTTCGCGCAGCGGCTGGACCGGGCCGCCCCGATGCGGGTGGTGGAGGCGACCGATGGGCTGACGCTCGATGCCGGGTGCCTCTACCTCGCGCCCGGCGACTACCACCTGGAGGTGGCCCGTGGCCGCAGTGTCGTGCAGACCCGGCTGACGCAGGCGCCGCCGGAGAACTTCTGCCGCCCGGCGGTGGACGTGATGCTGCGCTCGATCGCGCCGGTCTACGGCGCGAACACGCTCGTGGTCATCCTCACCGGGATGGGCCACGACGGCTTGGTCGGGTGTCAGCTCTTGCACGCCCGCGGGGCGGAGATCGTCGCGCAGGACCAGGCGAGCTCGGTTGTCTGGGGGATGCCCGGCGCCGTCGCCGAAGCCGGTCTCGCCGACTCGGTGCTGCCCCTTGACCGGGTCGCCTCCCATGTCGTCAGCCGCGCCGCGCAGGGCCGCGGCGCGCAACCGAAGGCAGTGGCCTCATGGCGTTGAACGCACAGGAGTTCAGCTGGGTCTGCGACCTCGTCCGGCGCGAGTCGGCGATCGTCCTCGGGCCGGGCAAGGAGTATCTGGTCGAGTCCCGGCTGCTGCCGCTGGCCCGCAAGGCCGGCATGAGCAGCGTCACCGAGTACATCAGCACGGCGCAGCGGCGGCCCGTCCCGGGCATGACCAAGACCATCGTGGAGGCGCTGACCACCAACGAGACGTCCTGGTTCCGCGACATCGAGCCGTTCTCCCTGCTCACCGAGAGCGTGCTGCCGGCGCTCACCAACAGCCGGGGCAGCGGGACGACCGTCCGGATCTGGTCGGCGGCCTGCTCCAGCGGGCAGGAGCCGTACAGCGTGGCGATGCTGCTGCAGGACAAGCTGCCGCCCGGCTGGTCGTACCAGATCCACGCCACCGACCTGTCCACCGAGATGCTGACCCGGGCCGAGGGCGGCCGGTTCAGCCAGCTGGAGATGAACCGTGGGCTGCCCGCGCCGATGCTGGTCCGGCACTTCGACCGGGTCGGCGCGGACTGGCAGGTCGCCGCGGCGCTCCGCAAGCACATCACCTTCGCGCAGGTGAACCTGGCCGGCGCGCTGCCGGCGGTGCCGCCCTTCGACGTGGTCTTCCTGCGCAACGTGCTCATCTACTTCGACCTGGACACCAAGCGGTCGATCCTGCAGCGGGTCCGCAAGCTGCTCCGGCCGGAAGGCTGGCTGTTCCTCGGCTCCGCCGAGACGACGCTCGGCCTGGATGGCGACTTCGAACGGGTCGCCACCCGCAAGACCTCGGTTTACCGGCTCAAGTCCGGCTACAGCGCGCTGGCCAGCGCGTAGAGAGGGGCCCGACAGATGCTCGCCATGGTCATCGACGACTCGCGGGCGATGCGGCTGATCCTCCGCCGGATCGCGGTGCAACTTGGCTTCGAGGTGGTGGAGGCCGGCAACGGCAGGGAGGCACTGGACCTCCTCAACGCCACCGATGTTGTGCCCAGCTTCGCGCTGGTCGACTGGAACATGCCGGAGATGAACGGCCTGGACTTCGTCACCGCGGTGCGGGCGGATCAGCGGCTGCGGTCGATGACGCTGATGATGGTTACTACGGAAAGTGAACAGAGCCAGATCGTCCGGGCGCTGGCGGCCGGGGCCCACGAATACGTGATCAAGCCGTTCACGCCTGACGCTATCGAGGAGAAGCTGGCGCTGCTGGGCCTCGTACCGACGGGAGCTGACGCATGACGGAAGTGCTGAAGGACGACCTCCAGGCGATCACCGAACAGGTCTGGCAGTCGTTCCTGGACCCCGAGGGCAGTGACCCGCTGCTGCTGTCGCTGCTGGAGCCGGCCGTCAGCGACGTCGCCGCGGCTGTATCGGTGACCGGCGCCTGGCGCGGCCACGTGGTGATCGGGTGCTCGACCGGGGCGTCCAAGCACGCCGCGTCGGCGCTGCTCGGGGTGTCCTCGGAGGAAGTCACCGAGGACGATGTCTCCGACGCGCTCGGCGAGCTGGCCAACATCATCGGCGGCAATGTGAAGGCGCTGCTGCCCGAGCCGTGCGCGCTCTCGCTGCCGTACGTGGTGGCCTCCGCCGGCGTCCGCTGGCCGTCGGTGCAGGAGATCTGCCGGCTGGACGGGATGTGGCGGGACGAGCCGGTGCACATCACGGTGCTGGAGAGCACCACGGACAGCGAGAGGGCCGTCGCGTCGTGAAGATCCTCATCGCCGACGACAGCCGGGTCATGCGGCAGATCGTCACCCGTACCCTGCGCCAGGCCGGCTTCGACGGGCACGACCTGGTCGAAGCCGCGGACGGCCAGCAGGCCTTCGACGCGGCGGTCGCGGAGAAGCCGGACTTCATCCTCTCCGACTGGAACATGCCGGAGATGACCGGAGTCGAGGTGCTCCGGGCGCTGCGCGCCAAGGGCGTGCAGACCCCGTTCGGTTTCGTCACTTCGGAGGCGACCCAGGAGATGCGGGACGCCGCGGAGGCCGCCGGGGCGCTGTTCCTGATCACCAAGCCATTCACGGCGGAGACCTTCCGCGAGATCCTCGATCCCATCCTCGGGTGATGCCGATGTACGAGATACCCCCCGCCAAAGCGGTCAAAGACCTGCTGCAGGGCCTGCTCGGACGGGACGTCACGGTATCCCCGGCCGATCCGCTGAAGGCGGCGGATCTGGGCAAGACCGCGGTCGCGGTGTACGTCGACGACAAACTCAAGCTCTCCGCGGTTGCCGGGCTGGACCTGCGGCTGGCCGCCAACGTGGGCGCCGCGATCGGGCTGGTGCCGCCCGGTGGCGCGCTGGCCTGCGTCGAGGACAACGAACTGTCTCCGATGATCGCGGAGAACTTCACCGAGGTCTGCAACGTGCTGACCACGCTGCTGAACCGGGAAGGCGCTCCGCACCTGAAGCTGCACCAGGTGTTCCTGCCCGGCCAGGACGCCCCCGGCGACGCCACCGTCCGGCTGCTCGCCCTGGGCGCCCGGTTGGACCTGGACGTGGCTGTGACCGGGTACGGCTCCGGCCGGTTCGCCCTGTCGATCGCCGCGTAGCCGCCGGCTGAGGGTCGCGCGCCACCACCTGGCGCCGGCCCCCGCCGATGGGGGCCGGACCGCTCAGGTCGTCCGGCCCGGTGCCGATGGAACAAGGGCCAGGGACGGCGATCAGGCGGGCCAGGGACCGGCCGTGAACCCCCACCCCTTGGGAAGGTGCCGTGATCGGGAAGAGGCTGAGCCAGCTCGTCGTCCCGCTCGGCGTCATCATGATCATCGTCATGATGGTCGTGCCGCTGCCGACCTTCCTGCTCGACCTGCTGATCGCCGCCAACATCACCGCCGCGCTGCTGATCGTGCTGGTCGCGATGTACGTGCAGCGTCCGCTGGACTTCTCGGTCTTCCCGTCGCTGCTGCTGGTCGCCACCCTGTTCCGGCTGGCGCTGAACATCAGCGCCACCCGGCTGGTGCTGCTGCGACGGCTACGCCGGCAAGGTGATCGACGCGTTCGGGCACTTCGTGGTCGGCGGCTCGCTGGTCGTCGGCCTGGTCATCTTCCTGATCCTGATCGTCATCCAGTTCGTCGTCATCACCAACGGTGCCGGCCGGGTCGCCGAGGTCGGCGCCCGGTTCACCCTCGACGCGATGCCGGGCAAGCAGATGGCCATCGACGCCGACCTCAACGCCGGGCTGATCGACGAGGTCGAGGCCCGCCGGCGGCGCGCCGAGGTGGCCGCCGAGGCCGACTTCTACGGCGCGATGGACGGCGCCTCCAAGTTCGTCAAGGGCGACGCGATCGCGGCCATCATCATCACGCTGATCAACCTGCTCGGCGGGTTCGCGATCGGCGTGGTGCAGCGCGGGCTGTCGCCGGGCGACGCGATCAAGACATACAGCCTGCTCTCGGTCGGCGACGGGCTGGTCTCGCAGATCCCGGCGCTGCTGCTGTCGGTCGCCACCGGCCTGATCGTCACCCGGTCGGCCACCGACGAGGACATGGGCACCGCGGTCGCCGCCCAGTTCGGCCAGAGCAGCGCACCGCGCTGCGCATCGGCGGCGCCGCGGTGCTGGCGCTGTGCCTGATCCCGGGACTGCCGAAGATCCCGTTCCTGCTGCTCGGCGCCGGCACGCTGATCATCGCCCAGCGGCTGCCCTCGCTGGAGCAGATGACGGCGGAGGAGACGGCGGCGAGCGCCGAGGAGGAGCCGCCGTCGCCCGACTCGCCGGAGTCGCTGCTCGGCGAGATGCGGGTCGACCCGCTGGAGCTGGCGCTCGCGCCGGACCTGGTCGACCTGGTCGACGCCAGCGGCGGCGACCTGCTGGACCGGGTCCGCGCGCTGCGCCGCAAGGTCGCCCTGGAGCTCGGCATCGTGATGCCGCCGGTGCGCACCCGGGACGACCTGACCCTGCCACTGTCCACCTACGCGATCCGGATCAGCGGCGTCGAGGTCGGCCCGCGGGCAGGCCCCGCCCGGCACCGTGCTGGCCATCGGCGACGGCCTGGCCAGCCTGCCCGGCCGGGCCGGGGCGCGAGCCGGTCTTCGGACTGGAGGGCAAGTGGGTCCCGGCCGAGCTACGGCACCAGGCCGAGCTGGCCGGCGCGACCGTGGTTGACCGGGCCTCCGTGCTCATCACCCACCTGGCCGAGGTGGTCCGCGGCCACGCCAGCCGGCTGCTCGGCCGCGAGGACGTCCGCGCGTTCGACCGAAGTGGTCAAGCGGACCCATCCGGTCGTGGTCGAGGAGCTCACCCCGGCCCTGCTCAGCCTCGGCGAGATCCAGCGGGTGCTGCAGAGCCTGCTGGACGAGGGCGTGCCGATCCGCGACCTGGTGCGGATCTTCGAAGCGCTCTCGCTGGCGGCCAAGGCCGGCCCCGAGCCGCGACCGGCTGACCGAGGCCGCCCGCACCGCGCTCGGCCCCGCGCTCGCGCTGCCCTACATCCACAACGGTTCGCTGCCGGTGCTCACCCTCGACCCGCGGCTCGAGCAGAGCCTGCTGGAGTCGCTGCACGCCGGCGAGACCGGGCCGCGGCTGGTGATCGACACGACCCGGGCCGAGGGCGTGATCGGCGAGGCGGCCCGGCTGGCCGAGCAGGCCGAGGCGCAGGGCCTGACCCCGGTGCTGGTCTGCTCGCCACAGCTGCGGCTGCCGCTGCGCCGGCTGCTACGCGTCGCGGTACCCCGGCTGCCGGTGCTCTCGTACGCCGAGATCGGCGGTACCGCGGCGAGTATCGAGAGCATGGGAGTTGTGAGCGGTGCTTACGCGATTGCTGCTTGAGGGCTCCGACATCCAGGCACTGCTGGCCCGGATCCGGCAGGACCACGGCGCCGCCGCCAAGATCGTGTCCGCCGAGAAGGTGCGCCGCGGCGGGGTCGGCGGCTTCTTCGCCAAGCAGCGCTTCGAGATCGCCGTCGAGGTGGACGACGAGTTCCCCGGCTACCCGGGCAACACCCCGGACGTCGGCCTCGACCTGCTGGAGTCGCCCGGCCGGACCGACCCGGTCGAGTTCCCCGAGCCGGCCGGTTCAGCCGATCCGGCCGGGCGGCCGTGGCCGGTCGAGTGGTCCGCGGTCAGCGGCCCGGCCGGCCTGGACGGATGGGCACCGGCGACCGACCGGCCCGGCTGGCCCCAACCGGCCGAGCTGACCGGGTCGGCCGGGTCGGCTGGGTCGGGACAGTCCGAGGTGGGGTGGTCTGAGCCTGGTCGGTCGGGGCCGGTCCGGGCTGAGCCGGGCTGGGCCGAGTCGGGACAGTCCGAGGTGGGGTGGTCTGAGCCTGGTCGGTCCGGTCCGGGCCGGGCCGAGCCTGGTCAGTCTGAGCCGGGCTGGTCCGAGCCTGGTCGGTCCGATCCGGGACAGTCCGAATCGGGACGGTCCGAACGGGGACAGTCCGAACGGGGACGGTCTGAAGCGGGATGGTCGGTACCGGCTGGGGCCGGTGTGCCGGCCGCAGCCGGGCGGGCCGATCCCGCCGGGTGGGCTGATCTGGCCGGGCGGTCGGGTCCGGCCGGGCGGTCGGGTCCGGCCGACCTGAACGGCCGGCAGCCGGGCGCCGTGTCGATCGGCCCCGGCCGGCGGGCCGAGCCGATCCAGCCGGCCGAGCCATCGTCCGCCCAACCGGGTGCCGAACAACCTTCCGGCCGGGGCCGGCATGCCAAACCGGTCGATCGGGCCGAGCCGATCGATCTGGCTCGCCGGTCCAGCACGGGCATGCCGCCCGACCCAGTTGGGCCGCCCGACTCAGCCGTGCGGCCCGACTCAGCCGTGCGGCCCGATCCAGCTGTGTCGCCCGGCTCGGCCGTGCGGCCCGATCGAGCCGATTCAGCTGTGCCGGCCTACACCGCCTGGGTCGAGTCGGTCGGCGCGCTGCTCGAGGCGGCCGACGGCCTGGACGGCCAGGCCCCGGCGCCGGCTGGACCCGGCCGCCTGGGTGCCGCAGCGGCCGGCAGACCGCCCACCTCGACCGGCCGGACCACAGCCGGGCCGGCCGCGGGCGCGCACCCGGCCGCCGCACCGGGGCCGGCGGCGCCCGGGACGCGCGGGCCGGCTGAGCGGAAGGCGTTGAACGCCCAGTTGGCCTTCCTCTACGGCAACCTGGACGCTCCGCCGGCAGCCGGACCGGCCGGTGCCGGCGCTGCCCCACCACAGGCAGTGTGGCCGCCACCCGCCTCGGCCCGGCCCGCCTCGGCCCGGCCCGCCCCGGTCCGGCCAGCCCCGGCGGCCGCGCCGGTGTGGACGCTGCCACCGGAACCCGAACCGGTGCCGGCATCCGCGCCTGCGGCGAAGCCTGAACCGGCGCCAGGGGAGGCTCCGGCGACGTCCAGCGCGGCGTCTGGGGCGGCGGCGGGGACGGCTGCAGCGAGGCCAGAGCCGTCCGCTCCGCCGTTGGTGGGCCGGCCGGCGCCGGAGGCGGAGCGCCCGCAGGCGGCAGGACCGGGAGGGTCGGCGGCGGAGCCGATGGTCCGGCGTGCGGCTGTGCCGGGCCAGCTGCCGGCGGGTTCGGGTCTGCGTGCGGCGGGGCCGGGCGGGTCGGCGGCGGAGCCGATGGTCCGGGATGCGGCGCAGCCGAGCCAGATTCCGGCGGAGCCGGGCCGGTCGGCGGCTGAGCCGGGCCGGCGTGCGGGCGGATCGGGCTGGTCGGCGGCTGAGCCGGTCGGCCGGCGTGCGGCGGGGTGGGTGGGTCCGCGGGTGGCCGGGACGGGTCGGTGGGCGGTGGGGTCGGTGGATCCACGGGCAGCTGAGCCGGTGGGCTCGTGGACGGTGGAGCCGGTGGAGCCGGATGCGGCCGGGTCGGTGGATCCGCGGGCGGCGGAACCAGTGGGCTCGTGGGCGGCGGGGTCGGTGGATCCGCGGGCGGCGGAGCCGGTGGGCTCGTGGGCGGTGGAGCCGGTGGAGCCGGATGTGACGGAGCCCCAGCCGGCGTCGGGGCGGGCGCCTCTCGCACAGGGCGAGCCGGACCCGGCCCGGATGCCTGCTGCGGAGCCCGAGCCAGCGTGGGTGTTCGGACCGCCGCCGGCCTGGCAACCGGCGGCGGCGTACCGGCCCGGCCGGGCGCCGGGGCCGGAGCCGGCGCCGGAGCCGGCCGGGCTGGGCGGCGGCCCCGGGCCGGTGGCCGGCGTGACCAGGGCGGATTCGGAGGCCCGGCCGGGTACCGACCCGTCCTCGACGATCTCCGCGCTGCTGGACTGGCTGGCCGACGACCGGCCGCCGCCGCCGGCGGAGATGCCGGCCGACCCGGCCGACCCGGCCGGCGCGGCCAAGCCGCCCGACCCGGCCGCGCCGGCCGAGCTAGCCAAGCCGGCTGAGGCGGCCGACCTGGCCAAGCCGCCGGACCTGGCTGAGCCGGCCGACCTGGCCGACCCGGCCAAGCTGGCCGAGTCGCCAGACCTGGCCGAGCCGGCCAAGCCGGCCGACCCGGCCAAGCTGGCCAAGCTGGCCAAGCCGCCAGACCTGGCCAAGCTGTCAGACCTAGCGAAGCCGCCAGATCTGGCCAAGCCGGCCGACCTGGCCGACCCGGCCAAGCTGGCCGAGCCGCCAGACCTGGCCGAGCCGCCAGACCTGGCCGAGCCGGCCGAGCCGCCATACCCGGCCTACCTGGCCGAGCCGGCCGAGCCGGCCAGGCCGCCGGACCCGGGGGAGCCGGCCCACTTGGCCGAGCCGGCCAGGCCGCCAGGCCCGGCCCACCTGGCCGAGCCGGCCGAGCCGCCAGGCCCGGCCGAGCCGGTCGACCCGGATGGCCTGCCGGCGAGGTTGGTCACGCTCGGCCTGCCGGCCGGGCTGGCCGGGCTTGCCCGGGACCGGGACCGCTACTCGGCGGTGCTGCAAGCGGTCTCGACGCTGCCGCCACCGCCCGCACCGCCGGCCCGACCAGGCGACGTGCTGGTGCTCGTGGGCGAGCCGGTGCCGGCCACCGTGATGGCCGGCCAGCTCGCCGAGCTGATGCGGCTGGACCCGGCCCGCACGCTGATCGCCACGCCGAACACGGTGCCGGTCCCGGGCGCTCGGCGGGTGCTGAGCGTGCTGGAGGCCGACCGGAAGGCGCGCCGGATGCACATCGGCGACCTGCCGCACCTGGTCGTGGTCGACGCGCCGGTGGCCGGGCACGACCCGGTGTGGACCGGGGCGATGGTCGAGGCGCTGCGGCCGACCGCCGTCTGGGCGGTGGTCGACGCCACCCGGAAACCGGCCGACCTGGCCCGGTACCTGCAGTCGCTGGGCACTGTCGACGCGCTCGCCGTGCACGCGACCGGGTTCAGCGGCGACCCGGCGACCGTGCTCCGGCTCGGTGTCCCGGTGGCGTGGCTGGACGGCCGGCCGGCGAACGCGGGCACCTGGGCAGCGCTGCTCTGCGACCGGCTGGCCGGGGGGTAGCGGGTGCCCGTCCCATTCATCGCGTTGCCCGCGGTCGGCAGCCTGGCCGAACTGGTGCTGGCCGATGGCCGGGCGCAGCCGGTCCGGGCGGTCGGGGCGGCTGGCTTCCGGCTGACCGTGGCCGCATCCCTGCTCGCCGTCGGCGTCACCCTGCCCAGTCCGGATGACCTCCTCACGCTGCGCTGGGCCGGCCGGCGCGGCCGGTGCGCGGCGCCCTGCCGGGTCCGCACCGTGCACCCGGACCGGTTCGCCACCTGGACGGTGGAGCCCGTCGGCACGGTGGAGGTCGAGCAGCGGCGCCGGTTCAGCCGGGCCGCCGGCTCCGGCCCGGTGCACCTCGGCCCGGCCGAGCCGGACGTCGGCGTGGTGCTGGTCGGTGAGCTGATCGACATCGGCACCGGCGGGCTGCGCTGCCTGCTGGCCACCGGCGGCGTCGACCCGGACCAGCCGGTCTTCCTCCGGCTGCTGCTGGACGGCCAGCTGGTCACGTTGCCCGGAGCCGTCCGCCGGCTCGATCCGGTTGCCGCCGAGTCGGCCGGATTCGGTGCCGCCGGGCCGTCGGTGGCGGTGGCGGTCGAGTTCCAGGCCGACCCGGCGCAGGCCGCGGTGATCGGCCGGTACGTCCGGCGCCGGCAGCCCCGGCCGCCGGCCGGCCTTCCGGCGGGGGCGGCATCCGATGGCGCTGGTTAGACCGAGCACGATGCTGCTCGCCGGGGTGATCGCCGCACCGGCGATCTACCACGCCGCCGTCACCCATGAGCTACCCGGGGCGGACGCGTTGTTCCGCTACCTGATCGCGGTTCCGGTGGCCGCCGCGCTGCTGGCGGTGCTGCGGAAGGTCACGGCCGGCTACGGGCGGCAGGAGCGGACGGTCCGCGCCGCGGCGGAGCGGCTGGACGACGAGCGGCCCCAGCCGCAGCCGTACCAGCCGCCCGCAGCACCGCCGCCACCACACCCGGACACCTGACCGCCCGGCCGGGTGGCCGGGCGGCCGGGCCGGGTGGCCGGGTGGCCGGGTGGCCGGGTGTGGTGGCCGGGCCCGCGGGTTCGGTCAGCGGGTGCTGGCGGTCTCGGCCTGCAGGCCGAGCTTGACCAGCAGCCGGGCGAAGTGCAGCCTGATCGTCCGCTCCGGCAGGAAGAGCTGCTCACCGATCTGCCGGTCGGACAGCCCCTCGGCGACCAGCCGGAGCACCGAGAGCTCGTCGGGGTTGAGCCGCTCCGGCCCGGGCGGCGCGCTGGCACCGGTCTGCAGACCGCTCAGGATCTGCTCGGTGATCGCCGGGTTCAGCAGCGATTCGCCGGCCGCCGCGGTGCGTACCCCGGTGATCAGATCGGTGCTCCGGATCTCCTTCAGCACGAACCCGGACGCGCCGGCGGCGATCGCCGCGAGCAGCGCGTGCCGGTCGTCGAACGAGGTCAGGATCAGGCAGGCCACGTCCGGCTCGGCGGTGCGGACCTGGCGGCAGACCTCGACCCCGGTGCCGTCCGGCACCCGCAGGTCGAGGATCGCCACGTCCGGCCGCAGCGCCGAGATGTCCCGGATCGCATCGGTGGCCCGGCCGGCCTCGCCGACCACGGTGATGTCCGGCTCGGCCTCGAGCAGGTCCCGCAGGCCGCGCCGGATCAGGTCGTGGTCGTCCATCAGGAAGACCCGGATCGGTGGGATGGCGGTCGCAGTCACCGGCGCCCCCTACCGGCGGGCGTACGCGAATGGAAGGTGCAGTGTCACTGTTGTGCCGCGGCCCTCCACGCTGTCGAGCACCAGCTCCCCGCCGTGCAGCTCGGCGATCCGGCGGCTGATCGTCAGCCCGAGCCCGGCGCCCGGAATACCGGCCAGTCGGGCGTTCGAGGCCCGGCTGAACTCCTCGAAGACCCGGCTCAGCTCCCCGGGCGGGATGCCGATGCCGGTGTCGGCCACGCTCACCGTCCAGTGCGCGTCGTCGGCGCGGGCCCGGACCGTCACCGTGCCGCCGGCCAGCGTGTAGTTCTCCGCGTTGCACAGCAGGTGGTCCAGCAGTTGGCTGAGGCGTTCCGGGTCGGCGGCGGCCGGTGGGCCCGGTTCGATGTCGGCGACCAGCTCCAGGTCGTCCCGCGGGTCGGCGATGCGGTGCGCGTCCAGCGCCTCGGTGGTCACCTCGGCGATGTCCACTATCCGCAGCTCCAGCGGGAACTGGCCGGACTCCAGCCGGGCCAGCAGCAACAGGTCGTCCACCATGTGCAGCAGCCGGCCGACGTTGCGATCGATGATGTGGACGAGCTCTGCCTGGTCGTCCTCCAGCGCCCCGACGACTGCCAGCAGCTCGGTGGAGCTGAGGATCGACGTGAGCGGGGTGCGCAGTTCGTGTGAGACGGTCGCTAGGAAGCGTTCCTTGGCCTCGTTCAGCTCGACCAGGCGCCGGTACTCGGTCGCCAGCCGATCTTCGGTACTAGTGCTCATGAGCGTTCCCCCGTACCAGCGTCCCCGTGCCGGCGCGCCCCCCTGGCGACGGGCCGTGACTGCATGCTAATCGAAAACCACCCTACGTGACGGGTTGGGACGCTGGGTACATCCGCACCGCCCGGTGCCGTCCGTCCGCCCGCACATTCCGGAGGCCGACCCGCACCCGGCAGCCGCCCCGGTCGCAGTGCGTGCCGATTGATCATGGTGTTCGGCTCGTGGTCAGATTGGTGCGTCGATTCGGCGATGCTTGACATCTCGGCCTGTGTCCCGCTGGTGTATTCTGATCAACATGACCCGCATCACCGTCGACGTGAATGACGAATGGCTGGCCGCGGCGCGGGAGGTGCTCGGCACCAACACCAAGGTGGCCACGATCAACGCCGCACTCCAGGCATTTGCCCTGCGTAAGCGGGCTGCCGAGATCGCTGCCGCGTTCGCCAGTGCGGACATGGACTTCGGTGACTCGGGGCAGGCCTGGGGTTACGGCGGAGGGCGTGATCTGGCGACGCTCGAGGAGCGCGCCCGGGCCGAACCGAGGGCGTCTTGATGGCGGCTCCGGTCTATCTCGCGGACACCTCCGTCTACGTGCTGGCGGGTCGCCACGCGGCGGCGGAACGACGGATCGGGTCGCTGATTGCCGAGAGTCGACTGGCCGCCTGTCAGATGTCGGCGCTGGAGTACCTCAACAACGCGCGTGACCCGAAAACGTACGAGAACATGTGGGCCGCCATGCACGGTCAACGCTGGTTCGACGTGACCGCCGCGGCGATGGATCGCGCGCTCGCGGTCCACCGCGAGATGGCGGCGGCCAGCCAGCACCGCCACTTTCGGCTGCCGGATCTGATCCTCGCGGCGACGGCCGAGGTGCACGGGGCGACCGTGCTGCATTACGACGCCGACTACGACCGCATTGCCGCAATTACCGGCCAGCCCATGGAGTGGCTGTTCGACAAGGGCTCGATCTAGTACGCGTCCCCGTCTGGCACGCTGGGTAGTCGGGTAGTCTCGCTGCGTGCATGGGGGAGTGCAGGGTCCGCTGGATCGCGGAACGTTGACGTATGTGGCGGGGCATCGCGGGCTGGCTGGCTCGGCGATCTGGCGGCGGCTGCGGGCCGACGGGTTCACCGGGCTGGTCGGGCGCACCTCGGCCGAACTGGACCTGCGCGACCGGGACGGGACGTTCCAGTTCTTCCGGACGGTGCGGCCGCGCTGCGTGGTGCTCGCGGCGGCCCGGGTCGGCGGGATCCTGGCGAACGCCAGCCGGCCGGTCGACTTCCTGTCGGACAACCTGCGGATCCAGACCAACGTGCTGGACGCGGCGCTGGCCGTCCGGGTGCCGCGGCTGCTGTTCCTCGGCTCCAGTTGCGTCTACCCGAAGCACGCCCGGCAGCCGATCACCGAGGACGCGCTGCTGTCCGGCCCGCTGGAGCCGACCAACGACACGTACGCCATCGCCAAGATCGCCGGGATCATCCAGGTACAGGCGGTGCGCCGGCAGTACGGCCTGGCCTGGATCAGCGCGATGCCGACCAACCTCTACGGGCCGCACGACGACTTCGAGCCGGCCACCGCGCACGTGCTGCCGGCGCTGCTGCGGCGCGCGCACGATGCCCGCGAGGCCGGCGCGCCGCGGCTGACGGTCTGGGGCACCGGCCGGCCCCGGCGGGAGTTCCTGCACGCCGACGACCTGGCCCGGGGCTGCCTGGTCCTGCTGGACCGGTACGACGCGGACGCCCCGATCAACCTCGGCACCGGCGTCGACGTCACGATCGGCGACCTGGCCGGGATCATCGCGAGCGTGGTCGGCTACACCGGCGAGCTGGTCTTCGACCCGAGCAAGCCGGACGGCACCGGCCGCAAGGTGCTGGACGTGACCCGGCAGACCGCGCTCGGCTTCCGGCCGGTGATCGGCCTGGCCGCCGGTATCCAGGCCACCTACGACTGGTACCGGGAGGTCGCCGCGGACCGCGCGCTGGCCACCGCCCCGGTCGACTGCTGATGCCCGGTCCGGTGGAGCCGCCCCGCGGCCCGCTCGAGTTGCCCGGCCCGCCGGAGTCTGCTGGCCGGCGCCGGCTGGAGTTGCCCGGCCCGCTGGAGCCGCCCGGCAGCGCGCTGGAATTGGGCGGCCGGCATGCGTCGGCCGGGGTGACCGCGGCCGCCGGCCCGGGCAGCCGGGCGCGGTCGGTCGCGGCCGGCAGGTTCACCGTGCTGGTGGTCTGCGTGGGGAACCTGTGCCGGTCGCCGCTGGCCGAGCGGCTGCTGCGGGCCGGGCTGGCGGCCGGGCTGGGGAACGCGGCCGCCCGGTTCACCGTCGGCAGCGCCGGCACCGAGGCGGTGGCCGGGGTGCCGATGGACCCGCGGACGGCGGCGATCGCGGTCGAGCTCGGCGCCGACCCGGCCGGGTTCGCCGGCCGGCCGCTGGCCGCCGGCATGGTGGCCGGTGCCGACCTGGTGCTCACCGCGACCCGGGCCGAGCGGGCCGAGGCGGTCCGGCTGCACCCGCCGGCGCACCGCTACACGTTCACCGTGGTCGAGTTCGCCCGGCTGACCGCCGCCGCCCAGGCGACCGAGCCGGGCCGCGCGGCCGACCCGGTCGCGCGGGCCCGGGCGCTGGTGGCGGCGGCCCGGGCCCGGCGCGGCGAGGTGCGGCCGGACGACCCGGCCGACGACGACCTGCCGGACCCGCACGGCGGGGTGGCCAAGCTGCACTGGACGGTCGCCGTGACGATCCAGGCGGCGCTGGCCGGGCCGCTGGCCGCGATCTGCGCCGCCGCGCCGCCCGAACAGCGCCCGCCGGTGCCCCGGCAGCCACGCCCGGCCAAGCCGGCCCGGCCGGGCCGGCCGGCCCGGTTGGTACTGCTGGCCGGCGTGCTGCTGGTGGCCGCCGTGGCCGGCTGGCTGCTGCTGCGCGGCCTGCAGGCCCGCTCGGAGCTGGTGGCCGCCCGGGCCGACATGCGGACGATCCAGGCGGAGCTGTTGGCCGGCTCGCCGGAGCAGGCCCGGCCGGCGCTGGCCGACGCCCGCCGCCGGGCCAGCCGGGCGAGGAAGCTGACCGACGACCCGGTCTGGCGGCTGGCCGCGGGCGTGCCGTACCTGGGTGGCACCCCGGCGGCGGTCCGCACGGTGGCCGGCGTGGCCGACGAGCTGACCGCCCGGGCGCTGCCCGCGCTGGTGGACGCCGGCGCCGCGCTGGCCCCGGACCGGCTGCGCCCCGGCGGCGACCGGGTCGCGGTGGCCGCGTTCACCCGGGCCCAGCCGGCGGTGGCGCAGGCGGCCGGCGCGGTGGCCACCGCCCGCAGCCGGCTGGACGCGCTCGGCACCGGCTGGCTGCCCCGGCCGGTGGCCGCCGCGGTGACCGACGCCGGCACCGAGCTGGCCGCGGCGGCGTCCACTTTGGACAGCGTGGGTCGCGCGGCCCGGCTGGCTCCGGCGCTGCTCGGCGCCGCCGGCCCGCGCCGCTACCTGCTGGTGTTCCAGAACAACGCGGAGGCGCGCGGCACCGGCGGGCTGCCCGGCCTGTACGCGCTCCTGTCCGTCCGTAATGGACAGATCACAGTGGACCGACTGGGCTCCAATACCGACCTGCGCGGGGCCGACCGGCTGCCGGTCGACCTGGGCCCGGAGTTCGCCGCGCAGTGGGGCCAGGACCCGGCGCTCTGGCCGAACAGCAACCTCGACCCGAGCTTCCCGAACGCGGCCCGGATCTGGCTGGCGCTCTGGCAGCGGCAGACCGGCCAGCGGCTGGACGGCGCGCTGGCCACCGACCCGGTCGCGGTCGGCTACCTGCTCGCGGTGACCGGCCCGGTCCGGCTGCCCACCGGCGAGCAGGTCACCGGCGGCAACGTGGTGCCGCTGACGATGCGCCAGGTCTACTCCCGGTTCGCCCCGGGCGAGCCGCAGAACCGGTACCTGCGGACGGTGGCCCGCAGCGCGGTCACGGCGCTGCTGGCGACCCCGGCGCAGCCACGGGCGCTGCTGGACGCGCTGGCCCGGGCCGGCCGGGAGCGCCGGCTGGTGATCTACAGCAGCCACCCGGGCGAGGAGCGCGACCTGGTCGCGGCCGGGCTCGGCGGCACCCTGCCGGACGCCGCCGGGTCGTACGCGTACGTGGTGGTGAACAACGTGGCCGGCAACAAGATGGACTACTACCTGCACCGATCGGTCGGCTACGCCGGCGGTCGCTGCCTGGCCGGCCGGCGGGACAGCCGGGTCACGATCCGGTTCGGCAACGGGGCGTCGGCCGCCGGCGCGCTGCCGGCCTACGTCACCCAGCGGGGCGACACCGGGCTGACCCGGGTCCAGTCGGCCGCGGCCGGCTCGGTGGTCGCGCTGGTCTCGGTGTACGGGCCGCGGCAGGCCGGAATCGTCCGGGCCACCCTGGACGGGCGGCCGCTCGGGGTGACCGCGTTGCCGGCCGCCGGTCGCCCGGTGTGGAGCTTCCCGCTGGTGGTGCCGCCCGGCCGCTGGCGCACGGTGGTGCTGGACATCCACGAGCCCGGGTCGGCGGCGGCGCCGGTCGTGCCGGTGCAGCCGCTGGTCCGGCCGCAGGCGGTACGCACGTCGCTGCTGCCCTGCGAGTGACCGGGGTGCCCCGCGAATGATCGCCGGGCCTTGCCAATAGGTTACACAAGGTGCAAGATCAGTTACGGACAGTGCCCGATCGGAGTCACGGGGGAGATCTCGGATGGCCATACGTCGCCTGCTTGTCGGCGCGACCCTGAGCGTGATCGCGAGCGTCGGCCTACCTGCCGCGGCCGCTGTCGCCGAACCCGTCTACCCGCCGGCCACCGGTGGCCTGAGCGTCTCGGCCACCACGGTGAGCGCAGGCGGCAGCGTGCACGTCGCCGGTGGCGGGTTCGAGGCGGGCAGCACGGCCACCGTCACCGTCCGGGTGACCGGCATCGGCATCGTGGACAGCTTCACCGTCACCGCCGACGACAGCGGTGTGATCAGCACCAACGTGCTGCTCAGCCACTCCGGCACGACCACGATCGTGGTGACCGGCGTCGATCCGACCGGCGCGGCGCGGGTGCTCACCTCGGTGGTCGAGGCGACCAGCGTGTCGGCCAGCGGGTCCGGCAGCGGGTCCGGCAGCAAGGCACTGCCCGACACCGGCGCCAGCATCGGGGCCCCGCTGGTCCTCGGCGTCGCCCTGCTGCTCGGCGGTGCCGGCGCGGTTCTCGCCGGCCGTCGTCGTCGCCGCCGCGCGACCGCCAGTCTGACGGCCCCGCTCAGCCGGCACCCGCCGGTCCGGCGGTGACCGGCGCCAGGCCGGATCGGACCTGGTGGGGCGTTGTCGATCAGGGCCTGGCCGGTGTCACCGGCGCCGCGGTCACGCTGCAGGGCGTGGCCGCGTTGGCGCCGGTCGAGTTCGGCCGGCTGTCGGTGCTGCTGGCCGGCTACTACCTGGTGCTCATCGGGCTGCGGGCCACGGTGTCCGAGGTCTACCTGGCGCGGTTCGCCGGGCCGGGCGGGCCGCCGGTAGGCGCCGCCCGGTGGGCGCAGATCGTTACCCTGCGGCTGGCCCTGCCGGTATCGGCGGCAACCGGGCTGCTGGCCGCGGCCGGTCCGGTGGCCGGCCGGCAGTTGCTGGCCGCGGCCGCGGTGGCGCTGCCACTGCTGCTCTGGCAACAGGTGCGCCGGGCCGTGCTGCTGGCCGCCGCCCGGCCGGCGCTGGCGGCCGGCAGCGGTGCGCTCGTGCTGGCCGGGCAGGTCACCGGCGGGATCGCGATGCGGTTGGCCGGCCAGGTGAGCGGGCCGGCCCTGCTGCTGTGCTGGGCGGCCGGCGCGGCGGTGGCGATCGGCTGCGTGCCGGTCCCGGACCGGCGCCGGGTGCCCGGCCGGGCCGGAGCCTGGCGCTGGCTGGTCGAGGGGCGCCCCTACTGGCCCCGGTTCCTCTGCCAGGACCTGGCCCGGGCCGGCACCGGCCCGGCGGCGCTGCTGCTGGTCGCCGCGGCCGCCGGCGTGCTGGTCGTGGCCGGCGTCCGGACCGCGCTGCTGCTGCTCGCGCCGCTGGTGCTGGCCCAGCAGGCCGCGGCCGGCCTGGCGATGGCCGAGGCGACCCGGGTCCGGCCGGCCCGGCACTGGCGGTTCGTCGTGGTCTGCCAGGCCGGCACGGTCGTCGCCGGGGTGGCCTGGCTGGTGGCACTGACCGTGCTGCCGGGAGACGTGCTGGCGCTGCTGGCCGGCGCCAACCTGGCCGCCGGGCTGGCCGCGCTGCCCGGGATGGCGCTGTTCACGACCGGCTCGCTGCTGCTGGCCGCGCCGGTGGCGGCACTGCGCGGATCCGGGCACGTGCAGGCCCCGATGGCGCTCGGCGTCGCGCTGATGCCGGTGCTGCTCGCCGCCCCGGTGCTGATCGCGGTGGGTCAGGCCAGCGCGGCCGAGGTGGCCGCCGGGCTCGGCGCGTTCGGCGCGCTGTCCGCGCTGGCCTGGACGCTGCTCAGCGCGACCCTGCTGCGCCCGCGCCAGCCCGGACATCCGCCGGACCTGCTGGACGTCCCGCCGCCCCGGCTGGCGCCATGGCTGACCGGTGGCCGTCCGGCCGGCTGACGACGCGCCGGCCGCGGACCCGGCCGACCCGCACGCCGACCCGGCCGGCATCGCTTCCCGGCCGGCATCGCTTCCCGGCCGGCATCGCTTCCCGGCCGGCGCGGGCCGGCCCGGCGCGGGCGGGGCCAGCGCGGGCGGGGCCGGCGCGGGCCAGCCTCAGCCGACCCTGGTGCGGCCCGGCGACCGGGTGCCGTTGCTGGCCGGCGGCGCATCCGGGTCGAGGCGGGGCAGGTCCGCCCGGGAGGTGTACTCGCCGGCGTAGTAGCCGTAGCCGTACCCGTCGGCGCCGCTGGCCGGGGCCATGTTGAGGACGGTGCCGAGCACGCGGGCGTCGACGCTGCGCAGCGCGTCCAGGGCCCGGCCGAGTTGTTCCCGGGTGGTCCGGTTCTGCCGGATGATCACCATGGCGCCGTCGCACTCCCGGGCCAGCACGGCGGCGTCCGTGACCGGCAGCAGCGGCGGCGTGTCGATGAGCACCATGTCGGCCCGGGCCCGCAGCGTCGCCAACAGATCGGTCATCTGGGTCGAGCCGAGCAGCTCGCTCGGGTTGGGTGGCAGCGGGCCGCTGGTGAGCACGGACAGCGGCGCGTCGCCCCAGGGCTGCAGCACGTGATCCAGGCTGGTGCGGCCGATCAGCACGTCGGTCAGGCCGACCGCGCCCTCCAGGCCCATGTAGTCCGCGACCCGGGGGCGCCGCAGGTCGGCCTCCACCAGGATCACCCGGGCGCCGGCGCTGGCGAGCGTGATGGCCAGGTTGCACGCGGTCGTCGACTTGCCTTCGTTGGTCATCGAGCTGGTCACCACGACCACCCGCGGTGGGTTGTCGACGTCCACGAACCGCAGGTTGGTCCGCAGCGTGCGGAACGCCTCCAACCGGACCGAGCGCGAGTCCGACGGCGACACCAGCGGCGACCGCTGCGCGCTCGGGTCGAACGCGATCACGCCGAGCGCGGAGCAGCCGGTCAGCTCCTGCAGGTCCGCTGTGGTCTTCACGGACGTGTCGAGCACCTCGCGCAGCATTGCCAGGCCGATCCCGGCGGCCAGCCCGACCAGCAGGCCCAGCGCGAGGTTGAGCTTCGGCCGCGGTGTCACCGGCGTACCCGGCAGCTCGGCCGGCCGGACGACGGTGAGCACGACCGGCGACGGCAGGCCGCCCCCGGGCGACTCGATCGTGCTCACCACCTGCCCGAACTGGGTCGCCACGGCGTTGGCCAGGTCGGCGGCCCGGCTGGGTACCTGGTCGCGGACGGCGATGTCGATCAGCACCGTGTCCGCCGGCGCGCTCGCGGTGATCCGGCCGGCGAGCTGCCGGGGCGAGAGGCTGAGGCCGAGGCGTTGCACCACCGGCCGGGTGACCGCCGGCGAGTTGGCGATCTTCACGTAGGACTTCACCCGCTCCTGCCCGAACAGGTTGTTCTGGTACGCGCTGGACGGGTTGCTGCTGGTGTCCCGGAGGCTGACGAACACCTGTGCGGTGGCCTCGTAGTACGCGGTCGTGCCGACGGTGATGCAGCCGGCGGCGACGAGGCTGGCGGCGACCAGCATCGCCGCGGTCCGCCAGCGGCGGCGCAGCAGTCGGACGAAGTCACGAAGATCCACGATGTTCCCCCGCCTCGGTCGAGCGTGTGACGCGCCGGCCGGTGATCGGCCTGATCACGTCTGCTGTACTTTCCGTCGATATTTGGCTACATGTCGAAGGTTGGGCGCGCACCGGCAGCACGGCGGTGCCGGTCAGGGCTTGACGATGAGCCGCCCGGTGTAGTCCAGCCGGTGGATGAGGACGGTCAGGCCGAGGCTCTCGATGAACTCGTCGGTGGCCCGGCGGGCGCCGGCCCAGTGGCCGTAGTCGTCGATGATGCAGACCCCGCCGGCCGCGAGCCGGGGCCAGAGCTGCTCCAGTTCGTGCTTGGTCGAGGCGTACCAGTCGGTGTCCAGGCGCAGCAGCGCGAGCTCCGGCGGGGCCGCGCCGGGGATGGTCTCCTCCACCGGCCCTTCGACGAAGTGCAGGCGGTCGGTCGGGTAGCCGGTGCTCAGCAGGTTCGATCGGACCTGCCGCACCCCCACCTCGCACCAGCGGGACGAGTTCGGCCCGGTCTGGGTCCGGCTGAAGATCGGGACGGCGCTGCGACCGCGCCAGTCCCGGTCCCCGCCGTCCGGGGCGGTCATGCCGGTGTAGGTGTCGAACAGGTAGAGGTCGCGGCTGTCGTCGCCCTGCTCCAGCAGGGTCAGCGCGGCCGCCATCATGCTGCCGCCGCGCCAGACGCCGCACTCGGCGATCGCTCCCGGGATCTTGGCCGCGCAGATCCACCGGATCGCGTCGACCAGGCCCAGGACCCGCGCGGCCGAGGTCTGGGTGTACGGCAGGACGGCGCGCAGGATCTGGACCTCGGCCGCCGAATCGGCGCCGGCGAAGGGCTGATGCCTGCCGACATCCACGCCGAACCGGTTCAGCGCGGTACGGGTTGTGCTTTTGATACTGAGCAACTGATCAGTCCTTTCATCCGGTCCTGGTGGACAGTTCGGCGGCGGAGCTCGCCGCTACGGTCGCCGGCTCGGCACGCTGCCCGTGCAGGCTCGCGCGCAGCCCGGCGAAGCTGATGCCGAACGCGGCCGCCGCGCCCAGCACGCTGGCCCGCGCGGCGCCCAGGCCGCCGTCGGCCCAGCCACCGACGAGCACCGACACGTGCAGGCACAGCGCACCGGCCAGCCGGCACCAGAACGCCAGGGTCACCCGTTGCAGCGCGCGGACCGCCGCCTGCAGGGCGTCGAGCATCGCCAGCAGCGCCAGGGTGGCGCCGTAGTAGAGCACCAGCGGCCGGGCCGACACGGCGGTCTGCCCGGCCAGCGCGTGGATGACCGGCGCCGGAACGACGGCGATCACCGCCGTCCACCCGGCGACCGCGGAGGCCAGCAGCAGGTTGCTGGTGCGCGCCAGCCGCCGTACCGCGGCCGGTCTGCCGCCTACCCCGACGAACTCGCCGACCAGCAGCCCGGCGCTGGCCTGGCGCAGCATGGTGACCGGCCCGAACATCAGCCCCACCGCGGTGAACAACGCGAGCTGGTGCAGGCCCGCGATGGCGGCCAGCAGGGCCGGGGTGATCGCGTTCAGGCCGCTCTGGCTGACCGCCTCGGCCAGGAACGGCAGCCCGAAGCGCCGGGTCGTGTGCAGCCAGCGCAGCGGCGAGGACCACGCCGGCCGGAGCACCGGGTGCCCGAGAACCACGGCGGCCGCGAGCGCCGCCGAGCCGCCCCAGAGCAGGATGAGCGCCGGCAGCGGCAGGTCCCGGCCGGCCGCCGTCAGCCCGATCGTGGAGCCGGCGAACGCGGCCAGGAAGACCGCGCCGGACAGCACCGCGAGCCCGGGGCGGTAGCAGGCGAGCGCGGCCCACCGCAGCGCGCTCTGCGCGATCGCGACCGGCAGGACCGCCGCGAACGCGAGCACGGCGGCGGCGGACAGCAGCACCCCGACAGCGGCGAGCACGAGCGCGACGGCGACAGCCAGCGCTGCCGCCGCGGTGGTCGCCTGCCGGGCCGCGCCGGACCGGTCGGTCAGCCGGGCGTAGGCGACCTCGCCGGTCAGCGCCCGAATTCCGCACTGGACCGCGACGTACCAGCCGTACAGGACGGTGAACAGGGCGAACTGCTCGCCGGGCAGCGACTTGAGGCAGAGCAGGCTGAGCAGGAAACCGACCAGCGTCGACAACGCCTGGTCGACGACCACGAGACCGGCCCGCCGGCCACGCCGGGTGGCCACTGGTCCGGTCATCGGCGCGACCGGTGACCGCTGCCGGCCAGCAGCGCCTCGTACATCTCGACCATCCGCTGCGCCACCGCCGGTGCGGCGAACGACCGGACGGCCCACTCGGCGGCGCGCTGGCCCATCGCCGCGCGCTCCCGGTCGGACTCGCTGCTGAGCAACCGGTCCAGCGCCACCGCCGCCGGGCGGGCCTGCTCGAAGTCCACCGCGATGCCGCAGCCGTTCCGCACCACCTCGGCCGCCAGATCGCAGCCGACGGACACGACCAGCGGCGTCCCGGCCATCGCCGCCTCGGCCAGCGAGCACCCGAACGCCTCCCACCGGGAGGGCTGGACGTAGGCGGCCGCGCCGTCCAGCACAGCTGTCTTGGCCGCGCCGAACACCGGCCCGTGCACGACGAGGTTGGCGGCGACCGGGGCCGGCAGCGAGTCGGTCTGGCCGGGACCGGCCGGGCCGTAGAGGTGGTACTCGGCCCGGCTGTGCCGGGCGACCGCCGCGAGCCGGTCCAGGCCCTTGTGCAGCACGTCGAACCGGCCCAGGTAGACGACCCGGCCGGGCTGCCGGGGCACCGGCACCCGGATCGGCGCCGGCGCGATGGGGTTGGGCACCACTTCGATCGTCGGCCGCCGCGGGCCCAGGTACCGCTCCAGGTCGGCGGCCTCGGCGGACGTCAGCGCGATCAGCAGGTCGGCCGCCCGCAGCCGCCGCCGCTCGACGGTCACGCCGTAGACCCGCTTCCGCGCCGGCCGTCGGGCGAGTATCGGGGCGGCGAGCCCGCCGTGCGGCGCCGCGACGACCGGGGTCGCCCCGGCCAGCACCGCCTGCGCCCAGACCAGCCGCGGCGAGAACACCGAGTGCAGGTGCAGGACGTCCGCCCACGACCGGACCCGGCGCAGCGCGGCGCGGTCGGACCAACCGACCAGCCACAGGCCGGACGCGTGCGGCGCGGCCGGCCCGACGGCGACCGGCAGGACGACGCAGACCTCGTGTCCCAGCGCGGCCTGCGCGGTGGCCAGCGTCCAGACGCTGTTGCTGCAGCCGTCCACCGACCGCTGCGCGGCCTGGGCGAGAGCGTGCACGATGCGCATCGGCGACTACCTCCGTCGCTGTCCCGGGCCGGTCACGCGTCGCACAGGTGGCGTGCTCAACCGGTCCTGGTGGCGACCACCCAGGTCATCACCGGCCAACGCGGGTTGTTCCGGAGCGCGGCCGCGTGCAGCGGGTGCCACCGGGCGGCCGGCACCGGCGCCCGCCGCAGGCCGAGCCAGCTGACCGGCACGCTCAGCAGGCCGCCGGCACCGCCGACCTCGATCGGCTCCGCGACGCCCCGGCACAGCAGCCGGAGGGCGGCCGGCGTGAACCGCCAGAAGTCGTCCGGAGCAAGGTGGATCTCGTTCAGGAAGCAGGTCGTGTGGATGAGCAGCCCGCCTGGCCGGGTGACCCGGGCGGTCTCCCGGAACGCGACGAACGGATCGCCCTCGATGTGTTCGAGCACCTGGTCGCTGACCACGAAGTCGAACGAGGCGTCCGCCATCGGCAGGGACAGGATGTTGTGCTCCGGGTAGTGCGCCTCGGTGATGTCGGCCGCGCCGAGCCCGACCTCCTCGATCAACCGGCGCGATCCGCTGATGTCCAGCAGGCTCCGGCCGGCGCCGTCGGTGCCGCCGGTGATCTCCCGCACCGTGGCCCGGAGCCGGGCGTACATCCCGAACCGGGTGTACTCCGCGCCGACAGGCGCACCGAGCCCGCTGGCCGCGACGGCACCATAGACCGCCCGCTTGGCTGCCGCTCTGGCGCGCATCCGACCTCCCACCGATGTGCCAGCTCATGAACCGTTGCTGATAGTAGTGAGTCATGTACTTTCTGCAACTAGCGGCCCGATCCAGCCCGGCGGCTCGCGCTGCGGCCACTACGGGACGCCTCGCTGTGGTGGTCCCGCTCGGCGGAGCGCGGCGGGCGGTGGGCAGCGATGTACGCTGCGTAGTCAACAAATTGCAGATAGTCGCGGGGGGAATGTGTCAAAGGTCGCTCTGATCACTGGGATCACCGGACAGGACGGTTCGTACCTGGCCGAGCTGCTGCTCGGGAAGGGCTACCACGTGCACGGCGTGGTCCGGCGCGCGTCGACCTTCAACACCGGTCGGCTGGACGCGATCTACCAGGACCCGCACGACGCCCACCGCAGGCTGTTCCTGCATCACGGGGACCTGCACGACGCGTCGGCGCTGGTCGGCCTGATGGCGCGGGTGAAGCCGGACGAGGTCTACCACCTCGGCGCGCAGAGCCACGTCCGGGTGTCCTTCGACCAGCCCAGCTACACCGGGGACATCACCGGCCTGGGGACGACCCGGCTGCTCGAGGCGATCCGTTCCGCCGGCATCGACACCCGCTTCTACCAGGCGTCCTCGTCGGAGATGTTCGGCGCGGCGGCACCGCCGCAGAGCGAGGAAACCCCGTTCCAGCCGCAGTCGCCGTACGGTGCGGCGAAGGTCTACGCGTTCTGGGTGGCGAAGAACTACCGCGAGGCGTACGGGATGTTCGCGGTCAACGGCATCCTCTTCAACCACGAGTCGCCGCGCCGTGGCGAGACCTTCGTGACCCGGAAGGTCACCCGCGCGGTGGCCCGGATCAAGGCCGGCCGGCAGGAGCATCTCTACCTGGGCAACCTCGACGCCATCCGGGACTGGGGCTACGCGCCGGAGTACGTCGCGGCCATGTGGCGGATGCTGCAGATCGATCAGCCCGACGACTACGTGGTCGCCACCGGGACCGCCTGGTCGGTGCGGGACTTCGTGCGGCTGGCCTTCACGCACGCCGGCCTCGACTGGGAACGCCACGTCCGGTACGACCCGAGCTACGAGCGACCGGCGGAGGTGGACGCCCTCGTCGGCGATCCGACGAAGGCCGGCGCGGTACTGGGTTGGAAGCCCGAGGTGCTGATCGACGACCTCGTCCGGATCATGGTCGATGCCGACATCGAGCAGCTCGGCGACGAACTCGCCGGCCGGCTGGTCCGGATGGACCGGCAGCACGGGTGACCGGGTCGCGATGATGCGGACAGTGCACCCGGCCGCCCATGCGGCGACGGAGCCGGTGGGCGCCGGCGCGCCGGCGGCGGGCCGGCCGGACCGCGCGCTGGCGGGCACGCTCGCGGTGCTGCTGGCCGTCGCGGCGACCAAGTGGGGCGCGTATCTGGGCATCGCCCCGATCTTCCCGATCGACGTGCTGCTGGCCCTGGCCGCGGCGACCGCGGTGGTGCCCGCGCCGTGGGCCGGCGCTGCCCCGGGCACCGGCGCGGCCGGGCGCCGGCGGCCCGGCGCGGCCGCCACCGCCCTGATGCTCTACGCGGTGCTGCGGCTGCTGTTCGGCGCCGAACACGACATCACCGCACTGCGCGACTTCGCGCCGTACGGATACCTGTTCGTGGCGTTCCTCTCGGCCCGGTCGTACTACCTCTCCTCGCAGCGGGGGCGGGCCCGCACGGCCAGGCTGATCGACGCGGCGCTGCTGTTCCACCTCTGCTGGGTGCTGTTCGCGCTGCGGTGGCCGGGCCTGGTCGAGCGGGGCCCGCTGCTGGACGCGACCCAGAACCTGCACCTGTTCACCCTGCGCGGCTCGACCGACGCGACCGTGGTCGGGGCGACCGGCGCGGTGTTCCTGATGCGCTTCCTGCAGACCGGCCGCGGCCGGCACCTGATCGTCGTCGTCGTCTCGCTGACCGTGGTGCTGTCCACGCCGGCGCGGGCGGCCGTGCTGGGCACCGCGGTGGCCTTCGCACTGGTCTGCGCGCTGTTCTACCTCGCCCCCCGGCGGCTGGCGCACCGGGAACGAAAGCTGCTGCTGGCCGGAGCGCTGCCGGCGCTGATCCTGCTCGGCGGGCTGCTGCTGCCACAGACCGCGGCCGGTTCCAAGCTGCTCGCCGGCATCGGGGTGACCGACGTCAGGAGCCAGGTCGACCAGTCCGGCATCGGCACCATGCGCGGTCGCAGCACCGCGTGGCGGCGGGTCGACGAGTACGTCGCCTCGTCCGGTCGCAGCGTGCTCGGGGTGGGCTTCGGGCCGGACTTCCTCGGCGCCGCCGGGGCGCGCCGGCCGCTGGGCAACAGCGAGCACCTCCGGTCCCCGCACAACTACTTCGTCGGCAGCTACGCGCGGCTCGGTCTCGTCGGGCTCGGCCTCCTGCTGGCGCTGCTGCTCGCCGCCGGCCGGGAGGCGGTGCGGTGCCGCCGGGTCGCGGCCACCGACCCGCTGGTGCTGTTCGCGGTCATCTTTCCCGGCGCGCTGCTGGCCAGCGGGGCCTTCGGGGTGGAGCTCGAGGCCCCGTTCGGCGCCGTGCCGTTCTTCTGGTGCCTGGGCATCATCCTCAGCCGCCCGCAGCCCAAGGCGGAGACCCGCGCCGAGCCGGCGTCCGCGTGAACGGGTCCGGGCCACCGGCGGAGCGGGCCGTCGCCGCGCCGGCGGACCTTCCGCTCGACCAGCGGGCCCGCGTCGCCCGGTTGCGGATCGCGCTGCTGGCGTCGGCCTGCCACCCGGACCGCGGCTCGGAGCCGGGAATCGGCTGGAGCTGGGTCCGCAGCCTGGCCTCGCTCGGACACGACGTCGAGCTGTTCACCCGGGCGGATCCGGAGAGCAACCGCCGCACGATCGAGGTGTTCGCGCAGACCTGCGGCCCGGCCCGGCTGCGGCTGCACGCCGTGCCCGGCCGGCCCCGGCTGCCGCATGCGGACCGGCTGGTTCCGGCGGCGATGCGGGAGGAATGGCGCTCCCTGCAGCAGTACTTCGGCTGGCTGTCCACAGTGGACGAGCTGGCCCGGACCGGAGCGATGACCGGGATGGACGTCGTGCACCACGTCACGCTGGGCTCCCTGAACAGCGGCTCGACGCTGGCCGACCTGTCCCAGCCGGTGCTGTTCGGCCCGGTCGGCGGTGGCCAGCGCTGCCCGCCGGAACTGCGGTCGCTGCTGGGTGCGTCCCGGTACGGCGAATTCCTCCGGGATGCCGGCTGGGCGACCCGCCGGCTGGTGAGCCCGCGGTTCCGGCACACGATGCGGCGGGCGGACGTGGTGCTCGTGACGAACCGCGATACCGCGCGGGTCGCCGCCCGGCACGGTGCGCGCCGGGTGGAGTTGATGATGTCGGACGGGACCTGGGCCGACACGCTGCCGGCCACCCCGCCGGTCCGCGACCTCGCCGCCCCGCTGCTGCTGTGGGTGGGAGCGCTGCGACCGCGAAAGGCCCCTGGGCTCGCGCTGCGGGCGTTCCGGCACATCCTGGACGACTTCCCGGCCGCCCGCCTGGAGATCGTCGGCGATGGGGCGCTCCGGCCGGAGCTGGAGCGGCTGCGGTCCGAGCTCGGGTTGACCCGGCGGGTCGAGTTGATCGGGCACATCCCGCACGCGGAGGTGCACGCCCGCTACCTGCGGGCCGCGCTGCTGCTGTTCACCAGCGTCCGCGACTCCCTCGGCGGCCAGGCCGTGGATGCCTGGGCCAGCGGACTGCCGACGGTCAGCTTCGGGCACCAGGGGGTCGGCGACTTCGCCCCGCCCAACGGCTCGGCGCTGGTCCCGGTCTGCGCCGCCGGCCAGGCCCCGCGGCGGTTCGCGGCGGCGGTCGGCTCCATCCTCCGCGACCCGGCCCGCTACGAGCGCAGCTGCGCGGCGGCGCTCGAGCACGCGCGACGGCAGACGCTGGAGGCGCGCGCGGACCGCGCCACGGCCCTGTACGCGGAACTGCTGGCCGGTCGTCGCTGAGCCGGCCGCGGGCAACCCGGCCGCGGCCCGGCGGTCCGCTGGACCTGGCCGGGCAGACCGCGCTAGTGCGGCGACCCGGGCGGTGGGTCGCCCGCGGCGGCGGTCGGCCCGGCCGCGGGCTCGAGCACCACCAGCATCGTGTTGGCGGTCAGCCAGCGCGGCAGCAGCCGGCCGGTCAGCAGGTAGACCCGGCGCAGCGTCCGGTAGGTCCGGCTGGCGCCCCAGGCGGGGTAGTCGGCCAGCAGCTCCCACCGGCGCACCTGCAGGCCGCACCGCTGCGCCAGCACCCGGATGGTGCTCGGACAGAACCACATCGTGTGCTCCGGGTTCGAACACGTCCGCGGGAACTTCAGCCACGCGTAGAGCACGTTCGCCAGGCCGGCCGCGTACGGGGTGGTGAGCACGATCCGGCCGCCCGGCCGCAGGTGCCGGGTGGCGGCGCGGAGGAAGCCGGCCGGATTCTCGAGGTGCTCGATCAGCTCGCCGGCCAGCACCGTGTCGAACTGCCGTCCCAGGTCGAAGTCCTGCGCGTCCGCCACGTCGACAGCGGGGTAGCCGTGCTGCCGCAGGAAGTCGACCTTGGCCGCGGCCAGGTCGATGCCGTGGACCTCGGGGAACGCGGCACGCACGTGCTGGTGCACCCAGTCGGGCGACCCGGCCAGCGGTATGTCGGTCTGCAGCCCGCCCGTGCAGCCGACGTCCAGCACCGCCGGGCCCCGGGTGGCCGCGAGGATCGCCGCGATCCGGTCACCGCCGGGCGCTCGGTCGGTGGGCCCACCCTGGGCGGGCCCGCTGTGGCTGGACCGGCCGGCGGGCGCCGGCGGGGCGGGTCGCAGGTGGACTGCCGGTCGAATCATGGTTGCGCAGAGTAACTCATGTTCACCTACCGTGTCGGCGGGTGGGCCGGCGCGGGTCGAGGAGGCGGCGGCCGGCCGCCGCGGCCAGGCTGTGCCGCCGGCTGTGGTTGCTCAGCTGGGTCCAGTAGTCGGCCCGGCAGCGTTCGATCTGGGCAGCCAGGCCGGGATCGCCGGTGACCTCGACCGCGGCGTCGGCCAGGGCCCGGCTCAGCTGGCCGAGCCGGGCCACCCCGCCCGGGCGCCGGGCCAGCGTGCCCGGGTGCCGGGCCGCCTGGCGCAGCATGCCGACCGCGGTCGCGTACATCCAGTGCGCCACGTCCACGGCCAGGTGCGGCGGGGCCGGTTCGCCGGCCCAGCAGCGCAGCCAGCCGCCGGCCGGGGCCGGGTCGAGCAGGTAGACGTCCCGGGCCGGGCCGAGCAGCACGTTGGCCGGCTGGAAGTCGCCGTACGGGCCGCCGTGGACGCCGTGGAACGCGATCAGCGCGCCGACCAGATCCCGGCCCAGCTGGCCGAACTCGGCCGCGGCCAGCACCCGCCGGGCCACCGCGTCGTCCAGCCGCTGGCCGGGCACCGCGGACATCGCGTACCCCCAGTCCCAGGCCTGTACCGGCAGCGGGCAGCGCAGCTGGAACCGGCCGGCCGGCGCGGCCGCGGCCGGCAGCACCTCGAGCAGGTTCGTCAGCGCGGCGAACTCGGTCGCCACCGAGTCGCCGAGGCTGCCCGAACCGCCGCAGCTGCCACGCGGCGACCCGGCCCACTGCGACCGGTACCGCGGCCGGAACCACTTCACCGCGTAGTGCCGGGTGCCCTCGCGGCCGACCGCGACCAGCCGCCAGACCCGGCTGCGGGCACCGGCGGACAGCAGCCCGTCCACCACCACGGTCCCGACGCCCTGCCCGTACAGCGCCCAGCTGGCCTCGGCCAGCCTGGACCGCTCGTCCTCAGCCACCCGCGCGGACAACCCGGGTGACCTGTCGGTAGACGGCCAGCAGTGACTCGATGGCCTGGTCCGGGGTGTGCAGCTGGCGGTACCGGTCGCGGGCGGCGCTGGCCGCCCGGGCCAGCGTCGCGCGGTCGTGCAGCACGGCCAGCGCGGCGGCGATGGCGGCCGGCCGGGCCGGCACCGACCAGCCGACGCCGAGCCCGTCCAGCCCGGCCAGCGCGCCGGCGTCGGTGGCCAGCACCGGCCGGGCGTGCGCGAGCGCCTCGGCGTACACCCGCGGCTGGCCCTCGTACCAGCGGGACGGGATCGCGACCAGGCCGGCCGCGCGCAGCTCGCGGGCCACCCCGGCCGGGTCCAGGCCGCCGACCAGGTCGACGTCCGGGCGGGTGCCGGCGAGGCTGGCCAGTTCGGCGCCGAGCGGGCCGGCGCCGACGATCCGCAGCCGGGTGCCGCGCGGCAGGTCGGCCCGGGTGAACGCGTCCAGCAGCAGGTCGGCGCCCTTCATCTGGTCCAGCCGGCCGACGAACAGGACGTTGCGGCCGAGCGGCCCGGGCGGGCCGGGGTCGGCCACCGCGGTGGGGCGCAGCGTGATCCGGTTCGCCGGCACGCCGAGCCGGGTCAGCTCGGTGCGCAGCAGCGGGGTGAGCGCGATGTACCGGTCCACCTGCCGCCAGGTGCGCCGGTGCGCGACCTGGCCGGCCGCCATCGCCAGCGACTGCGCCCGGGAGCCGCGGTAGCAGCCGTGCCGCACCGCCGGCACCGGCAGCCGCCGGCCGACGCAGGCGTCGCACGGCCCGCCGTCCCGGTACCGGAACCCGGCGACGCAGCTCTGCCGGTAGTTGTGCACGGTGGCGACGACCGGGACGCCGCGGGCCCGGGCGGCCCGAACCAGCCAGGGCGACAGCTGCGGGAACAGGTTGTGCACGTGCAGCACGTCCGGGCGGGACTCGGCGATCAGCCGGCGGAGCTGGCGCACCGCGTACGGGTCGATCACCGGGCCGGCGGCCAGCAGCAGCCGGCGGTGTGGCCGCAGCCGGCCGATGTCGTCGCTGCCCGGCAGCATGGTCAGCACCTCGGCGCCGACCGCGCGCAGTGCCGCGATCTCCTCGGCCACCACCGCGTTCTCCCCAGACGGCTGCCCGGACCGGTACCGGTTGTGCGCGACCAGCACCCTCATCGGGGCCGGTCGGGTCGGGCCGGCCCGGTCGGCGGCGGCCATTCGCGCCGGCGGCCGGCCCGGCGCCACCACCGGCCGACCGCGAAGCCGAACCGGACGTTGCCGAACAGGTAGCGGCGCCAGAGCCGGCGCGGCTCCTGGGCCAGCCGGAAGCACCACTCCAGCCCGTTGTGCCGCATCCAGACCGGGGCCTGGCGTTTCGTGCCGGCCAGGAAGTCGAACGCGGCCCCGACCGCGACCGCGACCACCGGCAGTTCGGCGGCCAGCCGGGCGGCCTCCCAGTCCTGTTTCGGGGTGCCGAGCCCGAGCCAGACGACCTGCGCTCCGCTGCGCCGGATCCGGTCGGCCTGGGCGGCCCGTTCGGCCTCGGTCAGTTCCCGAAAGGGCGGACTCTCGGTACCGGCGAGATGCACCTGCGGGTAGTCCTGGCGCAGCCGTTCGGTCAGCGCGGCCAGCACCCGCGGGGTGGAGCCGAGCAGGTAGTGCCGCAGCCCGGCCGGCTGGCCGAGGGCCAGCACGTCGCGCATCAGGTCCGGGCCGTAGACCCGGACCGTGGGCGACCGCCGGTGCCGGTGCTGCAACCGGTTCGCCCAGACCACCGACTTGCCGTCCGGAAAGTTCACGGTCGCCCGGCGCAGCAGGGTGTGCAGCCCGGCGTCCCGATCCGCCAGCGCCAACGTGTACGCATTGCACAGGTGGATGTCCATACCGGCCAGCCGGGGGCCGGCGGCGCGGTCGACCACGAGCCGGGCGGCGGCATCCGGGCGGCAGGCCGTGATCGGCACGCCGGCGCAGGGCAGCACCGGTACGGCCGGCTCCGGCGGTGGGTCCGGCGGGTCATCGGCCGCCTGCGGCCGGCCTCCCAGCGTGGGGCGCAGGCGGCTCGGGATCAGCATGTGGCGACCCATTCCGTGACCTCCGTCAGGACCCGGATGGGGTCCACCGCTCAGCCGACACCTGCAGATGCGGAGAGTAGCTAGAAGTTACTCTGAGTGCTATACAGACTCACGACCGAAGGTGATCGACAGCGGCCTGCGGGCAGTGCTTTCAGCGGGGGGAACAGTGGGACACGGGGCGGCCTCGCCCGTGCCGGCGGCGGAACCACCCGGCATGCCCGCCGCGCAATTCCGGAACCGGGTGGCCCGCCGGGCCCAGCACCCTGACACCGGCCCGAGCGGCCTGCCGACCGGCCCGTCGGCCCGCCCGGCGGCCGCCCCGGCCGCCCGGCAGTGGCGCCGGCGCTGGCTGGTCGTGCTGGTCGGGTCCGACCTGGCCGCGGTGCTGACCGCGCTGATCGCCGGCTTCGTGGTGCGCTTCGGCGTCGAGCCCGGGATGACCGCCAGCGGCGTGCCGTACGCGATCCTGGCCGCGCTGATCGGCGCCGGCTGGCTGGCCGGGCTGGCCGCCGCCGACGCCTACCGGATCCGCTACCTCGGCGCCGGCGCCGAGGAGTACAAGCGGGTCGCCACCGGGACGTTCTGGGCCTGGGGCGTCACCGCGGTCGGCTGCTACGCCGGCAAGGTCGAGGTGGCCCGCGGGTTCGTGCTGCTGGCGCTGCCGGTCGGGCTGATCCTGCTGCTGACCGGCCGGGCGCTGGTCCGGGCCCGGCTGGTGGCCGGCCGGGGCGCCGGCCGCGGGCTGCACCGGGTGCTGGTGGTCGGCGACCGCCGGTCGGCGACCGCGCTGGCCCGGCAGTTGCGCCGGCAGCCGGCCGCCGGCTTCGACGTCGTCGGCGCCTGCCTCCCCGCCGGTCCAGCCGGGGTGGCCGGCGGTCTGGACGGGGCGGACTTGCCGGCGCTCGGGTCGCTGACCGAGGTGGCCGCCGTGGTCGCCGCGTACCGGATCGACACGGTCGCCGTCGCCGCGTCCTCGGCGGTGCCGGCCGACGTGGTGCGCCGGATCGCCTGGGGGCTCGAGGGCTCCGGGGTGGACGTGGTCGTGGCCCCGTCGGTGGCCAACGTGGCCGGCCCGCGGGTGTCCGTCCGGCCGGTGTCCGGGATGCCGCTGCTGCACGTCGACCAGCCGGAGTTCACCGGGGCCCGCCGGGTCGCCAAGTCGGTGCTGGACCGGGTGGCCGCGGTGCTCCTGCTGATCATCCTGGGCCCCGCGCTGCTCGCCGCCGCCGCCGCGATCAGGTGCACCAGCCGCGGCCCGGCGCTGTTCCGGCAGACCCGGATCGGCCAGGACGGGGCCGAGTTCACCGTCTTCAAGTTCCGCACCATGTACTCCGACGCGGAGGCGCGGCGGGTCGCGCTGGCCGGCCGGAACGAGACCGACGGGCTGCTGTTCAAGATCCACGACGACCCGCGGATCACCCGGCTGGGTCGGCTGCTGCGGCGCACCTCGGTGGACGAGCTGCCGCAGTTGCTGAACGTGCTGCGCGGCGACATGGCGCTGGTCGGGCCGCGCCCGCTGCCGGTCAAGGACACCGACTTCACCGGCGACGTCCGGCGGCGGCTGTTGGTCCGCCCCGGCATCACCGGCCTCTGGCAGGTCAACGGCCGATCCCGACTCTCCTGGGAGGACACCATCCAACTGGATCTGTACTACGTCGAGAACTGGTCCATCAGCCTGGACCTGGCGATTCTGTTCCGCACCGTGGCCGCGGTCGTGCGCGGCGCCGGTGCGTACTAGCTAGCCTGCCGCACCCGCGCTGTCCCCTGCAGCCCACTCGCTCGGCACCCCCTCGCTCATCCCCCTGAGTGACCCGATCCAGCGACGACAACGGACAGCCATGATGAGAGTTCTGCACGTGTCCCAGCCGACCGAGGCTGGCGTAGCCCGGGTGGTGGGCTACCTGTTGGCCGACCAGCTGCGGGCCGGCTGGGACGTCCTGACCGCCTGCCCGCCGGACGGCCCGCTGGCCGCGGACGCCCGCCGGCTCGGCGCCCGGCTGCTGCCCTGGCCGGCCACCCGGCAGCCCGGCCCGGCGGTGCCCGCGGAGGTGCTGCGGCTGGCCGGACTCGTCCGGCAGGCCCGTCCGGACCTGGTGCACCTGCATTCCAGCAAGGCCGGGCTGGCCGGCCGGCTGGCGCTGCGCGGCCGGGTCCCGACGATCTTCCAGCCGAACGGCTGGTCGTTCCTGGCCGCCACCGGCGCGGTGCGCCCGGCCGTGCTCGCCTGGGAGCGGTACGCGATCCGGTGGGCGCACCGGGTGCTGCACGTCAGCGAGCGCGAGCTGACCGACGGGCACCGGCTGGGCATCCGCGGCCGGAGTGTGGTCGTCCCGAACGGGGTCGATCTGGAGGCGTTCACCGCGCAGGACGACGCCACCCGCGCCGCGGCCCGGGCCCGGCTGGGCCTGACCGGCGGGCCGGTGGTCGTCTGCGTCGGCCGGCTGTGCCGGCAGAAGGGCCAGGACGTGCTGTTCAGCGCCTGGCCGCAGGCCCTGGCCGCGGCGCCGGCCGCGCGCCTGGTGCTGGTCGGCGACGGCCCGGCCCGCGCGGCGCTGCAGGCCACCGCGCCGCCCGGGGTGCTGTTCGCCGGGGCCACCGACGACCCGCGGCCCTGGTACGCGGCGGCCGACGTGGTCGTGCTGCCGTCCCGCTGGGAGGGCATGTCGATGGTGCAGCTGGAGGCGATGGCCAGTGCCCGCTGCCTGCTCGGCACCGACGTGGGCGGGGTCGCCGAGGCACTTGGGGACGGGGCCCTGGTGCTGCCGGTCGGCGACGCGGCCGCGCTCGGCGCGGCGCTCGCGGCCCGGCTGGCCCGGCCCGACCTGGCCGCCACCGAGGCCGCGGCGGCCGGGGAGCGGGCCCGCACCACCTATGACGTGCGCCGAACCACGACCCGCGTGCGGGAGCTGTACGCGGAGGTGGTTGGCGGCGGCTGAGCCTGCCAGCGCTGGCCAGGCGGGACCTTGGGGGTGAGAGATCGACAGGCTGCGCTGGTTCCCGCGTCGACACGATCAGGCGGGACCGGCTTCGGGACACCCAGGCACCTTCGGAGACGCGGTATGACGAACGGGATAGACGGCACGGTCATTGCGCTCGACCGAACGGACCGGCCCCGGGGCCGCCCGGTGACCGGCGCCGACGACGGGCTCGGCGCGCGGATTCCGGGCCAGGCGTACGCGGGCTGGCAGCCGGTGCGGCGGGCCGAGCGACAACAGTGCGCGGAACGGTTGTTGCCGGCCGCGGACATGATCATGATGTTGGTCGTCGCCGCCCGGACCGGCGCCGACATAGGGATGTACCTGGCGGCACCGATCACGCTGGCCGCCAGCTACGGGGTTTTCGGCCTTTACCGACCCCGGCTGACGCTTTCTGTGCTGGACGACCTGCCGCGGCTGCTGGCCGGGATGGCGGTCGGGGTCGGCACCGGGCTGACGTTCTCCGGCCCACGCGCGGACGTCCCGGTCGGCTACGTGCTGCGGACGATCCTGGCCGGGATCGCCGCGGTGGTGGTCAGCCGGGCGATCGGGTACCCGCTGGCCCGCCGGTCCCGCAAGCGCCGGCTGGGCGCGCCCACCCTGATCGTCGGCGGCGCCCAGGTCGGCTGCCGGCTCGGCCAGATCCTGCTGAACCAGCCGGAGTACGGGCTGCTGCCGGTCGGCTACCTGGACTGCGCCCAGGGTGGCCGGCGCCGGGACCTGCCGGCGCCGTTGCTCGGCGACCACCGCGACCTGGCCTGGCTGCTGGCCGCGCTGGAGGTGCGGCACGTGGTGGTCGCGTTCGGGGCGGTGAAGCCGTCCGCGCTGGTCGAGGTGCTGCGCACCTGCGCCCGGCTCAAGTGCGAGATCCTGGTGGTGCCCCGGCTGTACGAGCTGCACCAGCGCACCCGGGACGGCGACCACGTCCGGGGCATCCCGCTGGTCCGGATGCGGCCGGCCGCGCCGCGCCGGCCCACCTGGCGGCTGAAGCGGCTGATGGATGTCGCGGTCGCCGGCACCGGCCTGCTGCTGGCCCTGCCGGTGCTGGCCCTGTGCTCGGTCGCGGTCCGGCTGGAGGGCGGCCGGGGCGTGCTGTTCCGGCAGGAGCGGGTCAGCCTGGACGGCCGCCGGTTCCAGATCCTCAAGCTGCGTTCGATGCGGCCGGCGTCGGCCCAGGAGTCGCAGAGCCGCTGGTCGGTGACCGGCGACCGCCGGGTCGGCCCGGTCGGCAAGCTGCTGCGGGCCACCTCGCTGGACGAGCTGCCGCAGCTGGTCAACGTGCTGCGCGGGGAGATGTCGCTGGTCGGCCCGCGCCCGGAGCGGCCGTACTTCGTGGAGCAGTTCGGCCGGCAGTACCCGCGCTACACCGACCGGCACCGGGTACCGGCCGGGCTGACCGGCTGGGCCGCGGTGAACGGGCTGCGCGGCGACACGTCGATCGACGACCGGATCCGGTACGACAACAACTACATCGAGGACTGGTCGCTCTGGTTCGACATCAAGATCATGGTCCGCACCTTAGGCGCCATCCTGACCCGCGCCGGTGGCTGATCCGCCCGGCGAGACGGCACCTGGCGGGGTGCCCGGTGGGATTCCTGGCGGGGTGCCTGGCGGGACGGCGCCTGCCCGGGTGGCCGGCGGGGTGAGCCGGCCGGGGCAGCCCGGGCCGCGGACGCTGCGGACCGCCCGGGCGATCGTGCAGCTCGCCGCCGCCGAGGTGCTCGGCAAGCTGGGCACGCTGGTGATCGTGGTCGGCGCCGCCCGGGTGCTGCCGCTGGCCGACTTCGGCGTGTTCTCGGTCGCGCTGGCCGCCGGCGTGGTGGTCGCGGTGGTGCCGTCCTGGGGCTTCGACACGATCCTGATCCAGCGCGGCGCGGTCCGGCCGGCCGAGCTGCCCACCCTGCTGGCCGAACTGCTGGCGCTGCGCGCCGTGGTCGCGGCGGTGGTGCTGGCCGCGGTCACCGTCGGGGTCGCGGCGACCGGGGCGCCGGCGGCCGAGGTCGCCTCGGTGGCCTGCGTGGTGGCCGCCTGCCTGGCCGAGACGCTGGCCGACGCGTACCGGTCGGTGGCGGTCGCCCGCGAGCAGCAGGGCATCGTGGCCCGGGCGCAGGTGGTGCAGCGGGCCGTGACCGCGGTGCTGGCGCTGCTCGCGCTGGCCATCGCCCGGGACCTGCTGGACCTGGCCGTCGCGTTCCTGGTCGGCACCCTGCTCGGCACGGTCGCGGTGGCCGTCGGGTCGGCCCGGCTCGGCGTCCGGCCCAACTGGCGGCGGGTGAACTGGCGCGGCCTGGGCCGGCTGCTGCGCGAGTCCTGGTCGGCCGGCGCGCACTCGGTCGCCTCGATGGCGTTGTTCCGGGCCGACGCGCTGCTGCTCGCGGCGCTGGCCGGGGCGGCCGCCGCCGGCCAGTACGCGGCCGCGTACCGGCTGCTGGAGACGGTGATCTTCGTCTGCTGGACGGTGGCCCGGGCGGTGTTCCCGGTCATGGTCTCGGCGACCGACCGGGCCCTGGTGCGCCGCGGCGCGGACCGCGGTCTGGTCGTGCTGGCCGCGGTGTTCCTGCCGTACGCGGCGCTGCTCTGGTGCCGCGGCGGTGACATCCTGCGGCTGCTCTACGGCGCGTCCTTCGCCCGGGACAGCGGCACCGCGCTGGTCTGGCTGGCGCCGGCGCCGCTGGTCTTCGGCGGTGCCTGGCTCGCCGCCTACGTGCTGCAGTCGGACGGCCCGAACCCGGTGCTGCTGATCGGCAGCACCGGCGCGCTGGCGGTCAACCTGGGGCTGAACCTGGCGCTGATCCCGCGGTTCGGCCCGTCCGGTTCGGCCGCGGCCACCTCGATCTCGTACGCGGTCGAGCTGGCCCTGCTCTACCCGCCGGCCCGGGCCCGGGTGGGGCCGCCGAAGCTGGCCCGGCCGCTGCTGCCGGCGCTGGCCGGGGCCACCGTGCTGGCCGGGACGCTGCTGCTGCCGCTGCCGTTCGCGCCGGCGCTGGCCCTCGGCCTGCCGCTCTACCTGGTCACCTGGTACGTGCTGGCCAGCTGGGTGGACGCCGAGCAGGTCGGCGTGATGCGCGGCCTGCTGCCGCACCGCAGCGCGGCCACCCTGCCCGTCGCCGCCGGACCGACGGCCGGACCGGCAGTGGGACCGGCGGCGGGACCAGCGGTGGAGACGCCGGCATGACCGACGAGCCGGCCCCGGCCGACCAGGTGACCCCGTTCCCGGCCGGCCCGGCTGGAGGCCCGGCGGCCGGCCCAGCTGCTGGCCCGGTGGCTGGCCCGGCTGGTGGCCCGGTGGCTGGCTCGGCTGGTGGCCCGGTGGCCGGGCTGGCGGCCGAGCCGGCGGCCGGGAGCGGCGGCGGGGAGTCGGTGTCCCGGCGGCTGCGGGTGACCGTGGTGGGTTCGGCCGGGGTGCTCGGCGGCGCCGAGCTCTGGCTGCTGGCACTGCTGGCCGGCACCGACCGGGTGGACGCCGACGTGGTGCTGCTGGCGGACGGGCCACTGGTCGGCGCGCTGGGCCGCCTCGGCGTGCCGGTCCGGGTGTTGGCGACCGGACGGCGCCCGGTCGAGCTGACCCGGTCCGCCGTCCGGCTGTCCCGGCTGTTGCGCGCCGATCGGCACCCGCCGGACCTGGTGCTGGCCAACGGGGTGAAGGCCGCGGTGGTGGCGACGCCGGCGGCCCGGCTGGCCGCGGTCCGCAGCGTCTGGGTGAAGCACGACCACTCCTACGACGGCCCGCTCGGCGGGCTGCTGGCCCGGCTGGTGGACGGGCTGGTCGCGACGTCGCCGTCGCTGGCCGCCGCGTCCGGCCGGGCCGACACGGTGGTGGTGCCGCCGCCCCGGCCGCCCCGGCCGCTGCCCCGGGACATGGCCCGGCTGATGCTCGGCACCCACGGCCTGCAGCCGGCGGACCCGGGCCCGGTGCTGGCCGTGGTCGGCCGGCTGGTCCGGTGCAAGGGGATCGAGGACGCGCTGCTCGCGCTGGCCCGCCCCGGCGGCGAGGGCTGGCGGCTGCTGGTGATCGGCGGCGCCGACCCGGCCGAGCCGGCCGAACCGGACCGGTTGCGCGCGGTCGCGGCCGCCGCCGGGGTGGCCGACCGGGTGCTGTTCACCGGCCCGGTGCCGGCCGTGGCCGGGCTGCTCACCGGCGTGGACGCGGTCGCCGTGCTGACCAAGCCGACCGGCGTCGGACCGGGCCGGGAGGGGTTCGGCACGGTCGCCCTGGAGGCGATGGTGGCCGGCGTGCCGGTGATCGCCACCCGGTCCGGCCCGATCGCGGCCCGGCTGGCCGGCCGGGCCGGCGTCGTCGTCGCCCCGGGTGCGCCGGCCGCGGTGGCTGCCGCGCTGGGCCAGCTGGCCGACCCGGCGGTGCGGTCCCGGATGGGCGCCGCCGGCCGGCAGCTCACCGCCGAGCATCCGACCGCGCGCGGCTGTGCCACCCTGCTGGTCCGTGAGCTGGCCCGGGTGGCCGGCCGGCCGGGCGCCGGGCTGGGCGCGGGCCGGCCGCTGCCCGGCCCACCGATCAGCGTCGTGGTCACCGTGCTGGACGAGGTGGCCGCCATCGACGCGCTGCTCGGCGCGCTGGTCGCCCAGCTGGCGCACTCCCGGGACGAGATCGTGGTGGTCGACGGCGGCTCCCGGGACGGCACCGCCGGCCGGGTGCGGGCCTGGTCGCGCCGAGACGGCCGGGTGCGGCTGCTGCTCCGCCCCGGCACCGGGATCAGCGCCGGCCGCAACGCCGGGGTCCGGGAGGCGGTGAACGAGGTGGTCGCCTGCACCGACGCCGGCTGCGAGCCGGCACCCGGCTGGCTGGCCGCGTTCCGCGCCGCGGCCGCCGACGGGGCGCCGCCGGGACTGCTCACCGGGGTCTACCGGGTCGGTGGCACCGGGCCGGTGCGGGCCGCGCTGGCCGCCGTCGGCTACCCCGACCCGGCTGAACTGCGCCGGCCGACCCCGCTGGTCCGGGCGTACGGGCGGCTGTTCGGCCGGACCTTCGACCCGACCATGCCGACCGGTCGCTCGATGGCGTTCCCGGTGCCGGTCTGGACCGCGGCCGGCGGCTTCCCGGAGCACCTCGCGACCGGCGAGGACGTGCTGTTCGGCCGGGCCGCCGCGGCCGCCGGCCCGCCGGCCACGCTGGTCGCCGACGCCGAGGTCGGCTGGACCCAGCGGCCCACCGTCGCCGGCACCGCCCGGATGTACTTCCGGTACGGCCAGGGCAGCGGCCGGTCCCGCGACCCCCGGCTGCTCGGCCGCGACCTGGCCCGGCTGGCGGGCTACGGCGCCGCGCTCTGGCTGCTGGCCCGCGGCCGGCCGGGTACCCGGGCCACCGTCCTGGCCGCCGTCGCCGGCTACCTCTCCCTCCCGATCGCCCGCGTCCTGCGCCGACCCCCGCTCGGTCGGCCCGATCCCGGGCGGCCCGATCCCGGCCAGCCCGAACCCGGGCGGCCCGATCCCGGGCGGCCCCAACCCGGGCGGCTCGGCCGGACCGCGGCAGTGGCGGCGGTGCCACCGGCGGCGGCGCTGCGGGATCTGGCCAAGATGGCCGGGGCGGTGCACGGCCTGGCGGCCGGTTCGGCGATCCGGCCGGCCGGGCGGCGCCGGCGCGGGCGGCGTCGCGGGTGACCGGGGCGGTCGTGGTCGCGCTGGGGATGGTGGCGGTGCCGGCGGTGCCGCTGGTCGTGCTGCTGACCAGGCGCTGGCCGGCGGTGCCGGTCTGCCTGGTGCCGCTCGCGCTGCCGGTCGGCCAGCTGCCGGTGCCCGGCCTGCCGGTCGAGCTGATCCGGGTGGTCACCGTCGCCGCGCTCGCGCTCTGCTGCCTGCCGCTGGCCGCCCCGGCCGGACAGGCCACCCCGGCCGGACAGGCCACCCCGGCCGGACAGGCCACCCCGGCCGGACAGGCCACCCCGGCCGGCCGGGCCGGCCCCGGCCGGCCCCCGCCGGACGGGCCCGTCCCGCCGGACCGGCCCGTCCAGCCGCACCCATCGGCCAGCCGGCCCCAGCCGGACCGACCGGGCCGACCGGACCGACCGGGCCGGGACGGAGCGGGCCGGGACGGAGCGGGCCGGGTGCACCGGCGCGGGCCGGCCGACTCGGGCCTGCTGGTGGCGGCCGGAGTGATGGTGCTGGCGGCGCTGGTGTCCACGTTCGCCTCGCCGGTGCCGGCGGCGGCGTTCCGGCTGGACCTCGGCTACCTGCTCGGGCTCGGTCTGGTCGGCGCGATCGTGGTCGGTTGCCCGGACCTGCGTTCGCTGCGGCTGGTGCTGCTGTCGGCCTGCGCCGGCGGCGGGGCCGCCTGCGCGGCGGCGCTGCTGACCGCCCGGCCGCCGGAGGAGCACTACGGCGGCAGCCTGGTGCAGAACCGCGCCACCGGCATGTTCGGGCAGCCGAACGAGCTGGGCACGTTCGCGGCGGTGGTGGCGGTGCTGGCGCTGGCCACGCTGCTCTCGCTGCCCCGCCGGCACCCGCTGCGGCTGCTGGCCGGCGCGGCGGCGCTGCTCGGCTACCTGGCGTTGGCGGCCAGCCTGTCCCGCGGCGGTTGGATCGGGGCGGCGCTCGGGCTGCTGGTGCTGGTCGCGTTGCTCGGTCCGGATCGCCGGCGCCGGGTGGTCACCCGGCTGGCCGCCATCGCCGGCGGGACCGCGCTGGTCGGCGCCGCGCTGCCGGGCAGCCCGGTGCTCGCCGTGTTCCGGGACCGGGCCGGCTCGCTGCTCAGCGGCCAGCGCAACCCGTACGACGACCGGCCGGCGATCTGGCGGGAGGCGTGGCGGCAGTGGGCGGCCCGGCCGGTGCTCGGCGGCGGTCCGGGCAGCTACCCGGTGCTGGCCCGGCCCGGCCCCGGCCAGCTGGGGCTGACCCGGCCCGACCACGCGCACAGCCTGTTCCTGACCGTCGGCAGCGAGCAGGGCGTGCTGGGCGTGGCCGCGCTGCTGCTGGTGATCGCGGTCGGGGTGGCCGGCACGGTCCGGGCCACCCGGCGCCGGTACCACGCCGGCGGCGGCGCCGGCGAGCAGGAGCTGCTCGCCGGCGCCGCCGCGGGGCTGTGCACGGTGCTGGGTCAGGGGCTGGTCGACTTCACCCTGCGCAACCCGGTCGTCGAGACGCTGACCTGGCTGCTGGTCGGGCTGCTGGCCGCGGCCTACCGGTTGCCGACCGGCAGCGGCGGGGCCGGGCGGGACTTCAGCGGCGGCGGGGTGGTGCCGGCGTCCCCGTCGATGCCGGCGGTGGTCGGGCCGCCGGCCGAGCCGGTGGTCGCCACGCCGTTGGCCCGGGCCAGCGCGATCAGTGCCGGCTTGGCGGTGAGGTCGCGGTGCAGCAGGCCGTAGTTCTGCACCTGGTCGCCGCCCTCGGTGAGGTCGCGGTCGTTGTACCAGTACATCCGGGTCACGAACGGGTAGCTGGCGCGGACCAGGTCCACCGTCCGGGTCAGGTAGGCGGCCTGGGTGGCCTCGGTGACGCCCCGGTCCCAGTTCGCCGTGTTGGCGGTGTTGGCGTGGGTGGACCAGCCGAGC
Organism: uncultured Actinomycetota bacterium; assembly: GCA_963714145.1. Lineage (GTDB taxonomy): Bacteria > Actinomycetota > Actinomycetes > Mycobacteriales > CADCTP01 > JBBWZH01. Next base: position 5,985,725 of record OY970235.1, on the reverse strand, counting down.
TCGGTGAACCAGATCGCCTTGCCGGCGTCGCCGCGGGCCACCATCAGGTCCCGGACCGCCTGCACGTGGGTCAGCGTCCACATCGTGCCGTCGTCGGCGAGCTCCGGCCCGGCGTCCGCGATGCCCATGTAGGGGTGGGTGGCCATGACGTCGAAGCTGCCCTTCGCGCCGGCGTCGTAGGCCCGGCGCAGCCAGTCGGTGTCGTTGTACTGCAGGCCGCCGAACACCACCGGGGTGGTGGCCGAGCCGGCCTTGAAGGCGGGGTAGGCGGTCTTCAGCAGCCGGGTGTAGGCGACCGGGTCGGCGCCTTCGAGGAAGTCCGGGGAGTTCTGCTCGTTCCAGACCTCCCAGCCCTGCAGCTTGCCGTTCCACTTCGCGGCGGCCCACTGGGCGACCCGGGCGTAGTCGGCCGGGTTGTCCGGCAGCACCCGCTCACCCTGGCCGTGGTTCGCCCACGGCGGGGTCAGCCAGAGCGTCACCAGCGGCTTCATCCCGCGCTGGTTCGCCATCGTGATCACCTTGTCCACGAACCCGACGCCCCACGGGTCGTACGAGCCCGGGCCGGTCGGCTGCAGCATCGCCCAGGAGACGTCCAGCCGGACCGAGCGCATCCCGGCGGCCTGGAACTTGTCCAGCACCTGCGCCCGCTGCGCGTCGGTGTACATCGTCCACATGCCGTGGAACTGCACGCCGACCGTGATTCCCGCGGTGGCCGCGGGTGCGGCGGCGGGTGCGGCGGTCGCGGCGGCCGCGTCCGCGGCGTGGGCGGTGCCGGTGCCCCCGGCGATGGTCGCGGCCATGGTGACCGCAGCGACCGCGGCGCCAACCTGGCGGCCGGACCCCCGCGCCACCAACTCCCGAATTCCAGCAACGATCCGCATCTGCCGACCCCCGTACCTCGACCCCGGTGGGAACCGGCAACCGCCTGTCCCTCGCCCTCTTGGTTCGGTCCGGGGGCGGCGCCCGGCCAAGACCAGTGGATCCAGCGGAGCCGTACGAAGGGCGCCAAACCAGCCGCCCAGTGGTCGCCAGCCGGACGGGACCGGACATCGGGCTAGGCCCGGAGCACCAGACCTCTACGTTGTGTAAGCGAGTAACTTCAAAAAGTGACGAGTGCAAGGGACGGGGGTGGGCCATGGTGCGCGGCATCGGTCGCTGGCGCCGGCGGTCGGCGGGGCGGCGACGGCGGAACAGGGTGCCGATCTCGCTGGCCAGCCCGGCCTACCGGCACGGCGTGCTGCGCCGCCGCCGGCTGCTGGCGGCGCTGGCGGCAACGCTGCTGGTCGGGGTCGGCGCGCTGGTCGCGGCCCAGTTGCTGCCACAGCGGTACGCGGCCACCAGCGTGGTCTCGTTCGTTCCCCGGCCCAACTCGCTGGCCTCGGCGGACACCGTCCAACTGGTCGGCCAGAAGTACGTGGTGGTGGCCACCTCGCCGGTCACGCTGGCCGCCGCCGGCAGCCGGGTCGGTGCTCCGGTCGGGCTGCTCACCGATGCCACTACGGCGGTACTCGGCGCCGGGACCGGCAACGTGGCGGTGACCGTCACGCTGCCGGACCGGTCCGACGCCGTCGAGGCGGCCAACGCGGTGGCCGGCGAGCTGGTCCGGGCCGCCCAGTCGGACCGGCTGGTGCAGGGCGAGCAGACCGCGGCCGCGGTGCCGGCCACCGCCGAGCTGCGGCCGCCGCGGCTGCTGCTGCGGTCCGTCGCGGTGCTCGCCGCGCTGCTGGCCGGCCTGCTGGTGTGGACCGCGCTGGCCGGCCTGACCCGACCCGGCGAGGTGCTGTCGGACGGCGTCACGGTGGCGATCCGATGAGCCGCCGGCTGCTGGGCCCGCTCGGGCTGGCCGCGGTCGGGGCGCTGGCCGGGTGCACCGGCACGGCGGCGCCGCACCAGCTGGCCAGCAGCGCGCCCGCGGTGAGCCGGGCACCGAGCGTGCCGGCCACCCCGCCGGTCTGGTCGGCCGCGCCGCCGTCCGGCCCGGCCGGGCAACTGGCCGCCGTCGCGCCGCGACCGGGCAGCGCCGGCATGTCGTTCGAGGCCTGGTTCGCCGGGCTGCCGCTGGACCAGGACGGCGACCGGCTGTTGATCGCGTACCCGTCGATGAGCGCGTCCTCGGACGGCCGGAGCACCGTGGCGCACGCCAAGGTGGCGGTGTTCTGGTGCCAGCGCCGGGTCGGCCCGAACTACGCCGGCTGCCAGCGCCGCGCGGTGGAGTACGGCGACCTGACCGCGCCGGCGGTCACGCTGGTCCGGCAGGCCGACGGCACGGTCACCGTGTCCGGCCGGTTCCCGACGTACACCTACGGCACCGGGGCGGACCGGGATCCGAAGGTGCGGCCGGGCTGGACCGGCCGGACCTACCTGATCCAGGTCGACCTGGAGCCGTCCGGGCCCGGCACGACGCTGGTACCGACCGGCGGCACCGTCACCCTGGGCGCCGGCACCGGCGCGGTCAGCGCGCGGCTGGACACCGGCTACCCGAACCGGGTCCGGACCCGGCCGGCGCCGTCCGCGACGCCCCGGCCATCCGCTACGCCCCGGCCGTCCGCGACGCCCCGGCCATCCCCACAGAACCGGCCGACGCCACCGAACATGAGCACCCGGTCCGGCGTACCCAGGGCGGCCGCCACGTGATCGTGCCCCGCCGTCCACTGGTGCTGATGTACCACGGGGTGGGTAGCCGCCCGGCCGCGGCGGACCCGTACAACCTGTTCGTCCCGGCCGGGGCGTTGCGGGCCCAGTTGCGCTGGCTGCTGGACCGCGGCTGGCAGCCGCTGCGGCTGGCCGAATACCTGGCCGACCGGTCCGGTCCGGGCCGCCGCTTCCTGGTCACCTTCGATGACGGCTACCGGTCGGTGCACGACGTGGCGCTGCCGCTGCTGCGCGAGCTGGGCGTGCCGGCGACCGTGTTCCTGTGTGCCGGGCTGCTCGGCGACCGGTCCCGCTGGATGCCGGATCTGCCGGACGAGCCGCTGGTCACCCGGGCCGAGGCGGTGGCGCTGCGGGTCGGCGGGCTGGACATCGGCCTGCACGGGATGGACCACACGGTGCTGGCCGGCCTGCCCCCGGCCGAGCTGCGCCGGCAGACCGGGCTGGCCGCCGACCGGATGCTGGCCGAACTGGGCGAGCGGCCGTCGGCGTACGCCTACCCGTGCGGGGTGCACGACGAGCCGGCCCGGGCCGCGGTGGCCGCCGCCGGGATGCGGGTCGCGTTCGCCACCTATCACAGCGCCGGCCGGTACGCGGTACCCCGGGTGGACGTGAACGCCACCGACAACCCGCGCACGTTCAGCCTGAAGACGGTGCGCGGCTACCCGCGGCTGCGCCAGCTCAGCGGCGCGGTGCCCGGCCTGCGTCCGACCCTGCACGCGCTGCTCGGCGTCGGTCCGCGGCCCCGGTCCAACTCCTGCGGCCGGGGCTGACCGCCGACCGGACCTCCGAACGTCCCGGGCCGGTTGGCCGGCCCTGCGGACCGGCCGCCCGACCGCGGCGAACCGGAGGGTCCAGCCGGGTCTGCCGCTGGCGGTGGCTGACCGGTGTGACTACTCTCCGTAAAGCTAGACAACCTATAGTGAGCAGACGGGTGTGGAGGCCGCGGTCATGACCGAGCCAGCAGGCGAGCGGGAATCCATGCCCAGGCGGCCCCGGGAGGTACGGGTCGACTCCGGGCACCAGCCACCGGCCGGCGCCCGGCAGCTGCTGGACCTGTTCGACGCGCTGATCGCGCTGGGCGCCGGCGTCGGCCTGCCGGCCGCGCTGCGCCGGATCACCGAGGTCGCCCGGGACGTCACCGGCGCCCGGTATGCCGTGTTCGCCGCCACCCCGGCCAGCCGGGGCAGCGTGCCGGCCCTGGTCCGGTCCGGGGTCGCGGAGGACCCGCCACCGCCCGGGCTGACCGAGGTGCTGCGTGACCCGAGTGGGCTGCTCGGCATCGGCGGCCTGTTGCGGCTCGGCGACCTGCACGACCACCCGCGGCGGGCCGACCTGCCGGCCGGGGTGCCGGCCGGCACCGGCCTGCTGGCCACGCCGATCGTCGCCGACGGCGACCTGTACGGCGGCCTGCTCCTGTTCTCCCGGCCCGGCGTCGGGTTCACCGCCGAGGACGAGGCCGCGCTGATGCCGATCAGCGCGGCCACCGGCGTGGTGATCTCCACCGCGGCGCTGCGGCACGAGGCGCAGACCCGGCAGCGCTGGCTGGAGGCGTCCGCCGACGTGGTGGCCACGCTGCTGGCCAGCGACTCGTCCGAGCGGGTGCTGGAGCTGGTCGCCTACCGGGCCCGGGACGTGGCCGACGCCGACGTGGCCGCGATCCTGGCCCCGGCGGTGCTGTCCGGCGAGCTGGCCGTCCCGGCCGCGGCCGGCGACAACGGGCACCGGCTGGGCAACCTCGCGGTGTCCGAGTTCGCCGACCACATCAGCGAGGTACAGCGCACCGGCGAACCGCGGCTGCTGGTCGGCGCACCGCCGCCCGCCCCCGGGCTGACCCCGCCGGCGGTCGAGCTGTCCGCCGGCTCGCCCGCGGCCGGCCCGGTGGCCGGCCTGCCGCCCCGGTCCGCGGTCGAACCGGGGATCGGTTCCGCCGGGCTGGCCGGTTCCGCCGGGCTGGACGGGCCGTCCATGCTGGTCCCGTTCGCCGCCGGCAACCGGCCGCTGGGCGTCCTGCTGGTGACCCGGCTGGCTGGCCGGCCCGGGTTCGGTGACACCGACCTGGCGATGGCCTCGATGTTCGCCGGGCACGCCGCGCTCGCGGTCGAATTCGCCCGGGCGCACCGGGACCGGGAGTGGCTGGCGGTGCTCGAGGACCGGGACCGGATCGCCCGCGACCTGCACGACGTCGTCATCCAGCGGCTGTTCGTGGCCGGGCTCAGCCTGCAGGCGGTCACCCGCACCCTCGACTCGCCGGAGCTGGTCAGCAAGCTCGAACGCACCGTGGACGACCTGGACCGGACCGTCACCGAGATCCGGCGCAGCATCTTCTCGCTGCGCTCCCCGCTGGTCGGCCGGGACGGGCTGCGGGCCCGGCTGCTCAGCCTGTGCACCACGGCGGCCGGCCTGCTCGGCACCGAACCCCAGGTCCGCCTGGACGGCCCGCTGGACACCGTGGTGCCGGACCCGATCGCCGACCACCTCGCCGCCGTGCTGCGCGAGGCGCTGACCAACATCACCCGGCATGCGCAGGCCAGCGAGGTCGAGGTGCAGGCCCGCACCGACGGCACCGGGCTGCTGCTGGAGGTCTCCGACAACGGGATCGGGGTCGACCCGGCCGTGCTGCGCCGCGGCGGGCTGGCGAACATCGCCCGGCGGGCCGAGGAGCTCGGCGGGCTGATGAAGATCGGCCCGGGCCCGGCCGGCGGAACGGTACTGACCTGGGAAGTGCCGCTGGCATCGCGGTGACCGCCGGCCCGCCCGGGCCGCCACGGCCCGGGCCGTGGACCGCAGGCGGACCGCGGACCGCGGGCGGGCTGTGGACCGCGGGCGGGCCGCGGTCAGCGGCGGGTGACGCTGGCCGCGTAGGCGACGGCCTGGGCCCGGCGCTGCAGGCCGAGCTTGGCCAGCAGGCTGGAGACGTACTTCTTGACCGTCTTCTCGGCCAGGAACAGCCGCTCACCGATCTGCCGGTTGGTCAGGCCCTCGGCGATCAGCTCCAGCACCTTGCGCTCCTGCTCGGTCAGCGCGGCCAGCGGGTCGTCCTCGCGGTGCTCGGTCTGCCGGACCCGGGCCAGCACGGTCCGGGTGACGGCGGGGTCGAGCAGCGACTGGCCGGCGGCGACCCGGCGGACCGCGTCCACGAAGTCGGTGCCGCGGATCTGCTTGAGCACGTATCCGGATGCTCCGGCCATGATCGCGGCCAGCAGTGCCTCGTCGTCGTCGTACGAGGTGAACATCAGGCAGGCCACCTCCGGGTGGCTGGACCGGATGTCCCGGCAGACGTCCACGCCGTGCCCGTCCGGGAGCCGGGCGTCCAGGATGGCCACGTCCGGCAGCAGCGCCGGGATCCGGCGCAGCGCCTCGGCCGCCAGCCCGGCCTCGCCGACGACCTCGATGTCCGACTCGCCGCTGAGCAGATCGTGCAGGCCGCGGCGGACCAACTCGTGGTCGTCCAGGAGAAAGACCCGAATCGGGGTGGACCCACCCGGAGATCCGCCCGGCGGTCCGCCGCTGCCCTCACTTGTCATGCACGCATTGTTCATTAGTTGCTACTCTCTGTGAAGAGGCCATCAGTGCCACGGCGCGGCGGGCTTGGCCGCCCGGATCAGGCATCCAGTTCAGCTGAACGGATGGAGCGATGATCGACGGCCAGCGCACCGGCGACGCGGTGAACCTGCCGTCCCAGGGCGAGAGCCCGGTAGCCACGCTGCGCGAGCAGATGCTGCGCGAGGAGATCGGGCGGCGGGAGCGCTGGCTGGTCGCCGCCGGTGAGATCACCACCGCGTTGCTGGCCGGTGGCGCGTCCGAGCGGGTGCTGCCGATGATCGCCATGCGGGCCCGGGAACTGGCCGGCGCGGACTGCGCGCTGCTGCTGGTGCCCGAGCGCGGCAGCGGGCAGAGCTCGCTGGTGGTGGCCGCGATCAGCGCCGCCGACGAACTGCAGCCGGAGTCCCTGCTCGGCACCCGGGTACCGGTGGCCGGCTCGGTCTGCGGGCTGGCCTTCCGGGACGGCGTCAGCATGCAGGTGGACGACCTGTTCCGGTCCTCGCCGCCGGCCGCCCTGGCCGGCGCCGCGTTCGGCCCGGCGGTGGCGGTGCCGCTGGCCAGCAAGGGCGCCACCCTGGGCGCGCTGATGGTGACCCGGGTGGCCGGCGGCGCCACCTTCTCGGCCGAGTCGGCCGCGGTCACCGAGAGTTTCGCGGTGCAGGCCGCGCTCGCCCTGCACCTGGCCGAGAGCCAGCGGACCGAGCGCCGGCTGGCCCGGCTGGAGGACCGCGAGCGGATCGCGGTCGACCTGCAGGACAACCTGATCCAGCGGCTGTTCGCGATCGGCATGCTGCTGGAGACCGTCAGCCGGCGGCTGGAGTCGGCCGACCTGCGGGCCAGGCTCGACCACGCCGCGCACGAACTGGACGCCACCATCAAGCAGACCCGGGAGACCATCCACTCGCTGCAGGCGTCCGCCGACGAGGATCATCCGGAGCTGCGGCAGCGGCTGCTCGCCGCGGTCGAGGAGGCCACCGCCTGCACCACGGTGAACCCGAGCGTGCGCCTGGACGGCCCGCTGGACGCGCTGGTCCCGCCGGAGATCGCGGACGGCGCGGTGGAGATCGTCCGGGAGGCGGTCTCGGACGTGGTCCGGCGCGGCGCGAGCACGGTCGCCGTCACCGTGGTGGCCAGCGACACGCTCGCGGTCACCGTCTGTGACGACGTCGAGGACAGCCCGACCGGCGACTGGCTGCGTGACCTGTCCGACCAGGCCGCCGGGTTCGGCGGTGAGCTGACCGTGGCCGCGGACCCGGCCGCCGGCCGCCGGCTGATCTGGCAGGTCCCGCTCTGCTGACCGCCGGGCCGGCCCCTTCCAGCGGCCCGGTTCCGGCCCGGGCGACCATGGGAGGGTGGGTGGATGGTCGACGCATGGGTGGGTTCCCGGTGAGGTACGCCTGGCCGGTGGCCGAGGTCCGGGCCGCTGAGGACGCGCTGCTGGCGCTGGTGCCGCCGGGTGCGCTGATGCAGCGCGCCGCCGCCGGCCTGGCCGTCCACAGTGGACGTCTACTGGACCGGGTCTACGGTGCCCGGGTGGCGCTGCTGGTCGGCGCCGGCAACAACGGCGGGGACGCGCTCTACGCCGGGGCCCGGCTGGCCGCCCGCGGCGCCCGGGTCAGCGCCGTCCTGCTCCGCCCGGACCGGGCCCACGCCGGGGGCCTCGCCGCGCTGCGCCGCGCCGGCGGTCGAGCCGGCGCCGCGGCCGGGCCGGCGGCGGTGCCGCTGGTCCGGGGCGCGGACCTGGTGCTGGACGGGATCGTCGGGATCGGTGGCAGCGGCGGGCTGCGGCCGGACGCGGCGGAGTTGGCCGAGGCGGCCGGCGCGGCCGGCCTCCGGGTCGCGGTGGATCTGCCCAGCGGCGTCGACGCGGACACCGGCGCGGTGCCCGGCGCCGCGTTCAGCGCCAACCTGACCGTCACGTTCGGCTGCCTCAAGCCAGGGCTGCTGGTGGGTGCCGGCGCCGACCGGGCCGGCGAGGTGCGGCTGGTCGACATCGGGCTCGGGCCGTACCTGCCGCCGGCCACCGTCCGGGTGCTGGAGCGGGCCGACGTGGCCGCGCTGCTGCCCCGCCCCGGCGCCGGTTCGGACAAGTACACCCGCGGCGTGGTCGGCGTGGTCGCCGGCTCGGCCCAGTACACCGGGGCGGCGGTGCTCAGCGCCGGCGCCGCCGTGCACGGCGGCGCCGGGATGGTGCGCTACGTCGGCAGCGCCGCCGACGCGGTGCGGGCCCGCTGGCCGGAGGTGGTGATCGCGGCCGGCCCGCCGAGCGAGGCCGGCCGGGTGCAGGCCTGGGTGGCCGGGCCGGGGCTGGGCACCGACGGCGCCGCCGCCGCGCTGCTCACCGATGTACTGGCCAGCGACGTCCCGGTGCTGGTCGACGCGGACGGCATCACGCTGCTGGCCGGCCGGCCGGACGCGCTGCGGCGGCGGACCGCCCCGACCGTGCTCACCCCGCACGACCGCGAGTTCGCCCGGGTCGCCGGCGCGGTCGGCCCGGACCGGATCGGCGCCGCCCGCCGCGCCGCCGCCGACCTCGGCGCGGTCGTCCTGCTCAAAGGCAACCGGACGGTCGTGGCCGGCCCGGACGGCACCGCCTACGTCAACCCGACCGGCACCGCCTGGCTGGCGACCGCCGGCAGCGGCGATGTGCTCTCCGGTCTGGGCGGCGCGCTGCTGGCCGGCGGGGTGGAGCCGGCCGCGGCCGTGGCGGCCGCCGCCTACCTGCATGGCGTGGCCGGCCGACTGGCCGCCGGCGACGCCCCGACCAGTTCCGGCGCCGTGCTGGCAGCCCTCCCCGCCGCCCTGCGCGCCGTCCTGCGCCCCGGCTGAACCACCTGGTCGGGAGCGGGGCGGCCGTCGGCGGGCGGCCGGAACGCGGTCTGGGAGACTGGCCAGATGCTGCGGACGGAGGCGCGGGTCGATCTGGATGCGATCCGGCAGAACGTCGCGACGCTGCGGGCCGGCACCTCGGCCGCGGTGATGGCCGTGGTCAAGGCCGACGGCTACGGCCACGGCCTGGTCCCGTCCGCTCGGGCGGCGCTGGCCGGTGGGGCGGCCTGGCTCGGCGTCGCGTTCCTGGAGGAGGCGCTGGCGCTGCGCGCGGCCGGCATCGAGGCGCCGATCCTGAGCTGGTTGGCTACTCCGGGTGAAGACCTGGTCACCGCGGTGTCCCAGCGGGTCGACCTGTCCGCCAGCGCCCCGTGGGCGGTGGCCGAGATCGTCGCCGCCGCCCGGGCCGCCGGCCGGCCGGCCCGGCTGCACCTGAAGGCCGACACCGGGCTGTCCCGCGGCGGCGCGGCGATGTCCGACTGGTCCGACCTGGTCACCGCCGCGGCCAAGGCCGCGGTCGGCGGCGAGGTCGAGATCGTCGGCATCTGGAGCCACTTCGCGCACGCCGACGCCCCCGGCCACCCGACCACCGACCGGCAGCTGGCGGCGTACCGGGACGCGCTGGCGGTGGCCGCCGGCCTGGGCGTCACGCCGCAGCTGCGGCACCTGGCCAACTCGGCCGCCACGCTGACCCGGCCGGACGCGCACTTCGACCTGGTCCGCCCCGGCATCGCCGTATACGGGCTGACCCCGGTGCCGCACGAGTCACAGTTCGGCCTGGTGCCGGCGATGACGCTGCGGTCCCGGGTCGCGCTGGCCAAGCGGGTCCCGGCCGGGTCGGGCATCTCGTACGGCCACGCCTACACGACCGACCGGGAGACCGGCCTGGCGCTGGTCCCGCTCGGCTACGCCGACGGTGTGCCGCGGGACGCCACCAACCGCGGCCCGCTGCTGCTCGGCGGCCGCCGCCGGACGATCAGCGGCCGGGTCTGCATGGACCAGTTCGTCGTCGACGTCGGCGACGACGCCATCGCCGCCGGTGACGAGGTCGTCCTCTTCGGCCCCGGCACCGCCGGTGAGCCGACCGCCCAGGACTGGGCCGAGGTGCTCGGCACCATCTCCTACGAGATCGTCACCCGGGTCGGCATCCGGGTCCCGCGCACCCACACCGGCCTCGGCACATGATCGGCCCGGCCCGCCGGCGCCGCGCCGGCCAGCGCCGGCCCGGGCGGTGGCCGTGCGCCCGGCCCGGGCCGGGCGTCGCGGTGGCCCGGCCCGGCCGCCGGGTCCCTCCCGCGGGCATGCCGTGGCGGGCCGCGGCCGGGGTGCCGCGGTGAAGCCGGTCGCCCGCCGGGCCGGGCTGGTCGCCGGCGCGGCCGGCCTGGTGGCGGCCGGTGCCGCGGTCGGGCTGGCGGCCGAGCGGTACGCGATCGGGCGGATCCGGCGCGGGCCGGACCCGGAGTCCGACGAGCCGTTCGGCCGGCTGCCGGCCGACCGGAGCCGGACCGTCACCACCGGCGACGGGGTGCCGCTCTCGGTCGAGGAGGTCGGACCGGCCGACGCGCCGCTGACCGTGATCTTCGTGCACGGCTACACGCTGGCCATGGGCTCCTGGCACTACCAGCGGCGCGGCCTGGCCGACATGCGCAACCCGCGGCTGCGGATGGTGTTCTACGACCAGCGCTCGCACGGCCGGTCCGGCCGCGGCCCGGCCGATTCGGCCAGCATCGAGCAGCTCGGCCGCGACCTGGACGTGGTGCTCAACGAGCTGGCCCCGACCGGCCCGGTGGTGCTGGTCGGCCACTCGATGGGCGGGATGACCGTGATGGCGCTGGTCGAGGCGCACCCGGAGTACTTCGGCCCGCGGGTGGTCGGGGTGGCGCTGCTGTCCACGTCCACCGGGCGGCTGGCCGAGGTCAGCCTGGGCCTGCCGGCGGCACTGGCCAAGCTGCGCGCGCCGATCCTGCCGCTGCTGCTGCGCGGCATGCGCAGCCGGGCCGCGCTGATCGAGCGCGGCCGCCGGGTCGGCAGTGACATCGCCTGGCTGCTCACCCGCCGGTACAGCTTCGGCTCGCCGGACGTCAGCCCGGCGCTGGTCGAGTACGTCGGGGGGATGATCGCGGCCACCCCGGTGGATGTGATCGCCGACTTCTACCCGGCCCTGAACAACCACGACAAGCTGGACGCGCTGGGCCACCTGCGCACCGTCGAAACGCTGATCGTGGTCGGTGAGCGCGACCTGCTCACCCCGCTGGCGCACAGCCAGGGGATGGCCGCCGAGCTGCCCAGCGCCGAGCTGCTGGTCGTCTCCGGCGCCGGCCACCTGGCGATGATGGAGCGGCCCACCGCGGTCAACCTGCGGCTGCGGACGTTCCTGCACCGCGCGGCCCGCGGATCCGGCCGCCCGTCCTCCCGGCGAAAGGCATAGCGAGTGGCTGGTGCGATCGGGCCGCACGGCCCGGGCGTGGGTGGTCCGCGGGTGCGGCTGGTGCCCGGCTCCCTGGAGGTGGCGCAGGCCGCCGCCGGCTGCGCGAGTTGGGCCGAGCTGGCCACCGCCGCCGCCACCTGCACCGCCTGCCCGGAGCTCGCCGCCACCCGGATGACGGTGGTCGTCGGTGACCACCCGGCCGGCTGGCCGGCCGGGGCCGGCCTGGCCGGCGGGCCGGGGGCCGGTGCGCCGGGCGCCGACCGGCGGCCCGGGGTGCCGCTGGTGCTGGTCGGGGAGGCGCCGGGGGCGGACGAGGACAAGGCCGGCCGCCCGTTCGTCGGCCGGGCCGGCCGGTTGCTGGACGAGTTGCTCGCCGAGGCCGGCCTGAACCGGGCCGAGCTGGCCGTGCTGAACGTGCTGCAGTGCCGGCCGCCGGGCAACCGGCCGCCGAAGCCGGCCGAGATCGCCCGCTGCCGCGGCTGGCTGGACCGCAAGCTCGAGCTGCTGCACCCCGGCCTGGTCTGCGCCCTCGGCCGGACCGCCGCCGGCTGGTTCCTCGGCTCCGGCAGCACGCTGGCCGCCGCCCGCGGCCGGGTGCACGAGGTCGCCGGCCGCCGGGTGATCGTCACGTACCACCCGTCCGCGGCGATCCGGTACGGCCCGAACGGGGAGCCGATCGCCGGCCTGCGCGCCGACCTGGCGCTGATCGCCAGCCTGCTGGCGGCGGCGCCCACATGCTGATCCCGGGCCCGTCGGGCCCAACCCCGCCGGGCGAGCCGGGCGAGCCGGGCGGCCGGGGTTCGCCCGGGCGGGCCGGCCCGGGCGGTGGCCCGGCGCGGACCGGTGCCGCGGTGCGGCCGGCGGCGGTGGTCCGGTTGCCGGCGGTGGCCGACACCCGGGTGCTGGGCCAGGCGCTGGCCGGGCTGCTGCGGGCCGGCGACCTGGTGCTGCTGACCGGCCCGCTGGGTGCCGGGAAGACCGTGCTGGCCCAGGGCATCGGGCTGGGGCTGCGGGTGGCCGGGCCGGTCACCTCGCCGACGTTCGTGATCGCCCGGGTGCACCGCGGCGGGCGGCTGCCGATGGTGCACGTGGACGCGTACCGGCTCGGCTCGGTCGCGGAGGTGGACGACCTGGACCTGGACGCCGCGCTGGCGGAATCGGTCACCGTGGTCGAGTGGGGTGCCGGCCTGGTCGACCAGCTCACCGACGCCCACCTGGAGATCCGGCTCAGCCGCCCGGCCGGGGACGAGGACACGGACAGCCGGCTGGCCGAGATCGTCCCGGCCGGGGCGGGCTGGGCCGGCCGGCTGGCCGGGCTGTCCGAGCTACTTGATCGACTTGATCTGCAGTGAGTCCAGGATCGCCCCGCAGGCCTTCCGCACGTCGGCGGCCCGCTGCTGCCACTGGCAGTTGATCTCGACCTCGGTCTTGCCCTTGAAGCTGAAGTAGACGTCCGCCTGCAGCTTGTTCTTGCTCTCCCGGGCGTGGTAGCCGAATCCCCGCGCGCCGTCCACGGTGATCCGCTTCGCCGTGGTGCTGTCGAACTGGAAGCCCTGGCTGGTCAGCTGGCCGAGCACGGTCTTCAGCTCCGTCTCCAGCGCGCTGTCGGATACCTCGTCGGTGTCCAGCCGCAGCTCGTAGACGGTCACGATGATCAGATCCCGGTCGGCCACCGCGACCGCGCTGCGGAACTTCTCGCTGCCGACGCTGGTGTCCACGGTGACCGAGCTGGTCACGTCCACGAAGCCGGCCGGGATCAGATAGCAGTAGGGCGAGCCGGTCGGCGAGATGATCTTGGCGCCACGGCAGCTCAGCGCCTGCCGGTCGCCCTGGCCCGGCGGGTTCGTGCCGGTGTCGGCCGGGTCGGACGGGCTGGCCGAGCCGCTGGGGGCGGCGCTCCCGGTGCCGCCGCCGGGCCCGCTGCCGGTCGGTGCCGGGCCGGCGAAGGTGCCCTGTCCGGAGACGGTCGAGGAGCATGCGGCGGCGAGCAGCGCGCACATGCCCGCCAGTACCAGTCGTCCGCGCATGGGGGATACGGTAACCGCCGTTGCGGTCGCCGCAGGCATCGGCGGGTGCTTCTGCCCCTGTTGGTCCCGGCTTGAGGCGGTGTTGGGTCGGCTGTGGGGCGCTGCCACCCCGGCCGCCGGCGCACCGGGATGGCCTACCCTCGGCCGGTGCCCGAAGCCGCGCTGGTGCTCGTCATCGACACCGCCACCCCCGCGGTCACCACCGCCCTGATCGAGATCCCCCGCACCGCGGCGGCCGGCCCGGCGGCCGGCGCGACGGCCGGGTGGGCGGTCGGGCTGCGGCTGCTGGCGGCCGAGGTGACCGTGGACGCCCGCCGGCACGGCGAGCTGCTGACCCCGTCCATCGCCGCGGCACTGGCCCGGGCCGGTCGGGCCGCCGGCGAGCTGACCGCGGTGATCGCCGGGCTGGGCCCCGGCCCGTACACCGGGCTGCGGGTCGGCCTGGTCACCGCCGGCGCGCTGGCGGACGCCGTCGGCGTGCCGGTCTACGGCGTCTGCTCGCTGGACGCGGTCGCGCTGCCGGTGGCCGGCCAGGTCGGGCCGGGCGGTCGGCTGCTGGCCGCCACCGACGCCCGCCGCCGCGAGATCTACTGGGCGGTCTACGACCAGCACGGCAGCCGCCTCGGTGAGCCCGCCGTGGCCCGCCCGGCCGAGGTCGCAGAGCTGCTCGCCGGCCAGGTCACCGCGATGTCCGGGGCCGGCGCCCGCCTCTACGCCGACCAGCTGCCCGGCCCGCTGCTCGCGGTCGACCACCCGGACCCGTTGGCGCTGGCCGCGCTGGCCCGCGACCGGGTGCTGGCCGGCGCTCCGGCCGACCCGCTCACCCCGCTCTACCTGCGCCGCCCGGACGCGGTCGAGCCCGGGCACCGCAAGGCGGTGATGCCGGCATGACCGCCGCGCCCGGCGGCACCGGCCCGGCCGGGCTGGTGATCGTGCCGATGCGCTGGTGGCACCTGGCCGCGGTGATGCAGGCCGAGCGCGAGCTGTTCGGGGTGGAGTCCTGGTCGGAGGCCGCGTTCTGGTCCGAGCTGGCGCAGCCGGAGAGCCGGTACTACATCGTGGCCGAGGATCCGGCCCAGCCGGCCGGCGAGCGGTTCGTCGGGTACGGCGGTCTCGGTGTGATCGCGGACGAGGCACACGTGCTCGTCCTCGGCGTCCGCAAGGACCAGCAGCGCCGCGGCGTCGGCACCGCGCTGCTGCGCGACCTGCTGGCGGCGGCGGCCGACCGCGGCGCCGGCACCGTGCTGCTGGACGTGCGGGCGGACAATCCGGCCGCGCAGCGGCTGTACGCCCGGCACGGGTTCGTCCCGACCGGCATCCGGAAGCGGTACTACCAGCCGAGCGGGACGGACGCGGTGGTGATGGTGCGGCATGGCTGACGCCCTGGGCAGCCCGGTGGTGCTGGGCATCGAGACGTCCTGCGACGAGACCGGCATCGGTCTGGTCCGCGGCCGCACCCTGCTCGCCGACGCGGTCGCGTCCAGTGTGGACAGTCATGCTCGGTTCGGCGGGGTGGTGCCGGAAGTGGCGTCCCGGGCACACCTGGAGGCGATGGTGCCGACCGTGCACCGGGCGCTGGCCACCGCCGGGCTGCGACTGTCCGATGTGGACGCGATCGCGGTCACGGCCGGCCCCGGGCTGGCCGGCGCGCTGCTGGTCGGGGTGGCCGCGGCCAAGGCGTACGCGCTGGCCCTCGACCGGCCGCTGTACGGGGTGAACCACCTGGCCGCGCACGTTGCGGTGGACGAGCTGGAACACGGCCCGCTGCCGGCACCGTGCCTGGCCCTGCTGGTCTCCGGCGGGCACTCCTCGCTGCTGCTGGTGGACGACCTGGCCACCGGCGTCCGCCCGTTGGGGTCCACTGTGGACGATGCGGCCGGTGAGGCGTTCGACAAGGTGGCCCGGCTGCTCGGGCTGCCGTTCCCCGGTGGCCCGCCGATCGACCGGGCGGCCCGGGACGGCGACAGCACCGCGATCGCCTTCCCGCGCGGGCTGACCGGGCCGCACGACTCGGCGTACGACTTCTCCTTCTCCGGGCTGAAGACCGCGGTGGCCCGCTGGGTGGAGGCGCGGCAGCGGGCCGGCGAGCCGGTGCCGGTCGCGGATGTGGCCGCCTCGTTCCAGGAGGCGGTGGTGGACGTGCTGACCGCGAAGGCGATCCGGGCCTGCCACGGGTACGGCGTGGAGCACCTGCTGATCGGCGGCGGGGTGGCGGCGAACTCCCGGCTGCGGGCGCTCGCCGCGGACCGGTGCGAGCGGGCCGGCATCCGGCTGCGGGTGCCCCGGCCGGGTCTGTGCACCGACAACGGCGCGATGGTCGCCGCCCTCGGCGCCCGGCTGGTCCAGGCCGGCGCCAAACCGTCCACATTGGACATCCCGGCCGACTCGGCGCTGCCGGTCACCACGGTGCTGGTGTGATCGGGGCGCCGGGGTGATCGCCCGGATGTGGGAGGCGCGGGCCCGTCCCGGCCGGCTGGACGATCTCGCCGCCCTGGTCGCCGCCGCCTGGCCGGCGCTCGCGGCCACCGACGGCTTCGCCGGCGGCGAGCTCTACCGGGCCGACTCGGCCACCGACCCGCGGCTGGTCGCCATCACCCGCTGGCGGGACGAGGCCGCGCTGGCCGCCGCCGCCGGCCCGGGCTGGCGGGACACCCCGGTCACCGTGGCCGGCGAGGCCGCGCTGCACGCGCGACCACCGCACGTCTGGCACTTCACCCCGGTGCCGCTCGACTGACTGATCCGGCTCGATTGACCGGTTGACAACCCCGGGCCCGCTCCGACTGGTCATAGTCGGCAACGGAAGAGAAGGGGCCGACCGATGGCTGATCGCGGTGAGTTCGACGGGTTCGTCGCGGCCCGCTCGCAGGGCCTGCTGCGCACCGCGTACCTGCTGACCGGCGACTGGGGCCTGGCCGAGGACCTGCTGCAGACGGCCCTGGCCAAGAGCTGGTTCGCCTGGCGCCGGATCGAGGGCCCGCCCGAGGGATACGTCCGCCGCACCATCGTCAACACCTACGCGACCTGGTGGCGGCGCAAGTGGCGGGCCGAGCGGCCGACCGGCGAGTTGCCCGAGCGTGCCGCGCCGGACCAGACCCAGGGCGTCGACGCCCGGGAGAGCATGTGGCGGGCGCTGGCCGGGCTGCCCCGGCAGCAGCGGGCGGTGATCGTGCTGCGCTACTACGAGGACATGTCCGAGGCGGAGATCGCCGCCACCCTGGGCGTCAGCGCCGGCACGGTGAAGAGCAGCGCCGCCCGCGCCCTGGCCAGCCTGCGCCGCAACCCCGACCTGGCCGCCGCCCCGCCCGCGCCGACCCGGAAGCCGGACCGGGACGGCAACGCCGCGTTCGACCACACCGCCGGAGGAGTGCGATGACCGCCCAGATCGAGGACGACGTCCGCACCCTGCTGGCTGACAGTGTCAGCACCAGCCCGGACAACCCCGAGCGGGTGGCCGCCGTACGTGGCCGGGTCGCCGGCATCCGCCGCCGCCGCGTTGCCGGCCTGGCCGGCGGACTGGCCGCGCTGACCGCGATCGGCGTCCTCGGCGCCGGCCCGGTCGCCCGGTTGAGCCACCCCGATCCGCGCCCGTCCGCGCTGGCCGCGCCGCCGTACTTCGACCGGTCCGGCGTCGAGCCGGTGGTCAGCGGCTACGAGCCGCTCGCCAGCGGGCTGCTGAACGGTGAGCCGCGCCGGTTCGGGGCGCTCTGGGCCCCGGATGGCCGCTCGTACCTGCTCGTGGTGCACTGCGCCGAGCCCGGCATCCTGACCGTCACCAACCCGAATGGGGTGACCCTCCGGGTGCCGTGCTACACGAAGGTCGGCGACGGTTACGAAGGCGCGCTGTCGCTGACCAGCGTGCAAGGCACGGTGCTGCTGCAGGGCTTCATCTCGGAGAGCGGGCCGGCCGACTGGAACCTGACGGCCGAGCCGGGCAGCGCGGGCCTGTGGGCGTTCGGCCTGCTGGTCGCCAGCGGGCCGAACTGGCTGCCGATGGCGGACGTCTGGCGGACGAACCGGTACAACGGCTGGGAGCGGGCGGCGACCGGCACGTTCACCGTCACCCCGGTGCGCGGCCAGGTGTCGTGGACCGCCGAGTGCGTGGACGGCGTGGTGCTCACCTTCCGGACCGCGGCCGGCGCCCTGCTGGCCTCGGCCGGCTGCACCGGTTCGATCGACTTCCACTTCTCGCTGGCCGAAGCCGCCGGGCCCGGCGCGCGGGACGGCCGGCCGGTGCGGATCACGGTGCAGAAGACCGGCCGGGACACCAACCAGTGGCTGATCAGGTAGGTCAGATGATGCGGCGGTCGGTGGCCCAGCGGGAGAGTTCGTACCGGTTGGACAGCTGCAGCTTGCGCAGCACCGAGGAGACGTGCGTCTCCACCGTCTTGACCGAGATGAACAGCTGGGACGCGATCTCCTTGTACGCGTAGCCCCGGGCCAGCAGCCGCAGCACCTCGCGTTCCCGCTGGGTGAGCAGGTCCATCTCGGGGTCGCTCACCGGGGTCTGCGGGTGCTGGGTGAACGCGTCCAGCACGAAACCGGCCAGCCGGGGGAGAACACCGCGTCCCCGTCGGCCACCCGGCGCACCGCGGCGGCCAGGTCGGCGCCGGAGATCGTCTTCGTCACGTAGCCGCGGGCGCCCGCCCGGATCACCCCGATCACGTCCTCGGCGGCGTCGCTGACCGAGAGCGCCAGGAACCGGACCTCCGGCTGCACCGGCCGGACCCGTTCCAGCACCGCCTGGCCACCGCCGTCGGGCATGTGCACGTCCAGCAGCACCACGTCCGGGGTGGACCGGCGGATGCCCTCGATCGCCTCGGCCACCGTGCCGGCCTCGCCGACGATGTCGACGGTGTCGACCGCGCTGGCCAGCTCCGCCCGTACCCCGGACCGGAACATCGAGTGGTCGTCCACCAGGAAGACCCGCACCAGCGGCCGGGGCGCGACCGGGGCGGTCATTGCTGGGTCCGGGTCATTGTGAGCTCCACTTCGGTCCCGGCGCCGGGGGTGCTCCGGATCGCCGCTGTGCCACCATGCCGTTCCATCCTGCCGATGATCGAGCCGGCCACCCCGTGCCGGTCGTCCGGAACGGTGGCCCGGTCGAACCCGACACCGCGGTCCCGGACGAACACGGTGACCAGGTTCGGCTCGACCTCCGCGTACAGCGAGACCTCGGTCACCCCGGCGTGCCGGGCCGCGTTCACCAGTGCCTCCCGGGTGGCCTGCACGATCGCCCCGAGCCGGTCGTCCAGCTCGGCGTCACCGACCACCACGGTCTCCACCTGCACCGCGTAGGCGTCCTCGACCTCGCCGGAGACCCCCTCCATGGCCGCGGCGAACCGGGATTCCTGCCGCGCCTCCGGCCGGTACAGCCAGGCCCGCAGCTCCCGCTCCTGGCCGCGGGCCAGCCGGGCCACCTCGCGCGGCGAGTTCACATGCCGCTGGATCAGCGCCAACGTCTGCAGCACCGAGTCGTGCAGGTGCGCGGCGAGTTCGGCCCGCTCCTGCGACCGGATCCGCTCCCGCCGCTCCTCGCTCAGGTCGGCCACCAGCCGGTACCACCACGGCCCGGTGATCAGCCCGACCCCGACCAGCACCACCAGCATCGGCACCAGCGCGTCGCGGGCCGCGCTGAGCTGCCCGGCCAGCACCAGGAACAGCGAGATCCCGACGAGTACCAGCGCGATCCCGCCGCCGATCCGGACCGCGGCCGCCCGCTTCGACTGGTCGCTGCCGACCCCGCCGATCCGGCTGGACATCCGCAGCCAGCGGGACCGCTGGGTGTCGTCCGCCTGCCGCCAGATCACCGCGAGCCCGGCGCCGCCGACCAGCAGCGGCACCAGCAGCACGTTGTTGCGCACCAGCTGCCGCCCGGACAGCAACAGCCCGACGCCGACCACCAGCAGCGCCAGCGCGGCCAGCCGGCCGATGTCGCCGACCCGCCGGCCGCGCGCCGCCGGCCGCTCGGCCACCGGCGCCAGCGGCACCACCGCCCAGAGCGCCAGGTAGAACGCCGCGCCGAACCCGTTGAACACGCACAGCACGGCGAACCCGATCCGCACGGTGAGCGGGCTCAGCCGCAGCTGCTCGGCCAGCCCGTGGGCCACGCCGGCGACGACGCGGCCGTCCACGGACCGGTGCAGCCGCGGCGGTGCCGCACTCTCCGGAATTGGTCCGCCTCCTCGGTTGGACGCCCTGACCTCGGTCGCTACCCAGGTCACCGCGTCGATCGTCACACGCCGTACGCACCGGCGACCACGCGGGACGTCCCCGGTTTCTGCCCGCGGCGAGCGCCGAAAGACCAGGGTGCCCTCAGGGCCATCCCTTATACCCCGTGCCCCTGGTGCGGCCCAGGATCGAAAGCATGACGCACGACGACGACCGCGACACCCCGCAACCGCCCGGCGCCGGCGAGGTGCCCCCTCGCGCCCCCGGCGCCGGGTCCACCCCACCAGCGGCCGACCCGGACCGCACCGAGGTCCTGGCCACCGAGCCCACCACCGCTCCGCCCGCCGTCGCCTCCGAGGAGCCAGTCGACCCGGCGGCGCCAGTCGGCTCGGGGAGGCCGGTCGCCCCTGCGGAGCCGGTCGGCTCGGGGGCGCCAGTCGGCTCGGGGGAGCCGGTCGGGCCGGGGGAGCTGGTCGGGCCGGGGACGCCGGTCGGCTCGGGGGAGTCGGTCGGGCGGGGCGAAGCGGTCGGGCCGGGGACGCCGGTCGGTTCGGGAGAGCCGGTCGGGCCGGTCGGGCCGGGGGAAGCGGTCGGGCTGGCGGAGCCGGGGGCCGCAGGCGGTCCGGCGCCGGCTGGCGGGCCGGTCGCCGGTGCGCCCGGGGTTGCCGGGGCGGAGCCGGCGGCCGCTGGCGCTACGGCGCCGCTCGGCGGATCGGGCCCAGCGGCGCCGGCACCGGGCGGGTCGTGGCCGGGTGCGCCCGGCGGCACCGGAACCGGTGCCCAGTGGAGCGGTGCGGCGCCGGCCGGCGGGTACGCGGCGGCGGCCGCGCCACCGCAGCCAACCGGGCCGGCCGCGGCCGGACCGGCCGCGGCCGGGCTGGGGCGGACGCGGCTGGTGCGCAGCCGGCGGAACCGGATGATCGCCGGGGTGGCCGGCGGGTTGGGCGAGCACCTCGGCGTCGACCCGGTGCTGTTCCGGGTGCTGTTCGCGGTGCTGGCACTGCCGATCTTCGGCTGGACCGGGCTGCTCGCCTACCTGGTGGGCTGGCTGTTGCTGCCGGACCAGGACGAGTCCGGCTCGCCGGCCGAGTCGCTGCTCGGCCGCGGTGGCCGCAACGCCGCCGGGTCGGTCGAGGGGGTGCTGCTCGCGGTCGCCGCGGCGCTGCTCGGGATCCTGCTGATCCGGGGTGACATCGGGGACGGCGGTGATGTGGCGCTGCTGGCGCTGCTCGTGGTCGGCGGGGTGCTGCTGTTCCGCAACACGGCCGGCCGCCGCCGCTCCACCCGCCGGGCCGGCGGCGCGCCGCCCGGCTACCCGCCCCCGTACCCGGCGCCGGACTTCCAGCCGACCACCCAGTTCGGCACCGGCCAGTCCGGCACTGCCGCGTTCGGCACGGCCCAGTTCGGCACCGGCCAGTCCGGCACCGCGCAGTTCGGCACGGCCCAGTTCGGCACCGGCCAGTCCACGGTGCCGCCCGGTGCCGCACCGGGGGCGACCGTCCCGGCCGACCCGACCACCCCGCTGGCCACCGGCGTCCCGGCGCCCGGCGGCAGCCACGAGTTCGGGCTGACCGTGGATCTCGGCGGCCCCGGCACGCTGCCGCCGTACACGTACGTGGCACCGCCCGCGCCGCCGCCGAAGCGCCGCGAGCCGTCGCTGCTCGGCCGGCTGACGCTGAGCGCCACCGCCGTCGCCCTCGGCATCCTCGGCCTGCTCGACGCGGCCGGTGCGAACGACTTCAGGGTCCGGCACTACCTGGCGCTGGCACTCGTCGTGATCGGTGCCGGGCTGCTGCTCGGCACGCTGCTCGGCCGGGCCCGCTGGCTGGTCTGGATCGGCCTGCCGCTGACCGTCGCGCTGATCGCGTCCAGCGGCGCCGAGGTGATGTTCCACGGTGGCATCGGCGACCGGGTCTACGCGCCGACCAGCCTGGCCGACGTCCACAACCGGTACGAGCTGGGTGGCGGCTCGATGACCCTGGACCTGAGCGGCGTCGACTTCGCCGACGCCGACGTGCGCAGCGACATCCGGGTCGGGCTCGGCGACCTGCGGATCACGCTGCCGCCGAACGTGGACGTGACGGTCCGGGCCCACGCCGGCGTCGGCGACCTGAACCTGTTCGGCCTCCAGGACGACGGCGCGGGGGTGAGCCGCGCGATCACCGACAACGGGGCTGACGGGGTCGGCGGCGGCCGGCTCGAACTGATCCTGAACATCAACCTCGGCGACGTGGAGGTGTCCCGTGCGTAGGCACGAGCCGGACCTGCTCTCCTTCATCTTCGGCCTGTTCTTCGTCGGTGCCGCCGCGATCTGGGGTTTGTCGGCGGTGCCGGGCCACCCGGTTCGCAGTTGGGCGCTACCGGCGCTGCTGATCGTGGTCGGCGCGGTCGGGCTGCTGACCAGCCTGGCCGTCCGCCGGCCGCGCCCGGCCGACCGGGCGGACGACGAGATCCCGCCGTTCGACCCGCTCGCCCCCGGCTGACCCCCGGTCCCGCGCCCCGGTCCTGGCTGCCCCTTAGTCTTGGCTCCGCCCTTAGTCTTGGCTCTCCCGGGCGTGCTGGGCAGCCGGACGGGGCCGGGCGGGTCGAGGAGGGCAGATGACGTCGCAGGACGACCTGACCCTGCTCAAGCAGATGTACCAGCGTGGCGAGATCACCGACGAGGAGTACGACGTCCTGCGCCGGCACGTCCTCTGGGGCACCCCGCTCCCGGAACTGATGGACGAGCCCCCCGCCGCCCCCGGCCGCCCCGCCCCGCCGGCGGCCCGCACCCCGGTCCCACCCCCGCCCCGCGGCGCACCCCCGGCCGGCCGGGACCCGGCCGGCCGGCCCCCGGTCGGCAGCGACCCGGGTGGCCCACCCACTGGCCGCACCCCGGCCGGGCCGCCCGGCGGCCGTGGTCCGGGTGGCCCGCCGACCGGCCGTACCCCGGCGCTGCCGCCGGCCGGGCGCGATCCCGGTGGCCCGCTCAGGGGCCGCACCCCGGCGGGCCCACCTGCTGGTCGCGACCCGGCTGGCCCGCCCACCGGCCGGACCGCCCCCGGATCGCCCACCCGCCGCGGTCCGGGCGGTCCACCGACCGGCGGCACCCCGGCCGTGCCGCCTGCTGGCCGTGACCCGGGTGGTCGGCCCACAGGCGGTACCCCGGCGGTGCCGCCTGCTGGCCGTGATCCGGGTGGTCGGCCGACGGGCGGTACCCCGGCGGTGCCGCCTGGCGGCCGTGGCCCGGGTGGTCGGCCCACGGGGGATACCCCGGCGGTGCCGTCTGGTGGCCGTGACCGGGGTGGTCGGCCGACGGGCGGTACCCCGGCCATGCCGCCTGGTGGCCGTGGCCCGGATGGTCGGCCCACGGGCGGTACCCCGGCCGTGCCGCCTGGCGGCCGTGACCCGGGCGGGCCGCCCACCGGCCAGACCCGGGCCGGGCCGTTTTCGGAACGCGATCCGGCCGGACCGCCGAGCGGTCGTACTCCGGCAATCCCGCGCTACGGCCCCGGCCCGTCCCCGCAGGCGTTCCGCCCGTCCGACCCGCGCGGCATCCCGGCCCCCCGCAGCGCCCCGCGCGACCAGCCGGACGAACCCGACACCCGGGCCGCCCGCCGCCGGCAAGCCGAGCGATCAGACACCGCGGCCCGGGCCGCCCCGCCGAACCTGTCGAACCCGCACGGCCTGCCCGCTGCCCGGCACCAGCCGCCACCAGCCGCCCCGCCGGCCCCGGCCGAGGCAGCCACCCGGGCGGAGCGGCGCCGGCAGGCCGAGCAGTCCGGCGCCACCGGCCGCGGCAAGGGGCGGCACCAGCCGCCGGAGACCCCGCGCCGGGCCAAGGGCCGCAACCAGCCAGCACCACCGACCGAGGTGGCCGCCAGCCGGGATGCCGGCCCCGACACCGCCCCCGGCTGGGACGTCGGCTCGGCCACCGCCCCCGGCTGGGGAACCAGCTCGGCTACCGCGCCCGGCTGGGAGGCCGGTGCGGCCGCCGCGCCCGGCTGGGACGTCGGCTCGGCCCCCGGCCTGGGCCGGGATACCGGCTCGACTACCGCGCCCGGCTGGGACGTCAGTTCGGCCACCGTGCCCGGCTGGGAGACCGGGGCGGGTACCGGCCCGGGCTGGGAGGACGCGGTCCAGCCGGGCTACCGCACCGGGCAGCAGTCCGTCGCGCCGGTGGGGTACCTGGGCGGGGAGCGGCCCGACGACCAGCAGCCGCCGGCGGACTTCCGGTCGGTCACCGGCACGCGGAAGGCGAAGCCGGCTGACAAGCCGGAGAAGGCCAGGCCGGCGCGCCGCCGGGGCCCGCGGCTGGTCGTCGTGATCATGTCGCTGGTGCTGGCCGCGGCGCTGACCGCGGCCGGGGTCTGGTGGTTCACCTTCCGCGGCGACCCCGGAGTAGCGCCGGCGGCCTACGCCCAGTCGGTGTGCACCGGCGTCCGGGACTGGCAGCAGAACGTGACCGGCCAGAGCACGGCGTTGCAGGCCAAGATCGCGCCGCTGACCAACCTGCCGGCGAAGCGCACCGCGGTGGTCGCCTACTACACCAGCCTGGCGACCCGCACCGACAGCCTGCAGGGCACCCTGACCAGCGCCGGCATCCCGGACGTCACCGGCGGCGAGGACTACACGCGGGAGCTGATCCGGGTGGTGGGGGAGCAGGCCGCCGCGCTGCGCGACTCGGCCAGCCGGGCCGGCCGGCTGGACATCTCGTCCGCGTCGCTGTTCGAGATCTCGTTGAATTCCCTGCTCACCAACGCGTCCAAGTCGGTCGACACGGTGACCGAGGCGCTGGCCCACCCCGCCATCGGCATCCCGCCCGAACTCACGACCGCCTTCGAGGCCGACCCCACCTGCGCCGCCTACACCGGCTGACCAGACCCCGCCGGCGCCTCCGGCTCACCCCGCCAGCCCGCCCCGTCCCGCCGTCCCGCCTCCGGCTCACCCCGCCGGCCCGCCCCGCCGGCTCGCCCCGTCCCGCCGGCCTGGCCCGTCCCGTCCCGTCGGCGCCTCCGGCTCGCCCCGCCGGCTCGCTCGCCCCGTCCCGCCGGCTCGCCCGCCCCGTCCCGCCGGCTCGCCCGCCCGGTCCCGCCGTCCCGTCCCGGCGGCCCGTCCGCCGGCTCGGCCCGGCTATTCCCACTCGATCGTGCCCGGCGGCTTGCTGGTGATGTCGAGGACGACCCGGTTCACCGCGCGGACCTCGTTGGTGATCCGGGTCGAGATCCGGGCCAGCACCTCGTACGGGACGCGGGACCAGTCGGCGGTCATCGCGTCCTCGCTGGAGACCGGGCGCAGCACGATGGGGTGGCCGTAGGTGCGGCCGTCGCCCTGCACGCCGACCGACCGGACGTCGGCCAGCAGCACCACCGGGCACTGCCAGATGTCCCGGTCCAGGCCGGCGGCGGTCAGCTCGTCCCGGGCGATCGCGTCGGCGGCGCGCAGCACGGCGAGGCCCTCGGCGGTGACCGCGCCGACGATCCGGATGGCCAGCCCGGGCCCGGGGAACGGCTGCCGCCAGACGATCTGCGGCGGCAGCCCGAGCTGCTCGCCGACCCGGCGCACCTCGTCCTTGAACAGCGTCCGCAGCGGCTCCACCAGCGCGAAGCGAAGGTCGTCCGGCAGCCCGCCGACGTTGTGGTGCGATTTGATGTTCGCGGCGCCGGTGCCGCCGCCGGACTCGACCACGTCCGGGTACAGCGTGCCCTGCACCAGGAACTCCACGGTCTCCCCGTGCGCCCCGGCTTCGTCCAGGATCGACCGGGCGGCCGTCTCGAAGACCCGGATGAACTCGTGCCCGATGATCTGCCGCTTCCGCTCCGGGTCGGTCACGCCGGCCAGCGCCGCGAGGAACCGGTCGGCCGCGTCCACCACATGCAGCCGGACGCCGGTGGCGGCCACGTAGTCCCGCTCGACCTGCTCGGCCTCGCCCGCCCGCAGCAGCCCGTGATCGACGAACACGCAGGTCAGCTGGTCGCCGACGGCGCGCTGGACGAGCGCGGCGGCGACCGCCGAGTCGACCCCGCCGGACAGCCCGCAGATCACCCGCTTGCCGCCGACCTGGGCCTGGATCGCGGCCACCTGCTCGTCGATGATGTTCGCCTCGGTCCACAGCGGGCGGCAGTGCGCCCCGTCGTAGAGGAAGCGCTCCAGCACCCGCTGGCCCTGCTCGGTGTGCAGCACCTCCGGGTGGAACTGCACCCCGTACAGCCCGCGCTCGGCCGACTCGAACGCGGCCACCGGGCTGCCCTCGGTGCCGGCCAGCACGGTGAAACCGGGCGGCGCGGCGGAGACCGCGTCCCCGTGCGACATCCATACCGGCAGCCGGGCCGGCAGCCCGCGCAGCAGCACGCCGGGCTCGGCGACGGTCAGCCCGGTGCGGCCGAACTCGGACAGCCCGGTGCGGGCCACGGCGCCGCCGAGCGCCAGCGCCATCGCCTGGAAGCCGTAGCAGATGCCGAGCACCGGCACGCCGGCGGTGACCAGCTCGACCGGGGCCTGCGGCGCACCCGGCGCGTACACCGAGGCGGGCCCGCCGGACAGGATGATCGCCTTCGGCCGCCGGGCCAGCATCTCGGCTACCGGCAGGTCGTGCGGGACGATCTCGCTGTAGACCCGCGCCTCCCGCACCCGGCGGGCGATCAGCTGCGCGTACTGCGCCCCGTAGTCGACGACCAGGACGAGATCGGTCGTCGGGTCGGTCAGCTCCGCATTCACCCAGCTGATCCTAGAGGGCGCCCGGCCCGGCCCGGCGCAGCCCGGCCCGGTGGCGGCCCGATCCGGTGCTGACCCGATCCGGGACCCGATTCGGGGGATGCGGCACGCCATCGGTGTGGTGCGGGCGGTTAACTGTGCCGGAAGGATCGTCGCATCGGTACTGTTCCGGATGGGGCGATCACGCCCGACGGAGGTGGGGCATGGGCGCTATCGGTGCGGGTCTGTTCCTGATCGGGCTCGGCGCGATCATGCACTACGCGGTGACCGCTGACGTCTCCTGGATCCGGATCGACGTCGTCGGAACCATCCTGATGATCATCGGTGCCGTCTCGCTGCTGCTCGGCCTGGTCGTGTACCGCAGCCGCCGGCAGGGCCGCGTGATCACGCAGCGCCGGGTCTGGGACGACCACGGCGGGCCGGAGGAGAACGAGTACATCGAGGAGCGCCGCACGTACGACGAGCCGCCGGCCTGAGCCGCCCGGCGCGGCCGGCGCAGACTCCGGCCGCGAACCGGCGTGTGCCTGCCGCGGTGGGTGGGTATCAGCCCGGATGAAGGCGCAACCGCGCCGGTCATCTGGGAGGTAACACGATGAACATCGGCGTGAGCATCTTCCTTATCGCGATAGGTGCGATTCTCGCTTTCGCCGTCAACGCCACGGTGAGCGGTATCGACATCAACGTGGTCGGGGTCATCCTGCTCGTAGTCGGGATCGGCTGGCTCGCGCTCTCGCTCGTGCTGCTCAGCAGCCGGCGCACCCGGCTCGGCCGGCCGGGCGGCGCGGTGGTCGAGGAGCGCCGGGTCTACAACGAGCCGCCGGCCGTGAGCGCGTACGAGACCCGTGTGTACGACGAGCCCCCGCTGCCCTGACCCCCGCCCCCTGAGTCGCCCGCTCCCTGACCCTGAATTCAGCGGGCTGTGTGATGCCAGGGCCCGTCGGCCATCCCCCCGGCCGGCGGGCCCGCTGGCTGCCCGCACCGACTGAACCGGCGCCGAACCGGCCAGCCACACTGAGCCCATGACCGAGCACCCCCAGCCCGCCACCGCTGAGCCGGCCGCTGAGCCGGCCGCACCGGCCGAGCCGGCCGCGGGCCCGGACGGGCAGCAGGCGGACCCGCCGGCGGAGCGGACCGGGGCCCGCCCCGCGGCCACCGCCGTCGAGCCGACCACCGCGGAGCCGGCCGCCGCGGCCGGGGCCGACCCCACCGGCGGCCCGATGGCCGGTTCCGGGTGCACCTCGCGGGCCTGGCGGAACGGCGTACTGGAGGCGGAGAACTTCCCGCTGGCCCAGGTCTCCGACTACCTCGCCCAGGAAGACTGCCTGGTCTGGGCCGACGTCTGCACCCCGAATCAGGAGGACCTGCAGCACATCGCCGACGAACTCGGGCTCGCCCCGCTCGCCGTGGAGGACGCGGTCAGCCGCAGCGAGCGGCCCAAGGCGGACCGGTACGCCTCGCACCTGTACGTGAACACGTACGCGGTCGATCTGGACGTCGAGAGCGGCGCCCTGCGGACGGCCCAGATCGGTGCGTTCGTGCTGCCCCGGGTGCTGGTGACGGTCCGGCAGGACCCGTGGTTCGGCACCGACAGCTTCGTCGCCCGCTGGGACGCCAACCCGGACCTGATGAAGCACGGCGTGGCCACGTTGCTGCACGGCCTGATCGACCTCGTCGTGGACACCCACTTCGACACCGTGCAGGCGCTGGACGACGAGATCGAGACGCTGGAGGACCGGCTGTTCGAGGCCCATCCGGTGTCCGCCGAGGTGCAGCGCCGGACGTTCGCGCTGCGCAAGAGCCTGGTGCAGCTACGCCGGGTGGTGCTGCCCACCCGCGAGGTGGTGAACACGCTGCTGCGCCGCGACCTGCACCTGGTCCCGCCGGAGATGCAGCCCTACTTCCAGGACGTCTACGACCACGTGCTGCGCGCCTCGGAGTGGACCGAGAGCCTGCGCGACATGGTCAGCACGATCTTCGAGACCAACCTCTCGCTGCAGGACGCCCGGCTGAACAACGTGGTGAAGAAGCTCAGCGCCTGGGCGGCGATCATCGCGGTGCCGACCGCGGTGACCGGTTTCTACGGCCAGAACGTGCCGTACCCCGGATACGGCCAGTGGTCCGGGTTCGTGGCCAGCGTGGTGGTCACGGTCGTCCTCGGGGTCGGCTTCTACCTCGGCTTCCGCCGGCAGGGCTGGCTGTAGCCGGGCCTACTGGAATTCGAGCACGGCCGGGGCCGGGTGCACGGCCAGTAGCTCGGGCGGCGTGAACAGGTCGATGTCCTGCTTGTAGAAGAGCTTGAAGCCGAGCCCGAACCGCTTGTCGGCGGCCAGCATCCGGTACTTGACCAGCTTGTCCGCCTGGGCCCCGAAGCCGTCCATGTTGAAGACCATGGCCAGGTTCTTCCGCGGCGTCACCGACGGCTTGCCGCGCACCATGCCGTTCGTGAACTGGTGCACCAGCAGCAGCTTCTGCGGCAGCTTG
The DNA here is from genome assembly GCA_963714145.1 of uncultured Actinomycetota bacterium. Taxonomy (GTDB): domain Bacteria; phylum Actinomycetota; class Actinomycetes; order Mycobacteriales; family CADCTP01; genus JBBWZH01. Next base: position 5,956,904 of record OY970235.1, on the reverse strand, counting down.
TGCTTGGCGGTCAGCCCGTCCAGCCAACCGGACACCGCGTTCACCTCGGCCGCGCCGACCGAGCCGATCCGGCGACCGGGCACGTCGTGCGGGCCCATCCGCCATTCCGGGTCGATCGCCAGCGCCACGTCCGGGAAGACCAGCCAGCGTTCCAGCCGCTTGGCCTCGGTGACGAAGTCGGCCCGGCCGGGCTGGATGTCCAGCACCAGCAGCGCCTTGTGCCGCCGGGCCGAGTCCAGGTAGCGCTGGATATCGGCGCTGTCGATCCGGTAGCGGTATTTCCCGTCCGGCCCCGGGCCGGCACTCGCCACCACCGCGATCAGCTCGTACGCGGGCAGCACCGGATGCCCGCGGGACGCCCAGCGGGCCGCTTCCTTGGCCAGCCGGGGCCAGACCGCGTCCGGCGGGCCGGAGCCGAGCACCCCCAGGGCCGGGCCGTTCGGACCGCCGTAGTACGCCACCACCCGCCACTTCGGCAGCAGCGTCCGATCGCCGCGCGGCAGCGTGCTGGCGCCACCGGCCGGTGCCGGGCCGCTGGCGCTCGGCGTGGTCGGCGGTGCCGTCGGCGTCGGCCTGGTGGCCACCGCCGACGTCGACCCGACCGCACTCGGACTGCTCGCCGGCGTACTGCCCGGAGCGGCCCGCGGCGGCAGATCGGACGAACAGCCGGCGACGGCGAGCAGCACCACCGCAGCCGCCGCCAACACCCGCCTCGTCCCGGACCGGACGCTCCGCCGGGCGAACCGCCGCTCCCCGCGAACAGGGGGCGGCCAACTCCGCCCCATCACCCGCGCAGCGCCAGGGCCAGCTCCACCTTCTGGAACTCCTTGACGCTGGAGTAGCCGCATTTGGCCATCGCGCGGCGCAGCGCGCCGAAGATGTTCCGTGCCCCGGACGGGTCCGCGGTCGGCCCGACCAGCAGCTCGGACAGCGGGGACCGCTCGTCGGAGTAGGCCACCTGCTCCACGGTGGAGCGGGGCAGCTTGGGGTGCGAGACGGTCGGGTCCCAGTACCGGCCGCCGCCGGGCGCCTCGATGGCGGGGGCCAGCGGCTCGCCGAGCATCACCGCGTCCGCACCGCAGGCGATCGCCTTGGCCGCGTCGCCGCCGGTGTTGATGTCCCCGTAGGCGACCAGGTGCACGTACCGGCCGCCGGTCTCGTCCAGGTAGTCCCGCCGGGCGGCGGCCGCGTCGGCCAGCGCGGTGGCCATCGGCACGTCGATGCCGAGCAGCCGGGGCGTGGTGGAGCCGCGGTGCGCGCCGTAGCCGACGATCACCCCGGCCGCGCCGGTACGCATCAGGTGCAGCGCGGTCTGGTAGTTGCCGCAGCCGCCGACCACCACCGGCACGTCCAGGTCGGCGATGAACGTCTTCAGGTTCAGCGGCTCCCGGCCAACCACGACGTGCTCGGCGGAGATCACCGTGCCCTGGATGACCAGGATGTCGGCGCCGGCGTCGATCACCGTGTTGGCGAAGACCAGCGTGTTCTGCGGCGACAGCCGGACCGCGGTGCGCGCGCCGGTGGCCCGGATGTCCTCGATCCGGCCGGCCAGCAGGTCAGGTTTGACCGGCTGCGCGTACACCTCGCGCAGCCGCTGCTGGGACGGCGGCTGCTCGGACTCGGCCAGCTCGGTCAGCACCGGCTCCGGGTCGTCGTACCGGGCCCAGAGCCCCTCGCCGTTCAGCACCGCCAGCCCGCCGAGCTTGTCCGCCAGGGTGGCCGTGGTCGGCGAGACCACGGCGTCCGACGGGGCGACCATCAGCGGCAGATCGAACCGGTGCGCGTCGATCTGCCAGGCGATCGAGACGTCGGCGGACCCCCTGGTCCGCCGCGACGGGACCAGGGCCAGGTCGTCCAGGTGGTACCCGCGCCGCGCGGTCTTGCCCATGCCGATCTCGACGACATCGCGCACGCGAGAAGTCCTCTCTTGGTCCGGCCGGACCGGCCGGGTCAGCGCCCGCTGTAGTTGGGCGCCTCGACGGTCATCTGGATGTCGTGGGGGTGGCTCTCCTTGAGCCCGGCCGTGGTGATCTGGACCAGCCGCGCCCTGGTCTGCAGGTCGGGGATCGTGCCGCACCCGGTGTACCCCATCGCCGCGCGCAACCCACCGACGAGTTGATGCGCCACCGCCGCCACCGGCCCGCGGTACGGCACCTGGCCTTCGATGCCTTCCGGCACCAGCTTCTGGTCGTCGATCACGCCGGCCTGGAAGTACCGGTCCTTCGAGTACGACCGGGCCCCGCCGCGGGTCTGCAGCGCCGACAGCGAGCCCATCCCCCGGTACGACTTGTACTGCTTGCCGTTGATGAAGATCAGCTCGCCGGGGCTCTCCTCGCAGCCGGCCAGCAGGCTGCCGAACATCGCGGTGGACGCGCCGGCCGCGATCGCCTTCGCGATGTCGCCGGAGTACTGCAGGCCGCCGTCGCCGATCACCGGAACGCCGGCCGGCAGGCAGGCCGCGGCCGCCTCCATGATCGCGGTGATCTGCGGCACGCCGACCCCGGCGACCACCCGGGTGGTGCAGATCGAGCCGGGGCCGACGCCCACCTTCACGCCGTCGGCGCCCACGTCCACCAGTGCCTGGGCGCCGGCCCGGGTGGCCACGTTGCCGCCGACCACCTCGACCTGCGTGTTCCGCTTGAGCCGGGACACCGTCTCCAGCACGGCCCGGGAGTGGCCGTGCGCGGTGTCCACCACCAGCACGTCCACGCCGGCCTCGACCAGGGTCATGGCCCGCTTCCAGCCGTCCTCGCCGACCCCGACCGCGGCGGCGACCACCAGCCGGCCGTCGGCGTCCTTGGTGGCCAGCGGGTACGCCTCGCTCTTGGCGAAGTCCTTCACGGTGATCAGCCCGCGCAGCCGGCCGCCGCCGTCCACCAGCGGCAGTTTCTCCACCTTGTGCCGGCGCAGCAGCGCCAGCGCGTCCGCGGTGGCCACCCCGACCGGCGCGGTCACCAGCGGCATCTGGGTCATCACGTCGCGCACCGAGCGGGACAGGTCGGCCTCGAACCGCATGTCCCGGTTGGTGACGATGCCCAGCAGCACGCCGCTGTCGTCGGTCACCGGCACACCGGAGATCCGGTACCGGGCGCACAGCGCGTCCACCTCGGCCAGCGTCGCGTCCGGACCGCAGGTGACCGGGTTGCTCACCATGCCGGCCTCGGACCGTTTCACCAGGTCGACCTGGGTGGCCTGGTCCTCGACGGCCAGGTTGCGGTGCAGCACGCCGACGCCGCCCTGCCGGGCCATCGCGATCGCCATCCGGGACTCGGTCACCGTGTCCATCGCCGAGGACACCAGCGGCACCTTCACCCGGACCTTGCGGGTCAGCCAGGTGCTGGTGTCAGCCTCGCTGGGCATCAGGTCGGACGCGCCCGGCTGCAGCAGGACGTCGTCGAAGGTGAGACCGAGCGCGAGCCGGTCGGCGAGGGGCGGGGGAGCCTGGGCGGGAGCGTGCTCGTCGGGGCCGGCAGGAAAATCCATGACACCTCTTCGATTCGGGCGCGGATTGCCGGCCGGCACCTGTCTCGCGGACCCCGGCGAGCCTGCCGACCGACCGTGACTCATGGTACCGAGCGGGCAAGGCATGGTTACCGCACCGACCCGCCGAGCGTCTACCGTGGGCCCGTGACCGACGACGCGCCACTGGACCCGTTCCTCGGTGACCCGGCCGACCCCGCCGCGACGCTCGACGACGTCGACGCGTCGGACCAGGCAGCCGCGCCGCTCACCCCCGCGGAGCGCGAGGATGTGCTCGCCGACCTGGAGGACCTGGAGGTCTTCCAGACGCTGCTGGAGACGCGCGGCGTCCGCGGCATCGTGGTCGAGTGCGAGGACTGTGGGGAGTCGCACTTCTTCGGCTGGGAGCTGATGCGCAGCAACCTGCGGCACCTGCTGGACGAGGGCCGCACCCGGGTGCACGAGCCGGCCTACGGCCCGGACCCCAGCCAGTACGTCAGCTGGGACTACGCCCGCGGCTTCGCCGACGCCACGTTCGCCGCGGCCGAAGACAGCGCCGAGTAGTGAAGCCTGGCCGCCGGCCCGGAGGCCGGCGGCCAGCTGAGCCAGCCAGCTAGGAGACGAGGCCGCGGCGGAAGCCGTGTGCTACGGCCTGGGCCCGGTCGTTCACCCCCAGCTTGCGGAACAACCTGCGGGCGTGGGTCTTCACGGTGTCTTCGGACAGGAACAACTCCCGGCCGATCTCACCGTTGCTCTTGCCCTCGGTCATCCCTACCAGTACCTGCAGCTCGCGGGCGGTCAGCCGGATGTCGGCCTCGCTCTGCCCGTTCCCGCGCTGGCCGCCCAACTCCACGCCGGCCAGCGCGTGCGCCAACGCCGCGCAGACCTCCGCGTGTGAGGCGTCCCAGCGCAGGTAGCCCCGGGCCCCGCAGGCCACCGCCGCCACAATGTTGGTTGTGTCGTCGGCAGCCCCGAAGACGAGAACGCAAGCACGTGGGTAACGAGCCACCAAGCGGCGGGTCAGCACAATGCCGGTGTCGACGGCCCGCTGGGTGCCGACCAGAACCACGTCTGGCCGCTCCCGCGGATACCGCTCGATCAGGTCGTCACCGCTGGCGACCGTATCTACCCGGTCCACCCCCGGGACCACCGACATGAACTGCGCTAGACCTTCTCGGACGCCACGTCGCTCGTCGCAGATGAGCACGCTGGTCACCGACATCCTCCTCAGCCCATGCCGGGTCAATCGTCGTCAGTCACCCCCGTGTTCGAGACTGCGTCGCAACGACTGTAATCCGTACGGGTGACCTTGTGGGGGAACCTGTGCGGAAACAGTCGTACACCCGCCCAGCGGACGAATCTCTGGTCGGGCAAGTAGAGTAGCGGTTTCTTCGGCCGGTAGACCCCATCTGATGGCGCATATTGCCGATGCCGCAGCGCGCCGGTCGTGTGACGCAGCAGACTTATCACCCGGATGGAGCAGCCGAGCCAGCAGCAGACGGCTTGGCCAGACGAGTGGCAACAGGCCGAAACCGTCGGCTTTCGCCGCCGCCGCCCGGAGTATCGGGACTGCGGAGGATGCTCCATACCGGACGTCGGTCGCCGCGCCCAGCATCAGTAACGATTTTGCTGCATGCCTCGGCGCGTCCGCGCACCGGGCCCGGTCCAGCGCGGCCGCGGCCGCCGCCACCGCGGCCGCCGGCCGGTCGCCGAGCAGCGCCACCTCGGTCCGCACCCAGTCCAGCCGGACCTCCGCCCGCCACCCGGCCGCGGCGCCGATTTCGGCTGTGGCGCGGGTCAGGCGGCGGCGGGCCAGGCCGAGGTCGGCCCGGCCCACCGCGTCCGCCACGAGGCCGATCAGGGCGTCCGCACGGGCTTCCTGATCGGCGCCGGCGGTGCGCAGCGCCAGCCGGTCCAGCGGCTCGGCCTCGGCATGCCGGCAGAGCTGGCGCAGGTGGCTGGCCCGGGCACTGGCCGCCCGCGAGTCGGCTGGCCGGCCGCCGGGCAGCAGCAGCGCCGCCGCCGGGCCGTACCGGCCCTGCCCGCCCAGGTAGACCGCGGCCAGCCAGCGGATCTCCGGGTCCAGCCCGGGGGCGTCCGGGTCCGGTGCCGCCGGCGCCGGGCCACCGTGGAACGCCGCCGCGTACCAACGGTCCCGCTCCCGGGCGGCTGGCGGCAGCGCGGGCACGGCGGCTCAGCCGACCGCGGTACGGACCGCGTCCACGGCCGACTGCAGGTCGGCGACCTGGCGGACCGGGTCGGGCAGCGGGCCGGTCCAGCCGGCGCCGCCGGCCAGCACGGTGACCCGCGGCCGCAGCGTCGGCAGCGCCCGCAGCACGGCCGGCTCGCCGGTCCCGGTCAGCTGGGCGAAGACGAGTACGACCGCGGCGCCGGTGCGGCGCACCGCGGCGGCCAGCGCGGCCGCCGGCAGCCCGCCACCGAGCAGCCGCACCCCGATCCGGTGCTCGGCCAGCGCCGCCGCCAGCGCGGACAGCGGCAGGCAGTGCTGCTCGCCGGGCGCGCAGGCCAGCAGCACCGGCCGCCCGTTGACCGGTTCCGGGGCCCGGCCGCCGGCCCGCAGCACCCCGATCGCGGTCTCGGTCAGCAGGTGCTCGACCTCGACCCCGGTGCCGGTGGTCTCCCAGCGGGTGCCGATCGCGGCCAGCACCGGCCGCAGCAGCCCGTCCCAGGCCGCCACCACGCCGTACCGGCGCACGGCCTGGTCGACCGCGGTCCAGGCCGCGGCGGCGTCCAGCGTCATCGCGGCCCGGGCCAGCCCGCGCACCTCCGGGCCCGCCCCCGGGATCGCCAGGATCCGTCCACCCGGCCCCCAGGTGCCCCGCTCGCCGCCCGCGCCGACCGACCGGAGTCCGTGGTCCGGGCGCCCGCCCGGACCACGGAGCCGGCCGTTCAGGCCCGCGCGGGCGGGTCGTTCGCTGGCGGCGGCGGCGATGGCGAGGGCCACCGCCGGGGCGGCCGGCGCGGTCTGCGCCGGTGCCGGCTCCGGCGGTGCCAGATCCGGTACCAGTTCCGGTCGGATCGGGGCGCTGCCGGCGATGGGCGGCCGGGCGACGGCGATCCGGGCGGCTTCGGCCGGCGGCGCACCGGCCAGGACGAGTCGACGCATCACGTCCAGGCGGGCGATGTCGGCGGGTGCATATCTGCGGTGTTCACCGGCCGCATGTCGGGTAGGTCCGAGTCCGTACCGCCGATCCCAGGTCCGCAGCGTGGCGGGTGCGACACCGAGGCGCCGGGCGACGGCGGCCACCGACAGGCACGGCGCTGGGTCACCCGCGCCGGGCCTGCCCCCGGCCGCTGTCGACACGGCCCCATCATCAATGCCGCCCGGGACCGGCAGCAAGCTGGGAAAAAGATCAATCTTGAGGCTTGAACAACCTATGGCGCGGTCGTACGGTCGATTCACTTGCGTACGAAAGTAACTGGTGGTCGTGCCAGGGCCTGCGCAGAGGGGGTGGCGCCGTGACGGACGTCAGGAGGCTTCCCGGCCCCAACGCCGACCTGTGGGAGTGGCAGTTGCGCGGCGCCTGTCGGGGCGTCGACAGCGCGCTGTTCTTCCATCCGGAAGGCGAACGCGGGCCGGCCCGATCGGCCCGGGAGAACGCGGCCAAAGCGGTCTGCGGGCACTGTCCGGTGATCGACGAGTGCCTGCGCCAGGCGCTGGCCACCCGCGAGCCGTACGGGGTCTGGGGCGGCACCACCGAGTCCGAGCGCGAGGAACTGCTCGCCCGGCCGGCGGTCGCCCGCTAGCGACCCGGCCGCACACAGCAGCAACGCGAAGGGCCCGCCGGCAGCGCCGGCGGGCCCTTGCGTGACCTTGTCAGGCCGCGCGGAACTGCTCAGACCGCGGGCTCCGCGGTCAGTTCGAGCTCCCGGCGGCGGGCCGCGTACATCGCCAGCACCCCGCCGATGACCAGGCCGAAGCCGGTCAGCGCGGTCGGCAGTACGTGGCTGGCGCCGGTCGCCGGCAGCTGCGGCCGCGGCGCGGCCAGCCCGCCGGCACCGGTCGGACCCGTGCCGGGCGGGGCGATCTGGCCGAGCCCACCCGACTGGCTGCCGGTGCCGCTACCAGTGCCCGGCTGGCCGGTGCCCGGCCGCCCGGTGCCCGGGCCGGCGCCGTGCCCGGTGCCCGGGTTGCCGCCCGGGTTGCCGGTGCTCGGCGGCGGCGCGGCCACCGCGAACCGCAGCGTCACCGTGGCTGAGCTGGCCAGCTCCGGGTTGACCCGGTTGGCGATCCGGTAGCGGAACGAGTCGGTTCCGCTGGCCCCGGCGTTCGCCTGGTACGTGAACGTGCCGGAACTCGTGTCGATGAACACGACCCCCTTGCTCGGGCCGCTGATCGCACCGGACAGCAGCACCGAGGACGCCGAGGCCTGCGCCCCGGGCCCGCAGTCGTTGCCGAGCAGGTTGCCCTGCACCACGCCGTTCGAACCGACCCGCGCCGAGTCGTTCCGGGCCAGCGGCGCGGACGCGAACTCGCCGACCGTGACGCTGACCGTGCCGGTCGCGGTGTTGGTCGAGTCGGCCTGGTCCACGATCAGGTACCGGAAACTGACCACCCCGAGTGAGCAGGCGCCCGGCGAGAACGTGAACCGGCCGTCCGGCGCGATCACCGCGCTGCCGTTCGACGGCCGGCTGAGCAGCGAGACGCCGACGGTCGACGTCGACGCGGGCCGCCCGTCCGGGCCGATGTCGTTGCTGAGTACGTTGCCGGTGGCCACGCCCTGGGCGCGGCCCACCGTTGCGGTGTCAGCCCGTGCCTGCAACGGGGCCGCGAGCGCCGCCCCGGGCACCGCGATCAGGCCCAGCAGGCCTAGCCCGCCCGCCGTTGTCACCCGACCCACCCAGGTCAGACCTGTTGCCCCCACCATGTGCCTCCTTCTACCTTGCGGGCACGACCGTGCCGCTCAGGTTTTGCAAACCACCCCTTTACCGGATATGGAGCATACGCGTGAGTACGCACCGAGGGCGGCCGGCTTGAGTACAAGCCGACCGCCCTCGGTAACGGTTTGGGTTAGAAGCCCGGACCGTGCCGGTGCCCGTGCCCGTGGCCGCCGTGCGAATGGCCGTGATCGTCGTTCTCGGTCGGAGCGGGCTTGTCCACCACCGCGCTTTCGGTGGTGAGCAGCATCCCGGCGACCGAGCTGGCGTTCTGCAGTGCCGCCTTGGTGACCTTGACCGGGTCGACCACGCCGCGGCTGATCAGGTCGCCGTACACCTCGGCAGCCGCGTCGAAGCCCTGGCCGACGCCGAGGTCGCGCACCTTGGCGACCACCACGCCGCCCTCGTAGCCGGCGTTCTGGGCGATCCAGCGGAGCGGCTCGTCCAGCGACTTGCGCACGATGGTCACGCCGGTCGCCTCGTCGCCGGACCGGCCGAGGTTGCCGTCCAGGACGCTCGCGGCGTGCACGAGCGCCGCGCCGCCGCCGGTGATGATGCCTTCCTCGACCGCCGCGCGGGTGGCCGAGATGGCGTCCTCGATGCGGTGCTTGCGCTCCTTGAGCTCGACCTCGGTGGCCGCGCCGACCCGGATCACGCCGACGCCGCCGGCCAGCTTGGCCAGCCGCTCCTGCAGCTTCTCGCGGTCCCAGTCGGAGTCGGTGTCGTCGATCTCGCGCCGGATCTGGGCGACCCGGTCGGCGATCGCGCCGGCGTCGCCGGCACCGTCGACGAGCGTCGTGTCGTCCTTGGTCACGGTGACCCGGCGGACGCTGCCGAGCACGTCCAGGCCGACCTGGTCCAGCTTGAGGCCGACCTCGGGGGCGACCACCTGGCCACCGGTGACGGTGGCGAGGTCGTCCAGGAACGCCTTGCGGCGGTCACCGAAGAACGGCGCCTTGACCGCGGCGACCGCGAAGGTCTTCCGGATCGAGTTGACCACCAGGGTGGACAGGGCCTCGCCCTCGACGTCCTCAGCGATGATCAGCAGCGACTTGCCGGCCTCGACGACCTTCTCCAGCACCGGCAGCAGCTCGTTGATCGCGCTGATCTTCTGGGTGGTGATCAGCACCAGCGGGTCGGTGAAGACAGTCTCCATCGCCTCGCTGTCGGTGACGAAGTAGGGCGAGATGTAGCCCTTGTCGAACTGCATGCCCTCGGTGAACTCGAGCTCGGTGGCCATGGTGTTCGACTCTTCGACGGTGATCACACCGTCCTTGCCGACCTTGTCCATCGCCTTGCCGATCAGGGCGCCGATCTCGGCGTCCTGCCCGGAGATGGTCGCGACGTGCGAGATCTCTTCCTGGGTCTCGATCTCGATCGCGTGCTTGGACAGCTCGGCGGAGACCGCCTCCACCGCCGCGTCCATGCCGCGCTTGAGGTCGGCCGGGTTCGCGCCGGCCACCACGTTGCGCAGGCCCTCCCGGACCATGGCGTGGGCCAGCACGGTCGCGGTCGTGGTGCCGTCGCCGGCCACGTCGTTGGTCTTGGTCGCCACGCTCTTGACGAGCTGGGCGCCCAGGTTCTCGAACGGGTCGACCAGGTCGATCTCACGGGCGATCGTGACGCCGTCGTTGGTGATCGTCGGCGCGCCGAACTTCTTGTCGATCACGACGTTGCGGCCGCGCGGGCCGAGCGTCACCCGCACAGTGTCGGCGAGGGCCTCGACGCCGCGCTCAAGCGCCTGCCGGGTCTCGTCGGAGAAATTCAGGATCTTTGCCATGTGTCCTTCCTCGGGTGCCTACCACGCCACCGCCCCGGTCACCCGAGACGGGCTACCGGGGCGGTGGCGGTGACAGATCAGCGCTCGATGACGGCGAGCAGGTCGCGGGCGGAGAGGATGAGGTACTCCTCGCCGGCGTACTTCACCTCGGTGCCGCCGTACTTCGAGTAGAGCACGGTGTCGCCGACCTTGACGTCGAGCGGGATCCGCTTCTCGCCGTCCTCGTCCCAGCGGCCGGCGCCAACGGCGACGACGGTGCCCTCCTGGGGCTTCTCCTTCGCCGTGTCCGGGATGACGATGCCCGACGCGGTGGTCGTTTCGGCCTCATTGGCCTGCACGACGACGCGGTCTTCGAGCGGCTTGATGTTGACCTTGGTAGCGGTCGTCACGGTCTGTCCTCCCCCTCCTGAATGGGGTCGCAGTAAATGCGTAATGGTCAGAGCAGGCACTGGTCTGCCGTCGCGGGGACCAACCCGGTACCGCACTCGTCGATTGGCACTCTAGCCCCGTGAGTGCCAGCGTCTCAACACGCCCCGGCCCGGCCGGTCGGCCCGATTGCGGCAGAGTGATGCGAATGGACCTGGAGTCGTTCCGCGCGCTGCGGTCGGCCGAAGGGCAGCGGGTACTCGCCGCGGTCGCCGGGCGCGGGTCCGACGAGAGCACGCTGCTGGCCACGCTGACCGAGCTGCGCGCCGGGTACGAGCCGGCGCTGGTTTCCGCCGCGCTCACCCAGGCCCGGCTGCGGGACCGGGCCCGGGTCAAGTTCGGTGCCGACGCCGACCGGATGTTCTTCACCCCGGACGGCGTCGAGCAGGCCACCCGGGCGGTGGTCGCCGCGCACCGGGCCGGCCGGTACGCCGCCGCCGCCCCGGAGCGGGTGCTGGATCTCTGCTGCGGCATCGGCGCCGACCTGACCGCGCTGGCCCGGGCCGGGTTGGCCGCGCACGGGGTCGACCGGGACCCGCTCACCGCCGCGGTCGCCGCCGCCAACGTCGAGGCCCTCGACCTGGCCGGCCGGGCGACCGTGACCTGTGCGGACGCCACCGGGGTGGTGCTGTCCGGCTGGCCGGCCGCGTTCGTCGACCCGGGCCGCCGGCAGCCGGGGCGGGGCGGAGGTGGCTCGGGCGGCAGCCGCCGGGTGTTCGACCCGCGGGGGTACTCGCCGCCGTTCGCGTTCCTGGCCGAGGTGGCCGGGGCGGTGCCGCTGACCGGGGCCAAGGTCGCCCCGGGCATCCCGCACGAGCTGGTCCCGGCCGGGGCTGAGGCGGAGTGGGTCTCGGTGGCCGGCGGGGTGAAGGAGGCGGCGCTCTGGTTCGGCCCGCTGGCCACCGTGCCGCGCCGGGCCACCCTGCTGCCCGCCGCCGGGACCCCCGCCGCGACCCTGGTCGACTCGGGCGCCGGCCCCCCGCCGGTCGGCCCGCCCGGCGAGTGGCTGTACGAGCCGGACGGCGCGGTGATCCGGGCCGGGCTGGTCGGCGAGGTGGTCGGGGCGCTGCCCGGCGGCCGGCTGGTCGACCCGACCATCGCCTACGTGGCCGCCGACCGGGCGGTGCAGACCCCGTTCGCCCGCGGCTACCGGGTCACCGACGTGCTGCCGTTCTCCCTCAAGCGGCTGCGCGAACTGCTGCGCAACCGCGGCGTCGGCCAGGTCACGGTGAAGAAGCGCGGCTCCGCGGTCGACCCGCAGTTGCTCCGCCGGGAGCTGCGGCTGACCGGCGACGGGCACGCGATCGTCGTGCTCACCCGGGTGGCCGGCGCCCCCACCGTCCTGCTCTGCGCCGCGTAGCCGGCCGGCCGGCCGGTGGGCCTGGCCCGGCCGGCCGGCTACGGCCGGAGCCGGTCAGCCGGTCGGTAGCAGCTGGAAGGCCTCGGCCAGCCGGCCGTCGGGCAGCCCGCCGGCCTGCGCATTCCGGCTCAGCCAGGTACGCAGGATCGACTCCAGGTCCAGGTGCGCGGTCTGGCTGGTGTGCGCCCGCAGCGCCGCCACCTTCCGGTCGAAGGTGTCGGTGACGTCCACCCAGTGGTCCGGCGTCGGGCCCCCGAGCATCCACACCTCGCTCACCGTCCAGGCGTCCAGACCCTCGTCGGCGAGCAGTTCCGGGTGCGCGAACGGGTTGCGGGCGTCCGGGTAGACCGCGCACAGGGTTGCCTCGCCGACCGCCAGGTGGTCCGGGTGGGACGGGCCGATCCGCTGCCAGTTGCGCTGCGGCGAGGGGCAGACCACCCGCTGCGGGCGGAACCGGCGGATCTCCCGGGCGATGTCCCGGCGCAGTTCGTGGGTGACGTAGACGCGGCCGTCCGGGTAGCCGAGGAAGGTCAGGTCGCTGACCCCGAGCACCTTCGCGGCGGACCGCTGCTCGGCCTCGCGCAGCACCGGCATCTGGTCGCGCGGGGTGTCGTCGAAGCCGCCGGCGTCGCCGAAGGTGGCCAGGCAGTAGGCCACCTCGATGCCGGCGTCGGTCCAGCCGGCGATCGTGCCGGCGGCGCCGAAGTCCACGTCGTCCGGATGGGCCACCACGACCAGCACCCGCTCGACTTCGACCGGCTGCGCCGGCCCGAACCCCGCGCCGCCGACCCCGGTGCTCCGCGCCGCTCCAGTCACGGCTGCTGATCGTACGGGTGGGCCGTTACGGTCCAGCGCTACGCCGGCCGGGATGTTTCTATGCGCGAAATGTGCGAACGGCCGGTATTCGGTGGCCCGGTCCGGTATTCAGGCACCTCAGGAGGTCATCGTTGCGTCGGTCGTCGAGGATCGCCGCGGCCGTCGCCGTGGTGCTGGGTGCCGGCCTGGTCGGCTGGCTGGCCGCTCGACTCCCCGGCCGGGTGGTCGCGGCCGACCTGATCGGGCTGTTCAGCGCGCTCTTCGCGGCGGTCGCCTGCCTGGCCGCGGCCCGCCGCGAGACCGGCGTGCCCGGCCGGTTCTGGACCCTGTTCGGGCTCAACTTCGGCCTGATCGCGGCCGGCCGGACGGTCTGGGACATCGAGCAGATCGGGCTGGGCCGGCAGCAGCCGGACACGGCGCTGGTCGGGCTGCTGTTCCTGGCCGGCATCGTGGTCGGGCTGGTCGCGCTGTTCCTGCTGCCGTACGCGCCGACCACCGCCGGGCAGCGGCTGCGGCTGGTGCTGGACGGGCTGCTGGTCGGCGGCGCGCTGCTGCTGGTCGGATGGCTGCGGGTGTTCCGGCTGGCGCTGCGCGGCGAGCCGGCGATGCAGGCGTTCGGCCTGGTCTTCCCGTTCCTGGACATCATGACGTTCACCGTGGTGGTGCTGATCGCGGCCAACGCGCGTACCCACCGCAGCCTGTTCGCGCTGGTCGGCGGCGGGCTGGCGATCCGGGCCATCGGCGACACCACGTACGTCGCGCTGGCGCTGCGGGACGGCTACCACCCGGGCGACCTGATCGACGCGTTCTCCCCGATCTACTGCCTGCTCTGCGGGCTGGCCGCGCTGCGAGCCGGCACGGCCCGGCCGGATCCGGCCGGCCGGGTCCCGGACTCCCGGCCGCGGGCGCTGCTGCCGCTGGCCGTGGTGCTGCTGGCCGGCGCGGTGGCCGGGCCGCCGCCGGCCGACCCGCCGCCGCTGCTGCTCGCCTGGTTCGGCGGGCTGGTGGTGCTGGTGCTGGTCCGGCAGGCGCTGGCGGTGCTGGACAATTCGGCGCTGACCACCCGGCTGGCCCGGCTGGCCTACCACGACCCGCTCACCGAGCTGCCGAACCGGGCCCTGTTCGCCGAACGGCTGGAGGCGGCCCTGACCGCGGCCCAGCAGCCCGGCCAGGTCACCGTCCTGATGATCGACATGGACGGCTTCAAGCAGGTCAACGACTCGCTCGGGCACGCCGCGGGGGACCGGCTGCTGGCCGCGGTGGCCACCAGGCTGCGCACCGAACTGGGCAGCGCCGGGCTGCTGGCCCGGGTCGGCGGGGACGAGTTCGCGGTGCTGCTGCCGGACTCGACCGGGCCGGCGGACGGGGTGCTGGTGGCCGAGCGGCTGCTGGCGGCGCTGGCCGAGCCGGTGGAGTTCGCCGGCCGCGCGATCCGGGTCGGCGCCAGCCTCGGGGTGGCCCGGTGGACCGGCCCGGACCGGGACGCCGACGACCTGATCCGGGACGCCGATGTGGCCATGTACGCGGCGAAGGCGGCCGGCCGGGCCCGCTACCGGCTGTTCGAGCCGAGCCTGCGGCGGGCCGCGATCGCCCGCGCCGAGCTGGAGGCGGATCTGCGGGTGGCGCTGGACCGGGCCGAGTTCGAGCTGCGCTACCAGCCCATCGTGGATCTGGCCAGCGGCGCGCTGCTCGGCCTGGAGGCGCTGGTCCGGTGGCGGCACCCGCGTCGCGGGCTGCTGCTGCCCGGCGACTTCGTCACCGTGGCCGAGGAGATCGGCGTGGTCGGCGAGCTGGACCGGTGGGTGCTCACCGAGGCCTGTGGGGTGGCGGTGGGCTGGCAGCGGCTGCGGCCGGGGCTCGGGATGAGCGTGAACTTCTCCGCCGGCCAGTTCGTCCGGACCGACCTGATGGCCACCGTGACCCGGGCGCTGGTCACCGCCGGGCTGCCGCCGGGCAGCCTCACCCTGGAGCTGACCGAGACCTCACTGCTGGACGACGCCGAGACCACGGTGAGCCGGCTCGCGGCACTCGCCGCTCTCGGCGTCCGGGTGGCGATCGACGACTTCGGCACCGGCTATTCGTCGCTGGCCTACCTGCGCCGGCTGCCGGTGACCGCGATCAAGGTGGACAAGATATTCGTGGACGAGGTGGCCAGCGACCCGGACGCGGTCGCGCTGGTGCGGGCCATCCTCGCCCTGGCCAGCACGTTCGGCCTGCACACGATCGCCGAGGGGGTGGAGACCGAACGGCAGCGGGAGGTGCTGGCCGGGCTGGGCTGCCGGGCCGCGCAGGGCTACCTGTTCGCCGAACCGCTGTCCGCCCGCGCCGTGGACGCCCTCCTCAGCGGCATCGGCGCCCCGGTCCCAGCCACCAGTGGCTAGCGCGAGGGAGCTACAGCGGCCCGCGGCAGAGCCGGAGGATCGCGGTGGCCAGCGCCGGCCCCTCGTCACCCAGGGAGGTCCGGTAGCCCTCCAGGATGCGGCGCTCCCGGCCCAACTCGACCCGTACACCGCCGGCGGCGATCCGGGCCGTCTGGATCCGGCTGGACAGCCGGGCCCGTTCGGCGATCAGCCGGGCGATACCAGCATCGATCGCGTCGATCTGGGTGCGCAGCAGCGGGATCAGGCTGGTATCGCCGGCCGACCCGAGGCTCGGGGCCGGCGCGCCGCCCAGGCTGGTGGTCAGGCCGGCGGGGGCATCGGTGCCGGGGAGTGAAGGCGCCGGGCTGATCGTGGTGGACATCGGGGCTCCTGTTCGAGGGCGGCTGTTCGAGGTTGGTCAGCCCCTGGCCCACGGCCCCCGGACACGAGAAACGCCCCGGGGAGTGGACCCCGGGGCGTCGGTGTGGTCTGAACTCAGACGACGGCGACGGATACCGGACTCCGGCACCCGTAGAAAAACTCGTACGTCGTCACGCGCTGCATGGCGAGAGATGCTACCAGCGCCCGACCGGGTGCGCATACCTGTCGGCGCGGGCCGCGTCGCCAGCACAGAACGTCAGTGCTCCGTTCTAAGGTTGCCGATGAGATGAGTAGTCCAGTTGAGAAGCCCGCTGCCCTGTTCCCCGCCCAGGAGCTGGTGCCGGCCGCTGAAGCGCAGCCCAAGCGCCGCCCGGTGCGGCTCGCCGTCGACGCCGACACCCTGCTCGACACGCTGAATCCGGCGCAGCGCGAGGCGGTCACCCACGCCGGGGCGCCGCTGCTGATCGTGGCCGGCGCCGGGTCGGGCAAGACCCGGGTGCTGACGTACCGGATCGCGTACCTGCTGGCACACCGGAGCGTGCAGCCGGGCGAGGTCCTGGCGATCACGTTCACGAACAAGGCCGCGGGCGAGATGAAGGAACGGGTGGCCGCGCTGGTCGGGCCGCGCGCCAAGGCCATGTGGGTGTCCACGTTCCACTCGATGTGCGTGCGCATCCTGCGGGCCGAGGCGAAGACGCTCGGGCTGAAGACCACGTTCTCGATCTACGACCAGGGCGACTCGCAGCGGCTGATGACGATGGTCTGCCGCGACCTCGACCTCGACCCCAAGCGGTTCCCGGCCCGGGCGATGAGCGTCCAGGTCAGCAACCTGAAGAACGAGCTGGTCGACCCGGAGACCTGGGCGGCGAAGGCCGGCACCGCGCTGGAGAAGATGCTGGCCGAGGCGTACACGCTCTACCAGCGCCGGCTGCGCGAGGCGCACGCGCTGGACTTCGACGATCTGATCATGACCACGGTGCACCTGCTGCAGGCGTTCCCGGCGGTGGCCGAGCACTACCGGCGGCGGTTCCGGCACGTCATGGTCGACGAGTACCAGGACACCAACCACGCGCAGTACGTGCTGGTCCGCGAGCTGGTGGGCACCGTGGCCGGCACCGCCGAGAAGCGCACGGCCGACGGCGACCTGGTGCGGGAGGGGTCGGCGGTGCCGCCGGCCGAGCTGTGCGTGGTCGGTGACGCCGACCAGTCGATCTACGCGTTCCGCGGCGCGACCATCCGCAACATCCTGGAGTTCGAGCGCGACTACCCGGCCGCGAGCACGATCCTGCTGGAGCAGAACTACCGGTCCACCCAGACCATCCTGTCCGCGGCGAACGCGGTGATCGCCCGCAACGCCAACCGGAAGCCGAAGAACCTCTGGTCCGAGGCCGGGCACGGGGCGAAGATCCACGGCTACGTGGCCGACAACGAGCACGACGAGGCCGCCTGGGTGGCCGGCGAGATCGACAAGCTCTCCGACAACGAGGACGTGTCGCCCAGCCAGGTCGCGGTGTTCTACCGCACCAACGCCCAGTCCCGGGTCTTCGAGGAGATCTTCATCCGGGTCGGGCTGCCGTACAAGGTGGTCGGCGGGGTGCGCTTCTACGAGCGCCGCGAGGTCCGCGACATGCTGGCCTACCTGCGCACGATCGCCAACCCGGCGGACGTGGTGAGCCTGCGCCGGATCATGAACACGCCGCGCCGGGGCATCGGCGAGCGGGCCGAGGCCTGCGTGGAGGCGCTGTCCGCACGCGAGCGGATCCCGTTCCCGGACGCGCTGGACCGGTGCGCCGAGGCGCCCGGCATCAACTCGCGCTCGGTGGCCGCGATCAACGAGTTCACCGCGCTGATGGCCGGCCTGCGCGGGGTCGCGGCCGGCGATGGCAACGGCCCGGCCGCCGTGCTGGAAGCGGTGCTCGACGTCACCGGCTACCTGACCGACCTGGAGAGCAGCGACGATCCGCAGGACGAGTCCCGGGTGGACAACGTCCGCGAGCTGGTCTCGGTCGCCCGCGAGTACGAGGAGCAGCGCGGCGACGCCGGCGCCACCCTCGCCGATTTCCTCGAGCAGGTCGCGCTCGTCGCCGACGCCGACTCGATCCCGGACGAGGCCGGCGGGGTGGTCACGCTGATGACCCTGCACACCGCGAAGGGCCTGGAGTTCCCGGTGGTGTTCCTGTCCGGGATGGAGGACGGGGTCTTCCCGCACCTGCGCACCCTCGGCGACGCGAAGGAGCTGGAGGAGGAGCGCCGGCTGGCGTACGTCGGGATCACCCGGGCGCAGCGCCGGCTCTACCTGTCCCGCGCGGTCACCCGGTCGGCCTGGGGGCAGCCCTCGTACAACCCGCCGTCCCGGTTCCTGGACGAGGTGCCGGACGACCTGGTCGAGTGGGAGCGGATCGAGCCGCGCCGGCAGGCCCCGGCGCAGGCCCGGGTGGCCGCGGCGGGGCTGGCCCGGGGCACCCTGCGCGGGGGAGCCGGGAACCGCCCGATCCCGCACCTGGAGATCGGTGACAAGGTCTCGCACGACGCGTTCGGCCTCGGCACGGTCGTCGCGGCCCGCGGTGAGGCGGAGAAGGCCCAGGCCCAGATCGACTTCGGCGGCGACATCGGGGTGAAGTGGCTCCTGCTCCGGTACGCCCCGGTGGAGAAGCTCTGAGCCCTACGCCGGCTCCGGGAGCACCGTGATCGTGCCTTCCTTCGCGACGACACCGAAGTCGCGGTCGAGCGCGAGCACCCGCCCGCCGCTGCGTTCGGCGCAGGCGACCACCGCCGCGTCGGCGACGCCGAGCGGCAGATCCTGGTACCGCAGCACCAGCTCGCGGACCCGAGGAAGGTCGCGGTCACCGCAGTCGTACGTCAGCGCGCCGGTCGCCAGGTCGTCGAGCAGCACGGTCAGCGCGGCCGGGCCGGCCCGCTGGCCGACCAGGTAGCCGATCTCGGCGAGGATTCCGGCCGGCACCAGGTACGGACCGCGGTTGGCGGCGACCGCGGCCCGCATCTGGATGTGTGCCGGATCCCGCCGGGACAGCAGCGGCAGCAGCGCCGAGGTGTCGAGCGTGATCAGCGCCGGCTCCACTCGCGCTCGAGCCAGGCTTCGCTCTCCGCGCCGGTCACGCCGAGATCCTCGAACGCACCGAACGACTTCGGCAGCGGCCGGGACCCCTCTCGATCGAAGTAGCTGCGCAGCGCGGCCCGGACGATCTCCGCCTGGGACTGCCCGGTGCGCTGGGCGGCATCCCGCAGCTCGCGAAGCAACTCGCTCGGCAGGTACAGGGTGGTCTTGTCCACATCAGAAGTGTAGACGGACGTATGGCGTGTGTCAGGTGGTGCCATAGGAATCATGCCGAAGATGTTCCTCCACGCGTCAGACCGGCGCCAGCGGAAACTTCTGGCCTGTGGATAACCTGGGCGTCGGCCGATCGGGTCGATCAGGCGTTCGAAGACGTGCCGGCGGTGACGGGCCGCCCGGTGGCCGCCGGGCGGTCGGCGGCGAGCAGCGCCAGGCCGGCGACGACGAGTTGGGCGACCAGCAGCCACTGGTTGAGGAAGCTCTGCTTGTTGGCCAGGTCGAAGCCGGCCAGCACCAGCCCGCAGCCGACCAGCAGCCCACCCGGGGTGCGCGGCAGCCGCCGCAGCGCGAGCGCGTACGCCCCGGCGGTCAGCGCCAGCACGGCCGGCGTGGCGAGCGGGCCGGGCAGCAGGTGCCAGATCGAGAGCGAGTCCGGCCGGGCCGGCAGGTCGACGAAGAAGTCCAGCACGCAGTGCTTGAACCGGGAGAAGTCGGCCAGCACCCAGGGCAGCCCGACCGCGGCCGCGCCGGCCGCGGCGGCCACCGCCCGGCGCACCCCGAACGTCGGCCAGAGCGCCCACAGCGGCAGCAGCAGCACCACGTGCTGCTTGGTGCACAAAGCCAGCGCCAGGCAGGCCACCGCCGCCCAGGCCGCACCGCTGCGGCCGGCCGCCAGCAGCACCGCCCCGGTCACCAGCGCCCCGGCCAGGATCGTCTCGTTCCACGCTTGCTGCGTGTCGTACAGCGCCCCGGGCAGGACGCCGAGCAGGACCGCCAGCGCCGGCGCCACCCCGGCGCGCTGTGGCCAGCCCCCGGCCGGTCCGCCCTCGCCCCCGGCCGGTCCGCCCTCGCCCCCGGCCGGTCCGCTCTCGCCTCCGGCTGGTCCGCCCTCGCCCCCGGCCGGTCCGCGGCGCTCGGCCGGTCCGCGGCCGCGGTCGGGCTGTCCGGCAGCTGCTGGCGCCGGCCGGCCGGTCGCGCGCAGCGTCCACCAGGCCAGCGCGACCACGCCGGCGCCGAGGACGGCGGCTTCGGCGTACCGCACGTCGCCGAACAACAGCCGGGTCGGCACGCCGACCAGGAAGGTGGCGGGCAGGTAGTTGAAGCAGTTGTCGACCTGGCCCGGCGGCACGTTCGCGAACACCATCTCGTACGGGTTGTGGCCGTGGACGACACCGAGCGAGGCGCCCTGCAGGATCGCCCAGACGTCGATCAGCGGCCGGGCGCTGCCCCTGATCACCAGCAGGTAGCTGCCGGCCACCGCGGCCAGCCCGGCGCCGGTCAGGGCCACCCGCTGCCGGCCAGCCAGCCGGGGCAGCAGCAGCGCGCCGGCCAGCCCGGTGCCGGCCAGGCACAGGTACACCCCGCCGCGCAGCGCCCAGGTACGGCCGTCCACGTTCATGTACGGCGGCTTGAGCACCTGGGCGAGCCCGGCCAGGCCGACCGCGAGCAGCACGCCGAGCGGGCTGGGCGGGCCCAGCCCGTGCTGTACCGCGCCGGCCAGCGCCAGCACCGCGAGCACCAGGATCGCCACGCCGACGGTCGTGTAGACGGCGTGCCGGGTGACGGAGCCGGCGATGACCACGACCGACAGCAGCGCCGCGTCGCCGGCCCGCACCGCCGGCAGCCAGCCGACCCGGGTAGCGGCCGGCGCGGGTGCGCTCATGACCGGGTCGGTGACCGGGTGGCGGGCCGGGTCAGCACCACCACCCGGCGCAGCGCCAGCACGGTCAGCGCCAGCAACGCGCCGTTGCGGGCGGTCAGCAGCGTCACGCCGAGCCAGGTGCCGGCGTTGACGCCGGTGAGCATGCCGTACCCGAGCGGGTAGATGATCTGGGTGACCAGGCAGGTGCCGAGCAGCAGTCGGTTCAGCCGGGGCAGCAGCGGTTCGGTCGGCGCCACGCAGCCGAGCGCGGCGAGCAGGCCGCCGGTCCAGAGCAGGTACTGCGGGCTGAGCGTCCGGTTGGTGATCACCAGCAGGCCGGCGGTGCCGAGCATGAGCAGGCCGGCCACCGGCAGCACGTCCGCGGGGCGCCGCTGGTCCCAGCGCAGCACCCGCCACCAGAGCCAGCCGAGGATGGCCACCGCGGCGACCATGCAGACCGTCGACACCGCGAGCAGCGCCCGGGCGCCCGGGCCCTCGATCTGGAAGGCGTAGAACCGGGTGTACGGCGTCTGCCAGGTGTCCGGGCTGAACACCCGGCCCCACAGCAGCGGCAGCGCGAACAGCGACTCGATCTGCAGGCCCCGGTCACCCTGCCAGGTCAGCGGCGACACCACCCGGTCGTAGCCGGCCAGCACCAGCGAGATCAGCCCGATCACCGCGCCGGAGAGCAGCGCGGCGCTGGCCAGCCGGCCCCGGCCCTCCCGGCGGATCAGCAGCGCCGGCAGCAGCGCCGCCGGCCAGAGCTTCACCGCCGCGCCGAACGCGGTCAGCAGGCCGGTGCTGACCGGCCGGCGGGCCGCCAGCGCCAGCACCGCGCCGCCCGCCAGCGCGGCCGACACCAGGTCGAACCGGGCGAAGGTGAGCGGGCCGAGGCAGGGCACGAGCAGCAGCCAGAGCCAGACCCCGGGCCCCGGCCGCCGCCCGAACGAGCGCCAGAGCGCCGCGGTGAACCCCGCGTCGATCAGGATCATCATGATCACGAAGGCCCACTGGTACGGATGCTCCCGGCCGGCGGCGATCCAGTACGGCGGCAGGAACACCGCGAGCGAGGGCACCGGGTACTCCGGCAGCGAGCCGTTCACGCCGGTCGTGGAGAACAGCTCGTGCAACTGCCGGAGGTAGTAGCGGACGTCGCCGAGGATGTTCTTCTCCGGGATCAGGATCAGCATCGTGATCAACCGGGTGAGCAGCCAGCGGTAGACGATCCAGCGCGGGCCCGGGCCGGTGAGGGGTGGTGCTGTCGCGGCCGGGGCGCTGGCCGGCTGGCGGGTCTCGGCGGCCGCGCCGGCCGGGGTGGTTCCGCTGTTCACCGGTACATCCTGCCGGCCGGCCGGCTGCGGCCGCGCGCCGCCCTCGCCGGTGGCGGCCGTGCCGGCGGTCAG
The DNA here is from genome assembly GCA_963714145.1 of uncultured Actinomycetota bacterium. Taxonomy (GTDB): domain Bacteria; phylum Actinomycetota; class Actinomycetes; order Mycobacteriales; family CADCTP01; genus JBBWZH01. The sequence goes on along the minus strand of OY970235.1, from coordinate 5,935,086 downwards.
GCGGTGATCCCGCGGGCCTCCAGCCACGGCACCGGGTCGGCCTTCTCGCCGTTCTCGCCGCCGAGCCGGATCTCGAAGTGCAGGTGCGGCCCGGTCGCCTGGCCGAGCGCGCCGACCAGGCCGATCAACTGGCCGGCCCGCACCTTCTCGCCCTTGGTGACGAGGACCTTCGACTCGTGCCCGTAGACGCTGACATCGCTGTTGGCGTGCTGGATCATGATCACGTTGCCGTAGCCGTTCATCGGCCCGGCGTAGATCACGGTGCCGTCACCGGCGGCGTAGAACGGGGTGCCCCAGGGCGCGGCCATGTCCAGGCCGTAGTGGAAGGTGCCCCAGCGCGGGCAGAAGCAGGACGAGATGACGTACGAGCCGGGCCGCATCGGCAGCGTCCACTTCGGACGCGCCTGCTCGGCGAGCAGCACCTGGCGGCGCTTGGCCTCGCGGGAGGAGCGGATGTCGGCGAGCCGGGTCTGCGCGGCGACGGTGGACAGCGACTGGTGGCCGTACATGGGTTCCTCGGCCGGGACCGTACTGGCGGCCGAGTTGGGCGTGTCGAGACCCAGGGCATGTTCCGGCACTGGTGCCTGCAACGCGGCCACGTCGGCTGCCATGGCTCCCAGCCCACCGTCGGCCGATGCGGCCGCGGTGGAGAAGGCGGCGGCCGTGGCGCCGATGACGGCGCTGGCGACGATGGCCGGAGCCCGGTTCGACGGAGGTCTGTGCGCGCGATGTCGGCCCTCAGGCCGGCGATGTCGCGACACGTATCAACCCTTCGTGCGGCGGCGCCTTCGTAACAGCCTGTCGCCGACCCCCGTGTCCAAGCCGGCAGGCGATACGTAAGCGGTGTCCGTCCGAACACCGAGACCGGACCGTAACCAAGAGCGGGCGGGAAGGCAAACATCCGCCGCTGGAGTCACCCGGATGGCCGTCAACGGATGCCCGGCCGTGTTCCCCGGCGGCATTGCGTCCGACCCTGCGGTCAAACGTCCAGTTCGCTCGGGTGGGTGACGGCCAACCGGCGCTCGCTGCGGTGATGATCAGCCGGCGGACCGGTCGAGCCGCTCGGGGTGCCGCCAGCGCCGCCCCGGGGGCTGCGGGCGATGATTGTCGCAGTCACTGACGGTAGCGACATCGGCCGCGTCGGTGTCGCTGGTGCCGTCGACCTGGAGGCGGGTCAGGGCCCGGGAGACCTCCTGGATGGCCCGCCGGTCGCTGGGCAGCGAGAGGTGCCCGGCGCCGGCCAGCAGCACGTTGCGGGCGGCCAGCCCCGGGTGTGCCAGTTGGGCGTGTTCCTTGGGGTAGATCAACTGGTCCAGGTCGCTCCAGATCGCGACGAACCGGGTGTCGCACCGGGGCACCGGGGCGTCCAGTTCGGCCAGCAGGTCCGAGCCGGGGCGCAGTTGCCGGGCCAGCAGCACCGGCAGCAGGTGCGCCGCGTTGGTGCCGCCGTGCGGGGTGCCGAGGGTGACCAGCGTGTGCACCCGGGCGTCGCCACCCAGTAGCTGGACGTAGTAGCGGGCGATGACGCCGCCCAGGCTGTGCGCGATCAGATGCACCCGTTCATAGCCCGTCCGGCCGCACAGTATCTCGACCTGTCGGCTCAGTAGACGTGCAGCTGTCCGGACATCCCGGGTGAACGGGCTGTAGTTCACGGTGTGTACCGGGCCGAAGCCGCGGCGGCTCAGCGACCGGCGCAGCACGGTGAAGATCGAGCCGTTGCCGACCATCCCGTGCACCAGCAGGATCGGGGTGCCGGCCGCCTCCACGTCGCTGTGCAGCAGCCCGCGCTGCACCGGGGTGAGCCCGTCCAGCCGGTGCCGGTCGCCGGTGCCGGCCGGCCGCGCGGCGCGGAACCCCATCGGGTAGAGCGCGACGTGCGCGGCGATCCAGGCGAGTTCGGTGCCGGCGCCGCGGATCCCGTCCGGCGAGGCGACGGTGCGCAGCCCGCGGGCGGCCGCCCGGCTGGCCCGGTGGACCACGGTAGCCATCGGCAGCCCTCCTCCCGGGCCGGGCGGGTACCCGCGACGGGCACCGATCATGCGGCGCGCGGGGAGAGATCGCCTGACGCCCACGAACCGTGCCCGCAGCGTCACCTCAGTGAAACACACAGTTGCGATCACGGCCCGGCTTTCCCGCGCCGGTTGGCCGGATGGCCGGTATTGCTAGCGTCCGGCAGATGAGCGCCTCGCGGAAGCAACGGCCGGCGGCGGCCCGGCCCGGCGGGACAGCCTCGGCCCGGCCCACCGCGAAGGCGGTCCGGACCGGTCCGACCGCGCCCGCCCGCAAGCCCGCTGCCCGCCCGCCGGCCCGCGCCAAGGAGGCCGCCGCGGCCGAACCCGCGGTCGGCCTGGTGGTGGGCCCGGTGCCGGTGCTGGCCCGGGTGGCCGGCGCGCTGGCCGTGCTCGGCGTGCTGCTCCGGTTCGCGGTTCCGGCGATCCCGCTGGCCCATGCCGGCCCGATCGACCTCGGCGGCGGCAACGCGTTCGACTGGATCGCGCTGCTGCCGTTCGCGGCCGTGGTCGGCGCCGGCGGGGCGCTCTGCGCGCTGGGCCGGCTGCCCCGGCTCGGGCTGGCCGTGCTGTTGACCGCCGGCACGGCTATCGCCGGGTTGCTGCTGATCACCGGCTACCAGCTGGACAGCGGCGACCGCAGCAGCCAGGACCTGCAGATCGGGCTGGCCGGCAGCTTCCACTACAGCGTCGGCGGCGGCTTGCTGCTGCAGTTCATCGCCGACGCGGTGCTGGTCGCCGCGTTCCTGGTGGCCAGTGTGGCCTGGTCGCGGACCGGGATGGAGGACGAGGGCCGGTTCGACGGGCTGCGGCCGAGGTTCGCCACCGCCGGGCTCACGGTCGGCCTGGTCGCCGCGGTCGCGGTCGGGATGCCCCAGCTCAGCTCGTCGGTGAGCGGCGCGGCCGCCCCGGGGGTGCTCCAGCAGGACGGCCTGGCGCTGCTCGGCGGGCTGGTGCTGGCGCTCGCGGTGGCCGGCTGGGGGGTGATCGCGGCCACCCTCCGGCCCCGGCTGGCGACGGTCGGCGCGTTCGCCGGGCTGGCCGCCGTACTGCTCACCGAGGCGCTGCGCTCGGCGCTGACCGCGGCCCGCTCGCCGGTCGTCGGCGCCGGCCCGGGCATGATCACCGAACTGATCGCGGTGGCCGGGTTCGCGCTGCTCGCGGTCGGTGCCTGGCGGCTGTCCGCCCGGCCGGCCCCAGCCGGAGACGAGGACGCCTAGCTACGCTTGCGGCGGCGCGGGCCGGGCGGGCCGCGCCCTGGCCGGAGGAGTGCTGATGAGCGAGCGGATCCGGGTGGTCGTTGCCAAGCCCGGGCTGGACGGGCACGACCGGGGCGCCAAGGTGGTGGCGCGGGCGCTGCGGGACGCCGGCATGGAGGTCATCTACACCGGCCTGCACCAGACCCCGGAGCAGATCGCGGAGACCACGATCCAGGAGGACGCCGACGCGGTGGGCCTCTCTGTACTGTCCGGTGCGCACATGACGCTGTTTGCCCGGTTGCTCGAGCTGCTGACCGAACGCGACGCCCGGGACGTGGTGGTCTTCGGCGGCGGGATCATCCCGGAGGCCGACATTCCGGAGCTGACGACGCTCGGCGTTGCCAAGATCTTCGGCCCGGGCGCCACCACCCAGTCCATCGTGGACTGGGTCCGGGCGAACGTCGGTACGCACGCCAGCTGAGGCACGCACGCCAGCTGAGGCCCGCAGCCGGCTGGAGCGCCGCAGCCGGCTGAGGCTGTGCGGGCGGCTGAGGCTGCGCAGCCGGGCTGGAGCTCGCGGGCGGCTGGGCTCGTGGCCGACTGGAGCTCGCGGGCGGCTGGAGCTCGGCGGGCCGTCCGGCCGGTCAGTCGGCCGGGGCGACCCAGATCTCGACCCGGAGCGGGGCCAGCGCGCGCGGCGGGCGGGTGAGCAGCCGCTGCTGTTCTTCCGTGTCCAGCGCGGCGACCCGGCGCTGCGGGGCGTGGGTCAGCTTCGGCAGTGGCTCGGCCGACTGCGCGACCAGCACCGGGCGGCCCCCGGCCGCGCGCACCGCGGTGACCGCGGCGGCCAGTTGGGCCGGGGTGGCGGTGTCGTCGGTCGGCTCGCCGGGCACCGCGTACGTCGGCACCTCGCAGATCAGCCGCAGCGCCGGTACCAGTTCCTGGCGGGTGCGCGCGTCGATGGCCAATGCCACGTCGCCGGGGCCGAACGCGGCGCAGGCGGTGTCCACCGCGGCCGCCTCGCCCTGCTCGGTGCGCAGGCCCAGCATCGGCCGGGTGGTCGCCACGGCCGGCAGGACCAGCCCGGCCACACCGGCCAGCGCCACCGCCGGCGCCGCCAGCCGCGCGGCCCGCGGCCGCCATCCCGACCGGAGCCGGCCGGCCCTGGGCTGGGTGGCCCGTGTCTGGTCAGACCCAGGCTGGCCCGACCGGGGCTGGCCGGACCTGGGCTGGTCGGCCGGTGCCAGGCCGGTCCCGACCGATGCTTCGTCAGGTCGGGCCGCGTCGAGCCAGGGCTCGTCGAGCCGGGCCGCGTCGAGGCGGGGCTCGTCAGGGCGGGGTTCGAGGCGGGCAGCCTGCTGCTGGGTGGCCCAGCGCCGGGTGGCGCGGGTCAGCGCGGCCACGGCGGCGACCGCCAGCAGCGTGGCCGTGGGCAGCACGGTGGGCACCAGCCGGCGGTCGGCCCAGGGATGGTCCGGGGTGATCGCCGGCCGGTAGAGCACCAGCGCGGCGGAGGCCAGCGGCAGCGGCAGGGCCAGCGCCCACCGGTCTGCCCGCCCGCGCAGCGCCGCCCAGACCAGCACCGCCGCCGCGGCGGCGGCGAGCGCGATCGTGCCCCAGCCGACGTACCAGCTCAGCCAGCGGACGCTCTGTTCGGCGTAGGTGCGGCTGCCGTCCACCGGCAACTGCTGCTCGCGCTGCATCCCGGCCAGGATCGGGGTGCTGTCGTCGGCCACCTGGTGCGCGGTCTGCAACCAGGGCCGGGCCGCGAGGAAGCCGGCGATCAGGACGGTGACCACCCCGCCGGCGATCGCGAACCGGCGGCGGAGCCGGTCCGGTACCGGGTGCCGGCGCAGCAGCAGCACCGCGCCGACCGTGCCGAGCAGCAGCAGCGGGCCGACCACCAGCACCGGACGGAGCAGGTAGAGCACGGCGGCCACGTACGACCGGCTCGGGCCGAGCGCGTCGACCAACCCGAACGCGCCGCCGGCCAGCACCCCGCCGGCCAGCCAGGTCCACTGTGGGCGGCGGCGGGCAGCCAGCCAACCGAGCACCGGGATCAGCAGCAGCAACTCGCGCACCGAGTCGAACCGGATCAGCGTGCAGAGCCCGAACAGCACCCCGGCCAGCCCGGCCAGCAACCGCCCGCCCGGACCAGCCCCGCCCGGACCAGCCCCGCCCGGACCAGCCCCGCCCGGACCAGCCCCGCCCGGACCAGCCCCGCCCGGACCAGCCCCGCCCGGACCAGCCCCGCCTGGGCCGGCCCTGCCCGGACCAGCCCCGCCCGGGCCAGCCCGGACCGCACCGGCCCGGCCCGGTCCGGCCCCGCCCGGGCGGTCGGCGACCGCGTCCAGCAGCAGGCAGAGCGCTCCGAACAGGAACAATTGGCTCAGCGGCTCGGACAGCGTGGTCCGGGCGGTGAGCAGTTGCGGCAGGCTCAGCCCGAGCGCTAGCGCGGCCACCGGGGCCCAGCGCGGCCCGACCAGCCGGGCCACCAGCCCGGCCACGGCGAGCAGCGCGGCGGCCGCGTACACCGCGAGCAGCACACCGATGCCGGACCAGCCGGCCAGCCAGCCGCCGGGTAGCAGCGCGGTCGCGGTGCCGGACATGAACTGCGGTACGACGGTGCCGTCCTGCAGGTAGAAGCCGGGGCTGGCCGCGGTCAGCGGCCCCGGCTGGCCGCCGCCGATCAGCGCGCCGGAGCCGACCAGCCCGCCGGAACCGGCCAGCGCGCCGGAACCGACCAGCCCGCCGTGGCTGGCCAGCCAGTGCGTGGTGATCAGGTAGACGCCGGGGTCGCGGCGCAGCACCACCGGCTCGGCATGCCGGGCGGCACTGATCAGTCCGAATGCGACAGATACGGCCAGAGTGGCCAGTACTGTCCACATCGGAGTGTCCGGGATCGGTGGCAGCCGGCGGGCGGCGAGCAGCAGCGCCCCGATCACCGCGGTGGCCAGCAGCACGGTCGGCAGCGGGGTGGCGTGCCCGGCCCGGGCCAGCGGGTAGGCGGCGACCAGCCAGCCGGCCAGCAGCAGCGCCGGCACGGTGCTCAACCGGGCCAGCCACCGGCCGGGGTCGGCCCGGCGCCGTTCCGGCCCACCGCCGGCCCGGGTCGGCTCGACCGGATCTGGCCGGCGGGCGTGCCGGATCGCACCGGGCCCGGCCGGCCGGTCCGGGTCGGGAGCGGGCTCGGGCGTCGGTGCAACCGCGCCTGTCCGGTCGACCCGCACGGGCGGGAGCGTAGCGGCGTCGGCTGGGTACGCAACGCGAACTGCCGGCACCGAGCCGCGGCTGGGCCGTTCCGGCCCGGCCGGCTCGGCTGCCCGGCCCAGTCGCCCGGTGCGTCCGGTGGGTAGTCGTCCGGACCGGGCTCGCCCAATTGCGATGTGTCGCGGCCATCACCATCGGGTAACCGTCGTCTTGTGACCTGGGCAAACCCAGGCCAGCTGTTCGCACGGGTGGAACCGCTTCCATCACCTTGAGTGACCACAACGGAAGCGCCGTCCCACCGACGACGCTCTCCGGGAGGTGGGCAGAACGTGAAGACGCGTGCGTTAGCCGCAGCGGGTGTGGCGGTAGCCCTGTTGGCCGCGGCCTGTGGCGGCGGTGGCGACAGCGGCGGGCAGGCGGTGGCGCCGCCGGCCGAGGCGTCGGGCAACATCGTGCTGTCGGGCTGGGGCTCCTCGCCGGCCGAGACGGCCCTGCTGAAGCAGGTCGTCGCCGACTTCGAACAGAAGTACCCCAAGGTCAAGGTCAACTACCAGCCGGTCTCGGGCGACTACCCGACCGCGATGCTGGCCAAGTTCAGCGCCCGCAAGCCGCCGGACGTCTTCTACCTCGACCCGAACTTCGCCCAGGACTGGATCAAGCAGCAACTGCTCGAACCGCTGGACGGCTACATCGCCAAGACCAGCTTCGACACGTCCAAGTTCGTCCCGCAGTTGGTGGACGAGTTCAAGGGGCAGAAGGACGGCAAGACCTACGGGCTGCCGAAGGACTGGTCGCCGCTGGCCATGTTCACCAACACCGCCCTGCTCGGCCAGGCCGGCGTGAGCCCGCCCAAGACCTGGGACGAGCTGACCGCCGCGGCGCGGAAGATCCAGGTACCCGGCGGCAAGCCGATCTGCCTGTCCCCGGACTGGGCCCGCGCCCTCGCGTTCGTCTACCAGAACGGCGGCTCGTACTTCAACGACGACAAGACGCAGGTCACCCTCGACTCAGCGGCCACCAAGGAGGCGCTGAGCTGGTACGTCGGGCTTGTCCGGGATGGATTGGCGGCCACCCCGGACAAGCTCGGCTCCGGCTGGTGCGGTGAGGCGCTGGGCAAGGGCAAGGCGGCGATCGTGTTCGAGGGCAACTGGCTGGTGCCGGCGATGCACGACCAGTACCCGAACGTGAAGTACGAGATCCAGCCGCTGGTCGCCGGCAAGCAGCCGGCCAACCTCGCCTTCACCAACGCGTACGGGATGGCGGCCGACTCGAAGAACAAGTCCGCGGCCTGGGCGCTGATCCAGTACCTGAACGGCCCGGACGGGATGAAGGTCTGGACCTCCAAGGGGCTGGCGCTGCCGTCCCGGACCGACGTGGCACCCCAGCCCGGGCTGGAGGTGTTCGCCGACCAGGCCGATGACTCCCGGCCCTGGCAGTTCCCGGCCGGCTTCTCAAGCGTCCTGACCGTGATGGGCAACGAGATCACCAGCGCGATGCAGGGCAAGCAGAGCGTGGACGACCTGGTGGCGAAGGTGTCGACCGCCGCCACCCAGGCGCTGGCCAAGAGCCGGTAGGCGCGATGCCCCGGGCCCGCGCCGGGTGGAGCCAGCGGCGGAAGGAGGCGCTCGTCGGGTACGCGTTCGTCCTTGTCCCGATGAGCGTCTTCGCCGCCTTCTACCTCTTCCCGATGCTGTACGCGGCGTACATCTCGGTCTTCGACTGGGGCGTCCGCGGCAAGATCGAGTACCTCGGGCTGGCCAACTACCGGGAACTGCTCGACGACGGGTTGTTCTGGCGGGCGGTCCGCAACACGCTGCAGTACACGGCCGAGGTGGTGGTGCTGCAGACGCCGCTGGGCCTGGCCCTGGCGCTGATCGTGAACGGGAAGATCCGGGCCCGGACGTTCTTCCGGGCCGCGTTCTACTTCCCGTCGATCGCCTCGTCGGCGGCGATCACCGCGATCTTCATCTTCATCCTCTCCTCGGACGGCCTGGTGAACCGGGTGCTCGGCTGGTTCGGGCTGCCGGCGGACACGTCCTGGTTCGGCGACGACCGGTTCGCGCTGCACGCGATCGTCGGGCTGAACGCCTGGACCACGTCCGGCACGATCATGCTGTTCTACCTGGCCGCGCTGCAGTCGATCCCGACCGATGTGTACGAGGCGGCGGCGATCGACCGGGCCAGCCGGTGGCGGACGTTCTGGAAGGTGACGATGCCGCTGCTGAAGCCGGCGCACTTCTTCGTGCTCGCGGTCACGATCATCGGCGCGCTGAAGGTGTTCGACCAGGCGTACATCGTCTCCCGCGGTGAGGGCGGGCCGAACTACTCGACGCTGACGATCGTGCTGGAGCTGTTCCGGGCCGCGATCAACGACCTGCGGTTCGGGTACGCCGCGGCCATGGGCGTGGTCCTGTTCGCCTTCCTGTTCACGGTCACGCTGCTGCAGCGGCGGCTGTTCGGCAACAGCGAGGCGTCCTGATGACCATCCTCAGTGGACCCGTACGGGTCGGCACGCCGGCCCGGCAGCGGGTCGGGCGGGTCGGGCTGTACCTCGCGCTGGCCGCGGTGGCGGCGCTGTTCTTCGTCCCGTTCCTGTGGTCGCTGATCACCTCGGTGAAGACGCTGCCGGACTCGGTGCGCTTCTCGCTCTGGCCGCAGCACCCGACCCTGGCCGGCTACCGGGACGCGCTGACCACGTTCAACTTCGGCCGGTACGCGCTGAACAGCGCGATCGTGGCCACCGTGATCACCGCCTGCAACGTGGTGCTGGCCGGGCTCGGCGGGTACGCGTTCGCCCGGCTCCGGTTCCCCGGCCGGGACGCGCTGTTCCTGCTGGTGCTCGCCTCGCTGATGATCCCGGACCAGTTGCGGCTGGTGCCGGTGTACCAGATGGTCAGCTCGCTCGGCCTGGTCTCCACCTTCCAGGGCTACATCCTGATCAAGCTGATCGAGGCGACCAACCTGTTCTTCATGCGGCAGTACTTCCTCAGCCTGCCGCGCGACCTGGAGGAGGCCGCGAAGCTGGACAACGCCGGCTACTTCAAGACGTTCTGGCGGGTGATGCTGCCGCTGGCCGGCCCAGCCATCGCGAGCGTGGTGATCCTGGAGTTCCAGGGCATCTGGAACGAGTTCTTCTGGCCACTGCTGATCCTGCAGGACCAGTCGAAGTGGACACTCCCGATCGGCATCGCCCAGTTCAGCTTCGCCTACCAGACGAACTGGCCACCGCTGATGGCCGCGTCGGTGATCGCCATCCTGCCGGTGCTGCTGCTGTTCGTGCTGCTGCAGCGGTACTTCGTGGCGGGGGCCACGACCGCGGCGGTGAAGGCATGAGCGCCGCGGTCCGGGGTGCGCTGCGGGATCTGTACTGGAACTCGTGGCGGTTCCTGGTGGCGAACGGGTGCCTGGCGGTGGCGGTGCTGGTGCCGATCGGGCTGGCGATCTGGCTGGCCCACCCGGCGCCGCTGCTGCTGCTGGTGCTGGCCGGCCCGGTGTGCGCCGGGCTGGTGCACTGCGCTGTGTCCTGTGTGGACGGCGCGGTGCACGGTTCCGGTGACATCCGGGTCGCCGACATGGGGCACGGTGTGCGCCGGCACTGGCGGCGTGGGCTGGCGCTCGGCGCGCTGCTCGGGCTGGTCGTGGTGGCCGGGGTCGGCGCGATCCGGTTCTACGCCGGCCGCGGTGGCCTGTGGACGGTCGCCGCGTTCGGCTGCGGCTACCTGCTCGCCGCCGCCGTGCTGTTCCAGCTGGTGCTCTGGCCGGTGGCGATCCGGCTGGCCGACCGGCCGCTGGCGGAGGCGTTCCGGGCGGCGGGCGGGCTGTTCGCGCACCGCTGGCCGGCGGTGCTCCGGCTCGGCGCGGTGCTTCTGGTGGTCAACCTGGCCGGTGCGGTCGCGGTGCTGCCGCTGCTCACGGTCACCCCCGCGTTCTCGTTCCTGGCCGCGGCCCGGCTGCTGCTTCCCGCTCCGGAGCCGGCCCCGGCACTGTCCACCGCCGCACCGTCCGAAGGAGAGTCATGGCCGGCGTGACCTTCGAGCACGTCCGCAAGGAGTACGGCGACCAGGTGGTGATCCCGGACTTCAGCCTGTCCGTGACGGACGGCGAGTTCCTGGTGCTGGTCGGGCCGTCCGGCTGCGGCAAGTCCACCGCGCTGCGGATGATCGCCGGGCTGGAGGAGGCCACCGCCGGCCGGCTGCTGATCGGCGACCGGGTGGTCAACCACCTGGCCCCGGGCGACCGGGACGTCGCGATGGTGTTCCAGTCCTACGCGCTCTACCCGCACATGACCGTCTACGACAACCTCGCGTTCGGGCTGCGGAACGTGCGGATGCCGGTGGCCGAGATCGACGCCAGGGTGGCCGAGGCGGCCCGGATGCTCGACCTCGGCGGGCTGCTGAAGCGCAAGCCGCGGCAGCTGTCCGGCGGGCAGCGGCAGCGGGTCGCGCTCGGCCGGGCCATCGTCCGCGATCCGGCCGTGTTCCTGATGGACGAGCCACTGTCCAATCTGGACGCAAAGCTGCGGGTGGCGACCCGGGCCGAGATCCTCAAGCTGCACCAGCGGCTGGGCAGCACGGTCGTCTACGTCACCCACGATCAGGTGGAGGCGATGACGATGGGCAGCCGGATCGCCGTCCTCGACCAGGGCGAACTGCAGCAGATCGGCACGCCCGAGGAGCTCTACACCCGGCCGGCCAACCTGTTCGTGGCCGGCTTCATCGGCTCCCCGGCGATGAACCTGCTGCCGGTGACCGCCGACCCGCCCGGGTCGCCCAGCGCAGCCGGGGCCGCGAGCTCAGCCGGGGCTGCCGGCTCGGCCGGGGCCGGGGTGCTGCACGCCGGCGGGCTGGCCATCGAGGCCGACCCGGCGCTGGTCGCGGTGGTCGCCGAGCGGGGTGGCCTGGTCGCCGGGTTCCGGCCGGAGGCGCTGGAGACCGCGCGGCCGGGCCGGTCCGCCACCCCGCCGGTCGCGGCCACGCTGACCGGGAACGTGGACGTGGTCGAGTACCTGGGCGACGAGTTGCTGGTGCACCTGGCCGCCGGCGGGACCGAGTTCCTCGCCAAGCTCGACACGACCGACGCCCGCCCGGCGCCGGGTGACACGTTGACCCTGTCCGTACCGGCCGGCCGGCTGCTCCTGTTCGATCCGGACACCCGGGAGCGGGTCGACCTCACCCCGGCCACCGCCGGCCGGCCGGGCTAACGGCCGGCCGGCCGGGGTGACGGCCGGCCGGGGTGACCGCCGGGAGGTCGGGGGTGACAGCCGGCCGGCCGGGGTGACGGTGGTCAGGCCGGGGTGACGGTGGCCTTGCCGCCGGCGGCGGTGACCGTCCACAGCCGACCGTGGGCCGCGACGCCGGTCAGGGTGAGGTCGAGATCGGCGGGCGGCGCACCGGTGGCTGCCAGCGTGCCGGTGCCCGGGTCGGGGGTCAGGCCGAGGGTGGCGGTGAGGGCGGCGATCGGGGCGGCGGCGGCCCAGGCCTGCGGTACGCAGGTGGTCGGGTAGACCAGCGGGATGCCGGTGTCGGCCCGGTCGAAACCGGCCAGCACCTCGGGCAGCCGCCCGTCCAGGTGCTCGGCCGCGTCGATCAGCCCGCGCAGCAGCGTCCCGGCCTCGGCGTACCGGCCGGCCCGGGCCAGCCCCAGGCAGACCAGCGAGGTGTCGTGCGGCCAGACCGTGCCGTCGTGGTATTCGACCGGGTGGTAGCCGGCGTCGGCGCTGCTCATCGTGCGGATGCCCCAGCCGGTGAACAGCTCCGGCCCGAGCAGCGCCGCCACGGTCCGGTCCACAGTGGACTCGGCCGCGATGCCGGTCCAGAGCAGGTGGCCGATGTTCGAGGTGAGCGAGTCGACCCGGGCGCCGTCCCGGTCCAGCGCCAGGGCGTAGTGCCCGCCGGCCGGGGTGTCCACCCAGAAGTCCCGGTGGAACCGGGCCTTCAGCGCGGCGGCGTCCGACTCCAGCCGGGTCGCCAGCGGCGGGTCGGCCCAGACCGCACGGGCGATCTCGGCCAGGCCGAGGCGGGCGGCGTACGCGTAGCCCTGTACCTCGCAGCCGGCGATCGGGCTCTCCGCCCGCCGGCCGTCGGCGAACAGCATCGCGTTGAAGGAGTCCTTCCAGCTCTGCACCTCCAGGCCGGCCGCGGACCGGCGGTGGAACTCCAGGTAGCCGCGGCCGGTCAGGTCGGCCGGACCGTCCATCCAGGACAGTGCGGCGCGCAGCGCGGGCTCCAGTTCGCGCAGCAGCGCGGCGTCCCCGGTCCACCGCCAGGTCTGCGCGGCCAGCAGCAGGAACAGCGGGGTGGCGTCCACCGAGCCGTAGTACGGCATGGTGCCGGTCAGCCGGGTGATCGGGCCGGACCGTACCTCGTGCACGATCTTGCCCGGTTCCGCGTCCCGAGCCGGGTCGTCCACTGTGGACTGCAATGCGGCCAGCGCGCGCAGCGCGGCCCGGGCCGGCCGCGGGCCGAGCGGCAGCGTCTGCAGGCAGGTGATCAGCGTGTCCCGGCCGAAGATGGTCATGAACCAGGGCAGCCCGGCCGCCGGCAGCAACTCACCGTCCAGTTCGGACCCGTCCAGTTCGGACCCGGGTGCGGGCGTCCGGAGCGCGCCCAGGTCGGCGACCGCCCGCCGGTACGCGCCGGCCAGCCCCGGCCAGTTGGTCGCCAGCCGCGGCGCCGCGGCCGCCCAGTCCCGCTGCCGGGCGGCGGTCCGGGCCTCGGCCGCCGCCAGCACGGCTGCCGGGTCCGGGCTCGGCTCGGCCCGGCCACCGAGCAGCAGCACGGCCGCCCGCACCGTCCAGCCGGCGCCGGCCGGCAGCGATACCTCGAAGTACGTGGCGCCATCGGCGTAGCCGGGCACCGCGCCCGGGTCGGCGTCGAAACAGATCTGGACCGCGGCGGCGAACCCGGGCACCGCCGCGCTGAGCAGCCAGCCCGGCCCGTCGCCCAGCCAGCGCCGGGCGGTGGACAGCGGCGGCAGCCCGCGTCGCGGCGCCGACGGCACCATCCCGGACTGCTCTTTCACCTCGATCAGGTCGAGGAAGTCGGCCGCGAACCCGTACCGGACCAGTACCCGGGCCGGCCCGGTCGCATGGTTGGTCAGCGTGAGCGTCTCGGCCAGCCCGGCCCGGCTGACCGACAGCCGGCGCCGGACGGTCACCGGCGGGGCCCCGGGCCGGTCCGGTGCCGGCACCTGACCATGCACGGTGACCACCGGCGCCGCGTCCGGGGTGCTGCCGACCGGCGCGATCGGCCGGCCGTTCAGCGTCAGCCGCCACCGGGAGAGCACCCGCACGTCATCGGCGTAGAACCCCTGCTCGCCCGGCCCGGCCTCGCCGGCCAGCCCGGCCTCGCCGGCCAGCCCGGCCTCGCCCGGCCCGGCGTCGCCGGCCGGGCCGGCCACGTAGAACCGGTTCCCGTCCAGCACGGTCAACCCGACCATCGGTCCACCTTATGGGCAACGTCACCAGGGCCGGGTCCCAGCCCGTGCGCGGCCCCCGGATACCCTGCCCGACGGTGGCCGTGACGCGAGCGGCCCTTCTCGCGCAGCGCGGACGGGACGGGAGCGGTGGACCTCTTCGAGTACCAAGCCAAGGAGCTGTTCGCACGGCATGGCGTACCGGTGCTGCCCGGCGAGGTGGTCGACACGCCGGAGCAGGCGCGGGCGGCGGCCGGCCGGATCGGCACCGCGGTGGTGGTCAAGGCGCAGGTCAAGACCGGTGGTCGGGGCAAGGCCGGCGGTGTGAAGCTGGCCACGAACCCGGACGAGGCGGCCGAGAAGGCGGCCGGGATCCTCGGCCTGGACATCAAGGGCCACATCGTGCACCGGGTGCTGGTGACCGAGGCGTCCGACATCGCCGAGGAGTACTACGCCTCGTTCCTGCTGGACCGGGCCAACCGCACCTTCCTGGCGATGGCGTCGCGCGAGGGCGGGATGGAGATCGAGCAGCTCGCGGTCGAGCGGCCGGACGCGCTGGCCCGGATCCCGGTGGACGCGCTGGCCGGGGTGGACGAGGCCAAGGCGCGGGAGATCGTCGCGGCCGGCGGCTTCCCGGCCGAGCTGGCCGACCAGATCACCGACGTGCTGGTCAAGCTCTGGCAGGTGTTCGTCGCCGAGGACGCCACCCTGGTCGAGGTGAACCCGCTGGTGCGCACCCCGGACGGCCGGGTGGTGGCGCTGGACGGCAAGGTCACCCTGGACGAGAACGCCAGCTTCCGGCACCAGGAGGTGTTCGCCGCGTTCGCGGACAAGACCGCGACCGACCCGCTGGAGCAGCGGGCCAAGGAGAAGGACCTCAACTACGTCAAGCTGGACGGCGAGGTCGGCATCATCGGCAACGGTGCCGGCCTGGTGATGTCCACTTTGGACGTCGTGGCCGGCGCGGGGGAGCGGCACGGCGGCGTCCGCCCGGCCAACTTCCTGGACATCGGCGGCGGCGCCTCGGCCGAGGTGATGGCCAACGGGCTGGAGATCATCCTGTCCGACCCGAGCGTGCGCAGCGTGTTCGTGAACGTGTTCGGCGGCATCACCGCCTGCGACGCGGTGGCCAACGGCATCGTGCAGGCGTTCACCCTGCTCAGCGGCCGTGGCGAGGCGCCCGACCGGCCGCTGGTGGTGCGGCTGGACGGCAACAACGCCGAGGAGGGCCGGCGCATCCTGGTGGACGCGGCCCTGGGCGGCGTCGAACTCGTCGACACGATGGACGGCGCGGCGGAGCGGGCAGCGCAGCTCGCCGCCGCCCGGTAGAGGAGAAGCAGTGGCTGTCTTCCTGGACGAGTCGTCCCGGGTCGTGGTGCAGGGCATCACCGGTTCCGAGGGCACCAAGCACACCCGCCGGATGGTCGCCTCGGGCACCCGGATCGTCGCCGGGGTGAACCCGCGCAAGGCCGGCCAGGAAGTGGACGGCATCCCGGTGCTGGGGACCGTCGCCGAGGCGGTGCTGGCCGGCGCGAACGTGTCGGTGGTGTTCGTGCCGCCGGCCGGGGCGCGCGCCGCCGTGATCGAGGCGGTCGACGCCGGCATCCCGCTCTGCGTGGTGATCACCGAGGGCATCCCGGTCAAGGACAGCGCCGAGTTCTACGCGTACAGCCAGCGGGCCGGCGGCACCCGGATCATCGGGCCGAACTGCCCTGGCCTGATCAGCCCCGGCAGGTCGAACGCCGGCATCATCCCGGCCGACATCACCAAGGCCGGCCGGATCGGGCTGGTGTCCAAGTCCGGCACCCTGACGTACCAGATGATGTACGAGCTGCGCGACATCGGCTTCTCCACCGCGGTCGGCATCGGCGGCGACCCGGTGATCGGCACCACCCACATCGACTGCCTGGCCGCCTTCCAGGACGACCCGGAGACCGACGCGATCGTGATGATCGGCGAGATCGGTGGCGACGCCGAGGAGCGCGCCGCCGACTTCATCCGAGCCTCGGTGACCAAGCCGGTGGTCGGCTACGTGGCCGGCTTCACCGCGCCGGAGGGCAAGACGATGGGCCATGCCGGCGCGATCGTGTCCGGCTCGTCCGGCACCGCGGCGGCGAAGCAGGAAGCCCTGGAGGCGGCCGGCGTCCGGGTCGGCAAGACGCCGAGCGAGACCGCCCAGCTGATGCGCGAGGTGATGCGCGGGCACTGACCCGCGTGGTCCCGCCGGTCACCCGACCTCGGCCGGCATCTCGCACCGCGGCGCGATAGCCAGGCCGCGACGGCGCGCCCGCCCGGGGCCGCGCCGGCCCGGGGCGCGCCTGCCCGACCTGGGGGAATTCGGCACGGTAGGGTATCCGTCCGGTGCGTCCGATCTGCAGGTTGTGCCTGAGTTGCACCGAGCCGTCCGCGGGGTAGAGCGGGACGGTCAGCGTCCTGCAGCAACAACCGATAGCGGCCGCGGGTGAGGCCCCGTGGCCGGAAGAGGGAGATTCGATGACCGGGTACGGAGTACCCAGCACCGCCCCGCCACCGGCGGCCCGCTCCGGGCCGCCGCTGCCGGTGCTCGACCTCGTCACCGCCGGCCTCGGCCTGGTGGCGTTCATCATGGCGTTCCTGCCGTGGATCGGTATCGACTGCTCCGGGCTGCCGGCTGAGGCCCGCAGCGAGTGCGACAAGGTGTCCTACTCCGGCTTCGACCTCACCACCGGCACGGTCGGCACCGCGCTGCTGCTGGTCGCCGCCGTGCTGGTGGTCCGGCGGCTGTTCGACAAGACGGCGGACGCGACCTCGTCCGTGCCGGCACTGTTGGCCGTGGTCGGCGCGATCTTCGTGCTCGTGCAGCTGTTCACCGGCGGCCCGCTGCTCTCGGTGGTATCCGAGCTGAAGGGCTCCCGCAAGATCGGGGTCTACCTGGCGCTGGTGGTCGCCCTCGCCGAGGCCGCGGTCGCGGTGGTCAGCTGGCTGCAGCACAGCGGCCGGATGCCTGCCCGGTCCGCCGCCCCGGCGCATCCGGGTGGGCAGCAGTGGGGCCAGCCCGGCCCGGTCGGCCAGCCCGGCCAGCCGGCGCCGGTCGGCCAGCCGCAGCCCGGCCCGGACGGGGGCTGGCCGCAGCAGCAACAGCAGCAGTACCCGGGGCAGCCGGGTGTGCACCCCGGCTACGGCCAGCAGCCGCAGGGGTACGGCCAGCAGCAGGCGCCGCCGCAGCAGCAGGGCTACCCGGGGCAACCGCAGCCCGGTCGCGAGTACCCGAGCCAGGAGTACCCGCCGCAGTCCGGCTACCCCGGCCAGGGTGGCGGCTACCCGCAGCGCTGACACCAGGCAAGGTCCGTCCGGGCCGGCCCCGTAACCGGGGGCCGGCCCGGCGGCGTTCCCGGACCCCGGCCCGGCCGGGTGGCCCGTCCCGGCCAGCCCGGCCCGGCCCGGCCAGCTCGGCTCGGTCAGCTCGGCCCGGCTCGACCCGGCCGGGCAGCTTGGCCCGGCCGGCAGCTGGTCTGGACCACCGGGTGCAGCGGGCCACCGGCCGGCGCGCCTGAGGCGTTGCGCGCCGGCCGGATGCCAGAGTGGGACGTCGTGACGGATCTGCTGCGGAGCCGGAGTCAGCGCACCGGCGGGCCGGCGCCCGCACCAGCCGTGGCCGTCGCGCTGGCGGCATTCGGCTCGGCCCTCACCGGGCTGGCCGTGCTGACCGCGGTGGTGCTGGTCGCCTGGATCACCGACACCCGCGGCACGGCATCCGGCGGCGCGGCCATCCGGCTGGGCGCCGACGCCTGGCTGCTCGCCCAGGGCGGCCGGCTGTCCATTCCGGGCGGCACGGTGACCGCGATCCCGCTGGGCCTGACCATGCTGCCGGCGCTGCTGCTCTACCGGGCCGGCGGGGCGCTGGCCGCCGGCCCGGCCGGCCGGGGGCTGCGCGCCGCGGCCCGGTCGATCGGCGCCATGGCCGGCCTGTACGGGCTGATCGCCGCGCTGGTGGCGCAGCTGGCCGGCACCGGGGCGACCCGGGTCGGCCCGCTGTCCGCGGCGGCCGGCGCGGCGGTGCTGGCGGCCGCGGCCGGCGGTGCCGGGCTGGTGCGCGCCGCCGGCCTGTTCGGCGCGGCGGTGCGGCTGCTGCCCCGGCCGGTGCCGCCGGTGGCCCGGGCCGCGGCGGTGGCGGTGACCGGGCTGCTCGGGGCCGGTGCGGCGGTGGTCGCGGCCGCGCTCGCGGTGCACGCCAACCGGGCCATGGACCTGACCGACGCGCTCGACCCCGGCCTGGTCGGCGGGGTACTGCTGCTGGTCATCGGGCTGCTGCTGGTACCGAACGCGGCGATCTGGGCGGCCGGCTACGTGGCCGGCCCGGGGTTCGCGGTCGGCGCCGGCACCGGCGTCTCCCCGTTCGGCGCGGTGCTCGGCCCGGTTCCGGCGTTGCCGTTGCTGGCCGCGCTGCCCGCCGGCCCGCCGCCGCAGGCGATGCGACTGGTGCTGATCGCCCCGCTGCTGGCCGGCGTGCTGGCCGGCCTCACCGTCGCCCGCCGGGTCCCGGCCGGCGACCCTTCCGACCTGTCCGACCCGGCCGGCCGGCCCGCCGACCGGCCGGAGGGTCGGTCCGGCTGGCCGGGCGGTAGTGCGGCCGGGCGGGGCCGGGCCCGCCGGTGCGCCGGCTACGGCGCCGCGGCCGGGGTGCTGGCCGGCGGCGTCATGGCCGTGCTGGCGGTGCTGTCCGGTGGCTCGGTCGGCGCCGGTTACCTGACCGCGATCGGCCCGTCGCCCTGGCAGTTCGGCCTGGCCGTGGCGGTGGAGGTCGGGGTGCCCGCCGCGCTCGTCGCCGCCCTGCTCCCACCGCGAACGAGCAGTCCGGCCCGCGCCTGAACAGTCGCCGGGAACTGCTCACGCACGGTGGCCGCAGCGGGCGGGACGCCGGGAGATAGGGTCGCGGCGTGCCCGCCCGCCTGGTCGTTCTGGTCTCCGGCGGGGGGACCCTGCTACAGGCGTTGCTGGACGCCGCCGCCGACCCGGGCTATGGCGCCAGCGTCGTCGCGGTCGGTGCCGACCGGGACGGGATCGCCGGGCTGGACCGGGCCGCCGCGGCCGGCGTCCCGACCTTCGTCCGGAAGCTGCCCGACTACCCGGATCGGCCGGCCTGGGACGCCGCGCTGGCCGACGCGGCGGGGGTCCACCAGCCGGATCTGATCGTGCTGGCCGGCTTCATGAAGCTGCTCGGCCCGGCGTTCCTGGGCCGGCACGGCGGGCGGGTGATCAACAGCCACCCGGCGCTGCTGCCCTCGTTCCCGGGCATGCACGGGGTCCGGGAGGCGCTCGACTACGGCGTCCGGGTCACCGGCTGCACGCTGTTCGTGGTGGACGCCGGGGTGGACTCCGGGCCGATCGTCGCGCAGGCGGCCGTACCGGTGCTGGACGGCGACGACGAGGAAACCCTGCACGAGCGGATCAAGGTGGCCGAGCGGTCGCTGCTGGTACGGACGGTGGGTGAGCTGGCCCGGCTGGGCTGGTCGGTGACGGAGCGAAAGGTGCGGATCGGTCAATGAGCCGGATCGTGATTCGGCGGGCGCTGCTGAGCGTGTCCGACAAGACCGGGCTGGCCGAGCTGGCCACGACCCTGCATGCGGCCGGGATCCAGATCGTCTCGACCGGCTCCACCGCGGCCGCGGTGGCCGAGGCCGGCGTGCCGGTCACCCCGGTCGAGGAGGTCACCGGGTTCGCCGAGGTGCTGGACGGCCGGGTGAAGACGCTGCACCCGCACGTGCACGCCGGCATCCTGGGCGACGGCCGCAACCCCGACCACGTGGCCACGCTGGAGCGGCTCGGTATCGCCCCGTTCGAGCTGGTCGTGGTCAACCTGTACCCGTTCCAGCAGGCGCTGGCCGGCGGCGCGGCCGGTGACGCGCTGGTGGAGCAGATCGACATCGGTGGGCCGGCGATGGTCCGGGCGGCGGCGAAGAACCACGCCAGCGTCGCGGTGGTGGTCGACCCGGCCCGGTACGGCGAGGTGACCGACGCGGTCGCGGCCGGCGGGTTCGACCTCGACGCCCGGCGCCGGCTGGCCGCCGCCGCCTTCGCGCACACCGCCGGCTACGACACCGCGATCGCCACCTGGATGAACCAGGACGTCGAGGCGGGCCACTGGCCGCCGTACGCGGGCCTGGCGCTGGAGCGGGCCGAGATCCTGCGCTACGGCGAGAACCCGCACCAGCAGGCCGCGCTCTACGTCGACCCGAGCGGCCCGCCCGGCGTCGCGCAGGCCGACCAGCTGCACGGCAAGCCGATGTCGTTCAACAACTACGTGGACGCCAACGCCGCGTACCGGGCCGCGTACGACTTCGGCGACCCGTGCGTGGCGATCATCAAGCACGCCAACCCGTGCGGCATCGCGATCGCCGACGACATCGCCGCGGCGCACCGCAACGCGCACGCCTGCGACCCGGTGTCCGCGTTCGGCGGGGTGATCGCGGTGAACCGCCCGGTCACGGTGGAGCTGGCCGAGCAGATCGCGGAGATCTTCACCGAGGTGGTGCTGGCACCGTCCTATCTGGAGCGGACGGTCGACATCCTGGCCGCGAAGCCGTCGATCCGGCTGCTGGTGGTGCCGCCCCGGCCCACCCCGGGCGTCGAGTTCCGGGACATCGCCGGCGGCGTGCTGGCGCAGACCCCGGACCGGGTGGACCAGCCCGGCGACGCCCCGGAGGGCTGGCGGCTGGCCGCCGGCGACCCGGTGGACGAGCAGACGCTGCGCGACCTGGTCTTCGCCTGGCGGGCGATCCGGTCGGTCAAGTCGAACGCGATCCTGCTGGCGGCCGGTCGGGCCACCGTCGGCGTCGGGATGGGTCAGGTGAACCGGGTGGACGCGGCCCGGCTCGCGGTGGCCCGGGCCGGCGACCGGGCCAAGGGTTCGGTGGCCGCCAGCGACGCCTACTTCCCGTTCCCGGACGGCCTGGAAGTGCTGCTGGAGGCCGGGGTCCGGGCGGTCGTGCAGCCGGGCGGCTCGGTCCGGGACGAGCAGTCGATCGCGGCCGCCGCGGCCGCCGGGGTGCCGATGTACCTGACCGGCATCCGGCACTTCTCGCACTAGTCTGGACGACGTGAGCGCGACGATTCTGGACGGCAAGGCCACCCTGGCGGCGATCAAGCTGGAGCTGGCCGATCGGGTGGCGAAGCTGAAGGCGGCCGGGGTGGTCCCGGGGCTGGGCACCCTCCTGGTCGGCGACGACCCGGGCAGCCATGCCTACGTGCGCGGCAAGCACCGCGACTCGGCCACCGTCGGCATCACCAGCATCCAGCGTGAGCTGCCGGCGACGGCCACCCAGGCCGAGGTCGAGGCCGCGGTGGACGAGCTGAACGCCGACCCGGCCTGCACCGGCTACCTGGTCCAACTGCCGCTGCCGGCCGGCATCGCCGAGTACGACGTCTTGGCCCGGGTCGCCCCGGCGAAGGACGTGGACGGGCTGCACCCGATCAGCCTGGGCAAGCTGGTGCTGGGGGAGCCGGGCCCGCTGCCGTGCACCCCCCGCGGCATCGTGGAGCTGCTGCGCCGCTACCAGGTGCCGATCGCCGGTGCGGAGGTGGTGGTGGTCGGCCGCGGCATCACCGTCGGCCGCCCGCTCGGCCTGCTGCTCACCCGCAAGGCCGAGAACGCCACCGTCACGCTCTGCCACACCGGCACCCGTGACCTGCCCGCCCAGCTGCGCCGCGCCGACATCATCGTGGCCGCCGCCGGCTCACCCGGCCTGGTCCGCCCGCAGGACGTCAAGCCCGGCGCCGCCGTGCTCGACGTCGGCGTCAGCCGGGACGCGACCGGCATCGTCGGCGACGTCGACCCGGCCGTCCGCGAGGTCGCCGGCTTCTTCTCACCCAACCCCGGCGGTGTCGGCCCGATGACCCGCGCCATGCTGCTGACCAACGTGGTCGAGGCCGCCGAAGCCACCCTCGGCTGAGCCGCCGGCGTCCGGCCGGGCCGGGATCCGCTGGGCGGTATCGAGGTTGATCCGGTAGTTGACGTGCCCCCCGGCGGTCCCGGACGAAGACGTCGTCGGTGTTGCTGGTGTCGCCGGAATGTGGACTCCGGAGCCACCCGTCCCGGTACGGTCCCGGGCGGGACGAATTACAGTACCGGTGTGTCCTGGGTTGGGCGGCGTGTCGTGGTCGTGGCGGCGGCCGTCGCCGCGCTGGTGCCGGTGGCCGGGTGTTCGGAGCCGGTCCAGGGCCGCGGCACGCTGGTGCCGGGATCGCAGGTCACCCCGGAGCTGCCCAGCCCGAGCGGTACCGGGAGAGCGTCCGGCCCGCCGGCACCCACGCCCACCCCGACGCCGAGCAAGCGGCGCGATCCGGCGGCGGTGGCCCGGGCGGTGGACATCCGGGCCAGCGACCTGCCGGCCGGGTGGCGGCAGATCCCGGACAGCCCGGGCGGCCAGGACAGCCTCTCCTGGCTGATCGTCTGCCTGCGCGACGCCGGGATCGGCCCGGGCACCATGTCCGGCGCGGCCACCCCGGACTTCTCCAGCAGCGGCACCACCAGGGCCAGCCAGGTCGGCAGCGCGACCGGGCTGTTCCCGGACGACGCCGCCGCCCGCAAGTACGTGGCCGGCCTGCGGGACCCGTCGGTCGGCAAGTGTATGGCCGCCGAGGCCCTCCGCACCTGGCCGGACAGCTTCAGCAGCGGCCCGTCGGCGTTCGCCCCGCAGCGGGTGAACCTGCCACCCGCGGACGAGGGCAGCGCCATGGTCGCCACCGCGCGGAACAGCAGCCAGCGGCTGACGATCCAGTTCATCGCGATCCGCACCGGCCCGATCGTCACCATGCTCGACACGATCTGGATCGGCAGCCCGAACGCCAGCATCCTGGCCACCGCCGGCACCAGGATCGCCACCCGGCAGCACTCGGCCTGACCCGCCCAGCGGGCAGCCGCCGGTCAGCCCGGCCGGCCGGGCGTGGCGATCCCCACGTTGATCCGGCTGATCGCGTGCGTCACCCGGTCGACCGCGTAGACGTCGTCGTCCCAGATCCTCGGCCCGGGCGCCAGGTTCGTCGCCCGGGACTGGAAGGCGACGTACCGGCCGTCCGGGCTGAGCACCGGCATCCGGGAGGCGTAGTCGGCCTGGTCGCCACCGGGGTTGACGGTGATCCGCTCGGTGCTGCCGAGGCTCCGGTCCCGGACGAACACGTCCCAGGTGAGGTTGGTGTCGCCGGCTACCAGGTTGGCCGCGAGCGACTCGAAGGCGACGTACCGGCCGTCCGCGCTGATCGCCGGGGCCGAGCTCGGCCCGTCGCCCGGCGCGCCGCGCGGGCCGGCGCTGACCTGGGTGGCCCGGCCGGTCACCAGGTCACGGACGAACACGTCCGCGGCGCCGTTGCTGTCGCCGGGCACCAGGTTGGTCGCGGTCGAGGTGAAGGCGAGGTACCGGCCGTCGGCGCTGAGCGCCGGCTGCCCGGACGAGTGGTTCGCCAGCCAACCCTGGCTGCTGACGCTGACCAGCCGGGTGCGACCGGCCCGCCGGTCCCGCACGAACACGTCGGTGACCCGGTTGGTGTCGCCGGGCACCAGGTCGGTCGCGGCCGAGGTGAAGGCGACGTACCTCCCGTCGGCGCTGATCGCCGGGCTGCCGGACGGGCGCGGCTGGGTGCTCAGGCTGACCCGGCTCGTGCCGCCCAGGCTCAGGTCGTGCACGAACACGTCGGCGGTGCCGTTGCCGTCGCCGGGGACGAGATCGGTCGCGGCCGAGGTGAAGGCGACGTAGCGCCCGCCGGCGCTGATCGCCGGCTCGGCCGAGATGCCGTTGCCGCCCACCCCGGCCTGGTTCACGCTCACCGTGACGGCCACCTGGCGGACCAGGTCGAACACCTCGACCTGGCTCACCAGCTGGTCGTAGATCGTGTTGGACCCGGTGGCCACGGTGGCGTACCGACCGTCCGGGGTCAGCGCGCCGGTCGCACTGTCCACGTCGGCGCCGGACCGGTCGATGGCCAGGGTGCGGCCGCGGGCCGCGTCGCGGACCCAGTGCAGGGTCTGGCCGCGCGGCCAGTTGGTGACGAACTCGTCGAACGCGACGACCCGGCCGTCCCGGCTGATCCCGGTCGGGTACCCCGAGTGGACGCTCGGCGGTTGCGGCGGGGCCTGCGGCGGTGTCGCCGCGGCGCCGGCGTCAATGCCGGTGCCGGCGCAGACCGCGCCGAGCAGGCTGAGCAGGGTCAGCGCGGTCAGGGTGGGCCGCCGCGCCCGCGGATTGCGCACGTCCGCCTCCGGTCAGTCGGATTCGGGGTCGATCCAGCGCGTGCGGTGCGTCCACAGGTCGCGGACGAACACGCTCGGCTCGCTCGGGCCGCCCGGCCGGAGGCCGCTGAAGGCCAGGTAGCGGCCGTCGCCGCTGATGACGACGTCCCAGCTCGGGCTGCCGGCCGGGTCGCCGTCGCCGGTCCGGCTGGCCAGCCGGCTGCTGCCGTAGCGCAGGTCCCGGACGAACGCGCGCTGGGACAGCGCGGTGCCCGGTGGCACCAGGTTCGACGCCTGCGAGATGAAGGCCAGGTAGCGGCCGTCGGCGCTGATCGACGGGCCGAACGAGTACTCGCCGCGCCCGCCCTGCCGGCCGCGGCTGTCCAGGCTGGCCCGGTGCGTGGTGTGGTGCCGCAGGTCGCGGACGAACACGTCGGTGCCCGCGTTGGTGTCGTCGCTGACCAGGTTGCCGGCGTCCGAGCTGAACGCGACGTACCGGCCGTCGGCGCTGATCGACGGGCTGCCCGAGCCCTGGCTGGCCTGCCGGCCGGCCGGGCCGAGGCTGATCCGGCGGGTGCTGCCCGACCGCAGGTCGCGGACGAACACGTCGGTGTCGCCGTTGGTGTCGCCGGCCACCAGGTTGGTCGCGTCCGAGCTGAACGCGACATACCGGCCGTCCGCGCTGATCGACGGGGCGCGGCTCGGGCCGTTGCCCGGCTCGCCGTGCCGGCCGACGCTGACCTGGCGGGTCGTCCCGGTCGCGACGTCGCGGGCGAACACGTCCCAGTCGCCGTTGCTGTCGCCGGGCGCCAGGTCGGTCGCGGTCGAGGCGAACGCGACGTACCGGCCGTCGGCGCTGATCGTCGGCTGGCTGGCCGACCCGTTCCCGCCCCGGCCCGACGGCGTGGCGCTTACCAGCACCGGAGCCTGCCGGTCGAGGTCGACCTCGACCACCTGGTCGATCAGCGGGTCGGCGGCCGAGGCGATGCTGACCGCGGCGTAGCGGTTGTCCGCGCTGATCGGGGCGGCCGAGCCCGCGCCGCCGCTGGCGTCGGCGACGCTGAAGCCGAGCGGCACGGTCCGGTCGTGGGCGAGGTCGCGGGCGAAGTAGACGAAGAACGCACCGGTGCCGCGGACGTACTCGGCCACCCCGAACGTGACGACCTGCCCGTCCGCGCTGATCCCGGTCGGCCAGACCGCCTGCGCCCGCGGTTCCGCCGCCGCCGGCACCGGGTGCGCCGCGGCGGCGAGGGCGATGGTCAGGCCGAGCGGGGCCGCGCGGGCCAGCCGGGCAGGACGTCGGGGGGTGCGCACACCAGCCTCCGATGGACGACCACTGACAGCAAAGAGTTACTAGATGTCACTCATCGTGAATGGTCGGCTAGGGTCGGTCAAGCGGCCGAACGGTCGCCGTGCCGTGACCGCATGTCACAGGAATGTGACTTCGGATGGTGCAGGCCTAAGCTGGCTGCCTTGACTAGCGGTGACGGACCGGCCCGGAGTGGTCGGTAGGCAGCGTTTCGGGGAGGTGTGCGGGCGTACCGGCGGACCGGTCGCCTCGATATTGGCTGGGATTCGGCTGGACGGGCTGGTCTGGGACGCCGGGGGAGCGATCGGTCTGCCGGGCGTCATCGAGGTCCAGCGGGGCGAAGTGGTCGCGGTGGTCGCGGCCGGGGATGCCGGCACGGTGCTGGCCGATGTGCTGGTCGGCCTCGTGCCGCCGGCCGGCGGCACGGTCCGGCTGGTCCCGCCGGCGACCGGGACGGCCGGGATCGCCGACCGCGGCCGGCCCGACCCGCGGCTGGTGACGCTGATACCTGCCGGCGGGGCGTTGCTGCCGCAGCGGACGGTCGCGCAGAACATCACGTTCGGCGACCGGGCCACCATGGGCCCGCAGGCCCGGGAGAACCGGGTGGTCGAGCTGGCGCAGCTGTTCCGGGTGGCCGGGGTGCTGCGGCTGCACCCGCACCGGCTCTCCCCGGCCCAGCGGCTCGGCGTGGCCGCCGCCCGCGCGCTGGGCAGCGAACCGCGCGCGGTGGTGCTGGAGGACCGCGCCGGCCAGCCGGACTGCGCCACGGTCGTGGCCGCGCTCGCCAGCCACGACGTCGCGGTGATCGTGATCACCGACAGCGCCGCCCGGGCCGCCCTGCTCACCGACCACGTCGTCCACGCCCGCCGCGCGTCACCGGCCGGGCCGGCTCCGGGGCCTGAGCCGGCGGCGGTCGGGCCGGCTCCGCGGGCTGAGCCGGCCGCGTCCGGGCCGGGCGGGGTGGAGGGAGGTCGGGATGTCGATCTCGCGTAGGTCGCTGCTGGCCGCCGGCGGGCTGGCCGGGCTCGCGGCGGCCGGTTGCGGCGACAGCCAGGGCACCGTCCGGGTCTACGCCGTCTGGAGCGGCGACGAGTTGGCCGCGTTCCGCGCGGTGATGGCGGAGTTCAGCCGGCAGCGGCGGTGGCGGGTCGAGTTGCTGACCGTCGGCAACGACGTCGACGCGCTGCTGGTCGGTCAGGTCGGCCGGCGGACCCGGCCGGACGTGGTGCTGCTGCCGCGTCGAGGGCTGGCCGTCGAGCACGCCGCCGACCTGGCCCCGGCCACCGAGGCGGTGGCCGCGTCGCGGCTGGCCGCGTTCCCGCCGGCCTGGCGGCGGCTGGTGCAGGTCGAGCCGGGAGTCGACCTCGGCGTCTGGTTCAAGATCGCGCACAAGTCCCTGGTCTGGTACCGCAAGGACATCTTCGCCGCGCACAACGTGCGGCCGCCGACCTACGTGGACGAGTGGTTCGGCGTCAACCGGCAGTTGGCCGCCGAGGGGGTGCCGCCGCTGGGGGTCGGCGCCGGCGATGGCTGGGTGTTGACCGACTGGTTCGAGAACCTGCTGCTGGGCCTGGACGAGTCGACCTACCGGACGCTGGCCGGCCAGCCGGAGTCCGGGCGGGACCCGGTCGCCGGACCGGCCAACCCGTGGCGGCGGCCGGCGGTGGCCGAGGCGCTTCGCTGGATGGGCCGGCTGCTCACCCCCACCGACCGGATGCTGCCCGGCGGCGCCAGCCGGTCGCTGCTGATGCAGTACCAGGACTCGCTGGTGGATGTCTTCGCCCGTGGCCGGGCCGCGATGGTGCCGCTCGCCGACTTCGCCAGCCCGGTGATCGAGCAGCATGCCGCCGACCCGGACGTGATCGGCGTGTTCCGGTTCCCCGGCTTCCGCGGCCGGCTCCGGCCGCTGGTCGTCGGCGGTGACCTGGCCGTGCTGCCGAAGCCGGCCGGGCCGGGCGGCCGGGCCGTGCTGGACTGGCTCGCCGACCCGGCCGCCGCCAGCATCTGGGCCGAGCGCGGGGGTTACATCTCGCCGCTGACCGCGGTCGACACCACCGACTACAGCCCCCGGCTGCAGCCGTACTACCTGCCCCGGCTGCTGTCCGACGTGCGGTACCCGGACGGCTCGGCCCCACTGTTCGACCTCTCCGACCAGCTCACCGGCGCGCTGGCGGGCGGCGACGGGCGCGGCAGCTGGCGGATCATGCAGGAGTTCTTCGCTGCCCTCGGTGCCGGCACCGATCTGGAGGTGGCGATCCAGGCCACCGTCGAGCGGTTCGCCACCGCCGCCGAAGATCCGCACAGCGGCCGGCCGTCCGCCGTGGGCGAGCCGCGGTGAGTGCCGGCGCGGCGGTCGAGCCGCTGTTCGAACTGCCGGTGCGGGCGGACAACCGGCGGCCGCCGCGGGGTCGCCGGCCGGTCGCCTGGCGGGCCATCGGCTACCTGCTGCCGGCCGCGGTGCTGGGCGCCGGCCTGCTCGCGCTGCCGCTGGGCCGGACGGTCTGGGCCAGCTTCCGGGCTCCGGACGGCGGCTTCACCGCGGCCAACTACGGTGTGCTGACCGATCCGGCGGTCCGGCACGCGATGGCGAACAACGCGAGGTGGCTGCTGTTCTCGTTCGTCGTGCTGCTGTTCGGCGCGGTGCTGGCGCTGCTGTCGCGGCGGAGCGGGCCGTCCCGGACGTTCTTCATCGGTGTGATCGCCGGGCCGGTGGCGGTGTCGGCCACGGTCACGGCGGTGGCGTTCCGGCTGCTGTTCGACCCGCTGCCGGAGCGCGGCACGGTCGCCGCCATCCTCGCCGGGCTGGCCGGCTGGCTGCATGCGGACACGCCTCGGCCGCAGAGCATCGGCGCGCTCGGCCCGGCCGGTATCGGCTGGGTGCTGGCCGCGGCGTTCGCCTGGTCCTGGACCGGGTTGACCGTGCTGCTGCTGCGCGCCGGGCTGGCCGGCACCCGGGCGGACCTGGTCCGGATGGCCCGGTCGTTCGGCGCCGGCCCGGTGCGGGCCTGGTGGACCGCGCTGGTGCCGGCCCTGGTCCCGCTGATCCCGGTGGTGCTGCTGACCGTCTCGGTGGCGGCGGTACGGGTGTTCGACGTGGTGCTGCTGGCCGCGCCCGGCTCGGTGCAGCAGGACGTCAGCGTGGTCGGCCTGCTCTGGTGGCGGTCCGGCGACACCCTCGGCACCGGCCGGGCGGCGGCGCTGGCGGTCCTGCTCACGCTGGCGGTGGCGGTGGTCGCGCTGGCCGCGCTGTGGCTGCTCGCCCGCACCTGGCCGCAGGGCGGTCCGCCGGAGCCGCCGGTCCCGGCCGCCGTCCATCCGGCCGCTGGTGAGCCGGACGCTGGTGAGCCGTCCGCTGGTGAGCCGGGCGCGGTCCGATCGGGCGCCCGTGAGCCGGGCGCGGCCCGATCGGGCGCGGTCCAACCGGGAGCCCGTGCGTCGGGAGCTCGTGCGTCGGGTGCGGTCCGGCCGGGTGCGGTCCAACCGGAGGCCGGCGAGCCGGGTGCCGGTGAGCCGGGTGCTGTCCAGCCGGGAGGCGTCCGGGTGGGGGTCGTCCGGCCGGGCGCGGGCCGGCGCCGGTGGCGCGGCGGGTGGCGGCTGCTCGGCCTGCTGATCGCGGCGGTCTGGCTGGTGCCGCTGGTGGTGCTGCTGCTCACCTCGCTGCGCCGGCCGCAGGACGCCGCGGTGGTGGGCTGGTGGCGGGGCAGCGGGTTCAGCCTGGAGTCGTACACCCGGGCGTTCCAGGCCGGGGTGGCCGGCGCGGTCTGGAGCACGCTCGGCCGGGCGGTGCTGGCCACCCTGCTGACGCTGCTGTGCGCGCTGCCGGCGGCGCACGCGCTGGCGCACGGCGGCCTGTCCGGGTGGGCCGGCCGCTGGCTGCTGCGCGCCGCGGTGATCCTGGCGGTGCTGCCGGTGCAGGCGGTCGCGGTGCCGCTCGGCCGCGAGTTGGACGCGCTGCGGCTGTCCA
The DNA here is from genome assembly GCA_963714145.1 of uncultured Actinomycetota bacterium. Taxonomy (GTDB): domain Bacteria; phylum Actinomycetota; class Actinomycetes; order Mycobacteriales; family CADCTP01; genus JBBWZH01. The sequence continues at coordinate 5,905,781 of OY970235.1, read as the reverse complement.
ACACACAGCTCGGCCTGGTGCTGGTGCACGCCGCGCTCGGCCTGCCGTTCGCGGTCCTGCTGCTGCGCGCGGCGTTCGCCGGCCACCCGCCGCCGGTGGCGCCGGCGTACGCCCCGCGCGGCACCCGCTGGCTCTCGGTGCTGGCAACCGGGGCGAAGGCCAGCTGGATGGCGGTACTCGCGGTGGCGGTGCTGCAGTTCGTCCAGGTCTGGGACGACCTGGTGGTCGGGCTGCTGCTGGCCGGTTCCGAGACCGGGGTGCTCAGCCTCGCGGTGCTCGGCCAGGGCCGGCAGTTCGCCGCTTCGTCCGGCCCGGTCGCGGCCACCGCGGTGATCTCCGTGCTGGTGCCGCTGGCACTTGTACTGGCCACCGGCCAGTGGGTGGTCCGCGGCCTGAGCGCCGGTGTGGCTCGGTGAGCGCCGGGCCGCGGCCGGCCCGGCTGGCGAGGGTGCGCTGGCTGGCCCAGGCGTTCCTGGTCGTCGGGCTGCTCGGCAGGCTGCTCAGCGTCGTGCTGGAGGAGGTGCTCGGCAACGTCCTGGCCACCTGGCTCGGCTACGGCGGGCCGGCGCTGATCACGCTCCTCGGGTTCACGGCGACGCAGGTGTACGAGGCCCGGCGGAAGAAGCAGCCGGTCGCGCCGGAGCCGCCGACCACACCGCTGCCGAAGTTCGCCGAGCCGCTGGGCCGGGACGCGGTCCTGGACCAGGTGGTGGAGCTGGCCCGGGAGCGCGGCAACGTGCTGGTCCACGGGCCGGCCGGGATCGGCACCTCCACGGTCGCCGGGCAGGCCGCCCGCCGGCTGGTGCCGGACGCCGACGCCGACCGGCGCACCTACGTCGACCTGCGCGGGCAGCGCCCCGGCCAGGCGGAGAGTCCGGCCCGGGTGCGCACCCGGGTGCTGACCGCGCTCGGCCTGCCGCTGGCCGCGGCCCGGGACGCCGACGCCGCCGCGGCCGAGGTGGCCCGCAAGCTCGGCGCCGAGAGCCGGCTGCTGCTGCTGGACAACGTGGCCAGCGCCGATCAGATCGGCTGGCTGCCGACCCGGGTGCCGGGCGCGCATGTGCTGGCCGCCGGCAACGTGCGCGCGGCCGACCTGCCCGGGTTCGCCGACGTGGCGGTCGGCGCGCTCGACCCGGCCGCCGCCGTCCGGGTCCTCTACGCCGCCTCGCCGGACCGGGTCGACGAGGTGGCCGGGCTCTCGGCCGACCGCCGGGCATTGGCCAACTGGTACCTGGGCAACCCGTCGGTGGCGACCTGGATCGGCATCTGGCTGGCGTCCGGGCCGGACGTCTCGATCGCCAGCCTGCTCGACCACCTCAGCGAGGCCGGCGCGGCGGACGGCGGCGACGCGGATTCCGCCGTCCGTGGCTGGGTGTACGAGCGGATCAACCAGGGGCTGTCCCGGGACTCCCGGCGGCTGCTGCGGCTGCTCGCGGTGGCGCCGGTGTCCGAGCTGTCGGTGACCACGATGGCCACCTACGCCGGCTGGCGGCACCGCCGGATCCGGGCCGTGCTGGACGAACTGGAGCCGCGTTCGCTGCTGCAGCTGGTCCGGCCGGACCGGTACCGCATCCCCGACCCGGTCCGGGCCGCCCACGTGCCCCCGGCCGGCCCGCTGGCGAGCCCGCGGTCCGGGCCGCGGGCCGCCGAGGTGCGGCTGGTCGGCCACTACGCCGACCGGGCCGCGCAGCACGTCCGGGCGCTGACCGGCCCGGCCAGCGGTGAGCAGCGGGCGGACGCCCAGGCCTGGTTCCGGCTGGAGGACACCGCGCTGCTGGAGCTGCTGCAGCGGGACGAGCCGCACGGCCGCAGCGCCGACCTGTGGACGATCGCGGACGCGCTGGATGTCTGGTTCGACTGGGAGGACCGGCTGGACGACCGGTACGACGCGGCCACCGCGATGGCCACCGTGGCCGGGGCCCGCGGCGCCACGGTGGCCGAGGAGACCGCGCTGCTGCGCCTGGTCGCGGTCGACGAGATGCTCGGCCGGGACTCCGACGAGCACATGCGGGCGGCCCGTGAGCTGCGCGGCCGGTCCCGGGGCGGGCCGCGGCACGCCCGGCTGCACGAGCATGAGGGTCGCCAGTTGCTGGCCGCCGGCGACCAGAAGGGCGCGGCGAACGCGTTCACGTCCGCCCGCCGGCACCGGCCCGGCCGGGACGTGGTCGGCCGGGTGATCGACCTGACCAACCTGGGCAGCGCGTTGCTGGGCCAGGGCGATCCGGACGGCGCCCGGCAGTGCGCGGACGAGGCGCTGGTGCTGGCCCAGCGGGTCGGCGACGTGGCCGGCCAGGCGCACGCCCGGGAACTGCTCGGGCTGGCCCTCGCGGCGCGCCAGTCGTACCAGCTGGCCCGGGAGGCGCTGGAGCGGGCCCGGCCGCTGTACGCCGAGGTGAACGACACGCTCGGGCAGGCCCGTTGCCTGACCCATCTGGCCACGGTGCGGCTGGCCGACCCGCACCGCACCGGGGAGGACCTGGCCGCCGCCGAGCGGGCACTGCGCGACAGCCTGGCGCTGCGGGACGGGCACGGCCCCCGGTACGGCATCGCGCTGACGTACCTCTGGCTGACCGAGGTTGCCGCCGCCGGCGGCGACCGGCCGGCCGCCGAACGGCACCGCGCGGCCGGCCTGGCGGCGTTGACCGACCCGGCCGCCGGGCCCGGGGCGGGGTCCGCCGAGCCGCCGCCGACCGCCGAGCTGCGCCGCCGGCTGCTGACCGCGGGCATCCGGCCGGCTCCGCCCGGCCAACCGCCGGTCCCGCCGGCCGACGAGCCGCCCGACGAGGCGCCCGGCCAGCCGCCCGACAAGGCGCCCGGCCAGCCGCCGGGCCCGTCGGCCGGCCAGCCGCCCGGCCCGCCTGGCCGGCCACCGGGACCGCCGCCCGGCCCGCCCGGCCGGCCACCGGGACCGCCGGCCGGTCAGCCGTCCGGCCAGCCACCGGGACCGCGGGACGACCAACCGCCCGGCCAGGTGCGGCCGGGTGCGGCCGGAACCGGTCCCGCGGCCGGCGGGGTGGAGATCCAGAGTCCGATAGGCTGATCGTGCAGTTTCGGGGCACCCTCCGAGAGGACAATCCGCGCATGGGCGACACCCACGACGCGACCCGTCCGACCGCGCGCCCGGCCAAGGGCCTGGCCGACGTGGTGGCGGCGAGCACCGCGATCAGCGACATCGACGGCCACGCCGGCCGGCTGAGCTACCGCGGCTACGACATCCATGACCTGGCCGGGCGCACCTCGTTCGAGGAGGTGGCGTACCTGCTGCAGCGCGGCGGCTTACCGACCCGCGAGCAGCTGGCCGGGTACACCGCCGAGCTGGCCGCGGCCCGGCAGGCGCCGACCCCGACGGTGGACGCGGTGCTGCCCGCGGTGGCCGCCCGGTGCGCGCCGATGGAGGCGCTGCGCACGCTGGTGTCCACCCTCTCCGCGGACGACCCGGACGCGGCCGACAGCGGGCCGGAGGCGAACAACCGCAAGGCGGTCCGGCTGGTCGCGCAGCTGCCGGTGCTGGTGGCGCGCTACCAGGCGGCCCGGTCCGGCGGCACGCTGCCCGCCGCCGACCCGGCGGCCGGCACCGCCGCGGTGTTCCTGGCCCAGATCACCGGCCGCCCGGCCGATCCGGTCGCGGTGGCCGCCCTGGACGAGTGCCTGGTGCTGCACGCCGACCACACGATGAACGCGTCCACCTTCGCCGCCCGGGTCTGCGCGGCGACCCTGTCCGACCTGCACTCCGCGGTGACCGCGGCGATCGCCACGCTGAAGGGCCCGCTGCACGGCGGCGCCAACGAGGCGGTGATGCGGGTGCTGCGGTCGCTGCGCGGCCTGATCGGCGACGATCTCGACGCGCTGCCGGAGACGGTGGACGCCTCGGTGCGGCAGCGGCTGGACCGCGGCGAGAAGCTGATGGGCTTCGGCCACCGGGTCTACCGCGGCGAAGACCCGCGGGCCACCCACCTGCGCCAGATGTCCCGCCGGCTCGGCGAGCTGAGCGGTGATCCGACGTATCACCTGATGTCCGACCGGATGGAGCGGACCGTCTACGACGTGAAGGCGCTGCGCCCGAACGTCGACTTCTACGCCGCCAGCGCCTACCACGCGCTGGGCATCCCGACCGACCTGTTCACCCCGGTCTTCGCGGTGTCCCGGATGGCCGGCTGGACGGCGCACGTGCTGGAGCAGCAGCTGGACAACCGGCTGATCCGCCCGGACAGCGAGTACGTCGGGCCGGAGAAGCAGTCCTGGGTATCGATCGAGGAGCGCTGAGCAGACCACCATGGACGGCGCCGATCCAGCCGCGGGCCAGCGTTCCGACCTGCGCCCGGAGCTGGACCCGACGCCGCTCGCGGTGGCCCGGTACCCGGCCGGCTGGTGGCCGCCGGCCATGGCCGGGCCGTTCCTCGCGGTCGTGCTGGAGCCGGCGGAGACCACGGTGATCGCGGCCGAGTCCGAGTTCGCCGCGCTGCCGCCGGCCGAGACCGTGGAGCACGGCTGGCAGCGGATCACCTTCCCCGGTCCGCTGCCCTGGGAGGTGGTCGGCTTCCTGGCCGACGTGGCCGGCCGGCTGGCCGGGGCGCGCATCCCGTTCACCTCGATGTCCGGCTTCACCACCGATCATGTCCTGGTCCGCAGCGCGCAGGCCGAGGCCGCCCTCGCCGTCCTGCGCGGCGAACCGGCCCCGGACCTCCGCCCGAACGTGATCAACCCGTGAGCCGGGGGGCGACCAGGCATCACCGCTCGGTCGGGGGTGGGCTGCGCGGGATGGATCTGCGCAACCTGCCGCTGATCGTGGTGCTGGCGATGGCCGCGACCGGGGTCGGGTACGCCGCCGCGGTGCCGCCGCACTGGCTGCGCGGGGTGCTGCTGCTGGCGGTGGCGCTGGTGCTGGCCGGCCTGCTCCGGCTGCTGCTACCGGTCCGGCAGGCCGGCCTGCTCGCCGTCCGCGGCCGGTTCACCGACGTGCTCTGCTACGCCGGCAGCGGTGTCGCCATCATCCTGCTCGGCCTCGCGCTGCCCCGGCTGCCCGGCCAGTAGGCCCCGGCGCCACACCGTCCACACGCGACGGTGACGGGCCGCCGGCCGGGCCGGTGGTGGCGAGCGGGTGACGCCGTAACGCGGTGGCAACTCGGCCGCAGCGGTAGGGATAGGCTCGCCGTATGACCACTCACCGCGTAACCCTGGTGCCGGGCGACGGTACCGGGCCCGAGCTGACCGAGGCGACCCGTCGGGTGCTCGAGGCCGCCGCCGGCACCGTCGGGTCGTCCTTCGACTGGGATGTCCAGCAGGCTGGCGTCGACGTGATGGAGTCCGCCGGCACGCCGCTGCCGCCGGCCACCCTGGAGTCGATCAAGGCCAACCGGGTCGCCCTGAAGGGCCCGATCACGACCCCGATCGGCACCGGGTTCCGTTCGGTGAACGTGGCGCTGCGGCACGAGTTGGGCCTGTATGCGTGCCTGCGGCCGTGCAAGACCTACCCCGGCGTGCGGTCCCGGTTCGACCAGGTGGACGTGGTCATCGTCCGCGAGAACACCGAAGACCTGTACGCCGGCATCGAGTACGAGGCCAACAGCGAGGACGCCGGCACGGTCATCACGCTGCTGAACGGCCTGCAGAAGAAGCAGATCCGGCCCGACTCGGGGCTCTCGATCAAGCCGATCAGCGGCGTACGGCGCGGAGCGGATCATCCGCTACGCCTTCGAGTACGCCCGCAGCCACGGTCGCCACCGGGTGCACGGCATCACCAAGGCGAACATCATGAAGTACACCGACGGGCTGTTCCTGTCGGTGTTCCGCGAGGTGGCCAAGGACTACCCGGACATCGAGCCGTGGGAGAACCTGGTCGACGCGACCTGTATGGGCCTGGTGCAGCGTCCCGAGGAGTGGGACGTGCTGGTGCTGCCGAACCTGTACGGCGACATCCTGTCCGACCTGACCGCCGGCATGGTCGGCGGCCTCGGCGTGGCCCCCGGCGCGAACATCGGCCCTGACTCGGCGGTGTTCGAGGCCACCCACGGCTCGGCGCCGAAGTACAAGGGCCAGAACAAGGTCAACCCGACCGCGATGATCCTGTCCGGCATGCTGATGCTCGACCACCTCGGCGAGGAGCAGGCCGCGCGGAACCTGGAGAACGCGGTCTCCTCGGTGATCGCCGAGGGCAAGAACACCACCTACGACCTGAAGCCCACCCGCACCGACCCGACCGCCGTCGGCACCGCCGAGTACGCCGACGCGATCATCGAGAAGCTGGGGGCCTGAGCCATGGCCGCTCCGCAGCGTCGCGGCAAGGTTTCCGTTATCGGGTCGGGCTTCTACGGCTCGACCACCGCGCAGCGGCTGGCCGAGTACGACATTTTCGACTCGGTCGCGCTGGTCGACATCATCGAGGGCAAGCCGCAGGGCCTCGCGCTGGACCTGAACCAGTCCCGGCCGATCGAGGGCTTCGAGACCCGGGTGCTCGGCTCGAACGACTACGACGTGACCGAGGGCTCGGACCTCGTCGTGATCACCGCCGGCCTGCCGCGCAAGCCCGGGATGAGCCGGATGGACCTGCTGGAGACCAACGCCAAGATCGTCCGGCAGGTCACCGAGAAGGTCGTCGCCGGCTCGCCGGACGCGGTGCTGATCGTCGTGTCGAACCCGCTGGACGAGATGACCGCGCTGGCCGCGACCGTCTCCGGGTTCCCCAAGGCGCGGGTGATCGGCCAGGCGGGGATGCTCGACACGGCCCGGTTCAGCTTCTTCGTGGCCGAGGAGTTGAACGTCCCGGTCGGCGTGGTGCGCACGCTGACGCTCGGCTCGCACGGCGACACGATGGTGCCGGTGCCGTCGGCCTGCACGGTCGACGGCAAGCCGCTGGACGAGCTGCTGCCGGCCGACCGGATCGAGGCCCTGGTCACCCGTACCCGCAACGGCGGCGCCGAGGTGGTGGCGCTGCTGAAGACCGGCTCGGCCTTCTTCGCGCCGTCCGCGGCCGCCGCCCGGATGGCCCGCGCGGTCGCCGAGGACAGCGGCGCGGTGCTGCCGGTCTGCACCTGGGTCGACGGCGAGTACGGCATCTCCGGCGTCTACCTCGGGGTGGAGGCCGAGATCGGTGCCGGCGGTGTGCGCCGGGTGGTCGAGCGTGATCTGACCGACGCCGAGCGGGCCGCCCTGGCCGCGGCCGCCGACGCGGTCCGGGCCAAGCAGGCCGATGTGGCGGGCATGTAGCGGCTATCACAGTGCTGTCTACGAGGGAACCGCTGGATGTACACGCTGGGCTGTGACCTCTACTTCATCGCACGTGGGGTAGTCAAGACTTTACTTTCCGCCAAGGGGAGGGCAGGCTTCCCCGGCATGAAGGGAGGCCGGCGCACCCGGCCCAGATAGCCTCCCCATCGACGTACTTCCCCGCAGGACGGGGGCGGTTGCCCAAAGCGGGGCCCGCCCCCGTCATCCAATTCCGGGTCATCCAGTTCCGGCCGCGGCCCGGTCCGCGGGGTGCGCGCCGGCCGAGGGGATGGCGGCGAAGTAGCCGGGCAGGGTGAAGCCGGCGGCGGTGTAGGCGGCGTCGACGGCAGCCCGCAGCCCTGATTCGGCCGCGTCCCCGGCCGGGAGCAGGGCCAGCACGCAGCCGCCGAAGCCACCACCGGTCATCCGGGCGCCGAGCGCGCCGGCCGACAGCGCCGCGTCCACGGCGGTGTCCAGCTGCGGCACGGTGACCTCGAAGTCGTCCCGGAGCGAGGCGTGTGAGGCGGTCAGCAGCGGGCCGATCCCGGCGACCTGGCCGGACCGCAGCAGCTCGACCGCCCGCAGCACCCGGTCGTTCTCGGTGACCACGTGCCGGGCCCGCCGCCGCTGCACTCCGTCGGTCAGCCGGGCCAGCGCCGCGTCCAGGTCAGCCAGGTCGACGTCGCGCAGCGCCGGCACGCCGAGCGCGGCGGCCGCCGCCTCGCAGCTGCGCCGGCGGTCGGCGTACTCGCCGTCCACCAGCTGGTGCGGGCTGCGGGTGTCGATGCCGAGGATGGCGAGGCCGGCGGCGGCGAGGTCGAGCGGCACCTGCTCGGCGGCCGGCCCGGTGCCGTCGCCGCGGATGTCCAGGAACAGCGCCGCGCCGGCCCGGCACAGCATCGCGGCGAGCTGGTCCATCGCGCCGCTGGGTACGCCGACGAAGCCGTTCTCGGCCCGCTGGGCCAGCCGGGCCAGCTCGCCCCGGGTCAGCCCGAGGCCGAGCGCCTCATCCAGCGCCGCCGCGACGCTGCATTCCAGCGCCGCGGACGAGGACAGCCCCGCGCCCTCCGGCACCTGCCCGTCGACCGCCACCTCCGCCCCGCCGCCGACCGGATGGCCGGCCTCGCGCAGCGCCCAGACCACCCCGGCCGGGTACGCCGGCCAGCCGCCCAGCACGCCCGGCGCCAGCTCGGCCACCGGCAGTTCGGCCGGCTCGTCCGGGCGCTGCGCGGAGCGGATCAGCAGCCGGCCGTCGTCCCGCGGCGTGACCGTGGCGCTGGTCCGGTACGGCAGCGCGATCGGCAGCACGTAGCCGTCGTTGTAGTCGGTGTGCTCGCCGATCAGGTTCAACCGGCCCGGCGCCGACCAGGTCGTCGCTGGCACCGGTCAGCGGCCCTGCTCGAACGCCCAGGCATCGGCGACCATGTCGTCCAGGCCGCGGGTCGGCTGCCAGCCCAGCTCGTCCCGGATCAGCGCGCTGGCGGCGACCAGCACCGCCGGGTCGCCGGGCCGGCGCGGGGCCACCTCGGTCGGCAGCGGGTGGCCGGTGACCCGGCGGACCGCCGCCACCACGTCCAGCACCGAGTAGCCCGCGCCGCTGCCCAGGTTGAAGATCCGGTGCCGGCCGGGCTCCGCGCCGGCCAGCGCCAGCAGGTGTGCCTCGGCTAGGTCCGCCACGTGCACGTAGTCGCGGACGCAGGTGCCGTCCGGGGTGGGCCAGTCGTCGCCGTAGATGTTCAGCGCCGGCCGGGCGCCCCGGACCACCCGCAGCGCCAGCGGCACCAGGTGGGTCTCGACCGCGTGCCGCTCGCCGTACCCGTCCAGCGCGCCGGCCACGTTGAAGTAACGCAGGCTGACCGCGCCCAGTCCGTGCGCGCCGGCCTCATCGGTGATCATCATGTCGACCGCCAGCTTCGACGCCCCGTACGGGTTGGTCGGCGCGGTCGGCGCCCGCTCGGTGATCGGGATCTCGGTCGGCTGGCCGTAGGTGGCCGCGGTGGACGAGAACACCAGCCGGGGCACCGCGTGCCGGCGCATCGCGTCCAGCAGCGCCAGGGTGCCGCCCAGGTTCGTGTGCCAGTACCGCTCCGGGTGCTCGACCGACTCGCCGACCAGCGCCTTCGCGGCGAAGTGCAGCACCCCGTCGTACTGCGGTCCGGTGCCGAGCACGTCCGCGGCGGTGTCGGCCAGGGTGCCCTTGACCAGCGTGGCGCCGGGCGGCACCGCGTCGGCGAACCCGGTGGACAGGTCGTCCAGCACGGTCACCGTGTGCCCCTCGCGGAGCAGGCGCAGCGTGACCACGCTGCCGATGTAGCCGGCGCCGCCGGTGACCAGCAGCCGCATCCGGACCTCCCAACGCCGTGGCCGTCGCCCGTCGGCCGCCACCCTAGACTGGTGCCGTGGGCGGCCCGCTCCTCTACGTCCTGCTGGTAGTTGGTTTCGTGCTGCTCGGCGGCACGTTCGCCGCCGCCGAGATCGCCCTGGTCTCCTTGCGGGACAGCCAGGTGAAGGCGCTGTCCGAGCGGGGCCGCCGCGGCCGCCGGCTGGCCAAGCTCGCCGCCGACCCGAACCGGTTCCTCGCCGCGGTGCAGGTCGGGGTCACGCTGGCCGGGTTCTTCTCGGCCGCGTTCGGCGCCACCACGCTGGCCCGGCCGGTGTCAGACTGGCTGGTCCGCCGCGGGGTGCGCGACGGCGTCGCCGACCCGCTCGCATTCGTCCTGGTCACCGGCGCGATCAGCTACCTGGCGCTGGTGCTCGGCGAGTTGGCGCCGAAGCGGATCGGGCTGCAGCGGGCCGAGCGGGTGGCGCTGTTCGCGGCCGCCCCGTTGGACCGCATCGCCACCACGTTCCGGCCGCTGATCTGGCTGCTGTCGCGCACCACCAACGGCGTGGTGCGGCTGCTCGGGGCCGACCCGGCCGCCAACCGCGAGTCGATCACCGACGAGGAACTGCGCGGGCTGGTCGCCGCGCACGAGTCGCTGTCCGGGGACGAGCGGAAGCTGATCGACGAGGTCTTCGGCGTCGGCGAGCGGCATGTCCGCGAGGTGATGCTGCCGCGCACCGAGGTCGAGTTCCTGGACGCCACGATGACGGTCAGCCGGGCCGCCAAGCTGGTGCTGGACTCGCCGCATTCCCGGTACCCGGTGGTCGGCCAGGATGTGGACGACGTGGTCGGCTTCGTGCACATCCGGGACCTGCTCGCCCCGGACGTCCCGGGCGGGCGCGCCGCCACCGTCGGCAGCCTGGCCCGGCCGGTCCGGCGGCTGCCGGGCAGCAAGAAGGTGCTGCCGGCACTGTCCGAGATGCGCCGTGAGGGCCACCATCTGGCGATCGTGGTGGACGAGTACGGCGGTACCGACGGCATCGTCACGCTGGAGGACCTGATCGAGGAACTGGTCGGCGACATCCGGGACGAGTACGACCGGCCGGGCCGCGGTCCGGCCCAGCCCGGCGGTGTGCTGGACGTCGACGGCCTGCTCAACCTGGACGACTTCGCCGAGCAGACCGGGCTGCAGCTGCCCGACGGCCCGTACGAGACCGCCGCCGGCTACGTGATGGCCGCGCTCGGCGCGCTGCCGGCGCTCGGCGACACGGTCCGGCTGGACGGCTGGACACTCATCGTCACCGAGCTGGACGGGCGCCGGATCGCCCGGCTGCGGGTCACCCCGCCCGAACCGCCCGGCCGCACCGGGGAGCCGGCGACCGGCCCGGAGGCGGCCGGCCCGGCGTTCGGCCCGGCGGTGGCTGGCCCGGCGGCCGGCCCGGCGGTGGCTGGTCCGGCGGCAGTGGCCGAGCCGGTGCCGGCGGCCGGCCCGGTGCCGGCACGGGTGTCGGCGGCGGAGCGCGGCCGCACCGACCGGTAAACTGACCCGCCGGCAGGCGCGGTGGGTCCGACATCAGGCCAGGCAACCGGCCGGCCGGATGAGGCGTCTGGACAGGGGTAGGAATCGGGGGGCGGTACGGCCGGTTCCCTACGGGGTCGGCCGGAGCGGGCTGGACCGACAGCTACACCCAGAGCGACACAGGCCGAGCGAACTGGAGATCGAGCCGACGATGACTGCCGACGACGCGTTGCACATCACTGGTGGCGTTCCGCTCTATGGCACCGTCCCGGTGCGCGGATCGAAGAACGCCGTGCCCAAGATGATGGTGGCAGCGCTGCTGACCGAGCAGCCGGTGACCATCCGCAATGTCTCGTTCGTCCGCGATATTCACGTGGTGTCCGAGCTGGTCGAGGCGCTCGGCTCGGTCACGTCCACCAGCGTGGCGGCCGGCGAGGTCACGATCACCGCGAAGGACGTGCACGTCGCCGGCAGCAGCGACCTGGCCGATTTCCACAACCGCAGCCGCATCCCGGTGCTGACCTGCGCACCGCTGCTGCACCGCACCGGCAAGGCGGAGATCTGGCGGCCCGGCGGCTGCAGCATCGGCGAGCGCCCGGTCGGCTTCCACCTGGAGGTGCTGCGCTCGTTCGGGGTCGACGCCGAGCGCACCGACACCGGCTACAAGCTGACCGCACCGCACGGCCTGCGTGGCGGCGTGGTCGACCTGACCTACCCGAGCGTCGGCGCCACCGAGCAGTTCCTGCTCGGCGCGGTCGTCGCCGCCGGCGACTCGGAGCTGCGCAACGCCGCGGTCGAGCCGGAGATCATGGACCTGATCGGCATGCTGCAGCGGATGGGCGCGCTGATCACCGTGAAGCCCAACCGGTCCATCCAGGTCACCGGCGTGCGGCAGCTGCGCGGGGTCGACTACACCGCCGTCCCGGACCGGTTGGAGGCCGCGTCCTGGGCCAGCCTGGCGCTGGCCACCGACGGCCGGATCACCGTCTCCGGCGTCCGGCAGGGCGACCTGGCCACCTACCTGAACGTCTACCGCCGGGCCGGCGGCGACTTCGAGTTCTCCTCCGACGGTGCCGAGGTCACCTTCTGGCGGGAGCGCCCGATGCCCCGCCCGCTGGTGGTCGAGACCGACGTGCACCCCGGCTTCATGACCGACTGGCAGCCGCCCCTGGTCACCGCGCTCACCCAGGCGGACGGCGTCACCGTGCTGCACGAGACCGTCTACGAGGACCGCCTCGGCTACACCGAGGCGCTGCGCGCCCTCGGCGCCCAGATCCAGGTCTTCACCGAGTGCCTCGGCTCCACCCACTGCCGGTTCGGCTTCCGCAACCACCGGCACTCGGCCGTCATCGTCGGCCCGGCCAAGCTGCTGGGCACCGACCTGCACGTCCCCGACCTGCGCGCCGGCTTCTCCTACGTCCTCGCCGCGCTGTCCGCCCAGGGCAACTCCACCATCAGCGGCGCCTCCCTGCTCGACCGCGGCTACGAGAACTTCCGGGAGAAGCTCCTCTCCGTAGGCGCCAAGCTGCACTAGCAGATCCGCCACAGCGGCGCTCGGCGCCGCCGTCCCGACGATCGACCTCGGTCGTCGAGCTTGTGGCTAATGCCAGATTCATCCTGTTCGGGAAATACCCGATCTCCGCCGCCGCCGGAACTGGTAGATTTCAAGAATCAGTCGCCCGGGGAGGTGCCCATGTCGCAGTCGCTCGCGTACGCCGCTGGGCGGCCCGAGCGGGTCGTGGACGTGGTGCGCCGCGTCGTCGCCCTGATCAGGGAGCGCGTCCCGGCCGGGTGGTCGGTGGTCCTCTCCGACGAGGCGAGCCGGCTTGGCCGTGGCACCGCCGCGGCGGCCGACCTGGTCGGGCCGGATCAGGCCCGCGCCTCGCTGGTCATCGCCGCGAAGCGGCTGATCGAGGGCCGCGACGTCGAGCGGGCGATCCGGCAGCTCGAGGCGGGGCGCGCGGATGCCGCAGGGGAGGTGCCGCTGTTGGCGGCGTCCTACCTGACGCCGTCCGTCCGGTCCTGGCTCGAGCAGCGCCGGGTCTCGTACGGCGATGCTGCCGGCAACCTGCACATCGTGGTCGACCGGCCTGCCTTCTTCCTGCACGACGTCGGGGCTGATCGCGATCCGTGGCGCGGCCCCGGCCGGCCCCGGGGCACCCTGGCCGGGCCAGCCGCGGCGCGGGTCACCCGAGCGCTGGTCGACTTCAGACCGCCGGTCTCGGTGCCGGAGTTGATCCGCCGATCTGGCGCGTCGACCGGCGCCGCCTATCGGGTGGTGGAGTTCCTGCAGCGCGAGGGGCTGATCACCAGGGCCGCCAAGGGCCCGGTGACGGACGTCGACTGGCGCCGCCTGCTGGAGCGGTGGAGCCTCGACTACGGCTTCCAGCGCAGCAATGCGGTCACCGCCTACCTCGATCCGCGTGGCCTCCCACACCTGATGAGCCAGCTGGCGTCCAACCAGGTCGGCCGCTATGCCGTGACCGGAACGTTTGCCGCGCAGCGACTGGCGCCGTACGCACCGCCGCGAGCGGCGATGATCTATGCCGACGTCGCCGGTGAAATCGCCGATGCGCTGGGCCTGCGTATCGTCGACGCCGGCGCCAATGTATTGATCGCCACTGGTGAATATGATGTCGTATTCGATCGCCCCGCGGTCGACGGCGGGGTGAATTTTGTCGCGCCCAGCCAGGCCGCAGTCGACCTGCTCACCGGCCCCGGCAGGAATCCAGTCGAGGCTGAGGCCCTTCTCGACTGGATGGAGACGCATGAGCGCGACTGGCGGCGTTGACCTCGTTGTCGCTGCCCGCACGGCCTTACTCGATACCCTCGACGCACTTCAAGCGCATCAAGTCTCGTTGAATGTGTCCGTGCGCAGCGGCGCCGTGGCCGACCGGATCCGTTAGACCGGATACAGCGGCAGTTTCACGTCCAATGCACCGGCGAGGTGGTTGAGGTCGTCGGGGTCGCTGGTAACAACCAGTGCGCCGCCCAGCGCGATCGCGGTGACCACCACGATCGCGTCCACAACATCGCGGGCTCGGGCCACGCCACAGGCGGCGCCCGCAGCCCGGCCAATCGACTCGTTGTCCTCCTGGACATGGCAGCCACGTAGCAGGCGGGAGAGTTGAGCCTGTGGCCCGCCGCGCCAGGCCTGTGCGAGAACCACCACTGGCACGATCGGCAGCACCGATGTCGACTGCAGCGCCCGCCGGTGGAATGCCCACATGACCGGATCACCACGCTCGGCAGCGACAAGGGCGCCTGTGTCGTAGACGATTCCGGGCACTAGCCCGCGGCCCGCATCGAATCCTTGTTCAGCAGTCCAGCCGCCGCCAGTATGGCTTGGGCGCGCCGGTCGGCCTCGGCTGGCAGTGGGCCGAAGTCGGCCTCGTACTCAGCTACCGCCTGCAGCCCGTCCTCACTCTTGGCAGCATGTTCGGCAACTCGGGCCAGCCATTGTGAGACGGGTACCCCGGCGCGTTCGGCTGCTGCCCGGACGACCCGCTCGACATCTGGCGGCATCGTGATCGACAGTCGCGACATGCTCATGCCATCAGTCTACCGGACTGGTAATACTGCTCGTAACACTCGGAGGGTTGGTCAGTCGCCGAGGCGGGGGCGGATGAGGGTGGCGGTGGGTTCGGAGATCTCGTCCAGGATGGCGGCGCTGTACTGGACGAAGCGGTTGCCGGCGTCGGCGAGGAGCGGGTCGAGCGAGCCGTCGGCGTGCTCGAACGCTTCCAGGTCGCGGACGATGCGGCGGACCGGGTGCTTTGCCTCGAAGCATTCGGAGCCCATGTTGCGGGCGGCGGTGCGGGCGACCTCCAGCGAGGTCGCCACGGCCTGCGCCTTCACCATCTTGGACCAGGAACTGTCCACGCCGCCGGGGTGGCCGGCGCCGGCGATCAGGCCGGAGAGCGCGAGCACGACCCGGCCGCGCAGGTCGCCGATGCGCTCGCCGACACCACCGGGCAGGTCGCGGCCGGTCTCGCCGCGGGAGACGACGAACTCCACCCAGGAGTCGATGCAGGCGGCCGCCGCGCCCAGGCAGGTCGCCGCGACCAGTGGCCGGTACTCGGTGAAGTGGCGGCGGAACACCGCTACCCCGCCGACCGCCGCGCCGATCATCGAGGTGGCCGGCACCCGGACGTTCTCCAGCACCAACTCGCCCCAGGACCAGCCGGTCAACCCGGCCGGCGGCACCGGCATCGCGCGCAGCCCTTCGGCGTCGGCCGGCACGTAGAACGCGGCCAGGTGCTCCGGGCTGCGGGCGAACACGACGAAGCCGGCCGCCTCGGTCAGCCGCGAGATCCACTTCTTCTGCCCGCTGATTTCGTACCCGCCGGGGACCGGCTTGGCCAGCGTGGCCACCGCGTTCACGCTCGGGTCGTCGGACGGCTCGGTCGCGGCCAGCCCGACCAGCGCGCCGTCGATCACGCCGGCCAGCTCCGGCCGGCCGCGCCACTCCGGGTCGTGGCAGAGGATCGCGCCGTGCCCGACATGGGCCGCGTCCCGCAGGTTGAGGTCGTGGTAGCCGGCCAGGAACTGGATGCCGACCTGGGCCAGGAACCGGTGCCCGCCGCCGCCGGCCTGCGCCGGCGCGGTCGCCGCGCCCACTCCGGCCGCGTGCAGCCGGCGCTTCTCGGCCAGCAGGACGGCACCGCCGGACCGGGCCGCCGGCACCGCCGCCGCCAGCATCCGATCGGCGTCGCCGAGCAGGTCGAGCTCCCGGGACCGGTACGTCCAGAGGCACGGCTCGAGCCAGGACCACGGACCCGAACCGGGCAGGCTGTTCCGCTGCATCACGCTCTCTTCATCGTCGCTGCGGGCCGGGCAACCCTACTTGCCGCTACCGGTCGCACCTACTTGCCACCGGACACGCCACCCGGACGGCTGGTTTTCGCGTGCGGCGAGCACTCGATCGACCACGGGACGCTATCCGCATCCTCTGTTCACCGTCACATTCAACGAACTGGTTCGCCCGAAGGTGCGGTGCGGCCGGCCGCGGGATCGCCGTGGAGAGCCGGCCGTCTGGTGCTGACAGAATGGTAGGCATGTCCTCCGACGACCGGTCCGGCGTGTTGCCCCGGGTCCTGTCCGGCATCCAGCCGACCGCCGACTCGTTCCACTTCGGCAACTATCTCGGCGCGATCCGGCACTGGGTGGCGTTGCAGGAAACGCACGACGCGTTCTACTGCGTGGTCGACCTGCACGCGCTGACTATCGCGCCCGATCCGGCGCAGTTGCGGCAGCGCACCAGGGTGGCCGCGGCGCAGTTGCTGGCGCTGGGCCTGGAGCCGGAACGGTGCACCCTTTTCGTGCAGAGCCAGGTGCCCCAGCACGCCCAGCTGGCCTGGGTGCTCAGCTGCCTGACCGGGTTCGGCGAGGCGAGCCGGATGACCCAGTTCAAAGACAAGTCGGCCAGCCGGGGTGGTCAGGCGTCCGTCGGCCTGTTCACGTACCCGATCCTGCAGGCCGCCGACATCCTGCTCTACCAGGCGGACGCGGTGCCGGTCGGCGAAGACCAGCGGCAGCACCTGGAGCTGACCCGCGACCTGGCGCAGCGCTTCAACACCCGCTATGGCGCCACGTTCACGGTGCCGTCGCCGTACATCGTCAAGGACACCGGCCGCATCACCGACCTGCAGGACCCGTCCGCCAAGATGAGCAAGTCGCTCGGCGGCACCGGCCTGGTCGAGCTGCTCGAGCCGGAGAACACGGTGCGGAAGAAGATCAAGTCCGCGGTGACCGACAGTGAGCGGGAGATCCGGTTCGACCCGGAGCACAAGCCCGGTGTGAGCAACCTGCTCACGATCGCCTCCGCGCTGTCCGGCCGGCCGGTGGACGGGTTGGTCGCCGACTACGCCGGCCGCGGCTACGGCGACCTCAAGGGCGACGTGGCCGACCTCGCGGTCGGCTTCGTCCGGCCGATCCAACAGCGCACCAAGGCCTGGCTGGACGACCCGACCGAGCTCGACCGGGTGCTCGCGATCGGCGCCGAGCGGGCCGAGGCGGTGGCCGCCGAGACACTGCGGGCCGCGAAGGATCGGGTCGGCCTGCTGCCGCTGCGGAAGGGCTGACGTGCCGGTAGCCAACCTCGGCGTGGCGATCTCGATTCCCGAGCCGTACGCGGCCACGCTCTCGTCCTGGCGGGAGCAGGTGGGCGACCTGGAGGGCCGGCGCATCCCGCCGCACGTCACGTTGCTGCCGCCGACCGAGATCCCGGCCGCCGCGCTGCCGGAGGTGGAGACCCACCTGACCGCGGCGGCCCGGACGGCCGAGCCGTTCGAGATGCACCTGTCCGGCAGCGGCACCTTCCGTCCGGTGTCGGACGTGGTGTTCGTCGTGGTCGCGGCCGGCATCGCGCAGTGTGAGCAGTTGGAGCGGCAGGTCCGCCGCGGCCCGCTCTGGCGGGAGACCAGGTTCCCCTACCACCCGCACGTCACCGTCGCGCACGATATCGACCCGGCCGGCCTGGACGCCGCGTACGACGGGTTGGCCGGCTTCGAGGCCCGGTTCCGGGTCAGCGTGTTCACGATGTTCGCGCAGGGTAGTGACCGGGTGTGGCAGCCACGGCGGGAGTTCCCGCTCGGGACGGGGTGACCGGGCCGCCGGCTGCCGCCAGCGGGGACGGGCCGGCTGCCAGCGGGGACGGGGAGGCGGCGGCCAAGCCGGGGCGGTTCGCCTGGTTCGGCCGGCTGAAGGACCAGGGCACCGCCCGGCTCAATGCCGAACGTGACCGCCGGCCCTGGCTGGACCACCTGGTCCGGGCCGGCCAGCGCTACACCGACACCCGTGGCAACCACCTCGCCGCGGCGATCACCTACTTCAGTTTCCTGGCGCTGTTCCCGCTGCTGCTGCTCGCGCTGTCGATCGCCGGCTACGTGCTGGCGCACAACCAGGACCAGCTGAAGGACCTGACCGACCTGATTCAGGACAACGTCCCCGGCGCGGTCGGGGACGAGTTCTCCAGCGTGGTCAACACCGCGATCGACAAGCGCGGCACGCTCGGCCTGGTCAGCCTCGTCGGCGTCGCGTACGCCGGGCTCGGCTGGGTCGGCAACCTGCGCACCGCACTGCAGATCGAGTGGGCCTGCGAGCCGACCAAGGAGAACCCGTTCAAGGCCAAGCTCGGCGACCTGCTCGCGCTGGTCGGGCTGGGGCTGGCGATGGCCCTCTCGCTGGCCCTCACCGCGGGCGGCACCGCCGCCGCGAACGCGCTGCTCGAACTGGTCAACCTGGACGGCACGCCAGGGATGGGCGTCGGCGTCGCGGTGCTCGGCATCCTGCTCGCGATGGCCGCCGACACGCTGGTGTTCGCCTGGCTGTTCGTCCGGCTGCCGCGCCGCCCGGTGCGGTACCGGCCGGTGCTGCGCGGCGCGGTGTTCACCGCGGTCGGCTACGAGGTGCTCAAGATCGCCGCCACCTTCTACCTGGCCCGGGTCGGCGCGAACGGCCTGTACGGCACCTTCGCCGGCTTCGTCGGGCTGCTGATCTGGCTGAACCTGGTGTCCCGGTTCCTGCTGTTCGGCGCCGCCTGGACGGCGACCTCGACCGGTGCCGTCCCGGACGACGAGACCGCCTGCGGCGATCCGATCGCCGCCCCGGATGCCGAGCTGGCCGGTGGCGCCGCCGGGGCCGGTGCGGAATCGACCGCCAGGCCCGCGGCGGCCGCCGCTCCGGCCGGCGGTCGGCGCCGGTTCCGGCGTCGCCGCGCGGTGTAGCCGGCCGGCTGTCGGGGCTAGCGCGGCTGCGACGTCCAGGGGCCCTCGTCGGCCATCCGGCGGCGGCGCCGCATGGTGACCGCGGCCGCGGCCAGCGCCAGCACCGCGACGGTCAGGCCGCCGGCCAGCGGCAGCATCGGCGTCCCGCCGCTGGTGTTGCCGCCGGCCGGCGCTGCCACCGCCGGTGCCGGGCGGGCGGAAGCGGTCGGCGTGCTGGCCGGCGTGGCCACCGGCGGCGCGCCCGGCGGGACCAGCTGGCCCACCGGCGCGGTGCCCGCGGGGAGCGCGAAGCCCCAGTCGAGCAGCGCGGCGCCCTGCTGCCAGAGGTCGATGGGCTGCCGCTCGGCGTACAGGAAGGTGACGACCAGCCGGCGCCCGTGCCGCCCGGCCGCGCCGACGTAGGTGTGCCGGGCGGCGTCGGTGAAGCCGGTCTTGCCGCCGAACGCACCCGGGTACTCCCAGAGCAGCCGGTTCTGGTTGGCGATCTCGAACGCGCCGTACTTGGTCGAGACCGCGCCGATCTTCCCCCGGCGCTGCGCGTCGTACCGGCGGAAGTCGGGCAGCGCGAACGCGGCCCGGCTGATCAGCGCCAGGTCGTAGGCGGAGATGGACTGCCCCGGGCCCTCCAGGCCGGACGGCGTGGCCGCGTGCGTGTCGTACGCCTGCAGGTGCCTGGCCTCGGCGTTCATCAGCGCGACCGTCTTCGGGACGCCGCCGGCGGTGCGGGCCAGCGCGTTCGCCGCGTCGTTGCCGGACATCATCAGCAGTGACTGGAACAGGATGTCGACCGAGTAGTGCCCCTTCGGCACCAGGCCGACCCGGGAGCCCTCGATGTTGGCGTCCGCGTCGGTGGCGACCACTCTGCTCTTCTTGTTCAGCCGCGGGATCAGGGTCAGCGCGGTGAGGATCTTCAGCGTGCTGGCCGGCAGGTACTTGGCGTGCGGATCGCGGGCGGCGAGCACGGCGCCGGTGTCCAGATCGGCCAGCACCCAGCCGCGCGCGGTGAGGTTGGCCG
The DNA here is from genome assembly GCA_963714145.1 of uncultured Actinomycetota bacterium. Classification (GTDB taxonomy): domain Bacteria; phylum Actinomycetota; class Actinomycetes; order Mycobacteriales; family CADCTP01; genus JBBWZH01. The sequence goes on along the minus strand of OY970235.1, from coordinate 5,885,994 downwards.
GCAGCGGCCGGGTGCGTCCGGGCAGGATCACGCCGCGGCCGGCCAGCCGCGGCCCGCCGACCACGCTGCCGTCCGGCGCCCGCCCGACCTTGGGCACCGGCGCCGGCCGCGTCGGGCTCGGCGTCGGCGCGGCCCCGGCCGCGGTGATCGGCCCGGCGAGAGCGATAAACACAACCAGTAGTGAGGCAGTCACGGCCCGGCGACGAGACACGCGTCGGAGTTTACTGGCCTGCCGGCTTTGGGTGCCGTTTGGCCGCTCCGACTGGTTGCGTCCGGCCTAGCCGGCGCCGCGGCGGCCGCGGACGGTTACCAATGGAGGCACCGGTACAACGATGTGGTGACGGCCGGTGGGTAGCTGACCCGGCCCGGTCACGCAGGGTCTAGCGTGGCGTGCCGATGCCCGGGAGGTCTGCCGGGCCCTCGAAAGGAGAACCTCTTGCGCCCAGTGCGTGGGATGGCGCTCGTGGCGGCGACTCTGGCCAGCGTGTCGCTGGCCGCGTGCGGCAGCAAGCCCAGTGACAGCGGCTCCGGCAACAGCACCGCGCCGGCGGCCAGCGACTACCTGGCCTGCATGGTCACCGACACCGGCGGCATCGATGACAAGTCCTTCAACGCGTCCGCCTGGAAGGGCATGGAGGACGCCCGGACGGCCGGCAAGGCCAAGGACAAGTACGTCACGTCGACCTCCGAGACCGACTACGAGCCGAACATCAACGCGCTCATCACGCAGAAGTGCCAACTGGTCGTCACGGTCGGCGGTCTGATGGGGGACGCCACCAAGGCGGCCGCCGAGAAGAACCCGAGCCAGAAGTTCGCCATCGTGGACGCCAGCTACGACCCGCCGCTGGCGAACGTCTTCGGCATGAGTTCAACACCGCGCAGGCCGCGTTCCTGGCCGGCTACCTGGCCGCCGGGATGAGCAAGTCCGGCAAGGTCGCCACCTACGGCGGTCTGCAGATCCCGCCGGTGACGATCTTCATGGACGGCTTCGCAGGACGGCGTCGAGTACTACAACACCCAGAAGAGCAAGAGCGTCAAGGTTCTGGGCTGGGACGAGGCGACCCAGAAGGGCACGTTCGCCGGGTCGTTCACCGACCAGAACAAGGGCAAGCAGATCGCGAACAACTTCATCCAGCAGGGCGCCGACGTCATCTTCCCGGTGGCCGGCGGCGCGGGCCTGGGCACCGCCGCGGCGGCCGAGGCGACCAACGGCAAGGTCAACCTGATCTGGGTGGACTTCGACGGCTGCGAGAGCGCGGCACAGTACTGCAAGCTGTTCCTCAGCACGGTGGTGAAGAACATCCCGGCGATCGTCACCAAGACCGTCGTGGACGCGGCCGCGGGGAACTTCAAGAGCGGCGCCTACGTGGGCACGCTGCAGAACGACGGCACCGGCCTGGCTCCGTACCACGACTTCGACTGCAAGGTCCCGGCCGAGCTGAAGACCGAGCTCGAGCAGCTCAAGTCCGACATCATCTCGGGCAAGATCACCATCAAGTCGAAGGTGCAGCCGAAGTAAGGCTGATCCACCCTTGCCAGGGCCGGCGGTCTGCGAAACTGACCGCCGGCCCCGGCAGTTGCGGTGCGGTCCGCGGGGGCGCCGAGCCAGGCTCATCTGGACCTACCTGAGACCGGCCGAGAGGTAGCGGGTGAAGTTCGAACTGCGCGGCATCACCAAGCGGTTCGGCGACCTGGTGGCCAACGACCACATCGACCTCACCGTCGAGCCCGGCGAGATCCACGCGCTGCTGGGCGAGAACGGCGCCGGCAAGTCCACGCTGATGAACGTCCTGTTCGGCCTGCTACCACCCGGACGAGGGCGAGATCCTGATCGACGGCGAGCCGCACGGGTTCGCCAGCCCGGGCGACGCGATCAGGGCCGGCATCGGCATGGTGCACCAGCACTTCATGCTGGTGCCGGTGTTCACCGTCGCCGAGAACGTGATGCTCGGCGACGAGCCCACCCGGCTTCGCTCGGCCTGCTCGACCGCCGCCGGGCCCGCCGGCAGGTGCAGGAGCTGTCCAACCGGTACGGCCTGCCGGTCGACCCGGACGCGCTGGTCGAGGACCTGCCGGTCGGCGTGCAGCAGCGGGTCGAGATCATCAAGGCGCTGACCCGCGACGTCGACCTGCTGATCCTGGACGAGCCGACCGCGGTGCTGACCCCGCAGGAGACCGACGAGCTGCTCGCGATCATGAGCAGCTGCGCGAGGCCGGCAAGTCGATCGTGTTCATCACGCACAAGCTGAAGGAGGTGCAAGGCGATCGCCGACCGGATCACGGTGATCCGGCGCGGCCGGGTGGTCGGCACCACCGTGCCGTCCGCGAGCGAGTCGGAGCTGGCCAGCCTGATGGTCGGCCGCACCGTCGACCTGCAGGTGCACAAGACGCCGGCCGAGCCCGGTGCGGCGGTGCTGCGCATCGGCGGGCTGCGGGTCCGCGACGACCGCGGCCAGCTGGCCGTCGACGGGGTCGACCTGGACGTGCGGGCCGGCGAGATGCTCGGCGTCGCCGGCGTGCAGGGCAACGGGCAGACCGAGCTGGTCGAGGCGCTGATGGGGCTGCGCCGGCCGGACTCCGGCTCGATCACGCTGAACGGCACCGAGCTGGTCGGCCGGACGCCGCACCAGGTGCTCAGCCTCGGCGTCGGCTACGTGCCCGAGGACCGCAGCGGGACGGCCTGGTCAAGGACTTCTCGGTCGCCGAGAACCTGGTGCTGGACTGCGCCGACCAGCCGCCGTACGCGTCCGGCGGGGCGCTGCGCCCCGGGGTGATCCGGGAGAACGCCACCGCCCGGGTGGCCGAGTTCGACGTCCGTACCTCGTCCATCGACGTGCCGGCCGGCACACTGTCCGGCGGCAACCAGCAGAAGGTCGTGCGTGGCCCGGGAGATGTCCCGGCCGCTGAGCCTGCTGGTCGCTTCGCAGCCCACCCGCGGCGTGGACGTCGGCTCGATCGAGTTCATCTGGCAGCGCATCGTCGCCGAGCGGGACCAGGGCCGGCCGGTGCTCATCGTCTCCAGTCCGAGCTGGACGAGGTGATCGCGCTGGCCGACCGGATCGCGGTGATGTACCGCGGCCGGATCCTCGGCGTCGTCCCGCCGGACACGCCGCGCGAGCAGATCGGCCTGCTGATGGCCGGCGTGGACGAGCGGGTCGCCAAGGTCGAGGCGGCCGAGCACCCCACCGAGATCAGCCAGGCCGTGGCCGGCAGCGGGCCGGCCGAGTCCGGCCCGTCCGGGTCGGGGGAGTCGGCGGAGCGTTCGGCGGAGGAGGGGGCATGACCGATACGCCGACCACGACGGCGGATTCCGAGCCGGCGGCTGCCGAACCGGCCCCGGCGCCCGCGCCGGCCGCCGCGGCACGCCGGCGCAGCGACACCGCGCTGGTGACCGCGCTGGCCGTGGTGGTCGCGCTGGTGGTCGGGGCGGTCCTCATCGCGCTGTCCGACTCGGCCGTGCTGGACGCGTTCGGCTACTTCTTCGCCGCGCCCGGCGACGTGCTCAGCGCGTCCTGGTCGGCGATCTCGGACGCGTACGCGGCGATGTTCCAGGGCGCGATCGTCAACCCGGACAGCATCTCGGCCGCCGCGGACGGGCAGGCGACCTGGTCGTCGGTGTTCGGGCCGCTCTCCGAGACGATCGTCACCGCGACGCCGCTGATCTTCGCCGGCCTGTCGGTGGCGCTGGCATTCCGCGGCGGGCTGTTCAACATCGGCGGCGAAGGGCAGGTGGTGGTCGGCGCGATCACCGCCGGCTACGTGGGTTTCGCCTGGCACCTGCCGCCGGTGCTGCACGTCACGGCCGCGGTGCTGGCCGGCATGATCGGCGGTGGCGTCTGGGGCCTGATCGCCGGCTTGTTCAAGGCGCGCACCGGCGCGCACGAGGTCATCACCACGATCATGCTCAACTACATCGCGCTGTACCTGCTGCTCTACCTGCTCGGCACGCCCCGGTTCCAGCGCCCCGGCCGGTCCGACGCGATCAGCCGCGAGGTGGACGGCGACGCCCGGCTGCCGCACCTGGCCGGCTCGGCGCTGCGGCTGCACGCCGGCATCCTGCTCGCGCTGGTCGCCGCCGCGCTGGTGGCCTGGCTGCTCAACCGCAGCACGCTGGGTTTCGGCTGCGCGCGGTCGGCGCGAACCCGGACGCGGCGCGGACCGCCGGGATGAGCGTCGAGCGGGCGTACGTGCTGGCGATGCTCGCTGGCCGGTGGGCTGGCCGGGCTGGCCGGCTCGACCCAGGTGCTGGGCACCGCGTACACGCTGACCCCGGGCGTCTCGGCGAACATCGGCTTCGACGCGATCACGGTCGCGCTGCTGGGCCGGGCCAGCCCGTGGGGCACGGTGCTGGCCGGGCTGCTGTTCGGCGCGCTGCGGGCCGGCGGAGTGCAGATGCAGGCGCAGACCGGCACCCCGATCGACGTGGTCACCGTGATCCAGGCGCTGATCGTCATCTTCATCGCCGCGCCGCCGCTGATCCGGTCGATCTTCCGGCTGCACGCGGCCCGCGGCGGCGGCGCCGGCGCGACTCTCGCCAAGGGGTGGAACGGATGAGCACGGCGCAGCGGAGCGAGTGCGGAGGCGATCAATGAGCCTGGCGGCACAACTGCCCCGCACGGCGGGTGCCCGGCTGAGCCGCCGGTACGCGGTCGGCGGGCTGTACGTCGTCCTCGGCCTGCTGTCGCTGCTGGCGTTCGGCATCGGCACCGACAGCGGGAAGGACGCCCGGTTCGGCCTGGCGCTGGAGGGCGCCCGGCTGTCGATGCCGGACCTGGTGCTGCCGGCCCGGGTGACCGCGATCGTGCTGAGCCTGCTGGTGGCCGCGCTCGGCGTGCTGCGGGTGGTGCGGGCCGAGTCCGCCCGGTTGGCGTCCTGGCTGACCGGCCTGGTGATCGTCAGCCTGCTGGCCGCGTTCCTCTGCTGGTCGGTGGCCGGCCAGGAGGTGAGCCTGGTCGGCATCGTGCAGGGCACCGTGTTCCTGTCGATCCCGCTGGTGCTCGGCGCGCTGTCCGGGGTGTTGTGCGAACGCGCCGGCGTGATCAACATCAGTATCGAGGGCCAGTTCCTGCTGGGCGCGTTCACCGCGGCGTTCGCCGGCACCGTGACCGGCAGCCTCTGGGGCGGGCTGATCTGCGGCTGCCTGGCCGGCGGGCTGCTCGGCCTGCTGCTGGCCGTGTTCGCCATCCGCTACCTGGTCGACCAGGTGATCCTCGGCGTGGTGCTGAACGTGTTCGCGCTCGGCCTGACCGGTTTCCTCTACGACCGCGTGCTGCAGCCGAACGCGGAAAGCTACAACAGCCCGGGCATCTTCAACACCATCAAGATCCCGCTGCTGGCCGACATCCCGGTCCTCGGGCCGGTGCTGTTCGACTCGAACATCTTCCTTTACCTGACGTACGTTCTGCTCGCGGTCGTCCACATCGGACTGTTCCACACCCGGTGGGGGTTGCGGGTCCGCGCGGTCGGCGAGCACCCGACCGCGGCGGACACCGTCGGCATCCGGGTGCTGGCCACCCGGTACCGCAACGTCCTCTACGGCGGGCTGGTGGCCGGCCTCGGCGGCGCGTTCTTCACGATCGGCTCGGTCGGCGCGTTCGGCAAGAACATGACGTCCGGCAAGGGGTTCATCGCGCTGGCCGCGCTGATCTTCGGCCGGTGGAGCCCGTTCGGCTCGCTCGCCGCCGCGCTGGTGTTCGGCTTCGCCGACCAGATCCAGCTGGTGCTGACCAGCATCGGCACCACGATCCCGTCCCAGTTCATGCTGATGGCGCCGTACCTGGCGACGATCTTCGCGGTGGCCGGCCTGGTCGGCAAAGTGCGCGCGCCGAAGGCCGACGGCAAACCGTACGTCAAGTCGTGACCGGCCCGGCGGCACCCGAACCGTCCACAACGGACTGGCCGGCGCTGCGCGAGCAGGCCCGGGCGGCGATGCACCGCGCCTACGCGCCGTACTCGCACTTTCCGGTCGGCGCCGCCGCCCTGGTCGACGACGGCCGGGTCGTGGTCGGCTGCAACGTCGAGAACGCCTCGTACGGCGTGACGCTGTGCGCCGAGTGCGGCCTGGTGTCGACGCTGCACGCCAGCGGTGGCGGCCGGCTGGTCGCCTTCGCCTGCGTCGACGGCGCCGGCGCCCCGCTGCTGCCGTGCGGCCGCTGCCGCCAACTGCTCTGGGAACACGGCGGCCCGGGCCTGCTGGTGGACACGGCCAGCGGCCCCGTCCCGCTCTCGGTCCTGCTGCCGTCCGGCTTCGACCCCAGCCAGCTCGACCCGGGCCAGCCCGATCCGCCGGCCGGGTAGCCCGGTCGACCCGAGCCAGCTCGACCCGTGCCAGTTCGGCCCGCCGGCCGGGTAGCCCGGTCGACCCGAGCCAGCTCGACCCGCCGGCCGGGTAGCCCGGTCGAGCCGAGCCAGTTCGGCCCGTGCCAGCTCGGCCCGCCGGCCGGGTAGCCGGTCGACCCGAGCCAGCTCGACCCGAGCTAGCCCGACCCGCCGGCCGGGTAGCCCGGTCGAGCCGAGCCAGTTCGACCCGTGCCAGTTCGGCCCGCCGGCCGGGTAGCCCGGTCGAACCGTCGGCCCGGATCAAACCGCCGGTGGATCCGGGCTGAGCGGTGCGACTCCCGAGCTGGCCGGACTCGCTCGATCACGGCACCGGCGCGGTCTACTGCTGGCCGGCGAGGGTGCGCACCCGGTCGGCGATGCCGGGCAGGTGGGCCGGGTCGACGGTGCGCAGGTCGAGCAGCAGCTGGCCGGCTTCGATCCGGCCGGCGATGGCGGGGTGGCCGCGGCGCAGTGGCTCGGCGTAGCGCTCGGGCAGGCTGACCGCCCAGCTGGGCAGGGTGATGTCGGGTGCGCTGCCGCCGCCGATCGCGGTCCGGCAGCCGACCACCTCGGCGCCGGCCCCGCTGAGCTGGGCGGCGAGGGTCCGGCAGCGTTGCTCGATCTCGGCGGGTGCAGCGGTGAGGGCGATCCAGGTGGGGGTCTGGCTGCCGCGCAGGGTGGCCTCCAGGGCGGCCAGGGTGAGCTTGTCGACGCGCAGCGCGCGGTAGAGCGGGTGCCGGCGGAGCACGTCGACATGCCGGCGCGGGCCGAGGATCAGCCCGGCCTGCGGGCCGCCGAGCAGCTTGTCGGCGCTGCAGGTGACGACCGCCGCGCCGGCCCGCAGCGCGCTGGTGACGTCCAGCTCGCCGGGCAGCAGCGGGTGCGGGGCCAGCAGGCCGGAGCCGGCGTCCACGATCACCGGCGGTCCCAGCCCGGCCAGCTCACCGACGCCGACCGAGGACGTGAAGCCCCGCACGACGAAGTTGGACGGGTGGATCTTGAGGATGGCGGCGGTATCGTCGGCCAGCGCGCCGGCGTAGTCGGCCAGCGCGGTGCGGTTGGTGGTGCCGACCTCGCGCAACTCCACCCCGCCGTGCCGGAGCAGTTCGGGCACCCGGAAGCCGTCGCCGATCTCGACGAACTCGCCGCGGCTGAGCAGCGCCGCCCGGCCGCCGGCCAGCCCGGCGACCGCCAGCAGGATCGCCGCCGCGCCGTTGTTCACCACCAGCGCCGCCTCGGCCGCCGGCACCGCGACCAGCAGTGCCGCCAGCGCCTGCCGGCCGCGCCCGGCCCGGGCGCCGGTCGCCGCGTCCCACTCGACGTCCACCGTGCCGGCCGCGGCCAGCAGCGCCGCACAGGCGTCCGGCGACAGCGGCGCCCGGCCCAGGTTGGTGTGCAGCACGACGCCGGTCGCGTTGATCACGGGCCGCAACGTGGCGGCGGGCGTGGCCAGCAACGCCACCGCCCGCTCCGTCACCTGCTCCGGTTCGATCTCGCCGGCCCGGGCCGCCGCCTGTGCCACCCGGATCGCCGCCACCACCGCGGCCCGTGCCAACCCCTGCCCAGCCGCGCCGACGGCCGGATCGGCCAGCACCACCGTCGTACTGGGAATCGCCCGCCGCGCGTCCATCCCCGCAGCATCCCCCACCGCCCGCCAGCCGCGCCCCGCCACCCCGGGTGACGCCCGCGGTCCGCCGGTGACGGATTCGTGCGCCGGGTGATGGCCGTGGGCCCTCACCCGATGCACGAACTCGTCACTCGGCACCCTGGCCCGTCACTCGGCCCCCGAACTCGTCACTCGGCCCCCGACCGCCACCGCTGGGTCCGGCGCCCCGCAGGGGCCGGAGGCCCCGGGCTGCGGCGAGGCCCCGGGCTGCGGCGAGGCCCCGGGCTGCGGCGAGGCGCTAGGCTGCGGCGCGGCCCCGGGCCGCCGGGCGGAGGTACCGGCAGCGCGGCCGGAGCCCTCGGGGGCGGGCGGGTCCCGGACCCGTCCGGCGCCCGCCGCGCCGCTGGGGTTGGCCGGTAGCTGGGGTTGGCCGGTAGCTGGGGTTGGGCGGGTGATGGGTTCTGGGAGTGGGTGATCGGTTGGTGTGTCGGGTGGTGGGTTCGGGTCGGCGGGTGATGGCGGAGGGGCGTCACTGGGTGGGCGAATCCGTCACCGGCGCGTGGATGGCGTCACCCGCCGATGGGGCTCGGAGGGCTCGGGCGGCGCGGAAGCCATTCCCCCGGGGGAAGCCACTGGCGGGCGGAGCCCCGGGCGCGGGCGGGGGCCTCGGGGGCGGGCGGGGGTCCCGGAGTCGGGTTCCGGTGCCCGCCGCGCCGTGGGGGTGGGCCGCCTGAGGGTGGGCGGGTGACGGGTTCGGGGCGTGGGTGGTGGGTTGGTGTGTCGGGTGGTGGGTTCGGGTCGGCGGGTGATGGCGGAGGGGCGTCACTGGGTGGGCGAATCCGTCACCGGCGGGTGGATGGCGTCACCCGCCGGTGGGGCTCGGAGGGCTCGGGCGGCACGAAAGCCACTCCCGGGGCGAAGCCACTGGCGGGGCGGAAGCCCCGGGCGTGGACGGAGGCCCCTGGCGCGGGCGGAGCCTCCGGGCGCGGGCGAGGGTCCCGAGTCGGGTCCGGTGCCTGCCGCGCCGTGGGGGTGGGCCGGCGGCTGGGTGTGGGCGGCTGATGGGTTCGGGGGGTGGGTGATCGGTTGGTGTGTCGGGTGGTGGGTTTGGGTCGGCGGGTGATGGCGGAGGGGCGTCACTGGGTGGGCGAATCCGTCACTGGCGGGTGGATGGCGTCACCCGCCGGTGGGGCTCGGAGGCCTCGGGCGGCACGGAAGCCGTTCCCCGGGCGAAGCCCCGGGCGCGGACGGAGGCCCCCGGGCTCGGACGGAGGCCCCCGGGCGCGGACGTAGGGCCCCCGGGCGCAGACGGAGGCCCCGGGCGCGGGCGGAGCCCCCGGGGGAGGGCGGAGCCCCCGGGCGCGGGCGGGGGTCCCGGAGTCGGGTCCGGCGCCCGCCGCGCCGTGGGGAGGTTCGGGGGGCTCGGCCCCCCGGCCAGCATGGAAGCCACTCCCCGGCGGAGCCCCGAGGGGCGGAAGCAGGCAGAGCCAAGTGGCGGTTGGCGGAGGCGAACGGGGATCGAACCCGCCTGGCCGAGATGCTCGGCCACGTCGGCTTTGAAGGCCGCGGAGGTCACCAGGCCTCATACGCCTCCGCCGGCAGCATAGTCGGCCGCTACGGCGAGTCCCGGAGCGCTCCGGCGGAGCGTGGCAGGCGTCTTGTATCGGTCCCGGCCGGCGGGCCGGCTGTTCCCGGCCGGGCCGAGCCGGACCGCCTAGGGTTGCGGTGTGACGACGAGCACGAGCCGGGTCCGGCTCACCGGGTACGCACACGGTGGCGGCTGTGCCTGCAAGATCCCGCCGGGCGAGTTGGAGGCGATGGTGGCGGGCCTCGGGGTGCCGGTGCCGGTGACCGGCGCGGAGCGGCTGCTGATCGGGCTGGAGAGCGGCGACGACGCGGCGGTGCTGGCGGTCGCGCCCGGGCTGGCGGTGGTGTCCACAGCGGACTTCTTCACCCCGGTGGTGGACGACGCGTTCGACTGGGGGCGGATCGCGGCGGCGAACGCACTGTCCGATGTGTACGCGGTGGGTGGCCGGCCGGTGCTGGCGGTCAACCTGCTCGGCTGGCCGCGCGACCGGCTGCCGATGGAACTGGCCGCCGAGGTGCTGCGCGGCGGCCTGGACGTGGCCACCGCGGCCGGCTGTCACGTCGCCGGCGGGCACAGCATCGACGACCCGGAGCCGAAGTACGGCATGGCGGTGACCGGGCTGGCCGACCCGCAGCGGCTGCTGCGCAACGACGCGGGCCGGGCCGGGCTGCCGCTGTCGCTGACCAAGCCGCTGGGCATCGGCGTGCTGAACACCTGGCACAAGCGCACCGGCGAGCGGTCGGCGGCCGCGGTCGACGCGATGACCACGCTGAACCGGGACGCCAGCGCGGCGGCACTCGCCGCCGGGCTGACCTGCGCCACCGATGTGACCGGCTTCGGCCTGCTCGGCCACCTCTACAAGCTGGCCCGGGCCAGCGGGGTGACCGCGGTCGTGCACGCGGCCGCGGTCGGGTACCTCGACGGTGCCCGCGACGCCGCCACGGCCGGGTACATCAGCGGTGGCACCCGCCGAAACCTGGACTGGGTGCTGCCGCACACCGACTTCGCCGCCACGGTGTCCGAAGTGGACCGGCTGCTGCTGGCGGACGCGCAGACCTCCGGCGGTCTGCTGATCGCCGGCGAGATCCCCGGCGCCCCGGTCATCGGCGAGCTGATCCCGGCGACCGGCACGGTGTTGCAGGTGCGCTGAGCCGGCGCCGGGCGGCGCCACCGCGGTCGGTACGAGCGGCAGGCCAGGGGGAGGAGCGGCACGATGCACGATGCGGTCGAGGTGATCGCCACGAAGCGGGACGGCCACCGGCTGTCCGGTGGCCAGATCGACTGGGTGATCGACGCGTACACCCGGGGCGAGGTGGCCGAGGAGCAGATGTCGGCGCTGCTGATGGCGATCCTGCTGCGCGGCATGGAGCCGGCCGAACTGGCCCGCTGGACCGCCGCGATGATCGCGTCCGGGGAGCGGCTGAGCCTCGGTGACGTCGGCCGGCCGACGGTGGACAAGCACTCCACCGGCGGCGTCGGCGACAAGATCACGCTGCCGCTCGGCCCGCTGGTCGCGGCCTGCGGCGCGGCGGTGCCGCAGCTGTCCGGCCGCGGTCTCGGCCACACCGGCGGCACCCTGGACAAGCTGGAGTCGATCCCGGGCTGGCGGGCCCAACTGTCCAACGTGGACTTCACCCGCCAGCTCCGCGAGGTTGGCGCGGTGGTCTGCGCGGCCGGCGCCGGCCTGGTGCCGGCCGACCGGAAGCTCTACGCGCTGCGCGATGTCACCGCGACGGTCGAGTCGATCCCGCTGATCGCGTCGTCGATCATGTCGAAGAAGATCGCCGAGGGTGCGCAGGCGCTGGTGCTGGACGTGAAGGTCGGGTCCGGCGCGTTCATGAAGGAGGCGGCCTCCGCCCGCGAGCTGGCCGAGACGATGGTTGCGCTCGGCAGCGCGCATGGCACCCGTACGGTCGCCGTGCTCACCGCGATGGACACCCCGCTGGGCCGTACCGCCGGCAACGCCCTGGAGGTGGTCGAGGCGGTCGAGGTGCTCGCCGGCGGCGGCCCGGCCGACGTGGTCGAGCTCACCGTCACGCTGGCCGCCGAGATGCTCGCCGCCGTCGGACTATCCGATGTGGACCCCCGGCCGGCGCTCGCGGACGGCCGGGCGATGGACGTCTGGCGGCGGATGGTGGCGGCGCAGGGCGGTGACCCGGATGCGCCGCTGCCGACGGCGCGCGAGGTGCACACCGTCCGGGCACCGGCCGGTGGCACCCTGCGCACGCTGGACGCGTACCGGGTCGGCGTGGCCGCCTGGCGGCTGGGCGCCGGCCGGGCCCGCAAGGAGGACGTGGTGGCCGCCGCGGCCGGCGTCGTCATGCACGCCAAGCCCGGCGACCCGGTCACCGAAGGCATGCCGCTGCTGGAGTTGCACGCCGACGACCCGGCCCGGTTCGAGCACGCGCTGGCCGCGTTGGACGGCGCGATCGAGATCGGACCCGGGCCGGCGCCAACCACCCCACTGGTGCTCGGCGCGGTGCGCCCGGACACACTGCGGAAGTAGTGGCGCAGCAGGGCCTGGCCGGGCAGGCTGTCGCCCATGCCTGAGCAGAACGCGATCGAGGTCTCCGGCCTGCGCAAGTCCTACCGGGACACGGTGGCGGTCGACGGGGTGGATCTGGCGGTTCAGCGCGGCGAGGTGTTCGCGCTGCTCGGCCCGAACGGCGCCGGCAAGACCACGACGGTGGAGATCCTGGAGGGGTACCGGCGGCGGGACGCCGGCACCGTCCGGGTGCTCGGCACCGACCCGGCCGACGGCGGCCGGGACTGGCGCTCCCGGATCGGCATCGTGCTGCAGAAGGTGGACGACCTCACCCAGCTGACCGTGGCCGAGGCGGTCCGGTCGTGCGCCGCGTACTACCCGCGGCCGCGCCCGGTGGACGAGGTCATCGAGATGGTCGGGCTGACCGAGAAGCGCGACACCCGGGGCAGCCAGCTCTCCGGCGGCCAGCGCCGCCGGCTGGACGTGGCGCTCGGCATCGTCGGCAACCCGGAGCTGCTGTTCCTGGACGAGCCGACCACCGGGTTCGACCCGGAGGCGCGGCGCCAGTTCTGGGCGTTGATCGAGACCTTCGCGGACGGCGGCACCACGATCCTGCTCACCACGCACTACCTGGACGAGGCGGAGCGGCTGGCGCACCGGGTCGGCGTGATCGTGGCTGGCCGGGTGGTCGAGGTCGGCAGCCCGCAGACGCTCGGCGGCCGGGCGACCGCCGCCGCGACGGTCCGCTGGGCCGGCCCGGACGGGATGCAGACCGTGCACACCGACACGCCGACCAAGGTGGTCACCGACCTCGCCGACCAGTTCGGCGGCGAGGTACCGGAGCTGGTGGTCGAGCGGCCCAGCCTGGAGGACGTGTACCTGCGGATGATCGGACACCCGGCATGACCAGCGCCACCGAGACCCCGGCCAGCGCGCCGACCGCCCAGCTGCCCTCGCTGCTTTCGGTCAGCCTGGCCCGGGCCCGGATCGAGCTGCTCACCTTCTTCCGCGGCCGGGAATCGGTCGTCTTCGTGCTGGCGTTCCCGGCCATGCTGCTGGTGATCTTCGGCTCGGTGTTCGGCTCGTCCAAGCTGGCGTTCGGGGTCAACTTCGCGCAGTACTTCGTCGCCGGCATGATCGCGGCCGGGCTGCTCACCGCGAGCTTCCAGAACCTGGCGATCCAGATCCCGATCGAGCGGGACTCCGGCGCGCTGAAGCGGCTGGCCGGCACCCCGATGCCGCGGGCCGCCTACTTCGCCGGCAAGATCCTGCTGGTCGGCTTCGTCTCGATCGTGCAGATCGTGCTGCTGGCCGGGATCGGCGCGCTGTTCTACAACGTGCAGTTGCCGGACACCGCCGGCCGCTGGTTCACCTTCGCCTGGCTGGTCGTGCTCGGCACCTCCGCGTGCACCCTGCTCGGGCTCGCGTTCTCCGGCTTCCTGCGCAACGGCTCCAGCGCGCCGGCGGTGGTCAGCCCGATCGCGATCGTGCTGCAGTTCATCTCCGGCGTCTTCTTCGTCTTCAGCGACCTGCCCGGCTGGATGCAGGGCGTCGCGTCGGTCTTCCCGCTGAAGTGGATGACGCAGGGGATGCGCTCGGTCTTCCTGCCGGACGCGTTCGTCAACCAGGAGCCGTCGCACAGCTGGCAGCACGCCGAGACGGCGCTGGTACTCGGCGGCTGGTGCGTGGTCGGCCTGTTCCTGGCGCTGCGCACGTTCCGCTGGACCAACCGCGAATCCGGCTGACCTCCGGGGCGGCCGGGCCGCCCACTGGTGGGTTCGGCCGACCGGGCGGGCCGCCGCCCGCCCGGTCAGGCCGCCTACTCGTCGTCTTCGTCGTCTTCGGGCTGGTCGTCCTTGCCGCGGCGGCGGTGCGCCGCCCAGGCGGCCGCGCCGGCCGCGCCGATCACGCCGACCGGTGCGGCCATCGCGGCGGCGGACAGGCCGTGATGACCGGCCTGGCCGGGCGCCGCGGCCGCCTCGCTGGTCGCGTCCCCGCCGAGGCCGACCGAGCCGCCGCCGTCCAGGGCGGCCGTGCTGCCCGGTGCGCCGCCGTGCGCGGCGCCGGCCGCCGGATCGCCACCCAGGCCACCGGCCCCGGACAGGCCGGCCGGTGCCGCGCCGCCGCCCGCGCCCGGGTCGGCGCCGAGCGCCGCGCCGCCGCCCAGCCCCGGGTCGCCGCCCAGCCCCGGGTCCGCTGCCGGGTCGGCGCCGGTGCCGCTACCGAGCACGTCGGTCAGCCCGGAGCCCACGTCCGGGATGGACGAGCCGGGTGTGAACGCCGGCGTATCCGGCGTGCTGCTGATCGGCGGCAGCGAGGACAGCCCGCCGGTCGGGTCGGACGTGATCGGCGGCAAGGAGGACACGCCGCCGGTCGGGTCGGACGGGATCGGCGTGCTGCTGATCGGCGGTAGCGAGGACATGCCGCCGGTCGGGTCGGTGGTCGTCGGCGTGCTGCTGATCGGCGGCAGCGATGAGATCGGGCTGGACGCCGGCGGAGTGCTCGGCGTGCTGATGCCGGGCAGCGTGGTACCCGAGTCGGGCGTGGTCGGCATCGTGCTCGGCCCGACCATCGGCGGCACCGTGCTGCCGGCGCCCGGCGTGGTCCCCGGCGTCGCCGTGCTCGACGGGGTGGTGCCGGCGCCGTCCAGCGGCTGCAGGGTGTTCGGGTTGTACGGGAGCGCGCTGGCGCTCGGGTTGCTCGTCGGAAGCCCGGTGCCGGGGTCGACCGAGATGCCCGGCACCGAGGGCAGGCCGGTGGCCGGGTCGATGGACCCGCCGGCCCGCGGGTCGTTGCCCCTGCCGAGTTGGCTGGCGGCGGTGCCGAGCAGCCCGCCGGACACCCCGGCCGAGCCGAGCGCCGCGCCGGCGCCGTTCATGCCGGCGCCGCCCGCGCCACCGGTGCCGTCGTTGACGCTGACGCCGTCCGGCTTCAGGTCGTCGGTGTGCACGCTGCCGATCGGGCTCATCGAGGAGTCCGGGCTGATCGGGCCGCCGGGGCTCGAGCCGCCCGGGCTCACCGAGCCGTCCGGGTTGATCGAGCCGTCCGGGTTGATCGAGCCGTCCGGGTTGATCGAGCCGTCGGGGTTGATCGAGCTGCCCGGGATGCCCGAGCCCCCGGGGCTGACCGAGCCGCCCGGGGCGAACGTGCCGTCCGGGGTCAGCCCGTCGGCGCCCGGGCCGCCGGCCGACGCGCCCACAGCGCCGGCGTGCCCGGTGACCGCGAGCACGTCGTCGAGGGACTGGCCGGCGGTGCCGGTCATGCCTTCGGAGGTGACGTGGTCGACGGTGCCGCCCTGCTTGATCTCGCCGGGCATCACACCGGCAGTGCCGGTCATGCCTTCCGAGGTGACGTGCTCGACGGTGCCGCCCTGCTTGATCTCGCCGGGCATCTCACCGGCGGTGCCGGTCATGCCCTCGGAGGTGACGTGCTGGACGGTGCCGCCCTGCTGGATGGCGGCCGGGGTGGGCCCGGCGGTGCTGGTGACCGCGGCCATCTGCTCGCCGCCACCGGTCGCGCTGCCGGCGCCGGATCCGCCGTGGCCGAAGGTCTGGATCAGCTTGCCGGCGGCCAGCATGCCGATCTTGCCGGCGGCGGCCAGGTCGGCCGCGGTGGCCTCGGCGATGGCGGCCGCGATCATCGCGGTGACCGGCCCGAGCATCGCGTTGCCGACCTGGTTGTAGACCGGGTTCGGGTTGATCACCTGGCCGGTCGGCGTGACGATCAGCCCGGCGCCGTGCGCGGTCATCACCGCGGTCCGCAGCTGGGTCTGGGCGACCTGCAGGGCGTGCCCGAGGGTGGTCAGCACGGTGCCGGCCTGGTTGGTCTCCTGGCCGCTGGCGGTCAGCCCGCCCTGCAGCTTGGTCGCCTGGCCCATCGCGATCTTCTGCGCGGCACCGGTCCAGACCTGGCCGTTGAGCACCTTCATGCCCTGCTCGAAGACCTGCTGCACCTTGCCGAAGCCCTGCGCCATCCGCTTGTAGGTCTCACCGGCGTGGGTGAAGGCGTTCGGGTTGCACGACATCAACTGCTGGAAGGTCGGCATCGTCGCCTCACCTCGGGCCGGTGGTCGTCGGTGTGGGTGTCGGTGTCGGTGTAGGCGCCGGCTGCGGCGTCGGCTGCGCGGTGGGCGTGCCCTCGGTCGGTGTCGCGGACCGCACCACCGCCTGCTCGGTGGTCGCGTACACCTGGCCCGCGCCGCCGAGATCTCGGCCGTGCTCGTCCAGCAGCCCGCCGAGGTTCTTCAGGGCCGCGATCTGCGCCACTGTGAGCGCTGCCATCGCCGGAGTCGTCAGGAAGCCAACGTTCCCGGAGCCAGCCATCTCCAGGTACGCCGCGCCGGCCGAGACGATGCTGCCGACCTCCTGCGCCAGGCCGTTCGCCTTCCGACCCACGTCCTGGATCTGCGCAGGAATCGCTTCAATGCCAGCCACGTCATCCACCGCCTTGAGCGATCATTACCGGATTCATCCGATTAGCACCCTTTCGGGGGGAGTCTACGAGAGCGCCGGGTTGAACGCCAGACCGGGATCGGTCCGGACGTGCCGGTACCGTTGCCGCATGCCGATGCCGATCACCGCCGACTCGATCCTGGCCGCCCCGAAGGTCCTCCTGCACGACCATCTGGACGGTGGCCTGCGCCCGGCGACTGTGGTCGACCTGGCAGGTCAGACGGGGTATGCCGAGTTGCCGACGACCGACCCGGCGGCGCTGGCGGTCTGGTTCAGCGACGCGGCCGCCTCCGGCTCGCTGGAGCGCTACCTGGAGACATTCGCGCACACCGTAGGGGTGATGCAGACCCGCGAGTCGCTGATCCGGGTGGCCAGCGAGTGCGCCCAGGACCTGGCCGCGGACGGCGTGGTCTACGCCGAGGTGCGGTTCGCCCCCGAACTGCACGTGGACCACGGGCTGTCGCTGGAGCAGGTGGTGGAGGCGGTGCTGGCCGGGTTCCAGCAGGGCGCCACCACGGCGGCCGCCGCCGGCCACCGGATCCGGATCGGCGCGCTGCTCACCGCGATGCGTCATGCTGCACGTTCGATGGAGATAGCCGAGTTGGCCGTGCACTACCGGGACGAAGGTGTGGTCGGTTTCGACATCGCCGGCGCCGAGGCCGGCTACCCGCCCACCCGGCACCTGGACGCGTTCGAGTACCTGCAGCGGGAGAACTTCCACTTCACCATCCACGCCGGCGAGGCGTTCGGGCTGCCGTCGATCTGGCAGGCGATCCAGTGGTGCGGGGCGGACCGGTTGGGCCACGGGGTCCGGATCATCGACGACATCACCGTCCCGGAGAACGGCGAGCGGGACGGGATCCGGCTCGGCCGGCTGGCCGCCTACATCCGGGACAAGCGGATCCCGCTGGAGATGTGCCCGTCCTCGAACGTGCAGACCGGCGCGGCCAAGTCGATCGCCGAGCACCCGATCGGGCTGCTGCGCAAGCTCTACTTCCGGGTCACCGTGAACACCGACAACCGGCTGATGAGCAACTGCACGATGTCCTCGGAGATGCTCGCGCTGGTGGACGCGTTCGGCTACGGCTGGTCCGACCTGCAGTGGCTGACCGTGAACGCGCTGAAGTCGGCGTTCATCCCGTTCGATGAGCGGCTCGCGCTGATCAACGGCGTGGTGAAGCCGGGCTACGCCGCCCTGCTCGGGTAGCCGGCGGCTAGACCGGGTCGGCGACGCCGAACCGGCCGTCCAGGTCGTCCAGACCATCCAGACCGTCCACTGTGGCCAGTGGATCGGCTCGGACCGGGCTGCGGGCGCCGGACAGTACGTCCCGCAGCAGCAGGTCGAGCCGCGCATCCAGGGTTTGCGGGGAGAAGTAGGCGTGCGCGATCTCGGCGTTCAGATCGTGCAGGGTCCGGTCCGGATAGGCGAGGAACGCCCGCAGCGGGTCGGGATCGTCCACCGAGAACCAGATGAAGCCGAACTGGCGCAGCTCCCGCAGCACCGGGTAGTCGGCCACCACCAGCGGCCGGCGGTGGATGGCCGCCTCCAGCAGCGGGTTCCCGAATCCCTCCCAGGTGGACGGGAACGCCACCACGTCGGCCGCCGCGTACGCATCCGAAATGGACAGTCCACCCGGGATGCGGCGGCGGACCGGGCAGCGCGCGGCGTCCAGCAGGTCGGCGAGTTCGTTGGCGTAGCCGTCCTCGGCCGGGCCGGTCAGCCAGTAGGTGCCGCCGAGCTGCTCGGCCACGCCGATGCCGGCCGGCACGTTCTTGCGGCGGATCGCCCGGGTCGGCTGGAGCACCAGCGGAACGCCGCGGGCCACCCCGATCCGGCGCCGGGCCTGGCGGCGGCGGCCGCGCCGGTCGGTCGGGTCGATCGTGTTGTAGATGGTGACCGCGGACACGCCCCGGTCGGCGAGTTGCAGCCGGCTCAGCTCGTTGATGGCGATGTGCCGCCAGGCCGGGTCGTCCGGCGGCCAGACGGTCACCGGAAAGTCCTGGTCGCGCTGCCAGGGCAGATCGTGGTGGTGCAGCAGGGCCGGGCGGCCGCGGAGCAGGCCGGCCAGCAGGTCGGCGGCGGCCGGATTGCGCGGCAGCGAGAGCAGGTTCTCCACCAGCACGACGTCCGCGCCCTCGAGCGCCCGGGCGAGTTCGGATGCCGCCGGTGGCTCTGCTTCGTCCAGATCGAGGCCGGGCACCAGCACGTCGGCCTTGCCGGCGCCGGCGACGGTTCGGACCGCCCAGCCGAGGCGCCGCAGCGCCGCCGTCCACTTCGCGGTTTCCACAGACACACCGTCGGCTCCACCGAGCCGGAAGGAGACCACCGCTGCGCGCATCTACCACCTCCCCGAAGGTGACACCGACTCGAAACTACTTGTATAGCTGGCGGCGTCACCTCAGCAGGTATGTGCTACGCGGCGCTCACCAACTCTTCATCTTCCGTCTTCACGACGGAACACGGCATGAAGTGGTTCCCGCGCACACTGCGAGGCATCAATCGGCACCTGTGGGTGATCAGTCGTACCACCGCACGCAGCTGCCGATCTCGGCCACCGCGGCGACCCAGACGTCGAACGGGATGCCGTCCACCGGGCGACCGGACAGCGCCGCCTCCACCCCGGCGAGCTGGCTGTAGTCGGCCAGATCACGGGCCAGTTCGACGGCCTCCGGCCCGGGCGCGGTCAGGTCGTAGCTGTCTTCCTCGCTCGGGTCGACGGTCAGGTCGTCGGCCTCCGCCGCCTGGATCTCCGACCAGGTCTCCAGGTCGGCGAGGTCGTGCTCCTCTTCCTCGCGGCAGAACTCGATCAGACCGGCGGTGCTGCGGAACATGTAGACGTTCAGATCGTTGCCGAGGAACCGTGGCTCGTCGTCCACATAGGTACGCAGCGTGTAGCCGGTACCGGTGGGTAGGCCGACCGCGATCGGGATGATGCCGGCCTCGGCCCAGGTGCCTTCGACAACCTCGCCGTCCTCGCCGTCGTCCTCGTCCTCGTCCTCGTCGTCCTCGTCCTCGTCCTCGTCTTCTTCGTCCTCCTCGTCGGAGTCGTCCGCCGACTCCTCGTCGGCAGCCTCCTCCTCGTCTTCTTCCGCTTCGTCCTCGTCCTCGTCTTCGTCGTCCTCTTCCTCGTCCTCGGAGTCGACCGCGGTGTCGTCGGCGTCGATCTCCTCGACGTCGTCCAGGTCGTCGTCCTCGTCGTCATCCGAGTCGGCCGGCACCTCGCCGCGCCACTCGACCAGGCCGCCGAGCCGGTCGATCACCAGCTCCCAGGACCGGTCCAGCGCCTCGCCCAGCTCGCCCCACTGCTCCTCGCCCTCGGCGCCGGAGTAGGTGACCTCGTCGGCCAGCAGCCGGGAGAACTCCGGCGACTCCTCGAGCACCCGCAGCAGCGTGCCGTCGTCGCAGCACTCGGCGATCCGCTGCACGATGTCGACCAGGTCGGAGAGCTCCGAGACCGCGAACGGGTCCGGGTCGCCGGCGGCGAGGTCGTAGACGCCGTCCAGGTCGAAGTCGTAGTCCTCCTCCGGCTCCAGCTGGGTGGACGGCAGCTTGGTCAGCATCGTCCAGGCCGGGTGGTCGGTCAGGTCGTTCTCGTCGCCGGAGCGCAGGTACTCGGCCATGTCCTCGGTGGTGGTGAAGATCAGCACCTTGCGGCCGGTACCCAGGAACGCCTGCCACTCCTCGCCGTCCTCCTCCCACGGAGTGGCCCAGAGCGTGACCCCGGAACGCCCGTCCAGGGCAAGCCGGATCGGGACGACGGTCGCGTCGGTCGGCCTGGTCACGGACACTCCTCGGGGTTTGCTGAGTACGGATCGGCCGACAGCGTAGGCCATTCCCGATGGATCTTCGGCAGCGCGGTACCAGGGGTGGCCCGGTCCGATTTGGCGGCTGCCGCCGGGGCCGGTACGCGGGCTCTGCCGGGTCAGATGCCGAGCGGGTGCCAGACCGTCTTGGTCTCCAGGAACGCGGCCAGCCGGCGGGTGCCGGGGTCGGCCCGCCAGTCCGGCTCGGTGCCGCCGCGCGGCCCGCGGAAGACCCGCTTGACGTTGTCGGCGGCGGCCCGCTCCAGTTCGGTGGCCAGGTCGTCGTCGGCCCCGGTCAGGTCCAGCGCGTTGACGTCCCGGTGCGCGGCCAGCCAGGGCGCGATCTCGGCGACGCGGCCGGTGAGCAGGTTCACCACCCCGCCGGGCAGGTCGGACGTGGCCAACACCTCGGCCAGCGTGATCGCCGGCAGCGGCCGGTGCTCGGCGGCCACCACCACCGCGGTGCTGCCGCCGGCCAGCACCGGCGCGAGGACGCTGACCAGCCCGAGCAGGCTGGACGACCGCGGCGCCAGCACGGCGACCACCCCGGTCGGCTCCGGGAGGGAGAAGTCGAAGTACGGTCCCGCTACCGGGTTCGCCGAGCCGAACACCGCGGTTATCTTGTCCGCCCAGCCGGCGTACCAGACCCACCGGTCGATGGTCGCGTCCACAATGGACTCCGCCGCCCCGGTGCCCTCGGCCGCGGCCACCTCGGCGACGAACTGCGCGCGCCGGCCCTCCAGCATCTCGGCCACCCGGTAGAGCACCTGGCCGCGGTTGTACGCGGTCGCGCCGGACCAGCCGGGGAACGCCTTGCGCGCGGCCACCACCGCGTCCCGGGCGTCCTTGCGGGAGCCCTGCGCGGCGTTGGCCAGGAAGCTGCCGTCCGCCGCGGTCACCGGATAGGACCGGCCGGACTCCGACCGCGGGAACGCGCCGCCGATGTAGAGCTTGTAGGTCTTGCGAACATCCACCCGGCCGCCCGGCTCCACAGTCGTCATGCGCCGGCCTCCTCGGCTTCGTCGGCGAGGTAGGGGGCCAGGCCGTGCCGGCCACCCTCCCGGCCGAAGCCGGACTCCTTGTAGCCGCCGAACGGCGAGGCCGGGTCGAACCGGTTGAAGGTATTGGCCCAGACCACGCCGGCGCGCAGCCGCTGCGCCATCCAGAGGATGCGGGAGCCCTTTTCGGTCCAGACCCCGGCGGACAGCCCGTACGGCGTGTTGTTGGCCTTCTCGACGGCCTCGGCGGGGGTGCGGAAGGTGAGCACCGAGAGCACCGGGCCGAAGATCTCCTCGCGGGCGATCCGGTGCGCCTGCGAGACGCCGGTGAACACGGTCGGCGGGAACCAGAAGCCGCGGTCGGGCAGCTGGCACGGAGGCGACCAGCGGTGCGCCCCCTCGGCCTCGCCGGCCGCGGTCAGCTCCCGGATCCGGGCCAGCTGGGCGGCCGAGTTGATGGCGCCGATGTCGGTGTTCTTGTCCAGCGGGTCGCCCAGCCGGAGCGTGCCGAGCCGGTCGCGGAGCAGGTCGAGCACGGTGTCGGCGATCGACTCCTGCACCAGCAGCCGGGAGCCGGCGCAGCAGACGTGGCCCTGGTTGAAGAAGATGCCGTTGACGATGCCCTCCACCGCCTGGTCCAGCGCGGCATC
Source organism: uncultured Actinomycetota bacterium (assembly GCA_963714145.1). GTDB lineage: Bacteria > Actinomycetota > Actinomycetes > Mycobacteriales > CADCTP01 > JBBWZH01. The sequence goes on along the minus strand of OY970235.1, from coordinate 5,864,094 downwards.
GTCGAAGATGATGTTGGCCGCCTTGCCGCCCAGCTCCAGGCTGAGCCGCCGGCCGGTGCCGGCCAGGTTGCGCTGGATCTGCTTGCCCACCTCGGTGGAGCCGGTGAACGCGACCTTGTCCACGCCCGGGTGCGCGACCAGCGCGGCACCGGTCTCGCCGGCGCCGGGCAGCACGTTGACGACGCCCGGCGGCAGTTCGGCCTGCTGGCAGATCTCGGCCAGCACCAGCGCGGTCAGCGGGGTGGTCTCGGCCGGCTTCAGCACGCAGGTGTTGCCGGTGGCCAGCGCCGGCGCCAGCTTCCAGGCCGCCATCAGCAGCGGGAAGTTCCACGGGATGACCTGGCCGGCCACCCCGATCGGGCGCGGGTCGGGGCCGAGGCCGGCATGCCGCAGCTTGTCCGCCCAGCCGGCGTAGTAGAAGAAGTGCGCCGCGGCCAGCGGCACGTCCACATCCCGGGACTCCTTGATCGGCTTGCCGTTGTCCAGGCTCTCCAGCACGGCCAGCTCGCGGCCCCGTTCCTGGATCGCCCGGGCGATCCGGAACAGGTACTTGGCCCGCTCCCGGCCCGGCAGCGGCGCCCAGACCTGCTCGTAGGCCCGGCGGGCCGCGGCCACCGCACGGTCTACATCGGACGGGCCGGCGACCGGTACCTCGGCCAGCACCGCCTCGTCCGCCGGGTTGACCGTCTTCATCCGCTCGCCGTCGCCGTCGACGAACTCGCCGTCGATGAACATGCCGTAGGACTCGCGCAGCCGCGCGGTCTCCCGGGCTTCCGGCGCGGGGGCGTATTCCCAGGTAGGCATCGGCCTCAGTCCAGCGTCACGTAGTCGGGACCGGAGTAGGCGCCGGTGCGCTCCTTCTGCCGTTGCAGCAGCAGGTCGTTGAGCAGGCTGGACGCACCGAGCCGGAACAGCGCCGGGTCGAGCCATTCCTCGCCGGCGGTCTCCTTCACCATGACCAGGTAGCGGACGGCCTCCTTGGCCGCCCGGATGCCACCGGCCAGCTTGACCCCGCGGCGTTCCCCTGTGGACAGTGCGAAGTCGCGCACCGCCTGCAGCATCACCAGCGCCACCGGTGGGGTGGCGGCCGGGCTCACCTTGCCGGTGGAGGTCTTGATGAAGTCGCCACCGGCCAGCAGCGCCAGCCAGGACGCCCGCCGGACGTTGTCCAAAGTGGACAGCTCGCCGGTCTCCAGGATCACCTTCAGGTGCGCCGGCCCGCAGGCCCGCTTGACCGCGACGATCTCGTCGTACACCTGGCCGTAGCGTCCACTGAGGAACGCGCCGCGGTCGATGACCATGTCCACTTCGGACGCACCGGCCTGCACGGCCTCGGCCACGTCGGCCAGCTTGGTGGCCAGGCTGGCCCGGCCGGACGGGAACGCGGTCGCCACGCTGGCCACCACCACCGGCGAGCCGGCCAGCGCCTCGACCGCGGGGGCGACCAGGTCCGGGTAGACGCAGACCGCGGCCACCGCCGGGGTGGCCGGATCGTCCGGGTCGGGGTGCCGGGCCTTGGCGCACAGCGCCCGCACCTTGCCGGTGGTGTCGGCGCCCTCCAGCGTGGTCAGGTCGACGCACCGGATGGCCAGCTCCAGCGCCCACTGCTTGGCGCCCTTCTTGATGCTCCGGGTGGCCAGTGCGGCCGCCCGGGCCTGGGCGCCGACCTGGTCGACCCCGGGCAGCCCGTGCAGGAAGCGGCGCAGCGTCTGCGCGTCCCGCACCACGTCCGCGTAGGTCTCCGGGACCTCGGCAGTGAGCGTCACGACCCCGAGTCTAGGCCGGCGCACCCGGTTGGGCGGGTCAGCGGCCGCGGACCCAGGCCCGGGCGACGGCCAGGGCGAGCCGGGTCGGGACCACGCCGTCACCCAGGCCGACGTCGACCAGCAGGTCGAAGACGTCGGCGCGGCGGGCCGCGGTGCCGATCGCGGCGTCGATGAACCGGGCCGACTGGGCCGCCCGGGCCAGTACGTCGGTGGTCCGCAGGTGCCGGCCCAGGTGCGCCCGCAACCCCTGCCGGTACGCCGGCAGCGGGTGGTCCGGCGCGGCCAGCGCGGCCTCGGCGGCCAGCCGGCCGGACAGCAGCGCGTAGTAGATGCCCTCGCCGGTCAGCGGGTTGATCAGGCTGGCCGCGTCGCCGGCCAGCAGTACCCGGCCGGCACCCGGGCGCGGCCGGCCCGGGGAGAGCGGCAGGTGGTGGGCGAGCAGATCGTGCGCCGGCCGGTCCGGCAGGAGCTCGGCCAGCCGGCCGTGCAGCACCTCGCGGCCGGGCCGGCCGGTCGCCTTCAGCCGGGGCAGCAGCATGCCGAAGCCGACGTTCGCGGTGCCGTCGCCGATCGGGAACGACCAGGCGTACGCCGGCCAGCCGGCCGCCTGCATCGCGATGAACTGGGCATGGTCGTCGTCCGGCGGCACGTCGGCGTAGCCGCGGACGGCGAGTGCGGTGTGCTTGTCCGCGGTGGCCGGCAGGCCGAGCTGGCGGCGGATCACCGAGCCGGCGCCGTCCGCGCCGAGCACCACCCGGGCCGCGATCGTGCCGTCCAGCAGCACCGTGCCGTTGACCTGGGAGACCTGCCGGACCCGGTGTTTGCGCAGCTCGACGCCGCGGTCCACGGCCGCGGCCACCAGCCGGGCGTCGAACACCTTGCGCGGCACCACGTGGTTGGGCCGGGCCGCCCTGGCGGCGACCGCGTTGCCGCCCGGGGAGATCACCCGCAGCCGGTCCACCGGCTTGTAGTCGGCGATCAGGTCCGGGACGCCGAGCAGCGCCAGCTCGTCCCGGCCGTGCGCGGCGATGCCGTCGCCGCAGGACTTGTCCCGCGGGAACTCGGCCCGGTCCAGCAGCAGCACCCGCGCGTCGGCCCGCAGCTGCCGGGCCCGCAGCGCCGCCGCACTGCCCGCCGGACCGCCGCCGACCACCACCAGATCCCAGACCTCGTCCACGATTGGAAGCCTGTCACGCCGGCCCCGGGCCGGCAGACCCGCTACCGTGTGCGCCCGTGCACACCCACGTCGTCGATCACCCGCTGGCCGCCGCCCGGCTGACCACGATGCGGGCCGAGTCCACCGACAACGCTACGTTCCGGGCGGCGCTGCGCGAGCTGACCCTGATGCTGGTGTACGAGGCCACCCGCTCGGTCGCGGTCGAGGCGGTCAGCGTGCAGACCCCGGTCGGCGCCGCCACCGGTACCCGGCTGGCCAACCCGCCGCTGCTGGTCCCGGTGCTGCGGGCCGGGCTGGGCATGGCCGACGCCGCGCTCGGCCTGCTGCCCGAGGCGCAGATGGGTTTCGTCGGCCTGGCCCGGGACGAGCTGACGTTCCAGCCGCGGGCGTACATGGAGTCGCTGCCCGAGACGCTGGCCGGCCGCCCGGTGCTCGTGCTCGACCCGATGCTGGCCACCGGCGGCTCGCTGCACCACTGCTGCCAGCTGCTCACCGACCGCGGCGCCACCGACATCACGGTCATCTGTGTGCTGGCCGCCCCGGAGGGCCTGGCCCGGCTGGCGGCCAGCGACCTCCCGGTCCGGGTGGTGACCGCCAGCATCGACGAGCGGCTCAACGACCGCGCCTACATCGTCCCCGGCCTCGGCGACGCCGGCGACCGCCAGTTCGGCGCGGTCTGACCCGGCTACCGGCGCTGGCTGCGGCCGCACGACCGGGCCGCGCCCGCCGCGGGCGAACCCGTCAGGCCGGGGCGAGGAGAGCGGTCAGCTCGGCGCGCAGGCTGCTGAGCGCCGCGGTCGCGCTGGCGCGGGCTTCGGGCACCGGGCGACCGGGAGGTTCGGTGACCTCCAGGTAGGCCTTGAGCTTCGGCTCGGTGCCGCTGGGGCGGATCACGACCCGGCAGCGGCCGGCGTGCAGGCGGACGACGTCGGCTTCCGGGAGCAGATCCGCAACGGTGTCGACCGGGTGGCCGAGCAGGGTGGTGGGCGGGGCGGCGCGCAGCCGGCGCATCAGGGTGGCGATGCGGCCCAGGTCGTCCACCCGGACCGAGACCTGGTCGGTGGCGTGCACGCCGAACTCGGCGGCCAGGTCGTCCAGCCGGTCGAGCAGGGTGCGGCCCTCGGCGCGCAGGCTGGCGGCCAGGTCGGCGATCAGGACCGCGGCGGAGATGCCGTCCTTGTCCCGGACCAGGGCCGGCTCGACGGCGTAGCCGAGCGCCTCCTCGTAGCCGTAACGCAGGTCGTCCGCGGCCCGGACGATCCACTTGAAGCCGGTCAGGGTCTCCGCGTACGGCACGCCGCGGGCCGTGCACAGCGCCCGCAGCAGCGCGGACGAGACGATCGTGGTGGCGAACGTGCCGGTGCCGGCACCGGTGCGGATCAGGTGGTCGGCCAGCAGCACGCCGACCTCGTCGCCGCGCAGCATCCGCCAGCCGTCCCCGGTCGGGACCCCCACCGCGCACCGGTCGGCGTCCGGGTCGTTCGCGATCACCAGGTCGGCGCCGGTGCCGGCGGCCCGGGCGAACGCGAGATCCATCGCGCCGGGCTCCTCCGGGTTCGGGAACGCCACGGTGGGGAAGTCCGGGTCCGGCTCGGCCTGCTCGCCGACCAGTTCCGGCGCGCCGAAACCGGCTGCGGCCAGCGCGGCCCGCACGACCGCCGCGCCGACGCCGTGCATCGCGGTGTAGACGATCTTCAGCTCCCGGTGGCCGGTGCGGGGGAGGGCCCCGACGGCGGCCAGGTAGCCGTCCAGCACCGCCTCGTCCAGCACCTCGTACCGGTCCGAGCGGGGCACTGTCGCGAGTGGACCGACCGCGGCGATGGCGGCCTCGATCTCCCGGTCGGCCGGCGGGACCAGCTGCGCGCCGTCGGCCAGGTAGACCTTGTACCCGTTGTCCTGCGGCGGGTTGTGGCTGGCGGTGACCATCACGCCGGCCGCCGCGCCGAGGCGGCGCACCGCGTACGCCAGGATCGGGGTCGGCAGCGGCCGGGGCAGCAGCCGCGCGGCGAAGCCGGCACCGGCCAGCACCTCCGCCGTGTCGCGGGCGAAGTCCGCGCTCCGGTGCCGGGCGTCGTAGCCGACGACCACCGGCCCGGACGCCCCGCGCGCCCGCAGGTAGGCCGCCAGCCCGGCGGCGGCACGCAGCACGACCAGCCGGTTCATCCCGTTCGGCCCGGCCCGCAGCGGCCCGCGCAGGCCGGCCGTACCGAACTCCAGCGGCCCGGCGAACCGCTCCGCCACGCCCGCCCAGTCGCCGGCCGCGAGCAGCCCGGTCAACTCGGCCCGGGTCCGCGGATCCGGGTCTTCGGCCAGCCACGCCCGCGCGGCGGCCCGGAGGTCGCCGTCCGAATCCGGGGCCGGGGGGACGCCGGTCACAGCTTGCCGATCACCTCGGCCAGCAGGGTGCCCATCCGGGCGGCGGCGGCCTGGCCGGCGGCGAGCACCTCGGCGTGGTCCAGCGGGGCGCTGGACAGGCCGGCGGCCAGGTTGGTGACCAGCGAGACGGCGAGCACCTCGGCACCCTCGGCGCGGGCCGCGATCGCCTCCAGCGCGGTGGACATGCCGACCAGGTCGGCGCCCAGGCCGCGCAGCATCCGGATCTCGGCCGGCGTCTCGTAGTTCGGCCCGGGCAGCGCCGCGTAGACCCCCTCGGTGATGGACGGGTCGATCTCCCGCACGATCCGGCGCAGCCGCGCCGCGTACAGGTCGGACAGGTCCACGAACCGCGGGCCGACCAGCGGCGAGCGGGCGGTCAGGTTCAGGTGGTCGGCGATCAGCACCGGCTGGCCGACCTCCATGCCCTCCCGCAACCCGCCGGCCGCGTTGGTGAGGATGATCGTCCGGCAGCCGGCCGCCGCCGCCACCCGGACCCCGTGCACCACCTGTTCCAGGCCGCGGCCCTCGTACAGGTGGGTGCGGCCGAGGAAGACCAGCACCCGGCGGGCGCCCACGGTCACCGAGCGGACCCGGCCGGCGTGCCCAGCCACCGCCGGCGGCAGGAACCCGGGTAATTCGGTGACCGGCAGGTCGGCGTCCGGCTCGCCCAGCGCGTCCGCGGCCGGCACCCAGCCGGAGCCCAGGACGAGCGCTACGTCATGGTGGGCGGCACCGGTCGCGGTGGCGAGCGCCTGCGCGGCGTTGCCGGCCGGCGTCGGCGGCCCGGCTGCCGCGGTGTCGAGATCTCCGCTGGTCACGCGCCGGAGCGTACGTCACGGCCGGGCTCCGACGAGGTGCCCCGCCGGAGTGTCGCAGCCGGCCGCGCCGGCACCCGGCCGCAGCCGGCCGGCCCGGCCACCGGTCCCGGGCGGCGCCGGCTGAGCCGCCGCGCAGCGGGTCAGCCGAGGGCGAAAGTGGTGGCGGCGGTGTCGAAGTAGGGCAGGCTGTCGGTCCACTGGGCGGCCGGGGCGGACAGGTAGATCGCGTACGTCGACCCGCCGACCTGGAACTCCCGGTACAGGACACGCCGGGACACGCCGTCGTTGGTGTACGTGAACTCCCAGTCGGCGGCCGGGTAGCCGCGGTAGCTCGCCTTGCCGAGCTTCACCCGGACATAGTCGTCATGGCCGCCCTTGAACGAGGACTCGGCCGCGGTCAGCTGGGCCAGCGGGTCGCCGCTGCCGGACTTGATCAGCCGCAGGAACCGGCTGGAGTTCGGCTCGGAGACGTCCACCACGCCGCGCGGCTTCACCTCCGGCTGCCAGCCGGACGGGACCGCGACCGAGAAGCCACCCGCGTGCTTGTACCGGACGAAGCCGCTGGGCAGCGCGGCGGTTCCGGACGGCTTCGCGGGCGTGGTGGGCAGCACTACCGGCTGGCTGGCCTTGGGCTGGTCCGGGCCGCCGAGGAACGCGTGCGCCGCCAGCACCCCGCCGATGATCACCAACAGGACCAGCCCGCCGACGGCCAGCACCGCGATCAGCGCCTGCCGCCGTCTGGTGTCGTCGGTCCGCCGCGGCGGACCGCCGTACCCGGAACCACCGCCGTACCCGGGTCCGCCGCCTGGGCCGAAGCCGCCGCCCGGGCCGGGCCCGCCGGCCCCGCCGCCCGGGCCGAACCCGGCGCCGAAGTTCAGCGGCCCGACCTGCTGGGTCGGCTCCTCGTCCGGCGACCGGTAGCCCTGCCCCTGGCCGGGCCAGTTCTCGTCCTCGGCCCAGCCGGACGCGCCGAACGGGAACGAGTCGCTGTTGCCGTGCCCCGGCCCGCCCTGGCCCCAGCCGTCCGGCGGCGCCTGGGGGCCGCCGTACTGCTGCCAGCCCTGGTTCGCCGGCCCCGGCCCGACCCCGGGACCCGGCCCGGCCCCGGGCGTCAGGGCCACGGTCGGCCCGTCCGCGGCCCGCGCCGGCGGCGGCCATGCTCCGGGCGGTGGCGGCCCACCGGGCGACCAGCCAGCGTCCGGCCCCGGGCCGCCCGGCCCTGGGCCCGGACCGGGGCCGCCCGGCCACGGCTGACCCGCGCCGCCGGCGGCCGCCTCGGCCAGCAGTTCGGCGCCCGCGTCCACTGTCTCGGCCTCGGCGTACCTGGGTGCCTCTGCGTGCGCCGCCAGCCTGGCCGGCTCCGCGCCGCTCGGCGGCGTCGGGTAGTCCTGCCGGGGTGCCCCGGGGTAGGCCGCCGGTTCGCCGTCGGGCGCCGTCGGGTAGCCCCGCGGGCCGGCCTGCCGGGGTGCTCCGGGGTAGGCCGCCGGTTCGGCGCCGGGCGGCGTCGGGTAGTCGTGCGGGCCGGCGTGCTGGGGCGCTCCGGGGTAGGCCGGTTCGGCGTCGGGCGGTGTCGGGTGGCCCTGCGGGCCGGGGTGCTGGGGTGCTCCGGGGTAGGCCGGTTCGGCGTCGGGCGCTCCGGCGTAGGGCGTTGCGCCCATCGCCCCCGCGCCGGCTGTCGGGTCGCCCGGCTCGGCCTGGCCCGCCCGCTCCGGACGGTCCGGCGCCGCGCCGAGGTCGGCCGGGCCCACCTCCGGACGGCCCGGCTCAGGATGGCCCGGCTCTGCTGGGCCCGACCCAGGTCGGCCCGGCTCAGAACGGCCCGGCTCAGAACGGCCTGCCTCTGGACGGCCTGCCTCTGGTCGGCCCGGCTCAGGACGGCCAGCCTCTGGACGGCCCGGCTCGGCTCGGCCCGGCTCAGGACGGCCTGGTGCCGCGTGGGGGTCGGCCAGGCCCGGTTCGGCGACGGCCGGGCCGGCGCCCGGTGGCGCGGCGTAGCGGTCCGCGTCGGTCGGCCCGGCGACCGGGATGTCCGCCACCGGGACCGGGGCGGACGGGCGGCCGAGGGACGGGAGGAAGGGGGCCGGCGGGGCCTGGCTCCGCCAGGCGTCCGGGTCGTTCGCACCCTGCCGGCGGGCCCGCGCGGCGGCCTCGGCGGCGGCCAGACCGGGTAGGCCCGGCAGCCGGGCCGCCTCGGGCCGGCCGAACGGCTGGCTGCCGGCGTCCGTCCCGGCCGGCCAGGCCGGCCCGCCGGGGGCAGGCAGCCGCGCGGCCGGGACGGCGTCACTGCCCTGGCCGGGCGGACCGCCTTGCAGCGGGGGCAGCGGCGGCAAGCCGGGCGGCGGCAGCGCGCCGGGCAGCGTCGAACCGCCCACCGCCCCCGGCCCGACCGGCTGCGGCCCGGCCGGCGCGGCGGCCTCGTCGGCGGTGCGCAGCACCTCGAGGAGGAGGCGGCGGGCCTGGACGGCGGAGGCGCGGTGCACCGGATCCTTGTCCAGCATCGCGCTCAGCGCCGGGATCAGCGGGCCGGACCGGTCGAACGGGGCCGGCGGATCTTGCACGACCTTGGCCAGCGTGTCCATCGCGTCCACGCCGGCGAACGGGGCCCGGCCCTCGGCGGCGGCGTACAGGGTGGCGCCGAGGCCCCACATGTCCCCGGCCGGCCCGGCCTCCTGACCCCGGACGATCTCCGGCGCCAGGTACGACGGCGAGCCGACCAGCAGGCCGGTACCGGTGATCGTGGTGTCGCCGGCGGCCCGGGCGATGCCGAAGTCGGTGAGCTTCACCCGGCCGTCGTGGCCGAGCAGGATGTTGCCGGGCTTGACGTCCCGGTGAGTGATGCCGGCGGCGTGCGCGGCCTCCAGCGCGCCGAGGATGGCCAGGCCGACGGTGGCGACCCGGTGCGGGTGCAGCGGCCCGTCTTCCTTGATCACGTCGGCCAGGCTGCGGGACGGCACCAGTTCCATCACGACCCAGGGCCGCGAGTCCTCGTCCAGCACGTCGAACAGGGTGACCACGTTCGGGTGGCCGAGCCGGGCGATCGCGCGCGCCTCGCGCAGCGTCCGCTCGCAGCTCACGGCCCGTTCCTCGGGCGACAGCCCGGGTGGCAGTACGACCTCCTTGACCGCCACCGGCCGGCGCAGCACGGTGTCGTCCGCTTCCCAGACCGCGCCCATCGCGCCACGGCCGAGCAGCCGCTGCAGGTGGTAGCGGCGGGCGAGCACGCGAGCGTCCTGCGGCGGTGTGACCACGGTCTCCCTTCCTACCCGACTGGCTTTATCGTCGAACAAGCGCTACGCCATAGCATCGGTCACCGGGGCGTCCAGATGGAAACCGGGCAGGTGAGCGCGGGTGCCGCTGGTGTCAGGAGGCGGTGGCGGATGAGCGATGCGCGGCAGGCCGAGTCCGGCTTCCCGATCGAGCCGGTGTACGGCCCGGGCGATGTGTCGGCGGGGTTGGCCGACCGGCTGGGTGGCCCGGGGGAGTTCCCGTACACCCGTGGTGTCTACCGCACCATGTATACCGAGCGGCCGTGGACGATGCGGCAGTACGCGGGCTTCGGCACCGCGAAGGAGTCGAACGAGCGCTACCACGCGCTGCTCAAGGCGGGCACCACGGGCCTTTCGGTGGCGTTCGACCTGCCCACCCAGATGGGCATGGACAGTGACGCCGCCGTCGCGCACGGTGAGGTCGGCAAGGTCGGTGTCGCCGTCGACTCGCTCGACGACATGCGCGTGCTGTTCGACGGGATCCCCCTGGGCACGGTCTCCACCTCGATGACGATCAACTCGCCGGCCGCGTTGCTGCTGCTGCTCTACCAACTGGTCGCGGCCGAGAGCGGCGTCGCCGCCGCCGGGTTGAACGGGACGATCCAGAACGACGTGCTCAAGGAGTACATCGCCCGCGGTACCTACATCTTCCCGCCGGGGCCGTCGCTGCGGCTGGTCACCGACACGTTCGCGTACTGCCGGGCCGAGATCCCGCGCTGGAACACGATCTCCATCTCCGGCTACCACATGGCCGAGGCCGGGGCGACGCCGACGCAGGAGATCGCCTTCACCCTGGCCAACGGCATCGCGTACGTCCGGGCGGCGCTGGCCGCCGGGATGGCGGTGGACGACTTCGCCCCCCGGCTGGCCTTCTTCTTCGTGGCCCGCACCACGCTGCTGGAGGAGGTGGCCAAGTTCCGGGCCGCCCGCCGGGTCTGGGCCCGGATCATGGCGGACGAGTTCGGCGCGAAGAACCCCAAGTCGCTGATGCTGCGGTTCCACACGCAGACCGCCGGGGTGCAACTGACCGCGCAGCAGCCCGAGGTGAACATGGTCCGGGTGGCCCTGCAGGCGCTCGGCGCGGTGCTCGGCGGCACCCAGTCGCTGCACACGAACTCCTTCGACGAGGCGATCGCGCTGCCCACCGAGAAGGCCGCCCGGCTGGCCCTGCGCACCCAGCAGGTGCTCGCCTATGAGACCGACGTCACCGCGACCGTCGACCCGTTCGCCGGCTCGTACGCGGTGGAGGCGATGACCGACGAGGTCGAGGCCGGGGTGGTCGCGCTGCTGGCCCGGGTGGAGGAGTTGGGCGGCGCGGTGGCCGCGATCGAGGCCGGCTTCCAGAAGCAGGAGATCGAGCAGTCGGCGTACCAGGTGGCCAAGGAGGTGGACGCCGGCGACCGGGTCGTGGTGGGCCTGAACCGGTTCGCCCTGGACGAGGAGGAGAAGTACGAGCCGCTGCGCGTCGACCCGTCCATCGAGCAGGAGCAGCGCAGCCGGCTGGCGGCGCTGCGGGCCGAGCGGTCCGGCGACGAGGTCCGGCGCTGGCTGGACGAGATGCGGCGGGCGGCCGAGGGCTCCGACAACGTGCTCTACCCGATGAAGTCCGCCCTGGCCGCCCGGGCCACGGTCGGCGAGATCTGCACAGCCCTGCGCGAGGTCTGGGGCACCTACCGCCCGGCTGACCTGTTCTGACCCGATTGCTGCCCGCCGGCTGCCCCGCCATCCGGCCACGGCGTCCACCGGTGGGCGCCCGGGATCGCTGACCGACCCCGGGCGCCGCGACCGGTCAGCTGCGGAGGCCGACCCGATCACGCCAGCGCCGCCAGGTCGGCCCAGCCGGCTGGGCCGCCGGCCGATCCGCCGGGAGATCCGCCGGCCGGTCGGCCGGGTCGGCCCGCCGGGCGGAGTCGGCCCGGGCCGGGGTGGCCGCCCGGGCGCCGGTCAGGATCCGCCGCGCGTCCTCGGCGGTGCGGGCATCCACGGTCACGTCGTACCGCTCGGCCACCAGTCTGGCTGATCGAGACGAAGTCGCGCCGGCCGCCGGTCAGGGCGTAGCTGCCGACGCTGAACAGCATCCCGCCCAGCGCGCCGAAGACCAGGCCCCAGAACAGCAGCGCCAGCGCGGACGTGGTGTCGTCCGCGAACAGGCCGATGAACAGGCCGAACAGCAGGCCTATCCAGGCACCGGCGGCGGCCCCGGACAGCGCCGCCCGGCCGTACGAGAGCCGTCCGGTGACGTCCTCGACGAGCCGCAGGTCCCGCCCGACGATCGACACTTCCTCGACCGGGAAGTGCGCGTCGGCCAGCTGGTCGACTGTCGCCTGGGCATCGGCGTAGCGGGGATACGACGTCAGCAGCACGCGATCATGCATGGGTGTCGGTTGCACAGGGGGTCTCTACCCGGATCTGGACAGCCAAACCCGGCCAGCGCACCCCCGGCGGAGCGGGCCGCGACCGGCCGAGCTGGCGCAGAGCCGCCCGGACCGGCCCGGGCAGCCACTACCCTCGGGCTCGTGCAGATCGATTTCAGCTCGTCCGCGCGGTCCAGCCTCGGGGTGGAATGGGAGCTCGAGCTGATCGACCTGGAGACCAGGCAGCTCAGCTCCGCGTCCAACGAGATCCTGGCCGAACTGGCCGAGGAGTCCGGCAACCCCGGCGGCGAGCATCCGAAGGCCAAGCACGAGCTGCTGCAGTCCTGCGTCGAGGTGATCACCGGGATCTGCGGCACGGTGGCCGAGGCCCGGGCCGACCTGGCCGAGACGGTGGCCCAGGTGCAGGCCGCGGCCAGTCGGCGCGGGCTGGGGGTGATGTGCTCCGGCAGCCACCCGACCACCGACTGGGCCACCCAGCTGATCTCGGACAAGGAGCGCTACCACGCCCTGGTCGAGCGCAACCAGTGGATGGCCCGGCAGCTGCAGATCTTCGGCGTGCACGTGCACGTCGGGGTGCGGGCGCCGGAGAAGGTGATCCCGATCGTGAACGCGCTGCTGTCCTACCTGCCGCACCTCCTGGCGCTGTCCGCGTCCAGCCCGTACTGGATCGGCTGCGACACCGGGCTGGCGTCCTACCGCAGCAAGGTCTTCGAGGCGCTGCCGACCGCGGGGCTGCCGTACCAGCTCTCCGGCTGGGACGACTTCGAGCGGTACATGGAGGTGCTGATCAACACCAGGGCGATCGAGTCGGTCCGCGAGGTCTGGTGGGACATCCGCCCGCACCCCGGGTTCGGCACGGTCGAGCTGCGGATCTGTGACGGGCTGCCCACCCTGGACGAGATCACCGCGATCGCGGCCATCTCGCAGTGCCTGGTCGAGCTGTTCGACCACCAGCTGGACCGGGGCTACTCGCTGCCCGAGCCGCGCGCCTGGGTGGTGCGGGAGAACAAGTGGCGGGCCGCCCGGTACGGCCTGGACGCCGAGATCGTGGTGGACGCCAAGGGCACCGTGCAGCCGATCCGCAAGGCGATCGTCGACATGGTGGAGGAGCTCACCCCGGTGGCCCGCCGGCTCGGCTGCCTGGCCGAGCTGGAGCTGGTGCCGCGGATCCTCGACCTGGGCGCCAGCTACCAGCGGCAGCGCTCGGTCGCCGCCGAGCACGGCGGCGACCTGCTGCCGGTGGTAGACAGCCTGCTCACCGAGATGCGGGTGGGCCTGCCACTGTGACGAAAGACGTCGCTTTTGGCGCGCAGCGCCGCGAACCGGAGGGACTGTGAGCGGGGGATGGCTCGGCCCGATGCGGCCGGTCCCGACTCATCGGGAGGGACTGTGACTACGCACGTGGCGCGGCTGGCGGTGGCGGCGGAGTCGGTGCCGGCCGAGCTGCCCTGGCTGGAGAGCTGGCTGGCCGGCAATACGGCCGAGGTGGTGTCCGCCCGCCGCCGGCTGCACGCGAATCCGGAGCTGGCCTATGCCGAGCACGCGACCACCGCGTTCCTGGTCGAGCGGCTCACCGCGGCCGGGCTGGCGCCGGCGGTGCTGCCCGGCGGCACCGGGCTGATCTGTGACGTGGGCGACGGCCCGGGCACGATCGCGCTGCGCGCCGACCTCGATGCGCTGCCGCTGACCGACCTCAAGCCGGTGCCGTACCGGTCCACCGTGGCCGGGGTCTGCCATGCCTGCGGGCACGACGCGCACACCGCGATGCTGCTCGGCGCCGGGCTGGCATTGGCCGCCGCACCGCCCGGAGCGCTGCCCGGGCGGGTCCGGTTGCTGTTCCAGCCGGCCGAGGAGACGGTGCCCGGCGGTGCACCCGGCGTGATCGCCGCGGGTGGCCTGGCCGGGGTTGAGCGGATCTTCGCGCTGCACTGCGACCCGCGGCTGGACGCCGGCCGGGTGGGGCTGCGGGTCGGTCCGATCACCGCCGCCTGCGACGCGGTCGAGGTGCAGCTGACCGGCCCGGGCGGGCACACCGCCCGGCCGCACCTGACCGCCGACCTGGTCTACGCGCTGGGCAAGGTGATCACCGAGGTGCCCGGGCTGCTGTCCCGCCGGGTCGACCCGCGGGACGGCGTTTCGCTGGTCTGGGGCGCGGTCGAGGCCGGGGTGGCGGCGAACGCGATCCCGCAGCACGGCAGCGTCCACGGCACCCTGCGCACGCTGCGCCGCGACGCCTGGGACGGCGCCGAGGCGCTGGTCCGGGAGCTGGTCAGCGAGGTGGTGGCGCCGACCGGGGCGGCGGTGGCGATCCAGTACCGGCGTGGCGTGCCGCCGGTGGTGAACGAGGCCGGTTCGGTGGCGATCCTGCGCCGGGCGGCCGCCGTGGCCGTCGGCCCGGAGGCGGTCGACGACACCGAGCAGAGCCTGGGCGGCGAGGACTTCGCCTGGTATCTGGACCACGCGCCTGGCGCGCTGGCCCGGCTCGGCGTCCGCAGCCCGGACGCCGAGCAGTGCCTGGACCTGCACCAGCCCACCTTCGACATCGACGAGCGGGCGCTGCCGGTCGGGGTGCGGGTGCTGGTGTACGCCGCGCTCGACGCGTTGGCCTGAGCCCTCGGGTGCCGCCGGTTGCGGTGACTGGCCGTCGCTGAGCGCCATCATCCGGCTTGATGACGCTAGCCCATTTGGATCTTCTTCTTGCTGCAATGTTGACCCTTTTCGTACCCGATCGGTACATCTAATGGGTGATTTCCTCTTGTGGGTAGTGAGCTTGACCGTTGACACTCCTGGCGTCTGACATGGCCGGCAACACCTGATCGGTGTAGTTCGCCGGCCGCTGTCTGGACGAATCTCGGCACGCCACCGGGGCGTGTCGGCCTTTTCCCGGGAGGCACAGTGAGGATCACTGGATCTACCTCCAGAACGATCGCGCTGCTGGGCGCCGCGGCGGGCTTGACCCTCGCCGCCGCGCTGGCCGCACCGACAGCCGGAGCCGCGCCAACCAGCGCGGTCGGCTCGGGGGCCCAGTCCAGCAGTGTGGCGGCCGTCGCCGCCGCCGCCGACCGTCAGGTCAAGCAGGGTGCGCTGGGCGAGTCGCTGGTCAAGCGGCTCGGCGCCGGTGCCGCCGGTTCGTACCTGGACGGCGGCGGCGCGCTCGTGGTCAACGTCACCGACGCCGCCGGCGCGGCCACGGTGCGGGCCGCCGGCGCCACCCCGCGGCTGGTCAGCCACACCGGCGCGCAGCTCGCCGCGGCCCAGGCCGCGCTGCAGCAGTCGCGGGTGGTCGGCACGATGATCGCGGCCGACCCGGCGACCAACCAGGTCGTCGTCTCGATCACCGACTCGGTCTCCGCGGCCGGCCAGGCCAAGATCCGCGCCGCCGTCGCCAAGCTGGGCGGTGCGGCCCGGGTGGAGCGGGTCGCCGGCGCGCTGCGGCCGTTGATCAACGGTGGTGACGCCATCTTCACCAGCAGCGCCCGCTGCTCGCTCGGCTTCAACGCCCGCAACAGCGCCGGCACCACGTTCTACGTGATCACGGCCGGGCACTGCACCAACATCGGCGCCACCTGGTGGACCAGCAGCAGCCATGCCACCACGATCGGCACCCGGTTCGCCACCAGCTTCCCGGGCAACGACTACGGCGTGATCCAGTACACCAACACCAGCCTGGCGCACACCGGTGACGTCAACAACGGCGGCGGCGTGCAGGACATCACCCGGTCGGCCAACGCCACCGTCGGCCAGTCGGCCTGCCGCAGCGGCAGCACGACCGGCACGCACTGCGGCACGGTCACCGCGGTCAACGCCACCGTGCAGTACGCCGAGGGCACCGTGACCGGCCTGATCCGTACCAACATCTGTGCCGAGCCCGGTGACAGCGGCGGCTCGCTGTTCTCCGGCTCGACCGCGCTGGGTATCACCTCCGGCGGCAGCGGCAACTGCTCCTCCGGCGGCACCATCTTCTTCCAGCCGGTGACCGAACCGCTCAGCCGCTTCGGGCTGTCGGTGTTCTAACCCGTCCCCGCCCCACCGTGGGGCCCGCCGGCAGCGCCGGCGGGCCCCACGCGCATCTCGGCCAGCGGCAGCTGCCAGATCAGCAGGGTCTCGTCCCGCTCCGGGCGGGCTGCCGGCCAGCGGCGCCGGATCATCCGGGCCACCCGGATGTTCTCGGCCAGCGTGTGCGCCCGCAGGTGGGTCACCCCGCGGGTGTGCGCGACCGCCAGCAGGTGGCCGACGAGCTGCTGACCCAGCCCGCGGCGCTGCCAGCCGTCGGCCACCACGACGCCCAGCTCGGCCGAGCCCGGGCAGCCGGCCAGCAACGCGTAGTCGGCCAGCGCGATGACGGTTCCTCCGGCGAGGGCGACGAGTGCCTCCCGCCGCTCGTGGTCGACCTCCACCAATTGCCGGACGAATCGCTCCGGGACCCGGCCGAGGCCGGTAAAGAACCGCCGGTAGGACGACTCGGCGGACAGCCCGGTGAGAAACTGGCGGACTCTTTCGAGATCCGCGCAAGAGGTCGGCCGGATCAGTGTCCGGATCCCCGGCGGGATAATTGCGGACACGCTCCCGGATGCGCTGCCGGTGACATTCGACGGCAATTCCTGTATTTTCTGGAATGACTCCAGCAGCTGGAATGATTCCAATTTCTGGATCGGTTCCAATTCCGGGCCGGTGGCCCCTGGGGCCACCTGAGTAGAGCTGGCAGGGGAAATTGTTGGGGCTTTCTTTGCCTGCCGGAGTAGTTCTGGACCGCCGCTCGACGGGAACTGGTGCGGGGGGCTGGCGGCCGGCATGGTCGACTCCCTGGGTCCGGTGACTGAACGCAGCTTCCCGGGGACTTGCTCGGTCTGTCAAGTGAACTTAGCCTTGCGGGCATGAGTTCGATGCCGAGTGCGCTCGAGTTCGAGCTGGCGCACTGCTCGATCGCCCGCGCCCTGGAGCTGGTCGGCGAGAAGTGGACGCTGCTGGTGCTCCGGGACGCGTTCAACGGCGTCCGCCGGTTCGATGACCTGCACCGACGCATCGGGGCGCCGCGTCAGGTGCTGTCGGCGCGGCTCGGCCGGCTGGTCGAGGTGGGGCTGCTGCGCCGGGTTCCGTACCGCGATCCCGGCCAGCGGACCCGGTACGAGTACCGGCTGACCGAGTCCGGTCTGGATCTCTATCCGATCCTGGTCTCGCTGCTGACCTGGGGCGATCGGCACCGGCCGAACCAGGACGGCCCGGCTGTCGAGCTGACCCACCGCGGCTGCGGCGAGCCGATCGAGCTGGCGCTGCGCTGCGCGGCCGGCCACGACGTGGGCTCGGCCCGCGAGGTCCACCCCCGCCCCGGCCCGGGCGCCGTCCGCATCACCCCGACCGGCTGACCCGCGGCGCGGGCCGGCGGGCCGACCCTGGCCCCGACCGGGGCCGGGCGCCGCGCCGCCGTCAGGGGCCGATGGACCGGCAGGGGCGGTGCCGCAGTTCGGCCACGTAGTCGTCCGGGGCGCCGGCCTTCTCCGCCGAGTCGGCGAGAACGCCCAGGTAGCGGGCGGACGGCAGGCCGCCTTCGAACGCGTCCAGGATGTACACCCAGACCAGCGTCTCCCCGTCCAGGGTGTGCACCCGCAGCCGGATCTTGCGGTAAAGGCCCATGTCGGCGCCTTCCCAGGAGTCCAGCCGGGCCTCGTCGTCCGGGGTGATGTCGTAGATGGCGACGAACACGTGGCTGTCCGGGGTCGGGTCCTCGACCACGGTGGCCAGGGCGCCCTCCCAGCCGAGATCCTCGCCGCCGAAGGTGAGCCGCCAGCCGGTCAGCCAACCGGTGCCGGCGGCCGGCGAGTGCGGGCAGCGCTCGAGCATCTGGGCCGGGTCCAGGTTGGAGCCGTAGGCCGCGTAGAGCGTCACGCCAGGTCTCCCTCTGCCCCGCTGACCTGCGACCCCACCCCGGCGCGGGTCAGCGGCGACCTAGTGGCTGCCGATCAACATTGTCCGGTGTCGGATGGTACGCACCGCGCCGCACCGGCTGTCGGCGCGGCGGGGGACAATGCACCCGTGACTCACATCGTCATCCTCGGGGGCGGCCCGGCCGGCTACGAGGCTGCCCTGGTAGCGGCCCAGTTGAAAGCGGACGTGACCGTCGTCGAGCGGGACGGGCTGGGCGGCGCCTGCGTGCTGTCCGACTGTGTCCCGTCCAAGACCTTCATCGCCACCAGCGAGACCATGACCACCCTGAGCTCGGCCGGCGCGCTGGGCGTCCGCACCACCGACGCGCGCGACATCACCGTCGACGTGCCGCTGGTGCACCGCCGGGTGAAAGACCTGGCCATCGCGCAGTCCGAGGACGTGCGGCGGCGGCTGGCGGCCGAAGGGGTCCGGCTGATCGCCGGCGAGGGCCAGTTCGCCGTCGTGCAGCAGGGCCGGGCCTCGCACCGGATCGTGGTCACCGGCCCGGACGGCGCCGAACAGCTGGACGCGGACGTCGTGCTGATCGCCACCGGGGCGACCCCGCGGATCCTGCGCGGGGCGGCCCCGGACGGCGAGCGCATCCTCACCTGGCGGCAGGTGTACGACCTCCCTGAGCTGCCCGAACACCTGATCGTGGTGGGTTCCGGGGTGACCGGCGCCGAGTTCGCCAGCGCGTACACCGAGATGGGCGGCCGGGTCACCCTGGTCTCCAGCCGCGACCGGGTGCTGCCCGGCGAGGACGCGGACGCCGCCGCGGTGCTGGAGCGGGTCTTCGAGCAGCGCGGCACCGCGATCCTGAAGCAGGCCCGGGCCGCCTCGGTCCGGCGTACCGACAAGGGCGTGCTGGTCGAGATGGAGGACGGCCGGACCCTCGAGGGCAGCCACGCGCTGATGACGGTCGGATCCGTGCCGAACACCGCTGACCTGGGCCTGGAGCACGTCGGCGTGCGCACCCAGGAGGGCTCCGGCTTCGTCACGGTCGACCGGGTCTCCCGCACCGGGGTGCCGGGCATCTACGCCGCCGGCGACTGCACCGGGGTGAACATGCTGGCCTCGGTGGCGGCCATGCAGGGCCGGATCGCGATGTGGCACGCGCTGGGTGAAGCGGTCGCGCCGTTGCGGCTGAAGACGGTCTCGGCGAACGTGTTCACGCATCCGGAGATCGCCACCGTCGGCATCCAGCAGCGGGCCATCGAGGCGCACGTGGTGCCGGCCCGTACGGTCACATTGCCGCTGGCCACGAACCCGCGGGCGAAGATGCAGGGCCTGCGCGAGGGCTTCGTGAAGCTGTTCTGCCGGCCGGCCACCGGGGTGGTGATCGGCGGCGTGGTCGTCGCGCCGTACGCGTCCGAGCTGATCCTGCCGGTCACGATCGCGGTGCAGAACCGGCTGACCGTGGCCCAGGTGGCCAGCTCCTTCTCGGTCTACCCGTCCATCTCCGGCTCGCTGACCGAGGCCGCCCGCCGGCTGATGGTGCACGACGACCTGGACTGATCGCCCAGTCCGGCCCGCCCGGCCCCGGCCCGGGGCTGGCCCGCGCGGTCAGTCCGGCCGGGGAGGTGGGGGCAGGCCGTGCTGGCGCAGCCGGCGGTCGCGCAGCTCGTCACCGTAGGCGGCCGCCACGAACAGCGCGCCGAGCAGGACCAGCGCCCCCATGAGCAGGCGTAACTCCAGGTCGACCGGGAGCACCAGGATCACGATGACCGGGACCGCGCACTGCACCAGCACCCGCAGGATCTCCCGCCAGCGCCAGTCGGCGTCGGTCAGATCGTGCCGCACCCAGCCGTGCAGCGGCGCCGGCAGCTGGCCACCGAACGCGTAGCGGAGCCACTGACCTGGGGTCGGCCGGCTGCCCACGCCGCCATCCTGCCCCGTCCCGGTCCGCGTGGCCCGTCCCGGTCCGCGTGGCCCGCCCGTCCCGGCCCGCGTGGCCCGCCCGTCCCGGTCCGCGTGGCCCGGCCGGACCGCCCGCGTGGCCGGGCGGTCCGGTCCGCGTGGCCGGGCCGGGTCCGCCGCGGCCTGGGTGCGGGCGCCGCGAGGGACCCGGGCCGGCGACCCGCGGCGTCGCCGGCCCGGGCATCGCCGGCCCGCGTGGAGCCGGCGCTGGCATGCCGGCCCCTGGCATGCCAAGCCTGATCGGGTGGTACCCCGGCCGGGCGCGGGGCGCGGGGCGCGGGGCGCGGGGCGCGGGGTGCGGGCGGCCGGCCCGCACCGGGCCGCCTGCCGGCTCAGGAGGACAAGCGCAGGTGCGAGCCGGAGCCGGCGCCGAATTCGTCCAGGTCAGGCTCGTGCGCCAGGATCGCGGCCCACAGCCGCTGCGTCGCCGGCGCCGGCTCGATCCCCAGCTCTTCGCCGAGCACCTCGCGGATGTGCTGGTAGACGGCGAGCGCCTGGGCCTGCCGACCGCACCGGTAGAGCGCGAGCATGAGCTGCCCGCACAGCCGCTCGTCCAGCGGGTAGGCCCGGACCAGGCATTCCAGCTCGGGCACCAGCGCGACGTGCCGGCCCAGCGCCAGGTCGGCGTCCACCCGCAGCACGGTCGCGGACAGCCGCAGCGACTCCAGCCGGGCGATCGTCACCTGCGCCGCCTCGACCAGCGCGACGTCGGCCAGCGCCTGGCCGCGCCACAGTTGCAGGGCCCAGCGCAGCAGTTGGGCCGCCTCGGCCGGCTGGCCGCGCTCCAGCGCGGTCTGGCCCTGCCCGACCAGCTCCTCGAAGCGCAGCGCGTCCACCTGCTCGGGCTCAGCCCGCAGCAGGTAGCCGGGTGCGCGCCGGACCAGCAGCCGGGAGTCGGACCAGGGGGCACGGTCCGGCTCCAGGGCGCGGCGCAGCCGCGAGACGTGCTCCTGGATCGTTGCCGCGGCTGATGGTGGGACGCGCGTCGGCCAAAGCCAGTGCGTCAGCAGGTCGACCGAAACGACCTCGTTCACTGCCGACAGCAATGCGGTAAGGAGTATGCGTTGCCGAGGCCCACGCAACCGGATTGCGCCGGAGCCGTCGGCAACCTCCAAGGGACCGAGTATCCCGAAGTACACGCTTCCACTCCGATCCTGACCCCTGTTCCTATTATCCCTGCCTTAAGCCTCACTAAACACTGCGAAAATCCCCTGGGGGGTGCCGCCTGACTAGGCCGACAAGGGGGCCCGTCAGGTTGCGGACAGGTTCTGGACAAGGACCGTCATCAATGCTGACGGCATGCCCAGATTCACCTCTCGACTGAGCCCCAGTTACGTCCGCGCCCGCCTTGTTATGCCGGGGTTAACTGGTGCAGAGCAGCTCAGTCCGCGCCTCATGTACGACCCCGCGATGTCGCCGCTCACCCCCGCGGCGGCGTATGCCGGCGCTCCACCGGAACCCGTCACCACGGACCGGCGGCGCCTCCCCAGCCCCTTCCGCCCACGCGAGATCCTGGCCGGTCTCCTCGACTACTACCGGGACCCACTGGCCTGGCTCGTGGTCGTGCTGACCTCGTTCGTGATGTGCTACGTGGGCGGCGCGGCGATGTTCTGGTACCACGCCATCCATCTGGGCGAGGGTGGTCCGGCGATCAGCTGGGAGGTGCACTGGCTGCTGGACTCGACGGTGGGCTTCCTCGCGCTGACCCCCGCGGTCTTCGTGATCCTGCCGCTGACCAGCTGGCTGGCGCAGTCGCTGGCCGGCGACGACCGGAAGATGCGTTGGCTGTACGCCGGCATGTCCGGTGTGGTGTTCGGGTTGATCACCCTCCCCGGGCCGCTGATGCACAACATGCTGGTCGGCCGCGGCACCTGGATCGCGAACCACGTCACCCAGCTGATCGGCAACCCGAGCGCGCCCCCGACGCCGTCGATCCACTACTCCGCCCCGGAGCTCGTGGCGCAGCAGTTCCGCGGCGGCCTGCCGGTGTACGTGCTGCTGTCGGTGCTCACGCTCTGGCTGATCCGCGGCATCGTCGCCGCGGCACACCGCAGTAGCTCCACGACCGCCACCGCGACCCGCGTCGCGGTGCCGGCGAAGAGCTGACCGGTAGCGCTGCCCGCCAACAGCAGCTGACCGGCGAACCCCCGTCCCTACTCGACGATCTCGCAGATCACCGCACCGGCCGGCACCACCTGGCCCACCTCAGCGCCGAGGCCCTTGATCGTGCCGGCCTTGTGCGCCGCCAGCGGTTGCTCCATCTTCATCGCCTCCAGCACCACGACCAGGTCGCCCTCGGCCACCTGGTCGCCGTCGCCCACCGCGATCCGCACGATCGTGCCCTGCATGGGGCTGGCCAGCGCGTCGCCGCTGACCGCGGGGCCGGCCTTCCGCCGGCCGCCCCGGCGGGGAACGGCAGCGCCGCCGTTCCCCGCCGCGGCTCCGCTCGCCGCGACGCCCAGCCCGGCCGGTAGCACCACCTCCAGCCGGCGCCCGCCGACCTCGACCACCACGGTCTCCCGGGCCGCCGGCTCCTCGTCGACCGGGCCGGTGCCGGCGTAGGGCGGCACCGCACCGGCCCACTCGGTCTCGATCCAGCGGGTGTGCACGCTGAACGGCTCGTCGGTGAAGGCCGGATCCCGCACCACCGCCCGGTGGAACG
Source organism: uncultured Actinomycetota bacterium (assembly GCA_963714145.1). Taxonomy (GTDB): domain Bacteria; phylum Actinomycetota; class Actinomycetes; order Mycobacteriales; family CADCTP01; genus JBBWZH01. The sequence goes on along the minus strand of OY970235.1, from coordinate 5,841,815 downwards.
GCAGCACGGTGGCGATCCCGTCCACGGTCATCTCGTCCAGCGCGCGGCGGGCCCGGTCGAGCGCCTCGGCCCGGCTGGACCCGGTCACGATCAGCTTGGCGAGCAGCGAGTCGAACGCCCCGCCGATGGTGTCGCCCGGCACCACCCCGGAGTCGACCCGGACGCCCGGGCCGGTCGGTTCGACGTACGTGTGCAGCGTGCCCGGCGCCGGCAGGAAGGACCGGCCCGGGTCCTCGCCGTTGATCCGGAACTCGATCGAGTGGCCGCGCGGCGCCGGGTCTCCGGCATCGCCCAGCGGCTCGCCGGCGGCGATCCGGAACTGCGCGCGGACCAGGTCCAGCCCCGCGGTCTCCTCGGTCACCGGGTGCTCCACCTGCAGCCGGGTGTTGACCTCCAGGAACGAGATCACCCCGTCCGCGCCGACCAGGAACTCCACCGTGCCGGCGCCCCGGTAGCCCGCCTCGCGGCAGATCGCCCGGGCGGCGTCGTGGATCTGGGCCCGCTGCTGGTCGCTGAGGAACGGCGCGGGCGCCTCCTCCACCAGCTTCTGGTGCCGGCGCTGCAGTGAACAATCCCGGGTGCCGACCACCATCACGGTGCCGTGCGCGTCGGCCAGCACCTGCGCCTCGACGTGCCGCGGCCGGTCCAGGTAGCGCTCGACGAAACACTCGCCCCGGCCGAACGCGGTCTCCGCCTCGCGCACCGCGGACGCGAACAGCTCCGGGATCTCGGCCAGCGTCCGGGCCACCTTCAGCCCGCGCCCGCCGCCGCCGAACGCCGCCTTGATCGCCACCGGCAGCCCGTGCTGCTCGGCGAACGCGACCACCTCGTCCGGGCCGCTCACCGGGTCGGCGGTGCCGGGCACCAGCGGCGCGCCGACCCGCATCGCCAGATGGCGGGCCGCGACCTTGTCGCCGAGCACCCGGATCGCGTCCGGCGGGGGGCCGATCCAGGTCAGCCCGGCGTCCAGCACCGCCTGCGCGAAGTCGGCGTTCTCGGACAGGAAGCCGTACCCGGGGTGCACCGCGTCCGCGCCGGAGTCGGCGCACGCGGCCAGGATCTTGTCGATGCGCAGGTACGAGTCGCCCGGGGTGCTGCCGCCGAGCGCGAACGCGTGATCGGCCAGCCGCACGTGCCGCGCGTCCCGGTCCGGCTCGGCGTAGACCGCCACGCTGGTCAGCCCGGCGTCCCGGCAGGCCCGGACGACCCGGACGGCGATCTCACCGCGGTTCGCGATCAAAACGGTGCGCACACGCGGCTCCTCTCGGCGGCGGAGCCTGGGCGCGGGCTGTCCCGGTGGTCGCTCCGGATCTTAAGGAGTCTAGGACTTACCCCTTGCGCCAGGCTGAGCTGTTCGCGGGCCTGGCCCGGTCAGGACGGCAGGGCGGACCGGCGCCAGGCATCCCGGCCGGGGCGGCCGGTGACCCGCAGCCGGCCGGCCGGGTCGGCCCAGGCCGACCGCGCCGGCGGGTCGGTCGGCGGCGCCGCGGTCCGGGCGGCGAGCACGGCGACCAGGGCGGCCAGTTCGGCGTCCGTCGGCGTGCCGCGGACGATCCGCAGCACCGGCCGCGCGGGCTCCGGCAGTTCCGGACGGCCGCTCATAGTGTCTCCTTGGTTCGCTCCGGCCGGCCGCACAGCCGACGCCTTCCCTCCGCATCCCGGCAGCTTCGCTGGCGGGACGCTGCGGTCCAGGCGCCGCCGCGGCCGACCTGCACTCACAGTGGGATGTTCCCGTGCTTCTTGGGTGGGAGGGTGTCCCGCTTGGTGCGCAGCAGGCGCAGCGCCTGGATGACGTACCTGCGGGTGGCGGACGGGGGGATGACCGAGTCGAGGTAGCCGCGCTCGGCGGCCACGTACGGGTTGGCCAGCCGGTCGGTGTACTCGGTGATCAGCCGGGCCCGCTCGCGCTCCGGGTCGGCCGCGGCGGCCAGCTCGCGCCGGTACAGGATGTTCACCGCGCCCTGCGCGCCCATCACCGCGATCTGCGCGGTCGGCCAGGCCACGTTGATGTCCGCGCGCAGGTGCTTGGAGCCCATGACGTCGTACGCGCCGCCGTACGCCTTGCGGGTGATCACTGTGACCTTGGGCACAGTGGCTTCGGCGTACGCGTAGATCAGCTTGGCGCCGCGGCGGATGATCCCGCCCCACTCCTGGGACGCGCCGGGCAGGAAGCCGGGCACGTCCACCAGCGTCAGCACCGGGATGTTGAACGCGTCGCAGGTCCGGACGAAGCGGGCCGCCTTCTCGGACGCGTCGATGTCCAGCGTGCCGGCCAGGTGCAGCGGCTGGTTGGCCACCACGCCGACCGGCCGGCCCTCCACCCGGCCGAAGCCGACCAGGATGTTCGGCGCGAACAGCGGGTGCACCTCGAGGAAGTCGCCGCCGTCCAGGATCCGGCCGATCACCTCGTGCATGTCGTACGGCTGGTTCGGCGAGTCCGGGACGAACGTGTCCAGCTCCAGGTCGGCGTCGGTGAGCTCCAGATCCGCCTGCGCCGGCTGCACCGGGGGCTCGTCCAGGTTGTTGCTCGGCAGGTAGGACAGCAGCGCCCGGACGTAGTCGATCGCGTCCTCCTCGTCGCTGGCCAGGTAGTGCGCCACGCCGGACTTGGTGTTGTGCGCCCGGGCGCCGCCGAGCTCCTCGAAGCCGACGTCCTCGCCGGTGACCGTCTTGATCACGTCCGGGCCGGTGATGAACATGTGCGACGTCTGGTCGACCATCACGGTGAAGTCGGTGATCGCCGGTGAGTAGACCGCCCCGCCCGCGCACGGCCCGAGCACCAGCGAGATCTGCGGGATCACCCCGGACGCCTGCACGTTCCGGTAGAAGATCTCGCCGTACAGGCCGAGCGAGACGACGCCCTCCTGGATCCGGGCGCCGCCGGAGTCGTTGATGCCGATCACCGGGCAGCCGTTGCGCATCGCCAGGTCCATCACCTTGACGATCTTCTCGCCGAACACCTCGCCGAGGCTGCCGCCGAACACCGTGAAGTCCTGGGCGAACACGCAGATCGGCCGGCCGTCGACGGTGCCGTAGCCGGTCACCACACCGTCGCCGTACGGCCGCTCCTGGTCCAGCCCGAAGTCGCGGCTGCGGTGCCGGGCCAGCTCGTCCGTCTCGGTGAACGAGCCCTCGTCGAGCAGCAGTGCGATCCGCTCCCGCGCGGTCAGCTTGCCCTTGGCGTGCTGCCGTTCCACCGCCCGGGCCGACCCGGCGTGCACCGCCTCGTCGTTGCGTCGCACCAGGTCGGCCAGCTTGCCCGCCGTCGTGTGGATATCCGGCTCGGCCGGCTCCGGGCTCTCCGCGATCCGCATGGCGGGCAGCGTACGACGCGCCGCTAAAGCCGGCCTCAGATCGGGACCGGCCCGGCGGCCGGCGCGGGGTTGGCGGCCCCCGCGCCGGCCTGAACGCGGCCCTCCCGGTCGGTGTGCCGGCGCCGGCTCAGCGCTGGGCCGGCCGCCGGCCCCAGCCGGTGCGGGCCGCCGGCTCAGCCGGTGTACCGGGCCACGATGCGGGTGAACTCCCAGGGTTGCTGGGTGACGCTGCTGCAGGTGCCGGACGTGTTGCCGGGTTCGGCCGGGGTGCACTGCCGGTCCCGGTTGACCGACCAGAAGGTGAAGCGGGCCAGGTGGTGGGCCTGGGCGTAGCTGAGCATGGTCTGGAAGTCGGCCTGCCGGATGAACTCGCCCACGTCGGTCCGGCCGTTCATGGAGGAGATACCGCTCATCCGGTAGATCGCATCGTCCGTCCTGCCGGGATAGAACGTCTTCAGCTGGGCGTGCAGCTGCTCGGCGATGTTCACCGACAGCTGGCCCATCCCGGTGCTGCCGCCGCCCAGGTCGAACGGCATGATCGTCCAGCCGTCCACCGGGGCGTTGTTGCGGACCGCCGACTGCACCAGCTGGCTGCCGAAGAAGGTCAACCCGGACTGTCCGACCGGGACGGTCACGTACACCTGCAGGCTCCGCCCGGCGGCCGCGGCCCGGTCCTTGATCATCTTGATGGCCTGGGTGATCCGGTCCTGCGCCGCGGTGTTCTCGAACTCGGTCGCCTCGATGTCGAAGTCGATCGCCCGCAGCGAGTACCGGTCGATAACGCGCTGGTACGCGTTCGCCAGCGAGGTGGCATCGGTGCACCGCTCGCCCAGCTTGTTGCCGGCGAACCCGCCGACCGACGGCATCACGTCGCCGCCGGCCGCCCGGATCTGGGCGATCTTCGCGGCCATCTGGGTGTCGGACGAGACCGGCGAGCCGCCGCTCCACATTGGATTGCAGCCGCCGTCGGACAGGATGAACGCGAGCGTGAACGTCTTCACGCCGGTCGCCGACATCACCGTGTTGATGTCCGGCGGGTCGTTCTCCAGCGGCATCAGGTAGGGCGCGGACGCCAGCGAGCCCCCTGGCGGTGGCGGCGGCGGGCCGGACTGGGTGCTGCCGGTCACCGCCCCGCTCGGGCTCGATTCGTTGCCGGCCGCGTCGAACCCGACCACCGTGTACGTGTGCGACGTGGACGGTGCCAGACCGTCCACAGTGGCCGATGTCCCGCCGGCCGTGGCCACCACGGCCGAGCCCTCGCGGACCCGGTAGCCGGAGACCCCGACGTTGTCGGTGGAGGCGGTCCAGGCCAGCGAGATGCTGCTCGACGTGGTCGCGGTCACCCGCAGCCCGCCCGGTGCGGTCGGCCTGGTCGTGTCGACCGGCCCGCCGTCGCAGGAGGCACCGTTCAGCCGGCAGTTCAGCGGCGCGGCGAAGGCGCCGGAGTAGGCGCCGATGAAGCCGAACGAGGCGATGCCGCCGGGCGCCAGGTTGCCGTTCCAGGAACTGTCCACGGTGTAGTGGTTGCCGGCCCGGGTGAGCGTGCCGTCCCAGAGCGAGGAGACGGTCTCGCCGGCCGGCAGGTCGAACTCGACCCGCCAGGTCACCAGGGTGCTGGTGCCGGCATTGGTGATCGTGTACTTGCCTTCGAAGCCGGTGCCCCAGTCGCTGGCCTTGGTGAACGCGGCGGTGGGTGCCGCGGCGCTGGCCGGGGTGGCCAGGGCCAGGAACGGGGCGCAGACGAGCACGGCGGCCGCTGCTGCCAGACGGGTGCGGGACACGTAGTCCTCCTTCTCGGTCCGCCGGGTGGGTGGCAGCGACCCCAGCCGGCCGAGGATGCCCCCCGAGGGTGGGCTAGAGGACTAGACCTGTCAAGGCCAGTGCTGATCCGGTGCCGCCGGTCGGACCAGCCCGCCTACCCCGGGAGGCCGTCCGGTACCCACCCGCTTAGCCTCAAGCATGTGGCGAGCCCGTGGTCGAACCTCGAACGTCCGCCGCTGTCCAGCCGGGCATTGACGGCGGCACTGGTGCGCGAGGGCGGTCTCTGGCGCGAGATCCGGGTGGTGACCGAGACCGGGTCCACCAACGACGACCTGGCCGCGGCCGCCCGGGACGGCGCGGTGGACGGGTCGGTGCTGGTCGCCGAGGCGCAGACGGCCGGCCGCGGCCGGCTGGACCGGGGCTGGGTCTCGCCGCCACGGGCCGGCCTGACCTTCTCGGTGCTGCTGCGCCCGGGCAGCCGGGTGCCGGCGCTGCGGTGGAGCTGGCTGCCGCTGCTGGCCGGGCTGTCCGTCCAGCGCGCGATCCGGCGGCTGGCCGAGGTCGAAACCTGGCTGAAGTGGCCCAATGACGTGCTGATCGGGCCGCACCGGCGCAAGGCGGCCGGGCTGCTGGTGCAGGTCGTCGGGGCCGCCGCGGTGGTCGGGGTGGGCCTGAACGTGAGCACCACCCGCGCCGAGCTGCCCCGCCCGGACACGACCTCGCTGGCCGAGGAGGAGGCCGCCTGCGCCGACCGGGACCCGCTGCTGCGGGCGATCCTGCGCGGGCTGGCTACCGACTACGAGGCCTGGCGCGCGGCCGGCGGCGATCCGATCAGCTCCGGGCTGGCGGCCGGCTACGTCGCCGCCTGCGACACGATCGGCCGCCCGGTCCGGGCCGAGCTGCCCGGCGGTGCCACCGTCGAGGGCGTTGCCACCGGGCTGGACGAGGCCGGCCGGCTGGTGCTGCGGACGGTGGCCGGCGAGCAGGTGCTCTCCGCCGCCGACGTCACCCACCTCCGCCCGGCCGACTGAGCCCGCCGGCTGAGCCCGGCTGGGTCCGGCCGGCTAGGTCCGGCCGGCTGGGCCGGTGGGCTGGGGCGGGCGGGCGGAGCCCGTCGGCTCGGCCCGGCCGGGTGAGCCCGGACCGGGTCGGCGCAGCGGAACCGGTGCGGCCCGGCGGGACTCCAACGGCGCAGCGGGCGGATGCGCGTGACGATCAGCACGAAGTCCGCCATTCTGTCAGTCGACAGTGTGCCGCCGAGGAGGTCGACCGTGCCCTACCCGGACCAGTTGCTCGCCGATGACGAGCAGGTCGTCAAGCACCTCCATCCGCACTGGATCACGCTGATCCTGCCGACCCTGGCCTTCCTGATCACGGCCGCGGCCGGCGGCTTCCTGGCCTCGATCGTCCCGGACGGCAGCCTGCAGACCCCGCTGTGGATCGCTATCGGCGCGGTCGGCCTGATCATCCTGATCTGGGCGTCGTTCATCCCGTTCCTGCGCTGGCGCACCACCCACTACGTGCTGACCACGCACCGGGTGCTGATCCGGGTCGGCATCCTGCACCACCGCGGCCGGGACATCGCGGTGAACCGGATCAACGACGTCTCGTTCGAGCAGACGATCTGGGAGCGGCTGATCGGGGCCGGCACGCTGATGGTGGAGTCCGCCGGCGAGGCCGGGCAGCAGGTGCTGCAGGACATCCCGCACGCGCCGGCCGTCCAACAGCTGATCAACCGGCTGATCGAGGCCGACCACGACCGGCGCACCCGGGACGCCGCGCACTACGAGGCGCAGTACGAGGCCGAGTACGAGGCCCGCGGTGCCGCCGAACGGCGCACCGAGCGCTTCGACGACCGCTGACCCGGCCCGGGTCCAGCGTCCCGTTCCACGGTTCGCGCGCGAGCCGGCAGGCAGCTGCCCGCTCGCGCGCTGACCTGTGCACCGGCTGACCGAGCACCACACCGCCGGCGGGATGAGCTGGACCGGCTGGCCGGCCTGCTGGTCACCGCCGGCGCGGTGAGCACCCGGTTCGGCGTCTTCCTGGCCGGCCAGGCGTCCGCCGCCGACCCGCGCTACACGGTCGTGCCGCAGCGGGAGCGGCTGGCCGGGTCGGCGGCGGCCGGGTCGGGGTCGGGGGCCGCAGCCGGGAAGTGACCGGTGCGCTACCCGGCGCGCCTAGAATGGCGCGGTGTTCGTCGTCGCTACCGCGGGGCACGTCGACCACGGCAAGTCGACGCTGGTACGCGCGCTGACCGGGATGGAACCGGACCGGTGGGCGGAGGAGCGCCGCCGCGGCATGACGATCGACCTCGGGTTCGCCTGGGCGCCGCTGCCGACCGGGGAGACGGTCGCGTTCGTGGACGTCCCGGGCCATGAGCGGTTCGTCGGCAACATGCTCGCCGGGGTGGGCCCGGTGCCGGCGGTGCTGTTCGTGGTGGCCGCGGACGAGGGCTGGATGCCGCAGTCGGCCGAGCACCTCGACGCCCTGCACGCGCTCGGTGTCCACTATGGACTGATCGCGGTCACCCGGTGGGACCTGGCCGACCCGGGCCCGGCCATGGACCGGGCGGTGGCCGAGCTCGGTGCCTCCGCGCTCGGCCTGGCCGGGCGGCCGGAAGCGGTCGCGGTCAGCGGGTCGACCGGCGCCGGCCTGGACGGGCTGCGCGCCGCGCTGGGCCGGCTGGTGCGCCGGCTGCCGGTGCCGGACCCGGCGGCGCCGGTGCGGCTCTGGGTGGACCGGGCGTTCACCATCCGGGGCAGCGGCACGGTGGTCACCGGCACCCTGCCGGCCGGCCGGATCCGCACCGGGGATGAGCTCTGGCTGGCCCCGGGCGGCCGGCCGGCCACCGTCCGGGCCCTGCAGTCGCTGGGCCAGGGGCAGGCCGAGGTCACCGGCACCGCGCGGGTGGCGGTGAACCTGCGCGGTGTCCGGGTGGCCGACGTCGGCCGCGGGATGGCGCTGATCAGTCCGGGCAGCTGGCTGGAGGCGGACGAGATCGACGTCCGGCTGGCCCCGCCCCGGCCACCCGGACCAGCCGCGAACGGTGGCCGGCCGGTGCCCCCGGAGGACCCGCTGCCACGCGAGATCACCCTGCACATCGGCTCGGCCGCGGTGCCGGCCCGCGTCCGTCCACTGGGGACAGACACGGTCCGGTTGCGGCTGGATCGCCCGCTGCCGCTGCGGATCGGCGACCGGGCGCTGCTGCGCGACCCGGGCCGGCGGCAGGTCGCGGCCGGGCTGACCGTGCTGGACGTCCGGCCGCCGGCGCTGGCCCGGCGCGGCGCCGCCACCGTCCGGGCCGCTGAACTGTCCACAATGGACGGACAGCCGGACGGGGCCGGCGAGCTCCGCCGGCGTGGGCTGATCCGGGTCGGCGAGCTGCGGGCGATGGGGGCCGAGCCGCCGATCCCGGCGGTGGCCGGGGACTGGCTGGTCGACCCGCCGCGCTGGGCGGCCTGGCGCCGGTCGCTCGCCGACCTGGTCGGCACGCACGCGACCGCGCACCCGCTGGACCACGGCGTCCCGGTGGAGGCGGCCCGGCAGCGGCTCGGCCTGCCGGACCCGCGGCTGGTGACCGCGCTGGCCACCGGCAAGCTGACCGTGCGGGACGGTCGGGTGGTGCTGGCCGGGGCGGCGCCGGTGGTGCCGGAACCGGTCCGGTCGGCGGTGGACGCGGTGCGCGGCGACCTGGCCGTGGCGCCGTTCGTCGCGCCGGAGGCACACCGGCTGACCGAGCTCGGGCTGGGCCCGCGCGAGCTGGCCGCGGCGGTCCGGGCCGGCGCGCTGCTCCGCGTCGCCGCCGGCGTCTACCTGCTGCCCGGCGCCGAGGCGGCGGCCACCGCGGCGCTGCGCCACCTGCCGCAGCCGTTCACGCTGTCCGAGGCGCGGCAGGCGCTGCACACCACCCGCCGGGTGGCCGTCCCGCTGCTGGAACTGCTGGACGCCCGCGGCGTCACCGAACGCCTGCCGGACAGCCGCCGCCGGCTGCGCGAGCTAACCTGATGCACTGTGACCGACTTGCCGGCGACGATCTCGATCCGTGAGGTAGGCCCCCGGGACGGGCTGCAGAACGAGGATCCGGTGTCCACCGACGCCAAGGTGCGGCTGGTGGACGCGCTCGCCGCGACCGGGGTGCGGCGGATCGAGGCGGTCTCGTTCGTGCATCCGAAGGCGATCCCGCAGATGGCCGACGCGGACGAGGTCTGGCAGCGGATCGCCCGCAACCCGGCGGTGAGCTACTCGGCGCTGGTGCCGAACCTGCGCGGTGCGCAGCGCGCGCTGGCGGCCGGCTGTACCGAGCTCGAGGTGGTCGTGTCCGCCTCGGATACGCACAACCGCAAGAACCTCAACCGTTCCACCGCGGAATCGCTGGACGACATCGCCGGCGTCATCGCGCTCGCGCACGCGGCCGGCGCGACCTGCCAGGTGATCGTGGCCACCGCGTACGGCTGCCCGTACGAGGGTGACGTGCCGGTGTCGCGTGTGGTCGGTGCGGTCGACCGCGCGGTGGCCGGCGGGGCCGACAGCGTCTGCTTCGGTGACACCACCGGGATGGCCACGCCGACCCGGGTGACCCGGCTGGTCGGCGAGACCCGGTCCGCGCACCCGGACATCCCGCTCGGCCTGCACTTCCACAACACCCGCGGCACCGGCCTGGCCAACGTGCTGGCCGCGCTGGAGCTCGGTGTCGTCGACTTCGACGCCTCGATCGGTGGCCTGGGCGGCTGCCCGTACGCGCCGGGGGCGAGCGGCAACGTCTGCACCGAGGATCTGGTGCACATGGTCGAGGACATGGGCATCGGCACCGGCATCGACCTGGCGGCGCTGCTGGACGCGTCCCGGCTGGCCGAGGACGTGGTCGGCCGGACGCTCCCGTCCCAGGTGCTGCGGGCCGGCCCGCGCACCCGGCTCACCCCGGTGGACTAGTTCGGCGCAATGGTCCAGACCGTTGTCCGGCCGGCTGCGGGTCACGGCGAGATAACGGTTGGTGCGGCCGAAGTCCAGCTGCTTATGCCGTTGTGACCAGGTAGTTCCGGAGCGTGCCAGCGTGTGTCAGACCCGACGCTGCCGATTGGCGATTGGTTCGTACCGCTGGTCGCTACTACCCACTTCTGGGGAACGGACGCTTTACTTGGTGCGACACTCAGCTGCACGGCAGGGGAATGGCTGTCTGGCCGGGGTACGCACCGCGCCACCGGGCCGAGACGAGGACATGTCGATGGAAACAGACCGCGACCAGCGCACTGCGCGGCGTGGTCAGGCGTGCCCGGCTGCCGCCCGGCCCGCGACCGCCGCCCGGTCCGCGACCGCCGGCCGGCCCGCGCCGGCCCGCCGCGCCGCTCCCGCCGGCAGTACCGGCGCCTGCAGGGCCACCCGGCGGTGAGCGTCACCCGCGGGCGAGCGGGTGCCACCGGCCGGGTTGACCGCACCAACCGGGACGGCGGGTCCGACCGTCCCGACCTGGGTCCGTCCTTTATGGACAGTTCAAAGTCGACAGCGGCCCGGATGGTCCATTGTGGACAGCGGGGCGCGGCGGCGAGAAGGGTGGGGCGGGAACTCGATGCCGCACCAGGCGGGTGAGCTGTACTGGCGGCGGGCCGGGGTGCTGCCGCCGTACGACGCGATCGTGTTGACCGGCGGGCGGGCGCGCCGGCTCGGTGGCGCGTACAAGCCCGGCATCGTGGTCGGCGGCCAGTCGCTGGCCGCCCGGGTGGCCGCGGCCGTCGACGAGGCGGCCCGGGTGGTGCTGGTCGGCCCGCCCGCGCCCGGCGTGGTCGCGGACGTGGTGACCTCCGAGTCGCCGGCCGGCGGTGGCCCGGCCGCCGCGCTGGAGGCCGGCCTGGCGCACGTGACCGCGCCGGTGGTGGCCGCACTGGCCGGCGACCTGCCGTTCCTGACCCGGGACGTGGTGGACGACCTGCGGCTCGCCCTCGCGGTCGACCCGACCTCCGCCGCCGCCGTGCTGGTCGACGACACCGGCCGGGACCAGCCGCTGTGCGCGGTCTGGCGGACCGAACTGCTGCGGGACGCTTTGGCCACTCTGGGAGATCCGGGGGACGCTTTCGGGGACGCCAGTGGACGCTTTGGCTCTTCCGAGCTTACCGTGACTCCTCGCTTATATGGTGTAGCGCTACGTGATCTGTTGATCGCGGCCGAGCCATTGGTTCGTCGCACCGTCATAGTTGACGGTGGACCGCCTCCGTGGTTCGACTGCGACACCGAGGACGACGTCGCGCGAGCGAGGGAGTGGACGTGAACATGCTCGACGATTGGGCCGAAGTGGTCCGCCTGGAGCTAGGGCTCCCGGCGGCTGACCACGACGAGGGCACGGTTGGCCTGGTCCTGGATACCGCCCGGGACGTGGCGCACGGGGTGGCCCGGCCGGCCGCGCCGCTGACCGCGTACCTGCTCGGGTTGGCCGTCGGTAGGTCGCCGGCCGGCGCCGGCTCGGCGCCGGATCTCGCCGCCCGGATCAGCGAGCTGGCCGCGGACTGGAAGGCCAGCCACAACGGCAGCGGGAACGGCGCTGCCGCCGGCGGCCCCGACCGCGACCAGGCCGGTAGCCCTGACCGCGGCCCCGCCGAGGAGTCGGCGTGACCCCGTCGCCGGCTGCGGCAGCCAGCCCGGCCGCCGCGGCCAGCCCGGCTGCCGCGGCCAGCCCGGCTGCCGCGGTGGCCGGGAAAGCCGCCGCTCCGATGGTCGCGGCGTAATGGCGGTCGGGTCGGGTCGGGGCAACGGGAAGAACACGCCGGTGGCCGACCGGGCGCAGGTGCCCGCGCCGGCAACCGGCTCCGGCCGGGCGGCCGCCGGGCCGGGCCGGGCGGTGCCCGGCTGCGGTGCCGACGACGTGGCCTGGGCCTCGGCCCGGACCACGGCGTACGCGGTGGCCGAGCCGCTGCCGGCGCGGACCGTGCCGCTGGTCGAAGCCGGTGGCGCGACGCTGGCCGAGCCGTTACGGGCACTGACCCCGCTGCCGGCGTTCGACAACTCCGCGATGGACGGCTACGCGGTGGGCTCCGAGCAGGGTCCCTGGCGGCTGGTCGGCCGGGTGCTGGCCGGCGAGATCTACCCGGACCCGATCGCGCCGGACGAGGCGGTCGAGATCGGTACCGGGGCCGGCGTGCCGCGTGGCGCGGTGGCCGTGCTCACCTACGAGCGGGCCGTCCATACCGACGACAAGGTGGACGGCTCCGTGCCGCCGGGGCTGAACATCCGGCGGATGGGCGAGGGGGCGCCGGCGGCGGCCGACCTGATGCCGGCCGGAGCGCCGGTCACCCCGACCCTGCTCGGGCTGGCCGCGATGGTCGGTCTGGACGAACTCGCGATCCGGCGCCGGCCGACCGTGGCCGCGGTGCTCACCGGCGACGAGATCATCCACAGTGGACTGTCCGGCGCCGGCATGGTGCGGGACGGGGTCGGCCTGCAGTTGCCCGGCCTGGTCCGCTGGCTGGGCGGCGACCTGCGGGCCACCGAGTTCGTCGCGGACGGGCCGGCCGACGTGCTGGGCAGCGCGCTGGCCGCGAGCACCGCGGACGTGCTGGTCACCTGCGGCAGCGCCGCCCGCGGGCCGGCCGACCGGCTCCGGGACACGTTGCGCGAGATGGGCGCCCGGCTGCTGGTGCCCAGCGTCGCCTGCCGGCCCGGGCACCCGCAGCAACTGGCCCAGCTGCCGGACGGCCGCTGGCTGGTCGGCCTGCCGGGCAACCCCTACGCGGCGCTGGTGGCCGCGCTGACGTTGCTCGGGCCGCTGCTGGCCGGGCTCGGCGGGCGGCGGCTGCCGACCCTGCCGCTGGCCACCCTGCAGGCGCCGAGGTCGATCGCGTCCGAGCAGGTCACCCGGATCCTGCCAGCCCGCAAGGCGGCCGCCGGTGCGGTCGAGCTGCTCGGCCGGGACCGTCCGGCCAACCTGTGGGGCGCCGCGCAGGCCGACAGCCTGGTCGTCATCCGGCCCGGCTGGAAGGGCGAACCGACCCCCCAGCTCCTGCTCCCGGACGCCTGACCGGCGGAGCCCGGCGGCCCGCCCGGCCGGGGAGCGCACAGCGTGGGTGGGCGTGGCACGCGGCCGCGCCCACCAGCGGCGGTGGTCGCCGGCTCAGTCGGTCTCGCCGCTGGTGGTGATGATCGCGAACGTGCCGCCCTGCGGGTCGGTCAACACGGCGAACTGGCCGTACGGTGAGTCGGTCACCGGGACCGGCGCGGTGCCGCCCAGCGCGATCGCACGGGCCACCGCGGCGTCCGTGCCGGCTACCGCGAAGTAGGTCATCCAGTGCGGTGTGGCCGCGGTGCCCCAGGAGTCGTCCAGCTGCAGCGCGCCAGCCACGAGCTTGTCGTCGAGGTTCAGCGTGCGGTAGCGCATGCTGTCCTCGCCGGTGATCTCCAGGTCTCCGACGGTGAGCCCGAACACCGCCGCGTAGAACTCGGTGGCCGTGTCCAGGTCGCGGGTGGCCAGCTCGTTCCAGATGACCGTGCCGGGCTCGTTCACGATCTCGGCGCCGGTGTGCGAGCCGGCCTGCCAGATGCCGAAGGCCGCGCCGGTCGGGTCGGTGGCCAGCGCCATCCGGCCGGCCTCGAGCACCGTCATCGGCTCGATCAGGAAGCTGCCACCGTGCTCGCGGATCCGGGCCGCGGTCTTGTCCACGTCGTCGCTGGCGAAGTAGGTGGTCCAGACGGTCGGCACGCCGTCCGGAACGGCCCAGCCGCCGAGCCCGGCGACGCGCTTGCCGTGCAGCATGGCGGTCGTGTAGTTGGCGGTGTCCGGGTCGGGATTTACGTCCATTTCCCAGCCGAAGACCCCCGCGTAGAACGTGCGCGCGCCTTCTGGGTCACTCGTCATGAGGTCGACCCAGGACGGGGTTCCCGCCGGGAATGAGGTGCGCTCGCTCACTTTCGGCCTCCAGCCGGTAGGGGCTGTCTGATGGATTCCCGGTAGATGCCCGCCGAAGATCCGTCAGACACCCCCTGGCTCCTCGTTCGCTTGACGGCCAGCACCCTGACACAGCTCAGCGACAAAGACGAGCACGGAATCGCCGCGCTGGAACATTCGCCCGGCGGGTCCGATCCGGCCCGCCGGCCGGCCTGGTCCGGCGGTCCGGCCGGTCTGGTCCGGCGGTCCGGCCGGTCTGGTCCGGCGGTCCGGCCGGTCTGGTCCGGCGGTCCGGCGGGCCGACGGGCCGGTCCGGTCGGTCGGTCCGAACCGCCGGCCGGGCGGGCCGGACGGTGCCCGCCCGGCCCGGTCGGGCGATCCCGGCGATACTGGCCAGGTGAGCCACAACCCGATGCCGCGGCACCCACCCGTCGCCGAACTGCGCGCCACCGTGGAGAAGGGCGGTGCCGCGAAGTACCACGCGGCGAACGAGGCCAAAGGCAAGCTGTTCGCCCGGGACCGGGTCCGGCTGCTGGTGGACGAGGGCTCGTTCGTCGAGGACGGCATGCTGGCCAACGTCGCGGCCGGTGACCTGCCGGCGGACGGGGTGATCACCGGGGCGGCCCGGATCGACGGCCGGCCGGTCTGCCTGCTGGCCAACGACTCCACGGTGAAGGCCGGCTCCTGGGGTGCGCGCACCGTGGAGAAGATCATCCGGATCATCGAGCGGGCCTATGCCACCAGCGTCCCGATGGTGTACCTGGTCGACTCGGCCGGGGCCCGGATCACCGACCAGGTCGACCTCTTCCCGGGCCGGCGCGGCGCAGGCAAGATCTTCTGGAACCAGGTGCGGGCGTCCGGCTCGATTCCGCAGGCGTGCGCGCTGTTCGGGCCGAGCGCGGCCGGCGGGGCCTACATCCCGGCGTTCTGCGACGTGGTCGCGATGGTCGACGGCAACGCCTCGATGTACCTGGGCAGCGACCGGATGGTCGAGATGGTGACCGGGGAGAAGACCACGCTGGAGGCGATGGGCGGGGCCCGGATGCACTGCACCGAGTCCGGTGTCGGGCACTTCCTGGTCAAGACCGAACTGGCGGCGCTGGAGGTGATCCGGCGCTACCTGTCCTACCTGCCGACCAACCACACCGGCACCGCGCCGGCGGCCGAGTCGGCCGAGGCCCCGGGCGGCGACCTGCGCGCGCTGGTGCCGGACAGCGAGCGGCAGGCGTTCGACATGCGCCGGTACGTCCGGGCGCTGGTCGACGCGGCACCGGACGGCGGCAGTTCGCATTTCGAGATACACGCGCTCTGGGCCCGCGAGAGCACCGTCGGGTTCGCCCGGCTGGCCGGCGAGGTGATCGGCGTGATCGGCAACAATCCGATGTTCAAGGGCGGCGTGCTGTTCAACGACTCGGCCGACAAGGTGACCCGGTTCGTGCAGCTGTGCGACGCGTTCAACGTGCCGCTGCTGTTCCTGGCCGACGTCCCGGGGTTCATGGTCGGCAGCGCGGTGGAAAAGGGCGGGATCATCCGGCACGGCGCCAAAATGATCACCGCGATCGCCGAGGCGACCGTGCCGAAGATCTGCGTCGTCGTGCGCAAGGCGTACGGCGCCGGGCTGTACGCGATGGCCGGCCCCGGCTTCGAGCCGGACGCCACGATCGCGCTGCCCACCGCCAAGATCGCGGTGATGGGCGCCGAGGCGGCGGTGAACGCGGTCTACGCGAACAAGATCGCGGCGATCCCGGACGAGGCGGACCGGGCCGAGTTCGTCCAGGCCCGGCGGGCCGAGTACGAGCAGGACATCGATATCGTCCGGCTGGCCAGCGAGCTGGTGGTGGACGCGGTGGTGCAGCCGGAGGAGCTACGCGCCGAGTTGATCGCGCGGTACGCTGCCGCGCGCGGCAAGGACCGGCACTTCTCCCGGCGCCGGCACGGAGTGACACCGGTCTGAGCGCTGCCCGTTCGGGCAAACCCCCCGTCCGCCCGACCCACCACGCCGGGCAGTTCCGAGTCCTAAGGTGTGAACGTGCCCACCGTGCTGCTGGCCGAGGACGATTCGGCCATTTCGGACCCGTTGACTCGCGCTCTAGAGCGCGAGGGCTACGAGGTCATCGTCCGACGTGACGGCCCGACGGCGCTGACCGCCGCGTTGTCCGGTTCGGTCGCTCTGGTCCTGCTCGATCTCGGTCTGCCGGAGATGGACGGGCTGGAGGTCTGCCGGCAGCTGCGTGCGGCGAAGTCGACCGTGCCGGTGCTGGTGCTGACCGCCCGCACCGACGAGGTCGACTTCGTCGTCGGGCTGGACGCCGGCGCCGACGACTACGTGGCCAAACCGTTCCGGCTGGCCGAGCTGCTGGCCCGGGTCCGGGCACTGCTGCGCCGCCGCGGCGCGGACGTGCTGGAGGCGAACGCGGTCCGGCTGCAGATCTCGGCCCGCCGGGTCTGGCAGGACGAGGTCGAGCTGCAGCTGTCCAACAAGGAGTTCGAGCTGCTGCGGGTGCTGCTGGAGCACGCCGGCAGCGTCGTGACCCGCGAGCAGATCATGCGCGACGTCTGGGACGACAGCGAGGGCAGCGCCTCCAAGACGCTGGACATGCACGTCTCCTGGCTGCGCCGAAAACTCGGCGACGAGCCGCAGCAGTCCCGGCTGATCACCACCGTGCGCGGCGTCGGGTTCCGCTTCGAGCGGGATTGAGCCATGCGGCGGCGGCTACTGCTCTCCACGTTGGGCGTGGCCGCCGTGGCCGTGCTCGCGCTGGGGTTGCCGCTGCTGATGGTCACGCTGCGGCTGATCGACGACGCCTCGCGCAACGACCTGCTGCGTGAGGTGCAGACGGTCGCCGCGTACGTCGAAGACCGGCTGGACACCGACGACCTGGACGCGAACCGGCTGGCCCGGCTGGTGCCGGGGCAGTGGGTCCGGGTCGATCTGCCGGACGGCCGGGTGCTGATCGCCGGCGCGCAGCTGAGCCGCGGGGTCGAGGCGAGCGCGCCGATCCGGGACGGCGGCAAGGTGAGTGTGGCGCTGCCGGCCGATGCGGTGACGTCCCGGAAGGTACGCGCCACCATCGCGATCGGGCTGGGCATCTTCGCGTCGATGACGGTGGCCGCGGTGGTCGCGGTGTTCTCCGCGCGGCAGCTCGTGGTGCCGCTGCAAGCGGTTGCGGACCGCGCGGCGCGGCTCGGCGCCGGCGACTTCCGGCCGTCCTCGGTCCGGCACGGCGTGCCCGAGCTGGACCGGGTCTCCGACGTCCTCGATACCAGCGGCCGGGCCATCGCCGACCTGCTGCGCCGCGAACGCGACCTGGCCAGCGACATCAGCCATCAGCTGCGGTCCCGGCTGACCGCGCTGCGGATGCGGCTGGAGGAGATCGCCCGCACCGCCGACGCGGACATCCGCAAGGAGGCGGAGAGCGCGCTGGAGCAGACCGAGCGGCTGTCCGGGGTGGTCGACGAGTTGCTCGCGCAGGCCCGCCGGGCCCGCGCCGAGGGCGCCTCCGAGATCGACGTGGCGCACGAGGTCACCACCGTGCTGAACGAGCGGGAGCCGGCGATCCGGCGGCTCGGCCGCAACGTGGTGGTGGACGCGGCCCCCGGGCTGGTCGCGATGGCCAGCCCCGGCCGGCTGCACCAGGCGGTCGGCGTGCTGGTGGACAACGCGCTGGAGCACGGTGGCGGTGCGGTCACGGTCCGGGTCCGGCGGTCGGCCCAGCACGCGCTGGTCGAGGTCACCGACGAGGGGATCGGGGTGCCGGCGGAGCTGGTGCCCCGGCTGTTCGAGCGCGGCGTCTCCGGCGCCGGCGGCACCGGCATCGGGCTGGCCCTGGCCCGGGTGCTGGTGGAGACCGACGGCGGCCGGCTGGAGCTGCGCCAGCCCCGGCCGCCCATCTTCGCCGCCTACCTGCCGCTGGCCCGCGACGAGGCCTGATCAGGCGGCGGCGCGCTCGGCTGTGGACTCGGCGTCGGCCTCGTGGGGCGGAAAGACCCACCTCTTGTAGGACCAGAACCGGAAGATCGTGCCGAGGCCGATGCCGATCAGGTTCGCCACGTTCAGCGACAGCTTGCCGGTCAGGCCGAAGCCGTATCTGGTCAGGCCGAGCACCAGCAGGCCCATCACCAGCGCGATGCCGTTGAGCACGAAGAACAGCACGTACTCACGGGCCAGCCCGGTGCGGGCGCGGTGCGAGAACGACCAGTGCCGGTTGAGGAAGTACGCGCTGGTGGTCGCGACAGTGGTGGAAATCACCTTGGACGTCAGCGGGCCGATGCCGACGCCGAAGTGCAGCGCGTTGAACAACCCGATATCGACGAACAGGTTGATCACGCCGACCACACCGAAGGCCGACAGTTCCTTGACCAGCACCCGCCACGGGGTCTCGACCCGGTCCAGCAGCGAACGGACGAAGCTCACCGGGTGGAGTGTACGGCCCGTTTTCAGGTGCCCTGACCGCCGCCCGCGCGGGCCCGCGCATGACACCATCGGGGTAACTGCCCGGACACCAACCGTCGGCACCCAGTGAGGGACGGTCACATGCCTGACTACCGGCTCAACGAGGAGCAGGAGGCACTGCGCGCCACGGTGGCGGACTTCGCCCGCACCGTGGTGGCGCCAAAGGCGTTCGACTACGACGAGCGCGGCGAATTCCCGTACGACGTGGTCAAGCAGATGGGGGAGATGGGCCTGTTCGGGCTGCCCTTCCCGGAGCAGTACGGCGGCATGGGCGGCGACTACTTCGCGCTCTGCCTGGCCATCGAGGAGCTGGCCCGGGCCGACTCCTCGGTCGCGATCACGCTGGAGGCCGCGGTCTCGCTCGGCGCGATGCCGGTCTACCGGTTCGGCACCGAGGCGCAGCGGGAGCACTGGCTGCCGGCCCTGTGCGCCGGCGAGGCGCTCGGCGCGTTCGGGCTGACCGAGCCCGGTGGCGGCTCGGACGCGGGCGCCACCCGCACCACCGCCCGGCTGGAGGACGGCGAGTGGGTGCTCAACGGCACCAAGGCGTTCATTACAAACTCGGGAACCGATATCACCCGGCTGGTCACCGTGACCGCGGTCACCGGCGAGCTGAGCGGCGGCAAGAAGGAGATCTCGTCGATCCTGGTGCCGGTGCCCCGGCCCGGGTTCGCCGCCTCGAAGAAGTACTCCAAGGTCGGCTGGCACGCCTCGGACACCCGCGAGCTCTCCTTCGTCGACTGCCGCGTGCCGGCCGAGAACCTGCTCGGCGAGCAGGGCCGCGGCTATGCCAACTTCCTGTCCATTCTGGACGAGGGCCGGATCGCGATCGCCGCGCTCTCGGTCGGGCTGGCCCAGGCGTGTGTGGACGAGTCGGTGCGGTACGCCGCCGAGCGCACCGCGTTCGGCCGCAACATCGGCGCGTACCAGGCGATCCAGTTCAAGATCGCGGACATGGAGATGCGCGCGCACGTGGCCCGGCTGGCCTACTACGACGCGGCGGCCCGGATGCTGGCCGGCCGGCCGTTCAAGAAGGAAGCCGCGATCGCCAAGCTGTTCGCCTCGGACGCCGCCGTCGTGAACGCCCGGGACGCCACCCAGGTGTTCGGCGGCTACGGGTTCATGAACGAGTTCCCGGTGGCCCGGCACTGGCGGGACGCCAAGATCCTGGAGATCGGCGAGGGCACGTCCGAGGTGCAGCGGATGCTGATCGCCCGCGAACTGGGCGTGACCTGACCCCCGCCCCGCCGGCCGCTGACCTCACTTCTGGCTTACGGTCAGCTGGGTGGACGGGATCGCGGCGCTGCCCCCGTCCACCGTGTCGATCGAGCCGCCGAGCTTGCCCTCCGCCGGGGCGTCGGCAGCGACCATCACCTTCAACTGCAGCGTGCTGTCGCCCGGCGGGAGCGTGCCGAGGGTGCATTCGGCGCCGCCGTCGACCGCGCGGCACTTCCACTTCTTCCGCTTCGGCTTGGCCGGGTCGTCGCTGACCACGTCCGCGCCGCGGAGCTGGAAGCCGACCGGCAGGTCGACGTGCGCGGACAGGCCGGTGACCGGGTTCTCGCTGATATTGCTGACCAGGATGGCCAGCTGCGCCTGCTTGCCGGCGATCAGGTCCTTGTTCGGGCTGGCCTCGCCGACCGCGAGCGTGGTCGGGGCCAACCGGGTTTCCGGGGCGCCCGGATCGGTCGGCGGCGGGGTGCTGGTGCCGGCCGGTGGGCTCGACCCGCCGGTGGCCGCGGTGGAGCCGGGTGGCTGGGCCGGCGAGTGCGCCGGCGGTGGGGCGGTCTCCGGCCCGGCCGGCGGGCCGGCCGTGCCGGTCGGACCCTGGCCGGTGCGGGACGACGGCGGCGCCGTGGCGTGCTTGCTGACCGGCGGCGGGGCGGGCAGCAGGCTCGGCGCCACGATCTGGACCGGCGGTAACGCCTTGAGGTCCTGGGCCGGCGGGTGCGAGAGCGAGATGACCAGGCCGCCGGCCACCACGGCAGTTCCTATCCCGGCGCCGAGCTTGGCCATTCCGGGTAGCTGCAGGACCGCGGCCAGCAGGCCGAACTTGGCCGCCGCGGTGGCACCGGCCACCCCGCCGGCACCGGCCGCCGCGACCAGCCCGGACGGGTCCGCGATCCCCCCGGCGGCGATCCCCCCGGCGGCGATCCCCCCGGCGGCGATCCCCCCGGCGGCGATCCCGCCGGCCGCGATACCGCCGGCGATCCCGGCGCCGCCGGCCAGTGCCGCCCCGCCGGCCGCAGCGCCGCCGGCCGTCCCGCCAGCGGTGGCCAGCCCGGCGCCCGCGGTGACCGCCGCGCCGCCGGCGGCGGCCCCGGCCGCCCCACCGAGGGCAGCCGCCCCGCCGGCGGTCCCGGCGGTCGCCCCGGCGGCGACGGCCGCGTAGCCGGCGGCGGCGATGGCCCCACCGGCGGCGCCGGCGGCGGCCGGCCCGGCCATCGACGTGCCGAGGTAGGCCGCCGCCCAGGGCGCGCCGACGACCACCGCGGCCACCACGCCGAGCAGGCCGTGGTTGATGTCGGTGACCTCCTCGCTGAGCTGCTGGCACCGGGTGCAGCCGGCGAGGTGGGCGTCCACCTGGGTCTGGTCCCGGCGGGACAGGCCGTGCCGGGCCCAGGCGCCGAGCCGCTCGACCGTGCTGCGGCAGCCCTCCCCGGGCGACTCGGCCAGGTGCACCCGCAGGTACGCCTGCCGCAGGCCCTCGCGGGCGCGGTAGGCCAGCGCGGAGACGCCGTTCGGGGTCAGCCCCAGGATCGGCGCGACCTGCGCCGGCGACTCGCCCTCCACCTCGGTGTGCCAGAGCACCGTGCGCCAGCGTTCGGGCAGGCTGGCGAACGCCTTGGCGACGAGCTGGCTCTCCAGCTCCTGCACCGCGGTGTCGACGAACGGGACGCCCGGGTCCAGGTCGGTCAGGTCGCCGCTGTACTCGATCTTCTTGTCCCGGCGCAGCCGGTCGTACCGCAGATTGCGCAACGTCGTCAGCAGGTACGCCCGGAACGCCGCCTCCGGCCCGCCGCCGCTGCGCAGCGAGTCGAGCACCTTGGCGAATGCCTCGGAAACCAGGTCGTCCGCCTCAGCCTGGGACCAGGCCAGCTGCCGGGCCAACCGCTGGGCGGCGCCCAGGTGCCGGCCGTAGAGGACGCCGAACGCGTCCAGGTCGCCGCCGCGGGCGGCAATGATCATCTCGGCGTCGCTGGGACCTTCGGTGGTGCGCGGCAGACTGGTCATGCGCAGCGACTCCAGGGTCGTTGTCGTCGCTTTCCGTAATCGACCACAGCATCAGCGTAGCGATAACGGTTCTCGGTGGGCGGGAGCTTACGCCGTGATGCCGGGCGCGTACCCGATGTTGCCAATATCGGGTGACTCGCTGCGCCGCGTCATGCCGCGCCAGCGCCCGCGTCTCCCCTCCGAAGCCCTGGCAATCCGCCCGGGTCACCTAGCACCGTTCCACAGCGAGTGAGTCCGATGCCCCATGACACGAGCAGGTTCGACACGGGGGAACCGGCCGGCGAACTGTGCAACCGCTGGCGTACCACGAGCATTGAGGACGGCTGGCACTTCCCGGACGACTGGTGGGTGCCGGCCGTGGACGAGGTTGCCGAGGCGCTGTGTGACGGCCGTGACCCCGCCGCCCCATGCGCCGCGCTCGGCCGGGCCAGGGCGACCGCCGCCATTGGTCTGGACGAGGCGCTGGCCGACCTGAACGCGCTGTACCTGGCGGTCACCGGCGGCACCGAGCCGAACGGCGCGGTACCGCTCTGCGCCGCGCCGGCGCACCTGGTCCGGGCGCTCGCGCTGGGCTGGGCCGAGGCCATGACCGATCTCAGTGCCGGCACCTACTGTGAGGACTCGTTGACCGGGCTGGCCGTCCCCGCATACCTCCGCATCCGGCTCGGCGAGGTCTACCGCGAAGCGGCGCGGACCGGGCTGCCGGTGCCGGCCACGCACGCCCTGGTCGTCGCCGAGGTCACCGTCTACGGCGGCGGTCCGCTGACCGGGCTGGGTCGGGCCATGCTGCTCGGCGAGTGCATGCGGACGACGTTCACCGGCGGCGAGACGCTGTGCAGCCTGACCCCGGGCCGGGCGGTCGCGCTGGGCTGGCGGGACGGTGGGCTGGCCGCGCGATCGGCCAGCCTGCGCCGGCTGCTCGCGGTGAAGCTGGACTCGTTCACCCAGCGACCGGCCCGGGTCTGGGTGGAAGGGCTGCCGGGCACGCTGCCGGCGGCTCAGCGACTGGTGGCCGACCTGGCCCGGTGACCGGCGGTCAGCCGCTCTGGGGCGGCCCGGCGAGCCAAGCGGGGGCGCCGGGCCAAGCGGCTGGCCACGACCGGCCGGCGATAGCCTGCGCGCATGCACCAGCGCACCGGCCTGCCCGTCGTCGGGATGGTCGGCGCCGGCCAGCTGGCCCGGATGACGCACCAGGCGGCGATCTCGCTCGGGCAGTCGCTGCGGGTGCTGGCCGCCGCCCCGGACGAGTCGGCCGCGCTGGTCGCCGCCGACGTGGTGCTCGGCGACCACACCAGCTACCCGGATCTGGCCGGTTTCGCGGCCGGTTGCGACGTGGTCACCTTCGACCACGAGCACGTGCCCGGCGAGCACCTGCGGGCGCTGGCGGCGGCCGGGCACGCCGTCCACCCCGGCCCGGACGCGCTGCGCTACGCGCAGGACAAGCAGCAGATGCGGGAGCGGCTCGGCGCGCTGGGGCTGCCCGTCCCGGCCTGGACCGCCGTGCGCGGCCTGGACGACCTGGTCACGTTCGCCGAGAAGGTGGGCTGGCCGGTGATGGCCAAGGCGGTCCGCGGCGGTTACGACGGGCGCGGGGTCTGGCCGGTGGCGACCCCGGAGCAGGCCGCCGGGTTGCTCGACACCGGCACCCCGCTGATCGCCGAGCAGTTGGTGCCGCTGCGCCGGGAGCTGGCCGCGGTGGTGGCCCGGTCGCCGTTCGGCCAGGGCGCCAGCTGGCCGGTGGTGCAGACCGTGCAGCGGGACGGCATCTGCGTCGAGGTGCTCGCCCCCGCCCCCGGTCTCGCCCCGGAGCTGGCCGTGGAGGCCGAGCAGCTGGCCCTGACCATCGCGGCCGAGCTGGGCGTGGTCGGCGTGCTCGCGGTCGAGCTGTTCGAAACCGACACCGGGCTGCTGATCAACGAGCTGGCGATGCGGCCGCACAACTCCGGGCACTGGACCATCGAGGGCAGCCGGACCTCGCAGTTCGAGCAGCACCTGCGCGCGGTGCTGGACTACCCGCTGGGCAGCACCGGGCTGACCGCGCCGGCGGTGGCGATGGCGAACGTGCTGGGCGGCCCGGCCGGCGGTCCCGGGCTGGACGAGCGGGTGCACCACCTGTCCGCCCGCTGGCCGGCGCTGAAGGTGCACCTGTACGGCAAGGCGCCGCGGCCCGGTCGCAAGCTCGGCCACGTCACCGCGCTGGGCGCCGACCCGGCCGCGGTCCGGGCGGACGCGGTCGCCGCCGCGGCCTACCTGTCCGGTGGTGAGCTGGTATGACCGTGCCAGCCTGGCGGACCCACGGCGCCGCAGCCGGCACCCGCGATGCTCACTCCGGAGGCCGCCTCGTGACTGTGCTGCCCGGCGGCCTCCTCCGCTCCGCTGCTCGCTCGCCGGGGCTCGCGGCGATGCTCACTCCGGAGGCCGCCTCATGACGGACCCGCTGGTCGGCGTGATCATGGGTAGCGACTCGGACTGGCCGGTCATGTCCGCCGCCGCGGCCGTGCTGGCCGAGTTCGAGCTGCCGTACGAGGCCCGGGTGGTGTCCGCCCACCGCACCCCGCGGGACATGGCCGACTACGCCGGGTCCGCCGCCGGCCGCGGCCTGCGGGTGATCATCGCCGGCGCCGGCGGCGCCGCCCACCTGCCCGGCATGGTGGCCAGCCTGACCCCGCTGCCGGTCATCGGCGTCCCGGTCCCGCTGTCCCATCTGGACGGCCTGGACTCGTTGCTGTCGATCGTCCAGATGCCGGCCGGCATCCCGGTGGCGACCGTCTCCATCGGCGGCGCGCGGAACGCCGGGCTGCTCGCGGTCCGCATCCTGGCCACCGCGGACCCGGCGCTGCGGGAGCGGGTCAGCGCCTTCCAGGCCGACCTGGCCGACATCGCGCGGGCGAAGGACGCCGCCCTGCAGGCGAAGCTCGGCACCGACCCGAGCTAGTCGCCGGACCCGCGCGGCCGATGGGCCCGGGGCGGCGCGGGGGTCAGCGGGGGCCGTGCGCGGGCCACTCGATGGCCGGGCAGTGGTCCATGATCACGTCCAGGCCGGCCGCCGCGGCCCGGTCGGCGGCGGCCTCGTCGATCACGTCCAGCTGCAGCCAGACGGCCTTGGCGCCGACCGCGATCGCCTCGTCCACATGCCCGCCGACATCCTCGGACCGGCGGAACAGGTCGACGACGTCCACCGGGAACGGGATCTCGGCCAGCGACCGGTAGCCCGGCTCGCCGTGCACCGCGGCCCCGGCCGGGTTCACCGGCACGATCCGCTTGCCCTGCGACCGCAGGAACCGGCCCACCCCGTACGCCGGCCGCCGTGGGTTGTCGGTCAGCCCGACGACGGCCCAGACCTGGTGCCGCAGCACCCGCTCGATCGTTTCCACATCACCGCGCGCCACGGTCCTATCCCAGCACGTGCGGCGCGCGCCGGCCAGGCGGGCCGGGCGCCCGGCCGGTTCAGCCGAGCCGGCCGAACGCCGCCCGGGCCTGGTGCAGGTCGCGCAGCCGGCGCTCGTAGCCGGCCCCGAGCCCGACCAGCAGCGCGCCGGCGATCGCCAGCGGCACCCACCGCGGCAGGGCGGTGGCCAGCTGCAGTACCTCCGGGCCGAGCTCGTGCAGCGCGAGCAGCGTGACGGTGCCGCCGCCGAGCGCCACCGGTGCCTGCAGCCGGCGCCAGGCGCCGGTGAGCAGCACGCCGAGCGCGGCCAGCCCGAGCAGCAGCGGCCGGTGCCAGTCCGGTTCCAGCCAGGCGACCAGCAGGGACGGCGCGAGCGCCGCCGCCAGGCCCGGGCCGTAGGCCAGCCAGGACGACTCGGCCCGGCCGGCCCGCCGGCGCAGCAGCCCGAAGGCGAGCGCCGCCGCGGCCGGCGCGAGCGTGTACGCCTCGACCACCCGCACGCCGACGGTGCCGAGCGCGATCCAGCCGGCCAGCAACGTCGACGTCGCGGCGGCGGCGGCCAGCCAGCGGCGGTCCGGCCGCAGCGCCGCGGCGCCGAGGGCCGCGCCCAGCACGCCGAACGCCAGGCTCGCGGTCACCCCGGTTGCCGCCGCGAGCGCCAGCCCGGCGCCGGCCACCGGCGCCGCGGCCACCTCCAGGGTGAGCGACTCGGCGACCCGGCGGCCGGCCGGCAACGCCGCCACCGCCAGCGCCGCGACCGCGACACCGAGTGGCCCGAACGCCGTCCAGTGCGCCGGCACGCCGGCGGCCAGGCAGATCGCGGCCGCCTCGCCCGCCGCCCCGGCCACCGCGACCGCGGTCGCCGCGACCCGCATCCCGACCCGGGGCCCGGCCCCGGCCCGGCCGGCGACCGCGGCGATGGCGGTGCCGGCGGCGGTGATCAGGGCGAGCACGGTCAGGGTGGCCGGCCGGGTGGCCAGCGACCAGGCCAGCGTGACGGTGCCGAACCCGGCGCCGGTCAGCGCCAGTAGCAGGCCCAGCGCCCGGTCGCGGACCGCGACACCGGCCGCGGCCAGCGCGGCGCCGGCGGTGGCCAGGACCGCGAGCGCGGCGGGGTAGGGCAGGTCCAGCGCCACCGGGGCGAGCAGCGCGGTCACCGCCGCGCCGGCCACCGCGACCGGGACCGCGAGCCGCCGTCCGGGCCGGCCCCGGGCCCACCCGACCGCGCCGAGCACCAGCCCGAGGGTGACCAGCGCGGCGGCCGGCACGGTCGCGGCCGGTGGCAGCCAGCTCACCGGTTGCGCCGAGACCAGGCTCCGGGCCTGTCCGCCACCGCCGGTCCAGGCGGCGCCGGCCCAGCTCAGCGGCTCGACCGCGACGATCATGGCGCCGGCGGCCGGCAGCACGGCGGCCGCGGCCAGTACGATCCTGCCGGCGGCCGCCGGCCCGCGCCGCCACCCGGCCGGCAGGGCGAGCGCCGCCGCCATCGCCGCGGCGCCGACCGCGGCCGGTGCGATCGCGGCCCACGACCCGAGCGGGGCCAGCAGCAGCGCGATCGCACCGGTCGACGCGGTCAGCCAGCCGGCGGCGGCCGGGACCGTCCGGGCCCGGCCGGGCGGGTAGGTCGCGGCGAACCCGATGGCGATCGCCGCGGCCAGCCCGAGCAGCGCCGCCGCCCGGGCCGGTGCCTCGGCCTCGATGAGCGCGTACCAGAGCCCGTCGATGCCCTCCTCCAGCACCGCGATCAGCCAGCCGGCGACGCCCAGCACGACCGCGACCCGCGAGATCAGCCGGCCCGGCCCGGCCGGCCGGCGCCGGGGGACCGCCGCGATGACCGCGTCCAGGGTGGCGGTGCCGAGCAGGGCGAGCATCACGCCGTGCACGGTCTGCGCGTCGGCCGCCGCGGCGGCCAGCGGCAGCGGGAACTGGGCCAGCAGCAGCGCGGCCGGCCGGGGGCCGCGCAGCGGAACCAGCGCCGGGTAGCCGGCGCAGCCGGCGGCCAGCAGCGCGGTCAGGGCCGCCGCGTAGATCCGGCCGTCCACGGCGTGCAGTCCGGCCAGGTCGAGTCGCCAGGCGGCGTATCCGTCCAGCACGGCGAGTACCAGCGCGACCGGCCACATCGCCTCCGCGCTGGCCCGCAGCCCGCGGCGGACCAGCGGGGCGGGCGCGGCCAGCGCGGCGACGGTGAGGGCGGCCAGGATGCCGGTCTTGCCGCCGATCCCGACCCGTCCCCAGGCGACGACGGTGAACGCGACCGCGGCCACCGCGAGCAGCAGCGCGCCCAGGCCGAGCAGCAGGTTCTGCACGGACACCGGGGCGGCCTCCGGGCCCGGCGCCCGCTGCCGCGCCGGCGGTGCCGGCCGGTCCGGCGGTGCCGACGCTGCCGGCGGCGCCGGCCGCCCCGGCGGTGCCGGCCATCCCGGCGGGATCGGCGGCGGTCCGGTGGCCCGCCCGCCGCCGGCGCCGACCAGGGCCGGCGGCGGGACGGTCATCGTGTCCCGCCCGGCGCGCAGCGCGGCGACCAGGCCGAACCGTTCGGCCAGCAGCCGGTCGGTCCGCCCGACGAACAGGGCGACCTGGGCGTCGATCTCGTCGATCCGGTCGGCCACCGGCCCGGTGACGGTCACCCCGCAGACCTCGCAGCGGCCGGCCCGGGACGACATCGGGGTGGCGCAGGACGGGCAGCGCGATGTGGGCACGGCGGACTCCTCGGGCTGGGGCTACTGCCGCCAGCCTCGTCCGCCCCGGCCGCCGGGACAGCCGGGTGCCTGCTCAGTTGGGCTGAGCAGGACTACTCACCCGCGCTACGGGCGGCCCAGGGCGCGGTAGACCCAGCCGGCGGCGCGCCAGCTGACCGGGTCGAGCGCGTTGCGGCCGTCCACGATCCGGCGGGCGGCGACCACCTCGCCGAGCGCGTCCGGCGCCATCTCGCGGAACTCGGTCCACTCGGTGAGCAGCAGCACCAGGTCGGCGCCGGCGGCCGCGTCCAGCGCCGAGTCGGCGTAGGTCAGCTGCGGGTACATCCGGCGCGCGTTGTCCATCGCGGCCGGGTCGTACACGATGACCTGGCCGCCGTACCGCTGCACCGAGGCGGCCACGTCCAGGGCCGGCGAGTCGCGGATGTCGTCCGAGTTCGGCTTGAAGGCCGCGCCCCAGACGGCCACCCGGGCGCCGTGGAAGGACCCGTCCAGCAGCTCCCGGCCCAGGTCGACGGTGCGGGCCCGGCGCCGCATGTTGATCGCGTCGACGTCCTTGAGGAAGGTCAGCGCCTGGTCGGCGCCCAGCTCACCGGCCCGGGCCATGAACGCGCGGATGTCCTTGGGCAGGCAGCCGCCGCCGAAGCCGAGACCGGCGCCGAGGAACCGGCGGCCGATCCGGTCGTCGTAGCCGAGCGCCTCGGACAGCTGCGTCACGTCGGCGTGCACCACCTCGCACACCTCGGCCATCGCGTTGATGAACGAGATCTTGGTGGCCAGGAACGAGTTCGCGGCGACCTTGACCAGCTCGGCGGTGGCGAAGTCGGTCACCACGACCGGGGCACCGGCCTCGATGGCCGGCGCGAACGCGGCCCGCAGCTGCTGCTCGGCCCAGACCGACCGGACCCCGAAGACCAGCCGATCCGGCCGCAGCGTGTCCTCCACGGCGAAGCCCTCGCGCAGGAACTCCGGGTTCCAGGCCACCTCGACGCCGTCCGCCGGGGCCAGCTCGGCGACCAGGTCGGCCATCCGGGCGGCGGTGCCGGACGGCACCGTGGACTTGCCCACCACCAGCGCGGGCCGGCGCAGCAGCGGCGCGAGCGAGCCGAACGCCGCGTCGACATAGCTGGTGTCGGCGGCGTATTCGCCCTTCTTCTGCGGCGTACCCACGCAGACGAAGTGCACGTCGGCGAAATCGGCCACCTCCTGGTACGAGGTGGTGAACCTCAGCCGGCCGGTGTCCAGTGCCTTGCGCAGCAGCTCGGCCAGACCGGGCTCGAAGAACGGGACCTCGCCGGCGGCCAGCCGGGCCACCTTGGCGGCGTCCACGTCGAGCCCGATCACCTCGAAGCCCAACTCGGTCATGCAGACCGCGTGGGTAGCGCCGAGGTAGCCGGTGCCGATCACGCTCAGCCGGGGACGGGTGGGACCGCTCACGCGAGCCCTCCTTCTCTACATTGAGATTTCACTGCGTTTGAGATCGCTGCGCTGGCCTGCGGTAGCGCCAGCGGATGCCCCGGCGTGGTAGCGCCGGCGGGTGCCCCGACGCGGGTAGCGCCAGAGGATGCAGAGTACGGGACGCCGATCCGGGGCTGTGCGGTATCGCCGTAGGCTGGGACTTAAGGAGGTGGTGACTGTGGACCTTCGGTTCGACCGCTACCAGCTCAGCGACGAGCACCGGATGTTGCGCGAGACTGTTCGGCAGCTCGCCGACGACAAGATCGTGCCCCGGGCCGCCGAGGTGGACGAGACGTCCGAGTTCCCCTGGGACGTGTACGAGGCGCTGCGCCGGGCCGACCTGCACGCCATCCACATACCTACCGAGTACGGCGGTAACGGGGCCGACTCGATCGCCAGCTGCATCGTGATCGAGGAGGTGGCCCGGGCCTGCGCCTCGTCCGCGCTGATCCCGGCGGTGAACAAGCTGGGCACGATGCCGCTGCTGCTGTCCGCCTCGGCCGAGCTCAAGGCGCAGGTGCTGCCGGCGGTGGCCAGCGGCGAGGCGATGTTCTCGTACGCGCTGTCCGAGCGGGAAGCCGGTTCGGACGCGGCGGCCATGCGTACCCGGGCGGTCGCCGACGGGGACGGCTGGGTGCTGAACGGGACGAAGTGCTGGATCACCAACGCCGGCGTCTCCACGTACTACACGGTGATGGCGGTGACCGAACCGGGCGCCGGGCCGCGCGGCATCTCCGCGTTCGTCGTACACAAGGACGACCCGGGCTTCTCGGTCGGTACGAAGGAACGCAAGCTGGGCATCAAGGGCTCACCCACCTGCGAGATCCACTTCGCCGACTGCCGCATCCCGGCTGACCGGATCGTCGGCGCGCCGGGCACCGGCTTCAAGACCGCGCTGCGCACGCTGGACCACACCCGGCTGACCATCGGCGCGCAGGCGCTCGGCATCGCCCAGGGCGCGCTCGACGCGTCCATCGCGTACACCAAGGAGCGGCAGCAGTTCGGCCACCGGATCGCGGACTTCCAGGGCGTCCAGTTCATGCTGGCCGACATGGCGATGGCGGTCACCGCGTCCCGGGAGCTGATCTACGCGGCGGCGGCCAAGGCCGAGCGCGGCGAGCCGGACCTCACCTACAGCTCGGCCGCGGCCAAGGTGTTCGCCTCGGACACCGCGATGAAGGTCAGCACCGACGCGGTCCAGCTGTTCGGCGGCTACGGCTACACCAAGGACTTCCCGGTCGAGCGGATGATGCGGGACGCCAAGATCACCCAGATCTACGAGGGCACCAACCAGATCAACCGGATGGTGATGGCCCGGCAGTTGCTGCGCTGATTCCGGGGTGGGGCCGGGTCAGGCGGAGGCGGCCCGGCGGAAGGCGTCGGTGTCGACGGCGTACCGGTTCCCGCCGCCGCCCTTGGCGGCGTAGAGCGCCCGGTCGGCCTCGGCCAGCAGCTTGTCCGGATCGCTGTACGGGTCTTCGGTCAGGGTGACCCCGACGCTCGCCCCGGACCACGCGGTGACGTTGTTCTTCAACTGGTACGGCGCGGACAGCGCGGTGACCACGTGCTCGGCCAGCGCGGCCGCGGCGCCGGGCTGCAGGCCTGGGCACACCACGACGAACTCGTCGCCGCCGAGCCGGGCCACCGTGTCGCCCTTGCGGGCGGTCCGGCGCAACCGGTGCCCGGTCTCCTGCAGCAGTTCGTCGCCGGTGGCGTGGCCGTACGTGTCGTTCACCGACTTCAGGCCGTCCAGGTCGACCGCGATCACCGCGACGTGGCTGCCGCTGGTCTCGGCCAGCCAGGCCATCGCCTCGCGCAGCCGGTTCACCAGCTGCAGCCGGTTGCCCAGCCCGGTGAGCGGGTCGGTCAGCGCCATCCGGCGCAGTTCCTCCTGGGCCCGGTAGCGCTCGGTCACGTCCAGCGCGCTGCCCCAGGCCCGCTCCGGCCGGCCGTCCAGGTCGACCGTGACCTCGCCGGTGATCTGCAGGTTGCGCACCTCGCCGGTGGGCAGCACGGCCCGGTGTCCGAAGTGGACCTGGCCGCCCTCGGTGAACGCCCGCCGGCCGGCGGCGAGCACGTCGGCCCGGTCGTCCGGGTGGATGCACTCCAGGTACAGCTCGACGGTCACCGGCGCGAACTGCGGGGTGAGCCCGAGCAGCCGGTACATCTCGTCCGACCAGGTGGCCGAGATCGCGGTGCCGTCGGCGAGGCGCCAGTCCCAGCTGCCGACGTGGGCCAGCCGCTGGGTGGCGGCCAGCAGGCCCTCGATGTGCTGGCGCTGTTCGGCGTCCCGGCGCCGCTCGCTCACGTCGCTGATCGACATCACCGCACCGCCGGGCCCGTGCTCCCGGGTCGGCAGCGGCGAGGTGGTGGTGTTCAGCCAGCGGATGTTGCCGTCCGCGCCGGTGACCCGCATCAGCACGTCGCGCACCGTGCGGCGCTCGTCCAGCGCCTTGCGCACCGGCCAGTCGTCGGCCGGCCAGCGGGACCCGTCGGTGCGGTGCAGCCACTCCGCCGGCGAGCTGCCGACCAGCTCGTACGCCGGCAGGCCGAGGATGCGCTCGGCGGCCGGGTTCAGCATGACCACCCGGTCCAACCCGCTGACCACGAGAATGCCCTGGTCGATCGAGGCCAACACGCTGCGGTACTTGGTCCGGCTGGCGTTCAGCGCCTGCTCGCTGCGCTTGCGGGCGTCCTTGGCGAAGGTGTAGTCGAGCCTGGCGCCGACCACCCGGGCCAGCCGGCGCAGCAGCAGCGCGTCTTCCTCGGCGAACACGGCCTCGTCCCGGGAGCAGACCAGCAGCACCCCGAACGGCTTGCCGTCCTGCAGCAGCGGCACCGTGATCATGGCCTTGATGCCGAGCGCGGCCGCCTGCTCCTGGTCGCCCCGCTCGTCGGTCTGCGCGTTGTGGGTGTGCACCGCCTCGCCGGTGCGGACGGCCAGCCCGCACAGCGAGCCGGTCACCCGCTGGCACTCGCCGAGCTGGTCGCGCAGGATCCCGGAGGTCGCCGCGAACAGCAGTTCCTCGTCGTCCTCGAGCAGTTCGACCGCGGAGCCGTCGCCGCGGACCAGCGCCCGGGCCCGCTCCACGCACAGCTCCAGCAGCAGCGAGGGCTGGGCCGGGGCGAGCGCGATCTCCTCGATCGCGTCCAGCGCGGCCGCGTGCCGGGCCAGTGACTGGGTGACCGTGGCCACGTCCAGGGCAGCGGCCGGGGGTGGCTCGGCAGAGCCACCGTTCGCCTCGCCGTCGCCTGGGATCACCGCACCCGTCTCCGCGAGACCTTCGTGAGGTCTGTGTCGTGCCCCGTGGCTGGTGGTGTCTGTACCAAAACTGACGCGGACCGACGTCCTGTCGATATCGCGTTGATGCCGGATGCTACCTCCGCCGGCCCGGGCCGCGACAGGCGTCCGGAACACCACATCGTGACGAGGGCCACAGCAACCTTGCGGTCGTCGCGTACGTAGGCACCCGCTCCACCGCCGGCCTACCAACCACCCAGCGGCGGCCCACCGGCCGGGCTCAGCTGAGCAGTTCGTCGGTGTACGGCATCCGCCCGTTCAGTCGCAGCCGGCGTAGCCAGGCCGCCCAGCCGGGCCGGTCGCGCAGCGTCCGCAGCGCCTCGCGGGCGCCGTCCCGGTCGCCGCGCTGCGCGGCGGCCAGCACCGCGTGCAGGTCCCGGACGCCGACCGGCGCCTCCTGGCTGAGCGTGTTCCAGTCGCCCGCCTCGTAGGCCCGCTGCAGCCGCAGCAGCCGGGTCAGCTCGGCGATCGGGTCCGGCGCGTCGTCCACCCGCAGGTCGACCAGCAGGCCGTCCCAGGGCGCGGCGTCGTCCCGGTTGCCGGAGACCACCAGCAGCGCCGCCGACTGCCGGCCGCGCAGGTCGCCGCCGGCCTCCTGCCCGGCGTGCAGCGCGGCCACCAGCCGGCTGGCCAGGTCGCCGCTGGCCGCCGCGTAGGCGTCGGCCAGCGAGGGCACCACGGACCGGGAGGCGAGCATGTTGCCCTGCACGGCGAAGTCGGCGCCGAGCACGTGCCCGCAGGCGGGCAGGCATTCGCCGCCGGTCCAGGCGGCCGGGCCGCCGCCGGCGCCGACCACCCCCACCTGCCGCTGGGTCACATCCGGATCGGCCTTCATCTGCTGGTCCAGCGCGTCGGCGGCCGGCACCCCGGCGGCGAGCAGGTCCAGTGACTGCGGGCCGTAGCCGCGGCGCGAGGTGGCCTGGGTGGCGACCGCGCCGATGCCGGCCCGGGCCCACGGGGCGGACCGGCCGACGGCCAGCGTGCAGGTGGCCACGGCCACGCCCAACTGCCCGGTGCCCGGGTCGCGGGCGACGAGGGAGAACGTCATACCCCGGCCGGCACCGGCATCTCGATCGGCTCGCCGTCCAGCGCGACCGGCGGCTGGGTCGCCTTCCGGACGTCGGCCACCGTCACCCCGGGGGCCAACTCGCGCAGCATCAGGCCGTCCGCGGTGACGTCCAGCACGGCCAGGTCGGTGATGATCCGCTGCACGCAGGTCTTCCCGGTCAGCGGCAGCGAGCACTCGTTCACGATCTTGTGCGAGCCGTCCCGGGCGACGTGCTCCATCATCACCAGGACCCGCTTGGCGCCGTGCACCAGGTCCATCGCGCCGCCCATGCCCTTGACCAGCTTGCCGGGAATCATCCAGTTCGCCAGGTCACCGCGGACCGACACCTGCATCGCGCCGAGGACCGCCACGTCGATGTGCCCGCCGCGGATCATCCCGAACGAGGCGGCCGAGTCGAAGAACGAGGCGCCCGGCAGGATCGTCACGGTCTCCTTGCCGGCATTGATCAGATCCGGGTCGACCTCGTCGTCGTACGGGTAGGGCCCGACCCCGAGGATGCCGTTCTCCGACTGCAGCACCACGTTGACGCCGGCCGGCACGTAGTTCGGCACCAGCGTGGGCAGCCCGATGCCGAGGTTCACGTACTGGCCGTCCCAGAGCTCCAGGGCCACCCGGGCGGCGAGCTGGGTGCGGGTCAGTGCCATCTCAGGCCTCCTGGCCGGGCCGCGGGCGGATGGTGCGGCGCTCGACCCGTTTGCCGTCCTCGCCGAGCGGCCCGACCACCCGCTGGACGAAGATGCCCGGGGTGTGCACGTGCTCGGCCGGGATCTCGCCGGGCTCCACCAGCCGTTCCACCTCGGCGATCGTGATCCGGCCGGCCATCGCGGCCAGCGGGTTGAAGTTGCGCGCGCTGGCGTCGTACACCAGGTTCCCGTGCCGGTCGCCGACCGCTGCCCGGACCAGCGCGAAGTCGCAGACGATGCCCTCCTCCAGCACGTACTCCTGGCCGTTGAAGGTGCGGGTCTCCTTCGGCGGGCTGGCCAGCGCCACCCCGCCGGCCCCGTCGAACCGCCAGGGCAGCCCGCCCTCGGCGATCTGGGTGCCCACCCCGGCCGGCGTGTAGAACGCCGGGATGCCCGAGCCGCCGGCCCGCAGCCGCTCCGCCAGGGTGCCCTGTGGGCAGAGCTCGACCTCCAGCTCGCCGGCCAGGAACTGGCGCTCGAACTCCTTGTTCTCGCCCACGTACGAACCGGTGGTGCGGCGGATCCGCTTCGCCCCGAGCAGCATGCCCAGGCCCCACTCGTCCACGCCGCAGTTGTTCGAGACGGTGGCCAGGTCGGTCACCCCGAGGTTCAGCAGCGCCTCGATCAGCGTCTCCGGGATGCCGCACAGGCCGAACCCGCCCACCGCCAGCGAGGCGCCGTTCGGCACGTCGGCGACCGCCTCCGCGGCGCTCGCCACCACCTTGTCAATCACGCCGCACCGCCCCGTCGCCGGCAGCAGTCCATCCCGCGTCCTCCCTCGTCAGACCCCGGTACGACTCTATCGACCCGGCCCGACTACAGGGTGCGCACGGCGGCGACCGTCACGCCCAGCGTCGCGGTCACCTGTTCGGCCGCCACCCGGGCCGGCAGCCGGTCCGGGTCCGGAAACGGGCAGAGCACCACCGATGCGCCGGCGGCCAGCGGGGCGAGCAGCCCGTCCACCCAGTCGGCCGGGGCGTCCCAGCCGGTCACGCTCAGGATCCGGTCGCCGGGCAGCAGGCCCAGCCCGGTGGCCCGGGCGGTGGCCAGCGTGACCAGTTCGGCGCCGCTGGTGTCCGGGGTGCCGGCGGTGGCGTCGCCGGCCAGCGCGGCGGCCGTGGGCGGCACCGGCGGGCCGGCGAACCGGTCGCCCTGGCCGCGGACGTCCGCCGGGTAGTCCCGGGCGCCGGCCGGCGGCTCGCCGTCGAAGCCGCGGCCGAGCGGGGCCAGCGGCAGCGCGAAGATCTCCGGGACGCCGGCCGCGACGCACCCGGCCACTGCGTCGGCGGTGCAGAACGCCACCGTGGCCGCGACCGGGTCGGTGGTCAGCACCGCGCCGGCCGCCCAGCCGCCGAGCAGCACCGCCGCGGTCTGCCAGTGCGCCGGCAGCAGCACCGCGACCCGTTCGCCGGGCGCCAGGCCGACGTCGTCCACCAGCAGGTTGGCCGTCTTGGCCACCCAGTTCGCCAGCGTGCCGGCGGACAGTTCGACCCGCTCGCCGGTGCGGTCGTCGTAGTACGTCAGCAGCGGTCCGGCCTGGTCGCGCCGCAGCGCGCCGGCCAGCAACGAGTCGGTCGCGGCCATGCCCGCCAGCAGATCACGCCAGCCCGGCCGGCCCCCCGGCGGGGCGGGCCTGCCGGGGGCCGCCGACCGGCCTGCGGGCCGGCCGGCCCCCGGCAGTGCCTGTCTGCCAGCCGGGCGGGCCTGTCTGTCTGTCAGCCGGGCGGGCGGGCCGGCCTGCCCGCCGGGCGGGCGGGCCTGTCTGTCTGTCTGCCAGCCGGGCGGGCCGGCCTGCCCGGCTGGCAG
The DNA here is from genome assembly GCA_963714145.1 of uncultured Actinomycetota bacterium. Lineage (GTDB taxonomy): Bacteria > Actinomycetota > Actinomycetes > Mycobacteriales > CADCTP01 > JBBWZH01. Next base: position 5,805,786 of record OY970235.1, on the reverse strand, counting down.
GCCGGCCCGCCGGCTGTGGGTTAGTTGATGCAGCCGGTGTCGGCGGCGGTGCGGGCCGGGTTGTTGCCGTTGCTGGCGGTGGTCGCGGTGCTCGCCGGCGGCTTGGTGGCGGTGTTGCCGCTGGCCGACCGGACGCCGGCGAAGTCGGCCCCGAGCACCAGTTGCACGCCGTTGACCGAGCCCTGTTCCTGCAGTTCGGCGCCGGGGACCGCGGCGGCCAGCGTGTTGGCCTGGGCCAGGTTCTCCGGGTCGTACCGGATCACCGTCTGCTGGTAGTTGTTCCGGTCGGCGTTGCCGGTGCTGGCGACGGTGAAGCCGGCCGACCGCAGCTGGGTCGCGGTCTGCGTGGCCAGGCCCTTGCGGCCGGAGCCGTTGAACACCTGCACCGCGACCTGCCCGCGCGGGACGGTCTTGGCCGGCGCGCTGCTCTTGTTGCCGCTACTGGTGGAACCGCCCACCACGCTCTTGAAGAACGCCGGCAGCTTGGCGTCGTCCAGCAGCACCACGCTCTTGCCGTCCACATTGGACGGACCCTTGTTCGGCACGGTCTTGAACTCGAGGTTGCCGTTGGCCAGCCCGCGCACCTGGCGGGCCAGCTGCAGCGGGTCGAGCCCGGTGTCCATCCGGACCGAGGTGCCGATCGCGTCCAGCAGCCGCTTGAGCTTCACCGGGTTGCCGATCACGCCGGCGCTCTTCATCTTGCGGAACGTGGCGGCGAGGAAGTACTGCTGCCGGGCGATCCGGTCCAGGTCGCCGTTGGGCAGGCCGTGTCGCTGCCGGACGAACGCCAGCGCCTGCTTGCCCTCGATGGTCTGCTTGCCCGCGGGCAGGTCGATGCCGGAGAAGCGGTCCTTGGCCGGCTGCTTCAGGCAGACCTCGACGCCGTCGATCGCCTTGGTGATGCGGTAGAAGCCGAGCAGGTCGACTTCCACGTAGTGGTCGATGCGGATGCCGGACAGCTCGCTGATCGTGCGCACCAGCAGCTGCCGGCCGCGGTCCGGGTCGGCCTTGCCGCCGGAGCCGTAGGTGCCGTCGGCGTACGCCGCGTTCAGCTTGCCCTTGCCGAAGCCGGGAATGTTCACGTACGAGTCGCGCGGGAACGAGATCGCGGTCGCCTTGCGGCCGTCGGCCGGCACGTGCAGCAGGATCATCGTGTCGGTGTTCTTGCCCGGGTCCATCTCGGTGCCGAGCTCCTTCAGCTCGGCCGCCGTCGCGGTGGACCGGTCGTCGTTGCCGACCAGCAGGATGTTCTCGTCCTGCCCGTCCGAGTCGGCCACGGTGGCCGCTCCGATCGCGTTGACCCGGCTGACCTTGCCGTTGAAGTCGCGGTAGAGGAAGTAGAGGAAGCCGCTGGTGGCCAGCAGCGCCAGCGAGACGACGCCGGCGATCACCTTGGCAGCCAGCAGGACCCGCTGCTTCGGCGAGCGCCGACCGTAGTTGCCACCGCCGCTGCCACCGGTCGGCCGCCGCGGTGGGCCGGGCGGGGCCGGCGGCCGTGGGCCGGCCGGCGGCAGGTTGGCACCGGGCCGGTCGTCGGACCAGCCGTAGAGGTCGCCGTACCGGTCGCCGCTGCCGGCGCCCGCGGATCCGCCCGGCTGGTAGCCGCCGGACTGGTGGCCACCGGGCTGGGCCTGGCCGTGGCCGGACCGGCCACGCGGGTCGAGTTCCGGCGGAAGTTGCCGGCGCGGGTCTATCGGGCCCGGTTCCCTGGGCGTACTCACGGCTGTCCTCGTGTCCTCTCCACGGATCCCACGGACGAGACGCTGTCTGCATCAGTCCGGTTCAACCGGGCCCCGCATGTCGGACCCGCTGTCGGGCCCACTCGCCCTGAAGGACGGCCGACACCCCCCGAAAGTTGCATTTGTAGCTCGACGTACTTGGCGCTGATACCGAGGGTAATGACGGCGGCCGGGCATGGCCCGCCAGCCGGTCTGAAAGACTGCTCGGCGTGTCGGTCCATCGCTGCGCCGCGCGCATCGGGCGCTGCGATGAGCCGGCCGGATCCGACCGCACCCTGTTCCACGGTGATACCCAACGAGGCGGAGGACTACCCGCATGCGTCTGTTCGTGACCGGCGGTGCCGGTTTCATTGGTTCGCATTACGTGCGCAGCGTGCTGTCCGGGGTCTATCCGGGCCTGGCCGATGCCGAGGTCACCGTCTACGACAAGCTGACCTACGCCGGCAACCTGGCCAACCTCGCCCCGGTCTCGGACAGCCCGCGGTACCGGTTCGTGGCTGGCGACATCTGCGACCGGGCCGCGCTGGACGCCGCGCTGCCCGGGCACGACCTGGTGGTGAACTTCGCCGCGGAGAGCCACGTCGACCGTTCGATCGTGGGCGCCGGAGAGTTCGCGTTGACCAACTTCGTCGGCGCCCAGCAGGTCTTCGACGCCTGCCTGCAGCATGGCGTCGGCCGGGTTGTGCAGGTCTCCACCGACGAGGTCTACGGCACGATCCCGACCGGCTCGTGGACCGAGCAGCACCTGCTGGAGCCGAATTCGCCGTACTCGGCCGCGAAGGCCGGCGCCGACCTGCTGGCCCGGGCCTACGCGCGCACCTACGGGCTGAACGTCTCGGTGACCCGGTGCTCGAACAACTACGGGCCCTACCAGTTCCCGGAGAAGGTCATCCCGCTGTTCGTCACCAACCTGCTCAACGGCCGCAAGGTGCCGCTGTACGGCGACGGCCTGAACGTCCGGGACTGGCTGTACGTGGACGACCACTGCCGCGGCATCCAGTTGGTGGCCGAGCAGGGCCAGCCGGGCGAGTTCTACAACATCGGCGGGGGCCGGGAGCTGACCAACAAGGAGCTGGTCGGCCAGCTGCTGGAGGCCTGCGACGCCGGCTGGGAGATGGTCGAGTACGTCGAGGACCGCAAGGGCCACGACCGCCGCTACTCGGTCGACCACAGCAAGCTGGCCGCCCTCGGCTACACCCCGCAGACCAGCTTCTCCGATGGGCTGGCCGCGACCGTGCGCTGGTACCAGGACAACCGCGCCTGGTGGGAGCCGCTGCGCGAGCGGGCCGCGCTGAGCCGGTGAGCCGCTCCCGCTGGCTGGTCACCGGTGCCGCCGGACAGCTCGGCTCGGACCTGCTCCGGGTTCTGTCCACTGTGGACGGCATCGAGCCGATCGGGCTGACCCGGTCCGAAGTGGACATTACTGTTCAGTCCGAAGTGGACGCCGCGGTTGCCGACGCCAGGCCGGCGCTGGTGCTGAACGCGGCGGCGTACACCGCGGTCGATGCGGCGGAGGCCGACGAGGCCCGGGCCACGCTGGTGAACGGGGTCGCGCCCGGGCTGCTGGCCGGCGCCTGCGGCCGGTACGGGGCGCGGCTGGTGCACGTCTCCACCGACTACGTCTTCGCCGGGGACCGCACCGAGCCCTACCAGGTGGACGCGCCGACCGGCCCGCAGTCGGCCTACGGGCGCTCCAAGCTGGCCGGTGAGCAAGCGGTCCGGGCCGCGCTGCCGGCCGCGTCCTACGTGGTGCGCACGGCCTGGGTCTACGGCGAGACCGGCGGCAACTTCGTCAAGACCATGGCCCGGCTGGAGCGCGACCGGGACACCCTCGAGGTGGTGGACGACCAGCGCGGCTCGCCGACCTGGTCCGCCGACCTGGCCCGCGGGCTGGTCGCGCTCGGTCTCTCCGCCGCCCCGGCGGGGGTCTACCACTGCACGAACAGCGGCGACACCAGCAAGTACGGGCTGGCCCGGGCGATCTTCACCGAGCTCGGCGCCGACCCGGACCGGGTGCGGCGCACCAGCACCGACCGGTTCCCGCTCCCGGCCCGGCGGCCGGCGTACGCCGTGCTCGCCCCGGACTCCTGGCTGGCCGCCGGGCTGCCACCGCTGCCACCCTGGCCGGACGCGCTGCACCGCGCCTTCACCGAGATCGGCCCCGCGCTGCGCCCGGCGGTCCGGACCGCCTGATCCACCACATTCCATCCGGGCGGAGAGCGCGGTCGCGGAGCGTGGCGGCGTCCTCCGCAGCGGGTAGCGCGGCGGGCTGCGGGTAGCGGTCCATGCTGCGGGTGGGGCGCTGCGGGGCTGCGTGTGGCGGGCGGAGCGCTGCGGGCCGGCGCGCCCGTGCCCACCTGCTCTGGCGGGTGCTCGGGTGGCGGGGTGCTCGCGTGGCGCGTGGCGCGTGGTGCGTGGCGGGATGCGTGGTGCGTGGCGGGGCGCGTGGCGCGTGGTGCGTGGCGGGATGCGTGGTGCGTGGCGGGGCGCGTGGTGCGTGGCGGGGTCGGCGGTGAGGAGTTGCGGGCGCGGGTGTCGGGTGCGGGTGCCGGGTGACGAGTTTGGTGCGCGGGTGTCGCCTCTGCGCCGTCACCGGGGACCTGGAACTCGCCACCTGTCGAAGGGCGTCGTCACTCGCGCGCGCAACTCGTCACCCGTGCTGACTCACGGCACCCGCGGGGTACGTGTGGTGGTGGCTCGGCGGTGCTGGGGCAGACATGGGTGATGGCCTGGTTCCACCGGTGACGAGTTCGGCTGCTGGGTGTCGTCGGCACGCCATCACCGGCGTCGGCGAGACGTCACCGGTGCCGGTACGGCGTCACCGTGGTAGGTACGCCGTCACCAGCGTCGGCAATGCGTCACTGGTGCCGGCAAGGCATCACTGGTGCCGGCAAGGCGTCACCGGTGCCGGTACGGCGTCACCGGTGCCGGTACGGCGTCACCGTGGTCGGCAAGGCGTCACCGGCGTCGGCACGGCGTCGCCGGCGGGCCGGGTGCTGGCGCTCGAAGTCGTCACTCGGGGCCGGGACGACCCGGATCGGAGCGAGCGGGCGGTGACGTGGTAGAACGGCGTAGCTACGCTGCGTTATCGGGGGGTCGATCGTGCGTCGCCTGTTGCTGCCGTCCGCTGTCCTTGCGCTCGTCGTGCCGATGCTGGTGTCGGCCGGTCCGGTCGCGGCGGCGCCGCGACCGGCCGCACCGGGCCACCTGGCCGGCGCCGCGACGCCGGCCGTGCCGGCTTCCGGGGCGGTCGCGCCGCGCCTGACCGAGGTGCGGCTGGGCAGCGTCGCCGCGCCGGCGCCGGGTGTCACGGTCCGGGCCGAGCGGGGCGGCCGCACGCTGGCGGTCTCGCGGGCGCGGACATTGGCGTACTCGGCGCTCGGCGTGACCTGGCTGGCCGACCCGGCGGTGCGGGATGTCCGGATCAGCGTCCGGCACCGGCTGGCCGCCGGGGCCTGGTCCGGCTGGTCGGAGCTAGGCCCGGGTGACACCGAGCCGGACCCGTCCCGCCGCGGCGCGACCGATCGCGGTGGCACCGATCTGATCTGGACCGGGCGCAGCGACGCGGTCGAGTTGCGGCTGATCGCGACCGGGCCGCAGCCCCGGGACGTGCGGTTGACCCTGGTCGACCCCGGCAGCTCAGCCGCCGACACCGTTCGCGCCCCGGCCTACCCGGCGATCCGGCCGCCCACCGCATCCACCCCACCGGCCGGCCCGCCCGGCCCGGGTGGTTCGGCCGGCCCGGGTGGTTCGGCCGGCCCGGGTGGTTCGGCCGGCCCGGGTGGTTCGGCCGGCCCGGGTGGTTCGGCCGGCCCGGGTGGTTCGGCCGGCCCGGGTGGTTCGGCTGGCCCGGGTGGTTCGGCTGGCCCGGGTGGTTCGGCTGGCCCGGGTGGTTCGGCTGGCCCGGGTGGTTCAGCCGGGCCGGGTGGTTCAGCCGGGCCGGGTGGTTCGGCCGGCCCGGAGGATGCGCCTGGCCCGGACGGGTCCGTTGGCCCGGCCGCACCACCCGGCCCGGGCGGTGCGGATGGTTCGGGTGGTGGCGGAGCGGTGCCGGGCGTGGGCGGAGCGGCGGTACCGCCGGGGTTGAGCGCGGCGGTGCGGCCGGGGATCTACAGCCGGGCGCAGTGGGGGGCCGACCCGCGGCTGATGGGCTGGGACCCGGAGTACGCGCCGACGATCAAGGCCGGGTTCGTGCACCACACGGTCGAGACGAACAACTACACCGCGGCCGACGTGCCGGCGATGCTGCGCTCGATCTACGCGTACCACTCGCGCACCCGCGGCTGGGGCGACATCGGCTACAACTTCATCGTCGACCGGTTCGGTCGGATCTGGGAGGGCCGGTACGGCGGTGTCGACTCGGCCGTGATCGGCGCGCACACCGGCGGGTTCAACTACCAGACGTTCGGCGCGGCGATGCTCGGCACGTACTCCACGGCGGCGGTGCCGGCGGTGGTGGTGAACTCGCTGGCCGCGCTGTTCGCCTGGAAGCTGGCGGCGCACTACCAGGACCCGAACGGCATCACCCAGCTCACCTCCGCCGGCGGTGGCACGTCCCGGTACGCCAAGGGGGTGGTGGTCAGCAAGCGGGTCATCTCCGGGCATCGGGACGTCGGCGCGACCGACTGCCCGGGCAACCGTGGCTATGCGACCCTCGCGGTGATCCGGGCCAAGGTGACGACGATCATGGGCACGGGGCTGCTCAACCCGACGGTCACCCCGACGGTGGTCGGCTACCCGGCCAACGCCAGCCCGCGGCTGACCGCCACGCTCTGGCGGCTCTCGTTCTGGACGGTGACCGTGACCGGCGACTGCCCGGCCGTGGTGCTGCGCCGCTACACCGGCAACAGCAACCGGATCGACCTGCGCTGGAGCCCGACCGACCAGGCCGGCCGGCCGCTGCGGCCGGGTAGCTTCCGGATCACCGTGACGGCCAGCGCCGCCCGCCGGCAGGCGGTGCCGTTCGGCGCGGCGCTCACCCTCCAGTCGTCCGGCAGCGCGCCGGCCGCACCGACCGGTACCCAGCCGGCGGCCGGGCCGGCCGGGTACGTGCCGATCGCGCCGGTCCGGGTGCTGGACACGCGCACCGGGCTGGGCGGCGGCCCCGGCCTGCCGCTGACCCCGGGCGGCCGGGTGGACGTGCCGGTGCTCGGCGTCGGCGGCATCCCGGCCAGCGGCGTGGCGGCGGTCGCGCTCAGTGGCGGCGGGATCTGCTCGACCGCCGGCAACTGGCTGCTGGCCTGGCCGGCAGGTACCCCGCCGCCGGTCGGCGCGGCCCGGCCGGCCGGGACATTCCCGGTGCCCGGCCCGACGGTGGTCGGCATCGGCGCGGACGGCCGGATCAGCGTGGCGGTGCTGCGACCGATGGCGGACGTGGTGCTGGAGGCGGTCGGCTACCTCCCGCTGACCGCCGCCGGTCCCGATCCGGCCGGCGCCGCCTATCACCCGGTGCCGCCGCGGCGGATCTACGACACCGCCTGGGGTGGGGCGCGGCCGCTGACGATCAGGTACATCGACGTTCGCGGGTTCAGCCTCGGCGCGGTTCCGGCGGCGGCGACCGGCGTCTCGCTGACCCTGCACGTCGGCCCCGGTGGCAGCGGCGGCGTGCTGCGGCTCTTCCCGCACGACCAGGCACCGCCGGCCGCCGCGACCCTGCGCTACCAGGCCGGCTGGACGCAGTCGGTGCACGTCGTAGCCGGGCTGCCGGCCAACGGCCTGATCGGGATCCGGTACGACGGCCCGGCGACCCCGCGGTACTTCCTCGACCTGGACGGCTGGTTCGGCCCGGCCGGCGGCGGCGAACCAGGCCAGGAGTTCACCATGGTGCCGCGCCGCCGGGTGGCCAACCTGCGGATCGGCCCGGGCGCGACCGGCGCGCTACCGGTCACCGGTGTGGCCGGGCTGCCCACGCCGCCAGCCGGGACGGCCGGGGTGATGTTGCAGGTCACCGGCCTGGCCAGCACACACACCTACCTGACGGTGTTCGGCGCCGGGCGCCGGCCGCCGGTGCAGCACGTCGATCTGCTCGCCGGCGACTGGGGCAGCAACCTGGTGTTCGCGCGGATCCGCCCGGACGGCCGGGTCTCGGTGTTCAACGGCTACGGCACGGCTCAGGTCGTGGTGGACGTGCTGGGGTACCTCGCGCCCGCGGCGGGCTGAGTTACGGACAGGGCCGGTCAGGCGGGCTTTACGCCGTGCCAGCAGATGAACATGAAGTCGGGGAGGAAGCCGTAGCGGCGGGCTTCCCGGCTGTCGGCCACCGGGGTCATCTTGTCGGCGTCGGCGTGCCGGAGCAGGTCGACCTCGTCGCAGTCGTCGCCGCCGTACCCGGAGTCGATGTCGCCGGACCGGACCCGTTCGGCCAGGTCGGCGGTGACCAGCGCCTCGGTCTCGAAGCCGGCCGCGATCAGCTTCTCCCGCAGGTCCCAGCCGAATCGCCAGTAGACCAGCGTGTTGTCGCCGTGGTACTCGGGCTTGTCCGCCGGCGGCGGCGCGGTGACCCCCTGCGGCATCGGGATCTCCAGGAACAGGTGCCCGCCCGGAGCTAGGATCCGGTACAGCTCGGCGAGGCTCTTCTCGGTGTCCGGGACGTGTTCGAGCACGTGCGGGGTGAGCACCGCGTCCACGCTCGCGTCCGGCAGCTCGATGTTCTGGATGTCGAGCTTGATCATCGCCCGGTGCGCCGACTCGTCGTAGTCGCTGGCGGTGTACTGCACCCGCTGCCGCATCACCTGGCGGTACCGGTCGTTCAGCCGCGGGCTGGTCTCCAGCACCCGGTCCTTGCCGCGGTAGTCGGTGCGGTGCGTCCAGCACCAGTAGAGGAAGCGGTCCCGGGCGATGCTGCCGCAGCACGGACACAGCGCGCCCTCGCTGTGATAGCCGGACGCGAACTCGGTGCCATGCCAGCCGCAGATGTTGCAGACGCTCTGCCAACCGTCGGTGGACGTCGCCGTCGCCTCCGGCCAGGCGCGCAGCCGCGGGTCGCCGGACTGCTTCCGGTGCACCAGGACCGCCCGCAACCGGTTCCGGGCTGCTGCGTAGATGGACACGGTTCGGCACCTTCCTGCTCGGGCGCCCCGGCGTGGTCTGTGGACTCGCCGGTGGGGCCGCTCACCTTAATACGTACGCGGTGGCCGCTATCGCGCGGTCAGCCGACCGCCTGCCGGTAGGCCGCGGCGGTCAGCTCCGCGCAGCGCGCCCAGGTGTGCGCGAGCGCGTGCTGCCGGGCGGCAGCCAGCCGGTCGGCCGGGGTCGGTTGGTCCAGTTCGGTCCGGAGCGCGGCGGCGAGCGGCTCGGCCGCGCCGGCCGGCACCAGCCGGACCAGCCCGCCGGTCACCTCCCGGACCGCGGCCAGGTCGCTGGCCACGACCGGCACGCCGGCCGCCATCGCCTCCAGCGGCGGCAGCCCGAAGCCTTCGTACCGGGACGGGAACGCGAGCAGCCGGGCGCCGGCGACGACCCGGCGCAGGTCCGGCTCGGCCAGGTAGCCGGGCAGCCGGACGGCGGCCGGCGGCAGCCCGGACAGGTCCAGCTCCGGGCCCCAGCCGGCCGGCCCGACCAGCACCAGCGGCGCGACGTCCGGGTCCGCCGCGTGCACGGCGGCGTACGCGCTGAGCAGGACGTCCAGGCCCTTGCGCGGCTCCAGCGTGCCGACCGCGAGCAGGTACTCCGGTGGTAGGCCGCGGTCGGCCAGCCAGCCGGGGGTGGGCCGGTCGGTCGCGGCCCAGCCCGGGTCCACGCCCAGTGGCGTCACCCGGACCCGGTCCGCGTCCAGCCGGTACGCCTCGGTCAGTTCGTCGGCCACCGCCCGGGTCGGCGTGAGCACCAGCGCGGCCCGGCGCAGTGACCGCGGCACCAGTTCCCGGTAGCGCAGCGACACCGCGCCGACCAGCGCGGGGGAGTGCAGGTAGGCCAGGTCGTGCACGGTGACCACGCCGCCGGCCCGGCGGGACGGGGGCAGCACGAAGTTGGTGCCGTGCATGACGTCCAGCCGGCCGGTGAGCCACTCCACCGGCGGCCATTCGGATCGGGCCCAGAGTTCCTGCAGCGCCCGGGCCGGTGCCCGCCGCCCGGCCAGCCGGACCGTCGCCGGTGCCGCCGGGGTCAGGCCGTCCCGCCCACGCCAGGTGAACGCCGCCGCCACCAGGCTCAACCCGGCCTGGCCCGCCTGGCCTGCCCCGGTCGGCCCGGTCACCCCGCCCGGCCCGGTCGCCCGTCCATGCGGACCCGCCACTGCGTCCGACCCGGCCACTGCATCCGGCCCGGCCGCCCCGCCCGGCCCGGCCACTGCGTCCGACCGGGCCGCCCCGCCCGCCCCGCCCGCCCCGGTCGGCCCGGTCGGCCCGGCCACGCCGTCGGCCACGCCGTTGGCCAGCGCGGCCAGCAGTTGCTGCACGTAGCGGCCGATGCCGGTGCGGTGGCCGAGCAGCGGGGTGGCGTCCAGTCCGACCGTGATCAAGCGGGTACTCACGGTGGTCACCGGAGCAGGTCGCGCAATTCCACGATGTGCCGCCAGCGGTCGGCGAAGGCGGCGTCGCTGTACTGCTGCGCCCGCTGCACCGCGGACGCCGCCAGCCGGGCCCGCAGCTCTTCGTCGCCGGCCAGCTGGACCGTCCGGTCGCCCAGTTCAGCCGCGGTGGACCAGCGGAACCCGTCCACCGCGTCCCGGACGATCTCGCGCTGCCCGGCCCGGTCGATCACCACCGGGACGCAGCCGCCGGCCATCGCCTCGGCCGTGGTCATCCCGAAGTGCTCGCTGGCCCAGGGCGCCTTCTCCTCGTCCTCGCCGTAGCCGGTGGCCGACCAGAAGATGGACGCGGTGGACAGCAGCTTCTCCACCTCCGCCCGCGGCGCGTTCGGGTGGATCTTGACTGGCAGCCCGTCCGCGGCGGTGGTGACCTGCTCCAGGTACGGCCGCTGCGAGTCCTCGCAGCCGCCGACCAGGTGGAACGTCCAGCCGTCGAGCTGGCCGGACCGGCTCAGGTGGCCGAACATCTGCACCATCTCCAGCTGGCGCTTGGCGTGCCCCAGCCCGGGCTCGAAGAACCGGCCGACGGTGAGGATGGTCCGCTCCCGGACCGGCTCCGGGTGCAGCCGCTCGACCTGGATCGGCGGGTAGAGCACGTCCGCGTCCAGGTGCCAGAGCCGGTTGATCCAGCCCCGGGTGTATTCGGAGTTGGCCAGCACGGTGTCGTAGCCGGCGAGGAAGCTGAGGTCGCGCGGGTCGCGCAGCAGCCAGGGGAACCGCGCCGCGACCAGCTCGCGCGGCCCGGGCCGTACCCCGGCCACCCGCAGCCGGGACACCGCCACCCCCAGCTGGCGCTTGTCGTGCGCGCCGGGCACGAACGTGTCCGAGCGGAAGTGCAGCTCGCGGCCGGTGGTGCTGGCCGGCAGCGGGATCGGCCGGCGCTGGAACTCCGGCGTCACCGTCAACGACAGCAGCACCGAGCCGTCACCGTCCTCGACGGCCAGCTTGACCGGCTCGTCCGCGCCCGGCCGGCCGAATTCGGCGAGCAGCTCGCGCTGCCCGCCGGGCTCGATGGTGAGCACCCCGTCGCCGTTGGTCCAGCCCCACTGCCGGCGCCGGCCGCCCTCCGGCGGATACCAGCCGATGCCCCAGCCGATGCCCAGGTGCTCGCGAAGCTGGCGCAGCCGCGGGCCGATCGTGCGCACCGCGGCCTTCCGCCAGGGCGACAGGTCGTGGTCGAACGGGGTCGGGAAGAAGCACAGGTACGCCGCGTGCCGGGACCGCGGCCGCAGCCGGGACATGTACGTGGCGTTCACGAACAGGTCGTATTCCTCGGACAGCTGGACCAGGTCGTCCTCACCGCGGTCGGGCACCACCCGCATCCGCACCTTGGCCAGCTCCAGGCCCAGGTGGCTGGCCAACTCGTCCCGATCGACGTCGCTGTGGCCGACCAGGTCGACCTCGACGCCATCCTCGCTGAGCAGCGCCGCGATCATCCCCGAGTGTCGCTCGCCGCCTCCCATCGAGTGCCAGAACCGGTTGTAGATAGCGGCTCTCATCGTCCGTTCCCAGCCCGTCGTCCGTTCCCAGCCAGCAGTCCCACTCCCTGTGTAGTGCCGATCCCCGTGTCGTACCGGTCCATCTGTAGTGCTGGTTCCTGTCTGCCGCGGCTACTTGGCCGCAGCGCTCGGCCCGACCCGGTAGGGGACCCGGAGCAGGCCGGTCTCCTGGCCGCCGCCCTTGACGTTGAACCCGTCCCCGAACGTGTGCGCGGCGATCACCGCACCGCCGTCCGCCTCGGCCAGGCTGGCCGCGACCACGAACCGGCCGAGCAGCGGTGGCAGCTCGGGCAGCTCGAAGTCGATCTCCCACTGGCCCGGGCCGGCCGGCAGGCCGGTCTCCGGGGTCGCCGTCATCACCCAGATCGGCACGCCGCCGGCGCCCATCACCACCACGGTCAGCACACCGGCCTTGGCCGCGCTGTCGGCGTCCACGGTGAGCGCGATCCGCATGGTCAGCGGCTCGCCGCCGGCGTAGACGTCGCGGGCCGGGCCGCCGGGCTCGGAGCTGTACCGGACCTCCGCGAACGCCAGCCCGGGCCCGGACACCTCGCCGCCGCGCGGCGAGTCCACCCCCAGCAGGCCGCGCAGCGTGCCGGTGGCCCACTCCGGGTCGCCGTCGTAGACCACCTCGCCGTGGTGCAGCACGATCGCCCGGTCGCAGATGCGCTCGACCAGGTCCAGCGCGTGGCTGACGAACAGGATCGTCCGGCCCTCCTGCTGGAACTCGTCGATCTTGTCCAGGCACTTGCGCGCGAACGCCTCGTCGCCGACCGCGAGCACCTCGTCCACCAGCAGGATGTCCGGGTCGACGTGCACCGCGACGGCGAAGCCGAGCCGGACGTACATGCCCGAGGAGTAGTGCTTCACCGGGTCGTCGATGAAGTTCTCCAGCTCGGAGAACTCCAGGATCGAGCCGAGTAGAGCGCCTCGGTCTCGCTTGCGGGACAGGCCCAGCAGCGAGGCGTTCAGGAAGACGTTGTCCCGGCCGGACAGCTCGCCGTTGAAGCCGGCGCCGAGTTCGAGCAGGGAGGAGATCCGGCCGTGCACGGCGACCTCGCCGGACGTCGGCAGCAGGATGCCGGCCAGCACCTTCAGCAGCGTCGACTTGCCCGACCCGTTCGCCCCGATCAGGCCGATCGTGCCGCCGCGCGGGATCTCCACGTTGACGTCGCGCAGCGCCCAGAAGTCCTCGGCCGAGCCGGCCGCACGGCCGAGCAGCCGCTCCTTCAGGCTGGTCGCGCTGCGCGCGCTGCGGAACTTCTTGCTGACTCCGGTGGCCTGGATGGCCAGCTCGGACTGGTCGGCCATGCCTACAGCTCCTCGGCGAAGTCGCCCTGCAGCCGGCGGTACAGCCAGCGGCCGAGCAGCAGCAGCAGGCCGGAGATCACCGCGCCGATGGCGAGTTGCTCCAGGTAGAAGGTGTACCCCGGGTCGGCCAGCAGCAGCTGCTCCGGCCCGCCCTTGACCGGCGTGTAGTAGGGCTGGTTGTAGATGGCCCGCTGCATCGTGGTGATCACGCCGGCCATCGGGTTCAGGAAGTAGGCCTCCCAGGCCCAGCCGTGCTTGGCCAGCGGGCCGTGCACCTGGGCCACCGGGTAGACGATCGGGTTCACCCAGAACCAGGCCACCAGCAGGATCTCGACGAAGTGCTGGGTGTCGCGGTAGCGCACGTTCAGCGCCGCCACGATGAACGAGAGCGCGATCGTGAACAGCGTCGCCACCGCCAGCGCCGGTACCACCAGCAGCAGCGCCGGGCTGACGAACGAGTAGGTGGTGACCACCATGACCACGACCAGCACGCCGAGTTGCAGCACGAAGTGCACCGCGGCGAAGCCGACCGCGGACAGCGGCAGCACGCTGAGCGGGAACCGGACCTTCTTCACCAGCCCGGCATTGCCCACCACCGAGCCGGCCGCCGCGGCCAGCGAGCCGGAGAACGCGTTCCAGATCAGCAGCCCGGACATCAGGTAGATGCCGAAGTCCGGCACCCCGGACTTGAAGACGACCTGGAAGACGAAGCTGTACACCGCCAGCAGCAGCAGCGGGTTGGCCAGCGACCAGAGGAAACCGAGCGCCGAGCCCTGGTACTTGACCTTGAGGTCCTTGCGGACGAGGCCCACCAGCAGCTCCCAGCGGACCCGGCTCTGGGCGCGCGCCCGCTCCGCGGCGGTGAGACTGGCCATTCCTGTCCTTCGCGCTGGCTGCCGGGGGATCGCCGCGGCGGGCCCCCTGTGCCACCGCGGTCAACCCAGGCTACCGGGTGGCCGGCCCACTCCCGGACGCACCCGCGCCCGGCGCCGGCCGCGCCGGGCGAAGATCATCCGACCGGTTACCGGCAGATGCCCTACAGTGTCGCCGTGTCGTCGCGGTTCACCGTGTTCATCAACACCCGGGACCGGGTCAGCTACCTGCGGGAGCTGGTGGGCTGGCTCGAGCGTGCCGGGGTTCAACGCATCGTGATCGTGGACAACGCGTCCACCTACGGGCCGCTGCGCGACTACCTGGAGCGGTCCCCGCACCAGGTGGTCCGGCTGAAGGAGAACCTGGGCCAGCTGGCGCCCTGGCTGTCCGGCACCATCGAGCGGATGACCGGCGAGCACGAGTTCTTCGTGGAGACCGACCCGGACGTGGTGCCGGACCCGGCCTGCCCGCTGGACGCGCTGGAGCACCTGTACGACGCCGTCTACACCTACCCGGAGTACGTCAAGGTCGGGCTCGGGCTGCGGATCGACAACCTGCCCGAGCACTACCGGCACGCGGACGCGGTGCGCCGCTGGGAGGCCCGGTTCTGGACCGAGGAGTTCCGCCCCGGCCTGTACGTGGCCCCGGTGGACACCACGTTCGCGCTGTACCGCCCGCGCACCGGCACCACGATGATCCCGGCGCTGCGCACCGGCGCGCCGTACCTGGCCCGGCACCTGCCCTGGTACGCCGACACCCGGCACCCGACCCGGGAGGACCGCTACTACCTGCGGCACGCCGCGCCGGGCATCAACAACTGGGACGCCCGCCGGATCACCGACCGGATCGCGAACTTCGTCGGGTTGCCGCAGCAGCCGGACCGCCCGCTGCTCGGCCGGCTGACCCGGCGCCGGCACCCGACCGGCCCCGGCGGCCCCGGTGGCCGCGGCGTCCCGGGCGCGGCGCCGGAGGCCGGGCCAGCCGATTCCCTGCACTAGCGGGTGGCCCTCTAGTCTGCGCTGATGGACTCCACGCCGACCGGCGTCCCCTCGACCGACCGTTCCGCCGAGCCACCGGCCGCCGCGGCCGACGCGGCGACGGAGCCGGCCGCGGCGGGAGCCCCCGCCGGCACCCTGACCGAAGACCGGCCCGAACCGGCGGCCGACCAGGCCCCGGGCGGCCAGCCCGGCCAGGCGCAGCCGGACCGCCGGTGGGCCCTGCTCCGGCGCCCGTTCGAGGCCGGCCAGGTCACCCTCGGTGAGCTGATCGTGCTGGCCGCCGCCGCGGCGGTCGGCGTGGTCGCGGTGATCTCGCTCGCCACCGCACACCTGGGCATTCACCGGCTGGGCACCGTGCTGCCGATCAGCGCCGGCATCCTGATCGTGTTCGCGGTGCTGGCCTGGTTCGGCGGTGGCCGGCCCAGGATCGCGCTCGACCTGCCCGGGCTGCTGGTGATGGGCGGCTCCGGGCTGCTGTCCGGTTGGTTGCTGCTGCCCGGGTTCCACTACGTGGCCGGCGACAAGGACCCCGGCGGCTACGTCATGCACGCGTTCGAGATCGCCCGCAGCGGCTCCTACCAGTGGCACGACCCGCTGCTGACAACGGCCGGGCTGCCGGTGCAGTTGCAGAGCCCGGGGGCGCGGTTCCCCGGCATCTGGGTGCACGACATGGCGACCGGGCAGATCGTGCCGCAGTTCTACCACCTGTGGTCGGCGACCATGGCGACCAGCTACGACCTGCGCGGATACGGCGGGCTGGCCAACACCGGTGCGGTGTGCGGGGTGCTGGCGGTGCTGGCCGCGGTGGTGCTGGCCCGCCGGCTCGGCGGGATCGTCGCCGCCGGTGCGGTCGGCCTCATCCTGGCCACCAACATGATGGAGGTCTGGCAGGCCAAGTACCCGACCGCCGAGATCCTGGCCCAGTTCCTCTACCTGGGCACGCTGCTCGGGATCGTGCTGGCCGTGCAGACCCGGTGGCGCTGGCCGGCGCTGCTGGCCGGTGTCCTGGTCGGCGCCGGCTACCTGGACCGGGCCGACGGGCTGCTGCTGGTGCTGGCCGCGGTCGGCGGGCTCGCCTGCCTCTGGGTGCTGCGCCGGTTCGACGCCCGGGCCGCCTTCTTCGCGGTCGGCCTCGCCGTGGTGCTGCCCTACGGGCTCTGGCAGGCGTACGGCCCGGCCGGTTTCTACACCAGGGTCGCGCTGGTGCCGAAGCTGCCGCTGGTGCTCGCCGCGATCGGCGTCTCGGTGGCCGGCGCGCTGGTGCTGCGGCCGGTGCTCACCCCGCTGGCCGGCTGGCTGACCGGCCGGCTGGCGCTGCCCCGGTTCCAGCGCCGGACCGGGCTGCTGCTCACCCTCGGCGCGTTCGGCCTGTTCCTGCTGGGGCTGGCCCGGCCGCTGTTCGAGACCGACACGACCTACTACGGGCCGCGCCTGATCCGCACCTACGACGAGCGCAACCTGTACCGGTTGTCATGGTTCTTCAGCTGGCCCGGGCTGGTGCTGGTGCTGGTCGGGATCGCGGTGGTGCTGCTGAGCCGGTGGTCCCCGTCCGCCTGGGTGGTGCTCGGGATGACCGGGGCACTGCTGACCCTGTACGCCTGGCACGCGAAGAACTCGCCGTACTTCATGTGGGTGGGCCGCCGCTTCGTACCGACCGTGATCCCCGGCATGGTGCTGCTGATCGGGCTGGCGCTGGCCTGGATCTGGGCGTTCCGCCGGCCGCGGGTGCCGAGGCTGGCCGGCCCGGCGGTGGCGCTCGGGCTGGCCGGCTTCATCGCCGCCGTCCAGCTGAACCAGTCGGTGCCGCTGCGGTCGCACGACGAGTGGGGCGGCAGCTACGGGGTGACCCGGGCGATCGGCGACCTGTCCGGCGACAAGCAGGGCGTCTACCTCTGGCAGCCGCCGAGCTACTGCTGCGCCGCGCCGCAGACCCTGTTCGCCTCGCCGGTCTGGCTGGTGGACGACGACCAGAGCGTGCTGCTGCCGGGCAACCCGGCGAGCGTGCCCGGGTACGTGCGGGCCTACCTCGAGCACTTCCCGGACCGGCCGGTGTTCCTGGTGTACGACCGGACGTCGATGCCGCCCAAGCTGCCCGGGATCTCGGTCGCGGTGGCCGGCCAGTTCGCCGGCACGCTGCCGCACTGGGTGGAGAGCAGCGTCGCCCGGCCGGCCAAGGCACAGCAGATCCCGTACAACTTCACCGTCTACCGGGTGCAGTCGATCCGCTGACCCACCCGGGCGGCCGCCGGGCTACTCCCCGGCGGCCTCGGCGGCCACGGCATCGCGCATCCAGGCGATGGTCTTCTTCAGCCCGTCGTCCACCGGGATCACCGGGTCCCAGCCGAGCCGCTCCCGGGCCAGCGTGATGTCCGGCTGCCGGACGGTCGGGTCGTCCACCGGGCGGGGCACGAACGTGATCGGCGACTCGGAGCCGACCAGGTCGCGGATCCGCTCGGCCAGGGTGCGGACCGACATCTCGTCCGGGTTGCCGATGTTCACCGGGCCGGCCAGGTCCGAGTCGGCGAGCGCGACGATGCCGGTGATCAGGTCGTCCACGTAGCAGATGGACCGGGTCTGGCTGCCGTCCCCGGCCACGGTCAGCGGCTCGCCGGCCAGCGCCTGCCGGATGAACGTGGGGATGGCTCGGCCGTCGTCCGGGCGCATCCGCGGGCCGAACGTGTTGAAGATCCGGACGATGCCGGTGTTCACCCGGTGCGTCGACCGGTACGCCACGGTCAGCGCCTCGGCGAAGCGCTTCGCCTCGTCGTACACGCCGCGCGGGCCGACCGGGTTGACGTGCCCCCAGTAACTCTCCGGCTGCGGGTGCAGTTGCGGGTCGCCGTACACCTCGGAGGTGGACGCCAGCACGTAGCGGGCGCCCTTCTCGCGGGCCAGCCCGAGCGTGTGCAGGGCGCCGAGGGCGCCGACCTTCAGCGTGGCGATCGGCAGCCGCAGGTAGTCCACCGGGGACGCCGGCGAGGCGAGGTGCATGACCACGTCGACCGGGCCGGGCACGTGCACGTAGTCGGTGACGTCGGTGCGGATCACCCGCAGCGGGCCGCCGACCAGGTGGGCCAGGTTGGCCGGGGTGCCGGTGCTGAAGTTGTCCAGGCAGAGCACCTCGTAGTCGTCGGTGAGCAGCCGTTCGCAGAGGTGCGAGCCGAGGAAGCCGGCCCCACCCGTGATCACCGCACGGCGTCGCCGTGACCTCATCTACTGCTCCATTCGTCATAGGATCTGTTGATCTGTTCGGCCGGCCCGAGTGGGCCGGACGGCTCTATTCGATCTTGTCGCGCGACTGCTGAGTAAGCTGCCCGGCTATGTCTCCGCCGGACGTCTGCGTGCAGTCGATTCTGTACGGCACGCCGAGCGATACGGCGCTCCGGCTCGCGGAAGGGCTGGCCGCGACAATCCAGACGGCGCTGGCATCCGGGCTGGTCGGGGCGGTGTCGGTACGGTTCGGGGACTGTTCGGCCGAGCCGTGCCTGCCCGCCGAGGTCTGGGCGGAACTGGTCGAATCGCTGCGCGCGGCCGGGGTCGCGGACGTGACGATGCGGCACTTCGGGGTGAACCTGGGCCATGGTGGTGGCCACAACACCCTCCTCGCCGGCGCCACCGACCGCGCCGAGCTGCTGCTGATCCTGAACCCGGACTCGTACCCCGCTCCGCGCCTGCTCACCGAACTCGTCCGCGCGCTTTCCCCCGACATCGCGCTGACCGAGGCGCGGCAGGCCCCGTTCGAGCACCCGAAGGAGTACGACCCGGCAACCGGCGCGATCTCCTGGGCCACCGGCGCCTGCCTGCTGGTCCGGCGGGCCGCGTACGAGCAGGTCGGCGGGTTCGACTCGGACACCTTCTTCCTGCACGCCGACGACGTGGACCTGTCCTGGCGGCTGCGGCTGGCCGGGCACCGGCTGCGGCACGCGCCGCTCGCGGTGCTGCACCACGCCAAGCGGGCCACCGCGGCCGGGCCGGTGCTGGCCGGCGAGACCGAGCGGTTCCACGCGTCCGAGGGCGCCCTGCTGCTCCTGCACCGCTACTCCCGGCCGGACGGGCTGGCGCACTGGCTGCACCACATCGACCACGGCACCGACGAGGTGGCGCAGCGGGCGGCCGCGTCGTTCCGGCAGCGCCAGGCCGAGGGCCGGCTGCCGGAGCCGATCGACCCGGCACACGAGGTCTCGGAGGTGATCGGTGCCGGCTACGGTCCCTACCGGTTCTGACCCGCTGCTCACGCTGCTGGTCACCGGGCTGCGCGCGGAACACGCCGAGGAGTTGATCGTCTCGCTCGCCGCGCAGTCGGACGATCGCTGGCGGGCCTGGTTGATCGCGCCGGACCCGGCGGTGGCGGCGGCGCTGGGCCGGTTCGCGTCCCGGGTGCGGAGCCGGATCGAGCTGACCGACCGGCCGCCGGAGCTGCCGTCCGGGCTGCTGGCCGAGCTGCGCGGGGACGACGTCCCGCTGGCGCATTTCGTCGAGTCGGTGCTGGTGGCGCCCGGTGCCCCGGCCGCGGTGCTGGTCCCGGTGGTGACCCAGCAGGTGCGGCCGGTCCGCTGGGGCGCCGACCCGGGCTGGTCCCCGACCGGCCAGCCGACCGCGGTGGGCGTCCCGACCGGCGACCAGCCCCGGCCGGGTGGGCCCGGGGCGGAGCTCCCCGGATCGGCGGTCGAACTGGCGCCGGAGGTGGTGCTGGTGGTGGCCGCCGAGCTGGTCGACGGACCGGCGGTCGACGGGCCGGCGGTTGACGGACCGGCCGGCCCGGACCTGTCCCGGCACCGGTTCGAGGCCGCGGTGCGGCGGGCCGAGCGGGTCGCCGTGCTGCCGGAGCCGGCCGTGCTGCGCCGGGTCTGGCTGCCGGCGCTGGCACCGCCCGCCGGCCGGCCGGCGGTGGAACACGTGCCGGTGGCCGGGCCCGCGCACCGGCGCTGGCGGCTGCCGTTCGCCCCGTCCCGCCGCGGCTGACCACCGGCCAGCCGGCCAGCGGGCTCGGCTGGCTGGCGGGTCAGGCCCAGCCGTCGACCTTGCCCACGACCCGGGCCGGCATGCCGGCGACGATCGTGCCCGGCGGGACGTCCCGGTTGACCACGGCGCCGGCGGCCACCACCGCACCGTTCCCGATCTCGACGCCCTTCAGGATCACCGCGCGGGTGCCGATCCAGACCTTGTCGCCGATGATCACCGGGCCCTTGGCCGGGCGCTCGACGCCGTCCAGGGTGATCGCGTGGAAGTCGTTGTCCAGGATCTGCACGTCCCAGGAAAAGGTGCACTCGGCCCCGATCCGGACCGAGTCGGCCACCAGGATCTTGGTCAACCCGTTGATGTTGGTGCCGTGGCCGATCCGCAGCTCGCCGCTGTCCACCACGATCCGGACCCCGCGCTGCAGGCTGACCATCCCGTCCACGACGAACCGGGCGCCGGGCCGGACCCGCACCACCGACACGTCGTACGCGCTGGTCAGCCCGAACGGCCCCAGCCCGATCCGGAGCGCGCCGCCGGGCCGTACCTCGACCCGCTCGGCGCCGTCCAGCACGGTGCGCGAGCCGAGCCAGATGTTGCGCCGGCCGAGCAACCGGTGCCGCAGCACGCCGGCGTAGAACGCCCGGGCCGACGTCTCCCGGCTTCCGCGCAGACCGAGCATGGCCCGCTGATAGTCACGGAATTCGGTCCGGAACGGGCTCACTCAGGCTCCCCTGTCGGCTGCCGGCGGATGTCGATGAATGGCGACGATATCCGCCGGGCCGGCCGCCCGGGGGACCGATGGTCCGGGACGGGGTCGGAACACTTGTAGGATCGTCGGCTGTTGCCGACAGCCGTCGACGCAGATCAGAGAGATTCAGGCCAGTTCAGTGCAGGAGTCCGCACCCGTGAGCATCGCTGCGCCGCTCGACCCCGTCCCGCCCACCCACGAGCACCAGAGTTCCACCAGTGCCATCCGGAAAGGCGGCCCCAACTCCCTCGATGTCACGATCGTGCTGCCCTGCTACAACGAGCAGGAGCACGTACTGGCCGAGGTGGACCGTATCTGCAAGGCCATGGACGCCACCGAATTCAGTTACGAACTGTTGGTCATCGATGACAAGTCGACCGACAACACGCTGGCCGTCCTGAAGGAAGCGCTGCCGACTTACCCGGCCATGCGGCTGATGCCGTTCCGCCGCAACGGCGGTTCCGGCACCGCCCGCCGGATCGGCTCCGGTGAGGCGTACGGCCGGATCGTCGTCTGGACCGACGCTGACATGACGTACCCGAACGAGCGCATTCCGGAGTTCGTCCAGTACCTGCTGGACAACCCGGATGTGGACCAGGTGGTCGGCGCCCGCACCACCGAGCAGGGCACGTACAAGGTCCTCCGGGTCCCGGCGAAGTGGGCCATCCGCAAGATCGCCGAGCGGCTGGCGTCCACCAAGATCCCGGACCTGAACTCGGGCCTGCGCGCCTTCCGCCGGGACGTGGCGCTGCCCTACCTGCGGCTGCTGCCGCCCGGGTTCTCCTGCGTCACCACGATCACGATGTCGTTCCTGTCCAACCAGCACCCGGTGGACTACCTGCCGATCTCCTACGGCAAGCGGGCCGGCCGGTCGAAGTTCCACTTCACCAAGGACGCGTACCGGTACATCCTGCAGGTGCTGCGGATGGTCATGTACTTCAACCCGATCAAGGTGCTGATGCCGCTCGCGCTCTGGCTGTTCGGCCTCGGCGTGGTCAAGGCGGTCGTCGACCTGATCCACTACCAGCTCCGGATCACGGTCAGCACACTGCTGCTGATCATGGTCGGGCTGCTGATCGGATCGATCGCGTTGCTGGCCGACCTGATCGTCCGCTCCCGGGCCGACACCTGACCGGGCCGGCCGGCGGGGTGGGTTTCGTCGAGCCGCCCGACGGCGACGCCGACGGCGGCGTGACCGGGCCGGCGGACGGGCCGGTCGACGAGGACGCGCCGCCGGTGCTGGCGGCGCGCCGGCGCGGGCCGACCACCTGGCTCAAGTTCGGCTTCCTGGCGCTGGTGCTCGGCTTCGGTGGCTTCTACGTCGCCAGCCGGTGGGACGAGCTGGTGGTCGAGTTCCGCCAGATGTCCGTGCTGGCGGTGCTCGCGGCGGCTGTGCTGGCCGCGTTCGCGCAGGTCGCGGCCATGCGGGCGTACCGGACGATCCTGGCCGACCTGGGCGCGCCGCTGCCGGTGCCCGCGGTCGGCCGGCTGTACTTCGTCGGCCAGCTGGGCAAGTACCTGCCCGGCACGGTCTGGGTCTTCGTCAGCATCATGACGCTCGGCCGCGAGCTGAAGATCATGCGCAAGACCTCGCTGGCCACCACGATGGTCGCGTTCGTGATGTCGATCGCGACCGGGCTGACCACCGCGGCGCTGCTGCTGCCCTGGGGGGCCGCGGCGAGCCTGCGCAAGCTCTGGTTCCTGGGCCTGCTGCTGCCGGTGCTGCTGGTCGGCCTGCACCCGCGGGTGTTCGGGCCGGGGCTGGACCGGCTGCTGCGGCTGGCCCGGCGGCAGCCGATGCCGGCCCGGCTGACCGGCACGGCCACCCTGCACGCGGCCGGCTGGCAGTTCGTGTCCTGGCTGCTGTTCGGGCTGCACGCCTGGGTGCTGGTGCTCGGCGTCGGCGGGCCGGCCAACCTGTCCACGCTCGCGGTCAGCATCGGCGGCTTCGCGCTGGCGTACGGGATCGGCCCGCTCGCGGTGATCGCCCCGGCCGGCGCCGGGGTGCGCGAGGCCGGCATGGTGCTGACCCTGGGCACCGTGGTCAGCGGCACCGCCGCGCTGGCGATCGCGCTGGTCTCCCGGATCGTGCTGGTCGGGGTGGACTTCGCGCAGGCGGCCAGCTGGACGGTGCGGGCCCGCCGCGCCGGCCGGATACGCTGACGTCCCATGCGCATCGCGATCGTCGGTCCCACCTACCCGTACAAGGGCGGCATCCCGGCCCACACCACCGAACTGGCGCACCGGCTCACCGCCGCCGGGCACGATGTGGTGATCGAGTCCTGGGCGGCGCAGTACCCGGCATTCCTCTACCCGGGCGACACCCAGACCACCGACGTCCCGGACGGCCGGCCGTTCCAGCCGGTCCGCAGCACCATGTCCTGGCGCCGGCCGGATTCCTGGTGGCGGGTCGGCCGCCGGCTGCGCGACCGCGAGCTGGTCGTGCTGACGATGGTGACCTCGCTGCAGTCGCCGCCGTACCGGGTGCTGAGCCGCGCGCTGGGCAACCGGCCGCGCACGGTCGCGCTGTGCCACAACGTGCTGCCGCACGAGCGGCGGCGCGTCGACGAGCCGCTGACCCGGCAGTTCCTGCGCCGGGTCGGCTCGGTGCTGGTGCACACCGAGGCGCAGGCCCGGCAGGCCCGGGAGCTGACCAGCCGGCCGGTCCGGGTCGCCACCATGCCGCCGCACGTGCTGGCCGGGGCCGCGGCTGCCGGGGCCGCGGACGGGGCGCCGGCCGAGGTCCCGCCGGTGCACCGGCGGCTGCTGTTCTTCGGCGTGATCCGCCCGTACAAGGGGCTGGACGTGCTGCTGCGGGCGATGGCCGCCGGCCCGCCGGACGTGTCGCTGACGGTGGCCGGCGAGTTCTGGAGCGACCAGGCGGAGACCGAGCGGCTGATCGCCGAGCTGGGCCTGACCGGCCGGGTCACGCTGCGCCCGGGCTACCTCCCGGCCGCCGAGGTGCCCGAGCTGTTCACCGGGGTGGACGCGCTGGTGCTGCCGTACCGCAGCGCGACCGCCTCGCAGAACGCCTGGGTCGCCTTCGAGCACGGCGTACCGGTGATCTCCACCCGGGCCGGCACGCTCGGTGAGCAGGTCACCGACGGGGTGGACGGCGTCCTGGCCGAGCCGGACGATGTGGCCGACCTGACCGCGGCGCTGCACCGGTTCTACGCGCCGGGGATGCCGGAGAAGCTGCGGGCCGGCGTCAAGCCGCTGGACGCCGAGCCGCTCTGGGCCCGGTACGTGGCCACCCTGGTCGACCCGGTCTGATCGACGTCCGGACCGGTCTGATCGACCCGGCCGACCCGGGTCTGATCGACCCGTCCGAGCCGGTCTGATCGGCCCGGCCGGGCCGGGCGGCTGGCGATTTTCGGTCCGCGGCGGGCCGTCCGGTAGCCTGGCGCGACTCAGCGCGTGTCCGTTTATCAAGTCGAGGGAGCTGTAATGCCCAAGGCCGCACCACCCGGGGGCCGCCCACTCGCGATCGCGAAGCGGGTGTACGAGCAGCTGCTCTGGGAGCGGGTGCGGGTGCAGGGCTGGCTGGAGGGCCGGCGGTCCACGCCGAAGCCCCGGCCGGCCCCGATGCCGCCGACCGACGTGTTGTCCACCAGCGCGGAGTGGGAGGCGGCCACCCGGGAGAGCAGGCGGCTGCGGCTCCCGCTGCACCCCGGCAAGCCGAAGAACTGGGACCTGCTGGGCGCGGTCAGCGTGGTGCTCGAGGCGGTGCCGCCCACCGGCGCGGTGCTCGACGCCGGCGCCGCCCGCTACTCGCCGGTGCTGCCCTGGCTGCGGCTCTACGGGTTCACCCGGCTGACCGGCAACAACCTGGAGTTCACCAGGTCCACCAAGCACGGCCCGGTGACCTTCGAGTACGGCGACATCACCGCCACCGACTACCCGGACGGCGCGTTCGACGCGGTCACCTGCCTGAGCGTGATCGAGCACGGGGTGCCGCTGGAGGCGTTCCTCAAGGAGTCGGCGCGGATCCTGCGCAGCGGCGGCGTGCTGGTCGTCTCCACCGACTACGACGAGCACCCGGTCGACACGACCGGAGTGGTCATGTACGGCGTCCCGGTGCACATCTTCGACCCGGACGAGATCCGCGAACTGGTCGACCTGGCCGCCAGCCACGGGCTGCGGCTGCGCGGCGAGTTGAAGCTGTCGAACAAGGAACGCCCGGTGCACTGGAAGCGCGCCAACCTGGACTTCACCTGCATCCGGCTGACCTTCGACCGGGAGTAGCCCGGGCCGGTGGTCGGCCCGCACCCGCCGGGCCGACCACCGGGTCAGCTCACCAGAACGTCGCGTAGGTGCTGCGGAAGACCTTCGGGAAGCAGCTCCGGACCGCCGGGCCGGTGCGCTGGCTGGTGGCCGCCCGGCCGGCCCGGTCGGTGCCGGCGAACTTGATCTGCAGCAGCCGGCCGCCCCAGTCGCCGTGCCGGTCCCGGGCCAGCACGGTCAGGCTGGTGAGGGTCCGCAGCCCGGCGCACCGGGCCAGGTCGCTGGCCCGCAGCGTGTGCGTCCACAGGTGATACGGGCTGGCCGCGTCGTACGGGTCGGGCTGGCCGGCCAGGTAGGGCACCCCGCCGACCGCGCTGTAGCCGCCGTTGCTGGCGCTGAACTGGGCGAGGATCGGGTGGCCGGAGTAGGTCCGGACCAGGCTGCTGGTGTTCGCCACCGCCTGCCGCACGGTGGCCGGCTGCAGGTCGATCACCCTGCCCCCGGCGAACGCCAGCCGCCCGCCGTAGACCTGGCAGGCGGTGCTGTCGCAGGTGTCCCAGGGCCGCCCGGCCGGGGTGTGCGCACGCTGGTACCAGGCGTAGGTGCGGGCCGCGATGGCCTGCGCCCGCAGCGCGGCGGCCGGCCAGGACGCGGGCATCTCCCGGGCCACCACCCCGGACACGTACCCGTCGTGGGCCAGCGCGTTGACCGTCATCAGCGTGTTCGTGCCGGTCCGGACCGCGGTCAGCGTCCCGTCGTAGGCCCGGGAGACGCCGTGCGGCAGGTACAGCCGGACCGGGCCGGTGGCGGCGAACGAGAGCGGGCCGGCGTGCGGCCGACCGGTGCCGAGCGGGTGGGTCACCCAGTGCGGCCCGTCCGGGCTGTACTGCAGCAGCATGCCGGCGGCGGTGACGACGATCCGGTAGCGCACCCGGGTGTTGGTCATCGGGTAGACCTGGCCGGTCCCGCCGTCCAGCACGGTGAGCCCGGCGCCGCCGTGCACCTGCAGTTGGGTCGGGTACGCGCCGAGCAGCCGGACCCGGATCGGCGCGGTCGGCGAGGCCGTGCCGGTCGCCGTGCCCGGGTAGTAGAAGTCCAGGATCGCGGTCGCGTTCAGGCTGGCCGCCGCGGCCCGGGCCCCGTACTGGGACAGCCCGTGCCCGTGGCCGTAGCCGCGCCCGATCACCCGGTAGACCCCGTTGGTGGGCACCGGGTAGGTCTCCACGCTGGCCGCGGCCGGCGGCGCGGGTCCGGCTACGACCGAGACCGCGACGATGGATGCCGCCGCCAGCGCGGCGGTCAGTGTGCCCGCGGCGACCACCGCGATGGGCCATCGACGTGCCATTGGCGCCTCCCGTGTTGATTACCGAAGGTGTTCGAGTGTGCACTCTTCGTGATCATCCGACAACACCGGGTTGCTGCCCGCGGCGGCGGCATCCGTGCGGCGCGAACAGCGCCTGATTCGGCTGGCTGGCCGGGCTTTGCCGCGGTTCCGGCCGGGCTGCCGGCGCTGGTCGGGTTACCGCCGTCGCCGGTCCGGTGTCCGCTCGGTAAGAATGCGTACCGGACCGAGTACCGACCAGGCCGCCGTCGGCCCCGTCACCGCGCCGGAGGGAGTTCCCGTGCTGGTTCGGGCGAAGGCGCCGCTGCGGGTCAGCTTTGCCGGCGGTGGCACCGACGTGTCGCCGTTCCCGGAGGCTGAGGGTGGGGTGGTGCTGTCCGCGACGATCGACCGGTACGCCTACGGCTCGCTGCGCACCCGGGCGGACGGCACGATCTCGATCGAGTCGGTCGACTTCGGCCTGTCCCTCGACTTCCCGCCGGCGGACGGACCGGCCGGCGCCGGGACGGGCGCGGACCGGGCGGGCGGGCCGGGGGCGGACGGGGCTGGCCGGGCGGGCGCGGACCCGGCGGCCGGGGCGGGCGCGGACGGGGCGGGCGCGGACCGGGCGGGTGGGGCGGCCGGGCCGGGGGCGGCCGGGCCGGGCGCGGCCGTGAAGGGGGTGGCCGGGGAGGGGGCGGCCGAACGGATGGCCTTCGACGGCCGGCTGGACCTGGTCAAGGCCGCGATCCGGCGGCTGTCGATGGACGACACCGGCGGCTACGACCTGCTGCTGCGGTCCACCGCGCCGCCCGGCTCGGGGCTCGGCTCCTCGTCCACCACGATGGTCGCGCTGGTCGGGCTGCTGCGCGAGTACTACGCGCTGCCGCTGTCCGAGTACGAGATCGCCCACCTGGCCTGGGAGATCGAGCGCCGCGACCTCGGCATCGCCGGCGGCCTGCAGGACCACTACGCGGCCACCTTCGGCGGCTTCAACTTCATCGAGTTCGGCGACCGGGTCATCGTCAACCCGCTGCGGGTACGCGACTCCACGGTCAACGAGCTCGAGCTGAACCTGCTGCTCTGCTACACCGGCATCACCCGCGAGTCGGCGCACATCATCGGCGACCAGACCGCCCGGGTGCAGACCCATCAGGCCGGCACCCTGGAGGGCCTGCGGGCACAGAAGGAACTGGCCGTCGCGATGAAGGCGGCCCTGCTGCGCGGCGAGCTGGACGACTTCGGCGAGCTGCTCGGCCAGGCCTGGCTGGAGAAGAAGAAACTCTCCCCGCTGATCACCACCGACCTCATCGACGAGGCCTACGACCTGGCCGTCCAGACCGGCGCCACCGGCGGCAAGGTGACCGGGGCCGGCGGTGGCGGCTACATCCTGTTCTACTGCGACTTCACCCGGAAGCACCGCGTCGCCCAGGCCCTGGAGAAGCTCGGCGTCAGCGTCACCGAGTTCAGCTTCGAACGCCGCGGCCTGACCACCTGGCGGGCCGGATGACCGCGCCACCGCCCGCCGCCGCCGACGACCCGAGTGGCGCGGTGGGTGGCGCGGACGCGGAGCTGGTGCGGGCGGCGCTGCGGGACGCGATCGAGATCGGTCGCCGGCTGCTCGACTCGGACGCGGTCGACCAGGTCGCGGAGGTGGCCGGCCGGATCGCCGGTGCGCTGCGGGCCGGGCACAAGGTGATCTTCTTCGGCAACGGCGGCTCGGCCAGCGACGCCGGCCACCTGGCCGCCGAGCTGCTCGGCCGGTTCCGGCTGGACCGGCCGCCGCTGCCGGCGATCGCGCTGCCGGACGGCACCGCGGCGATGACCGCGATCGGCAACGACTACGGCTACGACGAGGTGTTCGCCCGGCAGTTGCGCGCGCTCGCCCGTCCCGGCGACGTCGCCGTCGGCCTGACCACCAGCGGCAACTCTGGCAACGTGGTGCGCGCGGTCGAGGCGGCCCGGGCCCTCGGCGTGCTCACGGTCGTGCTGACCGGCGCCGCCGGCGGCAAGGTCGCCGACCTCGCCGACCACTGCATCCGGGTGCCCACCGAGGACACTCCGCGGGTCCAGGAGGCCTGCCTGCACCTGGGTCACTCCCTCTGCGAACTCATCGAACGCCAGCTCTACCCCACCTCGCCCACCGGCTGACCCGCCGTACCCCGCCGGCACCCGGGTCCGGCACCTCGGTGACGCCCGCCCCTAGCTGGTGACGCTCCAGTGATGAGTTGAGTCGTCCAGTGACGACGTCCCCTCGCCGGTGACGATTTCGCCTGGGCGGTGATGGCTCTACGCCATCACCCGTGACCCTGAGGTCGTCACCCCCGCAGAGAACTCGTCACCGCCACGAGGAACTCGTCACCGCCGCCGCGGAGAACTCGTCACCGCCGCGCGAGGAGGTTGTCACCGCCACGAGGAACTCGTCACCGCCGCGCGGAGAGGTCGTCACTGCCGCGCGGGGAGGCCGTCACCGCCACAAGGAACTCGTCACCGCCGTGGGGAACTCGTCACTGCGCTCGGAGATGTCGTCACCCCCGCGGAGAACTCGTCGCCGCCACAAGGAACTCGTCACCGCCGCGGGGAACTCGTCACCGGGCAGGGTGTCGTCACGGGACGGCGGTCGCAGCGGCGGGCGGTCGCCGCGGCGGGCGGTCGCTGGGACGCGGCGTCGGCACCGGGGCGGGTGCGGCGGCAGGGGACAAGTAGGGTGCGCGGTCGTGCAGGTAGCCGTGCTGCTGGAGCAGTGCCTCGCGCCGGTGCCGGGCGGGACCGGGCGGTACAGCCGGGAGATCGCGGCGGCGCTGGCCCGGTCCGCGCCGCCCGGGTCGGCGGTGACCGGCTGGACCGGCTGGCACCGCGACGTGACCGCCGCCCGGGTGCCGGGGGTCGGCGGCCCGCGCCGGCTGCCGCTGCCGCGCCGGGCGCTGGTCGCGGCCTGGGAACGCGGCGCCGGCCCGGCCCCGCGCGCCGACGTGATCCACGCGCCGGCACTGCTGGCCCCGCCGCGCCGGCGGACGCCACTGGTGGTGACGATCCACGACGCCGTCCCGTGGACCCACCCGGAAACGCTCACCGCGCGCGGCGTCGGCTGGCACCGGCGCGCCGCCGGATACGCGGCGGCCGCCGCCGACGCGATCATCGTGCCCACCGAGGCGGTCGCCGCCGAGCTACGGCGGGTGCTGTCGCTGGGTGCCGACCAGGTGCACGTGATCGGTGAGGGCGTCACCGAGGCGCTGGCCGCCCAGCCACCGGACGCGGACGCCCGCGCCGGCCGGCTCGACCTGCCCGAGCGCTACCTGCTCAGCCTGGCCACCCTGGAACCGCGCAAGGGCCTGGACGTGCTACTGGCGGCACTGGCCGAGCCGACCGCGCCGGACGTCCCGCTGCTGGTGGTTGGCCAGCCCGGCTGGGGCGGGGTCGACCCGGCCGCCGCGGCGGCCGCGCGCGGGCTCGCCCCGGGCCGGGTCCGGGTCCTCGGCCGGCTGCCCGACCCGGATCTGGCCACCGTGCTGCACCGGGCCACCGCGCTGGTCGCGCCGAGCCGGGCGGAGGGGTTCGGGTTGCCGGTGCTGGAGGCGATGGCCGCCGGCGTTCCGGTGGTCACCTCGGATGCTCCGGCGCTGGTCGAGGTCGGCGGGGACGCGACGCTGGTGGTGCCTCGGGACGATCCGTCGGCACTGGCCGTAACCCTCCGGTCGCTGCTGGCTGATGGCGCGCTGCAGGCCAGATTGAGCGCGGCTGGCCGGTGCCGCGCGCCCCTGTTCACCTGGTTGGCCGCCGCCCGCGCGTTGTGGGCGGTGTACGCCAAGGTCCATCGGCGACGGGCGTAGGCTGTCGTTCGACCGGGAATCCAGACCCGCCTACCGCATCGAGGAGCCTCACTCGTGTCTGGCCGCGCGCCCCGCGTCCTCGTCGACGCGACGGCCGTCCCCGCCGACCGCGGTGGCGTCGGACGCTACGTCGACGGTCTGATCGCCGCGCTCGCCGTCGGCGGATGCCGACCTCGCCGTCGTCGTGCCAGCGCGCCGACGCCGAGCGCTACGGCCGGATGGCGCCGCAGCGCGACGATCGTCCCCGGCCCGGCGGCGATCGCGCACCGTCCGCCCGCCTCGCCTGGGAGCAGACCGGCCTGCCGCTGGTCGCCCAGCAGGTCGACGCCGAGGTGCTGCACTCGCCGCACTACACGATGCCGCTGCGGGCCGGCCGTCCGGTCGTCGTGACGATCCACGACGCACCTTCTTCACCGACGCCCGGACTGCACACCACGGTCAAGGGCACGTTCTTCCGCTCGGCGACCCGGACCGCGCTGCGCCGGGCGGCCCGCTGCATCGTCCCGTCCAAGGCCACCCGCGACGAGTTGGTCCGGGTGCTCGACGCCGACGCGACCCGGATCGACGTCGCCTACCACGGCGTCGACCAGGAGACGTTCCACGTTCCGTCGACCGAGCGAGCGGGAGCGGGTGCAGGCCCGGCTGGGCCTGCGCGGTCACGCCGTACCTCGCGTTCCTCGGCATGCTCGAGCCGCGCAAGAACGTGCCCGGCGCTGGTCCGCGGCTGGGTCAGGGCGGTGCGCCGACCGGCGAGGCGCCGCCGGCCCTGGTGCTGGCCGGCGGCTCCGGCTGGGACGACGACGATCGACGCAGGCGATCGCCGAGGTGCCCTGCCACCTGCGCGTGCTGCGGCCCGGCTACCTGCGCTTCCAGGACCTGCGCGGCTACCTCGGCGGCGCGCTGGTGGTGGCCTACCCGTCGCACGGCGAGGGCTTCGGCCTGCCGGTGCTCGAGGCGATGGCCTGCGGCGCGCCGGTGCTGACCACGCAGCGGCTGTCGCTGCCCGAGGTCGGCGGCGACGCGGTCGCCTACACCGAGCCCGACCCGGACTCGATCGCGCCGCGACCTGGCCGCGCTGCTCGACGACGACGGCCCGCCGGCGCACGCTGGGCGAGGCGGCGGTGCTCCGAGCGCTCGCTGGAGTTCACCTGGGCGGCCAGCGCCGAGGCGCACCTGGCCGCCTACGCCCGGGCCGTCGCCGCATGACCGACCCGAACTCGGGCGAGCTGGGCGTCGTGGTCGTCACCTACTCACCCGGTGCTGTCGCTGGGCCAGCTTCCTGGACTCGCTGGAGACGGCGACCACCCGCCGGTACGAGGTGGTGCTCGCCGACAACGGCTCCACCGACGGCGCGCCGGAGCGGGCCGCCGAGCGGCCGGGCGTGACGCTGCTGCGCACCGGCGGCAACCTCGGCTACGGCCGCGCGGCGAACCTCGGCGTGCCGCCGGCTGCCGGCGGCGAGTGGCTGGTGGTCGCCAACCCCGACGTCACGTTCGAGCCCGGCGCGCTGGACACGCTGCTGGCCGCGGCCGACCGGTGGCCGCAGGCCGGCTGCGCTCGGCCCGGCGATCCTCACGCCGGACGGTTCGCTCTACCCGTCGGCGCGGGCGCTGCCCTCGCTCGGCCGCGGCATCGGGCACGCGCTGTTCGGCTGGTGGTGGCCGTCGAACCCGTGGACCGCGCGCCTACCGCGCGGGAGCGCGGACGCCCCGGTCGAGGGCCCGGCCGGCTGGCTGTCCGGCTCCTGCCTGCTCCTGCGCCGCGCCGCCTTCGAGGCGGTCGGCGGCTTCGACCCGGCCGTACTTCATGTACTTCGAGGACCTCGACCTGTGCGAGCGGCTGGGCCAGGCCGGCTGGCAGAACGTCTACGTGCCGACCGCGGTCGTCGCGCACGAGGGCGGGCACGCCACCAGCAAGGCCCCGCACGCCATGCTCGCCGCGCACCACCACAGCGCCTACCGCTACCTCTCCCGCCGCTACGCCGGCGCCCGCTGGTTCCCGGTCCGCCTGGTCCTCCGCGCCGGCCTGGCCGCCCGGCTGGCCCTCTCCCGCGTCGTCGGCGGGATCGGTGCCGGCGCCAAGCCCACCCGCTCCGCCAACACCCTCCCCCAGTAGCCACGGTTGGTCCGGTCGGCCACCGGACAAGCCGGAGGCAGTGGGACTGGAACCGCCGGAACATGGCCTAGGCTCGGTCGGTCGCACAATCGTCCTGAGGAGGGCCGTTTCATCGACGCGATCGTGCTGGTTGGCGGGCAGGGGACGCGGCTGCGCCCGTTGACGCTCAGTGCGCCCAAGCCGATGCTGCCGACCGCGGGGGTGCCGTACCTGACGCACCTGCTCAGCCGGATCCGGGCGGTCGGGGTGAGCCACGTGGTGCTGTCCACTTCGTACCGGGCGGACGTGTTCGCCGACCACTTCGGGGACGGCCGGTCGATCGGGCTCGAACTGGAGTACGTCACCGAGGACGTGCCGCTGGGCACCGCTGGTGGCATCCGGAACGTGGCCGACCGGGTGCGGGCCGACGATGTGCTGATCTTCAACGGTGACGTGCTGTCCGGGGTGGACCTGGACGCGTTGATCAAGACGCACCGGGAGGGCGACGCGGCGGTCACGCTGCACCTGACCCGGGTGCCGGATCCGCGCGCGTTCGGCTCGGTGCCGACCGACGAGGCCGGCCGGGTGCTGGCGTTCCTGGAGAAGTCGCCGGAGCCGGTGACCGACCAGATCAACGCCGGCTGCTACGTGTTCCGCCGCTCGGTGCTCGACTCGATCCCGGCCGGGCGGCCGGTCTCGGTGGAGCGGGAGACGTTCCCCGGGCTGCTGGCCGACGGCGCCACCGTGCTCGGCTACGTGGACGCCAGCTACTGGCTCGACATCGGCACCCCGGCGAACTTCGTCCAGGGCTGCCGGGATCTGGTCCTCGGCGTGGCCCCGTCGGCGGCACTGCCCGGGCCGACCGGCGAGGCGCTCGTGCTGCCCGGCGCGGAGGTCGCCGCGGACGCGGTGCTCGGCGGCGGCAGCACGGTCGGCAGCCGGTGCACGGTCGGCGCCGGCGCGGCGTTGGACGGTGCGGTGCTGTTCGACGGTGCCCAGGTCGGCGCCGGCGCGGTGGTCACCCGCTCGGTGGTCGGCCGGGACGCGGTGGTCGGGCCCGGTTGCGTGGTGGAGGACGCGGTGCTCGGCGACGGCGTCGTCCTCGGCGCCCGCAACGAACTGCGTGGCGGCGCCCGGCTCTGGCCCGGGGTGCGCCTCGGCGACGTCGCCGTCCGGTTCTCCACCGACGCCTGACGGCTCAGCCGGTGGCCGAACCCCTCAGCGTCCGCGACGCCGATCCGTTCGGCTGGCCGCCCCCGACCGCCGACCACCGTCGCTCCGATCACCCCGGCGCCGATCACCCTGGCTCCGATCACTCCGGCTCCGATCACCCTCGCGCCGATCACCCAGGCGCCGACCACTCCGGCGTCGACCCGGAGCCGGCGGCCGGACCGGGTGCCGGTCCGGCGGAGGCGGCGGCCGGGCTGGAGTCGGGGTGGCGGCCCGGGCGGGCGCTGGACCTGGTGCGGACGTTGCGGCCGCTGTTCCGCGGCACCGGGGACCCGGCGCACCGGATGGTGGCCGGGGTGTTCTGGCGGGCGGCGGTGACCCCGGCGGGTCCGGGGACGCTGGCGCTGCGGCGGGTGGCCGGCGAGGTCCGGGCCACGGCGTGGGGGCCGGGGGCCGAGTGGGCGCTGGCCGGCGTGCCGGACCTGCTCGGCGCCCGGGACGACCCGGCCGGCTTCGCCCCGGCGCACCCGCTGCTGGCCGAGACGTTCCGGCTCAACCCGGGGCTGCGGCTGCCCCGCACCGGGCTGGTCTTCGACCAGGTGCTGCCGGCGATCCTGGAGCAGAAGGTGACCGGCAAGGAGGCGCGGCAGTCGTACCGGGAGCTGATCTGGCGGTACGGCACCCCACCGCCCGGGCCGGCGCCGCGCGGGCTGCGGATGCCACCGACACCGGCGGCGGTCCTCGCGATCCCGACCTGGGGCTGGCACCGGGCCGGCGTGGACCTGCCCCGGCAGCGGGCGCTGCGGGCCGCGGCGACCGTCGCCGCCCGGCTGGAGGAGTGCACCACGATGGACGGCCCGGGCGCGCTGGCCCGGCTGCGGACGGTGCCCGGGATCGGCCCGTGGACGGCGGCCGAGGTGGTCCAGCGCGCGCTCGGCGACGCGGACGCCGTCTCGGTCGGCGACTACCACATCCCTGGCCTGGTCGGCTGGGCGTTGCTGGGCCGGCCGCTGGACGACGACGGCATGCTCGAGGTCCTAGCGGAGTACCGGCCGCACCGGCACCGGGTGGTCCGGCTGATCGAGGCCTCCGGCTTCCGCAAGCCCCGCTTCGGCCCCCGGATGACGGTCCGCGACTACCGCCGCATCTGACCCGTCCCCGACCTCACGCTGCGGGCCGGCCGGCGGCTGGTCGCCCCGGCGCCGGGCTCAGCCGGCGTACTCGGCCAGGACCGCGTCGGCGAGCCGGGGCCAGGCGGCGATGGACCAGTCGCCGAAGTCGCGGTCGGTGAGCGCGACGCAGGCCAGGCCGGCGGCCGGATCGACCCAGAGGAACGTGCCGCTGCGGCCGAAGTGGCCGAAGGTGGCGGGGCTGTTGCCGGCGCCGGTCCAGTGCGGCGACTTGCCGTCGCGGATCTCCAGGCCGAGGCCCCAGTCGTTGTGCTCCTGCCGGCCGTACCCGGGCAGCACCCCGGACAGCCCGGGGAACTGGACCGTCCGGGCGGCCGCGGCGGTATCCGGGTGCAGCAGTTTCGGCGTGAGCAGTTCGGTGGCGACCCGGCCCAGGTCGGTGACGGTGCTGGTCCCGCCGGCGGCCGGCGATCCGGTCAGCCCGGTGCCGGTCAGCCCGAGCGGCTGGCAGACGGCCTGGCTCAGGTAGTCGGCGAAGCCGATCCCGGTGGCGGTCTCGACGTGCCGGCCGAGCAGGTCGAAGCCGGCGTTGGAGTAGATCCGGCGGGTGCCGGGCGCGGCCACCTGGGTCGGCTTCTCCGGCGCCAGCCCGGACGCGTGCGCCAGCAGGTGCCGCACGGTCGAGCCCACCGGCCCGACCGGCCCGGCCAGCTCGATCGCGCCCTCCTCGACCGCGATCAGGCAGGCCAGCGCGGTCAGCGGCTTGGTCACCGAGGCCAGCGGGAACGGCTCGTCGACCGGCCCCCGGCTGCCCAGCACGCCGGACCCGGCCAGCACGGCCACCGCCACCCGCCCGACGGGCCAGCCGTCCACCAGCTCCAGTGCGCGCACCCCGCGACGCTACCGCCCATCGCCGGCCGCCGCGGCGGTGCGCGCGGCGTCGGCGTAGCGGTACATGTGCCGGTCGATGATCGGGCCGATGTCGGTGGTGGCGCGGGCCACGAAGTGGTCGAAGACGGCGCGGTAGACCCGGATGTCTTCGCTGCCCCGGGAGACGACGGTGGTGCTGATCAGGTCGATCACCACCACCCGGTCGTCGAACAGGTGGAAGCCGTGCAGCGGTGGGAAGGCCAGCTCGGCGTCCCAGGGCAGGATGCCGATCCGGACGTTCTCCAGCGCGGCCACCGCCCGGATCCGCTGCAGCTGCGCCAGCATCTCGGCCGGCCCGCCGACCACGGTGGACAGCACGCTCTCGGTGATGATGAAGTCGAACTGTTTGTGCGGGTCCTCCAGCACCTCCTGGCGCTGGATCCGGACGGTCACCGCGGACGGCGCCGGGCGCGTCTCCTGGGTCGGGTCGATCCCGCTGAGCACCGCGGTGTTCTCGCCCAGCACCGCGCGGGCGTACTCGGTGGTCTGCAGCAGGCCGGGCACGACGCCGATCTGGAAGACGGTGATCCGGGCGGCCCGTTCCTCGTCCTGG
Organism: uncultured Actinomycetota bacterium; assembly: GCA_963714145.1. Lineage (GTDB taxonomy): Bacteria > Actinomycetota > Actinomycetes > Mycobacteriales > CADCTP01 > JBBWZH01. Next base: position 5,769,880 of record OY970235.1, on the reverse strand, counting down.
CCGAGGGCCTGCTGGGTGGACGCGAGCCGCTCGGCGGTCAGCCGCCAGTCGGTGAACTGGTCGCGCAGGCCGTTGGCCCGGTCGACCAGGTCGGCGACGACGTCCTCGGGGGCTTCCAGCGCCCGGGCCAGCAGCTCGACATCGTGCGGTGTCGGCGTGGTCACGCCATTTTCGATCTTGGAGACCTTCGCCTGGCTCATCCCGGCCAGCCGGCCCAGTTGCTGGCCGGTCATCCCCTGCTGGCGGCGTAGCCGGGACAGCAGGGAACCCAGCGCGCCGCGCGCGTTGCCCTGGATGTCCCGAGGGGAGAACCCCGATCCACCCGGTTGTCCATTCACTCCTCGGGCCACCCTCGCTGGGTCTCGCGGTGGCGAGACCCTAGCGGCTGTCCGGCCGACCGTCACGCCCGGTGAGGCGTTGGGCGGCGACTGTTCCGGTCTGTGCTAGCTCGGTGCGTTCAGTGCTGTGGAACCATCGTGCAACAGGCTGCGCGGAATGCGGACCAGCAACTCGCCCGCCGGCAGGTCGAACCCCGCGTCGGCCGAGCTGACCGCGTAACCCTGGACAACGACAGTGTCGCCGTCTTCCGCGAAGATCGCCGGGCAACCGCTGCTCGCACAGGCGACCTTCGCCACCAACTTCACCAGATACCCCCTGATTGGAAGTAGCCCAGGGCAATTCAGCGCCCTGGTGATCATGGAAAACTGGTGAATAGTACCGCTCGGTCGAAGTCACTGTAGCTACATCGTTGTGGCAAATCCACTGTTACCTCCCAATCGGTGGCGAGGTTGTTGCGTATTGTGCCAACGACAGCCAGGAATAATCGGCCGACCTGATCGGGGTCAGCTTGGGCCGATCGGCCCAACTTGGGGCTATTGCGTGAAACTCCGGGAATCCCCGAGCCATTGGGTAACCCGGCTACCGCGTAGCGTGTTCGCCGGTACGGGGTAAATCGATCAGATCGTAGTCGGTCGTACGCGTACCGCTTGACGTGTCGCGGAATATTCCCGACTATCAACTCGCAGGGTCCGACGAGACCCGTTCGGACCCGCTCCCTGGAGAGGGGGCGCGGATGACTGCCGACTCGACGCCTGCGGCTTGGGCGCGGCTGCTGTCGCGGCCGTGGCCCGTCCCGCCTCCCGTGCCTGGTTCCGGTTCGCCGCTGGCGCCGACCCGTGCCAATTTCCGGCGTCGCGCCACCCGCAGCGAACACAGGGACAGGTGAGGCTCGATGAGCCATGTCGTCACCATCAAGGACACCGTGCTGGCCCACCTGAGCCCGGCGAGCCGGGAGCAGTTCCGCCGGGTGCGGCAGGCGGAGGCGGACGCCTTCGTCGCGGCGCACCGGCTGCACGTGGTCCAACTGCTCGCCTCCATCGGCACATACCAGCTGGGGCTGGCCGAGCTGAGCCGGCAGCACGCGGTGGCCAGCCAACCCGAACTGGCCAACTGCGGCCGCGAGGTCGTGGACTGCCTCGCCGCCGCGATCAAGGCGGAGATAGCCGGTTTCGTGGCAAGGGGATCGGAGGCAGCACGATGATCGTCATTCTGCTGGTACTGGTGGTCGGCATGCTCTGCGGCGCCGCGCTGGCGGACCGGTTCTTCCATTCCGGCGCGACGTCGGCCAGCCGGCGCGCGCTGGAGCGACTCGAGTACACCCTGGACGGCCTGCAGGCCGCGTACACGATGCGGACCGCCCGGCTGGCGGCCGACCGCGACCTGGCCGGGCGGGACGGCCTGGCCGGGACCGAGTCCGGCGACCTGGACGACCGGATCCTGCACCTGCCGCAGCGGCACCGGTAGCCGCTGCCTCGGCCGCCCGGTCCGCCGCGGATCCGGGCGGCTCAGCCGGCCGGATCGCGGTGCTCAGGCCGGATCGCGGTGATCGGGCCGGGCCGACCGGGGGTCTGGATGGGCCGGCGGCGATCAGCTCCGGCCGGGCGGCGATCTGGTCAGCTGCGCTGCCGGGTCAGCTGATGGCGCCGACGGCCAGGGCGGTGACCTGCGTCCAGGCCGGCGGCAGGTTCAGCGCGGCGCGCAGCGCCTCCGGGTCGGCCGGGACGCCGAGCACCGCGCCGGCCAGCGAGTCGGCGGCGAGCGCCACCCGGAACCGCTCGACGGTGGCGCCGGCGGCGTACCAGCCGGTCGGGCCGGCGGCCGCCGGGACGCAGACGAGCACCAGGGTGGCCGCGCCAGGCGGGACCGGGGTCGGCAGCGCCGCGCCCACCGCCTCCGCCAACGCCGCGGGTACCAGCATGAAGCGGACTCCGTCCGCAGTGGGCAGCGCCTGCACGATCCGCTCGTCCGGCACCCGGTCCGCGCCGAAGCTGACCACCCGGCCGGCCAGCTGGGCGGCGAGCGCCTCCCGGCCGGCGGCGGTCGCCTCGGCGGTGCCGAGCCGGAACATGTCGTCGCCGGCGGCCCGGACCAGCGGCCGCGAGCCGCGCCGGTCGTCCACAGTGGACACGCCGCGGACCACGGCGGCCGGCACACCGGACAGCTTGCCCTTGGTCAGGTCGGCGGCGGCGGCCACCTCGTCGGCGGTCGCGACCTCGGTCACTTCCAGCAGGTTGCCGTGCGAGTCGGCGGCCCCGCGCAGGTCGGCCAGGGCGGACATGCCGGCGACCCCGATCGCGATGTCGGTGAGCCCGGCGCGCCAGGGCCGGCCGACCGTGTCGCTGATGATCACCGCGGTCTCGATGCCGAGCCGGCCGCGCAGCTCGGCCCGCAGCCGGTTGGCCGAGGCGTCGGGGTCCAGCGGCAGCAGGGCGAGCTCGTCCCGGCGCACGTTCGAGGCGTCCACCCCGGCGGAGGCGAGCACGATGCCGTGCCGGGTCTGCACGATCCGGGTCCGGCCGCGGCGGGCCACCACCCGGACCGTCTCCGCGTCGATCGCGGCCTGCCGGGCCAGCTCCCGGCCGACCGGGTCCGGCGGCACCGCCAGCAGCCGACCCTCCACTTTGGACACCGCCTTGGAGGTGAGCACGATGATGTCGCCGGAGCGCAGCCAGGGCGCGGCGGCGGCGAGCAGCCCGGCCAGGTCGTCGCCGGGGCGCAGCTCGGGCAGCCCGGTGATCCGGCGGATCTCGATCGCCGGCGCCGGTTCCTCCACGGTGGCCGGTGCGGTAGCCGGATCCGGATTGTCGGTCGCCTGGTCAGCCACCGAGGCCACCGGCTGTGCCGGCCGCGCCGGCCAGATCCAGCGCCGCCCGGGCCATCGCCGCGGTGGCGGCCAGGTCGGACATCAGCAGCGGCACCGGCCGCACCGCCAGGCCAGGCAGCTCCGCGCCGGCGTCCTGCTCGTCCACCAGCCAGCCGTCCAGCACGCCATTCGCCGACCGGGCGCCGTACCAGCCGCCGACCGCCTCGGCCGTGGTCGCCACCCCGATCGCGGCCAGGCAGGCGTCGGCCATGCCGCGCAGCGGCGCCCCGCCGATGATCGGGGAGACGCCGACCACGCCGCCCGGAGCCGACCGGATCGCGTCCCGGATGCCCGGCACGCCGAGGATCGTGCTCACGCTGACCACCGGGTTGCTCGGCGCGAACAGGATCGCGTCGGCGGTCATCAGCGTGTCCAGCACGCCCGGGGCCGGTTTCGCGTCCTCGATGCCGACCTGGACGAACCCGTGCGCCGGCAGCGCGGCCCGGTGCCGCACCCACCATTCCTGGAAGTGGATCGCGCGCCGGCCGGTGCCGTCCGTGGTGTCCACCAGGACGTGCGTTTCGACCCGGTCGTCGCTCATCGGCAGCAGCGTGACGCCGGGCTGCCAGCGGGTGCACAGCGCCTCGGTCACCGCGGAGAGCGGGTAGCCCGCGTCCAGCATCCGGGTGCGCACCAGGTGGGTGGCCAGGTCGAGGTCGCCGAGGCCGAACCAGGTCGGCTCGGCTCCGTACTTGGCCAGCTCGTCTTTCACCCGCCAGGTCTCACCGGCCCGGCCCCAGCGGCGCTCGGCGTCGATGCCACCACCGAGGGTGTACATCACCGTGTCCAGATCGGGGCAGATCCGCAGCCCGTGCAGGGTCACGTCGTCGCCGGTGTTGACCAGCGCGGTGACCTCCGCATCGGGCACCGCGGCCAGCACGCCTTGCAGGAACCTGGCTCCGCCGACGCCGCCGGCCAGCACCACCACTCGCACCCGGCTATCCTCCCACCGTCCGCCTGGACGCCTGCGGCCGCATCCGTGCGACAGATCGCGTACGCTCCACCAGTGCTTGATCCGCTACCTACGGTGAGTGCGGTGCGGCGGGCCGTGCGCCGGGCGCGGGACGGGGTGGCGCTGGACCCGACCGAGGCGGCGGTCCTGATGGCCGCCCGGGGAGACTGGCTGGACGGCCTGCTGGCCGCGGCCGGTCGGGTCCGGGATGCCGGCCTGGCCGCGGCCGGCCGGCCCGGCATGGTCACCTACTCGCGGAAGGTCTTCATCCCGCTCACCCGGCTGTGCCGGGACCGCTGCCACTACTGCACGTTCGCCACCGCGCCGGCCCGGTTGCCGGCGCCGTTCCTGGAGCGCGCCGAGGTGCTGGCGATCGCCCGGGCCGGGGCCGCCGCCGGCTGCAAGGAGGCGCTCTTCACGCTCGGCGACCGGCCCGAGGACCGCTGGCCGGCCGCCGCCGACTGGCTGGCCGAGCGCGGCTACGGCTCCACCCTGGACTACCTGCGGGCGTGTGCGATCGCGGTGCTGGAGGAGACCGGGCTGCTGCCGCACCTGAACCCGGGCGTGCTGAGCTGGGCCGACCTGCAGCGGCTCAAGCCGGTCGCGCCGAGCATGGGGATGATGCTGGAGACCACCGCCAGCCGGCTGTTCACCGAGCCGGGCGGGCCGCACTACGGCTCGCCGGACAAGGAGCCGGAAGTGCGGCTGCGGGTGCTCGACGACGCCGGCCGGGTCGGCGTCCCGTTCACCACCGGGATCCTGGTCGGCATCGGCGAGACCCGGCTGGAGCGGGCCGAGTCGCTGTTCGCGATCCGCCGGGTGGCCCGCGAGTACGGCGCCGTGCAGGAAGTCATCGTGCAGAACTTCCGGGCCAAGCCGGAAACCGCGATGCGGGCCGAGCCGGACGTGCCCACCGACGAGTTCGCGGCCACGATCGCGGTCGCCCGGCTGGTGCTCGGCCCCGGGATGCGGCTGCAGGCGCCGCCGAACCTGGTCGACCTGCCCGAGTGCGGGCTGCTGTTGCGGGCCGGCATCGACGACTGGGGCGGCGTCTCGCCGGTCACCCCGGATCACGTGAACCCGGAGCGGCCCTGGCCGGACATCCACCTGCTGGCGCAGGCCAGCGCTGCGGCCGGCTACCAGCTGCGCGAGCGGCTGACCGTGTACCCGCCGTACGTGCTGGCCGGCCAGCCCTGGCTGGACCCGCGGCTGCTCGGCCACGTCCGCGCGCTGGCCGACCCGGTCACCGGCCTGGCCGCCGACACCGTCCCCAGTGGACAGCCGTGGCAGGAGCCGGACGGCGGCTGGGCGGATGCGGCCGGCGCCGGCACCGGCCGGGTCGACCTGCACACCAGCATCGACAGCACCGGCCGCAGCGCCGACCGCCGGGCCGACTTCGACGAGGTCTACGGCGACTGGGCCAGCGTCGCGGCCCGCCTTCCGGCGCCCGAGCCGCCCGCCCCGAACCGGCCCGCCCCGAACCTGGCCGCCCCGAACCTGGCCGCCTCGAAGTTGGCCGGCTCGAAGCTGGCCGGGGAGGTGCGGACCGCGCTGCGGCACGCCGAGGCCGACCCGGCCGGGATCTCCGACGCGGACGCGGTCGCGCTGGCCGGCGCCACCGGCCCGGGGCTGGACGCGCTGACCAGGCTGGCCGACGACCTGCGCCGGGATGCCGTCGGCGAGGACGTCACCTACGTGGTGAACCGGAACATGAACTTCACCAACGTCTGCTACACGGGCTGCCGGTTCTGCGCCTTCGCCCAGCGGGCGTCGGACGCGGACGCCTACACGCTCTCGCTGGCCGAGGTCGGCGAGCGGGCCGCGCAGGCCTGGGCGGCCGGCGCCACCGAGGTCTGCATGCAGGGCGGCATCGACCCGGACCTGCCCGCCACCGCGTACTTCGACCTGGCCGCCGAGGTGAAGCGCCGGGCGCCCGGGCTGCACCTGCACGCGTTCAGCCCGATGGAGGTCGCGACCGGGGCGGCCCGCACCGGGCTGTCCATTTCGGACTGGCTGGCCCGGGCCCGGGACGCGGGCGTGGACTCGATCCCGGGCACCGCGGCGGAGATCCTCGACGACGAGATCCGCTGGGTGCTGACCAAGGGCAAGCTGCCGGCGGCGGCCTGGGTCGAGGTGATCACCACCGCCCACCGGATGGGCATCCCGTCCACCTCGACGATGATGTTCGGGCACGTGGACCAGCCCCGGCACTGGGTGGCGCACCTGCGGCTGCTGGCCCGGATCCAGGACGAGACCGGCGGCTTCACCGAGTTCGTCCCGCTGCCGTTCGTGCACCAGAACGCGCCGATGTACCTGGCCGGGCTGGCCCGGCCGGGGCCGACGGCGGAGGAGAACCGGGCCGTGCACGCGCTGGCCCGGCTGCTGCTGCACGGCCGGATCCGCAATATCCAGTGCTCCTGGGTCAAGCTCGGCGTGGACGGCTGCCGGACGATGCTGGCCGGCGGCTGCAACGACCTGGGCGGGACGCTGATGGAGGAGACGATCAGCCGGATGGCCGGCTCCCAGCACGGCTCCCGCAAGACGGTGGCCGAGCTGGCCGAGATCGCGACCGGGATGGACCGCCCGGCCCGGCAGCGGACGACCACGTATGGTCCTGTCGGCACGGAGCGTCGGCGGGCCGCCCAGCAGGCGGACGCGCGCCGCCAGCTTCCGGTCGTCGGCTGACCGGGTCGTCGGCCAACGGGGTCCCGGCTGACTGATCGTCGGCTGGCTGGTCGTCCGGTCTCCGGTCGGCGGCTGACCTGGCCGTCCGGGCAGAGTTTCGCCCGGCCAGCGGCATTAGCAGACTTCAGCTTGACTATCCGGCAGCGACACGAGTGTAATTTCACCGATGTCATTCACGGTAGGACGGCCTGCCGGAGGGGCATCGTCACGGGGCGGGTCGAGGCAGTAGGGAGGACCCCACATGAGCGAGCGCCCGAGCGCGCCGCGCGAGCGGGGAACGGCAAGCGTGGGTCGGCCGATGGCCGTACCGGCGGTGGAACGGCAACAGCGCGAGGGACGAGTCATGGGGGAGTGGGCATGACCGGGCCCGATGTGCTGGCCGACGACAATGTGCTGCTCGGCATGTTCGGCATGGCCGAGGAGCCGACCTGGCAGGAGCGCGCGCTGTGCGCGCAGACCGATCCGGAGGCGTTCTTCCCGGAAAAGGGCGGATCGACCCGGGAGGCGAAGCGCATCTGCACCACCTGCGAGGTTCGGGACGAGTGCCTGGAGTACGCACTGGAGCACGATGAGCGCTTCGGCATCTGGGGCGGGCTGTCCGAGCGGGAACGCCGCCGGCTCAAGCGCCGCGCGGTCTGACCGCGGGCGAGGTCTGCTCGCGGAGTGCGCTCGCCGGAGGCGCTCATCCCGATGCTGGCCGCGGGGCCGAGCCCCGCGGACCCCACGGTGCGGTGGGTGGCGGTTGTGGACGGGGTGGGTGCCCGACCTCGCTGGGGTGAGGGTGGTTTAGACCAGTTCTACTCGACCCAGACCAGGTAGATCGGGCAGGGTTCGGCTCGCGGTAGCTCGCGGGTGATGGCCCAGCGGTACCAGTCGTGCTCCGAGCAGACCGTCACCGAGACGTCGCCGCTGGCGGCGTCCACGTACGGTTCGCTGACCGCCCGCCGGTGGAACACCGGCCCGGTCGGCTGCAGCACCACGATCCGGCGTCCGGTCAGGTCCGGCACGTCCCGGGCCCGCCGGGGCGGCCGGGCCGGGGGTCGGTCCGGCGTCACCACCCGGTCGAAGATCGTCCCGGTGCCGAAGCTCGTCCCCCGGCCGCTGCCCGGGTCCCGGCCGCTGGCCGGGACACCGCTGCTGCCCGGGACACTGCCGCTGCCCGGCGGGCTGCCGCTGACCGGGGCGCTCCGGCCGGTCGGCGGGCTGCCGCTGGCCGGGGTGCTGCCGTCGGCCGGGGCGGTCGCCGGGCCGTCCAGTAGCGGGTCCGGGTCGGTGCCGAGCGGTGCCAGCTGGGCGGCCGGCCGGTACTCCACCCAGACCCGGTCCACCGGGTAGCGCGACTTGGGCACGGGCTCCTCCCGGATCCGGGACCGGTACCAGTCGTGCTCGCTCACCACGTCCAGGTAGACCAGGCCGTCGGGGTGCGTGTACGGGTAGCTGACCGCCCGCATGTCGTACCGGAACGCGCCGGGCGGCTCGGCCAGCACCACCCGTTTGTCCAGCATCTCGGGCACCGAGGCCGCCGGCACCGGCACCCAGCCGGCCGGTTCGGCCAGGTACCACTCGGCGTCGGGACTCATGCGGCGGCCTCCGCGGTGCGTGGTGCAGGGAGCCCTGGCGGCCGAGGAGCGGAGCGGAGGAGGCCGCCGGGGTACGGGGGTACGCCGAAACACTACGACCTGATCACCCGGTGACGATGCGCCGGATCGTGACTATGTCGTGGTAACCGCGGACCGGGAAGTAGTGCACCTGGACGCCCTCGAACGGCGCCTCCACCACGTACCCGGAACCGACGTACATCGCGATGTGTCCGGGGCGCGCCACGGTGCCGTCGGCGCCGACCGTGACGACCAGATCGCCGGGCTGGATCTCGGCGGGCGGTACCGCCGCCCCGACCCGGCTCTGCATCGCGGCGGTGCGCGGCAGCGCGATGCCGGCGTGCGCGTACGCCTGCTGCATCAGCGAGGAGCAGTCGCAGCGCTTGGCGATCACCTCGCTGAACGGCTCGGTGCAGGTGCCGCCGAAGTGGTACCAGGAGCCGATCTGGCCGGTCGCCCAGGCCACCGCGGTGTCGATCAGCGGGTTGTTGGTCAGCTCGATCTGCGCGCCGCCGGGCAGCGGCGCCGGGCCGACGCCGACGCCGACCAGCCCGGGGGAGACCGCCCAGGTGGCGGCGCGGTCCAGGATGGCCCGGACGTAGTTCTGCGTCTCCTGGAACGGCGGGATGCCGTTGAACTGGAGCACCGCGCCGGGACCGGCGTTGTAGGCGGCCAGCATCAGCCCGGCCGCGTCCCCGGGCACCGCGGCCACCTGCTTGGCGATGGCGCAGTCGTACCGGGCCGCCGCCGGGATCGCGTCCTCCGGCTCCCAGGGTGAGGCCACCCCGTTGCCGTTCTCGTCCCGGCCGACGCCCGGCCAGGTGCCCGGCATGAACTGGGCGATGCCCTGGGCGCCGACCGGTGAGGTGGCCTGCGGGTTGAACCCGGACTCCTGGAACAGCTGCGCGGCCAGCAGGCTCTCGGTCAGCGCCGGGCAGCCGTTGCCGACCAGCGCCGGGCGCAGGACCGCCAGCACCTCGTCCGGCACCGGCGCGTCCGTGCTGAGCTGGCCGCCGGTCACCCCGCCGGGCGGCACCGCCGCGGACGAGACGCTGCCGCCGGACACCGCCAGCACCACCACGAACGCGCCGACCACGATCAGCGCGGCCGGCACCGCCAGCGGGGCGGCGATCGCCGCCAGCAGGAGTCGTCGCCGCAGTACCGTCATCGCCGCCGCCTACGTGTCAGCCAGTAGTTGGCTGACCAGCCAGTGGCCGTTGCGATCGGTGGACACGACCAGGCTGACCGCGTCCAGGATCGGCGCCGGGGCGGCCGCCCCGGCCACGTGTGGGGTGATCACCTGCCGGAACTGCACCCGGATGTGCGCGCTGGTCGCGGTCGGCGCCGGCGCCCCGTCCGGCACGGCCACCCGGACCACCTCGGCGGTCACGGTGGCCTGCTGCTTGGCCCAGTCCACCCAGAGGTAGTCGCCGCGCCGGCTCGGTGCCGAGATCAGCGCGTACAGCTGCGCGGTGACGTACGGCCGGGCCCGCACGTAGGAGTCGATGAAGCCGGCGTCCCGGCCCGGCCGGGCGTCGTGCGCGTTCACGGTCAGCGCGTACGCCCGGGCCGCGTCGGCCGGTGCCTTGGCCAGCACCGGCTCGGTCCGCTGCTGCACGGTCGGCCCGGGCGCCGGCCCGGTGGTGCCGGGCAGTCCGGTCGGCGACGCGATCGTCGCGGTCGGCGTGATCGTGGTGGTGGCCACCCCGCCGCTGCCGGCCAGCGCCGGCGAGGTGGTGTGCTTGTCCCGGTTGGCCGCCCGGGGGGCGACCAGCGCGACCACGATCAGGGCCGGGACGGCGACCAGCGCGATCTTCATCCGCCGGGTCCGGGTGAGCATCCGGACCAGCGCGCCGAGGAGCCGGGTCAGCGCGACCATGCTCCGCTACCCGACGTGGAGCGGTCCCGGGACGGGTCGTAGAGCCGGTAGATCTCCTCGCTGTCGACCACTTCGACTTCCACCCGGTGCAGGTAGCCGTGGGCGTCGTCCTCCGGCGCCGGCCGGTACGCGGCGGACGCGTCGAACAGGCCGTCGTCCACCTGCCGGCCGGCCACCCGGGTGGCGCTGGCCGCGGCGGCCCGGCGGGCCCGCGGCGACATCGGCGGCTGGTGCACCCCGGGCGGCACGTCCGACCGGCTGCTGCCGTAGCCACCGCCCGTGTCGGCGTACCCGGACCGGCTGCCGCGCCGGCCGCCGGACGAACCAGCCGACGACCCGGACGGGGACACCGTCGAACCGGCCGGCAGTTCGCCCGCCGCGGTCTGCCGGCCGGCGCGGCCGGCCGAGGCGAACCCGGCGTCGGCGCCCGCCGGCAGTTGCGGCGAGCCGGCGCCGGACCAGCGCAGCCCGCGCCCGCCGGCGTCGATCCGGGTGGCCTCGACTTCGATCGGCGCGCCGCGGTGCCGGCCACGGGCGGCGGCCGCCACCCCGACCGGGCCGCGCGCCTCCTCCCGCAGTTGGCCGTTGTTGACCACCACGGTGGTGTCGTCGTCGCTCTGGTTGACCACCAGCGGCGCGTCCCGGCGCCGCAGGTTGCGCAGGAAGCCGTTGACCCGGCGGGACTCGTAGTTCTGGTCGCCCATCGCCCCGGCCATGCTGCCGCTGGTCACCATCGTGGTGAGCTTGCGGAACGGCCGGGTCAGGTACCACATCACGACCGTGACCACGCCGACCAGCACCAGCCGCAGCCAGGCCGGCAGCCGGGTGGCCGGATCCAGGATGGCCGAGTCGACCCGGATCACCAGCAGCACCGCGAGCGTGAACAGCAGCGCGTTGAAGATCGCGGCGGCCACCACCCGGCCGGCCGCCAGCACGATCCCGCGCAGCGGGAAGAACGCGCCGGCGGTGAGCAGTGCCGGCGCGAAGATCACCGAGAACCGGACGATGATGTACGCGGCGATCAGGATCAACCCGCCGACGAGCAGGAACGGCGCCATCAGCAGCACGCCCACGTCGGCCAGGATGGACGCCTCCAGCGAGGCGCTGCCGTGCCCGGCGACGCACTGGTAGGCGGTCGGGTCCTCGTCCTTGACCTTGCCGGCGGCCTTGTTGAACGCCTCCTGCTTGGCCTTGGTGATCTTCTCCGCGTCGGTGCGGGCCCGGGCCGACTCGTCCCAGTTGAGCGCCTGCGCCTGCAGCAGTTCGGGGCCGTGCGCCTTCGCGCCGGGGCTGTCCGGGTCGCAGAACTCGCCCATCAGCCACATCCGGTAGAGGAACGGGCCGTACAGCGAGTTGGCGACCTGCATACCGGGCGAGCCCTTTTGGCCGGTGATGCCGTTCGAGACGACCGCGACCCCGCTGGTGATCACCTTGTCCGCGGCGTGCCCGGCCCGGACCGGCCAGGCGAACAGCGCCGCCGCCATGATCGTGACGAGCAGGCACCAGCCGATCGCGGTGGTCGACTCGGACACCCGCTGCCGGGTCGCCTGCGCCATCAGCAGCAGGCCGGTGAGCATCACCGCCAGCGGGGCGATCGGGGTGAAGATGGCCTTGTTCAGCGCGTCCGTCAGGTTCTGCAACAGCGGGTCGAATGCGGACAGATAGGTCGGTTCCAATGCGGCCTGGGAGACCGCGGCCAGCGCCGAGACGCCCGCCTTCGCCGGGATGAACAGGATCCGGGCCGCCCAGGCGGAGATCGCGCCGGACGGGTCCCGGGCGGCGCCGCCGCAGCCCAGGTCGTAGGCGTACCAGGACAGGCCGGCCAGGCCGTACTGCTGGAACGGGGAGGTCTTCGCGCCGGGCTGGAACGGGTTCTCCGGCGCCGGTGCCGGGTTCGGCGCGGACATGAAGAAGCCGGAGATGCCCTGGCCGGGGGCTTCCGGGGTGGGTGCCTCGGTGCAGCCGCCCAGGCCGGGCAGCGCACTCGCGGTGCCGGGCATGACCACCAGCGCGGCCAGCGCGATCGCCGCCCCGGCCAGCAGCCGGGTCAGCCGGCGGACCAGCCGGTGCCGGTCGAACCAACGGCCGACAAACGTGCGTGGCGAACGTGCCGGGCGGCGGGCGTAGCGCAGCACCGGCGTCGGCTCGGCGGCCGCAACCCGGCGCCGGCCCCGCGTGGCCAACCGGCCACGCGCTGGTTCGTCCGTTTCGGTCTCGTCCGGCGGCGTGGCCGCCAGCGTGCCTCCCCGATCGGTCATACCGACACCCGGTCCTCCGTGAAGTCGGCGTAGTCGTCCACTTCGGCCAGATCGGAACGGGGCTCACCGCTGGGTCGGGCGTCGGTGTTGACCACCGCGAGCAGCGCCGGGTTGTACGACAGGTCGGCCACGAACCGGTCCACGTTCCCGTCCGGGTCGCGGAAGACGAACTCGCGGTAGTCCGGCGGGGTGCCGTCCGGACCCATCTGGGACAAGGTGCCGATCGCGTGCTCGTAGCCCGCCTCGACCTGCACCCCCAGCAGCCGCAGCGCGTCCGCGGCCACCTGCTCGTCCTCGATCCGGCCGACGAAGGCGCCGGCCACGTGGTTGGCGACGTCCATGTTCAACGTGTCGGCCGGGTCCTGGGACGCGGCCAGGCAGCAGACGTTGTACTTGCGGGTGTCCCGGCCGACCCGCTGGAACAGCGCCCGGCCGACCGGCCACATCGCCAGGAAGTGGCACTCGTCCAGGGCCAGCACCTTGCGGACGTGCCGGGGCAGGCCGTAGATCGCCCGGGTCGCGTACCAGGACGCCAGGTGCAGCGCCGGCACGCTCATCCGCTCGGTGAACGACCAGTGCTCGCGCGGCACGGTCGGGTTCGGCAGCACCAGCCCGCTCATCGTGATCACGGTCAGCACCGCTTCGGCCCGGGGCTGCTCGGACTGCTCGGTGCCGCCGGCCAGCGGCGGGAAGAACAGCCGGCCCTGCCGGGTCTCCGCGGTGTCGGCGAGCAGGTCGGCCAGCGTCTGCGCGTGCATCGCGGCGGCCTCGTCGCGCAGCCGGTGGTCGTGGCCGGGATCGGCCGGACCGGCCGCGCTGCCGTCCACGTTCATCCCGGCGTACTCGCGCAGCCGGCCGATGACCATCCAGTACGACCGGTCCCGTTCGGCGCCGACCTCCCGGATCGCCCGCAGCAGCAGCGCCTCGGTGTGCGCGTTGGCGTCGATCTGCGCCGGCAGCAGCATCCGGGCGATGTCGATGGCCAGCGTCTTGCGCTCGGCCCGCGCCTCGTCGACCGCCTCGTCGTAGTCCTCGGCGGAGTCGAAGTGGCCGCTGACCGGTTCGGGCACCACCGCCCACGGCGACAGCGTGCCGGCCGGGGCCTTGGCCAGGTCGATGTGCTCGGCGAACTCGCGCAGCTCCGGCATCTGGCACAGCGCCGCCAGCGGGCCGGACGGGTCGAGCATCACGGTACGGATGCCGCGGCGGGCGGCCTGGTAGCAGATCGCCGCCTCCAGCACCGACTTGCCGGCGCCCTGCCGGCCGACGATCGGGACCAGCCCGGACGCCTTCTTGATCTCGGTGGAGTAGTGCGTGTCGAACATGACCGGGCGCCGGACGCTGGACGCGATCAGCCCGATCAGCGGGCCGCGGCGGTCGCCGAGCCGGGTCGCCACCTGCGGCAGGCTGGCGGCGAAGTAGCGCATCGGCAGCCGCCGGCGGTACGCGGTGGACGAGACCGGCTCGCCCGGGATGAACTCCCGGACCAGGCTGGCCTGCCCCTTGGTGAGCACCGCGTCCATGTGCCGGCGCTTGTACAGGTCGCGCACGGCGCGGACCCGCTCCATGCACTCGGCCTCGGACCGGCCGGCCACCGCGAGCCGGTACCAGCCCTCGGTACGGGTGGAGACCAGGTCGTCGCCGTGGCTCATCTCGTCCTCGATGCGCCGGGCGTGGTCGGCCTGGCGGGTCAGCGAGGCCGGCTCGTCGATGTCGTGGATCTGGTACTGCCGCTGCTGGTCGCGGATCCGCAGCAGCGCCTTGGTCACCCCGCCGCGGACGTGCTGGCCGGCCAGGATGTCGATGGTCGCGGCCACCTCGACCGACCAGGGCAGCGCGTCGGTGGCGGCCAGCCACGGGCCGCGCGGGTCGGGCACGATCATCTCCGGCATCCGGCCCAGCGTGACCACCGCGATGTAGGAGCTGAGCGGCTCGTGGTCCGGCCGGCGGTCGATCATCTGTACGCACCGGCCCAGCGGGGTCGGCCGGATCACCACACCCTCGGTGAACGCGTGCAGGTCGGTCGTCTCCCAGGTGTCCGAGAGCCCCGGCGGCGACATCAGCCCGCCCGGCGCCGGCAGCCCCAGGCCGACCGAGCGGTGCATCAGCCACTCCATCCGGCGGGTGTCGGCGGCGGCACCGCCGATCCCGGGGGAGGCCACCACCTCCGTGATCAGCTCGACGTCCCGTTCCAGGTGGGCCAGCTCGTGGTTGCCCGCCTTGCCGGTCAGCCGCTCGGCCAGTCCGGCCAACCGGGACCGCGGCGCGACCTCGACGCCGAGGTAGACCTCCTTCTCCGCGGTCGCGGAGGTGCGCAGGTAGCGCTGCTGCGCGAGCAGGTTGTCGGCCCAGCTGTTGCCGTCCGTGCCGGGCAGCGGGGACGGCGTGCGGGAGTGCAGGCCGCGGGCCCAGGCGGCCACCGGGTAGGGCCGCGAGGTGACCCGCACCCGCACCCGCCGGCCGGCCAGGCCGGCGTAGGCGATGCCGGCGGCGTCGATCATGCCGCGGCGGTCGCTGTCGGCGCGCCAGGCCCAGCGGGACGGCGGCACCACGAACCAGGCGTATGCCGACCTGCGGGTCAACGTGATGTTGCCAACGATCTCGCGCAGCGCCAGACCGAGTGGCGCCGGCTTGGGGTCGGCGGCGCGGGCCATCAGCGGGTCTTCCGGGCGGGCAGCAGGATGCGCTCCTCGATCGGCCGGCGGCTGTCCGGCGGCTGCGGCGGGGCGGCCTGGCCGGGCGGGGCCTGGGCGCCGGGCGGGCCTCCGGTCTGCGGGCCGGCCTGCGGGCCGCCCGGCTGCGGGCCGCCGGCCTGCCGCCGCCCGCCCTGCGGGCCCCCGCTCTGCGGGCTCCCGGCTGGTGGGCTCCCGGCCTGCGGGTTCCCGGCTGGCGGGCGCCCGGCCTGCGGGCGGGCTGGTGGCTGGTGGCCGGTGGCTGGTGGGCCGGCGGCGTACTGGGGGCCGGCGTACTGGGGCGGTGCGTACTGCGGGGTGCCGGCGGGCTGGCGGCCGGTGGTGGGCTGCGGGCCGGCGTACCGAGGGGCGGCGGCGTGCTGCGCGGCGGCGTGCTGGGGGCCGGCGTGCTGGGGCGGCCGGGGCCGGGCCTGGGCCGGGCGTCCCGGTACCGGCCCGGCTGGGCGACCGTGCGTGGGCTCGCCGGTGCGCATCGGGGGCAGGCTGCCGGCCGGCCGGCGGGTCGGCATCGCCGGGTACCAGGGCGGCTCGCCCGGCTCGGAATCGCCCCAGTCGTCGTCGCCGCCGTCGGCGTTGGCCACCCGGCCGCCCCAGACCGGGCCACCCCGCTCGGCCGGCGCCCACGGGCCGGGCTGATAGCTCTGGAAGGTGTGGTAGGCCGAGGCCGGCAGCACCTCCGGCACGACCTCGGGGCGGGTCGCGGCGACCGTCCCTGGGCGCAGCCGGGTGGCCGGGGTGACGCCGGCTGGCACCCGCCGCCGCCGGCCACGCTGCTCCAGCTTGTGCTGCTCGATCCTGCGCTTCCGGTCCCGGATCCGGCGGGCCCGCTCCGGTACCTCCCGGACGCGG
This sequence comes from uncultured Actinomycetota bacterium, assembly GCA_963714145.1. Lineage (GTDB taxonomy): Bacteria > Actinomycetota > Actinomycetes > Mycobacteriales > CADCTP01 > JBBWZH01. The sequence goes on along the minus strand of OY970235.1, from coordinate 5,753,764 downwards.
ACCCGGCTCGGCCGGATCAGCAGCGTCTTCTCGCCGTGCCGGGACGAGGCCAGCGCCGCCCGCGCCTCCGCACCGAACAGCGCCGGCAGCGAGCGCAGCGGCCGCTCATGGTCGACCACCAGCATGACCGCCCGGGACGCGACCACGGACAGCGCCACCGACCACAGCACCGAACCCACCACGCCGCCGGGACCGGACCCGCCGATCGGCACCAGGATCGCCGTCGTGACCAGGAAACAGGCCAGCCAGGTGCCCCACGCCACGTACCGGGCCTGGATCGGCAGTGTGTACTCATCCGGGCCGAGCCACACGGTGTCGAACTGGTAGACCTCGTCGTCCGGTCTGACCGTCAGCGCCATGGTGCTGATCCCTTCGCTGGCCCGATCAGTAGAACGTGGCGGGTGGCTGCTCCGCGGGACATCACTTGCCGAGAATCAGGTCCACCAGGCCCTGTCCGAACACGAAAAGCGCTCCTCCGGACGCCAGCAGCAACACGCCCAGGAACAGGTTGACCGCCACCACAGCGTTTTCCCGGGTGCGCCCCTGGTGTGCCCGGGACATGATGATCACCGCGATGAACGCGAAGATCAGCGGCACGATGTACTTGACTATCCAGGCAACTAACCCCGTCGTGTTGATCGTCGGATCTGCAGCCAGGACGTCGGTAAGTTCGTGCACGTCCTTGCTCCTTTCGGCGCTAACCCCCCGCTGCGGTTACACTACGCTATGTGCTCGGCCTCTCGTAGTGGCCGAGTCTAATGTGACAGCAGGGCAGGTGAAACAACAGCGGGGCATCCCGGTCACCTCCGGACACTGACGTTGATTGCGCATGCGAGCATGCCTCGCCTAGCATCCGGCATCCTGCCCACCCTTAGCGGATGGCTCCCCTTACTCCGGGTAGCCCCCCGCCGACGGCTATCCCGTCGTCCAGGGAGGAGAGTCGTAGATGGCTTCGAAGTCAGCAGCGGAGCCAGCCGGGCATGCCGACGCCCGCCGCCGCAGGGGTAAACCAGGTCTGGCTCCAGCCGGTCTGAACGACCTGCTCAGGCTGCCGCGTGAGCTGCCGGGCGGGGTCGCCGACGGCGCGCCGGCGGTGCTGCCGGCAGGCCGTGGGAGCTGGCCGGAGAGCGCGGAACGGGTGCAGTCGTCACCCCCTTCCGGCGCCGGCCCGACGATCACCACGGCCGCGATCGAGCCTGTCCTGCCCGGCCTGGGATCACCCACCGTGCTCGTTCCGGCGACGGCCCCGGAACCCGCCCCCGGTCCGGCGGCGACGGTCGACCCGCGATCGGCGGTAGCTCCGGACCAGGTCGTCGACCCGGGCCTGGCCGATGCGGGCTTGGCCGATGTGGGCTTGGCCGATGCGGGCCTGGCGGTGGATCCGGGCGCGGCGGTCCGTCCGGTCGTGCCCGATCCGGGGCTACCGATCGATCTGGGGTCGCCGGTCGGTCCGGGGCTGCCGGTCGATCGGGGTCTGCCGGTCGATCGGGGCCCGGCGGTCGGGCCGGGGTTGGAGGGCGGGCCGGGGTTGGACGATTGGCCGGACGGGGAGCTGATGACGGCCAACGGGGTCCCGCCCGAGGTGGTGACGTTCCTGGCCGAGTCCGCCGCGGCGGCCGGAGTAGGCCTGGATGAGGTGTTGCGGGCGGCCGGGCCGCGGTCCGGCCGGCGCAGCCGCACCAGCCCGGACCGGGTGCAGCGCAGCTTCTACCTCTCCCGTGATCTGGTCGACCGGGCCCGTGCCGCGGTGTCCGCCACCATGCGCCGCCCCGGCGAGGCGTACAACGTCAGCCAGCTCGCCGGCCGCGCCCTGGAGAACGAGGTACTCCGGCTGGAACGGGACTACAACAACGGCAACCGGTTCCCACCCGTGACCCACGTCCCGTCCGGGCCGAGCCCGGAGGGCGTCGAACGGATCCGTACCGGCGTAACCACCCCCCGCCGCCGCCGACCCGACTGAACCGGTCCCGTCCGCCCCGTTCCCGATCGGAACGGGGCGGAACGGGGCAGGGCGGGGCAGGGCGGGACGGGGCAGGGCAGGGCAGGGCGGCGGGGACGGGTGGGGCGGCTCAGATGAGGGCGAGAGCCAGGCCGGCGGCCGCGGCGGCCAGGCCGACGGCGACGCTGAACACGACGTTGGCGACCGCGGTCCGCCAGGACCCGACCAGCGCCAGCGCCAGCGTCTCGCCAGCCAAGGTTGAAAACGTCGTGTAGCCACCGGCGAAGCCGGCCGACAGTACGGCGGTCGGCCCGTCCGGCAGGCCATGGTGCAGCGCCAGCCCGGTGACCAGGCCGAGCAGCAGCGAACCGGTGATGTTGACCACGAAGATCCCGTACGGGAAGGCGCCGCGGACCCGTCGCTGAACGGTGCGGTCCAGCAGGTAGCGGCAGACCGCGCCGGCCCCGGACGCGGCGGCAACCGCCAGGGTGAGCATCAGCGGCTCCCGGCCGGCCGGTGCCAGGTGAGCAGCCGGCCGGCCCGGAAGCCCAGCCAGGCCGCGCCGAGGCCGACCACGACGGTCGCCACCAGGTACGCCGTCGCGGTGCCGAACTGCCGGTGCGCGAGCAGTTCGGCGGTCTGGGTGGTCACCGCGGAGAACGTCGTCCAGGCGCCGAGGAACCCGGTGCCGAGCGTCAACCGCAGGTACCGGTCCCGCGGCCGTGCCTCGACGAGCAGCACCAGCAGCAGCGACAGCGCCGCCGCACCCGCCGTGTTCACCACGAAGGTCGCCCACGGGAACCCGTCGGCCCGCACCGGCCAGGCCTCGGTGACCGCGTACCGCCCCAGCCCGCCGCAGCAGCCACCCAGGAACACCGCCACTACCGGCCCACCGCTACCCCCGCCCACGGCTCGTCACTACATCACGCCCCAACCCGGCCGCGGCATCCAGGTCACCGGAGCATGCAGGTCAGCGGCACCGGCGGGCGCCGGTCGTGGCCCTGCACGGCCACCGCTCGCCGCGGTCTCAGGTGAGCAGGAGCCAGCCGGCGGCGGCGACGATGGCGGCGGTGGTCAGGACGCCGAGGTCGACGAGGACCAGGCCGACGTACTGGACGCGGGTCACCGCTCGGCCCGCCGGTCGATCCGCTGGCGCGCTTCGAAGCGCGCCCGCTCGCTGGCGACGATCTGCCACTCGCCACCGCAGTCGCCGCAGTGCGCGCGGGAGCCGTGGCTCACGGTCTTGACCGACCAGCAGCGTGGGCACGATGGCGCGCGCGGGTCCGGCGGTGTGGCGAGGCCGGCGTGCCAGCCGGCGGTCAGCTCGGTCAGCCCGGCGTCGCTGATGGCTCGGTGGTGTCGGCCCATTACCGCTCCGGCCCCCTGGCCGGCGCCGGCTGCTCCGGGGTGGTCTGCAGGTCGCTATCGCAGAGTGGGCATTTCTCCCGCTCCCTGGCCAGGGCGAACTGGCTGGGCTCAGGTCCGCTGGCAACTACGCCCCGTGAATCGTCCATGGCGCAGACGGTAGGAACAGGGGGTGTTGTCTGGGACAACACTGATCCAACTCAGCGATTCGGGGTCCAGCTTGGGTCAGATGACACCCATGCGCCGGGCCATCTCCCGCAGGTCTCGGCCGCCGGCGTCGTAGAGCAGTTTTCGGACGGTCATCCGCACGTAGGGATCCATCCGGGTCCGCATCGGTGCGAGCCGCTCGGCGCGCTGCAGGGCGCGCTGTGCGTCGCCGCGCAATGGTGGTTCCTCGGCCAGACCGCGGCCCAGCTCGATCCAGTAGGCCGCGCGGCGACCGCGGGACGGCAGCCGGGCGGGCACGACGTGGCGGGCGAGCTCGCGGGCCCGGCCGCCCTCGCCGCGCTCGACGGCCATGGACATGCGCCAGACGCCGAGGTTGTTCGGGCCGAACCAGAGCCGGTACGCCTTGCCGTCGCCGGTGCGGCGGGCCACCTCTGTGGCCTCGGCGACGTGCGCGTCGGCGTCGGTGTGCCGGCCGCTGACGGTGCACACCCAGGCCGCGGTCAGGTGCAGCGAGCCGTATACCTCGGCGGCGGGCCCGCCGGCGGCGGCCGCTGCCTGCAGCTCGTCGGCCGAGCGGGTTGCGACCAGGCCAGCGCGCTTTCGGGCCCGGCGGGTGCGCAGCAGGCTCTGGCTGCGCAGGAACTGCGCGAAGCCGGTGACGGCTGGGTCCTCGGTCTCTCGGGCGGCCAGCAGCGCCCGCTCGGCGGCCAGCCATGCCAGGTCTGTTTCGCCGAGGCACCGGCCCATCCATTGGGTCGCGTCCAGGGCGTCGACCAGGGTCCGCAGCGCCTGCTGGCGTACGGCGCCGTCCGGGTCGGCGGTGTGGGCGTGCAGGTCGGCGATCGTGTCCGGCAGCAGCGGGCCGAAGGCGGCGAAGGCGTTGTCGTTGGACAGGGCCAGGATCCGGTCGGTGGTGCGTCGCAGCGTGTCCAGGTCAGCCTGCGGCGGTTCGTGCAGCTCGCCCAGCTCGCTGCCGTAGAGGGCGTCCTGAACGTCGGCGATCGCGGCGTGGACGGTCTGCTCCTGACGGGTCTCCGGGTCGTAGGGCTGGCCCAGGAGCTCGGCCGCCGGCACGTCGAGCGCGTCAGCGACGGCCAGCAGCGAGCTGCGGGTATCCAGGTTGCGGGTACCACCCTCGACGTGGCTCAGGTGCCCAGCCGAGATGTCGGCCAGCTGTGCCAGCTGGCGCAGGCTCAGACCGCGCTCGGTCCGCAACTGGCGGATCCGTTGACCAACTGTGTTGGCTTGTCCAGCCATGCCATACCACCTCGCCGGGTCAGGGCCGCTGTCCTTCGCTTGACCCGCCCCGCCGGCCTCGTCCGGGCGCCGCGACCCGGCGAAGGTTCGCGGCGGCCAGGGTACCTGCTGGACGTGTCACGGCTGCGCCGAAGGCGGCACCTCTTCGAGTTGGCCGAGGTCTACGTGCTGGGCCAGTTCGTCGAGCGAGGCGCAGTTGGCGACCCAGAGGCCGTGCCGGCGGAGCCGGTAGAGCGTGCGCGTCACGTTGTCCTTCCCGCGCAGCTGGATCACGTCGATGACCTCGGTGTTCGGCCCCGTCCATCGCATCGGCCGATCCTCGCCCGGCGCGCCGGAAGATCGCAGCGTCAAGGCTGCGCCGGCTGCCGGGAGGGCCGGTGGACCAGTCCGGCGCAGGTCAGCCGCCAGTTGCGGTCAGTGGCAGTCGCATTGGCCGCTGCGGTGGACGGCTACCCATTCGGAGAACGAGGCGGGATCTTCCTCATACGCGTCCAGGGCGTTGGAAGCGATGTTGGCGATCACCCGCAGGACGTCGACCGAGTGGCTGAACCAGGCCTCGTCCAGTACCTGTTCGTTGATGACGAGGGCGTCGTAGACGGCGCGCTGGCGCGGATCCTCCGGGCGCGGCCGGCGGATCCGGCGCTCCGGCGGGCGGGCCCGGCCGAACCGGCCGCGGCGGGACGGGCGGGGGGCCATCGGGTCCCGGCCGCCGGCCAACCGGCCACCGGTACCGGGCCGCACCACCGCCGGTTCCTCCGGCGGCGTGCGCGGTGGCGGAGGCCGGCCGGGCGGTTCGGCGTGCCGGCCGGGGCGGTCCTCCGCCGACCGCGGCGGCGGTGGCATCGGTCGCCGTGCCTGCGGCGGGCCGGCGGGCCGCTCCACCTCATAAGCCGGACCGTCCGCGACGAACGGATCCGCGATCGGCCATTGCGGCCGCTCTTCGGCGAAGCGGGCCGGCCGGGCCGGTCCGGGTCGCTCCGCACCGAAGCGGTCGGCGGCGGGCCGGTCGACGTCAGGCCGGTCTACAGGCCGGTCTGGAGGACCGGTGGCGGCGGGTCGGTCGACGTCGGGCCGGGTGGTGTCGGGCCGGGTGGTGAACTCGCGGCCGGGTGTGGGCATTGCGGTCGGCCGGTCCCGGCCCGGGTCGCCGGGGAGCCGGTCGGCCGGCGGCGGGACCACGCTCGGATAGTCCTCGGCTCGCGGGATCGGCCGCCCTCCCGGCGCGGGTGGACGCTCGGCGCCGGGCCGCACCGCGCTCGGGCGGTCCTCGGCCGTTGAGCCTGGTCGGTCTGCGCTGGGCCGATCCGTGCGGGGTGGCTCGCCGGTCGGGTGGGCGGCAGCGGGCGGCTGGTCCGTGGCCGGCCGGTCCGGGCCGGGACGGTCGGCGTGCGGCTGGTCTGTGGCCGGCCGGTGCGGGCCGGGGCGCTGGGTGACCACCGGGATCCCGAAAGATCGGCCCTCGGTTGGGCGCTCGCCGGTCGCCGGCGTAGTGGTCGGGCGGTCCGCTGCGCCGGGGCCTTCGCTCGGGCGGCGTTCGGCGGCGGGGCGTTCGGTGCCTGGCCGGGTGGTGCTTGGGTACGCCGGCGGTGCAGCGGTGCGTGGGTCGGCCGGTGGAGCGGCCGGCGGCCCGGCGGCCGGCGGCCCGGTTGGCACGGGTGGAGTCGTCGGTCGCTCGGCTGCGGCGGCCGCAGCGGGAACCTCCGCCGCTGTGCCGGTGGGCCCGATGTCGGGCAGGTCGGGCAGGTCGGGCCCGGGAGGCGGGGTGGTGCGCGGCGCCGGGGGCGGGATGGTCGCGGCCGGCTCGTCCGGAGTCGACGGCGAGGGGGACAGGTCCGGCGCCGGCGGCAGCGAGGGGGTGGGTGGCTCGGGGCGGTCATCCGCGTGATGCCGGGGCCGTCGCTCGGTAGCTGCCGGCGCCACCCCGGGCCCGTCGGCCGGCCTGTCGTCCGCGTGCCGCGGGCGCCGTTCGACCGGGCTGCCCGCGACCAGGCTGCTCCCTACCGGACTGCTCGTGACTGGGCCGCTCTCGATCGGGCCGCTCTCGGCCGGGCTGCTCTCGGCCGGACTGCCCGCGACTGGACTGCCCGCGACTGGACTGCCCGCGACTGGGCTGCCCGCGACCGGGCTGCCCGCGACCAGGCGAGCGGCCTGGCTGCTCTCGACCGGACGGTCAGCGACCGGGTTGCTCCCGATCGGGCTGCCCTCGGCCGGGCTGCCTGCGACTGGGCTGCTCTCTACCGGTCTTCCCGCGACCTGGCCAGCGGCCGGGCTGCTCTCGGCCGGACGGTCGGCGACCGGGCCGCGTTCGGCCGGGCCGCGAGTGGCCGAGCTGGCTGCGGCCGGCGCTTGCTGGCCGCTGGCGGCGGGGCGGTCGGAGACCGGCCCGTGCGACTGCCCAGGGAGAGGTTGATGGTCGGCCGGCGGATGGTCCGCCGCTGGCCGCTGGCTCGCCCCGGCCGGGTCGCTGGCCGCGGGCCGGTGTGGACCGGGTTGGTCCCCGGTCGGCTGCCGGGCACCGGCGTCGGCCCGGTCGGTAACCGGGTCCGGCCCCGCCGGTCGCTGGCTGCCGGGGCGCGCCCCAGCGGGTGGCTCGGGCCGCTCGGTACCGGGCATGTCCGGCACGGACCGCAGCCCGGCGGCACGGTCGGCCGCTGGTTGCTCCGGGCGGTCGGTGCTCGGACCGAAGCTGGTCGGGCGGTCGGCGGTCGGGCCGTCGCTGGTCGGGCGGTCGGTGGTCGGGCGGTCCGCCGCCGTGCGGTCGGTGGCTGCCCGGTCCGCCGCGGGGCGGTCGCTGGCGGGCCGGGCGCTGGCAGGGCGGTCCCCAGCAGGACGGTCCGGGCGGTCGCTGCTCGGGCGGTCGGTGGTCGGGTGGTCCGCGGTCGGGTGGTCGGTGGTCGGGTGGTCCGTGGTCGTGCGGTCGGTGGCTGCCCGGTCCGCCGCGGGCCGGTCGCTGGCGGGGCGGTCCGGGCGGTCGCTGCTCGGGCGATCGGAGGCCGGGCGGTCTGGGGCCGGGCGGTCAGGGACCGATCGCAGGCCGGTGGGGCGGTCGCCGGGCGGGTACTCGGGGCGGTCGCCTGTCGACTGCTGCGGTCGATCGCTGCCCGGGCCGGCCGGCACCGATCGCAAGCCGGTTGGGCTGGCCGGCTGCCGCGGTCGGTCGGATCCGGGTCGGTCGGATCCGGGTCGGTCGGTACTGGGTCGCTCCGTACTGGGTCGGTCGGATCCGGGTCGGTCGGTAGTGGGTCGGTCGGCCGCCGTCCGTTCCGGTCCAGCGCTGGATTCAGGGCCGGCGCCGGTGGAGCGCGGCTCTACGGGCCGCTGGGGGGCAGTGGTGGAGCGGTCGTCGGTGACGCGTTGCGGGCGTTCGTACCGAGGGGTCGGCTCGTTGGACGTGCGGCGCGGGCGCTCCGGGGTGCTGGGCCGTGGCGGCTCGGGCTGTTCGGACTGGCGGGCGAACCAGTCGGTCCGGTCGCTGCGGCGGCGCAGGCGGCTGGCCGGCGGCCGCCAGATCGGCGGCACGATCGGGTCGGTGGCGTCCATCGCGGACGGTCGTTCGGGTGGTGCGGCCGGCGGCTGCGGGCGCCGCCGCCGGGGCAGCCAGGACTGTCGCTGTGCCGGTGCGGGCCGGTCCGGCGGCGGCGGTCGGTCTGACGGCACCGGTCGGTTCGGCGGTACCGGTCGGTCAGCAGGCGCTGGTCGGTCGGTCGCCGCTGGTCGGTCGAAAGGCGCGGGTCGGTCGGTCGGCGCCGGTCGATCCGAAGCCACCACGCGGTCCGGCCGCCGGGGCCGCTCGGGCCGGTCTGAGGCGGGCCGGTCCGGGCGGGCGGACCCGACCGGTCCTGCCCCCTCGGCTCGTTGGGAAGTCTGCTCCGGGCGCTCACCCCGGGCCCGTTCGGGACGCTGATCAGATGGACGGTCCGACCGCACGCCCCGTTCGGTCGGCTCCGGGCGGGCGGTCGGCGCCGGTCCCATTGTCGACTCGGCCCGTTCCGGCTGGTCCGGTCGCCCGGTTCGCTGCGTACGCTCGGCGGCCAGCCGTTCCGGACCGCCAGCCGGTTCCGGACGGCCAGCCCGTTCCGGGCCAGCAACCCGCTCCGGCCCGCCGATCCGTTCGGGACCAGCAGCCCGTTCCGTGCCAGCAGTCCGTTCCGGGCCGCCGGCCCGTTCCGGACCAGCAACTCGTTCCGGGCCAGCAACCCGCTCCGGCCCGCCAGTCCGCTCCGGGCGGTCGGCGCGCGGGCCGCGCTCGGCGTCGTCCGAACGGCCGGCCCGTTCCGGGCCACCAGCCCGCTCTGGACTACCAGCCCGCTCTGGACTACCAGCCCGCTCTGGACTACCAGCCCGCTCTGGACTACCAGCCCGCTCTGGACTACCAGCCCGCTCTGGACTACCAGCCCGCTCTGGACTACCAGCCCGCTCTGGACTACCAGCCCGCTCTGGACTACCAGCCCGCTCTGGACTACCAGCCCGCTCTGGACTACCAGCCCGCTCTGGACTACCAGCCCGCTCTGGACTACCAGCCCGCTCTGGACTACCAGCCCGCTCTGGACTACCAGCCCGCTCTGGACTACCAGCCCGCTCTGGACTACCAGCCCGCTCTGGACTACCAGCCCGCTCTGGACCGCCAGCCCGCTCTGGACCGCCAGCCCGCTCCGGGCCACCAGTTCGCTCCGGACGGTCGGCTCGCTCTGGACCGCCAGCCCGCTCTGGACCGCCAGTCCGTTCCGGGCTACCAGTCCGTTCCGGGCTACCAGTCCGTTCCGGGCCACCAGCCCGCTCCGGGCCACCAGCCCGCTCCGGGCGGTCGGCGCGCGGGCCGCGCTCGGCTTCGGCCGGGCGGTCAGCCCCCGGGCGTTCGGTCTGCGCTGGCCGGCCGGCCCGCTCCGGCTGGTCGGGCCGCCGCTGGCGCTCGGGCTGGCCGGGCGGGCGGGGGCCGCGGGTGGCTGTGCGGGACTCGCGGTCGATCGTCGCGGTGACCCGGTCGGGCCGGGACCGGGCGCCAGCGGCGACCGGGCGGCGGGCGGCGTTCTCCCGGGCCCGGGTCCGGTTGGAGGCGAGGACCATGATCCAGGTCCCGACCAGGAGCAACAGCGCGCCGACCACCAGCACCAGGATGCCGACTGGCCGCCCCCCGGTCATGTTGCGCCGGCGGAGACGGCAGCGTCGTCCACCGGGTCACCTCCACTTCCAGTTCCAGCATGGACGACAGCAGGCCGGGCCGGTACTGACAGCGGGTGAGCACCGCGGCCCGGGCAACGCAAAGGTGCCCCCTGCGCGGGCACGGCGATGGGACACCTCTGTTGATCAGCGTACGGGGTTCGCCCTCGATGGTCCCGTAACTGCACCACTCCTACTCGTCCGGCGGGTCGATGTCGTCCGGGTCGAGGCCGAGCAGGTGGGCGACCTGCTCCACCACCACCTCATGCACGAGGTCGGCGAGATCCACCCGGTCCAGTGAACGGACCTCCAGCGGGCGCCGGTAGATGACGATCCGCGGCGGCGTGGACTCGCCGTCCGGGTCGCGGGCGGCCGGCAGCAGCCGGGCCAGCGGGATCGTGTCGTCCTCGACCACGTCGTCGTCGTACTCGGGCTCGGCCCCGCTGGCCGGCACCTCGGGTACGTCCTCGACGGCGAATTCGACCGGCTCCAACTCCTTGGCCCAGCGCCGCTCCAGGTGCTCGACGGCGTCCAGCACGAGATCGTCGAACTGTTGGGCCCGGCTGCGGGCGAGCGGCACCCCGGGTGGCACCAGCCGGCCGCGCAGGCCGCGGCCTCGCCGGTCCCGCCGGCCGGCCCGGCGGCGCAGCGGCACGCCCGTCATGCCGCGAACTTTAGCCCGCTGCGTGCCCGGCCGCCGCTGCCTGGCCCCGGGTACCGCCCGCGTGAGCCCTGGTCCGTTACCCGACCGGGTGGTGCGCACTGCCCCGATCGCGACACGAGCACGCAGGTCACGCCGGGCGAAGCCAGACGGGACTATGGTTCCGCCGTGAGGCACGTGCGCCGCTGTTCCCGCACCGGGTGCGGCCATCCCGCGGTAGCGACGTTGACTTATGTCTACGCCGACTCGACGGCGGTGGTCGGCCCGCTGGCGACGTACGCCGAACCGCACAGCTACGACCTCTGCGAGGAGCACGCCCGCCGGTTGACCGCCCCGAAGGGGTGGGAGGTGGTGCGGCACGAGGGCGACTACTCCGTCCCGATGCCGACGACCGACGACCTGGAGGCGCTGGCCAACGCGGTCCGGGAGGCAGCCCGGCCGGAGCGCCGCCCGCCCGGCCCGCCGCTCGATCCGGACCGCCCGCTGGAGGGCACCGGTCGGCGCGGCCACCTGCGGGTCATCCCGTCCCCACCCTGACCTGGGCCGACTCCGTACCCGGACGGCGCCCGGAGCCCGGCATCGCCGGCGGAGCGCGGCCCGTCCCGATTTGACCGTTCCGAACCGGCCCGCCGGGCCGGGACCGCGCCGCGCGGGGCGGCTGGCGGCTGGCCGGTAGGCTCGGCGCCGCTGATGTGCTCGGTCCCGATGCCTGCTGAAGGGTTCGCCGTCCATGCTTGACCTGTCCTCAGTCGTCAAGGCGTACGACATCCGCGGGGTCGTGCCGGACGAGCTGAACGAGGCGGTCGCACACGCGGTCGGCGCCGCGTTCGCACAGCTCACCGGCGCCGACCGGATCATCACCGGGCACGACATGCGGGAGACCGGGCCGGCGCTGGCAGCCGCGTTCGCGGACGGCGTGCTCGGCCAGGGTGCCGACGTCGTGGAGATCGGGCTGGCCTCCACCGACCTGTTGTACTTCGCCGCCGGCGCGCTGGACCTGCCCGGCGCCATGTTCACCGCGAGCCACAATCCGGCCAAGTACAACGGCATCAAGCTGTGCCGGGCCGGCGCCGCCCCGGTCGGGCAGGACTCCGGGCTGGGCGAGCTGCGGGAGATGGCCGAGCGCGGTGTCCCGGCCGGGCAGGCCAAGCCGGGCGTGCTGGTGCGCCGCGACCTGCTCGCCGACTACGCCGCGCACCTGCGCACCCTGGTCGACCTGACCGGGATCCGGCCGCTGACCGTGGTGGTCGACGCCGGCAACGGGATGGCCGGGCACACCGTCCCGGCGGTGCTGGGCGACGCCGAGTTTCCCGCGCTGCCGCTGACCATCGTCCCGCTCTACTTCGAGCTGGACGGCACCTTCCCGAACCACGAGGCGAACCCGCTGGAGCCGGCCAACCTGGTCGATCTGCAGGCGAAGGTGCGCGAGGTCGGCGCGGACATCGGGCTGGCCTTCGACGGCGACGCCGATCGGTGCTTCGTGGTGGACGAGCGCGGCGAGGCGGTGCCGCCGTCCGCGGTGACCGCGCTGGTGGCGGTCCGTGAGCTGGCCAAGACGCCGGGCGGCACGGTGATCCACAACCTGATCACGTCCGCGGCGGTGCCGGAGATCGTGATCGAGCACGGCGGGGTGCCGGTGCGCACCCGGGTCGGGCACTCGTTCATCAAGGCCGAGATGGCCCGCACCGGTGCGATCTTCGGCGGCGAGCACTCGGCGCACTACTACTTCCGTGACTTCTGGCGGGCCGACACCGGCATGCTGGCCGCGATGCACGTGCTGGCCGCGCTCGGCGAGACCCCGACCGGCGGCACCCTGTCCGGGCTGACCGCCGAGTTCAACCGGTACGCCGGTTCCGGCGAGATCAACTCCACGGTGCCGGACCAGGGTGAGCGGCTGGCCGCGGTGGAGGCCGCCTACGCCGGCCGGGCCGGCGTCACGATCGACCATCTGGACGGCCTGACCGTGCGGCTCGGCGACGGCAGCTGGTTCAACCTGCGCCCGTCCAACACCGAACCGCTGCTCCGGCTGAATGCCGAGGCGGCCGACGAGGCGGCGATGGGCAGGCTGCGCGACGAGGTGCTCGCGCTGGTCCGCTCCTGAGCCGCCCGGCTGGCTCCGCTGCCCGGCCAACCGCTGCCCGACCAGCACAGCGCGGAACCGATCCGAGGGAGACCCACGATGAAGCTCGACCCGATGCTGCTGGAGATCCTGGTGTGTCCGGCCTGCCATGCGGTGCTGCGGGTGGACGACCCGGCCGAGGAGCTGGTGTGCACCGGCTGCGGCCTGGCCTACCCGGTCCGGGACGACATCCCGGTGCTGCTGGTGGACGAGGCCCGGCCGCCGGAGGCGACGGCGCCGACGGCCTGACTCCGGCTACCAGGGCGCGGGTCATCAGGACGTGGGTCACCAGGACGCGGGAACGGGGGTGCGTACGGTGCTGGACGAGTCGGTTCTGGACACTGCCGAACGGCTGAGCGAGGCGGACCGCGGCGGTCTGCTCCGGTTGCTCGCCACCGGCGGGGCGCAGCTGCGGGAGAGCATGCAGCTGGCCGAGGAGTCCGGTGTGGACGGTTATCTGGCCGACCTGCGGCCGCGGGCGGTGCTGGTCTGCTGCGACGCGGGCATAGACGTGGCCGGGCACGCGATCGCGGCGCTCGCCGACTGGGCGGACAGTGCCGCGCCGGTGCTGCTGCCGGCGTCCACCACGCTGCCGATGTGGGCCGGCCCGGCGGACCTGCTACTGCTCGCCGCCCACGCCGGCGACGACGAGCGGGTGCTGGCCCTGGCGCAGGCGGCGAGCCGGCGCGGGATGCCGCTGGTCGGGGTCGGCCCGGCGCCGTCCCAGCTGGAGGAGGCCTGCCTGCGGGCGCGGGCGCCGTACGTTCCGGTGCCCGGTGGCCGGCCGGCCCAGGCGGCGCTCTGGGGGCTGCTCACCCCGCTGCTGCGGATGGCCGGCCGACTGCGGCTGGCGCCGGTCCGGGACGACGACATGGTGGCCGCCGGCGACCTGCTGGACTCGATCAGCGCCCGCTGCCGCCCGAACAGCGACACGTTCGTGAACCCGGCGAAGACGCTGGCGCTGGCCATCGGCACCACGCTGCCGATGGCCTGGGGTACCACCCCGCTGACCGGCGTCGCCGCCTACCGGCTGGCCAGCCAGCTCGCCGGCAACGCGACGCTGCCGGCCGTCTGGGGCACCCTGCCGGCGGCGGCCCGGCTGTTCGGTGGCCTGTTCAACGGCTCGGCGGCGCCGGACGAGGGCGACCTCTTCCGCGACCGGGTCGAGGAGGCCGAGCCGCGCCGGCTCCGGCTGGTGCTGCTGCGTGACACCGAGGAGGAGCCGGACGTCCGCGGCCAGTTGGAGGTCACCACCGGCCTGCTGGCCGACCGGGCGGTGCCGATCTCGGCGCTGACCGCCGAGGAGGGCGGCCCGGTGACCCGGCTCGCCTCGCTGATCGGCCTGCTCGATTTCGTCACCGTCTACGTCGGGCTCGCCCTCGGTATCGATCCGTCCGGCGAGCGGATCGGCCAGCCGCCACAGTGAGCGGAGCGGGGCGCAGCGGCGTCTGGACTGAGGCAACGCGCCGACGAAGTCGCTGCGCGGTGCCGAGGGAAGACGCCGCGTTTGGCGCGCAGCGCCGCGAACTGGCTAGCACAGTGAGCGGAGCGCAGCGCCGCGAACTGGCTAGCACCGTGAGCCGGTACGGTCCGGGCGTGATGTGCAGGAGGGGACGATGAGCGCCAGCGGAGGCACCCGCGCGATCGTGGCCGCGTTGGCCGCGAACATAGGCATCGCGGCGGCCAAGTTCGTGGGGTTCGTCTTCACCGGGTCCTCGTCGATGCTCGCGGAGTCGGCGCACTCGGTGGCGGACTCCGGGAACCAGGCGCTGCTGCTGCTCGGCGGCCGGCTGGCCCGGCGTGACGCGAACGAGGCGCACCCGTTCGGCTACGGCCGGGACCGGTACTTCTACGCGTTCCTGGTCGCGCTGGTGCTGTTCACCGTCGGCGCGTTGTTCTCGCTGTACGAGGGAGTGCACAAGCTGCAGCACCCGGAGGCGGTGGAGTCGCCGCTGATCGCGGTCGCCATCCTGCTGGTGGCGATCGTGCTGGAGAGCTTTTCGCTGCGGACCGCGGTGACCGAGTCGAACCACGTCCGCGGCAGCGCGAACTGGGTGCAGTTCATCCGCCGGGCCAAGGCGCCGGAGCTGCCGGTGGTGCTGCTGGAGGACACCGCGGCGCTGCTCGGCCTGGTCTTCGCGCTGTTCGGGGTCAGCCTGGCCGCGATCACCGGCGACGGCATCTGGGACGCGGTCGGCACGCTGGCGATCGGGGTGCTGCTGGGCGTCGTCGCGATCGTCCTGGTCATCGAGACGAAGAGCCTGCTGGTCGGCGAGGCGGCCTCCCCGGACGCGGTGGACCGGATCCGTGCCGCGCTGGTCGGCCAGGGCGTGGACCGGGTGATCCACCTGCGCACCATGCATCTCGGCCCGGACGAACTGCTGGTCGCGGCCAAGGTCGCGATGCCGCGGACGACGAGCCTGGAGCGGGTCGCCGCGGCGATCGACGCCGCCGAGCGCCGGGTCCGGGCGGCCGAACCGGTGGCCCGGGTGATCTACCTCGAGCCCGACCTGGACCGCGGCCCGTCGCACGCACACCGGATCGGCGCAGACGTGCCCGAGGCGGAACGCTCGCCATCCTGACTACTCTCCGTTCCAGCGATCACTCGATCGGCCTAGCGATCTCCGCGAATATCTACACGCAGAGTTAGCAGCGGGCTATGCTGCTGGAACCGCAGGGGGCCGCGGCGACCGGTCCCGGCGCCGGCCGAGGGACGCCCGCCGGCGCCGGGCCGGTTGGGCCACACCGCCGCCCACCGCGGCCGCGGACGGGTCGAAACCGCCGGCCAACCGGCCGGCCGCACCGTTGACCGGGTAGGGTCGGCGGCCGTGCAGACCACCGCGGTCCACCATGCAACGGCCGCCTTGCTGGAAAATCCGGTCCGTGACTACGCCTGGGGTTCGCGTACCGCGATCCCGGCACTGCTCGGCGTAGCTCCGACCGGGGTTCCGGCCGCGGAACTCTGGATGGGTGCGCATCCCGGTGATCCGTCCCGGATCCGCGATCAGCAAAGCTCCACCCTGCTGGCCCGGATCGAGGACGCCCCGCAGGCCGAGCTCGGCGCCGGCGTGGTCGCCCGGTTCGGCCCGCGGCTGCCGTTCCTGCTCAAGGTGATCGCCGCCGCCGCGCCGCTCTCGCTGCAGGCGCACCCGAACGCCACCCAGGCGGCCGAGGGCTACGCCCAGGAGAACGCCCGGGACATGCCGCTCACCGCGCCGGACCGCAACTACCGGGACGCCCACCACAAGCCGGAACTGCTCTGCGCGCTCACCCCGTTCGACGCGCTCTGCGGCTTCCGGCCGGCCACCGACACGATCCGGCTGCTGGACGGACTGCTCCGGGTCGCCACCGCCGCCGGCGAGGGCACCCCGGCCGGCCGCGCCGTCCCCGCGATCGCGCCGTACCTGGGTGCCCTGCGCGCCCGGCCGAACCAGCACGGCCTGCGCGAGGTGGTCACCGGCCTGCTCACGCTGCCGAAGCACAAGCGCGCCCCGCTGGTGACCGCCGTCGCGGTCGCCGCCGAACTGGCCGCGGCCGGCGGCGGCGAGTTCACCGCCGAGCTGACCACCGCCGTCGACCTGGCCCGCGCCTACCCCGGCGACGTCGGCGTGGTGATCGCGCTGCTGCTGAACCTGCTCCGGTTGCGGCCCGGCCAGGCGATCTTCCTGCCGGCCGGGCGGATGCACGCCTACCTGCGCGGCACCGGCGTCGAGATCATGGCCAACTCGGACAACGTGCTGCGCGGCGGCCTCACCCCGAAGCACGTGGACGTCGCCGAGCTGCTGCGCATCCTGGACCTGACCGACAGCCCGCTGCCGACCGTCGAGCCACGCCGGCTCGGCCCGGCCGAGGAGGTCTACGACACCCCGGCCCCGGAGTTCCGCCTCTCCAGGCTGCAGCTGGGCAGCACCGCGCCGGTCACCCTGGATCCGGCCGGCCCGCAGATCCTGCTCGCCACCGAGGGCGAGCTGACCGTGACCGGCGCCGGCGACCCGGTCCGGCTGGGCCGCGGTCACTCCGCCTGGGTCCCGGCCGGGGTGGCCGTCACCCTCACCGGCACCGCCACCATCTTCCGCGCCACGACGAACCTGGCCTGATCCGCGGCCGGCAGGCCCGGTGCTGCGCGGGATGGCTGGTCCCGTCCGGCTGTCTCCGGTACCCGGGGTCTCGGTACCGGGGTCTCCGGTACAGGCCGTCTCCGGTGCCGGCTGTCTCCGGTGCCGGCTGTCTCCGGTACCGGGTTCGACGGGATGGTCCCGCGGTCAGCAGCGGGAGCCCACGCAGCGACGCAGCAGTTCGTCGGTGCGGCGGGCCAACTCCTCCTCGTCCAGTTCGACCGGGCCGAGCGTCTCGGCCCAGGTACGGGTGACGCCGTTGGCGTCGGTCCACTCCAGCGCGCCACTCCACCGCTGCCGCCCGCCGCCGGCCGGCTCGACCAGCGCGATGTGCGCCGCGTACCGGTCGGTCCGGATCTGCACGCTGCTCGCCCCGGCCGAGCCGGTGACCAGCTGTGCTTCGTAGCCGAGCGCGAGCAGCAGCCGGCACAGCCCGCTGGACCCGGCCGGCTCCGGACCGTGCGGGTCGTCGGCCACCACCGGATTGCGTTCCCACGGCATCGAGCAGAGGAACCGCGCCTCGCCCGGGAAGACCTGGCTGGCGATGGCCGCCGGCAGCGCCTCCCGGGATCCGCTGGCCAGCTCGGTCAGCGAGGCCAGCACCTGCTCCACCACGCCGAGCAGGTCACCGACCACGGGATGGCTCTGGTCGTGTGCCACCACCACGGCCGCCTGCAGGTGCCGGCGGGCCGCCTCCACCTGCCGGGCCAGCACGGCCAGTCCCGAATGGTCGTCGGGGTCGGCTGGCCCGGGTGTCGACGGCAGTGCGCTGCCGTACTCCTCCGGCGCGGCGACGGGCAGGTCCGGCGCGGCCGGTAGCTCGGTCGCGGCCGGCTGGCCCAGCAGCGTCGGGAGCGGGTCGGTCAGCGGATCGGGGACGATCTGCCGAGCCGGTAGCAGCGGGCTCGGGGCGATCCCGTTGGCCGCCGGCAGGCTCGGCGGGCTGGGGGCGAGCAGGTACTCGGCGAACCGGTCCGGCTCGTCCACCGGGAACGCCACCGGGTCGGTCGACCAGACCGGGGCCCTGTCGCCGGGCGGCAGTGGGGTCGCCGGCACGGGGCTGGCTGGCATGGGGCTGGCTGGTGCGGGGCTCGCCGGGGCGGGCGGTGCGGACTCGATCAGGGCGGACCTGCTCAGCGCGGAGCCGTCCGGTGCCGGCTCGTCCGGTGCCGGCTCGTCCGGCTCCGCGTCGGCCGGTGCCGGCTCGGTCGACAGCACCATCCCGAGGCCGTCGTCATCGTCCGGCTCGACCTCGTACAGCTCCGGCACGGGGGTGCCGTGCCGGCCGGGTTCCGGCTCGTCCAGTGGCATCGGCGGCGGGGTCCGGTCGGCCCGTGGTGGCGCCTTGACGAACGCGTCCGGCCAGGTCGACTCGCTGCGCGGTTCCGGCAGCGGTGGCAGCGGTGGGAGCGCGGGCAGCCGCCGACTGGTCGCGGTGGAGGTCCCGGGGAGCTCCCAGCCGGTCCGGCTGGCCGGTCGGCTCTCGGCCTCGTCGCCGGTGGGGGCGTCGGTGGCGACGGACCGCAGTTGCGGACGCACCGGCCGGCCAGCGGTCGCTTCCGGCGCGGGCCGGTCAACCTCGGCCGCGCCGGACCGCTCCGGGCCTGCGTCCACGGCCGGCGGCTGGGCGCCGGACGGTCCGGCATCCGGCGGTAGGGCATCCATCGGGCGGCCGTCCATCGCCCGGCCGGCCGGGCGGCCGCCGGCCGGCTGGAGGAAGTCCATCGCTGGATCTGTCCGGAACCGCTGCGCCGACCCGGCTGGCGCCCGGAACTGCTCCGCGCCGCCCGACCTCGCCTCGGCAGCCGATCCGGTCCTGGGAGTCCACCCGGTCGATCCGGCCTCTCCGGTCGCGGGGGTACCCCCGGCCTTGGCGGTCGACCCGGCCGGTGGCTGGAACAAGTCCGGTACCGAGCCGGTCGCCGGGCCGCCGCCCGTCCCGGCCGCTGGGTGGAGCGGGTCTGAGCCGGGCCCGGCTGGCGGCTGCGGCCTGGTGTGGTCGGTCGGCCGGGGGAACTGCTGGTACCGGTCCGGTGTCGGGTCGCTGTTCGTCCCGGCCGCTGGCCGGACCGGGTCTGAGCCGGGCTCGGCTGGCGGCTGCGGCCTGGTGCCGTCAGTCGGCCGGGTGAACTGCTGGTACCGGTCGGTGTGCGCGCCGTCAGGCGTGCTGGCGTTCGGCCGGGCAGGCGATCGGAACGTGTCCAGAGTGGGGTCGGGAACCGACCGGAGCCGTTCGGACCTGGTGCCGTCCGGTGCCTGATGCCCGTCTGGTGCGGGGCCGGTCGGGCCGCTGGTCGGCTGGAACCGGTCCGGGGCGGGCCCGCCGGCGGGTACCGGGCCGATGTCGCGGGATGCCGGCGCGGCCGGATCCTGGGATGCCGGACCCGGCGAAAGTGGGCCGGTGGCTGGCCGCGGTTGTTCCGACATCCCGCGTTCCGACATCCCGGCGCCGGGCGACTCGTACCGGCTCGCGGTCGTGCCTGGGAAGGCTGCGGATCCGGTGTTCGGGCCGCTTGGTGGTCCGGACGGGTTCGGGCCATTGATCGGCCGGACGGGCGGCCGGAAGTGCTCGGCTGCGCCGTTGATGGGCGTCGGCGCGCTGCTCAGCCGGCCCGTTTCGGCGGGCCGGCTGGTGCCGGTCGGCTGGCCGCCACCCTCGCCGGCGGGGCGTTCCGTCGGCTGGAACCGGTCGTGCGCTGGGTCGACTGCTGAGGTCGGCCCGGTGGCCGGGCCGTCCGGCGGCCGGAAACGATCCGCCGGCGCGCCGGTGGGCGGGCGGAAGTGGTCGGTGGCTGGGCTGTCCGGTGTCTGGAGACGATCCGGGGGCGAGCCGGCCGGGGTCCGGAAGTGGTCGGCGGGCGTACCGGTGGGCGGGCGGAAGTGGTCGGTGGCTGGGCCGTCCGGTGTCTGGAGACGATCCGGGGGCGAGCCGGCCGGGGGCCGGAAGTGGTCGGCGGGCGCGCCGGTGGGCGGACGGAAGCGGTCGGCGGGCGCGCCGGTGGCCGGCTGGTGACCGGCCCTGGTCGTGGGCAGGTGAAGTTGCCCCGGGCTCAGGCCGTCCGAGTCGTCCGCGATGGGCCGGAACCGATCGGGTGGTACCACCGAGCCGCCGCCGCCGCCGCCGCTGCTGTCGGCGGGCGGTTGGAAGCGATCCCGGATCGGGCCGGCGGCCGGGGTCTGACCGGTGCCGCGGGTCGGGTCTGCCGCGGGCGTTGTGCCGGTGCCTGGTCCAGTTGGCGGCTGGCCCGGGCTCGACGCCTGGAGTGGGTCGAGTGCCGGGGTGGTGCTGGTCGGCGGCTGGGGGCGCCCCAGGCCGGTGGCAGGGGCCGGGAACTGTTCCGGTCCGGCTGGCGGCCATCGGTCGGCCGGAGCGGTCGGATCGCCGGGCGGCTGGGATCGCTGCGGGTCGCCGGCCATCGGCGGCCGGCCGGCGCTGGGTCCGAACGGCTGGAACCGGCTCGCCTCGCGATCCTGGCCGCCGTTGGTCTCCGTCATCGCCGGTCGGAACCGGTCCGCGGTCGGGCCGGTTCCGACCGGGAACTGGCCGGTGCCCGACGGGTCGAGCTGGTACCGGGCTGTGCCACCGGCGCTGCCAGGGCTGCTGGCGCTGCCAGGGCTGCCGGTGCTGCCAGGGCCGCCGGGGCCGGCGGTGGTGCCGGGGCTGCGGGTGCGGTCGGGGCCTTCGGCCGGGATCGACCGGAGCGGGTCGGCGGCGCCGTAGCGGTCTGGGCCGGCCGCCGCGGTCGGGCGAGGGGCCGGCTGGTGGAACTGGTTCGCGTTGTGGTCCGCGCCGGCCGGTGGCCCGGCCGGGGGCCAGACGAGGGGCCTGCCCGGTGGCAGCCGGAGCCCGTCCGGAGCGGGTCCGGAGATCGGCGCGGCCGGCGGCTCGAACGGACCCCGCTCGATGGGCGGCGCGTCGCGTCCGGGGAAGCCGGACTGGGGTACGTACGGGTCCCGGCCCCCGCTCGGCTCGGCCGGCGCGGAGCCCAACTGATCCGGGGCACTGCCGGCGGCCAGGTGTCCGTACCGGTCGGGCTCACTGTTGATCGTTGATCCGGAGATCGGCTCGGCCGCGTCATGGAACCGGTGCGGGGCACTGCTGGGCGTCGGCGGAGCGAACCTGGACGGCGCCGGCTCGGCGGTGGGCTCGGCCGGCGGC
The DNA here is from genome assembly GCA_963714145.1 of uncultured Actinomycetota bacterium. Classification (GTDB taxonomy): domain Bacteria; phylum Actinomycetota; class Actinomycetes; order Mycobacteriales; family CADCTP01; genus JBBWZH01. Next base: position 5,732,824 of record OY970235.1, on the reverse strand, counting down.
AGCCGGAAGCGGTCCGGCGCGGGCATCGGCTCGTACGGTTCGGCCGGAGCCGGTACCGGCCGGGGGTAGCCCGTCGGCGGCGGGAACTGGCCCAGCTCGGCCGGGGGCGAGCGGAGCGGGTCCGGGTCGCTGGCGTCCGGCCGGAATCGGCCGGCCTCGGCCTCGGCCGGCGGGAGCTGGTTGACGCTATCGGCGGCTGACCGGGGCTGGCCGAGGTCGCTGGCGGCCGGCGTGAGTTGGCTGGAGCTACCGCCGGCTGGCCGGAACCGGCCGGGATCGCTGGCGACCGGTCGGAGCGGGCTGGGGTCGCTGGCGGCTGGCCGGGGTGGGCTGGGATCGGTGGCGGCTGGCCAGGGCCGGCCGGGGTCGCCGGTGGCTGGCCGGAGCCGGCCGGGGTCGCTGGCGGCCGGTCGGAGTGGGCTGGGGTCGCTCGCGGCCGGCCAGGGCTGGCCAGGATCGGTGGCGGCTGGCCGGAGCGGGCTGGGGTCGCTGGCGGCCGGCCGGAGTTGGCTGGGGTCGCTGGCGGCCGGCCAGGGCTGGCCGGGATCGGTGGCGGCTGGCCGGAGTGAGTTGGGGTCGGTGGCGGCTGGCCAGGACTGGCCCGGGGCCGCGGCGGGTGGCCCGAACTGTGCGGGCGGCTCGGCCGGGGTGGGCCGGAACGGGCTGGGGCGGCCGGCGTCCGGCGGGCGGTGGTCTGGCGGGCGGTGGTCCGGCGGCGCGCTGGCGGCGACCGGGCGCACCTGCGCCGGCGGCGATGGCTGGGCGGCGGCGACCGCGCGGTGTTGGCCGGTGGTGCGCCCGGCGGGCTGCTCGAAGCTGCTCGGCTGGCCCGGCTCGGCCGGCTGGCCCGATTGGCCCGGCTGGCCCGGCTGGCCCGGCTGGCCTGATTGGCCCGGGTGGGCATCGGCGGGCTGGCCCGGCTCGGCACCGGCGGGCTGGCCGCCGGGTGGCGCGCCGTTCGCGTCGAGTGCGTCGTACGCGGAGCCGAGCAGGCCCAGCGTGCCGCGGGTGACGGAGGCCGCTTCGTCCAGCAGGGCGGCGGTGCGCTCGGCGGCGAGCCGGCTGAAATCCATGGTGAGGGGGTCGTCCATGCCGTTTCCGGGGAGGGGGCGGAGGGCGTCGGCCAGATCAGCGCAGGCGTCCGACAGTTCGCGGGCAGCCGCGGTCAGCGTACGGATCCGGTGGCGGAGGTGGACGTCGGCCTCGGCATCGTCAGGCTCCAGCGACGCGGCGGACTGGCCGTCGGCGGGGAGCCTGGTGGTGCCGTCCTGCACGTCGTCCCGTCCGCTCCCGTTGGTGGCGACATCGGGACCATCTTCCCGCTACAGCGGTGCGACGATCAAGCCACCAAACAGTGAAGGTCGAACGCGCATCGTAGCCCGCGCGCGGGCTACGGCGCAGCCATTCCGGCTATCGCGGCGACCGCAGCAACCGGCGCGCTTTCTCCTGGTCGAAGTCCAGCGCGGCCAGCGACGACCGGCGCGGCCGGCCGGCCAGGTCGCCCAGCCGCCGGAGGTGTTCGTACAGCGTCGGCTCGTTCAGCGCGCGGAGCGCGAACGCCAGTTCGGCCGGGCTCACGTCGTACACCCGTTCGAGGGTGATCGCGTACGAGGCGGCGCGCAGTGCCTGGTCGTCGTACCGGCGGTGCGTACCGGGCATCCGGTCGGTCGGGAGCAGTCCGAGCGACTCCCGGTAGCGGAGCATGCGTGGGGTCGTTCGGAGTCTTGCGGCGGCTTCGCGGATCCCCAGCACGCCCCCAGCGTGGCTAATTGACAGAATCGTGTCAAGAAATCAGAGGAGACCCGGCCGGCCCGTTAGTCTCAAGATCGCCGGGGCCCATCGGGGTCGCTCGACCCGGTCTGCTGATACCCATCCGACAGGAGCGCTGGATGACCGACCTTCCCAAGCACGACATCGCCGACTCGTCTCTGGCCGCCCAAGGCAAGAGCCGCATCGAATGGGCCGAGCGCTCGATGCCGGTGCTGCGCCAGATCCGCGAGCGGTTCGAGAAGGAGCGCCCGTTCGAGGGCGTCCGGCTGGCCGCCTGCATGCACGTCACCACCGAGACGGCGAACCTGATGCGCGCCCTGAAGGCTGGCGGCGCCGAGCTGTTCCTGTGCGCGTCCAACCCACTGTCCACTCAGGACGACACCGCGGCCGCGCTGGTCGAGGAGTACGGCATCAGCGTGTTCGCGCGGAACGCGATCGACACCGCCGGCTACTACAGCCACATCAACGCCGCCCTCGACGGTCAGCCGGACTTCGTCTTCGACGACGGCTGCGACCTGGTCAACACGATCCACACCTCGCGCACCGAGCTGCTCGGCACGGTCAAGGCCGGTTGCGAGGAGACCACCACCGGCGTGATCCGGCTGCGCGCGATGGCCGGCGACGGCGCCCTGAAGTTCCCGATGGTGGCGGTGAACGACACCGACACCAAGCACATGTTCGACAACAAGTACGGCACCGGACAGTCCACTTTGGACGCGATCTTCCGGTCGACCAACACCCTGCTGGCCGGCAAGACGGTCGTCGTGGCCGGCTACGGCTACTGCGGCAAGGGCGTGTCCATGCGGGCCAAGGGCATGGGCGCCAACGTGATCGTCACCGAGATCGACCCGACCAAGGCGCTGGACGCGACCATGGAAGGCTTCCGGGTGATGCCGATGACCGAGGCGGCCCGGATCGGCGACGTCTTCGTCACGGTCACCGGCAACCGGGACGTGCTGCGCGCCGAGCACTTCGAGGTCATGAAGGACGGCGCGATCTTCTGCAACTCGGGCCACTTCGACATCGAGATCGACGTCAAGTGGCTGGAGACCAACAAGGTCGCCAAGAACGCGAAGATCCGGCACCAGACCGACGAGTACGTGATGGCCGACGGGCGCCGGCTGCTGCTGCTGGCCGAGGGCCGGCTGGTCAACCTCGGTGCCGCCGAGGGTCACCCGGCCGCCGTCATGGACATGTCGTTCTCCGACCAGGCGCTGACCGCCGAGTGGCTGGCCAAGCACCACGCCGAGCTGACCCCCGGCGTGCTGGAGGTTCCGGAGGAGATCGACAAGGAGGTCGCCCGCCTCAAGCTGGCCTCCATGAGCATCGATATCGACGTGCTCACCCCGGCCCAGTCGGAATACCTCAACTCCTGGGAGCACGGCAGCTGACCCTGCCTCCGTTCGCTCCTGGTGCCCCGTCGGCCTGGCCGGCGGGGCACCGCTCTGTTCTGTCCACTGTGGACTCTTGTCTGTCCACTGTGGATTCGCTGGGAGCCCGCTGCCGCCTGCCCGGTGCCGCCGGCCGGTCGGGCCGGGGGGCGGTGGCGCCGGCCGTCGGGCAAGCCGGCAGGATGCGGGAGTGCCGCGCGGCAGCTACCTGCACCTGGATGGGCACGGCGGCGGACCGGTCGCCGTCGAGGAGTTCTCCTGTGCCGCCGGGCCGGCCGGCTGGCGGTACGCCTCGGTGCTGCGCGACCCGTCCGGCGGCGCTGAGCTGGGCCGGGTCGACGTCACGCTGGACGGCGGCGGCCGGCAGGTGCGGGTCGAACTGCTCGCCGGCGGTTGGCGGCTGCGCGGCGGCGTGGCCGGGCCGCAGACGGTCTGGCTCCGCTCGGCGGTGGACGGCGGCGAGCCGGCCGAGCAGGCCACCACCGCGTCCGGGCTGACCGGTCGGTCACCCGCGTTCCTCATCGCCACCGCCCGCCGGCTCCGGCTCACCCCCGGCGGCCGTGCCCGCACCCGCCTCGTCCTGATCACCGAGCCGGCCCTCGGCGTGCTGGAGGTGGACGAGAACTGGTCCCTGCTCGGCATCAGCACGCACAGCACCGACACCGGACCGCTCCCGGTCGCCCGCTACGACGTGACCGACCTGGCCACCGGCGACACCCGCGCCGTGCACCTGGCCGGTGACGTCGTCGTAGCCACCCCGACCATCGAACTGACCGAGCTGCACACCCCGCCGTCCCTCTGACCACAGCCCAACCTGCCCCGGACCTGCCCGGGACCGTGGCCGGAACTGCCGGGACGGCCGGGACGGCCGGCCGGGTGGATCAGGGCGGCGCGGCGCCGTCGCCTGCCCGGCCATCGCCGGTGCCGGTCGGTTCGGTGGCGTTGGGAGCGTCCGCCGGGCCTGGCGCCGAGGGCTGCAGGGCAGGCTCGGCCGGGCTGCCGGAGCCGGGTGTCCCGGCCAGCGGAGCGGGCGGCCCATCCGGACCCGGCTGCGGCTCTGCCGGGAGCCCGGCCGGGGCCGGTGGCGCACCGTTGGGCGGAGCCGGAAGGTCGGGCACCGGCAGCGCTCCCGGCAGCGGCGGTGGCGACGATCCGGCCGGCCCTGCCGCCGCGCGGGGAGGTCCGGCTGCCGCCGGCACCGGCAGGGTGCCCGGGTGGTGCGCCGCCGGGCCGGGTGCGCCGACCGGAACGCCGTCGGCCGGACCCGGATGAGGGCCGGCGGGCGCGCCGTCAGCTGGGGCGGCTGTTGCGCCGGTGTCCGGGAGGGCAGGTCCGGCTGGTTGGGGGACGACGGGCGTGCCGCCGGGCGGGGCGGCTGTTCCGTCGGTGTCCGGGAGGGCCTGTCCGGCTGATTGGGGGACGCCGGGCGGGGCGGCTGTTGCGCCGGTGTCCGGGAAGGCCTGTCCGGCTGGTTGGGGGACGACGGGCGGGGCGGCTGTTTCGTCGGCGTCCGAGAGGGCCGGTCCGGCTGGTTGGGGGACGGCCGGCCCGCCAGGGGCGGCTGGGCCGGGGTACACGACACCCTGTTCGCCGGGAAGGGGACCGGCCGTTGCGGCGGGATAGGGGCCGGCTGGGCCGCCGGGATACGGCAGAGCCGGCCCGGCCGGGTAGGGAGCTGGGGTGCCCACATACGAGGCGTCCGGCCTGCTGCCGTAGGTGACCGGCGCGCTGCCGTAGGGGAGTGGCCCGCCGCCGTAGGCGACTGGCCCGCCGCCGTAGGCGACTGGTCCGCCGGCGTAGGGGACCGGCACGGCGCCGTAGCGGACCGGACCGGCGCCGTACGGGACCGGGCCGCCGGCGTACGGGATCGGGCCGCCCGCGTACGGGGTGGCTGGCCCGTACGGGTAGGGAACCGATGGTCCGCCGGCGTACGGGAAGGGGGTCGGCGGCCAGGGCGGTGGCCAGATCGCCCGGGGCGGCGCCGGGCGGCCGATGGCGGCGGCGGCGCGGCTCTCCTCGCGGTACCGGCGTTCGGCGAGCACGGCGGACAGGTAGGCCCAGCCGGGCGTACCGGGCGGCGGCGCCGGTGTGGTGCGCTGCCGGACCTCGGCGGCGAGCAGGTGGCCGAGCTGCTCGCGCGCCGCCGGGTAGAGCTGCCCGGCGCGGCCGAGGAACTGCCGTACCTGCAGGGCGAGCCCATCGTCGAAGCGGGTGAGGTCGAGGGTGTTGGCCCAGACGGTGAGCGGCGCCGGCATCCACGGGATCCAGCTGGGCTGCGCGTTCACCCGCTCCTGCAGCACCATCGTGCCGGCGGCCATGTCGCCGATCCGCCGGGCGTTCTTCGACAGTGTGCTGACATACACGGCCAGCGCGGGGCCGAACCCGGCGAGCGCGAAGCCGGGCCGCTCCAGCACCAGCCCGACCAGCCCGCGGACCAGCGCGTGCCGGAAGGTGATCGGCCCGCCGTCGGCGCGGATGACGCGGATGCCCAGGGCCATCTTGCCGACGGTCCGGCCCCTGGTCAGCGTCTCCATGATCACCGGGTAGCCGAGGAACACGCCGACGACCAGCAGCACGTACAGCGCCGCGGACAGTGCCTCGTCCACGACGCCGGACAGCGTGAAGCCGCCGATCAGCCCCAGTAGCAGGTACCCGGCGCCCATGATCAGCAGGTCGATGAGCGCCGCGCTGGCGCGCGCCGGCAGCTGGGCGATCCTGAGGTCGAGCGCAACGGCCTCGCCGGTCACCACATCGGACACCCGCTTAGTCTCCCGCACGCCCCGGACACGTCCATCCCCGCCGTGGGTCTGCTTCCGGCTGGGACCGCGACGCGGCCGGCCGATTGGTATGGCGGAGCGTCGCCGGCGGGCGCCGGAGGCGTCGGGACCGGGGCAGACGGCGCGTTCGGGCCGTCCCGTACGGTGACGGGGAGCGGTCGGGGCGAGGGGGTGTGGCGTGGACATCGACGCGTTCGTCGCGCGGCACAACCCGGAGTGGCAGCGGCTGGAAGCGCTCGTCGGGCGCCGCCGGCTGACCGGTGCCGAGGCGGACGAGCTGGTCGCGCTGTACCAACGGGTGGCGACGCACCTGTCGGTGGTGCAGACCCGGTCGCCGGATCCAGCGCTCGCCGGCCGGTTGTCCACGCTGGTGGCGCGGGCACGCAGCGCGGTCGCGGGGGCGTCGGCGCCGGCCTGGCGGGACATGGGCCGCTTCTTCGCGGTGACGTTCCCGGTCGCGGTCTACCGCGCCTGGCCGTGGTGGTGTGGCGTGGCCAGCACGTTCTCGTTGATCTCGTTTTCGATGATCTTCTACATCGCCGACCACCCGGACGTGCAGGCCCGGATCGCCACGCCCGCCGAGATCAAGCAACTGGTGGACAACGACTTCGCCAACTACTACTCCGAGCACCCGGCCCGATCGTTCGCGGCGCAGGTCTGGACCAACAACGCGCTGGTGGCCGCGGCCACCCTGATTCTCGGCATCACCTTGCTGCTGACCGCCTATGTGCTGTTCGTGAACGCCGTGAACGTGGGTCTGGTCGGTGGCCTGATGGTCGGCAACGACCACGCCGCGCAGTTCTTCGGGCTGATCAGCCCGCACGGGATCCTCGAGCTGACCGCCGTGTTCGTCGCCGCCGGCGCCGGGCTGAAACTGGGCTGGGCCTGGATCGACCCCGGCCCGTTGCCCCGCGGGCGGGCCCTCGCCGAAGCTGGCCGGGTCGCCGTGACCGTCGCGATCGGGCTGGTCGCGGTGCTCGCGCTCAGCGGCGTGATCGAGGCGTTCGTGACCCCGTCGCCGCTGCCGACCGCGGCCCGGATCGGCATCGGCGTCGTCGCCGAGGCGGCCTTCCTCTGGTACGTCATCCGGCTGGGCGGCCGGGCCGCCCGCGCCGGCGAGACCGGCGACCTGGCCCTCGGCCGCCGCGAGGACGTCCTCCCGGTCGCCTAGCGACTGGATCAGAGCTGGCCGGCGGCCTTGAGGGCGAGGTAGGCGTCGGCGACCCGGGAGGCGAACAGGTCGGCCGGTTCGTCGATGACCTTGACTCCGCGCTGCCGGAGCTGCGCGGTGATGCGGCGCCGGTCGGCCAGCGTGCGCTCGGCGGAGGCCGCCTCGTACACCGCTTCGGCGTCGCCGCGGCGCCCGGCGAGCTCTGCCACCCGCGGATCGCCGACCGCGGCGAGAATGACCGTGTGCCGCGCGGTCAGGCCGCTCAGCACCGGGAGCAGGCCGTGCTCGATCGGCGCCGGGTCCAGCGCGGTGAACAGCACGACCAGGGCCCGTTTGCGCTCCCGCCGGAGCACCTCGGTGACCAGGAGTTGCGCGTCGGACTCGACCAGCGCCGGCTCCAGCAGCGCGGTCGCCTGCACCAGCTTCGGCAACACCTCGTTGCGGCTGGCTCCCTCGACCGACGCGCGGACCACCGAGTCGACGGCGAGCAGGTCGACCCGGTCGCCGGCTTTGGCCGCGACGGCGGCGAGCAGCAGGCAGGCGTCCAGCGCCGCGTCCAGCCGGGGGATGTCGCCGACCCGGGCGGCGGAGGTGCGCCCGGTGTCCAGCACGCAGACCAGCCGCCGGTCACGCTCCGGCCGCCAGGTGCGGACGACCACGTCGGCCCGGCGCGCGGTGGCCCGCCAGTCGATGGAGCGCACGTCGTCGCCGTCCACGTACTCCCGCAGCGAGTCGAACTCGGTGCCCTGGCCACGCCGGTTCAGCATCACCGAACCGTCCAGCTGGCGCAGTTTGGCCAGTTTTTCCGGCAGGAACTTGCGGGATGTGAACGGCGGCAGCACCCGGATCATCCCGGGCACGGACCGCCGGCGCTGCCGGCCGGCGAGGCCGAGCGGTCCGAGCGTCCGGATCGTCAGGTGGGCCGCGGTCCGGTCGCCGCGCCGGACCGGGCGCAGCGTGGTCACCAGCCGCCGGCGTTCGCCCGGTGGCACGTCGATCCGGTGCACGCGGGGGCTGGCGCCGGCTGAGGGCAACCAGGCGTCCCGCAGCAGCCCGCGGGCCCGGCGGGCGCCGCCGTTGATCAGCATCAGGTCGATCGAGGTCTGCTCGCCGAGCCGTAGCGTGGCCGCGGCCGGCCGGGTCACTTCCAGGTCGCCGACCCGGGCCGCGAGAACGACGTCGACCACGACCGCGACCAGCAGGGCCGCACCGATCGCGAGCAGCCAGCCCGAGCCGAGCGGCGCGGTCAGCGCGGCAATCGCGGCTACCAGCGCGGTGCGGCCGGTGAGCGCCATGTTCGTGCCCTACCGCTCGCGGCCGGTCACCGCGGCGCCGGGACAGCGGCCAGCACGCTGTCCAGCACCCCGTCAGCGGTGACGCCTTCCAGCTCCGCCTCCGGCCGCACCATCACCCGGTGCCGCAGTGTCGGCCGGGCCAGTGCCTTCACGTCGTCCGGAGTGACGTAGTCGCGGCCGGATAGCCAGGCCCACGCCTTCGCGGTAGCCAGCAGCGCGGTCGCACCACGCGGTGAGGCGCCCAGCGACAGCGAGGGCGACTGCCGGCTGGCCCGGCACAGGTCGACCACGTAGGCCAGCACCTCGGACGCCGCCTGCACCGATCGCACCGCGAGCCGGCCAGCGGCCAGGTCGGCCGCGCCGGCCACCTGCGTCACACCGGCAGCCCGCAGGTCCCGCGGGTCGAAGCCACGGTGGTGCGCGTTCAGCACCCGGAACTCGTCGTCCCGGCTGGGCAGCGGCACCGCCAACTTCAGCAGGAACCGGTCGAGCTGCGCCTCGGGCAGCGGGTAGGTGCCCTCGTACTCGATCGGGTTCTGGGTGGCGATGACCAGGAACGGGTCGGGCAGCAGCCGCGCCTCTCCGTCGATGGTCACCTGCCGTTCCTCCATCGCCTCCAGCAGCGAGGCCTGGGTCTTCGGCGGGGTGCGGTTGATCTCGTCGGCAAGCAGCAGGTTGGTGAAGATCGGGCCGGGCCGGAACGAGAACTGGGCCGTCCGCGCGTCGTACACCAGCGAGCCGGTGACGTCGCCTGGCATGAGGTCCGGGGTGAACTGCAGCCGCTTGTGTTCCAACGTCAGCGCCGCCGTCAGCGCCCGGACCATCAGCGTCTTCGCCACCCCGGGCACGCCTTCCAGCAGCACGTGCCCGCGGCAGAGCAGCGCGATCACCAGCCCGGTGACGGCGGAGTCCTGCCCGACGACGACCTTGCCGACCTCCGTGCGCAGCCGGTTCAGCGCCGCCCGGGCGGTCTCCGCCTCCGGTGTGCTCTGTGTCGGCCCGGGGCCGCCGTCAGCATTGGGCCGGTGGCCAGGCTGGGCGGTGCCGGTTGGCCTCGGCGCCGGCCGCGGTGCTGCTGGGGCGGCCGGCCGCTGTCCGTAGCCGCCGCCCGAACCGCCCGCGCCGCCCTGGCTCCCCGGGCCCTGGCTCCCGGGGCCGCCCTGGCTCCCCGGGCCGGCAGGGCTGGCGGGGCCGCCGTGTTGGGCTGGGACGCCCGGCGCGGGGTAGCCGCCGGGTGCTGGCGGCCCGCCTGGTGCCGGTGGGCCGGCCGGCGTCGCCGCGGGTGCCCCGCCCGGGTAGCCGCGGCCGGCTGGGCCGCTGTCGTTACCGGTGCCGTCCGGCCGGCCCGGCCCGGATGGCCGCTCGACCGGCGGACTGCCCGGGCCGGCCGGCGGGTAGCCGCCCGCCGCCGAAGCCGCGGGGTCGTCCGGCGACGCCTGGACCGTGGGCGACGGGCCACTCTGCGCCGCCGGGGACGGCGGATGCGGAGCAGACGTCGGCGGATGTTGCGTCACGGGCGGCGTACCTCCGGGTCAAGCGTGCTGCGAACTATCGAGTCGAGCGAGTCGGCGAGTTTGACCAGCGCCAGGTCGTCCGGCGGCGGCGGGCCGTAGAGCGTGGCGTGCACGTCGGATTCGGGCTGCCCGGTCCAGTCGGCGACAACTTCGGCCACGGCAGCCGGCACCGGTTCGCCACCGGCGTCGCGACCGAGGCCGAGCCGCGGCACCAACCGCGCCCGCGCTCCGGCACGTAACGCTTCGGCGGCACGATCCCTCGCCTGTGCACGACGGTACAGCCGGGCCCTGCCTTCCACCGCCTCGGCCGACCGGACCACCACCGGGAGTGGCTCGGTCACCGGCGGACCCAGCCGCCGGGCTCGCCACAACGCCGCGAGCAGGGCGGCGATCAGCAACTGCAGCGCGGCCGGACCGACCCAGCCGGGCAGGATGTCGGAGAGGCTCGCCTGGTCGTCAGTGGTCGCCGAACCCGGGCCCGGCACCAGCCAGCGCACCTGGTCGGCGCTGCCGTCGGCACCGAGCAGGTTCAGCCCGAGCGCCGCGTTCCCGCCGTTGGCGAGCCGCCCGTTGGTCAGGAACGCCCCGGAGCCCAGCACCACGAGCCGCGCACCGCCGCGGGTCCTCGAGAATGCCACCGTGGCGGCGGAACCTGCCGGGTAGCAGGCGTCGCCGTTGGCCACCTGGTACGCGTTGCCACCTGTCTCGGCGGCACCGGCCGCGGCCGGGCCATCCACCAGGCAGCCCGGTGCGCGGTTTTCGACGTCCGCCGCGCCGGTCCGCGTGACCGACTCGGTCACCGCGGCGAGCCGACCACGATCGGGTGCGATCAGCACCACCTGGCCGGTGCTGCGATCACCGACCCGGCGCAGCACGTCACTCGGCACCAGATTCGGGAACGGAATGAAGACGACGGATCGCTCGCCGTCGCCGGTGCTCGCGTCCGTCGCCCGGGTGAGGCGCTCGACCGTGACGCCGCGATCGTCGAGCAGCACCGCGAGCGCATGGCTGCCCTGCTGGTCGACCGCGTCCGGGTCAAGCTCGCCACGGACGCTGCGGGAATTCGCGAGCGCGAGGAAGAGCACGATCAGCAGCACGGCGAGGGTGGCGATCAGCGGCAGCCGGAACTGTTTCCACCAGGGTGGGCCCTGGTCGGCCGCCGGTCGGTCCGGCGCCGGTCCTGCCGGCGACAAGCCGGCGGGCGACCCGCCGACCGGGGCGGGCGGACCCGCCGAACCCGCGGTCGAGGTCGGGTCGGTGGCCGCGGCCGGCTCGTCGCCCTGTGCGCCAGCCTCCGGGGCTGTGGCCCGGGCCGCCAACACGACGCCGACCGGCCCACCCCCAGCGGGCCCGGCCCCGGCTGGCTCGGCCCCGGCCGGCGGTGCGGGGGCAGGCAGGCCCGGTCGGGTACCGCGTCGGCCCAGGCGCGCCCCGAAAGTCGTCATCGCGGCATCACGTACCCACTCGGGCCGACCGGCACCGGCCGCTGCACCGCGAGCCGTGCCGACTGGATGCGCTGATCCGCGGCCCGCATCGCCGCGTCCGTGCTCGCGGTCGCCGGTCGGCTGCCGTACCAGACCTCCTCGAAGATCCGCGCGGCGTGCCGCAGATCGTTCGTGATCTGTGGCACCAGCGAGCCGGCCTCCCGGACGATTTCTCCCGCTGTCCGGCCTGGCCTGGCGTCGAGCACGCCACGGGCTTCCAGTTCCCGGACGACCGCTCGCATCCGCTCCCGTACCGCGTCGGCGTACCGCTGCTGCTCGGCGAACCGGTCAGCCTGGCGACGGTGCTCGTCCGCGTCCAGCTGGCCGGACAGCTCGATGCGGGCGGCACCGCGGGCGTTGCTGCGGCGCAACGGGCCGGTTCGCCAGAGGATCAGCGCGGTCAGCCCGACGACCACGACGAGGATCGCGAGCAGGCCGACGGCGCCACCGCCTGGGCCGGCCCCGAGTGCGCTGCCGAGCGAGTCCAGCCAGCGCACGATGCGGTCGAGGATCCGCTCGAGCAGGCTCGGGTCGTCGGCGTGGTAGATGCCCTTCGACAACTCCCGGCCGGCCGCGTCCCGCGCCACGTCCCGGTCGACCGGCGCCAGCGCACGCAGCAGCACGACTACGGCTGTCATGGCGTGCCCGCGGCCGGCGGGTGGCCGCTGACCGGCACCGGTTCGGCCCAGCGGCCGGGCCCGGGATCAGCCAGCGGCGGCAGGTCGGACCGCTCCGGCTGGCCAGGCGCTGCCGCTGGCGGGTACCGGCGCTGCCGCAGCTGCAGATACAGCACGACGTCCATGCCCTCGGCCCGCATCCGCCGGTCGAGGTAGAGCAGCGCGAGTACGGCCGCCAGGAACGGGCGCATCAGCACACCGCCGAGGATCGAGCCGACCGCGGCCAGGCCGACCACGAGCAGTGAGCCCTGGGTCTCGGCCGTTGTGGGGTCGCCGTCGTCGGTGGCGATGAAGCCGAGCAGTTCGAACGGCAGCGCGACGACGTACAGCAGCAGGAAGCCGAACAGCGAGCCGACCAGCCGGACCGCGAACACCCGCAGCACGTCCGGCCAGGCCAGTTGCCAGGACCGGCGCAGCGCCCGGATCGGCCCCAACCGTTCCAGCAGCAGCGCCGGGACCGCCAGCGCCCAGCCGGCCCACAGAATCGCGCCGGGCACCACCAGCAGTAGCAGGCCGAGCACCGACAGCACCATGGTGATCAGCGAGACGCCGATGATCGCGACCAGCCGGGACTGGACGCGGTGCCAGACTTCGCCGAGGCTGAGTTGCTGGCCCAGCATGTCTTCGGCGACCAGGACCACGATCAGCCCGGTGAGCACGGCCCCGATCACGGTGCTGACGAACAGCCCGATCAGCGCGCCGACGCCGCTGGCCAGGTTCAGCTCCTCGATGCCGGGTGCGAAGCTGACCTGACCCGGGACGCCCTCCAGCAGCAACAGGCTGGCCACCAGCACCACCTGCTGCAAGATGACCAGCAACAAGGCGACTGCCAGAACCGGCCCGGTATTGCGCCGGAAGATTCCGGTGGCGCCGCCCAGGATCTCGCCGAAACTCAGCGGGCGCAGCGGCAGTAGGCCGGCCACAAGGCCAGTCTGTTCGGCGCCCCGGCCCGCGGCCGCCGGCTGCCAGGCCGGGATCGGCACCGGGCCGCTGCCCGGGTGGCTGTCCGGTTCGGGCGCAGGGCCGCCGGGCGAGGCCCATGGCAGCGCGGCCGCGGGCTGGCCCTCGACCGGGTCGACGGCGGAATCCTCACCAGAGGGTGGCCGAGGTGCTGGATACGGCTCCCCCAGGCCGTGCTGACCCGGCTCCTGGCTCATTGGCGCTCCTTCGCCCTCCGTCCCCCGGGCAGCCTTGGTGTTGCGGCACCATGGTGCCACGGGGCCGCTGCGGAGCGTGCACGCCCCGAGCCGGACCGAGTCGGTAGCCGTGTGCAGCCGGACCTGTCCACGTGTCCGCCGGTCAGGTGACACCATGGGGGCATGAAGGGACGCGTCCTCGTCGTCGATGACGACCCGGCATTGGCCGAGATGCTGGGTATCGTGCTGCGCGGGGAGGGCTTCGACCCGTCCTTCGTGGCTGACGGAGCGCGTGCGCTCGGCAGCTTCCGCGAGTTCCGGCCCGACGTCGTGCTGCTCGACCTGATGCTTCCGGGCATGAGCGGGATCGATGTCTGCAAGGCCATCCGGGCCGAGTCGGGCGTCCCGATCATCATGCTGACCGCCAAGAGCGACACGGTCGACGTCGTGCTGGGGCTGGAGTCGGGCGCCGACGACTACGTAGTGAAGCCGTTCAAACCCAAAGAGCTTGTCGCCCGAGTGCGGGCGCGGCTGCGCCGGACGGATGAGCCGCCGGCCGAGACGCTCACGATCGGCGACGTCGCCATCGACGTGCCGGGCCACACGGTGTCCCGCAACGGCGGCTCGATCGCGCTCACCCCGCTGGAGTTCGACCTGCTGGTGGCCCTCGCCCGCAAGCCTCGGCAGGTCTTCACCCGGGAGACCCTGCTGGAGCAGGTCTGGGGCTACCGGCACGCGGCGGACACCAGACTTGTCAACGTGCATGTGCAGCGACTGCGCTCGAAGGTCGAGCGCGACCCCGAGCACCCGGAGATCGTACTGACCGTGCGTGGGGTCGGTTACAAGGCCGGGCCACCCTGACATGGGAACGACCTCGACCCGAGCCGGCGGCAGTGACGAACAGGTCGAGCCGGCGCTGAATGGCAGCGCCCCCACCTCGGCCCCGGCCGGCCAGCCCACCTCAGCCCAGGCCGACCAGCCAACCTCGGCCCGGGCCGACGAGCCAGCCTCGGCCCAGGCCGACGAGCCCGCCGAGTCACCGGCTGGCCTTGCGACGGCGCAGACGGCCGGCCTTGCGCCCGCGCTGCCGGCCGGTCTGACGAGCGAGCTTCCGACGAACCTGCCCGAACTGTTGACCGATGGGGCATTGGTAACCGCCGATTTCGATCTCCTCCAGCCGGCACTGGTGGACCACGGTCGCCCGGACACGCCGAGATCGCGGCGGCCAGCGTGGGCCGCCACCACCCTGCGGATGTACCTGGCCGCGCGATCCCGGGCCCGGCGCCACGTCCGGGAGCTCCCGCGTTGGCTGGCCAACCGCTGGCGCCGATCCCTCCAGCTCCGGGTGGCGGCGACCACTGTGCTGGCGTCCGGCATCGTCGTGCTCATTCTCGGCGTGCTACTGGTGAACATGATCACCACCGGCCTGCTGAACGCGAAGCGCCGGGCCGCCTACGCCGAAACGAAGAACGGGCTCGCGGTCGTCCAGCGGCAGCTGTCGGTGGTCACCGATCCCAACCCGGAGAGTCTGCGGCTCTCGCTCAAGGCACTTACCACGACCGATCTGGCCAGCCGGGGCGCCAATGCCGGCCTGTTCTCGATCGTGATGCAGGCCGAGAACGCCCCACCGTTCACCTCCGGAGATGTCGCGGCCACCAGCATCCCGGCCGACCTGCGCGCCGTGGTGAACAAGGGAAATCTGGCCGAGGCGTACTCGCCGATCCGGTTCACCAGCGGGCGTACCGGGAGCGGGCTGATCGTCGGGGCGCCGATAGCGGCGCCGGCCGGCTCGTTCCAGCTCTACTACATCTTCCCGCTGCAGGACGAGGAACGGACGATCGCCCTGATCCGGCGGACCGTCCTGCTGATCGGGATCCTGCTCGTCGTCCTGGTGGCTGCCATCGCCGTGCTGGTCACCCGGCAGGTGGTCCGGCCGGTCCGGGTCGCCGCGCAGACGGCGGAGCGGCTTGCCGCCGGCCGGCTGGAGGAGCGTATGCAGGTGCGCGGCAAGGATGACCTGGCGTTGCTCGCCTCGGCGTTCAACGACATGGCGAACAGCCTGCAGCGGCAGATCCGGAAGTTGGAGGAGATGTCCCGGCTGCAGCGCCGGTTCACCAGCGATGTCTCGCACGAGCTGCGCACGCCGCTGACCACGGTCCGGATGGCCGCGGACGTCCTGCATGCCTCCCGGAACGGCTTCTCGCCCGAGGTGGCCAGGTCGGCCGAGCTGCTGCAGGACGAACTCGACCGGTTCGAGGGCCTCCTGGCCGACCTGCTCGAGATCAGCCGCTATGACGCTCAGGTAGCGGTGCTGGACGCCGAGGTCACCGACCTGCGCGCGCTGATGCGGGGGGTGATCGACGCGACCGGCGCGATCGTCAGCAGGCAGGGCAGCACGATCGTGACCGACCTGCCCGACCGCCCGGTACTGGCCGAGGTGGACTCCCGCCGGGTGGTGCGGATCCTGCGGAACCTCCTGATCAACGCAGTCGAACACGGCGAGGGACGCCCGGTCGAGGTCCGGATGCTGGGCGACGCGGACGCGGTCGCGATCACCGTGCGCGATCACGGCGTCGGCCTGCGCGCCGGCGAGGCGGCGTTGGTGTTCGATCGCTTCTGGCGGGCCGACCCGTCCCGGGACCGGCGTACCGGTGGCACCGGGCTGGGCCTGTCGATCAGCCTCGAGGACGCCCGGCTGCACGGCGGCTGGCTGCACGCCTGGGGCCGCCCCGGCCAGGGCGCCCAGTTCCGGCTGACCCTGCCGGTCCGCGGCGGTGAGGTCGTCGTCGCGTCGCCGCTGCCGATCGAGCCGCCGGACGCCCGGCTGGCCCGGGCCCGGCACCGCGCCCAGATCAGCAGCAGTCTCGGGCGGGGGGCCGGGTGAGCGGCACCCGGACCGGCCGCCGGCCGCTGTCCGCGCGCCATCCCGGGGTCCGGGCGGTGGCGGCGGCGCTGAGCCTGGCTGCCCTGGCCGCGTGCGCCGGCGTGCCGACCTCGTCCACCCCACGGGTGGTGGAATCGGTCCCGCGCGGCGGCATCCGTGACGAACCCGACGTCCGCTACCAGATCACGCCACAGGCCGGGGAGTCGCCGGCCGACGTGGTGCGCGACTTCCTCGCCGCCGCCGGCAGCCCGGAGAGCCAGCACTTCGTGGCCCGCCAGTACCTCACTCCGCAGGCGGCCCGAAACTGGCAGGACGCGGTGGGCGCCGTCGTACTGGCCCGGCAGCCGTACACCGAGGAACGGAACAGCGGACGGGAGATCACGATCCGGGCGGATCAGGTCGGCCGGGTCGACGATGCGGGCTCCTACTTCCCGGTGTCCCAGTCGTACACGTACCGGTTCGAGTTGCAGCAGGTCGGCGGCGAGTGGCGGATCAACAACCCGCCCAGCGGCGTGGTGGTCCCGGTCGCCGACTTCCAGACCGCGTACCGCCGGCTGAACGTCTACTTCCTGAACCAGGCCGAGAACCGGGTCGTGCCCGATCCGCGCTGGTTCTCCGCTCCCCAGGCCTCGCTGCCCAACCTGCTGCTGCACGCCCTGCTGCAGGGGCCGTCGGCATCGCTGCAGACGGCGGTCCGCACCGATCTCAACGGGATTTCGCTGGCCAGCAACGTGGTGCGGGACGCCGACCTGCAGCCTGACTCCGACCGGGTACGGGTGTACCTGGCCGGCATGGACCGGCTCGGGCCGCGAATGCAGGCCGCGGCGTCCGCGCAGATCATCTGGACGCTCAATCAGCTGCCCCTGCCCGGTGTCCAGTTGTTCAACGAGGGGCAGCCGCTGAAGCTGCCCGGCCTGGCCGACGTGCAGCACATTGCCGACTGGGGCGGCTACGACCCGGACTCGTTGCCGCCGGCCGCATCCGGCTACTTCGTCCGCAACGGCGCGATCTGGTCGACCGACGGGCACGCGCTGCCCGGCCTGGGTGGCTATCACGCCCGATCGGTCGGCGTGTCCACCGACCTGACCGCGTTGGCCCTGGTTGCCCCGGCGTCCGGCGGGATGGCGCTGTACGTCGGCAGCATGCGCGGGCCGCTGACCTTGCGCCTGTCCGCGGCCAACCTCAGCGCGCCGAGCTGGGGCGATCAGGACACGGTCTGGGTGGTCCGCAACGGTACCGAGATCCTCCAGGTCGGCCGGCAGGGCACGGCGTCCTCGGTGATCACCGAGGATCTCGATCAGATCGGCGCGGTGCGGGTGCTGCGACTCTCCCGGGACGGTGCCCGGGCGGCGCTGGTGGCCGGGCCGACCGGCAACCGGAAGCTCTACGTCGGCGCGGTGAACCGGAAGGGCGGCGCTGCCCTGAGCCAACTGACCGCGATCGCGCCGGACCTGCACAACGTGGTGGACGTCGCCTGGTCGACGGCGGACCAACTGGTCGTGCTGACCCGCAGCGGCACCAGCGATGCGGCCCTGCACTCGGTCACCGTCGACGGCTCCACCGCGGCGATGGTCACCACATCGGGCCTGCCCGGGCCGCCGTCGACGCTCGCGGCGGCGCCCAAGATGCCGATGCTCGCGGTCGCCGAGAACGGCGTCTGGCGGCTGCGGGATCCGCAGGATGCCTGGACGAGCGTGGAGCGCGAGGGCAACCTCCTCGATTCCGCGCCGAGCTACCCCGGCTAGCGGAGCCGGGTCGTCGGCCGTTCGTCCGTCCATCGGATGCCCCCCCTGCGTTCGATCGGTCCTCATAGGTACAGCCGATCTGGGACGGGTTCAACTCGTCCTCCACAGGCAGAACCGTTGTCCACAGATTCGCCGAGGGGGCTTCCGCCGGGTCGGATCCCGAGGCACGGTCTGGCGCATGTTTGCCGCATTGCTCGACCTCGTCCTGCCCACCCGGTGCGCGCAGTGCGCGGCGCCAGGCGCCGCCCTGTGCGCGTCGTGCGTCGGGCCACCGGTCGAGCCGTTCCCGCACCTGCCGGGCGCCGGCGCGAAGGTGGCCGGCCTGCCGCCGCTGTATGCCGCCGGCCGATACGAGGGCGCGACGAGGGCGGCGATCCTCGCCTACAAGGAGCGCGGCCGGCGGGAACTGAGCCGGCTGCTGAGCTGGCGGCTGGCCACCGCGGTCGCGGCCGTCGCCGGCGCCCGGGCGGGTGCCGGCGTGTTGCTGGTCCCGGTGCCGTCACGGGCGGCGGCCGCCCGGGCCCGTGGCGGCGACCACGTCCGGCGGTTGGCCGTCCAGGCGGCGGCGCTGCTGCGTGGTCGTAACGCTCCGGCGTCGGTGCTGCCGGTTCTCCGGCTCGGCCGGACGCCCCGGGACGCGGCTGGCCTCACCGCGGCGGAGCGGGCCGTGAACGTCCGCGGCGCGTTCGTCGCGGTCCGGCCACCAGCCCGTCCGCCGGGGCTGGTGGTGCTGGTCGACGACCTCGTGACCACCGGATACACGCTGATCGACGGGTGCCGCGCGCTGACCGCGGTGGGCCTCCCGCCGGACGCGGCGGCGGTGATCGCCGCGACCATCCGGCGGCGCCCGGTGGCCGTGCGATGGCCGGCCGGTGACCGCGGGGTTGAAGATCGGTTAGCGGGGCATGACCTGAGATCGAGGTACAGGTCGTCCGGTCCGCGCCCACCTGCCGGTCCGGAGGGGGCTGTCCGTAACCGGGTCTCCTCGGCTAGCGTCAACAGCTACCCAGGGAGAGGAGGTGTCCGGTCCCCACCGCCCTGGAGCCGGGGCGACGCCGATGACGGCGCTGCGGCGGTGCGGCCGCAGTTGGCTAGGCCAGTGGGCGACAGGGCTGGACGCCGATCACCGCTAGGGAGGTCGTGTGGAAATTCTTGTTCGAGGACGCAACGTGGAGGTGCCGGAGCACTTCCGGCAGCACGTCGAGGACAAGCTGCATCGGATCGAGCGATACGACCACAAGATCATTCGTGTGGACGTCGAGCTCTACCACGAACGGAACCCGAGGCAGGCCGGGTCCTGCCAGCGGGTGGAGATCACCTGCAAGTCGCGCGGGCCGGTGATTCGGGCGGAGGCCTGCGCCGCGGACTTCTACACCGCGCTGGACACCTGCGTAGCCCGGATCGACGGCCGGCTGCGCCGGTCGGCGGACCGTCGCCGGGTGCACCGGGGGATGCGGACGCCGACCTCGGTCGCCGCTGCCACCGGCAGCGTCGAACCGGCCTACGCCGAGCGAGGTGGCGAAGGCGGGGTCGCGACCCTGCTCGAGGAGCCGCCGGAGTCCGACGACGGCCCGGGGCGGATCGTGCGCGAGAAGGAGCATCCCGCCAAACCGATGACGATCGACCAGGCGCTGTTCGAGATGGAACTGGTCGGACACGACTTCTTCTTGTTCGCCGACGCGGACTCGGGGCAGCCCAGCGTGGTCTATCGCCGCAAGGGATACGACTACGGCGTGATCCGGCTCGTCTCCTGACCCTGGCGGCAACCACTTCTCCCGCCGAGGGCGGCGTGTCGGCCGCGAATCGTCTGGCACACTGCGGACCTGATGTCCGTACGCGATCTTGGCCGTCACGCCACCCCGGGGGACTTGGTGAGCGAGCATGCTGTTCAGGCCGAGAGCAGGCCTGATGCAATACGGGTACTACTGGTCGACGACCATGCGCTGTTCCGCCGTGGCCTGGTGGCCACCCTGGAACTCGAACCGGGCATGGAGGTCGTCGGTGAGTGCGGGGACGGTGGCGAGGCGCTGGACCGCGCCACCGAGAGCCTGCCCGACGTGATCCTCATGGACGTCCGGATGCCGCGCCACGACGGCATCACCGCCTGCTCCGCGATCAAGCAGGCGGTGCCGTCCGCGAAGATCATCATGCTGACGGTCAGCGACGAGGAGGCAGACCTCTACGAGGCGATCAAGGCCGGCGCGAGCGGGTACCTGCTGAAGGACCTGCCGATCGAGGAACTGGCGTCCTCGATCCGGGCCGTGCACACCGGTCAGTCGCTGATCAGTCCGACGCTGGCGTCAAAGCTGCTCACCGAGTTCGCCGCGATGGTCAAGCGCACGGACGGGGCGCAGCCGGTCCCGGGCCCGAAGCTGACCGCGCGGGAGATGGAGGTGCTCCGGTTGGTCGCCCGCGGGATGAACAACCGTGACATCGCCCGGGACCTGTTCATCAGCGAGAACACCGTGAAGAACCACGTCCGTAATATTCTGGAGAAGCTGCAACTGCACTCCCGGATGGAAGCGGTCGTCTACGCGGTCAGGACGAAGTTGCTCGACATCGGCTGACCAACCTATGAGGTCGAAGTCAAGTCCTGGGTGGGGTGTTCTTGGGCGTGTGGGGTCGACTCGGTGGTGGTGGTCCGCCGAGTTGTTCTTTGTGGTGGTGCGTCGCTGCGGGTGGTGCCGCACGCCCGTCTCCGGCCCTACGTAGCGTTCGAGCGGGTTGTTCCCGACAGCCTTCATCCGGGCTTGGTGGGGAGACGGGCGGGGCTGCCCATGGTCAGTTGCGGGATGTGGTCCCGACGGCCAAGCGGGCTTGCCCCGGCCCGTGGTCAGCGGACGCGGTCAGGCGGCGGTGGCGGCCTCCTGTCCGCGCTGGTCGAGGCCGGTGGCGACGGCCGGGTTCCATGCGGTGCGGGTGAGGATGACGGCGTGTAGTTGGCGTAGCAGGCTGGCCGCGACCGCGACCCGGGCCTGGGTGTCGGTCAGCGGGTTGTCGGCGCGGCCGACGAGGTGGGCGTGGCGGGCGGCCAGGACCGGGTTGTGCTGCAGTGCGGTGAACACCGCTCGCCAGGCGGCCAGGCGCAGTCCGGGGCGGCCGCGGCCGCTGATCGGGGTCTTGCCGGTGTAGGCGCCGGACTCGTTGGCCCGTGGGCAGAGCCCGGCGTGTTTGACCAGGGCGCGGGCGCTGGTGAACCGGGTGGGATCGCCGGTCTGGGCCAGGATCGCCGCCGCGCCGACGGCCGAGAGCCCGGGGATGCTGGTGACCAACCCGGTCAGGTCGAGCTGGTCGAGCACGGCGAGCATGCGGGTGTCGACCTCGGCGGTCTCGCCTCGGCGGGCGGACAGGTCGGCCAGGGCGAAGCCGACCCGCTCCAGGGCGCCGGCGCGCTGGGCGGCCACCCCGACCTCGGCCAGGTCGGGGTCGGCGGCGGCGTCGAACACCGCACGCACGATCGCGGAGTACCAGCGGGTGCCGCCCAACTCGGCGCGGACCGCGGCGGCGAACTGCTCCCACCCCCACCGGCCGATCACGCCCAGGTCGCCGCCGGCGGCCAGCCGGTCGACGACGACGGTGACCGCGGCCAGCCAGCTCTTGGACGTCAGCGGCTGGCCGGCCGCGTCCAACACGGCCGGCCACGCGCACTCCAGCAGATCCCGGACCTGCTGGCGCGCCGCGCCGGCAGCGGTGACCAACCCGACCCGCCGCGCCCCCAAGTGCCGCAGCCGAGCCCATGTCGGGTCGGCCCGCTCCGGCAGATAGCAGCGCAGCTCAGTCACCAACCGGGCGATGACCACCGCGTCGGCCTCGTCACTCTTGTTCCGGGTGAAATCCTCCGCCTCCCGAGCCCGGGCCACCAGCAGCGGCTGCACACACACCAGCGCCACCCCGAACCCGGCCGCGATCTGGTCCAGCACCCGCCACCGATGCCCGGTCGGCTCACACCCCACCACCACCTCGGCGAACCCCGCCTCCGCCGCCCGCGCCAACCCCCACCCCACCGCCTCAGACAACTGCCACGCCTTGCTCCGCACCGTCCGCCGCGCCAACACCCGCGAGTCCTGATCGACCACCACACACACCTGCTTGTCCGCAGCCAGATCGAACGCCAGCACCGCCGTCTGCCGCCCCACGATCTCCCGCAGCCGAGCCAGCTTCTCGTTGCGACGACGGTCTCCCCGAGACAACCGCCGACTACTACCGTCAGACACGCATCCTCCTGGTGCGGTTGGGACTCCAAGCCCGTACACCCCACCAGGAGGATGTCCCGCGACCTCAACCGCTCAGGTTGTTACTACGGACGCCGCCACGGGGCTGCTGAGGACGGCAAAGGACACGCCGGGATCGAACGTCAGATCGGCCGGGGACACCGCCCGACTGCCGCACGTTCAACCGCCAGTGTCCCGGCCGCCTACGATGGCGTCGGAGCCGTCCTGAGGAGCTGAACTCACCCGTGGTACTCCAGAAGATCCTTCGCGCCGGGGAAGGCAAGATCGTTCGCCGGCTCAAGGCGATCGCCGACCACATCAACACGTTGGAGCCGGACTATGTCGACCTGACCGACGCCGAGTTGCGCGGCCAGACCGACCTGTTCCGCAAGCGCCTCACCGATGGCGAGACGCTCGACCACGTGCTGCCCGAGGCGTTCGCCGTGGTGCGAGAGGCGTCCAAGCGCACGCTCGGGCAGCGGCACTTCGACGTTCAGCTCATGGGTGGCGCAGCGTTGCACCTCGGAAACATTGCCGAGATGAAGACCGGTGAGGGAAAGACGCTGGTCAGCACGCTGCCGGCCTACCTCAACGCGCTGTCCGGCGACGGTGTCCACGTGGTCACGACGAACGACTACCTGGCCAAGCGTGACGCCGAGTGGATGGGCCGGGTGCACCGCTTCCTCGGCCTGGACGTCCGGGTGATCCTCTCCCAGATGCGGCCGGACGAGCGGCGGCAGTCGTACCACGCGGACATCACCTACGGCACCAACAACGAGTTCGGCTTCGACTACCTGCGCGACAACATGGCGTGGAGTCAGGACGAACTGGTACAGCGTGGTCATAACTACGCAGTCGTTGACGAGGTGGACTCCATCCTCATCGACGAGGCCCGGACGCCGTTGATCATCAGTGGTCCGGCCGAGCAGAGCGCGCGCTGGTACACCGAGTTCGCCCGGCTCTCGCCGCTCCTCAAGCGCGACCGTGACTACGAGGTCGAAGAGGGCAAGCGCACGGTCGCGATCACCGAGGACGGCGTCGCGAAGATCGAGGACCAGCTCGGCATCGACAACCTGTACGAGGCCGTCAACACGCCGCTGGTCGGCTACCTCAACAACGCGCTGAAGGCCAAGGAGCTCTACAAGCGTGACCGCGACTACATCGTCGCCAACGGCGAGGTGCTGATCGTCGACGAGTTCACCGGCCGCGTGCTGCACGGCCGCCGCTACAACGAGGGCATGCACCAGGCCATCGAGGCCAAGGAAGGCGTGCAGATCAAGGACGAGAACCAGACCCTCGCCACGATCACCCTGCAGAACTACTTCCGGCTCTACGAGAAGCTCTCCGGGATGACCGGTACGGCCCAGACCGAGGCGTCCGAGCTGCACCAGATCTACAAGCTCGGCGTGGTGTCGATCCCGACCAACAAGCCGATGGTCCGCAACGACCAGGCCGACGTCGTCTACAAGACCGAGGAGGCGAAGTTCGAGGCGGTCGTGGACGACATCGCCGACCGGGTCGACCACGGTCAGCCGGTGCTGGTCGGTACCGCCAGCGTCGAGAAGTCGGAGCTGCTGTCCGCGATGCTGCTGCGTCGCGGGGTCCCGCACGAGGTGCTGAACGCGAAGTACCACGAGAAGGAAGCGGCGATCGTCGCGCAGGCCGGCCGCGGTGGCGCCGTCACGGTGGCGACCAACATGGCCGGTCGTGGTACCGACATCATGCTCGGCGGAAACCCCGAGTTCATGGCCGACCAGGAGCTCCGCGGCCGCGGTCTGTCGCCGGCGGAGACCCCGGAGGAGTACGAGGCAGCCTGGGACGCCGCCCTGGCGAAGGCCAAGCGGCGCGTCTCGACCGCGCACGACGAGGTCACCAAGGCGGGCGGCCTGTACGTGCTCGGCACCGAGCGGCACGAGTCCCGCCGGATCGACAACCAGCTGCGCGGTCGGTCTGGGCGGCAGGGCGACCCGGGCGAGTCCCGGTTCTACCTCTCCCTCGGCGACGACCTGATGAAGCGGTTCAACGCGAACGCGGTCGAAGCGATCATGACC
The DNA here is from genome assembly GCA_963714145.1 of uncultured Actinomycetota bacterium. Lineage (GTDB taxonomy): Bacteria > Actinomycetota > Actinomycetes > Mycobacteriales > CADCTP01 > JBBWZH01. The sequence goes on along the minus strand of OY970235.1, from coordinate 5,708,718 downwards.
CGGCTGAACATCCCGGACGATGAGCCGATCGAGTCGAAGATGGTCTCCCGTGCGATCAAGTCGGCGCAGACCCAGGTCGAGCAGCAGAACTTCGAGATCCGGAAGACCGTCCTCAAGTACGACGAGGTGCTCAACCGCCAGCGCACGGTCATCTACGACGAGCGCCGGAGGGTCCTCGAGGGCGCTGACCTGCACGAGCAGGTTCGCAACATGACCGACGACGTCGTGACCGCATATGTGGAGGGCGCCACCGCGGAGGGCTACCCGGAGGACTGGGACCTGGACCAGCTCTGGACCGCGCTGAAGACGCTCTATCCGGTGTCGATCACCGTGGATGAGCTCGTCAAGGAGGCCGGCGGCGACCTCAATGGCGTCTCGGCCGAGCTGCTGGTGGAGGAGATCCGGGCCGACGCGCAGGCCGCGTACGACGCCCGCGAGGCCGAAATCGGCGAGGAGTGGATGCGCGAGCTGGAACGCCGCGTGGTCCTCTCCGTGCTGGACCGGAAGTGGCGTGAGCACCTGTACGAGATGGACTACCTCCAGGAGGGCATCGGCCTGCGCGCGATGGCCCAGCGGGACCCGCTGGTGGAGTACCAACGCGAGGGCTTCGACATGTTCAACGCGATGCTCGACGCGATCAAGGAAGAGTCCGTCGGGTACCTGTTCAACATCGAGGTGCAGGTGCCGGACGGCGAGGCCGAGACCACCGCGGAGCCCGCAGTGATCGAGGGAGCCATTGCCGAGCCGCCTCCGGCGGTGACCGAGCGAGCCGCCCCGAAGCTGTCGGCAAAGGGCCTGGAGGCTCACACCACCAGGACGGACAACCTGCAGTACTCGGCACCGACCCTGGATTCCGCCGAGCCGGCGAAGGCCGGCGCGACCACCGCAACCGCGACCAGTAACGAGCCGGGGCGCAACGCGCCGTGCCCGTGTGGCTCGGGCAAGAAGTACAAGCGGTGCCACGGCGCTCCCGCCGGCGCGAACTGACGATCTGGTGCTTCAGCCGGGCCGGGCGCGAGCTCGGCCCGGCTGAAGTGTGCTGGGCCGCACGCGGAGCCAGGTTGCCAAGCCGGTGAGCTAGCCGAGCTGGATCTTGACGCATCGCCACCGCCCATCGAGCCCTTCCAGCCGTGCCGCGACGGCGAAGTAGCGCTCGCCGCGCTGGACTACGGCGCAGACCTCGGCGACGCCGCTCGCCGGCTCGGACACGTGCACCGACCGGACGCCGGGTGGTGAGCCGCCGGGAACGGCCCACTGCCGTTCCTTGGCGGCCAGCAGCAGTTCGGCATGTACGAGCGCCGTTGTCCACTCCTGCAGTTGGGCGGCTGGCCGACGGCCGACCAGTATCTCGAGCGCGGCCTGGATGAGCCGGGCCGCCCACGGCTCCGGATCCGGCAGCCCTTTCCGGGTGGTCGGCTGCGGATCGAAGTAGTCGGGCTCGGCTGTGAGGTGACGCGGCGCCGGTTCCTCGAACGGGAGCTCGTCGGCGTGCGGCCCATGCCAGAGCGGCCAGTCGCGGTACTCGTCGTCGTAAGGCGGCTCCAGGATCGGTGCCCGGCGGACCCGTGGCCAGCTGGGCGGAGTGCGCGGTGCGGACACGGGAACGATGCGGAGCAGCGGGCGTCGTTCGATCACGGACGCTGTCATGGGATCTCCAGGGCAGATCAGGCCGCGTCGGGCATGGGTGCGGTCCGGCGGGGAGCTCGGTACGCCGACGTGGCGGCACATCGCCAGGCGTGATCCAGCCGTCCAACGGTGCGGGCTAGCGTCTGCGGTCAGGGATGTCCGACCGGCGCCGTCAATACCTGCCCAGGGCGCAACACGTCGGGATCCGGACCGATCACCGCCGCGTTCGCGGCGTACCAGCGAGTGGTCTCGGCGGCGACCTGCGCCGCGGTGGCGTCCGGCCGAAGGTGCCGCGCCGCGATCGACCAGAGGCAGTCGCCGAACGTCACGGCGATCCGGCCTGGTCTGCGCTCCGTGCCCGCTGCGGCCGGCCCCTGCCCCGCCGATCCGCCGGCCGGCCGGCCGGCGGGTCTGTCCGCTGGCTCGTCCGCGGGTCTGTCCCGGCCTGAGCCGGCGGGGCTCGGGTCGTCGGCAGGCGGTCTGGTGACGGGCGGGCTACCGGCGACCGGCGTACCAAGTGGCCAGTCGACGTCCCGGTCGGAGCCGCCCGGGGCGACGGCCGGCAGCGTCAACCCGGCTGGCGGGCCGGCACCCGGCAGCTCTGGACCTACGGAGCCGCCCGCCGACGAGTGACCGCAGGCCGCGACCGACGCTGTCAGCGACAGCCCGAGCACACCGGCGGCGATCCGCCGCACGGAGCCCGGCAACAGCCGGCACGCCACGGCCTCGGCGACGCGACCTGTCAGGCCCGGGACGCCGGCCGCCGTCATGAGCGCAAGCCCGGCGGCGAGCCACCCCAGCACCAACCAGCAGAGCAGGCCCGCAACCGTCAACGCGGCTTGATCAGGCCCGACCGCGACAGCCCAGGCCAACGGATGTCGCAACACCTCTCCCGCACCGTCCAGCCGTGGCCCGCTCAGGACTAGCGCGGCACTGAGCAGCACGAACAAGCCAGCCGCGCGCGTGGTACAGCGTGCCCGCATCAAGCCACCTCCAATAGCCTTTGTTTACCTACGTTTGCCTTTGTAGAGTGTCAGTAGCGAAGGGTCAAGGGGTGGAGGTTGATCTGTGGATGCATGTGCCGTGAGGGTGTGCATGGTCGGAAGTGACCGGAATCGGGGAGGTGCCGGTGCGCTGGCAGCGGCTGTTCGACGACCTGGAAGCGCAGGCCGAGGCGTACGACGCGGCGGAGTTCGAGGCGGAGGTGAGCGAGCGGATCCGCTACGAGGTCGGGCAGCTTCGGCTGATCGACCGGCTCCGACCGGTGGTCGGTCATCAGGTCGAGGTCGAGCTGCCGGGGAGCCGGCCGACTGTCAGGCCGGCTCGACCGGGTTGGCGCCGACTGGCTGCTGTTGGCCGAACAGGCCGACCGGCACGTGATGGTGGCTGTCGCGGCGGTCATGGCGATCGGCGGGCTCGGTGCGATGTCGGCCGTGCCCGGCAGCGAGGGAAAGGTAGGCGCCCGCCTCGACTTCCGCCGTGCGGCGCGTGGCGTGGCCCGCGATCGGAGCCCCGTTCAGATGGTGCTGATCGATGGCTCGGTAGTGGCTGGCACCCTCGATCGGGTCGGCGCCGATTTCATCGAGATCGCCGAACACCCGCCGGGGGAACCCCGGCGGGCCGGCACGGTGCACGGCGTCCGAACAGTCCCGTTCACCGCGGTAGCGGTCGTCCGTATCTGGTGACCAGGGTCGGTGGTGGTTGCAACAAGCGGGCGTCAGTCCGGGGGCAACGGCTCATCGCGGCCAAGTGGATGCGCTTCAACGAATCGGCGGGTCTCGTCGTACATGCGCTCGATGTATGTCTCCAATTGGGTCCGCTCAACTCGCCATTGCCCTCTGCCGCCGATCTTGATCGCAGGCAGGGTGCCACTCCGCACAAGCGCGTACGTTTGGGACGCCGAGATGTTGAGGATCTCAGCGACATCGCTCAGCGTAAGAAACCTATCGCCGGCCATCGCGTCCTCTCGCTCAGAAGTACACAACATGGTCTGAATCCGGATCGTTACCGACAGTGTGGCATCGGCAAGCGGAGCGCCGTTGCCTTCGTCCACAGGCTGACCTCACGTTGTCCCCAGTTGGCGCGCGTTGGCTTGCTGCGGGCGCTGCCGGCCGGGATCGGACGTTCATCGCGGTCGCGCTCGGTTGGTGTCTCATCCATGGTCTCTGACCTGCATCAGCACTGTCTGAGACGAGAGCTGCGCCTGTGGGGTGTCACGGTGCGCCAGTGTCCGGATGCGCAAAGATGCGTCGGTCAAGTTTGTCCCCGTCCGTGCCAAGGAGCCACTGGTGTCCTCTCCTGTCCCCGCGTCGCCCCCGGCAAATCGGGTTCGGCGCCCGTCCTGGCTGGATCTTCGGATCATCGTTGGCGTCCTGCTGGTGCTGATGTCGGTTGTGTTGGTTACGCGCATCGTTGCGGCAGCCGATCGATCCGTGCGGGTGTGGGCGTTGGCTCGGGACGTGGCAGCCGGCACCACGTTGACAACCGCGGACGTGCGACCAGCCCGGGTCCGGTTGTTCGACAGTGCGCCCGTCTACCTTCAGACGACTCGATCTCCGGCTGGCCACGCAGTGAGCCGTTCGTTCCGGGCCGGCGAGTTGCTGCCAGCCGCCGCGCTGGGCAGCCGTCCGGCCGGGGTGCTCGTGAGCATTCCGGTCAAGCCGGAGAACGCGCCGGCGGTGACGCGCGGGCAGCTGGTCGACGTCTGGTCCACTGCGAAGGGGTGCCCGCCGGTTCGGGTGCTCGGCGGCGTCGCGGTGCAGGAGGTTCGGGCGAACGGCGGCGGGGCGCTCTCGGTCAGCGCGGGTGCGCTCCAGCTGATCGTGCGGATCCGCGCCGACCAGGCGGAGCGGGTGGTGGCGGCACTCGGTGCCGAGGCCACGATCCGGCTGGTGCTGCTGGACGGGCCGGTTCCGGCCGGTCGGCCCGACCCGATCTCGGCAGCCAACTGCCTGGCGCCCGGCACACCCGGCGGCTTCCGGCAGACCAGCGACTTCCGGCCGATCGGCGGTCTCGGGCCAGTGGACGCCCGGTGGTCCGGCAGCTCCCGGCCGATGAGCGGTGTTCGGCCGGCCGGAAGCGGCGGTGTCTCGTCCGAGCCGCTGAGCCGGCACGGTGCCGGGCCAGGTGCCGGTGCCCAGCTCGGCGGTGGCCGATGAGCGTTCCGGTGCTGACTGCTGTCACCGGCGCAAGCTGGGAGGCCGACCTGGTTTCCGAGTTGGGGCAGGCCGATCATGGGCTCACGGTGGTCCGGCGCTGCGTGGACCTCGCCGAGTTGCTCGCGGCCGCGGCCGCCGGAACGGCCCGGGCCGCTCTTCTCTCGTCGGATCTGCGGCGCCTCGACCGGGACGCGGTGGTCCGGCTCGCGGCGGCCGGCGTGGCGGTGGTCGGGTTGGTCGACCCGGGCGATGCCGATGCCGAGCGGCGGTTGCGGCAGCTCGGCGTCGGTCAGGTGCTGCCGGCGACAGCCGGTGCGGCCACAATCGCCGAGGCGGTCGTTCAGGCGGTCTCGGCGCTCGCCACCAGCGAGGCCGCCCGGGTGGTCGGTGATCCCCGCGATGCGCTGCCACAGCTGACCACGCCGCCGCCGGCGCCACCCGTGCCACCCGGCCTGGGCCGGGTCGTGGCGGTCTGGGGGCCGACCGGAGCGCCGGGCCGGACGACGTTGTCCGTGGCCCTGGCCGACGAGGTGTCCCGGCTCGGCATCTCGGCCATGGTGATCGACGCCGACGTCTACGGTGGAGTCGTCGCGCAGCTCCTCGGCCTGCTGGACGAGTCGCCAGGGCTGGCTGCCGCCTGCCGCCACGCTGCCGGGGGGCGGCTCGACGCGGCCGAGCTTGCCCGGCTCGCCTGGGCGGTCCGGCCGAGGCTGCGGGTGCTCACCGGCATCGTGCGGGCGGACCGCTGGCCGGAGATCCGGGCCGGCGCGATCGACGCGGTGCTGGACCATGCGCGGCGGCTCACCGAGGTCACCGTGGTCGACTGCGGGTTCAGTCTGGAACGCGATGAGGAGATCACGTACGACACGGCCGCGCCGCGCCGCAATGGCGCGACGCTGGCCGTGCTGGCTGCCGCGGACACCGTCATCTGTGTCGGCGGCGCCGATCCGGTCGCGCTGCAGCGGCTCGTCCGGGCGATTGCCGAGCTGCGCGACGTCCTGCCCGGCTGTGCACCGTTCGTCGTGGTGAACCGGTTACGCGGCGGCGTGATCCCCGGCGAGCCGGAGCGGGAGATCGCTGTCGCCCTGTCCCGCTACGCCGGCGTCACCGACTTGACCTACCTACCCGACGACGGCGCGGCGGTAGACGCGGCGCTCGGTGTCGGTCGGACGCTCGCCGAGGTCGCCCCGGACAGCCGTCTGCGGCAGGGCATCGTCGCCCTGGCCTGCCGGTTGCTCGACCGGCCGCCGCCGCAACGGCAACGCCGCCGGCGCCGCACCGCCAGCTACGGCCGCCCCGCCGGGTAGCGCCGCCTGCCAGTTGGCGCCGGTCCGCCGGGACGCCTCGCCGGTCCGCCGAGCCGCCGGGACGCCTCGCCGGTCCGCCGGTCCGCCGGGACGCCTGGCCGGTCCGCCGGGACGCCTCGCCGGTCCGCCGAGCCGCCGGGACGCCTCGCCGGGACGCCGGACATCGCGCCGGTCCGCCGGACACCGTGCACGAGGTATCGGCCGGCGATGGAGCGCTCGCTGATGTACCGCCAGCAAGGGGCGGTGCGGTCGCGGCGGAACCGGTGCGTCGTGTAGACCTGGGGCGGTGACCGGCCAACCCGAGGCGTTGCTCATCGACTACGGCGGTGTGCTCACGACTCCGCCGGCCGACTCGTTCCGGCGGTGGCTGGCCGAGGATCGGCTCGATCGTGCCCGCTTCCGCGAGTTGATGCACGGCTGGCTGGCCGCAGACGCGCCCGGGAACGTCGCGCACGACCTGGAGACGGGGCGGCTGACGCCGGAGGAGTTCGAGCGCCGGTTGATCGCTGAGCTGGTCCGGCCGGACGGCAGCACCGCCGAGCCCACCGGCCTGCTGTCCCGGATGTTCGCCGGGATGGAGGCGGAGACCTCCATGATCGACGTGGTCCGGCGGCTGCACGTGGCCGGTGTGCGCACCGGGCTGGTGTCGAACTCCTGGGGGTTCAGCTACCCAACCGAGGGGTGGGCCGACCTCTTCGACGCGGTCGTGATCTCCGGCGAGGTGGGCGCACGCAAACCGGAACCAGAGATCTACCTGATGGCCGCGGCCCAGTTGCGGGTGCCGCCCAGTGCCTGCGTCTTCGTGGACGACCTCGCCGCGAACGTCCGCGGCGCCGCCGCCGTGGGCATGATCGGTGTCCACCATACGGGCCTGACCACGACAGTCGACGAGCTCGAGATTCTCTTCGACCGATCCTTGCAGTGAGGCCGAGCGGGGCCATTTACACCGCAACGGGCGCCAGCGCTTCCCCCTGACCAAGATCTGTGGACAGACCGTCTGCCTGTGGACAGTCGCTGCCTGCTGCGCTCGCTCCGTGTCACGATGGTGTAGTCCGCTCGTCGCAGTCCTTGCGTCGAGGCCGGGGCTGGCTGTCCCAGGAGGTGCCTCGACCATGACCGACCGGCTTAGCTCGCTCGACGTCTCCTTCCTGTACCTGGAGGAGCCCACCACGCCGATGCACGTCGGCGGCCTCGCGATCTTCGAGCCGCCGGATGAGGGGCTCGACTACGACCGCCTGGTGTCGCTGATCGAGCACCGCATCGGCCAGGTGCCGCGGTACCGGCAGAAGGTCCGCTGGGTGCCCGGCCACCTCGCCAACCCGGTCTGGGTAGACGATCCCGACTTCGACGTGACCTTCCACGTCCGCCGGTCGGCGTTGCCCCGGCCGGGGTCAGAGGAGCAGTTGCGGGAGCTGGTCGGCCGGCTGATGTCCCGGCGGCTCGACCGCAGCCGCCCGCTGTGGGAGATGTACCTGGTGGAGGGGCTGGAAGGTGGTCGGATCGCGATCATCACCAAGACCCACCACGCGATGGTGGACGGGGTCAGCGCGGTCGACATCGGCCAGGTCATCCTCGATGTGACGCCGACCCCGCGGGAGGTTCCGGACGAGCTGTGGATGCCGGAGTCAGGGCCCGGCGGCGTCGGTCTGCTGATCGGCGCGGTGACCGACGTGGTGCGCCGCCCGAGCGCCGCGCTGGATACCGCCCGCATCGGCCTGCTCGATCTGCGGGCGACCGCGACGAAACTGGTCGGCACGGTGAACGGGCTGGTGGCGATGGCGCGCACAGCCGCCCGCCCGGCGCCGGGCAGCCCGCTGAACGTCAGCATCGGCGAGCAACGCCGCATCGGCCTGGCCAGGACGGACCTGGACGACTACAAGCGGGTTCGGAAGGCGCATGGCGGCACGGTGAACGACGTCGTGCTGGCGACCGTCGCCGGCGCGCTGCGTGGCTGGCTGCTGTCCCGTGGTGAGGCGGTGACCAGCGGGACCACGGTGCGCGCGATGGTGCCGGTCTCGGTCCGCACCGCCGACCAGCACGGCGCGCTGGGCAACCGGGTCTCCTCGTACTTCGTCGACCTGCCGGTCGGCGAGCCGGATCCGGTCATCCGGCTATCTCAGGTGAGCTTCGCGATGAAAGGGCACAAGGAGTCCGGGCAGTCGGTGGGCGCCGACGCGATCGTGGCGCTGTCCGGCTTCGCCCCGCCCACGCTGCACGCGCTCGCCGCGCAGGTGGCCAACGGCATGACCCGGCGGCTGTTCAACGTCGTCGTCACCAACGTCCCAGGCCCGCAGTTCCCGCTGTACGCGGCCGGCGCGCAGATGCTCGACATGTTCCCGGTGGTGCCGCTGGCCAAGGGGCAGGCCCTGTCGATCGGCCTCACCTCGTACAACGGTGGGGTGTTCTTCGGGCTCAACGCCGATCGGGACGCCATGCCGGACGTGGACGTGGTCAGCTCGCTGCTCGCGGAATCGCTGGCCGAACTGGTGGACACGGTGCGATGACCGGCAAAGACAGCGCTGCGCGGCCGGTCCCGGCCGTAGGGGTGCTCCGGCGACCAGCCGGAGGTTCGATGGCCAAGGCCGACCGGCCGGGCCCACTGGGGGAGCAGGCATGAACGAGAACGGGGAGGCTGACGGGCCGACGGAAATGCCGGCGGCGTGGCGCGGCGGCCCGGCCATCCCACGGCCACGGTCCGCCCGCCGGCGTCGCGGTCTGGTGCTCGGCGGCGGTGGGGTGCTCGGGTTCGCCTGGATGGCGGCCGCGCTGCACGCATTGGAGGAGCAGGAGGGCTTCGACGCCCGCGAGGTCGACATCGTCGTTGGGACCTCGGCCGGGTCGATCCTGGCTGCGTTGGTCGGTCTCGGCGCCGGGGTGGACGCGGTGCTACGGCACCAGCGCGGCACCCCGCTGCCGGCAGATCTGGCGATCGACTGGGACTACGACGGCGGCGCCGGCGGAGCGCTGCCGCCGCGGCCCGGCTTCGGTCTGGGCTCCCGGGGGCTGCTGCTGGAGGTGGCCCGGCATCCCCGCCGGCTGCCGCCGCTGGCCGCGATGAGCGCGGTGTTCCCGCGCGGCCGTGGCACCCTGCACCCGGTCGGACGGATGATCGACGGCGCGGTGACGATCGCGGCGCGGGGCGCTGACGGTCCGGCGCCGCACTGGCCGGCCGCACCGCAGACCTGGATCGTCGCGATGGACTATGGCCGCGGCCAGCGGGTCGCGTTCGGCCGCCCGGACGCACCGCCGGCGCGACTGTCCGAGGCGGTGATGGCGTCGTGCGCGATCCCGGGCTGGTACGCGCCGGTCCGGATCGCCGGCCGGCCGTACGTAGACGGCGGCACCTTCTCGCCGACCTCGCTCGACCTGCTCGCCGACGAGAAGCTGGACGAGGTTTGGGTGCTGGCGCCCATGGTCTCGTTCGCCGTCGACCGGCCACGCTCGACGGCCGCCCGGCTGGAGCGGCGGTTCCGCCGGCTGGCCACCCGCCGGGCGCTGCGCGAGGCCACCCAGCTGCAGGCGGCCGGCACCGCGGTGACCATCATTGGGCCGGGCCCGGAAGATCTGGAAGCCATGGGGGCGAACCTGATGGATCCCAGCCGGCGCATCGACGTGCTGGTCACGTCCTTGCGGACGAGCGCGGAGGCGCTGCGCCGGTCCACCGGCCCAGCAGCGGCAACGGCAGGAGGGCTCGGCGCGTCGTGAGGATCTACCTGCCCGGTACAGCCCGGTCACTCCAGGCGCTGATCGAGTCGGGCGAGCTGGGGCCGCCGCCGCTGACCGCGTTCGCAGTCACCCCCGGGCTGCGGGAGTGGTACACCGAGGGCGACATCGAGGAACTCGAGTACGCCGCGCTGCTGGACGCCGCTCGCGGTTCGCTCCGCCTGCTCGACGAGGACCCGACCGCGCCCCGGCGGCGGGTCGTGGTCGCGGCCGACGTGCCGGACCAGGCGGTCCAGGTGCGCCCCGATCTCGACCGGTCGGTGGTCCGGATCGGCACCCCGGTGCCGCTGCGGGCGGTCGCCTCGGTGCACGTCGACGGCTCTGCCGCCGAAGCCGCCATCCGGGCCGCCGCCAACGCCGTGCTGGAGGCCGACCTCGGCGACGACGACGCCAAGTTCCTGCTCGACGAGGCTGAGGGGCACGACCTGCTCTGGTACGCCAGCCAGGAGATCGGCCCGCTGCTGGCCCTGCTCTGACCGATCCCACCCGCTGCCGGGGCCGTAACGCCGCCGAGCGGGCGGCGGGTCGGGTCCAGCCGCCAGCCCGCAGGCCGACACGTGCCGAGGTGTGCCCTGGTCAGGGCGTCAGCCGCCCGCTGTGGAAGGCCGCTGGCCGGGGCCGGCCGGGTCGCGCGTGCCGCTGGAGTGGGTCGGGGCTCAACGTCCGGTGAGCGGGTGGGCAGCGGGGGACAGGTGGGGAAGTTGAGGTGATCCGGAGCCGGCGCGGCAGCGAATGGTCGGTTGTGCCGGCAAGAAGACTGCTCCAGACGGGCCACAAGGCTAGACCGGGTTATGCCGCGATTCGTAGGGTTGAGGGTATGAAAGCGGTTCCGGCGATCTGGGTCGTCGCCGCAGCAGCGCTGGCGATGGCGCTGCTGGTCGGGTGTGCGTCCGATGGGCCGTCGGAGCCGCTGCAGTCGGTCGGGCAGCCCACCCAGCCGCCCGGCGGCGAGACCACCCGTCGCCCGACACCGGCGCCGACAAACGTCGCGCCGGGGGTGAACCGGGCCGACCTGATGACCGTGTATCGCGCATGGTGGCAGGCGGTGCAGGAGGCGTTCGCCCAGGGCGACAGCGCGTCCGCGAAGCTCGCGGTCTTCGGCGTCGACCCGATCCTGACCCGCGAGCGCAACCAGATCCGCAGCTTGCGCGCCCAAGGCGTCGTGCAGCGGACCCGGCTCAGCCTGTCGCCACGGATTCTTCACCAAGAGGACATCTTGGCCGAGATCGCCGATTGTGTACGCGGACCGGCAGGAACGTACTATGACCTCGCAACAGGCAAGCCCCGCGCACCCAAGGGTTACCGCAACGACGTCCCGACCAAGGACGCGCTGACGGTGTCGCTCCAGAAGCGAGGCGGCTACTGGTATGTGGTCGCCGCGACCAACAAGGGGGTTCAGCTGTGCTGAGCCGTCCAGCAACAGCAACCCGCGGGGTGCGGATGCGCACCGTGACGTCCGCACTGGCGTTGCTACTGATTACGCCGTTGTTTGCCGGGGTCGCCCCGACGGCGCTCGCCGATGAGGACCCGCCGGTCGATCCGCCGGGCGATTCCAGCCCCATCGGTGACGGTGCGTCCTCGCCGCTGAAGGACTATATCCAGGGCACGATCATCGATGACGGTGAGACCGAGTTGACGGTCGGCAACGTCAGCGAGAACGCCTGCGTGAAACTGGCTGGCACGGTAACGCCGGCGGACATCCCGGAGCGGTATCGGACCAATCCCCCGGCGGGGGACGGCGCTTGGGAGTTCCAGGTTTGCGCCGCGGACGCGGCCACAGCCCGCCGGGTGGCGGACAACTACCCGACCGTGCCGGCGGCCAAGGACCACTGCAAGGTGGATCCACACGATCCGCCGGCCGCCGATGCCACCCCGTGTGCGGTTTTCGTCTACTGGCACCCGGCCGTAAGGCAGATACCACCGCTGCCCGATCAGAGCCGGCAGAGTTACTTTCGCAGCTTCTTCCAGTTCTCGCCCCGCCTCGGCGCCAGCCCTGGGCTTGACGCCAACCACGGCGCCATCGTGAACTTCCCGACCTGGGTCTGGAACACGGTCGACACCACCCTCCCGAAGGTGGTCACCGAGTTCGGGCTGGCCGGCGGTCTCTTCGCCACGGCCTGGCACCTGAACACCACGCTGGACACCAACGACCAGAAGCCATCGATATGCCGGGTCGCCGGCCTGCGTTGGGTCGGTACGGACTGGGAGGAGGTCAAGAACCGGGTGCCGCCCCAGCAGGCCTCGCCGGACTGCGGCCACACCTACACCAACATCGGCACCTACAACGTGCACGGCTGCAGCCAGTGGTTGATCATCGCGGTCAGCCCGTTCTTCGTGATCGTCTTCCCGATCACGGTCTGCAGCAACACGACGGTCACCGTGAAGGAGTCGCAGATCTTGACCGGAGGGGATGCGACCCGAGCGCGCGTGAATTGACCGGTCGCCAAGGCGGTTCCTAGCCAGCCGGCTCCCCGGCTCAGGGAAGATGGGTACGTCACTGCGGTCCACCGACGTACCGCCGTACCCCGGGAGAGTCGTATGAACGCCGTCACGCAGCCGCCCGCCCCGGTCAACGAGCCGGCCCGTGGTTACGCCCCGGGCAGTCCGGAGCGGGCCAGCCTGGAGGCTCGGCTCAAGGAGTTGGCCGGTGAGCAGGCCGAGTTGACGATGACGATCGCCGGCCGGCAGCGGATGGCCGGCGGCGCGGTGATCGATGTGGTCCAGCCGCACCGGCACGCCGCGGTACTCGGCCGCACGGCCAGCGCCACTGCGGCGGACGTCGACGCGGCCATCCAGGCGGCGCAGGCGGCGGCACCGGCCTGGCGGGAACTGCCGTTCGACGCCCGCGCCGCGGTGCTGCTGCGCGCCGGCGAGCTGCTGGCCGGCCCGTGGCGGGACACGATCAACGCGGCCACGATGCTCGGCCAGTCGAAGAGCTGCTACCAGGCGGAGATCGACGCGGCCTGCGAGCTGATCGACTTCCTCCGCTACAACGTGCATTTCGGCAGCAAGATCCTGGCCGAGCAGCCGGTGTCCAGCTCGGACGTCTGGAACCGGATGGACTACCGGCCGCTGGAAGGCTTCGTCCTGGCGATCACGCCGTTCAACTTCACCGCGATCGCGGCCAACCTGCCGCTGGCGCCGGCGCTGATGGGCAACGTCGTGGTGTGGAAGCCGTCGCCGACCCAGCAGCTGGCCGCGCACCACACGATGCGGCTGCTGGAGGCGGCCGGGCTGCCCCCGGGTGTGATCAACATGGTCACCGGCGACGGGCAGGCGGTCTCCGAGGTCGCGCTCACCCACCGCGACCTCGCCGGCATCCACTTCACCGGCTCCACCCCCACGTTCCAGCACCTCTGGGCCACGGTCGGCGCCAACATCAGCGGCTACGCCGGGTATCCGCGGCTGGTCGGCGAGACCGGCGGCAAGGACTTCGTGATCGCGCACCCCAGCGCCGACCCGGTCGCGCTGGTCACCGCGCTGGTCCGGGGCGCGTTCGAATACCAGGGGCAGAAGTGCTCGGCGGCGTCCCGGGCGTACCTGCCGCGCTCGCTCTGGGACGGCGGCGTCCGGGACCGGCTGGTCGAGACCACCGAGAGCCTGCGGTACGGCGACGTCGCCGACTTCAGCAACTTCGGCGGCGCGGTGATCGACCGGCGGGCTTTCTCCCGGCTGTCCGGCGTGCTGGACATGCTCCGGTCCGACCCGGCCAGCACGGTCGTCGCCGGCGGCACGGCGGACGACAGCACCGGCTTCTTCATCCAGCCCACGGTCGCGGTCAGCACCGACCCGGCGCACGAGGTCTTCACCCGGGAGTTCTTCGGCCCGATCCTCTCGGTCTTCGTCTACGAGGACGCGGACTGGGCGGCGACGCTGGAGCAGGCCGGCAACATCGCCCCGTACGCGCTGACCGGCGCCGTCTTCGCCACCGAGCGGTCGGTGCTGGAGCAGGCCAGCCGGGTGCTCCGGTTCTCGGCCGGCAACTTCTACGTCAACGACAAGCCCACCGGTGCGGTCGTCGGGCAGCAGCCGTTCGGTGGCGCGCGGGCCAGCGGCACCAACGACAAGTCCGGTTCGGCGCTGAACCTGCTGCGCTGGGTGTCCCCGCGCGCGATCAAAGAGACGTTCGTCCCGGCCACCGACCACCGCTACCCACACATGTCCTGACCGCCGGCCCAGCGGGCCGGCTCTAGCTTCGTCCGTCGGCTTCGTCCGGTCGTCGGGCGACCGGCCCGGCGGGCACGTAGGGTGCCAGGGTGACCGCGCAAGATCGCCGCTTCGGCGAGGAAGGCGCTCTGCTGTCGTACGGCAGCTACCTGCGGGTGCCTGAGCTGCTCGACCAGCAGCGGCCGCAGTCCGGCCTGGAGGGCCGGCCGGCCGCCCATGACGAGCTGCTGTTCATCACGATCCACCAGGTCTACGAGCTCTGGTTCAAGCTGCTGCTGCACGAGCTGGGCGACGCCCGGGACGGCATGCTGGCCGGCGACGACCACCTGCCCAGGTTGCGGCTGCAGCGGGCGCACGTGGTCGAGCGGGTGCTGCTGGAGCAGGTGGATGTGCTGGAGACGATGACCCCGCAGGACTTTCTGGCTTTCCGGGAGCTGCTGGCGCCGGCCAGCGGGTTCCAGTCTGTCCAGTTCCGGGAGATCGAGTTCCTGTCCGGGGCGAAGGAGCCGGCGTACCTGAACCGGCTCTCGCACGCCAGCGAGGCCGAGCGGGATCGGCTCCGCGCCCGGCTGGCCGAGCCGACGCTGTGGGACGGCTACCTGGCGCTGCTGGCCGCGGTCGGCTTCGACACCGGGACGGTGGAGACCCGCCGCGCGGCGTTGCTCGAGATCAGCCGGCAGTCGCAGCGGTACGGCTCGCTCTGGGACCTGTCCGAGGCGCTGATAGAACACGATGCGATCTGGGCGCGGTGGCGATCCAGGCACGTGCTGATGGTCGAACGTCAGATCGGGACGAAGTCCGGCACGGGCGGTTCCTCGGGCGGGCCGTACCTGCGCCAGCGCATCGGCCTGCGGTTTTACCCGGAGCTATGGGAGCTCCGGTCGTACCTCTGAAACTAGGACAGAAGGGAGGATGGGAAAAATTCATCCCAGGGCTTCCATTTGCCCCGAAGATGCGCTTAAGATCGGCACGTTTCCACGCAATGCCCGTCTCCGCGGCGGGATCACATACGGAGGTAAAGACCATGGCTGGCAACCTCAAGGTCACGCCTGAGCAGCTGCACGCACTTTCTGGGCAGGTCATCAAGACGTCGGGCGATGTGCACGGCATGCACCAGGCCCTGAAGGGCCAGCTCGGCCCGCTGTTCGGCGCCGACTGGGCCGGCACGGCGTCCGGGCAGTTCCAGCAGCTGTACGAGCAGTTCGACAAGAACGCGACCGGTCTGACCCAGGCTCTGGAGGGCATCGGCCGCCTGCTCGGCTCCGCCGGTACCTCGTACGCCGAGGCTGAGGCGCAGATCGCGAACACCTTCCGCGGCTGATCATCGCGGCGTAACCACGGCCCCCGTGCTTCGGCACGGGGGCCGTGGCATGTCCCGGCCGGATCGCGCCGGCCGGGCGGCGCTGCGCCGACGTTCGCCAGCCCGGGCGTGGGAAGGCGGGTGGGACGATTGGTCGCATGGCGCATCCGCTCTCGGGCGCGTTCCGGGAGCAGGCCGCGGGGTGCCTGCCCGGCTCGCCGCTGTACGGCCGACTGCTCGCCGCGATGGCCGACGACCTGGACGCCGGCGGCGTGACCGCCGACGTGCTGGCCGGGCGGGAGCGCGACCGGCCCGGGACCGTCCCGCCGCTGCGGCTGCTCGGCGGGCTGCACCGGCTGGTGCTGACCGGGCGGGCGCCGCACCTTGCCCGGTACTACCCGAGCGCCGGCGGCGCAGAGCCACCGGGGCGGGTCTGGTCGGCGGCCGAGCCGGCGCTGCGCGCACACCTGACCGAGCTGCGCCAACTGCTCGACCGCACCGTGCAGACGAACGAACCAGGGCGGGCCTGCCTGTTGTACGGCGGCCTGCTGGTCGCCGCCCAGCGTGCCGGCGCGGCCCAGCTGTCGGCGGCCGGGATCCGGAGCGCCGGCGCCCGGGCGGCCGGAGTCCGCGAGGTCGAGGCCAGGGATGTCGAGGCCAGGGAGGTCGGGGCCGGGGCGGTCGAGGCCCGTGGTGCCGGGGCCCGAGAGGCCGCGGCCCCGGCGGCCGGGGAGTCGGCGGCTGGGGGGCTGGTGGCCGGTCGGGGAGCGGTCGACGCCGGCGCCAGCGCCGCGGCGGTCCGGGCGGGTCCCGCCCGGACCGCGGGGATGCCGGTGCGGTTGCTTGAGGTGGGCGCGAGCGCCGGGCTGATCATGCTGGTCGACCGGTACGGGTACGCGGTCGGCGACCGGGTGCTCGGCGGCGCCGGCAGCCCGCTGCGGTTCGAGCAGCCCTGGGTCGGTGTTCCGGCCGCCGACCTGGACCTGCCGGTCGAGATCGTGGAGCGGCGCGGTTGCGACCCGAATCCGATCGACCCGGGTACCGCGGAGGGCCGGCTGACCCTGCTGTCCTATGTCTGGCCGGACTGGACGGAGCGGGTCGACCGGCTGGTCAGCGCGCTTCAGCTGGCCGCGGTCGCACCGCCGCCGGTGGACCGGGCCGGCATGGCCGGCTGGCTCCGCGGCCAGCTCGCCAGCCCGCGTCCGGGCGTGCTCACCGTCGTCTGGCACTCGGTGGTCCGGCAGTACATCGACTTTCCGGAGCGGGACGCCGGGCGGGCCGTACTGGCCCGGGCCGCTGCCGCGGCCACGCCGGAGGCGCCGCTGGCGTACCTGCGGTTCGAGCAGCGCCGGCAGCCCGACCGCCGGCTCCAGTTCGAGCTGGTGCTCACCTGTTGGCCCGGCGACGGCCGGGACGAACTGCTCGCCATCGCGCCCGGCCACGGCATCCCGGCCACCTGGCAGTGACACCTACCTGGCAGTTGACGGCCACCTGGCAGTTTGACGGCCACCTGGCGATCCCGGCCACCTGGCGATCCCGGCTCCCTGGCAGTGACGGCCACCTAGCGATCCGGGCCACCTGGCAGTCTCGGCCACCGGCCGGTCTCGGCCACCGGCCAGTCCCGGCCAGCGGCCGGTGGCGGCTACCTGGCAGAGACGGCGGGCGGTCAGAGCCAGCCGTTGCGGCGGAAGCCGCGGTGCAGGCCGATACAGAGGCACAGGGTGAGCGCGACGACCAGCGGGTAGCCGAAGCGCCAGTGCAGCTCCGGCATGTGATCGAAGTTCATCCCGTACACGCCGGCGACCGCGGTGGGCACGGCGAGGATGGCGACCCAGGCCGAGATCCGGCGCATGTCCTCGTTCTGCTCGACGGTGACCCGGGCCAGGTTGGCGTGCACGATCGTGGTGAGCAGTTCATCGAAGGCGGCGACCTGCTCGTTCACCCGGGCCAGGTGGTCCTGGGCGTCCCGGAAGTACTCCCGGATATCGGCGTTGACCAGCCGCAGCGGCCGCTCGGCCAGCATCCGCAGCGGCGCGGTCAGCGGGGTGACGGCCCGGCGCAGCTCCAGCACCTCGCGCTTGAGCACGTAGATCCGCTCCGCGTCCCGGGACCGGCTCTGGCCGGCGAACACCGCGGTCTCCACCGCGTCCACGTCTTCCTGCAGGGCGTCGCAGACCACCAGGTAGCTGTCCACGACCTGGTCGGTGATGGCGTGCAGCACCGCGGACGGGCCGTGCTCGAGCCGGCTCGGGTCGGCCTCGAGCATCTGCCGCAGCCCGTGCAGGCTGCCGTGCTCGCCGTGCCGCACGGTGATCACGAAGTCGCGGCCGAGGAAGACCATCACCTCGCCGGTCTCGACGATCTCGCTGCCGTCGGTGGGCTCGCCCGATGGCAGGTACCGGACCGTCTTCAGCACCACGAACAGCATGTCGTCGTACCGCTCCAGCTTGGGCCGCTGGTGTGCCTGGATGGCGTCCTCGACGGCGAGCGGGTGCAGGTCGAACTGGCTGGCCAGCCCGGTCAGTTCGGCCTCGTCCGGCTCGTGCAGGCCGATCCAGACGAACCCGTGCCCGGTCCGCCGCACCTGCTCCAGCGCGACGTCGTCCGGCCAGTCGCCGGGTAGCCGCTTGCCGTCGACGTAGGCCGCGCAGTCCACGACGGCCGGGCGGGACCGCGCGGTGGCCGGCGGGCTGAGCCGGGCCAACCGGCGGGACGGCCGCAGGTGCGGAAGGGTGGGCATGCGGACTCCTCAGGCGCCGTCGGGAAAGGACTGGACGCGCCCGCAGGAAGGTCGCCGTTGGCCGGCAGGGTCGTGCGGCAGCCGGCCGATCAGGCCCGAGGCGGCAGGACGGCGACCTTCGGATGCGGGACGCGGCTGGTACTGCACGGCTGATCGGTGCTCACGCCGCATCACCTCCTCGGGTCGCCGGCGCTCGGCCGACCGGTTGCCGGGCCGCCGTGGGGGCGCCCGCTGGGCCGAGGGTCAACAGTACCCGCAGGTGGGTGACACTGTCCTGAACTCCAACCGACCGGGAAGGGTGCGCGGATGCAGTTCGGACGGTACTTCGAGGAATTCGAGGTCGGTGCCGTCTACCGGCACTGGCCGGGCAAGACCGTCACCGAGTACGACGACCACCTGTTCTGCCTGTTGACGATGAACCACCATCCGCTGCACCTGGACGCGCACTACGCCGGCGAGAGCACCGAGTTCGGCCGGAACGTGGTGGTGGGCAACCTGATCTACTCGCTGCTGTTGGGTATGTCGGTGCCGGACGTGTCCGGCCGGGCCATCGCCAACCTGGAGGTCGAGTCGCTGCGGCACGTCGCGCCGACCTTCCACGGCGACACGATCTACGGCGAGACGGCCGTGCTGGACAAAGCCCTGTCGAAGTCCAAGCCGGACCGCGGCGTGGTGCACGTGCAGACCCGCGGCTACAACCAGGACGGAACGGTCGTCTGCGTCTTCCGGCGCAAGGTCATGGTGCCGACCCGGGCGTACGCGGACGCCCGCGGCGGCTACCAACCCGGCCGCCCCGAACCGCGGGACTGACGCCCCGGTTCGACGGCCGGGACGGGGCGTAGCGGCTCGGTTTCGCTGCGCTGAAGGAGAGCCGGCCGGGTGGTGGACCGGGTACGGTGTCGGGCTGGGTGGGGACCCCGGGCTATGAGGACCGACAGTCGATGACCGAGCGTCCGTACGATCCGGCCGAGCCGGGGCGGGCTGCTGGCCGCCGGAGCGCTGGCCCCGGCCACCGGGCCCGGCCGAGCCGGCACCGGCGCGCGGCCGCCCGGCAGCCCGGCCGGCGCCCGCCGGGGCGGGCGGTGGCCGCGGTGCTCTCGCTGGTGCTGGGCGTGTCCACGGCGATGCTGCTCACCGCCAGGTACGGCGGCCCGGCGGCGGAGGTGGGCGCGCCGGCATCGATTGCCGAGCTCGCCGACGTCGGCACCCGCCCGCCGGCCGACCGGGCCGCCCGCGGTGAGCCGCGGACGCCGCCCGACTCGGCGGCGACGCCGACCGCCCCGGGTAGGCCGGCGGCACCGGCCCGGACTCTCGTCCCGGCGCCCAGTACGGCGCGGGCAACGGCCGGGCCCACCGGCACCGGGGAGCGCACCGGGTCGGGCGGGCGGACCGGGCCGGCGGGGGCAACCCCGGACACGTCGGTGACCGCCGAGGTGGTCCGGCTGACCAACCTGGAGCGGGCCACGGCCGGTTGCGCCGCGCTGCATGTCGACCAGCGGCTCACCGCGGCCGCGCAGGGGCACAGCGCGGACATGGCCACCCGTAACTACTTCGCGCATGACACGCCAGAGGGCAAGACGCCCTGGGACCGGGCAAAGGCGGCCGGTTATGCCGACCCGTCGGCCGAGAACATCGCAATGGGTTACCGCACTCCGGCCGATGTGGTGACCGGATGGATGAACAGCCCCGGGCACCGCGCCAACATCCTGAACTGCGCGTCACATGCGATCGGTATCGGATACGACCAGCGCGGCTTCTACTGGACCCAGCTCTTCGGCTTCGTATAGCGCAAACCCGTCGCCAATACGACCTTCGAGGCCATAGCCTGCCGGTCCCGGGGATTGACTAGGAGCAGGATGGCAGGCCAGCAGAAGCGTCGTGATCAAGTGACGCTGACCGAGATCCGCGCCGCCGTGGCGATGCTCGAGGCCGAGCACGCGGCGGGTCGGATGGGCGCCAAGGAAGTCAGCAGGCGGATCAACAACTGCCGCAAGGCGGTGACTCCGCGTGACCTGTGGAAGGCCAGTGGCCACCGCGCCGGCAACCGCCACCGCTCCGACTGGGCAGACATTCGCAGCACCGTTTTCGGTCTGGTCAGCCTGCTGGTGATGATCGCGCTGGGCGTGTGGTTGGTCACCTGGACGCTGGCCCAGCTGCACGGACAAGCTCCCTGACCAGCCCGCTCCGGGCCCGCCGCGGGGCGGTCAGCGCGGCAGTACGGCCCAGCCGGTGAGCGTGGCGAGCAGGTCCGGCGACAGCGGCAGCGTCCCGATCTCGGCGCCGGTGACCCAGCGGACGTCGTCGGCGTCGTCGCCGGGCCGCAGCGTCCCGCCACGCACCGTGCAGGCGAAGTCGTCGATCAGGTAGGTCCGGCCGGCCGGTCCGGGGCGTTCCACGCTGCCGATCAGGCGGCCGGCCAGCACGTCCAGCCCGGTCTCCTCGCGGACCTCGCGGACCGCCGCCTCGGCCGGCGTCTCGCCGGCCTCGACCCGGCCGCCGGGCAGCGACCAGAGCCCGCGCCCGGGCTCGCGGCCGCGCCGGACCAGCAGCAACCGGCCCGCCTCGTCGTGCACCACCGCGCCGGCACACGGAACCAGAACCACCTGGGCAGACTATGTGCCCCCGGGGGCACGGCAGTGCGGCCGGATGGCGGCGCGACCCGACCGCCGTCCGGCCGGTCAAATTGACACCCGGGCGGAACTGCCTGGATGAGCTGTCCGCTGCTCGGCACGTCCGGTTTGACCGGCTGCGGAACCAGTGCAATCGTGCTTGGTTGCTCCCGCCCCCTTGACGGGGCGGACCGGTTGCGTCGACCGTAAGACCTGTGACGCCGCCGGCCTGCCCGTGCTGCGGGGGCGAGTTGCGCGCACCGAGCCTGTTCTCCAGTGACTGGCGGTGCGCCGAACACGGTGCTGTGCTGCCGACCCACGTGCTGCCGAACGCCACTCCGGAGGCGCTCGACCACGTCCGCGGCATTGCCGAGGTCCCGTTCTGGATCCCGTCCCCGCCGTTGCCCGGCTGGGTGATAACCGGGGTCGGGTACGCCGGGGACGACCGGTCCCGGGCGCGGGCGACCGTGCTGGCCTGCTCCGGCCCGGCGCCGCTGGGCGGGGTGGCGGACATGCTGCTGGTGGCCGAGGAGCCGGCGATCGGCCTGGGCGCCGGGTACGCCGGGCTGACGGTCACGCTGGCCGCGCCGGACCTGTCCGGCCCGCCGGTGGCCAAGGTGCACGCGGCCAACCATCCGACCGCGCTGTGGTCGGTACCCGCGCCGGACGACCGGTGCGTGGTGATCGGTGAGGCCAAGGGCATGTGGCTATGGGCGATCCTGTGGCCGGCCGATGCTGGTTACGTTCTGTATGAGCACATGGTGCTGCACGACCTACGTGACGGAGTGCTCGGCGGGTTGATTGTGGGCGCTCCCTCGCCATACCTGTTGCGTCAGGTGCCGCACGGCCCAGGCGCACCCAGGCGCGGATAGGGCGTGGGTATGATCGCGCCGCGCTCGCGAGTCGCCTCGACTCCTGTCAGCCTGTTGTGTAAAACATGGCATAGGGTCTAGGCGGGATCGGCCACTTACAGTAAGCTTCCGGTCACGGGGAGGAGGGAGATGGAACGGTGAATGCGAAGAAAGCACTTACCTGGATTGGCATCGCATTTGTTGTGTTCTTCGTACTCTCGTCGCCAAACGATGCCGGAGGCGTAGTCAACTCGGCATTCGATGGCATCGAGACTGCGGCGAACCAACTTGCCGCCTTCGTAAAGTCGATCGCCGGCTGACAGATGGCGGATCCGCGGCGCTACCTGTTGCCGTCCGAACGGCCGGTCATCCAGGTGCGCCGGCACTGGGGCGTGCTGGCTGCAGACACGATCCAGAGCCTGGGGTTACTGGTCGCCGGGATCTTCGTGATCCGGGTCGGCGGCGATCAGGACTTCATACGAATGCTCGCTATCTACTTCACTGTCTTTGTGGTGGTCCGCTGGGCATGGATCATCGGCGACTGGTACGTCGAGCGTTTCATCGTCACCGACAAGCGCGTCCTGCTGGTCACCGGCATCGTGACCCGCAAGGTTGCGATCATGCCATTGGTCAAGGTCACTGACCTCACGTTCAACCGGTCCGCGCTCGGGCAGATGCTCGGATACGGCGAGTTCGTGGTCGAGTCCGCTGGTCAGGACCAGGCTTTGAGCAAGATCAGTTTTATTCCCAAGCCGGAGAAGCTCTACATCCAGGTGTCGGAGCTGCTCTTCGGCGGCGAGAAGGGCTCGCCCGCACTGCCCAGCCCGGCCGAACGAGAGGCCGAGATCGAAGCCGGCGCGCGTGCCCTGCGGCGCCGGCGTCGGCCGTGGGAGAACTGGCGTCGCCGTCGGACCGGCCCGCCGGTCGCCTCGGAGGAGCCGCTCGGCGGTGGTCTGGACGACCTGTTGGCCCGCCGCGACACGCTGCTGGCCGAGCGGGAAGGGCGGCTGCGGCGCGACCGCGGCTACCCCGGGCCGGACGAGTCGCCGACCACCGAGTTACCGCGCATCCACGATCCGCGGCGTGATCGCGTCGACGAGGAGATGTACGAGGCGCCGCGCGAACCACCGCGCCGGCCGCCGTTCCCGCGCTGGGGCACCGACGAGCCACCCGAGCCGCCGCACGCGCCCCCGGTCGACCCGGCCGACGACTGATCCGGCGGGCCCGCTCCGGCGGCCCGCTCGGGGAGCACCCGTCCGTGCTGGCACTACGCTGGGCCGACTGCTGACCCGGCGAGGTAGCCCACGCGATGCGTATCGACCTGCACACCCACTCCACCGCGTCCGACGGCACCGATGCGCCGGACGCGCTGCCGGTGCTCGCCCGGGCGGCCGGGCTGGACGTCGTCGCGCTCACCGATCACGACAGCACCGCGGGCCTGGCCGCGGCGGCCGCCGCGGCGCCGCCCGGGCTGACCGTGCTGCCCGGCATCGAGCTGTCCTGCGAGTGGACCGCCCCGGCCGGGCTGGCCGGGCTGGCCGAGCCGGACGGGGAGGCCGGGGAGGCCGGCGGCAGCATCAGCTTGCATCTGCTCGGCTACCTGATCGACCCGGCCAACCCGGAACTGCAGGCGGAGTGCCAGCGGTTGCGGTCCGGCCGGGTGGACCGGGGGCACCAGATCGCCGAGCGGCTGGCCGCCGCCGGGCTGCCGATCGACTGGGACCGGGTGCGCGAGTTGGCCGGCGACGGCTCGATCGGCCGGCCACACCTGGCCCGGGTGCTGGTCGAGGCCGGGGTGGTGCCGACCGTCGACGCCGCGTTCCGCGACTACCTGCGTACCGGGTCGCCGTACTACGTGGACAAGGCCGAGCTGGACGTGCTGGCCGCGATCGGGCTGGTGCGGCGCAGCGGCGGGGTGCCGGTGTTCGCGCACCCGCTGGCCCGCCGCCGCGGCCGCGTGGTGGACGACGCGGCGATCGCCGCGATGGCCGCCGCGGGGCTGGCCGGCCTGGAGGTCGACCACCCCGATCACGACGAGGCCGAGCGGGCCCACCTGCGCGGGCTGGCGGCCGACCTCGGGCTGCTCAGCACCGGGTCGAGCGACTACCACGGCAGCAACAAGACCGTCCGGCTCGGCGCCAACAGCACCGACCCCGCGGTGTACGAGGCGATCCTGGCGGCCGGTCCGGCCTGAGCGGCGCTGGGCCGCTGAGGCCGGCACCACCCGGTCGGCGTAGCTGGACGGTGCCGCTCATACGCGCCGCAGCCGGCCGCTCAGCGGACGACTAACGTTGCCTAGGTGAAGCGACTCCTCGCGGTGCTGCTCGGGGTCGTGGCGTGGCTCGTGCCGGTCGGCGGTCTCCTGCTGGTCGGCGGGCCGGAGGCCACGGCCGCCGATCCGGTCGACGACGCGGTCTCCGCGTTGCGCTCCGACCATCTGTACGTGGCGCCCGATGTGCCCGCCAAGGTCGACCAGGCCGCGGTCGAACGCGCCATCGGCGATGCGCCGACGTACATCGCGGTGCTGCCGGAGAGCGCCGGTGCGCCGGCCGCGCTCTCGCTGCGGATCGGCCAGGCGCTGGGCAGCGGCACGGTCGGCGTGGTCGCCGGCCGCAACTTCGAGGCCAGCTCGAACGTGCTCTGCGCGGGCCAGGTCCAGCTCATGGTCAGCCGGGTGAAATCAGACAACCGGGCCGCGCTGGAGAAGGCACCGGACGAGGTCACCAAGCTGCTCAGCGACTTCGCCGTGGACGTGATAACCGCCCCGCGGATCGGCCGGGACTGCGCCGGCGGTGACGCGGTCCAGCCGACGGCCAGCCAGACCGACACGGACACCGGCAGCGCCTGGCCCTGGGTGCTCGGCGTCGGTGCCGTCGGGGTGGCCGGCGCGGCCGGTGGCGGGGCGGTGCTGATGTCCCGGCGGCGGAAGCGGCAGCGGCTGCTGGAAGGCCGCCGGGCGGACGTCCTGTCGCTCTACGACCGGCTCGGTGCGGACGTACAGAACCTCGATGCGAAGGACGACCCGGTGGCTCGGCAGGCGCTCGCGGACGCGGCTGAGCGGTACACCGCGACCGGCGGGCTGCTCTCGCATGCCGATACCGAGGGCGAGTACGACGCGGCCCGGCGGACCGCGCTGGAGGGCCTGTACGCGGCCCGCACCGCGCGGCAGGCACTCGGCCTCGACCTCGGCCCGGAGCTGCCGCCGATCGCGCCGACCCAGGGCGAGCAGCTGACCGAGGAGCGCGAGGTCAGCGTCGGCGGCAAGAGCTACCAGGGCCACCCCGACTACACCCCGGGCGCGCCGTACTACTACGGCGGTGGCGGCGGGGTGCCGGGTGGCTGGTACTCGTTCCCGTTCTGGGAGACGCTGCTGCTCAGCTCGGTGCTGACCGGCGGGTTCGGTGGCTGGGGCGGTGGCGGCTTCGAGGCCGGCTACGACCGCGGCTTCGAGGCCGGGCAGGACGCCGACCAGCCGGACGCCGGCGCCGGCGGGTGGGAGTCCAGCGGCGGCGGCTGGGATTCCAGCGGTGGCGGCGGCTGGGACTCCGGCGGCGGCGGTTGGGATGGCGGCGGCGGCAGCGACACCGGCGGTGGCTGGTAGCGCGGGCGGCCCGGGGGCGGCGGCGCGGCCGGAGCAGCTCGGGCTGGCCGGGATGCCGCGGCGACTGTTCCCGGCGACGCCGTCCAAGCTGACCACGTTCACCAGTTGCCCGCGCCGCTACTACCTGACCTACCTGCTGCGGCCGGCGCCGCCGAAGGGCCCGCCCTGGGCGCACAACTCCATGGGCGCCGCCGTACACAACGCGCTGCGCGAGTGGTGGCTGCTGCCGCCGCCACGGCGTACCCCGACCGCGGGTGGCGCGGCGCTGGCCGCCGGCTGGATCACCGAGGGGTTCCGGGACGCGGAGCAGTCCGCCCGCTGGCGCGACCGCGCCCGGGACTGGGTGGAGGGCTACCTGGCCAGCGTCGACCCCGCGGACGAGCCGGTCGGGCTGGAGCGGCAGATCGCGATGCGCACCAGCCGGCTGGCGCTGTCCGGCCGGGTGGACCGCATCGACGCGCGCGGCGACGAGGTCGTCATCGTCGACTACAAGACCGGCCGCTGGGTGCCGAACACGGACGACGCCCGCGGCTCGGTCGCTCTCGCCGTCTACGCCCTCGGCGCGGCGCGGACCCTGCGCCGGCCCTGCCACCAGGTCGAGTTGCACCACCTGCCGACCGGCCAGGTGGTGACCTGGCGGCACACCGACGAGTCGCTCGGCCGGCACGTGAGCCGGGCCGAGCAGGTCGCCGACGACATCGTGGCCGGCACCGACACGGTCGAGGCCGGCGCCGACCCGGACGACGTCTTCCCGCCGCAGCCGGGCACCCAGTGCGGCTGGTGCGACCTGCGCCGGCACTGCCCGACCGGCCAGGCCGCCCAGCCGGACAAGGCGCCGTGGGCCGGCCTCCCGGTCGAGCCGGCCTGACCTGCCGTCCCGAACCGCGCTCGTCCCCACAGCCACCCCGCCACGGCCACCCCCGGCCACGGCCGGCTCAGCCCGGCTCAGGCCGGCCCGGCTCAGGCCGGCCGGGGCGAGGGGCTGGCCGGGGCGAGAGGCTGGCCTGCGGGCCAGGTTGTGTCCGGCCGGCTGGACGTGATCGGCTTTGCGGTATGGATGCGGACGAGGCGCGGGGGTTCCTGCGCGAGAACCACCAGGGCGTACTGGCCACCAGCCGCGGCGACGGAAAGCCACAGCTCTCCCCGGTCACCGCGGCGGTGGACGACTCCGGCCGGGTGGTGATCAGCAGCCGGGAGACCGCGATCAAGGTACGCAACCTGCGCCGCCGGCCGTTCGCCTCGTACTGCGCGCTGAACGACCGGTTCTACGGTGCGTGGCTGCAGGTCGAGGGCCCGGTCGAGCTGATCTCGCTGCCTACCGCGATGGACGGCCTGGTCGCGTACTACCGGTCGGTCTCCGGCGAGCACCCGGACTGGGACGACTACCGCGCCGCGATGGTCCGCGAGCAGCGGGTGCTGATCGCGATCACGATCGAGCGCGCCGGCCCGAACCGGGCCGGCTAGGAACCCCGCCTAGACGACTTCGAGGCGGCGGACCGGCGTCTCGGCCAGCCGGGCCTTGGCCCGCTTGTAGTTCGGGCCCTCGCGCAGCGTGGCCGGCAGCGCCCGGGTGGCCAGCCGCAGCCAGCGGACGCCCAGCGTCGCGCCCAGGTCGGTGGCCGGCAGCCCGGGCAGCCGGTACAGCCGCCGCGCCCAGGTCGGTTGCAGGCTGAACGCCAGCCCGGCGATGCCGGCCCAGATCGGCCGCGCCGGGGTGAGCAGCTGGGTGGCCAGCGGCATCGGCGGCAGCAGGACGAACCGGGCC
This sequence comes from uncultured Actinomycetota bacterium, assembly GCA_963714145.1. Lineage (GTDB taxonomy): Bacteria > Actinomycetota > Actinomycetes > Mycobacteriales > CADCTP01 > JBBWZH01. The sequence continues at coordinate 5,681,871 of OY970235.1, read as the reverse complement.
GCCGCCCGGGCCGCCGCGGTCAGCCGCAGCTCCGGTTGCAGCCGCTTGAAGTAGGCGTCCAGTTCGGCGACCGAACGGGGCGGTAGCTCGACCGGGATGCCGACCAGGGTGGCCGCCCGGACCTGCTCGGCCACGTACCGGTCGGCCTCGGTGGCGGTCAGCCGCAGCCCGGCCCGGCGGGCGGTGGTCAGGAACGAGTCGACCAGGCAGCAGTGCACCCAGACCAGCAGGTCCGGGTCGGCTACCTGGTACGGGGTGCCGGACTCCGGCTCGATGCCGGCGTAGTGGCTGTGCCGCAGCCGGACCCGGGCGGCGGCCCGCTCCGCCTCGGCCCGGGTGCCGTAGCTGGTCACGCCGACGAACTCGGCGGTCCGGAACAGCCGGCCCCACGGGTCCTCGCGGAAGCCGGAGTGCTGCTCCACGCCGGCCATCGCCAGCGGGTGCAGCGCCTGCAGGAACAGCGCGCGCAGGCCGCCCAACCACAGCACCGGGTCGGCGTGCAGCCGCCAGGTCACGCTGTGCGGGCCGAAGTAGCCGAGATCGTCTGCCACGTCGCCTACGGTCGCACCAGCTCACCCATCCCGCGAGCCCTGCCGGGCGACCGTTCGGGCAAGGCGCGCCGGCGGAATCGCCCAGGCGGCATCGCTTCGGGCCAGGCCGGGCCGGCCCGGCGGAACCACCCGATGTACCCGGCCGGGTACATCGGGTACCTAGCCGACCTTCAGCTGCGTCCAGAAGTCCAGCAGGACGGCGGCGGTGGCGGCCGGTCGTTCGGCCGCCGGCGAGTGCGCGGCACCGGCCACCACCTCGCACCGGGCCCCGAGCCGCTCGGCCATCTCCGCCTGCACCACCGGGGGCCAGGCGTCGTCGTCCACGCCGTAGATGACCAGCGTGGGCAGGCCGGTCGCGCGCAGTTCGGCGACCCGGTCCGGCTCGCCGAGCAGCGCCTCGCCCATCGCCTCCAGCCCGACCGCGGAGGACGCCAGGAACCGGTGCCGCAGGAACGCCTTCAGCTCCGGCGGGGCGGCCGCGGCCCGGGCGTCACCGGCGGCCAGCCGCTCCATGTGCTCGTACACCGCGGGCATGCCGCCGCTGGCCAGCAGCGGGCGCAGTTCCTCCATCCGCTGCTTGCGGTTTCCGCCGATCCCGCCCGGGCCGGAGCAGAGCAGCACCACCGAGGCGAGCGCGGCCGGGTCGGCCACCGCGGCAGCCCGGGCCACCAGCCCGCCGAACGAGTGGCCGAGCAGGTGCACCGGCCGCCGATCCGGGCCGGCCAGGTCGGCCAGCACCAGCCGCACGTCACCGGCCAGCGCGGCCACCGTGTACCCGGCCGGGTCGGCCGGGCCGGGGGACTCGAACTGGCCGCGCTGGTCCATCGCGACGGCCCGGTGCCCGGCCGCCGCGATCAGCCCGAGCACGCCGACGAAGTCCTCCTTGCTGCCGGTGTAACCAGGCACCAGCAGCACCGGCGCGGCAGCCGGCCCCGGATCGCGGCCCGGCCCCGGGGCGCAGTCCAGCAGCGCGATCGGTCCGGCGGGCGTGTCCAGGTCGCGCCGAACCACCGGCGGTACGGGTTGGCTCACTGCGCCTCCTGGGCTGGCTGCGGAGTCTGGCTGCGGAGTCTGGCCGCGGACGGCCGGGTCAGCCGTAGACGGTGAGGGTGGTCGGGCTGCTCGCGGTGACCAGGGTGCCGATCCGGCCGGGCCGCGCGTACTGGTCCGGGCGCTGGCCACCGGTGGGGGTGGTCCGCACCACCGCACCGGTTCCGACGGCCCGCTCGACGAACCCGGTCGGACCGCTGACCAGCACCGACTCGCCCTGCAGCAGCGGCGGCCCGAGCGCCGGCGCCGACCAGGCCACCTTCTGGGTCCGGGTGTTCACGCCGACCACCGTGGTGCCGGTCCAGAGCACCACGGTGCCGCCGGTGGCCACCGCGGTCGGCGGCACCCCGCCGGCCGGCGTCAACCGGGGGTCGACCACCCGGGCCTGCACCTTGCCCTGGCCGTTGAACGTGGTCACCGTCCGGTTGCCGTCGATGGTGGACAGCAGCGCGGTCGGGTCGCCCACCGCGAGCACGGCCGGGTCGGTGCCGGGTACCGCCGCGGCCCAGTGCTCGGTGTCGGCGTACGCGTCGTGGTCGACCAGCAGGGTGCGATCCGGGCAGGTCAGCAGCACCAGCGCGCCCAGCGTGCTCAACTGCACGGGGCCGTAGACGCAGTCGGGCCGGCGGGTCATCCAGCGGTTGAGCCCGTTGGCGGTGGCCACCGCCAGCAGCCGCTCGCCGGCCCGGGCCACCACCACCCCGTTCGCGCCGACCAGCGTGGCGCCGGGGCCGAGGTCGGTGTTGCGGTACCAGCGGCGGGCGCCGGTGCTGGCCTCCAGCGCGATCAGGTCGGTGCAGCCCTTGCCCGGCTTCGCGTACGCCGCGACCACCGCGCCGTCCTGCACCAGCCAGCCGCAGACGCCGGCGTTGTCGCGCTGGTAGCTCCACAGCTCGGTGCCGGTGCGGGGGTCGCGGCCGCTGATCCGGCCGCCGGTCACCACGACGACCGTGCCCGCGTCCACCGCCGAGCCGCCCGGCGGCAGCGACGGCGCCGACCACCTGGCTGTCACGGACGCCGGCAGCTGGCCGGTCGGCAGCGCCGGCGCCGCCTCCGGGGCGGTGACCAGCTGGGTCGTCGCCGCGTCACTGCCCGGAATCAGCACCAGCCCCGCGGCCACCAACCCGGCGAGCACGGCGAGCAGCCCGAGACCAGTGGCAACGCGGCGGCGATCCATGCCGGCATCCTCGCAAATCCCAGATCACCGGCTCGGCCCGGTAGGCCGGACGGACCCGGCCGGCCCGGCCCGGCCCCTGGGGGCGCGGGCCGGACCGGCCGGGTGGTGTGGTCGGTCGGACCGTAGGCGTGGTCAGGCCTGCTCGGCGCCTACCGATTCCGGCGGTTCGGCCGGGCTGGCGGCGTCGCCGGTGCCGCTCCTGCCCCGGCCGCCCCGGCGGCGGCGCCGGCGGGGCCGGCTGCCACCGGTCTCGGCGGTCTCGCCGTCGGCGGGCGCCTCGGCGTCCGCTGCCCCGGCCGCGTCGTCCCCGGTCAGTTCGGTGGTCTCGGTGGCTTCGCCGGCAAGCGGCTGACCGGCCCGGGTACGGCGGCGGGCGCGGTGCCGCCGCGGCCGCTCGACGACCGCCTCCTCGCCCTCGACCGGGGCGTCCGCCGCGCCGTCGCGGCGGTCGGTGCCGGACCTGGCATGCCGCGGGGTGCCCTCGCTCCGCCGGCGGGGCCGCCGCGGGGAGACAGTGCTGGCGGCCCGGTGCCGGCCGCGGCCGGTCTCGCCGAGGTCCTCGACCTCCTCCGCCGCCAACCCGGCCCGGACCCGGTGCGCCTGCGGCAGGGTGCCCTCGATCTCGCTGGCGATGTCCAGGTCGACGAACAGGTGCTCGGACGTGGAGTAGGTCTCCGGCGGCTCGTGCAGCGGCAGCGACAGCGCGTCGCAGATCGACTTCCACCGGGGCAGCTCGTCCCAGTCGACGAAGGTGACCGCGGTGCCGCTCTTGCCGGCCCGGGCGGTGCGGCCGATCCGGTGCAGGTAGACCTTCTCGTCCTCGGGGCACTGGTAGTTGATTACGTGCGTAACGTTCTCCACGTCCAGCCCGCGGGCGGCCACATCGGTGGCGACCAGCACGTCCACCTTGCCGGCCCGGAACGCCCGCAGGGCCTGCTCGCGGGCGCCCTGGCCGAGGTCACCATGCACGGCGGCGGCGGCGAAGCCACGCTCGGACAGGTCGTCGGCCACCTTCTGCGCGGTCCGCTTGGTCCGGCAGAAGATCATCGTCAGGCCCCGGTCGCGGGCCTGCAGGATGCGCGACAGCATCTCGGTCTTGTCCAGCGCGTGCGCCCGGTAGACGAACTGGGCGGTGGTCGGCACGATCGTGGATTCGTCGTGGGCCTCGGCCCGGATGTGCACCGGCTGCCGCATGAACCGGCGGGCCAGCGCCACGATCGGGCCCGGCATGGTGGCGCTGAACAGCAGCGTCTGCCGCTGCTCGGGCAGCCGGGCGATGATCCGCTCGATGTCCGGCAGGAAGCCCAGGTCGAGCATCTCGTCGGCCTCGTCCAGCACCAGTACCGAGACCGAGCCGAGCTTGAGCAGGCCCTGGTTCATCAGGTCGAGCAGCCGGCCCGGGGTGCCGACGACCACGTCGGAACCCTTGCGCAGCGCGGCCACCTGCGGCTCGTAGGCCCGGCCGCCGTAGATCGCGACGCACCGGGCGCCCAGCCGGGCGCCGGCGGCCTGCAGGTCGCGGGTGACCTGGATGCACAGCTCGCGGGTCGGCACCACGACCAGCGCCTGCGGCTCCTTGCCGCCGAGCGTGATCCGGTTCAGCAGCGGTACGCCGAAGCCCAGCGTCTTGCCGGTGCCGGTGCGGGCCTGGCCGATCAGGTCGGAGCCGGCCAGCGCGATCGGGAGCGTAAGCTCCTGGATGGCGAATGTCCGGGTGATGTTCACATCGGCCAGGGCGGCCACGATCGTCGGGTTCACGTCGAACTCGGAGAACAGCGGGCTGTCCTCGCGTACCGCCGCGCGCCCGGCCAGCGGCTCGAACTCCTCCGGCTCGTCCCCCTCGGCCGCACCCTCGGCCTCGGCGGCCGGCTGCTGCGGGGCACCCGGCCCGGCCACGGGTTCCGCCGTGGCGGCGGCTGCGTCCGGGGCGGCTTCGGCGGCGGGTTCGGGGGTGGCGGCCGGCTCATCGGCGGGGGTTGCGGTGGTCGGCTCGAGGCCGGCCTCGGCAAGGCTGGGGGTTTCGGCCGTCGGTGGCCGGTTCGGATCAGGATCGGTGGTGGGTTTCTGCTCGGTCATCGTCAGCGGATTCGCCTCTCTCAGGACGCGTGGCGTCCGTTCATCGAGGCGGGTCAGACCGCGGAACTCCGAGTCGCCCTAGGGCGACGAGGCCGCGGGACCGGCGCCGAGGCGGAAGTCCGCGCACATATGCAGTGACACCCGGTCGTGTCACATCTAGTTCAGTCTACGCGTGTCACTCTGCTGACGGTCACACGGTAGGGTCCGGGCGCGTCGCTGTGACCTGCGCCGCTCCGTTTCCGGCCTCCGGGAGGCAGCCCTGGACCGCACCGCGGCGAGCCGACCGGGCCCGAACCCGGAGGCTGTCGTCGACCTGCTGGCAGTGCTCGCCTACGGCGAACTGACCGCGTTCGACCGGCTCGCTGAGGACGCCCGGATGGCGCCGACGCTCTCCGGACGGGCTGCGCTCGCGGGTATGGCGGCCGCCGAGATGGGACATTTCGCCCGATTGCGGGTCCGGCTGGCCGAGATGGGTGCCGACCCGGAGCAGGTGATGGCTCCGTTCATCCCGGTGTTCGACGCGTTCCACACCACCACCGCCCCCAGCACCTGGCTCGAGGGCCTGGTCAAGGCGTACGTCGGCGATGGCATCGCGGCTGACTTCTACCGCGAGGTGGCCGAGTTCGTGGACGAACCGACCCGGGCGCTGGTGCTGGAGGTGCTCGCCGACGCCGGGCACGCCGACTTCGCCGTCCGTGAGGTGCGCTCCGCGATCGAGGCCGACCCGGCGGTCAGCGGCCGGCTCGCGCTCTGGGCCCGGCGGCTGGTCGGCGAGGCGATCTCGCAGGCGCAGCACGTCGCGGCCGAGCGGGACGCGCTGGCGCTGCTGATCGTGGAGGGCTCCGGCGACCTGGCCGGCGTGGCCGCGCTGATCAAGCGCATCCTGGCCGGCCACAGCCTCCGGATGCAGTCCCTCGGCCTCTCCGGATAACCCGGCCCGGACTACGCGCCGACGGAGAAGCCGACCCGGCGGTGGTCGGCGTCGGCGATCTCGACGTACGCCACGGTGCTGGCCGGGACCAGCACCCGGCGACCCTTGTCGTCCACCAGGGACAGCACCCCGCCGGACTGGCTCAGCGCGTCCCGGACCAGCTGCTCGACCTCGGCCGGCGTCTGCACGCTGTCCAGCACGATCTCCCGCGGCGTGTGCTGCACGCCGATCTTGACCTCCACCGCGGGTGCCTCCTGTCGTTCCGGTTGCCGGCGGGCGGTCGCCAGCCGAGAACCAAGATCTGTGAAACCCACCCTAGGCCATCCGATCCGGCCGGCCGCGCGCCGGTCAGCCCTGCAGCGGGAAGTGCGAGATGCCGCGCCAGGCCAGGGTTTCCAGCAGCCGGATGGCCTCGGCCTTCGGCAGCGGCCGGTCGGTGTAGAGCCACCAGCGGGCGGCCATCTCGGACAGCCCGGTCAGCGCCACCGAGAGCAGCTCAGCCTGCGGCCGGGACAGGCCGGTGTCGGAGGCGATCGTGTCCGCGATGGCCTCCATGCACAGCCGCGAGGTGCGCTCCACCCGGGCCCGGACCGCCGCGTCGTTGCGCAGGTCGGATTCGAACACCAGCCGGTAGGCCCCGTCGTCGGCCGTGCCGTTGTCGTCCACGAAGTCGAAGTAGGCGCTGATCGCGTTGTGCACCCGGACGTTGTTGTCGGTGGTGACCGCCATCGCGTCCCGGACCCGCTGCACCAGGCCGTCGGCGTAGGTGTCCAGCAGTGCGAGGTAGAGGTCTAGTTTGCCGGGAAAGTGCTGGTAGAGCACTGGCTTGGAGACACCGGCCCGCTCGGCGATATCGTCCATCGCGGCAGCGTGGTAGCCCTGCGCGACGAACACCTCGCTGGCCGCGGCGAGCAGCTGCTTGCGGCGTGCCGGCCGGGGCATCCGCCCGGCCCGGCCCCCGCCTTCCTCGGCGGTCACCGGCTGGGAGGCTGAGGTCGTCATCGGGCCGGCCTCCCCTCGCGGTCGCTGCACTCGGACTGGCGTGGGCACGCCGTGAGATAGACCTTACCCGCGGGTCGGGTGGGTGGCCGAGTACCCGGCCGGTCCGTCCGCAGCCGCCGCGCCACCGGTGCCGGGCCGGTCAGCGCCACTCGTCCTCGTCGATCGGCACCTCGGCGCCCTGCTCCTGAGCATCCGCCGGATCTGCCTCCAGGCTGCTCGTGGCCCAGTCGTTTGCGCTGGTCAGGCCGGATTCCGGGTCGGGTTGAAGCTCGGCCCGCTGCTCGGCGGCGTCCTCGGCCGGGCTCTCGAAGGGGGTCTCGCTCATGCCGGCTCCTCCGGGTGGGTACTGGCGGCTGGATTCGCGCGCTGCCGCGGCGCGGGCCGGGCGGGCGCCGGGGCGGCGCGCGGGCCGGATAGGCCCGCCTGGCGGACGAGGCGATGCGGCGATTGCCGCCGCCCGGCGGTACGGGGATGCGCCGGTCGGGCGCAACCCGGCCATTGTGCACGCTCGGGTCGACCAGCCGGCGGCGACCCGACGCGCGGGGCGGTCAGCGGGGCAGGCGCGGGCGGTCGGCGCCGAGCAGCGGGGTGAACAGGTCGCCGTCCGCCGCCCGGGCCAGCACGTCGTCGGCGACGAAGCTGAGCCGGGCGCGGGAGCGGGCGGCCGCGGCGACCTCGTCCCAGCTGACCGGGGTGGAGACGGTGGGCAGCGGGCGGGCGCGCAGCGAGTAGACGCTGACCGTGGTCTTCGCGGCGTTGTTCTGGCTCCAGTCGACCAGCACCTTGCCCGGCCGCAGCGACTTGGTCATCCGGGACACGACCAGCTCCGGCCGCTCCTGCTCCAGCCGCTTCGCCAGCCGGTGCGCGTAGTCGGCGGTGCGCTCGGCCGACGTCTCGGCCACCGCGGCGTACACCTGCAGGCCCTTGTTGCCGCTGGTCTTCGGCACCGGGGTGAGGCCGTCGTCGACCAGCAGGTCGCGCAGCAGCAGCGCCACCTGGCAACACTCCACAATGGACGCCGGCGGGCCGGGGTCGAGGTCGAGCACCAGCTGGTCCGCGCCGCGGGCGGCGCCCCGGGGCCCGACCATCCACTGTGGAGTGTGCAGTTCCAGGGCGGCGAGGTTGGCCAGCCAGACCAGGGTGGCCAGCTCCTCCACCACCACAAAGGAGATCTCGTCCCGGTTCATGGTGCTGCCCGGAACCGGCAGCCGGACGGTACGCACCCAGTCCGGGGTGCCCCGCGGGGCGTTCTTCTCGAAGAAGAACGTGCCGTCCACGCCGTTCGGGTACCGCTTCACGGTCAGCGGCCGGCCGGCCAGGTGCGGCAGCAGCACCGGCGCGATCCGGGTGTAGTAGTCGATCACCTCGCCCTTGGTGCGGCCGGCTTCCGGGTACAGCACCTTGTCCAAATTGGACAGGCGCAGCCGCCGCCCGGCCACATCGACGTTCACTGGACTAGTCACGGTGCACCTCGCGGGGGTCCTTGTCGTTGCGCTCGCCCTGGAAGCTGGCGAACCGGAGCCGGCCGTCCGGGGTCCACTCGGCGAACTCGACCTCGACCACGACCTCTGGTTCTACCCAGGTGAGCGGCCGGCCGCGCACATCGGCGGGCATCTCGGCGAACGGCGCGGTCGGCCGGCGCAGCGCCGCCAGCCGGCTGGCGAGTTCGGCCAGCTTGCGGGCGGTGAAGCCGGTGCCGACCTGGCCGGCGTACCGCAGTTCGCCGTCGTCGTCGTAGTAGCCGAGCAGGAGCGAGCCGATGGTGCTGGCCCGGCCGCCCTCGCCGGCCTCCCAGCCGCCGACCACGAACTCCTGCCGGCTGCCGATCCGCACCTTGATCCAGTCCGGGCTGCGTACCCCCGGCCGGTACGGCGCGGCCAACCGCTTCGCGACCACGCCCTCCAGCCCGTTCTGCTCGGCCGCGGCGGTGGTCGCCGGCCCGTCGTCGAACGCCGGCGGCACTGTCCAGTTCGGACCGGCCAGGTCCAGCCGCTCCAGCGTGGACCGTCGTTCGGCGTACGGCCGGGCAGTCAGGTCCACGCCGTAGAGCCGCAGCACGTCGAAGGCGAAGTAGGTGACCGGGACGGTGCCGGCCAGCCGCCGGGCCTGGCTGGCCGAGCGCACGTGCATCCGGTTCTGCAGCGCGGAGAACGAGGGCCGGCCGTCGGCGAGCGCCACCACCTCGCCGTCCAGCAGGATGTCCGGGCAGGCCTCGCGCAGCCCGGCCAGCTCCGGGTAGGCCGCGCTCACGTCGTTGCCGCGCCGGCTGGTCAGGCTGAACCCGTCCGGGCCGACGTCGACCAGCACCCGGACCCCGTCCCATTTCAGCTCGTAGGCCCAGCCCGGCCCGGTGGGCAGCGGTCCGGGGGTGGCGAGCATCGGTTGCACCGCCCCATCGTGCCTGCCTGGGGAAGTAAATCCGGGTAGCCGGGGTCCGGGAATGTCGCGAATGCTGGCGCCTGGGCCGGGTAACCGGCACGCTGATCGACAGGGGCCGCGGCGTGACGCCGATGTGACGTGACCGGGAGGACGGTGCAGGAATGCGGTCGATCTGGAAAGGCGCGATCTCGTTCGGACTGGTGAGCATCCCGGTCAAGCTGTATACCGCGACCGAAGAGCGGGACGTTTCCTTCCATCAGGTGCACCGCGAGGACGGCGGCCGGATCCGGTACAAGCGGGTCTGCTCGGTGGATGGCGAGGAGGTTGCGTACGCCGACATCGCGAAGGGTTTCGAGTTGCCCGGCGGCGAGATGGTGGTGCTCACCGACGACGACCTGGCCGACCTGCCGCTGTCCACCAGCCGGGTGGTGGACGTGCTGAGCTTCGTCCCGCTGGACCAGGTCGACCCGATCTACTTTGCCAAGAGCTATTACCTGGAACCGGACAAAACAGCCACCAAGCCGTACCTGTTGCTGCGCAACGCGCTGGAGCGCTCCGGCATGGTCGCGCTTGTGAAGGTCGCGATCCGGACCAAGGAGGTGCTCGCCACCCTCCGGGTCCGGGACGGTGTCCTGATGATGGAGACCATGATCTGGCCGGACGAGGTGCGCACGCCGGACTTCCCGTTCCTGGAGGAGGACGTCACCGTCCGGCCGCAGGAGCTGACCATGGCCGAGTCGCTGATCGAGAGCATGGCCGGCGACTTCGACCCGGCGCAGTACCACGACGACTACCGCGAGGCGCTGCAGCAGGTGGTCGAGGCGAAGGTGGAGGGCCGGGAGATCGTCGAGCCGCAGGGCGAGACGGTGGCGCAGGGTGGCGCCGTGGTCGACCTGATGGCGGCGCTGCGCGAGTCGGTGGCCGCGGCCAAGCGCAGCCGCGGCGAGGAGCCGACCGAACTGGCCGCGGCGCCGGCGGCCGGCGAGGCCGCGGCGAGCAAGGCGCCGGCGCGGAAGGCGCCGGCCCGGAAGGCGACCAAGACGGCCGCGAAGGCGCCGGCCAAGAAGGCCGCGGCGAAGAAGACGCCGGCCAAGGCGGCGCCGCGGGAGACCGCGGCGAGCGCCACGGCGGCGAAGGCGCCGGCGAAGAAAGCGGCCAAGAAGGCGGCCTCGCGCCGTACTGCCTAACCCTCCTGCGCCGTTCGGGCCTGGATCCGGGCCGCCAAATCGTCCCTTCCGTCCAGCCGCAAGGCCGGTTCTCAGCGAATCACCCGCTGGGCTGCCGTTCGCTCCGTAGGGTGGCTGGCGCGGAATGCTGCGCCGCCGGTGGGCCTACTCGGCTTGGGGCGGGCCGCCCCGGGGCCGGTTGACAGCGGCTGCCGGGCTCGCGGGAGGAGGCGCCGGATGGCCACGGTCTTCGTCACGGGGGGATCCGGGTTCGTTGGCGGTGCGCTGCTGGAAGCGCTGCGTGACCGTGGCGAGTCGGTGCATGCGCTTGCACGCACCCCGTCCGCCGAAGCGGAGGTGGTCGCCCGCGGCGCGATCCCGGTGCGCGGCGACATCACCGACCTGACCGCGCTGGCCGACGGCATGCAGGACGCCGAGCTGGTGGTGCACGCGGCCGGCCGGCTGCCGGGAGGCCGCACCGGGCCGGACGACCTGCGCCGGGTGAACGTCGACGGCACCCGCACGGTGCTGGCCGCGGCGAGCAAGGTCGGGGTGCCCCGGCTGGTCTACGTGAGCACCGAGCAGGTGGTGCTCGGCGACCACCCGGTGGCCGGCGCCGACGAGACGACGCCGTACCCGGACCGGGCGGCCACCCCGTACGCGGCCAGCAAGCTGGCGGCGGAGCGGCTGGTGCTGGCGGCCAGCGGGAACGGCCTGGCCACGGTCGCGGTCCGGCCCGGGATCGTCTGGGGCCGCGGCGACCCCAGCGCGCTGCCGGCGTTCCTCGCCGGCACCCGGTCCGGCCGGCTGCGCTGGGTGGACGGCGGCAGCTATCTGGTCTCCACCACGCACGTGCAGAACCTGGTCGAGGGCATCATCGCGGCCGCCGAGCGGGGCCGCGGCGGCGAGGCGTACTTCGTCACCGACGGCACCCCGATCGCGTTCCGCGAGTTCGTCAGCACGCTGCTGGCCACCCAGGGGGTAGCGGCGCCGACCGCCGAGGTGCCGCGCTGGCTGGCCCGCGCGGTCGCCGCCGCGGCCGGGCCGGCCTGGCGCTGGCTGCCGCTGCCCGGCCACCCGCCGGTGACCCGGACCGCGCTGCGGTCGGCCGGCGAGACCTGCACCGTTCGGGACGACAAGGCCAGGCGCGAACTGGGATACGAGGGCAAAATCAGTCGGCAGCAGGGGCTGACCGAACTGGAGGCAGTCCGCAACCCAGCCGCCGACCCGGCCGGATGATCCCGGCGGGCCGACCGGCCCGGCCCGGGAGCGCGCCATGACGAGCGGTACCGCGGTACGCCGAGCCACCCTGTCCAGCGAGCCGCTGCGGGCGCTGGACCCGACCATCCCGCCCTGGCCGGGGGAGCAGGTCCGGGTGGCCGGCACCGAGGTGTTCGTCCGGCACACCCCGGGGCCGGCGGACGGCAGCGGGGCGCCGGCGCTGTACCTGCACGGCCTGGGCGGCGCCTCCACCAACTGGACCGACCTGGCCTACCTGCTCGCCGACCGGCTGGACGCGGACGCGCCGGACCTGCCCGGGTTCGGCCGGTCCGGCCCGCCGCCGGGCCGGGACTACTCGCTCGCCGCCCAGGTCCGGCTGGCGGCCGCGCTGATCGAGCGGCGCGACCGCGGCCCGGTGCACCTGCTGGGCAACTCGATGGGCGGCGCGGTCGCGGTGTTGCTCGCGGCCGCCCGGCCGGACCTGGTCAGCACCCTGACGCTGATCTCCCCGGCGATGCCGGCCCTGCGCCCGCGGCGTGGCTCGGACGTCTCGCTGCCGTTGCTGCTGCTCCCCGGGCTGGACCGGTTGGTCGGCTGGCGGATGAGCCGGATGAGCCCGGAAGCCCGGGTCCGGGCACTGATCACGCTCTGCTACGCCGACCCCGGTCGGGTGCCGCCGAACCGGCTCGCCGAGGCGGCGGACGAGGTGCGCCGGCGTAGCCAGCTGCCCTGGGCGACCGAGTCGGTGGCCCGGGCGCTGCGCGGGCTGGTCGGCTCCTACCTGGTCCGCGGACCCGGCTCGCTCTGGCGGCAGGCGGCCTGGATCACCGCTCCGACGCTGGTCATCTGGGGTATCGAGGACAAGCTGGTGGACGTCGCGCTGGCACCCCGGACCGCCGCGGCGATCCAGGACGCCCGGCTGCTGGTCCTCCCGCGAATCGGGCATACCGCCCAGCTGGAGGATCCGGAAACGGTCGCCCGGGCCTTTCTCGGGCTGCTCGCCGAGCGTGGTTGAGGTCACAGCCGGTGTCCCCCGACCGGGGGTGAGTTCCGCCTGGCGGAGCCCGCAGTGCCCTGACCGGCCGGGGCGGTGTGCCATCCTGTTCCGGTGACCCACCCGGTGACCCGCCCGGCGCGGCGTTCGGGATCCGGTGGTGCGTCCGGCCGTGGCGGGCCGGGGGACGACCCCCGCCACGACGGCTCGGACCGCGTCCCCCGGGAGCCCTACACGCCGCCCTACGACCTGGTTCAGCTGCATGCCCCGGACGGGCCGCTGCGGGCCCGGGCCGACCCGACCGCGGCCGACCCGGCCGGAACCGGTCCAGCCAAGCGGCCGATGACCTTCGCCGCCCGGTCGGGCGGCGGCGCGCCACCCAGCCGGCTGCGCCGGTTCACCCGGGAGTACGGCTGGCGGGCGTACGCGATCCCGCTGCTGACCGTGCTGACCTTCCTGGCCGTGATGGACGTGGCCCGCGGCGACGGCGGCAACACCAACCAGGCCGGCTCGCCGACGGCGGGGGAGAACGGCAACAAGGCGCAGCCCGGCCCGCCGCCGGTGGCCAAGGGCAACAGCACCGGGATCTTCGTCGACTCGCCGCCGGCCGGTGACCTCAACGCGGCGCTGCCGGCCACCGCGCTGCCCCCGGGCGGCCGGTACAGCCTGCAGGGTGGCAACCGGTTCGACGTGGTGCCCGGCACGTCCAAGGTCTACGGCACCGCCGGGCCGCTGCAGCGGTACACGGTCGAGATCGAGGCCGGCGTGGCCGAGGACGGGCCGGCGGTCGCCGCGACCGTGGAGCAGATCCTCGGCAACCCGCACAGCTGGGGCGCCGGCGGCCGGATGCGGCTGCAGCGGGTCGACTCCGGCGAGGTCCAGTTCCGGGTCTCGCTCACCTCGTCGCTGACCGTGCGCAAGCTCTGCGGCTACACGCTGCCGTTCGAGACCTCCTGCTACAACGGCGGGCTGGCCCGCGCGGTGATCAACGACGCGCGCTGGGTGCGCGGGGCGGTCGCGTACGGCACGAACATCAACGCGTACCGGACGTACGTGATCAACCACGAGGTCGGCCACTCGTTCGGGCACGGGCACCTGCTCTGCCCGAAGGCTGGCGCGCTGGCCCCGGTGATGATGCAGCAGACTCTCGGTGTGACCACGCCCGGCGTCGGGGCCTGCCGGACGAACCCCTGGCCGTACCCGTAGCCGGTCGCCGGCGGGGAATCTGGGCTCGCGGTGGCCGGTTGTCAGCAGCAGGCCGGAGCTAGCAGACCGGGTCAGTCGGATCGCAGTTGGAGGATGTGCCGTGTCCCTGCCGCCCCTGGTGGAGCCCGCCGCTGAGCTGAGCCGCGACGAGGTCCGCCGCTACAGCCGGCACCTCATCATCCCGGACGTCGCCAGCACCGGGCAGAAGCGGCTGAAGAACGCGAAGGTGCTGGTCGTGGGCGCCGGCGGCCTCGGCTCCCCGGCACTGATGTACCTGGCCGCGGCCGGTGTCGGCACGCTCGGCATCGTTGACTTCGACGTGGTGGACGACACCAACCTGCAGCGCCAGATCATCCACGGGCAGTCCGACGTCGGCCGGCCCAAGGCCGAGTCGGCGCGCGACTCGATCACCGAGATCAACCCGTACATCACGGTGAACCTGCACCAGGAGCGGCTGGACTCCAGCAACGCGCTGGACATCTTCCGGCCGTACGACCTGATCGTGGACGGCACCGACAACTTCGCCACCCGCTACCTGGTCAACGACGCCTGCGTGCTGCTCGGCAAGCCGTACGTGTGGGGCTCGATCTACCGCTTCGACGGGCAGGCGAGCGTGTTCTGGGCCGAGTACGGCCCGTGCTACCGCTGCCTCTACCCGGAGCCGCCGCCGCCCGGGATGGTGCCGTCCTGCGCCGAGGGCGGCGTGCTGGGCGTGCTCTGCGCCTCCATCGGCTCGATCCAGGTGACCGAGGCGATCAAGGTGCTGATCGGGGTCGGCGAGCCGCTGGTCGGCCGGCTGATGGTGTACGACGCGCTGGAGATGAGCTACCGGGCGATCAACGTCCGGAAGGACCCGGACTGCCCGGTCTGCGGCCCGAACCCGTCGGTCACCGAGCTGATCGACTACGAGGAGTTCTGCGGCTCGGTCTCGAACGAGGCTCAGGAGGCGGCGACCGGTTCGACCATCACCGCGCCCGAGCTGCGCGACATGCTGGACGCCGGCAAGGACCTCTTCCTGGTCGACGTCCGGGAGCCGGCCGAGTACGAGATCGTCAAGATCCCCGGCTCGATTCTGATCCCGAACCGCGAGATCCTCACCGGCGAGGCGCTGTCCCGGCTGCCGCAGGACAAGCCGGTGGTGCTCTACTGCCGCACCGGCGTCCGCTCTGCCGAGGCGCTGGCCGCCGTCAAGGCCGCCGGCTTCTCCGACGCCGTGCACGTCCAGGGCGGCGTCACCGCCTGGGCCAAGCAGGTCGACCCCTCGCTGCCCACCTACTGAGCCCGCGGTCGGTAACGTCCCAGCGTGAGCAGCGGACGCCCGGCGCGGCCACCCGGGCCGGGCCGGGCCAAGGTGGCCGCCCCGGCGGGCCAGGTGAGCGAGTACGCGGCGGCGGTGCTCAGCGTGGTCGACCGGATCCCGCGCGGGCGGGTCATGTCCTACGGCGACATCGCGGAATACCTGGGCACCGGCTCGGCCCGCACCGTCGGGATGGTGATGGGCCGGCACGGGCACGAGGTGCCCTGGCAGCGGGTCGTGCTGTCCACCGGCGATCCGGCGCCGTCGCACCCGGACGAGGCGCGCCGGCTGCTGCGGGCCGAGGGGGTACCGATGCGGGGCGACCGGGTGGACATGGCCCGGGCCCGCTGGGACGGGCACTGACTACTACGAGGCCGGCCGGGCTTGCAGCTTCTGCTCGACGAGCTGCGCGAGGTTCTCCATGAGCTGCCCGGTGCTGTAGAAGTACCGGCCGTGGGTGCGCCGCAGCACCTCCGCCGACTTCGCCGCCAGCACGACGACCTCGATATCGGGGTTACCGCGGTGGGTGCGCTCAGCGGTGAACCGTGCATCCAGCGCCTCGCCCGCGTCCGCGAACTCCACCATGCTCAGGAGCTTCGTCGTGGGGCGCTCGTATACGAGAAGGAAATTGGCCATCGCTATGCCTCCCTTCCGGCGCCGACGGACTGCTGCACGAGTTGCACAGTACTACGGAGCAGGAGGAGGAGCCCAGCCTTTTCGACGGCTAGGTCGACTGCCCCGGACGAGGACTGCAGTTCGGATATCTCGAAGCGGTGGATCACGTCGCTCATCGAGTGCATCGCGGCGACGACCGCCGCCCGCGACGGCCCGGCCTCGCCCGGAATGGCGACCGCATCGGGTTGACTCGGCTGACCGCCATATCGGATATCCCGCCCCCAGACGTCGCCCAATTGTTCAAACAATTGGGCCCACACGTGTTGCAATTCGGTACGCACCTGGACCTCGACTGGGAGGTTGCCGGGAAACAGGATGACATGGACCGCGCGGTAGCCGCTGCTCGGCTGGTGCCGTCGATCCCGTATCTGCGCTGGCCTGACCCCATCGGTGATCCTGCCGATGATGCGGGCCACCGCCTCGTCCTGATCTGCGCGGGTACCGGCAATGGTGATACGGGCGCCGGCGACATCTTGTACCCGGGTGAGCTTCATTCCGCGCTCCCGGCGCAACTTCTCGACCAATGTGCCGGTCGTCTTGAGCCGGTTCGCAACCTCAAAACCACTAGCTTCCAGCTGGTTACGTACCGTTGACAGAGCCAGCTCGTAGACGCGGAGTACCTGGCTGAGCTGTGCATAGTCATCCTCGGTGGCGGCATCCGGTTGACTGAGGCGTTTGCCGAGGCGGTCGAGGGCGGCGGGATATAGGGAGTGGCACGGGGATAGACGTTACGGAGGTCGGCGAAACGGTTATTTTGCGTTGCGGCGTGGGAACCGGGATCGGGCCCGGGTGCGTGGTTGTATCGCCGGGTGGTTGCCGCCGAGAGCGCGTACCGGTTGGTGCGGGGCGCCGGGCCGGTGGCTGCTGCGCCGGTGTTGGACGCCGCGCAGCGGGCGGTGGTCGAGCACCGCGGCGGGCCGCTGCTGGTGCTGGCCGGGCCGGGAACGGGGAAGACGACCACGCTGGTCGAGGCGGTGGTCGACCGGATCGCCGGGCGCGGGGTGGACCCGGAGCGGGTGCTGGTGCTCACCTTCAGCCGGCGGGCCGCGGCCGACCTGCGGGAGCGGGTGACCGCGCGGCTGGGCCGGACGACCCGCGAACCGATGGCCCGGACGTTCCACTCGTACGCGTTCGGGGTGCTGCGCCGGCAGGCCGCGGAGCGGGGTGAGCCGGTGCCCCGGCTGCTGTCCGGTCCGGAGCAGGACCTGGTGATCCGCGAGCTGCTGCGCGGTGATGTGGAGGCCGGCGCCGCCGACTGGCCGGTCGAGCTGCGGCCGGCGCTGCTCACCCGCGGCTTCGCCCAGGAACTGCGCGACCTGCTGCTGCGCGCGGTCGAGCGCGGCGTCACGCCGGCCGAGCTGGCCGGGTACGGGGCGAAGCTGGAGCGGGCGGACTGGCCGGCGGTGGCCCGGTTCTTCGTCCAGTACGAGGAGGTCACCGCGCTGGCCGGGATGCTGTCCGGGTCCCCGGCGTACGACCCGGCGGAGCTGATCCGGGCCTGCGTGGACGTGTTCGTGGACGACCCGCGGCTGCTGGAACGGGAGCGGGCGGCGCGCCGGCACGTGTTCGTGGACGAGTACCAGGACGTCGACCCGGCGCAGGAGGAACTGCTGGCGCTGCTGGCCGGCGGCGCCGAGGAGCTGGTCGTGGTCGGCGACCCGGACCAGTCGATCTACGGGTTCCGCGGCGCCGACCCGGCCGCGATCCGGCGCTTCCCGGACCGGTTCCCCGGGCCGGACGGCAGCGTGCCGCCGACGCTGGCGCTGACCGTGTCCCGGCGCGGCGGCACCGCGCTGCTCGGCGCGTCCCGGCGCGTCGCCGACCGGCTCACCGGGCCGGCCGGGCACCGGGCGCTGGTGCCGGCACCCGGGCTGCCGGCCGGCCGGGCCGAGGCGCACGTGTTCCGGTCGGCGTCGGAGGAGGCCGGGTACATCGCGCACCGGCTGCGCGCCGCGCACCTGCTGGACGGGCTGGCCTGGCGGGAGATGGCGGTGCTGCTGCGGTCCACCGGCCGGCACCTGGGTCCGCTGCGCCGGGCGCTGGTGGCGGCCGGGGTGCCGGTCGCGGTGGCCGCCGACGACCTGCCGCTGGTCGGCCAGCCCGGTGTGGTGCCGCTGCTGTTGCTGCTGCGGACCGCGTTGCGCGGCGAGCTGGACGAGGCCGCCGCGGTCGAGCTGCTCTGCTCGCCGCTGGGCGGGGCGGACACCCTCGCCGTCCGCCGGCTGCGGCAGCAGCTGCGCCGGCTGGAGGTGGCCACCGGTGGTGGCCGGCCGTCCGGCCCGCTGCTGGTCGAGGCGCTGCTGGAGCCGGCGTCGCTGGCCGTGCTGCCGCCCCGGGTGGCCCGGCCGGCGCAGCGGATCGCCCGCCTGATCGCGACGGTGCGGGCCGCCGCCGCGGGCGGCACCGCCGAGGATGTGCTCTGGGAGCTCTGGTCGGCCACCGGGCTGGCCCAGGTCTGGCAGCGGGCCAGCCAGCGCGGCGGGGTGGTCGGCGCGGCCGCCGACCGCGACCTGGACGCGGTGGTGGCCCTGTTCGAGGCGGCGGCGCAGTTCACCGACCGGCTGCCCGGGTCCGGCGCGGCGGCGTTCCTGGAGCACCTGCAGGGGCAGCAGATCCCCGGTGACACGCTGGCCGCGCGGGCCCCGGCCGGCGACGCGGTCCGGATCCTGACCGCGCACGCGGCGAAGGGCCTGCAGTGGCCGTTCGTGGTGGTGGCCGGGGTGACCGAGGGCGCCTGGCCGGACCTGCGCCGGCGTGGCTCGCTGCTCGGCGCCGAAGAGCTGGTCGACCTGGCCGGCGGCCTGGCGCCGGGCACCAGCTCGCCGGTCGCCGCGCAGCTGGCCGAGGAACGCCGGCTGTTCTACGTCGCGGTCACCCGGGCCAGCCGGTCTGTGCTGGTGACCGCGGTGAGCACCGAGGACGAGCAACCGTCCCGGTTCCTGGACGAGCTGGACCCGCGGTCGACCGCCCGCGAGCCGACCGCGGTGCCGCGCACGCTCAGCCTGCCCGCGCTGGTGGCCGAGCTGCGGTCGGTGGTCACCGACGAGGCCGAGCCGCCGGTGCGCCGGGAGGCCGCGGCCACCGAGCTGGCCCGGCTGGCCCGGGCCGGCGTACCCGGGGCGGACCCGGCGCAGTGGTGGGGGCTGGCGCCGCTGTCCGACGACCGGCCGCTGCGCGAGCCGGACGAGCCGGTGCGGGTGTCGCCGTCCCGGATCGAGGCGTTCGCCACCTGCGAGCTGCGCTGGCTGCTGGAGAGCGTGGGCGGCCGGTCCGCCGCGTCGGCCAGCCAGTCGCTCGGCATGCTGGTGCACGAGCTGGCCGCGCTCACCGGCCTGGCCGATCTGGCCGGCGCCGCGGCGCTCGGCGAGGAGGAGCTGGCCCGGCGGCTGGACGAGGCCTGGGGCACCCTCGACTTCGGTGGCCCCTGGTACGGCCGCAAGGAGCGGGACCGGGCCAGCGGCATGCTGCGCCGATTCCTCGACTGGCTCGCCGACAGCCGCGGCGCGCTCGAGCTGGTCGCCGTGGAGGAGCCGTTCGAGGTCGAGATCGGCCCGGCGCAGCTGCACGGCCGGGTCGACCGGCTGGAGCGGGACCGGGACGGCCGGCTGCTGGTGGTCGACCTGAAGACGGGCAAGTCCGCGCCCACCGACAGCGAGGTCGACGAGCACCCGCAGCTGGGCGCGTACCAGGCCGCGGTCGAGGCCGGCGCGTTCGCTACCGGCGCCGAGCCGCCGGCGCCCGAGGGGCCCGAGCTCACGGCGGTCGAGCCGGCGGCGACGCCGCGGTCGGCCGAGTTGCGCCGGCGGCTGGCCACCCCGCCGGGCCCGGGCGCGGTGCTGGCCGGGGCGGCCGGCGGGGCGATGCTGGTACAGCTGGGCAGCACGGCGCGGAAGGCGCGGGTGCAGCGGCAGCCGGCGCTGTCCGACGCGGACTCGCCGAGCTGGGCGCGTGACCTGGTGGTCGAGGTGGCCGGGCGGATGGCCGGGTCGGCGTTCACCGCGATGGCCAACAACCGCTGCGACGCCTGCCCGGTGCGCGGCAGCTGCCCGATCCGTACCGAGGGCCGGCAGGTGACCCAGTGACGGCCGCGCTGGATCGGGACCTGCGGCTGGATCCGGCCGAGCTGGCTGAGCTGCTCGGCCTGCGCCGGCCCACCGACGAGCAGGCCGCGGTGATCGGTGCGCCACTCGGGCCGTGCGTGGTGATCGCCGGCGCCGGCTCCGGCAAGACCGAGACGATGGCCGCCCGGGTCAGCTGGCTGGTCGCGAACGGCCTGGTCGCCCCGGACGCGGTGCTCGGCCTCACGTTCACCCGCAAGGCGGCGGGCGAGCTGGCGCAGCGCGTCCGGCTGCGGCTGGCCCAGTTGCGCGACCGGGAGGTGCTGCCGCCGGGCCGCCGGGCCGAGCTGCTGGCCGGCGAGCCGACCGTACTCACGTACCACGCGTACGCCGGCCGGATCGTCGCCGAGCACGCGCTGCGGGTGCCGGTGGAACCGACCGTCCGGCTGCTGTCCGAGGCGATGACCTGGCAGCTGGCCGAGCAGGTGGTGCGCGGCTACGACGGCGACCTGCCGAACGTGGGCTGGACCCCGCCGACCGTGACCGACGCGGTGCTGGCGCTGGCCGGCGAGCTGGCCGAGCACCTGCGCGAGCCGGACGAGCTGCGGGCCTGGACCGCGCGGCTGGACGCGGCGGTCCGGGCGCTGCCGCGCGGGAAGGGGCAGCGCGGCGAGCTGCCGGCCAAGCTGCGCGACATGCTCGGCGCGCTGGCCGCCCGGGTGGAGCTGCTGTCGCTGGTCGAGCAGTACCTGGCCCGCAAGCGCGGCCGGGACGCGATGGACTTCGGCGACCAGATGTCGCTGGCCGCCCGGATCGCGGACCGGTTCGGCGAGGTCGGCCGGCTGGAGCGGGCCCGCTACCAGGTCGTACTGCTGGACGAGTACCAGGACACCGGGCACGCGCAGCGGGTGCTGCTGCGCGCCCTGTACGGCGGCGGCCACCCGGTGACCGCGGTCGGCGACCCGTGCCAGTCGATCTACGGCTGGCGGGGCGCCTCGGCCGGCAACCTGACCCGGTTCCCGGCCGACTTCCCGACCGCGTCCCGGGCTGGCACCGCGTCCCGGGCTGGGGCCGCACCCCGGGCTGGGGAGGCGGCCCGGGCTGGGGAGGCGGCCCGGGCTGGGGAGGCGGCCCGGGCTGGGGAGGCGTCCCGGGCTGGGGAGGCGTCCCGGGATGAGGCCGCGTCCCGGGGTGGGGAGGCCGGTGCGGCGGCGCGGACCTACCCGCTGTCCACCAGCTTCCGCAACGGCGCGGACATCCTCACGGTGGCCAACGAGATCGCCGAGCCGCTGCGGGCGGCGCGGATGGAGGTGCCCCGGCTGCGGCCGGCCCCCGGCGCGCCGGCCGGGGAGGTGCGGGTCGCGCTACTCCCGACCGCGGTGGACGAGGCGGAGTGGCTGGCCGACGCGGTGGCCGCGCGCTGGGTCGCCGGGCCGGACGGGCTGCATCCCACCGCGGCCGTGCTGGTCCGCCGGCGGGCGCAGATCCCCCGGCTGGAGCGGGCGCTGCGGGCCCGCGGCCTGCCGGTCGAGGTGGTCGGGCTCGGCGGCCTGCTCGACACGCCCGAGGTTGCGGACGTGGTGGCCACGCTCGCGGTGCTGGCCGACCCGACCGCCGGGGACGCGCTGATCCGGCTGCTGTCGGGCGCCCGCTGGCGGATCGGTGCCCGCGACCTGGCCGCGCTGGGTCGCCGCGCCACCGCGCTCGCCGTCGCCCGCCGGGCCGACTCCACCGGATCCCCGGTGCCGCCGGACACCTCGGCCGGACCGGACCCCTCGGCCGGGCCGGCCGGCCCGGCTGTGTCAGCCGAGCCGGCTGTGTCAGCCGAGCCGGCCGAGCCGGCCGGGTCGGGCAGTTCGGCCAGGCCAGCTGGGCCGGGCGGGTCGGCCGGGTCGGGTAGTTCGGCTGGGCCGGCTGGGCCGGACGGGTCGGCGGAGCCGGGTGCCGGCGGGCCGGCCGGCGCCGTACAGCCGGATGCGGTGGACGACGGGAGCATCGTCGAGGCGCTCGAGTCGCTGGGGAACCCGGGCCGGTATTCGCCGACCGGGTACGCCCGGCTGACCGCGCTCGCCACCGAGCTGCGCGAGCTGCGGGCCCGGTCCGGACAGCCGCTGCCGGACCTGGTCGCGGACGTGGAGCGGACCCTCGGCCTGGACGTCGAGGTGGCCGCCCGGCCGGACCGGGACGCGGCCACCGCCCGGGCGCACCTGGACCGGTTCGGCGACGTGGCCGCCGACTTCGCCGAGGGCGCCGACGTGGCCAGCCTCGGCACGTTCCTGGCGTACCTGGCCGCCGCGTCCCGCCGCGAGGACGGGCTGGAGGCGGGCATCGTGGAGGTCGAGCCGGAGCGGGTGCAGGTGCTCACCGTGCACGGCGCGAAGGGCCTGGAGTGGGACGTGGTCGCGGTGCCCGGGCTGACCGCGAGCGTGTTCCCGGCCTCGTCCCGGGGCGGCGACTGGACGAAGGACCCGCGCGCGCTGCCGTACGCGCTGCGCGGCGACGCGGCCGACCTGCCGCAGTTCGACCTGGGCGCGGCCACCGACCTGACCGGCGCGGACCGGCGGCGGGACTGGTACCAGGGCCGGGTCGCCGAGCTGAGTCTGGTCGAGGAGCGCCGGCTCTGCTACGTGGCGACCACCCGGGCCCGCCGCGTGCTGCTCTGCGCCGGCTACTGGTGGGACGACGCCAGCAGGCCGCGTGGCCCGTCCGAGTTCCTCACCGAGCTGCGGGACGCCTGCCTGGCCGGCGCCGGCGAGGTGGCCGACTGGGCGCCGCCGCCCGCGGACGGCGCGCCGAACCCGCTGCTGGCCGAGCTCGTGACCCAGTCCTGGCCGGTCGACCCGCTGCACACCCGCCGGGGCGCGGTCGAGTCCGGCGCCGATCTCGTCCGCGCCGCGATGGCCGGCCTGGCCGCCGCGCCGGCCCCGGCGGGCCAGCCGGCGGCGCGCGGTCGGGGCAGGCGCACGGTGGGCTCCGATCAGGTGGAACTGTTCGACCCGGTCGTGCCGGACGCCCGCACCTGGGCGGTGGAGGCCGACCTGCTGCTGGCTGAGCGGGACCGGGGCCTGCGCCGCGCCGAGGGGGCCGTGGACGTCCCGCTGCCGGAGCACCTGTCGGTGACCGCGCTGGTCGCGCTGCGCCGGGACCCGGCCGAGCTGGCCCGGCAGATCCGCCGGCCGATGCCGTTCCGGCCGGCGCCGCTGACCCGCCGCGGCACCGCCTTCCACGCCTGGCTGGAGGAGCGGTTCGGCGGCGAGCGGTTGCTCGACCTGGACGAACTGCCCGGCGCGGCCGACTCCGACGCCGCCGGGGACGAGGACCTGGCCATGCTGCAGGAACGCTTCCTGGCCAGCGCCTGGGCGCAGCGGCGGGCCGATGAGGTCGAGGTGCCGTTCGAGACCACGATCGGCGGCACCGGCCGGCCGCTGGTCGTCCGCGGCCGGATCGACGCGGTCTTCGCCGACCCCGACGGTGGCTGGACGGTGGTCGACTGGAAGACCGGCGCGGAGCCCGCCGGCGCGCTGCTGCGCGCGGCCGAGGTGCAGTTGGCCGCGTACCGGCTGGCCTGGGCGGCGCTGTCCGGCACCGCGGTCGGCCAGGTCCGGGCCGCCTTCCACTATGTCCGGACCAACCGGACGGTCAGCCCCACCGACCTGCTGGACGCCGCCGCCCTGCGCGACCTGATCGAGTCGATCCCGCCCGCGCCGGCGTAACGGCCTAGAAGTCGACGATCAGCGCGCGGTGGTCGGAGATGATGCCGGTGACCGCCCGGGCCGCACGGACCGGCGGCAGCGCGCCGTCCGCGAGCACGTGGTCGATCTGCACCTTGGGCTCGTGCGCCGGGTAGGTCGGTGCCCCGACCAGGCCGCGCCAGCCGGTGAGCCAGCGCGGCACCGGGCCGGGCAGGTTCAGGTCACCGAGCAGGATGCGCGGCCCGGGCAGCGCCCGCAGCGCGCGGATCACCCGGCGCAGCTGCCAGACGTTCCAGCCCGGGGTGAACGAGAGGTGCGTGGTCGCGATCGTGATCATCCCATGTGGACTGTCCACTTCGGCCGCGAGCAGGGCGCGTGGCTCATCCGGCAGCAGCAGCACCCGGGGCAGCCGACCACCATCCATCGGCGGCACCACGATCGGCGACCGGCCCGGCGCCCCGCGCATCCGCAGCACATGCCAGCTCCGCACCGGGTACCGGCTGAGCAGACCGATGCCGTATGACCGCCCGGTCGGCATCCCGTCCAGCACCCGGCACCAGTCGTCGCCGGGCGTGCCGGTCAGCGCCGGCGCGAACCGCCAGTCGGCGGCACCCATCGCGGCCGCCGCCACCGCGGTCTGGTCCACTTCGGACGATCTCGGCTGCCCGCGGTCGACCTCCTGGATACCGAGCACATCAGCATCCAATGTGGACACCGCCGAGCGCAGTTCGGCCACCGCGACGGTGCCGGCCGGCAGCGCCATGCCGTGCAGGATGTTGAACGTCGCCAGCCGCACCCGCCCACCCTAACGAGCCGCGGGCCGCGGCCCGGGAAACCCCGGCGCCGCGGCCCGCGCGAGCCCGATGGAATCAGGCGATCGGGGTGATCCGGTTCTGCGGGCCGGGCGCGACCGGCGAGTGCGCGGTCAGGTAGCTGGCCAGCGCGTCGATGTCGAACCCGGGCGCGGTGACCCGGTTGGTGCCGCCGGCCAGCCGGGAGTACCCGTCCCCGCCGTTGGCGAGGAAGTCGTTCGTGGTGACCCGGTAGCTGGCGGTCAGGTCGATCGGGGTGCCGTTGATCCGCACGTTGCTCACCTTGCTGCCGCAGGCGGCGCTGGCCGACGTGGAGTAGGTCAGCGACGCCGACGGCTGCAGGATCCGGCCGGCTATCTGCCCGAAGCAGCCGTTGTACTGCTGCTCCAGCACGTCCTTGAGCTGCTGCCCGGTGAACGTCTGGGTGACCACCAGGTTGTTGAACGGCTGCACGGTGAACGCCTCGCCGTAGGTGATCTGGCCGGGCGCCTCACCCCCGGGGGACGCGGCGAACACCAGCGAGCCCCGGATGCCGCCGGTGTTCATCAGCGCGACCTGGGCGCCGGCCGAGGCGGTGGTGTACGCGAGCTGGGCGTCGCCGATCACGTCGCCCAGCGCGCTCTCCCCGGACGGGTTGGCCGCGTTGGTGATGTCGCCGGTGATCGTGCCGATCACCCGGTTGGCCAGCGGCGCGACCGCCTTGCGGTACTTGTCGGCGATCCGCTTCGCGACCGGGTCGGCCTTCGTCGGGTCGAGCGTGAACGTGCCGTTGGCGTTCCGCACCGAGTTCTCCACCAGCACGTTCTGCGCCGTGGCGGTCAGGAACCGGCCGGTGGTGCGATCCAGTTCGGCGTGCACGTCGGTGACCAGGACGCCGAACGAGCCGGCGCTGGTGACCAGGCTGTTGCCGGCCCGGTTGGGCAGCGAGCAGGTGTAGAAGCGGTGCGTGTGGCCGGAGATCACCACGCCGAAGTCCGGGTCGAGCTGGGCGGCGATCGGGGTGATGTCGCCGGCGAACCCGTCGCAGCTGCTCGGCTGCGGCACGTTGGGCGCCGGCACGGTCTGCAGGCCGCCCTGGTGGATCAGCAGCACGAACGCGTGCACGCCCTGCTCGGTGCGCAGCTTGTTGGCGTAGAAGTTGGCGGTGGCCGCCTCGTCCAGGAAGTCGACGGTCTGGATGCCGGCCGGGTTCACGATGCCGGGCGTGCCCAGCAGCGTCTCGCCGATGAACGCGACCTTCACGCCGCGGATGGTGTGGATGCTGTACGCCGGGAAGATCGGCTTGCGGGTGACCTTGTCGACCACGTTCGCCGACAGGTACGGCCAGGCCGCGCCGAAGTACGGGTCGCCGTCCTGGCAGCCGTCGGTCGGGTGGCAGCCGCCGTTCACGATCCGGGCCAGCTCGGTGGTGCCCTCGTCGAACTCGTGGTTGCCGACGCTGCTCAGGTCCAGCCCGAGCGCGTTCTCGATCTCGATCGTGGGCTCGTCGTGGAACGCGGCCGAGACCAGCGGCGACGCGCCGATGTTGTCGCCGGCGGCGACCGTCATCACCCGGTCCCGGGTGAACAGGTACTGCGAGCGCAGCCGCTTGACGGTCGCGCTGAGGTACTCGGCGCCACCGACCGGGATGCCGGTGACCAGGCCACCGCTGCCGACGGGCGGGTCGAGGTTGCCGTGCAGGTCGTTGAAGCCGAGCAGTTCCAGGCTGGCCGGGGTGAGCGCGGCCCGCGGCGCGGCGGCCGGCTTGGCCAGCCCGACACTCTGCGGCACCGACTGCTGGAACGAGACCGACGCCGGGGTGAGCGGGTTCCACCCCGCGGCCGCCGGGGGCGCGGCGGCCGGCGCGGGCGCGCTGCCGCCCTGGGCGAGCGGGCCCAGCGCGATCACCGCCACCGCCGCGATCGGTAACGCGAGGTGGCGCGGGCGCATCGCCTCGCGCAACCCGCTCGGCACACGGGACATGCGGACTCCCTCCACCCCCGGCCAGAGTCACACCCGGCCGGCGTTTCGACACTGTGGTGACCATGCGGCACCTGCGGGGCCACCCCCGCGCGCACGGGGACACTACGGCCAGCCGGGCCACCACGTCAGCAAAAGCGCCGGGATTCCCGGTGAACGTCTGGTGACCGGCGATTTCGCCGTGTCATAGATTGCGGGGATGACCGCCGAGCGCTCCTACGTCGAAGACCACCGCGACCAGCTGCACGCCGACCTGGACGCCTGGCTGCGGATCCCGTCGATCAGCGCCGACCCGGCGCACGCCGCGGATGTCCGGCGCAGCGCCGAGTGGCTGGCCGCCGCCTTCACCCGGACCGGCTTCCCGACGGTCGAGATCTGGGAGACCGGCGGCGCGCCGGCGGTCTTCGCCGAGTGGCCGGCGGGCGACCCGCAGGCGCCCACCGTGGTGGTCTACGGGCACCACGACGTACAGCCGGTCGACCCCGAGGAGCTCTGGCAGACACCGCCGTTCGAGCCCACCATCCGCGGCGACGAGCTGTTCGCCCGGGGTGCCGCCGACGACAAGGGCCAGTTGCTGTTCCACCTGCTCGGGCTGCCGGCGCACCTGGCCGCGACCGGCGCGACGGCGCCCGCGGTCACCCTGCGGTTCCTGGTCGAGGGCGAGGAGGAGTCCGGCTCGCCGCACTTCGCCGACCTGCTGCGGGCCCAGCGCGACCGGCTGCGCTGCGACGTCGTGGTGGTCACCGACACCGGCATGTTCGACCGCGGCACGCCCAGCACCTGCACCGGCATGCGCGGCGTGATCGCCTGCCAGATCGACTACCACGGCCCGGACGGAGACCTGCACTCCGGCTCGTTCGGTGGCGCCGTGCCGAACCCGGCGGCCGCGCTGGCCCGGCTGGTGGCCGGGCTGCACGACGACGCCGGGGTGGTGCAGGTGCCCGGCTTCTACGACCAGGTGGTGCCGCTGACCGACGAGGAGCGCGCGCTGTTCGGCAAGCTGCCGTTCGACGAGGCCGGCTGGCTGGCCGGCCCGGCGCAGTCCCGGGCGGCCACCGGCGAGGCCGGCTACAGCACGCTGGAGCGCACCTGGGCGCGGCCGACCGCCGAGGTGAACGGCATCTGGGGCGGCTACACCGGCCCGGGCGGGAAGACCATCGTGCCCAGCGACGCGCACGTGAAGCTCAGCTTCCGGCTGGTGCCCGATCAGGACCTGGCCGCGATCCGCGCCGGCGTCGACCGGTTCGTGGCCGAGCGCACCCCGGCCGGGATCACCGCGACCGTCCGGTTCGAGAGCGGTGGCGTCGCCCCGTGCCGCACCCCGCTGGACCATCCGGCGCTGCAGGCGCTGGTCCGGGCCATGTCCAGGGCGTTCGAGCAGGAGGTCCTCTACACCCGGGAGGGCGGCAGCGGGCCGGAGGCCGACCTGGCCGAGATCCTGGCCGCGCCGGTGGTCTTCCTCGGCGTCGGGCTGCCGGACGACCACATCCACGCCCCGAACGAGCGGGTGGTGCTGCCGATGCTCTACAAGGGCGCCGAGTCGGCCGCCTACCTCTGGTCCGAACTGGCCGGCCTACGCTGACCGGCCGCCGACGCCGGCCGGGTCGATGTGGGCCGGCCGGGTCGACCCGGCCGGCCGGCGCTGGCCCGGTTGCCGAAACCGGCACGGGCGTTTGCGGTCCGTACCTTTTAGCCTGTACCGGTGACCGGTCCGCGGGAACCAGGGTGGTACGACGACCCCGGCGGTGACGTCGACCAGCTCCGCTGGTGGGAGGGCAGCGGCTGGACCGGCATCACCCGGGCCCGGATGCCGCACGAGCGGATGGTGGCGCCGCCGCCGCCGCCGGTCGACTGGTCGCCGCCCGACCTGCTGGACGCGGCCGACCGGCGCACGTCCCGGGCGACCTGGCTGGTCGTGCTCGGCATCGTCGGGCTGATCGCCGTGCTGGTGGCGACCGGCGCGCTACCCGACCTGGACGGCACCAGCGGCACCGCGCAGCCGACCGCGTCCCGCCGGGCCGCGCCGGCGCCGCTGCCGGTGCCCACCGACACGGTGCCGCTGCCGGTCCCGACGCCGCCGCGGCCGACCGGCCCGGTCTCCGGCCGGATCGTGGACGACGCCGCCGGCCTCTCGTACAGCGTGCTGGGCGGCGCCTGGCAGCGGTGGGACCTGTTCACGTTCGACGGCATGCTCGGCACCGACGGCTACTACCGGGTGGTGCAGCGGGACGCCCCGGGTGGCGAGTACTGGGCGAACGTGAGCTCGGGGCTGGTCTCGCCGGCGGTCGCGTCCCGGGACGATCTGACCGCCACCTCCCGCCGGCTGATCACCGGCCTGGACAACCAGTACTACCCGGACAACAGGCAGCAGGGCCGGGCGGAAAAGGTGACCACCGTCGATGGTCACCCCGGCTACCTGACCAGTTACGTCGCGATCTTCAACCCGGACGACAGCAAGGGGTACCTGGCCAAGTCCGAGCAGGTGACCGTGCTGGTGATCGATACCGGCCGGCAACTGCCGGCGGTGCTCTACATATCGCTGCCGGATACCGTCCGCCCGCTCTGGACCTCGGTGGACGCGCTGATCTCCTCCATTCGGGTGCTGCCCTAAGCGGCCGTCGTTCCGGTCGACACGCCGCCGGGGCGGTGTCAGGATCCAGGGCATGCCCGCGATGCCCCGGCTGGTCAGGCGCCGGCACGTCGACTTGCAGCGGGTCGCGACCGCGACCTGTCCGGGCCACCGCGCCGCGTTGTGACCAACCCCGACGCGCCCATTCCACCGGCAACGCCCACCCCACCGGTAACACCGAGCAGCACCAGGAGCGCCGATGTCGCTGGCCGGTTCCCTCTGGAAGCCTGACCCGACCTTCTACCCCTCGCCCCGGGACGCCGCCGCGGCGCCGGCCGAGAAGCTCGCCTACGTGGCCGCGTTCGACCGCGCCGCACAGAAACCCGACGCGATCGCGGTGCTCGACGTCGACCCCGAGTCCGGCTCGTACGGTGCGATCGTCGGGTGGACCGACCTGCCCAACACCGGCGACGAGTTGCACCACTTCGGCTGGAACATGTGCTCGTCGGCGCTGTGCCCGTACGCGCCGCATCCGCACACCGAGCGCCGCTACCTGGTGGTGCCCGGGCTGCGCTCGTCCCGGATCCACATCTACGACGTGAAGGACGACCCGCGCTCGCCCACCCTGGTCAAGGTGCTGGAGGCGGCGGAGTTGGCCAAGCGCGCCGGCTACTCGCGGCCGCACACGATCCACTGCGGGCCCGAGGGCATCTACGTGACCTGCCTCGGCGGCGCCGACGGTGCGGACGGCCCCGGCGGCATCGCGCTGCTCGACCACCAGTCGTTCGAGGTGCTCGGCCGCTGGGAGGTCGACCGCGGCCCGCAGTTCCTGGCCTACGACATGTGGTGGCACATCGCCCAGGACGTCGCGGTGACCAGTGAGTGGGGCACCCCGTCGATGATCGAGGATGGCGTCGTCGGCGAGTTGCTGCTCGGCCGCAAGTACGGCCACGCCCTGCACTTCTGGGACCTGCGCCGGCGCAAGCACGTACAGACCGTCGACCTCGGCGACCAGCACCAGATGGCGCTGGAACTCCGCCCGGCGCACGACCCCACCCGCTCGTACGGCTTCGTCGGCGTGGTCGTCTCGGTCGAGGATCTGTCCGCGTCCATCTGGGTCTGGCACCCGGCCGAGTCCGGCTCGGGCTGGGCGGCGACGAAAGTGATCACCATCCCGGCCGAGCCGGCGGACGACCCGTCGGTGCTGCCGCCGGTACTGCAGCCGTTCGGCGCGGTGCCGCCGCTGGTCACCGATATCGACCTGTCCGTGGACGACCGCACCCTGTACGTGTCCTGCTGGGGCACCGGCGAGCTCAAGCAGTACGACGTGACCGACCCGTTCGCGCCGCGGGAGACCGGCTCGGTGCGGCTGGGCGGCATCGTCCGCCGGGCGCCGCACCCGGCCGCGCCGGACCTGCCGCTGGCCGGCGGGCCGCAGATGGTCGAGGTCTCCCGGGACGGCCGCCGGGTCTACGTCACCAACTCCCTGTACGGCGCCTGGGACGACCAGTTCTACCCGGACGGCGTCGGCGCCTGGCTGGCCAAGCTGGATGTGGTCGACGCGGCCGAGGGTGGCGGCCTGCGGCTCGACGAGCGGCTGTTCCCGCACGGCGACGCCTGGCGCGGCCTGCGCCCGCACCAGACCCGGCTGCAGGGCGGCGACGCCTCATCCGACTCGTACTGCTACCCGTGAGCCGGTCACCCGTGAGCCGGTCACCCGTGAGCCGGCGGCCGTGAGTCGGTCAACCGTGAGCCGGTCGACCCTGAGCCGGTCAACCCTGAGCCGGTCAACCCTGAGCCGGCGGCCGTGAGTCGGTCAACCGTGGGCCGGTCAACCGTGAGCCGGCGGCTGTGAGCCGGCGGTCGTGATCCGGTCAACCGTGAGCTGGCGGCCGTGAGCTGGGCGACGGTCGCGGCCGTCGCCGGGCTCGGCATCTTCCACGGCCTCAACCCGGCCATGGGCTGGCTGTTCGCCGTCGCCCTCGGCCAGCAGCGGCGCCCCGCCGTCGCCGTCCCCCGCCCCCGCCCACCCACGGACGCCGCGGCGGGCCGCACCGATCCGGCCGGCGCCCCCACCGCGGCCGGTCCCGGGCCGGCGGGCCCGGGCGCGGTGGCGGCGGCTGCCGCGGAGGGGGCGGATCGGCCGGCGGCGCCGGTGCTCGACGTGCGGCTGGCCGCTGGTGGCCCAGCGGTCCGGGAGGTGGCCGGCGGGAAGCCGCCCGTGGCGGCGGGTCGGCGGGCCGGGCTCGGATGGTCGGGCCGGCTGGCGGTGCTGCGTGCGCTGCCGCCGATCGCCGCCGGTCACCTGGCGTCCGTGGCAGTGGTGGCGGTCGCGTTCGCGGTGACCGAGTCGGCGGTGGCCAGCCGCGCCGCGGCGATCGGTGCCGGCGTGCTGCTGGTCGGCCTCGGCCTCTGGCGGCTGCTGTCCACCCGGCACTTCCGCTGGGTCGGCATGCGACTGTCCAACTGGGAGCTGGCCACCTGGTCGTTCCTGATGTCCTCGGTGCATGGCGCAGGCCTGATGCTGGTGCCGGTGCTGGCGCATCACTCGCCGCTGCCGGTCACCGCGTCCATCGGCACCGCGCTGACCGCGTCCGCCCTGCACACGATCACCATGCTGGTCACCGCCGGCGCGATCGCCCTGGTCGTCACCGAACTGCTCGGCCTGTCCGTACTGCGGCACGCCTGGCTGAACGTCGACCGCCTCTGGGCCGTCGCCCTGCTGGCCGCCGGCGCCACCACCCTCCTCACTGCCTGACCCTCATGACCCTCGTGCTAGTCTCGCCTTAGTTCAGATGCTGCTGGCTTCTGGAAAGTGACCCCGGGAACACCCGCCGGACGACGGGACCCCGGGGTTCGCGCTTTTCAGAGGCCGATCTCGTATCGGCGGGTCCGCGCCGCGATGGCCGGTGCGCCCTCGGCCGCGGCGCCGGTGAGCTCCGCGCGTACGCAGCCGGCGATGACGTCGGGCAGCCAGAGCAGTGGCTCCGTCGCAGCCCGCTGCAGGCCGACCCGCATGCTGCCGGGTATCGCACGGCTACCGCGCAGTGCCTCGATCAGGGCCAGGTCGCGCGCGTCGAGTCGCGCCGTCCGCGCTTCCAGCACGACCTGCCCGACGCCCGTGTCGTCGAGCAGGTAGAGCAGGTGCTCCAGGCACTTGCGCCGGGCGCGCTCCTGCTTCGCCTGTTCCATCGGTTGGCCGACCACCACGAGATGCCGGGCGTCGGCGTCGGTGACGGTCGCGGCGATCTTCCGCTTCCTCGGCACCGACTCGTCCCGCCAGTGCAGCCGCCGCTGCCGGGATAGCAGCAAGCTGAGCAGCATGCCCCGGGCCGGTTCGAGCTCCGCCTGCGCGACGATCGATGCGGCGAGTACGTAGCAACCGTTGCCGGTGGGCGGCGCCCAGATGGTCTCGTCCACGAACGCCCACCAACCGGTATGGCCGCCCCCGTCGTCCTCCACCGGAGGAGGGTAGTTCGGGCGCCGGCGAGGGCGGCGCATGGGTGACATGTGCCGGGGCTGGTGAGTGGGGCAACCGCGCGGAAGGGGGGAACCAGTAGGGTCGGTGGCGTGCCGAGAGTCGCTGCCTTGCCTGCGCCGTCCTACCCGCTGGTTCGCACCACCCTGGAGAACGGGCTGCGGGTGGTGCTCGCACCGGACCGCAGTGCGCCGGTCGTCGGCGTCGCCGTCTACTACGACGTCGGGATCCGGTCTGAACCGGAAGGGCGGACCGGATTCGCCCACCTCTTCGAGCATCTGATGTTCCAGGGCTCGGCGAACCTGGAGAAGCTCGAACACTTCCGGTACGTGCAGTCGTCCGGGGGCACCTTCAACGGCAGCACCCACCTGGATTACACCCGCTACTACGAGGTGCTGCCGAGCAACGCGCTCGAGCGCGGCCTGTTCCTGGAGGCCGACCGGATGCGCAGCCCCCGGATCACCGAGGAGAATCTGGCCAACCAGATCGCGGTGGTCAAGGAGGAGATCCGGGTCAACGTGCTGAACCGGCCGTACGGCGGGTTCCCGTGGATCAAGCTGCCGCCGGTGGCGTTCCAGACGTTCGCGAACGCGCACAACGGCTACGGCGACTTCGTCGACCTGGAGAACTCCACGGTTGCCGACGCCGCCGATTTCTTCGACCGCTACTACGCGCCGGCCAACGCGGTGCTGACGGTCGCCGGCGACCTCGACCCGGACGAGGCGCTCGCCCTGATCGAGCGGCACTTCGCCGACATCCCGGCCCGCCCGGCGCCGAAGCGGCCCAGCTTCGCCGAGCCGGACCTCACCGCCGAACGCCGCAAGTCCATTGTGGACAACCTGGCCCCGATGCCGGCGGTGGCCGTGGGCTGGCGGGTACCCGACCCGGTCGGGAGCCTCAGCGAGTACCTGCCGTACCTGATGCTCGGCGAAGTGCTGTCGGACGGCGACTCGTCCCGGCTGGAGCAGCGGCTGGTGCAGCGCGACCGGACCGTCACCCAGCTCGCCTGCTACCTGGGCATGATGGGCGACCCGTTCGACGTCCGAGACCCCACCGTGCTGGTCTTCCAGGCGCACCACGCGCCGACCACGCCGGCCGACACGGTGCTGAACGCGGTCACCGAGGAGACCGACCGGCTCGCCCAGGACGGCCTGCTGCCCGGCGAGTTGGACCGGATCCGGGCCCGGCTGGTCGCCCAGATCTTCCGGGACGTCGACCCGGTGCTGGGCCGGACGCTGGCGCTGGCCGCGTTCGAGCAGCAGCACGGCCGGGCCGACCTGCTGATGGAGCTGCCCGGCCGGCTGGCCGAGGTCACCGAAGACCAGATCCGCGCCGCCGCCGCGAGCCTGCGCGCTGACCGCCGCGCCACGCTCGAACTCGTCCCCGGTGCGAAAGCCGAGCCCTCGGGCGCTGCCACGCCGGACGAGCCGGCGGTTGTCGCCGTGGCGGCCAGCCCGAACGGCCGTCGCCCGGCCAAGGCGACCCGCCGCGCCGCCAAGGCGACTCCCGCCAAGACCACCCGCCGTCCGGCGAAGGCCGGCACGGCCAAGGCCGGCGCGGCCAAGGCTGGTGCCGCGAAGGCCGGCGCGGCCAAGGCCGGCGCGCGCAAGGCCGGCGCGGCGACGGCTGGCGCGCGGCCGGCCGGCGTGACCAGGACGGCGCGGAAGGCCGGCGCCGCGAAGGCTGGTGCCGCGAAGGCTGGTGCGCGCAAGGCCGGTGCGGCCGAGGCCGGTGCGGCGACGGCTGGCGTGACCAGGACGGCGCGGAAGGCTGGCCCGGCGAAGGCCGGTGCGGCGGCGAGCCCGGCCGCGGCGCGTCCGGCGAAGGGCGGCGCGGCCAAGGCTCCCCGGGCGGCCGGTGCCAAGGCGACGAAGGCTGGTGCGGCCAAGGCGGCCAAGGCACCTCGGGCGGCCGTTGCCAGAGCGGCGAAGGCTGGCGCGGCGAAGGCTGGTACGGCGAAAGCCGCGAAGGCTGGCGTCGCCAAGGCGACTCCCGCCCGGTCGGGTGCCGCTCGGGCCGGTGCCGCGAAAGCGGGTGCGGCGAAAGCCGGCGCGGCCAGGGCCGGCACGGCCACGTCCGCGCGGTCGCGTCCGGCGAAGGCGGGCGCGGCGAAGGCGGCACCCGTGACGGCGGGCTCGGCGCGCGCCGGCGCCGCGAAGGCCACCGCCGCGAAGGCGACCGCCGCGAAGGCGGGTCCGGCCCGGGCCGGAGCGGCCAAGGCAACGCCGGCGAAGTCGGCGGCCCGGAAGGCGGGCGCGGCGACGGCAACCCCGGCGAGCGCGAGCCCGGCTAGGACGAGTGCCCTGGCCCGAACCGGCGCCCGGCGGAACGGCGGTGCCCGATGACCGCGGTCCCCAGGGTCGACGACATCCCCGCGCGGGACGGCGCCGAGGACGAGGCGCAACCCCCCGCCGAGCACGGCGCCGCAGCCGCGACCAACGGCGGGAACGGCACCGCGGCAGACACCGACAGCGCCACGGAGAGCGACCTCGTGACCGGTACCGGAACCGACGTTGACCCCGCCGCCGAAACGAGCGGCACCGAGGACGGCACCGACGCGGGTGCCGCCGGGCCGCAGCTCGAGACGGCCATCGAGACCGGGCCCGCCGACGCCGGGCCCGCCGACGCCGGGACCGCCGGCGAGCCGGTGACCGACACCGAGCCTGCCGACGCCGGGTCCGCCGCGGCCGACGCCGCCAGCGCGTCGGCGACCAGTGCCGAGACCACTGCCAAGCCGGTCAGCGCCGCCGAGGCCGCCGGCGAGCTGGCGAGCGACACCGAGACCGGCGGTGCGCTGGCGACCGACATCGAGACCGCCGCAGGCGCGCCGGCGGCCACCGAGGTCGACGCCGGGGCCGCCGCCGAGGCCGAGGCCGAGGCCCCGGCGGAGAGCCACAGCGGTGGCCGGGCCGGCCGCCGGGCGGCCAATGGTGGCGGCAGCTCGGCCGCTGTCACCGGGGCCAGCGCCAGCACCGGAGGTGCCGCGGTGGCGGCGTCCGGGTCGCCGGTGCGGGCCGTGCCCGAGCTGGGCCCGGTCGGGCGGCCGAAGCAGCCGGCCAGCGCGGAGCGGACGCTGCGCTCCGGGCTGCGGCTGATCGCGGTCCGCCGGCCGGGTGTGCCGCTGGTGGAACTGCGGCTGCGGGTGCCGTTCAGCGGCACGACGCCGACACTGCCGGCCCGGTCGATGCTGCTGGGCGAGACGCTGCTGTCCGGCACGGCCAGCCGCAGCCAGGTGGAGCTGGCGGCGGCGCTGCAGACGCTGGGTGCCGAGCTGCACGCCTCGGTGGACGCGGACCGGCTGCTGATCGGCGGCACCGTGCTGCGCACCGGGCTGACCACCGTGCTGGGCCTGCTCGCCGAGGTGTTGACCGCTGCCAGCTACCCCAGCCGGGAGGTCGCCGGCGAGCGCGGCCGGCTGGTCGAGCGGCTGTCGATCGCCCGGTCCCAGCCGTCGGTGCTGGTCCGCGAGGCGCTGCGGCGCCGGCTGTTCGGCAACCACCCGTACGCCCGCGAGCTGCCCTCGGTCGAGGACGTCGGCGCGGTCAGTGCCGGCCAGCTGCGCCGGCTGCACGCCGAGCGGGTGCTCCCGGGCGGCAGCGTGCTGGTGCTGGTCGGCGACGTTTCGCCGGCCCGGGTGCTGGATCAGATGGAGGCTGCGCTGGGCGACTGGCGGTCCGGTACGCCGGCCCGGCCGGCGCCCGCGCTGCCGGCGATCGAGCCCGGCCCGATCGTGCTGGCCGACCGGCCCGGGTCGGTGCAGACCTCGATCCGCCTCGGCGGCTCGGCGGTGAACCGGGCCGACCCGGGCTACCCGGCGTTGCAGTTGGTGAACCTGGCCTTCGGCGGCAACTTCTCGTCCCGCCTGGTCGAGAACATCCGCGAGGACAAGGGCTACACGTACGGTCCGCACAGCCGGATCGACCACGCCGCCGCCGGCTCCACGTTGATCATCGACGCGGACGTGGCCACCGGGGTGACCGCGCCGGCACTGCTGGAGATCTGGTACGAGCTGGGCCGGATGGCCACGCTGCCGATCTCGGCCGGCGAGCTGGCCGACGTGCGGCAGTACGCGGTGGGCACGCTGGCGCTGTCGGTGGCCAGCCAGTCCGGGCTGGCCTCCACGCTGGCGGCGCTGGCCGGCCACGGCCTCAGCCTGGATTGGCTGCGCGAGCATCCGCGCCGGTTGGCCGCGGTCACTCTGGAGGACGCGTTCGCCGCGGCGAGCCGGTACCTGGCGCCGGCCCGGATGGTGACCGTGCTGCTCGGTGACGCGGCCGAGGTGGCCGGCCCGCTCGGCGGCCTGGGCCCGGTCGCCAGCGAGCCCGCAGGCCCGCTCTCGCAGCCGTGACCGGCCCCGTGCCGGGTCTGTCCACTCCGGACAACACTGGCCGTCCAAACCGGCCAGACACAGTGGACGTCCAGTTAGGACAGTCCAACGGGGACGGGGCTTCCGCTGCTGGTGAGCCGTTTCGGCTGTCCCGGTTGCCGACGCTCTCCCGGTCGGTGCACGACCGGGAGGCGCACCGCCGGGACGATCCGGACTGGCTGGCCGAAGCGTGGACGCGGGCCCGGGTGCTGGTGCTCACCCCGGAGCTGACCGTTCCGGTGACCGACACCGAGGGCGGCGTCCGGCTGCAGTTCCGCGGCTCGGACGGGGTCACCGGGGAGACCGCCCGGTACTTCCTCGGCGAGTTCGGCGGCGAGCCGTACTTCGCCGCCGCCGCCGGCCGGGACCTGCGCGCCGACCAGTGGGCCGGGCTGCGCGAGGTCGGCGCCGACCTGGACGACCTCGGCGCCGGGCTGCTCACCGCCGCGGTGGGGCTGGCCCAGTGGCACGCCACCCACCTGCGCTGCCCGCGCTGTGGCACGCCGACCGACATCGTCCGCGGCGGCTGGACCCGGCACTGCCCGCAGGACGACTCGGAGCACTGGCCCCGGGTCGATCCGGCGGTGATCATGCTGGTGCATGACGGCGGCGACCGGTGCGTGCTCGGCCGGCAGGCCAGTTGGCCCGAGGGCCGCTACTCGATCCTGGCCGGGTTCGTCGAGCCGGGCGAGTCAGCCGAGGCCGCGGTGGCCCGCGAGGTGGCCGAGGAGGTCGGCCTCGCGATCACCGACATCCAGTACGTGTCCAGCCAGCCGTGGCCGTTCCCGTCCTCGCTGATGGTCGGCTTCGTCGCCCGGGCCACCGGCGACCTGACCCTCCAGGTGGACGGCCAGGAGCTGTCCGACGCGCGCTGGTTCAGCCGGGACGAGATCAACCGCCGGGACGGCCTGCGCGCCCTGCCGCCGCCGGTGTCGATCGCGAACCGGATCGTCACCGACTGGCTGGCCGGCTGAGCCGGGTCACGATCGCCGGGTGCCGCGGGTCGTCCGCCCGGATCACCACGTCGGCCAGCGCGGCCGGGTCCACTTCGGCCTCGTACCTGGCGTACGCCGGCAGCGTCCACCGCTCGGCCGGCGGCGTCCGGCGGCCCAGGGCCGCCGCCGACAGCCGCAGGTGCACGGTCAGGTCGGCGGCCAGGCCCTGGCCGAGCAGCAGCGCCCCGTCCAGCAGCAGCACCGCCCCGGCCGGCGCGGTCAGGTAGCCGGCCCGGGTGGACCGGTCGGCTGCCGGATCCCAGCGGGTGGGCAGGTAGCGGCCGGTGCCGCCGGGGCCGAGCGGGTCGAGCACCTCGCGGCGCAGCGCGCCGACGTCCAGCCAGTCCTGGTAGTACGCGTCCGGGTCGGTCCGGCCGTGTTCCAGCCGCAGCGACGCCGGCCGCAGGAACCAGCCGGCGCTGACCCGCAGCGCCGCCCGGCCGTGCAGCCGGAGCGGGTCCACCAGCGCGTCGGCCAGCCGATCCGGCCGGGCCGCCGGCGCCCCGTCCAGCAGCACCCGGAGCGTCTCGTCAGCGGGGGCGGCGTCGGTCAGTAGTTGGGCCAGCACGCCCGGCAACCGATCTGGGCTGACCGGCAGCGGCGCACCAGCCCGGCCGGGACCGGGCTCGGGTCTACGCACGTTCCCGATGATGCGCTACCCGGCCAACCGTCAGGCTGGCCGGTGGCTCACGGCAACGGCGGCGGGATCAACTCTGCCGGCAGCGCAATAGTCGGGTCGGTGACCGAGGCGATCACGTCCCCGCCCAAGTCGTGCACCTTCCGGCCGAGCGAGCGGGCCACCTTGCGGAGCCGCTCGAACGAGTCGCGTGGCGTCGTCCGCCACCGCTCGGCCAGCACGCCGATGGCCTGCTCGATGCGTACCCGGGCGGCCAGGGCGTGCTCAAGCTGCCGGATGGACAGCCGGAGCTGCTCGTCCGAGCCCAATGCACCGGTCGGCCTGGGTGGTCGCGGACCCGGCCGGAGTTCACCGGCCAGCAGATCGGCAAGCACCATGGCCTCAAGAAGGTCTTCAGCGTAAGGATCAGAGTCGTCCAGGCCTTCGGTTTCAACCCGCCAACCGCCGGCTGTTCGGCGTATCACGATGGTGCTGGATGGGCCTTCAACAAGTGCTGCTCCGCCACGCGCCGCGGGCTGACGCCCGTCGTCTGACACACACACCTCCCGACTGACGCAGCGACTCCCCGCGTTGCGCCTCCGTGGAGCCGCCCCGCCACGCTACGTCGCCGTCCGGACACACTAGCGCGGGCGTCGCGTGCCGGTCAGGTTGTCGGCAAACTCGTTACCTCTGACAGACCAGCTTTCACCTGTGTGAGGGACGGGTTGGTCATCGACACGCCATTCGGCAGCACAACTGTAGGCACTGTTCGGTTACCACCGTTGGCCAACATGACAAGTTCCGCTGCCGACTCATCCGTTTCGATGTTCACCTCGGTGAAGAGGATGCCTTCCCGCTCCAGTTGCCGCTTGAGCCGCAGGCAGTAGCCGCACCACGACGTCGTGTAAACGGTCAGCATCGGAGTCCTTCCATCGCCCGGCCCAACTAAGGTAGACCGCGCAACACCGGCGGGTGCGGTCGGCTTCCCGCGGTGCGGCTGACAGGATGTCCGACCGTGGACGCCGACGGGGTGCTGGGCGGGCTCGACCCGGAGCAGGAGCAGGCCGCCCGTGCGGTCCGCGGCCCAGTCTGCATCCTGGCCGGCGCCGGCACCGGCAAGACCCGGACCATCACCCACCGGATCGCGTACTCCGTGCAGTGCGGGGCGGTCCCCGCGTCCCAGCTGCTCGCGGTGACGTTCACCGCCCGGGCCGCCGGCGAGATGCGCACCCGGCTGCACGGCCTCGGCGTCGCCGGCGTGCAGGCCCGCACCTTCCACGCCGCCGCGCTGCGCCAGCTGCGCTATTTCGCCCCGCGGGTGCTCGGCGGGGCGTTGCCGAACCTGGTGGACCACAAGATCCGGCTGATCGCCCAGTCCGCCGCCCGGGCCGGCATCCGGGAGGCCGACCGGACGCTGCTGCGCGATCTGGCCAGCGAGCTGGAGTGGGCCAAGGTCACGCTGACCGGCCCGACCGACTACCCGGCCCGGGCCGCGGCGGCGGGCCGGGAGCTGCCGGCCCCGGTCGAGACGATTCTCGCGGTGATGACCGCCTACGAGGAGACCAAGTCGCGCGCCGGCGTGCTCGACTTCGAGGACCTGCTGCTGGTCACCGCGGCGGCGATCGAGGAGCACCCGAGCGTGGCCGAGGAGATCCGGGCCCGCTACCGGCACTTCGTGGTGGACGAGTACCAGGACGTCAGCCCGCTGCAGCAGCGGCTGCTGGACGCCTGGCTCGGCGGCCGGGACGACCTGTGCGTGGTCGGCGACCCGAACCAGACCATCTACTCGTTCACCGGTGCCAGCCCCGACTTCCTGCTCGACTTCCCGCGCCGGCACCCGGGCAGCACCGTCGTCCGGCTGCACCGGGACTACCGGTCCACCCCCGAGGTGGTCGGGCTGGCCAACCAGGTGCTCGGCCGGCGTTCGGTGCTGCGGCTGGTCGGCCAGCGCAAGCCCGGCCCGGAGCCGGAGTTCGCCGAGTACGAGGACGAGCCGGCCGAGGCCGCCGCGGTCGCCGCCCGGTGCCGGGCGCTGCTGGACGGCGGTACCCCGGCCAGCGAGATCGCGGTGCTGTTCCGGGTCAACGCCCAGTCCGAGACGTACGAGCGGGCGCTGGCCGACGTCGGCGTGCCGTACGTGCTGCGCGGCGGTGAGCGGTTCTTCGAGCGGCCGGAGATCCGCGAGGCGATCGTGCTGCTGCGCGGCGCCGCCCGGGCCCCGGCGGACGCCGATGCCGGGTCGGCGGGGGCGCTGCCGGCGGCGGTCCGGGCCGTGCTCTCGGCGCTGAGCTGGTCGGCCACCGCGCCGCCCGGTGGCGGTGCCGCCCGGGAGCGCTGGGAGTCGCTGGCCGCGCTGGTCGGGCTGGCCGAGGAACTGGCCGCGACCGTCCCGGCGGCCGGCCTGCCCGAACTGGCGGTCGAACTGGAGCAACGCGCGGCGGCGCAGCACGCGCCGACCGTGCAGGGCGTCACGCTGGCGTCGCTGCATGCGGCCAAGGGCCTGGAGTGGGACGTGGTGTTCCTGGTCGGCCTGGTCGACGGCACCGTGCCGATCCAGCACGCCACCACCGACCCGCAGGTGGACGAGGAGCGGCGGCTGCTCTACGTCGGCGTCACCCGGGCCCGCGAGGTGCTGCGGCTGTCCTGGGCGCTGGCCCGGTCACCGGGCGGGCGGCGGTCCCGGCGGCGCAGCCGGTTCCTGTTCGGCATCGCGCCCGAGCCGGCCGCCCGGGCCACCGGCCGGCGCGGCAACCGCGACCTGCCGGACGGTGCCGACCCCGAGCTGTTCGCCCGGCTGCGCAGCTGGCGGACATCCCGGGCCGAGGTGCAGCGGGTCCCGCCGTACGTGGTGCTGAACGACACGACGCTCGGCGAGATCGCCGCCCGGCGCCCGGCCGATGTGCCCGGGCTGGTCGCCATCGCCGGCATCGGGCAGCGCAAGCTCGACCTCTACGGGGCTGACGTGCTCGCGATCGTGCGCGGCGAGGAGCCGCTGGCGGGCGCCCTCGGGAGCGGCTCCGAATCGGGCTGAGGTGCCCGAACGCGCACCTTCCGCACACCGCGAAAACTCCCGTCCGTAAATCCGTTGCGCCGGTCTTGTCCGGGGGCTTAGCCTCGCGACGAGCCGAGATGCGCAGTGCATCTCGACCCCACTCGGAGCAGGGAGGTGATCGACGCGATGACTAACAAGATCATGGAGCCAGCGGCGATCTCCCTTGCCTGCTCGCGGCACATGGCGAACGAGGAGATCGCCCGCACGGCTGTGTACCGCCCGCTCGCGCCCGTTGGCGGCTGGATGCACGGGAGCACTCTGCCCGTCGCCGGCTTCCCGCGGCTCGACCAGGTCCAGGGTCAGGCGGCTCCGCTGA
This sequence comes from uncultured Actinomycetota bacterium, assembly GCA_963714145.1. Taxonomy (GTDB): domain Bacteria; phylum Actinomycetota; class Actinomycetes; order Mycobacteriales; family CADCTP01; genus JBBWZH01. The sequence continues at coordinate 5,640,233 of OY970235.1, read as the reverse complement.
CGGTCATCGACCGTAAGCCGGCCACCGTCCGGGGCCCCGCGCCTCGAGGTAGACCAGTCTGATAACCACCAGACCGGCTCACCTTGAGGCCGCGGTATCCCACCAGGGATCCGCGGCCTCTCTGTTTCTGCCCTCCCGTCCACAAGACCGTACGAGTCACACAGGAGGTGACCCGGTGCATCCCCCCTCGCCGACGGCACTCGTCGAGGCCATGCCACCGTCTCCGCTCGCCGTGCTCTGCCTCGACGTCGCCGAGGCTGAGCGGGCCGGGCTCGACCTACCCTGCCGCGTGCAGGATCCCGAGCTCTGGTTCGCCGAGACCCCCGCTGAGCTGGAGGTCGCGAAGAGCTTCTGCCAGGGCTGCCCGGTCCGGGCCGCCTGCCTCACCGGCGCACTGCAGCGGCGTGAGCCGTGGGGCGTCTGGGGTGGCGAGATCTTCGAGCGCGGCACAGTGATCGCCCGTAAGCGGCCCAGGGGCCGTCCACGCAAGGAGGTCGCCGCATGACCGCACGAATGACCGGCACGAACGCCACCCGGCCGGCATCCCGACCCAGTCATCGAGATCACGGAGCACGCACGCTCCCACCGACCATCAGGAGTACCGCCATGTTGCTGCTCAACGAAGAGCTCGCGCGCGCACGAATGCGCGAGCGCGAAGCCGAAGCCCAGAGTGCCCGGCTCGCGCTGACCGTGCTGTCCGCCCGTCGGCGGCAGCGCCGGGCCGAGCAGGTAGCCAGACGCGCCCGCGCTTCTAACGCGGTCTGATCACCTGGAGCCGCCCGATCCGGTCTCGACCGGATCGGGCGGCTCTGCCGTTTCCGGTCGTTCCCGTCCGGATCAGATTCGATCTTGTAACAAATACCTTACCCAGCCGTCAGCCCCGGCTTAGCGGGCGCGGTCACAATGGCGACGTGGCGAGTTGCAGCGCATGCGGCCAGGCGGCCGACGAACCCCCGGTAACCTGGACGGCGCAGACCAGCCGGGCCGGCCGGCAGTACCTCTGTGAGCCGTGCACCCGTGAGCGGCTGAGGGCGATCGAGGGCCGGCTGGACGATCCCTGGCTCTGACGAGCCAGCCGGCGGCCACCTGGTCCGGAGCCCGGCGGCCCAGCTGTCGGACGGCTCAGGCGGCTCAAGCGGCTCAAGGGGCGAAGCCAGGTTGCCAGCGTTCGACGATGGACCGGTAGTGCGCCTGTGCGCCGAGCTGGCAGAGCACGCCGATCGAGCCGAGCGTGACCCGGTGGATCAGCAGGTAGGAGGGCGGCAGGTTGAGCTGCCGGCCGACCCGGGCCGCCTCGTTCCGGGGATCGGCGATCCGGCCGGCCTGCTCCCGCATCCACTCCCGGCTGAACTGGAATGTCTCGTGCGCCAGCGGCTCCAGCATCGGCCGGACGTAGCCGAGCACCTCCGGGCCGTCCACCGCCATCCCGGGCCGGATGAACCCCTCCGCCCGCAGGCCGGTGAGTACCGCGTCCGCGTCGCCGGCCAGGGCCAGCCGGCAGAGCCGGCCGATCGGCTCGGGCAGCCCGCCGGGTAGCCGGGCGGTGGCGCCGAAGTCGAACACGCCGAGCCGGCCGTCCGGCAGGATCCGGAAGTTGCCCGGATGCGGGTCGGCGTGCAGCAGCCCGGCTCGGGCCGGTGCGGAGAAGTGCAGCGTGGCCAGCAGGTAGCCGGCCCGGTCCCGCTCCGGTTGGCTGCCGCCGGAGATCACCGCGGACAGCGGGGTGCCGTCCACCCATTCGGAGACCAGCGCCTTCGGGGCGCTGGCGACGATCCGCGGCACCATGATCTCCGGGTCGTCGGCGTAGGCGGCGGCGAAGGCCCGCTGCGCGTCCGCCTCCTGGGCGTAGTCGAGCTCCTCGACCACCCGCGCCCGCAGCTCGGTGATCAGCGGTTTCACGTCCAGCCCGGGGGAGAGCGCGGCGAACATCCGGGCGAACCGGGAGAGCTGGGTGAGGTCGGCGATCAGCGCCGGGCCGGCGCCCGGGTACTGCACCTTCACCGCGACCGGCCGGCCGTCCGCCCAGACGGCCCGGTGCACCTGACCGATGCTGGCGGCGGCCGCCGGCTGGTCGCTGAACTCGGCGAACCGGCCCCGCCAATCGGTGCCGAACTGCTCGCGCATGACCTGCCGCACGGTCTGGGTGGCCATCGGCGGCGCGGCTTCCTGCAGCTTGGTCAGCGCCTGCCGGTAGGGCGCGGCCATGTCCTCCGGGAACGCCGCCTCGAAGACGCTCAGCGCCTGGCCGAACTTCATCGCGCCGCCCTTGAGCTGGCCGAGCACCGCGAACAGCTGCTCGGCGGTGCGCCGCTGCAGTTCCAGCGTCACGTCCGCGGAGGACTTGCCGCCCAGCCGCTTGCCCAGACCGATGGTGGCCCGACCGGCGACCCCCAACGGCAGCGCCGCGAGCCGGGCGGTACGCGACACGGCTCGACGCGGGATGTCGGTCACGACGTCCATTCTCCCCGGGCCAGACCGCCGCCGCCCGCCCGGTACGCCGCGCCGCAGGTGCAGCGCCGGTGCGGGGGCCAACTGCGGCGGCGCACCCGCCAACCGGGCAGCGCGAACTCCAGCGTGCCGTTCCGGCAGGCGGCGGGCTCGCCGTCCAGGTACGCCAGGCACTGCAGGCCGCCCAGCGCCGCCGCCAGCGTGGCCAGCAGCACGTCGCACGGCTCGGGCGCACCCGGGCGCAGCGAGCTCAGCTGCGCGGCGAGCAGCGGCCAGGCCGGGTCGCGGTCGGACCGGTAGAGGTCGGTGCAGCGCAGGCATGTCGTCCAGCCGGGCAGCACGAGCGGGCCGACCACCGCGGTGGTCTCCCGGACGCCGACGACCAGGTGTGGCAGCCCGGCGCCGTGCAGCGCGGCGGCCAACTCGGAGTCGACCGGGCGGGTGGTGGCGATCACCACCAGGTCCGGCATCCGGTGCGAGGCGAGCTGACCGGTCTGCACCTCGGGGGTGTTGCGGTGGATCGCGTCAGCGGCGGCGGCGGCCCGGGACCGGTGCAGGTCGCCGACCATCAGCCCGCCGGGCGCCAGGTCGGCCGGGCGGACCGGGCCGCGGTCGACCACGTGCACGTGCCCGACACCGGCGGCGCCGAGCAGCGTGGCCAGCGTGCTGCCGACCCGGCCACCACCGTGCACCACGATCGCCGCCGCCTGCCGGCCCCGCAGCACCTCGTCCGGATGGTTGGCCGGGGCACCCCGGGTGGCGGCCAGCAGGGACAGCGAGGCGCGGTCCGGCGCGAGCCGGCCGGCCATCCGCAACGCCCGGCTGCGCCGCAGCCCGGCGGCGGCCCGGGCCCGCCGCCGGGCCGCCCGGGCGCTCGGGTCGCCGGGGTCGGGCAGCGCCACCCCCAGCCCGCCGGAGCGGCCGTCCGCCCAGGGGCTGCCGGTAGCGCCGGCCGGCGGGTCGAGGTGGGGTGAGCCGGCCTGCTCGTGCGGCGGGCCGTCGGTCAGCACGCCGGCCTGCCGCAGCTCGGTGAGCAGGGCGGACAGCCTGGCCACGTCGAGCCGGTCGGCTGCCGCGGCGGCCAGCACCTCGGCCCGGCTGCGGGCACCGTCGAGGCCGAGCAGCAGCCGGACCGCCGGTTCGCCGATCCCGTCGACCACCACCGCCCGGGCCGGGTCGACGCCGAACTGCACGGACGCCCGGTCGCGCCAGGCCGGCTGGAGGGCAGCGACCAGCGCCGGCCGCCACTCCTCGCCGTCGGGCTCGGCGTCGAACGGGACGGTCACAGCACACCTCGGCGGCTCGGATGGCGGCACCGGCCGGTCGCCGGGGCCGCTACCGAGCCTGCCAGGTTTGTGGCGAAGACGGCGCCGGCCATCCACAGGCCGCACCTTCATCCACAGATTTGCCTAACCCCTTGCGCAGGCCCGACCTGAGGCGCAAACAGCGAGGGGCGGCCCGCCGCGCGGGCCACCCCTCACCGTTGCCTGCTCAGGCCTTGCCCAGGATCCGGTTCATCGTCGTTCCACATACCGGGCACTTTCCCTTCGCCATGCGCCGGCCGGACTCGCTGACGTTCACCTCACCCTCGAAGTCCCTTTTCTCCTTGCATTTGACGCAGTATCCGTTGTAGGTCTCGGCCACGTCATTCCTCCCTGTGTCGACCATCGGCAAGGCCTCACCCGAATGAGGCACGTCGAGCCACCGTACCTGCCGCCTGGCCGCTGACCTGCGCGGCGCCCCGGGAGAACCCGGTGCCGACCCGGGCAAGAAGCACCAATACCGCGCTTCAGCGTCGGAAACTGCCCGAACCGGCAGTCATCAGCGGTGGCCCGTGTCCCGGGCGTGTCGCCGACGTCCGACCCGGCGGTCAGCGTCCGGACAGCAGCGCCCGGGTGGCCTCCCAGCCCTCCAGGCCCGGGTCCAGGCCGGCGAGGTCGGCGGGCGCCCGCAGCCGGCGCCAGGCGGGCGTGACGACCAGGTCGCGGTGGTGCGGGGCGGCGGCGCGCAGTCGGGCCACCGCGTCCGGCGCGTCCAGATCGGTGCGGTCGGCGGTGAGCCAGGTCGGCGCCGGCAGCCGGCAGCCCAGGACGGCCAGGCCGCCGGGCCGCCCGGCGCCGCGGGCCAGCGGTGCCAGGTCCGGGCGGCCGGCGGGCAGTGCCGGCACCACCCCGACCACCGCGCCGGCCAGCCCGCTGAACACCTTGGCGATCAGCAGCCCCGGCAGGTCCGGCACATCCGCGGCCAGCACGGCGGCCTGCTGGTAGCCGAGGTCGTGCAGCGCGGCCAGCAGCGCCAGTGGGCCGGCGTCCGCGGCCAGCGGCAGCAGTCGGGTGCCGGGCCAGGTGATCGCCTCGGCCACCTCCCGATGCACCGGGGTGAAGCCGACCACCGGATCCAGACCGGGCAGTTCGGTGAGCAGGTCGGCCACGTCCTCGGCCAGCGCCCGGGCGAAGTCGCCGGCCGCGACGCCGGGCGGGCAGCCGCCGACCGCCGGTTCGCCGCCGAGCAGCAGCGCCACCGCCCGCCGGCCCGCCCCGGCCGCCTGGTCAGTCATCCGGGGCGTCCGGGAGGTCGTCCTCGAGTTCGAGGTGGGCGGCGGCGGCGACGCCCTCCAGGTAGCCGCGGGCGCGGTCGGCGCGCGGATACCGCTGGACCAGTTCCCAGAAGTCCGGCCCGTGGCCGGGCACCTGTAAGTGGGCCAACTCGTGCACCAGCACATAATCGAGCACCCAGGTCGGCATCTCGCGCAACCGGGCGGATACTCGGATACTCCCGTCCGACGGCGTACACGAGCCCCATCGGGTGGACATGTTGGACACCCAGCGGACGCTGCCCGGCCGCACCTGGCCGGACAGCACCGTTGCCGACAGTTGCCGGGCCCGGGCCAGCAGCGCTGCGTCGCTGCGTCGCGGGCCGCGCAATCGGCGCAGGTCGCGGGCGGCCAACCGCTCCAGCATCTCGGCCACCCAGCGCCGTTCCTCGGCCTTGCTGAACCGGGCCGGGATCAGCACCACGGTCCGGTCACCATCCCGGTACGCGGACACGGTGCGCCGCCGCCGCGCGCTGCGACGAACCTCCACAGCGCGCGCGGCACCCGCATCGGACGGCATGCTCGCCACGGTTGGCACGGTAGCCCGCCGAGAGCCGCTGCGGTGGACCCAACTTTTTCTGCTCCACAACCGGTGGACAGGGTTACCGCAGGTCAACGAACTGCCGGTGATGATTACCGACCGTGCATCCACATGCTGTCCCCGGCCCCTCCACAGCGACACCCCGCAGCGTCCCCACATCATCCACAGAGTTATCCACAGGCTGTGAAGATCGTCGTTGACGGACCTTGCCGGCCAGCCCTAGCGTCTGTGTCGACGGAGCCCCCGGCCTCCACCCGGACGGACCGCTCGTTAGGGGAAGGCGAGCGGCCTGGACGGCGGGACCGGGGGCTACGTGCACTTTCGGGCCGATCGGCTCGGTTCGTCCGGCCATCCGGCGGCACCGGGTCGTCAGCGGCCGGTGAACCGGGGTGCCCGGCGTTCCCGCTGGGCCTGCAGGCCCTCCCGCAGGTCCTCGGTCACCATCGTGACCGGCTGCGCCACCGACTCCCAGGCCAGCGCCGCCGACAGCGACGCCGGGCCGCCGCCGGCCAGCGCCACCTTGGTCAGCCGGGTGGCCAGCGGCGCCCGGCTGGCCACCTGCCGGGCCACCGCGAGCACGTCGTCCAGGAAAGTCTCGGCCGGGAAGAGCCGGTTCACCAGGCCCAGGGTGACCGCCTCGGTGCCGGCCACCGCGCGCCCGGTGAACAGCAGTTCGCGGGCCACCGCGAGGCCGGCGACCTCGGGCAGCAGCCAGGTGGTGGCCATCCCGGCGTGCAGGCCGAGCGCGGTGAACGGGACCGAGAGCCTGGCCTCGGGCGTGGCGTAGCGCAGGTCGCAGGCCAGCGCGAGCGCGGCCCCGGCGCCGACCGCGGCCCCGTTCAGCGCGGCGATCGTCGGCACCGGCAGGTCCCGGATGGCCAGCCAGGTGCGGTAGAACGGCAGCATCCGGTCCCGCAGCGCGGGTACGTCGAGCGTGCCGCCCTGCTCGATCCAGGACAGGTCGCCGCCGGCCGAGAACGCCGCGCCGGCCCCGGTGACCACCACGCAGCGCACCGAGTCGTCCGCGGCCAGCTCCGGCATCGCCGCAGCCCAGGCCGCGGTCAGCTCCTCGGTCATCGCGTTGCGGCGGGCCGGCAGGTCGAGCGTGAGCAGCGCGACGCCGTCGCCGTCCCGATCAATCCGTAGCGGCCCCATACCGGCAGGCTAGCCAGTGAGCGCAGGTCGGCCGCGGCGGCGCCTGGACCGGCGTGACGCGCCCAGCGCGTCGCGACGGGAAGGCGTCGACTTAGCGGCCGGCCGGAGCGAACCAGGAGACGTAGTGAGTGCAGGTCGGCCGCGGCGGCGCCTGGACCGGCGTGACGCGCCCAGCGCGTCGCGACGGGAAGGCGTCGACTTAGCGGCCGGCCGGAGCGAACCAGGAGACGTAGTGAGTGCAGGTCGGCCGCGGCGGCGCCTGGACCGGCGTGACGCGCCCAGCGCGTCGCGACGGGAAGGCGTCGACTTAGCGGCCGGCCGGAGCGAACCCCCAGGGGACCCAGCCGGCGGTGACCCGGGGCAGCCGGCTACAGGTCGCCGATGTTGCTGTCCGGCTCGTCCCCACGGCGGACGAAGGCGGCCGGGTCGTCCAGGTCGGAGGCGTCGGGCAGCAGGTCCGGGTGTTGCCAGATCTCGTCCCGGCCGGCGATGCCGCGCTTGTCCGCCACCGCGCGCCAGAGCGCGGCGGCCTCCCGCAGCCGGCGCGGCCGCAGTTCCAGCCCGACCAGGGTGGCGAACGTCTCCTCGGCCGGCCCACCGCTGGCCCGGCGCCGGCGCAGCGTTTCGCGCAGCGCGGCCGCGCCGGGCAGCCGATCGGCCGCCGCGGCCCCGGCCACCTCGTCCACCCAGCCCTCGACGAGCGCGAGCAGGGTCTCCAGCCGGGCCAGCGCGACCTGCTGCTCCGGGGTGGTCTGCGGCTCGAACATGCCGCCCTGCAGCGCCCGCTGCACGCTCTCCGGGTTCTCCGGGTCTACTTCGGACATCGCCCGCTCGATCGCCGCGGTATCCACCTCGATACCGCGGGCGTACGCGTCGACCGCGTCCAGCACGCGCTGGCGCAGCCACGGCACGTGCCCGTACAGGCGGTGGTGCGCGGCCTCGCGCAGGGCGAGGAACAGCCGCACCTCCTCGTCCGGCCGTTCCAGGCCGCGGCCGAAGTCGGCGACGTTCTCCGGCACCAGCGCGGCCAGCCCGGCCGGGCCCAGCGGCAGGCCGATGTCGGTACTCGAGACGACCTCGCCGGCCAGGCTGGCCAGCCCCTGGCCGACCTGGGCGCCGAACATCATGCCGCCGACCGGTGCCAGCATGCCCAGTAGCGGGCCGGCCTGCGCGGCCGCCTCCTCTGGCACCACCCGGCCCATCGCCGCGACCACCCGGCTGGCCACCGGGTCGCACAGCGCCGACCAGACCGGCAGCGTCTTCTCCACCCACTCCACCCGGGACCAGGACTGCACCGAGGTCACCCCGGACGGCAGCGTGGTGGCCGGGTCGAGCCAGAGGTCGGCCAGCCGGACCGCCTCGGCCACCTGGGTGCGCTCACCGGGCGTCGGCGCGCGGTGCCCGCCGGCGAGTTGGGAGACCGCGAGCTGGCGGGCCAGATCCCAGTTGACCGGGCCGCCCTGCCAGGACAGCAGCTTCTGCAGCTCCGCGAACAGCGGCACCTTGCCGGCCAGTTCCGGCGGCAGGTTGGCGGGGAATCCGAACGCGGCGGGGTCGAACCCGGCGCCGAAATTCGGCTCGTTGCCGCTGCCTTTGTCGTCCGGTTCGCGGTCGTGCGGCCCGAATCCGAACGGGACGTCCGTCATCGCGGGCGGCCGGTCGCTGTCATGCTGTCCACGGTAGACCTGACGTGCGAGGGGAGGTCGGAGTGCCCCGAGCCGTACGCCCTGGGCGAACCGCCGGTGCCGGCGGCACCGGCCAGCCGGCCGGCGCGGTAATCGCGGTCACCGGCGCCGGGTCGGATCTGGGCGCCGCCGTGCTGGCCGTGCTCGCCGCCTCGCCGCGGCTGCGCGGCGTGATCGGGGTCGACCGCACCGTCGCCGCGCCGGAACCCGTCCCGGCCGGCCGGGCGGACGTGAGCTGGCGCCAGGTGGACGTGGTCGACCCGCGGCTGGCGGCGGCGTTCGAGGGGGTCAGCGCGGTCGTCCACCTCGCCGTCGACCTGCGCCCGGACAAGGACCGGGCCGGGCAGCGGCAACGCAACACGCGGGCCGCGCAGACCGTGCTCACCGCGGCGTTCGCGGCCGGGGTGCGCCGGGTGGTGCTGATCACCAGCGCGATGGTGTACGGCGCCCGGCCGGACAACCCGGTGCCGCTGCCGGACGGCTCCCCGCTGCGGGCGGTGCCGGAGGCCAGCGCGGTCGGCGACCTGCTCGAGGTCGAGCGGATCGCCGCGAAGGCCCGGCGCTCCCACCGCGGCCTCGCGGTGACCGTGCTGCGGCCGGCGGTGGTACTCGGCGCGGGTGACCGGGAGCCGCTGGCGGCGCTGCTCGGCGAGCGGCTGCTGCTGCGCATCCGCGGCAACGCCGGGCACTGGCAGTTCTGTCACGTCGCCGACCTGGCCGCCGCGATCGAGTTGGCCGCGCTCGGCGAACTGGACGGCGAGGTCAACGTCGGCTCGGACGGCTGGCTGGACGCGGCCGAGCTGGAGCAGGTCAGCGGCCGGCGCGGGCTGGAACTGCCGGAGCGGGTGGCGGTGGGCACCGCCGAGCGGCTGCACCGGCTCGGCCTCACCCCGGCGCCGCCGAGCGAGCTGGCCTACCTGGTGCACCCGTGGGTGGTCGACACCGGCCGGCTGCGGTCCGCCGGCTGGGCGCCGCGGTACACGAACGCCGACGCGGTCCGGGCGCACCTGGCCGACCTGGCCGAGCGGGAGCGGTCCCGGCCGGCCCGGCTGGACGCGCGCACCGCGACCGCCGCCGCGGGCGCCGCGGTCGCCCTGGTCGGCACCGCCGCCCTGCTCCGGCGGGCCCGCCGCCGGCGCGGTCGCGGCTGATCCGGCGGCCTGGCCGGTGCCGGCCGGATGGTTGCCGGCCGGTGCGGGGTCGGTTGCACCCCGGCTGTTCCGGCCACTGTGGACAGATGGTTGCCGGGCCGGCACTGCGCCGCGCCGCGTTCCGACGTACCGTTGTTGGGTGACTCCGCTGGTCTGGCTCGCGATCCCGTTCGTGGCCCTGATCGCGGCCGTCGCGTGGGCTGCCTGGGCCGGTCGGGCCCGCGGCCCGGCCGACCCGGTCGACAGCGTCGAGGCGCATCACCGGTTCGTCGCCGCGCTGGAGAAGAGTCGCCAGCAGCAGCCGCGCCGCGGCTCCCGGTAGCCCGCCCGAGCCGGTGGCCGCGAGCCGCGCCGGTTAGGGTGGCCGCATGTCGATGCGGGTGGGGCGGGCATGAGCCGGCGGGTCGTGACGATGATCACGGCCGGAGTGCTGCTACTGCTCCTGGGCGTCGGTGGCTCGCAGCTGCCGGTGCCGTACGTGGCCCTCGGCCCCGGCCCGACGCTGGACACGCTCGGCAACGACACCGGCGGCAAGGAGATCATCCAGATCGCCGGCCAGACCGAGCGCAAATCCAACGGGCACCTGAACCTGACCACCGTCGGCGTCCGCGACCGGCTGGACCTGTTCACCGCCTTCCGCGCCTGGCTCGACCGGCGCGCCTCGGTGGTGCCGCGGGAGGAGATCTACCCGCCCGGCAAGTCCGACCAGGAGGTCGACCAGGAGACCACCCAGCAGTTCGTGGACTCGCAGGACACCGCCGAGTTCGCCGCCCTCGGCGAGCTGGGGTACCCGCAGCAGGTGGTCATCCAGTCCGTGCCCAAGGGCTCGCCGTCCACCGGCAAGCTGGCCGAGAAGGACGTCGTCACCTCGATCGAAGGCAAGCCGGTGCGCGGCTACGAGGACGTCAGCAACGTGCTGGTGGCGCTGGCCCCCGGCACCGAGGTGACCGTCGGCTACAGCCGGGCCGGCAAGCCCGGCAGCACGAAGATCGTCACCACCAAGCCCACCGACCGCAAGGGTGCCGCCGTCGGCGTCGTGCTCACCCTGCGGCGCAAGGCGCCGTTCCAGGTCAAGATCCAGCTGGACGAGAGCATCGGCGGCCCGTCCGCCGGGCTGATGTTCGCGCTCGGGATCATGGAGAAGGTCGGCCCGGACGAGCTGACCGGGGGCAAGTTCATCGCCGGCACCGGGACCATCGACCGGGACGGCTCGGTCGGCCCGATCGGCGGCATCCAGCTGAAGATGATCGGCGCCCGGGACAAGGGCGCGGTCGTCTTCCTGGTTCCCAAGGACAACTGCGCGGACGCGCTGGCCCGCCCGCCGGCCGGGCTCCAGCTGATCAAGGTCGGCACGCTGCACGAGGCCGTGGTCGCGCTCAAGGCGCTGAAGGCCGGCCAGCCCGTCCCGAGCTGCTGACCCGGCCCACGCCACCCGGCCGGCGGCCGGCGCCCGGCCGCGGCCGGTGGGGCCGGCTGGCAGGCCCGGCTACTCGAGCGTGGCGAGCAGGGCCTCGGCCAGGTTGGGGGCGAGATCGTCGCCGAGCAGCAGTTCCTCCTCGGACGCGCCGCGCAGCCGGACCGCGCAGGCCCGGCTGCCGTCCCGCAGCACCGCCACCACCAGCCGCGCCTCCCGCCGCTCCGGGTGCTCGGCGACCCAGCTGAGCACGTCCAACTGGTCGGGCTGGTCCGGCATGCCCTGCTCGGCGGCCGGCGGGAGCAGCATCACCTCCTGTACCAGCGCGCAGCCGCGGACCTCCGCGGACCAGCCGATCTGGCTCAGCGACTCGTCCAGCGGGCCGTCGGGCAGCGCGTCCTGCAGGATCGGGACCAGCCCGTCGGTCGGGGCCGCGGCGCCGTCCAGGCCGAGTTGGGCGGCCAGCGCCGGCTCCTGGGCGCGGAACTCGGCCAGCCCGGCGAGCGCGAACAGCTGCGGGCGTTGGTCCCAGCCCGCCTGGGCGACGTGCTGTTCAAGCTCCATCAGGGTTTCCTGCAACTGGCCGGTCATCGGGCCATCCTGGCAAAGCCGCTCGGCGGGGCGCAGCAGCACCCGGTCAGCCGCCGTCCGGACGACCGTTAGCCGATCTACGGACCGCCGCTCGCAGGGAACCTGCACCCGGGCCGGTAAGTTGCACTCTCGTCAGCACAGTCTTCGACCCAGGAGCCCACCGTGGCGATGCGGCCGTCACTACCCGTGCCGTCCATCTCTCGCCGAGCCAAGATAATTATTGGCGTCGTCGTTCTGCTTGTCCTGCTCCTGTCCGTGCTCGGCTCGCTGGTCCGGCTCTACGTGGACTGGTTGTGGTTCGGCGAGGTCGGCTTCCGGCAGGTTTTCCGTACCGGGCTACGGACCCGGATCTTCCTGTTCTTCACCGTCGGCATCCTGATGGCGCTGGTGATCGGCGCGAACATCGCGCTGGCCTACCGGTTCCGCCCGCCGTTCCGGCCGGTCTCGCCGGAACAGCAGAACCTGGAGCGCTACCGCACCGCGCTCGAGCCGCGCCGCCGGCTGGTCGCGCTGCTGGTCAGCGGCCTGCTCGGGCTGTTCGCCGGGATCACCGCGCAGACCCGGTGGGAGACCTGGCTGCTCTGGCGCAACGGCACCAAGTTCGGCCAGACGGATCCCCAGTTCCACAAGGACATCTCCTACTTCGTCTTCACCTATCCGTTCGAGCGGTTCGTGCTCGGCTACCTGTTCACCGCCGTGGTGCTGGCGCTGATCAGCGCGCTGGTGGTGCACTACCTGTTCGGCGGGCTGCGGCTGCAGACGCCGGGGGAGAAGGTCACGCCGGCCGCCCGGGTGCACCTGGTCGTGCTGCTCGGCGTGTTCCTGTTGCTCAAGGCGGTGGCCTACTACCTCGACCGGTACGGCCTGGTGTTCTCCGACCGGGCCAACTTCACCGGTGCCTCGTACACCGACGTGAACGCGGTGCTGCCGGCGAAGACCATCCTGATCATCGTCGCGTTGATCTGCGCGGTCGCGGTGTTCGCCAACATCTTCCTGCGCAACGTGCAGTTGCCGGCGATCGCGGTGGTGCTGCTGATCCTGACCAGCGTCATCACCAGCGGCATCTACCCGGCGCTGATGCAGCAGTTCACGGTCCGGCCGAACGCCGACCAGAAGGAGAAGGAGTACATCAGCCGGAACATCGAGGCGACCCGGCAGGCGTACGGCATCCAGACGGCCGACAAGGGCGGCCCGGTCGAGGACGAGACCTACGACGCCAAGACCGTCGCCGACAGCGCGACGTTGCGGGCGGACAAGGCGACGATCCCGAACGCGCGGCTGCTCGACCCGAACATCCTCTCCGCCACGTTCACCAACCTGCAGCAGATCCGCAACGTCTACGGCTTCCCGGAGAAGCTGGACATCGACCGGTACACGATCCCCGGGGTCAACGGCGGGAAGCCGCAGGACTACGTGTTGGGCGTTCGCGAGCTGGTCTCCAGCGAGCTGGCCGACAACCAGCAGAACTGGATCAACCGGCACCTGGTCTTCACCCACGGCAACGGGCTGGTCGCGGCGGCGGCGAACCGGGGCGCGCTGCAGACCACCCAGGACTTCGCCGAGGGCGGTCTCCCACCGGAGGGGCCGATCACCATCGACCAGCCCCGGATCTACTACGGCGAGCTGCTCACCGACTACTCGATCGTCGGCGCCCGGTCCGGCGAGCAGGCCCGCGAGTTCGACCGGCCGAGCGGCACCACCGACGAGAAGTCGACCTACGACGGCTCGGGTGGCGTCAACCTCGGCAGCTCGCTGCACCGGCTCGCGTTCGCGATCTACTACCGGGAACGCAACATCCTGCTGTCCGGTGCGGTGAACCCGTCCTCGAAGATCCTCTTCGTCCGGGACCCCACCGATCGGGTGGAGAAGGTCGCCCCGTTCCTGAAGGTGGACGGTGACCCGTACCCGGCCGTGGTGAACAAGCGGATCGTCTGGATCCTGGACGGCTACACCACGCTGAACGGCTTCCCGTACTCGCAGCACGAGACGCTCGGCGACGTCACCTCCGACTCGCTGTCCGGGCAGGGCACCCGCCGGCTGCCGAACCAGGAAGTGAACTACATCCGCAACTCGGTCAAGGCCACCGTCGACGCCTACGACGGCACGGTCACGCTCTACCAGTTCGACCCGACCGACCCGGTGCTGCAGACCTGGCAGAAGATCTATCCGGGCGTGATCAAGCCGGCGTCCGACATCAGCGACGAGCTGCGCTCGCACTTCCGTTACCCGGAGGACCTGTTCAAGGTGCAGCGCAAGCTGCTCACCAAGTACCACGTCACCGACCCGGTCCGGTTCTTCAACTCGCAGGACTTCTGGGCCGTGCCGGACGACCCGACCAAGGAAGGCACCGGCGACCAGCCGCCGTACTACATCCTCGCCCAGGCACCCGGCCAGGACGGCGCGACGTTCCAGTTGACCAGCGCGCTCACCGCGCTGAACCGGCCGAACCTGGCCGCGTACCTGACGGTGTCCAGCGATCCGGATGACTACGGCAAGTTCCGGGTGCTCGAGTTACCCGGCAGCCAGGCCGTACTCGGACCTGGGCAGGTGCAGAGCAAGTTCAGTTCGACACCGGAGATCTCGCAGTTGGTGTCGCTGCTGGACCAGCGAGGATCGAGAGTGATCTTCGGCAACCTGCTCACCCTGCCGGTCGGCGGCGGCCTGCTGTACGTCGAGCCGATGTACGTGGCGGCCGCTCCACCGAACGCGTTCCCGGTGCTGCAGAAGGTGCTGGTCGCGTTCGGCGACAAGATCGCCTTCGAGAACACCCTGAAGGAGGGGCTGGATTCGCTGTTCGGACCCGGCGCCGGATCGGGGGCGCCCGACCAGGGCTCCTCGCCGGGAGGCGGGACCACCACGCCCACGCCAACGGTCACACCGAGCGGGCCGGCCGGCACCCCGACTCCGACACCGAGCGGGTCGACCGACCTGTCCCAGGCGATCACCGCGATCGACCGGGCGATCGCGGAGCTGAGCGCCGCCTACAAGAGCGGCGACCTGTCCCGGATCGGCGACGCCCAGGCGGCGCTGCAGCGTGCCGTCGACCAGTACGGCCGCATCCGCGCCAGTACCTCACCCACCCCGACGCCCACCGCGACTAGCAGCCCGGGCGGGTAGTTTCCGCCCCGCCCGGGGGCCGATTTGCCCCGCACTGGTAGCGCACGTAAACTAAAGCTACCGACGCGGGGTGGAGCAGCTCGGTAGCTCGCTGGGCTCATAACCCAGAGGTCGTAGGTTCAAATCCTACCCCCGCTACGAGAAGTAGCAGGTCAGAGGCCCGGTTCCGGATCATCGGAACCGGGCCTTGATCATTTGACCCTCCTTTGACCCCGGCGCCGCGCCAGTGGCGGTCCCGAGCCGGCCCGAATTACCCGTGCAGGGGGGCATGCGGGGCGGGTCCGCCGGACGGGTTGGCGCCGCTTGGAGCTGACCACCGAGCTGGGGCCGTCCGGAAACTTGGCTGCTCTGCGCTGGAGGCGGCGAACCTGGCCGCAAGGTCCGCGCAAGATTCGCGATCAGGTCCGGCCCGCAGGCTCGTAGTGAGGCACCGCCCTGCCACGCCCGCCGGTGTGGCGGCCCGGCGGGCCAACTGGAGGTCAGATGTCCAGGTTCCGTCGACCCGATATGGCCGCGCGCGGTGGCCGCCCAGCCCCGTTGCTGCTCACCGCCGCGGTGCTGGCCGGTGCGTACCTCGGGAGCATCCCGGCGGCGCACGCGGAGGGCCCGACCAAGCGGGGTCGGCATCGTCATCACCCAGGTTCGATACGTCGAACTGCGACGTGGTCGCCGCGGCAACGCTGCTGACCGTGCTGGTCCCGCTCGACATCGGTCTGCTGACCCTGAGCCCCGGTCTGCTGACCTGGGCCCCGGCCGGGCGCCGATCCCGCCACCCGCGCGGTGGCGGGATCGGCGCGGAACCGCCCCGCCCCGGCGTGCGGGTCGGGGTCGGGGCGGGGCGGCGTCGGTGGGTGCTAGTTCTGCGGGCGGAGGTGGCGGACGGCCTCGGCGAGCCGGGCCTGGTTCTCCTGCACGGCCTTGAGGCCGTCCTTGATCGGGGCGAGCTCGTCCTGCAGGTACTGGTGGGTCGGGTCGTTCAGGGCGGTGATGACCTCCAGCCGGATGCGGTGGAAGTCGGCGTCGGTGAGGGGCATGTCGTCCTCCGGTGGTGTCTTGCCGGCGTGAAAGGCCTGGACCTGGTCCATGTACCAGGCGTACGGGAAGTTCCGTCCGGGGTCGGTGTGCGTGGTGCCGCCGAACACCAGCCGGATGTCGTTGTGGGTGCAGAAGCCGGACTGGCCGGCGGCGAGCGCGGTCAGCGACAGCCACCGCGGCGGGATGTCGAGGGCGCGCGCGTACTGGGCGTTCCACTCGGCGGACCGGCGCAGCATCGCGCGGGCGTCCGGTGACAGCCACTGCTCCTTCGTCAGCGACACCCGGCCGCAGTGCTCGGTGCCGATGCTGACGCCGTTGCCGCCGGGGCCGACGTGGAAGGCGACGTGGTCGGGCTTGACCATCTCGACGCCCTCGGCCGGGTCGAAGATCGCGTGCGCCGACGTGCCCGCCTTCGGGCCGCCGAAGAACCCCGGCCCGGCCAGCGCGCGGGCATTGCCCCGGGACATCGGCCCCTCGGTGGAGTGCACCACCAGCAGCCGCGGTCGCTGGTGGAACCGGCCGCCGTGCGTGAACGCCTCGATGAACGGCAGGTTCATGGCTGGCTGCCGGGGTCGGTGAGCGCGGTGAGCACGTCCGGCGGCAGGTCGTGCCCGCCGGTGCCGGAGGCGTACGTCTGCTCGTACTCCTCGTCGGTGAGGTCCCGCACCTCCGGCATGGCCGGCGGCGGGTCGGGTCTGGTCATGGGCACTCCCTCGATCGGGGTCGGGCGGAGGTGTCGATGGCTCACCGTGACCGCGCGCCCTGGGCAGCAACCTTGCGACAACCTTGCGGACCGGTCAGGATCGGCTCGTGACCGACCGCTCCTGACGGATCGATCACCGGGGGCGGCCGTGGAACTGCGCCTGCTGGGCGGGGTGGAACTGCTCGCCGCGGGCCGGCTGCTGGACGTGGGAACGCCACGGCAGCAGGCCGTGCTGGCGGCGCTCGCCGTGGACGCCGGGCGGCCGGTCGCGATCGAGCTGCTCATCGACCGGATCTGGGACGACAGCCCGCCGGCCGAGGCGCGCAACGTGCTGTACTCGCACCTGAGCCGGATCCGCCAGCTGCTGCGGTACGCGGCCCGCCTCACCGGCGAGGCGCCGGCGCCGATCGAGCGGCGGCCGGCCGGGTACCTGCTGGACCTCCCGCCGCACGCGGTCGACCTGCACCGGTTCTGGCACCTGATCGAGCGCGGGCGCGACCCGGCCAGCGCCGATGCCGACCGGGCCGCCGCGCTGACCGAGGCGCTGGGCCTGTGGCGGGGGCCGCCGCTGGCCGGCCTGCCAGGACGGTGGGTCGCGCAGGTTCGGGGCAGCTGCGAGCGGCAGCGGCTGGATGCGGTGGTCGGCTGGGCCGAGGCCGAGCTGCGGCTGGGCCGCCCCGGCGCGGTGATCACCGCGCTGCCCGACCACGCCGCCGACCACCCGCTCGTCGAGCCGCTGGAGGTCCTGCTGATGCGGGCGCTGCACGCGGCCGGGCGGGACGCGGAGGCCGTCGACCGCTACGTCGTCGTCCGGCAGCGGCTCGCCGACGAGCTGGGCACCGACCCGGGACCCGAGCTGCGCGACCTGCACCGGGCGCTGCTGCGCGGCGAGTTGCCCCGCCCGGCGCCGAGCCGCCCAGCCGCGCCGGCGGTGCCGGTGGCGGCGGCGGCGCGCCGGATGGCGCCGGCCCAGCTGCCGCCGGACGTGGCCGGCTTCAGCGGCCGGGACGGCGAGCTGCGCTGGCTGGACGGCCTGCTCCCACCGGCGCCCGACGGCCCGAGCGGCGGCGCCGGTGGCCCCGCGGGTGGGGTGGCGATCGCGACCATCGACGGCATGGCCGGGGTGGGCAAGACCGCGCTGGCCGTGCACTGGTCGCACCGGGTGGCCGACCGGTTCGGCGACGGGCAGCTGTACGTGAACCTGCGGGGCTTCGACCCGACCGGTTCGCCGGTCCCGCCGGGCGAGGCGGTCCGCGGGTTCCTGGAGGCGCTGGAGGTTCCGCCGGAGCGGATCCCGGCCAGCGTGGACGGGCAGGTGGGCCTGTACCGCAGCCTGCTGGCCGGCCGGCGGGTACTGGTGCTGCTGGACAACGCCCGGGACGCCGAGCAGGTCCGCCCGCTGCTGCCCGGCGCACCCGGCTGCGTGGCCGTGGTGACCAGCCGCAACCAGCTCGCCGGCCTGGTCGCCGCGGCCGGCGCGCACCCGCTGACGCTGGCGCTGCCCAGCGCCGCCGAGGCGCGCGACCTGCTGGCCCGCCGCGTCGGCGCGGACCGGGTGGCCGCCGAACCGCGGGCCGTGGACGAGATCGTCGCCGCCTGCGCGCGGCTGCCGCTGGCGCTGGCGGTCGTGGCCGCGCGGGCGGCCGCCCACCCCGCGTTCGGCCTCGCCGTCCTGGCCGCTGAGCTGCGGGCGGCCCGCGGCGGCCTGGACGAGTTCGTCGGCGCGGACCCGGCCACCGACCCGCGGACCGTGTTCTCCTGGTCCTACCGGCAGCTGAGCCCGCCGGCCGCGCGGCTGTTCCGGCTGCTGGGGCTGCACCCGGGCCCGGATGTCGCGGCGCCGGCCGCGGCGAGCATGGCCGGCGTGGCCACCGGCGCCGGCCGGCCGCTGCTCGCCGAGCTAGCCCGCTCGCACCTGGTCGCCGAGCACGCCCCGGGCCGGTACACCTGCCACGACCTGCTGCGCGCGTACGCCACCGAGCAGGCCCACCGGCAGGACACCGAGGCGGACCGGCAGGCGGCGCTGCTGCGGATGCTGGGCCACTATGTGCACAGCGGGTACGCCGCCGACCGGCTGCTGAACCCCAGCCGGGACGACTCCACCACGTTGGGCGCGGTCCCGCCCGGGGTCGGCCCGCAGCGGTTCGCCGACCGCGGGCAGGCGCAGGCCTGGTTCGACGCGGAGCACCGGGTGCTGCTGGCGGCCATCCGCCAGGTCGCCGGCTTCGACACCGAGGTCTGGCAGCTCGCCTGGACGCTGCACCGGTTCCTGCTCTACCAGGGCCACTGGTACGACTCGATCGAGGTGCTCAACGCCGCGCTCGAGGCCGCCCGGCGGCTGGCCGACCCGGCCAAGCAGGCCTTCGCGCACTGCTTCCTGGGCTGCGCCTACGTCCGCTTCGACCGGTACGACGACGGCACCGTCCACTTGCGACGGTCCCTGGACCTGTACCGGGCGGCCGCGGACACCGGCGGCCTCGCCAACGCGCACTACCACTTCTCGCTGGTGCTCGAACGGCAGGGGCGGCACCGGGAGGCGCTCGGCCACGCCGAACAGTCCCGCGACCTGTTCCGGGATGCCGGTCGGGGGACCGGCGAGGCCAAGGCGCTCAACGCGGTCGGCTGGTTCCACGCGCGGCTCGGCAACTACTCGGCTGCCATCGCGCACTGCGAGCAGGCGCTGCGACTGCAGGCGGTGCTCGGCGACCGGCTGTGCCAGGCCGACACCTGGGACAGCCTCGGCTACGCCCACCACCGGCTCGGCCAGCACCGGGAGGCTATCGCCTGCTACCAGGCGGCGGTCGAGCGGTACCACGAGTTCGACTACCGCTACAACGAGGCCGACACCGCGGCCTCACTCGGCACCGCCGAGCACGCCGCCGGCCAGCTCGATGAGGCCGCCGCGGCCTGGCGGTACGCCCTCGACATCTTCGAACAACTCGGCCACCCCAACGCCGCGGAGGTGCGCGCCAAACTGAAAGAAATTGACCAACCAGTGTCATAGCTGACACTGTCAGTCGATCGAGCGACTCGTGTCGTGCCCGTCAGATCGCTCCCATCTGGAGGCCCGCCTTGACTGACACGCCGATCAGCCAAGCTGAGATCACCGCTCTCGCCGGCAAGCTCGACGCCCTCACTCCAGTGCAGAAGGCCATGCTGTCGGCCATCACGACCCTTGCCGCAGAGGCGGTGGCTGGCACCGCCGCACCGGCCGATGAACGTGAAGTGCCGGTCTCGGATCTGTCCTTCAGCCAGCAGTTCGCCGTCGCCTTCGAACCGGAGCACGTCCAGGTGCGCACGAAGCCGGACGGGACCAAGGCCGTCACCTTCAAGATCAGTCGCTGAGACCGCGCGGGCCCGGTGCCTCCCGCCGGCTTGCCCGTCGTCCTCGTGTCGATGCCGTTCATGGACATCGACCGGCCGTCGATCCAGCTGGGCCTGCTGAAAGCGATCGGCGAGGCGGCTGGGTTCCCGGTCCGGACGCTGCACGCGAACCTCGACTTCGCCGCGCGGATCGGCGCCGGCTACTACCGCGACCTGGCCGGGCACCGCGGCCGGCTGTTCGGCGAGTGGCTGTTCTCGGTCGAGGCCTTCGGCGCCGCCGCGCCGGACCGGGACGCCCGCCTGCTGGCGGAATTCGCCGCGGAACTCGGCCAGCTGGCCGGGCCGGCGGAAACGGCGGCCGACCGGCTGCTGCGCACCCGGGACGAGGACGTTCCCCGCTGGCTGGATTCGCTGGTCGCCGGCTTCGATTGGCCCGCGGCCGGGGTGGTCGGCTTCAGCTGCACGTTCCAGCAGAACGCGGCGTCCTTCGCGCTGGCTCGCCGGTTGACGGCGCGGTACCCGCAGTTGGTCACGGTGTTCGGCGGCGCGAACTTCGACGGCGAGATGGGCCTGGAACTGGTACGCGCGGTCGGCTGCATCGACCTGGCCGTCATCGGCGAGGGCGACACGGCGTTCCCCGGCCTGCTGGCCGCGCTGGCGACCGGGGCCGACCCGGCCGAGGTCCCGGGGGTGGCCCGGCGGGCCGGCGACCAGGTCATCGCGGCGGAGCCGGCGCCGCCGTTCGGCCGGCTCGACGACCTGCCGCCGCCGGACTACGGCGAGTACTTCGAGCGGGCGCAGCGGCTGGGTCTGCTGCCCGAGGCGGGGCACCGCGACGTCTGGCTCCCCGTCGAGACCGCCCGTGGCTGCTGGTGGGGAGCCAAGCACCACTGCACGTTCTGCGGGCTGAACGCGACGACGATGCGGTTCCGGGCCAAGTCGGCGGAGCGGGTACGGGCGGAGCTGGCCGGGCAGGCGCGGCGGTACCGCAGCTTCCGGTTCGAGGCCGTCGACAACATCCTGGACACCCGCTACCTGACCGACCTGTTCCCGGCGATCATCGACAGCGGCGCCACCTACGAGTTCTTCTACGAGACCAAGGCCAACCTCACCAGGCGCCAGCTCGAACTGCTGGCCCGGGCCGGCGTCACCCAGCTCCAACCGGGCCTGGAGTCGCTGAGCTCGCACGTGCTGCGGCTGATGGACAAGGGCGTGCGGGCCGCGCAGAACGTCAACCTGCTGCGCTGGTCGGCGCACTACGGCATCGCGGTGGCCTGGAACATCCTGTGGGGGTTCCCCGGCGAGACCGCGCAGGACTATGCCGACCAGGCGGCCGCCGTCCCGCACCTGGTGCACCTGCGGCCGCCGGCCAGCGCCGACCGGATCTGGCTGGAGCGGTTCAGCCCGCTCTACCGCGAGCCGGAGCGGTTCGGGCTGCGCCACCGCGCCCCCGAACGCAGCCACCGCTTCGTCTACCCGCGGGAGGTCGACCTCGACCGGGTCGCCTACTTCTTCGACTACGACCTGGCCGGGGCGCTGCCCGAGGCCGCCTACGACGGGCTGCGGCAGGCGGCCGCCGCCTGGTCCACCGCCTGGGACGCCGACCAGCCGCCGGTACTGACCTACTGGTCTGCCCCCGGCTTCGTGCAGCTCTACGACGGCCGCCACCCCGGCCGCGAGGGCACGTACACGTTCGAGGGCACGCTGGCCGACATCTACCTCGCCTGCAGCGACCGCCCCACCACCGCGCCCGCCGTCCGCGCCAAGCTCGGCCTCGACCTGCCGCCCGCCGCCATCGAGGAGATCTTCGCCGAGTTCCACACCCGCGGCCTGATGTTCCTCGACGGCCCCCTCGCCCTGTCCCTCGCGCTCCCCGCCCGCTGATCAGACCGACGACTCGTCTACCAGGAGCCGCACCGCAATCCGGCCGCGCCGGGCCGGACGCAGCGTGATCCGGGCGACGCGGTCGCGTCAGTCGGGGGTCTGGCGCGCCGAGGTGGGCGTCTCCTTCCCCGCCAGCAGCCAGCCGCCGGTGTAGGCGATCACCGGCAGTCCGATCAGGATCGCGGCGAGGGCGGCGCACTCCTGCCGGGTCGCGAACACCATTCGCACTGCGTTTTCAGGCAACTCCTTCGGCTATTTCCGCGAGGGCAGGAACAGTGCCGATCCGGCCAACGGTCAGAGCCGCCAGCAGGCCCGCGGCCGTACACATCCGACCCTCGTTCGAAGTCAGCGGGTGAATCGCGCGGTGGCGCCGGCGGGTCGCGACGGAGAGCCCTGCAGTGCGCGGGATGATCGGGGACAGGTGAGCGGCTCCTCGCGTCAGCCGGACAGCTATGCACGAACCGGAGATGCGTCCGACCTGCGGTAATTCCGAGCCGGGTTACGGCCGGTGCTGGTTGTTCACGTGGCACCGGCAGCTTTTCCGGTAGAAAGGCGTTGCCCGGGCGGGCAAGGGTCGGCCGTTGCTTGGTTGACAGTATTGTATGGGGGGCTCACTCTGGCCGGCAGACAGCCGTGATTCGACTGCGGATAGGGCCACGCACAGAACGGCGGCCGCGCGACACTGTCTGAACTCTGGAATGTCTGAGCAGACCTACTCCACGGGGGAACATGTGATCCGGCTACCTGGCATGCGCTCTGTCCGCATCCCGATCTTGGCGCTGGTGGTCAGTGGAATATCGCTGCTGGGCGGCGTCGCGCCCGCGTCGGCCGACTCGACGACGACTGCGTTGCCGGCTGGGCTCAACGGCCCGGGCGGATCCTCGACAGGCCCGGCACGGGTTCCCCAGGCAACCGCGGACGTGCCGTGGACGCGTATCGGTCACGCGTACAACGTGGTCGGAATGGCGGCTGTGAACAACAAGCTTTTCGCGGCCGACGTCTATGGTGGGCTGTGGTGGCGTGATCCGGTCGGGTACGAGGTTTCCTGGACGCGTATCGGTCACGCGTACAACGTGGTCGGAATGACCGCCAGCAACAACAAGCTTTTCGCGGCCGACGTCTATGGTGGGCTGTGGTGGCGTGATCCGGTCGGGTACGAGGTTTCCTGGACGCGTATCGGTCACGCGTACAACGTGGTCGGAATGACCGCCAGCAACAACAAGCTTTTCGCCGCCGACGTCTACGGCGGGCTCTGGTGGCGCGATCCGGTGCAGTAGTCGCTGCCCGGCCCGCACCGCCTACGTGCCCGACCCGGCCGACGTCGAGCGGCTTGAGCGGGTCGAGGTACGCGACGTGACTGAAGACTCGGTCACCCTGCGGGTACACCGCTTCGACCTCGACGCGCAACGTGCTCGCCGGCACACCCTGTACGCCCGGTACTACGACCTGCCCGACGCCGCCGCCTGGGCCGCCCCGGCGCTGGGGCCGGGAGACCGCGGACGACTTCGCGGCCGTCTGCGCCGCCCGCGCGCGGGAGGCGCAGCGCTGGACGGTGGGCGGGTCGCACGTGGCGGCCCGCGGCACGCTGCTGGAGCAGAGCCAGATCCTCACCACGCAGAACCTGGCCGTGCTGGTCGCCGCCCTCGACCTCGGCGACGAGCTGCGCGAGCTGGCCCCGGACCTCGCCGACCGTACGTTCAGCTGGCTGGTCCGCCGGCAGACGCGGCGGGCGCCGGGCTGGCCCGCCCAGCTCCAGATGATCAAGAACGTGGCGTACGCCTGGCGGCAGGCGATCTTCTACCTCAGCTTCTGCCCGGTCGAGACGCAGGTCGCCGCGGTCGCCCGGGTCGCCGAGGCGACCGAGTCGGCCGGCCTCACCGGCCGGTTCGGGCCAGCCGTCGACGGCCTGGCCCACGTCGCCGGCAGCCGGTTCATCCCCGAAGGCACCCTCGGGGCCCAGCCCGGCCGCCGCCTCCTCGGCTGGACGACCTACCCGCACTGGGCCCTCCCCGACCCGCCGGTGCCCGCGGGGTTGCCGTCGTAGGTCCTCCGGTCGTCAGCGGTGGCGGCCTCGACGATCGCCGCGGCGCCCGACCCATCGCTTCTTCCCGCGTCGCCAGATACCGCGGATCGGTCCCAACGCTCACGCTCCTGGTTCCGGGCGGTGCTGTCGGGTGGTTGGGGGTGTGGCGGCCTGCCACAGGTCGTGGAAGAGGCGGGCGCGGTCGGCGATCTGAGTGGGGTCGAGGTAGAGCCGGGTGCTGATGGCGTGGTCGCGGTCGGTGCATCGGGTCGGGTGGGCGGGGCCGAGCGTCTCGTAGGCGAGCGCGTGGTCGAAGATGATGAAGTCGGTCAGCTGGCCGAGGCGGTCCGGTGGTACCGCGGCCGGGGCCAGCAGGCGTACCTGGATGCCCAGCTGGGTCTGGTGCCGGCAGAGCCGGGCGAGGGCGGTGTCGTGTGCCAGTTCCGCGCGGTCGAGGATGAACAGCCGCCGGACCGGGACCCCGCTGGCGATGATCTGCCGCTGGGTCAGCAGGTAGCGCTGGGCGAGGTCGCTGGCCCAGAAGCTGCCGTCGTACCGGAGGCCGGTGTGGTCGGTGGTGGTGATGCTGGTGGCGTCCAGCGAGGTTCTTGTGTTGCGGGCCAGGGTGAGTAGCCAGTCCTGGTCTTCGCCGGAGTACGTGGCGCAGCCGGCGTGCAGCTGGGTGACCAGGGCGGACATGCGGGCGAGTTCGGCGTCGACGAGGTCGGTCACCAGCGGTGGGGCGGCTGAGCGGAGGCTGCTGGCGGTGCGGGCGACCTCCGCCAGCGTGGTCGCCAGGCCGGTGCCGGTCGGGCCGGCTGGCGGCTTCACGATCGACCGCAGGTCGCGGTCGATGGTCCGGGCGGCCCGGACGACGCCCAGCGCGAAGCGGGTGCCGATCAGCAGCCGGGCCAGCGGGACCGTGTCGGCCGCGTGCTGGCGCAGCACCGCGCGCAGTTCCGCGGTCCACTCGGCGGTGGCGTCGGCCCGGGACGCTTCGTCCAGCCGGCGGGCCGCGAACTGGATCAGCCGGTACGGGATGCGGTCGAGGCGGCCGCGGATCTCCGAACTGGCCAGGTCGCCGATGACCACGCCCACCACCCCGGCCAGCACACCGAGCAGGATCGCCGCGCCGCTCACGCCGACCTGCCCTGCGGGCGCAGCCGGCGGATCGGCCGGACCGGTTCGGGCGGGCGTAGTTGCTCGGCGAGCGCGGCCAGTTCGCCCCGGGCGGCGGCGGCGCCGTCCGGGCTGAGCCGGTAGACCACCCGCGCCGGCCGGCCCTCGGCGGCCGGATCGACGCCCTCGTTCTCGCGGACCAGCCAGCCCGCCCGGTGCAGCCGGCTCAAGATCGGATACAGCTTCCCGGACGGGAACCCGGTCTGCCGCATCAGGTCGTACCCGTACCGTGGCTGGCCGACGTCGTCGAGGAACGCCCGGAGCACCTGGACCACCGCCAGCGTCAGTCGCAATTCTGACACGCTAAGAGTTTTACATAGCCCCCGACCAGGTGCCAGCTCCAACCCCCCGCAGGCTTCCGGCGCCGCCGCGGTTTGGCCCGCGCCGGCAACCTTTTCCGGTCCGCCGTGCGTCTGTCAGCGACCTGAGCGGGCTTCAGCGGGTGCGTTGTGAGGAGTTGCCGGTGACCGACGACGAAGTGGCCACGCTGTACCGGGCCCACGTCCAGGCGGCCCGGGCCTTCGCGGTCGCCCTCACCGGCGACCCGGCGCTGGCCGAGGACGTCGTGCAGGACGCGTTCATCCGGTGCGCGGCCCGGCGGTCGGTGCTGCGCGAGCCGGCCGCGTTCGGCTCGTACCTGCTGCGGGCCGTGCTCAACGCGGTCCGCTCGCACCACCGCCGCCGGGCCGCCGAACGGCGCTCGCTGCGCCGGGTCGCCAGCCAGGCCGGCGGCACCGGCGCCGCGGCCGGGGAGCCCGACCTCGGCGCGCGGGACGAACTGCTCACCGCGCTGCAGGCGCTGTCGCCCCGGCAGCGGACCGCGGTCGTGGCCCGGTACCTGCTCGACTGGTCCGAGGCACAGACCGCCGAGGCGATGGGCTGCCGGGTCGGCACGGTGAAGGGGCTGACCTCGCGCGGCCTGGACCGGCTGCGCGAGTCCTACCAGGTACGGGAGGGATCCGACCATGACTGACCTCGACGACCGGCTGCGCGGGGAGTTCGAGCGGCTGTCCGCCCGGTACGCCGGCGGGCGCGAGCCGGACCGCGCGGTACTGGCCGCGGTCCGCCGGCGGCGCCGCCGCGCCACCGCCGGCCTCGTCTCGACCGCCGCGGTGGCCGTGGCCGCCGCGGTGCTGGGCACGACCGCGCTGGTGGCCGGCACCCACCCGAGCCCCAGGCCCACCCCGCCGGCGACCGCCGCCCTGCCGCCGGACCAGTTCGTCGGGCTGCTGCCGCCGGCCCGCCCGGCCACCCAGACGCAGTACGCCTGGACGTTCTCGGTCTCCACCGGGAAGCCGGTGCGGCGGCTCGCTCCGGCGCTCACCGTGGATGGCCTCAGCGGAGACCGGCGGTGGGCGCTGGTCGGACGGGACGTGGCAAACTCGCACTGCGTCGACCGCACGTCCGTGCTGGTCTCGGTCGCCACCGGCGAGATCCGGCAGCCGTGGCCGGCCGGCTACATGCTCACCTCGTCGGTGATCGCCGGCGGCGTCGCGGCCGCGATCGCGGCCCCGCCTGGCCAGCCGCCGGCGAACGAGGGCAATTGCCCGCGGCTGGTCCTGCTCACCTACGACCTGTCCAGCCGGCAGCTCCATAGCTACCCGCTGTCCGGGCCGTTGCGCGGCGCACGTGCCATGATCAACGTTGTCGCGCTGAGCGGCGACGGCCGCTGGGCGGTCCTGGACAACCTCGAGCGCCCCGACCACCAGAAGTTCTACCTGGTCCGGATCGACCCGGAGCGGGTCGACACCTCGTCCATCCCGCTGCCTCCGCCGGCCGGCTGCCGCCTTATCGCCTTCGACTTCCGCCCGCCCGCGGCCGTGCTCACGTCGGATTCGGTCTGCGGCCGCACGATGCGGATCACCGGCTACGACCCGGCGACGCTACGCAAGGTCGACCAGGTGTCGATCCCCCACCCACCGGGTGGCGCAGTGACGTTCTTTACCGCGCACTGGGACCGCACCGGAACGGAGGTGCTGATCGAGGGCCTGCGCGACGGGGACAACACCTCGGAGTTCCGGACGATCTTCACGCTGCGCGACGGCCGGCTCGGGCCAGCGATCCGGACTCAGGCCGCCTTCGTGACCTGGTGACCCGATCGCCCGCGGCCGCACCGCGGATCGGGCCACCGAAGTGCTGGCTTGTGGGGTGGGTCGAATGCGGCGGTCAGGCCGGGCCGAGTAGGTCCCACCGGTTGCCGGCGATGTCGAGGAACACCGCCACCCGTCCGTACGGCTCGGTGCGCGGCGAGGTCGCGAACTGCACACCGGCAGCGTTCATCCGTTCGTAGCTGGCGTTGAAGTCGTCCACCCGCAGGAAGAACCCGACGCGGCCGGCAACCTGGTTGCCGACCGCGGCGGCCTGCCGCTCCCCGTCCGCGCGGGCGAGCAGGATGCCGGTCTGCCCGCCGGGCGGCCGGACGACCACCCATCGCTTCGGCCGGCCGTCGTTCGTCAGCGACGGCGAGTCCTCGATCAGGTCGAAACCGAGGATGCCGACGAAGAACCTGATGGCCGGGTCGTAGTCCTCGACAACGATGGCAACCAGGTCGACCTGCATGTGCCTGAGCGTAGGTGTCGGCCCGCGGACACCGGCTCCGGGGCTGGCCGGCCTAGCCGGTGCGGCCTACCAGATCAGGCAGAACGGGTGCCCGGCCGGATCGGTGTAGACCCGGAACTGTTCGCCGCCGGCGTCCAGCCGGGACGCCCCCAGCTCCAGGACCCGGGCTTCGGCGGGGTCGACGTCGCGGACGAGAAGGTCGAGATGGGCCTGCTGCGGGTGGGCCGGATCCGGCCAGCGGGGTGGGTTGTAGTCGCTGATCTGCTGGAACATCAGGCTCCGGCCGCCGCCGGTGATCAGCGCGCCCTCGGGGCCGTCGTAGCTGACCTCCATGCCGGCGATATCGGCGTAGAAGCGGGCCAGCCCGGAGGCGTCGGGGGCGTCGATGGTGACCGCGAACAGGTCCAGCACCGGGCCGACGCCGTCCTTCTGGCACAGGTCGAACGGGTGACCGGCGGGGTCGGCCAGCGTGATCCAGCTCGGGCCGTCGGCCAGCCGGGTGGCGCCCAGACCGACGGCCCGCTCGGCCGCTGCCTGGTGATCGCTGACCTGCAGGTCGAGGTGGAACTGCTGCGGGCGCTCCTGGCCGGGCCACCGCGGCGCGACGTGGTCGGGCGCGCGTTGGAACTCGATCTCCTGGCCATTCGGACTCCGCACCCCGAACCGGTCGGAGTCCTTCCGGACGACGTCCCACCCGGTCAGCTCCGCGTAGAACGAGCCGACCTTCTCGATGTCCGCCGCGTCGAATATGGCCAGGTCAAGCTGGGCTATCTGGGTCATGGCCAGATCCTGCCCCAGGCCACCGACAAAAACCGCGGGGATGTGCGGTGGTCAGTCGAACCACTGATACAGGACGCCGGCACTCGCACGGTTCAGTAGGCAGCGAACGTTTGCAGATCGGAGCTCTTGGGCACGGAGCCGCTGAGTGCGGCTGGCCCAGCCGCGATCCGGCAGGAGGCGCGCGCCATGGGACGTCGAGGTCGGTTGGCGCTGATCGGAGCGACGCTGGTGGCGGTCACCTCGGTGATCGGCAGCAGCGCGGTGGCCGCCCCCGGCGGCGGTGCGGCCAGCCGGCCGGCCGACCGCGGCGTCGAGTCCAAGATCAACAGTCTGCTCCGGCAGATGACCGTGACCGAGAAGCTGCAGCAGGTACAGCTGCTGTCCGACGGCCAGATCACCGACGCGGACGCGAAGGCCGGCGTCGGCTCGGTGTTCAGCCTGGTCGACCCGGCCCGGATCAACCACTTCCAGCACGTCGCGGTGGAGCAGTCCCGGCTGCACATCCCGATCCTGTTCGCCTACGACACGATCCACGGCTACCGGACGATCTTCCCGGCCCCGCTGGGGGCGGCCAGCAGCTTCGACCCGTCCGTGGTGACCGCGGACGAGACGGTGGCCGCGCGTGAGTCGGCCACCGTCGGGATCAAGCAGATCTACGGCCCGATGGTGGATGTCTCGCACGAGCCGCGGTGGGGCCGGATCGCCGAGGGCGCCGGCGAGGACCCGTACCTCGGCTCGGTGCTGGCCGCCGCCCGGGTGACCGGCGCGCAGGGCCGGGACTACTCGGCTCCGGACAAGGTGGTCACCAGCGTCAAGCACTTCGCCGCGTACGGGCAGCCCGAGGGCGGCCGCGAGTACAACACCACCGACATGTCCGAGGCGCGGCTGCGCAACGTCTACCTGCCGCCGTTCAAGGCCGCGGTCGACGCCGGCGCGGACACCGCGATGTGCTCGTTCAACGCGATCAACGGCGTCCCCGGCTGCGCCGACCACGAGACCGAGACCGAGATCCTCAAGGGTGAGTGGGGCTTCGACGGCTTCGTGGAGAGCGACTACACCGCGGTCGCCGAACTGCGCGCCTGCCCGCCGAAGACGCCGGACGAGGGTCCGTGCGGGCACGGCGTGGCGGCTGACGGCCCGGGCGCCGGGGCGGCCGCGCTGAACGCCGGCACCGACTCGGAAATGGTCAGCACGAACATCCGCGACTACGGCAAGCAGTTGCTGGCCCAGGGCCGGATCCCGATGGCCCGGCTGGACGACGCGGTGCGCCGGATCCTGCGGGTGAAGTTCCGCGCCGGCCTGTTCGACCACCCGTACGTGGATCAGGCCAAGGCCGTCGACCCGGGCAGCTTCGTCACCCCGGCCGACCGCGCCGCGGCCCGAACCGCGGCGGCGAAGTCGATGGTGCTGTTGAAGAACGCCGGCAACGCGCTGCCGCTCGACCCGACCAGGTCGACCGCCGTGATCGGCCCGCTCGGCGACGATCAGCACGACATGCTCGGCCCGTGGTGGGGCCAGGGCCGGGACGCCGACGCGGTGTCCGTCTACACCGGACTCAAGGCGCAGAACCCGCGCACCACGTTCACCCCCGGCTGCACGATCCTGGACCGGGACCCGCCGGACAACACCCCGGCCGACGAGTGTGGCTCGGACGCCGGATTCCCGGCCGCGGTCGCCGCGGCGCGGGCCGCCGACCAGGTGGTGCTGGCGCTGGGCGAGAGCCGCGGGCAGAGCGGTGAGGCCGCCGCGCGCACCGAGATCGACCTGCCGGGCAAGCAGCAGGAGCTGATCGACGCGATCAAGGCCACCGGTAAGCCGTTCGTGGTCGTGCTGTTCAACGGCCGACCGCTGACCCTGTCCGCTGTGGACGCTGCGGCACCGGCCATCCTGGAGGCCTGGTTCCCCGGCACCGAAGCCGGGAACGCGGTCGCCGACGTGCTGTTCGGCAACGTGAATCCGGGCGGCAAGCTGCCGGTGTCGTTCCCGCGCACGCTCGGTCAGGTGCCGATCTACTACAACCACGAGCCGACCGGACGGCCCTGCGACGCGGGCTCCAAGTACAACTCGCGCTACCGCGACCTGGCCGCGTGCGACCCCCTCTACCAGTTCGGCTTCGGGCTCAGCTACACCACGTTCGCGGTCAGCAACCTGCGCCTCAGCGCGCCGAGCGTGTCCGCCAACGGCCGGCTGACCGCCTCGGTGGACGTGACCAACACCGGCAGCCGGGCCGGCGACGACGTCGTCCAGCTCTACCTGCATGACCCGGTGGCCAGCGTCTCCCAGCCGGTCCGCCGGCTGCGCGGGTTCCAGCGGGTGACGCTGGCGCCGGGGGCGCGCCGGACGGTCAGCTTCACCGTCGACAAGGACGACTTCGGCTTCTACGACAACCGCGGCCGGTTCGTGGTCGAGCCCGGAACCATCGACCTCTACGCCGGCGACAGCTCCACCGCCGACCTGACCCGATCCTTCACCGTCCGCGGCTGACCGCCGGGGCAGCCGGCCGGGTCACCCGGCCGGCGCCCGGTCGATCACGGCGAGCGGTCCGGTCGCCGCGCCGGGCCGGCCGGCTCGCCGCCGCGGGCGAGTTCGATGGCGTACCCGCGGAGCAGGTCGTGGCTGGTGTACCGGCCCGGGGAGTGCTCGGTGAGCAGTTGGGCCGCGGCCAGCTCGGCCAGCAACTGTCCACTATGGACGCCGGCCAGGCTGGCGGCGGCCGGGGCC
Organism: uncultured Actinomycetota bacterium; assembly: GCA_963714145.1. GTDB lineage: Bacteria > Actinomycetota > Actinomycetes > Mycobacteriales > CADCTP01 > JBBWZH01. The sequence goes on along the minus strand of OY970235.1, from coordinate 5,609,330 downwards.
GAGAGGTCAGCGTCCGGATGCAGGGCGAACAGCTGGAACAGCCGGGCCGCGCCGTCGCTCAACGTCCGGCACGACCAGGAGAACACCGCCTTTACGTCGGCCACCGGGTCCGAAGTGGACGGTGCGCCGATCCGGCCGGCGGCATCGGCCAGTTCGGCGGCGAGGCCGGCCAGCGTGCGGGCCGGGTAGGTCGCGGCGTGCGCGGCCACCAGCCCCAGCGCCAGCGGCAACCCGGCGGCCCGGTCGGAGATCTCGGCCACCGCGGCCGGCTCGGCGGCCACCCGGTCGCCGCCGAGCCGGCCGGCCAGCAGGTCGTAAGCCTCCATTGTGGACAGTAGGCCGACGGTCACGGCGGCGCCGGCGGGCTGGACTAGGTGCGCGCGGCTGGTGATCAGGGCCAGGCTGCCGGCGGTGCCCGGCAGCAGCGGCCGGATCTGCTCGGCGTCGCGGGCGTTGTCCAGCAGGACGAGGATCCGCCGGCCGGCCAGCCGGTCCCGGAACAGCGCCGACCGCGCGGCCAGGTCGGCCGGCAGCCGCCGCGCCGGCACGCCCAGCGCGGCCAGGAAACCGCGCAGCGCGGCGGCCGGCTCGACCGCCGGCCGCCCCGGGTCGGAGCCGCGCAGGTTCGCGTGCAGCTGGCCGTCCGGGAAGGCGGTGGCGACGCGGTGCGCCCAGTGCACGGCGAGCGCGGTCTTCCCGGCGCCGGCGGTGCCGGCAATGCTGGCGACCGCCGGCGCGGTGCCGACCGCCGGGGCGGTGCCGGTTGCCGGCGCGGTGGCGGCCGTCGACGCGGTGGCGGTCGCCGGTGCGGTGGCGGCCCGATCGAGCAGCGCGTCCAGCTGGCGCAGTTGCCCGGCGCGGCCGGTGAAGCCGGGGATGTCGGCGGGCAGTTGCGCCGGCCGCGGCCGGCCCGGCGGGTGGTCGCTCACCGCGGCACCGCCCGGCCGCCGGTGCCACCGGCCGCCTGCTCCGGGGCCGGGCCGGGCTGCTGCCGGTGCGCCCGTATCCGCTCGCCGAACACGCCATCTCCTCGACCAGCTGTGGGACGCCGACCGTATCCCGGGCCGGTGACGGCCGGCGGGCCGGATTTGTCAGACCCGGCCCGTACGGTGCCGGGCATGGTGACCGTTGAGGATGTCCGCCGGGTGGCGCTCGCGCTGCCGCGTACCGAGGAGGCGCTGGTCCGCGACCAGGTCAAGTTCCGGGTCCGCCGGATCGTCTACGTGGCGATCTCCCGGGACGAGCAGTCGATGGGCTTCGGCTACCCGCGGGACGAGCGGGCCGCGCTGATCGCGGCCGAGCCGGCGAAGTTCTTCCCGCCGGCGAAGTCGGACGAGCGGTATCAGTGGGTGCAGGTCCGGCTGGCAGCGATCGAGCCGGACGAGTTATCCGAGCTGGTTGTCGACGCCTGGCGGATGGTGGTGCCGAAGCGGGTCGCCGCCGAGCATCTCGGTGGCTGAGCGGCACCGGTGCCCGCCATGTCGTCGCAGTGCGGTAGCGCACCCCGGTCGATCACTCTTGGTGATGGCGGTCGGGCTGCTGTCGGGGCCGTGCCGGCGGCCGGCGCGGCCGTCGGCGGCCGGTATCCGGCGGCAGCTATGCGCACTGTCCACAGCTGATCGCATAGCATGCCTGGTTTAGCGGGCTGACCTGCATGTTCACGGTTTTTGGCGGTGGTCTGGACGCGGTTGGCAGGCATAGCAGTCGTGTATCAGTTCGAGTGTCTGCCAACTCGTATCGGCGTGTGTAGCGTCCGGTTGGGTAGCGGCATCACCGGGCGGTGACTCACCTACGGTCAGTCACCCAACAGTGCTCGAAGCGAGCGGCGGCGGCTGCGCGAGCGGCCGGGCGTCACCTTCGACCTGGCGTCAGACGGGGGCTCTCGTGAACGCCCATGCGGATCATGCGGTGCTGGCCGGGGTCACCCCGGCCGGCCGGGAATCGTTGGTGGCGCTGGCCGGCGACGCGGTCTCGCTGTCCGGCGGCTGGTCGGTGCGGGTCGGCGGGATGTGGTGCGTACTGCGGCCGGCCGGCGGCGTGCTGCGCCGGCAGGGCTGGAAGCTGCACGTGTCGGCGACGCCAGCCACCGCGGCCACCGTGCTGGCCCGGGTACTGCCGGTGCTGGTGCCGCAGCGGTGCACGTTCAAGTTCGCGGCCACCCTGGCCAACGTCCGCTGGCTCACCTCGGCCGGCTGCCCGCGGGGCAGCGCCGGCAAGTTCCTCACCGTCTACCCGGATGACGACGGGCACTTCCGCCGGCTCGCCGCCGAACTCGACCGGGTCACCGCGGATCTGGCCGGCCCGGAGATCCTCTCCGACCGGCGGTACCGGCCGGGCAGCCTGGTGCACTACCGGTACGGCGGCTTCACCGCCACCACGATGCTCGACGACGACGGCCGCTACCTGCCGGTGATCGTCGATCCGGCCGGCCGGCCGGAGGAGGACCGCCGCGAGGGCTGGTTCACCCCGCCCGCCTGGGCGCCACCGGCCTTCCCTGGCGCGCCGGCCGTCCCGGGCCTGCCGCCTTTCCCGAGCCTGCCGGCCGCGGCCCCACCGGGGGGTGGGCCGCGGTCGGCGGAGCCGGTGCCGCCCGGCGCCCCGGTCCCGACCGCACTGGCCGCGCCGGCGCTCCCGGTCCCGGCGCTTCCGCCCCGGGCACGGCCCGCACGGCCCGCACGGCCCGCACGGCCCGCGCGGCCCGGGCGGCCCGGGCCGGAACCGGGGCAGCGGGTGCCGGCGATGCCGGGGGCATCGGTGCGGACGGCGTCGGTGGGCCCGCGGGCGGTGCTGATCGACGGGCGGTACCTGGTGCTGGCGGCGATCCGGCACTCCAGCCGCGGCGGCGTGTACGAGGGCCGGGACGAGCGGACCGGCGCGCCGGTGGTGGTCAAGCAGGCCCGGGCGTACATCGACACCGACCCGTCCGGCTGGGACGGCCGGGACCGGCTGCGGCACGAGGCCGGGCTGTTGCGGCGACTGCACCCGCTCGGCCTGGTGCCGCGGCTGATCGCCGTGGTGGAGGGCGGCGAGCACGTGTTCCTGGTCCGCGAGCCGGTGCCCGGGGTGACGCTGCGGCAGTGGGTGGCCGAGCGGGCGGCCGCCGGCGTCCCGGTGGACGCGGGGCTGGCGCTGGCCCGCCGGCTGGTCCGGCTGATCGACGCGGCGCACCGCGCCGGCCTGGTGCTGGTCGACGTCTCGCCGAACAACATCATCGTCGACCCGGCCGGCGAACTCTGGCTGATCGACGTCGACCACGCCGCCCGGAACGGCGCCGTGGTCTACCCGGTCGGCACTCCCGGCTACACGCCACCGGAGCACCGCTCGGAAGCCGAGCGCACCGTCACCGTCGAGCCCGCGGCGGACCTGTACGGGCTGGGTGCGCTGCTGTTCCTGCTCGCCGTCGGCACCGATCCGGTGCTGGCCGACGACGAGCCGGCCGGGCGCCCGGTGCAGGACCGGGTGCAGGCCTGGCTGGCCACCGCGGCGGACCGGCCGTTGGCCAGCCGGTTGGCCGAGCCGGTGCTCGGGCTGCTCCGGCAGGCCCCGGGCAGCCGGTGGCGGCTGGACCGGGTGCAGCGGTACCTGGACCGGCCCCGGCTGCGGACCCTCACCCCGCGCCGCCCGGACCTGGACACGGTCGACCGGCTGATCCAGGACGGCCTGGCCTGGCTGCTCGTCGGGCCGCGGCCGGGGGAGCGGCGGTACTGGCCGGCCGGCCGGTTCGGCGCCACCACCGACCCGTGCGCCGTGCAGCACGGCGCGGCGGGCGTGCTGCACACCCTGGTCCGGGGCGCGCCGTACGTGGCCGACCCGGGCCGGGCCAGGGCGGTCGTCGCGGCGGTGGCCGGCTGGATCGAGCGCCGGCTGCCGCGGGAGCGGCTACTGCCCGGGCTCTACTTCGGCCGGTCCGGCACGGCGTGGGCGCTGCACGACGCGGCCCGGCTGCTGGTCGATCCGCGGCTGGCCGGCGTCGCGCTCGACCTGGCCGCCCGGACGCCGGTGGACTGGCCCAACCCGGACGTGGCGCACGGGGTGGCCGGCGCCGGCCTCACCCACCTGCACCTGTGGCAGGCCAGCGGGGACGAGCGGTTCGCCGGCACGGCGCGGGCCGCGGCCGACCGGCTGGTGCGCGCGGCCCGGCTGGACGGCGCCCAGGTGAGCTGGCCGATCCCGACCGGGCTGCGGTCCACGCTGGCCGGCCGCACCTACCTCGGTTACGCGCACGGCACCGCCGGGGTGGGCGCGTTCCTGCTCGCCGCCGGCGCCGCGATCGGCCCGGCCGAGGCGGGCGCGTACACCGAGCTGGCCGAGCGGGCCGCCAGCACGCTGGCCGGGCTGGCCGTCCGGGCCGGCGACGCGGCGTACTGGCCGGCCGAGCCGGGCGCCGCGGCCGAGGGCGCCGGCTGGTGCACCGGGTCCACCGGGGTCGGCACGTTCCTGCTCCGGGCCGGCCTGGCCGCCGGCGACGAGCGGTACCTGGCGCTGGCCCGGGCCGCCGCCGCGGCCGGCTACCGGGAGCGGGCCCGGCTGAACACGGCCGCCTGCCACGGGCTGGCCGGCGTCGGTCAGCTCCTGCTCGACCTGGCCGACGCGCTGGGCGAGCCGGCCTACCTGGGCCAGGCCGAGGACGTCGCCCGGGTGCTGGTCGCCCGCGCGGTCCGGCGCGACGGCCGGCTGCTGGTCCCGGACGAGACCGGGCAGGCCGTGGTCGCCGACTACGGCGTCGGCCTGGCCGGCGCACTGGCCTTCCTGCTCCGGCTACGGCACGGCGGCCGGCGGTCCTGGACGGTCCCATCCTCCGACGCGCACGCCAACCCGGCGTGCACCACAACCCGGTGACGAAGAAAGGCACAGCCATGACCACCACCCAGAACCACCCCGTGACCGAGCCGGCGGCCCCGGCCACCACGGACCTCGCCGCGCTGCAGCGGCTGCCCGAGCCGGACGCCCGCGACGATGCGATGGACCCGACCTGCGGTACCAGCGGCGTGACCCTCCGCCCCGCCGACGAGCCCGCCGACGAGTCCCTGGCGGATTCGGCCGCGGATTCGGTGGCCGACCGTGACTGCGAGCCCAGCGAGAACAGTTAGTCCCTACGTCCGACGCATCGGGCGGCCCGCCACCGGCGGCCGCCCGATCGGAGTGCCCGGAGTGATCTGTTGCTGCTCACCGCGCGGCCGAGGCCGCGATGGCTTGACAATGTTGAGGTGCAGGGCGTCCCGGTCGCCGCTGGAGCTGGCTCCGGCCTGCCCGGAAACCAGCCCGCCGCACTCGGTACCTGGCTGGACCGGCCGGCGCTGGCCGCCGCGCTGGACGCCGCGGCGCCGGGCCGGCCGGTGCTGGTCACGGCCGGTCCGGGCTGGGGAAAGTCCGCCGCGGTGGCCGCCTGGGCGGGCCGGCGGGACGCCTGCTGGCTGACCCTGGAACCGGCCGACGCGGCCGCCCCGCAGCTGGCCAACCGGATCCTGCAGGCCGCCCGGCGGCAGCTGCCGGAGCTGCCCAGCCTGCTCGTCTCCACCGGCGCGAGCGCGGCCGGCCGGCCGCGCCGGATCCGGGTGGGCGCGGTCGTCGACGGGATGTGCCGGCTGCTGGCCACCCAGCTGGCCGGCGCCGCCGGCGGGCTGGTGCTGGTGCTGGACGGCCTGCACGAACTGCCGCCCGGCGGCGACGCGGTCGCCCTGATCACCGGCCTGTGCGCGCAGGCGCCGGTGGAGCTCCGGCTGGTGTTGATCACCCGGCCGGGCGTGGTCGTGCCGCTGCGCCCCGGCCCTGCCGCCGAACTGGGCCCGGACCTGCTCGCCTGGACGCCGGTCGAGGTGGCCGCGTTCCTGCGCGCGACGCTGCGCGAGGCCGAGCCGGGGCTGGTGGCCCGGGTCACCGCGCTGACCGCGGGCCGGCCGGCGGCGGTCCGGCTGGCCGCCGCGCTGCTGCGGTCCGGCGGGGTGGCCGCGCTGCCGGAGCTGGCCGGCGGCACCCCCGGCGTGCTGACCCGGCTGGCCAGCGAGGTGCTGGCGACCGAGCCGGAGCCGGGCCGCCGGCTGCTCGGCACCGCCGCCCTGCTCGGCCAGGTCGACGTGCCGATGTGCCTCGCGCTCGGCCACCCGGCGGCGGCCACCCTGCTGCCGGCGCTGGCCGAACGCGGGCTGCTGCGGCCGAGCGGGCCGGGCAGCCCGCTCTGGTCGGTGCCGGAGGAGGTGGCCCGCCAGCTGGTCACCGGCCGGCCCGAGGCCGGCGCACCGGCCGCCCGGGCGGCGCACCGCGGCGCCGCCGGGTACCGGGCCGGCCGCGCCGAGTACGCCCAGGCGCTGCGGCACCTGACGCTGGCCGGCGACGCCCCCGCCGCCGAGCGGCTGCTGGTGGCGAACGGCATGCAGCTGCTCGCCGACGGCGAGGCGGCGACCGTGCTCGCCGCCGCCCGCGCGCTGGACCTGCGCGGTCCCGATCCGGGTCTGCTGGTCGTCCTCGGTTACGCCAGCCACCTGCATGGCGACTGGCTGGACGCGCTGGCGCTGCTGCGCGTCGCGGCCGGCACCGGGCCGCTGGAACCGGCGCTGGCGCAGCGGCTCGGCCAGCTGTACTACGTCACCGGCCGGCTGGCCGAGGCGATCGAGACGTTCGAGCGGGCCGCCGTCGAGGCACCCGGCACCGGCCCGGAGACGATGCTGTTCTGCAGCGCGGCGGTCTGGTTGCGGGCCGCCGGGGCGGACGAGCGGGCCCGGGCCACCGCGGCCCGGGCCGCCGAGGCGGCCGAGCGGCTGGCCGATCCGGCCGTGTCCGCCCGCAGCCACACCGCGCTCGCGTTCATCGCCGCCCAGGACGGTGACCGGGCCACCCACGACCTGCACCACCGGTACGCACTCCGGCTGGCCGCGCAGATCGGCGACCACGTGCTGCAGCTCGGCCTGCAGATCAGCCGGGCGTCCTACCTGTCCGAGGAAGGCGCCCCGGTCGAGGCGATCGCCGAGGCCGAGGCCGCGCTGCAGCTCGGCCAGGACTTCGGCGTGATCGGCTACGAGCCGATGTGCTGCACGATCCGGGCCCGGGCCCGGGCCCGGATCGGCGAGTTCGACCAGGCACTGGCCGACCTGGAGGTCAGCCAGCAGCAGTGGCAGGACATCGGCCCGTCGATGGATGTCGCCTTCGGCCTGATCGTGCGCGGCGACGTGCACTGCCGGCGCGGCGAGCCGGGCCAGGCGCAGGCCGTACTGGCCGAGGCGCTGCGGGCGGCGGACGCCGCCGGGATCCGGGCGATCCAGGTGCTCGCGCTGGCCGCGCTGGCCCGCGCCACCGCCGCCGACGACCTGGCCGCCGCGGCCGCGCTGGCCGGCCGGGCGGTGCGGCTGGCCTCCGGCACCGGCACGGTGCCGGCGCTGCTGGCCCGCGGCTGGGTGGCGCTGCAGGCCGGCGACCGCGGCGCGGCCGGCCGGGACGCGGCCGCCGCCCGGGCCGCCGCCGGCGCCCGCCGCGACCAGGCCGGGCTGGCCGAGGCGCTGGAGCTGGCCGTGCTGGCCGCGCCGGAGCCGGTGGCCGCGGCCGGCCTGCTGGACGAGGCGGCCGCGGTCTGGGCCGAGCTGGGCGACCCGGTCGGCGACGCCCGGGTGCGGCTGCTCACCGCCCGGCTGGCCGGCCCGTCCGGCCGGGCCGCCGTCGACGCGGCCACCCGCGACCTGACCGAACTCGGCGTGCGGCTGGACACCGGGGTGGCCGGTGCGCTGGCGGTGCCGGCGCCGCGGCCGCCGATCGCGGTGCGCACGCTGGGTGAGTTCCGGGTGCTGCGCGGCGGCCAGCCGATCCCGTCCGCGGAGTGGCGGTCGAAGAAGGCCCGGGACCTGTTCAAGATCCTGGTGACCCATCGCGGCCGGCCGGCGACCCGGGAGCGGCTGGTCAACCTGCTCTGGCCGGACGACCCGTCCGACCGGACCGCGAACCGGCTCTCGGTGCTGCTGTCCACCCTGCGGACCGTGCTCACCCCGGACCCGGCCGAGCCGGACGGCAGTCCGGACGCCGGGCCGATCCTGGCCGACCGGCACACGGTCACCCTCGACCTGAGCATGGTCGAGCTGGACGTGGACGCGTTCCTGACCGCGGCGGCCACCGCGCAGGCCGCCGACCGCGGCGACGATCAGGCCGCGCGCGGCCTGCTGGCTGCCGCCGAGGCCGCGTACACCGGGGACTTCCTGCCCGAGGACCCGTACGACGAGTGGGCCGAGGGGCTGCGCGACCTGGCCCGGACCACGCACATCGCGGTGCTGCGGGCGCTGATCCGCCGCACCGGCGACGTCGACCAGCGCGAACACCATCTGCGCCAACTGCTCGGCCACGACCCGTACGACGAGCCGGCGCACCGGCAGCTGGTGCAGACGCTGCGGGCCGCGGGCCGGCACGGCGAGGCCCGCCGCCGGTACCGGGACTACGCCACCCGGATGGCCGAGATCGGCGTCACCCCGGCGCCGTTCCAGCCGCTGCCGGCCGGCCGGGCCCGGCCACGCGGTGCGTAAGCCGATTCTCAGCCGGTTGTCAGACCCGGTGCCTACCGTTCCCGGCATGCAGGTGAGCAGTACACAGACCCGTCAGTCGGCGTCCTGGGAGTAGGCGCCGGCACTGATCGGACGGTGGCGTCGAGTCCGGGCGATTCCACCTCCTGCCGTCCCCGCCGCGGTTGCGTCTTGCCGCGGCGGGGACGGATACCCGGCGTCGGGTCACTCCAGGAAGACCAGCTCGCGGTCGATCGGGTAGCCGGCCCTGGCGAACGCCGCCGCCATCGGCGTGTTCGTCTGGTCGGTCGCGGCGACCACCCGGTCCGCGCCGGCCTCGACCAGCAGGTGTGTGCACTCCACCAGCAGGTCGTAGCCGTAGCCGTGGCCGCGCTGCTCGGGCACCACGCCGATCAGGCCGACCACCGGGTCGGCGTAGTTGCGGGCCGGGATGGTCAGCCCGACCAGCTCACCGCCGGGCGTGTACGCCAGCCGCCACCAGTCCCGCGGCGACGGGAACCAGTGCAGGGTCTTCAGGTCCTCCTTGGCCGCCTCGTCGATGCCGTGCGCCGCGATCGCCGCCCGCGAGTGCGCGTCCAGGCTGCCGTGTTCCATCCGGCGCAGCGCGTCCAGGATCACCGCGTCGTCCGGCTCGGGTTCGTAACGGAGCCGGCCCGGGCGCGGCGGTAGCCCGTTGGCCGGTGTCCAGCGGTAGTGGAAGCGTTCCACCAGCGGGCGCATGCCGCTGCCGATGGCCGCGTCGATCCGCAGCTGGGCGGCGGCCCGGACCGCCGGCAGGTTCCGCCAGCCCGGCGGCAGCGGCAGGTAGTACTCGTAGCGCAGCCCGGCGGCCCGCAGCAGCGCGACACCGGCGGCCGGCTCGGACAGATCGAACCAGTCCAGGCAGCACGGGGCGTCGTCGGTGGGGCCGCCCCACCAGGCGGCGCGGGCGACCACCCGGTCGCCACGCAGCGCCACCCAGGTCCACGCCGGGCGGTACTCGTTGGCGGCGGTGAAGTCCCGGTAGCTGCGGCCGAGCGCGGCCCGGCCGACCGGGACCTGGGCCGGGTCGGCGAACTGTTCGAACAGGTGCTCCTCGCCGGCGGCGAGCGAGCGGATGACCAATTCGGTCACGGGGGGGATCCCTTCGGGAACGTGCGCCCCCGATCAGCCCCGCGAGAACGCCCGGGCGGGGTGGGAGCGCGACAACATCGGCGTAGTCATGGCGCTCACCTCCTCCGGCCCGAGGGCGTGCGGGCACTCTAGGCCCCGACCCCGGCCGCCCACATCCCATTTACGCTGACCCCGCCCGGTCCGCTGAGCGGGCTGCCGGGCCGAGCGGGCCCGGGCCGGGAGGGGCGGGCCAGGCGGCTGGATCTGGCCGAGCGGAGCGGAGCCGGGCCGGCTGGACGGCGCGGGCCGGACCGGGGTGGAGGTGTCGTGGCTGAGGTGCCGCTGGCCGGCGGGAACGTGGCGGCCGGGGTGGTCCGGGTGGGTGGCACCGTGCGGAAGCCGGCCACCCCGGCGACCCCGGCGGTGACGGCGCTGCTGGCGCACCTGGAACGGGCCGGCTGCACCGGGGCGCCGCGGCCGCTCGGCCGGGACGGCCGCGGCCGGCAGGTGCTGGAGTTCGTCGCCGGCCCGCTGGCCGACACGATGCCGCCGCTGACCCCGGCCGAGCTGGCCCGGGTCGGCCGGCTGATCCGCGACCTGCACGACGCCAGCGCCGGGTTCGTACCGCCGCCGGACGCCCGCTGGGAGGTGCCGATCCGGCCGGACCGGGCGGATCTGATCTGCCACCACGACCTGGCCCCGTGGAACCTGGTCCGGGCGGCCGACCGGTGGGTGTTCATCGACTGGGACGGCGCCGGCCCGGGCTCGCGGATGTGGGACCTGGCCTATGCGGCGCACGGGTTCGTCCCGCTCAGCCCGGGCGGGGACCCGGGGCGGGACGGGCCGCGGCTGCGGGCGCTGGTGGACGGCTACGACCCGACCGGGCCGGACCGGCTCCGGTTGCCGGCGCTGCTCGAGGAGCACACCCGCGGCATGGCCGATCTGCTCGCGCACGGCGCGCGGACCGGCGAGCAGCCCTGGGCCCGGCTGTACGCGGAGGGTCACGGCGACTACTGGGCCGCCGCCGCCGACTACATCGGCGCGAACCTGGCCAGTTGGGTTGTCGCGCTGGCCGGCTGAGTGGGCCGGGGGTTTACCCGGCGGTGGCCGGCAGGTTATCTCCGCAGGTTGATTCGAGCATTCCCGGGTGGCTGGTCGCCGGCGGCTGCTAGCGTCTGGAACCGGTAGCGCAGATGGGGTCGTGCGCACAATGGGGGGCTGCGCAATGATGAATGCCGCTGGGTCGTTGGTTTTATCACCGGAGGTCGTCGCCAGTTCCGCCGGCCGGTCGCCGGCGACCACCGCGGATCTCGCGTACGCGGTCGGCACGATTGATCGGGCGATCGCCGACCGGCCGGCGAGTGACCGACCGCTGATCAACTATTGGTATTATTTGCTGTTTCTTTCCTGGGCCACTCTGGGCGGTTACCCGGTTGTCCTGCTGATCCGCCGGATCCGCCGGATCGACCGGTTCAGCCAGCGCCGGGCACCGTACTACGAGGCAGTGCTGGACTGGACCGACCGGTACGCCCAGCAGTGCGGTCGAAGCGACGCCGACCTGCATGACCTGCTCATCGAGGCGCGGGCCGAGGTCCGCGCGGCGTACGCGGGCCCGCTGCGCCCGATCAACGCGCGCCGGTCGGTGCCGCTGCTGCTGTGCACCCTCGGCGGCTTCGGGTTCGTCGTGCTGTACCGGATGAACCGGTACTGGTGGGACGCCCAGGTGACCGAACGGAAATTCAACGACCGGATTTCCCGGGCCTGGGCCGGGCTGGGGCTGCTGCAGAATCCGATCACATTCCAGCCGGACCGGCGCGGCCGGCGCGGCTACCGGGCCTGGCTGCTGCTATCGATTCTCACCCTCGGCGTGTGGGCGGTGGTCTGGGACCACCGGCTGCACACCGATCCGGACCACCGCTACGCCGAATTCCATTCGGCCGAGGACGCGGTGGCCCGGGTCGTGCACTCGTCCTGACTTCCGATATCGGCGGCTGCTGCTATCCGGGCCAAGCGGGCCGCCAGCCGAATTGCCAGTCACCATCGTTCCGGTCCGTCCGGGGCAGGTGGCTGGCAATTCGGTGTTTATCTCCCGGCCGCCGGCCGGGGCGCCTGCGCGCCGGCAGTGCTGGGTAGCCGTCCCGGGCAGCGTCGTTGCTCGATTGGACACCGGATACGCGCATTGCATATCAGGTCGTCCGGACCAGTCTCATGATTGCGTGCGATGAAGTGCCGGATGTCCCACGACGGGCTGGATGGCACGCGTTGAGTCGGGCCGGCGTGCGCGGTCCGCTTTAGCGGGAGATTGGCGCGAACTTGGAGCGGGCCAAGGAGCGCCCCGGAACATGACCCACAGTCGAGTCGAAGGAGACGTCCCGCCCGCACGCGGTCGGCGCGCACCGGCCGGTTGCCGAGTTTCTCCTGATGCTGACCCCAGGAGGTCGACCGTGCCCGGATTCGGTGCGTTCAGCTCCGCTGCGCGACCGCTTCGAAGCCCCCGCCAGCCCGGCCGATACGGCCGGCCCAACCCGCCGCCCGCAACGCCGTGACCAGCCTGCTGCGCGGCACCGACGACCCCGAGGCGGCTGCCGAGGCTGCGCACCGGACCCCGAGGTTCCAGCTCCTCGGCCCGCTGAGCATCGCCGACGGCGGCGAAGCGGTCGTGCTGCAGCCGTCCAAGCCGACCATCCTGCTGGCTACGTTGCTGCTCAACCCCAACGGTGTGGTGGCCGTCGGCACCCTGCAACAGGCGGTCTGGGGCGACGATCAACCGGCCACCGCGCGCGCCGCGCTGCAGAACTGCGTGCTGCGGCTGCGCCAACTGTTCAGCAAGCACGGCATCGCGAACACGGCGGTGGAGACGGTCCCGGGCGGCTACCGGATGCTGGCCGGGCCGCGGACGCTGGACCTGGTCGAGTTCCGCCAGCTGGTCGCGCGGGCGGCGGCCGAGGCCGACCCGGAGGAGGAGCGGCACCTGCTGGACGAGGCGCTCGCGCTCTGGCGCGGGCCGCTGCTCGCGAACGTGCCGTCCGAGCTGCTGCACCGGGACGTGGTGCCGCGGCTGGCCGAGGAGCGGCTGCGGGCGGTGGAGCGGGTGTCCGACCTGAAGATCGGCCTCGGCGCCGCCCGGGCCGCGCTGCCGGACCTGTGGAGCGCCGCTCGCGCCAACCCCGGCCACGAGCGGCTGTCCGAGCAGCTGATCGAGGCGCTCTACCGGACCGGCCGGCAGGCCGAGGCGCTGGCCGAGATCCGCCGGGTCAAGGACTACCTGCGCGGCGAGCTGGGCCTGGACGCCGGCCGGTCGCTGCGCGAGCTGGAGGCGGCGATCCTGCGGGGGGCCGAGCTGGGCCAGCCGGTGGGCGGCTGGGCGGCCGGCCCGTGGCCGGTCCGGCTGGCCGATCCGGCCGGTGCCCCGGACAATCCCGGCCCGGCGCCGGCCCGGCCGGCCGCGCCGGGCAGCCCGGCACCACCGGCTACCCCTCCGGGCGCGCCGTCCGCGGTGGTCGAGCCGGCGGCCCGGCCGGTCGGGCCCGGGCTGCCGGTGGTGCCGCACTTCACCGGCCGGGCGGCCACCGCGGAGGCGATCGTCGGGGCCCTCGTCGCCGGCCCCGGCGTGCACCTGCTGACCGGCCCGCCCGGCATCGGCAAGACCGCGCTGGCACTGCACGTCGCCCGGCTGGCCCGGCCGGCGCTGCCCGGGCCGCAGGCGCTGATCCCGCTCAGCCAGCCGGACGACGCGGCGCGGCCGGCCGCGGCGGTCGCCGCGGCGCTGGCCGAGTTCCTGACCGCCGCCCGGGCCGGCCGGCCCGAGGACGCGCTGGTCGTGCTGGACGGCGCGGTCAGCGCCGAGCAGCTGCGCGAGCCGCTGGCCGCGTGCAACCCGGACCTGCCGGTGATCGTCACCAGCCGGCTCAGCCTGGCCGGGCCGGTGGCCAGGCACGGCGCCCGGGTCTACCGGCTGGACGCGCTCGACCCGGACGAGTCGCGGGAGCTGCTGACCGCGCTGCTGGGGGCCGACCGGGCCGGTGCCGAACCGACCGCGGTGGCCGAGTTGGCCATCGCCTGCGGGCACTTCCCGCTCGCACTGCGGATCGTCGGCGCCCGGCTGGTGATCCGGCCCCGGATGCGGATCGCCGACGCGGTCGACTGGCTCGACGAGGACCCGGTCGGCCGGCTCGCGCTGCCGGACGACCCGCGGCTGTCCGTGCCGCACCGGCTGGCGGGCTGGCTGCGCCAGGTCGAGCCCGACCTGGTGGACGCGTTCATCCGGCTGGCCGAATCCGCTGAGCCGGTGTTCTCCGCCGGCACCGGCGCCGCGGTACTGGGCACCAGCCGGGCGGCCGCCGAACAGATTCTGGATGTCCTGGTCGACGCGAACCTGCTGGACGCCGGGCCGGACCACTTCACCATGCACGACCTGCTGCGGCAATTCGCCCGCAGCGCCGCCGTCCCCACCGGGTGACCCGACCAGCTGAGATCCCACCAGCGAAGACAGAGGTGTCCGAGATGGTTACTGCGTACGAGTCGGTTGCCGGCACCCGGCCCCGCATCCGGCGCGACCTGCTGTTCACCAAGACGCCCGACGGCGTGCTGTTCCACAACGCGGACGGCGGGTTCAGCCTGACCGCGGCCACCGCCTACCGGTTCGCCTCGCTGGTGGTGCCGCACCTGAACGGCCAGCACCGGGTGGACGACATCTGCGCGGCACTCGGCCCGGCGCACCGGGAGATGGTTGGCGAGTTGGTAAAGGCCTTGTACGAGCGGGACTTCGCCCGGGACGTGCCGGCCTCGGCGGCCGCACCGGCGGCGCTGGACCCGGCGGTGGCGGCCCGGTTCGACCCGCAGCTCGCCTACATCGAGCACTACAAGGACGAGCCGGCGCGGCGGTTCCTGCGGTTCCGGGAGACCCGGGTGGCCGTGCTCGGAGTCGACGCGGTGGCCCGCTGGTGCGCGCTGAGCCTGGTGCGCAACGGGTGTGCGGCGGTCGGGCTGGTCCCGGAGTTGGACGCGGCCGACGTGTGGGCCGAGGCGGCGGAGCTGATCGCGGCGGGTTGCCCGGTGCGCCTGGACGTCCTGGCCGGCCCGGCCGGGTCCGCCGGCGAGCCGGCCGGGCCCGCGCTGGATTGGGCCGCCCTGGACGACTACGACGTCGTGGTGGTCGGCGGGGCGGCTGCCGCGGTGCGGCTGCTGGCGGCCGGCGTCCCGGTGGGCAAGACGCTGCTGCCGGTGTGGACGATCGGCTCGCGGGCGGTCGTCGGGCCGCTGACCGCGGCCGGCCAGGCCGGCTGCTGGACCTGCGCGGCGCTGCGGCTGGGCGGCAACGGGGAAGCCGCCGCGGCGGCCGAACTCTGGCGCGGGGTCAGCCTGCCGGCGCTGGCCGCGGCGGGCCCGCGGCCGGCCGGATCGGTGGCCGCGATGCTCGGCAACCTGCTCGGCTACGAGATCTTCCGGCTGACCACCGAGGCGCTGCCGGCCGAGACCGCCGGCAAGGTGATCATCCAGAACATGTCCACATTGGACGTTCTCACTGAGCCGGTGTTCCCGCATCCGTCCTGTCCGAACTGCGCCACCCTCGACAGCGCCGATCCGTCCATTGTGGATGGCCCGATCGAGCTGGCGACCGAGCCGTCCACTGTGGACGGTGACGGCGACCCGGCCGGGGCGGCGGACCGGGCGGCGGACGCGGCGATCGTCGACCTGAACGAGCGGATGGTGCTGGTCGGCCGGTACGCCGGCGTGTTCACCCGGTTCACCGACGAGCCGTGGGTGCAGACGCCGCTGAAGGTGAGCACGCTGGAGTTGGCGGTCGGCACCGGCCGGCGCGAGATCGCCGCGTTCGACGTGCATCATGTCGCCGGGGCCCGGCAGCGGGCGCTGCGGGCGGCGGCCGGTGTGTATGCCGAGCACGTCGGCGTGCCAAGGGTGCCGGCCGGTTCGGCGCCGGCGATCGACCCCGGCGCGCTGGGCATCGCGACCGGGCCGGGCATCGGGCCCGGGCCGGAGGGTGGCCCGGGCGGCTGGCTGCCGGCCACCTCGCTGCTGGACGGCGAGCGCTGGCTGGTCCCGGCCGCGGCGGTGCGCCCGTACGGGCCGGACAACCGCGGCGCCGGGTTCGTCCGGACCGGGGCCGGCGTCGGTGCCGGCAGCACGCTGGCCGAGGCGGCCCGGCACGGGCTGGCGTCCGCGCTGGCCTACCGGGCGGTGCTCGGCGCCATCCGCGGCGGCGCCGTCAACCGGGTCGCCCTGGACACCGCCGGCGGCAGTCCGGAACTGACCTTCCTGGCCCGGTCGGCCGCGAACCTCGGCGTCGAGCTGGAACTGCTGGAACTGTCCGGGGTGGCCGGCGGGTACGCGCTGCTGGCCCGGGTGGCCGACCCGGCCGGCGGGGCGCCACTCTGGCGGGCCGCCGCACATCCACAGTGGACGGACGCGGCCCTGGCCGCGGTCCGCGACCTGCTCGGCGCCGTCCAGCTGGGACAGCAGACCGGGCGGTCGGTGGACAGTGGCGACCCGCTGCTGCGCGACCTGGACGCGGCCACCCTGCGGCCCACCGCCGACCGGCCGGCCCGGCTGGCCGCGGCCGGCAGTTGGGCGGCGCTGCTGGCCGGCCTGCGGTCCGGCGGCCTGGACGCGCTGGCCGCCGTCACCACCAGCGCCGACCTGCGCCGCGGCGGCCTGGCCACCACCCGGGTGCTGCTGGCCGAGCGGTCGGTTCGATGACGCTGCAGAGCCCGCCCCGGCCGGTGCCGGCGACGGATCCGGCGCCCGACCGGCCGGCGGTCCCGGGCGCCCGGGCGGCCGGCCGGCTGGCCAACCTGATCGCCGCCGCGCTGGCCGACCCCGGGCTGGCCGACGCCGGCCCGAGCCATCCCGGCTCGCCGACCCGACCCGCCGGCCCGACCGGCTCCGGCCCGGCGGACCGGTTCGCCGGCCCGACCGGCTCCGGCCCGGCGGACCGGTTCGCCGGCCCGGCCGGCCCCGCGACCGGCCCGAGCCTGCCGGCCGGTACCGGGCTGCCGGCCGGGGTTGGCCGGTCGGCCGACGCGCGGCCGCCGGGCCGGTCGTCCGGGGCGGGGCTGCCCGCTGGGCTGCCGGTCGGGCTGCCGGTCGGGCGGTTCGGCGTCCGGGACGGGCTGATGCCGGTGCGGGTCGTCCCGCTCGGGGTGCGGGACGAACTGGCCGCGGCGGACGGGGTGCCGGCGGGGGCGGTGCCGGTGTTCCTGTACGGCCAGCACGCGATCGTCGGGCCGGTGGCCGGGGAGCCGGCGTGCTCGCGCTGCCTGGCGCGGCGCTGGCAGTCGGTCCGGTCGGCCAACCTGCGGGACGCGCTGGAGTTGGGCGGGCCGACCCAGGCGGCCGGCGAATCGCCTTACCCGACCCCGTTCGCGGCCGGCCTGATCGCCGGCCTGATCGCGGCGCTGCCGGACGGCCGGCCGGAACCGGCCCCGGGCACCGCCGAGATCTACCACGTCGACCTGGCCAGCATGCGGGTCCGCCGGCTGCCGCTGGTGCCGGACCCGGAGTGCCCGCGCTGCGGCCGGCGCACCGCCGACAGCCGCGACGGCGGCACGATCGTGCTGCGGCCGGCACCCAAGCCGGATCCGGACACGTTCCGGGTGCGCGGCATCGACGAGTACGGCCTGTCCACCGAGGCGTACGCGAACCCGGTCTGCGGCGGGCTGAGCGGCGCGCTGCTGCACGACCTGACGTCCAGTACGACCGCGGCGGTGATCGGCTCGTTCACCCTGCGGTCCGGGCCGTACCTGCGCGAGACGTTGTGCGGCGGGCACGCCGACAGCTACGCGCACAGCGCGAAGGTGGCCGTGCTGGAAGGGCTGGAGCGGGCCGCCGGGCTGCGCGCCCGTGGCCGGGCGGCGACCCTGACCGCCCCGCTGCGCGACCTCGACGGCCCGGCGCTGGACCCGCGCGAGTGCGGCGTCTACTCCGACGCGTTCTACCGGGCCAACCCGTACCTGACCCGGTTCACCGAGGAGGTGCCGATCTCCTGGGTCTGGGGGCACTCGCTCCGGGACGACCGGCCGATCCTGGTGCCCGAGGTGCTGGCCTACTACCACACGCCGCCGGTGGAAGCCCGGTTCGTGCAGGAGACCTCGAACGGCTGCGCGTCCGGCGGCTCGCTGGAAGAGGCCGTCTACTTCGGACTGATGGAGGTCATCGAGCGGGACGCCTTCCTCATCAGCTGGTACAGCCGGGCGGCGCTGCCCGAGATGGACCCGGCCAGCAGCACCCGGGCGAGCACCCGGCAGATGGTCGACCGGCTGGCCATGTACGGCTACCAGGCCCGGTTCTTCGACACCCGGATCACCTTCTCGATCCCGGTGGTGACCGCGGTCGCGGTGCGCCGGGACGGCGGCATCGGCACGCTCGCCTTCGGTGGCGGCGCCAGCCTCGACCCGGAGGCGGCGGTGGCGGCGGCCCTCTGCGAGATCGGCACCGACGCGGTGAAGGTGCGGATGCGGGCCGGCGCCGACCGGGACCGGCTGCGCCCGATGGTGGACGACTTCGGCCGGGTGCTCGGCCTGCACGACCACCCGCTGCTGTACGGCCTGCCGGAGATGGCCCGGCACGCGGCGTTCCTGCTCGACCGGCCCGGCCCAACCAGCCCGATCGCCGAACAGTTCAGCTCGGGCCCGGCGCCGTCGACCGACCTGCGCGACGACCTGCGCGGGCTGGTGGCCCAGGTGGCCGGCGCCGGCTTCGACGTGATCGCGGTCGACCAGAGCACACCGGAGCAGCGCGATCTCGGCCTGCACACGGTCAAGGTGATCGTCCCCGGCCTGGTGCCGATCGACTTCGGCTGGCTGCGGCAGCGGGCGCCGCTGCTGCCCCGGGTCCGGACCGCGCTGCACGCGGCCGGCCGGCAGGACCGCGAGCTGCGCCCGGACGAGCTCAACCCGGCCCCCCACCCGTTCCCATGACCAGACCGCCCGGTGGCCTCCCGCGCTCCGCGCCCGCTCCCTCCGGAGGCCACCTGATGACCGGCCACCCCGTGGCCCCGCCCGGTGCGCCCGATCCGGGCCACCCGATCCGCGCCCGCCGACCCGCAGACCCGAGGCAGCCATGACGACAGTGAGACAGCGCACCACGGGCTACGCCAGCGAGTACGCGCCGGCGATCGTGGCCCGCGGCCGGGAGCCGATGGAGCCGGTGGACTTCGTCCCGAACTGGGGCGACGCCCCGCGCAAGGGCAAGTACTACCCGGGCGTGGACGTCCTGCCGCTGCCGCCCGGGGAGGTCGAGCCGGGCGCCACCGTGGCCGCCGGGCTGGCCGGCCCGACCGGCCCGGCCCGCGGGTTCACCCTGCCGCTGCTGGCCGGGATGCTGCTCGACTCGTACGCGCAGATCGGCCGGCGGCTCGGCGTGCAGGCGAACACCGACCTGGCCGCGCTGCCGTCGTACGCGCACGCGAACTGGAACCGGGGCACCGCGTCCGGCGGCGGGCTCTACCCGTGCAGCGTCTACTGGGTCTGTGGGCCGGGCGGGCCGCTGACGCCGGGCGTCTACTACTACTCGACGCCGCGGCACGCGCTGCAGCCGCTGCTGCTCGGCGACGTCACCGCCGAGGTGCGGGCCGCGCTGGGCGACCTGCCCGCGGCCGGCGCCGACCAGTTCCTGGTGATCGGCGTGAAGTACTGGCAGAACGCCTTCAAGTACAACAACTTCGCCTACCACGCGGTGACGATGGACGTCGGCACCGTCGTGCAGACCTGGCGGATCTGGGCGCAGGCGCACGGCCTGCGGGTCGACCCGGCGCTCTGGTTCGACGAGCCGCGGTTGGCCAGCCTGCTCGGCCTGGCCGACGACGCCGAGGGTCTGTTCGCGGTCGTCCCGCTCAGCTGGGCCGACCCGGCGGGCCCCGAGCCGGCCGGCCCCGGTGCGGCCGCCGGTCCGGCCGGGCCGGTGTGGACCGGGGTCGGCGCCGAGTCGATCGGGCTGGCCGGCGTGCACGTCCGGCACGCGGACCAGGAGCGGTCCCAGCGGGTGCTGACGTTCGACGCGGTGGTGGCGATGCACCGGGCCACCACCGGGCACGCGGCCGACCGGCCGGCCCCCGGCGCGCTGGCCCCGGCGACCGTCGAGGCCCGCCCCGGCCCGCGGCTGAGCCTGCCGGACCCGGAACCGCTGCCGACCGACGTCCGCACCGCGCTGCGGCGGCGCAAGAGCAGCTTCGGCCGGTTCGAGGCACAGCGGCCGCTGGCGCCGGCGCAGTTGGCCACGCTGCTCGCGGCCAGTGCCGGGGTGCGGTTCGGCTGCGACGCCGGCGACCCGCCGCTGGCCCGGCTGTACGCGTTCGTCAACCACGCGGACCGGGTGCCGGCCGGCTCGTACGAGTACGACCCGGCGGCGAACGCGCTGCGGCCGATCCGGCCCGGCCCGCCCGGCGAGTTCCTGCAGCGCAACTACTTCCTGGCCAACTACAACCTGGAGCAGGCCGGCGCGGTGCTGGTGCCGACCGTCCGCATCGGTGCGGTGCTGGACGCGGTCGGCGATCGCGGCTACCACCTGGTCAACGCGACGATCGGGGCGATCGCGCAGGCCTGCTACACGGCCGCGGCCGCGCTCGGGCTGGGCTGCGGGGTGGCGCTCGGCTTCGACGCGGTCTCCTACGTCGAGGAGCTGGGGCTGGCCGGGACCGGCGAGGCGCCGCTGCTGATCATGCTGGTCGGGCCCGAGCGGCCGCGGCCGGCCGACTTCCGCTACGAGCTGGTGTAGCCATGACGGTCTCGCCCACGATGAACCCGGTTCCGACCCGGGCGCTGGAACTGGCGCCGCTGCTGATGCTGCGGGTGGCCGGGCTGCCGTTCGCCGCGGTGCACGGGCTGCGCTGCCCGCGGTCGCGGGCCTGGGCGGCGGAGGCGCTGCGCCGCGAGGACGACCTGCTCGGCCGCGGCGCGGCGCTGTCCGACCGGCTGCACGGGCTGGTCGGCGCGAACTCCGACGAACAGGCCCGGCGCCGGCTGCTGGACCTGCGCCGGCAGGTGTTCCGGGCCGCGCTGCCGGCCGACCCGGCCGGGGTCCAGGCCCTCGTCGCCGGCCTGGACGCCGGGATCGGCGGCGAGCTGGCCGGTTGGCTGGCGGACCGGCAGGCACTGGCCGAGCTCGGGTCGGCCGGCGCCGAGGTGCTGGCCGCCGAGCTGGCCACCAGCCGGGACGAGCTGCGCCGGCTGGCCGACGAACCCCGGCTGCGGCTCGGCCTGCCGCTGGCCTCACCGGTGCTCGCCGGACAACTGCGCGGGCTGGCCGGCGGTGGCCGGCAGCCGGACAAGAAGGGCCGCAAGCTGGAACGCTCGGTCCTCGCCTACCTGTACCGGACCGCCTGCAAGACCAGCCCGTTCGCCACCTTCACCGGCGTCGGCCTGGGCGAGTTCAGCGAATCCGACGGCTCCGGCGGACCGGCCGGCTCCGGCGGACTGGCCGGCTCCGGCGGGCCGACCGGGTTCAGCCGGTCGGGCGGGTCGGGCGGGTCCGGCGCGGCCGGGCCGGGAGCGGTGCTGACCGTCGGCGCCGAGTGGGTCAGCCAGGTCCGGCTGAACGTGGTCGTGCTGGCCCGGCTGACCGAGCTGATCATGGCGGACGAGGGCCGGCGCGGTGACCTGCCGGTCGAGCTGACCCCGGGCTGGCGGCACGACGACACGCGGATCCGGTACGTCCGGCGCTGGGTGACCGCCGGCGATGACAGCGCCTCGGTCAGCTTCGACGCGGTCCGCGACCGGCTGTTCTTCCTGCGCCGCAGTGGCGTGCTGGACCGGCTGCTCGGCCTGTTCGCCGGCCGCCCCGGGCTGCGCTGCGGCGATGTGCTGCGCTGGCTGGGCGACAGCGAGGGCGCCGACCCGGCCGAGTGCGAGCGGTACCTGTCCACCCTGCTGCAGCTGGGCATGCTGCAGGTGCCGTGCCTGCAGACCGACGTGCACAGCGCCGACCCGCTGCGCGCGCTGGCCGGTGCGCTGCGGGCGCTGGACCGGGGCTGGGCCACCGGGCTGGCGGACGCGCTGGCCGGGCCGATCGGCTGCGTGGACCGCTACCCGGCCGCCGACCCGGCCGGCCGCCGCGACCTGCTGACCGCGCTGCGCGCCGGCCTTGGCGCCGCGGCCGCCACCCTGGGCGCCGAGCTGACGCTGCCGCAGGCGCTGCTCTACGAGGACGCCCGGCTCGGCGCCGCACCGTCCCGATTGGACCGTCGCGAGTGGACGGAGCTGATCGGCCCGGCGCTGCACGCGGTGGAGCGGATCCTGCCGGCGTTCGATCCGACGCTGGCGCACCGGATCACGTTCACCGGCTTCTTCCAGGCCCGGTTCGGCACCGGCGGCCGCTGCGACGACGTGCTCGGCCTGGTCGAGGACTTCCACGAGGACTTCTACGACCAGTACGTCTCGTTCACCGCGGACCGGCGGCCGTTCGACGATTCCGGCAGCTACGTGCCGGAGGAGAACTGGATGAGCCTGCCCGGGATCAGCGCGATCGACGCGGCCCGGCAACGGTTCGCCGCGCACATGTGCGAGCAGTGGGAGTCCTACCGCGACTCCGGGAGCCAGCCGCGCGGTGGCCCGGACGGCGCGCCCGGCGCAGGGCCGGGCGGGGCGCCGGACGCGCGGCCGGGCGGTGAGATCCGGCTCGGTGCCGGGGTGATCGAGGAGGTGGCCGGGCTGCTGGCGCCGGCGGCCGGCCCGGTGCTGGCCCAGAGCCACTTCCTCCAGCTGGTCGGCCGGGCCGAGGACCCGGTCGCGGTGCTGAACCAGTCCTACGGCGGGCTTTCGTTCGCGTTCAGCCGGTTCACCCACTGCTTCGACGGCACCCGGCCCGGCGATCCGGATCTGGCCGCCCGGCTTCGCGCCGACGCGCGCCGGCTGCAGCCGCCCGGCGTGCTGTTCGCCGAGGTGACCGGCGGCGCCGCCAGCACCAACCTGAACCTGCACGGCGAGCTGGTCGACCACGAGATCGTCTGCCCCGGCGAGAGCAGCTGCCGGCCGGCCGACCGGCAGATCGCGCTGGCCGACCTCTACCTGGTGCACGAGCCGACCGAGGCCCGGCTGGTGCTGCGGTCCCGGCGGCTGGGCCGCGAGGTCGTCCCGCTCTACTTCGGCTACCTGATCCCGGCGGCGCTGCCGGCGGTGGCCCGGACCCTGCTGCTGCTCTCGCCCACCTCGATGGGCCGGCTGGACGTCTGGGGCGGCGTGCCGGCCGGGCCGGCGGTGGACGGGGTGACCGCGCGGCCCCGGGTCCGGTACGGCAGCCTGGTGCTGGCCCGGCGGAGCTGGCGGCTGCGCGCCGGCGACCTGCCGGGCCGGTCGCCCGGGCTGGCCGAGCATGACTGGTTCCTCGGCTGGCAGCGCTGGCGGCGCCGGCACGGCCTGCCCAGCCAGGTCTTCGGCACCGTCTACCCGGCCGAGCCGGGTGCCGGCGCCCGGCCCAAGCCGCAGTACCTGGACTTCGACAGCTATCTGTCGCTGACCGCGTTCGAGGGCCTGCTCAAGTCCA
Source organism: uncultured Actinomycetota bacterium (assembly GCA_963714145.1). Taxonomy (GTDB): domain Bacteria; phylum Actinomycetota; class Actinomycetes; order Mycobacteriales; family CADCTP01; genus JBBWZH01. The sequence goes on along the minus strand of OY970235.1, from coordinate 5,586,249 downwards.
CTGTGGACCACGTCGTGCTGACCGAGATGCTGCCGCGCGAGGAGCACCTGCACGTCCGCTCCGCTGGCGGCGGGCACGTCGCCGAGCTGGCGGTCCAGACCCACCGGAGGAACCCATGACCGCCCCGCCCGGCCCAGCGCTGCCCGGCCCTGCCCCGATCGGCCCAGCCCGGACCGGGCCAACCCCGGTCGACCCGGCCGGAGCCGGGCCGGGGGAGTGGCTGGCCGTGCACATCTTCTACGCGGCGAACCCGCAGCCGCTGCTGGTGCAGTGCGTCGGCCCGCTGGTCGAGGAGCTGACCGCGGACGGCCTGCTGGCCGGTCACTTCTTCATCAACTACTGGCTGGAGGGGCCGCACGTCCGGCTGCGGCTGCGGCCGGCCGACCCGTCGCTGGCCGGCACCGTCCGGGACCGGGCCGAGGCCGCGATCACCGCGTTCCTGCGCCGCCGCCCGGCCCTGTACGAGATGGGCCACGGCTACCTCGGCGAGCTCTACAACACCCTGTTCGCGCTGGAGTACCCGGCCGGCCCGCCGCCGGAACTGCTCGGCCCGGACGGCCGGATGCTGCTGCAGCCGAACAACTCGTACGGCTTGCGGCGGTACGAGCCGGAGTACGGCAAGTACGGCGGGCCGGCCGGGGTCGCGCTGGCCGAGTGGCACTTCCAGCACTCCAGCGAGCTGGTCGTGCAGGCGATGCGGACGATGAACCTGCACCTGCGGCCGATCCTGTTCGGGGTCGCGGCGCAGCTGATGATGGTGCATGGCCGGATGCTTCCTGCGCGCCCCGGCGGCCGGCCCACTGGCCGACCCGCTGGCCGGCCCGCGCGTCGATCGGGACGCGGTGGCCGGGTTCCTGGACCGCTACCACCACTTCTGGCACCGTGCCTTCGCCGGCACCAACTTCATCGGCACCGCCGAGTACCAGCGGCAGTACGACGCGCTCGCGCCGGCCCTGCGGCGCCGCTGGGAGTCCACAGTGGATGCTCTGGACAGCGCGCAGACGGCGCGGCTGCCCGGCTTCCTGCGCGGCTGGGCCGCGCACTGTATCGAGCTGCGCACGCGGGTGGTCGCCCTGGCCGGGGCCGGCGAGCTGCTGCTGGACCGGCACGACGGCGCCGGCCCGGTCCCGGTCACCGACCCGGACACCGCGCTGGACACGCTGCTGTCGCCGTACCTGCACATGACGAACAACCGGTTCCACGTGACGATCCGGGACGAGGCGTACCTGTCCTACGTGCTCGGTCGGGCGCTGCGGGACAGCAGCGAGCTGCCCGCCGTTGCCGGCGGTGTCCGGTGACCACCATGCTGGACAAGCGGCCGGCGCTGCACCCGGATGTGCTGCTGTCCCGGCCGTTGCTGCGCGGCGCCACCGAGGTGTGCCTGATCAAGGATCTGCGCACCGGCAAGGCGTTCGAGGTGGCCGCCCGCGAGCAGTTCCTGATCCGGCGGCTGGACGGCACCCGCACCCTGGCCGAGATCGGCGACGAGTACGCCGAGCGGTTCGGCCGCCGGCTGGGCGACGGCAACTGGCAGCAGCTGCTCCGCCTGCTGCACGGCCGCGGCCTGCTCGCCGGCGCACCGCCCGGCCCGCCGGCGGGCGGCGGGCGGCCGGCGACGGTGCCGGCGATCGAGGCCGCGCACCGGCGGCTGCGGTTCCTGCTGACCCGGGCGGTGGCGGTGCCGTTGACCGCGCTGGTGCTGGCCATGCTGGTGCTGCTGGCCTGGCACGCCGGCGAGCTCGGCCGCGGCGTCTGGTGGCTGCTGCGGCACGGCCGGTGGCTGGTGGCCGCGGTCGCGCTGGCCGGCCTGAGCGCCGCGCTGCACGAGCTCGCGCACGGCGTGGTGGCCCGGCACTGTGGCGCCGCGGTCACCCGGGTCAGCCTGGTCACCCTGCACTGCCAGGTGGAGGACTACCTCTACCTGCGGTCGCGGTCGCGGCAGGTGACGATCGCGCTGGTCGGCGCGCTGGTCAACGCGGCTGTGCTGGTGCCGCTGACCGCGGTCTGGCTGGCCCTGGCACCCGGCTCGGCGCCGCGGGCGGCGGTGGCCGGGCTGCTGGCGATCGGAGCGGTGCAGGCGCTGCTGAACCTGGTCCCGCTGCCGCCGCTGGACGGGTACCGGGCGCTCGGGCACGCACTGGACACGTCCCGGCTGGCCACCGAGAGCCGCCGCTTCCTCCGGCTGGCGGCCGGCCGGCTGGTCGGCCGGGGCAAGGGCACGGCGGCGTATCCGCGCCGGGCCCGGGTCATCTACACCGGCTACGGGCTGACCGCGATCACGCTGTACGCCGCGCTGCTGACCGGGGTGCTGCTGCTCGGCCGCTGGCTGGCGATCGACACGCTCGGCTCCTCGGTGGTGCTGATCGCCGTGGTCGCCGTCTTCATGACGCTGGCCGGCTGGCTGGCCCGCCCGGACCGGTCCGGGCGGCCACCGCTGCTCACCCGGCTGCGCCGGGCCCGAACCGCACCTCACGTAGAGAGCAGGCAATCATGACCGGATCCGGGGCCGGCGGCGCGGCGGCGCCGGCGGTCGTACTGACCGATATCGAGAAGCGGTACGGCGATGTGCACGCGCTGCGTGGCGTATCGCTGACCGTCCACAGTGGCGAGTTCTTCGGCCTGATCGGCCCGAACGGCGCCGGCAAGACCACCCTGATCGAGATCATCGAGGGCCTGCGCGAGCCGGACGCCGGTACCGCGCTGGTGCTCGGGATGTCGCCGACGCCGCGGTCGGTCACGTTGCTGCCGCGGATCGGTGTGCAGACGCAGAGCTCGGCGTTCTTCACTCGGCTGACCGCCCGCGAGCACCTGCAGACGGTCGCCGCGCTCTACGGCGTGCCGGCCGCCGGCGCCGACCGCGCGCTGGAACTGGTCGGGCTGACCGCCGCGGCCGGCACCCGGGTCACCCGGATCTCCGGCGGGCAGCGGCAGCGGCTGGCGATCGCGTCCGCGCTGGTGCACGACCCGGAGCTGATCTTCCTGGACGAGCCGACCGCCGCGCTCGACCCGCAGGCCCGGCGCAGCCTCTGGCGGCTGCTGCAGGAGCTCAAGGCGGCCGGCAAGACGATCATCTACACCACCCACCACCTGGACGAGGCCGAGGCGCTCTGCGACCGGGTCGCGGTGATCAGCGCCGGCTCGGTGGTCGCGCTGGGCAGCCCGCGCGAGCTGATCGGCGGCTCCACCCTGCCGACCCGGCTGCTGGTGCCGGCCGGCCGGATCACCGTCAGCCAGGCCCAGGCGCTGGACGGCGCCGACCGGGTCACGGTCGCGGACGGCTCGGTGGTGGTCGAGACCCGGGCGTCCGGCCGGACGCTGACCGCGCTGGACCAGGCGGTCGGCCTGGACGGCGTGCAGACCCGGACCGTGACGCTGGAAGACATCTACCTGGAGCTGACCGGCGAACTGGACGGCGACCTGCCGGCCGGGCCGCCGGACGACCTGCCGGGCGACCTGGCCGGCGAGCTGACCGGAGCGGAGAGCCTGCGATGACCGCGTACACCGCCCTGATCAGGGCCGGCTACAAGGCGTCCATCCGGGACGCGACCACCGTGTTCTTCACCTTCGCGTTCCCGCTGGTGTTCCTGGTGGTGTTCGGCCTGATCTTCGCCGGGCGCGACGTGGAGGGCACCGGCAACAGCTACATCAACTACATCGGGCCGGGCGTGCTGTCCTGGGGGGTGGCGAACGCGGCGCTGTTCGGGGTCGCGTTCACGCTCATGCAGTGGCGCAACGACGACCTGCTCCGGCTGATCCGGATGACACCGGTGTCGCTGCGCGCGGTGCTCGGTTCCCGGGTGGTGCTGGCACAGGTGATCGGGCTGCTGCAGGCGGGGCTGTTCGTCGGCGTGGCGGTGCTGCCGGTGTTCGGGCTGCACGTCTCCGGCCGCTGGCCGCTGGCGCTGCCGGTGCTGGTGCTGGCGGTCGCCGCGTTCCTGGCGCTCGGGGTGGTGGTCGGCGCGCGGGCCCAGACGCCGGAGGCGGTGGCCGCGATCGCCAACTGCATCATGGTGCCGATGGCGTTCGTCTCCGGCTCGTTCTTCCCGCTGGACCTGATGCCGGGCTGGCTGCGGGCGATCTCCCAGGCGCTGCCGCTGCGGTACGTCAACGACGGCATCGCGGTCGCCATCGCCGGCCGCGGCGACCTCGGCGACTACGGCATCGCCTGCGCCGCCCTGGCCGGCTTCACCGTCCTCTTCGGAGCGATCGGGCTGCGCGCCTTCCGCTGGAGCAACCGGCCGTGAGCCTGCTCGCCGAGCAGAACCCGGCCGCGGCCCGCTCCGGACCGGTCGCCGGGGTGCTGCCGCTGGCCGGCGCGGCGGCGGTGCTGCAGCGGGCGCTCACCCGGCGGCACGAGCGGGACCGGGCCGGGCTGCCGGCGCCGGTCGTCGCGGCGCTCGGCGGGTCCGACGCGCTGGCCGGCGCGGACCCCGGGCGGCGGGCGGCCAACGTGCAGCTGACCGCGCGCAGTGTCCTGATCGGACCGTGGGGCGGCGGCACACCCGTCGCGTGTGGACACTGCCTGGCAGTGCGCTGGCAGCGGCTGCGGTCGCGGACCGAGCGGGAGGCGCTGGAGACCGGCGTCGGCTGCGCGGGCGTGGCACCCTGGCCGGTGCTGACCGGGTACCAGCTGGACGCGGTCTGGGTGCTCTACGCCGCCGCGCACCGCGGCGGGCCGCCGGCGCCCGCGCTGCCGCCGGCCGCGCTGCCGCCGGCCGGGCTGCCACAGGTGTCCACTGTGGACCTGGCCAGCCTGCGGGTGCGGACCTTCCCGGTACTGGCCGACCCGCGCTGCCCCAGCTGCCAGCAGCTCACCCCGGACCGGCCGGCCGGCCTGGACCTGGCGAGCCAACCGAAACGGCACCCGACCGCCTACCGGCGGACCGGAGCCGACGAGTTCGACCTGCCGGCGGCCGCGCTGGCCAACCCGGTCTGCGGCGCGCTCGGCGCCGGCACCATGCTGACGCTCACCTCGCCGACCACCGCGCCGGTCACCGGCAGCGTGTTCATCCGCGGCTACGCCGGCCTGCTGGACGTGGCCTGGAGCGGGCAGGCCAACTCGTTCGCCACCAGCCGGTCGCTGGCGTTGCTGGAGGGCCTCGAGCGGTACGCCGGCACGCACCGCCGCCGGCCGCACACACCCGTCCGCGGCACCTACCGGGAGCTGGCCGGCGCCGCGCTCGACCCGACCGACTGCGGCCTCTACGAAGACCACGTCTACCGCGACGATCCACTTGCGACACCGTACGACCCGGACCGGGAGATGCCGTGGTGGTGGGGTTTCTCGCTGCGCGACCAGCGGCCGATCCTGGTGCCGCAGCGGCTGTGCCACTACAGCAGCGGCGGGCCCGGTGACGGCTTCGCGTTCGCCACGTCCAGCGGCTGCGCCACCGGTGGCAGCCTGGCCGAGGCCGTCCTGTTCGGGCTGCTCGAGCTGATCGAGCGGGACGCGTTCCTGCTCGGCTGGTACGGCGGCGCCCGGCTGACCGAGATCGACCTGGCCTCGGTGGGCAGCGGCCGGATCCGGGCCATGGCCGACCGGGCCGACCTGCAGGGCTACCAGGTGCACGCCTTCGACAACCGGATCGACCTGGCCGTGCCGGTCGTCACCGGGCTGGCCGTCCGCCGGGACGGCGGGCCGGGCACGCTCTGCTTCGCCGCCGGCGCCAGCCTGGACCCGGAGACCGCGATCGAGGCGGCGCTGTCCGAGGTGCTCACCTACATCCCGCACCTGCCCCGGCAGGTGGCCCGGCGCCGGGCCGAGCTGGAGGCGATGGCCGACGACTACGGCCGGATCCGGCAGCTGGCCGACCACTCCGCGCTGTTCGGGCTGCCCCGGATGCGGCCGCACGCGCGGGCCTACCTGCAGCCGGGCGCGGTCGCCGGAGTCGGCGAGGTCTACCCGACCCGGCCGCCGGCCAGCACCGACCTGCTGGACGACCTGGCCTACGTGCAGGGCGAGCTGACCTCCGCCGGGCACGACGTGATCGTGGTCGACCAGACCACGCCGGAGCAGCGGCGGCTCGGCCTGCACACGGTCGCCACGATCGTCCCCGGGTTGCTGCCGATCGACTTCGGCTGGGCCCGGCAGCGGGCGCTGCGGCTGCCCCGGCTGCGCACCGCTTTCCGGCGCGCCGGCTGGCGGGACACCGACCTCACCGACACCGAACTGCACCGCGTCCCGCACCCGTTCCCATGAACCGCCCGCCCGCCACGGCGCCACCAGGTTGCCGGGCATCGCCGCCCCGCTGGCCGCCGCCCCGGTGGCCGGCCGGGCGGACGGCCGGGGCACCGGGGGGCCGGCCGGGCCGGTACCGAACCTCCGGCCCGGATCGCCAGTGGCGGGACGGGCCGGCGGCGCGACCCGCGGACGCGCGAGGGCCGCTCACCCGGTGGGCGAGCGGCCCTCGTGCGGGTCGCGCTGGCTCAGGCGCTGCAGCTGGTGGTGGAGGTGGTGCTGCTGCAGGTGCTGGTGGTGCCGGACGAGGAGCAGGAGGCCAGGATGGCTTCCGACGCGTCGGCGTAGTCGGAGATCGCGAAGGTCTCGGACTCCAGCTCGAGCAGCTCGTCCGCCAGCGAAGCCAGGTCGTTGTTGAACGAGGTGAGGTTGTTGTTCATGGTGAGCCCCTCAATGGTCGGTGATCCGCTGTTCCGGCGGCCCCATTGCCTCCGGTGCACCAATTCCACCTGGGCCCGCTCCCGGACCGCTCCCCGTCGCCCCCGCGTCCCGCTCTCATCCGCTGAGAGCGGTGCGAGCGGGTGACCGCGGTCGCGGCGGTGCTGGCCGACCAGCGCCGGGTGGTGGGCGAGGCCGCGGTGCTGTACCTGGACCTGCACGCGAACCCGGAGCTGTCCGGCGCCGAGGAGCGCACCGCCGGCCGGTTCGCCGGCTGGCTGGAGCGGGACGGGTTGCGGGTGGCCCGCGGCGTCGGCGGCCACGGCGTGCTGGCCGAACTGCGCAACGGTCCGGGCCCGACCGTACTGCTGCGGGCCGAACTGGACGCGCTGCCGGTGGCCGAGGAAACCGGGCTGCGGTACGCCAGCACGGCGACCGCGACCGGGCCGGACGGGCGGCCCACCCCGGTGATGCACGCCTGCGGGCACGACCTGCATCTGGCCGCGCTGGCCGGGGCGGCCCGGCTGCTCAGCGCGAACCGGCAGCACTGGCGCGGCACGCTGCTGCTGGCCGGGCAGCCGGCCGAGGAGACGCTGACCGGGGCCCAGGCGATGCTGGCCGACGGCCTGCTGGACCGGTTCGGCCGCCCGGACGTGGCGCTGGCCCAGCACACCGCGCCGCTGCTGGCCGGGATGGTCGCGCACGGCAGCGGCGGCGCGGTCACCGCGGCCGGCGCCATGCTCGAGGTCACCGTGCCGGGCCGGGGCGGGCACGCGGCCACCCCGCACCTGACCATCGACCCGGTGGTCACCGCGGCCGCGATCGTGCTGCGGCTGCAGGCGATCATCGCCCGGGAGGTGCCGGCGGCCGAGCAGGCCGTGCTCTCGGTCACCGAGCTGCGGGCCGGCGGCGGCCACAACCTGGTGCCGGACCAGGCCGCCCTGAGCGTGACGATCCGGGCGCTGCACCCGGCCACGCTGGCCCGGGTGACCGCCGCCGCGGAGCGGGTGATCCGGGCCGAGTGCGCGGCATCCGGCGGTGATCGGCCGGCCGGGGTCCGGGTGGTCGCGCAGTCGCCGGCCAACCTGCCGGACGCCGGGGTGACCGCGGCGGTCCGGGCCGCGCACACCGACCTGTTCGGCGCCGCCCGGATCATCGCCTGGCCGCCGTCCATGGCCACCGAGGACTTCGGTCACCTGGCCGCGGCCGGCGTCGCCACCGGCTACTGGATGCTCGGCTCGATCGGCCCCCGGCAGTGGGCCGCCGCCCCCGGTGATACCCCGGCCGGGAAGCTGGCCGCGCTGCCGGCCAACCACTCCCCGGCGTACGCGCCCGACCTCGCGCACACCCTGCCCACCGGCGTGGCCGCCCTGGTGGCCGCCGCGCTGGCGCACCTCGCTCCGGCCGCTCCGGCCGGCGGCCCGCCGTAGCAGCCGGCACCACGGCCCGGCCGGCCCGCGTGCCGGGTTCAGAGCAGGAGCTGGCTGACCAGGTGGATGGCCAGCCCGGCGAGCGAGCCGACGACGGTGCCGTTGATCCGGATGTACTGCAGGTCGCGGCCGACCTGGAGTTCGATCTTGCGGGTGGTCTCGGCTGCGTCCCAGCGGGCGACCGTGTCGGTGATGGTGCGGGTCAGCTCGTCCCGGTAGTTGGTGACGACGTGCGCGGCGGCCGCCTCCAGCCAGCCGTTGGCCTTCTCGCGCAGCGCCGCGTCGGTCTCCAGCCGCTGGCCGAGCGCGCGCAGCCCGGCGGCGGTGCGGGTGCGCAGCTCGCTGGCCGGGTCGTCGATCAGGTCCAGCACCAGCTTGCGTCCGGCGGTGGCCAGGTCGGCCAGCGCCTGCCGGACGGGTGGCCGGTCCAGCAGCGCCGCGGCCAGCGTGTCGGCCCGGGCCATCGTGGCCGGGTCGGTGCGCAGCGCCGTGGCCAGGTCGGTGAGCAGCTTGTCGGCGGCCTGCCGGGCCGGGTGGTCCGGATCGGCGCGCACCTGCTCGGTGACCCGGATCAGCTCGGCGTGCACCCGGGTCGCGATCCGCCGGTCCACGAACTTGGGCGACCAGGACGGGCCCTGGTCGGCGATCACCCCGACCAGGGTGTCCCGGTTCGCGAGCAGCCAGTCGTGCGCGTGCGCCAGCACCAGGTCGACCAGCCGGGAATGGGCCTGGTCGGCGACGATCTGGTCGAGCAGCCGGCCGGCCACCGGGCCCACCGGTACCGCGCGCAGCCGCCGGGCCACCGCCTGCTCCAGCACCGCCTGCACGTCCTCGTCCCGCAGCACGCCCAGCGCGCCGCGGGCCGCCACCGCCAGCTCCGCGGTCACCCGCTCGGCCCGGCCCGGGGTGGCCAGCCAGCGGCCGGCCAGGCCGGCCACGTCGGCCCGCTGGATGCGCTCGCCGACCACCGCCGCGGACAGGAAGTTCACCCCGACGAACTCGCCCAGGCTGGCGCCCAGCGCGTCCTTCTTGGTGGGGATCAGCGCGGTGTGCGGGATCGGCAGCCCGAGCGGGCGGCGGAACAGCGCGGTCACCGCGAACCAGTCGGCCAGCCCGCCGACCATGCCCGCCTCGGTGGCCGCCCGCAGGTAGCCGGCGACCGCCGGGCCGCCGCCGTTCTCCCAGCGCCTGGCCAGGATGTAGCCGACCGCGGCGAGCAGCAGCAGCCCGGTCGCGGAAGCCTTCATCTTCCGCAGGTCGGCCCGCCGCCGCTGGTCCGCCCCGGTCAGCGCCGCCAGCCCGGCCAACCCCGCCGGCACCGCGCCCGCCCCCGCCCTGGTCACCAGCCCACCGTCATGCCCCGATCGTGCCCGCTGCCCCGACCGGGCACACCGGGCGGGGGTCAGGACGGCGGGATGGTGACGGCGATCTCGCCGCCGAGGCGGGCGCCGTCCAGCAGCGGGAGCGCGTCGCCGCTCCAGAACCGGCCCGGGTCGTACCAGCTGGGTCGGCGGTGTGCCGGCAGCAGCCCCATCGCCTGGTACGTGCCGGCCACCACCTCGGCGCAGTACGCCGACTCGACGGCGGCCTCGGTCTGCGCCCGCCGGCCGGGCAGCCGGCCACGCAGCCAGCGCGCCGCGAGCGCGGCGGTGGACGGGAACGGGGTGCCGTCCAGGCGCGCGATCATGCGCAGCACGCCGTCCTCGGCGGCCCGGTCGATCGGGTGGTCCAGCTGGCGCAGCCAGGCCTGCTGCCCGTACCGGGTGGCCCAGACCAGCACCGCCGCGCGCAGGTCGTGCAGCTGCACGCCGCGGTGCCGGTCGCCGGACCAGACATCCGGCAGCGACCGGCCGAGCTCGGCGTGCCACATCAGCGGCGGCAGGTCGTCCAGCGCGACGGTCATCCCGACGTGGTTGACCGGGCTGTTCGTGCCGAGCTGGATCACCCGGTCGGCGGCGGCCCGGCCGCGGAACAGCCAGAGGTCGCCGGTGCGGGTCAGCTCCAGCGCCGCGTCCAGGCTGATCTCGGACGGCATCGGCACAGCGTAGGGTGCCGCCGGCCGGGCCCATTAGCCTGGTGCGATGCGCAAGCGTGAACGGGCCCTCGGCGGGTGGAAGGCACTCGGGTTGGCCGGCATCGTCGGGGTCGCCGCGACCGGCGTGGTGATCGCCCGGGCCGAGCGGCGCCGCCGCGGCTACACCCCGGACGAGATCCGCGCCCAGCTCCGGGTCCGGCACGCCGAGACCGCGGCGGACGCCCCGGTCGCCCCCGGCCCGGCCTGACCCGATGGGCCCGGGCCCGGCCTGACCCGGGCGACCCCGGCCGGTCGGCCCCGGCCCGGCCTGACCCGATCGCCCCGGCACCTGACCCGGGCGACCCCGACCTGACCTGGTCGGCCCCGACCTGACCTGGTCGGCCCCGGCCGGTCGGCCCCGGCCCGGCCCAACCCGGTCGGCGCCCGCCCAGCCCTGCCGCTCGTCCGGCGTCGTGACCAGCCCGCGGCCGGCGGTGGCGGCAGTCACAGGTCGACCGACGGATATTGCCTACGTCGCGCAGCCGGCCGACCGAACTCTCCCGTGACAGGAACGCCGGCCGGGCCAGTGGCCCGGCCGGCTTGGCCGTCTTCACGGGAGGCACTGCCCATGTTCCGAACCCTGGCGTCGACCCGGCGAGCCGTCGTACCCGGCCTGGCCCTGGTCGCCCTCGGCCTGCTCACCGGGTTCGCCGGGGCCGCGAACGCGGCGCCCGGCCCGACCGCCGCGGGGGCGGTGACCGGGGCGTCGATCGGCGCCACGGCGGGCTTCGGCGCGACCTCGTCCATCGACACCGTGGCGATCACGGCTGGCAGTAGCGCCGCCACCTACATCGCCCGGGTCGTCGCGCTGACCAACGCGCAGCGCAAGATGCACGGCTGCCGGGCGCTGACCGTGAACGCCACGCTGACCCGGGTCGCCCAGGCACACACCACCGACATGGCCGTCCACAACTACTTCTCGCACAACAGCCGCAACGGCAAGACCCCGGCCGCCCGGATGACCGCCGCCGGCTACCGCTACAGCCGGGCCGCCGAGAACATCGCCGCCGGCCAGCCGAACGCGGACGCCGTGATGATCGCCTGGATGAAGAGCCCCGGCCACCGCGCCAACGTTCTCAACTGCAAGCTCACCCAGCTGGGCGTCGGCTACGCCGTCAACCCGGCCAGCACCTACAAGACCTACTGGACCCAGGACTTCGGCACCCCCCGCTGATCCTCCGACCGGGGCCGAGCGTGGCGCGGCGCCCGCTCCCGGGGGGTTGGGAGCGGGCGCCGCGCCGATCTGGACCGGTCCTAGCTCACGGTGCCGATCGCGATCGAGCCGTGGCCGACCACCGCGCCCTGGTCGGTGACGACGTTCATGTCACCGAACAGGGTCCGGCCCGCGGGCGGGACGGACGAGACGACGACCGAGCCGGTGACCGAGGTGCTGGCCCCGTTGGACAGCGCGGTGATCGCGCTGGACGTGGTCACCGAGCCGAGCGCCGGGGCGAAGAACACGTCCCGGTAGTCGTACTGGGTGGTGCCCGCCGGCACCGCGAAGCCGACCACCTCGACCGTGTATTCGCCCGCCGCCGGGTTCAGCAGCGTCACCGATTCCTCGGAGTCGCTGTCGGCGTCCGACCCGACCTGCACGCCGTCCCGGAAGACGGTGAGGTCCAGGTCGGCACCCGGGTCGCTGGGGTTGCCGATCGTGACGTCCAGCCGGGACGCGCCGGCCGGCACGGTCAGCGCGAACGTGCTGGTCTCGTCGGCCGCGATCGTCGGGCGCGCGGTCACCGAGCTGCCCAGCGGGCCGCCCTGAGCGTGCACCCGGACCGGGCCGAACGCGTTGCGCAGCGTCCAGCTGAGCGGGGCCGGCGTGCCCACCGTCACCGCCGGCAGGGTGGTGGTCGCCGGGTTGACCGTGACGCCCTGGATGGCGGCGGTCAGCTGGAACGGGTTCTGCAGCAGCGGTGAGGTGCGCCGGGACTCCACTTCCAGCTCCCAGACGCCGGGCATCGGGTTCAGGTACGCCCGGGACGTCGGGTTGCACGCGGCGGCGTCGGAGAAGTTGCTGTAGCAGACCAGGCTGGACGATGCCTCGATGTGCAGGCCCAGCGGGTTGATCGCGATCCACCGGGTCTGCTGCCCGGTGGCCAGCCCGGCGAGGTTGACCTGCAGCGCCGCGGCGCCCACCGGCACCGTGACGAAGTAGGACTTGTACAGGTTGCGGTCGACCCGGCCGCTGGTCCCGAACGTGAAGTTCGGCGTCGCCGGAGCGTTCGACACGATCACGGTGTGCATCGACTCGGCGTCGACCGTCGAGGTGAGCGGGTCGTCGATGCGCAGCAGCGCGCCGTGCACGCCGGCCGCGGCGTTGGCCCGCACGGTGATCGTGACCGGCCGGTTCAGCGGCAGCAGCACCAGGCCCGGCGAACTGAACGTGCCGTCGTTGCCGACCCAGCGCAGCGTGTGCAGCAGCGGCAGGTTCGGCCCGGTGGTCCGGGTGATCGTGACCGGGTACGACTTCGTCTGGCCGGCCCGCTGACCGCCCTCGGCCGGCGTGCACCGGTTGTAGATGCCGGTACCGCGGCCGGGGGTGGCGAGGAAGTCGGACAGCGGCGTGCAGACCGGCGCATCGACCGTGTAACCGCGGGGGGCGATGCTGCCGTGGGACAGCAGCGACCAGGTGCCCGGGACGTCGTAGAGCCCGTTGCCCTGGCCGTCCGCGGGGGCGCCGGGGATCCAGTTGGCCGCGGTGTAGAGGGCCCGGCGCAGCTGCGCCGGGGCGATGCTGCGGCCGGTCGCCTTGGCCGCCGAGAGCAGCAGCGCGGTCGCGCCGGTGGCCTGCGGCGAGGCCATCGAGGTGCCCTGCAGGAACCCGAGGCCGGGCGGCAGGTCGTAGCCCGCCTCAGCCACCGGGGCGCCGTCCAGCCACATCGGGAAGGTCGAGATCGCCGCGCCCGGGGCGGTGATGTTCGGCTTGAAGCCGCCGTCCTCGCGCGGCCCGCGGCCGGAGAAGTTCAGCAGCTGGTAGGGGGTGCGGGTGACCGAGCCGTAGTCGGCCAGCCAGGTCTGCTGGCTGATGCTGGCGGCGACGCTGACCACGTCGGTGGCCACCGCCGGGTCGCCGGCCGTGTTGGTGCCCGGACCGTCGTTGCCGGCCGAGAAGATCAGCTGCACGCCGAAGTCGCGGATCAGCCGGTTGTACAGCTCGGCCTGGGCGTTGTTGCCGTCGTTCAGCGCCGGCAACCCGCCGATGGACATGTTCACCACGTCCACGTGCCGGTTGGTGACCAGGTCGACCATGCCGTCGGTGAGCGCGGCGTTGGTGCAGCCGGCGGAGAACAGGCAGGCCCGGGCCGAGACGATCTTGGCGCCCGGGGCGGCACCGTCGAAGTTCCGGTTGCCGAGCATGTTCTCGGCCGCGGTGATGCCGGCGACGTGCGAGCCGTGCGCGTCCGAGACGATGCCGATGTTGACGAAGTCGGCCACGCCGGGCAGGCCGAGCGGGCTGGTGTCGACGTCCTCGCGGTACTCGACCGTGAACGGGGCGGACTCGTGCACCGGGGTCGCCGGGTTGTCCGTGCCGAAGTGGCCGATGTCGAACTTCTCCTTGTACGGCCGCATGACCGGATCGTCGGTGAAGTTGAGGTTCTGGTTGACGTCCACCCGGATGTCGTGGCTGACCGGGTCGTAGAGGATGCCCCAGCGGTCGGTGGTGTCGCCGTCGCGGTTCACGTCGCTGCCGAACTCGCTGCCCGCGGTGGTGGTCTCGGCGAACCGGTTGATCTGCCAGTTGCCCGGCGGGGCGGTCCAGGTGGAGCCGGCGAACGTGAACGTCGGGCCGGTCACCGGGGTGATCATGGCGCGCCAGGTCGCGTCCCCGTCGAAGACCGGGTCGGTCGCGGTGACCCAGTCGACGATCTTGCGCTCGCCGGTGGAGGTCCGCTGCAGCGCGGGGTTGTCCACGTCGACGCCGGTGTCCAGGATGCCGACCGTGATGCCGCGGCCGTCCCAGGTCGGGTGCTGCTGCTTGAACGCGACGGCGCCGGTGTCGGCGGTCGGCATGAACGGGTTGGCGGCCGGGGTGCGCGGGCCGGGGCCGGACGTCGGCTGCTGCGGCCCGGAGTTGTGCCCGGGCCGGCTCTCCGCCCGGTCCCGGGGCAGCGGGATCGTCTCGTTCAGGTCGACCGCGGTGATGTCCGGCAGTGCGGCGGCCTTCCGGACGGCCGCGGTCGGCACGCTGACCCGGACATAGCCGACCGAGTCGACCCGCTTGCCGATGATGCCGCCGAGCTTGGTCAGTCCGGTGACCACGTTGCTGGTCCGGCCGCTGTCGGCGGCGACCAACATGGTGACCCGCGGTTCGTGCTTGGCCTCGGCGGCGGCCAGCAGTTCATGGTCGCGGCTGCCGAGCACGTCGCCGGCCGGCTTGGGTAAGCCATTGGGATCCGATGGGCCTGCGCTGGCGGCGGTGACGCCCGCGGTCGCCATGACGCCGACCGTCAGGCCGGCCGCCATGGCGGCGGCGAGTCCTCGCCGAGCCCAGATCGAGAGTGGTCTCAAGTGCCGGTCCTCCGGGTGGAAAGGGCCCTTGGTTCAAGGGCGCACGGTGGATGCATCATTCGCGCCAGGACCAGTAGATGTCACGACAAGGCCACCGTCGTAATCAGTCTGTGACAGGACGTGGCCGGCTCGGTGCCTGGTGGGGTAGCTCAGGCGGGTGCCGACCCGGCCGGGGCCAGCCTCCGGAGCCGGGCCGCTGGAGCCGGTCGCTAGAACCGGCCTCCGGAGCCGGTCGTTGGAGCCGGCCGCCGGAGCCGGGCCGCTGAAGCCGGCCGCTGGAGCCGGCCGCTGGAGCCGGCCTCCGGAGCCGGCTGCTGGATGTCGGTTGGAGCCGGCCGGCGGAGGGGGCGTCAGGCGCGGCGGCGGACGACGAGCAGCACCGTGAGTGCGGCCAGCACCGCGGCCACGCCGGCGGCGGCGAGCAGCAGCGGGGTGCGGTCCGGCCGGGCCGCGGCGACCAGGTCGGTGGCGACCGGCGGCTGGCTGGTCGGCTGGGTCGCCGGCAGCGCGCCGGGCTGCGCGGTCGGCGTGGCCGGCCCGGCCGGGCGGCTCGGCGTGGCCGGTGGGGTGGTGGTCCGGGCCGGCGCCCGGGATGGCGTGCTGGCCGGCCTGCTGGCCGGCGGCCTGGTGCTGGTGCTGCCGCCGCCGGCGGCCGGCTTTGCGGCCGGGAAGACCACGTCGGAGCACGAGTAGTAGGTGTCCGACGTGCTGGAGTTCTGCCAGACCGTGTAGATGATGTGCCGGCCGGACTTGCGCGGCAGCTTCGCGGTGAACGAGTACGCCCCGCCGGTGACGGCCGGGTTCGTCACCGTGAAGAACGGCGCCGACTCCAGCATCGCCCAGGTCAGCGCCCTGGTCGGCCGGTAGCCGTCCCGGGTCACGTACAGCCGGAAGGTGCCGGCGTGCGCGATCGTCGTCCGGTAGGCGAACCGGAACGCGGTGCCGGACGGCAGTTGCGTGCTCGGCCAGTCGGTGCGCGGCAGGTCCAGGCCGCGGAACTCGGACAGCCCGCCGCTGCACAGCTTCCCGTCCGGGATCAGCTGCTTGTCCCGGCCGGCGATGCCCGGCACCCGGATCTCGTCCCAGTCGGCGAATGACTGCCGGCCGCTGGCCGACCGGGCGGCCTGGCAGGCGGCCGAGCCGGCCCGGGAACCGCCCTCGGTGCCGCAGGCGTAGACGCGGCTGACCGGGTTGCTCATCGCCCCGTGCGCGCTGGCCGGGCTGGCCGCCACCGCTCCGAGCAGGAAAACGAACAGGCCGCCGGCGCTCAGCACGGCGGCCCTGCGGTGCGCGTACACCTGGTGGAGCCTCCCTCGGATCGGTTCGGCCGACCGCACCCAGCCCTGCCCCGCCGGCCGGGTCGGCCCGCACCTGGAACTACACGGACCGGGCCCGGCCCGGGTTCAACCCGGGCCGCCGCACCGCGGCCGGCTGGCGATCTGAGGGGCGCCGCCGGGCGGTTGTTGGGGGACAATGGCCGGCATGGCGAACATCGGTGAGCCGGTGCGTGAAGGCGAGTGGCCGGAGTTCGAGCCGGCCGATCTGCCGCCGGCACAGGAGCCCGCGGCCCCCCGTCCGGAGCCGGTCCCGGCCCCCGGATGAGCGTCATCGGCTTCCGCCGCTGGCGGGTCTCCTCGGCCGGCGACCTGGTCGGCCTCGGGGTGCCGCACGTGTGGGAGTCCGGGGCGCAGACGGCGATCTGCCGCGGCCTGGACGGGGTGGGCTTCGGCAACTGCGCGCCGTTCCGGGTCTGGCCCGGGCACCAGGTGCCGGCGCTGCGGTCCCGGTGCGGGATCTGGGCGCACCGGGAGCCGATCCGGGCGTGCCAGTGTGGCGACCCGGGCTCGCCGGCGCACGGCGTGGTCGGCGCGGTCCGGCTCTGGGGCCGGTACGTGGAGCATGAGACCGGCTGGCGGGCCGAGCACGCCCGGGTGGTCGCGCTGGTCGACTTCACCGGCCGGGTCGGCCCGGGCTACGACG
The DNA here is from genome assembly GCA_963714145.1 of uncultured Actinomycetota bacterium. Taxonomy (GTDB): domain Bacteria; phylum Actinomycetota; class Actinomycetes; order Mycobacteriales; family CADCTP01; genus JBBWZH01. The sequence goes on along the minus strand of OY970235.1, from coordinate 5,569,637 downwards.
CCCCGCGCTACCCCGACCTGGCCTCGATGTACGGCGAGTGGGCGACCGGCACGGCCGGCTGGGCGGCCGGTGAGGGCGCCGTCTGGTGCGATCCGGATCTGGCCATGCCGGCGGCGATCAGCTTCGTCCAGTACGCCGTCCAGGTCGGCGCCGACCTGCAGCGGACGGTGGCGCGTACCAATGCGGTGGTGCAGGCCGGGGTGAAGCCGGTGCTCGACTGGCTGGCCCGGCTCGCCGACGGCAGCACCCGGCCGGGCCCGCCCGCCGCGGCGCCGCCGCACGACCGGCCGGAGCCGCCGAGCGGTTCGGCCTGACCGGCGGGTCGGGTGGGGGGCTCGACACCTGGTGGCGGGTCGGGTACGACTGCCGGTTGTGACGAGTGACCGGCCCCGGCGGCCGGCGGACATGGCCGGCTCGGCGCGGGCCCGGGTGGCCCTGGTCGGCCTGGTCGGGCTCCTCGCCGGGGTGCTCACCTCGATGCTCGGCCCCTGGCAGCTCGGGCCGCAGTTGGGCTGGGAGATCGCGGCGGCCGGCTACGTGGCCTGGGAGTGGCTGACCGTGCGCCGGCTGGACGCCGAGGCGACCGCGGTCCGGGCCGGCCGGGAGGACCCGGGGCAGGCCACCGCCGACGCGGTGCTGCTGCTGGCCAGCGTGGCCAGCCTGGGCGCGGTCGGGCTGGTGATCGCCAGCACCGGGTCGCAGAGCGGGGCCACCGCGGTGGTGCAGATCGCGCTGGCGCTGGCCAGCGTGGTGGCGTCCTGGGCGGTGGTGCACGTGGTCTTCATGCTGCGCTACGCCCGGCTGTACTACGTCGACCCGGACGGCGGGGTCGACTTCAACCAGGACGAGAAACCCACCTATCTGGACTTCGCCTACCTGGCGTTCACCATCGGGATGACGTTCCAGGTCTCCGACACCGAGTTCACCAACAGCCGGATGCGGGCGGTGGCGCTGCGGCACGCGCTGCTCTCGTACCTGTTCGGCGCGGTCATCCTGGCCAGCACGATCAACCTGGTGGCCGGGCTGGGCCGCTGAGCCGGCGCCCCGGCTGATCTCAAGCCGGCCCCAGGGCCGGCCCCCAGCGGCGCCGGCCCGGCCCGGCGCCGCCAGGTCAGCCGTCTGTCAGGTGAGCACCGCCCAGGCCCGGGTGATGATCTGCTGCACCTTGCCGCCGTTGCCGTCGGTCGCGACCACCTTGACCGAGACGAAGCCGTCCGACCTGTGCGGGCGCGGCAGCAGCACCCGGAACTGTCCATTGTGGCCGGTCCGGAGCACCGGCGCGGGCGTCCAGGTGGTGCCGCTGTCGGCGGAGGTCCAGACCTTCGTGTCGGTGATCCGGGATGCCGTGGCGCCCGGGATGTGCCCGACGGTCAGCAGCATCGTGCCGGGCAGGCGACCGCGGTTGCGCGGGTCCAGCGCGACGCCGTAGTTCAGGCTGAGCAGCGGCAGCACCGCGCTGCCCGACCGCGGTCGGGACGACCGCACCGTCCACTTCGTACTGGTCGATGTGGACAGTGGCCACCAGTCGGCGGTCCGGCTGACGTCCAGGTCGATCCGGTAGGTGCCCGGGCCCGGCGGTACCGGGAAGCTGCCCTGGCCGCCGTCGGCACTGCCGATCAGCTGGCCGTCCCGGTAGAGCGCCAGGGTGGCGCGGTCGGTGGCATCCAGCCAGGCCCAGTGGCCCCGCGCGTCCAGGAACGGCGGCAGGGTCAGGGCGACCGTGTCGCCAGTGCGGGTGGCCGTGCCGCCGAGATCCACCGGCAGCGCACCGGGCCGGGCCGGCTGCGCCCACCAGGTGTCGGTCAGCCGCTGCCCGGGCCGGTAGGTGGTCGGCGCCTCGAACCCGCCGGAGCCGAACGGCACCTCCGGCGAGGAGAACGCGTACACGTTGTGCTGCCAGCGGGTGTCGCCTGTGGACACGTACTCGCGCCGGTGCAGCGGGGTGGGCATGGTGCGCAGGAACGCGAACGCGAACGACTGCCACGGCCGCCACGAGTAGCGCACCTCGCCGGCCGGTCGGGGGGTGAGGTCGCTGTGGTAGCTGGTGTCCAGCCTGGCCACGTTCGACGGCCCGACCGGGTAGCTGAACCGGGCCGGCATCCGGTTCGGCTCCGGGAAGATCAGGTCGTACTGGTACGGGCTGACCACCACACCGGTCAGGTCCATCGTGACCGGGCCCTGGCTGGTCAGCGCGAGCAGCGCCTCACCAGCAGCCTGGGTCATCGACAGCGCCGGCGCGGTGTCCGGCGCGCCGCCGATGAACAGCTGGCCGGGGGAGTGGTTGAAGATCAGGATCAGCGCCGTCCCGGCCGCGGTCGCGTTGCGCATCTTCTCCAGGAACGTGATCTCGCCGCGGCGGATCAGCGCGACCTTGCCGTGCAGGTCCAGGCCGGCCAGGTCGGCGGTGCGGCCGAGCCCGGCGTACACCACCGGCAGCCTCCGGTGGCCGTCGAACTGCGGCGAGCCGACCGCGTAGAGCGCGGGCACGTCGGTCGCGGCCGGCCCGGTGGTGCGCAGCCGGATGATCGGCGCGCGCAGCGAGAACTGGCTGTAGAACTCGAACCTGCCGATCCGCACCGGGCCGGTCGGCGCCGCGTACGCGTGGCTGATCGGCGGGGTCAGCGTGAAGCTGTGCTCGTAGCTGCGGCCGAGCGCGTCGGACCGGTAGTAGTCCAGCGTGATCGTGGACGGCTCGGTGGCGTCCGGCGTCTTCGGCACGATCTCGGTGGCCCGCCGGCCGTCCAGCAGCACCGTGGTGTCGCCGCCGACGGTCACCTCCGGGGCGTGCACGGCCGCCCCGTCCAGCGCGTACACGCTCGGCTCGTCGTAGGTGAACAGGTAGCCGAACAGGGCGTAGTGGCCGGGCGGCACCCGCAGCGTGACCGAGCCGTCGGTGAAGCCGATCAGGCTGGCCAGGTAGCGGCTCCGGTCGTCCACGTTCAGCACGTCCAGGCTGCTGATGCCGCCGGCCGGCCGGCCGTCCCGGGCGATCCCCTGGACGGTCAGGTTGTACCGGAGCGACTCGCGGTAGTAGCCGACCGCCGTCCGGAGCACGACGCCGCCCGGTGCGGTCGCGGTGATGTAGCCGCCGTACAGGCCGAAGCCGCCGATCCGGGGGTCGACCGTGACCGACACCTGCGCGCTGCCGCCGGCCGGCACGGTGACCTGGTTCGCGCTCAGGGCCAGCGCGCCGGGCGCGGTCGCGGTGCCGTCCTGGTCGGTCACGCCGGCGGTCAGCGCCAGGGTGACTGCGGCGCTGCCGGTGTTGCGGTAGCTGATCGGCCTGGTCACCGGCTGCGCGCCGGCCTGCGGATAGGCGAAGAAGCCGAGGCTCAGCGACGCGGTCTCGGTGACCACCGGCTGCGCGGTGGCCCGGGCCAGGTCGAGCCGGCCGCCGCCCTGTTGGAAGACCGGGTAGCCGGCGGCGGCCGGCGCGGCGGTACCGACCAGCGCGGCCTTCACCTCGTCGGCGGTCCAGTCCGGGTGCTGCTGCAGCAGCACCGCGGCGGCGCCGGCCACGTGCGGGGTGGCCATCGAGGTGCCGGACAGCGACATGTAGACGTCGTCCACCGGCTCGCCCAGCGTGCTGCCGGCGGCCTTCGCGGCGATGATGCCGACGCCCGGAGCGGTGATGTCCGGCTTGATCGCGGCGTCGCCGACCCGCGGACCGCGGCTGGAGAACGGGGCGAGCACGTCCTGCTTGTCGACCGCGCCGACGGTCAGCGCGCGGTCCGCGGTGCCGGGGGCGGTGATCGTCCAGTCGCCGGGGCCGTCGTTGCCGGCGGCCACCACGAACAGCGTGCCGTACTGCTCGGTGAGCTGGTTGATCGCCTGGCTGAGCGGGTCGGTCCCGTCGTTGTGGAAGCCCTGGCTGCCCAGGCTCAGGTTGGCCACCTTCGCGCCGTGCTGGGCGGCCCACTCGGCGCCGGCGATGAGGCCCGAGTCGGTGCCGTTGCCGTTGTCGTCGAGCACCTTCACGTTCAGCAGGCCGGCGCCGAAGCCGATGCCGCGCCGGCTGCCGCCGGACGCGGCGCCGGTGCCGGCGATGATCGACGCGACGTGGCTGCCGTGCCCGAAGTGGTCGGTGTCGGACCCGGCGCCGGAGAAGTTGGCCGACCCGGTGACCTTGCCGGCCAGGTCCGGGTGGGTGCTGTCGATGCCGGTGTCCAGCACCGCCACCGGGACGTCCGCGCCGGTCAGGCCGGCCGCCCAGGCCGCCGGAGCACCCACCTGCGCCGCACTGTCCTCATCGGACACCCGGACCCTGCTGTCCAGCCAGATCTTGTCGATGCCGTTGAACAGCCCGCTGGCCGGGACGGTCTGCGGCTTCGGCCGCGGCCCAGCCGCGGTGGTTCCGTCCGGAGTGGACGGTCGGCTCGGCTTGTCCTGCCGGGCCTGCGCCGCCATCGCCCGGCCGAACCTGGGCGCATCCACTGTGGACACCCGGGCGGCCAGCGCGCCGATCGAGGCCAGCCGGGCGGTCTGCCGCATCCCCGGTGGCAGGGCGCCGGTGCCGGCGCGGTAGTCGACGATCACCGGCACCGAGCCCGCGTGCCGGTCGTCGTACCCGGCCGCGACCAGCCCGGTCACGTCGAACAACTCCCGGTCCAGCCGGCTGCCGAGGTAGCCGGCCGCGTCGTCCGGGATGACGTACAGCCGGCCGTCCCGGACCTGCGTCTGCACCGACGGCGTCCGCCCGTCGTCGCGGGCCGCCGGCACCACCGCGGCGCTCTGCCGCCCGTCCGGCTGCACGGTCAGCCGCACCTTGTCGCCGGTGATCAGGGTGACGTCGTAACCCCCGACCGCCAGCTTCGGCCCACCGGCCGCGCCCGCCGAGCCGGCTGCTGCAGCCGAGCCGGCCGCGGCTGCCGGGCCGGCCGTGATCGCCGAGCCGGCCGCGCTGGCGGGACCGGCGGCTGCCGGGCCGGGGGCGGTCGGGGTGGCGGCCGCCGGGAGCGGGCCCTGGGTGGCGGCAGTGGCGGCGGCGACGAGTCCGGCCGCGACGAGAACGGGCAACCTGCGCACGACGTTTCCCCTCCGGCACCCGCCAGGCGGCCGGCCGCGGTCGCGGCCCAGGGAGCCGGACCGAGCCTGACCCGCGCCGCCGACGCAGGCAAGGGGCGATTCCGGCGGAGCGGGACAACGCCCGAAATCTCCCGCTATGCCGCCCGCAGCGGCGGCTCGCCACCGTCGCGGCGGGCCGGGTCAGCCGGTCTGGAACACCGCGGCGAGGGCGTTCCAGCGGGCGATCTGGCAGCCGTCCACCCGGGAGTAGCTGGCCCGCACCGGCTGGCCGGCCCAGCTCCCTTCGATGGCCGCGGTCTGCGGGCCGCCGTAGACCTGGGCACAGATCGTGCCGGCCGGCACCGGGGCGAACGGCCGGGGTGCGGCGGCCAGCGCCGCGCAGGCGGCGGCCGGGTCCGGGTGGTCACCGCCGGGCGGATCGGCGGTCAGCGTCCACCGGCTCGGCGCCAGCCCGGGGCCGGGCCAGACCGTGATCTGCAGCCGGGACGGGTGCTGGTCCGGCGGGGGTGGCGTAGGGCCCATGACGGCATCCTCCGCCATCGCGCCGGGCCGGCGTCATTCGCATCTACGTGACCTGGCCGATGTGGCGCAGCCCGGCCGGCACGCACCATTTCAGTCAGATGCGGTGCGGCCGGATCGCCCGGCGGGTGGCTGAGGAGGTTGACATGGTGGACACGGCGATCCCGGAGCCGACGATCAGCGAGCTGTGCCGCAACAACGAGGCAGCGCTGCTGCGGTACGCCGCGCGGCTCACCTCGGGCGACTGGCAGCAGGCCCAGGACATCACGCAGGAGGCGATGGTCGCCGCCTGGCGGCACTCGGACCGGCTGCTGGCCGAGCCGGCGGCGATCCGGCCCTGGCTGTTCACGGTGGTCCGCAACCTGGTCATCGACCGGGTGCGGCGGCAGGCCCGGCGGCCGGCCGAGGTCGGCCCGGCCGCGCTGGACGGCGTCGCCGAGCCGCACGACCCGATCGACAAGCTGCTCACCGCGCACGTGGTCCGGGACGCGTTGGCCACGCTGAGCCAGGAGCACCGCGAGGTACTCACGCTGCTGTACTACCAGGGCCGGACGGTGGCGGAGGCGGCACAGCAGTTGGGCATCCCGGCCGGCACGGTCAAGTCCCGCTCGTACTACGCGCTGCGCGCGCTGCGCGGCACCCTGGCCGACGCCGGGCTCGGCCGCACGCTCTAGGTGAGCACTTAGCCGCCGGCTGAGCGGGAATGGGCCGGATCTGCCATCGCGGTGAAGGATGTCCAGTCCATCCGCTGATCGGTAGCCTCGTCGTGTGGTGCATGCGGCGGCGATCGGGGCGGTGGCCGACGGGTCGGCGACCCTGATCGGTCGCGAATCGGAGCTCGCCACCCTGCAGGCGCTGGTCAGCGGCCTGGCCGCCGGCCGCGGCGGGGTGGCTCTGCTGATCGGCGAGCCGGGGGTGGGTAAGTCCGCGCTGCTGCGCGCGGCCACCGCGACGGCCGAGGCGGCCGGCTGTCAACTCGCCGCCGGCGTCGGCGACGAGCTGGCCGGCGCGTTCCCGCTGCTGCCGTTCCTGGACGCGCTGGGCGTCCGGCCGGGCGCGGACGACCCGCGCCGGGCCGACATCGCCGGGCTGCTCCGCGGCGACGCCGGCGCCGGCCGCGGCGGCGCCGACCCGGTGGTAGCCGCGACCGAACACCTGCTCGCGCTGGTCGACGACCTGTGCGTGGAAACCCCGCTGGTGCTGGTGATCGACGACCTGCAGTCGGCGGACGAGGCCACCGTCCGGCTCTGGTACCGGCTGGCCCGGGCGGCCGGGCAGGTGCCGCTGCTGCTGCTCGGCGGGATGCGCCCGGCACCCGGCCGGGACGACCTGGCGGCGCTGCGCCGCGGGCTGGTCGACCTGCCCGGCGCGACGGTGCTCGGGCTGGAGCCGCTGCCGCCGGCCGCGGTGCGGGAGCTGGTCAGCGGGCTCGCCGGCGGGCCGGCCGGGACCGAGCTGCTGCGGCTGGCCGGCGGCGCCGGCGGCAACCCGCTCTACCTGGCCGAGCTGGTGGCCGCGCTGCGCCGGGCCGGCTCGCTGGCGCCCGGCCCGGACGGGCTGCTCGAGCTGACCGGCAGCGCGGTGCCGGGCTCGCTGGCCGCCGCCATCGCCGACCGGCTGGACTTCCTGCCCGGCCCGGTCCGGGAGCTGCTCAGCACCGCGGCGCTGCTCGGCACCGAGTTCGAGGTGGACGAGCTGCGCCAGGTCACCGGCCGGTCGGTGGCCGACCTGCTCGGCCCGTTGCAGCAGGCCCGGGCGGCCGGCGTGCTGACCGACGCCGGCCGGGCGCTGCGGTTCCGGCACCCGCTGATCCGTACCGCGCTGTACGAGCAGGTGCCCGCCGCGGTCCGGGCGGCCTGGCACGAGGAGACCGCGCGGACGCTGGCCGCCGGCGGCGCGTCCGCGCTGCGGGTGGCCCGGCACCTGCACGCCGCGCTGGCCGGTCAGGATGCGGTGGCCGACCTCTCCGGCTGGCCGGCCGGCTGGCTGGCCGAGCACGCCGAGCAGTTGGTCAACCAGGCGCCGCGGGTGGCCGCCGACCTGCTGCAGGCCGCCCTGGAGCACGCCGGCCCGGACGCCCGGCCGGGCCTGCTGGCCGCCCGGCTGGCCACCGCGCTGTTGCGCACCGGTGACACGGCCGGCGCCGAGCGGGTGGCCGCCCGGGCCGCCGCCCGGCTGGCCGCCGACGCGGGCGGGGTGGCCGGTGGGACGACCGACCCGGACCTGCTGGTCGACCTGCTGTGGACGCGCACCGACTGCCACCTCGTCCTCGGCAGCGTCGCCGAGGGGCGGCCGGCGCTGATCGGCGCGCTGGCCACGCCCGGCCTCGGCCCGGCCCACCAGGGCCGGCTGAACACCCTGCTGGCCCGCACCTACGGGCTGACCGACGGCATCGCCGAGTGCCGCCGGCTGGCCGAGCTGGCGCTCGCCCAGGGCCGCGCGGCGGGCGACCGGGTGGCGACGGCCTGGGCGCTGGCGATCCTGGCCGCGGTGACCGCGAACTCGGCCAGCTGGGAAGACGCGGCCAGCCTGCACGAGCAGGCGCTGGCGATGGCCGGCGCCGACCCGGCGCTGTCCGACCTGCGGCTGCTGGTCGGCCACAACCAGGCGGTGGAGCGGCTGGTCGGCGGCCGGACCGCGGAGGCCGAGGTGATCGTGCGGGAGGTGCTGGCCGAGGCCGACCGGGTCGGCAACGTCCGGCGCGCGGCGATGGCCCAGGCCACGGTGGCGCTGATCTGCTACGAGACCGGCCGGTGGGACGACGCGGTGGCCGAGGCGGAGGCGATGGAGACCCCGCCGGTGCCCAGCTGGCGGGTGGCCGTGGCCGGGGTGGACGCGCTGATCGCGGCCCGCCGCGGTGACGTCGACGGCGCCCGCGAGCGGGTTGCCCGCGGCACCGAGCTGGCCGCCGAGGTGGGCATCCGGTGCGCGCGCGATCTGGCGGTGGCCCGGGCGCTGCTGCGGGAGCGGGACGCCGGGCCGGCGCCGGCGCTGGCCACGCTGGTCGCCGAGCTGGCCGAGTTCGGCAGCTTCGACACCGGCAGCAGCGAGCTGACCCTGGAGGTGACCCGGCTGGCGGTGCGGCTGGGTGAGCTGGACACCGCGCGGCAGGCGGTGGCCGTCGGCGCGACCTGGGCCGGCGAGCACGCGTCGCCGCGGGCCAACGCGGTGGCCGCGCACTGTGCTGCCCTGCTGGCGCGGGACGTCGCCGGGCTGACCGCGGCCGCCGACCGCTACCGCCGCACCGGCATGCTGCCCGCGCTGGCCGACGCGCTGATCGACATCGCCGCCGCGCACGCCGAGCAGGGCCGCCCGGAGGAGGCGGCCGCGGTGCTCAGCGACGCGCTGAGCCGGTACGAGGCGATGGGTGCGGCGTCCGACGTGGACCGGGTCCGGGCGCTGTTCCGGGCGCTCGGCGTCCGCCGGTCGCCCCGGCCGCAGCGGCGCCGCCCGGACCGCGGCTGGGACGCCCTCACCCCGGCCGAGGCCCGGGTCGCCGAGTTCGTCTCGGACGGGCTGTCCAACCCGCAGATCGCCGGGCAGCTCTACCTGTCCCGGCGGACCGTGCAGACGCACGTCTCGCACATCCTGACCAAGCTGGACCTACGCTCCCGGGTCGATATCGCCCGAATGGTGCTGGAACGGTCCGGCCAGGCATCCTGACCGGCCGGGCATCCCGCCCGGCCGCGAACAAGCCCGGCGGGGAACCCGCCCGGTTGGGAACAAGGCCGGTCGGGCCGGGGCTGTAGCTCGGCATGAAGGCGATCATGTATGCCGAGACAGGCGGGCCGGACGTACTGCAGCTGACCGAGCGGGCGGTGCCGGAACCGGGCCCGGGCGAGGTCCGGGTGAAGGTCGCGGTGTCCGGCGTGAACCCGACCGACTGGAAGTCGCGCAGCGGCAACGGCCCGGGCCAGCCGGCGCCGTTCCCCGAGGTGGTGCCCAACCAGGACGGTGCCGGCACGGTGGACGCGGTCGGCGCGGGCGTCGACCCGGGCCGGATCGGCGAGCGGGTCTGGCTCTGGGAGGCGGCCTGGCAGCGGGCCGACGGCACCGCGCAGGAGTACCTGTCGCTGCCGGCGGCGCAGGCGGTACCGCTGCCGGCCGGGGCGTCCTTCGACCTGGGCGCCAGCCTGGGCATCCCGGCGCTGACCGCGCACCGCTGCCTGACCGTGTCCGACCACGGCCCGCGCCGGCTCGCCGAGGGCGCGCTGACCGGCCGTACCGTGCTGGTGGCCGGTGGCGCCGGCGCGGTCGGCAACGCGGCCATCCAGCTGGCCCGGTGGGCCGGCGCGACGGTGCTCAGCACGGTCAGCGGCCCGACGAAGGCCGCGCTGGCCACGGCGGCGGGCGCCCAGCACGTCATCAACTACCGGACCGGCGACCCGGCCGCGGCGATCAGGGAGCTGGCCCCGGCCGGGGTGGACATCATCGTCGAGGTCGCCCCGGTCCCGAACGCCGAGCTGGACCTGGCCGTGGCCGGCCCGGACGCGGTGGTCGCGGCGTACGCGGGCGGCAGCGGCGACAAGGTCGAGCTGGTGATCCGGACGATGATGACGCGCAACATCCGGTTCCAGGGCGTGCTCGTCTATACCGTGCCGGCGCAGGCCAAGCAGGACGCGGTGGCGGACGTGGCCGCGGCGGTCGCGGCCGGCGCGCTGCGGGTGGGCGCGGCGGCCGGCCTGCCGCTGCACCGCTTCCCGCTGGAGCAGTGCGCGGCCGCGCACGCCGCGGTCGAGGCCGACGCGGTCGGCAAGGTGCTGATCGACGTCGGCTGACGTTTTCCTCAGCTTGGGGCCGGCCCAGCCGATCCTCCGCCAGGGGTTCCTGAGCCCGTCGCTGGCATGGGAGAGGACGAAGGGATGGCCTCTCCTCGTCGCCGCGCCACCGCCGGCATGTTCCGGCGGGGCGCGACGGCGATCTTCCGGGCGGCCGGTGTGGCGTTCCAACCGGCCGCGACGCTGATCGGCCGGCTGCGGTATGCGCAGAAGTTCGCCGTGGTCGGCCTGGTGCTGCTGGTGCCGCTGGGTCTGGTCGCCAACGCGTACGTGAGCCTGCAACGCGGCCAGATCGCGTTCAGCGCCAAGGAGCGGCACGGGGTGGCGTACCTGCAGCCGCTGATCGCGCTGGTCGAGCACATGGTCGCGGCCCGGCACCAGGCGGTCGGCACGCCCGGCACCGGCCAGGGGCGGCTGGACCCGCAGCTGACCGCCGACCTCGACGCCGACCTGGCCAACCTGGCCGCGGTCGACCTGCAGTTCGGCGCCGAGCTCGGGGTGACCGCCGACTGGCGGGCGGCCCGCGGGCGGCTGCTCGGTGCGTTGGCCCGCGTCGGCTCGGCCGACAGCCGGTACCCGGCGTTCAACACGGCGGTGGACGCGCTGCTCGAGCTGGTCGTCCGGGTCGGCGACACGTCGAACCTGACGCTGGACCCGGACCTGGACACCTACTACCTGATGGACACGCTGCAGTTCCGGCTGCCGGTGCTGCTGGACGTGGCCGGCCGCAGCATCGACCGGGCCGCGCTCGCCGCCGGGTTCGGCCAGCCGGACCACACCGTGCTGATCGAGCTCGGGCTGGCCAACGGCGTGCTGACCAGCACACTGGCGAGCATGGACCGGGCCATCCGCACGGTCGGCACGAACACGCAGGACCCGTGGGTGCGGGAGGCGACCCAGGTCGGGTTCAGCCAACTGGCCGGTGCGACCCTCGCGGTCGGCAACCGGCTGTCCGCCGCGGTGGCCACCGGCTCGCTCACCGAGGTGCCGTTCGGTACGGCCGACGAGACCCGGGCGGCCGCGGTCCGGTTCGCGACCATCACCGGGGCGGCCCTCGACCACCTGCTCCGGGCCCGGATCGACCGTTTCGCCAGCCGGGCCCGCCAGGTCGAGGTCGGCACCGGCGCGGCGGTGCTGCTGGCCCTCTACCTGTTCGTCGGCTTCTACCTGTCGCTGTCCCGGCCGATCCGGCGGATCGTGGCCACCCTGCACGCGGTCGGTGAGGGCGACCTGAGCGTCCGGGTCAGCGTGGACACCCAGGACGAGCTGAGCTACGTCGCAGCCGCGCTGAACGAGACGGTGGCGCAGACCGAGATCGTCACCCGGCGGCTGTCCGTGCAGGCCAGCCAGGACGGGCTGACCGGCCTGCCGAACCGGGCGCTGGCCCTGGACCGGCTGCAGCAGGCGCTGCTGCGCAGCCAGCGCAGCGGTGTCCGGATGGCGGTGCTGTTCGTCGACCTGGACCGGTTCAAGCTGATCAACGACTCGCGCGGGCACGAGGCCGGGGACGAGGTGCTGACCGCCGTCGCCGGCCGGCTCACCGCGATGGCGCGTCCCGGCGACACGGTCGCCCGGCTGGCCGGGGACGAGTTCGTGGTGATCAGCGAAGGGCTCGGCACCGGCGCCGACGCGGTGCGGCTGGCCGAACGGATCGTGGCCGGGCTGAGCGCCCCGATCCCGATCCGGTGCGGCGGCGACCGGGAGGTCAGCGTGGGCGCCAGCGTCGGCATCGCGCTCACCGACGGCGGGACCACCCTGCTGCCGGAGGACCTGCTACGGGACGCGGACGTCGCCATGTACCGGGCCAAGGAGCGCGGCCGGGGCCGGGTGGAGGTGTTCGACGACGCGCTGCGGGTCGCGGTGCAGCGCCGCATGGAGATCCAGCAGGACCTGCGCCAGGCCGTCGCCGGCGGCCAGCTGCGGGTGCTCTACCAGCCGATCGTCGACACCCGGGCCGGCCTGGTCGTCGGCGTCGAGGCGCTGGTCCGCTGGCAGCATCCCAGCGCCGGCCTGCTCGGCCCCGGCGAGTTCCTGGACGTCGCCGAGGAGACCGGCCTGATCGTCCCGCTCGGCGCGGCCGTGCTGGCCGAGGCCTGCCGGCAGGCCTCGGCGTGGCGGGCCGGCGAGCCCGGCTGCGAGCGGCTGCACGTGGCGGTCAACGTGTCCAGCGCGCAGTTCAGCCACCCGTCCTTCGTGCCGACCGTGGCGGCCGTGCTGGCCGACAGCGGGCTGCCCCCGGACGCGCTCTGGCTGGAGATCACCGAGACCAGCATCATGACCGACGCGGCGGTGGTGGGCAGCACGCTGGCCGCGATCCGGGCGTTGGGCGCGCACCTGGCCATCGACGACTTCGGCACCGGCTACTCCTCGCTGGCCTACCTGCGCCGGTTCCCGGTCGAGATGCTCAAGATCGACCGCTCCTTCGTGGCCGGCCTCGGGCAGGACCGCGAGGACGAGGCGATCGTCGCGATGGTCATCAGCCTGGCCCGGACGCTGGACCTGGTGATCGTCGCGGAGGGGGTCGAGACCGCCGACCAGCTGGAGCTACTGCGCCGGTTGGGCTGCGAGACCGTGCAGGGCTACTACTTCGGCCGGCCGGCCGCCGCGGATCTGCTCTGGGGCGCCGCCCGGCCGGCCCTGGTCCGCTGACCCGCCGCCCGCTGACCCGCCGCCCGCTGACCCGCCGCCTGCTGCCCGGCGCCCGGTGCCCGCGCGGTGCCGCGGCCCGGCGCTCAGCCGGGTGGGCCGGCGGCGATCCGCTGCCGGGCCGTGGCCAGGCCGCCGCGCCACCAGCCGAACGCCTCGATCCACCAGGTCAGCCCTACCTCGGCGTACGCCGCCACGGTGCTGGTGTCGCCCGGTTCGGTGCGTCCCTCCAGCACGACGTCGAGCGGCCCGGCGGCGGGGTCGCGGTGCTCGCCCACGTACGCCAGCACCTCGGCCAGCGTGGCCGGCGGCATCGTGGTGCCGCTCGGGTACTCCCGGTGGGTGGGCATCACGCCGTCCCAGCGGGCGGCCCGGCGGAACGGGCGGCGGGCCGGCCAGCTGCCGCCGATCCAGACCGGCACCCGCGGCCGCTGTACCGGGGTGAGCGCCATCCGTACCTGGTCCACCGTGAGCGCGGCGCCGCGGTGCGTCACCGGGGCGCCGGACCACAGCGCGTCGATCACGGTCAGGCTCTCGTCCATCAGGTCGGCCCGGGTCCGCGGATCGCCGTCCTCGCCGAGCCGGGTCCACTCGTCCGGGTACGAGCCGAGCGCGGCCCCGAACACCGCCCGCCCGCCGGACAGCGCGTCCAGGGTGGCGGTCTCGGCGGCGAGCTGGGCCGGCCGGCGCCGGGCCACCGCGTTCACCATGATCCCCAACCGGACCCGGGTGGTGACCGCGGCGGCCGCGCCGACCACCACGGTCGAGTTGGCCACCGGCCAGGACGGATCACGCCAGAGCAGGTGATCCCAGAAGAAAACGCCGTCCCAGCCGGCCTCATCGGCGGCCCGGGCCAGGTCGACGAGCGTGGCCGGGTCGCCGAACTCGCCCATCGTCGGCAGGCCTACCGCATGCGAGACGCCACTGGTCATCGCCGCAGCCTAATCTGGACAGCCGCGGCGGGGCCGAACCCACGCGGAACGAGTGACTGAGAGTGAGGGGAACCTCCGAGTGCCGGCGCGCGAGGATGAACTGGTCCGCGAGCAGCAGTACGTGACCACGCTGTACGCCCGGCTGGACGAGCTGCGCGAGCAGACCATGTTGCGGCTGCGCGAGATCCGGCTGGCCGGGGCGAGCGGCACGCACCAGTCCCGCTCCGAGCGGGACGCGTTCGCCACCCGGCACGAGGACCGGCTGGCCCAGCTGAACGCGGTCGACGCCGGGCTGTGCTTCGGCCGGCTGGACTTCGACACCGGCGAGCGCTACCACGTCGGCCGGATCGGGCTCACCGACTCCGGGCACGACACGCTGCTGGTGGACTGGCGGGCGCCGGCGGCGCAGCCGTTCTACCGGGCCACCCCGGCCGAGGCGCTGGGCCTGCGCCGGCGCCGGCACCTGCAGACCCGGGGCCGGCAGGTGCTCGGCGTCTCGGACGAGGTGTTCGATCTGGAGTCGCTCACCGACGCCGACCGGGCCACGCTGTCCGGCGAGGCGGCGCTGCTGGCCGCGGTGTCCGCGCATCGCACCGGCCGGATGTCGGACATCGTGGCGACCATCCAGTCCGAGCAGGACCGGGTGATCCGGGCCGGGCTGTCCGGCGTGCTGGTGGTGCAGGGCGGCCCCGGCACCGGCAAGACCGCGGTCGCGCTGCACCGGGCCGCGTACCTGCTCTACACGCACCGGCAGCGGCTGCGCGGCTCCGGCGTGCTGGTGGTCGGGCCGAACCCGGTGTTCCTCCGCTACATCGAGCAGGTGCTGCCCTCGCTCGGCGAGACCGGCGTGCTCCGCGCCACCCTGGACGAGTTGGTGCCCGGGGTCACCGCCACCGGCACCGAGCCCGCCGCGGTGGCCGCGGTGAAGGGCGACGCGCGGATGGCCGACGTGATCGGCGGTGCGGTCCGCGGGTTGCAGCGGCTGCCCGACCGCGACATCACCGTCCGCTACGGGCAGCACGAGCTGCGGCTGACCCGGTCGGCCTGCGCGGCGGCCCGGTCGGCGGCGCGGCGGTCCCGGCGGGAGCACAACCGGGCGTCCGGCACGTTCGCCCGGGCGCTCACCGACACGCTGATCGAGCAGCTGCGGGCCACCGGCGACAGTTCGCTGCGCGGTGGCGAGTCGGGCTGGCTGCGCCGCGAACTGCTGGCCACCGACGAGGTCCGGGCCGTGCTGGACGAGTGCTGGTCGGAGCGCACCCCGGCGCAGTTGCTGACCGAGCTGTACGCCGACCCGTCGGTGCTCGCGGCGGCCGCCGGCCGGGCGCTGCGGCCGGCCGAGCGGGAGACTGCTGGCCCGCGCCCCCGGCGGCGCCTGGACGCCGGCCGACGTACCGCTGCTGGCCGAGGCCGGTGTGCTGCTCGGCGACCCGGCCGAGGACATCCGGGCGGCCGAGCGCAGGCGCGAGCGGGACGAGGCGATCCGGTACGCCGAGGGCGTGCTGCAGCTGACCGACCTGGCCGAGCTGGGCCTGGTGGATGCCAGCATGCTGGCCGACCGCTGGGCCGACGACGGTCCACAGGGGACGGTCGCGGACCGGGCCGGGTCCGATCCGAACTGGACCTTCGGGCACGTGATCGTGGACGAGGCGCAGGAACTGTCCCCGATGGCCTGGCGGATGCTGGTGCGGCGCTGCCCGAGCCGGTCGATGACGCTGGTCGGTGACCTCGCCCAGACCGGTGCCGCGGCCGGCGCCTCGTCCTGGTCCGGCGCGCTGGAACCGTTCGCCGGCGACCGCTGGACGCTGGCCGAACTGACCGTCAACTACCGCACCCCGACCGAGATCATGGCCGTCGCCGCGGACGTGCTGGCCACCATCGACCCGGCGCTGGCCGCCCCGACCTCGGTGCGCAGCACCGGCGAGCCGCCGCTGGCGCACCGGGTGCCGCCGGCCGACCTGCCGGCGGCGCTGGCCAAGCTGGTCGTGGCCGAGGCGGCGGCGGCCGACGGCGGCCGGCTGGCCGTGCTGCTGCCGACCTCGCTGGCCGCCGCCCTCGGCCCGGCGGTCCTGGCCGCCGTGCCGGCGGCCCGCTCCGGACCGTCCGCGCTGGACGCCGGGATCGGCGTCTTCGCCGTCGGCGAGGTGAAGGGCCTGGAGTTCGACGTGGTCCTGCTGGTCGAGCCGGGCACCGTCCTGACCGACTCCCCGCGCGGGGCGAACGACCTCTACGTCGCGCTGACCCGGGCCACCCAGCGGCTGGCCGTGCTGCACACCGGCGACCTGCCCGGCAGCCTGCACCGGCTGGCGCCGGTCGGCTGAGCGACCCGGTCACCCCCACCCGGCGGCGGAGGGCCGGGCGGGGGCGCTGTGTACTACTCGTACTGGAACTGGCTGACCAGGCCGCGCAGGTCGGCGGACAGCCGGTCGAGGTCGGTGGCGGCCTGCTGGTTGACGCCGGCGCCCTGAGCGGTGATCTTCGCGGCGTCGGCCAACCCGGCGATCCGGCTGGCGATGTCGGTGCTGCCGGTCGCGGCGTCGCCGACGCTGCGGGTGATCTCGCCGGTGGTCGCGGTCTGCTCCTCCACGGCCGAGGCGATGGTGAGCTGGAAGTCGTTGAGCTGGCCGATGATCGTGCTGATCTCACCGATCGCCGCCACCGCGTCCACGGTGTCGCCCTGGATCGCCTCGACCCGCTTCGAGATGTCCTCGGTGGCCTTGGCGGTCGCCTGGGCCAGATCCTTGACCTCGCCGGCCACCACCGCGAACCCCTTGCCGGCGTCCCCGGCCCGGGCCGCCTCGATGGTGGCGTTCAGCGCCAGCAGGTTCGTCTGCTCCGCGATCGAGTTGATCAGCTTGATCACGCTGCCGATCTCGGCACTGGAGGCGCCGAGCTTGGTCACCGTGTCGTTGGTGCGCTGCGCGACCGAGACCGCCTGGGCCGCCACCTTCGCGCCCTCGTTCGCGTTCTGCGAGATCTCCCGGATCGACGCGCCCATCTCCTCGCCGCTGGCGGCGACGGTCTGCACGTTGCGGGAGACCTGCTCGGCCACCGTGGCCACGCTGTTGGCCTCGGCGCTGGCCGTCGCGGCGCTGCCGGCGATCTGGTCGGAGACCTCGGAGAGCTGCTTGGAGTTCGCGGCCAGCGTGGTCGCGCTCTGCGCCAGCGCGGCGACGGTGCGCCGGATGTTCGCCTTGGCGACCTCGGCCGCCACGGCCATCTCCCCGACCTCGTCCCGGGAGGAGACGTGGGCGCCCTGGATCAGGTTGCCGGTGCCCATCGCCTGGATCACAGCGGAGACCCGCCGCAGCGGCCGGACGATCATCCGGGCGACCCCGAGCGCCAGCGCGATCGCGAGGCCGAGGCCGAGCAGCAGCGCCAGGGTGACCTGCAGCCGGGCGGAGTGGTACGAGTCGCTGCTCGCCTTCGCCGCGGTGGCCGCCTCGGTGCGCTCGATCGTGCCGAGCGCGTCGATCGCGGCGCTCATCGTGGCGCTCATCTTGTAGACCTCGTTGACGTCGGTGATCGGCTTCACGCCGGCCGGGAGCGGCGTCCCGAAGAAGAAGAAGTCCCGCAGCGCCCGCCACTGGGTCAGCGTGGTGGTGAACGTGTCGAGCTGTTTCTGCCGGGCCGGCGAGTCGGTGGAGACGGTCAGGTAGCTTGCGGCCGCGGTGTCCGCGATCGCGTCGCCGTCCTTGATCTGCTGCCGGACCGCGGCCATCTGCGACGCCGTGGCCGCGGTCTTCGGCAGGCCGCCGATCGCGGCGGCGCCGGTGGTGCCGTCGTAGACCTTCATCATCCCGCGCCGGATCTCCGCGACCAGAGCGAGGTTCTGGACGTTCGTCTGGTTCACCGTCTCCATATGGCTGTTCAAAGTGGACATCCGACTCAGCGCGAGCACGCCGACACCGGTCGCGACCACGGCCACGGAGAGCACCGCAACCAGGATCTTGGTCCGCACCTTCCGGTCGGCGAACCAACCGATCAGAGGATTCCCGCCCGGGGTGTCCGGCTGGGTGGTGCTCTTGCCTGTGGTCTCCACTTCGGCTCCCCGCCTGGTGAGCATGCAGCTGTCGGCACTGGTGTCGGCAGCGCGGGTGCGAACCTGAGCAACTCACTGTCGGAACCGGACCGGGCCTGCGGCATGATCTGGCGGGTCGTTGCGGAGGAGGGCGCGTGGCAGACAGCGGTGCGATCGTCGAGGTGGCCCGCACGATCGCGGACGAGGTGCTGTTTCCGGCCGCGCTGGCGGTCGACCGGGCGGCCGGCATCCCGGCCGGCCACCTGGACCGGCTGGCCGCGGCCGGCCTCTACAGCGTGGCCGGCCCGCTCGACGCCGGCGGCCTGGACCTCGGCCTACCGGAGTTCTGCGCGGTGATCGAAGCGCTGGCCACCGGCTGCCTGGCCACCACGTTCGTCTGGGTGCAGCACCACGGCGCGGTGCGGGCGCTGGCCGGTGGCCCGGCCGCGCTGCGCGAGCGCTGGCTGGTGCCGCTGTGCCGGGGCGAGCGCCGCGCCGGCATCGCGCTGGCCGGGCTGCAGCCCGGCCCGCCGCGGCTGCGGGCCGAGCCGGCGGGGGACGGCTGGCGGCTGTCCGGCACGGCGCCCTGGGTCACCGGCTGGGGCGCGGTCGACGTGCTGTACGTCATCGCCCGCGGCCCCGACGACACGCTGGTCTCGCTGCTGCTGGACGCCGCCGAGCGGCCCGGCCTGGTTGCCCGCCGCCAGCACCTGGTCGCCGTCGACGCCAGCGCCACCGTCGAACTCGAGTTCACCGACCTGCAGGTGGACGGCTCCCGGCTGCTCGGCGTCGGCCCGTTCGGCGCCGGCGCCAGCTCCGTCGTGCACCGGGTCAACGCCTCCCTCGCCCTCGGCCTGATCGACCGCTGCTGCCGGCTGCTCGGTCCGTCCACTCTGGACGCCCAGCTGACCGCCTGCCGCGCCGCGCTGGACGCCGCCCTCGAGGACGAGACCGGCGACCGGATGGCGGCCGCCCGGGCCAGCACCGCCGCCCTCGCCGTGCGCGCCGCCGCGGCCACGGTCACCCATGCCGGCAGCCGGGCCATCCGGCTCGACCAGCACCCGCAGCGACTGGCCCGCGAGGCCAGCTTCCTGCTCGTCTTCGCCACCCGCCCGAGCATCCGCACCGCCCTGCTCACCACCCTCACCACCAGCTAGCCGGCGGGTCAGGGGATGGCGGCGATGGCGCGCAGGATGCGCTGTTCGGAGATGGGGTAGGCGGTACGGACGGACTGGGCGAAGTAGCTGACCCGGAGTTCCTCGAGCATCCAGCGGATCTGCCGGACGGCGGGGGAGTCGGCGAGGCCGGGGGGCAGTTCGTCCAGCAGGTCGTGGTAGGCGTTCTCGGCCTGGCGGAAGCGGAGCAGGTGCTGCGCGTCGCGGGTGGAGTCGGTGGGCAGCCGGTCCAGCCGGTGCGACAGCGCGCGCAGGTAGCGGACCAGGTCGGGGAGCCGGGCGGTGCCGGTCTCGGTGACGAATCCATTGTGGACAAGACCGGCGAGCTGGGCCTGCGCGTCGGCGACCGAGGTACGCAGCGCCGGTGCGGCCAGCGCGCGCAGCCGGCCCTCGGCCTCGGCCGCCGCGGCCAGGATCTGCTCCACTGTCCGGACGATGTCCACAGTGGACGCGTTCAGCCCGGCCCGGACCGCGGCCAGCAGCGTGCTGAAGCCGGCTGCATCCCAGGCCGGCCCGCCGGCGGCGGCGACCAGCTGGTCGACCGCGGCGGACACGCAGTCGGCCAGCAGCGCCGCCACGCTGCCGTGCGGGTTGACCGTCAGGGTGAGCTTGGCGCGATTGCCGAGCTGCCCGGCGACGTACCGGACCGGGGACGGGACGTTGAGCAGCAGCAGCCGGCGGGTGCCGGCGCGCATCGCCCGGGCCTGCTCGGCCTCGGTCTCGAAGACCCGGATCGCGACCGAGTCGCCGGCGTCCACCAGGGCCGGGAAGCCGCGCACCGAGTGGCTGGCCACGGCACGCGAGAAGCTGCGCGGCAGGTCGCCGAAGTCCCAGCCGCGGATGTTGGATCGCTCGATGCCGGGGGACGCGGCGGCGATCGCGGCCCGTACCTTCGGTTTCAGTTTCTCCTGCAGCGCGGCCAGATCCTTGCCGGTCGCGACCGGGCGGCCGGCGTCGTCCAGCACCCGGAAGGTGATCCGCAGGTGCTCGGGCAGCTTGTCGAGCTGCCAGGCGTCCGCCGGCACCCGGACGCCGCTGAGCCGGAGCAGTTCGCGGCCGAGCGCCTCGAGCAGCGGGCCGTCGGCGGGGGAGATCCGGTCCAGCACCGCCCGGGCCACGTCCGGCGCCGGGACGAAGTTGCGCCGCAGCTGCTTCGGCAGCGACCGGATCAGCGCGGTCACCAGCTCCAGCCGCAGCCCCGGCACCTGCCAGTCGTAGTCCTCGGCGCGTACCCCGGTCAGCGCGGCCAGCGGGATGTCCACGGTGACACCGTCGGACTCGGTGCCCGGCTCGAACGCGTACGAGAGCGGCAGCGTCAGGCCGGGCTGCTGCCAGGTGTCCGGGTACGCGGCCGGGCTGACCTCGCTGGCCTGCGGGTTGATCAGCAGCTCCGGCGGGAAGTCGAGCAGGTCGGGCCGGTCCTGCCGGGTGGTCTTCCACCAGCTGTCGAAGTGCCGCCCGGACACCACGTCCGGGCCGACCCGCTGGTCGTAGAAGTCGAACAGCGTCTCGTCGTCGACCAGGATGTCGCGGCGCCGGGCCCGGTCCTCCAGCGCGGCGACCTCGGCCAGCCGCTGCTGGTTGCGGGCGAAGAACCGGTGCGCGGTCTGCCAGTCGCCCTCGACCAGAGCGTGCCGGATGAACAGCTCGCGGGACAGCGTCGGGTCGATCCGGCCGTAGTTGACCGGCCGGGACGCCACCAGCGGGACGCCGTAGAGCGTCACCCGCTCCGAGGCCATCACCGCGCCGCGGCCGGCCTCCCAGCGCGGCTCGCTGTAGCTGCGGACGACCAGGTGCCCGGCCAGCCGCTCCACCCAGTCCGGCTCGATCCGGGCCGCCACCCGGGCCCAGAGCCGGGACGTCTCGACCAGCTCGGCCGCCATCACCCAGCGCGGCGGCCGCTTGGCCAGCGCCGACCCCGGCCAGATCGCGAACCGGGTGTTCCGGGCGCCGAGGTAGTCGTGCTTGTCGCCGTCCCGCAGCCCGATCTGCGACAGCAACCCGGCCAGCAGCGCCTGGTGCACCAGCCGGGCATCCGTTGCCGCCGTCTTCTCCTCGGCGTCGTCCGGGTCGGCGGCATTCTCCGGGAGGGTGGCGTGGATGCCCAGGGTCCGGGCCACCTGCCGGAGCTGGCCGGCGAGGTCCTGCCATTCCCGCACCCGCAGGTAGTGCAGGAACTCCGCCTTGCAGAGCCGGCGGAACTGGCTGGACGACAGCGCCCGCTGCTGTTCGACCAGGTAGTTCCACAGGTTGAGATACGTGACGAAGTCGGAGTTCGGGTCGGCGAACCGGCGGTGCATCTCGTCCGCGGCCTGCTGCTTCTCCTGCGGCCGCTCCCGCGGGTCCTGAATGGACAGTGCGGCGGTGATGACGAGCAGCTCGGGCACGCAGCCGTTGTCCGCGGCGGCGAGCACCATCCGGGCCAGCCGCGGGTCTACCGGCAGCTGGGCCAGCTTGCGACCCAGCGGCGTGAGCGTCCGCGCCGGGTGGCCCGCTGCCGGCGGGTCCGGCGGCGGGTCGAGCGCGCCCAGCTCCTCCAGCAGCTGCACCCCGGCGGCGATGTTGCGCTTGTCCGGCGGGTCCAGGAACCCGAAGGCGGCCACGTCGCCCAGCCCCAGCGCGGTCATCTGCAGGATCACCGAGGCCAGGTTGGTCCGCAGGATCTCCGGGTCGGTGAACTCCGGCCGGCCGTCGAAATCGTCCACTGTGTACAGCCGGATGCAGATGCCGTCGGACAGCCGCCCGCACCGGCCGGCGCGCTGGTTCGCCGACGCCTGCGAGATCCGCTCGATCGGCAGCCGCTGCACCTTCGTCCGGGCGCTGTACCGGGAGATCCGGGCGGTGCCCGGGTCGATCACGTACCGGATGCCCGGCACGGTCAGCGAGGTCTCCGCGACGTTGGTGGCCAGCACGATCCGCCGGCCCGGGTGCGGCTGGAACACCCGGTGCTGCTCGGCCGCCGACAGCCGGGCGTACAGCGGCAGTACCTCGGTGCCGGCCAGGCCCATCTTGCCGAGCGCGTCGGCGGTGTCCCGGATCTCCCGCTCGCCGCTGAGGAACACCAGGATGTCGCCGGGCGCCTCGCCGGTCAGCTCGTCCACCGCGTCGCAGATCGCGTCGGTCTGGTCCCGCTCGCCGTCCCGCCCGCTGCCCGGCCCGCCGCCCGGCCCGCCGCCGGCGCCGTCCCCGTCGGCGACGATCGGCCGGTACCGGATCTCCACCGGGTAGGTGCGGCCGGACACCTCCACCACCGGCGCGTCGCCGAAGTGCCGGGAGAACCGGTCCGGGTCGATGGTGGCCGAGGTGATGATCACCTTCAGGTCCGGCCGGCTGGGCAGCAGCTGTTTCAGGTAGCCGAGGATGAAGTCGATGTTCAGGCTGCGCTCGTGCGCCTCGTCGATGATCAGCGTGTCGTACTGGCGGAGCATCCGGTCCCGCTGGATCTCGGCCAGCAGGATGCCGTCGGTCATCAGCTTGACCAGCGTGCTGTCGCCGGCCCGGTCGGTGAACCGGACCTGGTAGCCGACCGCGCCACCCATCGGCACGCCGAGCTCCTCGGCGATCCGGTCGGCCACGGTGCGGGCGGCGATCCGGCGCGGCTGGGTGTGCCCGATCGTGCCGCGCACGCCGCGGCCCAGCTCCAGGCACATCTTCGGGATCTGGGTGGTCTTGCCGGAGCCGGTCTCGCCGGCCACGATCACCACCTGGTGGTCCCGGATCGCGGTCCGGATCTCGTCCCGCCGGGCGGTGATCGGCAGCGCCGCCGGGTAGGTGATCTCCGGGACGGCGGCGCGCCGCCGGGCCAACCGCTGCTCGGCCGCGGCGACGTCGGCGTCCAGCCGCTCGACCAGGGCCTGCCGGGCCGCATCGTCGCGAGTGGACCGGGCCGCCGCCACCCGGCGGCGCAACCGGTTCTGGTCGCGCGGCATCAGGTCCGTCAATCGGACCTGGATCTCGGCGAGGGTGGCTGGCACTGAACCGATACTGACGGCGGACCGCCCCCGCCTCAACCCGATTAGCCCTGGGCCGCTAGCTGCGGGCCTCCAGGTAGCCGGCGAACTCGTCCAGGGTGACCTCCCCGTCGCCGTCCGCGTCGATCAGCCGGACCGCCTCGTTCGCGGCGTCGTCGGTGATCGAGTCGCCGAGCGCGTCCATCAGCCGCTTGAACTCCTCGGCCGAGATCCGGCCGTCGCCGTTCGCGTCGATCAGGCGGAACGTGTCCGCGTACCTGCTCGGTTCTGCCACCGCGGGCCTACCTCCCATGTCGCCGGTCGCGGCTACGCTACCCAGCCCGGTCGGCCGGCAATCGCCCTACCCGGCCCAGCCGCCGCTGCGGCCGGCCGCCGAGCGGCCGGCGCCCGCTCGTGCGGGCACCACCGGGGCGCCGGCCCGGATCGCCGGACCGCCAGCGCCGGCCCGAGCCCGGGGGCTCATCCGGCCTGCCCCGCGGGGTACGAGCTCAGCCGCAGCCGCAGGCTCCGCCGCAGCAACCGCCGCCGGACGGCGCGGCCGGCCGCGGGGCGGCGTTGAACTCGGCCCGGATGCCGGCCCCGGTCGCCACCGCGACGGCGGACCAGACCCGGGTGGCGTCGGCGTGCCCGTCCGGGCAGCGCACCAGGTCGGCGTCGGCGCTCGCGGTGACCGAGCGGTGCACCTCGAAGGTGCGGTCGCAGGTCCGGCAGCGGTAGTCGTAGGCGGCCATGAGGGGAGCGTAATCGCCCGGCGGCCGGCGTGGGGCCGGGAGTGATGCCGGTTGCGGCCCAGATCCGGACCGGACCCGGAGCAGTCGGCGGCGAACTCCGGCACATGCGGGCCCTCGGCCGGCGCAATCAGGCCAAAATCGGTTTGCAGTCAGCCCGTGACGGCGCCGGCATGGATAGTGTCCGGCCCCGTGACGCCGCCATCGGGTGGTGGCGTCGGTGTCGGGCCGGCGGTATCCCGTCGGTCCCGGAGAGGGGCACAACCATGATCAAACCCTCAGCCCGGCTCAGGCGCCGCGCCTCGGCCGGGTTGGCCACGCTCGGATTGGTCGGCGGGCTGTTCGCGGCGGCGCCGGCGGCCATCGCGGTGCACGCGATGACCCCGTCCATCGGCGCCAACCCGCACTACCGGGTGGCCGGGCAGGTCAGCTCGAACCCCAGCGCGGTCACCTTCAGCTGCCAGCTGACGTCGCCGGCCGGCTGCTACGGCCCGGCCCAGATCCGCGCCGCGTACGGCGTCGACCAGCTCGGCCTGACCGGCGCCGGTCGCAAGATCGTGATCGTGGACGCGTTCCAGAGCCCCACGATCAGGCACGACCTGGCCCTGTTCGACGAGGTCTTCGGGCTGCCGGACCCGAAGCTGAACATCTTCGCGCCGGACGGGCTGACCCCGTTCGACCCGAACGACGACAACCAGGTGGGGTGGTCCGGCGAGATCACCCTGGACGTCGAGTGGGCGCACGCGATCGCGCCCGACGCCACGATCAACCTGGTGCTGGCGAAGAGCAACGACGACGCGGACATCCTGTCGGCCACCCGGTACGCGCTGGTGCACAACCTCGGCGACGTGATCTCGCAGAGCTTCGGCGAGGCCGAGCAGTGCATGGACCGGCGGCTGCTGGCCCAGCAGCACATCCTGTTCGGGCTGGCCACGCTGGCCAAGGTGACCCTGCTCGCGTCCTCGGGTGACCAGGGCGCGGCGGAGCCGACCTGCGACGGCGCCTCGTTCGCGAAGGCGGCCAGCACGCCGGCGTCCGACCCGTTCGTGACCGGCGTGGGCGGCACCCGGCTGTTCGCGGACGGCGTGACCGGCGCGTACCAGAGCGAGGAGGTCTGGAACGAGCCGGACTTCGAGGCGGCCGGCGGCGGCGGCACCAGCGTCGTCTACGGCACCCCGGCCTACCAGCGCGGCCTGCAGTTGCGCAGCCGCGGCGTGCCGGACGTGGCGTACGCCGGCTCCATCGACGGTGGCGTGATCGTGGTGTGGAGCAGCTCCGGCTTCGGCGACGACCTGGCCTTCATCTTCGGCGGGACCAGTGCCGGCTCGCCGCAGTGGGCCGGGCTGACCGCGCTCGCCACCCAGCTGGCCGGGCACCGGATCGGCAGCTTGAACGACAAGCTGTACGCGATCTCGCGCAACCCGGCCGCGTACGGCGCGACGTTCCACGACGTCACCGTGGGCGACAACACCTTCCACGGGCCGGTCACGGTGCCGGGCTTCGCCGCCGGCACCGGCTGGGACGCCGCGTCCGGGTTGGGTTCCCCGAAGGCGGCCACCCTGGTCCGCAAGCTGGCCGGGCGCTAGCCCGACGGCACGACGGTGGGGCCGGGCGGTGTCGCCCGGCCCCACCGTCGTCCCCGGCGGCGACCCGGGTCCGGTCAGTCGCCCTTGACGTTCACCACCTGCCGGAGCGTGTGCTGGATCTCGACCAGGCCGGCGGCGTCCGCCATCACCTGGTCGATGTCCTTGTACGCGGCCGGGATCTCGTCGATGAACGCGTCCGTGTCCCGGTATTCGATGCCCCGCATGGCCGCCCGGAGGTCGTCCACGGTGAACTTCCGCCGCGCCGCCGACCGGGACAGCTGCCGGCCCGCGCCGTGCGGGGAGGAGTTCAGCGAGACCGGGTCGCCCTTGCCGGTGACCACGTAGCTGGCCGTGCCCATCGAGCCGGGGATCAGCCCGGGCCGGCCGGCGGTCGCCTCGATCGCGCCCTTCCGGGACACCCACACCTTCTTGTGGAAGTGCTCCTCCTGCTGGGTGAAGTTGTGATGGCAGTTGATCCGCTCGTCCGCCTCGACCGGCTCGCCGACCCACGCACCCAGGCAGCCGACCACCCGGTCCATCATCTCCTCCCGGTTCAGCAGCGCGAACCGCTGTGCCCACCGCAGATCCCGCAGGTAGGCCCAGAACTCGTCGGTGCCTTCGGCCAGGTAGGCCAGATCCGGGTCGGGCAGCTGGATCCACCACTGCCGGCACAGCCGCTGGGCCACCTTGATGTGCCACTGCGCGATCTTGTTGCCGACGCCCCGGGAACCGGAGTGCAGGAACAGCCAGACCCGCTGCGCCTCGTCCACGGTGACCTCGATGAAGTGGTTGCCGGAGCCGAGCGTGCCCAACTGCAGCCGCCAGTTGCCGGCGAACCGGGCGTAGTCCTCCTTGGCCGCCGCCTCCAGCGTGGCCACCCGGGCCTGCGCGGTGTCGGTCAGCCCGGTGTTGTAGACGCCGGCGGACAGCGGCACCGCGGCCTCGATCGCCGCCCGCAGCGCCGCGGTGTCCATTGTGGATAGATCCGGCCAGTGGAACTGGGTCCGGACCGCGATCATGCCGCAACCGATGTCCACGCCCACCGCGGCCGGGATGATCGCCGCCACGGTCGGGATGACCGAACCGATCGTGGCGCCCTTGCCCAGGTGCGCGTCCGGCATCAGGGCCAGGTGCGGGTAGACGAACGGCAGCGCCGCCGTCCGCTTCGCCTGCTCCAGTGCCTCCGGCTCAAGCTGGGAGGCCCAGCTGACCAGCTTCTCCGCCAACCGCGTCCGGCTCATCGTGACTCCTTCAAGGAAGCCGCCGCGGCGTCGCGGCGGGTCAGGTGATAGCTCGCTCCAGAACCGCTCGGTGCCGGAGCATCCAGGACGCGCTGCGGGCGCGCCAGGTGATGGCCCAGAGGAACGGGTAACCGCTGGTGGTACAGCCGGCCGTGCTGTCCGGGCCGACCGCGTGGTCGACCGCCTCGGCCCGGGCGCTGTGCACCGCGAACTCGATCATCCGCTCGACGAAGCCCGCTCGCTCCGCCGCCGCCAACCCGTATCCGTCCACAATGGATCGGAGTTGGCCGGCCCGGGTGCTGGTGTCGGGCAGGCCGAGCCGCTCGGCTATGTCGTCATCGTGCAGTTGCGCGTTCAGCCAGGCGGTCTGGGCCAGTTCCCAGAGCGCGTCCACCGGGCCGGCGTTCTCCCAGTCGATCAGCGCCACGGGTTGGCCGTCCTGCGCGACGATGTTCCACGGGCCGGTGTCGCAGTGGCTGAGCACTGGTCTGGACCCGGGCAACCGGCGCCCCCACCACGGCCGCCAGTAGCTGCCCTCGGGTGGCTGGAACCCCGCGGTGGCCCGGTGCAGGCCGCGCAGCAGCACGCCGACCTCGCCGACCGCACCGTCCGACCAGGCGTACGGCTGCGGGGTCGTGCCCGGCACGAAGCTGACCGTCTCCCGCCCGTCCGCGGCGAACCCGGTGCCGACCACCCGGGGCGCCGCGTCGAACCCGACCGCCTCCAGGTGCCGCAGCAGCGCCAGCACCGCCGGGCTCCACGGCCCGGCCGGGCGCAGCACCACCCCGTCCCGCAACCGGGCCCGGGCCGGATGGTCGCCGCTTCCCCAGGTCTGCAGGGCGGTCTCGGCCGCCGCCGGCGTGGTCGTCATGCCGGTCACGGTGGCACGGGGACCGCCCCGTAGTCACCGGAATTTCAGGTCCAGGGCGCAGGGCTGTGGATTGCGCCAGCGGCGGGGTGGATCGTGCCCTTATCGTGCTGATGCACGATCAACGAGAGGATGTGACGGGGTGCAGTTTGACGGACCGCCGCGGCCGGATCTCCCGCGGGACGAGACAGGTGCCGGCCTGCCGCCGGGAGCCCAGCCGCCCGGAGCCCAGGCACCCGGAGTTCAGCCGCCCGGAGCCCAGCCACCGGCTGATCCGACGGTGAGCTACCCGCCGGCCGGCCCCGGCCAGCCCGACTATGGCCAGCCCGGCCCAGGCCAGCCCGACTATGGCCAGCCCGGCCCAGGCCAGCCCGGGTACGGGCAGCCCGGTCCAGGCCAGCCCGGGTACGGGCAGGCCGGCTCCAGCCAGCCCGGGTACGGGCAGCCCGGCTCCGGCCAGGCCGGCTCCGGCCAGTCCGGGTATGGCCAGCCCGGGTACGGCCAGTCCGGGTACGGGCAGACGGGGTACGGGCAGACGGGGTACGAGCAGCCCGGCTACGGCCAGACCGGGTACGAGCGGCCTGGGTACGGGCAGTCCGGCTACGGGCCGACCGGCTACGGCCAGCCTGGGGAGACCGGCTACGCGCCGCCCGGCTACGGCCAGGCCGGGTATGCGCAGCCTGGTCAGTCCGGCTACGGCCAGCCTGGGTACGGGCAGCCCGGGCAGTCCGGGTACGGGCCGACCGGGTACGGCCCGCCTGACTACGGGGCGGCCGCGTACGGGCAGGCGGCCTACCCGGTGTACCCGGGCTACGGCGCGCCGGGGCAGTGGCAGCAGCGGCCGAGCGGGGCGACGGTGATCACCGGCGCGGTCATCCAGATCGTCCAGTCCGCCATCGCCCTGCTGATCGGGCTGGTGATCGTGTTCATTGGTGACGCTGTGGACAGCGGGGTTGACGACGTCGAGTCGCGGACCGGTACGGACCAGTCGGCGGCCCACACGATCACCGGCGTGGTCATCGCGATCGGCGTCCTGACGATCATCATCGCGGTGTTCCTGATCGTGCTGGCGGCGTTGGCGATCCGCCGGCAGCGCTGGGCCGTGATCACCAGCGTTGTGCTGCAGGGCATCTCTGTTGTCTTGCTCCTCATCGGAATGGCGCAGGACAGCAGCAGTCCCGGCGGCAACATCATCGCCCTGCTGATGGGTGTCTCGGTGATCGTGTTGTTCCTGGTGCCGGCGACGAACCGGTACCTCGACGCGCCCTGACCCGGCGCACGGCGGTGGCGGCCCCGGACGGCCGTCCACTGCCGGCGGTCCGGCGACCGCCCGGGCCGGTGTCGGGTCGGGCTGGTGTCGGGTCGGGCTGGTGTCGAGCCGGGCCGGCGTCGGGCCGGGGTGCGCGCGTGGCGGCCCGCGCTGGCCGGTCCACGCCGATGAACGGGCGTGCCGGTGCCGCGCGGGCGTCGGGCCGGCCTGGTCAGTGTGGGGCGAGCTGCAGGGTGCGCCCCGCCGGCCCGCTGTCGGCACGGTGCGGTCCGCCGGCGGCGTGCAGCCGGGTGGTGACCCACTCGGCCTGCAGTTGGACCCGGCGCAGTAGCACCGCGCCGACCTGTTCGATGGCCTGGCAGAGGTCGGCGGCGGCCACGCAGGCGCGCACCGGGGCGCCGACCACGTCCAGGCTGGCCTCGACCAGGGCGCTGCGCTGGTGCGCCGGGTCCTCGTCCAGGGTCAGCACCACCTGCGCATACCGGACCGGTCGGGCCACCGCCTCGACCAGCTCCCTGATCATCGTGGCGGCGTGCTCCCGGATCGCCTCCGGCACCCCCGGGCCGGCCACGAGATGCACCGTGACAGCTGGCGTCGTGCGCGTGTCCGACCCGCCCATGCCGACCTCCGACGCCCCCGCTGCGTCCGTACGGCCCAATGAGACCGGGCGCTTGTCCCCTACGGACAGAGCAGAACGTCCCGATCGGCCGGCCGGCAGGGGCAGCGGACCGGGTGTTGGCGACCGGTTACGGTGGGAAGAGAGCGCACTGTCCGCTGTGGACTACTGGCAGGGAGGGCACATGCGGGTCGCGTACGTCTCCGGCGGCGGGTCCGGGATCGGTAGTGCCATCGCCCGGTCGCTGGCGCTCGACGATCACCACGTGCTGATCTTCGGGCGCCGGGCGGGTCGGCTGCGCGACTCGGCCGACGCGATCCGGGCCGCCGGCGGCAGGGTCGACCCGGTGGTGGTCGACCTGGTCGACCCGGTAGCGGTCCGCGGCGCGGTCGACCAGGCCCGGGAGATCGCCGGCGACGGCGTGGACGTGATCGTCAACGCGGCCGGCGGCACCTCCCCGCTGCCGGCGTCCTCGCTGGTCGAGGTGGCCGCCGAGTGGCAGGACGAGTGGCAGCTCAACGTGCTCACCGCGGTGCTGCTGACCACCGCCGCGCTGCCGCAGCTGCGTCGCCCGGACGGCCGGGTGATCAACCTCAGCTCGATCGCGGCGCTGCGCGGCGGCGGATCGTACGGCGCCGCCAAGGCCGCGCTGCACGCCTGGACCTACAGCCTGGCCGGCCAGCTCGGCCCGGGCGGCACCGCCAACGTCGTCGCCCCCGGCTACATCGAGGACACCGAGTTCTTCCGCGGCGGGATGACCGACAGCCGCCGCGAGATGCTCATCGGCCAGACCCTGAACGGCCGCGCCGGCACCCCGGACGACATCGCCGCCACCGTGCACTGGCTGGCCGCACCCGCCGCCGGCCACATCACCGGCCAGGTCATCCAGGTGAACGGCGGCGCCCTGCTCGGCCGCGGCTGAGGCGTCGGCGCCGAACCGCGGCCGGCGCCGAACCGCGGCCGGCGCCGAACCGCGGCCGGCGCCGAACCGCGGCCGGCGCCGAAACCGCGTCCGTCCACCGCGGACCACGGGCCGGCTGACCACGGGACGGCGGGTTACCGGACGGCGGGTTACGGGACGGCGCCGGCGGTGCGGAAAGCCTCGGCCAGTTGGGCGCGGGGAGTGTCGGTGGCGGTGAGCAGGTAGAGCAGGATGCGGGCCTTGAAGGGGTGCAGGAAGCCGGCGTTGATGAGGCCGTGGTCGAGCAGGTCGCGTTCGGAGCCGGCGAAGCCGTAGGTGTCGGTGAGGACGGGGCCGGAACCGGTGCGGGAGGTGAGCACGACCGGCATCCGCGCGGCCAGGTCGGCGAGGATCGGGACGGTGCCGGCCGGGACGTGGCCGGCGCCGAAGGCGGCCAGCACCACGCCGGCGAAGCTGGCCTCGTCGATGCGGCGGAGCAGTTCGCCGTCGTCGTCGAAGGTCATCGTGACCAGCGCGATGCGGTGGCCCGGCCCGGCACCGGTGGCCGGCACATGCACCTTCGTCTGCCGGCTGACCCCGCGCAGCAGCCGGGGCCGGCCCTCCAGCAGGTAGCCGACCGGCCCGACGTCCGGCGAGGCGAACGTGTGCGGGCTGACGCTGTGCGTCTTGCGTACCCACCGGCCCTCGTGGATCTCGTTGCCGAACACCACCACGCCGCCGAGGCCGCGGGCGGTCGCGCTGGCCGCGGTCTGCACGGCGGCGAGCAGGTTGGCCGGGCCGTCCGCACCGGCCAGCGAGGGGTTGCGCATCGCCCCGGTGACCACGATCGGGGCCAGCCCGTCGTGCACGAGGTCGAGGAAGTAGGCGGTCTCCTCGATCGTGTCGGTGCCCTGGGTGACCACCACGCCGGCCGCTCCGGCGGCGATCTCCGCCCGGGCCACGGCGGCCACCGCGAACATGTCGGTCGGCGTGATCGACGCGCCGGGCGCCTGCTGGATGTTCCGGACCGTCACATCGATGCCGGAGCCGGCCAGCCCGGGCACCGCGGCCACCAGATCCTCGCCGGTCAGCCGGGGGGTGGCCCCGGCTTCCGCTTTCGCCGCGGTCATCGCGATCGTGCCGCCGGTGGCGAGCACCGCCACCACCGGCCTCGGCGCCTGCTGCGTCACCCTGCCACCCTTCGGTCCGTGGCCCCCGACCGTGCCGTCACCGCCATCCTTACCATCGAGCTCCGACATTTCGCCCGACCGACGGCTCCGGCGTGCCGGTGGTGTCTGTCTCCTGGCCGTCCGGGACCAGCCCCTGCAGCACGGCGCCAGCCTTGAGCAGCATCTCGGCGTACTCGTCGGCGGGTTTGGAGTCGAGGACGATCGCGCCGCCCGCGCCCACGGTCGCGGCGCCCCGCCAACTCACTAGCGTGCGGATGACGATGCTGAGGTCCGCGGTGCCGCCCGGGCCGAACCAGCCCAGCGCGCCGGAGTAGACGCCGCGGGCCCGGTTCTCCAACCGGTCGATGATCTCCATGGTGCGCAGCTTCGGCGCGCCGGTCATCGAGCCGCCCGGAAACGCTGCCCGGACGCAGTCGATCGGGCCCACGCCGGCCCGCAGCCGTCCGTGCACTGTGGACACCAGTTGGTGCACGGTGGCGTACGTCTCGGTCGCCATCAGCCGCGGCACGGTCACGCTGCCGATTTCGCAGACCCGGCCGAGGTCGTTGCGGAGCAGGTCGACGATCATCAGGTTCTCGGCCCGGGTCTTGGCGTCGGCGGCCAGCGCGCGGCGCAGTTCCGCGTCGGCTGCCGGGTCGGCACCGCGCGGCGCGGTGCCCTTCACCGGCCGGCTCTCCACCGTCCGGTCGGCGCCGATGCGCAGGAACCGTTCCGGTGACGAGCTTGCCACGGTCAGCTCGCCGTGCCGGTACAGCGCCGCGTACGGGGCCGGGTTGGCCCGCCGCAGCCAGCGGTACGCCTCGACCGGGTCGGCCGGCGCGGGCAGGACAGCCGCGTCGGTCAGGCAGATCTCGTAGCTCTCGCCGGCGTGCAGTTGACGCTGGCATTCGGCGATATCGGCGAAATAGCGGTCCGGGCCGCGGCGGAGCAGCTGCCGGACGGGTAGTTCGGCCAGCCGGCGCGGCGGTTCCGGGTGCGGCAGCGGACCGGCGGGCAGTGCCCGCAGCCGGTCGGCGGTGCGCCGCAGCCACTCCTGGGCGCTGCTGCCGGCTGGGGCGGTGCTGGCTGGGGGGCGGGTGGTCGAGGTGCCCGGGTCCGGGGACGCGGCGGTGTCGTCCAGGGCCAGCAGGTAGGTTCGGTTGTCCAGGTGATCGATCGCGATCATCCGGTCGGCCAGCAGCCAGACCGCGTCCGGTGTCCCGGCCCGGTGGGCGGCGGTGCCGCCGCAGTCGGCCTTGAGCTCGTAGCCGAAGTAGCCGACGTATCCGCAGGTCAGGTCGAACGGCAGCGGCGGGCGGCGGAACTCCAGCGCCCGCAGCCGATCCGCCAGCACGTCGAAGATCGTCCCGGGCTCCCGGTGGGCCGGGCCGCGCGCCGGCCACACGTCCACCGCGCCGGCTCCGACCCGGTAGGTCAGCACTTCGGCGAGCGGACCGCCCGCGTCGCCGAGGAACGAGAACCGCGACAGTCCGTTGTGGACCCGGCTGCTGTCCAGCCAGAACGTGGACGGGCTGTCCCGGTAGAGCGCGCCGAACACGCGCTCCGCGTCTACCGCTACCGGCAGTTCCAGCACCCGCAGCTCCACCGCCGCCCGCGCCGGCTCGGTCGGCTGGGCCGTAACGGTCGGCTCGGCTGTAGCGGTCGGCTGGGTCGCAACGGTCGGTGGAGCCGCGATGGTCGGCTGGGCGTTAGTGGTCGGTGGGGCCGCGGTGGTCGGTGGGGCCGTGACTGTCGGTGGGGCTGCGGCTGGCCGGGCCGCCGCGGCCGGTACCGCCGGCCGGTGGGCCGGCGCGGGCACCGGGGGAGTCGTCCGGCGGCGGTGCGCCAGGGCGAGGTCGCGGAAGTTGCCGAGCAGGGTGGCCCCGTGCTCGGTGGCTACCGACTCCGGGTGGAACTGGACCCCCCACTGTGGACGGTGCCGGTGCGCCAGCGCCATCAGCACGCCGTCCTCGGCCCAGGCCAGCGGCGCGAGCGCGGCCGGCAGCGGCTCGGCGACGCACAGCGAGTGGTACCGCACCGCGGTGAAGTCCGGCGGCAGGCCGGCGAACAGCCCGCTCCCGGCATGCCGGATGACGCTCACCGCGCCGTGCCGGGGCCGTGCCGCCGGCCGCACCCGGGCGCCGGCCAGCAGTCCGATCGCCTGGTGGCCGAGGCAGACGCCGAGCACCGGCAGGTCGGGCCGGCGCAGCAGCTCGGCGCACCGGCCCAGGTCGCGGGCCCGGCCGGGGTGGCCCGGGCCGGGCGAGATCACCACACCGTCCACCCCGGACAGGTCCAGGTCGTCCCACTCGGCTGCGTCGTTGCGCAGCACCAACGGCTCGACGCCGGTCACGGTGGCGATGAGCTGGTAGAGGTTGTAGGTGTATGAGTCGTAGTTGTCGACCAGCAGCGTCCGCATCGTTCCCCGCGCGTCCGGCCCCCGGCCGGTCGGGTGACCGATCTCATTGCACGGGTCCGCCTGGCGAGATTAGCGTCAGCCGGGGCGGCGGTGAGGAGGTTCCCCGCATGATCGAGGTGACCGGCACCGCCCAGCACGCGGCCTGGCAGGCGCGCCAGCTGCCGCCGGTCGAGCAGGTCCGGCCGGGACTGTGGTCGATCCCGGTGCCGCTGCCGAACACCGCGTTGCGCTACGTCCTGGTGTACGCGCTGGAGTTGCCGGACGGCGTGGCCATCGTGGACGCCGGCTGGGAGACCCCGGATGCCTGGGCGGCGCTGACCGCGGGCCTGGCGGTGGGCGGCTTCACGATGGCCGACGTGCGGGCGATCCTGATCACCCACGTGCATCCGGACCACTACGGGCTGGCCGGCCGGGTCCGGGCCGAGTCCGGCGGCTGGATCGGGCTGCACCGGCTGGAAGCGGAGTCGCTGCCCGGCCGGTACGGCGCGGTGGACGCGATGATCGAGCGCGGCCAGGCCTGGCTGCGCCGGGCCGGCGCGCCCGAGGAGGAGGCCGGCGTGCTGGCCGGCTCGTCCCGGGAGATGCTGCCGATCGTCCGGATGGCCGAGCCGGACCGGTTGATCGAGGACGGGGAGCTGATCGGGCTGCCGGGCTGGCAGGTGCGGGCGGTCTGGACGCCCGGGCACACCCCCGGCCACCTCTGCTTCCACGAGGAGCGCACCGGCGTGCTGCTGTCCGGCGACCACGTGCTGCCGCGGATCAGCCCGAACGTCTCGGCCCACCCGCTGCAGCAGCCGGACCCGCTGCGGGAGTTCCTCGACTCGCTGGCCAAGGTCGGCAAGCTGGACGTGGGCGAGGTGCTGCCGGCGCACGAGTACCGGTTCAGCGGCCTCGCCGACCGGGTCGCCGACCTGCTCGAGCACCACGAGCAGCGGCTGGCCGAACTGCTGGCCCGGATCGTCACCCAGCCCGGCGCGAGCACCTGGGAGCTGGCCGAGCGGATGCCCTGGCGGCGGCCCTGGTCGGAGATCACCGGCTTCAACCGGCGGGCCGCGGTCGGCGAGACGCTCGCGCACCTGCGGCTGCTGGTCAGCCGCGGCCTGGTGCGCATCCCGGCCGGCTCGCCGGACACCGCCGAACCGGACGAAACCGAACGGTGGACCGCAATCCGGCCCGGCGAGCCGATCTCCGCAGGTGGGAGCACTCCTGGGCACCCGATGGAGTGATGCACCGGCATACACCACCCGGTGTACGTTGGCGCACGTGTCGCGGACCAACATAGACATCGATGAGGAGCTGGTGCAGCGCGTGATGCGCCGGTTCGGTCTCGCGTCCAAGCGCGCCGCGGTCGACTTCGCGCTGCGCCGGCTGCTCGGCGAGCCGATGACCCGGGCCGAGATCCTGGCCATGCAGGGCGTCGGCTGGAGCGGCGACCTCGATCGGATGCGCCGGCCCACGCTCACCGAGCGGGGGTGACCTGGCCGGCCGGCGCGGGAGCGTCGTGATCCTGGTCGACACCTCCGCCTGGACGGAGTACCTGCGCGGCACCGGCAGCGGAGCCCACTTCCGGCTGCGTGAACTGCTGGCCGCGGACGCGGTGCTGGCCACCACCGACGTGGTGCACATGGAGCTGCTGGCCGGCGCCCGGAACGAGACCGACGACGTTCAGCTGCGCCGGATGCTGGCCGCGATGGAACACGTCCCGGTCGGCCCGCTGGACTGGGAGACCGCGGCCCGGCTGCACCGTAGCTGCCAGCGTCAGGGCGAGGCGGTGCGCTCGCTGACCAACTGCCTGGTCGCCGCGGTCGCTATCCGGATCGGCGCCGCGGTCCTCGCCGCCGACCGCGACTTCATCCTGCTGGCCCGCCTCACCGACCTGGAACTCGCCTGACCACACCCGCGGTGACGCCGTCCTCCCGCCGGTGACGGGTTTGCGCCGCCGGTGACGGCTGACAGCCGTCACCGGGCGACCGAACCCGTCACCGGGCGACCGAACCCGTCACCGGGCGACCGAACCCGTCACCGGGCGACCGAACCCGTCACCGGGCGACCGAACCCGTCACCGGGCGACCGAGCCCGTCACCCGCGAGGGGCGCCCGGCACCGGGGGCAGTTGCCGTCAGCCGGCGCCGGTCCCGGTGCGGGCATCGGGTGCGGGCAGCCCGAGGTACCCGAGGGCCGGCGCATGCAGCCGACCGTTGCTGGCGACGGCACTGCCGCCGGCCGGGCCGTCCCGGCCGGCCAGGTCGGTGAACCGGCCGCCGGCCTCGGTCACCAGCAGCGCCAGCGGGGCCAGGTCCCAGAGCGAGACCTCGGGCTCGGCCGCGATGTCGACGGCGCCCTCGGCCAGCAGCGTGTAGATGTAGAAGTCGCCGAAGCCGCGGTTGCGCCAGACCTGTTCGATCAGCGCGAGCAGCCCGCCGAGCCGGCCCCGGGCCGACCAACCCTCCAGCGAGGAGTACGCCAGGCTGGCGTCGGCCAGCGTGCCCACTCCGGAGACCCGCAACCGGCGCGGCGCACCGCCCAGCGCGCTGCCCCAGGCGCCGGCACCCAGGGCGGCCCACCAGCGCCGGCCCAGCGCCGGCGCGCTGATCACCCCGGCCAGCACCTGATCGCCGTCCATCAGCGCGATCAGGGTGGCCCAGATCGGGACACCGCGGACGTAGTTCTTGGTCCCGTCGATCGGGTCCAGCACCCAGCGCCGGCTGCCGCCGCCGGAGGCGCCGAACTCCTCGCCGAGCACCGCGTCGTCCGGCCGCTGCCCGGCCAGCACCGCCCGGACCTCGCGCTCCACCGCCCGGTCCGCGTCGCTCACCGGGCTGAGGTCCGGTTTTGTCTCGACCAGCAGATCGCTGGCCTGATACCGGGCCATCGTCACCTGGTCGGCCAGATCGGCCAGCCGCAGTGCGAGCGTCAGGTCGTCGTTTCGGGGAGCGTCCGGCATGGCGGGCACGCTACCGTCGAGGCATGGCAGGCGAGTCACGACGGCTGGTGGGGCTGCTCGCCGAGCCGGACCGGATGCGGGTGGTGGCCGCGCTCGCGCTGGGCGCCCGCACGCCGACCGAGGTGGTGCGGGCCAGCGGGCTGGAGCCGCGGGATGTGGCGGCGGCGCTGCGCCGGCTCGAGGCGGGCGGCCTGGTCTCCAGCGGCTCCGGGCAGCTGCGGCTGGCGGACGAGCAGTTCGCCGAGGCCGCGCGGGCCGAGACCCCGCCGCGTCCGGTGGAGGACCACGGGGTCAGCGACCCGGCCGCGGCGGCGGTGCTGCGCACGTTCGTTCGGGACGGGCAGCTGGTGCACGTTCCGGCCGCCCGGGGCAAGCGCCGGGTCGTGCTGGAGCACATTGCCAGCACCTTCGAGCCGGGCGTGCGGTATCCGGAACGCGAGGTCAACGCGATGCTGCGGGCCTGGTACCCGGACGATCACGTCGCGCTGCGCCGCTACCTGGTGGACGAGCAGCTGCTGGCCCGGGAGGCCGGCGAGTACTGGCGCACCGGCGGCTGGGTGGACGTGTTCACCGCGCCGACCCGGCGCGAGCAGCGGGTCGCCGCGTACGGTCTGGCCGCGGCCGGGGACGAGGTGCTGCTCACCCGGCTGGCCCGCGGCGTGTACCGCGGCCTGTGGACGCTGCCCGGCGGTGGGCTCACCTTCGGCGAGCGCCCGGCCGACGCGGTGATCCGGGAGACCCGGGAGGAGACCGGGCTGGACGTCGAGGTCGCCGAGCTGCTCGACGTGGACGCCGAGCGGCTCGACTTCGACCGGGACGGGCAGCGGGTGGAGGCGCACCCGATCCGCATCCTCTACCGGCTGGCGGTCCTCGGCGGGTCGCTCGGCGTGACCGAACTGGACGGCAGCACCGACCGGGTCGCCTGGCTCCCGCGCGACCAGGTCGACCCGGCCACGCTGACCCCGTTCACCGCCACCGCGCTGCGCACCAGCCGGCTCCGGTAAGCCCGGCTCCGGTAGGCCCGGCTCAGGCGTCCGGGGCGGTCCGGGCGGCGAGCAGGCGGCGGAAGGAGTCGAGCCGGGCCGGGGCGGCGTGCCCGGCGGCGACCCAGGCGTCCAGCGTGCAGCCGTCGGCGGCGGACCCGTGCGCGCAGCCGGGCGGGCAGCCCTCGGCGCCGCCGGCCAGGTCGGGGAAGGCGACGAGCAGATCGGCCGGCGTCGCGTGGGCCAGCCCGAACGAGCGGATGCCCGGGGTGTCGATCACCCAGCCGCCGCCGGCCAGCGGCAGCGCCACCGCCGAGGAGGACGTGTGCCGGCCCCGGCCGATCGCGCTGACCACGCCGGTGGCCCGCGCCGCCGCCGGCACCAGCGCGTTGACCAGCGTCGACTTGCCGACGCCGGAGTGCCCGATCAGGACGCTCATCTGGTCGGCCAGCCGGGCCCGCAGCTCGGCCGGCTCGGTGCCCCGCTGCGTGGTCACCGCGGCCAGGCCGAGCGCGGCGTACTCGGCCAGCAGCGCGTCCGGGGTGGCCAGGTCCGACTTGGTCAGGCAGAGCAGCGGCTCCAGGCCACCGACGTACGCGGCGACCACGCAGCGGTCGATCAGCCCGGTCCGCGGCGGCGGGTCGGCCAGCGAGGTGACGATCACCAGCTGGTCGGCGTTGGCCACCACCACCCGCTCGTACGGGTCGTCGTCGTCGGCGGTCCGGCGCAGTACCGTGCTGCGCTCCTCGACCCGGACGATCCGGGCCAGCGTGCCGTCCTCGCCGGTCAGGTCACCGACCAGCGCCACCCGGTCGCCCACCACAACCGACTTGCGGCCCAGCTCACGGGCCCGGGCGGCGGTTACCGCGCGGTCGGCCACCAGGCAGGTGTAGCGGCCCCGGTCGACCGCGGTGACGAACCCGCCGGTGGCGTCCAGGTGCAGCGGCCGCAGCCGGCTGCGCGGGCGGGTGCCGCGGCCGGGCCGGACCCGGACGTCGTCCTCGTCGAACCGGCCGCTCGGCGTCCGGTGCGCGGCGTCGCGGCCGGACTGGTGCTCGTCCAGCGTCCCGCCGCCGCGCCCGGCCCGCACCGTCAGCGACCTGGCCCAGCCGCGCCGGGGCCGAGCATGGCCAGCCAGCGGTCGGTGAACGCGGGGTCGGTCTTGCCGGTGGTGGCCATGTTCTCGACCTGGATGCCGGGGACGGCGAGGCCGAGCACGGCGGCGGCCATCGCCAGCCGGTGGTCGTGGTAGGTGTGGAAGACGCCGCCGTGCAGCGGCCGCGGCTCGATCCGCAGGCCGTCGGCGGTCTCGGTGACCGCGCCGCCGAGGCTGGTCAGTTCCCGGGCCAGCGCGGCCAGCCGGTCGGTCTCGTGCCCGCGCATGTGCCCGATGCCGCGGAATGTGGACGGGCCGTCGGCCAGCGCGGCCAGCGCGGCCAGCACCGGCACCAGTTCGGTGCCGTCGGCCAGGTCGGCGTCCAGCCCGAGGATCGCCGCGCCCGCGGTCACCGTCAGCCCGGTACCGTCCACAGTGCACTGCGCGCCCATCCGGATGAGCAGGCCGGGCAGCAGGTCGCCGGGCTGGAACGAGCGGCCCGGCCAGCCGGGCAGGTGCACCCGGCCACCGGTGGCCAGCGCCGCGGCCGCGAACGGCGCCGCGGTGGACAGGTCCGGCGCCACCAGGATCTCCCGACCAGCCAGCGGGCCGGGCTTGACCGTCCACTCGCGACCGTCCGGAGTGGACATGTCGTCCACCGGGACGCCGGCGTCGCGGAGCATCTGCGCGGTCATCGCCAGCTGCAGGCTGCTCGGCACCGGTGGCCCGACGTGCCGCAGCACCAGGCCCTCCTCGAACCGGGGCGCGGCCAGCAGCAGCCCACTGACCAGCTGGCTGGAGCTGGACGCGTCGATCACCGCGGTGCCGCCGGGCAACCCGCCGGCGCCGTGCAGGGTGAACGGCAGCGCGCCGCGGCCGTCGTCGTCCACCGCGGCGCCGAGCGCGCGCAGCGCCGACAGCAGCGGGCCGACCGGCCGTTCCCGGGCCCGCGGGTCGCCGTCGAAGTCGACCCGGCCGATCACCAGCGCGGCCACCGGCGGGACGAACCGCAGCACCGTGCCGGCCAGCCCGACGTCAACCGTGGCCGGGCCGCGCAGCGTCGCCGGGGTGACCTGCCAGTCTTCGCCGGCCGCGGTCACCTCGGCGCCGAGCGCGGTCAGCGCGGCGGCCATCAACTCGGTGTCCCGGGCCCGCAGCGGCCGGCGGATCAGCGACGGCGCATCGGCCAGCGCGGCCAGCACCAGCGCCCGGTTGGTCACCGACTTGGAGCCGGGCACCGTGATGACGGCGTCCACCGGGGTGGTCGCCGGGGGCGCCGGCCACGGGTCGGGCAGCGGTTGCACGGGGCCAGTGTCCCGCATGGACGATGCCTCCCTCGGATCGGTGCCGGCACTCACTGTGTCTCCGGTTCGCTCCGGCCGGCCGCTGAGTCGACGCCTTCCCGTCGCGACGCGCTGGGCGCGTCGCACCGGTCCAGGCGCCGCCGCGGCCAACCTGCGCTCACTGTGTCTCCGGTTCGCTCCGGTCGGCCGCTGAGTCGACGCCTTCCCGTCGCGACGCGCTGGGCGCGTTGCGCCGGTCCAGGCGCCGCCGCGGCCGACCTGCGCTCACACTTCTGGGGCGAGCAGCGTGCCGTCCGCGTCCCGGACGCTGATCGCCTCGGTCGGGCAGGTCTCGGCGATGTCCAGCACCTCCTGGTCCGGCTCGACCTGGTCGGTGACCGGCCGGGCCCGCCCGTCGGCCAGGACGAACCGGTCCGGCCGCGTCCCGGCGCACAGCCCGGTTCCCATGCACCTGCTCTGATCAACCGCAACAGACCACACGCTGGCTCCTCCCGTGTCCGGGCATCTTCGCAGAGTGGTAGGGGTCGGGCAAAGGGGCGACTACCGGGCGGCTCCGCCGGGAGTCGATGCCGGCCGGTACGGTCGGCGTGTGTGCGGTCGGTATGTGCAGGCGCGCAGCCTCGACGACCTGCTCGCCGACTTCGAGGCGAAGCTGGTCGGCGCGGACGCGGTAGCTGACGACGCGGCGGACGAGCCGGCGGTGGCGGACTACAACGTGGCGCCGACCAAGCCGGTGCCGGTGGTGGTGCACCGGCCCCGGCCGGGCGACCGCGGCGGCCCGCCGGTCCGGCACCTGCGGACCGCGCGCTGGGGCCTGGTGCCGTCCTGGGCCCGGGACGCGACCGGCGCGGCGAAGCGGATCAACGCGCGGGTCGAGACGGTGGCCACCACCCCGGTGTTCCGGCTGGCGCTGGCCCGGCGGCGGTGCCTGGTGCCGGCCGACGGCTGGTACGAGTGGGCCCGCCGCGAGGACGGCGGCCGGCAGCCGACCTACCTCAACCCCGGCGACCGGGCCGGGCTGGCCTTCGCCGGCCTGTACGAGTTCTGGTCCGGGCCGGCCGGCAAGGTCACCACCTGCACGATCATCACCACCGCCGCCGTGGGTGAGCTGAGGACCGTGCACGACCGGATGCCGCTGCTGCTGCCCCGGGCCGCCTGGGCCGGCTGGCTCGACCCGGCCGGCGACCCGGCCCCGCTGCTCGCCCCGCCCGCGCCGGAGCTGGTCGCCGGCATCGAGCTGCGCCCGGTCGGCGCCGCGGTCGGCAACGTGACCAACGAGGGCCCGGGCCTGATCGCCCCGGTTTCGCCCGCCCCGGTCGCGCAGACCCTGTTCTGACCATGCCCGGTCTGAGCGTGCCCAGGGCCGCGCCGGCGGTGCCGGTGGAGATCCGGCCGGTGCCGACGCCGCGCGGGGAAGCCCGGGCGCACCTGTCCCGACCGGCCGGCGCGGCGCGCGGGCTGCTGGTGCTCGGGCACGGTGCCGGCGGCGGTGTCGGAGCGCCGGACCTGGTCGCGATCCGGGACGCCGCCGTCCCGGCCGGGTTCGCCGTGGCGTTGGTCGAGCAGCCGTACCGGGTCGCCGGCCGGCGCGCCCCGCCGCCGGCCGGCACCCTGGACGAGGCCTGGACCGCGGTCGTCCACCAGCTCAGCACCGACCTGCGCGGGCTCCCGGCCGATCCGGCCGGCGGCGACCCGGCGTCCTGGTTGCTGATCGTGGGCGGCCGGTCCAGTGGCGCCCGGGTGGCGTGCCGGACCGCGGCGGCGGTGGGTGCGGCCGGCGTCGTCGCGCTGGCGTTCCCGGTCCGGCCGCCGCAGCGGCCGCACCTGGACCGGCTCGCCGAGCTGGCGCTGCCGGCCGTCCCGGTGCTGGTCGTGCAGGGCGACCGCGACCCGTTCGGGGTCCCGCCGCGGGCCCGCGGCCGGAGCGTGACGCTGATCCCGGGCGCCGACCACTCGCTGCGCCGCGACCCGGCCGCGGTGTCCACCGCCGTCCTGCGCTGGCTGCGCCAGCGCCAGGGCTAGCGCCTGCGGCAGCGCCGGGGCTGGCGCCAGCGGCTGGACTAGCGGCAGGACGGGTCGGTGGTCGGGGTCAGCTGGCTGACCCGCCAGCGGCCGTCCGGGGTGTGGACCAGGGCGACCGACATCGGCACCCGCGCCGGCAGCTGGGTCTTGCGGCCCTTGTTGTCGATATCGAACATGCCGCTCTGATCCAGGCAGTCCTTGATCTGTGCGGCCCGGTCGGTGGCGCTGAGCACGGTCGGCGCGATCTTCAGCAGGCCGAGGGTGCGCACCTGCCGTTTGCGCCGGTCGCCGATGTAGGCGGTGGTGGTGGCCGCCTGCCCGCCGGTGAGGTAGTCGAGCACGCCGGCGCGCTGCAGGTCGTTGGTGATGAGCGCGATCATGTCCCGCTGCCAGAACGTCGCGTAGTCGTTGAACACCGCGAGCTGGCCCGGGTCGTCCGGCGGGTTGCTGGTGACCCGTACCAACTGCGGCACCGGCGGTGCCGAGCCGGTCCCGCTCGGCCCGGTCCCGGCCGGCCCGGTTGCCGCCGGCCCGGTCCCGGCCGACCCGGGTGCCGTCGGCCCGGTTGCCGGCTCCTCGACCACCTGCCCGGTCGCCCCGCCCGTCGGCAGCGGGTCGCTGGCCTGCTCGGGCACGCACCCGGCGACCAGCCCACCCAACACCAGCGCCACCCCGGCCCGGCCCGGCATCCGGGTGGGCACCCGGAGCGGCAGGACGCGTATCCGGCAGGACATGGCGGTCACCATAGCCACCCCGGCGCACGATGGCCGCCGTTGCACCGGCTGGCGGGTGATGCCACGGTGTCGGGCATGACCGGCATCGAAGCATCGGCACCGGCGCCTGTGGACAGTTTCCGGGCCGCCCGCGACTTCCTGCTCGCCCACCGGGACAACTACGACACGGCGTACGGCGAGTTCCGCTGGCCGCGGTTGTCCGACTTCAACTGGGCGATCGACTGGTTCGACGGCGTGCTCGCGGTGGAGCGCCCGGACCAGCCGGCGCTCTGGTTCGTCGGTCCGGACGACCTGGAGGAGCAGATCACCTTCGCCGAGCTGTCGGCCCGGTCCACCCAGCTGGCCGGCTGGCTGGCCGCCGAGGGGCTGGGCGCCGGCGACCGGCTGCTGCTGGTGCTCGGCAACGTGCCGCCGCTCTGGGAGGTCACCCTCGCCGCGATCAAGCTGGGCGTGGTGCTGATCCCGGCGACCACCCTGCTCGGCCCGGCCGACCTGGCCGACCGGGTGGACCGGGGCAAGATCTCCGCGGTGGTGACCGCGTCCACCGATACCGGCAAGTTCGCCGACGTGCCCGGCGACTACCTGCGGATCGCGGTCGGCGAACCGGTGCCGGGCTGGCTGCGGTACGCCGACAGCACCATCTCGACGGAGCACTTCGACCCGGTCCGGACCGCCGCGACCGACCCGATGCTGCGGTACTTCACCTCCGGCACGACCGCGCAGCCGAAGCTGGTCGAGCACACCCAGGCCAGCTACCCGGTCGGGCAC
Organism: uncultured Actinomycetota bacterium; assembly: GCA_963714145.1. GTDB lineage: Bacteria > Actinomycetota > Actinomycetes > Mycobacteriales > CADCTP01 > JBBWZH01. The sequence continues at coordinate 5,525,922 of OY970235.1, read as the reverse complement.
CTGTCCACGATGTACTGGATCGGCCTGCAGCCGGGCGACGTGCACGTCAACATCTCCTCGCCCGGCTGGGCCAAGCACGCCTGGAGCTGCGTGTTCGCGCCCTGGAACGCCGGCGCCACGGTACTCATGCACAGCGTGCCCCGGTTCTCCGCGCCGGCCCTGCTGGACGTGCTGGTGCGCTGCAAGGTCGACACGTTCTGCGCCCCGCCGACGGTCTGGCGGATGCTGGTGCAGGAGGACCTGCGCTGCTGGCAGATGCCGGCGCGGGAGCTGGTCAGCGCCGGCGAGCCGCTGAACCCCGAGGTGATCGAGCAGGTGCGGGCCGCCTGGGGGATCACCGTCCGGGACGGCTACGGGCAGACCGAGACGACCGCGCAGATCGGCAACTCGCCGATGCAGCCGGTGCAGCTAGGTTCGATGGGCCGGCCGCTGCCCGGCTACGCGGTCACGCTGCTGGACGTGATCACCGGGGAGCCGGCCGACGAGGGCGAGATCAGCCTGGACCTGGCCGACCGGCCGATGGGCCTGATGACCGGCTACCTGGACGACCCGCAGCGCACCGACGAGGTGATGCGGGACGGCTACTACCACACCGGCGACGTCGCGGCCCGGGCCGAGGACGGCTACATCACCTACGTGGGCCGCGCCGACGACGTGTTCAAGGCGTCGGACTACCGGATCTCCCCGTTCGAGCTGGAGAGCGTGCTGATCGAGCATGAGGCGGTGGCCGAGGCGGCGGTGGTGCCGGCGCCGGACCCGGTCCGGCTGGCCGTGCCGAAGGCCTACGTGGTGCTGGCCGCCGGCCACCAGCCGGGCCCGGAGACCGCGTTGGCGATCCTGCGGCACTGCCGCCAGCAGCTCGCGCCGTACCAGCGGGTGCGCCGGATCGAGTTCGCCGAGCTGCCCAAGACGATCTCCGGCAAGATCCGCCGGGTCGAGCTGCGCGCCGCCGAGTCCGCCGGGTCCGATGGGGATGGTCGGCGCCCGGGCGAGTACCGCGAGGAGGACTTCCCGGACCTCCGTGGCTGACTCGCCGGCAGGTCGCGGCCGTCCGGACGATGCCGGAGTGTCCGGTTCGCGGCCGGCGGTATGGCCGGACGACGGTCTGCATGACGCGGCATCGGGAATCCCATCGGGTGCGGGCGGTGTTCCGGCACCAATCAGCTACCCGGAGGGATGATGAGAGGCTTGGCGGTTCCGACAAGTGCCGATCCGCGCGAGTGGCCGGCCTGGGTACCGGCCACCGTCCCGGCGGGCAGCGGCCAGACGCGCGTATCCTCCCCGCAGCAGACCGACACGAGCGCGGCGCCCGTCAGGCGGCCCGTGCCGCGGCCGATCGAGACGGGAGAGCCGGTGGAGGAGACCGCTGAGCAGCGCCGAGCGCGCTTCGAGCGGGACGCCCTCCCGTTCCTGGACCAGCTCTACGCGGCGGCGATGCGGATGACCCGCAACCCGGCCGACGCGGAAGACCTGGTCCAGGAGACGTTCGTGAAGGCGTTCGCGGCCTTCCACCAGTTCGAGGCGGGCACCAACCTCAAGGCCTGGCTGTACCGGATCCTCACCAACACGTTCATCAACACGTACCGCAAGCGGCAGCGGCAGCCGCAGCAGTCGGCCAGCGACAGCATCGAGGACTGGCAGTTGGCCGCCGCCGAGTCGCACACCTCCACCGGCCTGCGGTCGGCGGAGATGGAGGCGCTCGACCACCTGCCGGATTCCGACGTGAAAGAGGCGCTGCAGCGGCTGCCGGAAGACTTCCGGCTGGCCGTCTACCTCGCCGACGTCGAAGGATTCTCCTACAAGGAGATCGCCGACATCATGGGCACTCCGATCGGGACCGTGATGTCCCGGCTGCACCGCGGGCGCCGGGGGCTGCAGCGGTTGCTGGGCGACTACGCACGTGAGCGCGGTCTGGTCCGCGCCAGCGCGAACGAGGAGGCGTCGTGACGGAGGCGCCCGCGGCGACCCGTGTCCGCGGACAGCGCGGATCTGGGGCGTCGTTCCATCCGGCGGTCCGGCGGTCGGTTGCGGCTCGGCCGATGCGAGGTGCGCGATGAGTTGTGGTGAGCCGCATGAGACGGACTGCGGCGAGGTACTCGCCGACGTGTTCCTCTACCTGGATGGTGAAGTGAACACCGAGCGGCGCGACCGGATCCGCATGCACCTGGACGAGTGCTCCCCGTGCTTGCGCAAGTTCGGCATCGAGCGTGAGGTGCGGGCGCTGGTGGCGCGCTGCTGCGGCAACGACACCGCGCCGGAGACGCTGCGCGAGCGGGTGGTGCTGCGGCTGCGCGAGGTCTACCTGGAGACCACGCAGGTCGAATACCGGGCCGAGTAGGCCCGCGCCGGCGGCCCGCTCGGGTAGGCCCGCTCAGGTAGCCCCGCCACGCGGCGCCGGCTCACCGTCCAGATCGACCGGCGGCCGGGCCCGGCCGTTGCTCCGGTCGGCCTCCTGGGCGGCCCGCCAGACCGTCATCGAACCCCGCTTCTCGGCCACCAGCACGTGCGCCGCCCGCCGCACCGCCGGCGGGGCCGGGCCGGAGCCGCGCGAGCTCAGCGCCGCCGCAAGTGCCAGGGCCGGCTCGAGCGCCGGCGGATGATCGTCCGTCGGTTCCCCGCCCGGCGGTGCACTGCCGGCCGGTTCCCCGCCGGGCGGTGCGCTGCCGGCCGGTTCCCCGCCGGGACGTGCGCTGTCGGCCGGTTCCCCGTCGGGACGTGCGCTGTCGGCCGGTTCCCCGCGCGGCGGTGCGCTGCCGGCCGGTTCCCCGTCGGGACGTGCGCTGTCGGGCGGTGCGCTGTCCGGTGCGGAGCCGCCCGGTGGGCCGCCGGGCCGGTGGCCGGCCGGTCGGTGCGCGCCGGCCGGCGAGCGGGCCGGGCCACGCCGCCGGTACGGCCCGGGCCGGACCGGTCGGGCCACGCCGCCGGGGGCACCGACTGGAGCGCCGGCGGGGGCGGGCCGGCCGGGGCGGTGGCCGAGCAGCATGGCACTGACGATGAGCTGGGCCAGGCCGGCGGCGCCGAGCAGGTCACCGACGCTGACCACCTCCGGCCGGGCCGGCAGCGGTACCGGGATCACGTCGCCCAGCGGACGCAGCCTGGTCGACCCGTCCTCGGGCTGGTGCCGCGGGCCGGCCGCCGCGGCGGCCGGGTCCAACCCGGCCCGCAGCGAGGCGGCCGCGGAGACCGGCATCCCCCCGTTCGCGAGGATCACCAACGCGTTCAGCAGCAGGCCGGCGCTGACCAGGCCGAGCCCGGCGACCGCCCGGCTGCGCAGGCAGAAGGTGAGGGTGAGGCCGGCAGCGACGGCCAGCCCGAGCCCCTGGGTGGGCCGCGGCGGCAGCCCGGCCAGGGCCAGTAGGGTGCCGCCGAGCATCGCCACCAGAGCACCGCCCAGCAACGGCAGGCTCCGGTACGGCAACTGCTCCAGGTGGCTCAACCGGCCACCGAGCGCCCAGCCCACCAGCACGGCGAGCACCAGGGTCACCAGCACCAGCCCCATCCGGATAGTGTCCCTGACTACGCCGGCCAACTGGCTCGAACCGCGCGGGGCGCGCCGGAGATGACGGTGAACGGGAGGAGTCGGGCGTGTTCGAGACCGTTCTGGTGGCCAACCGCGGCGAGATCGCGGTACGGGTCATCCGGACCTGCCAGCGGCTTGGGCTGAAGGCGATCGCGGTGCATTCGGCGGCGGATGCCGGCGCGGCGCACGTCCGGTTGGCGGACGAGGCGATGCTGCTCGGTCCGGCGCCGGCGGCGGAGTCCTATCTGGACATTGACCGGGTGCTGGAGGCGGCGAAGGTGACCGGGGCGCAGGCGGTGCACCCCGGTTACGGCTTCCTGGCCGAGAACCCGGTGTTCGCCGCCCGGGTCGCGGCCGCCGGCCTGACCTGGATCGGGCCGCCGGCCGACGTCATCGAGTTGATGGGCGACAAGGTGACCGCGCGGAACACGATGACCGCGGCCGGGGTGCCGGTGGCGCCGGGCACCGCCGAGCCGGTCACCGACCTGACGGCGGCGCTCGCCGCCGCGGCCGACGTCGGCTACCCGCTGATGGTGAAGGCGTCCGCCGGCGGTGGCGGTATCGGCATGTCCATTGTGGAGGATGAGTCCGGGCTGACCGCCGCGTTCGAGACGGCGCGCACCCGGGCCGAGCGGTTCTTCGGCTCACCGAAGATCCTGCTGGAGCGGTACATCCCGAGCGCGCGGCACATCGAGGTGCAGGTACTCGGGCTCGCCGACGGCACGGTGGTGGCGCTCGGCGAGCGGGACTGCTCCGTGCAGCGCCGGCACCAGAAGGTGTTCGAGGAGACGCCGTCGCCGGGGATCAGCGCCGCGCTGCGGGCCCGGATGCTGGCCGGTGCCGTGCAGGCGGCCAGCGCGGTCGGCTACCGCAACGCCGGCACGGTCGAGTGCCTGGTTCCCACCGGTGGCGACGCCGGGCACCCGGAGGCCTACTTCTTCCTGGAGATGAACACCCGGCTGCAGGTGGAACACCCGGTGACCGAGCTGGTCACCGGCGTCGACCTGGTCGAGCAGCAGCTGCTGATCGCGGCCGGCGAGCCGGTCAGCTTCGCCGCCGACCGGCCGCTGGTGCCGAACGGGCACGCGGTCGAGTTCCGGGTGTACGCCGAGGACCCGAAGCGGTTCCTGCCCGGCCCCGGCAAGATCAGCCGGTGGGATGAGCCGACCGGCGCGGGCATCCGGGTCGATTCGGGCTACGCCGCCGGTGACACGGTCACGCCCTACTATGACCCGCTGCTGGCAAAGCTCTGCGCGTGGGGCGCCGACCGGGCCGAGGCGCTCGACCGGCTCCGGGCCGCGGCGGCGGAGTTCACTGTGGAGGGTCCGAAGTGCAACCTGCCGTTCTGCGCGGAGCTCCTTGCCGACGCGGATTTCCTGGCCGGCAACTACGACACCGGGCTGGTCGCCCGGCTGCGTTCCTGACACCATTCTGGCGCTGACGAGACAGGGGAGTGATCGTGGCCGAGGAGATCCACGCCGAGATGGTGGCCAACGTGTGGAAGGTGCTGGTGGCCCAGGGCGATCCGGTCCAGGACGGCGACACGTTGGTCATTCTCGAGTCCATGAAGATGGAGATTCCGGTGGTCAGCGAGGCCGCCGGCACGATCATCGAGCTGGCCGTATCGGAAGGCGATGTCGTCCAGGAAGGTGACCTGATCGCCCGGGTGGAATGACCACCCGGGCGACCGGCCGCCCGCCGCCGGGCCCGGCTACGGCAGGAAGTACATGGGGTTGGGCAGCTTGAACGTGCGGTCGGCGAAGCCGCCGTTCAGGTCGCTGAACTGGTCGCCGAAGTTGCCGATGAGGTCGTACCCGAGCGACTCGATGTGCTGGCGGGTCAGCGACTTGTACTCGGTGGTGGTGCAGGTCGGCGCGCACGGCAGGTAGGCCGGGAACGCCGGGTCGGTGGCGAGGTACTTCAGGTAGAGGTGCGGCTCGTCCACCGGCACGGTGAAACCGACCTTGGTCAGGTTCCCGGCGGTGCCCTCGCGCTGGGCGTGGTTGCGGCCGGTCAGGAAGAACACGGTGATGCCGTGCGCGTCGGCCCAGTTGGCCAGCTGCGGCATCCCGGGGACCGCGGGGAACCGCTGGCCGTTGACGTACTCGGCCTGGGAGACCGGGTTGAAGACGAAGTTGACGGCGATCTCGTAGTTGTAGGTCACCAGCGAGGTGTCGTCCACGTCCAGCAGGATGGCCGGCCGGGGCCCGTGGCCGTGCCGCTGGGACAGCCGGGCGCTCAGGTACCGCTTCGCGACCGCCTCGATGCCGGCCACCTCGTTCGCGTACGCGCCGGTGGCGGACGGGACGTGCTCGGTGCCGACCACGGTGTCGCCGTAGTACGCCTTGATCGCGGTCTTCACCTGGTCGATGTTCTGGATCTGGCTGGCACTGGTCGGCGCGGCCGGCGGCGCTGGCACCGCCCGGTCGTGGCCGGGCCCGGTGGCGTCCGCCACCCCGCCGGACAGCAGCCCGGCTAGCGCGGTCACCGCCGCCAGCGATAAGACCGTCTTGCGTACGGGCAGCCGCTCACGCAGCTTGGTCACGGTTCCTCCTGGCCTGTCGCGGGGTACGAGACGCGGTCACGCTGCCACCGCGGGCCGGCTCCCGCCAGCCGAACAGCCGAGTTGTGATGCTTCCCGTTCGGGAAAGGGTTTCCCTTTGCCGGGGGCTAGCCGGAGCTTTGGCCGTGCTGGACGCAGCGGGCGGTCCAGCCGGTCGGGGTGACCTGGACGACCAGCCGGCGCCGGCAGTCCGGGCAGTACCGCGGCGGCTCCAGCGTCCGGGCCTGCCGGCAGTTCTGGTGGCCGCCGGCCAGCGGCTCGCCGCACCGGTCGCAGTAGGTCATGCCAGCTCCAGTACGTAGGTGAGCAGGGCGACGCTGCTCGGGGCCCAGTCCAGCTCGGGGGTACGGACGAAGCCGAGCCGCTCGTACAGCCGCTGCGCGGCGGCCATCCGCGGCGCGGTGGACAGCCGCAGCCGGGCACAGCCGGCCGCCCGGGCCCGGTCGATGCAGGCCAGCACCAGCGCGGTGCCGACGCCCCGGCGCTGCCCGGCGGCGGCCACCGCGAGCATCCGGAACCCGGCCTCGGCCGGCCCGTCGGTGATCTCCCCGTACCGGGATCCGGGCGGGGTGAAGGTGACCGTGCCGAGCAGCGTCCCGCCGGCGTCCACGGCGACCAGCAGGTCGGCCGCGGCGGCCCGGGCGGCGGCGTCGCGCAGCTCGGCCAGGTACGGCGCGGCCCAGTCCGGCAGGCCGTCGTGCAGGTAGGCCTGTGCGGTCAGCTCACCGACCGCGGCGTACTCCGCCGGCCGCGCCTGCCGAATCTGCACGGACCCACCTTATGAGCACCGGCCCGCCGTCGCCGGGCCACTCGGGTGGATCGCCGCACCTGCCGGCCGCGGGGCGAATCCAGGCGGGCGCCCGGCCCGGCTGCCCCCGCCGGTTCGGGCGGCTGCCCCGTCGGCTCGGGCGGGTTGCCCGTCGGCTTGGGGTGGACCGCGGCGGCCGCCGGGTCCGGGGTGGACCGCGGCGGCCGCCGGGGATGGGCGGTCGGGTCAGCCGATGCCGGCCTCGGCGGGGAGTGGCTTGACCCCCGCGGCGCCTGCGTCGGCGTGGTAGTCGTCCTCGCGGGTGGCGTCCTCGCCGGCCGGCGAGCCGCGGAAGAATGGCGTCAGGATCGCGGCCACCAGCAGGTTCAGCACCACCGCCACGATTCCCGCGTAGATCGTCACCCTGGTGTCGAAGCCCCAGTGCGACAGGGCGAACTGGGCGCCGCCCCAGTGCGGCCGGATCCGCTGGCCGGTGCCGACGTTGACCGCGGGCGTGAGCCAGAGCATCCAGATCCCGGCCAGCATGCCGACCAGCCAGCCGGCCAGCAGCGCCCAGCGGTGGAACCAGCGGGTGTAGAGGCCGAGCACCATCGCCGGCAGCGTCTGCAGGATGATCACCCCGCCGATCAGCTGCAGGTCGATCGAGAACTGCGGGTCGAGCAGCAGGATCACCACCACCGCGCCGGCCTTGACCACCAGCGAGGCCAGCTTGCTGACCCGGGCCTCGTCGGCCGGGCTGGCATCGCGCCGCAGGTACTCCTTGTAGATGTTGCGGGTGAACAGGTTCGCCGCCGCGATCGACATGATCGCGGCCGGCACCAGCGCGCCGATCGCGATCGCCGCGAACGCGATGCCGGCGAACCAGCTCGGGAAGAGGCTGTCGTACAGCAGCGGGATCACCGTGTTCGCGTCCGCCTTGCCGTTGGTGACGATCGGCTTGATGCCGGCGGCGATCGCGGCGTAGCCGAGCAGCGCGATCAGCCCGAGCACCAGCGAGTACGCCGGCAGCGCGGCCATGTTGCGCTTGATCACCGACCGGTTGCGGGCGGCCAGCACCCCGGTGACCGAGTGCGGGTAGAGAAACAGCGCCAGCGCCGACCCGAGCGCCAGCGTCGAGTAGCCCAGCTGCTGGCTGCTGGCCAGCAGCGTCCCGTCGCCGAGGCCCTTGGACGCGGCGAACTTGGTGTCGGCGGCGGCGAAGATCTTGCCCCAGCCGTGCAGCTTGATCGGGACGTAGATGATCGCCGCGATCACCACCAGGTAGATCAGCGAGTCCTTGACGAACGCGATCAGCGCCGGGGCCCGCAGCCCGGACTGGTAGGTGTACGCGGCCAGCACTGCGAACGCGATGACGATCGGCCACTCGCCGCCGATCCCGGTCGCCTTCAGCACCGCCTGGATGCCGACCAGCTGCAGCGCGATGTACGGCATCGTGGCGATGATCCCGGTGATCGCGATGACCAGCGCCAGCGACGGCGAGCCGTGCCGGCCGCGGACGAAGTCGGCCGGCGTGACGTAGCCGTGCCGGTGCGACACCGACCACAGCCGCGGCGCCACCAGGAACACGATCGGGTAGACCACGATCGTGTACGGCACGGCGAAGAAGCCGGCCGCGCCGGCGCCGTAGATCAGCGCCGGCACCGCGACGAACGTGTAGGCGGTGTAGAGGTCACCGCCGATCAGGAACCAGGTGATCCAGGAGCCGAAGTTGCGCCCGCCCAGCCCCCACTCGTCCAGGTGCTCCAGGCTGGCGGTGCGGCGCCACCGGGACGCGACGAAGCCGAGCACGGTGACGAGCGTGAACAGGATCAGCAGGACGGTCAGCTCGACCCACTTGACGCTCACCGGCCACCCCCGCGGGTGGCCCGGAACACGACGAGCGTGGTGCTGACGGCGATCGGGATCCAGAGCAGCTGGTACCAGTAGAAGAACGGGATGCCGAACAGCCTCGGGTCGGCCTTGTTGTAGAAGGCCGGGATGAGCGTGCCGATCAGTGGCACCACCAGCAGCCAGTTCCAGCCGCCGGTGGTACGCCGCTCAGGCCGGGACGGAGCAGGGTCAACTGTCACGTGGGACCTCCTCGCGGGCTACCGGTACCGATCGCTGTGACCCGCACCACAGGGTGTGGATCACTGCCGGTTTACGCCGCGACGACGTCGGTAAAAAGTCCGTTGCCAGGCCCCGCGCCGAAGTGACCTGCTGCTGCGCCGACCGGCTCCCGCCGGGCCCGGCCAACCGGCCCTACCGGCTGCTGGCCGGCTCTGCTGGCTGGCCTGCGGGCCGCTGGCTGCCGGCTGGCCCTGCCGGCTGGCCCGGCCGGCCGGCCGCTGGCTGGCCCGGCCGGCCCGGTCGGCCGCTGGCCGCGCCGGCCTGGCTACAGCGTCTGGGACAGGGCCTTGATCGGCATCCGCAGGTCGGACAGCATCGCCAGGTCCTCGGCCGCGGGCCGGCCCAGCGTGGTCAGGTAGTTGCCGACGATCACCGCGTTGATGCCACCCAGCATCCCGCGGTCGGCCAGGTCACCGAGGGTGATCTCACGGCCGCCGGCGTACCGCAGGATGGTCCGCGGCAGGGCCAGCCGGAACGTGGCGACGGTGCGCAGCGCGTCCGCGCCGGCCAGCACCGGCAGGTCGCCGAACGGGGTGCCGGGCCGCGGGTTGAGGAAGTTCAGCGGCACCTCGTCCGGCGCCAGCTCGGCCAGCTGCGCGGCGAACTCGGCCCGCTGCTCGACGGTCTCGCCCATCCCGACGATGCCGCCGCAGCACAGCTCCATCCCGGCCGCGCGGACCAGCCGGCAGGTCTGCTCCCGCTCGGCCCAGCTGTGCGTGCTGACCACGTTCGGGAAGTAGGAGCGGGCGGTCTCCAGGTTGTGGTTGTAGCGGTGCACGCCGAGCGCGGCCAGCTCGTCCACCTGGGCCTGGGTGAGCATGCCCAGCGAGCAGGCCACGTTGATGTCCACCGCGGCCCGGATCGCGGCCACCCCCTCGGCGACCTGCCGCATCAGCCGCTCGTCCGGCCCGCGGACGGCGGCCACGATGCAGAACTCGGTGGCCCCGGTGGCGGCGGTCTCCCGGGCCGCGGCGACCAGCGCCGGGATGTCCAGCCAGGCGGACCGCACCGGCGAGTCGAACACCCCGGACTGCGAGCAGAAGTGGCAATCCTCCGGGCAGCCGCCGGTCTTCACCGAGACGATGCCCTCGACCTCGACCTCCGGGCCGCACCAGCGCATCCGCACCTCGTGCGCGAGCGCGAGCAGGTCGTCCAGCCGGTCGTCCGGCAGCCGGAGGCAGGCCAGCGCCTGCGTCTCGGACAGCCCCTGCCCGTCGGCGAGCACCTGCCGCCGCGCCACATCCAGGATGTCGGTCACTCCGCCCCCTGTTCCGCCCCGGCCCCGAGGCTCGTGTCGGCCAGCCCTGCGTCAACCGGGCCGGCCTGGGCCGGGCCTGCCGGAGCCGGGCCCGCGCCAGCCGGGCCCGCATCGGCAGGGCCAGCGTCGGCTGCCCAGCGGAAGTCTGCCGCATCGAACGTGCCGCCGTAGGCGGGGGCGAGGCCGTGCCGGGCCGCCGCGGCGAACCCGGGCCGGGCCGCCGCACCGGCCGGCAGCGCCCCGCCGAGCGGGCGGCCGGCCAGCCGTTCCAGGTCGGTCACGTTGCTGCGGCAGGCCAGGTCGGGTGCGGCCGGCCAGGCACCGATCACCAGCCCGCCGAACCGCAGCCCGCGCCCGGCCAGCACCTCCAGGGTGAGCGCGGTCACGTTCAGCGTGCCCAGCGCCGGGTCGACCACGACCAGCACCTCGGCCCGCAGCTGCCGGGCCAGGTCGGCCAGCGTCCAGCCGTCGTCGGCGAACCGGACCAGCAGCCCGCCGGCGCCCTCGACCAGAACCAGGTCCCGGTCCGCGGCGAGCCGGTCGACCTGCCGGGCCACCTCGTCCAGCCGCAGCGCCGGCTGCCCGGACCGGCGGGCCGCCGCCTCCGGCGAGAGCGGGTCCGGGTAGCGGGCCAGCTCGTGCAGATCGTCCACTCCGGACAGTCGGCGGATCTCGGCCAGATCCCCGTCCGCGCCGGGCCGGACGCCGGTCTGCGCGGGCTTCAGCACCGCGACCCGGGCCCCCCGCTCCGCGGCCAGCGCGGCCAGCCCGGCGGTAACCACCGTCTTGCCGACCCCGGTACCGGTACCGGTCACCAGCAGCACACTCACAATGTCTCCTGGTTCGCTCCGGCCGGCCGCACAGCCGACGCCTTCCCTCCGCATCCCGGCAGCTTCGCTGGCGGGACGCTGCGGTCCAGGCGCCGCCGCGGCCGACCTGCGCTCACTGTGTCTCCTGGTTCGCTCCGGCCGGCCGCTAAGTCGACGCCTTCCCGTCGCGACGCGCTGGGCGCGTCGCGCCGGTCCAGGCGCCGCCGCGCCCGACCTGCGCTGGTCACCCGCTCACCCTAGGGGGCGGCAATCGGGACGCTCCGGGCCGTACCCGGCAGTGGCGGCGGCAGGCCGGATGGATCAGTGGGTCCGGTCGGCTTAATACTCGCGCCCGCGCGCGGGCGCTCAACCGCTGCTCTGGGGCCGGCAGATAACGGCTGGCGAGACTGATCGCTGTCCGTTGCTGCTTGTCTGGGGCAGGCTGCACCATTGGGCCAACCGAGTCATGCCCAGGCCAAATGGTGGCAATGGGAAGGGGCCGGGCCTTAGGGTGCGGCCACGTCGTCCCGTCGGGAGAGACGACGCCGGTTCGCGCCCGGGGATAGCGCGTACCTAGGAGGCACACCAGCCTATGCGCCCGTCACGTCCACTCATCCTGGTCGCCGCCACGGCCGCTGTGAGCTTCTCGCTCACGGTGCCCGCGTCCGCGGCCCCAACCGCCGCGAGTTCGGGGGGTCTGTCGGCTAACGCCATCAAGCAGATCGACGCGCTCGCCCAAGCAAAGCTCGGTCTCACCCCGACTGAGCGCAAGATCGACAGCAAGCTGCTCGCCGCGGACAAGATCCGCCGCAATGTCCCGCTTGCCGCTGGCGTTGGCCACGTCGCCACGGGCGTCACCACCGACAAGGCGGGACGCACCACAGTGGACATCAAGGCGACGGTGTCCAAGGACGTACTGGACAAGATCGGTTCGCTGGGCGGTGCCGTCCGGGATTCGCAGCCGAGGTTCGGCTCGATCCGGGCCGACGTCCCGCTCGCCGGGCTCGAGGCGCTGGCGGCCACACCCGGGGTATCCCGGATCGAGACCGCCAACGGCGCGATGACCGAACGGATGGGCAACTCGCCCAAGCCACTGTCCAAAGCGGAGCGTGAAGCGCAGGTCCGCAGCCGGGTCGCCACCGCCCTCGGCCAGAAGGCCGCCGGCAAGAAGGTGACCAGCAAGAGCACCGCCGCGGTCACGCCTCTGGTCGGCGAGGTGACCAGCGAGGGTGACACCACCCACGCCGCCGCCACCGCCCGGACCCGGCAGCGGGTCTCCGGTATCGGCGTCAAGGTCTGCGTGCTCTCCGACGGTGTGGACTCGCTGGACGCGTCGATCGCGTCCGACGACCTGCCGGCGGACGTCGACGTGCTGCCGGGTGAGGCCGGTTCCGGCGACGAGGGCACCGCGATGCTGGAGATCGTCCACGACCTCGCGCCCAAGGCGAAGCTGGGCTTCGCCACCGCGTTCACCAGCGCCGAGAGCTTCGCTCAGAACATTCTCGACCTGCGCGCGTCGGGCTGCGACATCATCGTCGACGACGTCATCTACTTCGCCGAGTCGCCGTTCCAGGACGGCCCGATCGCGCAGTCGGTCATCTCGGTGACCAACGACGGCGCGCTGTACTTCAGCTCGGCCGGCAACGAGCAGAACGTGGACGACGGCACCGGTGGCAACTGGGAGGGCGACTTCGTCTCGTCCGGCCAGGGCATCGGCAAGTTCGCCGGCGTCGCGCACGACTTCGACCCGGGCCCGGGCGTGCAGAAGGTCGACCCGCTGAGCGAGGACTCGGCCGGCGTGCCGGCGATCCTGCAGTGGAACGACGCGCTGGGCCACTCCAGCAACGACTACGACCTGTATGCGGTGGACGGCGCGGGCAACGTGGTCGCGTTCTCCAACGACGTGCAGGACGGCACCCAGGACGCGTTCGAGGGCTTCCTCGTGCCGTTCGTCAGCGGTGGCGCGAAGCTGGCCGTGGTGAAGTTCTCCGGCGCGGACCGGTACTTCCAGATCACCCCGTTCCGCGGCCTGTTCGCCAGCGGTGGCGGGCTGACCGGGTTCAGCACCCCCGGCGTCACCCGCGGTCACTCCGCGGTGCCGGCGGCCTACAGCGTCGCCGCGGTGCCGGCGCACCTGGCGTTCCCGCGTCCGATCGCGCCGGGTGTAGTCAACCCGTCGGGTCCGTTCCCCGGCGTCTACACCGCCGCGCAGCAGTCCGAGGTGTACACCTCGGACGGCCCGCGGCACGTCTTCTACAACCCGGACGGCTCGCCGATCACCCCGGGTAACCTGACGTCGACCGGCGGCACCGTGCGGGCCAAGCCCGACATCGCCGCGGCCGACGGCACGGAAACCACGGTGCCGGGCTTCCAGCCGTTCTACGGCACCTCGGCGTCGGCCCCGCACGCGGCGGCGATCGCCGCGCTCGTGCTGGGCAGCAACCCGGGTATCACCCCGGCCGAGATCCGCAGCGCGCTCACCTCGACCGCGATCGACATCGAGGCGCCCGGATACGACCGGGACACCGGGTTCGGCATCGTGATGGCGAACCGGGTGCTCCAGGCCACCGGCGCCACCCCGCAGCCGTTCGCGGTGGCGGGCGCGCCGACGGTCACCCCGACCACCGGTGACCGCGACGCGTTCCTGGAGCCGGGCGAGTCGGCCTCGGTCACCATCCCGGTGACCAACGAGGGTGACGCGGCCGCCGCGTCCACCAGGGTTCAGCTGACCACGACGACGCCGGGCGTCACGATCACCCCGACCGTGCAGAACTACGGCCGGATCCTGGTCGGGGCGACGACGACGTCGGCTCCGTTCACGCTGAAGCTGGCGCCCACGTACGAGGCGGGCGCGCCGGTCGACCTGCACGTCAAGGTCAGCTTCGTCGGCGCGTACTCGCCGCAGACGCGGGACGCGCAGGCGCAGACCGGCCAGCCGTCGGACACGGTCGTCACGGCCGCGTACGCCGGTGCCGCGGTGCCGATCCCGGACAACAGCACCGTGGGCGCGACCGCCACGGCGACGGTCAGCGGTGTCGGCCGGCTGTCCCGGGTCAGCTTCTCGATCGACGGGACGACCTGCTCGTCGACCGAAGGCTCGACCACGGTCGGTCTCGACCACACCTTCGTGGGTGACCTGGTCGGGACGCTGACCGCGCCGAACGGGGCGCAGGTGGTGCTGTTCGCCAACGAGGGCGGTTCTGGCAACAACTTCTGCCAGACCGTGTTCGTCGACTCGGCCACCCGCTCGATCCAGGACGCGTTGAACACCGACGCACCGTTCACCGGCCAGTGGGCTCCGGAGGAGCCGCTGAACTCGCTGTTGGGCGGCACGGCGGACGGCGCCTGGACGTTCCACGTGGAGGACACGGCGGGCGTCGACGTCGGGTCCATCCGGGCGTTCGCGGTGCACGTCTCTGGCTTCGTCCAGGGCAGCGCCACGTAAGCCCACGCACACCGTGCCGGTGGCCGGCTCCCGGGAAACCGGGGGCCGGCCACCGGCCATTTCAGCCGGCTACGGCGGCGGGACGGTCAGCACGAACTTGTACCGGTCGCCGCGGTACCAGGCCTGGCTCCACTCCACCGCCGCGCCGGTGGCGTCCCGGATGTGCCGGGAGACCAGCAGCAGCGGCGCACCGACCTCGGTGCCGAGCAGCGCCGCCTCCCGGGGCGGCGCCAGCACCGTCTCGATCGTCTCCTCGCCGGACGGCGGGCCACCCGCGTACGCCGCCGCCAGCGCCGCGGTGAGCGCCTCGTCGGCGCCGGTCGGGTCGGCCGGCAGCGCCCGGCCCAGCCGCCGGGCCAGCGCGGTGAACCGGCGGACGGCCAGCCAGAGCAGCTCGACCGCCATCGGCTCGCCGTCGACCGTGCGCAGCCGCTCGACCCGCAGCGCGCGGGCGGCCCGGCGCAGCTCCAACCGGGCGGCCACCTCGTCGTCGGCGGCGACCTGTTCGGCGCCCAGCAGCTGGCTGCCGTACCGCTCGGTGCCACCGGCCGGCGCCTCGGCCAGCGCGGTCGCCGCCGCCCGGCGGGACCTGGCCGACCTGCCCGACCCGACCGATCCGGCTGGCTCGGCGGCCGGCTCGGCCGGGTGGTCGGCGCCCCACGGCGCGTCCCCCGGCCCGGCCGGCCCCCGGGCGAGCCGGAGCGGACGTGCCTTCTTCGGGCGGGCCACGAAGGTGCCTCGCCCCTGTACCCGCTCCAGCCGTCCCTCGACCACCAGCTCGTGCAGCGCCTGCCGGACGCTCGTGCGGGACAGACCGTGCTCCGCGGCGAGGATCCGTTCCGGTGGAAGCGAGCTACCCGGGGCCAAGGCCTGGGTGAGCTCCTGCAGGTGACGCTTGAGCCCGTAGTACTTCGGGACGCGCGGCTCGGGCCACTCCGGCCGATCCGTCATGAGCAAGATCGTAAAGGGCCGCGCAAGTAGGCCGGGCCGGACACGCGACGGGACAGTCGCAATGAGACAGTCAGTGAAAGTGTAGACACACTCTGTGTGGCTGGAATCGCGAGTGGACGACCCTCTGTCCTACAGCGACACACGCTCCGCAAGCGTTTTCCCAAACGGGTTCTGGGTAGATCGTCAGCCGGTCAGCGCGAGCGCGGCGAACGCTCTGTCCACTTGCGCCAGGTCTGTGCCGGTCAGGTCGGCCCGCGCGGTCAGCCGCAGGCACGACCGTCCCGGTTGGACGGACGGCGGCCGGAAACAGCCCACCCGCAGCCCTTGCTCGGCGCACGCCGCGGCGGCCCGGACGGTGCGCGCCGGATCCCCCAGGACGACCGGCACGACCGCTGACGGCCAGCCGCCTTCGCGCGGGCCGGTGTCGCCGAGGCCGTGCCGGCTGGCGATGCCGGCGAGTTCGGTGGCCACCGCGCGGACCCGCCCGGAGAGGCCCGGCGCCGCCCGCAGGATGCGCAGCGCGGCCAGCGCGGCACCGGCCGCGGCCGGTGCCAGGCCGGTGTCGAAGATGAACGAGCGGGCGGTGTCGACCAGGTGCGCGAGCAGGTCCGGGTGCGCCAGCACCGCGCCGCCCTGCGCGCCGAGCGACTTGGACAGCGTGACCGTCCGCACCACGTCGGTAGCCGCGGCCAGCCCGGCCGCCGGCACCGCGCCCCGGCCGCCGGCGCCGACCACACCGAGCGCGTGCGCCTCGTCCACCAGCAGCAGCGCGTCCTGCGCCCGGGTCACCCGGTGCAGCGCGGCCAGCGGGGCCACCTCGCCGGAGACCGAGAACACCGCGTCGGTCACCACCAGCGCGTGCGGTTCGTCCCGTGTGGACAGTGCGGTGGCCACGGCGGCGACGTCCCGGTGCGGTGTCACGACCACCCGCGACCGGGCCAGCCGGCAGCCGTCCACGATCGAGGCATGGTTGGCGGCGTCGGAGACCACCAGCGTGTCCGGGCCGGCCAGCCCGGCGACCGCGCCGAGGTTGGCCAGGTAGCCGGAGGAGAACACGAGCCCGCCGCCGGCCCCGGTGAAGTCGGCGAGTTCCCGCTCCAGTTCGGCGTGCAGGGCGATGGATCCGGTCACCAGCCGGGAACCGGTCGAGCCGGCGCCCCAGCGCCGGGCCGCGGCCACCGCACCGGCGACCACCCGCGGGTCCCGGGACAGCCCGAGGTAGTCGTTGCCGGCCAGGTCGACCAGGCCGTCACCGGCCGCCGAGCGCGGGTGGAGTTCCCGCCTCAGGCCGGCGGCGGCCCGCTGGTCCGCGGCGGTTCGGAACCGCTGCAACGGGTCGGTCATGCCCGGCCCCCGATCGCCCGGCTGCGCCGCAGGCCGGTTCTCATCCGACCACCGAGCGGATGCTGTCCACCACGACCTCGGCCAGTTCGGTCAGGTCGGCGTCGGAGATGCCGAGCGGCGGCATCAGCACGACCACGTCGCCGAGCGGCCGGATCAGCACACCGCGGTCCCGGGCGGCCCGGCAGACCGCGGCACCCACCCGCTCGCCGGGACCGCGCACCTCGATCCCGGTCATCGTGCCGACCCGGCGGATCTCCACCACCCCGCCGGACGACTCCAGCGGAGCCAGCAGCCAGCCCAGCCGCGACCCCACCGCGGCCGCTCTGTCCACAGTGGACCGCTCGTGCATCAGCCGCAGGTTGGCCAGGGCCGCCGCGCAGCACAGCGGGTTCGCGGTGTACGTGTGGCCGTGGAAGAAGGTGCGGCCACTGGCCGGTGAGCCGAGGAACGCCGCGTAGATCTCCTCGGTGGCCAGCACCGCGGACAGCGGCAGGTAGCCGCCGGTCAGCCGCTTCCCGGCCACCAGCAGGTCCGGCGCGATACCGGCGTGCTGCACGGCCCACCAGTGACCGGTGGCGCCCAGCCCGGTGGCCACCTCGTCCGCCACCATCGCGATGCCGTGCTGGTCGCACAGCGCCCGCACCCCGCGCAGGAACATCGCGTCGTGGGTGAGCATGCCGCCGGCCGCCTGCACCATCGGCTCCACCACCACCGCGCAGACCCGGTCGCCGTCGGTGGCCAGCAGCCGGGACAGCTCGTCCACCACCTCGATGGCCCGGTCCGCCGCCGACTGCCCGGGCTTGCGCACGCCGGGCGAGGAGACCATCCGGGTGTCCAGCAGGATCGGCCGGTAGGTGGCGTGGAACAGTTCGATCCCGCCGACGCTGACCGCGCCGAGCGTGTCGCCGTGATAGCCCTCGGCCACGTGCACGTACAGCGGCCGGTCCGCGCCGCGCTGGGCGGCGGCCTGGTACGCCATCTTGATCGCGGCCTCGGCCGCGGACGAGCCGTCCCCGGCGAAGAACACCCGGCTCAGCCCGGCCGGCGCGATCGCCAGCAGTTCCCCGGCGAGCGCGATCCCCGGCTCGTGGGTCAGCCCGAGGAAGGTGGAGTGGTCCAGCCGGTCGAGCTGGTCGCGGATCGCGGCGTCGATGGCCGGCTCCCGGTGCCCGTGCACGGTCACCCAGAGGGACGAGACCCCGTCCAGGTAACGCCGGCCGTCGGCGTCGATCAGATGTACGCCCTCGGCCCGGTCGATCACCAGCGGCTCGTCGGCCGGCCAGGCGGCGTGCTGGGTGAACGGGTGCCAGACCGTCTCCAGGTCGCGGCGGACAAGGTCGCGGGTGCGGTCGGCGGTCACGCTGCGGAAGTGTGCCATCCCGCTCCGGTGGGCGGCCGGGCGTGTGATGTGGCACGCTCGCTGCTGATGTCCACGCTGTTCGAACTGCTGGCCGAGCACACCACCATGTCCCCGGAGGACGTCGATCACCTCCAGCGGCTGGTCGGTGAGTGGCAGCTGCTGGCCGACCTGTCCTTCGCCGACCTGCTGCTCTGGGTGCCGGTGGCGGAGCGGGAGTTCCTCTGCGTGGCCCAGGTGCGGCCGACCACCGGCCCCACCGCCTACCAGGACGATCAGGTCGGCCGGCGGGCGCACGGCGCCGGGGCGTACTCGATGGTGATCGCCACCACCGAGGACCGGATCTTCCGCGAGTGCGACCCGGAGTGGGACGGCCCGGTGCCGGTGCGGCGGGAGGCGATCCCGGTCCGCCGGCCGGGCGGCATCACCGGGGTGATGGCGGTGCTCGGCCGGGACACCAATCTGGCCGCCGCCCGCAGTCCGTCCAAATTGGAGCTTGTCTATCTGGAGAGCGCCGGCGACCTCTGCAAGATGGTGGCTGACGGCAGCTTCCCGGCGCCCGGCCAGACCGTCGAGGTGCACACCGGCCCGCGGGCCGGCGACGGTCTGGTCCGGCTCGACGCCGACGGGCTGGTCACCTACGGCAGCCCGAACGCGCTCTCGGCGTACCGGCGGCTCGGCGTCACCGGCAACCTGCTGGACGCCGAACTGGCCGCGCTGACGGCCCGGCTGGTGCGCGACCCGTTCGACGGCGCCGAGATCGCCGACCGGATCGGCCGGGCGCTGATGGGGGAGGCGCCGCTGCGGATGGAGGTGGAGGCGCGCGGCGCGACCGTGCTGTTCCGGGCGCTGCCGCTGCGCCCGGGCGGCGAGCCGCTCGGTGCGCTGGTACTGGTCCGGGACGTGACCGACGTCCGCCGCCGGGACCGGCAACTGCTCAGCAAGGACGCGACCATCCGGGAGATCCACCACCGGGTGAAGAACAACCTGCAGACGGTCGCCGCGCTGCTGCGGCTGCAGGCCCGCCGGGTGGACACCCCGGACGCGCGCACCGCGCTGGAGGAGTCGGTCCGCCGGGTCGCGTCGATCGCGCTGGTGCACGAGACGCTGTCGCTCTCGATGGACGAGCGGGTCGACTTCGACGGCATCGTGGACCGGCTGCTGGACATGCTCGGCGACGTCGTCGGCGCCGGTTCCAGGGTCAAGCTGCAGCGGGCCGGCTCGTTCGGCGTGCTGGCCGCGACCGTGGCCACCCCGCTGGTGATGGTGCTCACCGAGGTGGTGCAGAACGCGGTCGAGCACGCCTTCTCCGACGGGCTCTCCGGCTCGGTCACCGTGACGGCCGACCGGCATACCCGGTCGTTGAACGTCTCGGTGATCGACGACGGGCGCGGCGTGCCGCCCGGCTTCTCGCTGGAGACCAGCGACCGGCTGGGCCTGGAGATCGTGCGCACGCTGGTCCGGTCCGAGTTGCGCGGGACGATCGAGATAGTGCCGCGCCCTGACTGCGGCACCAGTGTTCTCGTCCGGATCCCGCTGACCCGCCGGCGGTAGTCGACACCGCCGGCAGTCACATCGCGGTCGTTGGTTCGGCGGGGAGATCGCCCAGGCTCAATGCGAGCGGCCCGGCACTTGCGGGTGCCGGGCCGCTGCGCACGGTACGGCCTCTAGGAGACGCGCGCCCGGGTCCGAGCGCCCCGGCGCTTGAGAGCCCGCCGTTCGTCCTCGCTCATGCCACCCCAGACACCAGCATCTTGTCCGCTCTCGAGGGCCCAGCCCAGGCACTCCTCGGTCACAGTGCAGCGGCGACAAACGCCCTTTGCTTCCTCGATCTGCAGGATCGCAGGTCCGGTGTTGCCGATGGGGAAGAACAGCTCCGGGTCCTCGTCACGACAGAGCGCGCGGTGGCGCCAGTCCATTGCGTCAACACTCCTTGATCGGGTTTTGGTTTCGCTCCGTGCTCACCGGAACGCAGTGAAGCACTCCGATGCACCTGCTTGTGAATCCTTTCACGAGGTGTGCCGATGTCAAGACTGGTGAAGTCAGCAGGCACACCCAGGTCGTACGTCACCGTTCGTGGGGTGACTCCGCGTCAGACTGTCAGGCGGCTGCCTCACGCACAATGCTCCCTTCGGGCGCATTCCGGTGCCTCACCGTGTCCTGAAGGTCACCGGGCACTGTGACTTATCGGGCCAGTCGGGCATATCGCCGTCACCTGTACGACACATGCTGCCGAGGTGTACCCAGCCGGGGTGACGTCACACCAGCACCCGCAGGGCGTCCGGAACCACTGTGAGCCGCACCACACTTTGCTCTCCGAGGTAGTCGCCATCGACCTGGAGTGCCATTGGTCGGTCAGCACGGAGCGTGAACTCGCCCACGTCGTGCAGCCGCAGCAGCCGGCGGCCGCGCACGCTCGACCGGCGGCTGAGCAGTTGGGCCACATACCAGGCGGTCGGCCCGGCGTGCATGGTGCGCGGAGCGAAGACGTCCAGGCCGCTGTCGAACGAGGCCTCCGGGCTCAGCTCGACCGGCCGCTCACCCAGGTACGTCCACGGCGTTGTGTTGGACACGATCACGTAGAACAGGCCGGTCTCCGGCTCCTCGCCGGGCCGCTCCAGGCTGATCGCCGGGTGCCGCCGGTCGTACTTGGTCAGGTAGGTGTTGATCGCGGTCCGCACATACCGGGCGGGGGTAAGCCCGTCGCCGGCCTTGCGGCGCCGCTCGACGCGGCGCACCACCTCCGCGTCCAGCCCGAAACCGGCCGTGAAGGTGAACCACTGGCCGTCCGCCCGACCCAGCCCGATCGATCGGGAACGCCTGGCCCGTAAGGCTTCCAGGATCTCGGCGATCGCCTCGATCGGATGGTCCGGGATGCCGAGGGTGCGCGCGAACACGTTGGTCGAACCGCCCGGCACCACCGCCAGCGCCGGCAGGTTCGGCCGGACGCCGTCGGTGAGGATGCCGTTCACGACCTCGTTCACGGTGCCGTCGCCGCCGAGCGCGACGATCAGGTCCACCCCGTCCCGGGTGGCCCGGCAGGCCAGCGCTGCCGCGTGGCCGCGGTGGTTGGTCTCTTCCACCTCGACCTTGGTCTCGCTGGCCAGTGCCCGCACCAGTACGTCCCGTCCCTTCGCGGTGGTCGTCGTTGCTGTCGGGTTGACCACCAGGAAGGCTCGCACCGGCCGAGCCTACCCGCGGGTATGCCGGCCGGCCGGTCGACGCGGGCGCCGTAGGATCGGCGGCCATGTCCCCGTCCGCACCCGAACCTGGGCCTGAGCCCGGATCTGAGCCCGACCGCGGCCGCCGGCCCCGCCCCGGCCGCGAGCCGGGCGGTGGGTCCGGAGCGCAGCCGGCGGCCGGGCCCGGCCGGTCTGCTGGGTCTGGTGGGTCTGGGGCCGGGCCGGGCCCGCTGTCCGGTGCGGTCCGGTGGGCCGCGCTGGTGGCCGCGGCCGAGGGTGGTGCGCTGCTCGGGCTGGGCGCCTTCTATGTGGCCAAGACCACTGTGGACCGTCCGGACAGCTACGGCCGGGCGCTGTTCGGTGCCTCGTTCGCGCTGGCCGGTGGGGCGCTGCTGATGCTGCTGGCGCGCGGGCTGGTCCGGCAGCGCGGCTGGGCCCGGACGCCGGTGGTGGTGCTGCAGTTGCTGGCCCTGCCGGTCGGCTACAGCCTGGCGTTCCAGGCCGGGCTGCCCGGGTACGGCGGGCCGATCCTGGTGCTCGCGGTGGCCGCGCTCTACCTGCTGTTCACGCCGGAGGGCCGGGCCGCGTTCTGGCGCGAGCCGCCGGGCAGCGCCGGCCGGTAGCCGGGCAGCCCCGGCCGGTAGGACGCGGCGTCAGTCCCCGTCCATCAGGCGCTCGCGGAGCTGGGCCAGGGTGCGGGCGAGCAGCCGGGAGACGTGCATCTGCGAGATGCCGAGCTCGGCGGCGATCTGCGACTGGGTCTGGTTGCCGAAGAAGCGCAGCATCAGGATCCGCCGCTCCCGGGCCGGCAGCGAGGCCAGCAGCGGCTTGATCGACTCGCGGTACTCGACGCCCTCCAGCGCCTCGTCGTACTCGCCCAGCGTGTCGGCCACGGACAGGCCGCCCTCGCCGTCGGTGGCCTCGATGGACACGGCGGTGTAGGCGTTCGCCGACTCCAGGCCCTCGAGCACCTCCTCCTCGCCGATCTCCAGATGCCGGGCCAGCTCGGCCACTGTCGGCGCCCGGTTCAGCGTCTGGGTGAGGTCCGCGGTCGCGCTGGACAGCGCCGCGCGCAGCTCCTGCAACCGCCGCGGCACCCGGACGGTCCAGCCCTTGTCCCGGAAGTGCCGCTTGATCTCGCCGACCACGGTGGGCGTGGCGTAGGTGGAGAACTCGACGCCGCGGTCCCGGTCGAACCGGTCCACCGCCTTGATCAACCCGATCGTGCCGACCTGGATCAGATCGTCCAGCGGCTCGCCGCGGCCGGCGAACCGGCGGGCCAGGTACTCCACCAGCGGCAGGTGCAGCTCGACCAGCTGGCCGCGGAGCTGCTGCCGCGGCGCGCTGTCCGCGGGGAGCTCGGCCAGCTCATCGAACATCCGCCGGGCGACCTCGCGGTCGTCCGGTCCGTCCTCCTCGCCCGGCCTGCTGGCCCGCGACGGTGTCATCCGCGGCCTTCCCGACGCTTGGTCAGCAGGACCGAGACGGTGCCGTCGGGGGCGGCCTGCGCGTCCACCTCGCCGGCCAGCGCGGTCAGTACGGTCCAGGCGAACGTGTTGCGGCGCGGTAGCCGGCCGCCCTTCGTCGGGACGCTGACGGTGATCGACAGCGCCTCCGGCGACATCACGAAGCTGCAGACCAGGTGCGCGCCGGCGACCGCGTCGGGCAGCAGCATCGCGCAGGCCTCGTCCACCGCGATGCGCAGGTCCTCGATCTCGTCCAGGGTGAAGTCGAGCCGTGCCGCCAGCCCGGCGGTCGCGGTGCGCAGCACCGAGAGGTACGCGCTGTCGGCCGGCAACCGCAGCTCGACCACGTCGTCGAGCTGCTTGGGGAGATCAACGATCGGAACCGCGGAATCGTCGCTCACGCTAAGCCTCCTGGACTCCCGGCGATGACGCGCCAGCGCCGGGGTTGGCAGAGTAGCCGTCCCCGCCCGCCGCCGCAGCCGGCGACTCGGTCAGTTGCTGGTACCCATCGCCGTGCGGGCCTACCCGGCCGGACTGGGCAGGTTCCACCGGAACACCACCGGCAGGTCGTGCTCCACGTCCAGCACGCACGGCGCGGCCGGTTCCAGGGCGAACAGCCGGCCGCCGGTCGGTTCCAGGCCCAGCCAGCGGGCGGCCAGCACCCGGCCGAAGTGACCGTGCGCGACGACCACCACGTCGCCGGACGCCAGCGCCGGACGCACCCGGGCCAGCACCGCGTCGGCCCGGGCCCCTACCTGCGCGGCCGTCTCGCCGCCGGGCGGGTCGCCGGACCAGATCGTCCAGCCCGGGCGCTCGGCCCGGATCTGCGGCGTGGTCCGGCCCTCGTACTCGCCGTACTCCCACTCGGCCAGGTCGGCGCAGGTCTCCAGCGGGGCCAGCTCGGCCAGGCCGGCCAGTTCCGCCGTACGCCGGGCCCGCTGCCGTGGGCTGACCAGCACCAGCGCCGGCCGCAGCCCGCGCAGCATCGGCCGCAGCCCGCGCGCCTGCGCCTCGCCGACCTCGGTCAGCGGGACGTCGGTGCGGCCGGTGTGCAGCCGCGCCTTGCTCCACTCGGTCTCGCCGTGCCGGATCAGCCAGAGCTGGCCGGCCGCTCGCTGGTGCTGGGTGGCCGCGGCCGACGGCGCCGCGGCGGGTGACTCGGGCCCGAGGCCAGACGAGCCGGTGGGCGGACCCACCGGCTCGTGCTCAGCTGTTGTTCCAGCCATCGCTATTTCTTGGTCTCCCAGAAGATCGTGGAGATCTCCTCGATCAGGTCGAGCAGTTCCTGCCCCTGCTTCGGGTCGACCGAGCTCTTGCCGCCGGCCGCGCCCGCGGTCTTGGTGGCCCGGTTGAACAGGTCGTGCAGGTTCGGGTACTTCTCGAAGTGCGGCGGCTTGAAGTAGTCGGTCCACAGCACCCAGAGGTGGTGCTTGACCAGCTCGGCCCGCTGCTCCTTGATGATCAAGGCCCGGGTCCGGAAGACCGGGTCCTCGTTGGCCTGGTACTTCTCCTGGATCGCCTTCACCGACTCGGCCTCGATCCGGGCCTGGGCCGGGTCGTACACGCCGCACGGCAGGTCGCAGTGGGCGTAGGCGATGGTGCGAGGGGTGAGCAATCGATGCAACCGCATCGGTGGGACCTCCGTCTCCGGGGCGTCTCCGGGTGTCATGATCTCGCTACGGCCGACCCTACTGCTGGCCGGTTAACGCTGCACCGGCACCCTGTACCCGATGCGCAGTCCGCTTATCCAGGCGCTGGTCGCCGGTCCGTCGATGGTGCCGACGCTGCGGTCCGGCGAGGTGGTGCTGGCCCGCCGCGGCGGCCGGGTGCGGCCCGGGCACGTGGTGCTGGCCCGGTTCCGCGCCCGCCCCGAGTTGCTGGTGGTCAAGCGCGCGGTCCGGGCGCAGGACGGCGGCTGGTGGATCGAGAGCGACAACCCGTACGCCCACGACGATGACAGCCGGCGGTACGGCGTGGCCGACGTCCTCGGCCGGGTGATCTGGCGGTACTGGCCACCGGGCCGGCCGTCCCGCCGGCCACCGGACCGATCCGGCCTCGACGGCCTGCCGGGCCCCGGCGATCCGTCCGGCTAGCGGGCTAGCCGGGTCTTTCGCACATGGGAGTGAGTGGGATGCTCCCGGGGTCGCGGGATTTGTTGATCATGGCGGTTGGGTGGGGTCGACTGCAAGGAGATCGAGTAGTCGGGCCTGGACGGGGCCGGGTTGCGGGATGGTCGCTGGCTGATCGTTGGTGGCCGGGATCAGTCGTAGCCGGGCCAGGGCTGCGAAGATCAGTGTCGCGGTGGGTTTGGTTTTCTGTCCGGGATACAGCCCGGTCATGGTGGTGTCCGGGTGTAGTGCGGCGCGCACGGAACGCTCGGCCAGGCAGAAGACCAGCAGGGCCAGGCAGATGATGGTGATCAGGGCTTCGATGCGCCGGTTGGTCTTGAGGAACATCGGTGCCACCGCGAGTGGGCCCTTGAATGCGCTGTAGCGGCGTTCCACGACCTCCTGGCCCTTGTAGCGGGTCAGCACCCCGGCGGCATCGGCGGTGGCGGGGTCGAGGTTGGTCAGCAGGGCGTACCAGCCGTCGGTGGCCGCCTCGGTGTCCACTGCGGCCTGGTCGAACCACCACGTCAGAGTGGGTTTGCCGGTAGCGGGGTCGGTGCCGGTCTGGGCGCGCAGATAGGTCTTCACCCGGCGGCCGGCGGCGATGGCGGTGACCCGGTCGGTCACGGCCTGCTCGCTCGGATAGTGCCGCGACCCGAGTCCGCGTGTCAGCCGCTGCAGGTCGCCCGTGGCGCGGTCGAGCTTCTTGGCCCGCGCGGCGGCCGCTGCGGCGGCCCGCGCGCTGGAGTGCACGAACACCCGTCGCAGCCGCAGCACAGGGTCCTTCTTTTTCTTGCCGGGCACGGTGAGCGTGTCCTCGGCCACCCGCCAGCCACCCCGCGCTGCGGCGGGCTTGCCGCGGTCGCGGCCGGCCACATAGTCCACGACGGTGGCCGTCTGGGCGTCGAGGGTAGCCAGCTCGGCGGCGCCGACGTAGAGCTTGGACGCCGGAGCGATGAACTGGACCCCGGCGGTGGTCATCGCGTGCAGGTTGCCGTAGGAGACCAGCTTGGAGTCCCCCACAAGCAGAAACCTTCTCGGCCCGGCCATCTGCCGCAACGCGGTCATCGCACCGATCACCTGGGCGACCTCGCCCGCGCCGCCGTCGTAGCCGCGGTGCCAGACCGGAATCCCGCCGTCCCCGGTCACCGCCAGCCCGGCCTGGATCTGCTTCAGATCCGGGCGCCGGTCCTTCGGGTGGCCGAACCTCGGGGCCGCGAAGTCCTCCTCGGCCTGCTCATAGGCGCCGTACAACGAGATCGAAGTCATGTCCCAATGCAGCCGGGACACATCCACCCCGAACGCGGCGATCGCCTGTGCCCCGACCGACCCGACGACCCGGTCGAGTCGGGCGCGATCGCGTCCAACGCACGGCCGATCCGGTCATCGCCCAACGCGGACGCCTCGATACCCAGCGCTTCCTCCACCGCCCACGCCCGCGCCCAGTCCTGCACCCGGTACAACGGCGACGGCGAGGTCAGCCGGTTGGCCACCAACGCCTCGACCACCTGCCCGTGCGTCAGGATCGCCACGTCTTCCCGGATCGGGCAGGCCCGGTCGACGATCCCGGCCAGGTCAAGCCGCCGGCAGTAGTCGGCCACCACCGGCAACGCACCCAGCGCCTTCTCCACACTCGCCGTGCCATACGCAATCGGTAGCCGAGCCCGTCGTTCCCGCATCCCGCCACGATAAGATGATCAAGACAAACCACCGCCCCAGCCCCACCCACCCCCACGTGCGAAAGACGGGGCTAGCCGGCTGGGCTGGTGTGCCGGCTGCCGAGTTCGGCGTAGTAGGCCAGGCAGGCCTCGTAGTCGGGGAGCAGGCCGTGCGTCCGCGCGTCGGCCAGGGTGGGCGCGGCGCGGTCCTTCTCCGACAGCAGCCGGGGCAGGTCGGTCGGCCAGGGCAGGCCCAGCGCCGGGTCCAGCGGGTAGAGGCCGTGCTCGCGGCCGGGGGCGTAGCCGGTGGAGCAGAGGTAGGTGACCGCGCTGTCGTCGGCCAGCGCCATGAAGCCGTGCCCGAGGCCTTCCGCGAGGTAGACCGCACGCCGGTCCACCTCGTCCAGCAGCACCGCCTCGGACTCGCCGAAGGTCGGCGAGCCGACCCGGATGTCGACCACCACGTCCAGCACGGCGCCGCGCGGGCAGTAGACGTACTTCGCCTGGCTCGGCGGCAGGTCGGCGAAGTGCAGGCCGCGCAGCGTGCCCTGGCGGGAGATCGAATGATTGGCCTGGACCAGGTTCAGCGGGTGGCCGACCGCCTCGGCCACATCGGCTGCCCGGTACCACTCCAGGAAGGACCCGCGGTCATCGTCGTGCTGGACCGGGGTGAATTCCCAGGCGCCTGGGATGGAGAGGGGGCGCACCTTCATGGCGCCCGACGATAGAGCACCGGGGTGGTGGCCGGCCCGGTCGGGCGTGGCCGGAGTCACCCGCGGCGCGGTGACAGATGTGGCAAACTCGAAACACCTCGGGCGATCCCCGGAGCGCCTCGGACGTCCCGCGCCGGGAGTGCGGAACCGGTCCTACCTCGACCACAAGCACTGTGCCGGACGGCCGCTCTGCGGATCGGACGGAAGGTAATTGGATGAGTTCGATGGTGACGACCCCGCCCGTTGATCCGCCGGATCCGCGCCGTGGGCTGTTCGGTGAGCAGGTGTTCGCCCTGCATGAGGGCGGCAAGCTCGAGATGAACAGCACCGCGCCGCTGCGCGACCGGGACGATCTGTCGCTGGCGTACACCCCTGGGGTGGCCAAGGTCTGCAGCGCGATCGCCGCCGACCCCTCACTCGCCGCCCGGTACACCTGGACCGGGCGGTTGGTCGCGGTCGTCTCCGACGGCACCGCCGTGCTCGGCCTGGGCGACATCGGCCCGCACGCCGCGATGCCGGTGATGGAAGGCAAAGCCTGCCTGTTCAAGCGGTTCGGCGGGCTGGACGCGGTGCCGATCACGCTGGCCACGACCGACGTGGACGAACTGGTCGAGACCGTGGTCCGGCTGGCGCCCTCGTTCGGCGGGATCAACCTGGAGGACATCAGCGCGCCGCGCTGCTTCGAGGTGGAGGCGCGGCTGCGTGCGCTGCTGCCGATCCCGGTGTTCCACGACGACCAGCACGGCACCGCGATCGTGGTGCTGGCCGCGCTGCGCAACGCCGCCCGGTTGACCGGCCGGTCGCTGGCCGACCTGCGGGTGGTCGTCTCCGGCGCCGGCGCGGCCGGGGTGGCCTGCGCGAAGATCCTGGTCGCCGCGGGCATCGGCGACATCGCGGTGGCAGACTCGCGCGGCATCGTGCAGGCCGGCCGGACGGACCTCACCCCGATCAAGGCCGAACTGGCCGCGCTGACGAACCGGGCCGGCCTGACCGGCAGCGTGGTCGACGCACTGGCCGGCGCGGACGTGTTCATCGGTGTCTCGGCGGGGAACGTGCCGGAGTCGGCGGTGGCCGTGATGGCGCCGGACGCGATCGTGTTCGCGCTGGCCAACCCGGAGCCGGAGGTGCACCCCGAGGTGGCCGGCCGGCACGCCCGGGTGGTGGCCACCGGCCGTAGTGACTTCCCGAACCAGATCAACAACGTGCTGGCGTTCCCGGGCGTGTTCCGCGGCGCCTTCGACGTCCGGGCCGTCTCGATCACCGAGTCGATGAAGCTGGCCGCCGCCGAGGCGCTGGCCGCGGTCATCGCCGACGAGTTGCGGCCGGACCACATCATCCCGAGCGTCTTCGACGATCGGGTGGCGCCCGCGGTCGCCGCCGCGGTGTCGGCGGCGGCCCGCGCGGCCGGCGTCGCCCGGGCCTGAACCCGCACATCCGGAACCCCCACATCAGGGGACGATCCCCCGGCTCCGGGGTGGACCGCATGGTTGATCGACAGCCAGAGTGGCCGTAGCGCGTAGGATGCGGTCGTCTCTGGTCAATAGGCCGCTCCGGTGATCCTTCCGGTAACCCTGTTGGCCGATTCGCAGCGACCTTTTCTTGACAGGCGTAACAAATTTGCCCCAAACGTCGTTACCAATGGCGACGGGGTGCGTCTGTACAGGTGGAGCAGATGCGAAGGCCTGTTGCGGCGCGTAATCTCTTGATTACGGCGCGACCGCAACCGATGTAACGGGGAGGTGTGCAGCGGTGCGGACTGCTTTAAGTGTCATATGGATGGTCTGCTCGGTTGTGGGCGCTATCGTGCTCTACTGTGCTGCGATGGCGGCTTTGTGGGCGATGGCGGTGCGGGTCGCGCGCCGGGCCGGCAGGTCCCGGTTGAGAGCCGGGCCCGCGCTGGTCTCGCCGGCGCCGGCCGGTCCGGCCAGTGCGGCGGACGCCGCGAGCCGGCGCGCGAAGAGTTGGTCCGAGCTGCCGACCTGGCTGTTCCGGGACCGGCCCTGGGCGGTCGCGGTGGTGCTGCTCGGCTCCCCGCTGATCCGGGACCGGACCGCCGAGTTCATCGACTTCCCGAACCGGAAGATCAACTGGCATGGCCTGATCGTGGGGTCCAATACCTGGCCGGCGGACCAGCGGTTGCTTGTGCAGACTGCCTACGAATTGGCGTTCGACTCGACCGGTGAGAAGGATCCGGCGCAGGCCGCGCCGGTCACGCTGGCCGACATGATGCGGTTACTCGACGACGAGCAGCAGGACCGGGTTCGGGTCGCCATGGACGTGCGGCGCGGGCGGGTCGAGGTCGGCGAGGCGCTGACCCGGCTCGGTCGCTGACCGGATCCGGCCACTGCCCGAGTCACCCCGGAGGCCGCGCGGAGCGTCGGCCCGCGCGGCCGCCGGTGGGTTCAGACCCGCCGGCGGCCACGCGGACAGACGGCCCGGGCCCGCGGGTTCGGCACCGACAGCTCGACGGCCCGGCCTCGACGGCCGGACGGCCCGGCCTCGACGGCTCGATGGCGGGCCGGCCCGGCGGGTCAGGCCACGACCAGGGGGGCGGTGGCCGAGGTGCCGTCCACCTGCGCGCGGGCGGTGGCGAGCCGGCCGGCGGCGGCGTCCAGCAGGTCTGCCGGCTGGGTGAACGGCAGCCGCAGGTAGCGCTCCAGCGTGCCGTCCGGGCCGAACCGCGGTCCGGCGGCGAGCCGGATGCCGTGCTGCGCGGCGACGACGGTGAGCGCGGTGCTGATCGGCGCGTCCAGTTCGAGCCAGAGCGCCAGGCCGCCGGCCGGCAGGTCGAACTGCCATTCCGGCAGGTGTCGGCGGAGCCCGGCGGCCAGCACGTCCCGCTGCCGGGCGAACTGGCGGCGGCGGGCCGGCAGCACCTCGTCGGCGAGGTCGAGCAGGCGGGCGCCGATCAGCTGCTCGAGCACCGGGCTGGCCATGTCGGTGGCGGCCCGGACCACGGCCAGCCGGCGGACCAGGTCGGCCGGCGCGCGCACCCAACCGAGCCGCAGCCCACCCCAGAACGGCTTGCTCAGCGAGCCGACCGAGAGCACCCGCCCGGCCCGGTCGAACCCGGCCATCGGCGCCGGCAGCGGGGCACCGTCGTACCCCAGCTCCACGAACGACTCGTCCACCACCAGGAACGTGTCGGCGCGGGCGGCCGCCTCGACCACCGCCGCCCGGGCCGCCTCGGCCAGCACATGCCCGGTCGGGTTGTGATAGTCGGCGATCAGGTAGCCGAGCCGGGGTGCGGTCTGGCGCAGCGAGGTGGTGAGCAGGTCGACGTTCCAGCCGGCCCGGGTGAGCCCCACCGGGACCAGCCGGGCCCGGGTGGCCCGGATCGCGTCCAGCACGGTCGGGTAGGTCGGTGAGTCGGTGAGCACCCGGTCGCCGGGGCCGACCAGCAGCCGGAGCACCAGGTCCAGCCCGTGCAGCGCGCCGCTGGTGACCAGCACCTGGTCCGGCGTGGTCGGCAGCCCGCGGCGGCGGTACCGGTCGGCGATCCGGTCGCGCAGGGCAGGCAGCCCGACCGGGTCGTACCCGTCCTGGTCGAGGTACCGGCCCAGGTCGTCGAGCGCGTCCCGGGCGGCGGTGGCGACGGCCAGCGCGGGCGCGCCGGGGGCGGCGCTGGCCAGGTCGAGCAGCTCGGCCGGCGGGCCGCTGACCGGGGCGGTGGCCCAGGTCGGCACGACCGCCCGGTGCACCGCCGGCAGCGCCGTCCAGCTGCCCGAGCCGCGCTGGCTGACCAGGTAGCCGGTCTCCCGCAGGGCGTCATAGCCGGCGGTCACGGTGGTGCGGCTGACCCCGAGGGCGGCGGCCAGATCCCGCTCGGACGGCAGCCGGCAGTGCAGCGGTAGCCGGCCGTCCAGCACCAGCTGGGTGATTGCGGTGGCCAACCGGGTGTACGCCGGGCCGCCCGGGCCGAGCCGCCAGTCGCCGAGCAGGGTGCCGAGCTGGCGCGGGTTGACGCTTCGTGTGGTCTTCATTGCCCAGACCATTTCTTGGTTATTGGCTATGGATCTCGAAACCAATCATGCCCAGAGTGGCATGGGAGATCGGCCCGAGCAAGGGCCGCTTCCGGACCGAAGAGGAGTGTCCACAGTGGTCACGGAGCTGCCCGTTCGGCCCGCCCTGCGCGCCCGGCTCACCCGCGGCGGCCGGGCTGGGTTGGGCCGGGTCGGGCTCGGCCAGGCCGGGCTGCGGCGCCGGGTGGTCCAGTTGTACGTCGGCCTGGTGCTGTACGGGCTGGGCGTGTCGCTGCAGGTGCGGGCGGCGCTCGGGTTGGACCCCTGGGACGTGCTGCACCAGGGCCTGGCCGAGCACACCGGGCTGCGCTTCGGCACCGTGGTGATCGCGGTCGGCGTGGTCGTGCTGCTGCTCTGGATCCCGATCCGGCAACGGCCCGGCTTCGGCACGGTCAGCAACGTGATCGTGATCGGGCTGGTGCTGGACGTCGCGCTGGCCGTGTTGCCGGTGCCGCACGGCTGGCCGCTGCGCTGGGCGTTCCTGCTGCTCGGTGTGCTGGTGGGGGGTCTGGCCACCGGCTGCTACATCGCCGCCGGGCTCGGCCCGGGCCCGCGGGACGGCCTGATGACCGGCTATGCCCGGCGCACCGGCCGGTCGATCCGGCTGGTCCGGACCACGATCGAGCTGACCGTGCTGGTGATCGGCTTCCTGCTCGGCGGCGCGGTCGGCCCCGGCACGGTCATCTACGCGCTGGCCATCGGCCCACTCGCCCAGGTCTTCCTGCGGGTGTTGGCCATCCCCGGGCCCGCCTCGCCCGGGCGCGGTTCGTCCGGGCGCGGTTCGTCCGGTGAGTGAGCGGTTCCCGCCGCGCGGGTGAGCGGCGGCAGCCGTTCATCGGGCCGGGAGGTGCGCACCGGAGGCGGCGGGCGGTCAGTCCGGGCCGCGGACCGGCGGCGGTCCGGCGGCGGTCCCGGCGGAGGGTTCGGGCGGTCAGTCGCCGCGGACCGGGCGGCGGTCCGGCGGGGGGTTCGGGCGGCGGTCCGGTGGGGGGTTCGGGCGGGAGCCGCCGGGCATGGTCGGTCCGCCGGTGCGCCGGTACGGGGCCGGGCTCAGCGGGCGGCCGGTGCGCCGGTACGGCGGCAGGATGGGCCGGATCGGGTCCGGCTGGGCCTGCTGCGGGCCGTCCGGACGGAGTCGGGCCGGCCCCGGCGCGGCGCGGGTGGGCCGGGGCACCTGGGTCACCGCCGTCACCCGGATCGGCCGGGGCGCGCGCGGCGGCAGTTCGGGCTCCAACCGGGACCGGGCCGGGCGGCGGGCCGGCGGTGGCTGCCGGACCCGGCGCGGGTGCGCCCGGCGCTGCGGCCGCACGATCGAGATCAGTTCCAGACCGAGCGCGCTGATCGCCAGCCCGAGCAGGAAACCGGTGATCAGCCCGACGTCGCCGTACCGGCTGCCAACGGTCAGCCCGACCAGGCCACCGATCAGGCCACCGGCGAGAATGCCGAAGAACCGGAGCGGGCCGCGGCCGAGGGTGACGACGTCCGAAATGGCCTCGGCGATGAAGCCGGTAAGCCCGGCGCCGAGCAGGCCGAGCGCGAGCCCGGCGATGGCCCCCGTGGCGGCGCCGATGTCACCGGCCAGCCGGTCACCCAGCACCACGCCGACGATCAGCAGGGTGATCGCGCCGGTCGCGGCGCCGACGGCCAGCGCGGTCCGGTTGAGGCCGGTCCGGCCGTCCCGGTCGATCTCCTCGATGAGGCTGCTGACCAGCCCGCCGATCAGGAACCCGGCGAGCACGCCGACCCCGGCCCCGATCCCGGCACCGGACGACCCGGCATGCCGCCCACCGAGGATGACACCGGTGAGGAGGACCAGACCACCGGAGCCGCCGACCATCCCGACCCGAACGGCGGTCGGGATGTTGGCGCTGCGCGGCGTCCAGTCCGATTGGGACAACGGCGCACTCACTGCCAGAACAGGTCAGGGGCACCCATGAAGCAATACAAGCGGCCGGACGCGGCACGGGTCAAGTTGATCGCCGCATGGACTGTCCGATGCGGACAGTCCGCAGTCAGTCATGCGCTCTCAGTGCCAGAAGTGCGTTGTTTCTGGTTCCGGATTGGGGTGCCACGGGTACGGTGACGATGTGTCCGCCGGCCTGTGGGTGGTCCGGGGCAGCGCGCCGGCCGATCCAGCGTGACCGGTGCGGTGCCGCCGCCCCGCGGCGAGTTGCGCATTTACCTCGGCGCGGCGCCGGGGGTGGGCAAGACGTACGCGATGCTCGGTGAGGCGCACCGCCGGGCCGAGCGCGGCGCCGACGTGCTGGTGGGCTTCGTCGAGACGCACGGCCGGGAGCGCACCGCCGCGCTGCTGACCGGCCTGGAACTGCTGCCCCGGCTGGCGATCGGATACCGCGGCAGCACCTTCGAGGAGTTGGACGTCGACGCGGTGCTGGCCCGGCGGCCGCAGATCGTGCTGGTGGACGAGCTCGCGCACAGCAACGTGCCGGGCAGCCGGCACGCCAAGCGCTGGCAGGACGTCGAACTGTTGCTGGCCGCCGGCATCGACGTGCTGTCCACAGTGAACGTGCAACACCTGGAGTCGCTCAACGACGTGGTCCAGACCATTACCGGTGTACCCCAGCGGGAGACCGTGCCGGACTCGGTGGTCCGCGCGGCCGGCCAGGTCGAGCTGGTCGACATCACCCCGGAGGCGCTGCGTCGCCGGATGGCGCACGGCAACATCTACGCACCGGACAAAGTGGACGCCGCGCTGGGCAACTACTTCCGCACCGGCAACCTCAGCGCGCTGCGCGAGCTGGCCCTGCTCTGGGTGGCCGACAAGGTCGAGGAGCAGCTGGACCGGTACCGCACCGAGCACGGCATCACCGGCCCCTGGGAGACCCGGGAGCGGGTCGTGGTGGCGCTGACCGGCGGCCCGGAAGGGGACACTCTGATCCGCCGGGCGGCCCGGATCGCCGCCCGCAGCAGTGGCGCCGACCTGCTCGCCGTGCACGTGACCCGGTCCGACGGGCTGGCCGGCGCGGACCCGGCCAACCTGACCCGGCAGCGGTCGCTGACCGAGAGCCTGGGCGGCAGCTACCACCAGGTGGTCGGCCAGGACGTGCCGGGCGCCCTGCTCGCCTTCGCCCGGGCCGAGAACGCCACCCAACTGGTGCTCGGCGCGTCCCGCCGGGGCCGGCTGGCGCAGCTGGTCAGCCCCGGCATCGGCGTCACCACGATCAAGCAGTCCGGCCCGATCGACGTGCACATGGTCAGCCACGAGCGGGTCAGCAAGGGGCGCCGGCTGCCGCCGATCTCACCCGGGCTGACCCCGCGCCGGCGGCTGCTCGGCGCGGCGACCGCGGTGGCCCTGCCGCCGCTGCTCGCCCTCGGGCTGAGCCAGGCCCGCGGCACCCTCAACCTGACCAGCGGCGTGCTGCTGTTCCTGCTCGCGGTGGTCGGCACCGCGCTGATCGGCGGCTGGTGGCCGGCGCTGCTCGCGGCCGTGCTGAGCTCGGTGCTGCTGAACTACTACTTCACCCCACCGCTGCACAACTGGAGCATCGCCGAGCGGAACAACGTGCTGGCGCTGCTGGTGTACATGGCGGTCGGCGCGATGGTCAGCCGGGTGGTCGACCTGGCCGCCCGGCGCACCGGCCAGGCCGCCCGAGCCGCCGCCGAAGCGGCCACACTGTCCACAATGGCCGGTAGCGTGCTGCGCGGCGAGTCCGCTGTGGACAGTCTGCTGGACCAGGTCCGGGAGACGTTCGGGATGACCTCGGTCGCCCTGCTGGAGCGCGATCCCGGTGGTGCCCGGCCGGACGGCGCCCCGACCGGGCCGGCGGCCGACCCGGCCCGGCCGGGCTGGCGGTGCGTGGCGTTCTCCGGCGCCGACCCGGGCGCCCGGCCGGAGGACGGCGACACCGAGATGCCGATCGGCCCCGACCTCGCGCTGGTGCTGCGCGGCCGGGTCCTGCCCGGCGACGACCGCCGGGTGCTGGCCGCGTTCGCCGCCGAGGCCGCGGTCGCGTTGCGGCAGCGCCGGCTGGCCCAGGCGGCCGCCGAGGCGGCACCGCTGGCCGAGGCGGACCGCACCCGCACCGCGCTGCTGGCCGCGGTCAGCCACGACCTGCGCACCCCGCTGGCCTCGGCCAAGGCGGCGATCACCAACCTGCGCAGCCGGGACGTGACCTGGTCACCGGCCGAGCAGGCCGAACTGCTGGCCACCGCGGACGAGTCGATGGACCGGCTGACCCGGCTGGTGGAGAACCTGCTGGACATGAGCCGGCTGCAGGCCGGGGCGCTGTCGGCGTTCCCGCGTCCGGTCGGGCTGGAGGACGTGCTGCCGCACGCCCTGGACGACCTCGGCCCGGCGGCCGGTCCGGTCGACCTGCGCATCCCCGCCGACCTGCCCGAGGTGAGCGCCGACCCGGGGCTGCTGGAGCGGATCGTGGTCAACCTGATCGGCAACGCGCTGCGGCACGGCACCTCGGCCGCCCGGCCGCTGGTCTCGGCCAGCGCGCTGCACGACCGGGTCGAGCTGCGCGTGGTCGACCGCGGCCCCGGCGTCGCCGAGGCCGACTGGGAGCACATCTTCGTGCCGTTCCAGCGGCTCGGCGACCGGGACAACAGCGTCGGCGTCGGCCTGGGGCTGGCCCTCTCCCGCGGCCTGGCGCAGGCGATGGGCGGTTCGCTCAACCCCGAGCACACCCCCGGCGGTGGGCTGACCATGGTGCTGAGCCTGCCGGCCGTCCGCACCAACGGCACTTCCGTGCCCGCGGAGTCGGCCGTGCCGCCGGAGTCGGCTGAGGCCCCCGTGGCGGCTGACACCCCCGCGCCTGCCGACATCCCCGCGCCCACCGACGTCCCGGACTGACTTCCGCCGGGCCGGACCGAGTTCCGACGTCCCGGATTGACTTCCGCCGGGCCGGACCGACTTCCGCCGGGCTGGCTCGGCGGCCGGGGGCTACCAGCTCACCGGCAGGCCGCGCAGCCGTCGGACGGCGGTGTTCGGGAGCCAGGACAGGTCCGCGTCGTCGGCGGCCAGCCGCAGCGTGGGGAACCGGGTGAAGATCGCGCGCAGCCCGATATCCAGCTCGGCCCGGGCCAGTGCCGCGCCGAGGCAGTGGTGGATGCCGTGGCCGAACTGCAGCTGGTTGGCCGCGCCGGCCCGGGTCAGGTCCAACTCGTCCGGCCGGTCGAAGGCCGCCGGGTCCCGGTTGCCCGAGTGAAAGATCGGGAAGACGGCCTCGCCGGCCCGGATCGGCACGCCGCCCACCTCGGTGTCCGCGGTGGCGATCCGGCCGAACGTGGCCGAGGTGAGCCGGACGAAGCGGAGCAGTTCCTCGGCGGCGGCCGGGTAGATCGTCGGGTCGGCGAGCAGCCGGGCCAGCTGGTCGGGGTGGCCGACCAGCGTGCGCACCGAGTTGGCCAGCTGGTTCAGCGTCGTGTCATGTCCGGCAACGAAGATCAGCAGGGCGGTCTGCAGCAACTCGTCGGTGCTCA
The DNA here is from genome assembly GCA_963714145.1 of uncultured Actinomycetota bacterium. Classification (GTDB taxonomy): domain Bacteria; phylum Actinomycetota; class Actinomycetes; order Mycobacteriales; family CADCTP01; genus JBBWZH01. The sequence continues at coordinate 5,489,200 of OY970235.1, read as the reverse complement.
GCTGGTCGTTGTCCTCGTCGTGCACCGCGACCAGCGCGCTGAGCACGTCGTCGGCCGGCTCCGCGCGGCGGCGGGCGATGAGTTCCAGCAGGTAGCCGGACGCCGCGGTCAGCACCGACATCATCTCTTCCATCGGCGGCAGGACTTCGGCGCCGAGCAGCTCCACCAGGCCGTCCATCCGGTCCCGGTCGGCGAACGGGATGCCGAGCAGCTCGCAGATCACCGTCGTCGTCAGCGGCCGGGTGAAGCCGTTCAGCAGGTCACCCGGCGGCCCGGCGGCGGCCAGGTCGTCGAGCAGGCCGCTGGCGATCGCCTCGATCCGGGGCCGCAGCCGGTCGACCGCCCGGGCGGTGAAGGCCCGCGCGACCAGCCGGCGGACCCGGGTGTGCTCGGGCGGGTCCATGTTGATCATCATGCCCGGTGCGTTCACCCCGGGGAGCAGGCTCGGCGCGCCCGGTTCGATGGTGGCCGCCCGGCTGAGGTTCGGGTCGGTCAGCACCTGCTTGATGTCCTGGTAGCGGGTGACCAGCCACCCCAGTTGGCCGTCCGGCAGCCGTACCTGGCAGACCGGCGCCTCGTCCCGCAGCCGGGCCAGGCCCGAGTCGTCGTCGTCCGCCTGCGGGATACCGAACGGGTAGTTGGGCACATCGACGTTCGAAATCGGCATGGCTGCTCTCCCTCGGGGATGGCCGGTCACTTTGAACGGGGCCGCCTGCTCCTGACTACGCCAGCGAGCTAAACATGGATCGGACATCCGGGCCGGAAAATAGCGCGACGGCCGCATTCCGCCGCCCAGTAGGGTTGCGCGGATGCGGGTGGCGGTGGTGGCCGGGCCGGACCCGGGGCACGCCTTCCCGGCCGCTGGCCTGGCACTGCGGCTGCGGGCCGCCGGCCACGCGCCCACCGTCTACACCGGACGCCGCTGGCTCGACCGGCTGCACGCGGACGGGTTGGCCGCCGCGGAACTGCCCGGCCTGCAAGCCGGCGCCGGCGACCCGGACACGACTGGGGCTTCCGGCTGCACGGCCGGGCCGCGCTGATGGCGCCGCCGCTCGCCGCGCTGCTCCGGGCCGCCGGCACCGATCTGGTCGTGGCGGACACGCTGACCGCGGCCGGCGGCCTCGCCGCCGAACTGGCCGGGCTGCCCTGGGTGGAACTGGTGCCGCACCCGGTGCAGCTCCCATCGATCGCGCTGCCGCCGCCGGGCACCGGCCTCGCCCCGGGCCGGACGCCGCTCGGGCGCGGCCGGGACGCGCTGCTGCGCCGGCTGCACGCGCGATCGGTCGCCCTGGGCCGGCGGCAGCGGTCCGCCGCGCGGGTCTCGATCGGGCTGCCGGCGGACGATCCGGGCCCGGCGCACCGGCTGGTCGCCACCCTGCCCGCGCTGGAGCCGCCGCGGCCGGACTGGCCCGACCGGACCGACATCGTCGGCCCGCTGCACTGGGAACCGGCCCAGGTCGACCTGACCCCGCCGCCCGGGACCGGCCCGCTGATCCTGGTCTCGCCACCCACCGCCGCCTCCGGCCGTTCCGGCCTCGTCCCGACCGTGCTCGCCGCGGTGGCCGAACTCCGGTCCGGACCGGACGGTCCACCGCCCGCCCCCGGCCGGGCCGCCGGCGGCAGACGAACCGGCCGGTCCAGCCCGGACGGTCCTCCGGCCGCCTCCGGCCGGGCCGCCGGCGGCCGCCGAACCGGCGCCGAACGGGCCGTCCGGGGCGGCGGCGGTGCCGCCGGCGGTCCGGCCGATCCGGACGGCGCGGCGCGGGTCGTGGCGACGGTGCTGGCGGCGGGCGGCCCCGCTCCGGACTGGGCGGCGATCGGGCCGGGGCGGCAGGCGCCGCTGCTGGCCGCCGCGTCGGTGGTGGTGGCCGGCGGTGGACACGGCATGGTCGGCAAGGCACTGGCCGCGGGCGTCCCGCTGGTGCTGGTGCCCGGCGGCGGCGACCAGCGCGACCTCTCCCGCCGGGTGGCGAGGCTCGGCGCCGGCGTGGTAATCGAAGGGAACGCCACGCCGCGCCGGCTGGCCGCCGCGCTGGCCCGGGTGATCACCGAACCGGGCTACCGGGCGGCCGCGCTGGCCGCCGCCGGCTCGGCTGCGAGCGTGACTGATCCCGTACGGTTGTGCGCGCACGCGGTGACGGAGAGGGCGGAGGGATCGTGGTAGTCCCGATCTATGACGAGAACCCCACCCGTCGTCCGCCGTACGTCACCTGGGCCCTGATCGCCGTCAACATGCTGGTCTTCCTGTTCTCGCCGATCGCCCGCGCGCCGCTGTTCCACGAGCCGTCCACCGACCAGCAGTGCCGGCAGCAGGCGTACTTCCTCAAGTGGGGCGCGATCCCGGACGAGCTGACCCACAACAAGGCGCTCGAATTCACCTACGGTCCGGCCGCCGCGCCGGGCCGCTGTTTCCGGGTGCCGGCGCCGTCGCACAAGCTGCCCTGGATCTCGGCGATCACGTCGATATTCATCCACGGCGGCTGGCTGCATCTGATCGGCAACATGCTCTACCTGTGGGTATTCGGCAACAACGTGGAAGACCGGTTCGGCCGGTTCCGGTTCCTGCTGTTCTATTTACTCGTCGGCGTGGTCTCGACGTACGGGTTCGCCGCCACCCGGCCGGATTCGCTGGAGCCGCTGGTCGGTGCGTCCGGCGCGATTTCCGGGGTGCTCGGCGCCTACCTGCTGTTGTTCCCGCGGGCCCGGGTGCTCGGCCTGGTCAGCTTCCTGTTCTTCCTGCCGCTGCGGCTGCCGGCCTGGATCGTGCTCGGCCTCTGGTTCGTGCTGCAGGCGGTGTACGCCCGTGGCGCCGGCGTCTCCGGCGGCGGTGAGGTGGCCTACCTGGTCCACGTCATCGGCTTCGCCATGGGCGTCGCGTACGTGGCGATCCGGGGTCAGCGGCTGCGCCCGCCACCACCGTCCAGACCGCCGCAGTGGGCCGACCGCCGCTGAGCCCTGACGGCGCTGTCCGGTCCCCGCTCGCCGGGTCCCGGCGGTCGGGGGCCGGCGGTCACGCCGGCGGGACGGCGGCGGTGTGCGCGCCGTGATCCGGGTCGAGCTCATGCAGCAGCCGGTCGGCGTCGACCAGGACCGCGGCCAGCGTCCGGCCGGCCAGCGCGTCGGTCGGCGGGATGTCGGCCAGTGCCTGCTCGACCAGGTTCCGGTTCGCGATGCCGGCCGCATGCGCCCGGACCAGTTCGGCCCGGGCGACCCCGGCCTGGTCGCCGGCCGACCCGGACTGCAGCCGGCCGAACCCGGCCGCCACCGTGCCGACCACCGACAGCAGTTCGCCGTACCGGGCCAGCGCCCGGTCGGCCGCGACCGACCGCGCCGGTCCGCCGTCCTGGCTGAGTTCGAGCAGGGTGCGGGCGATGCCGCCGGTCTGGGTGGTGGCGTGTTCCAGCGCCAGCGCCGCCTCGACCAGCCGGGCCACCGACTCGGCCACCGCCCGCGCCCGCGGGTTGAACTGGACGCTCTCGTCGGCCTGCTCGACCGCCGCCGTGGCGTCCCGCTGGTCGCGGTTCAGCGTGCGGGCGCGGTCCAGCCAGCCGCGGGCGGTGCGGTCGTCCCAGCCGCCGCGGCCGAGCGCCGCGCCGATCTCGGTCAGCAGCAGGCCGAGGTCAGCGCCGACGCCGCGCAGCGCGGCGGCCGCCGCCTCGACGTAGGTGGGCGGCGCGATCAGCATGTTGACCACCACGCCGATGACCGCGCCGAGCAGCGTGTCCCAGATCCGGGCCGCGCCGTAGCCGGTGCCCAGCGAGAGCACCAGCAGTCCGCTGATCGCGACCTGGTTCGCCTGCGGCCCGAGCCGGAGCAGCCGGCCGAGCAGCAGCGCGGCGAGGATCACCAGCGCGACGCTCCACGCGTGCACCCCCAGGTACCGGGCCAGCATGATCGCGGCGCCGACCCCGACCACCACGCCGACCACCTGCTGCAGCCCGCGGGCCACCGTCTGCCGGACCGTGATCTGCACGGTGATGATCGCGCCGAGCGCGGCCAGCGCCGGCACCGGGCTGCCCAGCACCACCCGGGCCAACTCCCAGGCGATCGTCGCGGCCAGCGCGGTCTTCGCCACCTGCCGGACCGTGTTGCGTTCCAGCGTCAGCCAGCCACGCAACCCCCGGGCCCGGATCTGATGCCAGCCCCGGCGGGCGTTGGCCAGCCAGCCGTCCATGCCGGCCATCCTGCCCGCCCCGGCCCCGGCGTCGGGCCCCGGCGCCGAACCTGGCGCCGAAACAGCCGCCCGGTGGCGGGTGTGGCGCGGCTACTCGTCGTCTTCGGAGTCGCGGGCCAGCCAGGTGGCGAGCCGCTCGACCGGCGTCTCGAACTCGGGGTTGAGGTCGACGAAGACCCGCAGCCGGTCGGCCAGCCAGGCGAGGCTCACGGTCTCCTCGCCCCGCCGGTCGGCCAGCTCCTCGATGCCGCGATCGGTGAAGTACATCGTCAGCGCGTGAACGCCGCTTCGACCAGCGCCTTCTGCTGCCGCTCGTGCACCGCGGACGAGCCCGCGGCGGGGCTCGCGGACGATGACCGGGCCTGCGGCCGCAGGTTCCGCCCGCCGTCCGGAAGCACCGCCGGCAACCGCAGCGCCATGAAGGTCCAGGCGCCCATGTTCTCCGGCTCCTCCTGCACCCAGCGGAACTCGGTGGCCTGCGGGTAGCCGGCCACCAGCTCGGCGATCCGTTCGCCGGGCAGTGGATGCAGCTGCTCCACCCGCAGGATCGCGGTATCCCGCGCGTCGTTCTGCTGCCGGTACGCGGCCAGGTCGTAGTAGACCTTGCCGGTGCACAGCAGCACCCGGCGGACCGCGGCCGGGTCGAGCGGCTGGCTGCCGATGCCCACGTCCGGCAGCACCGGGGCGAACCCGGCGCTGGTGAAGTCGTCCACCGGGGACACCGCGGCGCGGAGCCGGAGCAGCGACTTCGGGGTGAACACGACCATCGGCCGCTGCGTCTGCGCGAGCGCGTGCCGGCGCAGCAGGTGGAAGTAGTTCGCCGGGGTGGTGCAGATCGCCACCGTCATGTTGTCTTCGGCGCAGAGCTGCAGGAACCGCTCCGGCCGGGCACTGGAATGATCCGGCCCCTGGCCCTCGTAGCCGTGCGGCAGCAGCAGCGCGAGCCGCGACCGCTGCCCCCACTTGGCCTCGCCGGAGGAGATGAACTCGTCCACGATGGTCTGCGCGCCGTTGGCGAAGTCGCCGAACTGCGCCTCCCAGGCCACCAGCGCCTTCGGGTTCGCCACCGAGTAGCCGTATTCGAAGCCCATCGCGGCGAACTCGCTCAGCAGCGAGTCGTACACCCAGAACGGCGCCTGGCCCTCGTCCAGGTTCTTCAGCGGCGTGTACTCCTCGCCGGTGTGCCGGTCGACCAGCACCGCGTGCCGCTGGACGAACGTGCCGCGCCGGCTGTCCTGCCCGGCCAGCCGCACCGGCACCCCGTCCAGCAGCAGCGAGCCGAACGCGAGCAGCTCGCCGAAGGCCCAGTCGATGCCGCCCTCGGTGGCCATCGCGGCGCGCCGGTCCAGCTGTGGCTTGAGCCGCGGGTGGACGGTGAAGCCGTCCGGCAGCGAGGAGTACGCGTCGCCGATCCGCTTGACCACCTCGTGGCTGACCGCGGTGTTCACCGGGGCGCTCACCGGGGTCGCCATCACCGGCTCCGGCTTCGGCTTCCCGGACGCGTCCCGGGTCTCCACGAACACGCGCTCCAGCTGCTCCTGGTAGTCGCGCAGGGCCTCCTCGGCCTCGGCCAGCGTGATGTCGCCGCGGCCGATCAGCGCCTCGGTGTAGAGCTTCCGGACCGACCGCTTCGCGTCGATGATGTCGTACATCAGCGGCTGGGTGAACGACGGGTTGTCGCTCTCGTTGTGGCCGCGCCGCCGGTAGCAGACCATGTCGATGACGACGTCCTTGCGGAACTCCTGGCGGTACTCCACGGCCAGCTTGGCGACCCGGACGCAGGCCTCCGGGTCGTCGCCGTTCACGTGGAAGATCGGCGCCTGGATCATCCGGGCGACGTCGGTGGAGTACAGGCTGGACCGGGCCGCGGCCGGCGACGTGGTGAAGCCGACCTGGTTGTTCACCACCACGTGCACGGTGCCGCCGGTGCGGTAGCCGCGCAGCTGGGAGAGGTTCAGCGTCTCGGCGACCACGCCCTGGCCGGCGAACGCGGCGTCGCCGTGCAGCATCAGCGGCAGCACGGTGAAGCCGTCCTCACCCTTGTCGATCAAGTCCTGCTTGGCCCGGACGATGCCCTCGAGCACCGGGTCGACCGCCTCCAGGTGGCTGGGGTTGGCGGTCAGCGTGACCCTGATCTTCTGGCCGGTGCGGGCGGCGAACGTGCCGCCGGCGCCGAGGTGGTACTTCACGTCGCCGGAACCGTGCGCGGTGGCCGGGTCGATGTTGCCCTCGAACTCGCGGAAGATCTTGCCGTAGCTCTTGCCGACGATGTTGGCCAGCACGTTCAGCCGGCCGCGGTGCGGCATGCCGATGACGACCTCGTCCATCTCCCGCTCGGCGGCGCCGCCGAGCACCGCGTCCAGCAGCGGGATGACGGTCTCCGCACCCTCCAGCGAGAACCGCTTCTGCCCGACGTACTTGGTCTGCAGGAACGTCTCGAACGCCTCGGCCGCGTTCAGCCGGCCCAGGATGTGCTTCTGCTCGGCCCGGTCGACGACGTCGTGCTGCACCTCGATCCGGGCCTGCAGCCAGCTGCGCTGCTCGGGGTCGGTGATGTGCATGTACTCGATGCCGACCCGCCGGCAGTACGCGTCCCGCAGGACGCCGAGGATGTCGCGCAGCTTCATCACCCGGGCGCCGGCGAACCCGCCGACCGGGAACTCGCGGTCGAGATCCCAGAGGGTGAGGCCGTGCTTGATGATGTCCAGGTCGGGGTGGCTGCGGATGCGGAACTCGAGCGGGTCGGTGTCGGCCATCAGGTGGCCGTTGGTCCGGTACGCGTTGATCAGCTCGATCACCCGGGCGGCCTTGTCGATCTGGCCCTCGTGCGAGAACTGCCGATCCTGCACCCAGCGGACGGGCTCGTACGGGATGTGCAGCGAGCGGAAGATGCCCAGGTAGAAGTCGTCCTCGCCGAGCAGCAGTTGGTGCATCCGCTTGAGGAACTCGCCGGACTGGGCGCCCTGGATGATCCGGTGGTCGTACGTCGAGGTGAGCGTGATCGTGCGGCTCACCGCCGCCTCGGACAGCGCTTCCTCGCTCATCCCGGCGAACGCGGCCGGGTACTCCATCGCGCCGACGCCGAGGATGCAGCCCTGGCCCGCCATCAGCCGCGGCACCGAATGGACCGTGCCGATGGTGCCCGGGTTGGTCAGGCTGATCGTGGTGCCGGCGAAGTCGTCCGCGGTCAGCTTGCCCTGCCGGGCGCGCCGGATGATCTCTTCGTAGGCCTGCCAGAACCGGCCGAAGTCCATCGTCTCGGTGGCCTTCAGCGAGGCGACCACCAGCGAGCGGGCGCCATCCTTGCCCTGCAGGTCGATCGCCAGGCCCAGGTTGACGTGCTCCGGGATCACCACCGCGGGCTTGCCGTCCACCGTGGTGAACGAGTGGTTCATCTCCGGATGCGTCTGCAGGGCCTTGATCATCGCGTACCCGATGATGTGGGTGAAGCTGACCTTGCCGCCGCGGGCCCGGCGCAGGTGGTTGTTGATGACCACCCGGTTGTCGGCCATCAGCTTCGCCGGCACCGCGCGGACGCTGGTCGCGGTCGGGACGGCGAGCGACGCCTCCATGTTCGCGACGACCCGGGCGGACGCGCCGCGCAGCGGGTTGGTCGTCGCCCCGGCCGGGGCTGCCGGGGCTGCCGGGGCCACCCGGGGCGCGGCCGCGGGCGTTGGGGCGCGACGGTCGCCGACGCCGCTCTCCCGCCGCTCGGCCTGGCCGGTGCGGCGGGTGGCTTCTACGGAGGGTGACGGCGGTTGCGGATTCACCGGGGCCGCCGGCGCCGGACCGGACCCGGCTGCCGATACCGCTGGGTTACCGGTGTTACCGGCCGGCGGCTGGACCGGGACCTTGCCGACGGCGGTCGGTGGCGGAGCCGCGGACGGCGCCGACGCCAGCACGCTGTCTTCACTCGGCTTGTAATCGGTGAAGAACTCGTGCCAGGCCTGATCGACGCTGCCTGGGTCCGCCAGGAACTGTTGGTACATCTCGTCGACCAGCCACTCGTTCGGCCCGAAGCCCCCGCGGCCAATCTCCGATCCCACTCCGCCGCCTTGCGCGCCTTGCGTCGCCACGGTTTGCGGTCGCCTCTTCCCGCGTTGCAGATGAACTCACAGTGAACTCGGCCTCTTAGGCTACTTGGTCTATTCGCCCAGCCGGTACCGCCGGTCGTACCGATCGGCGGCCCGTATCGTGGTGTTGCTCACAGATCGTCACCAGATCGGTTTGGTTGCGCTCTGTAAACGCCCGAAGGGGCGACTACCCCGCCCACCCGGGCGGTCGGTACGCACCGCCCGTTCCGCCGACCTGCCGGTCGGAATCGCCGCCCCGGCGGCCGGCCGCCATGCCATCCTTGCGCCGTCCGACAGGTCCGAGAGGGGTCGCCGATGCGTGGCCCCGCGGGATCCGGCTGGCGCTCGGGCCGGTCGCCGGCGCGGGCCAACTCCGGCGTGCCGCCGGCGGGATTTCGCGGGCGCGGGATTCTCCGGCTGGGACACCAGTCGTTCCGAACCTACTTCCACACAGCGAGGGCCGGCCCATGAGTGAGCAGACTCCGGAAGACGAGCAGTGGACCGATGCGGCCCGGGAGCGGTTCCGCGCGGCCGGCGAGGGCCTGATCGAGGCGCTCCGCGCGCACAGCGCAGCGCTGCTGCCGATGACCGGGCGACGAGCCGACGTCGCGGAGATCCTCGCCGCCGGCGACCGGTTGGCGCTGGCCGCCGACGAGTATTCGGACGCGCAGTTCGAGTTCACCGGAACGTCCCCCCGCTGGGAACGGATCGAGAGCGACGATGACGACCGGGACGAGGAACTCCCGCGGCAGGAGCCGGCCGGCGCCATTACCGTCCTGCACCGGGCCGACTACCGGGTCATGGACGTCGCAGCGGTGATGAATGCCGGCCGGCTCGCGTATCGCGAGGTGTGGCCGGATGACACCGCGGAGGACGCGGCAGTCGACGTCGCCGATTTCAGTCGCGCGATCTACCAGGTCATGCATGCCGGCGGCATTGCCGCGCTGGACGAGACGCCGGGCCTGGAACCGGCCGGCGCATTCACCTCGATCACCGAAGCCGACACGCTATTGGACGATGACCCAGCCGGCTTTCCCGAGCACCCATTCATCCTCGCCGACCCAACCTGATCTAACCGGCACCGACGCGGGCCCGACCCTGCCATGATCACGGTGCGATGAGTTCAACCGTCGGGAAGTAGGTGCGGTACCGCCGGCTGTCACGGGTGAGCAGGCGGCAGTCGGTGATAGCCGCGTGGGCGCCGATGTAGAAATCCGGCAACGGGGCGCTTCGGGCGCCGCCGCGTCGCCGGTAGTCGAGAAACGCTTTGCCGGCGAGGAACGCGGCTTCATACGGCAACGACGTCCGGAGATAGATGTCGGGCGGCACCGCTTCGTCCAGTTCCTCGATGCTGTCAAACCCGATCGAAATCTCCGCGTAGATCAGCGGGTTTATGGCCAGCGATCCGCTGTTCGCGGCCGCGGCGAGCGCACTGGCCGACCAGGTCTCCCACTTCGGATCAGCGGTCGCGACATCGAGTATGACGTTGCTGTCTACCAGGGTTGTCGTCACGGGCGGCGGGTCAGCGCCAGGATCTCGTCGGTACTCATGCCGGCGCTTCCGCGCCCGCGGAGCCGGGCGACCACCCGGTCGCCGCGGGTGCGTCCCGGACGGTCGGCCTGCACCAGGCGGACCCCGTCGTCGTCGACGACGAACTCGACCTCGGTATCGGGCAGGAAGCCGAACCGCTGCCGGATGTCGGCAGGGATCGTGACCTGCCCCTTAGCTGTTACGCGCATGGGCACCCCCTACGTATTACTGGTAAGAGTAAGACTATCAGCGTGGCCGGACGAAACAGTCGAATGGGTCGTAACGGATATCGGCAGGTACGGTAGGCGGGTTTCCGGCAGGATGCCGGCATGCAGGTGAAGGTGGGGGAGCCGTGCGCGGCCTGCGGCGAGGCGGTGGTGCGGCCGGACGCCGCGGCGCCGTGGTGTCCGGCTTGTGAGTGGAACCTGGGGGCCTACGCGGGACAGGCGCCGTTGGGGTGGCGGTGGGTCGATCGGCTGAGTCACCGGCTGGCGTTCCGGCGCGACCGCGAGTTGTTCGAGCAGTCCTCGGCGCAGCGGCCCGGGCGACCGGGATGGACGTTCGCCCGGGTCGTGTTGCTGGCAGTGTCGGCGCTGTTCGTACTCGTGTCGGTGGGGTGCGTCGGCATCGGTGCCTGGCTCGTCCTGCACGACCTGGCCAGTTGGTGGCCGGTGGTCGGGATCGCGCTGATCGTGGTCGGCATCCTGCTGCGTCCCCGGCTGGGCCGCCGGCCATCGCGGCACCTGCGGATGAGCCGGGCTGAGGCGCCGGCGCTGTACGGCCTGCTCGACCGGGTGGCGACCGCTGCCGGTACGAAGGCGCCTGACCTGATCGCCATGACGCCGGAGTTCAACGCCGGCGTCGGCCGGGTCGGGCTACGGCAGCGGCCGGTGCTGGTGCTCGGCGTTCCACTGTGGATCGTGCTGGAGCCGCGGCAGCGGGTCGCGTTGCTGGCCCACGAGATCGCCCACCAGGTGAATGGTGACCCCATGCGCGGGCTGCTGGTCCGGCCGGCGTTGACCACGTTCGCGCGGCTGGCCGGGGTGGCCGACGCCGGGAGCATCGGGCAGGTCATGTCGCCGGATCGGCCGGACGCCGGCCTGGTGCAGTTCCTGCTCGGGTTCAGCCGGTGGCTGGCCAGCCGGGTTTTCCTCGCCGTCCACCTCGCGCTCTCGGCGCTCGGCATGCGTGATCACCAGCGCGCCGAGTACCTCGCCGACGGGATCGCCACCGACCTCGCCGGCACCGACGCCACGGTCGCGCTGCTGGACTGCCTGGCGGTGCTGCCGGCGATCAACGTCCAGCTCGCCTACGCCTGCGAGCGGAAGCCGCCAGCCGAGTGGCGGGCCGCGGCCGAGACCTATCAGGCCGGGCAGCGCCGCAACCTCAAGCTGCTGCGGCACCTCTCGATGCGTGACACCAGCCTCTGGGCGTCCCACCCGCCGGTCGGCTTGCGTGCCCGGGCGGTCGAGGCGTGGCCGGCCCGGCCGGCGGGCATCACGTTCACCGACGCGGAATCGGCCCGGATCGACGCCGAACTCGCCGGCTGGTACCGCGCCACCCACCGCCTCATGCTCGGCACCCGCGAATTCCATCGCTAGCCGGGACGCTGGGCGGATGCGTCACGGCATGCGGCGGAGGAAGGCGTCGACGAGACGGTCGGTGAAGTCCTGGCCGATGGGTTCGTCGGTGACCAGGACGCGGTAGTAGAGGGGGCCCACGAGCTGGTCGGTCTCGGCCGCCAGGTCGATGCCGGCGGGGAGTTGCCCCCGTTGGACGGCGCGTTCCAGGGGCAGGCGGTCGCGGCGGCGCTGTTCGTCGAGGTACCTGCCGCGGAAGTCCCGGGCGAACAGTGGATCGTGCTGCGTCTGTGCGATCAGGGCCTTGAAGACGGCGCCGGCGTCGGACTGGCTGAGGAAACGGGCCAGTTGGCGCAGATAGGCGTGCAGGTCGCGGGCGAGGTCGCCGTGATCGGGCGGGGTCAGCTCCTCCGTCAGGTCCTGCAGGAAGGCGTCCATCAGGACATCGGTCTTGGAGTTCCACCAGCGGTAGATGGTCTGCTTGGCGACCCCCGCTCTGACCGCAATGGCCTCCATCGTGACGCCCGCGAAGCCCTTCTCGACGAGCAGGTCGTCGGCCGCCTCAAGCACCGCCTGCCGGGCCTGCTCGCTGCGCCCGTGCCGGTTGCCGTGGTGCCGTCGCCCTGGCTGGTCGGTGCCACCTTCCTCGGCGGCTCCTGGTACGGGTCCCACGTCGCCTCCCTCGTCTCGGCAGATCTCGCTAGGCTAAACGCAACGGTTCGTCTAGCCTAGCTCGCGTGACACTCACCCACACGCTTGCCGACCCCCGGGTCGAGGCCGCGCTCAGCCGGATGTTCGCCGATGCCGCGCAGGATGAATCCACCGCGGCCCGGGCCCGGGCGGCCCATGGCGGCCTCATGCCGGCAACGCCGCAGGAACACGCCGACGCCGCGGCGGAGATCTACATGCCCATCTCCGCCGCGGGTGGGCAGTTGCTCTACAACCTGGTCCGGGCGGTCCGACCGGCCACCGTGGTCGAGTTCGGCACCTCCTTCGGGATCTCCACGCTGCACCTGGCCGCCGCGGTACGGGACAACGGCACCGGACGCGTCATCACCACCGAACTGAGCCAGCAGAAGATCGCCGCCGCCCGCCGCACGTTCGTCGAGGCCGGCCTGGACGACCTGATCACCGTGCTGGCCGGAGACGCCCGGGACACCCTCCGTGGCCTCGACGGCCCCGCGGACTTCGTCCTGCTGGACGGCTGGAAGGACCTGTGCCTGCCGGTACTGCGCCTGCTGGAACCGCGGCTGCGGCCCGGCACTCTGGTGGTGGCCGACGATGTCGACCTGACCAGCCTGCAGCCCTACCTGAGCTACGTGCGCATCCCGGCGAACGGCTACCAGAGCGTGACCTTCCCGGTCGAGGACGGCATGGAGATCAGTTGCCGGCTCTGAGCGGGAACCCGCGGGTGGCCGGCTGAACCGGTGAGGGGTGTGGGACGTGGTACGGGTTGCGGGCGGGGTGGTCATGCCGACGCGGTCACCCCGCCCGCCTTCGAGCTCCGGCAGCGCGTCAGGTCACGTCGCGGCGGACGGTCAGCCAGCCGGCCAGCGCCGCGAACACGATCCCGTAGCCGACCAGCACCAGCCCGCCCTGCCAGGGTTCGAGCAGCGACGTGTTGTTCTGCGAGACCTGGGTGACCGCGTTCGCCGCCCCGCCCGGCAGGAACTTGTAGGCCTCCTTCACCTTGGGGATCACCGACAGGATGTTCTCCAGGATGAACAGGTAGACCAGCGTGACCGAGACCGCGGCGATCTGGTTGCGGATCAGTGCCCCCAGGCCGACGCCGACGATGCCGTAGATCGCGACCACGATGACCGCGGCCAGCAGCACCAGTGGGATGCGGTTCGCGGTCAGCGACACGTCCACGTTCTTCGCGTTCAACCAGGGCAGCGCCATCGCGATCACCAGCAGCGCCGACACGATCGCGAAGCCCAGGCCGACGATCGCGTACGTGATGAGCTTCGCGATGATCACCAGGTTGCGCTTCGGCGTGGCCAGGAACGTCGGTGTGACGGTGAGGTGCCGGTACTCGGCGGTCATCGCGACGATGCCGAGCACGCAGACGAAGATGTAGCCGGCGGAGGCGCCGGCGAACAGGTTCCGCTGACCGGCCACTGTGGACAGGTTCGGGTTGTCGTTGCCCTGCGCCCCGTCACTGAGGATGGTGCCGACCACACCCAGGGCGGTCAGCGCCAGCGTGCCGATCAGCAGCCAGAACCAGACCTGGGTGGTGAACAGCTTCCGCAGCTCGCTGCGGATCAGCCCGATCATGCCGCACCTCCGGCCGGGCCGGCGGGCACCGGCACCGGGCCGCCCGGGCCGGCGCCATCGCTGGTGAGCTGGAAGAAGATGTCTTCCAGGTCGGATTTCTGGGTGGCCAGTTCATGCAGCTCCACCCCGCCGACGAACGCGGCGTGGCCGATCGCCGCGGCGTCGACACCGGACACCCGCAGCTCGTCCATGCCGACCTTGGTCACGTGCGCGCCGGTGAGCCCGCCGACCAGGTCGGCGAGCTGGTCGACCTGCGGCGAGCGGACGACCACCGAGAGGCCCTGCCCGTCGCCGAGCTCGGACAGCGTGCCCTCGCGGACCAGCCGGCCGCGGGCCAGGATCACCACCCGGTCGGCCACCTGCTCCACCTCACCGAGCAGGTGGCTGGAAACCAGCACGGTGCGACCGGTGTCGGCGTACTGGCGCATGAAGCCGCGCAGCCACTTGATGCCCTCGGGATCGAGGCCGTTGGCCGGCTCGTCCAGGATCAGCACCTGCGGATCGCCGAGCAGGGCGAACGCCAGGCCCAGCCGCTGCCGCATGCCGAGCGAGAAGCCGCGCACCTTGCGCTGGGCGGCACCGGCCAGACCGACCAGTTCGAGCACCTCGTCGGCGCGCTGGTCCGGCAGGTGGTTGGCCGCACAGTAGATGCGCAGGTGGTTCCGTGCGGTACGGGCCGGGTGGTAGGCGGACGACTCCAGCACCGCGCCGACCGTACGCAGCGGTTGCTTGATGTCGACGTACCGCTGGCCGCCGATCGTCGCGGTGCCGGCGGTCGGCTGCACGAGGCCGAGCAGCGAGCGCAGGGTCGTCGTCTTTCCGGCGCCGTTCGGGCCGAGGAAGCCGGTCACCGAGCCGGCTTCGACCGTGAAGCTGAGGTTGTTCACAGCCAGGATCTGGCCGAATCGTTTGGTCAGGCCGGACACCACGATCCGACCGGGTGTGTCCACCACGGACTCTCCTTCACCGGCGTGATCTTCGCGCCTTCATCCAACCAGGCCCGGCCGGTCGGCCGCCTCCGACCTGCGGCGGAGACCCCGATCCACCGGTGGGTGGACCTGACCCGCCAGGGTAGACCCAGTGCCCCGGTGCGCCCGGCCGGTGGTCGGCCGGCGCTAGCCGCTGACCTGGTCGGATACTCCGAGGTCGGCACAGATCCGCCGGGCCGCGTTGTGGCCGGCCACGCCGATCACCGAACCGGCCGGGAAGCAGCCCGCCGCGCCCGCGTACACGCCCGGAACCCCCACGGCGTATGGCATCCGGTCGGTGAACGAGATCGAGTTGTCGACGTGGAAGATGTTCGCGCTGGTGATGCCGAAGTGGTCGCGGATCTCCGGCGGGGTCAGCGCGTGCACGTCCACCAGGATTTCGCGGGTGCCCGGGGCGTACGCCTCCACCAGGTCGAGCAGGCGGTCGGTGTAGGCGGCCTTCTCCACCGGCCAGGACGAGCCGGCCGGCTCGTGTGGCACCCCCTGTACGAACAGCGCGGACGAGTGGTTGCCGGCCTCGTCCCGCATCGCCGGGTCCACAGTGGAGTGGATGTACCACTCCAGCGGCGGCGTGTCCGGCAGCCGGCCGGCGCCGGCGTCGTCGAACGCCCGGCGCAGCGCGGTCAGCACCGAGCCGTCCGCGGCCGGCGGCGGTAGCAGGTGGACGGTCGTGCCGTGCTGGCCCCGGTCCGCCGGCAGCGCGGCGAACCGCGGCAGCCCGCGCAACGCCAGGTTCACCTTCATCGTCTGGCCCGCCGACCGGGCCGCGTAGCCGTCCACCCGGGCCACCAGGTCGGCCGGCGCGGCCGGGCCGAGCAGCCCGGGCAGCCGATACGCGTCGGTCGCCACCAGCACCGCCCGGGCCGGCAGCTCCTCGCCGTCCACTGTGGACACACCGGCGGCGGCGCCGGCGGCCAGCACGATCGAGTCCACTTCGGACTCCAGCCGGAGCTGGGCGCCGGCCCGGGTGGCCAGCTCGGCCAGCCGGGTGGTCACCGTGCCCATCCCGCCGCGGACCACCATCCAGGTACCGCCGGCACCGGGCAGCCGGCACATGTTGTGCACCAGGAAGTTGTGCCCCGAGCCGGCCGTCCAGGGCGAGCCGGTCAGCCCGGGCATCCCGTCGGTCACCGCGTACATCGCCAGTACGGTCTCGGACGCGAAGCCGAACCGCTGCAGGTAGTCCATCGCGCTGCCGGTGACCAGGTTGACGAAGGTCTCCCGCAGCGCCGGCCGGATGTACCGCTCGGCGGTATCGGGCACCGGTAGCGGCTCGGTCAGCCAGGCCGGCGCCAGGTCGTCCCGCAGCGCGCCGATCTCGGCGCCCAGCGCCTCGTCCGCCGCCGCGTCCCGGTCGCTGAAGAACTCGGCGAACAGCCGGCGCGCCTCGGCGCGGTCGGCGCCGAGCAGCAGGTGCCGACCGTCCAATGTGGGCAGGAAGTAGTGCGGGTCGCGGCGGACCAGCGGCAGGTCCAGGCCCAGCGTGGTCAGCAGTTCCGGCGGCATCAGCCCGAGCAGGTACGCGCCGGTGGACGCGGCCAGCGCCGGCGCCTTGCCGAACGGGTGCTCGGTCCGGCAGGCGCCGCCGACGACGCCGGCCCGCTCCAGCACCGTCACCGCCAGCCCGGCCCGGGCCAGCACGGTTGCCGCGACCAGCCCGTTGTGCCCCGCCCCGATGACCACGACGTCCGCCATGCCACCTTGCCTATCACATCGGCCGGCCCGGCCCGGCCCGTTCAGCCGGCCCGGCCTGTCCAGCCGGCCCGGCCTGTCCAGCCGGCCCGGCCTGCTCAGCCGGCCGCGCAGCCGGCCGTCCCGGCTCGTCCAGCCGGCTCGTCCAGCCGGCCCGGCTCGTCCAGCCGTCCCGGCTCGGCCGGCCGGCCCGGCCAGCCGCCCGCGCAGCCGGTCGTCGCGGCGGCGGCCGGGGTGGTGCCGCCGCGGCCGGCTGGTCAGCGGTCAGCCGGCCGCGGCGGAGTCAGGAGACCTTCGTGGCCGGCCGCGGCGCCGCCGTGACGCCGGCGGGTGCGTCCATCGGCCCGGGGAAGACCAGGGACGCGCCCAGCGGGGTGAGGCTGTGCCGCACCGAGCCGCCGTGCCGCTGGGTGCAGATCAGCCCGGCGGCCCGCAGCACGGTCGCGTGCTGGCTGGCCGACGGCGCGGAGATGCCGACCAGGCGGGCGAGTTCGGTGGTGGTGCAGCCGGCGTCCACGGCCAGCAGCACGGCCGCCCGGGTCTGGCCGAGCAGCGCGGCCAGCGAGTCGGGCCGGGTGCTGCCGGGCTCGGTCGCCGCCTGCAACCCCGGGTCCGGCCGGATCGGGTAGATCAGCACCGGCGGCCCGCCGCCGGTCGGGAGGAACGGCACGGTGCCGCCGAACGCGGACGGCACCAGCAGCAGGCCGCGGCCGTTCGGGTGCAGTTCCCGGCTGGCCGGGATGTCCACTTCGAGCACCGGTGGCCGCCACCGCAGCAACGGATGGAAGCTGGCCAGCAACCCTTCGTAGCCGCCGTCCAGCAGGGCCCGGGCCCGGCGCGCCCGGTCGGACTCCACCTGTGCGGTCAGTTGCGGCCAGAGCGGGGCCAGCACGCCGTCGAAATAGCAGCGCAGCGCCTGGATCAGCCGGTCCACGGCGGCCCGGTCGCCGGCCGCGAGCCGCTGCGTCCAGGCCGGCAGCAGATGGTCGGCGGCCACCAGGGCCAGGTCGGCCCGGATCCGCTCCGGGTCGGCGTTGCGCACCGCGGCCAGCCCGTCGGCCAGGCCACTGATCCCGTCCGGCGGGACCAGGAAGCCGGGCACCGGGCCGCTCGGCGGTACCAACGGCAGCAGCACGCTGGCCCACCGGTCGGCCGTCCGGGCCGCGGCCCGGCGCCAGGCCGGCTGCCCCGGCCAGGCCGCTCGGCGCTGCAGGCAGCGCAGGCTCAGCACGATCTCCCAGAGCACGTTCGGCCCGGGCGCAACCCTGGTCCGGGCCAGGTCGTCCAGCGAGACGTGGATACGCAATCGGGACACCCCGGCCGGCGCCGGGCGGGCGAGCCGGCTGGCGGGGACGGCGGTCACGGAGCCTCCAGCAGGATCGGCCGGCCTCCCGGCGGCGACCCGGGAGGGCTCACGCTAGGAGCGGTCGGCCTGGGCCCGTTCTCGTCCCGGTCTCGTCCGGGCCGTACCGCCGTGCGGACCGGCGACCGGCCCGTGGTTACCCTTTGACAACCCGGTCGCGAAAGGTCACCCCCGCATGACGAGCGCGGACTTCCGGATCCTCGGTCCGCTTGAAGTGTGGCTCGACGACAGCCGGCTGCAGCTGCGCGGCCGGCGGCAGGCGAAGGTGCTGGCCGCGCTGCTGGTCGAGGCCGGCCGGGTGGTGCAGCTGTCCCGGCTGGTGGACGCCGGCTGGGAGGGCGACCCGCCGGCCACCGCCCGGCACCAGGTGCAGGATCTGGTCGCCCGGCTGCGCCGCGCGCTGGTCGCCGGCGGTGCCGCGCCGGACGTGCTGCGCACCGAGAGCGGCGGCTACCTGCTGGACGTGCCGGCCGAATCGGTGGACGCGCGCCGGTTCGAGCGGCTGGTCGGTACCGCCCGGGAACTGGCCCGGGGCGGCGACCCGGCCGCTTCGGTGGTCGTGCTGCGGCAGGCGCTGGCGCTGTGGCGTGGCCCGGCGCTGGCCGGCATCGGCAGCACCGCGCTGGCCGCCGCGGCCGCCGGCTGGGAGGAGCGCCGGCTGGCCGCCTGGGAGGACTGCCTGGGCCGCGAGCTGGAGCTGGGCCGGCATGCGGACGTGGTCGGCGAGCTGGCTGAGCTGGCCGAGCGGCAACCGTACCGGGAGCGGCCGGTCGAGCTGATCATGCTGGCGCTCTACCGCAGCGGCCGGCGGCCCGAGGCGCTGGCCGCCTACCGCCGGCTGGCCGACCGGTTGCGCGAGGAACTCGGCCTGGACCCGAGCACCGAGCTGCGCGGCCGGCACGAGCAGATGCTGCGCGGCGACAGCAGCCTGGACCCGCCCCCGCCCGACCCGACCCCCGCGGGCGCGCCCGGCCCGCCGCCCGACCGGCTCCAGCCGCCGGGCCGGCCCGGGTCGCCGGCCCAGCTGCCCGCCGACGTGCCGACGTTCACCGGCCGCCGGGCCGAACTGGACCGCCTGGACGAACTGCTCGCCGCCGAGCAGTCCACCGCGATGCCGATCTGTGCCGTGATCGGGCCGGCCGGGGTCGGCAAGACCGCGCTGGCGGTGCACTGGGCGCACCGGATCGCCGGCCGGTTCCCCGCCGGCCAGCTCTACGTCAACCTGCGCGGCTTCGGCCCGTCCGGTACGGCGGTGCGGCCGGCCGAGGCGGTCCGCGGGTTCCTGGACGCGCTGGCGGTGCCGGCCGAGCGGATCCCGGCCGACCTGGACGCGCAGGTCGGGCTGTACCGCAGTCTGCTCGCCGGGCAGCGGGTGCTGGTGCTGCTGGACAACGCCCGGGACGCCGAGCAGGTCCGGCCGCTGCTGCCCGGCGCCCGCGGCTGCCTGGTCGTGGTCACCAGCCGGGACCAGCTGGCCGGCCTGGTCGCGGCGGCCGGCGCGCTGCCGGTCGACCTGGATCTGATGACCGCCGACGAGGCCCGCCAGCTGCTCACCCGCCGGCTCGGCGCGGCCCGGGCGGGCGCCGAGCCGGATGCGGTCACCGAGATCATCGACCGGTGCGCCCGGCTGCCGCTGGCGCTGGCCGTGGTCGCCGGCCGCGCCGCCGCCCGGCCCAGCTTCAGCCTGACCACGCTGGCCGGCGAGCTGCGCGAGGCGCAGGGTGGGCTGGCCGCGTTCGCCGGCGGTGACCCGGCCACCGACGTCCGGTCGGTGCTGTCCTGGTCGTACCACGCGCTGTCCGCACCGGCGGCCCGGCTGTTCCGGCTGCTCGCCGTGCACCCGGGCCCGGACATCGGGTTGGCCGCCGCGGCCAGCCTGGCCGGCCTGGCCGCGGCCGAGGTGCGGCCGGCGCTGGCCGAGCTGACCCGGGCGCACCTGGTCGAGGAGCACGCCCCGGGCCGGTACGCCTTCCACGACCTGCTCCGGGCGTACGCCGCGGAGCTGGCCGGCGCGCTGGACGCGGACGCCGAGCCGCGCTCGGCCGCGCACCGGCTGCTGGACCACTACCTGCATTCCGGGCACGCCGCCGACCGGCTGCTCTACCCGCAGCGGGAACCGATCCGGCTGACCGATCCGGCCGCCGGGGTGACGCCGGAGCGGTTCACCGACCCGGAGGCGGCGGGCGCCTGGTTCGCGGTCGAACACCAGGTGCTGCTGGACGCCGTCGACCTGGCCGCCGACCACCGGCTGGACGAGCGGGCCTGGCGGCTGGCCTGGACGCTGCAGACCTTCCTGGAGCGGCGCGGCCGGTGGACCGACTCGGTCAGCACCTGCCAGGCCGCGCTGGCCGCCGCCCGCCGGCTGGGCGACCGGGCCGGCGAGGCCCGGGCGCACCGCAGCCTGGCCACCGCGGAGACCGCGCTGGGCCGGCCGTACGAGGCGGACGCGCACTGCCGGCAGGCACTGGGCCTCTACCAGGAGCTCGGCGACCTGGCCGGGCAGGCGCACACCGAACGCAACCTGGCCGCCGTCAACGACCGGCTCGGCCGGCACCCGGAGGCGCTCGTGCACGCGCTGCGCGCGCTGGAGCTCTACCGCGACGTCGGTGACCAGCAGGGGCAGGCGTACGCGCTCAGCACCGCCGGCTGGTGCCACGCCCGGCTGGGTGACCAGCGGGCCGCGCTGACCGCCTGCCGGCAGGCGCTGGCCCTGTTGCACGAGGTCGGCGACCGCTGGGGCGAGGCCGCCACCCTGGACAGCATCGGCTACGCGCAGCACCAGCTCGGCCAGCACGATCAGGCCCAGCAGAGCTACCGCCGGGCGCTGGCGCTACTGCGCGACCTCGGCGACCGGCACCGGGAGGCGATCGCGCTCGGCCACATCGGCGACACCGCGCTGGCCGCCGGCGACCCGGCCGGCGCGCACCAGGCCTGGCGGGACGCCCTGGACATCCTGCTCGACCTCGACCACCCGGACGCGGACGAGATCCGCGCCAAGCTCGCCCCGGTCCCGACCGGAGGCTGAGCCCTGGGCCCGGCCCGCGGCCCCAGCCCGCCCCGCGGCCCCAGCCCGGCCCACCAGCCCGGTCCGGCCCACCAGCCCGGCCCGCGGCCCCGGCCCGGCCCGGCCCGCGGCCAACCCGGCTCGCCGCCGGGCCGGGTTCAGTCCTCGTCCGGGACCCGGGCCTGGCGCAGATGCGGGGCGGCGGACCGGGCCGCGGACAGGTGCCGGGCGGTGTTCACCAGCGCCAGGTGGCTGAACGCCTGCGGGGTGTTGCCGAGCTGCCGCCGCCCGATCGGGTCGTACTCCTCGGACAGCAGCCCGACGTCGTTGGCCAGCCCGCCGAGGCGCTCGAACAGGGTCACCGCCTCGTCCCGCCGGCCGATCCCGTGCAGCGCGTCGGCCAGCCAGAAGCTGCAGGCCAGGAACGCGCCCTCGGCACCGGTCAGGCCGTCGTCCGAGCTGCCCTCGCCGGGCCGGTAGCGCAGCACGAACCCGTCCTGGGTCAGCTCCTTGGCGATCGCGTCGACGGTGCCGACCACCCGCGGGTCGTCCCAGGGCAGGAACCGGACCTGCGGCAGCAGCAGCAGCGAGGCGTCCAGCTGCTTGGAGCCGTACGCCTGGGTGAACGTGTTGCGCTCGGCGTCGTAGCCCTTGCTGACGATGTCCTGGAAGATCGCCTCGCGGGTGGCCCGCCACTTGACGACCGGGCCGGGCTGGTCGAACTTCTCCACCGCGGTGACCATCCGGTCGAACGCCACCCAGGCCATCACCTTCGAGTGGACGAAGTGCTGGCGCGGGCCGCGCATCTCCCAGAGCCCGTTGTCCGGCTCCTGCCAGCGGCCCTCCAGGTAGTCCAGCAGTGCCTGCTCCAGGGTCCAGGCCTCCCGGCTGCGGCGCAGGCCGGCTTCCCGGGCCAGGGACAGGCCGTCCAGCACCTCCCCCCAGACGTCCAGCTGCAACTGCTCGGCGGCGGCGTTGCCGACCCGCACCGGCGTCGACTTCTGGTAACCGCCCAGCCAGGGCAGGCTGTACTCGGGCAGCCGGCGGCTGCCGTCCAGGCCGTACATGATCTGGAGGTCGGCCGGGTTGCCGGCCACCGCGCGGAGCAGCCAGTCCCGCCAGGCGGCGGCCTCCTCGACGAACCCGGCCCCGAGCAGCGCCTGCAGGCTCAGCGTGGCGTCGCGCAGCCAGCAGTAGCGGTAGTCCCAGTTGCGCGGGCCGCCCGGCCACTCCGGCAGCGAGGTGGTGGCGGCCGCGACGATCCCGCCGGACGGCTGGTACGTCAGCGCCTTGAGCGTCACCAGCGACCGGCGGACCAGCCCCTGCCAGCGGCCGTCGTACTGGCAGCCGGCCATCCACTCGGCCCAGAACTCCTCGGTGTCGTCCACCGCGCGCATGCCGTCCACCGGCGCCGGCCGCTCGGCGTAGGACGGCGCCCAGCTCAGCACGAACGGCACCCGCTCGCCGGCGGTCACCTCGAAGTCCGCGTAGGTGGTGAGGTCACGGCCGGTGAGCGGCACCGGGGTGCGCAACCAGAGCGAGTCGGGGCCGGCGATCGCCTGCAGCGCCCGGCCGATCCGGCGCACCCACGGCACTACGTGCCCGTAGTCGAACCTGATCTTCAGCGTGCTGCGCATCGACACCCGGCCGGACACGCCCTCGACCACCCGGACCAGGTCCGGCGCCTGGCCCCGCGGCGGCATGCAGTCGACCACCCGGACGGTGCCCTCCGGGGTCTCCCAGTCGGACTCCAGCACCAGCGTGTCGCCGCGGTACCGGCGCCGGGTGCACACCCCACCGGCCGCCGGGGCCAGCGTCCAGTGCCCGTTGTCCTCGTCGCCGAGCAGCGCGGCGAAGCAGGCGGCCGAGTCGAACCGGGGCAGGCACAGCCAGTCGACCGATCCGTCCCGGCCGACCAGAGCAGCGGTCTGCAGGTCACCGAGCAGCGCGTAGTCCTCGATCATCCCGGCCATTGCTCGACTGTCCCGTACCGTGCCGCCGCCGGCCAGTCGAACCACACGGAATCGCTGCCGGGACCCGATAGCCTCCGATTCGTGACCTCGGCTGGATACTCAGGCACCCCGCTGCCGCGCAAGCTCGGGATCAAGCTCGGGATCAAGCTCGGGATCAAGCCCGGATCGCGGGTGCTGCTGGCCGGCGCTCCGGACGGGTTCGAGCTCGGCGAGTTGCCGGCCGACGCGGTGCTGCACCGGCGGGCCGGCCCGCAGCCGTACGACGTGGTGCTGGCCTTCTGCCCGGACCTGGCTACGCTGCGGGCCCGCTTCGGGCCGATGATGCGGCGGCTGACCCCGGCCGGCGCGCTGTGGGTCGCGTGGCCGAAGAAGGCGGGCGGGGTGCCCACCGACCTGACCGAGAACGTCGTGCGCGACTACGGCCTGGCCGAAGGCCCGGTGGACGTGAAGGTGGCCGCGATCGACCCGGTCTGGGCCGGGTTGAAGTTCGTGGTCCGGCTGCGCGACCGCTGACCGATCCGCCCGGACTACGCCGGGTCCGGGCAGGACGGGTCGGCCGGCTGCGGCGGCACGCTGATCGCGTCCCAGGCGGCCCGGACGGTGTCGAAGGCGGCGCAGTCGCCCGGGGAGAGGGCCTTGGCCGAGTTCAGCGTCGCGGTGCGGTACGCCAGGTACGTCATGCCGGGGGTCTTGCTCAGCATGGCGTTGTAGAAGATCCGGGCCGCGATCGGCATCCCGACGCCGGTCACCACACTGCCGTCGCAGGTCGGGCTGGCCGGCTGCCCGGCACCGGCGGCGCTGCCCTTGGCGACGAGCGTGAACCAGTGATCGAGCGGCCCGGCGGCGGCGTGCGCGTCCATGAACGGGACCGAGACTGGAGTAGCAGTTCGGGGCGCCGAACAGCGAGGGGTCGTACATCTGCCGGTACGGTCCGACGCCGACCAGGTTGACCTCCTCGCCGATGCTGAAGTCGGGCGGGTCGTGCCGGTCGTTCGCGAAGAACTCCAACGCGGTGCCGATGATGTCGCCGGTGGCCTCGGAGACGCCGTTGGCGGACCGGCCGCCCGGGGTGGTGGCGTCCAGCGCGTGCCCGAACTCGTGGCCCACCACGTCGAGCGCGCCGATGTACCGGTTGGCCGTGTTGTATCCGATCGCGACGTACGAGCCGCTCCAGAAGGCGTTCACCTGCCGCAGCCCGACCAGCACCGGGTAGCCGTGGCCGCTGCCGTCGATGCCGCTGCGACCGAACCAGGCGCCGAACATGTCCCACAGCCGCTGGACGCTGTAGAGCGCGTCGACGCAGCCGGTCTCGATCCGGGTGCCGTCGTAGTTGCCCCAGACGTCGTCCCGCCCGGCCAGCACCGCGCCGCTGGTGTAGTTGCGGCAGGAGAGGCCCGCCCGGGTCGGGTCGGTCATCGAGAACGTGCCGTCCGGGCGGCGGTGGGTCTGGATCGTGACCGTGCGGTAGATCCCGCCCCGTCCGGCGCCCGCGGACACCCGGCCGTGCGGGCCGGGCACCGCCGCCGCGGCGTCGTCGGCGCCGGGCCCCGTCTGTCCACTCGGGACGGTCTCCCAGCCCGGCGGAACGGCCGGTTGCCGGTCGGGACCGGACACCGCGTACAGCACGGGTTCGCCCGCCACCGGCGCCGGTATCGCGCGGACCGGCGAACCCGGCCGGGCCGGCAACGACGTGGCGGCTGCCGTCGGGGCGGCGGCGACGGCAGCGGCCGCGCCAAGGACCACGATGCGTCTCACCGGACTTCCCTTCGCCGGACCGGCAGCCCGTTCAGCGGAGCCGCGCAACAATTACTCCTCGTATTCAAGCTGCTACTCTACGCGACGACGACGCCATCAGGGGCCCCTCTCCCCGGGTGATCTAGCGCCCGCCGAGCTACATCTGCAGGCAACTACAGGAGAGAGGCACGCATGCGCGTCCCGGGAACCATCGGCCGCCGCACGGTCCTGCTAGGGGCCGTGAGTGCGCTGGCAGTGGCAGGCGTGGTCATCACCGCCGCCCCTGCCTTCGCCGCCACGACACCGCTCACCCTGAACTCGATCGGGGGGCCCAGCGAGGGCGGCAACGTCATTACCGGAACCGTCACGTCGGCGGTCTTCACCGCCGGCGACCCGACCAAGTCCTACGTCCAGTTCCAGTGGCGGACAGGTTCGAACCTGACCTGTACTGCGGCCTTCGGCGTGGCGGCCCCGATCACCTACGCCAGCGGCCTCCAGACGGCCGGCATCATCGATGTACCCACGACGAGCGTGACGGTTCCGGACGCCCAGACCCTGAACATCACCGTCCCGAGTGCACTCCTGCTGGGTGGCGCCGTCGGTCTCTACAACGTCTGCGTCTATCCGGGCACCAACACCACCACCAGCCTTCTGATCGCGGACACCGCAACGGCTGTGGGGTACGGCCTCAGCCCGTACAAGGTCGGTCTCAGTGGATACCAGGGCCCCGCCGGGGGCGGCAACATGATCATCGCGACATTGACCGGCGCCACCTTCACGGGCGCCTTCGGGGTGCAGTTGCAGAACGCCCTCGGTGGATACTGCCGACCGCTCTACGGCACCGCGGTGTCCATCGGCGCAGCGGCCGGTGTCCTCCCCATAACCTCAGACGTGACTGTGCTGGTCCCGACCAAGGTGGCCATCACGATCCCGTCCGCGCTTCTCCTCGTGGGCGTGACGACAGCGAACTACAACCTCTGCATCTACAGCAGCACGGACGCCACCACCGGCACGCTGATCGCGGGAACGGCGCTGCCATACGTCATCGCCGCGGCCTCGACCGTCACCGGCGTCACCCCGACCTCCGGTCCCGCCCAGGGCGGCACGCTGATCACAGTGACCGGCACCGCCTTCGCGGCCGGCATGACCGTCATGCTCGCCGGCCAGCCGCTGACCGGCTACACGCTCTCCGGCACGACCAGCTTCACCGTCCGGACCCCGCCGCACGCGGCCGGCGGGCCGTTCAGCCTTCTCGTCACGACCGCGGCCGGTCCGGCGGCGGTGGTGCCTGCGGTGGGCAAGACAACCAACTTCGTGTACACGAACGGCATCACCGTGGTGCCGACCACGGCGGCGAACAGCTCGTTCGCGCGCACCTGGATGGACATCCAAGGGGTTGGCTTCGCTGACCTGCAGTTCACCACCACGACCGGGACAACGTCGAACGATGCCAAGGCCCATGTCTACCTCTCCAAGGGAGCGTATGACCCCAAGCCGACCACCGCGACGCCACCCGTGAAGACCAACCCCCAGACGCTGGAGTGCGTCGACGTCGTGCCGATCAGCGACACCGAGCTCATCTGCGGGCTGTACCTGGCCGGTAACCAGACGTCGACCACCACCACCCGCACGGTCACAGGTTGCACCGCCACGAGCGGCTCGACGGCGCTGATCGGATCAGCGTGCCTGTTCACCGCCGCTGACATCGGCATGGCCGTCACCGGTACCGGCATCGCTCCGAACACCGGCACCGGCACTCCTGCTCCCAACGCCAGCACCACCATTCTCTCGGTCGGTTCGACGGGCGCCACGCTGTCGAAGCTCTCCACCGCCGCGGTCTCCGGAAACCTCACGCTGACCTCGTCCCGGACGCTCTCCGATGTGGTTCTCGCGTCTCCCACGACCATCACTTCGACCCTGGTCCCGTTCAACGCCGCCGATGTCGGCAAGGCGGTCAGCGGCACCGGAATCCCGAATGGAGCGGTCATCACGGATGTGACCGGTGTTATCGCCACCCTGTCGGTCACGGTGACGGCAGTCTCCGCCCCGGCGGTGGCAGTCTTCACGCCGTACCCGGTCCCGATCGCGACCTACACCGTCACGGTCGTCAACAACGGGACGGTGAACGCGCAGGCGACCGCCGGCTACAGCCAGTCGATCATCTCCAGCGGCTCGACGTTCACAGTCGCTGACTACCTCCGGTAACACCTGATCGGCAACGACGGCGCCGCGGCCCGGGGCTCCACGCCCGGGCCGCGGCGCCGTGTCCTAGGGTCGGCTGATGCCCGGGACCCATGAGCTGCTCGTCGCCTCCAACCGTGGCCCGCTGTCGCTGGTGCCGGGCGAGAACGGGCGGGACGCGGTCCGCCGCGGCGGGGGCGGGCTGGTCAGCGGGATGTCCTCGGCGCTGGCCTCATCCGGTGGGCTGTGGATCTGCGCGGCGCTGAACGACCGGGAGCGGGCCGCCGCGCGCCGGGCCGGCGACGGCACCCTCGGCGCGGCCGGGGTGGACACCGGCGACCTCGAGGTGCGGATGCTGCCGCTGGATGTGTCCACGTTCAACCGGGCCTACAACGGGGTCGCGAACTCCACCGTCTGGTTCGTCAACCACATGCTGTTCGACACCCCGAACCGGCCGGTATTCGACGCCGGCTGGCGCCGGCTGTGGGCCGCGTACGAGCGGTACAACGCGGCGTTCGCGGACGCGCTGGCCGGGGCGGCGGCGCCGGCCGCCAAGGCGATGGTGCAGGACTACCACCTGTTCCTCACCCCCCGGCTGCTCCGCGAGCGCCGGCCGGACCTGCGGATCACCCACTTCACGCACACCCCGTGGGCGCCGCCGGACTACTACGCGCTGCTGCCGGACGACGTCGGGCGCTCGATCGTCACCGGTCTGCTCGGCGCCGACCACATCGGCTTCCACAGCCCACGCTGGGCCGACGCGTTCCTGGCCTGCTGCCGCGAACTGCTCGGCTGCGCCGTCGACCCGGTCGCCCGCACCGTCGACTGGGACGGCCGCACCGTCCGGATCGGCATCCACCCGCTCGGCACCGACGCGGACGAGCTGCGCGAGCGCGCCGGCCGCGGCGACGTCCGGGCCCAGCTGGCCAGCCTGCGCGAGCAGCTCGGCGACCGGCTGGTGATCACCCGGGTGGACCGCACCGAGCTGTCCAAGAACATCGTCCGCGGCCTGCACGCCTACCGCGAGCTGCTGCGCACCCGGCCGGAGTGGCGCGGCCGGGTGGTGCACATCGCGTACGCCTACCCGTCCCGGCACGACCTGCCCGAGTACCGCGAGTACACCGCCGCGGTGCAGCGCATCGGCCGGGAGATCGACGAGGAGTTCGCCGCCGGCGACTGGGACCCGCTGCTGCTCGAGGTCGCCGACCACTACGCCGGCTCGCTGGCCGCCCTGCAGTGCGCCGACGTGCTGCTGGTCAACCCGATCCGGGACGGCATGAACCTGGTCGCCAAGGAAGGCGTCATCCTCGCCGACCCCGGCTGCGCGGTGGTGCTCTCCCGCCACGCCGGCGTGGCCGACGCGTTCGGCGCCGACGCGCTGCTGGTCAACCCCTACGACGTGACCCAGACCGCGGCCGCGCTGCACGAGGCGCTGTCGATGCCGGCGGCCGAGCGCACCGCCCGGGCCGCCCGGCTGCGGGCCGCGGCCGCCGCCCACCAACCCGCCGACTGGTTCGCCGACCAACTAGCCGCCCTGGACTGACCGCCCCCGCCCCGCCCCGCCCCATGGCCCGTGGCCCGTCCGCGCCGCCGCCGGTGACAGCTTTCCTTCGCGGGTGACGAGTTCGGAGCGCGGGTGACGGCTGACAGCCATCACCCGCGCCGGGAACTCGTCACCGGGCAGCGGAACTCGTCACCGGGCGGCGGAGGTCGTCACTCGCGCCGGGAACTCGTCACCCGGGCCCGGAACTCGTCACCGGGTGGGGGAGGTCGGTCACCCGCGCCGGGAACCCGTCACTCGCGCCGGGAACTCGTCACCGGGCAGCAGAACTCGTCACCGGCCGGGACCGACGTCGCCTGCGGGAACGTCAGCGGGTGAGGGTGGCGAGCAGGGTGACCACGCCCGGCGGGCCGGCCACGACGAGATCGGCGCGGTCGGCCACCTCGGGCGCCTCGGTGGAGCGGCTGGCGACCGTGAGGCCGGGCCGGCCGGCGGCGCGCAGCTGCTCGACGGCGGCGAAGGCGGGCAGGTCGCCGCGGTCGTCGCCGGCGAACAGGATCGCGGCCGGCTGCCGGTCGGCGACCAGCCGGCGCAGCGCGGTGCCCTTGTCATCGTCGTGGCCGCGGATCTCCAGCACCATCCGGCCGGTATGCGCGGCCAGGCCGTGCCGCTCGGCCAGCGCGCGGACCGGACCGGCCAGCACGGCGAGCGTGCCGTCCGGGTCGGCGGCCGGCCGGGTGTGCACGACCAGGGACAGCCGCTTGTCCTCCACCCAGACCCCGTCCGGGGCTCCGGCCAGCACGTCCGGCAGCCCGGCCCGGACCGCCGCGATGCCGGGCGCCGGCTCGGGCGTGCTCAGCTGGCCGCCCTGCCAGCGTTCCGCCCCGTACTGACCGGCCACCAGCAGCCCGGGCACCTGGTCGAGGTGGCCGAGCGCGACCACGTCGGCGGCCGCCCGGCCGGTGATCACGACCAGCGTTCCGACCGTGCCGGCGAGCCGGCGCAGCACGTCCAGCCCGCCGTCCACCAGCCGGCTGCGGGACGGGTCGGTGACGATCGGGGAGAGGGTGCCGTCGAAGTCCACCGCGACGAGCGCCCGGGCCGGATCGGCCAGCAGCGCGGCGAGCCCGGCCCGGCCGGCCGCCGTGCGGGGGACCGGTACCTCGGTGTGCTCTGTCACCACTCCACCCTTGCGCACCTGGCCCGCTGGGCGGCCGTTGGGGTGCGGGTCGCGGGTGCGCCGCTGGCGTGCCGGCGGCTGTTGGGGTGCGGGGCGGGGCGCACCTGGCCCCCGGGCGGCGGTTGGGGTGAGGGTCGGGTTGCGGACGCGCTCGTGGCCCGTCGGGCGGCCGTTGGGGTGCGGGTGGGGGTTGTGGATGCGCACCTGGCCGCCGGGCGGCGGTTGGGGTGCGAGTCAGGTTGCGGATGGGTGCAGTGCCCGGCCAGCCCTGGGTCAGCCGGCGGACGCCCCGATGCGTAGGCAGTGGGAGCCGCGTGAGCCCGTCGGGTGCCCGGGTGGGCACGGTTCTCCGGGGTGCGCCGGATCAGCGGACGCGACGCAGTACGGTTCGTAGGCTCGCCGGCCAGTCGGGCTGCCGAGCATGCTGACCTGCACCCCGCCAACGACGTTCCGGAGGTGCACATGTTGGATTCGGGGAGCGTGCGGATGATCAACCGGCGGCCCGCGCCGGGCTCGCCAGCCGGGGCCGACGCCGGGCCGGGGCGGGCCGATTGGGAGGCCAGGCTGCTGGCCGACGCGCACGAGATCCTCGACCTCAACTGGTCCGGCCGGTCGACCGTCCCGTCCCGGTCGCTGTACCCGCACCAGTGGAGCTGGGACTCGGCGTTCATCGCGATCGGCCGGTCCTGGCTGGACCAGCGCCGCGCCGAGCAGGAGCTCGAGTCGCTGTTCGACGCGCAGTGGGCGAACGGCATGGTGCCGCACATCGTGTTCAACCCCGCGATCCCGCCCGGCTCGTACTTCCCCGGCCCCGACTTCTGGGACGCCGAACGCGGCAACGGCCGGCGCGGCAAGGGCGGCCCGGCCACCTCCGGGATCACCCAGCCGCCGCTGCACGCCCGGGCCGCGCTGGAGGTGTACCGCCGGGCGGCCGACCGGACCCAGGCCCGCGAGTTCCTCACCCGGCTCTATCCCAAGCTGACGACGCAGCACGACTACCTGGCCCGGCACCGCGACCCGGCCGGGCACGGCCTCGCGGTGATCGTGCACCCGTGGGAATCCGGGATGGACAACGCCCCGATCTGGGACGCCGACCTGGACCTGGAGATCCCGCCCGGCGTGCTGCCGGTGTACCGGCGGCACGACCTGGCCCACGCCGACCCGGCCGACCGGCCCACCAAGGCCGCCTACGACCGGTTCGTCTACCTCGCGCTGGCCTACCGGAACAGCGGCTACGACGACAGCCAGTTGCTGGCGACCAGCCCGTTCCTGGTCGAGGACCCGCTGTTCAACTCGATCTGGTGCTGGTCGGTGCACGCGCTGGCGGAGATCGCCGAGATCCTCGACGAGGACCCGGCACCGCATCGCGAGCTGGCATCCCGGATCTCGGCCGGCATGCTCGCCCACCTCTGGGATCCGTCGTCCGGGCGGTTCCACGCCCGCGACATCCGCACCGGCCACCTGCTGCCGAAGAACACGATCAGCTCGCTGATGCCGCTGCTGGACCCGGACCTGCCGGCCGCGCAGGTCGCCGCGATCCTCACCGACCTGCAGTCACCGCACTTCACCCCGCAGGCGCCCGGCGCGTTCATGGTGCCCAGCCACGACCTGGCCGCCCCCGAGTTCGACCGTCGCCGCTACTGGCGCGGCCCGGTCTGGATCAACACCGACTGGCTGCTCTGGCGCGGCCTGGAACAGCACGGCCGGCCCGCGGTGACCGACGCGATCACCGCCAGCATGGTCGGCCTGGCCCGGCGCTCCGGCTGGCGCGAGTACTTCGACCCGTTCACCGGCGGCGGCTACGGCGCCGACGGCTTCAGCTGGAGCGCCGCCCTGATCATCGACCTGCTCCACTCCAGCAGCGCGATCAGCTGACCGGCCGGCTCCGGCCTACATCAGGTCGATGTACCGGGTCGGGTAGGTCTCCTCCTCGGGGATGGGCACGGTCATGTCGAAGTCGTCCGGCGCCGGGGTGCCGAGCCCCTCGATCAGCCGGGTGACCGCGAGGCCGAGGACGACCGCTCCACCCAGCACGGTGAGCTGGATCCACTCGGCGATGTTGCCCAAGGTCAGCCAGAGCAGCAGCAGTTGCAGGGTGGACGCGGCGAGCACGGTGCCGAACACGCCGCCGCGGCGGCCGTGCACGCTGGTGCCGCCGAGCAGTGCCGCGGCGAAGCCGGCGACCGTGATCAGCCAGGTGGCGCGGTCGCCGGGCGGGTTGCCGGAGTGCGCGTGCAGCGCCGCGACGAGGCCGGCGCCGCCGGCGAGCAGCGCGGAGAGCACCAGCGCACCGACCACGGTGGCACCGGCCGGCGAGCCACGGCCGGCGGCCGGGTCGCGGTCGACCCGGTAGCGGCCGATCACCGTCCGGAGCCGGGGCGTGGCGGCCAGCGCACCGCCGGCGATCGAGACCAGTGCGGCGCCGCCGAAGACGACCCAGGCCCACCGGGTCAGATCCGGCTCCGGGGCCAGGGTCAGCGTCTCGCCGTCGGCCAGGTCGATCACCGCGGCCGTGAGCAGGGCGGCGGCGCCCAGGCTGACCGCCCAGGTCGGGGCCCGCAGGCCCACCGTGATCAGGCCCAGCACCAGCCCGGCGGCGGCGGCCGCACCGGCCGCGATCCCGCAGGCGGCGCCCAGCGGCAGCGTGGTGTGCTGGAACACGTACCCGGTGAGCACCGCGGTGGCGACCGTGATGCCGCCGGCGGCAAGGTTCGGCGCGGCGGCCCGCAGGCTGACCGCGAAAGCGGACGCGAGCAGCACCGAGGACGCACCGATCAGCAACTGGTCACGCAGCTCATCGCCGGACAAGGCGCTGTTCGACCGGGACCAGACCAGCGCCGCGGTAACCCCGAGCCCGATCAGCAGCACCGCCTCCCAGGCGACGTGCACGGCTAATCGATCCCGCGTGGCGACCTCCTGGCTGGGAAATTGACCAGCAAAGTCCGGTTCCACCAAACCTCCCGCGTCCGCAGAAGTCCGCTCCCAACCCGATCGTCCGGACGCTACTGCCAGTGTGCTCTGTTCGGAACAGCACCCGCCGTCCGACCGGGCACACCGGCTCCACCAGGGTTTATCGGCAGCCGCACGGGGCAGGTGGAAGAGGCACAACGGCTGTAGGCGCCAGCCGCGGACTCGGTGACCGCGAGGAGGTGCTGAATGGATGCCGAAATGGCGCTGGGTGACAGCGTCAGCGCCGTACGGCAAGCACGAGCGGTTACGGCTTCGGTTCTGGCCCGATGGCACTGCAGCCAGGACTGCGTTGATGACGCGGTATTGATCGTCAGCGAGATGGTGACCAACGCGATCCGGCACGGCCACGGCCGGGTACGGCTCAAGCTGCGGCGCCGGACCGGGATGCTCCGGCTGGAGGTACGGGACGGCTCGTCCCGGCTGCCGATGATGCTGGCCGCCGACCCGAACGCCGAATGTGGCCGCGGGCTGCGCATCGTGGCGCAGTTGGCGCACCGGTGGGGGAGTACCCGGGTGCGCGGCGGCAAGATCGTCTGGGCGGAACTGGATTACCACCGGATCGGGCGCCGGCCGGGCCCGGGTGGGCTGGCCGGCCAGTTCAGCTCTGGCGGCTCGCTCACCGGGGTGTGCTAGCCGCCCGGCTCACCCCAGCCGCCCCCACCGGGCGTGATCATCGTCACGACGTCGCCGGCAGCCAGCCGGCGGGTGGTCTTCGCCGGCAGCTCCTCGGGCTCGGGGGCTGAGGCCCCGGCGCGGGCGCCGGCGACCGCCTGACTCGACGGGTCGCCGGTGAGCAGGTTGCGGCCGACCGTGCCGGGTCGGCCGCCACGGGCACCGGCCGGCGGGTGCCGCCGCCGGTCGGTGAGCATCGAGACGGTCGCCGGCGCCAGCACCCGGATCGACCGGATCACCCCGTCGCCGCCGCGGTGCGCGCCGGCCCCGCCGGTGCCGTCGGCCAGCTCGTACCGCTCGACCCGCATCGGGTACTCCAGTTCGAGCGCCTCGACCGGGGTGTTCAGCGTGTTGGTCATGCCGACGTGCACCCCGCTCGGCCCCGGCCCGCGGCTGGACCCGCCCTGCCCGCCGGCGATCGTCTCGTAGTACGACCAGCCGTCCCCGCCGATCACCAGGTTGTTCATGGTGCCCTGGCCGGCCGCGGGGACGTCGGCCACCCCGGCCAGCGCGGACAGCACCGTGTCGGCCACCCGCTGGCTGGTTTCCACGTTCCCGGCCACGACCGCGTGCGGCGGCTGGGCGTGCACCAGCGAACCCTCGGCCGCCACGATCGTCAGCGGTGCGTAGGTGCCCGCGTTCGCCGGCACGTCGTCCGGTAGCAGCACCCGCAGCGCGAAGTAGCAGGCGGACCGGGTGACCGCGAGCGGGCAGTTCACGTTTCCGTCGACGGCGTCCGCGGTGCCGGTGAAGTCGATCGTCATCTCGTCGCCGGCCACGGTGACCGCGACCTCGATCGGGATGTCCGCGTCGGTCACCCCGTCGCCCTCGAGTTCGCCGCTGGCCCGGTAGGTGCCGTCCGGCAGGTTGCCGATGCCCTCCCGGCTGCGCCGCTCGGCGTAGCGCAGGACCTCGTCGTACGCGGCCAGCAGCGTGTCCAGGCCGCGCAGTTCGGCGATCTCGGCCAGCCGCTGGGCGGCCACCTGGTTGGCCGCGATCTGGGCCCGGAAGTCGCCGCGGCGCAGCCTCGGGGTGCGCGAGTTGGCGCAGATCAGCGCGAGCAGGTCGTCGTCCAGCCGGCCGTCCCGGACCAGCCGCACCGGCGGGATCACCAGCCCTTCCTGCCAGAGGTCCCGGCTGTCGGCCGGCATCGAGCCCGGCGCCATCCCGCCGATGTCCGAGTGGTGCGCCCGGGTGACCGCGTAGCCGACCGGGGTGCCACCGACCGCGACCGGGGAGACCAGCGTGATGTCCGGCAGGTGGGTGCCGCCGGTGTAGGGGTCGTTCAGCGCGAACACGTCACCGGGACGGGCGTTCCGGGCCCGGACCGCGGCCACCGACTCGGGCATCGCGCCCAGGTGGACGGGGATGTGCTCGGCCTGCGCGACCAGCCGGCCGTGCGCGTCGAACAGCGCCGCCGAGCAGTCCCGGCGCTCCTTGATATTGGACGAGTACGCGCTGCGGACCAGCACGGTGCCCATCTCGGTGGCCACGCCCTCCAGGGCCGACCGCATGACCGACAGCGTGACCGGATCCACTATCCCTCCCGGCGCAGGATCAGCGTGCCGGCGTCGTCGATCCGGCCGGACCAGCCCGGGCGGACCAGGCAGGTGGACTCGGGGAACTCGACGATCGCCGGCCCGGCGAGCCGGCTGCCCCGGCCGAGCGCGGCGCGGTCGTACCCGGCGACGTCCGTCCGGCCGCCGTCCAGCAGCACGGCGCG
Organism: uncultured Actinomycetota bacterium; assembly: GCA_963714145.1. Classification (GTDB taxonomy): domain Bacteria; phylum Actinomycetota; class Actinomycetes; order Mycobacteriales; family CADCTP01; genus JBBWZH01. The sequence goes on along the minus strand of OY970235.1, from coordinate 5,454,584 downwards.
GCGGCCCGGAGCGGGAGCGGGGTCGGGCGGGTCGGGTTCGGTGAGCTCGGGCTGGGCACCGGGCAGCGTGCCGACCAGCCGGACCGCGACGATCTCCACCGGCTCGCCCTCGGCCCGGTGCCCGTACCGCTGCTGGTGCGCGGCCTGGAACGCCTCGGCCAGCCCGGCCGGATCGGCGCCGCCGACGGTCAGCTCGTACGACTGCCCGCGGTAGCGCAGATCCGCCAGCCGCTCCAGCCGCGGACCCTCGCTGGCGGCAGGTCCCGGGCCGAGGTCGGCGTTGGCCCGGTCGGCCAGCGCGTCCCAGGCGGCGGCCAGCGCGGCCGGGTCGAGCGTGTCGATGGTGCCGAGCAGCGGGGCGGCGTAGTCGCGCCGGATCTCGGAGATGGCCAGGCCGAGCGCGGAGAGCACGCCGCCGGCCCGGGGCACCAGCACGGTGGACATGCGCAGCTCCTCGGCCAGCGCGCAGGCGTGCATGCCGCCGGCGCCGCCGAACGCGACCAGCGCGAAGTCCCGCGGGTCCAGGCCGCGCTGCACCGAGATCACCCGCAGCGCCCGCACCATCTCGGTGTCGGCGACCCGGACCACACCGAGCGCCGTCTCCTCGGCGGTCAGGCCCAGCCGCGCGCCGAGCCGGGTCAGCGCCGCCCTGGCCAGCTCGACCGACAGCGTGACCGCGCCACCGAGGCGGGCCCCGGCCGGCAGCAGCCCGAGCAGCAGGTCGGCGTCGGTCACGGTCGGCTCGGTGCCGCCCTGCCCGTACGCGGCCGGCCCGGGTTCGGCGCCGGCCGAGTGCGGGCCGACCCGCAGCGCGCCGCCGGCATCGGCCCAGGCGATCGAGCCGCCGCCGGCGCTGACCGTGTGCACGTCCACCGCGGGCAGTTTCACCGGGACCCCGGCCAGCACCGACTCGGTGGTGGTCTGCACCGCACCGCCGACCACCGCGGCGACGTCCGTGCTGGTGCCGCCCATGTCGAAGGTGAGCAGGTCGCGGTAGCCGGACCGGGCCGCGACCGCGGACGCGCCGATCACCCCGCCGGCCGGCCCGGACAGCACCACCCGGGCCGGCTGCGCGGCGGCCACCGCCACCCCGGCCACCCCGCCGGTGGACTGCATCACCAGCGGCTCGGGCAGCCCCCGCTCGGCGGCCCGGGCGGCCAGCCGGCGCAGGTACTCCCGCACCCGCGGCGCCAGGTACGCGTCGGCCGCGACGGTCGCGGTGCGCTCGTACTCGCGGAACTCGGGCAGCAGCTCGCAGGACAGCGACACCGGCACGTCCAGCGCGGCCCGGATCGCCGCGCCGATCGCCCGCTCGTGCTCGGGGTGCAGGAAGCCGAAGAGCAGGCAGACCGCGACGGCCTCCGGTCCGGCCGCGGCCAGGTCGCGCACCAGCCGGGCCGTCTCGGCCGCGGCCAGCGGGACGATCACCCCGGCCGGCCCCATCCGCTCCTGGACGGTGAACCGCAGCTCGCGCGGCACCAGGCTGGGCGGCCGGTCCGCGGCCAGGTCGTACAGCGCCGGCCGGTTCTGCCGGCCGATCTCGATCACGTCCCGGAACCCGGCCGTGGTGACCAGCGCGGTGCGCCCGCCGCGCCGCTCCAGCAGCGCGTTGGTGGCCACCGTCATCCCGTGCGCGAACACCCCGACCGCGGCGGCGTCCACTCCGGACGCGTCCACCGCGGCGAGCACGCCCACCGACTGGTCCGCCGGGGTGGACGGCACCTTCGCCGTCAGCACCCGGCCGTCCACAAGCGCCACCAGATCGGTGAACGTGCCGCCGACGTCCACCCCCAACCGCACCCGTCCGGCCACCCGCCCATCCTGGCACCGCGCCGCCCCGGCTCCCGGGCGACCCGGCGGACCCGGCGGACCCGGCGGCTGGGCGGCTGGGCCGCCCGGGCTCAGCTTGGCGGCGAGGACGTCGTGCAGGGTGGTAAGGGCGTGGTCGAGGTCGGCTTCGGTGATGACCAGGGGTGGGGCCAGCCGCAGCGTGTTCTCGTGGGTGTCCTTGACGATCATGCCGCGGTCGAGCAGGCGCTCGCAGATGGCCCGGGCCGGCGGCATGCCGGGGGCCAGGACGACGCCGGCCCAGAGGCCGCGGCCGCGGACCTCGGCGACCTTGCCGCTGGGTAGCTCGGCCAGCCGCTGGTGCATCCGGGCGCCCAGCGTGGTCGCTCGGCGCTGGAACTCGCCGGTGTTCAGCAGGTCGATCACGGCCAGGCCGACGGCGCAGGCGAGCGGGTTGGCGCCGAACGTGCTGCCGTGCTCGCCGGGGTGCAGCACGCCGAGCACCGAGCGGTCGGCGACCATCGCCGAGACCGGCAGGATGCCGCCGCCGAGCGCCTTGCCCAGCAGGTAGGCGTCCGGCCGGACGTTCTCGTGCTCGCAGGCGAAGGTGGCACCGGTGCGGCCGAGCCCGGACTGGATCTCGTCCGCGATCAGCAGCACCTGCTGGTCGGTGCACAGCTTGCGCAGCGCGGTCAGGTAGCCGGTCGGCGGCACGACCACGCCGGCTTCGCCCTGGATCGGCTCGACCAGCACCGCGACCGTGGTCCCGTCGATGGCCGCGGCGACCGCGTCGGCGTCCCCGTACGGGACGACCCGGAACCCCGGCGTGTACGGACCGAAGCCGTCCTTGACGACCGGATCGGTGGAGAAGCTGACGATGCTGATCGTCCGGCCGTGGAATCCACCGGCGCAGACGATGATCGAGGCCTGCTCCGGTGGCACGCCCTTCACGTCGTAACCCCACTTGCGGGCCACTTTCAGGCCACTCTCGACGGCCTCGGCGCCGGTGTTCATCAGCAGCACGGTCTGCATGCCGGCGAGGTCGGCGAGCGCGCGGCTGAACGGGCCGAGCAGGTCGGCGTGCACGGCCCGGCTGGTGAGCGTCAGCCGGTCGAGTTGCCGGTGGGCGGCTTCCAGCAGTGCCGGGTGGCCGTGCCCGAAGTTCAGCGACGAGTACGCGGAGAGCAGATCGAGGTACTCCCGACCGTCCACATCGGTGACCCAGGCGCCGGACGCCTGGGTCACCACCACCGGCAGCGGGTGGTAGTTGTGCGCGCCGTACTGCTCAGCCAGCTTGATCGACTCGTCGGTCGACGTGGTGATCGCGGTCATTCCGGCTCCGGTACGACGGTGGGCGGCAGGGGACCGCGCCACCATATCCGCCGGGTCCGGAGCCGCGGCCGGATGCGGCGGGAGTGGCGCGCCGGGGAGTGTCCGAAGTGGATCTGCCGGCCCAATCTGATCACCCACAGTGGGGAATATCGGGGGGCGGAGTAACGAAGGTGTCCGTTCGGCCCTTGTTGGTCTCATCACTGCTATCTACTGTCAATCTGTCGTTCGGACGCTCCGTTGCCCGGAGACTGTCCGTAGCTGCAGAAAGGTGGCCCACATGCGCGTAGAAGCACAGGTCAAGACCGAGGCGCCGGCGACGCCCATCCTGCTCACCCCGACCTTCGTCGAGCGGATGATCACCCGCCGGCAGGCCGTGCAGATCGTCCGGTTCCGTACCACCTGCACTGACTGCGTCCCGAACATGTAGTTCCCGCGTCGGAGCGCAGAGCGGGCGTGTGGCGGGCGACCGCCGCACGCCCGCTGCCGCTCGGGCCCGGTAGCTCAGTTCGGACACAGCCAGGAGTGGACGCGGCATGGACCTTGGCGTAACGACGCTGGAAGCGGTGCTGGGGGTGGCCTGCGGCGAGGAGCTGACCTCGCCGTGGGAATCCGCGTGGCTGCTGCGGCAGCGCGAGTGGTCGTTCGCGCCCACCGTCTACAGCGCCTGGGAGCAGGCCGGCCGGTCGCTCAGCCCGGCGATCCGGTACGACCTGGAGCTGCAGCGCGGCCGGATCGCCTGGTACCGCGAGCTGTCGGAGAAGCTGCTGGTGGCGGTGCCCGGCGTTATCGGCGTGAAGGGCCTGGAGGTCGCCGACCGGTACCCGCCCGGCCTGCTGCGGTACATGAACGATCTTGACTTCTGGGTGCCCGACGAGGCCGACATCTGGCGCGCCACCGCGGCGCTGGTCGGCTGGGGCTGGGAGGTCTGGCAGGCCACCTTCGGCCGGGACGGTGACCGGCTGCGGGTGCTGGTCAGCCTGCGGCACCCGCACCACGAAGACCCGTACGCCCAGCCGTACGGCGTCGAGCTGTCGAACTACCTCTCGCTGGGTGACCTCGGCGGGGTGGCCCCGCTGCTGGACCTGCCCGCGCGCTGGCGCCGGCCCGAGCTGAAGAACCTGATCATGCTGCTGCTGGAGCGGTTCGAGCAGCCCTACCGGGCCCGCGACCTGGTCGACGCCGTGCTGCTGCTGGACGGGCTGGAGCGCCCGGACCGGCGCACGCTCTGGGCCGCCGTCGACCGGTACCGGCTCTGGCCCGAGTACGCCGAGCTGGCCGCCCGGGTCGCCGACACGCCGCTGCCACCGGTGCCGCGGCCCCGCTGGCTGCCGGCCGCCGCCGCGCTCGCCCGGCTCCGCCGCGGCGCCACCGTGGCCGGCACGTTCCGGCAGCCGGTCGATGGCGGGTTGCGGCACCTGCAACGCCGGTTGCTGTACGGCGACCAGCGCCGGCCGGAGCGGTGGGCCTGGTCGATCGTGCAGGGCCGGCTGTCCGCGCCGCGGGCGCTGCGCGCCGGGATGTCGCTGTTCGGCCTGCCGGTGGACGGCGCCCCGGTCGGCACCGACCGGGCCGTGCTCGGTCGCCACGGCCGGACGGTCTGGGCTGACACCCCCGCCGGCCGGTTCCTGCTCGCCCCCGGCGACGTGCTCACCGAGGACCTGCTGGACGACCTGCCGGCCGACTCCCAGCCGTCCACTGTGGACGGCTCTACTGTGGACGGTCCGGAGCCCGGGCTGGACGGGCCGGCGGTGGACGGCGGCCCGCGGTGACGGCGGCGGCGGTGGGATCCGGTGCCGCGCTGCGGTCCGGGGTGCCGGTGCTGGTGCGGCACCGGCCGGGCGCCGAGGTCAGCGCGGTCACCGTCTGGCTGCGCACCGGCGCCCGGGACGAACGGGCCGCGCTCGGCATCACGCACCTGCTGGAGCACGTCCTGATGCAGGCCGAGTTGCCCGGCCGCGGCGTCCGTCCGGTGGACGCGATCGAGGCGCTCGGCGGCGAGGCCAACGCGGTGACCAGCCGCGAGTACCTGATGCTGTACGCCCGGGTGCCCACCGACGCGGCCGCCGAGGCGGCGGCGCTGCTGGCCGAGAGCCTGACCAACACGGCCTTCCCGGCCGACGTGGTGGCCGCGGAGGCCCGGGTGGTCGCCGAGGAGCTGCGGCTGGCCGCGTCCGAACCGGACGACGTGGTGCACGACGTGTTCTTCCGGACCGCGTTCGGTGCGCACCCGCTGGGCCGGCCGGTCGGCGGCAGCATCGCGGCGGTCTCCGCGCTCCAGCCGGCCGACCTGCTGGCGCACCAGGCCGAGCACGTGCACGCCGGCCGGGTCGCCGTGGTGGTCAGCGGCGGCGTGCCGGCCGAGCAGGTGCACCGGCTGTTCGAGGCCGGGCCGCTGGCCGACCTGCCGCCGGGCCCGCCGCCGGCGGTCGACCCGGCGCCGCCGGTGGTCACTCCGGGCCGGACCGACCACCAGTTGAACACCGACTCGGCCGCGCTGATCCTCGGCGGTGCCGCCGTCCCGCTGGGTGACCCGCGGCACGCCGGGTACGACGTGCTGATGGAGCTGGTCGCCGGCGGCAACGCGGCGCTGCTGGTGGAGGAGATCCGGTCCCGGCGGGGCCTGTCCTACGACGTCTGGGGCTACGCCAGCGGCTACCGGGACGCCGGCGTCTGGCGGGCCGGCATGACCACGGCGCCAGAGCAGCTGGACGAGGTGGTGTCGCTCGCGGTCGGGCTGCTCGGCGAGCAGATCGACCGCGGCTGGACCGAGGCGGAGGTGGCCGCCGCGCGCCGCCGGGTCGCCGGGCAGGTGCAGGTCGACCTGGAGTCCTCGTTGGAGGACGCCACCATGCTCGGCGCGTACGCGCTGATCGGCGGCGCTCCAGAGTGGACACTGCGGGGCTACCTGGACCAGATCGCCGCGGTCGGTGCCGGCGATATCGCCGCCTGCGCGGCCGGCCTGCTCGATGGGCTGGTCATCGCCACCGCCGGCGGCCCGGCCGGTACCGCGGACGGCTCCGGACCAGTACCGGGGTCCGGTGTCGGCGTGGCCGCCGGGCCCGGCCTGGAGCCGGGAGGGAGGTGACCGGATGGAGCGCTACCGGATGTCGGCACGCCGACCACGGGTGCGGAAGTCCAGTCCGAAGTAGACGGACGGGTTGGCGTGACCGGTACGGAAGGAGGCCCGCGATGAATCGGTGTGTCGTTTCGAACCGGCGACCCAAGATCATCAAGCGGCGCGGTCGCTAGCCCGCGCCATCCGATTCGCCCGCGACCGGCGCTCGGCCGGCGCGGGACCGGAAACAGGAAGAGAGGAGCTGCGATGGACCGCAGAGTTCAGTCCGCCCGGCGCCCGAAGATCGTCCGCAAGGGCCGTTAGCCGCTCCGGCGGCCGTCCCGTACCGAAGGGAGTTGCCATGCACCGTCGGCTGAGGTCTGCCCGGCGCCCGAAGATCGTCCGCAAGGGTCGGTAGCCGGCGCGACGGCCGCCTTGGCGGCCGTGCCCGTACCGAAGGGAGTTGCCATGGACCGTCGAGTGAGGTCTGCCCGGCGCCCGAAGATCGTCCGGAAGGGCCGGTAAGCCCGGCGGTGGCGCCGGGCAGGACGGGCGGCGCCACCACGTGGTGGAAGGCCCGGTGGAAGGAGGTCCGATGGACCGACAGGCGAAGTCGGCCCGGCGCCCGAAGATGCGGCGTCCGGGCAAGTGAGGTAGTGGCCGGCGCCCGCGGTAGTGCGGGCGCCGGCGCCATCCCAAGGGAGGCGCACGTGAACCGTGCCGGAAAGGCGGCTCGCCGCCCGAGGATCGCGCGCAGGTAGTTCGAGGGCCGGCGCCCGCCGCGCGGGCGCTGGTCAGATCGCCGTCGCCGGGCCGACCGCGAGCCCGCCGTCAACGTCGAGAGGATGTCGTGAAGCGATACCACCGTGGCGGCTGCCGATGACGGCCGCGCCGGACGTCGACTGGGAACGCACGGTCTTCACGCTGATCCCGCCGGACGCGCTGACCCGTGGGCTGGGCCAGGCGGTGCTCGACCGCTTCGTCGGTGCCGGGTTCACTCCGGTGGCCAGCGCGGTGGTCTGGAAGCGGCCGGAGAACCTGGACGCCTACAACGAGCGGAACATCAACGAGGTCTGGAAGGCCTACCTGTACCGGATGGTCGACCTGCTGTTCGGGTACGGGCCCACGGTCGCGCTGCTGATGCGCGACGACCAGCCGCCCGGGGAGTTGTCCAGCCACAAGCGGATGCGTGCGCTGAAGGGGGCCAGTTCGCCGAGCGAGGCGCTGCCCGGCACGATCCGCCGCGACCTGCGGGCGATCAACGTGACCTGCGACCTGGTGCACGCCTCCGACTCGCCGGCCGAGTCGCAGCACGAGGCGGTCTCGTTCGCCGACGAGCTCGGCTGGTCCGGAGTGGACGGTGACCAGGTGCGGGACCTGATCGCCCTCACCACGGCCGGCTACCGGCACGAGGACCGCGAGTTCGACCAGGTGCTCGCCTGCGTCCGGGCCCGGGTCGCCGGCGCCGTCTGGGCGGACCTGACCCCGGCCGGGCAGCAGTTGGCGCTGTCCTGGCAGCGCGGCCAGGTGGCCGAGATCGCCGCGCCCGGGGCCGGTGCCCGGCTCGCCGCGCTGCTGCACGACCCGGCGAACCACCCGCTGGCGCCGATGCTGCGGTGCGAGTTCCTGCCCGACTCGGCCCGGATCGACCTGGCCCGGTTCGACCACGTGCTGCGCGGTTTCGGCGGCTACCTGGACCGCTGGGAGGAGCTGGTGCTCACCTCGTCGATGCGCTTCCGTCCAATGCGGACGGTCGTGCCGGACGAGTGAGCGTCACAGGCTGACCGCGGTGCTGGCGGCGCTGCGGCGGACCGCCGCGGCGACGTCCGGGTCGAGGCCGAGCACCCAGCTGGTCATCAGCGTCGGCTGGCAGCCGCGGCTGCGCTTGGCGTCCCAGGAGCCCTGGCCGAACCGGAGCAGCCGCACCCCGCGCTGTGCGGCCACCCGGACCGGCTCGTAGTAGGCGGTGGCGAAGTAGCACAGCGCTGACCGCGGGTCGGTGTAGTCGGTGCCGGTGAGCAGGCAGGTCCAGTCCCGGTCGGTGCCGGCGAACAGGGCCGCGCTGAGCACCGTGCCGCCCGCCGTCGCGCAGAACACGTGCGGTGCGCCGCCGGCGACCTCGTCGACCGTGCGGTGCAGCTTGGCCCGTTCGTTCTCGACGTCCACATCGCCGCGGTACTTGCGGACCAGCGCGCAGCGCAGCCGGACCAGGTCGTCGAAGACCTCGCCGACCGGCGGCTGGCTCAGCTCGATGCCGGCAGCGGCGATCCGGCGCAGCTCGCGGCCCACCTCGCCGCGCCGCTTCTTCGGCAGCACGGCCAGGTAGTCGGCGAAATCCGGGCCGGGGATCGGCAGGTCGAAGCTGTACGTCAGCGGCACCCGGCTGAACCCGTGCCGCTCGGCCGCACCGGCCAGTGCCGCCGCGGCCGGCCGCAGGTAGAGGAACCCGATGGTCTGCGCGCCGGCCGCCCGGGCCCAGGCCACCAGCCCGCCGACCAGAGTGTCCATTGTGGCCGGATCGGTGCCGCCGGGGCCGACCGGGAAGCACTCGTAGCCCGGGAACATCAGCACCAGGCTGGGCGTCCAGCGGCTCGGCTCCGGCGCGCCCAGCTCCACCCGGGCGGCCCGGGCGGCGTCGGTCAGCGGCAGCAGCTGGGTCGGGGCGCTGACCAGGTACTGGATGTCGAAGTGTTCGCCCGGCCGGGGAGCGGCCTGGAACGTCCCGTACATCGCCACCTGGGGTCGGCCGGGGCCGGCCGGCACGCCGAAGGTGAGCGCCGGCCGGCCGGCCCGGCCGGACATCGCGTGCAGCCAGGGCCGGGTGCCGAGCAGCGGCACCGGCCCGGCCAGCTCGTCCCACCAGTCGGGCACACCGTCCCAGACCTGCATGGCCCCGGGCGCCCCGGCGACGGCGGTCGAGCCGGTGCGCTGGGTCATTGCCCGCTCGCAAGCTCGCTCACGCCGGCACCAGGCAGGCGTCGAGGTGCCGGATGCCCAGCCCGTGCCGGCGCTTGTATTCGGGGTTGCGCCGGCCGCCCTCCAGCACCGGCCGGCGCAGCCGTAGCGCCAGTTCGATGGACGCGGTGAAGCACAGCCCGTACGCGCTGAAGTTGCCGTCCACAGCCGGGTCGTAGCCGCCGGTCCAGGTGTGCAGCCGGTCGCCGTCGACCAGGCAGATGAACACGCCCATCAGCCGGCCCAGCTGCCGGACCTCGACCACGTGGCCGAGCGGGCCGACCAGTTCGACGAACCGCTCGAACCGGCCCTCCGGGTAGAAGCCGCGGTTGTCGAACCGGTCGGCGGTGGCGCGGCAGAGCGCGGCCACCTCGTCGATGTCGATGTCGGCGATCGCGCGCACCTCGGCCCGCGCGCCGGCCTCCGCCGCACGCCGGGCCTGCCGGTACAGGTCGCGCCGGTAGCGGCCCGGGATGCGGGCCAGGTAACCGTCCAGATCGGACACGCCGGTGAGGTCGACGGCGAACCGGTCCTCGATGTGGTGGGTCGGCAGCCCGGCGGCGGCCAGCGCGCGGTGCGTCGGGGTGCCCTGCTCGACGTTGACGAAGCCGCACCAGCGGGCGCCGAGCTGCCGCGCGGCCCGGCGGATCGCCGCGACCACGGCGCTGATGCTGCCGGCGCCGCTGCCCGGCCCGACCAGCTGGCTGTCGTAGCAGTGCCAGACGTGGCTGAGCAGTCCCGGCTCGTCGCTCTCGCACGGGTAGACCAGGCGTAGCCGGCCGAGCGGGTCGAGGTGCCGGTACAGGTACAGCGGGGCCAGCAGCACCGGGCGTCCGGCCGACCGCCCGACCAGATACCGGACGGCCTCCACCGGCGCCATCGGCTCCCGCTCGTACGCGCGCAGGTAGGTGCTCGTGTAGAAGACCGGTGCGCCGGTCGCGGCGACCAGATCGTCCCACTCCGCCGGGTCGATCTCGGCAAAACTGTCGACCAACGCAATCGATACTTCTTGGCCCATTGGGCAACCTTTCGCGCAGTAACCTCGCACTGGCTGTGCGCCCCCGACGAACGGTGCCAGCAACGCCTTGACGCGAAGGAGTCGGGCAACGCCATACTCTACGAGCCGTAGTCAGACGCGTACAAGAGGTCTGGGGTCGGGCGGCCCGAAGGCGCAATCGCGCCGCTGACCGCCGGGTTCCGGCCTCGGTGACCGGAGAGGCGGGTCCGTCGATGGGTGAGGTGTTCTTCCGGAACAAGGTCGGCCGTACTGAGCAGTTGGCCGCGTCGCCGGGCCAACCGCTGACCGACGTGCTGCACCAGGCCGGCATCCCGGTCAACGCCGTCCTCACCCGGCGGAACGGGCAACTGGTCTCCGAGCAGACCACGGTGGTCGGCGCCGACGACCTGATCGAGGTCAGCCAGGTGCGGCACTACGACCTGGACGTCACCCGCCGGCCGGCCCAGCAGGTCTACGGCACGCCCGACCCCGTCTACACCAAGACCGTGCTGTTCGACACCAACGGCTCGATCGAGGTACGCGCCGAACAGTTCGACGAGGCCGGCTTCATCGCCTACGTCGAGGAAACCTTCGTGCAGAGCATCCTGACGCACCAGGTGTTCCGGCCCGGCGACGACATCGTGGTCGGCCTGTCCGGCGGCCGGGACAGCGTCGCGTTCCTGACCCTGCTGGAGCGGGCCGGGCACCGACTGCCCAAGGTGGACATGACCGCGGTGACGATCACCGGCCTGCCGGACTGGGAGGAGCCGGCGACGTTCGCCGCCGCCCAGGCGTCCGGCGAGGCGCTCGGCATCAACCAGGTCATCGTCACCCCGGACGAGGTCGAGCAGGTGTTCAAGCTGCGCCGGCCGTTCGCGGAGGCGATGAACAGCATCGTCGGCGGCGAGGCCAGCCACTTCAACATGGTGATCGGCCACCAGGTGCTGCGCCGGATGCTGGAGCACGCCGCGCAGCAGCGCGGCGCCAGTACTGTCGCTTTTGGATTCAACGCCGACGACCTGGTGGCCAGCCTGGTCACCTGGTTCACCACCGGCTTCCGGATGGGCGGCATCCCGGTACGCGAGATCGGCAAGCTGCGGTACATCTTCCCGATCTACCGGATCACCAAGAAGGAGTTGACCCTCTACCTGGAACTGGTCGCGCCGCAGCTGAACCGGCAGGGCACCCCGGGCCGGTTCACCACCGGCACCGACGAGCGGTCGATGGCGTACGCGCTCGCCGACCACCTGTACGGCCTGTGGCCGGGAGTGGACTACTACCTGTTCGCGGCGTACCAGAACATGCAGCGCTACATGTTCCCGCTGGTCGAGCGCACCTGCCGGGTCTGCGACGGGGTCTACCTGGTGCAGGAGGGGGTGCCGAACCCGGCGGACCTGTGCGACGTCTGCGAGTTCTTCGCCCGGCAGGAACTGACGGTCGCCGGGTGACGGACGCGCCGCCCTGGTACCTGCGCTACTTCACCCCGGACTACTGGCAGTTCACCCGGTACGAGTACACCGCTGAGCGGACCTCGACCGAAGTGGACTACCTGGCCGGGGTGCTGGCGCGGGCGCCGGGGCGGCGGGTGCTCGACCTGGGCTGCGGCACCGGCCGGCACGCGGTGGCGCTGGCCGCCCGCGGCTTCGCGGTGACCGGGGTGGACGCGTCCGCCCCTGCCCTCGCGCTGGCCGCGGCGGCCGCCTCCGCTGCGGGCGTCGAGTTGCCGCTGCATCAGGTCGATCTGCTCACCGCGGCGCCCTGGCCGGTGTCCACAGTGGACGCGGTGATCTTCGTGCAGGGGTTCGGCTGGGGCAGCGACGCGGAGCAGTCGCGGCTGCTGCGCCGGGTGCGGCGGGTGCTCGCCCCCGGCGGCCTGCTGGTGCTGGACCACTCCAACGTCTCGGCCATCCTGGGCAACTTCCAGGCCGAGGCGGAGTTCTCCGCCGACGGCGTCAGCTACGAGATGAGCCGCGCCTACGACCCGGTGACCGGCCGCAACCTCGGCGAGATGCGGGTGCGCTACCCGGACGGTCGGGTCGCCGTGCTGCCGCACGACATCCGGCTCTACCAGCCGCCCGAGGTCCGCCGGATGCTGCTCGCGGCCGGCTTCCAGGTGCTGGGCGCGGACGCCGACTTCACCGCCGGCGCGCCGGTGCGGATCGGCACCCGGTACGTACAGTTCGTCGCGGCGGCCGATCCGGTCGTCGGGGCCGGCGGCCGGCCCGGCTCGGCGGTCGAGTCACACCGCGCGCCGGTGCCGCCCGACCACCTCGACCTGCGCTGGGCGCCGGACGAGGTGGAGTACGTCCGGTCCGAAGTGGACGCCGCCTGGAGCTCAGTCGAGTCCACTGTGGACGCAGCCCGGGCGTACCCGCTGCACGACCCGTACGGCTCGGCCCGGCTGGCCCCGGTGCTGGCCGACCACTTCGGCTGCGCCCTGCTGCCGGAGCAGGTGCTGACCGGTGCCGGTGCGACCGGGCTGCTGCACGCCCTGGCCGGTCTGGCCGGCACCGGCCCGGTGCTGGCGGAGCCGCTCGGCCATCCCGATCTCCCGGCCCGCGCTCGCGCGCTCGGCGCGGAGGTGCTGGTCGCCGTGGACCCGCTGCTCCCGGTCGGCGAGCTCGGCGGGTTGGCCGGGCTGGCGGCGGCGATCCGCCGGCAGCGGCCGGCGCTGGTGGTCCTGGATCGGCCCGGGGTGACCGGCGAGATCTGGCCGGTGGCAGCGGTGCGCGCGCTGGCCTCGGCGGTGCAGGAGTCCGGCGCGCTGCTGGTGCTGGACGAGACCTGCGCGGCGTACGCCGGGCCTGCGGCCAGCGCGGTGCCGCTGACCGCCGAGGTCGACTCGCTCGTGGTGCTGCGCGGCATGTCCAAGGGCTACTGCTGCGGCGGCCTGCGCGCCGGCTACGCGATCTGCTCGCCCCCGGTCGCGGCCGAACTCCGGGCGGCGGTTGCCCCGCTCGGCGTGTCCGAACTGGGCCTGGCCGGCGCGATCGCGCTGCTCCGCCGCGGCGACATCTTCGGCCCGCTGCGGGCCCGGATCGCCGAGGTGAAGCCGGCCGCGGCCGGCTGGCTCGGCGCCGCCGGCTTCGAGGTGCGCCCGGGCGACCCGCGGCTGCCCTGGGTGCTGGTGCGCACGCCCGGCGGATCCGGTGTCGCCGGATCGGCTGGGTTGGCCGGGGCGGATGGGCCGGCCGGGACGGTGGCCGCACTGGCCGGGTACCGGTTGGCCGGCCGGCCGTTGTCGCGTGTGGACGGTCAGCCGACCGGCTGGGTCCGGGTGTCGGTGCCGCTGTCGGCGGAGCGGGCGGCCGCGCTCCGGGCGGCGCTGGTGCCGGCGGCTGAGGTGGCGCGGGGCTGATGGACGTCGCGACCGCGGTCAGCCGGGTGTACCCGGGCGTGGACCCGGCCGCGGCACTCGCCGACGTGGCGCGGCTGTGCGGCTACGACCGGTACCAGTCGTCGGCCGGGATCGGCGCGGCGGCCGACTACGTCGCCGAGCGGGCCAGCGCGGCCGGGCTCGCCGACGTCCGGGTGCTGCGGTACGCCGCGGCCGGCCGGCACTGGTTGGGTTACCAGGTACCGCCGCCGTGGACACCGGTGCGCGCGACGCTGGCCCTGGCCGACGCCGCCGGCCGTCCACTTCGGACAGTGGTGGACTACCCGGCGCAGCCGTACGCGCTGGCCGCCTACTCGGCCGCCACCCCGCCCGGCGGGGTCGTCGCGCCGCTGCGGCACGACGACGACTGCCATGGCGCCGTCGTCCTGCTGGCTGGTGCCGCCGGGCCGCGCATCGCCGCCGCCGCCCGGGCCGGCGCGGTCGCCGTGGTGGTCGCCAGCGGGGTTACCGGCGGCGACCAGGTCGGGCGGATCGAGCTGCCACCGGACAGCGGGATCGTCGCGTTCAGCGTGGATCGGGCCCGCTGGCAGGAGCTGGCCGACTGGGCCCGGATCGGTGGCCGGGCCCGGCTGCGGGTCGACCTGGCGCCGCCGGCCGAGCTGCCCGTCGTCACCGGTCGCCTGCCCGGTCGCACCGACGCGGAACTGCTGCTGTCCGCGCACCTGTGCCATCCGCGGCCGAGCGCGAACGACAACGCGTCCGGGGTGGCCGCGCTGCTCGCGTTGATCCCCGAGCTGGCGCGCGGCCCCGCGGAGTTCGGCGTCCGGTTCGTCTGGGGGCCGGAGTTCCTCGGTCTCGCGGCATACCTGCACGAGGTGGTGGGCACCGGGGCGGCGCCCACCCCGACGCTGGCGATCAACGTGGACATGGCCGGCGAGGACCAGCGCCGCTGCGGTGGCCCGCTGATCGTCGAGCGCAGCCCGGACGACCTGCCGTCCTACCTGAACGCGGTGGTGGAGGGCTGCGCCGGCGCGCTGCCGCAGGCCGGTCGCTCGTACAGCGGCGCGGTCGGCTGCGACACCTGGGCCTGGCGGGCCACCCCGTTCGTCGGCGCCTCCGACCACCTGCTGATCGTCGAGCCACCGACCAGCCGGCCGGCGGTCAGCCTCGGCCACTGGCCGGACCGGTTCAACCACTCCGCCGCCGACACACTGGACAAAGTGGACCCGGCCGAGCTGCGCCGCACCGCGACGGTCGCCGGCGCCGCGGTCACCCTGATCCAGGCGGCGGCCGCCGGTGCGGGCACCGACCTGCTGGACACGGTGGTCGCCTGGTCCGCCGCCCGGCTGCTCGCCTGCCTGCCCCCCACCGTCCACAATGGACATCCCGAGTCTGCCGGGGACCGGCCCGGCCACCCGGCCCGGCTGCTCCGGCACCGCGCCGGTGTCGCGGCCGGCGCGGTCCGTGCCGTCGGCAGCCTGGCCCCCGCCACGGCGGCCGCCGTCGCCGACGCCGACCGCTGGCTGGCCGACCTCGCCGCCCAACTCGCCCACCGGCTGCCGGCGCAGGCCCGTACCGGGCCGGTGTCCGACCGGGCTGCTGGGACGGCCGGGGATGGGCTGGCGGCGGGCGGTACCGGGCGGGCGTCCGGCGGGGCCGCTGTGGCGGTCGGGGATGGGCTGGCGCGGGGATGGGGCGGGCCGTTCAACCTGCGGGCGCTGATGGCAGCGGCGGCGCCGGCGGATCGGGCCTGGCTGGAGCACTGGCTCGGCCCGGACCGGGGCGGCGGGTACGCGCGGGTGGCCGCGGTCGCCCGGGCCCTGGACGGCGAGCGGGACGGATCGGCGGTGCTCGACTGGGCCGCGCTGACCAGCGAACTGCCACTGCGTGCCGAGGATGGCGACCGGCTGCTCGCGCTGCTGCGGCGCGCCGGCTGGGCCGTCCCGGCCCCGGCGGGCCAGGACCTGATTGCGGAACCGGAGGCATGATGCGCAAGGACCTGTTCGCGAACCGGCATTTCCGGCTGCTGTTCGCCGGTCAGACGCTGAACATGCTCGGTGACCAATCGATGATCATCGTGCTGGGCATCTGGGTGAAGCAGCTCACCGGGTCGAACAGCGCGGCCGGACTGATCTTCATGGTGCTGGCGATCCCTGGTCCGCTCGCACCGTTCACCGGGTTGCTGGTCGACCGGCTGCCCCGGCGCCGGGTGCTGATCACCAACGACCTGCTGTCCGCGCTGCTGGTGCTGAGCCTGCTGTTCGTCCGGGACCGCGGCGACGTCTGGCTGATCTACGTCGTCGCGTTCGGGTACGGGCTGTCGTTCCAGGTGTACCGGGCCGCCCGCGGTGGGCTGGTGCACTCGATGCTGCCCGAGGACCTGCTCGGTGACGCGAACGGCATCTTCAGCTCGCTCGGCCAGGGCCTGCGCATCGCCGGGCCGCTGATCGGCGCCGGCCTGTTCGGGCTGATCGGCGGCGGCGCGGTCGCGACGCTGGACGCGGCCACGTTCGTCGCCTCGGCCAGCGTCTTCCTGCTGCTCAGCGATGTGCCGGACCTGGTCCGCGAGCGCCCGGCCGAGCCACCGCGGCTGCTGCAGGAACTGGTCGCCGGCGCCCGGCACGTGTTCCGCACGCCGCAGCTGCGTCGGGTGGTGCTGTCCGCCGCTGTCGCGTTCTCGGCCGCCGCCATGGTGGACGTCGCCATCTTCGCGCTGGTCGACCAGGGATTGCACCGACCGGCGACGTTCATCGGCCTGCTGGTCTCGGCCCAGGGCGCCGGCAGTGTGATCGCCGGCATCTTCATCGGCGGGGTGCTGCGCCGGATCGGCGAGATCGGCGCGGCCAGCGCCGGGTTCGGACTCTGCGGCATCGGCCTCGGGCTGGTGGCCACCGCGAACATCTGGGCGGTCGTGATCGGCGCGCTGCTGGCCGGGCTCGGGCTGCCGACCGTGCTGGTCGCCAACATGACGCTGCTGCAGCGCCGCACCGCGAACGAACTGCAGGGCCGGGTGATCGCCGCGTCCGAGGCGATCATCGACATCCCGTTCGCGATCTCGATCGGGCTCGGCGCGGTCGTCATCTCGGTGATCGGCTACCGCACGATCTACCTCCTCGACGGGCTGGTGTTCATCGTGGTCGGGCTGCTGCTGGTCCGCAGCGTCCGCGACACCTGGCCGGCACCCAGCGGGCCGACCGCTCAGCCGCCTCCGCCGGCGGACCAGCCGGCCGGGTCGCCAGCGGTCGAGCCGGCGGTCGAGGCGGCCGCTCAGCCTGCGGTCCAGCCGGCCGTGGAGCCGGCTGGGGAGCCGGCGGCGCACCCGGTGGCGCAACCGGCCGCCCAGGCGTCGGCGCGATCGGCGGACCAGCCTGCGGGTTGATGCCGCCGGCTGGTCCACCACCGGTTGTTGGGCCGGCCGCTGGCCGCCGCTGGCTGCTGGCTGCCGTGGGCTGCCGGCTGCCGGCTGCCGTCGGGCGCTGGTCGTTGGGCTGCCGCCGGTTCGTGGGCTGCCGCTGGTCGTTGGGCTGCCGCTGGGCGGCGGACCGTTATGGCCGCCAGGCGGCGAGCGGGACGAGCATCTCGTCCGGGTGGGTGCTGCCGTGTTCCCAGCGCAGCGACGGGTCAGGCACCGGGAAGCGGTCGGTGGCGGCGACCGCGACGACCTCGCCGAGCCTGGCCCGCAGCGGCGGGCTGAGCCGGAGCAGGCCGAGCCGGTCGAGGTCATCGCGGCGCAGCACCAGCGCGGCGTCGCCGAGTGCGGCCGCCAGCCGGCCGGCCAGCTCGTCCGCGCGCCCCGGCAGCGGGTGCAGCCAGCGCACCCGGCCGGCGCCGCCGGCGGGCAGCTCGCACAGCCGCGGGGTGTCCAGCTCGGCCCAGGCGCGGGCCAGGTCCGGGTCGCGGACACAGGGCCGCTGGCCGTGGTCGGAGTGCGCGAGCACGGTCCAACCGCGGCTTGCCCAGCCGGCGGCGACCCCGTCCAGCCAGCCGAGCGCGTCCTCGGTGGCAGCGTCCGGCCCACGCTGGTGCAGGTAGTCGTCGATGTTCAGGTAGCACCAGAGCAGCACCGGCTCGCCCGGCGGGCAGCCCGCCAGCACCTGGTCGATGTCCGCGGCGACCGCCCGGACCAGTGCCGCCGGGTCAGCCGCCTCGGCCCGGAACCGCTCGCCCGCGCCCGGCCGAGCGAGCGGCTGGCCAGCTCCGCGCAGCAGCGCTCCGGTCCACGGCCCCGGTAGCTCATCCAACTCCCGCCCGATCGCGACCGGCCGAACTCCGCGCTCCCGGGCCCGCTCGAAAACGGTCGGCGGCGCCGCCGCCAACGTTCCCGCCTCCGGCCGGCCCGGGATCTCGGGGCCGCTCGCCGTTTCGGGCCGGCTTCCTGTCTCCGGCTCGCCTGGGGTCTCGGGGCTGCTCGCCGCCTCCGGACCGCCTCCCGTCTCCGGTCCGCCCGCCGTGTCGGGGCTGCTCGCCGTTTCGGGCCGGCTTCCTGTCTCCGGCTCGCCTGGGGTCTCGGGCCGGCCCGCCGTCTCGGGCCGGCTTCCCGTCTCCGGTCCGCCTGCCGTTTCGGGGCTGCTCGCCGTCTCGGGCCGGCTTGCCGTCTCCGGCGCGCCCGGGGACTCGGGGCTGCCCGCGGTCTCCGGAGCGCCTCCCGTCTCCGGTCCGCCCGCTGTGTCGGGGCCGCCGGCCGCCCGGGGGCCGTCTCGCGGCGGCAGGTTCGCTACCGCGGGGCCGCCGGCTGGTTGCGGTCCGGCTGCGGTGGACGGCTGGCTGGTCTTCCCCCAGCGCGGGTCAGCCAGCGGCCGGCCGGTGACCGCGAGCACCCGGACCGGGCGGCCGGGCAGCCGGTAGACCATGCCGGGCACGCCGTGCTCGGCTGGCTCGGCGCCGGTCAGCGCGGTCAACCAGGCCGGCGCCGACACCGTCGGGAAGACGCTGGTCAGGCACCGGACCGTGGCCGCTGCCCAGCAGTCCCGCGCGGTCCGCAATGGCAGCCCGTCCACGGCGAGCACGATCACCCCACGCCGCGCCCGCGCCAACTCGTCCAGGATCAGCTCCGGCACCAGGGCCAGCGACTGCTGCCGCGCCGGCACCATCCCCGGCACTCCCGCCACCGTGCCGGCGGCCACCAATGCCTCCGCCGGCCGCAGACCCGCCCACACCGCGCCGGTCCCGTCCGCGGCGCCGGACCGGCCGAGACCGATCGGCCGACCCGAGCGGCCCCCTGCCCCGCCGCTGGACGGGCCGCTGTCGAGCGACGACCGCGGAGTCCGGCCGTCCGGAGTCGGGCCGCCTGCGGGGTGGTCGGCGCCGGTCACAGCCGCATCATCCCCCTGTCCGGCACGGCGGATCGACGCCACCCAGGTCACTGGCAAGGGTCGTCCGAGCGCGCCTTCGGCCGTGGGCGCCCTTGCGACAGTGATGGCTTTGGTCCTGTGGTGACGGTTTCGGTTCGCCGGTGTGAACCTCGCTGCGCGGGGTGATGGCTGAGCGCCATCACCCGCCGCGCGAACTCATCACCGGCCGGGAGGAGCCGTCACTCGTCGGGTGAGTCCGTCACCGGGCTGGGGCGGTCCTGGTTCGGGTTCGCGTGGTTCGGCGCCGCGTCTCGCCGGCCCGAGGTCGCCGTGAACCGGCGGTAACCGACCCCGGGGACTCGGCCCGGGACTGGCATGGAGGTCGGAGATACCGGCGGAGCAGGCTCCGGGGCGGACGCGCCGGCGGCGAACTGGCCGGCTGACCGCCGACGCGTCCCGTCTGGGGCCGGCTGAACCGGCTCCCCCGGAGCGCGGTAACCGGATGGGACCCGAAGGGACCATCACGGCCGCGCGGTACGACCGTATTGGTTCAGCCGTTCGGAGCGCCAGCCCGTGCGGCGTATGCCGTAGCCATTTCATGCATTCAGGTGACGATTACGTACTGGACGGTGGTACATCGCAACCAATCCGATCGCCGGTCGAACAGCCCTAGATTTCCGGAAATTTCCAGGACAGTAAAGATCAACAACGTCGACCCGCAACCGCGACGTAACAACCACGGCCGCGTAAATGGCTGTCATATAACAAATTTTGCGCCTATATCAGGGCAGACATATTTCCGAAATGTAGCCGGAAGGTTGATTGACTCGGTCGGGGTTCGGAATCAAGGATCGCGACATACCTCAGCGGAGATCCCAGAGGAGGCCGCGTGACCAACCACCGTCACGCCCGGAGGCCGATCGCCATCCTGGCTGTGTCCGGCGTCGTTGCCGCGATCGTGATCGGCACCGCGCAGCCATCGGGGGCGGCGAGCACACTCGGCTCGGCCGCCGCCGCCCGCGGCCGCGTCTTCGCCGCCGCGCTGACCACGGCCCACCTGAACGAGGCGCAGTACACCAACACGTTCGACACCGAGTATCGCGGGCTCACCCCGGAGAACGAGATGAAGTGGGACGCCACCGAGCGGTCCCGCAACGTGTTCAGCTTCGGCCCCGCCGACACGCTGGTCAGCCACGCGCAGGCTCGGGGGATGGCGATCCGCGGGCACACCCTGGTCTGGCACAGCCAACTGGCGCCCTGGGTCAGCCGGATCACCTCCGGCAGCGACCTGCTCGCGGCGATGCGGAACCACATCAACCAGGTGATGGCCCACTTCCGCGGCAAGATCCAGTACTGGGACGTGGTGAACGAGGCGTTCGACGGCGCGAACCGGCGCAACTCGGTGTTCCAGCAGCGGATCGGGAACACCTACATCGAGGAGGCGTTCCGGGCCGCGCGGGCCGCCGACCCGGCCGCGAAGCTCTGCTACAACGACTTCAGCACCGACGGCGTGAACGCGAAGAGCACCGCGATCTTCAACATGGTGCAGGACTTCAAGCGTCGCGGTGTCCCGATCGACTGCGTCGGTTTCCAGTCGCACCTGATCGTCAACCAGGTGCCCGGCGACTACCAGGCGAACCTGCAGCGGTTCGCCAACCTCGGCGTCGACGTGAACATCACCGAGCTGGACATCCGGATGCCCACCCCGGCCAGCGCCGCGAACCTGCAGGCGCAGGCGAACAACTACCGCACCGTGGTGGCCGCGTGCCTGGCCGTCGCCCGGTGCACCAGCATCACCACCTGGGGCGTCACGGACAAGTTCTCCTGGGTGCCGAGCACCTTCCCAGGCCAGGGCGCCGCGCTGCTGTTCGACAACAACTACGCGCGCAAGGCGGCGTACACGTCGACGTTGTCCGCGCTCGGCGGCTGACGCCGGCACGAAGCAGGGCGTGCCCCGTCCGGCCGCGGCGGGGCACGCCCTCTCGCTATCCGCTGAAGTGGGCCAGCAGCAGGTCGTTGACCTGGCCGGCCTGCTGCACGTTGGCGATGTGCGCGCAGTCGTCCAGCTGGACGAAGCGGCTGCCGGGGACGCCGTCCGCGATCAGTTGCTGGTGCTCCGGCGGGGTGGACGGGTCGTCGGTGCCGCCGATGATCAGGGTCGGCGCGGTGATCCTGGGCAGGTCGGGCCGCAGGTCCATGATCTCGATCGCGGCGCAGCAGCCGGCGTACCCGACCGGCGGGGTGGCCGCGATCATGGCCCGGATCCGGGCCACCAGCGCCGGCTCGCGGGCCCGGAAGTCCGCGGTGAACCAGCGGCCGATCGCGGTGTCGGCGACCGCTTCGGTGCCCTCGGCCAGCACGGTGGCGGCCCGGTCGATCCACATCTGCGGTGGGCCGAGCAGCGCCGACGTGCAGAGCAGGGCGAGCCGGTCGATCCGCTCCGGCGCGTGCTGGGCCAGCCACATGCCGACCATGCCGCCGAGCGAGATGCCGGCCAGGTGCACCCGGTCGGCGCCGAGCTTGTCGATCAGCGCGACCGTGTCGGCGCCGAGGTCGGCGAGTTCGTACCGGCCCGGCGGGACGGGCGAGCGGCCGTGCCCGCGCAGGTCGGCCCGGACCACCCGGAACCGCCGGGTCAGCGCCTCCAGTTGCGGTTCCCAGAGCGCGCCGGCGCCGCCGACCGGGTGCAGCAGCAGCACGACCGGCGCGTCCGCGGGGCCATCCACTTGGTGGAACAGTTCGACGGTGCTGATCGGAGCACCTCCCTCCGCCGCCGCCCAGTCTTCCGGACGCGGCCCGCCGGCGCCTGCCGGGCCCGCCCCGGCCGGCCGCGCCGCGCCGCCCGGCCGGGCCGGTCGCCCGGCCCTCAGGCAGCCGGATCCGGCTAGTTCGGGCGGCGGGCGGTGCCGCGCCGCCCGGCCCTCAGCCGGCCGGATCCGGCTGGCTCGGGCGGCTGGCGGTGGGCGGTGCCGCGCCGCCCGGCCCGCCGGGACCGGTCGGCTGCCCGGGTCGCGCCGGGCCCGAGGGCTGGCCAGGCTGGGGGCCAGTGGGCTGGCCAGGCCGCGCCGGGCCCGAGGGCTGGCCAGGCTGGGGGCCAGTGGGCTGGCCAGGCTGAGCCGGGCCTGGGCGCTGGCCAGGCTGGGCCGGGTGCGGCGCGTGTCCGGGCGGTACGGCAGCGGGGGTGGCGAGCCAGCCGGGGTCTCCGGGCAGCGGGGCCAGCGTGGTGAAGGTGGCCTCGGCGCCGGAGATCAGCGCCACCACGTCGTCCGGCATCCGGGGCAGCCAGCGGGCGCTGCGGGCGGACAGCCCGGTCGCGGAGCGGACGTGCTCGGCTGCCGGCTCCGGCACCCGCTGCAGCACCAACCCGTCGTACGTGCGCAGCGTGGCCAGCAGTTGCGGGGAGAGCTGCGGCTGCGCGGTGACCGAGGTCTGCCAGGCGCCCAGCTGCCGGCGTGGGGTCGGTGCGCCGCCGTCCACCTCGTCCAGGATCAGCGCGGGCAGCGGCAGCGCCGAACCGGCCGGCACGGTGGCGGTCGGCGGCAGCACGGCCAGCCGGGCGGCCGCGCCCGGCAGTTGTTCGCGCAGCCGCGCCCACCGGGCCGGGTGCGGGGTGATCACGCAGACCGTCGCACCGGCGCCGAGCGCCCGCACCACCAGCAGCCGGGACACCGCCGGGCCGGCGAACAGCCCGATCGTCGTCGGCTTGGGCCGGAACAGCCGCAGGCCGGCGATCGACCCGGGCTCCTCCAGCCCGAACGGGACGCCGGCGGACCGCAGCGGCGTGGCGAGCCAGCCGTCGGCCGGCAGCGTGTGGGTCGGGACGGCCGGCGGCCGGGTGGTCGGCGTCACCGGACCGCTCCGAGCGGCAGGGTGGCGAGCACCGCGCCGGCCTGCTGGCCGTCCAGCCGCAGCAGCCGGCCGCCGCCGGCCTGCACCGCGTCGGCGGCGAGGTCACCGGCCCGGCGGGCCGCGTCGATGGTCGGCTCGGTGATCCGGATCAGCCCGGTCAGCGCCGGCTCCGGCCGGTCGGTGTTGACCGTGACGGACACCGTGACCAGCTGGGCCGGGACGGCGGCGAGCGCGCCGAGCAGCGGGCCGAGCCCCGCCTCGGGCCACTCCCGGACCGCGTAGCAGGTGTGCCCGGCGCCGGCGCACTGCCAGCCGGACCACTGCTCGATGGCCGGTTCGGCCGGCCCGCCGGGGGTGGCCGGGCGGGCCGCGGTGGCCAGCCCGAACGTGGCGCGCAGGCCGTCCTCGTCCAGCGGGTGCGCGGTGACACCGAGCCCGTGCAGGGTCTCGACCGCGCGGTCGACGGCGCGGCGGAGCACCCGCTGCACCCGGTCCAGGCCGGCCTTGCCGGTGCCGATGGCCCGGCCGGCGCCGGACAGCGCGGTCACCGGGCCGATCCGCAGCGCCAGCCAGCCCGCCTGCAGGGCCGGCGGGAGCGGTTGGTCCGGCCGGCTGGCCTGATCGAGCAGGCGCGCCGCCGAGCCGGCTGGCACCGTGTGCACGACCAGCTGCACCGCGGTCAGCTGAATGTCCTCAGTGGACAGTGCGGCGACCAGCGGGCCGAGCGGGACGGTGCGCGGGGCCGGCGGGCCGGGCAGCAGCCCGTCGTTGCCGGCCAGGTCGAGCACCGCGACCCAGCCGTCGCCGTCCCGCAGCACGCCGATCACCTGGTTGCGCCGGCCGGTCACCGAGCTGATCGCCAGCGCCGGCCGCAGCGCCCGGACCGGGGCCAGCCGGTCATCGCCGGCGGGTCGGTCGGCTCCGGCCGGTCGGTCCGCTCCGGCGGGTCGGTCGGCTCCGGCCGGGCGGTCCGGGCCGGGCGGGCGGTCGGCGCCGGCCGGGCCGTCGGGGAGTGGGACCGGCTGGCGCCGGCCGCGGTAGGCCAGCCACAGGCCGAGCCACTGGTACAGCCACCGGCCCTGCCGGCGGGCCAGCGTCAGCACCAGGATGACCGCGGTGCCGCCGGCCGCCGCGTACAGCAGCGGATCCGAGCCGTACTGCCGGGCGGCCACCAGCGCGGCCGCGGCCACCTCCCAGCTGATCACCTGCTCGACCCGCAGGCCGAGCAGGGTGCCGCGGGTGGGCAGCCGCTCCGGCGTGGCCGGGCGGCGTGGCGGATCGGCCGCGCCGGTGGTCGACGTCGCCGCCGGGCGTGGCCCGGCGCTGACGCCCTGCGTCGTCGCCATTGTCAGCTCCTCAACCCGCACGGCTCGGTCGGTGCGGTTCAGGACGCGACAGTCGCACCGGCGGCGGCGCAGCGTCAACGGCCGCGGCTGGTCGGCAATGCCACAGCGACCGGATCGAACCCGGCGGCCGGACTTGGCGTACCAGCGGATGAGTGGCCGTTCGTCAGGGCGCTCGACCCAGCCCGTGCAGAGGAGTTCACCATGCCCGCCGCGTTGCCGGATCGTCGCCGCCTGGCCCGCTCGGCCGGGCTGGCGTTGCTCGCGTTCGTCCTCGGGGTGCTGCTGGCCGGGCCGGCCGCCGCCACGCCATCGACACCGGGCACACCGGGCAGCCCGGCGGCGTCCGGGGCCAGCGTGAAGTTCTGGATCGTCGGGCCGGAACGCAACGGGCAGAAGGAGTTCCTGTTCCAGATCGCCGAGCGGTCGCTCGGCGACGGCAACCGGTTCGCCGAGATCTTCGACCTGAACAAGGGCCGGCCGCAGCCTGATGGTGGCCGGTTGACCGACCCGGCCGTGCTGCTTCCCGGCTGGATCCTGCAACTACCAGCGGACGCCCGCGGCCCCGGAGTGCACTTCGGACCGTTGCCGGCGGTGACCGGACCGCCGGCCGCCTCGGCGCCGCCGGAATCCCCGGAATCCCCGGCGTCCCCGGCCAGCTCGGCCGGCTCGGCCGCGCCGCCGGCCGGTGGGATCTCCGGCCGCCGGCTGGCGATCGGCATCACCACCGGCACCGGCACCGCGATCGTGATCTTCGTCCTGCTGTTGCTCCTCCTGCCGGGCCGCCGCCGGCGGGTCCGCACCCCCGAGCGGGACGACGCCCCGCCGCCCTGGCCGCCGACCCCGGCGTGGGGCGCCGCTCCGGCCGCCCAGGCCTGGGCCCAGCCGGCGCTGGCCGGCGCGGCCGGGCCGGCAGCCCCGGCCCCGGCCGCCTGGACAGCAGCATCCACAGTGGACAGTCAGCAGGCCGCGCCGGTGAGCTCGGCTGCGGCGGCACCGGTGGGGGCGGTGGCCTGGGGGAGCACGCTGCCGGCGGGTGACTGGGCCGCGGTGCCGGCTGCCGATGCGGAACCCGGGGTGGCGCGGGGCTGGACGGCGGCGGTGCCGGCGGTCGCCCCGGCCGCGCCGGCCACTCCGGCGCCGGTCGAGGCGGTGCCGGCCGTTCCGGCGCCGGTCGAGGCGGCGCGGCTGGCCGGGCCGGCGGTGCCCGCCTGGATCGAGGAGGCGGCCCGGCCGGCGCCGCTGCAGGTACTCGGTGGCATGCCGCTGACGCCGCCCGAGCCAGCCATCCAGCCCGAGCCAGCATTCCAGCCCGAGTCAGCCTTCCAGGCTGCGCCCGCTCTCCAGGCCGAGGCGGCTCTCCGGCCCGAGTCGGCATTCCAGGCTGCGCCCGGTTTCCAGGCTGCGCCGGCTTTCGAGGCCGAGCCAGCTCTCCAGGCGGAGCCGGCTTTCCAGGCGGAGCCGGCTTTCCAGGCGGAGCCGGCTCTCCGGCCCGAGTCAGCCTTCCAGGCTGCGCCTGCTTTCCAGGCCGAGCCGGCGATCCAGGCTGCGTCGGCATTCGAGGCCGTACCAGCTCTCCGGGCCGAGCCGGCTCTCCGGCCCGAGTCGGCTTTCCAGGCTGTGCCGGCCTTCCAGACCGAGCCAGCCTTCCAGGCGGCGCCGGCTTTCCAGGCCGTGCCGACGATCCAGGCTGCGCCGGCTATCCAGGCGGAGCAGGCTTTCCAGGTCGGGCCGGCAATCCAGGCTGCGCCGGCGATCCAGGCTGCGCCGGCGAGTCAGCCGCTGCCGGCGCCTGCTGGCCTGCCGGCAATCGCACCGCCGGCGGCGGAGGAGTCCACTGTGGATGGTGGGCTGGTGGAGTGGGTGCGGCAGCTACGGACCGACGCGGTGCCGGCCGAGCCGGCGCCGGATCCCGGGCCCGACGAGGACGACGCACCGCCCTGGGGCGGCCGGCTGGTCGCGCCCGCCAGCAGCACGGACGCCGGCTGGCAGCGGACCACGGCCGAGCGGCGGTCCCAGTGACCACCGGGACACAGACCACCGGGACCGCGCCCAGCGCGCGCTGGCTGCCGGGCAGCCCCCGGGTGGTGCTGCCCGGGCAAGCGGCCGCTCCCGCGCGGACAGGTGCCGGCCGGACGACCGCCCCGGACCGGCGGCCGGCCGGTTGGCGATCGGCTGGCCGGGGCCGGGGCCGGGGCCGGGGCTGGCGGGTGGTGTTGGTGGCCGGGTTGGCGGTGGTGTTGAGCGGCGGGCTCGGTGCGGTCGCGTCGGCCGCGCCGAGCCCGACCGCGCCGCCGCCGGAGACGCCGATCGCACCGCCGCTGGCGGATCCGGCCGGCGGTGGAAGCAGCGCGGAGCAGTGCACGCCCGGGTCGGACGTGGTGGTGCGGCAGAAGCCGTGGACGCAGGACCGGCTCACGCCGTCCCGGGCCTGGGATCTCAGCACCGGCAAGGGCGTGATCGTGGCGGTGATCGACTCCGGGGTGCAGGCGACCGCGCCGCAGCTGGCCGGGAAGGTGCTACCGGGCTTCGACGTGGTGACGAACACCGGCCGCGGCGACACCGACTGCGCCGGGCACGGCACGTTCGTGGCCGGCATCATCGCGGCCCAGCCGATGCCCGGAGTCGGTTTCACCGGGGTCGCGCCCGGCGTCAGGATCCTGCCGATCCGGCAGTCGGTGGCGGCCAAGGACGGCACCGCGAACGGGATGGCGCAGGCGATCCGGCTGGCGGTGGACGCCGGCGCGCGGGTCATCAACATCTCGTCCAGCTCGTTCTTCGACAGCACCGCGCTGCGCTCCGCGGTCAACTTCGCCGTGCAGCACGACGTGCTGATCGTCGCCGCCGCGGCGAACGAGGCCAACGCCGGTAACCCGAAGTCGTACCCGGCGTCGTACCCGGGTGTGCTCGCGGTCGGCGCGATCGGGCCGGACGGGCAGCGCGGCGCCTTCTCCGAGACCGGCGACTTCATCGACCTGGTCGCGCCCGGAGTGGACGTGCTCAGCGTCGCCGCCCGCGGCAACGGGCACCTGGTCGGCCAGGGGACGAGCTTCGCCGCGCCGTTCGTGGCCGGTGTCGCCGCGCTGATCCGGTCGTACTACCCGAGGCTGCCGGCGACCGAGGTGAAGCGCCGGCTGGAGCTGACCGCCGACCATCCCGGCACCCGGCTGCCCGACCCGCAGCTCGGCTACGGCGTGGTGAACCCGCTCGCCGCCGTCGCCACGGTGATCCCGGCCGAAGGCGCTCCCACCGCGGCCGCCAAACCGGAACGCATCCCGCTCCCGTCGGCGGCGCCTGGCCCTGGCCATCGCAACGGGACGGTCGTCTGGCTGTTCAGCCTCGGCGCCCTGGGCCTGGCCATCCTCGGCCCCACCCTGGCCGTCGTCATCTCCCGCGGCCGCCGCCGCGGCTGGCGCCCGGCCGCCGGCTGACCCCGCCGGCCGACCCCGCCGGCTCACCCCCGCGGGCTGACCCCGCCGGCTCACCCCGCGGGCTGACTCCGCGGGCTGACCCCGCCGCCTGACCCCGCTGGCCGGGCCAGCCCAGGGCCCAGCCCGGGGCCCAGCCCGGGGGTTCAGTCCTTGCTGGCGGGTGGGTCTACCAGGGCGGTCTGGACCAGGGTGGTCTTGCGACGGGTGACGTACTGGGCCCGCCCCGGCGGGAGGGTGCGGGGCTTGGCGTCGCCGAGGAAACTGCCTTCCTCGCGCGGGTAGGAGAGCAGCAGGCCGGGGTTGCCGATCTCCCAGATGCGGCGCAGGGCCGGGTCCATCATGGCCCGGGAGGCGCCGGAGCTGGACCGGGCGACGATCAGGTGCATGCCGATGTCGGCGCCCTGCGGGAGCAGTTCGACCAGCGGTTCCAGCGGCCCGCGGCTGCCGGAGGAAACCAGGTCGTAGTCGTCGACGAGGATGTAGAGGCGCGGGCCCTTCCACCAGTCGCGCAGCCGCAGCCGGTCCGGGCTGATGTCGGTGCCGGGCAGCCGTACCCGCAGCGCCTGCGACGTCTCCTGCAGGATCTCGTCGAACGCGCTGCTGGTCACCGCGTAGCTGAGCAGCATGTCCGGCGGGATGGACGGGTAGAGGTCGCGCCGGTAGTCGGCGAGCAGGATCCGCGCCTCGGCCGGGGTGTACCGGGCCGAGACGGCGGCGGCGATCAGCCGTAGCAGGTTGGTCTTGCCGGTCTCCGAGTCGCCGAACACCATCAGGTGCGGGGTCTGGTCGAAGTCGTGCCAGACCGGCTGCAGCGCCTGCTCGTCCCAGCCGATCGCGACCCGCAGGTCGCCTTCCACCGGCGGCAGTTCGGCCACCGGCAGCGTGGTCGGCAGCAGCCGGACGGTGGGTGCCGGCTCGCCCGGCCAGGCCTCGGCGACCGCCTCCACCATCGCCCGGGTGGCGTCCGGCAGGTCCTCGGTGCCCCACTCACCGTCCACTCTGGGCAGTGCGGAGAGGAAGTGCAGCGGGTCGGTGGTCAGCCCGCGGCCGGGTACCGCCGGCACGTTGGCCGCCGCCCGGGTACCGATCTCGGACTCGACCGGGTCGCCGAGGTGCAGCTCGAACCGGGTGCTGATCAGGTCGCGCAGCCAGGGCCGGATCTCCGACCAGCGGGTCGCGCTGATCACGATGTGGATGCCGTAGTTCAGGCCCCGGTTGGCCAGGTCCGCGATGGACGACTCGAGCGTGTCGAAGTCCTGCCGCAGGGTGAACCAGCCGTCGATGACCAGGAACACGTCGCCGAACGGGTCGTCGGCGAACTTGCCGTCCCGGCGGGCCCGCCGGTACGCGGCCATCGACTCGACCCCGTGCTCGGCGAACCGCTGCTCGCGGCGCAGCAGCAGGCCGCCCAGCTCGGCGATGGTGCGGGTCACCCGGTCTCTGTCCAAACGCGACGCGACGCTGCCGACATGCGGCAGCCCGCCCAGCCCGGACAGCCCGCCACCGCCGAAGTCGAGGCAGTAGAACTGCACCTCGCGCGGGGTGTGGGTGAGCGCCAGGCTGGAGATCAGGGTGCGCACCAGCGTGCTCTTGCCGGACTGCGGGGCGCCGACGATGCCGACATGCCCGGCGCCGCCGGCCAGTTCGGCCAGCAGCAGGTCGCGGACGCCCTCGAACGGTCTGTCCACAATGCCCACCGGCACGCTGAGCCCGCCGCGGCCGGGCCAGTCGACCGGGCAGAGGCCGAGCTCCGGGTCCGGCGCCAGCGGCGGGATCACCTGGTCCAGGCTGGGCGGCTCAGCCAGCGGCGGCAGCCAGACCTGGTGCGCCGGCGGCCCGGCGCCCTCCAGCCGGTCCAGCAGGACGGCCAGCAGCGACTCGGTCTGCGCCGGCTCGGGCGCGGCCTCGTCCACAGTGGACGGGTCCTCGTCGGACTCCGCAGTGGACAGTTCGGACGACTCGATCGGCGTGCGCGGCGCCAAGTAGCCCGCCTGGTACGGCACGATCTGCTGGGCCACCAAGGTCTGTGCCGGCCGGCGTTCCTTCCGGCTGGCGATGCTGCCCGACACGTACGCCGCCTTGAACCGGATCAGCGTGGTGGTGTCGGTCTTCAGGTAGCCGTTGCCCGGCGACGGCGGCAGCTCGTACGCGTCCGGCACGCCGAGCACCGCGCGGCTCTCCGTGGCGGAGAACGTCTGCAGCCCGATCCGGTAGGACAGGTGCGACTCGAGCTGGCTGATCCGGCCCTCGTCCAGGCGCTGCGAGGCGAGCAGCAGGTGCACGCCGAGCGACCGGCCGAGCCGGCCGATCATCACGAACAGGTCGATGAACTCGCGCTTCTGGCTGAGCAGCTCGCTGAACTCGTCCACGATCACGAACAGGGTGGGCAGCGGCTCCAGGGCGGCGCCGGCCACCCGGGCCTGCTCGTAGTCGCGCAGCGAGGCGTAGCCGGCCCGGCGCAGCAGTCTCCTGCCGGCGGACCATCTCACCGTGCAGGGCGTCCTGCATGCGGTCCACCAGCGGCAGTTCGTCGGCCAGGTTGGTGATCACCGCTGAGGTGTGCGGCAGCCGCTCCATCCCGATGAACGTGGCGCCGCCCTTGAAGTCGACCAGCACGAAGTTCAGCACCTCAGACGAGTGCGTCAACGCCAGCCCGAGCACCAGCGTGCGCAGCAGTTCGCTCTTGCCCGAGCCGGTGGCGCCGATCAGCATCCCGTGCGGGCCCATCCCACCCTGCGCCGACTCCTTGATGTCCAGCAGTACCGGGTTGCCGTCCTCGGCGACGCCGATCGGCACGTTCAGCCGGTCCCAGGGGGAGCGCGACGCCCACAGTTCGGCCGGGTCGAAGGTGCGCGGGTCGCCGGCACCGAGCAGGGCGGTCAGCTCGATGTCGGTGGCCAGCGGCTCGGCCGACTCCACCGACAGTCCCATCCGGTACGGCGCGACCAGCCGGGACAGTGCCCGGCAGCGCACCAGGGAGAGTGCGTCCGGCCGGCCGACGGTGACGAACGTGTCCTTGCCGGTGCGGTCCGCGCCGACCGACTCGACCTTGTCGGCGGCGACCCGCAGCCGCAGCGTGAGCCGGTCCGCCTTCCACCGCAGCGCGCCGGAGACGTCCAGCACGACCACGTTGCGCAGGCCGGCCTCGGCGATCCGGGCGCCGATCGGCACCTGCACGTCGTCCAGCACCACGACCACGTACGGCTCGTCCTTCTTCGGCACCGCGCCGGGCTCGAACCGGGGCCGTTCGCTGAACTCGGTGCCGAGCATCCGCTCCAGCTCGCGGTAGTTGTCCGAGATCAGCCGGACCGGGCCGGCGCCATCGGTCTCGGTCGGGTGCAGCGCGTGCGGCAGCCACTTGACCCAGTCCCAGTCGGCCTGCCGCTCGCTGCCGGCGCAGACCGCGATCCGCAGGTCGTCCGGCGAGTGGAAGGTGACCAGTTGGGCCAGCGCGGCCCGGGTCATGCCGCGCACCGCCTCCGGGTCGCCCTGGTACAGCACCCGGGCGAAGGCGCGCAGGAACAGCGACATCGGCTGGTTCGCCACGGTCGTGTAGGCCCGGACGAAGCGGCGCAGCGCGCTGGCGCACAGCGGCTCCAGATCCTCCACCGGCTTGGTCTGCGGCGGCCGGATCCGGGCCGCCAGCCGCTGCTCGCCCAGCCCGATCCGGACCTCGCCGAAGTCCTCGTGCGCCGGTCGCCGCTCCCAGAGCCGGGCGCTCATCGCCACCGACCAGAGCCCCGCCGGGTGCGGGTGCAGCCAGCACAGCGACTCGCTCTGCTGGTCGGCGACCTTGCGCACCTGCCGGCGCATCTGGGTCAGGTAGCGCAGGTAGTCGCGCCGCTCGCCCTTCAGCCGGCGCTTGCGGTCGCCGGCGGTGCGGCCCAGCTGGCCGACCATCATCCCCAGCGTGGAGACACCCATCAGCCCGGCCGCCAGGTAGGTGATCACCTGGGCCCCCGGCTGCACGAACAGCAGCACCATCACGCTCGAACCGGCCGCCATCGGCAGATATGTGACCATGGCGGACATCCCGCCACCCTGTGCCTCGGGCAGCGTCGGCGGCTCCTGCAGCTGGATCTCCTCGCGGGAGACCTCCGGGGCCGGACGCCGCGCCGGACGCCGGAACACGACCGTGCTCATCCGGGGCTCCGTTCGCTAGTCTCCGCAGCGCGTACGGGAGAGTGCTTACCGTACCCAAGCAGGCCCGTACCGGAAGGTTGGCCCGAGATGGCGACGAACACCGCTAGCGAGCTGTGCCGGCTGACCGTGGTCGCACCGTCCGGGATGGCCGAAGTGGCGCTGCCGGCCGACGTGCCGCTGGCCGACCTGCTGCCCACGCTGGTCAAGCAGGCCGGCGGCGACCTGCCCGACGCCGGGCTGATCCACGACGGCTGGGTGCTGCAGCGGCTCGGCGGCCCGCCGCTGGACGAGGACCAGACGCCGGCCGGGCTGGCGCTGCGCGACGGCGAGACCGTCTACCTGCGGCCGCGGCAGGCCGCGCTGCCCACGATCGACTTCGACGACCTGGTGGACGGCGTCTCCACCGGCGTGCGGGACCGGGCCGACCGGTGGCGCGGCGGCTTCACCCGGGCCGGGTACCTGGGCGTGATGCTGGCCGCGCTCGGCCTCGGGTTGGGCGTGCTGCTGCTGCCCGGGCCGACCGGCACCCGGGCCGGGGTGGCCGGCGCGGTCGCGGTGCTGCTGCTGGCGGGTGCGGCGGCGGCGTCCCGGGCGGCCGGCGACGCGGTCGCCGGCGCCGGGCTGGGCGTGGTCGCCGTGCTCTACGCGGCGCTGTGCGGCCTGCTGGCACCCGGCCTGCCGGCCGGCGCGGCCGGCCTGCGCGGGCTGCTGGCCGGGCCGAACGTGCTGGCCGCCGGGGTGGCCGCGGTCGCCGCGGCGGTGCTGGCGCTGCTGTTGGTGGGTGTGGTGCCGGCGCTGTTCCTGGGGCTGCTGGTGACCGCCGGCGGGGTGGCCGGCGGCGGTGTGCTGGCCGCGGCCGCCGACCGGAGCGCGGCCCAGGCGGCCGCCGCGGTCGCGGTGGTGGCGCTGGCCGGCAGCGCGGCGGCGCCGATCACCGCGTTCCGGCTGGCCCGGTTCGTGTTGCCGCCGCTGCCGAGCACCGCCGAGGAACTGCAGCAGGACGTCGACCCGCTGCCCGGCGAGTCGGTGCTGGCCCGCACGGCGGTCGCGGACCGGTACCTGACCGCGCTGTTCGGCGCGGTCGGGCTGCTCTGCGCCGGCTGCCTGACCGTGCTGGCCGGCGCCGCCGGCTGGGCGCCGCGCACGCTGGCCGCGGCGATCTGCGTGGCGCTGCTGCTGCGGTCCCGGGTGCTGGTCAGCGGCTGGCAGCGGCTGGTCGCGCTGGTCCCGGCGGTGTACGGGCTGGCGACGCTGGCGCTGGCGGTGGCCCGCGACCTGCCGGTCGACAGCCGGGCGCCGGCCGGGGTCGGGTTGCTCGTCGTGCTGGCCGGGCTCTGCCTGGCCGGCGCGCACCTGCTGCCCGGCCGGCGGATGACGCCGCTGTGGGGGCGCGCCGGGGACATCCTCGAGACGCTGGTCGCGGCCAGCCTGATCCCGCTGGCGCTCGCCGTGCTGGGGCTGTTCGCCTACGTCCGCTCGCTCGGCGGCTGACGGTGCAGGGCCGGCGGGATCAGGTT
Source organism: uncultured Actinomycetota bacterium (assembly GCA_963714145.1). GTDB lineage: Bacteria > Actinomycetota > Actinomycetes > Mycobacteriales > CADCTP01 > JBBWZH01. The sequence continues at coordinate 5,421,546 of OY970235.1, read as the reverse complement.
CAGGCGTACTTCTTCGTCGTCGGCCGGCTGGTCTCGGCGCTGGTCCGGGGCGAGCCGGACGCGCCGGAGACGCCGCTGCGCCGGTTCAGCACCGGCACGTTCGGCGGGGCGATGCTGGCGGTGATCCTGGTCGCCGGCGTCGGCGTGTTCGGCTTCATCTCGCCGGGCGGCTCGAAGAAGTTCGAGGAGCCGAAGACGATCATCGTGGAGAAGGAGACCGGCAACCGCTTCCTGCTGGTGGACGGCACGCTGCGGCCGGTCCTGAACTTCGCCTCCGCGCTGCTGATCAACGGCGCGGAGGCGAAGGTCGCCTCGGTCGCCCGCAAGTCGCTGGCCGGGCTGCCGCACGGGCTGCCGATCGGCATCCCGGGCGCGCCGGACTCGCTGCCCGAGGCCGGCAAGCTGACCGGCGACCCCTGGCTGGCCTGCTCGCCCACGGTCACCGACGACACCGGCACCCAGCGCGCGGTGGTCACCCTGCAGGTCGGCGGCGGTGCCGCGGTGACCGGGTTGCCGGCGGACAAGGCCGTACTGGTCCGCACGCCCGACCAGACCACGTTCCTGGCCTGGCAGGACCGCCGGCTGCGGTTCGCCCAGCGGTCCGCGCTGGTCGCCCTCGGCTACGGCAACGCCCGCGCCTTCGACGTGGCGCCGGCCTGGATCAACGCGCTGCCGGTGGGCAAGGACCTGCGCCCGCCCGACATCGCCGGCCGCGGCCAGCCCGGCCCGGACATCGACGGCCGGCCGACCCGGGTCGGTCAGGTCTTCACCACCTCCACCGCCGGCGGCCAGGACTACTTCCTGCTGCTCCCGGACGGCCTGTCCGCCGCGTCCCGGACCGACGCCGCGCTGGTGCTCGGCGACCCGGCCAGCGCCGCCGCCTACCCCGGCCAGCAGGTGGTCGCCGGGCAGCTCAGCGCGGCCGCGGTGGCCGCCGCGCCGCGGTCGGCGACCTCCTCGGTCACCGACGGGTTCCCGCCGTCCCCGCCGCAGGTGGTGGAGGCCGGCAGCCCGGGCGCCGGCACCCCGTGCGCCCGGATCGCGTTCCGCGCCGACGGCGAGCCGGCCGTCTCGGTCGCCTTCGGCACCGCACCGGCCGGGGTGACCCCCGGTGCCGGCCCGGCCGACGACACCCGGGCCGCGGACAAAGTGCTGGTCCCGCCCGGCGGCGGCCTGATCGTGCGGGACCTGCCGGCGCCGGGCGTCGGCGGCGGCACCCTGTTCCTGATCACCGACCTGGGGGTGAAGTTCCCGCTGGCCTCGGACGAGGTCGCGGTCACCCTCGGCTACAGCGGGGTGGAGCCGGTGCTGGTGCCGAGCACGCTGCTCGCGTTCCTGCCCACCGGCCCGGCGCTGGACCCGGCCGCGGCAGCGGTCGCGCAGCCCGCCGGCGGCCCGTCGGCGCTGCCCAGCACGCCCAGCCCGACGCCGACCGAGTAGGCCCACCAGGATCACCCGTCCGGGTGGTCCGGCACCCGGGCCGGCCCGGCCGCACGTCCGGGCAGGCGTCTGACCAGCGTGGATGGGAACGCTCCCAGCGCGGCCCGGCGGATCGTCGAAACATCCTGCCGGCCCGTTGAACCCGGCCCGCCCGGGTGACGTTCCCCCAACGAAAGCATTTCCCACCAAACACAAGGCGGTGTCTGATGGCCGGTCCGTCGGAAAGCAATGTCAATTTCGCCGCAATGGCGAAGGCCAAGGGCGTGTTCGAGCGCGCCTCGACCGAGGCGAAGGGCCACCGCCAGCACGTCGAGCGCAGCAAGGAATACGCGATGTCGTCCTGGGGTGGCGAATCGGCCACCGGCTACTTCTCCGCGATCGACGCCTGGCTCGAGCAGTTCGATGTGGTCACCCAGAACCTGGACAACCTGACCACCGCACTCGGCGAGGCGCAGGGCACGTACCGCAAGGGAGAAGACCTCAACTCGCAGCGCAGCAGCCAGCTCACCGCGACGATCAACGCCCTGTAGTCCAGCCGTCCGCATAGACCGAATCGAGGTAGCAGAAAATGGCAGTGACCGACGGCTACAACATCAATATCAAGGCCATGGAAGACGTGGCCAGCGAGATGCAGCAGCGGACCACGCAGCTGCAGGGCACGCTGGACCGGCTGGAGCAGGAAGCCCGTACCACGCTGGACGAGGAGCACTGGAGCGGCGCGGCCAAGGGCGCCTACACCACGGCCAAGGCCAACTGGGACCGGGCCGCCGCCGACCTGCGCACCAAGCTGCACGCCGCGTTCACCGCGCTGATCGACATCATCGACGACTACAGCCAGGCCGAGGCCAACGCGGTCAAGTCGATGGACCACACCGGCCTGGTCTAGCCACACCGCCGCCGACCCGGAGGACCAGAAATGGCAGACAAAGACGAGGAAATCCAGGTCAGCCCGGAGATGCTGCGCACTTTCGCGAAGAATATCCGCGAGCTGCACCCGAACATCACCACCGCCCGCGGCGAACTGAGCAGGGTGAACCTGCGGGCCGGCAACTTCCCGGGCGGGACGAGTTTCGCCAAGCTGGTCGGGCTCGACCCGAGTGGGCGGGCCACCAAGTACGACCAGACGCTCGGTCACCTCTACACCGCGATCGAACAGCTGGCCACCGGAATCGAGACCATCGCGAACAACTACACGAGCACCGAGGAAATGAACAAGCACCTCGGTGAGGACCTGGGCAACGTGATGGCAAATGTGGCGCCGATCCTCGGCTCGTCCGCCCCGCCGAACAGCAACCCGAACCAGAACTCGGACACGAACACGAACAGCGGCGACAAGTAACTGCCGGCCGGCGGCCGGGTGGCGGAGGAGCGGAGAATGGGCGAGAAGAACGACGGGGTGGACCCGTCCGGCAAGGGCGCCGACTACCAGAACTGGTCCTGGAAGGAAATCAAGGTCGCGATCTGCGGCGCGGTCGACACCAGCCACACGAACGAGCTGAGCGAGCGGCACCTGGTCAGCGAGCCGCAGACCTTCTACGCCGCCGCCGACTCCTTCGACATCGTCAGGACGAAGCTGCAGAGCGCCAAGGACGACACCGAGCGCTACACCAAGACGCTCATCGGCACCGAGCACGACGGCTGGAAGGGCCCGACCGCGAACGCCTTCCGGGACATGATGAACAAGTTCAAGGGCGCCTTCGAGGGTCACCTGTCCCCCCTCGTCGGGCCGCCCAGCTACCGGACCACGCTGGAAGGCGCGGCGGTCAAGCTGCAGAAGGCGATCGACGACATCTCGGCGATCGACGGCGAGGTCGCCGACAAGGTGATGGAGCGGTGGAAGACCAAGGTCGGGCCGTTCGCCGCGCTGGTCGAGCCGCCCTGGCACACCGAGGCGGACGGCACCACGATCGTCGCGGTCTCCACCGACAAGGAGATGGTCGAGGAGCTGACCCGGCGGATGCGGCCGGTGATCCAGGATCTGCACAACGGCTTCTCGGTCTCCACCAACGACCTGCACGAGCCGGCGGACGTCAAGTACCCGAGCACCGGCAACGGCGACGGCCCGAACAACGGCAAGCCGCCGCCGCGCGGCACCCCGCCGCCGGACTTCGACCACGGCGGCCCGCCGCCACCGGTGGTGAACCTGGCCAAGGCACCGCCGCCGCCCGACCACGACGCCCCGCCGCCACCACCGCTGGACCACGCGGGCCCGCCGCCGGACGTCAACGGCCCGCTCGGCCCGGACGGCAAGCCACTGCTCGGCCCGCACGGCGAGCTGCTCGGCGCGGACGGCAAGCCGCTGCTGGGCGCGCACGGCGAACTGCTGAACCAGGCCGGCGCCCCGCTGCTGGACGGCGCCGGCAAGCCGATCCTCGGCTTCGCCGACCCGGCCACCAAGCTGGCCGATCTCGGCGGCCTGCACCTGCCCGGCGCCGGCGCGGTGCCACCCGGGGTGTCCGGGGGCGCGCTGCCCGGCGGGGTGCCGAGCGGCTCCACCGGCCTGTCCGGCCTCGGCGGCGGCCCGCTGCTGCCGGCCCGGCCCGGCCTGCTGCCGGGCCGGGGCCCGACCGGGAACCTCGGCCGGCTCGGCCGCGGCCCGGGGGCGGCCGGGAACCTCGGCCGGCTCGGCCGCGGCCTGGGCCTGCCAGGCGCCGGCGCCGGCAAGCTGACCAGCGGCGAGCTCGGGCCACGTAGCCGATCCGCGCTGCTGAACGAGGAGTTGTTCGGCGAGCACGGCCAGCCCGGCACGCTCGGCCGCCGCGGGCTGACCGAGCGGCAGCGGGCCGGCGGCAAGGCCGGGTTCCCGGCTGATGGTGATGTCGGCGAGGGCGCGTTGGGTCGCAACGGGATGCCCGGCCAGGGCACCGGCGGCGGCCGGGGCGAGGGCGAGGGCGAGCGCGAGCGGGAGACCTGGCTGGAAGAGGACCGGGATGTCTGGGGCGCCGGCGGCGCTCCCGCCGGGACGCTCGGCCGGCCGGCGGAGTAGCCCGATGCCCGGCCCGGACGACCTCTACATGCGCCTGGACGCGCTGAAGGACGTGGTCGCGGACATGACCCGCTCCACCAACTCGCTGAAGTCGACGCTGGCCCATCTGGCCACCGAGGCCACCAGCACGCTGGACGCGGGGAACTGGAGTGGCCCGGCCCAGGAGACGTTCTTCGTCGCCAAGGCCAACTGGGACAACGCCGCCAACAACCTGGCCGTTCTGCTCGGCCAGGCCAGCAACCTGCTGGACTCGATCATCGCGATGGCCGGCGCCGTCAACGGCGGCGTGGTCCAGATGTGGCAGCAGTACGCCGGCAGCTAGCCGGCCGCGGAACCTGATCGGCAGCACCACCGGACGCACGACCTGACGCGGGAGAGCAGCGCGATGGCAGACGACGACAAGGACAACCCGAGCAGCCAGCCGTCCGACCTGAACCAGTGGAGCTGGAAGGCGATCAAGAAGGCGCTCAACGGGGGCGTCGCGCTGCCGCCCGACCAGGAGCAGGGCGCGACCAAGAACGTGGCCGACCCGACCACGTTCTGGGCCGCCGGCTTCAACTTCAGCACCGCGCAGGAGAGCCTCGAACAGGCCCAGGACACCTTCAAGCGGCACACCAAGAAGCTGAAGGAGAACTGGAAGGGCCCCACCGCGGACGGGTTCAACGACTTCATGCTGAAGTTCCAGGGCACCCTGGACGGCCACGTGAACGCGATCAAGGGCCCGCCGGACTACCCGACGACCCTCAACGCGCAGGGCAACAAGCTGTTCAACTCGATCAACAACATCAACTACATCGACGAGGACGTCTCGAACAAGGTCATCAACAAGTACATCGAGGAGTACAACGCCGACGTCGACGACTTCAACCACAACCCCGGCCGGCAGGCGAAGGCCGCGTTCAGCTTCGGCCTCGCCGGGATGCCGAAGTGGGACCCGCCGTGGAAGCAGGAGAACGGCTTCACCACGGTCTACCCGTCGCACTACGACTGGGCGGTCCGCGAGCTGGAGAACCGGATGCGGCCGGAGATCAGCGGCCTGGACACCTCGTACAAGGTGGCCGTCAACGACCTGCGTGAGCCGCAGAACGTGAACTACCAGGGCACGAACAACCACAACCAGCCGCCACCCACCCCGAAGCCGCCACCGGGTGGCCCGCCGCCGCCGGACATCGACAAGAAGCCGCCGCCGGACATCGACCTGGACAAGAAGCCGCCGCCGGACATCAACCTGGAGAAGAAGCCGCCGCCGGACCTGGACAAGCTGCCGCCGCCGCCCAAGGTGCCGCCGGTCCCGGACCTGAACCACGACGGGCTGCCGGACCTGGACCACCTGCCGCCCGGCGCGGCCGGCATCGGCCCGCACGGCGAGCTGCTCGGCCCGGACGGCAAGCCGCTGCTCGGCCCGAACGGCGAGTTGCTCGGCGCCGACGGCAAGCCGCTGCGCGGCCCGAACGGGGAGCTGCTCGGCGCGGACGGCAAGCCGCTGCGCAACCCGAACACCAAGCTGGCCGACCTCGGCGGCGGCCTGGTCAGCCCGGCCGACCTGGCCAAGCTGCCCGGCATGGTGAACGGCAAGCTGCCCGGCGTCGGCGAGCCCGGCGGCCCGTCGCTGCCCCCGCTGACCGGGCTCAGGTCCGGCGACCGGCCGCTCGGCCTCCCCGGCGGCGGCGGGCTGGGCAAGCTCGGCGGTGCCGGCGGCCTCGGCAAGCTCGGCGGTGCCGGTGGCTTCGGCAAGCCGGGCGGCGGCCTCGGCAAGCTGGGCGGCGGGCCGCTCGGCGGCGCGAACAAGCTCGGCGGTGCGAACCGGCTCGGCGCCAAGCTGGGCGAGGCCGAGGATGCCGAGCTGGGCCGCGGTGCCGGCCGGCTCGGGGCCCGCGGCGGCGCCAACGGCGCCAACGGCCGGCCCGGCGGCGGGGGCGGTATGCCGTACGGCGGCCAGGGCCACCCGGGCGGCGCCGGCGCGGGCGGCAAGGAGGACGAGCGCGAGCGCACCACCTGGCTGCTGGAGGACGACGACGTCTGGGGCGGCGGCGCCGGCGCCGGCGGCGGCGTGCTGGGCCGGCCCGACTTCGACTGACCGGGGCCGACCGCGCGCGGCTGTACGGCTAACAGCGGTCGTCTGAAGCCGACATTGAATGCTCTACTGACGCGAGGAGGTGTGGACGGTGACGTTCCCCCTGAACGAGAACCTGGACGAACTGCTCCAGAACTACCAGCGCAAGCGCGACGAGATGACCGAGCTGCAGGAACGGCTGCGGTCCTCGTCGTCGACGGTGACGTCGGACAGCGGGCTGGTCACCGTCACCGTGGGTGGCCGCGGCGAGATCACCGAGCTGAAGTTCAACTCGCAGGCGTACCGGAAGATGCCGGCCGCGCAGCTGTCCCAGGTGATCCTGGAGACGATCGCGAAGGCGAAGAAGGCGGCCAGCACCCAGGTGCGCAGCGCGATCGCGCCGCTGCTGCCCAAGGGCATGGACTTCGACGCGCTGATGGACGGCAAGTTCGACATCAACAAGGTGCTGCCGAACAAGCTGCTGGACTTTGACGAGATCAGCAAGATGTTCCCGAGCCGGCTGGCCCGCCGGACCGCCGACGTCGACGCGGACGAGGGCTGAGCCCCGCCATGGCCAGCAATGAGATCAGCGTCAACTACCGCGCGCTGCGCAAGCACGCCGACTCGTTCGACGCGGCCGGTGAGTCGGCCGCCGGTATCGCCAACCGGCTGCACCAGCGGCTGGCCGACGTGGAGCCGACCGACTACGGCGACGACGACACCGGCAAGGCGTTCAAGAAGGAGTACCTGAAGTCGCGGGACCAGTTGGTGCAGGGCATCGACGGGTTGGTGCTGATGATGCGGGGGGTCGCGGACGGCGTCCGGCTGACGGCCGACGCGTACGAAGGCATCGACAAGGCAGTCAAAGGGGACTGACCCTTGGCCATCGAGGTGCCGGAGTGGGCGCAGACCATCTTCCTCATCGGCACCGGCGAAACCTGGCCACACCTCAACGAGGATGACCTCTGGTCGCTCGCCGCCGCCTGGGCCGACACCGCGATCGACCTCAACGAGCTGATCGGACAGGTCAACCAGGCGGCGATCGGGGCCAAGCTGGCCCTGCAGGGGGACGCCGGTGAGGCGTTCAGCCAGGCGATCCTCTCCTTCACCGAGAACAACCCGCGGCTGATCCCGGCGCTGGCTGAGGGCGCCGAGGGCCTCGCCAAGTACGCCGACAAGACCGCGCTGGACGTCCAGTACGCCAAGTGGATCATCCTGGCCCAGTTGGTCCCGCTGGTGTACAGCATCTACCAGCTGATCGCGGCGTCGTACGAGACCTTCGGCGCCTCGCTGGCCGGCATCCCGCCGCTGATCGAGCTGGGCCAGTGGATCGCCAAGAGCGTGATCCTCAAGCTGATCCAGGCGATCGTGTTCAGCGTCGTCATGCAGATGGGCTTCGACATCGCCGTGCAGGCCGCCCAGTTCGCCGCCGGCACCCGCAAGTCCTGGGACTGGGACAAGACCAAGAGCAGCGCGATCACCGGTGTGGTGGGCGGCATCTTCGGCCAGATCCTGCACGGCGCGGCCGGCAAGATGTTCGGGCACAAGTTCGCCGAGTCGTTCGTCAGCCACGTCGTGCTCGGCGCGGTGCACGAGTACGGCACCGAGGTGTTCAGCAACGCGGTGCAGGGCGAGGGTTTCAAGGGCTCCCCGTTCTCGCTCACCGCCGGCGGCACCGAGGGCCTGCTGGACTGGGGCAAGCACCGCATCTCGCACAGCCGGCAGGCCTCGCACGTCAACATCAACCTGCCGCATGTGGACATCCCGTCGCTGTCGACGCCCTCGCTGGAAGCCCTGTCCGGCTTCAAGTTCGACCAGTTCAGCGACGCCGTCCGGCAGGAAATGACGCAGATCAACTTCAACCTGGCCGACCCGGCGATGCTGGACAAGATCGCCCGGATGGACCCGGCCACGGTCACCCCGGAGACGTTCGCCGGCCTGCCCCGCGCGGACGCGCCACCACCGTACACACGCGACAGTGCGGACGGGACGGTCGCGCCGCCGCCGTACACCGACGCGGACGGCAAGAACGGCGCCGCGCCGCCGACCACCGGGGTCGGCCAGAACGACCCGGTCCAGAATGGACAGACCGCGCCCGGGCAGACCGGAGTGCCGGGGCCCGGGCAGACCGGGGTACCGGGGCCCGGGCAGACCGGGGTTCCCGGGCCCGGGCAGACCGGGGTTCCCGGGCCCGGGCAGACCGGGGTGCCGGGGCCCGGCCGCACCGAGGTGCCCGGCCAGGCTGATGCGCCGGGGCAGGCTGATGTGCCGGGCCGGACCGAGGCGCCGGGGCAGGCTGACGTGCCCGGACAGACCGAGGCGCCCGGGCAGGCCGACGTACCGGGGCAGGCCGACGTACCGGGGCAGGCCGAGGCGCCGGGGCAGCGCCAGATCCCCGACCAGAACGGGGTTCCCGGGTCGAACGGGGTCACCCCGACGATGCCCGGGGAGAGCCCGGCGGCCACGCCGACCGACGGTGCCACCCTGCCGCAGATCACCCCGGCCACGCCCGGGCAGACCGCGGACGGGCTGCCGTCCACTTCGGACCTTGGGGTGACCGGACCGGCCCCGGTCGACGGCGACGGGCCGCAGGTCGGTGCCGGGCCGGACGGCAACGGGACCACCGGCGCCGCCAACCAGCCCGGCCTGAACCAGCCCGGCCCGGGGCAGCCGGGCGTGAACCAGCCAGGTCTGGGTCAGCCAGGTCTGGGCCAGCCGGGGGTGAGCGAGCCCGGGCTCGGGCAGCTGAGCGAATCTGGCCCGAACGGACAGCCGAACGGGAACGGGTCGATCGGCGGGGTGCTCAACCCGATCGGCACCGACCCGTCGACCGGGCCGGTCCAGCCGGGGCAGGACAGCCCGCCGACCAGCCAGCCGTCCACACCCGGACAGTCCACATCGGACGGTCGGGGCGGCCCGGTGCCGATGGCGCCGGTGCTGTTCGGCCAGCAGGGCGGTGCCCGGTTCAGCTCGCCGGCCACCGCCCGTCCGGCGACCGGCCCGGCGCCCCGCCCGGCGGCGCAGCCGGCCACCCGCTCCGCGACCCGGCCCGCGGCCGGTCCGAACGTCGCCCAGCCGGCGGCCACCGAGGAGCCGGCGAACACGCCGACCCCGACCCTGCCGGCCGAGGTGGCGGAGATCCCGGCCGGCTGGTGGCTGCCGACCGGCACCGACAGCGCCGCGGTCGAGGCCGCGGTCTGGGACCTGGTCGTCCCGGCCGGGAACTGGAAGGTGATCGCGGCGACCGCCGAGGGCGAGGGCGTCCGGTTCGGCGGCCGGGTGCTCAACCCGGCCGAGTTCGCCGACCTGGTGCGCTCCCAGCCCGGCTGGGACGGGCACAGCCTGGTGCTGGTCGCCGGCCGTACCGGCAACCGGTTCGCCGCCGCGGTCCGGGCCGAGCTGGGCGTGGACGTGATCGCGCCGCAGGCGGACGCGGTGTTCGACACCGACAAGCGGGTGAAGTCCGGCGACCTCGTACAGGTCGGCGGCACCGGGCGGTTCCGCGAGTCCGGCGAGTGGGTGCTGCACCCGGCCGAGGGCGAGGCCCGGTTGCTCGGCAGCGACCTGGTCTTGGCGATGCGGCGGGAGCGGGCCAGCGCGAACCGGGCCACCGACGTCACCCTGCCGGCGAACCTGGTCGCCCCCAGCCGGTCCGGCCCGGATCGGCCCAGCCTCCCCGGCCAGCGCCAGACCGGATCCCGGGCCGAGCAGGAGAGTGTCCCCCAGCAGGCCACCTCGGACGGCCCGGCGCTGCCGGGCACGACCTCGATCGGCCCGGTCAGCACCGCGAACGGCGCGACGCTGCCGAACATCCCGACCACCGCCAGCACCAGCTCGACCGCCAGCCCTGCCCCGAGCTCGGCCGCCACCAGTTCGGACGTCACCAGTTCGGACACGACCAGCTCGGACACGACCAGCTCGGACGCGACGAGCTCGGACGGGACGAGTTCGGACGCGACCAGCTCGGACGCGACCAGCTCGGACGGGACCAGCTCGGACGGGACGAGTTCGGACACGACCAGCTCGGACGGGACGAGTTCGGCGCCGGTCGGCCCGGGGAGCTACCGGCGGGCGCTGGGCGGCCGGACCGGGCCGGGGCCGGCCGGGCCGCTGGCCGGCGGGCGGGGGTTCTTCTTCGGGTCGCCGGCCGACAACGCCGACGCGGTCAGCGCGGCGGCCGCGGCGCTGCCGACGTTCCCGGCCGGGTACGTGGTGGCCGCGCACGCCACCGCGGACGGGCAGCGGGTGCTGGTGGACGGGCAGGAGCTGACGCCGGCCCATTTCGCCGGCCGGGTCCGGAACCTGCCCGGCTACCAGGCCGGGCAGCCGGTGCTGCTGGTCGCCTGCGGGACCGCCCTGCCCGGGCCGGCCGGGCGGTCGTTCGCGGACGGTCTGGCCACCGCGCTCGACACCGCCGTGCTGGCGCCGGACGCCGCCGCCTGGCAGACCACCGACGGCCGGGTGCTCGCCACCGCGACCGGGGTGCGGCCGGACGGCACCGTGGTCCCGATCCGTACCGGCCGCGACTCCGGCACCGGCCACTGGGTGCTGCACACCCCCACCACCGGCAGCACCCCGACCGGCACGCCCGGCCCGGGCACCGTCACCCGGACCGTGCTGCCGGCCGACCTGGCCAGCGCGCAGCGCAGCGCCGAGATGCCGGCCGGGCTGCGGGCCGAGCCGGCCGGCCGGCCGGTGCCGCTGCCGAGCGACTTCCGCTGGGTGAGCGTGCTGAACCCGCAACAGCAGTTGCAGATCCAGCAGGCCGGTGCGGCCCCGCCGAATGCGGTGACGACGGCGGTGCGCCAGTTCGCGGTCCGCGCGGTCTGGGCCCGCGGCGAGGTGGCCGCGGCACAGCACATCCACAACCAGATCGGGGCGGTCGCGAACACGATCGTCACGGCCGGCACAACCGCGCGCCAGCAGGTGATGACCCTTGCGGCGCGGGCGGCCAACCAGCCCACCGTCGCCGGTGCGGTACAGGCGCTGGCCCGGCTGGCCGAGCTGGATGCGATCCAGCAGGCGGCCACGGACGTTTTCCAGAACGCCCAGGGCGCCGGGCAGACCGCCGCGGCGCAGATCCGGCAGGCTGGCACCGGGGTCGACGATGTCGCCGACACCGTCGGCCGGGTGGAGCAGGCGCGCCTGCTGGTGAACGCGGCCAACGCCGCGGCGGGCCCGGCCGCGGCGGCCCGGCAGCAGGTCCTGCAGCTCGCCCAGCGGCTGGACCAGGCGCAGGCCGCCGCACCGAACGACCTGGCCGCGGCGGCCCAGGTGACCCAACTGTCCGCCGAGTACGACCAGATCCGGACCGATCTGGCCAGCGTCGCCAACCGGCAGATCATCGCCGGCGCGGAGCAGGACCTGGCCGAGGCACGGGCGCTGGTCGCCCGGGCCGACGCGGCGGCGCCGGCGGCGAACCAGCGGCGGACCGCGGCCGAGCAGGCGGCGCTGGACGAGATCGGCCGGCAGTCCGCGATGACCGAGGCGGAGCGGGGGATCGTCGAGGCCAACGCGCAGGCGGCCCGTACGCCGCAGTTTGACCTGCCGCCCGGGTTCGTCACGGCGCTGCGGCCGGGCGTGGACGCGCAGCCGTCCTGGGGAGTGCGCGGCCGGATCGACGCGGTGGACGGGACCCCGCTCGGCGAGGCGGCCGGCGATCAGGCGCTGGTCGACCTGATCGACGCGGAGTTCGCCAAGGCGGTGCCCGGCACCGACCTGCCGGCGGCGCTGCTGCCCGCGATCAAGGCCGCGGTGCTGGCCCGGTTCTCCGGCCTGCCAGGGACGGCCGACCAGCCGGGCCTGGGCAGCCAGCAGGCCGGGCAGCAGTTGGCCAGCGACGGGATCACCGTCCGGGTCACCGTCGGCGACCGGACCTTCCAGGCCACGGTGCGGCTGGACCTGAGCAACACGGCAGGCGCCGCGTTCGTCCGGCCCGAGGAGGTCGAGCGGGGCCGGGTGCCGCTCGGCGAGAAGCAGGGCACCGGCGCCGACCAGCTCAAGGAGGACGTGATCGGCTCCGGCCGGGGCGTCTCGGTGAACCGGTCGGCCGGCATCACCCCGCAGGGTCCGCTCGGGTTCCCCGGCCTGGACAAGCTGGCGGCGTTCTCGTTCAACCCCGGTGGCGGGGTCTCCGGCGGCAGCGGGGCGAACTGGTCCGGCTCGGAGCTGTCGGTCGTGTCGGCGATGCGGCAGCTGATGTACGACGGCCGGTCGGCCTACTTCAACGTGCCCGGCGCCGTGTTCAGCCTCTCGATCAGGGAGGTACACCCGGTCACCGGGCTGCCGCGCGGCGCGGCGCACAACCCGGCCGGCACCCAGCTGCCGGTCCGGTTGGGTTTCCCGACCGAGACCGCCGAGCCGGCCGGGCAGGCCGCGCCGGTGCCGGGCAACCCGATCGGGCTGACCGGCGAGGAGCAGCTGCAGGCGGCAGGCACCTTCCCGGCCCCCGGCAGCCCGGCGGCGGCCCTGCGTGAGCAGCAGATCGGTCGGATCGAGGGCGTGCTGGGGCGGGTGTTCGCCATCCCGCAGTCGATCGCCGGCCTCGAGGTGCTGCGGGAACGGCTGCTGGACCAGTTCCCGAACCGCAGCCAGGAGTTCTCGGACAACGTCTACCGGGAGCTGAACGAGGCCTGGCTGCTGCAGGAGTGGGGGCCGTTCTTCGGCGCCGGTCGACCGTCGCCCTGGCTGACCGTGGGCGGCGGCACCAACCAGCAGATGGGATTCGACGTACGGGCCGGGCTGCGGTCGATCCAGCGGGTGGACACCGGCACGACCCGGCCGGGCCAGCTGAAGATCGAGAGCCGGGTCGGCAAGCAGGTCACCAGCGGCGAGGGCGGCTCCGGCTCGGTGAGCGCCCGGGGCACCCAGCGGTTCACGTTCACCTTCGGCGACACCGCGGCACCGCCCGGCGGCAACAGCAACTTCCAGTTCCAGCTCGCCGAGGGGGTCAGCGACAGCTCCGGCCGGTCGGCGTCGGCGACGCTCGGCGGCGGGGAGTGGCGGACGGTCAACTACGGCGGTGCGGCCGGCACCGCGGGCGGCCCGACCGTGCTCTACCGGGCCGAGATGCGATACACCGCGCGGCTGTTCGCCACCGACCCGAACATCGCCACCGAGGTCGGCGCCGACGGCGTGGTCTTCATCCGGGTGCCCGAGCGCGAGGTGGCCCGGTTCGAGGCCGAGATGGCACACGCCGTGGACCCGGTGAACAACCCGGTGCCGCCGCCGAACGACCCGGCCCCGGCGCTGCCGGCGGGCGCCCCGCCGCCGCCGGCCCACCGGCCGCCAACCGAGGTCGAGCACGACTCCGGGCTCGGGCCGTCCGTGATCGACCGGCTCGGCGGGTCCGAGCGGGTGCTGCCCGGCATCCTGGACGCGATCAGCGCGGCCGAGCGGAACCAGTCGTGGGCGCTGCGCCGGTCGCCGCGCGAGCAGCACCGGCTGCTCCAGCAGCTGGCCCCGATCTACGGCACCGAGGGCATGGTGTCCTCCGGCGAGGAACTGGTCAGCCGGACCGGGCTCACCCACACGGTCCGCCGGCAGGTCTCCGGCGGCACCGAGACGATCAAGATCAAGGTACGGCCACGGCGGGCCGGGATCGCGCAGAACGGCACCGGCATCGCCAACCCACCGCGCGTCAGCCAGGTGGACAACGCGTCGATCGACCTGATCCCGACGTTCTTCTCCGAGGCCGGCGCCAACGAGTCGCTGACCGTGCAGGGCAGCGCCGAGCTGACCCTGCAGGGCGCGGCCGGGCTGCAGCAGAGCAGCTTCATGCGCCGGCACGCCCCCAACTGGCTGGCGCTGGGCGGCAACAACGAGCTCAGCGGCAGCAAGCCGCGCGGCACCGGGCAGAGCACGGGCGTGTTCTCGTTCGGCGTCCGCGGTGCGCTGTTCGACTCCGGTCCGGTGCAGACGTTCGACTACGACGTCTCGTACGACATCGAGGTCGAGGTCGACTTCAAGGCGGGGGTGGCCAGCCGCTCCTGGACCGGCTTCCCGCAGCTGGCCGGGCTGATGCGGGCCGGCTACCGGCGGCTGGACACCGGCGACCCGGCCTGGCCGACCAGCCGCGGCCAGCGGAGCGTGGACGGCGGGCTGGTGCGGTACGTGGTGCCCGAGGCGCTGGCGCCGCTGGCCGGCGCGCCGGCACCGGCCCTGCCCGTCACCCCGAATGGCGCTGCGCGGGGCGTGCCGGGCAGCGTGGAGACCCGGGAGGCCGGCAACGCGTTCACCGGCAACGAGCTCGGCGCGCGGGGCGACATCAGCCAGGACGACATGATCACCGGGGTGCTCGGCGCCGAGGCGCTGGCCCAGCAGCTGCGGGTCCAGCTGGCCGCGCAGGGGATGCGGCTGGCGGCGATCGAGGGCCAGATCCAGAAGCTCACGACGCCGGCCGCGTTGCGGGCGCACCTGCTGCGCAACCCGGACGGGCAGCTCACCTTCGAGGTGACCGAGGGCGGGTTCTTCAAGACCAAGCGGGCCCGGATCACCCTGCAGGCCAGCACCTTCCGGGAGCGGCCGGGCACCGCCACCGCCCAGGTGCGCCGGCTGGACATCCTGGAGTCGCAGCCCAAGGTCGAGGGCGCCGAGACCCGGGGCGGCGGCTGGCGGAACAACTTCCGGCCCGAGCCGGGGACGCTGCTGGCCTCCGCCGGCAACGGGGCGGTCGAGCAGCTGGTGCCGTACGTCGGCAGCTCGTCCGGGCGCAACTGGTCGGAGAGCAGCAAGGAGGCGCACACCGGGGTCAGCGGGCGCTGGCTGACGCACGAGCCGGTCGCGTACAACGACGTCGACGCGGACGTGGTCTGGACCGCGACGACGATGGTCTGGGGCCAGAACCTGGTCTGGTCCGGCCGCCCGAACGTCGAGCAGAGCTTCACCTGGGTCGACCGCGGCCTGCAGTTCCTGCGGCCCGCGCCGGTGCCTGCCGCGCCGCTGCCGGCCGGCGTCCCACCCACCCTCGACCCCGGCCAACTGCCGGGCGAGACGGTGAACGACCGGCTGGAGTTCCTCCCGGTGGCGGGCGTGGCGCCGAACCCGGCGCTGCCCGAGCAGTCCATCGTCACGCCGCGGGAGAACCCGGCGGTGGAGGCCGTACAGCGGCTGCTGCGGCAGCACGGCCCGGGGCTGCTGACCAGCAGGTGGACGATCGAGGGGGTCGACCCGCGCGGCGCCGCCCCGCAGACGCTGCAGGCGATGCTGAACTCCGGCGCGCTGAACGGGCACATCGACCTGATGCTGGGCGCCGGGCTGGTGCTGCGGCCGGCCGGTCGGGCGTTCCCGTTCTGGAACTCGCGGCCGAGCATCGTGCTGCGGGCCACCCGCGACCCGGACGAGACGGCCACCGGCGGCGCCGCGCCGGCCGGCTACACGTACGACCGGACGCTGGCGAACTTCTCCCAGGGCGTGTACTGGACCGGCTACTACAAGCACGAGGCGCGGCGCGGCACCGACCCGCAGCTGGGCGGCGGCCTCAACCTCGGCGCGCGGTTCGTCCAGTCGCCGCCGGGGGAGCCGGCCGGCCAGCACACCCCGGGCGGCAACCGGGTGCCGGCGGTGCTGGAGATCCCGGGCGTGAACGTGGACTGGTCGGCCACCGAGGAGTCGGCCCGCTCGCACACCACGATCGACCGGGACACCTACCGGATGGTCGGCCCCACCGACCGGTACGCCAACGACCGGTTCCGGCTGGAGATCACGTACGTGCCGGCGTCCCGGCCGTCCAAGCTGCTCAACACGATCTTCGGCGGCATCCCGGCGGCGGTCTGGTCCCGGTACAGCGGGGCGCGCCAGCCGGGCGCCGCGCTGACCCCGGCGGACCAGGGGCTGACCGAGCGGCTGTTCATGCGCGAGCGGGTGCTGGTGCCGCGGGTCACCCAGTACACCGACGTGCTGCCGGGCGCCTTCGCCAACAACCTGGCCACCGCGCCGGCCGCGCCGGTGGTGCAGGAGGTGGCACCGGAGGCCGACCCGGCCACCCAGATCGCCAACGCCGGGCTGACCGAGTTCGAGGTGACGCCGGAGAACGTGCTGCACCGGGAGGTGCACGTCGCCTCGATCGACCACCGGGCCATCCGGGACCTGGCCAGCCAGGCGCTGCGGTCGTTCGCCGGGGAGCAGGCCAGCGTCGGCGAGCAGAGCCGCGGCTTCGGTGGCACCGTGGCCCGGCTGCTGCGGCTGGACGGCGGCGGCTTCGCCGGCTTCCTCAACACGATCTCGTTCCCGCGGCTGACCCGGGCCTCCCGGCACGCGCTGGGGCCGGACGGGTACGTCTCGCCGCCACTGGTGCGCGAGGGCGGGGTGCTCACCGACACGAACGGCCGGATCAAGATCCGGTACAGGTTCTACGACGGCCGCCCGCTGGACTGGGTGCCGTCGTACCTGTACTCGGAGACGTACCACTTCGACGAGTCGGAGACCGTCGACAAGGCGGCCCGGTCGGCGGGGGGCGGCCTGTTCGGCGGGCCGATCATCCGGGCCGGCGAGCGCGACCCGGCGCCCGGCTCCCGGGCCGAGGACCGCAACCTCAACTTGTTCGTGTCCGGCGGCCTGAGCGCCGGCAACGACATCGCCGAGTTCGCCGACAGCAAGCGGCTGCGCGGCACGTTCCGCAACCGGGAGACCGAATACCTGCGGGTGCGCGCCGGCATCATGGTCGAGATCGAGATCGACGCGCACGACCAGCGCGCGATCACGCGGATGCCGCAGTGGGCGCAGAACCTCCCCGGCGTGGGCCGGCTGGCCAGGTTCATCGACGGCGGCACCACCCGGCTGATGTTCCGCATCGACGACGCCGCCGAGCTGCTGGTCGACCCGGAGACCGCGCGGGCCAGGGGGATCCAGCACCAGCTGGGCCACCCGGTGCCGGCCGGCCGGCACTTCCCGGCCGACGCCGAGACCACCGCCACCGCCGACGCCCGCCGGGACCGGCTGGTGCAGGCGTACGCGCTGCCCTCGCTGCTGGCGCCGACGCCGTACCCCGGCGGGACGCCCACGCCGGCCCACCCGGGCGGCAGCACCGGCCTCTACACGCTCACCATCGGCGGCCTCGACCCGGTCGCCCGGACCGTCACGTACCGCGGCCAGCAGTACACCGCCGCCCAGTTCGCCGCGCTGGTGCGGCGGCTGCCGGACTGGGCGCAGCGGCCGCTGGTGCTGGCCGCCGGCGGCGCCGCCCAGCCGCACCCGGACGGCGCCGGGCACACCTCGTTCGCGCAGGAGCTGAGCACCGCGCTGGGCGTGGACGTGCTGGCCACCCCGGACGACGTCTACCAGGACGCGCACGGCCGGGTGCGGGCTGCCCGGTTCGCGCTGGACGCCGGCGGCCGGCCGGTGCCGGGCGGGTTCCGGCCCGGCAACTGGGTGCTGCACCGCCCGGCCGGGCCGCCCACCGTGCACGGCGAGGACCTGGTCGAGGTGGCCCGCACGGAGCTGCCGGTGGCCGAGCGGATCGAGCCGCGGCCGGCGCTGCCGGCCGTGTTCGCGCCGGCCGAGGAGGTCGGCTGGACCGGCTCCACCGTCCCGCTGGACGAGCTGGCCGGCCGGCTGACCGGCACCGTCGACATCGGCAACGGCCTGACCGCGACCCGGCTCGGCGGCAACACGGGCCCGGTGGTGATCGGCCGGGCCGGGGTGGCCCCGCCGGCGGCGGTGCCCGGCCCGGCGCCGGCACAGGGCTCGACCACGGTCACCGTCATCGACCCGGCGGTCCGGGCCGACGCGCTGCTGCTCGGCCTGCAGCGGCTGCAGCCGCTGCTGCCGCCCGGCCAGCGGAACCTGCAGCTGCTGCTGCCCGGCGGCGCGGCCACCGGAGCGGCCAACTCGTTCGCCCAGCACGCGGCCGGCCGGTTGCTGGTCGACGTGACCGCGCACGCCGGCGCCAACCCGCAGACCGGCGGCTGGTTCCGGTTCCGCCGCAACGCCGTGCCGGTCCCGGTCGCCAACCCGGCGATCGCCGGGCTGGCGCCGCCCGGCCCGCCGGGGCCGCCGCCGACCGGTCCGACCGGGCCGCAGTTCGGCGCCCAGCAGGGGGCGCAGCTGGGCTTCCAGCAGGGTCCGCCACCCGGGTTGCCGCCGTCCGGGCCGTCGCAGTCCGGGCCGTCGGGTACGTCCGGCAACCAGCAGGCGCCGGGGTCGCTGGGCGCCGGCCGGGGCTGGTTCTTCGGTTCCGGAACCGGCGACCCGGCGCTGGTCGCCGCGGCCCGGGCGGCGCTGCCGCAGTTCCCGGGCGCATACGTGGCGGCCGCGCACACCAGCGCGGACGGGCAGCGGGTGGTGCTCGGCGACGGCCGGGAGCTGACCCCGGAGCAGTTCGTCGCCGAGCTGGCCACGACCGACTACGTGCCGGGTACGCCGCTGGTGCTGGTGGCCTGCCAGGCCGGGGCGACCCCGGCCGGCGGGACCGCGTTCGCCGCCGCGGTCGGCCAGGCGCTGCCCACCCCGGCGGATGTGTGGGCCGCCGACACCGACGTCTGGCAGACCACCGACGGCCGGGTCATCGCCACCCCGGCGGTGTTCGCCGGCGGCCAGCTGCGGCCCCAGTTCGGCCCCGGCCAGCACGGCACCGGGAACTGGCTGCGCTTCCCGGCGGCCACCGCGGCCGCCGCGCCGGCCCCGGTCGGCCCGGCGCCCGGCGGCCCCGGCCCGATGCTGCCGGCCGTGGTCGGCCCGCCGACGCCGCACGGCGCCGACCTGGTCGCCGCGCTCGCGCCGACCACCATGCCGTCCCGCCAGCCGGGGCAGCTCCCCGCGGACTTCCGCTGGGCCGTGCTCACCCCGGCGCAGCGGGCGCAGATCCAGCAGGCCGGGCAGCAGCCGCCGGCCGAGGTGGCCGCCGCGGTGGCGCAGCTGGCCAACCAGGTCGGCCGGGCCCGGGCCGCCGTGGCCGGCGCCGAGGTGCTCCGGGTGGTGGTCGACCCGGCCCGCCCGGCCGCCGTGGCCGCCGCCACCGCCGCCGGCACCGCGCTGCGGACCGTCGCGCAGCAGGCCGGGCCGGCGCCGGCCTTCGGGCAGCTGGCCGCGGTGCCGACCCAGGCGGTCGAGGACGCGGTGGCCGACCTGGCCGCGGCCGCCGCGCTGAACCTCGAACTGGGACCGGCCCGGGCCGCCGCGACCAACGCGCGCCAGCAGGTGCTGAACCAGGTCCCGCTGGCCGGGCGGAGCGACCCGGCGGTGCTGGCCGCGCTGACCGCCGCGGCGGACGCGGCCGCCGCGCAGATCCTGGCCGCGGCGCACCAGGCCGCCCTGGTCAGCGCCCCGGTGCAGGCGGCAAGGCAGCAGGCCACGCAGCTGGCCGCCGAGATCCGGAACCTGGACGCCAGCCTGACCAACGGCACCGCGCCCGACCCGGCCGCGGCGCAGACGCTGCTGGACGCGCACCGCGAGACCTACGCCGAACTGCAGCGCACCCTGCTGGCCGCGCCCGCGGTGGACGCCTCGGCCCGGGTGGCGGCCGAGATGGCCCGGGCCACCACGCTGGCCGCCGCCGTCGCCGGGGCGGTCGCGCCGGCGGAGGCGACGTACCAGGCCACGCTGGCGGCCGAGCGGGACGAGATCGTCCGGCAGGCCGCGATCACCGAGGCGGAGCGGCGGATCGTCGAGGAGCTGCTCGCCGAGGCAGCCGCGCCGCAGTACGTGCCGCCGCGCGGGTTCGCCGACCAGCTGTGGCCCGGCGGCCCGGCGCTGCACCCGTCCTGGGGCGTGCGCGGCCGGATCGACGCGGTCGGCGGCCGGCCCCTCGGCGGAGCGGGCGACCAGGCGTTGATCGACGCGCTGGCCCCGCTGCTGGAGGACACCACGGTCGGGATGGACTCGGCCGGGTTCGTCCGGAACGTGCAGGCGGCGGTGCGGGCCCGGCTGTCCGGCGAGCCGGGCGTGGCCGACCAGCCCGGGCTGGGCAGCCAGCAGGCCGGCCAGCAACTGGCCAGCGACGGCATCACCGTGCTCGTCACCGAGGACGGCCGGACCTACCGGGTCAACGTCAGCCTGACGCTCGGCCCGGCCGACGGCGCCACGGTGGTGCCGGCGGACGTGGCCGAGCGCGGCCGGGTGCCGGTCGGCGAGAAGCAGGGCACCGGCGCCGACCAGCTGAAGGAGGACGTGATCGGCTCCAGCCGGGCCGTCTCGGTGAGCCGGCCGGCCGGAATCACCCCGCAGGGGCCGCTCGGGTTCCCCGGCTTCGGCGCGGCGTCCGGGTTCACGTTCAACCTCGGCGGCGCGGTCAACGCCGGCAGCGGGGCGAACTGGACCGGTTCGGAGCTGTCGGTGGTCTCGGCCATGCGGCAGCTGATGTACGACGGCCGGTCGGCGTACTTCGACGTGCCGGGCAGCCGGCTCTGGGTGACCGTGCAGGAGATCAACCCGACCACCGGGCAGCC
Organism: uncultured Actinomycetota bacterium; assembly: GCA_963714145.1. Lineage (GTDB taxonomy): Bacteria > Actinomycetota > Actinomycetes > Mycobacteriales > CADCTP01 > JBBWZH01. The sequence continues at coordinate 5,400,686 of OY970235.1, read as the reverse complement.
GCGCGGGCACCTGAACCGGCCCACCCCGGTGGACCTCGCGGTCCGGGTCGGGTTCCCGACCGAGACCGCGGCGCCGCTCGGCGCGCCGCCGGCGCTCGGCCCGCGGCTCGGCCTGGTCGGCGAGGGCCAGGCCCGGCACGAGGGCACCTATCCGGTGTCCCGGATGGCCCGCAACGCCCGCCGGGAGCAGGAGCGGCGGGTCGAGGGCGTGCTCGGCCGGGTGTTCGCGATCCCGCAGTCGATCGCCGGTCTGGAGCGGCTGCGCGAGCGGGTGCTGGCCCAGTTCCCGAACCGCAGCCAGGAGTTCTCGGACAACGTCTACCGGGAGCTGAACGAGGCCTGGCTGCTGCAGGAGTGGGGGGTGTTCGCCGGGCCGGGCCGGACGTCGTCCTGGCTGACCGTCGGCGGTGGCACCGCGCACCAGGCCGGCTTCTCGGTCCGGACCCGGCTGCGGTCGGTCCAGCGGGTGGAGAACCTCACCGGCCAGTTGAAGATCGAGAGCCGGATCGGCAAGCAGGTCACCAGCACCGAGGGCGGCTCCGGCTCGGTGGACGCCCGGGCCACCCAGCGGTTCACGTTCGCCTTCGGCGACCCGGCCGCGGCGCCCGGCCAGAACCACAACTTCCAGGTCCAGCTGGCCGAGGGCGGCGGCAGCGCGGCCGCCCGGTCGGCATCGGCCACCACCGGCGGCGGCGAGTGGCGGACGGTCAACTACACCGGCGCGCCCGGCACCGCGGGTGGGCCGACCGTGCTCTACCGGGCCGAGATGCGGTACACCGCCGAGCTGTTCAGCACCGACCCGAACGTGGCCACCGAGGTCGGTACGGACGGGGTGGTCTACATCCGGGTGCCGGAGCGGGAGGTGGCCCGGTTCGAGGCGGAGCTGGCCCGGGCGATGGACCCGGCCGCGGCACCGCCGCCGGCGACCGACGTCGACCCGGTGCCGCCGGCGAACGCCCCGGTGCCGCCGGCGAAGGTGCCGCCGGCCGAGGTCGAGCACGACGTCGGCCTGGGCCCGGCCGTGGTGGACCGGCTCGGCGGTTCGGAGCGGGTGCTGCCGGAGATCATCACCGCGATCCGGGAAGCCGAGCGCAACCAGCCGTGGGCGCTGCCCTGGTCGCCCCGGGAACGGCTGCGGCTGCGCCAGCAGCTGGCCCCGATCTTCGGCACCGAGGGGATGGTCGCCAGCGGCCAGGAGCTGGTCAGCCGGGGCGGGCTGACCCACACGCTGCGCCGCTCGGTGGCCGGCGGCACCGAGCTGATCAAGATCAAGGTGCGGCCGCGGCGGGCCGGGATCGCGGCCGACGGCACCGGCGCCGCGAACCCGTCCCGGCCCGGCCGGGTGGACAACGCGTCCATCGACGTGATCCCGACGTTCTACTCCGAGGTCGGCGCCAACGACACGATCACCGCCAAGTTCACCCCGGAGCTGACCGTGCAGGGCGCCCGCGGCCTGCAGGCGAACAGTTTCATGCGCCGGCACGCGCCGAAGTGGCTGACCATGGGCGCGAACTACGAGGGCTCGTACACCTGGTCGCGGGCGCTCGGGCAGAACACCGGGGTGTTCTCCTTCGGGGTGCGCGGCGCGCTGTTCGACGCCGGCCCGGTGCGGACGTTCGACTACGACGTCTCCTACGACATCGACGTCGAGGTGGAGTTCCGGTCCGGGACGGCGAGCCGGTCCTGGGCGGGTTGGCAGCAGCTGCGCGGGCTGGCCCGGGCGGTCTGGCGGCGGTCGGACTTCGGCCAGGTCTGGCGCTGGGGCGGCACCGCGCGCCGGTCCGTGGCCGACGGCCTGATCCGGTACGTGGTGCCGGACGGGCTGGCCCCGGCCGCGACCGCCGCCGCGCCGGGCACGGCGATGCCGGACGGCGCCGCCCGGCCGCCCGCGCCCGGCACCGTGCTCGCCCGGCCGGCCCCGTTCACCACCACCCAGCTCGCCCAGCAGGGCACCATCACCCAGGACGACATGGTGACCGACGTGCTGGGCTCCGACGCGGTGGCCGACTGGCTGCGCACCCAGTTGGTGGCGCAGGGGATGCGGGCCGAGGCGATCGAGGGGCAGATCCAGAAGCTGACCACGCCGGCGGCGCTGCGGGCGCACCTGCTGCGCAACGCGGACGGGCAGCTCACGTTCGAGGTCACCCAGGGCGGCCTGTTCACCACCAAGCGGGCCCGGATCACGCTGCAGGCGGCCACCTTCGGCGAGCGGCAGGGCACCGGCGCCGCGCAGGTGCGCCGGCTGGACATCCTGGAGTCCCAGCCGAAGACCGAGAGCAGCGACACCGCCTCGACCGCCCGATCCGGCAACCTGCGCCCGGAACCGGGCACCCTGCTGGCCAGCCACGGCGACGGCTCGAACGCGCAGGCGGTGCCGTACGCCGGCCGGACGCAGAAGTCGACCTGGGCCGACGCCAGCAAGGAGGCGCACACCGGGGTCAGCGGGCGCTGGCTGACCCACGGCGCGGCCACCTACGACAACTTCGACGCGGACGTGGTGTGGACCGCCACCACGATGGTCTGGGGCGAGAACCTGGTCTGGCGCGGCGGCCGGAACGTGACCAAGAACTTCCTCTGGGTCGACCGCGGGTTGCAGTTCCTGCGGCCCGCCGCGCTGGCCGCCGCGCCGCTCCCGGCCGGCGTCCCGGCCGTGCTGCGGCCCGGGCAGCTACCGGGCGAGACCGTGAACGACCGGCTGGAGTTCATCACGCCGCCGGTCCAGTACGGGCCGCCGACCGCGACGCAGCTGGAGCCGTCCATCGTCACGCCGAAGGCCAACCCGGCGGTGGCGGCCGTGCAGCGGCTGCTGCGCACCAACAACCCGGCGCTGCTGACTCGCAAGTGGACGGTCGAGGGGACCGAGCGGCGCGGGGCCGCCCCGGAGACGTTGCAGGCGATGCTGAACTCGGGTGCGCTGAACGGGCACATCGACATGATGCTGGGTGCCGGGTTGGTGCTGCGGCCGGCGTCGCGGGCGTTCCCGTTCTGGATCTCCCGGCCGAGCATCGTGCTGCGGGCCACCCGCGACCCGAGCGGCTACCACTACGACCGCACCCTGGAGGGGTTCTCCCAGGGGGTGTACTGGACCGGCTACGACAAGCGCGAGGCCCGGCACACCGACACCACGGCCGCCGGGGCGAACATCGCGGCCCGGCTGGTGCAGTCGACCCCGACCGAGCCGGCCGGGCAGCACACCCCGGGCGGGAACCGGGTGCCGACGGTGCTGGAGATCCCGGGCGCGAACGTGGACTGGTCGACCGCCGAGGAGTCGGCCCGCTCGCACACCACGATCGACCGGGACACCTACCGGATGATCGGCTCGACCGACCGCTACGTCTCCAACGGGTTCCGGCTGGACATCACCTACGTGCCGGCGTCCCGGCCGTCCCGGCTGCTGAACGCGGTGTTCGGCGGCGCGCCGGCCGCGATCTGGTCCTGGGTCGGCGGGCTGCGCCGCCCGGCGGCCGCGTTGACCCCGGCCGCGGAAGGACTGACCGAGCAGCTGCTCATGCGCGAGCGGGTGCTGGTGCCGCGGGTCACCCAGTACACCGACGCGCTGCCCGGACCGCTGGCGAACAACCGGGCCGCCGCGCCGGCCGCGCCGGTGGTGCAGGAGGTCGTCCCGCGGGGCGACCCGCGGCTGCAGATCGCGAACACCGCCGGGCTGACCGAGTTCGAGGTGACCCCGGAGAACGTGCTGCGCCGGCAGGTGCACGTGGCCTCGGTCGACCACCGGGCGATCCGGGACCTGGCCGGCCAGGCGCTCGCCGCGTTCAGCGGCGAGCAGGCCAGCGTGGGCGAGCGCAGCCGCGGCTACGGCGGCACCGTCTCCCGGCTGCTCCGCCCGGACGGCGGCGGCTTCGCCGGCTTCCTGAACGCGATCTCGTTCCCGCGGCTGACCCGGGCGTCCCGGTACGCGCTGGGCCCGGGCGGGTACGTCTCGCCGGCGCTGGTCCGCGAGGGCGGGGCGCTGACCGACACCAATGGCCGGGTGCGCATCCGGTACGCCTTCTACGACGGCCGTCCGCTGGACTGGGTGCCGTCGTTCATGTACTCGGAGACGTACCACTTCGACGAGTCGGAGACCGCCGACAAGGGCAACCGGTCGGTCGCGGCCAGCCTCTTCGGCGGGCCGGTCATCCGGACCGGCGCGCGTGACCCGGCGCCCGGCTCGCGGGCCGAGAACCGCAGCCAGAACCTGTTCTTCTCCGGTGGACCGAGTGGCGGCACCGAGATCTCCGAGGTGGCCGACAGCAAGCGGCTGCGCGGCACGTTCCGCAACCGGGAGACCGAGTACCTGCGGGTCCGCGCCGGCATCATGGTCGAGATCGAGATCGACGCGCACGACCAGCGGGCGATCATGGGGATGCCGCAGTGGGCGCAGCGCATCCCGTACGTGGGCCGGGTGATGCGGTTCTTCGACGGCGGCACCACCCGGCTGATGTTCCGCATCGACGACGCCGCCGAGCTGCTGGTCGACCCGGAGACCGCCCGGGCCAAGGGCATCACGCACGCGCTGGGCCACCCGGTGCCGGCCGGCCGGCTGTTCCCGGCCGACAGCGAGGCGACCCGGCGGGCCGCGACCGTGGGGGAGGCGCAGGCCGCCGCCACCGCCCGCCGCGACCGGCTGCTGCAGGCGTACGCGCTGCCCTCGTTCCAGGCGCCCGCGCCGCACCCGGGCGCGGCGCCGGCCGTACCGGCGCCGGCCGTACCGGCGCCGGCCGTTCCGGCGCCGGCCGTTCCGGCGCCGGCCGTTCCGGCGCCGGCCGTTCCGGCGCCGGGCGGCGGCGGCCTCTACACGCTCGCCATCGGCGGCCTCGACCCGGTCACCCGCACCGTCACCTACGGCGGCCAGCAGTACGACGCCGCCGGGTTCGCCGCGCTGGTCCAGCGGCTGCCCGACCGGCACGGCCGCGGCATCGTGCTGGTCGCCGCCGGGGCGGCCCGGCTCGGCCCGGCCGCGATGCCCGGGCCCGCCGCCGGGCCGGCGGTCGCCGGCGGGCTCACCTCGTTCGCCGAGGAGCTCAGCGCCGCGCTCGGCACCGAGGTGCTGGCCACCCCGGACGACATCGTTCAGGACGCGCACGGCCGGGTCCGGGCGGCCCGGTTCACCCTGAACGCGGCCGGCCGGCCCGCGTTCGGCCAGACCCGGCCGGGCAACTGGATCCGGTTCGGCCCGACCCACCCGCCCGAGGTGTACGGCGAGGACCTGGTCGACGTGGTCCGCGGCGAGCTGCCGCTGGCCAGCCGGATCGACCCGCGGCCGGCGCTGCCCGGGGTGTTCGCGCCCGCGGAGCCGGCCGGCTGGACCGGTTCGACGGCCCCGGTGGTCGAGCTGGGCGGCCTGCTGGCCGGCCCGGTCGAGCTGGGCAACGACCTGGTCGCGCACCCGGTCGGGGGCACCGTGGTGATCCAGTCGGCCGGGCTGGCGGCGCCGGCGGCACCCGCGGCGCTCGGGCCCGACCCGGCCCGGACCACGGTCGTGGTGACCGACCCGCTGGTCCGCCGGGACGCGCTGCTGCTCGGCCTGCAGCGGCTGCAGCCGCTGCTCCCGGCCGGCCAGCGGGACCTGCGGCTGGTGCTGCCGAACGGCGCGGCCGGCGGTGCCCAGTCCTACGGCCAGCGCGTCGCGGACCGGCTGCTCGCCGACGTGCTCGCGCACGACGGCCCGACGACGGCCAGCGGCTGGTGGCAGTTCCGCCGGAACACGCCGCCGGCCGCCGTGCCGGCGCCGCTGGTTGGGGCCGCCGCGGGCCCCGGCGTCGGCCCCGGTCCCGGCGGTCCGGCCGGCCCGCCGCCGGGGCTCCCGCCCGGCCTGCCGCCCGGTCTCCCGCCGGGTCTCCCACCCGGTCTCCCGCCGGGTCTCCCGCCCGGCTTGTTCGGACCCCAGGTGGCTGGGCCGGCGCCCGGTCCGCAGTTGGGGCCCCAGGCCGGTCCGCAGCCAGGGGTGCAGGCGGGTCAGCAGGCCGGGGTGCCGGTCGGCCCGGCGCCGGCCAGCCAGCTCCGCACCGACGCGGCGGCGCGGACCACGGCCACCCCGGTCGGGCTGCAGCTGGCCCCGGTGTCGTCCGGGCTGGTGCTGCACCCGCCGCTGGTCGCCGGCAACCAGGCCGGCCAGGCCCGGCACACCCGGCTGCTGACCAGCGCCAGCGAGGTCGCGCCGGAGCGCGCCGCCACCGTCGTCACGGTCGACCCGACGCTGACCGACGCGCAGGTCGTCGACCTGGTGAACCGGCTGCGTCCGGCACCGCCGCCCGGGCAGCAGGGCCCGGGCCCGGCCCCGGCCGATCTGCGGATCCTGCTCGCCGGGCGGCAGTCCACCGCGCGGGCGCAGGCGCTGGCGGACAGCACCGGGGTGCCGGTACTGACCGAGCACCCGGTCGCCGGCACCGTCCGGCACACGCCCGCCGGCCCGTCCGGGGTGGCCCGGCCGCCGGTGCTCAGCCCGGTCCGGCCGCCGCTCGGCAGCCTGCAGCCCACCGGCCAACCCGGGGTGTGGCAGGCCGGCCGGTCGCCGTCCCGCGGCGGCCGCGGCGCGGACGACAGCGTGCAGGTCGAGCTGACCCAGAGCGGGCTGTGGATCCGGCCGGCCGGCGCGGGCGAGGGCATCGGCGCCGCGGTCCGGGCCACCCCGATGGACCCCAACCAGGTGACCGTGACCATCGGCGGCCGGGGCGCCTCGCTCAGCGCCGCGCAGTGGACCCGGGTGACCGCGCTGCTGGCCGCGCTGCCCGCGGACGTCCGCAACCGGCTGCGGCTGGACGTGCACGACACCTCGCCGCTGTCCCGGACGACCGCGCAGCGGCTGGCCGGACCGGCCCCGGCCGGCTACAACGCGCGGCTGACCGGCCCGCTGGTGGCCGACCGGCCCGGCTCGCTCGGCAACGACCGCGGCTGGTTCTTCGGCGTACCGACCAGCGCCGACCTGGCCCTGGTCGCGGCGGCCCGGGCGGCGATGCCGCTGTTCCCCGGTGCCTACGTGGTGGCCGCGCACATGACCGCGGACGGGCAGCGGCTGGTGCTCGGCGACGGCCGGGAGCTCGGCCCAGCGCAGTTCGTGACCGAGCTGGCCGCCAGCACCGACTACGTGCCGGGCACGCCGCTGGTGCTGGTGGCCTGCCAGGCCGGGGCGACGCCGGCCGGCGGTACCGCGTTCGCCGCCGCGGTCGGCCAGGCCCTGCCGACGCCGGCGGACGTGTGGGCCGCCGATACCGACGTCTGGCAGACCACCGACGGCCGGGTGATCGCCACCGGCAGCGACCTCACCGGCCGCGCGCCCCGGCCCCGGTTCGGTCCGGGCGGCCAGCCGGCCGGCCACTGGCTGCGGTTCCCGGCCCGGACCGTGGTGGCCGCGCCGCCCCCGGCCGGGCCGACGATCGCGCCGACCCAGCCGGCCGTGGTCCAGCCGCCGACCGAGCAGTACGGGTCGGAGCTGGTCACCGCGCTCACCACCGAGGCGCCGCTGCCGGCCCGGCAGCCGGGCGTCACCCGGGCGGCCGGCCCGCTGACCGGCGACCAGCGCTGGCGGCAGCCGCTGCCGCCGGCCGAGGCCGCCGTGGTGCAGGGGGCCGGCCCACCCGGCGCCCCGGCCCGGTTCGCGCAGGAGTACCAGTTCCGGCAGACCAGGTCGGTGGCGGCCGCCGCGCAGCCGCCGGCCAACCCGCCGGCCGGGCTGATCCCGTCCGGTGCCGGGCTGAACCCGACCACCACCGAGCGGGGGATGGGGGAGCGCGGCCGGCTGCGCCAGATCGGCCCGATCACGCTCGGCGGGCCGGCCGGCGACGCGGCGGTGGCGGCGCTGGCCGGCAACGCGGTGCCGGCCGCCCAGCCGGGCCTGCGGCAGCAGGTCCAGGACGGGGTCAGCGCCGAGTTCCGCCGGCTGGGCACCGAGGTCGCCGGCCAGAGCCTGCTGCAGGACGGGCTGCGGTTCCCGGTCACCCGGGGCGGGCAGACCGTCGAGGCCCGGGTCTGGCTGCAGCTGCCGAACCCGGCCAACCCCGTGTTCCTGCCGACCGAGCAGGCCGAGCGCGGTCAGGTCCGGCCCGGCGAGAAGCGCGGCACCGGCGCCGACCAGACGCACGAGCAGCTGTCCGGCGGCTCGTTCAACGTGGGCGTCAGCCGGTCCGGCGGCATCCAGCCGCAGACCGGGTTCGGCGCGCCCGGCACCGAGCGGCTGGTCAAGGTCGGCCCGGTCTTCGGCGCCTCGCTCAGCGGCGCCAGCAAGGGCGGCTGGGGCACGTCCGACCTCGCGGTGATCTCCGGGATGAAGCAGCTGGACTTCGACGGCGCCTCGTCCTACTTCACCGTCAACGGGGCGGTGCTGCGGGTCGACCTGACGGCGGTCGGGGCGGCCCTCGGGCCGGCCCCGGTGAGCCACCAGAGCCCGCCGCAGCAGCTGCGGCTGGACTTCCCGACCGAGACCACGCCGGCGGTCGGCCCGCCCGGCCCGGCGCACCAGCAGTTCGGCATCGCCGGCCGGGACCACGTCGCCGCGAACCCCGGCACCCCGGCGCCGACCGCGGCCCAGGAGCAGGAGGCGGCGAACGCGCTGAGCCAGATCTTCGCGGTGGCCCAGTCGGTCGGCGGGCTGGACGGCATCCGGCGGGCGGTGCTCGCGGCGGTGCCCGACGCCGGCGCCGGGTTCCGCCGCGGCGTGCGTGACTTCCTGCGCGAGTCGACCGTGCTCAAGGCCTGGCAGCACGTCGCCGGCTCCGGGTTCCCGTCCAGCTGGCTGCCGCTCGGCGGCCAGCACGGCGACCGCGGCGCCGGGCTGCAGCTGACCGCGCGGCTGCGCTCGATCCAGCGGATCGACGAGGGCCCGACCCCGCCCGACCTCGCCCTGAAGATCGAGTCCCGGCAGGGCATGCAGGTCGGCACCGGGGAGAGCGGCGGCGGCTCGGCCGGGCTGGGCTTCTTCGGCCGCACCGGGTTGACCTTCCAGGACACCGACTTCGGCCATGGCTGGGAGCTCGGCAGCCTGGGCGGCCAGGTCGGCACCAGCACCGAGGCCGGCCGGTCGCTGAACCAGGCCATCGGCGGCGGCGAGTGGCGCACCGCCAGCAGCACCGGCCCGACCCGGCTCTACCGCGCGATCATGCAGTTCGACGCCGACATCCTGTCCGACCTGCCGGGCGCCAGCCAGGTGGTCAGCGCCGACGGCGAGGTCTTCATCCGGGTGCCGGAGCGGGAGGGCGCCCGGTTCGAGGCGCTCATGCAGCACGTCACCGCCCCGGCCACGGTGGTGCCGCCCAACGACGTCAACCCGCCCGCCCCGGCCGGGCCACCGCCGGTGCTGCGCCCGCCGGACGAGGTGGCCGCGGACGCCGGCATCGGCCTGGCCAGCATCGACCGGCTGGCCGGCGCCGAGCAGGTCGCGCCGCGGATCGAGCAGGCCATCCAGGAAGCCGAGCAGGCCGTCGGGTTCGGGCTGGCCGACTGGACGCCGCGGCAGCGGCAGCAGCTGCGCCGCGAGCTGATGGCGAACTACAGCCCGGAGGCGATGAACTCCGGCTCGCCCCGGCTGGTCAGCCGGCGCGGGCTGCGGCAGCGGTACCGGCGGGTGACCAACGGCGGCACCGAGGTGATCACCATCCAGGTCCGGCCGCGGCGGCGGCTCGGTCCGGCCGCGGCGGTGCAGGTGCCGCGGCAGGGCCGGGTGGCCAACGGCGGCACCAACGCGATCCCGACGTTCTTCGCCGAGATCGGCGCCAGCGAGTCGCTGGCGGCCACCTTCAGCGGCTCCGGAACCGGCGTGCTGAGCGCCCCGATCGGCCAGCGCACCGATCCGCCGGTGGCCGCCGGCTCGACCCGGGGCGGGCCGAACTCCGCGCTGCGCACGTTCGGGGCGGGCGGGGACCTCTACAGCTACAGCCGGTCCCGGACGGCCGGGGAGAGCACCGGCGTGTTCTCCTTCGGCGTGCGCGGCGCGCTGCCCGAAGGCGGCCCGCTGGTCACCTTCGACTACGACGTGAACTACGAGATCAGCGTCGATGTCGAGTACTTCCCCGGGGTGCTCAGCCCGCGCTGGCTGAACCTGTGGGGCCGGCGGGCCGGGGCCTGGGTCAGCCAGCTCTGGCAGCCCCCGGCCGGCCAGCGGTTCGCCCCGCACACCGCCCGCGTCGACGTGCTGCGCAACCAGGCGCCGGCCGGCTCGATCCGGTACGTGCTGCCGGAGACGGCCGCGCCGGTGGCCGGCACCCCGCTCGCGGCCAACCTGGGCGCCTCCACCGTCGGCGGGCGCGGTTCGCAGGGCCGGCCGACGGACCTGGCCACCCCGATCACGTCCGACGACATCGTCTCCGACGTGCTCGGCTCGGACGAGGTCAACGACGCGGTCACCGGGATGCTGGAGGGCCTCGGCTACACCTCGCACGAGCTCGGCGGCACCGTGGACGCGTTCACCTCGGCCGCGAACCTGCGCGCGCACCTGCTCCGGGACCCGACCGGGCCGCTGACGATGGAGTTGCCGCGTGGTGGGGCGGTGACCACCCGGCGCGGCATGGTGGTGCTGCGGCCCCGGTCGGTGAACGCGGCCCAGGGCACCCAGCAGGTGAGCCTGTCCCGGCTGGACATCATCGAGTCACAGCCCAAGATCGAGGGCTCCGACCGGCAGGCGGCGTCGCACATCCTCGGCGGCCGCGGCGAGTTCGGCACCGAGGCGTTCGACCGCGGCCCGGACGGCGCGCAGATCCTGGCCACCCCGACGCTGACCGGCAAGCACGCGGTGTCCAAGTGGGCCACGCAGGGCAAGGAGGCCGACACCGCGGTCACCGGCCGGTGGATCACCCGGCCGCTGGCGCCGTACGACGAGCACGCCGCGGACGTCATCTGGGACATCTCGGTGGTCTCGTGGAACGAGAACATGCTCTCCCCGGGCCGGGCCGCCGAGGTTCCGCCGCGCGAGGTCCGCACCGACGGCGGGCTGCGGTTCTACCGGCCGGCGCCGGCCGCCGTGCCGGCGGTGCCACCGGCCGGGGTGCCGGCCGTGGTGACCGCACAGCAGTTGCCGAAGCAGACCGTGAACGAGCGGATCGAGTTCCTCACTCCGACCGAGGTGGCCGCGCTGGCCCCGGCCGGGGTCCCCGCGGACAGCGCCAACATGCAGGGCACGGTGCCGGTCAACCCGGTGCTGGCCGCGGTCCGCCGGCTGCTGCTGCGGCACAGCTCGGGGCTGACCACCAAGCGGTTCGAGCTGGTCGACGGCGCCGGCCAGGTGATCGCCCGGGGCGGCCTGCCGAAGCTGGAGGCGATGCTGTCGCAGGGCTCGCTGCTCGGCCACATCGACCTGATGCTCGGCAGCGGCCTGCTGCTGCGGCCGATGCGGTCCTGGCCGTTCTGGATCAGCCGGCCGCAACTGCTGCTGCGGGCCAACCGGCCGGCCGGCGCCGGCGCCTACCAGTACGACGGTTCCTACGACAACTACTCGATGGGCCGCTACTGGACGGACTACCAGAAGACCGAGGGCCGCGACGGCCAGGACCGGGAGGGCGCCAGCTCGCTCGGTGGCCGGTTCCTCGGCATCGTCCCCAACCCGACCGTCGCGCCCGGCGAGCCGCCCCGGCCGGCCGGCGACACGGTCGACCACCACCGCGGCGACCCCGGCGAGGTGGTGCCGACCGGGCTCGGCATCATCGGCGCGACCCGGACCACCACCGAGACCGACGAGTCCGCGATCGGCGCCAGCGCGGTCATGCGCGACACCTACCGGCACGTCGGCTCGGCGGACGCGTACGTCAGCAACCAGCTGGAGCTGGAGATCACGTACCTGCCCGCGTCCCGGCCGTCCAAGTGGCTCAACTCGATCTTCGCCGGCATCCCGGCGGCGGTCTGGTCGTTCGCCGGCAACCAGCGGCACCCGGACCGGCTGATCACCGCGCCGGCGGCGGACCGGGTCGAGCGGGTCTGGGTGCAGGAGCGGGTGATCGTGCCGCGCCGGGCCCAGTACACCGACACCCCGGGCGTCACCGCCGCCGCGCCGAACCTGGCCCCGGCGCCGCCGGTGGTGGCGGTCACCCCGGTGCCGAACCCGCCACCGGACCCCGGGCCGATCCAGCGGCCGACCCCGGAGCGGGCGATCGCGGCGCAGGGCCGCAACCACTTCCCGGTCAGCCAGGACGAGCTGCAGGAGCGCCGGATCCACCTCTACGACATCGACCACCAGGCCATCCGGCAGCTGTCCGACCAGGCCGTCGGGCTGCTCACCGGCCGCACCCAGCCCGGCTCCAGCGCGCCGGCCCGGCTGCTGCAGGCGGACGGCTCCGGCCTGGCCGGGCTGCTCACCACGCTCTCCTACCCGCGGCTGACCCGCGGCGCCTACCAGGCGATCGGCCCGGACGGCTACCAGACGCCGGACCTGCTGCGCGAGGGCGGCGCGGTCACCGACACGATCGGCAACGCCACCGTGCGGTACGCGTTCTACGACGCCCAGCCGCTCGACTTCATCCCGTCCTACATGTACTCCGAGGCGTACCACATCGAGGAGGAGGAGCAGCAGCAGAAGGGCGCCCGCTCGGTCGAGGCCAGCGTGTTCGGCGGGCCGCAGTTCACCAGCGGGGACATCGACACGCCGGGCACCTCGCCGGCCAACAACCAGACCTCGACGTACTTCTCCGGCGCGCTCAGCGGTTCGCACAACTACGGCGAGATGGCCGACTTCAAGCAGTGGCGCGGCGTGTTCCGCAACCGGCAGACCGACTACCTGCGCACCCGGGCCGGGCTGATGGTCTCGATCGAGGTGGACGCGGCCAACCTGCGCGCGTTCATGCGGATGCCGCAGTGGGCCGGCAACCAGCCGCTGGTCCGGTACCTGCGTGACGGCCGGGCCGAGGTCGTGTTCCAGCTGGACAACGCGGTCGAGCTGCTGGTCGACCCGCAGACCGCGCGGGCCCGCGGGCTGCGGCACGAGCAGGGCTACCCGACCGCGGCCGGCCGGCACTTCCCCGGCCCGGGCGCGCCGGCCGTGGCCGACCTGACCAACGCGCAGGCGCTGCCCAACTTCCGGGCGCCCGGCCAGCCGCCCCCGCCCGGCACGCCGACCCCGCCGGCGGCGTTCCAGGGCTGGTACACGGTCTCCGCCGAGGCGTTCAACCCGGCCACGCAGACCATCAACGTGGACGGTGTCAACCTGACCGCGGCCCAGTTCGCCGGCCGGCTGCAGGCGGTCCCGGAGTGGGCAGCGCAGCAGTACCCGGTGGTGCTGGCGTTCGGCCGGGCCGGGTACCTGCCGGCCGCCGGCGCCGCCTTCGCCGCCGACGTCGCCGCGGTGCTCGGCCGGGACGTGCTGGCCACCCCGGACGACGTCTGGCAGCTGCCGGACGGCCGGGTGCTGGCCGGGCAGCTGGCGGTGGCGGCCGGCGTGGCGGTGCCACAGCACTGGCGGCCGGGCAACTGGGTGCGCTACCCCGCGGCCGGCGGGCCGCCGGTCGTCTTCTCCGACGACCTGCACGAGGTGATCACCGCCGAGCTGCCGGCCGCGGACCGGATCGACCCGCGGCCGCCGCTGCCGGCCACGTTCCCGCCGGCCGAGCCGACCAGCTCGCTGGGGGTGGTCCCGGTCGTGCCGCCGGCCGTACTGCCGGCCGGGGTGGCCGTGCCGGTCGGCGGCCGGGTGGACGCGACCGCCATCGGCACCGAGATCCACCTGCACGACGGCGGTCCCGGGCTGGCGCCGCCGCCGATGGCCGCCGGCCACCCGGCCGAGCCGAACCGGGCCACCATCGTGGTCGGCCCGGCGGTCACCCCGGACCAGGTGCTGGTCGCGCTCGGCCCGGTGCTGGCCGGGCTGCCGCCGGCGCAGCAGGGCAGCATCCGGCTGGTCCTGCCCGGCGCCGGCACCGGCGGCCCGGCCGCGCTCGGCCAGCAGATCGCCGACCGGTACGGCATCGAGGTGCTCGCCCCGGACGGCCCGGTGCAGACCGCCGGCGGCTCGTTCGTGCACGACCGGGCCAACCCGCTGGCCCAGTGGCAGCGGTTCACCCGGTACGACCCGGCGCAGCCGTCCGGCGCCCTGGGCCCGAACGCGCCCGGGTGGCAGCCGGCCCTGCAGGGCGCGCTGACCGCGCTGCACGGCCCGGGCGGCCTGCTCGGGCCGGCGCCGGCCGGGATGCCGGTCGGGACCGAGCTGGTCCGGGTACCGGCCGGCGTGCTGCTGACCCGGCCGGGCAACCCGGTCGGCCTGGGGCACCCGGTCGACCCGGCCGCGGTCACCGTGCTGGTCGACCCGACGATCACCGACGCGGAGCTGACCGGCTACCTGACCCCGGCGGTGGTGGCCCAGTACACCGCCGGTGGCACCGCGGTCCGGGTGGCGCCGCAGCGGGCCGGCCTGGACGGCCCGGCCGCCGCCGCGCTGGCGACCGCCACCACCCTGCCGGTACTGCGGCGCCACCCCGGGTCGGGCTGGCCCGCGTTGAGCACCGGCCAGCTGCACTCGCCCGGCCCGGGCGTGGCGTCCGGCCGGCCGGTGCCGGCGCCGGTGGCCGTGCTCAGCCCGGCCCTCGGCCCGGCGGTGACGCCCGGCGTCTGGCCGCTGCTGCCTGCGGTGCCGCCGAACGTCGCGGCCGCGGCGGTCAACCCGGGGTGGGAGGTCGAGGTCACCCAGTCCGGGCTCTGGGTGCGGCCGCCGAACCCGACCCAGGCCGAGTCGGACGCGGCGCACGCGGTGCCGGCCGACCCCAACCGGATGCGGGTGCTGGTGGCATCGCCGGGCAACCTGTCGGCGCCGGGCCCGGTCTGGAACGCGGTGACCGCGCTGGCCGGCAACCTGACCGTCGGCGGGGTCGCGGTCAACGGCGGCCAGCTGACCGTCGCCACCGAACACGCGTCCACCCTGGCCCGGGACCGGGCCGACCAGTTCCGGGCCGCCGGCGCGACGCTGACCGGCAGCTGGCAGGGCGCCGGCAACGCCGGCGTCCGGCGCTCGCTCGGGCAGACCCGCGGCCTGTACATCGGGCCGGCCCAGGACTCGGCGCTGCTGGCCCAGGCCGCCGCCGCGCTGCCGCAGTTCCCGCACGCGTACGTGATCGCCGGGCACGCCACCGCCGACCGGCGGGCGATGGTCGGCGAGAACGGCCAGCCGCTGTCGATGGCGAACCTGGCCGCGCAGCTGGCGGCCGACCCGACCTACCAGAACGGCACCCCGATCGTGCTGGTGGTCTGCGCGGCCGCCGCCCCGGTCGAGGGCGGCCCGATCGGCCAGCAGCTGCGCAATGAGCTGGCCACGCGCGGGTTCCCGACCGACGTGATCGCCGCGACCACCGACGTCTGGCAGGCCGCCGACGGCACCGACGTGGTCGCCGGCACCCAGACGTTCGACGCGCACGGCCGGCCGGTGCTGAACCGGACCGGCCAGTGGCGGCTGTACGCCGGCACCCCGCAGGCCGGCGACCCGACCGTGTTCAACGCCGACCTGGTCACCGCGCTCAACACCGAGGTGCCGCAGCGGCTGCGGCCACCGGCGGGGGTGCCGGCCCAGCCGCAGGGGCAGCTGCCGGCCAACTTCCGCTGGGGCGCCGGGCCGGCGGACCGCCAGCCGGGGCCGGCGCCGGCCGATCCGCCGGCCGCCGGTTCGGCCGACGGCCGGGCCGGACCGGCTGGGCCGCCGGCCGCCGGCCGGGTCGATCCGGCCGATCCGGCGACCGATCCGGCCGGGATCCGGTCGGCCGTCCAGAATGGACGGTGGTGGTCCGGGTGGGCGTCCACTGTGGATGGTGGGCTGGTCGGCTGGCTGTCCGCGCAGTACGACCGGCTGTCCGCGCCGGGCCGGCTGCTCGACCTGACCGAGGCGCACGCCTACCTCTCCCAGCTGGCGCGCTGGGGGAGCTGGCGGCGGCTGTGGACCACACCGGACCAGAAACCGCCGCCGGCGCCGATGCTCTACCACGGCTGGATGTACGCGCCCGGCCTGCTCACCCAGCAGGACGCGCTGGCCCAGCAGCCCGGCCACCCGCTGGTCGCGCCCGGCTTCCTGATGGCGTCCGCCGACCCGGGCGCGGTGCCGCCGGGCCCGGTGCTGCTGGCCATCCACGGCAGCGCGCTGGACGTCTCCGAGCTGAACGGGCTGCCGCGCGGCAGCGTGCTGCTGATCGCCCCCGGCACCACGTACACGATCATCGGGGTGGGTTGGGACCCGAACCGGCCGGGCACCGTGCGGATCACGGCGACCGACTGAGGTCCGGTTGAACTCACCTCCGGCCACCGGTCGTAGTGGCCAATAGATCCGCCCGAACGGAAGCCCCGGACTCGGCTGGCCGAGCGGGTTCGGAACCCGTCAGAATGGCTGCCTGAACCTCGAAGGAGACACGCTGTGACCGCACCGGAGGACCACCGTACGGAACGGAGAGCCGCGTTCCATGCCCTGCTGCTGCGGTTGGCCGGCAAAGCGCCTGACGATCTGATCACACAGAGTCGTGGTTGGGTAGCTGAGGGTCGGGAAGGCGAGGCGGCGCGCGCTGTCACGTTCGCCGTGCTGGCCCAGGGCATCCCGCTGGTGGACGTGGACATCGCGCTGCTTGGCGAGTTGCTCGAGGCCGACGGGGCCGATTCGTCCGCGTTGACCCAGGTGCAGCTCGCCCAGTTCGACCCGGCGCCACCGTTCGGCTTCGGCCCGACCCCGCCGGACGTGGAGCCACCGGCCCGTCCGGACGACGCGCCGACCGACGAGATCGACCGGGCCGCGGTCGCCGCGATCGCCGAGGAGACCGGCGTGCACGGGCTCTGGCGGGCCTGGCGCTACCCGGCGGACGAATCCCCCTGGCCCCCGCCGCGGCGGATCTACCTGGTCGAGGCCGACGAGGACGTCGACCTGGTCGACATGACCGCCCGGCTCGGTGGCCGGCTGACCGCGGCCGGCGAGAGCGACCCGCAGGTGGAGGCCTACCCGGTCGGCGCCGAGCTGCCCACCTACCAGCGGTTGGCCCGCGCCTACGCCGGGCTGATCTGGGCCAGCACGCCGTCCCCGGAGATCAAGGTGGCCGCGGTGTTCGACGAGGTCGACGCCGAGTCCGGCCCCCGGTTCACCGCCGAGCACCAGCGCATCGAGGACGAGGCCGAGGCCGGCCGGATGCTGGCGTACCTGAACGCCGGCGAGCCGCTGCTGGTCACCACCGCGCAGATGGACGATGTGGTCGACCGGTCCCGGCGCAACGTGGTACCGATGAACTTCCGCACCGACGGCACCTGGATCTGGACCGACACCACCACCTACTACCTGCAGCGGCACGGGCTCGCCCCGGACATCGCGCTGGTCGACCACATCCGCGACGCCAGCTACGAGATGCCGGCGCTGGACGGGGTGGCCATCCACCGGGCCATGGCGGTGCTGCAGGAGCCGGCCGACGAGGAACCGGTGTGGACGTACGACGGCTCGGCCGGGGAGGCAGACGACTTCTGACGGCGTCGCCGGGTCTGATCTAGGGTCGGGTGGTACCGAAGTAGCAGAGCGAGGGGGATCGGGTCCCGGTGACCGCGGCAGTGCCGGACGGCGGGCTGGGCGTCGAACGGGTCGGCGCCGCGTTGCTCGTGTGGCGGGGCCGGCAGCCGGCCCCCGCCGCCGTCGCGCTGGCCCGGGCGCTGCCGGCCGAGCCCGGCCGCACCCCGGTGCTGGTCGACCCGGCCGCCGCCGACCCCGGGCTCTGGCCGCAACTGCTGTTCCGGCTGCGCGGGCTGCCACCGGCGGAGCGGGCCAGCTTGCGGCTGGTGCTCTCCGGCGCCGGTGCCGGGGCCGGCACCGGCCAGTCCACCGGCCCGGCGCAGTGGCTGGCCGAGCAGCTGGGCGCCGAGGTGATCGCCCCGGACGGCATCGTGCTCCCGGTCGCCGACGGCTCGGTCTTCGTCCTCGGCACGGTCACCTCCGGCGGCTGGTGGTCCTTCCGCCCCGGCACCCGCCCGGCCCTGGCCAGCCTGCGCCACCCGCCGCCGCGCTGGGAGCGCTTGCTCCCCGCCCGCCCGCTGCGCTCACCCACCGGCATGGTGGCCGAACCCATCCCCGCCGGCCTCTGGGTGCACCTGCCCCGCGACCCGGCCGCGGCGCCGGCCGTCGGGCAGAACGCCGCCTTCGCCCTGCGCCCCGACCCGGCCCGCGTCGCCATCGTCGTCGGCGGCCCGGACGAACCCCCGGTCAACGACGCCGAACTCCGCCAACTCCTGGCCACCCTGCCGCCCACCCTCCCGCCCCTGGCCACCCTGCTGCCCTACCTCCAGCTCACCGCCCCGCCGCCGCCCGCCCCGCCCGGCGCCCGGCCCGCGCCCCCACCGGGTGGTGTGCCGCCGGGTGGCGCCTGGGCCGCGCCCGCCCCGGGTGGCGCCCCGCCAGCGGTCCCGCCCGTCGCCCCGCCCCGCCCCGGGGCTGCTCCGATCCCGCACCCGCAGGCTGGGCCGCGCCCGCCGGCTGGGCCGCAGGCTCCGGCTACCCCGCGCCCTCCGGAGATCCCGCAGCCGCAGGCTGGGCCGCGCCCTGCGGCGGTCCCGCGCCCTCCGGCGGTCGCGCAGCCGCAGGCTGGCGCGCGGGGTGGCGGGCCTGCCGTAGCTGCTGCCACGCCCGCCGCAGCGCCGCCGCAGCGCCCGGCCGGCCGGCCGCCGCAGCCCGCAACCCCGCCGCTTGCCCCGCCGGAGACCGCGAGTCGTCCACCTCGGGTCCCGACGCCACAACCGCCTGACCCGGCGGCGCCGGCCCGTCCGCCGGCTGGCCCGCCGGCTCCCGCCCGTCCGCCGGCTGACCCGCCGGCCCTCGCCCGTCCACCGGCCAGCCCGCCGGCTCCCGCTCGCCCGTCGGGTGGCGAGACCGTACGACCTGCCGACGCCCACGAGTCCGCGACCGCTGCCGCGCCGCCCGACGCTGCTGCGGCGCCGCCCGCTGCGGCACCACCGGCCGTCCGCGGCGGCCGCCCCAAGCCGGCCACGCCTGCGGACGCGGCCCAGCCGGCTACCACCCCGCTGCCGGCGCCCCCTTCCGGGCCGCCGGCCGTCGCACCGCCGACCGTGGAGCCCGATGCGGCCACGCCGGACGACGCCACCGCGCCGGCCGAGCCGGCAATCGCCGGCACGGTTGCCCAGGCGCCCCAGGCGGCGTCAGCCGGTCGTCCGTCCGGCGAAGCCGGGGCAGTAGTCGACCCCGCCGCGCCGGCCGGACCGGTTGTGCCGGCCCGACCGCCGGCTCCGGGGACAGCGCCGCCGGTTCCGGACGATGCGGCGACGGCGGGTGCCGCCGATGCCGATCGGCCGGGTGGGGCGCGGCGGCGGTTCAAGCGGCTGGGCCGGCGGGCCGCGTCCGGGACGGCACCGGCTGGAGCGTCGCCGGTGGCCACCGCGGGCGCGGCCCGGCCGGATGCGGCCGCCGGGGCGGGTCGGGTGGTCGGGCCGGTGATCCGGCCGCTGCCGGATGGGGTGCTGGTCGGGTCGGACGGCTCCGAGCCGGTGCTGGGCGAGGTGGCGCCGTGGTGGCAGCCGGTGCCGGAGCTGTACGCGGTGGTGGTGCGGTTCGACCGGGGCCGGGCCGCGTTCCGGGTCGGTGACCGGGCGCTGCCGGCGCCGGATTTCGGCGAGCTGGTCGCCGGGCAGCCGGACTGGTCCGGGCGGCCGGTGTTGCTGGTCGCCGAGGGGGACGTGCTCGGCTGGGTGGTGCAGCAACTGGCTGACGTGCTGCAGGTCGCCGTGGTCACCGGGCCACAACAGGGCCGGTGGTGGGCGGCGATGCCGCGGCGCGCCGACCTCGGCCAGGCGCAGGTGCGCGGGCTGGCCGCGCCGTACCCGTTCTCGCCGGCCCAGCGGGCCGGACTGCGCGCGCCGCTGCCGCTGCCGGTGCCGATCGGCCCGGGCGCGGCCGCCGCTTTCCAGGCCGACCGGCTGCGTCCCGGTGCGGTACTCGACCCGCCCGACCACCCTGGCGCCGGGCCGATCCGGGACCTGTTCGACCGCTGGTGGCGGGCCGCCTGGCGGCCGGGCCGGTTCGGCGTGGTGGTCCGGCGCGACCCGGCGGACGCCGTGACGCCGTACCGCTCCGGGAACCAACCGTGGACGCCATGGGACCTGGCGAACGCGCTGTGGGCGATCCGCGAGCAGTGGGCCGGCTGCGGTGAGCTGGTGCTGCTGGTCGACGGCGAGCCGGGCGCCCGGCTCGGTGAGCTCCGGCTGCTCGCCAACTACCTGCAGATCCCGGTCCGGGCCGGCAACCGTCCACTGTGGATAGGTCAGGACCGGCTGCTGGTCGGCTCGGTCGCGGCCCACCCTGCCGGTACGCTCACCCTGACCGCCCCACCGGACGGCCGCTGGTCCCGGATCGAGCCGCGCGGCGGTACCCGGGCGCCGGCCCGCCGCCCGGCACCGCCGCCCCGGCCTGCGACTGTCGCAAGTGGACTCGACGTGCGCCTCGACCGGATCGTGCGGGAGAGCACCCGCACCCCGTCCGGCCGCCGGCTGGCCCCGACCGACTGGCCGGACCAGCGGACCCGCACCGCGCTCAGCCGCGTCCCGACCCGGCCCGGCCTGTTCACCGTCGAGGCCCCGGCCATCCCGGGCGCCTTCTCCTACCGCGCCGACCGGCTCACCCCGGACGAGTTGGGCCGCATCCTCGCCGCCGCTCCCGAGTCCGCCGGCCGCCCCATCCTGCTGATCACCGACCTCGCCCTGGCCACCCCCGGTCCCGCCCGTCCCACCGCCCCGCGTGATCCGGCCGTCCCGCGTGATCCGGCCGTCCCGGCTACTGCCGGTGGCCCGGCTGTCGATCCCGCCGGTGCCGCCGGCCGGGCCGTCCCGGGCGCATCTCCGGCTCGGGCTGCCGATCCGTCCGGTGCCGCAGGCCGGGCCGTTCGGGGTGCCGCTGCCCCGGCCCAGGCTGCCGATCCGTCCGGTGCCGCCGACCCGGCCGTCCCGGGTGCCGCCGCTGCCCCGGTCCAAGCTGCCGGTCCGTCCGGTGCCGCCGGCCGGGCCGTCCCGGGCGCAGCCCCGGCTCGGGCTGCCGATCCCGCCGGCCGGGCCCTCCCGGGTGCTGCCGCTGCCGCGGGTCAGGCTGCCGGTCCGACCGGTGCCGCCGGCCGGGCCGATCCGCCCGTTGCCGCCGATCCGGCGCGGACCGCCGACCCGGCCGGCGTCGCGCGCCGCATCGCCTATGCCGCAGGCGTTCCCGTCCTGGCCAGCAGCAGCCACGTCTACATCACCCGCGACGGCCTACTCGTCGCGGCCACCCCGTTCCACCGCTACCCGCCCAGCCGCACCGGCGCCGCCGCGGCAGTCACGCTCCCCGGTCTGCGCCGCGCCCGGGTTCGCACCGACCTGCTCCCGCGCCCGGCCCGCATCGCACTTCACCCGCCGGCGGCCGGCCCGCCACCACTGGCGGCAGCACCGGCCACTGCGGGCGCTGCGCCGGCGGACGGGCTCGCCGCGCCGCCCCCTGCGGATGGGGAAGGTCCCGCGGCGGCGGCTGTTCGCGCCGCCGCACCGGCCGCGCCGTCGCAACCGGCCGACAGCCCAGCCACGTCGAACCAGCCCGAACCGCCGACCCCCCAGGCCCAGCCGACACCCGGCGGCGATCCGGCGGTCCGGCCCGAGCCGCCGGCCGCGGTGGAGCCGGTGGCCCGGCCCGAGCGGCCGGTTCGGGTCGATCCGGCGGCCGCGGACGATCCGGCGGCTGGAGGAAAGCCGGTGGCCGGTGGCGAACCGGTGCTCGGGGCCGAGTCGTCGGCCGAGGCTGGACCGGTGGCTGGGAAGGGTGCGGCGGCCCCGGCGCAACGGGCGGTCCGGGGCGATCCGGCGGTCCGGGCTGAGCCAGCGGCCGGGATGGAGCCGGTGGCTGGGGTAGAGCCGGCGGTTCGGGATGAGCTGGTGGCCGGGGACGAGTCGGTGGCCGGGGGTGAGCCGGCGGCCGTTTCCTGGCTGGCCGCCATCCCGACGACATCGGCCAGCACCCCCGCGCCGCCACCCGCCACAGTGCCACGAGCCCAGTGGCGCCAGCCGGTCGAGCCGCCGATGCCCGGCGACCAGCGGCCAGCCGGACCCGGCGCCGCTGCACCGACCGAAGCCGCCGCAGGCGGTGCCGCACCGCCGGCAGGGCCGCCGCAACCGCCCGGGCCGCGCGACCCGGTCCTGCCGGCCGGGGCTGATCCCGCGGCCGCGGCCGAGTGGTCGGCGGTGCTACCGCCGGCACCAGGGCAACCCGCGTCCCCGCCCGCGGCGGCACCTCCCCCCGTCCCGGCCGCCCCCGTCCCGGCCGCCCCCGTCCCGGCCGGCCCCGTCCCGGCCGTCGGGGGGCATCGACCTGATGACTCGGCGTCGGCGAGCCGGCAGCAGCCCTCCGCGCCCGAGACGCCCGTCGCACCGCCCCCGGTCGGCGCAGCACCACCGTCCCCGGTATCGCCGCCCGCCGCGACTACACCGTCCGCCGGAGTATCCGGAACGCCCGCGGAGGCGACGCCGCCGCCCGCCGTACCGCCGTCGGCGGGTTCGGCTGGGTCCGGGGTCGTGCCGCCGGCCCCGTCGCAGCCAGGGACGTCTGGCCCGACTGGGTCGCAAGAGGGCGCGCCGCGCCCGTCCGCCGCGCCGCTGGCGGGCTCGACTGCGTCCGGGGTGCCGGCGCCATCGGCCGCGCCGGCACCGTCGCCACAAGGGATGTCTGGGCCGCCTGCGGCGCCGGATGCCGCGTCGCGTCCGTCGGCCGGGCCGTCGGGTTCGGCTGTCTCGGGGGTGCCGTCGCCGCAAGGGATGTCGAGGCCGCCTGCGTCGCCGGGGGTTGCGGCGGATGCCGCGCCATCGGGAGGTCCGCCTGCCTCGGGGGCTGTGCCGCCTGCCGCCGCGCCGGCGGCGTCGCCGCACGGGGCGTCCGGTCCGCCTGCCTCGCAGCGGGTTGCGCCACCGCCGGCCGGCTCGGCTGTGCCGGCGGTTACGCCGCCGGCCGGGGCCGCAGCGAGGCCACCGGCTCCGCCAGCAGCGGGGCGGGCGGCGACGCATCGGAGTTCGGCGGAGGAGCGGGGTCAGTTCCGGGCGCGGTTGCAGTGGCGGTACGACGTGCACGCGCGGTCGGTGAGCCGGCTGCTGTCGCAGCGGCCAGGGCTGCGCGCCTCCGGGGATCCGGACGAGGCGATCGTCACCGACCTGGTGGCGGTGCGGGTCTACCTGACCGAGTTCGCGGCGGAGCTTGACCCGATGCTGCGGACGGACGCGCCGCCGGCCGATCCGGCGGTCGCCTGCATCACGTCGGGGCTGCGCCGGCTGGCGTCGTACCGTGGCCCGGCGTTCCGGGGCGGCAACCTCCGCCCCGACCAGCTTGCCGCCTACCGGCCCGGCTCGCTGCTAACCGAGCGGGCTTTCCTGCGCTGTACCGCGAACCGGACCGCCGCGCTGCCGGGCAACACGGAGTTCCTGATCTGGTCGGCGACCGGTCGCCGCGCTGCCGGGTTGGACCTGCCGGATGAGGCCGACGTCGTGGTTTTCGCCGGCAACCTGCGGTTCAAGCTGCTCGCGGTGGCGGACGCGGCCGCGGGCAAGCCGATCCGGGTGTTCCTGCGCGAGCTGCCGGCGGCCCGGTGGAACGAGACCTCATCGCACCTGACCGCGGACGACCAGATGATGCTGGCCCGGCTGCGGGACGCGCTGACCGACCGGGACGCGGTACCGCCGGCGCAGCGCCGCCCGTTCGGCGACCCGGCCGACCCCGGCTTCCCGGTCGGCCTGGACGCCGCGAATCACCCGTTCCCGCTGACCTCCTGACCCGGCGGCCCTGGCCGTCCCGCCACCGCCCTCGGACCCGGCGCGCCGACGGGTGACGGGTTCCCTGTGCGGGTGACGCCCTTCGCTGTCCGGTGATGGCCAGGCGCCATCACCCGCACACCCCAACCCGTCACCCGCGCAGCGAACCCGTCACCCGCGCGATGAACCCGTCACCCGCATGCCCGAACCCGCCACCCGCGCAGGGAATGGGGCACCCGCGCGATGAACCCGTCACCCGCGTGCCCCGAACCCGCCACCCGCGTAGGGAACCCGTCACCTGCGCAGGGAACCCGTCACCCGCACAAGGAACCCGTCACCCGCGTGCCCAACCCGTCACCCGCGGGTGGAACGGATCAGGCCGGGCGTGGCTGGGCATGCGCGGTCCAGGACACTTCCAGCGGGCCGGCGGACCAGCCGCGGCGCAGCAGCTTGTCGATCTCGGCGGCCGGCATGGGCTTGGCGAAGTAGAAGCCCTGGCCGTAGCGGCAGGCCATCCGGCGTAGCTCGACCCACTGCTCCCAGTGTTCGATGCCCTCGGCGACCACGTCCATCCGCAGCGTCCGGGCCAGGTCGGTGATCGTGCGGGCCAGCGCGGACTGGTCGGCGCCGTGCGGGATCCCGTCCACGAATGGTTTCGGGATCTTCAGGATGTCGATCGGGAAGCCGCGCAGCCGGCTCAGCGATGAGTAGCCGGTGCCGAAGTCGTCCAGCGCGAGCCGGACGCCGAGCCGCTTCAACGACCGTAGCCGCTCGACCATCGCGTCGCCCTCCTCGGCCAGAAAGGATTCGGTGATCTCCAGGGTGAGCCGATCCGGCGGTAGGCCGGCGGCGGCGAGGACCGCGGCGACCTCGTCGGTGAAGGCCGGGTCCTGCATCTGCCGGAGCGAGACGTTGACCCCGATCGACAGCGGCCCGAAGCCGGCGGCGTGCCAGCGGGCGCCCTCGGCGCAGGCCTGCTCCAGCACCCATCGGCCCAACGGGACGATCAGCCCGCTCTCCTCGGCCAGCGGGATGAACTCGTCCGGGCCGATCATGCCGCGGGTCGGGTGCGGCCAGCGGGCCAGTGTCTCCACCCCGGTGATCCGGCCGTCGTTGAGCGAGAGGATCGGCTGGTAGTGCACCGCGAACTGGCCCTTGGCCAGGGCCGTGCGCAGCTCCGCGGTGAGGGTCAGCTTGCGCACCATCGCGGCGTGCATGCTGGCCGTGAACACGACGTAGCCGCCGCGGTCCCGGGCCTTCGCGGTGTACATGGCGGCCTCGGCGTCGCGCAGCAGGTCCTCGGCGCGCGGGATGCCGTCCAGGTCGACCAGCGCGATGCCGATGCTGGCCAAGCCGGCGACCTCCTGCCCGGCCAGGACGAACGGGGCGCGCAGCGCGGTCAGGACGCGGATCGCCACCGCGGTCGCGTCGGCCGGGTCGGTGAGGTCTTCCAGCAGCACCGCGAACTCGTCCCCGCTGAGCCGGGCCGGCGTGTCCGAGGTGCGCAGCAGCAGCCGCAGCCGGTCGGCGACCGCGACCAGCAGTTCGTCGCCGACGTCGTGGCCGAGCGAGTCGTTGACCGTCTTGAAGTCGTCCAGGTCGAGGAACAGCACGGCCAGCGGCAGGTCGGCCAGGCTGCGCCGCCCCAGCGCGTGGTGCACCCGGTCGACGAACAGCGCCCGGTTGGCCAGCCCGGTCAGCGGATCGTGGAACGCCTGGTACCGCAGTTGCTCCTCGAGCGTCCGGCGGGCGGTGACGTCCCGGGTGGTGAGCACGTACTGCGGTGGGGTGGTGGGCACGGCCGAGGCGATGGTCTCGGCGTGGATGTAGCTGCCGTCCTTGCGCAGGATCCGGCAGTCCACAGTGGTCGGCACCGGCCGCCCGGTGCCGGTGCTGCCGATACCGGAGGTGAACGACCCGGTGACCGTCGGCAGGTCGTCCGGGTGGATCATCGTGATCAGGTTCGTGGCCAGCAGTTCGTCCGGCTCGTAGCCGAGTACCCGCTGCACCGACGGCGTCTGGTATCGGACGGTCAGGTCGGTGTCGACCACGGTGATCACGTCCGAGGAGTTCTCGATCAGCCGCTGGAACCGCTCGTCAGCCTGCCGGCGGTGCAGGTCGTCGTTCTGCGCGGTCGCCCCGCGCAGGTCCCGGATCAGCCCGTTCACCCGGCTGCTCGCCAGCGTCCAGAGCAGCACCGAGCTGCCGATCAGCACGTGCGGGCCGAACGGGTCGTCCAGCACGTCGCTGAACGCGACCACCAGCGTGGCGGCCAGCGCCGGCGCCGCGGTCAGCGCGACGAACCGGAACCCGCTGAGCTGGACCCTGCCGACCGGCACCGGCTCGTTCAGCCGGGCCATCGACGGGTGCAGCGGGGCCGCACCGAGGCAGCAGCAGTACGCCACCCAGCCCAGTTCGACCACCCCGCCAGGGTGGAACGTGCCCGTGACCCGGCCGATGGCGAGCACGATGTCGGACAGCAGCAGCGGCAGGATCCCGCCGGCCAGCAGGTAGGCCGCCGCTGTCCGGGGCCCACCACCGACGAGCAGCCGGGCCACCAGGCCCAGCAGCAGGACGTCCATCAGCGGGTAGCCGGTCGAGGTGAGCTGCGCCAACGGGCTCAGATCGTGGTGCGAATACCTGTCGATCAGGAGTGCCCAGGTCACCGTGCCGAGGCCGATCGTGATCATGAGCGCGTCGAGCAACCTGGCCCGGTCCTGGCCGGGGGTGCGGCCCTTGATGAGGGCCACAATCCCGGCCGCGATCAGCGGGTACCTGGCCAGGTACCAACCATCCGCGATGGACGGCAGCGCAGGCTCGATGTGCCGGACGAGGCTGTCATAGTCGTAGCTCAGGTCGCCGACGGCGAAGCAGAGCTGCCCGGCGGCGAGCAGCAGCCAGGGAGCGGGCCGGCGCGGCCGGTACATCCGCACACCGGCCACCAGCGCGGCGACCGGCAGCAGGTTCTCGACCGCGGCGGTGCCGAGCTGGACCGCGGCGGTGTCGACCGCCAGCCCGAGGGCGCCCGCCACCACCATCGTGGCAACGAGCCACCGCAGCAGCCCGGTCCGGCTCCGCAGCCCGTTCCACATGCCCTCACCCATCGGCCGACGGCCACGAACTGTGAGCTGTTGCCCAGCCCGGCTACGTTAGGTACAGATGGGGGACGGTGCTGGGGTGACTCGAGGTTCTGGTCGCCGCCGATGTGCCGACGTCCGCGACTTGGTGGTCGGCAAGCTGGAATCGCGGTTTCGACGTGGTCCCTACGATTTGTCGGGCTCGGCTGCACCAGACGAGGTTCCGCACCGATCCGCCCGCGCGCCGGTCGAGTCGCTCTGCACCAAGGGTGAATTATTGGCATCAGGCGGGGATTGTTTGTAGGGGGTTGTGGTGGAGATCGAATCGCGTTTCGAATTGATCCGCACGGAGCGCGCAGGTGAGTGAGGACGACCCGTTCGCGCGCGCCCGGTGTCACCTGATCGACGAGGCCCGCGCGTTGCTGAGCGATCACCAGTCGATGGCTGACTTCTTCGGCGCGTTCATGGGTTTGACCCGAGATCTCGCCGGCGAACACGGCCTTGACGGCACCGACCTCGATATCTTTCAACGTCTTGAGGCTTGGGAGCGGGCCGTAGGTGCTGATAGGGCCAGCGAGGAGGCTGCTTTGAGAGCGAGCCTGGCGCAGCTCGTCCCTCCCGACACGTACCAGAATCCGATCGTCGCTTGGGCGGTCGAGTACTCGGACCGGCGCCAGCCAGGCGTCACGTTCCAGGCTGGTGCGTTCACCAGCGAGGCGGAGGCTCTTCGGTTGCTCGAGCGACTCGAGTCGGACGGCTGGCGTTCCGACGTTCATCTGGTCGTGGTCCCCGTCCACCAGACTCTGGAGGACTGGGAATGGGACCGATGAAAGCGATCGGCGGCCGGCCGCCGTTGTGAGCGCGCCAACACCCGTTTGGCTCAGGCACATCCTGGCTCGGGACTCCCGGCGGCGGCATCCGGTTCGAGTTCACCATCCCGGCTGTGACCGGCCTGGAGTCGGTCCGGCCAGACCCGGACCCGGCCGAACCGGGCCTGGATCAGGCCAGTGCGGCCCGCAGTGCCGCCGGTAGCGGCCGTTTCCCGCCGTCTTCGGTACTGATGCAGACATAGACCAGCTCGGCGGTGACGGCCGGCTCGCCGTCGCGGCGGAACTCGAAGCCGAGCCGGAAGCTGGTGCGGCCGATCGCGGCCGAGCGGACCGCGACCGCGGCCGGCGTGGCCCAGCGCAACCCGGACCGCCAGTCCAGCTCGGCGTGCACCACCTGCACGTCGTGCCCGGACCCGATCAGCTCGTCGTACGGCATGCCTCGAGCGGCCAGGTAGGCGGTCATCGCATCGTCTATGTAGGCCAGATACCACATGTTGAAGACGACGCCCTGCATGTCGACTTCCAGGTACCGGACGCTGATCGGATGCACGAACTCGGGCGTCATCGGCACAGTGTCCAGTATGGACGGCGCCCCGCCAGCCGGGTGGCGGGGCGCCCTGACGTACCGGCTAGCACTTGTCCTTGTAGATGAACTTCTGTGCGTCCGGGCTGTCCACGTTGTCCTTGGTGATCGCGAACAGTTCGGTCTGGATCTGCTTCTGTACGTCCTTGCCGGCCAGCGCGTCGACCGCGGTCTGCACGCCCTTCTGCCCGATGCCGTACGGGTCCTGGGCGATCAGCGCCTGCACCACGCCGGACTTGAGGTCCTGGATCTGCTGCGGACCGGCGTCGAAACCGACGATCTTCACCTGGTCCTGCTTGCCGGCCGCGCGCAGGCCGGTCGCCGCGCCCTCGGCGGTGAGCACGTTGGTGGCGAAGATGCCGGCCAGGTCCGGGTGCTTGGACAGGGTGGCGCTGACGATCGCGGCCGCCTTGGCCGGCTCGTCGTTGGTGTACTCCACCGGCAGCGCGGTGATCCCCGAGGTCTTCTTGATCTCGTCGTCGAAGCCCTTGGCCCGCGCGTCGGTGGTGGAGATGCCGGGGTTGACGTTGATCACCAGCACCGAGCCCTTGCCGCCGACCAGCTTCACCAGCGTCTGCGCGGCCAGCGTGCCGCCGCCCAGGTTGTCGGTGGAGATCGCGGCGACGGACAGGCTGTTGTCCTCCACCGCCGTGTCCACCTCGACGATCTTGATTCCGGCCGACTTCATCTGGGTCATCGGTGGGATCAGCGCTTTGGTGTCGGTCGGCGCGATGAGCACCGCGTCCGGCTTCTTCGCGGTCACCGAGTTCACGATCGGCACCTGCTGGCCGGCGTCGAACTTCTCCGGCCCGGTCACGTCCAGGTTCACGCCGAGCGACTGGGCGGCCGCCTGCGCGCCGCAGGCCATCGTGACGTAGAACTCGTCCGCCTTGGTGCCCTGGATCAGGGTCAGCGACTTCTTGCCGCCGCTGGTGCCACCCGAGTTGCCGTCGTCCGAGGACCCGCAGGCCGATATCGTCGTGATCACCGCGAGGGTGGAAACGGCGACGAGGACGCGCCTTCTCATCCTGTACCTCCTAGCCGGAGCGGCTCCGCCCCGGATCATCGAACAACCGTCCTATGTGGACGTCCGAAGTAGACGTCCTATGTGGACTCGCGGGCCCGGCGGCGCCACTGGTCGAAGTAGACGGCGGCGACCAGCACCGCGCCGACCGCGACCGACTGCCAGTAGGACTGCACGCCGAGAATCACGAAACCGTTCTGCAGCACGGCCGGCACGAAGATGCCGACCACGGTGCCGAAGATGGTGCCGACGCCGCCGAACAGGCTGGTGCCGCCGAGCACCACCGCGGCGATCGCGCTGAGGTTGTCGGTGCTGTGCCCGCCGATCGTGGTGGTGGAGAACCGGGCCAGGTTCAGCACCCCGGCCAACCCGGCCAGCAGCCCGGTCAGCGCGTACACCTTGATCAGGTGCCGGTCCACCCGGATGCCGACCCGGCGGGCCGCCTCGGCGTTCGAGCCGATCGCGTACGTGTACCGGCCGAACCGGGTGAACGCCAGCACCAGCCCGAACACGACGGTGACCAGCGCGGAGATCCAGACGATCCACGGCACCCCGGCGAACTGGCCGATGCCGAGCTTGACGGTCAGCTTCAGCGGGATGTTGCGGACGTCCACCCCGCCGGTGATGATCTGCGCGGCGCCGAGCGCGGCACCCAGGCTGCCCAGCGTGACGATCAGCGGGGGGATCCGGGCTTTCGCGATCAGCAGCCCGTTCAGGATGCCCCAGGCCAGCCCGGCACCCATGCCGGCCAGCGCACCGAGCGTGATGCCGCCCCAGCCGAGGTCGGTGCCACCGAGCGCGACCATCGCCTTGCCGGCGATCACCCCGGAGAAGATCAGCACCGAGCCGACCGAGAGGTCGATACCGGCGGTGATGATCACGAAGGTCATGCCGACCGCGAGCAGCAGCAGGATCGCCACCGAGTCGGCCGCGATACTGCGGATGTTGAACGCGGTCAGGAACTTGCCCGGGGCCAGCAGCGAGAACGCGATCACCAGCCCGACCAGCACCAGGAAGATCCACAGCGTGCTGAGCGCGCCGAGCCGACTGAGCACAGTGGACGGTCGGCTGTCGGCGTCGGTGTCGGCCTCGGCCAGGCCGGGAGTGATCAGCTCGGTCATCTGAGCTCCTCGCCTTCGGCC
This sequence comes from uncultured Actinomycetota bacterium, assembly GCA_963714145.1. Taxonomy (GTDB): domain Bacteria; phylum Actinomycetota; class Actinomycetes; order Mycobacteriales; family CADCTP01; genus JBBWZH01. Next base: position 5,370,357 of record OY970235.1, on the reverse strand, counting down.
GGACCCGCTTCGGGTTCCCCGCCTTCGGCCGCGCCGGAGCCGGCGTCCAGGGCGCCGGTCATCGCGCCGACGAGCTGCTCGACGGTCGCGCCGGCGGTGCGGATCTGGGCTACCCGGCGGCCCAGCCGGAGCACCTCGACCCGGTCCGAGACGGCCAGCACCTCGGGCATGTTGTGGCTGATCAGTACGACCGAGACGCCGCGGTCCCGGACCCGGCGGATCAGGTCCAGCACCCGGCGGGTCTGCACCACGCCGAGCGCCGCGGTCGGCTCGTCCATGAACACGACCCTGGACGCCCAGCTCACCGCGCGGGCCACCGCGACCGACTGGCGTTGCCCGCCGGACAGGCTGCCGAGCCGGACCGACCGGTCCTGCAGGCCGATGCCGAGTTCGGCGAACGAGTCCCGGGACCGCCGGCGCATCGTCCGGTTGTCCAGCACGCCCAGCCAGCGCAGCGGGCCGGGCCGCAGCAGCTCCCGGCCGAGGAACAGGTTGGCCGCCGGATCCAGGTCGTTGGCCAGGGCCAGATCCTGGTAGACGGTCTCGATGCCGAGCCGCTGCGCGGCCAGCGGCGACGCCAACTGCACCGGCGCGCCGTCCAGCAGGATCTCGCCGCTGTCCGGGGCGACGGCACCGGAGAGGATCTTCACCAGGGTGCTCTTGCCGGCGCCGTTGTCACCGATCAGCGCGACCACTTCGCCCGGCAGCACGGTGAAATCGACCCCGCGCAGTGCCTGCACCCGGCCGTAGTGCTTGACCACCCCGCGCGCCTGGAGCAACCCCGTTCCGGTGCGCTGGCCCGCGTCCCCGTCGCCTGATTCCGACAACGTTGTCATCGGCGAGAGTGAATCTTTCCCGGCACATCATGTCAAGCCCGATCTGGCACCGTTGCGCATCATCCTGGCCGGAACCGGCCATTGTGGCTCGGTTCCGATCGCAGTGTTGGGACATGGACGGGCTCCCGGGGCGGAATCGCCGCCCGGGAGCCCGTCGAATGCGGGGCCGCAGCCGGCTCGTCAGCTGGTCCGCACGAGCTTTCCGTCCTTGTCGAGCACCCACCAGATGCCGTTGGTGCCCTGCCCGTCGGTGTCACCGGGCGCCACGTCACCGGCGTAGAAGTAGAGCGGCCAGTCGTTGTACGTGGCCTGGGTGGCGCCTTCGGCGCGGGCGGCGCTGCCGAGCAGGTTGGTCGAGACGCCGGGGCCGGCGGTCACCTTCGAGCGGCTGGTCAGTGCCGGCCAGGTGGCCAGGCAGGCGCCGGCACAGTTGCTGGTGCCCTGCTGCTTGTCCGGCTCGAACGCGTAGACCACCCGGCCGTCCTGGTCGGTGAGGATGTCGCCGTGCGTGGACGGGCTCATCTTCAGCATCACGTTGCTGGCGACCTGCTGCACCGCCGGCGTGTTGCCGGACGGGGTGGCGGCCGGCGCGGACTGGCTGCCGGCCGCCGGCTTACTGCCGGCGGCCGGGTCACCGCTGTCTTTGCTACAGCCGGCGATGGCTACGGCGAGCACCGCGGCGCCGATGATCGTCAGGCGGATACGCATCAGGAAACTCCCGGTGGGTTCGGACTCTGGTGGCTGGCGTACGGCCTCGATCACGCCACCGGGCCGGCCGGAGTTCAGCACCGGTCGGGTTGGCTACGTCACAGCGGTGTTTCCGGCCGCCGGCGAACCCGTCCCGGGCCCGGGGCGTAATTGGCGCTGAACCCCGCCGCTGCGGGGAGCCCGCGACACCCCTATCGGGAAAGGGATCCGACCCTTGCGGAACCGCCGAATCCTCGCGCTGCCGGTACTGGCACTCGCGTTCAGCCTGATCGGTATGACCCCAGCGCTGGCTCACGACCACACCACGCCGGCCGGCCACGACCACAACACGACCGCCGGTCTCGCCCCGCCGGCCGCCGGTGCGCCGGCCGACCCGAAGCGGGCGACCAGCCGGCCGTTGTTCCTGACCGCGCGGCTGTCCGGCCGGCAGGAGGTGCCGGTGGCCGGTGGGCCGGCCGTCGGCGATCCGGACGGCAGCGCCACCGCGGTGCTGCGGGTGCAGGGCAACCGGGTCACCTTCGCGCTGAGCTGGCGCGGCATCGGCACGCCCACCCTGGGCCACATCCACCAGGGCGCGGCCGGCGTGAACGGCGCGGTGAAGGTGCTGTTCTTCGGCACCCCGATGCCGGACACCGCCACCGCCGCGACTGGCGCGGTGACCGTCGACGACCCGGCGATCGCGGACGCGATCCGGGCCAACCCGCGCGGCTTCTACGTCAACCTGCACAGCGCGCAGTTCCCCGGCGGCGCGGTGCGTGGCCAGCTGGCCCCGGTCGGCCGCCGGGTCGACCTGCTCTCGGCCGTCCGCGGCGGGCCGTTCCGCGCGTTCCTGGCCGGCGACCAGGAGGTTCCGGTAGCCGGCGGCCCGGCGGTGGGCGACCCGGACGGCCGGGCCGTCGCCTTCATCCGCCCGGCCGGCAGCGGGGTGGAGTACTCGCTCGCCTGGGTCGGCGTGACGCCCACCCTGGGGCACATCCACCAGGGCAGGTTCGGCGTCAACGGCCCGGTGGTCGTACCGCTGTTCACCACCGCGGTGCCCAGCAGCATCGTCGCCCTGTCCGGCCGAGTGTCCACTGTGGACGCCAAGGTGCTGGCGCAGCTGCGGGCCAAGCCGGGCGACTTCTACGCCAACCTGCACACCGCCGAGTTCCCCGGCGGCGGGGTGCGGGGGCAGCTGTTCCGCTGAATCGGCCCGCCGACAGGTGGCCCGCAGCCGACTCCGGCTGCGGGCCACCGCCGTCACGGTCGGGCCGGTGACTCCGGTCGGGGTTCGGCGTCGGCCCAGGCGCTGTCCGGGTGCTCGGCCAGCAGCGCGCGCGCCTCGTCGGCCTGCAGCGAGCCGATGTCGGTGAAGAGGTCGAGGGCCAGGCGCCAGTGGCCGACCGCGTCGGCCGAGCGCCGGCCGGGCCACAATGCCTGGCCGAGCAGCAGGTGCGCCCGGGCCTGACCGAGCCGGTGGCCGGTCTCCCGGTGCACCATCAGCGCCTGCCGGGCATGGTCGGCGGCCTGGGTGTGATGCCCGGCGGCGCGGTGCACGCTGGCCAGCGCCGCGTGCGCGTTGGCCTCCAGCACCCGGTAGCCGGACCGCCGGGCCAGCTCCAGCGCCTCGGTCGCGCAGCTGATCGCGCGCAGCCGCTGGTGCCGGTCCCGGTGCGCGGCGGCCAGCCCGATCAGCGCGTCCGTCTCCAGGTAGTGCGCGCCGCAGGCACGGGCCAGTTCCAGCGCCCGCTGCTGCTGCTCCAGCGCCTGACCGGCCCGCCCGAGCCCGATGTAGACGGCCGCGAACAGGTTGCGCACCTCCGCCTCGACCCGCTGGTCGGCGGCCTCGCGGGCGATCTGCAGCGCCTGCCCGACGGTCTCCAGCGCGGCCGAGTGCCGGCCGGCGTCCAGGTGCACGCTGGCCAGATCTACCAGCGTCTCGGCCTCCCCGTACCGGTTGCCGACCTGCCGGTAGAGCGCCAGCGCGCGGGTCAGCACGTCCTGCGCCTCGCGGAGCTGGCCGATGCCGCGGTGCACCGCGCCGAGGTTGTCCAGCGCGTGCGCCTCGCCGGCGGCCGAACCCAGCTGCTGGTAGATCGCGTGCGCCTCGGTCAGGTCGACCGCGGCCCGGGCGAAGTCGCCCATCTCGCCGTGCGTCCAGCCGAGGTTGGCCAGTGCGGTGGCCTGGCCGGCCAGCCGGCCGGTCTGCCGGGCCAGCTCCAGCGCCCGGGTGTGGTAGCCGGCGGACTGCGGCAGCCGGCCCAGCTCGACGTGCAGCAGGCCGAGGTTGCCGGCGCTGGCCGCCTCGGCGTCCACCCAGCCGGTCTGCCCGGCCAGCTCGGCGACCGCGGTGTAGTGCTCGATCGCCGGCTCGTGCCGCTGCAGGCAGTGGTTCACCATGCCGAGGCTGAGCTGCATCGCCGCCTGCGCCCGCAGCTCGCCGCTGGCCCGCGCGGCGGCCAACCCGGCCTGCGCGGCGGCCAGCCAGTCGACCGTGTAGCGGGTATGCCAGAAGTAGCCGCGCAGCGTGTCGGCGAGCAGCCAGGCGGACGGCTGCGGGCCGTGCCGGGCGGCCTGCTGGATCGCCGCCAGCAGGTTGGCCCGCTCGGCGTTCAGCCAGGCCAGCGCGCCGGAGTGGTCGGCGAACCCGGCCGGCGGCAGGCCACCGTCCGGCACCGGTGCCGGCAGCCGCAGCATCTGCGGGTAGAGCAGGGTGGCGGCGGCGTCCGCGGCGGCCAGGTACCAGTCGAGCAGGCGGCCCAGCGCCGCGGACCGCTCGGCCGCGCAGTCCTCCTGCCGGGCCCGCTCCGCGGCGTAGCGGGAGAGCAGGTCGTGCGGCGCGTACCGGCCGGCCGCCGGCTCACCGACCAGGTGGACGCCGGCCAGCTGGCCGAGGATCTCGGTGGCCTGCCCGGCGGTGCCGCCGCTGAGCGCGGCCGCCGCCGGTGCGGTCACGTCCGGCCCCGGCACCAGCGCCAGCAGCCGGAACAGCCGCTGCGCCCCGGCCGGCAGCGCCGTGTACGACAGGTCGAAGGCGGCCCGGACGCCGGCCTGCTCGTCCCCGGTGATGTCGAGGGCGGCCAGCCGGTCGCCGCCGCGGAGCTCGGCGACGAAGCTGGCGACGGTGTCGGCCGGGCGGCCGGTCAGGTTCGCGGCGGCGATCCGCAGCGCCAGCGGCAGGTACGCGCACAGCCGGGCCAGCTCGGCGGTGGCCGCCGGTTCGCTGGCCACCCGGTCGGCGCCCAGGGTGCGGCGCAGCAGGGTGCCGGCCTCGGCCGGGGTGAGCACGTCGATGGCCAGCCGGCGGGCGCCGTCCCGGGCGACCAGGCCGGCCAGCTGGTCGCGGCTGGTGACCAGCACCAGGCAGCCCGGCGAGCCGGGCAGCAGCGGCCGCACCTGGTCGGGGTGGCCGGCATTGTCCAGCACGATCAGCATCCGCCGGTCGGCCAGCAGGCTGCGGTAGAGGCTGGCCGCCTCCTCCAGGTCGACCGGCACCTGTTCGGCCCGGACGCCGAGCGCGTGCAGGAACCGGGCCAGCGCCTCGATCGGCCGCAGCGGCGGGCCCTGGTCGTAACCGCGCAGGTTGATGTAGAGCTGACCGTCACCGAAGCGGTGCCGCACCTGCTGGGCCCAGTGCACGGCCAGCGCGGTCTTGCCGACCCCGGCGGTGCCGGTGATCGCCGAGATCACCACCGTGGCCGGCGAGTCCGGGCCGGCCAGCACCTCGGCCAGCTGCTTGAGGTGATCGTCCCGGCCGGTGAACGCGGCCACGTCCGCCGGCAGTTGGGCCGGGCGCGGCGCGGTGGCCGGCTCGGCCGGCTGCGGCTGCCGCGGCACCGGCGCGCTGTCCCGGCCGGCCCAGTAGTCGGCCCGGGCCAGCGTCTCGAACCGGTCGAGGTCGGCGCCGGCCAGCCCGAGCGCGTCGCCGAGCAGCCGGACCGTATCCAGCCGCGGGGTGCGGACCCGGCCCCGCTCGATGTCGCCGAGCGACCGCGCGCTCAGGCCGGCCTTGCTGGCCAGCTGCTCCTGGGTGAGCCGGGCGGTGATCCGGCGGCGGCGCAGCACGGCACCGAACGCGTCCGCGCCCTCCGGGCCGGACTCGCCAACTCTGTCGGCCGGATCGGCCCCGCGAGGCACGTCCCCGAGTTTCGCACAACTGCCGGCATCGCCCGAACGGGTATCCATCCCGCCCGATCGGGCGGTTCTCGTCAGGCTCCGGGCCGGGGGGCCCTGGGCCGGGGCCGCCGGCCGGGTCGGCGGGCCCGGGCCGTCAGGCGGTGTCGTCGGCGCGGTCGGCGCCGGGGGCGGCCAGCAGCCGCCGGACCGCGTCCAGGTCGCCGGCGCCGCACTCGGCGTAGATGCCGGCAGCCTGCTGCCAGCGGGCCGCCGCCGCGGCCGGGTCGCCGGCCTGCCGCAGGGCGTGCCCGAGCACGGTCAGCGCCCTGGCCTGGCCGAGCCGGTGGCCGGTCTCCCGGTGCACGTCCAGCGCCAGCCGGGCGCTGTCGGCGGCCGCCCCGACCTTCCCGTCGGCCAGCTCGATATCGGCCCGGGTGACCAGCGCGTGCCCGGCCAGCACCTGGTAGCCGGCCTGCCGGGCCAGCGTCAGCGCCTGCGCTGCGTACCGGGCGGCGCGTGGGTGCTGGTGCCGGTCCCTGGTCGCGGCGGCCAGCCCGATCAGCGCGTCGGTCTCCGGGTGCTGGCCGCCGACCTCGCGGGCCAGCGCCAGCGCCTGCCCGTGGCGATCGGCGGCCGGCTGCGCGCGGCCCAGCCGGAGCAGGATCGTGCCCAGCAGGTTCAGGATGTGCGCCTCGTCCCGGCGGTCACCGAGCTCCCGGGCCAGCGCCTGTGCGGCCTGCGCCAGTTCGAGCGCCTGCCGGTCGTGCCCGGTGTCGCGGTGCACCGCGGCCAGGTCGCGCAGCGTGCCGGCCTCCCCGTACCGGGTGCCGACCTGGCGGTACAGCGCCAGCGCCCGGGTCAGGTTCGCCTCGGCCCGGCCGAGCTGGCCGAGGTTGCGCTGCACGTCGCCGAGGTTGGACAGCGCGATCGCCTCCCCGGCCAGGGCGCCGATCTGCCGGTACAGCGCCAGCGCCGCGGCCTGGTACCCGCCGGCCTGCCGCAGCTCGCCCAGCTCCCGGTGGATCCCGCCGAGGTTGACCAGGTTGTTGGCCTGCCCGGCCAACCGGCCGGTCTGCCGGTTGAGCGCCAGCGCCCGCCGGTGGCAGTCGGCCGCCCGGCGCAGCTCGCCCAGGTCGGTGTGCACGATGCCGAGGTTGCCCAGCCCGGCCGCCTCGCCCTCCACCCAGGACGCCTGACCGGCCAGCTCGGCGGCGGCCGTGTAGTGCTGGATCGCCAGCGGGTACCGGCCGACGCTGTAGTAGGCCGCGCCCAGACTGAACTGGATCGCCGCCTGCCCGCGCTGGTCACCGGCGGCGACGGCGGCCGGCAGCGCGGCCTGCGCCACCCGCATCCAGTCGACCACGTACCGGGAGTGCCAGAAGTAGCCGCGCAGCGTGTCGGCGAGCAACCAGGCCGCCTCGGGCGGCCCGTGGTCGGCCGCGTGCTGGACGGCGGCGAGCAGGTTGGCCCGCTCGGCGGCCAGCCAGGCCAGCGCCCCGGCATGATCGTCGAACCCGGCCGGCGGGCGGCCCGGCCCGGGGGCGGGGGCGGGCGGCGGCAGGGTGAGCCGGAGCATCTGCGGGTAGAGCAGCCGGGCGGCGTGGTCGGCGGTGTGCAGGTACCAGTCCAGCAGCCGGCGCAGGGCGGCGTCCCGGTCGGCCGCGGAATCCTGCTGCCGGGCCCGCTGCGCGGCGTACAGCCGGAGCAGGTCGTGCACCGCGTACCGGCCCGGCTGGTGCGGGTCGACCAGGTGCGCGGCGGCCATCCGGTCCAGGTCGCCGGCGGTGCCGTCGAGGCTGGCGCCGGCCAGCGCGGCCGCCGCCGCGGTGCTGATCTCGGCGCCGGGCGCCAGCCCGAGCAGCCGGAACAGGCGCTGCGCGGTGGCCGGCAGCGCGGCGTACGAGAGGTCGAACGCGGCCCGCACGCCGCCCTGCTCGTCGCCGGCCACCTCCAGCGCGGCCAGCCGGTCGGACCGCAGCTGCGCGACGAAGCCGGCGACCGGGTCGGTCGGCCGTCCGGTCAGGTTCGCGGCGGCGATCCGCAGCGCCAGCGGCAGCCGCCCGCACAGCCGGGCCAGCTCGGTGGCCGCCGCCGGCTCCGCGGCCACCCGGCCGGCGCCGAGCAGCCGGGCCAGCAGCGTGCCCGCCTCGCCCGGCGTCAGCGCGTCCAGGCCGACCCGGTAGGCGCCGTCCCGGGCGACCAGGCCGGTCAGCGCGTCCCGGCTGGTGACCAGCACCAGGCAGCCGGGGGAACCGGGCAGCAGCGGCCGGACCTGGTCCGGGCCGCGGGCGTTGTCCAGCACGATCAGCATCCGCTTGTCCGCGAGCATGCTGCGGAGGAAGGCGCCCGCCTCGGCCAGCTCCATCGGCACCTGCTCGGCCGGCACGCCCAGCCCGTGCAGCAGCCGGGCCAGCGCGTCGATCGGGCGCATCGGCGGGCCCGCGTCGTAGCCGCGCAGGTTCAGGAACAGCTGGCCGTCCGGGAACCGCTGCCGCACCCGGTGGGCCCAGTGCACGGCCAGCGCGGTCTTGCCCACTCCGGCGGCGCCGGTGACCGCCGCGATCACCACCGCCGGACCGCCGGTGCCGCCGACCAGCTCGGCCAGCCGGCGCTGGTCCGCCTCCCGGCCGGTGAACGCGGAGACGTCCGCCGGCAGCTGGGCCGGCACCGGCCGATCGGCCCGCGCCGGCGCGGTCGGCGCGGCCGCCGCTGGGCCGCCGCGGCCGGCCCAGTAGTCGTCCCGGGCCAACGTCTCGAACCGGCGCAGCTCGGCCCCGGACAGGCCGAGCGCGGTGGCCAGCAGCCGGACCGTCTCCGGCCGCGGGCTGCGCACCCGGCCCCGCTCGATGTCGCCCAGCGAGCGCGCGCTCAGCCCGGCCCGGTTGGCCAGCTCGGTCTGCGTCAGCCGGGCCGCGATCCGGCGTTGCCGGAGCTGGGCACCGAACCCGTCGGCAGCGCCGGCTCTGCGAGGCACGGGCAGGAGTCTGGCATAAGGGTGCGACATCACCACCGCGAGTTTCAGGCAGTTGACAGTGTGTGCTCAGCCTGGACGGGTCGATGCCGAACCGGCCGCGGGACGGGTCAGGCCGGCGAGTCGGCGCGGCGATCCGCCGCCGGGGTGAGCAGGGCCTGCAGCTCGGTGCTGTCGGCGCCGCACTCGGTGGTGATCACGAGCGCCTGCTGCCAGTGCCCGGTCGCGCCGGCCGCGTCGCCGGCCTGCTGGGCGGCCTGCCCGAGCACGGTCAGCGCCCGGGCCTGGCCGAGCCGGTGGCCGGTCTCCCGGTGGATCTCCAGCGCGGCCCGGGCGTGGCTGACCGCGGCGTCCCGGTTGCCGCCGGCCAGCTCGATGCTGGCCAGCGTGACCTGCGCGTTGCCGTCCAGCACGGCGTAGCCCGCGTCATGCGCGGTGTCCAGCGCCTCCCGGGCGTACGCGGCGGCCTTGGCGGTCTGCTTGCGGTCCCGGTGCGCGGCGGCCAGGCCGATCAGCGCCGCGGTCTGCACCAGCTGGGCGTCGGCGTCGCGGGAGATCCGCAGCGCCTGCTGGTGGTAGCCGGCGGCCTGCTGCGGGTGGCCGAGGGTGCGGTGGATCGAGCCGAGCAGGTTCAGGATGTCGGCCTCGATCCGGCGGGCGCTGCTCTCCTGCGCGATGTCGCGGGCCTCCTGCGCGACCCGCAGCGCGTCGGTGTTCCGGCCGGCGTCGTGGTGCACGGCGGCGAGGTCGAGCAGGGTGTGCGTCTCGGCGTACCGGTTGCCGATCTCGCGGTGCAGCCCCAGCGCCCGGCTGAGGTTGGCGGCGGCCTCGTCGAGCTGGCCGAGGTCGTGCTGCATGCCGCCGAGGTTGCCGAGCGCGGCGGCCTCGCCGGCCGGTGAGCCGATCTCGACGGCGACCGCCATCGCCTCGGTCTCGCAGTCGGCGGCGCGCTGGAGCTGGCCGAGCCGCTGGTAGACGACGCCCAGGTTGCACAGCACGGCGAGCTGGCCGGTGAGCTGGCCGGCCTGCCGGTTCAGCTCCAGCGCCTCGGTGTGGCAGTCCGCGGCCCGGCGCAGGTTGCCCAGGTCGGCGTACGCGTTGCCGAGGTTGCCGATGCTGGCCAGCTGGCCGGGGATCCAGCCGGCGCGGCGGGCCAGCTCGGCCGCGGCCGTGTAGTGCTCGACCGCGGCCAGGTGCCGTTCCAGGCAGTAGTACGCCATGCCGAGGCTCATCTGCATGCCGGCCTGGGCCTGCAGGTCGCCGGCCGCGGTGGCGGCGGCCAGCCCGGCGTGCGCGGTCTCCAGCCAGTCGACGGTGTAGCGGGCGTGCCAGAAGTAGCCGCGGATGGTGTCGGCCAGCAGCCAGGCGGCCGGCCGCGGGCCGTGCTCGGCGGCGAACCGGATCGCGGCGAGGAGGTTGTCCCGCTCGGCGGTCAGCCAGGCCAGCGCCGTGATGTGGTCGGCGAAGGCGCCGGGCGGGGCGCCGTCGGTGCCGGGCTCGGGCAGGTCGAGCCGGATCATCGTCGGGTAGAGGACCCGGGCGGCCGCGTCCGCGGTGTGCAGGTACCAGTCCAGCAGCCGGCGGACGGCCGCGGCCCGGTCCGCGCCGCTGTCGTCCCGGTCGGCGCGCTCGGCCGCGTAGTGCCGCAGCAGGTCGTGCAGCGCGTACCGGCCCGGGGCCGGCTGGCCGAGCAGGTGCGCCGCGGCCAGCCGGTCCAGCACCCGCTCGGTGGGCTGGTCGGCCGGCTCGGCGGTGGGCGAGATCAGCGCGGTCGCGGCCGGGGCGGTGATGTCCGGGCCGGGGGCGAGGCCGAGGCGGCGGAACAGCAGCCGGGCCGGTGCCGCCAGCGTCGCGTACGAGAGGTCGAACGCGGCCCGGACCGCGGCCTGCTCGTCCCCGGCGACGCCGAGCGCGGAGAGCCGGTCGCCGCCGGCCAGCTCGGCCGCGAACGACTCGATCGAGCGACCCGGCCGGTCGGTCAGGTTGGCCGCCGCGATCCGCAGCGCCAGCGGCAGGTAGCCACAGAGCCGGGCCAGCTGGTCGGCCGCCGCCGGCTCTGCGGCCACCCGGGCCGGGCCCAGCACCCGGCCCAGCAGGGTGCCGGCCTCGGCCGGGGTGAGCACGTCGATGGTGAGCCGCTGCGCGCCGTCCCGGGCGACCAGGCCGGCCATCTGGTCGCGGCTGGTGACCAGCACCAGGCAGCCCGGCGAGCCGGGCAGCAGCGGCCGCACCTGGTCGGGGTGGCCGGCATTGTCCGCCACGATCAGCATCCGCCGGTCGGCCAGCAGGCTGCGGTAGAGCCCGGCCGCCTCCTCCAGGTCCACCGGCACCTGTTCCGGCGGAACCCCCAGCGCGTGCAGGAACCGGGCCAGCGCCTCCACCGGGCGCACCGCCGGCCCGGCGTCGTAGCCGCGCAGGTTCACGTACAGCTGCCCGTCGGCGAACCGGCCGCGGGCCTGCTGGGCCCAGTGCACGGCGAGCGCGGTCTTGCCGACCCCGGCGGTGCCGGTGATCGCGGAGATCACCACCGCGGTGGCCGGCCCGGCGGCCAGCAGCCCGTCCAGCCGGTCCAGCGCCTCCGCCCGGCCGGTGAACGCGGCCACGTCGGCCGGCAGCTGGGCCGGCCGGGGGCGGGCCTGGCTGGGCGGGCTGGCCGGCGTGGCCGGCGCGCTGGTCTCCCGGCCGGCCCAGTACTCGGCCCGGGCCAGCGTCTCGAACCGGTCCAGCTCGGCGCCGGCGAGGCCGAGGGCGGTGGCCAGCAGCCGGACCGTGTCCGGCCGCGGGTTGCGGACCCGGCCGCGCTCGATGTCACCCAGCGCCCGGGCGCTCAGCCGGGCCCGCTCGGCCAGCTGATCCTGGGTGAGCCGGGCGGCGATGCGCAGCCGGCGCAGCGTCGGGCCGAACCCGTCCGGATCATCCGCTGGTTGAGCCGCACCGGTGGTCACCCGGTCGGGCCCATCAGGCGTCCGAACCACGGCAGCGAGTCTGGCACACCCGACATGACGCTTCCGGCACCCGATCGCGTTGACCGAATCGATCAAGGCAGCTCAGCGGGCCGGGCCGGGGGAGTGCTACTCGTCCACCAGCAGTTCGGCCAGCGGGCGCGGCTTGCCCAGGTGGAAGCCCTGGGCCCGGTCCACGCCGAGCCGGGTGAGGGTCTGCACCAGCGCCTCGCGGTCCACGTACTCGGCGATCGTGAGCATGTTCAGCCCGCGCGCGACGGTGACCACCGCCTCCACGAAGACCGCGTCGCCGAGCGCGCGGTCGGCCTGCCGGACGAACTCGCCGTCGATCTTCACCGAGGTGAACGGCAGGTGCTTGAGGTAGGTGAACGAGCCGAAGCCGGCGCCGAAGTCGTCCAGCGCGAACTTGCAACCGGCCCGGGTCAGCCGGTTCGCCAGCCGGCGGGCGGCGGCCAGGTTGGTGATCGCGGCCGTCTCGGTGATCTCCAGGCCGAGCCGGGCCGGCTCCACCCCGGCCGCGCTGAGCGTGGCCACCACGAAGTCGCCGAAGCCCGGGTCCTCCATCGACCGGGCCGACACGTTCACCTGGAGCTTCAGGTTCTCCCGCCGGGCCCGCGGGGTGGCCAGCGCGGTCACGCCCTGCTGGAGCATCCACCGGTCCAGCCGGTTGACCAGGTCGGTGCGCTCCATCGCCGGCAGGAACTCGCCCGGGCCGATCATCGGGTCCAGCCCGTCCCGCAGCCGGACGAGCAGCTCGTGGCTGGTCACCTTGCGGGTGGCCAGGTCGAAGATCGGCTGGGCGTAGACCACCATCAGCCCGTTCTCCAGCGCGTTGCGGGCCCGCTGCAGCACCGAGACCCGGCGCACCGCCAGCTGGTACTGCTCCGGCTCGAACACCCGCACGCCGTTGCGGCCGGCCGCCTTCGCCTCGGACAGGGCCAGGTCGGCGTTGGCCAGCAGCACGTCGCAGTCACCGGCCGGCGCCAGCGGCGCCACCCCGATGCTGGCCGTCATCCGCTGCTCGTTCTTGCTGGTCGACCCGGAGCTGGCCGCGCCCGGGAGGAACGGGAAGCGGGCCACCGCGGCGCAGAGCGACTCGGCCAGCGCCAGCGCGTCGGCCGCGTCGCCGGCCGGCAGGATCACCGCGAACTCGTCGCCGGACAGCCGGCCGAGCACCGCGTCCGCGCCGGCCCGGTGCCGCAGCAGGTCGGCCATCGCGCGCATCACCTGGTCGCCGGCGGCGTGCCCGCGCAGGTCGTTCAGATCGGAGAAGTTGTCCAGGTCGATCAGCAGCAGCGCGCCGCCGCGGGACGCGTGCGCCAGCTGCTCGCGCAGCCGGGCGGTGACCGCGTGCCGGTTCAGCAGCCCGGTCAGCGGGTCGTGGTCGGCCAGGAAGGCCAGCGCGTCGGCGGCCTTCCGGTGCTCGGTCACATCCCGGACGGTGACCAGCAGCCGGGACGGGCTGCCGCCGTCGTCCGCGACCACCTCGCCGTGGCACTCCAGCACCCGCTCGTCGGTCGCCGCGTTCGCCGGGAACGTGCGGTGCGTGTAGCTGAACGGCTCGCCGGTGCGCAGCGCCCGGGCCAGCGTCTGCTCGAACGTGCCGACGTCCTCGGGGTGCACGTGCGACCGGTACGCGGCGTAGTTCAGCTCCGAGCCGGGCGGGTAACCGAGCATCCGCAGCAGCTCGTCGGACCAGTCCACCTCGTTGGTGGCGACCTGCCATTCCCAGGAGCCGGTACGGGCAAGTGCTTCCAGCCGGCCGAGGCGGCGGTCGCGGTCGCGGGCGCGCTCGGCCAGCTCGTGCCGTTCGGTGCCGTCGGTCACCTGCAGGAGCAGCAGTTCGCCGTGCTCGGCGGACGGCATCGCCCGGCAGTCCAGGTCCAGCCAGCGGGGTTCGCCGGCCGGCCCGGACCAGGCCAGCTCGCGCCGGTCGCCCGGCCGCGCCGGCGGGTCGATCGCGATCAGCAGCCCGGCCGGGTCGGCGCCGAGCAGGGCGCGCAGCGCGTCGTTGGACCACACCGCGGTGCCGTCCGCCGTGGTCACCAGCAGCCCGACCGACAGCGCGTCGGCCACCAGATCCAGCACGCCGACGTCGGCGGGACTGAGCCCTACGACCACGACACCTCCCGGTCCGCCCACCCTGGTCGATGACGCCATACCCAACTGGGCGAGCAGATAGCCCAGCAGCAGAGTCTATGGCCTGTCCCGGACAGACCCGGGTGGCATCGTCCGGTCTTACCCCCGTCCGGGCGCAGCCGGCGGCGAGTCGCCCGGCGACGCGCCGCCGGGACGGGCGTACAGCCGGGCCACCACGTCCTCGATCTCCGGTTCCCGGATGGCCAGGTCGCGCAGCGGGACCCGGGCCGAGACCCGCGCGACCACCGCGGCGGCGGTCGCGCCGGCGTCGATCGCCAACTGCTGGCGCAGCCCGCCGGCCTCGACCTCGAGCAGGGTCGCGCCCGGGACGTCGGTCAGCGGCGGCGCCGGCTCGGTCAGGTCGACCACCAGCACCCGCTGCGCACCGACCCGGACGGCCAGCGCCGGCAGGTCGCCGTCGAACACCAGCCGGCCCTGGTCCACCACCAGGATCCGGTCGCACAGCCGCTCGATGTCGGGCAGGTCGTGCGTGGTCAGCAGGATCGTGGTGCCGAGCCGCCGCCGTTCGTCCGCCAGGAACCCGCGCAGCCGTTCCCGGCTGACGATGTCCAGCCCGATCGTCGGCTCGTCCAGCACCAGCAGTTCGGGGGAGTGCAGCAGCGCCGCGGTGACCTCGCCGCGCATCCGCTGCCCCAGCGACAGCTGGCGGACCGGGGTGGCCAGGAAGCCGCCGAGATCGAGCAGGTCGGCGCAGGCGTCCAGGCGGCTGCGCCAGACCCGGTCCGGCAGCCGGTGGATCGCCGCCAGCAGCCGGAACGAGTCGGCGAGCGGCAGGTCCCACCAGAGCTGGCTGCGCTGGCCGAACACGACGCCGATCCGCCGGGCCAGCTCGCGCCGCTGCCGCACCGGCTGCAGCCCGCACACCCGTACCTCGCCGGCGGTCGGCACCAGCACCCCGGTCAGGATCTTGATCGTGGTCGACTTGCCGGCCCCGTTCGCGCCGATGTACCCGACGCATTCGCCGGGCGCGATCGCCACCGTGATGCCGTCCACCGCGCGGACCACGTGCCGGTCCCGGCGCAGCCGGCCCACCGACCGGCGGACGGTGAACTCCCGGCGCAGCCCCCGGACGTCGACGATCGGCTCCATCAGCCACCGGCTCCCACGTAGCGGCGCAGCCCGGTGCGCCAGGCCAGCGCCGCCAGCCCGGCGGTCCACGCCGCGGCCAGCGGGCCGCACCAGGCCAGCCAGCCGGGCAGCCCGGTCGGGTCGGTGCGGCCGAGGATCGCCACCGCCGGCAGGTACGCAACGAACGCGTTCGGCAGCACGAACGTGAACAGCCGCGCCATCGCCAGGTTGAACACCGAGAACGGCCACCGGGACAGGTAGTTCCCGCCGTAGGTCACCGACGAGACGAACTCCTGGCCCTCGACCAGGAAGAAGATCACCGAGCTGGCCGCCACCCAGAGCGCGGCGAAGATGATCATCCCGCAGAACGGGGTGAGCACCAGCAGCAGCACCCGGCCCGGGGTCCAGTCGATGCCGGCCCGGGTGACCGCGACCGCCAGCACGCCGAGCCCGAGCGCGACCCGGCCGAGCCGGCGCACCTGCAGGTCGCTGGTGATCAGCTGGCCCAGCACCGGCAGCGGCCGGACCAGCATGATGTCCAGCGTGCCGGTGCGGACGTACTCGCCCAGCCCGTCCACCTGCCCGACCGCCAGATCGGCCAGCGCGAACCCGACCGAGGCCAGCCCGAACATCACCAGCACGTCGTTCACGGTGAACCCGGTGAGCACCGGCACCTGGTGGAAGACCGCGAGCATCTCGATCAGGTCCAGCAGCACCACCGCGGCCTGGCCGACCAGGTCGAGCGCGAACGAGCGGCGGTACGAGACCTGCGCGGCGATCCGGGACCGCAGCAGCAGCCCGTACGCCCGACCCCACCCCGGCCGTTCAGCCACCCTGGACCACCAGCCGGCGGGTGCCGCGGGCCAGCATCCAGGTCGCCGCGGCCAGCAGCAGGACAACCCAACCCGCCTGGACCGCGAGCGAGCCGACCGCGGTGGCGCCGACATGCCGCTCCACCAGGATGTCGGTCGGCACCTGCAGCATGCTGGGGAACGGGGTCGCGTACGCCGCCCGGCTGGCCCAGCCCGGGAAGAACGCCACCGGTACCAGCAGCCCGGACAGGGTGTTGTTGGCGACCACGTACAGCGTCGACACGCCGCGTACGTCGAGCAGCCAGAACGCGGTCAGGTTGACCAGCAGCCGGCAGCCGAAGCTGACCGCGATCGCGAGCACCGCGCTGACCGCGAACAGCGGCACGGTGAGCCACCGGGTCGGCGCCCGCAGCCCGAAGATCAGCCCACCGGCGACCATCGGCACCGCGAACCGGAACAGCAGCGCCTGCCCGGCCCGGCCCAGGTCCTCGGCCAGCCAGACCAGCACCGGATGCGCCGGGCGGGCCAGGTCGATCGCGATGTCGCCGGTCCGGACCCGGGTCGCGATCGGGGTCCAGGCGAACAGCCAGACCGCCGAGATCAGCCCCTGGGACGCCCAGGTGTACGTGGACAGCGCCGCCGCGTCGTAGCCGGCCACCGTGCCGCCGGCCTGCCGGGCCACCGCCAGCAGGATGGACAGCTTGATGACCCCGAACACGGTGTTGGTGAAGGCGCCGGCGATCGTGGCCTGCCGATAGGTCGCGTACCGCCGGAAGCCCGCGCCAGCCAGCGCGGCCATCATCCGGAGCGGCAACGGCGCGGCAGGCACAACCCACGCAAAGTAGTGCCTTCCAGGTCGCCGGGCAATCGACTTCTCCCGGCCGGGCCGCCGCTATGCTGACCGGCGCGGCAGGCCGGCCGCGGCCGGTCCGGGCCGGTCGATGGTGGCGTCGAGAGCGGGTCAGGTCGGGTCGAGGCGGGGCGAGGGCGGCGGAGTCCGGGGAGGCCAGGGCGTGACCGGTAGCGGTCGCCAGCAGATCGAACCGCCGGTCACCGTACCGGGGCTGGAGCATCCGCAGCCGATCGGACGCGGCGGCTTCGGCACCGTCTACCGGGCCTGGCAGTCCCGGCTGGGCCGCGAGGTGGCGCTCAAGGTGGACAGCCGGGTGCTCGTCGACGAGCGGGACCGGCGCCGGTTCCTGCGCGAGGCCAGCGCCGCCGGCCAGCTCTCCGGGCACGGCCACATCGTCGGCGTGTACGACGCCGGCATGACCGCCGACGGCCGGCCGTACCTGGTGATGGAGCTGTGCCCGGGCGGTTCGCTGGCCGAGCGGGTGCTCGCGACCGGGCCGATCCCGGCGGCGGAGGCCTGCCGGATCGGGATCGGCATCGCCGACGCGCTCGCCACCGCGCACGCCGCCGGCATCCTGCACCGGGACGTGAAACCCGGCAACATCCTGGTCGACCGGTACGGGGTGGCCAAGCTCGCCGACTTCGGCCTGGCCGCGCTGCTCGACGCCAGCGGCGACTCCAGCGTCACCCTGGAGGCGCTGACGCCGGCGTACGCCCCGCCCGAGGCGTTCGCCTTCGTCCGGCCCGCCCCGGCCGGGGACGTCTACGCGCTGGCCGCCACGCTGTACGCGCTGCTGGCTGGGCGCCCGCCGCGAATGCCGTCCTGGCCGCCCCGCTCGTTCGCGGAACTGTCCGCCGACCTGCGCGCCCCGGTGCCGCCGCTGCCCGGGGTGCCACCCGAGCTGAACGAGGCACTCGCCCGGGCCCTGGCCACCGACCCGGACGCCCGCACCGCGGGCGCCGCCGAGTTCCGGGACGCGCTCCGCGCGGTGCCCGACCTACCCCCGGCCCCCCGCTCCGGCCGGCACCGCTCGCCGGATGCCCACCCGTCGGGCCCGGCTCAGGCCGGGTGGGCGCAGCCGGCACAGCTCACCGCGACCGCATCGGCGCCACCGACCGCGCCGGGGTTGCCGCACCCGTCGCTGCCCACCGGATGGCCGCCGGCCGGGCCGCTACCGGCCGGGTACGCCGTCGGGCCGGCCGCATACCCCGCTGCCGGGCCGATGCCGGCCGGGGTGGCGCCGGTCGGGGCGGTGCCGGTCGGGGTCGGCCGCGGCCCGGGCGGGCCACCGGGGTCGGCGCGGCGGGGCCGCCGGCGGCTGCTCGCGGTGGCCGCGGTTGTGGTGCTAGCGGGCGGCGCAGGGCTGGCCATCATGCTGGCGCCGCAGGACCAGGACGGCTCGGGGCCGACGGCCCGCGGGCCCTTCCCGACCGGCGCGGCCACGTCGCCCGGCGCCGCGCGGCCGGCGGGCGGCGGCCTACCGGCCGGGCTGGTCGGCTGCGCCGGATCGACCGTCGGCGCGCTCTGCCCGACGGCGCCGACCTGCTGGTACGGGCTGATCGAGAACGGCGGCCACAAGGTCGCGGCACAGACCATCGCCTGCACCGAGCCGCACCACTGGGAGGCGTACGCGGCCGGCCGGCTGTCCGCCGACCCCGCCGTCCAGACCGCGGCCGAGATCACCGCGCGGCCGGAGGTGACCGCGGTCTGCACCAGCGCGTCGCGGGCGGCCCGGACCCGTCCCGGCGTGAACACCACCGGCTGGACCCTCGACGTGCAGCCGCAACAGTTCGCCGGGCGCGGCTGGTACTTCTACTGCGTCGCCCGCCCGCCGGACGGCGCCGAACCGTCCAGATCGAACTTCATCACCGGCCCCGGCTGACCGGCCCGCCGGCCGGCCGACCTGCCATCACTTGGCGTCCACGTAGCGCTCCACTACGGCGGTCTGCACCGGGAACTGCACGGGCGTGCCGGGGAAGACCAGCGCGGATGCCTCGGCGGCGGCGTCGGTGATCGCGGTGGTGACCGCTCCGGCCGCCGCCGCAGGGCAGTGCACGACAACCTCGTCGTGCTGGAAGAACACCAGTTCGGCGGGCGGTTCGCCGGCGGCGGTGGCGGCGCCGGCCAGCCCGGCGAGCCGGCGGCGCAGCGCGGCCAGCAGCACCAGGGCCCAGTCCGCGGCGCTGGCCTGCACGACGAAGTTGCGGGTGAACCGGCCCCGGTTGCGGGCCGCCTGGCCGGCCCGGCGGGCGCCGCCCGGGTCGGGGTCCGGCTCCTCCAGGCCGTCCGGGTTGGCCTGGCCGGCGGCGGCCAGCCAGCGGGCGGACGGCGGCGGGCAGGTGCGGCCGAGCCGGGACCGCACCACGCCGCCCTGCTCGCCGGCCCGGGCCGCGTCCTCCACGTAGCCGACCGCCTGCGGGAAGCGCACCCGCAGCGCCGCGACCAGTGCGCCGGCCTCGCCGCGCACCCCGCCGTACATCGCGGACAGCAGCGCGATCTTGGCCCGGCCGCGATCGCCGCCGAACGTGCTGCCGGCCAGCGCCGTGTAGAGGTCGCCGGTGCGGGCCGCCGCGGCCAGGTCGCCGTCGCCGGCCAACGCCGCCAGCACCCGAGGCTCCAGCTGCGCGGCATCGGCCACCACCAGCACCCAGCCCGGGTCGGCCACCACCGCGGCCCGCACCGCGTGCGGGATCTGCAGCGCGCCGCCGCCCCGGGACGCCCACCGGCCGGACACCACCCCGCCCGGCACGTACTCCGGCCGGAACCGGCCGCCGGCCACCCAGCTGGCCAGCCAGGCCCAGCCGTGCGCCGCGTGCAGCCGGGCCAGCTCCTTGTACTCCAGCAGCAGCGGCGCGGCCGGGTGCTCCACCTCGCGCAGCACCGCCGACCGGGTGGACGGCAGGCTGACCCCGGCCACCTCGAACGCGCGCAGTACCTCGGCGGGTGAGTCCGGGTTGACCCGGCGGCCGCCGAACGCGGCGCTGATCCGGTCGGTCAGCTCGCGCAGCCTGGCCGGCGGCAGCCCGGCCGGCGGCCGCGGGCCGAGCTTGGCCGCGAGCAGCTCGTCGTGGACGTCGGCCCGCCACGGCACCCCGGCCGCGGTCATCTCCACCGCCGCCAGTGCGCTGGCCGACTCGGCCGCGATCAGCAGCCGGAGCGGGCCGGGCGCGGTGCGGGTCAGCTGCCCGGCGTACACCTCGATCACCGCGGCCAGCCGCTCGGCGTCGTCCGCGGGGCCGGGCTGGTCCGGCTCGAACAGCGCCGGCTGCGCGTCCCGGGCCCGGGCCGGCGGGTCGGCCGGCACCGGCAGCCCGCGCCGCCGCGCCCAGGCCGCCGCCAGCCCACGCGGCTCGCCCCAGCGACCCTCGCAGCCGAGCAGCACCGCCTCGGTCAGCGCCAGGTCATGGCACCGGTCCACCCGGCTGCCGGCCGCGTACAGCGCCGGGTACGCCTCCGCCGTCGCCGCCCACACCCACCGGGGCCGGTGCGCCACCTCCAGACTCCGGACCGCCGCGGCGAGATCGCCGGTCGCCGTCGCCGCCCCGTCCGGCTCGCCGGCCGCGGTGAGCACGCGCAGCAACCCACCCCCGTCCCGCCCCGGCACCACCGCAACCTGCACAGGCACGATCCTGCCCGCCGGCACCGACAATCCGCCCGCCCGCCCGTCCACCGCCCGCCCGTCCGTCTGCCGCCCGCCGGCCGCCCGTCCGCCGTCCGCCGGCCGCCCGCCCGCTGCCCGCCGCCCGCCGCCCGCTGCCCGCCGGCCGCCCGCCGCCTGCCCTTCCGCCGTCCGCCGCCTGCCTGGGCGCCGCCTGCCCGTCCGCTCGCGGGTGCTCCGATCCGCGGGTGTCGCTCCGGTCCGCGGGTGACGTCGTGCGGGCGCGGGTGACGGCGAAGGTTCCCGGGTGATGCCTTTTCGGTGGCGGGTGACGTCTGTGCGCCATCACCCGCGCCACCGAACCCGTCACCCGTGGACCAGGTCCGTCACCGGGGGCCCCGAGTCCGTCACCCCGGGGGCGAGCCCGTCACTCGCGAAGCGAGCTCATGACCGGTCCACGGACGCCGCTCCGGTCCTCGGGTGACGTTGTGCGGGCGCAGGTGACGGCGAAGGTTCCCGGGTGACGCCTTTCGGTGGCGGGTGACGTCTGTGCGCCATCACCCGCGCCCCCGAACCCGTCACCCGCGCCCCGAACCCGTCACCCGCGGCCCGAGCCCGGCATTTGGGGGACCGGCGGCGGCAGGGCCTACCAGGTGGTGCGCCAGACCCGCCAGAGGGCGGCGGGATCGGACAGGGGGTCGCCGTGGACGAGGACGAAGTCGGCCGGGCCGCCTTCGCGGAGCACGCCGGCGTCCGGCTCGCCGAGCAGGCGGCCGCCGTTCACGGTCGCGGCGGCCAGTGCGTCGGCTGCTGGCAGCCCGGCGGCGACCAGCGTCTGTACCTCCCAGGCCAGCTGGTTGGCGCGCAGCGAGCCGCCGCCGAAGTCGGTGCCGGCGGCGATCAGCACGCCGGCGGCGTGCGCCAGCCGGACCGAGTCGTGCGCCCGCTCCCGCCGCGCCGCGATCGCCGCCCGGCCATCGTCGCTGGTGAACCGGGGTAGCAGCGTGGTCGCCGCGAACGACTGCCAGGATTCCAGCACCGCCAGCGTGGACACCATCGCGGTGCCGCCGGCGGCCATCAGCCGGGCGACGTCCTGGTCCAGTTGGAAGGCGTGCTCCAGGCAGTCCACCCCGGCCTCGGCCCCGACCCGGGCACCGGGCAGCAGGCCGCTGTGCGCGGTCACCGTTCGGCCCCGGGCGTGCACCGCCTCGACCACCCGGCGCACCTCGCTGACGGTGAACGGCGACACTTCCCGGTCCGGACCATCCAGGTAGAGCTTGACCAGGTCGGCGCCGGCGTCCAGTTGGGCCAGCGCCGCGGCCAGCAGCCCGTCACCGTCGGTCACCTCGACGTACAGGTCGCTGGGCAGCGCCCCGGCCCGGCCGACCCAGCTGCCGGCGGCCCGCACGTACGGGTACTCGCGGTGCCCGCGCCAGGCGTCCCGGACGGTCAGCGAGACCGCGCGGCCGTCCCGCATCGGCGCGCCCACGTCCCGGGCCCAGCGGACCCCGGCCTGGCGCAGCAGCCGGGCGTTGTGCTCAGCGGTGGCGAGCAGGTTCTCGGTCGGGTCGAAGCCGCGCTCGACCCAGTGCGAGCCGCCGGGCATGGTCAGGTGCGAGTGTGCGTCCACCATCCCGGGCACCGCGGTGGTGCCGCCGGCGTCGACCACCTCGACCTCCGGCGCCGGCGGAGGCGAACCGTCAGTGGGCCGGATCCACCGGACCCGGCCGTCCTCGACCAGGATGCTCTGCTCCGGCAGCAGCCGGCCGGCGGTCAGGTCGAGCAGGGCACAGTCGCGATAGAGGGTGGGCATCGACGCACGGTAGCCTGCGGCGGCTCAGCGCGGGCTGGCGCTGCCCAGCATCAGCTCGAACACCCGGCGCACCTGCTGGAAGTCAGGCACCAGCGAGTTGACCGACATCGTGTAGTCGGTGCCGTTGATCCGCCAGACCCGGACGGCGGTCTGCTGTTCCTGGCCGTCGCGGGTGTAGCGGTACCCCCACTCGACCGCGGCGTCGGCGTTGCCGTACCGGGTGGTCCGGAACAGCAGCCGGGTGTAGCCACTGACCTTCGGGTCAGCCTGCAGTTCCCGTTCCATCGCCTGCACCTCGGCCAGCAGCGGACCGCTGGCCGCCTCGGTGGCCGCGAACGTGGCCGAGTTGGACGGATGGTCCGGGTCGGTCGCCACCTGCGCGCCGTCGCTGCCGGGCGCGAGGGTCCAGTTGCCCGGGACGGACGCGGTCAGCCCGCGCGGGCCGGTCACCTGCTGCGCTCCGCCCGCGTTGCCACTGGACGGGGTCGCCCCGCCAGTAGTCGCCGCGCCGGTGGTCGGTGCCGCCGACGTGCCACCGGTCGGCGTCGGCGGGGCCGTGGCGGTGGACCCGTCCGAGCCGGTCAACGTGATCACGATCGCGACCACGGCGCCGACCGCCAGACCAGCGACCGCCGCCAGCACGATCGTCCGCCGCCGCCCCGGCCGCGGCGGCTCACCCGTGGGCGGCATCGGCGGTTCCATCAGCGGAAACGCCGAGCCGTACGGTGACTCCGGGCCAGGTAGGGGCGGCACCGCGCCAGAATACGTGCTGCCCTCGGTGCCCGTCGGCGATTCCGCCCCGACGGCCGCCCCGACGGGCAGCCCGCCCGGCTCGGCCGCCGCGCCAGCCCGCCCGCCCGGCCCCTCAGCCGCGGCAGCCAGCCCGAGCCGCGGCGGCTCCGGCTCGACCGCCGAAACGTAAGGACGGCTCACCGGCCCGCCGTCGATCAGCCCTCCGGCCGCCTGGTCGGGCCGGCTGGCCCACCCGCCCGGCGCGTCGGCCTCCGCAGCCGGCGCAACCGCCCCAGACACCGGCCCACCCCCGGGCGCCGGCCCACCCCCGGGCGCCGGCCCGCTCCCGGGTATCGGCCCGCTCCCGGGCACCGGTCCGGAAACTGGCACCGGCCCGGACACTGGTCCGCTCCCGGGCATCGGCCCGGGCACCGGCCCGTCCTCGGGCATCGGCCCGCCCCCGGGCACCGGCCCGCCCCCGGGCACCGGCCCGTCCTCGGGCATCGGCCCGGGCACCGGCCCGCCCCCGGGCATCGGCCCGTCCCCGGGCATCGGCCCGCTCCCGGGCATTGGCCCGGAAACTGGCACCGGCCCGGGCACTGGTCCGCCCCCGGGCATCGGCGTGCCGGTGCCCGGGTCGGGCCAGGCGGGCGGCTGCGAGTTCTGGGTGAGCGGGAGCTGGGTCAGGATGTCGACGAGGTCGGCGGCGGCTGGGCGATCGGGTGGGCGGGGCGCGAGCATGCGGCGCAGCAGCCCGGTCAGGTCCGGCGGGAGGTCGGGGCGCGGGATCGGCGGCGGGGGCTCGTTCAGGATCCGGTGCAGGTGCTGCATGGGGTTCTCGCCCGGTCGCGGCAGGTACGGCGGGGCGCCGGCGAGCAGCGCGTACAGGGTCAGGCCGAGGCAGTAGACGTCTCCGGCCGGGGTGTACTCGCCGCTGCCCAGGCTCTCCGGCGCGGCGAAGGCCGGGTTCAGCCCCCGCATCCCGGCCGCCGCCTGCAGTTCGAGCCGCAGGGTCAGGCCGAAGTCGCCCAGCGCCGGCTCGCCGGAGGCGCGCAGCAGCACGCTGCCCGGCCGGACGGCGCGGTGCACCAGGCCGGCCTGATGTGCCGCCGCGAGCGCGGCGGCTACCCGCCCGCCCACGTCCAGTACCGCGTCCACCGGCAGCGGGCCGGCGGCCAGCGCCCCGGCCAGCGATCCACCGGGGCAGAATTCGGTCACCACGAACGGCCGGCCGTCGCCGAGCAGCCCGGTGCCGTACACCTGGACGATGCACGGGTGCCCGGACAGCGCCGCGACCGCGGCGGCCTCCGCCTCGAACCGGCGCTGCGTCTCGGGCTGGAGCCGGGATGTCTGGAAGACCTTGACGGCGACCGGGAAACCGTCCCGCTCGCCCCGGTAGACGGTGCCGAACGCGGACCGGCCCAGCTCGACCAGCGCGGTCAGCCCGGCGATCCGGGGCAGCTCAATGGCGTCCATGAGTCAGTGCGCGAACCGCGGTGGCCGCTTCTCCAGGAACGCGCTGATGCCTTCCTGCGCGTCCGGGGTGACCGCGGCGGCGGCCATCAGGTTCACCGCGTACCGGTACGCGTTCGGCTGGTCCAGCCCGATCTGCGCGTAGAACCCCTGCTTGCCCAGGCCCTTCGATTCGGCCGAGCCGCGGCAGGCCCGGCTGAGCAGCTCCCAGCTGGCCTCGTCCAGCTGGGCCGCCGGAACGACCCGGTTGATCAGGCCCCAGTCGGCCGCGGTCCGGGCGTCGATCGGGTCGCCGGTCATCGCCATCTCCAGCGCCCGCTTCCGGCCGACGTTGCGGGCCACCGCGACCAGCGGGGTGTGGCAGAACAGCCCGCCCTTGCCACCCGGGATCGCGAACGCGGCCTCCTCGGCGGCGACCGCCAGGTCGCAGCTGGCGACCAGTTGGCAGCCGGCGGCGGTGGCCAGCGCGTGCACCTTCGCCAGCACCGGCTGCCCGATCGCCTGGATCGTGCCCATCAGCTCGGTGCACACCTCGAACAGCTGCTTCGCCTCGGACAGCGTCGCCCCGGCCATGTCGGCGAAGTTGTGCCCGGCCGAGAACACCGGGCCGTTCGCCGCCAGGATGACCCCGCGGGCGTCCGACCCGCCCACGTCGGCCAGTGCCGTGATCAGCTCCCGCATCACGTCCAGCGCGAGCGCGTTCCGCTTCTCCGGCCGGTTCAGCGTGATCGTGACGATCTCGCCGTCCCGCTTGTCCAGCACGTGTTCGTACGCCATACCGCATTCTCCCGCCGCCGCCGGTCAACCAGCCAACCCCGCGGGATCCCGCCTCCGCGGCACCACCACCGAGACGACTGCAATAGAACTCAAGTTACTTCATATAGATGCGCCACTGCGCTACGATGGACAAGCGTTGCGGGGCGGGGATCCCGCGGACGAAGGCCCGAGCGGGCCGGTGGACGCGATAATGGAGGGTGAACATGGAGGTGGCAGTGAGCACAGGAGCCGAGCATGCCGGGGCTCCTGTGCGGAGTGCCGGTCGGGAGTCGCTGGACGAGCAGGCCCACCGGAAGGGGGCGCACCCGCTCCGATCGGTGACGATCTGCGAAACGACGAGATCTGGGAGTCGGACGAAGAGTTGGCCGAGTTTCTCGCCCACCTCGACGCGGCCCGGCAGGTGTAGCGATGGACTACCTCGTCTTCGACACCAACATCGCGTCGCTGCGGCTCCAACCGATCTGACCGGCGGTCACGAGGTCTCCTCGTCGGCGGGGAGGGCGAGTTTGCGGGGTGGGGCGGGGTCCGCGGTGAGCGTGGCGGCCTGGATGCGGTCGCAGCGGAACCAGCGGACCGCGTCCCGCTGCTGGCACCAGCCGACCAGGTAGCGGCGACCACTCGTGCGGGCCAGCAGCATTGGTTCGACCCGGCGGCGGGTCGGCTGGCCGTCGCCGTCGACGTAGTCGAGTTGGACCACGAGGTGGCGGCGCAGCGCTTCGTCCAGAACGGGTTCCGGGCCGGCCGGCTCGGTGCGGGCCCAGATCTGCTCGGCGAGCTCGGTGGCGCGCTGCCGGGCGTCGGCGTCCAGCACGTCCAGGACCTTGGCCAGCGCGGCGGCCCGGTCCGGGCCGTCGATGCCGAGCGGTGGCTGCCGCTGGGTGGCGAGCGCGACGGCGACCGCGACCGCCTGCGCGGTGCTCAACCGCACCGCCGACTCGAGCACGTACCCACCGTCCGGGCGGGCGCCGATCCGATCCACCGCCCAACAGTGACACACGCTCGCGGTGAGGTCTGCTCGCGGAGGGCGCGAGCCCGGCTCGCTCCATGCTGGCCGCGGGGCCGAGCCCCGCGAACCCCCACGGTGCGGCTGGCGGCGGGACGGCTCGAGCCCGGCTCGCTTCATGCCCGCGGCGGCCGGTCAGGACGGTGCGGGTGGGGGACCGGCGCGGCGGGGGCGATCTTCCGGGAGGAGCCGCGGCGCGGGCTGCTCGACCAGCGCGACCACCCGGTTGGCCATGAAGCGCGCGGTGCGCACCGGTGTGCCGGAGCGGGTCACCTCGGTCACCTCGACGACGCCCCGGCCGGTGCTCACCTCGACCCGGCGGCCGGCCCGGGTGGCTACCACCTGGTACGTCCTGATCTCGCCGCCGGCGTCCACGACGATTTCGACACTGTCGCCTTTCATGTTGCTGTAACACCGCGGTGACGGCTTGCCATCCGTCGGTAGCGGGTCGGGACGCCGGCCGGACGGGCAATAGGGTGGGGTGATGACTTCGCGTGCGGCGCCGTTGCTGTTGGAGTTGGACCTGACCGAGCCGGTGCTGGAGCAGCCGCCGACCGATCCGGTGGGCTGGCTGCAGGCGCGCCGGCGGAGCACGATCCGGGCGCTGCTGGACGGCTTGCGCGAGGCCGCGGAGGACCTGCGGGTGCGCGGGCTGGTGGCGAAGGTCGGCGGGCCGGTCGGGCTGGCTCACGCGCAGGAGATCCGGGACGCGGTGCGGGCGTTCGGCGCGTCCGGCAAGCCGGCGGTGGCGTGGGCGGAGACGTTCGGCGAGTTCGCCGGTGGGACGCTGCCGTACCTGCTGGCCACCGGGTTCGGCGAGATCTGGCTGCAGCCGTCCGGCGATGTGGGGCTGACCGGGCTGGCCAGCGAGGTCACGTTCCTGCGCGGCGCGCTGGACAAGCTCGGCGTGCAGCCGGAGATCAGCCGCCGGCACGAGTACAAGAACGCCGTCGACCGGATCGTCGAGCGGGGCTTCACCGACGCCCACCGGGAGGCGTCCGGGCGGGTGCTGGAGTCGGCATTCGAGCAGGTGGTGGCCGCCATCGCGGACAGTCGCGGGCTGTCGCCGGAGCGGGTCGCCGAGCTGGTCGACCAGGCCCCGCTGCGGTCCGACGACGCGCTGGCGGCCGGCCTGATCGACAAGGTCGGCTACCGGGACGAGGTGTATACGGCGCTGCGCGCGAAGCTCGGCGAGGACATCGAGCTGCGCTACCTGAACCGGTACCAGCCGGCGCAGTCGCCGGCCGAGCGGGTCCGCAAGCTGGTCGGTCAACTGTCCGACCGGGTCGCCGGCCGGCCCGAGCCGGTGGTCGCGCTGATCTCCGGGTTGGGCGCGATCCGGATCGGCCACAGCGGCCGCGGCCCGATGAGCGGGCCGGCGATGGGCTCGGCCACGGTCAGCGCCGCGCTGCGCAGCGCCGCCCGGGACGACCGGGTCCGCGCGGTGGTGTTCCGGGTGGACAGCCCCGGCGGCTCGTACGTCGCCTCGGACACGATCTGGCGCGAGGTGGGCCGGCTCCGCGCGGCCGGCAAGCCGGTGGTGGTGTCGATGGGCGAGGTGGCCGGCTCCGGCGGCTACTTCGTCGCGATGGGCGCGGATCTGATCGTCGCCGAACCGGGCACGATCACCGGCTCGATCGGCGTGTTCGCCGGCAAGCCGGTGATCACCGGCCTGCTGGACCGGGTCGGGCTCAGTTCGGACGCGGTCGAGCAGGGTCGCCGGGCCCGGATGCTGTCCAACCGCCGACCGTTCGACGAGGACGAGTGGCAGACCCTGGAACGCTGGTTGGATCACGTCTACGCCGACTTCGTCGGCAAGGTCGCCGCGGGCCGGCGGATGACCACCGAGCAGGTGCACGAGGTGGCCCGGGGCCGGATCTGGACCGGCGCGGACGCCCGCGAGCGCGGCCTGGTGGACGAGCTCGGCGGGCTGCACCGGGCCACCGTGATCGCCCGGGAGCGGGCCGGTCTGCCGGCCGACGCCACCCTGCTGCGCTGGCCGGCGATCAACCCGCTGGACCGGATCCGGCAGCCGAGGTCGAGCGAGTCGCCGGCCGCCGCGGCCGGCGCCTACACCGCCGGCTGGGGCTCGATGAGCGGCCTGGCCGCCCGGTTCGGGCTGGCCGCCGACGGCCCGCTGCTGATGCCGGAGGTCCGCATCGGCTGAGGCCTGCTGCCGGTCCCGGTGACCGCACGCGGCGTGGCCACCGCCGGAGATCGGCCGGCCCGCGCCAACCCCGACCGGGCTAAGGCTGGTGTGGTTTCGGGTGGCGGGGGCAGACTGAGAGGCCCTGGCCCCCGAGTGCCGTGGGAGTAGCCGTGTCGACTGACCGCGTCCGCCTGCCCGAGCTGGTACCGGTGCTCTCTCGCGGAAAGCACCGCAGCCCGCGCCGGGGTGCGTGTTTCATGGAGCTGGCCTCGTACCTGGCCGGTGAGCGGTGGAGCGACCACCCGGCCTGCACCCATCCGCTGCTGGCCGCGCTGGCCCGGCACGTGAACGACTGCACCACCGACGCGAACCGGCCACAGCTGGCCGGGCTGATCCCGGCGGTGATCGGGCTGACCAGCGACGATCCGCGCCTGGACATCCAGCTGACGCTGCGCGCCGCGGCCGAGGCGCTGCCGATCGCGGCGGCCGACCGGCAGCGGGTGATGGCGGTCGCGGTGCTGACCTGCCAGCGGCTGCTGGCCGAGCTGGCCGGCCGGCCGCTGTCCGGCCCGCTGCTGGAGCGCGGCGAGCGGGCGCTGGACCATGCGCCGTACGCGGCGGCCTGGGCCCGCCGCTACACCGGCGGCAACGCGATCCCGGTGCGCGCGTTCCGCCGGCATGCCGCGCCGAGCGCGGTGCGGTATGCGGTGGACGGCATCGCCCGCGCCTGCGTGCCGGACCCGGATGCCCGGCTGCGCGCCCTGCTGGCCGCCGCGATCGACGACACCCGCGACCTGCTGCGCCCGGAGCCCACCCCGGCGCCCGACCCGCAGGCCTGGGCCGCCGCCTGCCGCCTCACCACCACCGGCTAGCCCGCCGGCCTGTAGGCCCGGGGGCTCGGCTCAGCCGACGGTGACGAGGGTGGCGTCGCGCTTGTGGTAGTCGACCAGCCAGGCGGGGAAGTCGGCGACCGGGATGGGGCGGGTGAGGTAGTAGCCCTGGATCTGGGTGCAGCCCATCCGGCGCAGCATCTGCCAGATCCGGCTGTTCTCGACGCCCTCGGCGACCACGGCCAGGCCCAGGTTGGTGCCCAGGTCGACGATCGAGCGGACGATCTTCTCGTCGTCGCTGTTCTCCTCGATGCCCATCACGAAGCTGCGGTCGATCTTGATCTCGTCCAGCGGCAGCTTCCGCAGCGAGGACAGCGACGAGTAGCCGGTGCCGAAGTCGTCGATGGACAGCCGCACGCCCATGTCGTGCAGTTCGGTCATCATCGCGGCGGCGCCGACCGGGTCGATCATCATCGAGCTCTCGGTGAGCTCCAGGATCAGCAGCGACGGGCTGGCGCCCAGTTCGGCCAGCAGGTCGGCGACCTCGGCCGGCAGCCGCGAGTCGAGCAGCCCGCGGGGGCTCAGGTTTACCGCGATCGACAACCGGTTGCCGGCCCGCTCCCAGGCGGTCGCGGCCACGATCGCCTTCCGCAGCACCACCTCGGTCAGCCCCTTGATCAGGCCGTTGCGCTCGGCGATGGGGATGAACTCGTCCGGCATGATCAGCCCGTGGGTCGGGTGCTGCCAGCGCACCAGCGCCTCCACGCTGACCACCTGGCCGGTGTTGGCGTCGGCCTTGGGCTGCACGTACAGCTGCAGCCCGCCGTCGGCGATGGCCCGGCGCAGCTCGCCGACCAGGGCCAGCTGGGCCGGGCTGTCCGGTTGGCTGGCCGTGGCGTCGAACAGCACCACGCCGCGGCCGGTGCTCTTGGCCTGGTACATCGCCATGTCGGCGCGGCGCAGCAGGGTGGCCACGTCGTCGGCGTGGTCGGGCGCCAGCGCCACCCCGATGGACGCGCTGACCGCCAGCATGAGGCCGTCCAGCGGCAGCGGCTCGGCCAGCATCTGGAGCAGTCCGTGGCCGACCGCGAGCACGTCCTCGGCGGCGGCGACGGACGGCACCACGATCGCGAACTCGTCCCCGCCGAGCCGGGCGACCAGCGCACCGGCCGGCACCGCGGCCGGCAGCCGGGCCGCGATCTGCTGCAGCAGCGCGTCCCCGCGGTGGTGCCCGAGGGTGTCGTTGACCTGCTTGAACCCGTCCAGGTCCATGATCATCACGGCCAACCGGGGCGGCGCCGGCCCGGCCAGCAGCTCGCTCAACTCGCGCCGCAGCGCGGTCCGGTTCGGTAGCCCGGTGAGCGCGTCGTGGGCGGCCTCGTAGCGCAACCGGTCGATCAGCTGGCCGTTGCGCAGCGCGGTGCTGGCGTGGTTCGCCACCGTCTCCAGCAGCCGGACGTCCTCGGCGTCGAAGGTGCGCACCTCGCCGACCCGGTCGGCCACCATCAGCGCGCCGATCAGCCCGGCCTCGCCACGCAGCGGGACGATGATGCTGTCCCGCAGCGCCTCGGTGGTGAGGAACTCCCGGTCGGCGACCGCCCGGCTGTCCCGGGTGATCAGCACCGGCTGGCCCGCCTCGGTGGCGGCGAGCCAGGGGCCGGTGATCGCGCAGTTCGTCCGGGCCAGCCGGTTGCCGGCCGCCATCGCCACCCGTACGGCGGCGGCCTGGTCGTCGCCGGGCAGGAACAGCACCTCGGCGTGGTTGGCCCGCAGCACCTCGGTGGCCTGCGCCAGGATGGTCTGCAGCACCTCGTCCACCTCGGGCTGGGCGTTGACCACCTGGCTGAACCGGTAGAGCCGCTCCAGCGAGAGGTGCCGCTCGTTCAGCACGGCGTACGCGCGGTAGCCGACGGCGAGCCCGGCCAGCCCGAGCAGCGCGAGGATCGCGTTCCACCGGCTCTGCTCGACCAGCACCAGCGTCATCAGCCCGACCACGGTGACCGCGACCGAGGTGGCCGCGCCCAGCGCCGGCTCCCGGATCAGGTCCCGCAGGTCGAGGGTCTGCTCGGCCAGCGCGACCACCATCGTGATGCAGGTGGCGCTGACCGCGCCGACCGCGGCCGAGGCGGCGAACGCGGCCAGCCAGCGGGCCGGGGTGCCGTCGCCGACCAGGTCGAGCACGGCGTGGAAGACCAGCACCGCGATCGCCGACTCGACCGCCACCAGCACCACGTTCACGGCGACCTTGATCGGGGCCTGCCGGCGCCAGAGCGCGCAGACCAGCAGCACCCCGACCACCCGGCCGAGGCCGAACTGGGCCGGCGTGAGCAGGAACAGGCCGAGTACCTGCGGCACCTCGCTGAGCGAGATCGCCTGCGCCTCCCGGCGCACCTGGATGTGCAGCACGAACAGTTCGGCGGCGGCCGACACCGCGGCGAGCAGCCACCAGTCCAGCGTCTCGGCCGGCCGGTAGGCGGGCAGCCGGGCGGCGGCGAGCCAGAGCGGCACCGCGGCGGCGGCGAGGAGGACAAGCATGCCGGCCACCCGCCGGCTTGCCGGCTGCCCCACCGGGCCTCCCCTCCTCGCCGGGCCCAACACCGCGGCCCCGCACCCGCACCCGCGGCCGCTCAGCCGCGGCCGCTCAGCCCTGGGCCGGCGGGGCCGCCGCCCGCCCAGGGGCACTGCTCGCTGCCGGGGTGGCCAGACCCCCCGTCCGGCTGGCCACCCCGGCCGGAGCGCTCATCGCGGTGCTGATCCGGCCCGGTCCCCCCGGTCGGGCCGGCCGATCCGGGCGCCGGTGCGCGCCCGGTCCGGGGTCAGCTCCACGTGGCGTCCGCCCAACTGCTGTTCACCCAGGTCCGGCTGACCCAGGTCCGGCTGGACCAGCTGTTGTCCACCCAGGTACGGCTGTCCCAGCTGTTGTCCACCCAGGTCCGGCTGACCCAGGTGCGGCTGGACCACGGCGAGCCGGTCCAGTCCGCGGCGGTCCAGGTCGCCGCCGCCCAACCGCCGCCGGTGGCCCAGTCGGTGCCGGTCCAGTCCCGCCCGTTGAACCGGCCGCCGGACCACGCGAGCCCGCCGGACATCCCGCCGGTCGTCGCCGCGCCACCCCAGTGCTGGCCGAAGATGTCCACCTCGCCGGTCAGCGAGACGTCGTCCAGCCAGACGTGGCTGCTGCCGCGAGCGCCCTCCAGCGTGCCCTCGCCGCCGGCTGCCGCGAACGACTGCACCGGCGCGGCGCTCGGGTTACCGGCCACCGCGGCCGCGGCGTCCAGCACCCCGAGGCCCTCCCAGAGGTCCGGTGCGGCCGGCAGCGCGTCGGCCGAGGACCGCAGCAGGTACTTGACCTGGTCCGGGGTGGCGGTCGGGTACTTCTGCGCGATCAGTGCGGCGACGCCGGAGGCGACCGCGGTGGCCTGTGAGGTGCCGCTGCCGCGGATGAACCGGGTGCCGACCCGGCCGGCCGGGTTGTTCTGGTCCACGTAGCTGTTCGGGTCGCGCAGGCCGAGGACGTGCACGCCGGGCGCGATCACGTCCACCCGCCGGGCGGTGGTGCCGCGCTGGGCGAACGCCGGCACGGTGTCATCGCCGGTGGCCAGCGTGCCGTTCGGGTCGTCGGCGCCGACCGCGACCACGTACGGGTCAGTGGCCGGGTTGGCCAGTTCGGCCCGGTTGGTGCCGTCGTTGCCGGCCGCGACCATGACCACGATGCCGTGCTTCCAGGCCTGCTCGACCGCGTAGGACAGCGGGTCGAGCAGGTAGCTCTGCACGCTGTCGGTGCCGTACGAGAGGTTCAGCACCCGGATGTTCAGCCCGTCGGTGTGTGCGTGCTGGGTGACCCAGTCGATCGCGGCGATCACCTGGGAGACGTCAGCGGAGCCGTCAGAGGCGGCCACCTTGAGGCTGATGATCCGGGCGTCCGGGGCGACCCCGGTGAACTTGCTGGCGTCCGCGTACGAGGCGGGCGTGCCGGCGGCGTCCCGGCCGGCGATGATCGAGGCCATGTGGGTGCCGTGGCCGAAGGTGTCCAGGTGCCGGACGTCGGCGTGCTGCGACTCGAAGGAGAGGTCCGGCCCGTTGATCACGTTGCCGCTGTTGAGGCCGGCCACCGGCGAGGTGCCGGAGTCGACCAGGGCGACGTCGACGCCGGCGCCGGTGATGCCGCTCGCGTGCACGTCGTCGACGCCGAGCAGCTGGTTGATCCAGGGCAGCGCGCCGGAGTCGGCGGCCGGGTCGTAGCCCAGGTCCGGGTCCATCGAGAGCAGGTGGCCGCCGGCGTTCGGGGTGATCGACCGGACGCCCGGCCGGGCGGCCAGTGCCGGCAGCGCGGCCACCGGCACGGCGGCGGTGAACCCGTGCACGATCGGCAGTTCGGTGCCGACCGTGCCGCCGGCCGCTGCCACCTGCGCCGCCAGGGCGGCGATGGCCGGGGTGCCGGCGCCGGCGGTCATCGTGACGATCACGTCGGCCCGCGGGCCGACTTCGTCCGCGAGCGCGGGCCTGGCACCGAGGGTGGCACACAGGGCGGTCGCGGTGAGCGCAGCAGCGGTGCCTGCCACGGCTCTGCGGGCGACACGCAGCATGGGTCCGCGCACGGGTCCTCCTTCTGGAACTGGCCGGTTCTCGGGTTGCTCCGGCGCGGCGATGAGCCGGTGGATTCACCGGCAAGCACTTATCGGCACATCCGCCCGGGCCTGACAGCGCTGAATGGCGGTCTGGTGACTACGCCGAACGGTGCAGGTCCATTTCGGACAGTCGGCCAGTGCGGGTCGGCGGCAGGGATAGACGGGCCCGTCCCGGGGTACCACTGCTGCGATGCCGGGGGGCGGGGATCGTGGAGGTGGTGGCGGTGTCGCGATGGCGGATGGCTCGGCCCGGTGTGCTCAGCGAGGTGGACGAACAACTGACCAGCCTCGCCGAGCGGTTGCGGGAACTGCGCCAGGTGCCCGGCCAGCCCGAGGACGAGATGCTGCTCTGGTGCCACATCGACCTGCTGCTGGACGAGCGGCAGTCGCGCTGGCCGGGCGCCGGGCCACCGCAGCTGGAACAGGCCGCTACCCCGTCATGACGGGGGAATCAGCTGGATGACCCCGCACGGCGGCAGCACCGGACAGACCACCGGCCCCGTCGGTCGACGGGGCCGGTGCTGTAGGTAGCTGCCGGGTGGGTCAGGAGACCAGCGCCTGCCAGGTGTTCGGGCCGACGATCCCGTCCACGGTCAGGCCGCGCGAGGACTGGAACGACCGCACCGACGTGTTCGTCCCCGATCCGAAGTTCCCGTCCACCGAGGTCGCGATGCCGTGCGCGGAGAGTTGGCTCTGCACCGCCCGGACCGCGCTGCCGGTGCTGCCCTGCTGCACCGTGACGATCAGGGCCGCCCAGGTGTTCGGGCCGACGACGCCGTCCACCGCGAGGCTGTGCGAGGTCTGGAACGAGCGGACCGCGCTGTTGGTGGCCGGGCCGAAGTCGCCGTCCACGGCCAGGCTGGAGCCGCGCTGGTTGAGCAGGTACTGGATCGACTTGACCCGCTCGCCGGTGGCACCCTGCCGTACGGTCGGCCAGGACCCGCCGCCGCCACCGCCGCCACCGGTGGTCCACAGGTACGTGACGTCGACGAAGCCGTTGTTGGTCATGCCCAGCCCGTCCCAGAACGTGCCGTCGGCGAGGTCGATGCCGGCCGGGTTGGCGACCGTGCGGCCGAACTCGTCCTTGCCGCCGTTGTAGCCGCTCTGGAAGGCGGCCTGCGCCTCCGGCCGGCCCTGTGGCAGGTCCTGCCAGCGCTGGCGTTGCGACGACGGGTTCCAGTAGTCGTCGGTGGTGTTCCACGGGCCGACGTCCCAGACCGGCGCGGTCTCGCACCGGCCGTTACCCGGGTTGCACACCCGCACCGAGAACGAGGTCGAGCCGTTGGGGGCCAGGCCGCGGCGCGACGGCAGCGCGACGAAGTGGTCCCGGGAGCGGATCACATGCCCGTTCGCGGTGGTGCCGCCGACCAGGCCCTCGCGGGTCGCGAAGACGTGCGCCGTGACCGCGGCGGTGATCACCGGCGGCACCGCCAGCGTCGTGGCCGCGGCCGGCTGCGCGGTCAGCGCCAGCGCGGTCACGGTGGGGCTCGCCCCGTTCGGCGCGGCCTGCAGGGTGAGCCGCACCTGCACCGCGGTGGCCGGCGCCGGCAGTTGAGCCGGCGCCGTGCCGACCGCCTCGCGCCACTCGGTCCAGCCGCCGGTCGCCTGCTGGCCACGCACCTCGACCTGGACGCTGCCGCCGGCCGGCACGTTCGCGGCCAGTTCGGCCCGGACGCTGCTGGTCGGCGCGGCGAGGGAGTGCGGGGCCAGCAGGTCGACCGCGTAGCCGCGGCCGGCCGCGCCGGCCAGCGCCGGGCCGAAGCCCGGGTCGGCCACGGTCAGCCCGGTGCCGTGCCTGAGGTTCACCTCGTCCACGCCGGCCCGGGTCAGGTCGGCGGTCCACCGGGTGCCGGTCCCGCCGGCAGTGCCGGCCGGGTCGGCACCGGCCGGGCTGCTGAGCAGGGCCGCCACGGTGGTGCCGGCCAGGGTCAGGGTCGCGCCGGCGGTCAGCCAGCGACGCCATCGGATCGTCACGTCCACGCACCT
Organism: uncultured Actinomycetota bacterium; assembly: GCA_963714145.1. Taxonomy (GTDB): domain Bacteria; phylum Actinomycetota; class Actinomycetes; order Mycobacteriales; family CADCTP01; genus JBBWZH01. The sequence continues at coordinate 5,334,905 of OY970235.1, read as the reverse complement.
CCGTCCCGCCCGCGGCGGTCGGAGGGGCCGTCCGTCGAGGGCTGGACCATCTGGAATCGTGCGGGACGGTAGCGATCGGCTGTCCGGATTACTAGCCCTTACGACGCTTGGGGGTATACGAACGCTCTGTCGCTTCTCACGGCATAACCTGGCGGCCGTCCGTTGACCCTTACGGGTATGGGTATGGTCGCGGGTAGCGGGAGGCGGCGGGCCCGCCAGTCGACAGTGCGATTCCTTCCGCGAGGGGAAAGTCCGATGACGACGGAACACCAGCCGCCAGGTGAGCCCGCCGACGACCCGGTCGGGTCAGCCGCCGAACCGGCCGAGCGGCCCATCGGCTCAGCGGCGGAGCCCGCTGACGGGCCGGCCGCCTCGACCACCTCTGCTTCGTCCGCCACCTCCGCTGGATCGGCTGAGCCGGCTGCGTCGGCTGAGCCCCCCGCGTCGGCTGAGCCGGCTGGATCGGCCGGGTCGGCTGCGTCGGCCGGGTCGGGCCGGCCGGCTGGGGGGACGAAGCTGGCCGGGGGGACGAAGCTGGCCGAGACACGGCCGGCCGAACCGCTGCGACCGCCGGTCCGGCCGCCGCGGCGGCAACAGCTCGGCTCCGCCTGGTGGCAGGGCCGGCCGGGCGTGATCGCCGCCGTGGTGCTGGGCATCCTGATCCTGATCCTGGTCGTGGTGACGCTGGACGACGGCAGTTCACCGGCCCCGGGCGCCGTCCCGGTGAACGGCAACCCGGCCGAGCACGCGATCTCCGCGCCGCGCGGCAGCCTGGCCGCGTCGACGTTCTCGCTGCTTTCCGGGGCGGCCTCGGTGACGGTGCGGACCGCCGACATCGGCGGCGACCTCTACCGGGTCAGCACCCCGGTCGACTCCGGCCTGCTCCCGAAGGCGCTCGACCGGGACGGCCGGGTCGAGCTGCAACTGGTCAACGACGGCCCGCCCGGCGCGACCGCGGTGGACGTCCAGCTCAGCGCACAGGTGAAGTGGTCGATCCGGATGGCCGGCGGGGCCACCCAGGAGGCGCTGGAGCTGGACACCGGCAAGGTGGCGGCGGTCGATCTCGTGGTCGGCGCGACCCACATCGACGTGACGCTCCCCAAGCCGACCGGCACTATCCCGATCCGGGTCACCGGCGGCGCCAGCGACCTGGCCGTGCACACCCCGGCCGGGGTGCCGTCCCGGGTCAGCGCGAACAACGGCGCCGGCTCGATCACGCTGAACGGGGTGGCCCGCAGCGGCATCTCCGCCGGCACCGTGCTCAACACGCCAGGCTGGGAGTCCGCCACCGATCGGTACGACGTACAGCTGGTCTCCGGAGTCGGGGTGCTCACCGTCGACAACCGCTGACCCTGCTCCCGCCCCCCGGCCGCGCCGGCCCGAAAGGGGCCGGCGCGGCCGTTTTTCGTCCGCATTCGTCCCTGTCGACTACTCGGACATTGGCGCCTAGGCTGAGGCAGCGTTCCGTAATAGGGCGAGCACGTACTGTTGCGGAAGGGCGGCGGGAAGGGGGCACCATGGCGGCATATCCGGGCACCAGGACAGGCACCAGGACAGGGTTGGCGACCGCCCGGCCGGGCTGGCGACCGGAACTGACCGGCACCCTGCTGGTGCAGTGCTCCCCGGCGGAGGCGATGCCGGCCGCCGCGGTAGCCGACCGGCCCGGTGCCGGGCTGGTGCTCACCCGGCGGCTGACCGACCGCAACGGGTCGGCGGCGGCCGAGGCGATCCGCCGGCTGCGTGACTCCGGCTACCGGTGGCCGATGCTGCTGGACTTCGGCCGGTACGCCGGCCCGGTGCGGACGCTGGCCAGCGGCCCGTTCTCGCTGGACTGGATCGCCACCCAGCGCCGGCTGCGGCTGCCGGTGCTGACCGACTCCGGCTACGTCGCCGGTGACGACCTGCTCGGGCTGACCAGCATCCTGGACCGGGCCCGGCTGCTCGGCGACGTGATCGCGGTGCTGCCGCTGCACCCGTCCTGGCTCAGCCAGCGGGGCCGGCGGATGTACCTGCTGGACCGGATCGAGCAGGCCGGCGTCCCGGTCGCGATCGTGCTGGAACACAGCAAGGATCCGCTCGGCGTGCAGGGTGTGCTGGCCGGCCTGCTGGAACTGCTGGCCCTGCCGGTGCCGGTGTTGCTGCTGCGGTGTGACACATCGGCGCTGGGCGCGCTCTGCTTCGGCGCCATGTCCGCGGCGGTCGGCACCACGGCCTCGTTGCGGCACCTGTTCCCGATGCCGCGCACGCCCGGCCGGCCCCGCCCGGCCGACGTCGCCGCCGTGGTCAAGCAGTGCCTGGCCTTCGTCGCGGTGGACCGGATCGCCACCGCCACCCAGACCGACCCGGACGACCCGATGTGGACCTGCGGCTGCGGCACCTGCAAGCACCGCACGCTGGACTGGCTGGCCACCCTGGAATCGCGGACGGTGCGGGAGCGGGCCGCGTTCACGCACTCGGTTGAGGTGCTGCTCGACCTGCGGGACGAGTTGTGCCGGCCGGCCTCGCCGGCCGACCGGCAGGCCAGTTGGCTGGCCCACCTGGCCACCGCCGAGTGCCGCTACGACCAGGTGGACGCCGATACCCGGGCGCTGGCCCGGCCCGGGTTCGTGGGCTCCTGGCTGGCGCTGACCGCGGAGGTCGGGCTCAGGCCGCGAGCACGCCTGCGCTGAGCAGTCGGCCGTACAGTCGCTCCTCCAGCCAGCGGTCCAGCGTCCGCCGCCGGGCCTGGCCCGACCGGCCGGGCCGGCCCGGCGCGACCAGCCGCACCTCGCCGTCCGCGGCGGCGGTGATGGCGATACCGGCGTAGCCGCATTCGAGCCGGCACAGCTCGGACGGCTGGTCGGCGGGCAGCACGATCGCGGTCGCGCCGAAGCCGGCCCAGCGGCGGGCGGTCGCGGCGGCGGTGGCCCAGGATCGGCCGGCCGGCACCAGCACCCCGCGCAGCCGTACCACGCTCGGCGGGCAGGCGTCCGCGGCCTGCGGCCATTCCCAGACGGCGAGCGTGTCGGCGTCCAGCATCGGCGTGGCGATGCCGCGCTGCCGGCGCCGGTCGTGCGCGGCCGTGTCGACGGTGAGCACCGGCGCCACCCGGGTTCCGAGCAGCCGCATGATCGGCAGGACCAGCCCCGGCCAGTCGAGCACGGCCGCCGCGGCGGCCAGCCCGGCCGGGTCGGTGACCGCGCCCGGCGACAGCGTCCCGGCTGCCGCGGCGCTGGTGTAGTGGCTGGTCACGATGTGCCTCCGCTTCCCGCCGGCCGATCGGCCCGCCCAGGGCGGTTGTCCCCGCTTCGGCCCACAACGATGCCCCATCCCACACCGTCTGCGACGGCAGGGTGCCGCGGTACCCACCGGATGGGTGAACCTTCGGTGCGCGGCCGGTGGCCGGGCTCGGTGGAGCCCGGCCACCGGCCGCCGGCCCGGCGGGGTCGGCCGGGCCGGCCGATGCCAGCCAGATCGGCCAGGTCGGCAGTAGGTGTGGTCAGGCCGGCACCGGGTCGGTGCTGATCCGGCCGTTGACCCGGCGCGGGATGCGTAGCGGGTTGGCGTTGCGCAGCGGTTCGGGCAGCAGCGCGTCCGGCAGGCCCTGGTATGCCACCGGGCGCTGGAACCGGCGCACCGCGGTCACCCCGACCGAGGTGTGCAGCGGTGCGGTGGTCGCCGGCCAGGGCCCACCGTGCTGCTGGGCCCAGGTGACCGCGACTCCGGTCGGCCAGCCGCCGAAGATCACCCGGCCGGCCCGCCGGGCCAGCCGGGCCAGCAGCCCGGCCGCCAGCACCGGCTCGCTGTCGGCCTCGGCGTGCACGGTCGCGGTCAGCGTGCCGGGCAGCACCTCGAGTGCGGCGATCAGGTCGACGATGGAGCCGTACTCGACCAGCAGCGCGGCCGGCCCGAAGCACTCGGTCAGCAGTTCGTCCGACCGGGCCACCAGGTCGACCGCGGACACGCTCAGCAGCGCCGCCGGCACCCGGTAGCCATCGCCATCCACAGTGGACGGCGGCACCACGGCCCGGACGCCCGGCACCGCGGCCAGGTCGGCGGCGGTCCGCTCGAACCCCTGCTGCAGCCGGGCGGACAGCAGCGGGCCGACCGGGGCGGCGGTCACCGCCTGCGCCAGCGTCTCGGTCAGCCCGTGCCCAGCCGGCAGGAACAGCAGCCCCGGCTTGGTGCAGAACTGGCCGGCGCCCAGCGTCATCGAGTCGACGAACGCCCGCGCCAGCGCCGCGCCGCGGGCCTGGACCGCCCCGGGCGTCAGTACGGCCGGGTTGAGCGAGCCGAGTTCGCCGTAGAACGGGATCGGGTCCGGCCGGGACGAGGCCAGGTCGAACAGCGCCCGTCCGCCGGCCAGCGACCCGGTGAAGCCGGCCGCGGTGATCGCCGGGTGGGTGACCAGCGCGCGGCCGGCGTCCAGCCCGTGCACGATGCCGAAGCTGCCCGCCGGCGCACCGGCCCCGGCCAGCGCCGCGCTCACCAACCGGGCACAGTGGACGGACAGGCCAGGGTGGCCGGGGTGCGCCTTGACCAGCACCGGGCAGCCCGCGGCCAGCGCGCTCGCGGTGTCGCCGCCGGCCACCGAGAACGCCAGCGGGAAGTTGCTGGCCGCGTACACGGCGACCGGGCCGATCGGCACCAGCATCCGGCGCAGGTCCGGCCGGGGGACCGGCAGCGCGGCCGGGTCGGCCGGATCGATGATCGCCTCCAGCACGGTGCCGTCCTCGACCACGCCGGCGAACATCTCCAGCTGCGCGGTGGTCCGGGTCAGCTCGCCGCCCAGCCGGCCGGCGCCCAGCCCGGTCTCCGCGTCGGCCAGCGCCACGATCGCGTCCCGGTCGCCGGCCAGTGCCGCCGCCACCGCCCGCAGCAGCCCGGCCCGCTCGGCCAGCGACAGGTCCGCCAGCGCGCCCGCCGCGGCACCGGCCGCCCGCGCCACACCGTCCACTTCGGACGGCGTGCTGTCCGGAACCGGTCGGCCGACCGGCTCCCCGGTGTACGGGCTGTGCCCCTGCACGGCCGCGTCGGTGGTCACGGCGGGCGCTCCTCTGTGGTCAGGAATGGTCGCTGCTGGCTGCCGCGGCGGGCCGCAGCGGGCCGGTGCCGGCACCGCTGCGCTCGATTCCGGTGGCGATCTCGGCCAGGTCGGCATCGGTCAGGATCAGTGCCGCGGCCGGCAGCCAGTCGTCCACCTGGGCCGGTCGGCGGGCGCCGACGATGGCGCCGGTGACGCCGGGCCAGGCCAGCGTCCAGGCGATCGCGACGGCGGCGACGCCGACGCCGTGCCGTTCGGCCACCGGCCGCAGCGCCGCCACCAGTTCCAGGTTCGGCCCGAGCTGCGAGGTGAACGCGGGCGCGGCGTGCCGCCAGTCGTCGGCCGGCAGCGCGGCGGCCCGCTCGGCCGTGAACGCACCGGACAGCAGCCCCGACTCCAGCGGGCTGTAGCCGATCACGCCGACCTGATGCTCCGCGCACCAGGGCACCTCCGCGGCGGCCGCGTCCCGGCTCAGCAGGGACAGCGGCGGCTGCAGGCTGTCGACCGGGCCGAGCCGCGCCGCCGCGGCGAGCTGGTCGGTGTCGTGATTGGACAGCCCGATCGCGGCGACCTTCCCGGCGTCGCGCAGGTCGACCAGTTGCTGCCAGTAGACGTCCAGCGCCGGGCCGAGCAGCGGCGGCCAGTGGATCTGCAGCAGGTCCAGCCGGTCGACGCCCAGCCGGCGCAGCGAGTGCTCGACCTCCCAGCCGATCCGGCGGGCGTCCCGATCCGGTGGCAGCTGGTGGTCGGCCGGGTTCCAGATCAGCCCGCACTTGGTGAACACGTAGGGCCGGTCGGCGGCGGGCAGCCCGGCCAGCGCCGCGCCGATGACCTCCTCGGAGTGGCCGTGCCCGTACACCGGTGCGGTGTCGATCCAGTTGATGCCCTGCTCGATCGCGTGCCGGATGGTGGCGATCGAGTCCCGATCGTCCTGCGCGCCCCAGGAATGCTCCCAGCCGAGGCCGCCGATGGCCCAGGCGCCGTACCCGACGGTCGTGAGCTGCATGCCGCTGCGCCCCAGCGGCCGGGTGGGCAAGCCCACCGGCGGTCACCTCCTACCCAGATGCTGGCTGCCGGCGAGCGTGCCACTTGTCAGATAGCCAGACAAGCCAGCTGCGGCGTTCCACGGTCGATTGTCCGCAATCGGACAATGATCCGCCGCTTGGCTGTCTGACAAGTGTTGCCAGCCTGGGCGGCGGTCGGCACGATGGCGGGCATGGCCGGGGTCACGGAGCGGGTGGTCCGCCGGCTCGACCAGCTGGTGCTGGCCGAGCTGGAACCCGGCGCCGAGCTGCCGTCGGAGTCGGAGCTGGCCAGCGAGCTGGCGGTCAGCCGGCTCACCGTCCGGGAGGCCGTGCGCTCGCTGCAGGCGCGTGGCCTGGTGGAGACCCGGCGCGGCCGGCGGCCCCGGGTGGCCTACCCGAACGCGGCACCGGTCGGCGACTTCTTCACCTCGGTGATCCGCCGCGACCCGCGCCAGCTGCTCGACCTGCTGGAGGTGCGGCTCGCGCTGGAGGTGCACATCGCCAGCCTGGCCGCGCAGCACGCCAGCCGGGCCTCGATCGCCGCGCTGGAGCTGGCGCTGGCCGCGATGCGCCAGCCGGCCGACGCGTCCACAGTGGACAACCCGGACGCGGTGCACGCCGCCGACCTCCAGTTCCACCAGGCCCTGGCGGCCGCCAGCGGGAACCAGCTGCTGGATTTCCTGATCGAGGCGATGGAGGGCCCGCTGCATGCCAGCCGGCTGCGCAGCCTGCGCGGCCACCTGGCCCGCGGCGGCACGGTGGCCGACGTGATCGAGCAGCACGCCCGGATCCTGGACCGGGTGGTCGCCCGGGACGCGGCCGGCGCGGCCGCCGCGATGCGCGACCACCTCGCCCAGACCGCCCGCGACCTGCGGGTCGCGTTCGCACTGGAAGACCCCCAGGGAGGCGCCGGACCGGCATGAAGATCACCGAGGTGGAGACCGTCGTCGTCGGCACCCCCTGGCGCGAGCTGACGTTCGTCGAACTGGTCACCGACAGCGGGCTGCGCGGGGTCGGCGAGGCGCGGCTGATCAACAAGACCGACACGCTGGTGGCCTGCGTGCGCGAGCTGGCCGACCGGTACGTGATCGGCGCCGACCCGTTCGACGTGGCCCGGCTGGCCTGGCGGGCCGGCTGGGAGGAGTACGGCCGGGCCGGCGAGATCACCCAGACCGCGCTGGCCTGCTTCGACCAGGCCTGCTACGACGTGCAGGGCCAGGAGCTGGGCGTGCCGGTCTGGAAGCTGCTCGGCGGCGAGTACCGCGACCGGGTGCCGGCGTACGCGAACGGCTGGTACCAGGGCGACCGGGAGCCGGCGTCGTTCGCCGCGATGGCGGCCGCGGTGGTCCGGCGCGGCTACCGCGGGCTGAAGGTCGACCCGTTCGGCGCCGCGCACGCCGAGCTGGACCACCGCCAGCTGGGGCTGGCCGTCGACATCGTCGCCGCGATCCGGCACGCGGTCGGCCCGGACACCGCGCTGATGCTGGAGCTGCACGGCCGGTTCACCGCGGCGACCGCGGTCAAGGTCGCCCGCGCGCTGGAGCCGTACCGTCCAGAGTGGATAGAGGAGCCGGTGCCGCCGGACCAGGCTGGCGCGCTGCGCCAGGTCCGCGCCGGCACCCCGCTGCCGATCGCGACCGGCGAGCGGATCCACGGCCTGGGCGAGTTCCGCGAGCTGTTCGAGGCCGGCACCGTCGACATCGTGCAGGCCGACCTGGGTCACTTCGGCGGCTTCACCGGCATCCGCAAGCTGGCCGGCTGGGCCGAGGCGTACGGCCTGCTGCTGGCGCCGCACAACGTGGCCGGCCCGGTCGGCACCATGGCCAACCTGCACTTCGCCATCGCCTGCCCGAACTACAAGGTGCTGGAGCACTTCAACGACTTCGCCGATCCGTGGGTGGCCGAGGTGGTGCACGGCGCGCCCCGGGTCGACCCGGCCGACGGATGCTTCGGCCTGCCTACCGCGCCCGGCCTCGGCGTCCGGCTGGACCACGCCCGGGCCGCGGCGCACCCGCGCACCCGGGCCCGGTTCAACCTGGTCGCCGACGGCTGGGAACGCCGCACCGGCGACAGCTGACCCGGGCCGGGCCGGGGCGGCGCCGGCCCGGGCAGCGCCAGCCCGGGACGGGCCGGCCCTGCCCGGGCAGGGCACCTCGCCGGGGCCGCGGCTCCCTAGAGCTGGAAGTGTGCGAGCAGTTCGCGCAGCGTGGTGCTGGTCTGCTGGACGCGGCTGGCGGCCGTGCGGGCCTCGCCGACCCGGGCGGTGGTCTCGTCGGTCGCGGTGGCGACCCCGCCGATGTTCGTGGCGATCTCGCTGGAGCTGTCGGCGGCCTGCGCGACGTTGCGGCTCATCTCGTTCGTGGTCGCGGTCTGCTCCTCGACGGCGGCGGCGATCGTGGTCTGGTAGTCGCTGATCCGCCCGATCACCGCGCTGATCCCGGCGATGGCCTCGATCGCGCCGCCGGTCTCGGCCTGGATCGCCTCGACCCGGCGGGCGATGTTGCCGGTGGCCACGGCTGTCTCCTGGGCCAGGTCCTTCACCTCGCTGGCCACCACGGCGAAGCCCTTGCCGGCCTCGCCGGCCCGGGCCGCCTCGATCGTCGCGTTCAGGGCGAGCAGGTTGGTCTGCTCGGCGATGGCCGTGATCGCCTTGACCACGTCGCCGATCTGGTTGCTGGACTCGCCGAGCCGGGACACGGTCTCGGTGGCGCCGGCCGCGGCGTCGACCGCCTCGGTCGCCACGTCCTGCGCGTGGCCGGCGTTCTGCGCGATCTCCTGGATCGAGGCGCTCATCTGTTCGGCGCCGGCCGCCACGGTCCGGATGTTGCCGGAGACCCGATCCGCGGCGACCAGCACGATCCCGGCCTGCTCGGACGTCTGCCGCGCGCCGGATTCCAGCGCGCCGGCCAGGCCGCTGAGGTCGCCGGACGCTTCGGCCATCTGGTCACTGGCGGCCGCGATGCTGGTCAGCGTCCCGCGGACGCGGGCGACCGTGGCGTTCAGCGCCTCGCTCATCTCGGCCACCTCGCCGCCGCCGGTGACGGCAAGGTGGCCGGTCAGGTCACCCTCGCCGACCTGGCGCAGCGCCGCGACGGTCCGCTTGAGCGGCCCGACGATGCTGCGGGCCAGCAGCCAGCCGGCGACCGAGAGCACCAGCACCGCCAGGACCAGGCTCAGGATGGCGGTGCGGACGATCCGGCTGGCCGCGTTGTCGACCGCTATCCCCGCGGCGGCCGCCCGGGCCGTCAACGCGTCCTTCGCCGCGTCCACCGCGTCGTCGGTGATGTCGTTGGCGGTCTGGATGTCTTCCCACTTCGCCCGGGTCTTCACCTGATCGGCGATGGCCGCCCGGACGAACTTGTCGATCGCCGCGATGTAGACCTCGTACTTCGCCGTCAGGTCCACGATCTCGGCGGCGCCCTGGCCGGTCAGCCCGAGGGCGTTCAGTTCGGCGAGGAACTCCCTCGGCGCGGCGGTGTCGTCGGCCAGCTCGGCCAGTTCCTCGCGTGGGTCCGGCCGGACGATCGCCTTGTAGCCGTCGACCTTCAGCTCGCTGGCGCGGGTGTCCAGCCGCAGCACGAGCTGCGCGGCCGTGTTGGCCCTGGCGTCGTCGGTCCGCGCGGTCCGCACCCCGGATGCGCCGGCGATCGAGACGGCGGAGACCGCGATGGTGGCAAGCAGACCGAGGCCGGCAAGAAGGGTCATTTTCTGGGCGACCCCGGACAGGATTCGTCGGGACATGGCTCTCCTCGATGCGCGCTGCGGTCAGCGGCAGCATCGGCCGAGCGCGGCCGGATCTTCGCCATTCCGTCCCCGACCATCGGCCGGACCGCCCGCTCTGCCGTTCGCCGGGCCGCGGCGGCCGCGGGCGGGCGACCCCGTCCCGGGCCGCTGGTGCGACGTCGGCCGCGGGTCAGCTCCCGGGGCGGACGCTGACGGCGAGGCCGGCGGCACCCGGCCCGGAGCCGAGCGCGACGGAGCCGCTGCGGCGCAGCAGGTCCAGGCCGAGCCGGGCCCGGCGGACCCGTTCCCGGGACAGCAGCACCGTGGTCTCGTCCAGATGCCCGCCGGACGGGTAGACGTCCGGCGCGTTGCGCAGCCCGAACTTCACGTACACCGGCGCGGCGACCGCGATGATCCGGGGCAGTTCGTAGTGCCGGACGAAGCCGCCGAGGTTGTCCGGCGCCTCGATGTAGATGTCCACCGGCAGCGGCGTGGCCGACCGGATCGCCGAGATCTGCGGCATGGTCAGGTCGGTCGGCAGGTTCAGCGTGTCGGCGCCGAGGTCGGCGAACAGCCGCGCGGTGACCGGGTTCGCCACCGGCAGCATCACCGAGACCTTCGCCTGCATCTCCGCCGGCAGCGCGCCGGCCGCGCGCAGCCGGCCGAAGGTGGCCAGCACGCCGACGTCGGAGACGAGCACGCTGCGGATGCCGAGGTCGGCGGCCCGCCGGATCTCGTCGATCACCGCGGCCAACTGATCCTGACCGCGGGCGGACGGGGCGAGCAGCGCGCCGGCCGAGGACCGGACCATCGCCGAGGTGTCCCAGCCGGCGCACGGCCGGGCGAACAGGCTGACCTCGACCCCGGCGGCGGCGCCGAGGTCGACCATCTCGTCGATCTCGGCGTCGGTCAGCAACCCGACACCGGTGCCCTGGGAGACCCGGGCGACCGGGACGGCCAGCCGGTCGGCCTCCGCGAGCACCGCCTCCAGGCAGCGCGGGCCCTCCACGCTCGGGATCTCCACCCGGTACTGGGAGCCGTCCGGGAACCGCTGGGCCGAGGCCGGGAGGTCGTGGCCGTCACCGGTGGGCAGGCCCAGTCCGGCCAGCAGGTCAGCCGTACTCAGATCGGCGGTCAGTCCGGTCATCGGTTCCCTCCGCCGGGCGACCGGCACCGCCGGCCAAGCTCGCCAGGCCGGCTCGGAGCGGGACCGCGGAAGTGAGTACAGGAGAGAGGTTCGCTATTGTGAATCCAGTTCGACATGTCGAACGCGGCTAAAGCTAACCTTCGACGGGTGCCGCGTCAACGGCCACGTCGCGGTCGGCCGCGTCGTAGCGTGCCGGTGGGAAGGGCGAGGTGAGTGAGATGGGCCGGGCTGTCCCCGCGGTCAGTCGGGCGTTGGACATCCTTGAGTTGTTCCTCGAGCGTCCCGCGCTGTCCGCACCACAGATCACCGAGCAGCTCGAACTGCCGCGCACCACCGTGCACGAACTACTGTCCACTTTGGTCGATCGTGGCTACCTGGACGCGGTGCCCGGGGCGCCGATCAGCTACCGGCTCGGCATGCGCACGTTCCAGTTGGGCAGCCAGTTCGCCGACCGGCTCGACCTCGTCCGGGAGGCCCAGGAGGCGGCCGCCGAGGTCGCGCTGGTGTGTGACGAGACCGTCCATGTTGCCGTGTTGGACGGCGGTTCCGTCGTCTATGTGGCCAAAGTGGACAGTACCCATCCGGTCCGGATGGTGTCCGCGGTCGGCCGCCGGCTGCCGGCGCACTGCACCGCGGTCGGCAAGGTGCTGCTGTCCGCGCTCACCGCCGACGCGCTGGAGGCGCGGTATCCGGCCGGCGCCGTGATGCCGGCGATGACGCCGCAGAGCATCACCTCGCCGGCCCGGCTGCGGGCGGCGCTGCGTGAAGTGGCCGCCGCCGGCGTGGCCTACGACGACTGCGAGTCGAACGAAGCGGTCCGCTGCGTCTCGGCGCCGGTGTACGACCACGGCGGTCGGATGGTTGCCGCGATGAGCATCTCCACCCCGACGATCCGGTGGACCGACCAGCGCCGGACCGAGTGGACCGGGCTCGTCCAGGCCGGCGCCGCGGCCCTGTCGGCCCGGTTGGGCCACCGGCCGCAGCCGATCGCCGCCCGCGCCTGACGCCCCCGGCCACCGCGAAACCCGGCCCCGGCGGCCCGGCGGCCTGCCGCCCTGGCCAGCCAGGGCCGCCGCCGCGGCCCGCCGCCCCGCCGTCCCGGCCAGCCAGGGCTGCCGCTCCGGCCCGCCGGGCCGGCGGCTCTGCCGGCGACCCCGGTCAGGCCGCCCGGATGACTGCGGAGCGCTGCCGGATTGGCCGACAAGATCGCCCGGCTGGCCGCTACCGGTGCCGCCCCGGGATCGGAAGCATGCCCCTCAGATCGGTCGTTTCGGCGCAGTGACAGCGTGTATTGACTTCGTTTCACGCATCATCTACCGTCGTCGGCCAATCGACCTGTCGGACGCTGTTCGTAATCACGAACAGCTCTCTTCTCGCTCGGAGGGGCTCCGCACCACGAGCTGACGGCGACTCCGAGTGCGCGTCATTCGAACGGCACCGTTACCAAGACATGCCGGCGGAGGAAGCCCATGCAGGCAAGGAGCAAGTCTCGGTTCACCGGTCTCGCCAGGCGGGTCGGCAGTGCGGCTCTCGTGGTGGCCGCCGTCGCAGCCCTGGACACCGGCGCGTCCAACGCGGATTCCGGGAAGGCGGCGTCCACCCAGGGGTCCGGGCACCGGGCACCGACGATCACCAAGGATGCCTTCGGCAGCACCGCCGAGGGCGCGGTCGACCGCTACACGCTCACCAACCCCAGTGGGATGCGGGTCCGCATCATCACCTTCGGCGGCATCGTGCAGAGCATCGACGTGCCGGACCGGAACGGCCACAACACCAACGTGGCACTCGGCTTCAGCACGCTCACCCCGTACCTGACGAACCCGGCCTACTTCGGCGCGCTGATCGGCCGCTACGGCAACCGGATCGCGCTCGGCAAGTTCACCCTGGACGGCGTCACGTACCAGTTGCCGATCAACAACGACCCGAACAGCCTGCACGGCGGCACGGTCGGGTTCGACAAGCACATCTGGGCGGCGACCCCGTTCCGCAGCGGCGACAACGTCGGCCTGGCGATGCGGCTGACCAGCCCGGACGGCGACCAGGGCTACCCCGGCACGCTGCGGGTGCAGGTGACGTACACGCTGACCGCGGACAACAACCTGCGGCTGGACTACCGGGCCACCACCGACAAGGCGACCGTCGTCAACCTCACCAACCACTCGTACTTCAACCTCAACGGTGAGGGCACCGGCAGCATCTACGACCAGAAGCTGCTGCTGAACGCCAACCGGTTCACCCCGGTCGACTCCACGCTGATCCCGACCGGCGTGCTGCAGCCGGTCGCCGGCACCCCGCTGGACTTCACCCGCACCACCGCGGTCGGTGCCCGGATCCGGGAGCCGCACCAGCAGATCCTGTTCGGCCAGGGCTACGACCACAACTGGGTGCTCAACCGCAGCGACAGCACCTCGCTGGTGCTGGCCGCGCGGATGTCCAGCGACACCAGTGGCCGGGTGCTGAGCATGTTCACCGACCAGCCCGGCATCCAGTTCTACTCGGGCAACTTCCTGGACGGCACGCTGGTCGGCACCGGCGGTCACGTCTACCGGCAGGGTGACGGCCTCGCACTGGAGACCCAGCACTTCCCGGACTCGCCGAACCACCCGAACTTCCCGTCGACCGTGCTGCGGCCCGGCCAGACCTACCGCTCCACCACCGTCTACCAGTTCAGCACCCAGCACTGAGTTTCCCGGCGCCGGGCCAGGTCTCCTGGCCCGGCGCCGTTCCAGCACCCACACTCCTGATCAGCCCAGAACGCGATCAGCCTGTACGGCGGAGGTCAGCCCATGAAGAAAGTCCACCCGAAGGTCGAGGAGGCTGTCGACACCCTCGACCTGCAGGCGGTAACCCGGCGGCGACTGCTGTCCGGCGCCGGCCTGACCAGCGCGGCGCTGGCCGCCACGGCCCTGCTGAGCGCGTGCACCAGTGACGACAACAAGGCGGCGGCCGGCACCGTCGGCGGCGGCGACTTCCCGTCCACGCCGAAGTGGAAGTTCGTGTTCGTCAACCACGTCACGACGAACCCGTTCTTCACCCCGACCCAGTACGGCGCCGACGACGCGAGCAAGCTGCTGGGCACCTCGTACCAGTGGACCGGGTCGAAGGACTCGATCGTGTCCGAGATGGTCAACGCGACCAACACCGCGGTCACCGGCAAGGCGGACGGCATCGCGCTGGCGGTGGTGGACAAGGACGCGTTCAAGTCGCCGGTCGACAAGGCGCTGGACGCCGGTATCCCGGTGGTCTCCTACAACGCCGACGGCGCGGTGGGCGACCCGGGCACCAACCGGCTGGCCTACATCGGCCAGGGCCTGTTCGAGTCCGGGCAGGCACTCGGCCAGAAGGCGCTGGAGAAGGTGGACTCCGGCGATATCGCCGCGTTCATCGCGACCCCGGGCCAGCTGAACATCCAGCCCCGGATCGACGGCGCGAAGCAGGCCATCGAGGCGTCCGGCAAGGGCATCAAGTTCACCGCGGTGGCCACCAACGCAGACGTCACCAAGGGTCTGTCCATCATCGACGCCTACGTGCAGGGCCACCCGAATGTGGCCGGACTGCTCGCGGTGGACGCCGGCTCGACCCAGGCGGTCGGCCAGGTGGTGGCCAAGTACAAGCAGCGGGACAAGGGCCTGAAGGTGGCCGGCGGCTTCGACCTGGTGCCGGAGACGCTGGCGTCCATCAAGTCCGGCGACCTGGACTACACCATCGACCAGCAGCCGTACCTGCAGGGCTTCCTGCCGGTGCTCGACCTGTACTTCTACAAGCTGACCGGGGGCCTGCTCTTCCCCAGCCAGACGAACACCGGCCTGCTGTTCGTGACCAAGGACAACGTCGACCCGTACCAGACCACGAAGTCCCGGTACGAGGGCTCGGACACCGGGCAGAAGGTACTGTCGCGCAGCGGTCCGATCGCACACCCGTAACAATTCGGGATGACCGGAGTGGGCAGGCCGATCGGCCTGCCCGTTCCGGCGTTTCGCGGCCGGGCGGGAGGCACCGCCGCCAGGCCGGCGGTGTCGGGCGGGGCCACGCCAGGCAGGGCCACAAGGAAGGCGGGATGGCGTGAGTGAAACGATCGAGGTGACGCAGCGCCCGGCGCCGGAGGAGCAGCCCGGCCCGGCGACCGGATCCCGGCGGGCGCTGGGTGTGCTGAGCGACGCGTTCCTGCGCCGCCGGGAAGCCAGCATCCTGCTCGTCGCGATCGGGCTGATGGTCTACTTCCAGCTGTCCAAGTCGAACTTCCTCAGCACAGAGCAACCTGATCAACATGGCCCAGGCCACCGCGCCGGTCGCGATCGTCGCGGTCGGCATCGTGCTGCTGCTGGTCAGCCGGCGAGATCGACCTGTCGGTCGGCATGGTGTTCGCGCTGGCGCCGTTCCTGATGCACTACGCGGTCGACTTCTACAGCGTCCCGGTGATCCCGGCGATCCTGCTGTCGCTGCTGATCTCGGCCGGCATCGGCTTCATCAACGGTTTCATCGTGGTCAAGCTGCGGGTGCCGTCGTTCGTCACCACGCTCGGCACGTTCTACCGCGCTGCAAGGCATCGTGCTGCTCACCTCGCACGCCTACCCGGCGCAGATCCCGGCTGCCGCCGAGGGCAAGATCCGCACCTGGCTGGGCGCCGGCGACTGGGCCGAGCTGAGCTGGTGCCTGGTGATCGTCGCGGTGTTCCACATCGTGCTCACCCGCACCCGGTGGGGGCTGCACACCGTCGCCGTCGGCGGCAACCTGCTCGGCGCGACCGAGGCCGGCATCAAGGTGAGCCGGATCAAGATCGGCAACTTCATGATCACAAGTACGCTCGGCGCGTTCGCCGGGATCATGGAGGCGTTCCGGGTCCACACCATCGACCCGAACCTCGGCGGCGGCACCCAGATCCCGTTCACCGCGATCTCCGCCGCGGTGATCGGCGGTACCGCGCTGGCCGGCGGGTCCGGCACGGTGATCGGCGCGCTGCTGGGCATGTTCGTGCTGGCCGAGCTGCAGAACGGGTTCAACCTCATCGGCTTCAACGCCAACGCGATCTTCCTGATCACCGGCATCGCGATCCTGGTGTCGATGATCGCGAACCAGTATCTTTCCCGGCTGCGCCGGGCCGGGAGGACGTGATGAGCGAAGCCACGGCGGCCGGCCCGGGCCAGCCCGAGCCGGAAGTGTCCACTTCGGACGCCCTGCGGGTCGAGCACGTCGCCAAGGCGTTCGGCGGCGTGACCGCGCTGCGCGACGTCAACCTGCGGCTCGGCCGGGGCGAGGTGCTCGGCCTGATCGGCGACAACGGCGCCGGCAAGTCCACCCTGATCAAGACCATCTGCGGCTTCCACCAGCCGGACAGCCGGGCGATCTGTTCGTCGAGGGCGAGGAGGTCGTGCTGCGCAGCGTCGACCACGCCCGCTCGATCGGCATCGACACGCGTCTACCAGGATCTGGCGCTGATCAACGAGCTCAGCGTCTTCCACAACATGTTCCTGAACCGGGAGAAGGTGCGCTGGCCGCTGCTGAACAACCGGGCCATGCGCAAGCTGGCCCGGCAGCATCTGGACAGCATGGGCCTGAACATCCCGGACGTGAACGCCGAGGTCGCCAAGCTCTCCGGCGGCCAGCGGCAGGCGATCGCGGTGGCCCGGTCGGTCTACTCGGACGCGCGGATCCTGCTGCTGGACGAGCCGCTGGCCGCGATGGGCGCGAAGGAGGGCACCCAGATCCTGGACCTGATCCGCGACCTGAAGGCCGGCGGCAAGGTCTCGGTCATCATCATCGCCCACAACTACGCCCAGGCGCTGGACGTCTGCGACCGGGTCAACGTGCTGCAGCACGGCCGGATCACCTTCGACAAGCGTCGCGCCGACACGTCCGTGGAGGAGCTGACCGAGCTGATGGTGGCCGAGTACCGGGCCGGCCGGGCCGCCAGCCGTGCCGCCGGCGGGCCGGCGGCCTGACCAGGGCGGCCCGGTGGGTTCAGGCGGCGGGTTCGACGACCACCTTCAGCGCCCCGGCGCTGCGGTCGGCCAGCACCGCGAACGCCTCGTCCACCTGGTGCAGCCCGAACCGGTGCGTGATCATGTCGGCCGCGTCGAACAGCCCCGCGGTGTAGAGCGAGACGAGCCAGCGCCAGGCCACCCGGGACGCCGCGAACACGCCCTGCACCCGCAGGTGGTTCAGCGTGATCACGTCCGGGTACAGGGTCGGCCCGGCCGCGCCGGAGATGCCGAGCAGCACCACGGTGCCGGCCCGGCGCGCCAGCCCGAGCGCGGTCGCGGCTCCGGCCGCCGAGTTCGTCGCCTCCAGCACCAGATCGAACCCGCCGGGCCCGCCGGGTGGTCCGGTGCCGCCGAGCCGGGGCGGGCCGGTGCCGCCCGGCCGGCCGGGGCGCGGCTCGGCGCGCAGCACCACGTCGGTGGCGCCGAGCTGGCGGGCGTACGCCGAGCGTTCCGGCCGGGAGCCGAACAGGACCAGCTCGCGGGTCGAGGCCAGCCGCAGCAGGGCGACCGCGAGCAGCCCGAGCGGGCCGTCCCCGACGACCGCGACCCGGCTGCCCGGCGCCGGGTAGCCGACCTCGAGCAGCCCGGTGGCCACGCAGGCGGCCGGCTCGATCAGCGCGGCGGCGGCGATCGGCCGGTCCGCCGGCAGCGGGTGCAGCAGCGTCGCCGGGACGACCAGCCGCTCGGCCAGCGCGCCGGGATGGGTGAAGCCGGTCTCCGCGTACGGCCCGGTGCACAGGTTGTTCCGGCCCTCGGCGCAGCGGGCGCAGGTCCCGCAGGTGCGCACCCCCTCGGCCACCACCGGCACGCCCGGCTCCAGCCCGGCCAGCCCGGCCAGCCGGCTCACCCCGGCGCCGACCGCGACCACATGCCCGGCCCACTCGTGCCCCGGCACCACCGGGTAGCGCACGTAGCCGGCCGGCCGCCGGCCGTCGCGCAGTTCGATGTCGGAGCCGCAGATGCCGACGGCGGCGGGCGCGACGAGCACCTCGCCCGGCCCGGGCTCCGGCGTGGCCAGCTCGGTCAGGCTGCCCCGGTGTGGCGCGGTGACCAGGTAGGCCCGCATGCGACGATCCCCCCGGGAGTGGGCGTGCGCCGTCGACATCGGACGGCCGTGCGCAGGCTACCCAGCAATCCGGGGTGCCGTCGGGCGACCTGGGGTGGTCGTCCGACCCGTCACCTGGACGCAACACAACGCGCGCAGTGTCCACTGTGTCTAGTGCGGCCCGTTCTGGCTGCCCCGGTTGAGTGTGCTGTATCCCGGATGTCCCCCGGGGTGCGCCGCGCCGGCTTGACCGAGATGATGTGAGCGTTAACAATGTGCGGGTTCAGAGCGGACCTCCGGCTCGCGATCCGCCGTAACGCCCGCGTTCAGCGCGTCTGGATCAGCGAGAGGAGCGGGAGGTGGCGAACCCGACTGGCTCCGGAACGGCCGCGGACCGGACGGCCGTGGATCGGGCGCCGCACCGGGGCGGCGACCGGGCGGCCGACCCGATCCGGCGGCCGGCGGTGATGGCGGACGTGGCCCGGCTGGCCGGCGTCTCGCACCAGACCGTCTCCCGGGTGCTGAACGAGCACCCGTCGGTACGGCCGGCGACCCGGGAGCGGGTGCTGGCGGCGATCCAGGCGGTCGACTACCGGCGCAACTCGGCGGCCCGCGCGCTGGTCACCCGGCGCTCGCACACGATCGGCGTGGTCAGCTTCGACACCACCCTGTACGGCCCGGCCAGCACGCTGTACGGGGTGGAGCAGGCGGCCCGGCAGGCCGGCTACTTCGTCACCGTGGCCAGCCTGAAGACGATCAACCGCCGGACCGTGCACGAGGCCCTGGACCGGTTGGCCGAGCAGGCGGTGGAGGGCCTGATCGTGATCGCGCCGCAGCGGGACGCGGCCGAGGCGGTGGCCGAACTGCCGCGGCGGCTGCCGGTGGTGACCGTCGAGGGCGGCAGCGGGCCGGGCTTCCCGGTGGTCACCGTCGACCAGGCCGAGGGCGCCCGGCTGGTCACCCGGCACCTGCTCGAACTGGGCGCGCCGACCGTCTGGCACATCGCCGGCCCGGTCGACTGGCTGGAGGCCGAGGGCCGGGTGCACGGCTGGCAGGATGCGCTGACCGTGGCCGGCGTGCCGGTGCCGGAACCGCTGCGCGGCGACTGGAGCCCGAGCTCCGGCTACGCGGCCGGGTACCAGATCGCCGACCAGGCCGGGTTGCGCGCGGTGTTCGTCGCCAACGACCAGATGGCGCTGGGCCTGCTGCGGGCGTTCCACGAGTGCGGCATCCGGGTGCCGGGCGACGTGCTGGTGGCCGGCTTCGACGACGTGCCGGAGGCGGCCTACTTCACCCCGCCGCTGACCACCGTGCGGCAGGACTTCACCGCGGTCGGCCGGCGCAGCATCGAGCTGCTGCTGATGCAGATCGCCGGTGGGGCCGGCGGTGACCACCGCGCGGTCATCGCCCCGCGCCTGATCGTCCGCCAGAGCACCGCAGGTCAGGAGGCTTCGTCGTGACCCAGGCTGTCGTCGGAGTTGACTACGGCACCTTGTCCGGGCGGGCGGTGGTGATCCGGGTCAGCGACGGGGCCGAACTGGCCAGCGCCGTGCACGAGTACCGGCACGGCGTGCTGGAGACCGCCCTGCCCACCGGCACCGAGCTGGGGCGGGACTGGGCGCTGCAGGTGCCGTCGGACTATCTGGACGTGCTGCGCGACGCGGTGCCCAAGGCGGTCGCGGCCAGCGGCATCCCGGCCGCCGACATCATCGGCGTCGGCACCGACTTCACCGCCTGCACGATCCTGCCCACCCTCCCGGACGGCACCCCGCTGTCCGAAGTGGACGGATACCGGAACCGGCCGCACGCCTACGTGAAGCTGTGGAAGCACCACGCGGCGCAGCGCCAGGCGGACCGGATCAACGAGCTGGCGCACCAGCGCGGCGAGCCCTGGATCAACCGGTACGGCGGCCGGCTCTCCTCGGAATGGGCGCTGGCCAAGGGGCTGCAGCTGCTCGAGGAGGACCCGGAGGTCTACGCCGCGACCGCGCACTGGGTGGAGGCGGCCGACTGGATCGTCTGGCAGCTCTGCGGCCGCTACGTGAAGAACGCCTGCACCGCCGGCTACAAGGAGGTCTACCAGGACGGGCAGTACCCGTCGGTGGAGTTCCTGGCCGCGCTGGACCAGCGGTTCACCGACTTCTTCAGCGCCAAGGTGGCGCAGCCGCTCGGCGCGCTGGGCGGCGTCGCCGGCGGGCTGACCGAGCAGGCGGCCCGCTGGACCGGCCTGCTGCCCGGCACCCCGGTGGCCGTCGGCAACGTGGACGCGCACGTGACCGCGCCGGCCGCGCAGTCGATCGAGTCGGGGCACATGCTGATGGTGATGGGCACCTCGACCTGCCACGTGATGAACGCCGAGACGCTGGCCGAGGTCCCCGGCATGTGCGGCGTGGTGCGCGACGGGATCGTGCCCGGGCGCTGGGGCTACGAGGCCGGGCAGAGCGGGGTCGGTGACATCTTCGCCTGGTTCGTCCGCACCGGGGTCCCGGCCGGGTACGCGGCCGCGGCGCAGGCCGCCGGCCAGGACCTGCACACCTACCTGACCGAGCTCTCGATGGCGCAGCAGGTCGGCGAACACGGCCTGATCGCGCTGGACTGGCACAACGGCAACCGGTCGGTGCTGGTCGACCACGAGCTGTCCGGGCTGATCGTCGGCCTGACCCTGGCCACCCGGCCGGAGGAGATCTACCGGGCGCTGCTGGAGGCGACGGCGTTCGGTACCCGCCGGATCATCGAGGCGTTCGAGACCGCCGGCGTCGCCGTGCACGAGCTGACCGTCGCCGGCGGGCTGGTGCAGAACGCCCCGCTGATGCAGCTCTACGCGGACGTGACCCGGCGCGACCTGGCCGTGGTCGGCTCGGCGCAGGGCCCGGCGCTGGGTTCGGCGATCCACGCCGCGGTGGCGGCCGGCGCCTACCCGGACGTGGCCGCCGCGGCCGCCGCGATGGGCCGCCGGCAGCGCGCCGCGTTCCGGCCGGACCCGGCCCGGTCGGCCGACTACGACCCGCTGTACCGGGAGTACGCCGAGCTGCACGACTACTTCGGCCGCGGCGGGAACGACGTGATGCACCGGCTGCGGGCGATCCGGCGGGCGGCCCGGGCCGGATGAGTCCACACGCGATGGTCGGGCGGGAGGCGCGGGTCCGGTGAGTCCACACGCGACAGTCGAGGACGTGCGGGCCGAGGTGTGCGCGCTGCACGCCGAGCTGGTCCGGTACGGGCTGGTCGCCTGGACCAGTGGCAACGTGTCGGCCCGGGTGGCCGGCACCGAGCTGATGGTGATCAAGCCGAGCGGGGTGGGCTACGACGACCTGACGCCGGCGAACATGGTCGTGCTCGACCTGGACGGCAACCGGGTGGCCGGTGACCTCACCCCGTCCAGCGACACCGACGCGCACGCCTACGTCTACCGGAACATGCCGGAGGTCGGCGGGGTGGTGCACACGCACAGCACGTACGCCTGCGCCTGGGCGGCCCGGGCCGAACCGATCCCGTGCGTGCTGACCGGGATGGCGGACGAGTTCGGCGGGGAGATCCCGATCGGCCCGTTCGCCCTGATCGGGAGCGACGACATCGGCCGCGGCATCGTGGCTACGCTGACCGGGCACCGCTCGAAGGCGGTGCTGATGCGCAACCATGGCGTCTTCACCATCGGAACGGACGCGCGGGCCGCGGTGAAGGCGGCCGTGCTCTGCGAGGACGTGGCCCGGTCGGTCCACCTGGCCCGGTCGCTCGGCCCGCTGGTGCCGATCGACCCGGCCGACATCGACTCGCTCTACCACCGGTACCAGCACGTGTACGGCCAGCGGCCAGCGACCTCCTAGGGGACAACATGGCGGAACGCAAACCCCGGATCGGCATCCTCGGGATCATGCAGGACCTGTACGACCACATGATCCCCGGCATCACCGAGCGGCAGGCCGGGTACGCGGCCGAGATCGGCAGGCACCTGTCCGACGTGGCCGACTTCCGGCCCGGCCGGCCGATCAAGAGCCGGGCGGACGCGGAGAGCGTGATGCGCGAGTTCGAGGGCGCCGACCTGGACGGCGTGCTGGTGGTGATGCTGACGTACGGGCCGGCGATGCGGGTGGCCCGGCTGCTCGCCGACGCCCGGCTGCCGATCTGCCTGGCCAACATCCAGCCGGAGCCGAACGTGACCGCGGCCTGGGACATGGCCGACATGACCTACAACCAGGGCGTGCACGGCGCGCAGGACACCGCGAACGCGATGGTCCGCGCCGGCGTTCCGTTCCACGTGCTGACCGACGACTGGCGCGCGGACAGCTTCAAGCAGAACGTCGGGCGGTGGGCCCAGGCGGCCGCCGCGGTGACCGCCTGGCGGTCGCTGAAGGTGGCCATCGTCGGCTACGCGATGAACGGCATGGGCGACATCCGGGTGGACGAGAACGCGCTGCTGCGGGCACTCGGCCCGGAGATCAGCGCGGTGGCGCCGGGTGACCTGGTGCGCGGCGTGGCCGCGGCGACCGCGGACGAGGTGGCCGACGTGATCGCCTTCGAGGACGCCAGGTTCGAGATCGACCCCCGACTGTCCACAGAGGAGCGCGAGGATCACGCCCGGATGCAGGTCGCGATCGAGCGGATCCTGACCGACCGCGGCTACGGCGCCTACTCCACCCACTTCGACGCGATCGGCGAGGACGGCCGGTTCAGCCGGCTGCCGCTGGCGGCCGCGTCCACGCTGATGGCGAAGGGGTACGGCTACGGTGCCGAGGGCGACGTGCTGACCGCCGCGCTGGTCTCGGCCGGGCACGCGCTGATCGGCGACGCGCACTTCACCGAGATGTACGCGATGGACTTCCCGTCCGACTCGGTGTTGATGAGCCACATGGGCGAGGGCAACTGGAAGGTGGCCCGGCGCGACCGGCCGGTCCGGCTGATCAAGCGCGAACTGGGCATCGGCAAGCTCGGCGACCCGCCCACGTTCCTGTTCCAGTACCAGCCGGGCCCGGCCACGGTGGCCACCCTGGTCTCGCTGGAAGGGGAGCGGTTCCGGCTGGTGCTGGCCGAGGGCGAGGTGCTGGACAGCCCCGAACTGCCGGCGCTGGAGATGCCGTACGGCCAGTTCCGGCCGGACAGCGGCGTGCGCGAGTGCCTGAACGGCTGGCTGCGCAACGGGGGAGCACACCACGAGGTGATGAACCTCGGCCGGCACGCCCAGAGCTGGCGGGTCTTCTGCGATCTGACCGGGATCGAGTTCGTCCAGGTCTGAGCGACCGCGCGCCGGTCAGCCGGCGTAGCGGTCGACCGGGCGGCCGACGACGTCGCCGGGCTCGTACACGTAGGTGAGCCCGGCGGCGGTGTCCTCGGCCGGTCGGCCGTGGGCGGCGGTGGTGATCACCAGCTGGCGGAACCCTTCGCCGCCGAACGCGCACGAGGTGACCTGCGGGGTGGGCAGCGCGACGGTGCGGTCCAGCGCGCCGTCCGGGGTGTACCGGCGGATCGCGGCGCCGTCCCAGAGCGCCACCCAGATGCCGCCCGCGGCGTCCACACAGAGCCCGTCGGGGGAGCCGTCGGCCGGGTCGATCTCGGCGAACATGCGCCGGTTGGCGATCTCGCCGGTGCCCAGGTCGTAGTCGAAGGCGTCCACCCGGTGGGTCGGCGTGTCGATGTAGTACATGGTGCCGGCGTCCAGCGACCAGCCGAGCCCGTTGCTGACCGTCACGTCGCCGAGCACCCGGGTCGGCCCGGTGGCGTCCGGCTCCAGCCGGTACAGCGCGCCGGCGCCGGGCGTCCCGTCGTAGGCCATCGTGCCGAGCCAGAGCCGGCCGGCCGGGTCGGCCTTGGCGTCGTTGGAGCGCAGCCGCGGGCCGCCCGCCGGCACGCCGGCCGCCTCGTCCGCCTCCGCGTAGCTGCCCTGCGGCTGGATCCAGCCGTCGTCGTCCAGCAGCGCCGGGCCGGCAGGTAGGCAGAGCGCCAGCCCGCCGCCCTGGCGCGGCACGGCGGCGCCGACGTCCTCGGCAACCGGCACCTCACCGGTCACCGCGGACACGAGGTCGCGCCAGCGGACGGCCCGGCCGAAGATGTCGACCCAGCCGGCCCGACCGGCCCGTTCGTCGTAGTAGGGACCCTCGCCGAGCTGGCAGACCCGCTCGTCGAACACCGCCACATCCGCCATCGCCGCCGCCCTCCGGTACGTTCCGGCCCGGTGTTAACCGTGCCACATCCGGCCGGTTCAGACACCGGGAAACGGCGGTCGGCGCCCGGCCGCGCGACACCGCCGGGCGCCCCGCTCGGCTCACCAGTTAGCCCGGCAGCGGGAAGGCGGCCGGGCTGCGCAGCCCGGCGGCGTTCACCGCGCGGACGCCGAACATCACGTTGTCCTTGGACAGGTCGATGGTGACCGTGCTGACGTCGCCGACCGCGATGACGTTCGTCCAGTCCGGTGCGCTGGTCTCGCGCCAGAGCACCTCGTAGCCGGCCAGGGCCGGGTCCGGGCCGCGCAGCCAGCTCAGCGTGCTCTGGTTGGTCAGCTGGGTGGTGTCGATCCGGACGTTCTTCGGCGTGCCGGGCGCCTGCGACAGCGACCAGATCGTGGCCAGGTTCACCCGGGCCACCCGGGCGATGTAGGGGAAGTCGCAGAACTCGATCAGGTCGCCGAACTGGATGCCGTTCTCCACCCGGACGTCCTGGTGCTCGTGCGCGAAGATCTCGGCCGGCTCGGTGAACCGCAGCGCCGGGTAGCCCTGCTGCAGGAATGAGAGGTGATCGCTGCCGCGCAGGTAGCGGTCCCGCCGCCACACCGTACGCACCGACATGTCGGTCGCCTCGTTCTGCGCGACAGCCAGCACGAACCGGCTCAGCTGCCGGGAGCTCCCGTCGTTCTCGCCGCCGATCGACTGCCGGATGCCGGTCTGTGCCGCGGTCTCGGTGGTCGGCACACCCTCGTTGAACAGCCGCACCGTGCGCGGGTTCCGGTTGCCCTTCTCGTCGGTGGAACTGCCCACGATGTCGTTGCTGAACATGCCCTGGACGTCGGCGCCGGCCGCCTTGTACTGCGCCGCCATGAACGCCGAGCCGAACAGGCCCTGCTCCTCGCCGGCCACCGCGGCCAGCACGATCGTCGCGTCCGGCCGCCGGGTGGCCAGGATCCGGGCCAGTTCCAGCACCACCGCGACGCCGGACGCGTCGTCGTCGGCGCCGGGGGCGTCCGCGGTGCCGTTCAGCACATCGGTGACCCGGGAGTCGTAGTGGCCGGTCACCACGTACAGCCGGGACGGGGTGACCGAGCCGGTGATGGTGGCGACCACGTTGGTGATCACCGTCGGGGTCGGGATGCGCGGGCCGGCCGGCTGCACGAACGACTGTTTCGCCACCGTCATCCGGCCGCCGGACGTGGCCGCCAACCGCTGCATCTGGTCGAACAGCCAGTCCCGGGCGGCACCGATGCCACGCACCGGATCGTCCTGACTGGACAGTGTGTGCCTGGTGCCGAACGCGACGAGCCGGCGGATGATCGCCTCGATCCGGCGCGGGTCGACCTCGGCCAGCATCCGGCGCAGCTCCGCGCTGGGCCGCTGTGCCCGGGCGGCGGCGCCCGGCCCAGGCGCGGCCACCCCGGCCTGGTGCGCCGAGGCCGGCCCGGCCGTCAGCGGGACGGCCGCGACGGCCGCCGCGCCGGCAACCGAGGCGGACAGGAACACGCGCCGGCTGGGCGCGGTACGGGGGTCGGAGTCGGCGACGGGCTCGTGGCCGGTCGCGGCGTACTCGTCATTGGACACCATCCAGGCATCCTCCCGACGTATCGCCCTGCCTGTCCATCCGCCATTAGCCGGGTGCGGCCCGCCCGCCGGCCGCCCGGCCCCGCCCGGCCCCGCCCGGCCGGACCGGCCCGCCGGCCGGACCGGCCGCCGGACCCGCCGGTCGGCCCGGCCGGCCCGGACGGGATCAGGGCAGGGGTTGGCCGGGGCAACTGGCGTCGGCCCGGGGGAGCGTTCCGGTGAGCAGGAACCGTTCGACCACGCCATCGACGCAGGCGTTGCCGCGGCCGTAGTTCACGTGGTCCCCGCTGCCCCGCACGGTGAGCAGCCGGGAGCCGGCGAAGCCCCGGTGGGCCCGCACCGCCCCCTCGTACGGCGTGGCCGGGTCGTGCACCGAGTTCACCATCAGGACGGGCGGCACGCCGGCGCCGGTGATCCGCGGCGGCCGCTGCTGCCGCAACGGCCAGTACGCGCACGGCTGGAACAGCAGTTGGTAGCCCTGCAGCGGGTAGCGCCGGCCGACCGCGCCGGAATGCCGGACCCAGTAGGCCGGGTCCCGGGTCCATGGCGTGTCGTTGCAGGTGATCGCGAGGTACATGGCCAGCACGTCCGGGTCGCCCGGCGGGCCACTGAACAGGTCGGCGAGCAGGGCCCGCTCGGCCCCGGTCGCGGTGCCGAACCTGTCCACAATGGACAGCACCTGGGCCAGCAGCGGGAAGTCGTCCTGGTGGTAGAGCAGCGCGGCGGTGACGTTGTCCAGGTCGGCCGGGCCGAGCGTGGTCGTTCCGGGCAGCCGGAGCGGCTCGCGCCGCAGGGCGGCCCGGCGGGCCTCCCACCGGTCCCGGGCCCGCGCCGGCGTGCCGCCGTAGTGGTAGGTCGCGTCGTGCCGGGCCAGCCAGGGCAGGAAATCCCGGTCGAACCGGCGCTGGAACGCCGCCGGCTGGTTGTCCACCACGGTCTGCATCGTCGCGGTGAACTCGGTGTTGCTGTCCAGCACGAACCGGCCGACCCGGTCGGGGAACAGGGTGGCGTAGTAGGCGCCGAACCAGCTGCCCGCGGAGAAACCGAGGAAGTTGGTCCGCGGCTCGCCGAGCAGGGCCCGGATCAGGTCCAGGTCTCCGGCGATCTGCTCGGTGCCGACGTACCGGAGCAGATCGCCGGAGCGGCTCGCGCAGGCCTGCGCGGTGGCCCGGGCGTTGAGCTGGATCCGGGCGACGTTCGCCGCCGACCGGTCGCGGGCGTCCACCCGCAGGTAGTCGGTGAGCTCCGCCGCGGTCAGGCAGTGGATCCGGCTGCTCCGCCCGATCCCCCGCGGGTCGTAGCCGATCAGGTCGTACCCGCCGGCCAGCGGGGTGCCGGCGTAGTCCAGCGGCAGGTCCAGATTGGACGACGGGCCGCCGCCGTCCAGGATGAGGATTCCGCGCCGGTGCGGGCCGGCGGTGGCCAACCGGGAGACGGCGAGCGTGACGTCCGGCCCGGCGCCGGGCCGCCGCCAGTCTCGCGGAGCCTGGAACGTGGCGCACTCCAGCCGCGGCTCGGCCGGATCGCAGCCCGTCCAGGACAGTCGCTGGGTCCGGTAGCGGTCGACCGGGTCGGCGCTGCCGGCGGCTGCCGGCCGGTAGCCGGGTGCGGCGGCCAGCAGGATGCACACGGCGACACTGCGGGTCCACATCGGACGCCTCCTCATGTCTACAGTGGACGGTCAGTCGGCGCGCAGCGCGGCCAGCGCCGGCCGCCGGCCGGCCAGCCGGCTGGGTACCGCGGTGAGCCCGGCGACCAGCAGCAGGGTGGCCGGCAGCAGCGCGAGCAGGCCGGTGGCGGCCGGGGTCGGGCTACCGCCCCCGGTGCCGGCGGTCGCCGCGGCGACGGTGAAAACCAGGAAGCCGGCCGGGACGCCCACCAGCACGGCGCCGGCCGCCGGGAGCACGCCGGCCAGCGTCAGCCCGAGCGTGACCTGCCCGGGCGTCGCGCCGAGCGCCCGGGCCAGCGCGGCGGTGCGGGCGTTGTCCAGCGCGGTGGCCCAGGCGACCAGCACCGCGTTCACCGCCGCCAGCACGACCAGCGCACCGATGAACGCGTAGGTGACCAGCCGGAGCTTGTCGTACGTCACCGCATGCCGGCCGAGCGCGGCGGCGACCTGCGTGGTGTCGCCGTCGATGCCGGCCTGCATCCACAGCGCCACCACGACCGCGGCGACGGTGACCGAGAGCCCGGCCGCGGACAGCGCCGCCCGCGCCGGCCGGCGGGCGGCCAGCCGGACGCCGAGCAGCAGCGGCACCGGCAGCCGGGCGGACAGGCCGATCAGCCGGCGGGACCGCCGTGGCGCCCGGGCCGGCCCGGCCAGCGCCCGCACCGTGCTGGCCCGGGACCGCCGCAGCGCCGGCAGCAGCGCCGAACCACCGACCAGCAGGCCGGCGGTGCCCAGTACCAGCCCCGCGGTGGCCCAGCCGGGCCGGGCCGGTGCCGCGCTACCGAGCACCCCGCTGACCGGCTGGGCCAGCCACGGCGCCAGCAGCGCGCCGGCCAGCAGGCCCGCGGCACCGGTCAGCAGCGCCAGCCCCAGGTACTCCACCAGCAGCACCGCGGCGACGAACCGGCCGGTGGCCCCGACCGCCTTCAGCACGCCGGCCCGTCTGGCCTGCGCGGCCATCCGGCCGGCGACGCCGACCGCGACCGAGGCCGCCGCCAGCAGGGCCAGCGAGACCGCGCCGACTATCAGCCCGAACTGCGCGAACAGCACGTCGGTCAGGGCGTCCAGCCGGGTCGACTGCCAGTCCTCGACGATCACCGTGGGGTCGTCGACCGGCGGCGTGTGCGCGGCGGCGAAGGCCGGCGCCGCGGCCGGATCGGACAGCCGCAACATCAGCAGCAGGCCGCGCGTCTCGGCGGCCGGGGTCAGCCGGGCGGTGTCGGCTCGGGTGGCCCAGACCAGCCCCGGGTCGCTGAACGGGGTCGGCTGGCGGGAGGTGGTCACCGCGACGCCGGCCACCCGCAGCGGTTGGCCGGCGATGCTCAGCTGGTCGCCGGGCGCCACCCCCAGCGCGTCGGCGAAGCTCTGCTCGACCACCACCGCGCCCGGCCGGATCCACCCGCCACCGGTCAGGTACGGCCGGTCGACCGCCGCCGGGGCCGCGTCCCGGGCCACCACCTCCACGTCGATGCGATGGCCGGCGGCGACCAGCGCGCCGGCCGGCATGGCGAGCAGCGGGTACGGCCCGGCGGTACCGGCCACCTCCGGTGCGGCGGCGATCCGGGCCAGCTCCGCCCTGCTGGCGGGGGTGTCCCGGTAGCTGGTGACGACGGCGTCCGGGCCGGCGGTGGCGGCGAACGTCCGGTCCCACGGCACCTCGGCCGAGCCGCGGACCGCAACCGCGAGGGTCAGCGTGGTGGTCGCCGCGAGTAGCGCGAGCATCGCCAGGGCCAGGGTGCCCGGCCGGTAGCGCAGGTCCCGCGCCGCCAGCCGCAGCGCCAGCCGAGCCGGCCCGGCCAGCCGGCCCGGCCCGGCCCACCGAGCCGGCCCGGCCAGGCGCGGCCGCGACCGGGCCGCCGGCCGGAGGCGCACCGCCGGCACCGGAGCTCCGCGCCGGGCGGCCGGCGGCGGCACGCCGGCGGTTCCCACGTTCTGCGCCGCGGTCGGCTCGTCCACCGCCACCTCCACAGACAGCTAACGGCTAGCCAGGAAGGCTAACCGTTAGCTGTGGCCGCTGTCGAGTGGCGCGGCACCCGGCGGGTGGCCGCCGGGTGCCGGTGGTCGCTACGGGTGGACGACCGGCGAGCCGGCGATCTCGACCAGGGCCGACTCCGAGATGGTCCAGTTCGACGACGTGTCGTTGCCGGTGGCCGCCCCGGGCCGGCCGGTCGGCTTCTGCTTGTCCACGTTCACCACGACCCAGGTGCCGTCCGACCGCAGGTTGGTCACCTGCCAGTCCTTTGTGGACAGCGTGATCCCGACGTCACCGGACGGCACCCGCCAGACCCAGACCGTACTGCCGTTGCTCAGGGTGTACTTCTTGCACTGGCTCGCCGGCCCCGGCGCGCCCTGCCGGCTGGGCGGGCTGCCCGGCGGCAACGTGCACGGGTTCGTGGTGCGCTTGTAGTGGATGGCGACCGGCCGCTGCGCCACCGCGGTGATCGTGATTTTGGCGACGGTGCGGCCGTCGACCTGGTAGGTGCCGTTCACCACGGTCACCTTCCCGTCGCTCCGCCGGGACGGCGGCTGCAGGGTCACCCGGCTGCCCGGGATGGTCCGCTGCACCAACTCGACCAGCGCCCGGTCGCCCTGGGCGGCCGGTGTGGCCGGTGTGGCCGGCCGGCCGGTCGCCGCGCCGTTGGCTGCCGGCCGCGCCGCGGCGGTGGTGGTACCGGCGACGGTCGGGGTGCCGAGCCAGCCGCGCATCGCCGGGACGCCGACACCGACCCCGGCCAGCACGACCGCCAGCGTGCCGCCCACCGCGATGCGGCGGCGCAGCGCCCCCTGCCGACCGGTCGCGATCAGCTGGTCCAGGTCGATTGTGGACGGTCCGAGCGCGGCGTCGCTGGCGGCTTCGTCCAGCAGCGCCGGCAACGGGTTGTCTTCCATCTCAGTTCCTCCAGGTGTTCTTTCCGGCCTGCTGCGCTGGCTCCTCGAACAGCACCCGGAGCTGGGCCAGCGCGTGATGGGTGTGTGCCTTGACCGTGCCCGTGGCCACGCCGAGGATCCGCGCGGTCTCCTCAATGTCGTGCCCCTCGTAGTAGCGCAGCACGATCACCGCCCGGCGCCGCGGTGGCAGCTGCGCGAGCATCGCGAGCAGGGTCACCCGGTCGGCCTGCTCCGGGTCGAGATGGGCCGCGGGTTCGGGGAGTTCGGCGGTCGGCTGTTCACGTCGCCACGGCCGGCGGAGCTCGTCCAACCAGGTGTTGATGAGGACGCGGCGCAGGTACGCGTCCGGCCGCTCGCTCCGCTGCAGTTGCCGCCAGTTGCGGTACAGCTTCAGAATCGTGGTGGATGCGAGATCGTCGGCGAGGTACCGGTCGCCGCACAGCAGGAATGCAGATTTGCGCAGGATCGGCAGCCGTGCTGTGACGAACTCGCGGAATTCCGCCTCGTCGGCCTGCCGCATCCACGCCGTCCTTCCGATCGGGGTCCCCACCGTAAAGACGGAGCCGACCGCCGCCGGGTTTAGCGCCCACCCGGCAGCGCCGCCGCTGGTCCGGGCAGGGCGCGGGCGGCGGTGCTGATGGCCTGGTCCAGGGCGGTGACGACCCGGTCCAGTTCGGCCCGGGTGATGACAAAGGGTGGGCTGATCTGGATGTGGTCGCCGCCCTGGCCGTGGTTGGCGCCGGGCAGGCCGGGGCGGATCAGGACCTGGTGTTCCCGCTCGACCAGGCGGGCGACGGTGGCGGCGAAGCCGGCGGTGGCGGGCAGCGGCTCGCGGCTGCGGCGGTCGGCGACGAACTCGACGCCGGCGTAGAGGCCGCGGCCGCGGACGTCGCCGATCAGCGGCTGCCGGGCGGCCAGCTCGCGCAGCAGTTCCTGCAGGTAGCCGCCGAGTTCGGCGGACCGGGCGAACAGGTCGTGCCGGCGGCAGTAGTCGAGCACGGCGAGGCCGATCCGGGCGCCGGCCGGCAGGCCGCTGTAGGTGAAGCCGTGGTTGAACCGGCCGGAGCCGGCGCGGAAGGCGGCCACCACGTGCGGGGCGGCGATCACCGCGCCGAGCGCGGCGTACCCGCTGCCGATGCCCTTGCCCAGGGTGGCGATGTCCGGGGTGACGCCCGAGTGGCTGATCGCGAACGCGCTGCCGGTGCGGCCGTAGCCGGAGAGCACCTCGTCGGCGATGAACAGGATGTCGTGCCGGTCGCAGATCTCCCGGATCCGCTGGTGGTAGTCCGGCGGCGGGGTGACCGCGGTGACCGTGGTGCCGATGACCGGCTCGGCGATGAACGCGGCGACCGTGTCCGCGCCCTCCATCCGGATCAGCCGGTCCAGCTCGTCGGCGCAGGCCAGCCGGCAGCTCGGGTAGCTGCGGCCGAGCGGGCAGCGGTAGCAGTAGGGCGCGCTGATCCTCGGCACGTCGAACAGGTACGGGTCGTACGGCTGCCGCCAGCTGGTTCGGCCGGAGACCGAGAGCATGCCGAGGGTCACGCCATGGTAGCTCTGCCAGCGCGCGATCACCTTGTGCTTGTGCGGTTTCCCCCGTTCCAGGTGGTACTGGCGGGCCATCTTGATCGCGGTCTCGTTCGCCTCGGAGCCGCCGGAGACCAGGTACACCGCGTCCGCCGGCCACGGCGTCAGGTCGATCAGCTCGTCCGCGAACCGCTCCGTCCAGGGGCTGGTGAAGCCGCCACCGTAGACGTACACAGTGGACTCGGCCGCCTCGGCCAGGCTGGCGTACACCTCGGGCACGCCGTGCCCGATGGTGACGACGGCGGCGCCACCGGCGGCGTCCAGGTAGCTGGTGCCGTCCTCGCCGCGCAGCCAGACCCCGCGGCCGGACGCGATCCGCAGCGGCCGGTGGTGCAGGTCGCGGTGGAACACGTGGCTGGTGCCGGCGGTCACCGGGCCAGTGCTCCGCGGACCAGGCCCCAGTACGCGCCGGCCAGCGCCCTGGTCCGCGGCCCGGTACCCGCGCCGATGCCGATACCGTCCACAGTGGACACCGGGAGTACCCCGCCGGCGGTCGAGGTGAGGAACACCTCGTCCGCGGTGTAGAGGTCGTACAGCTCGAGGTCGGTGACGGCCGGGCTCAGCCCGTGCGCGCCGGCCATCGCCAGCACCACCGCCCGGGTCACCCCTTCCAGCACGCAGGACCGGGGCGTCACCAGCTGGTCGCCGCGGATCGCGAACACGTTGAAGCCGGGGGCTTCGCAGACGTGCCCGTCGGTGTCCAGCAGCAGCGCCTCGTCCGCGCCGGCCGACTGTGCCTCCAGTTTCGCCAGCACCAGGTTCAGGTAGTTCAGGCTCTTGATCCGGGCGTCCGCGGCGATGCTCGGCGGGCGCCGGATCGCCACCGTCTTCAGCCGGACGCCGGCGCCCCCGCCGTAGTCGCGGCGCGGGTACGGCCGGGCCAGCACGATGACGTTCGGGCGGCAGCCGCGCGGGTCCATCAACGGGGTGCCGTTGCTGCCCCGGGTGACTATCCACTTCGTATAGACGTACTCGCCGCGGCAGGCGTCGGTGGTGGCCTGGATCCACGCCACCAGGGTTTCCCGGGGCACCGGCAGCTCCAGCCGGAGCACCCGCATGCCGCGGTAGCAGCGGTCCAGGTGCTCGGCCAGCTTGAAGATCGCGCCCTGGTGCGCGACGACCGTATCGAACAGGCCGTCGCCGTAGAGCACCGCGTGGTCCAGCACCGGCAGGCTGGCCGAGCCGTCGAGGACCAGCGTCCCGTTCATCGAGACGATCGTCTCAGTCATGTCAGCTCCGGGGTCGCGGCACTGGCCGGGGCCAGCGGGTCACTGTGGGCGGCGCGGGTCGAAGGCGTCGGACAGGCCGTCGCCGAGCAGGTTGAACGCGAGCACGGTGACGAAGACGGCCAGGCCCGGCACCAGCGAGAACAGCGGCGCCGCCTGGATGTAGACCAACCCGTCCCGGATCATCTGGCCCCAGGTCGCGGTCGGCGGCGCGACCCCGAGGCCGACGAAGCTCAGGTTGGCCTCGATCCGGATCGCGGTGGCGATCCAGAGGCTGGCCAGCACCAGCAGTTCGCCGGAGATGTTCGGCCGGACGTGCCGCAGCATGATCCGCCGGTCGGACGCGCCGAGCGCCTCGGCCGCGGTCACGTAGTCCTTCTGCCGCTCGCTGAGCGTGGGCGCGTGCGCGAACCGGGCGAACCGCGGCACGATCGAGATGGCGATCGCGATGATCAGGTTGCGCAGCCCGCCGCCCAGCACCGCCATCACCACCAGGCCGGTGATCAGGTCCGGGAAGGCGAGCAGCACGTCCATCACCTGCATGATGCAGCGCTCGGTCCAGCCGCCGCGGAAGCCGGCGATCAGCCCGAGCAGCGAGCCGATCACCCCGCCGAGGAGGACCGAGCTGAGCCCGACCAGCAGCGAGATGCGGGTGCCGTAGAGCACCCGGGAGAAGATGTCCCGGCCGAAGTTGTCGGTGCCGAACCAGTGCTGGCCGCTCGGCGCGGCCAGCCGCTCGGTGACCGCCTGCTTGATCGGGTCGTCCGGGGCCAGCAGTGGCGCGGCCAGCGCCACGATCGCCAGCAGCGCGGCGAGGCCCAGCCCGATCAGGCTCAGCCGGTTGCGGGTGAACGCCCTGACCGCCGCCCGCCGCCGGGACCACGGCGGCCGGACCGGGCCGACCGGGCCCATGCCGGGCCGGCTCAGCGTCGCGACCGCGAGGCTGGTCTCATCGGGCATGGCGAACCCTCGGGTCGAGGAAGCCGTAGGCGAGATCGGTGCCGAGGTTGACGATCACGACCATGACCGCCACCACGCTCATCACCGACTGGATGACGTTGTAGTCGCGTTCCAGCGTGGCCTGCACCAGCATCCGGCCGATGCCCGGCCGGGCGAACACCAGCTCGGTGGTGACCGCGCTGCCGAGCAACGTGATGCTGAAGACGCCGAGCAGCGAGGTGACCGGGATGAGCGCGGAGCGCAGCGTGTGCCGGTAGGTGACCTGGCTCGGCCGCAGCCCCTTCGCGCGGACGGCTCGGATGAAGTCCTCCTCCTTGACCTTGAGCACGGTCGAGCGGGCCACCCGGGCCACGTACGCGGTGCCGACCAGGCCGAGTGACACCGCCGGCAGCACCAGGTGCCGCAGGTTGTCGACCGGGTCGTCGAACGCGCCGGCACCGGTGATCGGCAGCCAGTGCAGCTTGATCGAGAACAGCAGGATCATCAGGATGCCCAGGTGGAAGGCGGGGAACGAGAGGCCGACCAGGGACACGATCCGGCCGAGGTAATCAGGCCACTCATTCCGGCGCATCGCCGCCCACAGCGCGAGCGGGAGCCCGGTCACCAGGCCGATCAGCAACGCCGCCAGGGTCAGTTCGATCGTGTGCGGCAGCGACGCGAAGAGATCCGCGGCGATCGGCCGGCCGGAGATCAGCGACCGGCCCAGGTCGCCGTGTGCCAGCCCGCCGAGGTAGCTCCCGTACTGGTGCAGCAGCGGCTCGGTCAACCCCATCCGCTGCCGGGCGGCCGCGATCGCGTCGGCCGATGCGTCCGGGCCGAGCGCGGCCGTCGCCGGGTCGCCGGGGGCGAACCGGACCAGGCAGAACACGATCGTCAGCACGACGAGCAGGGTCGGGATCGCGAGTGCGATCCGGCGCAGCGCGTAGCTGGCCACGGGCGGCCTCCGGGCATGGGGAACCGGGTGCGCGAGGCCGGCGCCCCGCGCACCCGCCGGGCGGTCTAGCTGGTGAAGGCGGTCGTCTCGTCGATCGGCCAGGAGTTGTCGATCGTGGCCACCAGCTTGAACGCCGGAGCCACGTTGTCCCGGTAGGCGAAGGTGTTCGCGCCGACGTAGAGCGGGATCACCGCGGCGTCGGCGAGCACCTGCCGGTTGACCTTGCGCCAGAGCTCGGCCTGCGCGGCCGGGTCACTCGCGGCCCGGGCCTGGCCCAGCCAGCCGTCGACGTCGCGGTTGCGGTAGAAGGAGAAGTTGGTCACCGGCGCCGAGCCACCGACCACAACGGACGCGCTGTTGACGAACTGGGTGAGCAGCACGTCCATGGTCGGCCGCGGCGCGTCGTAGACGGTGAGCGCGTTCTGCCCTTTGCGGATCAGCGTGTGCATGGTCGGGTGGTCCACCGACTTGATCGTCATGGTGATGCCGACGGCGGCCAGTTCGGACTGCAGGATCTGGTAGTTGTTCTTGTAGACGGCCAGCGTCGAGGAGACCACGTCGAACTTGATGTCGTGCGCGTGCCCGGCGTCGGCCAGCAGCCGGCGCGACTCGTCCGGGTCGTAGCCCAGGTCCAGCCCGGCCGCCTTGGTGTCCGCTTCGGACAGTCCACCCTGGACACCGGCCGCGTTGACGATCGACCAGATCGCGGTGGCGACCTTGTCCCCGCCGATGGCGGTGTGCTGCTTGCGGTCGATCGCGTGCACGACCGCCTCGCGCACCCGCTTGTCGTTGAACGGCGGCTTGTCCATCCGGAGGCTGATCATGACCGTGCCCTCGACCGGGAAGGCGACCGCGGTGATGCCGTCCTTGGCGTCGGTGCGGTCCAGCCACTGCTGCTCCGGCTGGCCCCAGATCAGGTCCACCTCGCCGCTGTCCAGGGCCAGGTCGCGGGTGGTGTCGTCGGGCAGGAAGCGGAACTTGACCCCGGTCAGCTTCGGCTTGCCGCGGAAGTAGTCGGCATTCGGGGTGAGCGAGACGCCGTCACCGGGCTTGTACTCGCCCATCACGAACGGGCCGGTGCCGACCGGGTGGGTGGCGAACTCCTTGTCACCCTCGGCCTGGACCGCCTTCTTGCAGACCACGAAGCCACCGGCGTACGCGGCCACCTTGGGCAGGAACACCGCCTTGGACGAGGGCGCCGTCAGCGTGATCGCGACCGTGCGCGGGTCTACCGCGGTGACCGACTTCCAGTCGCCGTGGTCGCTGGCGAACGCGCTGGTGTCCGCGTTGCCGCTGCGCTGGTAGGAGTAGACGACGTCGTCGGCGGTCAGGTCGTAGGCCGGCGACTTCGGGCCGGCCTGGCACTTCACCCCGGCCCGCAGGGCGAACGTCCAGGTCTGGGTGCCGTCCGGGTTGGTCTTCGGCTCCGGCACCGCGGTGGCCAGGTCCGGTTCCACCGGTGCGGTGAAGTCGCCGGGCCTGAACCGCACCAGCCCGTTGAAGATCCGGCCGACGATCTGCCGGTCGGTGCCGGAGGTCGCCTGGTGCGGGTCGAGCGTCTGGATGTTCTCGGCGAACACGCCCATCCGCAGGATGCCGCCGGAGCTCGCGTCGCTCTTCGTCACGTCGTTGGCGCCGGTACAGCCGGCCAGGACGAGCGCCGGCAGGGCCAGCGCGACCGCCGCGGGTCGCCCCTTCCGGCCGCGCCCGGCCGCCCCGACGGCCGTCCACTTGCGATTGGCTGGCATCGCCTTGCTCCCCTCTCGTGCCGGTCCGGTCCGGACCGGCGGACCAGCCGCCGGCCGATCAGGCCGGGCGGTCACCGGCCTGCACGGTCAACGTCCGGTTGTCGATCCCGGGCAGCATCCGGGCCGGATCCCGGGTGACCACCACGTCCAGCACGGTCGGCACACCCTCGGTGGCCAGCCCGGCCCGCAGCGCGGTCGCCAGCTCGGCCGGATCCTCCACCCGGATGCCGTTGCAGCCCAGCGCCCGGGCCACCGCCGCATAGTCCACTTCGGACAGGTCGCTGGACTGGTAGCTACCGGCGCCGAACACCGCGTGCTGCAGCGCTTTCACGTAGCCGGACGCCGCGTTGTTGACCACGATCGCGGTGAAGTCGGCACCGATCCGGCGGGCCGTCTCCAGGTCGCCGAGCGACATGTTCAGCCCGCCGTCGCCGGTCACGCTCACCACCGGCCGGCGACCGCCGGCCGATCCGCCGCCGGCCGACCGGACGCCGAGCCAGGCGCCGAGCGCGCCGGGCAGCCCGTAGCCGATCGAGGCGAACCCGCGGTCGGTCACGTACGACCGGCCCGGCACCTTGGTGTCGTAGAGCAGGCCGGTCCAGTGCGCGGCGAAGCCGCCGTCGCTGACCAGTACCGCGTCCGCCGGCAGCGTCTCGTTCAGCTCGTGCACCAGCCGGGCCAGCGAGATCGGCCGTTCGTCGCTGCGGTAGCGGTCGGCCGCGGCGCGGGCCCAGCCCGCGCGCCGGCCGTCGATCTCGGCCAGGTAGCCGTCCCGGCCGGCACTGCCGGCCGGCTGCCCGGCCCGCCCCGCCGGGGCCGCGGTGCCGACCGGTGGGCCCGCCTCAGCCGGCGGGGCGGCACCGGGGCTCAGCGCGGCGTCCAGGTCGGCCAGGCCCGCGCCGGCGTCCCCGCACAGCCCGACGTCGGTGCGCAGCCAGCGGCCGATCTCCTCGGCCAGGATGTCCAGGTGGATCACCGGCGTGCCGGGCCGGGGCAGCTGGTAGCGCCGGGTGGCCACCTCGCCGAGCTTGCAGCCGACCACCAGCAGGCAGTCGGACGTCTCGATCAGCTCGTTGGCGTACCGGCTGTAGCGGCCGAACAGGCCGACCGAGAGCGGGTGCGTGCAGGCGATCGCGCCCTTGCCGGACAGCGTGTGCGCGACCGGGATGCGGTGCCGCTCGGCGAACCGTTGCAGCACCGCGGACGCGCCGGACAGGTGCACGCCGCCGCCGGCCAGGATCAGCGGCCGCCGCGCGCCGGCCAGCAGCGCCGCCGCCGCGGCCACGTCGGCCGCGGCCGGCCGGGACCGTCGGGACGGGACCGCCAGCCCCGCACCGTCCACAGTGAACTCAGTGTCCGGGTAGTCGTGTTCGGCGTGCGCCACGTCCTCCGGGATGTCCAGCAGCACCGGGCCCGGCCGGCCGGCGGTCGCCAGCGCGAACGCGCGCCGGACCAGTTCCGGGATGCGCGCCGGCGTCTCGATCCGCAGCAGTTCCTTCACCGCCGGCCGCAGGATCTCCACCTGCCGGGCCTCCTGCGTCATGTTCCGGCCGGCGTGGCCGCGGTGCGCGTCGCCGGTGATCGCGATCAGCGGCACCCCGGCGTTCAGCGACTCGACCAGTGCGGTAGCCAGGTTCGTCGCGCCCGGGCCCAGGGTGGCGTCGCAGATGCCGGGCCGGCCGGTCATCCGGGCGTACGCGTCGGCGGCGAACGCCCCGGACCGCTCGTCGTTGATCAGGTGGTGTTCCAGCCCGAGCAGCCGGACGCCCTCGTAGAACGGCAGCAACTGGAACCCGGCCATGCCGAACATCGGGCCGGCCTTCGCCGCCCGCAGCATCATCGCCAGGGCCAGGCCGCCGGTCATCGTCGTCGTGCCGGTTCCGGTCACCCGGACGCCTCCGGGTGCGCCGCCGGCAGGCCGGCGAGCAGGGCCTGGATGAACTCGTTGGCGGTCATCCCGATCGCCCCGCCGCAGGCGCTCGCGGTGGCATTCGCGGCCGAGATGATGCCGTCCTGGTAGGTGGATCGGGCATCGCCGATCCGCGCGGTGTGGCCGGAGACGGTGCCGGCCGGCACGCCGACCTCGTCCAGCGCCGGCAGCCGGCTGGTGCCGGCGTGATCGCGGCCACCGCAGGCGTCGTTGAAGAGTGCACCCAATGCGCGGGCCCGCAGGGCACTGCCCGGGTCGCCCCGGCGCAGCCCGCCGTGCGAGCCGGTGACCGCGAAGTAGGTGACATCGGCGGCCGTGACCAGCGAGGCCGAGTCGAAGCCGCGCACCCGGGCGGCCAGTTCGAACCGGGCCGGCTCGGCGCTGGCCGGCACCGGCGCGCGCAGCGGCGCCGCCGCCAGCAACCCGGCCACCTCGGCGCCGGACATCCCGGGCGTGCAGCCCAGCGCCGTGGCCGGTGGGTTGACCTCGGTGATCGTGCCGGTCAGCCCGTCGGCCCCGAAGCCGACCCGGGCGGTGGTGTGCCCGACCGCGGCCGCCGGGATGCCGAGGCCGGCCAGGTAACCGAGCCCGGCCACACCGGCGCCGGCCAGGCCGCCGCCGGCGTCGTTGAACACCGCCGCCCGGACGCCGGCCGCGGCGACCAGCTCGGCCGGGTAGCGACCGCCGTGCGACCCGGTGACCAGAACGCATCCGCGCAGGCCCGGCCGGGTCTCGGTGGCGCTGTCGAGCACCACGATCTCGCCCCGGCTCGGACTGCGCACCGTTTGCCTCCCCGAATCTCTTCCCGTATCATGGGAACTGTTCCCACCATAGTGAATTCGGTCAGAAGGCGTCAAGCATCGGCTTTGCGTCCGCACGAGCGGTGCCGGGCGTCCGGCATGCTTCGCCGGAGGGGCGGAGCGCCGTTCGAGCCGGGGGAAGGTGCCGATGGAGCAGATCCAGGTCGTGGAGCGGGTGGCGGCGGTGCTGGCCGCGTTGGCCGCCGGCGACGAGACCGGGCGGCGGATGACCGACATCGCCACCGAGACCGGGCTGCAGTCGTCCACCGCGCACCGGATCCTGAACACGCTCGAACGGATCGGCTACGTCGAGCGGGACGAGGCCAGTTCCCGCTACTACCTCGGCTACCGGCTGTTCTCGCTGGGCATGTCGGCCACCCGCCGGTTCGGGTTGACTGAGCTGGCCGAGGAGTCGATGAGCCGGCTCGCCGAGCTCACTGGCGACACCGTGTTCCTGTCTGTCCGAACTGGACTGTCGGCGATGTGCGTCGACCGGGTCGTCGGCTCGTACCCGATCAAGACGCTGACCCTGTCGGTCGGCGACCTGCGCCCGCTCGGTGTCGGCGCCGGCAGCCTCGCCCTGCTCGCCTGGCTACCGGACGACGAGGTGGCGCGGGTGGTCGAGGCCAACGCCGACGAGGCCGCCAAGCGCGGCGACTTCAGCCGGGAGATTCTGCTCGAGCTGGTCGCCACCAGCCGCGACGCCGGCTACACCTTCAACGCCAGCCGGATCCTGCCCGGCATGTGCGCGGTCGGCGTCCCGGTGCTCGGCCGCAAGAGCCGCCCGGTCGCCGCGCTCAGCGTCGCCGCCGTCGAGGCCCGGATGCAGGCCGACCGCCGCACCCAGATCGCCAGCTGGCTCCGGGTCGAGGCCGCCGCGCTCGAGCAGCGCCTCGGCGGCCCGCAGGACGGCCTCACCGAGGCCGCCGTCCGCCACCTCCTCGACCGCCAGGGCTGACCGGCTCCCGCTACGGCGCCGTGGTCCAGCGGGTCTCGCCGTCGACCACGGTGTCGGTGGGCGTCATGCCCAGGGCCGCGCAGACCCGGGCGGAGGCGTGGTGGGCCGGGTGCACGTGCGCGATCAGCGTCTCGGTGCCGTGCCGGCGCAACCAGGCCGCCATCGCGCTGGCGGCCTCGGTGGCGTAACCCTTGCGCTGGTGCGCCGTGCCGACCACCCAGGCGACCTCGGCGGTGCGCCCGCCGGTGGTCGCCTGCACGGTGCCGACCGCCTGCCCGGTCGCGCGGTCGCGGGCGATCCAGTTCAGCCAGCCCTCGGTGCCGTCCGGGGAGTGGCCCACCACCTGGTAGGCGTACCGGTCGCGCAGTTGTGCCTCGGTGGCCGGCTCGCCGCCGATGAACTCGTGCAGTTGCGGGTCGGCCAGCGTGCCGGCCATCTCACCGGCGTGGTCGACGCGCAGCGGTTCCAGCGTCAATCGGGCCGTCTCGATCGTCTCGGCCACCGGGTGGTCTGACTCCATCCGCGGCAGGGTACCGCGAGTCTCCCGGCCGTCCGCCGGTCTCCGCCGCCGGCTGGCATGATCGCGCGGGTGCGGTCGCTGAGCTGGGAAGAGGTATGGGGCCGGCGGTTGGCCCGGCACTTCCTGCTCGACCCGGCGCCACCGCGGCAACTGGTCGGTGTGGCCGGGGCGATCTGCGGCGTGCACGCCCAGCTGATGCCGTCCGCGGAGGTCGCGCTCGGGTTGCGGGTGGCCGGGGCGACCCGGGCGGACCTGCGGGCGGAACTCTGGGACCGGCGCGGCCTGGTCAAGACCTACGGCCCGCGCGGCACGCTGCACCTGTTCCCGGCCGGCGAGATCCAGCTCTGGTTGGCCGCGTTGCGCGCCGCGCCGGAACGGACTGACCTGCCACCGTCCCAACTGGACGCTCTGGTCGCGGCGATCGCCGCCGCGCTGGACGGCCACGCGCTGACCCGGGACGAGTTGGGCGCCGAGGTGGCCGCCCGGGTGGGGCCGTGGGCGCTGCGCCCGGGCCAGCAGGCCTTCGGCGGCCGCCCGGCCCGGTGGACGATGGCGATCGGCCCGGCCGCCCGGGCCGGCGTCATCTGCTTCGGCCCGGGCCAGGGCAACAAGGTCCGCTACGTCCGGCTGGATCAGTGGCTCCCCGCCGGGTCCACTATGGACACCGAGACCGCGCTGGCCGAGGTGCTGCGCCGGTTCCTGGCCGGGTACGGCCCGGCGACACCGCGCGAGTTCGCCCGCTGGTTCTACCTGGACGAGAAACGGGCCACCCGGCTCTTCGAGTCCGCCGGTGATCTCGAACCCGTCGACGTGGCCGGCTGGCGGGCCTGGGCGCTGGCCGATCGCGACCCGGCGCCGGCCGCGGCCGGCACCGTGCGGCTGCTGCCGCACTTCGACAGCTACGTGGTCGGCGCGCATCCACGGCAGCGGTTCATCCCGCCCGAGTGGACCGCTCGCGGCCTGACCCGCGGCACCGCGTCCACCTTGCCGGTGCTGCTGCTGGACGGCGTCGTCGCCGGTGTCTGGCAACGCCGCGGCACCGCGAGCAGGCTCGACATCACCGTCGACCCGTTCACCCCGCTCACCGCCGGCCAGCGCGACCGGGTCGCCGCCGAAGCCGCCCGCATCGCCACCATCCTCGAGGCCCGCACCCACACCATCCACTTCGGACCCACCGCGGCCCGGCCGCACCTCTGACCCCGGGCCGCGGGCGCCGCGGGGTCGCGGGGTCCGCGGGGTCGCGGGCGCCGCGGGGCCGCGGTCAGCCGGCCAGGTAGGGCACCAGCCGGAGCAGCACGTCGGCCGCGTGCCGGGCGGCGAGCGTGTTCCGGTAGCGGTATTCGCGCGCGTCGGCCCGGTCGGCGATGCCACGCACGGTCAACCAGCCGGCCACCGATCGGGTCGGGTCGATGCCCTCGTAGACCGCCTGCGCGACCCCGCCGGCCTCGGTCTCGACGGCGAGCAGGTTCGGGTTGAAGCCGCGCAGGTAGGTCAGGACGGCGGCGTCCGGATCGGCGATGACCGCCTCGCCGGAACCGACCAACCCGCGCCGCACCCGGTACCCGGCGCCGACCCGGTCGGTCAGCAGCAGCGGCTCGCCGGCGTCGGCGAAGTAGGCGTTCAGCTTGTGCCGGATCACCGGCGGCGCCTGGAGGTGCTGCCCCAGGTGCAGCACGCCGCCCGGGGTCTGCCGGCGCGTGTCGTAGTAGACGACCTCATCGCCGACCACCACGTCGCCGGCGTCGAGCCCGGGATCCACCGCCCGGGCCACGCCGACGAGGACGACCACCGCCGGCGCCCACTGCTGCCGCAACTGCTCGAACGCCACCATGATCGAGCGCTGGCCCAGCTTGCAGCGCCTGCAGGGCCGCGACGCGCACGCCGGACACCGTCGCGCGGTGCACCAGGTGCCCGGTCGGCGCCTGCTGCCGGCGGTAGTCCGGGCTGCCTTCCAGCGCGCCGGCCACCGCGCGCAGTTCCACGCCGAGCACGGTGAGCACGCCCACGTCGGCCGGATCGGGGTTGCGCCGCTGGTGTCCGGCCGGCCCGCCGCTGGTCACCAGCGCGCCGGGCCCGACCGCCGACCCGACGATGTTGACGGCGCCGGAACCGGTGTTGATCACGCCATTGTTGTCCGGCACCG
The DNA here is from genome assembly GCA_963714145.1 of uncultured Actinomycetota bacterium. Lineage (GTDB taxonomy): Bacteria > Actinomycetota > Actinomycetes > Mycobacteriales > CADCTP01 > JBBWZH01. The sequence goes on along the minus strand of OY970235.1, from coordinate 5,291,861 downwards.
GTCAGTCCGGATCCGGTGCGCCGTTGACGGTCGGGTTGTCGCCGAACGCGCTGCCGTTGACGTTGACCGGGCCGGAGCCGGTGTTGATGATCCCGTTGTTCAGGATCGCGGTGGCCCGCTGCACGAACTCGGCGGTGTCGACGCCCTTCGCCTGCAGGAACTCCTCGATGGCGGCGAGCAGGCGCCGCTCGATGATCTTCGAGTGCTTGGCGACATCGAGGAACTGGAAGTAGTTCGCGTCATCGATGTCGAGCCAGTCCGCGCCGCGGTCGCCGGTCACGGCCCCGCGCAGCCAGCGGTCGCCGGACCGCTCGCGGTCGCGTTCCTTGATCAGCTCGTCGGCCAGCTGCCGGGCGCTGATGAGCGCGCCGACGTCCCGGCTCTTGCTGACCTCCGGGATCGGGTCCCAGCGGGCCATGAACGACTTGGCCAGCCGGCGCGGCGCGGCGGCCAGCCGGGTCGGCGTGCTCAGCAGTTCGGGCACCTCGGCCAACCGCCGGGCCGCCGACCAGAACACCGCGGCCGGGCCGGTACCGCCGACCCTGTCCACGACCGCGAAGTCGTCCGGTGTCGGGGTGAGCGCGTAGGTGGTGAACTCGACGTAGAGGATCCGCCCCTGCAGCGAGACGTTGACGAAGACGGTGGTGACCAGGTCGCCGTCCCAGGAGACCACCTGGCAGGCGATGTGGTAGCGGGCCACCCCGTTGGGTTCGGCGATGCTGCGCTCCAGCACCTCGGCCGGCAGCGGTTCGAGCAGCACCTCCGGCGCGTCGCGGATGCGGATGCCCTCGACGAAGACGTGGTCGCGGACGGTCAGGCCGGGCAGCGCGGTCTCGCCGGTCGCCGTCTCGGCCAGCTCCTGGATCGACCTCTTCACGTGCTCGACCAGCTCGGCGGAACTGAACGGCGGCTCGGTGAACTCCTGCTCGGGGTCGCCGAGGTGGTGCTCCAGCGGGTGGCGCCGCACCAGCCGCTGCGCGAACGACCACGGGCGGACCTTGAGCCCGCTGCCGACGAACGGCTCGTATCCCGAGTAGACGGTCACCGGGGCTTCCTGCTGCCGCTGTACGGTCCGCAGCCGGCGGCTGCGCGCGTGCCGGTCCAGCACACCCAGTTCGGTCAGGTGGTCGAGCTGGCGCTGCCGGGCGACGCCGGTGCCGGCGAAGAGACCCAGGTACACCAGGATGATCAGCGCCGCCTGCGTCAGGTTGCCGCGGTACGGCCACCCGCCCGGGCCTTGGTGCATCGCCAGCAGCGCCCCGAGGATGACGAGCACGGCGCCGAACAGGCCGCGGCCGCCGACCTTCGCCTTCCGTTTCAGTATGGGCATGTGGTCGAACACGCTGTAGTCGTCGCTGAACACCTGCCGGACCGCCTCCTTCAGCACCTTGACCAGGAGACGCAGCATGCGCCAGGCGCCGAGCAGGCCGACCAGCAGCAGCGCGGCGAGCGGCACGATCACCAGGAACGCGGCGAACAGCGCCGCCGCCAGCAGGTCGCACGTCGTCTCCAGCCACCACGCCCGCCACGCGTGCCGCAACACCTGGGTCAGGTCGTACCCGTAGGACGGTGCGACCCGCCGGTCCCGCACGTTGTAGATGTCGCGCAGCAGCCGGTCGCGGTACTCCCGGTCCAGGTAGGCGCCGGCGCACAGCCGGCGGGTCGCCGTGTGCCACCGCTGCGCGGAGTGCGTCTGGTCGGCCACGCGCCACCCCCGGTAAGTGTGAAAGCGGCCGGTGGCCGACGATAACCCGGGCAGTGTCGCTGAGCCCGGGCCGCACGCTGACTGTCGAGCTTCTGTCCAGCCCGGCGGGCGGCTGTCAAACTGGCCAAATCCCGCCAGTGGTGCCTGACCGTCCACTGTAGACAGCCGGGCCCCGCCTGCGCCGCCGGGCCGGTGCAGGCGGGGCAGCGTGGTCAGGCTAGTTCGACCGAGTCGTAGCTGTAGCCGGGGCTGAGGAAAGTGGTGCCGCTGGAGCCGCTGATCGCGGTCAGCGTCATCGTGTTCGTGCCGGCGACGAAGGCGCTCGCCGGTGCGGCGTAGCTGAACACCGCCTCGTTGCCGCGGTAGGTACCGACGGTGAGGCTGCGCGAGCTGGGCTGGCTCGACGGCGCCGGCGCGGCCGAGGTCCAGCTGTTGATCGTCACTTGTGGACGGCCGCCGGCGAACGCGGCGGTCAGTCCAATTCGGACAGTGTGCGCGCCGACCTGGGCGGAGGTCAGGGTGAACCGGACGGTGGTGGGGTTGTTCACGTTCTTCCACTGGTACGCCGGGAAGCCGCTGGCCGCGCTGCCGGCGGTGAAGGTGGTCGGCCCCCAGTTCGCCATCCGGGTGTCGGACGGGTGCATCGTGGTCAGGTTCGCCGCGTTCTTGAACCCGGTCGGCGCACCGTCCCAGTCGCCGATCCGGAAGATCGCGGGCGGGGTGCTGAAGCCGGAGGTGATGTTCTGACCGGTGGTGGTGCTCCCGGCGGCCACGGTCACGCCGGCCCGCGTCGCCACCGGCAGTTCCCCCTGGTACAGCGTCTGGGTGTACGTGCCGGGCTTCATCGCCGGGGTGGAGAAGGTGCCGTCCGCCTTGACCGGCGTCCAGTACTGCGCCTGGCTGTTCGCGAAGCCGACGACCCCGGGCATGCCGGCGGCCACGCCGCTGCCGCGCCCGACGACGAAACCACGGCCGGTGGCCGGAACCGAGCCGCGCAGGCCGAGGTTCAGCATGAAGCTCAGGTCCGGTGCGGCCGGCGTGGCGCCGGTCGTGACCATCAGCGCGTACGGGCCGTACAGCACGCCGAGACGCTGCGCCTCGGGCTGGTTGTGCGCCGAGAACAGGTAGTTGTAGACCTCGATCGTGTCCTCGGTGCCCTGCTGCTCGATGTCCCGGAAGAACGGCCCGCCGGCGCTGCTCTCCCGGTTCCCGAACGCCATGAAGACACCGACCCCACTGCCGGTGACGCCGCGCACCCCCAGCTCCAGCGCCCGGCTGTGCCCGTAGTACTTCGACCTGGTCTGCCCGTTGACCGTGTAGACGTCCGTCGATTCGATGGCCGTGCCGCCCTTGATGTCGGACGTGGTGCCGATGTTGGTCAACACGGTGCGCTGCAGCGGCTGGATCCAGCGCAGCTCGCCGGCGCCTGCGGCGTCCACGAACGTCGCCATGTAGACGGTGTTCTCACCGCTGCGCGCGACGAAGTAGTGCACCAGCGTGCCGCTGCCGTAGAACGTGTTGGACGTCTCGGTCACGATGATGGTGTTGCCGTTCTGGCTCGCGGTCACCGTCGCGGTGCCGAGCCCGGATTCCACGTGTGCCGGCCGGGACTGGCTCTGCAGCTCCCGGCCGTTGAGCTGTAGCGAGGTCATGTCGCCGTTCGACTGCCGCACCTTGAACACCAGCCCGGCGCCGGTGTCCACGGTGACGAAGCCGCCGCTGATCGTGAAACCGAAGCCGGCCGCCGGCGCCGGCGAACCGAGCGCGACCGCGCCGCCGGCCGCCAGCGCCGCCACGGCGACACCGGTGGCGAAACTCCGGAGCATGCCGGAGCCGAGCCTACGTCGGGTCATCCACCTCACCCTTTCAGCCAAAAGCGTCATGCTCTCGACCGATTTGCTAGGGGACGGCACCCGCCGCGTGCTGATGTCCAGATGTGAACGCTCACTTTCCGTCCCCCCGGCGCCGCTGTCAATCCCCGGCGGGCCCGACGGGCCCGGCGGGCGGACCGCTGGCGGTGGCGGGATGCTCGGTCCCATGTGGACGGTGTGTGGACTGGTCCGGTGGTGACCGCGCGGGGGTCGGTGCAGGCGGGGCGGGTCGCGGTGAGCGTCGTGTTCCTGCTGTACGGGACGATGCTCGGGGCGTGGACGTCCCGGATTCCGGCGATCAAGCAGCGGCTCGGGCTCAGCGATGGGCGGCTCAGCCTGGGGCTGCTGGCGTTCGCGGCCGGCGCGATCGTCGGGATGCAGTTGGCCGGGCGGCTGGTCGACCGGTACGGCAGCGCGACGGTGCTGGTGCCGGCGGCGCTACTGGACGCGGTGCTGCTGCTCGGACCGGCGCACGCGGCGAACCTGCCGTTGCTGGCGCTGGCGCTGCTCGGTTTCGGCGCCGCGCACGGCACGCTGAACGTGGCGATGAACGCGAACGCGCTCGAGGTCCAGCGGGCCTACCAGCGGGCGATCATCTCGTCGTTCCACGCGGTGTACAGCGTCGGCGGGTTCCTCGGGGCGGCGATCGGCGGCCTGTTCGCGCACGCCGGCCTCGGGCCGGGCGTGACGTTCACCGCGGTCGCCGGCGCCGTGGTCGTGGTGCTGCTGATCGTCCCCCGCTGGGTGCTGGCCGTGCCGCCGGTCGCCGCGCCGGCCGCATCGGCAACGCCGTCCGGTGGCCGGACGAGCCGCGTCACCTTCCTCGGCGGGCTGGTCTTCTGCTGCCTGGTCGGGGAGGGCGCCGCGGCCGACTGGAGCACCGTCTACCTGCGCGACAACCTGGGCAGCACCCCCGGCTTCGCCGCTGCCGCGTACGCCGCGTTCTCGGTGTGCATGCTGGCCGGCCGGCTGGTCGCGGACCGGCTGGTGGCCGCGGTCGGCCCGGTCCGGCTGGTGCGCTGGTCGGCCGTGCTGGCCGCGGTCGGGCTCGGCGCCGCGCTCGCGATCGACCGGCCGGTGGCCGGGCTGGTCGGGTTCGGCCTGCTGGGCGCGGGGCTGTCCGGGATCGCGCCACAGGTGTTCTCCACCGCCGGCAACCTCGACCCGGCCCGCGCCGGGCAGGCGATCGCCCGGGTCGCCGGCCTCGGCTTCCTCGGCTTCGCGGTCGGGCCGGTGCTCATCGGCGGCGCCGCCACGCTGGTCGGGCTGCCGACCGCGCTGCTCATCCCGGCGGTGCTCGCGCTCTTCGTGGCCGCGGTGGCGACCGCGCTGCGGCTGCCGCCCGGTCCGCCGGCCGGGCCACCGCCGCGCCCGTCGGGCCCGGTGCCCGGGTGACTCCCGGGATCCGACTCCGGGCAGTGGTCGGTCCGGAACCCGGCCGGCGCCGGCCGGTGCGGTCAGCAGCGTGGCCCGGTAGGAAACCGCCCGGCGGCGACGCGGGTCAGCGGACGTCCAGGCCGAGCGTCTGAACGAGCTGGACGGCCTGCTCGGCGTGCACGATCGCGCCGGCCAGGTCGAGGATGCGGGCGTCCAGCCCGGCCAGGTCGCTGCCGCGCAGGTCGGCCCTGCTGAAGTCGGCCTTGTCCAGGTGCGCGGCGGACAGGTCGACGCCGCTCAGCGTGGCGCCGGCGCAGTTGGCCTCGGTCAGGTCGGCCTCGCGCATCCGGGTGCCGGTGATCGAGACGCCGCGCAGGTCGGCGAATCGCAGGTTCACGAAGGACAGGTCACCGCCGCGCACGGTCAGTGGCCGCAGGTCGCATCCGGTGAACGTGCTGCCGGTCAGCTTGCAGTCGTCGAACTCGGCGTCGAACAGGGTGCACCGGTCGAACGCGCAGTTCAGGAACGCCGATCCGGAGTGCCGCGAAACGTTGAACCGGGTGTTGCCGAACCGGCAGGTCTGGAACACGGTGCCGGTGCTGACCAGCTCAAGCATGTCCACGTCGGCGAATGTGCAGCGCAGGAACGAATCGGCGGCCAGCTCCCGGCCACCCCAGTCATCCCCGGTGAAGACCGCGTCCGTCCACTCGGTCACGTCGCCTCCCGTCCGGGCGAATGCTAGCCGGAGTGATGCCCGCCGCCGGTCCAGCCGGCCGCCGGTCCAGCGTGGGGCGGTCGGTGATCAGGGCCAGCCCTGATGATTCCGGCCGCCGCGGCCGGCAGGCTGAGCGGACAAGGCGAACTGCTGCCGCCCGGGTCCCGGGGCGCGGCTCGGGAGGAACGCATGCCTGTTCGACTGGGAATCGCGGCACCGGAGCCAGCGGCCGGGCCGGGCCGGGAGTACGGCTGGCCGCTCGGCAGCGCCGGCCCGGCCGGCCCCGCACCGGCCGGCCGGCCCGGCCCGACCGGCTGACTGGGGGCACCGTGCGCGGACGCATCCGGCCCGGCCCGAGACGACCGGTGGCCGACGCGACAGACGAGGTGGTGGGCGCGGCAATGGACGGTACCGCCGCACTACTGGCCGTCCTGCTGGGATGGTTGGACAGGTTCAGCGAGTGGGAGCCGAACCGCCGGCCGAAGCTGGTCCGGCTGCTCACCTTCGCCGACGTCGTCGGCTATTTCGCGGCCTCCCATCCCGGCGACCCGGTGATCACCGGCGGGGCGCTGCTGCGGCAGGCGCACCCGGGTGGCGCACTGGTTTTCCAGGTGTTCCTCGACCGGGCGGACGGGCTGTGCGTCGACCGGGACGGTCGCCCGTTCGGGCGGGTCATCGTCGCCGAGCGGTTGGACAGTGAATTGGCCGAGAAGTTCGCCGATGTCGACCTCATCGTCTTCAGGTAGGCGACGGATGGCTGTGCAGATCACGCTGGGGATCATCGCCGGTCTCGGGCTCGCGACCGTCGCATTGTGGTCGGTGCAGCGGGCCATCCGGCGCCGATCGGACCGTATCACCGGCCCGGAAATCCACTCCTGGTTCCGCCGCCGGCGCTGAGCCGGACCGACCGGCGCCGCGGGGAAAGGCAGCTGTACCGATGGACCCGTTCACGATTGCCCTGGCGTTCAGTTTCTTCGGCGCGGTCGCCGTCGCGACCGTCGCCATCACGTTCCGGAGGATCTACGACTGGTTCCGGGCGCGCGGCCAGATCAAGACGGAGAACTCGTCCGCCATCGCATTCACCCTGGCCGAGCGGATGAACAACCGGAAGTACGCGGAGGTGCACGGTGTCTTCGGCAACCGCCCCAGCAACACCCGGATAATCCAGGGCTTCTACGACCCGTACCAGAACCGGATCATCCAGGCCCGCGGCCTGGCCAGCTCCACGCCGCCGGCCGACCAGGCGGTCATCCGGCGGCACGACGAGGGCGACGGCCTCGTCATCTACACCTGACTGACACACCTGACCGAGGGCGGCATGGACCCGATTACGTTGCTGGTGCTCGGCGTGCTCGCGGCCACCGGCGCGGCCGCCGCGACCCTGGTGACCTGGGCCGCGGTGCGCGGCTGGATCAACTCGCACCGGATCCCCGGCGGCACCGCGCGGATCCTGCGCACCCGGCTGGCGACCGGGAACTACCGGGTGGTGGCCGGTGTCTTCGACCAGCGCGGGCTGGCGTACACCCGCGGCCAGTGGGATTCGGTCCGCCTGGACGCGGAGCTGAACCGACGTTTCGAGAATGGCGGGGGAACCATCGTTGTCCGCACGTAGGCAACCTGAATACGGCCTCTACTACGACGGCACCGTGCCCGGTGCGCCGCACGACCAGGCGGTGCTGTTGCGCACCCGGGTGCTCGGCCTGGTGAGCGAATTCATCCGGCGCAACCGGCCGGAGCCGTTCACCGTGAACGTCCGGTACGGCAGCGGGCCGGGCCTGCCGCCGAATCCACCGGCCGAGCCGGCGGCGCCATCCGACCCGGCTGCGCCGTCCGACCCGGCGTCGGCGTCCGACCCGGCCGAGCCGAAGTTCCGCGGTGTCGAACCGGGTTACCGGCTCGACCAGTTGGTGCTGCCGGCGGCCACCCGGGACCGGTTGCTGGACTGCGCTGCTTTCATCGCGCTGGCCCCGCTGGTCTTCGGTACCTGGGGATTGCGGGCGATCGAGCCGCACCCGTCGGTGGCGGTGAATTTCCGCGGGCCGCCCGGAACCGGGAAGACGATGGCCGCGCACGCCATCGCCGGGCACCTGGGCAAGAAGATCATGCTGAGCCGGCTGTCCGACCTGGAGAGCAAATACCACGGGCAGGGGCCGAAGAACCTGGTCGACCTGTTCGAGTCGGCGGCCCGGGAGGACGCGGTGCTGTTCATCGACGAGGCCGAGTCGCTGCTGTCCCGCCGGTTCGCGCAACCCGATCAGGCGGCCGAGAGCGCGATCAACTCGATGCGCACCGAACTGCTGATGGCCCTCGACGCGTTCGACGGCCTGGTCATCTTCGCCAGCAACCTGCCGCACAGCTACGACGTCGCGATCGAGTCCCGGCTGTTCCACGTCGACTTCCAGTTGCCCGACCTGGCCGCGCGGCACGCGATCTGGGCCAACCACCTGCCGCCGTCGCTGCCGCGCGACCCGGATGTCTCGGTGGACGAGCTCGCCGCTGTCGACGGGGTTTCCGGCCGGGACATCAAGCTCGCCGTCATCGCCGCCGCGGTCGGCACCGCCCGCCGGAACCTGCCGGCGGTACCCCGGCAACTGCTGCTGGCCGCGGTCCAGACCCAGCGCACCGAGAACGCCCCAGCGCCGGTACCGGCCGGCGGGCCGCCCGCGGACGGCGGCACGGCCGAACGGATCCGGGCCGCGGTGGCGGCGACCGGCGAGGTCAGCCGGTGAAGACCGCCACGTCGTCGATCGGGGTGGCCGCGGCGAAGTTGTCCGCGGTGATCGTGCCGCCCTCGTTCGAGTCGTAGTCGACCGCGATCTGCCAGCGCCCCGCGGTCTTGCGGCTGAACGTGTGGAACTTGCCGTAGAAGACGCGCTGGTCGCCGTCGTGGGTCGCGGTGATCTGGTAGATGCCGCGCTCGCTGGCCTGGCCGGCGGACGCGATCCGCTCCAGGAACCGGAAGTCGATGTCGATGCTGTCGCCGCTGGCGCTGAGGTGGGCGAACCAGTCGGTGGTCTGCGCGGCGTACTCGGCGAAGCCGTACACCGACTGATCCGGCCCGCCGGCCCGGATCAGGTCCGGTGTGTACAGCGCCATGAACGCCGCGCCGTCGCCGGCCCCGTACGCCCGCCGGAACGCGTGCCAGACGTCGGTGTTCAACTCGCGCAAGACCTCGTTGTCAGCCACGCGCCGCACCATAGCCAGCGCCAAACTCCCGGCGCACCCGACTTTCCGACTTTCCGGCGCCCCGGCGCCCCGGCGCCCCGGCGGGCCGGCGCCCCGGCGGGCCGAGCCGGGCCAGACCGGTTGCGCCGGGGCGCGGCCGGGCCGCTACAGCAGGCCGCCCATCGCGGGGTCGCTGATCGTGTCGGCACCGGTTTCCAGGTGGCCGGCGTAGCGGTACCGCAACTGCGGGTCGTCCGGGCTGGTGATGGTCAGGTCGTACCAGCCGCGGCTGGTGCTGAGCGACCGGCGCACCGTGGCCGTCTCGCCCGCGTGCAACGAGAGCGTGGTCGGCTGGCCGGAGTAGCCGTCGCGGACCCGCACCGTGGTCCGGGCCGAGCCGCGGTTGGTGATCTGGACCGCGATCTCGGGGCGCGACTCCCGGTAGGACGCGGTGACGTCGAGCCGGCGCCCGCCGGCCCGGCCGGCGAAGCCGCGGAAGAAGCCGTTCGGCCCGTGCACGGACAGGTCGTAGCCGGCCCCGATGGCCCAGCTGTCGGCGAGTTGCTTGCCGGCCTCGACGGTGTAGTTGCGCGGTTCGCCGGTGTCCCCGGCCGCCCGCACCTGGAACACCGCGGCGGCGCGCCCGGCGCTGCGGAAGTCGATCCGGAACCCGTCGCCGGTGACCCGTCCGTCCGCGTGCAGCGTGTACGGGATGGCCCGGGCCGGCCGGACCCCGCGCTCCTGCCGGGGGAGGCGCTGGTCGGCCGGCGGCACCGGCACCTCGTCCGGCTGCCGGACCAGGTCGCTCGGCTTGAAGTCGGCGGTGTCCGGGAGCTTCACCCGCCGCCCCGAGTTCGGCGTGCTGAAGTCGAACGCGCTGGTCAGGTCGCCGACCACGGCCCGCCGCCAGGGCGTGATGTTCGACTCCACCAGGTCCGTGCGGTGCCGGCCGAACCGCGCCTCCAGGAACCGGATCAGCGAGGTGTGGTCGAACAGCTGCGAGTTCACCCAGCCGCCCCGGGTCCAGGGCGACACGATGATCATCGGCACCCGGATTCCCAGCCCGTACGGGCCAGCCGGATGGTCCGCGGAACCCGGGTAGATCTCGTTGGTGATCGGCACCGTGGACAGGCCCTGCGTCCGGGTCTGCGGTGGGGTCGGCGGCACCAGGTGGTCGAAGAAGCCGCCCTCTTCGTCGTACGTGATGAACAGCGCCATCTTGCTCCACACCGCGGGGTTCGAGGCGAGGATGTCGACCACCTGCGAGACGTACCAGGAGCCGTAGTCGGGCTCCCAGTTCGGGTGCTCGGTGTAGGCCTCCGGTGCGACGATCCAGGTCACCTGCGGCAGCTTTCCGCGCTGTACGTCGGCCCGGAAGTCGGCCAGCAGCGCGTTCGGGTCGCGGTTCTGCGCGTTGATGGTGGTGCCGCTCTTGGCGCCGGTGGCCAGCGGGCTGCCGGGCGTCGCGTTCTGGTACTGGTGGAAGTACAGCAGCGAGTTGTCGCCGTAGTTGCCGATGTACGGGTCCTCGGTCCAGCCCCAGAAACCGGCCGCGTCCAGGCCCACGCCGGAATCCTGGTACACCTTCCAGGAGATACCGGCCCGCTGCAGTCGCTCGGGATAGGTGGACCAGTCGTAGCCGGCTTCGGCGTTGGTGATGACCGGGCCGCCGGCGGTGCCGTCGTTGCCGACCCAGCCGGTCCACATGTGGTAGCGGTTCGGGTCGGTCGGGCCGAGCAGCGAGCAGTGGTAGTTGTCGCAGACGGTGAACGCGTCGGCCAGCGCGTACTGGTACGGCAGGTCTTCCCGGGTGTGGTGGGTCATCGTCGTGACGCCCTTGTTGGGTACCCACTGGTCGTACCGGCCACCGTTCCAGGCGGCGTGCGTGTCGTTCCAGCCGTGCGGCGGGTCGGGCAGGAAGGTCTGGCCGAGGTCGGGCACGTCCGGCCGGAACGGCAGCAGTTCACCGGACCCGGCCGGCTGGTGCCAGACCGGCTTTCCGCTCGGCAGGTTCATCGGATGCGGGTCGGCGAATCCGCGGACGCCGCGGAGCGTGCCGAAGTAGTGGTCGAATGACCGGTTCTCCTGCATCAGGAAGATGACATGCTCGACATCGTCGATGGAACCGGCCCGGTTGTTGGCCGGAATGGCGAGCGCCTTGCTGAGGTCCAGCGGCAGTGCCCCGGCGATGGCCGGAACCCCGGCCATTTTCAGGAACGTACGACGGTCGACGGTGGCCATGGCGAAGCCCTCCCCGGGTTGCCTGCGCGAGAACCGGCCGGCGGACGGTATCGGGGGCACGTAGACACGAGGTGAGCAACGCCCGATCTGCCGGCGATACCTGAGCAACCGGCGGGAACGCGACAGTATCGTCGCACTGCCGGACGGGGGCGGCCTGCTGAGTGGTTGAGTACCTGCGAGCCTGCGGCGACACGGGCCCCGAACCGTTCGACCTGCACGACCACCGGCCGCACCGACCCGCCCGACGCGGGCCCACACAAGAAAAAACCCGGCCCTCGAGGGACCGGATGGTGTGTCACTATTGTGCATCTCGCTGCCGTGCCAGTCAAGCGGCTACGCCCTACCAACCCATCGGTCGGGTCAGTTTGCCCACCACTGTCGGCAGCTGCGCGCAGTAGAGGTCGGTCGCGGCCAGCTGGTACCACCAGTGCCTACCAACGCCCTCGGCCGCCTTCCCAGCCAGGGCGCCGGCACGGTAGCCCTTCGTCGGGTTGACCAGCCCCACCGGCACCAGCTTCCGGGTCTCCTGGATCGGGAAGCTCAGATCGCTGTCGTTGCTGATGACGACTGCGCTGTCCACGTTGCCCCGCAACACGTCGAGTAGCAGGTGGGACGCGACGTTGACGTCGGATCCCTTCTCCTCCCGCCGGGCCACGCTGACCATGAACTGCGCCTGCGGCACCGGTCGCCCAGCTGGGTCCCTGACCATGACCGGCCATGCCGGAGTGACCAACGTAGGCCGTCCGCGCCGGCCGCCGACGGCGAGCGGGGCGGTGGAGACGCGCGTGACGTGGGCCCCCATCTCCAATTGATCAATGGCGCCGGAGGCGACCAGGGCGCGCAGGTAGGTGTCCTGGTCCTGCTGTCCGTTCGGGTTGCTGGCGCCGCTGATCCGGGCCGAGCAATAGACGATCCGCAGGGCATGCGGGACCGGCCAGCGAGAATGGGTGCCGATCACGGAGCGGATCGTCCCGGCCCGGCTGCCGACGGTGGTGGCCCGGATGCAGGTCGAAGCGGTGCTGGTCGAGGCGGAGTTGGCTGGACTGTTCGGCACGCTCTGATCCGTTCGCGTGACTGGCGGTCAGGCGCTGCGGCCGGCTCGGCGCCACTCCAGCGGGGTGGCGCCGTGCCCGCGCCGGAAGCTCTTGATGAAGTAGCTGACGTCCCGGTAGCCGACCCGGCCGGCCAGTGCTTCCACGGTGAGGTCGGTGCCGGCGAGCAGCCGGCGGGCCTCGGTCATCCGCCGCTCGGTGATCCACTGCTGCACCGTGCGCCCGGTCTTGCGGCCGACCACCGTGGTCAGGTGCCCGGGGGAGAGGCCCACCGCGGCCGCCACGTCCTGCAGCGAGATCGGCTGGCCGTACCGGGCCTCGATGAACTCGAAGACGCCGGCCAGCAGCGGCTCGTCGCGCAGCACCAGGTCACCGGTCACGTCGGCGGCCAGCCGGGACACGCTGACCAGCAGCAGCCGCAGGTGCGCCAGCGCGGCCTCGTTGTAACCGTCCCGCCGTTCGCGCAGTTCGCGGTCCAGCGCGGCGAACTGCCCGGACCAGGTGGCCCGATCCGCCGCCGGCACCCGCAGCCGCTGCGCCCCACCGGCCGCGCCGCCGACGAACGGGTACAGCAGCGGGTGGGCACGCCAGGACAGGAACGCGCCCGGCGTGCCCGGTTCCAGCACGTCGGTCGGGAAGAAGGCGGCCCAGCCCAGAGTGCCGTTTCCGATCACGGACGGCTGGATCACCTCGCCCGGCGCGACCAGGAACGCGTCCGAGGCGTCGAGCCACCAGTTGGTGCCGTCCACCCGGATCGAGCCGCCGGCCCGCTCGAAGTAGGCGAGCACCAGGAAGTCGTGCGCGTGCGCCCGGTCGGTCGGGCCGCTGCCGTTCGGGTGCGTCCCGCCGTCGAACCGCATGACGGTCACCGGCGGCACCCCGGGCACCCGTGGGTAGCTGACCACCGGCGTCCCGTCCGCCCGGTGGGCCTGGAACCGGACCGCGTCCCTTGGCGCCGTCGTGACCGAAGATTGTCTTATCGCTGCCGAGGATCGTTCCTTGCTGCCGGATACCACGGCATCAAGACTAGCGAGGCAATCAGAATATCGTCTGATGGGATGCGATCATGAAGCACCACCACCACCCAGCTACCGACCCGACCGCCGCGGAGCACTACCTCCCCGCCATGGGGCGGGACTGGATGCTGCCGCTGTACGACCCGTTCACCCGGCTGATCGGCGCGCGGGCGGCGCACCGGATGCTGATCGAGCAGGCCGGCCTGCGCTCCGGGCAGCGGATCCTGGAGATCGGCACCGGCACCGGCAACCTGCTGCTGATGGCCAAGCGCCGGCACCCGGACGTGACCGCGACCGGCCTCGACCCGGATCCCCGCGCGTTGGCCTGGGCCGGGCGCAAGGCCCGCCGGGCCCGGGTGGCCGTCCAGTTCGACCGCGGCTTCGCGGCCGATCTGCCCTACCCCGACGGCGGGTTCGACCGGGTCTTCTCCGCGTTCATGTTCCACCACCTGCCGGCCGCCGACCGGGCCGCCGCGCTGCGCGAGGTCCGGCGGGTGCTGGCCCCGGGCGGCTCGCTGCACCTGGTCGACTTCGTCCCCGCGGCGCCGTCGGACGGCCGCTTCGTCCGGCGGGCGCACCGGAAGGTGGCCGCGCACGGCGCGATCGACGACCTGCCCGCCCAGTTGCGTGCGGCCGGCTTCACCGACCCGGCCGAGACCGGCACCAACACCACCCTCATGGGCCGCTACGCCACCTACCAGGCGGCCCGCTGAGCCGACGCCCGCCCACACTGGAATCAGTCCAGTCTGGCTCCGGGCACACCGGAGCGGTCTGGTGGACCGACCCAACACTCCGGGCCGGCGTCCGTAGTACCCGGTGAGATGCCGATCCGGGAGGGTGCGGACGAGATGGACGAGTACGCGATGGTGCGGATGCACAGCGCCGAACTGGAGCACGCGGCCGAGCAGAGCCGGTTGGCGGCGCAGGCGGGCCGGGGGAGGCGGCCCCGGCGGCTGCTGGCTACGGTTGCCGCCTGGTGGCGCCGGCCGGCGTCGAGCCAGCCGGCGCCGGCCCGACCGGACGCCGGGCGCCGCGCGCTACCAGGCCGGGTCGGGAGGCAGTCATGAGCGGAGCGGAGCGCAGCGGCGTCTGGACTGAGGCAACGCGCCGACGGAGTCGCTGCGCGGTGCCGAGGGAAGACGCCGCGTTTGGCGCGGAGCGTAGCGATCAGGGGACACAGTGAGCGGGGTCGAGGCGGTCGACGAGCACGGCGTGCTGCGCCGGCAGCCGGTGGTTGACTTCAGCCATCTGCGGATGCCGGAGGAGCTGGAGCAGGTTCGCCGGATCGAGCATGCCGGGCTGGTCGTGGTGCCCGAGTCGCTGGCCGGTGCGTACGCGGCGATCACCCAGGTCCGGGTCGGCGCGACGGTCTACGTGCCGGACGGGGCGAACGTGCGGGTGCACACCGGCACGCTGATGGTCGGCGGCGACGGGCTCGGCTCGCCGGACGATGTGCTGGTCGTGATCGGGCTGCTGATCATCACCAGCCCGGTGACCGGTCCGGTGCCGCGGCAGATCAGCGTGGTCGGGTTGGTGCTGGCGCCGCGCGGGAGCGAGGCGGCGCTCGGCCCGGCGCTGGCCGGCGGGGTGGGTGGGGTCAGCTACTACCGGTACGTGCCCGGGCAGGACGTCACCGTGCTCACCGGCCAGTCCAAGGTGTCCGGGGCGAGCCTGGCCAACCCGTCCGGCCAGCCGGACGATCTGCTGATCGCCGCCGGCCAACTGGTGATCACCGGCCGGATCAGCGCGGTCGGCTACCGGCAGGTGCTCGTCGCCGGGCAGTTGATCGCCCCGGCGGCCGGCCGGGAGATGCTCGAACCGCGGCTGCAGGTGCAGGGCCAGGTCCTCTGGTCGCGTTCGGACGACCCGCGGGTCATCCTCGAGGACATCGAGGTCGGCCCGGACTTCTTCCGGCTGCTCGAGCACCCGACCAGCCTGGTGCTGCTCGGCGACCTGACCATCGCGCCCGGCGTGACCGAGGACATGGTGCTGGCGAAGATCACCGACATCGCGCTGGCCGGCGACGTGACCGCGCCGGCCGAGTTGGTGGCGGTGCTGCAGGTGCTCGCCACCGACGCTCTCGGGGAGATCCGGGCCAGCGCGCCGCCGCCGGGCCGGTGACCACGGCCGGGCCGGCGCCGGCGCCGGTGCCGGACGCCGAGTTCGGCCGGCTCTACGCGGCGCACCGGACCGCGGTGCACGCGTACTTCGTCGGCCGGACCGGCGATCCGGCCGCGGCGGCGGACCTGATGCAGGAGGTCTTTCTGCGGGTCTGGCAGCGGCTGCCGGAGGTGACCGGCCGCGCTCCGGACGGGCAGCGGGCGTGGATCTTCACGGTGGCCCGGAACCTGTCCGTGGACGCGTACCGGCACGAGCGCACCCGGGCCGACGCGGAGGCGGGGCTGGCCCGCGAGCCGGCTCCGGCCCCGCCGGCCGCGAGCACCGCTGTGCTCGCGGCGGAGCGGGTCGCGGTTGTGGGCGCGGCGATCCGGCGGCTGCCCGAGCAGCAGCGCGTCACGCTCGCCCTGGCCGCCGCCGGCGACCTCACCAGCGCCGAGATCGCCGGCGCGCTCGGCGTACCCGCCGGCACCGTCCGCTATCGCCTGTCCGAAGCGCGCCGTACGCTTGCGGCGGCGCTGGCCAGCTACGACGATCCGCCCCCGGCGGCGCCTGCGGAGGAACCATGAGCCTCGACGACGCCCTGACGGCCTGGGCCGGCTCGGTCCGCCTGGACGACGCCGCGGCCGCGGCCATCTACCAGCGGATCACCGCGACCCCCGGTCCGGCCGCGCGGCCGGGGCCGGCCGCGACGACCGGCACCGGGCCGGACCGCGACTGGTGGCGCGACTTCACCGCCGACTTCACCGCCCGCATGATCGCCACCACCGCCCGCCCGGCTTCCTGGGCCGCCTGACCGCCCGTCGGCCCGACCGGCCGCCCCCTGACCGGCCGCCGACCTGACCGGGCCGTCGACCGGGCCGTCGACCTGACCGGCCGTCGCCTGACCGGCCCCGGCAGGACAGCATGCCGGCCGGACCGGTCGCCGGTCGCCCGCAGGGCGCGATGGAAGGCGAGCTAGCCCAGCAGCAGTCCCGCTCGCCGGGCGCCCGCCGGTTGGGGCCGCGCGGCCAGCCGGCTCCTGCGCCGGGCCGTGCCGACATCTCGGGTATCCAGCGGATACTGCCCGCCCGGCCCGGCGCAGGAAACTCACCCCGCCGGCCCCGCCGCCTGCCCGGGGCCGGGTCGGGCGGCGGGGCGGTGGGTTAGCGAGGCGGCTCCAGCGGCCGCGGGCAGGTCGAGCAGGCGAGGTTGCGCGTGCCGGTGCTGTGATCGGCCGAGGCGACCAGCGCGCCGGCCAGTGAACCCGTCAGGAGGGCCAGGGCGAGCGCGACGCCCGGCAGCCGCCGTCGAACAGTCAACGTGAGCTCCTCTCGCGGACGAACAGGGCGGCAGTGACCGTAGGCGCGGCGACTGGAGATCGGATGGACGGCTACTGAACCGCCGCCCGGGGCCCGCCGCCCGCCCGCCCGCCGCAACCGCGATAGTGCCCTCCTCGACGTATCCCTTGCGCCGCGAGCGAGCAACTGAACGACAGTTTCATGCAAGTAGCTAGCAGATCTATGGATGTTGATACCAGAGTCTTGTAAGAGGCCGGGTGTCGCCTTAAGGTCGGGTCTTCCTCCGGCGCTGGGCGCGCGTGCCGAGCCGGCGGTATTCCACCGGGTCGAGAGAATCGAGTCCGCCGATGTCACCGAGCATTGCCGGCGTTGTGCGGCGGTTCAGCGGGCAGTTGCGGCTTGCGGTCGTGGTGGTGCTGGCGGCCGCAGGTATCGCCGGCACACCGGGCCTGGCCGCCGCGTCCGCCGGGCCGGCGCCGGCGCCAGCGCCGACCCGCGCCGCGCTCGACCCGGCGCTGGTCGCGGGCCGCGGCGCCGACGTCGCCTTCGCCGAGCAGGAGGCGGAGCGGGCGGCCACGAACGGCACCCGCATCGGGCCGGACCGCTCCGCCTACACGCTGGCCGCCGAGGCGTCCGGCCGCAGCGCGGTGCGCCTGGCGCCGGGGCAGTACGTCGAGTTCACGCTGCCGCGCGCCGCCAACGCGATCACCGTGCGGTACAGCATCCCGGACGCGCCGAACGGTGGCGGCATCACCGCGCCGCTCGCCGTCACGGTGAACGGCGGCGGCCGGAAGATCATGCCGCTCACGTCCAAATACGCCTGGCTCTACAACCAGTATCCGTTCTCGAACGACCCGAACGCCGACCTGCTGCACCCGGACTGGTGGATCACCGAGTGCAGTTGCGTCCCGGCGGCGACAACGCCGACCCCGGTGATCACCAAGCCCTTCCGGCCGAGCCATTTCTACGATGAGCAGCGGCTCCGGCTGGCCGACGGCTACCGCGCCGGTGCCACCGTGCGGCTCACCGTCCCGACCACGAGCAACGCCGCCTGGACGGTCATCGACCTGCTCGACTCGGAACTCGTCGGGCGCCCGCACGTCGATCTCCGCGCGGCCAACGTGCTGCTGTTCGGCGCCGACCCGACCGGCCGGCGCGACTCGGCCGGCGCCTTCGACCGGGCCATCGCCGTCGCCCGGCGCGCGCATCTCCCGGTCTACGTCCCGCCCGGCACGTACCAGGTGAACCGGCACATCGTCGTCGACGACGTGACCATCGAGGGCGCCGGCAACTGGTACACGATCATCAAGGGCCACGAGGTCGCCCTCGGCACCCCGGCGCCGGACGGTTCGGTGCACACCGGGGTCGGCTTCTACGGCAAGGACGCGGCCGCCGGTGGCAGCCGGAACGTCCACCTCGCCGGCTTCGCGATCGAGGGCGACGTCCGCGAGCGCATCGACACCGACCAGGTCAACGGCGTCGGCGGAGCCATGAGCAATTCGACCATCGACGGCCTCTACGTCCACCACACCAAGGTGGGCATGTGGTTCGACGGCCCGATGACCAGGCTGCGGATCTCGAACACCATCATCACCGACCAGATCGCCGACGCGGTCAACTTCCACACCGGCGTCACGAACTCGTCGGTGTCGAACAGCTTCATCCGCAACACCGGCGACGACGGCCTGGCGATGTGGTCCGAGCGGGTCGAGAACGCCGACAACACCTTCGACCACAACACCGTGCAGACCCCGGTGCTGGCGAACGGGATCGCGCTCTACGGCGGCACCGACAACACCGTCTCGAACAACCTCATCGCCGACCCGATCAGGGAGGGCAGCGGAATCCAGATCGGCTCCCGGTTCGGCGCCGAGCCGTTCACCGGGCACGTCTGGATCACCGGCAACACCACCGTCCGGGCCGGCCCGTACGAGCTGAACTGGAACATCGGGATGGGCGCCATCTGGATCTACGCGCTGGAACGGAACATCGACGCGGACATCGAGATCACCGGCGACAACTTCCTGGACAACACCTACAACGCGATCATGCTGGTCAGCGACTTCCCGGTGAAGGACCTGTACTCGATCACGAACGTGCACTTCGCCGACATCCGGATCGACGGCGCCGGCACGTCGGCGGTCAGCGCCCGGTCCGCCGGCTCGGCGACCTTCCGGAACGTGGACGCCCGCAACGTCGGCGCGGTCGGCGTCAACAACTGCGGCTCGTTCCACTTCACCCCGGCCGGCTCCGAATTCGCGCTGACCGACCTGGGCGGCAACGACGGCGGCTGGCTGGCCAGTTGGGAACTGCCGAACACGATCACCTGCGACGACCGCCCACCGGTGGTCCCGCCACCCGCCCCGTCCCGCTGGTAGCCCGCCCGGCCCGGCCTACGGCCTGGCGGCGATGCCGTTCAGGACGGCGTCGACGACCCGTTCGGCCAGGCCGGCGGTGTCCATCCGGGGCAGCGAGCCGAGCAGGGTGCCGAGCATCGGGCCGGACAGCAGCGCGACGGTCAGTTCGACGTCGGTGTCCGGCCGGAGCGTGCCGTCCAGGATGCCGCGCCTGATCACGCCGCGGGTGACGTCCCGGCGGGCCTCCACCATCCGCAGGTACGCGTCCCGCAGGGCGCCGGGGCGCTGCAGTTCCGGGATCATGCAGGGCAGGATCTGGCTGGCGCGAGTGTCCCGGGCGGTGCCGATGGCCCGGGTGAGCAGCACCAGATCGTCCCGCACGGAGACGCCGGGAAGGTCCGGCACCGGTTCCTTGACCGAGGCCACCGCGTCCAGCAGCAGCGCGTCCTTGTGCGGCCAGCGCCGGTAGATGGTGGCCTTGCCGACGCCGGCCCGGGCGGCGACCGCCTCGATCGACAGTGCCTCGACGGTGGTGCCCTCGGCGATGAACTCGAGGACCGCGTCGATGATCGCGTCATGGGCGCGGCTGCTCCGCGGCCGACCACGCGGCCGCGGAGCAGACGTCACACTGGTGCTGCTCATGGTGAGCGTTATGTTACGAGACTTCGACCAGTGCGTCATCGAACGACGGTTCGACGACGGCTGACGGGTGCGGTGCGGACTGCCGTGGCAGCCAGCGGATGACCGCCAGCGTGGCGAGCACCGCGGCCACCGCCGAGCCGGCCGCGGCCCAGTGCATGGCCAGCACGAACGCGTGGTTGGCCGGCTCGATCAGCCCCGCGCCGGCCGCGCCGGCCCGCTCCGCCGCCGTGTAGGTGGCCGAGACCGATTCGGCCGCCGCGGCCCGGGCGCCGGGCGGCAGCGCGCCGAGCTTGTCCTCGATCTGGCCGCGGTAGACGCCGGACAGCACCGAGCCCAGCACCGCCACCCCGAGCGCGCCGCCGATCTGGCGGATGGTGTTGTTCACCGCGGAGCCGACGCCGGCCTTCTCCCGCGGCAGCGAGGACATGATCGGCCTCGGCGGTCGGCGGGATCACGTTCGCCATCCCGACGCCCTGGAAGAAGAACGCCACCGCCAGCACCCAGATCGGGGTGGTCGCGGTCGAGGAACACGAACACGGTGAGCGCGATCGCGGACGATGCCCAGGCCGACCGCGCAGACCACCTTCGGGCCGAACCGGTCGACCACCGCCGCGCTGCGTGGCGCGAAGATCAGCTGAGCGGCGGCGAACGGCAGGAACAGCAGGCCGGTCTGCAGCGGGCTGTAGCCACGCACCAGTTGCAGGTAGAACGCGCTGGAGAACATCACGCCCATGGCCGCGAAGAAGACCAGGCCGACCGCGCCGACCGCGGCGGAGAACCGCGGGTCACGGAACAGCCGCACGTCCAGCGCCGGGAACTCGGTGTGCGCCTCGTACCAGATGAACGCCGCCAGCAGCGCCAGGCCGCCGAGCACGCTGCCCCAGACCACCGGCTGGCCCCAGTCGCCGTGCTGGCCGCCGTTGATGATGCCGTAGACGAGCACGCCGAGCCCGACGATGGACAGCAGCACGCCCGGCAGGTCGATCCGGCCCGGCGTCGGGTCCTTCGACTCCGGCACCACGGCGATCATCCCGATGATGCCGGCGATCACGATCGGGACGTTGATCAGGAAGACCGAGCCCCACCAGAAGTGCTCCAGCAGGGCGCCGCCGACGACCGGGCCGATGGCCACGGCGAGGCCGACCGCACCGGCCCAGACGCCGATCGCCTTGCCCCGCTCGCGCGGCTCGAAGACGTTCGCGATGATCGACAGCGTCGCCGGCATGATGGCCGCGCCGCCGATGCCCATCAGCGCCCGCGCGCCGATCAGCTGGGCCGGGCTCTGCGCGTACGCGGAGGCCAGCGAGGCCAGGCCGAACAGGGCCATGCCGCCGAGGAGCACCAGCCGGCGGCCCAGCCGGTCGCCGAGGATGCCCGCGGTGAACAGCAGGCCGGCGAAGACCAGGGTGTACGAGTTGATCGCCCATTCCAGCTGGCTCTGGCTGGCGCCGAGGCCGTGGACCGGGTCGGCGATGGTCTTCATCGCCACGTTGAGGATGGTGTTGTCGAGGACGACAACGAGGAGGCTGACCACGAGGACGCCGAGGATGGTCCAGCGCCGTGGGTGGCCGGTTTGAGGAGCGTCCATCGCCCTTCCCAGGACTCGATACGATACCGTCTCGTAAGCGAACCGAGCCGGTCCGTCTGGCATTCCGAAACGGAACGGTTCCGTATCGTACGGGACCCAGGTGCCGGTCACACAACGTGTTTCAGCCCACGGCTGAACCCACTGCCCCCGGTGGCCGCTCGGCGGTGGATCAGGTCAGCAGCAGGGCCGCATAGGCGGCCAGCCAGTGCTCGACCATGTAGTCGGAGCCGGCGGCCTGGGCCAGTGAGGCGTCGGCGTGCCGGTCGATGGCGGCCAGGATCGGCGGCAGCCGCGGGTCGCCGGCGGGCAGCGTCTCGGCCAGCCGGCGCCAGCACCAGGCCCGGCTCAGGTTCAGCCCGTGCAGGTGCGCCACCTGGCCGTCGGTCGGGTCGTTGACCTCGACCGGGGTGAACAGGGTGGCCGGCTGGCCGGCGGCGAGATCGGGCAGGAACCGGCTCAGCCAGCCGGCGAACTCCGCCGGTGGCAGCACCTGGCGCATCAGTTCGGCCTCGGTCAGCGCGGGGGAGAGGAAGTCGGCTCCGGACGGCTCGTACCCGCCCGGGTAGCCGGTGTCCGCGCCGTACCAGCGCTCCGCCGCGGTGCGGATCGCCGCGGCCAGCGCGGGGTGGCTGGCCTGCCCGTACGGCAGCGAGCGGGACAGGCTGAACGCCGAGTTGGTGTGCACACCGTGCCGGACCGGGAACGCCGCGGTGGGCAGCCAGTCGGCGAACCGCGCCGCGAGCACGTCCGCCAGTGGTCGGATCGCCGCCGTCCAGCGCGCCGCCTGCGGGTCGTCCCAGCTGGTCAGCTCGTGTGCCAGGGTGAGCGCCCAACCCCAGCCGTACGGCCGGCTCCAGTACCGGTGGTCGGCGAAGTAGGCCGCCTCGGTGGCCAGTCCGCCGGCGGTCAGCTGCGCGTCCAGAACGGCCCGGATCTCCGCCGCCGGCACCGCGTCCGGCGCCGTCCGCAGCAGCCGGACCAGCAGCCAGTGCATCTCCACGCAGGAGTGCCAGTCGAACGAGCCGTAGAACACCGGGTGCACGTCCCGCGGGGTGGGCCGGTCGTCCGGGCCGGTCATCGTGTGCCGCAGGTCGTTCGGGTACTCCCGCCGGATGTTCGCCAGCGCGACCGCCGCCCAGTCGGCCGCCCACTCCTCGATCCCCGTCAGCATGCCCGGCAGCCTAGGCCGCCGGGCACGCTGATCGGGCGACGGTCGGCCGGCTGTCAGAACAGCCGGGCGGGCACGGCGTCGGCCAGCGCCTGGTAGCCGGCCGGGTTGAAGTGCAGGTGGTCACCGACGTCCAGGGCCGGGTTGAGCTGCCGCGGGTTGGCCGGGTCGCGGGCCACCCGGTCGAAGTCGATCACCGCGTCGAACCGGCCACTGGTCCGGATCCACCGGTTCACGGTCTGCCGGGTCGCCTCGCGCAGCCCGGCCGGGTCGTCGTACGGGCTGTTGCCGCCGAACGGTGTGATCGTGGCGCCGTACACGGTGATGCCCTGGGCGTGCGCGCGGGTGATGATCTGCCGGAACGCGGCGATCAGGTCGGTGCCGACCTGGGTCTGCGCGGCCGCCGCCGGGTCCGCGGTGCCGATGTCGTTCACGCCCTCGAAGACCAGCAGCCAGCGGACCCCGCTGGTGGCCAGGACGTCCCGGTCGATCCGGCTCAGCCCGTTCGGGCCGAGGCCGTCGTTGAGGATCCGGTTGCCGCCGGCCGCCTGGTTCAGCACCGCGACGCCGGCCGTGCCGGGTTGGGACTGCAGGCGGGCCAGCAGGTCGTCCGGCCAGCGGTTGTTCTGGTTCGTGGTGGAGCCGCGGCCGTCGGTGAGCGAGTCGCCGAGCATGACCACGGCCGCGGTCCGGGCCGGGGCGAAGGTCTCGGCGCCGCTCAGGAAGTACCAGTGGTCGGCCGTGGTCGCGCCGGTCAGGTCGGTGTCGCCGACGTGGTTGCCGGCCAGCATGTACGAGGTGGTGCGGGAGCCGGGGTGCGAGGTGATGTTGTTGGACGCCTGCCCGGCGGCCAGGTAGATCGTCACGGTCACGTTCGTCTGCGCTGCCACCGGGAAGTCCAGCGGGTCGGAGACGGCCTGCGAGCCGGTCGGGATCCGGACCGAGGGCGCGTCGTCGAAGGTCACCCGCCGCGCGCTGCCCGGCACGATCGAGCCCACCCCGGCCTGCCCGCCGGCCGGCCGGGCGATCTCGACCGCGGTGATCGGCAGCGGGGTGGTGCCGAAGGCGTTGGAGAACCGCAGCCGCAGCTGCCGGCCGCCGACCGAGACGTGGATGGTCTGCCGCAAGGTGGCTTCCGCCAGCACCCGGTCGGGCTGGGTGAACGGCGCGGGCGGCAGGTTGCCCGGCTCGGTCAACTGCGGCATCGAGGTCCAGGTGTGCACCCAGTGCCCGGCGGCCGCGGGCGGCCCCGACGGGCCCGGGTGGTGGCCGAGCCGGGCGTCGATCGCCGGGGCGGCGGCGAACGTGCCGGCCGTGACGGCGGCGGTGGCCGCTGCCGAGACGGCCAGCCGTACGAGCGATCTGTCCATGGGACGTCCTCCGGGGTCGCGCCAGACCGGACCGCGCTGACCGGCACCATGCCGGCCAGCAGCGGGCCGTCCCCCGGAGGACGCCGAGCTCCCGGGTGGAGCCTGGCGCTCGCGAGCTCCGTGGGGACGCTGGGGCCGAGACGGGCCGCCGCCGCGCGGAATGTCGCATCGACGCTAGAGACGCCGAAACGGTTCGTCAACGCCCTGGAAACGTTGAAGTCCGGCCATCCGGGCGGCGTTCGGGGTACGGAGAATCCGTCGGCACTGTCCGCTAGGCTCGAACACATGTTCGCTGAGGATGCTAAGGCCGCCATCGCCGCGATCGAGCGGGATGGCGAGCGGGTGATAGCCGCGCTCGACGGTGCCGATCTCGAGGCCCCGGTGCCGGGCTGCCCGGGCTGGTCGCTGGAGGTGCTGGTCACCCATCTCGGCCAGGTGCAGCGGTTCTGGGCGGCGGCGATCCGCGCCGGCGGCGCGCAGCCGACGGAGCGCGGCGAGTTCAGCAAGCCGGCCGACCTGGCCGGCTGGTACCGGGCCAGCTGCACCGAGCTGGTCGACGCGCTGCGCGAGACCGGGTTCGACCGGCCCTGCTGGACGTGGTGGGGCGAGCCGGCGACGGTCGGCGCGGTGGCCCGGCACCAGGTGCAGGAAGCCGCGGTGCACCGGTGGGACGCCGAGTCGGCCAGTGGCCCGTCCGCCCCGCTGGAGCCGGAGGTCGCCGCCGACGGGGTGGCCGAGTACCTGACGATCATGCTCGGCCGGGAGGCGGACAACCTGCCCAGCGCGGTCGAGCTGGCGGCCACCGACACCGGCGGCTCCTGGCGGGCCGGCCCGGGCGAGGTCGGTGCGACCATCCGCGGCACCGCGTCCGACCTGGTGCTGCTGCTCTACCGGCGGCTCCCGGCGAACACCGCCGACATCGACGGCGACCGGGCGCTGGCCGGTGCCCTGCTCACCGCCACCGACAACGAGTAGGGGGAGCCGGGCTCGGGCGAGCCCTGCTCGCCGGGTGCGCTCGCCGGGTCGCCCGGCATGCTGGCCGCGGGGGCCGAGCCCCCGCGGGCCCCACGGTGCGGCGGGCACGCCTGCTCGCGGGAAACGCTCGCCGTTGCCGCGCCGTCATGCTGGCCGCGGGGGCCGAGCCCCCGCGGGCCCCACGGTGCGGCGGGCACGCCTGCTCGCGGGAAACGCTCGCCGTTGCCGCGCCGTCATGCTGGCCGCGGGGGCCGAGCCCCCGCGGGCCCCACGGTGCGGCTGGCGGCGGTCTGAATGTGGGAGCCCGCCAGCTGCGCTCGCCTGCTCGCCGCGTCGGGTGCTGCCCGAGGGTGACGGGGCTGGGCTGGTCGGGTAGGAAGGGGGCCCGAGCGGGGGGGAGTGGAGGAGCCATGGCCAGCCGTACCCGTCCACCGTTCCGGGCCGACCACGTCGGCAGCCTGCTGCGCCCGCCGGAGCTGCTGAAAGCCCGGGCGCAGTTCGCCGCCGGCGAGATCGCGGCCGAGCAGCTGCGGACGGTCGAGGACGCGGCGATCCGGGACGTGGTCCGGATGCAGCACGACGTCGGCCTCCGGTCGGCCACCGACGGCGAGTTCCGCCGCACCTCCTGGCACATGGACTTCATCTACCAGCTCGGCGGGATCAGCCGTACCGACGAGCAGCTGTCGGTGCAGTTCTTCAACGACGCCGGCAAGCTGGAGTTCACCTCGGCCGCGCTGCGGGTGCACGACCGTCTCTCGCTGCCGGAGACCATCTTCGGGGACGCGTTCCAGTTCCTGCAGGGCGTGGTGGAGCCGGGCGTGACGCCGAAGCTCACCATCCCGTCACCGAGCATGGTCCACTACCGCGGCGGCCGGGCCTCGATCGATCCCACCGTCTACCCGGATCTGGAGCCGTTCTGGGCCGACCTGAGCGCCACCTACGCCGAAGAGGTGCGCCGGCTGGCCGACCTGGGCTGCACGTACCTGCAGTTCGACGACACCAGCCTGGCCTACCTGAACGACCCGAAGCAGCGCGAGCTGGTCGCGGCCCGCGGCGGCGACGCCGAGCACCAGCACGAGCGGTACATCGCCCAGATCAACAAGGCGCTGGCCGGCCGGCCGGAGAGCCTGGCCGTGACCACGCACATGTGCCGGGGGAACTTCCGCTCGTCCTGGGCGGCCGAGGGCGGTTACGACTTCGTCGCGGAGGCCCTGTTCGGCCAGCTCGAGGTGGACGGCTTCTTCCTGGAGTACGACGACGCCCGGTCCGGCGGGTTCGAGCCGCTGCGGTTCGTCCCGCCGGGCAAGATGGTCGTGCTGGGCCTGGTCACCACCAAGCGCGGCGAGTTGGAGAGCAAGGACACGTTGAAGCGGCGGATCGACGAGGCGGCCAGGTACATCCCGCTGGACCAGCTCTGCCTCTCCCCGCAGTGCGGCTTCTCGTCCACAGTGGACGGCAACACGCTCAGCTACGACGAGCAGGTGGCGAAGTTGCGGCTGATCGTGGAGACCGCCGCCGAGGTATGGGGATAGTCAGGTCAGCGGGAACGGCGGCTGCAGCCACCAGGGCGTGTCGCTCGGGCTGATCTCGACCACCCACTTGACCCACCAGAAGCCGCGCCGGCCCGGGGCGACGATCCGGGCCGGGTAGCCGTGCCCGTACGACAGCGGTGCGCCGCCGACGCCGGTGGCCAGCCAGAGCCGGCCCAGATCGCTGGTCGGGAACAGCCGGTCGTAGCCGGTCGCCGACCGGACCCGGACGCTGCGCCAGCCGGCCGGGCCGAACCCGGCGCCGTCCGGCCGGGTGGCGCGGGCCGCGTCGATCAGCCGGTCCAGCCGGACGCCGGTCCAGTCCTGCTCGGCGTACCAGGCGCTGGTGCAGTCCAGCACGGCCCGGATCCGTTCCTGCGGCAGTGCCTGGATGGCGGCCAGGTCCAGCGCGGCGGTGCCGACCCGCAGCCGCCAGTTGGCCGGGTCGAGCCGCTGCACCCGGTCGTCCAGCCAGGCCACCACCGGCATCGCGGCCGGGTCGCCGGTGCCGCGCTCGACCGAGCCGGTGAACCGGCGGTCCGCACCGGGCAGCCGGCCGAGCGCGAGCCCGCCCTCCCAGGCCAGGTACGCCGCGGTGGCGCCGGCGGTGAGCGTGGCGGCGCCGAGCAGCGCCCGCCGGTCCAGGTCGGTGGACCGGGGTCTGACCGGGTGCAGCCGCCAGTGCACGAACAGCACCGGCAGCGCCAGCACGGCCGCGCCGACGTGCACCTGCATGATCGTGAGCGGGCCGACCTCCTCTACCCGGCCGGTCGCGTGCGCCAGCCCACTGGCCAGCGCGATCGCGACCAGCGCCAGCAGCGTGAGCGACCAGTACCGGCGCCGCCCGCCAGGGCCGAGGCCACGGCGCAGGCCGCGCCGGACGATCGCCGACTTCCACGGCGCCAGCAGCAGGATCGCCAGCGCCACCGCGGCGTGCGCGGCGGCCAGGTCGACCGGCCAGTCCACTCCGATGGTGTTGGACGACAGGCCGGTGAGCACAGCCGCCGGCAGCAGCACGGCGAGCGCCAGGTTGGTCCGCCGGGGCAGCCGCGGCCGGCGGCCGGCCCGCTGCTGCTGCACATCCATGCCTAGTTCGTACCCGGCCCGGATAACGAACGGGGCGGCAATGTCCTGACGGAACCCTTACGACCGGGACGATCCCCGCTCCGGCTGGTGGCTGCCGGGCCCAAGGCTGCCCGGCCCAAGGCTGCCCGGGGCAGGGCCGTCCGGCTTGTGGCTGTCGGGCACTGGTCGACCTGCGGTTGGCGGTGCGGCGGTGGTCGGTGGCGGGAGTTCGGCGCGCAGCCGGGGGAGGCTGCCCGGGTACTGGTCGCGCAGGTGGGCCAGCAGCTTCTCGCGGATCTCGCAACGCAGGTCCCAGTTGCTCGGCGCGTCCACGGAGCTGAGGATCGCGCGCAGCACCATCGTGGTCGGCGTGCTGTCCACCACCTGCAGCGCCCAGTCCCGGCCGTCCCAGAGCGGCGACGCCTCGACCAGCCGGCCCAGTTCGGCCCGGATCTCGTCCACCGGGACCGTGTAGTCGACGTGCAGCAGCACGCTGCCGACGACCCGGGCCTCGTGCCGGGTCCAGTTCTGGAACACGTTGGTGGTGAACCAGGAGACCGGCAGCACCAGCCGGCGGCTGTCCCAGGTGCGCACCACCACGTAGGTCAGCGTGATCTCCTCGATCCGGCCCCACTCACCGTTGACGACGACCACGTCCTCGATCCGGATCTGGTCGGACAGCGCGATCTGGATACCGGCGAACAGGTTGGCCAGCGTGGTCTGCGCGGCCAGCCCGGCGACCACCGAGAGCACGCCGGCCGAGGCCAGGATCGAGGCGCCGAGCGCACGTACCCGCGGGAACGTCATCAATTCGGCGGCAATCGCGACGAACACCACGGCCGCCACCGCGACCCGGCGCAGCACCAGGATCTGGGTGCGGACCCGGCGGGCGTGCAGGTTGTCCACCACGTCGATGTCGAACCGGGCCACCGCGGCGTCCTGCACCACCGCGAGCAGGCCCACGCACAGCCAGGCCACCGCGGCGATCACGGCCAGCGTGGCCAGGTGCAACGCCAGCCGCCGGGCGTCCGGGTCCAGGCTGGCCTCCGGCACCGTGACCAGCGCCGCCACCGTGGTCAGGGTGGCCCGGAACGCCAGCCGGCAGCGCCGGTGCAGCGCGGTGGCGATCGACGCCGGGTGCCGCCGGCCGACCCGGCGCACGACCCAGCCGACCAGCACCGCCGCGACCCAGCCGCCGGCCGCCGCGATCAGCACGGCCAGCGCCGGCTGCACGACGTCCCAGGTTCGATCCATCCGCTCCGCTCCGGCCAAGCTTCTCGGCGCGCCGGCCCGGCCCCGCCTGCCGGCCCGATCACCGCACGAGTGTCGCGTACCCCCGGCACCGGCCCGCGGTCAGCCGCCCGCTCTGCTAGCCGTTCGCTGCGCTGCGCGCCGGGCGCGGCGTCTTTCCTCGGCACCGCGCGGCGACTTCGTCGGCGCGTTGCCTCAGTCCAGACGCCGCTGCGCTCCGAGCCCGGCGCGGTGTTCCCGCCAGCGCTTGAGCATCGCCGGCATCTCGGCCGCCAGGAACTCGAAGAAGTCGGCGGTCTCCCGCATCCGCCGGCCGGCCGGAGTGTCCGCGCCGAGCACTTCGGCGCCGTCGCGGGCGCCGTGCTGCCAGCGCAGCAGGTCCTGATCACGGTTCAAGATCACTTCGTGCCAGATGTTCTCGGCGACCTCGTAGTAGTCCCGCCGGCTGCCCGGGTCACGGCCCCGGCTGATCATGTGCACCTGGGTGAGGTAGCGCACCGCCCCGGAGATCGCGGCCGGGCTGGCCTTGAGCAGTTCGGCCAGGTCGGCCGCGGTGCGCCGGCCGGAGTCGGTGGCCAGCAACGCGACGAACACCCGGGCCGGCATCCGCGGCAGCCCGCTGAGGACGAGCGTGTTGGCGAAGGTCTCGACGAACCCGGCGACGGCTTCGGCGTCCCGGCTCCTCGCCGGCTCGGTCGTCACGGGGGTCATCATCTCCTCCCGCCCTGAAGTTGCATAACTCTCAGTACGTTCACAAACTTCTGAATAAAGCGTAGCTTGCTTCTCATGACTACCGCTATCTCGGTGTCCGGCCTGGTCAAGTCGTACGGTCGGGCCCGTGCACTGGACGGGCTGGAGTTGACCGTCCGGACCGGTGAGGTGCACGGGTTCCTCGGCCCGAACGGGGCCGGCAAATCCACCACCATCCGCATCCTGCTCGGCCTGCTGCGCGCCGATGCCGGCACCGCCCGGCTGCTCGACGGCGACCCCTGGCGGGACGCGACCAGCCTGCACCGCCGGCTCGCGTACGTCCCCGGCGACGTCACGCTGTGGCCGAACCTGTCCGGCGGCGAGGTGATCGACCTGCTCGGCCGGCTTCGCGGCGGATTGGACCCGAAACGCCGCGCCAGCCTGCTGGAGCGGTTCGACCTGGACCCGACCAAGAAGGGCCGGGCCTACTCCAAGGGCAACCGGCAGAAGGTCGCCCTCGTCGCCGCGCTCGCCTCGGACGTCGAGCTGCTGGTGCTGGACGAACCGACCTCCGGGCTGGACCCGCTGATGGAAGCGGCCTTCCGGGACTGCATCAGCGAGGAGCGGCACAGCGGCCGGACCGTGCTGCTGTCCAGCCACATCCTGGCCGAGGTGGAGGCCCTGTGCGACCGGGTCAGCATCATCCGGGCCGGCCGGACCGTGGAGACCGGCACCCTGACCGAACTGCGGCACCTGACCCGGACGTCGATCACGGCGGAGCTCTCCGACCCGCCGACCGGGCTGGCCGGGCAGGCCGGCATCCACGACCTGATCGTCGAGGGCAGCCGGGTGCGGCTACAGGTGGACTCCGCCCACCTCGACCCGGTGCTGCGGCTGCTGGCCGGATACGGCGTCCGCAGCCTGACCTGCCAGCCGCCGACGCTGGAGGAGCTGTTCCTGCGCCAGTACCGGGTCGATCCGCCCAGCGGGCCCGCTGGCGCGGGGTCGGCGGGCGCGGAGCCGTTCAGCGGGTCGGCTGGGGTGGGGTCGGCGGGCGCGGAGCCGTCCAGCCGGTCGGCGGGTGTGGGTTCGGCGGGTGCGGAGCCGGCGGGTGTTGGGGCGGCCGGTGCTGAGCCGCCCAGCGGGCCGGCGGGTGCGGGCTCGGCGGGTGCGGGGCCGGCGGGCGCGGCCGGTGTGGAGATGGCCGGTGCCGAGCCGTCCAGCGGGCTGGCGGGTGCGGGTTCGGCGGGCGCGGAGCCGGCCGATGCCGGGCCGGACGGCGCGTCGGCCGGCGGCCCAGTCAGCGATCGTCCCGTGGCGGCCCAGCCGTGACCGGGCCGGATTCGGCTGTGCGCCGTCCCGCCGCCGCGCCCGAAACTGCCGACCGCACCGCAGCCGCCTCGGCCCTGCCAGCCGTGCCAGCCGTGGCGGCTGGGCCAGCTGCGCCGGCCGCGACGGCTGGGCGTCAGCCGGGCGGCCGGCTGGCCGGGTTCGCCGGTACCGCCGCGCTGGCCCGGCTGGCGGTGCGCCGGGACCGCATCCTGTTGCCGGTCTGGCTGCTCGTCTTCGCCGCCACCGCGGCCAGCGCGGCGTCCGCGACCGACGGCGTCTACCCGACGGCGGAGGACCGGGTCCGGGCCGCGGCCGGGATCAACGACACCGCCGCGCTGGTCGCCCTGTACGGCCGGATCTACCAGCCGAGCCTGGGCGCGATCGCCATGATCAAACTGAGTGGGCTGGTCGCCGCGATGGTCGCGGTGCTGGTGATCGTGCTGGTCATCCGGCACACCCGGGCCGAGGAGGAGGCCGGCCGGCTCGAGCTGCTCGGCGCCGCCGAGGTCGGCCGGTACGCGCCGCTGACCGCCGCGCTGCTGGTCACCGGCGGCACCAGCGTGCTGCTCGGGTTGCTGACCGCGGGCGCGCTGGCCGGATCCGGGCTGCCCGGCGCGGGATCGCTGGCGTTCGGCCTGGCCTGGGCCGGGGTCGGCCTGGTGTTCACCGCGGTGGCCGCGGTCACCGCGCAGCTGACCACCAGCGCCCGGGCCGCGATCGGGCTGGCCGTGTCCGCGCTCGTGGTCACCTACCTGCTGCGCGCGGTCGGTGACAGCGCCACTGCGGGTGGCCCGCGCTGGCTGAGCTGGCTGTCGCCGATCGGCTGGGGCCAGCAGATGCGCCCGTACGCGGGGGAGCGCTGGTGGGTGCTGGCGGTGCCGGTGCTGGCCTCGGTGGCACTGGCCGCCGGCGGGTACGCGCTGGCGGCCCGCCGCGACCTCGGCGCCGGCCTGCTGCCGGACCGCCCGGGCCCGGCGACCGGCCGGCTGGGCAGCCCGCTGGCGCTGGCCTGGCGGCTGCATCGCGGTGCGGTGGCCGGCTGGGCGGCCGCGTTCACCCTGGGCGGGCTGCTGTTCGGCAGCATCGCCGGCAACGTCAGCGGCCTGCTGGACAGCCCGCAGGCCCGGGACCTGGTCACCAAGCTGGGCGGTGAGAAGGGGCTGACCGACGCCTTCCTGGCGACCGAGCTGAGCGTGCTGGCGGTGATCGCCGCCGCGTACGGGGTGCAGGCCGTGCTCCGGTTGCGGGCCGAGGAGACCTCGCAGCGGGCCGAGCCGGTGCTGGCCACCGCGGTGAGCCGGCTGCGCTGGGCCGGCAGCCACCTGGCCGTCGCGCTGGCCGGCACCGTGCTGCTGCTGGCCGGCGCCGGCCTCGGCGCCGGGGTGGCCCGCGCGGTCGACACCGGGGACGCCGGGCAGATCGGCCAGCTGGTCGGCGACGCGCTGGTGCAGGTACCGGCCGGCTGGGTGCTGGTCGGCATCGTGGTCGCCGCGTTCGGGCTGCTGCCGCGCGCCATCGTCGTCGGCTGGGCCGCGCTGGTGGTGTTCCTGCTGCTCGGCGAGTTCGGGCCGCTGTTCAAGCTGAGCCAGCCGGTGATGGACGTCTCGCCGTTCGCGCACCTGCCGAAGGTGCCGGGCGTGCCGGTCACCGTGCAGCCGCTGGCCTGGCTGGTCGCGGTGGCCGCGGCGCTGATGGTGGCCGGGTTGCTCGGCTTCCGCCGCCGCGACGTCGGCTGACCCGCCGGGCCCGGCTGCACCCTCGGGGCTGAGTGACTCTCGTGGCTGCGTGCTGACGTTCGCAGGCGGGGTGAGGAGTTCGGTTGTCCGGTGACGGGTTGCACCCGCGGGTGAGGGGCCCGATCCCGCCGGTGACGGATAAGGGCCGCGAGTGATGGCGCCTGGGCGTCTCCGGGCGACCAAAGTCATCACCCGCGGACCTGGGCCGTCACCCGCGGCCGAAAGTCGTCACCCGGGGCCTCAGGTCGTCGCCCGCGTGGACTTGGGTCGTCACCTGCGGCACTGTCATCACCCGGCGCGTGTAGTCGTCGCCCGCGTGGACTTGGGTCGTCACCTGCGGTCTGAAGTCATAACCTGCGCCCCAGGTCATCACCCGCGGACTTGGGCTGTCACCCGCCCCGCGGGGCCGTCACCCGCCCCGCGGGGCCGTCACCCGCCCCGCGGGGCCGTCACCCGCCCGGCGGGGCCGGGGCCGCCTCGCGGGCCGGGGCCGCCTTGCGGGCCGGGACGAGCAGCGCCAGCAGCAGCGCGACCAGGGTCACCGCCAGCGCCCACCAGAACGTGTGCCCGAACGCCCGGGCCAGCCCGGCGGTGCCGCCGGGCGTACCGCCGAGCCGGCCGGCCTCGGCCAGGCTCGCGCCGGTGCCGGGGAACTCGGCGCGCAGGTAGGCCTGCAGCACCACCGCCAGCAGCGCGGTACCGATCGAGCTGGCCACCCGGATCACGATGGTGAACCCCGCGGTGGCGGCCGGCACCTGCGCCCGGCTCAGGCCCTGGTACGCCACGGACATGATCGGCGGCAGGATCAGCCCGTGCCCCAGCCCGACCACGAACACCGCGCCGAGCAGCAGCGCCCGGCCGGTGTCGGCGTCGATCCGGGTGTAGCCGAACATGCCGACCAGCACGAGCAGGATGCCGGCCAGGGCGACCGTCCGCGGTGAGTTGTACCGGTCGGTGAGCCGGCCGGACAGTGGCATCGTCACGATCGCGCCGAGGCCGAGCGGGACCAGCAGCGCGCCGGCCCGCAGCGGGCTGTCGTGCCGCACCAGTTGGGCGTACAGCGGCAGCACGATCATCAGCCCGTACACGCCGGCGGAATACGTGAACATGGTGCCGGCGGACGCGCTGAACGGGCGGTGCCGGAACAGTCGCAGGTCGACCAGCGGCCGGTCGGTGCGGCGCAGCGCGTGCCAGCAGAAGCCGAGGATCAGCGCGGCGCCGAGCCCGCAGCCGAGCAGCAGCCCGGCGTCGGCCAGCCCGTCCGGCTGGGCGGCCCGGGACAGCCCGAACACCAGCAGGGCCAGGCCCGGCGAGAGCAGCGCCAGGCCGGTAGCGTCCAGCCGGGCCGGGTGCCGGTCGGTGTCCGGCGGGAGCAGCCGGACGGCCAGCGCCATGGCCAGCACGCACAGCGGCAGGTTGACGTAGAACAGCCAGCGCCAGTCGAGGTTGTCCACGATCACGCCGCCGAGCACCGGGCCGAGCACCGGGGCCAGCATCGCCGGCACCGAGACCAGGCTGAGCACCCGGCCGATCCGCTCCGGCCCGGCGGCGCGGACCAGCATCGTCTGGCCGACCGGCATCAGCAGCCCGCCGCCGAAGCCCTGCAGCACCCGGAACGCGATCAGGGCGGCCGGCGACCAGGCCGCGCCGCAGAGCACCGAACCAGCGGTGAACAGGCCCAGCGAGACCAGCCACATGGTCTTCCCGCCGAACCGCTCGACCACCCAGCCGCTGATCGGGATGGTCATCGCCAGCGCGAGCGTGTAGCCGGTGAGCACCCACTGGATCGTCGACAGCGAGGTGTGGAAGCGCTGGCCGAGCGTGTTCACCGCGACGTTCACGATCGTGGTGTCCAGCACGGTCATCACCGAGCCGGTGAGCACGACCACGGCCAGCCGGCGCAGCGCCGGATCGAGCCCGCTCGCCGCTGGCCGATCCGCGTGAGCTGTTGACACGGCACCGCTCCCTCTCGTCGTACGGCGTATCAATTCACCGTACTGCGTAGCGGCTGATCCGTACAGTGTATCGATCGGCCGTACTGCATAGCGGGTACGCTCGCGCTGTGTCTGCCGCTCCCCGCCGGCGGTCTCGCCGCGGCCCGGCCGAGCCCGTCAACCACCCCGCCGCCAGCTCAGCCGACCCGGCCGCGCCGCCCGTCTCGGCCGCGCCGCCCAGGTCGGCCGAGCAGCCGGCCCCAGCCGGGCCACCCGACCCGGCCGCGCCGCCCAGGACGGCCGAGCAGCCGGACCCGGCCGGGTCGGGCGACGCGGGGGAGCCGACCGGGCCCGGGGCGGTCGGGCCGGCGGCGGCGCCGGCGGCGGGCCGCCCGGCGGTGGTGGCGCCGGTGTGGGCCCGGGAGCCGGCCGAGCGGCGGCCGGCGCTCAGCCAGCAGGCGATCGTGGCCGCAGCCATCGCGCTGGCCGACGCCGAGGGGCTGGACGCGGTGTCGATCCGCCGGGTGGCCGCCGAACTGGGCGTCCGGGCGATGAGCCTCTACACCCACATCGCCCGCAAGGAGGACCTGCTGCAGCTGATGGCCGACGAGGTCGCCGGCGAGGCGGTGCTGCCGGCGGACGAGCTGCCGGCCGACTGGCGCGCCGCGATCACGCTGATCGTGGCGCGGGAGTGCGCGGTGGCCCGCCGGCACCCCTGGCTGATCGCGCTGGTGCGCAGCGAGATCCGGTTCGGGCCGAACGGGCTGCGGCATGCCGAGCAGACGATGGCCGCCCTGGCCGGCCTTAACCTGGACCCGGCCGCGACGCTGCGGGTGGCCGCGGCGATCGACGTGTACTCGGTGGGCCGGGTCATCCGGGAGGAGGCACAGCGATCCATGCCGCACCGCGACGGGCTGACCGGCGGCCGGCGCGAGGTGCTGCTCGAGCCGTACTTCCAGCGGCTGCTGAGCAGCGGCGAGTTTCCCCACCTGGCGCCGCTGCTGGCCGCCGGCGGGGTGCCTGATGAGGGTGCGTACGACCAGGGTCTGGCCTGGCTGCTGGACGGCATCGAGGCCCGGTACCGCCGCTGAGGGGCCTGAACCGCGGCGGGATCCGGGCCGTACCGGGAAGGACGGGCAACGACGGGGACGATGGCGGGGGCGACGCGGAGGTGGCGGCGATGGACGAGCCGAGCACGGGCTCGCGGGCCCGGACCTGGCTGATTGTCGGTGTGGTGGTCGCGGTGGCGGTGGCGATCGTGCTGATCGCGCTGCTGGCCGGCGGCGGGGACGGGAGCGGCCCCAGCGGCACAGGTTACTGACCTTATTGTGCTTGGATAATTACATAGAGTGATCAGACCAGCTAGGATCGTCACCTGGGGTTGTCCGCCTGGGGTGCGGACGGTACGGGGGAACAGGAATGTCGATCCGGCTGGTCCTCATCGACGGGCACACACTGATCCGATACGGGTTGCGTTGCCTCGCCGAGCGTGAGCAGGACATTGAAGTGCTGGGCGAGGCTGGTGGTGCGGACGGGGCGGCCGAGCTGGTCGCCCGGCTGGGCCCGGACGTGGTCACGGTGGATGTGGCGCTGCCCGACGCGGACGGCCTCGGCCTGGCCCGCGACCTGCGCGGCCGGTTCGAGGGGCTCGGCATCGTGGTGCTGACCTCGGCCGGCGCCGACGAAGTGCTGTTCCGGGCGCTCGACGCCGGCGTGTCCGCGTTCGTGTCCAAGACCGCGCCGGTGGAAGAGGTGCTCGGGGCGATCCGGCATGCCGCGGTCGCCGCGTCCTCGTTCACCGCCGCGGGCCTGGCCGACGCGCTGGCCCGGCGCCGGGACGGGACCGACCGGCTGGCGCTCAGCCCGCGCGAACGCGAGGTGCTGAGCCTGCTGCAGGACGGCCTGTCGGTGCCGGCGATCGCGCGCACCATGTACGTCAGCCAGTCGACCGCGAAGACGTACGTCGGCCGGCTCTACGAGAAACTCGGCGCGTCCAGCCGGGCGCAGGCCCTGATGACCGCGCTGCAGCTGGGCCTGATCCAGTACCAGCCGGCGCCGGAGAGCCGGACCGGCGGCGGTGGCCGCACCGCGACGGTCACCCCGGTGGCGCCGACCCGCAACCTGGCCGGGCTGCGATGAGCGCCCCGCAGGCGGTGCGGCAGCGCCGGGCGCTGATCGTCGAGGACTACGACGAGCTGCGCGAGCTGCTGGTGGCCGGGCTGCGCCGGGCCGGTTACCAGGTGGAGGGCGCGGCCTCGCTGGCGCAGGCGATGACGATGGCACCGGAGGGTTTCGACGTCCTGATCACCGACATGAGCCTCGGTGACGCGTTCGGCACCGAACTGCTGGACAAGGTGCAGGAGCTGGATCCGGAGCAGACCTGCCGATGTCTGCTGATGACCGGTGGCGGCCTCGGCCCGGAACCTCCGCCAGGGGTGCCGGTACTGGTCAAGCCGTTCCGGATCGAGGCGCTGGTCACCGCGGTGCGCCGGCTCTGGGGCGAGGAGGGCTGACGGCAGAGCCACGCTGGTACTCTGAGTAATCAACAGCTACTCACCGTATCAGGCTGGAGACAAGCCTCTGTGGGTATTTCCAGTGAGCACGCCGTCCGGTCCGACCGGTCGATGCCGTCGTTACCCGAGCCTGACCTGCTGGCCTCGATCGTCCTCTCGTCCCACGACGCGATCGTCAGTTGCAGCCTGGGCGGGATCGTCACCAGCTGGAACCCGGCGGCCGCCAGGCTGTACGGGTACCACGCGAAGGACGTGTTGGGGCAGGACGCGCTGCTGCTGGTGCCGCCCGAGCTGGCCGCGGCCGAACAGGACGTGCTGGCCCGGATCAGCCGCGGCGAGCGGGTCCACCAGTACCAGACCGACCGGCTGTGCCGCGACGGCAGCCGGATCCGCGTCGCGGTCACCGTCTCCCCGGTCACCGCCGCCAACGGCGCCGGTCCGATCATCGGTGCCGCGACGGTGGCCCACCCGCTGTCCGAGCCCGAGCGGGCCGAGTGCAGGTTCCGCGGGCTGCTCGAAGCGGCCCCCGACGCGATCCTCGGGATCGAGCCGTCCGGCCGGATCGCGCTGGTGAACGCGCAGGCCGAGCGGCTGTTCGGGTACAAGCGGGACGAGCTGGTCGGCCAGCTGGTGGACATCCTGGTGCCGCATGCGATCCGGGACGCGCACGCCGGGCACCGGATCCGGTACGTGGCCGACCCGAGCCCGCGGCCGATGGGCGCCGGCATGCACCTGTCCGGCCGGCGCCGCGACGGCACCGAGTTCCCGGCCGAGATCAGCCTCAGCACGCTGCACACCGAGGACGGCATGCTGGTCTCGGCGGCGGTCCGCGACATCACCGACCGGATCGAGGCCCGGACCGAGCGGGAACGGCTGCGCGCGCAGGCCGAGCGGGAGCGGCTGGAGGTGCGGCTGCACCAGTCGCAGCGGCTGGAGAGCCTCGGCCAGCTCGCCGGCGGTGTCGCGCACGACTTCAACAACCTGCTCGGGG
The DNA here is from genome assembly GCA_963714145.1 of uncultured Actinomycetota bacterium. Lineage (GTDB taxonomy): Bacteria > Actinomycetota > Actinomycetes > Mycobacteriales > CADCTP01 > JBBWZH01. The sequence continues at coordinate 5,254,180 of OY970235.1, read as the reverse complement.
TGATCCTGAACTACGCCACGTTCGTCCAGGAGGACGTCACCGCGGCGGCGGCCGAGCCGGGCGCCGAGGCGCGCTGGGCGGCCACCCGCAAGGATGTCGAGCAGATCCACCGGGCCGCCGAGCGGGCCACCGACCTGACCCACCAACTGCTCGCGTTCGGCCGGCGCGAGGTGGTCCGGCCGCAGGTGCTGAACCTGAACGACGTCATCCTGGACGTGCAGGACCTGCTCCGCCGCACCCTGGGCGAGCACGTGGAGCTGGAGACCGAGCTGCACCCGGAGGTCTGGAAGGTGCTGGCCGACCCCGGCCAGATCGAGCAGGTGCTGGTCAACCTCGCGGTGAACGCCCGGGACGCGATGGCGGCCGGCGGCCGGCTCACCATCGACACCGGCAACATGCTGATCGACCCCGAGTACGCGGTCCAGCGACCCGGGATCAAGGCCGGCTCGCACGTCCGGCTGCGGGTCAGCGACACCGGCGCCGGCATGCCGCGGGAGGTGATCGAGCGGGCGTTCGAGCCGTTCTACACGACCAAGCCGAAGGGCGAGGGCGCCGGGCTGGGGCTGGCCACCGTCTACGGCATCATCACCCAGGCCGACGGGCACGTGCAGATCTACTCCGAGCCGGGGGTGGGCACCACGATCACCGCGCTGTTGCCGGCCACCGAGGAGACGCCGGCCGAGCCGGAGCAGGGCCCGGCCTACTGCCAGGTGCCCGGTGGCGAGACGGTGCTGGTGGTCGAGGACGAGGAGGCGATGCGCGAGGTCACCCGGCGCATCCTGACCCGCAACGGCTACCAGGTGCTCACCGCGCCGGGCGGGGCCGAGGCGATCGCACTGGTCGAGTCCAACCCGGTCGAGATCCACCTGCTGATCTCGGACGTGATCATGCCGCGGATGCTGGGCAAGGAGGTGGCCGACCGGCTCGGTCGGCTGCGGTCCGGGCTGCGGGTGCTGTTCATGTCCGGGTACGCGCACCCGGTACTCACCTCGCAGGGCACCCTGGACCCGGGCGTCACGCTGATCGAGAAGCCGTTCTCCGAGACGATCCTGCTGGAGAAGGTGCGCGAGGTGCTCGACGCCGATCGCTGACCGGCCTTTCGGGCAGGTGCGGCCGGATTGTCGGACCCGGCGGGTAGCGTCGCGGCAACGGCAGGCCGCGGGGCGAGGTGGCAGGTGGCGCGGGGTTGAAGGTGGCGTTGGGGTTCCGGCCGCATACCGGCTGGACGACGGTGGTCGCGGTCGGCCGGCCGCGCGGCGGCGGCATCCGGGTGGTGCACCGGGCCCAGGTCAAGATCGCGCCGGTCGAGCTGCCGGTGCAGGTCTTCCATGCCGCCCGCGAGCTGGACGTGGCGGCCGCCGCTGAGCTGGTGGCGCAGGCGGTGGCCGCGGTCGGCGGGCTGGCCCAGGCCGGGGTCGGCGCGACGATCGCCGAGCTGCGGTCCCGCGGCCAGCATCCGGTGGCGGCCGGGCTGCCGGTCGGCAGCGCCGCGCTCCCGGCCGACCTGACCCGCATCCTCGCCTCGCACGCGCTGCTGCACGCGGCCGAGGGCGATCTCTACTGCCAGGCGCTGGCCGACTCAGCCGACCGGCACGGGCTGGCGCTGAGCCTGGTCCCGGCCCGCGACCTGGCCGCGCTGGCCGGTCGTGAGCTGCGGCTGGGCGAGGCCGAGCTGCGCGACCGGTTGGCCGCGATCGGCCGCGAGATCGGGCCGCCCTGGCGCAAGGACGAGAAGGACGCGACGCTGGCGGCGGTGCTCGCGCTGGCCGGAGCGGCTTAGTGTGCTGGCAGGTCCCCGAGGTAGGAGGTGGGCCCGATGTGGGCCTTCGTCAAGCGGCAGATCCGGACCTGGGTCGGCCGGCTGAGCATCCGCGGCAAGCTCTACCTGATCGCCGCGCTGATCGTGTTGGCCGGCATGTTGGTGAGCCTCTACAACCAGCGGGGCCGGTGATCGTCCGGTGCTGCTGAGCGCCGTCGCGGAGACCTCCGAGGCGGTGGCGGCCACCCCGGCCCGGCTCGGCAAGGTGGCGTTGCTGGCGGACTGCCTGGCGCGGTTGGCGCCGGCCGAGGTGCCGGCCGGGGTGGCGTTCCTGGCCGGCGAGCTGACCCAGCGGCAGATCGGCGTGGGGTGGGCGACGCTGCGCGATCTGCCCGCGCCGGCCGTCGAACCGTCGCTGGGCCTGGTCGAGGTGGACGCGCTGTTCGGCCGGATCGGCGCGGTCGCCGGGGCCGGCTCCAAGCAGGCCCGGTACGACCTGCTGGCCGGCCTGTTCGCCCGCGCCACCGAGGTCGAGCAGCGGTTCCTGCGCCGGCTGCTGACCGGCGAGGTGCGCCAGGGCGCGCTGGAGGCGGTGCTGGTGGACGCGGTCGCCAAGGCCGCGGCGCTGCCCGGCAAGGACGTCCGGCGGGCGCTGATGCTGCGCGGCGAGTTGGGCCCGGTGGCCACCACGGCGCTCACCGAGGGCGCCCCGGGGCTGGCCGGGTTCCGGCTGCAGGTGGGCCGGCCGGTGCAGCCGATGCTGGCGCAGACCGCCACCGACGTGCCGGCCGCCCTGGCCAGGGTCAGCCCGGCGGCGGTGGAGTGGAAGCTGGACGGGGCCCGGATCCAGGTGCACCGCGCCGGCACCGAGGTCGGCGTCTTCACCCGCAGCCTGGACGACATCACCGGCCGGCTGCCCGAGGTGGTCGAGGCCGCCCTCGCGCTGCCGGTCGAGTCGGTGGTGCTGGACGGTGAGGTGATCGCGCTGCGCCCGGACGGCCGGCCGCAGCCGTTCGAGGTGACCGCCAGCCGGGTCGGCACCCGCAGCGGTTCGGCCGAGGTGCGCCGCGCGGTGCCGCTGACGCCGGTCGTCTTCGACCTGCTCCACCTGGACGGGGCCGACCTGATCGACGAGCCCGGCGCGGCCCGGCACGCCGCGCTGGCCGGGGTCACGCCGGCCGGCCTGCGGGTGCCGCGGACGGTCACCGAGCTGCCGACCGAGGCGGACGGGGTGCTGGCCGACGCGTTGGCCCGCGGCCACGAGGGGGTGCTGGTCAAGTCGCTGGACGCCCCGTACGAGGCGGGCCGGCGCGGCGCCGGCTGGCTCAAGGTGAAGCCGCGGCACACGCTGGACCTGGTCATCCTGGCCGCCGAGTGGGGGCACGGGCGGCGCCGCGGCTGGCTGAGCAACCTGCACCTGGGCGCGCTCGATCCGGCCACCGGCGGCTACGTGATGCTCGGCAAGACGTTCAAGGGGCTGACCGACGCGATGCTGGCCTGGCAGACCGATCGGCTCAAGGCACTGGCCACCGACGCCGGTGACTGGGTGGTCAAGGTCCGGCCGGAGGTGGTGGTCGAGGTGGCTTTCGACGGCGTGCAGACCAGCCCGCGCTACCCCGGCGGGGTGGCCCTGCGGTTCGCCCGCGTGCTGCGCTACCGGGAGGACAAGACCGCCGACCAGGCCGACACCATCGACACGGTCAGGCTCATCCACGCCGGCAGCCGCGGCCCGGCCTGAGCCCGCCGGTCGGTCCGGCCCGGCGCGGCCGGAGCCGGGCCGGGCCCGGGAGGTGCGCACAGGCCGAGGGCCCGGCCAGCAGGCCGGGCCCTCGGGGCCGGGACGGCGCGGGTGGTGGTACGCGCGTCCCAGCGTCAGTACTGCGCTGTGGTCAGCGGTGGTCAGAGGCGCGAGCCCACCCGGCCACGGTTCATGGCGCGGTAGACCAGCAGCGCGACCACGGCGCCGAGCACCGAACCGACGATGCCGGACGGCTGCAGGGCCCCCTCGGTGGAGTCCTTGTGGAAGATCACGTAGCCGAGGAAGCCGCCGATGAACGAGCCGACAACGCCGAGCAGAATGGTGGCTCCGACGCCCATCGGGTCGCGGCCTGGGACCAGCAGCCGGGCTAGCGCGCCGGCGATCAGCCCGACGATGAGCAGCACGATGATGAACCCGAGCACGTTTCCTCCTGGGGATGCGTCCACCGGACGGGATCGGGCCCGCCGGACACTCTCCGACACCATCTGGCGTGTCCCGCCTCGGTGTCGCAGCGGCCTTGTTGCCGCTGCTAGGGCTATACCCAGGCATGCACCGCTTACTCATGCCGGGGCGCGAGTTCGGGCCCCCATGACGGGTGTCACAGTGCGTGTTCGCCGGCCGGGCGGTCAGCCGCCCGGCGGCCCGCCGGCGCCGGGCCGGTCGCCGCGCGGTCGCGGTCCGGCGCGGCGGGGCGCCCGCCGGAGCCCGGGCGCGGTCGGCTGGGCGGGCCGCCCGGAGCGGCGTCGGGGCGGGGAACTATTCTCCTGGTCGGGCCGGACGCGGCAGGCACTGGAGGGATGGCCTGCGTCGACGCGGCCGGACCGACGCGGCACCGAAGCCAGGAGGCACCGTGACCATCGAGCCGAAGCCGATCGTCAGCCGGCCGTACCCTGCCCGGCCGACGACCAAGGGCTCGCTGCTGCTCTCCCTGCTGCGCACCACCGACCACAAGGTGATCGGCCAGATGTACCTGGTCACCTCGTTCGGGTTCTTCTTCGCCGGTGGCCTGATGGCGCTGCTGATGCGGGCCGAGCTGGCCCGCCCGGGCATGCAGTTCCTCTCCCCGGAGCAGTACAACCAGCTGTTCACCATGCACGGCACGATCATGCTGCTGCTGTTCGCGACGCCGCTGGTGTTCGCCTTCGCCAACCTGGTGCTGCCGTTGCAGATCGGCGCGCCGGACGTCAGCTTCCCGCGGCTGAACTCGCTGTCGTACTGGCTGTTCCTGTTCGGCGGGCTCACCGTGATGGCCGGCTTCATCACCCCCGGCGGCGCCGCCGACTTCGGCTGGACCGCCTACTCGCCGCTGAGCAACGCGATGAACACCCCGGGCGTCGGCGCCGACCTGTGGATCGTCGGGCTGGCGCTCAGCGGTCTGGGCACGATCCTCGGCGGCGTCAACATGATCACCACGGTGATCACGCTGCGGGCGCCGGGCATGACGATGTTCCGGATGCCGATCTTCACCTGGAACATCCTGGTCACCAGCGTGCTGGTGCTGATGGCGTTCCCGATCCTCACCGCGGCGCTGTTCGGGCTGCTGGCCGACCGGCAGCTCGGCGCGCAGGTGTTCCTGCCGGAGAACGGCGGGCCGATGCTCTGGCAGCACCTGTTCTGGTTCTTCGGCCATCCCGAGGTGTACATCGTGGCGCTGCCGTTCTTCGGCATCATCACCGAGGTCATCCCGGTGTTCAGCCGCAAGCCGTTGTTCGGCTACAAGGGCCTGGTCTTCGCCACCCTCGGCATCGCGGCGCTGTCGATGACGGTGTGGGCGCACCACATGTTCGTCACCGGCGCGGTGCTGCTGCCGTTCTTCTCGTTCCTGACGTTCCTGATCGCGGTGCCCACCGGGATCAAGTTCTTCAACTGGATCGGCACGATGTGGCGCGGTCGGCATCATCGTTCGAGACACCGATGCTGTTCGCCCTCGGCTTCCTGGTCACCTTCCTGTTCGGCGGGCTCACCGGCGTGCTGCTCGGCTCGCCGCCGCTCGACTTCCACGTCTCCGACTCGTACTTCGTGGTGGCGCACTTCCACTACGTGCTGTTCGGCACGATCGTGTTCGCCGTGTTCGCCGGCATCTACTTCTGGTTCCCGAAGTTCGCCGGCCGCTACCTGGACGACCGGCTGGGCAAGCTGCACTTCTGGGCCACCTTCTTCGGCTTCCACCTGACCTTCCTGGTGCAGCACTGGCTGGGCAACGAGGGCATGCCGCGCCGGTACGCCGACTACCTGCCGATCGACGGCTTCACCACGCTGAACACGATCTCCACGATCGGCTCGTTCCTGCTCGGCGCGTCCACGCTGCCGTTCATCTGGAACGTCTACAAGTCCTGGCGGTACGGCGAGGTGGTCACCTCGGACGACCCGTGGGGTCACGGCAACTCGCTGGAGTGGGCCACCTCGTGCCCGCCGCCGCGGCACAACTTCACCACCCTGCCGCGGATCCGGTCCGAGCGCCCGGCGTTCGACTACCACTACCCGCAACTGGCCGAGCGGCTGGAGCTGGAGGCACACGCCGGCAACCGGCCGGTGCCGGTGGCTGCGATCCGGGGCGGCGGCCGATCGGACGATCCAGACCCCACTCGAACGTGACCGCAGGTTGGCTGTGACGTCTTGTGGCCGACTGATACCGTAGCGTTACCCGCGCCGAGGGTTGGCTAGCTCGCCTTCCCGCTCATACGCGGTCCCGACAGCATGCACCCACACAGTGTTCTCGTCACCGTCACCGGATTCGATCGTCCCGGAGTCCTCTCCGCGCTGTTCCCGGCTTTCGCCGCGCACGACGTGGAGGTCCTGGACGTCGAACAGCTGGTGATCGGAGGCCGGCTCGTGCTCGGCGTCGCACTCGCCCTGCACGGGGATCCCGGCGCACTCCGGCGTGCGGCCACCCTGGCCGCCGAGGCGCTGGGCACCGAGATCGAAGTGACCAGCACCGAGGAGTTCTCCGCGCCGGTGCCGCCACGCCGGACCCGGCACCAGGTGGTGGTGCTGGGCCGGCCACTGCGGGCCGGCGCGGTCGGCGAGATCGCCCGCCGGGTCGCCGACCTCGGCGGCAACGTCGAGTCGATCTCCCGGCTCGGCGAGGACAAGTTCATCGGCCTGGAGCTGATGGTCTCCGGCGCCGACCACCACCGGCTGGCCACCACGCTGGTCACCGCCGCGGTGGAGACCGGCACCGACATCGCGATGGAGCGGGCCGGGCTGCGCCGCCGGTCCAAGCGGCTGGTGCTCTTCGACGCCGACCGCACCCTGCTGCCCACCGACACGCTCGGGCTGCTGGCCGAGCTGGCCGGACGGGGCACCGAGTCGGCCCGGCTGGTGGCCGCGGCGCGGGAGGCCGAGCTGCTGGCCGGCGCCGCCGGCCGGCTGGCCGACGACGGCATGCCACCGCTGCCCGCGATCCCCGGCCGGCCGGACGGCTCCGCCGGGCCGCCCGGGCCCGGCCTGGTGGGCGCCCAGGCCGCCGACGGCGGCGCACCGTACGGCCGTGATCCGGGCCGGCGCGGCATCGACGGGCTCGGGTCGGCCGGGCGGGCGCTGCCCGGCGGCGCGGCGGGCCGGCTGCGGCCGGCGCTGGACAGCACCGCCGCGGCCGTGCTGCAGACCGCCGCGGCGCAGCGGGAGGTGCAGCTGCTGCGGGCCCGGGTGGCGCTGCTGGCCGGGCTGCCGGTGACCGCGGTGGCCCAGGTCCGGGCCGAGTTGCGGTGGGCCCCCGGGGCGGATGCGCTGGTGGCCCGGCTGCAGCGGATGGGCTACCGCTGCGGCGCGGTCTCCGGCGGGGCCGCACAGGTGGTGGAACCGCTGCTGGACCGGCTCGGGCTGGACTTCGCGGTGGCCAACCGGCTGGAGGTCGACGGCCGCCGGCTCACCGGCCGGCTGGTCGACACCGGGCTGCACCCGGCCGGCAAGGTGCACGCGCTGCTCCAGTTCGCCGACACGCACGGGGTGCCGCTCAGCCAGACCGTCTCGGTCGGCGGCCTGGGCGGCATCGACATGGTCGCCTGCGCTGGCCTGGGGCTGGCGGTCGGCGCCGGTGCCGGCGGTGGCTGGACGACGCCGCCGGCCCCGCGGGACGCGGCTGTCGAGCCCGGGCACAACGGCGCCGCCGGCCGGGCCGAGGTCTCCTACGCCGAGGCACTGCTGGTCATGCTCGGCCTGCCCACCGACGGGGCGGACGGGACGGGCGAGCCGGCCGCCGTCCCGATTCCGGCCGGCACCCCGCCCACCGACCGCTGACCCCGGCCCACCCAGCCGGCCGACCCAGCCGGCCGACCCACCCAGCCGGCCGGCCGGCCGACCGGGCCGGCTAGAGCGCGGGTGAGCCGAGCAGGGTGATGCCGGCGTCGCGGAGCCGGTCCACCGCGGCGGCGGTCGACCCGGCGGCCACACCGGCGGTCAGGTCCAGCCGGACCGTCGTCGCGAAGCCGGCCGCGACCGCCTCCAGCGCGGTGGCCTGCACGCAGTAGTCGGTGGCGATGCCGACCACCTCGACCTCGTCCACCGCCCGGGCGCGCAGCCAGTCGGCCAGCCCGACACCGTCCGCGTTGCCCTCGAAACCGCTGTACGCGGCGGCGTACTCGCCCTTGTCGAAGATCGCTTCCAGCCGGCTGCGGTCCAGCGCCGGGTGCAGCTCGACGCCGCCGGTGCCGACCACGCAGTGCACCGGCCAGCTCTGCCGGTAGTCCGGGGTGGCGGCGAAATGGTCGCCCGGGTCGATGTGGTGGTCGCGGGTGGCCACCGCGTGCGCGTAGTCGCCGGCGGCCAGCCGCTCGCTGATCGCCGCGGCCACCTCGGCGCCCCGGGCCACGGCGAGCGACCCGCCCGGGCAGAAGTCGTTCTGCACGTCCACGACGATCACAGCCTTCACGCGGAGCCTCCCTGCGCTGCCGGGTGGAACGTGGTCGGGATGGCCGGTTCGCCACCGAACAGCTTCAGACCTTCCCACGGGACGGTGACCAGCACCCGGCGCAGGTGCGCCCGGGACTCGGCCAGCGTGGGCAGGCCGGGCACCCGGCGGCCGCCGCGCAGCAGCGGGACCTGCAGCTGCCGGTCGCCGTCCGCCGGCTCGGCGGTGCCGCCGGCCACCACGACCTCCTCGGTCGCGGTGCCGGACCGGCGGTGCCGGCGCACCGCCACCTTCCGGCCGCCCAGCGTGGTCTTGTGCTCGGACCGCTTCGCCACCGGCCGGCCGTCCACCTCGACCAGCTTGTAGACCAGGCCGGCGGTGGGCGCCCCGGAGCCGGTGACCACGGCGGTGCCGGCGCCGTACGAGTCGACCGGGGCGGCGGCCAGCGCGGCGATCGCGTACTCGTCCAGGTCGCCACTGACCACGATCTTGGTACCGCTGGCGCCGAGCGAGTCGAGCAGGTCGCGGGCCTGCCGGGCGAGCACGGTCAGCTCGCCGGAGTCGATCCGGATCGCGCCCAGCGCCGGCCCGGCCACCTCGACGGCGGTCCGGATGCCGGCGGCGATGTCGTAGGTGTCGACCAGCAGCGTGGTGTCCGGCCCGAGCGCCGCGACCTGGCCGCGGAACGCGTCCGCCTCCCGGTCGTGCAGCAGGGTGAACGCGTGCGCGGCGGTGCCCGCGGTCGGCACCCCGTACCGGTGCCCGGCGGCCAGGTTCGAGGTGGCCGCGAACCCGGCCAGGTAGGCGGCCCGGGCGGCGGCCACGGCGGCCTCCTCGTGGGTGCGCCGCCCGCCCATCTCGATGATCGGCCGGTCGCCGGCGGCGGTCACCATCCGGGCCGCGGCCGAGGCGACCGCCGCAGTCGTGGTTGAGCACGGACAGCGCCAGCGTCTCCAGCAGCACCGCCTCGGCGAACCTACCGGACACGGTCAGCAGCGGCGAACCGGGGAAGTAGAGCTCGCCCTCCGGGTAGCCGTCCACGTCGCCGGCGAACCGGTAGCCGGCCAGCCAGTCGGCGGTGCCGGGGTCGATCACGCCGGCGCCGGCCAGGAAGTCCAGCTGGTCGGGATCGAACCGGAACGCCTCGATCGCGTCCAGCAGCCGCCCGGTGCCGGCCACCACGCCGTACCGCCGGCCGTCCGGCAGCCGGCGCGCGAACACCTCGAACACGCAGCGGCGGTCCGCCGAGCCGTCGCGGCGGGCCGAACCGACCATGGTCAGCTCGTACTGGTCGGTCAGCAGCGCGGTCGACGTCACCCGGTCGAGGGTAGGCCCGGGGTGGTCGTGGCCGACCCCCGAGGGGTGGCAGCATGAGACCCATGGCGGGCACCGTCGCACCAGAACGGATCGCGGAGATCGGCACCGACGAGGTGGCCGACGTCGCGTACCCCTGGGTCACGATCGTCTGGAACGATCCGGTCAACCTGATGTCGTACGTGACCCACGTGTTCCAGAAGCTGTTCGGCTACCCCAAGGAGAAGGCGACCAAGCTCATGCTGGACGTGCACGAGAAGGGCCGCGCGGTCGTCTCCAGCGGGAGTCGGGAGCAGATGGAACACGATGTGGCGCGGCTGCACGCGCACGGCCTCTGGGCCACCCTGCAGCAGGACAAATGACCGCGCCCACCGGTGCCGCCGCTCGCTCGCCGGCGCTCACCGCGGAGGCTTCGTGACCGCGTTCCGGCGCACCGGCGCCGGCGTGGTGGTGACTTTCGACGAGGTCGAGGCGTCCCTGCTGCGGCACCTGGTCGGTGAGGTGCGCGACCTGCTGGACACCGACGCCGACCTGCGGGCCGACCTGGTCGACCCGGCCGAGCCGGCCGGCGGGCCGGCCGCCGAGAGCACCACCGGCCTGGACGTCCCGGACGCCGCCATGCTGGCCGAGATGACCGGGTTGGGCGGCGGCCCGCCGCCGCGCCAGCCCGGCGACCCGGTGCTGCGCCGGCTGCTGCCGGACGGCTACCGGGACGACGCGGCCGCCGCGGACGAGTTCCGCCGGTTCACCGAGGCCAGCCTGCGTGAGCAGAAGCGGGCGGTCGCCGTCGGCCTGCTGGACGACCTGCCCGGCGACGCCGGCGGCGAGGTGCGGCTGGACCCGCCCACGGTGGAGCGCTGGCTGTCCGCGCTGAACGACGTCCGGCTGGCGCTCGGCACCCGGATCGGCGTCGAGGAGGACATGCCCGAGCCGGACCCGGACGATCCGGACACCCCGGCCTACGTGGTCTACCTCTGGCTCACCGAGCTGCAGGAGGTCCTGGTGCAGGTCGCCGCCGAGGCGGCCGAGGACGCGGCCCGGGCGGACGGCACCGTCCGGGCGGACAGCGCGGACGACCCGACCGGGGCGGGGTCAGACGACTGAGGCCCGGTGCGGGTCCCAGTACTCCAGCCCGGCCACCTCGAACCGCTCCTCCAGCGCGTCCAGACCGTACTGGGTGACGTAGTCGCGCTCGGCCACGGTGATCGGGATGGTCCAGAGCAGCCGGATCTCCCGGTGCCCCACCCGCAGGCTCCACAGCTCGTCCGCGATCAGGTACGGGGCGCTGATCAGCAGGTGCGTGCAGGACGAACCGGGCAGCCAGGGCTCGCCGATCGGCACGGTGTCGCCGACGTCCAGTGGCTGCACGCCGTGGTAGTAGACGACTTCGACCAGCAGTTCCACCGCGCGCAGCGTCTTGAACGGGGTGACCAGCACGAACTCGTGCCCGATCGGCTGTGCCTGGCCGGCGGTGGAGGCCCAGGCGCCGCTGCTGACGTGCAGCCAGAGGCCGCCGCGGGTCTCCGGATCGACCCGCAGGACGCGGATGTCCGGATTGCTCTCCGCGATCGCGCCGGTCTGCCAGCCCTGGGTGATCACGCGTTGACCGGGGAACCCGCGGCGCAGGTGCGCCTCGACGGCGCTGCGCGCGGTCAATCCGGTCGAAGCCTCCACCGCTATTACTCTACGAGGTTGGCAAGTAGCGCTCGGCACCATTCCCCGCACAGATGCGATCCGATCCGCCGTTCTCCCGCTCGGGTAGCCTGGTTCGCGTGCTGACGATCGATCAGGCGACCCACGACGCGATCGTCGCACACGCCCGCCGTGACCATCCGGACGAGGCCTGCGGGGTGGTTGCCGGCCCGGCCGGGTCCGATCGGCCGGAACGGTTCGTGCCGATGCTGAACGCGGCGCGGTCGCCCACCTTCTACGAATTCGACTCGGCTGACCTGCTGAAGCTCTACCGCGAGATGGACGACCGGGACGAAGAGCCGGTGATCATCTACCACTCGCACACCGCCACCGAGGCGTACCCGTCGCGCACCGACATCAACCTGGCCCAGGAGCCCGGCGCGCACTACGTCCTGGTCTCGACCCGGGAGCCGGGCAGCACCGAGTTCCGGTCGTACCGGATCGTGGCCGGCGCGGTCACCGAGGAGCCGGTCCAGGTGGTCCAGCGGTGACCGACGGACTTGGGTGCAGCCTGCTCGCGGAGAACGCTCGCCTGGGCGTCCGTGATGCTGGCCGCGGGGGCCGAGCCCCCGCGTGCCCCGCGGTGCGGCCGGCGCCGGTTGGGATGCTGCGTCGTCCGGTCCAGTTCGCGGAGGGTGCTCGCCGGGGCGTCCGTGATGCTGGCCGCGGGGGCCGAGCCCCTGCGGGCCCCGCGGTGCGGGCGGCGCCGGTTGGGATGCTGCGTCGTCCGCTCCAGTTCGCGGAGAGCGCTCGCCGGGGCGTCCGTGATGCTGGCCGCGGGGGCCGAGCCCCCGCGTGCCCCACGGCGCCGCCGGCGGCGGTTCGCATGCTGCAACGCCCGTTCCAGTTGGACGGGGCGCCGTCGGCGGGCCCGGGCCCGGCCGGAGCGGCTGGCGCGGCCTGGGCCGAGGCAGACCGCCGGCACGTGCTCGGGCACACCCCGACGTCGGTCGTCTACGACTGTCCGCCATCCTGACGCCTGCGGCGCGGCGGCTGGAATCCGCGCGCCGCCCGGCGTCGTTGCGCCCGACGGGTTCGCCAGATTCGGTTGAGGAGCATCAAGTCATGGCCATTCAGGTCCGCATTCCGACGATCCTGCGGTCGTACACCGGCGGCGAGAAGTCTGTCGAGGGCAAGGGCGATTCCCTCGGCGTGCTGCTGGACGACCTGGACAGCCGTCATCCCGGCCTACGGGCCCGGCTGGTGACGGAGGACGGTGCGCTGCACCGGTTCGTCAACATCTACGTCAACGACGAGGACGTCCGGTTCACCGGCTCACTGCAGACGGCGCTGTCCGACGGCGACTCGGTGACCGTGCTGCCCGCGGTGGCCGGCGGCGCCCCGGGTCGCGGCGCCCCGGGTCGCGGCGCCCCGGGGCGCGGCTGACCGCGATGGCCCGGTTCGACTCGCTGATCGACTCGGTCGGCGACACACCGCTGGTCGGCCTGCCGCGGCTCTCGCCCACGCCGGACGTCCGGCTCTGGGCGAAGCTGGAGGACCGCAACCCGACCGGCTCGGTCAAGGACCGGGCCGCGCTCTGGATGGTGCACGCCGCCGAGAAGGACGGCCTGCTCCAGCCGGGCGCGACGATCCTGGAACCGACCAGCGGCAACACCGGCATCTCGCTGGCCATGGTGGCCCGGCTGCGCGGCTACCGGCTGATCTGCGTGATGCCGGAGAACACGTCGGTGGAGCGGCGCCAACTGCTCGCGATGTACGGCGCCGAGATCATCTACTCGCCGGCCGCCGGCGGCTCGAACCAGGCGGTGGCGCAGGCCAAGGAGCTGGCCGCGGCCAACCCCGGCTGGGTGATGCTCTACCAGTACGGCAACCCGGCGAACGCGGCCGCGCACTACGAGGCGACCGGCCCGGAGATCCTGCGTGACCTGCCGTCGATCACCCACTTCGTCGCGGGGCTGGGCACCACCGGCACGCTGATGGGCACCGGCCGGTTCCTGCGCGAGCGGGTGCCGGGCATCCAGGTGATCGCCGCCGAGCCGCGGTACGGGGAGCTGGTGTACGGGCTGCGCAACATCGACGAGGGCTTCGTCCCGGAGCTGTACGACCCGGCGGTGCTGACCACCCGGTTCTCGGTCGGGCCGAAGGACGCGCTGCGCCGCACCAGGGAGTTGGTGGAGCGGGAGGGCATCTTCGCCGGCATCTCGACCGGGGCGATCCTGCACGCGGCCATGTCCGTGGCGGACAAGGCGGTCGCGGCGGGGGAGCGCGCGGACATCGCGTTCATCGTCTGTGACGGCGGCTGGAAGTACCTGTCCACCGGGGCGTACGCGGGAACGCTGAGTGACGCCGAGGCGGCGCTCGAAGGGCAACTCTGGGCCTGAACGGGTTCGATTACGCCTAGTAGTCGGACCGGTGCCAGGTGGAGTGATTTCTACCCCGAATGGCGCAGTTTTGGTGCGCCAATAGGATCGAGGTATGCCCCGGGCGTCACGATAAGCTACGATCGTGGCCCGGAGATAACTCTACGCGGCGCAGGGAGGCCCGGTGATCCGTTGTCGTCTCAGCGTCCCGAATGACCGTCCCCAGCCCTCGCGGCCCGACTCGCGGTGGGCTGCGCATGGCTGACATCAACGACCGGCTGGAGCGGCTCAGCCGGCGGGACGAGTTGGCCCGGCGGGCCCGGGAGCGGGCTGTTCCGCCGGCGGCCATCGCCGGGGTCGGTGCCGAGTTCGTCGAGGTGATCGAATCGGTCGCGCAGGTGGTCCGCCGGCATCCCGGGATGTCGGTGATGATCGCCCCAGGCGACGGGCGCCGGCGCAGCGCGGTGATCCGGGTGACCGAGCGGGACGGCGAGGCGGAGATCGCCCCGGTGACGATGAACGCCGCCGGCGAAGGTCACTTCGGCGCACCCGGCCCGGAGCACCAGTCGCCGTACGGCCCGCCGGAGCAGGGCCCGCCGCCAGACCTGAGCTACCCCGACCTGATCCGGCCGGACCTGAGCATGCGACCGCCGGAGCAGGGCTATCCCGGCCCGCCGCCCCCCGTGCCCGGGCCACCGACCTGGCGGCCGCCGCCGCCCGAGCCGGTGCCCCAGCAGCCCGCCCCGTACGAAGCCGCTCCGGCTGACACCTGGGTCTGGGAGCGGTAGCTCGCTCCGGCGACGCCTGCTCGCGGACTGCGCTCGCCGGGGGTCGCTCACAATGTTGGCCGCGGGGCCGAGCCCCGCGTACCCCGCGGTGCGGTCGGTGGCGGTGGGGTGTGGGGGTCGAGCCCCGCGAACCCACGGTGCGGCCGGTGGCGGTGGGGTGCGGGGGTTGAGCCCGCCGTACCCCGCGGTGCGGTCGGTGGCGGTGGGGTGCCGGGGTCGAGCCCCGCGAACCCGCGGTGCGGCCGGTGGCGGTGGGGTGCGGGGGGCGAGCCCGCGGGCCCTGCGGTGCGGCCGGGCCGGTGGCGGTGGGGTGCGGGGGGCGAGCCCGCAATGCCCGGCCTCGCGGTGTGGCTGGTGGCGGATCGTGGCGGGGGTCGGGTCAGCCGGTGGGGCGGGTGCAGGGGTCGGTGCGGGACGGGCGGCAGGCCGCTGTGGCGCTGCGGCTCACGGCGAGCTGCACCAGGGTGCGGTCGTTGGCCAGCGTGGTCACGTTCCGCACGGTCAGCCGCGGGGTGTTCACGACCAGGGCGAAGAACCGGGTGTCGGGCTGGTCCGGGCTGGCCACCGCGGGCACCGTCTGTTGGCTGCCATCGGAGAGCACCACGATGACCGAGCCGATGGTGGTCGCGGCCACCCCGAAGACCGCGCTGGCCGGCGCTTCCGGCCGGATCGCGGTGACGCTGGCCCAGCTCACCGGCCCCTTCGCGGGCCAGTCGTCGAAGCAGAGGGCGGCCTGCTGGAAGACCGCGTCGTCGGCGTAGAGGCAGCGGTGCGCGCCGGAACTCAGCCGGACCGCACGCACCGTCCAGGCGCCCGCCGGGTTGGTACCGGCGGCCACCTGCTGGCCGGACCCGACCGGGCCGGGGCCTGCCTCGCCGCCGGCCCGGCGCCCGGAGCCGGCCGGGGCGTCCCCGCCCGGCCGGCCCCGCAGCACCAGCGGCACCGCGATCAGCACCGCGACCACCGCGCTCATCGTGCTGATCGCGATCAGCACCCGCTGCCGGGACCGCCGCCGCCGGATCGCCACCCCGACCCGGGTGTACGGGTCGGCCGGCCCCTGGTACCCGGGGATGAGGTCACGCAGCGACTCACGGATGCGTTCGTCGGGGTGTGTCACGGCTGGCCTCCCCCCGTCCGGTTGCCGGCCCCGGCCCGCCGACCGGCCCGCTGGCCGGTCTGGTGACCGGTCTGGTCACCGGCCGGCTGGCCGGCCCGGTGACCGGGCCCACCGGCCGGGGCGGCGGGTCGGCCTCCGGCCCGAACAGCGCGGGCGGGACGGTCCGGCGCAACCGGCTCAGCCCGCGCGAAGCATGCGTCTTGACCGTACCGGGGGAGATCCCCAGCACCTCGGCCACCTGCTGCTCGGTGAGGTCCTCGGCGTAGCGCAGCACCACCACCGCCCGCTGCAGCACCGACAGCCGGGCCAGTTCGCGGCGGACCAGGTCCCGGGTGTCCACGCCGTCGGACGCGGCCGCGGTCGGCAGGTCCGGCAGTTCCCAGTGCGGTTCCTCGCCCCGCCAGCGCCGCCGGGACGCGGAGATGGCCCCGTTGACGATCGTGCGGCGGACGTACGCCTCCGGGTAGCCATCCCGGATCCGCGGCCAGACCGGCCAGAGCTTCGCCAGCGACTCCTGCACCAGATCCTCGGCCCGGCCGACGTCCAGCGTCAGCGAATAGGCCAGCCGAACCAGCCGCGGCCAGCGCACCCGGACGAAATCCGCGAAGGTCGCTTCGCGGTCCGGCACTCGCCATCTCCCCTCCCCGGCGTCGTCCCGCCTTCGCAACAACGCGTCCGGAAGGTGGGCGGGTTGACGCCGGTTCCCGCCAGTTACCGCCGGTGGCCCCACCGGCGCAGTTCGGCAGCTTATGCCCCCAGGGTGATAGCGTCGTCACTCCCCGCTGAGAATGCCGCCAATTGGCCCTTCCGGGTGGACTCCGCAAGCCTGGCCGGCTTTAGCACATGAGGGCGTACGCCACGTTTCGACTGGCCGAATCCCACCCACACCGTCATAGGCTCCGCTAGTGTCCGGTGAACGAAGAGGCGAGCGGGGCGTCGCCGTAGGCCGCACATGCGTCGACGGGTGTCGTCACGCTTGATATAGCGGGTACGGGGAAGCAGAGAGGTCTCCTATGAGTGTGCCTCCGTCGGCTTCGTCGACCGGCCGGTCGCGTCGCATCACTGCCGCGGTCGGCACGGTCGTGCTCCTCTCGGTGCCTATGGCGGTGCTGTTCGGGCTGCTGTGGGGCGCCAAGACGGCCGACTACAAGTTCAACTCGGCTGAGCGGCGTGGCACCCGCTACCTCGAGCCGGTCACCCAGCTGGTCAGCACGCTGACCGGCCAGCAGTCGGCCGCCGTGCGCGGCCGCTCGGTGGACACCGCCGCGGTGCGGCGCGACGTCGCCGCGGTGGACGCGATCGACCACGAACTCGGCGGCAAGCTGGGCATGTCCGACCGCTGGGCCAAGCTCCGGCAGGACGTGCAGACCGTCACCGGGCGCTCGTTCGCCGACCCGACGGACGCGTTTACCGAGTACAGCGGCCTGCTGGACAAGTCGGTCGCGCTGATCCGCGATGTCGGCGACGCGTCGAACCTGATCCTGGACCCGCAGCTGGACACCTACTACGTGATGAACGCGGTGATGCTGCGGGTCCCGGACATCATCGTGGACGGCGGCCGCTACTCCGACCTCGTGTACCTCGTCGTCCTGCGCAGGCAGACCAACCAGGTGGCCCGGATCGCCCAGCTGGACACGGCCCGGCTGGACGTGACCGAGGCGAGCGCCGACCTCGCCGACGGGCTGGAGAAGGCGTTCGACGCGACCCGCAGCGACACGCTCGGCCCGGCCATGCTGCGCGAGCTGGACAACTACCGGACCGCGGCGGACGCGCTGGCGCCCCGCACCGCCCCGACCCAGCCGAACTCGCTGCGGCTGGACCCGGCCGTGATCGGCAACGCCCAGGAGGAGCTGCAGCGCACCGCGCTGGCGCTGGACAAGTCCGCGCTCGGCCAGCTCGATCTGCTGCTCGGTAAGCGCGTCTCGGCGGCGGTCCGGGAACTGGTGCTCGCCGGCGTGGCGCTGCTGATCGGCATCGCGCTGGTGGTGGCCGGTGTGGTCTGGCTGCCGGCCCGGCGCCGGCGCCGGCCTCCGCCGGCAGCTGCCGACCCGCCGGCACCGGCCCGCCCCGCCGGCCGGCACGGCGAGCGGCGCGACCCGGACTCGGTGGACGCCCGCGAGCTGGTCGCCTCATCCGGGCTCGCGCTTCCGCCGCGGCGGGGAGGCACGCGTGCTGCTCGGTAGGCTCCGCGTCCGCGAGAAACTCGCGCTGCTGGTGTTGCTGCCGCTGATCGCGGTGGTCGCCACGGCCGTCCCGTTGGTGGTCGGCCAGTTGCACGCGGTGTCGCAGGCCCGCCGGTCCGCCGACGTGGTCTCCGCGGCGGTCCAGGTCGGCACGCTGGTCCAGCAGCTGCAGCAGGAGCGGCTGCTGTCGCTCGGCTACCTGGCCACCGGCGACGGGCGGGACCGGTTGGTGGTCCGGTCGGCCGAGGTCGAGGACCTGATCGCGCAGGTGCGCACCGACGTCGGCGACCGGGTCTCGACGCTGCTGCCGCCCGCGCTGGATACGGTGGCCGCGCTCGACCTGGTCCGCACCCGGGTGCTGCGGCAGGACATCGACCCGGACACCCTGTTCACCGCGTACAGCAACGCGATCGGCGTGCTCATCGACGCGATCAGCCTGCACCAGGACGCGAACACGGCGACCGACACCGGCCGGCAGGAGCTGGCCCTGGACGCGCTGATCCGGCACGACGAGGCGACCAGTTCGGCCGGCGCCGCGCTGTTCGTCGGCCTCGCCAACGTCAACGACATCGACGCCCGGGTGATCGCGCTGGTCTCGGCCGCCGCCTCGGTGCAGGACTCGCAGGAGCGGCTGTTCCTCTCGCTCGCCTCCAGTTCGGCCAAGACGCTCTACCGGCTGGTGCAGGAGGGGCCGGCCAGCCAATCGGTCGAGCGGTACCTGTCCCGGGTGACCGGCGACCCGGTCGGCGCGGTCGGCGACAAGGTCACCGACGATCTGCTGCCCGGCGTCGAGTCGCTCACCGCGCTCAGCCGGCTGGTGCAGATCAAGATCGCCCGGGACGTCTCCCGGGAATCCACCTCGGCGGCCAACCGGGCGGCCGGCACCGGCGCGGTCGTGATCATCGTCGGGCTGCTGCTGCTCGCCCTGGTGGTCGCGCTCAGCGTGCTGGTGGCCCAGGCGATCGCGCAGCCGTTGCGCCGGCTGACCGCGTCCGCCGAGGACGTGGCCGACGTCGCGCAGCAGGAGCTGGTCCGCGTCTCGGACGAGGAGGATCTGGACGTCTCACCGCCGCACCTGGTCCCGGTCCAGGTCGGCACCTCGGACGAGCTGGGGGAGCTGGCCGCCGCGTTCAACCGGGTGCAGCAGGTCGCCGCCGAGCTGGTGGAGCGGCAGCTGGTCAGCCGGCGGAACGTGGCCACCATGTTCGGCAACGTCGGCCGGCGCACCCAGAACCTGGTCGGCCGGCAGCTTGCCATGATCGACACGCTGGAGCGGGACGAGCAGGACCCGGCCGTGCTGGAACGGCTGTACCGGCTCGACCACGTCTCCACCCGGCTGCGCCGCAACGCCAACTCGCTGGTCGTGCTCTCCGGCGCGGTGGAGCCGAGCATCGCCAGCGAGCCGCTGTCGATCGCGGACGCGATCCGGTCCGCGCTCGGCGAGATCGAGGGCTTCCAGCGGGTCCGGCTGCGGGAGACCGACGAGGCCCGGTTGGCCCCGCACGCGGCCACCGACGCGATGCTGCTGCTGGCCGAGCTGCTGGAGAACAGCACCTCGTTCTCGCCGCCGCACACCGAGGTCAACGTGACCGCGCACGTGGTAGACGCCGGTTGCCGGGTCACCATCGTCGATCACGGCATCGGGATGACAGACCAGCAGCTCGCCGAGGAGAACTCCCGGCTGGTGCAGCGGGAGCGGCTCGACCTGGCACCCACCGACGTGCTCGGCCTGTTCGTGGTCGGCCGGCTGGCCCGCCGGCACAGCATCGACGTGCAGCTGCGGGCCACCGCGGGCACCGGCGTCACCGCCGAGGTGACGATCCCGCGCAGTTGCCTGGTCTCGCTGGCCGGCATCAGCCGGCCGAACTGGCGCGGTCTGACCGCCGGTCGGGCCGAGCCCGAGCCGGACTGGACGGCCGCTGACCGCAACGGGCACCGCCCGGGCGGCCCGGAGACTGACCTGCTCGAATCCCCGGTGCCCACGCCGGCCGGCCTGCACGACCCGGACCCGGCCGGCGAGCGGGCCCAGCCCGGCAGCGCCCGCCCCGGCACCCGCCAGATCTCGTACCAGCCCGGTGATTCGTTCCCGGGCCACCACCCGACCACGCTCCCGGTCCCGCCCACCGCCTTCCACCCCACCGACCCGAGCCAACCCGCGCTGCCGCCGGCCGTCCCCGGCCCGACCGCCTTCCGCCCGGACGGACCGGGCCAGCCGGGCCGGCCCGGCGACGGCGGCTCCGGCCCGGGCGGGCCGGGTCAGCCCGGGCGTCCGGACGAGGGCCTGAGCGGCTTCCGCCCGAACGGGCCCGGTGGGCCACGCCCGGGCGAGCGCATCCCCGGCAGCCTGCCCAGCTTCCGGCCGGACGATCCCGGTCAGCCGGGTCACACCGGCCCGGACGGGTTCCGGCCGGCTCAGCCGGGCGAATCGGGCGATGCCGGCCCGGCTGCGCCGAGCGGGTTCCGCCCGGACCAGCCGTCGCCGGCGGGACCGGATCCCGATCAGGTCCAGCCCGGGGCGTTCCGGTCGGATGACGAGCTGGTCGAGGCCCCGTTCCGGGATCTGGACGACGCCGACGGGCCGGCCGGGCAGGACGAGCTGGCCGGGTTCGACGCGGGTGGCCTGACCCGGCCGGTGGGTGGGCCGATGACGCCGGTGTCGCGCCGGGTGCCGGGCGCGCAGCTGCCCGACCCGGGCCCGGCCGCGACGCCCAGCTGGAGCCTGCGCGAGACGCCGGAGGATGCCCGCAAGGTCGTCGAGGCCTTCGAGTCCGGCGTCGAGGCGGCCGAGCACGTGGTCCCGCCGCCCCGCCTGGCCGAGCCGGCCGAGCTGGACCAGCCGCTGCTGGACCGGTGGGAGCGGCTGCGCCGCCGGGTCCCGGGCAGCCACCTGCCACAGTCGCCGGAGCTGACCGAGCCGGGCGAGCCGCCGGTCACCCCGGACGACTCGCGCGCCCTGGTCGAGGAGTTCGAGACCGGGGTCAGGCGCGCGCTGGACAACCTCGCCGCGGTCACCGCCCGGTACTCGCACACCGACGACAAGCCGAGCGGCTCGGCGTTCACCCGGCACACCGAGCCGGCCCCCCAGCCGGCACCGGAGAGCCCGAGAGCGGCGGAGAGCCGGGCGGCCGACCTGCCGCCGATGGCCCGGCGGGTGCCGCAGCCGGTGCCGCCGCCCGCACCCTGGCCGCCGGTGGATGTACCCGGCGGTCGGCACGCCACGGTCGAGCCGCCGTCCCGGCTGGCCGACGGCCCGCCGGCCCAGCCCGGCGACCGCCCCGAGGACGACCCGGCGATCCGCGCGCTCGGCGAGGGCACCTCGCCCGGACCGTCGCTGACCCGCCCGTACGAGCGCCACAGCAACGCCGCCAGGGCCACCCCGCCGGACCAGGCCACCCCGCCGGACCGGACCGGCTCGCCGGACCAAGCCGACCCGCAGGACCGGACCGTTCCGCAGGACCGCGCTACCCGGCTGGGCCAAGCCGCCTCGCCGGACCGAGCCACCCCACCGGACCGGACCGTTCCGCAGGACCGCGCGCCCCGGCCGGACCAAGCCGACCCGCAGGACGAAGCCGACCCGCAGGACGAAGCCGGCTCGCAGGGCCAAGCCGGCTCGCGGGACCGGACCGTTCCGCAGGACCGCGCGACCCGGCTGGGCCAGGCCGCCTCGCAGGACCAAGCCGCCCCACCGGATCGGACCGTTCCGCAGGACCGCGCTGCCCCGCAGGGCCTCGGAGCCCCGCAGGGCCGCGGAGCCCGGCAGGACGGCGGAGCCCTGCAGGGCCGGGTCGCGGGATCCGATGAGCCGGATGTCGCGGCGTCCGCGGGCGGTCCGGCGGAGGTCGGGCCCGTCCCGGCCGAGCCGGAACCGCCGGTGGAGGCGTCGATGGTCCGGGTGGTGGCGGACGAGCCACGGCGGCGCGGCGCTGAATCCGCCGGCAACGGGCGGTCGAGCGGGCGGCGGAACCCGCTGATCCGGCTCAACCGGCGGATTCCGGGCGCGCAGTTGCCCGACACCGGCGCCCATCCGAATGATCTTGACCCGCCACCTGAACTGGATCCGGACGCTGCCCGTGCACTGGTCGAAGAGTTCGAGGCCGGTGTCGCACGGGCCCTGGGATCCGCCGAAGATGGCCGTAGCTCGCCCGGCGATCCGGAGCAGCCCGGCGGCACAGAAGGGAGCGAGCGATGACGAACATGACCTACGGGCTCAGTGCTGAAGCGCAGAACTTCAACTGGCTCCTGGGCCGGTTCGCCTCGGAGACCGCCGGTGTCATCGAGGCCATCGCGGTGTCCTCCGACGGGCTGCTGATGGCGATGTCGCACGGCCAGGACCGGGCCGGGGCCGACCGGCTGGCCGCGATCGTCTCCGGGATCACCAGCCTCTCCGGCGGCGCCGCCCGCTGTTACCAGCTGGGCACGCTGAACAAGGTGATCGTGGACATGGCGCACGGCTACCTGCTGGTGTCGGCGATCAGCAGTGGCTCGGTGCTCGGGGTGATCGCGGCGAAGGCGGCCAACCTCGGCAACGTGGCGTACGAGATGACGCTGTTCGCCAACCGGGCCGGCGTCGCGCTCACCCCGCAGTTGATCAACGAACTGAAGAATTCACTAGAGTCGTGACCGGCGATCCGTCGTCCTCCGAGCGCGGACCCACCGCGGGCGCGCTCATCCGGCCGTTCCTCGCTACCGGGGCTGCCGGCCTGGGTGCGGAGGCGGCCGGGGTCGAGCCGTCGACGGGCCTGCGCCCCTTCCTGCTCACCGCCGGCCGGGTGACCGCCGAGGTCACGATCGCGATCGAGACCCAGGTGATCAGCACCGAGCTCGGCCGGGCGTCGATCGGGACGCTGGCGTTCGAACGCCGTGACATCGTGACGATCTGCGCCGAGCCGCTGGCGCTGGCCGAGATCGCCGCTCAGTTGGGCCTGCATCTCGGGGTGATCCGGGTGCTGGTCGGTGACCTGTCCGCCGAGGGGCACATCTCGGTCTACCTGCCGAACGCCGACGTCTCAAACGACGTCGATACGCTGTTGAGGGTGATCCGTGGCCTTCGAGCTATCTCCTGACCGCGGCGCCGATACCGGCGCTACCCAGGCCACGCCGGTGCGCCGGCAGCCACCGTTGCCTGTCAAGATCGTTATCGCCGGTGGCTTCGGGGTGGGCAAGACCACCTCGGTCGGCAGCATCTCCGAGATCACCCCGTTGACCACCGAGGCCGTGATGACCACGGTCGCCGCCGGGGTGGACGACGTCAGCTACGTCCCGGACAAGCGCACCACCACGGTCGCGATGGATTTCGGCTGCATCACCATCGACGAGAGCCTGAAGCTCTACCTGTTCGGTACGCCCGGTCAGGACCGGTTCGGGTTCATGTGGGATGACCTGGCCCATGGTGCGCTCGGTGCGCTCGTGATCGTGGACTGTCGCCGGATGGACGACTGCTACCCGGCTGTCGATTACTTCGAACGGCTCCGATTACCGTTCGTGATCGCCGTGAACCGGTTCGACGGCGTCGTACCGCTGGATCTGGACACAATCCGCTGGGCACTGGCAATAGAAGACTCAACTCCGGTGCTTACTTTCGATGCGCGTGACAAACTGTCGGTACGTGACGCTCTGCTCGCCGTCCTGGATCGAGCGCTAGAGCGAGCACACAGCAGCATGCAGGCAAAGGTCCCGTCCTGACCATGCGGGGGTTGCCGTGGCGGATATCAACGACCGCTTGGAACGACTGAACCGACGCGAGGAGTTCGCGCGCCGGGGGCAGCACGGGGGTTCGCACCTACCGGCTTCCGACCTGGATCTCGACGATGACTTCGCCGAGGTCCTGGTGGCGGTTGCCCGGGTGGTGCAACGGCGACCCGGGCTGTCGGTGATGCTGGCGGCTGCCGACGGCCGCCCCGGCCGCACCGTGATCCGGGTGACCGAACGGGACGGCATGGTGGAAACCGCCGTGGTGACACCGCCGAACCCACCCAGGCCGCCCGCGCCGGCGGTCGCCCCGGCACCGTCGCAGGAGTGGATCGCCGAGCCGGCCAGCGCCGGCCGCCATTCCGACGAGCGGCTGCGCCGGCCGGCCACCGCGCCGCCGCCGGACGAGCCGCGGCCCGGCTACCAGGAGGGCCCGCCGCCCGGCCCGACCCGCGGCCTGGTCACGCTGACCGACGAGACCAGCCGGGTGGTGGCCCGGCTCGCGGAGATGCTGCGGGCCGATCCGTCGCTGGCCTCCGGCTGGGTTCGGGACCGCTGACGGCATGTCCGACCTGGCCGAACGGGCCGGGTGGCGAGTGCCGCCGAGCACATCGTCAGCGTTGCGCAAGCGGCCTCGCGTACTCTGCCTTGTCGTGAGCGACGCGCCGATCGGCATCTTCGACTCCGGCGTGGGCGGGCTCACGGTGGCCCGGGCGATCCTCGACCAGCTGCCGAACGAGCCGCTGCTGTACGTCGGCGACACCGCGCGCGGCCCGTACGGCCCGCTGCCGATCGCGCAGGTCCGCCGCTACGCCCTGGAGGTGCTCGATCATCTGGTCGACTCCGGCGTGAAACTGCTGGTCATCGCCTGTAACACGGCCAGCGCCGCCTGCCTGCGGGACGCTCGGGAGCGGTACGACGTGCCGGTGGTGGAGGTGATCCTGCCGGCGGTGCGGCGCGCGGTCGCGGCCACCCGCAACGGCCGGGTCGGCGTGATCGGCACCGTGGCCACCATCACCAGCGGCGCCTATCAGGACTCGTTCGCCGCCGCGCCGGCGGTCGAGGTGACCGTCGCGGCCTGCCCCCGGTTCGTCGACTTCGTCGAGCGCGGCACCACCAGCGGCCGGCAGGTGCTCGGCCTGGCCGAGTCGTACCTCGCCCCGCTGGCCACCGCCGACGTCGACACGCTCGTCCTGGGCTGTACGCACTACCCGCTGCTGACCGGGGTGCTCGGGCTGGTCATGGGGGACCGGGTCACGCTGGTGTCCAGCGCGGACGAGACCGCCAAGGACGTGTACCGGGTGCTGGTGCGGTCCGGCACACTGCGTGCCGAGGACGCACCGGCACCGGAGCACCGGTTCGTCGCCACCGGCGATCCGGAGCCGTTCCGCCGCCTCGGTCGCCGGTTCCTCGGCCCGGAGATCGGCCAGGTGGAGTCCACCCCGCTCGGCGTAGCCGTCCGAGCCTGAGCGTCGCCAGGAGTGGCCTTATGAGGCTTACCGTCGTCGGCTGCTCGGGTAGCTTCCCGGGCCCGGACAGTGCAGCGTCCTGCTATCTGGTCGAGCAGGACGGCTACCGGCTGCTGCTGGACCTCGGCAGCGGTGCCCTCGGCGAACTGCAGCGGCACGTGCCGCTGGCCGAGGTGGACGCGATCGTGCTGTCCCACCTGCACGCCGACCACTGCCTGGACGTCTGCCCGTACGTGGTGTTCCGCCGCTACCACCCGGACGGCCCGTGGCCGCGGATCCCGCTGCTCGGCCCGGCCGGCACCCATGACCGGCTCGCGGTGGCCTACGACCCGTCGGTGCGGACCGGCCTGCGGGACCTGTTCAGCTTCTCCGCGGTCACCGCGGGGGAACGCGAACTGGGCCCGTTCCGGCTCCGGTTCGAGCGGATGAACCACCCGACCGAGACCTACGGCGTACGGCTGGAGGCGGCCGGGGCCGCGCTGACCTACTCGGCCGACACCGGGGTCACCGACGCGCTGGTCCGGCTCGCCGAGGGCAGCACCGCGCTGCTCTGCGAGGCGTCCTTCATGCCTGACGTCGTGGTCCCGCCGGACCTGCACCTGACCGGCCGGGAGGCCGGCGAGCACGCCGCCAAGGCGGGCGTCGGCCGGCTGCTGGTCACGCACGTGCCCCCGTGGGCAGATCGCACGGTCATCCACGCCGAAGCCGCCGCCGCCTACGGCGGCCCGACCGAGTTGGTGGCGGCCGGCAGCTCGTACACGGTGTAGCCAGCGGTCACCCCAGCGATCGGCCGGAGGTCAGCCGGCGAGGAACGAGAGGCGGACCTCGCGGACCGGGTTGTCCACGTTGAGGTCGACCAGGCAGATGCTCTGCCAGGTGCCGAGCGCCAACTGGCCGCCGAGCACCGGGATGGTCGCGTACGGCGGGATGAGCGCGGGCATGACGTGGTCCCGGCCGTGCCCGGGGCTGCCGTGCCGGTGCCGCCAGCGGCGGTCCGGCGGCAGCAGGTCGTCCAGCGCGGCCAGCAGGTCGTCGTCGCTGCCGGCGCCGGTCTCCAGCACCGCCACCCCGGCGGTCGCGTGCGGCACGAACACGTGCAGCAGCCCGTCCGGCTGGCTCTGGCCGGCGGCGAACCGGGAGCACTCCTCGGTCAGGTCCCGCACCACCGGGGCTGAACCGGTGCGGACGGTCAGGGTCTCGCTGTGCATGCCCGGCAGTCTGCCGTCGGCCGGGTCGGCTGCTCGCCCCGGGGGCGGCTGACTAGGGTTTGCCGCATGACTCGACCCGACGGCCGAGCGGCCGACGAGCTGCGCCCGATCACGATCGCGCGCGGCTGGCAGCGCTGGGCGGAGGGGTCGGCGCTGATCGAGTTCGGCCGGACCCGGGTGATCTGCTCGGCGAGCGTGACCGAGGGCGTGCCGCGCTGGCGCAAGGGCAGCGGGCTGGGTTGGGTCACCGCCGAGTACGCGATGCTGCCGCGGGCCACCCACACCCGGTCGGACCGGGAGTCGGTGCGCGGCAAGATCGGCGGCCGGACCCACGAGATCAGCCGGCTGATCGGCCGCTCCCTGCGGGCCTGCATCGACCTGAAGGCGCTCGGCGAGAACACGATCGCGATCGACTGCGACGTGCTGCAGGCCGACGGCGGCACCCGCACCGCCGCGATCACCGGCGGGTACGTGGCCCTCGCCGACGCGGTGACCTGGCTGGGCGGCCGGCGCAAGCTCGGCTCGAACCCGCTGCCCCGGTCGGTCGCCGCGATCAGCGTCGGCGTGCTGGACGGTGAGCCGCGGCTGGACCTCTGCTACGAGGAGGACGTGGTCGCCGGCACCGACATGAACGTGGTCTGCACCGGCGATGGCGACTTTGTCGAGGTGCAGGGCACCGCCGAGGGCGCCCCGTTCGACCGGGCCACCCTGACCGCGCTGCTCGACCTCGCGGTGGCCGGCTGCGCCGAGCTGACCGTCGTGCAGCGCACCGCCCTGGGCCGGTGACCGGGCCGGCAGGGGCGCCGTCCAGGCTGCTGCTGGCGACCCGGAACGAGCACAAGCTGGTCGAGCTGCGCCGGATCCTGGCACCCGAGGTGGCGGTGCGGATCGTCGGTCTGGCCGATGTGCCGGCTTTCCCGGAGCTGCCCGAGACCGGCGCCACGTTCGCCGAGAACGCGTTGTCGAAGGCGCGCGACGCGGTGCGGCACACCGGCCTGCCGGCGGTGGCGGACGACTCGGGGCTGTCCGTGGACGCGTTGAACGGGATGCCCGGGGTGCTGTCCGCGCGCTGGTCCGGGGCCGGCCACGACGACGGTAGGAACCTGCGGCTGGTGCTGGAGCAGATCGCCGACCTGCCGGACAGCCGGCGCGGCGCGGCGTTCGTCTGCGCGGCCGCGCTGGTCACCCCGGACGGCACCGAGCAGGTGGTACACGGCCAGCTGGACGGCACGCTGGTGCGCGAGCCGCGCGGCGGCAACGGCTTCGGCTACGACCCGATCTTCCTGCCGGCGGGGCGGACGCAGACGTCCGCCGAGCTGTCGGCGGCGGACAAGGACGCGATCAGCCACCGCGGCCTGGCGCTGCGCGCGCTGGTCCCGTACCTGCGGGCGGCCCTGCTGCACTGACCCTCCGGCGGTTCGGCCCGGCGGCCGGCTGACCGGCCGGTCGGGTCATTTCGGGGCACACATTTGGGCCTGTGTCCGGCGGGGCAACGTGTCTTGCCCTCTGCTCGGGCACGGTCGGTGGCGATTCACTGTGCGGCATGCAGCGACATCCTTGGTACCGGCTGGCCGCGACGGATTCCTGGAACCCGACCGCCGCCGCGCTGGCAGGTGACTACGGGCGGCGGGCGTTGTGCCCGCGGTGCGGCTCCGACCGGGCTGTCGACTACGGCGCGCAGGTTGGCTGCGGGCGATGTGGAGCGTGTTGGCAGGCTGATGCGGACCTGGCCGTCGAGTTGCCAGCGGCCCGACCGAACCGGGCGGAACGCCGGTCCGGCGGCCTGGACGATCCGCCTGCCGAACCCTGAGCCCCCGCGGGCGCCGGCTCGAGACGCCCGGTCGTCGGCGTCCGCGGGCACCACCCCCCCGCTGTCACCCGCCGACCCAGCTGGAGCCACGGTGGCTCCCACCGGGCCCCTCGACGGCCCCCGACCCGCTGGACCGCGATCCCCCTGACCCGGATCCGGTCGCCGGCGCCCGCGGGCCCCGTCCCATTGCCTGCCCCGCAACCCGACCCGCCGACCGGCCCGGCCCGGAGTCGGGCCGGGATCAGGACGGTGGAGGCTGCGGCCCGGGATAGCGGGGCGGGCCGGTCGGCGGCTCGGTCGGCGGCTCGATCGGGGTCCCGCCCTGCACGGTCAGCTGGGCGGGGTCGCTGGTCGCGGTGCCGGCCGGGCTGGTCAGCACCGCGCGGTACCAGGTGCCGTCCAGCCGCGCGGTGGCGAGGAACGAGAGGGTCAGGCCGTCCGCTTCCGGGATGGCGTGCCAGCCCTGCTGGGTCGGCAGCCGCCGCTGCCAGCGGACCCGCGGTCGCGGGCTGCCGGAGCCGGCCACGGTGAACGTGGCCATCTCGCCGGACGGGACCGCCGCGTCCGCCGGCTGGCTGGTGACCACCGGTGGCACCCAGCGGCCGACGACCGTCACGTTGTCGCTGCCCGCATTCGCCACGTACGCGGTGTGGTCGAGCGGGTCGACGTCCACCCCGGCCGGGCTGGAACCGGCGGGGAGGGTGCGCAGCACGGCGTGGGTCGTCCCGTCCAGCACCGCGACCGTGCCGTCGTCGAGGCTGGTCACGTACACCAGGTGGGTGGTCAGATCCACCGCGACGGCGTACGGGTTGGCGCCGACCGGCACGGTCGCGGTCACCGTGTTCGTCCCGGTGTCGACGACGGCCAGGCCGCCGGCGGTGGCGACGTAGACCGCGCCCAGGCCCGGGTCGACCGCGACGCCGGCCGGGTTGCTGCCGACCGTCACGGTGGCGACCACGGTGTCCGCGTCGGCGTCCAGCACGGACATGGTGTCGCCCAGGTTGGAGCTGGCCACGTACACCAGCCGGGCGCTCGGGTCGACCGCGACGCCGGCCGGCTGGTTGCCGACCATGACCGTGGCCCGGACGCTGGCCGTCGCCATGTCGATCACGGTGACCGTGTTGCCGCCGACGTTGGTCACGTACGCGGTGTGCGCCCGCGGGTCGGCCGCGACGAAGTACGGCTGCGGCCCGGCCGGCACGGTGGCGGTCACGGCGTTGGTCTTCGCATCGATGATGCTGACCGTGTTGGCGCCCGTGTTCGTCACGTAGACGGTGCGGCTGACCTGGTCCACCGCCACCCCGTTCGCGCCGGCGCCGACCGGGATGCTGTCGGTGGCCAGGCCGGTGTCCGCGTCGATGACCGAGACCGACTGGGCCGGCCCGCTGGCCACGTACACCGCCCGGATGGATGGCTCGACCCCGACGCCGACCGGCCGGGCCGCCACCGGGAGGGTCGCCACCACGTGGAACGTCGCGGCGTCCGCCGCCGGGCCGGCGGCCGCCCAGCCGGGCGGGACCGCGCTGAACGCGAGCACCATCCCGCCGGCCACCAGCCCGGAACAACGCCGCCACACCCGTGTCCTGCCCACCTGAACCCCCGTCCTCGGCCGGCCCGACTACGCTCGGTAATCTAGCGCATGATTGTCGTCACCTTCGGTGCGGGCGCCCGCTGGCTGGGCCGCGCCGGAGGGGGTGCGTCCGGCTCAGGCCAGCAGGGCGTGCCGGTACGTCCAGGCGAGCGCGAGCAGCGCGGCGCCGGCCGCCTGCATCGGCTCGCGCCGGGCGTAGCGCTCGACCTGGTCGGCGT
Source organism: uncultured Actinomycetota bacterium (assembly GCA_963714145.1). Taxonomy (GTDB): domain Bacteria; phylum Actinomycetota; class Actinomycetes; order Mycobacteriales; family CADCTP01; genus JBBWZH01. The sequence goes on along the minus strand of OY970235.1, from coordinate 5,224,414 downwards.
CGAACGGGATCGGCGGCAGGATCGTGCCCTCGTCGATGCGCCCGGCGAGCCGACCGAACAGCTCGTCGTACAGCGGCGCGTCGATGACCACGGTGGTGAGGATGTCGGTGGCCAGCGTCAGCGGGTCGACGCCGATGCCGAGGCAGTGCGCCCGGACCTGGCCGGCCTGCAGCGCCGCGGTCAGCCGGGCCGCGAACGGCCAGCCGGCGTAGTCGACCGGCGCCCCGTCGGGCCCGTGCACCTCCGGCTCGCCGAGCAGTTCCTCGGCGAACTCCCGCACCATGCACCGCCACAGCGAGAAGTCGTTGCGGACGTCGTCCGGCCCGGTGCCGGACGGCTGGAAGATCCCCACCGGCAGCACCTGCAGCATGCCCCCGGCGTGCCCGACCGCCGCCCCGTCCCGCCGGTGCACCAGGAAGCTGGCCGCGCCCGTACCCCGGTCGTACCGCAACGTCAGCGTGCTGACCGCGACGTTGATCCGCCGCCGCCGCGGGTCACACGGGTCACCGACCGCCCGGCGCAGCGGCTGGCGCCCGACCGGCCCGGCCGGCTCGAGCATCGCCGCCACGTACTCGTGCGCGCACGCCTCGCCCACGTCGACGCCGTCGAAGTAGCTACCGGCCCCGAACACCAGCCGCGGCTCGGCACGCAGGTCCGCGTCCAGTAACCGGTAGGTAGGCCGATCCTCGAACAACCGCGGCCGCGCCAGCCCCGCCACCGCCGCCGAATACCGCCGGTACGGCGCCGGCACCACTCCCGCCGCCGCGCCGGTCACCCAGTTGAACCCGACATCCCCCCGGTACTCCAGCCGGACGTCCCGTACCGGCACCGGCCGCCCCGGCAACCAGGCCGCGGTGGACAACAACGGCGTCCCGCCCACCGTCGTCCACAGTGGATACTCCCGGGCCGCCGCCACGCCCAGCTCCCACCGCCCCCGCCGCAGCACCTCCCGAACCGCCAACCACCCCGCCGAATCCCCCGCCACCCTCGCCCCCCGTTCGCCGTTCCCGCCCGAACCGATCCGCAGAGCCACAGCATGACGAGTGCCCCAGCGAGCGTTCCGCGCGAGCGGGTGTCTCCGAGCTCGTGTCGGTGACGCACCATGATGCGGGCTGGCGGCGTCCGCACCGTGGGGTCCGCGGGGGCTCGGCCCCCGCGGCCAGCATGACGGACGCCCCGGCGAGCGTCCTCCGCGAGCATGGTCAGCCCAAGTCCGTGCGGGAGGGGGGACTCGAACCCCCATGCCCGAAGGCACCAGATCCTAAGTCCCGGCAGGGGGCTCCGGCCGTCTGGACTCGTCTATTCGCGCAGGTCAGACGTCATGTCCGTGTCGGCCTCGTGTCAGCAGCGGCTGCTGTCAACTTCTGCTGTCAGATCGGCCCTGCCGGGACTGGTGTGTGACCGGCGAGTTCCTGGCTGTGGAGACTAGTTCGGGACCTTCTGCCGACGTGCCGGCCGCGATCGAATAGCGGCTGACACGAGCAATCTGGACGGCCCCGGTCGGTGCTGGAACACCGGCCGGGGCCTGGGCCCCACCCCTGTCTACGAGAGGCGGAGCCTAATGAAGGACCCTACCGAGCGCGCTCCGCGGCCCTTCCGGGTCGTGCTGGACGGCGGCGAGGTGATCGAGTCGGCAGGCGCCGACTCAGCGGCCCCGGAGCTGGTGTTGCGGCTGCCAGTGTCCCGGGCGCACACGCTGGCGCATCTGCTGGATGACAGGTCCCGGGCACTCGGGCCGAACAGCGCGGTGCTGTCCCGGACGCTGGAGGCCGGCGCTGCGGCGTTGGGTGAGCTTGGTGCGCTGAGCTGTGCCGCTCGCGAGTTCGCCGGCGTAAGCGCGTCGCAGCGGCTGGCGGCGGTCGCCGTACTGGCCGGTCGCGAGTCGCGACTGTCTGCGGTGCAACGGGTAGCCGTGGTGGACGCGGCTGCGCGGTGGTTGGGCGCGGGGTCCGGCGACGAGTTCGCCTACGCGCTGCTCGCAGCGGTGTGCGGAACGGACGTGACGACGAGCCAGGTCTACACAGCGCTGCTCGTGTCACCGATGGCGCCGGAGCGGGGTGCGTCGTCGTGAGGTTGCTGAGGAGTGTCGAGGACCAGGAGGTGCGGGATCTGCTGGCGTTCTATGGGCCGGTGGGTCTGGATCGGGAGGGGGTGGAGTGTCTGTCGCGGCTGGTGTGGGAGATGGAGTCCGATAGCGACTACGTGGCGGTGCGTCGGCTGGACCTGTGCGCGTTGGTGGGGTGGCTGGATGACGTGGCGGAGGAGCGGCGGCTGAAGGTCCCGCGGGTGGCTCTCAGTGATGAGGAGTACGACCGGCTGGTCGGTCGGCGGGTTCAGGACGCGCGGGTGGCACGTGGTTGGTCGCAGGAGGAGTTGGCTGCGGCGGTGGGGAAGCATCCGGAGTGGGTGGGCGGTGTGGAGCGGGGGAAGCCTCGCCCGTCGGTGCGGATGGTGCGGCGGTTGGCGGCGGCGTTGCGGGTGCCGGTTGACTCGCTTGTGTCGGAGCGGTCGGAGACGACGCGATGACCGGGTCCGGGCAGGAGATGCGGTCGGTCCGGGCGGTGTCGGTCGTGGGTGGGGCGGTGGCGGGTACCGGGCTGGGGCCATTCTCGCCCGAGCAGAATCGGGTGTTCCTGCGGGCGATGGGTAAGCGGGTCAAGCTGACCCGGATCGACCGGGAGTTGTCGCAGGAGCAGCTCGCCCGTCAGGCGGGGATGTCGCGCAACTTCGTGAGTTCGATCGAGCGCGGGGCGCACGGTGTGGACGTGGTCCGGCTGCGTGCGCTGGCCTGGGCGCTGGGCGTGCGCGTCGACCAGCTGATGCCAGATGAGCAGGCCGGCGCCGTGGATGGGCTGTCGGCGCAGCGAACCGCCTGACACGGAGGGGATCGACAAATGTCCACACGCGACAGTGACCCGACTACCGGCGTAGCCGCGTCGGCAACGGCCGGCAAGCCTGAACCGATCACCTCACTGGACGACCTACGCGGCCCGGGCCTGGACGACGAGGAGTAGGCCGTGTTCCACGCCGCGCTGATGGGGGCTGTCCGGCTACGACGACCGAGGTCAGCCCCTGGACACCTGACCCGCTACCCGGGCCACCCGGCCCGAACGTCTCCGGCCGCCGCGTCATCCTCCGCCCCTGGGTGACGCGGCGGCTGGTCGATCACCCGGAGGCCCCGTTCCGCTACCGAACTCCTGACGCTCCGATCCGTGGGGACCACGCGAATGGCCAGCAGCGACCACGCCCGGGCGCACGCCCTGATCGAGGCCCTGTGCGGCACACCCGACCAGGCGGCTGACCGAGCGGTCGAGGTGATACACGCGCACGCCGCAGCCCTGGCCTGGCTCCGCGCGGTCACCGGAACCCGGCCCGCGCCGGCAGTGGTAGCCGCGCAGCTGCGGCTCGCTGCCGCGCAGCTGCGCCGCGGCGATGACGAGCGCGACCCTTACCTCGTGCTGATCCGCGTCGCCGCCGACGCCTGGTCATCTCGCGGCGACGCCAGCTGACCGGCCGCCCTGCCCGGCAGGACACGCACACCGTCAGGCACCCGCCCACCGACCGCGCGTGATCCCTGGCCGCGCCGCGCACCCGGCCGGACCTGCCCGGCGCATCGCGGACACGGCCGGACCGTCGCACCCCGCCGGACCCGGCGCCCCCGCCACGAACAACCCATACAGCGGACCGGCACCCGGTCAGTCGGCTTCGGCCACTCGAACGTCAGCCACAACTGCCCCTCACACTGCCGAGCGGTCCTGGTCCTGGTGCTCATCGTCGTCCTCCAAGCGAGCCGGGCGCGGGTCACGTCTTGGAGCGGCGTCACTCCGCGGCGTCGTACTCGCCACTGCGGATCTTCGGTCGGGCGAAGGCTTGTCGAGGCACGCTTTCCCGCCTTGACAAGCCTCCGTCCGACTGGAACCACTCTCGGGCGAGAAGGACGCCGCCTCCGGCGCCCGGCAACGCCAGCTCGGGGACGGCTCGCTCTGGTCTGCCTGGCCCGGGGTCCTGTCCGCCGGCTGGTGCGGTCCGAGCACGGCGCGGCAGCGCCGCGCGCAGCGGCCGCGACCGGCCGGGCGGGCCGGCCCGCAGGGCCGGCACTCGACCAAGAAGAGAAACTCTATGCTGAGGGGGGCCGGTGATGGCCCCGGTGAGGTCCCCGTCAGTCAGGACCCGAAGGAGGAGGGTTCCCTCCACGGATCACGGCAGTGAGGTCTAGCGCGGACGTAAGCTTGTCAGAGAATGCCGGATCAACGGCTGCGAGGAGGTTTACCAGTGCCCAAACGAAGGCGAACAGACCTATGGTCGGAACGGCGTAGTCGGGGAGGTCGAGGTTGGTACGTCCTACAACGGTGAGCAGAACGGCAGGAATGACGGCCAATACCAAATGCCGTCCCGTTGAAATCCACCGGCCAAGCAGTTGCCGGCGCTGCACTGGAGCCGACGTCGTGCCGGTCGGGAGAAGCTCGTAGTCCGAGCAGGCGATTGAGACCGAGAGTCGATAAATTACCCGACGTATATCGGCGGAGGTTCCTGGCGTCGGCATCGATACCATGAGTTGGCATTCACGAACAGCTGCTGCTGCGGCGCGATATCGAGACAGCATTGTTCCCTGGTGGGTCGCGTCGGGAAGTCGAAGCGCTCTGGGCAATGCTGTCTCCAACATGATTGCGGAGGCATCCAGCCGCGATATCAACCAGCGTCGGAAGTGAATGTCAAGTGGGTCTCCGATGCCGTCTAGCAGTACGAAAGAGATGTCCTGGAGCTCGCCAAGTAGATAGCTGTGCGGGTACTGGCGAAATCTCCTCTTACTGACGGTCCAGCGGGCGAGGGCGTACGAGAGCCAGGCCAGCAAGGCGCCGAAGAGGTTGAAACCCGCGACGACGACTGCGGTTATGGCCGCAGCCCCCAGCGCTCTTGTTGCTACTGAAGGGTGGGCCTCGTCATGGCCATGAAGGGCGGAAAACGCGCCACCGGCAAGGAGGCTCCAGCCTCCGCATAGCAAGAGCAGGACAAGCCAAGGCTCATGTTCGAACAAATGCCTGTAGGCGAGCAATGCGTTGCCAGTAAGTGCGACAACGAACAGCGCAATGAATGGAAGTGAACGGCCACCCACGAGTTGAAGGAAGTAGGAGGTGGCGGCGAGAACGTAGACTATCGAACCGGAGAGGGCAATAAGAAAGAATAGTAGGTTGACTGCCAGTTGTTCCTTCCACGCGCGCCTAGCCACATCGACGCATGAGCGGCGATAGGTTCGCTGATGATCCTTAAGTATTTTCGCGTCAAGGTTCGTTGCTTCGTGATCGTAGGTGGACCATAATCCATAGCGCCATGAAGCCGAAGCATGTAGGGCCTCAAGATTGGTTCCGCGCGGGTCCCGGAAATATCCAAAGACAATCCAGTGGCCCACGTAGCTAAGGACTCGGCCGACCCATGTGGTGAGGGCTGCCGACATTCTCCGCGGCCACCGAGGTATTCGAAGTAAGGGTTTCGGCTTGCAGGAAAAATCAGCTTCGGTCAGATCCTGTTGGGTTGAAATATCTGACTCCTCAAGATCCGTGTGGCACCGGTTGTGCATGCCAATCCTACCCGGATCGTGACTCGCTCCTACGCGGCGAAGTGGGCGAGTTGATCGTCGATGCTGCGGAGGCCCACCGTGTCACTGGCCAGCTGGGCGTAGGTGTCGCGAAAGGCTCGTAGCCGAGTGGCGCCGATCGCATAAGGTCGGCTTCGGAGGAGTTCGACGGCCCGCCCCGCAGCCAGAACTGCTTCCTTCAGAGCGCCAGTCTGTAGCGCGGCCTCGGCGTCATCTACTAGGCAGAGGACAGTGAGTCGGTAAGCCCGTGGGCCGAGAGACTCAAGGTGGCTCGCCGCACTTGTAAGCAAGTGGGCGGCGTTGACATCGCCGGCCTTCAGCTGAACGTGGCCCGCGACGGCGGCTAAGTGGGCGGGATCGCGGTCGGTGAACCATAGGAAGGCCCGGGCGGCGGTGGGCTTGGCCAGCAAGGCTTGGGCACGATCGATGGCGTCGCGGGCTGCGGGGTGGTTGCCAGCGTCCGCGTACGCGGTGGCTTCGAGGCCGGCCAGCCAGGACGTGATCGTCGGGTCGGTGACGGCCAGGGCGGCGGCGGTGCGGAGGTGGGCCAGGGCGGCGGCGGGTTGGCGTTCGTGGATGGCCAGCTGGGCCGTGTAGCCGATGGCGATGGCGGCGACGGCTTGGTCGCCGAGCTGGTGGGCATCGTCGGTGGCCTGGGCGAAGTAGGCGCGGGCGGTCATGACGTTGCCGAGGTCGTCTCCGGCCAGGCGGCCGGCGAGGATGGCGACCCGGGCGCGGTTGCGGAGGTAGCGCTGCCGGGCGCCGGCGGACTGCTCGGTGCGCAGAGCGTCCGTGGTGATGCGCAGCTGCGCGGCAACGGCCGTCAGCAGCGCGGCCGGCGCGGCGGTGTGGTACGCGGTTTCGTACTGCGCGGCGAGGTCTTCGAGATCGGCGAGCGTCGCGTCGGTTGGCGCTGAGCGGGTGGCCGGCGGGGTCGGGTCGAGGATGGCGAGCAGGCTGCGGCGGCTCAGCATCTCGTCGCTGAGCGCGGCGAGTACCTGCGGGCGGACGACGTGGGCGGCTCCGCCAAGCTGGTTGAGCAGCTCGGCGGCGTTGTCGAGGATCGCCACCAGCGACTCGTCATCGTGGGCCGGGTGCTCGGCGGGCCCGTCCAGGCCGAGCTGGTCGATGGTCACCCGGAACAGGGCGGCGAGCAGCTTCCGGTAGCGGAGGCTGATTCCCTTGGTGCCGCGCTCCCACTTGCCCACCATGTCGGCGTTCACCGCGGCCTGCTGGTGGAAGCGCGTCCAGGCCAGCTGGACCAAGCGCTCGGCGACCTCTTCCTGCGTCCAGCCCTGAGCCATGCGCAACTCGCGAAGGCGAGGTGGCGTGGGGGACGCGGACACGGGCGGTCTACTCCTTCACCGGATTCCCGATTGCCCACGAATGGCCTTGTATCATTCGTGCTGCACCGAGATCGTCTTGTGAGCAGATTGCCGGCGAAACCAGTTGCGAGGCAGGCGCACAACGGGGACGCAAATGTGCGCGGTGCCGCGCGCGGATGCGCCCCCTGGGCGGGTAGCGAGGAGGTGGAGTGACCGACACCCGGCCGAACGATCGACTGGCGGACGTGATGACCGAGGCCGGTCTCTCCCACAAGGCGCTCGCGCGCTCGGTTCGCGAGCTGTCCGCCCGGCGTGGCAGCCCGGTCGGTTGTGATCACACGGCCGTGAGCCGGTGGTTGTCCGGTACCCGGCCGCGCGAGAAGACGGCGCGACTCCTGGTGGACGTGTTCGGCGCGCGGCTCGGCCGCACCGTCACGCTCGCGGACATCGGCCTGCCAGCCGCCGATACGCCGTCCGCGGATCTCGGCGTCGGCTACCCGGACGATGTCGACCAGGCGGCGAGCAACCTCGGTCGCTTGTGGCAGGCCGAACATGAGGAATTGCAGGTCATCGTCTCGGCTCCGGCCGTCACGGCAGCATGGGCGGACGCGTCGCTGAGCTGGCTGGTGCGCTCGGGCCCGGATCCGCTGACTGAGCGGCCGGCCGGCGTCCGCGTCGGTGTGTCCGATGTGGACAGGATTCAGTCCACTGTGGACGCCTTCGCGCAGCTGGACAACAGGTTTGGCGGCGGCCACGCTCGGCGGTCACTGATCGAGTTCTTGCGTACCGATGCGACCGCGCTGCTGGCCGGCCGGTACAGCGAGCCCACCGGCCGGTCGCTGCACGCGGCGGTGTCGGAGGCAACACTCCTCGGCGCGTGGATGTCGTACGACGCTGGCGCACACGGCTTGGCACAGCGGTATTTCATCCAGGCGCTGCGGCTCGCTCAAGCCGCGGACGACGTGCTGCTGGCCGGCAGCATCCTTGACGCGATGAGCCACCAGGCGACGTTCCTTGGCCGGCACCGGGAGGCGGTCAACCTGGCCCGGGCGGCGCACGTCGGCACGGGCCGGCAGACCACACCGACGCTGACCGCGCATTTCCACGCGATGGAGGCACGTGCGCTGGCGGCGGGCGGGGACGAGGTTGGTGCGCAGCGGACGCTGAGTGAGGCGGTTCGCGTGTTCGAGCGGCGCCGACCCGGCGATGGCCCCGACTGGACTACGTACATGGACGATGCCGAGCTGGCGGCGGAGTTCGCGCACTGCTACCGGGACCTTGGCCGGTCGCGGGATGCCGTCACCTACGCCCAGCAGGCCATTACGGGCACTTCGGCTCGTAGCGACTTCTTCGTGACGATGGTGCTCGCGGTGGGTCACCTCAGCGGCGGTGACGTCGATGAAGCCTGCGCGGCAACCAAATGCGCGCTCGACCTCGGCGCGGGCCTGAAATCAGCGCGCTGCGAGGAGTACCTGCGGGCGTTCCGCGCGCAGCTGGCGGCGTTCGCGCAGCTGCCGGCGGTGCGGAAGCTGGCCGAGCACGCGACGGATCACCCGCTGTGGCACCCGGCCGGCGCAGCGGCCTAGAACGGCTTCCAGTCCCGCGGACTGCCGCCGGTCCGGAGCGTCTGCATGCGCTTGGCGAACTCGCGGGCCACCGTCGTGTCCTCGGCGGCGTTCTGTACGAGCCAGGTGACCATCAGGAACTCGCGGACGTCGCGCAAGATCTGGTAGCCCGGCCACTTCATGACGTCGTATCCGTAGGCGTCTACGAAGTCGCGGTACTCCGCGCCTGTGTGCCAGCCGAACCGGTCGTAGTAGATGGCCGTCAAGATCAGGTCCCACTCGCGGGCGCCGGAGGCGAAGCCGTCCAGGTCGAGGAACAACGCTCGGCCGTCCCGGTCGCGGATCACGTTGCCGACGTTGGCATCACCGTGCACCGGTCCGGGTGGAAGCACGAAGGTCAACCCGGCGTACTCGGCGGTGAGAGCGTCGGCCCGCTGGCGGAGGAACGATCGGTCCTCCGCGGACAGTCCGGAAACGTCTTCGATTCGCCGCAGGGCGCGGCCGAACGGCTCGACCGGTGGCAGGCGTAGATCTGCCGGCGCATCCAACCGGTGCAGCTGGCGGAGCAGCGTCCCAAGCTGCGCGGTCGAGCCGTAGTCCTCCTCGTCGGAGGCCGACTCCCACAGCGTGACGACCCGGCCGTCCGCCTCGATCGGCTGAGCCACGTCCAGCGGACGGATGGCGGGCACACCGGCTTGCTCAAGCCACCGAGCGACCCGTACCTCGCGTTCGGCGTCGCTCAGTCGGTCAGCCGACCGTCCTACCCGGGCAACGATCGGCGCGGCCTGGAGACGGAAGACGGCATTCTCGCCGAGGCGGATCAGCACGGCGCCTACAGCGTCGACCCCGACCGTACGGCAGGCAATGGCCAGCGCTGCGCGGGCGTTGTCCGGGTTGAGCGGCGCAGAGCCAGCGTCCACGCGCGTCGTACCTCCGGCTCCCGACAATCGGCTCACGTGGTGCACCACGCGGACAGCGCGGCCGAGGCTACCTGGTGGGCGGCGGGGCGGGACTGGGCGGGGACTGGTAGTCGCCGGATAGGGTGCGTTGCCGTGACTCCGCCGATGGCCGCCCTGACCGGGGAGACGTTGCAGGTCCGGCGAACCCCTGCACCGCGTCGGCGGCGAGCTGCTGTACCTGCCGCCGAAGACGAACGAGTCGCGGCGGACGGTGCCGTTGCCGCCGATGGTGGTCCGGACGCTCCGACGCCATCAGACTCGACAGGCGGTCGAGCGGGAGGCCGCCGCGGCGCCCTGGCCGGGCTCGGATCTCGTCTTCACGACCCGGGCGGGGCTGCCGATCAAGCCGTGGAACTTCACCCGGATGTTCGGCCAGCTGTGCGACCGGGCCGGCGTACCGAGGAGCCGGCTGCACGACTTGAGACACACCTGCGTCAGCCTGCTCCTCGACCTGGCGTTCCGCCCCGCGTGGTCATGGAGATCGTCGGCCACTCCACGATCGAAATGACCATGACCGTCTACGGCCACGTCTCCCTCGACACCCAACGCGAGGCGCTGGGCAAGCTGGACAACCCGCTCGACGGCGACGTGTGAACCGGTTGCTGTCACCTACTGCTGTCAACGATCTTCAAGCCGCTAGAACGACCACCCCGAGGGCCAGCCGTCCCCCAGCCGGCGCCGTCCGCACCGCGGGGTTTCAGGGGGCTCGGCCCCCTGAGCAGGCATTACGAAGCGATCAAAGCGAGCGTTCTCCGCGAGCAGAGATCACCCGAGCTCGTGTCCGTGACCGCACCATGATGCGATCCGGTGGCGTCCGCACCGTGGGGTCCGCGGGGGCTCGGCCCCCGCGGCCAGCATGACGGACGCCCCGGCGAGCGCCCTCCGCGAGCATGGTCAGCTCAAGTCCGTGCGGGAGGGGGGACTCGAACCCCCATGCCCGAAGGCACCAGATCCTAAGTCTGGCGCGGCTGCCAGTTACGCCACTCCCGCTTGCTGCTAAGGGTACGGGTCAGGCTGGCAGGGTTTTACGCAGCTTCGCCACGTGGCCGGTGGCCTTCACGTTGTAGAGGGCCTGGGCGATGGTTCCGTCCGGGGCGATGACGAAGGTGGAGCGGATCACGCCGACGACGGTCTTGCCGTACAGCTGCTTCTCGCCGTAGACGGCGTAGCTGGTGAGCACGGTCTTGTCCACATCGGACAGCAGTGGGAAGGTCAGTTGTTCGGCGTCGCGGAACTTGGTGAGCTTGGCCGGGGTGTCCGGGGAGATGCCGATGACGTCGATGCCGGCGCCGTTGAGCTCGGCCAGATTGTCCCGGAAGTCGCAGGCCTGCTTGGTGCAGCCGGGGGTGCTGGCGGCCGGGTAGAAGTAGACGACGACGGTGCGGCCGCGGTAGCTGGCCAGCGAGACCGGCTTGCCGTCGGCGTCGGGGAGGGTGAAGTCGGGGGCCTTGTCGCCGGGGGCGAGACGTGGGGTGTCGGGCATAGCGTCACGCTACTGGCCGCTTTCGGTGCCCGCCGGACAGGTCACCGACCGGGCCGGCAAGGCTGACCTGATCTTGATCGGAAGGGGAACGACTGGTGACCCGAGCGCTGCCTGCCGCCGTCGCCCTCGCCGCGGTCTGCCTGCTGGGGCTGACCGGCTGCGGCGGGGATGACGGGGCCGCGGCCAGGTCGGACGGCCGGACCCCGGCCAGCAGCCGGGCCGGCTCCGGGCCGGGCCCGGGTTCCACCCAGGTCGGCGGCGACCAGGGTCCGCCGGCCGGGGACGCCGTGGTCGAGGCGGGGGCGACCGCGTACCGCCGGTACGTCGAGGGTGAAGTCAGCACGTTGCGGGTGAAGACCACGAAGTTCACCGACGCGGTCCGGGCCGGCAATGTCGCCCGGGCGAAGGAGCTGTACGCGCCGAGCCGGGAGAGCTGGGCACGGATCGGGCCGGTCGCGGGCCTGGTCGCCGGGATCGACGGCGCGGTGGATAGCCGGGTGGACGACTTCGCCGGCCCGACCGACCCGCGGTTCACTGGCTGGCACCGGCTGGAGTACCTGCTCTGGGTGCGGAACAGTGCCGCCGGCGGCAGGCCGTTCGCCGACCAGCTGGACCGGGACCTGGTCACGTTGGAGACCACGCTGGCCGGCGCGCCGATCACCGCGCGGGCGGTCGCGGTGGGCGCCGGCGAGCTGCTCGGCGAGGTGGCGAAGCGCAAGCTCGCCGGCGCGGAGGACCGCTACTCGCACACCGACCTGTGGGACGTCGCCGCGAACATCGACGGCTGCCGGGCTGCGCTGCTGGTCTTCGAGCCGGCCCTGACCAAAAAGGACAATGCGTTGTTGGGCCGGCTGCGCGGGCAGTTCGTCGCGGTGGACACCTCGCTGCGGCCGTACCAGCTGACCGTCGGCGGCTGGCGGTCGTTCACCGCGCTGACGGCGGCGGACCGGGCCAGGCTGCGGACGCAGCTGGCCACGCTGGCGGCGAGCCTGGCCACGCTGCCGGCGGCGCTGGGGGTGGCGTGACGGCGCGGCAGGCCGCCGGTGCAGCGCTGACCCGGTATACCCGCGACCCGGCCGCCCCGACCGTGGCAGGCTGTCGACCATGACCCGGACGCCGGAGACGATTCAGCGGGAGATCGAGCAGACCCGCGACCAGTTGGCCAGCACGCTCGACAAGCTGGCCGAGCGGGCCAGTCCGAAGCGGCTGGCTGAGCGGGGGCGGGCTAAGGCGGTCGGCGCCGCCACGTCGCCGACCGGGCTGGGCGTCATCGGCGGGGTCACCCTGGTCGCCACGCTGCTGGTGGCCCGCCGGATCCGCCGCCGTCGCCGCGCCTGACCGCCGCCGCCCGGGCCGGCCCGGCCCGCCCCGGCATCGACCCGGCCCGGCCGACCCCGGCATCGACCCGACTCGGCCCGCTGCGTGGCCGGCCCGGCCCGCCCCGGCATCGACCCGATCCGGCCGCTCGTGGCCGGACCCGCCTGGACCGCCGGCCGGGCGGGCACCGGGTTCAGCCGGCCGGGTAGACGTCCAGTTCGGTCGCCTTGACCGTTGTCCATACCGGACGGCCGGGGCGCAGGCCGAGCTCGGCGACGGCGAGCGGGGTGACGTCGGCGCGGACCGGGGGCACCGCCGCGATCGTCACCCGGACCCGGTCGCCCATGGGTTCCACTGTGGACACCGTGCCGGCCCAGGCGTTGCGCGGGCTGGCCTGCCGCGGCTGGTCGGTGTGCAGGCTGACCGCGGCCGGCCGCAGCGCCACCAGCACTCTCCCGGCCGCCTCGGCGTCGGCCACCACCAGCCGGCCGCCGCCATCCAGGTCGACGGTGCCGCCGCCGGCCGTGCCGCGGTAGAGGTTCAGCCCCATCAGCCGGGCCACGTACTCGGTGCGCGGCCGGCGGGCGATCTCGGTGGCGGCGCCGTCCTGCACCACCCGGCCGGCTTCGACCACGACCAGCCGGTCGGCCAGCACCATCGCCTCCACCGGGTCGTGCGTGACGACCAGCGCCGGCCCGCCGTACGAGCTGAGGTGCTCGCGCAGTTCGGCCCGGACGGCGAGCCGGGTGCTGGCGTCCAGCGCGGCAAGCGGCTCGTCCAGCAGCAGCAGCCGGGGCGCGGCGGCGAGCGTGCGGGCCAGCGCGACCCGCTGCGCCTGCCCGCCGGACAGCGTGCCGGGCCGCCGCCCGGCCAGCTCGGTCAGCCCGAACCGGGCCAGCAGCGGGTCGGCGAGCGCCCGCGCCTGGGCCCGGCTGGCGCCCTGCGCCCGCGGCGCGAACTCGACGTTCTGCCGCACCGACAGGTGCGGGAACAGCAGGTAGTCCTGGAACACCAGGCCCACCGGACGGGCCGCGGCCGGCACGAACACGCCGCGCGCCGGGTCGTCCAGCGGCGCGCCGTCCAGCACGACCTCGCCGGTGTCGACCGGCAGCAGCCCCGCCAGCACCCGCAGCATGGTCGACTTGCCGGCGCCGTTCGGCCCGAGCAGCGCCACCACCTCGCCGCGGGCCGCGGTCACCTCGGCGTCCAGGGTGAACGCGCCCCGCCGGACCCGCGCCACCGCCCGCAGCCCGGACGTGTCGGCGTCCATTGTGGACAGAGTCATTGCAGGGCGCCGCGCAGCCAGCGTTCGCGCAGGCCGACCAGCACGATGATGGAAACGGCGAGCAGCACCAGGGACAGCGCGATCGCCGCCTCCGGGTCGGTCTCCAGGGCGGTGTAGACGGCGATCGGCATGGTCTGGGTGGTGCCGGGGAAGTTGCCGGCGAACGTGACGGTCGCGCCGAACTCGCCGAGCGCCCGGGCCCAGCACAGGATCGCGCCGGCGCCGATGGACGGCCCGACCAGCGGCAGGGTGACCCGGCGGAACGTGGTCCACCGGCTGGCACCGAGGGTGGCGGCCGCCTCCTCGTACCGGTGGTCGGCCGAGCGCAGCGCGCCCTCGACCGCGACGATCAGGAACGGCATCGCCACGAACGTCTCGGCCACGACCACGCCGGCGGTGGTGAACGGCAGCGTGTAGACGGACGCGAAGTGCTTGCCGATCAGGCCCCGCCGCCCGAACGCGAGCAGCAGCGCGACGCCGCCGACCACGGGTGGCAGTACCAGCGGCAGCGTTACCAGCCCGCGCAGCACCGCCCGGCCGGGGAACTCGACCCGGGCCAGCAGCCAGGCCAGCGGCACCCCGATCAGCAGCGCGATACCGGTCGCCGAGCTCGCTGCCAGCAGCGAGAGCCCGAGCGCCTGCCGCACCGCCGGCTCGGTGAGCAGCCGCGGCAGCCCGCGCCAGGGCGCCCGGACCAGCAGCCCGGCCAGCGGCAGCAGCAGGAACGCCACCGCCACCGCGGCCGGCACCGCCAGCGCCGCCGGCACCCCGGCCGGCACCCGCCGTCCGCCTCGCCGCCTGCCCCGGCGGTTCACCCGCCAGCCGCCGGGCCAGCCGCCGCGCCTGGGTCAGCCGCCGGGCCCGGGCCAGCCGCCGGGCCCGAGCCAGCCACTGGGCCCGGGCCAGCCACTGGGCCTGGGCCAGCCGCCGGGCCGGGCGGCCGGACGGGTCCGGTCACGGGCTGGCGAAGCCGGCCTTGCTCAGCAGGGCCTGCCCGTCGCTGGACTTCACGTAGTCGACGAACGCCTGCGCCAGCGCGGTGTTCTTGGCGGCCTTGGTGACGGCGATCGGGTAGTCGGTGGAGGCGTTCTGCTCGGCCGGGATCTCGACCCCGGTGACCGCGCTGCCGGCGGACCTCACGTCGGTCACGTAGACCAGGCCGGCGTCCACCTCACCGGTGCGGACCGCGGTCAGCACCGCCTTGACGTCCTGCCCGAGGGTGACCGGCTTGACCGTGACCTTCGCGTTCTCGAACACCTTCGCGGCGATCTTGCCGCACGGCACCTGCGGCGCGCAGACCGCGACCTTCACGCCGGACCTGGCCAGGTCGGCCACCGCGGCGATCTTGGCCGGGTTGTCCGGCGGCACCGCGATCTCCAGCACGTTCCGGGCGAAGGTGGCCGGGGCGCTGGCCTCGCCGGCCTTGACCACCTGGTCCATGTTGCTGGGGCTGGCCGAGGCGAACACGTCCGCCGGCGCGCCGTTCACGATCTGGGTGGCCAGCGTGGACGAGGCCCCGTAGCTGAACTTGATGCTCACCCCGGGGTGCGCCGCCTCGAACTGCTTGCCCAGTTCGGTGAACGACTCGGTCAGTGAGGCCGCCGCCAGCACGGTGATCGTGCCGTTCAACGACGAGGTGCCGGCGCTGGTGCCGGTGCCACTGCCCGCCGCCGGCGGGTTGCTCGAATCGTTCGACCCGCAGCTGACCAGCAACATGCTCAGCCCAGCCACCACTGCCACCCGGCGCCACCGCATCGCAGCCTCCTCCGCAACCTGTCCGCTCTGGACAGTCGAATGTGAACAGTCGATGTGGACGGCCGGCGTCAGGCCCGTTGCCGGGGCAGCTCCACCACGACGTTGGTCGCCTTGACCGCGGCCACCGCGAGGACGCCGGGCTGCAGGCCCAGGTCGTCGGCGGCCTCCCGGCTCATCAGCGACACCACCCGGTGCGGCCCGGCCTGGATCTCGACCTGTGCCATCACACCGTCCCGGGTGACCCGGGTGACGATGCCGGCGAACCGGTTGCGGGCGGACTCGCTCACCACCGGTGCCGCGCTGGCCGGCGACTCGACCGCCGCGCCCAGCTCGGCGGCGAACCGGGCCAGCTCACGGCCGTCGATCGCCAGCCGGCCGCCGCCGTCCCGGACCGTGCTCAGCCGGCCGGACTCGGCCCACCGCCGCACCGTGTCGTCACTCACCCCGACGAGCGCCGCCGCCTCGCTGATCCGGAACGTCGCCACGCGATCACGTTACCGCGCAACTGCGGCTCCGTCGCGATCCGGCGGAGCCTTCTGCGGGCCGGTTCGGGCCGAACAGCCGCATTCCCGGCTACGGGCTCCGCTCTCAAGTATCCCGTCCGTGCTCATCGTCGCTGAAAGTGATCAAGCTGACACGATCTAGCTGGGTAGGAACGGGGACAGGCTCGAAGCGGAGAGGTATACACCAATGGAGACGATTGCAATCGTGATCGCATCGGTGACCAATTCTGGTTCGAGCGGAGCGACGTGCGGGTTGACGTGCGGGTTCCTGTTCGGGGGTGGTAGCGCGTGACATATTCCTTTGCCGACGTTGCTGAGCGGCTGATGGCGCGGTTCGAGGGCCGGGTGCCGCTGGACGTGGTGGTCCGGGTGGCTCGGGACGCGGAGGCGGACCTTGACCGCGCCGGCGGGCTGCACGGCGAGGCGTTCGGCGAGCAGGTTGAACTGCGCGCCGGTCAGCAGTTGGCCGATCTGGTCGCCAAGGGCGAAGTGCCGGCAGAGCGGGCCGACCCGGTCCCGTCGCCGCGCACCCCGTCCTGACCCGTCCGGTTCCTGACCCGTCCGGTCCGGCGGCCGGGGCCCGACGGCTGCCGATCCGGGCGGCTGTCGGTCCGGACGGCTACTGGTCCGGACGGACGACGACCTTGCCGGTGGTCTGCCGGGAGGCGAGCCGGTCGAGCGCGGCCGGGCCTTCGGCCAGCGGGACCTCGGCCGAGACGTACGGCGAGATCAGGCCGTCCGCGGCCAGCTTGAGCAGGTCCGCGTGCGCGGCGGTGATCACCTCGGGCGCCTGCTGCCGGTACAGCCCCCAGTGCAGCCCGACCACCGAATAGTTCTTCACCAGCGGGTGGTTGGTGACCACCTGGCCGAACGTGCCGCTGGTGAAGCCGACCACCAGCAGCCGCCCTTCGAACGCGACCACCTTCAACGACTTGGCGAAGACCTCGCCGCCGACCGGGTCGTAGATGACGTCCGCGCCGCGGCCGCCGGTCAGCTCCTTCACCGCCGGGACGAAGTCGGTGGCGGTGTAGTCGATCGCGGCGTCGGCACCCAGCTCCAGGCAGAGCGCGACCTTGGCCGGGCCGCCGGCGGTGGCGATCACCCGGGCGCCGGCCGCCTTGCCGAGCTGGATCGCCGCGGTGCCCACCCCGCCGGCGCCGCCGTGCACCAGCAGCGTCTCGCCGGCCCGCAGCCCGGCCCGCCGGTGCAGCCCGACGTGCCCGGTCTGGTACGTCAGCAGGAAGCCGGCGTTCTGCGCGGCGGTGAACTGCGGCACAGCCGGCAGCGCGTCCGCCGCGGACAGCAGTGCCAGCTCGGCCAGCCCACCGGTCGGCGCGACCGGGGCGCCGAGCACCGCGTCGCCGGGCCCGAACCGGGTGACGCCCGCGCCGACCGCCACCACCTCGCCGGTCAGCTCGACCCCGGGGGTGAACGGCAGCGGGGGCTTGACCTGGTACTGGCCGCGGCACATCAGCACGTCCGGGAAGTTCAGCGCCGCACCGGTGACCCGGACCAGCAGCTGCCCCGGCCCGGGGCTGGGATCGGGCAGCTCCGCCAGCCGCAGCACCTGGCCCGGCTCACCCAACTCGGCACATCGCAGCGCTCGCACGCCGCCGAGGGTATGACAACTCCGGCCGCCCGGCCCGCCGGCGGCCGGCCGTACCGGGCGCGCCGGCACGGACTCTGGTACTAACCAGTAATGGACTTCGTCTTCGACGCGCGCACCGAGGAGCTCCGCGGCCGCCTGCTGGACTTCATGGAGCAGCACGTCTACCCGGCCGAGCCGGTCTTCGCCGAGCAGGTCGCGGCCGCCGCCGACCCGTGGGCCCGGCCGCCGATCATGGCCGAGCTGAAGAAGGCGGCCCGCGCCGCCGGCCTGTGGAACCTGTTCCTGCCGCACCCGGAGCACGGCGCCGGACTGACCAACCTGCAGTACGCGCCGCTGGCCGAGATCACCGGCCGGTCGCTCGGGCTCGCGCCGGAGGCGCTGAACTGCGCCGCGCCGGACACCGGCAACATGGAGGTGCTGGCCCAGTTCGGCACCGAGGAGCAGCGGCAGGAGTGGTTGCTGCCGCTGCTGGACGGCGAGATCCGGTCGGCGTTCTGCATGACCGAGCCGGACGTGGCGTCGTCCGACGCGGCCAACATCTCGCTGCGGATCGAGCGGGACGGGGACGAGTATGTCCTCAATGGACGGAAGTGGTGGTCGAGCGGCGCGCTGGCGCCGGAGTGCAAGATCCTGATCGTGATGGGGGTGACCGACCCGGACGCGGAGCGGTACCGCCGGCAGAGCATGGTGCTGGTGCCGAAGGACACCCCGGGCGTGGACGTGGTCCGCGGGCTGAGCGTGTTCGGCTACACCCACGGCCCGCACGGCGGGCATGGCGAGGTGCGGTTCACCGACGTGCGGGTGCCGGTGGCCAACGTGCTGCTCGGCGAGGGCGAGGGGTTCCGGATCGCGCAGGAGCGGCTCGGCCCCGGCCGCATCCACCACTGCATGCGGGCGATCGGCGCGGCCGAGCGGGCGGTCGAGCTGATGTGCCAGCGGGCGGTGGGGCGGGTCGCGTTCGGCAAGGCGATCGGGCAGCAGGGCGTGGTGCAGGAGTGGATCGCGCAGGCCCGGATCCGGATCGAGATGTGCCGGCTGCTG
Organism: uncultured Actinomycetota bacterium; assembly: GCA_963714145.1. Classification (GTDB taxonomy): domain Bacteria; phylum Actinomycetota; class Actinomycetes; order Mycobacteriales; family CADCTP01; genus JBBWZH01. The sequence goes on along the minus strand of OY970235.1, from coordinate 5,205,979 downwards.
GTGCTCAAGACGGCCTGGCTGATGGACACGGTCGGCAACGCCGGCGCTCGGGTGGAGATATCGGCCATCAAGGTCGCGGTGCCCGAGATGGCGTCCTGGGTGCTGGACCGGGCCATCCAGGTACACGGCGGCGGCGGGGTCAGCCAGGACTTCCCGCTCGCCGAGAGCTGGGCCAGCCTGCGCACCCTGCACCTGGCCGACGGCCCGGACGAGGTGCACCTGATGGCGATCGCCCGGCGCGAGCTGCGCGGCTACCTCCCCACCACCTGACCGGCGGGTCAGTCGCCGGTTTCGCCGAGCCAGCGGGCCAGCCGGCCGGCCCGGCTGACCGCCCGCAGCCGCCGCTCGGTGGGGCGCCGGGCGGCGGCCGTGGTCACGATCACCAGGTGGTCGCCGACGGCCAGGCGGGTCCCGTCGGCTGGGACGATCGTCTCGGACCGGCGGGCGATCAGGGTGACCGCGGCACCGGTGGGCAGCCGCAGCTCGTCCAGGTAGACGCCGGCCAGGCGGGACCCGGGCGGCACCTCCACCTGCAGCAGGTCGGCGTGCAGGTTGTCCAGCGGGGCGACGTCGACGCTCAGTTCGGCCGCCGCCTCCGGGTCGACGACCGCGAGCCGGCGGGCCATCCAGGGCAGTGTCGGCGCCTGCACCAGGGTGAAGACGATCACCAGCACGAACACGATGTCGAACACCTGCTCGCCGGCGGCCAGGTGCTCGGTCAGCGGGATCGTCGCGAGCACGATCGGCACCGCGCCGCGCAGCCCGGCCCAGGACAGGAACGCCTGCTCCCGCCACGGCATCCGGAACGGCAGCGCGGACACCAGCACCGAGAGCGGCCGCGCGACCAGCAGCAGCCCGGCGCCGATCGCGAGCGCGGGCAGCACCGCGCCGGGCAGGCTGCCCGGGCTGGCCAGCAAACCGAGGAGCACGAACAGACCGATCTGGGCCAGCCAGGCCAGCCCTTCGACGAAGCCGAGCACCGCCCGCCGGTGCGGCAGCCGGGCGTTGCCCAACCAGAGCCCGGCCAGGTAGACGGCCAGGAACCCGCTGGCGTGGGCGATCCCGGCGGCGGCGTAGCCGAACAGCAGCAGCGCGATCGTCGCAAGTGGATAGAGACCGGCCGCCGGCAGCGCGCTGCGGGACAGCAGCTGCTGCCCGGCCCAGCCGACGGCCAGCCCGATCGCGGCGCCGGCCACCAGTTCGTAGCTGATCACGCCGAGCACCTCGGCCACCGAGGTGGTACTCCAGTGCTCGGACGCGACCAGGCTGACCAGGATCACCACCGGCGCGTCGTTGAAGCCGGACTCCGCCTCCAGCGCGGCGGCCAGCCGGCTGCGCACACCGAGCCGGCGCAGCACCGAGAACACCGCCGCCGCGTCGGTGGAGGTGACCACCGCGCCGACCAGGATCGCCGTCCGCCAGTCGCTGACCAGCACCAGCTTGGCGATCCCGGCGGTCACCGCCACGCTCACCCCGACGCCCACGGTGGACAGCACGGCGGCGAACCCGATCGCCGGCCGCACCGTCGTCCACCGGGTGGTCAGCCCGCCCTCGGCCAGGATCACCGCGAGCGCGGTCAGCCCGAGCACCTGGGTGAGCGCGGCGTTGTCGAACCGGATGCCCAGCCCGGACTCGCCCAGGCCGAGCCCGAGCGCCAGGTAGAACAGCAGGCTGGGCAGGCCGACCCCGGTGGACAGCCGGACCGCCGCCACCGCGATCAGCAGTACCAACGACCCGATGCCGAGAACCAGGTTCAGTTGCTCGACGCTCACGCCTCCTCTTTCGCCGTCACGGTTGCACCGTCAGGGTCTCGCCGGCTGAGCTTCCGTTCTCGGGGCCTGTTGCTTGTCGGACGACCTGCCGCCGGGCTCACGGCGTCGCCGGGCCGGCGCCCAGCGCTCGACCGGTCAGCGCGTGAGCACATAGGCCACCGCGAACTGGTCCGTGCAGCGCCCGCTGACGGTGATCGTCCCACGTCCGGCCGGCCCGGCGGCAGTGAGCACGGCCTGCTGCTCGAGCCGGTCGTAGCCGCGGACCGGCTGGGCCAGCGGGGCCGGCGGGTTCGGCTCGGTGACCGTGTAGCCGCCGGCCCGCAGCGCCGCGCCGACCTGGCCGAGCACCGCGGCGAGGTCCGTTCCGGGCACCGCGGTGAAGGTCAGCGTGGTGCTCCCGGAACTGCCGGTCTGGTAGGCGAACTGCCCGTCCAGCGCCCTGACCCCGGCCGGCAGCGCAAGCTCCGGCCGGGCCCCGGTGAGGCTGGCGCAGGACGGGGTGAGGTCGCGGTCGGCGAGCGGCACGCTGCGATCCATTCCGGACAGCACTACCGGGACGAGCACGAGCGCCGCGACCAGTACGGCGGCGGCCGCCAGCGCGCCCCAGGATCTGCGCAGCAGCGCCGGGAGCGGTGGCACGGAGCCGGGCCGGTTCAGCCCCGGCGGGCGTGGTGTACTCATGACCCTCCTTTGTGGACGGTGCGGCCGGGAGCCGTCATACCCGGGCGCCGGAGTCGTGTGGGTTGCTGCGGCCGACGCCGCGCGGCACCGGTCGCTTGTCGGTGGCCGGCCGGGCCGGGCGCTTCGCCGCCGGCTTGGGCCCCGGGCCCGGGCCCGGCCGCCCGGCCCGGCGCCGGCCGCCGCCGGCCGCGGTCCGGCCGAGCAGTTCGACCGCGAGTGGGGTGGCGGTGAACACCGAGGAGTAGGTGCCGATGCCGATGCCGATCAGCAGCGCCAGGGCGAAGTCGGTCAGCGCGCCGCCGCCCAGAATGGCCAGCGCCACCAGGATGAACACCGCGCCGAGGCCGGTGTTGACGGTCCGCGGCACGGTCTGCAGGCAGGCCAGGTTGGCGAGTTCGGCCACCGACCGGTTGCGGTTGCGACCGCGCAGCAGCTCCCGGATCCGGTCGAAGACCACCACCGAGTCGTTCACCGAGTAGCCGATGACGGTCAGCAGCGCGGCCAGGAACACCCCGTCCACCGGCTTGCCGAGCCAGGCGAAGACGCCGACCAGGATCAGCACGTCGTGCGTCATGGCCAGCACCGCGGCCACGCCGAACACCAACCGGAACCGCACCGCGAGGTAGACCAGCTGCGCCGCGAGCGCGATCACCAGCCCGATCACCGCCTTGCGGCGCAGTTCGTCGCCCAGGCTGGGGCCGATGAACTCGTCCCGGACCTGCTCGGTGGCGCCGCCGCGGGCGGCCAGCCCGGTCCGGATCTCGGTGGCCTGCGCGTCGGTCAGGTCGGCGCCGCGCACCGTGATCTCGCGGTCGCCACTGGTCTGGACCACGGCCCGGTCCTGGCCGGCGGCCGCCACCACGTCCCGGGCGGCCTCGATCGGCACCGGCCGGCTGGTCGAGTACTCGATCAGCCGGCCGCCGGTGAACTCGACGCCCAGGTTCAGCCCGCGCACCCCGACGCCGGCGATGGCCACCGCCACCAGCAGCCCGGACAGGCCGAGCCAGCGCCGCCGGCGGCGCATCAGGTCCGGCTGCCTGGCCAGCAGGTAGCGGCGGACGCTGCCCGCACCGGCCAGCCCGGTCCACTGTGGACGGCGGCGGACCGGCCCGGCGGCCACGGTCAGTTCCAGCAGCGCCCGGGTCAGCACCAGCGCGGCGAAGACGGACGCCAGCACGCCGACCGAGAGCGTCACGCCGAAGCCACGGACCGGGCCGCTGGCCAACCAGAACAGCAGGCCGGCGGCGAGCAGCGTGGTCGCGTTCGAGTCGGCGATCGCGGAGAACGCGTTCCGGAAGCCGTCCCGGACGGATCTTCGCAGCCGGCCGCTGGCCGCGTACTCCTCCCGGGCCCGCTCGAACACCAGCACGTTGGCGTCCACCGCCATGCCGATGGCCAGCACGAACCCGGCCACCCCGGGCAACGTCAGGGTCGCCCCGATCGCCAGCAGCGCCGCGTACGAGATCAGCCCGTAGGCGCCGAGGGCGATCGCCGCCAGCGCGCCGGACAGCCGGTAGACCGCGAGTACGAACAGGACGGTCAGCCCGGCACCGATCAGCGCGGCCCGCACGCTGGCGTCGATCGCGGCGTCGCCCAGAGTGGCGCCGACCGTGCGCTGCCCGACCGTCTGCACCGGTACCGGCAGCGCCCCGCCGCGGATCAGCACGGCCAGGTCCTTCGCGTCCGCCTCGGCGAACCGGCCGGTGATCACCGTGCTGCCGCCGGCGATGCCGGTCTCGCAGCCGATGTCCGCGTTCACCTGCGGCGACGAGATGACCTTGGTGTCCAGCACGATCGCGACCCGGCGGGCCGGGTCGCCGGGCGGCGCGCAGGCCGCCGCGCCGGTCAGCCGCTGCCAGGCCCGGCCGCCGTCGCCGGTGAAGTCGATGCTCACCTGCCAGCCGGTGCCGAGGTCGGCGCTGTAGTAGGCGCGGGCGCCGCGGACCGCGCCGCCCTCCAGCGCGGCCGGTCCGATCCGGATCGGTTGGCCGGTCTCGTCCGGGATGCTCGTCCCGGCCGGGCCCGCCGTGCCGGCCGGCTCGGCCAGCACGGGGTGGAAGCTGAGCTGGGCGGTGCGGCCGATCACCCGCTCGGCCTCCGCCGGGTCCTGCAGGCCGGGCAGTTCGACGATGATCCGGTTCTGCCCGGACCGGGTCAGCGTGGGTTCGGAGACGCCGAGCGCGTCCACCCGGCGGCGGAGCACCTCCAGCGTCTGCTCGGTGGCCGCCGCGTCGGCCCGCACGGTGGGGGAGTCGCGGGTCTCCAGCACGATCTGGGTGCCGCCGCGCAGGTCGAGGCCGAGCCGCGGCGGTTTGGTGAGGACGAGCACGCCTGAACAGGCGAGGACGGCGAGCGCTATGACGGCGCGCACCAGGGTGGCGCGAGGCATGGCTGGGAAGCCTTTCGGCGGCCGCGGGTCGGCGGCGGGCGGTCAGGACCGGCTGGGGTCAGACCGTCGTGGGCGGGTCGCGCGCCGGCGCGATCCGCTGCGGTGCCGGCGCCGGCACCGAGGTGCCGGCGGCGATCCGCGCGCCGGCCGGCCGCAGCCCGATGGTGCCGGCCGCGCGCAGCCAGGCATCCGTCCCGCCCTGATCGCGGGCCAGCCCGAACTCGGCCTGGGTGCCGCGCAGCACCCGCGGGCCGTCCGGCCCGGTGCCGGACAACTCCGGCCGCGCCACCGCCCACCGGGACCGCGCCGGCCGGTCGCCGCCGGCCGCCCGGGCCCGGGCCACCGCGGCGGCGACCGTCCCGGCCAAGGACGCCGTTGCCGCCCGCCCGCTGGCCGCCCCGGCGGCCTCCGCCGCGACGCCCACCGGAGCCTGGCCGGCAGCACCGACCTGGACCTGCCCGGCTGCGCCGACCTGGACCTGCCCGGCTGCGCCGACCCGGACCGGCGCGGCAGCAGCGGGCTGCGCGGCGGCGGTGAGCTGGGCCGGCGCGGTCGCGCCGAGCTGGGCCGGGCCGGCAGCGCTGAGCTGGATCTGGACGGCTGCCGGCGGCGTGGCCTGGCCGGGCTGGGCCGGGCTGGCCTCGGCCCCGCTGGCGGGGCCGAGCAGCATCCAGAGGGTGCTGGCGAGGCCGGTGAGGGTGCCGATCAGGGCTCGACGCGCGGCCGGCGACCGCCGGGCGGTCAGCCCGGCCGCACGCTGTGGACGCCCGTCGACCACGACCCTCCCGCCTGGCCCTGCCGGGCCGTTCCGGCCCGAGCCTACCCGGGCCGGCGCCGCGCTGGGCGAAATGTCGATCTTCGCCCGTACCGGCCGGCGTCAATGCCCGATCCGGGTGGCCGGCGTCATGCGCGTGACCTGCCAGTAACAGGCGCCCCATTGTTCCGGCCGGGGTGCGGGTTCTACCGTCCTGGGGTCGGGCGGCCAGCGCCCCGCTGGTCGGGAACACCGGACGATCTCGGCGTGACCGGGAGAGGGGGAGCAGCGTGGCTACCACGATTCGGGCCGCGCTCGTCCAGACAACGTGGACGGGCGACAAGGAATCGCATGATCAAGGCGCATGAGGAGTACGCCCGGGAGGCGGCCGCACCAGGGCGCGAAGGTGATCTGCTTCCAGGAGCTGTTCTACGGGCCGTACTTCTGCCAGGTGCAGGACGCCAAGTGCTACTCGTACGCCGAGTCGGTCCCGGGCCCCACGATCGAGCGGTTCCAGGCGCTGGCCGCGCGAGCTCGGCATGGTGATGGTGCTGCCGATGTACGAGCAGGAGCAGCCCGGCGTGCTCTACAACACCGCGGCCGTGCTCGACGCCGACGGCAGCTACCTCGGCAAGTACCGCAAGACCCACATCCCGCAGGTCAAGCGGCTTCTGGGAGAAGTTCTACTTCCGCCCGGGCAACCTCGGGCTACCCGGTCGTTCGACACCGCGGTCGGCCGGATCGGCGTCTACATCTGCTACGACCGGCACTTCCCGGAGGGCTGGCGGGCGCTCGGGCTGAACGGCGCGCAGATCGTGTTCAACCCGTCGGCGACCAGCCGCGGCCTGTCCGGCTACCTGTGGAAGCTGGAGCAGCCGGCCGTCCGCGGTGGCCAACGAGTACTTCATCGGCGCGATCAACCGGGTCGGCATCGAGGATCTCGGCGACGACGACTTCTACGGCACCGTCCTACTTCGTCGACCCGGAGGGCAAGTTCGTCGGCGACGTCGGCGCCGACGCGCAGCTCCGAGCTGATCGTCCGCGACCTGGACATGGACCTGCTCGCCGAGGTGCGCGACCGCTGGGCAGTTCTACCGCGACCGCCGCCCCGACGCCTACGACGACCTGGTGAAGCCGTGAAGATCCTCATCACCGGCGGCACGGTGATCAACGCGACCGGGCCGCAGCCGATGGACGTGCTGGTCGACGGCGAGACGATCGCCGCGCTGTTCGCGCCGGGCCGCACCGAGGGCGTGACCGCCGAGCAGACGATCGACGCGACCGGGAAGTACGTGCATCCCCGGCGGCATCGACGCGCACACGCACATGGAGCTGCCGTTCGGCGGCACGTTCGCCTCGCGACACGTTCGAGACCGGCACCCGGGCCGCGGCCTGGGGCGGCACCACCACGATCATCGACTTCGCCGTGCAGCGCACCGGCGAGGTGGTGCAGGACGGGCTGGCCGCCTGGCACGCCAAGGCCGACGGCAACTGCCACGATCGACTACGGCTTCCACATGATCCTCGGCGGGGTGGACGACGAGGCGCTCAAGGCCATGGACCACCTGGTCGAGCACGAGGGCATCACCAGCTTCAAGCTGTTCATGGCGTACCCGGGCGTCTTCTACTCCGACGACGGGCAGATCCTGCGGGCGATGCAGAAGGCCCGCGACAACGGCGCCATGATCATGATGCACGCCGAGAACGGCATCGCGATCGACGTGCTGGTCGCGCAGGCGCTGGAACGCGGCGAGACCGACCCCGTCTACCACGGCCTCACCCGCCCGTCCGAGCTGGAGGCCGAGGCGACCAACCGGGCGATCGCGCTGGCCGGGGTGGCCGGCGACTGCCCGCTCTACATCGTGCACCTGTCCGCGGCCGAGGCGCTGGCGCAGGTGGCCGAGGCCCGGCGACACCGGGCCGGCAACGTGTTCGCCGAGACCTGCCCGCAGTACCTGTACCTGACGCTGGAGGACCAGCTCGGCGCGCCCGGCTTCGAGGGCGCCAAGTGGGTCTGCCTCGCCGCCGCTGCGCAGCAAGCACGAGCCGCACCGCGCAGACCTGTGGACCGGGCCTGCGCACGCAACGACCTCGCGGTCGTCTCCACCGACCACTGCCCGTTCTGCATGAAGGACCAGAAGGAACTCGGCATCGGCGACTTCTCGCAAGATCCCGAACGGGATCGGCAGCGTCGAGCACCGGCGTGGACCTGCTCTACCAGGGTGTGGTCGACGGCAAGCTCTCGCTGGCCCGCTGGGTGGAGACCTCTCGACCACGCCGGCCCGGATGTTCGGCCTCTACCCGCGCAAGGGCGTCATCGCACCGGGCTCGGACGCCGACATCGTGCTCTACGACCCGGACGGGCACACGCACGCATCAGCGTCGAGACGCACCACATGAACATGGACTACTCGGCGTACGAGGGCTTCGAGATCGCCGGCAAGGTCGACACGGTGCTCTCCCGCGGCAGCGTGGTGATCGCCGGCGGCGAGTACCACGGTCGCAAGGGCCACGGCCAGTTCCTCCGCCGCGGCCTCTCCGAGCTACTCAACTAGGGCGGGGGTCCACAATGGACATCGGGGTGGTACTGCAGACCGACCCGCCGGCGGCCCGGGTGATCGAACTGGCCCGGCAGGCCGAGGCGGCTCGGCTTCAGCCACGTGTGGACGTTCGACTCGCACCTGCTCTGGCAGGAGCCGTACGTCATCTACAGCCAGATCCTCGCCGCCACCCGGACCGATCAGGTCGGACCGATGGTGACCAACCCGGGCACCCGGGACTGGACGGTGACCGCGTCGCACCTTCGCGACGCTCAACGAGATGTTCGGCAACCGGACGGTCTGCGGCATCGGCCGGGGCGACTCGGCGCTGCGGGTGACCAACGGCAAGCCGACCACGCTGGCCACCCTGCGCGAGTGCGTCGAGGTGATCCGCGGGCTGGCCAACGGCGGGTCGGTCGTCTACAACGGCAGCGAGCTGCGGCTGCCCTGGGCCGGCCGCAGCCGGCTGCCGAGGTCTGGGTCGCCGCGTACGGGCCGAAGGCGCTGCAGCTGACCGGCGAGGTCGGCGACGGCTTCATCCTGCAGCTCGCCGACCCGGACATCGCCGCCTGGATGATCAAGTCGGTACGGGAGGCCGCCGCGGCCGCCGGGCGTGACCCGGACAGCGTCAAGATCTGCGTGGCCGCGCCGGCCTACGTCGGCGACGACCTCGCCCACCAGCGCGACCAGTGCCGCTGGTTCGGCGGCATGGTCGGCAACCACGTGGCCGACATCGTCGCCCGGTACGGCACCGACGGGCGCGGTGCCGAAGGCGCTCACCGACTACATCGCGGGCCGGCAGGGCTACGACTACACCGAGCACGGGCGGGCCGGCAACACCGCACACCGACTTCGTCCCGGACGAGATCGTGGACCGGTTCTGCCTGCTCGGCCCGGTCGACGCAGCACGTCGAGCGGCTGACCGAGCTGGCCGCGCTCGGGCGTCGACCAGTTCGCGGTCTACCTGCAGCACGACGCGAAGGAGCAGACCCTCGCCGGCTACGGCGAGCACGTGATCCCGGCCGTCACCGACCAGTTGCCGGCGAAGTCCTGAGCCGGGCGCGATGACCGGGGCGGCGGCCGGGCCGGTCGCGGAGGCGGCGCTGCCCGGCGCGGAGCCGGCCGGCGGGCGGGTGGTCCGGCCGCGCTGGCGGTGGCGGCGGTCGGCGCGCCGGGCGGTGCTGTTCCTGCTCGGCATGGCGCTGGCCGGTGCGGCCTGGGAGGGGTACAAGGCGGTCGGCAGCCCGGACGGCGGCAGCGTCTCCGGCGTCCGGGTACTGCCCCGCGCGGACGACGACTCGATGCCGCACCTCGTGGACATCCTGCGCCGGTTCGGCCGGCCGGAGACCGCCGGCACCGGCAGCCACAGCGTCGCGGCCGCCGTCGCGGACGGGGTGTGGTTCACCTTCCGGGTGGCGATGGCCGGCTTCGCCCTCGGCGTGCTGGTCGGGCTGCTGCTCGCGGTGCTGATGCAGCGGTTCCGGCTGGCCGAGCGCGGGCTGCTGCCGTACGTGATGCTGTCCCAGACCGTGCCGCTGGTCGCGCTGGCGCCGCTGGTGGTGGGCTGGGGCGGCCGGCTGCACCTGGGCTCGCTGACCTGGCGGCCGTGGATGTCGGTCGCCGTGATCGCGGCGTACCTGGCGTTCTTCCCGGTCGCGGTCGGCGTGCTGCGCGGGCTGCAGTCGCCGGCCGGGCACGCGGTCGAGCTGATGCGCAGCTACTCGGCGTCCTGGTGGCAGGCGCTGACCCGGCTGCGGCTGCCGGCGGCGGTGCCGTACCTGTTGCCGGCGCTGCGGCTGGGCGCGGCCGTCGGCGGTGGTCGGCGCGATCGTCGGCGAGATCTCCACCGGCACCCGCGGCGGCATCGGCCGGCTGATCATCGAGTACTCCCGGGAGGCCACCGCGGATCCGGCCAAGGTCTACACCGCGTTCGCCGGCGCCGCCGCTCTCGGCCTGGCCGTCGCCGGCCTGGTCGCGCTGCTCGACCTGGGGTTGTCCCGCTACCAGCCGGCCGAGGAGGCCCGGTGACCGGCGCCGGGACGAGCGCCGCGACCGGCACCGCGGTGACCGCCGCCGCGGTCGAGCTGTCCGGTGTGGACAAGGTGTTCGCCGCCGGCCGGCCGGGCGCGACCCGGGCGCTGTCCGAAGTGGACCTGACCGTGGCGCCGGCGGAGTTCGTCACCGCTGATCGGGCCGTCCGGGTGCGGCAAGAGCACGCTGCTGCGGCTGATCGCCGACCTCACCGGGCCCACCGCCGGCACCGTCACGGTGTTCGGCAAGCCGGCCCGGCAGGCGCGGCTGGACCAGGACTACGGGATCGCCTTCCAGCAGGCCGGCCTGATGGACTGGCGCTCGGTGGCCCGCAACGTCGAGCTGCCGCTGGAACTGCGCGGCTGGAGCCGCGGCCGGCGCCGGGCCCGGTCGCGGGAGCTGCTGGACCTGGTCGGCCTGCCGGAGTTCGCCGGGCACCGGCCGGGGCAGCTGTCCGGCGGCATGCAGCAGCGGGTCGCCATCGCCCGGGCGCTGGCCGCCGGGCCGCGGCTGCTGCTGATGGACGAGCCGTTCGGCGCGCTGGACGAGATGACCCGGGAGCGGCTGCAGGCCGAGCTGATCCGGATCCGCCGGGAGACCGGGGCGACCGTCGTGTTCGTCACGCACTCGATCCCGGAGGCGGTGTACCTGTCCGACCGGGTGGTCGTGATGTCCGCCCGGCCCGGCCGGATCGCCCACATCGCGGCCGTCGACCTCGGCGAGCGCACCGAGGACACCCGGGAGGCGCCGGAGTTCTTCGCCAAGGTCACCGAGGTCCGCGAGGCGCTGCGGGGCCGCGCCCCGATCCCCGCGCCGCGGAGCCCGCGGTGAGGGACCGGCTGGTCCGCGTCGCCGCGCCGGTCGTCGTCGGGGTGGCGGTGCTGGCCGGCTGGGAGGCGTTCGTGGACGCCCGCCGGATCAAGCCGTACCTGCTGCCGAAGCCGTCCGCGATCTGGCACCAGATCCGGCTCAACGGCGCCGACATCGTCGAGGCGGCCCGGGTGACCGGGGCGAACGCGCTGGTCGGGCTCGTCGCCGGCGGCCTGCTCGGGGTCCTGGCCGCGCTGGTCGCCAGCCGGTTCCGGCTGGTGAACGAGCTGCTGATCCCGCTGGCGGCGGCGGTGAACGCGATGCCGATCATCGCGCTGGCGCCGATCTTCAACAACATGTTCTCCACCACCAGCACGGTGCCGCGCCGGCTGATCGTGACCGTGGTCGTGTTCTTCCCGCTGTTCATCAACACGCTGCGCGGCCTGCTGCAGGTGGCGCCGATCCACCGCGACCTGATGGCCAGCTACGGCGCCGGCGGCTGGGCGCTGGCCCGCAAGGTCCGCGTCCCCGGGGCGCTGCCGTTCGTCTTCACCGGGCTGCGGCTGGCGGCGTCGCTGGCCGTGATCGCCGCGGTGGTCGCCGAGTACTTCGGCGGAGTCCAGAAAGGACTCGGCACCCGGATCACGTCGGCCGCCTCGAACACCGCCTACCCGCGCGCCTGGGCGTACGTCGCCGCCGCCTGCGCGCTCGGGCTGATCTTCTATCTGGGGGCGACCCTGCTCGAGCGGCTCGCGATGCCGGGACGCCGTCGAGTGGTCTAGACCATAATCCCGTCATGCCAGCCGGGAGGTGTCGATGCGGAGAATGTTCAGGGCCGTGGCGATGGGAGCCGCGGCCGCGTTACTGGCCACCGGGTGCGGTGGCGGGTCCGACAGTGGGGATGGGGGCAGTCCCACTGCCGGGCTCACGAAGGTCAAGCTGCAGCTGCAGTGGTTCACCCAGGCCCAGTTCGCCGGCTACTTCGCCGCGGTCGACCAGGGCTACTTCCGCGACCAGGGCCTGGACGTGCAGATCCTGGAGGGCGGCGTGGACATCGTGCCGCAGACCGTGCTGGCCCAGGGACAGGCCGACTACGCGATCGCCTGGGTGCCGAAGGCGCTGGCGTCCCGGGAGCAGGGCGCCGGGATCACCGACGTCGGGCAGGTCTTCCAGCGGTCCGGCACGCTGCAGGTCAGCTTCAAGAACAAGAACATCGGCGCCCCGGCCGACCTGCGCGGCAAGAAGGTCGGCAACTGGGGGTTCGGCAACGAGTTCGAGTTGTTCGCCGGGATGACACAGGCCGGCCTCGACCCGGCCAAGGACGTCACGCTGGTGCAGCAGCAGTTCGACATGCAGGCGCTGCTGAAGGGCGACATCGACGCCGCCCAGGCGATGACCTACAACGAGTACGCCCAGGTGCTGGAGGCGAAGAACCCGGCCACCGGCAAGCTCTACCAGCCGTCCGACTTCACCGCGCTGAACTGGAACGACGCCGGCACCGCGATGCTGCAGGACGCGGTCTGGGCCAGCTCGGAGCGGCTGGCCGACGACCAGTCCTACCGGGACACCACGGTCAAGTTCCTGACCGCGGCGTTCAAGGGCTGGGTGTTCTGCCGGGACAACCCGGACAAGTGCCGCGACATCGTGGTGGCCAAGGGCTCCAAGCTCGGCGCCAGCCACCAGCTCTGGCAGATGAACGAGATCAACAAGCTGGTCTGGCCGTCGCCCGGCGGTATCGGGCTGGTCGACCAGGCCGCCTGGACCCGGACCGTGGACATCGCGCAGAAGACCAGGAACGCCGAGGGCAAGACCGTGCTGACCAAGGCCCCGGAGGCCGACGCGTACACCAACGACTACGCGCGGAAGGCCGTCGACGCGCTGAAGGGGCAGGGCGTCGACGTGACCGGCGCGGCCTTCACGCCCCGCACGGTGACGCTCAACCCCGGCGGCGCCTGAGCCGGCCGCCCGGGAGCGACCTCGGTACCGTCCTGGCGGCCGAGCACGACGGCCACCTGCCGGCCGTCCGCCCGGCCCGGTAGCCAGCACGAGGTCGGGGCCGGGGGCTGGCACCAGGGCCGGCTCCCGGTCGGAGCGCCTACGCTGAGGTTGGTACGACCCAACCGCGGGCCGGCCGTCGGAGGGACACCGTGGTACTCAAGGTAGTGCTGATCATCCTCGGTCTGATCATCGCCGTGTCGCTCATCGGCGCGATCCTGACCGCGCTGAAGTGGCTGTTCATCATCGCCGGGATCATCTTCGTGCTAAGCCTGGTCGGCGGCTGGAGCCGCCGCAGCCGCAATTCGAGCTAGCCCTGCCCGGGTGGGCCCGGCTCAGCCCGGGTTCACCGCCGGCCAGGGGTTGGGCTTGCACCTACCCAGCCCCTTGGTCTGCTGCATCATCACCGGCGCCGGGCCGCCGGGCACCGTGCAGTACGCATGGTGGTGGCCGAGCGCGTGCCCGACCTCGTGGTTGAACATGTAGGCGTGGTAGTCGGTCAGCCGGCCGGCGTAGGCGGGGATGCCGACCGCCCAGCGCAGCGCGTTCAGCACCACATTGCCGCCGTTGCGGCAGGAGAGCTGGCCGACCGTGTCCAGTGGCAGGCAGAGCCTGTCGGTGGTGCCCGGGGTGGCGATCAGCAGCCGGATGTCGTAGCCGCCGCCCGATACCCGCTCGAACGCGACGTGGTCGAGCGACTGCCAGCCACGCGGGTCGGTGAGGTCCCGCTGCGCGATCCGGGCCACGTCGGCCGGGTTGAACGGCAGCCCCCGCTCGATCTCCAGCCGGTACCGGAACCGCCGGCCGGGGCCGGTGGCCGGTGCTGAGCCGGGCACGATGTTGAACTTCCCGGACCCCTGCCGCGGCACCAGCGCGGGGCTGACAGTCGCCTCCCCGGCCGGCCCGGCCGGCCGGCCCGGCCTCGCCGGGGGCGCTGGAGCGGTCGTCACCGCCGGTGGCGCCGTCGTGCCGGCCGGCGCGCTGGTCGGGTCGGCCGGGGCCGGCCGGGTGGCCAGCCCGCCGGTGGCCGGCCCGGTAATCGCGACCGCCCGGGTGCCCGACCCGGTCAGCCGGTCGCCCAGGCCGGTGCCGAAGACCACCCCGGCGCCGGCGGCCGCCAGCACCAGCAGCACGACCGCCGGCAGCACCCAGCGCCGCCGGCCGGGCCGGGCCGGGCGCCGGTGCGGGTGGTGGGGCGGCGGTTCGATCGCAGGCACGGCTGTCGACTGTAGCCGGGCGGCCAGCCGCCCCGGCGCCAGCCAGACCGGGAGTCGGGCACCCGGGCAGGTTCCGGTCCGTAAGGTTGCGCGATCGACACTGGCCGCAGCAGCCCGCTCACCGGCAGTGTCCCGGGCATCGACGTCGACGACCGTGGGGGATCACGAGATGGAACCGACCCAGCCGTTACCCGGGCAGCAGCCCGGAGCCCCGAGCGGGCTCATCCTCGACGGCCAGCCGACGACCGCACTGACGCCCACCCAGTTGGCGCAGATCGCGAAGGAAGCGCGGCTGCTGCCGCCGATCCTCGGCCAGATCGTCGAGTACCTGGTGACCGACCCGGTCGGGTTCACGCTGACCACCGCGGAACTGATCACCGCGGCCAGCCAGATCAACTCGCTGCAGAAGGCGTTCCAGCCCCTCGACCTCGTCCGCGAGCGGCCCGACTACGCCCGGATCGCGCTGGCGATGGTCACCGACACGGCGGCGTCGACCCAGGTCGCCCAGCTGCTCGGGGTGCGGCAGGGCCTTGCGATGTCGGGCATGCACGCCCGGGCGGTCCTCGGCTACCTGACCCGGTGGCCCGCGTTCGCCGCGACGTTGACCGGTACCGGGCCCGATCGGTTCGGCGTGCCGGTCCGGATCGTCGCCCGGATCGACAGCGCGTACGGCGATGCCTGCTACCTGGACGGCGAGCTGCTCCTCAAGGCGTTCAGCCTGCTGCACCCGTACGGCTACCTGCGGCTGTTCCTGCACGAGGCCGGGCACGCCACTTTCGAGCGGTCGCTGCTGGCGGGCGCCGTCCTGCCGCCGGAGGTGGCCACGGCGGCGGCCGGGGAGATCGGCCGGTGTGTCGAGCTGGTCGCGCAGCTGGCCGGGTCCGGGCCGGTCGGCAACCCGACCGCCGAGCTGGCCAGCCTCCAGCAGCGCCTTCCCAACGGGGCGGCGACGGTGGCGGCCATCAAGGCGATGTCGCCGGAGGCCCGGAACCTCTACCGGGCCTGGCTGGTGCTCCGCCGGAACGGGGGGCAGTACCTGCTCGGGCTCGACCTCGGCCCCAGCATGAGCCCGGCCGAGCGCCGGCGGTACCAGGCCGGCGACTTCGGCGAGTTCTGCGCGGAGGGCTTCATGCAGGCGGCCACCACCGAGCTCGCCGAGTACGTCCGGGGCCTGCAGCCCGCCGCGGCGGGCACCCCGCCGGAGGTGCTCACCGCATGGACCACCGCGGTGCAGATCCTCCTGGCGTACCGGAAGCGGATTGTCGGAGCACAGGTCAGGTGATGCGGACGTACTCGAAGTCGACCGGCTGGTTGTTGATGCCGGTGGGTGGGGGAGCGATCCAGCCGGCGAACCGGCCCGGTTGGTAGACCGGTCGCATCAGCTCCGCCACCCGCAGCCGGTCCTCCGGCGTCGGTAGCCAGTGCTGCTGTCCGCGGTCCCAGCTGGCGGCGTCCACGAGCTGGCCGGCCGGGGTGATGTGGGCGGACGAGTAGCCGCCGACCCGGCGGCAGAAGCCGTCGTGCGGCAGCGTCAGGCGGTGCGGCAGGCCGGCGGCGGCCAGCGCCTGGTTCCAGCGCTTCACCCCGCGGGCGCAGTCGGCCACGTACTCGTTGCGCAGGTCGAGGTTCAGCGCCGACAGCGCAGGCACCTCGTCGACCGCCAGCCGGCCGTCCCGGACCGTCTCCCGGGCGGCGACCGCGTCCAGCAGCCGGTGGTCGTCGGCGCGGCGGGTCTCGTTCCACCGGCCCTTGAGCCCGGACGAGAAGTAGTTGGCCGCGTTCGTGGACAGCTCCGAGCCGAACAGGTCCATCGAGACGGCGAAGTGGAAGTTCAGGTAGCGCTGGATGAGGTCCAGCGGGATGCCGCCGTGCGGGTAGACGTCCTCGGTGTCGTGCTCCACCATCAGCGCCGCGGTCCGCTCCAGCACCCGCTGCACGCCGGTGGTGCCGACGAACATGTGGTGCGCCTCCTCCCGCAGCATGAACGTGCAGGTGCGGGCGAGCGGGTCGAACGCGCTCTCCTTCAGCGTGCCGAGCTGGAACTTGCCGTCCCGGTCGGTGAAGTAGGTGAACATGAAGAACGCCAGCCAGTCCGGGGTGCGCTCGTTGAACGCGCCGAGGATGCGCGGGGAGTCCAGGTCGCCGCTGTTGCGCTGCAGCAGCAGGTCGGCCTCGGCCCGGCCGTCCCGGCCGAAGTAGCCGTGCAGCAGGTAGACCATCGCCCACAGGTGCCGGCCCTCTTCGACGTTCACCTGGAACAGGTTGCGCAGGTCGTACAGGCTGGGCGCGGTGCGGCCGAGGTGCCGCTGCTGCTCCACCGAGGCCGGCTCGGTGTCGCCCTGCACGACGATCAGCCGGCGCAGGTCGGACCGGTACTCGCCGGGCACCTGCTGCCAGACCGGCTGCCCGGCGTGCTCACCGTGGCTGATCACCCGGCCGGGCTCCGGCTCGGCCAGGAAGATGCCCCAGCGGTACTCGGGCATCCGGACGTAGTCGAAGTGCGCCCAGCCGTCGCGGCCGACCGCGGTGGCGGTCCGCAGGTAGACCTCGTCCTGGCCGAAGACCTCGGGGCCCAGGTCGCGCCACCAGTCCAGGAAGTCCGGCTGCCAGGACTCCAGCGCCCGCTGCAGCCGCCGGTCGGTGGCCAGGTCGATGTTGTTCGGGATCTTCTCGGTGTAGTCGATCTTGCTGACGGGAGTGTCGGTCATGCTCAGACTCGCTTCCGGTCGAAGGCCGGGCGCTGGCCGGTGCCGTAGCGGCGCAGCGCGCCGTCGGGGCCGGCCGCGTTCGGCCGCTGGAAGATCCAGTTCTGCCAGGCGGTGAGCCGGCCGAAGATCTTCGTCTGCAGCGTCTCGGGGCCGCCGAAGCGCAGGTTGGCCTCCAGCCCGGTCAGCGCGTCCGGGCTGAACGCGGCCCGTTCCTCGACCGCGAGCCGGATCTCCTCGTCCCAGTCCAGGTCGTCCGGGATGAACGTGACCAGCCCGGCGCCGGACGCCTCGGCCGCGGTCAGTGCCGCCCCGGCCAGTTTGCGGGCGGCCTCCACCGGCTCGGCCCGGCCGGCGAACCGGACCTCCAGCCGGCTCCGCCCGGACGCCATCGGGTACGTCCCGAAGTTCGCCTCGGTCAGCGTCAGGGTCGCCGCCGGCAGGTCGGAACCCTCGCGTGCCCCGTCCAGCATGAAGCTGCGGTCGGCGGCCAGGGCCAGCTCGGCCAGCGGCCCGGCGAAGCAGCTGCCCGGCTCGAGCAGCGCGAACAGGCTGCGCGCGGACTGGTCCAGGCGGGCCAGCACCCGGCCCAGGAACCGGACCGTCTCGCTCACCAGCCAGTCGTCCCGGTGGGTGGCCAGGAAGGTGTCGTAGTCGACCAGCACGGCCGGGTCGCCGGCCGCGCGCAGCAGCCAGGTGCCCAGCTCCGGCTCGTCCAGCCGCAGCCGCAGGACCAGGTCGTCCAGCTCGCGGGCGACCGCCAGCGCCCAGGCCCCGGCGCCCTGCGCGTGCAGTTCGGCCGGGGTGCCGGGGACTGCGTCCGGCCCGGTCACGGTGATCTCGGCCACCCCGGCCGGCCGGTCCAGCCGGCAGCGGACATGCGGGTACGCGATCCCGTCGCCGGCCTGGGCGCGGTCCAGCGGCGGCAGTTCGACACCGGTCGCGCCGGCCCGGGCCGGGTCGGCGGGTGCGGCCAACGCCGCGGCCACCCGGCCGGCGACCATGTCGGCGAAGCGCCGGGGTGGGGCGATCGCGTCCACCAGGCCCCAGTCCACCGCGGTCCGCCCGCGGATGCCCTCGGCCCGGGTGGCGAACACGTCGGCCAGGTCGCGGCGGACCTGCCGCTTGTCCACCAGCCGGGTCAGCCCGCCGGTGCCGGGCAGCACGCCGAGCAGCGGCACCTCCGGCAGCGAGACGGCCGACGAGCCGTCGTCCACCAGCAGGATCTCGTCGCAGGCCAACGCGATCTCGTACCCGCCGCCGGCGGTGGTGCCGTTCAGCGCGGCGATCCAGGTCTGGCCGGAGCCGGCGCTCGCCTCCTCGATGCCGTTGCGGGTCTCGTTGGTGAACTTGCAGAAGTTCACCTTCCACTGGTGCGAGGCGAGCGCCAGCATCCCGATGTTCGCCCCGGCGCAGAACACCCGGTCCTTGCCGCTGGCCAGCACCACGGCTCTGACCTGCGGGTATTCGAAGCGCAGCCGCTGGGACGCGTCGTACAGCTCGATGTCGACGCCCAGGTCGTACGAGTTCAGCTTCAGCTCGTAGCCGGGCTGGAGGCCACCCTGCTCGGCCACGTCCAGGGTGAGCGTGGCCTGCTCGCCGGCCACGTCCAGGCGCCAGTGCCGGTAGCGGCTCGGGTGGGTCTCGAAGTCGACCACCCATACAATCTCGCACACCGCAGCCGCTCCGGCGCGTTCGCCGGCGCCAGCCCTCGGGGGGTTCGCACGGTCGTCGACGCGCACGTACACGTGGCCACGCTGGCCGGGCTGAAGGTGGCCGGCGGGCAGTGGCGGGCCGGCTTCACCGCCGGCGATGTGCCCGACCTGTACGACCCGGACGGCCGGCCCCGCCCGGACGTGTTCGCCGCCTACCTGGCCGGCGAGGGCGTCGACCGGGCGCTGCTGTTCGCCGAGTACAGCCCGCGGGTCACCGGCTGGCAGCGGATCGAGGACCTGCTGCCGTTCGCCGAGCACGACCCGGACCGGTTCGCGCTGGTCGCCAACGTGAACCCGCACGTGCACTACCCGGTGCTGGCCGAGGCCCGCCGGCAGCTCGGGTACGGCGCGGTGGCGGTGAAGCTGCACCCGGTGCATGGCGGCTTCCCGATGGACCTGCCCGAGCTCTACCCGCTGTACGGGCATTGCGAGGCGGCCGGCATCCCGATCATCGTGCACGCCGGCACCAGCAACTTCCCCGGCGCCCGCAACCGCTACGCCAGCCTGGACCACCTGGTCGACGTGGTCCGCGACTTCCCCGGCTGCCCGTTCGTGCTCGCGCACGGCGGCCGCGGCTGGTCCTACGACACGGCCGCCGTGCTCACCCTGACCTACGACAACGTCTGGATCGACATCGCCGGGCTGCCCCCGCACCGGCTACCGGACTACTACGCCCGGCACAGCCTGCCCCGCCTGGCCCGCCGCTTCGTCTTCGGCAGCGACTGGCCCGGCGTCCCCGGCATCGCCCGCAACATCGCCGCGGTCCGCGCCCTCGACCTGCCCGCCGACGTCACCGACCTCATCCTGGCCGGCAACGCCCACCACCTCTACCGCCTCGGCTGAGCCCAACTCGCCGATGCTCACAGCGGATCACTGTAGGCAATGCTGCGGCTCAGCACAGCGCATCGAATCAGCGCGCCGACACCGCGCGGTCATCCCGACCAGGCCGCCTCGGCCGGATGCCAGGTGCCGTTGGCGGTGCCGGACAGCAGGGGATCGAGGAACGGGGCGACAATGCTGGTCGCAGCGTCGAGGTTGTGAGCGACTGGCAGGAGCGACCGCCGCGCTTCGGCCGCGTAGCCCCGTTCCCACAACGCGCGGTCCGGTACCCGCAGGCGATCGGGTAGGTGCAGGCCCCGGCGCTCCGCCTCGGAGTGGATCGCCCTCGCCTGTGGCTCTGCCTCCACGGACACGGCACGGACGATGGCAACCAGATCGACCAAGTCCTTGAATCGGGTGGAGGCGGCGTTGGCGCGCCCGTACCGCTCTGTCATGGCGGCAACCTTGTCCGCGATGTGGTCGACGAGCGGGTAGGCGTAGTAGCCGTGCTGTTCCACATCCGGCATGACAACGCGGGCGAGTGGCGGAACGCGTTCCGGCTGTCCGGTCATCCGCACGCTGGCTCCGACGAGGTCGACATGAAAGGAGGCCCACACTGTCGTTCCGATGGAGGCCTGCACGGGCAGGCGCAGGCCGCCGTCGGCGACCAGACGTGAGGCGCCGACCGCGAAGGTGAACCAGTCACCTATATCTCGAGCAGTTGCCTCCCGGATGTCAGCCTCGGCGACGTCACGGGCAGCGTGGCGATAGACGTCGATGTCGATGGTCGCGCGGACGCCGATGCCACGAGCGAGCAGCGCGGTGGCGCCCTTCACGATCCAGCCATCGTTGACTGCATACATGCGTTCGAGCAGGCGGTCGTAGGCCATCTGCCTCTGGAGTTGCGGCAGGGTCCAGTTGCTGGCCGACGCGACTGCCTGGAGCTTGTCGGTCAGGGCGCGGCGGAAGGCGGTGGGGCTGGCGTACAAGTGCGCAGCGGGCATCATGCCGGCCTGACGACGGCGGACGGGGCGGGCGAGCGGTACGGCTGGGGGACGGTGCGCGCGGCGTGGGCCTCGGCATCGGCAAGCCACTGCGATGCGGCGGGGTCGCCGATCGGATCGAGCAGCCAGCGCAGCAGGGCCAGCCCGTCGCCGCGTCGGAGCTTGTAGCGGGCGGCGTACCGGCCGAGAGCCGCTGCCACCGCCGGGGATTGTTCGTGCCCGGCGCGCAGCGCATCGACGATCACCTGGCCGACGGCACCAGGGTCTTCGTCTTCGGCTAGCAGGTCGGCGGCGAGCCGTGCCGGCCGGGTCACCGGGAGGCCGCGAAATCGGGTCCAGTGCCCGTCGGGCAGCGCGAGCCGGTGCAGGCGTACGTCCGGCCGTCGGGTCTGCCGGCGGCCAGCGACGGTGAACTCGTGCCGATCCGCGGGGAGGTGGCCGAGGCGGTAGAGCGCGGCAGCGGATCGGTGCGAGACGACACCCTGATCCGGCGTGCGCTGCCAGGCCGGGATCTCTGGGGCCAGTTGGAGCCAGGCCGCGATGAGCGCGCGATCGTCAGCTTCCGGCGCCCCGGCCATCTGGTACACGCCGTGTGCGACCCGTTCGAGCACCCCGTTGGAGACCAGTCGCTGCACGGTCGCCGGAGAAACGCCCGCGAGCTCAGCCTGGCGGCGGGTCAGCATGCCCCATTGCTCGGCCGTGACCGACCCGAGCCGGCGGATGGTCGAAACATGCTCCACTGCTGCATCCTAGCTCATTTCTGATCTACTTCGAAGTATCGAGTGCTGGTCGGTCAGGTGATGATCAGGTCGAGGTCGGTGCAGGGGAAGTCGGTCTCCCTTGGCGAGGAGTAGCCCGGCGCCGACCTCAGCGTCGGCGCCGGGGCTACTGGGTGGTCAGCGGGCTTGGGGTCGGGTGAGGGCCTCGGCGGTGCCGGTCAGGGCCCTGGACAGGGCGAGCTCGATGGGCAGGTGCATGGTTGTCGTGAGGAGGGCGTGGGTGGCCGTCCAGGCTTCGAGGGCGGCGGCAAGCTCGCGCAGACGCCAGGCGGGCAGGCGGAGCACGGCGACCGGGGTGGGCTGGCCGGTCTCCGGGTCGGCGACGGTGGAGCCGTCGATCTCGATGGTCTCGCCGCCGGGCAGCACCTGCCGGGACTGGGCGGTGTGGGGTGGGGCGGGGTGGTGGCTAGGCTCGGGCACGGGTCGTCCTCCTAGTTGGATAGGAGCGATGGCCAAGGCCCTGGGCGGGTGGTGCTAACACCGGCCCGGGGCCGCCTTCGCGTCGGCGGCCGGGTGGCTGCTGACGCAGCCGACGCTATGTGGGTGGGGTTGGGCGGGGTAGGTGGGCGGGCGGATCTGTGGAAGGAGGATCCGCCTGTGGACAGAGATGTGCGGTAGCTGCCGGTGTGTGGTAGCTGAGGTCGGGAGCAGACCGTGCTCGGCGAGCCGGTACCGGCTCACCTGACCCCTGGCTCGGCCGGTCCGGGCTCCGATCCGCACGTTCGCGCGGATTCACCCTGGATCGCGCGCGTTTTGGCCGGCTAGAGTGGCTGAGCCGTGCGATCGTGCGGATCGGAGGTCAGCGTAGAAGTGGTCATCCGGGGCAGGGATTGACGAGGATCTGCTGCAACTCCGTACCGTCGACCGGGCGGACGTCTTCAAGGGTGGGCAGCGCGCGGCGACACTGACCCGCACCGCCAGCGGCGTCCAGCTCCGGTATCTCGCCGACTGGGTCGCTGGTCGCGGTCCTGCCGTGGCGAGCACGCTGTCCGTGATGGACCTGCCGCCAAATGTCGGGTACCGGGACGGCCGAAACCGCGCGTCCGTGCGGTGACGGTCGCCTCCCGGTCGCCTGTGGTGGCCGCTGAGGGCGGGGGCGCCGGGCCGGTTGACGAGCGGTCTACTGCTGGCTGGACTTCGCCCAGAGGTTGACCTTGTCCTCCTCGGTGGCCCAGGTGTCGATTTCGGCCAGTTCGTCCGGGGTGAAGTCGAGCCGGTGCAGGGCGTCCAGGTTGTTGTCGAGCTGGGTGACGCTGCTCGCGCCGATCACCGCGGAGGTGACCCGCGGGTCGCGCAGGGTCCAGGCGACGGCCAGCTGGGCCAGCGTCTGGCCGCGCCGGCCGGCGATCTCGTTCAGCCCGCGCACCTTGGCCATTGTCGAGTCGGTCAGCGTGCCGCGGTCCAGCGAGGAGTCCCGGCTGGCCCGTGAGCCAGCCGGCACCCCGTCCAGGTAGCGGTCGGTGAGCACGCCCTGGGCCAGCGGCGAGAACACGATGCAGCCGACCCCGGTCTCGCCCAGCACGTCCAGCAGGCCGCCCTCGATCCAGCGGTTCAGCAGCGAATAGGAGGGCTGGTGGATCAGCATCGGGGTGCCCAGCTCGCGCAGGATCGCCACCGCCTCCTCGGTCCGCTCGGGCGAGTACGAGGAGATGCCGACGTACAGCGCCTTGCCCTGCCGGACCGCCGAGTCGAGCGCGCCCATCGTCTCTTCCAGCGGCGTGGCCGGGTCGAACCGGTGGCTGTAGAAGATGTCCACGTAGTCCAGGCCCAGCCGGCCCAGGCTCTGGTCCAGGCTGGCCAGCAGGTACTTGCGCGAGCCCCACTCGCCATACGGGCCGGGCCACATGTCATAGCCGGCCTTGGTCGAGATCACCAGCTCGTCCCGCAGCGGGCGGAAGTCGGTGGCCATGATCCGGCCGAAGTTCTCCTCCGCCGAGCCGTACGGCGGGCCGTAGTTGTTGGCCAGGTCGAAGTGGGTCACGCCGCGGTCGAACGCCCGGCGCAGGATCGCCCGCTGGGTGTCGAGCGGCCGGTCGTGGCCGAAGTTGTGCCACAGCCCCAGCGAGATGGCCGGCAGCCGCAGCCCGCTCCGGCCGCTGCGCCGGTATTCCATCTGGTCGTACCGGTCCGCAGCCGGTGTGTACATCATGGACAGTGGTTTACACCCAGCCCACCGCCCCGGTCACGCCGACCCCCGGCGACCGCCGCCGACCGGCCGGCACCGGTGTGGTCGCGGTCAGCGGGGCCTGCGCCGGCAGCCGTTCCAGCGACGACTGGTAGGCGTCCAGTTCGCCCGGCTCGAACCGGCACATCCCGGCCACGTACCAGAACTCGCCCGCGGCCGCGCCCTCCAGCTTGTACTTCAGCCCGGGCAGCAGGGTGGCCCAGCCCTCGGTCAGCGGGACCAGGGTGGCCAGCCAGCCGCCGGTCGCCACGCTCCACAACCGGACGGTGCCGTCGGTGCCGCCGGTGGCCAGCCGCCGGCTGTCCGGGCTGAACACGGCCGCCTCGGTCCACCCGGACGCCGCGTCCAGCGTGTGTCTACTGTGGCCGGTGGCCGGATCCCAGAGCATCGTGGTGCCGTCGGTGCTGCCGGTGGCCACCGAGCCGCCGTCCGGGGCGAACGCGACCACCGTGATCCGGCCGGCGTGCCCGTAGAGCACGCCGTGGGCCGCTCCGGTCTCGGCGTTCCACACCTGGCCGGTGCCGTCGGTGCTGCCGGTCGCCAACCACAGCCCGTCGGCGCTGAACGCGACCGCGGTCATCGTGCCGGCCCGCCGGTACAGCGTGCGGATCGGTTCGCCGCTGCCGGTGTCCCAGAGCCGGACCGTGTCGTCGGTGCTCGCGGTCGCCAGGGTCACCCCGTCCGGGCCGAACGCGGCGCCGGTGATCGCGCCGATGTGCCCGTGCAGCGCACCCAGCGGCTGCCCGCTGAGCGGGTCCCAGATCCGCACGATGTGGTCGGTGCCGGCGGTCGCCAGCCGGGTGCCGTCGGAGTTGACGGCCAGCGCGGTCAGCACGCCGGCGGGCCCGTGCGGCACCACCGCGACCAGCCCGGTGCCGGGGGTGCGCACCTGCACCGCCTCCTCGGCGCCGGCGGCCACGGTGAACCCGCTCGGGGTCGCCGTGATGGCGGTCAGCGGCCCGGCGCCGCCGCGGCTGGTGCTGAGGCAGGCGCCGGTGGCCGCGTCCCAGAGCCGGGTGTTGCCGTCCGCCCCGACGGCGGCCAGGCCCACGCCGTCGGTGGTGAAGGCGGCCGCGGTGACCGCGGCGCCCCGGGCCCGCACCGTGGTCAGGTTCTGCCCGGTGACCGGGTCCCAGACCCGCGCGGTGTCGTCGGTGGCCGAGGTGGCCAGCCGCTCGCCGTCCGGGCTGAACGCGGCCGCGGTCAGCCGGCCGGTGTGTCCTTTGAGGACGGTGAAGTTGTTGCCGAAGGCGGGTTCCCAGACGTGCAGCCCGCCTTCGGCGCCGCTGGACGCCAGCCGGGTGCCGTCCGGGCTGAACGAGAGCGCCGCCTCGCCGCCGAGGTGCACCAGGTGGAACGGCCGGCCGTTGGTCCGGTCCCAGAGCCGGACCGTGTCGTCCGCGCTGGCGGTGATCACGTGCCGGTCGCCGGCGGTGAACGCGACCGCGGTGACCGCCCGGCCGTGCCCGGACAGCACCCCCAGCCCGGTGCCCTCGGTCGGGTCCCAGAGCCGGACGGTGCAGTCGGCGCTCGCGGTGGCCAGCGCGGTGCCGCTGGCGCTGAACACCAGCGCGGTGACCGCGGCCGCGTGCTCGTCGGCGATCAGCACCGGCTCGCCCGAGTCCGGCCGCCAGACGCACAGCGTGCCGTCCGCGCCGGCGGTGGCCAACCGCTGCCCGTCCGGGCTGAACGCCAGCGCGGTCACCGCCTGCATGTGGCTGGTGACGATCCGGCTCAGCGTGCCCTCGCTGATGCTCCACAGGCAGACCCGGCCGTCCGCGCTGGCGCTGGCCAGGCTCGCCCCGTCCGGGCTGAACCCGATCGCCGAGACCCGGGTCGGGTGGCCGCGCAGCACCCGCAGCGGCCGGCCGGTGGCCGCGTCCCAGAGGCAGACCGAGCCGTCGGCGCCGCCGGTCGCCAGCAGGTCGGCGTCCGGGTCCAGCCCGACCGCGTGGCAGCGGGCCGGCACCGGCCCGACCTGCGGCTGCACCGGCACCCCGGGCAGCGCCGCGGCCAGCGTGTCGCAGCCGGCCAGCGCCCCCTCGTCCAGTTGGGCGCCGATCAGCGCGGCCCGCCGCCACTGGCTGCCGGCGGTCGCCGTGTTGCGCAGGTCGGCGCCGAGCAGCCGGGCGCCGCGCAGGTCGGCGCCGCGCAGGTCGGCGCCGGCCAGCTTGGCCCGGTCCATCCGGGCGCCGGCCAGCCGTGCCTCGCCCAGGTCCGCGCCGGACAGGTCGGCGCCCAGCAGTAGCGAATCGGACAGGTCGGCGCCGTGCAGGTCGGCGTCGGACAGCAGCCGGCCGGTGAGGTCCCGGCCGCGCAGGTCGTGCCCGGCCAGCCGGACCTCGGCCACCGGGCTGCCGCCGGGTTGACCGACCCCGAGTTGGCCGAGCACCAGCAGCGCGTTCGCCTTCGTGGTGTCGTCCGCGTCGTCGCCGGCCAGCACCGCCCGGGCCCAGCCGGTGGCCTGGTCCCGGCCGGCCAGGTCGATGAAGAACTCGGCCATCAGCGGCGACATCTCCCGCTGGCCCAGCCCGGCCGGCGGCTGCCCGGCGGTGAGCCGGTCGCTGGCGTCCGCGGCCACCAGCCACTCCATCACCGACGGGTGGGCGAAGCAGAACCGGCCCTCGTCGGTACGCACCAGCAGCGTGCCGGAGCCGATCACATGCGCCGCCCGGGACGGGTCCAGCTGCCGGGCGGCCAGGTTCTTCAGCGCGCCGGCCACGTCCTGCAGGTCGTCGATGCCCAGGGTCGGCTCGGTGGACGTCCACAGCCGCAGCGCCAGTTCGGTGACCGCGGTCCACCGCTCGGCGCTGGACAGCGTCGGCGCGGAGCCGCGCGGCTGGGCCCGGGCGTACTCCTGCTCCAGCCACTGGTCCAGCAGTTCGCGGTAGAGCACGGCCGCGGTGATCGCGCCGTGCCGCTCCTGCGCGTACCGCAGCCGCTGCTCGTCCAGCGCGGCGACCATGCCCAGCATCCGCGGGTTGCGGGAGAGCCCGAGCAGGTCGCGCACCTCGCGCAGCAGCTCGAACCGGTCCAGCGCGCGCTGCTCGTCGCCGCCGAGCAGCTTGGTCAGCAGCGCGACCACCTGACCGTCGTCGAAGCCGCGCAGCTTGACCAGCTTGCGGCCGGCCGACATGGCCACCCGGTCACCGAGCGCGGTGCTCACCTGCTCGTCGGACAGGAAGTGCTGGGTCCGGCTGGTCAGCACCACCTTGGCCTGGCCCTCGACCGCCCGCAGCAGCGTGTCCAGGTGCTCGGCGGCCCGGTCGTAGGTGACCCGCAGCGCCAGCTCGTCGAAGCCGTCGAAGAGCAGGGCCACCCGGCCCTGCCGCAGCAGGTACTGGAACTTGTCCAGGTCGATGTGCTGCTCGCCGGCCCGGGCCAGGTGCGAGGCGATCATCTCATCCAGCCCGTGCGCCTTCTCCAGCGCGCGCAGCTCGACCAGGATCGGCACCACGTGCCGCATCTCGGCGTGCATCCGCCGGGCCAGCTCGCGCAGCAGGAACGTCTTGCCCAGCCCGAAGTCGCCGAGCACCAGCACGAAATGGCCGTCCGGGTCGGACAGCCAGTTCAGTACCGCGGCCAGCATGTCCTCGTGTTCGGTGTCCGGCCGGCCGACCATGGTGAACCGCTGCGGCACGTACTGCTCGGACGGGTAGAGCGGGTCCCGGCGCAGCCGCTCGGTCTGCCGGATCGCGTACGGGCGCAGGTCGTAGACCCCCTGGAATTCGGGGAACGTGACCAGCGCCAGGCCGCGGGCGGCCGCCTCGGTGCGCAGGCTCTCGGCCGCCGGCTCGCCGCCGTAGACCAGCACCGACTGCACCCCCGGGTCGGACGACCGGTAGTGCGTGTCCACCCGGGCCAGGAACCGCTCCACCTCGGCGCCGGTCAGCGGGCCCGGGCAGACGCCGACCGGGTACTGCCGGATCACCGCGCCGACCGGTGAGGTGACCCGCAGGTACCGGATGCCCGCGCCGCCGGTCGCCACCACGTCCACCGACGCGGCCGGCCCGTGCTTGAGCCGGCAGACCTCGGCCACCCGGTCGAGCAGGTCGTCGGTGTCCCGGGCCGGCGGCAGCGTGCGCCGGTCGTCGGCCCAGTCCCGGCGCGGGCCGATCATCCGGGCCGCCGGGAACACCCGGTGCGCGCGGTGCAGCGGCACCCGGATCTCCCGGCACCCGGCCGAGCCGCCGGCCGAGCCGCCGGCCGGGCTCCCGACCGAGCTCCGGACGAGGCTCCCGGCTGGGCCCGCGACGAGGCTCCCTCCTGGGCTCCCGGCTGCGCTCGCGACGAGGCTCCCGGCTGGGCTCCCTACCGGGCTCCCGATTGGGCTCGCGGCCGGGCTCCCGACCGGGCCGGCTACCGCGCCGCCGGGCGGGCGGCCGATGCCGGGCGGGGTGGCCGGCTCCGGGGCATGCCAGCGCTGCCGGGCCGGGTCGTAGCGGCGTTCCCAGACCCGCAGCCGGTCCCGCCGGACGTCGATCAGCTGGTACCGGCCGGCCGCGGGCTCGGCCTCGCGGCCGCCCCGGCCGAGGCCGAGCCGGGGTGGCCCGGTGGCCGGCTCGTCCCGGTCCGCCGCGTTGCCGTGCAGCACCAGCTCCAGGTGCGGGGCGAGCAGCCGGCCGAAGTCGTCCGCGTCGCTGAGGTTGTGCCTGTCGTCGTGGCCGGCCGGGTCGTGGTGCAGCAGGCCGATCCGCAGCCAGCCCAGCCGGCCCAGGTCCCGCATCCGGGCGGCGAACCAGGACAGCTGCTGCTCGCCCAGCCAGCCGCTGTGGTCCTCGGCGCGGTGGCTGTCGGCCATGGTGGAGTTCAGCGCGGCCACCGCCAGGCCCAGCTCGGGCAGCTCGATCAGCGCCCACGGCTGGTCCGGCGGGAAGGCGCCGGCCGGCTGGTCCGGGTTCAGCCGTGCGGTCATCTTGCGGAACGCGTCCCACTTCGGCACGTACGGCGGTTCCGGCCAGCGCTCGTCCGCCGCGCACCGGTCGAAGTAGGCCGAGCAGGCCCGCCGGTTCACGTCGTGGTCGCCGGGCACCAGCACGACGTGCGTGCCAGGCAGTTCCAGCCGGCCGCGGACGTCCTCGATGAACTCGGCGAACTGCTCGTACTCCGACGGCATCCCGTGCTCGGCCAGGTCACCGGAGACCAGGATCAGCTGCGGCGCGAGATCCTCCTCGGCCCGCAGCCGGAGCAGGTCGTCCACCAGCGCCGGCGCGGCGTCGTCGGCGACCGCGCGGCCGAACCGGGTGCCGGACAGGTGCAGCAGGGTCAGCGGCCGGTCCGGCTGCTCGGCCGGCGGCCGGCCGGCGAGATCCAGCCCGAGCGTGGCCAGGCCGTCGGCGGGCAGCCCCCAGCGCGGCCGGTCCGGCCGCAGCTTGCCGCTCGGCCCGGGCCGTCGCCAGGTCCGGCACCAGCCCGGTGAGCTCGTCCACCAGCCGGGCGATGTCGTGCGGGACGTTGCGGTGGTGCAGCCGCAGGTACTGGCAGCGGGCCAGCCGGGCGATGCTCGCCGGCAGGTCGTCCTCGGCCGGCAGGTCGACGTCGGCGACCAGGATCGGAATCACCCGCAGCCCGCACCGGAATGCCTCGGCAATCTCCCGGCGGACCCAATCCTGTTCCTGGTAGAGCCGTAATCGGCCGGCCCGGTCGAGCACGTCCAGCCACTCCCGGCCGATCACCGCCAGCAGCACCGAGCAGCGCCGCAGATTGTCCAACAGTTCGTCCAGGTAGTCGTCGCCCGGGTGAATCGAGCGACTGGCCCGGAACACCCGCTCCGGTCCGAACCAATCGGACAGCTCACGGTCGAGCAACGCGGCCGCATAGGCCTCGTCCTCGACCCGATAATTGATGAAGACGCCCGGCATCGCTGCCACCTCCGGCTCCGGCATGCCCCGTTTCCCGTCGCCTGCTCCCGGGAGACCTGGCGCTCCACCGGGAACTGATCGGATGAGTCATCGTTGCCTACCGGTGCGCCGTGTGCAGCGCGGTTGACCAACATTGGCATGACTGCGCGCCCGGCTGGGGCAGATGACCGTGTGCCGGGCGCCGCCAAATGGCGGGTCGGTCAGCCGCTGGGCCGAATCTCAGTCGGCCATCACGAAAGGCTTTGCGCGCTCCCACAGATCGCGGAAGCGGTCGATTCGTTCCTCCACCACGTCCGGCTGTAGTTGCATGCGCGTTTGTACGATTTCCGGCGGCGACGACTCGTCGATCCGGTACGCCGGCGTCGTCTCGTAGCTGACCGCGTTGTCGAACAGGATGAAATCGAGCAGCTTCGTCTTCAGCGGCGCTTCCAGGTCGGCCGCGGTCAGGATCCGGACCTCGATATTCATCCGCGCCTGCAGCCGGCACATCTCGTAGAACTCCGGCCCGTGGGCGATGCCCGGCCGGTCCACGATGAAGATCCGCCGGATCTTGATGCCGTTGCGGGCCACGCCGCGCTGGACCTCCAGGTAGCGCTGGCCCAGATCGGACAGCCAGAACGTGCTGTCCAGCCCGCGGCCGCGGGCGTCGACCGTGTTCAGGCTGGTCGCGTCGATGCTGATCTTGGCGTTGTGCGCCAGCGCGAGCAGCCAGTCCCGGTCTTCGCCCTCGTAGCTGGCCGTGCCGTCGCCGAGTTCCTTGAGGAACCGGGAGGTGCGGACGATCTCGGCCTGGGCCACCCGGGCCACCAGCGGCGGCAGTTCCTGGGTGAGCGCGGTGGAATGCTGCACCAACTGGATCACCGCGTCGGTACGCAGCGCCGACGCCTCCACCAGACCGAACAGCTCGGTCGCCTGGCTGATCTTCAGGAAGCTCTGCTGTACCAGGTTGCGGACCTCGCCGGTGTGCGCGGCCTGCTGCCGTTCCAGCGCGGCCAGCCGGGTGGTCTGCTCGTCCTCCACCACCTGCATCCGGTCGTCGAATTCGATGAGGAACTGCACGACCAGCACGACCCCGCCGATGAACGCGGACAGGATAATCGCCTCGGCCGGCTTCAGCGGGGTGGCGAGCAGATAGGCGATTCCGCCGGTCAGCAGCGTGACCACAATCTTGCGGATGACCGAAGAAACGGTGACGCCGACCCCCCGTACCCTTGCCACGTTCGTCATGCCCGGGCAACTCCCTCCGCCACGACCCCCAGTAGACCGACGGTGGTCACGGCGATCTGATCCCGAATACGGTTCACCGATACATTCCATTGACGAGTGAAGCCCGGACGGCGTTCCAGGCTCTCCCACAGCGGCAGCAGCCGCCGGTCCACCCGGGCCGCCGGCATCCACAGGTGCAGCAGGTGGTCGACGGCCGGTCGCATCCGGGCCACCGCGGCGGTGCTCGCCGCCGAGGTCGCCGCCGCGTCCGGCCGGCTGCGCTCGATCAGCCCGGTCACCGTGGTCAGCAGCCAGTCGTGCAGCGCCAGATCCTCGCAGAGCTCGACCACCGTGGACAGCTGGCCGGCCGGCAGCGACAGCCGGGCCGTCCGGAGCGTGCCGCTGGCCAGCCAGAACTGCGCCTCGGGCTCGTCCTCGGCGGGCGCCGGGGCGCCGCGGACCCGGGCGCCGGGCGGCTCGTCGGCGATCTCGGCCACCCAGCGCAGCGTGGTCCGCGCCACCCGGAACGGCGGCCGGCGGTCCAGCTCCGGCCGGACCACGATGTCGTCCAGGATCCGCTCGTTCAGCGCGGCCAGATCGAGCGTGGCCGGCTGCGGCGGGCCGAGGTAGCCGTCGGCCAGGTCGGCGAACCGGGCCCGGCCGGCGACCTCGATGATCCCGGGCCGGGCCAGGTAGTGCGCCCAGGGCAGCCGCCGGTCGCTGCCGGCGGCGACCAGCACGGTGTGCGTGGAGGCCTGCAGCACCCGGCCGCCGGTGATCGCGGCCCGGCTCACCGCGGTGCCGACGCCGCGGGTGCGGACCCGGGTCGGGGTGGCCAGCCGGCAGTCCAGGCCGGTCAGCCGGTCCGGCGAGACCGCGTACGCGATCGGCCGCTCGGAGCTGCGGACCAGTTCGCCGGGCAGCAGCGCCAGCGCCCGCACGGTCAGGTTGGCCGGCACCGAGGTCGAGTTCTGCACCAGACCGGTCCGGATCTCCCCGATGGCCAGCATCGTGTCCGCCCCGGTCAGCTCAGGAAGACGTAGCTGACCCGGTCGACCACTTCGGCCGGGAGGGTGACCGCCTCGGCGCCGCTGCGCGTCATGACCTGCTGGTCGGCGTCCGGGTCGACGTGCACCTGGCTGAGGATCGTCCGGACCGCGAGCTCGACCGGCAGGAACCGGCTGGCCAGCACCGAGGCGGTGCGGTACGCGCTGAACGGGGCCGGGCGCGGGGTGAGCTGGCTGACCACCGGCAGCTCGGCCCAGCTGGTGGGCAGGTCGGCCAGCGCCAGCTGGGTCGGCACCGCGACCGGCTCGCCCAGGTTGCGCAGCAGCCCGAGCCGGAGCAGCTGCCAGACCGCGGCCAGGAACGGGCAGGACCAGACCCGGCGCCCGTCCTGCTCGTTCCACATCTCCACGTCCACGAAGATCGAGTGGTTGCGGGCGCCGTTCTCGGTCGGCGCCGCCCAGCCGCTGACCACGCTGAGCGCCTCGGTGCTGCCCGGCGTCCGCTGCCCGTTGCTCAGCCAGCCGGTCTCCCGGGCCGGCGGGCGGGTGCCGGTGGTGTCCGGCGGCGGATCGTCCACCAGCCGGCTCTCCACCAGCGCCGCCAGCGGCACCCCGTCCGCATCCGCGCAGCCGGACTCGCGGGCCAGGTAGTCGATCTGCAGGCCGACCGAGTCGGCCGCGGTGACCAGCGCCGGGATCAGCTCCGCCGGCGTGCTGAACTCGCCGAAGTAGTCGTCCACCAGGAAGCAGGTGCTGATCCGGGGGGCCCGGCCCGGCCGGACGTCGGTGAAGCCGTGCCGCAGCGCGTCCACCCAGGGCCGGATCGACTTGAAGTGGTGGCCCAGCCGGCGGCCGTAGCCGGTGATCTCCTCGGCGGCGAGGTCCTCCCGGTAGAGGTGACCGAGCTCGATGGACAGGTGCGAGAGCGGCACCGACGCCACCTTGCGCTGCGCGGTGACCTCCCCGAAGACCATCTCCGCCTTGGTCATAGGCCTTCCCACGCGGCGTCGTCGACGATCGACCGGGCCAGCCGGTCGAACGCCTCCACGGTGCCGCGGTTGGCCACCTGGCTGGTCAGCACGTCGTCGTCGGAGATGAGCTGCTCGCGCCACTGCAGCACCGGGTCGAGCGGCACCTGGCCGAGCATCGTGGTGCGGCCCAGCCCGTGCTTGTTGGACAGCTCCTGCAGGTCCCGGTTGCAGTCGCGCAGCCAGGCCACCTGGGGCGAGCGCATCGCGGCCAGCTCCGGCGAATCCGGCGTCATCACCGCGGTCCGGACGAACCGGATCGACGCGCCCAGCTCGTCCCGGTCGTGGCCGCGCCGCTGCCCGGAGTCCAGGATCCCGCGATCGCCGAAGACCAGCCCGGACGCGGCGATGATGTGCTGCCGGGTCCACCGGTGGAAGACCAGCCAGCGGGCGACCGTGCCGCGCAGCTCCGGCAGCGCGGTCGCGGCCAGCACGATCTCCACCGCGTACGACCGGCCGGCGGACAGGTCGACCAGGCAGATCTCGTACTCCTCCTCCAACCGGAGGAACAGCCGGGCGCAGCGCTGCACGACCTCCCGGGTGCTGGCGAACTCGCCGCCGTTCATGTCGCCGGGCAGCAGCGTGAGCAGGCCGGCGTCCAGCGGCCGGATCCGCAGGCTCTCCCGGTCCGACTCGGTCCACACGTCCACCCGGACCGGCTCGGTGATCCGGCCCTGCAGGTAGGAGTGCAGCCCACCGGACGTGCCACCGCTGGCGACGCCGCGGGCGGCGTGGCTCACGTTGAAGATCGCGCCGGCGGTCGGCGAGCCGAAGTCGAAGTCCAGGTAGCAGACGTCGCTGCCGTGCAACGCCCGCCGGTACAGGACATTGCTGCTGGTCACCGAGCGACCGGTACCGCCCTTGTCGGAGGTCGCGAAGACGAGCACGCTAGGACTCCGCCGCGTCCTGCCGCGCCGCGATCAACAGGTCCAGCTCGCGCAGCACGGTGTGCGCCAGGGCCATCGCGCTGGCCGGCCGCTCATGCACGATGCTCCGGGCGCGCATCAGCGTGCTCTCCAGCCGTTTCAGATCGTTGCGCAGTTGCGGGGTCTCCGGCGAGCCGTTGAGCATCTCCCGGTCGTAGAGGTGGTCGGCCTCGTTCAGCTCGTCCAGCGCGATCTCGATCAGCCGGTTGCTGCGCAGCGGCGCCGCGCTCAGCACGTTCGAGGTCTGCACCAGGCACTCCACCACCCGCTCGGTGAAGTACCAGGACGGCATCTCGTGGCTCAGGTCGACGTCCGGGAAGGCCTGCTGGGCCTGGTCCCACAGGCCGACGCCGGGGCCGGTGCGCATCCGCCGGGACAGCAGGTGCTGCCAGACCGAGTCGGCGATGCCGACCACGTAGTCGCGCAGCTCGGTGCTGCGGGCCAGCCCGGACAGGCCGACCGCGCGCTTGAGCAGCAGCGCCGGGAAGTCGGTGATCAGCCAGCTCATCCCGGGGCCGAGCTTCTCCCCGCCGGTCAGCGTCAGCTGCAGGCCGGGGGAGTGCATCTCGATCGCCGGGTCCGGGATCAGCGGGCGGCGGGTGACCCGGCTGCGGCCGGCCAGGTCGTCCAGCACCCGGACGATGCGGGTCAGGTCGGCGTCCGGGGCGCGCCGGCGGATCAGCTCGGGCACCGCGATGGCGGTCACCAGCAGGCTGAAGTAGTCGGACTCCTGGCCGTCGTTGGTGCGCCAGGGGATGTCCTCCAGCGGCCACTTGCCGATGCCGAACGTGGCGATCGTGGACCAGAACCGCTGGGTGAGATCCCAGCGCAGCTGCAGCGCGGACGCCAGCCGCTGCTGCAGCGGGTTCAGCAGGCCCAGCACGCGGGTGCGCTCGGAGAACAGGTCGGCGATGCCGTCCAGGGCGACCACGGTGAAGTACAGGTAGGGCCCGACCCGGGCGTAGCCCTTGGGCTGGGCGCCGATCGCCTCGTCGATCTCGATCTCCGGCGCGTCGGCCACGACGCCCCAGGACCAGCCGCACTCGAACAGCGCGCTCTCGTCCTCCAGCTGCTCGGCCTGGCCGGACCCGATCGTGACGTCGCGCAGGCCGGCCCGGACCCCGGCGAGCGCCCGCTGCAGTTCGTGCACGGCCTGCCGGTCGGACTGCCCGGCCTGGTTGATGGTCCGGGTGAGCACCCGGCCCTGCGCCGAGTTCGGCAGGAACACGTTCACCGTGAAGCTGCGCAGCAGGCCCACCATGGCGGCGGTCAGCCGCTCGCTGGCCGCCGCGAACAGTTCGTCCACCTCGCGCTTGAGCGCGTCCCGGCGGACCTGGTCGCGGAACACCTTGAGGAAGCCGAGGCCGGCCAGGCAGAGCGTGACCGACATCGAGTAGGAGTCGACCACGTCCAGCGAGCGCTGGTCGGGGGTCAGGTCGGTCTCCGGGTCGGCGCTGCTGAAGTAGCTGTCGCCGGCGAAGATCGGCGTGCCGTCCGCGGTGCGGTAGGTGCGCAGGTACTCGCCGAACGCGCGGATCAGCACCTGCGGGATCTCGATGCCGTTGCCCAGCGCCGAGAGCGACTCGAGGACGTCCTCGCTGGCCTCGTTCGGGACGTCCACCTTGAAGGTGGGCACCTCGGAGTTCGGGTAGAAGATGCACAGCAGCTGCTCGGCATCGGAGATCGAGTTCGCTTTGTCCCGGCCGCCCCAGACCCAGGCCCCGTTCCGGTAGGACGCCCGCGAGGTGGCCCGCCAGATGTCCAGAAGCTGCTGCCTTGGCTGGATCCGCATCGTCCGCCCTGTCTAGAGTTATCTGGCCGCTGCTGGCTGTGCCGTGCTCAGCCGGCGCCGGCCGTCCCCATTACCAGAATCATCCCGCTGTAGCCGTCCCGTAGTGGGTTGTTTCCGGAATCGATCCGTTGCACATCAAGACTACGGCTGACGTCCTCCAGGCAGCCACGCACCGTCTCCGCGGTGACCGCGACCGCCGGGAAGCGCCGGTCGCCCACGTCGTAGCCGGTGGAGTTCTCCATGAAGGCGGCGGCGAACGGAGCGCCCGGGCGCAGCGCCGCCACGAACCGGTGCGTCGCGGCCCGGAACTCGGCCGGGCTGGAGGTCAGCGACTCGGCCACGAAGAACATCGTGCCGATGTCCCAGGCGGCGGCCGGCAGTTCGAACACGCTGCCCTGGTGCACGGTGGCGCGGTCGGCCAGCGCCTGCCGCGGGTCCGGGACCGCCTGATAGGCCGGCACGAGTTCCAGCCGCTGCCAGAACCGGTCCCAGGACGGCCCGTACGACTTGACCTCGGCGCGCAGCCATTCGGTGTTCCGGGCGGAGTATTCCCACAACGTCAACTCGGTGCAGAACGGGAGCATGGACAGCGCCGGGTACAAGTTGCTGCCGGAGCCGAGATCCAGCCCGCGGACCGACCGTTCATCCGCCGTTTCCCGTAGCCCGGCGGCTCGGTCGGCTTTCCAGAAGAAGTCGCGCACCGACTCCAGAATCTGCTGATCGTCGTGCCGGAGTTCGCGGTAGTTGTGCGCGAAGTATCCGGCCGAATCGAAATCATCCCAAGGGTAATCGGCATTATCCCCCTGGTCCCGGCCGTGACGTGGCTCCATCTGGGTTCCCTGGCTCTCGGTGGTGGGACGATGGCTGGCGGCTGCGGCGGCCGCTGACGACCGGAGACCAGCGGCCGGGTCGCTGCGATGTCGGCGGGCGGTGGTTGTGGCACCGGCGGACATCGCGGGCGAGGCAGCAGGGAAATGGCTCACGTGAACCCGCCGTGGCGGCTCCTCGCTTGCCGGCTCCCGCATCTTGTCGCCACCTCATTCGTCGCGGGGCGCGAACAATGGCTCGGCCGGACCGTTCGCAGATCGTGTCAGCGAACACCCGGACCTAGCACAGGGTTCATCGATAATACAGGTCGGCTGCGGACGGTCGAAGCATCACGCCTGGCCAGACCGCTCGCGGTCTGCGCTGAGGGGCGCTGACCTTGGCATTTCCGGGCAGCTCCGGACGCCCGCAACGTCCGGTCGCGGACCACCCGGGGGCCGCTCCGGCACCTTTCCGCGCTGCTCGGCGGGGTTGTCCGGGGCCGGACAGTCGTAACCGCCCGCTTCACAGAGTGACGAATCACTTGCACTGTGCTTGCTAATGTGAGCGTTCCTGGGCAGGCTGCATCACGTGCGTGATACGTCACCGGAACACCCCGCTTGTCCGTGCTGGGCTGGCTGGCGGGTGGATCAGGCCCAGACCGTCACGGTTGCCGCGAGCGCACGATGATCGGCACCGGCCTCGACGTGCTGGTTCTCGGCGCCGGTGTGATCGGGCTGACCACGGCGGTGCAGCTGGCCGAGTCCGGGCTCCGGGTCGAGGTACGGACGGCGGTGCCGCCGGAGCTGACCACCTCCGCCGCGGCCGGCGCCATCTGGGGCCTCTACCACGTGCGGCGCGAGGAGTCGGTGGTCCGGTGGAGCCGGGAGACCTTACAGACGCTGATCAAGCTGGCCGACGAACCGGCCAGCGGGGTGCGGCTGGTGCGCGGCATGGAGGCGTCCCGCACCCCGGCGGTGCTGCTGGACGGCACCGACATGCTGCCCGGCCTGCGCCGCTGCGCCCAGTCCGAGCTACCGCCCGGCTTCGCCGCCGGCTTCGAGTACACCGCGCCGCTGGTGGACATGCCGACCTACCTGCGGTACCTGACCGAGCGGCTGCAGGCGGCCGGTGGCCGGCTCCGGGTGGCGCCGGTGTCCCGGCTGGACGCCGCCGAGCACGAGGCGGCCGCGCTGGTCAACTGCACCGGCATCCGGGCCCGCGAGCTGTCCGGTGACGAGGCGGTGTACCCGGTGCGCGGCCAGGTGGTGGTGGCGGTGAACCCGGGGATCACCGACTTCTTCGCCGAGGACAGCGACACCTCCACCGAGCTGCTCTACATCCTTCCGCACGAGAACAAGGTCGTCCTCGGTGGCACCGCCGAGCCCGGCCGGTGGAGCCTGACCCCGGACCCGGCGGTGGCCCGGGCGATCGTGGCCCGGTGTGCCGAGGTGGTGCCGAGCCTGGCGACCGCGCGGGTGCTCGAGCACCGGGTCGGGCTGCGGCCCGGCCGCCCGCGGGTCCGGCTGGAGGAGGTGCGCGGGAGCAACGGCTGCCGGCTGATTCACAGCTACGGGCACGGCGGCGCCGGCGTCAGCCTGTCCTGGGGATGCGCGTTCGAGGTGTCCCGCCGGTTGCTCAGCGAGCCCTGCTGACCGGCCGCTGACCTGGTCCTCAGGCGGGCGGACGCTGGTCGGACCGGTCTGCCGGCCGAGCCGGTCGTTGGGTGGGACCGCCGGACGGGCCGGTCGGTCGGATGGGCCGGCCGGTCGGTCGGGCCGGTCAGTCGGACGGGCCGGCCGGCCGGTGGGTCGGGCCGAGGTCGGACGGGCGGAGGTCGGCCAGCGCGGCGGACAGCCGGGTGGCCGCCTCGACCAGCTGTGCCGGCTCGTAGTGCGAGTAGGACAGCCGGGCCCGGTGCGTGCCCTCGCCGGTGACGTAGCAGCGTGCGCCGGCCAGGAAGCCGACGCCGTGCCGGTGCGCGGCCTCGGCCAGCCGGTCGGCCGGGGCCCAGCCGGGCAGCTCCAGCCAGAGGAACCAGCCGCCGTCCGGGCGCTCGAACCGGACCGCGGGCAGCGACTCGCGCACCGCCCCGGCCAGCGCGTCCCGGCCGGCCCGGTATTCGGCCAGGACCCGGGCCAGGTGCCGGTCGTACCCGCCGGACCCGCCGAAGGTCGCCATCGCCAGCGCGGTGGTGTGGTTGACCCCGCCGCCGGAGTCGATCACGCCGCGGCCGGCCAGCGTCCCGGTCAGCTCCGGTGCCCCGGTGAGGAAGCCCAGCCGGAGCCCGGGCGCGACCGACTTCGCGAACGACCCGATCCGGACCACCGCACCCGGCTCGGCCTGGCTCCACAGCGAGGGCGGAGCGGTCGCCGGCGGGAAGGCCAGCTCCCGGTAGGTGTCGTCCTCCACGACGGTCAGCCCGGTGCGGGCGGCCAGCTCGACCAGCGCGGTCCGGCGGTCGGCCGGCAGGCTGCGGCCGGTCGGGTTGCCGAACGTCGGCACCAGGTAGAGCAGCGGCACCCGCCGGCCCCGCGACCGCAGCCGGTCGAGCAGCGCGGCGGTGCCGGCCGGGTCGATCCCGGCGGCGTCCGCCGGCGCCGCGACGACCTCGACGCGATGGTCGGCGATCACCCGCAGCGCCAGGTGGTAGGTGGGCGAGTCGACCAGCACCACGTCGCCGGGCCGGGCCAGCACCGTGCAGGTCAGGTCGAGTGCGTGCGACGCCCCGGCGGTGACGAACAGCTCGGCTGCCGCCGGCGCCCGCCCGTCGATCCGACCCAGCCGCTCGGCCAGCCAGTCGGTCAGCGGTCCCGGCCCGGGGTTGTGTCCGTAGGCCAGCGCCAACCCGCCGTACCGGGTGAGCGCGGCCCCGGTCGCAGCGGCCCATTCCGGCAGCGGCAACAGCGCCGGGTTCGGGTAGCCCCAGCCCAGGTTGAGCACGGCGTCATCGGGCACGTACTGGGCGATCGGCAGCTGGGCTGGTGTGGGCACGGCCGCATCGTCGCCGCGCCGCCGGCCACCCGGCAACTCGGCCGCCACCCCGGCGCCGCGCCCGGGGCCGGGGATGACCCCGGCCCCGGGCGCCGTCCGGCTGTTCGCCCGTCCTACCGTCCCGCCGTCCGGTCCAGCCGTCCCGCCGTCCGGTCCAGCCGTCAGCCGTCGGTCCAGCCGCTACCGCCTGCCGTCCCGCCGGCCTGCCCGTCCCGCCGGCCTGCCCGTCCAGCCGTCCCGCCCGTCCAGCCGGCCTGCCGTCCGGCCGGCCGGCCAGCCCGGCCAGCCCGGCCTACGAGCCGGGGATGCCGTTCGCTGGTGCCTGCGCCGGGGCGACGGTGACCGGGGTGATCGCACCGTCGGCGTTGTCGGTGACCTGCGGCTGGCCCTGCGGGACGCCGGCACCCTTCTGGATCACCGCGATCTGCACCCCGGTGTAGCCGCCATGCGAGTCGGCGCTGAACCGGAACGGGGTCAGGCCGGGCCCGGTCATCCCGCCCTTCTCCAGCGCGTCGACGATGCTCTGCCGGGTCGGGTTCTTGCCGGCGGCCTGCAGTGCCTGCGCGAACGTGTACGCCTGCGACATGCCGAACAGCACGTTGCCGTCGAACGGCAGCTTCGGCAGGTAGTTGTCGTGCACCTTCTTGAACAGCGCGACCCAGCTGTTGCTGCTGTCGCCGAGGGAGGGCAGGTAGGTGTCGGTGATGATGCCCTCGATCAGGTCGTTGCCCTTGACCGAGGCGCCGGCCTGCTTGGCGAAGCTTTCCAGCAGCCCGCTGAGCGTGATCGGGTCGGAGCCCACGTTGCTGACCACCATCGTCGGGCTGATCCCGGCCTTCAGCGCGCCGAGCCGGAACAGGGCGGTGTACGCGGGGATCGTGAACAGCACGACCACGTCCGGCTTGGCCTGCGCGATGGCCGACATCTGCGGGGCGATGTCGGTGTTGCCCGGGGTGTACTTCTGCCGGCTGACCACGTCCGAGCCGGGGATGTACTTGTCCAGGCCGGCTACGCCGTCGGCGCCGAAGTCATCGTCCTGGTAGAAGTAGGCGACCTTCTTGCCGGCCAGGTTCATCTTCACGTACTGGCCGAGGATCTTGCCCTCGACGGTGTAATCCGGCTGGTAGCCGAAGGTGTACGGGTGCTCCTTGGGCTGGTCCCAGCACCGGCAGCCGGACGAGACGAACAGGTCCGGCACCCGGGAGCTGTTCAGGAAGTCGACAACCTTGGTGTGGGTGGGCGTGCCGAGCCCGCCGAAGATGGCAAAGACCTTGTCCTGCAACACCAACTGCTTGGTCACGGTGACCGTCTGGGTCGGGTTGTAGGCGTCGTCCAGATACTTGTAGTCGATCTTGCGGCCGTTGATGCCGCCGCTGGAGTTGATGTAGTCGAAGTAGGCCCGGGCGGCCGGCGCGATCTCGCTGTAACCCGGCGCGGCCGGCCCGGTCAGCGGCTGGTGGCTGCCGATCGTCACGGTGGTCGCGGTGATTCCCGGCGCGCTAGCGGTGTTCGCGCCGCTATTCCCGCCGCTGTCGTCGTTGCTGCCACCGCAGGCACTGGCGGCCAGCGCCAGCGCAGCGACCGTGGCTCCCACCCGCAGCATCGTCCGCGCCGTCATGAGGCCTCCTCAATCCGAATGCCATTCGGTTCCGCTGAAACTAGTGAGGCAAATCCTTCTTGGCGAGGTTCGTTACCGTCCCGTAATGGTTGGTGGCCGGGACGGGCCGCGCAGCAGTCGGGCCAGCCGGACCAGCGCGCCCTGCAGTCCCGCCGGGAAGCCGAGGATGACGGCCACCAGCACCACGCCGTACAGGGCAAGGGGCAGGTTCGCGTAGATGTCGCGGGACAGGTCCAACTGCTGGGCCAGGTCCGCCGACCAACCCGGCAGCAGCACCAGCAGGATCGAGCCGTAGACCGCGCCGGCCAGGCTGCCCAGCCCGCCGATCACCACCACCGCGAGCAGTTGGAACGAGACCGTCAGCTGGAACGCGCCGGGCGCCGCCAGGCTGTTGACGAACGCCAGCAGCCCGCCGGCCAACCCCGCGCAGGCGGCGCTGATCACGAACGCCAGGATCTGGGTGCGGGCCACGCTCACCCCGGCCAGGGACGCGGCCACCTCGTCGTCCCGGACCGCCCGCATGTGCCGGCCGATCCGGCCGGACTGCAGGTTCGCCAGCAGCAGCAGGGTGAGCACCAGGCACAGCCCGCAGATCCAGGCCTGCCAGCGCTCCAGCGGGAACGTCTCGCCCAGCCGCAGCGGCGGCGGTTTGGTGGCGACGCTGAGGCCGTTGCCGCCGCCGAGTTGCTCGCGCAGCCCGCGGTAGTCGGCCAGCGCCGGCAGCCCGACCGCGAACGCCAGCGTGGCGCCGGCCAGGTACGGCCCGCGCAGCCGGGCGGCGGCCGCCCCGACCAGCGCGCCGGCCACCGCGGTGAACAGGGTGCTGACGATCAGCACGACACCGAGCGGCCAGTCCTCCCGGTGGATCAGCAGCAGCGCGGTGGTGTACGCGCCGACCGCCATGAACGCGCCCTGGCCGAGTGAGATCTGGCCGCTGGAACCGGTCAGCACGGTGAGCCCGGCGGCGGCGATCGCGGTGTAGGCGATGGTGGCGATCTGCAGGTTCCGGTACGGGTCCACCGAGATGGTCAGCAGGTAGAGGGCCAGCCCGCCGACGACCGTCCAGGCCAGGTGCTTGCGCAGGGTCGCCCAGCGGCTGCGCCGGCCGGGCCGGCCCAGGTCGATGCTGTCGGCCCCGGCCTCGGCGGCCATCAGACCCGCCGCTCGCCGGTCGAGCCGAACAAGCCGGCCGGACGGACCATCAGCACCGCGATCAGCACCACCAGCGCGCCCAGGGTGACCACGTTCGAACCGGCGTACCCGGACAGGTAGCTCAGCGCCAGACCGAGCAGCAGCCCGCCGACCACCGCGCCGAGCGGGCTGTCCAACCCGCCGATCACCGCGGCGGTGAAGCCGAAGACCAGCGTCGCGTCGAACTGGTTCGGCCCGACGAACGTGCTCGGCGCGACCAGAATCCCGGCCAGCGCGCCGACCGCCGCGGCCAGCGCCCAGCCGATGGTGAGCGTGCGGGCCACCCGGACGCCGAGCAGCCGGGCCACCTCCGGGGCGAAGGCGGCGGCCCGCATCCGCAGTCCGAGCGCGCTGCGCCGGAACAGCACCGCGAGCCCGGCCATCACCGCCAGCACGGCCAGCACGGTGAACAGGTCGGCCGGCGAGAACAGCAGCCGCCGGTCGCCGGCCTGGTAGCCGCGGATGTCGAAGGCCGGCGAGAACGACCGCGGGGTCCCGCCGTAGATCATCCCGGCGAGCGCCTGCAGGAACACCAGCAGGCCGAGCGTGACGATCACCGCGTTCAGCGGCGGCTTGTTCTCCACCGGCCGGATCAGCACCCGCTCGGCCACCGCGCCGATCAGCAGCCCGGCCAGCACCGCGACCAGCAGCGCCAGCCAGTACGACCCGCCGCGGTGCACGATCGAATAGGCGATGAACGTGGTGATCATCGCCATCCCGCCCTGGGCGAAGTTCACCACCCGGGTGCTCCGCCAGATCAGCACCAGGGAGAGCGCCAGCGCCGCGTACACCATGCCGTTGGCGGTGCCGGCCAGGGTCAGGTCAACGAATCGACTCACCAGCCACCCTTTCTCGTCCGGTTTCTCGTCCGGGTCCGAAGCCAGCCGGCAGCCGGCTAGAAGCCGAGGTACGCGTGCCGCAGCCGCTCGTCCGCGGCCAGTTCGGCGGCGTCCGACTCGGCCACCACCCGGCCCAGGTTGAGCACCACGCCGCGGTCGGCGATGGACAGCGCGCTGCGCGCGTTCTGCTCGACCAGCACGACGGTCAGCCCGTCGTCCGCGCGCAGCCGGCG
The DNA here is from genome assembly GCA_963714145.1 of uncultured Actinomycetota bacterium. Taxonomy (GTDB): domain Bacteria; phylum Actinomycetota; class Actinomycetes; order Mycobacteriales; family CADCTP01; genus JBBWZH01. The sequence continues at coordinate 5,163,084 of OY970235.1, read as the reverse complement.
CAGCACGGCCATGATCTGCGCGGTCACCCGCGGGGCCAGCCCGAGCGAGGGCTCGTCCAGCAGCAGCAGCCGGGGCCGGCCCATCAGCGCCCGGCCGAGCGCGAGCATCTGCCGCTCCCCACCGGACAGCGTCTGCGCGGCCCGGGCCCGCCGCTCCGCCAGCAGCGGGAACATCTCGTAGGTCTGGGCCAGGTCGGCGCGCAGCCCCGGCCGGTCCCGGCGCCAGAGCCCGCCCAGGCGCAGGTTCTCCTCCACGGTCAGTTCGGTGATCACGCCCCGGCCTTCCGGGACGTGCCCGAGCCCGCGCCGGACGAGGTCCTCCGGCGCCAGCCTGGTGACCAGCTCGCCGTCCAGCCGGACCTCGCCGGCGCGCGGCCGGACCAGCCCGTTCACGGTGCGCAGCAGCGTCGTCTTGCCGGCCCCGTTGGCGCCCAGGACCGCGGTGATGCTGCCGGCCGGCGCGGTCAGGTTCACCCCGTCCAGCGCGCGGACCGCGCCGTACATCGTCTGCAGCCCCTCGACCTCAAGCACCGGCGCTCCGCTCCCCGGCCGGTTCCGCCGGCTCGGCCGGCTCGGCCGGTTCCGCCGGCTCGGCCGGTTCCGCCGGCTCGGCCGGTTCCGCCGGCTCGGCGGGCGGGGCGGCCGGTGCCGGCCCGGGGTCGGTGGCCAGTTCGGTGATCGGGCCGGCGGAGTCTTCGACGGTGGCGCCGAGATATGCCTCGACGACGGCCGGGTCGGTGCGGACGGTGTCCGGCGGACCGGTGGCGATGACCTTGCCGAAGTCGAGCACGACCACCTCGTCGCAGACGCTCATCACCAGGTCGACGTGGTGCTCGACCAGCATCACCGACATGTCCGCGCGCAGCCGGCGGACCAGGTCGGCCAGCTCCGCGGTCTCGTCCCCGGACAGGCCGGCGGCCGGCTCGTCCAGCAGCAGCAGCTTGGGTTCGGCGACCAGCGCGCGGGCCAGCGCGACCCGCTTCTGCACCCCGTACGGCAGCTCGCCGCAGCGCCGGCCGGCGGCGTCGGCGATGTTCAGGGCGGACAGCGTGGCCATCGCCCGGTCCCGCAGCCGGTACTCGTCAGCGTCCGCGGTGGGCAGCGCGAGCAGGTTGCCGACCAGCCCGGACCGGGCCTTGCTGGCCGCGCCGACCATCACGTTCTGCACCGCGGTGAGGTGCCCGAACAGGCCCAGCCCCTGCAGCGTGCGGGCGATGCCGAGGCCGGCGAGCTGGTGCGGGCGGACCCGGCGCAACGGCCGGCCCTGCCAGCGCACGCTGCCCCCGCTGGCCCGGACGAAGCCGCAGACCACGTTGAACAGCGTGGTCTTGCCGGCGCCGTTGGGCCCGATCAGGCCGAGCACCTGCCCGGACCGGACCGTCAGCGAGACGTTGTCGAGTGCGTGCAGACCGCCGAACGCCACGGTCAGCCGGTCGACCTCGAGCAGCGGCCGGTCGGCCGACATCGGCATCACCCCAGAACCGAACCGCATTCGGATGCGGGAGGTTACCGCGCCCAGCCCTGCTTGGACACCCCCGCCGGCCACCGGCCCGGCCGGCTACCGACGGGCCTGGCCACCGGCCCGGCCCGGCCACCGACCCGGCCCGGCCACTGGCCCGGCCTGGCTACCGGTCGGGGTGGCTACAGGTCGGGTAGGGCGAGGCGGCCGATCAGCTCGATCACGTCCTCGGCCAGTTGATGCGCCGCCCGTTCCGAGCTCTGCACCGCGACCTCGCGGCCGGCCTCGCTGATCACCGTGGTCAGCACCAGGGTGAGCGCCTCGCCGAGGCGGTGCTTGCCGCCGTCATGGCCGAGCAGCGCCCCGTTGCGGCGGACCCAGGCGCGGAACCGGCGCCGGGCCACCAGTTCGAAACCGGGCGGGCCACCGCCGGGCAGGAACAGCCGGGCCACGTCCCGGTCCTCCCAGCAGCCGTACAGGTAGCCGCGGGTGCCGGCCAGGAACAGGCCCAGCTCGCCCGGTACGCCGGCGGTCCGGGCGTCCCGCACCGCGGCGGCGGCCCGGGCCTCCTGCCGGGACTGGTACTCGTCGAACAGCGCCAGGTAGAGATCGGCCTTGCCGCCGAAGTGGTGGTAGAGGCTGCCGACGCTGGCACCGGCCCGGCCGACCACATCGGTCACGTTCGCCTCGGCGAAGCCGGACGCCGCGAACACCTCAAGGGCCGCCTGCAGCAGCGCGGCCCGGGTCTGCAGCGCGCGGTCGCTCGGGACGGACACCACCGCGGGACCCCCTTTCCCCGATTGCACAGTCTGCCCGATGGATCCCGCTTGGATCCCGCCTCATCGCGCCTCATCGCGCGGCTTCCGCCGCCGGCGGCGACCCGCTGGCAGCGCTCAGCGCCGGCCGGGGCCGGCCGATAGGTCCATCGGGCGAATCACGAGGCGGCGCGACGGGTAGCCGGTCAGGGACGGATGGTGGGCACTGTGCACACGCCGGTGGATACCGGGCAGGTGCCCAACGCCAACCCGGCCGGTCCGGACGCCTCCGGGTGGCCCTGGGCCCGCGGCCGCCGGCCGGACTGGGCGCTGGCGGTGTCCGTCCTGCTCACCGGGGCGTCGCTGGCCTGGTTTCTGGTCGACTTCGGCGCCGGCCGGTCGGTGGGCCCGCTGCTGCTGCTCTGGGCGGTGCAGCCGGTCGTGGCCGCCCTGGCCGCGGTCGCGCTCTGGCGGGCCGGCGCCAGCCCCGGGCTGAACCGGGGCGCCGTCCGCTTCTGGCGCACGCTGGCCATCGCGAATACCGTGGTCGGGCTGGCGACGGTGGCCAATGCCTACGACGCGATATATGCGACGGGGCGGCCGTCGCAGCAGATGGGCCCGCTCACCGCCGGCCTCTACAGCCTCTCGCTGCTGCTGGCGATCTGGACGCTGTGCCGGTTGCCGATGGGCGCCACCAGCCGGGTGGAGCGGCTGACGATCCTGCTGGACGCGGGCACGGTGGTGCTCGCCGGCGGCGTGTTCCTCTGGACCTTCGTCGGCGGGCCGGCGGCACGCCAGCAGGCCGACAGCCTGCGACCGCTGGTCACCGGGCTGTCCATCACCATGCTGCCGCTGGTGGTGATGTTCGGGCTGGCCAAGGTGGCACTGGCCGGCGCCAACCTGGTCGATACCGGCGCGCTGAAGCGGCTCGGCGTGGCCATGGTGATCGGCAGCGTCGGGTCGGCGCCGGCGCCGCTGCTGGCCGACCGGCCGTACCTGAACGTCGGCTGCTACGTGACGCCGGCGGTCTGCGTGTTCATGCTGCTGGGTGCCCGGCGGCAGGTGGCGGCCGCCCGGCGGCCGGATCGGCGGGCCGCCGGGGCGCGGGCGGGCCGGCGCGGTCGGCGCACCTTCAGCGTGCTGCCGTACGTCGCGATCGCGGCCACCGACGCGCTGCTCTTCGTACCCGGGCACCAGCGGGGTCTGGTGGTGTCGGCGGGCGCGGTCGGCCTGACCGCCCTGGTGGTCGCCCGGCAGCTGGTCGCGTTCGGGGAGAACGGCCGGCTGGTGACCCGGCTGGACCACGGGGCGTCCCACGACTCGCTGACCCAGCTGGCCAACCGGGTGCTGCTCAACGAGCGGCTGATCGAGGCGCTGAGCCGGTGTGACGCCGAGCGGCCGGTGACCGTGATCCTGATCGACCTGGACGACTTCAAGATGGTCAACGACGCGCTCGGACACGGCATCGGGGACGCGCTGCTGGTCGAGGTGGCCGGCCGGCTGGCCGGCAGCGTTCGGGCGGACGACACGGTGGCCCGGCTCGGCGGCGACGAGTTCGCGGTGGTGCTGGACGGCGCCACCCGGGCCGAGGCGGACCACACCGCCAACCGGATGCTGGCCGCGCTCTCCCCGCCGGTGCTGGCCGGCGGGCACGAGCTGCTGGTCCGGGCCAGCCTGGGCATCGCCGACGGCGCGACCACCGACGAAGCGGCCGAACTGCTGCGCCGCGCGGACGTGGCGATGTACGCGGCGAAGGCGCACGGCGGCAGCCGGTACGCGCACTACACGCCGGAGCTGAACCTCGGCCTGGCCGAGCAGCCGCGGGTCGGCGCCGAGCTGCGGCAGGCCATCGACGAGGGCCAGCTGCGGCTGGTCTACCAGCCGCTGGTGTCACTGCAGGACGGCACGATCACCGGGGTGGAGGCACTGGTCCGCTGGGCGCACCCGACCCGGGGGCTGCTCGCGCCGGCCACGTTCATCCCGGTCGCCGAGCGGACCGGCCTGATCGTGCCGCTGGGCCGCTGGGTGCTGCGCCAGGCGTGCCGGCAGGCCGCCCGCTGGACCGCGGAGTTCGGCCCGGCCGCACCGAACCGGCTGAACGTGAACGTGTCCGCGGCGCAGCTGCTCGAACCCGGCTTCACCAACGAGGTCGCCACGGCGCTGGCCGACTCGGGGCTGCCGCCGCACCGGCTCACCCTGGAGATCACCGAGACGATGGCCGCCATGCTGCTCGGCACCGAGCCGCACCTGCCCGCGCTGCGCGCCCTGGGCGTCCGGATCGCGCTGGATGACTTCGGCACCGGCCAGTCCACGCTCAGCCTGCTGCAGACCTGCCCGGTGGACGAGCTGAAGCTGGACCGCACGTTCACCCAGGCCGAGCCGATGCCGCACCAGGCCACGGTGGCCGCCGCGGTCGCCCACCTCGGGTCCGCGTTCGGGCTGGACCTGGTCGCCGAGGGGGTGGAGACCGAGGCCCAGGCCGACCGGCTGCGCGCGCTCGGCTACCGGGTCGCGCAGGGCTACCACCTGGGCCGGCCGGTGCCGGCCGACGCGATCGGCGAGATGGTCCGGCGGGCCGCCCTGCCGGTCAGCGGCTGACCTCGCCCGGCCGGGCCCGGCCGGGCCAAGGTCGGGCCGAGGCTGGGCCAGGGCCAGGGCCAGGGCCAGGGCCGGTGCCGGGGCCGGTGCCGGGGCCAGGGCTGGGCCGAGGGCCGGACCGGAGCCGGTGGCCGACCGCCGGGAGGGACGTCAACGCAGTTCGGCCGTGATGTCGGGCACCTGCCGGTAGACCGCCGGCGGTGGCCGGGTGTAGCCGGTGTCGGCCTGCAGCGGCGGCAGCTTCAGCGGCTTCGGCCGGGTGCCGCGGTAGGGCACCTGCCCGAGCAGGTGGGTGATCAGGTTGAGCCGGGCCGCCCGCTTGTCGTCGGCCTCCACCACGTACCAGGGCGAGATGGGCGTATCGGTGTGCGCGAACATCTCGTCCTTCGCCTGCGAGTAGTCGTACCAGTGGGTGCGCGCGGCCAGATCCATCGCGGACAGCTTCCAGCGCTTGGCCGGGTCCTTGGCCCGGTCCTTGAACCGCCGCAGCTGGCCCTCGGCGGACACCGACAGCCAGTACTTGACCACCCGGATGCCCGATTCGATCAGCATCATCTCGAACACCGGGGCGTGCAGCAGGAACTGCTGGTGTTCGGCCGGGGTGCAGAAGCCCATCACCCGCTCCACCCCGGCCCGGTTGTACCAGGACCGGTCGAACAGCACGATCTCGCCGGCCGACGGCAGGTGCTCGACATAGCGCTGGAAGTACCACTGGGTGCGTTCCCGTTCGGTCGGCGCGGCCAGCGCCACCGTCCGGCACCAGCGGGGCCGCAGGGTCTGCGTGATGCGCTGGATGGTGCCGCCCTTGCCGGCCGTGTCCCGGCCTTCGAACAGGACGACCAGCCGGTATCCGGTATTGATCACCCAGTCCTGCATCGCGACGAGGTCGACCTGCAGCGCGCTCAACCGCCGCTCGTACGCCGCGCGCGGGACCTGGTGGCCCGCCGCCGGCTGGTTGTCCGACATCTGCCCAGCCTGGCCGCCCGGCCGCCGCGGGACCAGGGCAGAACGTCGGAACCCGGGCACGGCTGGCCGGGCGCGACACCGGTACCGGCGACCGGGACCCGGCACCGGGACTACTTTCGCCTGGCGGGCCGGGCCGCGGTGCGGTACCCAGTGTCGGCGGGCGGCGCGGTCGGCGAGGAGGTCCACTGTGGACAGGCAGCAGGGTGGTCCCGGGCTGAAGCAGGAGCGGCGGCTGGTCACCGCGGTGCCCGGGCCGCGCTCGATGGAACTGCTGGCCCGCCGGGACGCCGCGGTCGCGCGCGGCGTGGCGATCACCCTGCCGGTGTTCGTGACCGCGGCCGGCGGCGGCGTGCTGGTCGACGCCGACGGCAACAGCCTGATCGACTTCGGCTCCGGGATCGCCGTGGTCGGCGTCGGGAACGCGGCCGACCTGGTGGTCGCCGGGGTGCGCGACCAGGTCGGCCGGTTCACCCACACCTGCTTCATGATCACCCCGTACGAGGGGTACGTGGCGGTCTGCGAGCAGTTGGCCCGGCTCACCCCGGGCGACCACGAGAAGCGCTCGGCGCTGTTCAACTCCGGCGCGGAGGCGGTGGAGAACGCCGTCAAGATCGCCCGGGTGCACACCGGCCGGCCGGCGGTGATCGCGTTCGAGCACGCCTACCACGGCCGGACCAGCCTGACCATGGCGCTGACCGCGAAGGACATGCCGTACAAGCACGGGTTCGGGCCGTTCCCGGCCGAGATCTACCGGATGCCGATGGCCTACCCGTACCGCTGGCCGACCGGGCCGGCGAACTGCGGGCCGGAGGCGGCCGAGCAGGTGATCACCGCGATCCGCAGCCAGGTCGGTGCCGACAACGTGGCCGCGCTGGTGATCGAGCCGATCCAGGGCGAGGGCGGGTTCGTGGTGCCGGGGGAGGGGTTCCTGCCCCGGCTGGCCGAGTTCTGCGCGCGGGCCGGGATCGTGTTCGTGGCCGACGAGATCCAGACCGGGTTCGGCCGGACCGGTGCCTGGTTCTGCTGCGAGCACTCCGGCGTGGTGCCGGATCTGGTCACCACCGCCAAGGGCATCGCCGGCGGGCTGCCACTGGCCGCGGTCACCGGCCGGGCCGAGATCATGGACAGCGTGCACCCCGGCGGTCTGGGCGGCACCTACGGCGGCAACCCGGTCGCCTGCGCCGCCGCGCTGGGCGCGATCGCCACGATCGAGGAGCAGGACCTGGTCGGCGCCGCTCGGCGGATCGAGGCGGTGATGCGGCCCCGGCTGCTCGCCCTGCAGGCGGAGCACCCGGCCATCGGCGACGTCCGCGGCCGGGGCGCGATGCTGGCGGTGGAGATCGTCCGGCCGGGCACCAGGGAACCGGACCCGGCCACCACCCAGGCGGTGGCCCGGGCCTGCCACGCTGCCGGCCTGGTCGTGCTGACCTGCGGCACGTTCGGCAACGTGCTGCGTTTCCTGCCGCCGCTGGTGATCGGCGAACATCTGCTCACCGAGGGCCTGGACCTGCTGGCCGCGGCGTTCGCCACCGCCGCGCCAGCCTGATCGCGGACACGAGAAGGAGACACCATGGCTGACCAGGTGCTGCGCAACTTCGTCGACGGCAAGCAGGTCGACGCGGCCGACGGCCGGACCGCGCCGCTGATCGACCCCAGCACCGGCGAGGTGTTCGCGGCGGCGCCGGTGTCGTCGGCCGCCGACGTGGACGCCGCCATGCGGGCGGCCGAACGCGGCTTCGAGACCTGGCGGGACGCCACCCCGAGCGAACGCGGCCGGGCCCTGCTGAAGATCGCGGACGCGATCGAGGCCCGGGCCGAGGAGTTCATCGCGGCCGAGGCGCAGAACACCGGCAAGCCGCTCGAGCTGACCCGGACCGAGGAGGTGCCGCCGATGCTGGACCAGCTCCGGTTCTTCGCCGGCGCCGCCCGGGTGCTGGAGGGCCGGTCGGCCGGCGAGTACCTGGCCGACCACACCTCCTTCGTCCGGCGCGAGCCGGTCGGCGTCTGCGCCCAGGTCACGCCGTGGAACTACCCGATGATGATGGCGGTCTGGAAGTTCGCGCCGGCGCTCGCGGCGGGCAACAGCGTGGTGCTCAAGCCGTCCGACACGACGCCGGTGACCACGCTGATGATGGCCGAGATCGCCGCCGAGTTCCTGCCGCCGGGCGTGTTCAACGTGGTCTGCGGCGACCGGGACACCGGCCGCGAGCTGGTCGCGCACCCGGTGCCGCGGATGGTCTCGATCACCGGCTCCACCCGGGCCGGCATCGAGGTGGCCCGGTCGGCCGCCGCCGACCTGAAGCGGGTGCACCTGGAGCTGGGTGGCAAGGCTCCGGTGATCGTGTTCGACGACGCCGACCTGGCCAAGGCGGCCGAGGCGATCGCGGTCGCCGGCTACTTCAACGCCGGCCAGGACTGCACCGCGGCGACCCGGGTGCTGGCCGGCCCGGGCATCCACAGCGACTTCGTGGCCGCGCTCACCGAGCAGGCCCGGGGCACCGTGGTCGGCCCGCCGTCCAACCCGGACGCGCTATACGGGCCGCTGAACAACGCGAACCAGCTGGACCGGGTCAGCGGCATGCTGGACCGCGCCCCGGACCACGCGGACGTCACCATCGGCGGCAGCCGGGTCGGCGACCGCGGCTACTTCTACGCCCCGACCGTGGTCGCCGGGCTGCGCCAGGACGACGAGATGATCCAGTCCGAGATCTTCGGCCCGGTGATCACCGTGCAGCGGTTCAGCGCCGAGGACGAGGCGCTGCGCTGGGCCAATGACGTCGAGTACGGCCTGGCCGCGTCGGTCTTCACCCGCGACCACGCCCGGGCGATGCGGATGTCCCGCCGGCTGGACTTCGGCTGCGTCTGGATCAACACGCACATCCCGCTGGTGGCCGAGATGCCGCACGGCGGGTTCAAGCACTCCGGCTACGGCAAGGACCTGTCGATGTACGGGCTGGAGGACTACACCCGGGTCAAGCACGTGATGAGCTACCTGGGCGACTGACCGGACCCGGCCGCCCCAGCGGGCGCGGCTCAGCCCAGCCGAGCACGGCGCGGTAGGTGCGCATCGCCCAGTCCAGGCCGGTCAGGTAGGCCCGGGCCAGCTCGGCCCCGGAGATCGCCAGCCCGGCCTGGCCGGGCTCGGTGCCGTTCTCGTACGCCCGCACCGCGGCCAGCACGTTGCCCAGCTTGCCGCCGCCGACCAGCGCGTCGGATACCTCCTCGGTCAGCGGCAGCTGGGCGATGAGCTCGGACATCGGGGTGTCCAGCAGGTCGCCGACCCCGACCAGCATGCCCAGGGTGAAGGCGGCCGCCGGGTCCAGGCAGAGCCGCTCGGCCACCAGCTGGCACATCCGGGCCCGGGACAGGATCGGCACCAGGTGCTCCTCGCCCGGCGCGCCCAGGTCGCTCATCGCGATCAGGGACAGCCACTGCAGCAGCCGGGTGGTGCCCAGCATCATGATCGCCTCGTGCACCGAGGAGACCGGCCGGCTCCGGCCCATCGCCGCCGAGTTCGTCGCCCGCAGGATCCGGTAGGACAGCGCCGGGTCGAGCGTCACGATCGAGATGATCTGCTTCATGTCCACGTCCGGCTGGCCCAGGTAGCCGATCAGCTCGATCCGGCGCAGCCGGGTCGGTGACAGCGCCGCCGCGGACAGCACCTGCGGCCGGCCGAGCAGGTAACCCTGGAACAGCTCGAAGCCCAGCTCGCGGGCGAAGCTCAGATCCTCGTCCGTCTCCAGCCGCTCGGCGACCAGCTTGACGTTCGGGTACTGCCGGCAGATCTCCACCGCGGTCGTCACCAATGTCGGATCCATCCCCGCGACCTGCAGCTTGACGTAGCTGGCCAGCGGCAGCAGCCGCTCGTGCCCGCTGCCGAGCTCGAAGTCGTCCAGCGCGATCGGGTACCCGGCGTCGGCCAGCGCCTGGACGCCGGCCAGCACGTCGTCGTCCACGGTGACGGTCTCCAGCACCTCCAGCACGGCCTGCCCGGGCTCGAACGGCACCGGCAGGTTGCCGACCAGGAAGTCGCGGGTCAGGTTCACGAAACCGAGCCGGTTGGCGCCGACCAGTCGCTCCAGCCCGAAGTCGGTGAACGCGCTGACGATCACCTGGCTGGTCGCCTCGGAGCCGGCCCGGACCGCCCCGGTGGCCCGCTCGTCGGCCCGGAACAGCAGTTCGTACCCGATGATCTCGTGTTCCCGGTCCCAGATCGGCTGCCGCCCGACATGCACAAACTGGTCGGTCAGCCGTCGCGCCGCACCGACTCGCATGTAATGACCATTCGGCCGGCCGGCGGCTGAACTGAGGGGAACCTGGTCAACCCTCGCGGCCGGCGTCGGCCGTTGGCGACCCGGCCGGCACGGCCTCGGCCCAGCCGCGGTGCTCGCGCCTGGCCCAGCCGACCGGCACCCGGCCGGTGCGCATGCCGCGGCGGGCGTCCGGGTCGTGGAACGCGAGGTAGAGGTGGCCGATCACGACCACGCCGACCGCGGCGGCCAGCCAGTCGTGCACGAAGGTACCGCCGGTACGCAGGTAAAGCGGCCAGTGCCGGCCGTACTGCATGATCACCCCGGTACCCAACTGGACGATGATCGCGCCGGTGATGAACGCCGCGTTCAGCTTCTGGCCGGCGTTGAACTTGCCCACCGCGAGCCGGCCGCTGCGCCGGTCCCGGCTGCGCAGCCACTCGCCGTCGACCGGATGGAACCGGTTCAGCTCACGCAGGTCGGACCGGAACGCCGCGGACAGCCAGCCGGCCAGCACCGGCACCGGCAGCCCGAGCCCGGCCAGCACGTGCACCCGGACCACCAGCGCGCGCCGGCCGACCAGCACCGCCAGCGGCTCCAGGTACAGGATCGCCGCGGTGATCAGGCAGAGGCCGAGCAGCACCGCGGTGCCGCGATGCACCCAGCGCTCCGCCTGGGTGAACCGCGGCAGGGTGCCGGCGCCGCGGTCCGCCGGCTCAGCGGGTCGGCGCATCGTCGCGCCCGTTCGAGCGGCCGACCCAGCCGTCCACGTCGTAGCCGAGCTCCTCCCAGTAGCCCGGGATGACGTGGTCGGTCAGCTCGATCCGGTCCATCCACTTGATCGACTTGTAGCCGTACATCGGGGCCACGTACAGCCGGACCGGGCCGCCGTGGTCGTGGGTCACCGGCCCGCCGAGCATCCGGGTGGCCACCAGCACGTCCCGGCGGCGGGCCTGGTCGAGGGTGAGGCTCTCGGTGTACTGGCCGTCGAACGAGCCGAACCGGACGGCGCTGGCCGCCGGCCGCACGCCGACGTGGTCGAGCAGGTCGGGCAGCGCCACCCCGGCCCACGGTACGTCCGGGACCCGCCACCCGGTGACGCACTGGAAGTCGGCGGTGATCGCGGTCTGCGGCAGCTTGGCCAGCCCGTCGAGGGACAGCGTGACCGGCCGGTCGATCAGCCCGGTGACGGTCAGCCGGTAGTCCGCGGCCGTCCGCTTGGGCACCGGGCCGGTCACCGAGTAGTACCGGAACCCGCCGCCGGCCGGGACCAGCTGGGTCAGCCCGGTCGGGTCGCGGGTGCCCAGGTAGGCCAGCGCCCGCTGCTCGCCGGCCGACAGCCAGCGCCCGGTGACGACGCCGAGCGCGCCCAGGCCGACCATGCCGAGTACGACCCGCCGGCCGACCGGCGTACCCTCCTGCGTCCGCACCCCCTGATCCTGCGCTCAGCCCGCGCGGCTGGCGACCCCGGGGGAGGATCCGTTCCCAACTCGTCAGATCTCACGCGCCGCCCACACCCCGGCACCCCACCCATGGATCGCAGGTTGGCCACCTGGGCTCGCGGCTACCGGCAGCTGGGAAGCGCGGTGTGGCAAGAGGCGGTCTATCTGCGGGGGCGCCGGGGGCGGCGGGTCCCGGCCGCGGCCCGGGTGGGCCCGGGCGTCGTAGGCTGCCGGCCGACGGCAGCGGCCATCGCCTGCAGGTGCCGCGTCGTGCGGTGCTGCGCCATGCCCACGTCACCGGCGATGATCGCCTCGGCGATGCCGCGGTGCACGCTGGCCACGTCGTCCTGCAGCGCGTCGCGGGCGGAGCTGGCCGCGGTGGTGTCGGCCAGGCCGCCGCTGCCCAGGAACGCGGCCGCGGACAGCCGGGTCATCACGTCGGTGAACAGCTCCAGCGCCGGGTTGCCGGACAGCTGCGCGACGACCAGGTGGAAGTAGTGGCTGTTCACGTCGGCCTGCTCGGTGCCGGCCGCCTCATGCGCCAGCACCTCGCGCAGCCGGCCGATGCCGTGCTCGTCGATCCGCTCGGTGGCCGACTTGACCGCGGCCAGCTCCAGCGCGATCCGGGCCTCGAACAGCTGGCCCGGGTTGACCTGCCGGTAGCGCAGGTGCAGCGTGGCGGCCCGGGTCACCGCCTCGGCGTCCGGCTCGGCAACGACCAGCCCGCCGCCGGGGCCGCGGCGCATCTGCGCGACGTGGTCGTGTTCGAGCAGCCGAACCGCCTCACGCAGCACCGCGCGGCTGACCCCGTACTCGGCGAGCAGGTCGGCCTCGGAGCCGATCACCATGCCGAGCGGCCAGCCCTGTTCGATGATGGCCAGCTCGATCTTGGCAGCTGTCTGCTCGGCGAGCTTCATTCGTTCACCGCCGTCTGACCGGCCGGCGGGCGGTCTCGGTCGTTGATCCTCCGGAGCGCTGACGCGGCCGCGGGTCAGGGGCCGATTAAGACATAATGCCAGTGCTCGGGCGTAGTCAGACCTGGTCGTAGCAGATAGTGCCTAGATGGGTGGACGGGCAGCAATCGGTCCGGCCGGTCAACCACTCGTTCGGGGTGCGTTCGACCGTTCGCGAACGGCCCAACCGGGTCAGGGCCGGTCGGGTCAGGCGGCGCTGCGCCGGGTCAGGGCCCGGTCAGGGCGGGTCAGGGCCGGGTCGGGCGGTCAGGGGCCGGGCTGGTCGCGGCGGTCGGTCTGCTCGGCCAGGAACCGCTCCAGCTCGGCGCCGAGCTCCTCGGCGGTGGGCAGCGGGCCGTCCGCCTCGGCGAGCAGGTTGGTCCGCTCGCGGCCCCGGACGAACGCGTCGTACTGCTCCTCCAGCGCCCGGACCACCGCCGCCGCCTCGTCGGACTGGCCGACCTGCTCGTCGATCTCGGTCCGGACCGCGGCCGCGGCGCTGCGCAGCTCGTCGGTCGGCAGCAGCAGCCCGGTGGCGCCGACGACCGACGTCCAGCAGCAGCTCGGCCGCGGCCGGGTAGTCGGTCTGGGCCAGGTAGTGCGGCACGTGCACGGCGAAGCCCGATCGCGTCGCGGCCGGCCTGGCCGAGCCGGAACTCGAGCAGGTGGCCGACGCTGCCCGGCACCTGGACCCGCTGCAGCCACGGCTCGGTGCCCGGCGATCAGGTCGCGGCCGGGTGGCGTGCGCGGTCACGCCGATCGGCCGGGTGTGCGGCACCGCCATCGGGATCGCGTTGAGGCCGACCGTCAGCCGGACGTCGAACCGCTCGATCAGGGCCCGTCACGGCGGCCGTGAACCGCTCCCACTGCAGGTCCGGCTCGGGGCCGGCGAGCAGCAGGAACGGCGTGTCCGGCGGCGTCGCTGCAGCAGCGTGCAGCTGCAGCTCCGGCTCGTCGTAGCTCTCCCAGTGGTCCTCGACGAACAGCATCGCCGGCCGGCGGGAGCGGTAGTCGAGCAGCTGGTCGATGTCGAACGTGGCGATCGGCTGCGAGTCGCGGGTAGCCAGCAGGTGCTCACGGGCCAGCCGGGCGGCGCCGCCGGCGTCGACGAAGCCGGTCAGCGCCTGGACCAGCACCGGCCGGTCCAGCGTCGGCAGCTCGTCGGCGAGCTGGTAGAGCTCGTGTGGATCGAGCACAGGTCAGGACTCCTTCACCGGTCGGCAGCGCCACACGGGACGGCGGCGACCCGGCCGGGTCGTGGTGGTCGCCTCCTAGCCTGCCGCATGCGCCCGGCCGCGCGCGCGGCGGAACCCAGAAACGGCTCCCGGCCTGCGCCAACCGGCCGAGCCGCCGTTCTATTTCGGGCGCCGCTACTTCGGGCGCTACTTCGGCGGCCGGCCGAGCCAGGTGCGCAGCTCCGCCCAGACCGCCCGGTCCTCGCCGCCGAGCCGCCACAGGAAGACCCCGCCGAGCCGGTACTTGGCGGCCACCGCGAGCTTGCCGGTCAGGCTGCGGGCGTCCTCCCACCAGACCGTGTGCTGGTGGCCGTCGGCGTCGGTGTACCGGAACCAGGGGGACTGGTCGTCCGCCCGCCGCACCATGGCGTGGTGCTCGGCGGCCAGCCGCAGCGCGGTCCGATCGTCCACGGTGCTGCCGGTGCGGCCGACCCAGTCGTAGCCGAGCAGCACCGCGCCGAGCACCACCTTGGCGGCCGGGATCTGGGTCACCGTCCAGGCGATCACCTCGTCCACCCAGCCGGCCGGGGCGACCGCGCCGGGCGGCGATTCGGCCCAGTGGTAGTCGTAGGCCATCACCCGCACCTCGTCGGCGACCGCGCCGATGGCGCGGAAGTCCTGTGCCTGGTTGCGCTCGTCATAGCCGGCGTCGGACAGCTTCGGGTGTACCGCGACGGACAGCAGCTTGCCGCCGCCGTGCAGCGCCCGGGCCAGCTCGCGGACGAAGGCAGAGTAGGCGTCCCGGTCGCCGGCGCGCAGGCTCTCGTAGTCCAGGTCGATGCCGTCGTAGCCGCCGGACACGGCCAGCTCCAGCAACGCCCGCACGTGCCGGCGGGTGGTGGCCGGGTCGTGCAGCAGGTCGCTGACCACGTCCGGCGGGATGTCGTCGCCGATGTTGGTCACCGTGGGCAACACCCGGATGCCACGCTCCCGCAGCATCCGGACGGTGCCGGTGTCGATCTTCGTGTGGGCCGGGTCGGCCCGCACCACGTCGCCGTTCCGGTCCGGCGCGTACCAGAACGGGCTGACCTCGTCGAACATCCGCACGTTGCGGGTCACGCTGGCGAAGCCGCGGTTCTGGTCCCAGTACGGGACGTACCCGACCAGCATCGGTGGCCCGGCCGGCGCGCCCGTCGGCAGCGGCGTGTCGGAGTGCCGGCCCGGCCCGCCCGGCATCGGCTCAACCGTGACGACCATCGCCAGCCACAGCAGCAGCGCGCCGGCCAGCCCGGCAGCCGCGACCGGCATCGCGTTGCGCACCCTCGACCTCATCACTCACCACCGTTGCACAGCATCCGCCGGTTCCCGCGCGTCCGGTGGGCGCCCGGTTCGCCAGCCGTCGTAACCGGCGGGTCTGGGGGCCAGTCTGGGCGGCGCCAGTCGCGGGACCGTCTGGTCGAAGTCGAGCGCCGGCCGGTGCGCCGGCGGCGCGGCCGGGGTGGTCCGGCGCAGCCGGCGGCTGACCCAGGGGCTGCCCGCGGCCGGGGTCGCCAGCGCGCCGGCCGGGACCGGCGCCCGCGGCGGCGGGGCCGGCGTGCGGGCCGGTGCCTGGACCGGGTCGGCGCCCGAGCGGGGCGCCGGGACCCGCGGCGCGGTCGGGACCGGCCGGGTGGCGGGGACCCGCAGGGTCGCGGGCGCGCCGGCGGCCCGCCGGCCCGGGCTGGTCCACCGCCCGGACGAGCTCTTCCACCACGCCTGCGGCAGCGTCCAGAGCATCACCACCGCGTCGATCATCCGGATCGGCAGGAAGGCCAGGCCGTACCGGAGCAGGCTGGGCCGGCGCATCGCCACCGCCGCCGCGCAGGTGAGCAGGAAATCCGGAAGCACCACGAACAGCGCCAGGCCGGGCAGCGTGACGTAGCCGGTCAGCTGCCGGTGCACGCTGGTCAGCCAGCCCCAGTCGACCAACTGGTGGCCGGCGCTGGCCAGCGGGATGGCCAGCACCGCGGCGGCGAGCAGCAGCAGGCCGACGCTGGCCACCACCACCTCGAGCAGGAACGCGCCCAGCGCCAGCCAGAACCAGCTCGGCCAGATGCCGTGCCGGCGCACCGTCTGCCAGAGCCCGAGCTGCCAGCGGGTGATCTGCTTGACGTAGTCGCGCAGGTTGTCCGGGTCCTGCGTGGTGGCGCTGACCCCGGGTTGGAACGCGATCTTGCCCAGCCGCTTGTGGTGCAGCTCGAAGGTCATGTTGAAGTCCTCAATGACCAGGCCGGGCGGGTTCAGGTCGATGCGCGGGAGCACCCGGGTGCGGTACATGCTGGCAAAGCCTGGCACGATCGCGGTGAGGTTGGTCCAGCGCCAGGTCTGACCGTACTTCAGCCACTGCATTACCGCGTAGAGCCTGGTCCGGTACGCCACCAGCAGCCGGCCCACCCAGGGCAGCTCGCGCGGCCGCCAGGCGGTGCGCGCGTAGCCGGCGACCGCGACCACGGCCGGGTCGTCGAACAGCGGCAGCCCGCGGGCGAGGTAGTCGCGGTCCAGTTCGGTGTCCGCGTCCACCAGCAGCATCACGTCGAACCGGCCGGGCAGGTCGAAGTGCGCGACGGCGGACTCGATGCCGGCCGCCTTGCCGCCGGCCGGGTACACCTCGAGCACGTTCACCCCGTACGAGCGGGCGATCGCGGCGGTGTCGTCGTCGCAGCCGTCGGCGATCACGTGCACGCTGGCCGGCGGCACCAGCCGCAGCACCGACCGGATCGTCGCCGCGATCACCAGCGCCTCGTTCCGGGCCGGGATCAGCACGGCCACGTCGTGCGGCCGGAGCGGGCGCTCCGGCCGCGCCGCCGGCCGCCGGCGCAGTTCGGCGACCCGGCGGAGCAGCCCGACCAGGGTCCAGAACCCCAGGCTCACCCCGAACAGCAGCACCAGCGGGACGGCCACCCGCAGCCAGTCCACCCCGGCCACCTACCGCTCCATCGCGGCGGCCGGCTCGCCGGTCCCGGCCGGGTCGCGAGCCGGGTCGTCAGCCGGTTCGGCGGACGGGCCGGTGGCCGGGTTGTCGGCCGGGCCGGCGGCCGGGTCGGCCGGGTCGACCGGGACCCAGCGGCGGGCGGCGGCGAGCCGGCCGGCGGTGGCCGGGCCGTGGCAGAACAGCATGTCCAGGGCGGCGAGGTCGGCGACGAAGCCGGGCCAGGCCTGCCGGTACACCGGGTGCTGGAACTGCTGCGCCCGTACGGCGATCCCGGCGCCGGTCACCCGGGGCCAGTCGATGTACCGCCGCTCGGTGCCGTAGGTGCTGGTCAGGTGCACGTCCCCGGCGACCGCGCGGACCAGCTGGATCAGCCGTTCGGTGTTGTCGCCGGCGTGCGGCAGCGCGCTGGCCCGGACGATCCGCACCGGGCTGCCCAGGTACCGGCAGAACGCCTCGATCAGATCCAGGCTCAGGTCGACCAGCCGTTCGTGCCGGCGCGCGTACACCTGCTCGACCAGGCCGTAGACCTCGGTGAAGTAAGGGGTTGCGGTGTAGCCGACGCGCAGCGTCTTCAGGTGCCGGGCACCGAACGGCTGGCCGGGGTCCAGCCGGAGCTGCTCGATCAGTTGCCGCTGCCCGGGCACCCGGCGCAGCGGCACCGACAGCCAGGCCAGCCCGGTGTGGGTGCGCACCCGCTGCCGCGCGTGGTATTCCGACCGGGTGTACTGCACGGTGTCGTAGGCCACGTAGACATCGCTGGCCAGGATCTTGTCCAGCAGCTTCAGCCAGGGCATGAAGTTGGGCTGGTGCACCGAGACCACCAGCGGTGGCATCAGAACACGCCCCGCAGCAACGCGAAGCCCTCGGCCGCCGCGACCCCGACCTCGCGGCCACGCACCTTCGTCGCCAACTCCAGTCCCTCCAGGCTGCCGTGGTAGAGCGGCTCGCGCAGCTGGGACGCGTGCAGCCGCATCGCGTCCAACTTCACCGCGAGGTAGTCGGACACGTCCACGTACACGGTCGGGTGAAAACGGGACTGCTCCGGCACCCAGAACAGTGAGGTGTTGTCGTACGCCAGCACGAACGGCACCGTGTACTTCCCGCCCGGCACGCCCGGCCGGGTGGCGGTGACGCAGGCCCGGTAGAGCGCCTCGTGGTCCTGGTTGTAGCTGCTGGCCGGGATCAGCGCCATCGTCGGGCGGATCACGTCGATGGCCAGCCGCCCGTCCGCCTCGAGCAGCCGGACGATCTCCTTGCGCGGCACCGTGTCCAGCGCCAGGTGGGTGCGCTCGTCGGTGAACAGCACGTCCCAGTCGTCGACGCCGAGCAGCTTCATCACCGACTCGAATTCGGTCAGCCGGGTCTGCCCGCTGACCAGCCCCTTGACCGACCCGTTCACCGAGCCGTTCGCCGAGCCGTTGGCCGACGCGTTCGCCGAGCCGTTGGCCGACGGGCTGGCCGAGCCGTTGGCCGACGGGTTGGCGGAGCCGTTGGCTGACGGGCTGGCCGAGCCGTTGGCCGACGGGCTGGCCGAGCCGTTGGCCGACGGGTTGGCGGAGCCGTTGGCGGTGGCCGTGCGGTGGCCGGTGCCGGCGGCGTACTGCCGCACGTCGGCGATCGAGACCAGCACCACGTACACCTCGCCGCCCAGCGCTTTGACCCGGGCGATCGTGCCGGCGCAGCCGTAGGTCTCGTCGTCCGCGTGCGGTGTGATCACCAGTAGCCGCTGCCGGGCGAGGAACCCGTCACCCAGCATGGGCACCCCCGGTCGTCATCTGCCGGTCGGCGATCACCAACCGGATCACCTCGTCCAGCCCGACCTTCGGGTCGAAGCCGATCAGCCCGCGGGCCAGCCCGATGTCCGGCACCCGGCGTGGCACCTCCTCGAAGCCCGGCCCGTACGCCTGCTGGTACGGGACGAACCGCAGCGGGCCGGCCGAGCCGACCGCTGCCAGCACCCGCCGGGCGAGTTCCACAATGGACACTTCCTCCGGCCGGCCCAGGTTCACCGCGCGGCCGCCGGCCGCGGCGCAGTCGGCCAGCGCGAGCAGCCCGGTGACCGCGTCGCCGACGTAGCAGAAGCTGCGGGTCTGGCTGCCGTCGCCGTAGACGGTCAGTGGCTCGCCGCGCAACGCCTGGTCGACGAACCGGGGCAGCACCATGCCGTACCGGCCGGTCTGCCCCGGGCCGACCACATTGAACAGTCGACACGCGACTGTCCACACGCCACAGTCGCGGTGGTAGGCGGCGGCCATCGCTTCGTCCACCGCCTTCGCCTCGGCGTAGCTCCACCGGCTGGTCTGTGGTGACCCGAGCACCCGGTCGGCGTCCTCGGCCAGCGGCACGGCGGCGTTGCGTCCGTAGATCTCGCTGGTGGACGCGACCAGCACCCGGGCGCCGTGCCGGTGCGCGGCGGCCAGCACGTGCTCGGTGCCGTGGATGTTGGTGCGCAGGCAGTCCAGCGGCGACCGCACCACCAGCCGCACCCCCACCACCGCGGCCAGGTGGAAGACCGTGTCGGCGGCGGCGACCAGCCGGTCGGTCAGCTCGACGTCCAGCACCGAGCCGTCCACCACGTCGGCGCCGGCGGCCGCGAGCGCGTCCGCGCCGGGCCGGGAACCGGTGGAGAAGTCGTCCAGCACCACCACCTGGTGCCCCTCGGCGCGCAGCCGGTGGGCCAGGTGCCGGCCGATGAACCCGGCGCCGCCGGTTACCAGCGCCCGCATGGTGGCTCCTGGTCCGCTCGCTCGCCCGCACAGCCGGCGCCTTCCCGCCGCGACGCGCTGGGCGCGTCCCGGCGGTCCAGGCGCCGCCGCGGCCTCCCTGCGCTCACGGTGTCTCCCGGTTCGCTCGCCTCACTGCGCTCACGGTCAGACCACTTCCCGGTGTGGCGCGTCCAGGTAGCGGTAGCTGGCGTCCAGCACGGCCGGGCACCAACGGATCCACTCGTGCCCGCCGCCCGGCTGCAGCGTGTGCACCAGGACCAGGTCGTAGTCCGCCCCGTGCGGGTCGGTCAGGCTCGGCTCGCCGCCGGGCAGTACCGGGACCAGCGGATCCCAGTAGCGGACGGCCGCGCCGGCCGCCCGCAGCCGGGCGATGATTTCCAGCGCGGGGGAGGAGCGCAGGTCGGTCACCCCGGGCTTGTAGGTCACCCCGACGACGACCACCCGGGCGCCGGCCACCGGCCGGCCGAGCCCGGCCAGCGTTTCCAGCACCCGGTCCGCCACCCGGGCCGGCCGGGCCGTGATCGCCGCCATCGCCTGCTCGGTCACCGGCGCGGCCACCTGCCGCTCGCGCAGCTGCCAGAGCAGGTAGTGCGGGTCGCACGGGATGCAGTGCCCGCCCACGCCGGGCCCGGGCAGGTGCGCCAGGTAGCCGTACGGCTTGGTCGCGGCCGCGTCGATCACCTCGACCGGATCCAGCCCGAACGCCCGGCTCGCCTCGGCCAGCTCGTTCGCCAGCGCCAGGTTGACCGCGCGGAACGCGTTCTCGTGCAGCTTCACCAGCTCGGCCAGCTCCGGCGAGCGGACCGCGTGCACGCCGGCGTCGGTCAGCCGGGACAGCAGCCGGTGCGCCCGCTGGGTGCACGCGGCGGTGACCCCGCCGACCACCCGCGGGGTGTGCCGGGGCGGGTGCTCGGGCCGGCCCGGGTCGATCCGCTCCGGGCTGAAGGCCACGTGCACGTCCTGACCGGTGACCAGCCCGCGGGCCAGCAGCGGCTCGACCAGCAGGCTGCGGGTGGAGCCGACCAGCGTGGTCGAGGTGAGCACGATCAGCTGGCCGGGCCGGGCCAGTTCCACCACGGTGGTGCAGGCCGTCCGCAGCGCGGTCAGGTCCGGGGCGAGCTGCCGGTCGACCGGCGTCGGCACGCAGATCAGCACCGCGTCCGCGGACGGCAGCAGCGCCGGGTCCGCGGTCAGCCGGACGCCGCCGTCCAGCAGGGCCCGGCCGAGCCGGCGCTGGTCGCCGCCGAGCAGGTCGGCCTCGCCGCGCCGGATCGCGTCCAGCCGCGGTCGGCTGGTGTCCACGCCGATGATCTCGGTGCCGCTGTCGCGCAGGCCGAGCGCGGTCGGCAGCCCGACGTAGCCCAGCCCGAGCACGGCCACCACCCGGTCGAGCGGCTGGCCGTCGACCGGCTCGGCCGCTGCCGGCTCCGGTCCGGCTGGCCGGACCGCCCCCACTGCGCGCGGGTCATCCTGAACGTTCCACTGCATTGACCGCCCCTAGGCCGCCTAGCCCTGGTTCTCCCCAGGAGTAAACGCCTGTGACGGTATGCGCGTGTACCGGCCAACCTGGGCCGGACCGGGCGGAATTTCAGGGCAAGGTGAGAATTTCCGGGCCGGACTCCTCGATCGCCACCGTGTGCTCCATGTGCACGGCCCGGCTGCCGTCGGCGGAGCGCAGCGTCCAGCCGTCCGGGTCGACCCGGTACTCGTCCCGCCCGCCGGCCATGAACCAGGGCTCGATCGCCAGTACCACCCCGGGCCGCAGCCGCAGCCCGCGGCCGGCCCGGCCCTCGTTGGGCACCGACGGATCCTCATGCATCCGCCGGCCGATGCCGTGCCCGCCGTAGTCGGTGTGCAGGCCGTACCCGGCGGCCCGGGCGACCTGCCCGATCGCGGCGGAGATGTCGCCGATGTGCCCGCCCGACCGGGCCGCCGCGATGCCCGCGGCCAGCGCCTGCCGGCCCGCCTCGAGCAGCCGCAGGTCCTCGGCCCGGGGCGTGCCGACGATCACGGTCACCGCCGCGTCGCCGGTCCAGCCGTCCAGCTCGGCGCCGGCGTCGACGCTGAGCACGTCCCCGTCGCGCAGCCGGTAACCGGTCGGGATGCCGTGCAGCGCCGCGTCGTTCACCGACGTGCACAGCACCGCCGGGTACGGGGTCGGCGCGAACCTGGGGTGGTAGTCCAGGAACGTCGGCTTGGCCCCGGCGGCCCGTAGCACCTCGCGGCCCACCTCATCCAGCTCGCGCAGCGGCACGCCGACGGCGGCCGCCCCGGTCGCGGCGGCCAGCATCGCGGCGACCACCCGGCCGGCCTCCCGCATCGCCGCCCGCTCGCCCTCGCTCTTCAACTCGACCACATCCACACCTTCCTGCCGGGATAGTTATACCGGGATTACTATCACGGGCATGGTGCGACCTCCACTCGGCCCCGCCGATCTCGAACGCGGCGAACGGCTGGCCCGGTTGCTCCGGCAGGCCCGCGGCGAACGCAGCATGGTCGCGGTCGCCGCCGCCGCCGGAATCCCGGTCGAGACCCTGCGCAAGATCGAGTCCGGCCGCGTCCCCACCCCCGCCTTCTTCACGGTCGCCGCCCTGGCCGCCGCCCTCGACGTCTCCCTGGACGCCGTCGCCCGCGCCTGCGCCCCACCCGCCGACATCACCCTCGCGGGCTGACCCACCTTCACCTATCCGCAAGAAACGAAGTCTGCTACCTTTCTTTCGGATAGGAGGAGGTGTGTTGGTGAGCGCTGGGGAAGCCCGCCGCGACTCGGAGACGTATCTGCCAGTGGCAGACAACGCCGCCGAGCTCGCTCAGGTCCATGACTTTCTGGCCGCGCATGAGGCGGCCGGCCGCGGTGCGGTCGCGCCGCGTTACTTCCTCGCCGGCGCCGAGGTGGGCGACCAGGTCGAGATCCCCGAGGAGGTGCATCGCGTCCTGCGCAAGGTGGTCGACGCGCTCGCGCACGGCCTGGCCGTCACTGTCGCGCCGCAGTCCACGACGCTGACGACCCAGCAGGCCGCCGCCTTACTCGGGGTCAGCCGTCCTACCGTGGTCAAGATCCTTGACGAGGGGGCCCTGCCGTTCGAGCGAGTCGGCACGCATCGCCGGCTGCTGCTCACCGAGGTCCTGGCATTCCGTGAGCAGCGGCGGGCAGCACAGTATGCCGCGCTGGCAGCGACCGCGATCGACATCGACGACGAAGGCGACCTGGACGCTGTCCTTGCCGACCTGCGGGCGGCCCGCCGCTCGGCCGCCGACCGCAGAAAAACACCGCGACAGACCTGACACACTGCTCGGATGTTCGTCGCCCTACTCGACACCTGCGTGCTCTGCCCGCTGGCTGGCCGCCGCGGTGAGAATGGTTGCCCCGGGAGGCGGGGGTCGGAAGACTCGGTCGGATGACTACTCAGGGGTCGGCAGTGGTGGCGGGGCTGGCGGACGAGATGGTGGCGGCGCTGGTCGAGGTGGAGCCGTTGGACGCGACGCTGGCCGGGGTGCGTGACCGGGACGGGGAGCTGGCCGACCTGAGCGAGGCCGGTCAGGCGGCGCAGGCGCAGCGGCTGCGCCGGATCGCGGCCGCTGCCGCGGCGGTCGACCGGGCCGGGCTGACCGCGGCGGACCGGCTCACCTGCGGGACGGTCGGCATCCTGGCCGCCGACACCGCCGACCTGCTGGCGACCGCCCGGCCGGAGTGGCAGGTGACCGACCAGTGGGTGGGGCCGGCCGGGCGGCTGCTGGTCAACCTGCCGCAATGCACGTTGCCGGAGCCGGCCAGCGCGGCGGCGTACCTGCGCCGGCTGGCCGCGGTCCCGGGCTACCTGGCGACGGCGGCGCAGCGGCACCGGGCCGGCGTGCGGTCCGGCCGGGCCCCGGTCGCCCGGCTGGTCCGGGCCGCGATCGACCAGGTGGACGGCTACCTGGCCGACCCGGGTGCCGACCCGCTCCGGCTGACCGCACCGGCCGGGGCCGACGGGTTCCCGGCCGAGCTCGCCGACGTCCTGGAACGGGCCGTCCGGCCGGCGTTCCGGGCCTACCGGGAGGCGCTGACCGAGCTGGCGCCGGCCGGCCGGGACGACGAGCACGCCGGGCTGTGCTGGCTGCCCGGCGGCGAGGGCCTCTACCAGACGCTGGTGCGCACCCAGACCACCACCGCGCGCACCCCGGAGGAACTGCACCGCACCGGCCTGGAGCTGATCGCCGCGCTGGCACAGGAGTACGCCGAGATCGGCGGCCGGGTGTTCGGGGTGACCGACCCGGCCGAGGTGATGCGCCGGATGCGCACCGACCCGGCGCTGCGCTGCACCTCCCGCGAGCAGATCCTGGCCGAGGCGCGGGACGCGGTGGCCCGGGCCGAGGCGGTCGCGCCGCGCTGGTTCGGCCAGCTGCCCGAGCAGCCCTGCCAGGTCGCGCCGGTGCCCAGGGCGGACGAGGCCCGGTCGGTGCTGGCGTACTACGTGCAGCCGGCGATGGACGGCTCCCGGCCGGGCATCTACTGGCAGAACACCCGCAACCCGACCGAGCAGCACCGGCACGTGCTGCAGTTCACCGCGTTCCACGAGGCCGTGCCCGGCCACCACCTGCAGCTGGCGCTGGCGGTCGGCCGGTCGGATCTGCCGCTGCTGCGCCGGATGCTGGAGATCGCCGGCTACGTCGAGGGCTGGGCGCTGTACTGCGAGCGGCTGGCCGACGAGATGGGCCTCTACACCGACGACGTGTCCCGGCTCGGCATGCTGGCCGGCGACTCGTTGCGGGCCGCCCGGCTGGTGGTCGACACCGGGGTGCACGCGCACGGCTGGTCCCGCGCGCAGGTGGTGGCGTACCTGGCGGCGAACACCCCGCTGCCGCCGGCCGACGTGCAGGTGGAGACCGACCGCTACATCGGCGACCCGGGCCAGGCGCTGGCCTACATGGTGGGCCGGCTGGAGATCGTCCGGCTGCGCACCGTCGCGGAGCGGCAGCTGGGCGCCGGCTTCGACATCCGCGCGTTCCACGACGTCGTGCTCGGCACCGGCACCGTCCCGCTGGCCAGCCTGGCCGAGCATGTCGAGACCTGGCTCGCCGGTCAGGCTCAACCGGCCTGATCGGGCCGCTCGGCCGGCGGCCGGTCCGGCAGAAAGAACGGGCCGGTCGCGCCCCGTGGCGCGACCGGCCCGTCCGGGTCCTCCGGGGCGGCCCCGGCCGTCCCGGCCGTTCGGCCCGTCCGGCCCGTCCGGGTCCTCCGGGCGGCCCCGGCCGTCCCGGCCGTCCAAGCCGTTCGGCCCGTTCGGCCCGTCCGGCCCGTCCGGGTCCTCCGGGCGGCCCCAGCCGTCCGGGCGGCCCCGGGCGGCCCGGCCGTCCCGGCCGGACGGGCCGGGACTAGCTGGTCGGGCTGTCCGAGTTGGTCCGGTGTGCCGTCGGGCGCCCGGTCGGCCGGGCCGGCGTGGCCGGGCGCGGCACCGGCAGGCCGGCGTCCGGCTTGCTGACCGGCTCCGTGGCCGGCTGGCCGTCGCTGAGTGAGGAGAGCAGCGAGCGGGCCAGGCCCAGCCCGGTGCCGCCCAGGGTGAGCGCCTTGGCGAACAGCTCGGCGACGCCGTCGGCGCCGTTCAGCACCACCATGTTGTCGACGTTGCCGAACGCCTGGGCGCCGGCCGAGACGATCTCCGGCCACTGCTCGGCCAACTGCTGGGCGATGACGGCTTCCTGGTTCTCGGCCAGCGCGGTGGCCCGGGCGGCGATCGCGTCCGCCTCGGCCAGGCCCTTCGCCTTGGCCGCTTCCGCCTCGGCCAGGCCGGTGGCCCGGGCGGCGGCGGCTTCGGCCTCACCGGTGGCCCGGGTGGCGTGCGCGACGGCGTCGCCGCGGGCCCGGGTCGCGTCGGCCTCGGCGTTCGCCGCGGCCTTCACCCGGGTCGCGTCCGCCGCGGCCCGCAGCTCGGTCTCCCGGGCGTGCGCCTCGGCCGCGCTGATCTGCGCGTCCCGGGCGGCGGTGGCGACGGTGACCGTCTCGTAGGCGCGGGCGTCGGCCGGCTTGCGGATCTCCGACTGCAGCCGCTTCTCGGCCAGGTCGGCCTCCAGCTCGGCGGCCCGGGTCTCCTGGACGACGACCTCCTGCCGGGCGGTGGCCTCGGCCAGCGGGCCGGCCTGCCGGGACTTCGCGCCGGCCCGGTCGATCTCGGCCTGGTAGCCGGCCTGCCGGATCTGCGCCTCGCGGAACGCGGCCGACTTGGCCGCGGCGGCCTGCTGCTCGGCCTCGGTGGCGATCCGGTCCGCCTCGGCCTGGGCGATGCGGGCGTCCCGCTCGACCGCGGCGGCGTGCGGCCGGGCCAGGTGCTTGATGTAGGCGGTCGGGTCCAGGACCTCCTGGATCTGCAGCGAGTCGATGATCAGGCCGAGCTTCTCCATCTCGGCGCCGGACGCGGCCCGGGTCTGCTCGGTCAGCTTCTCCCGGTCGCGGATCATCTCCTCGACGGTCAGCCCACCCACGATCGAGCGCAGATGTCCGGCGAACACGTTGTGCACCCGCAGCGGCATCGCCTTCTGCTGGTCCAGGAAGCGGCGACCGGCGTTGGCGATCGAAACGTAGTCGTCACCGACCTTGAAGATCACCACGCCGCGGACGCCGACCGGGATGCCCTGCTTGGTCACGCACTCGACGGACAGCTCGGTCTCGTTCAGGTCCAGGCTGAGCTTGCGCACCACCTGGACGCCGGGCAGCACCAGCGTGCCGCGACCGGTCACGATCCGGAACCCCATCCCCTCGTCGACGCCGACGGTCTTGTGCCGGGCGCCGGAGATGATCAACGCCTCGTTCGGTTCGGCGACCCGCCACATCAACTTGAAGATGACGACCGCGGCGAGCACGGCGCCGGCGATCACAACGAGCAGGTACCCGGTCATGGCCTTCTCCTCGGGCGCTGGCTAGAGCGCCGCTACGACGTATACGGTGCGGGGCGGTTGGTACTCCACCACGATCACCCTGACCCCCACCGCGATCTCCTCGGACGGGTCGTTGGAGTACGCGTAGAAGGCCTCGGTTCCGCCGCGGACCGGAACCAGCACCTCGCCGATCCGGCC
Organism: uncultured Actinomycetota bacterium; assembly: GCA_963714145.1. Lineage (GTDB taxonomy): Bacteria > Actinomycetota > Actinomycetes > Mycobacteriales > CADCTP01 > JBBWZH01. The sequence goes on along the minus strand of OY970235.1, from coordinate 5,136,739 downwards.
CGGCCCGATCCGGCCGGTGACCCGACCCAGCTTGCCGACCATCGGCCCCTCTCCCGGCCCCGCGACGCCCGGCGCCGCCGATCCGGGCGCCGCCCGGCCGCGACCACCCGTAAGGTACCGCGCGACCACCCACCGACGTCGCCGGCGCCCGCCGAGCCCGGCCCGGCCGGCCCGGCCGGCCCGCGGCGAGTGTGCACAGTGGACACGCCGGCTGGACGCACAGCATTAACCGACCCGTCACCGGTTCTCACCGTCCTCACAGGAACGGATGGCTAGCGTCCGCGCGCATGACCAGGTTTGCCGAGCTGGTGCTGCGGCACCGTCGCATCGTCGGCGCAATATGGATCGTCCTGTTCCTGGCCGGGCTGGCGACGGCCGGCAAACTCTCCGAGCGGCTGACCCTCGACTTCTCGCTGCCCGGCCAGCCCGGGTACCAGACCGAACAGCAGTTGATCAGCACTTTCGGGCAAATCGCCGAGAACCCCCTGGTCGCCGTCGTCACGGTGCCCGAGGGCCAGACGGTGGCCGGCTCGAAGGCCGCGCTCGGCACCATGTTCGACGCCGTCCGTGGCCAGGTGCCGCAGGCGCGGATCGTCGACTACGCCAGCACCGGGGGTGACCCGCGGTTCGTCACCAAGGACGGGCGGTCCACCTTCGGGCTGATGTACACCCCGCTGCCGGAAGGGTTCGGGCCGGGCCTGCAGGAGAAGATCGAGCCGGCGCTGAAGCAGGCCGCCACGGCCGCGGGCTTCACCGCCGGGATCACCGGCGAGGAGCCGCTGGCCCAGGGCGACAGCGGCTCGACCGAGGGCGCGCCGAGCATCCTGTCCGAGACGCTGATCGGCGCGGTCGGGGCGCTGGCCGTGCTGGTGTTCGTGTTCGCCTCGTTCCTGGCGCTGGTGCCGCTGCTGATCGCGGCCGTCTCGATCCTGACCACGTTCCTGATCGTGCTCGGGCTGACCACGGTCACCGACGTGAGCTTCGTGGTGGAGTTCCTGATCGCGCTGGTCGGCCTCGGCGTGGCGATCGACTACTCGCTGCTGCTGGTGAACCGGTGGCGGGAGGAGCGCGCGCACGGGGCCGACAACCACACCGCGGTGGTGACCGCGGTGCGCACCGCCGGCGCCGCGGTGCTGGCGTCCGGGGTGACCGTCGCGATCAGCCTGGTCGCGCTGATCGTGGTGCCGGTGCCGCTGCTGCGCAGCATGGGCCTGGGCGGCATGCTGATCCCGCTGGTCAGCGTCGCGGTGGTGCTGACCCTGCTGCCGGTGCTGCTGATCGGCATCGGGCAGCGGATGGACTGGCCGCGGGTCCGGCACGAGGCGGTGGCCGCCCGCGGCTGGACCGCGTGGGCCCGGGCCATCGTCCGGTTCCGCTGGGCCGCCGTCACCGTTGCGCTCGCCCTGCTCGGCCTGCTGATCTGGCCGGTGTTCGGCCTGGCCATCGGGCAGGCCAACTCGGCCTCGCTGGCCCGGTCCGGCCCGGCCTACGAGGCGCTGCAGACGCTGCGGGACGGCGGCGTCGGCACCGGTGTGCTCACCCCGATCGAGGTGGTGACCCGTGGCGACGGTGCCGCCGCGGCGGCCACGGCCGGGCAGGTGGACGGTGTGCTGGCCGCGGTCGTCGGCGCCAGCAAGGACGGGGTGACCGTCGTCGAGGTGATCCCGACCGCGGAGACCGTGGACAGCGCCAGCATCGAGGTGGTCGACCGGGTGCACGACGCGCTGGCCGGAACCCCCGGTTTCGTCGGCATCGCCGGCTCCGGAGCCACCGTGCAGGACTACTTCCACGCCGTCTACGACAACTTCCCGTACGTGCTCGGGCTGATCGCGGTGATCACCTACATCCTGCTGGTGCGGACGTTCCGGTCGCTGCTGCTGCCGCTGAAGGCGGTGCTGCTGAACCTGGTCTCGGTGGCCGCGGTGTTCGGCGCGGTCGTCTTCTTCTGGCAGGAGGGGCACGGCTCGAACGCCATCTTCAGCATCTCGGGCACCGGCGCGATCGCGTTCTGGCTGCCGGTGCTGATCTTCGCGTTCCTGTTCGGGCTGTCGATGGACTACGAGGTGTTCATCCTGGCCCGGATGCGGGAGGAGTACGACGCGACCGGGTCCACCTCGGTCGCCGTGGTGGCCGGGCTCGGGCGCACCGGCCGGTTGGTCACCTCGGCCGCGCTGATCCTGTTCTTCGCGTTCGCCGCGCTCGCCTCGGCTCCCGGTACCGACATCAAGCTGTTCGCGACCGCGCTCGGCGTGGGCATCCTGATCGACGCCACCGTGGTCCGGGCGCTGCTGGTGCCGGCCCTGGTCAGCGTGCTGGGCCGGTGGAACTGGTGGCTGCCGGCCGGCGTCGCCCGGGTGCTGCGGGTCGAGCCGTCGCCGTTGGCGCCGAAGGTGCCGCTGCTGCCGGCGGCGCCACCGGCCCCGCCCCCCGCGCCGGAGCGGGTTCCGGCCGGGGTGGACTGAGCCGGCGTTGAACTGACCTCCGGGCAACCCGGCCAGCCGACGGCGGGCCGGGTTGCCCGGCACGGCCAGCCGGGCGGACGGCTGGCCGGGCCGGGCTCCCGCCGGCCGGGGAGAGGTCAGGTGAGCAGCCAGCCGCCGTCCACGTGCAGGTTGATGCCGTTGACCGACTGGTTGCGGAGCAGGAACGCGACCGCGTCCACCATGTCGGCCATCGTGATCGAGCGCCGGCCCGGGGTGCGGCTGAGCACCCGCTCGGTCGCCTCCGGCTTGTCTATCCATTGTGGACTGTCCGGGACCACGCCGGGGTGCAGCGCGTTGACCCGGATCGGTGCCAGCTGCACGGCCAGCGTGCGGACCATGCTGTCGATGCCGCCATTCACCGTGGTGACCGTGGTCGAGCCGGGGTACGGCCGCTCCTTGGCCAATCCGCCGAACAGCACGACCGCGCCGTCCGGTGGCATCTTCGGCACCGCCACCCGGACCGCCTCGGTGTAGCCGACCAGCTTTAGCGTCACCAGCCGGATCGCCCGGGCGATGTCGTACCCGGCCAGCGTGTTCGCGTCCCGCTCGACCGCGGCCAGCACCAGGTAGTCGATCCGGTCCACTCCGGACAGCCGCTCGGCGATCTGGGCCGGCTCGGCCAGATCCAGCCCGATCCCGGTGACCGCGTCGCCGATCTCCTTGGCGATGCCCTCGGCCCGCTGTGCGTCCCGGCCGGAGATCACCACCCGGTCGCCACCGGCTGCGTAGTGCCGGGCGATCTCCAGCCCGATGCCCGCGGTGCCGCCCAGCACCACAACCGTCCGTGCCATCTGCCGTTCCCCTCGACGTAGTCGGGCCTGCCGGTCAGTCCAGTGTGGACCGCAGGTATTCCCAGTCCCGGGCGAACCGGTAGGAGTGCCGCCGCGGCGGCTGCGGTGCCTGGGTCTCCAGCCAGCGCACCGGGCCGCTGCCGACGTTGCGGAAGGCGTGCACGCAGCCGACCCCGGCCCAGGCGACATCACCGGGGGAGAGCCGGTACCGCTCGCCGTCGAAGCTGGCCTCGACCTCGCCGGACAGGATCAGGTACGTCTCCTCGAACGGGTGGTCGTGCGCGCCGGCCACCCCGTCCGGGACGTAGCTGACCATGAACATGGTGGACAGCTCGGCGCCCAGATCGGAGTCCACCATCATCTTCACGGTGATCCCGCTGTAGACCAGCAGCGCGGTGCGCATGCTGGCGGAGACCGCGAGCATGTCCTGGGTCTGTTTGTCCACGTCCATGTTGGCCGCGTCGATGTGGCCGAACGAGCGGGTTCGCGGGTCCCGGACGTCCACCGCGATCGGCGCGGTCACCGGCAGCGGTGGCACCGCGTACGTGTCGCACCCGTACCGCGCCCGGGGCACCGGCGCGTACAGGTCGGCCCACCGGGCAAGCTCACCGTCATCGTTGCGGATCGCGTGCGGGACCCCGACCGGGATCAGGCCGTAGTCACCGGTGCCGAGCCGGAACGAGCCCTCACTGGTCTGCAGCACCAGCGAGCCGTCCAGCACGTAGCAGCATTCCTCCACCGAGTGCACGTGCGCCGGCACCTGGCCGCCGGGCGCCAGTTCGCACACGCCGAAACCGGTGTGCACGGCGCCGGTCGAGGCGTCCACCACCGACGAGCGGCGCAGGCCGATGCTGCCCGGGGCGAGAGCTCCCGGGTCGGCCCAGCCAGCCTCGGTCGCCCGGCGGACCAGGTGCCGGCCGCTCACGCGGACTGCTTGCGTGCGGCGGCCTGGCCGACCAGGTAGTCGCTGGACGCCTGCACCAGCCCGCGGGCCCGGGCGGTGTCGGCGACCAGCTTGCCGGCACGCTTCTGCACCACCCCACCGACGATCACGGTGTCCACATTGGACACGTCGGCGGACAGGGTGACCGCGGCGACCGGGTCGAGCACCGGCGCCACGTTCAGCGCGCCGGTGTCGATCACGATCAGGTCGGCCTGCTTGCCCGGGGTGAGCGTGCCGGTGCGGTCTTCCACGCCGGCCACCCGGGCACCGTCCACAGTGGCCATCCTGAGCAGCTGCCGGGCGGTCGGCATGTGCGCCGGCGCGTCCGTGTCGGCCTGCCAGCTGACCTCGTTGATGCGGGCCCGCTCGGCCCCGAACGCGGCCCGGATCTGGGTGAACATGTCGCCCGGCACGGTGGTCACCACGTCGATGGACAGGCTCGGCCGCAGCCCGTACTGGACCGCCTTGACCACCGGCGGCCAGCCGTGCCCCATCTGCAGCTCCACCAGCGGCGCGATCGAGATCATGCCGCCGGAGTCGGCCACCAGCTGCCACTCCTCGTCGTCGAAATAACAGCAGTGGATATAGGTGGTATCCGGGCCCAGCAGGCCCAGTTGCGACAGCTTGTGCACCATCCCGAACCGCCCGGCAACCCGGCCCATCGCCACGTGCACGGTGATCGGGATACCGAGCCGGCGGGCCAGTTCCCACTCGGCCCGGACCACGTCGTCCTGGCAGAATCCGGTCCCGCGGGTGGCCAGCCCCATCGTCAGCAGCCCGTCGTCGGAGGAGAAGTAGGTGTTGCGGACCCGCTCCACGTCGCCGGCCGGGATGGCGATCTTGCTGTCGAACCAGTAGTCGGACAGCGAGAGGTTGGCGCTGCCGTAGGCATACTGGGCCCGGATGCCGGATTCCTGCAGGCCCCTGATGCCGGCATCCGGGTGCTCGGGCGTGTTGTTGATGTGCGACCAGTCGACCAGCGTGGTGATGCCGGCGTTCAGGCACTCCAGTGCGCCGGCCAGGTTCGAGGCGTAGACGTCCTCGGGCCGGTACAGCGGCGCGAAGGTGTCCAGGATCTCGACGAAGTAGTCGTCCAGGGTGGCGTTCGGGGCGCTGCCCCGGATCGCGGCCTCCCAGGTGTGCCGGTGCGTGTCGACGAAGCCGGGCAGCACGATCTGCCCGGTCACGTCGACCACCTCGGCATCGGCGGTGATCTCCGGCTCGATCGCGACGATCTTGTCGCCGTCGATCAGCACGTCCGCTTTCGGCAGGTCGCCGATGGAGTCGTCCATCGTGATGACCTGACCGCCGCGCAACAGCATCTTGCCCATGTCGCTCCTCGGCCGTGCGGTCGGATCTTGGTCGGATCAGTAGGCGAGCAGGGACCGGACCGCGTCGGTCACCTTCGCCACCGTCGGCATCACCTGTTGTTCCAGCGCGTCCGCGAACGGCAGTGGCACGCAGGCGGCGGCCACCCGGCGGATCGGCGCGTCGAGCAACTCGAAGCCCTCGTCCGCGACCACCGCGGCGACCGTGGCGCCCCAGCCGCCCTGGTACGGGTTCTCCTCCACCAGCACCAGCCGGGAGGTGCGCCCGACCGAGGCCAGCACGGCGGCCATGTCCAGCGGGATCAGGCAGCGCAGGTCGAGCACCTCGGCGTCGATCCCGTCCGCCGTCAACCGCTCGGCCGCGCTCAGCGCGACCGGCACCGTCGAGGCCAGCGCCACCAGGGTCACGTCCTGTCCACTTCGGACGGTGGCGGCCCGGCCCAGCTCGACCAGGTGCCCGTCCGGCGCGGTCGGGCCTTTGCTCGCGAACAGCCCCTTGTGTTCGAAGAACACCACCGGGTCGTCGCTGCGGATCGCGGCGGCCAGCAGGCCGATCACGTCCGCCGGGGTGGACGGCGCGGCGATCTTCAGCCCGGGAATGGTCAGCGCCCAGTTCTCCACCGCCTGCGAATGCTGCGCGCCGAAGCCGAGCCCACCGCCGTTCGCGGTCCGCACCACCAGCGGGACGGTGACCTGCCCGCCGGTCATGTACCGCACCTTCGGAATCTCGTTGGCCAGGTAGTCCCAGCAGCAGGCGAGGAAGTCGGAGAACATGATCTCGGCCACCGGCCGCAGCCCGGTCATCGCCGCGCCCATCGCGGCGCCGACGATCGCCTGTTCCGAGATCGGGGTGTCCCAGACCCGCTGCGGGCCGAACTCCTTGAACAGCCCGACGGTCGTCTTGAACACGCCCTCGGCGGCGCCGATGTCCTCGCCGAGGCAGACCACGGTCGGGTCCCGGCGCATCTCCCGGGCGATGCCCTCGGCCACCGCCTCCCGGTAGGTGATCACGTCCGCCACGCCGCACCCCCGTCCGCCCACACGTCGGTGAAGGCCTCGGCCGGGTCCGGCGCCGGGGCCGCCTTCGCCGCCTCGATCGCGGCCGTCACCTCGGCCGCCGCCCGGTCGTCGGCCGCCGTCACGTCCCGGTCCGGCACCCCAGCGGTGGCCAGCCGCGCTCGCAGCACGTCCAGCGGGTCCCGCTGCAGCCACTGCCGCACCTCCTCCTCCGGCCGGTACTTCGCCGGGTCGGCGCGGCTGTGCCCGAAATGCCGGTAGGTCAGCGCCTCCAGTACGGTCGGGCCGTCGCCGGCGCGGGCCCGCGCGGCCGCCCGGACCACCGCGTCGCGGACCACCACCGCGTCGTTGCCGTCGATCACCTCGGCCGGCAGCCGGTACCCCGGCGCCCGGTCGGCCGCCGGGTGGTCGGCCGCGGTCACCGAGCCGATCGGCGTGTACTCCATGTAGAGGTTGTTCTCGCAGATGAACAGCACCGGCAGCGCCCAGACCGCGGCCAGGTTCAGCGCCTCGTGGAACGCGCCGATGTTCGTCGCGCCGTCGCCGAAGAAGGCCACCGCGACCTGCCCGGTGCCGCGCAGCTTCGCCGACCAGGCCGCGCCGGCGGCCATCGGCAGGTGCGCCCCGACGATCGCGTACGAGCCGAGCATGCCGCTGCTGGCCTTGGTCAGGTGCATCGAGCCGCCCTTGCCGGCGCACAGCCCGGTCGACTTGCTCATCAGTTCGGCCAGGCACTCCTCGGCGGTGGCGCCGCGGGCCATCGCGTGGTGGTGGCCGCGGTAGGTGGCGAACACGTAGTCATCGGGCCGCAGCGCGCTGCTGGCCCCGACCGCAACCGCCTCGTGCCCGGCCGCCAGGTGCGTGGTGCCCTTCACCAGCCCGGTCAGGAACAGGTCGTACGCGGCCTGCTCGGTGCGCCGGATCACCGCCATCTGCTCGAACATCCGCAGCAGCGTCGCACCATCCACAGTGGACTCAGTCACGGCGGTCACGGCTCGACCCGGTCCGGCTGCGCCGTGGCCTGCGGGCCGGTGTTCAAATTGGACTGTGCCTCGCGCAGCGTGTTCAGCGGGCCGGTGGCGGTGTAGTAGCGCTGGCCGGCGACGAGAAGGTCTTCGGCGGGGAACTTGGTGATGAGTTCGCAGCCGTCGGCGGTGACGACGAGTTCTTCCTCGATCCGGGCGGCGGTCCAGCCGTCGGTGGCCGGCCAGTAGGTTTCCAGGGCGAAGACCATGCCCTCTTCCAGGACCTCCGGGTGGTCCAGCGAGACCAGCCGGCTGAAGATCGGCTTCTCCCAGATGGACAGGCCCACGCCGTGGCCGTACTGCAGGGCGAACGCGGCTTCCTCGTCCTCGAAGCCGAACTCCTGCGCGGTCGGCCAGACCGAGACGATGTCCGCGGTGGTCGCACCGGGCCGGACCAGCGCGATGGCCTGGTCCATGTACTCGCGGCAGCGGGTGTAGGCGTCACGTTGCGGCACCGACGCCGAACCGACCGCGAAGCACCGGTAGTAGCAGGTGCGGTAGCCGTTGTAGCTGTGCAGGATGTCGAAGAACGCCGGATCACCGGGGCGGATCAGCCGGTCGGAGTAGACGTGCGGGTGCGGTGAGCAGCGTTCCCCGGAGATCGCGTTGACCCCCTCGACGTACTCCGAACCCAGGTCGTACAGCACCTTGCTGACCAGCCCGACGCACTCGTTCTCGCGCACCCCCGGCCGGAGGAACCCGTACAACTCCTCGTACGCCGCGTCCACCATCGCGCAGGCCTGGGTCAGCAGGCTGATCTCATCGACCGTCTTGATCCGGCGCGCCTCCAGGAACACCTGCTGGCCGTCCACCACGTCGATGCCCTCGGCCCGCAACGCCATCAGGATCGGCATCTCGACCAGGTCCACACCCACCGGCTGGTCGGCCAGGCCGTGCTCCCGCAGCTCGACCGCGATCTTGCGGGCCACCTCCGCGGCGATCCCGGCATCCGGGTGGAACGCCCCACGCAGGGTCGAGATACCGGCCCGGGCGCCGGACATCCGCGGCGGCCCGGCCGCCTTCTCGTCCGCCGGGCGGTAGTCCAGCCAGGGGTTGTAGAGCTGGTGATGCCGCGCCGCCGAGCCGAAGTCCCAGACGATCGGCCGGCCGCCGCGCGGCAGCAGCGCGAACCGGATCAGCTTGTCCATCGCCCAGGTACCGATATGGGTAGATGTCAGATAGCGGATGTTGGCGAAGTCGAAGCTCAGCAACGCGCCCAGGGAGGACCGTTCCAGTGCTGCGGTCGCCCGACCCAGCCGCTCGGTGCGCAACCGGTCGAAATCAACCCGCTGCTCCCAGTCGACGGCGTTCGGGCCGAACGTGCGGATCGCCATCGACGACCACCTCACACACCGTCGGGTAGTGGGCCGCGTGCGCCTAGAGTTTACGAACGGCGGCTGGGGCCATCAAGTATTAGTTAACACGAGCGGCCGGGTGATGATGGGTACAGTCGCCCGGAGGTCGGCCGGATGACCGCCGGACGCTCCGGGAAGGAAGGTGCGCCGTGCCGGTTACCGCCGGCTCCGTTCCCGCCGTCGGTGAGCGCCTCCGCGACGCCCGCCAGGCGCGCGGCACCAGCCTGCGCAGTCTGGCCCGGGAGCTCGGCGTCTCGGCCAGCCTCATCTCGCAGATCGAGACCGGCAAGAGCCAGCCGTCGGTGAGCACGCTGTACGCGATCACGTCCGCGCTCGGCATCTCGATCGAGGAGGTGTTCGAGCCGCGGCCGGTCGCGGTGAGTGTGCAGGAGGAGCGCACACCCGACGAGCCCGACCCGGCCAACGGGCCTGACCCGGCCGGCGGGCCCGTCCCGGGTACCGGGCCGGCCCCGGCCGGCGGCGCCGGCAGCCTGCTGGACGTGCTCGGCGCGGCCCGCGGCCACCGGTTCGGCCCGCTGGTCCGGCCGGCGCAGCGGCAGGCGCTGTCCCTCGACTCCGGGGTCACCTGGGAACGGCTCGGCCACCTGCCGGACACCACCGTGGACTTCCTGCTGATCACCTACCAGCCGGGCGGTACGTCGTCCAGCAGCGGGCTGCTGATGCGCCACTCCGGCGCCGAGTACGGCTACCTGTTGTCCGGTGAACTACTGCTGACGCTCGGTTTCGACGAACATCGGCTGCGCGCCGGCGACTCGATCTGCTTCGAGTCCAGCCGCCCGCACCGTTACCAGAACGACGGCAGCACCCCCGCCGTCGGTGTCTGGTTCGTCGTCGAACCGGCCTGACCCACGCCCGCCGGGGCTCCGGCAGCGCCTGGCGGCCGCCGCCCGGCGGGCCGGCGGATCAGTCCGGTTTGGCCGGTGCCAGGGCGCGCAGCACGGCCGTGGCCATCCGGACCTCGCCCAGGGCGGTCGGGTGGAACGGGTTGTCCTGGGCGATGCCCTGCAGGTCCGGACCCAGGCCGTCCGGGCTGGGCTGGCAGAGCTTGGTCAGCTGCGGGTCGGCGATCGCGAAGCCGTACGTCTGCGCGCCGGCGGTCAGGATCCGGTTCAGCTCGCCGTTCAGCGAGCTGAGGAAGCGGATCTTCTCCGGGGTGAGGCCGGCCGCGCCGGCCGGGCCGCGGGCGTCCGGACAGTCGGCGCCGGGCTCGGCGGCGGCGGCGTCGAGTGGGTCGTACGAGCTCATCACCACCACCCGTGGGTGGTCCGGCAGGTCGTTCAGCTCCTGCAGCAGATCGCCGTAGTCGCGGTCGAACTGGGTCAGCCGGTACTCGTAGTTGCCTTTCATGAAGTTGTCGTCACAGACGGCCACGCCGTAGCAGTAGGCGATCATGTCCGACCACCACAGGTCGTTCGGGCCGATCACGACCACCACGAACTTCAGGTCCTGCACCTGCTTCAGCACGCCGACCTGGGGCGGCAGCTCCCGGCCGCTGCGCGGCTGGGAGCCCATCAGCCCCTGCCGGATGGTGGCGCTCGGGCAGCTGAGGTTGAGCACCCGGCCGGGCAGCCCGATGCCGATCTCGGCGGCCAGCGAGTCGGTGCTGCGGTTGCAGTCCCGCTCGTCCGGGGTGCCGTCCGGGATCGCCGGGCCGCCGACCCGGGCCGCCCGCGAGTCGCCGATCACCGCGCCTTCGTACCCGGACAGCTTCGGGCCGACCGGGGTGGGCGACAGGTGATATTGCCCGACGAGATCGGCGAACGATTTGATCTGCCGCAGCCCGGCCGCGCCGGCGGCGGTCGCCGCGCACGAGCCGGCCCAGACCAGCGACACCACACCGAACGTGACCACCACCATCCGGCCGATCGGACCCCGGTCGGCGTGCCGCAGCAGCCGGATGCAGCTGGCCACCGCGGCCAGGCACAGGGTCACCCCGAGCAGCACCAGGTAGCCCCAGGCGCACCAGCGGACCCAGCCGCCGGCGATGGTTCGTGCCGCTGCCGACTGCGCACCCTGGCTGGTCTGCGGGTTCAGCGCCCGGGCCGCCTCGTCGCTGCGCACCGCGGGACCCATGTCCAGCCGCGGCCGGACCGGGCCGTACACCTTCAGTTTCGGCACGTCCAGCGACGTGTTGCCGATCTGCACGACCTGCGCCGGCCCGGACAGCGACAGGCTCGGCGCCCGCGCCTTCACCGTGATGTGCTGGCCCAGCGTCACGACCTCCTGCCCGGGCGTCAGCAGGATCGTGATCGGGATCGCCAGTAGCACCGTGACCAGCACCAGCAGCGCGGTCGGCCAGGCCCGGGCCTCCCGCCAGAGCTGCCGCACCCAGCCACCCCGCCGCGCGACCGGGCCGGCCGGCGGCTCCGGCCCGTCCCGACCGGTGCCGTCCCGACCGCTGCCGTCCTGACCGCTGCCGTCGCGATCGGTGCTGGCCTGATCGGTGCTGTCCTGATCGGCGCCGGGGTGACCGTTGAGAGCGGCGCGGTCGGCCAGGTCGGGCCCGGCCGACTGGGCGGCCGGCGCGGTGTCGGGCGGGGGTGGCTCGGGCATGGCGCGCTCCTCTCCAGGCTGGTCCGGCGGGTTGTCAGGCGCCGGCGCTGGCGGGGGATTGCGTTCGGCAAAGCGCACACGCGTCGGCTGGCAGGGCCGACGCGCCAAGCTCCGGCGGTGGGCAGGCCGAGATGCCAACCATACCGGCGGCACCAACGGGCCGCCTGCGGAGGCGACCGGAAACCACGAGTGGCCCGTCCCCGGCCGAAGCCGGGGCGGGCCACTCAGGGAGTGCCGGGCGGGGGTCAGCGGGCTGCCGAACCCCGCCCGGCAGTGGTCAGCCGAACAACTCGCCTTGCACCGCGTAAGCCAGTGCGATGTCCACCTGAGCCCAGAACCGGTGGTACGTCAGCGTCGGCGCCCGGCCCGCCGCGATGGCGGCCTGCACCGTCGCGAACTGCGGGTCGTTGCGGTAGAAGGAGCGGATCGACAGGAACGTGCTGCTGGAGTTGATCGGGTCACCGTTCGCCATCCGGCCGGTGAAGCCGGGCGGCACGAAGACCGGGTCGTTGAACCGGCTGTAGTCGGCGCGGGTCTCGGGGATCGCGATCCCCTTGGCGTCCCGCAGCAGCCACATGCCGTCCAGCAGCTTCTGCGCGGCCGTCTGCGCCGCGGCGTTGGCGGACCGCTTGGCGTAGTACAGCAGCACCTTCGCGTACGAACCGGCGACGCCCACGTCCTGGGTGAAGTTCTGGACGGTGACGTGCAGGCCCGGGTTGGCCGGCGGGGTGCCGGTCCCCGAGAAGTTGCCGGCCGGCGCACCGGTCCAGGCCAGGTCACTCGGGATCTGGTACGTGCCGTTGGCGTTGAACGTGGTGTTCGCCAGCGCCCACGCGACCCACTTGTCGAGGATCGCCTTGGCCTGCGCGTTGCCGGTCACCTGGTAGTACTCGGCGACCCGCTCCATCGACCACACCTGGAAACCGAACCAGCGGTTGCTCGGCGGGTCGTGGAACACCGGCTGGAAGTCGTACGCCATCCCGAAGAACGTCGGCAGGCCGGCCGGCGGGGTGGTGTACTGCCCGTCCCAGCTGTTCGTGGCGCCACCGGCGATGCCGCCCTCGGCCGACTGCAGCCAGGAGTAGAACTGCAGCTGCCGGGTGAGGCTGGTGGACCAGTCGGTCCGCGCCGTCGGTGACCGCGGGGTCAGCGCCGGCACGTTCGACAGCGCCCAGGCTGCCAGCGGGTTCTGGTAGCCCTGCATGTTCGCGCCGTCGCCGATCCGCCAGGCCCAGCCCGCGCTCGCGTCGTTCGCCCCACCCCAGGCGAAGTACCAGGACAGCAGGAAGTGCTCGCTGTTCCGGCCGGTCGCCGCCGGGCAGGTCATCGGGTTGGTGCAGTTGCCGATCTGCTTGAAGTACTTGTCGAACATCGCGTAGCGCAGGTAGTCGCCCAGCTTCGCGGCCTTGGCCACGCTGGCCGACACGTCGGCGGCTTTGCCCTGGGCGGTCGCCCAGGTCAGGGCCCAGTACGCGGCCTGCACCGCGCGCGCGTCGGCGTCCGGCGCGTCGGTGAACTTCCACTGCTTGGCGTAGCTGGAGTCACCGGTGAACAGGTCCAGGAACCCGTTCGGGCCACCGTCGGCGAAGGTGTCACAGGACGGCTGCGGGATGGTCTCCCACACCGACTCCTGCGACCCGCGCTGGTAGGTGTTGATGAACGCCGGCTTGGTGACGTGGTCGCCGCACTTGCCGTAGCCGTAGACGTTGTCCACGTCCAGCAGCCAGTGCATCGCGTACATGTCGGGGGTGCCGTAGGTCGAGTTCAACTCGGCCGCGAGCGGGTCCTGGCCGACCGGCACGCTGGTGTTCAGCGGCGATGGGTAGGAGTTGACGGTCGGGAACTCGGCCGCGTAGGTGGCCGGCTTCGCCGCGTTGTAGAACGAGTTCGTCGGCTGGTCGGCGTGCGTCGGGATGATGTACTGCTCGGTGACCGCCCAGGCGTTGTTGAACTTCGTCCAGTCGCCGGTGATCCGGCCGTAGGTGGCCTCCAGCCACATGAAGTAGCTGAACGCCTCCGAGGTCGTCTCGTGGCCCTGGTCCGGGGCCTCGACCATCAGGGTCTCGATCGAGTGGTACGGGATGCCCTGCGGGCTGAAGTACCCGTTGGCCGGGTCGTGCAGCTCGGCGTAGAGCTCGAGGAACCGCTGGTTGCCCACGGCCTGCTCGTTGTCCAGCTCGTTGGCGGTCACCGTGCCGGCCATGAAGCCGGTCGCCGACGCGGTGAAGGTGGCCGTGCCGGCGGTCGAGTCGGCGTCCTCGGCGGCGGCCAGCACAACCGTCTGCGCTGTCGTCCCGTTGGCCGGGGTGAAGGTCAGCGACGCGCCGGTACGCACCGACAGGTCGGTGTCACCGGCGGTGCGGGCCACCGCGACCGTCACGTTGCTGGTCGGTGCCTGGGACAGCCGTACCGTGAACGTCCCGGTGCCGCCTTCCGGCACGTTCACCGTGCCCGGCTGCACCACGATCGCCGGCCCGAGGTTCGGGTTGACCGTGATACCCACCGGCGCGGACGTCGAGGTGGCGCCCTTGTTGTCGGTGGCCCGGGCGGCTACCGAGTAGTTGCCGGCCGGGACCGCGGTCCAGCTGAACGTGTACGGGGCGGTCGTGTCGGTGCCGACCACGGTGGTGCCGGCGAGGAACTCGACCTGGGTGATCGTGCCGTCGGGGTCGGTCGCGTTGGCGGCGAACCCGATGGTGGCCGGCGCGGTGAACGTGGCGCCCGGCGCCGGTGCGGTGAGCACCGCGGTGGGCGGCGTGTTCGGGCCGGTGCAGGGGGTGCCGTTGATCGCGAACGCGGTCGGCGCGGGGTTGGCGGCACCGCTGGTCAGCGCGCCGTTGAAGCCCATGTCGACCGAGCCGTTGGCGGCCAGGTTGCCGTTCCAGTCGGCGTTGCGGGCGGTCACGTTCGCCCCGCTCTGCGACCAGACGGCCGACCAGCCGTTGTCCACCCGCTGGGTGCCGGGGAACGTGAACGTCAGAGCCCAACTGGTGAGTGGATCGCCGAGGTTGGTGAGCCGGACGGCGGTGGTGAAGCCGGTGGGCCAGCTGTTCTGCACGGTGTATGTCACCTGGCACGCGGTGGCGGCCGCGGCCGGCGTGGCCGTGAGCGGTATCGCTGCGACTCCGGCGGCCACCATGCCGGCGACCGCCATCCAGGTTGTCGGCGCCCGCAAGCGCCTGGTACGTCGGGGCATCGCTGTGCTCTCCTCGCGGGGACGTGGTCCGTCCATTTGCGACGCGGACGCCAACCGCGTGGCCGGGCAGGACGGGGAGCGGCACCGCCAGTCCGGAGCCGGCGGTAGGTCGAGCTCTCGCGGCGTTCCGACAGGCCGCAGGAATGATCGCTGGGCTGAACAGCGTCTGGTGAGCCACCCGCGTGGATGCAACGAGAGTAGGACGGACTTACCGCATCGACAAGGCCGCCAAGCTGCCAGACCGCCACAGTTGGGTTACGAGGCCTTCACAGATCGAGAACTGCGCGTTACAGTGAATGCCGCGTGAGAGCGCTCTCACAGAGCAGATGGTCTAGCTCAGATCACCCGTGAGGGCGCCTCTTAGCTCCGCCAGCGGCGACGGCGTGACCGTAGGTCAGGCCGGGTGGCGGTCTCAAACGGGGGCGTGAGCTTCGGCGTGCAGCCGAACTCCCGCCTCGGCCGGGTCAGGCACGTCGACCCGGGTTACGGGACTTGCCCGCCGCTGAAAGGAGGCGATGCCAGGGATTCAGCTTCGGTGGCTTTCCGCGTGGCAATGGCGCCCGGCCGACGGCCGACACGCGACCGGGTGCACGTACTCACCGGGGTGGGTCGCCGCCCCACCCCGGTACCCCTCGAACCGCAAGACCGGTGGGGGCCGGTGCAATCACCGGCCCCCGCCACACCCTCCGACTCGGCACTGGCGCCCGACCGGCCGCCGGTGCGAACAGCCCGACAGGAGAGGCCAGATGTCGAGTGTCCAGCCCGTACCGGTGCGCCGTGGTAGTCGGCTGCGCCGGATCGTGGTGGCGATCGCCAGCTGCGCTCTTGTCGCAATTGGACTCGTCGCCACGACCGGCGTGAGCCGCGTCGCCGGCGCCGCGCCCGCCTTCAACTACGGGGAAGCGCTGCAGAAGTCGATCTGGTTCTACGACGCGCAGCGGTCCGGCGACCTGCCGGCCAACAACCGGGTCAGCTGGCGTGGTGACTCCGCGCTGACCGACGGCCGGGACGTCGGCCTGAACCTCAGCGGTGGCTGGTACGACGCCGGCGACCACGTGAAGTTCGGCCTGCCGATGGCGTTCTCGACCACGATGCTGGCCTGGGGCGTGGCCGACAACCGGTCCGCCTACGTCGCCGATGGCCAGCTGACCCCGATGCTGGACAACCTGCGCTGGGTCAACGACTACTTCATCCGGGCCCACCCGTCGGCCAACGTCCTTTATGGACAGGTCGGCAGCGGCAACATCGACCACGCCTGGTGGGGTCCGGCCGAGGTGATGCCGGTGGCGCGGCCGTCGTACAAGATCGACGCCAGCTGCCCCGGCTCGGACCTCGCCGGTGAGACCGCCGCCGCGATGGCCGCTTCCTCGATGGTCTTCCAGGCGACCGACTCGGCGTACGCGGCCACCTTGCTCACGCACGCCAAGCAGCTCTACACCTTCGCGGACAGCGTCCGCGGCAAGTACAGCGACTGCATCACCGACGCCGCCAACTTCTACCGGTCCTTCAGCGGCTTCTGGGACGAACTGGTCTGGGGCGCGATCTGGCTCTACCGGGCCACCGGCGACACCGCGTACCTGGCGAAGGCCGAGAGCTACTACGCCAACCTGAACACCGAGCCGCAGAGCACGACCCACGAGTACAAGTGGACGCTCGCCTGGGACGACAAGGCCTTCGGCGCCTATGTGCTGCTGGCCAAGCTCACCGGCAAGCAGCAGTACATCAACGACGCCAACCGCTGGCTGGACTTCTGGACCACCGGGCTGCCCAACGGCGACCGGGTCCGGTACTCGCCCGGCGGGCAGGCGGTGCTGGACCAGTGGGGCTCGCTGCGGTACGCCGCGAACACCGCCTGGGCCGCGCTGGTCTACAGCGACTGGACCTCGGACGCGGCCCGCAAGGCGACGCTACCACGACTTCGCTGTGCGGCAGATCAACTACGCGCTCGGCGACAACCCGCGGAACTCCAGCTATGTCGTGGGTTTCGGCACCAACCCGCCGCGCAACCCGCACCACCGGACCGCGCACGGCTCGTGGACGAACAACCTGAACGACCCGGCGCAGTCCCGGCACATCCTGTACGGGGCGCTGGTCGGCGGGCCGAGCACGAACAACGACGCCTACACCGACAGCCGCCAGGACTTCGTGCAGAACGAGGTGGCCACCGACTACAACGCCGGGTTCACCAGCTCGCTGGCCCGGCTGTACAGCGAGTTCGGCGGCACACCGCTGGCGAACTTCCCGGCCGCCGAGACGCCGGACGGGCCGGAGATCTACGCGCAGGCTTCGGTGAACGCGACCGGACCGAACTTCACCGAGATCAAGGTCATGATCCAGAACCACTCGGCCTGGCCGGCGCGGGCGCTGACCACCGGGTCGTTCCGGTACTACTTCACGCTGGAACCAGGGGTCAGCCCGGCCGACATCCGGCTCTCCGTGGCGTTCAGCCAGTGCGCGGCGCCGACCGGCCCCACCCAGGCCAGCGGTTCCGTCTACTACGTCACGGTGAGCTGCGCCGGCCAGGTGATCGCCCCGGCCGGGCAGTCGGAGTCCCGCCGGGAGATCCAGGTGCGGGTCAGCTCCAACGGCGCGTGGGATCCGTCCAACGACTGGTCCTTCCAGGGAGTCGCGACCACACCCGGCGCGACACCGATCACCGTGACGAACATCCCGCTGTACGACGGCAGCACGAGGATCTGGGGCAACGAGCCGAGCGGCACCCCGCCGACACAGACGACCACGCCGCCGGTCACCTCTTCGCCCCCAGTGACGAGCCCGCCGGTGACGACTCCGCCGGTGGTGACGACGACCCCGGTCACCACCACGCCGCCATCGGCGGGCGGCTGCCAGGTGACATACGCGAAGAGCCAGTGGGACACCGGCTTCACCGCTGATGTCACGGTCAAGAACAACGGCACCACAGCACTCAACGGCTGGAACCTGCGCTGGACGTTCGCCGGCAACCAGTCGATCAGCAACTTCTGGAACACGGCGCTGACCCAGACCGGGGCGGCGGTGTCGGCCAGCAACGCACCGCACAACGCGAGCGTCCCGGCCGGCGGCACGGTCGTCTTCGGATTCCAGGCCAGCTACGGCGGTACCAACGCGGTACCGACCGGCTTCACCCTCAACGGCACCCCCTGTACCCCTGGCTGAGCCCCTCGTACGCCTGGCTGAGCCGCGCGGCCAGCCAGCCACAGACACCCGCTTGGTCGACCAGGCCGCCGCACTGGTCGGCCGGGCGGGGACCAACACCCGCTTGGTCGATCGGGCCGCCGCACTGGTCGGCCGGGCGGGGACTAACACCCGCTTGGTCGATCGGGCCGCCGCACTGGTCGGCCGGGCGGGGACTAACACCCGCTTGGTCGATCGGGCCGCCGCACTGGTCGGCCGGGCGGGGACTAACACCCGCTTGGTCGACCGGGCCGCCGCACTGGTCGGCCGGGCGGGGACTAACACCCGCTTGGTCGACCGGGCCGCCGCACCGGTCGGCCGGGCGGGGACTGCACCCCGCTTGGTCGACCAGGCCGCCGCACTGGTCGACCGGGCGGGGCCCACAACCCCCGGACACGTGCCTGCCCCCCTTCAGGCACGAGGCCGGAACGCCCCGGCGGGCAGGGCCACCCGCCGGGGCGATGTGGCGCCGCGACCACACCACCCGCACCGCCGCACCGCTGGGCACGCGGGTGGGCGGGCCCGGGACCCGTGGCAGCCGCGGCTCGGGGTCAGGCCGGCGGCGCGGACCGGTACCCGGTAGGGCCGGTCAGGCGCCGGGGAAGTTGGGGTTGATACAGGTCGCGCCGGGCTCCGGGGTGGTCTTCGGGTTCTGCCGGTAGGTCTTGATGAACAGCTTGATCCGCGGGTCGGCCGCGTCGTCGGTCTTCAGTTGATACCCCCAGGACTGCACGCTGACGGCCCGATCCAGCCCTGGATACGGGCTCATCATCAGGTAGTCGTTGCCCGCCACCAGCGTCTTGAGCGCAGCCAGCCCGGCCGCGTCCAGACCCGGCCGGTAGGTGACCCAGACCGCCCCGTGCTCCAGCGAGTGCACCGCGTTCTCGTTCGCGATCTGTCGCGTGTAGACGGTGCCGGTGCAGTCAGCCCAGACCGCGTTGTGCCGGCCGCCCATCGGCGGCGAATCCGGGTAGTCGACATGCCCGTCGACGTGGTCCCGCGCGGCGATGTCCTTGTGTACGACCGCGCTCAGGTCGGCGACCGCCGAGCTCGCCCCGCTCGTCGCCGGCTGCGCCGACCCACCCACCGAACTGCTGCACCCGGCGGCGAGCAGCACCGCCACCACGCCGATAACCGGACGGACACCCATCACCGCAGCCTACCGGCACGACAGCGCCCAGCCGGGCTCATCGGGCCGGCAGCCGCGGCCCGCCGAGTAGGAGCATCAGGTAGTTGTCGCTCACCCGATCACCGGGCAGTTTCTCCAGATGCGCCAGCGCCAGCCGAGCATTGTCAACGAGCCTTCTCACCTCCTGGAATTCTGGTGTTGGCGTATAGACGTAGTCTGCCTCTATCCGAGCGGACTGCAGCTCGATGATTAGCTTGACGAAGGCGACCAGCTCGGCTGACGGAGAATCGAGGAGCGGCTCGATCGTCTCCGGCAGCTCGTGTCGCTTCGTTTGAGCAATGATCCACTTGGAGACGACTCGAATGTCATGGTGCGAATACCATCGGCGTGCTGTCGACCAGTCGTCCACGTGGCTCGGGTCATCACCCAGCATTCGGCGGGCGGCGACCCCGATCAGCTCGTGAAAGACGGCGTAATAGGCGGCGGAGACCGCGCGACGCAACGCGGCGGGGCGCGGCGCGGCGCGGGTGAGCGGAGAACGTCGTCTGCGAAGTCGAGCAGGTCTGCGCCGAGGGTCGGTGCCGTCACCGACCCGGGTCGGATGACGCAGACTGCGCCGCGGCGCGTGCCTGAGCGACTGTCTCGGCTGGGAAGGCGGCGGACCCCGGATCTCTCAGGCAGGTGTAGCGCATCACGGTCGACTCGATGATGGCGTGCTCCCAGGCCATCCTGTCGATGGCGAGGCTCAGCTTCAGCGCCTGTTCCGCTGGCCAGAGATCGGCACCGTCCGGCGGGTCAGCCAGCAGGACCCGCACTTCGATGAAGGTGCCGGTCTGCCGGAACCATTCGCTGGCGACGAGCGCGTCGTAGATGTGGAAGCCTTCGATGGTCTGGCCGCGGAGGGCGTCGGCGAAGGCGGCGAGCATGCGGTCGTTGGTGCCGCCGAGCGGGGCGGGGATGTAGAGAGCGTCCGGCATGGGGCCAGAGTAGTCGGGAATGGTTGAGGTGGGCACGGTCATTTTGGTGGCCTCCGAGGTTTGGTAATTCGCCTGGTAATTGTGACCAACTGACCGGGCAAATTGCTGGGTAAATGTCGTGCCGGCCACCGGAGTGGTGGCCGGCACGAACGAACCTACGGAGGTGCGAGGGGTCGAGCCAGGGCTGTGGCGGATCTGTGGATAACGGATCCGCCTGTGGAGAGAGGTTCGACAGGGGCGTCGAGAAGTGCTACGTGGCGGTGCAGGTTGGAGTGGGGGCGGCGGTCGGGCCCGAGCCCTGGAAGCCGAAGCTGGTCTCGGCACCTGGGGCGAGGACGGCGTTGAACTGCATGCTGCGGGCGGTGATGGCGCCGCTGGTGGGGCTCACGGTCGCGTTCCAGGAGACTGCTGATGCTGGTGCCGGCGGGGAAGGTCCAGCCGACCGTCCAGCCGGTGGTCGGCGCGGTGCCGGTGTTCCGCACCGTCACGTTCGCGGTGAAGCCACCCGGCCAGGACGACGCGGTGGCGTAGCTGGCCGTGCAACTCGCCGCACCGCCGCCACCCCCGCCACCGC
Source organism: uncultured Actinomycetota bacterium (assembly GCA_963714145.1). Lineage (GTDB taxonomy): Bacteria > Actinomycetota > Actinomycetes > Mycobacteriales > CADCTP01 > JBBWZH01. The sequence continues at coordinate 5,116,173 of OY970235.1, read as the reverse complement.
CGCCACCGCCGCCACCGGCGGTGACGGCGAAGGAGTTGACGGCGAGGCCGGCGCCGCCGGTCCACGGTTCGAAGCCGGCCTGGATGCTGGTCAGGAACCAGGACCGCTGGGCGAAGCCGCGGTTGACCGCCTCGTTGAAGAACGCGCTGACCGGGAAGCTGGCCGAGCCGGTGGCCGAGGTACGGACGAACGAGACCACGTTCCAGCCGATGTTGCCTTCCCAGATGTCCCAGGTGCCACCGGCCAGCGAGACGGTGGCGATCCGGGAGCCGACCGGCTGCGGTGCGCCGGCGTGGTTGAGCCAGACCATGATCTCGGCGCCGGTGTTCTGCCCGTTCCGGCGCGCGGTCGGGTCGAACCAGATGTCGTACGCGGCGTCCCACTGGCCGCTGCCCGGGTAGGACATGCCGACGCTGGTGCTGATCCCGCCGAACGCCGCGGAGCTGGCCTGGATCGGGTTGAAGTTGGGTGTGCAGTTGTTGTAGTGGCAGCCCCAGTAGACCGAGGGGTAGGACGCCGGCGCGCCGTTGGTGGGGTTGTTCGCCGCCGAGGTGCTGATCCGGAACCCGGTCGCGGTCACCGTGATGCACTGCTCGGTGGACGCCCCCCACCGGTTGTTCTGCACCACGTACTGTCCATTTTGGATAGTCGTGGCGCCGAACTGTTCGCAGATCACGGTGTCGGCGGCGGCACCGGCGCCGAGCCCGCCGGCCAGCACCACGCTGGCGGTGCCGGCGAGCAGGGCCGTGGTGGCCAGGCCAAGAGCGCGTCGAACTTTCACGGTGGGTCCTTCCCGAACCGATCGAGGGACTGGAACGGGCCCTGCCGAAGCTCGGCAGGGCCCGTCCCGGTGCGGGTGTCGGCCGCTGTCCCGGCTACCCCGCCGAGCAGGCCGCGCCGTTGAGCGTGAACCCGGTCGGTGGGCTGTTCGTGGTGTTGTTCCAGCTCGCGATGAAGCCGACATCGGTCGCGGCATTCGGTGCGAGCGTGGCGTTGTAACCGGCGTCCGGCACGTTCACCGTGGCCGCCGACTGGGTCCAGGCGCCGCCGCCCCAGAGCTTGGTTGACCACCTGTCCGTTCGCGAACGTCCAGCGCAGTGTCCAGCCGTTGAGCGCGGTGCTGCCGCCGTTGGTGAGGTGCACGTTGCCCTGGAAGCCACCGCCCCACTGGCCGGTCACCGAGTACGTCACCCGGCAGCCGCCGGTCGGTGGCGGCGTGGTGGTGACTGGTGGCGTGGTGGTGACCGGCGGTGTCGTGGTGACCGGCGGGGTGGTGGTGACCGGCGGCGTGGTGGTCGGCGGTGTCGTGGTGCCGGTCTTGTCGGCGACCAGGATGCCGCGACCGTTGGTGCCCAGGTAGACCCGGCCGTAGACGCGCGGGTCGCCGGTGATCGCCTCGCCCATGTTGCCGTACTGGTGCTGGTCGTCGTTGATCCGCACCCAGGCCGCGCCGGCGTTGTCGGACCGGTAGACGCCGGCCACGTTGTCGACCGTGCCGGCCAGGTAGAGCGCCGGGTAGGTCTGCCCCGGCGCCGCCTTGCCGAGGCCGACGCTGATGCCCGAGTTCACCGTGGACACCCGGGTGAACGCGGCGCCGGAGTTGGTGGAGTGGAACAGGCCGGTGGTGCCGGTCAGCCAGATGTCGCCCTCGCGCCCGCTGACCGCCTTGAAGTGGCGTGGCCGGCGGCAGCCCGGTCGCGGCGGTCTGGGTGAACGTCGCGCCGCCGTTGGTGCTGACGTAGAACTGGCTGCCGGAGATCCCGTAGAACTTCTTCGGGTTGACCCGGTCCGACTCGACCACCGCGCCGGTCGGCAGGCCCTGCGACTGGGTCCAGGAGTTGCCGAAGCCGACCGAGAACACCACCTGCGAGTTCTTCGGCGACCAGACGAACCGGCTGCCGTCGGCGGCCGCGGCGACCGTGCCGCCCTCGTTGATGCCGCCCGGCTCGCTGCCCTGGAACCAGTTCGCGCCGCCGTCGGTGGAGAACGCGACGTGGCTGTCGTTGGGCCGGTCCGCGTCGGTGAAGTTGCCGGCCCGGACCATCACCGCCGGGTTGGTCTCGGCGAAGTCGAGGCTGGTGGTGCTGGTGAAGTTGGGCGAGCCGAACATCTTCGCCGGCACCTTGGTCAGGTCGTCGTGGCGGAACCCGCCGATGTCGCCGAGCGCGCTGACCAGCGGGGCGCCGGTCGGCGGGCTGATCAGGTCGAGCACCGCGGTCTCCTCCAGCCCGGCCACCGTGGGCCGGATCGTGATCTGGCCGCCGGTGTCCCAGTTGGTCAGGTTGGTGGTGCCGTAGAGGGTGGCGCCGGTGCCGTACAGCATGCGGTTGGAGTTGAACGGGTCGATCTCCACGCTGTCGTTCATCCAGCCGAGCTTCGGCGTGACCTCGGGCGGTTGCGGGTTGCCGCTGAAGTTCAGCCACGGCACCGAGGTGATGTCCTGGGTGTAGCGGAAGGACCGGTTGGGGTAGCTGGTGAAGTCCCAGATCCGGGTCCAGGTGGCGCCGCTGTCGGTGCTGCGGAAGAAGATCGCGTCCGGCCACCAGGAGATCTGGGTGGCCACCATGATCGTGCCCGGGTGCTGCCGGTCGATGGTCAGGCCGCTGTAGCCGAAGTAGTCGTCCGCGCTGGCCGACGGGATCGGGCTGATCTGGGTCCAGGTGCCGGTGCCGGTGGCGAACTTCCAGACGTCACCCTTGCCGCCGTCGTACGGGCCGCCGGTGTCGCTGGTGGCGATGTAGAGGGTGTGCGTTGGTGGAGTCCAGGACGCCCTTGTGCGCGATGAAGCCGGTCGGCTGGCCGGCGATCCGGGCCCACGTGGTGCCGCCGTTGGTGCTGCGGTAGACGGTGTTCTGCTTGTCCGCGACGCCGACGTAGATGGTCTGCGTGGCGTTGCCGGCGGTGCCGGTGGTCTCGTCGAAGGTCACCCAGACGACGCCCTGGTTGTCGCCCTGGTAGATGTCACCGGGCAGCGCGACGTAGTTGCCGACGTTCGGGAAGCTGGTGACCTTGGCCCAGGTGACGCCCGAGTCGGTGCTGCGCCACAGGCCCTGCCCGCTCGGGGCGGCGAAGTACAGGACGCTGTTCCGGTTGGGGTCGACGACCAGCCGCTCGCCCATGCCGCGGCCGGGCATGTTGCCGCCGAGCTTGAACGGCAGCGGGGTGACCGCCCAGGTCTGCCCCTGGTTGGACGAGCGCAGGATCGCGCCGTTGTTGGGGTCCCACTCGTTGGTGTACATGCCGACGGCGGCGTACACCTTCGTCGGGTCGACCGAGTCGGTGGCGATGCTGACGACGCCGTTGTAGCCCCAGTTGTTCTGGCCGACGAAGTCGAGCAGCGGCACCCATCTGCTGGTGGTGGCATTCCACCGGTAGGCCCCACCGATGTCGGTCCGCGCATAGATCAGATCGCGCTGCTTGCGGTTGAAGATGATCCCGGGGACGTAGCCGCCCCCGGCGATCTCGACGTTCCGCCAGGAGTACGAGTCGGATGGCGCTGCTGCGGCCGGAGTCAGTTCGGTGGCGAGTTGGGTCCCGACGGCCGCTGCTCCGATGAGCAGGGCAGCCGAGAAGACGCTGGCGAACTTGATACGCATTGCGGCTTCCTCTCGTGCAGATCGCAACACAGTTGCTGCTACTGCGGAGGCATCGCCGCATTCGCCTCGCCGCGAGGTTCACATGCCGACATCCGTCCTGTCAACGGTCTAGACCAGGACAACGCGCGCGGGCAGCTTTCACCGTAACCAATCGATCAAGCAGTCGCAATCGGACGAACTTTGACCGTTGACGGGACAATCTATGGGTGCTTGGGTGACAAACGGCGCTCTTCAGTACGTGAAGTCGCGTTCCGGTCAGACCAGTCAAGATCGTCCCTCGGCGCGGAGGTGGACCAGATGGGAAGTCCTCCCAACCTGTCCCGACGGCATCGGGCGGTGCTGCACCGCCTGGCTGTCATGGCAACTGCCGCGGCAGTGGCCCTGATCGGATTACCGGCTGTCGCGGCGGTCGCGGCGCCCGGGTCGGCGACCGACACCGCGGGCGCCGGTAGCGCCGCGGTCCGGGTGCTGGTGTTCTCCGGTACGGCGGACGCGACCAACCCCACCGTGCCCGCGGCGGTCGGCACGCTGGCCGACCTCGGCCGGCACAACGGCTTCGCCGTGGACGCGACCACCGACGCGGCCGCCTTCACCGCGGCGAACCTGGCCCGGTACCGGGCGGTCGTGTTCCTCGCCGCCACCGGGGACGTGCTGAGCACCGACCAGGAGGCGGCGTTCCAGGCGTACGTGGCCGGTGGCGGCGGCTTCCTCGGCGTGCACGACGCGGCGCTGGCGCAGCCGGCGTCCACCTGGTTCACCGGGCTGATCGGCAGCCGGCCGGCGGCAACCAGCCCGAGCGCCGCGCAGCCGGCGGTGGTCGAGGTCCCCGACCGGGTGCACCCGGCGACGAAGAACCTGCCGCTGACGCTGACCCGGTCCGACCTGTGGACGAACTGGAGCCCGAACCCGGTCGGCACCGTGCACACGGTCGCCTCGGTCCGGGAGCTCAGCTACACCGCGGGCACCGGCGCGAACGGCCCGTACCACCCGATCTCCTGGTGCCGCGACTACACCGGCGGCCGGTCCTTCTACACCGGCATGGGCGGCACCGCGGCCAGCTACCAGGAGAAGGACTTCCGGGCGCACCTGCTCGGCGGGCTGGAGTGGGCGGCCGGCCTGGTCCGCGGTGACTGCCAGGCCACGATCACCGCGAACTACAAGGCGACCCGGCTGACCCAGCCCAACCAGACCGGCCAGCTCGACCAGATCGGCGAGCCGCACGGGCTGACGATCACCAAGGACGGCCGGGTGTTCTACATCGGCCGCGGCGGGCCGATGACCGGTGGCCCGGCGCCGATCACCGACTGGAACGACCCGAACATCGGGCTGGGCCGCGGCACCATCCACCTCTGGGACCCGAAGACCGGCGCCGTGAAGATGGTCGCGGACCTGCCGGTGTTCGGTAACAGGGGCGCCGGCCCGGAGTCGAACAAGACCGAGGAAGGCCTGGTCGGCATCACGCTGGACCCGAAGTTCGACCAGAACCACTGGCTGTACGTGTTCTGGATGCCGTACCGCACGGTGGACCGGGTCAACCACGTCGGCAAGCGGACGATCTCCCGGTTCACCTTCGACCCGGCCACCGGCACGGTCGACGTGGCCAGCGAGAAGGTGCTGCTCGACTGGGCCACCCAGATCGACCGGTGCTGCCACGTCGGCGGCGGCATGGTGTTCGACCCGCAGGGCAACCTGTACGTGTCCAGCGGCGACAACAACTCGTCGCAGTGCGACGGCTGCGGCGCGTCGGCCAACTCCGGCTACAGCGGCAACAACCCGGTGCCCGAGTTCGGCGGCTTCTCCCAGCAGGACGCCCGGCGCACCGCCGGCAACACCAACGACCTGAACGGCAAGATCCTGCGCATCCACCCGCAGCCGAACGGCACGTACACGGTGCCGCGCGGGAACCTGTTCACCGGGCGGGAGGAAGGCGGCGGCAAGACCCGCCCGGAGGTCTACGCGATGGGCGTGCGGAACCCGACCCGGCTGGCGTTCGACCCGAAGAACGGCTGGCTGCTGGCCGGCTGGGTCGGCCCGGACGCCGGCGCGCCGAGCCTCACCTGGGGCCCGGCGAAGTACGAGACCGCGGTCGTGATCACCAAGCCGGGCAACTTCGGCTGGCCGTACTGCATGGGCAACAAGCAGCCGTACCGGGACCGCAACCTGCCCGACATCACCCAGCCGCTGGGCTGGTACGACTGCGACCACCCGCGCAACGACTCGCCGCGCAACACCGGGCTGGTGAACCTGCCGCCGGTGCAGAGCAACAACATCTGGTACTCCCCGCAGGGCGGCGGGCCGGTGTTCGAGCGTGGCGCGGACGGCATCCCGATCTACGACACGGCGCACCAGACGCTGACCGAGCCGTACCTGCCCGGTGGCGGCGGCCAGGCGATCATGCCCGGCCCGATGTACCGGTACGACGCGAAGAACCCGAGCACGACGAAGTTCCCGGCGTACTGGGACGGCAAGTGGTTCATCGGCGACGAGTCGCGGTCGGCCACCCGGGTCGCGCTGACGATGGACCCGAAGACGGCGGCCAGCGGCAGCGCCCCGGCGCACGCCGACGACATCCGGCAGATCGTGCCGAGCAGTTCGGTCGGCGCGCTGATGGACTGGAAGTTCGGCCCGGACGGTGCGCTGTACGTGCTCGACTACGGCACCGGGTTCTTCAACGCGACCGCCCGGTCCGCGCTCTGGCGGATCGACTACACCGGCGGCCCGGCCACCCCGGCGCCGACCGCGACCGCCACGCCGGCGGCCGGCGAGCCGCCGCTGACCGTGGGGTTCACCGGGTCACGCTCGGGCGGCGTGTCGTACCGGTGGAACTTCGGTGACGGCGCGACCTCGACGCAGGCCAACCCGACGCACACCTACCGGTTCGGCGGCGACTTCACCGCCCGGCTGACCGTGCGGTACGCCGACGGGTCCTCCGGCACCGCGACCACCACCGTCTCGGTGACCTGCGCGGCGCCGGACGCGCGGCCCACGGTCCGGTTCCTCGACCTGGACACCGGCGTGCCGAACAAGGCCACCGCCGGCGGCTGCACGATCAACGACCTGATCGCCGACGAGCAGCCGTGGTCGTCGTCGCTCGGGTTCGTCGCGCACGTCACCGACGTGGCGGCGCACCTGTCGGTGGCCCGCACCATCACCGGCGGCCAGGCGCTGCAGACTGATCGCGGCGGCGGTGCGGTCCCGGATCGGCACCCCGAACGGGCCGAAGCCGTACACGTCGATCTTCGACGGGACGGCCGGCTCACTGAACCAGTGGGCGCAGGCGCCGAGCGGTTCGTTCTCGCTGCAACCGGGCGGGACGATCCGCAGCACCGGCGGGCTGGGCATGCTCTGGTACACCGGGGCGCAGTTCGGCGACTTCTCCGTCCGGCTGCAGTTCAAGGACGACCGGACCGACGGCGGCTCGGCCAACAGCGGCGTGTTCGTCCGCTTCCCGGACCCGCGCACGCCGCTGGCCGACCGACCCGCCGGCAGTTGCGGCACCGTCGGCAGCGCCCGCACCCAGCAGGCCTGGGTGGCCATCTACTGCGGGCAGGAGGTGCAGATCTACGACGGGGCGACCGGCGAGCCGCAGAAGACCGGGTCGATCTACAACTTCGCGCCGACCGACCTGGCGCACTCCGGGGCCACCCCGGCCGGGGTGTGGAACGACTACGAGATCCGCGTCGTCGGGCAGCACTACACGATCATCCGCAACGGTGTGGTGATCAACGAGTTCGACAACACGCCCGGCAAGACCTCGTCCCGGGCCGGCGACCCGCCGACCGACCTGCGCCAGTTCGCCAGCGGCTTCCTGGGGCTGCAGAACCACAGCAACGCCGACGTGATCGAGTTCCGCAACATCCGGGTTCGACCACTGACGGGATAACCGGAAGGCATAACTCGGCCGGGCCGAAACCGGTCCGGGCAAATCTAGGATGGATCTCTTCGGTCGCCCGGGGAGAGTGAGGGGCCGCTGCTCCGCATCGCGTACGCCTGCCGCGACCTGGGTCGGGACGATGCTCCCGGCCCAGGCGCGCAGGTGTTTGCCAGCGCGCAGGCGATGGCCGCCGCGGGGCACGAGGTGTACCTGGTCAGCGAGGCGATCACGGCCGGCCGGTCGCGGGCACTGCTCTCGGCCGGCTCGGCGACCTGGGTCCGGGTCGAGGACGGCCGGCCGGACCACGCCTACTTCACCGACGGGCAGGGCTACGCCGACCGCGTCTACGACACGCTGCGCCGGCTGCGCCGGGCCCGGCCGCTGGACCTGATCGAGTTCCCGGACCGCGGCGGCGAGGGCCTCACGGTGCTGCGGGCCAGGCGGCTGCTCGGCGAGTTCGCCGGCACCCGGGTCGTGCTGCGGCCGGCCGCCGGCGCGGCCGGGCCTGGCGCCGGTGGCGAGCCTCGCGCCGATGGCGAGCCTGGTGCTGGTGACGGGCCCGGTGCTGATGGCGAGCCTGGTGCTGATGACGGGCTTGGGGCTGATGACGGGCTTGGGGCCAGTGGCGGGCTTGGGGCCAGTGGCGGGCCTGGGATCAGTGGCGGGCCTGGGGTCGGTGGCGGGCCGCCGGCGAGCCTGCTCACCATGATCACCGCCGCGGCTGAGCGGTACTGCCGCGCGCACGCCGGCGACGCGGTGACCGCGCCCGCCGCGCCGGGTCCGTCGCTGGCCCAGCCGGCGGGTGGCCCGCTGGTGTCGGTGCTGATCCCGGTGTTCAACCAGGGCCGCTACCTGGCCGACGCGCTGGCCTCGGTGCGCCGCTCGGCGTACCCCCGGCTGGAGATCGTGGTGGTCGACGACGGCTCGACCGACCCGGAGACGGTGGCCGCGGTCGACGCGCTGACCGGGGTGCCCGGGGTGACCACGCTGCGGCAGCGCAACGCCGGGCTGCCGGCCGCCCGCAACGCCGGGCTGGCCCGCTGCACGGGCCGGTACGTCGTGCCGCTGGACGCCGACGACCTGCTGCCGCCGGCGTTCATCGGCACCGCGGTCGCCGCGATGGCCCGGCAGCCGCGGCTGCGGTACCTCACCGGGTACGTCCGCTGCTTCGGGCTGCTCGACCACGTCCAGGTTCCGGTCGGGCCGGTGCCCGGGCTGAGCCTGCTGCTGAACACGTACGCCCGGGCCACCGGCCTGTTCTGCCGGGACGCGCTGCTCGACGTCGGCGGCTGGGACGCCGACCTGCCCGGCTACGAGGACTGGGACCTGTACCTGCGGCTGGACGCGGCCGGCCACGGGTCCGACGTGCTGCCGGTCGACGGCCACCTGTACCGCCGGCACCCCGACTCGATGACGCTGCGGGCCGGCGCCGGGGTCCGGCTGGAGTGGCTGCAACGGCTGATCGGCAAGCACGCCGGTGCGCTGACCGGCGATCAGCTGGTGCCGCTGCTGCAGGCGGTCGTCCAGCTGTGGAAGACCGGCTACGAGCCGAGCGCGTCGGCGCGGCTGCTGGCCGGCCTGCCGCGCGGGCAGCTGCCCCAGGCGGGCGAGGCGTGACCGGGCCGGGCGCGCCGGTGCGGGCGGGTCAGCTGGCCGGTGCGGCTGAACCGGCGCGCGGCGGCGCGGCCAGCGCGGACGGGGCTGGCGCGCTGACCGTGCCGGGGTTGCTGGCCGCGCGGGCGGCGGCCGAGCCGGACCGGGTCGCGCTGATGGTGGCCGGCGGCGGTGCGTTGCGGTTCGGCGACTGGTCGCGCTGGTCGACCGCGGCCGCGCACCAGTTGCGCGCGGACGGCGTGCGGCCGGGGGACCGGGTCGGGCTGCGGTTCGCCGGCGCCGACTGGATCGAGTACGCGGTCGGGTACTGCGCGGTGCAGCTGGCCGGTGCGGTCGCGGTGCCGTTGCCGGTCCGACTGCCGCCGGCCGAGCTGCGCGGGTACCTCGCGCACTGCGCCGCGGTCCGGCTGCTGCACGGGCCGGACGCCGGGCCGGTCACCGCCGACTGCCCCGCCGGGCCGCTACCCGACCCGCCGGCGCCGGGCCCGGCGGTCGGGCCGGTCGGGGTGACCGTCCAGCCGACCGACCTCGCGCAGATCCTCTACACGTCCGGCACCACCGGCACCCGCAAGGGCGTCGCCGCCAGCCACGCCAACCTGACGCACGGGCTGCCGGCGCGGCCCCGGCTGCGCCGGTACGGCCACTCCCGGCACCTGCTGCACGCGTTCCCGATCGGCACCAACGCCGGCCAGATGATGCTGGTCGACGCGCTGGTCGCGGCCCCGGCGGTGCTGGCGGCGCCGGCGTTCGACCCGGACGGGTTCTGCGCGCTGATCGAGGCGCACCGGGTCGGCACCGTGTTCCTGGTGCCGTCGATGGCGATCGACCTGCTCAACTCCGGCGCCCCGGGCCGCTACGACCTGACCAGCGTGCAGCTGCTCAGCTCGTCCGCGGCGGCCCTGCCGGGGGCGGTCGCGGCCGCGCTGGCCAGCGCGTTCCCGGCGGCCACCGTGGTGAACGCCTACACCTCGACCGAGGCGGTGCCGGCGGTCACCACGATGGTGGTCGACCCGGGCCGGCCCGACTCGGTGGGCCGGCCCGCGGCCGACCAGGCGATCATGATCGCCGACCCGGCCGGGCGGCCGCTGCCGGCCGGCGCGGTCGGCGACGTCTGGCTGCGGCACCCCGGGTCGCCGCGGGCGTACTACCGGGACGCGGCGGCCAGCGCCGCGGTGTTCCGGGCCGGCTGGGTGCGGATGGGCGACGTCGGCCGGCTCGACGCGGACGGCTACCTCTACCTGCTGGACCGGGACAGCGACCTGATCTCCTCGGGCGGCTACCGGATCTCCACCCTGCACGTGGAGGCCGCGCTGCACGAGCATCCCGCGGTGGTCGACGCGGCGGTCTTCGGCGTGCCGCACCCGGTGATGGGCGCGATGGTCGCCGCGGCGGTGACCGTCCGGGCCGCGGTGACGGTGGCCGAGCTGCGGGCATTCCTGCGGGAGCGGCTGCCCCGGCCGGAGGTGCCGACCCGGCTGCTGCTGCTCGACACGTTGCCCCGCAACGACGCCGGCAAGGTGCTGAAGCGGGAACTGCGCGCGCTGCTGGCGACCGTGACACCGGCGGCCGGTGCGCCGGTGACCGGGTCGGCCGGCGGTCCGGCGGCGGACGGCCCGGCCGCCGGCGGCCCGGCTGGCGGTGATCCGGCCGGGGCCGACGGTCCCGCCGGCGGCGGTGATCCGGCCGGCGGTGATCCGATGGAGGCCGGCGCCACCGGGGCGTTGGCCGCGCTCTGGCGGCGGGTGCTGCGGGTGCGCACCGCCGGCGCCGGCGACGACTTCTTCGCCCTCGGCGGCGATTCACTCGCGGCCAGCCAACTCGGCACCCTCGGCACCGAGGCGTTCGGCGTGGACGTACCCCCGGCGCTCGCCTTCGACCACCCCGTCCTGGCCGACCAGGCCGCCTGGATCGCCGCCGCCCAGGCCGCTGCCCAGGCCGCCACCCGGGCGGCCGGCCAGGCGGCAGCCGCGGCGCCGGGCGGTGCGGCGCCGGACGAGGTGCCGCTCAGCGCGTTGCAGGAGTACTTCCTACGCTGGATGTACGAGACCGAGCCGGCCCGGGCGGTGTCCGCGGTGCCGGTCGCGATCCGGATCACCGATGAGCTGGACCTCGGCGCGCTGGACGCCGCGATGCGGGTGCTGGCGGCCCGGTACGACGCGCTGCGCACGGTGTTCCGCCGCGACGGTGCCGGCCACCGCGCGGTGCTGCTGCCCGACTGCCCGCCGCAGCTCGTCCACCTGGTAGCGGCCGGCGACACCCTGGCCCGGCGGGAGCGGGACGCCGGCCGGCTGGCCGCGGCGGCGGTCGAGCGGCCGTTCGACCTGGCGACCGGCCCGCTGGCCCGCGCGGTCACCGTCCGGCTCGGCGAGCGTGACCATGTGCTGGCGCTGGCCGTGCACCATCTGGTCACCGACGGCTGGTCGATGGGGGTGCTGCTGCGCGACCTGGCGCTGGCGTACTCGGCGATCGCGGCCGGTCGGCAGCCGGCGGCCCGGCGACCGGCGCCGTCCGCCGCGCAGGTGACCGGGTGGGCCCGGCAGCGCTGGCCGGCGGCGCGGGCGTACTGGCGGCAGGCGCTGGCCGGCGCCCCGCCGGCGCTGCTCGGGGCGCCCCGCCAGGCGGTCCCGGACCGGTACACCGCCGGGTCGGTGCCGGTCGAGATCCCGGCCGAGCTGGCCGAGCGGTTCCGGGCCGCCGGCCGCCAACACGCCGCGACGGCGTACCAGGCCGCGCTGGCCGCGTGGGCGCGGGTGCTGGCGGACTGGGCCGGCGCGCCCGAGCTGGTGCTGATGTCGCCGGTGCCCGGCCGGATCCGGCCGCAGGACGAGGGCGTGGTCGGTTGCCTGGTGCAGTCGCTGCTGCTGCGGGTCGACCTGCGCGGCGTTCCGGCGTACGGCGACCTGCTGCGGCGGGTCCGCGGTGTGGTGCTGGCCGGCACCGAGCAGCAGCACTACCCGTACGAGGAGTTCAGCCGGCAGTTGCCGCACCCGGCCTGGTTCCGGTATGAGCGCTGGCCGGGCGAGGCGTGCTTCCTCGGGCTGGCCTCCGGGCCGTTCCCGCTGCCCCGGGAGCTGATGTTCGACTGGCCGATGCCGCCGGGCGAACCCGACCGCAGCGTTCCCGAGCTGGCGCTGACCGAGCAGCCGGACGGTTCGCTGGCCGGCTGGCTGGTCTACAACCGCCGCGCCTACGACCGGGCCGCCATCGCCGCGCTCGGCGCGGCGTTCCGGACCTACGCCGAGACGGAACTGCCCGCGCTGCCGGCCGGGTCGATGGGTCGATCGGGGTGAGGTGAGGATGTCGGAGACCGCGGTGCCGCGCCGGCCGGACGGGCTGGCCGAGATCCCGCTGTCGGTTGGCCAGGAGCGGCTGTGGTTCCTGGATCAGCTCGACCCGGGCGACGTCGCGTACAACATGTTCGTGGTCGAGCGGCTGCGCGGCCCGCTGGACCGGCCCGTCCTGGAGCGGGCGCTGAACGCGGTGATCGCCCGGCACGACAGCCTGCGCACCTGCTTCCCGGGCCGGCAGGGCCGGCCGGTGCAGCTGGTCCGGCCGGCGCTGCACGTGCGGCTGGACCGGGTCGACGTGGACGGGCCGGCGGACGAGCGGGTGCGCCGGGCCGAGCGGCTCGTCGCCGCCCGCACCAACGCCCCGTTCGAGCTGACCGCCGACCCGCTGGTGCGCGGCGCGGTGCTGCGGTTGGCCGACGACGATCACGTGCTCTGCCTGGAGCTGCACCACATCGTCGCGGACGGCTGGTCGATCGGCGTGCTGCGCCGGGAGCTGGCCGAGATCTACGCCGCCTACCGGGCCGGCGCCCCGATGCCGCTGGAACCGCTGCCGATCCAGTACCCGGACTACGCGGTCTGGCAGCGCGGCCGCCTCGGCGGCCCGGCGCTGGCCGAGCAGTTGGCCTACTGGCGCGCCCGGCTGGCCGGTGCCCCGGCGCTGGAGCTGCCCACCGACCGGCCCCGGCCGGCGGTGAAGACCACCAGCGGCGGGTACCTGTCCCGGTTCCTGCCGGCACCGTTGTGGGCGGCGGTGCAGGCGCTGGCCCGGGTCCAGCGGTGCACGCCGTACCTGATGGTGCTCACCGCCTACCAGGTGCTGCTGGCGCGCTACTGCGGCCAGCGGGACTTCTGCGTCGGCTCGCCGGTCGCCGGCCGCGACCTGGTCGAGCTGGAGCCGCTGATCGGCTACTTCGTCAACACCGTGGTGCTGCGCGCCGACGTCAGCGGTGACCCGACGTTCGCCGAGCTGCTGCGCCGCGCCCGCTCGACGGTGCTGGCCGCGTACGCCCACCAGGACGTCCCGTTCGAGGAGCTGATGGTCGAACTGGAGGTGGAGCGCAACCTCAACCGCGCCCCGCTGTTCGAGACGCTGGTCAACGTCTACACCGAACTGCCCGCGTTCTCGCTCGCCGGGGTCGAGACCGAATGGTTCGACGCCGGCCTGTGCCGGGCCAAGTTCGACCTGACGCTGGAGATCTTCCGCGCCGGCCCGGCGGCCCGGGCCGGTTTCACCTACAACACCGACCTGTTCGACCCGGCCACCATCACCCGGCTGGGCCGCGACATCGAGCGGCTGCTGGCCGCCGTCGTGGCCGACCCCAGCGCGCGACTGTCCATCCTGTTCGGACACCTGGGGCTGGTCGACGGCGACGTGCCGACCGGCCCGATCGAGGTCGCGACCGTGCCGCCGGCCGGCGCGGCCGGGACGGTACTGGAGCTGATCGAAGCGCAGGCGGCCGCCGCCGGCCCGGCCATCGCCGTGCGCGGCGAGCAGGAGGTCAGCTACCCGCAGCTGATGGACCGGGTCGGCCGGATGGCGGCCACGCTGCGCGGTGCCGGGGTCAGGCCCGGCACGCTGGTCGGGGTCTGCCTGCCGAGGTCGGTGGACGCGATCGTCACGCTGCTCGCCGTCTGGCGGACCGGCGCCGGCTACCTGCCGCTCGACCCGGCCTACCCGCCGGACCGGTTGGCGTTCATGCTGGCCGACAGCGGCGCCGTTCTCGCCGTCAGCACCGCCGCGCTGGCCGACCGGCTGCCACCGGACACCCCCGTACTCTGCCTGGACCGCCCGCCAGCCGACGGCGCCTCGCCCGGGGTCGGCGGTTCGCCCGCGGCTGGCGGCTCGTCCGGCGGTGGCGGTCGGTCCGCCGGCGCCGATCTGTCCACTGTGGACGGCCCCGGGCCGGCGGCCGGCGCCGGGGCGCGGCCGGACGGGGTGGCGTACGTGGTCTACACGTCCGGGTCGACCGGGCGGCCGAAGGGCGTCGTGGTCGACCACCGGGCGCTGGCCGCGCGGGTCGGGTGGATGCGGGCGCACTACCGGCTGCGGCCGGCCGACCGGCTGCTGCAGTTCGCGTCGATGAGCTTCGACACGTTCGCCGAGGAGGTGTACCCGTGCCTGGCCGCCGGCGCGACGCTGGAGCTCGGCCCGGCGGCGGACGGGTCGCTGGTGGACTTCCTCGCCGCCGGCCGGGGCGCCGACCTGACCGTGCTCGACCTGCCCACGCCGTACTGGCACGAGCTGGTCCGGCAGCTGGACGCGGTCCGCTGGCCGGCCGCGCTGCGGCTGCTGATCCTCGGCGCGGACCAGGTGGACGCCGCGGCGGTGGCCCGGTGGCACCGCGCCTTCGGTGACCGGGTCCGGGTGCTGAACACGTACGGGCCGACCGAGGCGACGATCGTGGCCAGCAGCGCCGAGCTGGCCGGCCCCGGCGTGACCGCACCGGACCCGGCCCGCCGGGTGCCGATCGGCCGGCCCGCCACCGGCAGCCGGCTGTACGTGCTGGACGAGTGGCTCAACCCGCTGCCGGTCGGCGTGGTCGGCGAGCTGTGCGTCGGCGGTGCCGGCGTCGCCCGCGGCTACCTGGGCCGGCCCGGGCTGACCGCCGAGCGGTTCGGGCCGGATCCGTTCGGCCCGCCCGGCGCCCGCCTCTACCGCACCGGCGACCTGGCCAGGCTGCGCCCGGACGGCCAGTTCGAGTTCGTCGGCCGCCGGGACGGGCAGCTGAAGCTGCGCGGCTACCGGGTCGAGCTCGGCGAGATCGAGGCGGCGCTGGCCAGCCAACCGGGCGTCCAGCAGGCGGTCGCCACGGTGCGGGACGAGCGGTTGGTCGGCTACGTCGTTCCGGCGCCCGGCGCCGCCCCGGACGCCGCCGGGTTGCGCCGGCAACTGGCCCGGACGCTGCCCGACCACATGGTGCCCGCCGGCATCGTGCTGCTCGACCGGCTGCCGCTGACGCCGACCGGCAAACTCGACCGGGCCGGGCTGCCGGCGCCGGCTGGCCCGGCCCCGTCGGCGCAGCCGCACGTCCCGCCGCGGTCGCCGAGTGAGGAACTCGTCGCCGAGGTGTGGGCCGAGGTGCTCGGCGTGCCCAGGGTCGGCGCCCTGGACGACTTCTTCGACCTGGGCGGCCATTCCCTGCTCGCCACCCGGGTGGTGGCCCGGCTGCGCGACCTGGTCGGCGTCGAGGTTCCGCTGCGCGCGTTCTTCACCGGGCGCACCCTCGCCGGCGTCGCGGCCGCGGTCGAAGCGGTGCTGGCCGCCGAGATCACCAGCCTCTCCGACGCCGAGGTGGCCGCCCAGCTCGCCACACCGGCCGGCGGCGGTGGGTGAGGCTTTACAGGGGTGTTACCCCGGTCGTAATCTGTGAGAGCGCTCTCACGGCCTGATCACGGTCGGGCGAGTGGCTGCACAGCCCTGCGGCGGCGGCAGGTGTCGACGAACCGTTCCGGTGTCGTTGATCCGCCCGCGCGGGTGCGATCCGGTGCCGGTTCTCCACGATCAGCGCCGACGAGGAGATACCTCCAGTGATCCGAGTCAGATCGGCCGCATCCGGTCCGCTCCGTTCCGTTGTGCTTGTCGCCCGCGCGGTGGTCGCCGCCGCGCTGGTCACCGTGGGGCTCGCCGCCGTCCCCCCGCCGGCGCAGGCCGCGACCAACTTCGTCTCCCGGTCCGGGGCCAGCTTCGACCTGAACGGTAGCGCGTTCCGGTTCGGCGGCTCCAACAACTACTACCTGCACTACAGCTCGCAGCTGATGGTCGACGACGTCTTCGACGACGCGCAGGCGATGGGGCTGACCGTGCTGCGGGCCTGGACGTCGCTGGAGTGCGGCGGCGACAAGCCGAACGCCGCCGGCGCCTGCGGTTTCGGCACCGAGCACTGGATGCAGCGCTGGAGCAACGCCGCGAACGGTGGTGCCGGCGGGGTGGTCTACAACGACACCGCGGCCGGCGGCCTGGTGCAGCTGGACCAGATGATCGCCTCGGCGTCCGCGCACGGCATCAAGCTGATCCTGCCGTTCGTCAACAACTGGCGCGACTTCGGCGGCATGGACCAGTACGTCACCTGGTACGGCCTGCAGTTCCACGACCAGTTCTACACCGACGCGCGGATCAAGCAGGACTACAAGAACTGGATCACCAAGCTGGTCAACCGGACCAACACGATCACCGGCGTGCCCTACAAGAACGACCCGACGATCTTCGCCTGGGAGCTGGCCAACGAGCCGCGCTGCATCAACGCCTCGCTGCCCACCTCCGGCACCTGCACCGCGGACACCCTGGTCGGCTGGGCCGGCGAGATCTCCACGTTCATCAAGAGCCTGGACAGCAACCACATGGTGTCGGTCGGCGATGAGGGCTTCCACCCCGGCGCGGCCGGGCCGGCCGGCAGTTGGCCGTACAACATCACCGACGGCGTCGACCACGCCCGGCTGACCGCGCTGCCGAACATCGACTTCGGCACCTACCACCTCTACCCGCAGGGCTGGAGCCAGACGCCGGCCGACACCTGGGGCACCGGCTGGATCAACGACCACAACGCGGCCGGCACCAGCCTGAACAAGCCGGAGATCCTGGAGGAGTTCGGCACCCTGGACCTGGCCGCCCGGGACGCGACCTACACCGCGTGGACCAACGCGGTGCGCACCGGCGGCGGCGACGGCTTCATGTTCTGGCTGCTCACCGGCATCCAGGACAACGGTCAGCTCTACCCGGACTTCGACGGCTTCCGGGTGGTCACCCCGTCGGCGACGGCCACCACGCTGGCCACCGCGGCCGCGCAGTTCCGCGGCGGCGGGCCGATCGACAACACCCCGCCGAGCACACCCGGCACACCGACCGCGTCCGCGCTGGCCGCGACCAGCGTGAACCTGGCCTGGGCCGGGTCCACCGACAATGTCGGCGTCTCCGGCTACCAGGTGGTGCGCGTCGACGGGACGACCGAGACCACGGTGGCCTCGCCGGCCGCGAACTCGGCCGCCGTCGTCGGGTTGACCCCGTCCACCAGGTACACGTTCGCCGTGTACGCCCGGGACGCGTCGGGCAACCGGTCGTCCCGGTCCGGCACGGTCGTGGTGACCACGCCGGCCGGCACCGGCGCGGCCCCCTGCGTGGTCACCTACAAGAACACCAACCAGTGGGGGACGGCCTTCCAGGGTGACGTGACGATCAGGAACAACGCCACGGCCGCGATCAACGGCTGGACGCTGCGCTGGACCTGGGCCAACGGCCAGGTGATCACCCAGTCCTGGAACTCGAAGTTCGCTCAGACCGCGGCGAACGCGGCGATCACCAACGAGGCCTGGACCGCGAGCATCGGCGGCAACGGCGGCACGGTGAGCTTCGGCTTCATCGCGAACTGGTCCGGCACGAACACCGCGCCGACCACCTTCACCCTCAACAACACCACCTGCACCGCCGGGTAGACCGGCGGCGTCCAGCAGCGGGCCCGGCGACGCAGCCGGGCCCGCTGTGCTGCGCTGGCCCGCTCGCTGCGCGGGCCGCCGGCCGCGCCGACCCGGCTGGTATCACCCACACGGTTACCGCCGCGTGTCGAATGTGGCGAACAGGTTGATAGTGAACCTGCCGTCCACATGGGAGGTTCTGATGCGTCGTTCCCGCCGCGTGCCGGTGATCGTCGCCGGGGTGCTGACCCTGCTCGCCGCGATGGCCGTCGCGATCCTGCCGGCGGTCCGCGCGAACGCGGCGACGACGGTGACCATCGACGGCAACGCCACCGGGCGGACGTTCGACGGGGTGGGCGCGATCTCCGGCGGCGGCGGGAACAGCCGGCTGCTGATCGACTATCCGGAACCGCAGCGGACGCAGGTGCTCGACTACCTGTTCCGGCCGAACTTCGGCGCCTCCGTGCAGATCCTCAAGGTGGAGATCGGCGGCGACACGTACTCGACCAGCGGCGCCGAGCCGAGCCACCAGCACGCGGCGAACGACCTGAACTGCAACCGCGGCTACGAGTGGTGGCTGATGCAGCAGGCCAAGGCGCGCAACCCGAACATCCGGCTGGCTGGTCTGTCGTGGGGCGCCCCGGGCTGGATCGGCAACGGCACCTTCTTCTCCACCGACGAGATCAATTCGCTGGTCGCCTGGCTGACCTGTGCCCGTACCAACGGCCTCACGATCGACTACCTCGGCGGCTGGAACGAGCGCGGCCGCAACCTGAACTGGTACGTGCAGCTGAACACCGCGCTGGACGCGAACGGCTTCGGCAACGTCAAGATCGTCGCCTCGGACGACTCGTCCGGCTGGACGGTGGCCGACGACGCGGTGAACAACACCGCGTTCCGCAACGCGGTCGACATCCTCGGCAGCCACTACGTCTGCGGCTACCGCAGCGCCCAGACCAACTGCCCGTCCTCGGCGAACGCGCTGGCCACCGGGAAGAACCTGTGGGCCAGCGAGAACGGCTCGGACGACTACAACGCCGGCGCCAACGCGCTGGCCCGCGGCATCAACCGGGACTACCTCGACGGCAAGATGACCGCGTACCTGAACTGGCCGATCGTCGCCGCGGTCTACCCGAACCTGCCGTTCCCGACGATGGGTGTGGCGCTCGCCCCGCAGCCCTGGTCGGGCTTCTACTCGGTCGGCAAGAACGCCTGGGTGATGGCGCAGACCACCCAGTTCACCACGCCCGGCTGGCGCTACCTGGACCCGGCGTCCGGCTACCTGTCCGGCAGCCGGAACATCGGCTCGTACGTGACGCTGCGGTCGCCGACCGCGAACCAGTGGTCGACGGTGATCGAGACGATGGACGCGACCGCGCCCGAGACGTTCACGTTCAGCGTGACCGGCGGCCTCGCCACCGGGGCGGTGCACGTGTGGTCGACGGCGGTCAATTCCGGCAACGCCGCCGACTACCTGGCCCGCGGCGCCGACCTGAACCCGAGCGGCTCGACGTACACGATCACCCTGCAGCCGGGGCGGGTCTACACGCTGACCACGACCACCGGCGGCGGCAAGGGCACCGCGACCAGCCCGGCGCAGGCGCCGCTCGCGCTGCCGTACGCCGACAACTTCGACAGCTACGCCGTCGGCACCGAGGCCCGCTACCTCGCCGATCTGCAGGGGTCGTTCGAGATCACCGGGTGCGGCGGCGGCCGCGCGGGCCGGTGCGTGCGGCAGATGGCACCGCGGGCGCCGATCACCTGGGCCACCCTGTCCGACGCGTACACGCTGGTCGGCGACACCAACTGGACGAACTACACAGTCTCCGTGGACGCGCTGCTGGAATCGGCCGGCTACGTCGAGCTGATCGGCCGCGCGTTCACCCAGGGCGCGTTCAACCCGCCCGGGCTGGACTCGTACCGGCTGCGGATCGGCAACACCGGCGCCTGGTCGATCCGGCGGGTCACCTCGGGGGGCGCGGTGACGACGCTGACCAGCGGGACGACCGCCGCGCTCGGCACGAACACGTGGCACACGCTCGCGCTTGCGTTCACCGGCAGCACGATCACCGCGCGGGTGGACGGCACGACGCTCGGCACGGCCACCGACGCGTCGTTCGTCCGCGGCCACGTGGGCGTCGCGTCCGGCTGGAACTACCAGACCCAGTTCGACAACCTCAGCGTCACCGCGCTGGCCGGCCCGCAGCCGCCGCTGCCGGCGCCGCTGCGCAACGTCGGCGCCGGCCGCTGCCTGGACGTCAACGCCGCCAGCATGACCAACGGCGCGACCACGATCATCTGGGACTGCCACGGCGGCACCAACCAGCAGTGGGCGCTCACCGCGGCCGGCGAGCTGCGCGTCTACGGCACCAAGTGCCTGGACGTGCTGAACCAGGCCACCGCGGCCGGCTCGCCGGTCGGCATCTGGGACTGCAACTCCGGCGCCAACCAGCGCTGGACGCTGACCGCCGGCGGCACGGTCGTCGGCGCCCAGTCCGGCCGCTGCCTGGCCCCGACCGGTGCCGGCACCGCCGCCGGCACCGCGGTCGTGCTGGCCGACTGCGGCACCGCCACCACCCAGCAGTGGAGCCGCCAGTAGCGGCTACGGCGGCTGCGGCGGCGCGATCGCGGACAGCGGGCCGGGATCGGCCCGGTGCAGGTCGCCGTTGCCGTCCAGGTAGCAGTGCCGCTGGTCGGCCTCGACCAGGTCGCTGCGCCGCCAGTAGCGGATCCGGCCCACCCACTCGCTGCGGTCGATGCCGGTGCTGATCAGGCAGAGCCGGGCGGCCAGCGCGGACGCGGTGCAGTCCGGGACGCCGGCCGCGACCGCGGTGGCGACGCTGTCGATGGTCCGGCCCTGGGTGCCGTCCGGGGGCGACCCGCGCCGCCCGGTGGCCTCGACCAGGTCGGTGGCGGTGCGGATGCCGACAGCGCGCAGCCCGGCCCGCAGCCGCGCCGCGCTCGGCACCCCCGGGCCGCCCGCCTCGGTGCCGAGGTACATGGTCAGGATCGCCTGGTCCACCCAGTCGATCAGCCGGGCGGCGGCCAGCCGGGTCTTGAAGAACAGGTCCAGCAGGTCGTGGTGGGCCAGCGCCTCCACGCTGGTGATGCCCTCCTCGGACAGCCGGGTGCGCTCGTACAGGTCGATCCCGTCCAGGACGGTGAGCTGTTGCATCTGGTCCCGGTTGAAGGTGCCGCCGAGCTGGCCCAGCACCTTCTCCGCGATGAAGTGCAGCACCGTGTTCGGCACCAGCCCGGCCAGGAACGCCAGCAGGTAGAGCACGTTCGCCGGCTGCGTGGTGCCGAGGGTGGCGTCCAGCAGCCAGGCCAGGATGACGACGACCAGCACCCGGACGGTGACCGTGGTGTACGTCTTCGGCCGCAGGTCGGCCCGGACGTAGCCCTGCCAGATCAGCTGCAACCCGAAGAAGTACGCACCCAGGAACGCGTAGGTGACCAGGGACGGGTTCGGGTCGAGCAGGTCGAGGAACGACAGCCCGGTGCCGCCGGGAGCCGCCGGGTCGATCCGGTCGCCGGCCCGCAGCAGGATGACCAGCCAGCCGAACGCCAGCAGGATCGTGGCCAGGATGATGGGGGAGCGGCGGCTGCGTACCAGCCGGCCGGTCTGGTCCTCCCGGCTGCCGTACGCCTCGTCCAGCTGGCAGCCGTACTTCGCCATCACGTCGGAGACCGTGCTGACGGTCGGGTCCAGCCGGAAGACGTTCCGCATCCAGCGGCTGCGCAGGGTGGTGAGCCGCTCGGCGTCGAACTGGAAGTACATCAGCGCCGGCAGCAGGGTGGCGACCGCGATGAAGGTGAGCTGCAGCAGCCGGCCGATCAGCACCAGCGGTCTGCCGGTGTCGACGCTGAACCCGGTGGGGTGGATCGACACCACCTCGTGCAGGTCGGTGGCGAAGTAGAGGGCGGCGGCCGGCATCAGCACGCCGATCGTCACGACCAGCGCCATCACCGCCTCGTTCCAACCGCGCCGGGCCATCCGCCGGCGCTCCAGCCGGGCGTCCTCGCTGTACCGTCCCGGGCGGGTCAGCAGCACCAGGAAGCACAGCACCGCGCCGACCGCGAGCAGGCTGGTGAGCCGCAGCCACCACCACACCGGCAACGGCCAGAGCGAGGCGAGCCAGAGCACCCCGAGGATCAGCCAGAGCCGGATCGCCGCGGCCACCGCCGGGTCGGACGTGGCCCGCGGTTGCCGGCGGACCACCTCGAGCTGGTGCTGCTCGATCAGCCGGGTCAGGTCGAACACCTGCCGCGGGTCGGTCTCCTTCGCGTCGCCCCGCCACGGCCGCTCCTCCAGCGCCGCCAGGGTGAAGACCCGGCCGCCCTGCTCCAGCCGGATCGGACGCGGTGTCTGGTTGCAGACGTACCAGACCGGGCGGGTTCCCGCCTTGGCGTCGCCGGCCCAGAACGCGTGCGCGGTACGCCGCAGCCAGCCGGCCCGGCGGAACGGAAGCACGGCCGAAGACATGGTCGAGTCGGACATCACGGCCCCCGTAGCCATCGACTTTCGTATGTCAGAGGCGCGACGCCGGGCGGAAGATACGCCGGGTGGACCTGACGCGGCTGGGCCGGCGCGGTTGAGTGTTAGTGCTCAGGAGCTGGCCCGGCCGGCCGGCCAGACTTCCGGCATGACCACTTCCGTGCAGCCCAAGACCACGACCGCGTTCTACTTTCAGGCCGCGGTCTCGTTCGGGGTCGCGCTGGTCGCCGTGATCATCGGCCTGGCCTACCTGCCGGTGGACACCTGGGTCCGGGCGTTCTTCGGGCTGGCCAGCCTCTACCTGGTCACCTCGGCCTTCACGCTGGCCAAGGTGATCCGGGACCAGCAGGAGACCACCGCGGTGGTCAGCCGGGTGGACCAGGCGCGGCTGGAGAAGCTGCTCGCCGAGCACGACCCGTTCCGCACCGACGGAATCTAGCCGACCGGCCCGGCCGGTTCGCGCAGGACCGCGACGCCGCCCGGCGGGAGCGGCACGGTGCTCTCGTGCACCTGGCCGCTGAGCAGGTCGCGGCCCCGGGCCGGGACGATGACCGGGGCGCCGCTGTGGTTGATCAGGAACAGCCAGCTCGCGGCGGCGGAGCGGCGGCGGACGATCTCCACCCCGGGCGGCGCGGGCGGCGCGGCGGGCAGCCCGGCCGCGCCGACCACCAGGTCGAGGATGCGGGCCAGGCCGGCCGGGTCCGGTCGGGTGGCCAGGTACCAGGCCGTGCCGGCGCCGAAGTCGTGCCGGGTGAGCGCGGGCTGCCCGGCGTCCGGGCCGGTGCCGAACGTGATCACCGGCTGGCAGCCGGCCGGCACCACCGCCTCGCTCCAGACGTCCGCCCGGATCCGGCCATCCGGCGCGACCAGCTCGATGACCTCGTCCCGGCCCAGCGGGTGGAACTCGTCGATCCAGAGCCCGAGCAGGTCGCGCAGCGCCCCCGGGTACGGCCCGGGGTGGACGGTGTCGTGCTCGTCCACGATGCCGGAGAAGTACGAGACCAGCAGCTGCCCGCCGGCCTCGACGTAGCCGCGCAGGTTGGCCGCGGCGGCCGGGCCGGCCAGGTAGAGGCTGGGCAGGATCACCAGCCGGTAGCCGGACAGGTCAGCCGTCGGCGGGACGAAGTCGACCGTCCGGTTGGCCTGCCAGAGGGCGGTGTAGACGGCCCGGATCCGGTCGCCGTAGTCGAGGTCGACGGACGGGCGGAACTCCAGCTCCAGCGCCCACCAGGACTGCCAGTCCCAGACCAGGGCGATGTCGGCGTGCACCCGGCTGCCGCGCAGTTCGGCCAGCGCGGCCAGGTCGGCGCCGAGCCCGGTCACCTCGCGCCAGATCCGGCCGCGGCTGCCGGCCTGCGGCACCATCGCGGAGTGGAACTTCTCGGCGCCGCTGCGCGAGTTGCGCCACTGGAAGAACAGCGCGCTGTCCGAGCCGCGGGCGATGTGCGCCAGGCTGTTGCGGCGCAACTGCCCGGGTGCCTTGGCCAGGTTGCGTGGCTGCCAGTTCACCGCCGACGGTGGAGTGCTCCATCAGCATCCAGGGGGCGCCGCCGGCCAGGCCGCGGCTGAGGTCGCCGGCCATGGCCAGGTCGATGTGGTTGGCCGGGTCCTCGCCGCGCAGGTAGTGGTCGTTGGCGACCACGTCCACCTCGCCGGCCCAGGTCCAGTAGTCGATGTGCTTGCAGGTGGTGGCCATGAAGTTGGTGGTGATCGGGATGTCCGGGGTGGCGGTGCGGAGCAGGTCGCGCTCGGCCCGGTAGCAGTCCAGGTACTCGGCGTTGGAGAAGCGCAGGAAGTCCAGCTGCTGGGCCGGGTTGACCGGCATCGGCGCCTGCCGGGGCGCGGTGATCTCGGCCCAGTCGCCGTACCGCTGGCCCCAGAACGCGGTGCCCCAGGCCGCGTTCAGCGCGCCCAGGTCGCCGTAGCGGGACCGGAGCCAGCGCCGGAACGCCTGCTCGCTGGTGGCGCAGTAGCACGGGCCGACGTGCGCGCCGAACTCGTTGTGCACGTGCCACATGACCAGCGCCGGATGGTCGCCGTAGCGCTGGGCGAGCTGCCCGACGATGCCGGCGGCGGCCGCCCGGTAGTCCGGTGAGCTGGGGCAGAACGACTCGCGGGCGCCGATGCCGAGCACCTGGCCGGCCCGGGTGACCGGCAGGCTGGCCGGATGCCGGCGGGCCAGCCAGGCCGGCGGCGAGGCGGTCGGGGTGGCCAGGTCGACCAGCACCTCGGCCCCGTGCAGCCGGTCGAGCACCCGGTCGAGCCAGCCGAAGTCGTACCGGCCGGGCTCCGGCTCGAGCATGGCCCAGGCGAACACGCCGACGGTGACCAGGTTGACCCCGATCTCCCGCATCAGCCGGACGTCGGCGTCCCAGACCTCCTCCGGCCACTGCTCCGGGTTGTAGTCGCCGCCGAACGCCAGCCGGTCCAGCCGGCGCGGCCAGCCGGGCCGCTGGCCGCCGGGCGCGGTGGACCGGTCGGGGCGCGGTGTCGGCTTGGCGGGCGCAGTGGTCACCGGGATCCTCCACGGAATGTCTGTGAGCGGTCACAGTATCTCCCGTCCGGCGCTCTGTCGTTTCGTAACGGGCCGGACACGAGTGCTTGACACCCGCGCCGCATCCGTCGAATCTGTGACCGCTCACACATGCTTGAGCTGGATCGCATACCCGGAGGTTCCGCCCATGCGACGCAGGACATCCCTGGTCAAGACCGCGCTGGCGGCGGTTCTGGGTGCCGTGCTGGTTGCCGGCTGTAGTTCGTCGTCGGATACCGGCGATTCCGCCGCGCCCAAGCAGTCCGCCGAGACCGGCCCGGTGACGCTCACCTTCTGGGCCTGGGCGCCGAACATCGACAAGGTCGTGGCCATCTGGAACAAGCAGCACCCGGAGATCCACGTCACCCTCAGCACCCAGTCCCAGGGCGACACGCTGGTCACCAAGCTGCTCACCGCCGACAAGGCCGGCAACCCACCGGACCTCGCCCAGGCCGAGTACCAGGCGCTGCCCACGCTGGTCACCGGCGGCGTGGCGGCCGACCTGACCGCCTACACCGGGCCGATCAAGAGCCAGTTCACCGACTCGGCCTGGCAGCTGGTCAGCTTCGGCGGCAAGACGTACGCGGTGCCGCAGGACTACGGGCCGATGATGTTGTTCTACCGGGCCGACCTGTTCACCAGGTTCGGCCTGACCGTCCCGAAGACCTGGGACGAGTTCGCCGCCGCCGCCCGGACGCTGCGCGCCAAGGACCCGAAGCGCTACCTGACCACGTTCTCGGCCGGCGACCCGGGCTGGTTCGCCGGGCTGGCCGAGCAGGCCGGAGCCAACTGGTGGAGCATCGACGGGGAGAAGTGGAAGGTCGACATCGCCGGTGAGCCGAGCCGCAAGGTGGCGTCGTTCTGGGGCGGCCTGGTGAACGCCGGCGTGCTGCAAGGGCAGCCGATGTACACGCCGCAGTGGAACAAGGCGATGAACGACGGCACCCTGCTCGCCTGGCCGAGCGCCGTCTGGGGCCCGGCCGTGCTGGCCGGCATCGCGCCGGACACCAAGGGCAAGTGGGCGATGGCGCCGCTGCCACAGTGGACGGCGGGGGAGCAGAAGACCGGCCTGTGGGGCGGTTCCTCCACCGCGGTGATGGCCAAGTCCAAGCACCAGGACGCGGCGGCCAAGTTCGCGGTCTGGCTGAACACCGACCCGACCGCGGTGGACGCGCTGGTGACCCAGGGCAGCCTCTACCCGGCCGTGACGGCGGGGCAGTCCACCCCGGCGCTGACCAAGGCGCCCGACTTCATGCCGAACCAGCCGGACTTCTACCAGACCGCCAAGCAGATCTCTGGCACCGCGGCGGCCGTCACCTGGGGCCCGGACGTGAACGTCACCTACACCAGCTACCGGGACGCGTTCGGCAAGGCGATCCAGGCCAAGTCCGACTTCGCCGCGGCGCTGTCCACCATGCAGAGCGCCACCGTGGCGGACATGAAGAAGCTGGGCTTCGACCTGGCCGGGGGCTGACCGCGGTGCACGCCGAGCCGGCCGCCCGGCCCGCCGCCAGATCGTCCACTGTGTCCGGACAAGCTGGACAGTCCGGTGTGGACGATCCGGGCCGGGCGGCCGGCGGCTCGGGCCGGCCCGGCTCCGGGCCGACCGGCTCGGGGCCGGGCCGTTCCCGGCGGCGGGCGGTCGGGTCGCGGCTGGCGCCGGTGCTGTTCCTGCTGCCGGCCGCGGTGCTGTTCGTGCTGTTCCTGCTGATCCCGATCGGGTACGCGATCCTGCTCAGCCTGCACGGGCAGCGGGTGCGCGGCGGGCTGCTCGGCCGGCGCACCGAGGTGTGGGTGGGGCTGGCCAACTACCGGGCCGCGCTCGCCGACCCGGAGCTCTGGCACAGTCTGGTCCGGCTGGTGATCTACGGGCTGCTGGTGGTGCCGATCATGCTCGGGCTGGCACTGGCGTTCGCGCTGATGCTGGACGTGCCGACCGCGCGGCTGCGCCGGTTCAGCCGGATCGCGATCTTCCTGCCGTACGCGGTGCCCGGGGTGATCGCGACGATGCTCTGGGGGTTCCTGTACCTGCCCGGGGTGAGCCCGATCCGGTACGCCGCCGAGCACCTGAACCTGCCACCGCCGAACTTCTTCGGCGTGCACTCCATCTTCGGCGCGGTCGCGAACGTGGCGATCTGGGGTGGTGTCGGCTTCAACATGATCGTGCTCTACACCAGCCTGCGCGCGGTGCCCAGCGAACTGTATGACGCGGCCCGGGTGGACGGTTGCGGCGAGTGGCAGATCGCGACCCGGATCAAGATCCCGCTGCTCGTCCCGGCGATCGTGATGACCACGGTGTTCTCGCTCATCGCGACCCTGCAGGTGTTCAACGAGCCGATGACGCTGCGGCCGCTGACCAACCTGATCCCGTCCACCTGGATGCCGCTGATGAAGATCTACCGGGACGCGTTCATCGCCGGTGACGTCTACTCGGCCGCGGCCACCTCGGTGGTGCTGGCCCTGGCCACGCTGCTGCTCTCGCTCGGATTCCTGCGGCTGCTGCAGCGGCGCGCGTTCGCGGAGGAGCGGTGACCGCGCCGGCCCGGCGGCCGGCCGCCCGGCCGGCACTGCTGCCGACCGCCGCGCTGCTGGCCGGGGCGATCTACTGCCTGCTGCCGGTGCTCTGGGTGCTGATCGCCGCGACCAAGACCCGGTCCGAGCTGTTCAGCACGTTCAGCTACGCGCCCAGCTTCTCCGGCGGGCTCACCGAGAACGTCCGCGGGCTGTTCGACTACAGCGACGGCCGGTTCGTCCGGTGGGCCCGCAACAGCGTGCTCTACGCCGGGGTGGGCGCCGCACTGTCCACAATGGTCTCCGCGGCGGCCGGCTACGGGCTGGCCAAGTACCGGTTCCGCGGCCGCACGCTGGCCTTCAACATCCTGCTGGCCGGGGTCCTGCTGCCGCAGATCACGCTGGCCATCCCGCAGTACCTGCTGCTGTCCAAAGTGGGCATGGCCGGCACGTACTGGTCGGTGCTGCTGCCGTCCATCATCTACCCGTACGGCATCTACCTGTGCCGCATCTACGCCGCCGCGGCGGTGCCCGACGACATGATCGAGGCCGGCCGGATCGACGGCGCCGGCGAGGGCCGCATCTTCCGGTCGATCGCGGTGCCGGTGATGGTGCCCGGCCTGGTCACCGTGTTCCTGCTGCAGTTCATCGCGATCTGGAACAATTTCCTGCTGCCGTTCATCATGCTCAGCGACGAAGACAAGTACCCGCTCACCGTCGGCCTGTTCACCATGATCAACCAGGGGGTGCAGAAGCCGGCGCTCTACACGCTGGTGATCACCGGGGCGCTGCTGTCCATCCTGCCGCTGATCGCCCTGTTCCTGTTCCTGCAGCGGTACTGGCGGATGGACCTGCTCAGCGGGGCGGTGAAGCGGTGAGCCGGACGTAGGATCGCCGGCGGCAGCGGTTCCGACACGGAGCCCCCGGCGGTCCGACCTCGGCCCGTCCGGTCCGGAGCCTCGGGCGGGGGAGGGCGAGCAGGTGGACGGGGACGACCGGGCGGCCCGCTCCGCGGCCGCCGCGGGGCGCGCCGCCGGGGCCCCGGCGCAGCCGCATCCAAAGAGCCGGGGCGCGGCCCGCCGGGCGATGCGGCGCGGCCCCACCATCGACGACATCGCGCAGGTGGCCGGCGTCTCCCGGGGCACCGTCTCGCGGGTGCTGAACGGCGGCCGGTACGTCAGCCCGCAGGCGCTGGCCGCGGTCGAACAGGCCGTCCGGGAGACCGGCTACGTGGCCAACCAGAGCGCGCGCAGCCTGGTCACCCGGCGCTCCGGCGCGGTCGCGTTCGTCCTGTCCGAGCCACACGAACTGCTGTTCGAGGACCCCAACTTCAGCGTGCTGCTGCGGGCCGCCACCCAGGTGCTGGCCGGGCACCGGGTCAGCCTGGTGCTGATGCTGGCCAGCGGCCCGGACGAGCGGCAGCGGGTGCTCGAATACGTCCGGGCCGGGCACGTGGACGGCATCCTGCTGGTCTCCAGCCACAGCGGCGACCCGCTGGCGGACGAACTTGAGCGGGGCAACCTGCCGGCCGTCGCCTGTGGCAAACCGCTCGGGCACGAGGCCGGCATCCCGTTCGTCGCCGCCGACGACCGGGAGGGCGCCCGGCAGATGACCCGCTACCTGGTCGGGCTCGGCCGGCGCCGGATCGCCATGCTCACCGGCCCGCTGGACACCCCCGGCGGGCAGGAGCGGCTCGCCGGCTACCGCGAGATCCTCGGCGCGGCGCTGGACGAGACCCTGGTCGCGGCCGCCACCGACTACACCTTCCACGCCGGCGAGGCGGCGATGGCCGACCTGCTCGACCGCCGCCCCGACCTGGACGCCGTCTTCGTCGGCTCCGACCTGGTCGCCGCCGGCGCGATCGCCGCGCTGCGCCGCGCCGGCCGGCAGGTCCCGTCCGATGTGGCGGTCGGCGGCTTCGACGACTCCCGGGTCGCCAGCACCACCGACCCGCCGCTGACCACCATCCGCAACCCGCTGGAGCAGGTCGCCGCCGAAATGGTCGACCTGCTGCTGCGCCGCATCGCCGGCGAGCACCCCCCGTCCCGCGTCCTGCCGGTAGTCCTGATCCGCCGCGCCTCGGCCTGACCGCCCGCCGGTGCCTCCGCCGCGGGTGTCTCCGCCGGGGGTGTCTCCGGCCGCGGGTCCACCGTCGCCGGTGTCGGATGCGCTGTGCGGGCGGCGCCGTGTGTCGCGCGGCGGACGCCGTGTCTCCTTGCGGCGGGGCGTTTCGTGCGGCGGGGCGGGCTTCGTGCGGCGGGTGCGGGTTCGCGGGGTGGGGTGCGGGTTCGCGGGGCGGCGGAGGGCGCGGCCTGGTGGCGTCGGGTGCCCGGTGACGTGTTCGCGCGGTAGGCGATGGGTTCGCGCGGCGGATGCTGGGTTCCTGTGGCGGGTGCGGTGTTCGCGTGACGGGTTCGGGTGCCGGGTGACGGCGTCGTCCGGCGGGTGGCGACTTTGGTGTGGCGGGTGGTGGCGCAGCGGCGTCACCCGGGAGGCGAACCCGTCACCCGCCAGGCGAAGTCGTCACCCGGGGGAGGCGAGGTGGTCACTGCGGTGCGTGCGTCGTGGTCTGCGGATGTGGGGCGGTTGGGGTCGCGTGCCGGGGGTGCCGGGTGATGTGTTGCCGTGTCGGGTGACGTGTTCCGGCGGCGGGTGGTGACTTTGGTGTGGCGGGTGATGGCGCAGCGCCGTCACCCCGGGAGGCGAACCCGTCACCCGCCAGGCGAACCCGTCACCGGGGGAGGCGAGGTGGTCACTGCGGTGCGTGCGTCGTGGTCTGCGGATGTGGGGCGGTTGGGGTCGCGTGCCGGGGGTGCTGGGTGCCGGGTGATGTGTTGGCGTGTCGGGTGACGTGTTCCGGCGGCGGGTGGCGACTCTGGTGTCGCGGGTGATGGCGCAGCGCCGTCACCCGGGAAGCAAAGTCATCACCCGGGAGACCGCGCCGTCACCGGTGAGGCCAGTCACCGGGAGACGGCGCCGTCACCCGCGAGACAGCGTCATCACCCGGGAGACGGCGCCGTCACCGCGGGTAGGTGCCGGGCGCTGTCAGGCGCGGAAGGCGGTGAGGGAGGGGAGGGCGCGGCCGTTGAAGTCGAACATGGTCAGGTTGTCGTTGGGGTTGCCGGCGCCGGGTTCCCAGCCGACGCCGGGGATCCACTCGGGTTCCCAGTCGATGAAGCCGGCGCCGAGGCCGTTCGGGACTGACCGCAGGACGCCGCGCAGGGCCTCGAAGTAGGCGGCCTGGCCGGCGGTGGTGGGTGGGAAGCGGGAGCCGTCCGGGAGTTGGCTGGTGCTGGTGATGAAGTTGCCGAGCGAGTCGCCGTTGGCGGTGGTCCACGGGTAGGAGGTCTCGGCCAGCACCAGCGGCTTGCCGTACCGGCCGGCCAGGTCGTTCAGGTTCGCCTGCATGGTGGCCAGCGAGCCGTGCCAGAACGGGTAGTACGACAGGCCGATCACGTCGTAGCTGACCCCGAAGGTGCGCAGGTGGTCGTAGAAGTAGCGGCTGCCACCGTTGTCGCCGCCGCGGTCGATGTGCACCATCACCTCCATCGGGTGCCCGGCCGGGTTGCCGGCGCGGGCGCCCGCGATGCCGGCGTTCAGCAGCGTGGTGAACTCGGACCAGTGTTCGCCGTTGCTGCGGTAGATCTGGCCGTTCGGCCAGAGCATGCCGCCGGTGATCTCGTTGCCGACCTGCACCATGTCCACCGGGGCGCCGGCCGAGGCGAACGCGGCGACGATGTTGCGAGTGTAGTTGCGCACCGTGGTGGTCATCGTCGACAGGCTCTGCCCGGCCCAGGCGGCCGGTGTGGTCTGCTTGCCGGGGTCGGCCCAGAAGTCCGAGTAGTGCAGGTCGAGCAGCACCTTCAGGCCGGCGGCGCGGGCCCGCTGGGCGAGCGTGATCGCGGTCGCCTGGGTGCTGTAGCCGGCCGGCGGGTTCACCCAGACCCGCAGCCGGACCAGCGTCGCACCGCGCTGGGCGAAGATCTGCTCCACCCGGCGGACCGTGCCGCCGTCACTGAAGCGCTTGCCGGCGGCCTCCTCCTGCAGGGTGAACGACAGGTCCACGCCGCGCACCCGCAGCGGCACGTTGGCCCGGGGTCGTGCCTCGGCGGCGGTGGCCGCCTGCGGCACCAGGGCGGCGGCCACCGCCAGACCGGGTACGGCGCGCAGCAGCGTCCGGCGTGACAGGTCGGATCCGAAGCTCGTGTCCACGTCTCCTCCAGTCTCCCTGTGTGAGGGGCTCGCCGGCTCGTCCGCGCCCGGGCTGGCTGGTTACGGGTAGGTGTCTGTGAGCGCTCACAGTATGCCGATGGTGGGGCCTTGCGGAAGCCCCTGGGGCGGGCTCAGCCGGCCGGGCGGCCCGGCGTGCGCAGCGTCTCCTGGACCGCCTGGACCAGCGCCATCACCTCGGCGGTCGCCCGCTCCTGGGGCCAGACCAGCCCATACGTCATCCGCAGGCCGGCGGTGTCGAGCGGGACGAATCGGACATCCGGCCGGGTGACCGTCTGCACCAGCAGGTGCGGGACCGGCAGCAGCCCGCGGCCGGCGGCGACCAGGTCGAGCACCGCCACCAGGTCGTCGAAGTCATCCGCGGCCGGGGGCCGGTGCCGGGGCGGCAGCCGGTCGGCCAACTGCGCCCAGACGCTGCCCGGCGGCCGGGCGCGCGGCAGCAGGATCTCGTGGCCGCCCAGCCCGGCCAGCCGCACCGGGGTGGTCAGCACCGGCGCCCGGCGGGCCGGCACGGCCAGGTGGGTGATCGGCAGGTGGAACCTTGCGGTGGTGGCCAGCCCGGCCGGGAACGGGGTGCTCATCAGGGCGGCAACGGCGCCGTCCTGGGCCAGTTCGGTGCTGGCGGCGGTCCAGCCGGCGGTGCGCAGTTCCACCTCGATGCCCGGCTGGCGGGCAGCCAGCTTCCGGGCCACCTGCGCGGCCAGCCCGCCGACCAGCGGGCAATAGGCCAGCCGAATGGACTGTCCAATCGGGACGGTCAGCAGCGCGGCCGCGTCGGTGAAAGCGGCGACCTGCGCCAGCAGCGACTCGGCCAGCGGCAGCAGCAGCTTGCCGGCGTCGGAGAGCTGCACGTCGCGGCTGGTCCGGTCGAACAGGCGCAGCCCGAGCGAGCGTTCCAGCCGGGCGACCGCCTGGCTCACCGCCGGCTGCGACATGCCCAGCCCGGCGGCCGCCCGGGAGAAGCTCAACTGCCGGGCGACCGCGACGAAGCAGCCGACGTCGCGCGGCGGCGGGCCCGGGTGCACGGGTCAGTATTGCCGCCCATACCAGCCGGGTGCCAGCGCCGCCGTGATCGATAAGCGGCGGCTATGGATCCGCCCGGCCGCCCGGTCCTGACCGCACGATCGACTCGACCTGGACGCCTGTTGGTAGGGAGTACGCGTGAGCGGAGTGGATCAGCCGACCGACGCCGGCCTGGCCGGATTGGGACCGAGCACGGTGCTCGGCTACCCGCGGATCGGGCCGCGGCGCGAGCTGAAGCGGGCGCTGGAGTCCTATTGGGACGGTTCGGCGGGCCGGGCCGAGCTGCTGGCCGGCGGCGAGGCGCTCACGGTGGCGACCTGGCGCCGGCTCGCCGCGCTCGGGCTCGCCGCGGTGCCGGTGAACACGTTCTCCTTCTACGACCACGTGCTGGACGCCGCCGTGCTGCTGGACGCCGTGCCGGACCGCTACCGCGAGCTGGGCGACCCGCTGGACACGTACTTCGCGATGGCCCGTGGCGGTCCGGCCGTCGCCCCGCTCCGGATGACCAAGTGGTTCGACACGAACTACCACTACCTCGTCCCGGAAATCGGCCCGGACACCGCGTTCCGGCTGGTCGCGGACAAGGTGCTGGCCGAGGTGCGGGCGGCCCGGTCGCTCGGTGTGGCGGGCCGGCCGGTGCTGCTGGGCCCGGTGACGTTCCTGCTGCTGTCCGCACCGGCACCGGGCAGTCCGCCCGGGTTCGTGCCGCTGCACCGGCTGGACGAGGTGCTCACCGTCTACACGCGACTGCTCGCGGCGCTGGCGGCGGCCGGCGTCGGCTGGGTGCAGCTGGACGAGCCGGCGCTGGTGGCCGACCGGTCCGGCGCCGAGCTGGCGGCGGTGGCGCGGGCGTACCGGTTGTTGGGGGAGCTGACCGACCGGCCGCGGCTGCTGGTCGCCGCGTACTTCGGCGACCTGGGCGCGGCGCTGCCGGTGCTGGCGGGTACGCCGGTGGAGGCGATCGGCCTGGATCTGGTGCACGGCGGCTGGCCGGACCCGGCCGCGCTGGCCGGCAAGACCGTGGTGGCCGGCGTCGTCTCCGGGCGGGACGTCTGGCGCACCGACACCGCGGTGGCGCTGGCCCGGCTGCGGGCGCTGCGCGCCGCGGTCGGTGATGTGGTGGTGAGCACGTCCTGCTCGCTGCTGCACGTCCCGTACGACCTGGCGGTGGAGTCCGAACTGGACCCGGCGGTGCGGCGCCGGCTCGCGTTCGCCGAGCAGAAGGTGACCGAGGTGGTCGAGCTCGCCGCCCAGTTGACTCGCCCGCCGGCCGGGATCCGCCCGCCATCGTCCGATGTGGACGAAGGAGACCGGACGGAGCCGCCCGGCGCGGGGCCGCCCGGCGCGGAGTCGCCCGACGCGGGGCCGGTCGACGTGGGGTCGGCCGGAGTGGAGGGTGGGCGGAGCCCGTTCGCGGTGCGGGCGGCGGCCCAGGCGGAGTGGCTGGGGCTGCCGGTGCTGCCGGTCACGACGATCGGCTCCTTCCCGCAGACCGGCGAGCTGCGGGCGGCCCGGGCGGCGGTGACCGCCGGACGGCTCGACCGGGCCGGGTACGAGCAGCGGATCCGGGCCGAGATCGAGCGGGTGATCCGGCTGCAGGAGCGGCTCGGCGTGGACGTGCTGGTGCACGGCGAGCCGGAGCGCAACGACATGGTGCAGTACTTCGCCGAGCACCTGGCCGGGTTCGTCACCACCGCGCACGGCTGGGTGCAGTCGTACGGCTCGCGGTGCACCCGGCCACCGATCCTGCACGGCGATGTCAGCCGGCCGGCGCCGATCACGGTCGGCTGGAGCCGGTACGCCCAGTCGCTCACCGACCGCCCGGTGAAGGGCATGCTGACCGGGCCGGTGACGATCGTGGCGTGGTCGTTCGTCCGGCCGGACCTGCCGCTGGCGCAGGTGCTCGGGCAGGTGGCCGCGGCGGTCCGGGCCGAGGTGCGCGACCTGGAGGCGGCCGGCATCGGCATCATCCAGGTGGACGAGCCGGCGCTGCGCGAGTTGATGCCGCTGCGCCGGGCCGGCCAGCCGGCGTACCTGGCCGCGGCGGTCGGCGCGTACCGCCGGGCCACGTCCGGCGCCGGTGACCGCACCCAGATCCACACCCACCTCTGCTACTCCGACGCCGCCGACGTGCTCGCCGCGATCGACGCCCTGGACGCGGATGTGACCACGATCGAGTCGGCCCGGTCCGGCGCGGCGATCCTGGCCGAGCCGGCGCTGGCCGGGTTCGGCCGTGGCCTCGGCCCCGGGGTCTACGACATCCACTCGCCCCGCGTCCCGACCGCGGCCGAGGTCAGCACCCTGCTCACCCGGGCGCTGCGGGTGCTGCCGGCCGACCGGGTCTGGGTCAACCCGGACTGCGGCCTGAAGACCCGCGACTACCCGCAGGTCGAGGCGGCACTGGCCAACCTGGTCGCCGCCGCCCGGCAGGCCCGCGCCGCGGTCACCGCGCCGACCAGCTGACGCCCGGAGCCGCGCGGGCCGGCTGGCGCCCGGTGCCGCGCGGGCCGGCTGACGTCCGGAGCGGCGCCGGCCGGCCGGGTTGGGCTCGGGGCACGGATCGGCGAGGATGGCGGCATGCGTCCCTTCCGGTTTCTCGGGCTCGCCGCTGACGGCGCCGTCGATGGCGCGGCGCTGATCGCGACCGCCCGCCGGGCCGAGTCGATCGGCTACAGCGGGCTGGTGCTGCCAGACCACCTGATCGGCCAGCACGCGCCGGCCCCGGTGCTGGCCACCGTCGCCGCGGTCACCGAGCGGCTCCGCATCGGCACCTTCGTGTCCAATGTGGACCTGCGGCATCCGGCCGTGCTGGCGCAGGATTTCGCCAGCCTGGACGTGCTGTCCGGGGGCCGGCTGCAGATCGGCATCGGGGCCGGTTGGAACCGGCCGGAGTACGACGCGATCGGGCTGCGGTTCGACCGGCCGGCGGTCCGGACCGCGCGGCTGGCCGAGGCGATCACCGTCCTCAAAGGATGCTTCGCCGACGGGCCGTTCTCGTTCGCCGGCGAGCACTACACGATCACCGACTACGACGCCGGGCCGAAGCCGGTGCAGCGGCCGCACCCGCCGCTGTTCGTCGGCGGTGGTGGCCGGCGCACGCTCACCCTGGCCGGCCAGCAGGCGGACATCGTCGGGCTGGCGCCGCGGCTGCTGCCCGGCGACCAGACCAGCCCGGCCAGCGACCCGCGCAGCATCACCGTCGCGGCGACCGAGGAGAAGATCGGCTGGGTGCGGGCCGCCGCCGGCGACCGGTTCGCCGACCTGGAGCTGAACACGTACCCCAGCGGTGGGCCGATCCTGATCACCGACAACGCCCGGCCGGAGGCGGAACGCCGGGCCGACCGGCTACGCCAGCGCTCCGGCTACGAGATCAGCGCGGACGATGTGCTCGCCTCGCCGCACATCTACATCGGCTCGCTCGCGGGGCTGACTGAAAAGTTCCTCGAACTGCGCGAGCTGCTCGGCATCAGCTGCTTCATGGTCGATGACATCGACGCGCTCGCGCCGGTGGTGGAAAGCCTCGCCGGCGGCTGATTCGTCCGGTTTCTAAGTAGTTTCTAAGGTCTGCCGAGGGTGGCCGGAAACTACGGTTGATCTTCTCCGGGGGCGCCGGCAACACGGCCGGCGCCACCGCGAAGGAGATGTCATGCGTAGTCGAGCACGGCTCGGCGCCGCCGCTGTGGCCGCGGTGGTCGCTGCCGCGATCACCGCCTGGTCAGCCACCGCGGCCGGGGCCAGCAGCCGCCCGGCGGCCGGGTGGTCCCATCCGGCCGCCGTGGCGAACCAGGTCACGGCGTGGACCGCCGGCAAGGCACCGGAATGCAAGCCGGAGCCCAAGATCGACCCGGTCGTGGCGGCGGCGGCCAAGCGGTTCGGGTTGTCGGCGGACCGGATCGAGAAGGGCCTGGTCGCGGTCAAGATGTACCTGGGCACCCACCCGCCGGTCGACCCGGTGGAGGATGCGCTGCTGTCCCGGCCGGTGCTCGCGGTGTTCGCCAAGAGCCTCGGCGTCTCCATCAGCCGGGCGACGGCGGTCATGCGCTTCCTGATCGCGGAATGGGCGAAGCTGAAGCCCAAGGCCAAGCCGGGGCAGCCGCCGGAGGACGTGACGGCCGCCGCGGTGAAGTTCCTCAGCATCCGCCTGCACATCACGCCGACTCGGGCCGCCAAGGTCTGGGCCGAGGTGCAGCGGATCGACCGCAAGTCGAACGGCATCCGCGTCGACGACCCGGCGTTCGTCGCGCTGGCTCGCAGCCTCGGGCTGACCGCGAAGCAGTTCGCCAAGGTGCTCGCCGACTTCAAGCAGTCGCTGGGTGGCAAGCCGGGAGACCCGGGCAAGCCGGGCAAGCCCGGTAAGCCGGGCGACCCGTGTAAGCCGGGGGACCCGGGCAAGCCAGGGGAGCCGGGCAAGCCGGGGGACCCGGGCAAGCCTGGGGACCCGGGCAAGCCCGGCAAGCCGGGCACCAAGCCGGCTCCGGCCGGGACCGCGGCCACGACCTAGCCCGCTGCCGCCGGGCCGGCCCGCGGGCCGGCCCGGCGGCCTGCCCCTGGAGGGAGCCCGGATGCGCCTGCACACTGGGCCGATGCGGCTGCTGGTGGTCGACGATGACAAGGCGGTCCGGCGCTCGCTGGCGCACGCGCTGCGCCGGGACGGCTTCGAGGTGGCGGAGGCGGCCGACGGTCGCGCGGCGCTGGAGCAGCTCGCCCAGGCCCGGCACGCGGCGGTCGTGCTGGACGTGCTGATGCCCGAGCCGAACGGGCTCGCGGTGTGCGCCGAGCTGCGCGGCCGCGGCGACCGGACGCCGATCCTGATGCTGACCGCCCGGGACCTGGTGGCCGACCGGGTCGCCGGCCTGGACGCCGGCGCCGACGACTACCTGGTCAAGCCGTTCGCGCTGGACGAGCTGCGGGCCCGGCTGCGGGCGCTGCTGCGGCGCACCGGCGCGGCCGAGCCGACGCTGCGGTTCGCCGACCTGGAGGTGGACCTGGTCGGCTGCCGGGCCCACCGCGGCGACCGGGTGCTCGACCTGACCCGCACCGAGCTGGCCCTGCTGGAGCTGTTCCTGCGCAACCCCGGGCGGGTGCTGAGCCGGACGCTGATCTTCGAATCGGTCTGGGGCTACGACTTCGGCCCCGGCTCGAACGCGCTCTGGGTCTACATCAGCTACCTGCGAGGGAAGCTGGAGGCCGGCGGCGAGCCGCGGGTGATCCAGACCGTCCGCGGGCTGGGCTACGTGCTGCGGGCCGAGCCGTGAACCTGCGCACCCGGATCGGCCTGGCCGGCGGCGCCGTGGTGTTCGCGGCGCTGACCGTGGTGTCGATCGTGCTGTACCCGGCGGTGGCGAGCAAGGCGGCCGACCAGCTCGACGCGTCGCTGGTGGAGGCGGCCGCCGCGGCGCCGGACACGCTCGGCAAGATCAAGGAGGGGATGGCCTCCCAGCCGGATCCGCCGAAGCGGTTCACGGACGAGCCGTTCGACCTCGGGGGGACGCTGCTGCAGGTGGTCGACAATCCGACCGCCGCCGGCGCCGGCGGCGCGCTCGCCCCGGTCAGCAACCGCGACCTGGCCGTGCTGGCCGGGCGGGAGCGGCCGTACTTCTCCGACGTGTCGTACCTCGGGCAGCGGTACCGGGTCTACACGTCCGGGCTGAAGGAGCTGTTGATCCGGGTGGCCCGGCCGCGGAGCGACGCCGCGGGGACGCTGAACCGGCTGCTGCTGTTGCTGGTCGGGCTCACCGTGGCCGGCGGCCTGGCGGCCGCGGTTGCCGCCCGGCTCGCGGCCGCCCGGGTGCTGCGGCCGATCGGACAGCTCACCGAGGCGGTCGAGCACGTCACCGCGACGCAGGAGCTGACCGCGCGGGTGGCCACCGGCGGCCGGGACGAGGTCGGCCGGCTGGCCGGCGCGTTCGCCACGATGATGGCCGAGCTGGACGGTTCGGTGCAGGCCCAGCGCCGGCTCGTCGCGGACGCCTCGCACGAGCTGCGCACGCCGCTGACCAGCCTGACCACCAATCTGGAGCTGCTCGGCGAGCCGGGCGGCAGCGCCGACCCGCAGGCACCGGCCCTGCTGCGGGCCGCCCGCGAGCAGGCTCGCGAGCTGACCGGGCTGGTCAACGACCTCGTCGACCTGGCCCGGTACGGGGAGGGCGAGACCCACGTCGAGGACGCCCGGCTGGACCTGCTCGCCGAGCGGGTGGTGCACCGGGCCGCCGGCCGTACCCCGGCGGTGCGGTTCGAGCTGGAGCTGGTGGCCAGCCCGGTGCGGGCCGACCCGGACGCGGTGGAGCGGGCGGTCGGCAACCTGGTCGACAACGCGATCAAATGGAGCCCGCCGGACGGCCTGGTCCGGGTGATGGTGGCGGCCGGTGAGGTGGCGGTCAGCGACGAGGGGCCGGGCATCCCGGCGGCCGACATCCCGTTCGTGTTCGACCGGTTCTACCGTTCGCCGACCGCACGCGCGCGGCCCGGATCCGGCCTGGGGTTGGCGATCGTGCGGCAGATCGCCGAGACCCACGGCGGCCGGGTCAGCGCCGAACCGTTGCCGCGCGGGGTGAGTCTGCGATTCTCGCTGCCGATAGCGCCTGACCTGGTCGAGACTGATGCCGTGATGAGCCAGAACTGACACACTGACCAATCGGTGTAGGCCGATTGGAGGTCTTGCGGCGTAGATGATGGACGATCAGCACTGGGCCGGGCTCGACATCGACCGGCCGAACGCAGCCCGGATGTACGACTACGGTCTCGGCGGATCGCACAACTTTCCGGCCGACCGGGCCGCCCTCGACGCGTTGACCAGGGTCCTGCCGGACGCCCCGCTGGTCGGTCGGTCGAACCGGGCGTTCCTGCGCCGGGCGGTGCGCTGGTGCGTGGGGCAGGGCATCCGCCAGTTCCTCGATATCGGCTCCGGGATCTCCACCGTCGGCAACGTGCACGAGACCGCGCACCGGCTCGACCCGGACTGCCGGGTGGTCTACGTGGACTGTGACCCGGTCGCGGTCGGCACCACCCAGCAGTTGCTGGCCAGCCAGCCGAACGCCGCGATCGTGCACGCCGACCTGCGCCAGCCGGACGCGGTGCTGTCCGCGCCGGAGACCGTGAAGCTGCTGGACTTCGAGCAGCCGCTGGCGCTGCTGATGGTCGCGGTGCTGCACTACGTGCCGCTCGAGGACGACCTGCTCGGCATCGTGCGGCGGTACCGGTCGGTGCTGGCTCCGGGCAGCCTGTTCGTCGTCTCGCACACCACCTGGGACCCGCGCCCCGAGGTGGCGGCAGCGATCAGCCGGGTGTTCGACGAGTCCGGGATCCTCGTCGCGCACCGCTCCCGGGACGAGGTGGCCGCCCTGTTCGACGGCATGGAGCTGGTCGAACCCGGGGTCGTCTGGACGCCGGAGTGGCATCCGGCCGACGACAGCGAACCCCTGTACGGGTTCCCCGGCCGGTCCGCCACCTACGCCGCCGTCGGCCGGCAGCTGGGATAGGAGCTCAGCCCGGCAGGCTGGCCTGGTAGTCGGCGAGGCTGACCGGGGCGTGCCACCGGGTCTCGCCGGACGCGCTGACCGCCAGGTGCACGAAGTTGTCGTCCGGGACCGCGCCGTGCCAGTGCGGGACGCCGGGCTCGACGTGGATCCAGTCGCCCGGCGCCAGCAGCCGGGCCTCGGCCAGGCCGGCCCAGAGCACCAGGCCGCGGCCGGCCAGTACGAAGATCGCCTGCTCGCCGGTGTGCACGTGCCAGCTCGACCGCGCGCCCGGCGCGTACACGAACCGGTGCGCGCGCATCCCGTCCGGACGCTCCCGGGTCAGGATCTCGGCCTGCCAGACGCCGCCGGTGAACCGCGCCTCATCCGCCTCGACCGCCGTCACCGCGCTCGCTGGAACGATCTTCACGGCACCTCCCCGTCGCTGCCGCCAAGATAGCCGCTGCTCAGCCGCTGTTCACCGCTGTTCAGGCCGGCCGCTCGGGCGAGCTGCTCGGGGCGAGCGGTTCAGGCCGAGCTGCCCAGGGTGAGCTGCTCAGGCCGGCTGCTCGGGGCGAGCCGTTCAGGCTGAGCTGCCCAGGGCGAGCCGCTCAGGGCACGGTGAGCGTCCAGCCGGACGGGAGGTCGCCGGTCGGGGTCCGGTGGCTGCCGATCGCGATCAGCCGACCGTTGGCCGAGATGAGCGCGGTCACCGTTCCGGCCGGCGCCCGCAGCGTGCGCAACTTGACCGCGCCGGGTGACCCGGTCCAGAGCAGCGGGGTGGGGGCGCCGTCCAGCGCATTGCTCCCGCCGACCACGACCAGCGTGCCGTTGCCCAGTCGGGCCAGCGCCGTGCCGCCGGCGGTGGCGGCGCCCGGGCCGGGCAGCGTCGCGGTCTCGGTCCAGCTGGTCAGATCGGGCGAACTCCACAGGCCGGTACGGGTGACGGTGCCGTCCAGCCGGGCGCCGATCGCGACCGCGCCGCCAGCGCTCGGCAGCAGCCGCCGTAGGGCGGTCGGGCCCGGACCATCCAGGCCGGTGGTGCGCAGCCGGGTCCAGCGCCGGCCGTCCGGGGAGGTGAGCAGGGCGCCGTCGCCGGAGTCCGGGTCGGTGACCCAGTCGGTGCCGGCGGCGACGAAACCGCCGGGCCGGGCCGCGACGTCGGTCAGCTCGCCCAGCTTGGGGGTGGCCTGCAGGGTCCAGTTGGCGCCGTCGTTCGAGGTCCAGATGGCGGCGTGGCGGTCGCCCTTGGTCGGCGCGGCGCCCGACCGCGGGGCGAACCAGCCGACCGCGACGAACCCGGACGGACCGGCCGCGAGGCCGGTCATCGCGCCCTCCTGGGAGGTGCCGGCGCCCGGCCCCGGGATCGCCACCCAGCTGCCCTTGGTGAACCGCCAGGCGCGGGGCACCCGGTCGGTGGTGCTCTCGCCGACCGCGACCAGCATGCCGTTCGGGGCGATGGCCACCGCCCGCATCACGTCGCCGGGCTTCCCGGCCGCCGGCAGCGCGCGCAGGGTGGCGGCCGGGCCGGACGGCGCAGTGGTCGGCCCGGCCGTGCCGCTGGTTGCCGCCGTCGTCGGCTTGGCCGCGGCATTCGGCTTCTTCGTCGCGACGACCGCGAGCACGCTGGCCAGCGCGAGCACGACCACCACGGTGATCGTGACGATCAGCGCGGCCTGCCGGCCGCGGCCCGGGTCGCCGGTGTGCGTGATGGTCAGCGGCTGGTCCTGGTCGGTCAGCATCCGGACCGGCCGGCTCAGGTCGGGCACGGTGGGCAGCCGCATGTCGACCGGTCGGACCACCCCGGTCTCCACCGGGTCCACGTCCAGCGCCGCCGGCGCCTCGGCCAGCAACTCGATCCCGGCCATCCCGGCGCCGGCCTCGGCCGCGCCGACCCCGACCAGCACCGGCCGCTCCGCCGGCTGGTCACCCCGCCAGTCCACACCAGCCCCGCCCGGCCCGCCCGGTCCCGACGGCCCACCTGGCCCGTACGGCCCGCCCGGCCCCGCCGACCCACCGGGTCCCGACGGTCCGCCTGGCCCGTACGCGCCCGGTCCGCCCGGCCCACCGGGTCCCGACGGCCCGCCTGGCCCGTACGCACCCGGTCCGCCCGGTCCACCGGGTCCTGACGGTCCGCCTGGTCCGAACGGTCCGCCCGGTCCGCCTGGCCCGTACAAGCCGCCCGGTCCTGCCGGCCCGTCTGGGCCGGCCGACCAGCCTGGCCGTCCCGGTCCACCGGGAAGACCCGGCCCGCCCGGCCCGCCGGCGCCGCCCTGCCATCCCGGGCCGCTCGATCCGCCCTGCCATCCCGGGCCGTCCGGTCCGCCCTGCCGTCCCGGGCCGTCCGGTCCGCCCTGCCATCCCGGTCCACCGGGACCGCCCGGGTTACCGGCGGCGGGACCCGGCATTCCGGGACCCGGCCAGCCTGGGCCGCCGGTCGGCACCGTTCCAGACGGCGCCACCGTCCCGGCGGCCGCTGCCGCCGAGCCCGGCCAGGGCGTGCCGGGCGGCAGCGTCCCCGGCGGGAGGGCGCCCGGCGGGAGGGTGCCCGGTACCGCCGGGTTGCCACCGGCGGGTGTCGGCCAGCCGCCGGCCGGCGGGGGCGTCCCCGGCCCGGCCGGTCCACCCGTCCAGGCCGGGACGCCGTGCGGCGAACTGCCGGGCGGGACCGGCCCACCTGGCCCACTCGGCCCGGCCGGGATGCCGTGCGGTGCGGTGCCCGGTCCGGCTGGGCCGCCGGGCGTTTGCGGTGACGTGCCGGGCGGGACCGGGCCACCTGGCCCACCCGGCCCGGCCGGGATGCCGTGCGGTGCGGTGCCTGGTCCGGCGGGGCCGCCGGGCGTTGCCGGGGTGCCGTGCGGTGACGTGCCGGGCGGGACCGGGCCACCTGGCCCACCCGGCGCGGCCGGGGTGCCGTGCGGTGCGGTGCCTGGTGGGACCGGCCCGCCGGGGCCGCCGGGCGCGGCGGGGATGCCGTGCGGTGACGTGCCGGGCGGGATGGGCCCGCCGGGCCAGGCCGGGACGCCGTGCGGTGCGGTTCCCGGCGCGCCGGCGCCGGGCGGTCCACCGGGACCGGGCGGTCCACCGGGGCCAGCTGGTCCGGCCGACCCGGGTGGGCCCGGCAGGTCCGCCGGCCTGGGGCCGCCAGGCCC
Organism: uncultured Actinomycetota bacterium; assembly: GCA_963714145.1. Classification (GTDB taxonomy): domain Bacteria; phylum Actinomycetota; class Actinomycetes; order Mycobacteriales; family CADCTP01; genus JBBWZH01. The sequence continues at coordinate 5,072,992 of OY970235.1, read as the reverse complement.
GGTCGTCCCAGGCAGCTGAGGGCCGACCGGTCCACCCGGTCGGTACGGGCCGGGCCCGCCGGTGCCGATCGGTGCCGGGCCGCCCGGTCCGCCGGGGCCGGGTGATCCGCCGGGTCCGCCGGGTCCGCCGGGTCCGCCGGGTCCGCCGGCCCAGGCTGCGGCGTCCGGCTGGTACGGGCCGGCCGGCCCGCCGACCCCGACCGGCTGCGGCCCGCCCGGCGCACCGGGCCCGCCGGGCCCGCCGGGGCTGTACCGGCCGGGCCCACCGGCCCCACCGGGCCCGCTCGGACCGCCGGGACGGCCCGGGTCGGCGGGGCCGCCGGGCCCGGGTGGGCGGCCGAAGGCCGGCGTGGGGCGGTCGGCGGTGCGGGTGGGGGCGAGGCGGGCGGCGGCGGAGATGGCGGCGCCGAGGCAGACGGCGTACTTGGGGTGGGCGTCGACGGCGACCCGGACGCCGAGCTCCCCGGCGAGCAGCCGGGAGATCAGCGGGATCCGGCTGGAGCCGCCGACGAGCAGGACGGCGTGCAGGTCGGTGGGTTGTGCGCCGGCGGCGGCGATCGTGTGCGCGAGTGTGTCCAGGGTGCGCAGCACCGGGATGCGGATGGCGGCCTCGAACTCGCCGCGGGTGAGCCGCACGTCCCGGGTGAGGTCGGGCAGGATGACCGGGATCGTGGCCTCGGTGTCGGCGGACAGCGCCTCCTTGGCGGCGACCGCGTTCTCCCGCACCTGGGCCAGGCCGGCCAGCACGACCGGGTTGCTGGTGTCCTGTTGCGCCCAGGAGGTGCGCAGCGTGGCGGCGACGTGATCGAGCACGTACTGGTCGAAGTCCGAGCCGCCGATGGTCTCGTCGCCGCCCGGGGTGCCGTGCACGTCGAAGCCGGTCGCGGTCTTGGCCACCACGGTCGCGTCGAAGGTGCCGCCGCCGAGGTCGTACACGGCGACGAGCGCGCCGACCGGGAGCCGTTCCTGCGCGGCGTAGTAGATCGCGGCGGCGACCGGCTCCGGCAGCAGCCCGACATCGGCCAGCTGCGCCGACTGGGCGGCCTCGGTCATCAGCCCGCGCCGGTAGTCGCCCCAGGTGGCCGGGCAGGTGAGCGTGACGTGCGCGGGCCGGCCGCCTTCCCGCTCGGCGACCTTGTCGACCACCCAGCGGATCAGGTTGCCGGTGAGCTCGGCCGGCGTCATCGGCTCGTCGCCGAGCAGCAGCGGGGCGTCGTCGCCGAGCCGGCGCTTGAAGCCGCGGGCCAGCCGGTCCGGTTCGAGCACGCCGCGCCGGTTCGCGGCCTCGCCGACCAGCAGCGCGCCGTCCGGCCGGAGGAACAGCGCGGACGGGACGCTGTGCGCCCGGTCGCCGAGCGGCACGGTCTCGGCCCGGCCGGACCGCCAGATCGCGGCCGCGGTGTAGGTGGTGCCGACGTCGATGCCCAGCGCGTACGTCATCGGGTCACGGGGTGACCACGTAGCAGTTGGGGGAGACCTTCCGCCGGGCGGCGCACTCGGCCTGCGCGGCGGAGTAGCTGTCGAAGCCGTCGCGCAGGATGTACCAGAGGCCGGCCGGCCCGTCGGCGAGCTGATCGGACGCCTTGCTGTCGACCAGCCGGGCCGGGCTGCCGGCCTGCTGCACCTTGGCGACCACCTGCTGGGCGAGGCCCTGGCTGGCCGCGTCGTCCTGGGGGATCACCGCGTAGATCACGTAGAAGCCCTGCAGCGTCACGGCACCGGTGCCGCCGCTTCCGCCGCCCCCGCCGCCGCCACCGCCTGAGGTCGGCGGGACGGTAGGTGCGGCCGAGGTGGGCGCCACGGTCGGCGGGGGTGTGGTCGGCGCCGGCGCGGCGATCGTCACGCACTGCGGCTTGCTCGGCGCGCTGCGGCCGCTCTTGCCGACGGTGACGACCTGGAAGCAGCTGCGCCCGGGCTTCAGGCCGGGCCAGACCAGAGTGGACACATCCGGGTCACCGATCTCCTTCGTGCCGCCGACCGTGCCGTTGGCGCCCAGCTGCTGCACGACGTAGCTGGTGGCGTAAGGGCTGCGGTCCCAGACGAGCTGCGCGCTGGAACTGGTCAGCGCCTGCGCGCTGGTCAGCGCGGTCGGCGGCGGCGGGCCCTCGGTGGTCAGCGCGGTCTTCTTCTGCTGGTTGTTGCCGGCCCGGATGATCAGCACGCCGGCACCGGCGGCCAGCCCGACGACGGCGGCGACGAGCGCGATCACCGTCTTGCTGATCACCGGCCGCTGCTCGAACGCGCCGGTCAGCTCGCCGCTGCCGCCCTCGGTCGGCGCCCGGTAGGACAGCACGAACGGGATCTCGGCCGGCTTGCCACGCATCATCGGCTGCCGCGGCCGCACCGACAGGTACGCCGGCGCCGACTGTCCAGGTGCGACGGTCAGCTGCTGCGGCGCCAGTGCGAACCGCAGCAGTTGCTTGGTGTCGGTGGCGGCCAGCGCGACGGTCACCGGCACCGAGCCGCTGTTGTCGAACCTGACCCGGTACCGCCCGGACCACCGGCCGCGCGGCGCGACCGGCTCCAGCTTCGCGGCCAGGTTGTGCACCGCGCCGACGGCGACGTCACCCTCGACCACGGCGCACCGGTCCCGCCGTTCCAGCGACACACAGCGCACCCCGAACGGGATCTCGCCGGCCGGCGAGCCCGGCGGAGGCGGCGGCCGGAACACCACCTCGACCGTCTTCTCCTCCTGCCCGTGCGGCAGTACGGAGACCTGGCGCGGTACCACCTGCGCCCAGCGCGCGGTATCGCCGAGTACCTCGAACTGATATTGCTCAACGAGGTCGCCGATGTTGCGCACGCTGACGCGGACCCGGGTCTCGCCGCCGGGATCGACCCGCGCTTCCGGGTCGTTCAGCACCAGAACCGGATCCACCGGCCGAACCCTCTCACTGTTCCGTCCGAAAAGTATCGGGAAAGGTCTGCCCATAGAGGCGGACATCCTCCGCCCGTAGGGGCGGCGCACAACTGTCGAGTTGGGACTGTCCAGACGGTACTGTCGAGCTCCGACAGCGGGGGCAATCGTAGGTCTCCCACGCCTGCAGCGCGACGCGGCACTCTGGCGGACGCGGCATCACGCCGGGCGGCTATCAATTCTATTTGGACCTCGGTCCTGGAGGTTGAGCGTGGGTCCCGACAACGCCGCTGCGGTCGCAGGGCGGGCGACCTGGTTCGCCCAGCGGTACGAGGAGCTGGCCCGTAACGTCGAGTCGTTCATCCGGGGCAAGCCGGACGTGGTGCGGCTGGCTCTGGTGTGCATGCTGGCCGAGGGCCACCTGCTCATCGACGACGTCCCCGGGGTGGGGAAAACCTCGCTGGCGAAGGCGATTTCGCAGTCCATCGAGGGCGCGATGCGGCGCATCCAGTTCACCCCGGACCTGCTCCCGTCCGACGTCAGTGGTGTGCAGGTGTACGACGCGGGCAAGCGCGAGTTCGTCTTCCACCCGGGGCCGGTGTTCGCGAACATCGTGCTCGGCGACGAGATCAACCGGGCCTCGCCGAAGACGCAGTCGGCGCTGCTGGAGGTGATGGCGGAGCGGCAGGTCACCGTCGACGCCGTGCCCTACGTGGTGCCGCGGCCGTTCATCGTCATCGCGACCCAGAACCCGGTCGAGCACGGCGGCACGTACGACCTGCCGGAGGCGCAGCTGGACCGGTTCATGATCCGTACCGGCATCGGCTACCCGGACCACGACGCCGAGGTCGAGGTGGTCACCAACGGCACCCGCGGCCGTACGCCGGAGCAGCTGCAGCCGGTGATGACCACGAACGACATGCTGCAGATGATCCAGATCGCCTCCGAGATCTACCTGGCACCGGCGATCACCAGCTACATCGTGACGATCACCGCGGCCACCCGGAACATGCCGGAGCTGCGGCTCGGGGTCAGCCCGCGCGGCAGCCTGGCACTGGCCCAGGCGACCCAGGCGCACGCGGCGGCGCAGGGTCGGTCGTTCGTGACCGCCGACGACGTCAAACTGATGGCGCCGTTCGTGCTCGGGCACCGGATGATCCTGCGGCCCGAGGCCGAGCTGCAGGGTCGCACCGCATGGGACCTGCTGCAGGCGATCCTGGCCTCGGTCCCGGTGCCGCAGCAGCGCGTCGGGGTGTAGCGGCCGTGCTCACCCGGTCCGGTCAGGCGGTGGCGGCAGCCGGCGCCGTGTTGCTGGCCGGCGGCTGGCTGCTCAACTACCCCGAGCTGGTCGCACTCGGGTTGGCCGCGCTGACCGCGCTGGTGCTGGCCGCGCTCTGGATGATGCTGCGCCCGACGGTGACCGCGGTGCGGGAGATCCAGCCGCTGCGGGTCGCCGAGGGCGAGCTGGCCCGCGGTGTGCTCACGCTGACCAACACCGGCGGCCGGCGCAGCCCGCCGATCCTCGCGGTGGAGAAGGTCGGCAAGCGGCAGGTGAGCGTGCCGCTGCCGAGCCTGGCCGCCGGCGCCAGCCAGGTCGCGACCTACCCGCTGCCGACCAACCGGCGCGGCATGTACCCGGTCGGCCCGCTGGCGATCGGGCACTCCGACCCGCTGCGGCTGATGCGGCTGTCCCGGGAGTACGCGTCCACCTCGGTGTTGCGGGTGCACCCGCTGGTGCACGAGGTGGCGCCGGTCCCGAGTGGACGGTCGCGGGACATGGACGGGCCGACGTCCAGCAGCGCGCCGCGCGGCGGCATCGCCTTCCACAGCCTGCGCGAGTACGAGCCGGGCGACGACCACCGGCTGATCCACGCGAAGTCCAGCGCCCGCACCGGCACGCTGATGGTGCGGCACAACGTGGTACCGAACGAGCCGCGGCTGATGGTGGTGCTGGACACCAGCGTCGAGCCGTACGACGACGACAGCTTCGAGGAGGCGGTGCGTTCGGCCGCCTCGCTGGCGGTGGCCGCGATCGAGTACGGCTTCCCGCTGGAACTGCGCACCACCGGCGGCAAGGCGGCGGTGGCCGAGCGGTCCACCGACCGCAGCGACCTGCTCGACCTGCTGGCCAGTGTGGAGCGCACCCCGGCCGACCCGGGGCTGATCGCGTTGCAGTCGATCGTGCCGCGGGAGGAGGGCGTCGCGCTCGGCGTGGTGACCGGCCAGCCCTCGCCGCAGCAGCGGGCGGCGGTGTCCCGGGTGCGGTCCCGGTTCCAGATGATCTCGGTGGTGCAGTTGGGTGAGCGGTACGGCCGGCGGTCGGCACCGCTGACCGGGGCGCTGGTCGTGAACGTGGCGACCAGCGCGGACTTCGCCGCCGCCTGGAACCGGCTGGTGCGCCGGTGACCGCGCCGGGAACGAACGCCGGCCGACCGAACCCCGGGCCGAACGCCGGGCCGCCGAACGCCGGCCGACCGAACGCCGGGCCGAACGCCGGGCCGACGAACGCCGGGCGAGCGGGCGGTGGGCCGGCGAACGCCGGACGTACGAACGCCGGGCCGACGAACGCCGGCCGAGCGGGCGGTGGACCGACGGCCGGTGGGCCGGGCGGCGGGCGGGCGGACGCCAGGCGGGCGGCCGCGGTGCGGCCGGTGCGGCCCGGCGTCCGGTTCGGGTTCGCGCACGTCGAGGCGGCCGGGGTCGCGGTGGTTACCGTGCTGGCCACGCTGCCGCTGCTGACGTTCTACGGCAGCCTCAGCTGGCTTCCGATCCTGGCCGGCGCGGTGCTGCTGGGCGGCGCCGTGGGCGTGCTGTCCGCGGCCCGGCGCTGGTCCATGCTGCCGACCGCGGCGGTCGCGCTGCCGCTGCTGGCGATCTACACGCTGTACGTCTGCTACCCGAAGCTGACCAGCTACGGGTTGCCCGGGCTGCCGGCGCTGCGCGCGCTGGGCCGGGGGGCGCGGTCCGGTTGGGCCGAGATGCTGACCGTGGCGCTGCCCGGCGACGTGGTGGGCGACCTGTTGCTCACCCCGGTGCTGGCCGGGTTCGCGGCCGGGCTGGCCGGCGCGCTGCTGGTGTTGCGCACCCGGCTGGTGACCGCGCTGGCGGTGCCGCCGCTGGTGCTGCTGCTGGCCGGCCTGCTGGTGACCGCGTCCCGGCCGGCGTCCTGGCTGGTGCTGGTGGCCGCGGTGCTGCCGGCGGCGCTGCTGGTGCTGCTGGTGCGCAGTAGCCGGGCCGCCGCGTCCGACCAGGAGGGCATCGCCGAGCAGGACGCGGACGCGGTCGGGCTGGACCTGGCCGCCCGGCGCTGGCATTCCACCGTCGGCCGGGTCGCGTTCGGGCTGCCGGTGGTGGCGATCGCCGCGGCGGTCGGGCTGGCCGGTGCCTGGGCGCTGCCGATCGCCGACGGCACCTCCCGGGCCGACCCGCGCGACCTGCGCCAGCAGGAGTTCCGGCTGGCCACCGGGCTGACCCCGCTGGTGCAGGTGAAGCCGCAACTTGAGGATCCGCAGACCCAGCTGTTCAAGGTGCGGGTGAGCCAGCGCGGCGGCAGCTACCCGGTGGACCGGGTCCGGGTGGCCACATTGGACTCGTTCGACGGTGCCCTGTGGACGGAGTCGCGCGATTTCCTGATCAGCGGCTCGACCCTGCCGGCCGGTCCGCCGCTCGGCTCGCCGACCGTCCAGGTGCGACTGGACGTGGACGTCACCCGGCTGCCGCAACAGTTCCTGCCGGTGGTCGGCCGTCCGGTCAAAGTGGACGGTCCGGACCTGGCGTTCGACCCGACCAACGGCACCCTGGTCAGCACCCGCAGCGCGGTCCGTGACTACCACTACCAGGTCACCGGCGAGGTGCGGCCGCAGGCCGGCATCGCGCAGGCGGCCGCGGCGACCGACCTGCCGGCGTACACCCAGCTACCGGACCCACCGGCCTGGGTCGGCCAGCTCGCCAACGACATCACCCGGGACTGGCAGACCCCGTGGACCCAGCTGCAGGCGATCGAGAAGTACCTGCGCGGCAAGGGTTACGCCCTGTCGGCCCGGCCCGGGCACTCGTACGGCGCGGTCTACCGCACCCTGCAGGGCCCGCCGGACGAGCAGGTCGGCTACGCCGAGCAGTTCGCGTCCGCGTTCGCGATCCTGGCCCGGGCCAAGGGCTACGCCGCCCGGGTCGCGGTCGGCTACCGGCTGCAGCAGTCCAAGCGCACCGGCGACAGCTACCGGGTGGACAACACCGACGCGCACGCCTGGCCGGAGGTCTACCTGACCGGCTACGGCTGGGTGCCGTTCGAGCCGACCAACACCGGCAACCCGGCGACCTCGGCACCGCCGCGGGACAAGACCGTGCCGAGCCTGCCGGACCAGGCGCCGAAGGACCAGCCGGTGCAGCCGCAGCAGGACAGCCAGCAGGCCGGTCAGGAGGCCGGCCCGGGTGGCGGGTCGACCAGCCACACCGCGCTGCTGATCGGGCTGGCCGTGCTCGCCGTGCCGATCCTGCTGCTGGTCGCTATTGTCCTGGCGAAGATGCAGCGCCGGTCCCGAAGACGGCACGGTGGGTCGCCGTCGAACCAGATCGCCGCTGCCTGGCTGGAGGTGCTGGACCGGTTGCGTGAGCGTGGTGTCACCGTGCCGGCCTCGGACACCCCGGTCGAGGTGGGCCAGAGCGCCCGCACCGGCCCGATGGCACCGGCCGCCCCGGCGCTGGCCGAGCTGGCGCTGATCGCGACGACCGCGGTCTGCGGCCCGTTCGCGCCGGGCCCGCCGGCCGCCGACCGGGCCTGGGAGCTGGAAGGGGAGATCCGCCGGCTGCTGGACGCGGCGGTCCCGCTGACGGTCCGGGCGCGGGCGCTGATCGACCCCCGACCGCTGCTGCCGCGCCGGCGCAGACCGGCCCGGCCCACGGTGCCGGCGGTTGCGCCGTCCGAACCCGAACGCGTCCCGGTCGAGCGGTAGCGGGGGTGAGCCGGCTGCGCACCAGGCTGTCCGGCGGGTTGGCGGCTGTCGCGACGGTGCCGCTGGCGGTACTACTGGCCGCGGCGCCCGGCCTGCCGGTGTCCAGAGTGGAGCTGTCCGGCGGCGGCGCCTGGCTGGCGTCACCCAGCCAGGGCCTGGTCACGCTGATCGACGGCGCCTCCGAGCAGGTGGTCGGTTCGGTCCGGGCACCGGCCGCGCGGGCCGGCGACGACCTGTCGGTGGTGCAGGCCGGCTCGTCCGCCTACATCGTGAACGGCAGCCGCGGCACGGTGTCCCGGGTGGACGGTGGCACGTACCAGGTCTCGGCACCGATCGGGTTCGGCGTCGCCGGCGGCCCGCTCAGCGTGCAGGCCGGCGGCCCGAGCCTGTACATAGTGGACGGCGGCCGGCGGATCGCCTCGGTCGCCGATCCGGTCACGCTCAACGTGCGCGAGCGGCTCTCGCTGGCCGCCCAGCCCGGGCCCGGGCAGTCCGTTGTGGACGATGCCGGCCGGCTCTGGGTGGTGGACAGTGCCGGCGGCGGCCTGACCTGGTTCGACGGCGGCAAGCGGGTGCGCCCGGACGGGGCGGACGGGGCGGCCCGGCTGGTGCTGGTGGCCGGCCGGCCGGTGCTGGTGGACGTGCGCCGCCCGCGGGTCGGCCGGCTCGGCGCGGACGGCGGCGTCCGGTCCTGGTCCTGTCTGGACACCCGGGCCGGCGATCAGGCGCAGCTGCTCGGCTCCGCCGTGGCCGGCCGGGTGTACGCGGCGGTGTCGGCCACCGGCACGCTGGTCGCGGCCGGGGTGGACGGCGACGACTGCGCGCTGGCCGTGCCGGTCGGCGACCCCGGCGACGAGTTCGGCCCGCTGGTGGAGGCCGGCGGGTTCGTGCTGGTGCCGGACCGCACCACCGGCCGCACCGTGGTGGTCGACATGAGCGCCCGCCGGGTGGCCGCCCGGCTCGACGTGGTCAAGCCCGGCGCCCGGCTGGAGTTGCTGGTCAAGGACGGCGTGGTCTTCTACAACGACCTGGACGGCGACAAGGCCGGGGTGATCCGGTTCGACAGCGGGCAGTGGCGGTTGGGCCGGGCGCTGCTGAAGTACAACCGGGCGAAGAGCGGCGAGGGCATCCTGACCCCGAGCGGCGGCGCCGGGCCGGGGCCGCCGCCGGACCAGCCGGACCAGCCGGGCCGGCAGCCCGATCCGGGTCCGTCCACACCGGACCAGCCGGCGACGTCGGCCAGCCCGGGCCAGCAGAGCCCGAGCCAGCCGGATCCGGGCCCGTCCGACCCGGGCCAGCAGAGCCCCAGCCCGCCGAGCGGCACCGACCCGGCCGGGACCGGTCCGGCACCGCCGGCCCAGCCGCCGGTGATCCGCAGCCTCAGCTGGAACCCGGACATCGTGGTGCGCGAGCTGCCGGTCACGTTCACCGCGAAGGTGGACAACGCGCTGGGCGCCACCTGGGCCTGGACGATCCTCGACCCGGCCACCGGAGCCGCGCTGCAGGACGGCAGCACCGCCGGCAAGCTGGCCGTCCGGCTCCCGGCCGGAACGCCGGACAACCTGCGGATCCGGCTGGTGGTGCAGACTCCGGCCGGCCGCGCCGGCCCGGTGACCAAGCCGTTCCGGACCACGTCCAGCCTGGCGCCGCAGATCGACAGCCTCACCGCGAGCGCCATCGACGCCGGGATCAGCCAGCCGCTGACGTTCGCCGCGGTGGAGTCGGTGGCCGGTGACCGCGGCACCTGGTCCTGGGCCGTCGCCGGGCCCAGCGGCCCGACCGGCCCGGTCCCCGGCACGCCGGGGGACGAGCTGGCCCGCACCTTCGACGCCGCGGGCGACTACACGGTCACGCTGACGGTGAGCTACGACGGGGCGACCGACCAGGAGTCGGTCACCGTGCACGTGGCCGACCGGGCCCGGCTGGAGGCGGTGACCGGTTCACCGGTGGAGCTGCGCAACGGCACGACGCCGAGCGTGCAGGCCAGGCTGGTCGGCAGCTTCGTCCCGCAGCAGGTCGGCATCGAGATCCCGACCTGGCTGCACGCCAGCGACCTCGGCGGGGTCACCGTGCAGCCGGACGGCACCGGCTCGTTCCTGGTCGGCGTGAACGGTGCGCCGCCGGCCGACGGCCTGAACACCGGTGCGATCACGCTGACCCTGCGCAACGGCAACACCGTGAGCTTCGACGTGCTGGCCAACAAGGCGCCGGTCTGGAACAACTACGCCGAGTGCGTCGGCTTCGCGCAGGACGAGCCGGTGCACTTCTTCGCCGACTTCGTGGACGGCAACGAGGCGGGGCTGGTCGTCACCCTGCGCGTGGGCGGGGTGGCGGTGCAGATGGACATTGTGAACGGTGGCTCGGCCGGCCACGGCACGTTCTGGGCCGTGGACGTCCCGCGCGCCAACCTTCCGGACGTGTCGAGCTGGACCGTTCAGGCGACGGACGAGTTCGATGCGCCGTCCGATATCGGAAGCCAGGTTCGAGGGCAGTGTTGGTGAGGCACCGCCCGGACGGTTGAATTGGGTACGGATGACTCTGATGAAGTGGACCGAGCGGGTAGGCGGGCGGCGCGCGCTCTCCGGGGCCGCGGTGGCCGCGGTGGCGCTGCCGGCGGTGCTGCTGGCCGCCCATGGCACCGGGTTGCCGGCGTCCCGGGTGGAGCTGTCCGGCGGCACCGCCTGGCTCGGCTCACCGGCGCAGGGCGTCGTGACGCTGATCGACGGTGCGTCCGAGCAGGTGATCGGCTACGTGCTGGCGCCGGCCTTCCGGCCCGGCGACGACCTGGGCGTGGTGCAGTCCGGCTCGTCGGCGTACCTGGTCAGCTCGGGTGCCGGCACGGTGGCCCGGGTGGACGGTGCGACGTACGAGGTGTCGCCGCCGGTGCAGTTCGGCGACAGCGGGCCGAGTGGCCAACTGCAGGTCTACGCCGGCCGGACCAGTACCTACATTGTGGACGGTCAGCGGCGGACGGCCACGGTGGCCGACCCGGCCTCGCTGCGGGTCCGGCAGCAGCTGGCGCTGGCCGCGCAGCCCGGCCCGGGGCAGTCCGTTGTGGACGATGCCGGCCGGCTCTGGGTGGTGGACAAGGGCGGGCTGGCCTGGTTCGACCAGGCCGGCAAGCACGTCCGGCCCGAGCTCGGCGGCCCGGACACCCGGCTGGTGCTGGTCCGCGGCCAGCCGGTGCTGGTCGACCTGGGCCGGGTCCGGACCGGCTGGCTGACCGGTGACGGCACCGTCAAGACCTGGTCCTGCCTGGATCTCAGCGGTGCCGACCAGGTCCAGCTGCTCGGCTCGACCGCGCTGAACCGGGTGCTCGCCGCGAACCCCGCCACCGGCACGCTGATCGAGTCCGGCAGCGGCGGCGACGACTGCGGCCGGACGGTGAACGTCGGCCGGCCCGGCGACAGGTTCGGCCCGCTGGTGGAGGCCGGTGGGTTCGTGCTGGTGCCGAACCAGACCACCGGGCACACCGCCGTGGTCGACCTCGGCGCCCGCCAGGTGGTAGCGGACCTGGACGTGACCAAGCCCGGCTCACGGCTGGAACTGCTGTCCAAGGACGGCGTGGTCTTCTACAACGACCTGGACGGCGACAAGGCCGGTGTGATCAAGTTCGCCGGCGGCCGCTGGGTGCTCGGCAAGGCGCTGCAGAAGTACGGCAAGAGGGCCGGCGCCGGGGTGCTGACCGCCAGCGGCGACCAGCCGCAGCCACGCCGCCCGCAGCCGACCCCGCAGCCGGGCCAGCAACCGGGCCAGCGACAGCCGGACGACCCGGCCAACCCCACCGGCCGGCAGCCGGTGCCGACCGGGCCGGGCTCGGTCCCGACCGGCCCGGGCGGTGCCGGCTCGGTCCCGCTGCCGCCGCCACCACCGTCCACCGGCGCGCCGGGCAACCAGCCACCAGGCACCGGGACCGTCTCGGTGCGGGTGGTCGGCGCCGGGTTCGTCAGCGCGCTGCGGCCGGCGCCGCGGAACGCCCCGGCCGGGGCCCGGTGCGCGGCCGACTCGACCTGCGGCTGGGACTACCAGCTCGGCGCCACCGCGGTGCTGGAAATCCCGAACAAGCCGACCGCGCAGGTGCTGCTGGACCGGGTGCTCGGCTGCACCCGTACCGAGGTGCGCGGCGGCAGCACGCTGTGCAACGTCAAGGTGGCCCGCGCGGGCACCGTCCAGGCCGTGTTCGTGGACGGCCCGCCGCCGAAGGTGACGCTGACCGTGACCCGCGGCGGCGCCGGCACGGTGACCGCGACCGTGGCCGGCGGGCAACCGGAGACCTGCGACCCGACCTGCACGGTGACCGTCGACCCGGGCACCTCGGTGCAGCTGGCCGCGACCGCCGGCGGCGGCAGCTACCTCGCCGACTGGGGCGACGCCGGCTGCGCCCGGGACGTGGCCAGCTGCGACTTCACGCTGGCCACCAACCGGGCGGTGGCGGTGGTGTTCGCGCCGCTGCTGGGCCTCACCGTGAGCGTCGGCGGCACCGGGACCGGCACGGTCGCCGGCACCGGGCTGGCCTGCAACGGCAACACCTGCACCGGCCAGTACCGGTCGGGCGACGTGGTCGCGCTCGCGGCCACCGCCGGTGCCCGGTCCAGCTTCACCGGGTTCGCCGGCTGCGCCAGCGACGGGCCGACCAGCTGCACGGTCACGATCACCGCGAACACCGCCGTGTCCGCCACCTTCAGCCACATCCCGGATACCACCCCGCCGGTGCTGACCATCTCCGGCGGCGGCCAGACCTCGACGATGACCAGCGGTGCGTCGGTGACGCTCGCGCCCGGGCAGACCAGCCTCACGCTCACCGTCTCGGCCAGCGATCCGGAGAGCGCCGTCACCGAGACCGAGATCTGGAACAGCTACACGATCCACTGCAGCGGCGGCGGCCTGGGCCAGGTCCAGCATGTCGACGCCGGGGCACCCTCGGCCACCGCGAACGGCCCGAGTCTGGTGTGGACACTGAACGTCAGCGCCCTGGCGTCCTGCCCGCGTGACATGCCGGAGATGTCAGTGGACTTCGGCCTGTCCGGCCGGGCGACCAGCGAGGGTGGGCAAACCGGCTTCGCCGCCGGCTTCGGCGTGCACTACAGCGACTCCTGACCGCCCGCCGGCTGGGCGGTCGGCTCCGGCGGGGCGGCGAGCTGGGGGGTCGGCCGGGGCGTGCCGCGGGGGGTGCTGGGGAGCAGACCCTCGCAGCTGCGCCGCAGCACGGCGGCGGTACGCCGGACGCCCGGGTCGGCCATCGGGCTCTCGCCGAGGCGCTGCCAGCGGCGCAGCGCGACGATGACGGCCGGGCGCAGCTCCTCGTCGGGCGCGTCGGCGGGCAGCCGGAGCCGGGCCCGCAGCGTTCCGCCGGACGCGCCGAGCAGCGCCTCCGCCTCGTCCCGCAGCTCCTGTTCGGCCAGCTCGACCGCGCCGGTGCGCAGGTCGTTCAGCAGCCGCAGCTCGGTCAGCTCGTGTGCGCCGACCACGACCGCCTCCACCCGCGAGCGCAGCCAGTCCGTCGCCGGCACCGGGGCGGCGGTCAGCACCGCCTCCAGGGTGCGCAACGCGTGCTGCGCCTTCAGCACGTCGGTGCGGTCGGTGAACTGGTCCAGCAGGACCGTGCGCAGCTCGTCCAGGCCGCCGCGGGCGCGCAGCTCGCGGGCCAGCGCGCTGGCATGCGGGGCCGCCCCCTGCTGCACCAGCGCCACCGCCAGCCGGACGCCGAACATGCCGAGCAGGCCCAGCAGCTGCCGGCGCCGCTCGGCCGGCAGCGCGGCGCCCGGGACGTCGGCCACGAACCGGTCGGCCGACAGCAGCATGCTGCCCGGCCGGGCGGCCAGCGTGGCCAGCGCCGCGTAGTCGGCTTCCTGCAGGGTCGCACCGGCCTGGGCCAGCAGCCCGGAGACCGGGACCACGGTCTGCACCAGCGCCCGGATCCGCGGCTCCCGGCGGTACTCGGCGGCCACCCGGCGGGCCAGCTCCAGCGCGTCACCGCGGCCGGCCCCGACCTCGTCCGACCGGGACAGCACGCCGATCGCGTTCACCGGCGTGCTGCCGCTCAGGTCGTCGTCGCCGAACGCCTCCAGGAACCCGACGTCGGACGCGTGCAGGTGCCGCATCAGGTACAGCACCGCGTCCGCGCCGCGGTCGGTGTCCTCGGTCAGGAACGCGGTGGTGCGCGCCGACACATCGGTGGACAGCGAGCCGATGCCGGGCGTGTCGATCAGCGTGAGGCGCTCCAGCCGGCTGCTCGGCACCTCGATCGCCAGCCGGTCCAGGTCGTCGGCGTGGAACTCGCCCAGGTCGATCACGGTCTGCCCGCCGGACCGGGTGAACCGCAGCTGCCGCGGCTCGCCCTGATGCGGGTACGCCCAGGCGCGGGACGCCACCCCGTTCGCGTACCAGGTCACCACCCGGGTGCACTCGGTCGCATCGGTCGCCGCCAGCCGTTCGCCGACCAGCGCGTTCAGCAGCGTCGACTTGCCGGCCTTGAGCCGGCCGGCCAGCGCCACCCGCAGCGGCTCGTCCAAGCGGCCGAGCAGCGCCTGCAGGCCCGGCGCGGCCGGGTGCCCCTGGTAGGCCGCCACCGCCCGGGCCAGCAGGTCCCGCAGCTTGCCCATCAGCTCGGACTGCCCCGGGTCGCCGTGCGGTGTCGGCTCGGCCGGCTGGCTGCCGCCGGCGGTCGGGCCGCTCATGCCGGGGCCGCCGCGGAAACGTGGAGTGCGCCGCCGCGGCCGGCCAGGAACTGGTCGACCAGGCCACCGGCGTGCTCGGACAGCGCCCGCAGCCGATCCAGCTCGGCCGCCACCTCGGTGATCCGGCCGCGCCGGCCGCGCTCGCCCTCCTGCACCGCCTTGCTCAGCGCCTCCAGGTTCTGCACGGTGGACGCGTACATCTCGCCGGCCCGGCGCTGGAACGTCTCGCGCAGGTCGCGCTGCACGGTCCGGATCGAGTCACGCGAGTCCTTGCGGGCAACCAGTTCGACCTCGTCCAGGTAGACCGCGATGGCCCGCTCCGCCTCCGCCCGCAGCGCGCGCAGCTGCGTCTTCTGGGCCGACCGCCACATCTTGCGGGCGAGCAGGGTGGTCAGCGCGGCGGTGGCCGGCAGCGTGATCGGCAGCGCGATGCCGAGCACCAGGCCGACGGCGTGCCCGACGATCAGGCCGACCGAGCCGCCGCGGGCGGCCATCAGGCCGACCTCGAACCGGTTGGACCGGTTGGCGGCCGCGGCGGCCAGCCCGACGTCCCGGGCCGCGTCGCCGGGCGCCTCCACGTCCACCACCACCCGCAGCTCCCAGGCGGCCAGGCCGAACTCGCTGGCCACGTCGTTGGCGACCGCGTCGGTCTGGTCCCGGATCAACCGGTAGTGGTCCAGCAGCGTCTCGTTGGTGCGCCGGTGCAGCCAGGGCTCCAGCTGCGCCCAGGCCAGCAGCGGGTTGTCGGCGCCGATCTGGTCGGCCGCCTCCTTGCGCAGCGCCCGCAGCCGGACGCCGAGGTCCAGGTCGACGTTCGCGGCCAGGTCGCTGACCCGGTCGGTGAGCACCTGCTGCCAGCGCGCGCTGCCGCTCTTCAGCTTCTCCGCCCGGGCCCGCGCGTCTGTCCACTGTGCATACTGCGCGCTGGCCTTCTCCGGGTCGGCCAGCGCCTCGTGCTCTGTGGACAGTCGGGAGACCAGCTGGGTCAGCGCGGCGTGCGCGGCCGCGGCGCCGCCGGCCGCGGCGGTGTTCGCGGTGGCCGTGGCGGCCTGCCGGAGCAGCGCGGCCAGCCGCGGGTAGCCGGATTCCACCAGCAGGCTGCGGTCGCCTTCACGCAGGCCGTGCTGGCGCAGCGGTGCGGACAGCGGCACGATCTCGTAGCTCAGCCCGGCCGTGCGCAGGTGCTGCTGGTCGGCGGCCAGGATGCGGCGCCACTCCGGATAGAAGTCGATCTTCGTGACGGCGCAGATCACGGTCGGGCAGAGGTCCGCGGCCTGGCGCAGGAACTCCAGCTCGGGCGCGGTGTACTCGGCACCGGCGTCGGACACGAACAGCACCACGTCGGCCGCGGTGAGCGCGCGCAGGGTCGCCGCCGCGTGCGCGGACGCCATCCCGCCGCCGACGCCGGGGGTGTCGACCAGCGTCAGCCCGTCCCGGAGCAGCTCGCGCGGCAGCGCCACCTCGATCGCCCGCACCCCGCTGCGCCGCCCGGCCGGGTCGGCCCCGGCCAGATCCATCCCGGTGGACAGAGCCTCCACTTCGGACAGCGGCACCGGCCGGCCGGCGTCCGGCCCACCCCGGCCGTCGGCCGCCAGCCCGTCCGCGGCCAGCGTGGTCGCCGTCACCGCCGGCCCGTACTTCACCAGCGTCGGCACCGCGGTGGCGATCTGCGCGTCGGTGGCGCAGACCCGCGCGTTCAGCAGGGCGTTGACCAGCGAACTCTTGCCCTTCTTGAACTCGCCGATGACCAGCACCCGGCACTGCGGCCGGCCGAGGATGGCCCGTTCCTGTTCCAGCCGCTCCACCAGATCGGCGCGCTCGTACCGGCGGGCCGCCTCGGCCGCCGCCTCAAGCACTCCGACCGCGTCCGCGCCACCCGCCGAGCCAGCCACCGCTCCGGTGGCAACCACAGCCATGGACACCCCGTCATCAACTCGGTCCCCCGATCATAAGTCCGCCGTTCCGCCCGGCTATCCGCGGCCAGTCCCGCCGATATCGCCGAGGAGGATGGATTCATCTCATCTCGGGCATGTTTGTTGTGAGCGGACAGTGATCTTGATTGCGGAGAGTCGTTGACTCGGCCGTGAGTTCGCACTGAGTTGGTGTTGAGACCGGGCCGGCATGCTGCCAGCGTCGAGGAGGAGGAAGGGATGTTGCAGGAAGCGGGGGTGCTGGCCCCGACCCGGGTGTTCGTATACGGGGCGGAGCCGCTTACCCAGGCGGGGATGGCGGCGTACCTGCGGGACTGCCCGGAAATCGAGCTGATGCCCGATTCCCGAGTGGACGACGCGCAGGTGGCGCTGGTGGTGGCAGACACGGTAAACGAGCAGACGCTGCGGGTCCTGCGGGCGATGCAGCGCAACGGGCACCCGAAGCTGGTGCTGCTGGTGACCGAAGTGGACGCGGCGGGAGTGGCGGACGCGGTGCAGGCCGGCGCGGTCGGCATCCTGCGCCGGTCCGCGGCGACCCGCG
The DNA here is from genome assembly GCA_963714145.1 of uncultured Actinomycetota bacterium. Taxonomy (GTDB): domain Bacteria; phylum Actinomycetota; class Actinomycetes; order Mycobacteriales; family CADCTP01; genus JBBWZH01. The sequence continues at coordinate 5,056,034 of OY970235.1, read as the reverse complement.
ACGGGCTGCGGGCGGCGGTGCGGGCGGCCGCGGCGGATGAGGGTGTCCTGCCGCCGGACCTGCTCGGCGGGCTGCTGCGGCAGGTTCAGCAGGTGCAGTCGGACGTGCTCGCGCCGCGCGGGCTGACGTTCTCCGGGCTGGCCGACCGCGAGCTGGCCGTGCTGCGGCTGCTCAGCGAGGGGTCCGACACCCGGGAGATCGCCCGCCGGTTGGCGTACTCGGAGCGCACGGTGAAGACGATCATCCAGGACGTCACCCGGCGGTTCGGGCTGCGGAACCGGTCGCACGCGGTCGCGTACGCGCTCAAGCAGGGCCTGATCTAGTAGCCGGAATCGGCGGCTGATCCGGGGGTACCGCCCGCGGATCAGCCGCCGATTCCGGCTGTGGTCAGGAGCCGTCAGCTGAAGCCGTCGCCGAGGTCGTGCCCGAGGCCCCAGGTCGGGTCCGGCTCCGGCAGCGGCGCGGTGTGCTGCGCCATCGCCGAGGTGAGCGCGTCGGTGCCGGTCATCGCGCTGACCGGGTCGGTGCTGCCGGGCAACCCGGCGGCGGGCAGCGCCGTGCCCGGCAGGGTGGCCGGCAGCCCGGTTCCGGGCAGCGCGGTTCCAGGTAGCCCGGTTCCGGGCAGCGCGCCGCCGGGGATCGCGGAGCCGCCGGGCACTGCGGAGCCGGGCAGGCCGGCTCCGGCCACTGTGGACCCTGGCAGGCCGCTGCCCGCCCCGGCCGGGTTGGCCGCGCTCATCAGCGGGTTGCTGGTCGCCTTCGTCAGGTCGAACGAGTTGTGGTACTCGGCGCCGTCGGTGAAGCCGTCGCCGTCGGAGTCGGCGCTGAGCGGGTTGCTGCCCAGCACCTTCTCCAGCGCGTCGGTCAGGCCGTCGTGGTCGGAGTCCGTCAGCGCGCCCGGCCGGTGCTCGGCACCGTCCAGCACACCGTCCTTGTTCGAATCCGGGTCGAGCGGGTTGGTCTTCAGCGCCAGTTCGAGCGAGTCGACCAGCCCGTCGCCGTCGCTGTCGGCCCGCAGCGAGCTGGTGTGCAGCTTCATCATCTCGTAGCCGTCGGAGATGTGGTCGCCGTCGCTGTCCACATTGGTCGCGGACAGGCCGAGCTTGGCCTCCAGCACGTCGGTCAGCCCGTCGTGGTCGGTGTCCGTCCCGGACCCGGCCCCGGCCAGCGCCAGCGGGGCGCCGGTCGGCGCGCCGAGGGTCGCGGCGCCGATGCCGGGCCCGGCCGAGACGCCCGGAACGACGGCCGCGTACTGGAACCGGTGCCCGGCCTGGTGGATGCCGACGCCGGTCTCCGGGCTGGCCGCCTCGATCGTCCGGCCGTCGCCGAGGCTGATCGCCACGTGCGCCTGGGACGGCCGGCCGGCACCCGCGGTCGGCTCGGACGAGAACGAGAACAGCAGCGCGCCCGGCGTGTGCAGGGCCTGGTCGACGGAGATCGTCGCGTGCTGCTCCTCCAGCGCCAGGTACTGGTTCCAGGAGCCGTCCGGCAGCTCGGCGCCGGCCCGCCCGGCCGCCCACTGCACCAGCTCGGAGCAGTCGAACGCGTCCGGGTTGGCGTCGCTGACATTCGCCTCGGCACCCCAGACGTACGGGTCGCCGTTCTGCCCCATCGCCGCGTCCAGGAATGTCTGAAGTGGACCGCCGCCGGCCGGGTGGGTGGGATCGGCGCCGCCGGCCCCGGTGACCAGCGGGTCGCCGCCGACGGCGTAGGCCGAGCTGACCGGGCTGCCGGCGCCGAGCGGGCTGCCGCCACCGCCGGCGGCGAGCGGGTGGCCGTAGCCCTCCGTGCCGGTCCAGACGCCGCCGACCGGGTCGCCGCTGGCGGCCGCGGCGGCCTGCGCCTGGGACTTGTAGTTCAGGTAGGACGCGCCGCTGCCACCGTGTGTGGTCGTCCAGGGCGAGACGTCCTTGCCGCCGCCGGAGACCTGGTACGCCGCCTTCGCGTTCGCCAGCGGGTCGTACAGGTCCTGGCCGGAGAGGTTCGGGTGCGCCCGGGCATTGATCTGCCAGAGACCACGGGAGTCTTCGCCATGGGGGTTGTGCGCGCCGGAGTTCCCGCCGGACTCGGCCAGGGCGACCGCGGTCATGGTGGTGGCCTGGTCCGGGCTGAACCCGGCCAGCCGAGCGAAGCGGTAGATTTCCCGCGCGGCGTAGACCGGCATGCTGTAAGGCTAAATGCTGCGCCGCGCGCCGGCACCACCGCTGCCCCTGTCACTGCTGCCTCTTGGGGCAGTGATGGCCCGTGCGGCCGGTCCGGCCCTTGTTTGGCCGTCCGGCCACCTGCGACGGTGATGGCCCCGTCCAGGTGGAGTTTCCCAATGATTTCCGACGTCGACGCCTCGCTCAGTGCGCTATTGCGGGCCGAGGCGCTGCACGGTACCGAGACCGAGGTCGTCTTCGATGCGCCGACCACGGACTGGGCGTCCCGGCGCAGCGGCGGCCCGGTCGTCGACGTGTTCCTGTACGACATCCGGGAGGACCCGGCCCGGCGGGACATCGCGATGCAGCCGCAGCGGGACATGACCGGCCGGATCACCGGCCGCAAGCCCGGGATCCGGCACTACCGGCTGTCCTACCTGCTGACCGCATGGACCCGGCGACCCGAGGACGAGCACCGGCTGCTCGGCCAGTTGCTGGAGTCGATGCTGCAGTTCGACCGGGTGCCGACCGAGTACCTGCGCGGCCGGTTCACCGAGGACACGATCGTGCTGAACCTGGCGCAGCCGGCGGCGCCGGACCGCTCGCTGGCCGACATCTGGAGCGCGCTCGGCGGCGACATGAAGCCCTCGCTGGACCTGGTCGCGATCGCGCCGGTCCGGCCCGGGCGGACCTACCCGGTCGGGCCGCCGGTGCTGGAGCAGCAGGTACGGGTGCTGCGCCGTCCCGGCGACCGGCCCGGACCGGAGTCCGACCTGTCCGAAGTGGACGATGACGAGGCCGACCCGGTGGACGACGGCGCGGAGGTGGCGCCGGCCGGCCGGCCGGGCCGCAGCCCGAGCGCCGGGCCGCCGGCCGGGTCGCGCCGGCCGGGTACCAACCGCCGGTCCACCGGCCCGGGCAAGGCCGCGGGCGCCGGTGAGGCCGGGCCGTGACCAACTTCACCGATGTCGGCGCTCGTACCGGCGGCGCGGCGGCGGATGCCCGGGCGGCTGGAAACCTGGCGGGCGGGTCCGGCGGCCCGATGCCGGGCGGGCCGGCGACCGAACGGCCCGTGGCCGGCGGGGATCCGTCGCTGGGTCACCTGCTCGGGCGGCTGGCCGTACTGGAGGCACGGGTGCGGGCCGCGGTGGCCGACCGGCGGCAGACCGATCCGGAGCCGGACGACCCGTTCCGCGGCCTGTACGTGGCCGACGACCACGTGGACCGGCTGCTCGCGGCGGCCGGCCGCCGCCCGATCCGCCCGGAGCCGGCCCCGGTAGCCGACCTGCGGTCCACTGTGGAGGGTGCGGCGGACCGGGTCGAGGCGGTCGGCGCGCGGCTGCGGCTGCGTACCCTGGCCACCCAGTTCGGTCTGTCCGAACTGGACCTGGAGATCCTGCTGGTGGCGTTGGCCCCGGATCTGGATGCCCGGTTCGAAAAGCTGTTCTGCTACCTGCACGACGACGTGGCGCGGCGCCGGGCCAGCGTCGGGCTGGCGCTGGAGCTCACCGGCGGTGACCCGCTGGACGCCGCGGCGCGGGCCCGGTTCGACCCGGCGGCACCGTTGCGGCGCGGCGGCCTGCTGCTGGTGGACGACGACGACCGGCCGTTCCTGACCCGGGCGCTGCGGGTGCCGGACCGGGTCACCGGCCACCTGCTCGGGCAGTCCGAAGTGGACGCCTCGATGCTGTCGGCGCTGCGCGAGTCGGCGCCGCTGCCGGCGCCGGAGGGGGAGCGGCTGGCCGCGGCGCTGGTCGCCGGCGTCCGGCTGGTGTATTGCCGGCAGCCGCCCGGGGCCTGGGCCGCCGCGGTGGCCGTCGGCGCGCTGGCCCGGCACGGCCGGCAGGCGCTGGTGGTCGAGCTGGCGCCGGGTGACCCGCGACCGCTGGAGTTGCTGCGTACCGCGGTGCGGGAGGCCCGGCTGCTGGACCGGGTGCTGGTCGCCGGCTCGGTGGAGGAGCTGGACCTGCCGGCGATCCGCGAGCTGACCGGGTACGAGCGGGAGCCGGGCGGGCTGGCCCTGGTGCTGTACGGCGGCGTGCCGTGGAACCCGGCCTGGTCCGACACCGGCGTGCTCGGGCTCGACCTGCACGCTGCGGCGCGGCGACCGGCCGAGGGGGTCTGGGCGGACGCCCTGGCCGTCGCCGGGCCGGGCAGCGGTCCGATGTCGACGGAGGCGGGCCCGGGTACCGGGCTGGTCGCGTTCCGGCTGCCGCCGGACCACATCCACCGCGCGGTCGCGGCCGCGCGTGGCCTGGCCGCCGCGGACGGCGCGGCGCTGTCCGGCCGGTATCTGGCCGCGGGAGCCCGGATGCAGAACGGGGTCGGCCTGGGCCGGCTGGCCCGCCGGGTGGAGCCCAGCGTGGGCTGGGCCGACCTGGTGCTGCCGGCGCTGCCGCTGGCCGGCCTGCGGCACCTGGCCGATCGGGTCCGGCTGCGCGAGCAGGTGCTGGGTGACTGGCAGCTGCGCCGCGGCGGTGGCCGGGGCGAGTCGGTCACCGCGCTGTTCGCCGGCCAGCCCGGCACCGGCAAGACGATGGCCGCCGAGGTGATCGCCGCTGAGCTCGGCCTGGATCTCTACGTGATCGACCTGTCCAGCGTGGTGGACAAGTACATCGGCGAGACCGAGAAGAACCTGGAGCGGGTGTTCGCCGGCGCCGAGGGCGTGAACGGCGTGCTGTTCTTCGACGAGGCGGACGCCCTGTTCGGCAAGCGGTCGGAGGTCAGCGACGCCCGGGACCGGTACGCCAACCTGGAGATCGCCTACCTGCTGCAGCGGATGGAGACGTTCGACGGGCTGGCCGTGCTGGCCACCAACCTGCGGGCCAATCTGGACGACGCGTTCGCCCGGCGGCTCTCGCTGGTGGTCGAGTTCGGCAAGCCGGACGTGCTCGAGCGCCGCCAGCTGTGGGCGAAGTGCCTGGCCGGCGTGCCGCTGGCGGCCGACGTGGATCTCGACTTCTGCGCCGGCGCGTTCGAGCTGGCCGGCGGTGACATCCGCAACATCGCGGTGACGGTGGCATACGTGGCCGCGGCCGAGGCCGGCATCGCGGACATGTCCCGGCTGATGCGGGCCGTGCAGGTGGAGTACCGCAAGCTCGGCCGGATGTGCGTGGAGGCCGAGTTCGGCCGGTACTTCCCGCTGCTGGCCGGCGTGGCCTGAGACGGGCGGGGAACTGGTGGCCGGACGGAGGTACCTGCCCGGGATCGAGCGCGCGGACGGGCCGACCCGGCAGGTGCGCCGCAGCGCGGCCGGGGTCGAGGTGGCCGCGGACCGGGCGGCCGGCGGCAAAGCCCCCGGCGGCAAAGCCCTTGGCGGCAAAGCGGCTGGCGGCAAGGCGGCTGGCGGCAGCAAGGAGGCGCGCCCACCGGCGCTGGCCCAGGCGGCCGGGAACAAGGCGGTCACCGCGCTGATGCGCGGCACGACCGGCCGCCGGCCCACCGTGCAGCGGCACTCGTCCTGGGAGCACGCGCTGATGGGTGACGTGAAGCCCGGCGACCTGGCGTCGGCGACCGGGCGGATCGCGCCGGCCAACCGGAAGCACGTGCTCACCCAGGAACTCAAGCGGGTCGACTACTTCCGGACCGACCCGCGGGCGGTGCCGAAGACCGGCCCGGGCGACCTGTTCGAGGGCATCCAGATCCTGCGACTGACCGGCAGCCAGCTCTACGTGACCTACGGCGAGGTGAACGCGCTCGCCGACTACCTGCCCAACGGCCGGGACATCAACACGATGGGCGCCACCGACCTGATCCCGATCCTGCAGCACATGCGGCAGATCATCGCCGCCTCGGCGATCTCGGCCCGGGACAACGTCGCCGCCGACAGCTACGACGGCGACTTCCCGCAGTGGGCCGGCGGCGAGCCGGAGTCGACCAAGGCCAAGGTGATCCGGGGCGCGTCCGCCGGCGCCGCCGACCTGATCGTGGAGGACGCGGCCACCGCGAGCCGCGGGTTCCAGCGCTACACCGGGCTGCTGTCCCGCAATGCCTGCCACTTCGCGCCGATGAGCTGGGAACGGTGGTCGCAGAACCACACCCAGGCGGTGGCCGAGGCGCAGCGGGCGCACGCCTTCCGGGCCTCCGACGACACCCGGCTGGCCGGCTCCGAGACGCAGGCCTGGGTGCACAACGGCTACGCGGACCACTTCCTGGAGGACTCGTTCGCGGCCGGGCACCTGATCAACAAGACCATGATCATGCAGTGGTTCATGGAGTACCTGCGGACCCGGCACCCGCTGCTGATCAAGGCGCAGATGCCGGACGCCGAGATGATGAAGGCGATGAACTCGTCGGCGCAGCGGCATGTCGCCGGCCAGGACCTGTACGACGCGATGGCCAGCGCGCAGGCCGCCGAGCACGGCCGGCCCGGCCCGCCGCCACCCCAGACCATGTCCACCGACCTGCAGACGGCCAGCGAGTTCCGCGGCCGGAACGCCGGCGGCCGGCTGGGCGCCACCGACCGGGCCGCGCTGGCCGGCGTCCGCCCGGTGCCGGGGATGACCGAGCGCCAGGTCGCGCACCAGTACCAGCGGTTCCTGGCGGACGCGCTGCTGCACATGGCAGCGGGCGAGGTGCACGACCACTTCAACGCGATGACCACCGGCGGCCTGCTGGTCGAGAACGGCCTGGGCATGCGGTTCCGGGTCGGTGGCGACAACACCCAGCTGGCCCTGTCCGACGCGCGCGGCGCGCAGGTGGTGGTCGACGCGGTGAACCTCAGCCGGCAGGTGGTCGCCGAGACCATCGCAACCGGACAGTCCACTGTGTCCGGTCGAGACGTCCTGATGATGGTGCCGACCAGGGTGGTGGTCGGCGATCAGGCGTACGACCTGAAGACGTGGAACCAGACCACGATCCGGGCGTACTGCGACCAGATCTTTCCGGAGGTCTACTCCTCGGTCTCGGCCAGCATCGTCCAGGAGTCCGGTGCGCTGCCCACGACGCCTGACCCCGACCTCGCCGACACCCGCTGACGGCTGGAGGAGTCCACTGTGGAGCATGACCAGGAACTGGAGCTGCGGCCGGCCGGCCGGCACCGCCCGCCGGTGCCGGAGACCGACCGGGCGCCGGGCATGCTGGGCCCGCTGGCACCGGCCGGCAACAGCGCGTTGACCCGGCTGCTGCGCGGGCCGGTGCAGCGCAGCGCCGCGGCGACGCAGGGGGCCGGTGAGCTGGATCCGGAGATCGGGTCCGCGATCGCCGCCGAGCAGGGTGGCGGGTCGCCGCTGCCGGCACCGCTGCGGTCCGAAATGGAGCATCACCTCGGCGTCGGGCTGGACGCGGTGCGGGTACACACCGGCGCGCGGGCCGACGAGCTGAGCCGTTCGGTGCAGGCGGACGCGTTCACCACCGGCACCGACATCTTCTTCGGCGGTGGCCGGTACGACCCGGGCAGCGGCGGCGGCCGGGAACTGATCGCGCACGAGCTGGCCCACGTCGTGCAGCAGGGCACCGGCGCCGGCGGCCCGGAAGGCACGGTCAGCCACCCGCACGACCCGGCCGAACTGCAGGCCGCCGAGGTGGGCCGGTCGATCGGCTCGGCCCCGGCGTTCGACCCGGCCGGCAGCCCGGCCGGGACCGCGGCCGAGGAGCCGGTCGAGGACGCGCCGGGTGCGGCCGCCGCGGCCGGCGACCACGCCGGGCACGCGCACGGTCCCGGCGGCCACGGCGACTAGGCAGCCGGATGGGGCACGAGCGCGAGCACACCGCGCCGGAGCAGGGCAACCTGCACGCGGCCGTCGCGGTGGCCAGCCCGGAGCGGGAGGCGGCGGCGCCGGTCGACGCCGCCGCCGTCGGCAACAAGGCGATGACGCACCTGCTGCGGGATGCGAACGCGGCGCCGCCCGGGGACGGGTCGAGCCAGGGCGCCGGCCCGCTGGACCCCCGGATCGGCGCGGCCATCGAGACCCAGCGCGGCGGTGGCGCGCCGCTGCCCCCGTCACTGCGGGCCGAGATGGAGTACCACTTCGGCTTCGACCTGTCCGCGGTGCGGCTGCACGACGGTTCGCCGGCGGCCGGGCTGAACCGGTCGGTGCGGGCCGAGGCGTTCACCAGCGGCACCGACATCTTCCTCGGCGGCCAGCGCGACCCGGCCAGCCCGGCCGGCCGCGAGCTGCTCGCGCACGAGCTGACCCACGTGGTGCAGCAGACCGCGGGGCCGGTCGGCCGCGACGGCGAGGTGAGCCACCCCGACGACGCCGCTGAGGTTCAGGCCCGGGACGTCGCCAGCCGGATCGCCGCTGCCCCGTCCACCCCGGACGGCCTGCTGAACCCGTACGACGACGCGGGTGCCGGGCCGGGCCCGGACGACCTGATGAAGCCGGATGCCGATACCGGCCGACCGGACCCGGACGGGCTGATGGCCCCGGGCGGGTTCGACCTGGACGACCTGATGTATCCGGACGCCGGGCCGGTCGGCCCGGATCCGGACGGCTTGCTGGATCCGAACGTACCGTCCACACCGGACGGTCTGCTCGACCCGTCCGCGGGCACCGGGCCGGCGGATCCGGATGCGTTGATGGTGCCGGACGAAGCCGACCGGGACGGGTTGCTGGACCCGGAGGCCGAGTCGGCCGGTCGCGGGCCGGACGACCTGATGAACCCGGACGCCGACGCGCCCCGTCCGTCCACATCGGATGATCTGATGCGCCCGGAGGCGGGTCCGGCGCGGTTCCGGTCAGGTGGCCTGGCCGCGGTGTTGGCCCGGCCCAGCGAGCTGGCCGGCCGGCCGGCACCGGCCCAGCAGTCGCTGGGCGATGTCATCGACGGGCTGACCGACGACGCCCCGGCCCCGGCCGGCGGCGGCCAGCTCGCGCACGACGTCGCCGGTGCCGCCGCCGCACCCCCCGACGCCCCGGGCGCCCCGGGCAGCCCCGGCGCACCCGGTGGGCCCGGTGGATCCGGTGGGCGGGGCGGGCCGCCCGACCAGTCGCTCGGCGACAAGATCGACGCGCTGACCGACGAGGCCCCCACCGCCGGCCACGGCGCGCCCCCGGCGGGCTCGCTCGCCGCGGCCATCGACGCGCTGACCTACCCGCCGGCCGCCGGCCAGCCGGCCACCGGCGGCCAACCCGCCACCGCCGGCCAGCCGGCCACCGGCGGCCAACCCGCCACCGCCGGCCAGCCGGCCACCGGCGGCCAACCCGCCACCGCCGGCCAGCCGGCCACCGGCGGCCAACCGGTTACCGCCGGCCAGCCGGCCAGCGGCGGGCCGGCAGCGGGGCAGCAGTCGCTGGGCGATGCGATCGACGCGCTGACCGATGAGGCTCCGGCGCACACCGGTGGGGGCGCCCCGGCCGGCGGCGGCGCGGCCGGCGGTTCAGCCGGTCGCGGCGGGCAGACCGGCGCCGGCCGGGCGGCCGACGAGTCGGCCGAGCCGGCGAAGCCGGCCGCGCCGGGCGCCGGTGGTGGCACCGACGTCTCCGCGCCGATCCGGAACCGGGCCGAGGCCCGGCGGGTGCTGACCATGCCGGCCCGCCTGGTGCCGGCACCCAGGCCCCGGCCACCGGACCAGGGCGTCCAGCAGTGGCACCAGCGCACCACCGCGGCGATCCAGGGCGTTCCGGCACCGGACACCGCCGGGATCGCCGCCGCCCCCGGGCAGCTGCACCAGAAGGGCGCCGCGCTGGACGGCGAGCGCCGGTCGGGGCGCCCGGACTTCGCGGCCGGCCTGGCCAAGACCGTGCCTGCCCCACCGGCCAGCGAGAAGCCGATCCCGCCGCCCGAGCCGGACCCGGTGCCGGGGGCGGGCCAGCTGCTCGCCGCGGCCGGGCAGCGCCGGCTCCCGGACCAGTCGATGCCGCAGCCGGTGCGCAGCCCGGACGTCCGCGACGAGCAGTACGGCGTGACGGTCGCCGGGCTGCTGCCGGGCGAACTGCCGCCGCCGGCCCCGGCACCGGCGACCGCGCTGGCCACCGGTACCCCGGCCGACGCGGCACACCAGGATCCGAAGATGGACGAGGCCCGCCGCAAGGCGGGCGAACCGCCCACCACCGATCAGCGCAAGGCCACGCCTGGCCAACCGATAACGCTGACCGATAGCGGCCCGCCGCCGCCGGCGCAGGTGTCCCCGGCGATGCGGGCCGATCTGGGCGAGGCGCTGGCCGCCCTGCTCACCGACGTCCCCAAGGCCGGCCAGGGCTTCGTGCAGGCCGGCCTGGCGGCGGCGCTGCCGGGCGGCGTACTGGCCGAGGTGGCGCCGCAGCTCGGCGAGAACGCGGTCGCCGGCATCACCGAGGAGCTGCGGGCGGAGCTGCACGGCATCGGCGCCGAGGCCGGCCTGGCCGCCGAACAGCTGGACCAGCGGGCCAACCAGCTGCGCGAGCAGACCGCCGCGGCGCTCAACCAATCCAGCGCGCAGCTGACCGAGACCAGCGAACAGGTCAGCCGGGCCACCGAGGATCGCGGCAAGGAGGAGCAGGCCGCGATCGCCGGCGCCAGCGAGTCGATGTCGGAGAGCATCGCCGCCCGCACCGAGGCCGCGTCCGGGCAGGCCGACCCGGCGCAGGTCGAACACAAGGCCGAGAAGCTGCGGCAGAAGCTGCACACCGACGCGGCCACCGTCCGGGCGAACCAGCGGTTGGCCACCGAGAAGCGCGAGCGCGACCTGCAGTCGGCGGCGACCAGCCTGGCCTCCTCGTACGAGACGACCGCGGCCGGGCAGGCCCGCCGGATCCGGGACGCCTTCGAACGGGCCCCGATATCGGCCGACACCACAGATCAGGCGGCGGCCCAGCAGCAGCGGCAGCAGGCCGGGCTGGCCGCCGCGATGCCCACGGTCGGCTGGGCCCGGCGCAACTCGGCCGGCGTCGCCGACTCGGTGGCCGAGCTGCGCCGGCAGTTGGCGCGGCAGTCCCGGGAACTGGGCGAGGCGCTGGACCGGGACGAGAGCCGCGCGGTCGGCATGGTCGACCAGTGGCGGGATCAGCGGGTGAGCCAGGAGCAGAGCTGGTGGCAGCGGCTGCTCGGGCTGATCAAGGGCTGGAGCCAGCGCGCCGAGGCCGACAACAAGGCCTGGGAGCAGGCCCGCAACCACGACTCGGTCAGCCGGGCCACCGGCGACCTGCACATGCTCGACGAGGTCAAGGCCGCGCTGGCGACGAAGAACGCCGAGCAGGCGGCCGCCGCGACGGCGCACCTGGACGCCGCCCAGCGGGCCGTGCTGCAGACGTACCTGGCTACCGGCAGCGCGGTGGCCGCGGTGGCGACCGGGATGATGACCCGGATCGGCCAGCACCGGATCCCGGAGCTGACCGAGCGGTTCCGGGCCGAGGCGGAGAACCTCACCGACTGGCAGGTGCTGGAACGGCTCGGCGCGGCGCAGACCCCGGGCTTCAACGCGCAGCAGGCCGCGATCGCCGTGCACGCCGGGGTGGACGGCTGGGGCACCGACGAGCAGCGCATCTACGGCGCGCTGACCGGCCGGACGAAGATCCAGATCGCCGCCATCCGGGGCGCCTATGTCGCGCTCGGCTACGGCTCCTCGATGGACGAGGACCTCAAGGACGACATGTCCGGCGCCGAGCTGAAGCGGGCCCAGCAGCTGACGGCGGGCGACGCGCTGGGCGCCGAGGTGGCCGAGGTGCGCGACGCGATGGAGGGCGCCGGCACCGACGAGAAGGCCATCATGCGGGTGCTCCGGAACAAGTCGCCGGAGGAGCGGCTGGAGTTCAAGCGCCGGTACGAGGAGATGTTCCACGTCACGCTGGACGCGGACCTGGCCGACGACATGTCCGGTAACGAGCTGGCCCGGGCCCGCGCGCTGGCGTCCGGCGAAGTGTCCACAGCGGACGCGATCGCGCTGACCGACGCGATGGACGGCCCCGGCACCAGCGAGGCCGGCATCAACAGCGTCTTTACCGACATCCGCCAGGACGTCGAGGCGCAGGCCGCGCGCACCGGGATGACCACCGCTGAGGTGGAGGCCGAGGTTCGCCGGCGCAACCAGGAGGTGGCCGGCAGCTACGGCGGCCTGCACGGCGGCGACGCGTCCACGCTGCGTGCCGACCTGGGTGGGGAGATGTCCGGCGCCGAGCTGGAGCTCGGCGAGGCCTACCTGTCCGGCGACCAGACCGCGATCGACGCGTCCCAGCTGCGGGTCGAGCAGTCGTCCATTGTGTACAGCGACGACGACCAGATCATCCGGGTGCTGCGGCACCAGCGGGAGCGGGCCGAGCAGGACGCCCGCCGGGACGTGCAGGCCGAGTTCGAGACACAGCGGCGGACCGAGGCGTGGGGCGGTAACCCGGCCGATGTGGCCCGCCGCCGCGCCGCGCTGGAGGACAAGGTCGACGCCGCCGCCGACCAGCGGGCCAAGGCGAACATGACCGCGCTGCAGCAGAACATGGACGCCGGTTCGCCCTGGGGGCCCGGCGCGCTGCAGGCGATGACGTACTTCTCGATGGGCGGCAAGGACGCGGACATGGCCCGCGACCTGATCGCCCAGCACGGCAAGCTCAGCGACGAGCAGGAGATCGACTACGCGGTCCGCGGCCTCGGCACCGACGAGGACTCGCTGCGCCGGGTGCTGACCGACCGGCGGGACCCGAGCCGGCTGCGCAGCAAGGCCGAGCTGGACGAGCTGCGGGCGAAGTACAAGCAGCGCACCGGCCGGGAGATGGACGCCGACATCCAGGGCGACCTGACCGGCCGGGAAGAGTTCGACATCGGCGACATGCTGCAGGGCGAACCGAAGTCGGCCGAGGAGCGGCTGGGCCGGCTGCACGCCCGGGAGCGGTACGAGCGCGGCAACGAGGTGCCGCTCGGCGTCGCGAGCAACCCGGCGTTCGGCGGGCTGGACCAGGGTGCCGGGCTCGGGCAGTACTTCGCCGGCACCGAGGGCCACGCGCTGGACGTGTCGATGACCGCGGCGGACGAGTCGTACGCGGCGCTGCAGAAGGCGATCGCCAGCGGCGACCAGGTTGCGATCGAGGCGGCCCGGGACCGGTTCGAGCGGCGGGTCGGCGGCGCGCACGACAGCATCGAGGACCACCGCCGCGCGGTCGACTCGGTCACCGACAAGGCCGTGATGATCGCCGGTGCGGCCGCCGGCATCGCGGTGATCGTGGTCTCCGGCGGCACGCTCACGCCGGCCGTGGTGGCGGCGGCAGCGGCGGCCACCGCGGGCACCGGCATCGTGGTGAAGACGGTGATGCTCGGGCACGCCTACGGCGCCGAGGCGATCGGCACCGACGTCGCGGTCGGCGCGGTCAACGTCGGCGCCGCCGTGCTCACCGCCGGCGTGGGCAACGTGCTGCTGCGCACCTCCGCGCTGGCCCGGCTCGCCGCGGCCGGCTGGGTCGGCCGGGTCGGCGCGTCCGTGCTCGCCGAGGGCGTGCAGAACGCGCTGGCCGGGGTACCGGCCGGGATGGCCGGCGCGATGCTGGACGACAACACCTGGCGCTCGAACGACCCGCTCGGCATCATCGCCGAGGCCGCCGGGATGGCCGGCGGGATGGGCGCCGCGACCGGCGCGGCGTTCTCGCTGGCCGGCCAGGCGGTGCAGGCCGGCCGGTCCGCGGTGCGTACCGAGCCGGCCGCCGGCGCGCACGCCGGCACCGGCACCGGCACGGCCGGCGGCGAGCCCACCGCCCGGGTGGACGCTGCCGGCTCGCATGTGGACACCACGGCCACCGCGCAGAAGGTCCCGACGACCCTGGCCGAGCTGGGCTCGGTGCCGTCCGAGGCACTCGGCGAGAGCCCGATCGTGCGGACCGCCGAGCAGACCGGGCCGCCGACCACACCGGTGCACGAGCGGCCCACCCAGCAGCTGACCGCGGTCGCCGACCCGACCGGGCCGGCGACCACGCCGGTGCACGAGCGGCCCACCCAGCAGTTGACCGCGGTCGCCGACCCGACCGTGGCGGTCGCCGAGCCGACCGGCCCGCGGCCGTCGCCGGCCAGCGAGCGGATCACCGAGTCGATGACCGGGGTACCGGATCCGGCCGCCACCGGGCCGGAACCGGTCGGCCCGGAGCCCGCCGGTGCGGCCGCGGAGCGGCCCGGGCCGGCCGCGGACCGGACCGCGGCGCAGGAGCAGCTCGACAAGGTCACCGGCGTCGACAAGGGGTCGGACTACGCGGCGCGGCAGGCCGAGCTGCGCGAGTTCTACGAGAACCAGCAGGTCGAGGCGGCCAACTCGACCGACGTGCGGGCCTACCGGGTGGACCAGATGGTCGACGCGGCCGGCAACCCGATGAACAACTGGGACAACACCCCGTACGGCTACGGCATCATGTCCGGGTTCGAGGTACGGACGTTCGACTACGGGCCGGGCGGCAAGCTGACCGAAGTGACGATGAAGGTCCGGCTGGAGGGCAAGGCCGGCGTCACCCCGGAGCAGTTGCTGAAGATGCAGGAGCAGACGCACGCCGGCGTCGACGCGCAGTACAACAACGGCCGGAAGCTGCCGGGCGGCGAGCGGCTGCATGTGCGGGTCGAGTTCGTGGACGACCCGGCGCTGGCGAACCTGAACGTCGAGGTGCTGCCGGGCCGCGGCGCGACGGTGCAGAACCGCTGGTTCACCGGCGACAACGAGACCACCTTCGCCCACGAGCTCGGCCACCAGCTGGGCTTCCTGGACGAGTACGTGGACCCGAAGACGGTCTGGCGGCCGACCGCGCAGTCGCCCGGTGTCCGGCACGACAACAGCCTGATGGGCGACTTCTGGCTGAAGGACGCCAACGGCAACGTGGTGCTGGACGCCAACAAGCAGCCGATGGTCAACCCGAAGACCACCCTGCACCAGCGGCATCTCGACCAGCTCGGCCGCGACATCGACGCCGCCCGCGCGTACCAGGCCGCCGCGCAGGCCAACGGGACGCCGCACGCCGCACCGGCGCCCGAGCCCGGCAGCTACTTCGTCGAGGGTGCCGACGAGGTCGTACCGCACGAGGCCGGCCCGCACGAGGGCGGCGCACCGGACGGTCCGTCGCCGCCCGACCCGGCCCGAACCCCGGCGCCGGCCGATCCGGCGGCGCCGGCGGCCGACCGGCCCGGCCCGGCCGGTGCCGCGGAGGGCGCGTCGCCCGGTCGGATCGAGACCGGGGCGGTCGATCCGGCGACGGTCGGGGCGGCTACGGACGCTCCGCCGGTGCAGGCACTGACCGACACCGGCCCGGCGCCCGGCCCGGCCGGCGGCCAGGCCGAGGCGGTGCAGCGGCTGGTCGCCAAGGCCGAGGCGATGCAGGCCGAGCTGGGCCAGCGACTGGTGGCCGTGCGGCAGGAGGTGCAGCAGGCGCAGACCCGGATCCGGGAGCTGAACGGTGAGCTGACCCGCCGTGGGGTCGACCTGCGCGGGCTGGACAGCGACGTCCGGGTGGCCCGGCTGCCGGACGACGTCCGCGCGCTGGTGGCCGAGCGGGCCGAGCTGATCGGCGACACCCAGTACGGGATCGCGGAGGCGGCCCGGATCGGCCGCGAGCAGCTGATGTGGCGCCGGGCGGCCAGCTCGGACATCGTCCGGACCCGGTACGCCGAGCTGCGCGGCCGCACCCCGGACGGCGCCGCCCGGGCCCGGGTGGCCGCCGAGACGGTGGACGTGGTGGGCCGCCCGAACACGCCGGAGAACCCGTTCCGGCCCGACCACCTGGTGCCGGTGATGGACATCGTGGCGATGGACAACTTCGTCATGTTGCCGGACCCTGAAGCGCTGGCAATCCTCAACATGGCGGAGAACCTGGTGCCGCTGAACGCGGCGGCGAACTCGTCCAAGTCGGACTGGGGCTGGGCCGAGTGGCCGCAGGCCGACTTCCACGCCGACGCCGCGACCAAGGCGGCGATGATCGAGCGCGAGCTGGCGCTGCGCCAGCAGATCTATGACCGGATCCAATCGGCGTTTGCCCGGACGCGAGGACGGTAGGTTTCAGAACTGTGGAGCACCTGTGGTACGAAGCCGGCAACGAGCACAGCCCAACCGACCCGTGGGGCCGGGTCACGCTGGAATGGACCGGTGACGGCCAGCTCCGGCTGGACCATCGCGGCCACGCCGGCCACCGCGCCTGGACCGCCCGGGCGGACGCGATGTTCCTGCAGCGGCTGGAGTCGGCGTTGATGGTCGCCGGCTTCCCGGCCGCGCCGGCGATCATGCCGCTGTCCGGTGAGCGGATGCGGCACCTGCGGATCACCGGGTCGCCGGCCGGCGAGGTGCTGCTGCCCTGGTACGACGCGCTCACCCTGCCCGGCTACGGTGACGCGTTCGGGCTGCTGGACGGCCTGGTCGTGCAGGTGAGCGGGCTGGAGATCCCGGTGCAGGAGCCGACGGTGACGGCCGCGGACGTGCGCCAGGTCGTTTAGGGGGTGTCTGACGGCTCTTCGGCGGCGCCCACGACGCCCAGACGACGACCGGCGGCGTTCTCGTCGTCGCCGATACAACCCCGGTATCGGCTCCTCCTCGGCCTTGCCGGACGCCGCCTGGACGCCGCGGGCATCCACCAAGAACCATCAGACACCCCCTAGCTCCGCCCCTGCCTCTTGGTGCGGATCTTGCCGCGCCAACGGGCAGGCGCAGAGACGTTCCGCTCCGCACTGTCCACGCGGGACGCTCGCGGTCGACGGTCCGACCGAGGAGTGAAATGCCTAACTACAGGTCCCCTGGCGTCTACGTCGAAGAGGTGCAGAGCGGATCGCGACCCATCGAGGGGGTCGGCACCGCCATCACCGCCTTCGTCGGGATCACCGCGGATGGCCCATACAACAAGCCGATCAAGGTGACGAACTGGGGCCAGTACGTCAAGACATTCGGTGAATGGGCGGACGGTGCGTACCTGCCGCACGCGGTCTACCAGTACTTCAATAACCAGGGTGGTTCCGCCTACATCGTCCGCATTGGCGAGAACGGCGCGGCCGAGCCGCAGCGCGCCACCGCCGAGCTGACCAGCTCGGTCAAGGCCGGCCAGGGTGTCTACCGGATTGAGGCCCGCGAGCAGGGCCTGGCCGGCGATGGCATCACCATCCGGGTGGAGCCGCGGATCGGGCCGCCGGCACTCGAGACGTCCCGGCCGTCCACCGACGGCGACGGTGGCGGTGGCGCCCATGCCGAGCCGATCGACGACACGTTCACCGTGGTCGTGCAGCGCGGTGACACCACCGAGCGGTACGAGGGGATCAGCCCGCGCAAGGGCCGCAACGACCTCACCACCACGCTGGCCCGCTCGGTGCTGGTCCAGGCGGCCGAGGTGGGCAGCGCGCCGGTGGCCGAGCGGGTGCCCAGCTCCGGCGTGATCACCCTGTCCGGCGGAGCCTCGCTGCCGGCCCGGCTCACCCCGGACGACTACCTTGGCGACGAGACCGCGCGCAGTGGCATCGCCGGTCTGTCCACTCTGGACGATGTCACCATCGTCGCGATGCCGGACCTGATGGCCAGCTACGAGAGCGGCCAGATCGACCTCGACGGCGTCCGCGCCGTGCAGGGTGCGCTGATCGAGCACTGCGAGGCGATGAAGGACCGGATGGCGATCCTGGACACGCCGAAGGGACTGACCGCGCAGCAGGTCCGCGAGTGGGTCAAGGAGAAGGCGCGTTACTCGTCCGCCTATGCCGCGCTCTACTACCCCTGGGTGTACTTCTACGACCCGCAGCTGCGGCAGCCGCGGCTGATGCCGCCGAGCGGTGCGATCGCCGGCATCTGGGGCCGCAACGACGACAGCCGCGGCGTGCACAAGGCACCCGCCAACGAGGTCGTCGCCGGCGCGCTGGACCTGGAACTGAACGTCAA